>NZ_CP196194.1:0-4800000 GCF_052466615.1 Nocardiopsis sp. M1B1
TTGGCTGACGCGCAGGTCAACCTCGCAGTGGTCTGGTCCAGCGTCCTGGACGGGATCGACAACGACTCCCTCCCCGCGCACCAGCGCGCATGGCTGCCGCAGACCCGCCCGCTGGGCCTGATCGAGGACACCGCGCTCATCGCGGCGCCCAACGAGTTCACCAAGAAGGTGCTGGAGACACGCCTGTACCCGGCGATCAGCAAGGCGCTCTCCGCCCACCTGGGCCGGGAGATCCGGGTCGCGGTGACGGTCGACCCGACCGCGGTGCCGACCCCGCCGCCCACCCCGACGCCGCCCGCCGCCCCGGGGCCGCAGGGCCCGCGGAGCGTGGAGGGGCACACCGCGCCCGCATTCTCCCCCGTCGTGCCGGGCACCGCCCCGGGCCCGGCCCGGCCGACGGCTCCCCAGGCGGCGCCCGCGGACGCCCAGCGGACCGCGCCCGCCTCCCGGGGACAGCACGCGCGCCCGTCCGCCGAGACCGCCGAGCCGCCCGCCCCGTGGCCCCCGGCCCCTGAGCAGGCCGACCTGCTGGGCCCCACGCCCCCGGCCGACCCCCCGCCCGCCGACGAGGAGCCGCACACGGTCCGCGACGCGCCCGCGCCCTGGGTCCAGCAGACCTTCGCCTCGCCCCAGGAGACGCCCACCGCGCCCCCGCTGTGGGAGCAGCCCTCGGCGCTGGAGCGGCCGCAGGAGCCCGCGGGGTGGCAGCAGCAGGCCTGGACCGACCCGGAGTGGGACCGGCCCAACCGCTGGGAGACCCCGCGGGAGGAGGCGCCCGCGCCGGGGCCCGAGGCGGCGGAGGAGGCCACGCCGCCCGCTCCGGAGGCCGCGGAGGCCCCCGTGGAGGACGAGGCCCCGAAGGCCCCCTCCTCTCCCCCGGGGCGCTCGCAGGAGGTCCCGCCGGGCGAGCACGCGCGACTGAACCCCAAGTACACCTTCGACACCTTCGTCATCGGCTCCAGCAACCGCTTCGCGCACGCGGCGTCGGTGGCGGCCGCCGAGGCCCCGGCCAAGGCCTACAACCCGCTGTTCATCCACGGCGGCTCGGGGCTGGGCAAGACCCACCTGCTGCACGCCATCGGGCACTACACGCACCGCCTCTACGAGGGTTCGCGGGTGCGGTACGTCAGCTCGGAGGAGTTCACCAACGAGTTCATCAACTCAATCCGGGACGGCAAGGCGGACGGGTTCCGCCGCCGGTACCGGGACATCGACGTGCTCCTGGTGGACGACATCCAGTTCCTGGAGAACAAGGAGCAGACGCAGGAGGAGTTCTTCCACACCTTCAACACGCTGCACAACTCCGACAAGCAGATCGTCATCTCCAGCGACCGGCCGCCCAAGCAGCTGACCACGCTGGAGGACCGGATGCGCAGCCGGTTCGAGTGGGGCCTGCTCACCGACGTCCAGCCGCCCGAGCTGGAGACCCGGATCGCCATCCTGCGCAAGAAGGCCGCGCAGGAGGGCCTGGCGGCCCCGCCCGAGGTGCTGGAGTTCATCGCGAGCAAGATCTCCACGAACATCCGGGAGCTGGAGGGCGCGCTGATCCGCGTGACCGCCTTCGCCAGTCTGAACCGGCAGTCGGTGGACCTGGACCTGACCAGCCAGGTGCTGCGGGACCTGGTGCCCAGCACCGAGGTCCCCGAGGTCACGGCGGGGGCGATCATGTCCCAGACGGCCGCCTACTTCGGCCTGACGGTCGAGGACCTGTGCGGGACCTCGCGCTCCCGGGTGCTGGTGACCGCCCGGCAGATCGCCATGTACCTGTGCAGGGAGCTGACCGAGCTGTCCCTGCCCAAGATCGGGCAGCAGTTCGGCCGCGACCACACCACGGTCATGCACGCCGAGCGCAAGGTCCGCGGGCTGATGGCCGAGCGCCGGTCCATCTACAACCAGGTGCACGAGCTCACCAGCCGGATCAAGGACCAGCCCTCGCTGACCTGATCCGCGTACTGCGCGCGAACGCCGTGGGGCGGCCTCCGGGACGGGGGCCGCCCCACGGCGTTCGCGCGCAGTACGCGGCGGCGTGTCGGCCTGTGGACACGTCCACCTGTCGACACGTCCACAAGGCGGCACAGCCGCAAGACGGCCCGGTCCCGAGGCGGCACACGTTATCCACAGGGCTCCACCACGCCCGCGGCCGAGTTATCCACAGGCTTGTGCGCACGAACGCCCGCCTCTGGAGGGGTTCGCCGCCTCTGCCGACGTCCGGGCCGGTTCGTGCCCGGCACGCCCTGTTCTCCCTGTTCTCCAGGCCTTCCGAGGACGCTGTTGCCCTTCCCACACCTGGTCGGAGGCCTTTGCGCAGGTGTTCGGCGCGCGGAACGGGAGAAGCCCCTGTGGACAAACCTGTGCACAGACCCTTTGTCAGGGTTCGGGGGATCTGTGGAGGGGCCCGGAAAAAAATTTTGGCGTTCTCTCGCCCAAGTTATCCACAGGAGGGGGGTCAAATCTGTGGACAACCCTGTGGACAACCTGTGGAAAAGCGCGTCGAGCCTGTGGGTAACCACCCCTGTCCCTGTGGACGCCGCGGTGGGTCACCCGGTGACCGAACCACCGATCCCTGTGGAGAACCTGGGGAAAACCTGTGGACGACGCTGTGGACGGAGTGTGGAAAACCTGGGGACGGCCTCGTTCGTCCACAGGCGGGCCAAGTTACGCACAGGGTTACCCACAGGCCCTGTGGACAAAAATTCGCATGTTGACCTGCGAAAACAAGGGTTATCCACACTATCCACAGGCCCTACTACTACTGCGCACCTTCATTAACCAAGATGTGGCTTCACAACCGCTCCGCGGAAAATCTGTGGACAACTCTCCGAGACTGGCGCGACGACAGCCCGGTGCTGAGCTGTCAGCGGCAGCGGGTGAATCCGGGTAACGTGTGGTCTCGCCCCTGTCCTCCGCCGCCCGGATCCGAGCGGTGACCCCATACGGGATCCGAGGCAGCTCCCGGCGCCACCGGCGGTGCCCGCGCACCGGCGCGGCCTCCACAGCCCTGTGGACGGAGCCCTCGGCAGACCCACAGATCCACGAGCTGCAACGTTGAGGCTTCGACCGGCACGCCGGTCGTGCGGAAAGTGAGTCGGAAAGTGAAGTTCCGGGTCGAACGCGACGTACTGGCCGAGGCGGTCGCCTGGACCGCGCGCACACTCCCGACGCGCCCCTCGGTGCCGGTGCTCGTCGGCATCCTGCTGGAGGCCGGTGAGTTCGAGGGCCGCCAGCAGCTGCGCCTGTCCGGCTTCGACTACGAGGTCTCCACCCAGGCCGCGGTGGACGTCGATGTCGAGGAGCCGGGCACGGTCCTGGTCACCGGCAAGCTCCTGGCCGAGATCACCCGCAACCTTCCCGCACAGCCCGTGGAGATCTCCACCGACGGCGCCAAGGTCGTCGTCACCGGCGGCAGCGCGAAGTTCACCCTGACCACCATGCCGGTGGAGGACTACCCCACGCTCCCGGAGATGCCCGGTGTGAGCGGGACCGTCGGCAGCGACGCCTTCGCCGCCGCGGTCAGCCAGGTGGCCGTGGCCGCCGGGCGCGACGACACCCTGCCGATGCTCACCGGCGTGCGCGTCGAGATCGAGGGCGAGACCATCACGCTCGCCTCCACCGACCGCTACCGCCTGGCCGTGCGCGAGCTCACCTGGAAGCCGGAGAACCCCGACCTGTCCGCGGTCGCGCTGGTCCCGGCCAAGACCCTCCACGACACCGCCAAGTCGCTCACCTCGGGCGCCGAGGTCTCGATCGCCCTCTCGGACGGCGGTTCCGGAGAGGGCATGATCGGCTTCGAGGGCGGCGGCCGCCGCACCACGACCCGCCTGCTCGACGGCGAGTTCCCCAAGTACCGGGCGCTGCTGCCGGACACCTTCAACTCGGTGGCCGAGGTCAGCCGCTCCGAGTTCGTCGAGGCGGTCAAGCGCGTCTCGCTGGTGGCCGAGCGCAACACCCCGCTGCGGCTGTCCTTCAGCCAGGGCCAGCTGGTCCTGGAGGCGGGCACCGGCGAGGAGGCGCAGGCGGTCGAGGTCCTGGAGGCCGACCTGGACGGCGACGACATCCAGATCGCCTTCAACTCCGGGTTCCTCCTGGACGGGCTCGGCGCCATCGGCACCGACGTCGCCCGCCTGCACTTCACCACCTCGACCAAGCCGTCGATCCTGACCGGCAAGCCCGCGGAGGAGGGTTCCTCCCCCGAGTACCGCTACCTGATCATGCCGGTGCGTCAGCCGGGCTGATCCGCGACCGGTCCGATTGACTGGCACCTGCCGGATCCGGTCCGCGACCCGGGCCGGCCGGCGTCCATCCACAGGCGGCGAAGGGGAGCAGAGCAACCATGCAGCTCGGAATGATCGGTCTCGGCAAGATGGGCGGCAACATGGCCGCCCGGCTGCGGGAGAAGGGCCACGAGGTCGTCGGGTACGACGTCGCCTCGCCGGAGCGCGACGTCGACACCCTGGCCGGACTGGTCGAACGGCTGGCCGCCCCCCGGGTGGTCTGGGTGATGGTCCCCGCGGGCGACCCCACGGCCGCGACCATCGCCGAACTGGGCGAGCTCCTGGACGAGGGCGACCTCGTCATCGAGGGGGGCAACTCCCACTACGCGGACGACCGCGTCCGCGCCAAGGCACTGGCGGAGAAGGGCGTCGGCTACCTCGACGCCGGTGTCAGCGGCGGTGTCTGGGGCCGCCAGAACGGCTACGGCATCATGGTCGGCGGCCCGGCCGAGGACGTCGAGAAGGCCCGCCCGGTCTTCGCCGCCCTCGTGCCCGACGAGGGCGTGGGCTTCGTCCACGCCGGAGCGGTCGGGGCCGGGCACTTCGTCAAGATGGTCCACAACGGCATCGAGTACGGCATGATGCAGGCCTTCGGCGAGGGCTACGAGCTCATGGTCGCCTCCGGCCTCGTGGACGACGTCCCCGGCACGTTCGAGAGCTGGCGCGAGGGCACCGTGGTGCGCTCCTGGCTGCTGGACCTGCTCTCGCGGGCCCTGGAGGAGGACCCCGAGCTGTCGCGCCTGCGCGGCTACGCCGAGGACTCCGGCGAGGGCCGCTGGACCGTCCAGGCCGCCGTTGACCTCGCGGTCCCGGCCCCGGCGATCACCTCCTCCCTCTACGCGCGGTTCGCCTCCCGCCAGGACGACAGCCCGGCCATGAAGGTCGTGGCGGCCCTGCGCAACCAGTTCGGCGGGCACGCCGTGCACCGGGCCGAGACCTCCGACGACATCGACGTCTGAGGCGCCCCTCCCGCCCCGCCCCCCGACCCGGGGACGCAGCCCACAGGGCCGTCCCCGGGAGCGACCCCTTCCCCCGACCGCCGCCGCCCCAGGAGGAAGGCCGGATGTACGTATCCCACCTGCAACTGGCCGACTTCCGGTCCTACAGTGAGGCCCTCGTGGAGATGGGCCCCGGCGTGAGCGTCTTCGTCGGCGCCAACGGCCAGGGCAAGACCAATCTGGTCGAGGCGGTCGGCTACGTGGCCACCCTCGGCAGCCACCGGGTCTCCTCCGACACCCCGCTGGTCCGCCAGGGCGCCCCCCGCGCGATCGTCCGGGCCAAGGTGGTGCGCGACGAGCGGTCCATGGTCGTGGACCTGGAGCTCAACCCCGGCAAGGCCAACCGGGCCCGGATCAACCAGGCGCCCGCGGGCCGCCCGCGCGAGGTCCTCGGAATCCTGCGCACCGTACTCTTCGCCCCGGAGGACCTGGCCCTGGTCAAGGGCGACCCCGGCGAGCGGCGCCGGTTCCTGGACGACCTGCTGGTGGCGCGCGCGCCCCGGATGGCGGGCGTGCGCTCGGACTACGACCGGGTGCTCAAGCAGCGCAACGCCCTGCTCAAGTCGGCCTCCGGCCGGATGTTCCGCCAGCGCTCGGCGCCCGACCTGAGCACGCTGGAGGTGTGGGACTCCCATCTGGCGGAGACGGGCGCGGAGCTGCTGGCGGCGCGGCTGGACCTGGTGGAGGAGCTGCGGCCGAGGATCGCCGAGGCCTACTCCGGGCTGACCGACTCCGGGGGCCCGGCCGTCCCCGACTACCGCTGCGGCGCGGTCCCCGAGGGCGCCGAGCCGCCCACCGGCCGTCCACAGCTTGTGGAAACCCTGCGCGCGGCCATGGCCGAGGCCCGCGACCGCGAGCTCCAGCGCGGCGTCAGCCTGGTGGGCCCGCACCGCGACGACCTGGTCCTGCGGCTGGGCGGGATGCCCGCCAAGGGCTACGCCAGCCAGGGCGAGTCCTGGTCGTACGCGCTCTCGCTCAAACTGGCCGCCTTCGACCTACTGCGCTCCGACGGCGACGACCCGGTGCTGATCCTGGACGACGTGTTCGCCGAGCTGGACAGCGAGCGCCGCCGCAGGCTGGCCGAGCGCGTCGGCGACGCCGAACAGGTCCTGGTGACCGCGGCCGTGCCCGAGGACATCCCCAAGGAGCTGGACGGGGCCCGGTTCGGCGTGCGCGAGGGGGTCGTCACGGGTGAGTGAGCGTTATCCACACCCTGTGGACCGGGGCTCGGCCTCCGGCGCGGCCGACCACGGCGGCGGAGGACTCCGTCCACAGCCTGTGGACGGAGCGCGGCGCCCGCCGGAGTCGGGGCCGTCGGCCCCCCCGGCCCCGTCCGGGGCCGACCTGGCCCGCCAGGCGCTCGCCCGCGCCCGGGCCGAGGCCAAGGACCGCGGCGCGGTGCCCCGGGGGCTCCAGCGCTCGCGTCGGCGTGGCCGGTTGCGGTCACGCAACGAGCCCCAGATGTTCGGTGAGGCCGTGCGCACGTGGCTGATCGAGCACGGCTGGCAGGAGCAGGTGGCCATCGGCGGCGTGTTCGGCCGCTGGGCGGACATCGTGGGCGATTTCAACGCAGAACACCTCCGTCCGGAGAGCTATTCGGACGGGGAACTGGTCGTGGTGGCCGATTCGCCCACCATGGCGGCCCACGCGCGAGCGATGGTGCGCGATCTCATGCGCCGTCTCAACGAGGAGCTGGGCGACGGCACGGTCGTCGCCATCAAGGTCCGCGGCCCCGGTTTCCGGCGCCGCTGAGGCGCGCCCGCCCGGGCCGCGGGGCCGGGGTGCCCGTTTCCTCCACTTTCGCGGCCTGTGGATATCCCCAGGTGAACGCCGTTCCCGCGGGTGTCCGCCGATCCAGAGGAGGGGCCCGGGCCGCGTCGGGGCCGCCGGTCGCCGCAGGCGCCACTCAACCGCACCGGGACTTGCGCGCAGCCCCTCCCGCGTGTAGGGAGTCGTCTCCCTCCCTGAACGTTCGTTGTGAGGCGGCACAGGGCCGCCAATGCCACTTTGTCGCACCGTGCGGGGTATCATGGAGACGGTTCTTCAGACGCCTGTAGCCGGTCCCACGCCCCCAGAAGAGGGTGGGCGGACGGCCCCTGTGGCGAACGGTGATCCCCCAGGTGTCGCGGCACGCAGACCCTCCCGATCACCGTGTCACGGGTGACCGTCGCCGCTCGGCCGCGGTCGGCAGGCGTCCCCAGCAGGAGGGTGTTCCCACTTGGCCTACGACGCAGGTTCAATCACGGTTCTGGAGGGGCTTGAGGCGGTCCGCAAGCGCCCCGGAATGTACATCGGTTCCACAGGGGAGCGGGGCCTGCACCACCTGGTCTACGAGGTGGTCGACAACTCCGTCGACGAGGCGCTGGCGGGCCACGCCGACGCCATCGAGGTGACCCTGCTGGCCGACGGCGGCGTGTGCGTGGCCGACAACGGCCGCGGCATCCCCACCGACCTCCACCCGGTGGAGAAGCGCCCCGCCGTCGAGGTCGTCCTCACCACGCTGCACGCGGGCGGCAAGTTCGACGGCAAGTCCTACGCGGTCTCCGGCGGTCTGCACGGCGTCGGCGTCTCCGTGGTCAACGCGCTGTCCACCGCGCTGGAGGTGGAGATCCGCCTCCACGGGCACGTGTGGCGCCAGCGCTACGAGATGACCGCGCCCACCGGAGAGCTCGTCAAGGGCGAGAGCACCGACGAGACCGGCACCCAGATCACCTTCTGGCCGGACGGCGGCATCTTCGAGACCACCACGTTCTCCTTCGAGACGCTCGCCCGCCGCATGCAGGAGATGGCCTTCCTCAACAAGGGGCTGTCCATCACCATCCGCGACGAGCGGCCCGAGCACACCGACGGCGGACCGACGGTCAACACCTTCCACTACGACGAGGGTCTGTCGGACTACGTCCGCCACATCAACGCCAAGAAGGAGCCGGCGCACGCGTCGATCATCTCCTTCGAGGAGGAAGGCGAGGGCATCTCGGTCGAGATCGCCATGCAGTGGAACCAGTCCTACACCTCCTCCGTGCACACCTTCGCCAACACCATCAACACGGCCGAGGGCGGCACGCACGAGGAGGGGTTCCGCTCCGCGCTGACCACCCTGGTCAACCGGTACGCCCGCGACCAGAAGCTGCTGCGCGAGAAGGACGACAACCTCACCGGCGACGACATCCGCGAGGGCCTGACCGCCATCATCTCGGTCAAGCTGGCCGACCCGCAGTTCGAGGGCCAGACCAAGACCAAGCTGGGCAACACCGAGGCCAAGTCCTTCGTCCAGAAGGTCACCAACGAGCACCTGCGCGACTGGTTCGAGCGCAACCCCGGCGAGGCCAAGGACATCGTGTCCAAGGCCAGCCAGGCCGCCCGCGCCCGCGTGGCCGCCCGCCAGGCCCGCGACCTGACCCGCCGCAAGACCCTGCTGGAGACCACCTCCCTCCCGGGCAAGCTGTCGGACTGCCAGTCCACCAACCCGGAGGAGTGCGAGGTCTACATCGTCGAGGGCGACTCGGCGGGCGGCTCCGCGAAGGGCGGCCGCAACCCGCACAACCAGGCCATCCTGCCCATCCGGGGCAAGATCCTGAACGTCGAGAAGTCGCGCATCGACCGCATCCTCAAGAACGCGGAGGTCCAGGCGATCATCACCGCCCTGGGCACCGGCATCCACGAGGAGTTCGACGCCGAGAAGCTGCGGTACCACAAGGTCATCCTGATGGCCGACGCCGACGTCGACGGCCAGCACATCCGCACGCTGCTGCTCACCCTGCTGTTCCGCTTCATGAAGCCGCTGGTCGAGGCCGGGAACGTCTACCTGGCCGCGCCGCCGCTGTACAAGATCAAGTGGGACCAGAAGGGCAGCGACGCCAGCTACGCCTTCTCCGACGCCGAGCGCGACCGGGTCATCGAGGCCGGGATCGCCCAGGGCAAGAGGGACCCGCGCCCGCGCGACATGGTGCAGCGCTTCAAGGGTTTGGGCGAGATGAACGCCAACGAGCTGTGGGACACCACGATGGACCCGGACCGCCGCGTCCTGCTCCAGGTCAGCCTGGAGGACGCGGCCCAGGCCGACGAACTGTTCAGCGTGCTCATGGGTGAGGACGTCGAGTCGCGGCGCGCCTTCATCCAGCGCAACGCCAAGGACGTCCGCTTCCTGGACATCTAGCGCTCCGCGGATGTCCAGGGCCTCCCGGAGGACCCGGGCCCCGCTCCCACCCGTGCTCAAGCAAGCTTCGTAGAAGGGACCGACATCCGTGACGGATGCGAACAACCCCGACGCCCCTGAGGGCGGGGACTCCAGCGTGGAGGCCCCGCCGCGCGTGACCGACCGGATCGAGCCCGTCGACATCCAGGTCGAGATGCAGCGCAGCTACCTCGACTACGCGATGTCGGTCATCGTCGGCCGCGCCCTGCCCGACGTGCGCGACGGCCTCAAGCCGGTCCACCAGCGCGTGCTCTACGCGATGTACGACGGCGGCTACCGCCCCGACCGCGGCTACTTCAAGTGCGCCCGCGTCGTCGGCGACGTCATGGGCAACTACCACCCGCACGGTGACAGCGCCATCTACGACACCCTGGTGCGCCTGGCCCAGTGGTGGTCCATGCGGATGCCGCTGGTCGACCCCAACGGCAACTTCGGCTCGGCGGGCAACGACCCGGCCGCCGCCATGCGCTACACCGAGTGCAAGCTCGCGCCGCTGGCCATGGAGATGCTCCGGGACATCGACAAGGACACCGTCGACTTCCGGCCCAACTACGACGGCCGCTCCGCCGAGCCCGTCGTGCTGCCCGCCCGCTTCCCGAACCTGCTGGTCAACGGCTCCTCGGGCATCGCGGTCGGCATGGCCACCAACATCCCGCCGCACAACCTGCGCGAGGTCGCCGACGGCGTCAACTGGTACCTCGACAACCCCGAGGCGCAGGACGAGGAGCTGCTCGACGCGCTCATCGCGCGCGTCAAGGGCCCCGACTTCCCCACCCGCGGGCTCATCGTCGGCAAGCGCGGCATCGAGGAGGCGTACCGGACCGGGCGCGGCTCCATCACCATGCGCGCCGTGGTCGAGGTGGAGGAGGACAAGCGGGGCCGCCAGACCCTGGTCGTCACCGAGCTGCCCTACCAGGTCAACCCGGACAACCTCGCGCTCAAGATCGCCGACCTGGTCAAGGACGGCAAGATCACCGGCATCGCCGACGTGCGCGACGAGAGCAGCGGCCGCACCGGGCAGCGCCTGGTCATCGTGCTCAAGCGCGACGCCGTCGCCAAGGTCGTGCTGAACAACCTCTACAAGCACACCCAGCTCCAGGAGACCTTCGGCGCGAACATGCTCGCGCTGGTCGACGGGGTGCCGCGCACCCTGCGCCTGGACCAGATGATCCGGCACTGGGTCAAGCACCAGGTCGAGGTCATCGTCCGCCGGACCCGGTACCTGCTGCGCAAGGCCGAGGAGCGGGCGCACATCCTGCGCGCGCTGCTGCGGGCCATGGACCGCATCGACGAGGTCATCAACCTCATCCGGGCCAGCGCCTCCGCGGACCAGGCCCGCACCGGCCTGATGGACCTGCTGGAGATCGACGACATCCAGGCCCGCGCCATCCTCGACATGCAGCTGCGCAAGCTCGCCGCCCTGGAGCGCAACGCGCTGACGGCCGAGTACGACGAGCTCATGGCGCAGATCGCCGACTACAACGACATCCTCGAATCGGACACGCGCCAGCGGAGCATCATCCGCGAGGAGCTGGGCGAGATCGTGGAGAAGTACGGCGACGAGCGGCGCACGCACATCATCCCCTTCGAGGGCGACATGCGCATGGAGGACTTCATCGCGGAGGAGGACGTGGTCGTCACGATCTCCCGCGGTGGATACGCCAAGCGCACGCGCATCGACAACTACCGCGCCCAGAAGCGCGGCGGCAAGGGCGTGCGCGGGGCCCAGCTCAAGCAGGACGACATCGTCCAGCACTTCTTCGTCACCACCACCCACAACTGGATCCTGTGCTTCACCAACCAGGGCCGGGTGTACCGCACGAAGGCCTACGAGCTGCCCGAGGCCGCCCGCGACGCGCGCGGCCAGCACGTGGCGAACCTGCTCCCGTTCCAGCCGGGCGAGGAGATCGCGCAGATCATGGCGCTGCGCGACTACGAGGCCGCCCCGTACCTGGTGCTCGCCACCCGTGAGGGCCTGGTCAAGAAGTCCCGCCTGGAGGACTTCGACTCGGCGCGCGCGGCGGGCATCATCGCGATCAACCTGCGCGAGGGCGACGAGCTGATCGCCGCCCGGCTGGTCTTCCCCGACGACGACCTGCTGCTGATCTCCAGCGACGCCCAGGCGATCCGGTTCCCGGCCTCCGACGAGTCGCTGCGCCCCATGGGCCGCGCCACCAGCGGCGTGATCGGCATGCGCTTCCTGGAGGACGACTACCTGCTGAGCATGGACGTCATCCGGCCGGGCGACGGCTCCACGGACGTCCTGGTCACCACCGAGAACGGCTATGCCAAGCGCACCCCGTCCGACCAGTACCCGGTGCAGAACCGCGGCGGCAAGGGCGTGCTGACGGCCAAGGTGGTGGAGGCCCGCGGCAAGCTGGTCGGCGCCCTGATGGTCGACCCCGAGGTGGACGAGGTCTTCGCGATCACCTCCGTCGGCGGTGTCATCCGCACCGGCGCCGACGAGGTCAAGCGGTCCGGCCGCACGACCATGGGCGTCCGCCTGATGAACCTGGACAAGGGCAACAAGATCGTGGCCGTGGCGCGCAACGCCGAGGCCGCCGAGGAGGAGGCCGTCGAGACGGCCGAGGACGCGGGGGAAGCGGCCGCCGACACGGCCGAGGACGTGAACGAGAACGCCGAAGGCAACCCGGAGGCCTAGACTTCGCGTTAGGCCCCATATGGGCCGCGGGGTTCGTTTTGCGCGGACCCCGCGGACACCCTGGTCGCGCCAATCACCCGTTCTCAAGGAAAGTCCAGCGGTAACGTTTCTATGTCTGACAACCAGCGGAACACCACCACGAACGAAACCGACCCGGACACGGCGGAGAGCGCCAAGGGCGGGGACGTGGAGACGACCGAGAAGGACACGGCAGAAGCGGGGGCCGCCGTGACCACCGAGGTCGACGACAAGGCCGAGGCGGCGACGGGCGCCACCGAGGCCGACACGGCCGAGGAGTCCGGCGAGGAGTCGGGGAACAAACCCGGCGACGAGGACGAGGGTTCCGCCGACAGGGCGGACACCGGATCCGAGGCCGCCGCCGGACCGGCCGAACCCGTGGCGGAGGACCGCGCCGAAGCGGGGGGAACGCCAGTGTCCGAATCGAAGACCTCGGTGCCTGAGGGCCCGAACGCCGTGAAGGCCAGCCTGTCCAGTCGTAAGGCACACCTGTCGGTCTCCCGCGTGGAGCCGTGGTCGGTGATGAAGTTCAGCTTCGTCGTCTCCCTGGTGTGCTTCATCATCCTGTTCGTGGCGATCGCGGTGATCTACGCGACGCTCTCGATGCTGGGTGTCTTCGACGAGCTGACCAACATGCTCACGGCGCTCCTGGAGGGCGACGGGACCGAGGACGAGCTCGGCCTCGACCCGGCCTCCTGGTTCTCGCCGGGTCGCGTCCTGGGGTACACCGGCGTGGTCGGCGCGCTGAACATCGTGCTGATCACCGCCCTGTCCACGGTGGGCGCCATGCTGTACAACCTCGTCGCCGACCTGGTCGGCGGCGTCGACGTGACGCTGTCCGAGGCCGAGTAGCACCGCCGTGAGGGCCCGGTCCCCGCTGGGGCCGGGCCCTCACGCGTCGGTTCCGAGCACTTCCGCGCCCGGGTAAAATGGGAGGTGGAAAGGGACGCGTGCGCCGCGTCCCGCCTCGCGTCCGCCCCGGATCACCGGTTCGCCCCGGTCCCGCCGATGCGGTAGAGTTCCACACGCAGCAAGGGCGTATAGCTCAGTCGGTTAGAGCGCATCCCTGATAAGGATGAGGCCCCAGGTTCAAGTCCTGGTACGCCCACACACGAGAAGGCTCCCCACGGGGGGCCTTTTCCCATGTCCGGGCGTCACACGTGTGTCAGCACCGTCCGGCGCGCGGCCCGGACGAGTCGCCGTGTCGACAACGGGACGTGTCGACCTGTCGACTCGTGCACGTATCGACTCGGGGACCTGCCGCCCCGGGGCCGTCAGCCGCACGTGCTGACCCTCCCGGTGAGCGCGGCGTTGAGCTCGCACACCATGTCCTCGGGGTGCGGGTCGGTCGAACCCGGGCGGATCTGCGTGTCCACGTGGTCCCGCAGCACCTCGCTCACGTACGGGTAGTAGGGGGTGCGCGGCCGCAGCAGGCCTTCGCCGACGGCGTCGCGCAGCTCCTCCCAGTACCGCACGTCCCTGTCCTCGGCTCCGCTCAGCCGGTAGCCGCTGCCGCGGGCGGGGAGCAGCCCGGCCTCACGGAACTCCGCCTGGACCTCCTGCCCGGTCATGGCCGCGACCAGGCTCCAGGCCTCGTCCCGGTGCGGTGAGTCCCCGGTGACCGCCAGGCTGTTGCCGCCGAGCACGGCCGCGGGCAGCCGGAGCACCCCGAAGGCGGGGTCGCCGCCCTCGGCCTCCCCCGCCCAGCCGACCCAGCGCAGCCCCTCCCGGAGCGTCTCGGCGCTCTCGGAGTCGGCCTGGAGCTGGGGCACGACCCGGGGCCAGTGGCGCATGAACACCACCTCGCCGCCGCGGAACCGGTTCAGGCTCTCGGTCTCGGTCTCCTCCAGGGCCGCGCGCGGGATGACGCTCCCGGCCTCGGGGTCCAGCCCCGCCTCCAGCACCTCCAGGCCCTGGAACTCCCCGCTCGCACCGGCGGACGTGGCACAGCCCTCCTCCGCCCCGCCGCCGTCCGCCCAGCCCGCTCCGTCCGCACCGTGGAAGGTCCCCCGGCTGTCCGCCTCCAGGCCGGGGTGCCCGCCCAGGACGAACTCCAGGGCGTTGACGGTCAGGCCCTCGTAGTCGCCGAACTGGCCCGTGTACCCGTGGTCCAGGCCGTGCTCGTCGCGCACCTCGCCCGCGAGGCCGAGCAGCCCGCGCCAGCCGTCCTCCTCGATCCGGGCGGTGACCTCCTCGGGGCCGACCAGGTCGGCGCGGTAGTAGAGCAGGCCCACGTCCATGTGGAACGGCACCGCCCGCGCCCGGCCCTCGTAGCACACCGCGTCCCGGGCGCGGCCCAGGAAGCCGTTCCACGCCAGCGGGCCGTCTCCCCCGGTGTCCACATCCGCCAGCCAGCCGCGTTCGTGGAACTCCGGCACCCACTGGTTGTCGAGGAGGAGGACGTCGTAGGCCGCCGGGTCGGCCTGCATCGCCACGACCATCTGCGAGCGCTGCTCGTCCGCCCGGGGCGAGAGCCACTGGACGTCGACCTCCCACCCCTCGTTCCGCGCCTCCCAGCGCTCGATGAGCCGCGTGTACACTCCGCCCCCACCCGCGTCCCCCGTGGCGGTGACGTCCACCGGGAGGGCGACGCGCAGGACCCGTTCGTCCCGCTCGCCCCGTGCGTCGCAGGCGGCGGAGCCCAGCAGCAGGAGCGACAGGAGCGCGCACACGACCGGCCTCAGCGGCCCCGGGCGGGCCCTCACGGGGTCGCCGCCCTGGTCCCGGCCACGATGCCGTAGACGACCTGTTCGAGTTCGTCGGCGCGCGGATGGTGGCACTCGGCCCCCGCTCCCGCCAGCCGGCTGAGCAGCCCGTCCCCGCCGCACCCCTCGTTGCCCACGGACACCACGTGCACCCGCACGCGCTCGTCGAGGTCCTCCAGCACGGCGGCCACGTCGTCAGCCCGCGCGCCGCCGCGCGGTTCGGGGAGGGCGACGCCGTCGGTGAGGACGACCAAGGCGCAGGCGCCGGGCTCCCCCGGCCGGTCGGCGCAGGACTCCAGCTCCTCGGCGCCGTCGCGGATCGCGTCGGCCAGCGGGGTGGCCGGGAACTCGGCGCTCAGCGCGTCGACCGCCTCGCGTGCCAGCTCCTCCCGGCGCGAGTCCATGCCCGGTTCCGGGGGCAGGACGCGCTCCTGGCCGGTGACGTCGTTGCCCGGCCCGCCCTCGGGGAAGGTCCAGACCCCCACGGTGTCCTGCTCCCCCAGGAGGCCGACGGCGGTCCGCGCCAGCCGCTGCGCGGTCGCCAGCCGGGTGCCGCCCGTGCCGGGGCCGCTCATGGAGTCGGAGCGGTCGACCACGAGCAGGACCTCGACCGGGGCGCGGGAGCGCTCCTGCTGCCGCAGCCCGGACTCCAGCCGCTCCCGCCACCGCTCGTCCCCCAGGGCCGAGTCCAGGTGCGTGACCTCCATCAGGGACCGCTCCGCCTCCCCGCCGATCATGGCGCCCTCCACCGTCCGGTAGCCCTGGAAGGCCGCCGTCCCCCGGGGCTGACGCATCCACTCCCCGAACGCCTCCACCTCCCGTTCGACCCCGTCGCCGCCCCAGTCCAGCCGTACGAACGGGTGGTCCAGGCCGGGCGTCTCGGAGAAGTAGACCGGGACCAGGGGCTCGTCCGGTTCCTCGCCCGCCGGCCCGCACCCGGGGCCGAGCTGCCCGCCCGTGTTGTAGGCGTCGACCGCGTACTCGGTGCTGAACACCCCGACGGAGGAGGGGTCGGCGCTCCCGCCGCGCAGCGCGCACAGCAGGCCCAGGTTGCCCTCGGCGTCGAGCCCGGCAGAGGTCGCGCGGGCCTCCGCGATCTGGATCTCCTCGGCGCCCCCGTCCCCGTACGCGGAGTACAGGGCCTCGGTCTGGATCAGCGCCGAGACCGAGTCCTCCGGCGAGGGGCGGGCCAGGAGGAGCCCGGCCTCCGCCGCCGCAGCCGTGCAGACGACGAGGTTCGAACGCGCTCCGCTCGGGTCGGTCCCCGAACACGCGGGGATGTCACCCGCGGACTCGGGCAGCCCCAGCACCACGGGGGTGAGCCTGGTGGCGCTCCCCTCCCCCGCCTCCAGGCCGGGCGCGTCGCCCGGGTCCCCGCGCAGCAGGGCGACCTCCGCGCTGGAGTCCGGCAGCCACACGTGCGGGCGGGGCCCCGCCCGCAGGTCGGTCCACCCCTCGCGCAGCAGCTCGCGCGTGCGCGCGGCCCCGCCCGCGACGGTGACGCTGACGCGCACGGGCACGCAGCCGCTCCTCTCGTTCCGGCCGCCGAGGTGGGCGGAGAAGTCGTCGGCGGCCCGCTGGACGACGGCGTGCTGGTCCGGGGTGGTGAGCACGGTGAGCTCGGTGGGCGGGGCGCACGGCAGGCCCGGCCCCAGGTGTCCGTTGGCCCGCAGCCAGTACACGCCGTTCGGGACGAGGGTGAGCAGCGCGACGGCGGCGACGGCCAGGGGCCACACCGGCCGCCCGGCCCCGCGTCCATCCCCAGACGGCCTCGTGGGGCCGCCTTCCCGGGCGGAAGGGCTTCTCATCTCCTGCCCGCCCTCGTTGTGCCTACGCGCGGGCCTGCGGACGGCTCGTTCACGCCAGGCCTCCCTCACAAAGGAGCGTCGCGCGTAGTAGAAGCGCATGGCGGCGGCATGCGCCCTCTCGTAGCGCGAGGGGTCGTCCGCGGTCTCGATCAGCAGCGGTTCCCCGGTGTCCTCCTCGACCAGGCGGACGAAGTCCGGGTGTGCGGCGAACCGCGAGGCGCACCGGGCGTGCAGGTAACCGGTTTTCTCCTGGTGTCGGAAGACCACACCCACCAGCAGGCCATGGGTGAACACGGCGGTGCCGGAGAACCCCTCCCAGGAGACCTTGTTGACGTACTCGTGCTGGATGTCGAGCCTGAGTTCCCTGTTGATCTCGCCCTCGAGGGGGCGCAGGGTCCCGTTGAGGTGTTTCAGCTCCGGAATCCGGTCACTCAGCACGAGGTCGGGATAGCCGGGCGCGTCGTACTCCTGCTTCCTGTACCCGGAGAACCCGCCCCAGCGCACCCGGGGCCGCGGCTGCCGTACATCCAGCCGCAGCAGGGCGATGTCCATCGTCTCGTCCGACCAGAGGACGGTGCACCCGACGAGCTTCCTGGGGTGTGCGGTGCCCAGGTACACGCTGACACGGGCGTGGTCGACGACCACGTGCGCCGCGGTGAGGACGAGTGTGGGACCGACGAGGTAGCCGGTTCCGCCACCCCCCTCTCCTCCGCGCGTCGTGACGCGGACGTCCGCGATGAGCTTCTTGTCCACTAGCGGTCCGAGGTCTCGTCGCCCTCCGGAACGGGCCTGTTCCGGGAGGAGATCGCGAGGTTCCCTCCGTCCGCGTCGGTCAGGGCGAGCTTCAACGTGATCCTGTGCGTGTTCTTGCGGCTGACCTTCCCGTCAGCCCCGAGGGAGACCACGCCGAAGCTCACTCCGGCCTTCCCCGCTCCCTCCCCGCGCGCCTCCAGGAGAAGCTCGACCTCGGCCTCGACGATCTCGATGCCGATTCCATTCTCCTTCTTCTCCCTCTGCGCCGCGGTGAGTTCATCGCGTAGTTCCTTGATGGCCTGGGACAGTCCGATGGTGGGCACCTGATGACTCCCTGGGGGGCGTTTCGTCGTGGGGACGGCGGGAACAGAGCCGTGGCCTAGATCACATATCGGGTGTGATAGTCAGTTTTCCACGCCGGTCCGTCGCTAACCGGGTGTTTTCCGCTGTACATAACCGCTCTCGGACGGGGTGCCCCGCTTCTCCCTGCTCACGGCGCCCCTCTGCCGGGAAGCCGACTCGGCGCCATGTCGACTCGTCGATCCGCCGACATGTCGTCCGACCGGCGCGGGGTCGTGGCTGGTCACGGGCCGCGAGCCACCGACAGTGCCATCCATCTAACCGACCGTTCGGTCAGGACATGGCTTTCGAGCTGGGAAAAGTAGCCCCCGGTGTAGAAAGTGCCTTGGGTCACATGGCATGGTGTCCTGGGGCTCAGTCCGGTGTCGGACATGTCCTTCCTGCCGCTTGTGCGACTGGAGGGGCGGGTGGTCGTCACCGTGACTGCCGATACCAGGAGCCCACGAGCGGAATCCGACCCCCGGTCGGCAGAGAACATACGGAGCACCAATGGCAACTTCCGACTCGACGGCCCCAGGGCCGGGCGGCGCGATCGAGACCAGGGAGCGGCGGCGCGTCCTCGCCGGGACCATGGTCGGCACCACCATCGAGTGGTACGACTTCTTCATCTACGCGCAGGCCGCCGGCCTCGTGCTCGCGCCCCTGTTCCTGTCGCCGCTGACCGAGGACAGCCCGGGCCTGGCCCAGATCCTGTCCTTCGCGACCATCGGCATCTCCTTCCTCTTCCGGCCGCTCGGCGCGATCGTCGCGGGCGCCCTCGGAGACAGGTTCGGCCGCAAGCGCGTGCTCGTGGCGACCCTGGTCATGATGGGACTCGCCACCTGCCTGATCGGCGTGCTGCCCACCTACGCCCAGATCGGCGTGGCCGCACCCGTCCTGCTGATCGTCCTGCGCATCCTCCAGGGCTTCTCCGCGGGCGGCGAGTGGGGCGGCGCGGCGCTGATGTCGGTGGAGCACGCGCCGGTCGGCAAGCGCGGCTTCTTCGGCGCCTACCCGCAGATCGGCGTTCCCTGCGGCATGATCCTGGCGACCTTCGTCGTCTGGGTGATCACCGCGTCCATCGGCCCGGAGGCGTTCCTGGAGTGGGGCTGGCGCATCCCCTTCCTCCTGTCCTTCCTGCTGATCATCGTCGGCCACCTCATCCGCAAGTCCGTGGAGGAGTCCCCGGTCTTCAGGCTCATGCAGGCGCGCAAGGCCGAGGCCTCCGCCCCGCTGGGCCGCCTGTTCCGCAAGCACACCCGTGAGGTCGTCCTCTCCGCGCTGATCTTCATCGCCAACAACGCAGCCGGGTACCTCGTCATCGCCTACCTGGCGACCTACGCCTCCCGGCCGGTCGAGGACTTCGGCCTCGGCATGGACCGCGGCCCCGTGCTCCTGGCGACCACCCTCGCCTCGTTCGGCTGGCTCATCTCCACGCTCTACGGCGGCATCCTGAGCGACAAGCTCGGCCGGGTGCGGACCTTCCAGCTCGGCTACGTGCTGCTGGCCGCCTGGTCCGTGCCGATGTGGTTCATGGTCGACACCGGCAACATCTACCTGTACTTCGCGGGCGTCTTCGTCTTCACGCTCACCCTGGGCCTGAGCTACGGCCCCCAGTCGGCGCTGTACGCGGAGATGTTCCCGGCCGAGGTCCGCTACTCCGGCGTGTCCATCGGCTACGCCCTCGGCGCGATCCTCGGCGGCGCCTTCGCGCCCACGATCGCCGAGCTGCTGCTCACCGAGACCGGCGCCTCGTGGTCGATCGGCGTCTACATCGTCGTGGCCTGCGCGGTCTCCTTCCTGGGGGTCACCCTGGTGAAGGAGCCCAAGGGCGTGGACCTGTACGCGGACGGCACCAAGCCGACCACGATCGGCACGTAGGCGGCGACGGGGCGGCGGACCGGTCCGCCGCCCCGTCCCCCGTCCCCTGTCGCTTTGTCGCCGCGTCTCCTTGTCGCTCCGTCGCCTTGTCGACCCGCCGCCCCGGGACGCGGTCACCGCCCCCGCGACTCCGCGCGCTGGCTCGCCGGGCCCCGGCGGCCCCGGTCCAGCTCGTAGGCGGTGTTGACCAGGGCGATGTGGGACAGCGCCTGGGGGAAGTTGCCGACCAGCCGCCGCGCGCCGGTGTCGTACTCCTCCGCCAGCAGCCCCACGTCGTTGCGCAGGCTCAGCAGGTGCTCGAAGATCCCCCGGCCCTCGTCCACGCGGCCCTGGAGGACGAGGTTGTCCACCAGCCAGAACGTGCAGGGCAGGAACACGCCCTCACCGGGGGGCAGGCCGTCCACGTGCCGGGTCCCCTCGTCCATGGAGTAGCGCTGGACCAGGCCGCCGCTGCACAGCTCCTGCTGGACGGCGTCCACCGTCCCCCGCATGCGCTCGTCGGTGGCCGGGAGGAAGCCGACGGCGCTCGCCATCAGGAGCGAGGCGTCCAGGGACTCGGAACCGTAGTACTGGGTGAAGGTCCGCCGACCGGGGTCGTACCCGTGCTCGCACACGTCCCGGAAGATCTCCTCCCGCAGGCGCTTCCAGTCGTCCACCGGGCCCTCCAGCCCGAACCTCTCCACGGCGCTGACGGCCCGGTCCGCCGCGGTCCACGCCATGATCTTGGAGTGCGTGAAGTGCCGCCGGGGTCCGCGCATCTCCCAGATCCCGTTGTCGGGCTCCCGCCAGTGCGACTCCAGGAAGTCCATCAGGTGCCGCTGGAGCCGCCAGGCCGGCTCCCGCGGCGGGATGCCGTGCTCCCTGGCCTGGTGGAAGACGTCCATCACCTCGCCGTAGACGTCGAGCTGCCACTGCTGGGCCGCCTCGTTGCCGATCCTGACGGGGCGGGCGCCCTGGTAGCCGGACAGCCAGCCCAGCTCCAGCTCGGGCAGCCTGCGCTCCCCCTCGATCCCGTACATGATCCGCATCTGCGCGGGCTCACCGGCCACCGCCCGCAGCAGCCACTCGCGCCATTCGGCCGCCTCCCGTTCGTACCCCGACTCCAGCAGCGAGAGCAGCGTCAGCGTCGCGTCGCGTATCCAGCAGTAGCGGTAGTCCCAGTTGCGCACGCCGCCCAGCTGCTCGGGCAGCGAGGTGGTGGCCGCGGCCACCATGCCCCCGCCGGGCGCGTGCGTCAGGGCCTTGAGGGTGATGAGCGACCGGACCACCGCGTCGCGGTACTCGCCCCGGTAGGTGCACCTGGACGCCCACTCCCGCCACACCTCCTCCGTGTGCCCGATGAGCGCGCCCACGTGGGGCGGGTCCGGCTCGGGGGCCCGCACCGGCGCCCACACCAGGGAGAAGTCCACGCCGTCCCCCGCGGCGACCGTGAACTCCGCGACCGGCCTGGACGGGGCCGCGACCTCGAACTCCACGTCGGAGTCCAGGTAGCAGCTGTCCGGACCGGCCACCATGTGCAGCCGCCGCCCGTCCTTGCGCACCCACGGGACGATGGACCCGTAGTCGAAGCGCGGCACGGCCTCGGTCCGCATGCGAACGCGGCCCTCCACCCCCTCGACCCGGCGCACCAGACCGGTCCCGTGCGCGCCGATGGGCATGCAGTCCACGACCCGCACCGCGCCGTCCGCGCACCGGAACTCGGTCTCCAGCACCAGGCTGTCGGAGCGGTACCGCCGCGCCGAGACCCGGTGCTCCCCGACCGGGGCCATGGTCCAGCGCCCGTTGCCCCCGTCGCCCAGCAGGGCGGCGAAGCAGGCGCCGGAGTCGAACCTGGGCAGGCACAGCCAGTCCACGCTCCCGTCCCTGCCGACCAGCGCCGACGTCCGCATGTCGCCCAGAAACGCGTAGTCCTCGATGGGCGGAGCCACGTCCCGCCTCCCTTCCGTCCCCGGGCGGATGCCCGCGTCCCCCGATCCCGCGTCAGCGGTCTCCCCGCCCGCCTCCGGGCAGGAACTCCTGCGCCTTGGACACGACGCCCCGCTTGACCACGGACCACGCCTCGGGGTCGCCCTTGGCCAGGGCCTTGGCCACGCTCTCCATCTGGTCGAGCGTCGCGTGCGGCGGGATCGGCGGGACGGCGGGGTCGGTGACGAACTCGACCACGCAGGGCCGGTCCGCCGACAGCGCCCGCTGCCAGGCGTCGCGCACGTCGGAGGGGTCTTCCACCCTGATCCCCCGCAGGCCGATGCTCTCGGCGAACCCGGCGTAGGGGAAGTCGGGGATGCGCTGCGAGGGGAGGAACTGCGGCGCGCCGCCCATCGCGCGCAGCTCCCAGGTCACCTGGTTGAGGTCGCGGTTGTTGAGGACGGCGACGACCACCCGCGGGTCCTCCCACTCCCTCCAGTAGTGACCGATGGTGATCAGCTCGTTGATGCCGCTCATCTGCATGGCGCCGTCCCCGACGAGCGCGACCACCGGCCGGTCGGGGTGGGCGAACTTCGCCCCCGTGGCGTAGGGGACGCCGGGGCACATCGTGGCCAGCGTGCCCGACAGCGACCCCCGCATGCCCTCGCGGAACACCAGGTGGCGCGCGTACCAGTTGGCCGCCGAACCGGAGTCCGCGGTCACCATCACGTCGTCGGGCAGCAGCGGGGACAGCTCGTGGAAGACGCGCTCGGGGTTGACCGGGTCGGCGTCCACGTGGGCGCGCCGTTCGAGGACCTGTTTCCACCGCGCGACGTCGTCCTCGATCTTCTCCCGCCAGGAGCGGTCGGTCTTACGGTCCACGAGCGGCAGCAGCATCCGCAGCGTCTGCGCGGAGTCGCCGACCAGGTTGCACTCGAACGGGTAGCGCATGCCGACCATGGTCGGATCGATGTCGATCTGGACGGCGCGCGCCTGGTCGAACTCGGGCAGGAACTGGCTGTACGGGAAGCTGGAGCCCACCACGAGCAGGGTGTCGCAGTCCCGCATCATCTCGTAGGAGGGCCGGGTGCCGAGCAGACCGATCGACCCGGTCACGAAGGGCGGGTCGTCGGGGAGGACGTCCTTGCCCAGCAGCGCCTTGGCCACCCCCGCGCCGAGCCTGTCCGCCATCTCGACGACGGCGTCCGCCGCTCCCCTGGCCCCCTGCCCGACCAGCATGGCGACGCGCTCGCCGGAGTTGAGGATCTCGGCGGCCTCGGCCAGCCCCTCCGGGGACGGCGTGGACCGCGGAGAGGGGAGGCCGAGGCTGGAGGGCACCATCTTGAACTCGTGCTCGGGCGGTGAGTACTCCAGGTCCTGGACGTCGGCGGGGATGATGACCGCCGTGACCGTGCGCCTGCTCGCGGCGATCCGGATCGCCCGGTCCAGCACGTTGGGCAGCTGCTCGGGGACGGTCACCATCTGGAGGTAGTCGCTGGCCACGTCCTTGTACAGCGACATCAGGTCGACCTCCTGCTGGTAGGAGCCACCCATCGCGCTGCGCGCGGTCTGGCCGAGGATCGCCACCACCGGCACGTGGTCGAGCTTGGCGTCGTAGAGGCCGTTCAGCAGGTGGATGGCGCCGGGGCCCGAGGTGGCCGCGCACACCCCCACCCGGCCGGAGAACTTGGCGTACCCCGTGGCCTCGAAGGCCGCCAGCTCCTCGTGCCGTGACTGGATGAAGCGGGGCTGGTCGCCGGCCCGCTCCCACGCGGCGAGCAGGCCGTTGATGCCGTCGCCCGCGTAGGAGAAGACGCGCTCGACCCCCCACTCGCGCAGACGTTTCAGTACGTGGTCGGACACCAGTTCCGCCATGACCGCTTCCCTCCCGGGTTCGACGCCGTCGGCCGGCACCGTTCCCCGCGGCGCCGCGTCCGCCGCGCGCGGGGCCCCGCCCCGCCGGCTCACGGCCCCCGGTCCACCGCGGGAGTGCCTCGCTGGCGCGACTACCCCGACTCCCGCGTCCGCACTCACCGCGCCTGCGGCGCCCCGCCCGCCCGCTCCCGCGCCCCGGTCACCGCTCCCCCCCGTGCCGGGGGCCGGACGTTTGTCCCTGCCCGGGGCCGGTCAGTGGCGTGTGGCGGTGGGCGGCACCGCCCGTCAAGGTGAGTGATCTGCATCACATCGGGTAATGGTTCACCATCAGCCCCTTGCATCACAGGGACCCATGAAACGGACGCGACACGGTGGAGGTGACCATGTCCAACCGGACATCGGCCCAGGGCGTGACCAGGATTCCCGGAAAGCCGATCCGTATCGCCGCGCTCGTCTACGGCATCGTCTTCCTGCTGGTGGGCGTGCTGGGCTTCATTCCCGGACTGACCACGAACTACGACCAGATGCAGTTCGCCGGACACCACTCCGAGGCCATGCTGCTGGGGATCTTCCAGGTGTCGATCCTGCACAACCTGCTCCACCTGATCCTCGGCGTGGCCGGGGTGGCGATGGCGCGCACCGCCGGTCTGGCGCGCGTCTACCTCATCGTCGGCGGCCTGGCCTACCTGGTGCTGTGGGTCTACGGGCTGCTGGTCGAGTCCGGCGACCCGACGAACATCGTGCCGCTCAACAACGCCGACAACTGGCTGCACCTGGTGCTGGGGGTGAGCATGCTGGCGCTCGCCATCGTCCTCGCACCCTCCCGGCGCAGCCGCGCCGGGCGCTGACGCGTCCGCGCGGCTCCCGCCCGGAGCGGGAGTGACACGGTGACGGCCGCCGCCCCGCACGGGGCGGCGGCCGCGTCGCGCGGGGCGGCCGCGCCCGCGCCGGGGACGCACGCGTCCGGCCCCGGTCCCTCACGGGGACCGGGGCCGGACGACCGCGGGTCAGCGCCGGTCGAGCCACTCGTAGGCGGCGCTGGTGGCGCAGGCGTACACCGTGTGGTGCAGCAGGTCCACGCCGACCTCCTTGGCGCCCCACTTCCAGGCCGGGGGCGCCGTGCCCGTGGCCGGGAGGGCGACCTGCTCGCCGCCCCACACCAGTGCCAGGTGCGCGGCCGCCGCCGCGGTCCCGTGCAGCCCGATGGCGCCCAGCAGCCCCCGGACGGCCCCCCACGAGGCCCCGTATCCCCAGTGCACCGCGGTGTTGAACCGCTGCTCGCCCGAGGGGCCCTCCGGCCGCACCCCGAGCACCTTCCCGGCGGCGTCGGCGGGCGAGGTGCTGCCTCCCCTGCCGCGCAGCTTGGCCTCGGCGGTGCTGGAGACCGTCATCGCCGCCGTGCCGACCACTCCCGCCAGCAGTCCCCTGCCGACGGCGGACGAGGCGTGCGCGAGGGCCCGTGCCAGCCGTTCCACCACGCCCGCCTCAGCGCTCCACCACGTGCCGCTTGTTGGGCACGCAGTGGGTCATCGTCAGCCCCGACACGTCCCGGGGGCCGTTCTCGCCCAGGTTGGCCATGCGCTGGCGCTCCCCCTCGTCCAGGGTCTGACTCTGCAGCGGCTCCAGGTGCGCCACGTCGCCCGGGCCGATGCCCAGCCCCTCGCCGACGCGCAGCCCCAGGTCGTCGTCGACCATGAGGAAGTGCCAGACCATCCGCTCCTGGATCGGCCGGTCGCACTGGGAGAGCTGCCCGGTGAAGTTGCGCACCAGGTCGTCGCGCTCCCACTCCTCCATCAGCGTGTACCGCTGTCCCGCCTGCTGGTAGTCGTTGGTGCGGGAGATGCGCTTACGGGTCATCCGCCCCCGGATCTCCGGCCCCTGCTCGTCGTGCGTGGGGTACTGCCCCTCGCGCAGGCCGCCGTTGATGGACGGCTCGTAGTTGACGTGCGGGTTCTCGCCCCCGGAGTCCTGGTGGTAGGCCATCAGGCCGTCGCGCTGGTTGGTGCGCACGCCGGCGTTCTTGGCCTGGTTCACCGGCAGCTGGAGGTAGTTGGGCCCCACCCGGTAGCGCTGCGTGTCGCTGTAGGAGAAGGTGCGCCCGACGAGCATCTTGTCGTCGGAGAAGTCCAGGCCGTCCACGAGCACGCCGGTGCCGAAGGAGATCTGCTCGTTCTCCGCGAAGTTGTCCGACACGTTCCGGTCGAGCACGATCCGCCCCACCGCCTTGGGCGGGAAGTCCTGCTCCGGCCAGGTCTTGGTGTCGTCCAGCGGGTCGAAGTCGAGCTCGGGGTGCTCCTCGTCGCTCATCATCTGCACGAGCAGCTCCCACTCGGGGTACTCGCCGCGGTCGATGGCCTCGTGCAGGTCCTTGGTCGCGTGCCCGGTCTCGTCCGCCTGGAGGTTGGCGGCGTCGGCCTCGGTCATGCTGCGCACGCCCTGCTTGGGCATCCAGGTGTACTTGACCAGGACGGTCTCGCCCACGTCGTTGACCCACTTGTAGGTGTTGACGCCGAATCCCTGCTGGTGCCGGTAGTCCGCCGGGATGCCGCGCGGGCTGAACAGGTTGACCAGCATGTGCATGCACTCGGGGGTCTGCGACATGAAGTCGAAGATGCGGTTGGGCTCCTGGCGGAAGGTCACCGGGTCCGGCTTGAGGGAGTGGATGACGTCGGGGAACTTGATGGCGTCGCGGATGAAGAACACCGCCAGGTTGTTGCCCACCAGGTCCCAGTTGCCGTCCTCGGTGTAGAACTTGATCGCGAACCCGCGCGGGTCGCGCGCGCACTCCGAGGAGTCCCTGCCCCCGATGACCGTGGAGAAGCGCAGCGCGATGTCGGTCCGCTTCCCCTTGCCCTGGAAGAGCTTGGCCCGCGTGTAGCGGCTGATCGGCTCGTCGCCCCACGCGCCGTAGGACTCGAAGTAGCCGAACGCGGTCGCCCCGCGCGCGTGCACCACCCGCTCCGGGATGCGCTCCCGGTCGAAGTGGCTGATCTTCTCCAGGAACTGGTAGTTCTCCAGCGTCGCCGGCCCCCGCTCGCCGACCGTGCGCTGGTTCTGGTTGTCGTAGACCGGGTGTCCCTGCCGGTTCGTGAGCACCTCGCGGTCGTCTCCCGGCGCGGATCCCTGGCTGGATACGTCGGTCATGGAACTGGTCCCCCACCACGTCGTCATGATCCCTGTCCCGGTGCCCCCTGCCCACTGCCGCGGTGCCGGACGCACGGCGGGGGAAGTTCTTACCAACTGGAGGGAGTACCGCAACCCTTCCCCCGCCTGGGAAGTCCGTAAAGGGGGATTTTCGGTCCTCTCCTCCCCCGGTGTTTCACGTGAAACACCGCCGCCCGGGCCGCGTCACAAAAGCCCCATGGAACCGCCACGGGCGGCGTGTCCCCGTCCTCCCGGAGTCGCGCCCGGCGCACGGTGGGAATCCGGACCCATGCTCCCCCTCGTCCGTGGGTAGCGGCAGACCTGGAGACCATCGACGGGCCCCGGGCCCGGGGCGGAGGCGAGCATGGGCGTACGCACGTGGATCGAGTCGTGGCCGGTGTACCGGCAGTTCACAGGGGACGACCCGACGGGGCGCGGGGCCGCCGCGAAGTCCCGACGGTCAGAGGACCTCAGGTCCCGCACCGAGGAGGCCGACCGGGTCGTGAAGTCGGTCTGCCCCTACTGCGCGGTGGGATGCGGGCAGAACGTCTACGTGAGGGACGAGAAGGTCGTCCAGATCGAGGGCGACCCGGACTCGCCGATCAGCCGCGGGCGGCTGTGCCCCAAGGGGTCGGCCAGCCTCCAGCTCACCACCGGCTCCGCGCGCGAGGAGAAGGTCCTGTACCGGCGCCCCTACGGCACCGAATGGGAGGAGATCGACCTCGACACCGCCATGCGGATGGTCGCCCACCGCGTGGTCCGCACGCGCGAGCAGACCTGGGAGCGGGAGCACGAGGGACAACGGGTGAACCGCACGCTGGGGATCGCCAGCCTCGGCGGCGCCACACTGGACAACGAGGAGAACTACCTCATCAAGAAGCTCCTGACCTCGCTCGGCGTCGTCCAGGTGGAGAACCAGGCCCGCGTGTGCCACAGCTCCACGGTCGCCGGGCTCGGGACGTCCTTCGGGCGCGGCGGGGCGACCATGTTCCTCCAGGACCTGCAGAACTCCGACTGCATCATCATCGAGGGGTCCAACTTCGCCGAGGCCCACCCGGTCGGCTTCCAGTGGGTCATGGAGGCCAAGGCCCGCGGCGCGGTGGTCATCCACGTCGACCCCCGCTTCAGCCGCACCAGCGCGCTCGCCGACATGCACGTGCCCATCCGCGCGGGCACCGACATCGCCTTCCTCGGCGCGATCATCAACCACGTCCTCACCGAGGAGAAGTACTTCCTCGACTACGTGCGCACCTTCACCAACGCCGCCACGATCGTCGGCGAGGACTTCCAGGACACCGAGGACCTGGACGGCCTGTTCTCCGGCTTCTCGGAGAAGGACAAGAGCTACGACGCCAGCACCTGGAGCTACGAGGGCGCGGAGGTCGCCGCCGCCTCCGGCAACCGCGACCAGTTGTTCAAGGAGCGGCTGGAGGAGAACCTCGGCACCAGCCACTCCGGGCGGCCCGAGCAGCAGGGGGCGGGCGGCGCGGTCATCCGGGAGAAGCCCAGGGAGGACCCGACGCTCACCGACCCGCGCTGCGTGTTCCAGGTCCTCAAGCGCCACTACGCGCGCTACACGCCGGAGCTGGTCGAGCAGGTCTGCGGCATCCCGCAGGAGACCTTCCGGAGGGTGTGCGACCACCTCACCGAGAACTCCGGCCGGGACCGCACCAGCGCCTTCTGCTACGCCGTGGGCTGGACGCAGCACACGGTCGGCTCCCAGTACATCCGGGCCGCCTCCATCCTCCAGCTGCTGCTCGGCAACATCGGCCGTCCGGGAGGAGGCATCCAGGCGCTGCGCGGACACGCCAGCATCCAGGGCTCCAGCGACGTGCCGACCCTGTTCGACCTGCTGCCGGGCTACCTGCCGATGCCCCACGCGCACGAGGAGCAGTCCCTGGAGACCTACGTCCTGGCCGCGGGCAAGCCCAGGAAGGGGTTCTGGGACGGGATGCAGGCCTACACCGTCAGCCTGCTCAAGGCGTGGTGGGGCGAGCACGCGACGGCCGAGAACGACTACTGCTTCGACCACCTGCCCCGGCTCACCGGCTCCCACAGCCACTACGACACCGTGATGGGGCAGATCGCCGGGAAGTGCAAGGGCTACTTCCTCATGGGCGAGAACCCCGCCGTGGGTTCGGCCAACAGCAGGGCCCAGCGCATGGGCATGGCCGAGCTGGACTGGCTGGTCGTGCGCGACTTCTCGCTGATCGAGAGCGCCACCTGGTGGAAGGACGGGCCGGAGATCGAGTCCGGTGAGATGCGCACCGAGGACATCGGCACCGAGGTGTTCTTCTTCCCGGCCGCCGCGCACACCGAGAAGTCGGGCACCTTCACCAACACCAACCGGCTGCTCCAGTGGCACGATCAGGCCGTCAGCCCGAGCGGTGACCAGCGCAGCGACCTGTGGTTCATGTACCACCTGGGCCGCGAGATCCGCGGCATCCTCGCCGGCTCCGACGACCCCAAGGACCGCCCCGTCCTCGACCTCACCTGGGACTACCCCCTGGAGGAGGACGGCGAGCCCGACGCCGCCGCGGTCCTGCGCGAGATCAACGGCCATGACGCCGAGGGCCGCCCGCTCACCGTCTACACCGAGCTGCGCGACGACGGGTCGACCTCGTGCGGCTGCTGGATCTACTGCGGAGTCTTCAAGGACGGGGTCAACCAGGCGGCGCGCAGGAAGCCCCACACCGAACAGGACTGGATCGCCGGGGAGTGGGCCTGGGCGTGGCCGGACAACCGGCGCGTCCTGTACAACCGCGCCTCCGCCGACGAGAACGGGGAGCCCTGGAGCCCCCGCAAGAGCCTCGTGTGGTGGGACGCGGAGCGGGAGCGCTGGGTCGGGCACGACACCCCCGACTTCGAGAACCGCAAGGCCCCCGACTACGTGCCGCCGGAGGACGCCGAGGGCGTCGCGGCGCTGACAGGCCGGGACGCCTTCGTCATGCAGGCCGACGGCAAGGGGTGGCTGTACGCGCCCGCGGGCCTCAACGACGGCCCGATGCCCACGCACTACGAACCGCAGGACACCCCGTTCGAGAACCCGCTGTACGGGCACCAGCGCAACCCGACGCGCCTGCTGTACCCGCACGAGTACAACCGCTACCACCCCGCCCCCGGCACGCCCGGCTCCGACGTCTTCCCGTACGTGGTGACGACCTACCGGCTCACCGAGCACTTCACCGCGGGCGGGATGACCAGGTGGACGCCCTACCTGGCCGAACTCCAGCCCGAGTTCTTCTGCGAGGTCGGGCCCGAGCTGGCCGAGGAGCGTGGGCTGGAGCACGGCGGCTGGGCCACCGTCGTCACGGCGCGCAACGCCATCGAGGCACGGGTCATGGTCACCGACCGGATGGCGCCGCTGCGGGTGCAGGGGCGGGTGGTCCACCAGATCGGGATGCCCTACCACTGGGGGCCCAACGGGTACACGACCGGGGACGCGGTCAACGAGCTGATGCCCATCGCGCTCGACCCCAACGTGCACATCCAGGAGGTCAAGGCGATCACGGCCGACATCCGGCCGGGGCGCAGGCCCCGGGGCGCCGAGCGCCTCGACCTGGTGCGCGAGTACAGGGAGCGGGCCGGAATCACGGAACAGACGGGACTGGAGGTGTGAGCGTGTCCGCGGAGAGCAACGGGGACGGCAGGCACGAGAGGGTCGGCTTCTTCACCGACACGAGTGTGTGCATCGGCTGCAAGGCCTGCGAGGTCGCCTGCAAGGAATGGAACATGGTCCCCGAGGACGGCCTGGACTTCACGTCCATGTCGTTCGACAACAGCGGCGGACTGAGCGCGGACACGTGGCGGCACGTGGCCTTCGTCGAACAGCGCGAGCCCCTGGGCCACCAGGACCCGGGCGTGGGACGCCCCGGGGCCGTGGACCTGGGCATGCCGTCCTTCGAGCTGCCCGGCGCCGCCACGGGCGCCGACGAGCGCGGCGAGTTCCGTTGGCTGATGTCCTCGGACGTGTGCAAGCACTGCACCAGCGCCGCCTGCCTGGACGTGTGCCCGACCGGCTCGCTGTTCCGCACCGAGTTCGGCACGGTGGTGGTGCAGGAGGACATCTGCAACGGCTGCGGGTACTGCGTTCCGGCCTGCCCCTACGGGGTCATCGACAAGCGCGAGGAGGACGGCCGGGTCTGGAAGTGCACCCTGTGCTACGACCGGATCGGCGACGGCCTGGAGCCCGCCTGCGCCAAGGCCTGCCCCACCGACTCGATCCAGTTCGGCAACCTCGACGAACTGCGTGCGCGCGCCGAGGCGCGGGTGGCCGACCTGCACGAGGCCGGGGTGTCCTCCGCCCGCCTGTACGGCGAGGACCCCGAGGACGGGGTGGACGGCGCGGGGGCGTTCTTCCTGCTGCTGGACGAACCCGAGGTCTACGGGCTGCCGCCGGACCCGGTGGTGACCACCCGGGACCTGCCGTCGATGTGGCGGCACGCAGGTGTCGCTGCGGCGGCGCTGGTGGTCGGAGCGGCCGCGACGTTCGTGGGGAGGCGCTGATGAGCTCGTCGGACGTGACCAAGGAGGGCATGCGCGGGCAGCGCCCCGGGCGGGAGGCCGTCACTGGGGCCGCCGACGTCGTCGGGGAGGAGCAGCGCCGCGAACACGGGGAGGGGCGGCGCAGGAAGAAGGGGCGCGGCGAGCCCACGCGGGTGCCCGACGCCGAGTTCCGCTCCTACTACGGCAAGCCGGTCCTCAACCAGATCGTGTGGAAGGCCTCCGACATCGGCGGCTACCTGTTCCTGGGCGGGCTCGCCGGGGCCTCGTCGGTGCTGGCCGCCGGCGCCGAGCTGACCGGCCGCCCGGAGCTGGCCCGCCCCCTCAAGTACACGGCCCTGGGCGCGATCTCCGGTTCGACGGCCGCGCTCATCCACGACCTGGGGCGCCCCGAGCGCTTCCTCAACATGCTGCGGGTGGTCAAGCCGACCTCGCCGATGAGCGTCGGGTCCTGGATCCTCATGACCTACGGCCCCCTCGCCGGGGTCGCCGCGGTGACCGCCGCGACCGGGTGGTTCCCGCGGATCGGCCGGGCGGCCACCCTGGGCGCCGGGATGGTGGGCCCGCTCGTGGCCACCTACACGGCGCCGCTGGTGTGCGACACCGCCGTGCCGTCCTGGCACGACGGCTACCGGTACATGCCGTTCGTGTTCGCCTCCTCGGCGGCCTCGGCCGCGGGCGGGATGGGCCTGGTCACCGCGCCCCTGGCGCAGAGCGGTCCCGCGCGCCGCGCCGCGGTGGGCGGCGCCCTGGTGGAGACGGCGGTCTCCGGCGCCATGGAGCGTCGGATGGGGCTGTCCGGCGAGCCCTACCGGCAGGGGAAGGCGGGCGCCCTCATGCGCGCGGCCAGGACGCTCACCCTGGCCGGTGCGGCCGGTGCGGTGCTGGGCCGCCGCAGCCGGGCGGCCTCCGCGGTGAGCGGCGCCGCCCTGCTGGCCGGTTCCGCGTGCACCCGGCTGGGCGTCTTCCAGGCGGGCAAGCAGTCCGTGGCCGACCCCAAGTACACGGTGGTGCCCCAGCGCCGCAGGCTGGCCGAGCGGGAGGCGGAGCGCGGGGGCTCCGACGCGGCCGCAGTTCCGCAGGCCCGTACGGCCGGGGACTGAGGAGCGGCCGTCCTCCTCCCCGCGGCTCGGGCGGGGGAGGAGGACGGCCGTGCGGCGGTCGGGGCCGCCGGGTGCGGTCAGGCGTCGCGGACCTGGTCGGGGCGGCTGACCACCGGGGGCTCCACCGACCAGGGGAAGTTGATCCACCGGTCGGTGTGCCGCCACACGTACTCGCACTTGACCAGGGACCGCGGCTTCTCGTAGATGACCGCGCTGCGGACCTCGGCGACGTGCTCGGCGCAGAAGTCGTGGACGAGCCTGAGGGTCCTGCCGCTGTCCGCGACGTCGTCGGCGACCAGGACCCTCTTGCTGCCGAGGTCGACCACGTTGGGCACCGGGGGGAGCATGACGGGCATGTCGAGCGTGGTGCCGACCCCGGTGTAGAACTCCACGTTCACCACGTGCAGGTTCTTCACGTCCAGCGCGTACCCCAGGCCGCCCGCCACGAAGAGGCCGCCGCGCGCGATGGAGAGGATCATGTCGGGCTCGAACCCGTCGTCGGCGATCGCGCGGGCCAGGTCGCGGATCGCGGTGCCGAAGAGCCCGTAGTCCAGGTTCTCGCGCTCGTCGCTCACGAGGTCCCCTCTTCCCGGTGGTGTGGTGTGCGCAGCGGCTCGGTACCGCCCCAGGCTAACCACCGCGGCGCCGCTCCGTGCCCGCGCGGGGACGCGGCGCGGCGGTTCGGGCCACTTGTCCACACCGGGGGGTGTTCTGGGTCACACGATTGGACGTGTGGCCAGGAATCCGGGCGAAATCCTCGACGTTTTCTTGAGTTTTGCGTGGTTGTGGCGAACAGATGGCAATGAACAGCACCATGTGTCTGAACACATCTTTCTGACACAGGAGGCTGGCGCCATGGCTGATGACCGGGACCTTCTCCCCTCCGAGCAGCCGGTCCGGCTGCTCGACGAGACCGGAAGCCCGGTGGACGGGGCCGCCCTGCCGTTCCCGGACCGGGAGCGGCTGCTCGCCGCGTACACATCCCTGGTGATCGGCCGCCGCGTCAACGACCAGGCCAGCGCCCTCGTGCGGCAGGGCCGCCTGGCCGTGTACCCCTCCTCGCACGGGCAGGAGGCCTGTCAGACGGGCGCGGCCATGGCCCTGGCGGAGGGCGACTGGCTGTTCCCGACCTACCGCGACACCGCCGCCGTGGTCGCGCGCGGGGTGGACCCGGTACAGGTGCTCACCCTGCTCAAGGGCGACTGGCACTCGGGCTACGACCCCTACGCGCACCGCGTCGCCCCGCAGGCCACGCCGCTGGCCACCCAGCTCCTGCACGCGGTGGGCGTCGCGCACGCCGCCCGCCTGCGCGGTGAGGACACCGTGGTCATGGCGCTGTGCGGCGACGGCGCCACCAGCGAGGGCGACTTCCACGAGGCGCTGAACTTCGCGGCGGTGTTCCGGACCCCGGTCGTGTTCTTCGTGCAGAACAACGAGTACGCCATCTCCGTCCCCCTGGCCCGCCAGACCGCCGCCCCCTCGCTCGCCCACAAGGGCGTCGGCTACGGGGTGAACGCGGAACGGGTGGACGGCAACGACACCCCCGCCGTGCTCGCCGTGCTCGACCGGGCCGTGGCCGCAGCGCGGGCGGGCGAGGGCCCCCAGCTCGTGGAGGCGCACACCTACCGCATGCAGGCGCACACCAACGCCGACGACGCCACCCGGTACCGCACCCAGGAGGAGGTGGACCCCTGGGAGGCCCGCGACCCCCTGCTGCGCATGGAGGCCTACCTCACCAGGAAACGCGTCCTCACCAAGGCCCGCAAGGCGCGCATCGCCGAGGACGCGGAGGCCGTGGCCGCCGCCATGCGCGAGGGCGTCGCCCGGGACACCGACCCCGAGCCCGCCGAGCTGTTCGCGCACGTGTTCGCCACCCCCACGCCGCAGCTGGACGAGCAGGCCGCCTTCCTGGCCGACGAACTGAGCAGAGAGGGCAACTGACATGGCGACCGACCCCACCAAGCTCTCCATGGCCCAGGCCCTCAACCGGGCCCTGAGCGACGCCATGGCCGAGGACCCCGCGGTGTACGTCTTCGGCGAGGACGTCGGCCCCCTCGGCGGCGTCTTCCGCATCACCGACGGCCTCACCGCCGAGTTCGGCGAGGACCGCTGCTTCGACACCCCGCTCGCCGAGTCCGGGATCGTGGGCATGGCCGTGGGCATGGCGATGAACGGCATGCGCCCCGTGGTGGAGATGCAGTTCGACGCGTTCGCCTACCCGGCCTTCGAGCAGATCGTCAGCCATGTGGCCAAGACGCGCAACCGCACCCGCGGCCGGGTCGGGCTGCCCATGGTCATCCGCGTCCCCTACGCGGGAGGGATCGGCGGCGTCGAGCACCACTGCGACTCCTCCGAGGCCTACTACGCCCACACGCCCGGCCTGACCGTGGTCACCCCGTCCACGCCCGCCGACGCCTACTTCCTGCTGCGCGAGGCGATCGCCTCCGACGACCCGGTCGTGTTCATGGAGCCCAAGAAGCTCTACTGGGGCAAGGACGAGATCGACCTGGCCGCGCCCGAGCCGCCCATCGGCCGCGCCGTGGTGCGCCGCCCCGGCACCGACGCCACCCTCATCGCCTACGGCCCCTCGGTGCCCACCGCGCTGGAGGCGGCCGAGGCCGCCGCCCAGGAGGGCCGCAGCCTCCAGGTGGTGGACGTGCGCTCCCTCGTCCCCTTCGACGACGCCACCGTGTGCGAGGCGGTCCGCTCCACCGGGCGCGCCGTCGTGGTCGCCGAGGCCAGCGGGTTCGCCAGCGTCGCCTCGGAGATCGTCGCGCGGGTGACCGAGCGCTGCTTCCACTCCCTGGCCGCGCCGGTGCGCCGCGTCACCGGCTTCGACATCCCCTTCCCGCCGCCGAAGCTGGAGCGCTTCCAGCTCCCGGGCGTGGACCGGATCCTGGACGCCGTCGACGACCTTCAGTGGGAGGACCAGTGACGACGCAGACCTTCGACCTCCCCGACCTGGGAGAGGGGCTCACCGAGGCCGAGGTGGTGCGCTGGCTCGTGGCCGTCGGCGACACCGTGGCCCTGGACCAGCCGATCGTGGAGGTGGAGACCGCCAAGTCGATCGTGGAGGTCCCCTCCCCCTTCGCGGGCACCGTCAGCGAGCTGCACGGCGAGGAAGGCCGGGTCGTGGAGGTCGGGCGCCCCCTGATCAGCGTGACCGACGGTCCCGGGTCCGACGCCGCGTCCGGGTCCGACGCCGCGAGGGCGTCGGCGGAGGGGGAGCGCTACCGCGAGGAGGAGCGCGCCGGAACGGGTTCGGGCAACGTGCTGATCGGCTACGGGACGCCGGAGGCAGCGGCTTCCGGGCGCCGTCGGCGTCCGCGTGAGCGCCCGCCCGCGCGCCCGGCGCAGCCCGCCGCACCCGCCTCCGCCGCACCGGCCGCCGCGGCCCCGGTCCGATCCACCGCACCCGCCGCTCCCGCGTCCGTGCGGCCGCCGCTGGTCACCTCGCCCCTGGTGAGGCAGATGGCCCGTGAGGCGGGGCTGCGGATCTCCGAGGTCTCCGGGAGCGGCCCGGGCGGACTCATCACCCGGCGCGACGTGCGCGAGGCGATAGATGCCGCGCGGGCCCCGGCTGCCGACCCCGCCGCCGACCCCGCCGCTCCCGCCTCTGGTCCGGAGCCCGTCGCACCGGGGTTCGTGGACGCCCGCACGGGACTGGCCGAGTCCCGGCGCGTGGCCATGAGCGGGTTCCGCCGCAGCGTGGCGGCGTCGCTGTCCCGCAGCCGCAGCGAGATCCCCGAGGCGACCGTCTGGGTGGACGTGGACGCGACCGAGCTGGTCCGCCTCCGGCAGTCCGACCCGTCCGGACCCGGCTTGATGTCCTACGTGGCACGGTTCGTGGTCGCGGGCCTGCGGGCCCACCCCGAGCTCAACGGCAGGGTGGACGCCGAACGCGGTGAGCTGGTCCAGTACGACGGGGTCAACCTGGGCCTGGCGGTGCAGACCGAACGGGGCCTGGTCGCCCCGGCCGTGCTGGGCGCGCACCGGCTCACCACGACGGAGCTGGACGGCGAGATCCGGCGGCTCACCGCCGCCGCACGGGAGGGCAGGGCCTCCTCGGCCGAGATGACCGGCGGCACCTTCACCCTCAACAACTACGGGTCGCTGCGTGTGGACGGCAGCGCCGCCATCATCAACCACCCGCAGGTGGCGATCCTGGGCCTGGGCCGGATCATGGACCGCCCGTGGGTGGTGGACGGAGAGCTGACCGTCCGCAAGATCACGCAGCTGTCGTTCGCCTTCGACCACCGCGTGTGCGACGGCGGGGCCGCCGCGGGCTTCATGCGCGTGGTCGCCGACGCCATGGAGAACCCGGCCGCGGCCGTCGCCCGCCTGTAGGCCGGGACGGAGCGGGCGCCCCGGGACCCGGTGTCCCGGGGCGCCCCCGCGCGTGCCGGTCCGGCCGCCGCCGGAGCGGTCGGTCCCGCGCTCGTCGGACCGCCGCGTGTCGACTCGTCCACATGGCGACTCATCCCCATGGCGACCCGTCCACATGTCGTCCCGGGCGGGGCCGGGCGCTGCCGCCCTACCTGCCCGCGATCCGCGCCATCAGGCCCGCCACCAGGGCGACCTGGTGCGGCGTCCCGCCGACCAGGACGTGCTCGTCGCGCGAGTGCGGACCGGCGCCCACCGCGCCCAGTCCGTCGAGCACCGGGCGGCCCAGCGCGGAGACGAAGTTGGCGTCGCTGGCCCCGCCCACGGAGACCTCCTCCAGGGACGCGCCCAGTTCCCCGGCCACCTCGCGCAGCAGACCGAACGCCTTCTCCGAGGGCGGGTTGGGGTTCATCGGAGGACGGTTCCACCCGCCCGTGACCGCGACCGCCACGCGCGGGTCGGCGGCGGCGAGCGCGGCCAGCCCGGCGTCCACGCGGGCCATCTCGGCGGGGTCCTGCACCCGCACGTCCACCCCGCAGCGGGCGTGCCCGGCGACGACGTTGTACCCGGTCCCCCCGGAGACCAGGCCCACGTTCACCGTGGTGCCCGCTTCCGGCGCGGACAGGGCGGTGAGCGCGGGCACGACCTGGGCCAGGGCGTGCACGGCGCTCGCCCCGGCGGCGGGGTCCAGGCCCGCGTGGGACTCCACGCCGCGCACGTCCACGTCGAAGATCCCCATGCCCTTGCGCCGGGTCTTGGGCATGCCCTCCCGGCTGGGTTCGAGGACCAGGGTCAGGTCCACGTCCTCGCTGGCCCGCTCGATGTGCGGGCGCGACGCGGGGCTGCCGATCTCCTCGTCCCCGGTGAGCAGCATCCGCACGGTGGGCCGGGGCAGGTCCAGTTCGCGCAGGAGCCGCAGAGCCCAGGCGCTCTGCACGATCCCGGCCTTCATGTCGAAGCAGCCGGGGCCGCTGAACCGGTCGCCCTCGACCGTCACCGGCCACTCGGCCAGGGTCCCGGCGGGCCAGACGGTGTCGTAGTGGCTGACGAAGAGCACGGTCCCCGCCCCGGTGCCGGGGTAGGACACCTCCAGCACGTCGCCGAAGGAGCCGCCGTCGTAGCGGACCCGGGTCTCGGGCGCGCCCAGCCGCCGGGCCAGCCACCCCTCGATGCCGTCCAGCCCGGCGGACAGCAGGTCCCTGTCGCCGCTGGGGGTCTCCAGCTCCACGAGGGCGCGCAGGTCGTCGATCATGCCGGGCAGGGCGCGCTCGGCCGCGTCCGCCAGTCTCGCGGTCACCGTCTGGCTCATCTGTCACTCTCTTCGTTGCGGTGGGCAGGGGACCCCGCCCGGGGCGGGAGGGAGGTGGTCAGCGCACCGGGACACCCGGTCCCAGCGGGATGCCGAGCGTCCACCAGCCCAGGAACAGCAGGGTCCAGCCGACCAGGACGGTGAGGCACAGCGGCAGCGTCAGGGAGATCAGCGTGCCGATGCCCGCGTCCCGTCGGTAGCGCTGGAGGAAGCCCAGCGCCATGACGAAGTACGGGCTCATCGGGCTGATGACGTTGGTGCTGGAGTCGGCGATGCGGTAGACGGCCTGGGTCGTCTCGGGCGGTACGTCCAGGAGCATGAACATGGGCACGAAGACCGGCGCGATGAGGGCCCACTGCGCCGAACCGCTGGTGATGAGCAGGTTCAGCACCGTGGAGAACACGATCATGCCGAGGAAGAGCACCAGGGGGTGCACCCCCGCCGAGTCCAGCAGCGCGGCGCCGCGGATGGCCACGACCTCGCCGATCCCGGTCCATCGGAAGTAGGCGAGGAACTGCGAGGCCGCGAAGAACAGCACGACCACCGGCGCCAGGTCCCGCACTCCCGCGGTCATCGCCTCGGGGACGTCCCGCGCCGAGGCCACGGTGCCCGTGGCGCGCCCGTACACGACTCCGGCGAGCAGGAACAGGATGCCCAGCACGTAGGCGACCCCGGTGATGATCGGCGAGCCGAGGACCGTTCCGTCCTCCCCGCGCAGGGGCGAGGCCGGGGGCGCGAGCGCCGCCGCGAGGACCGCCACGGCCGCCAGCACGGTCAGCCCGGCGTTGCGCAGCCCCCGGCGCTCGGCGTCGGTGAGGGTCATGGAGCCCAGCTCCCGCGCCTCCCGGTCCCCCTCGCCGTCGCCGTCTTCGGTCAGGCCCTCGGAGCGCCTGCTCAGCAGGAACTCGGTGACGAGGGTGATCAGGGCGGCGAGCACGACGGCGGAGACGACGCTGAAGAAGTAGTTGTCCAGCGCCGTGACCGTGTAGCCGGGGTCGATGATCGAGGCGGCCTCGGTGCTCAGGGCGGCCAGGAGCGCGTCGGTGGGCGTGATGAGCAGGGACGCGTTGTATCCGGCGGAGACGGAGGCGAAGGCCACGACCAGGCCGAGGACGGGGCTGCGGCCCGCGGCCTTGAAGAGCAGGGCGCCCAGCGGGATGAGCACGACGTAGGCGGCGTCGGAGGCGACGCTGCCGGTGATGCCGGTCAGCGCCACGGCGAAGGTCAGCCACCGGGCCGGGACCCTGGTGACGCTGCCGCGCAGCATCGCGTTGAGCAGGCCGCTGCGTTCGGCGACCGAGACCCCGAGCATGACCACGATGATGATCGCCAGCGGCGGGAAGGTCGCGAAGTTGTCGATCGCGTCGCCGACGATGGTCTGCACGCCCTCGGGCGAGAGCAGGCTGCGGACCGCGATGCGCTCGCCGTCCACCGGTGAGACCGCGGAGACGCCCAGCGCGTTGAGCAGGGCGCTGAGCGCGATGACGATCCCGGCCATGATCGTGAACAGCCAGAACGGGTGGGGCAGCTTGTTGCCCACCCGCTCGACCACCTGGAGGGAGCCCAGGAGCAGCCGCATCGGCAGCCTGGGGCGTGTGGAATCGGTCGTGGTCACCCGTGCTCCCCTGACGTCCGGGCGGGCTGGCGCCCCTCCCTCGCTGCGTTGACCAGTACATTGCATGTGTGGTGGATGGATATGTCAACCACCAGCGATAAAGTGGTGGAATCATTCATCCCATGCGGCATATTTGGTGACAGCGGTCTTGGCGAAGGCGGAAGCGGTGCTGGACGAACTCGACATGGACCTGGTCGCCGCCCTCCAGCTGGCGCCCCGGGCGCCGGTCAGCGCCCTGGCCGAGGCGGTGGGGAGTTCGGCGAGCACCGTGGGGCGGCGGCTCCAGCGCCTCCAGTCCGAGCGGTCCGTGCGCGTGGTCGGCCAGGTGGACTGGCCGCTGCTCTCCGACGCCCACCCGCACCACGTGTGGATCACCACCGCCCCCGGCCACTCGCGGCGGGTGGCCCGCCGCCTGGCGGAGCGGCCCGAGACGCAGTTCACGGCCGTGACCAGCGGCGGGTCCGACGTCTACTGCGTCGTCCACCCCTTCCGCCGCGACCGGGCGGCGGACCTGCTCGCCGACGGGATCCCCTCGGTGGAGGGCGTGGCGGCCACACGGTCCGACCTGGTCCTGCGCGCGGTGAGCCGTGCCGACTCCTGGCGGCTGGGCCGGCTCGACCCCGCGCGGTCCCGGGCGCTGGACCCCTACACCGACACGGGGGAGAACGGGGCGGCGGAGGGGCCCCGCGGCCCGCTCGGCGCGCAGGAGGCGCTCGTGGTGCGGATGCTGCACCGCGACGCGCGCGCCGGTTCGGGAGAGGTCGCCCGCGCGCTCGGGGTCAGCCAGTCCACGGCCTACCGCCTCGTCCAGTCCGTGCTGGAGCGCCGCATGGTGCGCCCCCGGGTGGAGGTGGAACCCGCCCTGCTGGGCATGGGCGTGGAGGCGGTGCTGGCCCTGGAGGTCAGCCCGCGCGAGATCGGCGGCGTCGCCGACGCGCTGGGGGCGCACCCCTCCGCGCGCTACGTCTCGGTCGTGGCCGGGACCTCGTCCGTCATCCACCACGCGGTGTTCCGCGACGAGGCCGGGCTCGCCGACTTCCTCTCCGCGGACCTGGGGCGCCTCTCGGGCATCACGGGCCTGCGGGTCTCGGTGGTGCTGGACGTGCTGCGCCGCTACTGGACGGCGCGCGAGGGGGCGCGGCTCGGGCCGCCCGGCCCGTCGGCGCTGCTGGACGGGGAGTGAGCGGTGCCCCCGGCCACGCCACCGCCGGGGGCACCGCCTGTCGGCTAGTCGACATGTCCGTTCGCCGCCGCGTCTGTTTGACGACGTGTCTACTTACCGACATGCCTGTCTGACGCTGTTCCTGCTTGCGGGCGCGTCCGTTCGCCTGTACGGCGACGGACCTACTCCTCCCCGCCGTCCCGGGCATCGGCGATCCAGCCGCGCAGCATGAGGTCCAGTACTGCCATGAACCGGTCCGTCCGTTGTCGGCCGATCACGAAGGGGTTGTCTGCGCCGGGCTCGTTGCGGACCTGCTCGGCACGCGCGAGTCCGTCGTCGATGGGGTGGTTGGCCAGTTCCACGTCCACCCCGGCCCTGCGTATCCGGGTGCGGAACGAGTGGATGGACGACAGATAGGTACGCAGCTCCGTGAGAGTCCCGGGCGGTCGGGTACCGCCCCACAACATGGCCGTGTGGCTCTCGGAACCCGCCCGTACCGGGAAGACGGGCGAGACGGTACCTGCGGTGTGCCCGGGGGTGTCGTACAGGCGGATGGTCGTGCCCCCGAGCGTGAGGCGTTGGCCGTCCGTGGTCTCCAGGTCCCGGACGGGGGCGTGGTCCGGGCGGGTGCGTTCGAGCAGATCCCAGTCGGCCGGTGACATCAGCACGCGTGAACCGTAGCGGTCGGCGAGATACTGCGCTCCGCCGAAGTGGTCGTAGTGGCCGTGGGTGACGACGACGTACTTGATCGTCTCCGGATCGGCTCCCAGTTCGCGCAGCCCCGGGACGATCACGTTCTCGGCGTCCTCGGGGGACCTGAGCGCGTCGATCAGCACGATTCCGTCGTCGGTGAGCACGGCCATGGCGTGTACGAACCCCACACTCAGCATGGCCAGGTCGTCGAACAGCTTCACCGGGGCCGGGGCGGGCAGTTCGGGAGGAACAACGCCGGGGGTCAGAGCCGTCACGAGTTTGCTCAGCACCGGGTCGTCCCCGGCGAGTCTGGCCGCGCGGTCGAAGTGGACCCGGCCGTCCGTTCGTGCGGCCGCAGGTGACGATGGGACGAGAGCGGTCGCTCCGATGCCTGCCGCGAACCCGAGGGACGCGATCCGGGCGAAGCGGCGCCGGGAGAGGGGTGGGTTGCCGTACTCACGGTGGGGCGATGGCGTCATGGCGGTCCTTCTGTCTGCCGGTGAACGGGAGGGGACGAGGGGAGCCGGTACGGCCCCTCGCCCCCGTCGCTGTCTGATGCCGTCCGTCCGCCCCCGGTTCGGTTCCGGGGGTTTTCCGCCCGGCCGGGGCCCTGGCATGACGCGGCGTCCTGTCGGCAGGACGGGATGACGACAGGACACCTTGTCGACAGGCCGACTCGTCTCCCCGCCTACTCCTCGCCCTTGGCGACCAGCGTGAGCACGTCGTAGGTGGCCACGGCCTCGCCGTCCTGGTCGGTGACCAGGGCGTCCCAGCGCACCTCGCCGTAGTCGGCGTTCGTGCGCGGGGTGATCTGCTTGGCGGTCAGCGTCACCCGGATCGTGGCGTCCTCCTTCACGGGGGTGAGGAAGCGCAGGTTGTCCACGCCGAAGTTGGCGAGCACCGGGCCCGGGGCCGGGTCCACGAACAGGCCCGCCGCCAGCGACACCACCAGGTAGCCGTGCGCCACGATCCCGCCGAACAGCGGGTTGGCGGCGGCGGCCTCCTCGTCGGTGTGCGCGTAGAACGTGTCGCCGGTGAACTCGGCGAAGTGGTCGATGTCGGCCCGGGTGACGGTGCGCTCCGCCGACCGGATCGTGTCGCCGATCCGCAGCTGCGACAGGTCCTTGCGGAACGGGTGCACGTCGCCCACGGTCCGCTCGGAGCCGGTGGTCCAGTGGCCGGTGATCGCGGTGACCATGTCCGGCGGGGCCTGCACGGCGGTGCGCTGCATGTGGTGCTTGACGCCGCGCACACCGCCCATCTCCTCGCCGCCGCCCGCGCGGCCGGGGCCGCCGTGCACCAGCACGGGCAGCGGCGAACCGTGCCCGGTGGACTCCTTGGCGTCGTCGCGGTTGAGCACCAGGATGCGCCCATGCCAGGGCGCCAGCCCCAGGACGACCTCGCGCGCCACGTCGGGGTCGCGGGTGACGAGCGAACCCACCAGGCTGCCGCTGCCCCGGGCCGCGAGCTCCACGGCCTCGGCGACGCCGTCGTAGGTGATCACGGTGCTGACGGGACCGAAGGCCTCCACCTCGTGCGGCTCCCGCGCGCCGGGCTCGGCGCGCAGCAGGATCGGGGACATGAACGCGCCCGTCTCGTCGTCGGCCCCGGCCACCTCCACGCTCTCCGGGTCGCCGTAGACGACCTCGCTGGTGGCGCGCAGGGCCTTGACCGCCTTGCGGACCTCCTCGCGCTGGTCGAGCGAGACCAGGGCGCCCATCCGCGTGTCCGGGTGGTCGGCCGCGCCGACCACCACCTTGGCCAGGCGCTCGGTCAGGGCCCCGGTGACGGCCTCCGCCATCGCCGCGGGCACGATGACGCGGCGGATGGCGGTGCACTTCTGTCCGGCCTTGACCGTCATCTCGGTGACGACCTGCTTGACGTAGAGGTCGAACTCGGGGTCCTCCTCGGTCACGTCCGGGCCGAGGATCGAGCAGTTGAGGGAGTCGGCCTCGACGTTGAGCTGCACGCCTCCGCTGACCACGTTGGGGTGGTTGCGCAGGATGGCGCCGGTGGCGGCGGACCCCGTGAAGCCCACGACGTCCTGCGGGCCCAGGGCGTCGAGCAGGCCCCGGTGACTGCCGACGAGGAGCTGGAGGGAGCCCTCGGGCAGCAGACCCGACTCGACCATGCGCCGCACGACCGCGACGGTGAGGTAGGCGGTCTGCCCGGCGGGCTTGACGATGCTGGGCATCCCCGCGAGGAAGGCGGGGGCGAGCTTCTCCAGCATGCCCCACACCGGGAAGTTGAAGGCGTTGATCTGCACGGCCACGCCCGGTCGGGACGTGTACACGTGCTGGCCCACGAACGTGCCCTGTCTGCCGAGCGGCTCCAGGGGCCCGTCCAGGATGACGGTGGAGTTGGGCAGCTCGCGGCGGCCCTTGCTGGAGAAGCTGAAGAGCGTGCCGAAACCGCCGTCCACGTCCACGGCGGTGTCCCGGGCGGTCGCGCCGGTCCGGTGGGAGAGGGCGTAGAACTCCTCCTTGTACCCCGTCAGGTGCTTGGCGACCTCCTTGAGGATGTTCGCGCGCTGGTGGAAGGTGAGCGCGCGCAGCGCGGGGCCGCCGACGGTCCGCGCGTGGTCGACCATCCCCGCGACGTCGGGGCCGACGGACGAGATCCGGGCGATGGTCTCACCGGTGTTCGCGTCGGCCAGGGGCGCGCCCTCGTCCGCGGGGGTGAACCATGCTCCCCGCGCGTAGCTCTGGAGTGTTTCGGGCACCGGACGGTCCTCTCCTCGGGCTGTGCTCTCTGACGAACAGTATTACAGACCGATCGGTCAGTAAATAGTCCCGGGGGAACCGCGCCGCTTCCCACCTGCCCTTTCCCCCCCGTTGTCCACAGGTCCGCGCGGAGGGCTGGCCCGGACCCCCGGATCGCCGACGGGAGAACCCGTGCGCCCGCGCGCGCAGAACCCCGGTCCGACCCTGTAATACGGAGGCCCCACCGGACAGAAGGGGGTGAGACCGCACGGAAGGAAGTCGATGAGCAGTGAGGACACGGACACGGAGGAACCCGCGAAGAGCGAGTTCACCCGGTTCTTCGAGCGCTACCACGGCGACGTGTACCGGTACGCCGTGCGCCGCCTGGGCCCGGACCTCGCGGACGACGTCGCCGCCGAGACCTTCGGCGTCGCCTGGCGCAGGTACGACCGCCTGCCCAAGGAGCAGCCCCTGCCCTGGCTCTACGGGGTGGCGCGCAACGTCATCCGGACCCGGCTGCGCGGCGAGCGCCGACGAGGCGAGGTGCTCAGCGCCGAGACCGCCGCGGACGTCCCCGGCACGGCCGACACCGTCCACCAGGTGGAGGAGCGCGACGCCGCGCTGCGCGCCCTGGACCAGCTCAGCGCCACCGACCGCGAACTGGTGATGCTCCTGGCCTGGGAGGGCCTGGAACCGGCCGAGGCGGCCCGGGTGCTGGGCTGCACCACCGCCACCGTGCGCGTGCGCCTGCACCGGGCCCGCCGCCGGATCGAGCGCTTCCTGGACTCCTCGTCCCCGACCGGCCGGGACCAGTCCCCACCGCGTCCGGCGACGCCGGGCCCCACGCACGTCCGAGTTCCCGTGGAGGAGAAGTGAACCGTACCCCCGCCAGCCGCGGCTTGCGCGGCGACACCGAAGCCGTGCGCGGGATGCTCGCCGCGCACGACCCCGCGGCCTCCGTCCGCCCCGACCCCGTGGCCCGCGACCTCGCCCGGATCGAGGCGATCGCCTCGGGCGACCGCCTCCGGGTCCGCGGCCTGACCCCCCGGCGCACCGCCCCGCGCCTGGCGCTGGGCGCCGCCGCCGCGTTCACCGCCGTGGCCGTGCTCGGGACCCTGGGCTGGAACTCCGTCCAGCCCGCGTACGCCGGTCCGCCCCCCGCGCCGCTGGAGGTCCCCCTGGCCGCCGACGCGCCCGCGGGCCGCGAGCACCTCCTCGCCCTGGCGGAGGCCGCCGAGGAGCAGCCCCCGCCGCCCGTCGGGGGAGAAGTCGCCTACGTGCACACCGCGGAGTGGACCTTCACCTACTCCCAGGACGCCGACACCGGCGAGGCGGGCTGGGGCGTCCTGCCGACGGACGAGCAGGTCTGGCGCACCCCGCACCAGTCCGGGCGCAGCGTCTCCACCCCGAGCCTCCCCGAGCACGGGGGCGGCGACCCCGCCCCGCTCCGGTGGCTCTTCGAGAGCGGGCCCGAGGAGTTCGAGTGGGGCGGCGGCGAGGGCGGGAACGGCATGTTCTTCACCTTGGAGCCCGGCAGCCTCACCGCGGACCCGGACCAGCTCGCTGAGCAGCTCCTGGCGGTCGGCGGCCAGGCCTCCGGGGCCACGCGGGACCCCTCCCCCGCGGTCGGGCTCGTGTACGCCCTCCAGTTGCTGTACGAGGAGGCCCCGGTCGGCCCCGACGTGCAGGCCGCCGCGCTGCGCGCGCTCGCCGCGCAGGAGGACGTGCGGTACGCGGGCACGGCCAGGGACCGCGAAGGGCGCGAGGGCGAACTGTTCCTGGTCGAGGAGGACGCCGGGGACGGCATCGTCCTGGAGCGCAGGATCATGTTCGACGCCGACACGGGCGCACCGCTCTACCACGAGACGGTCGCCGTGGAGTCCCCCGGAGAGGAGGGGCTGCCGAGGGTGAACAACTACACCGTGCTCGTGGAGACCGCCTGGGTGGCGGAGGTCGGCGCCGCCCCCTGACCGGCGCTCCCGACGCCGGGACCGGCACCGGACGCACACCGCTCGGTACCAGCTCGGAACCAGCCGCAAACCGGGGCGGAGCACGCCGAAACCACACATCGATTTGTCGACATTCGTGCCCGCACGGAGACGAATCCGCATGTGGACGTGTCGACACGCGGCCGGGCGACCCGCCCGGCCGCGTGGCCGCTCCCCCTACCTGGTCAGCGCCAGGACCTCGGCGCCCGGCAGGTCCGCGAGCAGCTTGCCGGGCACCAGCAGCTTGGAGCGGCGCACCCCGCTGCCCACCACGACCTCGGCCTCGGCGGCGACCGCCTCGTCCACCAGGACCGGCCACCCCTCCGGCAGGCCGAGCGGCGTGATGCCGCCGTACTCCATCCCGGTCAGCCCGGTGGCCTCGTCCATCGGCGCGAACGAGATCTTGCGGGCGCCGAGGCGGCGGCGGACGATCCCGTTGACGTCGGCGCGCTGGGTGGCCGGCACCATGCACGCCGCGTAGGACACCTCGCCGCCGCGCCTGGCCGCGACCACCACGCAGTTCGCGCTGGTGGCCAGGGGCATCCCGTACCGTTCGCAGAACTGCGCCGTGTCCGCGAGCTCCGGGTCGATGGGCGCCACACGCGCGTCCTCACGGCCGCGCACCGCGGCCAGGACCGGGTCGGCCAGCAGCTCCGGGTGCTCGTCCGCACGTACCCAGTTCAGTCCACCGGACATGGCACACCTCGATGTCGTCGTGAAGGTCGTTCGGAGGGGGTCCTCCGACGAGGGGACACCGCCAGGCTAACCGCCGCCTCAGCGGCGCCCGGCGATCCGCAGCGCCAGTTCGGCCAGGTCCCCGGCCCGGTAGCCGGGCCACCCGTGCACCGCCTCCAGGTACTCCCCCGGGATCGCGCCCGCGCCCCACCGGGCGCCGAGCAGCGCCCCGGCGATCGCGGCCACGGTGTCGGTGTCGTCGCCCGCGCGCACGGCGGCCCGCAGCGCCGGGGTGAACCCGTCCGGCTCGCGCACCACGGCCGACCACGCCGCCTGGAGGGCGGTGACCACGAACCCGTTGGGGTTGAAGGCCCGCGGCGGGCGCTCCTCGGCCTCGTCCAGCCACGCCGCCCACGCTCCGCGCCGCTCGGGCGGCAGCAGCTCCAGACCCGCGCGCACGCCCGCCAGGTCGCCGTGCGCGACCGCGTGCCGGATCCCCTCGCACCACAGCACGCAGGCCTCGGAGGCCAGCGGGTCGCCGTGGGTGAGGCGGCTGTAGCGGTCGGCCGCCGCGGCCAGGCCCCGCGGGTCGTCCGGGTAGGCCAGGGCCAGCGGCCCCGTGCGCATGAGCGACCCGTTGCCCGCGCTCGGCACCCCCTCGGCGAAGCGCTCCGCCGCCGCCCGCTCCATCACCTCGGCCACCTCCGGACGCCGGTAGGCGTGTCCGGCACGGCGCATCACCCACGCCGTCTGGTTGCCGATGTCGGTGGCGCCCTCGTTCCTCCAGCGCAGGAAGGCGTCCGCCGTGTGCCGCAGCGCCTCCGCCGACAGCGGGTCGCGGTGCTCGCGCAGGGCCTCGGCGATGCACACGGCCATCTGGGTGTCGTCGGAGTACTCGCCCGGGGCGTAGGGGCCCAGACCGCCGCCGACCATCTTCGGGACCCTGTCCTCGGCGAGCGGCGGACCGAACTCGTAGGGAACGCCCAAGGCGTCGCCGCACGCCGCGCCGAGCAGGACGCCGACCGCGCGGTCCTCGCGGGTTCCGGGGGAGGGGAGGTTCACAGGGGCCTCACAACGTTTCGGTACCAGGGGTGCTGCGAGTCGACCCTACTGTTCGGCGCATGTCCGCATATGACCCGGGAACGTGGGATTCGGAAGGGTGTGGGGGAATAGAATCCGTCCCATGGAGACCCCCACTCCCGATCCCCTCTTCGGCATCACGCTGCACGAGCGCTACATCCTCGGGAAGCGGCTGCGCAGCGGCGCCTCGGGAACCGTCCACGTCGCGCACGACCTCGGCGGCGACCAGACCGTCACGGTCACCGTGCTGCACCCCTGGCTGGTGGGCGACCACGGCGCCGTGCACGCGTTCCTGGACCGCGCCCAGACCCTGGAGAGCCTGTCCCACCCGGGGATCGCCCGGGTCCTGGGCCACGGCCGCGACGGTGACCACGTGTACGCGGTCGGCGAGTACCTGTCGGGGCACACCCTCGCGGAGGCGCTGGGCGAGGGCGGCGGCGGGCTGCGCTACCCGGTGCAGGCGGCGCTGGCCATCGTGGCCGGGACGCTCACCGCGCTCGACGCCGCCCACGGCGCGGGCGTCGTGCACGGCGCGCTCGACCCCCACACGGTCGTGGTGGACGGTGCGGGAGGCGTGCGGGTCACCGGTTTCCCCCTGCTCTTCGACGCGGAGGAGGACGCCGGTCCCGAGACCCGTACCGACGTGCACGCCGTCGGGCGGCTCCTGTACACGCTCCTGACCGGCGTGCCCGCGGACCCGGAGGCCCATCCTCTGCGGCCCTCGGCCGTCGTCCCCGGCCTGCCGTCCGACCTGGACATGCTGGTCGCCAACGCCACTGACCCCAACCCGCGCTACCGCCCGCGCGACGCGGGACAGTACCTCACCGTGGTCGAACAGGTGCTGCGGTCGCTGCCCGGGGCCCCGGTGAACACCGCCGACGTCGACACCCGGCCCATCCCCGTGATCACCGACGCCCCGCCGGAGCTCCGGGAGGAGCGCGCCGCGCCGGCCCCGCTGTGGCGGCGCGTCCCCGTGCTGGTCACCGCGGGCGTGCTGGTCCTGGTCCTGTTCGCGGCCGGGTGGGCGCTGGTCCCGGACGGCCGCGTCGCGCTGCCCGACCTCGTGGGCGCCTCCAGCGAGCAGGCCGAGGAGCGGCTGGCCGGGCTGGGCATGGACCTGGCCGTGCGCTTCGAGGACGCCTACAGCGACAGCGTCGGCGCCGGGGCTGTCGCCGACAGCACGCCCGCGCCCGGCAGCGACGTGGCGCGGGGGGCCGAGGTCCTGCTGCACGTCTCCACCGGGCCGCGGCACTCCGAGGTTCCCGACGTGGTCGGCGGCACCGAGAACGAGGCGCGCGAGACCCTGCGCCAGGCCGGGTTCACCGGTATCGAGATCGTCCAGGAGCACTCCCCCGACCAGCCCCCGGGCACCGTCCTGTCCACCGAGCCCGCGGCGGGCGAGGAGGGCGACCGCGAGGAGCCGGTCGTGCTCAGCGTGAGCGAAGGCGTCATCGTCCCCACGCTGGTCGGTATGGGCCAGGAGGAGGCCGCGACCGCCCTGGCCGGGCTCGGCCTGGTCGTACAGGTCACCGAGGAGCACCACGACACCGCGCCCGTCGGCGAGGTCAGCGGGCAGACCCCCGAACCCGGCACGATCCTGCCGGAGGAGGCCGCCGTCTCCCTCACCGTCTCCCTCGGCCCGGAGCCGGAGGAGGAAGAGGAGGAGTCCGAGGAGGAGGCCTCCCCCTCCGACGAGGACGACCCCCGTGCCGACGAGGAGGAGCAGGACGGCCGGGGCGGCCAGGACGGCTGGGGCGGCCGGGGAGATGACGACGACGGCCGCGGACGCGGCGACGGAGGCGGCGGAGGCGGCGGCTCCTGCGACGCCCCCCAGTGGAACGAGGGCACCGTGTACGACACCGGCGACCGCGTCCAGCACGAGGGCCGCGAGTACGAGGCGCGCTGGTGGATCCATGGCTACCCGCCGAGCAGCGACCAGTGGGGCGTGTGGGAGGACAAGGGCTCCTGCTGAGGCGCGCCGCCGCCCCGTGCCGGGGCGCTTCCGGTGCCGGGGCGTTCCCTGTCCCGGCGGCAGTCGGTCCCGGCGGCCGTCACCGGGCCGTCCCCGGGCTGTTTGGCGCGACGCGTGCCGGGCCCGGGGCCCAGGGCCCGGGGATCAGGCCGACGAGCCCGCGGTGAACTCCCCGGCGCGCTCGCGCGCCCACGCGCGGAAGGTCAGCGCGGGCCGGCCGGTGACCGCCTCGACGTCCCCCGAGACCGGCTCGGGGGCCTCGACGAGGGAGGCCCAGTAGGCGAGCCCGGCGGTGGCGAAGTCGGCGCCCATGGTCTCGGCGATCTCGGCACGGGCCTCCTCCTCGGGCTGCTCCTCCCAGCGCACCGGCCGCCCCGTCTCCTCCCCGAGGATCCGCACCTGCTCGGCCTGGGTCAGCGACTCGGGCCCGGTCACCGTGTAGGCCCTGCCCGCGTGCCCCTCGTCCAGCAGGGCCCGCACGGCGACCGCCGCGACGTCGCGTTCGTGCACCAGCGAGCGCGACGCACGGCCGTAGGGAGCGCGGACCGCTCCGGCGCGGACCTGTTCGGCCCAGACCAGGGTGTTGGCGGCCATGCCCGTGACGCGCAGGAAGGTCCACTCCCGTCCGGAGGCGCGCACGGAGGCCTCCACCCTCCCCCACACGCTGTCGGCGTCCTCCCCTGCCGCGACCGCCGAGAAGTAGACGACCCGGCGCACGTGCCCGGTCAGGGCGGCCACGGTCTCCTCGATCCCCTCGGTGCCGTACCCCGGCCAGAGCAGGTACGCCCCCGCCGCTCCCCCGGCGGCGGCGGACACGGCTCCGGGATCGGTGATGTCTCCCTCGACGACCTCGACGCCCTCGGGCAGCCGCGCCCTCCCCGGATCCCGCACGAGAGCCCGCACGGCGACCCCCTCCGCGAGCAGCCCCGCCACCACGTGGCGGCCGGTGTTGCCCGTGGCCCCGGTGACCAGGATCGTCTCGGCCATGGTTCTTCTCCCGTTCACGACGGCGGCCCGGAACCCGGTCCGGGCGGGCCCCGGCGCGGCGCCCGGAGGCCACTCTTCTACCTCAACAAATATTGAGGTCAAGGGGGAGGGTCGGCGCTCGTACGGCCGTGCGGCGCCTGTGGGCTCCCCGTACACCGATTCGGGACCGAATGTATGTGCCCGCTACATGTGAAACGGGTCACCCCGGTTCTACCTTCGGGTTGGCACCCCATCCCCCAGCTCGGGCGGTTGTGTCGGACAGGCGGGTGCCGACTGGAGGAACAGTAATGCGCAAGACCCCCCTGACCGCCGCCTCCTGCGCGGTCGTCCTCGCCGTGACCGCCTGCGGAGCCCCCGGCGAGGCCGCCGGGGGAGGCGGGGACGCGCCCATCAGGGTCGGCATCGTCTACTCCGCCACCGGCCCCCTCGCCACCTACGGAGAGCAGTACCGGCAGGGCTTCGAGGCCGGGCTCGACCACGCCACCGGCGGCACGATGGAGATCGACGGCCGCCCGATCGAGGTCGAGTACATGGACGACGCCGGCGACCCCACGAAGGCGGTCACGGCCACCCGCGACCTCATCGGCACCGGCCACGACATCATCGCCGGGTCCACCGCCTCCGGCATCGCCGTCCAGGTCGCCCCGCTCGCCGAGCAGAACGACATCCTCTTCATCTCCGGGCCCGCCGCCACCGACGCCGTCACCGGCGTCAACGACCACACCTTCCGCTCCGGGCGCCAGACCTACCAGGACATCCTCACCGCCGGAACCTTCATGGACGACCCCGAGGGCGCGGAAGTCCTGGTCCTGGCCCAGCAGAACGCCTTCGGCCAGGACAACGTCGCCGCCGTCACCGACGTCCTCGGGGCCGAGGGGGCCGATGTCGACAGCGTCCTGGCCCCGCCGGAGACCACCGACCTCACCCCGTTCGCCGAGCAGGTCAGCCAGGCCGAACCCGACCTGGTCTTCGTCGCCTGGGCGGGAGAGACCGCCTCCGCCATGTGGCGGGCCCTGGACCAGCAGGGCATCCTCGACTCCACCGAGGTCGTCACCGGACTGGACATCAAGCCGTCCTACCCGGTCTTCGGCGAGGCGGGCGGCAGCATCTCCTTCCTCTCCCACTACTTCGACGGCGCCTCCGACACCGAGCTGGCCCGGACCATGAAGGAGTCCGTCGAGGAGGCGGGCGGCACCGTCGACCTCTTCACCCCCGACGGCTTCACCGCCGCGCAGATGGTCGTGCACGCCGCCGGGGCCGGGGACGGCGTCCGGGAGCGCATCGACGCCCTGGAGGGCTGGACCTTCGACGGCGTCAAGGGCGAGCTCACCATCCGCGCAGAGGACCACGCCCTCCTCCAGCCCATGTACCAGGTCGAACTGGTCGGAGAGGGCGAGGACGCCCATCCCGAACTGGTCGCGGAGATCCCCGCCGCGGACGTCGAGCCCGCGGTCGCGGAGTAGGCATGGCCACCGGACACACCGGTTCCACCGGTCCCATCGGATCTGCCGGACACACCGGTTCCACCGGACCTGCCGGGCACACTGGTTCCACCGGGACCGCGGTCGCCGAGGCCGCCGCCTCTCTTCCTGCCCCCGCCCCCGGCGCCGTCCCGGTCCTGGCCCTGGAGGACCTGACCTGGTCGGTCGGCGGCGCCCTCATCGTCGACGACGTCACCATGGCCGTGGACGAGGGCGAGTTCGTCGCCCTCATCGGGCCCAACGGCGCGGGCAAGACCTCCCTGTTCAACCTGGTCTCCGGCCTCACCCGGCCCACCGGCGGCAGCGTCCGCCTCGCCGGGACCGACATCACCCGCCACGCGCCCCACCGCCGCGCCCGGCTCGGCATGGGCCGCACCTTCCAGACCTCCAGCGTCTTCGGCGACCTCACCGTCGGCGCCAACGTCGGCCTGGCCGTCCAGGCCCGCACCGGGGAGTCGCGCCGCTTCTGGCGCCCGGCCACCCCCGACGGCGGCCCCGAGGCCGCCGCCGTCCTGGACCTGGTCCGCCTCTCCCACCGGGCCGACGCCCTCGCGGGCGACCTCTCCCACGGCGACAAGCGCAAGCTCGAACTCGCCCTCCTCCTGGCCCGCCGCCCCCGCCTCATCCTCCTGGACGAGCCCATGGCCGGGGTCAGCGCCGGAGAGGTAGGCGAACTCACCACCGTCATCCGGGACGTGCACCGCGAACAGGGCTGCACGGTCCTCATGGTCGAACACCACATGGAGGTGCTCCTCGACATGGCCGACCGCCTGGCCGTGATGCACCACGGCGCACTACTGGCCCTCACCGACCCGGACTCGGCAATGGCCGACCCCGAGGTGCAGGCCGCCTACCTCGGGGACGGGGCGTGAACGCCGGGGGGCCGCTGCTGGACGCGGCCGACCTGCACGTGTGGATCGAGGGCTCGCACATCCTCCAGGGGGTGTCCCTCGCCGTGCCCGGCCGGGGCGTCACCGCGCTCCTGGGCCGCAACGGCGTCGGCAAGACCACCACCGTCAAGGCGCTGCTCGGCCTGGTTCCCCGCACCGGCCGGGTGTCCTTCGACGGCGCGGACATCACCGCTCGCCCCACACACGCCATCGTCACCATGGGCATCGGCTACGTACCCGAGGAGCGCGGCGTCTTCTCCGCGCTCACCGTCGCCGAGAACCTGCGCCTGGCCGAGCGCCGCCCCGGCGAACCGCGCTACGGCCTCGTCCACGAGCTGTTCCCCGAACTCCGCGAACGGGCCGACCAGCCCGCGGGCACCCTGTCCGGCGGCCAGCAGCAGATGCTCGCCATCGGCCGCGCCCTGCTCAACGACAACAAGCTCCTCGTCGTGGATGAGCCCACCAAGGGCCTCGCCCCCCGCATCGTCCGCGAGGTCGCAGACGCCGTCGCCCGCGCCGCCGAACAGGTGCCGGTCCTGCTCGTGGAGCAGAACCTGTCCCTGGTCCGCCGGGTGGCCGAACGGGCCGTGGTGCTCGACGCGGGCCGCGTGACCCACACCGGACCCGCCCGGGAGCTGCTCGACGACGCCGACCGCGTCCGCGGGCTGCTGGGCGTCTCCCGTACCGCCGCTGCCACTGCTACCGCCACTGCTACCGCCACCGCCACCGCCAGCGCCACCGCCACTGTCGAAGCCGAAGCCGGAACCGAACCCGCTGAACCCGTCGAAGCTGAACCCGCCGAAGCCGGACCCGCCGAAGCTGAAGCCGCCGAAGCTGAAGCCGTCGAAGCCGAAGGGAGGCGGACCGCGTGAGCACCGTCGTCCTGCTCGTCATCACCGGGCTCGGCCTGGGAGCCCTGTACTTCCTCATCGCCTCCGGGCTCTCGCTCATCTTCGGCCTGATGGACGTGCTGAACTTCGCCCACGGCGCCTTCCTCGCCCTCGGTGCCTACGGCACGTGGTGGGCGGCCGAGCACCTCCCCGGCGCCGGGCCGGACGGGTTCGGCTTCCTGCTCGCCGTCGCCTTCGGCGTCGGCGCGGGCACCCTGGCCGCCACCCTGGTCGAACTCTGCGTCATCCGCCCGCTCTACGGCAGGCACCGCGAGCAGATCCTCGCCACGGTCGGCCTCAGCCTGGCCGTCCCCGCACTCATCCAGGCGGTCTGGGGAGCCGACCCGCTCACCTTCCCCAAGCCCGAACTGGTGAGCGGCACCGTGGCGGTCCTCGGCGTGAACATCCCCCGGGACCGGTTCCTGCTCATCCTGGCCGCCGCCGCCGTGTTCGCGGCCCTGTGGCTGTTCAACTCGCGCACCCGCTACGGGCTCGTCGTGCGGGCGGGCGTGCAGGACCGCGCCATGGTCACCGCGCTGGGCATCGACGTGCGCAGGTCGTTCACGCTGGTGTTCGCCATCGGCGGCGCCGCCGCGGCACTGGCCGGGGCCCTGGGCGGACTGTACTTCGGCGTGGTCACCCCCACCCAGGGGATGTCCCTGCTGGTGTTCGCGTTCATCGTCGTGGTGATCGGCGGCACCGCCTCGCTCACCGGCTGCGCGATCGCCGCCGTCGCGGTCGGCCTCATCCAGCAGTTCGCCAACTACTACACCGTCGCCGGACTCGGCGACATCGCCGTGGTCATCGTCCTGGCGCTCGTGCTGCTCACCAGGCAGGGCGGCCTGACCGCGAAGAAGTCAGCGGAGAGGGTGGCATGATGACCGACACCGACGTGGGTTCTCGGGGCTCACAGGGTTCTCGGGGTTCACAGGGTTCTCGGGGTTCTCGGGGCTCTTGGGGTTCCTGGGGTTTCCGGGGTCCCTGGGGTTCCCGGGGTTCTCAGGGCTTCCGGGGCACCGAGTCCCCCGGAGCGGCCTCCGGGGGGAGCGCACGCGTGCGCCGCCTGCCCCGCTGGGCGGTCCCGGCCGCCGTCCTGGCGGCGGCGCTCTGCCTGCCCTTCTCCACCCTGCGGGTCCCGGGACTGTTCGAGGGCGCCCTCAACAGCCCGCCGACCCTGCACCTGCTCGCGTTCTGCCTCGTCTTCGGCGGCCTGGCCACCAGCTACGACCTGCTGTACGGCAGGGTGGGCCTGCTCTCCTTCGGGCACGCCCTCTACTTCGCCTGCGGCGCCTACACCGCCGCCCTGCTCATGCGGGTGGTCGAACTCCCGCTCGTGTGGGCGGCGCCGGTCGCCGTCGCGGGCGGCACCCTGCTGTCCCTGCTCCTCGGCGCGGTCTCGCTGCGGGTCAACGGCATCGCCCTGGCCATGGTCACCCTCGCCTTCGCCCAGGCCGGGTCGATCCTCATCTCCCGCGACCCCGGACGCCTGACGGGTGGAGAAGAGGGGCTGTCACTCAACACCGACATGGTCCCGGACGCGTTCGTGGGCGTGGCCAACACCGTCAACCTGTACTGGGCGGCCGTCGCCTTCGCCGCGTTCGCCGTCGGCGTGGTGTGGTGGCTGACCTCCTCCCCCGTCGGCCGCGTCTGGCAGGGCATCCGCGTCAACGAGCAGCGCGTCGCCGTCCTCGGCGTCAACCCCTACCCCTACAAGCTGGCGGCGTTCACCGTCGGCGGCGGCCTGGCCTCCCTGGGCGGCGTCGTCTACCTGCTCGTCACCGGGGGCGTCACCCCCGGCATCACCACCGCCGAGTTCACCCTCACCCTGCTGGTCATGGTGGCCCTGGGCGGGGCGGGCACCCGCTGGGGACCGCTGCTGGGCGCGGCCCTGTACACCTACGCCGACCACCGCCTCCTCCAGTTGGGCGGCTCCGAGGCCTTCGCCGCCCTGCCCGCGTGGATCGCCGCGCCGCTGTCCCAGCCCCTGTTCATCCTCGGCACGCTGTTCGTGCTGATGGTGTTCTTCTTCCCGGGCGGTCTCGTCGCCCTCCCCGGGCGCGTCCGTTCGGTACTGCGCGTCCGTTCGGTACTGCGCGACCGCTCGGCACTGCGCGACAGGAAGGACGCACGGACATGACGGACGGCACGGGCATGGCGGATGGCACGGATATGGCGGATGGCAGGGGCATGACGGACAGCACGGGTATGACCGACGTCTGGACCGACGGGGACGAGTACACCGTCCCCGTCGCCGGAGGAGACCTCGCCGTCACCCGCTGGGGCGGCCGTTCCACGATCCCCGTCCTGGCCGTCCACGGCATCACCGCCAACGGTCATTCGTTCGCCCGGGTGGCCGCGGAGTTGGGAGGGGCCGGTCTGGCTGCTCCTGAGTTGGGCGGGGTTGGTCTCAGTGGACACCCGGGCGGGGTTGGTCTCAGTGGACACCTGGGCGAAGTCGGTCTGGTCGCCCCCGACCTGCGCGGGCGCGGCTTCAGCGGACACCTGGGCAAGGTCGGTTTGGTCGCCCCCGACCTGCGCGGGCGCGGCCTCAGCGGACACCTGGGCGGACCGCGCGGACTGGCCGCGCACGCCGACGACATGATCGCCGTGCTCGACGCCCACGGGGTGGAACGGACCGTTCTGGTCGGCCACTCCATGGGCGCGTTCGTGGCCTGCCTGGCCGCCGTCCGCCACCCCGAACGGGTGTCTGGACTGCTGCTGGTCGACGGCGGGTACGGGCTGCCCGTCCCGCCGGGGACCGACATCGACGCCGTGCTCGGACCCGCCATGGCCCGTCTGCGCATGACCTTCGAGGACCCCGACCACTACCGGGAGTTCTGGCGGGGGCATCCGGCCTTCGCCGGACGCTGGAACACCTGGACCGACCACTACGTCCTGCGCGACCTGGTGGGGGAGCCGCCCGCCATGCGTTCGGCCTGCGACGAGGAGGCCGTGCGCGCGGACGGGGCCCAGGTCCTGGCCGACCCGGACGCGCTCGGCGCCGTCCACAGGTTGCCTTGTCCCGCCCGCCTGCTCTGGACGGCGCGGGGACTCCTGGACGAGAGCCCGGGGCTGTACACGCCCGAGCGCCTCGCCGGGCTCCCCGAGGGCGTGGTGACCGTCGAGCTGCCCGACGACAACCACTACAGTCCGCTGTTCTCCCCGACCGCCGGTCTGGTCGCAGAGCACGTCCGAGCGCTCGTCGGGGGTGGTTCGCCCGGTGTTCCGTAGCGCGGGCTGGTGGTGCGCCGCGCCGGTTGCCCTGAAACCCTGTTGGGTCCATCGTCAGACCGGGTTCTACGGGCGGGTGGTCGCTGACGCAGGCACCGTCACCGGCAGGCTCTACGCCAACCCCGTTGTCCCCAGCGCCAGCCCGGGCTCTACGGGTGCGTGGTTGCTGACGCAGGGAGGCTCTACAACGTGCGGACCCCCTACGACGCGCGGTCACGCGCGGGGCTTCATGGTCGCTCTTGGCCGGAACCGTGTACCCCCCACCCCAGATGGCTGAGGGAGATTCCCGGTGGGCGTTCCCACCGGCGACCTCCCGAACCCCTTCGTGACGCCCACCAGACACCTCAAATGACCGGCGTGCAGGGATCTCCTTCGGCAAGTTCGCTGGGCGAACTTGCTCTCAGTCGGTCCCCGCCCCCAGCACTCAACCTCGAAGCCAGAACCCACCACGACCACCCACCCCCCAGGGGCGGATGGGGAACGCGCACGCCCTACGGGTGCCTGGTCGCCGTCACCGGCACGCCCTACGCCAACCCCCCAGGGGTGAACGACCACAGGACGCTCCACCCCGACCCCTACGGCGCACCGCCACTGTGCGCTCTACGGGCGGGTGGTTCGGCTTTGCGAAGGGCTCAACCCCCTGCGGCGCACCACCGCGGGATGCTCTACCCCGTCTTCGGCATGCCGCTGCTGTGCGCTCTACGGGCGGGTGGTTCGGCTTTGTGGAGGGCTCAACCCCCTGCGGCGCACCACCACGGGACGCTCCACTCGACCCTCTACGGCGCACCGCCGTTGTGCGCTCTACGGGCGGGTGGTTCGGCTTTGTGGAGGGCTCAACCTCCTATGGCGCACCACCGTGGGAGGCTCTACCTTGACTTCCTAGGGCATGCCGTCGCTGTGCGCTCAACCGCTGCTCTGGTCGCCCAGAAGGTCCACGCCCCGGTCCAGTAAACCGTGCAGGTGCAGGGCCAGCTGGAGTTCCAGCGCCCGGCCGGGGCGCTGCCAGTCAGCTCCGATCAGCTGGCCGATCCGCTCCAGGCGCTGCGCCACCGTGTTCACGTGGATGTGCAGGTCCTCCTTGGCACGCGACAGGTTGCCCCCGGCCGCGAAGTACGCCCGCAGCGTCTCCACCAAAAGCGTGCCCCGTCTGGCGTCGTACTCCAGCAACGGCCCGAGTGTCGCCGACACGAACCCCGGCACGTCCCGGTCCTGGCTCAGCAGCAGTCCCGAGAACCCCAGGTCCCCCGTGGTCGCCACGTCTCCCTCCCGTCCCAGCGCACGCAGCGTCTGGAGGCACCGGGCCGCCTCGGTGAACGCGTCCCCGAACGAGGCCGGACCCGCTGTCGGACCGGCCGATCCCGCTGTCACCGGGCCGTTCACCGCACCGGAGAGCTCGTCGGCCACCCGTCGGCCCACCGCCGACGGGTCCCTCCCGGGCAGCGCCAGCACCAGGCGGCCCGACCGGCTCCCGGCCAGCCCACCGGTGGTCTCCGCGACGTGGGTCGCCGCCGAGCGCAACCGCCCCGGGTCTCCGCCCGGGGCCTCGGCCACCACCAGCACGTGCGGCGCGTCCAGGTCCGCGTGCAGCAGCGCGGCCCGCTGGCGCAACGACGCCGGATCGCGCGCGGGCACCTCCAAGAGCTCGTCGAGCAGGTCCCCGCGCAGCCTGTGCTCGGTCTCGCTCACCGAACGCCGGATGAGCAGCAGCAGCGCCGTCACCATCGCCGACCGCTCCAGCACGCGCTGGTCGGTGGAGTCCAGCTCCACCCCGCGCAGCACCAGCGTTCCCAGCGGTTCGGTCCCGGCCGCCGCCGTCGCCACCCACGCCCGGCCCGCCCGCACCGCGCGGCCGCTGGCCAGCGACGAGCGCACCGCCTCGGCCAGGTCCCCGTCGCCCGCGTCCCACGGGGCGCCCTCCCGCATCACACCCTCCGGGCTGGCGGTCACCGAGGAGTCCGAGGTCGTGTCGTGGATCAGCACCGTGCCGCCCAGCACCTCGGCCACCGCCGCCGCCACCTCGCGTACGCCTCCGCCCCGCAGCACCAGGTCGGTCAACCGGTCGTGCGCCGCCGCCGACCGCTCCACCGACGCCGTGTGCCGCTGCAACCGCTCGTTGACGGTGTGCAGTTCGTCCAGGGCGCGCCGGGTGTCGTCGATGAGGTTCGCGCTGTCGATCGCGATCGCCGCGTGCGCGGCCAGCGACGACAGCAGCGCCACCTCAGAGTGGGCGAAGGGGCGCTCGCGCCGGTTGGCGGCGAACAGCACGCCCACGTCGCGCCCGTTCATCTTCAGCGGCACGCCCAGGATGGCCACCAGGCCCTCGTCGCGCACCGCGTGGTCGATGTTCTCCGCGTGCGTGAACCGCGGGTCGGTGAAGTAGTTCGCCGTCACGTACGGCAGGGCCGTGGTCGCCACCAGCCCGCCCAGCCCCTTGCCCGGGGCCAGCCGCAGCCGCTGGAACGCCGCCGACACCGACCCCGACGTCACCCGCATGTACGTGCCGCCCGCCTCCGGGTCGCTCAGCGTCAGGTACGCGGTGTCGGTGCCCAGCAGGTTGCGGGCCCGCTCCACGATCGCCCGGAGCACCTGGTCCAGGCTGCGCATGCCCGCCAGGTCGTTGGCGGTCTCGAACAGCGCGCTCAGCTCCGACTCGCGGCGCCGCCGGTCGCGCATCACCGACCGCACCCGCAGCGCCGTCATCTTCGCGGCCTCCAGGGCGGCGACCACCTCCGGGTCGTCCCCGCGCGCCCGCGCGCGCAGCACCGGGCGCTCGTACTCCACGGCCGGGGCGTCGCGCAGCAGCAGGTCCAGGAACAGGGCTTGGCCGTCGGCGGGGGTACCGGTCGAACCGGAAGCGGTGGTGTTCAGCTCGCGCTCCATGCTCCGTCCACGGGCAGGGACGCGCCGTTGACGAACGACGCGTCCTCACCGCACAGGTAGGCGACCAGCTCGGCGACCTCGGAGGGCTCGATCAGCCGCTTGAGCGGGCTCCGGGCCAGCAGGACCTCCGAGAGCACCCGCTCCTCCGGAATGCCGTGCGCCGCCGCCTGGTCGGCGATCTGCCTCTCCACCAGCGGCGTGCGCACGTATCCGGGGTTCACACAGTTGGAGGTCACCCCGTGTGCGGCGCCCTCCAGGGCCACCACCTTCGAGAAGCCCTCCAGGCCGTGCTTGGCGGTCACGTAGGCCGACTTGTAGGCCGAGGCGCGCAGCCCGTGCACCGAGGAGATGTTGACGACGCGGCCCCACCCCCGCGCGTACATGTGGGGCAGGGCGCCGCGCACCACGCGGAACGGCGACTCGACCATGAGACGAAGGATGAGGGAGAAACGTTCCGGAGGGAAGTCCTGGACGGGCGCGACCGTCTGGACGCCCGCGTTGTTGACCACGACGTCCGCGCCCCGCGCGGCCTCCTCGGCGGCGTCCAGGTCGGTCAGGTCCAGCTCCACCGCCTCGCCGACGCCCCGGTCGGCCAGCTCGCCCAGGGCCCGCCCGTCGAGGTCGACCATCCGGACCCGGGCCCCGGCTTCCGCCAGGCGCAGGGCGCACGCCCTGCCGATGCCGCTGGCCGCACCGGTCACCAGCGCGGTCCTCCCGGTGAGGTCGACCCGGGTGGTGTGGGGGTTCCCCGCCGTTCCGGGAACGGGGGGCTGGGTGGCCTGCCGCGCCGTGCCCGACAGGAACTCGTGCGTCGTCATGGCAGCAAACTAGGCGCGCCTCCGCGAGCGGGGGATAGGGGCGCCGGACACACCCCCGGGCGCGGACATGTGTCCCGCGCCCATGGGCCGGAGGGCGGCTGTGGGTTCCCCACCGACGGCGGGGCTGTGACCGTGGTCTCCGCTACATGTCGCTTGGGTCACATCGGGGCTAGGCTCCCGGCCAGATCCCCCGCTCACCGACCGGATCACCGGAGGCAACCCCCATGGACTCCACGGCACCCCCCCGTCGGCCGCCCCCTGCCGGCGACCGTCCTCTCCCTCGCCGCGACCCTGGCCACCGTGGCCGTCGTGGTCGCCGCCCTGCTGATCGCCCTGGCCCCGCGCGCCTCGGCGGCCACACTCACCCCGGTGCCCTCGTTCGGCACCAACCCCGGCAACCTGGCCATGTACGCCTACGTCCCCGACGGCCTGCCCGCCGACGCGCCCCTGGTCGTGCTCCTGCACGGCTGCGCGCAGAACGCCGCCGCCTACCACGACCACTCCGGCTGGGCCGGGTACGCCGACGAGCACGGCTTCGCCCTCGTCTACCCCGAGCAGAAGTCGGCCAACAACGCCACCGGCTGCTTCAACTGGTTCCAGCCGGGAGACACCGCGCGCGACTCCGGCGAGGCCCGGTCGGTCCGCTCCATGGTCGAGCACGCCGTGTCCGCCCACGGCCTGGACGCCGACCGGGTGTACGTCTCCGGGCTCTCCGCCGGAGGCGCCATGGCGGGAGAGCTCCTCGCCGCCTACCCCGACCTGTTCGCCGGAGGCAGCATCGTCGCGGGAATCCCCGTGGGCTGCGCCGACAGCATGATCGACGCCTTCGGCTGCATGAACCCCGGCAAGACGAGGACCCCCCAGCAGTGGGGCGACGAGGTCCGCGCCCAGAACCCCGGCTGGGACGGGCCCTGGCCGCGCGTCGCCGTCTGGCACGGCACCGCCGACACCACGGTCGCCCCCGCCAACGGTGAGGCGGGCGTGAGCCAGTGGACGAACGTCCACGGGCTGTCCGGCACCCCCGACGCCACCGAGCAGTTGCCGGGCTCCACCACCGCCGCCTACCACGGCGGCGACGCGGCCACCGCTGCCGTCGCCCACTACACGGTCTCCGGCATGGGCCACGGCACCCCCGTCGACCCGTCCGCGGGCTGCGGCGCCGCGGGCGCCTACTTCCTCGACACCGTCTGCTCGACCGGGTACACCGTCGACTTCTGGGGCATCGGCGACGGCAGCGGCGGCCCCGGCCCGGACCCCACGGACCCGCCCACCGAGGAGCCGACCGACCCGCCGACCGACCCGGGGACGTGCGTGAGGGACAGCAACTACGACCACGTGTCGGCGGGCCGCGCCGTCCAGCGCTCCGGGCTGGTCTACGCGGTCGGCTCAGACGACGCGCTCGGCCTGTGGAACGTCTTCGTCACCACGTCGCTCACCGAGACCTCACCGGGCCACTGGGAGCACACGCCCGGAGCCTGTTAGGCCCCGCTCCCGCCGCGCGCCAGTCGCCCGAAGTGGCTCACCGCCGCGCCCAGGGCGAAGTGCGCGGCCTGGTGCTCGGTCATCGGGACCACCCCGGCCGGGACGGTCACCCGGAAGGGGAACTCCTCGTCCGGCCGGATGCGGAAGTCGTCAATCACTCCCTGGGACAGGAGCATGGTCAGGGCCTCACGGACCTGCCCGCTGCGGTTGTCTGACGCCCAGATCGACATGTCCCCAACCCTAGCCCGGCGGCGGCCCTCCCCCGGGTGGAACGGTGAACACTCCCCCGGGCCGACAACGGAGACGGGCGGGCCGCGACCGCGACCCGCCCGTGCTCCGGAGGACGGACACGACCCCCGTGGTGTCCGTCCCCGCCGCCCGCCGCTGCCGTCCGTCGTCCCCCGACGGCGGACGCGGCGGACGGAGTCCGTGGCGCCTCAGCCGCCCTCGGGCAGCTGGGCCTGTCCCGCGAGGACGTTCGCGGTCAGGCGGCGCAGCGCCAGCCTGGTGGCCTCGAACTCCTCCTCGGGGAGGTCGATGACCCTCCCGATCGCCTCCGGAATCCCCTCGGCGCGCTCCCTGAGCCGCCCGCCCTCCTCCGTGAGGGCGACGAGGACGGAGCGCTCGTCCCGCGGATCGCGTCCCCGGACCAGCAGTCCCCGGGCCTCCAGCCGCTTGAGCAGCGGCGTGAGGGTCCCGTAGTCCAGTTGGAGCACGGAACCGAAGTCCTTCACCCAGCACTCGCCGCGCTCCCAGAGCAGCATCATCACCAGGTACTGGGGATAGGTCAGCCCCAACGGCTCCAGCAGCGGCCGGTACAGGTTGGTGACCGCACGCGACGCCGCGTAGAGGGCGAAGCACATCTGCTCGTCCACTGCGGGAAGAGGGAAGCCGCCCGCGGGGGCGGGGGATCGGTCGGCCATCGCCACCATCGTAGTTACCCCGCGCCCGATTTCCAAAGCCCGCAATTACCTTGCGCACAAAGAAAAGTGGTACGGGGTCCCCCATATGCGCCGAACGGGATCGTCGCAGGTCGGAACGGGCGCCGTCACCGCGTACCGGAGTCCCAGCCGCCACCCGCCGTCGCACGGGCACCTCCGCGCGAGGACGGCACGCGTCCATGGAGGGCGGTGCGCCCCCGGCGGACGCCGGCGGCGCGGTGTCCCCCACCCCGTGTCCGTCCCCGCGCCCGCGCACCCGGCTGTCCCCGAAACCGTGCGGTCGGCCGGGCGGTCACGCGCTCCACCCGCGTGGAGTCCTCCGCACCCGCGCGTCCGGCCGGGCGGGCACGAGGACCCCCACCGGTCTATCCGCGCTCCTCCCGGCGGGGCAGCAGGCGCTTGACCACCTTGCCCGTAGCGTTGCGCGGCAGCTCGTCCACGACCACCACGTCGCGCGGCACCGAGAACCGCCCGAGCACCCGCCGCACGTGCATCCGCACCCGGTTCGGGTCCACTCCCCGGCCCTCGTGCGGCACCACGTACGCCGCGAACCGCTGCCCGAACTCCTCGTCGGGCACACCCGTCACCACGACCTCACGCACCTCCGGAAGCGTCACGATCGCCTCCTCCACCGGCCGGGGGAACACGTTCTCCCCGCCCGAGACGATCATGTCGTCGTCCCGCCCCGCCACGTGCAACAGCCCGCTCGCGTCCACGTGACCCCGGTCGCCGGTCTCCATCAACCCGTCCGCGACCCTCCTGCTCCGACCGTCCGTGTAGCCGTCGAAGAGCATGTCGTTGCCGACGTGGATCGACCCCTCCGTCCCCGGAGGCACCTCCGCCCCGCCGGAGTCCAGGACCGCGATCCGCGTCCCCAGGGGCGGACGGCCCGCCGTCGTCGGCGACAGCCGCATCTCCCCGGGCGTCGCGATCGTCGCCCACGACACCTCGGTCGACCCGTACAGGTTGTAGAGCACGTCACCGAACGCGTCCATGAAGCCCGTGATCAGCTGCGGGCTCATCGCCGAGCCGCTGCACGCCACGATCCGCAGCGACGACGTGTCGTACCGCTCGCGCGTGGACCGGGGCAGGTCCATGATCCGCCGCAGCATCACCGGCACCGCGAACAGCGCCGTGCACCGCTCCTCCTGGACCGTGCGCAGCGCGTCCTCCGGCTCGAACAGCCGCCTCGTCACCAGCGTCGCCCGCATCGACATGCCCAGCTGCACGCCCGCCAGCCCCCACGTGTGGAAGATCGGCGCCGACACCAGGATGCGGTCCGAGGAGCGCAGCGGGATGCGCGACAGCACCGACGCCGCGTCCTGCGGACCCCTCGGAGTGGGCCTTCGCGCCCCCTTGGGCGTGCCCGTCGTCCCCGACGTCAGCACGACCAGCCGACCGGGGCGCTCCGGCGGCTCCGGATCGGCCTCCGAGACCTCCCGCGCCCGCCACGGCAGCCCCGGGCCCCCGTCGGAGGGCTCACCCCAGGCCGTCACCCGCACGACACCGGGACCGAGCTCGGCGCACACCCCCTCGAACTCGGCGTCGGCGACGACCACCGACACCCCGTTGTCCCGCACGGTCGCGGCCAGCTGGCCCGACGACAGCCCCGTGTTCAGCAGCACGGTGTCGGCTCCCAGACGCCCGCAGGCCACCATCGTCTGCACGAAACCGCTGTGGTTGCGGCACAGCACGCCCACGCGCGCACCCGCGCCCACACCCGTGCGGCGCAGGTCCCGGGCCAGTTCGCGGCCGCGCAGGTTCATCTCCCGGAAGGTCGTGGGACCCCGCTCGTCGACGACCGCGACGGCGTCGGGCACGCGCTCGTTCGCGGCGGCGTAGCCCCCGGCGATCGTGGCGCCCCACACGCGCAGCGCGCGGAGCTGGCGGACGACCCTGTCGGGGCGTCCCGGGCTGAGCACACCGGCGCGGACGAGCACCCGCACCGTTTCCAGGACGTGTCGCGTGCGGGAGGGGGCGGGCGGGCCTTCGGCGTTGGGCGCCATGGTGTCTCCGAGGGGCCGACGGGGACGGGCGAAGCGTTCCGCGCCTCACCGGGGAGCCTTCGCCGCGTGACTCCCCGGAAGTACTGCGACCGTAGGCGAGGAACCCCCGCCGTTTCTCCGTCCCCGGATGAGTCCCCGCCGGCGCGCGGTTGTCACCCCCGTACGAAGGACGGGTGCGCGGGAACCCCTCGGGCACCGCGGCGGGCCGCCGCGCGCACCGGGCGCCCGCGAACCCCGGCCGCCCGGCGGCGTTCCTCCCCGTCCCGGGCGGCGTCGCCCGCCGCGCACGGTTTCCGAGAGCCGAGGGGACCCCGCCCGGTCCACCGGCCGACGCGCACGGGCTCCGGCCCGCGGGAGGAGTACGAGACCCGCCCGGTTCACATGTCGATGACCATCTGCTCACCGGTCGGCTCCGCGCTCCCCGCCTCCGCCTCCAACGACACGCGCAGCTCGTCCGGGTGCCCCATGTCGTCGGCCATCCCCGCGTGCCTGCCCTCCGCCGACGGCTCCAGCGTTCCCGCGGGGCGCACACCGCCCTCGTCCGCCCACCACATCCGGTAGGTCATCCCGGACGGAGCCGACGGCAGTCCCTCCACCATCAGCACCGCCGCGTCCTTCTCGTAGGAGGCGAAGACCGTGGCCCGCGCGTCCCCGAGCGGAGCCTCCATCATGTTCGTGTCGGAGGCCGCGAGCAGCGCCTCCAGTTCCGCCGCGTGCCGGGTCTGGGATTCCAACCGCTGACTCACGGACACCAGGGAACCCGCCAGCACCACCGCGACCAGAGCGCACGCCGCCGCCAGGGTCCACGGAAGCCAGCGGGCCCGACCGCGCAGCGGCACGACCCGGGCGCCCGCGGGCCGCTGCGCGGCGGGCGGCAACTGCCGGGTCCGCAGGGCGTCCGAGCGGATCGCCTCCCACACCCGCGGACGCGGCTCCCGCGTCTCGGCGGCGGCCAGGAGCAGCGCGGTCTCCCGGAAGTCCGCCAGGTCGCGGCGGCAGTCCTCGCACGCCGCCAGGTGCCGCTCCGCGGCCTCGGCCTCCTCACGCTCCAGGGCGTCGACCGCGTACCCCGCCGTCAGCCCGTGCACGTCCGCCTCGTTCACACGCCCACCCCCAGGCAGTCGCGCAACCGGATCAGGCCGTCGCGCAGCCTTCCCTTCACCGTGGTCAACGGAACCTCCAACAGGTCGGCGGCCTGCCGCTGCGTGTATCCCGTGTAGTACGTGAGCCGGACCGCCTCGCGCTGGGCCTCGGTGAGCCCGTGCAGGCACCTGCGCACCCTCTCCCGCTCCAGACGGTGCTCGACCTGGTCGGGTACCGCGTCCGGGGACGTCGCCCCGGACTCCAGGCGCCCGGCGGCGGCGAGCCGGGACGACGCCGCCTGCTCCGAGCGCACCCGGTCCACGGCCCGCCGGTGCGCGATGGTCAGGACCCACGCGGCCACGCTCCCCCTCGACCGGTCGTAGCGGGAGCAGGTCCGCCAGACCTCCAGGAACACCTCCTGGCAGACCTCCTCCGCCTGGGCCTCGTCCAGCACCACCCGCCGGGCGATCCCGAACACCCGGCCCGACAGCTCCCGGTAGACCCCCTCGAAGGCCGCGAGATCACCCGTCGCGGTCTGCTGGAGGAGCCGCGCCAGGGGATCGCCCTCCGCTTCGTCGGGGAGACCGGGCTCTCCCCGGTCCCACTCGGCCGTACGCTCCATCGGCCACCACCTCTTCTCCGACCTCCCCCCGCATTCGGTACCGGAGGGAGCCCGGCGACTCCAGCCTGGCGTACGTTATGCACCCGTTATGAGCATTGCCGTCGCCTCCTCCGGACCGGCGCCGAACCGGGGGCATGCCCGACACCACACGCAGCACCCGCCGGGGACCGGCCGCGCTCGCCGGACTCGTGGCCGCCGCGTCCGCGCTGGCCGTGGCCGAGGTCGTCGCGGCGGCTCTGTCCCTCCCCGCCAGCACACCCCTGCTGGCCGTCGGGGACGCGGTCGTCGACCTGGCCCCGCCGCCCGTGAAGCAGTTCGCCGTGGACACGTTCGGCACCGCGGACAAACCCGCCCTCCTCCTGGGGACCGCCCTCCTCCTGGCCACGGCGGCCGCCCTCCTCGGCGCGGCCTGCGCATGGCGCAGGGCCGTCGGACCGGTCGGCGTCACCGTCTTCACGGCCGTGGGCCTGGCCGCCGTGCTCACCCGCCCCGCGAGCGGCCCGCTCGACGCGCTGCCCACCCTGGCGGGCGGCGCCGTCTGCGTCGTCGTCCTGCTCCGGCTGGTCCACGCCGCCACTCCCAAGGGAAACGCCGCGAACCCGGTCACCGGGACAGCGGACGGCAGCGGATTCGACCGGCGCCGGTTCGCCCTGCTCGCCGGAGCCGCGGCCGCCGCCTCCGCGGGCGCGGGGGTCGGCGCCCGCCTCCTGACCGCGTCCTCACCCACCGCCCGGCTCACCCCCGCGGACGTGGTGATCCCGCGCCCCGCGGACCGGGCCGCCCCGCTCCCCGAGGGAGCCGACCTGGAGCTGGACGGACTCTCGTCCTTCTTCACGCCCAACGTCGACTTCTACCGGATCGACACCGCGCTGTCGGTACCGCGCGTCGACGCCGCCGCGTGGTCCCTGCGCGTCCACGGCCTCGGGGTCGAACGGGAACGGGTGTTCACCTACACCGACCTGCTCGACCACCCCGGGCTCAGGGAACGCGACATCACCCTCGCCTGTGTGTCCAACCCGGTCGGCGGACCCTACGTCGGCAACGCGCGCTGGATCGGCGTGCCGCTGGCCGCCCTCCTCGCCGAGCTCGGCGTCCGTCCCCCCGCGGACGGCGGCCCGGCCGACCAGCTCGTGGCGCGCTCACAGGACGGAATGACCATCGGCACGCCCGTCGCCGACGTCATGGACGGCAGGGACGCCCTGCTCACCGTCGGCATGAACGGCCATCCGCTTCCCTACGAGCACGGGTTCCCCGTCCGCATGGTCGTCCCCGGCCTGTACGGATACGTGTCCGCCTGCAAGTGGATCACCGACATCGAGCTGACCACGTTCGACGCCTTCGACGCCTACTGGGTGCCCCGCGGCTGGTCCGAGCGCGGCCCGGTCAAGACCCAGTCCCGCGTCGACACGCCCCGGGACGGCGCCGCTCTGAGGCCCGGTCGCGTCATGGTCGCCGGGGTGGCGTGGGCCCAGCACACCGGCGTCGACCGGGTCGAGGTGCGTGTCGGCGACGGCCCGTGGACCCCCGCCCGGCTCGCGGAGGAGGACAGCGCCGACACGTGGCGGCAGTGGGTCCTCGACTGGGACGCCGAACCCGGCGAACACCGGATCTCGGTCCGCGCCACCGACCGCGACGGCGTCACCCAGACCCGCGTAGGGGCGCCGGTCGCTCCCGACGGGGCGACCGGCCACCACACCGTCACCGTGACCGTGGCCTGAACCCGGTCGCCACAGCAGACCCCCGGGCCGCACCGGTCCGGTCCACCCATCACGAAGGAGAAGGACGACATGCGCACGATCACCAGGGGACGGCTCAACCGGCTTCTCGCGTCCGGGGCGCTGAGCCTCGTCGCGGCGTTCGGCCTCGCGGCGTGCAACGACGGTGCCGCTGGGGAAGGCGACACCGTGGAGAGCCAGGAGATGTCGGAGGAACCCATGGAGGAAGGGGCGTCCGAGGAGCCGATGGAGGGGGAGATGTCCGAGGAGCCGATGGACGAGATGGACGAGGAGTCCATGGAGGAGGGGATGTCCGAGGAGTCCATGGACGAGATGTCCGAGGAACCCATGGACGAGGACATGGAGATGGAGGACGAGGGGATGTAGGGCGCTCCCTTCGCACCCGCGGCGGGGGCGGGGGCTGGCGGTCGCCGCTCCCGCCCCCGCCGCTTGGGGCACCGGGCGCCTCGGCGGGGCCGCCGCGCGCACCGCGCGGCGGCCCCGGGCAGCTGCCACGGTCGGTGGGAGCTAGCCGGTCACTGTGATGGGTGAGGACGGGTCGTCGGCGTTGGTCACCTCGTAGACCGCGCTGAAGGGGGCCTCCGTCGCGCTCGTCGGGCAGCCGAACCCGCCCGTCACCTCGACCGGGGCCGCGGTGTCGAAGGCCAGGGTCGAGGAGGGAGAACCGTTGGTCCACGTGCCGCCGATGGCGGCGGGCGCGTCAGGGCTGACCGTCGCGGTGCACGAGGCCAGGCCGCTCGTGTTCACCACGATGCCCCCGGCGGGGATCACCATGGTGCCGACGGTCGGCGACCCGTGCTGCATGGTCATCTCCCACACGGGGTCGGCCACGGTGACCGTCGCGGACACGAAGGGGACGTTGGTCGAGCAGTCCGTGAAGCCCGGCGCGTTGATGGTCGAGGAGACCGCGCCGCCGGGGTTGTGGTTGCCGGGAGCCGCGGGAACCAGGTTGTTCCCGTTGCCCGGAGAGGTGGACGACGCGTCGCAGGTCACCACGACGCCGCCGGCGGTGAAGGTGGCGCTGCCGCTCAAGGCGGCCTCGAAGGCCGCCCCGGCGGGCGTCACCGTGGTCGGGCCCTGCTGGGCGGAGGCGCTGCCGCCCCAGGCCAGGGCCAAGACAACCGCCGCGGCCGTCGCCAGGAGGGCGCGGGCGGGGGATATCGGTCGCGGAACCGACATGGGTACTCCTTGTGTGTGACGGCCGGACGGCACACGGATGCGCCGCACGGCGGGGTCGGGGGGTTGTACGCGCCGAATCGGTAGACGTGGTTTTCCTGTGGCCTCCGGGAACACACGGGCCCGTGACGCTCTCCGCGCGTGTCCCCGGTGGTACGGGGGCCGGTTCAGTCCCCGGCGCGGGGGTCCGGAGGGGCCTCCGCGCCCTCCTCCTCCCGGCGCCTCCGCCCTCTTCCCCTCCGCCGGGGCGGCCGGGCGACCGGCCGCCAGGAGAAGGCCAGACCGCCACCGGCCAGCGCCAGCAGGGTGCCGACCACCAGACCGCCCAGGTTGGACAGGATGAGCGCGCCCAGACCGAGGAACCCCGCCAGCGAACCGGTGATGACGTGCTGGTTCGGGGTGAACCAGGTGACCAGGCCCAGAACGGCGAGCATGCCGCCGAACATCAGCGAGGAGACCCCGCCGACACCGGTCTGGATCATCAGCTCCACCGGCATCGCGACGAGCGAGGCCATGACGGCGCCGGAGAGGATCATCAGGAGCCCTCCCGCGAAGGGGCGGCGCTTGCGCCATCCGCGCCAGCGCGCACCCGCGCTCCGCGACGGCTTCAGAAGCACTCGTCGTCCCCCATGCTGATGCCCAGGCTCAGGCCGGAGAGGCGGAAGGTCCCGGCGCTGGCGGCCCTGGCCGTCTGCTCCAGGTCCTCGATCACGATGGTGTCGGACTGCATGCCGAACAGGTCGTTGAACCCCCGCGACCCCTCCGGGCCCTGGTCGAGGGTGCCCGCGTCGCGGCCGATCTCGATGTTCTCGAAGGAGGCGTTGCCGTCCATCTGCGACATGTCGATCACCAGGTTCTCCGCGACGACCGGGGTGCCCTGGTCACCGGCGGTCAGCCGGAGCGAGATCTGCCCGACGATGGGGAACTCGGTCAGGACCGACTGGCACAGCCCCTGGATCTCGGCCTCCCGGATCCCGGCGACGGCCACCGGCACGGCCTCCTCGCGGACCGTCTGGTCCAGCCAGCCGTACTGGACGAAGCCCTCGCCGTTCAGCTCCTCCGCGGAGATCTTGAAGTCCTGACCGGAGACGGTGAAGGAGGCGGCGAGGGCGCCCTGGGCCATGGCGACCAGGATGCCGCCCACGGCCACGCCCGCCGGGATCGAGAAGAGCGCGAAGCGCTTCCAGCTGGTGTGGCTCTCGGGGGTGTCGGGGGATGTGGTGTCCATGCGTGTCCTTCCGTGTGTGCATGGCCGCGCTGCGCCTGCCGTCCCCCCGAACCTTCGGCACGCGGCCTGGTCGCGGTCGTCCCCGCCTGTCGGGGCGCCGGACCAGAGTCCGTTCCGGTAACGCTGCACATCATGTATTGCATCCGAGGGGATTTCAAGGGTGTTCTCCGAACTTTCCCGCCTTTTCCGATTTTCACGCCAAACACGGGTATGGCACTGTTGGCGGCTGTCCTGAGCTGCGCGAACGTGCGAATGTGCTTGTCGGGGGCGCGGCGCGGCATTTGTCGGGGAGCGCTCTTTGTCATTCCGGTGAGCGTTCTTCCGCGCCCGTCTTCTCAACCGGGTGAGTCGTCGGTGGCTGCTCCCGTGTCCGTGCCCGGGTGCGCGCGTGGGTCGATGTGTGAGCGGCGACACGTGGGCTGCGGTTTGCTCGGTGTTCACGAGGGGGGTAGTGTTCTCCGAGTCGCCACGGGACGGCGAGCGGCCCTCGGGCCGACTCGGAACCGGACCGGGTCCGGCGACAACCCTCCTCCTCTCAACCGAACCGGTTCGAGCACTGCTCTTCATCGGCTAGGCTTCGGGAGGCGCTTCCAAGGAAACACGGAAGCGAAACAGGAAACGGGCTTTACCCCGATCAGAAACACCACAAACCGCCGATTTGGCGGGGCGCGGAACACCTGATAAAGTAAAGACACAACAAAGCGGAAACGCACAACGCCTTCGGCGGAAAAGCTCACAGCAGCTTGTACACGAAGAGCGGTTGTTTCTTGAGAACTCAACAGCGCGTGTTTGATTTTCTTTAAGCCATGTTTGTTTTGGCCCCGTCACGCAGAACCATCCCGGTTCGTGTGCGGAGGTTCCTTTGATTAGCCGGGGTAACCCGGTTGGTCAGGATTACTTCTAGGTTTACCCGCCCGAACGGACCCTCCGGGGGACGCGGGTTGGGTTGAGTGACCTTTATGGAGAGTTTGATCCTGGCTCAGGACGAACGCTGGCGGCGTGCTTAACACATGCAAGTCGAGCGGTAAGGCCCTTCGGGGTACACGAGCGGCGAACGGGTGAGTAACACGTGAGCAACCTGCCCCTGACTCTGGGATAAGCGGTGGAAACGCCGTCTAATACCGGATACGACCCGCCACCTCATGGTGGAGGGTGGAAAGTTTTTCGGTCAGGGATGGGCTCGCGGCCTATCAGTTTGTTGGTGGGGTAACGGCCTACCAAGGCGATTACGGGTAGCCGGCCTGAGAGGGCGACCGGCCACACTGGGACTGAGACACGGCCCAGACTCCTGCGGGAGGCAGCAGTGGGGAATATTGCGCAATGGGCGAAAGCCTGACGCAGCGACGCCGCGTGGGGGATGACGGCCTTCGGGTTGTAAACCTCTTTTACCACCAACGCAGGCTCGAAGTTCTCTTCGGGTTGACGGTAGGTGGGGAATAAGGACCGGCTAACTACGTGCCAGCAGCCGCGGTAATACGTAGGGTCCGAGCGTTGTCCGGAATTATTGGGCGTAAAGAGCTCGTAGGCGGCGTGTCACGTCTGCTGTGAAAGACCGGGGCTTAACTCCGGTTCTGCAGTGGATACGGGCATGCTAGAGGTAGGTAGGGGAGACTGGAATTCCTGGTGTAGCGGTGAAATGCGCAGATATCAGGAGGAACACCGGTGGCGAAGGCGGGTCTCTGGGCCTTACCTGACGCTGAGGAGCGAAAGCATGGGGAGCGAACAGGATTAGATACCCTGGTAGTCCATGCCGTAAACGTTGGGCGCTAGGTGTGGGGACTTTCCACGGTTTCCGCGCCGTAGCTAACGCATTAAGCGCCCCGCCTGGGGAGTACGGCCGCAAGGCTAAAACTCAAAGGAATTGACGGGGGCCCGCACAAGCGGCGGAGCATGTTGCTTAATTCGACGCAACGCGAAGAACCTTACCAAGGTTTGACATCACCCGTGGACTCGCAGAGATGTGAGGTCATTTAGTTGGCGGGTGACAGGTGGTGCATGGCTGTCGTCAGCTCGTGTCGTGAGATGTTGGGTTAAGTCCCGCAACGAGCGCAACCCTTGTTCCATGTTGCCAGCACGTAATGGTGGGGACTCATGGGAGACTGCCGGGGTCAACTCGGAGGAAGGTGGGGATGACGTCAAGTCATCATGCCCCTTATGTCTTGGGCTGCAAACATGCTACAATGGCCGGTACAATGGGCGTGCGATACCGTAAGGTGGAGCGAATCCCTAAAAGCCGGTCTCAGTTCGGATTGGGGTCTGCAACTCGACCCCATGAAGGTGGAGTCGCTAGTAATCGCGGATCAGCAACGCCGCGGTGAATACGTTCCCGGGCCTTGTACACACCGCCCGTCACGTCATGAAAGTCGGCAACACCCGAAACTTGCGGCCTAACCCCTTGTGGGAGGGAGTGAGTGAAGGTGGGGCTGGCGATTGGGACGAAGTCGTAACAAGGTAGCCGTACCGGAAGGTGCGGCTGGATCACCTCCTTTCTAAGGAGTCTTTACAGGTCGGCATTACTTCTACAGCCGGCCGGACTCGAAAGTGGACCTGGTGCTGCGTGCAGTATCCAGGATGGCTCAAAGACGAATCGAACTTGACCTCGGGCGACTAGAAGCGTCCGGGGGCGCGCTGTTGGGTGTCTGAGGAAACAACCTCTGCTCCGGTTTGGAGTGGGTGTTGGTTCCCGCGGACCGCCTCTGAGAACTCTCGGTTCCTTGCCGTTGTGGCTGAGGATGTGAGTGGTGTTGGGGTATGCGGTTGGTGTTTTGATTTGTGAATAGTGTGCGCGAGCATCTTATTATCTGTAGTGGCCAAGTGATAGTGGCACACGGTGGATGCCTTGGCACCAGGCGCCGATGAAGGACGTGGGAGGCCGCGATAGGCCACGGGGAGCTGTCAACCGAGCTGTGATCCGTGGGTGTCCGAATGGGGAAACCTAGCCCGAGTTGTGTCGGGTTGCCGCCATCTGAATGTATAGGGTGGTTGGTGGTGACGCGGGGAAGTGAAACATCTCAGTACCCGTAGGAAGAGTAAACAACAGTGATTCTCCTAGTAGTGGTGAGCGAACGGGGAAGAGGCTAAACCGTAGGCGTGTGATAGACGGCAGTCGTTGCGTTTGCGGGGTTGTGGGATGCGTCTGTCTGGGTCTGCCGATCCAGAGCGCTGAGTGGTTCTTGTAGCTGAAACCGTTGGGAAGCGGTACCGGAGTGGGTGAGAGTCCCGTAGGTGTAGGAAGAACCTAGGTGTTGGATGTATTCCCGAGTAGCGCGGAGCCCGTGAAAGTCCGTGTGAATCTGGCAGGACCACCTGCTAAGCCAAAATACGTCCTGGTGACCGATAGTGCACTAGTACCGTGAGGGAAAGGTGAAAAGTGCCCCGGTGAGGGGTCGTGAAATAGTACCTGAAACCGTGTGCTGTCAAGCCGTCAGAGCTGAACTTCGTGTTTGGTGATGGCGTGCCTTTTGAAGAATGAGCCTGCGAGTCATGGTGTGTGGCGAGGTTAACCCGGGTGGGGTAGCCGTAGGGAAACCGAGTCTGAATAGGGCGTTTGAGTCGCATGCTGTGGACCCGAAGCGGAGTGATCTACCCATGTCCAGGGTGAAGCGGGGGTAAGACCTCGTGGAGGCCCGAACCCACCAGGGTTGAAAACCTGGGGGATGAGGTGTGGGTAGGGGTGAAAGGCCAATCAAACTCCGTGATAGCTGGTTCTCCCCGAAATGCATTTAGGTGCAGCGTCGCGTGTTTCTTGCTGGAGGTAGAGCTACTGTTTGGCTGATGGGCCCGACAAGGTTACTGACGTCAGACAAACTCCGAATGCCGGTGAAGTGAAGCGCGGCAGTGAGACTGCGGGGGATAAGCTTCGTAGTCGAGAGGGAAACAGCCCAGATCATCAGCTAAGGCCCCTAAGCGTGTGCTAAGTGGGAAAGGTTGTGGAGTTGCTGAGACAACCAGGAGGTTGGCTTAGAAGCAGCCATCCTTTAAAGAGTGCGTAATAGCTCACTGGTCAAGTGGTTCTGCGCCGATAATGTAGCGGGGCTAAAGCACACCGCCGAAGCTGTGAAGCTCAAGACTAGATTCTTGGGTTGGTAGGGGAGCGTCGTGCGTCCGGTGAAGCTGCCGAGTGATCGTGTGGTGGAGGGCGTGCGAGTGAGAATGCAGGCATGAGTAGCGAAAGCAACGTGAGAAACGTTGCCGCCGATTGACTAAGGGTTCCTGGGGCAGGTTAATCCGCCCAGGGTGAGTCTGGACCTAAGGCGAGGCCGACAGGCGTAGTCGATGGATAACGGGTTGATATTCCCGTACCCGTGCACGAGCGTCCAGTACTGAATCAGGTGATGCTAACCACGCTGACTCCTTCTTCGACCTTCGGGTTGAGGTTGGTTGTTGGTCTGGGAACCGAGCTTGTAGTAGGTAAGTGATGGGGTGACGCAGGAGGGTAGCTCTACCCGGCGGTGGTTGTCCGGGGGTAAGCGTGTAGGCCGGTGTGTTGGCAAATCCGCACACCATGAAGGTTGAGACGTGATGCCGAGCCGTTTTTGGTGAAGTGAGTGATCCCATGCTGTCGAGAAAAGCCTCTAGCGAGTTCGTGTGTGGCCAGTACCCTAAACCGACGCAGGTGGTCAGGTAGAGAATACCGAGGCGTTCGGGTGAACCATGGTTAAGGAACTCGGCAAATTGTCCCCGTAACTTTGGGAGAAGGGGAGCCCTGTCTGGTGACGGATCTTGCATCCTGAGCTGGGTGGGGTCGCAGATAGCGGGGGGAAGCGACTGTTTATTAAAAACACAGGTCCGTGCGAAGTCGTAAGACGCTGTATACGGACTGACGCCTGCCCGGTGCTGGAACGTTAAGAGGACTGGTTAGTGGGGGTTTACCCTTGCGAAGCTGGGAATCTAAGCGCCAGTAAACGGCGGTGGTAACTATAACCATCCTAAGGTAGCGAAATTCCTTGTCGGGTAAGTTCCGACCTGCACGAATGGCGTAACGACTTCCCCACTGTCTCAACCATGGGCCCGGTGAAATTGCACTACGAGTAAAGATGCTCGTTTCGCGCAGCAGGACGGAAAGACCCCGGGACCTTCACTATAGCTTGACATTGGTGTTTGGGATGGTTTGTGTAGGATAGGTGGGAGCCGGTGAAGCTGTCACGCTAGTGGCGGTGGAGGCGTTGGTGAAATACCACTCTGACTGTTTCGGGCATCTAACTTTGGACCGTGATCCGGTTCGGGGACAGTGTCTGGTGGGTAGTTTAACTGGGGCGGTTGCCTCCCAAAGAGTAACGGAGGCGCCCAAAGGTTCCCTCAGCCTGGTTGGTAATCAGGTGTTGAGTGTAAGTGCACAAGGGAGCTTGACTGTGAGACGGACGTGTCGAGCAGGAGCGAAAGCTGGGACTAGTGATCCGGCACCGGCGTGTGGAAGCGGTGTCGCTCAACGGCTAAAAGGTACCCCGGGGATAACAGGCTGATCTTCCCCAAGAGTCCATATCGACGGGATGGTTTGGCACCTCGATGTCGGCTCGTCGCATCCTGGGGCTGGAGTTGGTCCCAAGGGTTGGGCTGTTCGCCCATTAAAGCGGCACGCGAGCTGGGTTTAGAACGTCGTGAGACAGTTCGGTCCCTATCCGCTGTGCGCGTTGGAGACTTGAGAAGGGCTGTCCCTAGTACGAGAGGACCGGGACGGACGAACCTCTGGTGTGCCAGTTGTCCTGCCAAGGGCATGGCTGGTTGGCTACGTTCGGGAGGGATAACCGCTGAAAGCATCTAAGCGGGAAGCTTGCTTCGAGATGAGGTCTCCTGCCTCCTTTGAGAGGGTAAGGCTCCCTATAGACGATGGGGTTGATAGGCCGGGTGTGGAAGCCCTGTGAGGGGTGGAGCTGACCGGTACTAATAGGCCGAGGGCTTGTCCGCTGCAGATAATTGGATGTTCGCGCACATTGTTCACGGAGCTTGCTGCTCGCTGTGATTCCCTGCCCTTGTGGGGTGGGTGGAGTCGGGTGGGTGGTGTGTGGTTTCCGTGGTGGTTATTGCTGGAGGGTCACACCCGGTCTCTTTCCGAACCCGGTCGTTAAGTCTCTTTGCGCTGATGGTACTGCCCTGTGGTGGGGTGGGAGAGTAGGTCGCTGCCACGGTTTTTCTTGAAGGGGGTCGCCTGTGGGCGGCCCCCTTTTTTTTGCTGGTGTTTGTGCGTTTGTGAACGCGGGGGTGGGCGTGTGGGGGTGTGGGTGCTTGGGTGGGCCCCCCTTGTTTCCAGTCAACCGGATGCGGGCCGGGCAGGGCTAGAGCCTGTTCCGTGCTGTGGACAACCCACACCAGCCCCTCGTCGGGAGGCGCGCGGGCTGACGCCGCACCCGGGAGGCGGGACATAGCAGCCTCCGCCTACTGCGCCGTCCAGGTGAGGAACGGACTCTCGTCGCGGCACGGACGGCCGCTGGGCGCGCTCGTCCTCCTCGCCCGACCCGACGACAGGCACGCCGGGGAGCGCAACACGGAGGCGCGAGTCACGGAGGCCCCTTCGCGGCGCACGCTGAGCACCGCGGTCACGGCCTCGTCGTGCGCCTGGGGGTGAAGGGTGGAGGACCCGCGTCGGGGGGACTGCCTCTGGTTAGTCCTCGTCGGCTTCCGGAATGTCGATGAGCTGCCGCAGCAGCGCAAAGAAGTCTTCTTCGCTCATCGCCGACCAGTCCACGTACTCGTTCATGGTCTGCGATTTTCCCCAACCCGGGGCTGATAAGCCTGTGTTCGCCGTATTGGTTCGGGAAGTCTCGGTTAACGAGCCGTTAGCGCAGGTGGTCGGCTTGGTCCTCGGAAGCCTGGAGGACCTGCCGGATCGACTGGAGGGCCTACCGGATCACACGCACGACCCCGGCCGAAAGAAACCGAAACCTGTCCCCGACCGCTCCCCCCGGCGATGCGCCCAGACGTACGGGACACCAGGACGCGGCGCGGGAACGGTCGGCTGTTCGATCGACACGCCGTTCGGACTCCCGCCGGTCAGGTGTTCGCTCCCGCCGCTGCTCTCCGCCGCCGGTGGTGCCTCCGAACCCCCCTCGACACCGCCTCAGACGCGCTGCTGGAGCGCTCCCCGGCACTCGGGGCACCGGCACCGCTTGTTGTACCCGGTGACGGTCCCGTGCGGCAGGGAGGGGTCACGCTGCTCGGTGAGCGTGAAGTCGAGCTGGTCGCCGAAGGCCGTGAGGATACGGCCGGTCGAGAAGACCTGGGCCGGGCTGACGTCGAGTTCGGCCGCGGCCTCGTCGATGTGCTTCCCCATCCGGAGTTTCGCGATGAGACGGGAGCGGGTGCTCGGCGGCATCTCCGCCTCCGCGTTCGCGATCAGCTGCTCGGCGTCGTCAATGGGGTAGCTCATGGGTTTCCTCTATGTGTACGGTTACGCCCGCCGAAGCAGGCACCTCAAGCATCGTACGCGGTTTCTCCACGCTGGCATCAAGGTGAGACATACAGGACAGGAGTAAGCAGGCGCCCCTGCCATCTCTTCGATCACCGCGCCTCTGGGGCACCGCGGCTCTCAGTTCGCCGTTCACCGCTCCGCCGAGGACACCGGGTCCGCCGGATCGCGGTCCCGGAACAGGCCGACAGAGCCGGGGCATACCGGCGGTCACGACCCTCCCCGGAGTTTCGGTCGTGTTCTGGGAACCCGGATTTCACGAAGGCCCCAGAACCCGGCGGCCGATGTGATTCCTGGTGCACTGGCCTGGTGCGCTTGTTATTACTGTTACCCCTGTTGTTCCCGTTGCTCCTGTTCCTCAAGTTCCCAGAGAAACACCCTTCCATCCTCCTCCTCCAGCCTTCCACGTCCTTGCCGCCACTCGTCCTCGCCCCCACCGCTGTTCCGCTCAGGCCTTCGCCGCCACTCGCCGTTCCGTTTCCCTCCGCAGCTCCGCTCCCCTGTCACACCCACCGGGACCTCGTCCGCCTCCGACCCCGCTCCACTCTCCCCCCGCTCCCCCGCCAGGGCTCCCCCGCTCCCCGCCCTCATGACGAAAGGTGGGTTTGCCGTTCCACCGCCCGGGTTTCCGCCCTCCGTAATGCATCGAATCGGCAGCTGTTTTCTAGAAACTCATTGCTAGATGCTAGGTGGCGTGTTTCGCTGGTGGTACACCTCCGCCACTCTGCGTCATGGGATCATCGTTATGGCCAGTCCCACGGTCCGTCGTCGACGGCTGTCCGCCGAACTCCGCCGCCACCGCGTACGGGCGGGTATGACCCTCAGCGATGTCGCGGACGAGCTGGAGTGGTCCCCGGCCAAGCTCGGCCACATCGAGACCGGCATCCGCAAGTGGCCGTCGGTCATGGAGATCTCCGCCCTCCTGCGCCTGTACGGCGTCACCGGAGGGCAGCGGGAGGCCATCCTGACCCTCGTCCGGGAGTCGCGCCTGCGTCCCTGGTGGACCGAGTACGAGGACGTCCTGTCCTCCGCGTACGTGGGCAACGAGGCGGGCGCCGTCTCCGTGCAGGCCTACGCGGGCATACTCGTCCCCGACCTCCTCCAGGTGCCCGACTACACCGCGGCGGTGGCGCGGGCCCTGGGCCACGGCGAGCGCACCGTCGAACGCATGGTGGCCGCCTACCTCAAGCGCCAGGAGGTCCTGGACCACGGCGGCCCCGACCTCGGCTCCTCCGGAGGCCTCGTCCGCTACCACGCCATCGTCGAGGAGGACGCCCTCCAGCGGGTGTCCGGGAACCGCGAACTGCTGCGCGCGCAGACCAGCCGCATCGTGGAGCTGGCCACGGGCTCCGATCGGGTGACGGTCCAGCTCCTGCCGACCTCGGCGGGCCCGCACCCCGGCGTCGCCGGGCCCTTCTCCGTCCTGGAGTTCGACGAGGACGAGGCGGCCCTGGTCTATGTCGAGGCCACCCAGGGCGGCTCCATCGTGGAGGCGGAGGAGTCGGTCGCGGCCTGCAAGCGGGTGTGGTCCGAACTCACCCGGATCGCTGCTTCTCCGCAGGCCAGCCTGGGTATCCTGCGCCGGATGGCACTGCTGACCTGAGGTCCCGCCTGCGCTCCTCACGTATCGGGCGCAGAAGTTGGTGGAAATCGGTCCACTGTGGCGGGGACCGCTCCCGACGGCTTGCTAGTCTGCTTGGTGACAACCTCATAAAGTTCTCTGCGGAGCCCCCGTCCCGGACGGGAGCCCGCGTTGACGCACCGGATTAACGAAAGGGTCCAGACAGTGAAGAAGATCATCGTTCTGGCGCTGGTGGCCCTCGGGGCTTTCGCCGTCTACCGCAAGATCCAGGCGGACCGCGCCGAGCTCGACCTGTGGACCGAGGCCACGGCGGCCAGCGAGAGCTGACCGACGGACCTCCTGGCCGCCCGAGCGGCCATGGGGCTTCCACAGGGCGAACCGGGGACCGGCGTGAGCCGTCCCGGCCCGCTCGTGAGTGACACGAAGACGTGGGTGGGCCGATGATCCCGAGGTGCGACCCACGGCTTTGTGCTGCTCCCGAGCTGCGAACCGTGGCTCCGCGTGCGGGATCCCGGCCGGGTGAGCGGGACCGCCCTCCGATGAAGGTATGCTCTCCAGAGTGACCAGGGCTCGCGCCCGGGTTCATGGGGCCATAGCTCAGCTGGCAGAGCGCCGGTTTTGCATACCGGAGGTCAGGGGTTCGACTCCCCTTGGCTCCACCCAGGAAAAGCGCGGAACAGGCGTTGTGACGGGGACTCCCTACGGGGGGTCCCCGTTTTCCGTTGCGGACGGCCGGGCCGGACGCGGGCCGTGTGGCGGCGGTGCCCGTCGTCCCCGGAGGCCTCCGGGATCTCCCTTCCCCCGCGCTCCGGGGAACCGCGGGTGCTCACGCGGCGCCGGGTCCGCGGACACGGCCGGGTCCTCGTCGTGCTCCCGACGGAGGACCTTCCGGCCCTTCCGCGCGGGCGGCGCGGCTCTTGGAAGATACGTCACGAAAAAGCGGAATGGGCGTTTCGCGCTGACCCGTAAAGGCCCTTCCGCCGTCGAAGTCCACGCAACTGATTTTGTTACTAATCGGTAGTCCCGGTTCGTCCGCCAAGGTGGGAAATGGGGGGCGGGTGTGGTCGCACGGTACGTACGACCGAGGGGTCCGTATAGCCCGTTCGGATGACATGGATGACGCAGAGTCCACTTCGCCCGGTCGCGCCCGGGTACCCGGTCCCACCGTGTCAGCACTATGAATCCGCAGGTCATCACCCATGTAATGGAAAGCCGGGGAGGTGCCTTCACGTCTTCGCGCATCGGGCTCGCCTCTACCATATGCAGTTACTCTGCGTGTGTGTATGATGACACTTCCCCTTAGTGCAATGGTCCTACTGGGCCATATGAGAAATAGGCCTCTTGGGGTCTGTTGGTGAACTGGGACGAACCGTAGTTTCGACACCAGCGACAACGAGGAAGACAGCGCGCCGAAACGATCGACCCCCGAAGGCGAGCCTGGCGGCCCCCGCCCGGCCTCGTAACACCGTCCTCGGATCGGCCCGCTTCTCCTCACCCGCCGGCGGTCGCGCCAGCCGGCGGATTTCCGATCACCACACATGCTGATCTTGGGAGTGGGGCAACATGTGGAATGAGAAGATGGCGGCCCGTGCCAAATGCCGCGAGATCGACCCGGACGCGCTGTTCGTGCAGGGCGCTGCGCAGAACCGCGCCAAACTGATCTGCCGGGGCTGTCCGGTCCGGACACAATGCCTGGCGGAGGCGTTGGACAGCCGTATCGAGTTCGGTGTCTGGGGAGGCATGACCGAACGCGAGCGCCGCGCCCTGCTGCGCCGGCGCAAGGACGTCGCCAACTGGTACGAGCTGCTCACCAGCGCCGAGCGCCAGTACGAGCGGGAGCAGGCCGAGCAGGAGCCCCCGTCCCTTCCGAGCCCGGTCGAGGCCCCGGCCCTGACCTCCTCCCCCGCTCCGGAACCGGCGTCGGTTCCCGCCCCGGACCCGGTCGCGGACCCGGCCAGGGCCGTCGCGCCGGTCCCGACCCGGATCGCCTCCGCCGTCGCCGCCAGGTGACGACGGGCTCCCGGGGAGGGGAGCCCCAGCGACCCGGGGCACCGGGCCGTGGCGGCCCGGCGGCCCGGCGGCCGGGCCGCCACAGACGAAAGTCGATGCGGCCTCCACCGAAAGGGGGAGGACCGGATCAGGGGAGGATCAGGGACGGCCCCGATAGCCGTAGCCGTTCCTATGGCGCATCATGAGGGGAGTACGGCCGATCCGTGCCGTACTCCCGTCGCCGTTGGGAGTGGGAGTGGCTGTGCAGGACCCTCAGTATCCGGCGAGGCGCCCCTGGGAACCGCAGGCCAGGCCGCAGATCCGCCTCACCGACGCCGAACGCGACGCCGCGATCACGGTTCTCCAGGAGGCCTTCGGCCGCGGCCAGCTCGACGAGGAGGAACTCGACGAGCGCACCGACAGGGCCATGCGGGCCAAGTTCGGGGCCGATCTGGCCCCCCTCACCGAGGACCTGGGCGTCACCCCGGCGGGGACGCCCCAGGCGGCCCCCGGCCCCTTCGGCCGGTTCACCGGTCAGGGCGGCCGCCAGAAGGCGGACTCACGTGAGCCCCTGCCGAGCACCCCGGTCGACCGGGTCGTGGCCGCGGTCGGGCACGCGGGGAACTACTTCCTCCCCGTCATCGCCCCCCTGCTGCTCCTCCTCGTGAGCGACAGGATCTCGCCCTACGTGCGGCGCCAGGCCATGGAGTCGCTCAACTTCCAGCTCTTCTGCGTCATCGCCGGACTCACGAGCCTGGCCCTGTTCTGGCTCGTCGCGCCGCTGCTGGTGACGCTGGCGGTCGCCCTGGGCTGGGCGATCCTCCCGGCCATCGCCAGCATCTCCAGCCTCTTGGGCAACAACTGGCGCTACCCCTTCATCGTGCGCGTCCTCAAGGACTCCTGAGAGCCCGGCCGGAGGCGGGCCGGGGGCGCGTCGGGGAACAGCCTCCGAACGCCCCGGAGCCGCGCGCTGCGGACCGCACGGACGCCCGGGGCCGGGCTCCTCGGTCCACGCGCACCCCGCCCGCGGACACGCCCCCGACACGACGAAGCCGGGACGGAAGGATCCGTCCCGGCGGAGGGAGGGTAGCCAGTCCGGGGTCGGGGTCTCCCCCGCACGGCACGGCTGTCCGTCTCTCGTCGCTCCCGCGGTCAGCCCTGGTGTCCGGGCTTGCCGTTCTCCTTGGCCCGGTTCTCGCCCGCGGCGGTGCGAACGGTCTCCTTGGTCTTGTTCTTCGCGGTCTTGGCCGCCTTGGCGGTCTCCTCCGCGGCCTCCGTGGCCTTGTCCGCCGTCGCCGAGGCCCGCTCCTCCAGGTTCTCCCGCGTCTCGCGGACCTGGTCGCGCGCCTGGTCCAGGTGCTCCTGCCACTCGGCGTCCTGAGCCGCCTGGCGCATGCGGACCAGCGAGTACACCACGATGCCGCCGACCACGGCGGCGCCGCCGATCAGGACTCCCCGGGGGACCCGGCGGTTGCCCCGCCGGAGCAGCATGAGCCCGCGACGACCCGGGTTCGGGTCCACGCGGTGGGCGGCCGCGGTGAGCACCTCGGCGACCCGCGGAGCCACGGTGTCCTCCACGCGCAGCGCGGCGTTCTCCAGCCGGGGTGCGGTCCAGCCGCGCGCCTGGAGGAGCTTCAGAGCGGCCTGGTCGCGTGCCTGGTCGGCGTACGGTCCCAGCCGTTCGGCCTGTTCCCGGGCTTTCTCCCGGGCCATGCCCTGCAGGCGAGCCAAGCTCGCCTCAGTCTCTTTCTTGCGTGCCTTGAGTCGCTTGGAAGAGGTAGGCACGTCGTCAGCTCCTTCGGTCGTTCACCGGTTCTGCGGTCTCCACCCGGTGCGGCCGACGCTCGACGCCACACGGATGGTTCCTCCGTCGTCCTTACCCGTTACCCGGGTGTTATCTCAACATACGTCCTCTCCGGGTGTGATCTTCGTTTCGACACCGGCCGAGGGTTTTTCTCCTGTCCGCCCGCCGCGAACGGAGGGCCCGGGAGGAGGAGTCACCACCCTCCGGTTCCGAACGGACGCCCGGAGTGAGGGAGGAGTCCGTCCCGAGGCGGATGGAGTCCCGGGCGCCGCGGGCGGAGGAGGGGCGAGCTGCCCGGACACCGCGCGGCCGCGGCGGATCCAGGACGAGCCCGGGGGACGGACGGGTAACGTGAGCACGTAAACGAAGTCGACCGAAAGGCACGTAGGTGTCCGACTCCACGGCTCAGCCCACCGCGCGGCTGAACACCTCCAAGGGAACCATCGTCATCAGGCTGTTCGAGAAGGAGGCGCCGGAGACGGTCGCCAACTTCATCGGCCTGGCCGAGGGCTCGAAGCAGTGGGTGGACCCCACCACGGGCAAGCCCTCCAACAGCAGCCTCTACGAGGGCACGATCTTCCACCGCGTCATCGACGGTTTCATGATCCAGGGCGGCGACCCGCTCGGCACCGGTCGCGGCGGCCCCGGCTACAAGTTCGGTGACGAGATCCACCCGAACCTGCGCTTCGACCGCCCGTTCCTGCTGGCCATGGCCAACGCGGGTCCCGGCACCAACGGTTCGCAGTTCTTCGTCACCGTGGACAAGCCGTACTGGCTCGACGGCCGCCACACCATCTTCGGTGAGGTCGTCGAGGGTGACGACGTGGTCACCGCGATCTCCAAGGTCGCCACCGACTCCCAGGACCGTCCCACCGAGGACGTGGTGATCAACAGCGTCGAGATCACCCGATAGCGGTGACGGCGCCCCGGCTCCGAGGAGGAACCCGCCCATGACCGCATCCCCACCGCCGTCCGGAGCGGCTCCGGAGCCGGAGCGCCCGGCCCCGCGCACCTGCTACCGCCACCCCGACAGGGAGACCGGGGTCAGCTGCAGCAGGTGCGAGCGGCCGATCTGCCCGGACTGCATGGTCGAGGCGTCCGTGGGCTTCCAGTGCCCCGGGTGCGTCTCGGAGGGGAACCGCGGGGTGCGCCGGGCCAGGACCGCCTTCGGAGGCAGGGCCGTCGCCAAGCCGTACGTCACCTGGACGATCCTCGGCATGATGGTGGCCGGGTTCCTCGCCCAGCTGGGTACGTCCACCCCGATCGGGCAGGCAGGCGCCTCACCGCTGGTCTGGGAGTTCGCCATGCTCGGCATCGGCCGGGTCGAGGACGGAACCCTGCTCGGGGTGATCCCGGGCGAGTGGTACCGGCTCCTCACGGCCGCGTTCCTGCACGGCAGCGTCTTCCACCTGCTGTTCAACGGGTACGCCATGTACCTGCTGGGCACGCAGCTGGAGCGCTGGCTGGGACACGTCCGCTTCCTGACCCTGTGGGTGCTCGGCGCGCTCGCGGGATCGGTGCTCAGCCTCCTGGCGGAGCCCAACCAGTTCTCAGTCGGCGCCTCCGGAGCGATCTTCGCCCTGTTCGGGGCGGTGCTCGTCATCGGCAGGCGGCTGCGCCTGGACCTGCGCATGATCGGCGTCCTGCTGGCGGTCAACCTCGTGCTGACCTTCGTGGTCCCCAACATCTCGTGGACCGCGCACATCGGCGGTCTGGTCGCCGGGCTCGTGCTCGGCGCGGTGTTCGCCTACCTGCCCGGAAAGTCCGCCGGGAACCGGGCCCGTACGGTCACGCACGTCCTGCTGGCGGCGGCGTTCGCCGCCCTGCTCGTGGCCCTGGTGGCCACGGCGCCGCTGATCATCCTCCGCTGAGGGCGGAGGGGTCGGGGCCCGGAGGAAGCCTCCTCCGGGCCCCGACGTCCGCGGACACCCCGCACCGTCCCGGGCGAGGGGCCGCGCGACGACTCCTGCCGGTCCCGACGTCCGCGGACACCCCCGCGCGGCCTCCGGCCCCCGGTGTGCGGGCATGACGAAGAGAGCTACCCACAGCCTGTGGATAACTCTGTGGAAAACTCGTGTCGCTGCTGTTCACCCGGGTGCGGACATGCCAGTGGAGAGCACCCGGAGGGAGGGTCCGCCGTCGTCGCCGGGCGATCCGACCGCCCGGCCGGGGGTCAGTGCCAGCGCGTGGACAGGATGACGGCCACGATGATGCCGCTGAAGCCGATCAGCAGGTTCCAGTTCTGCCAGTCCTGCATGTAGGGGATCTGGCTGCCCGCGATGTAGTAGACGGCGATCCACAGGATGCCCAGCGTGAAGAAGCCGAGCATCGCCGGTGCCAGCCAGCGCGGACTGACCTTGGGCTTCTCCTTCGAAGGAGGCGGCGTGTAGACGGCCTTCTTCTTGCGATCGCTGCGGGACTTGGGCACGGTCGCTGCTCCAGTACGTGGGGCGGGTTCCTGAACGAGAACACAGTCTACGCCCCGGGGGGAGCCCCCGTCACCGGCGGGAGGGTACCGGTTCCGCGTCGGCTTCCGGAGGCGCCGGGTCGCTCCCGCACAGCCCGGGGGAACCCGCCCACGGCGGCTGCCCCTCCTCCCCGGACGGGCCCCGCATACGACGGCGGGCCGCCCCGTGCTGTCGCACGGAACGGCCCGCCGTCACGTCCGGTCCGCTCAGTCCCTGCGCATGGACGGGAACTCGAAGCCGTCGTCGCCGCCGGGCGGGGTCTGGCCCCCGTCCTCACCGCCGGGAGGGGTCTCCCCGCCCTCACCCGGAGGGGACTCGCCGCCGTCGTCGCCGCCGGGCGGCGGCTCCTGCGTGTTCGGTTCGGTGGCGAGCACGACGTTCACCGTGCTCCCGGGAGCCACGTTCTGCCCCGCCCCCGGCTCCTGCCGGATGACCGTGCCGACAGGGCCCTCCCCGCTCGGCTCCTCGGAGAAGGAGGCGCTCAGGTCCCTCTGCGCCAGCGCCGACTCCGCGCCCTCGCGGGTCATGCCGACCAGGTCGGGCACCTGCACCTGGTTGGGGCCCGAGGAGACCAGCAGCGTGATGTCGGTGTCCGGTGCGACCGACTCCCCGGCGGCCGGGTCGGTGCCGATCGCCTGGCCCTCGGGCACGCTGTCGTCCGCCCTCTGTTCGGAGGTGACGTTCTCGAAGCCCGCGTCGTTCAGGGCGCCGGTCGCGTCGGACTCGGACTGGCCCTGCACGGACGGGATCTCCAGGGCGTCCGGGCCGCTGGAGACGTACAGGACGATCTCCTCGTCCACCGGGACCTCGTCGCCGGCGGGCGGGTCGGTCTCGATGACCTGGCCCTCCTCGACGTCCTGGCTCGCCTGCTGCTCCTGGGTGACGCTCTCGAAGCCCGCCTCGCTGAGGGAGGACTGGGCCTCCGCGACGGTGGACCCCGCCACGTCCGGTACCGCGGCGGTCTCCGTCTCGGGATCCCCTCCCTCCAGGTTCATCAGCACGAACACCAGGATCAGGGAGGCGATCACGCCGACGCCCAGCAGGACCCACAGCGCGGCCTTGCCGCGGCCGTCCTTCCCGCGGTCGTCGTAGCGGTCGTCGTAGTCGTCGTCGTAATCGTCGTAGTCGTCGTACCGCTCGGCGGGCGCGGGCGGCATCGCCGTCGTGGCGCCGGCGGCGGCCATGGCCATGGTGCCCGCCTGGGTGGGCATCCCCGCCAGGCCGCGCTGGATGTCGGCGCGCATCTCGGCCGCGTTCTGGTACCGCTCCTCGCGGTTCTTGGTCATCGCCCGGAGGGTGACGTCCTCCAGCCAGTGGGGAATCTGGGGGTCGATATCGCTCGGCGGGACCGGCTCCTCCCGCACGTGCTGGTAGGCGATCGAGACGGGCGAGTCGCCCGTGAACGGCGGACGGCCCGTGAGCAGCTCGTAGAGCACGCAGCCGGTGGAGTAGATGTCGCTGCGCGGGTCCACCCGCTCACCGCGCGCCTGCTCCGGGGACAGGTACTGGGCGGTGCCGATGACCTGCGAGGCCTGCGTCATCGTCGCCTGGTTGTCGTCCATGGACCGGGCGATGCCGAAGTCCATCACCTTGACGTCGGCGTTGCGGGTCAGCATCACGTTCGCGGGCTTGATGTCGCGGTGGACGATCCCGTTGTCGTGGCTGTACTCCAGCGCCTTGAGGATGCCGTCGACCAGCTCCGCCGAGCGCTCCGGCAGGAGGCGTCGGTCGTCGTCCAGCAGCTCCTTCAGGGTCCGCCCGTCCACGTACTCCATGACGATGTAGGGGATGGACACCCCGTCGATCATGTCCTCGCCGGTGTCGTACACCGCGATGATGGCCGGGTGGTTCAGGGAGGCGGCGGACTGCGCCTCCCGTCTGAACCTGGCCTGGAAGATGTGGTCCCGGGCCATGTCGTGTCGGAGGGTCTTGATGGCGACGAGCCGGTCGAGACGCAGGTCGCGTGCGCGGTAGACCTCGGCCATGCCGCCGCGCCCGACGATGGTGTCGAGCTCGTAGCGTCCGCCGAGGAGCCGGGGCTGGGACATGTCGTGTAGTGATCCTCGTGTCTTCCGGAGGCCGCCCGCGGGCCGCCGCCTACCCTGAACGTCTCTCGCTCACGGTCTCTAGGTGGTGCCTACTTCTTCTCCGCCGCCGTTTCCGCCGCCGCTGCCGCCCTCGTTGCCGCCACCGTCACCGCCGCCGTTGGCCGGGGGAGTCTCCTCGCCCCCTGGCGGTCCCGGGGTGCCGTTGTCGGGCGGAGGGCTCTGGCCGCCCTCGGAGTCGTCGTCCTCGCCGTCCTCGGGAGCGTCGCTCTCCTCGTCGTCATCCTCCGGGGAGGGGGGCGGGCTCTCCACCGGGTCCTGCGGCTGTGTGTTCCAGCCGGTGTCGCCCTCCGGAGCCGCGGGGACGTCCGCCGGGGCGGACTCCACCGGCTCCTCGGTCTCCTCCGGGGAGGAGGAAGGGGTCGCCGCGGGAGGGTCGACGGTGTCGCGCATGTTGCCCACCTCGGACCTCCCGTTGGACAGGAATCCGGCCACCACCGCGGCCGCGATGATGATCGCCGCGGCCGCGGCCGCGAGGATCACGGGCACGCTGACGCGGCGGCGCTCCGGTGCCCCGGCCAGCCTAGCCGACGCGTCCTCCTGACCGGCGACGGCGGTCGGCTGGCCCCCGGTCCGGTACGTCATCGCGCCCGAGCCGGGCCCGGTCACCGCTCCCACCACGGCGGTCTGCGCCATGCCCTGGAACCCGGTGGAGGGCGTGGGCGGACCGGTCCCGGCGTTGGAGCGGATCACCGCGGCCGTGTGCGCGACCTCGCTGGCCGACGCGGGCCTGTCCTCGGGCTCCTTCAGCAGAAGGGAGGACACCAGGTGGTCGACGTCGTCGGGCACGTCCTCGGGTAGCTCCGGCGGCTCCTCGCGGGTGTGCGCCAGAGCGAGCGCCACCGGGGTGTCGCCGGTGAAGGGCGGTGTTCCGGCCAGGCACTCGTAGGCCACCACGCCGAGGGCGTACAGGTCCGAGGAGGAGGTCGCGGGCCTGCCCGAGGCCTGCTCGGGGGAGATGTACTGGGCGGTGCCCATGACCATGCCGGTCTGGGTGAGGGTGACCGACATGTCGCCGCGGGCGATGCCGAAGTCGGTGAGCTTGAGCTGGCCGTCCGGGGTGACCAGCAGGTTGCCCGGCTTGATGTCGCGGTGCACCACGCCGCGCGCGTGCGCGGCGGCCAGGGCCTTGGCCGCCTGGTACACGAAGTCCAGGGTCTGGTCCGCGCTGAGGTGGCCCTGCTCTCGCAGGACCTGCGAGAGCGGTTCGCCGACCACGAGTTCCATGATCAGGAAGGCGCGGCCGTTCTCCTCGCCGTAGTCGTAGACCTGGGCGATCCCGGGGTGGGATAGGCCGGCGGTGATCCGGCCCTCGGTGCGGAACCGCTCCCTGGCCGTCGGCTCGGCCATCTGGGAGGGGTGCAGCAGCTTGACCGCCACGGGCCGGTTGAGCAGGGTGTCGGTGGCCTTCCAGACCGTGCCCATGCCACCGGAGCCCACCTGCTCCTCCAGGCGGTAGCGGTCGCTCAGAACGGTCCCGGTGAGGTCACCGGGACCGTTCTGGGAAGACGGTTCGTAGGCGCTCACTACTGAACCACTGCCTCCATCATCTGCCTGGCGATCGGCGCGGCCAGCTCGTTGCCGCTGCCGCCGCCGAACTCGACCACGACCGCGACCGCGACCTGCGGGTCGTCAGCCGGGGCGAAGCCGATGAACCAGTTGTGGGTGGGGTTTCCTTCGCCGGTCTCGGCCGTACCGGTCTTGCCCGCGACCTCCATACCGGAGATGGCCGCGTTGGTACCCGAGCCGCCCGGGCCGGTGACCAGGGTCATCATCTCGGTGAGGTCCTCGGCCGTGCTGGCGCTGACCGCCTGCGAGTAGCTCTCCGGGCTGGTCTGGGTGACCACGGACAGGTCCGAGTCGCGCACGGTGTCCACCGCGTAGGGCTTCATGACCTCACCGGAGTTGGCCACGCCCGCGGCGACCATCGCCATCTGGAGCGGGGTCGCCTGCACGTTGGACTGGCCGATGCCGGCGCGGCCCAGGATGTTGCGGTCGGTCTCCACCGGTGCGCTGCTCGGGATCACCGACAGCGGGACCGTCAGCTCCTCCTCGCGGTTGAACCCGAACGCGGTGGCCTGCTCCGACAGGGCCTCGCCGCCCATCTCGATCGCCCAGTTGGCCATCGAGGTGTTGCAGGAGATCTGGATCGAGTGCGCCAGGGTGTCGGGCTGACCGCCGTTGCAGGTCCCGCCCGGGGTGGCGTTGGGCAGCGTGCCGCCCAGCTCCAGCACGTCGGGCGCCTCCTGGGTGGTCTCCGGGGTGGCGCCCATGTGCTCCATGGCCGCCGCGGCGGTCACCACCTTGAACGTCGAACCCGGCGGGTAGAACTCGTGGAGGGCCCGGTTGAGCAGCGGCTTGCGCGGGTCGGCCTCCAGCTCCGTGTAGTTGGCCACGGCCGCCTCGGTGTCGCTGATGCTGACGACCTCGTTGGCGTCGTAGGACGGGTAGGACACCGCGCCCAGGATCGCCCCCGTGCTGGGGTCGAGCGCCACGGCCGCGCCGTTCTTGTCGCCTAGGCCCTGGAAGGCCTCGTACCCCGCCTGCTGCACCTCCGGGTCCAGGGTGAGCTGGACCTGGGCGCCCTCGGGCTCGCGGCCGGTGATGATGTCGCGGAAGTTGCGCACCGCGAGCCGGTCGTCTGTGCCGTCGAGGAGCGAGTTCTCGGTGAGTTCGATGCCCGAGGCGCCGTAGGTGCGGAAGGACCCGACGATCGGCGTGTACACTCCGCCGCCCTGGTACATGCGCTGGTACTCGGGGGACTGGCCCTCGTCGGCGACGTTCTCCGAGTAGGCCACGTTGTCGTCCGCGACCAGGATGGGGCCGCGGGCCTCGCTGAGCCGTTCGGTGAACTGGCGCCGGTTGAGCGGGTCGTCCTTGATCGCCTGCGCCTGGAAGCCCTGGAGCCAGGTGACGTTGGCCATCAGGATCAGGATCAGCAGGAAGGCGAAGATGCTGAGTCTGCGGATCGGTGTGTTCATCGTTGGATCACCTGTGTCGCGCCCTCGTCCTGGATGGCCTGCGGTGCCGGGCGCCTGGCGTTGTCACTGATGCGGAGCAGGATCCCTATCATGACCCAGTTCGCCATCAGCGCGGATCCGCCCGCCGCCATGAAGGGCGTGGTCGAGCCGGTCAGCGGGATCACCCGGGTCAGGCCGCCCAGGACGATGAAGACCTGGTAGGCCAGGAGGAAGGCGACACCGCTGGCCAGCAGCTTGTTGAACGCGCCGGTGGTCGCGAGCGCCATGCGCATGCCGCGCTCCACCAGCAGGCCGAGCACCATGAGGATGGCGAGCAGGCCGGTCAGGCCCAGCTCCTCGCCGACCGTGGCGAGGATGAGGTCGCTGTCGGCGGCGAAGGTGTCGTACAGGGCCCCCGCGCCGAGGCCGGTGCCGAAGAGGCCGCCGTAGGCCATGGCCACCAACCCCTGCACCAGTTGCGCGCTGCCGCCGACGGCGTCGTAGACCTCCTGGTCGAAGGCGTTGAACCAGATGTTGACGCGGGCCTGGACGTGCCAGAAGAGCAGGTAGGCCACGAACGCGCCGCCGACGAACAGGACCAGGCCGATGGTCACCCACGAGGAGCGCTGGGTGGCCACGTACAGCATCGCCAGGAACGTGCCGAACAGCAGCAGCGAGGTGCCCAGGTCGCGCAGGAGCACCAGCATGCCGATGGCCAGCACCCAGCCGACCAGGATCGGCGCCAGGTCGCGCGCCCGGGGGAGTTCGATGAGCGTGAAGCGGCCGATCTTGATCGGCTTGCCGACGATCTGCAGGACCTGGCGTTTGCTCATCAGATAGGACGCCAGGAAGATCACCAGGGCGATCTTGGCGAACTCCGACGGCTGCATGGTGAACGGTCCGATGCCGATCCACAGCCGGGCGCCGTACACCTCCTGGCCCAGGCCGGGAACGATCGGCAGCGCGAGCAGGATGATCGCGACCAGGCCGCTGATGTAGGTGTAGCGCTGGAGGACCCTGGGGTCCTTGAGGAAGATGATGATGAGGAAGCACAGGACCAGGCCGACCGCGGTCCACATCACCTGCGAACCGGCCCCGGCGCGCTCGATGTCCTCGGCCTCGCCGGCCTGGATCCGCCAGATCATCGCCACGCCGATCCCGTTGAGGAACAGCGTGCAGGGCAGGATCAGCGGGTCGGCGTAGGGCGCCACGAAGCGCATCGCCACGTGCGCGGCGGCGGACAGGGCCGCGAAGGTCAGGCCCACCGTCCACATCGCGCCGGGGACCTGGCCGTTGAGGTTGACGCCCGCGATCGCGATGCCCGCCATGGTGATGACGATGGCGAAGAGGATGAGGACCAGTTCGGCGTTGCGCCTCTTGACGGGCGGCAGCGCGGTGGGCGCCTCGGGTTCGGAAGCCTTACTCACGCGGGCTCACCCGGACCCTTCCTCGGTCCGGGCCCCGGACGTGCCCTCGCTCAGCACGTCCACGCTCGCCCGGGCGTCGTCCAGGCTCTCGGCGGGCAGGGTGTTCTCCACCGAGCCGCGGTCGGCCTCCGAGAGCGAGTCCAGGGTGATCCGGGTCTCCTCCACCTCCTCCGACAGGCTGAAGCCCGCGATGTCGGTGTTGATGCCCTGGTAGATGCTGACGGTGTCCCCCGAGGGGGAGGGGCCCACGTAGTACTGGCTGTTCACGTAGCGGCTGCCGAAGTAGTACGTGGCTCCCGCGACGACGGCAACCACGACCACGAACACCAGCACCATCGGCCACCAGCGCCTGCGGCGGTACTCGGGTTCGGGACGGCCCCGCCGGTCGGCCGGCGGGGCCTCGTAGTCGTCGTATTCGCCGTTGTAGGGCTCCTGGTAGGCGCCGCCCGCGGCGTAGGCGTCCGGGCCGGGCTCGTCGCGGACGGGGTCCATCTCGGCGGTGTCGCCGGATCCCCCGCGCAGTTCCTGCGCCCGTCTGGCGGGTGTGTCGTTGCCCTGGTCGACGTTCTCGCGGCGCTGGTCGGCGGCACCGACCACCTGGGAGGTGCGGGTGGGCCCCTCGCTGTCGGTTTCGGCCTCGATGACGTCGGCGACGACCGCGGTGATGTTGTCCGGGCCGCCTCCGCGGATGGCCAGCTCGATGAGCTTCTTGGCCGCGCCGCGCGGGTCGGCCTCGGTGGCGAGGGTCTCGTGGATGGTCTTCTTGCTGACCACGCCGGAGAGCCCGTCGGAGCAGAGCAGGTAGCGGTCGCCCGCCTTGGCCTCGCTGATGGAGATGTCGGGGTCGACCGGGCTCTTGCCGTCCAGGGCGCGCAGGATGAGGGATCGCTGCGGGTGGGTGGCGACCTCCTCCTCGGTGATCTTGCCCTCGTCCACCAGGGTCTGCACCAGGGTGTGGTCGTGGGTGATCTGCTCGAAGCGGGGGCCGCGCATGAGGTAGGCGCGGGAGTCGCCGATGTGGATGAGCGCCACCCGCGGACCGGCCCAGAGCATGGCGGTCAGGGTGGTGCCCATGTTCTCCAGCTGGGGCTCCTCCATGATCCTGCGCGACAGGGAGGCGTTGGCCTGCTCGACGGCGCGCTGGAGGACCTCGGCCATCTCGTCGGACCGGGGCGGCTCGGAGTCGAGGCGGCGGATCGAGGAGATCGCGATGGAGCTGGCCACCTCGCCGCCCGCGTAACCGCCCATGCCGTCGGCGACCGCGAGGAGGTTCTGGCCGGCGTAGCCGGAGTCTTCGTTGCCTTCGCGGAGGCATCCTACGTCGGAGTACGCCGCGTATCGGAGAGCGATTGTCATTTGCGCAGTTCCAGGACGGTTTTGCCGATACGGATGGGCTGTCCCACCGTGATGGGCTGGGGGCGGTTCAGCTTCTGCTGGCCGAGGTAGGTGCCGTTCGTCGAGTTCAGGTCCTCCACGAACCAGCGGCCGTTGTCGGAGTAGACGCGCGCGTGGCGGCCGGACGCGTAGTCGTCGGTGATGACGAGAGTGGAGTCCGGGGCGCGTCCGATGAGGATGGGCTGCGAGGCGAGGTCGACGCTGGTGCCCTTGAGCGACCCCTGGGTGACGACCAGGGCCGTGGGCTCGTTCCGGCGCGCGCGGGGCTGCCGTGGCGGCCGGGCGGGCTGCGCCGACGAGTACGACGCGGAGGGGTCCTGGTCCCGGCGCGGCGCCGCCGGGCGCGGTTTCCTCCGGGGCTTCTTCTTGGAGCCGAAGAGATCCGTGCGGATCACACCGATCGCGGTGAGGACGAACAGCCAAAGCCCCGCGAGATACACGATCTTGATCAGTATGAGGGTCAAGTTGGACATCGAACTGCTCTTCAGCCCCTGTCGTGCTTCGGCCGGGATGGCGGTCATCTGCGCCGCCACCGTGTCTGCCCACCTTCGGGTCGGTGAGTCTCGAGGTCGCTGGACGCGGCCTGCGGCCGCGGCCATTGTGCCCGATCGGTCAGGTCTTCGCGGAGACTACCTTCCCGGCCGGATATCCGACAGCGGGCCTGAGCCCGGCCCGCCCCTTGTCAGACGCCGGCGGAACCGCGTTGGTTTTCCGGTTCCGCCGCCGGTCGTCAGTCGCGGCGGAACGTCATGGTGGTGCGGCCGAGGCTGATCCTGCTGCCGTCCACCAGGCGGGCCTGCCTGACCTGCTGTCCGTTGACGAAGGTCCCGTTCGTGGACCCCTTGTCCACGAGGATGGCCTCGTCGCCGTCCAGCCGGATCTCCACGTGGTGACGGGAGACGCCGTTGTCGACCAGGCGCAGGTCGCAGTCGGTGCCGCGGCCCAGGAGGGTGACCGGGGTGGTCAGCTCGAAGGACTGCTGCATCCCGTGGCTGGCGATGGCGCCCTCGGCGGCGGCGCCGCCGGGGGAGATCAGCAGGCGCGGACGCCCGGCCTGCTGCTGGCCCCCGCTCGGACCGGGGTCGCCGACGGGCTGGCGGACCTCGCCGTCCTTGCCGACCATGGTGCCGCGCACGACGCCGGAGCGGATGCGGAAGCGGCCGGTCTTGAGGCCTTCGTCGGACCTGAAGTGCACGCGGACCGGACCGACGAAGGAGTAGCCCTGCTCCGTCGCGTAGTCGCGTGCCAGCTTGGACAGCTCCTGCCCCAGGCTGTCGGCGTAGACTTCGAGGCGCTCCTTGTCGCTGCTGGCCAGCTCGACGATGAAGTCGTTCGGAACCAGGGTGCGGCCCTGGGCGACGATGGCCGCCCGCTCGTCCATCTCACGCTGGACGGCGCTCGCCACCTCGACCGGTTGGAGCTCGGACTTGAAGGCCATCGCGAAGGTGCCTTCGATCATGCCCTCAAGCCTGCGCTCGAAGCGTTGGAGCACTCCCACGAGGTACCTCCCTTTGTACTCCACTTCGTATGTGTAGACGATCGTAACCGGGTAAAGGTGCCCCTGGTTTCAGGCGCACCCCCGGGACGGCCGCCTGAGGGCCGCGGACCGGTGGTCCGAAAAGCGTGTGCGACCCACCTTCAGACCGTGCTAGCCTTATGCATGTCGCCAGGGGGAAACGGACGAAAAGCCCGGTTCACTTGGCAACACAACTGAATGGCATGTCACTCGGGCGGGTGGCGGAACGGTAGACGCGCACGGTTCAGGTCCGTGTGTCCGAAAGGATGTGAGGGTTCAAATCCCTCCTCGCCCACGTTGCGCGGGTTGCTGCTCGCTGACCTTCGGTCAGCTCGCGGCAGCCCGCGGTTTGTTTTTCGGGGGGCGACCCCCGTACCCCCGACTGGCGCGGGTCGCTGCTCACCGGCCTCCGGTCAGCTCGCGGCAGCCCGCGGTTTCTTTTTCGGGGGGCGACCCCCGTACCCCCGACTGGCGCGGGTTGCTGCTCACCGGCCTCCGGTCGGCTCGCGGCAGCCCGCGGTTTGCTTTTCGGGGGGCGACCCCCGTACCCCCGACTGGCGCGGGTCGCTGCTCGCGGTCAGTCCTGGGGCACGACTTCTTCGTACCCCGGTGGCGTCAGGTTACCCGGCGAAGGTCGTTCGACCCCTCCACCGGTTTCCCGTTCCTCCTGGTCTCCTCCCCGGCCCCGCGGTCGGACCGGGAGCGCACCACGGGCCGGAACCGGGCGGCGTCCCCGCCCGGCCCGGTCCCGGTGCCCGTGTCCTCAGCCCCGGTCCTCCCTCTCCCCTCGGTCACCCACTCCAGCCGTTCGCGGATCGAGACCCGTTCCGGTGAGGCCTCGATCCGGTCGAAGGAGCGGCGCTCAGCCGCGTGCGGCGACCTCCTCCCGGTCGGACCCGCCGGGCCGGTCGACGGGGTCGAGCTGGACACCGCAGGCCAGGCGCCGGGTGTGGTCCACGACGCGCGTGGGCCCGTCGAGCAGGACCGGCACGGTGTGCCGGACGTCCTCGCTGGACGCGGACAGCAGCAGCTCCAGGCGGCCGGGTTCGACGAGGCGCCGCCCGTCCGGGCCGGTGTAGGAGGCCAGGTCGGCGTGGACGGAGAAGTCCACCGCCCGTGCCTCCCCGGGCTCCAGGTGCACCCGCGCGTAGCCGACCAGCTGTCTGCGGGGCCTGGCCACCTGGGCGACGGGGTCGTGCAGGTAGAGCTGGACGACCTCGGTCCCGGCGGCGCCGCCGACGTTGCGGACGGTGCAGCCGACGGTGACCTCGCCGTCGGTGCCCACCCGGGGGACCTCTTCCGGTCGGACGGCGCCCGCGTCCACGCGCGGGTCCTCCCAGACGAACCGGGTGTAGGACAGGCCGTGGCCGAAGGGGTGGCGCGGGGTGGGGTCCACCGAGCTGACCTCGCTGCGGTGGGCCAGGTCGGGGCCCAGGTAGGTGGTGGGCTGGCCGCCGGGCGCGCGCGGCACGGACACCGGCAGGCGCCCGCTGGGGTTGACCCGGCCCGAGAGCACCCCGGCCACGGCGGGCATGCCCTCCTCGCCGGGCAGGAAGGCCTGGACGACGGCGGCCAGCCGGTCGGCGACCGGGCCCAAGGCGTAGGGCCGTCCGGACACCACCACCGCGACCACGGGGGTGCCGGTGTCGGCCAGGGCCTCCAGGAGCTCCTGCTGGACCCCGGGAAGGCGCAGGTCCTCGGCGTCGCAACCCTCGCCTGAGGTGCCCCGGCCGAACAGGTCGGAGCGGTCGCCCACCACGGCCACGCACACCCGGGCGCGCCCGGCCGCCGACACGGCCTCGGCGAAGCCGTCGGTGGAGTCGCCGTCCACCGAGCACCCGGCGCGGTGCTCGACGCGGACGCCGGGCAGTTCGGCGCCCAGGGACTCCAGCAGGGTGGGGATCTCCACCCCGACGGCGGTGCCGGGGTGGCGCCTGCCCACGTGGGCGGGGAAGGAGTAGCAGCCGAGCACGGCGTCGGCGGTGTCGGCGAGCGGGCCGACCAGGGCCAGGTCCCCGGTGTCGGCCAGGGGGAGCGCGTCGTCGGTGTTGGAGAGCAGGACCACCGAGCGCTCGGCGAGCTCGCGGGCCAGCGCGCGGTGTTCGGCGGGGTCCAGGTCCACGGGGACGGCGGGGTCCCCGGGCTCCGGGGACCAGTCGGCGTCGAGCAGGCCCAGCTGGCACTTCTGCGTCAGCACGCGCCGGGCGGCCCGGTCGACCAGTTCCTCGGGCACCTCGCCCGAGCGGACCAGGGCGGTGAGCCGGTCGCCGTAGCAGTGCACGGTGGGCAGTTCGACGTCCACGCCCGCGGTCAGGGCCAGGGCGCCGGCCCGCTCGGCGGAGTCGGCGACGCGGTGCAGGGTCTGGAGGAAGGCGACGCCGAAGTAGTCGGCCACCACGGTGCCCTCGAAGCCCCACTGGTCGCGCAGCAGGCCGGTGAGCAGGCGCGTGTCCGCGGCGGCGGGCACCCCGTCGTTGTCGTTGTAGGCGGACATGACCGACCCGGCGCCTCCGTCGCGCACGGCCATCTCGAAGGGGGGCAGCAGGACGTCGGCGAACTCGCGCGGGCCGATCGAGACCGGCGCGAGGTTGCGGCCGCCGCGGGAGGCCGAGTAGCCCGTGAAGTGCTTGAGGGTGGCCACGATCCCGGCGGACTGGAGGCCGCGCACGTAGGCGGTGCCCACGGTCGCCACGAGGTGGGGGTCCTCGCCGATGGTCTCCTCGGTGCGGCCCCAGCGGGGGTCGCGGGACACGTCCAGCACGGGGGCCAGGCCCTGGTGGACGCCGACCCGGCGCATGCTCGCGCCGATCTGCGCGGCCATCCGCTCGACCAGGTCGGGGTCGAAGCTGGCGCCCCAGGCCAGGGGGACCGGGTAGATCGTCGCGGTCCAGGCGGCGAACCCGGCCAGGCACTCCTCGTGGGCCAGGGCCGGGATGCCGAAGCGGTTGGCGGCCATGATCTCCCGCTGGCTGCGGGCCAGCGACGCCCGGCCGGCGGCGGGGTCGACCGGGGTGGTGCCGAAGGGCCGGGTGAGCTGGCCGAGGCCGTGCTCGATGACCTTCTCCCAGGCGGGGGGCTCCTGGGTGAGGTCGTGCTGGTGCGGTGCGACGGCCTCGCCGGAGGCGTCCGCGCTCACCCACACACCGTGAAGCTGGGCGACCTTCTCCTCCAGGGTCATCGATCCCAGCAGTCGCTCGACGCGCGTCGCGCCGGGGAGGGAGGGGTTCCGCCAACCGTCGTCGGCGGCCTCCCGGTCCGCGACGTGTTCCGAGGGTCCGGTCATGTGGGTGGGCCTTTCTGTGCTCAGTGGGGATGCGGGGGAGTGGTGTGTCCGGATGGTGGCCCGCGCGCCATGGAACTCCGAAACTTTCGAATTTAGTATCGAAACTTACTGACGGAGAATGTACGTAGTCGCGGTAGGCAGGTCAACCCCCGTGAGAGATATACGTCACAGGAAAGTGGTGACCTGCGGTGCCGAAAAGGGGGCCTGTGGGCAGCGGGGAAGGGGTTTCGTCAACCGCGTCCAGGGAAACCCGAAGAGGCTCGAAACTTTCGGAAAAGCGGCCGAGGCCAGCCGTCCGGGCCGCCCGGAATCTCGGAAGGGGCGGATGGGACACTTCGGGCGTGGGAATTCTCGAACGACTCCATGAGATCGGGCGGCCGCTGGTCGCCGAGCAGCTGGCGCACCCGACCGTCGCCGGGATCGCCCGGGGCGACCTGGACGAGCGCGCCTTCCGGTACTGGCTGGAGCAGGACCACCTCTACCTGCTCGACTACGCGCGGGCCTTCTCCCGGCTGGCCTGGCAGGCCCCCGACGGGCACCTCGCCGACCTGGTGGGCATCGCGCACAGCACCCTCAACGAGGAACTGGAGCTGCACCGCTCCCTGTCCGGGGAGTTCGGCGCCGACCTGACCACCCGGGACAAGGGCCCGGCGTGCGCGGCCTACACCGCCTGGCTGCTCGACGCCGCCGCCGACTACCGCGACGGGCTCGCCGCGGTGTACCCGTGCATGTGGGGCTACAACCAGCTCGGGCTCGCGCTCGCCGAGAGCCGCCCGGAGGAGCCGCGCTACCGCCGGTGGGTCGACACCTACGCCGACCCGGAGTTCACCACCCTCACCGAGCACTACGGACGGATGCTGGAGGAGGCCGCCCCGGAGCCCGCGCGCGCCGAGCGCCTCTTCCTGGAGGGCATGCGCCACGAGGTCGCCTTCTGGGACACGCCCCACACCGCGCGCACCGCCTGAACCGCGCGCACGCGCGCCAGGGTTCGGCTCCGGGGCGGTCGGGCCGTCGACTCCCACCGGTCCGCGCGCACGCGCGACGGGAAGCCCGCGGTCGTCCACAGCACGGAGAACGTTCTGGTGCCGCCTGTCGGCGGGCGCCTAGCCTTGATGCGGGGGGCCAAGTTCCGCCGACGGGCGCCTCACACGCCCCCGTGTCCATGGTCTCCCGGTCGGCTCCTCGGAAGCGATCCCCTTCCGCTGCCTGTGGACGAACGGCACACGCGCGACGGGGAGCCGGGCGGCGCGGCCCGGCTCCCCGCTCTGCCGTCGGGTGCCGCCCCGTCAGGGGTTGAGTACCGTGGACAGGGTCTCGAAGCGCTCGATCTCGCAGCCGTTGCGCTTGTTGAACTCGGTGTCGACCTCGGTCCCGCCGACGTGCCCGGTCACGTGGACGACCTCGGGGCCGCCCACCTGCATCGTGCACATCATGTCGGAGGTGTCGCCGCTGCTGAAGGGGCCGGTGCCGACCTCCTCGATCTCGGCGCAGGCCGCCTCGGGGTCGGGGTGGTCGCCGCCCGCGGGGGAGCAGGTGAGGGTCCACACCCCCTCCTCGTAGCCCTCCGCGGGCTCCAGGCCCTCGTCCCCGCTGAGAGTGCGTTCGATGGTGAGGCTGGTCTCGGCCTCCCCGCCGCCGGTCTCCCCCGGGGACGGGGAGGCCGCGTCGGAGGCGGAGGAACTGGTGTCGTCGGATGCGGACTCGGGTGCGTTCACCTCGGCGGGTTCGTTGCCGCAGGCCGTGAGGAGCAGGCCAAGGGCTGCGAGGGCGGCGAGGCGGACCGGCAGGGCCGTCGCGAAGGTGTGCTGAGCCATACAGTTCGGACGCGGGGGGTTTCCGACGGGTTCCCCCGCTTCTCACATTTTTCGGAGTACACGGATACAGGGGGTCACATGTTCGGCAGCGGTGTTCCGGAGGCCAACGCCACCGAGGTGCCCGAGGGCGCCTACCTCCTCGACGTCCGCGAGGACGACGAGTGGAACGCGGGCCACGCGCCCGACGCGACGCACATCCCGCTCGGCCGGCTCAACGAGCGCGCGGGCGAGATCCCGCGCGACCAGCGGGTCTACGTCGTCTGCCGCGTGGGCGGCCGCTCGGCGCAGGCCGTCGCGGCGATGAACCAGGCCGGGTGGGACGCGGTCAACGTCTCCGGCGGCATGCAGGCCTGGCAGCACGCCGGACGCGACATGGCCGCGGAGGGCGGCGCGGAGCCCCGGGTGATCTAGCGCGCCGGGGCCGATTTGGCTCCGATTGCGCAAAGCCCTGCCCCCGGGCCGCTTCCGGGTGGCACTATGACGTCGTGAGTTCCGAGCGCGCGCCCCTCAGCGCCGAAGCCGTGCTGGCCGCCTCAGCGGACGCGGTGGTCTGCGTCGACAGCGAACTCCGAGTCACCCTCTGGAACCCGGCCGCCGAGCGGTTGTTCGGCTGGCGTGCGGAGGAGGTGCTCGGGGGCGAGCTGCCGATCGTCCCCGCCGAGCTGAGGGCCGAGCACGGCGCGGTGCTCGAACACGTGCGCGCCGGAACCCCGCTGTCCATCCACACCCGCCGGGTGCGCAGGGACGGCGCGGTCGTCGACGTGCGGATCAACACCAACCGGGTGCCCGGCGCCGACGGCGGCGTGGCCGGGTGGGTGCTCAACCTCTACCCCTCCGACAGCGACGTGCAGGCCCGCTCCTCGGCGATGGAGCGGGCCCGTCTCGTGCGGCGGCTCACCGACGTGGTCGTCGACATCAACGCCGACCTCAGCCTCAAGACCGTGCTCGACCGCATCTCCCGCGGCATCACCGAGCTCACCGGGGCGGACGCGGGCGGCTTCGTCCTGCTCAACGAGGACCGCGTGGAGCTGGTCAGCATCTCGGAGCTGTCGGAGGACCTCCAGGGGTTCAGCTCGGCGCTGGACGACAGCCTGTTCGGCGAGCTGCTGCGCAGCGGCAAGTCCGTGCTGCTGGCCAACGAGGACACCCGCGGCCTCCAGGACCTGGTCTGGGCCGACCTGCCCGGGCTGCACACCATCGCGCTGGGCGTGTCCAACGTGCACGGCCGTCCCTACGGCGCCCTCTACGCGCTCTACAGCCAGCGCAAGGTCGGGCACGTGGAGCTGGAGCTGCTCGAACTGCTCGCCGCGCACGCCGGGGTGGCGATCGGCAACGCGCTGGCCTACGAGGAGCTCAACCGCCAGCGCGTCCACGAGCAGGCCGTGGCCGACTCCAGCGCCGACGGGATCGCCGTGCTCGACTTCGGCGGCCGGGTGCGCAAGTGGAACCGGTCGGCGGTGGAGCTCACCGGCTACCCGGCCGAGGTGATGGAGGGGCGCCACCCGCCCTTCCCGCTGCCCGCCTGCCACGGCCAGCCCGTCAAGCACAAGCTCCGCGACGGCCGCTGGCTGGAGATCCTGATGGCGCAGATCCCGCGCACCCACGAGTGGGTGGTGGACTTTCGCGACATCACCGCGCAGAAGGCCATGGAGGACGAGCGCGAGGAGTTCCTGGCCACGAGCGGACACGAGCTGCGCACACCCATCACCGTCATCCACGGCTACGCCACCACTCTCCTGCGCAAGTGGTCCCGGCTCAGCCCGGACTCGCAGTACCAGGCCGTCGGCACCATCGCGGAGCGCTCCTCCGCCCTGGCCGCGCTGGTGGACCGGCTCCAGCTGGGCTCGGACGTGGCGCGCGGCGAGATGCGGGTCGGCCGCGACCGGTTCGACCTGCCCGAGGTGCTGCGGCAGGCGGTCAGCGCCTTCCGGCCCCTGTCCGACCGGCACGACGTCACCCTGGACGACCTGCCCGACCTCCCACCCACGGCGGGAGACCCGCTGGCCACGAGCATGATCATGGACCAGCTGCTGGACAACGCCCTCAAGTTCTCGCCCCGGGGCGGGGCCGTGCGCGTGAGCGCGTGGGAGGAGGGCGACGCCGTCGCGGTCGTGGTCGACGACGAGGGCGTGGGGCTGCGCCCGGGCGACGAGGAGCGGATCTTCGACCGCTTCGTGCAGTCCGGGGTGCGCGGCGAGGAGTCCCGCTTCGGAGGGCTCGGTCTCGGCCTCTACATCGTGCGCCAGCTGGCCAGGGACCAGGGCGGCGACGTGACCGCCCAGCGCCTGGAGCGCGGGACGCGCATGCGGTTCACCGTGCCGCTGCACTCCGGCGGGGGCACGGGGCCCTCTGCGCGCGGCGAACCGCTCCACAGGCAACCTGAGTCCCAGGAAACAACAAAAACCTCACCAACCCCCGAACCCCTGTCCCGTCAGCGATCCCCGCGCCGACGTGCGAGCCGTACGCCGTGATTCACTTCTCGGTGGGTTTCCTCCCGAGGTGAACGGGGCATTTCCACCCCTGGTGGAATTCGCTGGCACACATCGGGCGGGTTCCGGACGGCCCGAGAAAGCACCAACGCGCAGGGATTTCGACGTGTCAGGAGACCACACCCCACTCGACGCGGGGGACAGCCCGCACAAGGTCGAGCGGAGCGTCACGCTCCCCCACACCCCCGCCACCGTGGCCGGTGCCAGGCAGCGGCTCTGCCGCGACCTCCGCGCCATGTGCGTCAGCGAGGAGTGCGTGGACGACGCGGCCCTCGTCCTCAGCGAACTCGTCAGCAACGCCCTCCGCCACGCCCGCCCCCTGCCCACCCCCGAGAACCCCGAGGACAGCGTCGGTGTGTCCTGGCGGGCCGAGGTGGACCGCGGGTCGGGGGCGTGCGGCTGGGTGGAGATCGCCGTACGCGACGGCGGCTCCAGCACCATGCCCCGGGTGGCGCGGCCCTCGGTCTCCGGCCTGGGCGGCCGGGGCCTGGGCATCGTCCAGTCCCTGTCCGGCCGCTGGGGCACCGAGATGGACGCGACCACCACCACGGTGTGGGCGGTCCTGGAGATCCCCGCCGAGGGCTCCGCCGCCGAGGAGGAGGACACGTCCCGGGGGCTGCCGGAGGGCTTCGGGGCGAACCCGTACCCGGACGCCGCCGACGTCGTCGAGCTGCGGCTGGGCGCCGCCGAGGACACCAGGGCCCGCAGCGCCCTGCTCTGAGGGAGGCCGCCGCGCGGCGGCGCCGCCAGCGCGGAGGAACGTCACCGATGTCGCGAAACACCGCCAACGAGGTGGCCCGGCGCTGGTGGGGCCGCTACAGTCACGACTGTGGAGTTGAAGATATCAAGCCGGTCTCAGCAAGACGTCGCGGTGGTAACCGTTGGCGGTGAGATCGACCTGTACACGGCACCCCAGTTGCGTGACGAGCTCATCGGAGCCCTGGAGGACGGGGCGCGACGGCTGGTCGTCGACATGTCGCGGGTGGAGTTCTGCGACTCGACCGGCATCAGCGTGCTGCTCTCCGCCATGAAGCGCTCCCGCGACAAGGACGGCGACCTGGAACTCGTGGCTCCGAGGCCCGCGGTGACCAAGGTCCTGGAGGTGACCGGGCTCGACGCGGTGTTCGTCATCCACCCCGACCTCGACGCGTTGCCGGTGGCCGCGGGAACCGGCACCGCCCAGTAGACGGGACGCGCGTGCTTCGTGGGGAGGGCGCCGGTCCCGAGGGGACCGCGATCGCCGTGGTCATCGCCGCCAAGGATGAGGCGGCGCGCGTGGGCAGCACCGTCGAGGCCGCCCGCGCACTGCCCGGGGTGGACCTGGTCGTCGTGGTCGACGACGGCTCCGCCGACCGCACGGCCGAGCTCGCGCTCGACGCCGGGGCCCGGGTGATCAGGCACAGCCGCAACCGCGGCAAGGGGGCCGCGATGGAGACGGGCGCGGAGGGCGTCCGGCTCATCGAGGAGCACGAGGCGGGGGACGGGGCCCCGCGCTCCCCCCGACACCTGCTGTTCCTGGACGCCGACCTGGAGGCGACCGCCGCGGAGGCGGCGCCGCTCGTCGAACCGGTCCGCGACGGCAAGGCCGACATGACCATCGCCCTCTTCCCCGCGACCCGCATGCGCCTGGGCGGCCACGGGTTCGTGGTGCGCCTCGCGCGCGGCGGCGTCCGCAAAGCCACCGGGTGGGAGCCCGAGCAGCCCCTCAACGGCCAGCGCTGCCTCACGCGCGCGGCCTTCGAGGCGGCCAGACCGCTGGCCCCCGGCTTCGGTGTGGAGACCGGTCTGACCATCGACGTGCTGAGGGCGGGTTACCGGGTGCTGGAGGTGGAGGTGCCGCTGGAGCACCGGGCCACCGGCACCGACCTGCGCGCACAGCTGCACCGGGCCCACCAGTTCGCGGACGTGGCCCGGGCCCTGGCGGTGCGCGAACTGCGGCCCACCGTGCGGCGCGGGTGGGACCGCACCCGTGAGCGCACACGCACGGCGGGACGGCAACTGTCCCGCAAAATCGGGCACATGACTTGGAGAAACCGCCCGAAGTAGCCACATGGGTGCACTGTGTAGCTATACGCTCGCTCCGTGTTCACTACGATCCTGGCTTTGACGGGAATGCTCTCGGGACTGGGCGCGCTCGCCCTCGGCTGGCACGCGCTGTCCAGTGCCCGTGTGGCCGGCAGCGAGTCCCGGGCACTCGCCCAGCGGGCGGCCGCGGTCAGCGCCTCGGGCGTGGACCCCTTCGCCGTGCGCGACGTGGCGGTGCTCCACTACGACGCCCTGGAGGAGATGTCGGGCGCCCGCTCCTTCTCCCTGGCGCTGCTCAACAGCGAGGGCGACGGCGTCGTCGTCACCTCCATCAACGGGCGCACCGAGTCGCGCACCTACGCCAAGGCGGTGGTGGGCGGGGAGTGCGACACCCTGCTCAGCCCGGAGGAGTACCGGGTCGTGCGGTCGGCCCGCCTGGGGGAGGGCGTCGGCGCAGCCGCGACCGCGGGAAGTCCGTCGTCGCAGGGGGTGTCCTCCGCCGGGGTCCGGCCGACGCCCCCGTCCGCCGCCCGGGAGGAGCCCGGGTCCCCGTCGTCCCGGGACGGGGAGCGGGGCGCGCGTGAGGACGCGGAGGCCGTTGACGCGGGTCCGGTCCGGGAGTGGGACGAGGCCGTCCCGGCAGCCTCAGCCGTCCCGAACGGCACGGGCGTTGGACCCGGTCCGACCGCCCCGGCTGTCCGGACCGCCTCAACCGCTCCGACAGCCTCAGCCGTCCCGAACACCACGGGTGCGACCCGAGAGAACGTGGAACCGGCTCCGGCGGGCCCGTCAGCACGGACGTCCCGCGCCACCGAACCCGTCGCGGATGACAGCCGAGAGGCACCGGACGCCGCTCCGGTCTTCTCGAACGCCACGGGTGATCAGCACGGCGCTCCGGCCACCGGAGCTACTGCGGACCCGGAAATTCCAGTCGCCTCTGAGGTCGCGGACGACGGCCGAGAGGACGCCTCCGTGGCCCCGGCCGACCCGGCCGTCCGGCCCGCCTCAACCACTCCGTCAGCTTCGTCCAACCCGGCAGTCCCGGGCGGCGACCGGGAGGAGCAGGAGCCCCGCGGCCTCGTCTCCGTGATCCGCAGGACCATCGGGCGCGTCGGCGCCGACCGTCGGCCCCCCGTCGCGGCCGTGCGTTCGGGCGTCGGAGCGGCGAGGCCGATCGCCTCCGCCAACGTCACGGTACGGCCGGGGCCCTCCGCCACCGCTGCGGGGAGCACGGGGACCCCGGACACCGGGAACGCGACGGCCGCCCAGCCGGGCCCGGAGGCCCCGGCCGACGAGGAGGCCGGCGGGGAGGGCGCCCGGGAGGCGGACGCCCCCGCGTCGGAGGCGCGCAGGTGACCGCTCCGACACGGCCCGGACTCCGGTCCGACCCCGGACACGGGCCCGCGCCGCGTCCCGAACCGCCGCACCCGGCGCACCGGTCCGTATAGCCTGGTGTTATGCCCAACCGCTACGCCTACCTCGGCCCCGAGGGCACCTTCACCGAAGCCGCGCTGCGCAACCTGCGTCCGGACGCGCCCGACGAGGCCCGCGTCCCCTGCGAGGGGGTCGCCGCGGTGTTCGACGCGGTCCGCTCCGGCGCGGTCGACGGCGGAGTCGTCCCCCTGGAGAACTCGGTCGAGGGCGGTGTCACCGCGACCATCGCCGAACTCGTCAACGGCGCCCCGCTCCTCGTCACCGGCGAGACCGCGGTCCCGGTCGAGTTCTCCCTGTTCGCGCGGGGCGGGACGGTGCTTGAGGACGTCAAGCGGGTGGCCACCCACCCCCACGCCCTCGCCCAGTGCCGGGGCTGGCTCTCCCGCAACCTGCCCGACGCGGACACGCACACCGTCTCCTCCACGGCCGCCGCCGCGCGCGCCGTCTCCGAGCCCGGCGCGCCCTACGACGCGGCCATCTGCGCCGTGATCGCCGGGGAGCGCTACGGCCTGCACGCCCTGGCCTCCGGTATCGGCGACCGCTCCGACGCGGCCACCCGATTCATCTACCTGTCCCGGCCCGACGTCCTGCCCGCCCCCACCGGGGCCGACCTGACCTCGCTCGTCGCCTTCATCGCCGACGACCACCCCGGCGCCCTGATCGAGGTCCTCAACCAGTTCGCCGTGCGCGGGGTCAACCTCACCCGGCTGGAGTCGCGCCCCACCGGCGACCGGCTCGGCAGCTACTGCTTCTGCATCGACGCCGAGGGACACGTGGCCGAGGCCCGGGTCGGCGAGGCCCTCATGGGCATCCGGCGGGTCTGCCGGGACGTGCGCTTCCTGGGCAGCTACCCGCGCAGCGGCCGGACCACCGAGAACGACCCGCCGCTGCGGCCCCGACCGGCCACCGACGCCGACTTCGCCGAGGCCGAGCAGTGGCTGGCGCGCATCCGCGCCGGCCAGGTCGACTGAGGCCGGGCCCCGGCTCCGCCGACGGCTTCCCGCGCGGCGCGCGAGCGCGGGCGGCCCCGACCGCTGGCCGCCCGCTCCCGCCCGATCCCGGGTTCGCGCTCCCCACGGGCCCCCGGGACCGGCGGTCCTCAGACCCGGACCACCTCCCTCGGGGCGCCCCGGCGGACCTCCTCCCCCGCGTCCGCGCGGTCCAGCTCCAGGCACAGCGCCAGCCTCAGCGCGAAGTCCTCGGGACGCGTCGCCCCCAGCACCTCCAGCGCGCTGCTGAGCTCCTCCGCGGTCATCTCGTTCAACGGCTTCACGATCGTCCCCCTCCTCGGTCTTTCACGTGAAGGACGAGGTCAGCGGGCATCCATGACGCGGTTGCGGAAAAGATGTCGGGAGGATCGGGCCCGGACGGTAACCTGCAAGACGTGATCGACCTTCGCGCTCTTCGAGAAGACCCCGAACGACTCCGCGCCTCGCAGCGGGCACGGGGGGAGGACCCCTCCGTCGCCGACCGCCTGCTCGGGCTCGACGCCGACCGCCGCTCCGCGCTGTCCCGGTTCGAGACCCTGCGCGCCGAGCAGAAGAGCGTGGGCAGGTCCGTCTCCAAGGCCTCCCCGGAGGAGCGCGAGGAACTCCTGACCCGCGCCAAGGCCCTGGCCGCCGAGGTCAAGGAGGCCGAGGCCGAGGCGGGCCGCCTCGCCGACGAGCTGGACGCCCTCCTGTCCGGCGTGCCCAACCTCGTGGAGGAGGGCGCGCCCGAGGGCGGCGTGGACGACTTCAGGATCCTGGAGACCGTCGGCACCCCCCGCTCGTTCGACTTCACCCCGCGCGACCACCTGGAGCTGGGCGAGATGCTCGGCGCCATCGACATGGAGCGGGGAGCCAAGGTCTCCGGAGCCCGGTTCTACTTCCTCACCGGCGTGGGCGCCCAGTTGGAGCTGGCGCTGCTCAACATGGCCATGAACCAGGCCGTCCAGGCGGGCTTCACGCCGATGATCCCACCGGTGCTGGTGCGGCCCGAGACCATGGAGGGCACCGGGTTCCTCGGTTCGCACGCCGACGAGGTCTACCACCTGCCCGCCGACGACCTCTACCTCGTGGGCACCTCCGAGGTGCCGCTGGCCGGGTACCATTCGGGGGAGATCCTGCCCGCCGACGCCCTGCCCAACCGCTACATCGGCTGGTCGCCGTGCTTCCGCCGCGAGGCGGGCTCCTACGGCAAGGACACCCGCGGCATCATCCGCGTCCACCAGTTCAACAAGGTGGAGATGTTCGTCTACACCCACCCCGACCAGGCGCACGAGGAGCACAAGCGGCTGCTCGCCTGGGAGCGGGAGATGCTGGACAAGCTGGAGCTGCCCTACCGCGTGGTGGACATCGCCGGCGGCGACCTGGGCACCAGCGCCGCCCGCAAGTACGACTGCGAGGCGTGGGTCCCCACCCAGGAGACCTACCGGGAGCTGACCTCCACCTCCAACTGCACCGACTTCCAAGCCCGCCGCCTCAACGTGCGGTTCCGTGACGAGGACGGCAAGCCCCGCTTCGCCGCCACCCTGAACGGCACGCTGGCCACCACCCGCTGGATCGTCGCCATCCTGGAGAACCACCAGCGCGAGGACGGCTCCGTGGTGGTCCCCGAGGCGCTGCGCCCCTACCTGGGCCGCGACGTCCTGGAGCCGGTCGCCAAGGGCAGGTAGCACCCGGGGCCCGGCACCCGCACACGCGGGCCGCGGGGCCCCGGCGCCGGACACACGAGGAGCCCGCCCCCGGCCGGGGGCGGGCTCCTCGTTCGGTGCTACAGGTACGGGCCGGAGCCGTGCCGCTCCTCGTCCAGGCCGCCGGGGACGCCGGGCCCCTGGGCCTGCAGACCCGCGACGCCGGGCGGCAGGGCCTTGCGCATGTTCTCCAGCTGGGCGCGGGCCGCCATCTGCTGGGCGAACAGGGTGGTCTGGATGCCGTGGAACAGCCCCTCCAACCAGCCCACCAGCTGCGCCTGCGCGATGCGCAGCTCGGCGTCGCTGGGCGCCGAGCCCTCCGCGAACGGCAGGGTCAGCCGCTCCAGCTCCTCGATCAGCTCGGGGGCCAGACCGTCCTCCAGCTCCTTGATGGACGAGGTGTGGATCTCCTTGAGCCTGGCCCGGCTCGCCTCGTCCAGGGGAGCGGCCTTGACCTCCTCCAGGAGCTGCCGGATCATGCTGCCGATCCGCATCACCTTGGCGGGCTGCTCCACCATGTCGGCGAGGGTGCGCGGCTCCTCCGCGCCCTCCTCGCCGTCCCCGTCGCGGTCGGTTCCCATGACCAGGATCCGAGCCTGCTCCTCCGGGTTCTCTGCGCTGCTCATCAGTCCCCTTACGTGGATGTCACCGGCACGCCGTCAACGGGGAAGAAGGATCTTTCCGGTGTGCGCGCTCGTTTCCATGACGCGGTGCGCCTCCGCCGCGTTCCGCATCGGGACCGAGCGGTCGACGACGGGGCGGACGACTCCCTGTTCTACCAACGGCCACACCTGCTCGCGTACTCCCGAGACGATGGCCGCCTTCTCCTCCAGGGGACGGGAACGCAGGGTCGTCGCGTGGACGGAGAGCCTCTTCGCGAGCATACGCCCCAGATCGGCCTCGGCGCGGCGCCCGCCCATCAGCGCGATGATCACCAGGCGGCCGTTGGTGGCCAGCGAGCGCAGGTTGGCGTCCAGGTAGGAGCCGCCCATGATGTCGAGGACGAGGTCCGCGCCGCCCGCCTCGCGCATGCGCTCGGTGAAGTCCTCCTCCTTGTAGTTGATCAGAATCTCCGCGCCCAGTTCACGGCAGCGCTCCAGCTTCTCCCCGCTGCCCGCCGTGACCGCCACCCGGGCGCCCAGGGCGCGGGCGAACTGGACCGCGAAGGTGCCGATGCCGCTGCCGCCGCCGTGGACCAGGACGGTCTCCCCGGCGCGCAGGCCGCCGACCATCACCAGGTTGGACCACACGGTGCAGGCCACCTCGGGCAGCGCGGCGGCCTCCACCAGGTCCACGCCCGCGGGGACGGGCAGCAGCTGGCCCACCGGAACGGCGACCTTCTCGGCGTAGCCGCCCCCGGACAGCAGGGCGCACACCCGGTCGCCCACGGACCAGCCCGAGTCCTCGGTGCCGGGGCCGAGCTCGGCGACGGTGCCCGAGCACTCCAGCCCGGGGTACTCGGAGGCGCCGGGCGGGGGCGGGTAGTTGCCCTGGCGCTGGGAGACGTCGGCCCGGTTGGCCGCGCTCGCGGCCACGTCCACCAGGACCTCCCCCTCGCCGGGGACGGGGTCGGGAACCTCGGTCCAGGCCAGGACCTCGGGTCCGCCCGGTTCACTGATACGGATCGCGTGCATGAGCCAGACAGTACCCGGGGAGGTTCCGCGGCAGGCAACGGAATCCTCTGTTCACCTGCTCGTAAGGATGCTTCGGTGGGGGCGGGCGGGTAAGAGTGATCCCAGGGAGCGGATCCCGTCTCTTCCCCGCTGGGGTATCCCTCCCTCCACAGCACGCCCCCTTCAAGCAGGAGAACTCCGGTGGCACACCAGGAACACAACGGGTCGGGTCGAAGCTCTGAGACGGGCCCCGGATCCACGGTCGGGGAGCACGACGAACCGGACCGCTCGGCGGGTGACCCGGAGGAGCACGACCCGGACGCCGCCGCGCCGGGGGCGACCGCGCCCGAGCCCTCGCCCCACGACCAGTGGTTCGGCGGCTTCGAGGGCGAGGCGCCGCCTCCGCCGCCCTACGCCAGACTGCCCGAGGACACACCGCTGCTGGGCATGGGGCACCACACGCCGCCTCCGCCGGACGGGGCGGGCGGGGCGGAGGGGTTCGGCGGTGAGCCGGAGCGGTCGGCCTCCGCTGCTCCCGAGCCTTCGGGGCTTTCCGCCGTCCCCGAGCCGGAGGGGCCCGAGCCGGAGGGGCTGTCGGAGGTGCCCGAGGCCGATGTTCCGCCGGCCTCTTCCGGTGCTCCCGGGATTTCCACCGGGACCCCTGAGGGACCCGACGCCCCCGGGCCTTCCAGAACGTCCGAGCCCCTGCTGCCCCCGCGGACCCCCGGAGCCTCCGGGCCCTCGGAGTTCCTGGCGGGTTCGGAGGCCGCCGAGACCGCCGCCGCTGCCGAGGCCGCCGACGACAATGGCGACGGCGAGGAGGAGGGCACGGTCCGCCTGATGCCGGGGGCCGCGCGCAGACGTCCGCAGCGCCCTCAGCGGCAGCGCCTCCAGCGCCCCACCCGCCCGGGCGAGGACCCGTTGGCGCCCCGCAGGCTGCGCCGCGACCCCGACGTGCCCGAACCGGAGCAGCTGCCTCCCCTGGAGAACGAGCGCGACGACGCACGCGGCGGACCGCGGACCACGGAGCCGGTCCCGATGGAGACGGGATCGGGTCCGCTCGCCTTTCGGGCACCCGGTTCGAGCCCCGTCCGGGGACCGGGGGACGGTGGACCGGGCACGGACTCCGAGCCCCGGACCGCGCGGGACACGGGGCTGGGCGCGTGGCTGGACGAGGACTCCGGGCCGTTCCGGACCGCGTCGCCACCGGGCGAGCCCGCCCGTCCGGCGCCGTCCCGCACCCCCGAACCGCCGTCCGCGCTCACCGGGCCCCGGGCCGACCTCGCGCCGCCACCGCCCCCGCCCGCTCCCCCGGCTTCACCGGACCGGCGCCCCGAACAGGAGCGGCAGACCTCCGACGCGCTCAACGCGGCCACCCTCGTGCGCAACCGGCGCCAGGGCCCCAGCGGCGGGTGGCGCCGTGCCGTGCACGCCGCCACCCTGGGCCTGGTCAACCCGGGGGAGTCGGCCAAGGTGCTGCGCCAGCGCGAACTGGTGGCCCGCGCGAGCACACCCGTGGCCGCCGGGCACCACCGGGTGGCCGTGCTCAGCCTCAAGGGAGGGGTGGGCAAGACGACCACCACGGTCGCCCTCGGCGCGACGCTGGCCTCCCTGCGCGGCGACCGGGTGCTCGCGGTGGACGCCAACCCCGACCGCGGCACGCTGTCGGACAAGGTGCGGCTGGAGACCGCGGCGACCATCCGCGACCTGCTCAACGAGCGCCACCTGGTGTCGCGCTACGCCGACATCCGCGGGTTCACCTCACAGGCGCCCAGCCGGCTGGAGATCCTGGCCTCCGACCGCGACCCGGCGGTCTCCGAGGCTTTCAGCGACGCCGACTACCGGGAGGTCGCCCGGATCGTCGAGCACTTCTACTCCATCTGCATCACCGACTGCGGTACCGGCCTGCTGCACTCGGCGATGCGCGGGGTGCTGGGGCTGGCCGACCAGGTCGTCCTGGTCAGCTCGGCGTCCGTGGACGGGGCCCGCAGCGCCAGCGCCACCCTGGACTGGCTGGAGGCGCACGGCCACGGCGGCCTCGTCCGCGACGCCGTGGTGGTGCTGTCGATGGTGCGCTCCGACAGCAAGAGCAGCGTGGACCTGAACCGGCTGGAGGAGCACTTCGCCGGGCGGTGCCGCGACGTGGTCCGGGTGCCCTGGGACGGGCACCTGGAGGAGGGCGCGGAGGTGGACCTCGAACGGCTCGCCCCTGCCACACGGGACGCCTACCTCCAGCTGGCCGCGTCGGTCGGGGAGGCGTTCGCCTGGCAGAGGTGAGGCGGTCGCGGGCGGGGCGCGGCGCGCGCGGCCCTTCCCCCGCCCCCGCCCTGGTTTTCCGGAGCCCGCTTCCGGACAGGGGAAGGGCGAGGGGGAAGGGGTTGGGGATGAACGCACAGGAACGCCCGCCCGCGGTCGTGGTCGGCGTGGACGGCACACCCGCCTCCCACGCCGCCCTGGTCTGGGCGACCGAGGAGGCGGCCAGGCGCGGCACACAGCTGCGGATCGTGCACGGCCTCGGGATGCCGGTGGTCATCGGCGCCTACGGGGCCGCCGGGCGCACGGCCGTCGAGGACCAGCGTGAGGCGGGGCACGACCTGCTCACCGCGGGTGCCGCGTACGCGCACCGGGCCCGGCCCGGCCTGGACGTGGCGACCGTCCTGGCGCCGGAGGACGCGCCCGCGGTCCTGCTCAACGACGCCCTGCCCGAGGACGTCGTCGTTGTGGGGTCGCGGGGCCTGGGCGGTGTCCGGGCGATCATGCTGGGCTCGATCAGCGTGCGGGCCTCCTCCCACGCGCCCTGTCCCGTGGTGGTCGTTCCCAACCAGGAGAAGCCGCCGCCGCGGCGCGGCCGCGTCGTGGTGGGCGTGGACGGGTCCGAGTCCTCCCGCCGGGCGCTGCGCTTCGCCCTCCACGAGGCGCTGTTGAGCGGCTCGGAGGTCGTGGTGGTCAACAGCTGGGAGGTGCCGCTGCCCGCGGACGCCGAGTCGCTGGCCGCCGACGCCCGGGCCCTGCACGAGGAGATGTTCGACCGCCAGTCGGAGGAGATCGTCGCGGGCCTGCTCGCGGAGGTGGTCGACGAGCGGACCGAGCACCTGGAGATCAGTGCGATCAGGACGCAGGCCAACCCCGTGGACGCCCTTCTGGAGGCGGGACGGGACGCGGACCTGCTGGTGGTGGGCTCGCGCGGACGCGGAGGCGTGCGGGGACTGGTGATGGGATCGGTCAGCCAGGGGGTGCTGCGGCACGCGCCGGTGCCCGTGGCCGTCCTGCCGCCGCTGGCGGAGGACGAGTGACCGGAGGGACGAGTGACCGGCGGGGGCGGCGGGGAGCGGCGGATGAGCGAGGGGAGCGATCGGGAGAGAACGGCGGCCTGAGGGAAGTGGGCGGCCCGGGGAGGGCAGGCGGCCCGACGCGGAACCGTGCCGTTCCCGGGGACGGCCGCCCTCCCCGGCGATGATGGACAGCGTTACCAAGGGGGAAACCATGCCAAGCAACGAGGAGCACTCGCCCAGGGTCGTGGTCGGCGTCGACGGCTCCGAACACTCCCGGGCGGCGCTGGAGTGGGCGGCCGCCGAGGCGGAGCGCAGGGGCGTGCCGCTGCGGGCCGTCCACGCGCTGGGAATGCCGCTGATCGTGTCGGCCGGCTCCGTACCCGCCCGTTTCGACCCCACCGCGGAGATCTCGGACCAGGCCGACGAGGTGCTCACCAAGGCCGCGGAGCACGTGCGTCGCGTCCGGCCGTCGGTGACGGTGGAGACCGAGACCGCCCTGGAGGAGCCGCCGCTGGCGCTGCTGAGCCACAGCCGGACGCACGACGTCCTCGTGCTCGGCACACGGGGCTTGGGCACGTTCGCGTCGGTGTTCGTGGGCTCGGTGAGCGTCCGCGTGGCCGCCCAGGCGGCCTGCCCGGTCGTGGTGGTGCCCTCGCACGGGGGCAGCCCCGTGACGACCTCGCTCGGCCGGGTCGTGGTCGGCGTGGACGGTTCCGGGAACGCCCGCCGGGCGCTGCGCCTGGCCGTGGACCTGGTGCGGGAGAGCGGCGGCGAACTCGTCGTGGTCAACAGCTGGGAGGTGCCCTACCCCTACGACCCGATCGCGATGACCTCCATGGGCTACGAGCCCCAGGAGAAGCTGTTCGACCGCAAGTCCGAGGAGCTGGTGGGCGAGATGCTGCTCGACGTCACCGGCAGGCGGCGCGAGGACCTCGACTTCGACGTCAGCGTGGTGCGCACCCAGGACAGCCCGGTCAACGCGCTGATGGGGGCCGCCGAGGGGGCCGACGCGATCGTGGTGGGCTCCCGGGGCCGGGGGAGCGTGCGCGGACTGCTCCTGGGCTCGGTCAGCCAGGGTGTGCTGCACCACTCCGAGATCCCGGTGGTGATCCTTCCGCACCACGCGGAGGAGGAATAGCGAGTAGCCGGGGGCACCCGTCCGGGCCGCGCCCCGGACGGGTTAGGCGTCCCTGGTGCCTCAGCCAGCTCAGGCACCTCAGGCACCTCAGGCGCCTCCTGCGGCGTACTCCAGACAGAACGGGTGCCCGGCGGGGTCTGCGTAGACCCGGAACAGGTCGCGGGGGTCATCCTCGGCGACCGCGAGCCTGCGCGCCCCGAGTGCCAGCACGCGCTCCTCGGCGGTCTCGATGTCCTCCACCCAGACGTCGAGGTGCGCCTGCTGGGGCCGCTCGGGGTCCGGCCACGCCGGGGCCTTGTGGTCGGGCGCGTGCTGGAAGGCGAGCCGCGGCCACTCCTCCCCGACCACCACCCAGTGCTCCTCGCGCTTGGTGACGGGGAGCCCGAGCAGCTCGGCGTAGAAGTCCGCGAGCGCGCCGGGGTCGGGGCAGTCCAGGGCGATGGTGTGCAGTCGTCCGATCATGGCTTGCACCTGCCCAGCCCCGTTGGAACGATGCGGCGACATGTCGACACGTCACCAGGGCGGTCGGGCGCCGGTCACCGCCCGCCGTGGGGCTTCCTCGGTCTGGTGCGGCCGTGGACGGCGAACCCCAGGCAGACCAGCCAGGTGATGAGGACGTCCCAGGCGAGGAAGGTCAGCCAGCCGCCCAGGTCGGGGCCCACCGCGATCCACGCTGCGCTGCACGCGGCAAGGGCGATGCTGAGGATCAGGAACCAGGGGCGCGGCCGCTCAGGGCGCATGTCGTGGGGACTCCCGAAGTCGCAGGACTACTTCCGGAACGTGCCCCGCTGGGGCACGGTGAACACCAGCCCCTCCTCCACGAGCACCGCGATGGCACGTCGCACCGTGGAGCGGGCCAGGCCGTACTGCTGGGTCAGGTCCGTCTCACTGGCCATGCGGCGACCGGACTCCCAGTCCCCTCTCGCCATCCGCGCACGCAGGATGCCAGCGAGCTGCTTGTACTCCGTGAGCGGCGCTTCCGGATCGATTTCTGCGTCAGGGTCGAACTCCATGGACACGAAGCTATTCGTGTCGAGTCAAGACCACTTCAAGAGATACGTCTGCCCACGTCTAGATACAAGGAGATACAAGAAGGTACTATGAAGCTCCCGCGCACAGCGGGACCCCGCGACGCGCGCCAACGCGTCCGGGGCCGTGGTCAACGCTTTCTGGAGCGCCGACATGCACCACCTTATGGATCTGTTGCCCCTGTTTCTGCGAATGCTTCGTCCGGCACGGGGCCTCCACGCGGCACCGCGCGTCCTCGCTGGAGAACTGCGCGCGGAGGCCCGCAGGCGCCGCGCCTCCCGGGTGCGCCGCTACGCCGCCGATCCCGGCACGGTCGCGAGCGTGCCGACTTCCCCTGCGGTCCCCGCTCCGCGCCGGGCTCCCGACGACACCCGGCGTGCCCCGCTGCCTCCGGTCGATCCGCCGGAGGCCCTCGTACGCGGTTACTACCTGGCCCACGAGGCGCGGCGTGGGCCGGTGGGAGACCTCCTGATGGGTCTGGGGGTGGTCTCGTGAGTGTGCCGATTCCGCCGGACCGCCTCGGGCCCGCACCCGGATCGGACACCGCCACGGACCTGTACGACACCCTGTCCGAGGCACTCCGGACGCGACCGCGTCACGCCGGTGAGGCCTACTCGGCGCTGCACGAGGCCGACCGGCTGCTGACGCTGCTGGACATCCACCTGCGCGCGGGCGGGCCGCTGCCCGAGCCGTGGCGCACGGCAGGCGGCCGTCGCGACGGGTAGCGACCGGGACCTGCCAAGAACACCTGTGGTCGACGAAGGTTTCCCGACGAACTGACAGATGGGATAGGGGCCCTCGGCTCCGCGGGGTTATGGGATACGAACCCACGAAACCCTGCTGTACCGAGGGCCTTAACCACCTGTCGACAAAACGACGAATCGGCTGGTGGATGGGTGCGTGTACACGGTGGCGGAGGTCATGTCGAGGACGGCGTGGAGGAGCGAGCCGTGCCCTCCCCGCCGCGATCGGCCTGCTGCCTGTGCGCCCACCGGTACCAACGGACGCTCGCGATGGCGCTGCAGACCGCCGCCACTCCCGTCAACACCGCCAGCAGAAGATGGCCCTGGACCACGTTCGCCGCTGTGAGCAGGCCCAGTAAGGTCGTGCTGATGAGGTTCGTCAGGCCGGTCAGGGCTTTCATGGCGCCTCTGGTTCTCGGGGATAACGCCGACGCCTACGCGTAAGCCCACCCGTGCCGAACGCTTCGCGCAACCGCTGCCCCGTCAACCGGCTGAGCGAACAAGCCCCGGCCACGGTGCGCGCTGCTGCGGTGCCGTCTACGGCTCAGGCCAGAACTGCGCCAGGTACTGCTCGCGACCTTCGAGATCGCGCTTGGCGGCGGCGAAGCCCGATCCGCGTATGTCGTCGAACCTGTCGAAGAGAGCCATGTAGGCCTCGCTGACTAGGCGGCGGTTGCGGTGCGCGATCCGAATTCGGTAGCGGCCCGGTGCGGGGAGGGTGAGCAGGTCGTGCTGCGCTCCGTACGTCAGCTCGCTGACGCCGATCACGCCGCTGGGGAGGGTGATGACGGTGGTGTGGTCAGCTTCCCACTCCCCGCCCAAGGTGGGAGGTTCAGATCGCCAGGACTCCAGGTCGAGGCGGACGCGAAGGTTGGTCTGGAAGCTGCGGAGGAACACGGAGCGCTCACCAACGCTGAAGTCGTCGTGTCCGGGCAAGGGGGCGTCCGGCTCGTCCTGTGCGCAGTCGATGATTTGGAAGATCCCGTAGTCGGGGTAGACGAGTGCGTAACGCGTGGATAGAGGGCGGTTCACAGCGCTCTCCCGTCCTTATAGGGGGCATGGGACACCGAGAGTAGGCTCTGTTGCCGTCAGAACGCCTCGTGAACCCCGCTCATGAGATAGCTACGTATGCTCCCCGTCCCCGCTGTCCGTTTCCGTTCCCACAGCGTCTGGTCCGGTCTTGGAAACGCCGAGGACCGATGGGCCCGAGCCATGACAGAGGCTGGACCCATCGGCCCTGGTCACTGCGGAGGGTGTGGGATTTGAACCCACGAAGTCCCGTTGTGCCGGGGGGACTTGGCGACCTGTCGACAAACCGACGAAACGCCTTGTGACCTGCGCGGATGTTCCGGGGGCTTCCCAGTGGTTCCGGTCCCTTCCCGGAGCCATATGCGATGAATGTGCGATGCGGTGGGGGCGCTGCTGTGGCCTTGGCTACACGCGCGGATGGCGGTGACGTCCTTCGCTCGGGAAGCCGAGAGCACCTATGGCGGTTGTCCTCGTGACTCGCTCACCTGCGCTGACGCGGATCGTCTGTCTGTGAGCCCCCGTGGTTTCCCGCTGTTGACCACCCTGCGTAGCACGGAACCATGATGGTCGTCGGTCAATGATTGTGCCCGAGGGTGACAGCTGAAGGACATGAGGAGTCCGAAACGCTGACATGCCAGAGCCTCCACCGTATCTAACATGAAACAGTTGCTCTGAAAAAGTCTATGACGCTGTCAGGGTCTGCTTCTATGCTTCACGTCATGACTGTCACCGTGCGGCGGGAGCTCGTGAGCCCTGCGACTCGCAACGCCTTCCGATCTCTTGCCACAGACTTGACCATACGGATTGTGGCCGAGCTATGGGAGGATCACGGGTTCGCCCCCATCCCTCCAGACGAGCTGAAGTACCAGGACTCAGGCCAACGGCGGACCGAATTTATGCTCTATGCAGAGGGGGTTGACTGGTCGGATCCGAACCAGGTTCGACGTGCTCTCCTGGTCTTCGAGGACTTCATCCGTGCTCATAGAAGCCCGGACGAACAAGGAATGCCGAAGTGGCTGGACGACATCAGGGTCCGTTTGGAGCGGGATGGGTTAACTCTGGACAAGGATGGGAAAATATCCTGGTCCAATCCTCCTGTGCTAGTTCGTGATCTTAGCAACCTGAGTGAAGCATCCGGGATCATGATCGAGTTGGAGCGTATTCGGAGGGATCTGAATGCTGACCCATCTGGGGCCATTGGTGCGTCCAAGCAACTCATCGAGGCAACAGCTAAGACCGCTCTCCGAGAGATGAACATCGAAGTTGGCCGAAATACTGCGCTCCCAACTTTGATCAGCACTGTCCAGAAGGCACTAAAGCTCGACGCTGGCTCAGCTCCTGAAGGGCCTGACGGCAGTAAGGCTGTGAAGAAGATACTTTCAGGTTCAGTGAATATCGCGGTTGGGGTCGCTGAACTGCGTAACCAAGGCTTCGGCAGTGGTCACGGTCAGGTGAGCGCACCCTCCGGGCTTGGAGTGCGCCATGCCCGTCTGACGGTAAATGCTGCTGTAACCTGGTGCGAACTGATTCTTGACACGCTCTCTGACCCTGCCGCGCCGTGGCGCGGGGCTAAGATATAATCGCCCCCAGAAGCTCTCGATCCAGATCAGAATGCATCTGTGGTCACATCTTCTGGAGTGGTTTAAGTTGGTGGGGCCTCATTCTTTGAGGGCCCTCATTTCAGTGGACAGAACCACCGTTTCGGTCCCGCGCGGGTTCTGGCGTGAACCTACTGAACCCACTGCACGCCCTGGGCGCGCCAGGTTCCGTGCGGGTTCGGGGGATCCATGGGGCGCAAGCCCCTGGTTCCACCAGCGCTCAACCCCAGTAACCACGAGTTTACCGAGGTTGGGATGACAGGAGCTGGACTGCCAGCGTTGCTCCCAAGAACCGAAACAACCTTTCGTGGGGAGCATCAAGTTGGAAACAGCACGGCCGACGGCCGTGCTCGGGACCGGGCGGTAGCCCGCAGCCCGAGCAGTGGCCGGAGGCCGCTGCGACGGCGCTTGCGCCGTCGCCTTGATCCCATACAGCCCAACTCGGCAACGGTTTCTATTGTGCCGAGAGTTTGCGACTTAATCATTTTCCTCTACTCTGGGTACCATCTTTGGTAATATTCGCCCGGGCGAGCCATTTTGCTGCTCTTTTTATTGTTGCATTCGATGCAGAGTAGTTGCAGGTTGCTAACGTCATTCAATCCGCCTTTGTCCAGAGGAATAATGTGGTCGAAATTTGCTTCGTTGATGGGTGTGTGAATTGGAGAGAGATCTGCCAGGCAGAAGGTGCATCGGCATCGGTCCCTAAATTCTATGGAGCGCCTAGCCCATTGCGGAGGAGATGCTCGCTTGAGGCGCGAATTCCCGTCTTTCCCCTGTAGTGCAATTCCTCCATTTTCGAGCTCGCCTTCCTCGATAAATTGGACGAAAGTAGACATCATGTAGTTGAAATTATATAGGAAGTCTCGATTGTTGAACAGTACGAAGAATGCGTCGTTGGCCATCGTGTCTAGAAGAATTTCATAGTTTACTTCGGACAGGGTAAGCTCGCTGTAGTATTCATCGTACTCATCTGCGAGTTCCGTCGATAGCTTCTCTCTGTGGAAGTTCGGTTCAAGCTCCTTGAGTCCTCGTTCTTCCCTGAATTGCCTAAAGGTTATGTGGTCGATATTATGTTCTTCGAATGCGACCTCAACGGGAAGTACCCAGACAGCTTCTTCGAAGGTGTGTGTACTAGAGAATTTCTGCACACCGCTGGGAACCAGGGTGACGGGCGTGTCGACGTCGCTTGAAAATAGATATTCGATTAGATTCGAAAGAAAAATGTGAAGTGCACTTCTCTTTCTGAAGGGGGCTGCATATTCTGCGGTGGATTCGTCTCCCAAGAGCTCGGATAACTGGCGTATGTATGTGAAATGATCGCTAGTGATCCGGTTGGCTATCTCGGCAATCCTGTATGTGTCGAAATGTCTGGGTTTGAAGAAGTTTTCAAGCTTCATTTAAAATGGCCTCTTTTGCTATTTAATTTGGTTGCAATTTTTGACTTCTCCGGTTTGGGGTGTTCTGGATTGGGAAAATTGTTGATGCATGCAAGACTTGGCTTATATTAATCAATATGTGTCTGCCTTGTAGGGGTCATTCGTATGCCGTCGTGGCTGCGAACGCGGGGCCCGTTGGTCTCAAGGGCGTCCAAGAGGCGAATCGCGTAGGCCTCGGACATTCGCTCTGGTGCCTGGTCGGGGGGCATCCATTCAACTGCCACGGACTCGGAGGTTATGAGCTCTTCGCCGCCAGACGGCTTGCAGCGGAAGACTAGGGCGACGACTCCACGGATCATGTTCTTGTAGACGCCCGTGAGCTGTTCCACCTCGACGTGGATACCGGTCTCCTCCAAGACCTCGCGGACAACACCTTCCTGCGGGGTCTCGTCCAACTCCAGCACTCCGCCCGGTGGCTCCCAGTTGCCGTTGTCCCTGCGCTTGATCACCAGCATCCGCCCGTCCTCGCGGATGACTGCTCCCGCCACGGACACGGAGTGCAACGGGGTTGATGAGCGTCCGTCGCTATCACGGTTCATGCGTTGCAGACCTGAGTTCCAGTTCTATTGCTCTAGAGAGAGTTCTCCGCCTGGTCTAGAGCAAGCCGCCATGGGAAGGCATCGTACGCGCTCGTTCCGCTTCCGGCTTCGTGAGGGACGAACGCCTCTGGTCCGATCAACACGGACACCTCTTCGGCTTGGAGCTTCCTGACGCTCTCCCGGAACGGCGCTCTGCTGGCGTAGGCCGAGTTCACGAACGGGAGGATGACGGTCGGCACTCCGAGGCCGATGGCCTCGTTCACCACATCCAAGGCGTAATTGTCGGCGATCCCGTTGGCCAGCTTGTTGATCGTGTTGAACGTGGCCGGAGCGATGATGATGGCGTCCGCCTTGGGGGAACGCGAGTCTCCCGGAGTGCGGTGCTGGCTCCGCACCGGCCTGCCGGTCTGCTTCTCCAGCGCCTCGACGTCGATGAAACTCACCGCTGATGGTGTGGCCATGACCTGAACGGTCCAACCCTGCTCTTGGGCCAGATCGACCAGCTTGCCGACATCCGAAGCCGGACCTGCCGCGCACACCACCACGTAGAGAGTCTTCCGCTCGCTCACTGAGTCAGGCACCGACCCTTTCCGCTAGTTCGCTGACGTTGTCGTACAGGTGACCATTCGCCCGGGTACGGATGTCATTGATCAACTGGTGCACCACCGGACGGGCGGTCAACTCCTCGCTCGCCATCTCCTCGGCGTTGCGCAACGCGTGGTAGGCGTGCTCGGTCTTGCCCCACTGCTGGTACGCACGGGCCGCGTCGATGAACAGCGTCACCCGGCGTTCCATCACGTCGATGTTGTCCAACCGCACCTGGCGCGCGTAGTCGATCGCGCTGCCCGCGTCGCCCAACTCGACGGCCGCACTCACCCGGTGCAGCAGGACGTTGGTCGGCCCGAAGGCGGTCCACTGGTAGTTGAAATCCCCGCCGAGCCGTTCACCCGCGTCGCTGGCCTCGTCGAGCAGGCTGAGCGCCTGGCCCCGGTTTTCGCGCTTGGCCGCAGAGACCGCGCCGCTCAGCAGAAGCGATCCGTACACCGAAAGGGATTCCGGTGTGGCCTCGTCCGTGGCGCTGTCCACCCGTTCGGCGGTGCTCGTCGCCAGCCCTGTCGCCGCCTTGTAGTGGCGCTCACGCATCAGTGCCCGGGTGAACGCCCTGGCGCTCGCACCCACGACCGCGGGGCTCTCGCTCGCCTCGGCCGCGCGCATGCTTCGGTCGGCCGCGAGGTAGGACAAGCCGCGTTCCTCGCACTTGAGCAGGAGGCTCGCCACCACGTGGTACGCCTCCGCCCGAAGCGCGTGCACCCGGGAGAGGTCGTCGTCTTCGACACCGGACACCGCGTCATCCAGGCCGCGCAGCAGCTCGGGTAGCCGCTTGGCCACCGCCGTGTAATGGCACGCCTGGTATCCGGCCTTGGCCGCGTGCGTCCGCTTGGCGAGCTCGCCGAGACTCGTCGCCGCTTGCACAGCCGACCGACGACCTCCCGCGTACCTGGTGAGTGCTGCGGCGATCTCGTCCATGTCCAGCACTGAACCTGTGGTGGCCTGGAACAGGGCGGTTCCGGCCAGTCCGACGAATGCGCGACGTCGCACCTTCTCATCCTCCCCCGGGCCCGGGCTCCTGGGTGCGGGTCGCCTCGGTGGTGCCGAGGACTCCGCGCTGTCGGATCCAGTGAACGTGCCGGGGTTCTTCGGTGCAAGGCCGAACAGCATCCGCGCGCGGTCGGGCATTCCGAAGCCGTCGGCGATCCGCTCGTACACCTCGAAGGCCGTGACGGTCTTGCGGCCGTTCAGCACCTCGCTCACCCGTCCCTGTGAGAGGCCGGTCGCCGCCGACATCACCGCCGTGGCCGATGACTATGGGGTGGGCTTGTCGTCGGATCGCGAGGTGAGTTGATGTCCGAGGTAGACGCGCCTGTCCCGCCGGTACTCCCGGACCGCTTTGACGAAGATGTACGTCCAAGGGAGCAGCAGCATCGCCAGCAGGAGGGGTGTATCCCCTTCGATCAGCAGACGTGTAAGCACCAAGTTGGTTGCGGCTGCGAGCGGCAGGCCGATCACAACAAGCGGCCATATTGACGGGGACTGGCGATGCATGCGGTGGGGGCTCCCGCTCCGTTGTTGTGGGGTGGGCTGATGCCGACGCCTACCGGTAAGACAACCCGGACCGAGCGCCTCGCGCAACCGCTCGCGCCTGAGGTGGCCGACGCGATGGACGCCGCCCGTCTGCGGGTCCTCGCCGCCTGACCGGTGAACGGCGAAGGCCGGTGGCTCCCCGGGCCGTGTGCGACGAATGTCTACGGGCCCGGACCACCGGCCTTCGCCGTGTTCCGTGGAAGCCCCCCACCTGGGGAAACTCCCTGATTCTGCGGAGGGTGTGGGATTTGAACCCACGAAGTCCCGTCAAGGACTTGGTGCTTTTCAAGAGCACTGCACTCGGCCGCTATGCGAACCCTCCCCGCGGAGAGCGGATCTCCGCCACGTCATGGTAGCCCACACCCCTCCGCCCGCGCGGCCCGCCCGGGAACACGTTTGCGTCCACCGACATCCAGGGGGTGGCGCCCATAGGTTACCCGGCAGTAACATGAGCGCCATGGCACACATGAACCCCGAGACGGCGGAGGCGGTCAAGGCCGGCTTCCTGGCCGCGGTCCCCTTCGTCCGGACCCTCGGCCTGACCTTCACCGAGCTGGACCACGGGCGCGCCGTCATGCGCCTGCCCGACAACGCCGACCACCACAACCACGTCGGCGGCCCCCACGCGGGAGCCATGTTCACCCTGGCCGAGTCCGCCTCCGGCGCCATCATCATCGGCACCTTCGGCGACCAGCTCGACCGCGCCGTACCCCTGCCGACCACCTCCACGATCGACTTCCTGAAGATCGCGACGGGCGACCTGACCGCCGAGGCCGTCCTGGGCCGCCCGCGCGAGGAGATCATCGCCGAGCTGGACGAGGGCAGGCGCCCCGAGTTCCCCGTCAACGTCGAGCTGCGCACTGAGGACGGCACCGTCACCGGTCGCATGAGCATCACCTGGACCCTGCGCCCGAACCGCAAGTAGAGCCGCTGGAGCCACAACCGTCACGTTCCCGGCCGGGCCCGCTCGCGCTCAGCGCCCGGCCGGAACCCGCGCCGGTGTCGGCCCCGTCCGATTCCCGGCCCCCGCCCTCCGCGGGCCGTGCCCGGTCAGCGCCTCGCAGCGCCTTCTCCCAGGTCGGAACCCACGCACGGTTCCTTCCGAGGAGCGACGAATGTCGTCACCACTGGGTACGTTGTCGGCAACGACAGCGCTACGAGGAGGCCTCACCGTGAAACTTCGAGTGGACCGCGACGCGTTCGCCGAGGCGGTCGCCTGGACGGCCCGGGCCCTCCCCACACGGCCCGCCGTCCCGGTGCTCTCGGGTATCCGCATGGAGCTCTCCCCGGACGGCGCCTCCCTGCACCTGTCGGGGTTCGACTACGAGGTCTCCACCCGCGCCTCGGTGGAGGTCCTCTCCGAGGAGTCCGGCGCCGCCCTCGTCCCCGGCCGTCTCCTGGCCGAGATCGTGCGCAACCTGCCCTCCGGTTCGGTGCACATCGACAGCGACGGCCCCAAGCTGCGCATCGTCGGCGGCGCCGCGCGCTTCACCCTCATCACCATGCCGCTGGAGGACTACCCCACCCTGCCCGGCATGCCCGGACGCATCGGCTCCGTCGCCGCGGACGCCTTCGCGGCGGCCGTGCGCCAGGTGGCCCCGGCGGCCAGCCGCGACGACACCCTGCCCATGCTCACCGGCGCCTACCTCGACTTCAGCGGCGACACCCTGAGCCTGGTCGCCACCGACCGCTACCGCATCGCCGTGCGCGAACTGTGGTGGAGCCCCGAGGACCAGGGCCTGGACGCGGCCGCCCTGGTGCCCGCGCGCACGCTGAGCGACACCGTGCGCGGTCTGCTCACCAAGTCCAACGTGGACATCGCCCTGTCCACGGCCGGCGGCGGCGAGGGCGTCGGCCTCTCCCCGGGCGAGGGCATGATCGGCTTCGAGAACGGCGAGCGCCGCACCACCACCCGGCTGATCGACAGCGAGTTCGTCAAGTACGCCGCCTGGTTCCCCAAGGAGTTCTCCGCGCGCGCCGAGGTGGCCGTGACGCCCCTGGCGGAGGCGGTCAAGCGCGTGGCGCTGGTCGCCGACCGCAACACCCCGCTGCGGCTGGCCTTCTCCGAGGGCGAGGTCGTGCTGGAGGCGGGGTCGGGAGAGGACGCCCAGGCCGTGGAGGCGATCGAGGTCGGCTACGAGGGCGAGCCCCTGCGGCTGGCCTTCCGTCCGGACTACCTCATGGACGGGTTGGCGGGCGTGGAGACCGACACCGCCCACCTCAACTTCACCGAGCCGACCAAACCCGCCGTGTTCACCGACGTGCCGGTCAAGGAGGGGGAGAGCCCCTCCTTCCGCTACCTGGTTCAGCCTTTGCGGGTGTCCTGATAAGAGGTTATGGACCCATTCTCAACCGGGCCGCCACCTTATCCACAGAGTTATCCACAGGAGGCCGTTCTTCCTGTGGATAACCCCGGGTAATCATCCCCGGGAACACCCGAACCGCCCCGATTGAACTCTCGCATTTCCGCTCTGACATGCGAGAACAACAATCGGGGCGGTTCTGTGCACAGCCTGTGGACAACTTCGCCGGGAGAGGCCTACTCGCTCTCGTTCAGCGCGGACGAACCACCGCTTCCCACCGGCGTGTCCAGCCCCAGTTCGGCCTGGCGCCCCCGCCGGTAGCCCGCCCGGTACCCCGCGGCGCTGTGCGTGCGCTCGGGCCGGTGCTTGCGCAACTGCGGGAACTGCTTCTGGAACTCCTCGCTCACCCGGTGCACGTCGTTGAGCAGCACCAGCTCCGCGCCGCGGGAGGCGTCCACACTCTCCCCCGACCCGCCCGATCCGCCCGGCGAGGCCATCTCCTGCAACCGCGCGCGGAACTCGCGGATGCGCTCGGCCACCGCCTGCCCGTAGGCGCGCACGAACGACCGGTAGTAGCGCTTGCGCTCGGTCTCCAGCTCCGAGCGCGTGTAGTTGCGCAGCTCCCGGATGTCGGCCACGTGCGACGAACTCATGAACTTCGCGGAGGCCTCCATCTGCATGGAGATCGACGGCAGCAGCATCCGCAGCGCGTCCAGCGCGCTCACCGTGCCCACGAGGATCATGACGCGCTCGGTGTTCTCGGAGTTGTTGCCCCGTACCGCGGACTGGCACCCGTAGGCGGCGGAGATGTCGGCCAGCGCGCGCACCCGTGCCTTGCCGTGGCCCCCCACCCCCGAGACGGTGTAGTCCATGCGGCTGATCGCGTCCGGCGCCTCGCCCCTCTCGGCGCGGGCCTCGGCCTCCGCGATCGCGTGGCGGGTCATCAGCTCGGCGGCCTTGGCGGTGAACGCCTGGCTCTCGGCATCAGTAACCGCGGGGTCCTCCGCCATGCGGAGGAGCCCGCGGACCCGCTCGACCATCTTCTGACGAGCAGATTCAGTCATCGGCGCCCGGTTGTCTCCCCTAGGTGAGTATCTGCCTTCCACCATCGGCGGAAGATACCGAGCCTAGGCGTTCTTGTTGCCGACCACCATCGCGATGAGACCAACGGTGATCCAGATCGCCGCCGCGACGAACAGTCCGCCGAACAGTCCGCCGATGATCGAGCCGGTGAAGATGCTGACCAGGGCGTACCCCGCGCCGCCGATCCCGGCGGGCACGGCCGCGTACCGGAACGGGTAGGTGGCGGCGTAGCGCTTGCCCCGGCGGTCGGCCTTGCTGCTCATCACGCCGCCCACGCCGCCGATCAGCGAGAAGAAGATCACCGCCGCGGTCAGACCGGAGGCGATCGCGCCCAGGCCCGAGCCCAGGTTGAGGAGGAAGAAGAGGGCACCGCCGGCGGCGCCCCCCAGCACCGAGGTGGTCCAGGGCCAGATCATCGTCGCCGAGGCGACGGGAGTGAATGCGTTACCGCGCTCCAGCGTCATGTCCACTGCTCCAGTCGAATAGCGTGACGACCGCTCTGCGCCGGGCCGTCCCCTTCAGCATGCGGGGCCGGAGCCCGGAGCACATCAGGGATCCGCCCCTGACATTCCCCCGAGACCGCCCTCCGGCACTCCGCCCGGACCCCGGTCCGGCCCGGGGGAGCGGGTGCGCGGAAGGCCCCTGCTCAGGGTCCAACGCTCAACCGGTCGCGGAAGTGCCCGGGCCGCGGCCGTTCTCCGAGAAGGCCGAGACCAGGTTCGCGTGCAGGTGCGGCCACGCGGCGCGGAACGGCGGCAGCAGCGGGAGCGAGTCGGCGGAGTCCACCGGCACCCAGCGCACCTCCTTGCTCTCGGAGTTGCCCGGCCGGAACGGCGCCAGCCCCGGCAGGCTCGCCATGAACGTGTCGTAGCGCCACACGGTCAGGTCCTCCTCGTGGACGCCGAGGAGGTCGTACCCGTCCAGGTCGCCCTCGACCTCCTCCTCGAACTCGCGCACGGCGGCCTCCAGGGGTGTCTCGTCCCGGTTGCGGGCGCCCCCGGGGATGCCCCAGGTGCCTCCCATGTGGGTCCAGCCCGCCCGGTGCTGGAGCAGCACGTGGCCCGCTCCGGCGGTGTCGGTGGCGTACAGCAGCAGCCCGGCCGCGCCGTAGATCCCCCACCTGCGGGTTCCGTCCGGCAGGCTCACCCAGCCGTTTCCGTCGCCCTCCAGCATCACGTCCTCCAACTTCGCGCCCTCCGGGACCGCCGGTGCCGTCCGATCGGCACGCTCCCTAGCAACCTATGGCCCGACACCGGGCTCGCGCAGCCCTCCTCCCGCTGTACGTGCCCGGTGCCACAGGGAGTTCCCGGCCGAGGGCGCGCGCACTCGGGACCTCGTGACCGTTCGGGCGTGTCGTGCTCTTCCGAAGGGGCGCCGGTCCGGGGGAGCGTTCGGTACACGAACGGGGAGGAAGAACGCAAGAGGCATGAAAGGCTTCGCAAGGGAACACCCGTCGCGTCCGGGGCGCGGGCTTTCCGGTGGACGGGAACGAGCGCGCCCTCCTGTGTCCGGGGATTCTCCGGATTTCGGCGATGAGGGGAACGTTCGGTTTTTCCCCGCCGTTCTCCGGAAGGTCGGAGAGGCAGCGGGAGCGGCCCGACGGAGGGTGTCCTCCCTGGTCGAAGCGCACTCGCGGGCGGCGTGCGCGTGGCACGCGGCAGCCGTCGCACACCAGGTGAACGGACTCTGACCGTCCGCAACCGGCCAATCGCTGGCCCCGGCGGACCCCGGTGGTCGATGATGGCGCGGTCCCCGAACCGCCGTCGCCGCACCGGTTTCAGCGCTGAAAGAAGACTGAAAGCGCAGTGGAAGAGGATCTCTCTAGTGTGGAACACGTTCGACGCGTTCGTACCCGCGAGAGGACGGCTCGCGGGTCCGACACAGTGCGACGTTCGTTGGACACATGCCACCCGTGGTGTGCTTTGAGGCGGAACCCGCCACGGGTGGCCAGTCCGCCGGAAGGCGGGGTCCCTTGATGCTTCGTAGACGTAGGGCTACCTTGCGGCTCTACGCGAGTGCCGTGAGAAGAGGAGTCCGAGTGCCGAAGATGCTGACCGTGGACGAGGAGTTCGAGGCGATCGTCGCCGGTGACCTCCGCGAGGTGCGCGCGGACAAGATGCGTCCCCTCCGTGAGCCGGACCCGTCGAAGCCCTCTCCCGAGGAGGAGACTCCCGTGGAGACCGTGCCCCTCGAGGAGAAGCCCGCCCAGGAGAAGTAGCCTCTTTTCCGGGTAGCCCAACGGTCACTCCGAGTACCTAGGTGGAGGGGGGTACTCGGAGCCGTTGGCGTGCCCGTATTCCTTATTTCATGCTTATAGCCCTTGCTAGGGTTGCTGATTGTGGAATTCGGCGTGCTTGGCCCCATCACCGTCTGGTCAGACGGTCGACCCGTCCCGGTCGGCGGTCCGCGCCAGCGCTGTGTGCTGGGAGCGCTGCTGGTCCACCTGGGCCGCGAGGTCACCGTCGACCAGCTCATCGGCTACCTCTGGAGCGACGACCCGCCCCGCACCGCACGGTCGGTGATCCAGGTCCAGATCTCCCATCTGCGCAGGGCCTTTCCGGACAGCATCTCCACGACCTCCGGCGGCTACGTCCTCGACGTGGATCCGGACTCGGTCGACCTGCACCGCTTCCGGAGCCTCCGGGACCGGGCCGCCTCGGCCGAGCCCAAGGCGGCCGTCGAGATGCTGGAACAGGCGTTGGAGTGCTGGCGGGGACTGCCCTTCTCCGGTGTCGGTTCGGAGTACCTTGACCACTCCGTCGTCGCACCCCTGCGGGAGGAGCGCTGGTCCTGCGTCGTCGCCTGGGCCACCTGTGCCCTGGAGCTGGGCAGGTATCCGGACGTGGTCTCCCGGCTGACGCCCCTGGTCAGCGAGGAACCCTTCAGGGAGCGTCCGCACCACCTGCTCATCACGGCCCTGTGGCGCGACAACGAGCGGGCCAGGGCGCTCTCCGTCTACGAGGAGTTCCGGGCCAGGCTCGCCGACGAACTGGGTGTCGACCCCGGGCCGGAGCTGACCGCCCTGCACACCCGGATCCTCCAGGAGGACTTCCAGGAAGCGGCCCAGGACCCGACGGCCGGAGAACCCGGAACGCGTTTCGTGGTGCGCAACGACCTCCCCCGGGACCTGCCCGACTTCACGGGGCGCCGCGACTCCCTGCGCCAGTTGGACGAGGTGGCGCGCACCGGGGAGGCCCGCGCGCAGGTCTGCGTCATCACTGGCAGCGGCGGTGAGGGGAAGACGACCACCGCGGTCCGCTTCGGTTACGAGGCGGCCAAGCGCTACCCCGACGGACAGCTGTTCATCGACCTGTACGGCTACACGACGGACAGGGAACCGCTCGACGTCGCCTCCGCGCTCGGCGCCCTGCTCCGCGCGGTCGGTATCGACCCCGAGGCGGTGCCCGAGTCCCTCGACGAGCGGTCGGCGCTGTGGAGGGCCACCCTCATGGGGCGCAGGGTCCTGGTCATCCTCGACAACGCGCTCAGCTACGCCCAGGTCAGCCCGCTCCTCTCCTCCTCCCCGGGGTCGATGACCCTCATCACGACCCGCAACGAGCTCTCCGGGCTCAGCGGCGCCCGCTTCCTGTCGTTGGGGGTGTTCGACGAGCAGTCCTCCCTGGAACTGCTCGGGCGCGTCCTGGGGGACGAACGCGTACGGCGCGAACCGGACCACGCCCGGGAGATCATCCGGATCTGCGGCGGCCTCCCCCTCGCCCTGCGCGTGGTGGCCGGACGGATGCTCAGCCGCCCCAGGTGGTCGTTCGCGCACGTCGCCCGCCGCCTCGGTGAGCAGAACCGGAAGTTCCGTGAACTCCAGGTCGAGGGGCAGAGCGTCGAGGCCGCCATCGACCTCTCCTTCCAGAGCCTCAACCGGGACCAGAGCCGGACCTTCCTCCTGCTGGGCCTGATGATCGGCAGCACGATCGACCTCGGCGGTGCGGCCGCCCTCCTGGACATGACCGTGGAGGACGCGGACGACATCCTCCAGGAGCTGGTGGGGGTGTGCCTGCTGGAGGAACCCCAGGGAGACGTGTACCGCCTGCACGACCTGATCGGCGCCTTCTCCCGGGACCGAGCGGCCATGCTCCTGACGGCCGAGGAGATCGACGCGGCGAGGCTTCGCCTGGCGGAGCAGTACATGGCCACGGCCCAGCACGCCGCCGACCTCCTGGGTCCTCGCGCACATGACGACACGGTCGAGGTGAACCAGGGTTACAGGACGGAGCTCTCCGGGCGGGAGGACGCCGGGAACTGGTTCACCCTGCACCAGGAGAACCTGGCGGACACGATCGAGTACTTCGCCTCGCACGACAACGGCGAGTACGCCTGGCGGATGGCCGACGCGGTGTGGCGCTTCTACGCCCTGCACGGCCAGATGGGCCTGCTGATCAGCTCCCACCAGAGGGCGCTCCAGATCAGTGACAAACAGGGGAACCGGCGCGGACGCGCGGTGACCCTCATCGGCCTGGGCATTGCCCACTGCCTCTCGGGACGCTTCGACGAGTCACTGGACCTCCTCACCGAGGCCCGGGACCTGCTGACCGCGATCGGCGACAGCAGGGGGATCATCCGGGCACTGTCCAATCTGGGGATGGTCTACGAGCGTGTCGGCCGCCTGGCCGACGCCGCGGAGGCCATCCAAGGCGTGCTGGACCACGCGATCGAGTTGAGGGACGTCCAGGTGGAGGCGTTGCAGTGGGGCAACCTCGCCGTCCTGAAACAGACGCTCGGGGCCTACGGGGAGGCGCTCCACTGCGCCGGGCGGTCCTTGGAGAAGTCGGTGGGGGAGGACCGGGACGAGACCAGGGCGTACGCCAAGCGCGTCATGGGGGAGGCCCGCATCGGACTCGGAGAGCTGGACGCGGCCTTCGACGACCTGAACGAGGCTCTGGAGCTGTCACACGAGCTGCGCCTGGTGGGCAACCAGGTCTACGTCCACAACTCCCTGGGGCTGGCCCACCGGGCCGCGGAGCAGTGGGAGCGGGCGGTGGAGTCCCACGCCACGGCACTGGACCTGGCCGAGCAGCACGGGCGCCGCAGCGGTGACGCCGAGATCCGAGTCGACCTGGGGATGACCTACGCGGCCGCCGGACGCCACGGCGAGGCCCTGGACGAGCTGGAGAGGGCCCACGCCATCGCGGTCGAGCGCAGCGAGCGCTACATGGTCGCCCGCGCCGCGCTCGCCCTCGGACGCCTGCCCGCACCGGTCATGGCCGCGGACCGGGCGAGGGGGTTCCTCAACGAGGCCGAGGAGATCTTCACCGAGCTGGGGCTGGCCGAGGCGGAACAGGCCAGGAAGTCCCTGAAGGAGCACCCGCCCGCGTCCCTCGGCTGACGGTCGCGGTCAGCCCCGGCCGACGGCTCCCCCGGCCCCGCGGCGGGGATCGGCCCCCGGACCCGAACGGCGCCGCGGCGGTCCCAGCCAGCGCGGACCCAGGGTTCCGCGCCGCATGGTCCACAGGCACAGCGTGGCGGGCAGGACGCGCACCGGCCGGGGGACGTACGGGTACACCGCGCGGGTCGTCCGCAGGATCCGGTCGAAGCGGCGTTGGCGCGCCCGCGACCACGGGATCGCGAACCGCTCGCGCAGCTCGGGCGGGAGCAGCCCGCCGGTGAGCAGGAGTTGGACCCGCATCAGCGGGCGCAGGGGCGCGCTCGCCGGGTGGAACAGCTGACCGGTGATGGCGCGGGCCTCCTCGCCCACCTCCAGCCGGGCCAGGGCGCCGTCCCAGTAGGCGGCGAACTCCTCGGGGGAGGCCGGCCACCTCTCCTCGGGCAGACCCAGGGCGGTGGCGAACGCCGACGCCTCACGCAGGTGCAGGGCGCGCTCCTCCTCGCCGAGTTCACCGAACACCATCGCGTGCAGCCGCGAGGCGGTCTGGAACAGGGTGGCGGCCACCCACAGCAGGAGGTCGTCGTCCAGGGCCCGGTACCCGGGGCCGTTCACCTTGCGGTGCAGTGCCCGCACGATGGCGTGCAGGCGCTTCCTCTCCTCCTCGGTGCCGTAGACCGTGCCGTACACGAAGTAGAGGGTGCCGAGCAGCCGGTTGAACGGCCGGGAGGAGAAGTCGCTGTGGTCGTGCACCCCGCGGGCGACGCTGGGGTGGGCGATCTGGAGCAGGACGGCGTACCCCGCGCCGCCGAGGACGCAGGCCTCCGCGCTGATCCGTCGCAGAGGTGATCGGTCGGACGGTCTCCCCATGCCTGGGATCGTACGGCACCCCGTCCGCGCGTGCGGGAGGGCCACGCCCTCGCGGGCGCACCCGCGGTGACGGGGCGGGCCGGGCGCGTGGGGGGTCCGAGGACGGGCGAGAAGGGGAGCAGTCGACCGGCTTGACGGCGGGCTTCCCGCCCGGGGCCCGGGGACGGGCGGGAGGGAGCCCGTCCACGGGGGTGCCTCCGTCGGCTGGGACGCGGCTCACGGCCCCAGGGCGCGGAACACCTCCGGTCGGGTCAGCGCGTCGGTGTTGTCCGCGAACTGGTCGACCGCGCCCACCGGCGGCCGTGCGGCCAGTCCGGGGTCGGTGATCCGCGCCAGCAGGGCACGGGCGAACCGGGCCGCGTCCAGCACCGGCCAGGGGCGCCCGTGGAACGGTCGGGGCCGGGTGTCCAGGGCGGCGGCGAGGCCGGTCCGGTTCTGCCGGTCGGCCACCAGGGCGGACGCCTCGGCGAGGGCCGCGGCGTCCGCGTCCAGCGCCCGCGCCAGGAGCGGGGTCAGCTCCGACGCCCCGGGCAGGCTGGCGAAGGCGCTTCCCAGCCACTTGGAGTAGGGCGGGTAGCGGCGCTCCAGCAGCAGCGCCAAGCGCATGAGGTCGCGGACCACCCGGGCCGCGACCACCCGCGCGCCCAGGCGGTCGCCCACCTCCGCGCAGCGGCCGACGAACGCCTCCTCCTGGGACACGCGCCGCCACTGGCAGGCCAGCACGTACCGCCACACGTCGTCCGGGTACCAGGCCAGGCGCTCCCTGGCCCGTGTGACCGCGCCGACGCCGTCGTGGAAGACAGCTCCGCCCACCACCTCGGCCAGCCGCTGGGTGGGCGTGGCGAGCCAGTCGGCGGTCCCCACCCCCTCACCCGGGTCGAAGCCGAGCCGGTCCCGCAGCCAGTCGCCGGATCCGCTGACCTCCACCCGGTGGCGGCCGTCGGGCGCGTCGGCGTCGGACCGCCAGGTCTGGGGAGGGCCGTCGTTCGGGCCGAACCGGACCGGCCAGCCGCGCACCCGCTCGGGCAGGCCCCCGGCGAGCAGCGCCAGCACGCGGTCGCGCTCATCGGGTTCGTCCACGAAGACCTGGAGCCGCGGGCCCCAGCCGTGGTCGGTGGAGCGCTCGGTGTCCAGTCCGAGGACCTCGGAATCGGCGCCGAGCAGCGCGGCGGCGTGCGCGACCGGCCGGGGCCCGCGGGCGAGCAGGGGCGCGACCGCGTCCGTGTACAGGGCCCGGGACAGTTCCAGGCCGGGGAGGAAGAGCGGGGGCATGCCCGAGAGCCTAGGTCCGGCCTCCGCGGGCGGCCACGCGTTTTCCGGCGCGGGCGCCGGTCCTGCCCGGGCCGCGGTCGGGCCGTCGCGGGGCCGCTGCCGGACCGCCAACGGATCGCCGTCGGACCACGCCGGAGCGGGGGTAAGGAGAATCTATCCATCTGGTTAGATCTGGTCCGGCAGGCGGTTCGGGTGCTCGGTGGACCACAACGTTTTACGACAGACCAGGGATCGCTACTGTAAGGTGTCTTTCCAGTTCGCGGCGCAAATGACGGAGGAAGTGCCGTCAGTACCAGTGCCGGAATGCGTCCGACCGGCCGAGTCGCCGGTTCGGTGGTACGCCGTCCCCGCGCGCAACAGGGGTATTGACGTGTAGTGACAGGGTCTTTACGGTCTACCGACAACAGGTGGAAGGAAATTCCGGGGACGCCCGGAATGGCCGGGACAACACTGTCCGGTGTCCGCGGGGGAAATATCCGAGCCCCCACGGACGCACTCCACTTCCTGGGCCGGAAACGGTCCGGGTCACCCCGCTACGAATCCCCCGCACCGCGCCGCGAGGCCGGCCGGGATCGTGACCCGAAAAGAAGGGCCCCGTTCAATGAAGACCCTCAGCAGGATCCGCTCCGCCTCCGCCGTCGCCGCGGCCACCGCTCTGATCTTCACCCTCATGCCCGCCAGCGCGGCCAGCGCGCACGGCTACGTCTCGGCGCCCATGAGCCGCCAGGCGCAGTGCGCCGCGGGCATGGTCCAGTGCGGCGGCATCCAGTGGGAGCCGCAGAGCGTGGAGGGCCCCAAGGGCCTGATGAGCTGTTCCGGCGGCAACTCCCGGTTCTCCGAGCTCGACGACGACAACCACGGCTGGCACGTCACCCAGGTCGGCACCTCGCTGAACTTCACCTGGACCCTGACCGTCACGCACGCCACCGCCAACTGGGAGTACTTCATCGGCGGTCAGCGCATCGCCAACTTCGACGACGGCGGGGCGCGGCCCAACTCGACCGTCCAGCACAACGTGGACCTGTCCGGCTACAACGGCCGCCACACGATCCTGGCCCGTTGGAACGTCGCCGACACCGGCAACGCCTTCTACGCCTGCGTGGACGTGAACATCCGCTAGCGGCCCGACGCCTCCCCCGGCCCGGTTCCCCGCACCCGGGCCGGGGTCGCGTCGTTCCCGGCCCACAAGGCCCCCTGTTCGGCCCCCGACACGACGAAGGCCGGTCCCGTAGGACCGGCCTTCGTGCTGGTCGGGGTGGGCCCCGCCCCACCTCCGGAACGGGGCCCACCCGTAGTGCTCCGCCGTGGTCCGCGGCCGTAGGTTCGGGCGAGCCCGGATCACCGACGACCCGGCCGGAGACGAGGAGACCCGAGTGACCGCGTCCGACCCCTCTGCCCGACACCATCCGCGCGGACCGTGGCGGTGGGCGATCACGGCACTGACCGCCGTCCTCGTCACCGTCGGCGCGGCCGCCGTCGCTCCGCGCCCCTACGAGCTCGGCGCGGAGTCCGACGGGGACACGGAGCTGGTCGAGCGCGTGCGCGGGGGGATCACCGACACCACGGGGTACCACGGCCTGTCGGTCGCGCTCGTGGAGACGGACGGAGACGGGGGACTCCGCGTGCGCACGGCGGGGCTGGGCAGCACCGGGGCCGACCGGGAACCGGTGGGGGAACACACCCGGTTCGGCTCCGCGTCGGTCGCCAAGGTGCTGCCCGGCATGCTGCTCGCCGACATGGTGGACCGCGGTGAACTCGCTCCGCACGCCCGGGTCGGCGATCTCCTGGAAGGCGTCGACTTCGCCGATCCCGTACTCGCCGACGTCACGGTGGAGGAGCTGGCGACGCACACCGCGGGCCTCTCCAGGGAGGAGACCAGCCTGCTCCAGACGTTGTGGCAGTTCGCGGCCAAACGCCACCCGGACCCGCCCGGCTCGGTCGAGGAGTTCCTGCGGACCGTGGCGGAGGACGTGCGGGTCGATCCCGCGCTGCGAGGCGGCAACCACTACTCCAACACCGGGATCGACCTGCTCGGGCACGCCCTGGCGGCGCACGCCGGGACCAGTTACGCCCAGCTCGTCCGGGAACGGATTCTCGACCCGTTGGGGATGGAGGACAGCGCGATCCGGACCACCGGTGACGGCGCCCCCTTCGAGGTGCACAACGCCGATCTCGGGCGTCCCCTCGTCCCGGAGGGCTCGGAGGCCTCCGGTCCGTCGGGAGGGCTGGTCACGACCGCGGGCGACCTCGGCCTACTCCTGGCGTCGGTGATGGAGGGCACCGCCCCGGGGGCCGCGGCCGTGCGTCCCGTGGCGCCGGGGGACGTCGAGCGCCGCGAACAGGGCCTCGGCTGGTACGTGGAGACGCTGGGAGGGGTGCCGATCACCGGCCACGGCGGCAACGCCACGACCAACGGCCACACGGCGTGGATCGGCTACACCGGTGACCGGGGAGCCGTGGTCCTGTCCAACACGCACCGGTTCAGCGAGGACATCGGCATCCGCCTGCTCGGAGTCGACGAACCGAGCCCCGACAACGCGGCGGGCGAGAGGATCTACGCGACCGCGACGGTCCTGCTCGCTCTCACCCCCGGTCTCCTCGCCCTGGGGTTCGCCTCACGGCGGCGCCCCGGCCGCTGGTGGCGCCGTCCCACCGACCGCCTGGGACTGGTGTCCCACTGGGTCGGCGGTGCCGCGGCGCTCACGTACGCGTTCCTCGCCGGATTCTGGCATCTGGTGACCCCGTGGGCGTGGGTCGCGGGTGTGCTCCTCTTGGCCGCCGCCGTCCTGGTGGGGGCGTACCGGTGGCCACTACTCCCGAGCGCGAGGGGCGCACGGCCGTGGGTCCGGTGGTCGCTGGCGGCTCCCGTCGCCGCGGGGAGCGCGGTCCTCCTGGTCCTGCTGGCCTCGGTCTAGCGGAGGCCGGGGCGGCGGTCGGCCCGGCCGGGTCGTGGGGACCGGAGGGCCGAAGGCGCTCGCCGCGCGAACCGGGCGGGTAGCTTCCGACGCACCGGTGACGCACCGGTGACGCACGGAAGCCGACAAGCCGACGGTTCCGGCCGTGCGTTCCGAGGGTGCGGAGCGGCAGGGGGAAGCCCCGGACCCGCGAAGACGAAGAACGGGTGCCCACCTGTGTGGACACCCGTTCCTTTGTCGGGGTGGCGGGATTTGAACCCACGACCTCTTCGTCCCGAACGAAGCGCGCTGCCAAGCTGCGCTACACCCCGAAGCAACGTCCACAAGTCTAGCGGACGCCCGGGAGTGCTCGCGCACGGTTTTCGGCCGGAGCGCCGAGGGGGGTCAGGAGGAGGCCACGAGGTCCAGCAGTGAGGCCTCCGGGCGGCAGCAGAACCGCACCGGGGCGTACGGGGAGGTGCCCAGGCCGCCGGACACGTGCAGCCACGCGTCCCCGTACTCGTGCAGCCCCCAGGCGCGCTTGCGGTCGATCCCGCAGTTGGTGACCAGGGTCCCGTAGAACGGCAGGCACAGCTGGCCGCCGTGCGTGTGCCCGGCCAGGAGCAGCTGGTAGCCGTCGGCCGCGAACCGGTCCAGGTTGGACGGCTCCGGCGAGTGCAGCACGCCCAGGCGCAGGTCCGCCGACGGGTCGGCCGGTCCGGCGACCTCCTCGTACCTGTCCAGCTTGATGTGCGAGTCGTGCACCCCGGCCAGGGCGACGTCGAGTCCGCCCGCCTTCAGCCCGCCCCTGCGGTTGTTCAGGTCCAGCCAACCGGCCGCGGTCATGGCCTCGCCCAGGTCGCGCCAGGGCAGGTCCGGCGTCCGGCGCTTGTTGTAGTCGGTCTTGCTGGTCCGCCACAGGTAGCGGGCCGGGTTCTTCGGCTGCGGCGAGAACAGGTCGTTGGACCCGTACACGAACGCGCCCGGCCGGTCCAGCAGCGGCCCCAGGGCCTTCGTGAACGGCCCCACCGCGTCCGGGTGCGCCAGCGAGTCGCCCGTGTTGACCACGAGGTCCGGCTCGTAGGCCTCCAGCCCCCGGATCCACTCGATGAGCATCTTCCGGTCGGGCGTCAGGTGCGCGTCGGACAGGTGCAGGATCCGCAGCCGCGGGCTGCCGGGGGGCAGCAGGGGCAGCTCGTAGCGGCGCAGCCGGAACCAGTTGCGCTCGATGACCGAGGCGTAGACCAGTCCCGCCGCTCCGACGGCGCCCGTGATCGCGGCCGCGCGCCCCACCCGGCGCAGGATTCGTCTGTTGTCGGCGCCCATCGCCCTCCTTCGTCGTCACAGAGATCGTCGCAGATCCACGGAGCACGCGTGTGCGAATCCCCGCCGCGGGCCGCCGGACCGATGTGAGCCGCGCCCGCACGGCGTCCGCGCGCGCAAACCGTTGGTGGCCCCGTGACGCCCCGCCGTAGGATCGGTTCATGTCCGAACTCAAAGCCCGTCTCAAGAACGACCTGACCACCGCCATCAAGGCGCGTGACAAGGTGCGCACCGGCACCCTGCGCATGGTCCTGGCCGCCATCTCCACCGAGGAGGCCGCCGGCAGCACCTCGCGCTCCCTCGGCGACGACGAGATCACCCGTCTGCTCACCCGGGAGGCCAAGAAGCGCCGCGAGGCCGCCGAGGCGTTCGACAAGGGCGACCGGCCCGAGCAGGCCGCGGCCGAGCGGGCCGAGAGCGAGGTCATCTCCGACTACCTGCCCAAGCAGCTCACCGACGAGGAGCTGTCGTCGCTGGTGGCCGAGGCCGTCACCGAGACCGGCGCCGACGGCCCCCGCGCCATGGGCCAGGTCATGAAGGTCGTCAACCCCAAGATCGCCGGTCGGGCCGAGGGCGCCCGCGTGGCCGCCGAGGTCAAGCGCCAGCTGGCCGGATGACCTGACCCGGCCGGGCCCGGCCCAGCCGTGCCCCACGCGGGAACGGCGGGGAACGCGAAGGGGCGGCGGTGCACGCACCGCCGCCCCTCTCGCGTGTCAGGCCTCAGTCGTCCTCCCGGCCGGGGGAGTTCGACGCGGGCGCGACCGGGAACCAGTCCTCGTCCTCCTCCGGCCCGCTGGCGGTTCCGCCGCCGCTGCTGAGGAACACGTTGACCGTGGCCCCCTCCGGCAGCCGCGTCCCCGGGTCCGGGTTGACCGCGGCCACGGTCCCCTCGGGCTCGGGGGAGCGGACCCGGGTCGAGGACACGTTCACCGTGTAGCCCGCGGCCTCCAGGACGCTCACCGCCTCCGGCTCGGACTGGCCGATCACGTCCGGCACGCCGCCGTCGTCACTGGCCGGGCTGGCGTCCTCCTCCGCGCGCGGGGCCGACGTGGAGCCGAACTGCGACGGCGGCGACGGAAGCTGCTCGACGTCCAGGCCCTCGTGGGCGCCGCGCATGGTCTCCTGCCAGATCGGGCCCGGGATCGTCGCCCCGTACACCACCCCGTAGTACCGGTCGCCGATGGTGACGTTGCGCAGCGGGTACTGCTGCGGGCCGCGCGGGTCGCCGACGAAGACCGCACCGGCCATCTGCGGGGTGAACCCGGCGAACCAGGCCGCGGCCGAGCCGTCGGTGGTACCGGTCTTGCCCGCCGCCGGACGGCCGATGCCCAGGGAGGCCGCGGTGCCGCCGTTGAAGGGCTGCTCCAGCAGGTAGCTGACCCCGTCGGCCACCTCCTCGTCGATCACCTGCTCGCACTCGGGCTCGATCTCGATCGTCTCGTGCGCGTGCTGGTCGATGATCTTGGTGATGGCCTGCGGCTCGCACAGGATCCCGCCCGAGGCGAAGACCGAGTAGGCGTTGGCCACCCGCAGCGGGGAGACCTCCTCGCTGCCCAGGGTGAAGCTGCTGTTGGCCAGCGTCCGCTCGTTCTCGGTGAACAGCGTGCCGTCCGCGCGCCGCAGCCCCAGGTCCTCGGTCATCTCCATCACGTCGCAGATGCCCACCCGCGCCTGGAGCTGCGCGAAGTAGGTGTTGGACGAGGCCCTCGTCCCGGTCATCATGTTGTGCGTGGTGTTGGAGTTGGTGTCACCGGAGTTGCTGGGCGACCAGGGACTCAGGGTGCCGCCGTTACAGCTGCGCTGCCCGGAGACGGTCACACTGGCCGGTGAGTTGAACGAGGTGCCGAACGGCATCCCCTCGGCCAGCGCCGCCGCCAGGGTGAACGCCTTGAACGTGGAACCCGCCTGGAAGCCGCTGCTGCCGCCCCGGTCCGCGTCGGTGGCGAAGTTGATGGAGGTCTCGCCCAGCTTGCTCTCGTCGGGCCCGTAGTTCCGGCTCTGCACCATGCCCAGGATGTGGCCGGTGCCCGGCTGGATGACCACCTCGGCGGCCACCTTGCGGGACTCGTTCTCGCGCGGGACCCACTCGTCCACGGCCTCCTGCGCCGACACCTGGGTCTGCGGGTCGAGCGTGGTGTGGATCTGGAGTCCGGCGGTGCGCAGCCAGCGCGCCCGCTCGGTCTCGTTCTGGCCGAAGCGCTCGTCCTTCTCGATCTCCTGGACCACGTAGTCGCAGAAGAACGGCTGGTCGCTGGGCACGCAGCCGTTGGGCGGGGTGGAGACCTCCACCTCCATCGGGACCTGCTTGGCCTCCTCGGCCTCCGCCTCGGTGATGGCGCCGGTGGCCACCATGCGGTCGAGTACGACGTTGCGGCGGTCGGTGGTCTGCTCGGGGAAGAAACGGGGGTTGTAGAGGTAGGGGTAGCGGACCAGGCCCGCGATGGTGGCGGCCTGGTGCAGCTCCAGGTCGCTGGCGGGCACCTGGAAGAAGTGCTGCGCGGCGGACTCGACTCCGTAGGCGCCGTCGCTGAAGTAGGCGATGTTGAGGTAGCCCTCGAGGATCTCGTCCTTGGTCATCCGCTGTTCCAGGGCGACGGCGTAGCGCAGCTCCCGGATCTTGCGGGCGATCGTCGTCTCGGAGGCCTCCTCCAGCTCCTCCTGGGTGGTGGCCGCCTCGATCTGGACGTTCTTGACGTACTGCTGGGTGATGGAGGACGCGCCCTGGGTGTCGCCGTTGAGCGTGCGGAGCGCGGCGCGCAGCGTGCCCGACACGTCCATGCCGCCGTGCTCGTAGAAGTGGGCGTCCTCGATGGCGAGGATCGCGTCGATCATGACCGGCGAGACGTCCTCGATCTCGACGAGTTCGCGGTTCTGGTCGAAGATCTCCGCGATGACGCCGCCCTCGCTGTCATAGATCGTCGATCTCTGAGGAGGCGGCGGAGTCTCCAGATTGCTGGGCATCTCCAGGAAGCCGCTGGCCACGTTGCGCGCCGTGATGCCCAGTCCCCCGACGGCGGGGAGCGCGAGCGCGGCGACGAGGAGTCCAGCGACGACGCCGACGACGACCAGTTGGCTGATTCTTTGAAGCAATGTCCCCTGACCCACCCCATCAGACTAGGTGACCACGTACGTACGAAGTGGTCCGATGTGGAACGGATAGTGCGCGAACGCGCGGAAATGACCCGCGTACCGCGGGCTGTGCCCCCATGCCATCTTTTCATGCCTATCGCCGGCCGGGCACTGACCGGTTCGGCGGCGCGGCACGCCCACCCCGTCCGATGCGGAGAGCCACCGGGCCCCCACGCAATGGCCCGAGCGGGCCATATTGGTGAGACGTGAAGGGGGTCCATCGGGTTCTGTTGGCGCGGCGAACGAATCCGTAACTTCTAGGCAACAGGGGTGGGCGTCGACCACCGCACCCCACGCGGCAGCGGGAGCCCACGGTGTTCTCCCCTCCGGCCGGGGCACGCGCGTGCCCCGGGTCCGGATCCGCTGGCGCGGGGACCGGGTGCGCACAGGGGAGTAGAGGCATGTGGACCGACCAGTGGACGACCAGGGCGCTGTGCCGGCGGGTGGACCCCGACGCGCTGTTCGTCCAGGGCGCGGCGCAGCACCGCGCCAAACTCATCTGCCAGGAGTGCCCGGTACGCACCGACTGCCTGACCGACGCCCTCGACAACCGGGTCGAGTTCGGCGTCTGGGGCGGCATGACCGAACGCGAGCGCCGCGCCCTGCTGCGCAAGCACCCCGGCGTCACCAGCTGGGGCCCGCTCCTGGAGGAGGCCCTCAGGGAGGGTGACGTCGACCTCGCCAGCTACGCGGCCGAGCACGCCGAGGGCACCTCGGCGGCCTGAGCGCCGGCAACTCCCTACCGGCCCCGGCCCGCCAGCTCCTCGCCGACGTCGCGCAGCCCCGCCAGGTCGTGCACGTCCTCCGGCATGGCGGCCACCTCGGCCACGCGCACACCGCCGTGCTCCGCCAGCAGGGCGTCCCTCAGCCGTACCTCGCGCCCGCGCGTGCGCACCCTCTCCGCGTGCAGCCGCAGGGCCGCCGAGGCCGGCGTCCGCGTGCCCGAACGCTCCAGAGCCTCCGCCGCGGCGACGGCCTCGCGCGCGTCCAGGGACCCGCCCGCCCCCTCGGGGAGCGGATGCGTCCGGTTGACCACCAGTCCGGCCAGCGGCATGGCGTCGGTGGCCAGCCGCTCCACGAAGTAGGCCGCCTCGCGCATCGCGTCCGTGTCCGGCACGGCCACCACCACGAAGGCCGTCCCCGGCGCCTGGAGCAACCGGTAGGTGCGCTCGGCGCGCTTCTGGAAACCGCCGAACACCGTGTCGAACGCGGCGACGAAGGACCGCAGGTCGTCGAGGAGCTGGGCGCCCACGACCTTGCTGACCGCCGAGGTCACCAGGTTGAACCCGGCGCCGATCAGCCGGAAGGCCCCCGTGCTGGCAGGGGCGCTCAGGAAGCGGATCAGGCGCCCGTCCAGGAAGCGGCCGAGCCTCTTGGGCGCGTCCAGGAAGTCCAGCGCGGACCGGCTGGGCGGGGTGTCCACCACGATCAGGTCCCAGTCCCCCGACTGGCGCAGCTGGCCCAGCTTCTCCATGGCCATGTACTCCTGCGTGCCCGAGAAGCTCGTGGAGAGGGTCTGGTAGAAGGGGTTGGCCAGGATCTGCCGGGCCCGCTCGGGGGCCGCGTGCTCCCTGACGACCTCGTCGAAGGTCCGCTTCATGTCGAGCATCATCGCGTGCAGGCTGCCGCCCGACCCCTCCGGCAGCGGGACCGGCCGCGGCGTGTCGTCCAGCGACTCCAGCCCGAGGGACTGGGCCAGCCGACGCGCCGGGTCCACGGTGATCACCACGGCCCGCCGCCCGCGCTCGGCGGCGCGCAGCCCCAGCGCCGCGGCCGTCGTGGTCTTGCCGACCCCGCCCGCGCCGCAGCACACGATGATCCGCGTGCCGGGGTCGTCCACGAGGGCGTCCACGTCCAGGCGCCCGGCCTCCACCGCCGCGCTCACAGCCGCACCCCCTGCTCGACCAGCCGCCGCGCCAGGGAGTCCAGCGCGGCGCGGTCCACACCGCCCTCCAGCAGCGGCAGCTCCAGCAGCGGGCGGCCCAGATCCTCCAGGTCCGAACGCATCCGGCGCTCCAGCCGCACCCGAAGGGCGTGTGCGCGCAGTTCCCCGGCCAGCGCAGCCGCGAGTTCGCGCGCGTCCTCCAGACGCGCCTCCTTCAGCCCCGCGGCCATCGCGTCCAGGTCGGTCTCCCCCTCCGCCGCGGCGGCGAGGTCGGCCTCGTCCAGCAGCGGCCGCCGCACCATGTTCACCAGCACCGCGCCGACGTTGAGCCCCAGCCCGCCGACCTCGGCTATCCCGTCCCGGGTCTCCTGGACGGGCATCTCCTCCAACAGGGACACGAAGTGCACCCGGGTCTGCCCCGAGCGGATGACCTCCATGACCCGGTCGGCGTGGTTGCGGATCGGCCCCACGCGGGCCAGCCCCGCCACCTCGGAGTTCACGTTGAGGAACTGGGCGATCCGGCCGGTGGGCGGCGCGTCCATCACCACCGCGTCGTAGTGGAAGGGGGCCGTCGGCGCGCCCTCGGCGGTCCTGCGGCGGCCGCCCCGGCGGCGCCGCACCGCCTCGGTGGCCTTGCCGGTGAGCAGGACGTCGCGCAGCCCGGGGGCGATGGTGGTGGCGAAGTCCACGGCGCCCAGCCGGTTCAGCGCCTGGCCCGCCCGGCGCATCCCGTAGAACATCTCCAGGTACTCCAGCAGCGCCGCCTCGGCGTCGGCCGCCAGCACGCTCACGCTGCCGCCGCCGGGCGCGGCCATCATCTCCCGCTCCTCGTAGGGCAGCGGCGGGCTGCCGAGGAGGGTGGCGACGCCCTGGCGGCCCTCCACCTCGACCAGGAGCACCCTCGCGCCGCCGGAGGCCAGCGCCAGCGCCAGCGCGGCGGCGGCCGTGGTCTTGCCGGTCCCGCCCTTGCCGGTGACGATGTGCAGTCGTGCTCCCGCGCAGGCCTCCCCCGGAGGCTTCGGTCCGTGCTCGCTCTCGCTCACTCCAGGCAGTCTATGCGGGCGTTCCAAGCGGGGCCGGGAGCGGTGCCGCGGTGGGCACGCGAGGGCACGCGGATGAGTAAGGTGGCGGCGTTGACGTGCGGCGCCCCGCCGTGGGGCGGTCCGCCGGTGAGAGAGCAAGGGTGAGGGACGCATGAGCAAGTGGGAGTACCAGACGGTGGCGCTGCTGTCGCACGCCACCAAGCAGATCCTGGACAACTGGGGCGCCGACGGCTGGGAGCTCGTCTCCGTCGTGCCCGCTCCGCTGCCGGAGGGCACCGACCCCCGCAACCAGCAGTACGTCGCGTACATGAAGCGGGAGCTGTGATGGCCACCCCCGAGGAGCGGATCGCCGAGCTGGGCCTGACCCTGCCCGAGGTGGCCGCGCCGGTCGCGTCGTACACGCCCGCGGTGCGCAGCGGCGACCACGTCTACGTGTCCGGCCAGCTGCCGTTCGTGGACGGGAAGCTCCCCGCCACGGGCAAGGTCGGCGCCGAGGTCACCCCGGAGGCGGCCAAGGAGCTGGCCGCGCGGTGCGCGCTGAACGCGGTGGCCGCGGTGCGCGCCGAGATCGGCGAGCTGTCCGGCGTGGTCCGCGTGGTCAAGGTGGGCGGCTTCGTGGCCAGCACCCCCGACTTCACGGGACAGCCCGGCGTGGTGAACGGGGCCAGCGACCTGCTGGCCGAGGTCTTCGGCGACGCCGGTGTGCACGCGCGCGCCGCCGTGGGCGTGGCCGCCCTGCCGTTGGACGCGCCGGTCGAGGTTGAGATGATCGTCGAGGTCCGCTGAGCGGGTCGCCCTCTTCCGGGGCGGCGGCCCCCGTTTCGCGGCGCTCTGTCCCCGAGGAGGAGGGTACGCCGATGCGCGACGCCCCGGCAGGCGACGGTACCGAGCGCGGGGGCGCGGCGCCGGGCGGCTCCGCGTCCGGCGGCGCCGTCGCACCCCGTCCGGCCGCCACGGTCATGCTCCTGCGCCCCCGCGGCGGCGTCCGGGACGGGGGCGCGGACGGCCCCGTGGAGGTCCTGCTCATGCGCAGAGTCCGCTCCATGGGGTTCGCCCCGGGCGCCTACGTCTTCCCCGGCGGCGGGGTGGACGCGCGCGACGCCGACGGCGACCTGCCCTGGACCGGCCCCGGCCCCGAGGAGTGGGCGCGCACGCTGGGCACCGACGTGCGCATGGCCCGGGCGCTGGTGTGCGCCGCGGTCCGCGAGACCTTCGAGGAGACCGGCGTCCTGCTGGCCGGCGAACCCGGGCGCGCGGGCGAGGAGGCCATCACGCTCGACACCACCTCCGAGGATTGGGAGCGGGACCGGCTGGGGCTGATCGACCGCTCCCGCTCCTTCACCGAGGTCCTGACCCTGCGCGGCCTCGTGCTCCGATCGGAGTGGCTGCGCGCGTGGTCGCGCTGGATCACCCCGAGGGCCGAGCCGCGCCGCTACGACACCTGGTTCTTCGCGGCCGAGCTCCCCCCGGGGCAGGCCTCGCGCGACGTGGGCGGCGAGGCCGACCTCACCCGGTGGACCGACCCCGCCGCCGTCCACGGCGAGTGGGAGGCGGGCCGGATGCCGATGCTGCCGCCCACGGTCGTGAACTGCGCCGAACTCGCGGACTGCCGGACCCTCCGGGGAGTACGGGAGGCCCGACGGGATATCGTCCCCATTGAGCCGGTTGTCCGGGAGGTCGGCGGCCAGTTGCGCGTCATGGCGCCGAACGGGGTGGACTACCCCCTCCCGAGGCCCGACGCGACCCCCTGAGGGGCCGCCGGGCGGCGGGGCCGCGCGTGCCGGACTCCCCGGCCGCTCCCCGGTCCGGTTCGGCGAGCGAAGCGAGGTGCGATGAGGATCGACGGTTCCGGGACACTGCGCGCCAGCTGCGTGCTGTGCCCCAATCCCGGCCCGATGACGCTGGAGGGCACCAACACCTGGATCCTGCGGGAGCCGGGCGCGCGCGGGGTCGTGGTGGTCGACCCCGGCCCCCACGACGAACGCCACCTGGAGCGCGTGGCGCGGACCGTGCAGGAGCAGGGCGCCCAGGTGCTGATGGCCGTGGTGACCCACCGCCACCCCGACCACGGGGAGGGCGCCCGGTACTTCTCGGAGCTGACCGGAGCCCCCGTGCACGCGGTCGACCCGGGGACCAGGGTCGGCGGACGCGGCCTGTCCGACGGAGAGGTCCTGGAGGCCGACGGCCTGCGGGTGCGGGTGATCGCCACCCCCGGCCACACCGAGGACTCCGTCTGCCTGATGGTGGAGGCCGACAACACCATCCTGACCGGCGACACGGTCCTGGGCCACGGCACCACGGTGATCGACGGCGACGACGGGCTGGGCCCCTACATGGAGTCGCTGTACCGGCTGCGCTCCCTGGTGCGCGAGCACGACGTGCGCACCCTGCTGCCCGGCCACGGCCCGATCATCACGGCCCCGTCGACGGTGCTGGACTCCTACGTCGACCACCGCGAGTCGCGCCTTGGGCAGGTCCTGGACGCGGTGCGCGCGGGGGCGACCGGGGTCGAGCAGATCGTCGACCGCGTCTACCCCGAAGTCACCGAGCAGATCCGGTTCGCGGCCGCCTCGTCGGTACGCGCCCAGCTGCGCTACCTCTCGGCGCGCGGCGAACTGCCCGAGGGCGTCGAGGCCTAGACGGCGAGCGCTCCCCCGGCCCTGGCGCCGGGGCGCTGCGGCCCCCGTACTCCGGGGCGCCAGGCGCTGCGTGCGGACGGCTCCGGACACGGCTGTGGCCGCCCACCCCGCAGGGGGGAGCGGCCACACAGCGTTCAGGCCCGGGGAAGCCCGGCACGGGGCGCGAACGTCGGCGCCCCCGGGAGTCCCCGCCCGAGGAACACGGTCCAGGGAGTGTTCCGCGGAGGCTTTCGGATCAGCGAGCGGCCGTCCGGGCAATCTCTCGCAAGACGGTTCGCGTAGGTCAGCCTGGTTGGCTTTTCAAGCGAAACCGGCGCAGCGAAAGGCAGCCCGGTGGTCGCGAGCCCGAAATGAGCCGGGGAACACGACCTAGCGGGCGCGGCGGCGCATCCGCTCGACGTCGAGCAGGACGACGGCCTTGGCCTCGATCCGCAGCCAGCCGCGCAGGGCGAACTCGGCGAGGGCCTTGTTGACCGTCTCACGGGAGGCGCCGACCAACTGGGCGAGCTCCTCCTGGGTGAGGTCGTGGTGGACGTGCAGCCCGTCCTCGCCCTCCTTGCCGAACTTGTCGGCCAGCTCCAGCAGCGCCTTGGCGACGCGGCCGGGCACGTCGGTGAAGACGAGGTCGGCCATCACGTCGTTGGTCCGGCGCAGGCGGGCGGCCAGCGCCTTGAGCAGCTGGAGCGACACCTGCGGGCGGCTGGACAGGAACGGGCGCAGGTCGTCGTGGCCCAGCCCCGCGAGCACCGAGTCGGTGACCGCGACGGCGCTCGCGGTGCGCGGGCGCGGGTCGAACAGCGACAGCTCGCCGAACATCTCGCTGGGGCCGAGCACCCCGAGCAGGTTCTCGCGGCCGTCCACGGCCGTGCGGGTCAGCTTCACCTTCCCGCTGAGGATGACGTACAGGCGGTCGCCCTCGTCACCCTCGCTGAACAGGGTCTGACCGCGGCCGAGACGCACCTCGTTCACCGAGGAGCGGAGTGCGGCCGTGTCCTCCTCGTCCAGCGCCTCGAACAGAGGGGCCTTCCGCAGCACCTCGTTGATCTCGTCCACCACACGTCCTCCTAAAACCTGACCGCCAACAGTGTGACGTATATCGCACCCGGGTGTGAAACCAGGTCGTGATCCCGGCTTGTCCGCCGAGAGACAACTGCCCACAACAGCCGACGTCAGCCCCTGCGATCCTAGCCGTCATCAGTTCTGTACCAGGGCTGTCCGCGCCGCGCCACCGGACATTGGTTACATAGCTCCGTCCGCCGGCGGTGGCGCGGCCCCGCTTCCGACGGCCGCGCGGACACGGACGCCGTGCCGGGGACCGCCCCGTCACCGGGACGCCTACCCTGTGATGATGCCCCGTGACACACCAGACGCGACCGAGCCGACGACCACGCCCACCGGTGAGAGCCGGCTCGCGCTGGTCCGCCGCGCCCGCAGGATGTACCGGGAGCTCATCGAGCTGTACCCGGACGCCCACTGCGAACTGAACTTCACGACCCCCCTGGAACTGCTGGTCGCGACGATCCTGTCCGCCCAGTGCACGGACAAGCGGGTCAACCAGGTCACCCCCGCCCTCTTCGCCCGTTACCCCGACGCGGAGGGCTACGCCTCGGCGCGGCGGGAGGAGTTGGAGGAGATGATCCGCTCGACCGGCTTCTTCCGGGCCAAGGCCAACAGCCTCATCGGACTCGGGCAGGAACTGTGCGAACGGCACGGTGGAGAGGTTCCGAGGAAACTCTCCGACCTGGTCAAACTACCCGGTGTAGGGCGAAAGACCGCAAACGTACTGCTCGGTAACGCCTTCGATGTGCCCGGTATCACCGTTGACACCCATTTCGGGCGGCTCGTCCGTCGTTTCGGGTGGACTGACGAGGAGGACCCGGTCAAGGTCGAGCACGAGATCGGCGGGCTCTTCCCGCGCCGGGACTGGACGATGCTCTCCCACCGCGTCATCTGGCACGGCCGCCGCGTCTGCCACTCCCGCAAGCCCGCGTGCGGGGCCTGCGGCCTGGCACGCCTGTGCCCCTCCTTCGGCGAGGGGCCCACGGACACCGCCACCGCGACCAAGCTGCTGCGGATGCGCTCCTTCTCCTGAGACCCCAAGGCCGCCCGCCCGGGTGCGCGGGGCGCCGACCCGGTGCCGGGCAACCCCTCCGGACGCCCGGTCGCGCACCGGGCGCCCGGGGCGGCCGGGAGGGCATCGGGAGCAGGCGCCGGAGGTTTGTACCCTGAGCACGTGAGTGTGCGCACATCGGCCCCGTCGCGGGCATCCCGGTCCGCGGCGCCCCGCACGACGGCGGCACCCCCGCCCGCCGGTGCCGGGGGAGGTCCGACGACGTGACGACTCCCCGGGAACGACGCGTTCCCCCGCGCGGCGCTCCCCCGGGCCCGGGCCCCGCGGCCCCGCGAGGAGCCCGGCGCACGGCCCCTCCGACCCACCGACGGCGCGACGACTCCCGGAACAGGTTCCCCGCATGAACTCGATCCCGCTCTGGCTGGCCGCGCTCGCGGACGCCGCCGAGACGATGACCGTGCCGCCGCCCATGCGGCCGCCCGCCGAGGGAGGGCGCGAGTCCGCCGTCCTCATCCTCTTCGGCGAGGGGCCCAGGGGCCCCGACCTCCTCCTCATCCAGCGCAGCGAGGGTCTGCGCCGCCACGCCGGACAGCCCGCCTTCCCCGGCGGCCGGATCGAGCCCTCCGACGCCTCCCCGGAGGCCGCGGCGCTGCGCGAGGCCGCAGAGGAGACCGGGCTCCTCCCCGAGGGGGTCGACGTCGTCGGCCGCCTCCCCGAGCTGTACCTGAGCTTCAGCGACTTCCGGGTGGCGCCCGTCCTGGGCTGGTGGCGCGAGCCCAGCGAGGTGCGGCCGACCGACCTGGGCGAGGTCGCCGCGGTCTCCCGCGTGCCCGTCGCCGACCTCGCCGACCCGGCCAACCGGGTCAAGGTGCGCTACGGGGCCGGGCCGCACTGGGGGCCCGGCTTCCGGGTGGAGGGCATGCTCGTGTGGGGCTTCACCGGCGCGGTGATCGACAGCCTGCTCGCCCTGGGCGGTTGGGAACTTCCCTGGCGCGACGAGGGTCTCACCGATGTGTTCGAAGCAACCCCGCAGGGCCTGCGGCCGGTCGGTTAGCGCTCACTCTTGGAGGGCAATGTGCTCGACGTGATCCTGCTCGTCCTGCTGCTGCTGTTCGCGGTGACGGGGTACCGACAGGGTTTCATCGTCGGTGTCTTCAGCTTCGCGGGCTTCGTCGGAGGGGGCGTCCTCGCCGCCCTGACGGCCCCGCAGCCCATCCAGGCGTGGGTGGACGACCCCGGCAGGCAGGCGCTGCTGGCGATCGCCGTGGTGTTCCTGTCCGCGGCGCTCGGCCAGTTCCTGCTCTCCTACCTGGGCACCTTCGTCCGCAACAAGGTGACGTGGGACTCGGCGCGGGTCCTGGACGCCATCGGCGGCGCCCTGATCAGCGGCCTGTCGGTGCTGCTCGTGGCCTGGTTCATCGGCAGCACGGTCGCCAACTCGGCGCTGCCCTTCGTCGCGGGTCAGGTCAGGGACTCGCGCATCCTCCACTCGGTGGACACGCTGATGCCCGAGGCCGCCCACAGCGGGTTCTCCACGTTCCGCCGGATCGTGGACCAGAGCGCCTTCCCGCAGGTGTTCAGCGGCCTGGGCACCGGTGAGCTCGCCGAGGTGGCGCCGCCGGACCCGGACGTGCTCACCACCCCGGAGCTGATCGAGTCGAGCCGCAGCGTGGTGAAGGTGCTGGGCACCGCGCCCTCCTGCCAGCGCCGCGTGGAGGGGACCGGCTTCGCCTACGCAGAGGACCGGATCATGACCAACGCGCACGTGGTCGCCGGGGTCACCGACGACCTGCGGGTGGTCACCCGGGAGGGCTACCAGCTCGACGCCACGCTGGTGCTCTTCGACGCCCAGCAGGACTTGGCCGTGCTGCACGTGCCGGGCCTGGACCTGGAGCCGCTGGAGTTCGACCACGAGGCCCCGCAGGGCGGTGACGCGGTCGTGGCGGGCTTCCCGCGCAACAGCGGCTTCACGGCCGTCCCGGCGCGCGTCCGCGCCCGCCAGACGGCGCAGGGGCCGGACTTCTACCACTCCCAGCAGGTGAGCCGGGAGATCTACCAGGTGCGCGCCGTGGTGCGCCCGGGCAACTCCGGCGGCCCGCTGCTGTCGCCGGACGGCACCGTGTACGGGGTGGTCTTCGCCGCCGCCACGAACGAGCCCGAGACGGGCTACGTGCTCACCGCCGACGAGGTCGCGGAGAACGCCCGGAGCGGCCTGGAGAACAGCGAGCAGGTCTCCTCCCAGGCCTGCGACTGACCGCGCGGCTCCGTCGTCCACAGGGCGCGTCCGGGGCTTTCGGGGACGTGCGGGAGGCGGTTGACTGGATGTACAGGGGGCCCGGGGGCACGGTCGGCACCGTGCTGCCCGCCTTCGCTCCGGGCCCCGCGCCCCACGGCCGCTCCAGGCCCTACGGCCGCCCCGGGACCCGCGGGCGCGTCGGCGCAGGTCTCGCGGTCACCACGGACCCACCGGCGCGGCGGGCGGCCCCGTGACGCACCGAGGGCGCCTCCCCGCGGGGAGGCGCCCTCGTGAGCGTTCGGGTACCGGCCCGGCCGACCCTAGTTGGAACTCGGGTCGGGCGAGTGCTCCGTGGCCAGCGGCCAGCTCATCCGCACCACGGTCCCCCGGTCACTGGGGTCGATCTTCACCTCGTCGGCCAGGCCCGTGATGACCGCCAGGCCCAGCCCCGGGGAGAACCCGGAGATCCCGCCGGGAGGCGTGTCCTCACCGTCCAGGAAGAGCCCGTCGAGCAGGGACGGGTTGGTGGGCTCCTCCGTGTCCTTGGCGGGGGCACGGTCGGAGACGACGACCTCGAAACGTTGCGTCGCGCTCCCGTTGGCGCGCAGGATGCTGCTCGTGGCGTCGGTGCGGGACTCCGACGCCGGATCAGGCCCGCTGCCGTCGATCAGCTGGAGCAGGATCGGCTGTGTGGGGCAGTGCAGCTTGTGCGCCGCCACCGCCCGGGAACACGCCTCACCGACCGCCAGCCTGATCTCGTCGATCGCTGAGGCGGCGATACCCGCCCGCCGCGCCACGGTGGCGGCCATGAGCCGCGCCGTGCGCACGTGAGCGGGGAGCGCGCTGATCGTGAGCGTGATGGTTGCCATCGCTCGCTCGGGGCTACTTCGCGGAACGCTTGTCGATGGCTTCCTGCACCGAGTCGTGGATACCGAAGACCTTGGTCAGACCGGTGATCCGGAAGATCTTCAGGATGCGCTCCTGGGTGCAGACCAGGTCGAGGGTCCCGTCGTGGGCCCGGACGCGCTTGAGCCCGCCCACGAGCACACCGAGGCCCGTCGAGTCCAGGAACTCCACCTTCTCCATGTTGACCACGAGGTGGAAGTTGCCCTTGTTGACCAGGTCGATCAGCAGCTCGCGGAGCCGGGGCGCGGTATAGACATCGATCTCACCCTCAACGACGACGATCTCGGTGTCGCCCTCGGTGTAATGATCAAGCTTCAAGTCCACTAGTCCTCCAGCGCCGAACCGCGAAAAACGCGAATGATCTCTGCCGGGCGTTACCCCACCAGCACGCATTCAACCACGCGTGTCGAGTGCGTCTTCCTGTGATGCACAGAAAAACCGTGACACCGCGCCACTGTTCCCCCGGATGTCACACTGAAACCAATGTCCCAGTGCTCCACCCTTGGGTAGGAGGCGCCTGCGGGCCTCGAACGCGTACCAGTGAGGAGGGGTCTCGGATGAGCCGACCGGAGCCCGTGCTTCCCGGTGTGTGGCGTGACGATACCCGGTACCCACAGGTGACCCACATCGAGCACGTGGCCCGCAACGACGGGGTGAGCGGGGAGTGGCCGGTGTGGACCGCGCCCCACCTGGTCGAACGGCTCGCCGACAGGGGGATCACGGGACCGTGGTCCCACCAGGCCGAAGCCGCCGACCTCGCACGTTCGGGCCGTGATGTGATCATAGCCACGGGCACCGCCTCGGGAAAGTCACTGGCCTTCCTCCTACCCGCTGTGGACGCGGTTGACGCGGGCGGAACCGTGCTCTACCTCTCCCCGACCAAGGCGCTCGCTCAGGATCAGCTGCGGTGGATAACGGACCTCTCCCTGCCGGGGATGCGGACAGCCGTCTATGACGGCGACACCTCGTCGGAGGAGCGCTCCTGGGTGCGCGAGCACGGCAACTACGTGCTCACCAACCCGGACATGCTGCACCACGGCATCCTGCCCCGGCACGGGGCGTGGGCGCGCTTCCTGCGTCGGCTGCGCTACGTGGTGATCGACGAGGCGCACCGATACCGGGGGGTTTTCGGTTCGCACGTCGCGCAGATCCTGCGTCGGCTGCGCCGCGTGTGCGCCCGCTACCGGTCACGCCCGGTGTTCGTGCTCGCCTCGGCCACCTCCGGCAGCCCCGCCGAGAGCGCCACCCGGCTGACCGGTGTGCCCGTCACGGCGGTCAGCCGGGACGGTTCCCCGCGTCCGGGGATGTCCGTGGCGCTGGTGGAGCCGGAGCTGACCGACCTGACCGGCGAGCACGGGGCGCCGATCCGCAGGACGGCGCCCTCGCAGGCCGCCGAGATGCTCGCCGACCTGGTACGCGACGGTGTGCGCACCCTGGTGTTCGTCCGCTCCCGGCAGGGCGCGGAGGTGGTCGCGCTGACCACCCAGCGCCTGCTGTCCGAGCGCGGCGACCACGCCCTGGCCGGGAGGGTGGCCGCCTACAGGGGCGGATACCTGGCCTCGGAGCGCCGTGAGCTGGAGGAGGCCCTGCGCTCGGGTGAGATCCTCGGCCTGGCCAGCACCAACGCCCTGGAACTGGGGGTGGACATCAGCGGCCTGGACGCGGTACTCATCGCCGGGTGGCCGGGGACCCTCGCGTCGCTGTGGCAGCAGGCGGGCCGCGCCGGGCGGCGCGGGGAGGACGCGCTCGCAGTGTTCATCGCCCGCGACGACCCTTTGGACACCTACCTGGCGCACCACCCGGAGGCTATTTTCGGCCGGTCCGTAGAAGCGACCGTTCTCGATCCGGAAAACCCGCACATCCTGGGACCGCACCTGTGCGCGGCCGCCCAGGAACTGCCGATCACCAAGGACGACTTCGACCTCTTCGGGGCGACGACCGAGAAGCGGCTCGCCGAACTCGTCGAGCGCCGCCTGCTGCGGAGGCGTCCACGGGGCTGGTTCTGGACGAGTAATGAACGGGCCAGTGACCTGGCCGATATCCGCGGGTCGGGCGGGCCGCCCGTACAGATCGTCGACACCGGCAGCGGCCAGCTGCTCGGCGAGGTGGACGAGCCCGCCGCCCACGGCACCGTCCACCCCGGCGCGGTGTACCTGCACCAGGGGGACACGTACCTGGTCGACGACCTCGACCTCGACGAGGGCGTCGCCCTGGTCCACCCCGCGGAGCCGCCCTACAGCACGTGGGCGCGCGACACCACCGACATCACGGCCCGTTCGGTGCTGCGCCAGGAGGAGTGGCCGAGCGGGGCCACCGTGTACTTCGGTGAGGTGCAGGTGGTGCGCCAGGTGGTCGGGTTCCTGCGCAGGGACGTGCGCACCGGTTCGGTCCTGGGGGAGCAGTCGCTGGACCTGCCCGAGCGCACCCTCGACACCCGCGCGGTGTGGTGGACGCTGCCCGCCGAGGGCGAGGAGCGGCTGCGCCGGGAGGACGTGGGGCTGCTGGGCGCCGCCCACGCCGCCGAGCACGCCGCGATCGGACTGCTGCCGCTGCTGGCGACCTGCGACCGCTGGGACATCGGCGGGGTGTCCACCTCGATGCACGCTGACACCGGCAGGCTGACGGTGTTCGTCTACGACGGGTACGAGGGCGGCGCGGGCTTCGCCGAACGGGGGTACGCGGCGGCGCGCGAGTGGCTGTCCGCGACCCGCGCGGCCATCGCCGACTGCGAGTGCGACCAGGGCTGCCCGTCGTGCATCCAGTCACCCAAGTGCGGTAACGGCAACGAGCCGTTGAGCAAGGCCGGTGCGCTGCGCCTGCTCGACGAGGTGCTCGCGGGCGGCGAGGACTGAGGGAGGGGTCCGGGGCCGTCCACAGCCTGTGGACGGAGTGCGGAGGCGCGGAGGAAGTTATCCACAGGCTGGGGAAGGGGCTTTCGCGTCGGCTCCGGCCCGCCGAACCTGGAGGAAGAGGGCCGGACCAGTCGGCCCCCACCAGGAAGGCCGCCATGTCCGCTCCCGCGCCCATGTCCGTTCTCGCTCCCGCTCCCACGCTCACGTCCGCCGCCGCGCCGCCCCCGCCGGACGCCGGGATGACGACATCCGAATACGCCTTCTGCACCATCGCGGCGGTCGCCTTCGCCGGGGTCCTCTACGCCGTGCTCACCAGCGGCGCGGTCGAGGACGTCCTCACTGATCTCGTGGTCAATGCGCTCGGCTCGGGTTTTTGACCGGGGCTCGGCCACCGCGGAGGCGGCGATGGTGCTGCCCTCCCTGCTGCTCGTCCTGGCCGTGGCCCTCGGCGCCGTCCAGGCCGCGTCGGCCCAGCTCTCCTGTGCCGACGCGGCGCGCGTGGGCGCCCGGGCGCTGGCCCGCGGCGAACCCCACGACCGGGCCCGCTCCCTGGCGCTGACCGCCGCTCCCGAAGGGGCGGACGTGCACCTGTCCGAGGGCGGGGGCCTGGCCCGCGTCACCGTACGGGCCCGGCTCCTGTTCGGCCCGGGGATCTCCCTGCCGGTGGACGGCAGCGCCGCCGTCCCCCTCGAACCCGGGAGCTGATCCCGGTGCGCTCCGACTCCGGTTCCGCCACCGTCTGGTGGGTCGCCCTGGGGGCGCTGCTCTGGTTCGTCACCCTCGCCGTCCTCGCGACCTCCGCGGCGCGGCTCGACCGCGACCGCGCCACCACCGCGGCCGACCTGGCCGCGCTCGCCGCCGCCGCCGAGGCCGTCCACGGAACAGAACGGGCCTGCGCGCGGGCCCGCGACACCGCCGAGGCCAACCGCGCCTCCCTCGAATCCTGCGTCCTCACCGGCTCCACCGTCGAGGTGGTGGTCGCGCTCCCCTCGTCTTTCATCGAACGGCCCGTCCGGGCGCGCTCCCTGGCCGGACCGGCCGCCGTCTCTTCCGAGGAAGTGGAATGAGTCCTGCCCCCGTCTCCGTGCTGATGTGCGCTCTCCTGCTGGGTGCCCCCGCCCAGCCCGGGGGCGCACCGCCCTGCCCCGCCTCGCCCGCGCCACAGAACACAGATCCCGTCGGTGCCGACCACTCCGGTGTTTCCATCGCTCCCGAGGACTCCGCGCACGCCCATGGTTCCGCCGGTCTCGTCCACGCCGTCGGACCCCGGGACAGCACGGGCACCACCGGTGCGGAGGATCCGGTCCACTCCATCGGGTCCGCCGATGCCGCGCGCTCCGGCGACCCCCTTCGCTCCGACGCACCCGTCGGCTCCGGAGCCCCCGCGGACTCCGGCCGAACGGCTCCTCCCACCGACCCTGAGCGGTGCGCCGAACCGTCACCGGCCCCAGCCGCCCCGGAACCCTCCCGCCCCGCGCGGGAGAGTCCACGCGACGCGACGGACGCGCCCTCGCCCGTCAGCGAAACGGTGGTGTACCGCACGGCCGCGGCGCCGACCCCGACCGGTACGGCGTTGCGGGTCGTCGGCAACGTCTCGACCGGAATCCTGGCGGTGCTGTGCGTCGTGGTGCCGGTGCTGCGCCTGTCCGTCGGCTGGCCCCGCTTCCCCGTCCCCTACGAAGGCCAGCGGCGGCGCGGCTCCGGGGACGGGCCACCCTGACCCCCACCGCGACACCGCGCCGCCGCGCACACGACCGGGCCCGGGGCCTCAACCGCCCAGGGCCCGGGACAGCAGCTCGGCGGCCATCGGCACGATGCCGATCAGCACGAACGCGGGCAGGAAGCACAGACCCAGGGGCGCCACCACCAGCACGCCCAGCCGCTCCACCCGGGCCGTCCCCCGGGCCCGCAGGGCCCGGCGCAGATCGACCGCGTGCCGGTCCAGGAGGTCGGCCACCGGTGCCCCGGTGTCGGCGGCCCGGGCCAGGTCGCGCCCCACCGGGACGAGGGGCTCGGGCAGCGCCGGACGCCGCCACGCCTCGGCGGGGGCGGCGCCCAGACGCAGTTGCTCGGCCACCGCCGCCAGTTCCTCCCCCAGCCTCCCCCGCGTCGCTCGGGACACCGCCGTGAGGCAGGCGGGCACCGTTGCCCCGGCGCGGATGCCCGAGGCGAGCAGACCGATCACCACGGGCAGGTCGGCGGTCACCGGCAGCCGTCGCGAGCGGGACCCGGCGCTCCCGCGGGCGCGTACCCACAGGGCGGCGCACACCCCGGCCACGACGACGCCCCCGGCCGCGCCGAACAGGGCCACCGCGACGGTCAGCGCGAACGCCCCCGCCAGCGTCGGCCCCAGCAGCCGGACCGGCGGCCCCGGCCCGGCCGGAGCACGGGAGGGCGGACGCAGTTCGCGCGCCGTTCCCCCGCCCAGCAGTACCCACACACACGCGGCTCCCAGGACCGCGGCGGCCGTCAGGAACATCCGTCCTCCCTCTTCCTTCTCTCCCGTGCTCCACAGCGGCCGGAGCGATGCCGACCGTGTCCAGCCGTTCCTCCCCCCGGGCCCGGCTCGACGGCCGGTGCCCCAGGCCCTGGTCCCGAGCCCCGGGCCCGGGTCCCCGGCCGAGGCGCCCGGACGGGGTTCCGGACAGTTCCTCGACCAAGTCCCGGGTCCGCCGTCCGGGCGTCCGACCCAGGTCTGCGGACCGGAGTCCGCCGACAGGCGCCCGGACCAGACCCCGGCCGAGGCACCCGGACCAGACCTCCGGTCAGCACCCCGGACCGGGGTCCGCCGCCCGAGTCCCGGGCCCGGGCTCCGTCAGGGAAAGGCGGTCGCCGAGCGCACCATGCGCAGCGTCCACCAGGCCCCCAGAACGTCCAGGGCCACCCCGCCCACCAGGCAGGCCAGCCCCAGCGGCGTGGTGAACAGGAACACCAGCGGCGATCCGCCCAGCCCCGAGGCCAGCAGCAGTCCGACGGCGGGCAGGGCGGCCAGCACGATCGCGGTGGTGCGCGGACCTGTGGTGCGCGCGGCGGCCTCCGTGCGCTGCTCCTCCTGCTCGGTGAGGTTCGCGGCCAGCGCGTCCACCACCTCGGCCAGACCCGCTCCGGTGTCCGCGGCCACCTCCCAGCACACCGCCAGGTAGGCCAGGGCCCACAGGTCCGGTTCGCGCTCCGCCTCGCGGCGCAACGACTCCGCGTCGGTCAGGGCGCCCACCAGCGGGCCCGCCTCGGCGGCGGAGATCCGCAGGGCCTCCTCCGGCGGCTGCCCGGCGCGCAGTTCGGCGGCCAGCACCCGGCACAGCACCACCACCGCGGCGCGGCGCCGGGCGCCCTCACCGGCACGGGCCGCCAGCGCCCGCCAGTCCACGGACCACGACACCGGGTGCCGGGGCCGGGGAAGGAGGGACGCCAACCGGCTGCGCCGCGTACCGGGGACCAGGCACAGCAGCACCAGGCCTCCCGAACAGGCCACCACCGCGGTCACCACCGGCGCCACCCCTCACCCAGGCGGGCGGCCACCTCGCCCGCCCCCGCGTGTTCCCGGCGGCTGCCGTCGGGGCCGAAGGACACCGCCGGCACCGCGTCCACCAGCCCGTCCGAACCGCGTCTGAGCACCCGCAGTTCGGCCAGGCGCCGTCCGCCGGAGCCCCGGACCAGGTGTACGACCATGACCCTGGTGGCGGCCAGCTGGCTGTGCACGGCGGCCCGGTCCAGCCCGGCCGCGCACCCCAGCGCCTCCACCCGCGCGGGCACGTCGCCCGCGCCGTTGGCGTGCAGGGTCCCCGAACCACCTTCGTGCCCGGTGTTCAGGGCGCCCAGCAAGGACACGATCTCCGGCCCGCGCGCCTCGCCGACCACCAGCCGGTCCGGGCGCATCCGCAGAGCCTGCCGCACCAGGACCTCCAGCGACACCTCGCCGCTGCCCTCGATGTTGGGCGGTCGGGTCTGGAGCCGGACCACGTGCGGATGCTCGGGCCGCAGCTCGGGGGAGTCCTCGGCCAGGACGATCCGCTCCCCCGGGTCCACCAGGGAGAGCAGGCACGACAGCAGGGTGGTCTTGCCCGTGCCGGTGCCCCCGCTGACCAGGAACGGCACCCGCGAGGCCACCAGGGACCGCAGCAGTTCGGCCCCGCACGGGGTGACCGTTCCCCGTTCGGCCAACCGCTCCAGGGTGAACACCCGCCGGGGCGGCAGCCGCAGCGACACGCACGCCCCGGCGGGCGCCACCGGCGGCAGCACCGCGTGCAGCCGCGCACCGTTGGGAAGCCGGGCGTCCACGTAGGGCACGGCCGCGTCCAACCGCCTCCCCGCCTGCGCCGCCAGCCGCTGGGCCAGTCGGCGCACCGCGTCCGCCGACTCGAAGCGCACCCCGGCCCGGCGCAGTCCCCCGCCGTCGTCCACCCACACCTCGTCGGGGCCGTTGACGAGGATGTCGGTGACTCCGGACGTCATGAGCTCCTCCAGCGGTCCCGCCCCGGACAGGTCGGCGGCCAGACGGCGGGTCATGGACAGCACCTCGGTGTCGCCCAGCAGACCTCCCTCGGCGCGCAGCGCCGCCGCGACGCTAGACGGGCTCACCGGCACCCCGGACGCCACCAGGCGGTTGCGCACGGCCTCCACCAGGGGGCTCACCGGAGCTTCTCAGGGGCGGGCAGGCCCGCCACGACCCGGTCGGCGAACCGGGCCAGGGGCGAACGGGGATGGCGGGCGGGCACGTCCCCCGCGGCCAGCGACCGGGCCAGCCCCGGCTCGGACGGCAGGTCCGCGCCCAGGTCCACCTTCAGGGTCCTGGACACCACGTCCGCGCTCAGTTCGCCCCGGGCGCCGCGCACCACCAGACGCACGGCCCGCGTCTCCTCACGCAGCCGGGCGACCGTCCTGGTCGCCGCCACCACCGAGGGCACGTCCGCCGGGACGACCACGAGCACCAGGTCGGACCGGTTCAGGAACACGGTGGTGGCCGGGTCGAAGGAGCGCGGCAGGTCGGCCACCACCAAGTCGGTTCCGTCCCTGGCCGAGGACAGCACCGCGCGCACGGCGCCCACGGGAAGGGGGCCGGTCGGCTCCCTTCCGCGCGTCCAGGTCAGCACCGACACCCGGGAGGTCCCCGGCAGTCCGGCGCGCAGGTCGCGCCAGCGCACCCGTCCGCGCCTGCGCAGCAGGTCTCCCCAGCCAGTCCACCGCTCGGGACCGGGGGAGGGGCTCCGGTCGCATCCGAGGTAGACGTCGGAGCCGCATCCGAACGGGTCGGCGTCCAGCAGGGCGGTGGAGCGTCCGGCGCGCTCACCGGCCAGGGCGATGGCCACCGCGAGCAGGCTGGCCCCGGCACCGCCCCGGCCGCCGACCACCGACACCGTGGGCGCCGGAGCCCGGCCGGGGGAGGACGCCTTCGCGATCAGGTCGACCAGCAGCGCCTCGTCCCGGGGCAGCAGGAGCACGCGTGCTTCCCGCGACCCCCGGGGGGAACCCTCCCCGGCGGCGTCCGGGGCCGGGTCCTCCACGGGAACGCCCGGCCGGTCCCCGGCCACGCGTGTGCCCGAGGCCGGGTGCTCCGCGGCGGGGCCCGGCCGATACGCCTGCGCGGGGACGTCCGGCCGATACGTCTCCGCGGGGAAGTTCGGCGAGGAGCGCTCCGCGGGAGTGCCCGGCCGGTACGCCACCTCCGGACCGCCCGGAGGGGAGCCCTCCGCGGGGACGCCCGGCGGGTACCCCTCTGGAGGAAAGCGCGGCCGGGGCACCGCGGCGACCGGTGGCGCGTCCCCCGACGGGCTCCCGTCGGCGGCGGCTTCCCGGGGGTCCCGTGTCACGACCACGTGGCGGCCCGGCGGAGGGTCGGCGGACCGCAGGAGTGCGCGCAGGTCGGCGCCGACCACGACGAGCGGGGCGCGCGGCCACAGGCTCAGTGCCCGGTCGAGCGTGTGGGCGACGGCGACCTCGGTGGAGGCGGCGGTGGCCAGCCTGAGGAGGTCGTCGAGGAGGAGGGGGTCGGCGGTCGCGAGCAGGGGCCGGTGCTGGACGTCCATGGGACCTCCCGGGTCGAGGGCTTTCCTCGACCTTCGCCGACCGGGCACGGCGGCGAAAGCCCCGATTCGAAGCTGTGGACAACGTCGGCGGGGCGGGTCCGTGCGGGGAGGCCGGGCGTCGCACAAGGCGGGCGACCAGGTTCGTCGGAGACCCGGACCAGCCGGTGCCGGGCCCGTTCGCGGTCCGGTTCACCTGACGGGCGGGATGCGTATACGGGGGCGGATACGCACCCCTGCCCGACAGGCGGGACGAGCGGACGCGGGGACTCGCCTCCACAGGGGGAGAAGGCCGCCACGCGGGGTCCGGTCCCGGGGGGTAGGACCGGGTCCGCTCTCTGGTGAGGGTCGGCGGAGAGACGTGCTCTCGCGACCACCGGAAGGCACACGGACGTCATTCGGCGAAGAGGGATACCACCGCAACGCGAAATGGGGCGCGTACGGCGGAGGCGTGAAGCGGCCCGCCCTCTTGGGAACGACGGGACAGACGTTACCACGCAGAGTTCCGTATCGGTTCTGGAATCAAGGGCAAAAATTCGGGTCAACCGCCTTTTCGGCGCCGGAACATCGGCGTAGAAAGAAAGCAGTCGGTGGCTGAGAACCACCCCGACACGACAACCGGGAACCCACGCGCCACTTGGCCCCGTGAGGCCCGTCTAGATCGGACAGGACGGTGTCCTGCCTGGTCAGGCTAGGGAAATGGACGCCTGCTAACCCGGCGGAACGTGTCGGAGGCGGCGCCCCGGGAGACAGGACGGGGCGCCGTTCGTCGTGTGCGCGCGCAAGGGCCGCGCGTCCCCCGTTCCCTTGCGGAACCGGCAAGCGTGATCGAACCGATACTTTTCCTGAACCTACCGGTCGGTAAATAAACGATTAGTGTTCAACCTTTCGGACACGCACAGTTGTCGGCCGTCAAAAGTTGTTGCCCTTTCCCGACTTCTCCGTGCGCCCCGCGTACCGCCGAGGCGTCCGACCCGTCCGTGCGCCCCGCACAACCCCGCCCGCCCCCGGACATCCGGCCCGGGAGCGGGGGAACGGGGACCGGAGCCCCGCGCTCAGCCGCGCTTGAGGGCCTCACAGGTGGCCAGCGAGTCCTGCGCCCCCGCGCGGACCGCGCGGCAGCAGTACGCCACCCACCCGGCGACGCCCTCCGGGGTGCCGCCCATGTACCCGCGCAGCGCCGGCCCGTACTCGTCCCGCAGCGTCCGGTGCCCGAGCTCCGAGGGCACCAGCGACTTGGGGTCCAGGCCCCGCTCCACCAGCGTCAACCGCTCGGCCGCGCGCGCCACCAGGCCGTCGCCCCACCCGAACGGCCGGACCGCCATCAGCTCCCCGTGCACCAGGGCCGACATCACCAGCGCGGGGACCGACGTGCGCACGCCCAGCAGCGAGTACAGCCCCTCCAGCCGGGCCATCGCCGTCTCCGGAGCCGGGGCCGGGCCCAGTCCCAGGGGGTCCTCGACGCGTTCCCCGGCCCTGCGGGGGCGCCCCAGCGCGTCCGCGGACACCGCGTCCGCTGCGGCCAGCGTGTGCAGCCGGGCCAGGGCCTGGCGCGGCGCCCTCGGCCAGGTGTCCACCAGGCCCCCCAGCTCTCCGGACACCCGCAGCGCGCCCTTGACGCGCGTGTCGTACACGTGCCCCTCGCGGATCTCCTCCATCGAGACCTCGGCGCCCTCCAGCGCCGCCGACGCGACCGCGCCGCGCAGCGCGGACTCCATGGACACGTCGCTGCTGCGGCGGCGCAGCACGCGGTGTCCCAACAGGCGGTCGACCAGGGTCCGTGTCTCGGCGACCGCGTCGGCCACACCGGGCAGTTCGGCGATCCGGGCCAGCGGGTCGGACGCGGGAGAAGAAGTCGGTTCGCTCACGGAGAACAACACTACGCGCCGGTAACACGGGAGGCCCACACCGGCGGGCCGGGTCGGCGGCCGCACCGACGGCAACGCGCGAACCGGCCCCCGCGACCGCTCGTCGCGGCAGGGCGACCGTTCGCCGCCCGTTCGTCGCGCGCCCGGCCTTCCCCGCCGCTGGACGCCACCCCGGCTGTTCACGGGTTGTCGCACCACATGATTAATTGGGTGTGAACCAGCCTACGTAAGGAGAATCACAGTGGCCGACAGCACTCCCGCGAGCCAGGAGACACTGTCCAACCTTCTCCACGAGACGCGCAGCTTCCCTCCCCCGGAGGCGCTCGCCGCCGACGCCAACGTCAAGGCCGACGCCTACGCCAGGGCCGAAGAGGACCGTCTCGGCTTCTGGGAGGAGCAGGCCCGCAGGCTCCAGTGGGAACAGCCCTGGGACACCGCCCTGGAGTGGAACCCGCCCTTCGCCAAGTGGTTCGTCGGGGGGAAGATCAACGCCTCCGTCAACTGCGTGGACCGCCACGTGGCCAACGGCCTCGGCGACCGGGTCGCCTACCACTGGGAGGGCGAGCCCGGCGATACCCGCACCATCACCTACGCCGAGCTCAAGGACCTGGTCTCCCAGGCGGCCAACGCCATGACCGGACTCGGCGTGCGCAAGGGCGACCGCGTCGCCATCTACATGCCGATGATCCCCGAGACCGTCGTGGCCATGCTCGCCTGCGCCCGGCTCGGCGCCGTCCACATGGTCGTGTTCGGCGGCTTCTCCGTGGACGCCCTGGGCCAGCGCCTCGACGACAGCCAGGCCAAGCTCGTGGTCACCGCCGACGGCGGCTACCGCCGCGGCAAGGCCAGCGCCCTCAAGCCCGCCGTGGACGCCGCCGTCGCCGACCGCCCCTCGGTCGAGAACGTCCTCGTCGTCCGCCGCACCGGCCAGGACGTCGAGTGGACCGACCGCGACGTGTGGTGGCACGACGCCGTGGAGTCCCAGAGCACCGAGCACACGCCCGAGGCGCACGACGCCGAGGACCCGCTGTACATCATGTACACCAGCGGCACCACGGCCAAGCCCAAGGGCATCCTGCACACCACCGGCGGGTACCTCACCCAGGTCGCCTACACCCACTGGGCGGTCTTCGACCTCAAGCCCGAGACCGACGTCTACTGGTGCGCCGCCGACATCGGCTGGGTCACCGGCCACTCCTACATCGTCTACGGCCCGCTCGCCAACGCGGCCACCACCGTCCTGTACGAGGGCACCCCGGACACCCCGCACAAGGGCCGCTTCTGGGAGATCATCGAGAAGTACAAGGTCACCATCGCCTACATGGCCCCCACGGCGATCCGCACCTTCATGAAGTGGGGGGACGACATCCCCGCCAAGTTCGACCTGTCCAGCCTGCGCGTCATCGGCTCGGTGGGCGAGCCCATCAACCCCGAGGCCTACGTCTGGTACCGCAAGAACATCGGCGGTGACCGCACCCCGGTCGTGGACACCTGGTGGCAGACCGAGACCGGCGCCGTCATGGTCAGCCCCCTGCCGGGCGTGACCTCCGGCAAGCCCGGCGCGGCCATGCGGGCCATCCCCGGCATCGTCGCCGACGTCGTGGACGAGCAGGGCGAGTCCGTCCCCGACGGCGAGGGCGGCTTCATCGTCATCCGCGAGCCGTGGCCGTCCATGCTCCGCGGGATCTGGGGCGACCCCCAGCGCTACAAGGACACCTACTGGTCGCGCTTCGAGGGTCTGTACTTCCCCGGTGACGGCGCCAAGAAGGACGTGGACGGCGACCTGTGGCTGCTGGGCCGCGTGGACGACGTCATGCTCGTCTCCGGCCACAACATCTCCACCACCGAGGTCGAGTCCGCGCTGGTCTCCCACCCGCGGGTGGCGGAGGCCGCGGTCGTCGGCGCCACCGACAAGGTCACCGGCCAGGCCATCGTCGGCTTCGTGATCCTGCGCGGCGGCGAGGAGGAGGTCCCCGAGGACCTGGTCCAGGAGCTGCGCAACCACGTCGGCACCTCGCTCGGCCCGATCGCCAAGCCCGCCCGCCTCCTGGCGGTGCCCGAGCTGCCCAAGACCCGCTCGGGCAAGATCATGCGGCGCCTGCTGCGCGACATCGCCGAGAACCGGGCCGTCGGCGACACCTCCACGCTCACCGACTCCTCGATCATGGAGGTCATCGCCAAGCAGTTGCCCTCCGCCAAGCGGGAGGACTGAGCCGAGGGGCCCGCGCGGGCCCCTCGTCCAGCGGTGAACGGCGCTCCGGACCGGGGCGCCGTTCGCTGTCTCCCCTCTCTCCCCCGCGTCATCCGGTCCGCGGACCCGTGGCCGCCGCGCCCGCCGCCCGTGCGACCGAAGGCGGCGGCGCCGTTGTGCGTGCCGTGAGAGACGTCCGAGACGGGGTATGTGCGAGGATGCGGAGGATCATCCGTGCGTTCGGACCGAGAGAAGGGAACCTCCACGATGGCGGAGAAGCCGGGTACCGGTGAACCTGGCGCCACCAGGGACACCGACCGTTCGATCAGCGAACTGGTCTCAGACGCCACGGGCAACATCTCCCGTCTGGTCAGCCTGGAGATCAAGCTGGCCAAGCTGGAGGCCAAGGCCGACGCCGCCAAGATCGGCAAGGGCGTCGCCGGTTTCGCCGTGGTCGGAGTCCTCGCCCACATCTTCGTCATCCTCCTCTCGGTGACCGGGGCCTTCGTCCTGTACGAGGTCGCCGGGCTCCCCGGCTGGGCCAGCTTCGGCATCGTCACCCTCGTCTACCTGCTGCTCGCCGCGGCCGTCGGGCTGTACGCGATCGCCACCCTGCGCAAGCGGGAGGGCCTCCAGCGCACCGCGCTGACCACCTCGCGCTTCGCCGGCATCCTGCGCGGCGACATCCGCCCGCCCTCGAACGCCGTCGAGACCGCCGAGGCGTCCGCTCCCGCGACCCGGTAGGCCCGCGCGTTGTTGGACGACTCGGCCGCCTACGTCGACGGCCCCTGGACCCACAGGACCGTCAGCGCGGCGGGGGCCCGGTTCCACGTCGCCGAGGCCGGTGACGGGCCGCTGGTGCTCCTCCTCCACGGCTTCCCCCAGTTCTGGTGGGCCTGGCGCGCCCAACTGACCGCGCTCGCCGACGCCGGTTACCGCGCGGTCGCCGCGGACCTGCGCGGCTACGGCGCCAGCGACAAGACCCCGCGCGGCTACGACCTCGTCACCCTCGCCCAGGACGCCGCCGGACTGGTCCGCGCCCTCGGCTCGCGGGACGCGGCCGTGGTCGGGCACGGCCTGGGCGGCCTCGTCGCCTGGACGATGACCGCCTACCACCCCGGCACCGTGCGAGCCCTGGCCGCGGTGTCGTCGCCGCACCCGCTGCGCGCGGCCCGCGTCCTGGCCTCCGGCGGCCCCGGCGTCCGCCACATGCTCCGGGCGCAACTGCCGATCCTCCCCGAGCACCGGCTCCTGAGCGACGGGTGCGAACGCGTGGGCGACCTGCTCCGGGCGTGGTCGGGCCCCGGCTGGCCCGACACCGAGGCCGAGGAGCACTACCGCCGCGCCTTCGCCATCCCCAAGGTCTCCCACTGCTCCCTGGAGAGCCACCGCTGGATCTTCCGGTCGCGCTGGCGCACGGACGGACTCCGCTACAACGCGCGGATGCGCCGTGCTCCCGTACGCGTCCCCGTCCTCCAGCTCCACGGGTCCCTGGACCCGGTGTGCCCGCCCGGACCGGCACGCGCCTCACAGGGCCTGGTGGCGGGGGCCTACCGTTGGAGGCAGGTTCACGGCGCGGGACACTTCCCGCACGAGGAACGGCCGGAGGAGGTCTCCCGCGCGCTCGTCGAGTGGCTCGCGGAGGTCTCGACGGGAAGGCGGACGGAGTCCTCGCAGGCGAGGGGGAACGGCGGTGGGGCACTGATGGCGACGGAGACCGCGGACGGACACCGGGAGTCCGGGGGCCGCGGAGGCGGGCGGGACCGCAACGAGACCGGGCAGGCGCAGAACCAGCGCCCCCGGGACCGGTACGGACGCCCGATGCCGCACGGGAGCAGGGGCGAGGTGGAGCGGGTACCCGACGACGCCGAGTTCTCCGCGGAGGAAGGTCTGGAGGAGGCCCAGCGGCTGCTCGACGACGGATACGCTTTCACCGCCCACGAAGTCCTCGAAGCCGTGTGGAAGTCCGCGCCCGAACCCGAGCGGGAGCTGTGGCGCGGCCTCGCCCAGACGGCGGTGGGGGTCACCCACGCGCAGCGCGGCAACATGATCGGCGCGGCACGACTGCTGAGGCGGGGCGCGGACCGCGTGGAGCCGTTCGGACCGGACGCCCCCCACGGGGTGGACGTGGCGGGGGTGGCGGCGTTCGCCCGCGCCCTGGCCGACGACCTCGACGCCGGGCGCGCCCGTTCGGGTGACGGGATCGACCCTTCGGGGATGCGCCTGCTCGGCGGGTAGCCGCCGAACAGCCCGTCCTCCGGCCGACGCGGCCGGAGGACGGGCGGGCGTCGGCGCACCCGCCCGCGACTCCCGCCGCGGACCGGCGGCGGGTCCCTCGGAGGGCCCCGTGGCACCAGCACCTCCTGTGAACAGTGAGGTCCGTGTGACCTGCGGGGCTTATTCCCTTTTTGTGGGCTTATGCACGCTTTAGCGTTAACATCGTATTGCAGCATTATGAGATGTTATATAAGCTGCATATCACCGAAAAAGACATTTATCCTTTTCCTGAGATCACCGGAAGATCACATCTTCGGATTTTCTTGAGGAATGGCGGGCTCGGCTCTCACCTTTCTTTGTCGCCGTGCGTAGACTCCCCGGATCACCGCCCGTGAACACGCGGCACGGGCGGTACGCACCACAACCAAAGGTGGCACCGCTTCGACCCCGCCAAGCGTGCCGTCGAGCCAGCTCAGGCTCCTTCCGGACGGCGGTACGTCCACGGCCGCGAGGACCGGCGCCCACAGGGCGAGCCGTTCCGCGCGTTCTCCCGTGGACGGGGCCGAAAAGGTCGTGCCCGTCTCAAGGAGGACGGATTGTCTGGGCTCAACCTCGCCGCTGAAGGCGGCATGGCCCTATCACTGGCAGGCACCGACTTCACCCTCGTCATCATCGTCATGGTGGTGGCCCTTCTGGCACTCGCCGTCGCGGGCGTGCTGGTACGTGAGGTCCTCGCCGCAGGGCAGGGCACAGAGCGAATGCGCGGCATCGCGCTCGCGGTGCAGGAAGGAGCGGCGGCCTACCTCAAACGACAGTTCCGCACCCTCGCGGTCTTCGTCGTCCTCATCCCGCTCCTGCTGCTCCTGCTCCCCGCCGACTCGTGGGCCATCGCGATCGGCCGGTCGGTCTTCTTCGCCCTCGGCGCCCTGCTGTCGGCGGCGACCGGCTTCATCGGCATGTGGCTCGCCGTGCGCGGCAACGTCCGGGTCGCCGCGGCCGCCCGCGGAGGTGACGACGCCTCCAACCGCACCGCCATGCGCATCGCCTTCCGCACCGGCGGCGTGGCGGGCATGATCACCGTCGGCCTCGGCCTGTTCGGCGCGGCCGTCGTCGTCCTCCTCTACCGGGGCGACGCCCCGATCGTCCTGGAGGGCTTCGGCTTCGGCGCGGCCCTCCTCGCCATGTTCATGCGCGTGGGCGGCGGCATCTTCACCAAGGCCGCCGACGTCGGCGCCGACCTCGTCGGCAAGGTCGAGCAGGGCATCCCCGAGGACGACCCCCGCAACGCGGCCACCATCGCCGACAACGTCGGCGACAACGTGGGCGACTGCGCCGGCATGGCCGCGGACCTGTTCGAGTCCTACGCGGTCGTGCTCGTCGCCTCGCTGATCCTCGGCCGCGTCGCCTTCGGCACCGAGGGACTCGTGTTCCCGCTCCTCGTCCCCATGATCGGCGTGCTCACCGCCATCGTCGGCATCTTCCTGGTCGCCCCCCGCGCCAGGGACAAGACGGCGATGTCGGCGATCAACCGCGGGTTCTTCATCTCCGCGGCGATCTCCGCCGTACTCGTCGTCGGCACCGCCTTCTGGTACCTGCCCTCCAGCTTCGACCAGCTCTCCGGAGTCAGCCCGCAGGTCCTGGCCGAGATCGAGGAGGCCGGGACCAACCCGGACCCGAGGATCCTCGCGGTCGCGGCGGTCCTCATCGGCCTCGTGCTCGCCGCCGCCATCCAGTTGCTCACCGGCTACTTCACCGAGACCGACCGGCGCCCCGTCCGCGAGATCGGCGACAGCTCCGAGACCGGCGCGGCGACCGTCATCCTCTCCGGCATCTCCGTCGGCCTGGAGTCGGCCGTCTACTCCGCCCTCCTCATCGCCGGAGCCGTCTACGCCGCGTTCCTGCTCGGAGGCGGCTCCATCACCCTGAGCCTGTTCGCCGTCGCCCTCGCCGGAACCGGCCTGCTCACCACCGTCGGCATCATCGTGGCGATGGACACCTTCGGACCCGTCTCCGACAACGCCCAGGGCATCGCGGAGATGTCCGGCGACGTGGAGGGCCCGGGCGCGGAGATCCTCACCGGGCTCGACGCCGTCGGCAACACCACCAAGGCCATCACCAAGGGCATCGCGATCGCGACCGCCGTCCTGGCCGCGACCGCGCTCTTCGGCGCCTTCCGCACCTCCGTGCAGGCCCAGCTCGGCGACGCCGACGAGGCGTTCTCGCTCTCGCTGGACCAGCCCGACGTGCTCGTCGGCGTCATCATCGGCGCCAGCGTGGTGTTCTTCTTCTCCGGACTCGCCATCATGGCGGTCGGCCGGGCGGCGGGCCGCGTGGTCATGGAGGTGCGCGACCAGTTCCGCACCCGTCCGGGGATCATGGACGGCACGGAGAAGCCCGAGTACGCGCGCGTGGTCGACATCTGCACCAAGGACTCGCTGCGGGAGCTGGTCACCCCGGGCCTGCTGGCCGTCCTCGCGCCGATCGCGGTCGGCTTCGCCCTCGGCTACGCCCCGCTGGGCGCGTTCCTGGGCGGCGCCATCGCCGCGGGTGTGCTCATGGCCGTCTTCCTCTCCAACTCGGGCGGCGCCTGGGACAACGCCAAGAAGCTCGTCGAGGACGGCCACCACGGCGGCAAGGGCTCGGAGGCCCACGCCGCCACGGTCATCGGCGACACGGTCGGCGACCCCTTCAAGGACACCGCGGGCCCCGCCATCAACCCCCTGCTCAAGGTGATGAACCTCGTCGCCCTGATCGTGGCGCCCAGCGTGGTGATCTACGCCGACAACGTCGTCCTGCGGGCGGGGATCGCGGCGGCGGCCGTCGCCGTGCTCGTCGGCGCGATCCTGTGGTCCAAGCGCCGCGGGGGAGGCACCGAGACCGACCTCGCCGAGACCGGCGGCCGGTCCGCGCCCAAGGGAGCCCCGGAGACCGGTGGAGGGGCCTCGCCGAAGGGTGGGGTCTCCGCGGCCGGGGACGGCGGTGTCGGCGAGGACACCGCCGACGGCGCCGACGACCGCAAGGAGGAGGCCCGCGCCGGAGAGGGGAAGTAGGAGGGAGCACCGACCTCCGCGGCCGCCCGGGTATCCCCCGGGCGGCCGCGCCCGTGTTCGGGCGGGGCCTAACCTGGGAACACAGCCGAGCGAGCGAAGGGGTGGTTCCCGGTGTCCGGGATGAAGGGACTGTTCGTCATCGTGGGTGTCATGGTGGCGTTCATCGCGGCCCTCTCCGTCGTCGCGACGGCGGTGTCCCCGTGAGCGGCGCGCGGCGGCTGCTGCTGATGCGGCACGCCCAGGCCGAGAACGGCTTCGAGGACTTCGAACGCGGTCTCACCGACCGGGGCCGGAGCCAGGCGGAGGCGGTCGGCCGCCTGCTCGCCGAGCGGGGGTACGTGCCCGACCACGTCATCTGCTCCGCGGCCAGGCGGACACGGCAGACGCTGGACGGTGTGCTCGGGGCCATGGAACCGGGGGTCCGCCCGGAGGTGGACTACTCCGAGGCGGCGTACTCGGCGGGGGTGGACACACTCCTGGAGCTGGTGAACCAGGTGGATCCCGGCGCGGGAACGGTCCTGGTCGTCGCACACAACCCGACGGTGGCCCAGCTGGCCGGTGCCTTCCTGGGGAGCCCGGCCGCCTACCCGCCGGCCACGGTCGCGGCCGTCGAGCTGGAGGTGGAGTGGCTCTACGCCGCCCCGGGAACCGGTTCCGGCACACTGCTGAACTAGTGTGACCCAGGACACGCCGACTTCGAGTTGCCAGACCCCCGGCCCGCGGGTAATGTACTCCGAGTCGCCTCCGAACGGCCCAAGGTCGAGAGGGGCTGCGACACCCTTCCGAGCGAAACGAACGCGATCTTCCGCGGGCGTGCCGGATACCCCTTCTTCCTCCGAATCACCGTTCCGAGCACTGCTTCGGTGCGGGTAAGCTCGGAGGGCGCTTCCAAGGAAACACGGAAGCGAAACAGGAAACGGGCTTTACCCCGATCAGAAACACCACAAACCGCCGATTTGGCGGGGCGCGGAACACCTGATAAAGTAAAGACACAACAAAGCGGAAACGCACAACGCCTTCGGCGGAAAAGCTCACAGCAGCTTGTAAACGAAGAGCGGTTGTTTCTTGAGAACTCAACAGCGCGTGTTTGATTTTCTTTAAGCCATGTTTGTTTTGGCCCCGTCACACAGAACCATCCCGGTTCGTGTGCGGAGGTTCCTTTGATTAGCCGGGGTAACCCGGTTGGTCAGGATTACTTCTAGGTTTACCCGCCCAGGCCTCACAGCCGGGTTGGGTTGAATGACCTTTATGGAGAGTTTGATCCTGGCTCAGGACGAACGCTGGCGGCGTGCTTAACACATGCAAGTCGAGCGGTAAGGCCCTTCGGGGTACACGAGCGGCGAACGGGTGAGTAACACGTGAGCAACCTGCCCCTGACTCTGGGATAAGCGGTGGAAACGCCGTCTAATACCGGATACGACCCGCCACCTCATGGTGGAGGGTGGAAAGTTTTTCGGTCAGGGATGGGCTCGCGGCCTATCAGCTTGTTGGTGGGGTAACGGCCTACCAAGGCGATTACGGGTAGCCGGCCTGAGAGGGCGACCGGCCACACTGGGACTGAGACACGGCCCAGACTCCTGCGGGAGGCAGCAGTGGGGAATATTGCGCAATGGGCGAAAGCCTGACGCAGCGACGCCGCGTGGGGGATGACGGCCTTCGGGTTGTAAACCTCTTTTACCACCAACGCAGGCTCGAAGTTCTCTTCGGGTTGACGGTAGGTGGGGAATAAGGACCGGCTAACTACGTGCCAGCAGCCGCGGTAATACGTAGGGTCCGAGCGTTGTCCGGAATTATTGGGCGTAAAGAGCTCGTAGGCGGCGTGTCACGTCTGCTGTGAAAGACCGGGGCTTAACTCCGGTTCTGCAGTGGATACGGGCATGCTAGAGGTAGGTAGGGGAGACTGGAATTCCTGGTGTAGCGGTGAAATGCGCAGATATCAGGAGGAACACCGGTGGCGAAGGCGGGTCTCTGGGCCTTACCTGACGCTGAGGAGCGAAAGCATGGGGAGCGAACAGGATTAGATACCCTGGTAGTCCATGCCGTAAACGTTGGGCGCTAGGTGTGGGGACTTTCCACGGTTTCCGCGCCGTAGCTAACGCATTAAGCGCCCCGCCTGGGGAGTACGGCCGCAAGGCTAAAACTCAAAGGAATTGACGGGGGCCCGCACAAGCGGCGGAGCATGTTGCTTAATTCGACGCAACGCGAAGAACCTTACCAAGGTTTGACATCACCCGTGGACTCGCAGAGATGTGAGGTCATTTAGTTGGCGGGTGACAGGTGGTGCATGGCTGTCGTCAGCTCGTGTCGTGAGATGTTGGGTTAAGTCCCGCAACGAGCGCAACCCTTGTTCCATGTTGCCAGCACGTAATGGTGGGGACTCATGGGAGACTGCCGGGGTCAACTCGGAGGAAGGTGGGGATGACGTCAAGTCATCATGCCCCTTATGTCTTGGGCTGCAAACATGCTACAATGGCCGGTACAATGGGCGTGCGATACCGTAAGGTGGAGCGAATCCCTAAAAGCCGGTCTCAGTTCGGATTGGGGTCTGCAACTCGACCCCATGAAGGTGGAGTCGCTAGTAATCGCGGATCAGCAACGCCGCGGTGAATACGTTCCCGGGCCTTGTACACACCGCCCGTCACGTCATGAAAGTCGGCAACACCCGAAACTTGCGGCCTAACCCCTTGTGGGAGGGAGTGAGTGAAGGTGGGGCTGGCGATTGGGACGAAGTCGTAACAAGGTAGCCGTACCGGAAGGTGCGGCTGGATCACCTCCTTTCTAAGGAGTCTTTACAGGTCGGCATTACTTCTACAGCCGGCCGGACTCGAAAGTGGACCTGGTGCTGCGTGCAGTATCCAGGATGGCTCAAAGACAAATTGAACTTGACCTCGGGCGACTAGAAGCGTCCGGGGGCGCGCTGTTGGGTGTCTGAGGAAACAACCTCTGCTCCGGTTTGGAGTGGGTGTTGGTTCCCGCGGACCGCCTCTGAGAACTCTCGGTTCCTTGCCGTTGTGGCTGAGGATGTGAGTGGTGTTGGGGTATGCGGTTGGTGTTTTGATTTGTGAATAGTGTGCGCGAGCATCTTATTATCTGTAGTGGCCAAGTGATAGTGGCACACGGTGGATGCCTTGGCACCAGGCGCCGATGAAGGACGTGGGAGGCCGCGATAGGCCACGGGGAGCTGTCAACCGAGCTGTGATCCGTGGGTGTCCGAATGGGGAAACCTAGCCCGAGTTGTGTCGGGTTGCCGCCATCTGAATGTATAGGGTGGTTGGTGGTGACGCGGGGAAGTGAAACATCTCAGTACCCGTAGGAAGAGTAAACAACAGTGATTCTCCTAGTAGTGGTGAGCGAACGGGGAAGAGGCTAAACCGTAGGCGTGTGATAGACGGCAGTCGTTGCGTTTGCGGGGTTGTGGGACATGTCTGTTCAGGTCTGCCGGCCTGGAGCGTTGATGTCGGTGGTAGTTGAAACCGTTGGGAAGCGGTACCGGAGTGGGTGAGAGTCCCGTAGATGAAGGTACCGGCTAGACGTTGATGTGTTCCCGAGTAGCGCGGAGCCCGTGAAAGTCCGTGTGAATCTGGCAGGACCACCTGCTAAGCCAAAATACGTCCTGGTGACCGATAGTGCACTAGTACCGTGAGGGAAAGGTGAAAAGTGCCCCGGTGAGGGGTCGTGAAATAGTACCTGAAACCGTGTGCTGTCAAGCCGTCAGAGCTGAACTTCGTGTTTGGTGATGGCGTGCCTTTTGAAGAATGAGCCTGCGAGTCATGGTGTGTGGCGAGGTTAACCCGGGTGGGGTAGCCGTAGGGAAACCGAGTCTGAATAGGGCGTTTGAGTCGCATGCTGTGGACCCGAAGCGGAGTGATCTACCCATGTCCAGGGTGAAGCGGGGGTAAGACCTCGTGGAGGCCCGAACCCACCAGGGTTGAAAACCTGGGGGATGAGGTGTGGGTAGGGGTGAAAGGCCAATCAAACTCCGTGATAGCTGGTTCTCCCCGAAATGCATTTAGGTGCAGCGTCGCGTGTTTCTTGCTGGAGGTAGAGCTACTGTTTGGCTGATGGGCCCGACAAGGTTACTGACGTCAGACAAACTCCGAATGCCGGTGAAGTGAAGCGCGGCAGTGAGACTGCGGGGGATAAGCTTCGTAGTCGAGAGGGAAACAGCCCAGATCATCAGCTAAGGCCCCTAAGCGTGTGCTAAGTGGGAAAGGTTGTGGAGTTGCTGAGACAACCAGGAGGTTGGCTTAGAAGCAGCCATCCTTTAAAGAGTGCGTAATAGCTCACTGGTCAAGTGGTTCTGCGCCGATAATGTAGCGGGGCTAAAGCACACCGCCGAAGCTGTGAAGCTCAAGACTAGATTCTTGGGTTGGTAGGGGAGCGTCGTGCGTCCGGTGAAGCTGCCGAGTGATCGTGTGGTGGAGGGCGTGCGAGTGAGAATGCAGGCATGAGTAGCGAAAGCAACGTGAGAAACGTTGCCGCCGATTGACTAAGGGTTCCTGGGGCAGGTTAATCCGCCCAGGGTGAGTCTGGACCTAAGGCGAGGCCGACAGGCGTAGTCGATGGATAACGGGTTGATATTCCCGTACCCGTGCACGAGCGTCCAGTACTGAATCAGGTGATGCTAACCACGCTGGTGGTCTTGGGTCCCTTCGGGGAGCTTTGACTTACTGGTCTGGGAACCGAGCTTGTAGTAGGTAAGTGATGGGGTGACGCAGGAGGGTAGCTCTACCCGGCGGTGGTTGTCCGGGGGTAAGCGTGTAGGCCGGTGTGTTGGCAAATCCGCACACCATGAAGGTTGAGACGTGATGCCGAGCCGTTTTTGGTGAAGTGAGTGATCCCATGCTGTCGAGAAAAGCCTCTAGCGAGTTCGTGTGTGGCCAGTACCCTAAACCGACGCAGGTGGTCAGGTAGAGAATACCGAGGCGTTCGGGTGAACCATGGTTAAGGAACTCGGCAAATTGTCCCCGTAACTTTGGGAGAAGGGGAGCCCTGTCTGGTGACGGATCTTGCATCCTGAGCTGGGTGGGGTCGCAGATAGCGGGGGGAAGCGACTGTTTATTAAAAACACAGGTCCGTGCGAAGTCGTAAGACGCTGTATACGGACTGACGCCTGCCCGGTGCTGGAACGTTAAGAGGACTGGTTAGTGGGGGTTCGCCCCTGCGAAGCTGGGAATCTAAGCGCCAGTAAACGGCGGTGGTAACTATAACCATCCTAAGGTAGCGAAATTCCTTGTCGGGTAAGTTCCGACCTGCACGAATGGCGTAACGACTTCCCCACTGTCTCAACCATGGGCCCGGTGAAATTGCACTACGAGTAAAGATGCTCGTTTCGCGCAGCAGGACGGAAAGACCCCGGGACCTTCACTATAGCTTGACATTGGTGTTTGGGATGGTTTGTGTAGGATAGGTGGGAGCCGGTGAAGCTGTCACGCTAGTGGCGGTGGAGGCGTTGGTGAAATACCACTCTGACTGTTTCGGGCATCTAACTTTGGACCGTGATCCGGTTCGGGGACAGTGTCTGGTGGGTAGTTTAACTGGGGCGGTTGCCTCCCAAAGAGTAACGGAGGCGCCCAAAGGTTCCCTCAGCCTGGTTGGTAATCAGGTGTTGAGTGTAAGTGCACAAGGGAGCTTGACTGTGAGACGGACGTGTCGAGCAGGAGCGAAAGCTGGGACTAGTGATCCGGCACCGGCGTGTGGAAGCGGTGTCGCTCAACGGCTAAAAGGTACCCCGGGGATAACAGGCTGATCTTCCCCAAGAGTCCATATCGACGGGATGGTTTGGCACCTCGATGTCGGCTCGTCGCATCCTGGGGCTGGAGTTGGTCCCAAGGGTTGGGCTGTTCGCCCATTAAAGCGGCACGCGAGCTGGGTTTAGAACGTCGTGAGACAGTTCGGTCCCTATCCGCTGTGCGCGTTGGAGACTTGAGAAGGGCTGTCCCTAGTACGAGAGGACCGGGACGGACGAACCTCTGGTGTGCCAGTTGTCCTGCCAAGGGCATGGCTGGTTGGCTACGTTCGGGAGGGATAACCGCTGAAAGCATCTAAGCGGGAAGCTTGCTTCGAGATGAGGTCTCCTGCCTCCTTTGAGAGGGTAAGGCTCCCTATAGACGATGGGGTTGATAGGCCGGGTGTGGAAGCCCTGTGAGGGGTGGAGCTGACCGGTACTAATAGGCCGAGGGCTTGTCCGCTGCAGATAATTGGATGTTCGCGCACATTGTTCACGGAGCTTGCTGCTCGCTGTGATTCCCTGCCCTTGTGGGGTGGGTGGAGTCGGGTGGGTGGTGTGTGGTTTCCGTGGTGGTTATTGCTGGAGGGTCACACCCGGTCTCTTTCCGAACCCGGTCGTTAAGTCTCTTTGCGCTGATGGTACTGCCCTGTGGTGGGGTGGGAGAGTAGGTCGCTGCCACGGTTTTTCTTGAAGGGGGTCGCCTGTGGGCGGCCCCCTTTTTTTGCTGGTATTTGTGCGTTTGTGAACGTGGGGGTGGGTGTGTGGGGGTGTGGGTGCTTGGGTGGGCCCCCTTGTTTCCAGTCAACCGGGTGCGGGCCGGGCAGGGCTAGAGCGTGTTCCGTGCTGTGGACAAAAGGCCCCGCTCCCACTCGGGAACGGGGCCTGGTGGTTCCGGGGAGCCGGTCGGGGACGTCAGTCGTGCGGCACCGAACTCGACACCGGCTCGATCTGCCCCCGCATGTCCGCGGCCTCGATCTCCTCCCGGGTGATCCCGAGGATGAACGCGATCGTGTCCAGGTAGGGCACGTTCACCGAGGTGTCGGCCTGCTGCCGCACGACCGGCTTGGCGTTGAACGCCACGCCCAGCCCCGCCGCCTGCAGCATGTCCAGGTCGTTCGCGCCGTCGCCCACGGCCACGGTCTGCTCCAGGGGCACACCGGCCTCCGCGGCGAACCGCTCCAGGGTGGTCGCCTTGCCCTTGCGGTCGATGATCGGCCCCACCAGTTCGCCGGTGAGCTTGCCGTCGACGACCTCCAGGGTGTTCGCTGCGGCGTAGTCCAACCCGAGGCGCTCCACGAGCACGTCCGTGAACTGCGTGAAGCCGCCGCTGACGATCCCGCACTCGTAACCCAGGCGCTTCAGGGTGCGCACCAGCGTCCTGGCGCCCGGAGTCAGCTGGATCTCCTCGCACACCTTGGGAATGGCGGAGGCGTCCAGGCCCTTCAGCAGCATCACCCGGCGGCGCAGCGACTCCTCGAAGTCCAGCTCGCCGCGCATGGCCTCCTCGGTGACCCGGGCGACCTCGTCCGCGCATCCGGCGTGCGCGGCCAGCAGCTCGATGACCTCGCCCTGGATCAGCGTGGAGTCCACGTCCATGACGATGAGGTGCTTGGCCCGCCGGTGCAGGCCGCTGGGCTGCACGGCCACGTCCACCCCCTGGGTGGACCCCTCCATGGCGAGCTCGGCGCGCAGCTGGTCGACGTCCCCGCCGGAGATCTCCATCTCCACGGACGTCACCGGGAAGCTGGACAGCCGCTCGATGCGGTCGATGTTCGCGCCCGCGCGCGCGACGCACGACGTGAGGGCGCCCAGGGCGCCGGGACGCAGCGGGTCGGCCAGGACGGTCACGTGCAGCCGGTCGTGGACGACCGCCTTCACACGGCCGTTGTCCTTCCCGCCGCCCTTGCCGTAGCCGACCTCCATGTCGAGGTCGATGGCGGTCTTGTCGAGCGCGTTGCGGACCTCCTCGAAGACCCGCGAGGGACTCACACCGGGAGCCACCCGCTCGTCCACCTCCAGGACCGCGCCCAGCACGAGGCGGCCCGCCAGGACCACCTGTTCCAGGTCGGCGATGGTCACCGGAAAGACGGAGAGGGTGCTCAGAAGACGAGCACTGATGCCCGGACGGTCGTGGCCGGTCACCGTCACCAACAGCGTGGATTTCTCATTCATGGCGGTGTCCACGGTACTCGGCCGCCTCGGAGGGGCGTCGCGCAGGGCTGACCCTTTTCCCAGCTAGTTCACTATGTGGACAGCTGGAGGCGCGACGTACGTCACCTGTCCTTCCGACTCTTTTTCTTTCGCTTGGGGCCCTTGGCCTTGACGTCCACCCCGCCCAGCATGCAGGTTCCCGTCAGACGGACGACCGGGGCGTTCGGGTCGGTGAGCTGGTCCGTTCCGTGCAGATCTGCGCCGCCCAGGATCCCGGACGTGTTGTTGATCACCCTGACCCCGTGGGGCACGACGATGTCCACCCCGCCCATGATCACCGCGACCTGGATGGTCACCTCGTGCTGGCTGAGCACCGCCTCGCGCAGGTCCAGTTCCACCCCGCCGCACAGCACGGACACGTTCGTGCGCGGCTCGACCAGCCAGCGGCCCTTGCGCTCGCAGCCGCCGAACACCGCGACCAGGTTCTCCGAGCCCTTGCTCTGTCCGGCCAGGTCGCGCGCCTCGCTGCCCAGGATCTCCATGCCGCTGGGCGCGTCGGAACGCCGTTCCATCGACGCGTAGTCGTAGCCGTGGCCGGGTACGGGCAGGTCCTCCACGATGGGGCCGAGCTCGCCCATGGTCTTGGCCCGGTAGAGGGTCTCCAGCCGCTCCTCGTGCTCGACCGGGGTCAGGCGGCCCTCGGCCAGCGCCTCGCGCAGCCGCTCGGCAACCTTGTCCCGGTCCGCGTCGGAGGCTCGGATGTGCTCGGGCTGCATGATGACGGGTCTCCTCGTTCCTTCCGTGGGGCCGGGGGTCCGGCCTGCCACACGTCCAGTATCGGCATTCTCCGCCTCCGCGGGATCAGGTAACGCCCCTGGCCCGACCCCGAGAATTCCGCTCCCCGTCCCAGGGTGTTCCCATCCCCCTCCAGAGTGGCCCGCGAGCCCACGCGGAACAACCCCCGCCCGTCCCCGCCCAACGCCTCCGCGTCGGCCGGACCCGGGACCGGCGGTCCGCGTGCCGGGGCCGGGCACGCGGCCGCGGGGTGGTGCGCGCCGCAGGGTCGCGGTGGCGGGGGCCGCAGGACGGTTCCGGGGCCCGCACCATGGAGGGCGCCCCGCCGCCCTCCCTAGCGTGGCCGCATGACTCCGGACCCACGCGCCCGCCCCCGCCCAGTCCCACACCCGGTACCGGCTCCATGCCCGGGGCCACGCAGCGGACACCGCGTCCTCCGCGTCCTCGGCCTCCTGGGGGCCGCCGCGCTGCTGCTCCCGCACGCGGCCCCCGCCTCCGCCGAACCCTCCCGGGCACCGGCCCCCGCCGCGGTCGACGCCCTCGTGGAGGAGTACCGGGAGGCCACCGGCCTTCCCGGCGCGGCGGTGGTCCTGACCCACGGCACGGAGGTCGTCCACGCGGAGGGGTACGGCACCACCCCAGGCGGGGAGCCCGTTACCGAGCGCACGCCCATGGCCGTGGCCTCGGTGAGCAAGTCCTTCACCGCACTGGCGGTCCTCCAGCTGGCCGAGGCGGGAGAGCTCGGCCTGGACGACCCGGTGCGGGAGCACCTGCCCGAGTTCACGATGGCCGACCCCCGCGCGGCACGGATCACCGTCCGCCAGCTGCTCGACCAGACCTCCGGCATGTCCGACTCCGAGTTCGCCTCCTACAGCCGGGGCCGGAGCACCCTCACCCTGCGCCAGTCCGTCGAGGACCTGCGAGACGCGGGCCTGGCCGCAGAACCCGGCACACGCTGGGAGTACCACAACCCCAACTTCCAGGTCGCCGCCCGCCTGGTCGAGGTGGTCAGCGGGCGGTCCTTCGCCGACCACCTGGACGAGCGGGTCCTCTCGCCGCTGGGGATGGACGACACCACCACCGTCGACACCGACCTCGACCTTCCGCCCGGCGCGCGCGGCCACATCAGCGTGCTCGGCCTCCCGGTCCCGGTGGACGAACCCCCCGGGTTCGGCAACGGCTCGGGCGGCGTCCTCAGCACCGCCGCGGACATGGGCGCGTGGCTCGTCGCGCACAACAACGGCGGTCGGGGCCCCGGCGGCGACCGGATCCTGTCCGAGGAGGGGATCGAGGCCCTGCACACCCCCTCGCCGGTCTCCGGGGGCTCCTACGCCCTGGGGTGGTCGACGGACGAGACCGCTTCGGGGGCGCCGGTGGTCGAGCACAGCGGCAACCTGATGACCGCCACCGCGCACCAGGCGCTGCTGCCCGACAGCGGCCACGGTGTGGCGGTCATGGCCAACAGCGGGTCGGCGGGCAGCGGAGCCTCCGGCCTGGCCGCCGCGCTCGTGGAGCTGATCGACTCCGGGCGGGCGCCCGCGCCGCCGACGGGCACGGTGGTGCTGGTCTCGGACGCCGTCCTGCTCGCCCTGGGCGCCGCCGCCGTGCCGCTGGCCTGGCGCGGCGTCCGGCGCGCGGGCGACTGGGCCCGTGCGCGCGTGGGCCGCCCGTGGTGGGCCGCGGCGGCGAGCCTGCTGCCCTACGCCGTGCCGCCGCTGCTGCTGGCGTTCCTGCACGAGGTGGTCGGGTGGCTCTACCGGGGCAGGGACGTGGCGTGGTTCCAGGTGCCCTACCTCTTCACGTCCTTCTGGGTGGCCCTTGTCATACTCGCGCTGGCCTGCGCGGCGGTCGCCTCGGTCCGCGTCGTCCGTCTGGTGTCGGTGCGCCGCGCCGCCGGAGGGGGCGCGGCGCGCGCGTCGGGTTGAGCGGCCGCTCAGCGCCCCGGCACGCCCCGGTCGGACGGGTCGATCGCGCCGTGCGCGGCCACCAGGGCCCTGCGCACCGCCGCGTCGAGCCTGCGCAGCCCCTCGGAGCGGGCCGTGGCCTGGTGGGCTGTCAGTCCCCGTCCCGAGGACGGCTCGGCCAGCTCCACCACCCCGGCCAACCGTGCCGCCTGCTCCGCCACCCGGTGCGCCCGGGCCGGGTACCCGCGCGCCAGCGAGGGCGAGCCGCCGCCCAGTTCGCCCAGCCGCCGGTGTACGTCCGGTGCGAACGGGGCGACGTCGTCCACGCCCTCCATGGCCCGGGCGGTCTCGATGAGGGCGAGCTTCAGCGCCTGCTCCGCCTCGGCCAGGCCGGGTACCTGCGGCAGCGCGTCGTTCGCCGGATACGGTGTCCACGAAACGCCCACATAGGATGAACCACGCCGGTCGGCGGAGGGCACCAGGCCCACCTGCCGGTCGGCGAGCCGCACCAGCACCCCCTCCCGCGCCTCGACGGCGGCCTGGTTGAGTTCCTTGGGGCCCACGAGCCCGAGGGGATCGCCCCAGGTGGGCAGGGCCAACCGGAAGGCGGACAGCCCCAGGCCGCGCAGCCGTGTCAGTGCGGCCCGCAGCGGTACGCCGCTGTCGAAGGGCAGGTCCACTGCCGGTACTGTCCCGATCAGGTTGGGACCACCGCGCCGCTCGACGGCGTCGACGGCCTCGTCGAGGCCGACGTGTCCGGCCAGCCAGGCGTTGCCCCAGGCGACGAGTGGTGCGGACGAGAGATGCATTGCTTCAGGGTAGGGCGGCCCGTGCACCGGCGTGGGACGTGACGTGAGGGAGGACGATGGACGGGCGTGTTCTGGGCCTGAGCGGGGTCACGGTGCGGAGGGGCGACGCCCATCTGCTGGACGGGGTGGACTGGACGGTCCTGGAGGGCGAGCGCTGGGTGGTCCTGGGCCCCAACGGCGCGGGCAAGACCACGCTGCTCAACGTGGCCTACAGCCAGACGCACCCGACCGCGGGCGAGGTGGAGATCCTCGGCGAGCGGCTGGGCCGGGTGGACGTGTTCGAGCTGCGTCCGCTGATCGGCTACGCGGGCGCCTCGGTGGCGTCGCGGATCGAGGAGGGCACCGAGGTCCTCGACATCGTGCTGAGCGCCGCCTACGGCTACGTGGGCCGCTTCCGCGAGGAGTACGGGAACCCGGACTACGGCCGCGCCCGCGCCCTGCTGGGCCACTGGGGCGTCGCCGACCTGGCCGACCGCCGCTTCCACACCCTCTCCGAGGGCGAGCGCAAGCGCGTGCTCATCGCCCGCGCGCTGATGTCGGACCCGGAGCTGCTGCTCCTGGACGAGCCCGCCGCCGGGCTGGACCTGGGCGGGCGGGAGGACCTGGTGCGCCGCCTGGGGAGCCTGGCCCGCAACGAGGCCGCGCCCGCGCTGGTGGTGGTGTCCCACCACGTGGAGGAGATCCCCGCCGGGACCACGCACGCCCTGCTGCTGCGCGGGGGCTCGGTGGTGCGGTCCGGGCCGATCGACGAGGTCCTGACCGCGGACCACCTGTCGGAGACCTTCGGGCTCGCGCTGAAGGTGGAGAGGGACGGCGACCGCTGGAGCGCCCGGGCCGTCTGAGGGAGCGCCCGTCCGGGGTCGGCGGCACGGGTGCGCCGGAGCCCGTCCGGGCGGACGCCCCGCACCGGGTCCCGGGCGTGCGCAGACCCGGTCGTCCGGGCACGTGTTCCGTCCGTGCGCATGAGCTCCCGACGACAGATTTCCCGTTATTGGATTGCGTTAACTGAGCAAATGTATTGACCATAAACAGTGTTTCTGTCCGGATGTGGTCGCCCCGGCGCATATGGGGTAGCGTCAGCGGACGGTGAGCGGATCGCTCCATTTCGGCGCGCTTTATGATCTTCGGGTGGGCGGGGCCGCCGGGCGCGGTCCGTGCCCGCCTGTCATCCCCGTCTGGAGATCCGGAGCTGCCCAGATGCCGATACCGAATGACGTCCTCCGTCCGGAAACCGGGGCGGCCCCATGACCATGATCATCATCGTGGCGCTTTTCGTCGCGGTTCTGCTGCTCGTCTTCTGGCGGAGCGTGCGTATCGTTCCGCACTCGATGGAGGACGTCGTCGAGCGTTTCGGTAAGTTCCACCGGACGTTGAGCTCGGGTTTCAACATCGTCGTCCCCGGTGTGGACCACGTGCGCGAGCGCATCGACCGCCGCGTCCAGGTCGTGAGCTTCCCGCCGCAGTCGGCCATCACCGAGGACAACCTCGCGGTCGAGGTCGACTCGGCGGTCTACATCAGGGTCGTGGACGCCTACCGGGCCACCTACGAGGTGGCCAACTTCATCCAGGCCGTCGAGCAGCTGACCCTGGCCACGCTGCGCAACGTCATCGGCGGCATGAACCTGGAGGGGACGCTCACCTCCCGCGACGCGATCAACCGGGAGCTGAAGGCCGTGCTGGACGAGGCCACCAGCGACTGGGGCATCGAGATCAGCCGTATCGAGCTCAAGGGCATCGAGCCGCCGTCCTCCGTGCAGGAGGCGATGGAGATGCAGATGCGCGCCGACCGGGAGAAGCGCGCCCAGCTGCTCAGCGCCGAGGGCGAGAAGCAGTCCGCGGTCCTGCGCGCCGAGGGCGAGCGCTCGGCCGCGGTGCTGCGGGCCAGGGGTGCGGCCGAGGCGCAGGCGCTCACCTCCAAGGCCGACGCCGAGGCCCAGACCACCCGGGCCCGCGGTGAGGCGGACGCCATCCACATGGTGTTCAAGGCCCTGCACACCAGCCGGGTCGACCCGGACGTGCTGGCCTACCACTACCTCCAGAAGCTCCCGGAGATCGCCCGGGGCGACGCCAACAAGGTGTGGGTCGTCCCGGCCGAGATGGGCCAGGCCCTCAAGGGGGTCGGCGCCGCGTTCGACCGGCTGCGCGACGACGTGGTCCAGGCCCCCTGACCCGGTTCCGCCGTCCGGTCGGCCGGACGCGCGTCCCGTGCGGCGGGGCCCGACCCGCGAAGCGGTCCCCCGGCGCCGGACCGGCCGTCTGAGGGCCGGACCGCGAGGGCCCGAGCCCGGTCCAGTACCGAGTTCGGGCCCTCCGCGCATCCCGGCATGATCATCCGATGACCCGCTCTCGTAGTCTGTTGTCGCCCTCGACCGTCGGGGGCGGACAGGGAGAGCTGGGCGGATGGAACTCTGGGAGGCCGCGGTCATCCTTCTCGCCGGTGTGGCCGCCGGCGGGATCAACGCCATCGCGGGGTCGGGGACGCTGTTCACCTTCCCCGTACTCCTGGCGCTCGGCTACCCGCCGATCACCGCCACCGTCTCCAACAGCATCGGCCTGGCCCCCGGGACGCTCAGCGGCACCATCGCCTACCGCCGGGAGCTGGCGGGCCAGCGCGCCCGCATCCTGCGGCTGGGCAGCATGTCCTTCCTCGGCGCGGTGACCGGCGCCCTGCTGCTGATCTACCTGCCCCCGGGCGTGTTCGAGGCCGTGGTGCCGTTCATGATCGGCCTCGCCTGCGTGCTGATCGTCCTCCAGCCGCGGATCACCCGGTGGGTCCGCTCGCGCAGGCCCGCCCACAGGGACGGCGGCCCGCTGCTGCCGCTGGGCGCCTACGCGACCGGAGCCTACGGCGGCTACTTCGCCGCCGCCCAGGGGATCATCCTCATGAGCATTCTGGGCACCGCCCTGGACGAGGAGATCCAGCGGCTCAACGCCCTGAAGAACATGCTCGCCACCATCGTCAACACCACGGCCTCGGTGTTCTACATCATCCTGGCCGAGCCCGCCTGGCCGGTGGTCGGCCTCATCGCCTGCGGGACCATCATCGGCGGATACCTGGGCGGGAGGTTCGGGCGCAAGCTCAGCCCGGCCGCCCTGCGGGTGTGCCTGGTGCTGGTGGGGCTGTCCGCCGCGGTCCAGATCCTCATGGGCCGGGTCTGACCCCGCCCCGCCCGACCCCCGCGCGGACTCGCGGCGACCGCCGCGGTGTCCCGCGAGGGGGCCTCGCGCCGGTCCCCACCGGGGGTCAGGTCCGGAAGTACCCGCGGCGGTCGGCGTCGTCCACCAGGGCGGTCGCGTAGGCGCCCAGCGCCTCCGACCCCTCCTGGATCAGCTTGACCTTCTCCATCACCTGCGCCCGGGTGATCCCGAAGCGCACCCACGTGCCGCCCTCGTTGTGCCAGTTGGCGAGCATGGGCGAGAGCCGGTCGACCGCGCGGGCGAACCGCGCCTCGGCGGTGGCGCGCGCCTCGAACTCCTCCCACAGCTCGCGGGCCCGCTCGGCCTGGTCCTCGGGCAGGAGGGGGAAGATGCGGTCGGCCGCGGCGCGCTCGCGCTCCGCCTGGGTCCGGGAGTTGACGGTGTCGAAGAGGAAGGTGTCCCCGGCGTCGATCTCGACGATGTCGTGGAGGACCAGCATCTCGACGACGCGGTCGATGTCGGTGCCCTCGGGCGCGTACTCGGCGAAGGTGCGGGCTGACAGGGCCAGGTGCCAGGAGTGCTCGGCCGAGTTCTCCCGACGGGAGCCGTCCACCAGGAGGGACTGCCGCAGGATGCGCTTGAGTTTGTCGACTTCCAGAAGGAAGCGGAGCTGCGCGTTCAACCGCTCGTTGTCGACCCCGCTGGCAAAGACCGGTGCCGGTTCCGTCACGTGGTTCGCCCTCCTGAAGGATGAGTCGAAACGGTCAGGTGGGCCGCTCGGTGCGGCCGCCACTGGATGATCCCATGGAACGCGCACCAGCTGTCGCGCCGGCGTCCGTTGAGGGGACGCGGGAGGAGACGCCGGGGTGCACCCGGTGAACGTGGGGTTTCGCACCGGGCCGGGGAGCGGACGGAGCGCCCGGCGGGGCCCGCCGGAGCCCCTACTCCGCCGTCCGGACCTGGTCGGAAGAGCTCAGGTGCTGGTGGAACCACTCGGCCAGCGCCCGGTCGGTGAGGACTCCGGCCGGGGTGAGCGGGCCGGGTCGCAGGCCCGGTTCCGGACCGATGGCGTGGGCCAGGTCGGGGACCACGATGTGACGGAGCGCATGCTCGGGCGCGTGGGCCGCCACGGCGTCGTGCAGCGACCGGCCGTGCTCGGGGGGCACGACCTCGTCCCGGCCCCCGCTGACGACGAGCAGGGGGACGCGGTCGCGGGAGACCTCCTCGGCGCGGCCGCCGAAGTCCAGCCAGTCGCGGGTGCTCAGGGCCTGCTCGGTCCACTCGTAGGCCGTGCCGGTGCGCCGCTCCCGCGCGGCGATGACCAGGGCGGGGTCCACGACCGGGTTGACGACGGCGGCGGCGCCGACGGGCAGGCGCCCCTCGGCCAGGGTGAGCAGGACGGCCGCGGCCCCGGCGCCCACGCCGACCAGCCCGACGGGTGCGTCGGTGACGGGGAAGGCGGCGCGCAGTTCAGCGGTGACGCGGTGGAGCTCGGCGGCGGCCTCCTCCACAACCGGGCCGAACAGCTCGACGAGGTAGTCGCGTTCGCCGCGCCGGTTGATCTCGGCGACGCCGCCCTCGGGGAGCCGGGCCCCGAACAGGGGCAGGCCCAGGTAGACCCGCCAGGCCGGGAGCGGGGCCATGGGCACGGTTCCGGCCAGGGCGGCCTCGGCCCGGGGCGGCTCGAAGGCGTGCAGGCCCAGTACGAGCGGGGCCGGGACGTCACCGCTGGCGGGCGGCAGGGCTAGGAAGGGCACTCCGGCGGCCGTTCCGGTGACGGGTCGGGAGAGGGTGCCGGCGTCGGCTACCACGGATGGTCGCCTCCGTTGCGTTGGGAGAAGTGGGACAGGTAACTGCTGACCAGGTGCTTGGCCTCGCGGACGAGCGCGGGGTCGCCCTCGGGGTCGTCGCGGAAGGCGAGCTTGAGCACCGCGTCCGCGGCCTCGACGGCGACGTCGATGGCCCGGTCGAGCTCCTCATTGTCGGGGATGCCTGTGACAGAGACGATGATCCTGCGCAGGCGGATGGAGATGACGCGGTTGTTGTCGGCGCCTCCGTTGAGGAGGCGTGGGTCGACGATGTCGCCGAAGTGCAGGCTGCGAAAGCCCGGCACGTGGCGGTGCATGTCGATGTACTCGTCGACCACCGCGTCCACGGCCAGGGTCCAGTGGCTGAAGGAGGCGTCGGCGAGGCGCTCGGTGACGCGCGTGCCGAACTGGTCGAGGAAGCGCAGACCGAGGGCCTGGGTGATGGCCTTCTTGTCCGGGAAGAACTGGTAGACGGAGCCGATGGCGACCCCGGCGCGCTCGGCGATCCTGGTCGTGGAGAGGTTGTCGTAGCCGACCTCGTCGAGGAGTTCGGCGCAGCAGTCGAGCATGCGCTGGACCCTGAGCATGCTGCGCTGCTGGGCGGGCAGCCTCCGCAGCGGCGCCTGCGCGAAGGCGAGTTCGTCGTGGGCGACGCTGGCTCGTCCACGGCCCTCGCGTGACGCGTGCTCACCCCCCGTACTGCCTGGGGAGCGTCGTGACCGCGGGGGTGTTGAGCTTCGGGAGTTTGTCGTCACAGCTCCTATGATGCCTTTCCGGAATCACCTGGTTCCGGGGAAATTCCAGTTTCGTTCCCCCGCCCCCCGGAGCGCGGCCAGCGGTCCGGAGCGAGGGGGACCCCGGCCGGGGCCTCCCGGGCACTGCGCGCGCACAGCGCGCCCCGGGTTTGGATAGCGCTTTCCTGATCGGCTCTGGCATGGTTGGATCAGGGCCGACGCAGCGTACACACCCTCCTGGAGGCTGAGAGCCATGACCACCGCCCCGGACACCACGCCGGAGGAACTCGACGCCGTCATGGAACGGGCCGCCGCCGCGGCGCCGCTCCTGGCCGCCCTCACCCCGGGCGAGCGCGCCGCGCTGCTGCGCGCCGTCGCCGACGCCCTGGACGGCGCCGCCGACGAGCTCGTGCCGATCGCGATGGAGGAGGCGCACTACCCCGAGGCGCGCTGCCGGGGGGAGCTGGGCCGCACCACCTTCCAGCTGCGCCTGTTCGCGCAGACCCTGGAGGAGGGCTCCTACCTGGAGGCCGCCGTGGACCCGGCCGACCCCGACTGGGGCACCCCGCGCCCGGACGTGCGCCGCCTGCTGGTCCCGCTGGGTCCGGTGGTGGTGTTCGGGGCGAGCAACTTCCCGTTCGCGTTCGCCACGGCCGGAGGGGACAGCGCCTCCGCCCTGGCGGCCGGATGCCCCGTGGTCGTCAAGGCCCACCCCGGGCACCTCCGGCTCGCCCGGCGCACCGCCGAGACCGTGGTCGCGGCGCTCGAAGGCGCCGGTGCGCCCGAGGGCTGCTTCGCACTGGTGGAGGGGGTGGAGACGGGCAAGCGCGCCGTCACCCACCCGCTCACCCGGGCCGTGGGCTTCACCGGGTCCATCCCCGGCGGGCGGGCCCTGTTCGACCTCGCGGTCTCGCGACCGGACCCGATCCCCTTCTACGGGGAGCTGGGCAGCGTGAACCCGGTGTTCGTCACCCGCGCGGCCGCCGCCGCACGCGGCGACGAGATCCTGGGCGGGTACGCGGACTCGGCCACCATGGGCTCGGGCCAGTTCTGCACCAAGCCCGGCGTGCTGTTCGTGCCGGAGGAGACCAAGCTCGACGCCCTCGTCGCCGACTTCGGCGGGCGCGCGGCCGCCCCGCTGCTCAACGAGCGGGTCTCCGAGGGCTTCGTGCGCGGGCTGGACGCCCTGAGCGCCCACCCGGCCACCGAGGTGCTGGTCCAGGGCGTGCGCACCGGCGACGACTGGACCCCGTCCCTGCTGCGTACCGACCTGGACTCCCTGCTGGAGAACGCCGAGACCCTCCTGGAGGAGTGCTTCGGCCCGGCGACGCTCGTGGTCACCTACCCCGACGAGCGGCGGCTGCTGGAGGCGGCCGGGGTGTTCGGCGGCCAGCTCACCGTGACCGTGCACGGCGAGGAGGACGACGAGATCGCGCCCGCGCTGCTGGCGCTGGGCGCGTCCCTGGCCGGACGGGTGCTCTGGAACAGCTGGCCGACCGGGGTGGCGGTCACCCACGCCATGACCCACGGCGGCCCCTACCCGGCCACCACCGCGCCGCTGCACACGTCGGTGGGCACCACCGCGGTCCGGCGCTTCCTGCGCCCGGTCACCTACCAGTCGGTGCCGCAGTCGCTGCTGCCCCGGGAACTGCGCGACGACAACCCGCTGGGCGTGCCGCGCCGCGTGAACGGCGCCGCGCCCTCCGCCTGACCGGTCCGCCGGGCGCGTCGGCCGACGCGCCCGGCGGGTGCCGTGCCCACGGGGTGCGTCGTCGCGTGTGCTGACCGCGGACGTGCCGGACCCGGCTTCGGGTCGGTGTGTGGCGGGGGCCGGTCTCCCGGGCTGCCGCAGGGAACGGGACACCGTGCCGGGGGACGTGCCGGGCCGCCCCTTGGAGGGGGCGGTGCGTCGTGCGCGGAGTCGCCGGGGCGCGGTGAGCGGGTCCTAGGGGTGCCATCCTTCAGCGGCGTGGTGGTCGTAGGCCTGGCTCAACGCCTCGGCCCGGCGCCGTCTCCCGGCCGCGTCGGCTGGATGCCGCCATGCGGCCCACAGGCAGAAGACGGCGATGAGGGAGTGGACCATGACCTCGGGAACGGTCACCGGGGTAAGGCCCTCCACCACCAGGGTCCGGGCGGTCATGACCGCCACGCCCACCGAGGTCGCCGCCAGAAAGGCCTGCCAGGCCCGTGGAAAGCGCACGTCGACCTTGCGCGCCTCCTGGTCGGCCAGGATCCGGGCCAGCCAGTTGGTGCCGGGGTCGGGCCCCAGCATCCCGTCTGCCACCAGTCGTTCGGCCACCGCCACGCGTACCGGGTCGGCGTCGGCGGGGAGGGGGTTGCCGCGGACGAGCACGCGCGTCTCCCGGGCGGCGAGTTCACCGACGAGCGTGGTCACCCCGACGACCAGGATCAGCCCGACACCTGAGTAGGTCAGGAACTGCGCACGGGAGTCGGCGATTGCGCTGGCCGGGATCAGGCAGATCAGCCAGAGCAGGAGGAGGACGCTTCCGAAGACCAGGTAGGCGAAGAGGCGCGGCCTGTTCTGCGAGCGGATCATGTTGCGCGCACGGAACACGGCGGTGCCCGACGGCGGACGCGGAAACCTCGGCGGGGGCTGGGGGAGCACCCCCTCACCGTATCCGGGCCCGCTTCTGACGGACAGCTGTGAACTTGGCCTGCGAGGGCTTGGGGCGACCCCTCGGCACGCGTAACTTGTCGCCATGCACATCCACTCCACGCCTCCCGACGTCGAGGCGCTCGTCCGCGACCTGCCCAAGGTGGAACTCCACGTCCACCTCGAAGGGTCGATGCCCGCCGACACCCTGTTCGACCTCGCCCGCAGGCACGGCGTCACCGACGTCCCCGACACCCTGGAGGCGCTCCGGGACTGGTACGTCTTCACCGACTTCCCGCACTTCGTCGAGGTCTACCTCGCCTCGGTCGCGACCCTGCGCGAGGAACAGGACTTCGCACTCCTGGCCTCGGCGGTCGCCGAACGCCTGGCCGCGCAGAACGTGCGCTACGCCGAGATGCACGTCAGCCTCTACACCCACCTGATGCGCGGGGTGCCCGCCCGCGTGGTCTTCGACGGCATCGAGGAGGCCCGCCGCGCGGCCGAGAGCCGGCACGGCATCCAGTTGCGGTGGATCCCCGACTTCCCCGCCGACTTCGGACTGGAGAGCGCGGAGGCCACCGTGGAGGCGGTCCTGCGCGACGCGCCGCCCAGTGTCGTCGGCTTCGGCGTCGGCGGCGTGGAGACCCCGTTGGAGCAGTACGCCGGGGTGTTCGGCAGGGCCCGGGCCGCCGGGCTGGCCAGCCTGCCGCACGCCGGTGAGCACGGCGGCCCCGAGCGGGTGCGCGAGGCCCTGGACGCGCTCGGCGCCGAGCGGATCGGCCACGGCATCGACTCCATGCGCGACGAGGCGCTGGTCGGCCGCCTGGCGGAGGGGCGCATCCCGGTGGACGTCAGCCCCACCTCCAACGTGTGCACCCGCGCCGTGGCCGAGCTGGGCGACCACCCGCTGCCCCGCATGCTGGAGGCCGGTTTGCTGGTCACCCTCAACACCGACGACCCGACCATGTTCGGCACCGACCTGAACAACGAGTACCGCGCCGCGCACGCGCTGGGGCTGGACGCCGCCGACCTGGTCGGGCTCGCCGCGAACGGCGTGCACGCCTCCTATCTGGGCGCGGCCCGCCGCCACGCGCTGCTGGCGGAGATCGGAGAGGTCGCCGCCCGCCACGGCGTCGACCCGGCCAAGGTCGCGGCGCTGCGCTAGCGTCCCGGCCGGAACGGTCGCCGGTGTGGCGGTCGGGTGCGTGAACGGCCGCCGCGGTCCTAGGTCGTGTTCCTCGGATCATTTCGGTCCCGCCCGTCGCCCTCCACCACCCTCAACGGAGAGCCTTCGGCTCCGGTACTTCCGCGAGCACCGGGCTGCCTCTCGCTGCGCCGGTTTCGCTTGAGAAGCCAACCAGGCTGATCTGCGCGAACCGTCTTGCGAGAGATTGCCCGGACGGCCGCTCGCTGATCCGAAAGCCTCCGCGGAACACTCCCTAGGCGGGCGAGTCGGCCAGCGGCAGCCCGCACTGGGCGCGCATGTCCACCCAGGTCCGCGCGGCCTGTGCGGCGGCCTCGCCCTCGTAGGGGACGGGGACGCCGCCCCGGATCCGCGCCGGGGCCCAGTCCGACCGGACCACGCTGCCCTGGTCGAAGGTGAGGGTGAGCACGCCCGTCTCGGCGGTGGGGCCCTCGAAGTTGTAGAAGACGAAGTTGCCCAGGCCGTAGTGCACGTACGAGTCGCCCAGGAACCCGCCCGGGGACAGCACGTGCGCGTGGCCGCCCACGACGGCGGACGCGCCCGCGTCGACCAGCTCCTGGGCCAGGGTAGGGGCGTGCGGGAGCGGGCAGTGCGAGCCCTCCAGGCCCCAGTGCAGGAAGACCACCACGTTGTCGTGTTCCGCGGCGGCCTCCGAGACGGCGGTGAGCAGCCGCTGCTTCGTCTCGCCCTTGGTGGAGGCCAGGCCGGGCTTGCCCTCGCCCGCCGTCCACTCCGCCATGAGGTGGTCGTCCATGACGTCGGTGGCGCCGAACAGGGCGACGCTCTGGCCGTTGACCTCGGCGACGTGGGGCGTGTACGCCTCCTCCGCGTCGCGCCCGGCGCCGACCAGCGCCACGGGCGAGGCCTCGCCGTTCGCGAGGGTGTCGGCCAGCCCGTCCACGCCGTAGTCCATGCCGTGGTTGTTGGCGACGGTGGCCACGTCCACCCCGGCGGCGTCCAGGGCCTCCAGGGCGGTGGCGGGCGCGCGGAACGCGTACGCCTTGTCCGGGGCCGGGGTGCCGCCCTCGGTGACCGCGGTCTCCAGGTTGACCATGGCCAGGTCGGCGGCCGAGAGCTGCTGCGCGATCGGCGCGAGCGCGGTCCGCGGGTCGGCCAGGGCCGGTTCGAGCATGCCCTCGAACATCACGTCACCGCCGAAGGCGACGGTGAAGGGTTCCGGGGCCCCGGGTTCCGTGCCGGGCGACGGGGAGGCCGTGCCCTCGCCGGTGGGGGCGGTCGCGTCCTCGGACCGGTCCGGAGCCTCGTCGCCCGGGGAACAGGCGCTGGGAAGGAGGGCGAGGGCCAGTGCCGCGGCGCCGACCGCGGTGCGCGCGCGGGGGCGCGGGGATACGGGTTGCATGCATGCTCCAGAGGGGCGGGGGAAACGGGGCATGTCCTGATAATTGGGACGCACATCACACGCTTCCGGTTGGCCTTCGTGGCTGGAGGGATCCGGTTTCCTCGTTCCGTCACCGGCGATGACCACGGGTGTTCGCGCCCTTACCACAGGGGCGCGGTCGCCGAGCCCGGGTGTCGGCGGTGTCGACGGTCGGTCGGGTTCAGGGTAGGTGCGCGTGACCAGCGCTTTCGCTGTGTTTGTCCAGTTCAGGGGCCTGTCGGTCCCTGGAGTCCCTGGGGTTGAGGGGGTTCGCGCGCCCTGGTGACGAACGGCACGCACGTCTTCCGGCGGTCGCGGTCCGGGAGCGCGCGTCCTCGGCGGGCTCGTCCCCGGTTGGCGCGGACGCGGCGGCAGCGGTTCCGGTGGTCGCGGTTCCGGCGGTCGCGCCCTCCGGACGGCACGGCGCCCCGGCCGGATTCCGTGGGCTTTCCCCTCTTCTCCGGATTTTCGCCCACAAAGGAATTATCCGTGCACGGGAGAGGAAATCTGGCATAGGGTTTCGGGCGCCCGGGGGCGGCTCGGATGCGAATCTTCGAAGTTGCTTAGTAGGTTCGGATCTGGGGTTTACCGGGAAAATTTTATTTTCCGCTGGCAACCCAGAGTGGGTGTTTATAAGCACAGGGTAGTCAAAAGGGTGTGTTTTGAGCTGTGCTTATCACTCCATGTGTCTAATGCATTGCTGGCTGTACTTATACTGGGGAAGTGTATTTTCCGAAAACGCCTGCGAGCCTTCGACGGCTTGCTAACGTTTCGGTCCGTCGGCGGTTCCGCGAGCTTTCGAACCGCGACTTCACACACGCGGGTCACCCCGCCGCCACGCAGCCTTCCCTGCTGGCGGACCCGCCCCGCCGTGGACAGCCGGACCCGTGAGACGACACGGGCACCGGTCCTGTCGCGGGCCAGCGCCGCAACGGCGCGATCCCCAAGCCGTATCCGTGAAAGGTCACCTCCGCACATGCGCAACACACTCCGTTACTCCTTCGCCACCGTCATGACCGCCGGACTGGTCGTGGCGCCCGTCGCGGCGGCCTTCGCCGACACCACCACCAGCGGCTCCGGCGGGATCGGCAGCGGGAACCAGATCGTCGTGCCCGTGGACGTCGAGGCCGAGCTGTGCGGCAACTCGATCGCGATCCTCGGTATCTCCAGCGCCACGTGCACCCAGGTCTCCGAGGTCCTCTACGAGGCCAGCGGTCAGGGCGGGGCCGCCACGGACGGCTCCGGCGGTGTGGCCAGCGGCAACCAGATCATCGTTCCCGTGGACGCCGCCATCGACGCCTGCGGCAACTCGGTCGCGGTCGGCGGCATCAGCCAGGCCGAGTGCGTCGAGGTGGTCGAGGTCCTGGAGGAGGAGAGCGCCGACGCGCCCACCACCAGGACCGACGGCTCCGGCGGTGTGGCCAGCGGCAACCAGATCATCGTTCCCGTGGACGCCGCCATCGACATCTGCGGCAACTCGGTGGCCATCCTGGGCGGCTCCAGCGCCAAGTGCACCACCATCATCAACATCATCCAGGCCTCCCCCGAGAACGAGGGCGCCCCCGACACCGCCACCAGCGGCGCGGGCGGGATCGGCAGCGGCAACCAGGTCGTGGTCCCGGTGGACGCGGCCGTCGACATCTGCGGCAACGCCGTGTCCGTGCTCGGCCTGGCCGAGGGCTCCTGCATGGAGATCATCTCCGAGGAGGAGAAGCCGGAGGAGCCCGGCGAGGAGAAGCCCGAGGAGCCCGGCCAGCCCGAGGAGGAGAAGCCGGAGGAGGAGAAGCCCGAGGAGCCGGGTGAGGAGCAGCCCGAGGTGCCCCGCGAGGAGGACAAGGGCGAGGACGAGGGCGACTCCAGCACCGGCGAGGAGCCGACCGGGCCCCAGGCCGACGAGCAGCTCCCCGTGACCGGTGGCGCCCTGGCCGGCCTGGTCGCCGCGGGCGTCGCCGCGGTCGGCGCGGGCGGCGCCGGGCTGTACTTCGCCCGCAAGCGCAAGGCCGCCGCCGTGACCGGCGACGACGAGTAGCACGGTCGGAGGACTCGGGTCCACTGACCACACGCGGGGCCGCCGGTGACCGGCGGCCCCGTCCTCGTGCGGACCTCCGTACGGGTGCGGCGGTCGGCCCCGACCGGGGCGGCGGGTCCGGTCAGGCGGGACGGGGGCCGCGCGGTGCGTGGAGGCGAGGGGCGGTGCGAGGCGGCCGGAGGAGTCTCATAACCTCGAAGACGTGCTCAAAGTCCTGTTCTCGCAACGCATGCTGGCCTTCCACGCGCTGGTGCTGGTGCTGGTGCCCAGCTTCGTCTGGCTGGGCTTCTGGCAGCTGGACCGGGCCGGGCAGCGCGGCGCGGCGGTCGACCTCCAGCAGTCCAACCTCGCCGCCGACCCCGTGCCGGTGGCCGAGCTGTCCCGTGTCGGCGAGGACGTCGACCCCGACGACCGCTGGCGCACCGTCGAGGCCACCGGTACCTGGGACACCGAGCACGAGATCCTGCTGCGCAACCGCGACGGCTCCGGGGGCGTGGGCTTCCACGTGCTGACCCCGCTGGTCACCGAGGAGGGGACCGCGGTCCTGGTCAACCGCGGATGGGTCGAGCGCGGCGAGACCGCCCTCGACCAGCCGGAGGTGCCGCCCGCGCAGGAGGGCTCCGTGGAGGTGGCCGGGCGCCTGCACTACTCCGAGACCGAGGAGAACACCGGGCTGCGCAACCGCGACGACCTGCCCGAGGGGCAGCTGATGATGGTCGACGTGGACCGGATCGCCGCGGACCTGCCCTACCCCGTCTACGGCGGGTACGTCGACCTGACCCGGCAGGACCCGATGCCGGAGGCGGCGCCCGAACCGGTCGTCCTGCACGAGGAGGACGCGGGGATGAGCGCGTCCTACGCCGTGCAGTGGTGGGTGTTCGCCGTCGTCGCCGTCGGCGGATGGGTGTTCCTCGTCCGCCGCGAGATCCGGGACGCCCGAGAGGCCGAAGCGGGGGAGTCCGGTGCGACCCCGGAGGTCGCAGGGGCTGCGGAGACCGCCGAGTCCACTGAGACCGGTGTGAGCGCCGAGGCCACGGAGCCTGCCGAATCCGCCGAGGCCGTGGGGCCCAGCCGGAGTTCCGAGGGGCCCGCTGAGTCCGGAGAGGACTCCGGCGCGACCGCGGGCAGGGGCGGGTCCGGGACCGCCTGACACGGGGGCGCGTCCGTCGCGCCCGCGGGCTTCTGTCCGCGGGGTCCGGTCGCGGGGCGCCCGGCCGCCCGGTCCCCGTACACGCGCCGCGGCCCCGTGCACGCGCGCCTTTCTGGGAGGCTTGGCCCCATGAACGATGACGGCTATCCGGATCCCGGGCGCGTGGCGCGCCGCGCCGTGGACGCCGAGGAGAGCGCCCGCGCCGGACGCCGGTGGTGGGACGGCGCGGCCGACGCCTACCAGGCCGAGCACGGGGGCTTCCTCGGCGACGCCGGGTTCGTGTGGTGTCCGGAGGGCCTGACCGAGGCCGAGGCGCGCCTGCTCGGCGACCCGGAGGACCTCCTGCGGGCCCGGGTGCTGGAGGTGGGCTGCGGCGCGGGCCAGTGCGGGCGGTGGCTGCGCGCCCAGGGGGTGCGCGAGGTGGTCGGGTTCGACCTGTCCTTCCGCCAGCTCCAGCATGCGCGCAGGATCGACGAGGGGACCGGGCACGCGCTCGCGGCCGTGCAGGCCGACGCCCAGCGGCTGCCGTTCGCCGACGCCTCCTTCGACGTCGTGTTCTCCTCGTTCGGGGCCTTCCCGTTCGTGCCCTCGGCCGACGACGCCCTGGCCGAGGCCGCGCGGGTGCTCGGGCCAGGAGGGCGGCTGGTGTTCTCGGTGACCCACCCGGTCCGGTGGAGCTTTCCGGACGACCCCGGGGAGGACGGGTTCACCGTGAACCAGTCCTACTTCGACCGCCGCGCCTACGTGGAGGAGGATGACGGCGGGAACGCGGTCTACGTGGAGCACCACCACACGGTGGGCGACTGGGTGCGCGGGATCGCCCGCGCGGGCCTGGTGCTGCGGGACGTGGTCGAACCGGAGTGGCCCGAGGGGCTGGACCGGGTGTGGGGCGGTTGGGGGCCGGTGCGCGGCCGGATGATCCCCGGCACCGCGATCTTCTCGGCGGACCGGCCCTGAACCCGGCAGGGAACGGGGGTGGCGGCGCCCCGGCACTTCGCCGCTCCGGCCCTAGACGGGTTCGCCGAGGTACTCCGGGGGCACGGCGGGCACCAGCCACACCCCGTTGCCGGTGACCCGGAAGACGTGGCCGTCGCCGTGCATGCGTCCGGAGGCGACGGTGAGGACCACCGGTACGCCGCGCCGGGCGCCCACCCGGCGGGCGGTCCCGGCGTCGGGGGACAGGTGGACGTCGTGCCGCCGCATCGGTCGCAGCCCCTCAGCGGTGATGGCGGGCAGGAGTCGGCCCACGGTGCCGTGGTAGAGCAGGGCGGGTGGCGTGCTCGGCTCCAGCCCCAGGTCGACGTGGACGGAGTGGCCCTGCTGAGCGCGGATGCGGGCGCCGTCCGGACTCAGGACGAAGCGCTTCTTGTCGTTGGTGTCGACGACCTCCTGGAGGGCCGCGCGGCTGAGGCGCACTCCAGCCCTCCCGCAGCCCGCGAGGAGTTCGTCCACCCCGACCCAGCCCTGCGGGTCGAGCCGCACCCCCGCGCGGGCGGGGTCGTGGCGGAGCACGCGCGCCAGGAACCTGGAGGCGCGTACGAGTTCTCTCCGGTTCATGGTCGCGATGATCCCCGCCGGGCCTCCGGCGGGTCCAGGGTTTTTCGGTCGGGTACCGGGGCGGCGTCCGGATGCCCGAATCTCTGCGGTGACCGGGTGATCCGACCCCCGGGCGTGCCGGTGCACCGTGACGGGACGGTACGCGGAGCCTTCGAGGCGCTGCTGTAGCACCGGACCCGCCCGCTCAGCAGTCGCCGGTCGCCCTTCCCGACCTGCGGGCGGACTCGTCGGCCTGCGCGAGCCTGCGCAGGACGGCCAGCAGGGTGTCGCCCAGGACGGTGCGCACCACGGCGCTCTCCAGGATCGCGTCGGTCTCGCCGATGTCCTCCAGGACGTCGAGGTCCACCCGTGCCGCCTGTTCCGCAGCCGCCGCGTAGCCCTCGAACTCGGCGTCGCCGAGCGGGTGGCCCGCACTCCGGTAGGCGGCGACCACCCCGGCCAGGTCGGTGACGGCCCGTTCGCCGGAGTGGACGTGCCAGCCCAGGCGTTCGACCAGGGCCCGTACCCGCTCCAGGTCCTCCTCCGCACCCTCGAACCCCTGTGCGGCCGGGGTGAGGTCCCTCAGGGCGCGGCCGAGGAGTTCGTGGGTGGTGGGCTCGGGAGCGTCCACGTGGGCGATGATCTCGCGGACGGCGGCGATGGACAGCCCGCCCACGTCGGTCAGGGCGCGCACCAGGCGCAGCCGGCGCAGGTGTTCCTCGCCGTATCTGGCCTGGTTGCGGCCGGTGCGCTCGCCCCGGGGAAGCAGGCCCTCCCGCAGGTAGTACTTCACCGTCGGCACCGGGGTGTCCGACCGCTCACTCAACTCGGCCATGCGCATGGGCCCGCCCTCGCTCTCGTCTCACGTCCCTTGCGGTGTCCACCTTATTTGGATACTACTAGTATCCGTAGTGGATAGCCGCAGTATCCAGATAGAGGAACACCATGGACACCCCCTCACCCTCCCCCGTCCGTTCCCGGACCGGTCTCCTCCGCCGGGCCCTCCCGACCGCGCTGGGCCGACACCGCCCCCTCGCGGCCACCACCGCCCTGTGCCTGGCCCTCCTGGCCGTGGCCGCGGTCGGTCTCCTCCTGGACGACCGCGTCGTGCACGGCGACCCGGTCTGGCTCAAGCCCGCCAAGTTCGCCGTGTCCATCGGGGTGTACAACGTCACCCTGGCCTGGCTGCTGTCGCTGCTCACCCGGTGGCGGCGCACCGGCTGGTGGCTGGGCACGGTCACGGCGGCCATGCTCGCCGGGGAACTCGTCGCGATCGTGATCCAGGCCGTGCGCGGCGAAGCCAGCCACTTCAACTACGCGACGCCGTTCGACTCGGCCGTCTACAACGCCATGGCCGCCATGGTCGTCGCCGTGTGGGTCGCCAACCTCGCCATCGGCGTCCTGCTGCTCACGCAGCGGCTCGACGACCGCTCCACCACCTGGGCGCTCCGGATCGGTATCGCGATCGGGCTCGTGGGCATGGGCCTGGCCTACCTGATGACCTCCCCCACCGCGGAACAGATGACCACCATGCGGGATGGAGGTGTCGCCGAGGTCATCGGCGCGCACACGGTCGGATACGCGGACGGCGGACCCGGGCTTCCGCTCGTGGGCTGGAGCACCGTAGCGGGTGACCTGCGCGTGCCGCACTTCGTCGGCCTGCACGGGCTCCAGGTGATGGCCCTGCTCGCACTGGCGCTGACCTCGTGGCGGGGGCGCCACCCGCGCCTGGCGTCGGACACGCTCCGGCTCCGGGTGGTCGCCGTGGTGGGCGCCTCCTACACCGCCCTGGTCGCCCTGACCACCTGGCAGGCGCTGCGCGGCCAGGCGGTCGTGCGCCCCGACGCCCTCACCCTCGCCGTCGCCGGGGCGCTGGCGGCGGCCACTCTGCTCGGGCTGTGGTGGGCGCTCCGGCGGAGGAGGGAGGAGCGGGGCGAGCCGAGCGCGCCGGTTCCGGAGCGGGGGTCCGGCCGCCCCTGAGCGGTGCCCCGCATCCGGAGCGGACGGGTCCGCGGAAGGGGTTCGCGGACCTGTCGGCGGGTATTCCGGGCCCGGAACACCCCTCCGACGACGACCAGGAGCCCCCGCGTGACCGACGCCCGTGTCCGGACCGCCCTTCCCTCCGACCACCCGCGCATCCTGGCGGTCTGCGACGACTGGTGGGGTCGCCCCGTGGCGCACATCCTCCCCCGGCTCTTCCTCGACCACTTCCACACCACCAGCCTCATCGCCGAGGCGGAGGGGGAGCTGGCGGGCTTCCTGATCGGCTTCCCCTCGCCGTCCGTGCCCGAGGAGGCGTACGTGCACTTCGCCGGGGTGGCCCCGGGGCACCGCAGGACAGGGCTCGCGAACGGGCTGTACCGGCGCTTCACGGACGGGGCGCGGGAGCGCGGGTGCACGGTCGTGCGCGCGGTCACCTCCCCCGCCAACGAGCGCTCGATCGCCTTCCACCGCGCCCACGGCTTCACCGTCACCGGACCGCACGCCGACTACGAGGGGCCGGGCGTGGACCGGATGGTCTTCACCCTGTGCCTCGGAGAGTGACAGGGGACGCGCGGACACAGGTCCCGGGCGCCGGGGGGAGGGCCGCGCCGCGGCCCCGGCGCGCGGCCCCGCGCCGCGTATGATCCGGCTACCGGACGCGGAGGAGGCACGGTGCGGCTCAAACTCGACCTGCACGACATCTTCAACAAGGGACGGGACATCGACCGGGCCCTCAACGACATCATGGACGAGGCCGAGCGCACGGGCGCCAAGAGCATCGAGATCATCCCCGGCAAGGGGTCCGGTCAGCTCAAGAAGCGGGTGCTGCGCTTCCTCGACCGCAAGGACGTCAAGGCCCGCTACCACCGGGTCGAGAAGGACTCCAAGAACTTCGGGCGCCTGTTCGTGCACTTCAGGCACTGAGCGCGTCCGTGCCTCGGTCGGCAGCGGGTCGGCGCGGGCGGAGCCGCCGGACCCGCGCGACCCCGTACCCTGCGGCGGGCGCGTCGCGTGCCGTCCGCGGGCTGGCCCGGCAACGGCGAGTTGTGTGAGTCTTTGCCCCTCCGATCCCCGAAACCTCCCTCACCAGGGAAGGAACCGAAGGGTGGTGTGCCGTCACGGAGAGGGACAGCGATGATCAGTACGGATTTCACACCCGGGTCGCCCTGCTGGGTCGAGGTGTCCTCACCCGATGTCGAGGCCTCGACAGCCTTCTACGGGCACGTGTTCGGCTGGAGCTCCGAGACGCACATCCGGCAGCTGGAGGGCTACAAGTTCCTGTGCGGTGAGGGGCTTCCCGCGGCGGGCGTCAGCCCGGTCATGGGGGAGAGCGACCGCCCCTCCTGGACCGTGTACTTCGCCGACTCCGACATCGAGGACACCATCACACGTGTGGAGCGGCTGGGCGGCACCCTCCTGGTGGAGCCGTTCGACATCTTCGATCTGGGCCGTCAGGCGCTGTTCCGCGACCCCCAGGGCGCCTCCTTCGGCGTCTGGCGGGGGGAGATGTACCTCGGCCTGGTGGGACGGGTCAACAGCCTCTGCTGGGTGGAGCTGCGGACCACCGACGCGCGCGGCGCGGCCGAGTTCTACACCGGGGTCTTCAAGTGGGACCTCAGCCCGTTCGACCCGTCCCTCGGCGGGGAGGAGGTCGGCGGGTACACGGTCCTGCGCCCCGCGGGAACCGGTGACGAGCGCACCCACGGGGGCATCCTGCAGGCGGGACCCGGGCACGGGGGCCGGTTCGGCGGGGAGGAGGACTGGCACCCGGTGTTCGCGGTGGCCGACTGCGACGCCGTCGCGCGCAGGGTCGTGTCCGCGGGCGGACGCGTGCACGCGGAGCCGGAGAACATCCCGGGTGTGGGGCGCCGCATGGTCTGCTCCGACCCCTTCCAGGCCGGGTTCGTCCTGCTCAACTGGCCGCCCGGGTGATCCGGACGCCGCCCGGCCGGGGCCCGCGTCCTCCGTGGGCGCGGGCCCCGGCCGGACCCGGCGGCTACTGCCGCGACACCGCGGACGCGCCCCCGCGCAGCACGAACTTCTGGATCTTGCCGGTGGCCGTCTTGGGGAGCTGCTCCACGAACTCCACCCGCGTGGGCGCCTTGAAGTGCGCCAGGTTGTCGCGGGCGAAGGCGATCAGCTCCTCCTCCGTGGCCGCGGCGCCCTCGCGCAGCACCACGGACGCCTTCGGCGTCTCGCCCCAGCGCTCGTGCGGCACGCCCACGACGGCCGCCTCCAGCACGGCCGGGTGCCGCAGCAGGACCCCCTCCACCTCGACGGAGGAGATGTTCTCCCCGCCGGAGATGATGACGTCCTTGATCCGGTCCTGGATCTCCACGTACCCGTCCGGGTGGGTGACCGCCGCGTCGCCGGTGTGGAACCAGCCGTCGCCCATGGCCTTCTGGGTGGCCTCCGGGTCGTTGTAGTAGCCCTTCATCACCACGTTCCCGCGCACGGTGATCTCCCCGACCGTCGTGCCGTCCCAGGGCACCTCGACGCCGTCGGCGTCCACCACCCGCAGCTCGCCGGAGGTGATCAGCTCGACCCCCTGGCGTGCCTTGACGGCGGCGCGGTCGCGCGGGGACAGGCCGCCGTGCTCGGCTCGCGGCTCGCACACGGTGATGAACGGCGTGGTCTCGGTAAGCCCGTAGACATGGGTGACGGTCCATCCGAAACCGTCCTCCAGGCGCTCGATGGTGTCGGCGGCGGGGGAGGCCCCGGCCGTCACCACGTGCACGCCGGACGGGACCCCGCCGCGTACCTCCTCGGGGGCGTTCGACAGCATGATCAGCACGGTGGGGGCCGCGCACAGCCAGGTGACCCCCTCGGAGCGGATCAGCTCGTACACGGCGGCCGGGTCCATCGCGGGCAGGCACACGTGGGTGGCGGCCGCGGCGGTCACCGTCCACGTGTAGGTCCAGCCGTTGGCGTGGAACATCGGCAGCGTCCACAGGTACCGGTCGTCGATGCCGATCCGCAGGTGCAGCAGGGTGCCCACCGAGTTCATGTACGCGTTGCGGTGGGTGATCATCACGCCCTTGGGCCGGGCCGTGGTGCCGCTCGTGTAGTTGATGGTCAACAAGTCGGTCTCACCGATCTCGGGGCGGACGTAGTCCGCCGCGGCCTGCGCGACGAGGGTCTCGTAGTCCTCCCAGCCCGGACGCGCCCCCTCCAGGGCGACGAACCGCTCCACGCCCGGCATCTGGTCGCGGACGCCGTCCACGGCGTCGAGCTGGTCGGCGTGCACGCACAGGACACGTGCCCCGGAGTGGTTGACGATGTAGACGAAGTCGTCCGCCGACAGCCGGAAGTTGACCGGTACCAGCACCGCGCCGAGCTGCGGCACGGCGTAGAAGGACTCCAGCTGGGCGTGGGTGTTGGGGGAGATGTAGGCGACGCGGTCGCCCTTGGACACCCCCATGCCCTGGAGGGCGGAGGACCAGCGGTCGCAGCGGTCGAAGAACTCCTCGTAGGTGAGCCGGAGGCCACGGTCCACCACCGCCTCGCGCCGGGGGTGCAGTCTTCGGGTGCGGCGGGCGAACTCCAGGGGAGTCAGGGCGAGTTCCATGGTGCCGGGGTGCCTTTCCGCGTCGGTGATGGTGGGCGGTGGTCGGGGCGGAGGCCGAAGGCGGTCGCCCCACGACCACCATCACCGGACGGTCGTCGGCTGTCCAGCGTCGGGCGCCGGAAGTCGGCGGCCCTCAGAGTCCGAACAGCCGGGCGGCGTTGCCGTACAGCACTCCCCGAAGCCAGTCGTCACCCAGACCGAGCCAGGCGAGGGCCTCGATCTGTTCGAGATAGGGGTACGGGATGTTCGGGAAGTCCGTGCCGAACAGGATCCGGTCCGCGACACCCTTCAGGCGGGGCACCTCCCCGTCGGGGAAGGGCGCCCAGTCCTTGGAGAACTCGGTGAACACCATCGTGGTGTCCAGGTGGACGCGCTCGTGGTGCTCGGCCAGGTCCAGGAACGCGCGGTAGTCGGGAGCCCCGGCGTGGGCGATGACCGCGGTGAGCCCGGGGTGGGCGCGCAGGGTCTCGGCGAAGGGTTCGGGGCCGGTGAAGGGGCCCGCCTCCGGGCTCGAACCGCAGTGGATCACCACGGGCGTGCCCGCGTCCGCGATCAGCCCCCACACGTCGGCCAGCAGCGGGTCGCGCGGGTCGTAGCGGCCGACCTGGAGGTGGGCCTTGAACACGCGGGTACCCGCTTCCAACGCCGCGGCCACGTAGTCGCGGGCCTCCGGCTCGGGGTAGAAGGTGGCGCTGCGCAGGCAGTCGGGGTTGCGGTCGGCGAAGTCGCCCGCCCAGTCGTTGAGCCAGGCGGCCATGCCGGGGCGGTGCGGATAGGAGAGGGCGGTGAAGTGCCGCACCCCGAAGCCCCGGAGCAGGGACAGGCGTTCGTCCTCGTCGAAGCGGTAGGTGATCGGCCACAGGCCGCCGAGGGCGTCGAAGTGGGCCCACACCTTGCGCAGCACGTTGTCGGGCATGAAGTGGGTGTGGACGTCGATGAGTCCGGGGAGCCCCAGGCCCTGCCAGACCGCACGTACGGCGGCGGACTCGGGCCCGTGTTCGTGCGCGGTATCCGTCGTGCGGGAGGACCCGGGATCGGTTCCGGCGGCGGTGTCGGAACGGGTTTCGGTGCCGGTGTCCGTTGCGGCGGACCCGGAGAAGGACGAGGCTCGTGTCACGCCGGAAACGATACGGGTAAGCGCTGGTCAGAGTCATGAAGACGCTCAGAAAGCCAGGAGGATTACTCCGGTCACGACGATGACGGACGCGGCGACCCGCACCGGGCCGAACCGCTCCCCGAACAGCAGCGCGCCCAGCACCGCGGCGAAGACGATGCTCGTCTCGCGCAGCGCGGCGATGCCCGCGACCGCGCCGGTCAGCTGCGCCCACAGCACGAGCCCGTAGGCGACCGCGCTGACCACGCCGCCCAGGACTCCGAACTTCCAGACCGGCTTGAGCTGGCGGGGGAGCGCGCCGCGGCGGGTGAAAACCGCCACCACGAGGAACACCGGTCCTTGAAGGATCATGAGCCACGTGATGTAGCCCAGCGGGTCCTGGGTGAGGCGGACCCCGTGGGCGTCGACCACGGTGTAGACGGCGATGCTGACGCCGGTGGCGAAGGCCGCCAGCAGCGCCGGGAGCTGTGCGCGGGAGGGGCGGCCGCCCGCGAACACCAGCGTCGTCAGCCCGGCGGAGACGACCAGGACCCCGGCCAGGTCGGACGGGGGCATCGACTCGCCGAGCAGGAGGATGCCGGTCAGGGCGACCACCCACGGCGCCGTGCCGCGTGCCATCGGGTACACCTGGCCGAACTCGCCGGTCCGGTAGGAGAGCATCAGCAGGCTCATGTACAGCAGGTGGGTGGCGAGGGATGCGAGCAGGACCGGCCAGGCCTCGCGCGGAGGCGGCCCCACGACCGGGAGCAGGGGGAGGGCGGCGAGCATTCCGCCGAGGCCGATCAGGGCGAACCCGAGCAGGCGGTCGGTGATGGAGTGGGCGATCGCGTTCCAGCCCGCGTGCAGCAGCGCCGCGAGCAGGACCACGGCCACGACCCACGGCGTCACGGGGTGGAGGCGGGGGATGGGGAAGGGGCAGGGGGCGGGGAGGAGGCCCGGCAGCGCGGGGGCGGAGGAGGCGGGCCCGGGGGAGGTGGCCGGTGGAGCGAGCGCGGAGGGAACGGGCTTGGGGAAGGCATCCGGTGGAGCGAGCGCGGAGGAGGCGGGGGCGAGGAAGACTTCTGGCGGAGCGCGGGCCGAGTGAGCGGGGCTGGAGAGGGCGTCGGGGGTGGAAGGGGCATCCGGCAAGGCTAGGAGGTCGTCCACAGGCCGGGGAGCGCGGGGTGGCGCCGGGATCGCGGCGGGCATATCTGTCATGGGGGACGTGTTCCACGGCGCGGAGGCCGGGGATCCCCATCAACAGCATGCCTCTCCCGGGAGCCGTCCACCACCCCGCTGCCGCGCCTGTGGACAACCCTCCTGCCCGCTGTCACGCCTGCGGACAACCCCCGCCTGAGCCCGCGCGCTCCGGCTCCTGCGGCGCGGCTGGGGCCGCCTCGGCGGTCGGTGCCGCTGCCGCCGGAATGTCGCAGGCACGTGTGAGTATCGGGGCCTGCCCAGTCGAGGAGGCCCCATGTCGTTCCAGGCTTATCTGGATACCGTCGAGGACAAGACCGGTCTGACCCCGCGCACGCTGGTCGACCGTGCCAAGGAGAAGGGCTACGACGACCCTTCGGTCAAGGCGGGCACCATCGTCCAGTGGCTGGCCGAGGACTACGGGCTGGGCCGCGGCCACGCGATGGCCCTGGTCCACGTCATCAAGAAGGGCCCGCAGATCAGCGCCAAGCACGTGGGCACCACCGGTTCCCACCGGGACGCCTCCACCGAGCTCTGGCTCGACGGCAAGGCGACCAGACCGCAGACGGTCTGAGACCGCGCGCCCCTGCCCGGCGGGGATTCGGTCGGCATCCGCCGGTCCCCGCGCGCCCGGACGCCGCCGAGACCCCGTCCGGCCGCGCGGACCCCGGAACCGCCCCGGCCGAAAGCCCTCCCGTGGCCGCATTCGGCCACCTCAGGCCCGTGCACCGCGACGGCCTTACGCGCCCTTACCCGCCGTCGGCGCTGGCAGCCGTTCCCCGCTCCCTTTCACCCCAGGAAAATCACCTTTCACGCGGAACCCGACGCGTTTCGCTTCCCACTCCTGCCACGTGTCAGCCCACCCCGGCTCGTACCGGCGCGGAATCCGCGTTCGCACTGTCCAGGGCACATGCGAGGGCGGGAATGCAGTCACACGAGCCCCAACCCACCCTTGCGTGACACGGGGACTACACCACTCCCGGAGTGGATTTTCCCGCTGATCTCTACCGTGTGCAGTACAGAACCAACAAAGCTCACTAATGCGGGCAATGCGCGCATAATTACGAAATGAGAACCACACCCCTCGAAAGGTCCGCCGCGCGGGCCCGCGGACGGGGCAGACGATCGCGATGACGGCGGAACAGGACCGCCCGTCCCGACCCGCCGGCCAGAGCCCGCCGGTCCCCGGCGCGGAGCGGTTCGTCCCCCTCGCCCGCAACCGCGACTTCCAGGTGCTCTGGACCAGCCGGTTCCTCGCGGGGCTGGGCAAGGAGAGCGGAGAGGTCGCCTACCCCCTCCTCGCCCTCCTCCTCGCGGAATCGGCGGCGCAGGCGGGCGTCATCGGAGCGGCCCAGGTCACTACGGCCATGGTCGCCGCCGTCCTCGGCGGTTCGCTCGCCGACCGGACCAACCGCCGCACGGTGCTGCTGTGCTGCGACCTCGGACGGCTCGCGCTGCTCTCCCTCTTCACCGTTCTCCTGCTCACCGGGAACGTCACGTTCACCGTCATCGTGGGTGTCGCGGTCGGCTCCGCCGCGCTGATGGGCGTCTCCAACCCCGTCGCGATGGCCTCCGTCAAGCAGTTGGTCCCGGCCTCGCAGATGGCCGAGGCCTCCGCCCAGAACCAGATCCGCCTCTTCAGCACCACCGCCCTCGGCGGACCCTTCGCCGGAACCCTGTTCGGAGTGGGCCGGGCCTTCCCCTTCGCCGCCGAGGCCCTCGCCTACCTGGTGTCGGCGGCCCTGGTGCTGCTCATCCGCCGCCCCATGCAGACCCACCCGCCCGACGTGCGCGAACCGTGGACCCTGCGCGAGGCGGTCAGCGGCTTCGCCGTGCTGGCCAGGCACCCGATCCTGCGGCCGATGATCTCGTGGATCGTCGGGTTCAACCTCACCTTCACCCAGACGGGCGCCTTCCTGGCCCTCATCGCCACCGCCCAGAGCCAGGGCGCCAGCCACCTCCAGACCGGGCTGACCGTCTCCCTGGCCGGGTCCGGCGGCCTGCTCGGCGCGCTCTGCGCCGGGGCGGTCGTCAGGTGGGTGCGGCCCTCGGCCATCTTCCTCACGGCGGCCTGGGCCGCCCCGGTGTGCGCGCTGGGGCTGCTGTTCGCGCCCAACGTGATGTTCCTCGGGGTGCTGGTGGGCTGCGTGTTCGCCATCGTGCCCTGCGTGAACGCCGTGTTCTACGGCTACGTCGCCGCGTCGGTCAGCGACCGCTACCAGGGCCGCGTCCTGGGCGCCGTCACGTTCATGGCGCTGGTGTCGCAGCCGGTGGGCATCCTCGGTATCGGGGTGATCTTCGACCACGCCGGACCCGCCTGGGTCTTCCTGACGATGGCGCTGGTCTCGGCGCTCGCCGCCCTGTTCAGCCTCTCCCCCGTCATGCGCGACCTGCCCCGGCCCGAGGAGGTGGCCGTGGCCTGACCGCGGCCCCGCCCCCCGAAGGGGCCGAGCGGTCGGGCCACGGCCGGTCAGGTGCCGCACCGCCGCCCGGGTGACGGGGGGCGGCCCGGCCAGGGGACCGGTCATCGGCCGTCCGACGACCGGCGTGAAACCGGTCGCCGCCCGGCCGGGGGCCGGACGGCGACCGGCCCTCAGCCCTCGAAGGGCATCGCCATCAGCGGATCGGAGGTGGGCTGCTCGGAGCCGCCCTCGGGCTCGACGGTGACGGCCACGCCCCCGGTGGCCTCGTCCTGCGGCGCGGCCAGCACCGGGAGCACGAAGCCCGACTCGTCCACGGAGAGCACCCCGGCCGAGTAGACGCTGCCGTCGTCACGGGTCAGCCAGAGCTGGTAGTCCTCGTCCTCCAGCCGCTCCAGGCCGTGGGCGCTGAACACGAGCCGCCCGCTGCTCTCGGAGTGCACCACGGTCACGGACACGCCCTCCATGGGCTCGGCCGTGGTGTAGTCGGCGTTCGGGTCGGAGAGCACCGCCGCGATCTGCCGCTCGTTCTCCCGCAGGTCCCGCACCTGGCGCACCTGGTCGATGACGACAGCGCCCAGCGCGACCATGACCGCCAGGCAGGCGGCCAGCACCAGTCCCAGGCCCCGGGACCAGCGGCCCCGGCGCGGCGCCGGCAGGCGTTCGGGAGCGGGTGCGAGCTGGCGGGTGCGCGCCACCTCCTCCAGTACGCGCCCGCGCAGTTCGGCGGGCGGCGTACCGGCGGCCGCGGTGCCCAGGAGCGCGACGGTCTCGGTGAAACCGCGCGTCTCCTGCACACAGGAGTCGCATTCGGCCAGGTGGTCCTCGAACCGCACGCTCTCACTCGGGGACAGGGCGCCCAGGGCGTAGGCTCCCGAGAGGATGTGCGGGTCCTGGCCCAGTGTCCTCCTCACCACTCCACCCCCAAGCAGTCCCGTAGCCGGATCAGACCGTCGCGCATCCGCGTCTTCACGGTGCCCAACGGCGTCGAAAGCAGGCGGGCCACCTCACGATAGGTGTATCCGCCGTAGTAGGCCAGACGCACGGACTGGCCCTGGAGTTCGGTCAGCGTGTCCAGACAGCGGCGCACCCGCTCGCGTTCCAGACGGTTCGTGGCCTCCTCGGCCACCTCGTCGTAGGGACGCTGCGTGTTCGCCGCCGCCACCCTGGCCTCGCGGTCGGTGGCGGCCTGCTCGGAGCGCACCCGGTCCACCGCCCGGCGGTGCGCGAGCGTCATCACCCAGGCCTGGGGGCTGCCGCGCCGCTCGTCGTAACGGCAGGCGGTGCGCCACACCTCCACCATCACCTCCTGGGCGACCTCCTCGGACTGGGCGGGGTCGCGCAGCACACGACGGACCAGCCCGTACACCGACGGGATGACCAGGTCGTACACCTCGCCGAACGCGCTCTCATCACCCCGGGCCACCTGGCGGAGCAGTTCCGTGAGCCGCTGGGCAGGCGGAACCGGCGGCTCCGCCTCCGACCCGCGGGGGCCCCGGGGTATCGCGGCGTGCTCGTCCATCCGCTCCTCTTCCTGGTGGTCCTGCGTAGCTCGCCCCGTCAGTGCGCTGGCGGGCCCGGGTGTGTCCCGAAGGACCCCGACCCCTCCAGAGTCGCACGTCAGCCGTACCGTTCGGCTGTTCTCGCGCAGTGCGCCCGTCGGGGCCCCGTGGAGTCCACGGAGCCCCGTGCGCCCTCGGGGACGCTGGCGGCCCCGGACGGCCCGGCCTCAACGCTCGGACCGCCCGGGGAGCGCACCGTGCCGGAGTTACTCGGCGGGCATCAGCACGCCGTCGATGATGTACACCGTGGCGTTGGCGGTCTGCACGTTGCCGCAGATGACGGACGCCTCGCCGTTCACCGTGAACTCCTCGCCGGAGCCCTCGGTGGTGACCTCGCCGCCCTGGAGCGAGGTGAACGTGCCGTCCTCCAGGTCGGCCGGGGTCTGGCGGCCCTCGACCACGTGGTAGGTCAGCACCTCGGTGAGCTGCTCCTGGTCGGCCAGCAGCGCGTCGAGGTCCTCCTGCGGGATCGCCTCGAAGGCAGGGTTGGCCGGGGCGAAGACCGTGATGTCCTCGGCCGAGTTGAGCGTGTCCACCAGGTCCGCCTCGGTCACGGCCGTCACCAGCGTGGACAGCACCGGGTTGTTGGACGCGGCGGTGGCGACCGGGTCGTCCGCCATGCCCTCGAAGCTGCCCTCGCCGTCGGCGGGCACCTCGGCGCAGCCGGAACCGAAGTTCTCGCCCGCCATCTCGGTGGTGCCCTCCTCGCCGCCCATGTCGCCGCTCTCGGTCTCGCTCGCGGTGGGCGTCTCCTCGGCGGCCTCCTCCTCGCCGCCCATGTCGCCGCCGCAGGCGGTCAGACCGAAGGCGAGCGCGGCAGCGGCGGCCGTGATGGTGAGGCTGCTCTTGCGGATCATTGTTTTCTCCTTCAACTTGGTTAACTTCTGTTTGCTCACGTCACCGACTTGCGCCGGTGTTGGTCGAGGGGTGCGTCTACTCGGCGGTGAACCGGATGCTGTGCCAGCCGGTGGCGCCGTCGGGCACGGGATCCACCCGTTCGGCGGACTGGGTGGCCCCGGTGGCGTCGGTGGCCCGGACCTCCACGGAGTGCTGGCCGGGTTCGACGGTGGTCTCGGCCACCCACTGGACCCAGGTGTCGATGCCGGGGACCGCGGCGAGTTCGGCTTGCTGCCACTCGCCTCCGTCCACCCGCACCTCCACGGCGTCGACCCCGCGGTGCTGCGCCCAGGCCACTCCGGCCAGGACGACCTCTCCGGCGTCCACCCGGCTCAGGGGCGCGGGCACGTCCACGCGGGACATGGTCTTGATGGGGGCGCGCACCGCCCAGCCGCGCTGCGCCCAGTAGGCCTGCTCGTCGGCGAAGCGGGTCAGCTTGATGTCGGTGACCCACTTGGTGGCGCTGACGAACCCGTAGAGGCCGGGGACGACCATGCGCGCCGGGTAGCCGTGCGCCTGGGGGAGGGGCTCCCCGTTCATGCCCACGGCCAGGAGCGCGTCGCGCCCGTCCATGACGACCTCGGTCGGCGTGCCGCAGGTCCAGCCGTCGTCGGAGGTGCTGAGGATCTGGTCGGCACCGGACCGCACGCCCGCGCGCCGCAGCAGGTCGGCCAGGGGGAAGCCCAACCAGCGGCTGTTGCCCGCGAGGTCGCCGCCGACCTGGTTCGACACGCAGGTCATGGTGATGTCGGCCTCGACGAGCTCCTCGGCGAGCAGTTCGTCCATGTCGATCTCGAAGGGGCGGTCCACCATCCCGTGCACCCTCAGCGTCCACCGGGTGGAGTCCAGACGGGGGACGGTGAGGGCGGTGTCGATCCGGTAGAACTCCCGGTTGGGCGTGGTGAAGGGTGTCAGCCCCGGAACGCCCAGTTCGGTCGCGGCGGGCAGCGGCGGCAGCGGGTTCGCCGCCGGGGGAAGGGCGAGGGCGGAGCGTGAGCCCGCACCATCGCCGAGGGTCGGCAGCAGGCGCCCGAGGGCACCGGCGGTGCCGGACACGGCCAGGACGCCCGCCGCGGTCAGCACGAAACCGCGTCTGCCCGGGCCCCGGTCCGGTCCGGCAGCGGGAGGAGGAGGAGCCTCCTCCGCGTCCGCCGGTGTCCTCGGATCACCCATCCCTTGTGGTCCGGAGTCCGCTTCGGGCCGGAGCGTCCCGCGCGCGCCGCGCACCAGGAGCGCCAGGGCCAGGGCCCCCGCCACCGCCCCGACGAGCACGGGCACCGGGGCGCCCGGGTCGTCGGAGCGGTGCGGAAGCACGGCGGCCAGCCCGACCGCGGTGAACACCGCCAACCCCGTGTACCCGACGACGGGCCGCCGGAGCGACGCCGTGCCGAGTACGGCCCCGACACCCAGGAGAACGGCGATGATCCCGGCCACGAGCACGACCTTGTCGGCTCTGCCCAGCAGATCGATCGCCGCCTCCACCAGGGAGGGCGGTGTGATGTCGACGACCGTGTCGCCGACGGCGATCACCGGAGACACGGTGCGGAGCAGTCCTGCGGCCAGCTCGGCGGTGCCCAGCGAGGCGCCGACCGTGAGCAGCCCCACGACTGATCCGACGACGACCCGTCGCCTGTCGCGTGGCGGGGTGTTCCCGCGTGTCTCGGTGGTCACGTCGGTCATTCGGGGCCGAGGCGGGGGCGGATGGGTGTTTCCGCGGAATTTTTTTCGGTCCGCGCGAAGAAGTCCCTGAACTGCGGTGACGCGGTGCCGCCGACGGGCGCCGGGGCGCTCCTCGCGCGTCCGCCACCCATCCGGCACCCGTCCGCCGCAGGTCCCGGACTCCTCCGGGACCCGTGCCCGTCATCCGGCCGGGACCCGTCCGGGGGTCCCGCGCCGACGGGACCGCCCCGCACCGGGCACCGGCCGCCAAGCGGACGTAACCCGCCAACAGCGGGCAGGGCGGTCGGTTCCGCCCCACACGTACAGGAGGATGTTGCCCGTACGTCTCCTCAACGATCGGAGTTCCCCCACATGGCGAGGAAGTCGCCCCTACCCCTGGTCGCGCTGGCGGTCTCGGGCAGCCTCCTGCTCAGCGGCTGTACGGTCACCGAGGGGGTGACCGACTGGTGGTCCGAGACCTTCGGAAGCGCGTCGGGCCCGCCCGAGGTCAGGGAGGAGTTCCCCTACGTCCGCGAGGGCCGCATCTTCCAGGACACCGGCCGGGACAACGAGATGCGCTTCGCCGTCACCGGTCTGGAGCGCACCGACGACTACACCGTCATGTACTACGAGGTCACCTACCTCGACGAGTTCACCGGGCCCAACCGGAACATGAGCATGGCCCACACCCTGGTCGATCCGCTCACCGGTCGCGTCTACCGGCAGTTCCTGGACGAGGAGGGCCTCAAGTACGGCTCCGAGAGCCCCAACCAGGACGGCCTCTACCCGGTCCACGACGGGGTCACCAACGAGTACGTGCGCTACTTCCCGCGCCTGCCCGACGAGGTCCGGCAGGTCACGTTCGTCGGCAGCGGGCTCGGGGCCATGACCGGCATCCCGGTCGTGGACGTGGAGGAGGAGCGGGCCGACCCGCAGGACCCCAACGGGGCCGACCACCTCACCCCCGACGACCCGCCGCCGAACGGGGAGAACCTCACCTTCGCCAACCGCCGCCCGGACGAGGACGCCGTGGCCGACGAGGGCTGGGTGCAGAGCTTCGTGGACTCCGAGATCGCCTCCACCACCCGCGACGGCGACCGGGAGATCATCTCCCTGCACTCCGACGTCATGTTCGAGTTCGACCGCTCGGACCTGACCCCCGAGGCCGAGGACGTGGTGCGCCGCGCGGCCACCAGCCTGGCCCGCAACGTCGACCCCGATGAGCCCGTCATCACGGTCATCGGCCACACCGACAGCATCGGCGACGACGCCTACAACGACAACCTGTCGGTGCAGAGGGCCGAGAGCGTGCGCGACCTGCTCGCCGAGGAGCTGGGCACCGACTACACCCTGGAGGTGGAGGGCCGGGGCGAGCACGAGCCGATCGCCCGCGAGGGCGGCCCCGACGACGACGAGGCGCGGGCGCGCAATCGGCGCGTGGAGTTCTCCTACGTCTTCAACACCACCGTGGAGGCCACGGAGGAAGAGGAGTACGACGACGACGCCCTCGGCGCGGCTCAGCGCAACGTCACCTGGCCCGCGCCCTACGACGACGACCCGGGGTCCGTGGTGGCCGAGGGCGAGCTGGACGGGGTGCGCCTGGAGGTCTACCCGCTGCGCCGCGACGGCGCGTACGTGATCGGCACCGTGGCGCTGACCAACACCACCGACGAGCCGACCATGCCCGACATGGGCGGGCAGGAGGCCATCCAGGCGGGCGGCCCCGAGCAGTTCAACAAGGGCACGCTCGGCGGCTTCCAACTGCTGGAGCCGGAGAGCGGCCTGGTGCGTTACGTGGCCCAGATGGACTTCGGCGAGGGGCGCTACAGCAGCTTCGCCGAGGAGGTCCACACGCTCCAGCCCGACAACACGTACAGCCTGGTCGCGGTCTTCCCCGCGCCGCCGGTGGACGTGGAGGAGCTGACCCTGCGGGCGGGCCCGTTCGGTGAGTTCGAGGAGATCCCCGTGGAGTACTAGGGGAGCCGCCCCGGGCTCGGGGCCCGGGGAACGTCCGAACACGCGAGGGGGCCGCCCACCGGCGGCCCCCTCGGTCGTTCGCGTCGCGGGTCAGCCCCGGATGCGCTCCGCGGCCAGCATGACCACCCGCTCCAGGTCCTCGCGCGGCACCTCCTCGCCGTAGGCGATGGCGGTGACGTACAGCTCGTCGGGCAGCGCCAGGTACAGGTGGCGGCTGGAGCCGTCCACGGTGCCCACGTACTCCAGGTCGCCGCCCAGGGAGTCGGACTCCTCGGTGTGGTAGGTGTCCACGTCCACGTCGATGTCCACCTCCCAGTTCATCTGCTCCTGCTCCCCGGGCACCCGCACCACGTCCGGGTTGGCGCTCGGGTCGGCGTTCAGGGTGAACACCAGCGTGAACGAGGAGGCGCCGGGTCCGGTGCTCCCGTCGCTGAACGAGCACACGACCTGTTCGGCGCCGTCGACGCCCTCCACCTCACCGACCTCCTCGGTGAGCACCTGGCCCGGGGCCAGCTCGCCGACCACCTCCGCGGCACCGGCGGCCGCGCACGACTCGGGCAGCCCGTACTCCGGCGCGGCCTGCTCAGGCTGCTCCTCCTCGGGACCGGGCGAGGCCCCGGCCTCCCGCTCCGGCGCCTCCTCACCGTCCCCGAAGGGCAGGTCCACGCCGTCTCCGAAGGACAGGTCCATCTCGAACTCGTCGAGGTCGATCACGCCGAAGCCGACGAGGACGAACCCGCCGACGACGGCGACGGCGGCGGCCGTGCCCAGGCACGACAGGGGAGTGGACGGGATCAGGCGCATGGATGGCTTTCGGTCGGGGGAGCACCGGAGTTCGGGGTGGGGATCCGGCGGGGACACACGAAACTTAGCAAGTCCGCGGAGCGCCCGAGGCAGGGGTCGCCGCCCGACTCCGGCGGACGGCGCCCGCGCGGGTACGGCGCGGCCCCGCCGCCCTCCCGGGGCGGCGGGGCCGAGGACGCCGGTGCGTCACATGTTGATCATGTGACCGGCCAGGCCGTGAACGGCCTCCTTGACCGCCTCGCTGAGCGTGGGGTGCGCGTGGATGTTGCGCGCGACCTCGTGCACGGTCAGGTCCCACTGCTGGGCCAGGGTCAGCTCGGGCAGCAGCTCGGTCACGTCCGGGCCGATCATGTGCGCGCCGAGGAACTCCCCGTACTTGCCGTCGGAGAGGATCTTGACGAAACCGCGTGTGTCCCCGAGGCCGTGCGCCTTGCCGTTGGCCATGAACGGGAACTTGGCGACCTGGACGTCGAAGCCCGCCTCCCGCGCCTCCTTCTCGCTGTAGCCGAAACTGGCGATCTGCGGCTGGCAGTAGGTGGCGCGCGGGATGAACCGGTAGTCGATCTCCTGGGTCTCGGCGTCCGCGATGGTCTCCGCGGCGACGATGCCCATGGCCTCGGCGGTGTGGGCCAACATCAGCTTGGCGGTGACGTCGCCGATCGCGTAGATGTGCGGGACGTTGGTGCGCCCCCGGGAGTCGATGCCGATCGCGCCCCGGTCGGTCAGCTCCACGCCGGTCTTCTCCAGACCGTAGCCCTCCACGTTGGGGGCGAAGCCGATGGCCTGGAGGAGCTTGTCGGCCTCCAGGGTCTGCTCCTTGCCGTCGCTGCTGACGGTGACGCGCACGCCCTCGCCGGTGTCCTCGACCGACTCCACACGGGTGGAGGTCATCACCTTGACGCCCAGCTTCTTGTAGGCGCGGCCCAGCTCCTTGGAGACCTCCTCGTCCTCGGTGGGCACGAGGCGGTCGAGGAACTCCACGATCGTCACGTCCACGCCGTAGTTGGCCAGGACGTAGGCGAACTCGACGCCGATGGCGCCCGCACCGGCGATGACGATGCTCTCCGGCAGGGTGTCGGTGAGGATCTGCTCCTCGTAGGTGACGACCCGCTCGGACAGCTCGGTGCCGGGCAGCAGCTTGGTGGAGGAGCCCGCCGCGATCACCGCGTGGTCGAAGGTGACGGTCTCGGTGGCGCCGTCCTCGCCGCTGACCTCGACGGTGTGGTCGTCGGTGAAGGTGCCCCGGCCGTTCAGCTCGGTGATCTTGTTCTTCTTCATCAGGTAGTGGACGCCCTTGACCCGGCCGTCCGCCACCTCGCGGCTGCGGCTGTGCGCCTTGCCGAAGTCGAACTCGACCTTGCCGTCGACCTTGATGCCGAAGAAGTCGGCCTCGTTCTGGAACAGGTGGGCGAGTTCGGCGTTGCGCAGCAGCGCCTTGGAGGGGATGCAGCCCACGTTGAGGCAGACCCCGCCCCAGTACTTCTCCTCGATGACGGCGGTCTTCAGGCCGAGCTGGGCGGCGCGGATGGCGGCCACGTAGCCGCCGGGGCCCGCGCCGAGAACCACCAGATCGAAGTGTCGCTGTCCCATGACGGGATCTCCTTGAGTGTGTTTGTGACGCACCCAGCGCAGTCGGCTTGCCCGGGTTGTCGGATTGCCGAACGCCAGCCTAGTCGGGTGCCCCCGGCACGTGGGTGACCAGTCGCTTCCTTCACGGTACTTTCCGTGGAAGCGCCTGGTCACAGGGGGTCGCACGCGTTCGGCCGCGGGAGATCCCGGTCCGCGGTGTCAGTCCCGGGGGTCCTGCGCCCCCTCGTCGCCCCGTGCCGCCCCGGCTCCTTCGGCGGCCCCGGCATCCTCGGCCGCCTTGGCCCGCTTCTGGGCGCGGTTCTGCTTGAACACGGGGACGAAGGCCATGACGACGACGATGCCCAGGGTGAACCAGAGGGCGTACCTGTCGACCAGCAGGACGATGTCCACCCCGGTCTGGCCCGCCGCGTAGCCGACGGAGGCCACTGACGCGGTGAGGACCAGGGCCCCGAGGGCGTCCAGGAGCAGGAAGGGCACTAGGCGCATCCCGGTCCAGCCCGCGATGACGAGGACGAACACGGTGGGGATGCCCGGCAGGTAGCTGAGGACGAGCGCGACCGGCATGATCCACGGGCTCATGTCCTGCGCCCGGTCGGCGAAGCGCTGCGCCCTGTCGCCCGGCGCGATGAGGTTGACGAAACCGCGGCCCCAGCGCCTGCCGACCCACCAGAACAGCCAGTCGATCTTCACCTTGCCGACGACGCCCGCGACCACGACCAGCCAGAGGGGGATCTCCCCGATCCGCGCGAACGCCGCGGCCGCGCCGACCGCCGCGTTGCTGCCGGTGACGAACTCCAGCAGGACCGGGTGGTGGGCGATCAGGAAGGGCTTGAGCGGCGTCAGCGCCATGAAGAAGAGGGGGACGCCGACGAAGGCGGCCATCAGCGCCTTGTCCTGCCGCGTCGCCCTGCCCTCCCAGGGCTTGAGCGCGCGCAGGGCGGCCCGGGCCTCCTCCTTCTGCGCCTCCCTCTCGGCGGCCTTGCGCTCCTCCGCCGACAGGGGGGTGCCGTCCGCGCGCGGGGTGTCCCCGTCGGCGTGCGCGGTCCCGGACGCGGACACGGTTGCGGACTCGGACTCGGAGCCGGAACCCGTTCCGGCTCCGGACCGGGCGCCGGTGCCGGGGCGGTCGCTGTTCAACGTCGTCATACCCCCAAGCTTGGCCGACCGGGGAGGCCCGCTCCCAGACGCAGGAGTCACCGGGTCGGTGTGAGAGCCGCCGGTGCCGCGGCATGACACCTGTCATACGGCGCTACCGGTACGGGGCCCGGGGCGGCTGTCCCGGACACGCACCCCGCACCCGTGGCCGTCACCCCGTTGGCCGTCACCCCGTCCGCGGCCGGGAAAGCCCTCCCCGGCCGCGGGCCGTACTCAGTCGGACGAGCCGGGCGGCGCGGGCCACTTCCAGCCCGGAGCCCACGCCCAGCTGTCCGAGACGCCCGGAGGCATGGGCGGCAGCAGACGGGCGCCGGGGCGCCTGTCGTCGCCGTCGTCCCCGGAGTCCGCCGTGTTCTCCGCCTCCGCCGGATCCGCCGCGTCCAGGGGCTGGGCAGGGGCCGCCGCCCGGTCCTCCGGAGCCTCCGGCCGCCCCCAGGCGCCCAGCGGGTCCTCCGGCGCGGCGGGGCTCCAGGACTGGTCCCGGCCCGCCCGCTCCTCGGGTTCCGCGGAGGGGCGGGAGTCCAGGGGTTCGGGGCTGCGCCAATCACTGATCGGCTCCGCGGGCTCCGCGGCGCTCCAGGAGTTCTCCGAAGCGGCCAGGGGCCAGGGCTGGGCCCGGTCCGTGCTCTCGTCGGCCTCCGTGGGGGTCCGGAAGCCCAGGGGCTCGGGGCTGCGCCACTCGCTCATCGGCTCCGCGGGCTCCGCCGCGCCCCAGGAGTCCGGTCCCTCCACCGCTCCTCCGGACCGCCAGGGCTCCCTCGGGCCCGAGAGCGGGTCCGAGAAGGGGTCCGAAAGCGGGTCCGCGAGCGGGTCCCCGGCCCGGGGGGCCTCCGTCGGTTCCGGAGGCGTGCGGGAGGGCAGCGGGTCGGCGGCCCACGGGTGGGGTTCGGGCGCTTCGGTCCCGGACGGCTCGCCCCGGTCCTGCGGCGGGTCCCCCCACGGCTCCGGCGGGGACTGCGGCCGCTCGGCCGCGGCGCCGGTCTCCCCGGTGAGCAGGTCGTCATCGGCCTCCGGTTCCAGCGACCGGAACGAGGCCGACATCGGACCCGAGTCCACCTCGGCGAAGTGCGCGGCCACACCGAAGTGGCGGGGCGCCTGCGTCCGGTGGGTCCCGGTCTCGTCGTGCTCGATCGGCGGCGCCATCGGATGGCGCACCGAACCGGCCATGTGGATGCGCGTCCACCACGCGGCCGCGTCCTCGTGGCGCAGCTCCTCCAGCACCTCCAGCGACCCCGGGATGTGCGGGTGCCTGCGCCCGGCCCGCCAGGAGTGGCTGAGCGACTGCGGCTCCAGCACCAGCACCCGCGTGCCGTCGACCAGCGGGATGTCCCCGGGAAGGGCCTCGTTGCCCACCCACGTGCCGTCGCCGCCGACCAGGTCCCACTCGCCGCGCACCACGTCCGCCAGCGGGTCCACCGGCGCGTCCAGGCACGCGGCGGTCCACCGGGGGTCGGGCCGGGTGCCGGGCACCAGCCGCCCCTCCTTGCCGATCAGCGCGTCCGCGAGCAGAGTGTGCAGCTGGAAGTTGTCGCCGATCCCGTCGAAGCGCACCTGGAAGCCCCGGCGCGAGGTCCGGTCCAGCACCAGGAGCGTGCTCGCCTCCGCCATCCGCAGCAGTTCGTTCACCTCGACGAACTCGCTGAGCTGTGTGGACAGCGCGTGCACGATCTGGGTCAGCCCCTCCAGGGCGCTGGAGTCGGCGCGCACGGCCGCCCGCACCCCGGGGTCGCCCAGCATGGCCTTGGCCGCCAGCCCGTAGCGCAGGGACGTCCACCAGCCCACGGTGGCCAGCGGGGCGTTCTCCCCGAGGACCTCCTCGACGCGCTGCTCGTCGGCCGCCGACACGTCGTTGGGCGCGGGCAGCTGCCCGCCGCCGGTCTTGTCCCACGCGTGCATGAAGGCGACCGCGGCCTGACCGTAACTTCCCAGCTGGCGCAGCACCTCCAGCCCCACCTGTCCCGCGGGCGCTCCGGCCTCCACGAGGGCGCCGGCCAGGACGGCGAGGTCGGCCGCGATCCCGGCGACGGGTTCACTGTCGCCCAGGACCGGGGCCAGCGCCTCCATGGCGATGGCGAGTTCTTCGACGGGCACCTGGGAGGACAGCCGGAACACGTCGTGCACGGCCGCCGGAAACGCGGGTGCCTGGCTGGCTGCGGTGTCGAGCACGCGTTGGAACGCGGCACGGAACTCATCGGTCACCTGTGAATCCTTCCATACCCACACGTAGTGTCCGTGGTCCGGTCACATGCGTCGATGTCGGACACCGGAAGAACCCCGTCGGAAGGACCCGTCCGCGTCCACGGGTACGTGCGGCGGTCAGGCGGGCGACGTGAACCGGACCTCGTGCGCGTCGCGCTCCGGCGCCAGGAAAGCCAGCAGCCGCAGCCCCTCGGCCTCGGCCTCCTCGCGGTCGGCGGCCCCGATCGGCCGGAACGGCGTCACCTCCACGGCCGCCGTCCTCCTGGCGCGGACCACCTTCCAGGAGCCGCGCACCCGGCCGTCCACGAGCACCGTGGCGGGCGGCATCCCGTTGCGGGAGGCGAGTCGCCCCAGGTCCTCGGCGGAGAGCATCCGGCCGCGGTCGGCGTGGCCGCGCAGCACGTTGTCGAAGTCGTAGAGGAAGCGGACCGGCGCCGGGACGTCCGGTCCCGGGCGCGGGGCGTCGGGGAGGTCGAACAGCTCGGCGCCGTCCTCGCCGCGCAGGACCACGAGCCGCTCGCGCAGGCGGTCGACCACCGCGCGCAGCCGGGTCAGCCCCGACCAGGCCTGCACGTCCTTCACGGTGGCCGGTCCGAACGCGGCCAGGTAGCGCAGCACGAGCGCCTCCGGATCGGGCTCGGCGTCCATGGCCAGACCGGTCCAGGTGTCGGCGGGGGCGAACGCGGGCGGCCCGGAGGAGCCCCACACCCCGCGCGGGGGGATCTGGACGACGGGCAGCAGGGAGCGCACCGCGTAGGACAGGTCGTCGCCGGGGACCCCGGGCCACCGCTCGGCCAGGCGCGCGCCCAGCTGGCCGGGGGTGAGCGGCTCCTTCACCAGCAGGGCGCGCCCGGCGTCCGCCACGGCGTCCAGGTCGATTCCGGCGGTGGCCTTCCCGTGAGCGCTGTGCGCCAGGCCGCTGGCGATGACGGGCTGGACCGTGGGCCGCAGCGCGCGGAAGTCCTGGGGGGTGACCAGGTGCAGGGTGCCGCGCATGAGGGTGGCGCGGACGAGTTCACCGTCGGTGAGCTGGCGGCCGACGTCCTCGGGGGACGGGTCCTCGATCCGGTTCTGGAGCCCGACGTACCAGGTGTGCGTGGTCTGCGCCTGGAGGCCGACCAGGTGGGAGACGACCTCGGTCACCGGACGGTCCACGCGCCGCAGGAGGAACTGGCGGGCGAGGGTGGCGCGGTTGAGCGCACGCCGGGAGAGGACGGTGTCGGTGGCGGCCATCGCTCGGCTCCTCCAGGATTGCCGGTCGGTCGAGGCACACTACCGGCCGGGTCCGACAGGCGGGCGCCGCGCCCGGGGCGGCCCGGTGCGTCCCCGGAGGGCGGACGGGCGGCGAGCGGGGCGGCGGCCGTGTGGGGTACCCCACTCGACGGTCGGTCCGGGGGGCGACACTACAATCCGCAACGGACATAACGCCGTACACCGGAGGAGTGCCCATGTCGTGGTCCGAGCAGTCGCGTGTCCGGTTGGAGAACGAGCACGTGCTGCTCACTCCCCTCGTGGAGACGGACCGCGAGGGGTGGCGCGAACAGGCCATGGACTCCGACATCTGGACGCACTTCGTGGCCCGTGTGGACGACGAGGCGAGCTTCGTCCGGTTCTTCTACTCCTACCTGGCCGCCAGCGACGGCGGGGAGCGCTCCACGTTCACCGTCACCGACAAGGCGAGCGGGCGCATCGCGGGCAGCATGAGCTACGGGCACATGTCCGAGCCCGACCTGCGGTTGGAGGTCGGCAGCTCCTGGCTGGGGCGCGACTTCCGGGGCCGGGGGGTCAACCACTGGTCCAAGTACCTGCTGCTGCGGCACGCCTTCGAGGAGATGGGCGCGGAGCGGGTCGAGTTCAAGACCGACGTGCTCAACGAGCGGGCCCGGCGCGGCCTGCGCTCCATCGGCGCCACGGAGGAGGGCGTCCTGCGCAGCTACAACGTCATGCCGGGCGGACGCCGCCGGGACGCCGTGTACTACTCGGTGCTGCGCAACGAGTGGCCGGGCGTGCGCGAGCGCCTGGAGGAGGGCCCGCGCTTCCGGTGAGGTCCGCGGCCGCCGCGGACGGGTCGCCCCGCCCGCGTCGATCGGCGGACGGTTAGGCCGCCTGACAAAGGGAAGACACCACACTCAACACCGCCCCCCGGTGTCACGGGCGGCTCCCATCCCCTGGGAGCCGCCCGCTCTGTGGACGCGGGCCGAACACGGTCCCAGCCCGGGAGGGAACCGTTCCCGCCCCGCGGAAGTCGTAGATACGAAACATCCCTCGTCCCGCTCACGACCCCGACCGGGAAGGCTTCTCCCCCGTGAACCCCCACATCCCCGCACCCCCGATGCCCGGCCCGCTCAAGGCGGTCCGCGTCATCCTCATCATCAGGATCGTGCTCGCCGCCGTCATCTACTCCCTGGCCCTGATCGGCCTCGTCGCCATCGCCAACCTGCCCAGCGCGCAGGTCGAGGCGGAGATGGCCATGGGGGTGGGCGGCCTCGCGGCCATCCTGCTCCTCGGCCTGGCCCTCACGGCCTTCGAGGTCTACGTCGTGGTCGCCCTGGGCAAGGGCGGGAACAGGGCGCGCACGCTCGTGCTCGTCGTCGTGGCCCTGGGATTCGCCAGCGCGCTCCTCAACCTGCTCACCGACGCGTCCAACCCGGCCGTGGGCGTGGTCCTGATGGCGGTCATCCTGCTGCTCATCCGGACCGAGAGCGCCCAGGAGTGGTTCCGCGTGACCGACCCCGGCCACCAGCCCCTCCCGGGCGGTCACCCGGGCCAGGGCGGGTACCCGGGTCAGCCGGGCCACGGCGGACACCTCGACGGCGGCGGACAGCCCGGTCACCCCGGACACCCGGGCCAGCCGGGCTACGGCGGCCAGCCCGGCCCCGGCGGGTACCCGAACCAGCCCGGCCCCGGCGGGTACCCGGACCAGCCCGGCCGGGGTGGATACCCCGGTCAGACGGGTCCCGCCGGTCACTGACCGGTCCCGCCGAACGCCGCGGGTCCGTCCCAAGGCGAAGGGGCGCCCGCGGGTGCGCTCCCACGGCCCTCACGGGCCCGGGAGTGCGCCGCGGACGCCCCGGCGGGTCCTTCTCAGAGGCGGTCGAGCAGCTGGGCGCAGCGGATCAGGCCCAGGTGCGAGTACGCCTGCGGGTGGTTGCCCAGCGCCCGCTCGGTGACCGGGTCGAACTCCTCCGGGATGAGCCCGGTCGGTCCGGCGCAGTCCACCAGGTGCTTGAACAGCTCGTCCGCCTCCGCGCGGCGGCCGGTCAGCAGGTACGCCTCGATCAGCCACGCGGTGCACAGGTGGAAGCCGCCCTCGCCGCCCGGCAGGCCGTCGTCGCGGTGGTACCGGTACACGGTCGGGCCGCTGCGCAGTTCCGCCTCCACGGCGGTCACGGTGGCCTGGAAGCGCTCGTCGGCCGGGTCGATCAGCCCGGACAGGCCGATGTGCAGGGACGCGGCGTCCAGGTCGGTGCCGTCGTAGGCGGTGGTGAAGGCCTGCGCCTCCTCGTTCCAGCCCTTGTCCAGCACCTCGGCGGCGATGCTGTCGCGCAGGTCCGGCCAGGACGGGTCCACCTCGCGGCCGTAGGCGCGGGCCAGGGCGACGGCGCGGTCCAGGGTCACCCAGCACATCACCTTGGAGTAGACGCGCTGGCGGGGCTCGTCGCGCTCCTCCCAGATCCCGTGGTCGGGCTCGTGCCAGCGGCGGGCGACCGCCTCGGCCATCGACCGCACCAGGTCCCAGTCGCGGTCGGCCAGGGTGCCGCGCACCGAGGACAGCTTCTCGATCAGCTCCACGACGGGGCCGAACACGTCCAGCTGCACCTGGTGGTCGGCCAGGTTGCCGATCCGCACCGGCCGCGAGCCCGCGTACCCGGACAGCGACTCGATGACCTCCTCCGGGCCCAGGTTGGTGCCCCGCAGCGAGTACAGCGGGCGCAGCGTCTCCGGACCGGGCAGCGAGTCCACGACCCGGTGCACCCAGTCCAGGAACTCCTCGGCCTCGGCGGTCGAGCCCAGGGAGACCAGCGACTGCACGGTCAGTGCGCCGTCGCGCAGCCAGCAGTACCGGTAGTCCCAGTTGCGGACGCCGCCGATCTCCTCGGGCAGCGACGTGGTCGCGGCGGCCATCACGCCCCCGGAGGGGGTGCACAGGCCGCGCAGGGTGAGCGCGGAGCGCGCCGCCAGCTGCTGGGCGGTGTCGGGCAGGGTGAGGCCGTCGAGCCAGCGCGACCAGTGCTCGCCGGAGGTCCGCTGGCGCTCGGACTCGGGCAGCGTGCCGCGCACGAGGGAGTCGGTGCCGCAGCGCAGCTCCAGCACCACGGGCTGCTCCGAGCGCGGGTGGACGACCGCGCGGGCGATGTCGGAGACGCCGTCGTGGTCGATCTCCCACTCCACGCCGGGCGAGTACAGGGCCATCGGGAAGTCGGCGCCCTCGACGAGCAGGCCGTCCTCCCGCGGCGTGATGCGCACCGGCGCGCGGCCGAAGTCGGGCCGGGGGGCGAACTCCACCGTGGCCGGGGTGACGCCGCTGATCACCCGGATCAGGTCGGTGCGCCCCTGCGGGGTGCCGTGGGCGAGGTAGTCGGTGACGTCCATGCGCGACCAGCGGGTGCGCACGGTCATGGTGCCGGGCAGGTAGCGCTGGCCCAGCGGACGGCCGCCGTGGGCGGGGGCGACGGCGAACACGCCCGCCTGACGGCCGCCCAGGACCTCGGCGAACACGGCGTTCGAGTCGGGCTCGGGGTGGCAGAACCACAGCAGGCGCGCGTCCGGGCCGACGAGGGCCACGGAGCCCTGGTTGGAGAGCATCGACATGCGCTCGATGGGCGTGGGGCGCTCGCCGAAGACCCAGAAGCGGCGCTCGGCGGCCAGCGCGGACAGCAGGGCCGCGGCGGTCGGGGTGTCGGCCACCCGGTGGGAGGCCACTGTGGGCCCCTCGCCGACCCGCACGCCCGCGTCGGCGCCGGTCAGCCGCATGAAGACGGGCTCCTCGCCCTCGCCGCCGCCGATGTAGAGGATGGCGGTGGCCTCGACCTGGTCGCGCAGCAGCTCCAGGGCGGCGGCCTTGTCCGAGGGCGAGTCGGCGGTGCGGTGGTCGGGGTCGACGGTCACGTCGGTGTCGAACTCGGTGCCGTGGGCGCCCACGAGGCGCACCTCGGCGGGCAGGCGCGAGAGCGCGGCCAGGTCGCGCAGGGGGCGGCCGGAGATGACCGCGCACACGGTGCCGGGCAGGTCGGCCAGGTCGCGCAGCGCGCGCAGGGCCTCCGGCAGCGGGCGCCGGTCGGCCGGGTCGACCGTGGAGAGGGCGCCGTCGTAGTCGCAGGCGACCAGGAGCCGCGAGGTTCTGGCGAGGGCGGAGACGCGTTGCCGGACGTCCACGGGCATGAGCGCGGGAGCGGTGTCCTCCGGGACGTCCGGAACCGCTTCGACCGCTTGGGTGACCGTCACGCTGCCTCCTCCGTTGGTCCGCGTTGACCTGGGGAATCGGATGATCTGTAGGACTCCGCGCGCATGCTTCTGGTTCACTCTGATATGGGTGTGCACAAAGGTGAGCCCAGGGCTTGTGGCGCGGGATGGGACTTCCGGGGACGTCAGAGGGATCCTCAGGAGCTCTTCACGTGTGCGTGGGCGAGAGGTGGTGCCGAACGCAAAGATCCGGTCCGCAAGAAGTCAACGCGAGACTACCTGCGTCCCACTGGTACCTGCGACCTCAGATTCCAGTGATGCAGGTCACGAATCAGTCGCAAAACAGGGCAAAGGATGCGGAACCTGACTCGGGCGGGCCCGTGATCACCCACCGTCGCGAAGGATCGGGACGGCGGAGGGGAGCGCGTGCGCTCCGTCGGCGCGGGACGTGCGATGGGACACGTCGGCGCTCGGCGGCGGACCCCCGGCCACCGCCCGGCCCGGTGGTCCCCGTTCCGCCCGGGACCCGGGTCATATCAGCCGGTAACCCACGCGGGGCACGGTCTGGATGGGGTTCGGGGCGCCCAGCTTGCGCCGCAGGGAGCGGATGGTCACGCGTACGATCGTGGTGAACGGGTCGATGTTCTCGTCCCACACCCTCTCCAGCAGCGCCTCCGCCGACACCGGGGCGCCGTCGGCGCGCAGCAGCTCCTCCAGCACCCCGAACTGCTTGGGCGACAGGTGCAGCGGTCTGCCGTCGCGGGAGGCCTCGTAGCGGGTGGAGTTGAGCCGCAGACCCGACCGCTCCAGAACCGGCGGTTCGGCCCGGCCGGGCCGCCGGGCCAGGGCGCGGACCCGTGCGATCATCTCCTCGCGGTCGAGGGGCCTGATGAGGTAGTCGTCCGCGCCCAGCTCGAAACCGGCGAGCCGCTCCTTCGGGCTGGTGGGAGAACTCACCATGAGCACCCGCACCTGGCCGTGCAGGGTCGTGGCCGCGCGGCACACCTCGTTCCCGCTCAGCCCCGGCAGCGTCCGTTCGAGCAGCATGACCCCGTACTCGTTGACGGCGAGCTTGTACAGCGCCGTCTCCCCGTCCGGGGCGGTGTCCACGGCGAAACCGGCCTCCCGCAGCCATGAGGCGGTCGGCTGTGCGGGGTCCTCTCCGTGGTCCACGACCAAGACCCTCATACGCTCTTCCTTCTCCCTCCGCGCTCGGCGGGCGTCTTCCGGGGGCGGGGCGGGGGCGGCGCTCACGCTCTGTTCACAGCGCGTCGTGTCTACTTCTTGGTCATGCCGTCGACCGACCCCGGGGAGCACTCGCTCCACGCCCCCGGACACCCGGCCTCACCCCTGGGTGAGGCCCTCGTTGATATAAGCGCGATCGCCCACAATGTACGGTTCATGGCAAAGCGGACCAATTCCGAAATTCTTGCCGTCGTCAAGGCGAACGGCTTCGGCCACGGGGCCGTGGAGGTGGCCCGCGCGTCCCTGGAGGCCGGAGCGACCTGGCTGGGCGTGACCTCCCTGGAGGAGGCGCTCGCCCTGCGCCGCGCCGGGCTGCGCGCCCCCGTGCTGTGCTGGCTGCACCGTGCGGACCAGGACTTCGACTCCGCCGTCGCCGCCGACGTGGACCTGTCCGTCCCCTCGGTCGGCCACCTGCGCGCCGTGGCCGACGCCGCCGTGCGCACGGGCCGTGTCGCGCACGTCCACCTCAAGGCCGACACCGGGCTGAGCCGCAACGGCGCGCCGCCGGAGGCCTGGCCCGGACTGGTCGGTCTGGCCCGCGTGCTGGAACTGGACGGCCTGGTCCGGGTGCGCGGCGTCTGGTCGCACCTGGCCTCCGCCGACCTGCCCGGCGCGGCGACCACCGCGCAGCAGGTCACCGCCTTCGAGGGGGCGCTCTCCCAGGCGCGCGCGGCCGGGCTCGACCCGTCGCTGCGGCACCTGGCCAACACGGCCGCGATCCTCAACGAACCCGCCACGCACTTCGACCTGGTCCGGGCCGGGGTCGGCCTCTACGGAGTGGAGCCCGTCGAGGGCAGGCGCTTCGGCCTGCGCCTGGCCATGACCCTGCGCGCCCGGGTGGCCATGGTCCGCCGGGTCCCCGCGGGGACGGGCGTCAGCTACCACCACGCCTACACCACCTCGCGCGAGAGCCTGCTCGCCCTGGTCCCGCTCGGCTACGCCGACGGCGTGCCCCGGGCGGCGGGGGACCGGGCCTACGTGTGGATCGCCGGACGGCGGTGCCCCGTGGCCGGACGCATCGCCATGGACCAGTTCGTGGTCGACGTCGGCGGCATGGACGTGCGCGAGGGCGACGAGGTGGTCGTGTTCGGCCCCGGCGACCGCGGCGAGCCCACCGTCGAGGAGTGGGCCGACTGGGCCGGAACCATCCCCCACGAGATTCTCACCGGCGTGGGCGCGCGCGTGCCCCGCCTCCACCAGGACCTGGCGCGGCCCGTGCCGCGCGTACCGAGCAAGGAGAGATCGAGTGCCTGAGGCAAGGACACGCGTCGCCGTCGTCTTCGGTGGACGCAACGGGGAGTACGACGTCTCGTGCGCGTCGGCGTTGTCGGTTCTCGCCCACCTGGACCGCGACCGGTACGAGGCCGTCCCGGTGCGGATCACGCGCGCCGGGGCGTGGGTGGTGGGCACCGACACCGACGACCCCGCCGCGCTGGACGCCGAGCGCCTGCTGGCCCTGACCCCCGAGCCCGGCGGAGAGGGGGAGCGGCGCACGGGCGACGGCCTGGGCGAGGCGATCCTCGCGCTGGGCGAGGCGGACGTGGTCTTCCCCGTCATCCACGGCCCCTACGGCGAGGACGGCACGATCCAGGGGATGCTCGAACTCCTGGGAGTGCCGTACGTGGGCAACGGCGTGCTCGCCAGCGCCGCCGGTATGGACAAGGCGACCACCAAGACGCTGCTGCGCGCGGCCGGGCTGCCGGTCGCGCGGGACGTGGTGCTGCGCGGACCGGACGACGAGGTCTCGCCGCGGGAGCGCGCCGAGCTGGGGCTGCCCGTGTTCGTCAAGCCCGCGCGCAGCGGCTCCAGCCTGGGGGTGACGCGGGTCGGCGACTGGTCGGAGCTGGAGGCCGCCGTCAAGACCGCGCGCGAGTTCGACACCAAGGTCCTGGTGGAGGAGGCGGTCGTCGGCCGCGAAGTCGACCTGGCCGTCCTGGAGCTGCCCGACGGCGCGCTCAAGGCCGGTCCGCCGCTGGAGATCCGGGTCGCGGACGCGGAGCGCTTCTTCGACTACGACACCAAGTACGGGGGCGACGCGGTCTTCGACATCCCCGCCGACCTGCCGGTCGGGCTCCGGACGCAGCTGAGCGACCTCGCCCTGGGCGTGTTCGAGGCGGTCGGCTGCTCCGGTCTGCTGCGCGTGGACTTCTTCCTGCGCGGGGGCACCGAACCCGTCGTCAACGAGGTCAACACCCTGCCCGGGTTCACCGCGCACTCGCAGTACCCCCAGATCTGGCGGGCGGCGGGCCTGGAGTACCCCGAGCTGCTGGACAGCCTCATCCGGACCGCGCTGGCCTGAGGGCCGCGCACGTTCCGGGCAACGCAGGGGCCCGCCACGCGTGTGGCGGGCCCCTGTCCGTGGCTGTGGGGGAGCGGGCTCAGTCCTTCCCCGGCTTGCGCAGGTGGTGCACCCACGCGGGCGGGACGTTGGCGAACACCTTCTCGGAGCCGATGCCGTAGCGGTCGATCCACTCCTGGACCAGCCAGCTCGTGCGGGCCTGGCGCAGGTAGTCCTCGCGGCGGGCGATGACCGCCTTGACCTCCTTGGTGTACAGGTACCCGTAGAAGGACATGGTGCCGCCCGGTTCGAGTACCTCGAAGTAGTAGTCCAGGATCTCCCGGACGGCGTCGGCGGTGAAGTTCGCGAACGGCAGGCCCGACACGATCACGTCGTAGGACCGGTCGGTGCCCATGTCGTTGACGAGTTTGGCGTGCACGCGGGAGGCGTCGGCCACCCGCGACATGACCGGGTCGGTCTTGAGCAGCCCCTCCACGTGCGCGGCGAACTCGGGGTTGGCCTCCACCAGGTCCAGGGTGTCCCCCGGCTGCATCGAGGCGGCGATCCCGCGGCTGATCGCGCCGGTCCCGGCTCCGGCCTCCAGGATGCGCAGCGGGCGGTCGGGTTCGGGTCGGCGCCGGACGTACTCGGCCATCGCACGCGCCAGCGCACCGCTGCTGGGGAGGATGGAACCGGTGGCGTGGAAGGTGCGCAGCGCCTGGCTGAAGAACAGTCGGGTGTCACGCAGGCGCTCGTCCAACCTCAGGGAGGAAAGGGGTCCGGCAGGGCTGTGGGTCTCGGACATACACGCACGCTAACGCCTCACCCCTCCCCGAAGGGAGTCGGCACGGCCGCGTTCTGGGAAAACCCAGGTGAAACCGTGTGTGTCCATACCCACCGCGCGAAGGGGAACTCCGGCGCGGAGGGGAGCGCCGCGCGGACCGGGGCGCCGCCGCGCGCCGCCGCGCGCGCACGCCGGTCCGGCGCCCGCCGGGGTCCCTGTCCCCGCGACCGGCGACGGCCTACCCTGGGGGGATGAGCGAACCGGCCAGCACCTCCGAGACCCCCGCCCACCCACGGACCGCGCTGGTCACCGGGGCCTCCACCGGGATCGGCGAGGAGTACGCCCGCAGGCTCGCCGAACGCGGCTACTCCCTCGTCCTCGTCGCCCGCCGGGGCGAACTCCTGGAGGCCCTCGCCGAGGAGATCGGCGGACGCTACGGGGTCGGCGTCCAGCCCCTGCCCGCCGACCTGGGCACCGACGAGGGCCTCTCGCTCGTCGTCGAACGCCTGTCCGCCGACGGTGGCGGCGACGAGGCCCCCGTGGACCTGCTCGTCAACAACGCCGGGCGGGGCGACGGCGGCCCCTTCGTCAAGCAGGAGCCCTCCGAGATCGACGCCATGATCGACCTCAACGTGCGCGCGGTCCTGCACCTGACCCGCGCCGTCCTGCCGGTCCAGATCGCCCGCCGCGGGAGCCTGCCGAGCCGGACCAGGCTCGGCGTCATCAACCTCTCCTCCGTCGCGGGCGAGATCACCGCCAACCCCGGCGGCTCGGTGTACGGGGCGGGCAAGAAGTTCGTGTCCCTGTGGAGCGAGAGCGTGGCCGCCGAGGTCGCCGAGCACGGCGTGCACGTCACCGCGGTCCTGCCGGGCTTCGTGCGCACCGACATGACCAGGGGCGTCCAGGAGAGCGGGATGCCCGCGTTCGCGTTCGTCCCCAAGGAGCAGGTCGTGCGCGAGTCCCTCACCGCCTGGGCGGCCGGGCGCTCCAGCGTCGTGGCCGGGGCCCAGTACAAGGCGGCCACGGGGCTGCTGCGCTTCATCCCCAAGCCGATCGTGCGCGCCGCCGCCCGCAGGGTGTGGTGAACCGGGCGAGGGCGCGGCGGACCGGGCGCGACGGCCGCCCCGCGCCGGGACGGTCCCGGCGGGGCGCGGCCCGGTGTGGCGCACGCCGCCGCCCACATGATGAGACATCCCCGCGAGGGTGCGGCATCGGGGCGCCGGACCGCCTACGCTGGTAGCGCATCTGTCTGTCGAGGAAAGACACCATGAAGACCTTCGAAGAGCTGTTCGCCGAGCTGTCCGAGAAGGCGCGTTCCCGCCCCGAGGGCTCCGGGACCGTCGCCCAGCTCGACGCCGGCGTCCATGCCATCGGCAAGAAGGTCGTCGAGGAGGCGGCGGAGGTCTGGATGGCCGCCGAGTACGAGTCGGACGACCAGGCAGCCGAAGAGATCTCGCAGCTCCTCTACCACCTCCAGGTCCTGATGCTGGCCCGCGGCCTGCGTCTGGAGGACGTCTACAAGCATCTGTAGGCCGACGCGCCGCCCGCGCGCATCCGGCCACCGACGCCACGTCCCCGTACACGCAGCCACGAGAAAGCCGTGAACATGCCCGACATGCTGAGAATCGCCGTGCCCAACAAGGGCCAGCTCTCCGAACCCGCCGTGGAGATGCTCCGCGAGGCCGGGTACCGGCAGCGCAAGAGCAGCCGCGACCTGGTCATGATCGACCCCGACAACGACACCGAGTTCTTCTTCCTGCGCCCCAAGGACATCGCCGTCTACGTCGGCGAGGGCATCCTCCAGGCCGGGATCACCGGCCGCGACATGCTGCTGGACTCCGGCGCCGCCGTGGACGAGGTCCTGCCGCTGGGCTTCGGCGGCTCCACCTTCCGCTTCGCCGCGCCCGGCGGCGCCGGCATGAAGGTGTCCGACCTCAACGGCAAGCGCGTCGCCACGTCCTTCGACGGCCTCCTGCGCTCCTACCTGGACGAGCAGGGCGTCGACGCCCGCGTCATCCACCTGGACGGCGCGGTCGAGAGCTCCGTCCAGCTCGGCGTCGCCGACGCCGTCGCCGACGTGGTCTCCACCGGCACCACCCTGCGCCAGGCGGGCATGGAGACCTTCGGCGAGCCGATCCTGGTCTCCGAGGCGGTGGTCATCCGTCCGTCCGGGGCCCCCGAGAACCCCAAGTTCGACACGCTGGTGCGCCGTCTGCGCGGGGTCCTGGTCGCCCGCGACTACGTGATGATGGACTACGACGTGCACGCCGAGCAGCTGGAGGCGGCGGTCGCGCTCACCCCTGGCATGGAGGGGCCGACGGTCTCCCCGCTGCACCGGGAGGGCTGGGTCGCGGTCCGCTCGATGGTGCGGAGCAAGGACGCCCAGCGGATCATGGACGACCTGTGGCAGCTCGGCGCCCGCGCCATCCTGGTCACCGACATCTACGCCTGCCGCCTGTAGGCGGTGTCCTGAACACCGGAGCGGCGGGGGCCGGCGGCTGTGCCGGCCCCCGCCGCTCCCGCGCGTTCCGGCGGATGTCCGCGCGCGGTGGCGTCGCCCCTCAGCTCGACGCGGCCCGTCAGTCCGTTTCCGCCCGTCAGTCCGGCTCCGTCCCGGTGCGCCGCTGACGGCGCGCGCGGGCGAGGCCGTGGGCGGTGCGCAGCAGCTCCCGGACCGCCTCCCCGGTCCGCGGCCCGGGGTTCACCACGGAGAGCCAGCCCAGGCCGCCGTAGACGGGGTGCGCCACCACCGTGTCCGCCGCACCCGGGTCCTCGCCCGGGTCGGCCGGTTCGCGCGGCTCACGGCCCGTCCAGCTGACGAAGGCCTCCCTTCCGGCGGCGACGTTCAGCCGGAAGACGCCGGGCCGGTCCAGGCGCGACGCCCGGTCGTCGGGGTAGTCCTTCGTCACGACGGTCGCGAAGGGCTGGGTCGCGGCGGGGACGGCGCCGTCGGGCGCGTAGTAGAAGAACGTGTCGCCCCAGCTGATCTCGGGCGAGCCGTCGCCCGGCCCCGGTCTGAGGGTCAGCACGCCCTCCAGGCTCCCGAGGAACGCGGTGATCTCTTCGATGCTCATGCGTTCCAGCGTTACATTCATGTGGTTGTGGAGACTTTTCCCCGAGGAGTGCGAGGTGGGGGAGTGGGAAGTCGCAAATCGACCGCCATGCGCACGGTCGACGTCGCCCGGCGCTCGGGGTACTCCGTCCAGCAGGTGCGCAACCTCGAACGCGACGGCGTGCTGCCCCCGGCGGCGCGCACGGCCTCGGGTTACCGGGTCTACGCCGAGGTCCACGTGTGCTCGGCCCTGGCCTACCGGGCCCTCGCGGCCGGGACCGGCCCGGTCGAGGCCGGGCGGATCGTGCGCGCCGCGCACGGGTACCCGGCCTCGGACCTGCTCGCCCTCCTGGACGCCGCGCACGCACGGCTCCACACCGAGCGACGGGAACTCGGGCTGGCCAGGGAGGCAGCGGAGGCGATCGCCGCGGAGCCGGTCGGGGACGTCCGCCCGGCGGACTCCATGGGCGTCTCCGAACTCGCCGCCGCGCTCGGTGTGCGGCCATCGACGCTGCGGCACTGGGACGCCGAGGGGCTCGTCGTGCCCGGCCGGACCTCCCCCGGGGGAGCGCGGAGGTACTCGCCCGCCGACGCCCGGGACGCGCGGATCGTCCACCAGCTGCGCATGGCCGGGTACCGCGTCGCACCACTGCGCACCCTGGTGCCGCAGCTGCGCCGCGCGCACCGGTGGGACGAGGTGACGGCCGCGCTGGCCGCCCGGGACGCGAGCATCGACGCCCGGTCGGCGGCCCTGCTCGAAGGCGCCGCCGCGCTCGGCGCCCTGCTGCGGTCGGCTCGGGCCCCGGGCACGGCGCCCGGGGACACGGATGTCTCGGGCACGGGAGCCGGGGACCCGGAGCCCCCAGGCGCGGAACCCGGGCCCGCGGGCCCTCACTCCGGAGCCTCCGCCAGGGGCCGCAACCCGACGGCGAACTCCACACCCCCGTCGTACTCCGACTGACGCAGGGCGCCCACGTCGGCGAACATGCCCTCGACCTCGTGCCCGAACAGGTGGGTCAGCGCCAGGGTGAGGCCGCCCAAGCTCTCCCGGCCGGGCATCAGCAGCCGGACCTCGGAGCCCTGCGCGTACTCCACCAGCTCCACGCCCTCCGGCAGCGGGGACGGGGAGGGCCCGGCCTCCGCGACCGGCACGCACACCCGGTAGCCCGCTTCGTCCGCCCCCGGCTCCAGGCTCTTCCACCACCGTCCGTCGGCGCGCCACCCGCGCTCGTCGGCCAGCGCGCCGAGCCGCTCGGCCAGGGCGTGCACCTCGGCGCGCGCCCGGTCCAGGTCGAAGTCCCCGTCCGGGGAGAGCGCGGTCACCCCCGTGAGGGCCGTGCGCGCCCGCCGGGGCCGGACCTCCACCTCCGGCTCCCACGCCAGGACCGCGAGGGCTTCCGCCAGCGCCCGGTCCTGGTCCTCCCGCTCGCGCCGGAGGTCCTCGGCGTGCCGGCGCAGCGCGTCCGGGGCCAGGCCGGGGTCGTCCACCACGCGTCGGACGGTGTCCAGGCCCATGCCCGCGCGGCGCAGGGTGACGATCTGCCCGGCGCGCTCGATCTGGTCGACGGTGTACCAGCGGAACTGCGTGTCCTCGTCCACGCGGGCCGGGACCAGCAGCCCGAGGGAGTGGTAGTGGCGCAGCGCCTTGTGTGAGAGGCCGGTGAGTTCACTGAAGGAACCGATGGGAAGCATGGTTCCACTGTGGCTCCTCCCCCAAGGGGAGGGGCAAGCGGGCGCTCCGGGCCCGGCGGCGCCCCGGCGCCCCGGCGCGGGCCACCGCCGGTCAGTCCTCCCGGTCCCCGCGGCGGGCCTGGAGGGCGGCCCAGACGAGCGGGATCTGGAGCGGAACGCGGCCCCAGGCCACGAGGCGGTTGTCGGCCGGGCCCCGGAGCCTGCCCGTGCCCGAGTCGAGGGCCATCTGGACGTTGGCGGGCCACACGGCGAGCAGCAGGGCCGCGCTCGCCGGTCCGGCCCACGCCCTGCGCGTCAGCAGCCCCGCGCCGCAGACCAGCTCGGCCGCGCCGCTGCCGTAGACCCACGCGCGCGGCGCGGGCAGGGAGCGGGGCATGATCGCCTGGAAGGGCCCGGGCGCCCCGAAGTGCAGCACGCCCGAAGCCACGAACAGGCCGCCGAGGGCGTAGGGGGCGGCCCCGCGCACCCGGTCGAGCAGTCCGCCGCGCCCGCGCTTCACCCGCATGGAGTCCTCCTTCGGTGGGGTGGATGCCGACCCTACTCTTCGGTAACCCCGCGATTCGCGACGACCCCCCGGGCGGAGCGCCGTCCGTCCCCTCGACGGGAACGCGGGCGCGTGCGCCGGGCGGGCACAATGTGGGGTATGGACCAGCCGACGACGTACACCGCCCCCGCCTTCCGTGAGCCCGAGGAGGAGACCGTCACGCTGGCGAGGGTGACCGGGGAGACCGGCGGCGACCTCGTGCTGCGCCGCGTGGGCGCGCACTACGAGATCTACTCCAACGGCGTCTTCCTCATGGACACCCGCGACGGCACCTCCGAGCGCGAGATGGTGCGCGCCGCTCTCGCCGCCCTCCCCGCGGGCCGCTCGCGCTCCCGGGTGCTCATCGGCGGCCTGGGCGTGGGCTTCTCCGCCCGAGAGGCCCTGGAGCACCCCCGGGTGGCGGTGGTGGACGTGGTGGAACTCGAACCCCACGTCATCGCCTGGCACGACGGGGAACTGGGCGAGGCCGCCGAGTACGTGCACCGGGACCCGCGGTGCCGGGTGGTCAACGCCGACATCGTGGCCTGGCTGGAGGAGGCGTCCTCGGCCGCGGACCCCGTCCGCTACGACGTGGTCTGCCTGGACACCGACAACGGTCCCGACTGGACGGTGGTGGAGAACAACAACCGCCTCTACGAGGCGGCCGGGCTGGAACAGCTCACCCGCCTGCTCGCCCCCGGCGGGGTCCTGGCCTTCTGGAGCGCCAACGCGGTGCCCGCCTTCGAGGAGTCGCTGCGGGACGGGTTCGCCTCGGTGGAGGTCATCGAGGTGCCGGTCGCACGCGGTGTGCCCGACACCGTCTACCTGGCGCGCGAGCCGCGCTGAGGCGGGCGGCCGCGTTCGCGGCGGTGCCGCCCGCGGGCGGCACCGCGGGGCGGCTCCCGCCGGGGGCTCAGCTCCTGGTGTCGGACATGTAGGCCGTGAACTCGTCCAGGGTGATCAGCCCGTCGCCGTCCTGGTCCATGGCCTCGATCGCGCCCAGGGCCTGCTCCTCGGTGCAGCTGTCCCCGAGGCGGTGCATCAGGTCGGCGTACTCCTGCGCGGAGATGCGGCCGTCGCTGTCGGCGTCGACGAACGCGAAGGTCGTCGCGTACTCGTTGGTGTCGGGCATCTGCGTTCGTCTCCAGGGAGTCGCGGTGGCGGGTCCGGCGCAAGATTACCGGTGAGGGGGCGGTTCGGGAAGCCGGCGGGACGCCGGCGCCCGCAGAGCCGAAGGGGCCGCGCACCGGAGGACTCTCCGGCGCACGGCCCCTCGGGGTCGGGTCGCTAGCGGCTGCCCACGGAGGCCCGCGAGCCGATCCACCGCGCGATCACGGTGAACAGCAGCACCAGCAGGAACAGGCACAGGGCGGCGCCCCACGCGCGGTCGATACCGGCCTCGAAGGGCTGCATGGCGCCCCGGTACAGCTGCATCGGCACGGCGCCCTGCGGCTCGCCCTGGAAGGCGGTCACGACCAGGCCGGTGCCGAACGCGGTCAGCAGCAGCGGGGCGGTCTCGCCGATGCCGCGGGCGACGGCCAGCATCGAACCGGTGGTCAGACCGGGGGCGGCGGCGGGCAGCACCGTGTGCACGATGGTCTGCCACTTGCGCGCGCCCAGGCCGTAGCTGGCGTTGCGCATCTCGTTGGGCACGAGCCGCAGCATCTCCTCCGCGGACCGAGTCACGATCGGCAGCATCATCATGGCGATCGCCAGGGCGCCCGCGAAGGTGCCGAAGCCCATCTGGCCCCAGCCGATGACGATCAGGCCGTACACGAACAGACCGACGAAGATCGAGGGGATACCCGTCATCACGTCGGTGAAGAAGCGGATCGCGCCGGTCAGGCGGTTGGGGCCGTACTCCACGACGTAGACGGCCGTGGCGATGCCGAACGGGATCGACATCACGACCGCGAGCGCCATGATGTAGAGCGTGCCGAAGAACCCGGCGGCGTAACCGCCGCCCTCGCGTCGCGGCGGGGGCTCGGTCGCGGTGAAGAACTCCAGGTTGACGACGCCGATGCCGCGCCGGGTGACCTCGAAGATGATGAGGACCAGCGGGATCATCGCCAGGACCATCGCGGCGGTCAGTGCCACCGACGCCGAGCGGTCCTTGAACCTGCGAAAGCCCGAGCCGGGCGGGCGCTGGCTCAGGGGGGTGTGCCGGGCGTCCGGAGGAGTGGTGGTTGCTGTGCTCATACGGCGGAGTCTCCCGTGAACTGCCCCAGGCGCCAGACGATGACGCGGGCCAGGATGTTGACGATCATCGTGACCAGGAAGAGGGCGACACCGATCGCCATCAGCGCCGTCCGGACCTCGGGCGAGGCCTCACCGAAGGACGCGGCGATGTGCGAGGCCATGCTGCTTCCGGTGCCGAACAGGCTGCCGCTCCACCCCTGGGTGCCGCCGATCAGCATCAGCACGGCGATGGTCTCGCCGAGGGCGCGGCCCAGCCCCAGCATGGCCGCGGCCACGATCCCGGAGAAGCTGGCCGGCAGGATCACCTTGGTGATGACCTCCCACCGGGTGGAGCCCAGGGCGTAGGCGGCCATCTGCTGCTCGATCGGCTGGACGACGACGACCTCGCGGATGAGCGCCGTCATGATCGGCAGGATCATGATGGCCAGCACGATGCCCGCGGGCAGGTAGCCGACACCGCGCACCGGTCCCTCGAAGAGGAAGAACCAGCCGAACGTGCTCTCCAGCCAGACGAAGAAGGGCCGCATCACGTTCGGCAGGAACCAGTGCAGGCCCCAGAGGCCGAAGATGACGCTGGGCACGGCGGCGAGCAGCTCGACCGTGTACGACAGCGGCTTGGCGAGGCGGCGCGGGGCCAGGTGGGTCAGGTAGACGGCGACCATGATCGCCAGCGGCAGCGCGATGACGATCGCGATGGTCGCCGTGACCAGGGTGCCGTAGATGAAGGGCCAGGCGCCGTAGACGCCGGTGATCTCCGTGCGCGAGCCGCCGCTCTGCCAGTCCTGCCCGAGGAGGAAGCCGAAGAAGCCCTCCTTGGCGAAGACCGGCCAGGCCTCGCTGGTGGTCCGGATGACCATCAGCGCCAGGATGATCAGGACGAGGGTGCCGCAGGCCGCGACGGCCCACTTGAAGATCGGATCGCCCAGGCGCCCCTTGCCGGACTTCAGCGTCCCCCGCCGGGAGTCCTCGGGGGCCTGGGGGGCCTCACGGGCCTCGGTGGACATGTGCTTCTCCTCTGTGGCTTTCGTGGGGAGTGGAGAGCGTCCCGCCCCGGGGCGGGGGCGGAGGTTGGGAAGAAGGCGTGCGGGGCCGGGACGACTCTCCCGGCCCCGCGGGGCGTTCCTACTCGGTGGTGGCTTCGGCCTCGGGAGCGCTCTCCTCGGCGCTCTCCTCGGCTCCGGCCTCCTCCTCGGCACCGGCGTCGGCGCCGCCCTCAGCGCCGCCCTCGGCGGAGTTGGTCTTCTCCAGCTCGGCGACGACGCGGTCGGTCAGCTCCTGGCCCAGCGGCGCGTAGCCCAGCTCACCGGCCAGGTCGCGGGCGCCCTCGTCGGTCAGCGCCCAGGTCCAGAAGTCGATGATGGCGTCGGCGTTGGCCTGCTCGTAGCCGCAGGTGTAGGTGAAGATCCAGTTGGAACCGGCGATCGGGTAGCCCTCGCCGCCGATGTTGTCGATCGCGAACTGGAAGTTCTCCGGGATCTCGGCCTCCTCGGAGGCCGCGATGGTGGACTCCAGGGTCGGCTCGATCGGGTTGCCGTCCTCGTTCACGATGTGGGCGACGGACAGGCCCGCCTCCTGCGCGAAGGACTGGTTCACGTAGCCGATGCCGCCGGGGTTCTGGGTGATGCCCTGGGCGACGCCGTCGTTCTGCTGGCCGCCGACCAGGCCGTCGGCCCACTCGATCTCCTTGCCCTCGCCGTACTCCTCGGCCCAGGAGTCGACCTCGGTGCTCAGGTAGTGCGAGAACACGTAGGTGGTGCCGGAGCTGTCGGAGCGGTGGACGGGGATGATCTCGTCGCCGGGCAGCTCCATGTCCGGGTTGAGCTCGGCGATGGCCGGGTCGTCGAACGTGGTGATCTCGCGGTCGTAGATGGCCGCGATGGTCGCCGGGTCCAGGACCAGGCCGTCCAGCTCGGGGTTGTTGAAGGCGATGACGACCGCGCCGAAGACGACCGGGAACTGCACGGCCTCACAGCCGCGAGCCTCGGAGGCGGCCGCGAGGTCCTCCTCGTTCAGGGGCTCCTCGGAGGAGCCGAAGTCGACGGTCTGCTCCAGGAACTGCTCCACGCCGGCACCGGAGCCCACGCTCTGGTAGTTGACGCTGACGCCGGGCTGGACGTCGTTGGAGTAGGTGTAGATCCAGTCCTGGAACAGGGGGTCGGGGAAGCTGGCGCCGGCACCGGTCAGGGAGGCGCTGAGGTCGCCCCCGCCGCCGCCGGAGCCGTCACCGGCGGTGTCGCCTCCGCTGCTGCACGCCGCCGCGAGCAGGGGGATGGCCGCCAGGACGGCGAGCTTGGAACGCCCGTTGCGCATGTCGTAGTTCTCCTCGTTGAATCACCGCTGTCGGGGCTGACGTGAAACGACAGTAAGTGCGCAGGAAGACGCGGTGTCATCGAAATGAAGGCGGGATGGTAGAAGAAGGGTGAATGCGAAGTGAATGGCGGTAACCATCTGATAACGGGTTCGTGTTTTCGGCTCCGCGCGGATTCTGTCATGTTCCAGGGACAGGCGGTGATGACCTGCGGGTATGGCCGTGGATGCCGGGGCGGGCCGGTGGTTCCCCGGTGGTGGAGGTGACACGTCGGATTGTTCGGCGGTTCATCTTCGCGTTCGTCTCGGACCGAGATGACGTGAAGATGAACAAGGGGTCTCGTCGGCATCACCGAAAGGACCCGGCGGAGGGGAATTCACGAACCCCGTCCCGCGCTTTCCCTCCGCTCAGGAACCGTTCGCCGTGTCCAGCCGGTAGCCGATTCCGCGGACAGTGTGGATGAACCTGGGCTGTGCCTCGGAGTCACCCAGCTTGTGCCGCAGGCGACGGATGTGCACGGCGATGGTGTTGTTCACCGGAGGCAGCGGCTTGTGCCAGACCTCGGTCCACAGTTCCTCGCGGCTGACCACCCTGCCGCTGTGCCTCAGCAGGAAGTCCATGATCCCGAACTCCCGCAGCGCCAGGTTGACCGGGTTGCCGTCCACGAAGAGCCGGTGCCCCAGCGCGTCCAGCTCCAGGGCGCCCGAACGCAGCGCGGTCGAGGAGACGGTGCCGTCCGGGCCGCCGTCCGGTCCCGGGAGGGAGCCGCGCAGCAGCGCCGCCAGCTCCGGAATCCGGTAGGGGCGGTTGACGCACGCGGTGGCTCCGGCCGCCAGCGCGCGCATCGCCCGCTGGGAGTCGCCGGGGCCCACCCCGATGAGGATCGGGATGTCCGTCGCCCGCCGGGTCACCCGCACCAGCGTCTCCAGGTCCACCTCGGGCGGAGTGGCGCTGGTGACCAGGGTGTCCGGTCGCATCATCCCCACCCGCAACAGCGCCTCGGCGCCGTCCACGCACACCGTGATGTCCACGTCGTGCCCGCTCAGCGACAGCACCAGCTGGTGCGACTGCTCCGACTCGGGCTCCACCAGCAGGACCCGGAGCGGTCCCTCCGACCGTTCCGAGCGCTCGACCAGTTCGTCCTCGACCGGGGTGCCCGGAAACGGGACGGATGCGGACGTTGTGAGCGCGGGCATGGGAGGTCCACTTCGTCGGAGGAACAATGGGGCGGATCCCCGGGAGGGTGCTCCGGCCTGACCGAAACGGCCCTCCGGTCGGCGGTCGCGACCGGAGGGCCCGCGGCCGTTGGAGAGCCGAAGGTCAGCGGTTTAGCCGAAGCGACCCCACCGATCAGCGGTCCCGGTCCGTGGGAGAGCCGAAGGTCAGCGGTTTAGCCGAAGCGACCGCTGATGTAATCCTCGGTCCTCTGGTCGGACGGCTTGCTGAAGATCGTGGCGGTCTCGTCGAACTCCACCAGGCTGCCGTAGCGGTCGCCAGCGTCGTCCACACCGGCGGTGAAGAAGGCCGTGCGGTCGGACACGCGCGCCGCCTGCTGCATGTTGTGCGTGACGATGACGATGGTGTACTCGCTGGCCAGCTCGTACATCAGGTCCTCGATCTTGAGGGTCGCGATGGGGTCGAGCGCCGAGCAGGGCTCGTCCATCAGGATCACCTCGGGGTTGACCGCGATGGTGCGCGCGATGCACAGGCGCTGCTGCTGGCCGCCGGAGAGGGCGAAGGCGCTGTCCTTGAGCTTGTCCTTGACCTCGTCCCACAGGGCGGCCTTGGTCAGCGTCTCCTCGACCAGATCGTCCATGTTGCCGCGGACGCCGTTGATCTTGGGGCCGTAGGCCACGTTGTCGTAGATCGACTTGGGGAACGGGTTGGGCTTCTGGAAGACCATGCCGATCCGGCGGCGCACCTCGATGGGGTCCACCTCCGAGGCGTACAGGTCCTCGCCGTGGTAGGTGACCTTGCCCTCGATGCGGGCGCCGGGGATGAGGTCGTTCATGCGGTTCAGGGTCCGCAGCACGGTGCTCTTGCCGCAACCGGACGGCCCGATCATCGCGGTGATCTGACGGGGGCCCACCTTCAGGTCCACGTCGCGCACGGCCTTGTTGGAGCCGTAGTAGATGGAGAGCCCGGAGACGTCGAAGACGGGGTCGCCCAGGTCGGGAACCTCGCGGTTGTACCGGACGGTGTCGGGGGCGACGCCGCGACCGGTCTCGGTGCCGCGAGGGGAGGCGGTGTTGCTGACAGACATGAGGCCACTTCCGGATCGGACTGTGCGTGCGCGGGAGGTGCGCGGCCGGAGCCGCGGAGCGCGGTCGAACCCATGCAAATATGTCCGTATGAAGCAACGGTGAACGAACCCCGTGGCGAAGGTGAACGTGGGCGGTGAACTCGGAGGCGTGGCGATCGCGAGGCGTTGTCCTCCCGTCACCGAAGGAGGTGCGGACCGCCTCTGGAGTGCGGTTCCTCCCGTCCGGGGGGAGCGGCCCCCGGGCGGGCCGAAACCCGCTGGGCGGGTGGACAGGTGACCGGCCGCAAACCTCTTGATGACTTTTCGGTCTTCCCAATCCCACCTTTTCGGTCCTACCGGGGCGGGGGTCCGGTCTCCTGCCGGGACGGGGCGGCGCCCCGCCCGGAGGCCGCCGCCGCGCCCGTCCGGCCGGGCCCCGTCCGGACGCGCGAACGCCCCGGACGCCACCCTCCGGGGAGGGGGCGTCCGGGGCGCGCGGAACCGGTTCTCGCCGCTCCGGGGAGTGCTTCCCCGGGAAGTGCTACTCCGGGGAGCCGCCCTGCTCGGCGATCTTCTCCCGCACCTCGTCCATGTCCAGCTCCTTGGCCTGCGTAATGAGGCTCTCCAGGGCCTCGGAGGGCAGGGCCCCGGGCTCGTTGTAGATGACGGTGCGCTCGCGCACGATCATCAGGGTCGGGATGGACTGGATCTTGAACTCGAAGGCGAGTTCGCGCTGCGCCTCGGTGTCCACCTTGGCGTGGACGATGTCGGTGTGCTTCTCCGAGGAGGTCTCGAACACCGGGGCGAACTGCCGGCAGGGACCGCACCAGTCCGCCCAGAAGTCGATGAGGACGAAGTCGTTGTCCTTCAGCGTCTCCGCGAAGTTGTCCTTGGTGAGCTCGACCGTGGGCACGTGGTCTCCTGTATCTGTTCGTTGGTTGGTGTCGACCGTCGGCCAACCGCCATCTCTCAGTGCTACAGCGGTCGTGCCCGTTCGTTTGTTCCGCATGCCTGCCTCGGCCGGTGAACCACCCCTCAACCCGGTTGTTTTACGCCATAACACGCCTTACATACCTGTTTGGGAGGAAAGAGGGACGACGGCTAGTGTCGACTGGAGGGACGCGGGCCCCACGGGGCGGGCCCGGCCCGGTTCGGGGTCGAATCCGGGATCGTCCCTGGTGAAAGGGGGTGCGGGATGGGTTCCGAAGCCTCTCCGCGGGACGCGGAGGGTCCCGTGGACTACCGGTTCACCCTCGCCAACGAGCGGACCTTCCTCGCCTGGGTGCGCACCGCGCTGGCCCTGCTCGCCGGCGCCGTCGCCGTCCTGCACCTGCTCCCGCTGGGCTGGGCGGAGGGGCCGCGCACCGCGGTCGGCCTGCTGCTGGCGGTGCTGGCCGGGGTCATCACCGTCTACGCCCCGCTGCGCTGGTACCGCGTGCAACGGCTCATGAGCCGTGGCGCGGCCCTGAAACTGAGCGCGCTCCCGCTCGTCACCGCCCTGGCGGTGGGGCTGGTGTGCGCCCTGGTCCTGCTGGGCCACCTGCTGTGACCACTCCCGTCGAACGCGACCCCGGCATGCAACCGGAGCGCACCCTGATGTCCTGGCACCGCACGATCGCCCTGCTGGTCGTGGTGGGGCTGCTTTTCCTGCGCGGCTCCCTGGCCCCCGGCGACGACACCTTCCCGCAGGCTCCGCCCGAGGTGCGCGTGGCCACCACGGTCGGACTGCTGCTCCTGGCGGGGGTGCTGGCCGCGCACGTGTGGCTGAGGTGGCGGGCCGGCGGGCACGGCGCGCCCGTTCCGGGAACCGGTCGGCCCTCGCCGTCCGTGGCGGGCCCGTGGGCGATGGCGCTCCTGTGCGCGGGCGTGCTCGCCCTGAGCTGTGTCCTGGTGGTGTCGGTGCTGCTGGCGCTCTGAGGACCCGGCCCCCTCGTCCGCGCCGCCCGGAGGCGGACGCACCCGTCCATGCCCTCGGCGGGCCCGCGGTCCACCGGCGCCGGTCGCCCTCGTGCGGGCATGGGGGAGCACCGGGACCCGGCCGGGACGCGCGACCGTCCCGTCGGGGGAAGGGCCGGAGCCGTGGCCCTTCGTCGTCCTGTCTCGTGTCGGTCGGCCGAGGCGGAGAGGGCGCCCCGGACCGGTCCCTTCCGGTTCGGTTACGCCGGCTGCGGTACGGAGCCGACCGCGCGGCGGTGCTCCATGATCGAACGGATGATGTCGTTGAGGTCGCGCTCGGGGCGGTACCCGATCAGCCGCGCCGCCAGCGAGGTGTCCGGGTAGCGGCGCTGCATGTCCTCGTAGCCCTCGCCGTAGGCCTCCTCGTAGTCGACGTAGGTGATCGCGCTCCTCGAACCGGCCAGCTCCACGACCCGGTCGGCCAGGCCCTTGATGGAGACCTCCTCGTGCCCGCCGAGGTTGACGGCCTGGTTGTAGGCCTCGGGGGTGTCCATCAGCCGCAGGAGCGCGGGCACCACGTCGAACACCGAGCCGAAGCAGCGGCGCTGCGTCCCCGTCCCGTACACGGTGATGGGCTCGTCCGCCATCGCCTGTTCCACGAAGCGCGGGACCACCATCCCGTACCGGCCCGTCTGGCGGGGGCCGACCACGTTGAAGAAGCGGGTGATGACGCACGGCACGCCCGACTCGACGCCGTGCACGTAGGCGACGAGCTCGTCCAGCCCCTTCGCCGCGGCGTAGGACCAGCGGCTCTTGGTCGCCGGACCGTAGACGCGGTCGTCGCCCTCCTTCAGCCCGGCGGCGTCGTTCTTGCCGTAGACCTCGCTGGTCGAGGCGACCATGTAGGGCACGCGGTGCGCCACGGCCGCCTCCACCACGTTCTCCGTCCCGTGCAGGTTGATCCGCAGGGAGCGCAGCGGGTTGTCGACGATGTTGTACACGCCCACGGCCGCCGCGAGGTGGAACACGGCGTCCGCCGGGGCGACCAGGGAGTCGACCAGCTCCCGGTCCAGGACGTCCCCCTCCACGAACCGGAACCCGGGCGAACCCTGCGCCTGGGCCAGGTTCGCCGGGGACCCGGTCGACAGGTCGTCCAGGACGGTGACCTGATGGCCCCGGGCGATCAGGTGGTCGCACAGGTGCGAGCCGATGAAGCCGGCTCCTCCGGTGACTACAGCCTTCATGGTTTCCCCTCCACTCGGTGTTCTCTCTCGCCGCTCCCCGACGGGGAGCGGCGTGTGTGCGCGGTCGTCGCGGCCGCGCGCACGGTGGGGCGGCGCACGGCACCGCCGACCGCGGTCTCGGGAGCGCTCAGGCCAGGCAGCGCAGCACGTGGAAGCCCTCCCCGAGCGCCACGCCCGCCTGCATGCCCCGCAGGACGGCGAGGCTGCGCAGGGTGGGCTCGGAGCGCGTGTGCGGGTGCTGGTGGGACTGGGAGCCGTACAGCTGCATGCCGTGGAGCTTGTCGACCACCTGCACCTCGTCCAGCTCGACGATGAGGTTGGGCGGGCACAGCGGCTCCGAGCGCCAGTGGTCGGCGGCCTCCTCGTAGGCCAGGGCCAGGCGCGGGTGGTGGCGCAGCGCGGTGTTGGACGGGCGCAGGGCGGTGTGCACCGCCTCGGCCACGGCCCGGTGGTCCTGGTTGTAACTGGAGTGGTGCGGTCCGAGCACCACGGTCGGGCGGAGCCGCTCGATGGACAGCGGGCTCTCGCGCTCGATCAGCTGGGCGAGGTCCACCCGGGCGACGGAGTCGAGCCTCAGGTGGTACTGGTCGCCGGGCAGGGCCATGTGCCAGTCGTCCCAGCGGAAGTGGTCGGCGACCTTCTTGATCTCCGCGTAGCGCTCCTCCGCCGTGGAGAAGCCCTTGGGAGACATGTCGGCCGTGTCCCCGACGGTGAGGAACTGGACGAACACCTCGGCGCCGGCCGCCTTGGCCTTGCTCATGAGGCCGCCGCAGCCGAGCGTCTCGTCGTCGGGGTGGGGCGCGAACACCAGGATGCGTTCCTGGGACCAGTCCGTCGTCATACCGTTTCCCGTCCTTTGCCTAGAGAGCGATCGGGTTTTTCCCGAGGAGCGGCGCCGCGCCCGGTGGCGCGGCGCTGTGGTGGACCCGTGTCCGGGTCAGCTCTGGGTTCTCGCCTGCCTGAGCACGTGCAGTGCCTCCGGGCCGGTGTTGAGGAGAAGGTCGATCGCCGACAGACGGGGGACGAAGTCGGCCGGGGCACGCCCGTGCTGCGGGTACACCGGGTGGCGGAAGTCCTGCCACCGGACGCCGATCCCGTAGCGGCGCAGGGTCTCGGGCTCCAGGTAGTCCCGGGCGCCGTCGCCCGAGAGCATGGTGTGCGCGCCGGTCTTGGCGCAGATCTGGGCGAGGAGCTCGCTCTTGCGGCCGGGGAAGTCCCCGATCTCACTGGCCAGCAACAGCGGCGTGTCGATCCCGAACCACCGCATCAGCATGCGCGTGGTCGCTACGCACAGGTCCGCGAGACCGTCCCACTCCTGTTCGTACAGGTGGGCGATTTCGTCGCGGTAATCCTTCCAGTAGGGCGCTTTGCGGTAGCAGTGTTCCGCGAGTGCCTTGTAGTGTCTTGACTTCCATTTCTGACTGTTGTCAACAACCTTGTCCCGTATGAGGTCGTTCCGGCTGCCCTGGACGACCGGAATGGTCAGCAGGACGGGTTTTCCGCCGCCGCCGACGTAGTTGCGGTTCTGCCATCCGCGGCGCTCGAACTGGACGTTGTCGAGGATGATGAAACGGTCGGAACGGTCAATTTTATCCAAAAGCCCCAGCCACGGAAGGTAGTGCGGCTGGTGCAGTGCCACGGTGCGTGACGCACCGTCCTGGCTGCTCATGGCGGAGTAACCCCCCGGGCTGGTGGCCTGTGGGATTCGAGTGGAACCGGATGAGGATGAGGACGGAACGCCGATCACTCCGAGCATTCTCCTTCTCTCCGCTGGTCACTTTCCGCAGATTTTTCCAGAATCTGGACAATGTTGGACAAACCACAGACGAGCCGTAGCTACTGCTCACAAATATCCTCTTATGGTTACCATCTTCCGCAAGCCCGTGTATACGATTTGCGTGGCCTACATAGGACAGCGAACCCGGGTGAACCTCTCGGTGTCGTAGGGCGTCAAGCTAACACCGACTTTGCGGGTTGATGTCGGTCCGAAACCGAGAACTTCGGAGGGTCCTAGCGCTGTGCGTACCGCACGTTTCATAGGCGGCCTGCTGATCGGGCTCATCGCCCTCGCCCTGGCCGCGGCACTCTTTGTCTACTGGTTCGGCTACGCGACGGACGTGGCCGAGGCCTCCGGCCTCGGCGCCCTGGGTTACGTGTTCCTGTGGTTGGCCTTCGGCGCCAACCTGCTGCTGTGGACCGTCGTCGGACTCGTGCGCCTGGGCGAGGACTCGGTGCGCGCCGTGCTCCGGTCACCGCGCGCCGGACACCGCGGCGCCGTCGGGGGCGGGGCCCGCGAACGCGTCCTGGTGGGCGCGGGCGGTTCCGGCGGCACCGCACTCGCCGAGCGGGGCGGCGACGCCTCCGAGGGGGGCGCCTCGGCCGCGGTGGCGGCCCGGACGGCGGATCCCGGGCGGGAGGTGTCCCTGGCCGTCATCATCCCGGCGCACAACGAGGAACCCGTCATCGGCGGCGCCATCGCCTCCGCGACGGGGCTGTTCGACCGCTGGGACGTCTACGTGGTCTCGGACTCGTCGAGGGACTCCACAGCCCAGATCGCGGCCAAGACCGGCGTGAACGTCCTCGAACTCCTCACCAACCGCGGCAAGGCCGGGGCCATCGAGGCGGTCATCGAGGAGTTCTCGCTGACCGACAACTACGACGGCGTCCTCATCCTGGACGCCGACACCGAGCTCGACCCCGGGTACGTGGAGGGCGCCCGGCGGCAGCTGGCCGACCCGTCGGTGGCGGCGGTCGCGGGCTTCGTCGTCTCGGAGTGGAAGCCGAAGGAGCGCGGCTTCGTCGGCCGGATGATCTCGGCCTACCGGGACCGCCTGTACTTCATGCTCCAGTACCTCATGCGTTTCGGGCAGACCTGGCGGCACGCCAACACGGCCTTCATCGTGCCGGGCTTCGCCAGCGTCTACCGCAGCGAGGCGCTCAGGGAGATCGAGGTCAACCCCAAGGGGCTGGTGATCGAGGACTTCAACATGACCTTCGAGGTGCACCACAAACGCCTCGGCAGGGTCTCGATGAACCCCGACACCAAGGCCTACAGCCAGGACCCGTTCACCTTCCGGGACTACTACAAGCAGGTCACCAGGTGGACGCTGGGCTTCTGGCAGACCGTCCGGCGCCACCGGGTGTGGCCGAGCCTGTTCTGGGCCTGCCTGGCGCTGTACATCCTGGAGGTCGTCCTGGTCTCCGCCGTGCTGTTGGTCACCACCGTGGTCGGCCTGTTCGTCCTGGCGGGGACGCTGGGCGGCGAGTTCTTCCTGAGCCTGCCGTTCGCCGGGGAGGCCTTCACGGCGGTGACGGCCTTCCTGCCGCTGCTGGCGATCGCCATCGGCCTGTTCATCCCGGACTACATGCTCACCTGCCTGATGGCGGCCATCCGGCGGCGGCCGTCCTACCTGGTCTACGGCCTGCTCTTCCTCCCGATCCGGCTCGTGGACGCCTATCTCGCGCTGCGGATGATCCCCAAGGCGTGGACCACCGAGTCCGACGGCCGGTGGAGCAGCCCGGACCGCGTCTCGGGCAGGTGACCCGACCTGCGGTGATGTGAGATCGTCCGGCCCCGGGTACCCCGGGCGCCCGGGGTACCGGACAGCGTTTAGGCTGATTTCCGCCCGCCCGCGGACCTGTCCCGCCGGAGCGGGGACGCAGTCGTCTGAGGGGGATCAGCCGTGGACAAGAGGCGCGTGTCGTTCGCGTTGTACCGGGTGCTCGCGTACGTGACCGGAGTCTTCCTGCTGGGCCTGACCTTCGTGGCCATGCCCGCCAAGTACCTGGTGGGAGAGACCGCCCGGTTCTCCCTGGTGGGCGCGCCGCAGGGCCTGGAGCACTGGTTCGGCCCCGAGTCGCCGCTCATGCTCTACATCGCGATGCCGCACGGCTACATCTACATGGCCTACGTCTTCGTGGTCCTGTGGGTCGCCCTGGACCGCCGCTGGAGCGCCTCCCGCACGCTGGGCGTGGCGCTCGCGGGCACCATCCCCGTGCTCGGCTTCGTGGTCGAGCACCGGATCGTGCGCTCGGAGCAGGCCAAGGACCGCGAGGCCGGACGGGCTCAGGAGCCCGCTACCGCGGGCTGATCCTCCCGGGAGCCGCCCTCGCGCAGCTCCCGGCGCATCAGCAGGACCCAGAAGACCACGGCGGAGACGCCGAACATCGCCCACTGCACGGTGTAGCTGAGGCTGCGCCAGTTGACGGTGAACCCGGTGGGCGGCTCGGGCGGCGGCGCCGGGACGAGCGAGGCCGTGGCCGGGTCCGTCTCGGGCAGGGTGACGTAGCCCTCGTAGAGCGGGTGGTCCCACTCGTTGACGAGCACGGACGTGGCGATGCGCTCGACCTGGCCCTCGGAGACGTCCACCGGCACGACCCCCTCCGAGCCCGCCGGAGGCAGCAGCCAGCCGGTGACCGTGACCTCGCCCCCCGGCGCGGGCGGGATGTCCTGGCCCTCCTCGGCCCAACCCCGGTTGACGGTGACGGCGGCGCCGTCGTCGGTGACCAGGGGGACGATGACGTCGTAGCCGAGCACGCCGTCCACGACGCGCGGCACCAGCAGCTGGGCGTCGGCGTCGTAGCTGCCGCTGGCCTCCACCGCACTGTTGGCGAAGGAGTCCGGGTGCATGTACTGGCCCGGTTCGAGCAGGTCCGAGACGGGCACGGCGCCGGCCAGGTCCTCGACCGGGTTGGTGATGACCTCGCGGTCGGGCTCGAAGGCGCGGACGAACTGCCAGGCGGTACCGGCGACGCAGACGACGCCGACCAGCACGGCGAGCAGGTGGATGCCGAGCCACCGTGGGCTGAGGAGCGGTGATCTCACCAGACCAGGCTAAGCGCGGTCCCCGAGCGCCCCGTCATGACCCCGGTTTGACGCTGCGCACACACGCTTGGCCCGCCGCCTGCCGAGGAATGACGATCACTTTAAGTAGTTCCCCGTGACTCAGGGTTGTTCTTCGAGGGTGTGGTGGGTAGTGTCTCCATCAACGCGGAACGACCGGGTCGTTTCCGCGGCAGGCCTTCAAGGCCGCGACTCCAGGGGGGAGGAGTCGCCGGCCGCTTCCCAGCGCGAGGGTCGCTTCCGTACTTTGAGGGGGGATGCGGAAGCGACCCTCGCCACCTCGTAACCGGGGGCGTTCCCACAGGTCAGTGGGGGCGCCCCCGTCGTTTCCGCTGTCCGGGCGGCCTTTCGGAACGCGGATCTCAGCGGGGGCGTGCGCGGAAGTCGCTCCAGAGGTCTACGGCCTGTTCGAGGTCCAGAGCCGCCACCTTCTCGGGAGCTATGCCGACGCTGTGGACGAGGCGTTCGGCCAGCCATTTCGGGACGGGTTCCCTCGGGGGAACCGGTTCGTGGGCCACGCCGCCCGCCGGTTTGCCGAGGCGCTCGATGACGGCCGCGAGTCGCCGGGCTACGGGGGTCGCGTTCGACGCCTCCCGAACCCGTAAGGAGGCTTCGGCGTAGACCTGGGCGTCCGCACGCTCGCCCACGGCCCAGACCTCGCAGATCTCCACGTCTTTCCCGTCGGTCACGCGGTACACGACACGCCAGGTGTTGCGTCCCACGACCAACTTGCGGAACCCCGTGAGTTCACCGCCCAGGGGGTACCCGGCTTCCGGGTTCTCCTCCAGGAGGAGAACCTTCTTCAGGACCTTGGGCACCGCGTCCGGACCGAGTCGCCGCAGATCGTCGATGGCGGCGTCGGTGAAGGAGATCTCGGCCATCAGTCCTCGGGAAGTTCTTCGAGCGAGGCACGGCTGTGCCCGAAAGCGTTCAGGACGTCGTCCAGGGAGGTCCGCCGCCCGCTGTCGGTGAGATCCCGTGCCATGACCAGAGCGAGGTCTCTGAGGTCTGCTTCGGCCTGCTCCAGTTCTGTGAGCCGGGAGAACGCGACCACGGCCGCGACCGGCTCACGCCTCCGGGTCACGATGACCTCGGACCCCTGTTCCGCGTCGTGGACGATGCCGGCGACGCCGCGTCTCGCCGCGTCGGTGACGCTGATCTCCTGGGTGTGCTCGAGAATCGCCATTCCTCAACTGTACAGAAAAATATACAGAAGGGCGGCGGTGGGGAACTGGACTCTCTGCTCCGTGAGTGTTCCCCGCCGCCGGTACCGCCCGGAAACCGGGTCGGGTGAGCGGCCTCGTCAGCCCATGCTCTTCTGGCCGTCCAGGGCCTCGCGCAGGATGTCGGCGTGCCCGCAGTGCTGCGCGGTCTCGCGGATGATGTGCAGCAGCACGTCGCGGGCGGACCAGGAGGCGCCCTCGGGGAACCACGGCGCGTCCGGGAGCCGGTGGCTGACCTCCAGGTCCGGCAGGCCGTTGACGAACGCCTCGGTCTCCCGCGCGGCCAGCGCGTAGTCGGCCAGGACGCCGTCGAGGGTCTCGCCCTCCAGCAACCGGAAGCTGTCGGCCTGCTCCTCCCAGGTGGCCGGGTCCTCGTAGTCCGTCTTCGGGTAGACCTCCCCGTCGCGGACGAACCCGATCCAGTTGCGCTCGGCCCGGGTCACGTGCTTGACCAGTCCGCCGAGGGTCAGTTCGCTCACCGTGGTGCGCCGCGCGGCCTGTTCGTCGTCCAGGCCCCGGACCGTGAGGCGCAGGAAGTCGCGCTGGTCCTCCAGGAACCGCAGGAGGCTCGCGCGCTCCACGTCCACCGTGCTCGTCGTCGTGACCACCATGACCACCGCTTTCTCGCCCTGTCCGACTCGGTACACGAGGACTCTAGGAAGTGTGGAGGTCAGTTACGGTCCTCCACTGGACGGAAAACGGGAGAAAGGGTGCGGCCCCGAACGGGACTCTGCCGATAACCTGGCGTTCTGGCGACTCGGAGGTTCCATGACCTTGATTCCGCTCCAGTACCGGCTCGACGGTCCCCGGCACGCGCCCGTCGTACTGCTCGTGCCGCCCTTCGGCACCACGATGTCGATCTGGGAACCGCAACTGCCCGAACTCACCTGCGACCACAGGGTCCTGCGGGTCGACCACCGGGGGCACGGCTCCTCTCCGGCCCCGGAGGGCCCCTACACCCTTGAGGAACTCGCCCTGGACCTGCTCGGCGTCCTGGAGGCCCAGGGGCTGACCCGGGTCCACGCGGTGGGCGCGGGGCTCGGCGGGGCGCTGCTGGTGTGGATCGCGGCCAACTCGCCGCGCACCCTGGAACGCCTCGTGCTGCTGGCCGCGGCGCCCCGCACCCCGCGGACGCACCGGTGGGACCTGCTGGCCTCCCGGGTGCGCTCGTCGGGCCTGGAGTCGGTGACCGCGGATGTGGTGCGGCCCTGGTTCACCCCGGACATGGGCGAGGAGCGGCCGCGGGTCGTGGCCCGGCTGGCCGAGGAGTTCGGCGGACTCGACCCCGAGGGCTTCGCCGCGGTGTGCGACGCCGTGGCCGGGATGGACCAGCGCCACCTGGTGGCCTCCGTGCGGGTGCCGACCCTGGTGGTGTCGGCCGCCCACGACCCGATGCTGCCGCCCGGCCACGGCCGCAGGCTGGCGGACGGGATCCCCGGCGCCCGGTTCGAGGTCGTCTCCGGCGCCGCGCACCTGCTCGGGGTCGAGCGCGCGGACCGGGTGAACGAGCTGGTGGTGGAGCACCTGTCCGGCTGAGGGGAGCCCGTCCGGGGAGGCGGGATCAGACCTCCGCCACGGGGATCAGCGGGCTGTTGATCTCCAGCAGGTAGCCGTCGGGGTCGCGGAAGTGCGCCGCGCGGATGCCCCAGGCGGTCCAGTCACGCGGCTCCATCACCTGCCGGGCGCCGTCCGAGACCAGTCTGGCGGCCGTGGCGTCGACGTCGTCCACCTCGAAGATCACCGCGAACCGGTCCTGGTTCGGCAGCGCCGGGTCGGCGGTGTCGGTCTCCAGGGCCTCCGCCATCACCTCGCGCTGGTTGATCGCCAGCCGAGTCCCCGACTCGACGTCGAACTCCGCGTAGCGGCTGCCCTCGTCCCCGCGCAGCACGGGGAGCTTGAGCACCTCGGAGTAGAAGCGGAAGCAGGCCTCGTAGTCGTTGACGAGGAGCCTGATGTAGCTGCAGCGCATGGGGTCTCCTGCCGTTCGGCGTCGTTGTCGGCACCATTGTCCCGTTCCGGGAGCCGCGTGGGGGGTTGTCCACACCCGTTTTTCCTCTTCCCCGGCACCGTGTTCGAAACGCGTTCTCCGCGTCGCGGCTCGGCTCCCCGCTCGGGGGCGGTCCACCGCGTTCCGTGGTCCGCCTTCGACCCCGCCCTGTATCCCCTGTTATTCAGGATGTAGTATATGTACTATCAATAGCAGCAGGAGGATGACGGAACGGAGGATCGATGTGATGAGTGCGGATGCCCGGTCGGGCGCCGAGGCGGTCCGGGAGAGGGCGGTGCGGAGTGTCCGCTGAGAGCGGCGGGGCGGCCGGCCGCCGCCCCAGGGCCGCGGCCGGAGGCGGCGAGGCCGTCTACAACCGGATCGCGATGCTGCGGGCGGAGCGCGGCGTGTCCCGCCGCCAACTGGCCGAGGCGCTGGGCGTGCACTACCAGACGGTCGGCTACCTGGAACGGGGCGAGTACAGCCCCAGCCTCCACCTCGCGCTGCGCGTCGCGCGCTACTTCGAGGTTCCGGTGGAGGTCGTCTTCTCCACCGAGCCCTTCCCCCGCATCGGTCAGTAGCCCCCCAACCCGAGGAGAAACCCGCATGTTCGTCAGCAAGCCCGGTTCGCAGAAGCAGGAGCGGCTGCGCGCCTACATCGAGAACCCGCGCCGTCGCCGTTTCTGGGCCGCGCGGTCCCGCCGCCGCCTGACGGTGGCCGTGTTCACCCTCGTCACCGTGCTGGCCGCGGCGTCCTTCGCTGTTGGGCTCATGGGCGAGGTGTCCGGGTCTTACGTGCCGTTGACGCTCTACGGCCTGCTGCTGGTGGGTTCGGCCCTGCTCGCCACGCACGTCAACGTCGCCGTGCGCTGGGTGGGCGGTTACGAGGGGCTGGACGAGTTCCAGCGCGCCGAGATGGACCACGCCGCCCGTGTGGGACACAACGTGACCATGGTCCTCCTCTGTGTCCTGCTCGTGGTGGGCGGTGTCTTCGGCAGCTGGGTCAGCAACCTGGAGCTGAGCGCACGGCTCCTCATGGCCGTCCTCGTGCCACTGGTGGTCCTCACGACCATGTGCCACGCGGCCTTCCCGGCCTGCTACCTGGCCTGGACCCGCCCCGACGAGGTGCTCGACGACACGGACGACGAGGAGGTCTGACGGCCGGGGATCGCGGAGAACCCCTGAGCCCTTCCCCGTATCGGTCAGTGACCCGAAGGAGACCCCCGATGTTCCTGTCCAACATCCTCCCGAAGCTGCGCTCCACCCAGATCCGGGAGGACCGTGAACGCGCCGCCCGGCTGAGCGCGGAGAACCCGGGGCGCCGCGGGTTCGAGGAGAAACCGAAGCTCCGCAGGCTCCGGGCCTCGCGGTCCCGGCGACGAAACCACACGGTCCTGCTCGTGTTGGTCTTTCTGGCCGCCACGGTGCTCCTGACCGCCGCCCTGTTCCAGCCCGGCACGACGCTGACGATGACCGTGCTGCTGCCCGCCTTCCTCGTGCTCCTCGTCGCGGCGGTGGTGGTCAACACGCGACTGAGCCGGGCCACTGGGGTGAGGGCCGGTTACCGCAACATGGACGAGCGCCAGCGCGCCGAGCTGGACCGGGCCACCCGGACCGGGCACGGGGTGACGTCGGCGCTCATCCTCGCAGCGTTCCTCGCGGTCGCTGTACTGGAGGGGCCAACGCCCGATCACCTGTACTTCCCGGAGGAGCTGTTCCTGCCCGTGCTGTGGGTGATCTACATGGCCCACGTCGCGGTTCCCACCCTGTACCTGGCCTGGACGCAGCCGGACGAGATTCCTGACGACGACGAGGTCTGATCAGAGGATGTCCGGGCCCGCCCAGCCGTAGGTGTCGCGCTCGCGGACCCGGGCCAGCTCGTCCTCGGACAGCACACGGGGCTCGCCGAGCTGGCGGGCCCTCAAGTACGCGCCGCTGAGCCAGTCGAGCAGCCGCAGGTTCTCCAGCGCGTGCCCCAGGTCGCGGCCCAGGGCGAGGCCGCCGTGGTCGGCGAGCAGCGCGGCGTCGCGGCCCTTGAGCGCTTTGACGGCGTGGTCGGCGATCTCGCCGGTGCCGTAGGTGGTGTACGGGGTGACGGCGACCGCCCCGCCCAGACCGGCGGCGCGGTGGTGGATGGCGGGCAGCTCGGCCAGGACCGAGGACACCGCGACGGTGTCGGTCGTGAACGCGTTGACCACGGCGGTGACGTCGCGGTCGTGCTCGGCGGACAGGCGGTGCACGGCCATGTGCAGGGTGGCCTCGGCGGCGGGGTCGCGCCTCCCCTCCAGCACGCGGTCGTCGAGCGACATCACCGGGCAGTCGGCGGGCTGGATCTGGTCGAGGCGGACGCCGTGGGGCGTGACGACCACCAGGTCGCCGCTGCGGACGCTGACGGTCCCCGACTCGCCGGGCGCGGTGTCCGGGTCCGCAGCGAGGGCGCGGGCGGTCAGGCAGACGTCACGGCGTTCCTGTTCCAACAGCATGGGCGGTTCCTCAAGGGGTGCGCGGTGGGCGCGGTCCGTGCCGCGGGGGCTCGGGAGTCCGGACGAACCCGCTTAGGTATGCCTCAACTAAGGGCACACCTCAATGTACGTCAAACTCTCGTCCCCGTCTTCCCCAGGCGCGGGTGTTCCGCCGCTCCCCCGATCGTCACCCCGAGTAGTTGTTGGCCCGGGTGTGACGCGGGCCGGACCACGGGCGACCCCGCTGGTCGGGTCGTTCGCGCAGATCAGTCCGGTCTCCAAGGCGGACATGGCGGAAGATTCGGATGAGACGAGGCTGTTTGTGACTAACGATCCGGGGCAAACCGGACCCGTGAACGAGCTCTACGTAACCCTTCCGTCCGTGCCTTACCTGGCGGAACCGGGGTCGGCGACGGCCACCAGCCTCTACATCGACGGCCGGTGGCGGGCGGCCGGCAACGGCCGGGTGCGGGAGATCCTGAACCCCGCCGACGCCTCCGTCCTGACCATCGTCAGCGAGGGCGGAAGGGCCGACTCCGAGGAGGCCATCGCCGCGGCCCGCCGCGCCTTCGACGGCGGGGAGTGGCCCCGCACCCCCGCCGGGGAGCGCGGACGCGTCCTCGACCGCATCGCGGACCTGCTCCAGCGCGACCGCGAGGAGATCGCGGTCATGGAGTCCCTCGACACCGGCAAGACCATCGAGGAGGGCGGGATCGACGTCGACGACGTCACCGGCGTCTTCCGCTACTACGCCGGTCTCGCCGACAAGGACGCGGGCCGCCTCGTCTCCGCGCCCGAGGGCGTGCACAGCAAGGTGGTCTACGAGCCCGTCGGCGTCTGCGGCATGATCACGCCCTGGAACTACCCGCTGCTCCAGCTCGCCTGGAAGATGGCCCCGGCCCTGGCCGCGGGCAACACCATGGTGGTCAAGCCCAGCGAGATCACGCCGGTCACCACCGCCAAGCTGGTCGAGCTCACCACCGAGGCGGGGGTCCCGGCGGGCGTGGTCAACCTGGTCACGGGCAGCGGGCCCGACGCGGGCGCCCCGCTGTCCGAGCACCCCGACGTGGACCTGGTCTCCTTCACCGGCGGTCTGGCCACCGGCAGGCGGATCATGGCGGCGGCCTCCGAGACGGTCAAGAAGATCGCCCTGGAACTCGGCGGCAAGAACCCCAACATCATCTTCCCGGACGTGGACCTGGACACCGCCGTGGACTACGCGCTCAGCGCCGCGTTCTTCCACTCCGGACAGGTCTGCTCGGCCGGGGCCCGCCTCATCGTGCACAACGACGTCCACGACGCCTTCACCACCGAACTCGCCCGCCGCGCCGAGGCCATCCGCATCGGCCGCGGCCAGGACGAGGGTGTGCGCTGCGGCCCGCTGGTGTCAGCCGAGCACCGCGCCAAGGTGGAGGCCGCGGTCGCGCGCGGAGTCGAGGAGGGCGCCCGGATCATCGCCGGGGGCAGGCGGCCCGACGACCCGGACCTCGCGCAGGGCTACTTCTACCGGCCCACCGTGTTCGTGGACTGCGACCGCGCCATGGACATCGTCCAGACCGAGGTGTTCGGCCCGGTCGTGACCGTGGAGCGCTTCGAGACCGAGCAGCAGGCCGTCGAGCTGGGCAACGACACCGACTACGGCCTCTCCGGCGGCGTGTGGACCGACGACACCGCCCGCGGGGAGCGCGTCGCGGCGGCCCTGCGCCACGGCACCGTCTGGATCAACGACTACGGCCCCTACTTCCCCGGCGCCGAGTGGGGCGGCTACGGCCGCAGCGGGATCGGCCGCGAACTCGGGCTCGCGGGCCTGGACGAGTACCGCGAGGCCAAGCACGTCTACCGCAACCTTTCCCCCGAACCGCAGCGCTGGTTCGGCTGACGGTGACGAGCGACGAGAGGAACCGGACCGTGAACCCGACCGAGAGCACCTATGACTACGTGATCGTGGGAGGCGGCACCGCCGGATCGGTGATCGCCAACCGGCTCACCGAGGACCCCGGCACCACCGTGTGTTTGGTCGAGGGCGGTCCCGACGACCGCGGCCTGGAGCACGTCCTGCGCCTGCGCGACTGGCTGAGCGTTCTGGACGGGGAACTCGACTACGGCTACACCACCGTCGAGCAGCCGCGCGGCAACTCCCACATCCTGCACTCGCGGGCCCGCGTGCTCGGCGGGTGCTCCTCGCACAACACGCTCATCAGCTTCCGGCCGTTCGCCGAGGACCTCGACGACTGGGTCGCGGCGGGCGCCGAGGGCTGGGACAACGCCACCGTGCAGTCCTACGCGGACCGGATCAAGTGCAACATCGTCCCGGTCGCCGAGAAGGACCGCAACACCATGGTCAAGGACTGGGTGGCCTCGGCGGCCGAGGCGGCCGGCGTCCCGGTGGTGGAGGACTTCAACGCCCTGACCTCGCACGGAGGCGGCTTCGCGTGCGGGGCGGGTTTCCTGTCCATCGCCTACGACCCCTACACCGGCCACCGCTCCTCGGCCTCGGTGGCCTACCTCCACCCGATCATGGACGTGCGCGACAACCTCACCGTCATGCTGGAGACCTGGGTGGACCGGCTGCTGTTCGACGGCGACCGCGCCACGGGGGTCAGCGCCACGGCCGCGGACGGCACGCGCACCACCGTCAGCGCCCGCCGCGAGGTGATCCTGTGCGCGGGGGCGGTCGACTCGCCCCGGCTGCTCATGCTCTCGGGGGTCGGCAACGCCGGGGAACTGCGAGAGGTGGGCGTCGAGCCCCGCCACGACCTGCCCGGCGTCGGCGAGAACCTGCTCGACCACCCCGAGTCGATCATCATGTGGGAGACCAGCAGGCCGGTCCCGACGAACACGGTGATGCACTCCGACGCGGGCCTGTTCGTGCGGCGCGACGACTCCGACCCGCGCCCGGACCTGATGTTCCACATCTACCAGGTCCCCTTCGACGACAACACGAAGCGGCTGGGCTACGAGTCCCCGCCCGACGGATACGCGGTCTGCATGACGCCGAACATCCCCCGCGCGCGCTCGCGCGGCAAACTCCGCCTCACCAGCGGTGACCCCCGTGAGAAGCCCGCGCTGGACTTCCGGTACTTCACCGACCCCGAGGGCTACGACGAGAGGACGATCGTGGACGGCCTCAGGATCGCCCGCGAGGTCGCCGCCACCGAGCCGTTCCGGTCCTGGATCACTCGGGAGGTCGCCCCCGGCCCCGGTGTGCGGAGCGACGAGGAGCTGTCCGAGTACGGCCGCCGCGCCGCCCACACCGTCTACCACCCGGCGGGCACCTGCCGGATGGGCGCCGCCGACGACGACGGCGCCGTGGTCGACCCGCGCCTGCGCGTGCGCGGGCTGCGCGGCCTGCGGGTGGCCGACGCGTCGGTGTTCCCCACGCTGCCGACGCCCAACCCCATGGTCATGGTCCTGGCCCTGGGCGAGCGCGCCGCCGACCTCATCCGCCAGGACGCCCTGGCCGGGGAGGACCCCGCGGGCCGCTGAGCAGGCCGAGCGGAGCGGCCGGGGCAGGGGAGGACCCCCGCCCCGGCCGCTCCGCCGTGGTTCCACGATCCGACGGCCCGCAGGATCGGCAAGCTCCTGGGCATCTCCGGCACGGGCGACATCGTGGACGCCATGGTGGTCCTGGTCGCCATGGAGACGGGGGCGACGGTCCTCACCTCCGACCCGGTGGACATCGGCAAGACCGCCGAGGCCGTGAAGGCACGGATCCCCCTGGTCACCGTCTGAGCAGCCGGTGAGCCGCTCCGCGCCGGGGACGGGGCCCGTGCCCCCGCCCCCGGCGGCACTTCCGGGAACCGGTACCGCTTGACCCCCTTGCCACGGCGGGCGCGGAACATGAGAATTCCTCGTGTCCACCGAGGAAGCGGAGGGCCATGCGCCGGGACCTGCTCGCCGCCGCCGTCGGGACCGTGCTGCTCCTGGACGCCCTCCGGGTGTTCCTGCCGTCCCTGATCACCGTGTTCGGTCAGGCCGGGACGACCGATCCCGCGCCGATGGGCGCGTTCGCGCTCGCCTGGTTCCTGGCCCCGTTCCCCTTCGTCCCCCTCGCCCGCCGGATCCCTCCCACGGCCCTGGCGGGCGCCGCCGCCGTGGTGATGGCGGCGGGGCGTCTGGCGCTCCAGGCCACCGAGGGCGGCGACCCGCAGCTGTACGTCTCCGCGGCCACGGTCGGCGCGGGAACCGTGTGGCTGGTGTGCACCGCGACGGCGTCCGCCGTCGACGGACGCCTGCGCGGACGCGAGGTGGTGACCGGGGTCGTGGCCGCGATCGCGGCCACCGCGGTCGTACGCTCCCTCTTCGGCGTGATCGACCTCGTGTGGTGGCCGACACCCCTGGCGTGGGCGCCGGTCACCGCGGAGGTCGGGTTCCTCCTGCTCCTGCTGCTCAACGTCCGGGACACCGCCCCGGAGCCTGCCCGTCCCGTGCCGCCCCGGGCATGGCTGGTGCTGGGGCCCCTGTTCTTCCTCACCGGCCTGTACACCGCCAATCCGGCGGTGGGCCAGACCCTCGCGGGGTCACCGCTGGGCGCCGCGGCCGTCGCCACGGGCGCCGTGCTGTCGGTGGGCCTCGTCCGGCGCCCGCTCCTTCTGGGCCGGAGCCGGTGGTCGGCCCCCGCCGTGCTCCTGGCCGCGCTGGCGTGGCTGGCGTGGGCCTCCTCGGACGGTGCGTCCCCGGGGGCGGCGGCCCTGCCGTCCACGGCGGCGCTGGTCGCCGGTCAGCTCGCCCTGGCCGCCTGCGCGGGCCGGGCCGTGCTCGCCGGGCCCGAGCGGGCGTCGGCGGCGCGCAGCGGATTGGCCGCCGCGTCGGGCCTGCTGGCGTTCGTGGTACTGGTGTTCGCGTTCTACTCCGCCTACGACCTGTACGTGCCCAACGCGTACGTGCCCTTCCTCGCCGCGGTCCTGCTGCTGCCCGCCGTGTCCTCCCCGGTTCCGGAGACCGGTGGGCCTCCGCGCCCGCGCGCACTCGCGCTGACCGCGGGGGCGGCCGCGCTCACCCTGGCGGCCACCGCTCTCTGGCCCGGGTTCGCGGCCCGGGCGTTCGCGCCCGCGCCCGCGAGCGGGGCCGAGGGGCTGCGCGTGGCCGCCTACAACGTGCGGATGGGCTTCGGCATGGACGGCCGGTTCTCCGTCACCGAGCAGGCCGAGGCGCTGCGCCGCCTGGACGCCGACGTCGTCGTCCTCAGCGAGGTGGACCGGGGCTGGCTGCTCAACGGCGGCAACGACGGGCTGTCCCGGCTCGCGCTCGAACTCGGCATGGCCGCACACTGGGGACCGGCCGACGGGCCGCTGTGGGGCGACGCCGTGCTCACCTCCCTGCCGGTCACCCGCGAGCGGCGGCACCCGCTCACGCCGAGCGGCCCCACCGGCGCCCAGGCGCTGGAGGTGACCGTGGACCACGGCGGCACCGCGGTCACCGTGGTCTCCACCCACGTGCAGCCCGCCGATTACGACTTCCGCGCCGAGTCCTCCCGGCGCCAGCTGAGCGAGATCGCGGAGATCGCCCGCCGGGCGGGGGAGCGCGGAACGCCCGTCGTGGTGGCGGGGGACCTCAACATCGAACCGGACGACCCGGCGTGGGGCCTGCTCACCGAGCACGGACTGCTCGACGCGTTCCGGGACGCGCGTCCCTTCCCCACCCTGCCGGGGGAGACCGGCTCCGACCAGCAGATCGACCACGTTCTGCACACGGGCGACCTGGCGCCGAGCGATCCGGCCAACCCGGACGTGCCGCACTCCGACCACCGGCCGGTGGCCGTCACGCTGACCCCGGTCGCCTGACCGTCAGGGGGAGCGGTGCTCGTACCTGCGGCGCCTGGACACCCAGTACACGTTCACGCACGCGGCGACGAAGCCCGCGCCGAGCAGGACGACCAGCCAGACCTGGTCGGTCCACACGTACGCGGCGATCGCGCCGAACAGCAGTACCAGGGCGCCGAACACGGCCAGCACCGCACGGAAACCCAGGGCGCTCGCCGGACGCTCGTGGCTGCCCAGGGGACCCTTCAACCTGCCGCGTCGCATGACACGCGCTCCCTTCCGTCGCCGTACGCTCCCGGTTCCCGCGTGGGACCCGGTCTGCCGGTTCTTCCCGGTCCCCTACCCAGCCAGCGGCAACCACGCGGAAAACCTCCTCCGGGCGCCGTACACGAAGACGCGGGAGCGGCCACCGGTTCAGGGAGGGACGTCCTGGACCGTTACGTCTCCGCGCTGGGCGGGACCCTGGTGATCGTCGCCGACTTCGGTGACGAGCAGATGAGGGTCGGCTGAGACGACGCGGCGGGGACGCCCCGAAGGACGCCCCCGCCGAGAACGGTCAGTGTCACACGCCGTCCATCAGGGCGGGCAGGGCCGCCTCGTAGGAGGCGCGCAGGTCGGTCAGCGCGATCTCCACGGCGCCGCCGGGGTGGGTGACCGACAGGGCCTCGCCGCCCACGACGCCGATCTGCTCCACCGGAACGCCGTGCTCGTTGGCCAGCGCCACGAACGCCTCCTCCTCGCCCGGCCGCACCGCGACGACCGCGCGTGCGCCGGACTCGCTGAACAGGGCGGTGAACACGTCCCCGTCCACGGTCACCCGCACGCCCCGGCCGCCGCGCATCGCCGACTCGGCCAGCGCGACCGCCAGGCCGCCGTCGGACAGGTCGTGCGCGGCCTCGGCCAGGCCCCGCTCGGCGGAGGCGGCCAGCACCTCGCCCAGGGCGGCCTCGGCGGCCAGGTCCACCCGCGGCGGCAGCCCGCCCAGGTGGGCGTGGACCGTGTCGGCCCACGCCGAGCCGCCGAACTCCGGCCGGGTCTCGCCCAGCAGGAACACCCGGGCGCCGTCGGTCTCGAACGCCGTCCGCAGCCGGGTGCGCACGTCGTCGATCACGCCGAGCACACCGATCACCGGGGTCGGGTTGATCGCCACGTCACCGGTCTGGTTGTAGAAGCTCACGTTCCCGCCGGTCACCGGAGTGCCCAGCTGCTGGCAGGCGTCGGCCAGGCCGCGGGTGGACTCGGCGAACTGCCACATCACCCCGGGGTCCTCGGGCGAGCCGAAGTTGAGGCAGTTGGTCACCGCCAGCGGGCGCGCGCCCGTCGCGGCGACGTTGCGGTAGGCCTCGGCGTAGGCCAGCTGCGTGCCCGCGTACGGGTCCAGCCGGGTGAAGCGGCCGTTGCCGTCCGTGGACAGGGCCACGCCGCGCTGGGAGTCGTCGGAGACGCGGATCATCCCGGCGTCGTGCGGGGTGGAGACCACCGTGTCGCCGCGCACGTAGCTGTCGTACTGCTGGGTGACCCACGCCGGGTCGCCCACACCCGGGGCGCCCAGCACGCGCAGCACCTGCTCGCGCAGCTCTGCGTCGCCGGAGGGCCGGGGCAGCTTCCCGGCGTCGTCGGCCTGGAGCGAGTCCTGCGAGGCCGGGCGCGCGTACGGGCGCTGGTAGACGGGGCCCTCGTCGGAGGCGGTCCGCGGCGGCATGTCCACCACGGTCTCGCCGTGCCAGGTCATCACCAGGCGGCCGCCGCGCTCGGCCTCCTCGGGGGTCACGTCGGTGACCTCGCCGATCTCGGTGGCCAGGATCTGCCACTTGTCGCAGATGGCCAGGAACTCGTCCAGCTTCGCGGGCTCGACGATCGCCATCATGCGTTCCTGCGACTCGCTCATGAGGATCTCCTCGGGAGTGAGCCGGTGGTCGCGCAGCGGGACCCGGTCCAGCTGGACGCGCATGCCGCCGGTGCCGCCCGCCGCGAGCTCGGTGGTGGCGCAGGACACGCCCGCCGCCCCCAGGTCCTGGATGCCGACGACCAGGTCCTTCTCGAACAGCTCCAGGCTGCACTCGATGAGCAGCTTCTCCATGAACGGGTCGCCGACCTGCACGCTGGGCCGCTTGGCGTGCGACTCGTCGTCGAAGGTGGCGCTGGCCAGCACCGAGGCGCCGCCGATCCCGTCGGGGCCGGTGGTGGAGCCGAACAGCACCACCTTGTTGCCCGGGCCGGGCGCCTGCGCCAGCTTGATGTCCTCGTGCCGCATCACGCCGATGCACAGCGCGTTGACCAGCGGGTTGCCGATGTACCCGGCACCGAAGCCGATCTCACCGCCGATGTTGGGCAGCCCCAGGCAGTTGCCGTAGAAGGAGATGCCCGACACCACGCCGGGCAGCACCCGCTTGGTGTCGTCGGCGTCGGCCGGGCCGAACCGCAGCGCGTCCATCACCGCGACGGGGCGGGCGCCCATGGTGAGGATGTCGCGCACGATGCCGCCCACGCCGGTGGCCGCGCCCTGGTGCGGCTCCACGTAGGAGGGGTGGTTGTGCGACTCGATCTTGAACGTGACCGCGCGGCCGTCGCCGACGTCCACCACGCCCGCGTTCTCGCCCATGCCGACGAGCAGGGCGTCGTTCTCGGGCGCCTTCTCCCCGAACTGGCGCAGGTGCACCTTGGACGACTTGTAGGAGCAGTGCTCGCTCCACATGACCGAGTAGATGGCCAGCTCGGCGGAGGTGGGACGGCGGCCCAGGATCTCGCGTACCCGCTCGTACTCGTCCTTGGCCATGCCCAGTTCGGCGTACGGCTGGGGTGTGTCGGGGTTGTCGTGCGCCACGGCGACGGTGTCGAGACCAGGTGCTTCAGACATGCGTGGTTCCGTTCGGGATGTGCGGGTGGAAGCCGGGCCGTGGCGTCCGACCAACGGCGCGGAAGGTCGGGTCAGGGCGTTTGGGGCCCGCTCGCGTCGCCGAGCATCAGCGTCGCCGGGGACTCGGACTCGTCGTGGGCGGAGGTGTCGGCCAGCATGTGTTCGCCGTCGCTGAGGAAGACCTGCTCCGCGGGCGCTCCCTGGGGCTCCTGCTCCTCCCAGCCCCGGCTGAGGAGGTGGGAGACCACCGTGTCGACGGTCTCGCGCGAGTCCTCGGTCAGCTCACCGTCCTCGGTCATGACCATGACCAGCCGGACGCACTCGGTGCCCTCGCAGTAGACGTCGGCCTCCGGGTCGGAGACGTAGCTCAGACCGGAGGGCGCCTGGCCGAGCACGTCCACGTCCGGCGGCGGGTTCTGGGACGGGGCGCCGCCCCGGCCCCCGTCCTGCTGGCCCTGGGGAGGGGGCGGTGAGGCGACGGGCGCAGAGCCGATGGCGTTGAACAGGCCGATGCCCGCGGACACCACCAGTCCGACCACGACCAGCCCCACGAGGACGAACATCGTCCTTCTGGAGCGCAGCAGCCCCATCATCGGCCAACCCTCCAGTTCGGGATGCGACTCAGGCGTTCACCGGCGAACCGGCGGCCAGGTGGGCGAGGATCGAGGAGAAGAAGCCCAGGCCCTCGTCGGAGGGGCCGGTGAGCGCTTCGACGGCGTGCTCGGGGTGCGGCATGAGGCCGACGACGTTCCCGTGCTCGTTGGTGATCCCGGCGATGTCGCGTCGGGAGCCGTTGGGGTTGCCGCCGACGTAGCGGACCACGACGCGGCCGGTGGCCTCCAGCTCGTCCAGGGTGTGCTCGTCGGCGACGTAGCTGCCCTCACCGCTCTTGAGCACCACCAGGACCTCCTGGCCCTCGGTGTAGGCGCCGGTCCACGCGGTGCCGGCGTTCTCCACGCGCAGCACCTGGTCGCGGTTGACGAACCGCAGCGAGGAGTTGCGGGTCAGGGCTCCGGGCAGCAGGTGGCTCTCGCACAGGATCTGGAAGCCGTTGCAGATGCCCAGGACCGGCAGCGCGCCCGAACGGGCGGCCGGGACCAGCTCCGACATCAGGGGGGCGAACCGGGCGATGGCCCCGCAGCGCAGGTAGTCGCCGTAGGAGAAGCCGCCGGGCAGCACCACGGCGTCGACGCCCCTGAGATCGGCGTCCGCGTGCCAGAGCGAGACGGGTTCGGCGCCCGCCAGCGCGACGGCGCGCGCGGCGTCCTTGTCGTCGAGGGAGCCGGGGAAGGTGACGACGCCCACACGGGCTGTCATGAGCACACTCCGAGAGATCGGGTCGAGTCCGTCCCCGCGTGCACGGGGAGAGTGCGGCGAGGGAGACGCCGCTGCCTGGCCCCGTCCCTGGGGACGGTGCGTCCGCACTCCGCAGCGTACCCGCTCACCTGTGGTCGGGTACGACGGCGGAGCCCCTCGGGGGCCTTTTCCTTGGAGGAAGCTCCGAACTCCCGCGGTCACCCGCCGCGTTCCGGTGTGGCATTCCACAGGCGGAACCGGCGCTGCGGGCAGCGCCCTGTGTGATGCGTCACGGGGTGGCCCCCGCTCGCGGCGGGGCGGTGGACACGCGCGCCGTCGGCGCGGTCTCGGCCCTGGCCGCTGGCCGCCGCGTCCCGGGGCCGGGGGACACGCGGCTCGGCCTGCTCACATCAGGGCGTAGCGCTGGGCCGGCACCTGCTCGGCGGCGCTGTCCTCCGGCGGTCCGTCACAAGCCGTGAGCCGCTTGCGCAGCAGGACCGTCGTCCTTGGTTCCCCCTCGAAGGCGACCTCGTCCATGAGGTAGCGCATCAACAGAATGCCCCTGCCCGATTCCGCTTCCAGACCGGGGAGGGGCGTGTGGTCGGTGGTGAACCGCTCCGCGAGCGCCACGGGATCGGGCGCTCTCCCGGTATGGGATATCCGCAGTTCACACCATCGCCCGCCCATCTCCGCCTCGACCCTGTAGTCACGGGCCGGTCCGCCGTGGTCGATCGCGTTGGCACAGGCCTCGGAGACGGCCAGGAGGATGTCGTCGACGCAGTCCCGGCACACTCCCGCGCGAACGAGGAGGGTGCCCAGGACATCGCGTGCGACGGCGACCGTGTACGCCTGCCTAGGGAGGGAGATCGAGAAATCGGCGTCCATTCGTACACCTCTCGTGCTCCGTTGTCGTGTTCATCCCGGCATGTTAGGAACCTTCCCCGAGGGCGGACGGAGTAAAACGAACAGCCGCGTCCCCGGCGGGGGACACGGCCGTTCTCTCCGGCGCTTCAGGCACGTCGGACGCCGTGCGGACGAATTCCCGCGGATTTCTCCGCGGGTTTCCGGCGGCGGCGGATTCCGGGAGGGGCGCGGCGCGAGGAGTGCTCCGGATCACACGCTCGGAGGTCAGTCCTCCACGCGCACGCTGTACTCCTCGATGACGGTGTTGGCGAGGAGGGTCTCGGCCAGGCGGCGGACGTCGGCGAGCTTGGCCTCGTCCACCGCGCCCTCCACCTCGACCTCGAAGCGCTTGCCCTGGCGGACCTGCTCGATCCCCGCGAAGCCCAGCCGGGAGCAGGCCCCGGCGATGGCCTGGCCCTGGGGGTCCAGGATCTCGGGCTTGAGCATGACGTCAACAACGACGCGGGCCACAGGGTCCTCCACAAGGAAAAGGGGTGTGCCGCACGTGCCTGCGGCGGGCGGGCCGCCTCCCCGGACCGGCGGGGAGGGGAACGTCGCAAGCGTACGGCACGCGCAAACGGGTAGGCATCCTGACCAGGAGGCGCGCCGGGCCTTTACCTCACGTTGGACAGTGCAGGTGACTGTTTCGGGGGTCCCGTGACTCGTATCACGCGGATTGATGTCATCATTGGAGGCCTTCGGCGGCGTCTTACAGAGTGGAAGTGACCGTCCGGTCGTCCTGAGGGGGAATCTTGACGACTATCGAAATGGACCAGGCCTCCACGACCGGTGAGACCCGCGACGGGGAGCAGACGCTGGACTTCGCCACCGCGGTGACACCGTTCGCCGACCAGCTCTACCCCACGGCCCTGCGGATGACCCGCAACCCCGCCGACGCGGAGGACCTCGTGCAGGAGACCTTCGCCAAGGCCTTCGCGAATTTCCACCAGTTCCGCGCGGGTACGAACCTGCGAGCCTGGCTTTACCGGATCCTGACCAACACCTTCATCAACAGCTACCGCAAGAAGCAGCGCGAACCGCGCCAGGAGACCACCGACGAGATCAAGGACTGGCAGCTCGCCGCCGCCGAGGCGCACACGTCGTCCGGCATGAGGTCGGCCGAGAACGAGGTCCTGGACCACCTGCCCGACTCCGACATCAAGCAGGCGCTCGCCCGTCTGCCCGAGGAGTTCCAGGAGGTCATCTACCTCGTCGACATCGAGGGCTACGCCTACAAGGAGGTGGCCGATCGGATGGGGACGCCCCTGGGGACGGTGATGTCCCGGCTGCACCGCGCCCGCCGCCAGCTCCGCGAGATGCTCGCCGACTACGCCCGCGACCGCGGCATGAGGGTCCCCGCCTCCAGGGCGCACGCCGCCGCCGGGTAACCGGCCGCGAAGGGCCCGCCCCCCCGAACCCGGAGAGCGGGTGCGCCCCGGGTCCGACGCTCCCGTCCGGTACCCGAGCCGGGCCCGTGGACAGGGCCCGCCTTCCCCCTGACCGATCACGCGTTCCGTTCCGCCGGGGTCGGGGCCGACTCCACGGGGGTCGCCTCCGGTCCCGTCCTTCGCGTGCGCAGCCACACCACGGCCGTGACCGCGACGAGGAGGACGCAGGGCACGAGCATGACGGGCGACCCGGCGCCCATCGACCGGTCCATCCCCTCCATGACGTCGGTGCGCGTGATGACGGTGATGAGGAAGGCGAGCGTGTTGTTGACCGCGTGGATGACCACGGCGATCTCCAGACCGCCCGTGCGCCACGTGACGAGAGCGAGGGTGACGCCCATCGTGAAGTAGTACAGGTTGAGCCACGGGTCGAAGGCCAGGTGGGCCAGCATGAACAGCAGACTCGACACGAGGACGCCGAGGACGAGGCCGGTGCGCGCGCTCCGGCCCCAGCTCGCGGCGACACGGAAGACGAGCCCGCGGAAACCGTACTCCTCACCGGCCGACTGCAAGGGCGCCAGCAGCAGGATGACGGCGAACATGGCGATGAGGTCGGTGAACAGCCAGGATGTCTCGGGATAGGGCGTGAAGACCGAGAACACGGCCAGATAGACCGTCCAGACGGGCAGGATCACCAGGAGGGTCCGCCCGAACACGTCGGCCCGGAAGAGCGACCGCACCGAGTGCAGCGAGGCGCCCCGCACACCGTAGAGCCACCGTTGGATGAGCATGCTCCACGGCAGCAGCAGGGCGAGCCCGAGCAGGGCGGAGGCCTGGGCGACGGGGGTGAACTCGTCCCCGCCCAGCATCACGCTGGAGCGGCCGAGCGCCAGGTCGACGAACGCGCCGAGGAGCCCGGCGGCGAAGGAGAAGACCAGCATCCCGCCGACGAAGAGGACGAGGGCGGCGATGCCGCGCCAGACGCGCCGCTTCTCGTGGGCGAGGACGCGGTGGTAGGGCACACCCGGCGGGACCGGGCGGGGGCCGCGCCGCCTCTTGGTCCCGGGAGGCGGGTTGGTCCCGGGTGGCGGGTACTCGGCGCCCGGGGCCGGGGGAGCCGTCCGGGTCGGCTGTGCGGAGGGGTGTTCGTCGTCGCGGTCCATGTTCCGAACCTACGTTTCGGCGGACGACGCGCAGTAGTACCGCCGATCATCCGGTTCTTCCGCGTTTCACAGCGATCGTCGCATGACGGATGTCATGCGGGCGGGTCCGGAGGGGCCGCGGAACGACGACTCCCCGACGGTGCCGGAGAGCCGGATGCGTGGTTCCCCGCGTCCGGGGCGGCCGGTCTCCGGCGTGTCGCGGCCACGCTCTCGAAAAGTCGTTGGAAACCCTTGTAAGTGCTAGGAAGCCCTGGTAATCGCCCTGGTCGTCGATCGGGGATCATGGGGCCCGCAGCTGAAAAGGTGACGCTGAGGGCTTGCGCTCTCCATGGTGAGGTCTGTCACGATATGGAGAGGGCTGTCCAACTCCCGCCCACCACCCCGGGTGGGACGAGGACCGTGATTCGGCCGATCAGCGTTCACCCACGCGAATTCGGCCCCGAGAACCCGAGGGAGCAACGTGTCGGACACGACCGTGCACGAGGAACCGGAGCTGATCCAGCTCCTGACACCGGAAGGGGAGTTGACGGGGCACCCCGACTACCCCCTGGACATCAGCGCCGAGGAGATCCGCGCCCTTTACCGCGACCTGGTCCTGGTGCGCAGGTTCGACAGCGAGGCGGTCTCCCTCCAGCGCCAGGGCGAGCTGGGCCTGTGGGCCTCGCTGCTGGGCCAGGAGGCCGCGCAGATCGGCTCCGCGCGCGCACTGGGCGCGAAGGACATGGCGTTCCCCTCCTACCGCGAGCACGGCGTCGCGTGGTGCCGGGGCATCGAGCCCCGCGAGCTGCTCGGCATGTTCCGCGGTGTCACCAACGGGGGCTGGGACCCCCACGAGCACGGCTTCCACCTGTACACGATCGTCATCGGCAGCCAGGCCCTGCACGCCACCGGCTACGCCATGGGCGTCCAGCGCGACGGCGCCGTCGGCGAGGACGGCACCGCCGTCATCTCCTACTTCGGCGACGGGGCCACCAGTCAGGGCGACACCAACGAGGCGTTCAACTTCGCCTCGGTCAACAACGCCCCGGTGGTCTTCTTCTGCCAGAACAACCAGTGGGCGATCTCCGAGCCGCTGGAGCGCCAGGCCCGCGTGCCCATCTACCGGCGCGCCGCCGGGTTCGGCTTCCCCGGCCTGCGCGTGGACGGCAACGACGTCCTGGCCTGCCTGGCCGTGACCCGCGCCGCGCTGTCCAACGCCCGCGAGGGCAACGGCCCCACGCTCGTGGAGGCGTTCACCTACCGGATGGGCGCCCACACCACCAACGACGACCCCACCCGCTACCGCGCGTCGGCCGAGCTCGACGAGTGGAAGGCCAAGGACCCGATCCTGCGGGTCCGCCGCTACCTGGAGCGGGGCGGCCACGCCGACGAGGAGTTCTTCGCGTCCGTGGACGCCGAGGCGGACCGGCTGGGCGAGCAGGTGCGCACCGAGTGCCGGTCCCTGCCCGACCCCGAGCCCCTCGACATCTTCCACGAGGTCTACGCCGAGCCCAACGTCCACATCGACCAGCAGCGGTCCGAATTCGCCGACTACCTGGCCTCCTTCGAGGGCGCGGGCGCGGAAGGGGGCCGCTAGGCCATGGGAACCAACCTCACCATCGGCAAGGCCATCAACGCCGGCCTGCGCGCCGCCATGGAGCACGACCCCAAGGTCCTGGTCATGGGCGAGGACGTCGGCAGGCTCGGCGGCGTCTTCCGGGTCACCGACGGCCTGCACAAGGACTTCGGCGCCGACCGGGTCATCGACACCCCCCTCGCCGAGTCCGGCATCGTCGGCACCGCGATCGGCATGGCCATGCGCGGCTACCGACCCGTGGTGGAGATCCAGTTCGACGGCTTCTTCTTCCCGGCCGCGAACCAGACCTTCACCCAGCTTGCCAAGATGCGGCGCCGCTCGGCGGGCACGCTCAGCATGCCCGTGGTCATGCGCATCCCCTACGGCGGCGGCATCGGCGCGGTCGAGCACCACAGCGAGTCCCCGGAGGCCTACTTCACCCACACCGCCGGGCTGCGCGTGGTGTCGGTCGCCAACCCCGAGGACGCCTACTGGATGATCCAGCAGGCGGTGCGCTCCGACGACCCGGTGATCTTCCTGGAGCCCAAGCGGCGCTACTACGAGAAGGCCGAGGTCGACACCGGGGCGTCCATCGCCGAGGCCGCCCCGATGGGCGCCGCGCGCGTGGTCCGTCCCGGCACGGACGTGACCCTCCTGGCGTACGGGCCCATGGTCAAGACGGCGCTCCAGGCCGCCGAGGCCGACACCGACCACTCCGTCGAGGTCGTCGACCTGCGTTCGCTGTCCCCCGTGGACTACCCGACCCTGTTCGCCTCGGTGAAGAGGACGGGACGCCTGGTCGTCGCCCACGAGGCCCCCCTCTCCGGCGGCCCCGGCGCGGAGATCGCCGCCCGGGTCACCGAGGAGTGCTTCTACCACCTGGAGTCGCCGGTCATCCGCGTGGCCGCGTTCGACACCCCCTACCCGCAGTCCCGGCTGGAAGAGCACTACCTGCCGGACCTGGACCGGGTCCTGGACGGGGTCGACCGGGCGTTCGCGTACTAGGGATCGGGGAAACCGAAGGACATGGCGATTTCCAAGAACGCACCCGCCGTCGGCGGAGTGCAGTCGTTCAAGCTGCCCGACGTCGGGGAGGGCCTGGTCGAGGCCGAACTCCTCACCTGGTACGTCAAGCCGGGTGACGAGATCACGGTCAACCAGATGATCTGCGAGATCGAGACCGCCAAGGCGGTCGTCGAACTCCCCAGCCCGTTCGCGGGGACGGTGCGCGAACTGCTGGCCGAGGAGGGCCAGACCGTGGAGGTCGGCGCGGTGATCATCACCGTGGACGACGGCTCCGGCGGTTCCGCCCCGGAGGCCGCCCCGTCGGCGGACTCCGAGGAGCGGGAGAAGCCGCTGGTCGGCTACGGCGAGAAGGCGGCCTCCACCCAGCGCCGCCCGCGCCGCCGCCCGGGCCCCTCGGCACCGGCGTCGCCGCCCGTGCCGCGCGTCAGCGAGCCCGCGCCCGCCAACACGCCCGCGGTGCGGGAGACGCAGGCGGCCCCTGCCCCCGCCCCGGCCCCGGGATCGGGCCGCCCGCTCGCCAAGCCGCCGGTGCGCAAGCTGGCCAAGGACCTCGGCGTGGACCTGGCGTCGGTCACCCCCACGGGGGAGAACGGCGTCGTCACCCGCGAGGACGTGCGGGCCGCGGTCGGTCGGGCTCCGGTGGGCCCGGAGGCCGCGGAGACGGCGGAGACCGTGGAGGCCGCCCCCGCGGCGGCCGTGGACCGCACCGCGCGCGAGCGGCGCGTGCCCGTCAAGGGTGTGCGCAAGCACACGGCCGCGGCGATGGTCAACAGCGCGTTCACCGCTCCGCACGTCACCGAGTTCCTCCAGGTGGACGTCACCAGGACGATGAAGGCGGTCGCGCGCCTGCGCGAGCGGCCCGACTTCGCCGACGTCCGGGTGTCCCCGCTGCTGCTGGTCGCCAAGGCCCTGCTCATGGCGGTCCGGCGGCACCCGGAGGTCAACGCCTCCTGGGACGAGGAGAACCAGGAGATCGTGGTCAAGAACTACGTGAACCTGGGGGTCGCGGCGGCCACCGAGCGAGGCCTGGTGGTGCCCAACATCAAGGACGCCGACGCCATGACCCTGCCGGAGCTGGCGGCGGGGCTGAAGCGGCTGACCGACACCGCCCGGGCGGGCAAGACCAGCCCGGCGGACATGTCCGGCGGCACCATCACCATCACCAACGTCGGCGTGTTCGGCGTGGACGCGGGCACCCCGATCCTCAACCCGGGCGAGGCGGCCATCCTCGCCTTCGGGCAGATCCGGGACATGCCCTGGGTGCACAAGGGCAAGCTCAAGGTCCGCAAGGTGACGACCCTGTCGCTGTCCTTCGACCACCGCCTGGTCGACGGGGAGCTGGGCTCCAAGGTGCTGCGCGACATCGGCACGGCGCTGGAGGACCCGGAGCTGACCGCCCTGGCCTGGGGGTAGGGGCTTTCGGGACAGCGGGAAGGGGGCCGGTGCGAGATCGTCGCACCGGCCCCCTTCCGTGCGCGGAGCCCGTCCCCGGAGGGCCTGGGAGGGCTACGGGGTGCCGTCCCCGCAGTCGACGTAGTCGGCGATGCTGGCCGTGTACTCCTCGTGGGAGTCGAGGGTCTCCCAGAACTCCTCCATGTAGGCGTCGACGATCTCCTCCCCTCCGATGGGTTCGCCACACCAGGCGACCTCTTCGAAGTTGATGGCGCCGTGCAAGGATCTGTCGATCATCGTGGTGCCGCCGACCTCGTCGTCCTTCCATGCGTCCTTGTCGAACTCGACGAAGTACCTGTCCTCGCCCTCCTTGAGGATGTGGGCTTCGAAGAGGGTGTTCGGACTTTCGGTGATGTCCTCGACGTCTTCCGCCGGTTCGTTCTCGATGAGCATGCGGTCGAGGACATGCAGCATGACCTCCCGTTCGACCCATGAGCGGGAGACGTAGCCGGGCGGTAGCCCCCCCATGTCCGGTTCCTCGGGCTCGGGCGTGGAGCACGCGGTCAGCGCCGCGCACATGGCCAGAGCGGCTACCAGGTATGCAGGTGTACGGCCCTCACGACGATTCAACGTTCCTCCGAGGTGGGTCGGGGTGGGAACGGTGCGGTGGCCCGCGATTTCATTACTCCTCGGATTCACTTTCTGGTTTGTCGAAGCCTTCGACATCACCATTGAAGTATTCTCGTGTCGTGTCGTAGGCATCGGTGTATTCCCGCGTGAAGTCATCCACCCACTTGTCGCTGGGATCGTCTCGCTCGACAAGTTGGCCGAACGGGTCAACGTACTCTCCACGGATGTGTGTCGTGTCCATGATGTTCAGTAGGGCGTCGTCGACGTTATGGCGATCGTCGGCTACGAACTGTGACCAGTCGGTACTCTTGTCGACGCTGACCGTGACACCTTGATCGAAGGTGAAATCGTTGGTGATGTCGGAGGCGCTGAGTACCTGCCCGTCGCGTTCGATGGTCACGACGCCGCTGTCTACTAGAACTCTGAAATCGCCCCGTTGGGTTTCCTGGAAAACTTGAGGGTTGTTCTGTGTCAGGTGGTCGAGAGCTTCCACCTGGAAGTCCCGTTGAATGGTGTCATTGCTGGTGTAGAGGAGAGATCGGGGCGAGACTTCGTACTCGCCGTTGATGACCGCGTTAACGATACTGTCCTGGCCGAGTTCCAGTCCCATGGCCACGGCTGTTCCGATGGTCGGAATCTTCTCGGATAGTCCTGCCGCCTCACCGACCACGAACTCTGCGATCTGTGTCTTGCGCTCGATGGTTTCGTCCAGGTCGGCGCTGCGGTCCTGCGACTCCAGCCACAGGGCCCGTTCCAATAGCCCCTGGAGCTGCCCGGCACCACCCGCGGTGGTCGTTTCGTTTCCGTTTTCCAGAAAAGCGATCGACTCGAGCTGCTGGTAGGTGTGCACGGAGCTGAAGACACGCCCGGCGGTCTCGTCGTTGCCCATGAGGAGTTGCATGTACATGGCCCGCTCGTCGGGCCCCATGTTCACGAAGCTCTTGTCAGCCTCGAACTTCCCGATACCTGAGTTCGGCACGTCACCGCCGTCGAGCACCTCACCGTTGGCGAAGCTGTAGATGTGCGCGTCGAAGACGTCGGCGAGGCTGTCGGCCAGCTCCCCGTTGAACTGGGTGAACGAGGCGTCGGAGTACTCGTTGTCCCCCTCGGTCACGTCCACGCCGGTGTTGACGAGGGCCGTGTGCATGTCCTTGTCGGTGATGGTCTCCATGAACCCGGCGAAACCGTCCCCGGCCCGCTGGCGCACGTCGGGGTCCTCGCTGTGGATGTCCTCGGCCAGCCAGTCGGTGAGCTGGCGCGCGGTGCGCCCGTCGTCGTGCCACTCGTGGGTGAGCGTGCCCTCCAGCGCCCGCGTGCGCAGGTCCTCGTCGCCGTGGTCGACGCCCTCCTCACCGTTGAGGTGGTCGCCGGTGAGCATGTAGTAGTTGGCGTCGGTGTTGCGGCTGGCCACGTCGATGATGTGGGAGACCTGCTCGGAGTCGGGCAGCACCCCGTCGGGGTCGGGGTCGTCGCCCCAGGCGTCGAGGAACGCGCCGGTGGTCAGGTGCAGGTTGGTCGACAGCCCGTAGCCGCCCTGGAGGCCCTCGTCCGTGTGCTCCATGAAGGCGGAGAGCGCCTTCATGTCCATCCCCATGCTCACGGGCGTGCCGGGGAGCTTGTTCTCGGCGTCGGGGTTGATCCAGGAGCCCTCGACGGCGTACCGGAAGCTCTCGGGCAGGTTGTCGTACCCTCCGCCGAGCGCGGGGTCCGAGAGCGCGAGCAGCCCGTTGCCGAGGACGCCGAGGGCGTCCTCGCGCTCCTCGTCGCTCATGTCGGACTCGGCCATGAGCTCGGGGTAGACCATGATGCCCGCCCCGGCCCCGTCCCTGCGGTAGGGCTCCTCCAGCTGGGCGTAGAACTCCTCCAGGAACGCGATCTCCTCGGGACTGAGCTGCGTGCCGTCCTGCTGGTTCTGCCGGGCGCCGGTCCCCACCATCGTGAGCACGAGCATCATCTCGTGGTAGCGGTCGTCCAGCGGCTTGTCACCGGACCAGTAGGCGGCGAGCTCGTCGGCGTACTGCTCGGCGTTCTCGGGCGTGAGCTCGCTGTCGTCGATGAGCGAGGAGTACCGGGAGGGGTCGAGGTTGAGGAACGCCCAGCTGGCGTTGCCCGAGTCCATGAGCTTGCGGACGTTCTCCGGGGTCGGCCCCTGTTCGAGCATCGTCCGGATCTCCTCGGCGCCGTCTTGGAGCTTCTGCCAGTTGGTCTGCTCCCGGCTGATGAGCCCCTCCTGCACGGTGACGAGCTCGTCGTAGAGGGCCCTGCACCGCGCCTCGTCCCCCGCGCCCCAGTCCGTCCACAGGAAGCCGTCGGCCTGCGGGTGGGACGCGGTGATGTGGTCGTCCTGGTACTTGGAGGGGACGGCGTTCTCCTTCGCCGTCCTGCTGCTCTCCCACTCGGTGATCTGGGCGTCGCGCTCGTCGTGGAAGGCCTTGACGACGTCCCCCCACCTCTCGGCGGCCGACGCGGCGTAGGTGACGGAGACGGCGGCGTCCCGCCAGTTCTGGAGGTCCTCCTCCGACAGGCTGCGGACGTCCCAGGCGATGACGTCGGTGAACTCGCCCGCGGCGGAGTCGAAGCTCCCGTTGAGGTCGTCGGCCCGGCCGAGGACGCGCGCGTTGAGGATCTCCAGGTCCGCCGCGCAGTCGTAGACGGGCTTGGAGTCGTAGTAGAAGTCGCGGGGGACGAAGATGACGGAGAAGGTTGCCACGGTCTTCCTCGGAGGGCTGCGGGCGGGGCGAAGGGGGGAGGGGCGGGTCGGCGGGGGAGCCGTCAGCCCTGGAAGTTGATGTCGCGGTGGGACTCCCATGGGTGGTCGAAGTCCTCCGAGCTGTCCAGGTCGTTCTGCGCGATCTCCGCCGCGCCCGCCTGGACGTTGTCGGCCAGCGTCAGCCCGAGCGCCTGGACGTCGATGAGGGCCTGGGCGGTGTTCTCCTTGAACGTGCTGAACCCGGCCCTGACGTCGTCGTGGCCCGAGGCGCTCTCGGCGTCCTCCATGAGGAGGTCGAACGCGTCGGCGAGTCCGGCCATGGCGGCCGCGAGCGTTTCGGCGTACTCACCGCCCCGCATCCCCTCGATCGGGTTGCCGCCCGCTTCGTTGGTCATGTGGGGGTCTCCTCTCCTCGAACGCGGAACCCGCGGGGAGGGGCACGACGCCCTCCACGCACGGAAGGCCCGCTCGCGGCCGTGGAGGCCACTGGAGCGGGTCCGGATGACGGGTGGGACGCGCGGCCGGGGGCAGGAGTTCCGCCGTTCCCCTGAACTGTGGGGATGCTACCCGGAGAGACGCCGCGTGTGTACCTTTCGCCTCGGTTCGTTAGCTCCTGTTCAGCTGGAGCCGGGGCCGGAGGCGGGTCCGGAGCCAGGACGGGGCTCCGGACCCGGGCCCGCTCAGGACACCAGCCACACGAAGCCGTACTGGGCCCCCGTCAGGATGACGGCCGTCGCGGCCAGGACGACCAGCGAGAGGTGGATCCGCCCGGCCGGGCGCAGCCACCCCCTGACCCAGGCGGTCACGGCCACGGCCGCGGTGGCCAGGGTGAGCGGGACGGCGACGGCGAGCGGCAGCGTGAGCGCGGGGGACTCGCTGAAGATCCACTGCTGCAGCGTGTGGCTGTCGAACAGTCCGTACACGACGAGCCCGACGGCGACGAAGCAGCTCAGCGCGGTCAGCGAGGCCAGCACGCGGGCCAGGACGGTGAACCGGTCCGGTGCTCGGCGGAACTGCACGAACGCGGTGAACAGGACGAGCAGCCCGGCGGCGGCGACCACGCCGTGCGTGATCGGGCTGGTCAGCGGGGTGGTCCGCTCGTAGACCTGGGTGGCGTTGGTGTCCGTGGCCAGGGCGACGACCTCGCCGTCCTCCTCCAGGAAGGTCAGCCGGTCCGCGCCGTTCTCCGCGGACATCCGTCCCCCGCCGAGGGGCAGCCAGCGGTCGTCCGCCGCCATCGAACCGCTGACGGAGAGGGTCCCGTCCCCGGCGTCGCGCACGGTCATGTTGTCGAAGAGGGAGACGATCTGGCCGGGCCCGCTGGCGGCGCGGCGGCTGCTGACGTAGGTGCCCGTGTAGGCGCCGAGGTCGGCGCCGGTGTCGGCCTCCCCGGTCGGCGCGGCCTGCGGGTCGAACGTGTCCCAGAACTCCTGGGCCACCGTCATCCGCAGGTCCTCCAGGGGGTTCCCCGGAACGGAGTCGTCGCCGTTGACCGCGACGAACATCCCGGCGTCGATCCCGGGGATCAGGGTGTAGGCGGTGTGCATGCCGTCCAGGTCGCCGGCGTGGCCGATGACCGGGGAGTCCCCTCCCCGCCACTGGTAGGTGCCGTAGCCCACGGCGGGGGCCTCCGGGTGGGACTCGTGCTGGCTCGCCAGCATCTGCTCGGCCACCCCGGCGGGCAGCACGCGCTCGCCGCCGATCTCGCCGTCGCCCAGCAGGGCCAGCATGAACCGGGCCATGTCGTCGGTGGAGGCGAGGGAGGCGCCAGCGGGAGCCTGGGAGACGTGCAGGTCCCCGGCCGTGCTGCCGTCGGGCAGGTGGAACGTCGGGACCTCGTAGACCTCGCGGGCGTCGTAGATCTGGAGGAACGCGCTCCTGTCCATGCCCAGCGGCTCGAACAGGTTCTGGGCGACGTACTCCTCGAACGGCTGGCCGCTCACCTCCTGGACGACGTACCCGGCCAGGCCGTTCCCGTGGTTGGAGTAGGCGGTGAACCGGCCGGGCTCGTAGAGCTCCTCGGGCTTGAGGGTGCTGTACACCTCCTGGAGGCTCATGTGCCGTTCAGTGTCCCCGGCCGAGGGGAAGTCGAGCACGTCCGCGAACCCGGCGGTGTGGGTGAGCAGGTGGTGCATCGTGACGCCGTCCATGGGCAGCCGGGCTGCCTCGGGCAGGTAGGCGTTGACGTCCTCGTGCAGGTCGATCTCCCCCTCCTCGGCCAGGAGGAGGGCGGCGGCCGCGGTGAAGGACTTGGACACCGAGCCGGTGGGAAGCGTGTGGACCGTGTGGTCCATGGGGGTCTGGGTGGCGAGGTCGGCGTACCCGTGGGAGGCGGAGGCGACCTGCTCGCCCCCGGCCACGACGGTCACGGCCACGCCGGGCGCCCCGTGCTCCTCCAGCAGTTCGGCGACGCGGGTGTCCACGAACTCCCGCGCGGTCTCGGGGTTGAGCGGCACGGCCTCGGCCGGGGCGGTCGACGGGGCGGTGGGGGCGCCGGGCGCGGCGGCGGCCGAGGCCGCCCCGGGCGCCAGGAAGGCGGCGATCATCAGGGGTGCGGCCAGCATCGGCAGGACGCGTGGAACTCGTGGCATCAGGGGCTCCCGGGGTGTTTTCGCTACCCCTCGAACCTAGGATTCGGCGCTGTTCGGAGCACTGGTGCGGACGGGCGTTCCGGTACTACAGCCAGCTGCACCACCGGGGGTCCCGGGCACGGAGCGGAGGGGGAGCGGGCGGGTGCGGCCGGGGAGGACCTACCAGCTGGTCGCGGTGTTCGCCGCGCTGCCCGGCGGTCTCGGGAGCCCGGCGCGGACTCCGCCCCGGCTCACCCCAGCAGGAAGGTGACGGTGAGCAGCGCGGGGATGGTGAGGAAGGTGGTCACGAGCACCACCTCGCGGACCATCACCTCGCCGGTGCGGTACTGGGTGGCGTAGTTGAAGACGTTCTGGGCCGTGGGCAGGGCCGCCAGCACGACCACGGAGAACAGGCTGGAGGCGTCCAGGTCGAAGACCAGGGCGCCCAGGGCCCACGCCACCAGCGGCTGGACCGCGGACTTGAGCGCCACGGCGAACAGCATCGGCACCCGTTCCGGACCCCGGCCGGGGAACGGGCTGCCGTGCAGGGAGATCCCGAAGGCCAGCAGCATGGCGGGGACGGCCATGCCGCCGATCAGGTGGAAGGGCTCCATCAGGGGTTCGGGCGGAACCCAGCCCGAGGCGGAGACGGCCACGCCCGCCAGGGACGCGATCACCACGGGGTTGCGGACCGGCGTGCCCAGCGCCCGCCGGAAGACGGGGCCCACCCCCCGCACGTCGCCGTCGGCCAGGTCCAGGAGGGTGAGGCCGACCGGGGCCAGGATCAGGAGCTGCGTGAGCAGGATGGGCGCGACCAGGGACGCGTCGCCGAGCACGTAGACGGAGATGGGGATGCCCAGGTTGCCCGCGTTGACGTACGAGGACGCGAGCGCGCCGACCGTGGTCGGGCCCACGCCTTGGCGCCGGACGAGCCCGAACACGACGAAGGCCAACGCCACGACGGCCACGCTGATGACGCTGACCACGACGGGCCCGGACACCAGGACGGAGAGGTCGACGTCGGCCAGGATCGTGAACAGCAGCGCGGGGCTGGCCACGTAGAAGGCGAGTTTGCTGAGCACCTCCCTGGCCCCGGGTCCGAGGAGGGGGAGGCGCCCGAGCATGTAGCCGATGACGACGACACTGGTGATGACACCGAAACCGATCAAGACCCCGGACAAGAGGCGCTCCCACTGCACACGCGCGACACAACCCGAAGACGCTATCCGAGGACGGGTTCCGGCGATACGTCGCAGATCACACCGGTGCGGGTGGATCCGGCGGACCAGGACGCCGCTCGGGGTGCGCGGCGGGGGTCCGGGACGCGGCCGCTCCCGGGCCGGTCCGGGTTCCGGCGCGGCGCATCATTCCGCGGGCTCCTCCGGATCGGGGGACGGCGAGGGCTCCTCCTCGGCGGCCTCTTCCTCCTCCGCCTCCCGGGCGGCCTCCTCCTCCGCGGCCTCCTCCTCGGCAAGGCGCTCGGCCTCGGCGCGGTCGGCGGCGCGGGTCGTGCAGACCTCCTCGGCGGCGGACGCGGAGCCGTCCACGGCGATCACCGTGAAGCAGTACTCCATGCCCGTGTAGCCGGTGGTGACCTGCGCGGTCACCACTCCGGGGCCGGTCCGGGCCAGGGTGGCGGCCTCGTGGCCGAAGGGGCCGCCCAGCACGAAGAAGGAGGCGGTGCCGCCGCTGTTGTCGGTCCAGCTGAGTTCGACGGCGTTGAGGCTGTCCGCCAGGAGGACGCCGGTCGGCGCGGAGACCTCGGGCGGCGCCGAGGGGTCGACGACCGGTTCGGCGGCCTCCTCGTCGGCCGCTGGTTCCGGTTCGGCCTCCTGTTCGGCGGCCGCGACCACCGGGGCCGGTGACTCCAGCGCGGCGAACACCCCGGAGACGCTGGTGACCATGAGGATGCCGCACACGGTCACGGCGATGTGGAGGTGGCGGCGCCACCGCGGCTGGTGCTCTTCGGTCTCGGCCACGGGACCCCAGGAGGGGGTGTCGTCCTCCGCGCGCTCGGACTCGTCCACGGGCAGGGCGGAGGATTCGGCGGTGCCCGTCCAGCCCTCCAGGCGCGACCAGGCACGCAGCGCGGAGATCTCCTCGCCGCGCAGCTTGGCCATCATGATCTCGGCGGTGCCGCCCGCGTCGACGGCCGGGAGCCTGCTCCCCTCCAGCCCGGTGGGCCGGGGCCTGAGTTCCCGTGACCGCGGCGGCTGTGGCCGTTGAGGCTGTTGCGGCCCGGTCGCCGGGTGCTGGGCCGCCTCCCCGGGGAACGGCGGCGCGTGCGGCGGGACGTGCGGGGCGGCGGGCGCGTGCGAGGCCTGGGGGCCCGAGGGCCGGAACCACGCCGTGGCGGGCGGGTTCTGCGGACCCGACGGCGGGAGGGCCGTGCCAGGTGGGGTGTCGGTGCCGGGCGGGGTCTGCGGTCCGGGAGGCACCGGAGGAGGGGCCTGCGGGCCCGTCCAGGGGCTGTAGGCGTCCTGCTGGGGACCGGCGGCGTACGGCGGAGGCGGAAGCTGGGGCCCGCTCATCGGGGTCTGGGGGCCCGACACGGGAGCCTGCGGATCGGGTGTGTGGGGGCGCTGCTCCCACAGGGCGGCCTCGTGGCCCGGCACCGGATGCTGCGGGCCAGACGCCGCCGGGTCCGGCGCGTACGACGGGCTCTGGGCACCGGGCATGGGAATCTGCGGCGGCGCCATCGGGTACTGGGGTCCGGAGTGCGGAGCCCGCGTGTCCGCGGCCGGGGGGTGGAAGTCCTCCATGGGCGCCTGGGCACCGGACATGGGGGCCTGTGCCCCTGACATGGGGGCCTGTGCCCCTGACATGGGTGCCTGCGGCCCGCTCATCGGAGCCTGGGCGCCCGACACGGGAGCCTGGGGCCCGCTCATCGGGGTCTGCGGCCCCGACATCGGCGCCTGCGCACCGCTCAGGGACTCCTGGCCGCCGGTCGCGCCCAGCGTCGCGGAGGGCCGGGACATGCGCGCCTGCTCGAAGGCCGAGGCGAACGCCGCCGGGGTCGCGAAGCGCTCCTCGGGCAGCTTGGCCAGCGCCCGGGTGAGCACACCCCGCAGCTTGCGGGAGATGTCGGAGCGGGGAACCGGCTTGGGGTCCTGCGTCAGGACGCGCTCGGCGTAGTCGCGGGGGTCGAACGGCGTTCCGTCCGTCGACGAGAACGGCGTGTACCCCACCAGCATCGTCCAGACGGTGGACGCCAGCTGGTAGACGTCGGAGGCGGGCGTGCGCGGCTCGCCCCGCAGCGCCTCGGGCGCCGCGTGCAGGAACGACTCCGTCGCCGGGTCGGGCGGGGGCAGGGCCTCCCCGGACCGGTGGACGGAACCGAAACCGGTCAGCACCGGCGTCCGGCCCGCACGCAGGATGTTGCCGGGGCACACGTCCCCGTGCAGCAGCCCGTGCCCGTGCATCGAACCCAGCGCAGCCGCCACGCTCCGCGAGACGGCCGCCGCCTCCTGGATCGGAGCGGGTCCCCTCCGGGCGAGCATGTCGCCGAAGGAGCCGTCCGCGTAGAACGGCAGCACCACGAACAGGTCACCGTCGGCGGTGGTCCCCGCGTCCAGCAGGGGGACCACACCGGGAACCCCGCTGAGCTCGCGCAGCTGGTTCAGCTCGGCGCGCCCCAGGTGCTCGGGCAGGACCTTGAGCACGACGTCGGCACCGCTCGTGGAGCGCGTGGCCCGCACGATCCGGGCGCGGCGCCCCTGGCGGAGCAGGGCCGGGTTGCCGTAACCGGGCGCCCAGGCGGCGTGCTCGGAGCCGGACATGGGAGAGCGACCCCCTGGTGGTGTTCGTGGTGTGGAGGATCCCCGTCAGACGACGGGGAGGACGGCACCGGGTGCTACGGAGACGAGGGCGCCTCGGTGGCCGGGCTCTGGAACATCTGCTGGCGGGCGCCCCAACCGCGCTCCTCGTTGACCTCCTGCTGCCTGCCGAAGGCCCCGATGAGGGCGATGACACCGCAGATCAGCGCGACGAGGATGAGCCCGCCGATCACCGCGGGCCACACCTGCTGCCGCCGCCGCCAGTACCGGCTCGAACCGTACATGAGGGCCGACCGCAGCTGCCGGTGCCGCAGGGCGTCCGCCTGGAGGACGTACTTCTCCTCGTTGGGCGTGTAGTGGAACGCCTCGGGGAGCTGCGGATCCGGGTCCGCCGGGGCGGACGCGGGGGATGGGGACGACATCGCCGCTCAGCCTACTAGAACAGTCCGTCGAGGTAGCGGGTCAGCCTGCCGTAGTTGTCCGCGGTGTTGCTGGTCGCGGCGATCACCTTGGCGAAGGCGGCGTTGACCTCGGAGAACTGGGTGTCGAACTCCGTGGCCTTGGCCTGGAACTGGGCGCTGCCCGAGCCCTCCCACTGGCTGACGGTGCTCTCGGACTGCTCGTTGATCTGGCTCATGATGGCGGAGAAGCGGCCGAGGTGGGCCTGCTGGTCCTCGGCCAGGCCCTGGAGGCCCGCGACGTCGCCGTACACGTCGAACTGACTCATGGGAAACCTTTCTGGGGAGAGCGTGGGGGAGGGGGACGACTCAGGCGTTGACCGGGCGGGAGAGGCCGCCGAGGTCGCTTCCGGCCTGGGAGTAGTCGGAGCTGGAGTCGGAGTCGGTGATGTTGAACTGCCCCTGGCCCTCGTTCAGCTTGATGCCGTTCTGGCTGCACCAGGACATCAGCTCGTCGAAGCGCTCGGTGAGCTGCTCGCGGGCCTCGCGGAAACGGGCGAGGGCCTCGCCCTGGAGGGCGTCGGCGTCGTTGCTCATGTCCTGGATGAGCTGGTTCATCTGGGTGCGGATGCCCTCGGACTCCTGTCCGAGCTGCTCACCGCCGACCGCGAGGCTGTTGACGTTTTCAAGACCGGCGTGGGACATCTGTGCCTTTCCCGGGAGTTGGGGGTGGAAGGGGCCGCCTCTTCGTTCCGTCTCGGGCCGCGTTCGCATGGGAATTCGTGTGGCCACGATAAAGAGGGGAGATTACGGACGATAGTAAGGATCGCACCTTTCGGTCAACGGAGGTGCGCTTCTTGTGACATCGGTCGTCGGGCGGCGATCGGCCTGATCGCAGGCAGTGCCCCGCAATCGCAGGCAGTGCCACCCCGCATGCGGCGGCTGACCGCTTCCGGCCACGGGCCCGGCCCGGACCGGGGCCCGGCCGCCCTCACCCGCCGCCGCCCGCGCCGGGGCTCGCGCTCGGGTCCGCACCCGGGTCCGCGGTCACGGGTTCCGTCACCCAGCGCACCGCGAGCGGCCAGCCGTCCATGGACGAGTCGTGGAAGCGGGGGAAGAGCTCCGCGGCCTCTCCCGGCTCGCCCTCGGCCAGGTCCACCCGGTGCCAGGACCCGCTGGTCTGGAGCAGGACCGCGTCTCGCTCGGGCGAGGGCGCGTACTGCACCACCGGCCCGTCGCCCTCCTCCAGCAGACGTGCGGCCATGTGCCCCTGCTCCTCCATGGTCACCAGGTACGCGCCCGCCGGGGGCTCCCCGCCGCCAGCGGGGGCGTCGGGGCGCAGCAGCGCGGTGCCCCCGCCCCAGACCAGGGAGTTGTCGAAGGTCTGCCACTGGCCTCCGTCGACGTTGAGGGTCGCGTTGACGACGCTGTCCGCCGTCTCCCGCACCACGAGGGTGCCGCCGTCCACGGCGTTGCTCTGCCGGGTCTGCACGCTGTTGCGGATGTGCAGCGACCCGTCCGGGGTCAGCGCCCAGTCGCTGGGCCGCTGGTTCTCGCCGATCAGGAGGCTGCCCTCCTGGTTGGGGGTGCCCGTCGGGGCCTCCAGGGGCACCGACAGCACCTGCGGGGGCACGCCGTCCTGCGGGGTGTCGGAGACGAACCACAGCCGGTCGCCGTTGATCACCGGACGGGACAGGACCTCCCCCTCCGAGGCGGGCACGGACTCGACCTGCTGGTAGGAGACCTCCTCTGCGCCGGACTCCCGCGGATCGGTCAGCGCCGCCACCTGCACGGCGTTGGGCTCCTCGGAGACGTAGGCGAAGTACGTCCAGTCGGCGGAGAACTGCGCGTGCACGGCCAGGTCCCGGGCCATCGGGTCGACCGCGCCGTCGGGCAGCGCGATCCGCTGGAGCGGCTGCCCGGTCGCGGGGTCGTGGAAGACCAGGACCTGGTCGGTCTCCGGGTCGCCGCCCTCGAAGCCCCGGTGCAGCAGGGCCAGGCCGGACAGCCCCTCCTCGGCCAGCTCCTCCCCGGTCCCGGGTTCGCCGCCGGAGTCGCCGGACGTGCCGGTGCACGCGGTCAGGGCGAGCAGGCACACTGCCGAGGTCAGGGCGAGGGGGCGCCGCATGGAGCTGCCTTTCGGGGGGACGGGGTCGGTCGGGAGGCCGCGGGGGCACGGGGTGGGACTGTCCCGGGGACGCCGAGGTTCGCTCCGGGACGCGGTACCCATTATCCGGTTCGCGACGACACGACGCCCCGGCCGGGTGCGCCGCGCCGGGACCCGCACCGCCTGGAGGCCGGTGCCGCGAAGCCCCTACCAGGGCAAGGCCCTCACACCCGGGGGTCCGTACTGCCTGGAGACCCGCGCCGCGCGCCGCGCGCCGCGCCGCGGGCCCCCGGGTCACGCGGGCGGTTCGCTCCACCCCACCTGGACCAGGTCCGGGCGCTGGCCGCGGCGGGCCAGCTGGGCGCGGCCGACCGGCAGCTGCTTGGACGCCGTGCCGTTGGCCAGGCGCCCCTCCATCCGGTCACCGGAGAAGAGCACGCCCGGCGTGGCCATGTCGCTGAGCGCCTGGAGCACCGGCTCGAACATCGCCCGCGCCGAACCGCCCGTGCGGCGGGCCGCGATGATGTGCAGCCCCAGGTCGGAGCCCTGCGCGATGAAGGGCACCAGCGGCGCGAGCGGGTTCGCCCTCGCCCCCAGCATGTCCATGTCGTCCACGACGATGAACAGGTCCAGGCCCTTCCACCAGCTACGCTCACGCAGCTGCTTGGGGGTCACGTCCGGCCCCGGCAGACGCTGCTTCAGCGAACCCGCGAGGTTCGCGGCGACCGCCTGGGTCTGCTCCGCGCTCGTGCAGTAGGCCAGCAGGTGGTCCTCCGGGACCAGCTCCAGGTGGCTGCGGCGGAAGTCCACCATGACCACGCCGATCTCCGTGGGCGGGCGCTGCACGATCTGCTTGACCAGCCCGCGCAGGAGGGCGGTCTTGCCGGTCTGCGGGTCGCCGTACACCACCAGGTGCGGGTCCCGGGCCAGGTTCGTGGTGACCGGCGCCAGCGTGCTCTCGGCCAGGCCCACCACCAGTTCGGCGGCGCGGCCCTTCGGCGCCCGGCGGCCCTTGAGCAGGTCGGACAGCTCCACCTTGGAGGGCAGCGTCTTGACGCCCTGGACGGCCTTCTGCGGCCAGCGCTCCCCGATCCGCTTGACCAGGTCCCGGATCCCGTCGGTGACGTCCTCGTCGCTGGCCACCGCGTCCACCCGGGGCAGGGCCACGTGCGTGTGGTGCTCCTCGGCGGTCAGGCCGCGCCCCGGGGTGTCCTTGGGCAGCGCCTCGGCGATCTTGCGCCCGATCCCCGAGTCCATCGGGTCGCTCAGCCGCAGCTCGAACCGGCCGCCGAACAGCGCCTGCAACCGGGACCGGATCTGCGAGGAGGCGGCTCCGGTCAGGATCGTGTGCACGCCCAGGGACGGGCCGCGGGTCGCGATGTCCATCAGGACCTCGTCGGCCTCGTCGAAGGTGTCGCGCACCGAGGACCAGCCGTCGACCAGCAGGAACAGGTCGCCCACCACGTTCGCGGGCACCGTCCCGTCCGCGCGCGCCTGGCGCAGCGCGGCGGGGGAGTCGAGCCGGTACTTGCGGAACACGCGCTGGCGCCGGTCCAGCTGGGCGCGCACGTCCACCAGCACCCGCTGCACCTTCTCCGGGTCGGCCCGCCCGGCCACGCCCGCCACGTGCGGCAGCTCCTCCATCGCCTGGAGGGCGCCGCCGCCGAAGTCGATCGCGTACACGCCCACGCGGCCCGGCGGGTACCGCCACGCCAGGCTCGCGACCACCGTGCGCAGCAGCGTCGATTTTCCGGACTGGGGGCCGCCCAGGACGATGACGTTGCCCTCGGCGCCGGTGAAGTCCATCTCGGCCGGAACGACGCGCTGTTCCCGGGGGATGTCGGTCAGGCCGATGACGGCGCGCATGTCCGACGGGCGCGGCTCGGTTCCGGGGCCCTCCAGGTCCTCGCCCTCGCCCAGGTCCTCCAGGACCCTGTCGAGGGTGAGCAGCCGCGGCAGCGGCTCCAGCCAGATCGGCCGGACCTTCTCCGCGCCCGAGGCCACCAGCCGGTCCACCGTGACCTGGAGCGTGGTGCGCTTGTCCTCCCCGCGCCCGGACTCCTCGCCCCGGCCGCGGATCGACTCCACCAGGGACTCCACCAGCGAGCCCGCCCCGGTCACCTTGTTCAGCCCGTTGAAGGAGAGCAGGGGCAGCACCGGTTCGTGCTCCTCCTTCTCCTCCCGGACCGGCGGCTCGTAGGGCTGCGACACCATCGCCGCCTTGAACCGCTCGAAGACCGACGTGTCCACCTTCAGGTAGCCGGAGCCCGGCTCGGGCGGCAGGTGGTAGGCGTCGCCCACGCCGATGGCCTCGCGGCTCTCCGCCTCGGAGAACGTGCGCAGGCCCACCCGGTAGGACAGGTGCGACTCCAGGCCCTTGAGCTTGCCCGACTCCAGGCGCTGGGTGGCCAGCAGCAGGTGCACGCCGATCGACCGGCCGATGCGCCCGATGGCCACGAACAGCTCGGCGAAGTCGGGGTGCGCCGTGAGCAGTTCCGAGAACTCGTCGATGATGATCAGCAGGTGCGGCAGCGGTTCCAGACCGGGGTCGTTCTCCCGGGCCGCCTCGTAGGCGTGCAGGTTGGGCAGGTTGCCCGCGTCCTTGAGGATCTGCTGGCGGCGCACCAGCTCGCCGTAGGTGGCCTCGCGGAACCGCAGGACCAGCGAGTCGTCGTCGGCCAGGTTGGTGATCAGGCCGGTGCTGTGCGGCAGGCGGTCGGTGTCGGCGAAGGTCGCGCCGCCCTTGAAGTCCACCAGCAGCAGCGCGAGCGACTCCGGCGAGTGGTTGATGACCAGCGAGGCCACCATGGTCCGCAGCATCTCCGACTTGCCCGAGCCGGTCGCGCCGACCACCAGGCCGTGCGGGCCCATGCCGCCGAAGGCCGACTCCTTCAGGTCCAGCAGCACCGTGTTGCCGCTCGGCCCGACGCCGATCGGCACCCGCAGGTAGTCGCCGGTGCTGCGCCTGCGCCAGGTCTGCCGGGTGTCCAGCTGGGCGACGTCGGCCACGCCCAGGATCTCCGGGAGCCCCACGGTGGCGTGCATGGCGTCGTCGCTGTCGGTGACGGCGATGCCGTACGGGGCCAGGAGGCGGGCCAGGGAGGTCAGGTGCGCGACGTCGGACCGGTCCGCGCGGCCCTGAAGCGGGACGCGCGGTGCGTCCTCGGAGGTGTCGGCGTGCTCGGTGTCCTCGGTCAGCGTGCCGTCCGCGTCGATGCGCAGCCGCAGGTCCACGCCCTCCGGCTCCTCGCGCCGGTCCGCCACCAGGGCGATCACGTGGATGCCCAGGTCGGCCAGGGAGGTCACCGGCGGTTCGGCGTGCAGACCGGACAGGGTCGACTGGTACTCGCCGTCCAGGACGACGACCAGGCGCTGGGTGCCCGGACCGGGCGGTGCGCCGCGGCGCCGCTGGAGGTCGACGGTGCGCCGTTCGATCTCGTCGGAGAGCAGTTCGGCGATCTGCACGGTGTTGACGGCGACGAAACGGGCGGGCATCGGCCCGTCCTTGGCGTCGTCGAAGGTGTTGTGCGGCAGCCACTTCAGCCACTCCCAGTGGGAGCGCAGCTTGTTGTCGCGCACCACGCCGATCCGCAGGTCGTGCGGGGAGTGGAAGGTGGCCATCTGCGCGACGAGCGAGCGGGCCAGCCCCCGCCCGGCCTCGCGGTCGCCCACGACCGACACCACGCCGTGCTCGCGCAGCGGCAGGACCAGCGGCATCTCGGGGACGTTCGCGTACAGCTCGATGAGCTGGTCGGCCGCCCCCTGGCACACGGGGTCGTAGACGATCAGCGGCGAGGAGGTGTCGACCTTGAGCCTGAGCCGCCGCGCCAGCGGGCGCGTCCCGGTGCCCGCCCGCAGGTCCAGGAAGTCCGGGTCGGCGGCCCGCCGCTCCCAGCGGCGCGTCCGCGACCGCGCCGGGTCGACGAGCAGCTGCGGGTCGGGGTGGCGGAACGCGCTGTCGGCGCGCTGGACGGAGGCCACGTCCCGGACGATCTCGCGGAGCTGGTCGAGGTAGTCGACGTAGCGTTCGCGCTGCTCGCGGATGCGCTTGCGCGGGCCGTTGTGCTGGGCCACGAACATGATGATGCCGACGACCACGCTGGCGATCATGATCATCACGCCGGCGACGGCCATCAGCGGACGGTGGCCCATGGTGATGGACATCAGCAGAGAGCCCGAACCGGTGATGATCGGCATGATGATCATCGCGCCGGAACTCGACGAGGGCGGGTTCTCCGGCATCTGGGGAGGGGTCGCGATGACGAGCGGAGTGTTCCCGGGGGCAGTCGGGACGCTGCGAGCTGGGCGGGGTACGGGTCTCGTCGCCACGGGGATCTCTTTCGGTCCGCCTACGGGGGCTGGTGTCTGGGTGGCTACGCTAGGAATGATCTCGCGATCCCCGCGAATCGCCTAATTCGCGTCCGTCTCCCCCCGAGGGTGACAACCGCCCACGACGAACGACAAAGGAATTCTTGGTGTGAGTGGATACTGCCGGGTCACGGTGACCGGACCGGAACGCTGGGCCGATCTGGCACTCCCCGGAACGGTTCCCGTGGCCACACTGATGCCCCGCATCCTGGAGGTCTGCGCACCCGAGGAGGAGGGCACCGAACCCGCCGCGTGGACGCTCACCACAGTGGAGGGCGACCCCGTCCACCCCGACCAGCCGCTGGAGAGCGCGGGCGTCTACGACGGCGACGTGCTGATGCTGGACCGCCGCACCGCGCCGGGCAGGCCCGCGCACGTGGACGACGTCCGCGGCGCGGTCGAGGACCGCGTCGACGCCACCGCGCACATCTGGAACCCCACGACCACGCTGTCCTTCGGCCTCCTCGTCGCGGCCATCGGCCCCCTGCTGCTGTTGGGGCTGATGATGCGGCTGAGCCCGTCCGCCTGGCACCTGGGGATCGCCGCGGCGGGAACCCTGTTCACGGTCGCGGTGATGCTGCTCGCCGCGCGCAGGCCGCTGCCCGCCGTCGCGCACGTGCTGTTCGCGACGGCCTGCGCGTGGGGCGCGGTCACCGCCGTGCTCGCCGCGAACCTGCTGACCGACGCGAACTTCCTGGTGCAGGCGGCCTTCGCGCTGTCCGGCGCACTGCTGGTGGCGGTGATCGGCTGGACGATGCACGAGACGGGGCTGGCCTACATCTGCGCGCTCGGCGTGGTCGCGGTGACGGCCGGAGTGCTCGTGGTGGTGGGCGTCTTCGTGGAGCCGGTGCAGGGGGCGCGGTCCATGGGGCTGGTCCTGGCGCTGTGCGTGGGCGCGCTGCCGCGCGTGGCGATGGTGATGGGCGGGCTGTCCGGGCTCGACTACGAGGTGGGGCGCTCGGGGCAGGTCACCACGGACCGGTTCGAGGACACCTTCGGCAACACCGACCGCATCCTGCTGGGCGTCGTGCTGGGCGCGGCGGTGAGCGGCGGCGCGACGACCGTGCTGCTGGCCTACCTGGCCACGGGCCTGCCCGACCTGCTGCTGTGCGCGCTGCTCTCGCTGCTGCTGGTGCTGCGCTCGCGGCTGTTCGACCGGATCCGGCACGTGCTTCCGCTGCGCCTGGCGGGGGTGCTGGGCCTGGGCGCGGCGGGCGTCGCGACGGTCGGCGAGTACGCGTTCCTGGCGCCGTGGCTGCCGCTGGTCGCGCTCGTGGCGGGGATCGCGCTGGGCGTACTGAGCTGGGTGCGGCTGACCGACGTGCCGCGTGCCTCGCTGCGCCGCCTCCTCAACTGGACGGAGATCCTGGTGATCATCGCGATGTGCGCGGTGTTCGCCTGGGGGATGGGCCTGTTCGCGTTCGTGGAGCGGATGACCTCGTAGCGCGCTGACGGGGAGCCCTCCGGGAACGGGCGGGACGTACGGGTGTCCGCGTCCGGCGCGACGCGGTTTCCCGAGGGGGCAGGGGAGCCCCGCGACGGCCCGGCGCCGTCCGGAGGCGGCTTACGGCGCGGCCGGTCAACCGGTGTGCTCGGCCTCGCAGGAGGTCCGCGCGGCCTCGTGGGTCTCCCGCGTCGCGGTCAGGGCGCGGCGGCGGCGCGCCTCGCGCAGCGAGACGCCCACGACGCGGGTGGCCGCGGCGGCCGTCACCACGGCCAGCGGGATGACGAGGAACGAGGCGGGCTGCCGGATGGGGCGGTACCGCGCCCCCTCCCGGTCGATCAGCAGGAAGCCCGCGGGCCGCACCCGGACGAAGCCGCTGCCCCCGGCGCCGTCCCCGCCCGCGGCGAACAGGCGGCTGGAACCCCCGCCCATGATGGTCAGCGCGGTCACCCGCGCCACCGGGACGACCGTGGAACCCTCCGCGACCACAGCCTCGCCGAACGCCGACGAGGACCGCGCCGAAGCGCCGGTGTTCTCGATCAGCCTGGCCAGCGCGGACAGGGCGGGACTGGTGCGGCGGGCGCGGCGGCCCAGAGCGGTGTCCGGCATGGCGGCGGGTCCCTTCGTGGCGGTTGCGTACCCGCCCCATTGTGTAACGCGGCCGCGGTGCCCGGAACGTTCCTGGCCTGTTCCGGACACCGGGTCGCGGCCTGTGGAAGGCGGCGTTGTCCGGGACGCTGTGTGACGGAATGTGAGGGGAGGGCGATATGGTGTCCGCCGTCCGCGTTCCCTAGGAAGGAAACCCCCGGTGTCCCCTGCGCCCCACACGACGAAGACCGCGACCGCGCTGGTCCTGGCCCTCATGCTGACCGCCTGCGGCGGCGCGGAGCCGGAGCAGGCCGCGGACGCTCCCGACACCGCGGCGGCCGACGCCCAGGCCTCCCCGCCCGAGGGGACCCCCGAGGAGGCGGTCGAGCTGGTGGACCCGATGGAGCTGGCCCCCGACGACCTGTGCCAGGTGCTCTCCGAAGAGACCAGCACCGAGCTGCTCGGTCCGCCCGAGGACCGGGCCGGCAACCAGGAGACCGATGCCGGTGTCCCCGACGCCGAGGACGTGGAGAGCTTCGGCAGCCTCTCCATGACGTGCATCACCGTGGCCACGAGCATCGGTCCGCCGCCGCGCAGCCACAGCATCACCTACCGCCTGGAGATCAACGAGGGCCTCTACAGGGAAGACACCTCGGCACCCGCGGAGGAGGACGCCGACCCCTCGATCGAGATCGGTGACTACGCGGTCGTGGAGGTCGACCCGGAGGGCACCGACGTCGACCTCCAGGTGGTCCAGGGCCAGGTCGGTGTGAGCGTCGACTACTCGGCGACGGAGGTCGTCGACTACGAGGGCGTTCCCTACGTCGACGAGGAGGAGATGGTCGCGCGCGCCCTCAGGGCGGCGGAGGAGATCCTCGCCGCCACCGGTGTGTAGCGTCTCCTGAGGTCAGCGCAGCGGCGGCCCCAGCGCCTCCGGGGTCCCGGGTCCCACCGGGGCGATTCGCTCCTCGGGGGTGGCCGCCGCTTCCCGGACGGTGATCGTGCCGCCGTCGTCGGTGCCCCCGTGCTCGGGGGCCGCGAACACCGCGCGCCCGCGGCCCGGCTCAGGGCGTGAGCACGTTGAGCAGGTTCAGTTCGGTGTCGTAGACGGCGACGTCGCCGGTTCCCGTGCGCAGGCCCGCCACCCGGGACCCGTCCTGGGACAGGGCCATGGGGAACACGCGGGGCAGCTCCGGGCCCAGCGCGACCTCGGTCGCCGAGGCGTACCGCCACGCCACCATGTCGCCTCGGCCGGTGGCGGGGTCCAGGCGGGCGGCGAACACGCGGCCGCTCGCGGCGCTGTAGGCGACGTCCACCAGGATGCCCTCGTCCGGGCCGGGGACGACGAACTCGCGGACGATCGCTCCGGTCCCGGGCACGACGAGGAGCACGGAGCCGGAGCGGATGAGCAGCACGGCCGAGCCGTCCGGGACGAGGTCGAACGAGGCCGCGCCCACACCGGCGCGCTCGCGGATCAGGCCCCGCAGCGAGAGGCTCCCGGCGTCCCACACGGCGATCCCGCCGCCCTCCTCGCCGCCCGCCACCACGCTGCCGTCGAGCGAGTACCTGATCGAGCCCAGCACGCCCGAGCCGGACAGCCGCGCCTCCAGCTCCCAGGTGCGGGTGTCGTGCAGGTGCAGGAGCCGTCCGTCGGGGTCGCTGCGCACGCCCAGCGCGAGTGAGGAGCCGTCGGGGCTGAAGGCGATCGACCGCACGCCCCTCTCCTCACCGACGTCCTGCCTCCTGCCGGTCTCCAGGTCGACGACGGAGGCGCCGTCGAGGGTTCCGTAGGCGAGCAGGCACCCGTCGGGGCTGAACGCCGCCGGGGTCGGCGGCACTGCGGAGGAGTCGTGGTCGATGCGGGCGATGGCGCGCGACTCCCGCCAGTCCCACAGGGTCACCGTGTCGATCTGGGAGACGGCCAGGACGGAGCCGTCGGGCGAGAAGGACAGCGCGAGCGGGACGTCCTCGGGGAAGGAGGTCATCGGGGTCCCGGTCGGCGCGAGGCTGTCGGAGAGGGCCGATCCGGTCGCGGAGCAGTCGGCGGCGCCCTCGGCCGCCTCGGGGTCCCACGAGGGGGCGGTGAAGGAGTACAGCCCCACACTCACCAGGAGCACCACCACACCGGCCAGCGCCGCCGCGCGCAGGAGGGAGCGGCGGCGTCGTTCCCCGAGGTGTGAGGGTTCTTCGGGGTGGAGGGGGCGCATGGGTCCTCTGGGGGGTGTTACAGGGATGAGCGAGGACGGCCCGTCGTTTCCGGGCCGGTGCGTGTGTGGTTGTCAGCAGCCACCGTAACCCCAGAAGACCGCTGGTGGGGAATGGTTCTGGAGGGTTCGGGCAGGTTATGTGCCCTTCTGTCAGTTTTTGGTGCCGTAGGTCCGAAGATCTCTCGGCCGGAGGAGGGCCGGGGGCACGCGCGGCGGGCGAAAGGCCGACCGGGGTCCGTGGAACCGGGGCGCGGGAACGCCCGCGTACCAGGGGGTTTCGGCTTTACGCCGGACCGGGACGTGTCGAGTCCTTCTGCACGGGTAGGCGAAGGGACGAGGAATCGTCCGCACGCGCGCCGGACAGGTGGCCGAGGGGCGTGTGCGGGGAAGAGGGTCGTCTCCACGGGAGAACGGCGCCGCGCGGGGCGACGGGTCCGCGCGCGGGGCCCGGGAACGCCGACAGGCGTGTCGGGCGCGTTCGGCGCCCCTGAGAGGGCCGTGCACCGGACAGGGGAGTGCGCGGACGGGGTACGTGTGCGGAGCGGGTTCCGCGGGCGGCAGCCGAGGGCTCAGCGGCTCCGCTGACCGGGAGGTCTCAGAGTCGGCCGCGCGGCCTCAGGCCGCGACCGTGTGGTTGATGACGCTGCCGTGGCCGTAGACCGGCTCGGGCCCCTGCGCGAAGGGGTTGAGGAGCTCGGCGGCGCCGACGGGATCGCTCGCGGGATGCGAGACCGGGCCGCCGTGGAACAGGTCGTTCCAGAAGAAGCGGCCGTCGCGACACCAGACGTTGACGTCCCGCTGGACCGAGACGACGGCCAGCTCGGAGCTGCCCGACCAGTAGAACTGGCGGGGGGTCACGGAGGCGAGCTCGCCCAGGAGTGCCGTGATCGCGCGCTGGGCGCAGAAGGCGTGGCGGGGCTTGTGCTTGATTCGCCTGGCGAGGGCCGATTTCGCCCGGGAGGCCCGGGGGTTGTTCAGGCGCCAGTGACTCAAGGTCGTCTCCAGTGGTCTAGGTTGCCGCGGTGCCGTGTTCGCTTGTGCGGCCACGTCGCCGCGGTCCGAGGTGCTCCGCCTCAGGTGGCCTTGGCGGGTTCCCTCCACAAAGTTGGTGAGGCGTGAACGATGTCGTTACCTCGTAGTTATTCTTTGCGCTCCGGATGCTAGCAGCAACTGACCCCTTGTAGTCGAGGCTTCTGTAAGTGACCAATATCACATTTAACGAATGTGTCTCGACTTCACCAAACCAAGAACCTCCAGGTCAGAGCATGTATTCCGAACGCCTGGACGTTTTTTGGGCGTCGCGAAAAGTCTGTCCGCTTGCGTGGGAGATGTCGCCAGTGTCACTCGTTGTGGCGACTCTTGGCGTGTTTGTCGTGACTCTCCGCGACTTAGTGCAGGTTACGGGCCCTTGACCCGGTCAAACCCAGGCTTTGCCGTCCGCGTCCCCTCCCGACATGCCGGTGTTCCCGTCGGTTTTGCCCGCGCTTTCACCCCGGTGTAAGGGCTGGTCCCGTATGTGGAGGACACTGGAACGGTCGTACGAAACGGAGAGAAGTCGTCCAGTGACACAGACCGAGACATCCGGTGACCGGACTACCGCACGGGAGGGCGCCGTGGCCTCCGAACCCGCTGGCGGCGCCAGGGCCTGGCTCGTGTGGGGCGTCGCCGTGGGCGGGTACTTCCTGGCGATGCTGCACCGCAACGGTCTCGGTGTGGCCGCCCTGGAGGCCCAGGCCCGCTTCGACGTCGGACCGGCTCTGCTGTCCCTCCTGCCGATGCTGCAACTCCTGGTGTACGTGGTCCTCCAGGTGCCCACCGGGCTGCTGGCCGACCGGCTCGGCCCCCGCTACACGCTCGTCATGGGCATGGCGGCGATGACGGTCGGCGCGTGCCTGTTCGCGCTCGCCCCCGGTATAGAGGTGGCGGTGGCCGGGCGGTTCCTCATCGGCCTCGGCGACGCCCTGGTCTTCCTCAACGTCATCCGACTGGCTGCCCTGTGGTTCCCGCGTTCGCGCTACGCCCTCGTCAGCGGGCTCACCGGCGTGGTCGGCGGAACGGGGCAGGTGGCCAGCGCCGCGCCGATGGCCTGGGCCCTGGAGGGCTTCGGCTGGGTGGCCGCCTTCCTGGCCACCACGGCCCTGACCGCGCTGATGGCCCTGCTGATGCTGGTGGTCGTGCGCGACCGCCCGGCCGGGGCGGCGGGCCGCTCCACGGTCGCCGACCCGATCTCGGTGTGGGCCGCGCTCAAGGAGGCGCTGCGCTCGCGCGGCCCGCAGATCGGCATGGCCCACCACGCGGCCGTCATGGCCCCGTTCACGATGATGATGGTGCTGTGGGGCTACCCGTTCCTCGTGGGCGGCCTGGGGCTGCCCGAGGACACTGCTGCCCTCACCCTCACCGCCCTGGCCGCGGGCGGACTGTGGATGGCTCCGCTCGCGGGTGTCGTGATCGGGCGCAGACCCGGCGTGCGCCGGTGGCTGGGGCTCACCCTGAGCACGACGCTGAGCCTGGGTTGGTTGCTGCTGGTGGCGTGGCCCGGGGGAACCCCGGTGGCGGTGGGGTTGACGGTGCTCGCGGTGAGCGCGATCGGGCAGACCCTGGCGCCGACGGTCTCCTTCGACTTCGCGCGCGACGGCATCCCCGCCAGCCGGACCGGCGTCGCCTCCGGCCTGGTGAACATGAGCGGGTTCACGACCGCCGTGGTGTGCACGGTGGCGGCGGGCGCGCTGCTCCAAGCGCTGCCGGAGGGCCCCGAGGCCTACCAGTTGGCGTTCGTGCCGATGGCCGTCGCCACGGTGTGCGCGACCGCGGCGCTGTACTACTTCGTCCTCCGCCGTCCCCGGGCCTGACCCCTCGGGTCAGTACGTCCGGGACCCCGTCTCACGCGCGTGCGTGCGCGCGGGGAGGAGAGGAGCGGAGTCCCCGGTCCGCGGAGCCGAGGACTTTCGGGGGCGTTCGTACGCGTGGAGGCCGGTCCGACGACCGGCCTCCGCCGTGTGTACGGCCCCGTACGCGCCTGGGGACGAGGACGAACCGCCTCCCCGGTGGGCGCGGCGGGCCCCGCGCGCGTGCGCGGGGACGAGAAGCGTCCCCCGAGACCTGAGGGCCCGCTCGGGGCCTCGCGCGCGTGCGCGCGGGGGCGATGGGAGAAAAAGGGTCGTGCGCGCCTCTTGTGCCGTCCGGGGTCGCGTGGGATTTTCTCTGTCATGAGGTGGAGTCCCGAACGGTCCAGGGAGATGTTCGCGCGGAGCCGGGTCGCCAGGCTGGCCACGGTGGGCGAGCACGGGCAGCCCCATCTGGTGCCCGTGGTGTTCGCGGCCTACGGCGACACGATCGCGATCCCCGTGGACCACAAGCCCAAGACCACGTACCGGCTCAGGCGGCTGCTCGACATCGAGGGCAACCCCCGGGTGTCGCTGCTCGCGGACGAGTACTCCGACGACTGGGACCGGCTGTGGTGGGTCCGCGCGGACGGTGAGGCGCTGGTCCTGCACGACGGCCCGGCCTGGACTGAGGCACGCGACAGGCTGGTTGAGCGCTATCCCCAGTACCGGGACACGCCGCCCGAGGAGGCGATCATCCTGGTGGAGGTCCGCCACTGGTCCGGGTGGTCGGTCGCGGAGGAGCCCGACGCGGAGTCCGGCACGTCGGAACTCTGAGGACGCGCCGGGACACTCGACACGTCGGAACGCTGACGGCACGCCGGGAACGCTGACGACGCGCAGGAACACCCGACACGCCGTAACGCTGACGGCACGTCGGGACACTGACGACGCGGGGCGCTGAGGCGCGGTGCGAGTGCGTGCGGCGGCGGCCCCGCTTCCGGCGCCGCAGTCGGCCGCCGACCGTAACGCCGGGGACCGTGACGTCGGGAACGGGACCGCCCCCTGAGCGGGAGGAACCGCCGCGCACGGTCCGCTGGGTGGCGCCGGGGCGGGCCGGAGCCACCCAGCGGACCGCGGCGGCGGATTCCGGGGGCGGGCGCGGGTCAGCCCGCGCGCCAGGTGGCGTCCTGGAGCGCGCCCCCGGCCTGCGGGCCCATCAGGGAGAGCCCGCCGTCCACGAACAGCGAGGCGCCGGTGACGTAGGACGCCTCCGGCTTGGCGAGGAAGGCCACGGCCTCCGCCACCTCGTAGGCGTGGCCCGGCCGGGGCAGCGGGTACCCGGCGCGCGAGTCCAGCGCGGGCTCCTCCTCGTGCTGGCCGGTCATGGGCGTGGCGATCTCGCCCGGCGCCACCGCGTTCACGGTGATGCCGTACAGGCCCAGTTCCAGGGCCAGGACGCGGGTGAGCAGCTTCAGGCCGCCCTTGGCGGTGCAGTAGGCTCCCGCGGTCACCCGGGGGAACTCCTCGTGCACGCTGGTGACGTTGACGATGCGGCCGCCGCGACCGGCTTCGCGCATGTGCGTGGCCGCGATCTTCGAGCACAGGAAGGGCGCGTCCAGGTCCACGGACATGACCTCGCGCCAGCGCTCGTAGCTGGTCTCCAGCAGGTGCTCCCCGGAGCCGGTGCCCGCGTTGTTGACCAGGACGCCGATACCGCCGAGGTCCTCGATCAGCTCGGCGACGGCCTCCGAGCCCCGCACGGGGTCGGAGAGGTCGTGCTGGCGAACGGACACCCGGCGGCCGGTCTCGCGGATCTCGGCCTCCGTGCGGTGCACGCCCTCCGCGTCGCTGTGGAAGGTGACGCCGACGTCGAAGCCCTGCTGCGCGAGGCGGATCGCCGTCGCCCGGCCGATTCCGCTGTCCGCGCCCGTCACCACCGCCACGCGGTCGTAGTCGTCGAACTCCCCTGCTCCCTCGACGCGGTCGTCGCGTGCCATGCTCTGCCCCCTTCCGTGCGCCTCCCGGCGGCGCACGCGCTCGGGTGAGCGGCTACCCAGCGCCACCCCCCGTACACGTGGGACGGGTGGCGCGGACGTGCGGCGGAGGTGCCCGAACGGGTGCGTTCCGTGCACGTGGGACCGGAGTCGGGAAGCCGCGCCCGGCGCGTCCCGCGCACGGGACCGGAGCCGCAGCGTCGGGGACGGTGCGCCCCGTATGCGCGGAGACCGAGGCGATCCCGGCACCGGTCGGCTCGTCCTCGTCCGGCGCGTCTTCTACGCGTGGGAATCGTGGGGCGGGGCGGCCCGGTGGCCGCCCCGCCCTCTCTCGGGGTCCGACGTGATTGGAAGGCGGACTCGGGGACGTCCATCAGGTCCACCGTCACGTCCTCTGCGACGGGACTTCGGGATGATTCTCGGATACCGCTTGGAGGTGGTCCCATGGCCGACGTGCTGATCCGAAACGTGCCGGAAGACGTCCTGGAAGCCATCGACGCGGACGCCAGGAGACAGGGGTTGTCGCGTGGCGAGTACCTCAGACGCCTGCTGGAGCGGACAGCGCACGCCTCCGGCGGCGCGGTGACCGTGGACGATCTGGCACGCTTCTCCGAAGCTTTCCCCGACCTCGCCGATCCGGAAGCCATGAAACGGGCGTGGGAATGATCGGGCTCGTCGGCGAATCCGCGTTCGTACGACTGGTGGCGAGCCCCGACGCACAGGAGCGGGCTCCGGGCATCCCCGACCTCCTCATCGCGGCGGTGGCCGAACGCGCCGGGCTCACCCTCCTCCACCTCGACAAGGACTTCGAGCTGATCGCGGAGATCACGGGGCAACCGGTGGAGCGGCTGAGAACGGTCTGACTAGGCATCCGCCGAAGGGGTGACTGAAGGGCGGGGCGGCCCGGTGGCCGCCCCGCCCTCTCACCGGGTCCGACGTGGTTAGAAGGCGGACTCGGGGACGTCCATCAGGTCCACCGTCACGCCCTCGGCGATGCGGCGCTCGGCGGCGATGCGCGGCAGGAACTGCTCGGCGAAGAAGCGCGCGGCGGCGATCTTGCCGGTGTAGAAGTCCTTGTCCTCGTCGCTGGCGCCGTCGATGCTGTTCAGGGCCACCTCGGCCTGGCGCAGCAGCAGCCAGGACAGGACGACGTCACCGAAGGCCATGAGCAGGCGGGTGGAGTTCAGGCCCACCTTGTACAGCTCGCGTGCGTCCTCGGCGGAGCCCATCGCGTGGCCGACCATGAGCTCGACGATCTTCTCGACGTTCTCGGCCGCCTCCAGGAGCAGCGCGCGCTCCTGCTTGAGCTGGCCGTTGCCCGCGTCGCTCTGCGCGAAGGCCTTGATCTCCCCGGCCAGTTTGCCCAGCGCCTGGCCGCCGTTCTTCACGATCTTGCGGAAGAAGAAGTCCTGGGCCTGGATCGCGGTGGTGCCCTCGTAGAGGGTGTCGATCTTGGCGTCCCGGATGTACTGCTCGATCGGGTACTCCTGGAGGAACCCGGAGCCGCCCAGGGTCTGGAGGGACTCGGCGAGCAGCGCGTAGGAGCGCTCGGAGCCCACGCCCTTGACGATCGGCAGCAGGAGGTCGTTCATGGCCTCCAGCTCCGCGGCGTCCTGGCCCGTGCGGTGCGCGATCTGGATCGCGTCCTGCTGGGTGGCGGTGTAGAGCACCAGGGCGCGCATGGCCTCCACGTAGGACTTCTGCGTCATGAGGCTGCGGCGCACGTCCGGGTGGTGGGTGATGGTCACCTTGGGGGAGTCCTTGCCCGCGGCCAGGTCGTTGCCCTGCACGCGCTCCTTGGCGTACTCCAGGGCGTTGAGGTAGCCGGTGGACAGGGTGGCGATCGCCTTCGTGCCGACCATCATGCGCGCGTACTCGATGACGAGGAACATCTGGCGGATGCCGTCGTGCTTGTCGCCCACGAGGTAGCCGATGGCGGGGTGCTTGTCGCCGAAGGTCAGCTCACAGGTGGTGGAGGCCTTGAGCCCCATCTTGTGCTCGACGTTGGTGACGTAGGCGCCGTTGCGCTCGCCGGGCGAGCCGTCCTCGTTGACGAGGTACTTGGGGACCAGGAAGAGCGAGAGGCCCTTGGTGCCGGGGCCAGCGCCCTCGGGGCGCGCGAGCACCAGGTGGAAGATGTTCTCGGTCATGTCCTGCTCGGCCGAGGTGATGAAGCGCTTCACGCCCTCGATGTGCCAGGTGCCGTCGCCCTGGTCGACGGCCTTGGTGCGGCCCGCGCCGACGTCCGAACCGGCGTCCGGCTCGGTGAGGACCATGGTGGCGCCCCAGCCGCGCTCGATGGCCAGCTCGGCGAACCGCTTCTGCTCCTCGTTGCCCTCGGCGTGGAGGATGCTCGCGAAGCCGGGACCGGCGGAGTACATGTGCACGGCGGGGTTGGAGCCGAGGACCAGTTCGGCGGCGGACCAGACCAGGGAGCGGGGGGCGCCCAGGCCGCCCAGCTCCTGGGGGAGGTCGAGGTTGTACCAGCCGGCGTCCATGTAGGCCTTGTAGGACTTCTTCAGGCTCTCGGGGATCGCGACGGTGTTCGTCTTCGGGTCGAAGACCGGGGGGTTGCGGTCCGCGTCCTCGAAGGACTCCGCGATGACGCCCGTGGCGAGGCGGTTGACCTCGTCCAGGATCGTGCGGGCGGTCTCCTCGTCCAGCTCCTCGAAGGGGGCCTGCCCCAGGACGTCCTGGCGCCTGAAGACCTCGAAGAGGTTGAACTCGATGTCGCGAAGGTTGCTCTTGTAATGCGTCATGGACAGCTCCGCTGTGTCCCTGGCCGCGGTGTCTGTACACGCGGATCTACCGACTAGTAACAAGTCAATGTTACTACCCAGTAGCGACCGGCGCCAGTGGGAGGGAGGGAGTTGTGTCCCAGGGGATACCAAAAGGAGGGGCGGGTTTTCGGGAGGCGCGCTGAACGGGCTGTTCGGGGGCTCGCGCGGGGCGGGGAGGCGCTGGCCGGGGCCTCCCCGCCCGTTCGGAGTCCGGCCTCAGTCGATGAGGACGTAGGGGCGCGTGGCGGGCGGAGCGCCGCCCGGGGGGACCCTGAAGGTGGCCCACACGTGGGTGCCCAGGTCGGCCCAGGGTGTGAGGCGGAAGTGTCCCCAGGCTGTGGACAGGTTCTGCACGAGCAGCAGCCCGCGCTGGCCCTCGGCCCAGCTCCACTCGTCCTCCGTCCGCTCCTCCGGGACGGCCGGGATTGCGCCGCCTCCACCGCAGTCGCTCACCGAGAAGCGGAGCGTTCGCGCGTTGGGCATCGACAGCGCGCGGACGACCTCGCCGTCCCTCTCTCCTGAATCCGTGTACTTGACGGAGTTCGCGAACAGCTCGCTGGCGCACAGCCGCACGGTCTCGACCAGGTCCCCGTCGAAACCGGCCAGATCGGCCGCGAGGTCGGCGCGGACACGCGCGAGCTGGTCCAGCGCTCCCGGGTAGACGCGGTGCTCCCAGCGGACGAGGGGGCGCGGAACCTTGGGCGTGGTCAGGAAGATCATGCCGGGACCGCCTGTCGGTGGTGCTCCGTGCGGGGCTGAGGTGCCTGCTGTGCTCGCTGCGTCCGCTCAGCTCGTTGCTGCTGCTGGTCGAGCCAGACGCGGGCGAGCCGGGTGAACGCGCGCCAGTCCTCGGGGTCCTCGCACGCGGGGGACGGAGGGCGAGGAGCGGGTGCCGGGGCGGATCCGGGCTCGAAGGCCTGCGCGGAAACCCGGGCGGAGGCCCGTGTTGGGGCCGGAGCGGGAGCCTCGGTCGAGGCCGCTGCGGGGGCCCGTGTCGGGACCGGGCCAGAGCCGGTCGCCAGGAGGTCGCCGGAGAACGGGGTGTTCGTGCTGGTTCGCTGGTCGAGGCGGATGGTGACCTCGTGCCGGACCCGCGCGGCTCCGGGCTCGCGGGTTCCTGCGCGAGCCTCTGCGCGGGCCTGTTCTCGGGCCGCGTAGTAGGGGCGGACCAGGGCGATGTCGTCGGCGGGGAAGCGCGCGCTCGGCGGGGCCAGACGGGGCGCGGCGGCTGGAGCGGGAGCGGCGGCGGGGACGGAGCCGGGAACAAGGCCGGGAGCGGCGGGGCGCTCGGGGTGCCTGGGTCGCTCGGGGCGTTCGGGAGCCCGGTCGGTTCGTGCGGGAGGTGTGGTGGCCTCGACCGGAACGCGGACCTGGGCGGGGGCCGGGACGTAGCGGCGGACCCGGGTGGAGCGGCGGCGACGGCCGCCGGTGGCGGAGTGGCGTCCGCACGGGGGCGCGAAGAGGGCCTTGACCATGCCGAAGGCGCGGATCAGGGCCGCAGCGCTAAACTGGCGCATGCTGGCAATCCTTGCTCTAAAAGGTTCGAAGTTGCTGGCCACGGCCCCGGACGGTGACTAACCGTCGCGGGGTCATTGTGTGGATGGAGTTGTGTGTCCGGTGCCAGATTAAGGGCAGGGGCGGAGTGGAAGCGAACTTTTCTGCGAACTACTCCAGGGTAATTTCGGGTTGACGGCATCGCCGCAGTTCAGTGGGCGCGGGCAACGCTTTCCTGGCTCTCCTGGAGTTCTGTGAAAATGGCCCTGAATGTCGTTATTGGTGGTATTTGTTGAGAGTGCCCGCCACTGCATGGGCGCACGGGAAAGGCGTCGTCTCGTGGGATGCCGTTTCCCGGCCGTCGCGGCTTGACGCCCAACCCAGTCGGCCTTTCGGTCGCCGCACTAGCCTGACCCGTATGGGGCTCAGGGGCTGTGGCCACGCGAATGTGCGGTTGCCTTCACCGTTGGAGGAGGTCAACGACGAACGCCTGCGCGAGCACGGGGTCCGTCTGCTGCTCAAACGCGATGACCTCATCAGCGCCGAGGTGCCGGGCAACAAGTGGCGCAAGCTCCACCTCAACCTCCAGGCGGCGCACGAACAGGGTCGTTCCGCGCTGCTGACCTTCGGCGGCGCCTACTCCAACCACATCCGGGCGGTGGCCGCGACCGGAAGGGCGTGCGGGTTCTCGACCATCGGCGTCATCCGGGGAGAGGAGCACCTGCCGCTCAACTGGTCGCTCGCCTACGCTGCCGCGCAAGGGATGCAACTGGAGTACCTCGACCGAACCACCTACCGGGCCAAGCACACGTCCGAGGCCATCAACGGGTTGCGCGAGCGGTTCGGTGACTTCTACCTGCTGCCCGAGGGTGGAAGCAATGCCCTGGCCGTGCGCGGCTGCGCCACGATCGCTGACGAGATCGACGAGAACTTCGACGTCGTCTGCTGTGCGTGCGGTACGGGCGGAACCCTCGCTGGCCTGGCGGCGGGGTTGTCCGCCGGGCAGGAGGCTATTGGTTTCTCGGTGCTGAAGGGCGGTGGCTTCCTCAACGAGGAGGTGCGCCGGTTCCAGGAGGACGCGGGTGCGGTGACCGGCAACTGGTCGATCGAGACCGGCTATCACTTCGGGGGGTTCGCCAAGTACCCGCCCGAGCTGGCCGCCTTCATCCAGGAGTTCCACACACGCCACGGGGTGCTGCTGGAACGGATCTACGTGGCCAAGATGCTTGCCGGGGTCTACGACCTGGCGGCGCGAGGAAGGTTCCGCCGGGGAAGCACCGTGGTCGCGCTCATCACCGGCCCGCCAGAGGATACGGATGACCAGAACGCGGGAGGACGGGCGGAGGCCTGAAAAGGGCGGTACCCCTGGCGGAGTACCGCCCTGTAGCTCCCGGTGGCTAACCGAAGCTCTTGAGCGAGTCCACGAGCGCGGTCCACTCGGTGGCCGCGAACGACAGGTGTCCCAGCTCGCGGTTCTGCGTGTCCCGCACGGCGGTGGTGGCACCCTCGGCGACCTCGACGCAGTTGGTTTCGGCGATGCTGTAGCTGCTCTTGTGCCATGAGGGGGTGTTCAAGCGGGCCTCCAGGCAGTTGGTTTCAGCCTTGCTGTACGTGGACTTGTACCACGTTCCTTCGATCATCACTCAACTTCTCCTTGTGCTTTCTTGAGCAGCGACCGTGACTGATCCGGAGGGAGTGCGAATCCCCGCAGGTCTCCCATGCGGGATACGTGTTCTTCGACAGTGTCCGTGTCGACGATCACGCCTCCAACTGACCCGGTCTCCAGGTAGAGGAGCATCCCGGCGTCCGGGACCCTCAACAGCATGAAGCCGTTGTCGAGTCCCGGGTGGTCCCAGGTATCGGCGGGGACGACCAGGATCTCCACTCTGCTCCGCGTGGAGACCTCCAACAGGTACCCAAGCTGTTCCCTCATGGTGTCAGGGCTGCCGAGACGCCGGTACAGCACGGTCTCGTCTAGGACGACCGAGAAGAAGGGGGCGTCATCACGGGCCAGGATGACCTGTCGCTCGGTGCGCTCCTTCGCCTTCGCTTCCACCGCTGTTTGCGAGTCAGCCCGGTTTCCTGCCCGGATCGAGGCGCGCATGTAGTCGCGCGTTTGTAGAAGTCCGGGGATGAGCAACGGGTGGTACTGCTGAATCTGGGTGGCTCGCTGCTCCACGATCGGCAGTTTCCTGTACCAGTCCGGCGGCGTGTAGGCCTCGTGCTGTTCCTCCCACACGGTGACCAGACGGCCTTCGCTGTTAAGCGCCTGGTCAATTCGTTCCGCTGTGTCCTTTTTGGCAGGCGTCTTTCCCAGCTCGATATCACTGACCGTCGCCTGGGACGCTGGTAGCAGGCTTGCAAGCCTGCTCTGCGAGAGCCCCGCCTGTTCGCGGAATCGGCGCACCTCGGCGCCGAACTTCCGAGCCTTCGGATCGACCTCGTTCGCCATGCACAGATTCTTATCAGTCCGCTATCAGGCGCCAACAGGGTTTACCTGAGAATTTCGCATTTCCCGCCGATCTCTAGATCAGGCAAACCTTCTGATGAGACTGTGACGACGGCCGAAGAAAAGTCCCGGCGGCTGTACTGACAACCCCGGGACCTGGTCCGGAACCCGTGCTTCTCACGACAACAGGTACGAACATGAACCAGGCTATCCCTCGTCAGTCCACCCCGGAAGGCGTTCCCGGCCGCCGAACGCTGACGCTCCAACCGCCCTGGCGGATGCGGTTCGAGGACTCCGACCGCTGCGGCATCGTCCTGGGCAGCGACCCCCGCCACGTCGGGATCGCCCGGAACTGGGCCTACCGCAACGCCCGCTCCCCGCGCCGTGCGGCCTTTCCGCTGGTGCTCGCCGTGAGCCTGCTGGTCACCAACGCGCAGCAGCACAGTCGATCCGGCGACCCCGGCGGCACCGTTCGGGTCACGCTGCACCGCAAGCCCCACACCTACACCCTGACGGTCACCGACGACGGACCCCGGCCGGACCAGCCCATCCGCTTTCCGTGTCCGCGAAAGCCCACGGAACCGCTGGAGGCCACCGGCAACGGGCTGCTGATGCTGGACGAGCTGTCGGTGTCCTGGGACTGGACAGGGAACGCGGGCGAATCCCTGACGGTGCGCGCCCTCATCGACCGCGCCGGGCACCAGTGGACCGGGGCTCCCACCACCGAGGCCTGAGGAACGGCACTGCCTCGCGCCACGCCCACCCGTCGAACACGGAAAGCGCCTCATGCCCGACTACAGCTACCTCCTTGACGGCCGCCCCGACGTTTTCACCCCCGGCGAAGTCGCCCAACTGTTCAACATCCGCCCCCGCAGCCTCCACCGAGGCGACTGGGACCGCGTCCTCCGGCCCTTCCGAACCCCGGGCGGAGCACGCCGCTACCCCAAGGAACACATCGCCGCCCTCCTGAACCAGCCGGACGCTTCCGGTCCCTACCTGTAGGGCCACCACGAGCCGGTCCGCGCGTCCTCGACGGCCCGCCGACCTGGCCGAGACCCCGTGGGAGATACGGACTCAGCGGCACGGCGAAAGCTCCCCGGTTCCGCGGGCACCGTCCGAGTGGAACTGGTGGAACCCCGCGCTGACCTGGTGCGGGGTATCCGAAGCAAGGAAGGAACTCCCTATGTCCTCCACGAACCCCGCGACACTGCTGGAGTCGTCCGACGGCGAGTCCCGCACGCAGATCGCCTGCCTCATCGACACCCTCCGCACCACTACCTGAACCGACCAGAGGACCACATTTCCCCCGACCGCACCCGGTCACACGGACAGACCGATCCCGGCCAATGCCCTGACGCAGCGTGCTGGCATGACTACCTTCACATCAACCGCCCCTTTACAACCGAGGAGACCGCCATGGGCAAGCATGAAGACGACTCGAACAGTGACGGCCACAAGCCCGACCGCCCCATCCCGCCGCCCTCCCCCAACGACGGGGGCAGTGGCGGAGGAAAGCACGAGCGCGACGGCAAATGATGGGTGCCGAAAACCTTCGGTCCCGCCTGGCTGAGGAGATCAACCCCTCCTCAGCCTGGCGGGGCGCCTTCGAGCGGGTTCTCCGCCACCGCTTCATCCCCGACCGGATCTGGGTCGAGGACGGGGACGAGCTGACAACCCTCGACAAGTCCGATGACCCGGACGGGTGGTTGCGTGCCTGCTACGCCGACCGGCCGGTCATCACCCAGATCGACGATGGAGACCCGACCGGGCGCGGACACAGTTCCTCGTCGGCGTCCATGCCGAGCATCGTGGCGCTGATGCTGGAGGCCACCGACCTCGCCGCCGGACAGCGGGTGTTGGAGATCGGTACCGGAACCGGGTGGAACGCCGCGCTGCTCGCTGACAGGGTCGGCGCCGGGAACGTGACGTCGGTGGAGATCGACCCGGCCGTGGCCGCACGTGCCCAGGAGAACCTCGAGGGCCGCGGTGTCCATGTGGTCGTCGGGGACGGTGAGAAGGGGTATCCGCCCGACGCCCCCTACGACCGGGTGCTGGCGACCGCCGCCGTCCAGCGGGTTCCCTACCCGTGGGTGGAGCAGACGGTGCCCGGCGGGCGGATCGTGACCCCGTGGGGGACGAGCTTCCACAACGGCACGCTGCTGCGCCTCCAGGTGGGGGCGGACGGGACGGCGTCGGGGAGGTTCGGCGGGAACGCGGGCTTCATGTGGGTCCGCGGCCAGCGGACGCCGCACGGCACGCTCGAAGAGCGCGTCCGTCCCGACCACGAGTACACCGAGAGCACCACGGACCTGCACCCGTACGAGCCGGTCGGTGACTTCGACGCGAGCTTCGCGATCGGCCTGCGGGTTCCCGGGATGAAGGACCTGCTGGTCTTCGACGACGACGTGCCGGGCAACCCGGACTACACGGTGTACCTGATGGACCCGGGTTCGAGTTCGTGGGCCTCGTGGCGGGTCCGGTCCGGCGCTCGTGAGTTCGTGGTCCGCCAGCACGGCCCGCGCTGCCTCTTCGACGAGCTGGCCGGGGCCCACACCTGGTGGCGGGAGGCGGGCCGCCCGGAACACTCCCGGTTCGGTGCGACCGTGACCCGCCAGGGCCAACGCGTGTGGCTGGACGACCCCGGCAACGTCCTGCTCATGGGGCAGATCGCCGCCGGACAAGCGGAGAACGGCCAGGCATGACCCGAGTCGTTCACGAACCCTCGTCCACACTCATGGCCCGCCTGGTCGAGGAGGGCGCGCACCGGTGGTGGCTTACCAACGGCCAGCCGGACTGGAGCGCCTTCGGCGTCACCGTCACGCCGGGGGACCAGCACGTGTGGTTCGGTTCGGCGGAGAGTGACCAGCGCTGGCCGCTGCCGCTCCCGTAGGAAACGACCTCCCTCCTCTCGGGGGCCGGTGTGTGCACGGCCGCCGCGCGGAACGGCTGTGGCAAGGCAAAGGGGCGGCGCTCCGTGGAGGAGTACCGCCCCTTTGAACCCGGTCACCCGCTGACCTGATCTCCGGGGATCAGGCCTGGAACTCGGTGATCGTCTGTGCGATGCCGTTCTCGACCTCGACCCCGGCCAGGACGACGGTCCCGTCCTTCAGTTCGGCCTCGAACTCCTCCATGTCGCACTCCACGGTCCCGGTCATGTCGTCGTTTGGGACCTCGGGTGCGCAGGTGTACAGGCCGCCGAGGATCTCGGTGTCCTCGGTGACGTAGAACGCCTGGTCACCGACGAGGTACTCGTACGGAGCCAGGTGCACGACCTCGCCGGAGAGGGTTCCGGTGAACCCGTCGGCACCGGCCTCCACACCCTGGTTCCCGGCTCCTTGCTGCTCGGCGGCCGCCGCCGGGCTGAAGCCGGTCGCGCCGAGGGTGAGCAGACCGGCGGAGAGAACGGCCAGCGCGCTGGTGCGGATGTCGCGATTCATCGTGTGCCTTTCCTATGGAGAGCGGTGAGTGAATGGACTCGCCAGGGATTGGGGGATGAGTGCGTTATGTGACGGCATGCCCTCAAATGGGCTGATCAAACACGGATCGGGATGTCGGTGAAAATCCCGGGGGTGCTGTGGTGGCATCAGTCCAGACAGATCAGAGGGTTCGACATCGAATTTCAAGGATTGATCGTGGCGGAGCGGTTTGTGCTGACCGGGTGAGGGAAGGATGGCCCTTCGCCTGTTCGGCTTCGCTGTCTGTGCAGGCTGGCGTGACCCCAGGTGCTCTGTGTCCGAGAGGGGACCTCGCCGCCTGTGTCCATGATCAATGACGGAAGCTAAATATCCCGTTAAGCATTGCCGGTTTTCCTGATTTAACCTCGGTAGGGCGATCAGCTCTTACCGGAGAACGCGCAAGTGATTGAAATCGGCCTGATTTGCCTTGGATGCGCGTTCGGGCTCCGTGGTTCTCTCCTCCGTGAGAACGCGCGGATTATCCGGTGCGAACTCCGGGAAATCCGCCCCGCCCGAACGGTCCCCGGAAGACCCTGGGCCGTCCCGCCGCCCGCCGCCCGCCGCCCGCCTCCACCAGCCCCCGCCTTCCGCCCCTGGCTCGTGCGCTCCCGGCGCGCTCGTATCCTCGGACCCGGACCCGTCACCCGAGGTGGAGAGCGACGACGCGATGCTGGAGATGCTGCCCGGACTCGTCCGGATCTACGAGGAGTGGGCGGAGCGGTACCCCGACGTGCAGCCGCTCACCATCCAGTTCGCGCCGGACGGGAAGTCGGACAAAGGCCTCGACGGGGTGCTCGCCTACCCCCTGGACGGCCACTGGCTGCTGGTGTCCTTCGGCCTGACCGAGCTGGGGGAGAAGACCAGCGAGGAGCCCCGCGTCTCCGGGTCGGGCTTCGAGTTCACCTGCCGCCTCCCGCGCGAGGACGGCGACGAGGCCGTGCCCGCCTGGATTCTGCGCGTCATGCACGCCCTGGCCGACCGCTTCGTCGCGGGCAGCGACCTGGACGTGGGCCACTGGATCGTCACCCCGTCCCCGCTCGGCGGCGAGCCCGCCAACGGCGACATGACCTCGCTGGTCATCGTCCCCGACACCGAGATCCGCGCCATGGACACCCCGAACGGGATCGTCCTCTTCTTCCAGCTCGTCGGCCTGCTGGCCGAGGAGGGCGAGGCGGTCCAGCAGGCGGGGACCGCCGCGCCGCTCGTCGCGCTCCTGCGCGACCGCGACCCGAGGATGGTCACCGACCCCTCGCGCGAACCCGTCCGCCTCTGATCCCGACGCCGATGGGCCGCCACCCGCAGGGGGTGGCGGCCCGCACGTGTCACCCGGCCAGCGCCCGGAGCACCGTCCCGCCCGATCGCGGTGCCGGTCCCGCCCACAGGAGCCCCCCGCCCCCGCTCGGAACGCCGGAAACCGGCTGAGGACACGCGAAGGGCGGTACCCCTGGAGGAGTACCGCCCCGGCGGGCCCGGTCGCCCGCTCTCCCCGTGTTCCGGAGATCAGGACTGGTATTCGAGAATCGTCGTGGCGATCCCGTCCACGATCGCGACCTCGGCGTAGACGAAGGTTCCCTGCTCAAGGGCGGTTTCGAGCTCGCCGAAGGGGCACGACAGGTTTCCGTGGCCGTCCTCGTGCAGGCCCTCCGGGCCGGCGCAGACGTAGATCCCGCCGACGTGCTCCGTGCTCTCGTCGACGTAGAACGCCTGGTTGCCGACGAGGTACTCGTACGGGGCCAGGTAGGTGACCTCACCCGTCAGGGTCGTGGTCACCCCTTCGGCCGGGGCCGCGTCCGCGGAACCGCCCTCGGGGTCACCGTGGCCGTCCGTCTGGTACTCGCTGATCGACTCGGCGAACCCGTCCACGATCGCGACCTCGGCGAGAACGACGGTTCCCCCCTGAACGGCGGCGTCCAGCTCGTCGTAGGAGCACTCCACGGTTCCGTAACCGGTCTCGTCGACGCCGTCCTCGGCGGGGCAGACGTTGATCCCGCCGAGGACCTGCGTGGTCTCGTCGACGTGGAACGCCTGGTTCTCGACGAGGTACTCGTTCGGGGCCAGGTACGTGAGCTCGCCCGCCAGGGTCGTGGTCACCCCTTCGCCGTCGTTCGCGCTCTGGCTCTCGGTGCTCTGGGCCTCCGCGTCGGCCGCGTCCTGACTGAAGCAGCCGGTCGCGCCGAGGGTGATCAGGCCGGCGGTGAGAAGGGCGAAGAGGGAGGAACGGGTGCTGCGGCTCATCATGTTCGTTTCTTTCAAGGAGTGGATGCGCGAGAGGTTCACACCGGAGTTCGAGAGCTTTGGTCGACCGCTTCCGCGGGCTGCCGGCCTTCCCGAAACTTCTGGCGAAGGTGAAGGAGTGAGTCACAGGGTCATGGGAACCGCGCCCGCCCTGACAACTCCTTGAATGTATCACTGAATTCCGGGCGCCTTTGTCCTGGAGGGCCCTTTTCTCTTCGGCGCGGGGCGGTCCGCATTGTGGATCGGGCAGCGGCGCCGGGCGGGCCGCCCCGCGGGGCCTGGTGGCGAAGAAGCCGGGAGGTCGAACCCAAATTTCCCCATAAGACCAGTTCAGGGCCTGTATGGGTTTCGTGGGCAGGCCTCTTGTCGCGTGTTCGACCGGTCACGGTGCGTTCCACCGAAAAAAGTTCTGATAAAAAGGGTCCAATCTTTCGAGGTGCGGAGAAGGGATTCGGGCGGGCGGTGCCGGTTCCTTTGGTTTGTTGCTGTGAAGCAGATCACTCTTTTTGTTTTGCCGGTGGTCTCCGGCTTTCCCTTTGCGGGGAAGAGCGCTTTAGACGGCTGTCCGGGCCGTAAGGTTCTTGATTTCTGCGGTTGTCCGGGCGGCCCCGTGCGGGTCGGCCGCCGGGGACCGCCGCGCCGCTCCTCGCCCTCCCGCGAGAGCGCGCCCCGAGGACGGTCACCGACCCCTCGCGTGGACCCGTCCGCCTCTGGGTCCGTCGGAGACGACAGGCCAGCGGCCTGCGCACGGAATCCTGTACAACCGTGAAGGTGTGACGGCGGAACCAGGAGGCGCAGCGATGAAGACCATGAGCTACTCGGAGTCCCGTGAGAACTACGCGGCCACGCTCGACTCCGTCGTGAACGACCGCGAGGAGGTCATGATCACCAGAGCCGGACACGAGCCGGTGGTCATGATGGCGCTGTCCGAGTACGAGAGTCTCAGGGAGACCGCCTACCTCCTCCGCAGTCCGGAGAACGCGCGACGCCTCGTCACCGCCATCGAGGAGTTGGAGTCCGGGTAGACGGTCTCCGGTCACCGAAACGCCGACGGGCCGCCACCCGTAGGGGGTGGCGGCCCGCACGTGTCATCCGGTCAGCGCCCGGAGTCCCGTTCCCGCCCGATCGCGGCGCCGATCTCGCCCACCCGGTCGGCCAGCAGGCCCATAGCGCCGATGGCCCTGGTCATCGGGTCGTCCTCGGCGCCGCCCAGCGCGCGGCCGCGCCGGAAGGCCTCCTTGACCTCCGTCCACCGGGCCTCCTGCTCGGGGGTCATGACCCCGCGCAGCTCCGCGAGCTTGAGCAGGTTGGCCTCCGCGCCCGAGGTCAGGGTCTGCGCCTCGCCCAGGTAGTGGTCGTCGATCACGGCCTCCACCTCGGCGTCGTTCATGACCGGCACGATCCGCTCCGCCAGCCGGTTCATGTTGCGGTACGAGCCCTGGAGCCGGAACGGCGGCTCGGTGCGCGCCTCCTCCGACTGCGCGGCGGAGGCGATGTAGGCCGCGTTGTTGGTCATCACCACCTCCTGCACCCGCAGCAGCTTGCGCAGCACCGACACGATCCGGTCCGCCTCGACCGCCGAGTAGGGGTGGTCGAGCTGGTCCGCGCCCACCGAGTCGTCGCCCCGCGCCATCCGCACGAACCGGTACACGTCCTCCCTGCTCCGCGTGGACAGCGGGGCCAGGGTCGGGTTCGAGGTGAGCGCGTTCTCGACGTAGCTCAGCGCGAACAGCTCCTCCCTGCCCGCCAGCACGTCGCCCAGGTTGTACACGTCGGCGCGGTTGGCCAGCATGTCCGGAATCCGGAACCGCTTGCCCTGCTCCGTGTACGGGTTGCCCGCCATGCACACCGCGAAGCGCTTACCCCGCAGGTCGTAGGTCCGGGTCCGCCCGTTCCACACCCCCTCCATGCGCCGCTGGCCGTCGCACAGCGAGATGAACTTCTGGAGCAGCTCGGGGTTGGTGTGCTGGATGTCGTCCAGGTACAGCATCGTGTTGGCACCCATCTCCAGCGCGAAGGAGATCTTCTCGACCTCCTGGCGGGAGGTGGCGTCCGGCGCCTCGTCCGGGTCCAGCGAGGTCACCGCGTGCCCCAGCGCTGGCCCGTTGACCTTGACGAACACCAGCCCCAGACGGCTGGCCACGTACTCCATGAGCGTGGTCTTGCCGTAACCGGGCGGGGAGATGAGCAGCAGCAGGCCGCTCTGGTCGGTGCGCTTGTCGTCCCCGGCCGCGCCCAACTGCTTGGCCAGGTTGTCGCCGATCAGCGGCAGGTACGCCTCGTCCAGCAGCCTGTTGCGGACGAACCCGCTCATCACCTTGGGCCGGTACTCCTCCAACCGCAGCCGCTCGCGCTCGGCCGCCACCAGCTCGTTGCGGCGCCGCTGGAAGTCCCGGTAGGCGGGCACCTCCTCCAGCCGGAACCGGCGGGTGCGCGGCAGGAACTCGTCCAGCCGCAGCTCCAGGGAGCGTTCGCGCACGCGCGGGTGCGACCCCAGCAGCCCGTCCACGTCCTCCGCGACGGCCGCCGACGACTCGTACCGCTCCAGGGCGCCGCCGGTCAGCTCGATCGCGGCGGCCTCGGGCAGGTCGCCCGGGTCCACCTCGTCCAACGTGGTCGCGAACGCCTCCAACCAGGCCGCCACCAGCTGGTGGCGCGCGTTCAGGTCGCCGTCGAGCGCGCGCAGGTCCTCCTCGAAGGCCCTGCGGGTGCTCTCCCGCGCACTGCCCACCGCCCGGTGGAACCGGTCCAGCAGCAGACGGGCGCCCGCGCCGGTCACGAACCCCCGCTCCCCGGGCCCCTCCGCCGCGATCTCCTCGAACAGGTACTCGCCCACCAGGTCCAGGTCGGCCTCCTGGTGGAGCCCGGTTTCGGTGAGGAACCCGTCCACGGCCGCCGCCAGCTCCGCGCGCAGCGCGTCCACCGCGGCCGACCCGCGCACCCCGAACACCTCGCGGGCCCGCGCCAGCGAACCGGCCCGGGTCCGCCACGCCGACCGCCGCTCCTCGTCGGCGCCGAAGGCCCAGAACACCTGGGCCGCGGCACGCGTTCCGCCCGGGTACCGCAGCAGCCCGGCTCCCGCGCGCAACCGCAGCAGCACCGACAGGATCCGCGCGGCGTCGTGGTCGTGCACGCCCCGCTCGTACCCCTCGTCGTAGCGGGCCTCGGCGAAACCGCGCACCAGGTCCAGCAGCGACGACCCGTCCAGGCCCCCCGCCTCCGCCTCGGCCAGCCGCTCCGGCGTCAGCCCCCGCGCACCCTCCTCGGCCGCGGCCAGGACCGACGCGGCCAGGTACTCGGCCCGGTACACCTGCGGGCTCTCCGACACCAGCACCCGGTCCCACAGGTGACGCGTCCGCCCGAACCCCTCGTCGGTGACCGGCGCGCGGAAGTCGGTGCCGGTGATCGCCACCGACATCTCCCCGCCGTGCGGGGTGAGGGTGAGGTCGATCGGCTGGGTGTTCACGGCGAAGCGGTGCCGGCCCAGCCGGATCGTCTCGCCGCCCGCGCCGCCCTCGAACAGGTCGGCGCGGTCCCGCAGGGCCCGGCCCGCCTCCTGCCGGGCGGCCAGCACCTGCCCGTCCAACTCCTCCGCGCGCACGGTCTCACCGAGCGCGCGCAGCTCCTCGGAGGTGCGCCGCAGCCGCGCCACCATCGCGTCCGACGCGAAGTAGGTGTTGACGTCCTCCAGCGTGTCCAGCGTCGCCACCCGGCGCTGAACGCTCTCCAGCACGCGGGCGGCCGACGACGCCAGGCGGTCGGCCCGCCGCGCCCGCTCGTCCACCAGCCCCTGCTTGCGGGTGGAGAACGCCTCGTACACGTCCTCGCGCTTGTCCGTCAGCTCCCCGAGGAAGTCGTCGAACTCGGCGAACCGCGTCTCCAGGTTCTCCAGCTGGAGCATGATCCGCCCCAGCTGCTCGTCGCACCGGTCCGGGGTGTCGGCGGCGGCCAGCGCCCCCGTGATCGCCTGCCCGAGCAGGGCGAACTCGGCCGCGAACTCCGCCCGCCCCTCCAGGGCGAGCAGTTCGCCGCGCCGTGCCTCCAGCGTGGCGCGCGCCCGGTTGATCCCGGCCATCACCTCGCTGACCCGCTCCAGGATGCGCGTGCGCACCTGGGCGTCGCCGATGTCCAGCGAGCCGACGACCTCGGTGACCACCTGGAGGCCCTCGGTCTGCTCGGCGATGCGCTCGCCGACCGCCGTCGCCGCGCTGACCGCCCCGATCCCCTCGGCGTCCTCGACCAGCCGCGACACCTCGTCGTGGTACCCGGCGAAGGCGTCGTCGCGCTCCAGGAAGGCCACCGTGCGGCGGCCGGTGGCGTCGATCTCCTCGGCGAGCCTGCCGTCCAGCTCCTCCAGGCGATCGGTGTCCACGTAGCGCGTCTCGCGCAGCGTGGCCGCCCGGCCCTGGGCGCGGCGCAGCCCGGTCAGCCGCGCCACCCAGCCCTCCGCCGTGCGCGGGGCCTCCCCGCGGGCGGTGCGGATGAGCGAGGCCGCCTCCTCCTCGGCCCCGGCCAGGGTCTCGGCGGCCTGCCGGGTCAGGGTCTGGACGGTCTCGAACTCCTCCAGCACCCGCGCGGCGGTGTCGCGCACCTGCGACAGGGGCGCCGCCAGGTCGCCCAGCTCCTCCTCGCCCAGCCAGTGGAACCGGTCCGACACCCGGCGGCAGGCGGCCATGAGCGCCTCGAACACCTCGGTGGAGGGCCGCATGTCCTCGGCCATGCGCGCCACCGACAGGCACTCGGACACGCCCCGCACCAGCTCGGCGTTGCCGATCCGCTCCAGCGGCCCGGTCCCCACCGGCTGCGCCGCCGCGTACACGTCCGACGCGTACGGCGTCTGCCACACCTGCATCGGGTGCACCCGGGTCGGCTCGCCCGAGTTGTCGCGGAACACCGTCATGGTGCCGTCGTCGAACAGCGAGTACCCGTGGCAGACGATCGGGGTGGCGACCTCCTTGCGGATGGTGTTGTAGGGCAGCAGCAGGCTGCGGCCGTCCGCGCGGGAGTGGAAGACGTAGAGCACGTCCTCGCCGTTGGGCGAGCGCACCACGCGCTCGAACTCCAGGTCGGTGACGTCGGTGTCGAAGGTCCGCGCCACCCCGGTGGCCAGGTAGTAGCCGCCGGGGAAGATCAGCCCCTGGTCGTCGGGCAGGCGCTGGCAGGACTGGCCGATGCCGTCGAGGCGCTCGACCTCCTTGGTGCGCGTGTTGAAGACCAGGTGGCGCCACTCGGTCTCGTTGTAGGGCAGCACGCGCAGCAGGATGAGCGGGCCCACCCGCGCGTGGTGCACCGACGCGTCGGCCAGGCTCTGCAACGGCTCGTCCACGGGCTCGCTGTAGACGCCCTCGCCGACCTCGGTGTTGTTCTCGACCTTGATGGTGAGGTCGCCGCCGACGGTCTCCACGAACAGCTCGTCGAGGATCGAGATGTGCGGGTGGCGGCCCGCCACGTGGTCCTCGCGGGTGGCCTCCACCCACGTGAAGTCGTGCGCGGGCGGGAACACGTGGTCGCGTTCGCCGCGCGCGTCGAGGTAGGCGATCTCACCCGTCGGCGACACCGACCACCGCAGCACGCGCACGTCCTCGGTGCGCGGGCCGGTCTGGAACACGGCCAACAGCCGCTCCTCGACCCGGCGCAGCTGGAGCAGGCGCGCGTCGCGGTAGTACCGGTAGAGCTGGCCGAAGTCCTGCTGGAACCGCTCGTCGTCGAGCAGCCCGGGGACGGCGCCCCCGTCGGCGTCGGCGAAGGCGAAGCCGTCGTCGGCGCGCTCGTAGCGGTGCAGCGAGAACACGTCGGGGACGTGGGTCTCCCGCTGCATGCCGATGAACACGTTGTAGCCGAACAGGATCACGGCGCCCTCGGCGCCGTCCGCGGCCGGACGCCCCACGCTCACGATGTCCCGGGGCACGCAGTTGTGCTCGGTGCGCACGCGCTCGGTGCCGAGCAGGGTCAGCTCGGTGCCGCCGAACACCTCCAGCCGTCGCGCGTTGAGCCGTTCGGTCCGCCGGGCCAGCTCGCCGGTCTGCTCGCGCAGCCGGGCGCGGAGCACCTCGTAGGTGCCCGCGTCCAGCGAACGCGCGTCCCCGGCGTCCGGCCCCTCGGTCTCCTGGGACAGGGCCTCTGTCACGAAGGTTCCCCTACTGCTTGGCGAGGGCGGAGGCGGGCAGCTGGTCCACGCCCAGGGAGCGGGCGGTGCCGAGCAGGCCGTCGAGCTTGTCGGCCTGCGGGCCGCCCGCGCCGATCAGCTTGAGCAGCAGCGCGGAGACGGTGAGGTTCTTGACGTCCTCGGTGGACACCGAGTCCATCACCCTGCGCATGTCCGCGGCGAAGTCGCCCTCGCCGTTGAGCCAGTTGCCGCCCAGCGCCTGCACGGTCTTGGAGTTGCCGACGAAGCCGTCCACGGCCTTGCCCAGGCCGATGGAGCCCACCATGCGGTCGAAGAAGGCGCCGTCGCCGCCGACGATGTTGATGTCGGCGTTCTCCAGGCCGGTGGCCAGCACGGTGGCCTGGGCCTCGGCGACCTCGCGCTGCACGTTGATCCCGGCCAGGCGGATCTCCTTCTCGGCCTCCAGGCGCAGGCGGTACTCCTCGTGCTCGCGGGTGACCTGGTCCAGGGCGGACATGGCCTCGGCCTTGTCGGTGAGACCGGCGGCCTCGGCGCGCAGCTTCTGCTCCACGGCCTCGGCCTCGACCCGGGCCTTCTCGCTGGCCACGGCGGCCTCGGCGCGGCCGACCTTCTCGATGGCCTCGGCGTCCTGGTGGCGGACCTGCACCTCGGCCAGACCGGCCGCGGCGGCCTCGGCCTGGATGCCCTCGGCGAGGCGGATCTTGGCGCGGGTGTCCAGTTCGGCGGCCTGCTGGCGGGCCTCGGCCAGGGTGAGCTCCTCGGCGGCCCTGTGCCTGGCGGCGGCCTCCGCGGCCTCGGCGGCCTTGATGTCCTTGACCAGGTTCTCCTGGGCCTCGGCCTCGGCCTGGATGATGACGGCCTGGCGGGTGCGCTCGGCCTCCTCGACGGCGCGCAGGCGCTTGATGGCCTCCTCCTGCTCGGCCACGGTGCGGTCCACGGCGATCCGCTCGCGGACGACGTCGGCGACCTCGCGCTTCTCGGCCTCGACCTCCTTGTCCTTGGCGATGCGGCTCAGCTCGGTCTCGCGCTCGCGCCCGATGACCTCCAGCAGGCGGTCCTTCTCGATGCGCTCGCTCTCGATGGCGATGACGCGCTCGCGGTTCTTCTCGGCCACCGCGATCTCGCGCTGCTGGTTCTGGTGCTGCACGCCCAGCGCCTCGGAGGTGCGGATGTTGGCGGTCTCGGCCTTGAGGCGCTCCTCGGCCTGCACGCGGGCGGTCTCGGCCTCCTCGCGGGCGCGGATGATCTCGATCTCGCGCTTGGCCTTGGCGGCGGCCTCCTCGCGGCGCTTCTCCAGCTCGGCGAGGGTCTCGGCCGTCTCGGTGTTCTGCCGGTCGAGTTCCTTGCGGCGGTCGTTCTCGAACTCGTTGGTGCGCTTGTGCTCGATCGCGGTGCGCTCGGTGATCTTGGAGATGCCCTGCGCGTCGAGGATGTTGTTGGCGTCGTGCTGGTGCAGCGGGGTCTGCTCCAGCTCGTCGATGGCCACGTCCTCCAGGCTGTAGCCGTTGAGGTCGGTGCCGATCAGGGAGATGATCGCCTGGCGGAACTGCTCGCGGTGCGTGAACAGCTCCTCGAAGTCGAACTGCTTGCCGACGGTCTTGAGGCCCTCGGAGAACTTGGAGTTGAACAGCTCCTGGAGCGTGTCCTGGTGGCTGGCGCGCTCGGTGCCGATGGACTTGGCGACCTTCTTGACGTCCTCCGCGGTCTCGTTGACCCGGACGTAGAAGTACACCTTGATGTCCGCGCGGATGTTGTCCTTGCAGGTCAGGCCCTCGCGACCGCGCCGGTCCACGGTCAGCGTCTTGAGCGAGATGTCCATGATCTCGGCCTTGTGCAGGACCGGCAGGACGATCGCGCCAGTGAAGGTGACGTGGACGTCGCGGACCTTGGAGATGATCAGCGCCTTGCCCTGCTCGACCTTGCGGAAGAGGCGGGTGACCATCAGGAGCAGGGCGATGAGGACGACGACGCCGACGGCAAGGGCGACGCCGACGGTCAGGAAGGCCGCGTCCGCGGCCTCCTGGCCGTTCGCGGTGGCACTCAGCAACACGTGGGGGTCTCTTTCTGCAAGGGGATGTGCGTAAGAGGGGGAAAGCGCGTCGGGAGCGGGGGGTACGGCGGCGGGGATCCGGCCCCCGGTCGGGGGCGCTCGACAGATGTGACGCGGCGCGGTCGCGAACGGTTCCGCGTACCACCTTCTACTTGACGGCCGGAAAGCCGCGGATGGAGCGCAGGGGGCGGAGGGGGCGCCTGGACACGGGACGGAGCACCGAGGAGGTGTTGTCCGGGCGTCCGCGGGGTTCTGGAGGTGTCGGACGTGCGATCGCGAGGAACGAGCCATCGCGCGGAAGACGCCGAAGGTTCCCGCTCTTTGGACGCCCGGACACGGGGTGAAGCGGAGCGGAGCCCCAAGGAGACGCGTCTCAGCCCTGTCCGGGGTCCAGCGCGGCGTCGAAGTAGGTGACCAGGAAGACGTCCTGCTCGGCGCTGTGGTCGAAGATCAGGGCTGTGCTGCCCACGGGCAGGACCTCGCCGCCGGTGGTGCGCACCGGGATGGAGATCGCCGCGCCGCCCGCGGTGGTGATCTCGGCCTGGCCGAAGCCCTCGTTGGCCTCGCCGATGCGGATCACGCAGGTGCGTCCGACCAGTTCGTTCTTGGAACCGCTGCCACGGCTGGGCAGGAAGCGCTGCACCGACATGACCAGGCCGCTGGTGACCGCCCACGCGGCCACGAGCGCGATCAGCAGGACCACCAGGCCCAGGGCGATGAGCAGGGGGGTGGAGGTGGTGTGGAGGAGGCTGGTCATGATGCTTCCCATCATGCTCACGAACCAGGCGACGCAGACCAGGGAGCTCAGCGCCACGGTGACCGGGACCCTTCCCAGTCCCACGCGGCTCATCAGGGAGCTCAGACCCGCGGCCTCACCCGAGTCGTCCACGCTGTCGAGCGCGTCGGAGCCGGTGGCGCCGACCGAGACGAGCAGCCAGTAGACCGCGACGACGACCAGCAGCGGGGTGAACAGCACGGTCGGGAAACCGAAGGCGGTGTCCAGGAACATCCCCACCCGTCACCCTCCTCCGCGCCGCACCGTGCCGGAACTCTACCGAACCGCCCGCTCCGCGACGCGGGCGGGCGTCCCCTTGGCCGTTTGCGGCCACCGGAACGCGTCGCGGACCCGGCGGAAGGACGCGTCACGGACCCGGCGAGCGGTGCGGCGCGGGCGCGGAGAAAATCCCCGAGAAAAAAATCCGGGGAGGTGTCGATCCGGTGCGGTGCCGTTCGACGTGTGGATGAGAGCGGGGGAACGGACCCCCACACCGCACGAGAGGCGAACACCATGCGCTACATGATGACGATCATGTCCACCGCCGAGTCCGAGGCCGTCGACTACGAGCCCAGCCCGGAGGTCTTCGAGGAGATGGCCGCCTACAACGAGCAGATGGTCAAGGCCGGTGTCCTGCTCGCCGGGGACGGCCTGGCCCCCGCCTCCGAGGCCACCCGGGTCACCTTCAGCAACGGAGCCGCGACCGTCACCGACGGGCCCTTCGCCGAGGCCAAGGAGTTCGTCGCCGGGTACTGGGTCATCCAGGTGTCCTCGCACGAGGAGGCCGTGGAGTGGGCCAAGCGCTGCCCGCACCCGCCGGAGGGCGACGACACCGAGATGAACCTGGTGCTGCGGCGGATCTTCGACACCGACGACTTCGGCGACGAGATGCCCGAGCACCTCAAGCAGCGCGAGCGCGAGCTGCGCGCCGAGGGGTACTCGCACGGCGGCTGACCCGCCCGTGCCGGTGCGGCCCGCGGTGCCCCGGCGCACCCGCGGGCCGCGGCCCGTTCCGGGCCTCGCGTACGGCCCGCACGGCCCGCACGGCGGCCGACGACGGCCGCCGCGCGGGCTTGCGGCGGGGTGCCCGTGGTGCTGAGATTGCCCCGTGAGCCACACCGACGCCACGCGCGCGGTCGAGGCGGTCTGGCGTATCGAGTCGGCCCGCCTCGTCGCAGCGCTCACCCGCATGGTCGGCGACGTCGGCCTCGCCGAGGAGCTCGCCCAGGACGCGCTGGTCAGCGCACTGGAGAAGTGGCCCGGCGACGGGGTTCCCGACAACCCCGGCGCCTGGCTGACCACCGTCGCCAAGCGGCGCGTGCTCGACCGCTGGCGCCGCGACGAGCGCTTCCAGCGGCGCATGGCCGACCTCGGCCGCGAGATCGCCGAGCACGACGGGCAGGCCGAGTTCGACGCCGTCCTGGAGGAGGACTTCGGCGACGACCTCCTGCGGCTGATGTTCGTGTGCTGCCACCCGGTGCTGTCCACCGAGGCACGCGTCGCGCTCACCCTGCGCCTGCTCGGCGGGCTCACCACCGAGGAGATCGCCCGGGCCTTCCTGGTGCCCGAGTCCACCGTCGCCCAGCGCATCGTGCGCGCCAAGCGCACCCTGGCGAAGAGGAGGGTGCCCTTCGAGGTGCCCGTCGGCGAGGACCGCCAGGCCCGGGTGGCCTCCGTGCTGGAGGTCGTCTACCTGGTGTTCAACGAGGGCTACACCGCCACCTCGGGCACGGAGTGGACGCGCCCCACGCTGTGCGAGGAGGCCATGCGCCTGGGCCGCGTGCTCGCCCAGCTGATGCCCGGGGAGCGCGAGGTGCACGGGCTGGTGGCGCTGATGGAGCTGCACGCCTCGCGGCTGCGCGCCCGCGTCGGACCCGGCGGGGAACCCGTCCCCCTGGCCGAGCAGAACCGCGCGCTCTGGGACCGCCTGCTCATCACACGCGGAATGGAAGCCCTGCTCAGAGCGCTGCCGCCGGACCGGAGCCGGCCCGGCGGGCCCTACGTGCTCCAGGCGGCCATCGCGGCCGAGCACGCCAGGGCGGTCACCGCCGCCGACACCGACTGGACGGTCATCGCCGGACTGTACCTGGCCCTGGTCCGGGTCACCGGATCGCCGGTCGTGGAGCTGAACCGGGCGGTGGCGGTGTCGATGGCCTCGGGCCCGGAGGCCGCGCTGGAGATCGTGGACGCGCTGCGGGACCAGCCGGGGATGGGCGACTACCACCTGCTGCCCGCCGTGCGCGCGGACCTGCTCGTGCGGCTGGACCGCCGGGCCGAGGCCCGCGCCGAGTTCGAGCGCGCCGCGTCCCTTACCCGCAACGAGCGCGAGCGCTCGCTGCTCCTGGACCGCGCCCGCGTCTGCGAGGACTGACCGTCCCGGTCCGGGGGCTCAGAGGGTTCCCGCCGGAACGACCCACATCGTCGGTTGGCCGGTGATGTCGGCGATCAGGTCGTAGTCCTTGTCGTAGTGGACCACCGTCGCGCCGTGCAGCTCGGCGGTCGCGGCTATGACGAGGTCCGGCAGCGCACGGCGGTGCTGGCCCTTGCGAGCCAGCTCGTGCTGGACCTCGATGGCTCGGCGCATCGCCCGGTTGTCGGTCTCCAACCAGGGAAGCCGCTCGTAGCTCTCCCGCAGGCGTTCGTAGTCCCTCGTGTTGCGGGCCGAGTACAGCAGTTCCAGCGCGATCATCTCGCACATGGCGATCGCACCGTTGGCGGCCACGAGGGAGTGGAGCGCCTCGCGCGCCTCCTGACAGCGCTTGACCATCTCGTAGGCGGACTTGTCCACGAGGTAGAGGTTCAACGCCAGGCCTCTCCCATGGTCTGCTCGTCCAGGTCCAGCTCCATCTCCCCGATGAGGTCCAGGAACTGGTGGGAGCGCCTGCGTGCGGCCACCTCGCGAAGGGCCCGGTTCACGGTCTCGACCTTCGTCGTGGTTCCGAGCTCCTCCGCTGCGACGGCCAACGCGTCCTCATCGAGGTCAATGACGGTTCTGGACATCGGCTTCATCCTCTCAAGATATCCTTTCCTGGTGTTCGATGATATCGAACCTCTCTTTCCTTTGGTATTGCCTCGAAGATTTCCCGGCACAGAAGAGGATCGGAACTCCCGCTCGCCGGGCCCGCACGCGGTTCTGCTCTGAGCAGGCGGCCCTGGCGGGTCGGGCCGCCGACCGGCAGACTCCCGGACATGAGACTTCTGGTTCTGGGCGGTACCGAGTTCGTGGGGCGGGCGGTCGTGGAGGACGCGCTCGCCAGGGACTGGGACGTCACCGTCTTCCACCGCGGCAGGCACCCCGCGCCCCCCGGTGCCACCGCCCTGCACGGCGACCGCACCGAGGCGGGCGGGCTCGGCGCGCTGACCGAAGGGCGCTGGGACGCCGTCGTCGACACCTGGTCGGGAGCCCCGTCCGCGGTGGCCGCCGCCGCGAAACTGCTCGCCGACCGGGCCGGGCACTACTCCTACGTCTCCAGCCGCTCCGTCTACGCGTCCCCCGCCCCGCCCGGGCTGGACGAGGACGGGCCGGTCGTGGACGCCTCGCCCGAGGCCGCGAGCACCGACTACGCGCGGGACAAGCGGGGCGGCGAGCTGGCGGCGGAGGCGGCCTTCGCGGAGCGGGCCCTGTCCGTGCGCGCGGGCCTGATCCTCGGGCCGTACGAGAACATCGGCCGCCTGCCCTGGTGGCTGGAGCGGATCGCCCGGGGCGGCCCCGTCCTGGCGCCCGGACCGCGCGACCTGCCCCTTCAGTACGTGGACGCGCGCGACCTGGCCGCCTGGACCCTCGACGCCGCCGAGGCCGGACTGGGCGGCCCCCACAACCTGGTGAGCCCGCCGGGGCACACCACCACCGGGCAGCTCCTTGAGGCGTGCGCGGCGGTCACGGGGTCGGACGCCGAACTGCGCTGGACCGACCCCCGGGTCATCCTCGACGCGGGCGTCCAGCCGTGGACCGAACTGCCCGTGTGGGTGCCGCCCGGCGAGCTGTACGACACCCTGCACCGGGGGGACGTGTCCAGGGCGCTCGCGACGGGGCTGCGCTGCCGCCCGGTGACCGAGACCGTCGCCGACACCTGGACCTGGCTGAGGGGCCTGGAGGGCGGCGCGCCCCAGCGCCCGGACCGACCCCGCGTCGGCCTGGACCCGGAGGTGGAGGCCCGCCTGCTCGCCGGGGCCTGATCCGGCCGCGGACACGGCGAAGGGCCGCCTCCCTGGAGGCGGCCCTTCGCTTCCGTGTTCGGGTCGGCCTCGGATTGTGATGTAGCACAGTGAGACACGCCGAGCTACACTGGGAGCATGAAGACCATCACCCAGCGCGAGTTCCGTAACAACGCGGCCTCCGTCATGGACCAGGTGGAGGCGGGCGAGAGCTTCCACGTGACCCGCAACGGGGTCGAGGTGGCGCGGGTCAGTCCTGTCGTACGCCATCGGCGCCTCAGCGCGGAGGAGCTCGTGGAGCGTCACCGCAGACTCCCCCGGGTGGACTACACGCAGATGCGCGAGGAAGCCGACGAGTTCTTCGGCGGAGAGGATCGGATCGGGGACGACGAACGTGGCTGATCGGCCTGACCGAGGCGTCCTCGACACGTGCGTCTTCATCGACCTCGGTGAGATCGATCCGGTCGGACTTCCCAGGTTTCCCGACATCACCTCCATCACGATGGCTGAGCTCAACCAAGGCGTGGCTATGGCGAAGGATCCGGTGGCCCGGGCCCAACGCACGGAGAAGCTCCAGGCCGCGGTGGTGGACTTCTCTCCCCTGCCGTTCGATGGCGAGGCCGCGGCCCGCTACGGAACGCTGGTCGCCCTCACTCTCGCGGCGAACCGCGATCCGAAGCCGCGCCGTCTGGACCTGATGATCGCCGCCGTGGCTTCGCTGCACGGACTGCCCCTGTACACCCGCAACGCCGACGACTTCGTCGGCCTCGACAGCGTCGTACGGGTCATTCCGGTCTGAGAGCCAACCGGCCGGCCGCGGACACGGCGAAGGGCCGCCCCTCCTGGGAGGGACGGCCCTTCGCGCTGCTTCTCCGTGTACGACCCGGCGCCCGGCTCAGGCCACCGGCGCCTCCTCGGCGCCGCGCGAGGTCACCCGGAGCCTGTCCGCGCCCTCGTCCACGTCCACCTCCACGGTGGCGCCCTCGGCCAGGTCGCCCGACAGCAGCTCGCGCGCCAGCGGGTCGCCGATCGAGGACTGCACCAGCCGGCGCAGCGGACGCGCGCCGTAGTTGGGGTCGTAGCCGGTCAGCGCCAGCCACTCGCGGGCGCCCGCCGTCACCTCCAGCCCCAGCCGCCGGTCCGCCAGCCGCCGGGCCAGCTTGTCGACCTGAAGGTCCACGATCCGCGTCAGGTCCTCGGTGGACAGCGCGTCGAACATGATCACGTCGTCCAGCCGGTTGAGGAACTCCGGCTTGAACGTCGCGCGCACCACGTCGAGCACGCGGTCGCGGCGCACCGACTCCTCCAGTGACTGGTCCACCAGGAACTGCGACCCCAGGTTGGAGGTGAGGATCAGGATGGTGTTGCGGAAGTCCACCTGACGGCCCTGGCCGTCGGTCAGGCGGCCGTCGTCCAGCACCTGGAGCAGGGTGTCGAACACCTCCAGGTGCGCCTTCTCCACCTCGTCCAGCAGCACCACCGTGTACGGGCGGCGGCGCACGGCCTCGGTCAGCTGGCCGCCCTCCTCGTACCCCACGTAACCGGGGGGAGCGCCCACCAGCCGCGACACCGAGTGCTTCTCGGAGTACTCGCTCATGTCGATCCGCACGATCGCGCGCTCGTCGTCGAAGAGGAACTCCGCCAGCGCCTTGGCCAGCTCGGTCTTGCCCACGCCCGTGGGGCCCAGGAACAGGAACGACCCCGTCGGCCGGTCCGGGTCGGAGATGCCCGCCCGCGCCCGCCGCACCGCGTCCGACACCGCGGCCACGGCGTCCCTCTGCCCGATGAGGCGCCTGCCCAGCTCGTCCTCCATGCGCAGCAGCTTGGAGGTCTCGCCCTCCATCAGACGCCCCACGGGGATGCCGGTCCACGCCGACACCACGTCGGCGACCTCGTCGGCGCCCACCTCCTCCTTGACCATGGTGGCGTCACCCCGGCTGGCCGCCCTCTCCTCGTCCCGGCTGGCCTCCTCGACCTGCTTCTCCAACTGCGGGATGTCCCCGTACATCAGACGGGAGGCCTCGCCGAAGTCGCCCTCGCGCTGGGCCAGCTCGGCCCGCGTGCGCAGGTCGTCGAGCTGCCCCTTGAGCTCACCGACCCGGTTGAGACCGGCCTTCTCCTGCTCCCAGCGGGCCACGAGCCCGTTGAGCTGCTCCTGCCGGTCGGCCAGGTCCGCGCGCAGCCGCTCCAGCCGCTGGCGGCTGGCCGGGTCCGACTCCTTGTCGAGCGCCATCTCCTCCATCTTCAGGCGGTCGACGGTGCGCTGGAGCTCGTCGATCTCCACCGGGCTGGAGTCGATCTCCATGCGCAGCCTGGACGCCGCCTCGTCGATGAGGTCGATCGCCTTGTCCGGCAGGAACCGCGCGGTGATGTAGCGGTCGGACAGGGTCGCGGCGGCCACCAGGGCCGAGTCGGCGATCTGCACCTTGTGGTGCGCCTCGTAGCGGCCCTTGAGCCCGCGCAGGATCGCGATCGTGTCCGCGGCCGAGGGCTCGCCCACCATGACCTGCTGGAAGCGCCGCTCCAGGGCGGGGTCCTTCTCGATCTTCTCCCGGTACTCGTCCAGGGTGGTCGCGCCCACCATGCGCAGCTCGCCGCGCGCCAGCATGGGCTTGAGCATGTTGCCCGCGTCCATGGCGCCCTCGGCGGCGCCGGCGCCCACCATGGTGTGCAGCTCGTCGATGAACGTGATGACCTGGCCCTCGGACTCCTTGATCTCCGAGAGCACCGCCTTGAGCCGCTCCTCGAACTCGCCCCGGTACTTGGCGCCCGCCACCATCGCGGACAGGTCCAGGCTCACCAGCCGCTTGCCCACCAGGGACTGCGGCACGTCACCGGCCACGATCCGCTGGGCCAGGCCCTCCACGACCGCGGTCTTGCCCACGCCCGGCTCACCGATGAGCACGGGGTTGTTCTTGGTGCGGCGGCTGAGCACCTGGATGACCCGCCGGATCTCGCCGTCGCGGCCGATCACCGGGTCCACCTTGCCCTCGCGGGCCCGCTCGGTCAGGTCCACCCCGTACTTCTCCAGGGCCTGGTAGGTGTCCTCCGGGTTCTCCGAGGTCACCTTCCCCGAGCCGCGCACCCGCTCGAACCCCTCCAGGAGCGCGTCGGGGGTGGCGCCGGCCTCGGTGAGCAGCTTCGACGCCTCGCCGCCGTCCGCGGCCAGCCCCACCAGCAGGTGCTCGGTGGAGACGTACTCGTCCTCCATCTGCTGCGCGCGCTGGGCCGCGGTGTTGATGGAGACGATCAGCTGGCGCGAGGAGCTGGGCGAGCTGACCGTGGAACCGGCCGCCTTGGGCAGCGCGCCGACGGCCGCCTCGACCTTGTCCCGGAGCGCGTCCGGGTTGGCCCCGACCTCCTTGAGCAGCGGGCGGGTGATGCCCTCCGCCTGGTCCAGCAGGGCCGCCAGCAGGTGCACGGGCTCCGTCTGCGGACTGCCGTCCGTGGTGGCCCGGCGGATCGCCACCGACAGGGCCTCCTGGCTCTTCTTGGTGAGCTTGTAGTTCATGCGCGGTGACTCCTTTCGCAAGTCGTGTCACGGGGGGTGGTGTCCGACGGCCGACCGCGCCCCCGTGTCGCCGTGGCGGAGTTCCGTCAGTCCTGCTCGTCGTCGGTGCGGCCCGGGGCGCCGCGGCCCCTGCCCCGCTCCTCGTCGTCGTTCCTGGGCTCGGCGGTATTGAAGATCGTCACGCGGGTGCGGCGCACCAGTTCGCCGCGCACCCCCGTGCCGCCGTCGGCCGGGCGGCCCCGGCGGGCCACCGCCCGGCGGGCCGCCTCCAGCTCGTTGGCCAGGTGGAACACCTGCTCCCGCAGCTGCTCGACCTCGTGTTCCAGTTCCAGGATCCGCTTGATCCCGGCGAGGTTGATGCCCTCCTCCTGGGAAAGCCGCTGCACCTGGCGCAGCGTCTGCACGTCGCGCATGGAGTAGCGGCGCCCGCGGCCGGACGCGCGGCCCGGCGAGACGATCCCCAGTCGGTCGTACTGGCGCAGGGTCTGCGGGTGCATCCCCGCGAGCTCCGCGGCGACCGAGATCACGTAGACCGGAGCGTCAGCGCCGAAGGAGTCGTTCACGTCGTTCACGCACCCTTCGCCCGCGTTTCGAGTCCGTCGCGCGGGTCGTAGTCGGAGGTCGCGGCGCGGAACTTCTCCAGAGCCTCGCGTGCGTCCCCGTTGAGAGTCCTCGGTACCGCCACCTCGATCGTGACGAGCATGTCGCCGGTGGTGCCGTCCTTGCGGTTCGCGCCCTTGCCGCGCACCCGCAGCTTGTGCCCGTTCTGCGTGCCCGGCGGGACCTTCACGGTCACCGGGAAGCCGTTGAGGGTGGGGATGCGCACGTCCGCGCCGAGCGCCGCCTCGGGGAAGGTGACCGGGACGGTGATCGTCACGTTGTCGCCGCTCCTGCCGAACACCGGGTGCTCCTTCACGTGGACGACGACGTAGAGGTCACCCGTCGGGCCGCCGTTCTCGCCCGGCGCGCCCTTGCCCTTGATCCTGATCCGCTGCCCGTCGGTCACGCCGCCGGGGATGCGGGTCTGGACGGTGCGGGTGCTCTTGCCGCGCCCGCTGCCGCTGCACGTGGGGCAGGGGTCGTCCACGACCAGGCCGCGGCCCTTGCACTCGCTGCACGGCTCGGACAGCGAGAAGCCGCCCAGGTTGGTGTTCTCGTGCCCGGTGCCGGAGCACTTGGGGCACATCCGCGGGGCGGTGCCCGACTTGGCGCCGGTGCCCTTACAGGTGGGACAGGCCGCCTCGCTGGCCAGCTGGAAGGAGCGCGTGGCCCCCTCGGCCGCCTCGCGGAAGGTCAGTGTCGTCTCGGTCTCGATGTCGGCGCCGCGTCTGCTGCGGGTGGTGCCGCCGCGCCCGCGGCCGCCGAACAGCCCGCCGAAGAGGTCGCTCAGCCGCTCGCCGCCGCCCGCGGTCCCCGTCCCGCCGGTGCCCTGGCCGAACAGGTCGCCCATGTCGAACCCGCCGGGACCGGTGCCGCCGCCGGGGCGGTAGGAGCCGCCGAACAGCGACCGCGCGTTGTCGTACTCCTTGCGGCGCTTCTCGTCCGACAGGACGTTGTAGGCCTCGGAGATCTCCTTGAAGCGGTCGGCCGCGCCGGGGTCGTCGGCGTTCGCGTCCGGGTGGTTCTCCCTGGCCAGCTTGCGGTAGGACTGCTTGATCTCGTCCTTCGAGGCGGTCTTTGAGACTCCCAGGACCTTGTAGTAGTCCTTCTCCAGGTAGTCCTTGGTGCTCATCGACTGGTGCCTTCCCCCGCTGGTGCCGGTTGCGTCCGATGCTTCCATGTGACCCCGCACCGTGTCGGGCCGGGGTCCGGCTCCGGCCGCGGCCGCCGCTCACGCGGGGCCGCGGCCGGAGGATCAACGGGCGGACCCGTTACCTGTCGTCTTCCCCGCCGTCGGCGCCGTCCGCGGCCGGGGACTCCCCGCCGGGGGCGTCGCCCTCGGCGGCGGAACCGGACGCGGCCTCCTCGCCGCCGTCGGCGGGATCGCCGACGACCACGCGGGCCGGGCGCAGGACCCGCTCACCGATGCGGTACCCGGGCTGGAACACCTCGATCACGGTCTGGACCGAGATGCCCGGGACGGGGACCAGGGTGAGCGCCTCGTGGATGTTGGGGTCGAACTCGTCGTCCTTCTCCGCGTACCGCTCCAGGCCCAGCTTGGTGACCACGGCCTCCAGGGCCTCGCCCACCGCCTTGAACCCGCCGTTGAGCTCGTCGTGCTCACGGGCCCGGCCGACGTCGTCCAGGATCGGCAGCAGTTCGCCGAGGACCTGGGCGGTGGCCATCTCGCGGACGGCCACGCGGTCGCGGTCCACGCGCTTGCGGTAGTTGGCGTACTCCGCCTGCACCCGCTTGACGTCGTTGGTGAGCTCGACGACCCGCTCGTCCGCGTTGATCGCCTCCGACACCACCGACTCGGGGGTGTCGGGGACCTCGACGTCCTCCAGGTCGGCCTCGACGACCTCCTCCTCGGCGACCTCGGGGATCTCCTCGGTCGCGTCGCCCTCGGCCTCGGGGTTGCGGACCTGCCCGGTCTCCGGGTCGATCCGGCGGTTGTCCCGGATCACCGGCCCCTGGCGCTCCTCACCGTCGCCGGTGCCGTTGGTGTTCTCCGACGGTGCCATCTGAGACACGCCTCCTTCCTCGACTCGAACCGGGATCAGGACTGCTGGTTGCCCTGGGTGCCCTTGTTGTCCTCGTCGACGATCTCGGCGTCCACGACGTCGGCGTCGTCGGCGGAGCTCTGGGCGCCCTGGGCGGCGTCGCCCTCGGCACCCTGCTGGCCCTGGCTGTAGATGGCGGAGCCGATCTTCTGGCTGGCCAGCGCGACCTTCTCGCTCGCGGTGCGGATGGCCTCCACGTCGGAGCCCTCCAGCGCGGTCTTCAGCTCGGCGACGGCGGCCTCGGTCTCGGAGCGCACGTCCGCCGGGACCTTGTCCTCGTTGTCCTTGATGACCTTCTCGGTCTGGTAGACGAGGGACTCGGCGTTGTTGCGGACCTCGGCCTCCTCGCGGCGCTTGCGGTCCTCCTCCGCGTACTGCTCGGCCTCGCGGACCATCTTGTCGATGTCGTCCTTGGACATCGCGGAGCCGCCGGAGATGGTGACGGACTGCTCCTTGCCGGTGCCCAGGTCCTTCGCGGTGACGCTCACGATGCCGTTGGCGTCGATGTCGAAGGCGACCTCGATCTGCGGGACGCCGCGCGGCGCCGGGGGCAGACCGGTCAGGTCGAAGACGCCCAGCTTCTTGTTGTACTGGGCGATGTCGCGCTCACCCTGGTACACCTGGATCTGCACGGACGGCTGGTTGTCGTCGGCCGTCGTGAAGATCTCGGAGCGCTTGGTCGGGATGGTCGTGTTGCGCTCGATGAGCTTGGTGAACACGCCGCCCTTGGTCTCGATGCCCAGCGACAGCGGGGTGACGTCCAGCAGCAGGACGTCCTTGACCTCGCCCTTGAGCACACCGGCCTGGAGCGAGGCGCCGATGGCCACGACCTCGTCCGGGTTGACGCCCTTGTTGGGGTCCTTGCCGGTCATCTCCTTGACCAGGTCCACGATGGCGGGCATACGGGTGGAGCCGCCGACCATGACCACGTGGTGGATCTGGTCCAGGCTGATCCCGGCGTCCTTGAGGACCTGCTGGAACGGGGTCTTGGTCCGCTCGACCAGGTCGGCGGTCAGGCGCTGGAACTCGGCGCGGGAGAGCTTCTCGTCCAAGTGCAGCGGGCCCTCGGCCGAGGCCGTGATGTAGGGCAGGTTGATCGCCGACTCGCTGGAGCTGGACAGCTCGATCTTGGTCTTCTCCGCGGCCTCGCGCAGGCGCTGGAGGGCCATCTTGTCCTTGGACAGGTCCACGCCGTTGGAGTTCTTGAAGCGCTCGACCAGCCAGTCGACGATGGCCTGGTCCCAGTCGTCGCCGCCCAGGTGGTTGTCGCCGTTGGTCGCCTTGACCTCCACGACGCCGTCGCCGACCTCCAGGAGGGAGACGTCGAAGGTGCCGCCACCGAGGTCGTAGACCAGGATGGTGGCCTCGTCCTCCTTCTCCAGGTGGTAGGCCAGCGCGGCCGAGGTCGGCTCGTTGATGATGCGCAGGACGTTGAGGCCCGCGATGGTGCCGGCCTCCTTGGTGGCCTGGCGCTGGGAGTCGCTGAAGTAGGCCGGGACGGTGATGACCGCGTCGGTCACGTCCTCGCCCAGGTAGGCCTCGGCGTCGCGCTTGAGCTTCTGGAGCACGAAGGCGCTGATCTGCTGGGGGTTGAAGGTCTTGTCGTCGATCTTCACCGTCCAGTCGGTGCCGATGTGGCGCTTGACCGAGCGGATGGTGCGGTCGACGTTGGTGACCGCCTGGCGCTTGGCGACCTCGCCGACGAGCACCTCACCGTTCTTGGCGAAGGCGACGACGGACGGGGTGGTACGGGCGCCCTCGGCGTTGGCGATGACCGTGGGCTCGCCGCCCTCCAGGACCGCGACACACGAGTTCGTCGTACCGAGGTCGATTCCGACCGCACGTGCCATGGTTGCTTCCTCCGTCAAAGTTGAGTCGTTCAGACGTAATTTTGCTTCGTCGGGTGAGGGCTGTCAAGTCACTTGAGTGGACCCGACTCAAGTTGGTTCCTACGTCCTGACAACGGGCGGCCGGACCGGGATGTTCCCGACCTGGGCACTCCGATCGGGGATATGGGCGAACCCCGGGACAAGTCGGGGAGAACCTTGACCCGCAAGATCAGGGAGGGTCGGGGTTCCCCTGGGGTGGCTTCGGGGGCGCGGTCGCGGGCGGCCCCGGAAGGCGCGGTCACCGGAGGGGCGCCTTCCGGTCAAGCGGAGGGAAACGCCCGTGTCGCGGCGCCGGGCGTCGGCGTTCGGCGGCCGACGATGGCCCTGCCGCCGACGCGCCGGTGCCGAAGCGCCGGTGCCGCCGGGCGGCGACCGCCGCGGCGGCTTCCCGCCGCGTCCGCCGTACCCCTGAAACGGAGACGCCCGTGACGCCCAAGGCCCTGCTCGCCTCCGCGCTCGCCGCCGCGGTGCTGCTGCCCGCGCTGGGTGCCGCCCCCGCGTCCGCCCAGGACGAACCGCGCCTGATCGGGGACACCACCGCACCCGCCGGTGAGGTCCGGACCCCCGCCGCGGAGGCCCCGCCGTCCAGCGGTGACGTTACGGTGCCGCCGGGGGAGGCCGCCGTGCCCTCCGGCGAGGCCGCCGCGCCAGCCGAGGACGCTGACGCGACCGCCGGGGAGGGTTCCGGGTCGGCCGCGGAGGGCGCCGCCGGGACCGCCGGGGACGGCCCCGCGTCCGGGGGAGACGTCGGGGACGCCTTCTCGTCCACGTACCGGCACAACACCTTCGAGCGTCCGGCGGCGGGCACCGCCTACACCCTCGACGAGTGGGAGAAGGACGGCTGGTACGCCTCCAGCGCCAGGGGCCTGGAGGAGCGCGCCGTCATCGACGACTCCGTGCCCGCCCACGGGGGCGGCCAGTCGCTGCGCGTGCTCTACCCCGAGGGGAAGATCGGCGCGCAGGAGTCCGGCGGGCTGGCGCCGTTCCAGCTCTCCCCGGCGCGCGAGTACTACCTGTCCTTCTGGGCGCGCCTGGGCGAGGACTTCAGCTGGGGGACCACCTCGTTCGGCGGGAAGCTGGGCTTCGGGCTGGCCGGGGGCGCGGGCTGCTCGGGCGGGGACGTGTGCACCGGGGAGAACGGCTACAGCTCGCGCGTGGTCTGGCGCCGCGACGGCAAGGCGGAGCTGTACTACTACCACATGGACAAGGCGGGCGAGTTCGGCGACTCCGAGCCCCTCGTCGCGGACGGGTCCGTCGTCCACCTCCCCCGGGGCGAGTGGGTGCACATCGCCCAGCGGGTCCGCGTCAACACGGTCACCGACGGCCGGGCCGAACCCGACGGGGAGATCGAGGTCTTCTACAACGGCGAGCCCGCCGCGCTGGTCACCGGCCTGCGCCTGGTGACCGACGACGACCTGGTGGACAAGGCCTACCTCTCGTCCTTCTTCGGCGGCTCCACCGAGGGCTTCGCCCCGGCCCACGACAGCTACGTCTGGTACGACGACCTGAAGGTGTCCACCTCGCGCGCCGACATCTGCGAGCTCGGCGGCTGCGCCTGACCCCCGACCGGCCCCGCCCGGCCCGCTCCGTCGGGGGCACCGCTCCGGGGAGTCGTCCACAAGCGAAGGGCGGGCGTTGCCGGAGGCCGTGTCCCTTCGCGAGACTGGAAGACGGGGGGTCCCAGGGCGTCCCGGGCTTCGCCGTGCCCGCGCGCCGCACCGCTCGCGAGGGCGGAACCCGCGCTCGACCCCCGGCACGGCCCCCGTACCCGGCTCTCCGGCACGGCCCTCCGGCACGGTCCTCGGGGGCGGCCCCGGGGAGGGCGCCCGGGAACGATCCCGGCGACGGCTCCGAGCGCGCCCCCGCCGGAGGGCCCCGGAGGTTGTCCACAGCCGCGGATCCGTGGTTGTTCCACTCCCGGCGATGCCGCAACCTGGTAATAGGGGAGAGACGGTGAAGTCACCGATACCCCCGTCGAGTCGTCCCGCGTCCGTCGTCCGCTACATATAGGACGTGCGGTGCGCCCGAGACCTGTTCGGGCACACCCGCGCGGTCCTGTCACACCGGTACCGGCGCCAGCGCCGGACGGCACCGACGCGGGCGCGCCGACCGGGTTCCGCGACCCGGCGGCCCGCGGCGACGGCGGCGGGGCGTCCGTCCCACGAGCGGTCGGGCATCCGGTGGCGACCGCGGCATTACTCGCTAGTAACATATAGTTCGACCCCCGGTGTGTGGCGCACCGGACGACGAAGCAGGATGGGAGGCCACGGACGATGCTGTACCTGACACTGGGCATCATCACCTCGGTCTTCGCCGTGGTCGCGTTCACCATGTTCGCTCTGGGTATCCGCCAGATCGTGCGAACCGTGGGTGTGGGCCGCTCGGTGGAGCCGGAGCGCAAGGGGCCGTTCGGACAGCGGTTCACCATGGCGCTCATCGAGATCCTCGGGCACGGGCGGATGCTCAAGCGGCCCTGGATCGGCGTCGCCCACTGGTTCGTCATGGTCTCGTTCCCGCTGCTGGTCTTCACCGTCGTGGAGGCCCAGGGCGAGGTCTTCGACCCGCACTTCAAGCTGCCGATCATCTACGACTGGGCCCTCTACGGCCTGGCCATCGAGTTCATCGCCGCCGCCAGCCTCGTGGGCATCGTCGGCCTGACGGTCTACCGCCTGCTCAACGGGCCCAAGCGCCTGGGCCGCGAGTCCCGGTTCACCAACTCCCGGCACTGGACCGCGTACTACGTCGAGGCCTACCTGTGGGGCCTGCTGATCTCGATCTTCGTGATCCGCGGTCTCAAGTCGGCCATGGGCGACTTCCCGTTCCCGGCCTGGGCGACGCCCATCTCCACCGGCCTCGGCGCGATCCTGCCCGGCGACCCCGCGATCGCCGAGCCCGCCATCGCGCTGGTCGCCGCGTTCAAGCTGATCATCAGCTACCTGTTCTTCGTGGTCATCGCCCGCGTGCTCACCATGGGCATCGGCTGGCACCGCTTCCTCGCGCCGGTCAACATCTACTTCAAGCGCAACGCCGACGGGTCTCCGTCCCTGGGCGCGGCCAAGCAGATGATGGACAAGTCCGGCACCAAGCCCCTCGACTTCGAGGAGGCCGACCCCGACGAGGATCCGTTCGGCGCGGGCAAGCTGGAGGACTTCACCTGGAAGGGCCTCCTGGACTTCACCACCTGCACCGAGTGCGGGCGCTGCCAGTCCCAGTGCCCCGCCTGGAACACCGGCAAGCCGCTCTCGCCCAAGAAGGTCATCCTCGACCTCCAGCAGCACACCTACGAGAAGGCCCCGTACCTGCTCCAGGGCATCACCGAGGAGACCCTCGCCGAGAAGCCCGACGAGAGCCACGCGGGCGTGGACGTCCTCGCCCTCCTCAACCGGCCGCTGGTCGGCACCGAGGAGGAGAACGGCGTCATCCACCCCGACGAGCTGTGGGCCTGCACCAACTGCGGCGCCTGCGTCGAGCAGTGCCCGGTGGACATCGAGCACATCGACCACATCCTCGACATGCGCCGCTACCAGGTGATGGTCGAGTCCAACTTCCCGTCCGAGGCCAACACGCTCCTCAAGAACCTGGAGAACAAGGCCAACCCGTGGGGCATGGCCGAGGACCGGCGCATGGACTGGATCGAGGAGCTGGCCTCCCGGGAGGAGAACCCGGTCGAGGTCCAGGTCGTCGAGGACAAGCTCCCCGAGGGCACCGAGTACCTGTTCTGGGTCGGCTGCGCCGGTGCCCTGGAGGACCGCGCCAAGAAGACCACCAAGGCCATCGCCGAGCTGCTCGACATGGCGGGCGTCGAGTTCGCCGTGCTGGGCGGCATGGAGGCCTGCACCGGTGACCCCGCGCGCCGCCTGGGCATGGAGTACGTCTTCCAGATGCTCGCCCAGCAGAACGTGGAGACGCTGAACGAGGCCGGTGTCACCAAGATCGTGGCCAGCTGCCCGCACTGCTTCAACACGCTCGCCAACGAGTACCCGCAGCTCGGCGGCACCTACGAGGTCGTGCACCACAGCCAGCTGCTGGCCAAGCTCGTGGAGGAGGGCAGGCTCACGCCGGTCAACTCCGTGGAGGAGAACATCACCTACCACGACCCCTGCTTCCTGGGCCGCCACAACAAGGTGTACACGCCGCCGCGGGACATCATGGCGCAGGTGCCGGGGGTCAAGACGCAGGAGATGCACCGCCACAAGGAGCGGGGCTTCTGCTGCGGGGCCGGCGGCGCCCGCATGTGGATGGAGGAGCGGATCGGCAAGCGCATCAACACCGAGCGGGTGGACGAGGCGCTGACCACCAACCCCGACACCGTCTCCACCGCGTGCCCGTTCTGCCAGGTGATGCTCGGCGACGCGATCAACGAGAAGAAGTCGCAGGGCGAGGCGAAGGAGACGCTGGAGGTCGTGGACGTCTCCCAGCTGCTGCTGCGCTCGGTCCGCGGGGAGGCCCCCAAGGAGGAGGCCGAGACCGCCGACGCCCAGGGCTGACGCGAGGGCCCGGACGAGGGCACCGGACCCGTGCGGGGGCCGGGGAGCCGACCATGCGGTCGGCGCCCGGCCCCCGCGCCGTTCACCGGCGGTCCGGCGCGGGACGGCTCCGCACGCGGGCCGGAACCGCTCACGGTCGGGTACGGGGGCGTCCGCAGGGCGGAGCCGGGGCCGTTCACGGCCGGGGACGGGGGCCGCTCGCGGCCGGGGGCGGAACCGCTCAGGGCGAGGCGGCGAGGTGTTCGCCGAGGAACCCGTCCAGACCGTGCCGGGTGACCTGGCTGGCGAACCCTCCCCAGTTGAGGTCGAATATGTGCTCCGCCCAGGGGATCTCCAGGTGCCGGTGCGCGACCCCGGCCGCGGCTCACCCGCACCGGCGGACGATCCGGGTCCGGGGCCCGGGCGGGCGCCCAGGTCACCGGAGTCGTGGCGGCCCCGAGCCGAAGGCCGTTCCCTGTCCCCTTCCCTCCGCGCGAACGCACCGCCCCCGCGGGTGCGGTCCGGGGGAGGGGCTTCCGGAGAAGGGGGATTTAGGTTAGCCTTACCTGACTGTCTTCTATTCGAGGTGGTCGCCCGTGAACGCCCCCGTTCCCCCTCCCGCCGATCGCGCCCGTTCCACCCTGGCCCGCGGCGGTCCGGTGACCGTGGCGGCGGCCTCGGACCGGCTCGGCGAGGCGGGGACCGTGCACCTGGAGGACGCCCCCCGCCACGTGCACGCCGACGGAGCCGTGAGCCTCCTGCTGCCCGACGGCCACCCGCTCACGGACCCCCGTCCCAGGGGCCCTGTGGTGATGGCGGAGTTCACCGACCTGTCACCCGTGCTGATGCGCGACAGGGTGCGGGCGGTGCTGTGGGTGAGCGGCGCCGTGGAGGCGCTGGAGCACGCCGACGCCCGCGCCCGCGCGGCCCGGCTGCCCGAGGCCGCCACCGACGACCGGCTACTGGAGATCGGGCACGGCCTGACGATGGTGGTCCTGCGCACCGCCCTGGTGGTCCAGTCCGACCACGACGGGGCCCACGTGCTCGATCCGGCCGAACTGGCCGCCGCGCGCCCCGACCCGTTCTCCCTGTGGGAGGCGCCCTGGCTGCGCCACCTCGACGAGGACCACGCGGATCTGGTGGGCGACCTGCTGGCCGCCGTTCCCGGCGCCGCGCGCGGAGGCCGGCCCCGTCCCCTGGGCGTGGACCGCCTCGGGCTGCGGCTGCGGGTGGAGACCGCGCGGGGGTACCACGACGTGCACCTGCCCTTCACCCGTCCGGCGCGCACCCCCGACGACGTCGCCGTCCAGGTGCACCGGCTGGCCGGACACCCCGTCCCCCAGGGCTACGACCGCGGATGAGCGGACGCCGGAGGGCGGGCGCGGCCGAGGAGGCCGGGGGAGCCGCCACGACCGCGGACGAGCGGCCGCCGCACCGGCCCGATGACATTTGTCAGTGTGCGCGCCGGTAGGTTCCCCCGGGCGGCCGGTGATAACGGCGTCTGTTCCGCGTGAGCCGTTCCGCGGGAACCTGGGGACATGACGACGACAGCGAGCACCGCGGCCACCGGCCCCGGCCGACAGGACGCCACCGGCCCGGCGGTGGTCGTCCGCGACCTGCACCAGCACTACGGCGACTTCGAGGCGGTCAAGGGGGTCTCCTTCGAGATCCACCCCGGCGAGCTCTTCGCCCTCCTCGGGACCAACGGCGCGGGCAAGACCACCACCATCGAGACGATGGAGGGCTTCCGCCGCCCCAGCTCCGGCAGTGTCCGGGTCTTCGGCCTCGACCCCTACGGCCAGCCCGCCGGAGTCCGGGAGCGCACCAACGCCGTCCTCCAGGGCAGCGGCCTGCTGGAGGACCTGAGCGTCGCCGAGACCCTGCACCTGGCCCGCGACCTCGCCGCCACGCCCAGGGACACGGACGAGACGCTGGAGCTGGTCGGCCTCGCCGACAAGCGCGGGGTCGCGGTCCGCCAGCTGTCCGGGGGGCAGAAGCGCCGCCTGGACCTGGCGCTGGCACTGCTGACCAGGCCCGAGGTCCTGTACCTGGACGAGCCCACCACCGGCATGGACGCCGAGGGCCGCATCGAGACCTGGCGCATCGTCAACGACCTCAAGCGGGAGGGCGTGGCGGTCCTGCTCACCACGCACTACCTGGAGGAGGCCGAGCGGCTCGCCGACCGGCTGGCGATCATGCACCGCGGCGAGGTCCGCGTGGAGGGGACGATCCAGGAGGTCCTCGCGGGCTGGGGCGACCGGGTGAGCTTCGTGCTGCCCCCGAACGTGCGCACCGCCGACCTGCCCCGTGTCGAGGGCGCGGACGTCTCCGTGGAGACGCGCGGCCAGGCGCTGTGGGCCACCTACACGGTCACGCGGGGGAACGTCGAGGAGCGGGCGCACCACGCGGTGTCCGCGCTCATGTCCTGGGCCGTGGAGAACGGCACCGTCCTGCGCAGCCTCCAGGTGCGCAGCGCCTCCCTGGAGGACGTGTTCCTCCGGGTCGCCGACGGCGCCGCCGACCTGGTCTGACACGGGCCGCAGCGCTCCGTGCCCCCCCTGCCCCGCACAGTCCTTCGAGGAGACACCGCGATGACCGCGAACACCGCCGCCCCCACCACCGACGCCACCGGCGTCCGGCCCGGCGTCAGCTGGACCAAGCAGGCCGTCCGCCTGGCCCGGACCGAGTTCACCCTGTTCGCGCGGTACAAGACCGCCTGGATGTACCTGGCCCTGCCGCTCTTCTTCGCCTTCATGACCACGAACCTCCCCAATGACGAGGTCGTCCCCGGCTTCGGGATGGGGCAGATGGCCATGGTCGCCACCATCGGTTCCATCGGGCTCATCCTGGGCGTCGGCCACCCCTCCAACGTGTTCACCGCGCGGAGGGAGTCCCTGGTCCTCAAGCGGCTGCGGGTCAGCGGGGTGCCCCAGCTGGCGGTCTTCGGCGGCGTCATCGGGGCCGTGGTGGTCTTCTCCCTGGCGATCACGGTGGTGGTGGCCGCCCTGGTCCTGGTCTTCTTCGGCAGCCTTCCCCGGGACCCGCTGATGCTCGCCGTCGCGGTCGTCCTCAGCTCCGTCATGTTCTCCCTGATGGGGCTGCTCATCACCCCGATCGTCCGCAACGCCGAGTCCGCCCAGATGATCTCGATGCTGCCCATGCTGGTCCTGCTGTTCGTGGGCGGCGGTCTCATCCCGCTGGAGTTCCTGCCGGAGACCGCTCGCGTGATCATCGGCTTCGTCCCGTCGGTCCCCGCCGGGGAGATGGCGCAGACCGCCTACTCCGGCTACGACGCCTTCCGGGGCTTCGGGGACGGGGAGGAGAAGGGCTACCTCGCCCTGTGGGTCGCGGCCCTGCCCTCCATCGGGATCATGCTCGCCTGGATCGCGGTGCTGGCTCTGCTGGTGCGCCGCTACTTCAGGTGGGACCCCCGCCAGCCGTAGGGCGGGCGCGGGGCGCCGGGGAGGCCGGGGACGGACGGCCTGCCCCGGCCTTTGCCCGCGCGGGCCCGGAAACGCCCGTGGACAAGTGTTCGGCGGGGTCCGGACGGGCTCTCCCGACGCGCCCCCGCGCGAAGGTGGCACACTGTCGGCGACCCGTACGGACGACGGCGGTTTCCCGCGCGGGGCCAGCCGTTCTTCCGCTGTCCGGCGGAGTCCAGCACACCGAGGAGTCACGTTGAGCGACCACGGCACGCCCCCCGCCGAGTACACCGCCTCCGACAGGGAAGGCGACCGCAGGGTCCGCTTCGCCCGGCGCATCGTCATCGTCTCGGTGGGCTTCACCTCGCTGCTCGTCGTGGGGATGCCCCTGGTGGACGTCATCACGGCCGCGGCCTCGGACTGGCCCCTGTGGCGCTCCCTGACCGGGGTGGTCGTCTCCGTGCCGATCGCCGTGCTGCTGATCATGATGCTCCGGGCCAGGCTGGACGGCAGGCGGAATCCGGACCCGCGCGCCTACTGGACCTCGCTCGGCCTGATCGTCGTGGCCGTCCTGTGCCTCCAGGAGCCGATCAACACCGTGTTCTTCCTGGCCGCGTGGTGGGGGACCGGGGTCTTCCTCGCCCCGCGCAGGCGCAGCGCCTACGTCACCGCCGCCCTGCTGGCTCTGCCCTGGCTCGCGGTCCCGTTCTACGGGTTCGAGACGCAGTTCCAGCCGCTCCTCTACCTGCTGGTGTGGATGTTGATGGTCTTCAGCGGGCTGATGTTCGCCGCGGGCTCGCTCTCCATGATGTGGCTGTGGGACATCAGCCGCGAGGCCGTCGCGGGACAGCGGGCCCGCGCCCAGCTCGCGGTGAGCGAGGAGCGGCTCCGCTTCGCCCGCGACATGCACGACCTGCTCGGGCACAGCCTCTCCGCGCTCGCGGTCAAGGCCCAGCTGGCCGGACGGCTCGTGGAGCGCAACCCCGACCGGGCCGCCGCGGAGATGGCGGAGGTGCAGGTGCTCGCCAGACAGGCGCTCCAGCAGGTGAGGTCGGCGGTCAGCGGCTACCGGGAGGTCGACCTGGCGGGCGAGACGGAGGCCGTCCGCGCGGTGCTCGACGCCGGGGGAACCAGGACGGTCGCCACCGGGCTGGAGGGGCTGGACCTGCCGCCGCGGACCGCCGCGCTCGCCGCCTGGGTGGTGCGCGAGGGCGGCACGAACGTCCTGCGGCACAGCGACGCCAACGAGTGCCAGATCAGCTTCACCCTCGCCCGTGACAGCGCCGTGGGCCCCCGGACGCTCGTGGTCGAGGTGTTCAACGACCGCGCCCGGGGCGGCGGCCAGGACAGGAAGGAGTCGGGCAACGGGCTCGCCGGCCTGTCCGAGCGGGTCGCCATGGGCGGCGGCACCCTCTCCGCGGCCCGCACCCCGGAGGGGGGCTTCCTGCTCCGCGCGGTCCTGCCGCTCTGACGTACCGGTTCAGCGCGTGCCCACCGAGTCGAAGGCCGCGTCGATGTCCTCGCTGGCGCCGTCCCCGCCCGCGGTGTTGACCCCGAGCATGAACGCGCCCCGGCCGTCGTCCAGCTCCACGATCACGAAGCGGCCGTAGGTGTCCCCCGAGTCGCTGCCCATGGTCGCCCCGAAGGCGGGCAGCCCGTCCACGTCGGTCCGGCCGGAGGGCTCGGCCCACACGCCGCCCTCGGCGGCCAGGTCGGCCGCCAGGTCCACGGCCAGGCGCACCCCTGCCACCGCGATCGGCTCCACCGAACCGAGTTCCTCGGTGCCGGTGACGATGACCGCGTCCGGGTCATCGGCCGGGCCGAAGACCGCGTAGGAGGTGTACTCCGAGGGGACCTCCTCGCCGCCGAGCCTGTTCCACTCCTCACCGGGGAGTTCGTAGGCCAGCCCGGCCGGGGAGCCCGCGCCGGTGTCCCCGCCGTCCGCCGGGTCCCGCGGGGTGTCCTCCGTCCCCTCCGCACCGCTGTCCTCCTCTCCCGCACCACCGCCGTCGGCCGTGTCTCCGCCCTCCCCGGCCGACTCCGGAGCCGAACCGGACAGCGGCCCGCCGTCGGAGAGGAACCAGCCGAGTCCGGCCGCGGTGGCCAGCAGGAAGGCGAAGGTCACGACGAGGGCGATGGTGAGGGTGACCCGACGGGCGTTGTCCGGCTCGCGGCCGTCGGTGCGGGGGCGGGGACCGACGCGGTGTCGGTCGCCGCGGTCCGGCCTTTCCGGTCCTGGTGGCATCAGGGGCTCCTGTGTGCTGCTGGGGGTTCCCGGGGGCCGGGGCCCACAGAAGCACTACCCAGACCGGGGCGCGCGGAGACGGGCCGCCGTGGCCGGATCGGGCCGCCCCCGGCCAGCGCGGTCGGACGGCATGGTCGGCCGGTGCGGCCGGGCCCCGCCGTTCCGGGCGGTCGGAGGGGCCTTCGGGCCGTGGGCGGGGGAGGGGCGGGACGGCCTCAGACGTGCCAGGGGGCGAGGGGCAGCGGGGACCACAGGATGTGGGGCTCGGGCACGTCGCGGGGCGCGGGCAGCACCGTGGGCGGCAGCCGGTACTCGGCCGGGAGCGGATCGGTGGACCACGAGCGCCGCGTGCCGGGGCCCTCGTCGCGCGGTTGGGCGGGGCCGGGCACGGGGCCCGCCGCCCGGGGAGGCTGCTCGGGGGCAAGGTCGCGGACGTGTGCCGTCCCGTCGGCGGGACCGGACCCGTCGCGGGGGAGAGGGCCGCCGGGGCGGGCCGGTTCGGCGGGGGCCGCGGGCGTCCCGGACAGCCCGAGCACCCGGTCGATCTCCTCGGGGCTGAGCGGGCGGTCGGCGTCGGCCACCGCGATGAGCACCTCGGCGTACAGTTCGATCTCGTCCAGCGCGACGTGGTCGTGGAGGTGGTCGTGCAGGTCGAGGCTGTGGTTCACGTGAGCTCACCCCCTGGGACAACGGTGTCGCGGCAGGACGGGACACCCCGCGCCGGAGTGCCGTGGGTGCGGGTGCGACGGATCCGGACCCACGCGAGCGTGAGGAGTACCAGGCTACGCGCAGGGCGGACCGGTGCGCATGACCCGTGAGGACCAGGCGGCGGAGTCACCCGGGTTAGCCAGGAGGGGACCCGGCCTGGGCGGACGCGGTGCTTTCGGACCACCGGGCCGGTGCCCCGGGTACGACTTTCGTCCCCGCCCGGCGTGACGTCAGGCCCAGGTGACCTCCTGGTGCTGGGCGGCGAGCGACGCGTAGTGGGCCGGAGTGTGCTGGAGCACCAGCCGGTCGTCGTCGTTGAGTTCACGCACCACCTTGCCGGGCACGCCCGCCCACAGCGTGTCCGGCGGGACGGTCTTGCCCGGCGGCACGAGGGCGCCCGCCGCGACCAGTGCGCCCCGGCCGACGCGGGCGCCGCCCAGCACGATGGCGCCGATGCCGATGAGCGCGCCCTCCTCCACGACCGCGCCGTGCACCATCGCCTTGTGGCCCAGGCTCACGTCGTCGTGCAGGACGACGGGCTCACCGGGGTCGGAGTGCAGGCCGCACTGGTCCTGGATGTTGACCCGCTCACCGACCACGACGTCCTCGGTGTCGGCGCGCAGCACCGACCCGTACCACACGCTGCTCCGGGCGCCCAGGCGCACGCGGCCGACCACCACCGCGCCGGGCGCGATCCACGCGCTCGGGTGGACCTCCGGTCGTCCGAAGTCCGCTCCGCCCACGCGGGGCCCCGCGGGCCCGCCTTCCGTACGGCCGTTGTCCATCTCGTGGCCCTCCCTGCGTCTCGTACCGCCGTGTCCGTCTCTCCCGTGAGGGGGCGGATCAGCGGGAAGTTGACCGCTCTGCCCCCGTACGGGGATGATCGCGCATACCTTAGTAAGAACGTGACCGGGGTCCGCACGGCGATGTGCCGGTCGGGGATCTTGACGCGGCCGCGCCGCGCGTGTCTACCTTGGTCGCCTGGACGGTGTCCACGGCGTTACGCTCCGCTCCCGACCGGTGCCCCCAGGCGGCCGGGCCGGTATGCAGAAAAGGGCACTATCGGGCGTATGTCGCTGACGAGACCGATCTGGTGTCGTGGTGACAATGGGTACGGGTCAACTCGCACCTTCTGCGTCGTACAGTCACAACGGTGTAAGGACATGAAGGGCACATGAGCGATATGTTGCCGGGCGGCGGACTCCAGCAGGACAGGTTTCCGACGGTGCGCAAGGGCGGCTATGACAAGGCGCACGTCGACGACTACTTCGTGCGGACGGACAACCAGGTCAAGAGCCTCCGCGAGCGCCTCCAGCGGTTGGACGACGAGCTGGAGCAGTACAAGCGCGACCTCGCCATCGCCCGTGAGAAGGCGCAGGTCAAGCCGGAGCACGAGCAGATCAGCGAGCGCATGGCCGAGATCCTGCGCATCGCCGAGGAGGAGGCCCAGGAGCGCCGCTCCAGGGTCGAGTCCGAGGTGAAGGAGGCCGAGAAGAAGGCCCAGGAGGAGATCGCCAAGTACCGCAAGGACGCCGAGGAGCACGCCGAGCGGATCCTGTCCTCCGCGCGCTCGGAGGCCCACTCGATGGTCGACAGCGCCAAGAAGGAGTCCGACCAGCTCCGGGACCAGGCCAAGCAGGAGGGCGAGCGCCGCCTGAACGAGGCCGAGGCGCGCGCGAAGAAGATCCACGACACCGCGGACCGCAGGCTCGCCACCCTCACCGCCACGCACGCCGAGGCGCTGCGCCGCCTCAAGGACATGCACTCGACCCTGGCCGACCTGGTCGCGGCCGAGGACAAGGCGGGCGCGCTGGAGAGCGGGCTCTCCCGTGAGGAGATGGCCGCCGCGCCCGCGCCCGCCAAGCCGGTCCCCGCCAAGCCCGCCGCGGCGGCCAAGGCCCCGGCCCCCGAGCGCGCCGCGGAGCCCTCCCGGCCCCAGCCCCGTCCCGAGGCGGCCGCTCCCGCCCCGGCCAAGCCGGCCCCGGCCGCGCCCGGGGACAAGGACGAGGCCACCACCAAGCTGCCTCCCCTCCAGCAGCAGCCGGACGAGGCGACCGTGCGCATCAGGCCGGTGGCCAAGCCGGAGCAGACCGGCCAGGACCCGGCGGGGGCCTCCTCCCCGAAGGACCAGGCCCAGTCCGCTCCCCGTCCCCCGCAGGGCGCCCGCTTCACCGGCCCCGCCCCCGAGGGCGACGAGAAGCCGCAGTCCGGCCAGCAGCAGGGCCAGGCGGGTCCGCAGCAGCCGCAGTCCGGTCCGCAGCAGGGCCAGAAGGGCCAGGAGCAGGGCGGCGACCCGGGCATCACCGGTATCTACCGCCACCCGGAGTCCGGCCACAACCAGCCGCCCAAGGGCGAGGACGGCGTCCGGGTCATCCGCAAGCCCTGACCCCGCCGCCGCGCGGACGGGAGCGCCCGGGGAGCCCTCCCCGGCCAGTCCCCGAGGCCCGCGGAGCGCCTCGGCGGCGCACCGGCCCGGAACGCGATCCGGGGGCGGGGACCGTGTCCCCGCCCCCGGCGTTTTGTGGCCCGATGTAGGGTGACGTCCGCCTTGTCGCAGGCTGTCGGCTACGATGCCGACAGCCATGATTATCCGCGCGGCCATCCGGTCGGACCTCGGTGCGATTCTGCGTCTTCTCAGGGAACTCGGCGACACCACCCACGCGCAGAGCGCGCACGTTCGCATGTCCTCCGCCGCCGTACGCGCCTGGACGCGGATGGAGAACGACCCCGACCGCACGATCCTCGTCGCCGAGCAGCGCGGCCAGATCATCGGCACCCTGGACCTGCTGGTCGTGGCCAACCTGACCCACGACGCCCAGCCCTGGGCCGTGGTGGACAACCTCGTGGTCGACCCCCTGGCCCGGGGCCGGGGCATCGGCCGGGCGCTCATGGAGGACGCGCTCGACCGCGCCACGCGGGCCGGGTGCTACAAGGTGGAGCTGTTGGCGCACGAGAACGGCCAGGACGTCCACCGGTTCCACACCGCGCTGGGCTTCGACAGCTCCGCCGAGGGCTTCCGCCGCTACCTGTGACCCGCGGGCGTCAGCGCTTGGCCGCCGAGCCCCCGCTCAGCGGCACGCCCCGCATGAACACCACGGTGACCAGCCCGATCACGGCGATCGGGATGCCCGCCAGGAACACGCCCTGCATGGCGTGGTCGAAGGCGCCCACGACCACCTCGCGGACCGGCTCCGGCAGCGAGTGCACCAGTTCGGGGGAGCCCTGCGCGGCCTCGGCCGCCTCCGACAGCCCGACCGACAGCTCCCGCGCGCCCGAGTCGGTCCCGGCCGCGGCGTCCGCCGCCACCCGGGCCCGCGCGTCGGCCGACGCCTGGGCCAGTTCGTCGTTGAGCCGCCCCACCATCACCGCGCCGAACGCGGCCACGCCGGTGGCGCCGCCCAGGTTGCGGAAGAACACGACGGAGGCCGTGCCCGTGGCCATGTCCGCCAGGGGCAGGGCGCTCTGCGTCGCCAACAGCAGGATCTGCATGCACAAACCCAGCCCCAGGCCGACCATCGCCTGGCCCGCGACCACCGTGGTCAGCCCGGTGTCCAGATAGGCCAGGCTGAGTGCGGCGAACCCGAACAGGCACAGGGCCATGCCCGTGACCGGGTAGGCCTTCCACCGGCCGCTGCCGCCCACCGCGTAGCCGGAGCCGATCGAGGTGAGCAGGAACGACGCCACCAGCGGCAGCGTCATCAGGCCCGACACGGTCGGCGTCATGCCGTGCACCATCTGGAGGTACTGCGGCATGTAGATGATCAGGCCGAACATCATCATCCCGACGCAGGCCGACCCGATCGAGGACAGCACGAACGTCCGGTCGCCGAACAGGCGTGCCGGGATGATCGGCTCCCGCGCCCGCCGCTCGACCACCACGGCCGCGGCAGTGAGCAGGAGGGCCCCGGCGCCCAGGGCGTAGGACAGCGGCGAGTTCCACGGGAACTGGGTGCCGCCCAGGCTGAGCAGCACGATCACGGTGCTCGCGGCGCTGAAGATCAGCCCGGCGCCCAGCCAGTCCACCGGCGCGTCGCGGCGGGGGACGAAGGGCATGGTGAACATGAACTGGATGACGACGAAGGCGAACAGGGCCAGCGGCACGGTGATGAGGAAGCACCACCGCCAGCCGAGCGGGCTGTCCACGAGGAACCCGCCCACCAGCGGCCCCAGCACGGTGGACACACCGAACACCATGCCGATGAGTCCGCTGTAGCGGCCGCGCTCGCGGGGCGGGACCACGTCTCCCAGGATGATGTTGGGCAGTGTGGCCAGACCGCCGACGCCCAGCCCCTGGAGGGCGCGGGCCGCGATCAGCCAGTTGATGTCCTGCGCCAGGCCCGCGGCGACCGAGGCCACGATGAAGATGCCCAGTGCCAGTTGGAAGAGGAGCTTGCGCCCCCAGACGTCGGAGAGCTTGCCCCACACGGGGGTGGAGGCCGTCATCGTGAGCAGGGCGGCCGTGGCGACCCAGGCCAGGCGGTCCTGGCCGCCCAGCTCCCCCATGATCGTCGGCAGGGCGGTGCCCACGATGGAGTTGGTGAGCATCGAGGTGAGCATGGCCAGGACCAGGCCGACCATGATGCGGCGCACCACACGGCGCGAGGGCAGCTCGGGGGTCTCGTCGGCGGCGGAGCCGGCCGGGGCGCCCGCTGCGGAGGAGGCCTCGGGGGCGTCCCCGGCCGGGGCGCTCCCGTTCGGGGCCTCCGTCAGCGGTTTCTCGGTGGGGGGATCATCGGAGGTCCGTGTTCGCGCGACCGCTCGGGGTTCTACGCCCGGGGGAGTGTCCCCGGTTCCGGCTCCTCCACGCAACGACTGTTCCACACAAGCCCCCGATCGTGGACGCACGAAAGGCCCCGCGGCGTGTTGCCGGGGGCGTCGTCCTGTTCCCAGGTATATGTAAACACTGTTGACCTGTCAAATCGATATCTCTCCGCACGTTTCGGTATGCGTGGGTTCTCCGGAAGTGTCAACCTGGAGTCCTGACCGCCAGTTCGCAGCCGCCGAGGGGTACGCAGATGGACCGTCCGGAGGAAACCGGAGGCGGCCCCGGGCCGACGCGGGGCCGGGAGGCCACCAGAGCCCGCATTCTGGCCAGCGCCAAGGAGCTGTTCACCAACGAGGGCTACGGGTCGGTGTCGTCGAGGATGATCGCCGCGCACGCGGGGGTCAACGTCGCGCTCATCAACCGCTACTTCGGCGCCAAGAGCGGACTGCTGACCGAACTCCTGCGCGAGGACGGCGTCTTCCCCGGGCTGATCGAGGGCGAACCCGCCACCCTCACCCGGCGCCTGGCGGAGCAGGCGGTGAGCCGCCTGCACGGCGAGGCCACCGCGCTCCAGCGCGCTCTGGACGACTCCGCGGGCGACCCCGACCTCCAGGCGGTCTACCAGGGGCGGATCACCAGCGCGATGATCGACCCGCTGACGGTCTACCTCGGCGGGAACGACGGCCGGGCGCACGCCTCGCTGCTCTCGGCCGTGATGCTGGGGCTGACCAGGGTGCGCGTGGTCGAGGGGGCCACGGCGCTGCGCGCGCTCGACCGCGACCGGCTCACGGACCGGGTCCAGGCACTGCTGGACCTGTGCCTGGACGACTTCGCCGAGGGGGACGGGGGCGCGCCGGAGAGCCGGTGACCACCGGCGGTCCCCGTCCGCCCGGGCGGACGACACGTTTTGCCGGGACGGCAAAGAACGTCGCGCCCCGTGGACCGCGCGTGGAGAGTGGGGCGCGGAGGTGGTCGACATGACCGGTGAGGACACGGCGGACTCCCTGCCCGAGGAGATGGGCGAGGACTTCTGGAACGAGCGCTACCGCTCGCGGGAACGGATCTGGAGCGGCAGGCCCAACCGCCACCTGGTGGCCGAGGCGGCCGGCCTCGAACCCGGTCGGGCGCTGGACGTGGGCGGCGGCGAGGGCGCCGACGCGATCTGGCTGGCCGAACGCGGCTGGCGGGTGACCGCGCTCGACATCTCGACCGTGGCCCTGGACAAGGGAGCCGCCCACGCACGCGAGCGGGGCGGGGACGTGCCCGGGCGCATCACCTGGCAGCGGGCGGACGTGACCCGCTGGTCCCCGGAGGAGGGCGCGTTCGACCTGGTGACCTCGCAGTTCATGCACCTGCGCGAGCGCTGGCGCGCGCGGTTCTTCGCCGCGCTGGCCTCGGCGGTGGCACCCGGGGGAGAACTCCTGGTCGTCGCGCATCACCCCCGCGACCTGGAGGAGGGCGTACCGCGCCCGCCGGACCCGGACCTGTTCTACACGGGCGACGAGGTGGTGGCGGCCCTGCCCCGGCGTGAGTGGACTGTGCTGGCCGACGAGGTCCGCACCGGGACGGCGGCCGTCGGCGAGGAGACCTTCACCGTGCACGACCTGGTGGTCCGCGCCCGACGCGAGGCCTGACCGGGGCCGGTCGGAGGCGGCGGGGAACGGCCGGGGCCAGCGAGGGCCCCGGCCGACCGGGGCTCAGTCCCGGAGCTTGGCCACCACGTCGATCTCGACCAGGATGTTCGCCAGGTCCGAACCCACGGTGGTGCGCACGGGGTAGGGCGCGCTGAAGTGCTCCTCGTACACGGCGTTGAACTCCGGGAAGTCCGCCTTGAGGTTCTCCAGGTGGACGGTCGCCTTCACGACGTCGTCCAGCGTCAGGCCGTGCTCGGCCAGCACGGCGGAGATGTTGGCCAGCACCTGGGCGGTCTGCTCGCCCACGGTCGGGGCCACGCGGCCGGTCTCGGGCTCCTGCGGACCGAAGCCCGCGGTGTACAGGAACCCGCCCGCGACCACTCCCTGGCTGTACGCCCCGGCCGGAGCGGGGGCCTTGTCGGTGCGGACCGCCTTCTTGGACATCCGTGGACTCCTTCGCTGGTCTGCTCCGGCGGCGCGTGCGCGCGCCGGTGCCCGTGCCGTTTCACGGGCGCTTTACTGGCAACAAAGTTATCAATTTTCTTCCGGGCAGCGTATCTTGGCCACACCGGACACCGGTCGGCCGCGCGCCGCACCGGAGTGACCGGTACGTCGAACGGAGGAACAGTGCATTCCGAGACCGTACTCACCGGCGGACTGGTGGTCGACGGCACCGGCGGTCCCTCCCGCCGCGCCGACCTCGTCCTCCGCGACGGCCGCATCGCCCACATCGTCCCACCCGGCGGCGCGCGCACCACAGGCACCGTCGTGGACGTGGAGGGGCTCGCGGTCACCCCGGGGTTCGTCGACATGCACTCCCACTCGGACCTGGCCGTCCTCGCCGACCCCGCGCACGAGGCCAAGACCCTCCAGGGCGTCACCCTGGAGGTCCTGGGCCAGGACGGGCTCGGCTACGCCCCCGTCACCGACGACACCGCCGGGGAACTGCGCGCCCAGCTCGCCGCGTGGAACGGCCGACCCGACCTCGACCACTCCTGGCGCACCGTCGGCGAGTACCTCGACCGGATCGACGCGGGCGCCCCCGTCAACGCCGCCGTCCTCGTCCCCCAGGGCAACGTGCGCATGGCCGTCCTGGGCGGCCAGGACCGCCCGCCCACCGACGACGAACTCGACCGCATGCGCCGGATCGTCGCCCGGGGCATGGCCGACGGCGCGCACGGACTGTCCGCCGGCCTGACCTACACCCCCGGCATGTACGCCACCGACGACGAGATCGTCGCCCTCCTCGAACCCGTCCGCGCCGCGGGCGGCTACTACTGCCCCCACCACCGCAACTACGGCTCCCGGGTCGTGGAGTCCTACCGCGAGTGCCTGGAGATCGCGCGCCGCGCCCAGGTCGCCCTGCACCTGGCGCACTGCCACGTCAACTTCCCGCAGAACCGCGGCCGCGCCCCCGAGGTCCTGGACGCCATCGACGAGGCCACCGTCCACTACGGCCTCGACGTCACCCTCGACAGCTACCCCTACCGGGCCAGCGCCACCCACCTGGGCGCACCGCTGCCCAGCTGGGTGCAGGTCGGCGGCACCGCCGCCACCCTGGAGCGCCTGCGCGACGCCCCCACCCGCGCCCGCGTCCTGCGCGAGATCGAGGAGGAGGGCACCGACGGCAACCACGGGGTCCCCATGGACTGGTCCGCCATCGTCGTCACCGGCGTCGCCGACCCCGGGCTGTCCTGGGCCGTCGGATCCTCCGTCGCCGACCTCGCGCGCACGCGCGGACGCCTCCCCGGCGACCTCTACATGGAGCTGCTCGTGGCCGACGAGCTGCGCAGCGGCTGCCTGCTCCAGGTGGGCAACGAGGAGAACATCCGCACCATCATGCGACACAGCTCCCACACCGCCGGGAGCGACGGCATCCTCGTCGGCGCCGTGCCGCACCCGCGCGGCTGGGGCACCTTCCCCCGCTACCTGGGCCACTACGTGCGCGAACTCGGCGTGCTCACGTTGGAGGAGTGCGTCCGCCACCTCACCTCCCGGCCCGCGCGTAGACTCGGCCTCACCGACCGCGGCGTCATCCGGGCCGGCGCCGTCGCCGACCTGGTGGTCCTGGACCCCGCCACCGTGGACGCCCGCGCCACCTACGAGGAACCGCGCCTGTCCCCCCGGGGCATCCACCACGTCCTCGTGTCGGGAGACTTCACCGTCCGGGACGGCCGTCGCACCGACCGCCTGCCCGGCCGATCCGTCCGGAGGAACCTCCTATGAGCGAGCACCCGACCCCCACGGGGAGCGAGCCGGCCAGCAGTGCCGACGCCGTCTGCGTCGGCGAGACCATGGCGGTGCTCGCCTCGGCCGAGGCGCTCGCGGCCGGAACGAAGCTGGTCGTGGGCACCGGCGGCGCGGAGTCCAACGTGGCGGTCGCCCTGGCGGCCCTGGGGCACACCGCCGCCTGGGTCAGCCGCGTCGGCGACGACCCCTTCGGCCGCATCGTCACCGGCGCCGTCGCCGGGTGCGGCGCGGACGTGACCGGCGTGGAGGTGGACCCCGAGCGCCCCACCGGCCTGTACGTCAAGGACACCGGTCCCGGCGGCGCGGGCGTGCTGTACTACCGCGCCGGTTCGGCCGCCTCCGCCCTGTCGGCCGCCGACGCCGAGCGGGTGTGGGCGCGCGACCCCGGCGTGGTCCACCTGTCCGGCATCACCCCGGCCCTGTCCGCGCGCGCCGCCGCGCTCGTGGAGCACCTGCTGGACCGGCGGACCGGGAACGGCGCGCTGCGCTCCTTCGACGTCAACCACCGGCCCGCGCTGTGGGGGGCCAGGACCGCCGCGCCGGTGCTGCTCGACCTGGCCCGCCGCGCCGACGTGGTCTTCGTGGGCCGGGACGAGGCCGAGCGGCTGTGGGGCACCCCGGCGGCCGAGGACGTGCGGGCGGTACTGCCCGAGGTGCCGGTCCTGGTGGTCAAGGACGCCGAGCACGGCGCGACCTGCTTCGACTCCGAGGGCGCGGTGTTCGTGCCGTCCCCGCCGGTGGACGTGGTCGAGGCGGTGGGCGCGGGCGACGCGTTCGCCGCCGGTTTCCTGTCCGGCCTGCTCGACGGGCTGTCCGTGGAGCAGCGGCTGCGGCTGGGCCACGCGGTCGCGGGCGCGGTGCTGCGCTCGCCCGGGGACGTCCTGGAGGCCCTGCCCGCGGACGTCGCCCTCATCCGCGGCTCCGCGGGGGCCTGAGCGCCCGCCCCGGCCCTCAGCCGATGACGATGGCGCCCGCCAGGACCGGGTCGCCGAAGCTCACCGAGCCGTGTCCGGAGGCCAGCGCGCGGCTGCCCTGGCAGCTCGTGCCCGCGAAGAGCGCGAACTTGACCCTGCTCTCCGTGGAGATCCCGGTGACGCCCCCCTGCCCCGTCTTGAGGGTGCGGCAGCCCCCGTTCTCCACGGTCTGCTGGTAGCCGGACTCGAAGGTGACCCGGACCGGGGGAGCCTGGTCCTGTCTGCTCGACAGCCCGGCGATCGCTCCGGCGATGGTGGCGGACATGGTGGCGAGGTTCGCAGGGCGGATCGGCACGGTAACTCCCCTTCTCTGCCGGCCCGCACGGGGCTCCCGGCGAGCACGGAGTTGGTTACTCTGTGTCATTTAGCTACAGCTTCGCGAGAACCGAGAGGAGCCCCGGCGGAGTGTCGGCGGATTTCTGCGCCCGCCGACCGCCGCCGTCCGCCCCGGGGCGCGGCCGGGCGTTGTGGGGCGCCGCCGCCGCGCATAGAATGCGGTTCGACCGGAACGGGGAGGTGAGGGCGTCATGAGCCTCCTTCTCGCGTTCTTCGAGTTCCTCATGCTGGGCGTCGTCCCCGCCGAACTCCTGCCGGTCCCCGGCTCCCTGGCGCTGCTGGTCGCCGCCGTCGGCGCGGCCGTCGCCTGGTACGTCCTTCGCGGCACCTGGGCCTGTCCGGCGCGCGACGCCGCCGCGGGAGCGGTGCGCGCGATGCGCCGCAGGTCCGCGCGCCTGCCCGTGCTCACCCTGTGTGACCCCGACGCGGCGGGGCGGCCCCGTCCCAGAGCCCCCGGCGCGGCCCTTCCGGCCGCTCGCTGACCCCTTCCCCGACACGCTCCCGTGTGCGTGCGCGCGCCCGCGCCGCGCCCCGGGTGTGCGCTGCGCCCTGCGCGTGCGCGGTCACGAGCGGCCCGACGTCTGTTCCCCTCCCACCGGACGAAGGGCCTTCCCGCCTTGTACAGCCTCGGGCCGATCGCGGCCGCCATGACCCTGCTCTCGACCGTCCTGTCCGCCCTCACCTCACTGCTCGCCCCCCTCACCGGGGGCCTGGCCGCCGGGCTGGCCGTCGTGGCCCTGACCGTGGCCGTGCGCCTCCTGCTCGTCCCCCTCGGGGTGGTGCAGGTCCGCGCCGAGAAGGCACGCGCGCGCCTGGCCCCGCAGCTGGCGAGGATCACCGCCCGGCACCGCGGGAACCCCGAACGGCTCGTCGCCGAACAGCGCCGGGTCTACGCCGAGGCGGGCACCTCCCCGCTGGCGGGCTGCCTGCCCTCCCTCGCCCAGGTCCCCGTCATGATCGCCCTCTACGGCGTGTTCATCGGCGCGGGCGGCGGTGAGGAGGCGATGCTCGCGCACACCTTCGGCGGCGTCGAACTGGGCGCGACCCTGCTGGGCGGCGCGGGCGGGGCGTCCGCGACTCCCGTGTTCGCCGCGCTCCTGGCCCTGATCGCCCTCGTGGCCTGGGCCAACCGCCGCTACCTCATGCTGCCCGCGATGCGGGCGGGCGCCGAGGCCGACCCGGGCCGGCCCCAGCTCCCCGGGCTCCTGACCTACATGCAGTTCACGACCGTGGCGGTCGCCGCGTTCGTGCCGCTGGCCGGGGGCCTGTACCTGCTGACCTCCAGCGCGTGGGCGCTGGGGGAGCGGCTCCTGCTGCGCCGGGTCGTCCCGGGCTGAGCCGTGGCGCGGTCCCCGGAGCGCTCCGGGGACCGCCGGTCCGTCAGAAGTCCACGCTGACGCAGGCCAGGCGGTCGCCCGCCGTGCCCGCCTCGCCCTCACCGGTGTGGGTGTGGTGCTCGTGCAGCACCAGCGACCGGGCCTCGCCCTCGCGGAACTCCCAGTCCACCGTGCTGGTCGCGCGGGCGTTGCCGTCGTCGTCGGTGGTGAAGTCCAGCCAGACCTCGTTCTCGGGGTTGGCGTAGGCGGGGTCGCTGGAGGGCTCGTCCTCGGTGGCGGCCGGGTCGGGCTCGTTCTGGTAGTGGGGGCCCGCGTCGGCCGGGTCGTCGCCGCAGGGCTGGGTGTGCACGTGGGCGCCGAAGTCGCGGCCCCCCTCCAGACTGGTGCCGGTGAACTGCACGTGTGTCTGCCCGTCCTGGGCGCGCACCTGCACGTCGGAGGTGGCTCCCTCGGGCACGGCGGTCTCGTCGTAGGTGATGGCGCCCGCGCCCTCGCCGGGCGGCAGGAAGATCGACGCGGTCACGCTGGGGGAGGCGCTGGGCGAGGACTGCGGGGACTCCTGGGCGACCGAGCCGTCGTCCTCCGCGGTGTCGGACTGCGCGCAACCGGTGGCGAGGGTCGCGGTCAGGGCCAGGCCGACGGCGAACGGTGTGATGCGCATGACGGAACTCCCGGTTGCTCTCAGCGGTCGCCCGCAAGACTACCCAAGGTACCCGAGGGATAACTAGGCGTGCGGAACGCGTTCTGCCGGGGGCGGGAAGGGCGACCTGAGGGTGAAGGCCTCGGGGGTGGGGCCTTCGGCGCGCAACAGGTCCAGGCGCCTCCCGGCCTCCTCGACAGTGGGGATCGTACCGCTGGGAACCCACCACAGGACCAGATACGCCTCCCGCAGGTGCTCGAACCACTCGCGGCGCCCGCGCAGCAGCTCCAGGTGCTCACTGCGGTAGGTGAAGTTCCACAGCGACTCCACGTCCCGCCAGACGGAGTAGTTGATCAGGAGGGCGCCGCCGAAGGGCCGCAGGCCGGTGGCGTCCTCCTTGCCCTCCTCCACCAACCGCCACACGAACCCCGGGGCGCTGTCGGCCAGCGCGTTGATCGGGTCGATGCGGGCGGTGAAGCCCGCCATGGAGGGGTCGTCGAGGGGGGCCTTGAGGACGCCGACGTTGATCTGGGCCAGGTGGTACCCGGAGGGGGAGGTCTCGTTCACGGGACACAGCAGACCACGGCCGGCCTTCTATGTCAATGCTCGTTGTTTTTGGAAATCACCACGCAGCACCGGCCCGGACGGGCGTCCATCCGGGCCTCCGCGCCGTCCTCGCCGCGCCCCTCCAGCAGGCCGCGCAGCAGTTCCAGGTTGAGTCCGCAGGCGAGCGGGGGGAAGGCGCGGGCCAGGGTGTGGAAGGGGCAGTTGAGCAGCCGCACGCCGCCGTCCCCCTCCGGGGCCCCGTCCGGCCCGGAGCCGTCCCCCGGGGCGCGGGCCGCCCCCTCCTCGGGCTCGTAGCCCCGGGCGCGCAGCAGCTCCACCAGGGGCTCCTCCCGGTGTCCCGCACCGATCCGGCGGCCCTCCTCGCGGGCGGCCGCGTGCAGGGCCTCCTCGGCCCCGTGCCGCTCCACCGCCTCCGCCAGCACGCGCGCGGCCAGTTCGTAGTCCCTCGGCGGCAGGTGCAGCGACAGCTCCCGGTCCGCCCGCCGGTACAGCTTGGCCGGACGGCCCGACCCCGGCCCCTCGCGGCCGCTCACCTTGCGGCGGGCCACCTCCAGCAGGCCCGCGTCGGCCAGCCGGTCCAGGTGGTGCGCGGCCAGGGTGCGCTGGATGCCGAGGGCGTCCGCGGCCTGGCCGCGGCTGACCTCTCCGCGCGCCGCGGCCACGTACTCGTACAGCCTGCGGCGCACGGGGTCGGCGAGGGTCTGCGCGGCGTCGATCGAGGAGTCGTCCATGCCCCCCATTGTCGGCGCGGCCCGGTACGGCGTGCGGTGGGACACTGGTGGACGACCACGACCCCTGCCGAACAGGTGACATGCGAACGATCAGACACGGCGGCGAGCACGAGCTGGAGATCCGCAGGTCCCGCTTCGTCTGCGCCCTGGCCAGGGTGGACACCGAGGACGCCGCCCGCGCCTTCATCGCCGAGCGCCGCAAGGAGCACTGGGGCGCCAACCACAACTGCACCGCCTACGTGCTCGGCGACCAGGGCGAGGTCCAGCGCTCCAGCGACGACGGCGAGCCCTCCGGGACCGCGGGGCTGCCCATGCTGGAGGTGCTGCGGCGCAGGGGGATCACCGACACCGTCGCCGTGGTCACCCGCTACTTCGGCGGTGTCAAGCTCGGCGCGGGCGGGCTGATCCGCGCCTACGGCAACGCGGTGTCCGCCGCCGTGGACGCGCTCGGGGTCCTGGAGCGCCGTGAGCTCCTCGTCGTGGACGTGTTCGCCGACTACGTGCTCGGCGGGCGCCTGGAGAGCGACCTGCGCGACTCCTCCCTGACCGTGCGCGACGTCGCCTACGCCGACAGGGTCCGGATCGAGGTGGCGCTGCCCGAGGCCGACCTGCCCGGGTTCGAGGTTCGCCTGGCCGAGCTGACCGGTGGGAGGGCGGAGTTCGAGGTGCGGGGGACCACGGTCGTCGAGGTGGAGCCCTGAGCCCGCGCCACGTCCCATGGCTGTAACGACTCGCTCTCCCTGTGTCCGCCCGTCGCGGCGCGGCTTAGGATTTGCCGTAAACGTCATCGTTCGTGGGGAGAAACCGTCCATGCGCCGCTCACGGGTGCCCAGGGCCCTCACCTGTGGACTCGCGGTGCTGCTGGCCACCGCGTGCACCGGTGATCCGGAACCCTCCGCGCCCCCTCCCGGGGAGGAACCCGCCCCGGTCCCCACCGTGTTCGAGGGGCAGGCGCCGCCCGGTGTCGAGGGCGAGGTGCTGCGCTACCTGCACGGCGGTTCCGCCGACGTCCACGAGATCTTCGCCGACCCCCTCGGCGTGCGCATCAGCCCGGTCGGCGACGCCTTCCTGGTCAGCTCCGGCAGCGAGGACCGCCACCTGCTGCACGACGCCGCCACCGGCGAGACCCTGTGGGAGGGCGCGGCCCGCCTCGACGGCTTCGGCACCGACCGCGACGGCGAGCGGGTGCTGCTCATGGCGGACGCCGACGGTCTGCCGTTCGTCCTCGACGCCCGCGGTGAGCTGCTGTGGGAACCGGCGCGGGAGGGCGACGCCTACCTCGACGGCCTCGCCGTGCGCCGCCCCGAGGGGTGGACCGCGGAGGAGCCCCACGGATCGTTCTCGCTGCTCGACGGCGGGGGCGACGCGCTGTGGGACTACGAGTTCGAGGCCCCGGCCGAGCCGGAGGAGGGGTCCTTCGAGGACGGGTCCGCCGAATCCGGGTCCGGCGAGGAGGAGCAGGGGTCCGGGGCCGAGGAGGAGCCCGGGGAACCGGCCCTGGGCGTGCCCGTGGCCGTGCGCGGGGACCTGGTCCTGCTCGCCACCGGAGGCCCCGTCCTGCACGCCCGCTCCGTCGGAGCCGACACCGCGGGCGAGGAGCTGTGGACGGTCGAGGGCGAGGACGAGGACCTGGGCCTGCCCACCTCCTCCCCGGTTCCCGCGCCGCAGGTGATCGGCTTCTACACGCTTCCCGAACCGGACTCGGCCACCGGGTCCGAGAGCGAGTCGGAGGCCGCCAGCGAGTCCGCGTCCGAGAGCGCCGGGGACGGAGAGGACGGAGAGGACGGGGAGGCCCCGGGGGAGGACGAGCCGGAGGGCGAGGACGTCCTGCTGCTGCGCTGGGCCCAGTCCGAGGCGCCCTCGACCCTCTCCGCGCACGACCCCGGCACCGGCGACCTCCTGTGGACCCTGGAGGAGCCGGGCACGAACCCGGTCGCCGGGGCCTTCGACCCCGACGGCGTCGCGGGCAGCCTCTACGACGAGGCCACCGGAACCCTCCTGCTGCCCCAGGCCAGCGGTGCGGCGCCGGTGGTCGCGGTCGACCTGGCCGGGGGAGAGGTCCTGTGGGGCCTGGAGGAGGAGGCGGGGTCGATCTCCCCGGCCTTCGCCTTCGACGGCCTCGTCTACGGGGACTCCCGCGCCAGCGGCGGACAGGACCGGCAACTGGTGCTCGACGCCGTCACGATGGACGTGGTCGAGGACGAACTCCCGGCGTACGTGGAGGCGGTCACCGAGAGCGGGCACGCCATCCTCGTGCACGACCGGCAGCGCTTCGTCTACGGGCCCCTTCCGGACGAACCCTCCGAGGGGGAGTCCGAGGAGCCCTCCGACGCGGAGGGTTCCGGGGCTCCGGACGACGACGCCAGCTGACCGGCGGTGCCGAGGGAGCGCCCCGGCGGCGGCCTCCGGACACCGGGGTGACGGGCTCAGCCCCTGGGCTCGGGCATCCGCAGGACCACGTCGATCCCCAGCGCGCCCGTGTGCACCGTGCCGTCGTCGAAGGCCTCCCACTGCCAGCGCGCGGCGTGCGAGGAGCCCGCGGCGACCACGATCACGTCCGGCGGCAGGCTCGTCAGCACGTGTTCGTCGGCCTGGCCCAGCGGGCGCGGGACCACCACCACCGTCGGCGCCTCCGTTCCCGGGTCCAGCCCGTGGATCGGGTCCGGGGCCGCCACCACCGGGACCGTGTCGGGAACCAGCGAGCGCAGGGGGCGCCCCTGCCTGAGCACCCGTACCCGCAGGCCCGCCGCGTGCAGTCCGTCGGCGACCACGCGCACCGCGTCGGCGGCCACCTTCGGGTCCCCGTCGACCGCCAGCAGCCCGCGCACGCGGGTGAAGTCAACGTGCACCAGGGCGTCCGTCCCCTCCTTCTGCCCCAGGCACACCAGCACGCCCCGCAGCGCGGCCCCCGTCATGGTGTGCACGGACGTGCCGAAGCGCACCGGTGCCGACGACCGGCCGCTGCCGTAGCGCCAGGTGGTCGTGTCCACGGCCCGCCAGGAGGAGGCCGGAGGGGTCGCCCCGGCGGGTACCACGGCGGTCGTCTCCGAGGGCGTGGTCAGCAGGGCCACGGGACGCACGGGCACGTCGGCGGGCGCGCCGACCAGCTCCGCGTGCGCGGTCCCGGCCCGCCGGGCGGCGTCGGGGTCGGAGGCGATCAGGTCCGTCGCGGCCCGGCGCCGCCGCGCGGCCGCTCCCGGGCGCGAGGGCCGCCGCTTCAGCGGACGGTCGGCACGGGCCGCCGCGACCCTGCGGAACGGCCAGGCCAGGGCCCGGCCGATCGGCTGCCAGAACAGGGTGATGAGGGTCAGCAGGACCAGGCCCGCCGCGCCCGCCGCGAGCAGCCGCGGGTCGATGCTCGGCTCCTCCTCGGCCGCGGCGTCCCCCGAGGCGGCCTCCGCGGAGGGCTCCTCCTCGGGGGGAGGCGTGTAGGCGGGAGGGGCGGGAGGAGGCGAGGGCGGTTCCTGCCCCAGCGCGTTGGCCTGGTCGACCGAGACCACGCACAGGGGGTCCAAGCCCTCGTAGACGCCCTCGCCGCCGGCGTCGAAGGGCACCACCAGGCGCCACTCGGGGAGCACCTGGCGGTCCTCGCCGAGGGCGCCGCCGTCCGCCTGGGTGCGGCCCGCGTTGTACTCGTAGATCTCGTCCGCGCGTTCGGGGTCGCCCAGGACGAGGTCGGCGATGCCCTCCAGGCCGGGGGAGCCCTCCGGGACCACGTAGTAGTACACGGTGGGGCAGATGTCGTAGGTGCCGGTGCCGGTGGCGGTGTCCGCCGCGGCCGGTGCCGCGGACGCGACGCACCAGGTGGCGAGGACCGCCGTGAACGCCATGGCCCCGCGCGCCGGACGCGCGTGCGAAGATCCGGACCGTGCCGCCGCTGTCAGGGTCACTCGCTCTCTCCTGTGACTGTCTTCGCTGCTGGGGAACGCCTTCCGGGCCGCGCGGACCGGCGTCGCCGGGCCCGGGGCCGGTTCCTCGGGGTGGCGGGCACCGTCAGGGACGGGCGAAGGCAAACCCTACGAGGTTCGGGAGAACTTTGCGCGCCCCTGGGGCATCTGTTCACTCGTGGGCGTGGCAGTCTATGATGTCGGACTCTCCGAGCGCCCCCGGCCCCGGGCCCGCACAGTCCCCTCCCCATCCCCGTGGCAGGTGTGAGATCGCCTGAACCGCGCCGTTCTGCGACCTGGAAAGCGAGCGATACGGGACGTGGCCAAGCAACCGCGCACTCACCACAGGTGGGACCTCCTCGACAGGGAGGGGGACCCGGTTCCGTGGTCCGCCTACGACGTACGTTCGCTCAAGACGTTCTACGAGGGGCTGGCGGACGCCGCCGAGCAGGCCGCCGCCGACCTCCGCAGGCTGGACAAGGGGCAACTGGGCGAGGGCAGCACCGTCGACGCCCTCAAGGAACTCATCGAGGAACTGCCCAAGTACCTGGACAAGGCCCACAACGCCTACGAGAAGGGCTACAAGGCCCTCGAAACCTGGACGGGCGCGCTGGAGACGGCCCGCGAGCAGAGCGGGATCATCGTCTTCGAGGCCGAACAGGCCTACCTCGCCCTGGAGGACCCCGAGGAGTGGAAGCAGGAGACGGACGGTGACGACCCCGTCCGCGACGCCTACGTCACGCGCCTCCAGACGGTGCTCGGTGACATGGACGACGCCGTCAGCACCTGCAAGAACGCCCTGGAGGAGGCCAAGCAGGGCGACCCGAACGAACTGTGGGGATGGCTCGACGCGATCGTCACGTGGGTCGAGGAGAACCCCCTCATCTACGCGGCGATCCTCGTGGTCGGCGGTATCGCCGCCATCTTCATCCCGGGCCTGGGTATCGCCCTGGCCCTCGGGGCGCTCGCGATCAGCGCGTCCACCCTCCACCGTGAGGGCAAGCTCGGTTTCAACATGGAGACGGTCACCACCCTCGGCCTGGACCTGATCTCCCTCGTCCCCGGCGGTGTGCTCCTGCGCGGCGGACGCGCGGTGACGCGGGGTCTGACCGCCGCGGCTCCGCGCGTGACCGGAAGCATCTCCTCGGGAGTGCGCAGCGCCTCCTCGGCGGTACGGGGCGCCACCAGCGGGGTACGGGGCGCGGTGGGCGGCAACCGCGCCGTCCGGACCGTCACGTCGACGGTGGGCCGCGTCAGCCGGGACCACCCGATCATCTCCACGACCATCACCACCGGCGCCCGGGACACCGCCGTCGGTATGGGCTCCTCGATCGCCGTCCAGATGGCCGCCGGTACCTCCTGGGAGGACATCAACCTCGGGTACGAACTCGCCAGCGCCGCCGCGACCAACGTGCCCGGCGCCGCCGTCGGCGCCGCCCGCGACCACGGATCGCTGCCGTCCTTCCTCGGCGGCGCCGACGGTTCGGGCGGCGGCTCCGGCCCCGCTCCGGGGTCCGACCCCGCGCCCACGGTCGGCGACGGCGCGTCCCCGGAACCGGCCACTCCGGCCACTCCCGACGCTGCCGGGGGCTCCGGCAACTCCGACACGGGCGGAACCCCGTCCACCCAGGAACCGGCCGCTACTCCGGCCACTCCGGAACCGGCCGCCGCTCTGGCCACTCCGGACGCGGGCGGTATCCCGTCCGCTCCTGACACGGGCGGAACCCCCTCCACTCCGGAACCGACTGCCATTCCTGACACAGGCGGAACCCCGTCCACCTCGGAACCTGCCGCCACCCCGGCCACTCCTGACACTGGCGGGACCCCAGCCACTCCGGAACTAGCTACCACTCCGGCGACCTCGGACGCGGGCGGAACCCCGTCCACCTCGGACACGGGCGGGACCTCAGCCACTCCGGAACCGGCCACCACCCCGTCCGCTCCTGACACCGGCGGCACTCCCGCGACCGCCGACGCGGGCGGCACTCCCGGAGCCGCCGATCCCTCCCGCCTCTCGGGGGACAGTCCGGACGCCTCCCCGCAGGGCGGTACGACCTCCTCCGCCACCGCGGACGCGACGGACGGCGGTCCCGGCCCCGAGGGCCAGCGCTTCGAGGGCGAGTACGGGGGCTCCACGGGCGGGGCCAACGTCGCGGGCGAGGGCGTACGCCTGCCCTCCCAGCGCCCGGGCCAGCCCGGGGAGCCGACGGTCGACGACCGCGCGTCGCACCGGAACGACACCCCCGCCGCGGGACGACCCGGAGAGGAGCCCCCGGCCGCCTCCGGCCGGACGGGCCCGGACGAGGGGTCCGCAGCGCCCACGGGACCGCGGGCGGAGGACACCCCGGCCGGCCCCGACAACGGCGCGCCCGCCGCCGCGCACGACGGCACGGGAGCGGCGGACGGCCGCACCGTGGCCTCCGGCGACTTCGGCGAGTACCGCACCGGACGGGGAGCGGACGGGGAGCGCAGCGTCTCCTACCGCTATCCGGCCGACGGCGGCGACTACACCATGGACGTCACCCGCGACGGGGTGGACGTCAACGGCACCTCGGTGCGGCGTACCGACGACGGCTTCCAGGTGGCCCGACCGGACGGCGCGTCGGTCACGGCCTCACGCGGCGGGAACGACGAGCCGCGGGGCGTCACCCTGACCGGACCGGACGGCGCCCCCGGCGCCTCCTACCGGGACGGGGAGGTCCGCGTCCCCACCGCGGACGGGGACGTCACCGTCTCCCGGGACGGGAACGGCTCCACCATCCGGACCGGCGACGGCCTCACCGTCCAGCAGCCCCGCGGCGACGGCGACGTCCGCATCACCCGGAGCGGGGACGGGCCGGTCGACCTGCGGTTCGAGAACGGGGGCCCGGAGATCTCCCGACCCGGGAACGACGGCTCCTCCGCCGTGCCGCGCACCCGGGTGACCGACCCCGCCACCGGCCGGAGCACGGAGATCGGCCCCGACGGCTACCGGCTCGACACCGGGGGCGCGACCTCGCAGAGCTACGACCGCGGGACCGACAGCGCCACCGTGGACTCCGGCGACACCCGCATCCGGGCCGACCAGCACGAGGTCAGGGTCACCGACGGCGCGCGCGGAGTCGACCTGTGGCAGGGCCGTGACGGTGTCGGCACCGCCACGGGCGCCGACTCCAGGGCGGTCGTCCGGCCGGACGGCAGCGCCGAGATCAGGACGGACAACCCCTCGCTGACCCCGAGGGCCGTCCAGGACGCGAACGGCCACGTCACCGTCGGGGACACCCGTACCGCGCCGGGGCGTGTGCGCACCGAGGACGGCGCCGCCGTCGGGATCACCGAACGGGACGGCCGGACCGTCGTGGAGGTGCGCGGAACCGACGGGGCCACGCGCTCCTACGGCACCGACGGCCGCCCCCACGGCCCCTACCCGCCGCTGCGCACCGATCCCGCGACGGGCCAGCCCTGCGTGCTCACGGGCGGCACCAGGGTGACCCTCGTCCCGGGTTCGGACCCCGCGCTGCGGGTGGACACCCCCCAGGGCTGGACCGTGACCACCTCGCGCGACGGCCAGTCCTCGGTGAGCACGCCCCCGGACGCCCGGGGGGACCGGCTCCAGACCGTCCGCGAACCCGACGGTTCCACCGCGATGAGGAGCGGCGACCACTGGGTCGCGTCCGGACCCGAGGGGCCCGGCGGCCCCGGACGCGTGGTGGCGGGCGGGCCCGACGGCGTCCACGCCCGCAGCTCCGCCGACGGCGCCCACGTGTCCGACGGAACGACGCGGACGGACGCCCGGCCGGGGACCTCGCCCGGTCTGGGGAGGGGGGAGACCACGCACGCGGCGCCCCCGTACGGGCCGGTGGCCGAGCACTCGGGCACGGGAGGCCGCGTGACCACCGGCGACGGGGTCACCGTCCACACGCGCGCGGACGGGCTCCGGGTGGACGTGCCCCGCGACGCGGACCGCACCGTCCGCGACGGCGACCGCACCATCGGCGTCGGTCCCCGTGGTACCGACGTGCGCGGGCCCTCCCCGGACAGCCCGGGCAACCCCCCGCTGCGCATGGGCGAGACCGCCGGGGACGCGGGCAGGGTCCCGCCGAGCTGGCGCGTGTCCACGGACTCCGAAGGCGGCATGACCGGACACACCCGCCCCGACCAGGGCGTCAGCGTGCGACCGGAGCCGGGCCGACTCCCGTCCCCGTTCCGCGGGGCCGACGAGGTCAGCTTCCGATCGGGGGACATCGAGGGAACCCAGACGCGCTCGGGCCGGACCACGGTCACCGACGGCAACGGAAGCACGGTCCGGGACGGCCGGGGAGGGGTCCGGGTGGACGGCGGCGACGGCCGTCCCGACCTGCGCGTCACCGACGACCACGTCCGGGTGACCACTCCCGAGGGCGCGCAGCACCGGGTGGACGTTCCCGGCGCCCGCGCCGACGACGGCACCGGTGCCTCCGGCGACCGGCGGGACGGGGACTCCCCGGACGGGGACCGTTCCCCCGTGCGGCCGGACCTCAACAGCTTCGGCGCCATGCTGGAGGAGATGCGCCTGACGCTCGCCAAGAACTTCGTCAACGTCCTCGGCGGCCTGGGGGTGGAGATCGCGTGGCAGGAGTTCGCCGACGGCGACTTCACGGGTACCGACGTCGTCCAGGCCGTCGTCCAGTTGGGCACCGCCGTTCCCAAGGGCCTGGCCGAGGGTCGGATCTCCGGGACCACCGCGCTGCCGACGGACGGCGTCGGCTCGCACCTGTCGGCCTTCCCGCTGGAGATGGGCCACCAGGCGGTCCGCAACGACCTCCGCGACCTGATCACGAACGAGTACCTCGACGAGGAGGTCGCCATCACCGCGGAGAGGGGCGCCATCGCGGAACAGGCCGCGTTCCTCGAAGGCGAGCTGATCCCCGAGCTGAGGGCGGAGATCGAGGCCGCCCGTGCGGACGGGAAGCGCCCGGAGGACCTGGAGAGGCTGGGCGCGGCCCTGGACGCGGCCGAGGCTCTGAGCGCGGACCTGGCCAGGAGGGACGCCGAGCTCGACGAGAAGGTGAACCTCCTCTAGGGCCCGGACCGCACACACCGAGGAAGGGAGTACGCATGGCACGTGTCGTGAGGATCGACGTCGGCGCCCTGGAGGAGATGGAGCGCTCCCTGTGGCGCATCCAGAACGCCTTCGCGGGCGAGAACGTCGAGAGCCCCGAGGACAGGTCCGAGGACATCGGCCCCGGCGACCTCGTGGACAAGGCCAAGGACTACGGCGAGGACTGCAAGAAGAACTACGAGCGCCAGTCCGAGGACCTGGGCGCCCTGCTCCAGGCGATCACCCCGGTCATCGACAGCTTCCGGGAGGCCGACGAGAAGCTGGGCGCGAGCCTGACGGAGGGCGACAAGCCCGCTCCCCCGCCCAACCAGGTCGCCGTCTGACCCCGAGGCAGTAGAGGAGAGGCACCTCCATGCCCTACCAGTTCGAAGAGGACGTCCCCGAGGTCGACATCCTGTTCGACATCGCCGTCCCCGAGACGTGGACGCAGTACGACCTCAGCGGGGACGCCCTCGCCCGGTTGCGCGCCCAGGCCGTCGAGATGCACGGGAACAGGCCCGAGGAGCTGGACGCCCTCAACGACATGTTCGGTGACATCGCCCAGGTGACGAGCGACGTGGTCGGAGCGGGCCTGCTGGCGGCGGCGGGTGTCTTCGAGGAGTACGACGACGGCTTCTTCATGGCGACCGTCTGCGTGTTCGCCTTCCCGGCGGGGAAGGGGGCGCACGCCATGGACCCGATCCGGATGATCGAGCACGTCTACCCGGACACCGCCACCGCGCGTGAGGGCACCTGGCTGCGCAAGGACGTGGTCGACCTCCCCGAGTCCGGCGCGGGGACGTGCGGTCGCGTCTTCGGTATCGCCGACCACGACCTGGAGGACGCCGTCGTCCGGTCGGTGGTCATGCACACCGCCTTCGAACTCCCCGGGCTCGACAGGCGCGTCATGGTCAGTTGCACCAGCCCCAACTCCCAGCAGGTCGAGGACGTCCTGGACCTCTTCGACGCCGTCACCGCGAGCGCGCGGTTCCGGTTCCGCGAGGTCGAGCGGACCACCTGAGGGGACCGCGACCGGTGGTGAACGGGGCGAACCACCACGCAGGATGACGTATCCACCACAATGGTGCCCGCGGAAGCGGCCCGGGCTCCCGCCACGACCGCGCCGAGCGGGCACGAGCGACAGGACCCACCCGACCAGACCAGCAGGAGGCACACATGCCCGTGTACAACGTCGACAGCGACAAGACCGAGGAGACCTCGTCCTCCCTCATCCAGGAGTTCAACGAGTTCACCGAGCGCCTGGAAGGCATCAAGAGCAAGGTCGACGGCCTCATCTCGGACGGCTACAGCACCCCGGCCGCCGAGAAGCACTTCCGCCCGTTCTTCGAGGAGTTCAACACCGGTTTCGAGGGTGTGAACAAGGGCCTCGAAGGCATCGGCAAGTACATCAAGACCGTCGGCGACACCTTCAGCGAGACCGACGACAAGCTGGGCGAGGGCCTCAGGGGCTGATCCCGGGGAAGACCCCGGCACCACCCGGAAGGCGGGGCGGCGCCTTCGCGCCGTCCCCGCCACGACCCGACGACGAACCCGGAAGCAGTCCCACCGTGCGCCTCCTCTTCACAGCGACCCCAGCCACCGGTCCGGCCGCGGACGGCCCCGACGGCAGCGGCCCCGTGGCGTCCTCCGCGCTGCGCCTGGACGTCCTCGTCGACGCCGACCCCAGCTCCACGGTGCGCCAGCTCGCCGAGGCCGTCGATCCGATGGTGCGCACCCTGCCCCGCGCACCCGGCCAGGACGTGCCGCTGTACCTGGGCGACCGGCGCGTGGACCCGTCCGCCTCCCTGGCCGACGCGGGCTTCCTCGACGGCTCCCTCGTCGGCGTGGGCGGTCCCGCCCCGGTCAAGGGCGAGCCTCCCGGCGTGGTCGAGGTCCGCGTGGTCTCGGGCCCCGACGCCGGGCGCGTGGTCCGCCTCGACCCCGGCGACTACGTCGTCGGCGACGACGAGGTCGCCGTGCTCGCCGTGGAATCCGAGGGCTACTGGGCGCGGATCCGGGTCGCCCCGGACGGGACCGCCACCATCCTGGGCACGAGCGGGGGCCGGGGCTGCTCCCTGGAGGGCGACGAGGTCGGCCCGGACACCGTCTGGCCGCAGGGCGAGCAGCTCACCCTGGGCGGCACCCTCTTCGAGGTGTGGCCCAACCACCGCCCCGACGCCTCCGTGGTGGCCTCCGACGACGGCACCGGACTGGACTACAACCGCCCGCCCCGCCTGCACCCGGCGCCCACCAAGACCAGGTTCAAGCTGCCCACCCCGCCCGAACCGCCGGACCGCCCGATCACCCAGTTGATCATGATGATCCTCATCCCGATCACCATGGCGGTCGGCAGCGCGCTCATCATGGGCCGCCCCCAGTACCTGCTCATCGGCCTGCTCGCCCCCGTCTCGGTGCTGTTCATGCAGATCATGCAGCGGCGCACCACCAAGGCGCGCTACGACAAGCAGCTCACCGAGTACGAGGAGAAGAAGGAGCGCGTCACCCGCGACGCGCGCGACGCCCTCGTCGCCGAACAGCGCAAGCTCCGCGACACCTGCCCCGACCCCGCCGCCGTGCTGCTGCTGGCCACCGGCCCGCGCGCGCGGCTGTGGGAGCGCCGCCAGATCGACGAGGACTTCACCCAGCTACGCGTGGGCACCGGCAGCATCCCCTCCCAGGTGGTCCTGAGCGACCCCACCAAGGACGAGCACCGCCGCGACGTCACCTGGGACATGCGCGACGTCCCGGTGAGCGTGTCGGTCAAGGACAACGGGGTCGTGGGCGTGGCCGGGCGCGGCGAGGGGGCCGAGGCCCTGGAGCGCTGGCTGGTCGCCCAGCTCGCCGCCCTGCACAGCCCCGCCGAACTGCACCTGTACCTGCTGTCCATGGAGGGCGACCACAACCGCTGGCGCTGGACCCGTTACCTGCCCCACCTGCGCGGCGACCGCCCCCAGCTCTCGCTCGGCCGGATCGGTATCGACGCCACCACCTGCGCCCGCCGGGTGTCGGAACTGCTCATGCTCCTGGAGGCCCGCCAGCAGGCCCGGCGCGACCTCGCCGACCAGCCCGCGGTCGTGGTGGTGCTCGACGGCGCCCGGCGCATCCGCTCGCTGCCCGGCGTGGTCCAGTTGCTGCGCGAGGGCCCCGAGGCCGGGATCTACGTCCTGTGCCTGGACGCCGACGAGCGCCTGCTTCCCGAGGAGTGCCAGGCCGTGGTCAGCTCGACCCCGCACGGCATGCGCCTGCGCCGCACCTCCTTCGACAACGTCGAGGACGTGCGCGCCGACGTGCCCTCCGCGGCCTGGGCCGACCGGCTGGGCCGCGCCCTGGCGCCCATGCGCGACAGCAGCGTCGGCGAGGGCGGCGGCTCGCTCCCGCGCAGCGCCCGCCTGCTCGACGTCATCGGCCTGGAACCGCCCGACGGCGAGGCCATCGCCGCCCACTGGGCCTCCGGGGGGCGCAGCACCGTCGCCACGCTCGGCACGGGCCTGGACGGCCCGTTCTCGGTGGACGTGCGCCGGGACGGCCCGCACGCCCTCATCGCCGGCACCACCGGTTCGGGCAAGTCCGAACTGCTCCAGACCCTCGTGGCCTCCCTGGCGGCGGTCAACCGCCCCGAGTCCATGTCGTTCGTGCTGATCGACTACAAGGGCGGCAGCGCGTTCAAGGACTGCGTGGAACTGCCGCACACCGTCGGCATGGTCACCGACCTGGACACCCACCTGGTGAGCCGGGCCCTGGTGTCGCTGGGCGCCGAACTGCACCGACGCGAGCACATCCTCGCCAAGGCCGGGGCCAAGGACATCGAGGACTACCTGGAACTGCTGGACCGCGACCCGCGCATGCCGCGGATGCCCCGCCTGATGCTGGTCATCGACGAGTTCGCCTCCATGGCCCGCGAGCTGCCCGACTTCGTCAAGGGCCTGGTCAACATCGCCCAGCGGGGCCGCTCCCTGGGCATCCACCTGGTACTGGCCACACAGCGCCCCGGCGGCGTGGTCACCAACGACATCCGCGCCAACACCAACCTGCGCATCGCCCTGCGGATGACCGACGAGGCCGAGAGCCGGGACGTCATCGACGCCGCCGAGTCCGCGCACATCGGCATCGACACCCCCGGGCGCGCCTACGCGCGCCTGGGGCACGCCTCCCTGCTGCCCTTCCAGTCCGGCCGGGTGGGCGGGCGCAGGGTCGTGGCCGCGGCCAACGCCTCCGACCCGGTCGCGCACGCCGTGAAGTGGTCGGACCTCGCACTGCCCGCGCCCGCGGCCGTCCAGGGCCCCGCCGACACCGGCGACGTGGAGGTCACCGACCTGACCGTCCTGGTCGCCGCGGTCAAGGAGGCCGCCGAGCGGTCGGGCGCCCGCCGCCAGCCCAGCCCGTGGCTGCCCGCGCTGCCCACCGCGCTCACCCTGTCCGAGCTGCTGCGGGGCCGCTCCCCGCAGGCCGTGCACGGCCGGATCCAGCCCGCTCCGGTGGGGCTGGTCGACGTGCCCGCCCAGCAGCGCCAGTTCCCTTACGTGTTCGACCTGGGCAGGACGGGACACCTGCACATCATGGGCTCGGGCCGCACCGGCCGGTCCCAGGCGCTGCGCACCATCTCCGCCTCCCTCGCCCTGGCCCACCACCCCGGCGACGTGCACATGTACGGCCTGGACTGCGGCAACGGCGCCCTGCTGCCGATGGAACGGCTCCCGCACTGCGGCGCGGTGGCCCAGCGCACGCAGGGGGAGCGGGTCGTGCGCCTGCTGGGCATGCTCGGCGAGGAGCTGGACCGGCGCCAGAAGCTGCTCGCCGCGCACGGCTGCGCCGACCTGGAGGAGCTGCGCGCCAAGCTGGCGCCGGACGAGCGCCCCGCCCACGTGGTGCTGTTCATCGACCGCGTGGACGCCTTCGAGCAGACCTTCGGCGAGTACAACTACGGCGCCCTGGTGGAGGGCGTCACCACCCTCATGCGCGACGGCGCGGGCGTGGGCGTGCACGTGGTGGCCACCGGCGACCGCCTCCTGACCCGCACCAAGTACTCCTCCACCACCGAGGAGCTGCTGGTGCTGCGCTGCAACGACAACGGCGACTACAGCGCCGCCGGGCTCAACGCCCGCGCGCTGCCCGAGGAGATCCCCGACGGCAGGGCATTCCGCGCCGGGGACGCCATGGAGGTCCAGCTCGCCCTGCTCAACCGCGACCCGCAGGGCTCGGTACAGGGCGCCGAACTGGCCCGTATCGCCGACTTCGTGTCCCGGCGTCCCCAGGAGGAACCCGGGCCGCGCCCGTTCCGGGTGGACGTCCTGCCCGACCAGCTCACCTACGCCGACACGGCCCGGTACCGCTCCGGGGCCCCGCGTCCGCTGCACGCGCTGCTGGGCGTGGGAGGCAACGAGCTGACCGCGGTCAGCGCCGACCTGTCGCGCGTCCCGACGTTCCTGGTGAGCGGGCCGCCCCAGTCCGGACGCTCCAGCATGCTCGCCACGATGGCCAGGTCGCTGCTGGAGGCCGGTACCGAACTCCTGCTGGTCACCCCGCGCTCCTCGCGGCTCGCGGACCTGCGCCACCAGCCGGGGGTCCAGGGGGTCCTGGACGCGGCCGAGCCGAAGCTCTCCCAACTGCACGAGGCGCTGGGCCGGTTCCAGGGCGAGACCGCCGTGGTGATGATCGACGACGCAGAACTCCTCCTCCAGAGCGACCTCGGCAAGGAGTTCACCCGTATCGCCCGCGGCATGGTCGGCGCCGGGTGGGGCATCGTCGCGGCGGGAACCAACGAGGCCCTCCAGGGCGGCTTCAACGGGTGGCACGTCCACCTCAAGCGCAACCGCGTGGGAGCCCTGCTCTCGCCGCAGGCCCAGAGCGACGGCGAGGTGCTGGGCATGCGCCTGCCCAAGGGCGTGTCCAGTCCCCGCCTCACCCCCGGCACCGCCTACCTGCACCTGGGCGACGGCCGTATCCAGCAGGTGAGGGTGCCGCTGCCGTGACCGCCGCCGGCCGCCCCGAGCGGGGCGGCCGGACCGGAACCGGTGATATTCATGAGTGTGCCCCTTTCCTCCCCTTCCCTCCTCCGGGGGAGGACCCCGTGCCCCCCACCCCGTCCCGAACGAGACCTGTGAGCAGACAGCAGTGAGTACGCACCCCTCAGCCGTCACTCTCCCCGCGACCGCGACCGAACTGACCTCCACCGACCCCGCGCGCATCGGCCCCTACCGGCCGCTCAGGCGCCTGGGCTCCGGAGGCATGGGCGTCGTGTACGCGGCCCGTGACCAAGGCGGTGCCCTGGTCGCGGTCAAGCTCATCCACCCCGAGTACTCCGCCGACCCGGAGTTCCGGGCCCGCTTCGCGCGCGAGGTGGAACTCCTGCGCCGGGTGGGCGGCGCCTGCGCCGTGCCGCTGCTGGCCGCCGACACCGAGGCCGAACGGCCGTGGCTGGTCACCCCGCTGGTGCGGGGCATGACGCTCAGCGCCTACATGCGCAAGAACGGCCCGCTGGGCGAACAGCTCCTGCTCGGCCTGGCCGCCGGGGTGGCCGAGGCGCTCGCCCAGATCCACGAGGTCGGCATCGCCCACCGCGACCTCAAACCCGCCAACATCGTGCTGTCCCCGGAGGGCCCCCGCGTCCTGGACTTCGGCGTGGCCCGCGCGATCGACCAGACCGCGCTGACCCGCACCGGGTCCGTGCTGGGCTCACCCGGCTGGATCAGCCCGGACCACTACCGGGGCGCGCCCGCCAGCACCGCCGACGACATCTTCGCCTGGGGTGCGCTGGTCTCCTACGCGGCGACCGGGCGCCCGCCCTTCGGCACCGGCGACCCGGCCGCCGTCGCCCACCGGGTGATCAGCGGCGAACCGGACACGGAGGGCTTCAGCGGACCCCTCGCCGACCTGGCCGCCCGTGCGCTCAGCAAGGAGGCGTCCGAGCGGCCGACCGCGCTGGAGCTGGTCAGCGGCGTGGTCTCCGCGGGCGATCCGGGGCGCTCCTACGCCCCCGTGGACTCCGCCGCGGCGGCGGGCGGCGTCATGGCCGCCGTGGTCGACCGCACCTGGCAGGGGGTGCAGGCCGCCCCCGAGCGCGAGTTCCCGGTGGCCCCCGACAGGCGCGGCGGGTCCGGGAGGGCGCTGGCCGTGGCCGGCGCCGTCCTGGGCGTCCTGGTCCTGCTCGCGGGGCTGGGCTTCGGCGGCGTCGCCCTGGCCGCCAACTGGGACTCCCTGCCCATCGCCGCCTGGTTCGGGGACGAGCCGGCCGAGGCGGCCGACGCGCAGCAGGCCGCGGAGGAGCGGCGGCGCCCGGGTCCGGTGGGCCGGGAGCCGCAGGAGAGCGCCTCACCCTCCGAGGACCCCTCGGAGGAGGCGGGCGAGGACGAGGAGGAGACCGAGGAGGAGGACGGGGCGGAGGGGTCCGCCGGCGGATCCACCACCGCGACGGCCACGGTGGGCGCCGGGGTGGGCGCGAGCGGACCGCGCCCCTCGGGGGAGCACGTGGTGGCCTTCCAGCCCTCCGGCGGATCGGGGCAGTACGCCGTGCTCGACGGCGCCACCGTGGTGTGCGCGTGGAGCTTCTGCCAGAGCCAGGGCGGATCGGTCGGCGACGGCGGGGCGGGGTCGGTGTCCTCCAGCCCTTCGGCCCTCACCGGTTACGTCAACCACGGCAGCCGCACCATCACCGCCGAGGTCACCTACACCACCGACGACGACGGCACCATCACCATCACACGCCTGGTGGAGCAGCACAGCACCAGCGGTACGGGCACCCCGCCCTGGTAGGAGCCGGAACATGAACCACGGGAGAGACATGCCGAAGACCCTCGTGAACAGGACCGCCGCCGTGGCGGGCCTGGCCCTGGCCGTGGCGGTGACCACCCCCGTGCCCGCCACCGCGGCCTCCTACGGGGGCCAGTGCGGGAGCGGGTACGGGGTGGTCAACGAGGCCCCCGTCAGCGGGGGCACCGTCTTCCTCACCTACAACAACTCCAACGGCCGCAACTGCGTCGTCGTGGTGCGTTCCGATCCGGGCAGCGCCGTGAACATGGACGCGGCCGTCAAACGCAGCGACTCCACCTCGTGGGACACCGACCCGGGCAGCTGGACGGAGTACGCGGGCCCGGTCTACGTCGACGCGGCGGGCCACTGCGTGGACTGGGGCGGTGTGGTCGGCGACGAGTGGGTCCTGCGCAACGGCACCAACTGCGGCTGACCCCGGCCACGGGCGCGGGGGAGGGGCGGCTCCGGCCTCCCCGTCCCCGGGCCCGGCCTCAGCGGGGCTTCCGCTCCCCGACGGCCTCGGGCGGTGCCCTCCGGGCGCTCCGCTTCCTCAGTTCGGCGATCGTCGCCGCCACCAGCCACAGCGCGGTGAGCGGGATGACGAACCACAGCATCGCGGCGCCGTAGGTGCCCAGCACGGCGTGCCCGGTGGCCTCCAGCACCAGGTAGGCGATGTAGGCGACGTAGAAGCCGACGAGCAGCGCCCCCTCCCAGCGGGACACGTCCAGCCCGGTCAGGGCGATCGGCAGCAGCACCAGGGCGACCGCGACCATGATCGGCAGGTCGAACCGCAGGGCGGACGGCGCGATCTCGATCCCGCCGGCGGCGATGACTGCGGTCAGGCCGAGCACCGCGCCGAGGTTGAACACGTTGCTGCCCACGATGTTGCCCACCGCCATGTCACGCTCGCCCCGGAGCACCGCGACGACACAGGTCACCAGTTCGGGCAGTGACGTGCCGATCGCCACCACGGTCAGCCCGATCAGGAGGTCGCTCACCCCCAGCTCGGAGGCGATCGCGCTCGCCCCGTACACCAGCAGCCGCGCCCCGACCACCAGCAGGGTCGTGCCCACGAGCACGAACAGCAGGTCCCGCAGGACCGACTTCGCCCGCGGGCGCGGACGCTCGTCCGCGTCCTTCGGGCCGTTCGCGTCGGCCGCGCCTGGGCCGTCGCCCGTCCGCACCGCCTCCGGGACCTCGGCGGCCCTGCGGCGGGAGACGACCACCGTGACGCCGACGTAGACCACCAGCGCCGCGAACAGCAGGCCCCCGTCCAGGGTGCCCAGGGACCCGTCCAGGGCCATCAGCAGCACCGCGCCCGACAGCAGCACCATCACGGGGATGTCGGCGCGCACGATCTGGGAGTGCACCGCCAGGGGGACGAACAGCGCCGACGCCCCGAGCACGAACAGGATGTTGGCGATGTTGCTGCCCACGACGTTGCCGACGGCCAGTCCGGGGTACCCGGAGAGCGCGGCGTCCGTGCTGACCGCCAGCTCCGGTGCCGACGTCGTGAACGACACCACCGTCAGGCCCACCACCAGCGAGGACATCCCCAGGGTCCGGGCCAGCGAACCGGCACCCCGGACGAGTGACTCCCCTCCCGCGATCAGGAGCACGAACCCCGCCGCGAGGGCGAGAACCACCAGCACGTTCACCTGGGCCTTCCGGTCGCTTCAGCAGGACACGCAGGGCATACCCGCCCCCGTCGGGTTTCCCTCCGCGGGCCGCCCGGTTTCCGGTCCGCGGCTGCTCCACGGGCGGGAACGCCCCCATTCTACCGGGTGCCCAGGGCCGCCCGTACCGCCGCCCGGCTCCGGGCGGCGGGGCCGGAAGGCCGCTCAGAGCAGCAGCGGGAGCAGGGCCGCGGCCAGGACGGCCGAGACCAGGAGGGCGGTGGCGGCGCCCCGGCGGTCGGCGGACAGGCGGCCGAAGATCCGGGACAGGCGCCGGAGGAGGGCCGACGGCGGCGCGGCGAGCCAGATGTCGCGCTCGACCCGGGAACCCGCGTCCCGCACGATGCCGGACAGGTGTCCGACGGCGCGCAGCAGCGAGCCCGCCGTCCCCCTGCTGTGGCCGCGGGCCGGGGCCCCGCCGGACACGGCCGCGGTGAGGGCCTCGCGCAGGCTCCCCCTCCGCCGCCGGGGCCTCCTCTAGGGTGTGAGGCATGGCAAGGTACCCGATCACCAGACTCGAGGTCGACGGCTTCGGGCCGCTCGATGAGGTCGACATTCGGCTCAGCCCGACGCTGAACGTCGTCACCGGGGAGAACGCGACCGGCAAGTCCCAGCTGCTCAAGCTCCTGTACGCGGGTACCCGAACCCTGTCCGGCAGGCCGGCGCTCACCAAGGGAGCGCTCTCCTCCGGTATCGCCGATGCCCTCATCGGCGTTTTCCGTCCCGAACAGCTCGGTCGTCTCGCACGTCGGGTCCAGGGCAGGGGACGTGCGTCGGTCACCCTGAAGTACGGGGGGATCGGCGATCCCCTCGCCTTCAATTTCGCCTCGAACGCACGGAGCGACGTGCAGACCACCTCCGTGCCGCGCAACCCTCTCGATGACACCCCGGTCTTCCTTCCGTCGCGCGAGCTGCTCTCCCTTTATCCGGGGCTGGTCTCGCTGTTCGAGACCCGGGAGGTCGAGTTCGACGAGACCTGGCGCGACACCGCGTCCCTGCTGGGCCGTCCGGCCCTTCGCGGTCCGCGCGGGGCCGTCGCCAACGAACTCCTGACCCCTCTGCTGGGAGAGATCGAGGGAACCGTTCTGGAGGAGAACGGGCGCTTCTACGTACGCCTTCCCAGCGGCGGCGCCGGATCGGGCAGGATCGAGGCACACCTGGTGTCCGAGGGCTTCCGGAAGCTGGCGATGATCATCAGGCTCGTCTCCAACGGGGTGCTGCTGGAGGGGGGCTACCTGTTCTGGGACGAGCCGGAGGCGAACCTCAACCCCAAGACGCAGCGGGCTGTGGCCAGGGCCATCCTCGCTCTCGCCCGCAGCGGGACCCAGGTGTTCGTCGCCACCCACAGTGTGTTCCTGCTGCGGGAAATCGAACTGCTCCTCGGCGAGGAACCGCCGGAGAGCCCGATCGAGCCCCGGTACATCGGTCTCTACCGGGAGGCTCGGACGGACGAGGGCTCCCTTTCCCGGGCGGTCCGGGCCGAAGCAGCCACGGATCCCGCGGATCTGAGTGCGATCGCCGCCCTGGAGGCCGAGTCGTCGCAGAGTCTGCGGTACTTGGGGGTCTGACCCCATGCCGGTGGAAGTCGAGGTCGATGGATCCTTCTTTCTCTTCCCCGACGGGTGGGAGCTGGAGAAGTTGGACGAGTGGCCCGAACAGCGCAAGGCCACGCAGTCTCCCTTCCACTCCAAAGGCTGCGACCTCGTGGCGATGAAGGACGGGACCCTGTGGCTGATCGAGGTGAAGGACTACACGTATCCGGGAGCCGGGGTCCCGGATGACCTCGCGGAGAAGGTCGGCCTCAAGTTCTTCCACTCACTGGCCGTCCTCCACATGGTCGCGCGCTGGGGACAGGGGAGCCGACGGGACTTCAGTCTGGCGGCGCTGGCCTTTCCGGAGGCCCGTGTCTGCCTGGCGGTGGAGCTGCCCGACGGAGGGCGCCGCCTGATCGGGGTGGCGACCCCTCTCGCCGGGCTGAAGGACAAGCTCGGGCGCGTCACCAAAAAGCTGAACGTGCACCGTCCTGTCGTCAGCAACTCCCACATGATGAACGGTGTCCCGTGGGAGGTCAGGCGGAACCCCGCGACCCGTCGAGGACGTGTCGACAGGTGAGACGGGCTTGGGCCGCAGCGCTCCGGCGACGAACCCCGCCACGTACACCGACACCACGGGACCACACGAGAACCCCGTGTTCCGTCCGCCCCCTCACACGGCTCGCACATCCGCCGTCTTCTCCAGTCGGCGGTGCGGTCGGACGAGGACGCCCTTCCGCCCGGTACGCCGGTGAGGACGCGGAGGGGCGGTGCGCCGGGCGGAGCGGACTGCCGGCACGGCCTGGGCTGCCGACGCCGCCGCGTCCGCGACCCCCTGGCGGAGGTCCCTAGGCCGTTCTCCGCCGTGGTCGAATCGTGGTGCCCTGTCGTCCACGGCACAGTGGAGAGGACACTCGTGAACGTGCGCCAAGCGTGGTGGCTGAACCCGGTGAACGCCCTGCTCGACCCGTTGGGGAAACGGTTCGGGGCCTCCGGGGGAACCTTCGACGCCATGCTGCGGGAGGCCTCCGCCCGCAGCGGGCTGCCCTGGCCGTCCGACGAACCCTTCCTCTCGGAGATGCGGGTGCTCCACGACGCCTGGCAGGCGGTGCCCGGCCTCACCCCGGTCGGCCGGATCGGCCTCCGGAGTGAGATCCGGCGACGGCTGGAGACGCGCCTGCGCATGCTCCACCTGCTCGACGCCAACCCCGGGGTCGCCGCCCAGCCCGTCGAGCGGCCGGTGTTCATCACCGGCCTGCCCAGGACGGGCACGACGTTCGGCCACGGGCTCCTCGCCCAGCACGTCCGGGCCCGCGCCCCGATGCTGTGGGAGCTGTTGAGCCCGGTCCCCGACACGGGCAGGCCCGGGGAGCGCACCGTGGGCAGGCGCGAGCGCCTCGCCCTGGCCCGGACCCTGGTGCGGGGCATGGACGCCATGGGACCGGGGTTCCAGACCATCCACCCCATGCACCCGCTCGAACCCGAGGAGTGCGTCTTCCTCCTGCCGCACGGGCTGTTCTTCCACGTCCGCGCCGCGGTCCCCGACTACCGGACCTGGATCGAGGGGCGCGACGCCACCCCCGACTACGTCTACCTCAAGCAGCAGCTCCAGGCGTTGCAGTGGAAGCGGCCCGCGCGCCGCTGGGTGCTCAAGTCACCGCTGCACCTGCCCAACCTGGACGCCCTGCTGAGGGTCTTCCCCGACGCGGTGGTCGTCCTGACCGACCGCGACCCGGCGCGGGCGATGGCGTCGTGGGCGAGCCTGGCCGAGGCGGGGATGCGCCTCCACAGCGACGGCGTGGACCCGCGCTGGATCGGCCGCGAGTGGCTGGAGATCTGGGCGGGAGCCGCCGAGCGCGCCCGCCGCGTGCGGCGCGGGCACGGCTCCGAGCACTTCGTCGACCTGCCCTACGACGAACTGGTCCCCGACCCCGTCGGGGCGGCCGAACGCGTCTGGCTCGGCCTCGGTGAGGAGTTCGACCCCGACACCCGGGCCCGCACGCTCGCCTACACGCGCCGGGACCGGCGCAGGAACCCCGGCGGCCACCGGTACAGCCTGGAACGCTACGGACTCACCGCCGAGGAGGTGCACGCGGCGTTCGGCCCGGATCCCACCGGTGCCCAGGAGGCCCGCGCCGACGGGGCCTGACAGCCCCGTGGCGGGTACCCGGGCCCGCGACCGCGGGCCCGGAGCCGGGCACCCGCCGTGACCGCGCGGCGTCAGCGCCCCGCCCGGCGGAGCGGCCGGAGCGACCACCAGGCGGCCGTCCACGCGGCCAGGCCCAGCCCGGCACCGGTGACCGCGCCGACGAGCAGACACCGCACGAGGTCGTAGCCGCTCACCTGCGCGCGGTCGGACAGCCCACCCGCCACCGCGCCCGCCACCGCGCACACGGCGAGGGCGGACAGGACCAGGGCGCGTACGCGCCCGTCGGCCGCACCGCGCGGGAAGCCCCGGCCGGGACCGTCCCCCGGAGCGGTGCGGTCGCGGTCGGGCACGGAGCGAGCGCCCGTGCCCCGTGCCGTGCGCCCGGCGGCCGCGCGGCGGACGCGTTCGCGGTGGACCCGCCAGGCCAGGGCGGCCAGACCGGCCGCCGAACTGACGTACATCAGCACGTTGTACAGCAGGTGCGGGCCCACCACCGGAGTACTCAGCGGCGGCCACGCGCGCACCAGGGCACCGCCGGTCTGGGTGAAGGAGTCCCAGGCCATGTGCGTGGCCGAGCCCACCGCGAGGGCGGCCCCGGCCGGCGCGGCGGCGCGCGCCGCGTCCCGCACCGACCGGGGAACCGGGGCCGCCGGGGCCGGGGACCCCCCGGCCAGTGCGTACAGCGGAGGCCGGAGCGCGTACACGTACACCGCCAGCACGGCGCCGCCGAGCAGCACGTCCAGCCACAACCCGGCGGGACCGTGCGTGGCCGCCGCGGCCACGGGCAGCGGCAGGTAGTACGGCAGGTCCGGCGCCACCGACCCGACGACCAGGGCCGCCGGCGGCAGGCCGGTGCGCACCAGGGGAAGGACCGCCGCGACATGGCTGGGGGTGAAGGGCACGTCGTCCTTTCCCGGAGGTCCGCGCGGCTCCGAGGGAGCGCGGCCTACCCCTCGCTCAGGTACCGGTAGGTGGCCAGGGTTCCTCCGATGAGCACGTAGACCTCGTAGGGGGAGACCGCGTCCTCCGGGGAGTCCGACCCCGCCGCCCCGCCGTCCCGGGCGTAGCAGAGGTAGGGGGCCCGCTCCGCGCCCGGCTCGACGGCCACGACGTCGTCCATGTCGCAGTACACCGCCTCGACGCCGTGGTCGAAGCGGATGGTGTCCTCGACGACCTCGCGCACGGTGGGCAGTTCCGGGTAGTCGAACCGGAAGGCGCCGCCGCCCTCCGCGCCCAGGACCGGGAACTGCATGTCCAGGCCGCCGTAGGTGAGGGTGCAGCTGTGGCCCGGTTCGACGGGCTCCGTCATCTCGGGGCACGCGGCGGCGGCGCCCGGATCGACGTGGGAGGCCTTGCGGGACACCTCGGTCAGCAGGGACCAGGCCGCCCGCTCGGACACGGACGCGGAGGCGTCGGGTTCGGCCGGTAGGGCGGATTCGTCCACCTGGGGTCTGGAGGCGGGGACGGGCGCCTCGACGAGGAGCCCGGTGAGCTCCTCCTGGGACAGTTCCTCCGGCGGAGTGCCCTCCGCGGCGGTGGTCTCCTCGGCGGCCCCCTCCGAGGGCGCCGATGCCTCCGCGGAGTCCTCCCCGCCGCCACAGGCGGACAGGGCGAACACGAGCGAGAGGGAGACCGCCGGGGTGAGGGCGAAGCGGCCGTGAGGGGGGAAGAAGGGCATCTCTGTCCTTTTTATCCTTGATGAGGGTGGGGGGAGAGGGTGCCGCGGGCCGTAAAACGCGTGGGGAGGCCCGTCAATCCGACTCCGGTCACACTGCGTTGGTTCACCGAACACCCGGAGTGTGTCCCACCTCACTGAAAGGACGCGCGCGGTGACCCTTCGGTGAGATACGGGTCCCCGGAGGCGCCGTCGCCCCCCGGGGACGCGCGCTCCCGTCGTGACCAGGCACGGAGCGTGCGCGCCCGGGCCTGGACGCGCCGCGTGTGCCGCACCACACCCCGGGGCGGCGCGACCGAACGCGATTCTCTACCATCCACTATATGGACGTCCCTGAGAGCGGGGCCGCCGGATCCGGCGCCCCCAACCCGGCCGACGGGTTCCCCGCCGCCACACGCGAGCGGTGGCGCGAACTCGTGGCGGGGGTGCTGCGCAAGAGCGGTGTCCCCGAGGACCGGCTCGCCGACACACCCGAGTCGGCACTGGCCACGCACACCTACGACGGGTTCGACATCGAGCCCCTCTACACATCCGACCCCCCGGCCGCCGACCCCGGCTTCCCGGGGCTGCCCCCCTTCACCCGGGGCCACCGGCCGGGCGGGTCGGTCCCCGAGGGCTGGGACATCCGCGCCCGCCACACCGACGCCGACCCGGCCGTCCTGCGGCGGCGCCTGCACGCCGACCTCATGAACGGCGTCAGCTCGCTGTGGATCGCCGTCGGCGGCACCGGCCTGCCCGTCTCCGCGCTCGGCCAGGCCCTCAGCGACGTCTACCTCGACCTCGCGCCCGTGGTCCTGGACGCCGGGGCCGATCACGCCGACGCGGCCACCGCGCTGCTCGACGCCCACGCCGACGCGGGCGTCCCCGACGGCCGGATCACCTCCCACCTGGGCATCGACCCCCTCGGCACCGCGGCCCTGGCGGGTGAGCGACCCGACGTCATGGACCCCGCACGCCTGGCCGCGGAGCTGGCCCGCGGGCGCCCCGGCCTGGGACTGCTCGTCGCCGACGGCCGCCTCGTGCACAACGCGGGCGGCTCCGACGCCCAGGAACTCGGCTTCGCCGTCGCCGCGGGAACCGCCTACCTGCGCGCCCTGCACGCCGCCGGGATGGACCTGCCCGACGCCGCGCGGCGCATCGAGTTCCGCCTGGCCGCGAACGCCGACCAGTTCGGCGTCATCGCCAAGCTGCGCGCCGTCCGCGCCATGTGGGACCAGGTCCTCGACGCCAGCGGGGTGCCCGCCGACCAGCGCGCCATGCGCCTGCACGCCGCCACCTCCGAGGCGATGACGACCCGGCGCGACCCCCACGTGAACATGCTGCGCACGACCGTGGCCTGCTTCGCCGCCGGGGTCGGGGGAGCCGACGCGGTCACCGCCGCCCCCTTCGACTCCGCGGTGGGCCTGCCCGACGACTTCGCCCGCCGCATCGCCCGCAACACCCAGTCCCTGCTCATCGAGGAGTCCCACCTGGCGCGGGTCATCGACCCCGCCGGGGGCTCCTTCTACGTCGAGGCGCTCACCCGCGACCTGTACCGGGCGGGCTGGGCGTTCTTCCGGGAACTGGAGGCCGCGGGCGGGGCCGCGGAGGCCGTCGAGCACGGCCTGCTGCGCGAGCGCGTGGACGCGGTGTGGACGCGGCGCCGCCTCGACCTCGCCCACCGGCGCTCCCCGCTCACCGGCGTCAGCGAGTTCCCCAACGCCGACGAGGTCCCGCTGGTGCGGCCCGCCGACCCCTCGCGGCCGCCGGCCCCGGTCCCCGGCGGCTTCCCGGTGCGCCGCTACGCCGAGGACTACGAGGCGCTGCGCGACCGCAGCGACGCCCGCGCGGGCGACACCGGACGGCGGCCCACCGCCTTCCTGGCCACGCTGGGACCGGTCGCCGCGCACACGGCCCGCGCGTCCTTCGCGGCCAACCTGCTCGCCGCGGGCGGCGTCGCCTCCCACGAACCCGGCCCGCTCGACGGCGCCGCCGCCGTCGCGGAGGCCTTCGCCGCCTCGGGCAGCCGCGTCGCGGTGCTCTGCTCCTCCGACGCGGTCTACGCCGAGCAGGCCGAGGACGCCGCGCGGGCGCTCAGGCGCGCGGGGGCCCTCCGGATCCTGCTCGCGGGCGCGCCCGACGACTCCTACCGCGAGGCCGGGGTCGACGCCTTCGCCCACCGGGGGTGCGACGCCGTCGCCCTCCTCGCCGACCTGGTCGACGTCCTGCTCGCCGATCCGCCGGCACCGTCCGCCACTGCCGAGGGGGCGCACGCATGATCCCCGACTTCTCCGACGTCCCGCCGCGGCTCCCCGCCTTCCCGGGCGACACCGCCTCCGGACACGCCGCCTGGCACAGAGCACTGGAGGCCGGGACCGGCAAGGCCGCCGACGCCCTGGAGTGGGAGACCCCCGAGGGCATCGGCGTCAAGCCGCTGTACACCCCCGCCGACCGCGCGGGCCTGGACTTCGTGGACGGGCTGCCCGGCATCCCGCCCTACCTGCGCGGGCCCTACCCGACCATGTACGTCAACCAGCCGTGGACCATCCGCCAGTACGCCGGGTTCTCCACCGCCGAGGAGTCCAACGCCTTCTACCGGCGCAACCTGGCCGCCGGGCAGAAGGGCCTGTCGGTCGCCTTCGACCTGGCCACCCACCGCGGCTACGACTCCGACCACCCCCGGGTGGCGGGCGACGTCGGCATGGCGGGTGTGGCCATCGACTCGATCTACGACATGCGCCAGTTGTTCGACGGGATCCCGCTGGACAGGATGAGCGTGTCCATGACCATGAACGGCGCGGTGCTGCCGGTCCTGGCGCTCTACATCGTGGCCGCCGAGGAGCAGGGCGTCCCGCCGGAGAAGCTGTCCGGGACCATCCAGAACGACATCCTCAAGGAGTTCATGGTCCGCAACACCTACATCTACCCGCCGCGGCCCTCGATGCGGATCATCTCCGACATCTTCGCCTACACCTCGCAGCGGATGCCGCGCTTCAACTCCATCTCCATCTCCGGATACCACATGCAGGAGGCCGGGGCCACGGCCGACCTGGAGCTGGCCTACACCCTGGCCGACGGCGTGGAGTACATCCGCGCCGGGCAGCGCTCCGGGCTGGACGTGGACGTGTTCGCGCCGCGCCTGTCGTTCTTCTGGGCGATCGGCATGAACTTCTTCATGGAGGTCGCCAAGCTCCGCGCCGCCCGCCTGCTCTGGGCGCGCCTGGTCAGGGACCTGGGCGCGACCAGGGACAAGTCGCTGAGCCTGCGCACCCACTCCCAGACCTCGGGGTGGTCGCTCACCGCCCAGGACGTGTTCAACAACGTGGCCCGCACGTGCGTGGAGGCGATGGCCGCCACCCAGGGCCACACCCAGTCGCTGCACACCAACGCCCTGGACGAGGCGCTGGCCCTGCCCACCGACTTCTCCGCGCGCATCGCCCGCAACACCCAACTGCTGCTCCAGCAGGAGTCGGGCACCACCCGCGTCGTGGACCCCTGGGGCGGCAGCTACTACGTGGAGCGCCTCACCCAGGAGCTGGCGGCCAGGGCCTGGGAGCACATCCGGGAGGTCGAGAAGGCGGGCGGCATGGCCGCCGCTATCGACGCCGGGCTGCCCAAGATGCGCATCGAGGAGGCCGCCGCCCGCACCCAGGCGCGCATCGACTCGGGCCGCCAGCCGGTGATCGGCGTCAACAAGTACCGCCCCGACAGCGCGGACGAGATCGAGGTCCTCAAGGTCGACAACTCCCGGGTGCGCGCCCAGCAACTGGAGAAGCTGCGCCGCCTGCGCCAGGAGCGCGACGAGGACCGGGTGCGCGCCGCGCTCGACGCGCTCACCGCGGCCGCCGGGGGCGGGTCCCGGGCGGACGAGGCCCTGACCGGCAACCTCCTGGCGGCGGCTGTCGACGCGGCCCGCGCCAAGGCCACCGTGGGCGAGATCTCCGACGCCATGGAGAGGGTCTTCGGCCGCCACTCCGGGCAGATCCGTACGATTCAGGGTGTGTACAGGGACGAGGCGGCGGGCAGCGCCGACGCGGCCGACCTCATGGAGCGCGTGACCCGCCGGGTGGAGGAGTTCACCGAGGACGAGGGCCGCCGCCCCCGCATCCTGGTCGCCAAGATGGGCCAGGACGGTCACGACCGGGGTCAGAAGGTCATCGCGACCGCCTTCGCCGACCTGGGCTTCGACGTGGACGTCGGCCCGCTGTTCCAGACCCCGGCGGAGGTCGCCGCGCAGGCCGTGGAGGCCGACGTGCACGTGGTCGGGGTGTCCTCCCTGGCCGCGGGGCACCTGACCCTGGTGCCCGCGCTGCGCGAGGAGCTGGCCCGGCTGGACCGGGGGGACATCATGATCGTGGTGGGCGGGGTCATCCCCCCGGCGGACTTCGCGCCGCTGCGGGAGGCGGGCGCGTCGGCGATCTTCCCGCCGGGGACGGTCATCGCCGAGGCCGCCGTCGACCTGCTCGACCAGTTGGACGAACGGCTGGGCTAGGGCAGGGCGCGAGGAGCGCCGACCGCCGGGCCGGGAGGCGGCGCCGGGACCGGGAAGAGGGAGGCAGGCGTGGCGGAGCAGGGTTCCGTGCCGGGCGCGCGGCGTTCGGGGCGGCGCCGTCAGGTGGACGTGGACGCCCTAGCCGAGGGGGTCCTGGCCGGGCACCGGCCCACCCTCGCGCGGGCGATCACCCTCGTGGAGTCCCGCCGCCCGGACCACGCGCGCGCCGCGCAGGAGCTGCTCGTGCGGCTGCTGCCGCACACCGGCGGGGCCCGGAGGGTGGGTATCACCGGGGTCCCCGGCGTCGGCAAGTCCACGTTCGTCGACGCGCTGGGCACCCGGCTGACCAAGGCCGGGCACCGGGTGGCGGTGCTGGCCGTGGACCCCTCCTCCACGCGCACCGGCGGCAGCATCCTGGGCGACAAGACCCGGATGGAGCGCCTGGCGGTGGACCCCAACGCGTTCATCCGGCCCTCGCCCACGGCGGGGACCCTGGGCGGCGTCGCCCGCGCCACGCGGGAGACCATGCTGCTCATGGAGGCGGCCGGGTTCGACGTGGTCCTGGTGGAGACGGTGGGCGTCGGCCAGTCCGAGGTCGCGGTCGCCGCCATGGTGGACTGCTTCTGCTTCCTCACGCTGGCCCGCACGGGGGACCAGCTCCAGGGCATCAAGAAGGGCGTGCTGGAGCTGGTGGACGTGGTCGCGGTCAACAAGGCCGACGGGCCGCACGCCGACGACGCCCGAAGGGCGGCCCGCGAGCTGTCGCGGGCGCTGCGGCTGCTCCAGCCGGTGCACCCCGACTGGCGTCCGCCGGTGCTCACGTGCAGCGGCCTGACCGGCGACGGGCTCGACGAGGTGTGGGACGCCGTGACCCGGCACCGCGCGGTGCTGGAACGTGACGGCGCGCTGGCCGAGCGCCGCAGCCGCCAGGGGGTCAACTGGATGTGGGACCAGGTCCGCGACCAGCTCATGGACGCGTTCCTGCGCGATCCACGGGTGGCCCCGCTCCTGCCGGGGACGGAGGAGCGGGTGCGGTCGGGGGAGACCACGGCGACCCTCGCCGCGCGCACGCTGCTGGACTCCTTTACCCGGGACCGCGGGTCCCGTCCGGAGGGTGAACCCGGAGGCGGCGCGGTGCGGGGAGCGGACCCGACAGGCGAACCCGGAGGCGGCGCTGTCCCGGAGCACGGCGCGGAGCCTTCCCCGGACCCGGGTCCGTCCGGCGGGTGAACGCGGGGGCGGCGCGGGGCCGGGGCGCGGCCCGCCTCCCCCCGGCCGGGGGGAGGGTTCGGTCCGTCGGGTGAACGCCCGGTGACGGCGCCGCCGCCGTGCAGCGTTGCCCGGGTGTCCAGGGCGCATCCCATGTCATGAAATGTCCCTGTGACAACGGTAGATAACGGGCGCTCACCGCCGAGTTCGTGCCCAGGAGGCGAAAATTTCTTCCGGTATGCCATTCCCGAACGGGCGGTTCGCTTATACCGTGTGTGTCCAACGACTTACCAGGCTCGCGGACGTACCATACGCTCCCCCCTGACGTCGGACCGGCTCTGTGGGAGTGGCGCCGGTCCGGGTGGGCGTGGTCCGCCGGTCTGCGTATGGTTAAGCGAAGGGACCCCTCACCATCTCAACGTGGGGCCGGGAGGAGTGAACGTGCACAGGCTTGGGCTGAGCACGCGGGTGGAGAGCCGCAGCGTCATCGTCGCGATCGAGGGAGAACTCGACATCGCGACCGCCGCCGACCTCCAGGAGCACATCCAGTCCGCCGTCGAGGACCACGGTCCTTGGCTGATCCTGGACCTGTCCGGTCTGGACTTCATGGACTCCAGCGGTCTGAACGTCATCATCAACGCCTACAGGACCGTCCGCGAACTGGGCGGCTCGCTGGCGCTGGCCGCTCTGAACGAACGCGTCACCAAGGTCGTCCGCCTGGTCGGCCTGCACCGCCAGGTCCCGGTCCACCAGACCGTGGCCACCGCCGTCGCCGCCATGGAGGCACTGGAGGCCAAGCGCCAGGCCGGATAGCCTCCGGGCGCATGAGTCCAGTCCTTCCCCCGAGTCCCGTGGACATCTCCTGGGACCACAACAGCCACTACCACGAACACCTCCTCCGCCACGTGCCCCCGCACTGCACCCGAGCGCTCGACGTCGGGTGCGGCGGCGGTAGGTTCGCCAGGGTCCTGGCCTCCCGCGGGATCGCCGTCGACGCGATCGACCCCGAACCGCGGATGATCTCCTCGGCCCGTGAACGCACGCCCGTCCGGCTGCCGGTCGACTACCGCGTGGCCGCGCTGGAGGAGACGGAGCCGCGTCCCGGGGGGTACGGGTTCGTCAGCTCGATCGCCAGCATCCACCACATGCCGTTCGGGCCCTCGCTCGAACGGATGGCCGCCGCCCTCGCCCCCGGCGGCACGCTGGCCGTCCTCGGCCTGTACGCCGAGAGGGACGCCGCCGACGTCGCGACCGGTCTGGCCGCGCTGGGCCCGCAGTGGGCGGTCGGGCTCGGCCTGCGGCTGGGCCGCGCGCTCACCGGCACGCCGAACCTGCACAAGGTGGGACCCACCGCCGAGATGCCGGTGCGCGATCCGGCGATGGGCCTGCGCGAGATCGCGGAGGAGGCCGGTGAGGTGCTGCCCGGCGCACGTCTGCGGCGGCTGCTGTTCTGGCGCTACTCGCTGGTCTACACGCGACCGGCCTGACCCCCTTCGAGGTCGGGCCGGTCGCTTCGTGTCGGTCGCGTGTGCCGGTCGTGCCGGGCCGGTCGTGCTGGCCGTGACGCTGTGCGGGCCGGTCCGCCGGAGATCAGTCCCCGCCACCACCGCCACCGCCGTCACCACCGCCGCCGTCACCGGAGGAGGAACCTCCCCCGCCGTCGGAGTAGGGGCCCGATCCACCGCCGAAGCCTCCGCTGTTGCCCGGACTCCAGCCGGTGCCGCCCCCCGGTTCACCGGGCGGGGGCTGGTGGCCCTCCGGGCCCGGGTGTCCGGCGGGCCCCGGGGGTCCGGCGGCCCCGCCGCCGGGGTGGCCGTACCCGTGCCCGGGGCGGTCGTGCTCGGGCGGCGCCGGGTGGGCCTGCCCGTACCCGTACGGCTGGCCGGGCGCGGGCGGTGCGAACGCGTGACCGGCCGCGTGGCCCGCGGCGGCCGGACCGGCGGCGCGGGCGGCGGACTTCGACCGGACCAGGGCCACGGCGAGCACGACCAGCGCTCCGGTGACCGTGAGCCCGTACAGGAGTTCCACGATGACGTTCGTCAGCCCGGTGGCCGTCATGACCGCTTCGAAGGACAGGTCCATGGCCCCGAAGGCGAAGCTGACCACCGAGCTCGCGACCTGCACGAGCACGGCGGCGATGAGCAGGGCCCCCACGGTCCGGACGGCGCCAGGGAAGGGCGATCCCTTCGCGCGGACGAAGGCGGTGATCCCCACCGCGAGGAGGAGGAGCGTGCCGAGGAGGTAGAGGAGCGGACCCAGGGTCGGAGGGAGGGAGGTCATCGGAGGGCTCCTCGTGTCAGCGGGTCGGGAAGGGCCGCGGACCGGGGTGGTGGCCGGGCGGCGGTGGCGGAGCGGTCGTCCGGGCCGTGAGGCGCTTCGCCGCGGCCAGCACCAGAGCGAGCAGGCCGCCGACGAAGAGCAGCGTGAACACCAGGTGCAGGGCCGGGAGCACCGTGGTGTGCACCGTGATGTCCACGCCCGCGTACATGGGGGTGAAGGTCCAGAGCTGGACCGCCAGGTCGCCGAGGGCGCCGAGGACGATCAGGGCGCCGCCCGTCGCCACGAGGCCCCTGCGGTCGGAGGCCACCACGCCGCTGAGGGCCAGCACGATGACGCCGAACAGCAGGTAGAGGACCTCGAACAGCAGGGAGATGACGGAGGAGACGGTGTAGAGGGGGGAGATCAGGTGCATCCGGGGCCTTTCCTGGGGGTCACACGCGGATCCAGGCTCTCACGCCGGGCTGCTCGCCTGGTCAGCGCCGGGGCGAGGGCCGCCGACGCCTGCGCGGGGGCGGGGCGGCGGGCCCGTCCGCGGCGGCGGCCGGGCGTCGCCGCGTACGTGGGGTGGGACGGCCGACCCGCCGCGGGAGTTTTCCACAGATCCCTTTCGGCTGTGGCGGTCCCCGCCTCCGGCGAGGAGCATGGGAAGCGGTGGTACAGCAACCGGAGGTGGCGTCGTGCTCGTGGTGGAACTGGATCGGATCGACGGGGTGGAGACCGACCTGGTCGGCGGCAAGGCCGCCGGGCTGGCCGGGGCGATCGCGGCCGGAGAACGCGTGCCCCCGGGTTTTTGCGTCACCACCGAGGCCCACCGCTCCGGGAGGCTGCCGGAGGAGGAGGTGATCGCCGCCTACGAGGCCCTCGGCGGCGGCCGGGTGGCGGTACGGTCCAGCGCGACCGCGGAGGACCTGCCGGACGCCTCCTTCGCCGGGCAGCAGGACACCTACCTCGACGTCGAGGGCGCCGACGACCTCCTCACGGCCGTCCGCCGGTGCTGGGACTCGCTGTGGACCGACCGCGCCGTCGCCTACCGGCGCGACCGGGGAATCGACGACGACGGGGTGCACATGGCCGTCGTCGTGCAGCGCATGGTCGATCCCCGGGCCGCGGGGGTGCTGTTCACCGCCAACCCGGTCACCGGCACACGGGGCGAGACCGTCCTGGACGCCGTTCCCGGCCTCGGGACCGCGGTGGTCGACGGCACGGTCCGGCCCGACCACTACGTCGTGGCCGCGGACGGCGGGACCGAGGGACCGGACGGCGGATGCCTGTCCCCGGCGGAGGTGACGGCGCTGCACGCCGCCGGGCAGCGGCTCCAGCGTCACTTCGGCTCACCGCAGGACGTCGAATGGGCCCTGGACCGCGACGGAACCCCCTGGATCCTCCAGTCCCGCGCGGTCACCACCCTCTTCCCGCTGCCCGACCACCACGACGACGGGCCCCGCGCCTACTTCGAGGTCGGCAACATGCAGGGCATGCTCCGCCCGTTCACCCCGATGGGCCTGTCCGTGCTGGGAATCGTCGCCTCCGCGTGGCTCGGCTCCCGGGGTACCGGCCCCGGCGGCGGGGACGCGGCGGTGGTCGACGTGGGTGGCAGGTTCTACCTGGACCTCACCCCCTACCTGCGCAACCGTTGGATCCGCGGCGCGCTGCCGGGCAGCATGGTCGTCTACGGCCCCCGGGCCGCGGCCGCCGTCCGCTCCCTCCTGGACGACCCGCGGTTCGCCGCGCGCCCGGGTGGCCGCATCAGCCTGGGCAGGGTGGTCGGGGCCGTCGTGCGGGCGCTGCCGCTCACCGGCAGGGTCCTCGCGGACACCGCGGCCGCGCTCGTCGACCCCGACGACGCCAGGCGGCGCTTCCTGCGGGCCGGTGCGGTGCTCCGGCAGCGGGCCGCCCGTGCCCCGGAGCACGCGCTCACGCCCGCGCGACGGCTCCGGCACGCGACGGACCTCCAGAACCAGGCGCTGACGGAGGGGATGGTCCCGATGATGGGGCCCCTGTGCGTCGCCGTCCTCTCCGCCAAGGCGCCCGAACTGCTGCTCAGGGGGATCGCCGAACCGGGCGAGGTGGCCGCCGTCCTCGGCGGGATGCCGCACAACGTCACCACGGAGATGGACCTCGCGCTGTGGCGGCTGGCGGTCGGGGCACGCGGGCACGGCGAACTGCTCCGGGGCACCCCGCCCGAGGAACTGGCGGACAGGTACCGGGCCGGGACGCTCCCCGACATCGGCCTCGACGGCTTCCTGGAGCGGTACGGGCACCGCGGCGCCGCCGAGGTCGACGTGGGTGTGCCCCGGTGGTCGGAGGACCCCGCACCCCTGTTCACGGCGATCGCCAACTACCTGCGGGTCAGCGATCCGGAGCAGGAACCCGACCGGAGGTTCGCCCGGGCCGCCGCCGAGGCCGAACGCACACGGGACGCGCTGGTCCGCAGGGCGCTCGCCTCCCGGCCGGTCCGCGCGCGTCTGGCGTCGTTCTCCTTCGACCGTGCGCGCGCCCTGGCCGGGATGCGGGAGTACCCCAAGTTCTCCTGGTTGTTCGCCATCGCCGAGACGCGTCGGCAGCTCCTCCTCGTCGGCGCGGAGATGGTCGGGACGGGACGGCTGGACGAGCCCGGCGACATCATGTTCCTCCGCGTTCCGGAGGCGCGCGCCCTGGTGGAGGGCGCGGACCAGCGCGCACTCGTCGCCGAGCGCCGCACCGAGTACCTGCGTGAGCGCAAGCGCCGCAGGGTGCCCCCGGTCCTGCTGTCCGACGGCACCGACGTGGAGGCCGCGCTGCCCGCCCTGCCCTCCGGGCGGGACGGGGAACTCCTCGGCGTGCCCGCCTCCTCGGGGACCGTGACCGGAACGGCGAGGGTGATCCACGACCCGGCGGGGGCCACGCTCGAACCGGGGGAGGTCCTGGTGGCCCAGAGCACAGATCCCGGATGGACACCCCTGTTCATGACCGCCGGCGGGCTGGTGGTGGAGACGGGGTCCACCATCGCGCACGGGCCGACGGTCGCCAGGGAGTACGGCATCCCCGCCGTGATCTGTGTTCCCCGGGCGACCGAGGTGATCCGGGACGGGCAGCGGATCACCGTCGACGGCAGCACGGGCACGGTCCGCGTCGAGGGCGGGGAGGGACCGGAGGAGCCCAGACCGGTGGAGGGCTAGAAGCCGCCCCCGCCACCGCCTCCGTCGGCCCCGCCGCCGTAACCGCCTCCGCTGCCGTCATTGTGGCCGCCTCCGCTGTCGAAGGCGTCGCCACGATGGCCGGGATCGCCCGTAGCCGCGTGGGCGTTCGAAGCGTGCGCGGAGGACCGGCCACCGCCGTACGGGGCGCCGCCCGGTCGTCCGCCCCGTGGTCCCGGCCTCTGCTCCGGCCGTCGCGGCACGGTTCCCCGGGGCGCGTGCCGCCGTCCCCGGGAGCTGATCACCGCGCACAGCAGCAGGACGAGCGCCACCGCGAGCAGCACGTGGACCCCGATGTCGAGGGCGAACAGCACCGGGAACGGGACCGGCACCTCACCGTTCCCTACCAGGGCCGGAAGGAAGAGGAACCGGAACCAGAGTTCCCGGGCCCCCTGGACGATGCTGAGGAGCACGAGCAGGCCGCCTCCGGTGCGTACGAAGCCGCGCCCGCCGGGAGCCCTCCCGGCGAGGGCCAGCGCCAGGACCCCCGCCAGCAGCGGGGGGAGCACCACGGTCAGCAGGTTCAGGAGGAACTGCACCAGGTCGGGTCCCTGCTCGGTCATCGCCGGGCCTCCTCGTGCGGTCCGCCGTAGGGGGAGGACGGCGGAGGGGGAGGCCCGGCCCGCGACGTCCTCCGGGTGGCGGCCAGGACCAGCAGGAGCATGCCCGCACCGAGGAGGGCCGCGGACAGGTGGTGCGACACGCCAGTGATCAGCGCGGTGGTCTCGGAGTCCGCCACCTGTTCGCGCACCCATCCGGAGAGGAGCTGGTCGAGCAGGGACAGGGCGGAGGAGGTCAGCAGCGCCGCCGCGCCCAGCCCGGCGAGTGCGCGGCGCTCCGGCGCGGCGGCGAAGCAGCAGACCAGTGCGAAGAGGCCCACCAGCAGAAGGAGGAGAGGTCCGATCAGGTAGGGCAGGTGGAGGTTCACTGCGGTCCTCTTCGCTGGGGGAGTCGACGGGGCCGTGGCGCGGAGCTCGTGTGTGCCGCGAGGAGAACCTACCCGCCCGAGAGGCGTCCGAGGCGGCCACGGCCGCTTGTGGCCAGACCCGCGGAACCCGCACCCGCCCCGCACCCGCCCCGTCCCGGCCGCGCCCCGGTCCCGCCCCGCCCCGGCCGCGCTCCGAGACGCGCACCCAGCCTCCCCGGCGCACCCAGCCTCCCCGGCGCACACATCCGTCCGGACCGCCCGGCTACGCGGACCGCCCGGCTACGCGGACCGGTCCGCTATCCGCACGAGGTGCGGCTCGGCCGCGCTCGTCTCCAGAAGGACCGTGTCGCCGACCGCGAGGCCCCTCTGCTCCGAGCAGCCGAGTTCGAGGGTGCGTTCGTGGGGGAGGTCCTCCACCCGGTAGGAGACCCTCACATCGAACCAGCAGCCTCGTCCGGTGCTTCTGTCCATCGCCTCGACGGTCCCCCGTACCTCCGGACCCGATGCCATGGCCGTCCCGCTCCTCACATGGTCCACGAACAGATACCCCGGTACCGCCAGGATCAGCAGGCATCCAAGAACCAGGGTCGCGTTGACCGCTCCTCTCATCCGCTTCGAGGAGGGCGAGTGAGGGGACACGGGCGCGCGGTTGAGGGCCGCGTGGCGGACGGCCGCCCGCCACATCATCGGTACCGAGGTCAACAGCACGGCCGTCCCCACCGCGAACCAGGTCAGGGAGGGGTCCAGGAGCACCATCTCCTCGGGTGTGGCACCCAGATACGGCCAGGTGCAGACCAGGGCGCCGAGCACCAGGCACAGCACGGCCGGAAGCACCCATCGAGCGATCGGCAGGGGCGGTGCCTGACGACGCAGGCGTGCCCGGAGGGACGCGGAGGTCCCACCTCCGTGCCAGCTCCTAACCAGCCATGCGGATGTCAGCGCCACCACCACGAGTGCGGTGAGCAGCGCCGGTCCCCACGAGGCGGCATGGTCCGCCAGCGCGGCTTCTTCCGGAGAGCCGGGCAGGTAGCGGACCTCCACGTCCCGGGGGTCGTGGTGGAGGTCGTATGTTCCGGTGGCTACGGTCTCCACCCGTTCTCCAGCGGCGGTGAAGACGACCCGTGCCTCACCCTCCGCCACACCGGTGACACGGGCCTCGGCGGTCCTACCGCCCAGGGCGAAGGCCGCGTCCCGGACCAGCGGCCGGACCAGCGCGTCGAGGGCCGCTCCGCTGACCGTTCCGATCAGCGCCAGCGCCGCGACGCCTGAGGCCACCGCCCCCGCCAGGGTGAGGCCGAACCTCATGCCGTCCCCGGGGCGAAGGAGCAGGCCGCGTCTCCGGGGAGACGCTGCGGCCTCGGTGGCTCGACGGCCTCTCCGGTGGCGCCGCTCGTGCCCGCGGGTCACCGCTTCCCTCCGTGGGGAGCCCAGGTGAGCGTGCGGCGACGGTCGCAGAGGGGCATGGGTTCTCCTGCTGGGGAAGGGGTTCCTGCGCCGGACAAGGACGGCTGCCCAGCCTAGGGCCGATGGATCTCGGTCACGGAGGGTGGGAGGGGGGAATCCCTGTGTGGCACGGCACAGGCGTTATGTCCGCAGGTCGGTTATTTGTCTACTTTGGCAGGATGTAACCTTAGCCTTGCCTTACTAAGCCAAGCCTTGCCGAACTTTCGGCGGGGCTTCCCCTGTCTGGAGCCGTCGTGACCCCACGTGCCACAGCCCTGTTCTCCCTCGTCCCGGCCTCGGCCCTGCTCCTGGCCGGATGCTCGACCGAGACGGAGGCGGACACCACGGAGACGGCCGAAACGGTCGTCGTCGCGGCCGAGAACGGCGAGATCGAGATCCCCCGCAACCCCGCGACCGTCGTCGTCTTCGACAACGCCCAGCTCGACATCCTCGACGCCCTCGGCGTGGACGTGGCGGGCATCCCCTCCTCCGAGGTCGTCCCCGACCTCTTCGCCGACTACGCCGAGAACGAGGACGTGGCCGACGTCGGCTCCCTGTTCGAGCCGGACTTCGAGGCCGTCGCCGCGCTCGACCCCGACGTGATCATCAGCGGCGGCCGCAGCGCCGCCGTCACCGGCGAACTGGCCGAGATCGCCCCCACCATCGACATGTCCCTCGACTCCGCCGACGCCCTCGGCAGCATCTCCGAGCGCACCACCGCCTACGGCGAGCTCTTCGACAGGGCGGAGGAGGCCGAGGCCCTCGTCACCGAACTGGAGAACCGCGCCGAGGAGGTCGGCGCCAAGGTCGCCGAGGCGGGCGACGGCCTCGTCCTCATGTCCAACGCCGGTGAGGTCAGCGCCTACGGCCCCGGCTCCCGCTTCGGCTTCTTCTACGACGCCCTGGGCCTGGAGCCCTCCATCGAGATCGACAACGACGGGTCCCGCCACGGACAGGTCCTGTCCTTCGAGGCCCTGGCCGAGGCCGACCCCGACTGGCTCTACGTGATCGACCGCGACAACGCCATCGGCGAGGAGGGCGCCTCCCCCGCCGAGCAGGTGCTCGACAACGACCTCGTCGACCGCACCACCGCCGCGCGGGAGGACCAGATCCTCTACCTGGACTCCGCCGAGATGTACCTGGTCGGCGGCATCCAGGCGCACCTCAACGCGATCGACGACGTCGACGCCGCCCTCTCCTGAACCGGTGACGTCCACGACCGCCGCCAAGCCCGGGGAGCTGAGCGCCAGCCCCTCCCCGGGCGGGCGCGCCCCACGCCTCGTCCTCGTCCTGGCCGCCCTCGCGGTCCTGGCGCTGTCCGTGGCCAGCCTGTTCGTCGGGGCCAGCGACATCACCCCGGCGCGGCTGCTGAGCGACCCCGAGTCCTGGGAGCTGTTCCTGGTCAGCCGGGTTCCGCGCACCCTCGCCCTGCTGCTGGCCGGTGCCGCGGTGAGCGTCGCGGGCCTGATCATGCAACTGCTCACCCAGAACCGCTTCGTGGAGCCCTCCACGGCGGGAACGGTGCAGTCGGCCGCCCTCGGCATCCTGCTGGTCACCCTCTTCTTCCCCGGCGCGCCGCTGCCGGTGAAGATGACCGCGGCCTGCGTCACCGCGCTCCTGGGCACCGCCCTGTTCCTCGGCGTGCTCCAGCGCGTCGCCCTGAAGTCCTCGCTGGTCGTACCGCTGGTCGGCATCATGCTCGGCGCGGTGATCAGCTCGGTCACCACCTTCGTCGCCCTGCGCCACGACCTCCTCCAGACCCTCTCCGTCTGGCAGTCCGGCGACTTCTCCGGGATCATGCGGGGCCGCTACGAGCAGCTATGGCTGGTCGGCCTCCTCGCCCTGGCCGCCTACCTCGTCGCCGACCGCCTCACCGTCGCCGGGCTCGGCCGCGACATCGCGGTCAGCGTCGGGCTCGACCACCGCACCGTCACGGCCCTGGGCGTCGGGATCGTCGCCGTCGTCAGCGGCGTGGTGGTGTCCGTCGTCGGCAGCCTGCCCTTCCTCGGCCTCATCGTGCCCAACCTGGTCAGCATGGCGGTCGGCGACCACGTGCGCCGGGGGATCCCCTGGGTCTGCCTGCTCGGCGGCGGGGTCCTCGTGCTCTGCGACATCCTCTCCCGGGTCGTCCGCGCGCCTTTCGAGATCCCCGTCGGCAGCGTCCTGGGCGTCGTGGGCGCGGTCGTGTTCCTGTCCATGCTGCTGCGGAGGAGTTCCCATGCCGGTCGCTGAGCGCGGTGCGGCCCCCGCCCGCGCCGCCGCCCCCGCCCGCCGGGTTCCGGCCGGAGCGCGGATCGTGCTGCTGGCCGTGGTCGCCGCGGCCCTCACCGCCGCGTACCTGACCTACGGGGTGACCGGCAACGTCGCCTACGTGGTCGAACGCCGCTCGACCGTGGTGCTCACCATGTTCGTCGTGGCCTTCGCGGGCGCGGTCTCCACGGTCCTGTTCCACACCGTCACGGACAACCGCATCCTCACCCCCTCCATCATGGGCATGGAGTCGCTGTTCGTCCTGGTGCAGACCTGCCTGGTCTTCGCGTTCGGCGTCGCGGGCCTGAGCGCGCTGCCGCCGGTGGCGGCGTTCCTGGCGCAGACCGCCCTGATGGTGCTCTTCGCGCTGCTGCTGTTCAAGCGCCTGTTCACCGGCGGGATCGGCAGCCTCCACCTGACGCTGCTGGTCGGCATCGTGCTGGGCGTGCTGTTCACCAGCCTCTCCCAGCTCATGCAGCGGCTGCTCGACCCCAACGAGTTCACCGCCCTCCAGACCCGCCTGTTCGCCCGGCTGACCCGGGCCGACCCCGACCTGCTGCCGTGGGCGGCGGCCGTCGCCGTGCTCGCGGGCCTGTACGTGTGGCGTCGGAACCGGACGCTGGACGTGCTCGCGCTCGGCCGGGACACCGCCGTGAACCTGGGCGTGGACCACACCCGCGAGGCCGTCCGGATCCTCATGACCGTCGCCCTGCTCACCGCGGTCTCCACCGCGCTGGTCGGACCGATGACCTTCTTCGGGTTCATGGCCGCCACCCTCGCCTACCAGGTCGCCGGGCGCCACGAGCACCGGTACGTCGTCCCGGTGGCCTTCCTCGTGGGACTGTGCGCCCTCGTGGGCGGACAGTTCGTCCTCGAACACCTCCTCGGGCACGCGGGCACGCTCAGCGTCGTCATCGAGTTCACCGGCGGCGCCCTGTTCCTGTACCTGCTGATGCGAAAGGCCGCGCGTTGATCGAACTGACCGACCTCACCAAGACCTACGGGTCCCAGACCGTCCTCGACGACGTGTCGCTGCGGATCGAACGGGGCGGCGTCACCTCGATCATCGGGCCCAACGGCGCGGGCAAGTCCACGATGCTCACCATCATCGGCCGCCTGCTCCGCGCGGACGGGGGCCGGGTGACCGTCGACGGGATGGACGTGGCCACCACCCCCGGCCGCGACCTGGCCAGGAGGCTGTCCATCCTGCGCCAGGAGAACCGCTTCACCGCCCGGCTGACCGTGCGCGACCTGGTCGGCTTCGGCCGCTACCCGCACTCGCGGGGGCGGCTGACCGCCGAGTGCCGCGAGCAGATCGAGGCGGCCCTGGGCTTCCTCGACCTGGTGCCGCTCGCCGACCGGTTCCTGGACGAGCTGTCCGGCGGCCAGCGCCAGCGCGCCTACGTGGCGATGGTGCTGTGCCAGGACACCGACTACGTGCTGCTGGACGAACCGCTGAACAACCTCGACATGAAGCACGCCGTGTCGATGATGGGCCAGATCCGGCGGGCCGCCGACGCGCTCGGCCGCACCGTCGTGATCGTCATCCACGACATCAACTTCGCCTCCGCCTACTCCGACCGCATCGTGGCGATGCGCGACGGCCGCGTCGTCCACACGGGAACGCCCGAGGAGATCATGACGCCCGAGGTGCTGCGGGACGTGTTCGACCTGGACGTGCGGGTCGAGGAGGTCGCGGGCTCCCGGATCGGGGTGTACTACCGCTAGCCGCGGGGACACCGGCGCCCGCGGCTACGACGGGTTCGGTATTCGAGATGTACAGTCCGGTTCGCCCGCTCTTATCCTTGTGCCATGAACGCCCAGCCTCCGAAGCCCCCCGCGCGCACCGTTCCCCCCGCGGACCTGCGAGCCTCCCACGCCGACCGGGACGCGGTGGTGGAGCAACTGCGCGACGCGGCGGCCGAGGGACGCATCGACCTCGACGAGCTGGACACGCGCCTGGAACAGGCGCTGAGCTCCAGGACCCACGCCGAGCTGGCCGTCCTGACCGCCGACCTGCCCAAGCCGCAGCTTCCCGAAAGCCAGCCGCCGCTCGTGATCAAGGGAGGCCTGCACGGCGCGTCCCGCGGCCCCGGGCGCTGGGAGGTGCCCAGTCACGTGATCGCCCACGGGGGCATAGCGGGGGTGAAGATCGACTTCAGCCGGGTCGAGTGCCGCTTCACGGAGGTCGTGGTGGAGGCGTACGGGGAGGCGGCCGGTGTCACGATCGTCATCCCCGACGGCTGGGCGGCGGACACCAGCGGCGTGGACCCCGGCATCGGCGGCCTGAAGGACAAGACGACCCCCGACCGGCTCGCGGGGACCCCGCTGATCCGGCTCACCGGGACCGGCGGCATGGCGGGAGTGGTCATCCGCCACCCCAACCGCTGGGAACGGCGCAAGCTGAACAGCAACCCGAAGCAGGACTAGCCGCCCCGCTCGGGGCTGCCGACATCAGTCCCGGGGAAACGTGGTGCCTCTGCCCAAGGCCTCCTCGTGGTCGGGGCCGTCAGCGCACAGCTACCCCTCAGGCGGCGCCATGGTGACGGCCGCACCGGCCCCCGGGCCCGGTGCGGTCAACCCGCGTACGGTCCTCCCCGTCCCAGCGCGTGCCCCACCCGGAGCCGCTGGGTGTGGTGCATCTCCAGCCCTGCCGCCTCCTCAGCGGTGAACCAGCGCACCTCGTGCGACTCGTCGCTGACCGCGAGTTCTCCCCCGACGACACGGGCGCGGAAGCACACGTTGAACTGGCGGCGCACCTCTCCGTCGCTGTAGGCGATGACGTGGCGGGCGTCGGTGTAGGTGCCGACCAGCCCGGTCACCTCGATCTCGTACCCGGTCTCCTCGCGCACCTCGCGCACGGCGGCCTCGGGCAGGCTCTCGGCCATCTCCATCGCCCCGCCCGGCATCGCCCACAGCCCGTTGTCCACCCGCCGTTGCAACAGCAGACGGCCCTGCTCGTCCAGGACGGCAGCGCTGGCAGCGACCACCAGGCTGTTGGGAACGGGAGCCGCAGGGTCGTCGTAGTACTCGGTACGGGCCATGACGTCTCATCGCATGTCAGGGCGCTCATACCCGGTGAGCGCGCTACGGGCGCGCTCCACCAGTTCGAGGGCCGCGCGGCCCCTCACAGCGGAACGCGAGAGGGCCGAGAAGACGCGCCGGTAGGGCTCGACCGCGTCGTCGTCGGTCAGGCACAGTTCGGCCCCGATGGTTTCCACGATCACGCGGTTGTCGTCGTAGAGCCAGAATCCGTGCATGGGTGAAGCCATCAGCTGTGTCGCCAAGGGGATGATCCCGATGCCCTCGGGGCCACGGCGAACACACTCTGCCAGGTGGTCGAGTTGTTCGACCTGCACCTTCGGAGACGCCTGCCGTGTGCGCAGAATCGGTTCCCACAGCAGGATCTGCAACTGCTTGTCACGTGCATTCAGGATGGCGCGGCGTTCCATCCGTTTGCGCACGCCTTCTTCCACGTCGGTCGGAGTTCCGTGCAGTTCCACCGCTCTTGAGATCATGGCACGGGCGTAGCCGGGCGTCTGTAGAAGCCCGGGGACGCACACCGACTCGAAGACGTGCAACTTACGCGTGCGGCTCTCCAAGTCGACGGCGTTCTGCTGCCGCGCCTCGTTTCCCGCTGAAAGCCTGCGGCGCCAACTCGTGTAGTGGGTCTCCAGTGTGCCCAGTTGCGCGACGAGCCCCTCGGCGGCGTCGTCGCGCCCACACAGCCGCGCCCAGCGGCGCAGGTCCTCAGTCATAGCGGTCTGGTTGCCGCGTTCGAGGCGGGACACCTTGGAAGGGTGCCAACCGGCTCGAAAGCCAGTTCACGGCCAGACAGCCCGGCCTCGTCCCGGAGTTCGCGCAGGCGGACACCGAGGGAGATCCGGGCTGTCTGGTAGTCGGTCATGCAGCGCGAGACGCCATGTACTCGGTGAAGGTGAGCGCGTGGTGCCAGGCTGCGTCCCGTGCCTGGAGGGCGGTCAGTACCTGCTCCGGGGCTTCGGTCAGACTCGCTCCGAGGAAACGGTCGTCCTCGAATTCCAGTCGGGCTACCGTACGGCTGTCGAACACCCAGAAGTCGTGGTCGGGCAGCTCTGCCACGATCGGGTGGGTGCGTGGCAGGTAACGGATGTCCTCACCGACGCCGAGGTTGTAGGGAGTGCCCCACAGCTCCCAACGCAGGTAGTCGGAAGGCGGGTCGTCGATGAGCCGGACCCGCTCCATGCGCTTACCGGTGGCTAGCTCGGCGCGCATCATCTTCAACCAGGGCTTGAACCACTCGATATCGGAGTCGTCCCCTGCCAGCCACCGCTGGAACGGTAGATCCTCGTTCGCCTTGCCGTAGTGCGTACGCGTCTCCAGGCGCCATGCGGTGTATCGGTAACGGCGGAAGAGGTCGGTGAAGCCCTCTCCGCTGACGATCTCGGACATCTCATTCCTTGGGGGCGAAGCGGGTGAGCAGGGCACGGGGGACCACGACAAACTCCTCGTCAGCAAGGACGTCGCTCAGCTTGCGCAGGGCTTCGGGGTTGGTCAGTTTGTCGCCTTGCATCACGATGACGCCAGTACCCGTTTCATACAACGTGGGGCAGGCGCCGTCCTAGGACGTGGCGCCGAGTTTGCGGAGCTTTATGGTCCTCCTCGGTTCAGAGAGTGCGCTACGAGTATCCCTGGCCAAGGGCGGCCGGGGCAGCCGTTGGCGGATCCGGTGGAAGCAATCTCGCGCAATCCCAGTTCCCGGCTGAAGCTCTCGGCTACAGCAGGACCGTGGCCAGGTGCTGGGCCAGGGCTCCCGCGCTGGTCGCGAGGGTGTAGGCGGCCAGCAGACGGGCCGGGCCGGTGCGGGTCCAGCCGAAGCGTCGGGGTCTGCGGTGGCTGTGCGGGCGCTGGGGTCGGCGGCGCGGCAGCGGCGGGCGTTCCGGGCGTTCCGGGTGTTCCGGGTGTTCCGGGTGTTGCGGACGGGGTGGGAGCGGGTCGTCGTCGGTGGCGGGTCGTGGGGGCGGAACCGCTGGTGCCTGCGGGCGCTTCGGTGGCGGTGAGGGTTTGCGCGGGCCTTCGGGGGCCTCGGTGCCCCGAGTGCCCGGTGTGCCCCGAGAGTCCTGAGCACCCCGGGGTTTCTGGGAGCCGTGTGCGGCCAACCGGGCGGCTTGGACGTGCATCCAGGTGGGCAGCTCGCCGTGGAGTTGGCGGTAGGCCACGCGGGGGTTCCCCGCCATCTGCGCCAGGAGCCGCTGTTCCCGGGTGGGTTCGTTGGGATCGCTGGTGTTCCTGAAGCGGTTGAGGCTGTCGGGACGACCGGAAGGGCCAGTGTTGCTGGCGGTACCCGGGCGGACGAAGCGCTGTCCCCGGGGCGCGTCCAGGACCCGGCGGATGCGGTCGGTGTTGGGTCCGCTGACGGTGGGGGCGCTCACCTGTCGGCCCCGGCGCTGGCGGTACTGGCGGGAGCGGTGGGGGTGAGGGTGAACTCGGCCCACACAACCGTGCCCAACCCCGCGCAGAACGGGAAGTCCACCACGGCACGGGTGCCCCACCTGGTGGCCAGGGAGTTGATGAGCAGCAGGCCCCGGCCGCGTTCGGCCTCCTCCCACTCGGGCGCGGTGCGCTGGTGCGGGATGTGCGGGAGGGAAGGGTTCTCGGTCCGAACGCCGTCGTCGGTGATGCCCAGGTGCAGGGTGGTGGCGGTGGGCATGGACAGGGTTCGGATGACCCGGCCGTTCTCCTGGCCGGAACGGGAGTGGTCGGCGGCGTTGGCGAACATCTCGCTGGCGCAGAGCACGATCGTGTCGGCCAGGTCGGGGCACAGCCCTTCCAGGCGGAACAGGTCGGAGCGCAGGTCCTCACGCACCCAGGCGGCCTGGGCGAGGAGACCGGGGTAGATCCGGGAGGGCCAGCGCCGCCCGGCGGAGGGTGGGGCGGGCGTGTGGATGGCTGCGCGGGGACGCGGCACAATGGTCATGTCGGCACGCTCCTTCAGGCATGAATCGGGTTGTCGATGTGGGCTCTGGAGGCGCTGCTATCGCCCCCAGAGCCCGTTTTCGTGTCAGCCGCCCCTTGGCGGACGGCCGCCCCGGCGGTGAGTGTCATCCCGCCGTGGATCGGCCAGATCCCAGGCTCTTCTCCCGCGCCGCCTCGTGCCACGCAAGGCGTCTGCCGAGGTAGGCGTCCCTTTTCCAAGAGCCGCGCCGGAATCTCGCTTCGTCCTCTAAGCTAGAGACCAGCCTTAGAACTTACAAGGCCTGTATAAAAACTGGCCTGCATTGTTGGCACATGTCCTTTTTGGTGCAGTGAGATGATCGGGCTGTCCCCGCCATCCGCTGTGACGACGACGGAACGAAGGAGGCCTTCGTGGCCCAGGGCTCCCCCGTGCGCAGGCACTACCTGGTGAGTCAGCTCAAGCGACTCAGGACCCAGGCCAAGCTGTCCCAGGAGCAGGTCGCCAACGAGTTGGGGTGGGACACCAGCAAGCTCTACAGAATCGAGAACGGGCGGTTCGTCCGGCTGACGACGGAGGCCGTCGCCGCGCTCTGCCGCCTGTACGGCTCAACGGATGCGCTGCGCGAGGAACTGGTGGAGATCGCCAAGGCGGCCCGCAAGCAGAAGCCCTGGTGGTTTCAGCACGAGGACGTGGCGGGCAACGCCTTCTACAGCCTGGAGAACGAGGCCACCAAGATCCAGCAGTACGCGATGGGCATCGTTCCGGGTCTCCTCCAGCATCCGGACTACATCGAAGCCCTGATGGCTCGAGGATTCGTGACAGACCCGAAGGAGCGTCAGAAGCGCGTCGCCGCCCGGATCGAGCGCTGCACCAGCATCCTGGACCGCGACGTCCCTCCCCGGATTTGGGCGGTCATCGATGAATCGGCGCTGCGCTGCCTCGTCGGTGGACCTGAGGTCATGCGGACCCAGTTCCAGCACCTGATGGAGCTGGACAAGCGCCCGAATATCGACATTCAGGTCCTGCTACTGTCCAAGGGCATGGCGCAGTCCTGTGGCTACACTCTCCTGCATCTCGGTGAAACCGACCGGGTGGGCTACCTTGACGTCCCTCCGAGCGGGCACTTCTTCGAGGGTGGCGACGAACTCGCGAACCACGAGCACGGGTTCGAGTACATGCAGGCCGCCGCCCTGCCGTTGGACGACACGCAAGACTTCATTCGCGACCTAGCGGACAACCTGGAGAAGCCCTGATGACTGAGCACGAAGCCGCCGAGGCGACGTTGGTGCCTGCCTCCCTCTGGCACACCTCCAGTTACAGCGTTGAACGAGGTGAATGCGTGGAGGTCGCGGAGGGCCCGGTCACCGGGGTCCGGGACACCAAGCACCGCGAGCTGGGCGCGCTCTTCTTCGGCGGTGGCGAGTGGCAGGCCTTCCTGGGTGCCGCGAAGGACGTCCGCAGCTAGAGCCCTATGGCCCCAGGGGCTGCTCCGGGGCCCGGCCCGCCGTGTGCCCTTCGGGTCGTTGGTCCCATGTGCGCCGCGCGCCCCGGGGTAGTTCGCCGGTATGAACAGGAACCGCGACATCCCCCGTACCCCCGGGCGGTTCGGCACCCTCATGGGCCGTTGGACCATCTACGCCCAGAACAACCCGCGTCAGTACGGCCTCCGCACCGCCCTGCTGGTCGCCGTCCTCTCCGTCCCCTTCATAGCCCTGCTGTTCGTTCCTCTGATGATCGGGACCGATTTCGCCCCCGCCATCGTCGCCGTCACGGGAGGAACCCTGGCCGTGGCGGTGGTCGTCTCCGCGGCCGTCGGTTTCGGCACCGCGTGGATGATGCGCCGCATGGTCAAGGACAGGCCACTGCCCCTGGACGCCGACCCGGCCAAGACCTGGGCCGCGCACTGGCAGATCATGCGGGGCACCCTCCACCCGGACCCCGAGACCAACCGGCTCGGGCGCATCCTCGCTGACCAGAGCGACACGTCCCGCTCCCCGAAGTTCATGCTGCTGTTCGGCTGCGTCCTCGTCGTACCCAACGTCGCCAACGCCCTGCTCCAGTACGCCAACGGAACCCCGTTCGCCTCGGTCAACCTCTTCCTGGCGGGACTGCTGGTGGTCATGATCGCGACCTTCGTCCCGCTCACGATGCGCCGCCAGCGCAGGGTCCGCCAGTTCCGTGAGACCTACGACCGCGCCGCCGCGGGCTCCTCCGGTACGCTCGGAACCGAGGACTGACCACGGCGCCCCTTCCCTCACCCCCCACGCTCCGTGACCACGCCTCGCCCGGCGGCGCCCATCGGCGCCACATCCGGGGAACACGGTGCGTAACAGCGCATCGAATCGGTTCGAAAACGGACGGGACGGCACGGTGCGGATCTCCGATGTGGCCCGGCACGCTGGCGTGTCGCCGAGCACGGTCTCCTACGTCCTCAGCGGCAAGCGGTCGATCTCCGAGACCACCCGGCGGCGTGTGAAGGAGAGCATCGACGCACTCGGGTACCAGCCGCACGCGGGCGCCCGCTCCCTGGCCAGCCGCCGAAGCAACGTGATCGCCCTGGTCATCCCGCTCCGCGGCGACGTGCACGTCCCCGTCGCGATGCGCTTCGCCGTCTCCGTGGTCACCGCCGCCCGCGCGCACGACCACGACGTCCTCCTGCTCACCCAGGGCGAGGGCCCCGACGGCCTGCGCCGGGTCTCGGGCAGCGCCATGGTGGACGGCGTCATCGTCATGGACGTGGAGGCCGACGACGCCCGCGTCCCCGTCCTGCGCGAGTTGGACCTGCCCTCGGTCCTCATCGGCGTCCCCGAGGACACCGAGGGCCTGACCTGCGTGGATCTCGACTTCGCCGCCGCCGGGGCCGCTTGCGTGCACCACCTCGCCGACCTCGGCCACACCGACCTCGCCTTCGTCGGGCAGCCCCCCTCGGTGTACGAACGGCGCACCGGGTTCGCCGAGCGCACCACCACCGGCTTCGAGCGCGCCGCCGCCGAGCGCGGCGTGCGCGCCACCCTGCACCCGTGCTCCCCCGACACCGCGCACGGCCTCGCGGAGGACCTGCTCCGCGAGCGGCACGGCCTCACCGGTCTCATCGTGCACAACGAACCCTCGGTCGGCCCGCTGCTCGAATCCTTCGCCGAGCACGGCCGCACCCCACCCGAGCTGTCCGTGGTCGCGATCGGCCCGGTCCCGCCCGGCGCCCCGCCGCTGACCTCGGTGGACCTGCCCGCCGAGGAGGTCGGCGCCCGCGCGGTCGGCCTGCTCATGGACAAGATCGACGGCCCCGGAAACCCCGGGGTGACCCTGCTCGAACCCCGGCTCACCTCCCGGGAGAGCACCGCCCCGCGCGCCTAACCGCCCCTGCGCGCCTCACTGTCCCGCGCTCGTGACCGCCGCCCCGCGCGTCTGACCATCCCGGCCAGCCTGACCGCGCTCCGCGCCCGACCGGGGGATGTGGCGGGGGACACCGGAAAAAGTGTCCCCGGGTCGCGGAATACCCACCCCCACCCTCCCGTTGTACGGGGTGCCGGAAGGTGCGGTAGAAAGTGTCCCCCGGGCTCCACTCAAAGCCTTCACGGAATACCGCGCCCGCAAGGGCGGCAGGAGCCGTGTTGTGCACCGCGCCGTGAGGCGACCGCCGCACCGTTCCGGTGTACGTGACGGCCCCGTCGGGCAACTGCCCGGCGGGGCCGTTTCACGTCCTGTGCCCGCGAGGGGGGCGCCTCCGAGGGGAGCTCAGCCGCGCCGGGCCTTCTGCACGGCCTCGGCCAGCTCAGCCTTGTTCATCTTGGAGCGGTTCTCGATGTCCAGCTCCTTGGCCTCCTCGTAGAGGTCGCGCTGCCTGGGAACCCTGCCCTTGACGTCGAAGCGCTCCAGCTCCCGGGCGCGCCGCTCCCAGAACGCCCTGCCCAGCTCCTGGGCCCGCTTCTGGCTCACGGCCTCCCTGAGGCCGGGCAGGACGTCGCTCTCCTCCTCCTCGACGTGGTGCTTGACCGCGTCGACGAACTCCTTGCAGCGCTTGTCGAACTCCTTGCTCTTCGGGTCGCACTCCTTCAGCTTCTGGAGCAGCTCCTCGGCCTCCTGGTGCTCCTCCGTGCCGTGGCGGACCTCCGGTCCCTCGCCAGCGGCCTTGGCGGCGGCCGGGTACACCTCGTCCTCCTCGGCGCGGCTGTGCGCGGTGAGGATCGCCTCGATCTCCTCCAGCAGGCGCGGCCGCTGGTCGGGCTCGGACTGGAGCCGGTCGAACAGCTCCTCCATGGTCCGGTGGTCCTTCAGGATCAGGGTGACGGCGTCCTCGGCCATGTTCGCCTCCGCTTCGGTGGGGTGCTTCCGACCACCGCCACTACCCACGGCCCCGCTGTCCAGACACGGCGCCTACCGGTCACCGACCGGCCTGTCCCGACCCGGCTGCTGCCCAGATCCGGTCACCGCCCCGACTCCACCCCGCCCGCCCGGAACCGGCCGCCGCCCCGCGCCGATCCCGGAAACAGCCGGGGCCGCGCCCCGCGCGCCTCGCGCGGAACACGGCCCGGGTCCGGGGACGGAAGGTCAGCGCAGGCCGAACAGGTGCTCCATGGCGAGCTGGTCCAGGCGCTCGAAGTGGTAGCCCCGCGCGCCGACCTCGGCCAGGTCGATCTCCTCGGCCAGCAGGTCGGACAGGGACTCGCCCTCGCCCAGCGTGGACTGGGACAGCTCGGGCACGCGCGAGGCCGCGAGCGCCTCCACCACCTCGGGGTCGGCGCGGAACGCCTTGGCCTTCTCCTTGAGGATGAGGTAGTTGCGCATGCAGGCCGCCGCCGACTCCCACACGCCGCTCATGTCCTCGGTGCGCGGCGTCTTGAAGTCGAAGTGCAGCGGGCCGTCGTAGCCCGCGCTCTCCAGCAGGTCCACCAGGAAGAACGCCTCCTTGACGTCGCCCGAGCCGAAGCGCAGGTCCTGGTCGTACTTGATCCCGCGCTGGCCGTTGAGGTCGATGTGGAAGAGCTTGCCCGCCCACAGGGCCTGCGCGACGCCGTGCGCGAAGTTCAGCCCGGCCATCTGCTCGTGGCCGACCTCCGGGTTGACCCCCACCATCTCGGGGTGCTCCAGCTCGTTGATGAAGGCCAGGGCGTGGCCCACCGTGGGCAGCAGGATGTCGCCGCGGGGCTCGTTGGGCTTGGGCTCCAGGGCGAAGCGCAGGTCGTGGCCCTGCTCGCGCACGTAGCCGCACAGGATGTCGAAGGCCTCGCGCAGCCGGTCCAGGGCGGCGTGGTCGTTCTTGCCCGCCTCGGTCTCGGCGCCGTCCATGCCGCCCCAGCACACGTACGTCTTGGCGCCCAGGGACACGGCCAGCTCGATGTTGCGGATGACCTTGCGGATGGCGTACCGGCGCACGTCGCGGCTGTTGGAGGTGAACCCGCCGTCGCGGAACACCGGGTCCGAGAACAGGTTGGTGGTCGCCATCGGCACCTTGAGCCCGGTCTCGTCCAGGGCCGCGCGGAACCGCTTGAGGATGTCCTCGCGCTCGGTGTCGGAGCTGCCGGGCGGGATGAGGTCGTCGTCGTGGAAGGTGATCCCGTGCGCGCCGAGGTCGGCGAGGCGGCGCACGGCGTCCACCGGGTCGAGCGCCGGGCGGACGGGATCGCCGAAGGTGTTCACCCCGCGCCACCCCACGGTCCACAGACCGAAGGTGAACCTGTCCGCGGGCACGGGCTGGTAGCTGCTCATGTCGTGTCTCCTGAGGTAGGCGCAGGACTCCGGAATAGTTTGTCTAGAGTCACAACTAATTGTCAACGGGGTGGCCGCGCAACACCGCCACCCCGCCGCCCGGCAGGGTCATCCCCTGCGCCGAAACGCCCGACACCAGGTCGCGGGCGCCCGCGTCCAGCCCGAACCGGGCCGGGTCGATCCACCGCGGCCGGTTGTCGTGGTTGGTGACGAACACCCACGCGCCGTCCCGGTCCACCCGGCGCACCACCTCCAGCCCCGGTTCCGGGAACGGCCCCGTCCCGGCCGCCTCGGCCAGCAGCCGCGCCAGGCCCCGGTCCGACAGCCGGGCCGACAGGTACCAGGCCTCGCCCGCGCCGTGGCGCCGCCGCGTCACCGCGGGCAGCCCGTCCAGCGGTCCGCCCGCGTAGTGGGCCACCGCCTCGGCCCCCGCCAGGTGGACGTGCTCGCTCCACAGGGTGACCTCCTCGCGCACCGAACCCAGGTCCACGCCCACCGAGTCCCCGGGCAGCAGCGGGTGTATCTCCTCCACCCGCACCCCCAGCAGGTCCCGCAGCGCGCCCGGGTACCCGCCGGTGCGCACGGTCCCGTCCGGGTCGGCGGCCCCGCTCAGGAAGGTCACCACCAGCGTCCCGCCGTCCTCGGTGTAGCGGGCCAGCCGCTCGGCCGCCTCGTCCGAGAGCAGGTACAGGGCGGGCACCACCAGCAGCGGCACCCGCGGCAGGTCGCGGTCGGGGCGCACCATGTCCACCGTGCGCCCCGACCGCCACAGCACCCGGTGCACCTGGCGCGCCGCCTCCAGGTAGTCCACGCCCCGCACGGGCAGCGACGGGCTGCCCAGCGCCCACCAGCACTCGGGGTCCCATGTGAGCGCCGCGTCGGCGACCACGTCGGCGTCGCGCGCCTCCGCCACTCGGGGCAGCACGCTCCCCAGTTCGCACACCTCGCGGAAGATCCGCGAGTCCGGCCCGGCGTGCGGCACCATCCCCGAGTGCCACTGCTCGGCGCCGCCCCGGGAGGCCCGCCACTGGAAGAACATCGCGCCCCGCGACCCGCGCGCCACGTGCGCCAGGCTGTGCCGCGCCGTCTCCCCGGGGGCCTTGGGCCGGGCGACCTCGCCCGTGTAGGTCACACCCGCCGCCTGTTCCATCAACAGCCACGGCCGTCCCGGGACGGGCACGCGCTCCGCCCACGAGCGGGCCAGGTCGGCGGCGAAGGCGGTCTGCTCCGCCCCGCCCTGCCCCGTCCGGTCCGGGTAGTCGTCCACGGCCACCAGGTCCAGGTGCTCGGCCCACCGCCACGGGTCCACCGGCACCCAGTCGCCGAAGGCCAGGTTGGTCGTGACCGGCACGTCCGGCCGCACGGCGCGCAGCACGTCGCGCTGGGACAGGAAGTGGTCGAGCATCGCGTCCGACAGGAACCGCCGGAAGTCCAGCACGTGCGCCGGGTTGGGCAGGTACTGGGTCGCGCGCGGCGGCTGGACCTGCTCCCACTCCGAGTATTGCTGGCTCCAGAACGCCGTGGTCCACGCCGCGTTGAGCCGGTCCAGGTCGCCGTGGCGACCCCGCAGCCAGTCGCGGAAGGCCCCGGCGGTGTGCTCGGAGTGCGACCACGTCCCGTACTCGTTGTGCACGTGCCACAGGCGCAGCGCCGGGTGCGCGGAGTAGCGCTCCGCCAGCGCGCGGGCGATGCGCACCGAGGCCTCACGGTAGGCGGGGGAGCACACGTCGTAGGTGTCGCGGCTGCCGTGGGTGAGCCGTGTCCCGTCCGCGGTCACCGGCATCGCGTCGGGGTGGGCGAGCCCGAACCACGGCGGGGGAGAGGCGGTCGGGGTGGCCAGGGCGACCCCGATCCCGGCGTCGGCGAGCCGGTCCAGCACCCGGTCCATCCACTCGAACCGGTACTCGCCCTCCTTCGGCTCCAGGAGCGCCCAGGAGAAGACGCCGACCGTCACGAGGTTGACCCCGGCGCGGCGCATCAGCTCCACGTCCTCCGCCTGGACCTCCTCCGGCCACTGCTCGGGGTTGTAGTCGCCGCCGAACCACAGCGGAGAGGACATGGGGAACTCCTTCTGGTTTGGTGTGTGCGCCAACAAAGTAGGGCGGAAACCCTTCCGGGCGACACCCCCCACACGAGGAGAGCGCATGTCCGCAGCACGACGGGTCCGCACCCGCCATCCGGTCGGGAACTGGGAGGACGCGCTGGTCACCGGCAACGGGCGCCAGGGGGCGCTCGTGCACTCGACGGCGGAGCGCGTCCGCCTCACCCTGTGCCACGAGCGGCTCTTCCTGCCGGTCACGGAGCCCCTGCCCGCCCCCGAGACCGCGCCCCTGCTGCCCGAACTCAGGGAGCTGCTGCGCCGGGGCCGTTCCCGCGAAGCCGCCGAGCGGATCGCGGAGTCCGCGGCGCGGGAGCACCCGGGTTACGCCGACACCCGGTGGATCGACCCGCTGGTGGGGGCCGCCGTGCTCTCGTTCGCCCCGCGCGGGCCCCGGCCGGGGCCGGTCACACGCACGTGCGACCTGGACTCGGGGCTGGTCACCGAGGAGCTGCCGGACGGGACCGCGCACAGGGCCTTCGCCTCCCGGCCCGACGACGCCGTGGTCGTCGAACTCGCCTCGCCCCGGGGCCTGGACGGAACGCTGCGGCTCACCGCGCTGGAGGAGGCGCCGCCGGTCCCGATGACGGTGGTCCGCGAGGCCGACCCCGGCCTGCTGACCCTGCGGGCGGACTTCCCCGAGCGCCCGCCCGGCGGGCTGTCGGGGTATACGGTGACCTGCGCCGTCAGCGCCGAGGGCGGTCGGGTCGGCGCCGACGGCGAGGGGCTGGACCTGCGGGGCGTCCGGCGGCTGCGGCTGACGGCGCGCGTGCGGGTGGACGGGTTCGCCGCGCCGGAAACGGGGAGTCCCGTGATCCTGTCCGGGACGGATGGATCCACCGGGAGCCCGGAGGACTTCGCCGGGGCGCTCGAACGCCACCGGGCGGTGCACGGCGACCTCATGTCCCGCTTCCGGCTGGAGCTGGGGGGCGGTCCGGCCCGCCCCGACGCGCTCGGCGAGGACCTCCTGGCGGCGGGGGCCGCCCCCGACCTGATCGCCCGCCTGGTCGACGCCGGGCGGTACGCGATCATCTCCAGCTGCGGCGACCTGCCGCCCACCCTCCAGGGGGTGTGGAGCGGCACCTACGACCCACCGTGGCGGTCGGGGTACACCTTCGACGGCAACCTGCCCTCCGCCCTCGCGGCCCTGCACACCACGGGCACGCCCGAGCTGATGACCGGCCTGTTCGACCTCCTCGACGGCATGGCCGACGACCTGGCGGAGAACGCGCGGCGGCTCTACGGCTGCCGGGGGATCCTGCTGCCCGCGCACGCCTCCACCTCCGGCAGGCACAACCACTTCGGCCCCGAGTGGTGCCTGACCTGCTGGACCGCGGGCGCGGCGTGGACGTCCCGCCTGTACTGGGACCACTACTCCCACACCCGCGACCGCGCGTTCCTGCGTGAGCGCGCCCTGCCCTTCCTCACCGCCGCCGCGGAGTTCCACGAGGACTTCCTCACCGACGAGGGCTTCTCCCCCTCCTACTCGCCGGAGAACACCCCCGGGGACGGCGACGGCCAGGCCGCCGTCAACGCCACCATGGACGTCGCGGCCGTGCGCGACCTGGTGCGCAACCTGCTGCGGGCGCACCGCGTGCTGGGCGTTCCCGGCTCGCGCCGCTGGGCCCGGCTGGGGGCGCGGCTGCCCGGCTACCGGGTCGCCCCGGGCGGCGAACTCGCCGAGTGGGCGGGCCCGGCCGGGCCGGTCGGGCAGAGCGAGCGGCACGCGCACCGGCACGCCTCCCACCTGTACCCGCTCTGGTACGAGACCGACCCCGCCCTGGCCTCGCCCCGGCTGCGCGCGGCGGCGGTCGCCGCCGTGCGCGCCCGCCTGGCGTGGTGGCGCGGGCAGGAGTCCGACGAGATGGCCTTCGGGCTGGTCCAGCTCGGGCTGGCCGCGGCCAACCTGGGCCTGGCCGCCGAGGCGCACGAGACCCTGTCCCTGCTGGCCACCCGTTACTGGCGTCCCACCCTGGTGCCCACGCACAACCGGGGCAGCCTGTTCAACGTGGACATCGGCGGCGGGTTCCCGGCCGTGGCGGCGGCGATGCTGGCCCGGTCCGCCGAGGGGCGGCTGGACCTGCTGCCCGCCCTGCCCCGGGAGTGGGCCTCGGGCCGGGTGGAGGGGCTGCGGGCCCGGGGCGGGGTCGTCGTGGAACTCCTGCAGTGGTCCGGCGGCCGGGCCCGCGCGCGGTTGCGGGCGGTCGAGCCCCGCCGGACGGTGGTCGCGCTGCCCGGCGGGGAGCGGCGCGGGGTGGACCTGGTACCGGACCGGACGGTGTCCCTGCAATTCGCGGTGGTTGCCGAGAAGGAGTCGAATCGCTTCGAAAATTCCCGTGCAACACCCCTTGCCGGGGGTTAGTCGGCTATCCAGACTAATGGGGAATTCGCGCCTGCCCCGGGACCGGATTTCCGGGGAGGGCTCACCCCCCGATTCCCCCAAGGAGCCCGCACATGCCTCCCGAACAGCACCGGCCCCCCAGACGCGGGCGGGGCCTACCGGCGCTCGCCGTCGCGGCGGCCACCGCACTGGCCGCCTCCACCGTCGTCGCCACCACCGCGGCCGGAGCCGCCCCCGCCGAACCGGCCGCGGCGCAGGCCGCCTACGAGTGGGACAACGTCGAGATCGTCGGGGGCGGCTTCGTCCCCGGCATCGTCTTCAGCGAGACCGAACCGGGCCTGGCCTACGCGCGCACCGACATCGGCGGCGCCTACCGCTGGAACCCCGACACCGAACGCTGGATCCCCCTGCTCGACTGGGTCGGCTGGGACGAGTGGGGCTACACGGGCGTCGTCAGCATCGCCACCGACCCCGTCGACCCCGACCGCGTGTACGCGGCCGTGGGCACCTACACCAACGACTGGGACCCCAACAACGGGGCCATCCTCAGCTCCGACGACCGCGGCGAGACCTGGGACGTCGCCGAGCTGCCCTTCAAGCTCGGCGGCAACATGCCCGGCCGCGGCCTCGGCGAGCGCCTGGCCGTGGACCCCAACGACAACAGCGTCGTCTACTTCGGCGCGAGCGGCGGCAACGGCCTGTGGCGCAGCACCGACCACGGTGCCACCTGGGCCGAGGTCGAGGCCTTCCCCAACCCCGGCGACTACGTCCAGGACCCGGGCGACGAGACCGGCATGATGTCCGACATCACCGGCGTGACCTGGGTGGACTTCGACCCCCGAACCGGGTCCGAGGGCTCGGTCACCCAGGACGTCTACGTCGGCGTCGCCGACCTGGACGACCCGGTCTACCGCAGCCGGGACGGCGGGCAGACCTGGGAGCCGGTCCCCGGCGCGCCCACGGGGCACCTGCCCGCGCACTCGGTCGTGGACCACGAGGGCGGCCAGCTCTACATGGCCACCACCAGCACCCCCGGCCCCTACGACGGCGACTCCGGCGACGTGTGGCGCATGGACCTGGCGACGGGGGAGTGGACCAATATCAGCCCCGTTCCCTCCGGTTCCGAGGACAACTACTTCGGCTACGGCGGCCTGACCATCGACCGGCAGGACCCGGACACGCTGATGGTCGCCACCCAGATCTCCTGGTGGCCCGACATCCAGATCTACCGCAGCACCGACCGCGGCCAGACCTGGACCCAGGCGTGGGACTGGGGCGCCTACCCCGAGCGCACCGCGCGCTACGAGATGGACATCTCCGGAGCGCCCTGGCTGGACTTCGGCGGCACCGGGACGCCCCCGGAGACCCAGCCCAAACTCGGCTGGATGACGCAGGCGATGGCGATCGACCCGTTCGACTCCGACCGCTTCATGTACGGCACGGGCGCCACGATCTACGGCAGCGACAACCTCACCAACTGGGACGCGGGCACCACCTTCGACATCGGGGTCAGGGCGCACGGCATCGAGGAGACGGCCGTCAACGACCTGATCAGCCCGCCCGAGGGCGCGCCGCTGCACTCGGCCCTGCTCGACATCGGCGGCTTCACCCATCAGGACCTGGAGACCGTCCCCGACCAGATGTACCAGCAGCCCTACTGGGGCCACGGGACCAGCCTGGACTTCGCCGAACTCGCACCCGCGACCATCGCGCGGGTCGGCGGCAGCGACGCCGAGGCCGCCATCGGCCTGTCCACCGACGGCGGCGAGAGCTGGTGGGCCGGACAGGAGCCCGGCGGTGTGACCGGCGGCGGCACGGTCGCGGTGAACGCGGACGGCTCGTCCCTCGTGTGGAGCCCCGACGGCACCGGCGTCCACGTCTCCACCACCCTGGGCTCGTCGTGGACCGCCTCCACCGGTGTCCCGGCGGGCGCGAGGGTGGAGGCCGACCGGGTGGACCCGGACGTGTTCTACGCCGTCTCCGGCGGCACGTTCTACACCAGCACCGACGGCGGGGCCACTTTCACGGCGGGCTTCGACGGGCTCCCCACTGAGGGGAACATCCGCTTCGGCGCGGTGCCCGGCCACACCGGTGACGTGTGGGTCGCCGGAGGCACCGGGGACCACTACGGCATGTGGCGGAGCACGGATGCCGGGGCCTCCTTCGAGCAGGTCGAGGCCGTGGACGAGGGCGACGCGGTCGGTTTCGGCGCGCCCGCGCCGGGCTCGGACTACCCGGCGGTGTACACCAGCTCCAGGATCGACGGCGTGCGCGGGATCTTCCGCTCCGACGACGCGGGTGAGAGCTGGGTGCGGATCAACGACGACCAGCACCAGTGGGCCTGGACGGGGGCGACCATCACCGGCGACCCCAACGTCTACGGCCGAGTCTACGTCGGCACCAACGGCCGGGGGATCGTCTACGGCGACCTGGCGGGCGGTGGCGGCGACCCCGACCCCGAACCGACACCGGAGCCCTCGCCGGACCCCGAACCCACCCCGGAGCCGTCCCCGGACCCCGAGCCCGGGGACTGCGCGGTCGAGTACACATTGATCAACACCTGGAGCGGCGGGTTCCAGGCCGGGGTGACGGTCACCAACACCGGCGACGAGGCCCTGGAGGGCTGGGAGGTCGGCTGGGAGTTCACGGCCGGTGAGGAGGTCACGAGCCTCTGGAACGGCGCGCACACGCAGGACGGCGCGTCGGTGCGGGTGACCGACGCCGGGTGGAACGCCCGGATCGCACCGGGGAGTTCGGTGACGGTCGGCTTCAACGGGACCGTGGACGGCGAGCCCGCGCGGCCGACCGGGCTCACCCTCGACGGAGAGGCCTGCGGCTGACGCCCTGACACGGCGGGGCCGGGAGCCGCGGGTGCGGTTCCCGGCCCTTCACCCATGCTCCGATGGCACACGTGATCGCTTCCACCCAACAACAGGTGTACATCCAGTACACTAGTTGTATGAATGAGCCGGTGACCGCGACCATGTCCGAAGTGAGACGCCACCTCGCCAACACCATCGATCGTGCACGTCATGACCACACTCCGACCTTCATCACGCAACGGGGTAGGACGACTGCTGTTCTCCTGGACGCGGATGAGTACCAGCGCCTGCTTGAAGTAGAGCAGGCGGCGGAGGACGCGTGGCTGAGCCGTCTTGCCGCCGAAGCTGAAGAGGAAGGGCGCGAGGGCTCCGTTTCGCTGGAGGAGATGGCCCGAGAACTGGCCCAGGGGCAGGAGTGAATCGGCACATCACTCGTTTCACCATTGCGGCCCAGCGCAGGATGCGCAGGATCCCTCGCATGGAAGCGGTCAGGATCTTGCGCCGCCTCTCCGAACTCCAACAGGCACTCGACGTTGGTGACACCAGTGGTTTCGACATCAAGTCCCTCGTTGGCTACCAGGGATACTGGCGTCTTCGCGTCGGCGACTACCGTGCCGTCTACACCCTGGACAAGGACGATGACGGACAACCGATCGTGTGGGTCTGGGTGGTCGCCGTCGGAGACCGCAGGGATATCTACGAACAGGACTTCTGAGCAAGTCTGTTCTCTGATATTGGGCGCACCCGCGCCCCCGGGGTTCCAGGAGGAGGGAGAACCCCGGGGGCGCGGGCGGACCTGGGGCGGCGCTACCCCTTGACGGCGCCGATGATGACGCCCTTGGTGAAGTGCTTCTGGACCAGCGGGTAGACGAACGTGACCGGCACCAGGGCCACCACCACGATGGCCATCTGGATGGCCAGGTTGGGCGCCGAGGCGGTCCCTCCCTGCACCGCGTCGCCGATCACCGAACTCGAACTGAGCTGCTGGCCCTGCTGCACGTACTGGCGCAGCACCAGCTGGAGCGGCCACTTGGCGTTGTCGTTGATGTAGAGGATGGCGTTGAAGAAGGCGTTCCAGTAGCCCACCGCGTAGAACAGGCCGACGACCGCGGTGACCCCCTTGGACATGGGCAGGACCAGCCGGGTCATGATGGTCCACTCGCTCGCCCCGTCCACCCGGGCGCTGTCGCCGATCTCCTGGGGCAGGTTCATGAAGAACGCCCGCATCACCACCAGGTTGAACGCGTTCACCGCCGTCGGCAGGATCAGCGACCAGTAGCTGTCGATCAGGCCGACGTTGCTCACCAGCAGGTACAGCGGGATCATCCCGGGCGCGAACAGGAAGGTCAGCAGCACCGCGAACAGCAGCGGCCGGTGCCACAGCGACCCGGGCTGGGACAGCCCGTAGGCGGCCAGGACGGTCGCCACCAGGCTGACCAGCGTTCCCACGGCCGTGACGCCCAGGCTGACCAGCACGGCCCGGGTCACCACGCCGCCGCTGAACAGGTCGGCGTAGGCCTGGAAGGAGATCCCCTGCGGGACCAGCACCAGGCCGCCCGCGCTGTTCACCGCCGAGGCGGGGGACAGGCTGGTCAGGATCACGACGTAGAGGGGGAAGACGATGACGACCGCGATGGCGGCCAGGGTGGTGTTCTTCGCGGCGCGCGCGGGGAGGCTGGGGCGCTCCGCCCACACGGGGCGGTCCTTGAACAGTGTGCTCATGCTCGTCGGTAGATTCCGTTTTCGCCCATCTTGTGGGCCAGCTTGTTGGCCAGAACGATGAGGACCAGTCCGACCACGCCCTTGACCAGGCCCGCGACCGCTCCCGCGCTGAAGTTCCCCGTCACCAGGGTCTGGTGGTAGATGAAGGTGTCCAGCACCTCCGACACGCCCGAACCGAACGCGTCGCGCTGGAGGTAGAACTGCTCGAAGCCGACGTTGAGGATGTCGCCGATCTTGAGGATGAGCAGCAGGATGATCACCGGTCGCAGGCCCGGCAGGGTGATGTGCCACATCCGCCGCCAGCGCCCGGCGCCGTCCACGGCCGCGGACTCGTAGAGGTTCTGGTTCACGGCCGCCAGCGCCGCCAGGAAGATGATCGTGCCCCACCCGGCGTCCTTCCAGACCATCTGGGAGGTGACCACGAACAGGAACGCGTCCGGGTCGGTCATGACCTCCAGCGGCGCGTACCCGTTCTGCCGCAGGATCTGCGAGAACAGCCCCGCGCCCCCCAGGATCTGCTGGAACAGGGTGACGACCAGGACCCACGAGAAGAAGTGCGGCATGTACACGATGCTCTGGAGCACCATCCGCAGCCTGGGGCTGAGCACGCTGTCCAGCAGGATGGCCAGGGCGATCGGGATGGGGAAGAAGAACACCAGCTGGACGGCGGCGATGACCAGCGTGTTGCCCGCCGCGGACCAGAAGCGGGGGTCGGTGAACAGCCGTTCGAAGTGCGCCAGCCCCACCCACGGGCTGCCCCACACCCCGTCCCAGGGGTTGTAGTCCTGGAAGGCGATGACGTTGCCCAGGGTCGGCGTGTAGTGGAACACCGCCAGCAGGCCGATCGCCGGGACCGTCATCAGCAGCAGTTGCCAGTCGCGGCGCAGCCTCGCCCCGAACGGGACCCGCCTGCGCCCCCGGGACGCGGACCCGCCCCCGGGGTCCGGGACGGCCGGGGGCCGCCCCCGGCCCCCGCGCCCGCGGGACGCGGCGGCCTGGGAGGGCGGTTCGCCCTTGGTCATGGTCCGCTCAGTCACGGCCGTGCTCCTGGAGGACCCCCATGTAGAACTCGCGGCCCTCGTCGCCGCCGTCGCGGCGCCAGTCCGCGACGGCCTGGTCCAGGGCGCTGAGGTCCTCGCGGCCCCGGATGATGTCGTTGACCCTGTCGGTCAGCGGGGTCTCGGCCCCCGAGAAGCGCTCGGGGCGCTGGATGCGGATGCCCGCGAACGGGTCGTCCTCGGTGAACTGGGCGGCGTGGTTGTACCAGTCGCACTTCCACGGCACGAAGTCCGGGTACTGGCTCTCGGTGATCGCCTGGGGCCGTCCGCTGATGAAGTAGTAGCCGTCGTTGACCTCGCCGTTGCCGGTGTCGGTGAGCTGCGGGGCGCCGTCGTCGTTGAGCTCGTGGTGCACGCCCTCCTCGCCGTAGCGGTAGTCCATGTACTCCCGCGTCCCGAACGGCGCGGCGCAGTAGTTGATAATGCCCAGCAGCTCCTCGACCTGCTCCGGCTCCATGCCCTTGCGCAGGAACACGGACTGGGCGGAGGGGTCGCTGCGGTGCATCACCGGGTCGGCGCCGCCGTTGCCGAAGACCGGCATCAGGTCCAGGCGGAAGTCGGGGTTGTCGCCGAGCATCTGCATGTAGGCCTCGTGCCAGGCGCCGATGCCGTCCTGGTTGAAGAGGATCTGCCCGGAGTTGAGGAGCTCCTTGGAGTTGTCCCCCTGGGCGACGATGTCGGGGTGGACGAGCCCCGCGTCGAAGAGCCTGCGCATGTACTCGACGCTGGCCCTCCACTCCTCGGTCTCGAACATGTGGGTGAGCTCGCCGCCCGAGTAGCGCCACTGCTTGGGCGCGCCGAAGACCTGGCGCATGCTGAGGTTGAAGTCGCCGAAGGCCCAGCGGTTGTTGTCCGGGTCATTGACCTCCTCGCCGATCGCGAACAGGTCGTCGGGGCTGGTCGGGGCCTCCAGACCGTACTCCTCCAGGAGGTCGCGCCGGTACAGGACCCAGTTGCCGAAGGGCTCGGCGGGCCAGGGCACCCCGTGCAGCTGCTGGTTGAAGACGTTCCAGCGCCAGGCGTCGCTGTCCAGGTTGGCCAGCAGGGGGTAGGCTCGCGCCGCGTCGCCGGCCAGGTGCGGCGTCAGGTCCTCGAAGAGCTCGCCGACGGCCCGGTTGAACTGCGGGATCAGGTTGATGACCCAGTCGGGGATCATCGTGATGTCGGCGACGTCGCGTCCGGCGATCACCGCGTTCATCTTGTCGATGACCGAGTTGCCGTCCTGGAAGTTGAACTCCACCGTGGCGCCCAGGCGCCCGTTGACGTATTCGAAGAAGGAGTTGTCGCCCAGGCCGGGCGGGATCGGCCCCCACAGCGGGGTCATCGCGGTGTACTGTCCGCCCCGGCCGGGGGCCTCGGGCACGGCCTGGACGAACTCCGTCGGGTAGGCGGTGAACCCGTCCGGCGCGCCGTGCTGTCCCGGGATGTCGGGGGTGACCCCCTCGAACGGGATGTGCGTGGGGATCAGGTCGTCCAGCGAGCTGGCGGAGGAGGCGGACCCTCCGCCGCTGGACGACTCCGAGCCGCAGCCGGTGAGCGTTCCGGCGGTGAGCGCCGCGGCGGTGGAGGCGCCCACCAGGCCGAGGAAGCGGCGTCGGCTGGGGGGCAGGCGCAGGGGGGTGGTGCGCATAGCGTCGTTCCTTCGGTTGAGCAGGCCGGGGGAGCCCAGGGGGGTAGGAAACGAAGGGCCATTTTGCTATGAATTAGTTGGCCGTTTAGACAAACAAATTACTCCACTGTGATGTGGCACACAAGGTCTTCAGGTATCGAAGTCGAAGCGGTTCGATTTCGAAGGACAATACCCTCGCGCACGAGAGGCGAACACCCCCCATGACCCTCCAGCCGCACCTGCCGCCGTACCGGGACCCCGCCCTGCCCACGGAACGGCGCGTGGACGACCTGCTCGCCCGCCTCACCCTGGAGGAGCGGATCGGCCTGCTCCACCAGCACCAGGCGCCCGTGGAGCGCCTGGGCATCGGCCCCTTCCGGACCGGGACCGAGGCGCTGCACGGACTGGCCTGGCTCGGACCGGCCACCGTCTACCCGCAGGCCGTCGGCCTGGCCAGCACCTGGGACCCCGGCCTGCTCCGCCTCGTCGGCCGGGCCACCGGCGACGAGGTGCTCGCCCGCAGGGGCGCGGGCGCGTCGCCCAACGTCTGGGCGCCCGTGGTCAACCCGCTGCGCGACCCCCGCTGGGGCCGCAACGAGGAGGGCTACTCCGAGGACGCGTGGCTGACCGGGCTCCTGGCCGCCGCCTACGCCCGGGGGCTGGCCGGTGACGGCGACACGCTGCGCCTAGCGCCCACCCTCAAGCACTTCCTCGCCTACAACAACGAGGAGGGCCGCTGTGAGACCTCCAGCGACCTGCCGCCCAGGGTCCTGCACGAGTACGAGCTCCAGGCCTTCCTGCCCGCGCTGGCCGAGGGGGCGGCCGTGTCCGTCATGCCCTCCTACAACCTGGTCAACGGGCGGCCCGCGCACCTGAGCCCGCTGATCGGCGACGTGCTGCGCCCGGCCGCGCCCGACCGCCTGCTGGTGGTCAGCGACGCCTACGCGCCCGCCAACCTCGTGGAGGCGCAGCACTTCCACCCCGACCTGCCCACGGCCTACGCGCACGCGATCCGGGCCGGTCTGGACAGCTTCACCCAGGACGACGACCGCGCCGGGGCCACCCTCGGGCACGTGCGCGAGGCGCTGCGCCGGGGGCTGCTCACCGGGGCCGACATCGACCGCGCCGCGCGCAACGTGCTCTCGGTCCGGATCCGGCTGGGCGAGTTCGACCCCGTGACGGGCGGGGCCGGGGAGGGCGGGGACCTGCTGGCCGGGGACGGTCCGGACGGCGGGATCGGGGAAGGGGGCACCGGGGGCGGCGCCGCGGGGGAGGCCGGGCACGGGACCGCCGGGGACGCCGGGGCCTTCGACACCCCGGAGCACCGGGCGCTGGCCCGGGAGGCGGCCACCCGCTCGATCGTGCTGCTCCGCAACGGGGGCGCGCTGCTCCCGCTGCGCGACGTGCGCCGGGTCGCAGTCGTCGGCCAGCTCGGAGACACCGTGCTGGAGGACTGGTACAGCGGGACGCTGCCCTACGCCGTGACCGCGCGCGCCGGGATCGCCGAGCGGGTGGAGACGGTGTTCTGCGAGGGCGTGGACCGGATCCGGCTGAGCACGTTCGGGCATGGACTCGTCGTGGACCCCGGCGACGGGAGCCCCGCCCGGTTGGAGGTCCACGGCGTCTGCGGCGGGCACCGAGGCGCGGACGGGCACGCGCCGACCGTGGAGGAGGAGGTCGAGGGCGCGGACTTCGACCTCCTGGACTGGGGCGGCGGCGCCTGCGCCCTGCGCTCGGTGCGGACGGGGAGGTACCTCGACGTGGGACCCGAGGACGTCCTGGCCTTCACCGCGCCGGGACCCGGCACCTGGGAGGTCACCCAGACCTTCCGCCTGGAGGAGTACAAGGGCCTGCACACCCTCGTCCACGTGCGCACCGGTCGCGGCGTCACAACGGGGACGACCGACGGGGAGCTGCGCCTGGCCGGAGCGGGGGAGACAGAGGGCCTGTTCATCGTGGACGGGCTCGGCACGGGCGCCGAGGAGGCCGCGCGGACGGCTTCCGCCGCCGACGTCGCGGTCGTCGTCCTGGGCGACCACCCCATGGTCAACGGGCGCGAGACCGAGGACCGGACCGACCTGGACCTGCCCGCCGCCCAGGAGCGGGTGCTGCGCGCCGTGCGCGCGGCCAACCCCGCCACGGTCCTGGTGCTCAGCAGCGGCTGCCCGTTCGGGATCACCTGGGCCGACGAGCACGTCCCGGCCGTCCTGTGGTCGGCGCACGGCGGCCAGGAGTACGGCCGCGCGCTCGCCGACGTGCTCTTCGGCGACGCCGAGCCCTCCGGGCGGCTTCCGCAGACCTGGTACCGCTCCGCCGACGACCTGCCCGGGATGCTCGACTACGACATCGTCGGCGCGCGCGGCACCTACCTGTACTTCGAGGGCGAGCCGCTCTACCCCTTCGGGCACGGACTCGGCTACACGACGGTGGAGTACGAGGACCCGGTGGTCCGCGTGGACGGCGGCCGGGTCACCGTCACCGTCGTGGTCACCAACACGGGCACGCGGCCCGCCGACGAGGTGGTGCAGGTCTACACCCGCCAACTGGCCTCGCGGGTGCGGACCCCGCTGCGCGCGCTGCGCGGGTTCGCCCGGGTGCGCGTGGAGCCGGGCCGCAGCGCGCTCGCCGCGGTCTCCTTCGACGTGGACCGGCTCGCGCTGTGGGACACCACCCGCGACCGCTTCGTGGTGGAGGACGCGCCTCGCCAGGTGCTGGTCGGGCGCTCGGCGACCGACATCCGCGCCACCGCGGCCCTGGACGTGCCGGGGGAGGCCGTCCCGCCCCGGGACGCGCGCACGCCGTGGTCGGCCGCGGGCTACGACGACGCCCGGGGCACGTCCCTGTGCCCGCTCACCCCCGAGCGGGGCGACGCGGTGCGCTCCCGGGAGGGCGGCGCGTGGGCGGCCTTCCACGGCGTGGACCTCGGCGACGGGACCACCGGGTGCCGCCTCACGGTGAACGCCGAGCACGCCTGCACGGTCCGCGTCCGCCTGGACGACCCCGAGGACGGGCCGACCGCCGCGGTGGCCGACGTCCCGGCGGGCAAGGACGGCTACGACTTCACCGAGGTCGGCGCGGCCTTCGAGGACGCGGGGGGAGCCGGGGGAATCCGTGACCTGTACCTGGTCTTCGACCGGCCGGGCACGGCGGTGGCCGACCTGGTCCTGACCGGCGGCGCTCCGGCGCCGGAGGCGGACTGAGCGGCGGCGGGCCCGACACGGGTCGACCGGCGCGGGGCTGCCGACGGCGGGCCGGAGCCGGTCCGTGACCGGCCCGTCCGGACACCCGGGCGGGCCGTCCCGGCCGCCCGGGTTCCCGTGGCGGCCGCCGTGCGCTCCCGGACCGGCGGGGCCCGGAGGGGCTCACCGGAACTGGGCCACCAGCTGGGCCAGGATGTTGTGCGGCAGGCTGCGGGGGAGCATCTGGTTGACGGTGCCGGAGACGTGGAGGCCGTGTTCCGGGACGTGGTAGAGCACGTTCCCGAAGGCCCCGGAGTGGCCGATCATCTCCGGGCACGGGATGAACGGCGTCATCCAGCGCGGGAGCCTGAACCGCATGACCCCGATCCCGTAGTCGATGGGGACCAGGCGCGAGAACACCGGGTTCCAGTGCGCGGTCATCTCCGCCAGGTACCGCGCGGGGAACAGTTCGCCCCCGACGAAGGCGCGCAGGAGCCGCAGCTGGTCGGCCGAGGTCGAGACCACCGCTCCGTCGGGCGGGAACGAGGCGATCGTCCTGGGCACGCGCAGCCGGGTGCGGCCGTGCAGGAGCGCGGCGACCTCGTCGTAGCGGTCCAGCGTGTGCGGGGTGAACAGCCAGGTGTCGCGCAGCCCGAGCGGTTCGAGGACCCGGGCGCGCAGGGCGCGGTCGTAGCCGCCGGACGTGGCCACCTCGACCACGCGCCCGAGCAACTGGTAGTTGGTGTCGCAGTAGTGCGCCCTGCCCGGGGTCGAGGGGGCGAACCGGCTCGGCATGGCCCTGGCCATGTCGAGGAAGTCCTCGAAGGTCCAGGCGGCGTCCTCGCGGAGCATGTCGCCCAGGAACGTGGTGCCGTCGGGGCGCTTCTGCTCGAAGTAGTCGGGGATTCCGGAGGTCTGCGTCAGCAGTTCGCGCACCGTGATCGCCGGGCCGTGGTCGCGGCCCCCGTACGTGTTCAGCCCGCGCATCGTGTCCGCGCCGAGCAGGTCCGCGACGGTTGTGTCGAGGGTCAGGACCCCCTCGTCGCGCAGCTGCATGACCATCGCGACGGTGTACAGCTTGGTGATGCTGGCGACGAAGTACGGCCGCCCGGTGTCGCCGTGGCTCCAGGCGAACCCGGTGGAGGGCTGCTCCACGGCCAGGCTCATCAGCGACACCCCCGGCTTGGCGGCGTAGCGCGCCGCGATCCTGTCGAGCCGGGCCGATATCCGCTCGCTCACGGGGTGTCCTCCAGCAGTCGTTCGGTGGCGTCGAGCCAGTCCAGCTCCGCCCTGGCCAGGGTGATGCCGTAGGAGAGCGTGGCCAGGCGGAGCGCCTGCCCGAGCCCGGCGGCCTCCGCCGGGACGGCGATCGCCTCCAGCGCGGCCAGCTCCCCGCCCACCTCCCGCCTGCGGGCGTCCAGCAGTTCCCGGACGTCCTCCGTGCGCATCCGGTCCGCGAAGAACAGCCGCGCCAGGAAGGGGTCCCGGGTCGGCGGGGTGCGCAGGGGGGAGGCGAGCCAGCGGTCCAGCTCGGCCAGCCCGGGGGCGGTCACGCTGTGCAGGTGCAGGTTGGGGCGCTCCTCCTGCACCACGGTGCGGCGGGAGGCCAGGCCCTCCTCCACCAGGCCGGTGAGCGTCCGGTAGATCTGCGACTGGTCCGCCGTCCAGAAGTGCCCGACGCTCTCGTCGATCACCTTCTTCAGGTCGTAGCCGCTCATCGGCTTGATGGACAGGAGTCCGAGGATGGCGTGACGTAGGGACATGGCTAGAGGATAGCGCCAATATGTGTGTTGTCCACTATAGGAGAGTGCAGGTATCGCGGAGTCCGGTGCGGACTCCGGAGCCGGAACGCCGGAACGAGGGTGAATCCCCTGTTCGGGGCGGGTTGAACGCCGCCCCGCACGGCCCTCCGGTAGCGGTCCGGAAAGGTTGCCGGTGTGACGCGGGGGGGCCGACCTGCCTCTGGGCGAGGTCGGGCGGTCGTTGCGCGCTACGGGTACGAGATCCCGGTGGACGGGCGGGCCCGGCGAATCCTCCCGGTCACGGCACTACACGGTGTCCGCGGTGCTTCCGTCCGGCTGTGCCGTGTCCGCCGCCGGGTGCTCGGCGGGCTCCACGGCGGGGTCCGCGGCGGACTCCTCGCCGGACTCCGGGGCCGGTGCGACGGGCTCGGGCAGGGGCAGCAGCCCGGCGTCGAGCGAGTGGATCATCGCGGTGGCCCCGCCCCGGGCCGCCGCGCTCAGCCCCAGCGACGACAGCTCCACCCGGCAGCCGCCCGCGTCCGGCGCGAACGCGCTCGCCGCCGCCTCCGCCCGGCAGTTCGGCAGCAGCCACGGGCCCAGGGGCACGAAGTAGCCGCCCAGCACCACCAGGCTCGGGTTGGTGACGTTGATCAGCACGGCCAGGCCCCGGCCCAGCCACGTGCCCGCCCGCTCCAGCGCGCCGACGGCGGCGTCGTCACCCGATTCGGCGCGTTCCACGGCCGTCCCCACCAGCTCGGCGACGTCGCTGCCCGACAGCGGGTGGTCCGGGAACCGGTCGGGGACGGCCCCGCGCAGGATGGCCCCGATCCCCGCCAGCGCTTCCAGGCAGCCGCGCCGCCCGCACGCGCACTCCGGCCCGTCCGGGGACAGCGACAGGTGGCCCACCTCGCCCGCGAACCCGCTGGCGCCGCGCAGCAGCCCGCCCCCTGTCAGGATGCCCGCGCCGATCCCGACCTCGCCGGTCAGGTAAGCGAGGTCGGCCGTCCCCGCGAACGACCCCACCCGGTACTCGGCCACCGCGCCCAGGTTCGCGTCGTTGTCCACCCGCACCGGGACGTCCCCCGCCCCCTCCTCGCGCAGCAGCTCCGTCAGCCGGTCGCGCAGCGGCACGTCGCGCCAGCCCAGGTTGGGCGCGTGCGTGACCGTCCCCGAGGGGGCGTCGATCAGCGCCGGGACCGCCACGCTCACCCCCACGACGGTGCGCCCGCGCAGCGCGGGGTCGGCCGCCGTCGCGCCCAGGGTGCGCGCGATGTGCCGCGCGCACGCCTCCGCCCCGGCCGACCGGGCGTCGAAGGGGACGTGGCGGCTGACCAGTTCGCGCTGGAGCAGGTCCACGGCGACCACCGAGAGGTAGTCCACGTTGACCTCCAGGCCGATCGCCGCGATCGAGGAGTCGTCCAGGTCCAGCAGCACCCCGGGGCGTCCCACCCGCTGCCGGGAGGAGCGCCCGGTCTCGCGGACCAGCCCGCGCGCCATGAGGTCGGCGACCAGGCTGGACACCGTGGTCTTGTTCAGCCCGGTGGCCGCGGCCACCGCCGCGCGCGAGCAGGGGGCCAGCTCGCGGACCGTGCGCAGCACGACGCCCAGGTTGGTCTCCCGGACCGTCTGGAAGCTCACCGTTCCCGAACCGACCGACACCTGGTCCCCCTCGTCCCGTCCGACACGGCACACCGTGCCCGGATCGTACAGGGAGCCGACGGTGTGAGCGGGGGCGCTGCCCCGGCAGGGCGTGGCCGCGGGGGCGGACGCGGCGGAGGAGGCGGCTGTGACCGGGGAGGCGATCCTGGAACCGGGGGCGACGCCGGGATCGGGAATCCGGAGCCGGAGCCGGAGCCCGGACCGGAAGGCCGGACCGGAACCGTGGAACCGGGGGCGGAGCCGGAGCCGGGGCCGGGAAGCCGGACCGGAAAAGCCGTTGCGCGCGGCCGACCCCTCTGGTGGGATCCCGGGCATGGTGCCTCCCGACGTCTTCCGCGACCAGCCCGTCCTCACCGGGGAGGGGGTCCGCCTCGAACCGCTCGACGCCGGGACCGGTGAGCACTTCATCGAACCGGTACTGCGCATGGACCCCGAGGTGCGCCGCCTCACCGGCACCCACCGGGAGTTCACCAGGGAGGAGCTGGTGCGCTGGGCCGCGACGCGGCCCGACCACCACGACCGCGCCGACTGGGTGGTCTTCGAGAGGGAGGGCGGCGCGCCCGTGGGCGAGTGCGCGCTGATCGACCTCGACCCGGACAACGCCGGCGTCGGCTACCGGATCGCGCTCAACGGCATGTCCGTCACCGGGAGGGGCTACGGCACCGAGGCCACGGACCTCGTGCTGGAGTACGCCTTCACCGTGGCCGGGCTGCACCGGGTCGCCCTGGAGGTGTTCGCGTTCAACACCCGCGCGCAGAGGTCCTACGCCCGGTCGGGGTTCGTCCGGGAGGGCGTCCGGCGCGGGGCCCTGCGCTGGGACGGCGAGTGGCACGACGCGGTGCTGATGTCGATCCTGGCCGAGGAGTACGCCGAGCTCCGCGCCGCCCGGGGCAAGGGCTGAGGCGCGTTCCGCGGGCGTCGCCCGCCGCTCAGCAGGGTGTGTACCCGCGCGACGCGTCCCGGGGCTACCCTCGGGCCCATGCCCGTTCCTGACTTCCTCCTCGCCCTCCGCAGCCACGTCGGCCACGGCCTCCTCCCCCTCGTCGGGGTGACGGCGGTGGTGGTCAACGAGGAGGGCGAGGTCCTCCTGCACCGGCGGGCGGACGACGGCCGCTGGTCCACGCCCGGCGGCATCCTGGAACCGGAGGAGGAGCCCGCCCGGGCCGTGGTCCGCGAGGTGCGCGAGGAGACCGGGGTGGAGGTCGAGGTGGAGCGGCTCACCAGCGTGGTCGCCCAGGAGCCCTTCACCTACCCCAACGGCGACCGCGTGCAGTTCCTCGACCTGGCCTTCCGCTGCCGCCCCGTGGGCGGGGCGCCCGACGCCAGCGGCGACGAGAGCCTGGACGTGCGCTGGTTCCCGCCCAGGGCCCTGCCGGACATGCCCCAGCGCATCCTCGACCGGATCGGCCACGCCCACGAGGACCGCCCGGGGCCGTTCTACGTCACCTGAGCCCCCGGCCCCCCGGTGGGCGGGGAGAGCAGCCCGTCCACCGTCTCGGCCAGGTCGCGGCCCGAGACGTCCGGAGGGGCGAAGACCGACGGGAAGCGCCCCTCCAGGTGGGAGGACCAGCCGGTCACCAGACCCGCGTTCCGCGCCCCCGCCACGTCCCATCCGTGCGCGGTGACCAGGGCCAGCCGCTCCGGGGCGACCCCCAGGGACCGCGCGGCGGCCCGGTAGGCGCCCGGCGCGGGCCGCCACTCCCCGGCGGGGCGGGCGGCCAGCACATCCTCCACCAGGTCGAGCAGGCCGGCGCGCTCCAGCAGCCCCCGGGCCAGCGCGTCGTCGTGGTCGCCCAGGACCGCGACGGGCACCCCGGCCCCGCACGCGGCGCGCAGCGCGGCGGCCGCCTCGGGGCGGGGGTCGAGTCCGGCCAGCCCCTCGACGACGGAGTCCTCGGCGGAGGGGGCGATCTGGTGGCCGGTGATGTCGCGCAGCGCTCCCCGGACCACGTCCTCGAAGGAGCGGTCGGCGCCGTCGCCGCCCACCAGGGCCAGGGCGAACGAGTCGCGCAGCAGGTGGTCCGACCAGCGGGTCATGAGCACCCGGGGGATTCCGGCCTCCCGGAACCGCCACTCCAGGGGCGCGAGGGGGAAGAGGGTGTCGAGGACGTCGAGGACGAGGGCGGCCGGGCGGAGCGGTCGCCCGGCGGGGCGTTCGGACATGGGAGCGGCTCCAGGGAGGGGGTAGGGGACGGCCACCCCGTTCCTACCCGGGCGCGGGGCCCTTCGCGCCTCCCGGCCGCCCGGTCGCCGCCCTCGCGCCCACCGTTCCCGCGACCGGTATCCGGCGCGGGGCCCCTCCCGCCTCCGCCGCACGGCGCCCCGGACCCGTCCCCGTCCCCGGGTCCGCCGCACGGCTCAGAGCACGTTTTGGTGGGGGATCCGCAGACGGGGGATCTGCTCCACCGCCCACGGGCTCAGCAGCCACGGTGTCCGTTCGGCGACCGCCACCAGGTCCGCCCACTCCGCCCACGCGTACTCGGCCACCTCCGACGGGTCGGGGTCCGGGCCCTCCTCCGCGCGCGCCCAGAAGACCGGGCAGAACTCGTTCTCCACGATCCCCTCGGCCGACACCGCCCGGTACCGGAAGTCGGGCAGCGCGGGCCGCACCCCGCTGACGCGCATCCCCAGCTCCTGGCCGACCCGGCGGCGTACGGCCGCGTCGAGGTCCTCGTCCGGGCCGGGGTGGCCGCAGCAGCTGTTCGTCCACACCCCCGGCCAGGTGGTCTTGCCCAGGGCCCGGCGGGTGATCAGCACCCGCCCGTCCGCGTCCAGGACGTAACAGGAGAACGCCAGGTGCAGCGGTGTCTCCCCGGTGTGCACGGTGGCCTTGTCGGCGACTCCCACGCGCCGGTGCTCCTCGTCGAGCAGAACCACGAGTTCGCGCTCGGCGCCGCCCTCCGCGCTCGCGGCGGCCTTGTGCTGGGTCACGGCTCCTACCCCCCGGTTGCGGGACCGCCGCGCTCCGCCCGGCCGTCCCTCGTTCCTACGTCACACCCGTACGGTCCGTACTCCCCACGCGGCGACGTTCTCCCCTCCCATACTCACCCGTCGCTCCCACCCGATGCGCACCGGCTCCACCGGACCGTGCTCCGCGCGGTCCCGGGGTGCGCATACAGTTCCTGATGGCCCCGAGTCGGGAGCCACCGGACACAGGGAACGGGAGGCCGGCCGCGACGACCGCGGCGCGGCGGTGGAGCGGTGACAGAGACGATGACGGACACGGGTACCCGGACGCTGCCGGAGGAAACGGAGCACCCGGCGGAGCGGATCGACCCCGACCGGTTGGCCGCGTGCCTGGACGTGATCGCCCGCGCCGGCGAGCTGCCCAGCGACCACCCGGACTCGGTCGCCCTCCAGCGCGCGACCGCCCGCCTGTTCAAGAACGTCAAGGAGCAGCGCCGCAAGGAGCGCCAGGCCGCCCGCCGGGCCCACGACAGCGCCGTGTTCGCGGCCACCGCCACCGCGGCGCCGGACCGGATCGACGACGAGACCAACGGCCGCGCCCTCACCAGCGGCAGCGGCGGCGCCCTCGCGGGCGTGCTGAGCAGGCCCCGGCCCTGCTACATCTGCAAGGAGAAGTACCGGGAGGTCGACTCCTTCTACCACCAGCTGTGCCCCGCGTGCGCCGCGTTCAACAGGGAGCGCCGGGCCGCCCGCACCGACCTGACCGGGCGCCGGGCCCTGCTCACCGGCGGCCGGGCCAAGATCGGCATGTACATCGCCCTGCGGCTGCTGAGGGACGGCGCGCACACCACCGTCACCACGCGGTTCCCCAACGACGCGGTGCGCAGGTTCGCCGCGATGCCCGACAGCGGCGAGTGGCTGCACCGGCTGCGGGTGGTGGGCATCGACCTGCGCGACCCCGCCCAGGTGCTGCGGCTGGCCGACTCGGTGGCCGAACAGGGGCCGCTGGACGTCCTCATCAACAACGCGGCCCAGACGGTGCGCCGGTCGCCCGGCTCCTACGGGCCGCTGGCCGAGGCCGAGGCCGAACCGCTCACGGGCGAGGGCCTGCCCGAGCCGCTGGTGCTGGGCGGCGTGCGCCCGCGCGCCCTGGAGGGTTCCACCGGCCCGGAGCGGGACGCCCCGGCGACCCACGCGCTCACCCCGGCCATGCTCACGTCCCTGGCGCTGACCACGGGCTCCGCGTCGATGGAGCGGGTGCGCACCGGAACGGCGATCGACGCCGGAGGGCTGGTGCCCGACCTGGCCCCGGTGAACAGCTGGACGCGGCGGATCGGCGAGGTCGACCCCGTCGAGATGCTGGAGGTGCAGCTGTGCAACGTGAGCGCGCCGTTCCTGCTGGTGGACCGGTTGCGCCCGGCCCTGGCCGCGTCCTCCGCGCGCCGCACCTACATCGTGAACGTGTCGGCGATGGAGGGGGTGTTCGGCCGCGGCTACAAGGGGCCGGGGCACCCCCACACCAACATGGCCAAGGCCGCGCTCAACATGCTCACCCGCACCAGCGCCCAGGAGATGCTGGAGTCCGACGGCATCCTGATGACCAGCGTGGACACCGGGTGGATCACGGACGAGCGCCCGCACCCGGAGAAGGAGCGGCTGGCCGAGGCCGGGTTCCACGCGCCCCTGGACTTGGAGGACGGGGCCGCGCGCGTGTACGACCCCATCGTGCGGGGCGAGCTGGGCGAGGACCTGCACGGGTGCTTCCTGAAGGACTACGCCCCCGCCAACTGGTAGAGGGCAGCCGGAAGCCGGGCCGCCTCGCGGGTCAGGCGAGTGCCCGGCGGAGGTCCTTCATCAGCAGCACGAGGTGCATCGGATCGCTCGGGCTCTGCTCGAACCGGGCGAGACCCAGGTAGAACCGCCGTGCTGATTCGCTCTCACAGTGGATGAGGAGCGCTCGGACACCGATCGTCTCGGAAGCCACCGCGACCCGGCGCAGGGCGTCGACCACGAGGGCTCTGCCGAGCCCCACCCCCTGGACACGGGTGTCGACTCCCAGCCTGGTCAGGATGACCACGGGTTGGTGGTAACCGCCGGCGCCGCGCAGGAGCCGACCGGGAGCCACGGAGGGAGCGATGCTTCCAGCGGCCAGGGCGTAGTAGCCGACCACCCGGCCATCGGTCTCCGGGCCTTCGCCGCACACGACGTAGACCCGTGATCCGCCTGAGCGGTGCGCCTGGAGCGCGTGTTCGGCCAACCAGTCGGACTGGGCGTGCGACCCGCAGTCGAAGTCGGCCGTCGTGTGGTGTGCGGTGAGCGGTTCGACCGGTCCGAACCCGTGCTTCACGTGTCGTCCTCGTGAGGCCGTGGTCCGTCTTCGTCGAGCACACCGGGTTCGGCCAGCAGTTCCCGCAACCCGGGGACGTCGCGCGCGGGGCGCTCCAGGGCCGCGTCGAAGGCGGCCCACTCCTGGTCGTCCAACGTGAAGACCCGCCGGTCGGCCAGGACGTTCGCCGCCGCCGCGGTGGCCGCGCTGAGGACGAAGGACGAGACCGTGTCTCCCGAGGCGCTGCTCGCCGCCTCCAGCAGCGCCTTCTGCTGGTCATCGACTCTCAGGTGGATTCTCTCTGCCTTCATGGCGGTAGTCATACCCCAGATCGTACGCACAATGTGTGTACGCGTGGGCCTGTTCTCGTCGAACAGCGGTGCACTCCCTGAGCCTCCAGAACGCGGGCGTGCCGCTCCTGCGGGGAGCGGCACGGCGGTCGGGGGACGCGTTCCGCCGCCGGACGGTTCCCGGTCCCGCCGTCGCGCCAGAACGCGGGCGTGCCGGTAGGGGCGGCGGGAGCCGGGCCCCGCCTACTCCGCGTGCCCGTTGCGGTAGGCCCAGGCCGCCACCTCCACGCGGTTGCGCGCCCCCAGCTTGGCCTGCACGCTCGCCAGGTGCGTCTTGACCGTGCTCACGGTGACGAACAGCTCCCCGGCCACCTCGGTGTTGGTCAGTCCCCGCGCCACCGCGCGCACGATGTCCAACTCCCGTACGGTCAGCCCGCAGTCCCCCGGCGCGGACCGGGGCGCCGACGCGAAGTGCCGCAGCAGCCGAACGGTGACCCTCGGAGAGACCAGGGCGTCGCCCCTGGCGGCGGCCCGCACCGCCTCCACCAGCAGGGCCGGCCCGGCGTCCTTGAGCAGGAACCCGACCGCCCCTCCGGTGATCGCCGCGTGCACGTACTCGTCCAGGTCGAACGTGGTCACCACGACCACCCGGAGCGGGTCGGCCACCCCCGGACCGGCCAGCCGCCGGGTGGCCTCCAGGCCGTCCACCCCCGGCATCCGGATGTCCATGAGCACCACGTCCGGGCGCAGCTCCCGCGCCAGCCGGACCGCCTCCAGGCCGTCACCGGCCTCGCCCACCACCTCGACGCCGTCCTCGGCCGCCAGCATGTACCGGAACCCGGTCCGCACCATGGCCTGGTCGTCCGCCAGCAGCACCCGGATCGGCGCCTCGCCGTCGCCGGGCGCCGCCCACTCCCCTCCGGTCCCCAGCGTCACCCCTGCTCCCTCCCTTTCTCCCGAGACTCCCCGGCCACCGTCACCACTCCTGCTCCTTCTCGTCCTTCCGAGAGCCCCGGTCACCGTCACCCCTGCTCCCCGACCGTCGAACGCCGCTCCGGGCCCCCGCCCGCCCGGTCCAGCGGCAGCCGCGCCGCCACCTCCCAGCCCCGGCCCCGGTCCCGGGGACCCGCGGAGAACACACCGCCGAGCAGGCGCACCCGCTCCGCCATGCCGACCAGGCCGAACCCGCCTCCGGACGGGCCCGCGGCCCCCTGGCCGTCGTCGACCACCCGCACCGCGACCTCCTCCGCTCCGGCCTCCACCGACACCTCCACCCGGGTGGCGCCCCGGGCGTGCCGCAGCGCGTTGGTGACCGACTCCTGAGCGATCCGCAGCACCGCCGTTCCGGCGGTCGGCGGCAGGGCGTCCACGGGACCTTCGCACCGCACCGCCACCTCCGGGCGGCTCCCGGCCGCCGGTGTCACCAGCCGGGCCAGCCCCGCGGCGGCGTCCGGGGCCAGCGGCACGTCACCCGGTTCCCGCAGCCGCGAGACCATCCCGCGCATGGACTCCAGGGCGCGCGCCCCCGCCGCCTCGATCTCGGGCAGCGCGTTGCGCACCGCGCCGGGGTCGCGGTCGGCGATGTGGCGCAGCGCCTGGGCCTGGACGACGATGCCGGTCACCTCATGCGCCACGACGTCGTGCAGGTCGCGGGCGATCGCCAGCCGCTCCTGGGACCGGGCGTGTTCCACGTGGGAGCGCCGCTGGGCCTCCCGCCACCGCAGGTACAGCCCCGGGGCCAGTCCCACGGCCACGAACGTCAGCGACGTGTTGGCCAGGCTCGCGTAGTAGGGGACGGGCTCTCGCAGGTAGTCCGAGAGGGCGGCCGCGAAGGCGCACAGGGACACCGCGCCGATCTGCCAGGGACGGCACCGCAGCCCGGCCAGGGCGAGCAGCACCAGCAGCGCGCCGACCTCCGAGCCCGCCAGGGCGTATCCGAACGCCTCCCCCATGGGCAACGGCCACAGCACCGCTGAGGCCGCCGTCACCGCGGCCGAGGCCGCCGCGCCGCTCACCGCGGTCGCCGCCAGTCCCGACGACGGGCGCAGGGCGAGCAGGGCGAGCACGCAGACCACCCCGCCGGAGACCACCGGCGCGTAGTCCATGGCCGAGTGCGGGGGCCCCATCCAGCCCGGACGGGAGAAGTCGCCGTGGACGCGCAGCAGGTCCAGCGCCCACACCACCGCGAGCGCGCACGCCACGGCCCACGGCGCGAGCCGGGACAGCGCACCGCCGGTCCGGCCGCCGCCGAGCGCCGCGAACACCCTGTTCATGACCATGGCGACCAGCGTAGGCGGCAAGGACGCGGCGGGCCTCGGCCGAAGGTACGAGGCGGGCGGGTCCGGGCGTCGGCCGTTCGGTCGATGCGCGCGCACGGGCCCGGAGGCGAGGCTGGGAGCCGTTCACCTTCGGAGGGGGAGAGGGCACCGCATGAGCGAGGCGGGGTACGACACGACGGGGCCGCGACGGCACGGGGCCGAGCCGCAGTGTGAGGGCGAAGCACTCCACACGGCCGGGGCCGAGACGCGGCACACGACCGGGGCGCGGCACGGGGCCGGGGCGGCGCCCGACGGCGTCGGCCCCGGCCTCGCGCCCCCCGCGCGGCGCGTGGCCTTCCTGGACGTGGCCCGGGCGCTCGCGATGATCGGCGTGGTCATGATGAACGCGTCCTCGGTGGTCTATCCCGTCGAGATGTCGGGAAACCGGGCCCCGGGCCTGCTGACCGACCTCGTGGACGGCGGGCTCAACCTGCTCATGTCGGGCAGGGCCAGGACCATGCTCATGGTGCTGCTGGGCGCGGGCGTGGTCCTGGCGTGGCGGTCCGCCGCCCGGCGCGGCGGGCGTCCGGCGGCGGTGATGCTGCGCCGCTACGCCGTCCTGGGGCTGTTGTTCGGGCTTCCGCACCTGGCGGTCTTCGACGGGGACATCCTCACCCAGTACTCGGTCGCGGCGCTGCTGCTGACCCCGCTGGTGCCGCTGCTGCTCGGCGGATCCCGCCGCCGACCGCTGGTCGCGGCGGCCGTGCTGTTCGCCGCCGTGCCGGTGTCGGACCTGCTGCTCTCGCCCTTCCTCGGGGACCACACCTGGGGGGCCTCGGCGATGCTGGTCCCGCAGACCCTCGGGTTCTTCTGCGTGGGCGTGTGGCTGGCCCGCCGCCCGGAGCTCACCGCCGATCCCGCGACCGGTGCGCGGGGGGCCTCCCGCCTGCCGCTGCGCATGCTCGTGTTCGGCGCGGTGGTCCAGGGCCTCAGCGTGGTCCTCGCGCTCGTCGGCAGCCTGGTGTTCCCGACCGAGTTCGGAGCCGACGGCGCGCCGGTGCGGTCGGTGGGCGAGATCGTGGTCGTCCTCCTGGGGAACACCCTCCTGAACCTGGGCGGAGCCCTGTTCTACTTGGGACTGGTGTGGTGGCTGGTGCTGAGAGGCCGCAGGGCCTCGCGCGTGCTGGGCGCCCTGGCCCCGCTCGGGCGGATGACCCTCACGGTGTACCTGGGCAGCACGGCGGTGTTCCTGGCGGTCATGGGACCGTTCGAGGGAACGATCCCCACCCTGGCCCAGTACGCCCTGGCCGCCGCCTACTTCGCCGCGACCGCCGTCCTCGCCCACCTGTGGGCGCGCCGGTTCCGGCTCGGCCCGCTGGAGTGGGTGTGGCGGAGCCTGACCCACCTGCGCCCGGTGCCCCTGCGCGCCGAGCGCTCCGGCTCCCCGGCCGCAGACGGGGGCACGGCCCGGCACCGGAACCCGACCGCCTCCGACGGCGGCGCCCACCCGCCGACCTCCACGGAACCGGACCCCACCCGGACAACCCCGTGAGGCGGCGGATCGGTGCACCTCTCCGGCCACCGCACCGGTCCCACGGGCCGCTCGACCGGGGCGCCCGCCCCGCGGCGGCGTCGGCTGAGGCCCTGCGGCGCCCCGTGCACCGGGATCGGGATGGCTTACCGCGCGGACGCCTCAGCCCCGCGGCCGGGAACCGCGCCCGCCCGGCCGGTCGGGCACCCCTGCCTCATCTGCCGCCCGGACGGCCCGGACCGCCCGGTCTGCGCGGACGGCCTCAGCCCCCGGCGACCGAGGGCAACACGCGCACGTCCGCGCCGTCGCGGACCGGCGCCGCCAGCCCGCCGACCCCGCGGCACTCGTCCTCGTCCACGAACACGTTGACGTAGCGGCGCAGCCGCCCCTGCTCGTCGCGGATACGCCGGTCCAGCCCCGGATACCGGGCGGCGAGCGCGTCCAGCACCCCGCCCAGCGCGGTCCCGTCCCCGACCTCCACCGGGACGTGGGCCGCGCCGTCGGCGTCGGCCCTCAGCAGCCCCGGCAGGTGTACCGTCACCCGCATCTCACACCTCCACGGCGCGTACGCACAGGACGTCGGGCAGGTGCTGGACCACCGGGTGCCAGCCGTCACCGTCGTCGGTGGCGGCGTAGACGTCGCCCGACCGGGTGCCGAAGTAGAACCCGGGCACGTCCGCCCCGTCGGTGCAGGCGCCGTCGCGCAGCACGATCCCGAAGTAGGGCTCCCGCGGCAGGCCCTCCGTGAACGGCCGCCAGCTGCCGCCCCCGTCGTCGGTCCGGTACACGCCCAGTCGGTGGTCGGGCGGCAGGTGCACCTCCTGGCTCACCACCGGGAAGTTGAGCGCGGTCTCCGGCCGGTGCGGGTGGGCGACCACCGCGAACCCGAAGTCGGTGGGCAGGCCGGTCTCCACGGCCGTCCACCCCTTCCCCGCGGGGTCCGAGCTGCGGTACACCCCGTGGTGGTTCTGCGCGTAGAGCACGCCGCCCGGCCCGGCGGCCACCTTGTGCACGCACTGGCCGTACTCGGGCTCCTCGTCGGGCAGGAACACCGCCGAGATCCCCCGGTTGGCCGGAGCCCAGCTGGCACCGTCGTCGCGGGTCTGGTAGACACCACCGGTGGACATGGCCACCGTCACGGCTCCGGGCACGCGCTCGCCCGCGCCGAGGACGCCGGGCAGGATGGTGTGGACCGCGCCGCCGCCCGCCCCGGGGAACCAGTCGGCGCGGTGGGGGTGGTCCCACAGGGCGCGGACGAGTTCGAAGCGCAGCCCGCCGTCGGAGGACCGGAACAGGGCGTGCGGCTCCACCCCCGCGTACACGGTGTCGGCCTCGTCGCCGAAGGCGAACTGCCAGGCCCGGACGAGGGAGGCGTCGGTGTCCTCGGGGAAGGCGATGGGCGCCGCCCCGGGCTCGTGCCAGGTGGCGCCCCCGTCGTCGCTGTACCAGACGCTCGGTCCGAAGTGCGAGCTCTCCGCTCCGGCGAGGATACGGCCGCTGTGCGGGTTGACGCCGACCGCGTACACCGCGCTCATGCTGGCGTAGTCCGCGGAGTCGAGCCGGTGCGGGCCGCTCACCTCCCACGCCCGCCGATCCTCGCTGCGGGCGGTGAAGAGCCCCTTGCGTGTGCCGATGACCAGGAGATATGCCATGACCAGCTCCAGAATGGGATCGAGGTCTCCACTGTGGCACAGGCCACTGACAATCGGCGGCCGCGCGCCCCGGCGGGCCGCGTTCCCCGGCCGGGAAACAGTAAGGAAACCGAACGTTTTCCCGGAAGAGGTTCATGGGGACCGATCCGGAATGGCTCCCGCTCCGTCCGCTCGGAAGGCGAAATCCGGTGAGAGGGGAACCGCTTTCCGGGTAGATGTTCCGCACGGTCCGGAAGGCGGTTGTCAGAGGAACCCCGCTCTGCAATAAAATTCCGGGCCAACCAGTGCGCCCGCGTGGGTTTCGGCCTGTGCCCACCGGATGCGTTCCCGCTACAACAGGACAGACGACTTCCCGCTCCCCGATCTCGCGGTGCGTTTCAGGACTACCGTCCCAATGGTCCCGCGTACCGAAGAGAACCGGGTTCCCACTCGATAGGGTCGCCTCATGCACCACCCCCCCGACACGCTCCACGCCCGCAAACGGCGTAAGGCCCGGGCCATGATCGTGTCAGCAGCCTTCCAGCTCTTCGCGGAGCACGGATTCGACAACGTCACGGTCGCCGCGATCGCCGAACGCGCGGAAGTCGGCCGGACCACCTTCTTCAGGTACTTCGGCGACAAACAACAGGTGCTGTTCGCCGACGACGGCGCCGAGGCCGACCGCATGTGCGCCTACGTGCTGGAGAAGGCTCCCCGGCCGCTGGGCGAGGACCTCGGCGCCGCCGTCGAACTGCTCAGGGAGGCCGACGCCGCCGTCAGGCCGCACACCGCGCTCTCCCCGGCCCACTCCGCCGTCCTGGCGCGCCTGCTCCGGGAGAGCGGTGAGCTGCGCTCGCGCTACCTGCTCACCCGCCAGCAGCGCGCCCACCGGTTCGCCGGCGCCCTGGTGGAGGCGGGTGCGGCCGAGAAAGTCGCCGTGCTCGCCGCCCACACCGCCATGGCCTGCGAGCTGACCGCCATGCGGCTGGCGGAGAACCCGGAGGCCTTCCCCGGCCGCCTCGACGAGGCGCACGTCCTCCTCCGCACCATCGGCAGACCGGCGGCCCCCTGACCCGGGCCCCCACCCCACACCGACCCGGGGCGCACCGATACCGGTACCGGCCGCCCCGGGCCGTGTCGCGAGGCCGGCGTGCCTGCGGCGCCCCGGCACGTACGCGGCGTCAGGAGGTGCGCCGGGCCGCGTCGAGGGCCGCCTCCACGCCCTCGTCGTAGCGGAGCGCGGCGGTGATCAGGCCGTGGCGCACCTCGAACAGGGTCGCGGTGCGCACCGGGGCCGCCTCGGGGCCCGAGTCGGCGCGACCGGGCCAGGCGGCGTCCTGCTCGACCACGACGCGGTGCTCGTCCACGGTGTGCCAGCGGACCGGTTCGACGCGGATGCCCGAGTCGCGGACCCAGTCCAGGAAGGCCTCCACTCCCTGTGCGGAGCCCTGGGGGCCGCCGACCCTGATGTCGGGGTCCACGACCGCCTTCGCCGCCGTCAGGTCCCGTGCGCTCACCGCCGCGTGCCAGTCCCTGACCGGCGCCCAGCGCGCGTCGTCGGTGTCCGCGCTCATGTGCATCGCCCTCTCCGCTTCGGGTGTCCGTACTTTCTGCCCGCGTGTTCCCGCGGGGTCCCCCACCCCGCTACCCGGAACCGGGCGGTCGTGACCCTCCCCCTCCGGAAACGGTGCGCGCGGGTCGCGGGGGAAATCCCTCGGGCCTTCGGGGCGGTCCGCTTTTCCCGCCGGAGGGAAACGGCGTTCCCCGGGAGAAAGGAATCTGGGGTCCTTTCCGCTTTCTCCGGTATGACCGTTCCACCGGTGTCCGGATACGCCGGGAACGCCGTTCGGAAGCCGTTCGCGACGGGTGGCGCCCCGGGAGGACGCGCGCCCCGGCCGCGCACGGGCGGTCGCGGCGCGAGCGCCGACGGGGAAGGGAACCCCCCGGACCTGGCGTTCCGCGTGCCCGGGGCGCCCCCGGAGAGGGCCCGGGACGGAATCTCCCCCGTGTCATCCGCCGACGGCCCCGCCCCGGCGCGGAATCGGGCACGGGGAGGACGCGCGGGAAAGCGCGTCGAAAGGAGCGCGGGAAACCGGGGGAAAAGCCCGGGAACACGCCGCGGAGAAAATCCCGCGGTGAATTCCCGGGCCGGAACCGGAAGGCGTGCGGCGGGCCCCTCCCCGGTCCCCGCCCTTCCCGCGCCTTTCCGCCCCCCTGCGGTCCGTCCCGACCGGGGTCCACCCCCCACGGCGGGCCCCGCTCCGTCCCCGGCGGGTCCCCGGGACCGGGGTCAGTGCACGACGGCGGCCCGGTACGGCTCGGCCCTGAGCAGGGTGACCCCGATGACCGTGCCCCGGGGCGCGGTGAACGTGCGCCGCTCGCCCTGGCGGGCGCCCACCAGCGCCGCGCCCAGCGGGGACTCCGGGGAGTACACCGTCATCCGGTCCGCCACGGACGCGTCCCGGACGCCGAGGAGGAACACCTCGTCCTCCTCCTCGCCGTCGTAGCGGATGGTGAGCACCTTGCCGGGCGCGGCGATCCCGTCGTCGGGCGCGGCCTCGTCCACGACGGCCTCGCTGAGCAGCCGCTCGATGGTGTGCACGCGCGCCTGCCGCACGGCGGGGTCGTGAATGTAGCGGGGCGCGGGGAGTACGTCCCCCGCGCCCCGGTCCGCCCCGGTGCCGGGGTCGTCGTCGGGGAGCGCGCGCAGCGTCCGGAGCTCCTCCCGGAGCCGCTCGTAGGCCTCCCGGGTCATCCATCGGTCGGTGGTCCTGGCCATGAACGTTCCTTGTCTTCAGGGCCCGCGCCGCGGAAGCGGGTCCGCGGACGGGGCGAGCACAGCGGCGGCCGACACGGGGGGCCGCCGCCTACCACGAGTGTGTCCACGGGGACGGGGCCGGGCGTTATCCTCGGGCGACAAACAGGTGAGGCCCCTTTGTGGCCGCGGAACAACTCCGCCGCCGGGGAAAGGAGCGGGCGTGATCCACCTCGACCGTCTCGTCAACGTCCTGGGCGGCTACGGCGCCCGGCTCGTCGGCCCCGAGCCGCTGCGCCGCAGGGAGCTGCGCAGCGTCGCCATGCACGACCCCACCGACGACGTGCCGCAGCTGGGCGACGCCTTCCTCGCCGTCGGCGTGGACTCGGCCGCCGAGGCGGTGCGCCTGGCGGAGCAGGCCCGCGCGACCGTCGTCATCATCCGGTCCGCGACCGAACCCGGCGACGACGTGCGCGCACGCCTGGGCCAGGGCGGCCCCGCCCTCCTGGTCGTGGAGCCCGCCGTGTCGTGGAGCCAGGTCTCCGGGGTCGTCTACGGGCTGGTCCTGGAGGGGCGCGAGACCGAGGCCGGGCGCGGCCCCAGCGACCTGTTCACCCTGGCCGACACCGTCGCCGCCGAGGTCGGCGGACCCGTCACCATCGAGGACCGCGCCTCGCGCGTGGTGGCCTACTCGGCCTCCCAGGGCGGCACCGACCGGGTGCGGCGCGACACCCTCGTGGACCGGCGGGTCCCCGAGCGGGTCCGCGAACGCCTCGACGCCGACGGGGTGCTCACCCGGCTGGCCGCCGCGACCGGACCCCGGTTCGTGCCGGGGATACCCGAACTCGGCATGGGCGGACGCACCGCCGCGCCGATCCGGGTGGGCCGCGAACTCCTGGGCACGCTGTGGGTGGCGTGCGACGCCCCGCTGGACGCGGACCGCTCCCGGACGCTGAGCGAGGGAGCGCACACGGTCGGGCTGCACATGCTGCGCGCCAGGGTCAGCAGCGACCTGGAGCGGCAGGTGGAGTCGGAATCGGTGATCGACCTGCTGGAGGGCTCCGCCGACCCGGCGCAGACGGCCGGGCGGATCGGCCTGCTCGGGGCGGGGCTGCGGGTGATCGCCTTCCAGGCGCGCGCCCGCACCGAGCCCGAGGCCGCGATCCTGCACCTGTTCGAGCAGGTCACCACCGGTTTCGGCTGGTCGCGTCCGGGGCGCAGCACCCTGCTCGGAACCACCGTGTACACCGTGCTGCCGTGCGGGGACGACCCCGCACCGGCGGTGGAGTGGGTCCGCTCCACGCTGCGCGGCCTGCCCGACCGGCTGGGCGTGGTGGCCGGGGTGGGCGGCACCGCCGACGCCGCGGGCCTGCCCGCCAGCAGGCAGGAGGCGGACGAGTGCCTGACGCTGCACGGGCAGGCGCCCGAGGGCGCCGACGCGGTCGTCTACGACGACGCCTGGGACTCCGTGCTGCTGCGCCGCCTGCGCCTGGTGGCCGAGGCCGGGCGCATGCCCGTCCGCAACCCGGTGGCGGACCTGGTCCGGTACGACGCCGAGCACGGCACCGACCACGCGCGCACGCTCCGCGCCTGGCTGTACGTGCACGGGGACCTGGGGCGGGCGGCGGAGCTGCTGGGCCTGCACCCCAACACGGTGCGGTACCGGCTGCGCCGGATGGGCCGGGTCGCGGACCTGCCGCTGCACGACCCGCGGGCCCGGGTGGCGATGACGGTCGCCCTCGCCGCGCTCGTGGCGGACCCGCCCGGCGAGGAGGGGTGGCGGCCGGTCTGAGCCGGCACCCGGGTCCGCCCGCGTCCGCGTGCCGCGCGGGCCGGCCCGGGGCGCGGCTGGTCGGGGCCCTCGGCCGCGCGTGCCGCGCGGGCCGACCGCGCACCCGCTCCGAACCGGCGCTCGTGTGTGTTCCGGTGCACTCTCCCGAGTTCGGCAATGCCCGGGTGCGCGGGGCCGCCGATCGCTACCGTTTGCCCATGAGCACACTGATCAAGGACCTGACAGCGTTGTTGGGGACCGCGGCGGCGACCACCCGGTGGGACGGGCGGGTGGAGGAGGAGCTGGCCCAGCCCCTGGTGGAGGCGGGCCTGGCCCGCAGGACCCCGGCCGGGACCTACCTGACCCCCGCCGGGCGCGACGCCCTCCCCGACGGAGCCACCGCGCGCGAGCTGCGCCCGCGCTTCGACTGGGGCAGCGACCCCTACCCGGCCGCGCCCCCGGCCGCGCCGACCGTGGAGGACGTGCGGGCCTACCCCGCCTACTGGCTCTGCGGCCCCGGCAGGGAGCGCGTCCGCGAGGAGTTCTGAGGCGGGCGCCAAGGAGGACCCGCCCGTCCGGGGCGGGTCCGCGCGCACGGGCCGGAGCGCGTCCGGTTCGCACCGGCCCCTTGTCAGAAGGGGCGGACGCGGCTTCAATCGGGGTGTCGGGCGGTCCGTCGGCACGGCCCGCCGTCGCCTCGGCGGAGGGAAGCGCGCATGCCGGGTCCGTGGAACGCGTGGCCGTGGGAAGCCGACCCCGAGGCCGTGCGCCGGGACGTGGCGGTCGCGCACACGCGCTTCACCGACTCCGGCCGCGTCAGCGGCCCGGTCCGCCCCGTCGTCGGCGCCTCCTGGCGGCGCAGCGCCCAGCACGGCGTGGACCCCGACACCGCCCTGCCCCGGGTAGAGCTCACCGGCCCCGACCTGCGCGACCACCGCGACGCGCACCCGTTGGCCGCCGTCATGCCGCTGCTGCGGCACCTGCTCGTCGACACCGCGCCCGGCCCCCAGATCCTCGCGGTGGGCGACGCCGCGGGCCGCCTGCTGTGGGTGGAGGGCGACCACCGGCTCCGCCGCCGCGCCGAGGACATGTACTTCGTCGAGGGCGCCAACTGGCACGAGCACGCGGTCGGCACCAACGCGCCCGGCGTCGCCCTCGCCCTCGACCACGAGGTCCAGGTCTTCGCCAGCGAGCACTTCGCCCGGGGCGTGCAGCACTGGAGCTGCTCAGCGGCGCCCCTGCACGACCCCGGCACCGGCGCCCTCCTGGGCGTCCTCGACCTCACCGGGGACCGCCACCTCGCCTCGCCGCAGGCCCTGGCCCTGGTCCGCGCCGCCGCCACCGCGGCGGAGGCGGAGCTGCGCGCCCTGCGCGCCGGGGCCCGGGGGCCCGCGCCGGGACGGCGGCGGGCGGTCCGGGCGGGCCCCGCGCCCACCGGCCCGCGCGCGGGCGCCGCCACCGACGGGGACCGCGGACCCGCCGGGGACGACCGGCTCCGCGTCCTGGGGCGTGACGGCGCACGGCTCACCCTGGACGGCCGCGACCTGGCCCTGAGCGCCCGCCACTCCGAGATCCTGCTCCTGCTCGCCCGCAGCCCGCGCGGACTGACCGGCGACGAGCTCGGCGCCCGGCTGCACGAGCGGGACGCCTCCCCGGTCACCGTCCGCGCCGAGGTGTCGCGCCTGCGCCGCCTCCTCGGCCCCGGCCTGCTCGCCTCCCGTCCCTACCGGCTGTGCCGTCCGCTGGCCACCGACGTGGACGAGGTGCGCCGCCACCTGGCCGGGGGCGCCTACCGGCGGGCCCTGGACGCCTACGCCGGGCCGGTCCTGCCCCGCTCCGAGGCGCCCGGTGTGGCCGAGGTCCGCGACGGCCTCCAGGCCGAGGTGTGCGAGGCCCTGGGCGCCAACGCCGCACCGGACGTGCTCCTGGACTGGGCCGAGCACCCCGAGTGGCGCGACGATCCCCGCGTCCTGACCGCCGTGCTGCGCGCCCTCGACCCCGCATCCCCGCGCCACGCCGCCCTGCGCGGCAGGCTGCGCTGGCTCGGCGGCTGACCCGACCGCAACGTGGTCGCAACGTGGCGGTGACTAGCGTCACCCTCCCGACCTCCCCGGAAGCGGCTGCCGGTCCCACGGCCGGAGCCCGGTGAAGCAAGGAGACCTCCATGGCGATCTACACACCCCCGGGCCAGCCCGGAAGCGTCGTCGAGTACGCCGCCCGCTACGACAACTGGATCGGGGGCGAGTGGGTCCGGCCGGTCCGGGGCCGCTACTTCGAGAACCCCAGCCCCGTCAACGGCCGCGTCTTCACCGAGGTCGCCCGCAGCGGCGCGGAGGACGTGGAACTGGCCCTGGACGCGGCCCACGGCGCCGCCCCCGCCTGGGGTCGCACCTCCGCCGCCGAGCGGGCCCTGGTCCTCAACCGGATCGCCGACCGCGTCGAGGAGAACCTGGAGCGGCTCGCCGTCGCCGAGTCCTGGGAGAACGGCAAGCCCGTCCGCGAGTGCCTGGCCGCCGACCTGCCGCTGGCCGTCGACCACTTCCGCTACTTCGCCGGGGCGATCCGCGCGCAGGAGGGGCACACCTCCCAGATCGACGGCGACACCGTCGCCTACCACTTCCAGGAGCCCCTGGGCGTGGTCGGCCAGATCATCCCGTGGAACTTCCCGCTGCTCATGGCCACCTGGAAGCTCGCGCCCGCGCTCGCCGCCGGGAACGCGGTGGTGCTCAAGCCCGCCGAGCAGACCCCCGCCTCGATCCTTCTGCTCATGGAGCTCGTCGCCGACCTGCTGCCGCCCGGCGTGGTCAACGTCGTCAACGGCTTCGGCGCGGAGGCGGGCAAGCCGCTGGCCAGCAGCCCCCGCGTCAGCAAGGTCGCCTTCACCGGCGAGACCACCACCGGCCGCCTCATCATGCAGTACGCGTCGGAGAACCTCATCCCGGTCACCCTGGAGCTGGGCGGCAAGAGCCCCAACATCTTCTTCGCCGACGTGGCCGCGGCCGACGACGCCTTCTACGACAAGGCCCTGGAGGGCTTCGCACTCTTCGCCCTCAACCAGGGCGAGGTGTGCACCTGCCCCTCGCGGGCCCTGGTGCAGGACGCCGTCTACGACCGCTTCATGGGCGACGCCCTGGCCCGCGTCGGCCGGATCCGGCAGGGGAACCCGCTGGACACCGAGACCATGGTCGGCGCGCAGGCCAGCAACGACCAGCTGGAGAAGATCCTGTCCTACATCGACATCGGCCGCCGGGAGGGGGCCGATGTGCTCGCCGGAGGGGAGCGGGTGGACCCCGGCGGCGACCTGTCCGGCGGCTACTACGTCGCGCCGACCGTCTTCGCGGGCCACAACGGCATGCGGATCTTCCAGGAGGAGATCTTCGGCCCGGTGGTGTCGGTGGCCCGCTTCGAGGACTACGACGACGCCCTCAAGACCGCCAACGACACCCTCTACGGGCTGGGGGCGGGGGTGTGGTCGCGCGACGGCAACACCGCCTACCGGGCGGGCCGCGACATCCAGGCGGGCCGCGTGTGGGTGAACAACTACCACTCCTACCCGGCGCACGCGGCCTTCGGCGGGTACAAGCAGTCCGGCATCGGCCGCGAGAACCACAAGATGATGCTCGACCACTACCAGCAGACCAAGAACCTGCTGGTCAGCTACTCCGACAAGGCGATGGGGCTGTTCTGATGGACCCCCGCGCCGACGGCGCGGCCGTGGAGAGGGTGGCCGTCACCGACGCGGCGGCCGCCCTGCTCCGCGAGCTGCGCGCCGAACACGGGCCGCTCATGTTCCACCAGTCCGGCGGGTGCTGCGACGGAAGCTCCCCGATGTGCTATCCGGCGGGGGAGTTCCGCACCGGGGCCTCCGACGTGCGCCTGGGCGACCTCGACGTGGGCGCGCCCGAGCCGGTGCCGGTGTGGATGTCGCGGGCGCAGTTCGAGCTGTGGAGCCACACCCACCTGACCATCGACGTCGTCCCGGGCAGGGGAGCGGGCTTCTCCCTGGAGGCGCCGACGGGCAACCGGTTCCTCATCCGCTCCCGGCTGATGACCGACGACGAGGCCGACCGCCTCTGAGCCCGCGCGGACGCGGCGGGGCGGAGAACGCGGCGGGGCCGCCCCGACGGTGTCGGGCGGGGAGGCCCCCGGGGGCCGCCGTCAGTCCACGCCGCCCCGTTCCCCGCCGGGCGCTTCCGGGGCCTCCCGGCGCCCGGAGGCCCGCGCGTCGGCCTCGGAGGCGCGGAGTTCCTCGTTGATCCGCTGGGCCTCCTCCAGTTGGTCCTCCAGGATGATGATCCTGCACGCGGCCTCGACCGGAGTGCCCTCGTCCACGAGTTCGCGGGCGCGGGAGGCGATCCTGAGCTGGTAACGGGAGTAGCGGCGGTGCCCGCCCGCCGAGCGCAGGGGCTCGATCAGCCGGGCCTCACCCAGAGCGCGCAGGAAGGCCGGTGTGGCACCGATCATCTCCGCCGCGCGGCCCATGGTGTAGGCGGGGTAGTCGTCATCGTCGAACCGGTCTTCGGTTTCGGGACGGGACAAGCGTTTCTCTTTCTCTCCTCATCGCACGCCGAGGGCCCCAGCGCCGAACAGCGCTGGGGCCCGAGAGTTCAACACCATCTACCGGCCGCTGCCGGTCATCCGCTTCCCGAGGTCGAACTGGGACGGGAGCGCGGGGATCGCGGTTGTGTGACCGTGGACCACCTTCTTCCGAACCGGGGCCTGCGGTACCCGAGTGGGACGTCCCCACACCCGGGCGATCCTCGATGGCATCTACTCCTCTCGTTCTCACTGCGTACACTTCACACCTGCTGCGGCGTCCCCCGTGCTGGCGGGACGCCGGTCCTGCGGTACTGCGTACTGCTCTACCTCTGTACTGCGGTACTACCGGCTCCCGACGCCGTACGGAAACCTCCGCGTCGGTCGAGCCCTACCGCGTTCTCCCTGTTGCCGCGGCGTCCCCCGTGCTGGCGGGGCGCCGGTCCTGCCCTCCACCGGCGTATCCGGTGGTCCACTTGGTGGATCTCTGTGACTACGACAGGAAATGTATCAGCCCCTCAGTCGGATGTCTACACTGACCGATACAGATTTCCGCGTGTCGCGCGGTCAGTTTTCCCGGGGTGTCGCCTCAGCCCGCTCCGGCGGGCACGGAAGCCTCCAGGGAGGCCCGCAGCTGCTCGGCCAGCGGTTCGTCGAGGCTGTGCGGCAGGCCCCCGTGGCGGGGGTCCCGGCACGCCCGCCGGAAGGCGTCGGGGTCGCCGGTCAGGTCGGCGGTGGCGCTCCTGAGGTCCTCCAGCGCCCGGCGGAGGCGGTCGGGCGTGCTCCCCCACGCGGTCTCGTAGGCCCGGAGGGCGCGGAAGAAGCGGACGCAGGCGAAATGGGTCGTCTCCCGGTGGTCGTGGCGCTGGATGTGCTCGGCCACCGCGCGGGTCCTGCGGAGTGTGGAAGGCATCGGATCACTGCTTTCCGAGGAGAGGGACACGGACACTGCTCGGGGCGGGCGGCCCGGGCGGGGCCGGGCCGCCGGGGGCTCAGGCCCGGATGCTGCGGGGCTGGCCCCCGCCCGTGCCGACGCTGATCTTGCGCGGCTTGGCCTGCTCCGCGACCGGGATGCGCAGGGTCAGGACGCCGTCGGCGTAGTCGGCCCGGATGGCGTCGGTCTCCAGCGTCTCGCCGAGGAACAGTTGCCGCGAGAAGGTGCCGGTGGGCCGCTCGGCGACCACCACCGACTCGCGGTCGCGCACGGTGTCGGGGCGCTCGGCGGTCACGGTGAGCACGTTGCGCTCGACCTCCAAGTCGATGGAGTCGGCGCGCACGCCCGGCAGGTCGAAGCAGACCACGAAGACATCACCGTCGCGGTAGGCGTCGATCGGCATCGCGGCCGGTCGGGACGCCTCGCCCAGAATCCGCTGTGTCACGCGGTCGATGTCCCGGAAGGGGTCGGTACGCATCAGCATCATGGAAACCTCCCTTGGTCCTACTAGGAAACCTGATGCGAGGTGACGCAAGTTTTATACCTCAGGGCAGAGAGGTAAACAACTATGTCCGACAAAGATTTTCTCAAGCCGTGGGTAAGACGACGGTCCCGACGGGAAGGACGCGCTGATGGGAGAACCTCGACCGGGCCCCGCCCGGGGCCTGTACACGATCTCCGTGGCGGCGGAGCTGTCGGGCGTCGCGCCCCGGAGCCTGCGCTCCTACGAGGAGCGGGGCCTGGTCGCCCCGGCGCGCACCGAGGGCGGCACGCGGTTGTACAGCGACGACGACATCACCCGCTTGCGGCGGGTGGCCGAGCTGGCCGCCCAGGGGGTGAATCCTGCGGGGATCGCGCGGATCCTGGAACTGGAGGAGGAGAACACCCGGCTGCGCGACGGCCCTCCCGGGAGCAGGTGAGCCGTACGGGGACCGGCTTCGGCGGCGGACCGCCCGGACCACGCGCCCGGACCCCACACGGACCCCGCGCGGACGCGGCGAGGGCCCCGGGGGGCGGGTTCAGCCGCCCCCCGGGGCCCTCGTGCGGGCTACCGCCCGCCGTCTACCGGGAAGCGCCGTCCGGTCCGCCGTCGCCGTTCCCGCGCCTGGCCTCCATGCGCTCGGCCAGCTCGTCCCGGACCATGAGCTTCTCCTCGATGCGTCCGGTCCGGTAGCCCACACGGGCGGTGATGTGGCCCGCCACCGGGACCGTCACGACCTGGAAGAGCGCCACCAGTACCAGCGTTCCGGTGCTGAAGACGTTGGTCTCCACGGGGATCAGCCGGATGCCGATCCCCACCAGCACCAGCAGCAGTCCCAGGATCTGCGGCTTGGCCGCGGTGTGCATGCGTGAGAGCAGGTCGGGGAAGCGGATCAGGCCCACGCCCGCGACGAGGGAGAGCATGGCCCCGGCCAGGATGCAAAGGATCGCCACCCAGTCCAGGACGGTGGCGAGCTGGTCGCTCACGAGGTCTCCCCCTTCTCCTGCCGCTCCGACTCGGGAACCGCGTCAGTGGGCGTCGCGGAGGTCGGGTGGGCCTCGGTCGGTGTGGCGAGGTGCTCCTGCTCCTCATGGGCCCGCCGGGCGACGAACTTGGCGATGCTGACCGATCCGACGAATCCGAGCAGGGACAGGACAAGCAGGGTCGGCAGCACCGTGGGGTCGCGGTTGAAGGCCGCGTAGGCGCCCACGCCGGTCAGCGCCGAGGCGAGCAGCACGTCCACGGACAGCGCCCGGTCCAGGATGCCCGGACCGATGAGCATCCTGGTCACACCGAGCAGCGCCGCCAAGCCGAGCATGACTCCGATGGCGATCCACAGAGCGTTCACGACCTCTCCTCTCCGTCGAGGTTCTCGGGTCCGCCCGCCCGCAGCGCGGCGATGTCCTCACGGGTGCCCAGCGCCATCACGAAGCGCCTCTCCAGCTTCCAGATGTCCTGGCGGCCCCGCTCGACGGCCTCCTCGCTCTCCACCCCCAGCATGTGCACGTACAGGATGCGTTCGGGATGGTTGACCTCGACGATCAGGGTGCCCGGGATGATCGAGGTGGCGATCGCGGTGCTCACCATCGTCAGGTCCGATTCGGTGCGCATCCGCACCGCCACCACCGAGTTGCGCACCTGCCCGGGCCTGAAGGTCAGCACGGTGACCTGGAAACTGGCCACCGCCATCTCGACGAGCACGTGCACGAACAGCCGGACCAGGTTCACCGGGTGGAAACGGAAGCCCGGGGTGATCGGCGGCAGCGGGAACAGCAGCATGATCAGCACGGACACCAGGAAGCCCAGGACGAGCAGGCCCAAGGATTCCCGGCGGAGCTGGAAGCCGTCGAAGAGCAGCATCCACACCAGGGTCATGCCGAGCGCGACCGGGATCTGCACCTTGCCCAGGCGCCTGCGCAGCGCGGTCAGGCCGATCCTCTTCTTCTCCTGCAGGTCGATCATCGGTCGCCTCCGAGAACGGCCTCGATGTAGGGGCTGCGCGCCTGGAGTTCGACCGCCGCGTCCGAGGAGTACTCGATCAGCGGTCCGGCCAGCACCGTCAGGGCGATGCTGAACACCACCAGCGCCACCGTGGCACCGACCATACTCTTCGGCAGGGCGACGGACGTGACCACGGGCGTGGCCGCGGTCGAGGTGTCGCTCAGCCGGGAGGACGGGCCGACCGCCTCGCCGGGGCCCAGGGCCGCGGTGGAGGGGTCGTCGGTCTCGGTGTCCTCCAGTACGGTGCCGGGCTCGGCCACCATGCCCTCGGAGGGCGTGCGCCAGAACGCGTAGTTCCACACCCGGGCGATGACGTACAGGGTCAGCAGGCTCGTCAGCACCGACGCGCCCACCAGGGTGTAGGACAAGGGCGTACCCGCCTCCACCCCGGCCTGGATCAGGCCGAGCTTGCCGAGGAACCCCGACAGCGGTGGGATGCCGCCCAGGTTCATCGCCGGGACGAAGAACAGGACGGCGAGTATCGGCGCTATCCTGCCCAACCCGCCCAGGTGGTCCAGAGACGCAGAGCCCCCCCGGCGCTCGATCAGGCCCGTGACCAGGAACAGCGTGGTCTGCACCGTGATGTGGTGCGCGATGTAGAACACCGCGCCCGCCATGCCCTGCTCGCTGCCCAGGGCCACGCCGAACACCATGTACCCGATGTGGCTGATCAGCGTGAACGACAGCAGCCGTTTGATGTCGGTCTGCGCGACCGCGCCCAGGATGCCCATGATCATCGTCGCCAGGGCCACGACCATCAGCAGGTCGTTGAGCTGTTCGCCGGGAAACAGCAGGGTCTGCGTGCGGATGATCGTGTACACGCCCACCTTGGTGAGCAGGCCCGCGAACACGGCGGTGACCGGCGCGGGTGCGGTCGGGTAGGAGTCGGGCAGCCAAGCGGCCAGCGGGAAGACGGCTGCCTTGATGCCGAAGGCGAACAGCAGCATGACCTGGAGGACCGCCCTCAGGTCGGTGGACAGCTCGGGCAGCCGCTCGCCGAGCTGGGCCATGTTCACCGTGCCGGTCGCGCCGAAGACCAGCGCGATGGCGATGAGGAACAGCACCGACGACACCAGGGACACCACGACGTAGATGGCGCCCGCCCGCATCCGGGACTGTGTGCCGCCCAGGGTCAGCAGCACGTAGCTGGCGGTCAGCAGGATCTCGAACCCGACGTACAGGTTGAACAGGTCCCCGGCCAGGAAGGCGTTGGAGACGCCCGCCACCAGGATCAGGTAGGTCGGCTGGTACACCGACAGCGGCGCCACCTCGGCCTTGCCCGCCATGCCCTGGCCGATGGAGTACACCAGCACGGCCAGCGTGATCGCCGCCGACACCGTGACCATCAGAGCGGAGAGCCGGTCGGCGACCAGGGTGATGCCGATCGGCGTCTCCCAGCCGCCCACCTGCACGACCTGCGGGCCGTAGGCGTGGGAGCCGAGCATCAGCACGAGACCGATGACCAGCACCAGGGCCAGCGAGATGACGCTGAGCGCCTGCTGGAGGCGGGGCCAGCGGATGCCGAGCGCCAGCTTCACCCCGGCCGCGAACAGCGGGAGCACCACCGGCAGCGGGATGAAGTAGTGCAGCAGACCGACGAAGTAGTCCGTCCCCATGGTCACTCGCTCCCTTGCAGGTCGCTGTCCTCGGCGCGGGCCAGGCGCTCGCGCTCGGCCCGCATGGTCTGGCGCGCCTGGCGGCGCTGCGAACGGATGCGGCGGCGCAGCTCGCGCCACAGCTCGCGCTCGGCCGCGCGGTCGGCCCGCCTGTGCTCGCGCAGGCGCCTGCGCCCCTGGCGGATGCGTCCGCGCAGCTCCTGGATCTGGGCGCTCATGGACTCCGCGCGGTCGCTCAGGCGGCGCATGGTCTCCTGGGACCGCTCGTCGGGGGCGCTGTCCTCCGCCTCCAGCTCGTAGCGGGCCAGTTCGGCCTGCGCCCGCGCGATCTCCGCCTTGATGCGGGCCTGTTCGGCCAGCTCGCGTGCGTCGGCGGTGGCGATGGTCGCCTGGAGCTCGGCCCGCTGGCGGCGGATGTCGGCCTGGAGCCTGCGGCGCTCCTTGAGGAAGCGCTGGCGCACGGCGCGGCGACCCTCGCCCTGGACGATACGCAGGTCCTCGGCGTCGTCCTGGACCTCGTCGTTGCCCTCCAACTGCCAGTTCCGGTAGGCCATGGCAAGCAGGAACGCGGTGATGCCGAGGGTGATGACGATCGCCGTCAGGATCATCGCCTGAGGCAGTGGGTCGGTCATCTCCTCCGGGTCCGTGAGCCACAGGATCGGCGGACCGCCGGGCTCACCCGCCATGGAAAGGATCAGCAGGTTGACCCCGTTGCTCATGACGATGAAGCCGAGCAGTACGCGGGTGAGGCTGCGCTCCAGCAGGAGCACGACGCCGACCGCGACGAGGACGCCGATGACGATGACGAGGAGCAGGCTGGGCGACTCGTTCACGAGATGACCTCCTCGGGGCGCTCGGTGAGTCCGGTCTTGGACTCCGCGTGCGCGGCGTCCCGCTCGATCTGCTCGTCGATGCGGGCGCCGAGGCTGCGCAGGATGTCCAGGATGAGCCCGATCACCAGCAGGTACACGCCGAAGTCGAAGAGCAGGGACACCGTGACGTGGGCCTCGCCCAGGATCCAGAAGTCGATGTAGGCGTCGCCTCCCGCCAGGACGTCGGTACCGAAGATCGCCCCGCCCAGCGCGGTACCGGTGGCCACGGCCAGGCCCGTGCCGATCAGCGCGCCCGGCTGCACCCACGCGGTGGCGTACAGCTCGAACCGGCCCCCGGCCAGGTAGCGGACGATGAACGCCAGACCCGCGACGATGCCGCCGGCGAAGCCGCCGCCGATCGCGGTGTGGCCGGTCAGCAGCAGGTACACCGAGATCACCATGATCACGGGGAACAGGAAGCGCGAGACGACCTCGAAGATGACCGACCGGCGCTCTGTGGGCAGGGCGTCGGCACCCGGCAGCCAGGTGTGCTTCCACCGGGGTTCGATGTGCATCGTGCGGGGTGCGAACCGCAGGCCGCCGAGGTCGAGGCCGCGCTGGCCGTCACCGGGTTCGGGCGGCTTGGTGACCGACAGGGCCATCAGACCGCCCGGCGTCTTGCGTGGCTGGGCGCGGCGGCGCACGAACATCAGGCTGGCCACACCGGCGGCCGCGGCGGCGAGAACGGAGATCTCGCCCATGGTGTCCCAGGCGCGGACGTCGACCAGCAGGACCGAGATGATGTTGTAGCCGCCCGCCTCCTCGGCCGCGGCCGGGTAGCCCGCCGAGATGGAGGGCTCCTGGCGGCCCGCCAGGGCGAACCAGCTCATCGCGGCGACCAGGACTCCGGTGGCCATGCCCAGGGCCAGGTTCCACACCCGTCGGCCGCGCAGCGCGGGCGCCGAGAAGCGGGCCGGGAAGCGGCGCAGCACCAGCACGAAGACCACCAGGCTGACGGTCTCCACGAGGAACTGGGTGAGCGCGATGTCGGGCGCGCCCATCAGGTAGAACAGGGCGGCGACGCCGTAGCCGCCGGTGCCCACGAGGATCACCGCGAACAGGCGGCGGCGCACGAACAGCGTCAGCAGGGCGGTGGCGGCGATGATCACGACCGGGATGATCTGGACCGGGCTGTCCCACAGGCGCACCGCGGGGTAGTCGCCCTCCCAGATCCGGCCGCTGACCATCCACCACCCGGCGGCGACGATCAGGGTGATCAGGATGGTGCCGAGGTAGACCGGCAGCGAACCGCGCTGTGTGCCGCCGGTGACCTGGAGCGCCAGGTTCTCCAGAGCGGCGAGCATCCGGCGGTAGACCCTGTCGGCGTCGGGCAGCGCGGTCCGCGTCCCCGCCCACACGATCTCGTGGCGGAACCGGAACAGCGCCAGGCCGCCCGCGACGCACACCGCCGACAGCAGCAGGGGCAGCCCCAGGCCGTGCCACAGGGCCAGGTGCTTGACGTAGTCGCCCTCGGCGACGGGGACGGTGTCGGCGTACACGGCGAGGAAGGGGTCCACGAGGGTGGAGAGCAGGCCGCCGAGCAGGCCGAGCCCCGCCAGGGCCGCGGCGGGCGCCTGGAAGAGCGGGCCGGGGGCGTGGACCGGCGTGGGGGGGACGTTCTCCTTGTCCCAGAAGGCGCCCCACAGGAAGCGCAGGCTGTAGGCGACGGTGAAGACGGAGCCGATGACGATGCCCGCCAGGACGGCGATGTCGACGCCGCCGCCGTGCTCGAAGGCGCCGAAGGCCAGCTCCTTGGCGGCGAACCCGAGGGTGGGCGGCAGGCCCGCCATGGAGGCCAGCGCCACGACCGTGGTCCAGAAGGTCACGGGCATGGACGAGCGCAGGCCGGACAGCTCGCGCAGGTCGCGGGTGCCGGTGCCGTGGTCGATGACGCCGACCACCAGGAACAGCGGCGCCTTGAACAGCGAGTGCGCGATGAGCATCGAGATCCCGGCCAGGGCGCCGGCCTGCGTTCCGGCGCCGAGCAGGGTGATGAGGAAGCCCAGCTGGCTGATGGTGCCGTAGGCCAGGACCAGCTTGAGGTCGTACTGGCGCAGCGCCTTCCAGCCCGCGAGGACCATGGTGAGCGTGCCGAAGAACAGGGCCGTGTACTTCCACACGGCGACGTCGTGGAAGGCGGGGGTGAGGCGGGCCACCAGGTAGACGCCCGCCTTGACCATCGCCGCGGCGTGCAGGTAGCCGGAGACCGGCGTGGGGGCGCGCATGGCGGCGGGGAGCCACAGGCTGAACGGCAGCAGGGCCGACTTGGACATCGCGCCGACCAGGACGAGCACGAGCGCGACGTTGACCAGGGCGCCGCTCGGGGGCGAGGCGACGATCTCGGAGATCACGTAGGTCCCGGCGGTCTCGCCGAGCATGATCATGCCCACCAGCATCGTCAGCCCGCCGAAGGTGGTGACGGTCAGGGCCGTCATCGCCGCCCGGCGGCTCTCCTTGAGCTCCGTGCTGTGCCCGATGAGCAGGTAGGAGAAGACCGTGGTCAGCTCCCAGTAGACGAAGAGCTGGATGAGGTCGTCGGCCAGCACCAGGCCCAGCATGGCCCCGGCGAAGGCAACGAACACCCCGGCGAAGCGCGCCAGACCGGGCTCGGAGTCGTCGAAGTAGCGGGCGCAGTAGACCAGGATCAGCGCGCCCACGCCCGCGGCGATGAGCGTCATGACCAGGCCCAGGGCGTCCATGTACAGGCCGAGCCGGAGGGAGAACTCCGGCGCCCAGGGGACGGAGACGGCGAGGGTCTCGCCGCGCATGATCGCGGGGATCTGGAAGAGGGCCCAGAGGGTGGACACACCCGGGACGACGGCGAGCGCGAGGAAGGCGTTACGGCCCCACTGGCGCGCCAGTAACGGCGCGATCGCAGCTGCGATGAAATGCGCGATCAGCACTGTTGTCAATGCGCCCCTCCCGGACCTGTCCGGGCCCGCCCTGGTGTCGGACGGACGTCCACTGCCCCGCACCGTGTCCACAACCGGTCAGTGGACGAGAGGTGTCGCTACGGTTCGTGGGGGCATGGATGTATGTGAACTTGCGTGCTTTAGCTATTTAATAGCTAGACTACACAAACGTCAAACCACCGCGCGGATTGTGGACCCGCGGTGCCCGCCCAGCATGCGAGGACCGTTTCGTGCCCGACGAGACCCACGAACCCCGTGCCGAGCAGCACGGTTCCGAGCTCGAGGAGTTCCAGCGCGCCTGGACCGAACTCATCAACGCGGCGCTCCACGCCCGCTCACGCAGCGGCCACGGCCACCGGGGTGCCGAAGATCTCACTCTGACGCAGGCGCTCCTGATGGAGGCGGTGCGCGGCATGGACACCCCCAGCGTCGGCGCCGTCGCGCACATCGTCGGTGTCTCGTCCCCCTCCGCCACCCGCATGATCCAACAGCTTGAGCGCAAGGGCATGATGGCGCGCCGCCGCTCCGAGCGCGACGAGCGCAGCACCGTGGTGACCCTCACCGAGGAGGGCGAGCGGGTGCTCGCGATCCGCCGCAGGGACATGGAGCGCAAGCAGCGCCAGGTGTTCGACGCCATAAGGCCGTCGCTGCGCCCGATGGTGCTCACCCTGCTGCGCGACCTGCGCGAGGCCCTCGACGAGACCTGAGGCGCCCGGGGCCCGCGGGGTCCCCGGTACGGGCCCGGAGTCCCTGTCCGCGGGGCCTCTGCCGTCGGCAGATCTGCCCCGGGCCGAAACGGTGGAAGTCTCCCTACCCGCCGCCGCAGGCTGGGATCACCGGCCCACGGGGGCCGGGGAAGGGAGAGTGCCATGCCGACCCATGTCGCCGCCTCGGACGAGACCTCCGGCGGTGCCTTCGACGACCAGCTCGCCGCGCGCCTGCTGCGCAGCCGCATCGTGCTGCTGGGCACGCAGGTGGACGAGGCCAGCGCCAACCGCGTGTGCGCGCAGATCCTGCTGCTCGCCGACGAGGACCCCCGCAAGGACATCACGCTGGCCGTCAACAGCCCCGGGGGCTCGGTGTCCGCCGGGCTGGCCATCTACGACGTGATGAACTTCGTGCCCAACGACGTGTCCACCCTGGTCATGGGGTTCGCGGCCAGCATGGGCCAGTTCCTGGCCTGCGTCGGCACGCCGGGCAAGCGCTACAGCCTGCCGCACGCGCGGATCATGATGCACCAGCCCTCCGGGGGCCTGGGCGGGACGGCCGCCGACATCGCCATCCAGGCCGAGAACCTCGCGCACACCAAGCAGACCATGGTGCGGCTCATCGCCAAGCACACCGGCCAGACCGAGGAGACCATCTCCCGGGACCAGCACCGCGACGCCTGGTTCACCGCCCAGGAGGCCAGGGAGTACGGGTTCGTCGACCACGTGGTCGCGTCGGTCGCGGAGATGGACGGCGGCGGTATCCGGCTGGGCGCCGGAGCGCCCGGGTTCGCCACGTACGTGAAGGGGGAGGACCGGTGAGCGGTCGTTACACGGTGCCGATGGTGGTGGAGCGCACGCCCCACGGCGAGAGGTCCTTCGACGTGTTCAGCCGACTGCTGTCGGAGCGGATCATCTTCCTGGGCACGCCGATCGACGACGACGTCGCCAACGTGGTGATGGCGCAGATGCTCCACCTCGACTACGAGTCGAGCGAGACCGACATCCAGCTCTACATCAACTCGCCGGGCGGTTCGAACACCGCGCTGACCGCCATCTACGACACCATGCGGTTCGTGCGCGCGGACGTGGCCACGGTGTGCATGGGCCAGGCGGCCTCCGCCGCGGCGGTGCTGCTGGCGGCGGGCACGGCGGGCAAGCGCACGGCCCTGGAGCACGCGCGGGTGCTGCTGCACCAGCCCTCCGGGGAGGGGCAGGGCGTGGCCGCCGACCTGGAGATCCAGGCCGAGGAGATCCTGCGGGTCCGCTCGCAGGTGGAGGAGATCCTGGCCCGGCACACCGGGCAGACGCAGGAGCGGCTGCGCGCCGACACCGACCGGGACAAGATCTTCACCGCTCAGCAGGCGAAGGAGTACGGCCTGGTGGACGGGATCATCACCACCCGCCAGGCGCACCCGGCGGCGGGGAGGACCGCCGCCTAGGGGACCGCTCGGAGCCGGGGGCGGTACCCCTTTGGGCCTCCGCTTCGCTTCGGCCCGTGTTCGGGCGCCCGGAGAGCGGGAACCTTCGGTACCTCCCGTGCGATGGCTCGTTCCTCGCGATCGCACGTCCGGTACCTCCAGAACCCCGCGGGCGCCCGAACGGTACCCCTTTGGGCCTCCGCTTCGCTTCGGCCCGTGTTCGGGCGCCCGGAGAGCGGGAACCTTCGGTACCTCCCGTGCGATGGCTCGTTCCTCGCGATCGCACGTCCGGTACCTCCAGAACCCCGCGGGCGCCCGAACGGTACCCCTTTGGGCCTCCGCTTCGCTTCGGCCCGTGTTCGGGCGCCCGGAGAGCGGGAACCTTCGGTACCTCCCGTGCGATGGCTCGTTCCTCGCGATCGCACGTCCGGTACCTCCAGAACCCCGCGGGCGCCCGAACGGTACCCCTTTGGGCCTCCGCTTCGCTTCGGCCCGTGTTCGGGCGCCCGGAGAGCGGGAACCTTCGGTACCTCCCGTGCGATGGCTCGTTCCTCGCGATCGCACGTCCGGTACCTCCAGAACCCCGCGGGCGCCCGAACGGTACCCCTTTGGGCCTCCGCTTCGCTTCGGCCCGTGTTCGGGCGCCCGGAGAGCGGGAACCTTCGGTACCTCCCGTGCGATGGCTCGTTCCTCGCGATCGCACGTCCGGTACCTCCAGAACCCCGCGGGCGCCCGAACGGTACCCCTTTGGGCCTCCGCTTCCTACGCTCCGCCTTGCCGCCCTCAGGCGGCCAGGGACAGGACCCGGGCCTGGTGGGCGGGTGCGGCGGCGGGCCGGTAGTCGCCCAGACCGGTGCCCGTCCGGGTCAGCCGGGCTGGCACGGTGCGCTCGTACAGCTCGCCCAGCACGTCGGACAGGCTCAGTCCTAGGGAACGGTAGACGGCGGCGAGCACCTCGGAGGAGGCCTCCTTGCGCCCGCGCTCGATCTCGGACAGGTAGGGCAGCGAGACCTGGGCGTCCTCGGCCACGTCGCGCAGCGTGCGGCCCTGTTCGGTCCGGATGCGCCGCAGCAGGTCGCCGATGAGGTCGCGCATGAGGGGTTCCGGCGGCTCCTCGGCGCGCCTGCCCGCACGGGCCTCGTCCAGGGAACTCAGGACGTCGGTCATCGGGCCTCCACGGTTGTCGTGCGCGACGGTCTCACCCGACGAGCCTACGCCGCGGCGGACCCGCGGGGGAGTGCGTCCGCGGGCGTTCTGCGAAGGGCAGAACCGTCCGGTCCGCGCGCGCGTCGCATCCGCTGTCGGGCACCCCCGCCCCCGCGCCGCGGGGCCGGAGCCGCGGCCGAGGAGAGCCGGTGCCCCCGAGGAGAGAGGCCAGGGTTGTGGACGCGACCGCCAGGACAGCCGGAACAGGGAGCCCGCCCCGGGAGGAGTTCTCGACCGCGCGCAGGCGCGTGCTGCGCACGCGCAGCCTCATCGCGCTCGGCGTCTACGCGCTGACCTGGGCCGTGGTGTTCGTGGTGCTGGCGACCGCGCACTCCATGGGCGCGCTCGCGGTCCCCCGGGACGGCATGGCCTCCGTGCTGCTCGCGAGCCTCCTGCTCGCACCGGTGCTGCTGTGGCTCGTGGTCAAACCGCTGCACGTGCTCGGCCGCGCGCTGACCCGCCGGCTCGGCGGTCACCGGGTGCTCTGGACGACGGCGCTGGTCGTGGCGGCCCTGGCCCTCGGGGTCGCCGCCCTGACCGCGCTCACGGCCGACCCCGCGCTCGGCGTGATCGCCGCGGGGGACCTCGTCGCGCCGCTGGCCGAGGGCGTGGCGCTCCTGTCCGCCGCCGCCCTGGCGGCCCTGCCGATGACCGTCCTCTACGCCGCCCTGCGCGTGGACCGGCCGATGCCCGAGTCCATCACGCGCGGCCTCCTCGCCCTGGCCCTCCAGGCGGTCACGAGCTGGTAGCCGACCAGGCCATGGCCGGGCACGGAACGCGCAAAGCCTTGGTTCCGGGCGCGTGTCCCGCGTGTTTTCGCCGTCACCGAGCGGGCAGGGGGTGAGGGCGTCAACATCCGGGAGGAACAGATGGAGATCACCGGAATCATCAGTGCGATCATCGTCGGCCTGATCGTCGGCGCACTGGGACGCCTCATCGTCCCCGGCAAACAGCACCTGCCGATCTGGCTGACTCTGGTCCTGGGCATCGTGGCCGCCTTCATCGGCGGTTGGATCGCCGCGGGGCTCTTCGGCGCCGGATGGATCATCACGCTGATCATCCAGGTGCTGGTGGCCGCGGCGATCGTCTACCTCGCCGACGGCTTCTACTCCAGGGGAGCCAGGGGCCGCACCGCCTGATCCGGCAGCCGACGAGGTCCGGAGAGGCACCGCCGCCGCACCGGAGGCCGACCCGTGGGGTCCGCCTCCGGGCGGCGCCGTCCCGTGCCGCTAACCGAGGGTCTCGTCCACACCCACGGCCCGACCCAGGCGCACGGAGGCCTCGGCGGCCTCCAGTACGGCCACCACCTCCCGGCCGAAGCGCACGTCGCAGGGGTCGCCGACCTCCCCTTCCACCTGCGCCAGCAGCCGGTCGACCGCCGTGCCGAAAGCCTGCACCGGGCTCCGGTCGCCGCCGGGCACCGGCACCCAGCCCCGCTCGCCGTGCAGCACGACCTCGAAGGCCTTGGCCTCGGGTGCGGCGTCCACGGTCACCGCGAACGAGCCGACCGCGCCGCTCTCGTGCCGCGTGAGCATGTGCACGGTGTCGCGCGGCCCCGCCATCGCCATCACCTGCGTGACCGGGCCGAGCACGGGCAGCACCAGCGACAGCACGTGCGGGCCCACGTCCCACAGGCCGCCCTTCTGGCGGCGCCAGCGCGAGCCGCCGTAGGGGTTGCCGGGCTCGAAGATCGAGGCGAACAGCGTCGCCCGCACGCCGTGCCAGCCGCCCTCCGCCGCGGCCGACTCCACGAACTCCACCACGTTGTCCGAGAAGCGGCTGGTGAAGAAGACCACGGACGCCAGCCCGCGCGCCTCGGTCTCGGCGACCACCGCGTCCGCCGCCAGGGTCGACAGCGCCAGCGGCTTGTCCAGCAGCAGGTGCTTGCCCGCTTGGGCGGCACGCAGGGCCAGGTCGCCCTGGATGTGGGGCGGCAGCGCGATCGCCACGGCGTCCACGTCGTCCAGCAGCGCCTCGAAGTCCTCGTACGCCCGGGTCCCGTAGCGCTCGGCGAGCGCCGCCGCCTTGGCCGCGTCGCGCCCCCACACCCCCGCCAGGGTGGCGCCGGGGTGGGCGTCCAGCGCCGCGGCGTGCGTCTCCGCGGCCCAGTAGCCGGTGCCCAGCAGACCGAACCTGAGTCCCATGCGTGCTCCCTCGTCCCTTGTGTCCACCGTCTCACCATTGTCCATGGAAGCGCTCCCACAATCCCGGGCGGGGCCGACCGCCCGCGGCTCCCCGCCCGGCGCCTCAGGGGTGCAGGCGGCGCGCCCCCGCGGACGGCAGGGCACCGAACGCGGCCGGCTCCTCGAAGCCCCGTGCCCGGTAGGCCTCCAGCACCGCCTTCCCGCAGGCCTCCACGCGCTCGGTCTCCACCAGGGCGACCACGCACCCGCCGAAGCCGCCGCCGGTGATCCTGGCACCCAGCGCGCCCGCGGCCAGCAGCGCGTCCACCGCGGTGTCCACCTCGGGCACGCTCACCTCGTAGTCGTCGCGCAGCGAGGCGTGGGAGGCGGTGAGCAGCGGTCCCACCTCCCGGACGCGACCGGACCGGAGCAGGTCCACGGCCCGCAGCACCCGCTCGTTCTCGGTCACCACGTGGCGCACCCGGCGGCGGGACACGTCGTCGGGCAGCGCGGCCAGGGCGCCCGGAAGGTCGGTGACGTCGCGCAGGGCCGCCACCCCCAGGACGCGCGCGGCCTCCTCGCACGAGCGGCGGCGCTCGGCGTAGGCGCCGTCCACGTGCCGGTGCGGGGCGCGGGTGTCCACCACCAGCACGGTCAGCCCGTCCGAGGAGGGGTCGAAGGGCACCTGCTCGGTCTCCAGGGTGCGCGTGTCCATGAACAGGGCGTGCCCTTCGGTGGAGAGCATGGACGCGGACTGGTCCAGGATTCCGCAGGGCATGCCCACGAAGTCGTTCTCCACCCGCTGGGCCAGCCGGGCCACCTCGCCCGGCGCGAGGTCGGCCCCGTACAGGGAGGCCGCGGCCATGACGGCCGCGCACGACAGCGCGGCCGACGAGGACAGGCCCGCCCCGCTCGGGACCGTGCTGTCCACCAGCAGGTCCAGCCCGCCCACCGCGCGGCCCTCGTCCCGCAGGACCCACAGCGCCCCGGCGGGGTAGGCGGCCCACCCCTCCACCGCACCGGGGACCAGGTCGTCCACCGGGGCCGCGTACTCCCGCGGCGACTGCCGGGAGACCAGCCGCACCCGCCCGTCCGTCCGCCGCGCGGCCGAGGCCGTCAGCGCGTGGGGCAGGGCGAAGGGGAGCACGAACCCGTCGTTGTAGTCGGTGTGCTCGCCGATGAGGTTGATCCGCCCCGGCGCGGTCCACACGCCCTCGGGCCCGTACCCGAACGCCGAGTGGAACGCGGTCGTCACGTCGTCCACGAGGTCCTGCCTTCCTGCTGTGCGATGGGGGTCAGGCCGTGCCGCGCCGCGCCAGGACGAACTCCCAGGCGTCGGCGACGGTCTCGTCCAGCGTGCGCCCCGGCGTCCAGCCCAGCTCCCGGCGTGCCCGGTCGTTGGCTGCGACCAGGACGGCCGGGTCGCCCGCCCGGCGCGGGCCGTCCACCACGGGCACCGGGCGGCCGGTCACCCGCCGGACCGCCTCGATCACCTCGCGCACACTGTGCCCGCCGCCGGTGCCCAGGTTGTGGACGCGGAAGACGCCCGGGCGCACGCTCTCCAGGGCGCGCAGATGCGCGTCGGCCAGGTCGGCGACGTGCAGGTAGTCGCGCACCGCCGTCCCGTCCCGGGTCGGGTAGTCGGTGCCGAACACGCTGGCGTGCCCGTCCCCCTCGGCGGCCACCCGCAGCAGGTTCGGCACCAGGTGCGTCTCGGTCTCGTGCCGCTCCCCGAAGCCCAGGTGCGCCCCGGCCACGTTGAAGTAGCGCAGGCTCACCGCGCCGACACCGTGCGCCGCGGCCCACGACTCCAGCATGTGGTCGACGGCGAGCTTGCTCGCGCCGTAGGGGCTGGTGGGCGCCGCCGGGTCGGTCTCGCGGATCGGCGCGTCGCCCGCGGGGTCGCCGTAGACGGCGGCGCTGGAGGAGAACACCACGCGCCCCACGCCGTGGCGCCGCACGGCCTCCAGCAGCGCCAGCGTCCCCGACACGTTGGTGTGCCAGTACTTGCCCGGGTCCGCCACCGACTCGCCCACCAGGGACTTGGCGGCGAAGTGCAGCACGGCGTCCACGGACGGGTCCAGCACGTCGGCGGCCTCGCGCACGTCGGCCACCACCAGACGGGCCCCCTCGGGGACGGCGTCCGCGTGCCCGGTGGACAGGTCGTCCAGGACGGTCACCGCGTGGCCCGCCCGCAGCAGCAGGGCGGTCACCACGCTCCCGACGTACCCGGCGCCCCCGGTGACGAGCAGTTTCACGGCGCGACCTCCCGCAGCCGCTCGGCGACGGTCTCGGGCGCGACGTCGCTGATGAACGCGCCCATGCCGGACTCGGTTCCGGCCAGGTACTTGAGCTTGCCCGGCGCGCGCCGCACCGAGAACAGCTCCAGGTGCAGGTGGGCCAGGTCACGCCGGTCGCGCACGGGCGCCTGGTGCCAGGCGGAGATGTAGGGCAGGGGCGCGTCGTAGAGCGCGTCGAAGCGGCGCAGCACGTCCAGGTAGAGGAGGCCGAAGTCCTCGCGCTCCTCCTCCGACAGCGCGGGCAGGTCGGGCACCTGCCGGTGCGGGTACAGGTGCACCTCCACGGGCCAGCGGGCCGCGGCCGGGACGAAGGCCGTCCAGTGCTCGGTCCTGGCCACCACCCGGATACCGGCCTCCTGCTCGGCGCGCAGCACGTCGGCGAACAGTGAGCCGCCGGTGCGCCCGCGGTACTCCTCGGCGGAGTCGAGCATCCGCCGGGTGCGCGGGGTGACGAAGGGGAACGCGTAGATCTGCCCGTGCGGGTGGTGCAGGGTCACCCCGATCTCGGGCCCCCGGTTCTCGAAGCAGTACACCTGCTCCACGCCCGGCAGCGCCGACAGCGCCTCGGTCCGGTCGATCCAGGCGGCCATGACCGTGCGGGCCCGCTCGGGGCCCAGGTCGGCGAAGGACGCGTCGTGGTCGGAGCCGAAGACGAGGACCTCGCAGCGGCCCGCGGCCACGCGCCGGGACGGCTCCAGCTCCCCGACCCCCTCCAGGACGCGGCCGTCGTCGCGCACCAGCGAGGGGAAGCGGTTCTCGAAGGCGACCACGTCGTAGGAGGCGGCCGGGACCTCGGTCAGGCGCCCCTCCGCCGAGGGGCACAGCGGGCAGTCGTGGCTGGACGGCAGGTGGGTGCGGCCCTGCCGGTGGGAGGCCACCACCACCCACTCGCGCAGCAGCGGGTCGAAGCGCATCTCCGCGCCCGTCGCGGACGGGGGCAGCTCGCGCAGGTCGGGCGCGGGTTCGCGGGCGGTGTCGCCCTCGTCGAAGTAGACGATCTCGCGGCCGTCGGCCAGCCGGGCCGAGGTCCTCCTCATCCGTCCTCCCTCTTCCTCGGTCGCACGTCGGCGACCACCAGGCGGCCCACGTGCTCGGTCAGCGCGGCCCGGACGGCCGGGTCGGTTCCGGAGTCGGTGACCAGCACGTCGCAGCGGTCCAGCGGCGCGATGGTGCTGATCCCGACCGTGCCCCACTTGCTGTGGTCGGCGGCGACCACGAGGGAGGCGGCGGCCTCCACCAGGGCGCGGTTGGTCTCGGACTCCATGAGGTTGGGCGTGGTGAACCCGGCGCGCTCCTGCATGCCGTGCACGCCCAGGACGAGGACGTCCAGGTTGAGGCCGCGCACGGAGGCGAGCGCGAGCGGGCCCACGAGCGCGTCGGAGGGCGTGCGGAAGCCGCCGGTGAGCGCCACGGTCTGGTCGGGCCGCGCGGCCCGGTGGAACACCTCGGCCACGCGCAGCGAGTTGGTGACGACCGTCAGCCCCGGTGTGTCGGCGAGGTACTCGGCGACGGTGGCGGTCGTGGTGCCCGCGGACAGGCCCACGGCGCTGTGCGGCTCGACCAACTCGGCCACGGCCCGCGCGATGGCGTGCTTCTCGTCCTCCTGGCGGGTGGACTTGGCCTCGAAACCGGGCTCCTCGGTGCGCGCGCCCTCCGGTGCGACGGCACCGCCGTGCACCTTGCGCACCTCGCCCCGGCTCTCCAGGGCGTCGAGGTCGCGGCGCACGGTCATGTCCGACACCGAGAGGCTCTCGACCAGGTCGGCCACCCGCACCGCCCCGCTGCGCCGCACCTGTTCGAGGATCAGCTCCTGCCGTTGCGCAGCCAGCATCCGCCCCCCAGGGATGATTGAAAATGTGGGAATCTGTTGAATCCAGTGTTCCAGGTTCCCCTCCGGTGTCAATGGTACCCGTCCTTCCGCCGGAAAACTGTTGGAAAACGTTGGGACCTGTTGACAGGGCGGGGGTGCGTGTCGAACATATTAAAACGTTCGTGTGACCGCCTTCACATCAGTTCGCCCCCGTTCGAAGGAGGCCCCCATGTACCACGGACCACCGGGAACGCCCGGCCCGCCAGGGCCTCAGGCCCCGCCGGGAACACCGGACCCGCCGGGCCTGGGGCGCCGCACCCTGCTGCGCGGCCTGGCCGGAGCCGGAACGCTGCTGGCCCTGCCCGCCCTGGCGGGCTGCGGCGCGGGCCGGCGCGGTGACCCCGACCTGGTCACCCTCGCCTCCAACCGTGCCAACCCCGCCCAGCGCGAGGCCGTCGCGGAGAGCGTCGGGCTCTTCGAGGCGGACTCCGGGCTGACCGTGGAGGTCAACACCTTCCAGTCCACCGCCTTCCAGGAGAGCATCAACAACTACCTCCAGGGCACTCCGGACGACGTCATCGGCTGGTTCGCGGGCTACCGGACGCGCTTCTTCGCCGAACGCGGCCTCATCAGCGACGTCTCCGAGGTCTGGGACCGCCACTTCGGGGACGTCTTCACCGACCAGGTGCGCAGGCTGTGCACGGCCGACGACGGCAGGCAGTACATCGTCCCCGACTCCACCGCGCCCTGGGCGGTCTTCCACCGCAGGAGCGTGTTCGAGGAGCACGGCTACGAGGTCCCCGCCACCCGTGCGGAGTTCGAGGAGCTGTGCGTGCGCATGCGCGCGGACGGGCTCGAACCCCTCGCCTCGGGCATCCGCGAGGGCTGGCCCGCGATGGGCATGTTCGACCACCTCAACCTGCGGCTGAACGGCCCCGAGTTCCACCTGGAGCTGCTCAACGGCGACCACTCCTGGGACTCCGCCGAGGTCAGGAGCGTCTTCGGCACCTGGGCCGAGCTGCTGCCCCACCACCAGCCCGACCCCCTGGGCCGGGGGATCAACGAGGCGCAGACCGCCCTGGTCCGGCGCGAGGCCGGGATGATGCTCTGCGGCATGTTCATCACCCACGTCTTCCCCGAGGGGGAGGACCTGGACGACCTGGACTGCTTCGCCTTCCCCGAGTTCGACCCCGCGATCGGCGCCGACGCCGTGGAGGCGCCCATCGACGGGTTCATGCTCTCCGGCGACCCGCGCAACCCCGACGGGGCCCGCGAACTCGTGGGGCACCTGGGCACACTCCGGGCCCAGGAGATCTACACCGCCATCGACCCGCAGGCGCTCCCCACCCACCTGGACGCCGACACCAGCGGGTTCAGCGCCCTCGACGCCAAGGTCAACGACATGGTCGCCAACGCGGGAGCGCTCACCCAGTACATGGACCGGGACACCCGTCCCGACTTCGCGTCCGTCGTCATGATCCCCGCGCTCCAGCGCTTCCTCGAACAGCCGGACGACATCGCCGACCTGACCGCCAGCATCCAGCGCCAGAAGGTCTCCATCTTCGGCGGCTGAACCAGAAGGGAGAGCAGGTGTGGTGTCGAACGCCCCCTCACCGCCTCGAAACCCGACCCCGGGGTCCGCACAGGCCCCGCCCGGCCGGTCCCCGCGCGCACGCGGGAGCATGCGCCACAGCCGAGGGGACCGGATCGCCCTCGGCCTGATGCTGGGCGTGCCCGCCCTGCTCGTGGTGGGCCTGGTCTGGCTGCCCGCGATGGCCACGGTCGCCCTGTCCTTCACCCGATGGGACGGCATCGGCGGCCTGGACACCATCGAGTGGATCGGGACGCGCAACTACACGGACGCGTTCACGATCTACCCGCCCTTCGCACCGGCGCTGCGCAACAACCTGGTCTGGCTGGTGGCGCTGTTCGCGGTCCCCACCCTCCTGGGGATGTTCCTGGCGGTGCTGCTCGACCGCGAGCTGCGCGGCGGTTCGGTCTACCGGAGCGTCTTCTACATGCCGGTCGTGCTGTCGCTGGCCCTGGTCGGGTTCATCTGGCAGCTCGTCTACTCCCGCGACCAGGGGCTGCTCAACGCCTTCCTCGCCGTGGTCGCCGACGTTCCGCCCGTGGACTGGTTCGGCGACCCCGAGATCAACCTGTACGCGGTCCTGGTCGCGGCCGGATGGCGGCACACCGGCTACATCATGCTGCTCTACCTGGCCGGGCTGAAGGCGGTCGACCCGTCCCTGCGCGAGGCCGCCGCCATCGACGGCGCCGGGCCGGTGCGCACGTTCACCAGGGTCGTCTTCCCGGCCCTGCTGCCCATCAACCTGGTCGTGCTCGTCGTGACCGTCATCGACGCGCTGCGCGCCTTCGACATCGTGTGGATCATCAACCGCGGCCGCAACGGCCTGGAGCTGATCTCGGCGCTGGTGACCTCCAACGTCATCGGCGAGGCCAGCCGGGTGGGCTTCGGCTCGGCGCTGGCCGTGGTCATGCTGGTGATCTCGCTGGTGTTCATCGTCGTCTACGTGTCCACCATGCTGAGAGGGGCCTACCGGTGACCGCCACGACCCTCCCCGACGCTCCCCGACGGCACCGCCGCCGCAGGATCCGCCCGGCCCGGCTGGTGCTGCACGCCTTCCTCGGCGCCACCGCGCTGGCCTGGTTCTTCCCCATCCTGTGGGCGCTGGTCAACTCGCTGCGCGACTACGAGTACACCGCCCTGCACGGCTACCTGTCCCTGGGCGGGTTCACCCTGGACAACTACGCGCGGGCGTGGAACGAGGGCGAGCTGCCCGGCTACTTCTGGAACTCGCTGGTCATCACGGCCCCGGCCGTGCTGCTGACCCTGTTCCTGTCCTCCTGCGCGGCCTTCGTGCTCTCCAGCTACTCGCGCGGGTTCAACCTGACGATGCTCGCGGTGTTCCTGGCCGCGAACCTGCTCCCGGCCCAGGCGCTGCTCGTCCCGCTGTTCCGGCTCTACACCTCCATCCCCCTGCCGTACTGGATCAGCGAGTCCGGCTCCCTCTACGACAGCCACATCGGCGTGGTCCTCATCCACACCGCCTTCCAGATCGGGTTCTGCACGTTCGTGCTGAGCAACTTCATGAAGGCCATGCCCGCCTCCCTGCTGGAGGCGGCCAGGGTGGACGGGGCGTCGGTCTTCCAGCAGTACTGGAGGGTGGTGCTCCCGCTGTGCCGCCCGAGCCTGGCGGCCCTGGCCACCCTCCTGGTCACCTGGATCTACAACGACTTCTTCTGGGCGCTGGCGCTGCTGTCCAGCGGGGACAAGCTGCCCATCACGACCGCCCTCCAGAACCTCCAGAGCGCCTTCTTCGTCGACTACAACCTGCTCTCGGCCGGGTCGATCATCGTCGCCCTGCCCACGCTCGTCGTGTTCTTCGCGCTGCAACGCCACTTCGTCGCCGGACTCACCCTGGGAGCGAGCAAGGGATGACCCACCGCACCATCAGCCTGCGCGCGGCGGGGACCGCCCTGGCCCTCCGCGCGGCGGGGACCGCCCTGGTCCTCGCCGTGCCCGAGACCGGACTCCCGCACGTCCTGCACTGGGGCGCCGACCTGTCCGACGCCGAGGGGCTGGCCGCCGCCGCGGCGCCCTCCGCCGCGCACAACGACGTCGACGAGCCCCAGCGGCTGTCCCTGGTGCCCGTCCAGGGGGAGGGCTGGCGCGGCCACCCCGGGATCTCCGGGCACCACGAGGGCCGGGCGACCTTCCCCGACTGGACCGTGCGCGAGGTCCTGGTGGACCCGCTGGAGGACGCCGCCCCCGGCGTGGGCGGCGCCCTCACCGTCCTGGCCGAGGCCGCGGGAATCGCACTGCGCTGCGAGCTGCGCATGGAGGCCTCCGGACTGGTCCGCGCCCGCAACACGGTCACCAACACCGACGCCGCGCCGTGGACCCTGGACGCCCTGCGGGTCACCCTGCCCCTGCCCCGCGAGGCGGGCGAGGTCCTGGACCTGACCGGCCGCTGGTGCCGCGAGCGCTCCCCCCAGCGCCAGGAACTCACGACGGGCACCCGCCTGCGCGCCTCGCGCCGGGGCCGGACCGGGCACGACGCCGCGCTGGTCCTGGCCGCCGGCACCCCCGGGTTCGGGTTCCGCCACGGCGAGGTGTGGGGCGTGCACACCGCCTGGAGCGGCGACCACGTCCACCTGGCCGAACGCCTGCCCGAGGGCGCCGGGCAGGCCGACGCCGTGCTCGCGGGCGGCGAACTGCTCCACCCCGGCGAGGTCCGCCTCGACCAAGGCGACTCCTACTCCACCCCGTGGGTGTTCCTCTCCTGGTCCGACCGGGGGCTGGACGGGATGTCCGCGCGGATCCACCGCTGGCTGCGCGCCCGGCCGGGCCACCCCCGCGCCCCGCGCCCGGTGGTGCTCAACACCTGGGAGGCCGTCTACTTCGACCACGACCTGGCCGCCCTTACGCGGCTCGCCGACACCGCCGCGCGGATCGGCGTGGAGCGGTTCGTGCTGGACGACGGCTGGTTCCGGGGCCGCCGCGACGACACCGCCGGACTCGGCGACTGGACCGTGGACACCGGGGTGTGGCCCGAGGGCCTGCACCCGCTCTTCGACCACGTGCGCTCCCTGGGCATGCAGGTCGGGCTGTGGGTGGAGCCGGAGATGGTCAACCCCGACTCCGACCTGGCCCGCGCCCACCCCGACTGGTTCCTGACCGCCGAGGGGCGCCCGGCCCCGCCCAGCCGCAACCAGCAGCTCCTGGACCTGTCCCGCCCCGAGGCCTTCCGGTACGTGTTCGAGCACCTGGACGCGCTGGTCACCGAGTACCGTCCCGACTACCTCAAGTGGGACCACAACCGCGACCTGCTCGAACCCGTGCACGCCCCCACCGGAGCCGCCGGGACGCACCGCCAGACCCTGGCCGTCTACGCGCTGCTGGACCGGCTGCGCGCCGGGCACCCCGGCCTGGAGATCGAGTCGTGCTCCTCCGGCGGGGGCCGCGTGGACCTGGGGATCCTGGAGCGCACCGACCGCGTGTGGGCCTCCGACACCAACGACCCCCTGGAGCGGCTGGCCGTCCAGCGCTGGACCTCCCTGCTGCTGCCGCCCGAACTGGTCGGCAGCCACGTCGGCGGGCGCACCGCGCACACCACCGGCCGCGACGCCGACCTGTCCTTCCGCTGCCTGACCAGCCTGCTGTCCCACGCCGGGATCGAGTGGGACGTCACCCGCTGCACCGACGACGAGCTGACCGCGCTGACCTCCTGGATCGCGCTGTACAAGGAGCTGCGCCCGCTGCTGCACTCGGGCGAGGCCGTGCACGCCGACGCGCCCGACCCCGCCGAACAGCTCGACGGCGTGGTCGCCCCGGACGGGAGCGAGGCGGTGTTCCGCTACGCCCGGTTGGCCACCTCCGTCCGCGCCCTGCCGGGGCGGGTCCGGCTGCCCGGCCTGCGCGAGGACCGCGTCTACCGCCTGACGTGGCGACCGGAGGCGGGCGCCCCCTCGACGATGCAGCGCGTGCTCCCGGAGTGGTTCGCCGACGGCGGGGCCGCCGTGTCGGGGGCGGTGCTCACCCGCTCGGGCGTGCAACTGCCCAACCTCAACCCGTCCCAAGCCCTGCTCCTGCACCTGAGGGAGGCCTGACGTGCCCGCCATCCGCAAGCCCGCCTACCTGGAGGACTTCGCGCCCTCCGAGGGGGCCCTCGCGCCCCGCGCCCGCTTCTCCTCCGACGCCCCGTCCCTGGACCTCAACGGCACGTGGCGGTTCCGGCTGCTCGACCGCGCGCCGGCCGACACCGACGGGTTCGAGGAGCCCGGCCACGACGACTCCGGCTGGTCCGAACTGCCGGTGCCCGCCCACTGGCAGATGCACGGCCACGGCGCCCCCGCCTACACCAACATCTCCTACCCCTTCCCGATCGACCCCCCGTACGTGCCCGACGACAACCCGACCGGCGACCACCGGCGCGTCTTCGACCTGCCCGGGGAGTGGCCCGAGGGGTCGGCGGTCCTGCGCTTCGACGGGGTCGACTCCTGCTTCCGGGCGTGGCTGAACGGCACCGAGCTGGGCTTCTCCACCGGGAGCCGCCTGGCCGCCGAGTTCGAGGTCGGCCACCTGCTGCGCCCGGGGAGCAACACCCTGGCGGTGCGCGTCCACCAGTGGTCGGCGGCCAGCTACCTGGAGGACCAGGACATGTGGTGGCTGTCGGGGATCTTCCGCGACGTCACCCTCCTCGCCCGGCCCGCCGACGGGGTCGGCGACCTCGCGGTGAGCGCCGCCTACGACCACACCACGGGCACGGGAACCCTGCGCGTGGACGTGGCCGGAGCCGCCGACGCCCTGGTCAGCGTTCCCGAACTGGGGCTGGTGGACGCCGCCGCCGGTGTGGACCACGGGGTCGGCGCGGTGGAGCCGTGGACGGCCGAGGAACCCCGCCTGTACGACCTGGAGGTGCGCACACCGGGGGAGCGGGTCCGGACGCGGACGGGCTTCCGGACCGTGGAGGTCTCCGGCGGACTCCTGCGGGTCAACGGCCGCCCCCTGCTGCTGCGGGGTGTGAACCGCCACGAGTGGCACCCCGACCACGGCCGCGCCGTGCCCCGGGAGACCATGCGCGAGGACGTGCTGCTGATGAAGCGGCACAACGTCAACGCCGTGCGCACCAGCCACTACCCGCCCCACCCGGACTTCCTCGACCTGTGCGACGAGCTGGGCCTGTGGGTCGTGGACGAGTGCGACCTGGAGACCCACGGGTTCGAGGAGGTCGGCTGGCGCGGCAACCCCTCCGACGACCCGCGCTGGCGCGGGGCCTACCTGGACCGGATGCGCCGCACCGTCGCGCGCGACCGCAACCACCCCAGCGTCGTCCTGTGGTCCCTGGGCAACGAGGCCGGGACCGGGGAGAACCTGCGGGCCATGGCGGAGTGGACCCGCGCGCACGACCCCTCCCGGCCGGTCCACTACGAGGGGGACCGCGACAGCTCCTACGCGGACGTGTACTCGCGCATGTACGCGCCGCACGGGGAGGTGGACGCCGTCGGCCGCCGGGAGGAGGCACCGACCGCCGACCCGGCCGCCGACGGGCACCGGCGCGGACTGCCGTTCATCCTGTGCGAGTACGGGCACGCCATGGGCACCGGCCCCGGCGGGCTGGAGGAGTACCAGCGGCTCTTCGAGGAGCACGAGCGCTGCCAGGGCGGGTTCGTCTGGGAGTGGATCGACCACGGGGTCCGCCGCCGCGAGCCGGACGGCACCGAGTGGTTCGCCTACGGCGGCGACTTCGGCGAGGCGCTGCACGACGGCAACTTCGTCGCGGACGGCCTGCTGCTGCCCGACCGCACGCCCAGCCCCGGGCTGGAGGCCTACGCCAAGACCGTCGAACCGGTCCGCGTGGTCCCCGATCCGGCCGCCGGGACCGTCCGCGTCACCAACACCTGGGACTTCCGGGACACCGCGGGCCTGGCCTTCGTCTGGCGGGTCGAGGGGGAGGGGACCCTCCTGGGGGAGGGCGCCCTGGACGTGCCGGTGCTCGCCGCGGGGGAGAGCGCCGAGGCGGCGCTGCCCGAGATGCCCGAGCGGTCCGGGGAGACCTGGCTGACCGTGTCCGTCCGGCTGGCCGAGGACCAGCCCTGGGCCCCGGCCGGACACGAGCTGGCCTGGGGACAGGCCGAGGTGGGCGCTCCCGGGGAGCGGCCGGCGGCGGAGGGGGCCGCTGTGCTTCCGCCGTCCGCCGCAGGGAGCGGGGCCGCCCTGCCTCCGCCGTCCGCCGAGCAGGACGGCACCGTGCGCATCGGCCCGGGCCTGCTGGACGCGGGGACCGGCGCGCTGCTCTCCGTCGGCGGCCTGCCCGTGGACGCGCCGGTCGTGGACCTGTGGCGCGCCCCGACCGACAACGACGTGGCCCGGCACGGGGACTCCGTGGCCGTCCCCTGGCGGGCGGCGGGGCTGCACCGGCTCACCGAGCGCCTGCTGTCCACCGGCTGGGAGGACGGCGCGTTCGTCGTCCGGACGCGGCTGGCCCCGGCGGCGCAGGAGTTCGGCATGCGCGCCGCCTACCGGTGGGCCGCCGACGGGGAGCGCCTGCTCCTGGCCGTGGAGGCCGAGGCGGAGGGGGAGTGGCCCTGCCCGCTGCCGCGCTTCGGCGTGCACGTCGGCCTGCCCGCGGCCCTGGGCGAGGCGGAGTGGTTCGGCCGCGGACCCGGGGAGGCCTACCGGGACGTGTCCCAGGCCGCGCGGGTCGGCCGCTTCTCCAGCACGGTCGACGGCCTCCAGACGCCCTACCTGCGGCCTCAGGAGAACGGCAACCGCGTGGACGCCAGGTGGCTCGTCCTGCGCGCGGCGGACGGGACGGGCCTGCGGGTGGAGGGCGACCCGGTGTTCGACTTCACCGCGCGCCGCTGGGACACGGCGGCGCTCGACGCGGCCGACCACCCGCACGAACTGGTCCCCGGCGACCGGATCCACCTGCACCTGGACCAGGCGCACCAGGGCGTCGGCTCAGCCTCGTGCGGCCCCGGGGTGCTCCCCGTCCACCGCCTGACGGCCGGGAGCCACCGGCTCCGGCTCGCCCTGGTCCCGCTGGGCTGAGGTCCCGGGCGGTCGCGGCGCGGTGGTGAGCTGGATCAGCACCACCGCCGCGACCGCCGCCAGGGCGCCCGTCCTCCGCCCGTTCCCCGCCCGGAACCGGGCGACCCGGTCCGCCCGGGCGCGAGGGCCCCGCCCGGGGCAGGGAAACCGCGTCGGTGACCGGGAAACCGCGGAGGAGGGGTGGCCGCGGCCCCGGGGCCCTGCTGCGATGGAACCCCCACCACGAAAGGGGTTCCGCCCATGGCAGAGCCGACCGGACCCGCCGCCTCCCCCGCCCGGGGAGCCCCCCGCCTCGACCGCAGGTCCCTACGCGCCGACCTGCGCCGCCTGATACCCGACACCGCCGCCGCCCTCGTCGTCACCTTCGCCCTCTTCGTCCTCCTCTACTCCCGCATCGAGGCGGGCACCTCGCAGACCCTCGTGGTCATGCCCTTCCTCGCCGACGCCGACGAGTACTGGCTGTACTGGCTGTGCCAGGCCTTCGGCTGGTCCGGGCTGCTCTGGGCCTGGATCACCGTCATGCTCGGCCTGCTCCGCTCGACCGCCCCCCTGCCCGGGGCGCCGGTCTCCCACGCCCGGATCGAACGCTGGCACCGCGTCATGAGCCTGACCACCATCGGGCTCATGTTCGCGCACGCCCTCGCGTTCTTCCTCGAACTCGTCCGGGACAACGAGGACGGCCTGGGCTGGGGCGGGCGCCTGTCCTCCGCGTTCGTGGACACCTTCGTGCCCGGCGGCTACTCCTCCGGGACCGGGCAGGTCGCCATCCTCATCGGCCTCATCGCCCTCTACCTGGCGATCCCGCTCGGCCTCGCCTACTACGTGCGCTCCTGGACCGGGACGCGCGTGTGGCGGGCCCTGCACCGGTTCGTCATCGTCGTCTACGCGCTCAGCGTGTGGCACACCCTGCTCTACGGGACGAACGTGTGGTTCGACGGCTGGTTCCGCACGGCGGTGTGGGCGCTCCAGCTCCCCGTGGCCCTCCTGCTGCTGGCCCGGCTCCTGACGCCGCTGCGCCCGGACGAGCGCCTCACCCCAGGCGACCTCGCGGGAGGGCGCGGGCTCGGGGGGCTCGCCCGCGCGGGTGCGCGTCTGGGCGTCGCGGCCACCGTCGTCGTCCTGCTCGCCGTGACCGTCACCGGTCGCGACGGGGGCAGGACGCCGGGGGCCGAGAGCGGGGAGATGCTGGTGACCCAGAGCATGGTCTGGGGCGGGCTCGCCCTCCTGCTCACGGTGATCGGCGCGGTCGTCCTCGCGCTGCGCGGGCGCCCCGCGCGGGAGTGAGGCGGGCACACACGCGGGCGGGGAGGCACCCACCGGTGCCTCCCCGCCCGGGATCGCGCGGGACCCCTACCTGCCGGGCCTGTCGTCCCGGGTCAGGGCGTCCTTGGCCTTCTCGCCCGCCTGCTTGAACTTCGAGGTGTTCTTCTCGGCCTTGCCCTCGGCCTGCCACTGCTGGTTGTCCGTGGCCTCGCCGAGCTTCTCCTTGGCCTTGCCCTTCAACTCGTCGGCCTTGTTCCTGGCCTGGTCGCCCGCGGACATAAGCGCCTCCCACTCGGTTCTCGCTCCTGTGGGCAGACCTGACCGCCGGACGGGGGCGCGAACCGTGCTCACGATAAAAATTCCGACAAAAAGGGCAAAAGGGGGAGTGCTGCCTAGGCTCCGGGGGCGACCGTGGCCACCGAGTCGAACGGGGCGTGCGTGCCCACCCGGCCGCTGATGCCCCGGCGCACCATCTCCTTGGCCACGTCGGCGGCCGGTCCCACGTCGCCGCCCTTGGCCAGCTCGGCGGTGATCGCGGCGGCGAAGGTGCAGCCCGCGCCGCTCACCCTGGCGTTCCCGATCTTGGGGGCGCTCAGGACGGTCGTCTCCTCGCCGTCGAAGTACACGTCCACCGCGTCCGGGCCCGGCAGCTCCACGCCGCCCTTGACGATGACGTGCCGCGGCCCCAGCTCGTGGATGCGGTGGGCGGCCTCGACCAGGTCGTCCACCGTCTCCAGCGCCTCCATCCCCGCGAGGGTGCGCGCCTCGAAGAGGTTGGGCGTGATGACGGTGGCCAGCGGCAGGATCTGCGCGGTGAGCGCCTTGTCGGTGTCCAGGGCCGCGCCCGGCTCCTGGCCCTTGCAGATCAGCACGGGGTCCAGGACCACGTGCCGCCACGGCTGGCGCCGGAGCCCATCGGCGACCACGTCGATGGTGTCCGGGGTGCCCAGCATCCCGATCTTGACCACGTCCAGGTCGTGGCAGGAGGTGGCCGCCTCGATCTGGTCGGCGATGACCTCGGGGGCCACGGGGACGAAGCGGTGGCCCCAGCCGTTCTTCGGGTCGAAGGACACGATGCAGGTGATCGTCCCCATGCCGTAGACGCCCAGCTCCTGGAAGGCCTTGAGGTCGGCCTGGATACCGGCGCCGCCGGTGGCCTCCGACCCTGCGATCACGTACGCGCGGTTGGTCATCGGGGAACCCCCTCGTCTCGGTGTGCTGTTGCGGAGTCCGCGGCCCCCACCTGCCCGCGAACCCCCGAACAATTGCACCACAGCGGACAGGCCGGACGTTCCCCCAGGTCGCGGCGCTCCGTCCACGACGCCCCGCCCGCGGACCGCGGCCGGGGGAGCGGGCGCGGCGAAGCGCGACGGGGCCTGTCGCCGCCGCGCCCGGCCGGATCCTCGCCGGGGCCTGGACGGCAGAAAAATATTACCGTATTATTTTTTTCATGGCACGAACAGCGGATCACGAGGAGCGCAGGCGGCAGGTCGCCCGCGCGCTCCTGAGCACGGTGGGGGAGCGGGGGCTGGCGCGGACCACCCTCGCCGACGTCGCCGACCGGGCGGGCGTCTCGGTCGGTCTGGTGCAGCGCTACTTCCGCACCAAGTCGCAACTTCTGCGCTTCGGCGTGGAGTACCTCTACGGGCAGGGCGCCGACCGGCTGACGGCGGTGCACACCGACGGTCCGCCGATCGCCTCGGCCCGCGACTGGATCTCCCGCGCGGCGCGGACCCTGCTGCCGCTCGACGACGAACGCCGCGCCGAGCTGACCGTGTGGCTGGAGTTCCTGCCGACCACGATGACCGACCCGGAGATGTCGCGGCTGCACAAGGACACCACCGCCGACCTGGTGGGCGTGTTCACGCAGGCGATGGACGAGGCGGTGCGCCGGGGCGAGCTCCCGCCCGGCACGGACACGGCGGCCGAGGCCGCAGGGCTCGTCGCCCTCGTGGACGGCCTGACCGTGCACCACCTCGTCACCGACGGCGACGCCTTCTCCGAGAGCGCGGTCCGCGCCGCGCTCGCCGCCCACCTGGACCGGCTCTTCCCCGCCCCCGAGAGCCCGTGAACCCGTACGAGCCAGAGCCCGAGGGGGCCGGTATGACCAGCACGACACCGCAGAGCACGGCCCCGGCCCGCCCGGCCGCCCGGCTGCCCCTGCTCGACGTCCTGCGCGGCGTCGCCATCATGGGCACCCTGGGTACCAACGTGTGGCTGTTCGCCGCACCGGGCGCCGAGGCGGGCATCATCTTCGTCCCGGACTCGATCGGCCCGATGGCGGCCTTCCGCGAGGACCCGTCGGCGGCGACCCTGGCGCAGGGCCTGTTCGCCTTCGCCGCCAACGGCAAGTTCCTGGCCCTGCTCACCCTGCTCTTCGGCGTGGGCCTGGCCATCCAGTTCCGCTCCGCGGCCAGACGCGGCGGGCGCTGGCCCGGCCCCTACAAGTGGCGTGCGCTGTTCCTGTTCGCCGAGGGGCTCGTGCACTTCACGCTGGTCTTCGCCGCGGACGTGCTCATGGGCTACGCGGCGGCCTCGATCGTGGTGGCCTGGCTGCTCACCCGGTCGGAACGGGCGCAGAACGCCGTGATGTGGACGTGCACCGCCCTCCACCTGGCCTTCGTCGGCCTGGTCACGGCCGCGCTCCTGTCCGAACCGGACCCGCAGGGCGCCGAGGTCCCGCCCGAGGCCGTGGAGCTGTACGCCGAGGGCGGCTACCTGGAGCAGGTCGCCTTCCGGCTCGACAACGCGCTGCTGTTCCGGGCCGAACCGGTCATCACCTTCGCCCTGATGGTGTTCATGTTCCTGCTGGGCGTGCGGCTCTTCCGCGCCGGGGCCTTCGGCGGCGACGACACCGGCCGCCGGATCCGGGGCCGTCTGCTCGTCTGGGGACTGGGGATCGGGCTGCCGGTCAACCTGGCCACGTCCCTGGCCGGACCCGACCTGTTCATGCTGGACCGCTACGCCGCCGCGCCCGTCGTGGCGCTCGGCCTGGTCGGCGCGGTCGGCTGGGTCGTGGACCGGGCGAACCCCGCCGGACGGGGGATCACCGCCGTGTCCTCCCTGGGGCGGATGGCGATGAGCGGCTACGTCGCGCAGAACGTCGTCTGCGTGCTGGTCTGCTACGGCTTCGGCCTGGGGCTGGCCGCCCGCCTGGCCGACACCGGCCCGTGGTGGGTGATGGGCCTGTGGGCGTCGGTGTGCGCCCTGCTCATGACCGTGTCGACGCTCTGGCTGCGCCGCTTCCGGGTGGGGCCGCTGGAGGCGTTGCAGAAGGCGGTGCTGGCGCGGGTGCCCGAACGCCGCTGAGCGCCCCGCTGAGCGCCCCGCAGGGGCCCCGCCGAGGGCCCCGCACGCCGTGTCCGCCGCGGGCGGACGGCCCGGTGCCGGAAGCGCCGGGCGGCGTGCGGGGCCGACCCGGTCAGATCTGGTAGACGGGTGCCTGGGGAGTGTTCCACCGCGTGGGGGTGTCCTTGGACCCGAAGAAGTCGCCGCCCTTGCGCAGGGTGTCGTCGGTGCCCCAGGCCTCGTCGCGGCCGACCTTGCGCAGGTGCGGGATGTGCTTGCGGCAGTGGATGTAGGCCTCCTCCACGTGCACCACCGTCCACAGCACCGCCTTCTGCCCCGGGACCTCGGGCTCGGGCAGACCGCGGACGTGGCGCCGCAGCTCCACGTCCTCCAGCAGGGACGCCCGGCCGTTGACGTGCAGTCCGATGCGGTCGTGCGTGAAGTCCAGGAACATCAGGCCCACGTGCGGGTTCTCCAGGATGTTGCCCGCGCTGGCGAAGACGCCGTTGCCCCGGAACTCGGGGTAGGTCAGGGTGTGCTCGTCGATCACGTGGACGAAGCCGGGCGGTCCCGCGCGGAAGCTGGAGTCGCACTCGCCGCGCCGGTCGGAGGTGGCGATGAACATCATCTCCTGCCGGGCGACGAACTCGCGCATGAGCGGGTTCAGGTGGTCGAGCATCTGGTCTCGGTAGAAGCGTTCGGCGCGTTCGCTCGTGCCGTTCAGCGCCTGGACGCGGTGCTCACCCTCGCTGCCGGGAACGTGCCGTGGGGAGGTCTCGCGCATCACTGCCTCTCGATGGGGCTGGTGGGGCTGGTGTGAATAGTCAGGGACGCAGGGGCCGCTGCTGTCGGGGAGGAAGGGGTGTTGGGAAGGGGAGTGCGGACGCGTCGCCCGGCGCGCCGGGGAGTCACCCGGTGCCTTCGGGTTCCGGCCACCGCGCCGCGGCGCGGGTCAGCGTGTCGGGGCGTCGGCCCGCTGGTAGGGGGAGGACGCCTCGGCGGAGGGGCCGGGCTGGGGCGACGCGGGCGGCGCGGGACGCTCCCCGGCCGGGGACGCGGCGGTCCTGCCGTGCCTGGCCGTCCCGGACCCGCCGTGCCCGGCCGTCCGGGATTCACCCGACCCGCCCTCGGCCTCGCGCGCCCCCGCGAGCATGTTGGCGGTGATCCACTCGTAGACCACGATCCAGGCCGAGCTCATGGAGGAGGACCAGGTGGGCGAGACCTCGCTGACCGCGCGCACCAGGGCGCGGCCCACGAAGGGGTAGTGCTCGGGCTTGATGTCCATGTCCCGCTTGTGCTGGGCGCCCAGCCGCCTCAGGTACCCGGCGACCTCCTCGGGCTCGTCCAGGTAGCGGACGACCTCCAGCAGGGCGAAGGCCATGCGCTCCTTCTGCGTCTGCATGTTCGCGGGGAACATGTCGCGGACGGCGGGCGCCATCTCGAACAGGTTCTGGTAGAAGCGGTCGGCCAGACGGGTGGAGCCGGGTGGTAACGCGGAGCACGACTGCCGTACCGCCTCGATGACGGCGGGGGCGGGGAGCGGTACCTCTTCGATGGAGCGGGGAGACAAGGAAGCCTCCAATCGAGTCGCGGAAAGGGCTGTGCCACGGAGGCGCACGTACCACCGTGGTGACGGAGCGTAGTCAGGCCGGGGGTGCGGACACGCGTTCCCCACCGGTTCGCCGACCGGGGGACGCGTGCGGGCTCGGTGCGCGCGGAGCCGGACGGCCGGACGCGCACGGGAGGGCCTCAGCTCACCGCTGGCCCGGCGGAGTCCCAGGGGAACGGGTGGGCCGACCCGGCGGCCGGTCCCGCCCTTCGGGTCCTCCCAGCCTCCGGCGCTCCTGACGGGGCCGTGTGCGCGGGCTGGGACGAAGGGAACGGGCGTAGCGCTCCTTCGGCAGTGGCGGGGGTGTCGGGAACCCTCATCGCTGCCTCGTCTTCTTCCGGATTCAGTACTCATCCGAAGTTCGGATGGCACTGAATGCCACGTAAGGGGTGAGCGACGACCGTTTCAACGTTCGCTACCCCCTTTACTGTGCCTGTTGTGGCAATGTAACAGAAATGTCGACGTTTGAGGATATTACCCTCTGGTAGCGCATGAGGCCACAGTGCTACCTCAGTTCTCTGGGATAACTTTCGTCCTTCGTGTGACAGACGGCCTCCGTGCACCGTCCGGAGGCGGCGCGTCAACCGATCGGTTGACTCCACGATCCACCGATCCCCTGGCCGGGCGGGCGATCCGCGGCGCACCCGCCGCGGGCGATGCTCGGGACATGCCGATCATCGACGTCAGGAACCTGCACAAGCGCTACGGGGAGAAGGTCGTCGTCGACGACGTGTCCTTCTCCGTCGAGGAGGGCGAGATCTTCGGGATCCTCGGCTCCAACGGGGCCGGGAAGACCACCACCGTCGAGTGCGTCGCGGGGATGCGCCCCACCGACGCGGGGACGATCACCGTGCTCGGCCGGGACCCGAGGAGGGAGCGGGACGGGGTCCGCCAGCGCCTCGGTATCCAACTCCAGGAGGCGCGGCTGCCCGACCGGCTCAGGGTCGGGGAGGCCCTCGACCTCTACGCCTCCTTCTACCGCTCCCCGGCAGACACCGGCCAGCTCATGGAGCGGCTGGGCATCGCCGACAAGCGCGACACCCAGTACCGCAGGCTGTCCGGGGGACAGAAGCAGAGGGTGTCCATCGCCCTGGCCCTCGTGGGCCGGCCCGCGGTGACCATCCTCGACGAGCTGACCACGGGACTGGACCCCCAGGCGCGCAGGGACACCTGGGACCTCATCGAGGACGTGCGCGACTCCGGGGTCACGGTCGTGCTCGTCACCCACTTCATGGACGAGGCCGAGCGGCTCTGCGACCGGCTCGCGCTGATCGACTCGGGACGCGTCGCCGCCCTGGACACCCCGGACGGGCTCGTCACGCGGGCAAGCCCGGAACAGCAGGTGACCTTCCGCGCGCCCCCCGAGTTCGACGAGCAGGTGCTCACCGCGCGGCCCGAGGTGGTCTCGGCGCACCGCAGGGGACGCCAGGTCCGGGTGGCCGGGCGGGGCAACCTGCTCCACGCCGTGACCTCCGTCCTGGCCCGCGAGCACGTCGTCGCCGAGGACCTGCGCGTGGAGCGCTCCAGCCTGGACGACGCGTTCGTCGCCCTGACCGGAAGGGCCCTCGAATCATGAGCACCGACACCACGAGGAGAGCCCCCGTGTCCACCCTGCTGCGTGTCACCGTGACCGAGGCCCGGCTGCTGACGCGCGAGCCCGTGGCGATCAGCGTCGGCATCCTGCTGCCCACCGCGCTCCTGCTCGGGCTCGGCGCCCTGCCGACGCTGCGGGAGCCCTCCCCGGAGTTCGGCGGCCTGCGCTTCGTCGACACCTGGGCTCCCATGGCCCTGATCCTCGGCATGGGGATCCTGTGCGTCCAGCACCTGCCGACCACCCTGGCCGCCTACCGGGAGCGGGGCGTCCTGCGCCGGATGTCGACCACGCCGATGCACCCCGGGATGCTCCTGAGCGCGCAGATCATCGTGGTCTTCGCCGCGGCGGCCGTCTCCGCCGCGCTCCTGGTGCTGTCCTCCTGGCTGGTCCTGGACGTCGAACCGCCGAGCCGGCCGCTGCTGTTCACCGCCGTGTTCACCGTCGGGACCGCCTCGCTCATCGCGCTGGGGGTCCTCATCGCCGCGGTGGCGCCCAGCGCGGGCGCGGCCAACGGCCTGTCGATGACGCTGTACATGCTCCTGCTGCTCTTGGGCGGGGTCTTCCTGCCGCAGCACGTCATGCCCGGCTTCCTGGCACGCGTGGGGGAGTTCGCGCCGCCCGGCGCCCAGCTGCTGCTGGAGAGCTGGTCGGGCGGCGCCGGGGACGCGGGGCTGCCGCAACTCGTCCAACTGGCGATAATGGCGGGGATCGCCGTGGCGGCCGCGGCGCTGGCGGCCCGACTGTTCCGATGGGAGTGAGCGGCGGATGAGCCGACGGAGCACCGGGGCGGACGCCGTGCGGGACTGGGACCGGTGGTGGGACGGGTTCCTCGCCGCCGCCCCCTGGGCCCTGCTGCTGCCCTCGGCGGCGCTGGTCCTGCTGTCCCAGCCCGTGTCGGACTGGACCGGGCACGCGGCCACCGCCGGTCTGACCGGGCTCGCCGCCGCCTGGCTGCTCCTCGGGTACCTGCCGCCGTGGAAGGACGGCCGACCGCTGCTCGCCGGGATCCACTTCGCGGTGCTCCTCGCGCTGGCCTCGGCGCTGATGGCACACGACGGCGTGTTCCTGATGTTCACGATCGCCCTGTTCTTCCGCGCCATGTCGCTGCCCCGGCGGCTGACCTTCGTCGGCATCGCGGGCACCTCGATCGCGCTGTACACGACCACCATGGGGTTTCCCGGAACGAGCACGGAGATGCCGTTCCCGGAGCACCTGTTCATCTACGCCGGTACGGTCACCGTCCAGACCGTGGCCGTCGGCGGAGGGCTCGTGATGGCGTCCAAGGCCGCCGAGCAGCACCGGGAGCGCCGGGTGACGGTGGCCAGGCTGGAGGCGGCCCTGGAGGAGAACGCCGGGCTGCACGCGCAACTGCTCACCCAGGCCCGGGAGGCCGGGGTGCTGGACGAGCGCCAGCGGATGGCGCGGGAGATCCACGACACCCTGGCCCAGGGGCTCGCCGGGATCGTGACGCAGATCCAGGCGGCGCAGCGGGTGTGGGAGGACCCCGGGGCGGCGCGTCCGCACGCGGACCGCGCGCTCGGCCTGGCGCGGGAGAGCCTGACCGAGGCGCGGCGCTCCGTGCAGGCCCTGCGTCCCGGGCAGCTGGTGGAGAGCCAGCTGCCCGAGGCCCTGGGCGAACTCACCCGCCGCTGGGCGGAGGAGCACGGCGTCCGCCCCGACCTCGACGTCACCGGCGAACGGGTCGCCCTGAGCCCGGCCATCGAGGTGGTCCTCTTCCGGGTGGCCCAGGAGGCGCTCACCAACGTCGCCAGGCACGCCGACGCCTCGCGCGTGGGCGTGACCCTGTCCTACTCCGACGACGTCGTCCTGCTCGACGTGCGCGACGACGGCAGGGGCATCACGGGACACGACCAGCACGGGTTCGGGCTCAGGAGCATGCGCCAGCGAGTCCGCGGGATCGGGGGAACGGTGGAGATCGAGAGCGGCGAGGGGGAGGGCACCGCCGTCAGCGCCACGGTGCCCGCGATTCCGGTGGGGGCGGCGTGATCCGGGTCCTGATCGCCGACGACCACCCGGTCGTGCGCGACGGCCTGCGCGGGGCCTTCACCGCGCAGGACGACATCGAGGTGGTCGGTGAGGCCGCCAACGGCCGCGAGGCGGTCGAACTGGTCGGACGGCTGGACGTGGACGTGGTGCTGATGGACCTGCGCATGCCGGTCCTGTCCGGTGTCGGGGCGATCACCGTCCTGTCCCGGGAGCGGCCGGACGTGCGCGTCCTCGTCCTCACCACCTTCGACAGCGAGAGCGACGTGCTCCCGGCGATCGAGGCCGGGGCCACCGGCTACCTGCTCAAGGACGCCTCACCCGACGAGCTCCTGCGCGGGGTGCGCGCGGTGCACCGGGGGGGAGTCGGTCCTGGCGCCGACCGCGGTCCGGCACCTGATGGGGCAGGTCCGCAGACCCGCGGGCCAGAGCCTGAGCGACCGTGAGCTACAGGTGCTGGGGCTCGTCGCGGACGGCGCGTCGAACCGGGCCGCGGCGGCGCGGCTGTTCATCAGCGAGGCGAGCATCAAGACCCACCTCCAGCACGTGTACAACAAGCTCGGCGTGCGGGACCGGGCCGCGGCGGTCGCCGAGGCCTACCGCCGCGGCCTCCTCGGGTAGCCCCGGTCCCCGGACCGCCCCTGCCTCCGGTTACCCCGTTGGGTGATTAGTCAGATACTCTCCGTTCGCGTCCGGGGTGGTGGCCCCGGGCCGTACGAGCGGGAAGTGGGCGCGATGGACGCGTGGGGACATGGCGGGGGCCCGGGGACACGGGACGGTTCCGAGGGGCGGCGGGGAGGGGGAACGGCGCATCCTGGTGCCGAGCCGGACGCGCCGGACCCGCGGGTCGGGCCCGAACGGCTGCGGTTCGCGTTCCGCCTGGTCGACGGCGCGGACGAGTACGGCCTGGTGTTCTCCTTCGCCCGCCTCGGCGGGGCGGCGGCCGGGGTTCCGGAAGCCCACCAGGCGGTCTGGTACGTGGCCGACCGGCGCGCACGCGCGCACGGCGGCGAGTCGTGGATGGACCAGGGGTGCGTCGACGCGGTCCGCGCCCTCGTCGGCGCCGACCGGGTCACCGACCCGCGGATGCGCCGGGCGCTCCTCGACGCCCTCTCCCAGGGGCGCCTGCCGGAACCCGACCGCCTGCTCCCGCGCGCGGCGCTGTGGCGGGAGGAGCCCCTGGACCTGGACGCCGGGGGCGTGGCGTGGGTGCGCGGGGACGGGCGCGGCGGTTTCCTCGTCGAGGCGCGGGGCGAGGAGTCCGGTTTCCGGCTGCGGCTGTCCCCGGCCGGGGACAGCGCGTCCGGGGACGGCGGCCGTCCGCGCGAGCACGCCGACACGGTCCGCGCCCGCACCGCCCACGACTCCACGGCCCCCGATCGGGAGTCCCAGGACCTGAGGGCCGCGGACCCGAGGGCCACGCACCCGGACGCCCCCGCCCCGGAGGCCGTGAGCCTGGAGGCCACGGGCGTCCTTCGCCTGCGGGACCGCTTCGCGCGGGTCACGGGCCGGGGCTGGCACGAGCGCGCGTCCGGCGGGGACCTCCTCCCGGCGCGGGACGGCCGCGACGCCTCCTGGTCCCGTGCCCGCGTCCGCCTGGACAACGGGTGGGAGCTGACCGTCCACCGCACCGGCGGGGCCGACACCCCCGACGAAACCCCGACCGCGTGTGAGGCGACGGCCGTGCTGTCCTCCCCGGGCGGGGAGCGCGTCGAGGCGCCCGCGACCCTGCGCGGCCTGCTCCCCTGGACGTCCCTGGCCACACTCAACACCTACCCCACGGCCTGCGACGTGGAGATCCCGCTCCTGGACCTGCGGCTCCGGGCCACGGCGTGGTTCCCGCGCCAGGAGGCGGCCTCGGTCACCGCCCCCTCCGGGAGGCTGGAGGCCCACGCCGACGCCGAGGGCACGATGGGCGGCCGCCCGGTCCGCGGCCACGGACTGTGGGAGGTCTTCCCCGACACCCGGATCGAGGACTTCGAGCGCCACGTCACCCGCGTCCGCGCGATCACCCGCCAGGAGATCGACAGCCTCTACCCGGCGGAGCCGGACGCGCGCTCCCTGGCGGAGCTGGCCGGGACCGAGCACCGTCCCGAACGGCTCGACGGCGCGGTGCTGGAGGACCTGCACGCGTCGCTCGTGAGCCCGGTCCGGCACGCCACCGCGGGCCTGGGCAGGAGCTGGCGCTCCTACGTCTCGATGGCGGCCATAGAGCTGTTCGGCGTCGACAGCGAGCCCTACCGGCCCCTGGTGGCCGCCGCCGAGCTCCTGCACACCGGCTGCCTCATGATCGACGACGTCGAGGACCGCTCACCGCTGCGGCGGGGCCGACCGGCCGCCCACGTCGTCTTCGGCGACGCGGTCGTCGTCAACGCCGGGACGGCGGCCTACTTCGCGCTGGACCGCGTCCTGAACCGGGTCCTGCCCGACGACGCCGCCCTGAGGCTGCGCGTCTACCAGATCTACCTCCGGGCGCTGCGGGCCGGACACGGCGGCCAGGCGATCGACATCGCGGGCCACCGGGCCGCGATGGACGAGGCCGTGGAGACGGGCGACGCCGAGGCGCTCCTGCGGCGCGTGCGCTCGGGCCACTGGCTCAAGACCGCGGCGCCCGTGCGGGGGCTGGCCGAGATCGGCGCGCTCGTCGCCGGCGCCCGCGAGGAGCAGTTCCGGGCGCTGGGCGAGTACTTCGACGCCGTGGGGCTGGCCTACCAGATCTCCGACGACGTCATGGACCTGCGCGGCCTCACCGCGCCCGCCGAGGGCGGCGGGCGCTCGGCGACCAAGCACACCGCCGAGGACCTGCGCGCGGGCAAGGTCACGATGCCGCTGGCCCACGCCGTGGCCCTGCTGCCGCCCCGCCGGACGCGCGAGCTCTGGTACTCGGTGCGCGACGGAGACGCCGACGAGGCGACCGTGGCCGCCGCCGCGGCGTCCCTGGAGGAGTGCGGCGCGGTCGCCGCCTGCACCGGGGAGGCCCAGGGCCTGGTCGAGCGGACGTGGAAGCCCCTGCGGGACCTGGTGCCCTGCACGTGGACCTCCGTCATGATGGGCGCCCTCGGCGCCTACGCCGCCCGCCGGGAACGCGAGTAGCGACCCCCCGACCCCCTCCTCACGAGTGAGCAGACCGATGACACACGCACCCACCCCCACGCCCGCGCTGCGGGTCCGCGGCGTCCACAAGTCCTACGGCCGCCACCACGTGCTGCGCGGCGCCGAACTCGAACTCCCCGGGGCCTGCCTGGCCGGACTGGTCGGGGAGAACGGCTCCGGCAAGTCCACCCTGCTGCGCATCCTCTCGGGCGTCCTCGCCCCCGACCGCGGCACCGTGGACCACCCCGGCAGCCTGGGCTACTGCCCCCAGCACACGGTGCTCAACCCGGCCTTCACCGTCGCCCAGCACCTGCGCCTCTTCCAGGTCGCGCACGACCTGCCCGACCTGTCCCGCGCCCGCGAACTCCTCGACGTCCTCGGGTTCGCCGAGTACCTCGACCACCGGGTCTCCACGCTCAGCGGCGGCACCCGGCAGAAGCTCAACCTCACCCTCGCGCTGATGCACGACCCGCACCTGCTGCTCCTGGACGAGCCCTACCAGGGGTTCGACTGGGACACCTACGAGCGGTTCTGGCGGCTGGCGGCCGACCTGCGCGACCGGGGACGCTCCGTGCTGGTGGTCTCCCACATCGCCTTCGACACGGTGCGCTTCGACCGCCTGTGGCGGCTGGAGGGCGGACGCCTGGTGGACGCGGCGTCCTCGCCGGTCCCCCCGGCCCCCGCGGCGGCGGCTGGGGGCCGGTGATGCGCCGCGCCTGGGCCCGTTACGCCACCGCCACCCGCATGGCCCTGCTGGAGCACCTGCGCAACCGGCTGGCGCTGATCCTGGTGGTGCTCTTCATCCCCACCTGGATCACCCTGGTCTCCCTGGTGATCGCCGAGGCCGACGTGCGGTTCCTCCTGCGCGCCACCGGCGAGACCGTCACCGTGCACGGCAACCACGTCAGCAAGATCTCCGGCGCCGTCAACGCCGTCACGCTGATCGTCGGGTTCATGATGTTCATCGTCACCTACCGCTCCTTCGGGTTCGACCAGCGGCTGGCGATGGCCGGGTACCCGCGCCTGCACCTGCTCGCGGCCAAGCTCACGGCGCTGGTCACGGCCTCGGCGCTGGTCTGCGCCTACGCGGTGGCGGTGATCTGCTGGTACTGGGTCCCCCAGCAGCCGTTCATGCTGTGGCTCTCCCTGGTGGGGGCCGCGCTGGCCTTCGGCGGGATCGGGGTGATGCTGGCGGCCCTGCTCCGGGGGGAGCTGGAGGGCATGTTCTGCATCGTCATGCTGTCCATCATCGACATGGGGTTGCAGAACCCGGTGTCCAACCCGTCCTCGGACAGTGACGTCGTGCGCTACCTGCCCGGCTACGGCCCCATGCAGACCGGGGTCGCGGCGGGCTTCCAGGACACGGTGCCGCTCCCGTACCTGCTGCTGGGGCCCGCGTGGTTCCTGGCCGCGGTGGCGGTGGCGGGGGTGGCGTTCCGTCTGCGCACCCGGGACCGCCGCCGGGCCTTCGTCCGCCCGCGTGCCCTCCGGTCGCGCCCGGTCCGCGCGGGCTGAGTGACGGCGCCGCGCCCGCCGGGCCCCGGACGGCGGCGCGGCGCGGGACGGGCCCCGGCGCGGCGCGCCGGGGGCCGCCCCGGTCCGGGGAGTCCTCTCGTGCCGGAAAAGGCGGGAAACCTTTTTCTGTACCGCCTTCGAAACGTCGGAAAAAGGTTTTCTCGGCGGCGTGTATTCCATTTCCGAGGTGGACGGAAACATTTTATCGGACCGCGCGTCCAGGGCGCGCCAAGCCCGTGCGGGCGGGCGGTCCGGCCTGCTCCGACGGGCTGCTCCAACCCTCTTCCCGCCAGGTCCGCCGGAGCGTTTTCGGGGAATGCAACGCGGCGCGTTCGCGTTGGAATACACGACAGCAGTGCGGGCCGGTGGTGAGGGCCCGCCGCAACGCCGCTCCGGTGCCCGAGGCAGCGGGCGGGAGCGGAGGCCGTGGGGAGGAGCGGTGCAGCACATCGAACACATGCCGTACGACGAGGTCCTGGCCGACGCCGACCTCGGCGCGATGACCCCGGAGGCGCTCGCCTCCCTCGACCGCTTCGGCCGTGAGGTCTCCGCGGCCGCGCGCCGGGCCCTGCGGGCGCACGCCGCGGCGGGGGAGACCGCGTCCGCCGCCCGCGCGTGGAACGTCCTGGTCTCGGCCGACGGTGACTACTCCGTACGCGAGGCGGCGCACGTCCTCAACCGGGACCCCGCCATCTCCACCGGACAGCGCCGCCTGTTCTCCTTCATCCGCGACAGCGGAATGGTCTCCCCGGAGGACGACGTGCCCAAGGCCCGGCACGAACGCCACCTGCGCCTGCGGCCCATGTCCTACGACCACCCCCGCACGGGCAGGCGCATGCCGGGGAGGCCGCAGCTGCGGGTCACCGCCGAGGGGCTGCGGTACCTGCACCGGAGGCTGGCCGGACACGCCGCCCCGGCTCTGGACGAGGCGGCGTAGGGCCCGCGGGTCACACACCGCGTCCACCGGCGACGGCACGCGCTACCGCCCGCCCGCGGGCGCCGTTCCCGTCGCCGCCGCGCTGGATGACGGCGGTGGGGAAGGGGCGGCCGGGAACCGTCGGCGGGGGCGCCGAGCCGGAGGGCCCGCGACCCCCGTCGCGAAGGGGCACGGGTCAGGGGCGGCCCACGACGCGGTGCAACTCCTCCCGGCACTCGCGGTACAGCTCCGCGGGGTCGGCCTCGTGCCCCGCCACCGCGAGTTCGCCCCACCTCTCCCAGCAGGCGCGCCACACGGCCACGGCCACCTCGGCGGCCAGGAGAGCCGCCGTCGGCTCGCAGTCCTCCAGCCCCTCGCTGAGGCGGGCGCGCAGCCGCGCGACCAGCTCCCGTTCCTGCGAGGCCGCGAGCGCCCGGAGCTCGGGCTCGCGGGCGAGCAGCAGCGCGACGCGGCGGTGCTCCGCCAGCTCCGGGTCGTTCCTGCGGTCCATCACCCCCTCCGCCGCGGACTCGACGGCGCGCAGCGCCGAGGGCAGGTCCGCGCCGGACAGGTCCAGTTCCTCGATCACCCGGAGCAGGCGGTGGTGGCCGGGCAGCCCGGCTTGCTCCTTCGCGGCGAAGTGCCGGAAGAAGGTGCGCGACGAGACGCCCGCCCGCTCGGCGATCTGCTGGACGGTCGTCTCCCTGACCCCCTGCGCCTCGAAGAGTTCGAGCGCCACCCGGTGGATCTCCTGGCGGGTGTCGAGGCGGCGCCGTGCGCGCAGGTCGAGGGGGGCGTCGTTCATGCCCTCTTCCTAGCACAGGGGTCCTCGCGGTGACGATGGACACAAAGAGTGATGTCAGCTTACGACAACTTGGCACATTGTGACATCTTGGGGGTCACATCACGACTCCGGACAGGTGCACATGACCAACGTCGACCATCGGGAGCAGCTCCCGACCAAGAAGGGACCCGCCCACGCGGGTGCCTCCACCAGGGGCGTCGCCTCGGTCATCGCGGTGCTGGCGGTCTCCGCACTGATCATGATCCTCAACGAGACGGTGCTCAGCGTCGTGCTGCCCCAGCTCATGGAGGACTTCCGGGTCGCGGCCACCACCGCGCAGTGGCTGACCACGGGCTTCATGCTGACCATGGCCGTGGTCATCCCGACCACCGGCTTCCTGCTCCAGCGGTTCACCACGCGCACGCTGTTCACGGCCGCGCTGGTGCTGTTCATCGCGGGCACGGCCCTGGCCGCCGTCGCGTCCGGCTTCGCCGTGATGCTGCTGGCGCGCGTGATCCAGGCCTGCGGCACCGCGATCATCCTGCCCCTGCTGATGACCACCACGCTCACCACCGTGCCGGTCGCCTACCGGGGCACGGTGATGGGCCTGAACTCCGTGGTCATCTCGGTGGCCCCGGCGATCGGCCCGACCGTCTCCGGGCTCGTCGCCGAATCCCTCGGCTGGCGCTGGGTGTTCGGCCTCATGCTGGTCGTCTCGCTGGTCGCCTTCGTGATCGGCGTCGTCTTCATCCGGGCCGCGAACGAGACCCGCAGGGCTCCGCTGGACGTCCTCTCCGTCGTGCTCTCCGCGTTCGGTTTCGGCGGCCTGGTCTACGGCCTGGCCTCCGTCGGCGCCGTCGTCGAGGGCGCCTGGGCGCCGGTGCTCGCCCTGGTGGTCGGCGTGGTCGCGCTCGTGCTGTTCGCCGTGCGCCAGCGGAGCCTCCAGAGGAACGACGCGGCCCTGCTGGACCTGCGCCCGTTCGCCGTGCACAACTTCCGCGTCTCCCTGGCCATCGTGGTCGTCTGCATGGCCACGATGCTGGGTACCGTCGTGGTGCTGCCCATCTACCTCCAGAACGGGCTGGGCGTCAGCATCCTGACCACCGGCCTGCTGCTGCTCCCGGGCGGCCTGGTCCAGGGCGTGCTGTCACCGGTCATCGGCCGCGTCTACGACAGGGTCGGCCCGCGTCCCCTCGTCATCCCGGGCGCGCTGCTGCTGTGCGGCGGCCAGTGGTGGCTGAGCACCGTGGGCGCCGACACCGGCCTGGGCACCGTGGTGGCCATGCACGTGGTGTTCTGCGTCGGCATGGCCATGCTGATGACACCGCTGATGACGCTGTCCCTGAGCTCCCTGCCGCGCCGGCTCTACGGCCACGGCAGCGCGATCATGAACACCCTGCAACAGCTCGCCGGTGCCGCGGGCACGGCCCTGCTCATCGCGGCCATGTCCATCGGCGCGGCCACCGCCGCGGGTTCGGTCGGCCCGGCCGAGGCGCAGGCCCTCGGCACCCAGGACGCCTTCGTGATCGGCGGCTGCCTCGGCGTCGTCGCCGTGCTGTGCGCGCCGTTCGTGCGGCGCCTGCGCGCGGACGCCTGACCCGCCGCGCGTGACGGAGGAGGCCCCCGGCGCACCGCGCCGGGGGCCTCCTCCCGTGTCGGGGCGCTTCCCCCCTCTCCCGGCACCCGCGTCCGGGACCGCCGCGGGGGTCCGGTTCCGGACGCGCGCGTCAGGTCCTCCCCCGTGCGCTACCGGTCCCGGACCGGACGCGGTCCGGGACCGGGCCCGTCTCAGGACAGGCGCAGGCCCACGCGGGCGGTACCGGCCGGGACCGACACCAGGGTGCCCTCGCCGGTCACGGTGACCTCCGCGCCGGGAACGTCGGCCTCGGCCCCGCCCGCGCCGACCAGCAGCACCCGCCACCCGTGGGCCGGAGCGGCCTGGGCCTCCACGGTGACCCCGCCCTCCGAGCGCTCGGTCCGGAAGACCGCGGCGGCGGAGCCGTCCGCGGACGGCACGGCCGTGGTGGACGCCGGGGCCGCCTCCCCGGCCCCGTACACGCGCAGGGTCAGCCCGTCCGTGTAGTCGTAGTCGGGCCGGTCGTCCACCGCGCCGACCGGCAGGACCGCGTTCGGCCGCACCAGCAGGGGCAGGGAGTCGAACCCGTGGGTCTCGCGGCGCCAGGCCGGGCCCCGCACCGTCTCGCCCGTGAGCAGGTGGGTCCACACGCCCTCGGGGACGTAGTACTCCACGGAGCCGTCCGCGCTCAGCACGGGGGCGACCAGCAGGTCCTCACCCAGCATGTACTGGGTGTCCAGGTGGTGGCAGGTCGGGTCGTCGGGGAACTCCAGCAGCATCGCGCGCATCACGGGCGTCCCCTCCCGGTGGGCCTGCACGGCCGCGCCGAACAGGTAGGGCATGAGCGCGCACTTGAGCCGGGTGAACACGCGGGCCACCTCGGTGGACTCCTCGTCGAAGTCCCACGGCACCCGGTAGGAGCGGCTGCCGTGCAGCCTGCTGTGCGAGGAGAGCAGGCCGAACGCGAGCCAGCGCTTGAACACCGCGGCGTCGGGGGTGCCCTCGAAGCCGCCGATGTCGTGGCTCCAGAAGCCGAACCCCGACAGCCCCAGGGACAGGCCGCCGCGCAGGCTCTCCGCCATCGCCTCGAACGTCGAGGCGCAGTCGCCGCCCCAGTGCACCGGGAAGCTCTGCCCGCCCGCCGTGGCCGAGCGCGCGAACAGGACGGCCTCGCCCTCACCGCGCTCGCGCGTCAGCAGGTCGAACACCGTCTCGTTGTACAGGTGCGTGTAGTAGTTGTGCATGGCCTGCGGGTCGGAGCCGTCCGACCACACCACGTCGGTCGGCACCCGCTCGCCGAAGTCGGTCTTGAAGCAGTCCACGCCCATGTCGAGCAGGGCCTTGAGCTTCCCGGCGTACCACGCGCGGGCGTCGGCGGACGTGAAGTCCACCAGCGCCATCCCCGCCTGCCACATGTCCCACTGCCACACGGTCCCGTCCGGCCGCCGGACCAGGTGCCCCAGCCGGGAGCCCTCCTCGAACAGCGCCGACCGCTGGGCGATGTAGGGGTTGATCCACACGCAGGTCCGCAGCCCGCGCCCCTTGAGCCGGGAGAGCATGCCCACGGGATCGGGGAACAGCTCCGGGTCCCACTCGAAGTCGCACCAGTGGAACTCGCGCATCCAGAAGCAGTCGAAGTGGAACACGCTGAGCGGCACGCCCCGCTCCGCCATGCCGTCGATGAAGCGGTTGACCGTGTCCTCGTCGTAGGAGGTGGTGAACGACGTGGACAGCCACAGTCCGAACGACCACTCCGGCGGCAGCGCGGGGCGCCCGGTGAGCGCGGTGTAGCGGGCCAGGATCTCCTTGGGGCTCTCCCCGTGGATCACGTAGTAGGTCAGGGCGTGGTCCTCCACGCTGAACTGCACGCGGCCCACCGACTCCGAGCCGACCTCGAACGACACCGGTCCCGAGTGCGCCACGAACACCCCGTAGCCCCGGTTGGTCAGGTAGAACGGCACGTTCTTGTAGGCCTGCTCGCTGCTCGTGCCGCCGTCGGCCTGCCAGATGTCCACGGTCTGGCCGTTGCGCGTGAACGGCGTGAACCGCTCGCCCATGCCGTACACCAGCTCGCGTATCCCCAGCGACAGCTGACCGAGCATGTGGTGGGAGCCGTCCGCGTCCTCCATGAAGGCGGTGCCCTTGGCGTCGGAGCCGGTCAGCACGGTGCCGCCCGCGCGGAACTCCATCCGCCAGGGGCCCTCGGTGGCCACCCGCAGCGACAGGTCCCCGCTGGTCAGCTCCACCGAGGAACCGTCCCGCTTCACGGAGGGCGCGGCGCCGGGGTCGCTGCGCACGTCGAACTCCGGCGCGCGCCGGACCGAGCCCGCCAGGTGCGTGCTCCGCACACCGATCACACCGGGCGCGGGCGACCAGCAGTCCACCGTGATCAGCGGTGTGTTGAGGGTGTCCCCCCGGTGCCCGATCGGGCGCACCGGGGCGTAGAGGGTGAAACGGTCGTCGCGTACCCGCACGTCGCGGGCCTCGTGCGCGCGGTTGGCGCGCACGCCCTCCCTCATCTGCCAGAAGCCGTCGGTGAACTTCATGGGCGTCCCTTCCCTGTCGTCGTGGTCTCGGTTCGCCGGTGGCGCGGGCGGCGGGTCACTTGATCGACCCCCCGGAGATCCCGGCCGCCACGTATTTCTGCGCGACGACGAGGAGCACCGCCGCGGGGATCGAGGAGAGGACGGCCACGGCCATGACGGCGCCCCAGTCGCCGACGTGCGCGCCGATGTACTCGTAGATGCCGAGCGTCACGGGCTTGACCGCGTCGGTCGTGTTCAGCGTCAGCGCGAACAGGAAGTCCGACCACGCGAACAGGAAGGTGAACAGGCTGCCCGTGATCAGCGCGTTGCGGCTCATCGGCAGCACGATCGAGACCAGCACGCGCAGGCGTCCGCCGCCGTCGAGCATCCCGGCCTCCAGCACCTCCTCGGGGATGGACACCATGAACGCGCGCAGCAGGACGATCGTGAAGGGGATGCCCAGGGACGCGTCGGCCAGGATCAGCCCCAGGTAGGAGTTGACCAGGTCCAGTTCGACGTAGGCGTTGTACAGCGCGTTGGCCACGACGATGCCCGGGACCATCTGGGTGATCAGGGTGGCGAACACGACCGTCTCCGCGCCGCGCAGCCGGAACCGGGCCAGGGCGTAGGCCGCCGGGGTGGCCACCACCAGGCAGACCGCGACCGCGCCGAGCGCCACCAGGATCGAGGTGAGCAGGTTGCCCGCCTGCGACTCCCAGGCCCGCTGGAAGTTGCCGAGGTCGAGCGTGCGCGGGAACCACCGCAGCTCCACCATCGCGGCGCCCGGTTGCAGCGCCGTGTTGACCATCCAGTACAGCGGGAACAGCAGCACGGCCAGGGCCAGGACGCCGAACACCACGCTCACGGCGTCGCCCCGCGCCCCGCGCGTCATGCGCGGGCGCCGGGGCCGCGCGGCGGCCGGAGCCCCGCCGCTCCGGGTCGGGCCCGCCGGTGCGGGTGCGGCGGTGCTCTCGGGTGCGGCGCTCATCGGGTGACACCTCCACGGTTGGCGCGCAGGTAGATGACCGCGAACACCATGCTGACGAGGATCAGGACGTTGCCGACCACGGCCCCCTGGCCGAAGTCGAGCTGGAGGAAGGACAGCTGGTAGGTGAGGGTGCCCAGGGTCTCCGTGGAGTGCGCCGGACCGCCGTTGGTCAGCGCCAGGATCAGGTCCAGGATCTTCACGGTCGACATGAAGCCCAGCACCAGCACCACGGTCACCACGGGCCGCAGCAGGGGCAGGGTCACCCCGAAGAAGGTGCGCAGCGGGCCCGCGCCGTCGAGCACGGCCGCCTCGCGAAGCTCCGCGGGGATCTCCTGGAGCCCGCCGTAGAGGATCACCATGTTGAAGGGGATGCCGATCCAGATGTTGACCAGCACCACCGACAGCAGCGCGAAGTCGGGGCTGCTCAGCCAGGGCACGGCCGAGGACGTGATCTGGAGTGCCTGGAGCGACTCGTTCAGCACGCCGGTCTCCTGGTCCAGGACCCGGCGCCAGACGGTTCCGGCCACCACCATCGGGATCAACCACGGCAGCAGGAGCAGGGAGCGCATGATCCCCGACAGCGGGAAGCGGCGGCTGAAGAAGACCGCCAGCGCCATGCCGATGCAGAACTGGCCCGCCAGCGAGCCCAGCGTGAACAGCAGGGTGTGCCACAGGGACGCGCCGAACAGCTCGTTGGCGAAGACCGCCCGCCAGTTGTCCAGCCCGTTGAACGGCGCCTCCCCCGTGAAGTACGTGGCGAAGGTGTAGTCCTGGAAGCTCATCACCACGTTGCGGACCAGCGGGTACCCGAAGAACAGCAGCATGTACAGCAGCGCCGGGGCGACGAACAGCCACTTCGTGAGGTCCTGCTTCGAGGGGTTCCGGCGCCCGGGCGGTGGGGTCGCCGCCCCCGCGGTCGCCGTCGTTGTCGTCGCCGTCATGACCGGGCCTCCAGCTCCGCCTCGACCCGCGCCTGGGCGCGCTCCATGGCCTCCCGCGGGCCCGCCTCGCCGGTGAGCGCCGCCTGGAGCGCGGTGCCGATGGCCTGGGAGTAGGCGTTCCACTCGGTGCCGGCGTGCTCGGTCCGGCTGCGCGCCGTGCGCACCTGGTCCACGAACGGGGCCAGCTCCGGGACCAGGTCGCGGTACTGCTCGGCCGCCTCGGTGTCGACGGGCACGTTGCTGCCCTTGGTCGACCAGTCCAGCTGCGCCTCGGCCGTGGTCAGGCAGGCCACGAGTTCGGCGGCCACGCGTTCGCGGTCGGGGTCCTCGGCGTTGACCGGCACGGTGAAGGTGGTTCCGCCGATCGGCGCGACCGAGGTGTCCCCGGCCTCGGGCACGGGGATCTCCGCCACGGCCCACTCCAGGTCGGGGTGCTCCTGCAGGACCGGCAGCTGCCAGGGGCCGTTCACCATCATGGCCGCGTTGCCCGCGATGAACTGGTCGTTGACGTCGGCCTGGGTCCAGTTGACCACCGAGGGGGAGACCGACCCCGCCTCGACCAGGGAGGTGACGTACTCCAGCGCCTCCACCGACTCCGGCGAGACCAGCTCCCTCTCGTCGCCGCCGTTGGACCACAGCCACGGCAGGAACTGGTAGACGCCGTCCTCGGTGGCCAGGGCGCTGATCGCCAGGCCGTAGCGCTCGCCCCCGGTCAGCTCGGCGGCGGCCTCCTCCAGCTCCGCCCAGGTCCCGGGCGGGTCGATGCCCGCCTCCTCCAGGACGGCCGTGTTGTAGAAGAGCCCGAGGGAGTTCACCGACCGGGCGGCGCCGTAGTACACGCCCTCGTAGCTGCCGATGGACAGGGCGCCCTCGGACAGGCCGTCCGTGGGTATGCCGAGTTCCTCCAGCGGTACCAGGCCCCCGGCCGCCGCGAACTGCGGCAGGTCCGAGCCGTCGAGGTTGAGCACGTCGGGGAGCGAGTCGGAGGAGGCCATCCGCAGGGCCTTGGGCACGAGCTGGTCGGCGGGCACGCTGATGTGGCGCACCTCCACGCCCACCCGGTCCCCGCAGGCGTCCATGGCCTCCTGGTCCCAGGTGTGGTAGGGCTCGTCGGTGCTGGAGTCCATGATGGTGTACACGCTCGGGTCGCGTTCGGCCGCGCAGCCGACTCCGGTCAGGGCGAGCGCCGCGGCGCAGGCGGCCGCCGACGCCGTTCGTAGTGGGCGGTACGGGTGTCGGTGCAGGTGTTCGTGCATGTCGGGGGGCCTTCTCGGCGGGGGCGGGTGTCAGCGCGCCGGCCGCGTCGCGTCGGGGGCTGGCGCCGCCGGGGCCGCGACCGGCCGTCGGGTCCGGCGAGCGGGTCGCCGGGGCTGGTGGGGGTCAGGGCGGGGGAGCGGCGACCGTCCCCCCGGGGGTGATCTCGGGCGGGATGAGTTCGCGCCGTCCTCCCGGGAGCGGCGGGCTGCCGCGCGCGGCCTCGGCGGCCAGCCGGGTCACGGCGGCCGACATCCGCTCGACGGGCAGTTCGATCCGGGTCACGTCCAGTCCCGCGAGGTCCTCGGGGAAGCTGCCGACGGCCACCAGGGAGACGTCCCCCGGCACGTCGGCGCCGCGCGCGGCGAGGTGGCGCAGGACGCCGGGCACGGCGGCGGGGTGCTGGAGGACGAGCGCGGTGGGCGGGCGCTCCCCGTCGAGCAGCGCGTCCAGCCGCCGGTACAGCTCGGCGGGGTCCTTCGCCGAGGGCAGGACGCGCACGGGGACGCCGAGTTCGGCGGCGGCGCGTTCGGCCCCGCGCAGACCACGCACGGAGTAGCTGCGGCCCGAGGCGATGTCCTCCTCCACGGTCGAGACGAAGCACAGGTCGCGGTGCCCGGCGCCGTGCAGCAGGCGCAGTGAGGCGACCGCGGCCTCCTCCCAGTCGAGGTCGGCCCAGGGCGCGGCGTCCTCGTCGGAGGGGCGGCCGAGGACCACCACGGGGAACCCCAGCGCGTCCATCGCGCCGATGCGGGGGTCCTCCATCTCCACGCCCATGATCACCGCGACGTCGGCGAGCCTGCTGCGCGCGGCGCGCTCCAGCCCGTGCGCCCCGGCGTCGTCGTCGCGCACGGTCAGGAGCAGCAGGTCGTAGCCCAGTTCCCCGGCGGCGCGGCTCAGCCCGTACATGAACCGCCCGCCGACCGGCAGGTAGCCGGACGAGGCCAGCGGCAGGGCCAGCGCGATCACGCGGGTGCGGGCGCTGCGCAGGGAGCGCGCGCCCGCGTTGGGGTGGTAGCCCAGTTCGTCGATGGCCGTCCGCACCGCGGACCGGGTCCGTTCGGAGACGCGGCGGGAGCCGCTGAGCACGTAGGACACCGTGCTCGGGGCCACGCCCGCCGCCGCGGCGACGTCCTTGATGGTCACCATCGCGGCCTCCCTCACCCCACACAGCGTTGTCGAAGCGATTCGACGAGCGGTCGTGCGCGGTCGTCGAATCGATTCGATGAACGGGCACCATGGTAGGAACCACACCCCCGTGTGACAACCCCCTCATGGGAGGTTCCCCCGCGGAGCCCGAGGACGGGCCGCCCCGGCCCGGTCCGCCGCGCGCCGGACCGGCGGCGCCCCGTTTGCGGCGCGCCCGCGCGGTCAGGGGCGGGGAGGCGGACGAGGGGAGAACGCCATGGGACGCGGAGTCGCGCGCAAACTGATCGACGCGCACCTGGTCGAGGGGGAGATGGTGCCCGGAGGGGTCATCGGGCTCTCCGTCGACCAGACCCTCACCCAGGACGCCACCGGCACCCTGGTCATGCAGGAGCTGGAGGCCCTCGGCCTGGACCGCACCCGGGCCGGGGTCAGCGTGCAGTACGTGGACCACAACCTGCTCCAGACCGACGAGAAGAACGCGGAGGACCACGCGTTCCTGCTCTCGGCGGCGCGCCGGTACGGCCTGTGGTACTCCAAGCCCGGCAACGGCGTCTCCCACCCCACGCACATGCAGCGCTTCGGGGTGCCCGGCGCGACGATGGTCGGCTCGGACTCCCACACCTGCGCCGCCGGTTCGCTGGGCATGCTGGCGGTCGGCGTCGGCGGCCTGGAGGTGGCCATGGCCATCGCCGGGCGCCCGCTGCGCGTTCGGGCGCCGCACATCTGGGGCGTGCGCCTGACCGGCGAGCTGCCCCCGTGGACCTCGGCCAAGGACGTCATCCTGGAGATGCTGCGGCGGCACGGGGTCAAGGGCGGGCTCAACCGGATCATCGAGTACCACGGCCCCGGGGTCGCCGCGCTCACTGCCATGGACCGCCACGTCATCGCGAACATGGGCGCCGAACTGGGCGCCACCACCACGGTCTTCCCCTCCGACGGCGCGGTGCGCGACTTCCTGCGCGCCGAGGGGCGCGAGGACGACTTCACCGAGCTGCTGCCCGACGACGACGCCGACTACGACGTGACCGACGAGATCGACCTGTCCGGGGTGGAGCCGCTCATCGCCCGGCCCTCCTCGCCCGGCGACGTCGTCCCCGTCCGCGAGGTGGCGGGCACCGACGTCAGCCAGGTCGTCATCGGCTCCTCCGCCAACCCGGGGCTGCGCGACTACGCGGTCGCCGCCGCCATGGTCAGGGGCCGCCAGACCGACAGCGCGGTCAGCTTCGACGTCAACCCGTCCTCACGCCAGATCCTCTCCGACCTGACCCGCACGGGAGCGACCCTCGACCTCATCCAGGCCGGGGCCCGCATCCACCAGGCCGGATGCCTGGGCTGCATCGGCATGGGCCAGGCGCCCGCCGTCGGCCGCAACTCGCTGCGCACCTTCCCGCGCAACTTCCCCGGCCGCTCGGGCACCAAGGAGGACGCGGTGTGGCTGTGCTCCCCGGAGACGGCCGCCGCCTCCGCGCTCACCGGCGTCATCACCGACCCGCGCGACCTGGCAGGGGAACTGGACCTGGACCATCCCGACCTGCGGCCGCCGGAGCGGTCGGCGGTCAACACCGCGATGCTGGTCCCGCCGCTGCCGCCGGAGGAGGCCGAGCGGGTCGAACTCGTCAAGGGGCCCAACATCTCCGCGCTGCCGGACTTCCCGCCCCTGCCCGACCGGATCGAGGCGCCGGTGCTGCTCAAGGTCGGCGACGACGTCTCCACCGACGAGATCTCCCCGGCGGGCGCCGACGCGCTGCCCTTCCGCTCCAACGTGCCCAGGCTGGCCGAGTTCACCTTCACCCGCATCGACGAGGACTATCCGAGCCGGGCCGAGGAGACCGCCGAGGGGGCCGGGCACATCGTGGTCGGCGGGGAGAACTACGGGCAGGGCTCCTCCCGCGAGCACGCGGCGATCACCCCCCGCTACCTGGGTCTGCGGGCGGTGATCGCCAAGTCCTTCGCCCGCATCCACTGGCAGAACCTCGCCAACTTCGGGGTGCTGGCCCTGCGCTTCACCGAACCCGGCGACTACGACCGCGTCGACTCCGGCGACGTCCTCGTCCTGGACGGCCTGGAGGAGGCCCTGTCCTCCGGCTCGGAGCTGACCGTGCGCAACACGACGAGGGACGAGGAGTACCGGCTGGACCACCAGCTCTCCCCGGCGCAGGCCGAGGCGGTTCTGGCGGGCGGCCAGATCCCGCTGCTGGCCCGGGAGCTGGACTGACCCGCCCGCCGCCCGGGCCGGAGGCCGGGGCACCCCGCGCCGGGGCGCCCCCTCAGGAGGCGGTGTCGGAGGAGTGCCGCCCCTGCTGCTCGGAGGCGCTGCGCGCGGTCGGCTCCGCGCCCTCCTCCGGTGCGGCGGGAACAGTGCGGCGCTCGACCAGGTGGGCGCGCAGCGACCAGACCACGGCGCCGATCCACGCCGCCCACACGATCACGTAGACGGCCGTCTGGGCCATCGGGGGAAGGGCCAGCAACTCGGTGCCGAGCAGCGTCCGGGTGTTGGTCAGCACGATCAGCCCGCCGACCAGCGAACCGAGGATGCGGGGCGGGATGTAGCGCACGATCCAGGCGGCGATCGGCGCCGCGACGATACCGCTGATCAGCAGCGCGAGCACCCAGCCGACGTTGATCCCGGCCGCGCCCAGACCGACGAGGAAGCCGAGGCTGGCGGCGAGGGCGACGATGAACTCGCTGGTGTCGATGGTGCCGACGACCTTGCGCGGCTCCATGCGCCCGCTGGCCAGCAGGGCGGGGGTGCCGACCGGGCCCCAGCCGCCGCCTCCGGTGGCGTCGACGAACCCGCCCACCAGGCCGAGCGGGGTCAGGAAGCGCCTGCGCAGGGGCTTGTCCAGGTTCCGGGTCGGCGTGCCCCACGCGGTGAAGCGGATGAGGATGTAGAGGCCGAGCGCGAGCAGGATGCCGGACATGATCGGCGCGGCGGCCTCGGTGGACAGCCAGCTCAGGAAGGTCGCTCCGGCGAACGAGCCGATCGCGCCGGGCAGGGCGATGCGCCGGACGACCTTCCAGTCGACGTTGCCCAGCTTCCAGTGCGAGACGCCCGAGGCCAGCGTGGTGCCGATCTCGGCGAGGTGGACCGTGGCCGAGGCCGCGGCCGGGTTGGTGCCGAAGAGCAGGAGCAGGGTGGTGGAGGTGACGCCGTAGGCCATGCCGAGACTGCCGTCGACGAGCTGGGCGAAGAATCCCGCGACGGCGAGGAGGATGAGAGTGCGCATGTGGGCCTTCCGGTGTGGAGGGATACGCGGGGCGGTGGAGGTCTGCGCGGTGTCCGGCCCGGACGCGGAGCCCGGTCCCGGTCCGCCGCGGGCGCCGGACCGGGCGCCGTTGTGGCGATGGAGGTAAATCTACCATGTTGGTAGGAATAGTGGCCAAGTAGACCGCCGGAGGGTCGCGGGGATTTTCCGCGGCCGTCCGGGGCGGGCTCCGGGCTCCGTGCGGATTCCGGTGGTCGACACGGAGTGTGCCCGGTTGTGTGCGTCAAGGAACGACGTTGTTCCTGTCCACTTGGTCGAATCCGGAGTCCAGCCGATCCTGCTTTCGTGGCGCCCGCGGTGGCCCCGCCCACGGCCGGAGGCCTCCGGAGCGGCCTGAGGCGGCCTCGGGCGGGACCGCTGCGGCGGCGCCGTCAGAGGCGCCGTTCGGAGTCCTGGCCGTCGCGTTATTTCCTACTTTTTTGGTTGTAAAAGTAGATTGAAGGGAAGGATCCCTGAGCGGAGCGGTGGAATCGCGGAGCCGCCGCCCCGGGGCGTCCGCCTCCCGGGCCTGTCCGCCTCCACGGGCCCGACCGCTGTCGGGCCGCTGCCCGGCCGCCGACCGGGCGGTGGTCCCGGCCTTCCGCGCACGCCGCCTGAACGCCGCGTTCCCCAGCACCGAGGGAGAGTCCGATGAGCACCGCGCAGAGCGCTTCCCCGCCCCACCCCGCCTCCGAGACCGCCCGGTTCCGCGAGACGCTGCGGCACCATCCGGCGGGAGTGCGGCGCTCGGCTGTGCGCGGCGGGCGCTTGACATGACGTCACATCTGACGCCATCATGACGTCATGGAACTGATGCCGTATGTCGACGAACTCCGCCGCCAGCTCCAGGTGGCGGCCGAAGCCGGGAACGAGGAAGCCCGGGTCATCGCCGAGCGCCTCAGCGCAGCCCTGGAGCCCGCTGCGCGGCTGACCCTGCTGGACGCGCTCTCCGCCGCCGCGGACGAGATCACGCGTGAGCTCGCGCCCGGTTCGGTCGAGGTCCGGCTGCGCGGACGGCGGGCCGACTTCATCGTGACGTCACCCGATTTCGAGGACGTCGAAGCCGACGGGCCCATGATGTCACAGGCGCACCAGGGTGACGTCACCCAGGCCGACCGGGTTCTCGCGGAGCAGCTCCGGGCCGACGCCGAGGACGGGGGCACGTCGCGGATCACCCTGCGCCTGCCCGACCGCCTCAAGCCGCACGTCGAGGAGGCGGCCCGCGGTGAGGGGCTGTCGGTCAACGCCTGGCTGGTGCGCGCGGTGACCGCGTCCCTCGACAGCGGCAGGCGCCGCCCCGACACCCGGGCGCGCCAGGTCGGCCGCGGCTACACCGGCTGGGTCCGCTGACCGGACCCGGCCGCCGGACCTCCACCATCACCGCGTCTCCCACCAGCGGAGACGTTCACCAGCGCCACGTCAGGGAGACAGCCATGCCAACTTTCGACACCCCCGAACCCGTCACCGCCGACATCACCCTCGTCGCCGGAAACCTCCAGATCAGCGCCGGAGGCCGCGCCGAGACCACCGTCGAGGTCCGTCCGCGCGACACCACCAAGGAGAGCGACGTGCGCGCCGCCGAGCAGGTCGAGGTCGAGTGCGCCGGAGGCCGCCTCCAGGTGAGGGACCCCCAGCCCTCGGGCCTGGGCCGTGTGATCGGACGCAAGGGCATGGTCGACATCACCGTCGAACTGCCCGCGGGCTCGCGCGTCCACGCCACCGGCGGCTTCGGCAGCGTCCGCTGCGAGGGGCCCCTGGGCGCGTCCGAGATCGCCCTCTCCCACGGCAACATCGCCGTGGACCGCGTCACCGGCAACGCCGAGCTCACCACGGGGTACGGCTGGATCCGCGCGGGAGAGATCGACGGCTCCGCCGTGGTCAGGTCCACGGGCGGGGCCCTCACCCTCGGCACGGTGACCGGGGACCTGCGGGCCAACTCCGCGCACGGTGACATCACCGCCGACCGCACCCTGGCCTCCGTCACCGCGCGCACCCACCACGGCAGCGTCCGGCTCGGCGAGGTGGTCCGGGGCGGCGTCGACATCGGGACCGCCTTCGGCGAACTGGAGATCGGCGTCCGCGAGGGCACCGCCGCCTGGCTGGACGCGGTGTCCAAGAAGGGCGTCGTGCGCAGCTCACTGGAGGCCGCCGACGGCCCCGGCCCCGCCGAGGAGACCGTCGAGATCCGCGCCCGCAGCGTCCACGGCGACGTCCTGGTCCACCGTTCCTGAACAGACAGAGACGAGACTGAACATGAACCGGCACACCCCCCGTTCGGCCGTCACGGTCACCGGACTGCGCAAGTCCTACGCAGACCACGCCGTGTTGGACGGCGTCGACCTGGAGATCCCCGAGGGAACCGTGTTCTCGCTGCTGGGGCCCAACGGCGCGGGCAAGACCACCATCGTCAAGATCCTGTCCACGCTGATCGGCGCCGACGGCGGCCGGGCCCGGGTCATGGGGCACGACGTGGCGACGGAGCCCGACGCGGTGCGCGCCGCGATCGGCGTCACCGGGCAGTACTCGGCGGTGGACGGCCTGCTCACCGGCCGCGAGAACCTGACGCTCATGGCGCGGCTGCACCGCCTGGGGCGGAGCCGCGCCGCCCGCCGCACGACCGAACTGCTGGAGCACTTCGACCTCGTCGACGCGGCGGGAAAGCCCGCCTCCACCTACTCCGGGGGCATGCGCCGCCGCCTCGACCTGGCGATGACCCTGGTCGGCGAGCCGCGACTGATCTTCCTCGACGAGCCGACCACCGGTCTCGACCCGCGCAGCCGCCGGGACATGTGGCAGATCATCCGCGACCTCGTGGCCGACGGCGTCACCGTCTTCCTCACCACGCAGTACCTGGAGGAGGCCGACCAGCTCGCCGACCGCATCGCGGTCCTGGACCACGGCACGATCGTGGCCGAGGGCACCGCCGCCGAGCTCAAGCGCGGCGTTCCCGGCGGCCACGTCCTCCTGCGCTTCGCCGGGGCCGAGTCGCTGGAGTCGGCGGCCCGGGTCCTGGGCGGCGAGGCCGACACCGACGCGCTGGCGCTCAGGGTGCCCGGCGGGGGAGGGGTCGCCTCGTTGCGCGACCTCCTGGACCGCCTCGACACCGCGTCGATCACCCCCGAGGAGCTGTCGGTGCGGACCCCGGCCCTCGACGACGTCTTCCTCGCGCTCACGGGCCACCGGAGCGCCGACGACAACACCCGGAAGGCACACCGATGACCGCCCTCACCCACGCCGTCGGCGACTCGGCCACGATGGTGGCCCGCCAGCTGCGGCACATGCTGCGCTACCCGTCCATGACGCTGCTCCTGGCCGGGATGCCGATCTTCTTCCTCCTGCTGTTCGTGTACGTCTTCGGGGGCGCGATGGGCCCCGGCGCGGGCGGGGCCGCGGCCAGCCGCGCCGACTACCTCGACTACATCGCGCCCGGGATCATCCTGATCGCGGTGGTGAGCGCGGCCCAGGGGACGGCCATCTCGGTGGCGATGGACATGACCGAGGGCATCATCGCCCGGTTCCGCACCATGGACATCGCCCGGGTGTCGGTCCTGACCGGACACGTCGTCGGCAGTCTGGTCCAGGCGATGCTGAGCGCGGGCATGGTCACCGCGGTGGCGCTGCTCATCGGGTTCCGGCCCAGCGCGGGCCCGGCGGAGTGGCTGGCGGTCGTCGGCCTGCTGGCGATGGTCTCGTTCGCCCTGACGTGGCTGTCGGTGGCGCTGGGCCTGTTCGCCAGGACCGTCGAGTCGGCCAGCAACCTGCCCATGCCGCTGCTCTTCCTGCCCTTCCTGGGCAGCGGCTTCGTGCCCACCGAGACGCTGCCGAGCGGCCTGCGCTGGTTCGCCGAGTACCAGCCGTTCACGCCGATCATCGACACCCTGCGCGGGCTGCTGACGGGCACCGGGACCGGTGACAGCGGGGTCATCGCGGTCGCCTGGTGCGCGGGCATCGCCCTGGTCTCCTACCTGTGGGCCAGGAAGCTGTACAACCGCGACCCCGCGGCCTAGCGGCGCCGGCCGCGGAGACCAGCGACGACCGGCCCGGTCGGCCCGGAGGCCGACCGGACCCCGGCGAGGACGACGACGCGGCGCGGTCCCCCGACCGTGCCGGACACGCACCACCACCACCAGACGAGGAACGACCATGAGCACCCCCCTCCACACCGTCACGGCGCTGCCGACGGCACGCCGACCCGGCTGCCCCTTCGACCCGCCCCAGGAGCTGACCGAGGCGCGCGAGCACGGCCCCATCAGCCGCTACCCCTTCCCCGACGGCCACCAGGGCTGGCTGGTCACCGGCTACGACCTGGTCAGGTCGGCCCTGGCCGACCCGCGGTTCAGCTCCCGCAAGGAGCTCATGCGCCACCACCCGCTGATCGACTACGGCGATATCGAGGTCCCTCCGGCGCCGCCCGGCGAGTTCCTCCTCATGGACGAGCCGCAGCACGGGCGCTACAGGAAACCGCTGGTGGGCAGGTTCACCGCACGGCGGATGCGGCTGCTCACCGAGCGCGTCGAGGAGATCACCGCCGAGCATCTGGACGCCATGGAGGCGGCCGGACCGACGGCGGACCTGGTGACCGCGTTCGCCAAGCCCGTCCCCACCATGGTGATCTGTGAGCTGCTGGGGGTGCCGTACGAGGACCGGCGCTCCTTCCAGGAGAACATCGACAAGTTCATGAACGGGGAGACGAGCGACGAGGACCTGACAGCGGCCTACACCGCGACCCAGCGCTACCTCGCGGAACTGGTGGCCGCCAAGCGCGCGAACCCCACCGACGACGTGCTCAGCGACCTCACCGACAGCGACCTGAGCGACGAGGAGCTGAAGGGGATCAGCCTGGTCCTGCTGGCGGCCGGGTTCGACACCACCGCGAACACCCTGGCGCTGGGCGCCTTCGCCCTGCTGCGCGACCCGGAGCAGCTGGCCGCGCTGCGCGCCGACCCCGCGCTCGCCGACCGGGCCGTGGAGGAGCTGCTGCGGTACCTGAGCGTGGCCAAGATGTTCATGAGGACGGCGTTGGAGGACGTCGAGCTGGGCGGCCGGACCATCGAGGCCGGTACGACGGTCCTCCTGTCGCTCAACACCGCCAACCGCGATCCCGAGCGCTTCACCGACCCCCACGTCCTCGACATCGGCAGGCGCGAGGGCGGGCACCTGGCCTTCGGCCACGGCATCCACCAGTGCCTGGGCCAGCAGTTGGCCCGCGTCGAGATGCGGGTCGCGCTGCCCGCGCTGTTCGACCGCTTCCCCACGCTGCGCCTGGCCGTGCCCGCCGAGGAGGTCGAGGCCGGACTGCGTCCGGAGACCGCGGACCTGCACGGGCTGAAGAGCCTCCCGGTCACCTGGGACGTGTGACCGCGAGCCGGTGACGCGCGGGGTCGCGTCCCGATCGGCTGCCCGGACACGGACGAAGGTCCCGCGAACAGGATCTTCGTCCGTGCCGGAAGGGGCGTTCCGACCGTTCCCCCGAAGGTCCGAACCCGTTGGTCCCGAGCACTGGCCCGTCGCTCGATGGGCGGTCAGCTGGAACGCGTCCCTCCCGCTGAGCTGCCGTCGCCGCCGTTCCGAGGCTGGCTGTGGGCGCTGCTGTGGTGTCTGCTTCCCCTGTGCGCAAGCCTGTCCAGCTTCACTGCGGACCGGGGCGGCGGGCGTGGCGAACTGGCTACAGTGGTGTCGTACATCTCAAGGCTTCAACGGGAGACAGATGGCCACGGTCGACGACGAAGGTCCCATGGGGAAGGAAGATCTCGTTGACGGCCAACTGCCCATGAACGCCCGCCAGGAGCACTTCAGCCTGGCCTTCACCCGTCTGGTGGCGTACACGGCGGGCTGCACCATCAAGACGCACGAGACCGACTACGACGGTGTCGACATCACGTTGGCCTCGGCCGCAGAGTACAAGCGCTTCTACGCTCCCCAGTTCGAGCTTCAGCTCAAGTGCACGACCCAGGCCCGCTACCTCGCTGACGACCACATGGCCTGGCCGATGAAGGGGAAGCCCTTCCGGAAGCTCACCAGAGGGAAACGGTACGTTCCGGCCTACCTCGGAGTCCTTCTCGTTCCGGAGGACCCCGACCGCTGGCTCTCGGTCGACGAGCGCGGGCTGGCCACCGAGAGCAGGATGTACTGGCAGGCCGCGACCGAGCTCGTGTCGACAGGCGAGGTCGGTCAGACCCGGACCGTTCACCTGCCGCGCAGTAACCTGTTTACCCCGGAGCAGCTTCTGGGCATCATGAAGAAGCTCGGCGAGGAGGGAGGCTTCTGATGACCCCCACCACGCTTGACCCCCTCAGCGAAGCGGCTTCTCTGCTCACGCCCCGGTCGGTGTCCCGGTTCCTGGCTTCACACGGGTGGGAACTGGAGGGCAGACAACCGGGTATTCGAGAGATCTGGCGGTTGGAGCAGTCGTCTGAATACGGTTCCGCGCGTGTCATGCTGCCTCTCGCCACGGATTTCGTGGACTTCCAAGCCAGATTCAAGGACACCATCGAATCTCTCTGTCATGTGTATATGACAGATGCCGTTGAACTTCGGGAACGCGTCGCTGCAACACATTCCGACATCTTCTTCGTGCGCCTCAACCAGCCGATGTCGGATGGATCGATACCCTTCCGCCAGGCTGGAAGTACAGTCGACTCCCTGTTCAGGATGCTGAAGGCGGCGGCCACGACAGCCGCCGATCCTCTCCATTCCCACAGAGGCCGAAGGCCTGCGATCGTGGCCGACTTCCTGGATGAGAGCATCCGGCTGGGGCAGACGAAGCAGGGAAGTTTCGTCTTCACCGTCTCGGCGTTCCTCGGAGACCAACCGCCAGAGGACCGAGAAAGCGACGGGTCCGCTGATCCTCCGGCGTTCGCGCGTCTCGTCATGGCCACACTCGCCCGTGGGCTGGAGTCCGCCCGTCGCCTGGCCCTGCACTGGGACGAGCGCGTACTCGACTCACCATCGGATCTCGGGCTGAGCGCAGCCCTGGTGGAGTCCATGGAGGAGATGACGCGCCCGGACAAACTTCGCTCCGTGGACCTCTCCTTTCAATGGGCGGCAGCGAAAGCGCCTCCTGACGTGGCCGAGTCCACCATAGTCCTCGACCGTGATGTCATCGTGGAACTGCCGCGCCTTCGTGAGCGCCTTGTGCGGAGGGAGGAGCCGTCGCGCAGGATGACGCTTATCGGAATCGTGAAGGGTCTGGCGCGCGAGGAAACTCCACCGGGCGAGGAGGAGGCGGCAGATATCACACTCCTGACAGAGGTGAGTGGGAAGACGAGAAACGTCCACGTGTCACTCGAAGGTGAGGACCACCGATGGGCGATCATCGCCTATCAGAGGAACCTCCCACTTGTTGTGACAGGCGACCTCTCCTTCGAACGCCGCACTTGGCGGCTCTCCGGAGACATCGATGTGGACGCCAGTTTCCTCAGGCACTTCTCACGGACGCATCCGTCCTCTGGTGAGGACGAGCGGAACACCTAGGTGTCTTCACTGCCGCGGCCGGTGGTCGCCATCCCCGGCCGCCGCGGGTGAACGCCAGCAGGGCCGAACACCGTGCCGCCCGGTCACCTGGGACGTGTCTACGGTGACGGCGTGAGGTGACCGCTCAGGCGGGGGAGCGTGACCGTCACGGTCAGCCCCCCGCCCGCGCGCGGACGCAGGTCCAGTGCGCCGCCGTGGACCTCGACCACCCGCGCGACCAGGGCCAGCCCCAGCCCGTGACCCGAGTCGGGCCCGAACCTGCCCCGTCCGCGCAGGAAGGGTTCGTGCAGTCGGGCCACCGTCTCGGGCGTGTGGTGCGGACCGGTGTTGTCGACCCGCAGGACGGCCCCGGCGCCGGGGGAGTGGCCGGTGCTGACCGAAGCCGTTCCGCCCCGCCCCGCGTTGTGGCGCAGCGCGTTCTGCACCAGGTTCTGCGTGAGCTGGGTGAGCAGCGCGGGGTCGCCGAGCGTCGGCGCCGGAGCCGACGCGAGGTACAGCCGCACCCCGCGGCGCTCGGCCTCCGCCGAGTTCTCGGCCACGACGCCGCGGACGATGTCGGCCAGGTCGACCGGCGCGGAGACGGCGGTCACGGCGTTCGCGTCGGCCAGCCGCAGGAGGGCCTCGGTGAGCTCGACCGCCCGGGCGTTGGTGACGCTGAGCCGTTCGACCAGGCGCGGGACGTCCTGCCCCTCCGGGTCGCGTCGGGCCACGTCCAGGAGGGTGGCCGTCACGGCCAGCGGGGTCCGCAGCTCGTGGGAGGCGTTGGCGGCGAAGCGCTCCTGGGTCTCGAAGGCGTTCTCCAGGCGGTCGAGCATGTGGTCGAAGGCGTCGGCGAGCTGCCGGAACTCGTCGTCGCGCTCGTACAGCCGGATGCGGTGCTCCAGCCGCCCCGAGGCGGCGATGCGCACGGCCTCGTTGATCCGGTGCAGGGGGCGCAGGACCCATCCGGCGAGGAACCACCCCCCGACGAGCCCGATCACGGCCAACACCACCAGGACGACCCCGGAGACCACGATGACGGCGTCGAGGATCTGCCCGCGGGTGGGGACGACCAGGCCGCCGGAGTCGCGCGGGTTGGCCGCGGTGAGCGGGTAGTCGGGGACGTAGCGAAGGACCACGTAGACCCCGGCCATCACCGCCAGGCCCGCCGCCACGAGGAACCCGGCGTAGCTCAGGGCCAGGCGAAGGCGTGCGCTGCCCCTCCTCCCGGACGGGCCGGGGACGTGCGCGTTCACCGCGCGTCCCCGGGATCGGCGAGACGGTAACCGGCCCCGGGGACGGTGACGATGGGGTCCGGCCTGCCCAGGGACCTGCGCAGCTGCGACATCGTCACCCGGGGCGCGCTGGTGAACGGATCGGCGTTCTCGTCCCAGACCTTCTCCAACAGCGTCTCGGAGCTGACCACTCCCCCTTCCGCCCTGATGAGCAGCTCCAGGACGGCGAACTGTTTGCGGGGCAGCCTCAGCCGGCGCCCGTCCCGGTCGGCCTCCCTGCGGTACGGGTCCAGACGCAGGCCGCCCCATTCCAGCACCGGCGGAACGGACGAGGAGGGCCTCCTGGCGAGTGCGCGCAGGCGCACGACCAGTTCCTCCAGCGCGAAGGGCTTGGTGAGGTAGTCGTCGGCGCCCAGCGCGAACCCGCCCACCTTGTCCCGCAGCCGGGTCGCGGCGGTGAGCATCAGGACCCTGGTCCCGGGATGGTCGCGCACCACCGCCGCGCACACGTCGTCACCGTGGACCCCCGGGATGTCCCGGTCCAGGACGATCGCGTCGTAGTCGTTGACCGAGGCGCGCTCCAGCGCCTGGTCTCCGTCGAGGGCGATGTCGGCGGCGATGGCCTCCTGGCGCAGCCCCGCCTGGAGCGCCTCGGCCATGAAGACCTCGTCCTCGACGATCAGCACACGCATGGCGTCCCCTCCTGCTCCGATCGTTGCCGCGTCCCGGCACGCCCCGCCGACGGCGCCGGTGTCCCCGCGACCCGGCTCCGTGGCCGTTCAGCATAGGCGGGAGCCTGTTGCGAAAACGTTGGGCGCCGCACACGCGCCCGTGCCACCCCTCGCGGCCACCCGGCCGTTCCGCGTCCGAGCGCCTCGGGGCCGGGTCCGCCGGGGGGCGGTCGCGGGCGCGGGGACCACACATCCGCGCAACAACCGCCCTCCTACGGTCGGGCGCATGCGAAGTCGTACTCTCCTGGCCGCTCTCGTCCTGGCGGTGACCGCGACCGTGGTCACCACGGCCCCGGCGCACGCCGTCGTGGGCGGCAGACCGTCAACACAGTCGTATGAGTTCATGGGCTCGTTCCAGCCGGACTACCCCGCGCCGCCGCGCCCGGACGGCCACGGGTGCGGGGTCGTCGTCCTGGCGCCCCAGTGGGTGCTCACCGCCAGCCACTGCGCGGGGAAGAACCCGACCGACGCGCAGACGGGCGTTCCACGGGGCTGGAGCGTCCGCGTCGGGTCGCCGGACTCCGACTCCGGGGGCGAGGTGGCCGAGGTCGACCACTACTACCGGCTGGCCACGAACAGGGACGAAGGGGGTTTCTGGGGCAGGGACCTCGCGCTGATGCACCTGGAGCGCCCCGTCGAGGCCCGCCCGGTGCCCATCGCCTCGGCCTCGCCACCGGCCGGGACACCGGTGCGGATCATGGGCTGGGGCATGACGTGCGACGACTCCGGGAACCCCGACTGCTTCCCGACACGGTTGCGGGAGGCCGACACCGTGGTCCAGCCGCCCTCGGCGTGCCTCGGCCAGGCGGTCGAGGGCGAGTTGTGCATCGGCAGCAGGGACGGAAGCGTGGCCGCGGCCAACATGGACTCGGGCGGCCCCGCGCTGGTCCGCGAAAACGGCGCGTGGGCGCTGGCCGGGGTGGTCAGCGGTCCCAGCGGGGACGGGGCGCCCACGCTGTTCACCGACGCCACCCGGCACACCGGGTGGATCGACGGCGTCGTCTCCGGCACCGACGTGCCCCCGGACGACGAGATCCCGGACGTGGGGGGCATGGTGGGCCTCCAGGGCTGCGTGGGCTCGGTGGTGCGCACCCCGACCTCGGAGCCGGACGCGCCGGCGCTGATGCTGACCAACGGCCACTGCGTACGGGAGGACCGGCCGGCGCCGGGGGAGGCCCTCGTGGACCGGCCCGCCGACCTGGAGGTGCCCGTGGCCGACTCCCGGGGCTACCCGCTGGTCACCGCCCGGGCCGAGCGCCTGGTGTACGCGACGATGACCGGGACCGACGTCGCGCTCTACCGCCTGGACCGGACCTACGAGCAGTTGGACTCCCGGGGGGCGAAGGTCTTCGAACTCGGGACCGCCCCCGTGCGCCCCGGCGACGAGGTCACCATGGTCTCCACCAGCACCCGGTGGGACTGCTCCGTCGAGGCCGTGCCCGCGCACCTGCGCGAGGGCGGCTACCAACAGGACGACCCGATCCGCTACGCCTCCGGAGAGGGGTGCCTCCCCCACCCCGGCATGTCCGGTTCGGTGCTGTTGGCGGCGGACGGCTCCACCGTCGTGGGCGTCCACAACACCCACAACAGGGACGGAGGGGAGTGCACGGACGACAACCCCTGTGAGGTGGACGCGGACGGGAACGTGACCTTCGAACAGGGACGCGGTTACGGCCAGCAGGTCCACACGGTTCCGGCCTGCCTGACCGACCGTTCGGAACTGGACCTGTCACGCCGGGGCTGCTCCCTCACCGGCGCCGCGTCGGCCTGACCGCCCCGGCCGACCGCTCCGAGGCCCCGGGGCCGCGACGCGGAGCCCGCGTGCGGCCCCGGCGCGGCCCGCCTCCCGGTGCGCCCCGTGACCCGGGCACAAGAGAAGGCCCTGTGACCAGGGCCTTCTCTTGTGCCCGGGGGGATCAAACCCCGCGCCCCCCGAGGCCGGGGAGAGAGGAAACAGGCGGACAAGGCTGCTGCCGGGGCGGGAAAGGACCGTCGCTATGATCGTCGAGGCCGGGGCGATATCCAGGAACGGCGGTAGAACGGCGTTCCCGCTACGCTCGTCATTCTTCTGTGGGTTATAAGCCCGGTCTGTCGAGGGGCACTCGCCACTCCGCGTCATTGGCGGCTCCACACGAGGATCTCATCCGCGTATGAGTAGAAGGAATCGATGGTGGCATGTTCGAATCTCCCAAAGACCGTCTGCGCAACATCGACCACTCGGCCGCGAAAGGCGCGGAGCACCTGAGCAACATCGACCGGTCGGCCGCGAGCGCCGCCCGGTCGGCGGCCCAGAACACGAAGCTCCTGAAGGGCATCGCGTTCACCAGCGGCGCCAGCATGGTCTTCAACGGCATCGCCGCCGCGAACACCGCGCGAATGGCGAGGTCCCAGGAGCAGCAGCTCGCACTCCAGCAGGAGCAGCACGCGCTTCAGCAGGCCATCGCCGAACAGACCGCCCGGCACGAGTTCTCGATGTGGCGGCAGACGCCGGAAGGCGCGGCGTTCGTCGACTGGCAGCGGCGGGCCGCTGTCCTCATACCGTTCCTGCGCAACCGCGAACGGGTCTGGAACACCGTGTGGGCGGACGCGATCAGGAGAGCGCAGGGCGAGATCCCCCCTGACGAGAGGCAGCGTTTCACGGCTCATCCCGCGCGATTGCGGCAGAACGGGTTCAAAATCGCTTCCCTCGTCAGTTTCGTCCTCTCCGGCCTGTTCGCGGTCACGCTGCTCCTCCAGATCCTGAACGGGGCCATTTCGGAGTCCCGCGAGCAAGCCGCGAGCTACGACCAACTCACCTACGCGGAGTGCCTGGAGATCCTCGACGATCCGGACAACTTCATCATGAGCGAGGCCGACTGCGAGTCCGTCAACCCCAACCCCACCGGACCGATCGTCGAACGAGCCGTATCGCTGGCGCTGTTCGCCGGACTGGGGGTCGCGTTCCTCGTCATGCGCAGAACCAGGCAGCGGGCGGCGAAGGCCGACCCGACCGTGGAGAACGAGGCCGCGGCGAGGACCGCCAGGTGGGGGTTCGACCCGCTGAGGACGCACGGCGCGTGGTACGCCTGGCACGAATCGCAGGGGTTCGCCGGCTATGCCGACCGCATCGAACACATGGTGCGCAGCGGCCCCGCTCAGCGCCCGCAGCCGTCACAGCTGATCCCGCTCCGGGTGCCGACCCCCTGGGAGCCTTCCCCCGGACTCCCCGCCGAGGTCAACAACGTGCTGGCCTCGTTCCATGAGGAGAACGAGAGCTTCTCCCCCTGACGGTGAGGGGGCACCACGCCGCGGGGCGCGCTCGCCGGAGGCGGAGCGCGCCCCGCGGGCGCCGGTGGCCTTCCCGGGGCCGGGACGGGGCGGGCACGTCGGCCCCGCTCCCGGCCGCCCCCGCGGCCCGGGCAAGAAAAAAGGCCCTGCGAGCAGGGCCTTCGTTTGTGTCCGAGGGGGGACTTCGACCATTCCCCCACAGGGCCCGAGTTCCCTGGTCCTGAGCACTGATCTGTCCCTGGACGGGCGGTGAGTCTGATGGATTCTTCCCGCTGGTCTCGCTGGACGACCGTCGCCGCCGTGCTGATGCTGGCCGTGATCGCCGCGGTGGTCTCTTACTCGCACATGTACGAACTCGCCCTGCGCCACGGTGAGCCCGAGTGGCGCGCGGCCCTGTTCCCGCTCTCGGTCGACGGGATGATCGTGGGCGCCTCCATGACGCTGTTGAGCGACGCCCGCAACGGCCGCAAGGGCGGCCTGCTGCCGTGGGCGCTGCTGATCATCGGGTCCGGTGCTTCCCTGGCGGCCAACGTCGCGGTCGCCGACCCCACGATGTGGTCGCGCATCATCCACGCCTGGCCGAGCTTCGCGCTGATCGGCGCCTACGAGCTGCTCATGCGAGAGTTCCGCGCAACCGCGCGGAGCATACGCAGTGCATCCGCAGCCCATGGCCAGGCCCCCGAAGCGGAGACGCGGGAAGTCCAGGAAGGCATCGAGGCACCAGAGGTATCAGGAACCACTGATCTGCAGATCGTGCGTGACACGGTCGAGGAGACTGCAGGCGAGCCAACTCTGTCTCCGTTTCAGGACAGGGCTTGGCGGTGGGCGCTGGAGCGGCAACAGCAGACGGGAAAACTGCCGAGCGGGAAGGAGATTGGAGCGCACTTCGGCCGTAAGGAGCGCTGGGGCCGACTGGTCAAACAGCGAGGGCAACGGGGAAGCCTCCTCGCAGAAGCTGGATAGCCCTTGTCGCAGCAGTGGATCCGTGCCGGGTGGCCGCGATCCCTTCTTGGCCGGTATTAACTTGGCGTTGAACGCTCTGCGATCACCCCAGCGGGCAGGTTCCGCGTTTGGGATCGCAGTCGCGCTCGTGTGTCCGCTTCCATGCTGCTGATGATGCGTGGCATGCGCGGCGCCTCCTGCTCAGCCGAGATGACCGACACGTAGGAGGAGACAGCGTGTCTGCGCACCGAAGTTGAGCGGCTGAGGGCCGAACACAGTCGGATCGACGACCTCGCTTCCTTGCAGAGGAAGCGCTGAGGATACGGCGTGTGACGGCCACCGGAGCACCGCACACCACCACTTTTCAACCAGAACACAGGGAAGACATGGGAAACAACAACCTGGCGTTCCATCCTGACGACCCGCAGACGGTGTACGCGGGCAGCTGCAGCGAACCGGGCATACCCATCCTGTGGAATCTGGGCGGTGGTGAAAGGGAGGAACTGTCATGTGCGGAATGGGAATGATAGGCGGCATGGGCATGCTGGGCCCGTGGATGATGGGCGGATCGCTGCTTCTCCTGGTCTTCCTGTTCGGCCTTGCCGTGGCCGGGAGTGTGTGGTGGGGCCGGTCGATGACTCGGCGGAAGAGCCCTTCGCGACTCGAAGCAGACTCAGCTCAGGAGGAGTTGCGCCGCAGGTACGCTGCGGGAGAGATCGACCGCGAGGAATACCTGCAGCGCAAGATCGACATGGAATGACGAGTGGAGGCGGACATCGTGCAGCGGTTCGGTGCTCTGGAAGCCGCGATCATGGAAGTGGTGTGGGACGCCGAGCACCCGCTGCTGGTACGCGAGGTCCTCAACCAGCTTGACCGCGAACCGGTACCGGCCTTCACGACTGTGCAGACGGTGATGAACATTCTGCATGGCAAGGGCTGGCTGGACCGCGGACTGGAAGGCCGAGCCTATCGGTACTGGGCCACGGCCACTCGTGAGGACTACATCGCCAGACTGATGCACCATGCCCTGGACGAAACGCAGGATCGGGGCGCCGCGCTCGCTCGATTCGTGGACAGTATGGATCCTGGCGAGATCGCTGAACTGACGGATCGTCTGGCCGGAGCGCGGATCAGGGAGGATGAGCGCGAAGGGGGCGCCGCGTGATGGTCACGCTGGTTCTAGCGGCCTATTCGGCGGTGGGAATCGCCGTGGCCGCTCCACTGCTGGCCCGGGCCGCCTGGGTGGAGCGGGCTCCACGTCTGGCGTTGGTCCTCTGGCAGGCGCTGGCGGCGTCCGTCGTGATGGCGGCGGCTCTTGCCGGCCTGGCGGTCGTCGTACCCGTCCTGCCGCTGTCCGCTGACCTGGCCGGGCTGCTACAGATGTGTCTGATGATGCTGCGCGGTACCTACTCCACCTTTGGGGAAGGGCTCGCCTCCACCGCCGGACTGGCCGTTGCCTTCGGCATCGTCGGGCGCTGCACCTACGGGGTGAGCGCCGAATGGGTGCGGGTACTGCGGGAACGGCGTCACCATCTGCGGATCCTTGCCATGGTCGGTACCGGAAACGAGCACCTGGGGGCGACAGTTCTCGACCATGGGGCGGCCGCCGCCTACTGCCTGCCGGGCCGGGGCGGCCGCGTGGTGCTGACCAGCGCCGCCTTGGCCGCGCTGGACGAGGCGGGCCTGGAGGCGGTGCTGGCTCACGAACAGGCGCACCTGAGCGGTCGCCATCACCTGTTGGTCGCGCTCACCCGCGGCGTGGAACGGGCTTTCCCCTTTGTCAGGGCGTTCGCACTGGCGCGATCCGAGACCGCCAGGCTGGTCGAGTTGGCAGCCGACGACGCCGCGACCTTGGCCACGGACCGTCTGACGGTCGCTGGAGCTCTGCTGGCCCTGGCCAAGGGCGGCTCCTCGAAGCAGTCGCCGATGCCCGAAGCGGTCCTGGCCGCGAGCGGGCACGGTACTGGCAACCGGGTCCGCCGCCTGATCGACGGTCGGACTCGGCTGAGCCCGTGGCAGGTGGTGCTCGGCGGTGCGATTGCGGTGGCGGTCGTCATCGCGCCGCTGGCCGTCGTGGTGATTCCCGCGATCGCCATGGCAGGCGCGCACTGCTGCCCCACACCCTGAGTCCGACCCAGGTGGGCGGCGCCGTCCGCCTCCCCGTCAGTCCTCGGGTGCTCCGGCGCCCAGGGTGACGTCGCTGAACGGCAGGTAGGGGTCGATCGGGGAAAGGCGACGGACCACGGCAGAGCCACGGCCCCGACGACAAGTCCGAGAGCCGTCACGAGTTCGGCAGGATCCGCCAGACCAGGTTGTACATCGTTCGCCTTATCCCTACTGCCAGCGACGTGACCAGGCCTGCGGTGAACGCGAACTTGCTGAACGGATCCCGAGTGAGGTTACCGACGGTACACCGGAGACACCGCCGACGGCGTCAAGCGCTGCCTGGCTCGATTGGTCCGGGATGAGCACCGTCGTCACGTCGGCCCGGCCTCTCCGTTGCGCTCGTTGAGCACGGGCTCGACGAGATCGGTTAACTGGTTATAGGTGGTCTCGCCGATGACGCGGGCGGCGATGCGGCCCTCGTGGTCGATGACGATCGTGCTGGGGATGGCGCGGGGAGGCACAGTGTCCCGGAAAGCCTGGGGGACCACGCCGGGCTGGTCGTAGATGCTCGGGTAGGAGATTCCCAGGTTGCGCACGAAGGCCCGTGCGGCGGTGCGGTCGTCCTTGATGTTGATACCGAGGAACTCCAGCCCCGACTCCTGGTGTTCGGCGTAGACCTCCTTGAGAACGGGGATCTCCGTCCGGCAGGGTGCGCACCAGCTCGCCCAGATGTTGAGGACCAGCACGTCACCGAGGTAGTCCTCTAAACTCACCGGTTCGCCGTCAAGAGTCTCCCCGCTGACTTCGGGCGCGGGTAGACGCTCGTCGGGCGCAAACACGGTCTCGGATCCGTCGCCCTGGACATAGCGTTCGTCACCGCTGCCGCTGGCTGCGTCGGTGTTTGCGCACGAGACGAGGGTGAACGCCAATGCGATGGCAGCCGCACTCACTCGGAGCACGCGGCGCGGACGAGCGCCGGTTCGGTGGAAGGGCATCGTTGGGAACCTCGCTGGACAGGGATGTGGACCTGGGCCGGGAGAGACGGGCGGTCATGTGCAGGTGCTCACCGCGCAGCTCTGCCAGGGTGGGGGCACCAGGCCAGGCGTCGATGGAAGAGACGTTCGACGAACTCCGGGACGGTGGTAGCAGAGCGCCGGCGTGGACTGGCTGACGATGTCGGGGTGTGGGTGAACAGCGGGTGCCCGGTTAGCAGGTAGGGGCTGCGGTCCACAGCCGCTCCTCGGGTATCTGGTCCGAGGCCATCGAACCTTCCGACAGCCATCGGATCGTGCTCAGACACTCTCGCCAGAGCTCAGGGTCATCGTCGAAGAGGGTGCAGATACGGATCCGGTGTGCCAGGGGCATGCGGACTCCCGAACGGTAGAGGCAGACGAGCCGGGGTGTGTCCGACGCGGACGGGCTCGAAAGCTCGGAAACGGCGGAGGTTGACCGGCTTTTCGCGCAGGTGAGGAAGTGTTCCCGGGGGCGGATGAGCCCTCGCGGGACCGCGGCCTAGCATACCTAAGGAGCTTAGGCGTAGTGCCGCACCCCCTGCTCGATACAGGACAACACCCATGAAGGAGTCCCCGACACGATGGACATCGCGCAGATCGTCACCAGCGGCCCGTTGCTCTTCGCCATCGCGCTCGCGCTTGCCGCCGGAGCGATCACGTTCGTCTCTCCGTGCTGCCTGCCACTGGTACCCGGTTACCTGTCCTATATCGCTGGGATGTCGGGAGCCGAAGGGCAGGGGAGATCGGCAGGGGGAGTGTTCCGCAGTCGTGCGGTCGTCGGCACACTGCTGTTCGTCGCGGGCTTCTCCGGGCTCTTCGCCGCCTACGGGGCGCTGTTCGGCAGTCTGGGCGGGCTACTGCTCGAATATGAGGACATCATGATTCGCATCCTCGGCGTCCTCACGATCATCCTCGGCCTGGCGTTCATGGGAGTGCTGGGCAAGTTTCCCTTGATCGGCCGGTCTTTCAAGCTCGCTTATCGGCCTCGCTCCGGGCTGGCCGGGGCCCCGCTACTCGGAGTGCTCTTCGGTCTGGGGTGGACACCGTGCATGGGGCCCACACTGGCCGCGGTCCTGACTCTGTCGGTCTCCACCGGAACGGCGGAGCGCGGCGCCTTTCTCGCCTTCGCTTACGGGCTCGGTCTGGGGTTGCCCTTTCTCGCCGCGGCCGTCGGGTTGTCGAAGACCATGCGCGCGGTGAGCTGGGCCCGGCGGCGGGGGGACATCGTGTCCCGGGTGGGCGGCGCCATGCTGGTACTCATCGGTATTGCCCAGGTGAGCGGAATGTGGAGCGTGTTCATGGCCGACATGCAGCGGCTGGCGGGCGGCTACACCCTGCCCTTGTGATCTATGGGGACACCGACCCAAGTGTCTAAGCGACTAAGTTCGATAGGTGTATTTTCGGCCAGCACGCGCCGCCAGAACCCGTTCCCCAGCCACGAACTCGGTATGAGTAGGTTCTGGTGAAGAAGGTCGACTACCTGTGTGTGGTCCACCCAAGCGAGGCTGAGGCACTTCCGCGTCCCGATGGTCAGATCTGTGCAGTGCCCTGGTCCAAGCTGTGCTGCTGTTGGCCGTCACCGCGGTCGTAGTGCCCTGCTCGACCATGAACGGACTCGCCCTGCGCCACGGTGGATCCGAGTGGAGGGCGGTCTCGTTCCCGCTGTCGATGGGCGGTTGGTGGTGGGGCGTGTCCATGATGCTACTGAGCGACGGCCGCGAGGGAGACACCTTGCCCTGGGCCTTGCTGATCACCAGTTCGGGCGCTTTCCTGGCAGCCCATCTCGATCACCGATTCCACCATGTGATCGAGGACTCTCCACGCTTGGCCTAGCTTTGCGCTGGTCGGTGCCCAGAAGTCGCTCTGTGCGAATCCCACGCGGTGATCAGGTGCGTACGCAGTGCCGGTGCACCGCGTACGCACTCCGGAAACGAGGTGAGGCCTACGATTGAGGACCAGACTTCTCTTTTGCAGAGCAGGAGGGACGCATCCTCCCGAAGCACAGCGGGATGCCTGCTACGTCAGTACCCGGAGTATCCGCTCCGCAGGCCGTACCACTGCTGGAGCCAGCCCTGCATCATGTCGATCTGCTTACTGTTCGACTCGTGAATGGTGCGGCACAGGCCGAGCAGTTCCGGATGTTCGGCGCGGTCGAGGCAGCGGTCGGAATCAGTGACCGCCCCCTTGTGGTGGCTGGTCATCGATCGCATGAACTGGATCTCGTACTCGTCCCCCGACCAGTGTTCGAGATTCCGTGCCGACAGCCGGTCATAGGAACTTAGCTGCGGCTCGTGGTCGCGGCCGTACCAGTCCTGCAGCCATCCCTGCATCGTCTCGATCTGAGTGGACTGGGAATCGATGATCGTCTGGCACAGATCCGTCAACTCCTCGTGGATCGCCTTCTCCAGGCATGTCTGCGCCATCATCACACCCAAGGCGTGGTGGTCGATCATGTCCTTCATGAAGTCGACCTCGAAACGGGCCACCTCCTGTTCGGCTGCCGGTTCATCGGCGAACGCGGGCGGTGCCATGGTGAGACCACCACCGAGCAGGGCCCCTGTCACCAACACCGTGGATGCGGCCGCGGTCGACGCTCGGTGTCGAAATTGTCTACCCAGGATGCTCATGGACGTGTCCTTCCTTGTCAGCTCAGAGAGACGAGCAGATCTTTGCAGGCTTGTTCGCGGTTCGGTGGGCATCGGCGCAGCCCGTGCAGGCGAAGTACTCTTCGATGCACCCGATGCGGCGTCTTCCCATCCACTTCTTCCAGGCTCGCTGAGGGGATTCCCCCTCTTTCGCTCTCTGTGCTTGTTTAGTAACTATGGGTAATAGTACTTGGTCGGTGGCTCATTCCCCGCTGATCCGGCGCGCCAAACTCAGTGATCTAGGAAGAGGTGCTGCACGTGGTGGAGGCTTATTGCGGTACTGATGCGGCAGGCATGCTCCTCGTTGGGGGAGCATGGCCACAACCGGGCCTTGCTCGCCGTTGCTACCGGCAACGCCCGTGTGCGCCGCTTCTATGAACACCAGGGCTGGGTCGACGAAGGCGCGTTCGTGCCTTGCGAAAGCCATGCCGGGTAGATCTCGTCCCGCACTACCGGTACGTCAGGCGCTTGGCCGGTCGTCGTCGACGGCGGTGACACCTACAACGGGCCCGTCTTCCAGGAGGGTTGTACCGTTGAGGGCAACGTGATCGCGTGGGGAAGCGCGCAGATCTACCAGGGTGTGCAGAACCAAGCGGAAATCGCACCAGGGCACGAGAACCCCGCCCGCGCGGTGGCTAGGATTCTGGACCGTCTCCCCTCGGCCGATCTCGGGGAGACTGAGAACGAGGATGCGCGGCATGCGGCTGCCGAGATCCTGGAAGAGGCGACCCAGCCGGAGCCGGACCAGGGCAGGACCCGACGCGCATGGTTGCTTCTGCGCGGTCTTCTCTCCCCGCTTGCCCGAGGTGCGGAGTCGGGTTCGCAGGCCGCAGCGCACGACTGGGCCCGGACAGCGATAGAGCAGATCTCCGGCATGCCGCAGATTGGCGGTTGAGGCAACAGGCCTCACGCGGACGCCGTCTGCGCATCCCACCGGCGCAGCGTGCGTGACTCCCGCCGCGAGCGTTGCTCACATGGCGCGCCATTCCGGCGGGAGTTCCACCTCACCTCTGGGCGGTCACGGTCAGGTCGTCCTCCAAGGCGGTCGCGATCTCGGCGGCACGGGAATGGTCGTCCAGCCGACGCGTCAGGTAGGCGCATGCGTGGCCGTGTTTGATCGACCACCAGGCAGCCGAGCCGCCGATCCCACCCTTGGCGATCTTTCCGTTGTCGCGGAGCAGGCCCAGTGTCCAGGTCAGCTCGGTCCCGAAGACCTCATCACGCCCTGTGGCCTGGGCTGAGATGTACTCACGGTGCAGTTCGGCCCCCAGTAGTGCGCGCAACGGACCGTCCGCGTCGGTCAGAAGGGAGAAGAACTCCGCTACCGAAGTCGCGGTCGCGTGCAGGTTCACACCGGCGAAGGCCGTCTGCCGCCAGGCCGACGAGTTGGTCCTGCGCACGTCCAAGGCTCCAGTGGGGACGCGCAACCACGGTGCCGCCGGGAGTCGTTCGGGCCAGTCGGGGAAGGCGTACTCCAGGTCGGCGACGCGGTCCAGTTCGCCTGTCGGCACCCCGAACCAGGCGTCCAGCCCCAGAGCCGGACGCACCACCTCGTTGAACACCTCTGCCAGCGAGGCTCCGGCGCCCGCCCGCAGAACGCCGTCGATCAGGTGGCCGTAGGTGAGCGCGTGTTCCCCCAGCGACGTCCCGGGGGCGTACTCCGGGGCGGCCTGTGCCAAGCTCTGGCGTAGCCCGACGTCGTCCAACAGGTCCAGTTCGGCGGCCACTGCGGGGAAGCGGGGCTGGCCCGCCTGGTGGGTGAGCACGTGGCGCAGCGTGGTGTGCTCCTTGCCGCGCACCCCGTACTCCCGCCAGTAGCCGCCGATGGGCTCGTCCAGACCGAGTTCGCCGTCGCGGACGGCCACCAGGGCCGCTAGCGCGGCGAACGGCTTGGACACCGAGTAGGGCTGGACCAGCGTGTCTTCGCGCCAGGGTCGGCGCCGATCGGCGCCGACCCATCCTCCGCTCAGACGGACGACTTCGTCGCCGCCGCGCCAGACCGACAGGCCCGCGCCCGTCTCGCGTTCTTCGTCGATCAGTCGCTGGAAGACCTGGCGCACCGTGTCGAACCCGTCCGCGACGAATCCCTCGATCCTCATCACTTCCCTCTCTCCCGATCGTCTTGCGAATATACGCCCTAGGGGTATTTGGAACAAGCGATATGGGGGAAACGAGACGTCCGGGACCGTTCCCTACTTGTTGGTGAACGGGGACGGCCGTGAGGCCGGGGGTGGTCGAACGCCCCCGGCCTTGTTCGTCACCTCGTCTGAGCAGCAGGAGAACCTGTGGGCGGGAACGTGTTCGTGATTCCACCGGACCTGCCGATCATGGTCAGAATCACTGCGCCCACCGCACCGAGCGCGGCCAAGGCGAGCCAGGGAGCGATCGCGGCGATCGGTGCGTCGAGTCCCAGGGCGGCGCCGATCGCGAGGTTGCCCAGAGTGATGGCGATGCCCGAGACGGTGTTGTACAAGCCGTAGTGGGTAGCGACCAGTCGATCTCCGGACAGCCGTACCACGGTATCCATCTCGAAGGGGTAGACGAGTGCGCTGCCGAGCCCGAGGAGGCTCGCTGTGAGAAGGGCGGGCGCCACGACGAGGGCCGCTGTGAGTGAGGGCGCATCCGCCACATCCTGCAGTGTGTCGGCGAGTGGTGGCATGGCCAGGATGGGCAGGAACGCCACTGCCATGACCGTCAGACCGCGTGGCAGCGCCTGCGCGGCGTCCCAGCGGCGTTTGGCCCAGTCGGTGAGGCGGACCTGCCCGGCGATGGCCACCAGCGCCGAGACCGCGAACAGGGCGGCCACCGCGATGTTGCCGCTGTCCACGCCGAACCCCGCGGCCTCGACGGCATCCTGTACGGTGAGCGGGAGCGCCAGGTAGACCTGGAAGTTCAGGACGTAGGAGCCGGCCATCGCGACGGTGAAGACGACGAATCCGCGGTTGGTCATCACGGTGCGCCAGTCACCCAGTACGCCGGTGACACCGGCCCTCTGTCCGGACACCGGCGCACGTCGGGCGGGCAGCGCACGGGCCTGGAGCACGGTCAGGGCCAGGAAGAGCCCGGCGGCGACGCTCGCCACGACCGTGAAGTCAACGGCGATGAGGGCCATGCCGATGAGCGGGCCGATGAGGATGCCGGTCTGGTAGAAGACGTTGAACAGGGCAAAGGCCTCCACGCGCTGTTCTCCCGCGTCGGCGGCGAGGTAGGCGCGCACCGCTGGATTGAACAGCGCACCGGCGAATCCGGTCGCGGCCGAGGCGAGCAGCAGTACCGGGAGAGAGTCGGCGAAACCGAGCGCCGCGAAACCCACGGTGCGCAGGGTGCAGCCGGCCAGGATCGCGGGCTTGTAGCCGAGCCGATCGGCGATGCTCCCGCCGATGAGGAACATGCCCTGCTGGGTGAGGTTGCGCATCCCCAGGACGAGTCCGACCGACCAGGCCGCCATGCCCACGCTGTCGGAGAGGTGGAAGGCGAGGTAGGGCATGAGCATGTAGAAGCCGGTGTTGATGGTCAACTGGTTGACCATCAACAGCTTCACGCTGCGGTCGAATCCCCGTAGGCGCTGCCAGGTTCGGATCATCGCCGGACCTCCTTGGTGCTCGTGGAGGTGACGGACATGTCCTCGCGCGGGTCGTTGACGCGGGTGCAGCGCGTCCAGCGGATCACGACACGTTCACCGGACTCGGCGATCTCGTCAGGTTCGTCGAGGAGGGGCTGACCCAGGAGACCATGCTCGGAGCAGTACTCGTCATTGAAGACGGTGTCGAAGTAACGCTGGGGGCCATCAGGGAAGACCGCGATGATGCGCTCGGTCACCGGGCGGGTACGTGAGAGCCAGCGGGCCACCGTGGCCACCGCTCCGACGCTCCAACCGCCGGTCGCGTAGTGGGAGGAGGCGAGCGTGCGGCTGGTCCGCACGGCCTGGGCCGCATCGACCCAGTGCACTTCGTTGAAAGCCCCGTAGTCGACGTTGCGTGGATGGATGCTGCTGCCCAGACCGCGCATGATACGCGGCAGGGCAGGCTGACCGAAGATGGTGGAGCCGATGGTGTCGACACCCACGACGTACAGGTGTGGGAAGAATTCGCGCAGAGTGCGTGAGATGCCTGCGGAGTGACCTCCGGTGCCGACCGCAACCACGAGTGTGTCGATCCGTCCCATATGGGCGATCAGCTCGTGGGCGAGTGGGGCGTAGGCCGCTACGTTGTCCGGGTTGTTGTACTGGTCGGGACAGTAGGCGGTGGGATCATCGGCGAGTATCTCGCCGATCCTGTCCCGTCGAGCCTGCTGCCAGCCCCCGGTGGGGTGCGGCTCGGTGACGGTGTGCACGACGGCGCCGTATGCGGTGAGCAATCGTGCCATCAACGGCTCCATCCCCGGATCGGTCACCAGTTTCACGGGGTGGCCGTAGGTGATGCCGGCGAGGGCGAGCCCGAGCCCCAGAGTGCCGCTGGTGGATTCGACAATGGTGGCACCGGGTGCGAGCTCTCCCCGCTCGTGAGCCCGCTCGACCATGTACAACGCGGTCCGGTCTTTGATGCCTCCCGGATTGTGACCTTCGAGTTTGGCCCAGAACCCCTGCAGTGGTCCGCAGAAGGGCTCACCGATCCAGAGCAGGGGAGTGTTCCCCACCATGCCGGCGGGGGTGTGCTGCGGCATGGTGGGCGGGATGGTCAGCAGCCGTCCAGGACTGGTTCCGGACATGGCTCCGCTAAGGGTGTTGGTCTGCATGGGTCTCTCTCGACTCACCGTGTCCTTTCGGGACACGTCGACTATCGCGCCGCGCCTTTTTGGGGCAGCGCGTCAGGGCCGTGCGGAGGTGGATTCCCGTGCACGGTGGAAGGATGGCCCCGTGGTGGCTAGCGATTCACACCGCGACGGGAGAGAGACCTTCTAGATACGCCACACGCACAGAACGAGCAGGAGCGGGGCCGCGTTGCGCCGCCGGGAGCGCCGTTCGCGTGCCGCGGGTCGGAGGTACACCGGAAGGCGGGCAGCCCATGGCGGGGCGAGGAGCACAAGGCCAACGGCGAGCAGTAGGAACAGTGCCGCTGCCGCCGAACCGCGCGGATCGGCGCTCGCGTCTACTGCCCCGGCGCATTCGTGTGCCCCGACAGCCGAGTGCACGTGGGGTGATGTGACGGCGGGGTCGGAGTCCGACTGCTGCTGGGTCGTCACCGCAGTCACGATCGGGGCACCGGAGGCAGCCTCGGACGCTTCCGCCACGTGCCCGGAGGAACACAGTACGTGGAACAGGACGGCGAAGGTCAGCAGCAGGGCCGCGAGACCGTGCCGCTTCGGTGACGCCGTCGTTACGTACACGGCATGAATCCTACACAAGGTGACGAAGCTGTTTCCTTATGTAGCAATCGGTGTTCTTGTGAAGTGCATCACGGATCACTGAATGCGCGTTGACCCGATCCGGGTGGCGGGGCGCCGTTGGGGTCGTCGCTTTTTCGCTTCGGTCGAGCCGCCCAGTAACCAACCCAAAAGCCAGACGTCCACGGCGGTCCCACTCCAGAGCGGACAGGCGGTTCACTGTCTAGGTGTGCGTCTGACTTCCTCTGCGGGGCAGTGGGTGGCGAGCGTGATGCGCAGGCTCAGGCACAGGACCAGCACCTGTTGTAGTAGCACCAGTTCTGCCGAACCCAGGCCGCATGCGGTGGAGCACGTTCGGTTTGGCCGGTCCCGGACCAGTTCCTTCACGAGTGAGATCATGGCTGGATATTACCCCCTACGGGTATATGAGCGATTCTGTGAGATGTAGATCCAGGGATTCTCGTGCCAGTGCCCGAGTACACTCCGGAATCCTCCATGCCTGTGCCTGCCTGTCCCGGTGTCTGAACGGCCACTCCTGTGCGGTGAGGACCACACCTGCTTTGGGGATCAACTCACCGCCTCGGAGGCGGTTCTGGTGGGAGGGTGACACTCCTTCCACGCCCGAACGAACGTTTCTGTCCAGGGTTTGTCGAACCAGGAGATCGAGTCGCCTCCTGAGGACTGGTGACGTTCTTTTTGCTGATGGGAGGTCACTACGGGGTTTGGTGCGGATCTGGCGGCTCTGGCCGATTCTGCATTCCCCCCGGGGGTTTGCCCGCGCCATCCGTCGGTTAGGGGGAGATCGGACCGGAGTCGGAGTCCCGGCTCCCGACATCCATGATGCCGAGGGGGAGCGCCATGAGTGTGGCGAGTCAGATGCTGGAGACCTATCCCAAGGACTTGGGCGGGGTGGACCGCGAGAAGCTGCTGGCCTGTATCGAGGTCTGCTTTGAGTGCGCCCAGGCGTGTACCGCGTGCGCGGACGCCTGCCTGAGCGAGGACGGGGTGGCCAACCTCGTCAAGTGCGTGCGCACCAACCTCGACTGCGCCGACCAGTGCGAGACGACCGGACGGGTGCTCTCGCGCCACACCGGCTACGACGCCAACCTGACCCGCGCGATCCTGGAGGCCTGCGAGCAGGCCTGCAAGACCTGCGCCGACGAGTGCGACCAACACGCCTCCATGCACGGCCACTGCCGGGTGTGCGCGGAGGCGTGCCGACGCTGCGAGCAGGCGTGCCGCGAGCTGATCGACTCCCTGTGATCTGAGGAGTCCTGAGAAATCGCGCCAGTGCTTCAGGTCGTGAGGCCCGGGGCACTGGCGCGGACAGACGGGCGGTCGTCACCCGGCGTACTGCTCTGGCGAGGCGTCCCACAGAGTCCCACAGGAGTCACAGCATAGGTAGTAGAGCTGGCCGCCGTACTCCCGGACGAGGCCGTCCTCCTCGGCCTCGGTCTTGACGACCATGGTGCCGCGCATGACGGGGCACTCCGCGACCTCGGACGAGTCGAGAGCGGTGTGATCGGTGGTCGGTCCGTGGCTGTGTTCGTGGTGTGGCTTCTCGGAGGGTTCCATGCTTGTCTTCCTTCGCGAAATTGGTTGTGAATACGTCGCCGGACGCGCGTGCCCGATCTTGGTTATATACCCGTAGGGGGTATATTGGGAGCGACTGTAGGCCTCTTGGAGGAGTAACGCAAGGGGTGAATCCTCGTTGCCGTCGTAGTGCGTGCGGTTGCTTGACTGTTTGGGTAATCTCGCATCCGTGCCCACCGCCGTCCCGAAAGCAGCGCCACGCCTCTGGACCAGAGTCGTGCTCGTCGTGCTGCTCGCGCTGGGCGTAGCGGCCGTCTCCCTGTGCCACACCGACGCGGTTCCGCACGGCAGTACCGTTTCCGCGGCGGTCTCCTCGGGCCACGGTGCTGAGGAGACGCATTCCTCCACCGCACACGAGCACGAGGCGCACTGCGACGAGGCCGGGGCCGTGCTGGCGGACCAGCGCACTGGATCCCTTTCGGCCTCCGTTCTGCTGGGACTGGGCGTTTTCGCCTTCGTGGGTCTGCCCGTCCCCGCGCCGAAATCGCGCCCTCTTCCGCGGTCAGCCCGACGGCACCGCACTCTTCCCCTCGGAGGCACCAGGGCACTCGTGTCCCTGTGCGTGCGCCGAGTGTAGACCGGCCGACCCCGCTCCCACCGGGCACGCACGCGGGCGTCCTCTCAACGCACACGCCCCTGAGGCCCTCGCCCCTACGGGCTGAGCCAGCTCCTGTCTGAACCCGGCAGTCGGTTCGGCGACTGTTTCCCGCGTGCCCTTCCACCACCCTCGCGTGCGGCGTCCGCACCCTGCATCGGTGACGCCTGCACCTTTCACGGGTGCTCCCTCAACACACCTTCCCCTGGCCATGCCCCCGAGACGTGGTCCCTGACGACGAGGCCCCTATGAAGAACGAGCACCGTACGAGTGCCCGAAGCCTGATGTTCACCGCTATGGCCTGTGTGGCCACAGGAAGTCTGCTGTTTCCCACCGCCGTGGCGCAGGCAGAGCCCGAACCCACCAAGGAGGAGGTCGAGGAGCGGATCGAGGAGCTGCTCCAGGAGTCCAGCACGCTCGTCCAGGAGTACAACGAAGCGCAGGAGCAGTACGACGCGGCCGAGATAGAGGTCGAGAGCCTCGACGACCAGATCGGGGCGGAGGAGGAACGCTTCCAGGAGTTGCGCACGAAGGTCGCCGAACTGGCGAACGCCAGCTACCAGTCCACCGATCTCGACTCGGTGATGACGGCACTGTCCATCGATGATCCGTCGGAGATCTTCGAGCAGTCCGCTGACCTGTCCTACCTCTCGGAGTCACGAAGAAGACAACTCGAAGCCTTCGCTGAGAGCGACGCGCGCTTGTTCGCACTCAAGGATGAGGCGGACGAGGCCTACGACGAGGCCTCCGAGCAACTGGAAGAGCTTGAGGAGCGCAAGGAGGAGGTGGAAACCACCCTTGCTGAACAGGAGGAACTTCTCGCGTCCTTCGAGGGAGAGAATCCCGCTGCCTCAGGTGAGTCCCCAACGGGGCCGGCCCCGACCTACACCGGATCGGCTTCGGGCGACGCGCGTGCGGCGATCGACTTCGCCTACAGCAAGATTGGCACGCCCTACCAGTGGGGAGGAACCGGCCCCAACGGCTATGACTGCTCGGGACTGACGCAGGCGGCCTGGGCCGCTGCCGGGGTGAGCATCCCCCGGACCACCTACACCCAGTACGACATGCCCAACGCCGTGGCCTGGGAGGACATCCAACCCGGCGACATCCTCTTCTTCTTCCCCGATCTGGGGCACAACGGCCTCTACGTCGGGAACGGAATGATGGTGCACGCCCCCAGCAGCGGCAAGACCGTCTCCGAGGTGCGGCTCGCCGACTACTGGGCACAGCACTTCGTCGGTGCCCGGCGCCCCTGATCTTCGTCGGCCCACGCGGCACCGGTGCCCGACATGCCAGGGGAACGGGGCGACGGTCCCACCGCTCGGCGACGTCGCCACCGGTGCCTTCTCGCGGGGACGGTTTCCACCGGACACGTCGCCTCCGACGTTCTTCCCCGTGGTGCGGGTGATCGACAGCGCACTCTCTTCAACATCCTTTCCGCGTGTCGTTCGAGATGGCCCAGACGGAGCTCGACGAGGGCGTCAATCCTGAGGCGCGAGAGCTGGTTCAGGAGGTCATCGACGCCCAGCGCGCCGAGTCCGAGCAGATGAAGGAGATGCTCGGAACCGAGGGCCGGGGCAGCGGAGATGTTGACGGAGCCTCCCCTCGGAGGAGGGACACGGCGGGCACTGATCGCCCCGACAGGAGCCGGACGGTCGCGTCCGGCTCCTTTGCCACCTCCACGACCTTCTGTCACTGGTGGCACGTAGGATGACGCGCTAAAGCGAGAGGAGACACGCTGATATGCGCCTCATCCGAGCACGTGTGCGTGATTACCGTTCCGTCCACGACAGCGGCCCCATCGAGATCGAACCGCGTAAGACGCTTCTGGTCGGTGTCAACGAAGCCGGTAAGACCGCCGTGCTCAAGGCGCTCCAGCAGATCAGGGCTCCGGAGAATACCGAGGGCTTCAGCGCGCTGCGGGACTATCCGCGTTCCCGGTACACCGAGGTCCAACGTGGAGAGAGGGACCCCTCCGACATCGTGGTCGCGGAAGCATGCTTCGCCCTGGACGAGGATGAGAAGGCCCTGGTTCGCGAGGCGTCTCCCGATTCGACCGACGTCAGCGAGTACTGCGTCTACCGCTACCTCGACAACTCCCGCAGATGGAACTTCGGATCAGCCAAGCTGCGTGCCACCTTCGGTGAGGTCCACAAGGACCTCACACGGATGCGGGCCTATCTGTCCAAGCGGGAGGGCGCAACCGAGGTCGTCACTGCGCTTGACAGTCTCGTCGCCGGGAAATCCGCCCGAATTCCTCTCACCGGCACCTTCGCCAAGAACCTCCTGGCCTGGCTGGAGACAGCCCTGCCGCTCATCGACGAGGACGACACGAAGGAGGAGGAACGCTACGACCGGATCAAGGCGGCGGCCGGGCTTAGCTCCGCGGTCACAGCGGCCAGTACCGCGATCAGCGAACGGATGCCCCTCTTCGTGTACTACTCGACCTACTTCACGGTGCGGCCCCGTATCCACCTTGCCTCCCTCGCCAGGCGGGAGGAGACCGGCGACATCGACCAGGAGTACGACTTCGGCAACCTCTGCCTTCTTCGGTTGCTCGGGTTGACCGCCAAGGAGTTGTCGGAACTCGCGGCGGGCGAACCGGTTCCCGCCAACCATCCCGGAGGCGCCAACGGTGAGGCGTACCAGACGGCGGTCAGGGAACATCAGACCAAACTGGACGACCGGCACTACCGGCTCAACGCCGCCAGCGTCGATCTCACCAAGTCGATCCGTGAGGTGTGGGGGGACGAGCAGGTCCAGCTACGGCTCGTGCCTGACGGCCAGTACCTCAAGGTCGTGGTCGTCGACGACATCGGCGTTGAGGTCGAACTCGACCAACGCAGTGAGGGATTCCGCTGGCTGGTGTCCTTCTTCGTGGTCTTCAAGGCCCAGGCCCAGGGCGACCTCAAGAACGCGATCCTGCTCCTCGACGAGCCGGGTCTCAGCCTCCACGCCCTCAAACAGCAGGAGTTCCGTAAGACCGTCTCCCGGTTGTCGGAGGACAACCAGGTCGTCTACACCACACACTCGCCCTTCATGGTCGGCACCGACGAACTCGACCTCGTCCGGATCGTGGAGATGGTCAGTCGCGAGACGGGCACCAAGGTCCACACCAGACTCGTCGTCGACGATCCCCGATCCGTGTACCCCCTCCAGGCCGCTCTCGGCTACGAGCTCGCCCAGAGCCTGTTCGGCCAGTCCCGCAACCTTGTCTGTGAGGGGATGACCGACATGATGTACATCGAAGCTCTCAACACGGCCTACACGGATGAGCGCAAGGGACTCAAGAACAGCATCGCTCTCGTGCCGGCGTCGAGCGCTAGCAAGGTCATCTACTACGTCACTTTGCTGACCAGCCAGAAACTCAGGGCCGCCGCACTCCTCGACTCGGACCAGGCCGGTGACACGGCGGCCAAGCAGGACGAGCTGGTCCGGCTCCTGACACAGAAGAGGATCCTGCGCACGAAGGACTACTGCGACACCGCGATCCGGCGTCCCGAGATCGAGGACCTACTTCGCGAGACCCTGGTCCTCGTGGCCCGCGACGAACTCGGCTGGGACGTCACCGCTACGGCCGCGGCACAACCGGCGCGGCCGGTCGTGGACATCTTCAGCAAGGAGATCACCGGCTTCTCCAAGTACAAACTCGTGCGGGCGTTCATTCATTGGATCGCCGCGCACGAGGTCACCGATCTCACCGCCCAAGAGCAGGAGGGGGCCACCAAGCTCCTGGCGGACATCAACAAGGCGCTGACGTGAAGTTCCTTTCTGCTGTCCTATGGGCGTAAGGCAGGGTGCTCCAGAACGCTCACCGTCATCGGTGAGGAGTGCCGACCGCCCTACAACAGGCCGCCCCTTTCCAAGGCCCTACATCAGGTGGGGCAGTGTCGCATAACGCACGCCTGGGCCACCTACTGGCGCATCCCTGTGGGAAGGCTGTCTCCTCATCGAGCTGTAAGGAGGTCTGGGAGCCGCGCCTTTCGTCCGCGCAGCCGGCTCTTGTCAGACAGATCCCTGACCGCGGTTCCCTGACCAGCGTGTTTCTTCCCTGTCCAGGACACGCCCTGGTCTAGCGTGGTCACGTTACGAACATGGCATCGCGCTCACCGGAGTTTGCGGTTTGCCGGAGCCGGGTAGCCGTCGGTGGTGGTCGACCGGACAGGAGGGACGGATGGAGGCCTTCGGCCCAGCTCTCGCCCTCGCCGGATTCGCGATTGCTCTGGTTCTGAGCCTCTACGCGCTCTCGGCGGTAGTGGGCCTGCGGCGTGCGCCGGTGACGGTGGAGCCGTTCCTGTCGGGTGCGGCCGTGACCGAGCACGCGGTCTCGCGGTACCACGTGCGCTGGTACGCGGTGACGCTGCTCTTCCTGGCCTTCGACATGGAGATGGTCTTCATGTACCCCTGGGTGCTCGTCGTGGCGGACAAGGGCGCGCCCGCCGTCGTGGAGATGTTCGCCTTCCTCGCTGTCCTGGTCGCCGCGGTCGTCTACGCGTGGCGCGAGGGGGCGTTCCGGTGGACCTGACCGGTTGGCTGCTGCGCCGCGCCGTGCCGTGCGCCTTCGTCGTGACCGCGATCGGAGGGACGGGCGCACGGCTCGCGGTGGAGCGGACACTGCGGGAACGCGGTTGGAAGCAGGCGTTGAGCCCGGCCGAGGCCGACCTCCTGGTGGTCTGCGGGCCCGAACACGCGGACATGGACAAGGCGATCGGCCGGGTCTGGGGGCAGATACCCGGCCCCCGCGCTCGCGTTCGTGCGGAGTCGGCCAACGGCGCCGCACGGCTGCTGGACGAGGCGCGCGTTGACCTGCTCGACCTCACCCGACAGCGTCGCGACGCCGACGAACGCGACCGGACCGCGCGCGAACAGGCGGAGTCGGAATCCGACGGGGACGAGGACATGCCCATGCCGGGCGGAGTCCCCATGGCCGACCGGGGCGAGGACCGCGACGGACTGAAGCTCGACCAGCTCCACATCGCCCTGGGCCCGGCGCTGCCCGACTGGCCCGCCGGACTGTCCCTGCGCCTGACCCTCCAGGGAGACGTCGTCCAGGAGGCGCGGACGTCGATCGTCGGTGGGTCCCCGACGACGGTTCCCTTCTGGAGTTCGCCGCCTTCGGAGGCCGACTCCCCTCCCGACCGGGCGTCGTTCAGGGCGGCCCACGCCCTGGACTCCCTACAGCGGTTCCTCGCCGTCAGCGGGTGGCCCATCGCGGTGACCGGCCGTCGGCTGCGCGACGCACTCCTGGAGGGAGGCGGACCGACCGGGGACGTACGGCGGGAGGCGCTCCGCTGGTTGCGGCGCGTGCGACGCTCCCGGATGCTCCACTGGTCCACCGACGGGCTCGGCCGGGTCGCGGACGGGGCTCCGCAGGCGCTGCGCGGCGACGCCGCCGACCGGTGGTCGCGCTGGCTCGACACCGTGGAGGACGCGCTCGGAGCGTCTGGCGGTCACAGCGCGCCGTCGAATCCCCCCAGGACCAAGACCGCGCACGCCGCGCTGGAACTGCTGCCGTCGCTCGTGGTCGGACAGGAGCTGGCGGCGGTCCGGCTCATTGTGGCCTCCCTGGACCCCGACACCGAGGCCCTGGGCGCGTACGCCCCGGAGCCGGGAGCGTGAGCGGGGTGGCGCCGCTGTGGACCGTCCTGCTCGTCCCCGCGCTGCTGTTCGTCCTCGGTTACGGGGCCGCCGCCGGGGCGGCCGTGCTCCGCGCGCGGGCCGCCGGTACCGCTCCGCTGGGCGGCCTGGCCGACCCGGCGCGGGAGTCGGCCCGTCTGCTGGTGCAGCGGCGCCGTACGGTCCCCGGCGCGGACACGCTTCTGTGGCGGCTGGGCGGCGCTCTGGTCCCGGTGGCCGCCGTGCTGGCCGCGCTGGTCATCCCGCTCGGGTCGACGGCGGTCAGCGACCTGTCCGTCGGCGTCGTGTGGTTCAACGCCATGGAGGTGGTCGTCTGGGCCGCGCTGTGGATGCTCGGTTGGGGGGCCAACTCGGTCTGGGGCCTGGTCGGGGGTTACCGGTTCCTCGTCCAGGGGCTGTCCTACGAGCTGCCGCACATGTTCGCCCTGACGGCGGCGGCGCTGGGCGCGGGCTCCCTGCGTGTGGGGGACATCGTCGCCGCCCAGGAACAGGTCTGGTTCGCGGTGCTGATGCCCGCGGCCTTCGCGGTCTACCTGGTCTCGGCGCTGGCCATGGCCTTCTGGGGGCCCTTCGGAACGCCCGTGGGTCGGGACCTGGTCGGCGGGGTGGCGGCCGAACTCTCCGGTGTGGACCGTCTGGTCCTGCGCGCGGGCCGGTACATGTTCCTCGCCGTCGTGGCCGCGATGGCGGTGCCGCTCTTCCTGGGCGGGGGCGCGGGGCCGCTGCTGCCCGGTTGGGTGTGGACGCTGGTCAAGACGGCCGGGGTCCTCGCGCTTCTGGTGTGGCTGGGGCACCGGCTGCCCGCGGTGCGGATGGACCGGTTCACCGAGGTGGGCTGGGTGGTGCTTGTCCCGGTGACCCTGCTTCAGCTGCTCGCGGTCGCCGTGTACGTGCTGGTGCGTTAGGAGAGGGAGGGAGACGACGGTGGTCGAGACGGTGGTGTTCGCGGTCTGTGCCGTGGGCGCGGTCGCGTCGGGTGTCGCGGTGTTCGTCGTGGACTCCATGGCCCGGGCGACCTTCGCCCTGCTGGCCTCGTTCCTCCTGACCGGGGTGGCGATCCTGCTCCTGGGACTGTCCTACCTGGGCGTGCTGGTCATCCTCATGATGGTCATGGAGATGATGGTGATGGCCGTCTTCATGATCATGTACATGATGAACCCGGCCGGGCTGATGCCGATGACCATGGTGCACAACAGGGTCGGCTCGCTGGTCGTGTCCGTCGTGGTCTTCCTGCTGCTGGCCGCCGGGACCGTGTTCGTGCCTTGGCCGGGGCGGGAGGGCGCGCCGCCCCCGGACCCCGCGCTGGCGCTGGGTGAGGCGATCATGGGCCGGCACATGCTGGTCATGATGCTCGTGGGCCTGGTGCTGTTCGCGACCATGGTGGCCGCCACCGTGCTCGCCACCCACCGGGGCCGCTACGACCGCTACGGCGACGACCTGCGGCGAGGGCACCCCGACGACCCGATCGGCGGGGGACTGGGCCGATGATGCTGGAGACCTACCTCCTCCTGGCCGCCGCCCTGTTCTCGGTGGGGCTGTTCGGCGCGCTCAGCCAGCAGTCGGTCGTCATGGTGATGATGGGCCTGGAACTGATGATCAACGCGGTCATCGTCGCCGCGGCGGCCCTGTGGCTGTACACCTCGCCCGAGCGGCCCGACGGACAGGTCCTGGTCCTGGTCGCGGTCACCGCGATGGCCGTGGAGATGGCGATGGGCTTCGCCGTCACCACCGCGCTCTTTCGCGCACGCGACGTCGACATGGTGGACATGGCCGCCGACCTCGCCGATCACCGCGGTTCCGGCGCCTCTGGCGGCCACGAGCACCACGGGGGCCATGGAGGTCACGGGGGACACGGAGACCATGGTGGCCCCGGCGATCACGAGGACCACCGTGACCACGGCGGTCACGGCAGTCCCGGCGGGCACGGGCACCATGGGGATGACGACTCCGACGGCGGTGACCGGTGACGGCGGCCCTGGTGACGCTGGTGGTCCTACCCTCCGCGGTGGGCGCGGTCCTGCTCGTGGCGGGGCGGCGCTCCGACGCGGTCGCCGCACCCTGCGCCGTCGCCGCCGCGGCCCTGACCCTGGTCGCGGCCCTCGTCTCGGCCGTGACCCGCCCGGCTGCGTCCGTGCCGATGCTTCCGGGTGTTCCGGCGGGCCTGGCCGTGGACGGGTTGTCGGCGGTCGCGGTGGTCACCGTGGCCGCCGTCGCCGCGGCGGTCGTGCTCTTCGCCTCCGCCGAGATGGGGGAACGGGAGGCGCGCGGCCGTTTCTTCGGCCTCATGCTGCTCTTCACCGCGGCGATGCTCGTCACCGTGACCGCCACCAACCTGTTCGTCCTACTCGCGGCGTGGGAGGTCATGGGCGCCCTCTCCTACGCGCTCATCGGCTACTGGTGGCACGACGCCGACCGCGCCCGCTCGGCGACGCTGGCCTTCCTCACCACCCGGGCCGGGGACCTGGGCCTGTACCTGGCCGCCGGGGCGGCCCTGGCCGGGGGCGCCGAGGCACTCCAGCTCTCCGCTCTGACCTCCCTGGAGGGCGGATGGCGGGACGCGGCGGTGGCGGGGGTGATCGTCGCCGCGCTGGGCAAATCCGCGCAGCTGCCGTTCAGCTTCTGGCTCTCACACGCGATGGCCGGTCCCACCCCGGTCTCGGCCCTTCTCCACTCGGCCACGATGGTCGCCGCGGGTGGTTACCTGCTGACGCGGATCGCGCCCGCGATCGCGGCCACCGGATGGGCGGGGCCGCTCCTGGCCTGGATCGGAGTGGGCACCGCGATCCTGCTCGGTGCGGTCGCCCTGGCCCAGTCCGACCTCAAGCAGCTGCTCGCGGCCTCCACCTGCTCCCAGGTCGGTTTCATCGTCCTGGCGGCGGGTGTGGGCGGCATCGCGGGAGGAGCCCTGCAGTTCACCGCGCACGCCGCGGCCAAGAGCCTGCTGTTCCTGTGCGCCGGGGCCTGGCTGACGTCACTGGGAACACAGGACCTGGGGCGGCTGCGGGGAGCGGCGCGGCGCCGACCGCTGGTGGGAGCACTGTTCACGGTGGGGGCGCTGGCCATCGCGGGGCTGCCACCGCTGGGGATATGGGTGGCCAAGGACGAGGTGTTGGCGGCGGCGCTGGCAGCCGCACCCGCGCTGTACGCCGCGGGCCTGGTGGCGGCGGCGGTCAGCGCGGCCTACGCCGCGAAGGCGCTGGCCGTCGTATGGATGGTCGACTCTCCCCAGGAGGAGGGCAGGCCCCGGGAGGAGAACAGACCGGAGGGATCCTGCAGCGCCGCCGCGGCGGTGTCGCCCGCCGAGCGGTTCGCCCTGCTCGTCCTGGCCGTTTCCACCGTGGTCCTCGGGGCGTTCGCGCTTCCGCCGCTGGCACGGTGGTGGCACATGCTCCTGGGCGCCACGGGCGGCCCGGAACCCACGGGAGGTGAGATGGCGCTGTCGGGGCTGCTGAGCGCCGCGGTGGTCGTCGGCGTGTGGTGGGTGTATGCACGCGGTGCCACACGGGTCACGGCCGCGGCTCCGCCGGGCGGGCGGTGGCTGGGTGACTGGCTCGGGCTGGAACACCTGGTGAGAAACGGTGTCGTCCGGCCGACCATGGCGCTGGCGCGGAACCTGGCCGCCCTCGACGACCGCGTGGTCGCCGGTGGAGTGCACGCCGTCGCGGAACTGGGCGTGTCCACGGCCCAGGCGGTTCGAAGCCGCGTCGAGACCGCGGTGGACCACGCGGTGGGAGCGATCGTGACGGGTGCGCGGTCGCTGGCCGCGTGGGCCCTGCGCCCCCAGACCGGGCTGCTCCACCAGTACTACGTCCAGGCCGTCGTCGCGCTCGTCGTCCTGGCCGCCGTCTTCGTCCTGATGAGGTGAGGCGTGCTCTCCGTCGTCGTGTTCCTGCCCCTGCTCGCCGGCCTGGTGCTGCTGGCCCTGCCCCGTCCGCGTGACGGGGTCGTGGCCTGGACCTGGGTCGCGGCGGCGGCGCTGGACCTGCTGCTCGTCCTCGGCCTGTGGGCGTACTACCCGACCGCCGCGCCCTCATCGGGCATCGGGGACTTCGCCTACGAGGAACGGGTGCTGTGGATCCCCAGCGTCGGGGCCTCCTACCACCTGGGTGTGGACGGCCTCTCCCTGCCGCTGCTGGCGATGACGGCGGTGCTCTTCCTGGCGTGCGCGGTCCACTCCCTGCGCCAGCGTCGGCGCGCCCGCGCGCACGCCGTCCTCTTCCTGTTCCTCCAGACGGTGTCGATGGGCCTGTTCAGCGCCCTGGACCTGCTGTTGTTCTTCGTCTTCTTCGACCTGTCCATCGTGGGGATGTACTTCGTCATCGCCGGGTGGGGGCACGGGCGGCCGACCCGCTCGGCGTTGCAGTTCTTCCTCTACACCTTCCTCGGGTCGCTGGCGCTACTGCTGGGGTTCATCGGCCTGTACGTGGCCGCCGACCCCCACACCTTCGACATGGTGGAGCTGACCGCGGGGACGCCCCTGGAGGGCCGGGAACTCGCGGGCGGGCTGGTGCTGCTGGCCATCGGGGTCGGCCTGGCCGTCAAGACGCCCACCGTCCCCTTCCACACCTGGCTGCCCCCGGCGCACACCGACGCGCCCGCGGTCGGGTCGGCGATCCTGGCGGGGGTCCTGCTGAAGATGGGCACCTACGGGTTCGTGCGCATCGCGATGCCGATCCTGCCGGGGGCCTGGGCCGAGTACGCCATGGTCACCGTGGTCGTCGGAGTGGTCTCGGTCCTGTACGGATCGCTCGTCGCGCTCGCCCAGACCGACTTCAAGCGCATGGTCGCCTACACCTCGGTCAACCACATGGGGTACATCCTCCTGGGGCTGGGCGCGGCCGGGCTCGCGGCGGGCGGGCGGACCGACGCGGCGTCCCTGGCGATCACGGGCGCCGTCACGCAGATGGTCAGCCACGGGCTGCTCACGGGAGCGCTGTTCCTGCTGGCCGGCGCGCTCCACGACCGGGGCGGCACCTACGACATGGGGTCCTACGGCGGGCTGGCCGCGCGGGCCCCGCGCTTCGCCGCCCTGGCCGCCGTCGCGTTCTTCGGTTCGCTGGGTCTGCCGGGCCTGTCCGGGTTCATCGCCGAGTTCCAGATCTTCGCGGGCAGCCTCGGACCGGTCCCGGTGCCCACGGCGCTGGCGCTGCTCGGCATCCTGGTCACGGCCGCCCTGTTCCTGCGCGCGCTGCAACGCCTGTTCCTGGGAGGTCCGGGGCCGCGCACGGCCCGGGTCGGCGACCTGTCCGCCCGGGAGACCGCCGCGATCGCGCCGCTCCTGGCGCTGTCCCTCCTCATCGGCCTCATGCCGCACTTCCTGCTCGACCGGATCGAGCCCGCGGCCCGTGCCCTGGCTGCCCTGGTGGGCGGGTGAGCGGTATGGAGGAGATGAACCTGGTCGCCCTGCTGCCCGAAACAGTCCTCGCGCTCGCCGCGGTGGGGGCGCTCCTGCTCGGCAGCTGGACACCCCGGCACCGGCAGGGGCGGGTCCGCCTGCTGGTGGTCGCGGCGCTGCTGGTCGCGTTGGCGGTCACGGTCGTGTTCGCCGTGGCCGGGGTGGGATCGCACGGGGGCGGCTACGCGGTGGACGCCGCCACACACGCGGTGCGCGTCGCGGTGTTCGCGGGGGTCCTGGCGACGGTCCTGCTGGCCGCGGACACCCTCGACGCCCATCCGCGCGCGTCCGAGTTCCACGTCCTGCTGCTGCTCGGCGCCCTGGGCACGGTGGCGCTGGCGGGCGCGGACGACCTGCTGGTGCTCGCCGTGGCCTATCTCCTGGCGAGCATCCCGCTCTACGCGCTGGTCGGCTTCGCCAAGGACGGCGCGGGCACCGAGGCCGCCCTGAAGTTCTTCCTCCTGGGCGCCCTGTCGGGGATCCTGCTGCTCACCGGGGCCACCCTGCTGCTCGGGGCGGGTGGCACGACCGGCTACGCGGGACTGGCCTCCGCCCTGCCCGGGGCGCCGGGCGCACTGGTGGCCGTCGGCACCGTCGCGGTGCTGGCGGGGCTGCTGTTCAAGGCCGGGGGAGTGCCCCTGCACTTCTGGGTACCCGACGTGACCGAGGGTTCCCCGGTGCCGGTCGCCGCCTTCGTCACCACCGTTCCCAAGATCGGCGCCCTGGTCGCCCTCTACCGCCTGGGCGACCAGGTCCTGGCCGGGACCGCGCTGGACTGGGCGCTGCTGGCCGCGCTCCTGTCCGCGGCGTCGATGACCCTGGGCAACCTGGGCGCCTTCTTCCAGACGGACGCGCGGCGCCTGTTGGCCTACTCCACCATCAGCCAGGTCGGCTACCTGCTGATGGCGGTGGCCGCGGTCGGCGGGGGCGCGGAGCTGGCCCGGCCGGGGCTGCTGTTCTACCTGGGCGCCTACCTGGCGGCCAACCTCGGGGCGTTCGCGGTCGTGCACGCCCTGCGGGCCCGGACGCTGGAGGAGCACACGGGCCTCTTTCGCGACCACCCCTGGCTCGCGCTGAGTCTGGTCGTGTGCCTGCTCAGCCTCGTGGGCACACCGCCCACGGCGGTGTTCGTCGGCAAGCTCGCCCTGTTCACCGCCGCTCTGGAGGCGGGCCTGGGCTGGCTGATGGTGCTGGCCGCCGCCAACACCCTCGCCAGCCTCTTCTACTACCTGCGCTGGATCCTGCCGCTGTTCCGCCGGGAGGCGCGGGCGGAGGCGGAACGGGACCGTCCTCCGGGCCGGTGGAGCGCGGGGACCGCGGTCACCGCGGCGGCGGTCTCCCTCGGGATGGGTCTCGCGGCGGGACCGGTCCTCGCTCTGCTGTGAACCTTACTCCGCTGCGACTGGGGCCGTGTGCGGCTCAAAGGAGTTCGGCTGCCCAAGAGCTTTCTTCACGGTGACGGAGAAAGGCCAGGTCCGGCCAGCTACTAAGGAAAGAGCCAATCTATCACTAATGTAGTAGAAGTTGATGGTATGGCACTCGGGGAGGAGGTCGAGCGATGGAAGACAGCGATGTGAGCGTCCTGGTAACCGCTGCCGGAGCGGAGGGCACCCCCGGAAAGATCCTAAGGCTACGCGAGGCCGGCTACAGGGTGGTTGCCGCGGACATCGACCGTAGGGCAGCCGGCCTCTACTTGGCGGACCAGGCATACGTGGTTCCCCACGGGCACAGCCCCGACTACGCCCCCGAGGTCCTCCGTATTTGCGCCCTGGAGAGAATTCGGGCGGTAGTACCGCTGGTCGACGAGGAACTGCTCACGGTGTGGGCTCTGGCCGACCACGGCGTGCAGGTCTTGTTGCCCAGGGCGGAGACCGTGGCCTGCTGTCTGGACAAACTGACGCTCATGGAGCTTCTGTACGAATCGGGTGTGCCCGTGCCGAAGACACGCTTGGCCGCGCGAGGACACGACGGCCTGGACTTTCCGATCATTGTGAAACCACGATGGGGCCGCGGGAGTAGGGGAGTTTTCGTCGTACGTGATGCGGATGACCTTGCACTGACCCTGGACCGTGGCGGGGACGACCTCAGCCGTGTCATCGTGCAGGAGTACGTCGAGGGCCCTGAGTACTCCACCTCCGTCGTCCTTTGGCGAGACCGTCGCGTCCAGGCCGTTGTACCCAAGGAGGTGGTCTTCAAGGAGGGTTCTTCGCGTTATGCGATCAGCCGTCACCACCCAGGCGTCACCGAGGTGTGCGTCAGAACCGCTCACGTGCTCTCCGCCGACGGCCCCCTCAACGTCCAGATGCGTGTGGACTCCTCGGGTACACCTCGCGTGTTCGAGATCAATCCTCGTTTCTCCGGCAGTTCCGCACTCACCGCGGCGGCAGGCGTGGACGAAATCGGTGGTCTACTGAGCCAGGCTCTTAACAGTGATCGGAGGGCCCTCCGTGGCACATGGCGCGGCGGTGTAGCCATGGTCCGGCACACGACGGAGACCTTCGTCGCTGAGCCTGCTTTCACCGAGCGTCGATGGGCCCTCGGGTGGCGTGGATAGCATATGGCGTCGCCCTTGCTGGGTGGTTCTCACCAGTGCGCGCACGCTCTCTCGCGCCGATGGAGCGTCACCGGAGATACTGGAACGAAGGCGAGAACCAGGAAAGCCCGAGGATGAGATGGCACGAAAGAAACTTGGTCAGCTAGAGGCCGAGGTACTGGCCGTACTGGCGGGTGCTGAGGGCTACCTCTCGACGGGAGAGCTGCTCGACAGACTTGACGGCACCCCCGCCTACACGACGGTCAACACCGTCTTGTTCCGGCTTCTGGATAAGAAGATGGTCGAACGTTCCCAACGCGGCAGGGCTTTCGTCTATCGTCTTCTCGTTGACGAGTCCGAACTGGTCGCCGAGCGCATGTTCGATCACCTTCGCGTGGCCAGCGACCCCTCAAGTGTCCTCAACCAGTTCGTCCACGGACTCAGTACCTCGGAGGAGAAGGCCCTTCGTGCGTTACTGGACCGGCGTGAGGAGTAGCCGTGAGTTGGCTGGCCTTTGTCCCCGCCGTGCTTTTGACGGCACTCAGCCTGGTCCTCGCATGGAAGCCCCTGCCGGTCCACCCTGCTTGGTCGGCACGCATCCTCGCCATCTCGGCGGTGACCACGGCACTGGCCGTTCTGAGTACGACCCTCCTGGTGGCGGCGGCGTACATCGTGAGGCTGCTGCCCGCCGACTCGGTCCTGTCCTCAGGCAGAGGCAGGCTCCTCCTCGACCATGGGCCGATGCCGACCAACGTGGGTCTCATGGCTCTGCTCCTGCTGGCCGTCGGCCTGTTCGGAACCATTCGTGTGGGCACCGGGTGGTGGAGGGACATGCGTGCCGTGCGCAGGGACGCCACCACAATCACGGGTCAGAGCCAGCCGGTCGCGGTGGCCGTGCCCGGCCGCCGCGGTGGGGTCCTGCTCTCCAAGGGCATGATGCGGATGCTGTCCCGTCAGGAGCTCCAGGTGGTCTTTCGCCATGAGCACTCCCATCTGCGTCACAGGCACCATGTCTATACCGTCCTGGGAGCCTTCTCCGCCGCGATCTTCCCTCCGTTGAACTCGCTCCACAGGTCGCTACGCCTGGCAGTGGAGCGTTGGGCGGACGAAGACGCCGCTGCGGCCACGGGCGACCGGGAACTGGTCGCCCGTACCATCGCCCGTGTGGCTCTGGCCGCTCCCGTTCCCCGCTCGACCTGGCACCTGGCCTTCGCCCAGTCGCAGGTGGTGCACCGTGTGGAGGCTCTGCTCGGTGACGCACCGTCGGACAGCCGTGTGGCTGGCCCGGCTCTCCTGAGTAGCACGGGAGTCGCCTCGGGCGGTATCGCCTCCAGTTGTGTCCAGCTTCACCACCTTTTCGCGCTCCTGCTCATCTGAGCGATCGGGAACGGGTTGTCGCGCGGAGCCGGTGTGGACTCGCACGAGCACCCGTATCGCGAACCCTTACCATGGCGACGCCCGCGCAGATTCCCTACTCCTTGAACCCGATATGCAGATGGTCCTGGTGCACGGTGTCGGTGAATGACGCCCCCGCGGGGGTTGAGAGCGCCCAGGGGCCGCCGACCTCGGTGGCGCCTTCGGCCAACGAGAGCTCCATCAGGGCACGTGCGGGGTTGGCCCCCTCCCGCGAACGCAGGTCGGATACCGACACACCGTCGATTGCCCAGATGTCCACCGCTCGTCCGTGGATGTGGTTGCTGACCGAGTCGCTGTCGAAGACGTTGATCGGGTGACCGGTGGAAAGGACCGCCACCGAGATCGTGTGCTCTGCTGACAGAGTGAGCATCATCTCCAGCGTCCGGTCGTCGATGTCCCCGGCGAGGATGTCCCACCGTGAGCTGTCGGGAAGCCGGATCCGGTCGGAGGCCAGTACGCGTTCGGCCGTATCGGACAGCGTGACCTCGGTTTCGGGTGGTGTACCTCCGCTCGACGCGAGCTCGGTGACGGTCCACTCCTGTCCCTTCTGTTCAAGGCGGACGTCGACCGTGCGTACCTGCGTGGACAGCTCCTGTCCTCGGAGGGTGGTGAACTCCAACACGGTCATGACGGAGGCTTCGTCGTCCGTCAGCCCGCCCAGTTGCGGGTAGACGACCTGGGTGGCGGCCGCGGTGTCGGTGGAGAGGAGCGGGGTGTCCAGCTGTTCCGTGCTGTGGGGGACTCCTGCGGCCGTCAGGCGTTCGCGGGCTGCTTCGGGGGTGCCACCCTCGGCTCCGTAGTTGAACGCGGCTTCGAGGAAGCGGACCGCGGAGCGCTTCACTTCGAGAGCGGGCTCGTCCTCGGACACCCTGTACGCCGACACCTCTGGCAGCGTCGGTACGGAGTCGGCCTCTTCCGTGTCTGAGGACGACTGTTGCGCTCCCTGCCCGGTGAAGGCACAGGAGGTAAGGGAGAGGGCCATCGCGGTCAGGGCCGCGGCGCGTCGCAGGGTCAGCGTGTTCCGTCCCAAGGTGATCTTTCTTCTGGTTGGCGGTCGTTGACCGCACCCTGTGTCCCATGCGGGCGGCGTGTTCGCGGGTTCATGGACGTTCGTCTGCGGAGAGAGGCCGACCGAAAAGCTACTACGCTAGTAGTAAGTCTTTTGCGTGGCCTCGCCCGCGATGTTTTCCGGTGGAAGTGCGAGGCGGGTCTTGTCAGCATCTATTACAAGTGTAGTAGATTGCGGCCATGTCCTCCTTGCCACCTACGGAGACGCCCGTGGTCTCGGTGCGCGTCATGGAACTGCGGGATGTGCCCGTAGCGGTCCGCCTGCACCGACTCAACCTGCCCACGGGGTTCTTCGTCGAACTCGGTGACCACTTCCTTGAGCGTTACTACCGCACCTTCCTCACCAGCCCAGCGGCGGTGGCGCTCATCGCCGAGGTCGACGGAAGCCCCGCTGGATTTCTCGTCGGTTCCTTGGACGAGGTGGTGCATCACCACCACATGCTCCAACTGGAGCGCTGGAGACTGGCCCGGGCGGGGGTGATGTCACTTCTCGTGCGGCCAGAGTTGACCATGCGTTTCGTTCGCACACGAGCGCGGCGCTACGCCAAAGGGATCCGGCGTTCCAACGCCGGTACGAACACGGACCAGGAGGCACGATTCCGTACCGGGGTTCTCAGTCATGTCGTGGTGGAGGAGCACACACGCCGTGCAGGTGTGGGAGCCCTTCTGGTCGAGCGGTTCGCGGCCATCGCACGACTCCACGGAACCCGGAGACTCAGGCTGTACACCAGCTATGACAACGAACCGGCGAAGAAGTTCTACGAACGCCTGCACTGGGAGTCCCAGGAGAACCAGGCGGATATGGACGGCAAGCTGTGGACGCCCTTCACTCTCGACCTGGAGTGAACGGGAACACGGCATGCGGCCCTCGGCCGCTGACACGCACCGACTACCACGCGGACGAGCAAAGGACCCCGATCGGTGACGACTCCCACCACAGAACCGCACAAGCCGGATCTGGCGAGGTCCAGCAGTGTCATGGCCGCCGGTACCGCGGTCTCTCGTGTGACCGGATTCGCGCGCACGGTCGTCCTGGCAGCGGCATTGGGAACCCAACTTCTGGGAGACGCCTACAACACAGCCAACACGATTCCCTTCATCGTCTACGACCTGCTCATCGGCGGCCTGATGGCCAGCGTCATCGTGCCGTTCCTGGTCAGGCGCCGCAAACGGGATCCTGACGGGGGCCATGCCACTGAGCAGCGCGTGTTCACCATGGCTCTTATCGCCCTCCTGGCGCTGGCGTCAGTGGCGGTCCTGGCCGCGGAACCACTGATCCGCCTCTACGCCGGGGAGTTCACCGATGCCCAGTTCGACGTCGCGGTGCTGCTTGCCCGCTTCTTGCTGGCGCAGATCTTCTTCATCGGACTGAGCGGTGTGTCCAACGCCCTACTCAACATCCGTGGCAGGTTCGGCGCGCCCGTGTGGGCTCCGGTGCTCAACAATGTGGTCATCATCTGTGTCGGACTGTCCTTCCTCCTCGTCTCGGAACCGGGAGTCACCGCCGGGACGGTCACCGACACACAAGTCATTCTTCTGGGGCTTGGAACAACCGGCGCCATGGTGCTTCAGGCCCTCACCTTGCAGTGGGCGCTGCGTGCGGCCGGTTTCCGGTGGAGGCCCCGCCTCGACCTCAGGGGTTCGGGGCTCGGCGAGGCGTTGCGCGCGGCCGGTTGGATGTTCGTACTCGTGTGCACCATGCAGACGGGGTTCCTGATCACCGCCAACCTCGCCAACCGGGCGGGTGTCGCGGCGGCCACCGGTGAGCCGGGGGTCGGGGCGGGCCTGACCGCCTACAACTACGCCTACCAGTTGTTCCAGTTGCCCTACGCGATCCTGGCGGTTTCGGTCATCACCGTTCTACTGCCGCGAATGAGCGAGTATGCCGCCGACAACGCGTGGAGCAGGGTACGGGACGACTTCTCGCGAGGCCTGAGAACGGTGGCGACCCTGCTCGTCCCCATAGCGCTCGTGATGGCCGTCTACGCCGTTCCCCTGTGCGTCCTGGTGTTCGCCCGCGGTAACACCTCGGTCGAGGACGCCCGTGCCATCGGCCATGTCCTCACGGTCTTCGCCCTGGGGCTGGTTCCCTTCACCGTCTACCAGCTCATGCTGCGCGTCTTCTACGCCTCCGGGGACACACGTACCCCGGCCCTGACCAGTATCGCCAACGTCGCGGTGCACGCCGTGATCGCCCTGGCCTCCTACTGGATCCTTCCGCCGCACCAGGTCGTCATGGGCGTCGCGAGCGGGTTCATGCTCTCCTACGTGTGCGGGCTGCTCATCGGAGGTGCTGTCCTCGGCCGCAGACTGGGAGGAATTGACGGACGTCGAATCACGTGGACGGTAGTCCGCCTGCACATCGCTGCGGTCCCTTCCGTGCTACTGGCCGCGGGAGCTCTCCTGTTCGCTCAGGACCGGATCGCTGGTGAGACGGTCACGGCCGTGGCCGCGATGGCGGTCGGAGGCGTGTGCGGAATCCCCTTGTTCCTGTCGGTGGGTCGTTCCCTGCGTATTGAGGAGGTCGCCGCGGTGACGACGATGGTGCGTGACCGGATCGTGCGGAGACGATGACGGCATGATGAGGAGATACCCCGTGGTCGTATCTCAGTTAGAGTGGATACCGTGACATCAGGAGCACTCGGACCCGGCCGACGCATTCATCGTGCGCGGGGCGTGTGGTCGGTGCTGGAGAGGGCACGCTCGACGCGCCGCTCCTTTGCTGCGCGCCTGGTGCTGCCGTTCGCCACGATGGTGCTCGCCCTGCTCTTCCTGAGTCACCACGGCGTGGTGGTAGAGGAGGCCATGACAGAACCCGGCCCCACCGTCCACGCCACCGCCTCCTCGGGTGGAGGCTCCTCCGGGCACGCCTTCGGGGGTATGGAAGCCGAGCACGGTGACTACGCGAATGCCACGCATTCCGACTGCGTTCCCTCCAACACCGGATGTCTGAACGCCAAGACCGAGCTCGGGCTTCCCGCGCCGCTTTCCGTCGGCGGAGTACTGCTGCGCCCCGTGCCGCTCCAGCCGCCGCCGCTTCTCGCTCACAGCCCTCCTCCCCAGCCTCCCCAGCTGTCCGAACTGTCGATTCTGCGGATCTAGTACCCGGCGGAACTCCCACGCCCTTTCCCCATCGCAGAGCGAAGGACAGTTCAGCCATGTCAGAAATCACCCGCCGTACCCTCGTCGGCGGGGGGATCGCCCTGTCCGGGGCCGTCCTCCTGTCAGCCTGCTCCCGCACCGGTGCCTCCTCCCTGGTGAGTCCCGGTGACGACATCGTCGACACGACCGAGGCCAGGCGGCCTTCCACCGGTCGTGAGCGCGAGTTCACGCTCACCGCCGCTGAGACCGAACTCGACCTGGGCGGAACCCGTGTGCGCACCTGGGGCTACGGAGACGGCCTTCCCGGCCCCGAGTTGCGGGTCGGTGCCGGAGACACCGTGGCCGCCACCCTGGTCAACAACCTTCCCGACCCCACCAGCGTGCACTGGCACGGGTTGGCCCTGCGCAACGACATGGACGGCGTCCCCCACCTGACCCAGGGCCCGGTCGCGCCCGGCGAACGCTTCACCTACCGGTTCGTCGCGGCCAACCCGGGCACCCACTGGTTCCATCCGCACGTGGGAACCCAGTTCGACCGGGGCCTGTACGCACCGATCATCGTGGAGGACCCCCGCGAACCGCTGGCCTACGACCAGGAGTGGGTCATCGTCCTGGACGACTGGCTGGACGGGGTCGAGAGCACCCCGGACCAGGTCCTGGAGGAACTACGCGGGGGGATGGACCACGGCGGTCACGGCATGGGGGAGGGGAAGGGGCCCATGCGGATGGGCTCGACCCTGATGGGGGCCACCAGCGACCTGCTCGGCGGGGACGCCGGGGACGTCTACTATCCGATGCACCTGGTCAGCGGCCGACCGCCCAACGATCCACGCACCTTCGAGGCCGCACCGGGCGACCGGGTGCGGATCCGACTGATCAACGCCGGGGCCGACACCGCCTACCGGGTCTGCCTGGGCGGGCACACGATGACCGTCACCCACACCGACGGCTACGCGGTCGAGCACACCGAGGCCGACGCGCTGCTGATGGGCATGGGAGAGCGCTACGACGTCCTGGTCACCCTGGCGGACGGCGTCTTCCCGTTCGTCGCACTCGCCGAGGGCAAGGACACCACGGGACTGGCACTGGTCAGGACCGGCTCGGGTTCGGCCGCCGATCCCCAGGTGCGTCCTGCGGAACTCGACGGCCGGGTCCTCGTGGCCACCGACCTGACCGCCGAGGAAAGCGTCCGCCTGGACGTGACGGAGCCCGACGTCGTCCACGAGATCAGACTGACCGGGTCGATGGCCGACTTCGACTGGGGACTGAACGGTCGCGCCTACGACCACGAGGACCCCACCGCGGCGGCCTTCACCGTCTCCCACGGGCAGAGGGTGCGGCTCGTCCTGACCAACACCACCGACATGTGGCATCCGATGCACCTGCACGGTCACCACGTCCAGATCGGAACGGACGGACCCCGCAAGGACACCCTGAACGTCCTGCCCGGACAGACGCTGACCTGCGACTTCGACGCCGACAACCCGGGGTTGTGGATGACGCACTGCCACAACCTCTACCACGGCGAGTCCGGAATGATGGGCGTGGTCGCCTACACCGCCTGATCATCCGACAGCGGAAGGGGATGGGCGCGCATCGTGCGCCCATCCCACCCTCACACCGAAGGAGATCAGCGCTCATGCCGATCACACCTGCCTTTGTCCTCCGACCTCTCGCTCTCCTGGCCTCACTCGCCATGCTCACCGCTTGCGCCGCCACCGGTGGTGACAGCACCGACTCCTCATCCGGCTCCGAACAGCAGGGCGCCCCGCCTGCCGAAATACAGCACGTGCACGGCATCGTCGCGAACTCGAACGGGGACGGCTGGATCCTGGGCACCCACCAGGGCATCTTCCATGTCAGCGACGACGGCGAAGTCGAGTCCGTCGGCCCGGTGGTGGACTTCATGGGACTCAGCGACGCAGGCCAGGGACGGCTGGTGGCCAGCGGCCACCCCGGCCCCGACACAGACATGCCCAACCCGGTTGGCCTCATCGAGTCAACCGACGGAGGACGCACGTGGGAACCCCTGTCGCGAGCCGGGGAGTCCGACTTCCATGCGCTCGCGGCCACCGAAGACACGGTGATCGGGTTCGACGGCGCCCTGCGCGCGACTGACGACGGCCAGGAGTGGTACGACCTGGACCCGGAACTGAACGCCATCGGACTGGCCGTCTCCGAGGACGCGGAGACCGTTCTGGCCACCACACAACAGGGCCTGCGACGCTCGGAGGACGGTGGCCGCTCCTTCACACAGGTCGACGGAGCTCCGCCACTGGTGTTCGTTGACTGGGTCCGGGGATCCGACACTGTCTACGGCATCGATGCAGGCGGAGCCGTGCACCGGAGTGAGGACACCGGTCGGAACTGGGAGGCGCTGGGCACAGTCGGAGAACAGCCTGAGGCGATTCACGCCGACGCTGACCACGTGGTGGTGGCAGCCGGCGGAACGCTGGTGGTGTCCTCCGACGGAGGACAGACTTTCGAAGCGGTGGGTTCCCAGGACGGGTGAACGCTCACGCCGGGAAGGTGATCCGTCTCAGCCCATCGGTGGTCGCACCGAGTGGGGGCGTCCTCGGTCTGCTACCCGTAGGTGGGCTGATGACCCTCACTCGGTTGGCAGGCGGCTGCACCCTACCTTTGTGACCCCGGGGACGTTGGCTGCTCCGGACCTGTGCACCCGAGTCACCCAGACGTATCTTCCGTGCGACTACCGAGATCTGATGGCTTTCGCGATCTCCGAACACGCGCGGACAACGAAAGGAGGCGATATGCCCGCATGGCTTCGACCGCTCGAGTTCCGGGTCGAGGAGTACGACGACCATCGGCTGTATGCCTGGTTGGCGCTGATCGGGCTGGTTCTCGGTGCGGTCATGGCGGTCTTCGGGCTTCCGCCGGTCGACATCCACGGGCCGCTCCACTACCTGGGGATCATGGATCCCCTGTGCGGTGGGACCCGCTCGGTGTGGGCGGCGATGAGCGGTGACCTGGCCGAGTCCTGGCGGTACAACCCGCTCGGAATCCCTTTGGTCGTCGGGGCCGTCGTCGTTCTTCTGAGGTTGGTGTTCGGCATGATGACAGGCCGCTGGGTCAACATCCGCCTACGTTCGTGGCCGATCGTCGCGGTGGTGGGTGGCGTGCTGTTCGGGCTGCTGGCCATCCGCCAGCAGCTCAACGTCGAGCTCCTGCGCAGCCCGCCCGGCGAGTTCTCGCTCCTGGGACCCGTGCTGAACGCGCTGCCGGTCCTGGTACTCGCCATATGGGTCTCCCTCAGGCGCCGTCGTATGTTGGCCAGAGCCGACCGTCCGTCCTGAGTCCCGTCCAGAACGGGGAAGGCCCAACGAAGGAGGTGACCGCTGCGATGATCGCCATAACCGTGCCCCAAGGCGGTCACTTCCTCGCCCCTCTCTTCGTGAGCGGAGATCCTGAAGAGCGGCAGGCCCAGCGCAGGTAGGGGAAGAGAGGACGAGGGTGCCAGCGGCCCCATGGCTGACATCGGGACCCTTGCGGAGCTTGGTTTCGATGCGAGCCGCCCCCTGCTGCTGGTGTGCTCGACCGTACGTCTCGGTCTGGCCCTTGGTGCCGCAGGGAGGTGGCTTTCGAGTTTGGCATGAACCCTGTCCGGCACCGCAGAACGGTCCTTCACTCCACAGCGGGGTGCGTTGCCGACGACTTCTCGTCAGGAGGGGCGCGGGGTGTCCTCGCTCTGGTCCCACCGAGAACGAGGACACCCTTGGGACGTCGCTCCGGGGTCAGGGGAGAACGGACGACACCCCATCCGGAGAGGTCGACGGTGCCGGGAGTAGGGCTTGCAGATCCTCGGCGACCTGGGACAGAGGACGGTCGGGCAGGAACAGTTGGACATCCACGTCTCGCCAGGCCGGGACCTGGCGCAGTCGGAAGGTGAGTTGGAGAAGATGGTAGCTCTCCAGCCCCAGGTCGCTCCAGGACGTCGACAGGTCAAGGCCTTCGGACAGTGGCAGCAATCGGGCGATCTCCGCAGTCAGGTGTGCCGTTACCCCGTCGGGAGAGGGCACTTGGATCTGTTCGGCGTTGGTTTCCGTGTCAGTAGTGGTGGTGTGGTCCCAACCAGGGGCGATGACCAGGTTCGGGTGGGCACGGTGAGTTGGTCCGGCGGGGGTGATACCGAGGGTGTACAGCTCTCCGATCGCGCGGGCGAACGTGTTTGAGGCGCTGGTGGCGGCCACGACGCGGTGCTGGGTGCCCACGGTGTGGGCAATGTGCTCGGACAGCAGCGCTCGTGGTCCGATCTCCACGAACACCACCGGCTCTTCGGCTCCGATGCCGGTGGCCTGGTGCAGGGCGTCGGTGAATCGCACTGGTTCGCGCGCCTGGGAGGCCCAGTACGCCGGGCCCCACAAACCTGGCCCAGCCGTGCTGTCAGACGGATAGGCGGTGGAGATGATGGGGACTCTGGGCACCTGGGGACGCAGGCCCGCCAAGGCGCCTTCGAGTTCCGGGACGAGAGGGTCCACGGCCGGGGAATGGGCGGGGATGGTGTCCGCGATCGGCCGCGACCACACTCCTTCCTGGTCGAGGGCGGTGTGCAGGTGCAGCAACTCCCCCTGTGCTCCGGCTACGACCTGCACTTGCGGGGCGCTGTAGGAAGCGATGGTCAGGTGCCCCTCATAGGCGGCCAGGAAGTCCGAGATCTGCTCAACGCCCGCGCGTACCGCGAGCAGCCCGCCCGTTTCGGACAGTCCGCCCAACAGGCGGCTGCGGTGGGCGAGTATCCGCGCCGCGTCCCGTAGGGACACGGCACCCGCGCTGTAGGCCGCGGCGACTTCCCCGACAGAGTGGCCCATGACGGTATCGGGAATGATGCCACGCTCGGCCAGCAAGTGGGTGAGCGCGACCTGCACCAGGAACGTGCAGTGCTGGGCGTCCACGAAGCTGGTGATGGGGCCGCCGGGTTTCCATACCGGGTAGCTGGTGTGCTGCTCCAGCGCCGCGCGGGCTTCGTTCAGAGCGCGGGCGAAGACGGGTTGGCGCATCAACTCGCCTCCAGCGTCGGGATGGTGGCCGCCATGTCCGGTGTAGACGAACACCACCCGCGGCCGGGTGGCAGGGGCGGGACGGGGGCCAACCACGTCCGAGTTCGGGGCCTGGTCCTGGATGCTGCGCAAGCCCTGGACCAGACCACCGAGGTCGGAGGCGACCACCGCGGCTCGGTACTGGTGATGACCCCCGTGAAGGAGAGCGGTATCGGCCACGGTTCCCACGTTGCGGCCCGAAGGAGCGCGTTCGGCCATGTCAGCGGCGACCGAAGCGAGAGCTGTGTGGGCGCGGCCGGAAATCAGCACGGTCTCCGGCAACGGCATGGGTTTCTCGCCCGGCGGCGGAGCCACAACGGGGGCTCGGGTGATGATGGCGTGTGCGTTGGCCCCACCGAACCCGAAACTGCTCACCCCAGCCACCCGACTTCCCTCGACGGAGAACTCACCGCGCGGCCACTCCTCCACACGGGTAGGCACCCGCACCAAGCCAGCGAGCTGAGGACGCAGGGCTCGATGGTGCAAGGTGGGCGGAAGCGTGCCGCGATGGACCGCCAACGCGGCCACCATCACCCCGAGCGCTCCAGCCGCGCCCTCCAGGTGACCGAGCGCTGACTTGACCGACCCCACCGGCACCGGAGTGTTCCGACCCAGAGCTCGGGCTATGGCTGTGACTTCGACACGGTCCCCGGCCCGCGTACCGGTGCCGTGCGCTTGCACCCACCCCACCCGGTCCGGGCACATGTCGGCGTCGGCCAAGGCCTGACGGATCACCGCTACTTGACGCTCGACCCGGGGCGCGAGCAGGTGTGTGGAGCGCCCGCCGTGGCCGATGGCGGTTCCAGCCACGTGAGCCCACACCCGATGTCCCCGCTCCTGGACGAGTCCGGCCCGCGACAACACGAGCACGACCACACCCTCGGACCGCACGTACCCGTCCGCGCCCAGGTCGAAGGGTTTACACCGGCCATCCGGTGCCAGCACTCCGGCTTCCACGAAAGAGGCGGTGATCACCGGGGAGGCCAACACGTTGGTTCCGCCGACGATCGCGGTGTCCGCCTCGCCTGAGCGCAGGTCACGCATGGCCGTGTGCAGTGCGGTCAACGACGACGAACAGGCAGTGTCGATGGTCATCGACGGCCCGGCCAGGTCCAACAGGTAGGAGACCCGGTTGGCCAGCATCGCCATCCCCGCGCCGGAGGAGGTGTACACACCGGCACGGTTCCCCGTGCCGAAGTTGAGCGCGGCCTGGTCGGTACTGGCCGCGCCGACGTAGGTTCCGGTCCGGCTCCCGGTGAGTGAGGACGGCCGCAGGGATGCGTCGGCGAGCGCTTCGTAGACCACCTCCAACAGGATTCTCTGCTGCGGGTCCATTTCGGCGGCCTCATCCGCGGTGATGCCGAAGAACTCCCGGTCGAAGGCGTCGATATCCACGACCCCGGCGGGGAACGGCTGGTCGGGCACCTGCTCGGAGTGCAGACGCGAGACCATCTGCCGCCAGCGCTCGTCCGGTACACGAGTGACGCAGTCTCGCCCCTGGACCAGGGCGTCCCACAGCTGGGCGGGGGTGATGATGTCGCCAGGCAGGCGGCAACCCATGCCGATGATCGCGACCGGTTCCTGGCCGGTGGAAGTGGTGGGTGTGGTGGTCATCGCCGCGGTCCCTTCGCTACCCACACTCCGGCCGCTCCCATGAGGGTTACCTGTACTTCCGTGAAGTGAAGACCGAGCATGTGCTTGAGTTCCACGAGCCGGTCGCCGTCGTTGTGGAAGACGTTGCGGTCAGGACGGTTGTAAGCGTGCTGGAGACGGCGTGCGAGCCAGTTGTTGCGGGTGAAGGGATCTTCGACACCCAGCAGGGTGGAACCGATGAACACCCCGCTGGGCGCCAGGACTCGCGCGACCTCGGAGAAAGGCGTGTGCTTGGCGCGCAGAGAGGCGCCGGGGACGCAGTGCAGGACGTGGAACATCGCCACCGACCCCACCGAGTCATCTGCCAGCGGCCACGGGCAGGCGAGCACGTCGTGCTGGTGGGTGAGGACCCGTGCGCGCTCACGCAGCAGCCGTGCGCACCGCACCAACGGTGCTGAGTTCAGGTCCAGCAGGTGGACCTGACGCAGACGGGCCGACAGCGGCACACCGTCTGGGCCGACGGGATCGGGACTGTTGACCAGAAAGTGTCCGTCGGCCGGGCCGACCTCCAGGTGAGAGGCGGCTGTGTGGTGGGCGTAGAGGTCTGCGATCTCAGTGTTGTCGACCTTCCACGCGAACCGGTGGGACAACCCCACGACCAGGCGGCGGTACCGCCGAAGGTTCCGGTGGCTGTAGAGCCTGGGATTTGGCGCTGAGACAGGTGATGGGGAGTTCTCGGGCATGGCGAAGCAGTTCCTTCGGCTGGGGGACGCTCACAGACGGAGCAGGTCGGTGAGTACGCGGGGGTTGTCGAACCCCCGCACCCACTGGTCGGCGTAGTCCTTGTCGATGCTGGCCAGCGCCATGGCCTCCAGCACGGCGGGGGAGAGGCGGCCGGTGTGGAAGTCGTTGACCATGCGCGAGAACGCGGCGGTGTGCCGGATCTCCTCCTGCCACAAGGCGGAGAAGGTGTCGGTGAAGAACGCCTGGTCGAAACTGCCGTGCGCGTCGAAGCGGGCGATCATCCGTTCGATCAGGAACTGAGCGCCCCTGGTGGAGACCGCCCACCCCTGCCCGGTCCTGGGCTCGGTGGTGACGACGGCGTCCCCCATCCCCACCACGAACCCTTCGCCCAGGAAGGCGACGGGTGTGCGGACCACCGGGGCAATCCTTCGGATGAGCGTGGAGTTGCCCTCGACCAGTTCCCCCTCCCGGTACCGCTCAGCCAACTCCGGCAGTACCGGACCCATGCGCTCGGGCAGCAGGGCATGCACGTCGGGTCGGTGAGCGGCATCGGTGGTCAGGTCCAGTTGACCGTTGGGATGAGCCGCGACCATGACCGAGTGAGCGGGGCCCTCAGCGGTGAGTGTGGGAATGACGTAGACCTCTCCCGCCGAGGTGGAGTACACCTCGACGTCGACACCCTTGTCCGCGGGCCAGTCGTGCAGATAGGCCTGGGAGACGATCTGTGCTTCTGCTGCCAGAGGCCGGGTGGGGTCGGCGGGGAAGAGCTGTCCGAGCTCACCGGCGCCCACCGCGATCAGGACCGCGTCATACATCCGGGTGAAGTAGGCCAGGTCGGTGACGGTGGCCCCGTGGATGACCACCTTGCCGCCCTGGTCCTCGAAGTACTCCAGCCAATCGGGCAGCTTCACCCGTGGGTCCACGGCCACACCTTCGGCTCCGAGGTCGCCGGTGAATCCGCCGATGCCGTCGGTGGTGAGTGTGGTCAGCCGTACCGTGCGGTACACCGGGGCATTGGAGGCCCAAAAGTCCAGACCGAGGTCCTGTTCGACTTTGCGCACCGACGGAAGGGTCAGCTGGGTCATCTGCGCTCGGCCCTGACGCATCTCCACCGAGGAACGCGAAGTCAGTAGCGTCACGTCGGCTCCGTGGCGGAGCAGCCGGTGCGCGGCCTGCAAGCCGCCCTGGCTGGCGCCCACGATCAGGATCTTCACGAGGCATCCTCCAGGCGTCGCAGGAGTCGGTTCAGCACTGAGCGAGTGGCGGGCCGGGAACGGGCATCAGCGACCGTCACCCGGTCCGGGGCCACATCGAGCGTGGCGCTGACCAGATCGGGAGCGGGGTCGGTGCCATCCAGGTGATTGACCACGACCTGATAGGGCAGCGCGGCGTCCTGCACCGCCAGAAGAGTCGGGATCGCCTCAGCGCTGCGGTGGGGATGGACGACCACCAGCACTCCCAGAGCGGAGCGGACGACCCCGGGCCAGAACGCGTCGAAGGCGGTTGGTGCCGGTGCGGCCAGCAGATGCAGGCGACTGGTGGGTGAGATCTCGATGGCGCCGAGCTCCAGTGACAGGGAGATCAGCTCACCATCGTGGTGCGCGGTTTCCACGGTGCGTATCGGAGCATGGTCGGAGGCGGCGCCGACGTAGGTGGAGGTGCCGGTGCCGCGCGGCCCCACCACCGTGACCTTGGCCGACACCAGGCCGGGGCATCGTTTCGAGACCGGAACCTGGTGTTGGAGTCGAGCCTGGCGAGCGAACTCCCTCGGCGGATGGGCAGAGCTGAGCTGGACCAGATGCTGTGTGGACAGGTCCGTGATGATGGTGGCGGCCACCGCTCGGGGCAGGCTCAGCCGGGCAGCGAGCTCCAACACCGACATGGGCTGGGCGGTGTCGGCCAGCAGCTGGAAGGCCGCCGTGGTCATCTCGTCAGGTCCGCCATGGCCCGTCACCTGTGAGCTGCTGCCAGGGACGAGGCGGACCAGGGTGTGGTCGGTTACGTTCGGGCGCAGACGAATTCGAGTAGCCATCATGCGGCCTCTTTCGACACGGGGGATCGGTGGACACGCATCCCGCCCACCGTGCGCGGCAACTCCTGGGGCAGTAGGGGAGCGACGGCGTCGGCGAACTCGCCGCACGCTCCCGCACCGGTGATCAGCGCCTGGTCATCGGGCATCGCGGCGAGCAGGCAGGTGCAGGACGTGATGGGCAGCATCACCATGGGGCCGTCTGCGCAGCGCAGCACGACCCGCTCGACATCGCCGGTGCTCAACAGCCGCGAATAGGAGGCCGCCGTCGAGAACAGGGTCGCGAAGGTGGCGGCTGACCGCTCGGCGTGCTCTTGGTCCATGCCGGTGTAGGCCAGTACGAGGGCGTCGTGGGAGCACACCAGCGCCGAGGCCAGGCGGGCGCGCTTCGCCAGTTCCGCGAGTTCGGCTGCCACGCGCGTGATGGAAGGGGCCGGTGCTTCAGGCGGGAGGGTGGTGGGCGCTGGTACGGAGGACATGCGGCCACTCTGATCCGCGAACCCTGCAACTCGGCGTGCTCACGGTGGGGCCAAGCCAGGAGCTAGGAAAGCCGTCAACCAGCGAGGATGGATTCCTCGATGCCAAGGCGCCTGGTCAGTCCGACGGCTTGGGTACGCAGGGAAGGGCGGGCCTGGTGCAGGACCCGCCGTAGCGTGTCGTGCGCGTCGCTGTTGTAACGCAGGTCCTCGGCACCGGTTGTCTCCGCTTGCAGCAGGTACAGCATCGCCGCCCCAGGATCGAAGCGAAGGATGTGGCCCCGCGCCAGGTCCAGGGACCACGTGGTGTGACGTTCCCGTGAGGCGAGGGGCGAGGTGTCGATCCGGTCCGCCAGAGACAGGGCCGACGCGGCCTGGCCGTCCTCCAGTTCGATACTGACCGCGTGCAGGGCCACGTTGGAGGGCCCGAAACAGGTTCTTCCCACGTTGGTCTCACCGGTCTTCTCGGCCAGGGGAGCCGCACGGTCGTTGATCCATTCCAACGCCGTGAACTTGTCCCCCGAACGGGCCTGGGTCACCGCCGCTGTCAGCCACAGGGCTCCCGTGATCGCGCTGGCGTCGCGACTCTCGACTGAGGACACCTCGGAGATGGCGGCGAGTGCGACCTCCTGAGCCGCACGGTGCTCTCCAAGGGCGAGGAGGGCGTGACTGTTGTTCCAACGGGCCGTCGCCAAGCGAACGGGATCACACGACCGCTCGGCCGCGCGGATTCCCCGGTCAGCTGCCAGAAGCGCGAGCTCCTTACGGTTGATTCTGCGTGCCACGGTCCGTAGGAGTCCGTAGGCGTCAGCTGCCAGGCGCTGGTCCTCCGGCTCCGTGGATGTAGCGCAGTACTGGGTACTCTCCCTGATCAGAGGTGCTATGAGAGGAAGGGTCCGGCTGTAGCGATCCGATGCCCCCTGCCACACATTCCATGCGCTATCGACGCGTTCACGCAGATCAGAAGGGCGAAGCTCCTGTTTGCCCCCACCGGCGAAACCCACGTGGAGAGCATGATGCAACTCCGAGGCGAGTTGGACATCGGTGGGTACGGGAGCGGGTTCCTCGTTCTCCGCGAGAAGTTGCGTCACCGGGATGGAAAGAGCCGCGGCCAGGGCTTCGACCGTGTCGAGTGACGGGGTACGGTTCTCACGTTCTATCTGGCCGACGTATTCGGGGTTCAGGCCAGCCAGTCCTGCTACGACCGCCTGGGACTTACCCTGACGCGAACGGTGCCACCTCAACCGCCGCGCGAACGTCTTCCCCAAAGACATGGTCAGGCCCTTCACGGTGGAGCGCGGATGAGGAGCCCATGGTAGAACGGCGCTCCCCATTGGTCGATCCTCTCTTCCCTGTTCGGAGATATGATGTCAAATCACCTGCTCGTACTCTGGGACGTCGACCACACCCTGATCGAAACGATGGGCGTGGGCCGCAAGGTTTTCGCCGAAGCGTTCGAAATCGCGACTGGTCAGCCCATGTCCGCTGGCATGGCCACAGCATTGGGTCACACCGAACCCGTTCTCCTGGACGAGACCCTCCGCCTCAACGGCATATCGCGACCGGACGAAGGTCTCTTCGAGCGCTTCGCACGGGCACAGGTCGCGGCCTACCGGAAGCATGCGGAGGAACTGCGGGAGCGGGGACGCATCCTGTCCGGTGTGGAACGGACGCTGGAAGCGCTGAGCCATCAGCCGAACATCGTCCAGAGCGTGCTCACGGGGAACACCAGGGGAGCGGCTGAGGTCAAGCTCGCCGCGTTCGGTGTCGACCGCTGGGTCGACCTCGACATCGGTGCCTACGGAGATGACGATGTGAACCGGTCCGCGCTTGTCGAATTCGCACGTCAGCGGTCCGAAGCCAAGCTCGGAGAGACGTTCCTGGATTCCGACATCATTCTCATCGGAGACACTCCCAGGGATGTTGAGGCCGGACATCTCGCAGGGGTCCGTGTCGTCGGAGTTGCCTCGGGTTCGAGCCCTGTTCAGGAACTTCGGGACGCGGGTGCCGACTACACGATCGGATCCCTGGATGAAACAGACATATTCGACATCCTCTCTGCGTTTCTTCGATCTTCGTGAAGCACTGATATTTCCCTCGAACACTTCATGAGCCCAGGCAGGCCGAACACCACGTTGCCGCGGCCTTTGGGAGCAGAGCTCGTTTTGCCTGGTCGCTCGATTTCCTAGCTCTGCGCTAGTCCCCGCTCGTGGCTGGAAGGACCACAGTGGTTCCTCCGTAACGTTGCTCGTCCCTGACACCTGGTGACGTTTTCTACGCACCGGCTGTCTGGTCCCGCTCTGCCAACCCCCAGCAATCTGACGGAGAGCCATGGACGAGATCGAGATTGACGGACTGCGACTGCGCTGCGTCATCGGCTGTAGCGACGAGGAACGCCGTGACCGCAGCGACGTGGTGATCGACCTGCGCATCCGGACGAACACGCGCCCGGCCGCGCGCAGCGATCGCCTGGAGGACGCCTGGAACTACCGAACCCCCACCAAGGCGATCATCCGCACGGTGCAGGCCGACCGAGTCTGGAACACCGTCGAGGCGCTGGCCACCGAGATCGCACGCATCGTCGTCATCGACCACGGCGCTCCCCACGTGCGGGTGCGTGTCCACAAGCCCGGCGCCCTGCGGTTCGCCGACAGCGTGGGCGTGGTGATCGAACGGACGCCACAGGACTTCCACTCCCCGTTCCCCGAGCAGGCTTCGCAGCCCCAGGCGGTGGCCGTATGAGCGTCGAGATCGTGAGAAGCGGCGGGTCGTCGTGTGTCGAAGGAAGCGGATCCGCCGTGGACGTGGCTCGTGCGACCAGCGCCGCGGCCTCGCTGCTCACCGCGTTCGGCATGGACGTGTCCAACGAATCGACCAAACGCACCCCAGAGCGGATGGTCAACGCCTACCGCGAGCTGCTCACCCCTCGCGAGTTCGACCTGACCACGTTCCCCAACGACGAGGAGTACGACGAACTCCTCCTTCAGCGCGACATCGCCTTCGTGAGCCTGTGCGAGCACCACGCCCTGCCCTTCACCGGCAAGGCCACGGTCGGCTACCTGCCGGGAGATCGGATCGTGGGGTTGTCGAAGCTGGCCCGGGTGGTGGAGCTGTTCTCGCGCCGCCCTCAGGTGCAGGAGCGCCTGACCAGGCAGATCGCCGTGTGGTTGGACGAGCACCTCTCTCCCAAGGGGGTGGGGGTGGTCCTGCGCGCCGAGCACACCTGCATGACGCTGCGCGGAGTCCAGGCCCCAGGGACCACGACCGTCACTTCGTCCCTGCGTGGTGAGATCCTGCGTGATGAGCGCACCCGCGCCGAGTTCTTCGCGCTGGGAGGTGCCGCTCGGTGAGTGCTCCCCTGGATCCGCTCGTGGTCGGGGTGGGCTCCAACCTCGACCCCGCCCGCCACGTCACCGCAGCCCTGGACACCCTGCGCGAGCGCGCACTGGTGGTAGACACCTCCGCGGTCTACCGCTCCCCGGCGATCGGGCTTCCGTCCGGATCTCCGGACTTCCTCAACCTCGCCGTCCGCCTGCGGTGGGAGGGGACGCTGTTCGAGCTGAAGGCGTTGCTGGAGGAAACCGAGGCCGAACAGGGACGCCAGCGAGATGCCGGATCGTGGGTCTCGCGCACCCTGGACCTGGACATCCTGGTCGCTGGCCGCCTCCATGGTCAGGTGGGTTCCTTCACCGTGCCGCATCCCGACATCGAGCGGTTCGCGCACGTAGCGGTTCCCCTGGCCGAGCTGGTGGGCGAACACACCCACCCGCGTCTGGAGGCACCCTATGCCGACCTAACCGCACGCCTGGACGCCTCCCACCTGGAACGGGTCGACGTGCCCACCGACGGGACGGTGATCTCGTGACCTGGGCAAAACGAGCGATGGCGATCGTGTGCGTGCCCTGCCGACGCCGAGGAGGGCACTTCGTGCCGACTTCCGAGCTGGTGCTGGCTTCCCTGGACGGCACCGAACAGCGTCATCCCGTGTTCCAGCTGGCCGAACTGACACGGTCGCCTCGTACGGTCTCCGAGCTGCGCCGACGCGGAGTCGAGGAGATCACCGTCGCGGTCGACGACCTGGCGGTGTCCCGCAGCTGGATGCTGCCATCCGGAGCGGCGACGGTCGCCGACCTGTGGCCGGGTCTGCGTTCCTCGCTCACCGCGATCCTGGCCGAAGGGCCTGTGCCCTGCCGGGTCGTGCTGTGGTCGCAGCTGGTGGAAGAGGAGGAATGCGACTACGAAGCCGAAGTCGCGCGAGTCGCGGTCCGGTGTGGGGAGAGCTCCACCTCTGACACCGATCCGCTCAGCATGGCTTTCGGAGCCGAGATCGCCAAGCGACGCCGGTTCGAACGTGCGACGGGGCGCGGGGACGACGAGGAGTTGATGCGTCGGCGTGCGGCCGACCAGGTCGCCAACTACGCCGTTCAGGGCCAGCTCCTACGCGGATGGGGTCTGGGCGCCTACCTGGCCTGGACCGCTGAGGAGATCGACCTCATGGCCACGGTGGAGTCCGGCTTCACCGCCTCGGTCCTGAGCGATACCTACGGGGCGATTCCACAGGGGAGACAAGAACCATGGGGCGTCTTTCCTCCCGAATTCGGTGAGCTTCGGGAGGAACTGCGGCTCTACGCCGACGACCTGGGCCACACCCCTGGTGCGGTGCGCCCGGAGCTGATCAGCACGCTCCTGGTCGCCGTAGGGCAGCTCCTGACCCGGGGCACCCAGGGTTCGGCCGCACGTCAGATCCGGGCATTCAACAGCGTCCTGTCCGGAGGCCGGACCAACCGGGCACGAACAGAGAAGCTACTGGAAGAGGCACTGAGCGTCCCTGCCCGGCCGGGGTGGGAGATGGAGCATGTCTCGTGCCGGGTTTATTGGAGGCTCGGAACCAACGCTTCGCCTTCTGTTGCCCCGGCCTGCTGCCGGTAGAAGCCGTCCTCGAACTCCGCTGGCGGGACCAGACCGATCTCGCCGTGCAGACGGCGGTGGTTGAACCAGTCCACGTACTCGGCTACCGCGATCTCCAGGTGGTCAAGGTTCCTCCACGGGCCGCGGTTACGGACCAGCTCGGCCTTGAACAACGAGTGGAACGCCTCGGCCAGAGCGTTGTCATAGGAGTCGCCGGTGGTGCCGACCGAGGCCACCGCGCCCGCCTCGGCCAGGCGCTGGGTGTAGCGCACCGCCAGATACTGCACCCCGCGGTCGGAGTGGTGGACCAGCCCATCGATGCGCCGTCCCACGTGTGCCCGGTTCCACACCGCCATCTCCAACGCGTCCAAGGCCAGATCGGTGCGCAACGACCGCGACACCTGCCAGCCCACCACCCGGCGAGAGAACACATCGATCACGAACGCGGCGTAGACCCACCCGGCGAAGGTGCGGATGTAGGTGATGTCGGCGACCCACAACCGATTCGGAGCATCCGCGGTGAACGCCCTCTCGACCAGGTCCGGGCGCATGTCCGGGCCCGGGGCCGGGGTGGTGGTGCGCGGGCTCTTGCCGCGGGTGATGCCCCGCAAACCGGCTTGGCGCATCAGCCGGTGAACGGTGCAGCGGGCCACCCGGTGGCCCTGCCGGTTGAGTTCGGCGTGGACCTTGCGCACCCCGTAGACGCCGTAGTTGTCGGCGTGCACCTGCCGGATCTTGGCGGTGGTGGCCTCATCGGTGCGCGAACGCAGCGACGGGGTCCGGCTCTTGGCCGCGTAGTAGGTGGACGGGGCGACCTGCAACACCTCGCAGATCGGCTCGACCCCGAACTCCTGCCGGTACAGGTCGATGTAGGCCACTACCTGGTGTGTGGGCGGTCGAGCTCCGCCGCGAAGAAAGCCGACGCTGACTTCAAGATCGCGTTCGCCCGCCGCAGCTCCCGCACCTCGCGCTCGAGCTCAGCGATCTTGTGGGCCTGGTCGGTGGTGGTGCCGGGCCGGGTCCCGTCGTCGATCTCGGCCTGGGTGACCCAGTTGCGCAGCGTTTCACGGTTGACGCCCAACTGGTCGGCCACTCGGGCGATGGCCCCATCGCGGGTGGTCGGGTTGCGGCGGGCGTCCACAGCCATCCGGATCGCTCGTTCGCGCAGCTCAGGCGGGTACTTCCTCGGTGCCGGCATGACTCTCATCCTTCCCAAGTTTGAGAGCCTCCATCACACCCGGAACGAGACAATCCCTGGACTGGGCCAGCCCGGCGAGGTAGTCAGCGTGGTCGCGCGCGGCACGCTCCAATGCCGGGTGCGGCATCTGCGGTGCCGCCTGGTCGAGCGCGTCCACGAGCGGATCCAGACGGATGGACTCGGCACGCACCAGGAACTGCACCGGGGTGTTGAGCGAGTTGAGGTAGGAGGCGAACCCGTTCACCAACCCGGCCTGCTCCGAGGGCGTACGCAAGGCGAAACTCACCGTCGAGCACGAGACGAGGACGGCGTGTCCATGCTCGGCCAAGTCGACCACCCCGTCATCGGAGATGGAGCGCACCGGCAGGTTCAGCGGAGAAGGCAGCGGCGGCGTGGTGGCATCGACCCAGGAGGGCACCGCTGCCGCATGCTTGGCGCCGGTCGCGCGGCGTTTGGGGGAACGGGCGAACCGAAACGCCGCCAAAGCCAAGCGATCCAGGCTCAACCCATCGCGCTGGACCAACGCCGCGGCCACGGCCGCTCCCATCACCGGAACCGCGACGGCCACGACCACGAGCATGGGCACCAGATGGCCCAGGAAACTGTAGGCGGCCCACAGCGCCACCGCGGGCGCGCCGATGAGCACCAACTGTCGGGCGGTCAACCCGGCGAGGATCTTGTCCTCGCGTTCCACGTCAGCGGGCATGCGTACACGCGACACTCAGGACCTCCTACGGCGAGGACGTTGGCGAACGGGCGGCTGGAAGAGAGCGTCCTGCTGAGGCCGGGGCCGAGGCGGAGGCAGGCGGCGCGCATGCGGCAGCATCTCCTGGCGCGGTGTGGGCTCCTCCCACTGCGGCAACGGCTCTTGGCGCAAGCGGGGCCGCGGCACGCGACGAGGCCGTGGCAGCTCGGGCTGGTAGTACCGACGCCGTTCGCGCAGCCGTCCCTGCTGACGTCGATCAATCTGCCGATCCATCCCAGCCAGCGGATCCTGCCGGTAGGGCAGCTTGGCTGTGAAGTTCGGCAGTTCGGGCTGCTGCCACCGCCTTGGACTTGGGGAGGGAGGTGGTGCCGATGCCATGGCCGGGGCACCTCCCGTGGCCCGGGACGCGGTCGCTGCGGTTGTGGCCTTCTTGGCTGCGAACGCCTTGCCCAGACCGCGGAAGACCACCAGGCTGGCCGCGAGCTTGGCCCCCTTGACCAGGGGCGACTTCTGGTAGTTGAACACCTGCTTGAACGCCCAGAAGGGGATGCGGACCAGGACGTACATGCAGCAGGTGATCAACAAGACGTCGACGATGTTCTGGGCGGCCTCGATGAAGTCCGGGGCGGCCTCCCGGGACAAGAACAGCACCACCATCAGCCGCAACACGATGCCCTGAGCGATCTGGGTGACCACCAGTGCCGCCATCGCCCGCCACCACATGCGGGCGATGCCTTCGGTCTGGGGAAGTGCGTGGCAGGCCAACGCCAGAGGAGCCACCGCGGTCAGCAGGATCCACAGCACGATCCGAACGATGGCGGCCAGCATGAAGAAGAACCCCAGCAGCGAGGCGACCAACATCAACAGCAGCACCACGAGGGCCTCACCGCCAGGATCGCCCAGGACACGGCCGATCGTTTCGGTGATGTTGTCGACGGTGGCGGCCCCGTCCAGCATGTTCACGGCGATGCCGTTGGCCAACTGGCGCATCATCTCGATGAGCAGGAACGAGGAGTTCGCGGCGATGAAGCCGAGCACCACCCGGGGCAGCAGCTCCTTGACCCCGACCGAGGTCTGCACGGTCTGGTAGCTCATCAGCAGCACACCGGCGGCCAGGACCACCAGGACGTACAGGCTGTTGGCGACCGTGAGCACCTCGCCCCAGGCGGTTCTGACTCCGTCGGTGGGAGGTGGGGTGGACAGCGCGGGCAGGGCGGCGAGGGTGATGGTGAACTCCACGGCCTCCGCGATGAAGTCGGCCAACCAGACGTAGAACCCGACCGTCACGCGGCAGCCGTAGTCGAAGGTCCCGCACTCCTCGGGATCGGTCGGAGTGGGATCAGCAGGATCTTCGGTCACGTCCGCGGGGACCGGCGCGGCCTCGACAGGGGAGGGTGAGCCCACCAGAGACGTTCCGCTGACAGTGAGGACAAGGAACGCCACAGCCCAGGGACGCGGGTTCATTCCAGCCCCACGAACCCGCGCAGAATCTGCACCAGGAGCGGTGCGAGGAGTGCCACCAGGTAGCCCAACGCGCTGTACTTCAGGGTGTCCTTGGCCTTGTTGACTTCGCCCGGATCGCCACCGGCCAGCAGGTAGCGCAGCCCGCCGATGGTCAGCAACAGCGTGGCCAGCACCACCAGCAGGCCCACGACCCAGTTGCGGACGTTGGTGATGACGGTGTTCAGGTCCGTCACCGTGGGGGTGTCGGTCTCCTGGGCCCAGACGGGCGATAGGTCAGCCGAGGCCACCACAACGCTCACGGCCACAGCGCAGACCACCAATGTCGGACGGAGGCAATTCTTGAGCGCTTCCACGATCTCCACCTCGCTTCGGTGAAAACCCGCAGAATGTGGGGATCTCACGCGAATCAGAAGCCGGGGCGGAGGGCCGACTCCTCCTTCCGGTCAAGGGTTGTATCGGTGGGCGTTCGAAACCCTCTCCGTCCCGGCTTCCGTGATCCCTCTGCGGGTGAGGAGAGATCCCTCCTCACCCATCAAGAGGAATTCACGGCGCGATAGCGCTCATCGGCTTCGCGGATTTCTTCACGCCGAGGGCAGCCGTCAGCTTGCTCTCGGCGGCGCGTCGCCAGCGACGTGCGGTGATGTAGGTCAGCCCCAACTCGTCGGCGACCTGGGCCAGCGTGCTGTGCTCCAGCCGGGTGCGGGCGATCAGGTCCGCCTCCACCGGCGACAGCACCCCTGCGCTGACGGCCTCGGCCAGTACGGTGACCGGCCCACGTCCACCATCGGCCTGGTTGGTGGCGTGCGCGTTGAGGTTGTACGGGATGGAGCGGTGCGACTCACGAACATGGTGGTAGCCGTACCGGCTGGCGGTGTTGGCCACCGCCGACCACATCCGCGCACCCACTTCGCTCACGCCCAGAGGCATCGACCGCACCTGCTCCAACAGGGCGGTCAACATCTCCGCCTCCACATCGGGGACGTGCTGAGAGGGCACGCGCGCGTACCGGGAACAGGCCACCACCATGCGCGGCAGCATCGCCCCGGCTGCGATCACCGTCCAGGTCGCCGCACCTGCACGCGAGAGCGCGAAGAGTTGATGCCAGAGCGCGTCAGCCAGCTCCTGGGGGCCGTGGCGCAGTAGGTCGATGATCTGGGAGGCGGTCAGTTCGTCGGCGTCGATCCCGTCCACGTCTGCGGTGGACAGGGTGGGCTGGCCGGGCCCGGTGGCGAGCAGGTCGACCGATCGCTGAAGAACCACGAGCGGCTGTTCCGGACGAGTGCTGTGCACCATGGTGCGACTCCCTTCAGGTTCGGGAGTTCCATGGAGCACCACGCACTTCGCAGGAAATGAGCAGAAGATGAGCCACCATAGCTGCGGGAGGAGTTGCGAATACCGCCCACCGGTGATGAAGGATTTATTTCCTGGTTTTTGATTGGTCTCGGACAAGGGTGCGGGAATCGAAAGCGCCATGCTCGGTGCGTACGCATCTCTTACGCGCTTCGGCTGCGGTCATGAGCGCAAACGCCGATCTCGCTCCTCTTGATAGGTGAGGCGTTCGACACCCAGCCGACTGACCCTGCGATGAGCACACGCACCCTGCCACGACGACGGCTCCTACTGCTGGACGGCAGCCCGGGAGCCACCACTCTGCTCCTCTTGGCCGCCCACGGGGCGATCCCCAGATTCGACGCCGTCCTGATCCCCGACACCGGCTGGTACTCCGCCCACACCCACCGGCATCTGGAACGGCTACGCCGCATTGCCACCGGTGCCGCCATGGAGTGGGCGCGCGCCGAAACCAGCAGCATCGCCCGCGACAGCCTCAACAACCGTCTGCCGTGTCCACTACCGCTGTTCACCCTCAGCCCCGACGGCACGCCGGGACGCCTTCCCCAGGGATGCGCCCGTCGGCAGGCTCTGGCCCTGACCAGCCACATCCGCCGTCTCCTGGGCTACCCGCATCCTCATCCCGTGCCCGATGGTGTCTTCGCCGAGTGCGCGGTCGGGTACGGCACCGAACACGCTCACCACCTGTCGGGCCCGCCCTTCGTGCTCTTCCGCTACCCCTTGGCCAACCTCGGCTGGAGTATTCGGGACTGCCGGGCCTTCCTCCACCACCACGGTCTGGACGAGGAAGCGGGGATGGCGTGTGTGGCATGCCCCAACCGCTCCAACCACGGATGGGCACACCTACGGGCCGCCGATCCGGCAACGTTCACTGAAGCGGTAGCAGCCGATGCCATCCTGCGGCACGGCCACCCTGGAGCGGAAACACGCGGCATGCCGCCCGGCACCCTCTACTTCCTCCACCCCGACCGTGTGCCCTTGGACCAGGCCGACCTGAGCGCCACCACCGACCCGGGACCGGATGGCTGCGCACCGTGGGCATGTCGTGGCGCCGAACCGGGAGGTGCGGCATGGGACTGACCCTGGTGCCCGTACCGCTCGCCGAAGCGAAGGCCTTCATCGAGGTATGGCACCGCCACCTGAAGCCGCCACGCGGGCACAAGTTCAGTCTCGGCCTCGTCGGTGACGACGGTGTCCTGGTCGCCGTTGCCGTGGTCGGACGGCCGGTGGCGCGTGAACTCGATGACGGCCGCACGCTCGAAGTCACCAGACTCGCCAGTGATGGTTCTCCCAATGCCTGCTCCAAGCTCTACGCCGCGTCCTGGCGAGCGGCGCGGGCTCTGGCCTACCGGCGCCTGGTCACCTATACCCGTGGCGACGAGAGCGGGGTCTCGCTGAGTGCAGCCGGATGGCGCCTCGTTGCCGATTTGCCAGCCCGCGAGGACTGGCATTCTCCACGCCGTTCCCGCGTTCAGGGCATCGCTCGCCGTCGCTGGGAGGTGCCATGAGACCTATGGGTCCGTATCCGGCTTCCCGGTGCCGCTTGTTGCCGCCGGGCAGGCGTACAGAGAGCGGCACGGAGGAGCGCGCGTCCTTCCCACACGATCCAGTGCCGGTCCTAGCGCGTGCCAGATGGTTGCTCCGCACAGTCCGCCGCTCTGGCGGCGAGGGTGCCGCGGCGGCAACGGCGGCATTGCCGGACGGCGGTCGGTACTGCCGTTTTTCAGGACCTTACCTCGGGGGGAGGTTTGTGTGTCTGAAGAGGTAGATAACCACTCTGACCAGCTGAAACACTGTGAAAACGGCGGCTCCGAGGCCTACCCTGATGGACACGACAGCCCTACCCGAGCAAGCGGGAACCCTCCGCGAGTGGTTCCGCCGGAGGAGCCGCCGGACTTCACCCCCGAAGCGGTCCGGGCGCTGCTGCGGATCATTCGCACAGCGTACGCACGGCGATCTGCCGAGGAGCCCGACCCCTCGTCCCCGGAGAGAAGGACCTGAGCCATGGCAGCAGCCCAACAGGTGGACTTCGCCTTCCTCGGGCGCGTGTCCACCGAAGACCAGCAGGATCCCGAATCCTCGCGCCACTGGCAGAGGATGCGCGCTGAGACGCTGATCGCCCCGCACGGGCGGATCGTGGCGGAGTACTTCGACATCGACCGTTCGCGTTCGATACCCCCGCAGCGCCGTCCGGAGGCCAGTCGCCTGTTGGACTCGCTACCGGATCCCGACCGAGGCTTCCAGGCCGTAGTGATCGGCGAACCGCAACGCGCCTTCTACGGCAGCCAGTTCACGATGACGTCACCAGTGTTCGAGCACTACGGCGTGCAGCTGTGGGTGCCCGAGATCGGTGGTCCCATCGATCCGGCCAACGAGGCCCACGAGCTGATCATGTCGATGTACGGCGGCATCTCCAAGGGCGAACGGACCCGCATCAAGACCCGGGTCCGCGCCGCCATGGCAGCCCAGACCCTGCTGGAAGGCCGCTATCTGGGCGGGCGTCCGCCGTACGGGTACATGCTCGTGGACGCGGGCCCGCATCCCAATCCGGCCAAGGCAGCTGACGGCAGGAGGCTGCACCGGCTGGCCCCGGATCCCCGGACGGCCTGGGTGGTGCGGAGGATCTTCGCCGAGTACCTGGGCGGCATGGGCATCTTCGCGATTGCCGAAGGGCTGACACGTGACGGCATCCCCTCGCCCTCGGCCCACGACCGGAAACGCAACCGGCACCGCTCCGGCATCGCCTGGTCCAAGGGTGCGGTACGGGCGATCCTGAGGAATCCCCGCTACACCGGCCACCAGGTGTGGGCCAAACAGCGTAAGGACGAAGTCCTCATCGACGTCAACGACGTCCAGCTCGGCCATCAGACCCTGCTGAGGTGGAACGAGGACGACGAGTGGGTGTGGTCCCGGGACCAGGTCCACGATCCGCTGATCACTCACGCGGACTTCACGCAGGCGAAGGCGCTGATGGGTTCGCGAGGGCGGAGCCCAGGTGGAGAGCACAAGACGCGCCGCACCCGCAACCCCTACCTGTTCCGGGGTGCTTTCGAGTGCTGCCTGTGCGACCGCAGGATGCAGGGGCAGTGGTCTCACGGGAAGGCGTACTACCGCTGCCGGTTTCCGGAGGAGTACGCGCTGGCCAACAGGGTCCATCACCCGCGCAACGTCTACCTGCGCGAGGCTGACGTGGTCCCGACACTGGACGCGTGGATCGCCGCCGAGTTCGCTCCAGGGAAGATCACGGCCACGGTGGACGCCCTCATGGGCGCGGACGAGGAGCGGGGCACCGGGGTGGCCCGCGAGATGGCGCGGCTTCGGGAGAGGCTGTCCGAGTGCGATCGCAAGCTGGCCCAGCACCGCGCCGTTCTGGAGGCCGGAGCCGATCCCGTGGAGGTCACGAAGTGGATGAAGGAGACCCAGGCCGAGAAGTCGGCCGCTGAGGCAGGACTGGCCCGTGTAGGCCGGTCACCGCAGAAGACCAACAAGGAAGACGTGATGAGGATGGTTCACGCGCTGGGTGACATCACCGCTGTACTCGGTAGCGCCGACCGGGAGGACAAGGCCGAGCTGTACCGGGGGCTGGGCCTGCGGATGCGCTACCACCCGGTGCAAAACAAAGTGCGGGCCGAGATTCGACTCGACCCGCACCGCGAGTTCAACTCTTCCCGTGGGGGAAGGGTTCGTGTCCGAGGGGGGACTTGAACCCCCACAGCCTTAACGGCCACTAGCACCTCAAGCTAGCGCGTCTACCTATTCCGCCACCCGGACCGGGTGTGCTCGGCGCTCCCGCGCCGGACACGTCAACCATAGCAAAGGTCGAACACCGCGCGAACCATGTTTTCCGCCGGTGGAAGACATGGCAGGGTCGGTGGAACAGTAGGGCGACAAGGTGCGGCTGGACGGGAGCGTCAGATGGCGGAGCCAGGCAGGGAACTGAGCGCGGCCGAGGTCGAGGTGGTCGACCTGTGCCGGGAGCTCATCGAGTTCGACACCTCCAACTACGGCGACCACTCGGGACCCGGGGAGCGCAAGGCGGCCGAGTACGTGGCGGCCAAGCTCGACGAGGTCGGGGTCGAGTCGAGGATCTACGAGAAGCACCCGGGGCGCAGCAACGTCGTGGCCCGGATCACGGGGGAGGACTCCAGTCGTCCCCCGCTGCTCATCCACGGCCACCTCGACGTCGTTCCGGCGGCCCCGGAGGACTGGACCCACCACCCCTTCGCGGGCGAGGTCGCCGACGACTGCGTGTGGGGCCGCGGCGCGGTCGACATGAAGGACATGAACGCGATGGTCCTGGCGATGCTGCGCCAGCGCCTGCGCGAGGGCCGCCGTCCCCCGCGCGACATCGTGCTGGCCTTCCTCGCCGACGAGGAGGCCGGGGGCACCTGGGGCGCCCAGTACCTGGTCGACGAGCACCCCGACCTGTTCGCCGACTGCGACTCGGCGATCAGCGAGGTCGGCGGCTTCTCGTTCACGGCCAAGGAGAACCGGCGCCTCTACCTCATCGAGACCGCCGAGAAGGGCATCGCCTGGATGAAGCTGACCGCGCGCGGCACCGCCGGGCACGGTTCGATGGTCAACACCGACAACGCCGTCACCGAACTGGCGGCGGCCGTCGCCCGGCTGGGCGAGCACCGGTTTCCCGTCCAGCTCACACCGACCGTGCGGACCTTCCTGGAGGAGATCTGCGAGGAGTTCGGCATCCCCTTCGACGAGCGGGACGTGGACGCCACGGTCGCCCGCCTGGGCCCCATCGCGCGCATGATCGGCGCCACCCTGCGCAACACCCTCAACCCCACGGTCCTGGGCGGCGGTTACAAGGCCAACGTCATCCCGGGCGAGGCCACCGCCCAGGTGGACGGCCGATTCCTGCCGGGCACCGAGGACGCGTACTTCGCCGAGATCGACCGGCTGCTGGGTCCCAAGGTCAGCCGCGAGTTCATCCACCACCTGCCCGCGGTGGAGACCTCCTTCGACGGCGGCCTGGTCAGCGCCATGTCGGAGTCGCTGCTGGCCGAGGACCCCGGAGCCAAGGCCGTCCCCTACTGCCTCTCCGGCGGGACGGACGCCAAGAGCTTCTCGCGCCTGGGGGTGCGCAACTACGGTTTCGCCCCCCTCCAGCTGCCCCCGGAGCTGGACTTCGCGGGCATGTTCCACGGGGTGGACGAGCGCGTCCCGATCGAGGGCCTCCGGTTCGGGGTCCGCGTCCTGGACCGTTTCGTCGGGTTGAGCTGACCCCGGGCGCTTTGCGCCGTCCCCTCAGCCGGACCGCGCCGAGAACTTTTTCGGCGCGGTTCGCCATTCGGCTTCCCGTCACCGAACGTGATGTTAGTGTTGCTGTGAGTTCGACGGTGCTCGGCTCCCCGCCCGCCTTCGCGGGCGCGGAACAGCACCGGCGTGTGACCGTGGCGGGACCACCGCACGGGACCGTCCAGTGGCAGCGAAACGGGGGGCATCCATGGTGCTCGCGGGCAAGGAGTGGCTGGTCTCCAGTCGCGCTGCCCGCATGGCACTGAGCCCCGCCCGGCTGCTGCTCCTGTCCGGCATCGTCGCCGTCGCATGGCTGGCCGGGGGGATCGGTGTCGCCCACGGCGAGACCGCCCCCGAGTCCGGTGGCCTGGTCGACCGCGTGCTGGAGGTCGGCGACGGGACCGGACGCGCCGGACAGGCCGCCGCCGAGGAGATCCGCGGCGCCCACCTCTCCGACGCCACGGCCCGCGCCGCTTCGGCCACGGAGTCGCTCACCGACACCGTGGTTCCCCAGACGGCCGCTCTTCCCGCCGAGACCCTGCACGGGACCGGCGTGACCGCGGCCCTGGAGCGGACCAGGACCGGATCCGCCGCCAACAGGGCGGTCGAGGACACCACCCGGGCCGTCGACGAGACCGCGCGCGGCGCGGGCGACCTCGTCGGGGGCATCGCCCGCAGGGGCCACGACATGGTGGAGTCCACCGACCGTTCGCTGCGTGACAGCAGCCTGGTGGGCACGGTCTCCGAGGGTCTGGCCGAGTCCACCCTGGCCGTGCAGGACCGGATCGGCGGCTCCGCGGGCACCGCGACGCCGCTCGGCCTGCCCGTCCTCGGCGGCGCCGACGAACTCTCCCCGACCGCTCCCGCGCCCAAGCGCTCCGCGTCCGATGAGGACGAGGGCTCCGGCGCGGAACGCGACGGGGAGCGCACCGGCGGGGTGACGGCCGTCCACGCTCCCGTGGACCCGTCCGTCTGGCACCGGGTCGCCGATGAGGGCGCCGACCGGGCGCCGGGCGGCGACGACCCCGGTGAGCGCATCCGCCTCATCGCGGGCGGCGGGTACCACCAGGCCGGAGCGGACGCCACCGGCGCCGCGTCTCCGTCCTTCCCCGCGCCCGGTGCCGCCGGGTTCCTGACGGCCCGGGCCGACCACCTGGCTCCCCGGGCCCAGCGGGTCGCCCTTCCCGGTGACCCCACCCTGGTTGTCCGCGACGCCGCGGACGACCCCTCCTTCGCTCCCGACTAGCCGCGTCCTCCACGACCGCGGCCGGTCCGTGCGCTCCTCTGCGCGCAGCCGCCTCGCCGAATCCGGCGGGCGTGCCTTCTCCCCGGCTTCCCCGGAGCACGAAGCTCTCCGTCCGCGGTCCACGAGCAGCTGGCCGATCTTTCTCGTTGACCAAAGGACACGCGATGACCTACGACACGCACGCCCGTATCGCCGCACTGGTGGCCGCGGGATTCTTCACCGCCGCCGGTGCCGGAGTGGCCTACGCCGACACCACCACCAGCGGAAACGGCTCCATCCTCGGCGGTAACCAGATCGTGGCCGACCTGGACGTCCCCATCAACGCCTGCGGTAACGCGATCGCCGTCCTCGGCGTCGCGGGCGCCCAGTGCACCGGCGGCGGTGCCGCGGTGCAGGACGACAGCTCCACCTGGACGCCCGAGAAGCCCGAGGGGCCCGAGACCCCCGACGAATCCGAGAAGCCGGAGACCCCGGAGGAGCCCGAGAACCCCGAGAAGCCGGAGACCCCCGAGAAGCCGGAGAAGCCGGGGAAGCCCGGTTACGGGGAGGAGCCCGGTGACGGCGGCCACGACGGCGGGGGCCACGACGGCGGGGGCCACGACGGTGGCGGTCACGACGGTGGGGGCCACGACGGCGGTCACGACGACGGCTACGGCGGCGGCGACCACGGTGGTGGTGGCGGTGGCCACGACGGCGGCAACGGCGGCGGTGGCGGCGACCACGGCGGCGGTGACAACGGCGGTGGCGGCGGCACGCCCGAGGAGCCCGTCTCCCCGCCCGCCGTGGACCAGGAGCCCCCGGCCCCTGAGCTCGCCAAGACCGGCACCGACGGCAGCGCCCTGAGCGGTCTGCTCGCGAGCGCCGCCGCCGCGATCGCCGCGGGCGCCGGACTGCTCCTGTTCGGCAGGCGCCGCGCCCGCGCCTGACCCCGGCCTCCCGGGCCGTTCGCGGCCCGGGGGCTGACGCGAGTCCCGTAGCACCGGCCAAGGCCATGTGCGCGGGGTTCACGTCAGCCGCCGCCCTCCGGGGCGGGGCTGATGGACGGGGTGCGCGCGTTCCGCCGCAACCAGCGGAGCGGGACCGCGGCGCACTCTCCCAGCACCGGTAGCACGCACCTCCCAGGTGTGAGGCGGACCGGAAGGAAACCCCGGCCTTGGCCGAAGGCCCGCACCCCACCCAGGGGCGTGGAACGGCCTGTGGCCCGAGCACACACCTTCTCATCGACTCATCGACATGCTTGAAAGGACCTCCCACATGCGTAAGTGGGTCAGCACATCCGCGAAGTCGGTGCTCCTGACAGCGGGCTTCGTCGCGCTGGGCAGCGGAGTGGCCTTCGCGGACAGCCAGGCCGTCACGAGCGGCAACGGCTCCCTGCTGGGCGGCAACCAGGCGGTCGTGAACGGGGACGTCCCCGTGAACGTCTCCGGCAACGCGATCAGCGCCGTGCTGGGCACGGCCGGCGCCAGCAGCACCGACACCGGCGCGGCCGTGGTCGACCACCAGCACGGCCCCGACGCGGCCACGTCGGGCAACGGCTCCGCGGTCGGCGGCAACCAGCTGGTCGTGGACGGCGAGATCCCCGTGAACGTCTCGGGCAACGCCATCGCCGCCGTGGCCGGGATCGCGGGCGCCAGCACGACCGACACGGGCGCCGCGGTGGTCGAGCACCAGCACGGCCACCGTCACCACCACGGCCCCGACGCCGCGACCTCCGGCAACGGCTCGCTGCTGGGCGGCAACCAGGCCGTGGTCGACTTGGACGTGCCGGTCAACGTCGCGGGCAACGCCATCAGCGCGGTCGGCGGCGTGGCCGGTGCCGCGGCCACCGACACCGGCGCCCTGGTGCACGACGGACACGGCCACGGGCACCGCGAGCACCACTCCGCGCCCGCCGAGTACACCGCCATGGACCTGGTGAACGAGGCCGCGAGGAACGCCACCATCCTGCCGCTGCCGGACACCTCCGGCGTGGACACGGGCGTGCTGCGCCAGTCGGCGCCCCGTGAGCACCAGTCGGCCCCGCGCGAGCACCAGTCCATCGCGACCTCCGGCAACGGCTCGCTGGTGGGCGGCAACCAGGCCGTGGTCGACCTGGACGTGCCGGTCAACGTCGCGGGCAACGCCATCGGCGCGGTCGGCGGCGTGGCGGGCGCGGCCTCCACCGACACCGGGGCCCTGGTGCTGGAGGAGGAAGAGGAGGTCGTGACCTCGGGCAACGGCTCCGCGGTCGGCGGCAACCAGCTGGTCGCGGACGGCGAGGTCCCGGTCAACGTCTCCGGCAACGCCGTCGCGGCGGTCGCGAGCCTGGCCGGTGCCAGCAGCACCGACGACGGGGCCGCGGTCGTGCACCAGAGCGCCTCCGAGGCCCCCTCCAGCGCCCTGGGCTCCCTGCCCCTGGTGGAGGAGCTGCCCGAGGTCCCGGTCTCGGAGATGCTGCCCGTCGAGTACGAGGTGAGCGAGACCACCCGTCAGGCCGTGGAGCAGCACGCTCCCGAGCACGCCGACCAGCTGCCCGAGTCCGCCCCCGTGGGTGTGGCCGACCCGGTCAACGAGCTGCTCGGCGCCGCGGGCGTGGGCCTGTAACGACAGAACAGGGGATCGCGCCCGCGACCGCGCGGGCCCGAGGGAGCACGGCGTCCCGTTCCGTGAGGAACGCGGTGGACTGCGGGGTGCCGTATCCCACAGGGCGGCGTCGGACACGGAGCGCGATCCCGGACCGGCACAACGCGTGCCGTACGCGTCGACGGGCCACGACGACCCGCCTCCGCACTCCCGTTCCGTGAGGAACGCGGTGGACTGCGGGAGCGCGGAGGAGCTGGCCGTCAGCCCGTGACGCGAGCCGAGTCCTCCCGGGAATATCCGGGAGGACTCGCCGCATTCTGGGGAAAGCAGGCACTCGGCCACCACCAAGTGTGACAGAAGTCACTCGCGGGGGCCGTTATGGGTGCTCGTCAGAGGCGGTGCTGGCCAACCGGCCCACGTTGCCGGGGCGGCTCACGTACGCTACGGACCGGTACCGGTTCGGGAAGCGCTTATTCTGCGGGTGCCGGTGGGCGTGGACCGGGTGTCCACCCAGAGCGACGGGGCCCTCACCCGCGGAGGGCGCAGTCCCTTCCGCCCACCGACGGGGGGAGCGCCTGGAGTTTCGGTTACTGTCGGTTCCCAGGGGCTTCCGACAGACCGCGGCCGGAAAGATCACGTAGGGCTAGACGTAGGGGAAGAGCGTGCCACCCACGAAGGGCAGCGCCGGCAAGAACGGCTCGAAGGACAGCGGACGACAGGGGGCGGGCACCGCCCTCGTCATCGTCGAGTCACCGGCCAAGGCGAAGACCATCGCCGGTTATCTGGGGCGCGGCTACGTCGTGGAGTCCAGCATCGGCCACATCCGCGACATGCCCAACAAGGCCGCCGAGATCCCCGCCAAGTACAAGGGGCAGGCGTGGGCCCGGCTCGGGGTGGACGTCGACGGCGACTTCGAGCCGCTCTACGTGGTCAACACCGACAAGAAGGCGCACGTCAAGAAGCTCAAGGAGCTCATGGCCGACGCCGACGAACTCCTCCTCGCCACGGATGAGGACCGCGAGGGCGAGGCGATCGCCTGGCACCTGCTGGAGGAGCTCAAGCCCCGCATCCCCGTCCGCCGCATGGTGTTCAACGAGATCACCAAGGACGCCATCCAGCGGGCGGCCCTCAACACCCGCGACCTGAACACCCGCCTGGTCAACGCACAGGAGACCCGGCGCATCCTGGACCGCCTCTACGGCTACGAGGTCTCCCCCGTGCTGTGGAAGAAGGTCATGCCCAAGCTCTCGGCGGGCCGCGTGCAGTCCGTGGCCACCCGCCTGGTGGTCGAGCGCGAGCGCGAGCGCATGGCGTTCACCTCCGCCGAGTACTGGGACCTCAAGGCCCTCTTCGACGCCACCGAGGCCGGTGTCGCCGAAGGCCCCGCCACCTTCCCCGCCGCCCTCGTCTCCGTGGACGGCGCCCGCGTCGCCGCGGGCCGCGACTTCACCCCGCAGGGCACGCTGCGCTCGGACCGCCCCGTCCGCCAGCTGGACGAGGCGGCGGCGCGCGGCCTCGCCGAGCGGCTGAGCGGCGCCGGGTTCTCGGTCTCCTCGGTGGAGCGCAAGCCCTACCGCCGCTCGCCCTACGCGCCGTTCCGCACCACCACCCTCCAGCAGGAGGCCTCCCGCAAGCTCGGTCTGTCGGCCAAGCAGACCATGCAGGTCGCCCAGCGGCTGTACGAGAACGGCTACATCACCTACATGCGTACCGACAGCACCACGCTGTCGGACAGCGCGGTCAAGGCCGCCCGCTCCCAGGTGCGCAGCCTCTACGGCGGCGACTACCTGCCCGACAAGCCGCGCGTGTACGCCAAGAAGGTCAAGAACGCCCAGGAGGCGCACGAGGCGATCCGCCCGTCCGGCGACACCTTCCGCACGCCCGCCCAGACCGGCCTGTCCGGCCCCGAGTTCCGGCTCTACGAGCTGGTCTGGAAGCGCACCGTCGCCTCCCAGATGAAGGACGCGGTCGGCGAGTCCGTCACCGTGCGCATCGAGGGCACCTCCTCCGACGGCGAGGTCGCCGAGTTCAGCGCGACCGGCAAGGTCATCACCTTCCACGGGTTCCTCAAGGCCTACGTGGAGGGCTCGGACGACCCGGCCGCCGACCTGGACGACCGCGAGCGCCGCCTGCCCGCGATGTCGGAGGGCGACCCGCTCAAGGCCCAGAACCTGGAGGCCGAGGGGCACAGCACCCGGCCGCCCGCGCGCTACACCGAGGCCACGCTGGTCAAGGAGCTGGAGGAGCGCGAGATCGGCCGCCCCTCCACCTACGCCTCGATCATCGGCACCATCCTGGACCGCGGCTACGTGTTCAAGAAGGGCACGGCCCTGGTGCCGTCCTTCCTGGCCTTCGCCGTGGTGCAGCTGCTGGAGCGCCACTTCGGCAACCTGGTGGACTACGAGTTCACCGCGCGCCTGGAGGACGTGCTCGACGACATCGCCCGGGGAGAGGCCGAGAGCCTGCCGTGGCTGCGCCGCTTCTACTTCGGCGGCGAGGACACCGAGGGCCAGCGTGAGACCGGGCTCAAGGAGCTGGTCAACGACAACCTCTCCGACATCGACCCCAAGGAGATCAGCTCCCTGCCGCTGCCCGGCACCGACATCGTGCTGAGGGTGGGGCGCTACGGCCCCTACCTGGACCGGGACGGCGTGCGGGTGAACGTGCCCGAGGACCTGGCGCCGGACGAGCTGACCGTCGACAAGGCCGAGGAGCTGTTCGCCCAGCCCAGCGGCGACCGGGAGCTGGGTACCGACCCCGAGACCGGCCGCGTCGTCGTGGCCAAGACCGGGCGGTTCGGCCCCTACGTCACCGAGGTGATCGAGGAGCCGCAGGAGGCCGAGGAGGGCAAGGCCAAGACCAGGGCCAAGGCCAAGGTCAAGCCGCGCACCAGCTCGCTGCTCAAGTCGATGAGCCTGGACACCGTCACCCTGGAGGACGCGCTGCGCCTGCTGTCGCTGCCGCGCGTGGTCGGCCAGATCGACGGCGAGGACGTCACCGCGCAGAACGGCCGGTTCGGCCCCTACATCAAGAAGGGCACCGACAGCCGCTCCCTGGAGACCGAGGAGCAGATGTTCACGGTCACCCTGGAGCAGGCCGCGGCGCTGTTCGCCCAGCCCAAGCAGCGCGGCCGCCGCGCCGCCGCCCCGCCGCTGCGCGAGCTGGGCGAGGACCCGGCCTCGGGCGCCAAGATGGTGATCAAGGACGGCCGGTTCGGCCCCTACGTCACCGACGGGGAGGTCAACGCCTCCCTGCGCAAGGGCGACGAGGTGGAGTCGATCACCGACCAGCGGGCCGCCGAGCTGCTGGCCGAGCGCCGCGCCAAGGCGCCCGCCAAGAAGCCCGCCGCGAAGAAGGCGCCCGCGAAGAAGACCGGCACGGCGGCCAAGAAGACGGGCACGGCGACGAAGAAGGCGTCCACCTCCACGACGTCCGCCGGGAAGTCCCCGGCCAGGAGGAGCGGCTCCTCCGACTCCGCCGCCCCAGAGGAATAAGCACGTGGAATAAGCGCGGAGAACGAGGCGCGGGGCGCGGCGGAGCGGCCGGGATTCGTCTCCCGGGCCCCGGCACGCGTAGGCTCACCCGGACACCCCCCGACGGGGGTGGCCGGGTGGGCGGTCTCCCGCGTGTTCACCCCGGGTGGGCGCACCCTCACCCCTGTGCGGGAGCAGTCTTCCGTACTACGCTTGGCAGGACTCACGGGGGCACGGAAACGTGCGCGGTCCCCAGAGCTATCCAACGTTTCTGAGGCGGGTCCGTGACCCGCCGTTCCCTCTCCCCCTCACCGATAATCTTGAGCGCTATGAGCAGATCTGCACCCCTGGGAGCGCCGGCCGAGGCGCGCAACGTTCTTGCGATCACACCCTTCCGAAGGCTGTGGATCTCTCTCTCCCTCTCCAGCCTGGGCGACTGGCTCAGCCTGCTGGCACTGGTGTCCCTGGCGACCGTCTTCACCGCCGACGGATCCCAGCTCGTCCAGTACCTGACCGTCAGCGGCGTCGTGGCGATCAAGCTCGTCCCGTCGATCCTGTTCAGCCCGCTGGTCGGGGCGGTCGCCGACCGCCTCGACCGCAGGTGGACGATGGTGGTCGGCGACGTCCTGCGCGGCGTGCTGTACGTCTCCATCCCCGTCGTGGGCCTCCTCTTCCCGGGCTTCGCCCTGGAGTGGCTGCTCATCGCCACCCTCCTGGCCGAGGTCGTCGCCCTGTTCTGGACCCCGGCCAAGGACGCCACGGTCCCCAACCTGGTGCCCCGCAAGCTGCTGGGGCAGGCCAACCGGCTGAGCCTGCTCACCGCCTACGGCACCGCGCCCGTCGCGGCGCTGCTGTTCGCCGCGCTCGCCTCGGTCAGCAACGTGCTCGGCGCGCTGCTGCCCTCCATGGCCAGCCCCGAGGCCGACGTCGCCCTCTACCTCAACGGCCTCACCTTCGTCGTCGCGGCGGTCGTCGTCGCCGGGCTGCCGATCCCCAAGCACAAGCCCTCCAAGGACGCGGAGAGCGACACCCGCGACAGCGGCATCCTGCGCGCGCTGGGGACCGGCCGACGCCACGCGGGCGGCACTCCCCGCGTGCGCGGCCTGGTTCCGGGCATGCTCTGCGTCATCGCCGCCGGGGGCGTGGTCATCGGTGTCGGCCGCGTGCACGTCGAGGGCCTGGACGCGGGCAACGCCGGGTTCGGCGTGGTCTTCGCCGCGGTCTTCGCGGGCACGGCCCTGGGCATGGTCGCCGGGCCGCGCGTCCTCAAGCAGTTCAGCCGCAGTCGGCTGTTCGGCCTGAGCATCGCCCTCGCCGGGCTGGCCCTGCTGTTCGCCGGGGCCGTCGCCGACATGGTGCTCACCGCCGTGCTCACCGCGCTGCTCGGCGTGGGCGCGGGTATCGCCTGCGTGATCGGCCTGGCGGTGTTTGACCGCGAGGTGGAGGACGAGCACCGGGGCTCCGCCTTCGCCTTCCTGCACGGCGCCGCCCGCGTCACCCTGGTCGGCGCCGCCGTGCTCGCCCCGCTGGTCGCCGGGCTCATCGGCAGTTACCGGATCCCGGTCGGCCCGCTGAGCTACGACCTGCGCGGCAGCGGCCTCGTCCTCATGCTCTCCGGCCTGGCCGTCCTGGTCGTGGCGCTGGTCTGCTACCGGCGGATGAACCGCCGGGACGACCCCGAGGCCGGTCCCGGCCTGCTCCCGGAGCTGTTCGCGGCGCTGCGCGGCGTCGCGATCGCGCCGGAGGAGGACGAGGAGTCCAAGCCCGCGGGCGCGTTCATCGTCGTCGAGGGCGGCGAGGGCGCGGGCAAGTCCACCCAGGTGCGCGAGCTGACGGTGTGGCTGCGCGACCAGGGCTTCGAGGTGGTCGGCACCCGCCAGCCGGGCGCGACCAAGCTCGGCATGCGCCTGCGCGGCCTGCTCTTGGACCGGGAGAACTCGCACATCACCCCGCGCGCCGAGGTGCTGCTCTACGCGGCCGACAAGGCCGACCACGTCCAGCAGGAGATCCTGCCCGCCCTGCGGCGCGGCGCGGTCGTCATCAGCGACCGCTACGTGGACTCCCTGCTGGCCTACCAGGGCTCGGGGCGCGACCTGTCCTCGGACGAGATCCGCCGGATCAGCGACTGGGCCACGCAGGACCTGGTCCCGGACCTGACGGTGCTGCTCGACGTGCGGCCCGAGGACGGCCTGTCCCGCCTGGGCGGCCCGGCCGACCGCATCGAGGGCGAGCCGGCGGAGTTCCACGACCGGGTCCGCCGGGGCTTCCTGGAGCTGGCCCGGGCCGCGCCCGAGCGCTACCTGGTGCTCGACGCCCGCGAGCCGCAGGACAGGATCACCCGCGAGATCCAGCGCCGGGTGCGCTCCCTGCTGCCCGACCCGGTCCCGAGCAGCTCCGAGGCCGTCACCGGCATGATCCCGGTGATCAGGAACGACGAGGTCGGACAGGGCTGAGGCCGAGGCGGCCGGGCCGTCCGACGTACCGAGGGCTCCCTGCCCCCGTCCGGGGGAGGGGGCCCTCGTCCGTGTCCGGGCGGGCCCCGCCCGGGTGAGGTGGAGCGTTCCCGGCGCTCCGACGGGGGAGATCGGCCTGTGGACAACGGTCCGGACGTCGGCGCCGACTCCTATCCTGAAGACCGAAGCACCAGCGGTGGGAGGGAAGCATGACGGTCTTCGACGACCTCATCGGCCAGCGGTCCACGGTGGGCCAGCTCCAGCGGGCCGTCGCCGGGGCCGCCGACCTCGTCTCCGGCGGACGGGGCACGGGGATGACCCACGCCTGGCTGTTCACCGGGCCGCCCGGTTCGGGCCGGTCGGAGGCCGCCCGGGCCTTCGCCGCCGCCCTCCAGTGCCCGGACGGCGGCTGCGGGCACTGCGGCTCCTGCCACCAGACCCTCGCCGGGACCCACCCCGACGTGCTGTACGTGCGGCCCAGCGGGCTGAGCTTCGGTGTGGCCGCCACCCGCGACCTCGTGCTGCGCGCGGGCTCCAAGCCCTCCGGCGGGCGGTTCCGGATCGTGCTGTTCGAGGACGCCGACCGCGCCACCGAGGCCGCCTCCAACGCCCTGCTCAAGGCGGTGGAGGAGCCCTCGCCGCGTACCGTGTGGCTGCTGTGCACCCCCACCCCCGACGACCTGCTCGTCACCATCCGCTCGCGCTGCCGCATGGTCACCCTGGCCACGCCCGGCACCCCGGAGCTGGTGGACGCCCTCGTCCAGCGCGACGGGATCGACGCCGAGACCGCCCGGGCCGCGGCGGTCGCCGCCTCCGGGCGGATCGACCGGGCCCGGCAGCTGGCCACCGACCCCGAGGCGCGCAGACGCCGGGAGGAGGTGCTGTCCATCCCCGCCCGGCTCGACGGGCTCGGCGCGTGCGTCACCTCCGCCGCCCGGCTCTACGAGATCGCCGAGGAGGAGTCCAAGGCCCTCACCACGGCGCTCGACGAGAAGGAGAGGGAGGAGCTGCGGGCCGCGTTCGGCGAGGGCTCCACGGGCAAGGGCGTGGCCAAGGCGATGCGCGGCTCCGCGGGCGCGATGAAGGATCTGGAGGAGCGGCAGAAGCGCCGCGCCACCCGCATCAAGCGCGACTCCTACGACCGCGCCCTGCTCGACCTGGTCGCGTTCTACCGGGACGCGCTCACCCTCCAGCTGGGCGCGAGGGTGGAGCTGTCCACGGCCGAGCGCTCCGGCGACCTGGAGCGCGTCGCCCGCTCCAGCACACCGGAGTCCACGCTGCGCAGGATCGACGCCATCATGGAGTGCCGCGAGCGCATCGCCGCGAACGTGCACCCCCAGATCGCCATGGAGGCCATGACCTCCGCCCTCCTGGCCGGATAGGCGACCGCCCCGCGGGCGCGGGAGACGGTCGCGGCCGCACCCGGGCGGCGGCCCCGCACCGGGGCGGGGAGCGGACGGGACACCGCCCCGCGGGGGGAGAAACGCGAGTTCGACCGGTGCGGGCAGCGCCGGTCGTGGAGAATGTATCGGCGCCGACGACACGTCGGTCGCGGACGGACGTGACGAGAGGGCGGGCACCGTTGGCGACGAGGGTTCGGGGACCGTGGGCGGCCGTGCTCGCCGGGTCCGTGCTGCTGGCGACGGCGTGCACGGCGCAGGGCGACCAGCAGAGGGAGGGAAGCGCCGCGCCCGGGTCCTCCGGGGACCTGGCGGCCTTCGCCGACCAGGAGCTGGCCTGGGGCGAGTGCGAGAGCGGAGCGCCCGGCACCGAGTGCGCCACCTACGAGGTTCCCCTCGACTACGAGGACCCGGACGGCGAGCGCATCGAGATCGCGGTCAAGCGCCTCCCCTCCGAGGGCGGTGACGTCCTCGGCTCCCTGCTCGTCAACCCCGGCGGGCCCGGCGGCTCCGGGTACGACCTCGTGGACCACGCTCCCTCCACGGTCAGCGACGCGGTGCGCGAGAGGTTCGACGTGGTCGGGTTCGACCCGCGCGGCGTCGGCCGCAGCTCACCGCTGACCTGCCTGGACGCCGAGGGGCTCGACGAGTTCCTCGGCGGGGTGGACAGCGTCGAGGGCGACGGCGACATGTCCGAGGTCTCCGAGGCCGAACTGGCGGAGCTGGTGGAGGACAGCCGCGGGTTCGTGGAGGCCTGCCAGGCCAACCACCCCGAGCTGATGAGGCACGTGGGCACCGCCGACGTCGCCCGCGACATGGACCTGTTGCGCGCCCTGCTCGGCGACGAGCAGCTCACCTACCTGGGGTTCTCCTACGGCACCAGCATCGGCGCCCACTACGCCGAGCAGTTCCCCGACCGCGTCCGCGCCCTGGTGCTCGACGGCGCCGTGGACCCCAGCCAGGAGCAACTCGACATCGGTGTGCAGCAGGCGACCGGTTTCGAGACCGCCCTGCGGGCCTTCGTGGAGGACTGCCTGAGCCGGTCGGACTGCCCGCTCGGCGGCCCCGGCGACAGCGTGGACGACGGCATCGGGGAGCTGACCGCCTTCCTGGCCGACACCGCCGAGAACCCCCTGGCCAACAGCATGGACGACCGCGAGGTCAACCGCGCCCGCGCCGAGCTGGGCGTGCTCGCCGCCCTGTATACCGAGGCTTACTGGCCCAACGTGCGTGAGGGCCTCACCGCCGCGATGGAGGGCGACGGCACCCTCCTGCTCCAGCTCGGCGACGACCTCTACAGCCGCAGTGACACGGACGTCTACGTTAACTCCACGGCCGCGCTCATCGCGGTGAACTGCTCCGACTCGCCCAGCCCGCGCGACGTGGAGGCCTACGCCGAGGCCGCGGCCCAGGCCGGTGAGGAGTCACCGCTCTTCGGCCCCGGCCTGGCGTGGGGCGCCCTGCCCTGCGCGTACTGGCCCGAAGAGGCGGTGGCCCCACTCACCGAGCTGGATGGTGAGGGCGCCGACCCCGTCATGGTGCTGGGCACCACCCGGGACTCGGCCACCCCCTACGCATGGTCCGAGGCGCTCGCCGAGCAGCTCGACTCGGGTTTCCTGGTGACCCGCGACGGCGACGGCCACACCGGTTACCGCAAGGGCGACCAGTGCATCGACGGGATCGTGGACGCCTACCTGGTCGACCTCACCGTGCCCGAGGACGGCATGGCCTGCGCCTGAGACCGGCGGCCGGGCGAGCCGGCCGCCGTGTCCCCGGCACTCCTCCGAGGGGCTAGAATGGTGACCGCATCGCCGCGTGGGACACGCGGCGGCGCGCCGCCTTAGCTCAGTCGGCAGAGCGATTCACTCGTAATGAATAGGTCGTCGGTTCGATTCCGACAGGCGGCTCAGCCGAAACGCCACCCCGGTCCGGGGTGGCGTTTCGCGTTTGATGGCCAAAAAGGGGGCCAGTGGCCTGTTCAGCGAACGGGCTGCCCATGGCGTCGGCCCCTCCACGATCGCCCGGGCGGGCCCGGGGCCTCCCGCGGGCCGCGCGCCGTCGTCCGGCCCGGGCCCGCGCGGCCCTCAGACGCGCTGCCGGTTCTGGAACCAGCCCCACACCGCGGTGGCCACGAACAGGACGGCGCCGATGACGGCGAGCCAGAGCAGGCCCTTGATGACCATGCCCAGGATGGCGAGGATGAGCCATACCGCCAGCAGCACCAGGATGAAGTAGACCATGTCGTCCCCCAAGATCGCGTCGCTTGGGGACCTACCCGCTTCCGCGCCCGACCGCACACGCGGACCGGCCCGTCAGGGCCAGGTGCCGTCCACCACGGTTCCGTGGCCGGGTTTGCTGCGGTCCAGCCACTCCTGGCGGTTGCGGGCGAAGGCCAGGGACCAGTCGACCTGGCGCTGGTGCAGCTCGGCCAGGCTGACGGCGGCGAGTTCGGGGTGCCTGGCGCCGATCTCCTCGGCCAGGGTCAGCGCCGCCGAGGCGTCGGCGGTCGCGGTGTGGGCGTCGGTGAGCTCAACGCCGTAGTACTCGCACATGGCGCCCAGGTTGCGCTTGCCCCTGCGGTAGGGCTCCACGCCCCGGTCGATCACCAGCGGGTCCACCACGGGCGCCGGGGGGCCGCTCAGGCGTTCGGCGAGGGTCGTCAGCCCGTGCCGCCGCATCTCCCCGGAGAGCACCCGCAGGTCGTAGGGGGCGTTGAAGACCACCAGTCCCTGACCGGAGGAGAGCTGGTCGGCCAGGGCCTGGCCGATCTCCTCCAGGCACTCCCCGGCGGGACGGCCCTCGGCCCGGGCCCGCTCCGTGCTGATGCCGTGGATGGCGACGGCGTCCGCCGGGATCTCGCGGGGGCCCGGGTCCACCAGCCAGGTGCGGGCCTTGCCCTCGCGGTCCACCAGCGCGGCCGAGACGAGGAAGGCCGTGTCGGGGTCGCGGGAGGAGGTCTCGGTGTCGAACCCCAGCAGGGGAGTGGTGTGCCAGCCGGGGTGGCCGCCCCGGACGGGAGGGGTGGGGCGCGGCTCGTGCTCCGCGCAGTAGGTGCGCCACCGGCCGTCCTCCTTGACGACGACACCCTCACCGGCGCCGACGGAGGACTGGCAGTCGGTGCATGTCCCGGGATAGCGGTTGCGCATGGGATCCTCTCGGCCGGATGGTCGTCACCGCCGTGAACAGCGGCGATTCGGGAACATCGTAGAACGGCGCGGGGACAGTCCGCCCGGGAAGCGTGCCGCGCGCACTACGGCTGGAGACGCCTGGGGCCCTTGATGTGCAAGTGCCGACTTCTGGGGAAGGAAGAGGGACATGAGTCTGGAAGAGGCATCACGTCAACTCGAAGCAGCCATCCACGACGCCCGCGTCTCCTTCGACTGCATCCTCCTGGAGGAGCTGGACCGGGCGCACACGAACGCCATCACCGCGCGTGCCGCCGTGGACGCCGCGGAGCAGGCCATCCGCGTGGAGATGGAGAGACGCGAGTCCGCCGAGGGCGGGGCGCCCGGATCCTCCGGGACCGTGGACTGACCCCTGGCCGCATCGAACAGGTTTTCGAACAGCGGGTATGATCGGAGGCATGCCCGATCAGTCGCTGACGCCGGACTGGCCCGCGAGCGTCCACCCGCCCGGGGCGGACTCCTTCGAGCAGACGGCCCTGGTGTGGCTGTTCGACCACGTGCCCGCCGACTACCGGTTGCACGGCGTCCTGCGGCGCCATCCGGTCGCCCTTTCCCGGCTGGCCCACCAGTACGTCTCCTCGGCGCTGGAGGCCGCCCGGGAGGGCTACCGGACCGCCCGGGTCGACCTGCGCGACCACATGCCGCCGCACGCCCTCGACCAGGTCATGAACGCCTACCTCGCGGAGGGACAGCGCATGGCCGCCGTCCTCAGGTCGGTCGAGGCGGTCGACGCCGCCCTGCGCGCGGCGGCGGCCGAACGGGGCGGCGATGAGTGAGGTCGCGTGCCCGTGCGCCCGTTCAGGCGGTCACCCGGACCACCACGGCCACCTCGTCGCCGGTGTTCACGAGGTGGTGGCCGCCGCCCCCGGCCGAGCCCACGACCCGGGCCCGGCCGGCGGACAGCTCCGACGCCGAGCGCATCTGCCCGTCCGCGGCGGAGGCGATCAGGTGGGCGCGCCCGCTGACCAGGTACAGCACCTCCATGCCGTGCCGTCGGGACGGGTGCGGGGCGGGTCCGGACACGAAGCTGTTGGGTTCGAGGGCCACCGCGGTCACGCGGAGCCTGCCGCCCGCCCGGCGCCGGGCCGCGCGGGGGGCGGGCTGCCAGCGCCCCCGCCGGGACGGCCGCAGCGCGGGCCCGCTCAGGGAGGCGGCGGCGCCCCGGGCGGCGGACACCAGGCGACCCAGGGTCGGCATGCGGCGCTCGCCCAGGTGGGCGTAGCCGGAGCGGCGTCCGGCGTCCACCACGTCGCCGATCCCCTCCAGGGAGACGGGAGCGCTCCTGGGGGCGGGCGCGGACGACGGGGCCGGTGCGGCGGCGGCCGGTGCGGCGACGTTGTGGGGAGCGGGGAGTACGGCAGTGCCGGAGAGAGTGCGCTGGGGCATCGTGAGAGGATCCTTCACGTGTGCGCGCCCCGGGAACGGGAGCGCGCGGATGTCGTCTGGAAGCCCCGGTGCGCCGGGGCGGCGGCAGGGGGAACGGCCCCGCGGGTTCACGCGGAGACGGAGATCACCCTGCTGGGAGGTGCCCAGCGCCCGGCGTCCACGATGGACTGGGGTGCGCGGAGGGGCACGCGGTCGGTCGGCGGCGTACGAGGACGCCTCGGCGACGACTCAGCGACGACAACACGGACACGCCGCACGGGCCAGGTGGCAGGAGGCCCCGGGGGCCGTACGAGCCATGGCGTCGGTGCGCGTGCGCGGATACATGGGTGTAAGGAGACCAGCAAAGGCCGGGAGGAGTCAAGCGACGGTGCGGTGGCCGCGCGTGTCGTCCCCCTCACCCCGGCGTTCGCGGGGCGTGTTGCGGGCGGCGCTCCGTGGTGGTGACATGTGGAACCCGAGTACGGTGTGCGGCCACCGCCGGAAAAGGCTCCATCCCCCAGCCGTAGTGACAGGAGCGGCCGTTATGGCATCCGTCCCCGGAAGGCGCAGTTGAGCACCGAGGCGCCGGGACTGTGGGCGCGCGTCCTGGTGCGCGCGCTGGTCGTCGCGGCCGCCTGGGTGATGGCGCTCGGCTTCCTCGGACCGGGGGAGGCCCTGCTCGTCGCCGTCCTGACCGCGCTCACCTTCGTGCTGCTGTGGCTGCGCGCCCGCGCCGCAGGACCGGCCGCGCCGCCGCCGGGCTCCCCCCGGGGCCCGGACCCGCGCCGACCGCCGGAGGAGGGCTGAGCCGCCCGCGCGGCCCCGGAGCCCGCCCGCGCCACGCCGCCGGACGCTCTTTCGACAAAGCGGTGAGCACCGTGCCGCGCGCGGCGTAGATTCTTGGTCTATGACGGACCGGGATCTTCTCCACGCCCTGCGCTCCGGCCGTACTCCGCCGGAGGACGCCTACGCCAGGCTTCTCGACGCGTACGGAGCGGAGCTGTACCGGCGCTGCATCCTGGTCCTGCGCGACCGCGACGCCGCGCACGTGGTGCTCAGGGACACGCTGATCGTCGCCCGCGCGCACATCGGGCGCCTTGCCGACGCCGACCGGCTGGGGGAGTGGCTGCACGCGCTCGCCGAGGTCGAGTGCGCCCGCCACCGGGCCGACGGTTCGCGGGCCGGGGCCCCGGACGAGCTGGGACTGCCGGAGAACACCGCGCTGGTCCCGACGCGCGTGCTCAACGGCATGGTCGGCCCCGAACTCGACGGCTACCGCACGCACGTGGCCGTGCGCGCCGACCGCTTCGACCGCGAGGGCTTCCCCAAACCGCCGGGCGACCCGTTCCTGACCCGCGGCCTGGCCTCCCTGCTGCCCGTCGTCCTGGCGCTGCTGTGCGCCCTGCTGCTGATCGTGCTGGCGGGCTACGTGCTCACCACGGACTCCGCGCACGAGCCCTTCCCGGGCCCCGGGGCGGTCGCCTCGCGCAGCCAGCGCTGAGGGCACCGCCCGGACACGGCGCGGCCCGGCGGGGAGTCCTCCGCCGGGCCGTCGCGGCGACGCCGTGACACGTGTGCTCGCGAGCGACTGGGCCTGCCGCTGTGGACGGGGCTTCTGCTCTGGGGGGTTGTTCGGGTGCCCACGGGGTTCTGGAGGTGCCGGAGGTGAGGCTGCGAGGAACGAGCCGTCTCACCGGAGGCGCCGAAGGTTCCCGTTCTCCGGGCGCCCGAACAAGGGAAAAACCGCGCTTCGCGTCCGTTGAGGGTGGTAGCCCGCCTCGCCGCGAAGCGCCCCCGGCGGGCGGTGGCGGGCGACGGGCGGGCCGCAGCGAAGCGGAGGCCCCGAAGAGCACGGACTAGCTTTCCTTGACCTCGGAGATGTGCGAGGCGTCGCCGTGCACGCCCGCCTCCTCGGCGCGCTTGACCGAGGCCACGATCTCCTGCTCGGCCTCGTGGCGGCCGACCCAGGTGGCGCCCTCCACGGACTTGCCCGGCTCCAGGTCCTTGTAGACCGTGAAGAAGTGCTCGATCTCCAGGCGCTCGAACTCGTTCACGTGGTGAATGTCACGCAGGTGCTCCTGGCGCGGGTCCGTCGCGGGGACGCAGAGCAGCTTGTCGTCGCCCCCCGCCTCGTCGCGCATGCGGAACATGCCGATGGCGCGGGCCCGGATCAGGCAGCCCGGGAACGTCGGGGCCTTGAGCAGGACGAGGGCGTCCAGGGGGTCGCCGTCCTCGCCGAGGGTCCCCTCGACGAACCCGTAGTCGGCGGGGTAGGTCGTGGAGGTGAACAGCATGCGGTCGAGACGGATACGACCGGTCTCGTGGTCCACCTCGTACTTGTTGCGCTCCCCCTTGGGGATCTCGATCGTAACGTCGAATTCCATGCTGATCTCGGCTCCCAATGCGACTAATGTCGCCGTATAACTACAACGTCAGGCCGCTACACCGAAGGAAGGGCAGGTGCCCCCGAGTGCGACGGGTACGAGGCGAGGCGCTCCTCGCGCTGGCCCTGCTCAACATATTCGTGCTGATCGCCGGGTTTGTCGCCCTCGACGTGATCGGGGCGCGTCCCCTTCCCGCGGCGCCCAACCCGGTCACGGACGCCGAGGGCGTGGCGGCGGCGCAACCCGCGGCCTCGACTCCGGCGGACCCGGAACGGATCGCGGACACCCTCGATGATCCCATGTCGGATTCCGGGATCGAGGAGGGCCTCTCCGGTTTCGTCGTGGACGCCGCCACCGGTGAGACGCTCTTCGAGCTGGACCCGGACGCCCCCGTGACCCCGGCCTCGACCACGAAGATCGCCACGGCCGTGGCCGTACTGGACACCGTCGGACCCGACCACGTGCTGAGCACCGAGGCCTACCTGGTCCCCGGACAGGACCGCGTGGTGCTGCGCGGGGAGGGCGACGTCACCCTGACCACGACCGCCGACTCCGCAGCTTACCCGCAGGTAGCGACCCTGGAGGAGCTGGCCGAGCGCACGGCGCGGGCCCTGGGCGCGGAGGGTGTCGACACGGTCTCCCTCGGCTACGACGACTCGCTGTTCACCGGTCCGGACACCGGCCCCGGCTGGAAGCCCAACTACGTCACCGAGGGCAGCACCGCCACGGTGCACGCGCTGATGATCGACTCCGGGAGGTTCTCCACCGAGGCCAGCGGCTACGGGTCGCGCGTGCCGGACCCGCCCCTGTTCGCGGCCGAGGCCTTCGCCGAACAGCTGGAGGAGGCGGGGATCACGGTCGAGGGCTCCCCCACCGGGGAGCGGGCCTCCGGGGAGCCCGTCGCCAGCGTCGACTCGCCCCCGATGTCGGCCCTGGTCGAGCACATGATGCTGGCCAGCGACAACAACATGGCCGAGGCGCTGGGGAGGGTCACCGCGATCGGCCTGGGCGGGGATCCCTCCTTCGACGGCGCCGCCGCGGCCACCCACCAGGTGATGGAGAGCCTGGGTGTGGAGGGCGTCCGACTGTCGGACAACAGCGGCCTGAGCACCGAGAACAGGATCACGTCCCGGGCCCTGGTGGAGCTGCTGCGGCTGGCCGCGAGCGGTGACCGCCCCGACCTCAACGCCGCGATCACCGGGCTGCCCACGGCCAACTCCACGGGCACCCTGGCCAGCGGGGGCCGCTACTCGGTCCACTCCACGGCCCACGAGGGCGCGGGGCTGGTGCGCGGCAAGACCGGCACCCTGAACGGGGTGAGCACCCTGGCCGGGACCATCCACGACCAGGAGGGCAACGTGTTCCTGTTCGCCTTCATGGCCAACCACCCCGCCGCCGTCGGCCCCCGGCTGGACCCCCTGGCCGCCGCCCTCAGCCAGTGCGGCTGCTCCTGAACGGCTCACCACGCGAGCGCGCCCCCGGCCGCGCGGCCCGGCGGCGGCGCGGAACCGCCCGGTGACACCGGAGGAACCGGGGAAATCGGCCGTCCTCAGGGTCATCCCGGGCGGTACCCGGAATTCCCACCCTGATCCCCGTGCCGTCCCGCGCCTCGTGGGTAGGCTGGCGGTGTGACTGTGATCGACTGGGACGTAGCCGTGAACACCGGTGTCCGCCTCGTGCGCCCGGGCCCGCAGGTGGACCTCTCCGACGCGCGGCAGGCCGTCGCGCAGTTGCGGGAGCTCTCCACCGTGGCGGCCGGGCACGTGCGCGAATTCACCGGGATGAACCCCCTCGAACCAGCGGGTCCCGCGGTCATCGTGGACCGCCCCGGCTGGATCCGAGCCAACGTCGACGGGTTCCGAGTGGTCATCGAACCCGTACTCGAACAGATGGGCGCCGACCGGCTCAACAACAGCCCGGCCGGGAACCTGACCAGCGCGGTCGGCTCCCGGATCACCGGGGTACAGCTCGGAGCGGTGCTCTCCTACCTGGCGGGGAAGGTCCTCGGCCAGTACGAGCTCTTCCTGCCGCCCGACCCCGACGGCACCCTGCCGACCGGCCGTCTGACTCTGGTGGCGCCCAACATCGTCAACGCCGAACGCGAGATGGACGTCGACCCCCGGGACTTCCGCCTGTGGGTGTGCCTGCACGAGGAGACCCACCGCATGCAGTTCACGGCCACGCCGTGGCTGCGCGGCCACGTCCAGGAGCTCATGCAGGAGCTGCTCCTGTCGTCGGAGATGAACGCGGGCGACCTCATCGGCAGGCTGCGCGCCGCGGGCGAGGCCGTCGCCGACGCCGTCCGGGGCGGGGGCGAGAGCAACCTCATCACCGCCATCCAGAGCCCCGAGCAGAGCGAGATCATGGACCGGGTCACCGCGGTCATGAGCCTGGCCGAGGGGCACGGCGACTTCGTCATGGACGCCGTCGGCCCCGAGGTGGTGCCCAGCGTCGCCACCATCCGCGCCCGCTTCCAGAAGCGCCGCGAGTCCGCCAACCCGATCGACCGGATCATGCGCCAGCTGCTGGGCATGGACATGAAGATGCGCCAGTACGAGGAGGGCGCCGCCTTCGTCCGCGCCGTGGTGGGCGAGGTCGGCATGACCGAGTTCAACCGGGTGTGGACCTCGCCCGAGACCCTGCCCACCCTGGCGGAGATCCGCAACCCCACCGCCTGGGTCGACCGGGTCGTGCGCCCGGCCGCCGTCAACGAGTGAGCGGTCCGCACCCCGCCGTCGCCGCCGTGCGCTCGGCGGTCCGGCGGGTGCTGCGCGACCTGCCCGCCGACGCCACGGCGCTCGTGGCGTGCAGCGGCGGCGCCGACTCCCTGGCGCTGGCGGGCGCGGTGGCCTTCGAGGCCCCCCGCGTCGGCCGGGCCGCGGGGGCGGTCACCGTCGACCACGGGCTCCAGGAGGGCTCGGACCGGCGCGCCGAGGACGTGGCCAAGGTCCTGGCCGGGCTCGGACTCGACCCCGTCCTGGTCCGGACGGTGCGGGTGACCGGACCGGGCGGGCCCGAGGCGTCGGCCCGGCGCGCCCGCTACGAGGCGCTGGACGGCGCGGTCGCCGACCGCGCCCCCGCCGTGGTGCTGCTCGGCCACACCCTCGACGACCAGGCCGAGACGGTCCTGCTCGGCCTGGCCCGCGGCTCCGGGGCCCGCTCGCTGGCGGGCATGGCGCCGCGCGCCGGCCACCGCCTGCGCCCCCTGCTGGACCTGGACCGGGCCACCGTGCGCGAGGCCTGCGCCCGGATGGGCCTGGACGCGTGGGAGGACCCGCACAACCTCGACCCCCGCTTCGCCCGGTCGCGCGTGCGACACGAGGCGCTGCCCGCCCTGGAGCGCGCGCTGGGTCCGGGTATCGCCGCCGCGCTCGCCCGCACCGCGGGCATGCTGCGCGCGGACGCCGACACCCTGGACCTGCTCTCCGACGGCCTGTTCGAGGAGGCGTCCGACCCGGGCGACGGGAGCGGGCGGGACGCGCGCCCGGTCGGGCCCGTGCTGGCGGTGGCACCGCTGGAGCGGGCCCCCGAGTCCCTGCGCACCCGGGTGCTGCGCCGCGCCGCGCTCGCCGCGGGCTGTCCGGCCGGCGCGCTGACCGCCCGGCACGTGCGCGAACTGGACCGGCTGGTCACCGAGTGGCGTGGTCAGGCCCACATCGACCTGCCCGGGGGAGTCCGGGGCCGCCGTGTCGCGGGCCGTGTCCGTTTCGAGGGCTGAGGTCCTGCTGCGCCCGGCGTGTCCGCCCTCCGCGACGCGCCGCCGCGGGGGAGGGCGGGCCGGTCCGGCTCCGCCGCCGCGTTCGACACGTTTATCCTGGTTGCCGCAAACGGGGAACCCAGCAGCGAGGACATCAGCGTGGACGCCAAAGACATGGGTCGGGACCTGGAGAAGGTCCTGGTCACCGAGGAAGAGATCAAGGCCCGCCTGGAGGAGATCGGCGCGCGCATCGACGCCGACTACGCGGGCAAGGACCTGCTCATCGTCGGTGTGCTCAAGGGCGCGGTGATGGTGATGGCCGACCTCGCCCGGGTGCTGCACACCCCGGTCTCCATGGACTGGATGGCGGTCTCCTCCTACGGGGCCGGGACCACCTCCTCCGGCGTGGTCCGCATCCTCAAGGACCTGGAGACCGACATCAAGGACCGTGACGTCCTCATCGTCGAGGACGTCATCGACTCCGGTCTGACCCTGTCGTGGCTGATCGGCAACCTGAAGTCGCGCGGGCCCCGCTCGGTGGAGGTCTGCACGATGGTCCGCAAGCCGCTGGCCTTCGACGTGGACCTGCACGTGCAGTACGTCGGCTTCGACCTGCCCAACGAGTTCATCGTCGGCTACGGCCTCGACTACGCCGAGAAGTACCGCAACCTGCCCTTCATCGGCACCCTCGCCCCGCACGTCTACGGGGACTAGGGGGCGCCCGGCCCGCCGCGGACTCCGTACGGGCTCGCACCGGACCCGTACGGAGGCTGCGGGGGGACCCGTGCGGAGGCTGTGGGGAGTGCCACGGGAACAACGCGGTGGGGTGTCGTCGTTGCTTTCATGACGGTTCCCGTCCGGTCGTCCGTGCGGGCGTGCCCGCCCTCGGGGGCGAGGTGTACCGTCGAATATCCCGGCGATGTTCCGGGGAACCACGTGTCCGATAGGTCCTGCTTCGGAAACTCCTCTGGGGTGGGGCGGCCTGGTCAGGAGGGACGGACCCGACAGGGTTCCGCTCACATGAATCTGAAGCGTTTTTTCCGCGGTCCGTGGATCTGGATCCTGGCCGTCGGCCTCATGCTCATCATCGGCTTCCGCGTGTTCGACGTCGGCGGCGGTCCCCAGCCCACCGAGACCGACATCTCGACCGTCCACCAGCTCATCGAGCGGGACGAGGTGGACAACGCCGAGATCGTCGACCGCGACCAGCGCATCGTGCTGACCACCGTGGACGACGAGATCTACGAGGCGTACTGGGTCGAGGGCCAGGGCCTCCAGCTCGCGGAGATGCTCCAGACCTCCCTGGACAGCGAGGGCTCCAACCTGGAGTCCTACGAGGTCTCGGTCGCCACCACGCCGGTGTGGACCACCGCGCTGTTCAGCCTGCTGCCGCTGGTCATCATCATCGTCATCTTCTGGTTCATCTTCAGCCAGATGCAGGGCGGCGGCTCGCGTGTGATGAACTTCGGCAAGTCCAAGGCCAAGCTCATCACCAAGGACACGCCCAAGAACACCTTCGCCGACGTCGCCGGGGCCGACGAGGCCATCGAGGAGCTCCACGAGATCAAGGAGTTCCTCCAGAACCCGGCCAAGTTCCAGGCGATGGGCGCCAAGATCCCCAAGGGCGTGCTCCTGATGGGCCCGCCCGGAACCGGTAAGACCCTGCTGGCCCGCGCCGTCGCCGGCGAGGCCGGGGTCCCGTTCTACTCCATCTCCGGCTCGGACTTCGTCGAGATGTTCGTCGGTGTGGGCGCCTCCCGCGTGCGCGACCTGTTCGAGCAGGCCAAGGCCAACGCCCCCGCGATCATCTTCATCGACGAGATCGACGCCGTCGGCCGCCACCGCGGCGCCGGCATGGGCGGCGGGCACGACGAGCGCGAGCAGACCCTCAACCAGATGCTGGTCGAGATGGACGGCTTCGACGTCAAGGGCGGCGTCATCCTCATCGCCGCCACCAACCGGCCCGACATCCTCGACCCGGCGCTGCTGCGCCCCGGCCGCTTCGACCGGCAGGTCGTCGTGGACCGCCCGGACATGGACGGCCGCCGCGACATCCTCAAGGTCCACGCCAAGGGCAAGCCCATGGCGGACGACGTCGACTTCAACGTCATCGCCCGCCAGACCGCCGGGATGACCGGCGCCGACCTGGCCAACGTCATCAACGAGGGCGCCCTGCTGTCCGCGCGCGCCGACCGGAAGGTCATCACCCACGCCGTCCTGGAGGAGGCGATCGAGCGGGTCATGGCCGGTCCCGAGCGCAAGACCCGGGTGATGTCCGACCGGGAGAAGAAGGTCATCGCCTACCACGAGGGCGGCCACGCCCTGGTGGGCCACGCGCTGCCCAACTCCGACCCGGTGCACAAGATCACCATCCTGCCGCGCGGCCGGGCCCTGGGCTACACGATGTCGGTGCCCACGGAGGACAAGTTCCTCACCTCGCGCTCGCAGATGATGGACCAGCTTGCGATGATGCTCGGCGGCCGCGCCGCGGAGGAGCTCGTCTTCCACGAGCCCACCACCGGCGCGGGCAACGACATCGACAAGGCCACCAACCTGGCCCGCAACATGGTCACCGAGTACGGCATGAGCGAGCGCCTGGGCGCCCGCAAGTTCGGCTCCGGCAACACCGAGCCCTTCCTGGGCCGGGAGATGTCGCACGCCCGCGAGTACTCCGAGGAGATCGCCTCCATCATCGACGAGGAGGTGCGCCGCCTCATCGAGTCCGCGCACGACGAGGCATACGAGGTCCTCGTCGAGTACCGGGACGTCCTGGACGACCTGGTCGTGGCGCTGCTGGAGAAGGAGACCCTGTCCAAGGCCCAGGTGCTGGAGATCTTCGCGCCGGTGGTCAAGCGCCCCTCCCGCGGCTCCTACACGGGTTACGGCAAGCGCCAGCCCTCGGAGCGGCCCCCGGTGCGCTCCAAGAAGGAGCTGGCCGTGCTCAACGGCGCCGAGGTCCCGGGCGCCGACGCGGTGCGGGGCTCCACGGACGTCCAGGACCCCCAGACGGTCCGGGGCTCCTCGGCCAACGGACAGCTCCCGGGGCCGTCCGCCGCGGATGAGGGGGACGAGTCGTGAGCGCGTCCGAGGAACTGCCGCCCAGGTCCGTGGACCGTCTGCGCATCGAGCGCGCCGTCCGCGAGATCCTGCTCGCCATCGGCGAGGACCCCGACCGCGACGGCCTGGTCAAGACGCCCGAACGGGTGGCCAGGGCCTACGAGGAGCAGTTCGCCGGGCTGGGGCAGAAGCCCGGGGACGTGCTCACCACCGTGTTCGAGGCCGACCACGAGGAGATGGTCCTGGTCAAGGACATCGAGCTCTACTCCACCTGCGAGCACCACCTGGTGCCGTTCTACGGGGTGGCGCACGTGGGCTACATCCCCGGCGCGGACGGCCGCATCACCGGCCTGAGCAAGCTCGCCCGCCTGGTGGACGTGTACGCGCGCCGCCCGCAGGTGCAGGAGCGGCTCACCGGCCAGGTGTCGGACGCGATCATGGAGTTCCTCCAGCCGCGCGGGGTGATCGTCGTGGTCGAGGCCGAGCACCTGTGCATGACCATGCGCGGGGTGCGCAAGCCCGGGGCCAAGACCGTCACCTCGGCGGTGCGGGGGATCTTCCGCAGCAGCGACCGGACCCGCTCCGAGGCGATGAGCCTGATCCTGAGCCAGCGGTAGGCAGCGTTTTTTTGGACCTCCGCTCCGCTTCGGCCCACCCGTCGCCCGCCATCGCCCGTCGGGGACGCTGCGCGTCGGGACGGGCTACCGCCCTCAACGGACGCCTGCGGCGCGGTGTCTTCCTTGTTCGGGCGCCCGGAGAACGGGAATCGGGTTGAAGCAGGCACAGCGGCGCCTGCGACGGGTTCGCTCGTGCCCACCCGTCGCCCGCCACCACCCTCAAACGACGCCTACGGCGCAGTTCCCCCACGGGAACCCGTCTCCGGCCCCTCCAGAACCCCGTGGGCGCCCGAACCGACCCCCACAAGCTGAGACCGGTTCAAAAAACAGACCCTGGGAGCCTTACCATGAACCCTCCCCGGCGACCGACGTCGCCGGGGAGGGTTTCGCGCCTCCGCGGGCGGGCACAAGCCCCGGGCGCGCGCCTCCGGTTTTCCGGCGTACGCGTAGGGTGATCCTTATGGGGCCGAAACACACACTTCCGGGCCTGCCCGACCGCGGGCGGTGCCTGGTCATGGGGGTCGTGAACGTCACCCCCGACTCCTTCTCCGACGGCGGCGCGTGGTTCGATCCCGACAGGGCGATCGAACACGGACTGCGCCTGGTCGAGGAGGGCGCGGACCTGGTCGACGTGGGCGGTGAGTCCACCCGTCCCGGCGCGCAGCGCGTCTCCGCCGCCGAGGAGCTGCGCAGGGTCGAACCGGTCGTGCGGGAGCTCTCCGCGCGGGGCGTCGCCGTCAGCGTCGACACCATGCGCGCCGAGATCGCTGAGAAGGCCGTGGAGGCCGGAGCCGTCCTGGTCAACGACGTCAGCGGAGGGCTCGCCGACCCGGCCATGGCCCGCCTCGTGGCGTCTTCCGGCGTTGCCTACGTGTTGATGCACTGGCGTGGGCATAGTCATGACATGCAGAGCCGTGCCGTGTACACGGATGTCGTCCAGGAGGTCCTCGATGAGCTCCGCGACCGTATGGAGGCCATGATCAGTGCAGGTGTCGACCCCGGCCAGATCGTTCTGGACCCCGGGTTGGGATTCTCCAAGCGCCCCGAGCAGGCGCACAACTGGGCGCTGCTGCACGAGCTGGAGCGCTTCCACGAGCTGGGGCGCCCCGTGCTGGTGGCCGGATCGCGCAAGCGCTTCCTGAGCCGCCTGCTCGGCGACGCCAAGGGCGAGGACCGCCCCTTCACCGAGTGCGACGCCGCCACCGCGGCCGTCACCACCCTGTCCGCGGACCGGGGGGCGTGGGCCGTGCGGGTGCACGACGTCCGTCCCAGCGCCGACGCCGTCCGCGTGGCGGCCGCCTGGTCCGACGGCGGCGCCCGTCTGGACGAGGGACGCGCCGAGCCGGTGGAGGGCAGCCTGTGAAGTCCCGCCAGGAGGTCATGGAGCGCGTGGCCGAGGCCAACGCGCAGTTCTACAGCGCCATCGAGAACGGCGACATCGACCTGATGCGCAGTGTCTGGGCGGAGGAGCACGAGGCGCCCGACCTGGTGTGCGTGAACCCCGGCTGGCCGCTGCTGCGCGGGCGCACCGAGATCATGCGCGCCTGGTCGCTGATCATGGCCAACGTCACCTACATCCAGTACGTGCTCACCGAGACCCACATCGGGATCGGCGGCGACATCGCCATGGTCACGTGCGAGGAGAACGTGCTGACCGCCGAGGAGGACAGTCCCGGCTTCGTCGCGGGCGGCCAGGTGGTGACCACCAACCTGTTCGTGGACACCGACCAGGGGTGGCGGCTGTGGTCGCACCACGCCTCGCCCGTGCTCATGGAGGAGGACGAGGACGAGGGAGAGGTCGAGGCCTGATGCCCGATCGCGTCGCCCTCCGCGGACTGCGGGCCCGCGGCCACCACGGCGTGTTCGACTTCGAGCGCCGGGAGGGCCAGGACTTCGTGGTCGACGCGGTGCTGTACCTGGACACCGCCCCGGCGGCGGCCTCCGACGACGTGGGCGACACCGTCCACTACGGCCTGCTCGCCGACCGGCTGGTCGCGATCGTGACCGGGGAGCCGGTCAACCTGATCGAGACGCTCGCCGAGCGGCTGGCCCGGGAGTGCCTGGCCGAACCGCTGGTTGAGCGGGCGGAGGTGACGGTGCACAAGCCGTCCGCGCCCATCGAGCACGAGTTCGCCGACGTGGCCGTCACCGTGGTCCGGGAGCGGACGCGGCGCGAGCCCGGCGACCTCGGGGACGCCCGGGGCCCGGGAGGCGCGCAGGACCCCGCCAGGCGGCGCGCCGTGCTCTCCCTGGGCTCCAACCTCGGGGACCGGATGGCGACCCTCCAGGGGGCCGTGGACACGCTGCTGGGCGGCGCGGACGCGCCCGTTCCGGTGGCGGTGTCCCCCGTCTACGAGACCGAGCCGGTGGGCGGCCCCGAACAGGGCGCCTTCCTCAACGCGGTCCTGGTCGTGGACACCGACGGCCCGCCCCGCGCCCTGCTGGAGCGCGCCCGCGCGGCCGAGCGGGCCTTCGACCGCGTCCGCGAGGTCCGGTGGGGGCCACGCACGCTGGACGTGGACGTCATCGCGTTCGGGGACGTGCGCGACGACGACCCGGAGCTGACCCTGCCGCACCCGCGCGCCCACGAACGGGGGTTCGTGCTCCGGCCCTGGCTGGACGCCGACCCCGGGGCGCGCCTGCCCGGCAGGGGACCGGTCGCCGACCTGCTGGAGTCCTGCGGCGAGCAGGGTCTGCGCCGGCGCGACGACCTGAGGCTGCGCCTGCCGGGGCGGGCCTGATGCCCCGGGACGAGGAGGGGCGGATGCGCCCCACCGGGTGGCGGGTGCCGTCCCTCCTGGCGGTGGTCGGCGCCCTCGCGGGGGTGCTGATCACCAACTCCCTGCCGGGGCTGCCGCTGCTGCCGTGGTCGGCGATCCCGACCCTGCTGCTGCTCGCGGTCGCCGAGGGCTACACGGCGGGGCGGACTCGCAGGCGCATCCGCCGGGAGCCGGGCACCGAGCCGATGCAGCCGCTCAGCGCGGCCCGCCTGGTCGCCCTGGCCAAGGCCAGCGCGCTGTTCGCGTCCCTGGCGCTGGGCTTCTTCGCGGGGATGGCGCTGTCGGTGTCGGACACGCTGGTGCTGCCCGTGCACCGCGAGGTGTTCCTCACCGCGCTGGGCACGGCCCTGTCGTCGGGGCTGCTGCTGGCCGCCGCCCTGTACCTGGAGCACGCCTGCCGGGTCCCGGAGGACGACGATCCGCAGGACGGCGCCCGGTTCTGACTCCTCGGGGTCTTTCGTCCGAATTCGCCTGCGCGCCGCGTCGGTCTGCCGGTGCTTGCCCCCGGATGGTTGACTGGCTCCGTGGAGACCAGTGACACGACACCGCCGCCCGGGCCCTCCAGGCCGCTCGACGCGGCGTTCGCACCGCCCGGGGACGCCTCCTGGAGCCGTGTGTCGCCCGCCCTGGCCTGGTACCGCCGGATCGTGGTGGGCGCGCTGTGCCTGATCGCCGGGGGCGGGGGCGCCGTGCTGCTGTTCGTGCGGGCCTCCTGGCCCTGGGCCGCCGCCTGGGCGGTGCTGGCCGCGGCGGTCCTGGCCGCGGGCTGGGTCCTGGCCGGGCTCTTCCGCCGGTCGTGGGGCTACGCGGAGGCCGACGAGGAGCTCTACCTCACCTACGGGGTGTTCGTGAGGCAGCTGGTGGTCATCCCCTACGGCCGGATGCAGGTCGTGGATGTCACCGCCGACCTCCTCGAACAGGCCCTGGGCATCGCCACCGTGCAGGTGCGCACCGCCGCCAGCACCGCGGACACCCGGGTGGTCGGGCTGCCGCTGGCCGAGGCCGTCCGGATGCGCGACCGGCTCGCGGCGCGCAGTGAGAGCTTCTCGACGGGGTTGTAAGTGCACGGACCAGCTCAGCCGCCGCAGGGGTCCCCGGGCCCGCACGTCCGACCGGGGCCCGCCGGTCCGCAGTGGTACCAGGGCCCTCCGGGGCACCCGGGGCCGCCGTTCGGTCCGCCGCGGCCGCAGGCCATGGCGCCCCCGACCGGTTGGCGGCCCCAGCCGGTCCGGCCCCCGCGACCGGAGGACGACGTCACCACGGGCGTGTTCCGCGCGCACTGGATGAGCGTCCCGCTCCAGGTCGTCGCGGTGACCCTGGTGTTCGTGGCGCTGGTCGGCCCCATCCTCAACACCTTCGGCTTCGCCTGGGTCGTGATGATGGCGGTGGCCGTCGTCTTCGGCACGCTCGCCTACGCCCTGCCCGCGTGGTGGTACGCCACCTTCGGGCTGCGCGAGGACCACCTGGTCGTCCACAGCGGCCTGGTCAGGCGCAGCTCGCGCGAGGTGCCGCTCAGCCGCCTCCAGGCGGTGGACGTGGTCCGGCCCCTGTTCCTCCAGGTGTTCGGCATGGCCGAACTGCGCGTCGAGCTGGCGGGCGGCGACGGGAGCGACATCCGGCTGCGCTGCCTGCCCCGCGTCCTGGCCGAGCGCCTGCGCGTGGCCGTCCTCGCGCACGCCGCCGGACTCCCCGGGCGCTCGCCCGAGGCGCCGGAGTGGCCGTTCTACCGGCTGCCCTTCCTGCTGCTCCTCGGCGCGCTGACCTTCCGCGTGCCGGTCCTGCTGTCCTTCATCGCGCTGCTCATGCTCGCCACCGCGGGCGCGGTCTTCGCGGAACCGGGCGTGGTGGGCGCGCTCCTCCCGCTCACCCTGGGGCTGCTGCGCTACTTCTGGGGGCCCCTGGCCCGCTACACCGACTACTACGCCTCCCTGTCCTCCGACGGCCTGCGCCTGCGCTACGGCATGTTCCAGCGGCGCATGCAGACCGTCCCGCCGGGGCGCGTGCAGGCCGTGCGTGTGGTCGAGCCCCTGCTCTGGCGGGCCCTGGGCGTGGCCCGGGTCGAGGCCAACGTCGCCGGTTACGCGGGCGCGCGCCAGGCCGACTCGTCCACCCTGCTGCCCGTGGCGCCGCGCCGCACGGCCTTCGCCCTGGTCAACGAGCTGTTCCCGGAGAGCGAGGCGGCCCACGTGCCGCTCGTGCCCAACGACAGGCCGGTGCCGAACCTGATGGGCGTGGACGAGCACCTCTTCGTCAGCACGCGCGGCCTGTTCTGCCTGGTGACGGAGATCGTCCCGGTGGAGCGCGTCCAGACGGCGCGCCTGGTGGCCGGGCCGCTGGCCCGCCTGACGGGGCGTGTCGCGGTGGACGTGGACACGCCCCCCGGGCCGGTTCGAGCCAGGGCCCACGGGCGCGAGGCCCGGGAGGCGCGCCGCTTCCTGGACGCGCTGGCCGAGCACGGGCGCCGGGCCCGGGTGCCCGCGGCGGGCACGGAGCGCTGGGCGACCCGCGCCACCCTCACCCGCCGGACCGGGGCCGCCGGGCGGCCCTCCTTCGAGGAGGCCGGACCCGGGGAGCCCGCGCCCGCCGCCGGGGGGCCGGAAAACGCCGGGGACCCGGAGGGCCCGACGCCCGTCGAGGCCCCGGCCGCGCCGCCGCCGGGCGGCCGTCCGCGCTTCCTGGCTCCGAGTGCCGAAGGTCCCGAATCCGAGGATCCGGGGTCAGGGGCCGCGGAAACCGGGAAAGACGGCACCGCCGACACCTCCGCCGAGGACGGTACGGAGGGGACCCGGGACACCCCCGAACGCTGATGTGTCGTGCGTCACATTAAGGGACTCTCGGGCTTCCTTTTGTGGTTCACATGTCGGACATGGATGCGTACGGATGGTGATAATTCCAGCTCGCGGCCGTGAAATGCTTTCGCGTTATGGCCACGCGGGGCGAGGGAGTATGGCTAAATGGTGACCGAACACGGGGAGTGTTCAGTGTCATACACATAGTCAATGGTATTGACCGGTTGGCGCCCCCCGCCAACCGGTCCGACGGGAGAAACCACATGCTGAAGAAGGCTTTCGCCGCCAGTGCCATCGTCGCCGCCGCCGCGGGCGTCCTGTTCACCGGCGCTCCGGCCATGGCCAACAGCCACGTCTCGACCTCTGGCAACGGAAGCATCCTGGGGGGCAACCAGCTCGTGGCCGACCTGGACGTGCCGATCAACGTCTGCGGCAACGCCATCGCGGTCCTCGGTGTGGCCGGCGCCAACTGCGTCGACTCCGGCGCCACCGTGAAGAACTGATAGCAGCTCAGGACGGCCCGTCCCGGCCCCGCCGGGCGACGGGCTCCCGAACGAGGCGCCATCCCGTGACGACGGGGTGGCGCCTTCGCCGTGTCCGGGACCCGCACCCGGTCCTCCCGGATCCGCCCCGCGAACCCCGTCCGCGACCCGCCCCCTTCCGCTCGGCCGCAACCGCAATTGTCGTCCGACTGGAAACCGCCCGACCGGTGACGCTGCGCGCACACGCCTCCCGCCGATGTCTGGGCCTTTGTCCCGAACACACCCGAGAGGCGTGCGCACCCAGTGTGAGCATAAGGACGCTTCTGGTTATAAGTCCAGTTCAAAGCGGGGAAACGAAGGCTTCCCGGGGGTAATTTCTTGAGCGGTTCCCCAGGGAGCCGCCACACAACCAGCCGTCCGGCGGTCCCCCCGACCGGACACAGAAGGAGACGTGTAGTGCTCAAGAAGACGCTCGCCACCAGTGCCGTGATCCTCGCCTCCGCCGGGGTCCTCCTCACCGCGGCACCGGCGGCCGCGAACGTCGGCACCTGGACCTCCAACCACGGTTCCGACTTCAGCGGCAACCTCTCCTACATCAACGGCCTGACGAACGGCAACGTGGGCTGCGGCAACTCCAACGCCGCCTTCGGCCAGTCCCTGGGCTCGTGCTTCAACACCGGGGTGATCATCCAGGACTGATCCGGCCGGTCCCGCGGAGGGGGCCCACGTGCCGGGTGGTGGGGGCGGACGCGGTGTCCGTCCCCACACGCGTGCCCGGGGGCGGGTCGGCAGGTCACCGGCCGGGGAGGACTATCGTGTGCTCAGGCGCCCCGGAACGACAGGAACCGGACGCGCCCCACGCGTTCGGACCACGAGGGGGCACACATGGAGACGACGCAGGGACGCCCCGCCCGCCTGCGGATCGGCGTCATCGGATCCGGACGGGTCGGCTCCGTCCTCGGCCAGGCCCTGGGTCGGGCCGGGCACAAGGTCGTCGCCGCCTCCGCGGTCTCCGACGCCTCCCGGGCCCGGGTCGCCGACCGCCTGCCCACCGCGCGCGTGCTCGAACCGGCCCGGGTCGCCGAGGCCAGCGACCTCGTCCTGCTCACCGTCCCCGACGACGCCCTCCCCGAACTCGTCGAAGGGCTCGCCTCCACCGGCACCGACCTGCGCGGCAAGATCCTCGTCCACGCCAGCGGAGCCCACGGCTACGGCGTCCTGGCCCCCGCCACCCTCGTCGGCGCCCTGCCCCTCGCGCTCCACCCCGCCATGACCTTCACCGGGCGCGACGAGGACATCGACCGCCTCGCCAACTGCGCGTTCGGCGTCACCGCGCCCGAGCAGCTGCGCCCCATCGCCGAGGCCCTCGTCGTCGAGATGGGCGCCGAACCCGTGTGGATCACCGAGGACAAGCGCACCCTCTACCACGCGGCCCTCGCCGGAGGCGCCAACCACCTGGTCACCCTGGTCTCCGACAGCGCCGCCCTGCTCGCCTCCGCCGGGGTCCCCGAACCCGGCCGCATGCTCGCCCCCATGCTCAGCGCGGCCCTGGACAACGCCCTGCGCCTGGGCATCCACGGTCTGAGCGGCCCCGTCCTGCGCGGCGACGCCGGAACCGTCGCCGGGCACATCGAGCAGCTGCGGGAGAACGCGCCCGAGAGCGTGGCCAGCTACGTCGAACTCGCCCGGCTCACCGCCGACCGCGCCATCAACGCCGGAATGCTCAAGCCCGAGGACGCCGCGCGCCTGCTCGACGTCCTCCGCCGCTGAGACGCCGCCGGGTCCGGCGCGCGCACGGCCGCCGCGACGCAGAATACCACCACGGGAAACCACCGATGACCGCACCGCACTCCGCCGCCCCCGCCCCCCTCGTCGCGCACACGCCCGACGAGCTGCGCCGCGCCCTCACGGGTACCGGACGCGTCGCCCTCGTCCCCACCATGGGCGCCCTGCACGAGGGCCACCGCAGCCTCATGCGCCTGGCCCGCGAACGCGCCGACACCGTGGTCGTCAGCGTCTTCGTCAACCCGCTCCAGTTCGGGCCCAACGAGGACTTCGACCGCTACCCGCGCACCCTGGACACCGACACCGCCGTGTGCGCGGAGGAGGGCGTCGACGTGGTCTTCGCCCCCGGCGTCGACACCATGTACCCCGCCGAGCAGACGGTCACCGTCCACGCGGGCGCGATGGGCGACCGGCTGGAGGGCGCCTCCCGCCCCGGGTTCTTCACCGGCGTGCTCACCGTGGTCAGCAAGCTCCTGCACCTGGTCGGCCCGGACCTCGCGGTCTTCGGCAGCAAGGACGCCCAGCAGCTCGCCGTGGTCCGCCGCATGGCCGCCGACCTCAACATGCCCGTGGAGATCGTCGGCGCGCCCACCCTGCGCGACCCCGACGGCCTGGCCACCTCCAGCCGCAACGTCTACCTGTCCGCGGCCGAGCGCGCCAGCGCCCTGTCCCTGTCCCGCGCCCTGGAGGCGGGCCGCGCCGCCGCCCCCGGGGGCCCCGACGCCGTCCGCGCCGCGGCCCGGGCCGTCCTGGACGACGCGGCCGGGGCCGAGCCGCCCGTCGAACTCGACTACCTCGCGTTGGTCGATCCGGCCACCTTCGCCGACGTCCCCGCCGACCACGCGGGCGGGGCCGTCCTGGCCGTCGCCGCCCGCGTGGGCGCGACCCGGCTCATCGACAACGTGTCCCTGGCCCTCTAGGCAGTGTTTTCTTTGGACCTCCGCTCCGCTTCGGCCCACCCGTCGCCCGCCATCGCCCGTCGGGGACGCTGCGCGTCGGGACGGGCTACCGCCCTCAACGGACGCCTGCGGCGCGGTGTCTTCCTTGTCCGGGCGCCCGGAGAACGGGAATGGGGTTGTAGCAGGCACAGCGGTGTCTCCGGCGGGTTCGCTCGTGCCCACCCGTCGTCCACCACCACCCTCAACCGACGCCTACGGCGCAGTTCCCCCACGGGAACCCGTCTCCGGCCCCTCCAGAACCCCGTGGACGCCCGAACCCCCCGCACACCAGCGCCGCGTACCGGCGGCACCCCGGAAGAGAGAACACGGATGAGCACACCCCTCCAGACACGGCTCGACGCCCCCGAGCCGGGGTGGACGATCGAGGCCGACGTCGCGGTCGTCGGCTCGGGCATCGCCGGTCTGAGCACCGCGCTGCGCTACGTCCAGCGCACCGAACGCGGCCGGGTCGTGCTCGTCACCAAGGACCGCCTGTCCACCGGCTCCACCGCCTACGCCCAGGGCGGGATCGCCGCCGCAATGGCGCCCGAGGACGGGCCCGTCGCCCACATGGTCGACACCCACCTGGCGGGGGCGGGCCTGTCCGACCCCCACGCCGTCAACGTCCTGGCCGCCGAGGGCCCCGACTCCCTGCGCTGGCTCATCGGGCTGGGCGCCGAGTTCGACCTCGCCGAGGACGGCGCCCTGGCCCTCACCCGTGAGGGCGGCCACCGCGCCGACCGCGTCGCGCACGCGGGCGGCGACGCCACCGGCGCCGAGATCCAGCGCGCCCTCGTGGCCGCCGTCCTGGCCGAGGAGCGCATCGAGGCCGTCGAGCACGCCGTGGCCCTGGACGCCCTGCGCGACCCCGACACGGGAGCGGTGTGCGGCGCCACCCTGCACGTCATGGGCGAGGGCGCCCGCGACGGCGTCGGCGCGGTCCTGGCCCCCGCCGTGGTGCTGGCCACCGGCGGCATGGGACAGGTCTTCGCCGCCACCACCAACCCGCCCGTGTCCACCGGGGACGGCCTCGCCCTGGCCGCCCGCGCCGGGGCGCGCCTGCGCGACCTGGAGTTCATCCAGTTCCACCCCACGGTGCTCTGGCTCGGCCCCGAGGCGCGCGGGCGCCAGCCCCTGGTCTCCGAGGCCCTGCGCGGGGAGGGCGCCTACCTGGTGGACGCCGAAGGCGTGCGCATCATGGAGGGCGTCCACGAGCTGGCCGACCTCGCCCCCCGCGACGTGGTGGCGCGCACCATCGCCCGCACGATGGCCGAGCAGGGCGTCGACCACGTCTACCTGGAGACCCGCCACTTCGGCCCGGCCACCTGGGAGCGGCGCTTCCCGACCATCCTCGCCTCCTGCCGCGAGCACGGCATCGATCCGCTCACCCAGCCGGTCCCCGTCGCCCCCGCCGCCCACTACGCCTCCGGCGGCGCCGAGGTCGACATCGACGGCCGCACCTCGGTCCCCGGCCTGTGGGCCGTGGGAGAGGTCGCCCGCACGGGGGTGCACGGCGCCAACCGGCTCGCCTCCAACTCCCTGCTGGAGGGCCTGGTCTACGCCGACCGGATCGCCGCCCGCCTGGCGGGCGCCCCCGCCCCCCGGCCCGCGCGGGTCGAGGCCGTCGGCACCGTCACCGCGCTCCCCGACCCCGCCGCCGCGGCCCGCGTGCGCACCCTGATGTCACGCCACGCCGGGGTGCTGCGCACCGGCGAGGGGCTCGCCGAGCTGACCGCCGAACTCGACGCCCTCGCCCGTCCGGCTTCCCCGGCCACCCCCGACGTGGCCGCCTGGGAGACCGCCAACCTGCTCACCTCGGCCCGGCTCGTGGCCGCCGCCGCGCTGCACAGGACCGAGAGCAGGGGCGCGCACCAGCGCGCCGACCACCCCGAGCCCGTACCCGGGCTCCGGATCCGCCCCGTCGTCGTCCGACTGGAAGGGAACACCATCGTGACCACGGATGAGGACTGGACGCCCTCCCTGCCGCCCGCGCTCACCGCGGAACTGGACTCCATCGGCCTCCCCCTCACCGGTTCGGGCGTCCACCCGGACGCGCGCGCCGAGTTCGCCCTCCCGTACACCGCCCCCTCGCAATCCCACGTGGACCTGGTCCGCCGCGCCCTGTCCGAGGACCTCACCGCGGGACCGGGCATCGACGTCACCACCGTCGCGACCATCCCCGGCGACCAGGTGCGCACCGCGCACGTGGTGGCCCGCGCCGACGGCACCGTCAGCGGCCTCCCGCTCGCCGAACTCGTCTTCTGGCTGGTCGCCGACGGGGCCCTGGAGGCGCACCGGACCGTGGCCGACGGCGACGCGGTCAAGCGCGGCGACGTCCTGATGACGGTCACCGCGCGCACCCGCGACCTGCTCACCGCGGAGCGGACCGCGCTCAACTTCCTCACCCACATGTCCGGAATCGCCACCGCCACCCGCGCCTGGGTGGACGCCGTGGCCGGGACCGGCGCCCGGATCCGGGACAGCCGCAAGACCCGGCCGGGGCTGCGCGCGCTGGAGAAGTACGCCGTGCGCTGCGGCGGCGGGGTCAACCACCGCTACGGCCTCAGCGACGCCGGACTGGTCAAGGACAACCACGTCGTCGCCGCGGGCGGCGTCGGCGAGGCGGTCCGCGCCATCCGCGCGCGCTTCCCCGACCTCCCCCTGGAGGTGGAGGTGGACCGGACCGACCAGATCGAGGACGCCATCGCCGCGGGCGCCGAGGAGATCCTGCTCGACAACTTCACCGTCGAGCGGCTCCGCGAGGCGGTCGCGCTGGTCGCGGGCCGTGCGCGGCTGGAGTCCTCCGGGGGCCTGACCCTGGACGTGGCGGGTGACGTGGCCCGCACCGGGGTGGACTACCTGGCGGTCGGGGCGCTCACCCACTCCAGCCCGGCGCTGGATATCGCACTTGACCTGTTGTGAGCGGCCCGGTTGGTGGAAGATTCCTTGAGAACACACCACTTCGACCACGGATGAGGCCCCCAGCATGCTGCTCGCGATCGACGTCGGCAACTCCGAGACGGTCTTCGGTCTCTTCGCATCCGACGACCTTCTCGAACACTGGAGGGTGGGAACCGACACCAGGCGCACGGCCGACGAGTGGGCCGTGGTCCTGCGCGGGCTCGTCGACGGCAGCAGCCTGGGCCGCCCCGAGGACATCGACGGCATCGCCCTGTGCTGCTCGGTCCCGTCGGTGCAGCACGAGATGCGGGACATGTTCCGCCGCCACTTCGGGGACGTCCCGGCCGTGATCGTCGAACCCGGCGTCAAGACCGGGGTGCCGATCCGGATGGACAACCCCAAGGAGGTGGGCAGCGACCGGATCATCAACGCGCTGGCCGCCAACCACCTCTACGGCGGTCCCGCGGTGGTGGTGGACTTCGGGACCGCGACCACCTTCGACGCGGTCAGCGCGCGCGGGGAGTACGTGGGCGGGGCCATCGCCCCGGGCATCGACATCTCCGTGGACGCCCTCTCCCGGCGCGGCGCCCAGCTGCACATGGTGGAGATCGTCAAGCCGCGCGCGGCCATCGCCAAGAACACCACCGAGGCGCTGCGCTCGGGGATCGTGTTCGGGTTCGCGGGCCAGGTGGACGGGATCGTGGACCGCATGGTCGCCGAGCTCACCGACGCGCCCGACGACGTGACCGTGGTGGCCACCGGGGGGCTCGCCTCCATCGTGGTGGCCGAGTGCGAGACGGTCGACCTGCACGAGCCGTGGCTGACCCTCATCGGCCTGCGCCTGGTCTACGAGCGCAACGTCGGCTGATCCGGGTCCGGGGCGGGGGAGCGGGAGGCGGCCTTTCCGCCCCGGCGGGCTCAGTTTTGGTCGTGCCGCTGCACGCGCAGCCGGGGGAACACCTCGGCGAGGTGGTCGAAGTCGCGGTCGCAGTGCACGAGGACCGCGTCGGTGCGCAGGGCGACGGCCGCGATGAGGCAGTCGTAGAGCTTGCGGATCGTCTTGCCCCTGGAGCGGGCCTCACGGTAGATGCCCGCCGAATGGTGGAAGTCGAGCCTGTTGTCCAGGGACAGCTGGATCAGGCCGTCGGTGAGGCGTTCCAGCTGCTGGAGCTCGGTGGAGCTCTTCGCCCCGCTCAGGATCTCGGCGGCGACGGGTTCGGTCGTGGCCAGGTGGACGCCGCGCTCGATGAGTTCCCTGACGAAGACGTGGGTCTCGGAACCGGTCTTGCGCAGGTACTCCACCCAGGCGGAGCTGTCCACCAGATAGACGGTGTTCACGAGGTGGGTGCCCCGCCCTCGAAGCCGGAGCGGCGCATCTCGTCCAGGTCGCCCTCCCAGCCGATGCCCTCCAGGCTGAGGAGGAACTCCTTGGTGAGAGGTGTGCCCACGGCCCGGCGAAGGGCGATGTCCACGGCTTCGCGCTTGGTGCTCACCTGGAAGCGTTCCATGGCGGTAGTGACCAGTTCGTCGTCGATGTCAATGTTTGTGCGACTCATGCACCCAGATTACACCTGTTACCGTGTGTAAAGAAACGGTTTCCGGGAGTTCGCGGTCGCAGGTGCGGTGCGGCGACCGGTCCCGGCCGCCGCACCACCCCCGGTTCAGCCCGAGGAGACGGTGCCGGAGGACGCCTCCGGCGAGGCCCCGCTCCGGAACAGGTCCGGCTCGATGTAGACCAGCGTGGCGATGGGCACCGCGGCCCGGATGCGCTCCTCGGCCTCGTTGATCGCCCGCGTGATCCGGCCCGCGTCGTCGTGCGCGTCCACGGCCACCTTGGCGGCCACCAGCAGCTCCTCGGGGCCCACGTGCTGGGTGCGCATGTGGATCAGGCGGTCGATGTCCTCGACCGACTCGACGGCCCGGCGGATGGCCCGCACGTTCTCGCTCGTGGCGGCCTCGCCGATCAGCAGGCTCTTGACCTCGACGGCCAGCACGACCGCGATGACCACCAGGAGGACGCCGATGGCGGCGGTGCCCAAGCCGTCCCACAGGCCGTTGCCGGTGATCAGGGTCAGGCCGACGCCGACCAGGGCGAACACCAGGCCCAGCAGCGCGCCCGCGTCCTCCAGCAGGATCACCGGCAGTTCGGGGGACTTGGAACGGCGGACGAACTGCACCCAGCTCGCCTTGCCCCGGACCGCGTTGGACTCCTTGATCGCCGTGCGCATGGCGAACGACTCCAGCACGATCGCCACCAGCAGCACGGCCACGGGGACCCACTGCCAGGACGTGATCGGCTCGGGGTGGGAGATCTTGTGCCAGGCCTCGTAGAGCGCGAACAGGCCGCCCAGGCTGAACAGCACGATCGCCACCATGAACGCGTACACGTAGCGCTCGCGGCCGTAGCCGAAGGGGTGCTCCTCCGTGGCGCCCCGGCGCGCCCGCTTGCCGCCGATGAGCAGCAGCGCCTGGTTGCTGGAGTCGGCGACCGAGTGGATGGACTCGGCCATCATCGACGACGATCCGGTCAGGAGGTAGGCCACGAACTTCGTCGCGGCGATTCCCAGGTTCGCGCACAGCGCCGTGACGACGGCTCTCGTGCTTCCCTCAACACTCACCAGTGGGATCCATCTCTCGGTAGGTACTGCTCTCGGCTGTGAAGGCGCGGGTCAGGGCAGCGCAATACTAGTGATCCGCGTCACTGCCGACCCACCGTGCCCCTACCCCGGGACGGGACCGCGACCGCCGCAGCGCGCCCTACGCCCGCGGACGCCGACCGGTCGGGCCGGACCGCGGCCGCCGGTAGGATCGTGCGCGTGAATGACGCGCACGACGACACCTACGACGACCTGCCCGAACAGATGCGGGTCCGGCGCCAGAAGCTGGACCGGCTGCGTGAGGAGGGCACCGACCCCTTCCCCGTGACCTTCCCGCGGTCCACGTCGATCGGGGCCGTGCGCGACAAACACCAGGGACTGGAGCCGGACACCCGCACCGGCGTGGAGGTCTCCGTCGCCGGGCGCGTCATGCTCTACCGCACCGGCGGCAAGCTGTGCTTCGCCACCCTGCGCGACGAGACCGGCGACATCCAGATCATGCTGTCCCTGGACCAGGTGGGCCGGGAGCGCCTGGACGCCTGGAAGGCCGACGTCGACCTCGGCGACCACGTGGGCGTGGAGGGGGAGGTCATCACCTCCCGCCGCGGCGAGCTGTCGATCCTGGTGACCGGCTGGACGCTGACCGCCAAGTGCCTGCGCCCGCTCCCGGAGAAGCACAAGGGCCTGACCGACCCCGAGGCCCGGGTCCGCCAGCGCTACGTCGACCTCATCGTCAACCCCGAGTCCCAGCAGATGGTGCGCCGCCGCTCGGCCGCCATCCGCGCGATCCGCGAGGGGCTCGCCTCCCGCGACTTCGTCGAGGTCGAGACGCCCATGCTGATGCGGGTGCACGGCGGCGCCACGGCGCGCCCCTTCACCACCCACATCAACGCCTACGACATGGACCTGTACCTGCGCATCGCCCCCGAGCTGTCCCTCAAGCGGCTGGTCGTGGGCGGTCTGGAGAAGGTCTTCGAGGTCAACCGCAACTTCCGCAACGAGGGCGCGGACTCCACGCACAACCCCGAGTTCACGATGCTGGAGTTCTACCAGGCCTACGCCGACTACAACGTCATGGCCGACCTGACCCGCGAACTCATCCAGGAGGCGGCGCGCGCCGTGTTCGGCTCGACGGTGGTCGAGCGGGACGGGCGCACCTACGACCTGGGCGGGGAGTGGCCGCAGGTCACCCTGTACGGGGCGGTGTCCGAGGCGCTGGGGGCCGAGGTCGACCCGCGCACGCCGATCGACGAGGTCCGCCGCCTGGCCGACTCCCGGGGAGTGGAGTACGACCCCTCCTGGGGACAGGGCAAGCTCGTGGAGCACGTCTTCGAGGAGCTGGTGGAGCACACGCTCGTCCAGCCCACCTTCGTGCGCGACTTCCCGGTGGAGACCAGCCCGCTCACCCGGCAGCACCGCGAGGACCCGCTGCTCACCGAGAAGTGGGACCTCATCGGGTTCGGCATGGAGATGGGCACGGGCTACTCGGAGCTGGTCGACCCGGTCGAGCAGCGCGAGCGCCTCACCCGGCAGTCGCTGATGGCCGCCGAGGGCGACCCCGAGGCGATGCAGCTGGACGAGGACTTCCTGCGGGCCCTGGAGTACGGAATGCCGCCGACCGGCGGTGTGGGGGTCGGTATCGACCGCCTGCTCATGGCCTTCACCGGAAAGAACATCCGGGAAACTGTCCTTTTCCCGCTCGTGAAGCCTTCCGGGGATTGAGCCGGAGCACCATGGGCCCGGATTTACCGGGGATATAACGGCGCCGGTCGGATGACCGAAAGGCGGAGCGGGGCCGTCGCGCACGCGGTGCGGCGGCCCCGTCCCCTGCGCCGGGACAGGGCCCGTACCACGGGTTCCGCCATCCCGGTCGGACAGGCCGCGCGAACCGGGGGCCACGGCCGCGTGGCCGGTCGGACAGTTCCGAAGTTTTGCCGACCGGGGCGCGGCGAACTCGGCCACTCTCCGCTGAACGTTGTTTACGCAGGTCAATGTAGTCGGCGTATTTTCCCTTCCATTACTTTGTCACGGAAAGGGCCGCCATAACTACACATGGTGATTTATGGGGCCTTGACGGTATCATCTCTGCGGCCTAGCGTGCTGTGAGCGGGTCGAGACCCGTGGAGTTTGCCGAAGTGGATCGAGAACGACGGTGAGCGGGGAGAGGGACCGCCGGACGCGGCCCGCGTTCCCCGCGCGCATGCGCGCCCTCGGTGGAGTCTGTCCGTCCCAGCCTCCAGCGAACCGGCCCCTGCGACGTCCGTGCGCCCGCCCCCAGTCCCTGTGCCAGAGGGATACGTGGGGGACAGCGGTGCGCCCGGAAGTCATCCGTCGCGTCGGACCAGGGGGAGACCCGTGTCCGGCGCGCTCGCGTCCGCCAGGCGACGAGTCGATGTTCCGCACTCACATGATGAGGGAGGACGGAGTGGAACAGGCCACACTCGTACGACGTACCGCTGACGACCAGGGCGCCCTTCAGACCAGGGAGCACCGGGAGAACGTGGTCCCCCTGCAGGCCCGCCCGCACGAGACGGCTGTGAGCAGCCCCTACGCGCCGGTGGAACTGAACCACGAGGAGCTCGAACTGCTCGCCGAGATCGCCACCGGTGTCACCACGGAGGTGGCGGCCCGGCACCTCGAACTCAGCGCGCGCACCCTGCGCCGCCGCATCCGCAACATCTGCGACGTGCTCGGCGTGAACACGCCCATCGAGGCGGTCGTCTGGGCCGCGCGGCGCCAGCTCATCTGAGCCGCCCGCGGCACCCACCACGGCACCCACCGGCGCACCGGTGGGTGCCGACGCGTTTTCGGACCGCGCGCGTCCGCCGGGCGCGGGGCCCGGGCGTAGTCTGGTCCGGCTATGCCCGTTCGCCATGTTCACGTGCGCCGCGCCAGGACGCGCGACGTCGCCGCCGTCCGGCGCCTCGTCGACACCTACACCGTCGACCGGCGCGTGCTCTCCAAGAGCACCGTCAACCTCTACGAGGACGTCCAGGAGTTCTGGGTGGCCGAGGCCGAGGTGGTCCCCGACGGCTCCGGTCCGGCCTCCCCGCACGCCTCGCCCCCTCACGGCGCCCCCGCCCCCGGGGCGGAGCGCACCGACCCCCCCGAGGCCGGGACCGAGTACCGCGTGGTGGGCTGCGGCGCGCTGCACGTGCTCTGGGAGGACCTGGCGGAGGTGCGCACCGTCGCGGTGGACCCCTCCCTGCGCGGGTTCGGCGTCGGACACCGGATCGTGTCCGCGCTGCTGGACACCGCGCGGGAGTTGGGTGTGCGCCGTGTGTTCTGCCTGACATTCGAGACCGGTTTCTTCGCCAAACACGGCTTTGCCCGGATCCAGGGCACACCCGTCTCCCCCCGTGTGTACGAGGAACTCCTGCGTTCCTATGACGAGGGCGTCGCCGAATTTCTCGACTTGGAGCGGGTTAAGCCCAACACCCTCGGGAACACCCGCATGCTTGTGCACCTCGACGCGCCAACGCGAACCACCCGGACCTAAAGGTTTTCGCGCTCACTCGGGACCAAGTTCCCCATACGGGCCGCAGCCGGGCCAACACCGCGTCCGCCCCGCGTCCGCGCAGCTTATGCACAACCGGATGGCGGGGTCGGGGAAGGGGGCGGGTAATGTGTACCCCAGGGGTGGAGTCCCGCCCACACGTTGAAGGAAGTTCCGCGAAGCGGTGGCGAAGGGTCGGGATTTGACACCGGTGGACACGGTGTTCCCCCGCGGACACACCGGGGCGCCGAACGCACGGCCGGACATTGGCCCCCTTCGGGTTTGCCGGAGGTGTCTCGGGTACGTCCAGTGTCAAACCGGGGGCAAACGATGTCTATGATGTCCGGTATGCGTTTGCCCGGGTGCCCGGCGAGCCATCCCCCAGGAGCAGCCCGACACGGAGTCGGGTATTTGCTGCAATAAGTAACAACCAGGAAGGGTGGACGGCTTCGATGGGGAACTTTTTGTCGTCGGTGCTTCCCCCCGGACTGATCGACGTATTGTCGGCGCTCATCCCACCGGTGGTTGTCGGTGCCGTCTTCTGCACCTTCGTCATCCAGCTCCTGCGCAAGGAGATGGCGCCCCGCCGCATGGACGGGAGCCTGGTCAGCGAGGACAGGACCGCCGAGGGTACGGGTGAGGGCAGGGACGGCTCCGAGGCCGCCGAGCCGGGAGCCGCGAACGAGACGCCGATTGTCCGGGGTGGGGAACGCACCGAATCCGACGGTCGTTGATACGGTACTCGACCGATCACGCGCTCCCCGGGGAGCGGCGAACCGGCCACGCGCGTGCGCGGGCCATCTCGGCGATCCCGCGCGCCCGCCGGTGACCCCCGAAACCCGACACGGTGTCCGGGTGATTTCAGGCACGCCGGGAATTGTCTTCCGCGTTCTCGCGAGATAGCTTTACATTCAGGTGTGGAGACACCGCTCTTCTGAAAGGTTTGATTCCATGGCACAGAAGGTCCAGGTTTTCCTGGTCGACGACCTCGACGGCGGCGAGGCCGAGGAGACGGTGACGTTCGGTCTGGACGGCTCCGTGTACGAAATCGACCTCAGCGCGGGTAATGCGGCCAAGCTCCGCGAGGCCCTTACTCCGTTCGTCGACGCGGCCCGCAAGGCTCCGGCCAAGGCGTCCCGCAGCGCGGGCCGCCGCACCGGCAGCCGGAATGCTCCCAGCCGTGAGCGCAGCGCCGAGATTCGCGCCTGGGCGAAGGCCGCGGGCAAGCCCGTCAATGAGCGCGGCCGTATCCCCGCGGCGATCGTCGCCGAATATGAGGCCATCAAGGGCTAGGTTTGCCGCCGACCCCCGGTTCGCCGAAATGTTGTCAGGTCTTGATCGAATTACGGTCGGTACCTGCCGGGGGAAGACACCCGAACCCGACCATCCCGGGCCGCGGCGCGGCCCAGTGACACGGGATGCCAGGGGATACGCCGGGCCCGACGGGTCCTTCGGGCGGTACGGGGCGCCGGACAGGGCTCCGCGCCGATGACAGCGCTCCTGCGGCCCCGCGGCTCCAGACCTCCGCCGCCATACCCACGCGCTGGGCCGGACGGCGAGGCGGGGCGGGGCAGTCCGCCGGAGCGCCCCGACGCCGCCTCCGCGCGCGACCGCCCACGAACGGTCGGGGCCGCACGCGACCTCCCGGCCGCCGGGGAAGGGCACTCGCTTCCGGTCCCGCGGCCCCGGTCGCGGGACCCGAGTCCCACACCATCCCCCGCCCCGGTCGACGGCGCGTATTTCCCGCTTTCCCCGCCCGAACGGTCCGGTCGGAAGAACAACACGCGGCTTGTTCGCTCAGAGCCGATAACGCTTACACGTGCGCGGTCCGGGCACTCCTGTGACACAGGGAGAGCCCGGGCCGTTCGCCTTCGGCGTACAGGGAAATCTGGCGCCGCAATTGGTAGTTGGATGTTGGGTGAACGCCCTATCGTCGGGGAAAGTCTCTGGCACGGACGGCTGCGGCCGACCGTACGGAGGCCTACGTCTGGTCGGCAGCCGGTCGACCGTACGGACGGGTGCGACAGCGCTCCCCGGGGCGGTTCATCCCTGTGGGGCCGATATGCGGAAGAGTTGGGTCGGAGTGAACCGTCCCTGCCTGACCGCTCTGTAGAGGAGCGACGAGACATGTTCGAGAGGTTTACCGACCGCGCGCGGCGAGTGGTGGTTCTGGCCCAGGAAGAGGCCAGGATGCTCAACCACAACTACATCGGTACGGAGCACATCCTGCTCGGTCTCATCCACGAGGGTGAGGGCGTCGCCGCCAAGGCTCTGGAGAGCCTTGGTATCAGCCTCGAAGCGGTTCGGCAGCAGGTTGAGGAGATCATCGGCCAGGGGCAGCAGGCCCCGTCGGGGCACATCCCGTTCACCCCGAGGGCCAAGAAGGTCCTGGAGCTGTCGCTGCGCGAGGCGCTTCAGCTGGGCCACAACTACATCGGTACCGAGCACATACTGCTGGGCCTGATCCGCGAGGGCGAGGGCGTCGCCGCCCAGGTCCTGGTCAAGCTGGGCGCGGACCTCAACCGCGTGCGCCAGCAGGTCATCCAGCTGCTGCACGGCTACCAGGGCAAGGAGCCGCAGGCCACCGGTGCCTCGTCGGAGTCCACCCCCTCCACCTCGCTGGTGCTGGACCAGTTCGGCCGCAACCTGACCCAGGCCGCCCGGGAGAGCAAGCTCGACCCGGTCATCGGCAGGGACAAGGAGATCGAGCGGGTCATGCAGGTCCTGTCCCGCAGGACCAAGAACAACCCGGTCCTGATCGGTGAGCCCGGTGTCGGCAAGACGGCCGTGGTCGAGGGCCTGGCCCAGAAGATCGTCAAGGGCGAGATCCCGGAGACGCTCAAGGACAAGCAGCTGTACACGCTGGACCTGGGCGCGCTGGTCGCGGGCAGCCGCTACCGCGGTGACTTCGAGGAGCGCCTCAAGAAGGTGCTCAAGGAGATCCGCACCCGCGGCGACATCATCCTGTTCATCGACGAGCTGCACACGCTGGTCGGCGCGGGCGCGGCGGAGGGTGCCATAGACGCCGCCTCCATCCTCAAGCCCATGCTGGCCCGGGGTGAGCTGCAGACCATCGGCGCGACCACGCTGGACGAGTACCGCAAGTACCTGGAGAAGGACGCCGCGCTGGAGCGCCGCTTCCAGCCCATCCAGGTGGACGAGCCGACCATCACGCACGCCATCGAGATCCTCAAGGGCCTGCGCGACCGCTACGAGGCCCACCACCGGGTCTCCATCACCGACAGCGCGCTGGTGGCCGCCGCGCAGCTGGCCGACCGCTACATCAGCGACCGGTTCCTGCCGGACAAGGCGATCGACCTCATCGACGAGGCGGGCTCGCGGATGCGCATCCGCCGGATGACCGCTCCGCCGGACCTGCGCGAGTTCGACGAGAAGATCGCCGGGGTGCGCCGCGACAAGGAGTCCGCGATCGACGCGCAGGACTTCGAGAAGGCGGCGTCGCTGCGCGACGACGAGAAGCAGCTCCTGGGCAAGAAGGCGCAGCGGGAGAAGGAGTGGAAGGCCGGCGACATGGACGTCGTGGCCGAGGTGGACGAGGAGCTCATCGCCGAGGTCCTGGCCGCCTCCACCGGCATCCCGGTCTTCAAGCTCACCGAGGAGGAGTCCTCCCGGCTGCTGCGCATGGAGGACGAGCTGCACCGGCGCGTCATCGGCCAGGAGGACGCCATCAAGGCGCTCTCCCAAGCGATCCGCCGTACCCGCGCCGGGCTCAAGGACCCCAAGCGCCCGGGTGGTTCGTTCATCTTCGCCGGTCCGTCCGGTGTGGGTAAGACCGAGCTGTCCAAGACGCTGGCCGAGTTCCTGTTCGGGGACGAGGACGCGCTGATCCAGCTGGACATGTCCGAGTTCATGGAGAAGCACACCGTCTCGCGGCTGTTCGGCTCCCCGCCCGGGTACGTGGGCTACGAGGAGGGCGGCCAGCTCACCGAGAAGGTGCGCCGCAAGCCGTTCTCCGTGGTGCTCTTCGACGAGATCGAGAAGGCCCACAACGACATCTTCAACTCGCTGCTCCAGGTGCTGGAGGAGGGACGTCTCACCGACGCCCAGGGTCGCAACGTCGACTTCAAGAACACGGTCATCATCATGACGACCAACCTGGGCACCCGGGACATCTCCAAGGGCCAGGCCATGGGCTTCGCCAAGGAGGACGACGCCCAGACCAACTACGAGCGGATGAAGGCCAAGGTCAGCGAGGAGCTCAAGACCAACTTCCGGCCCGAGTTCCTCAACCGTGTGGACGACATCATCGTCTTCCACCAGCTGACGGAGAAGGAGATCTTCCAGATCGTGGATCTGATGATCACGAGCCTGGACAGCCGTCTCAAGGAGCGGGACATGGGGATCGAGCTGCGGCCCAAGGCCAAGCAGATCCTGTCCGAGCGCGGGTTCGACCCCGTGCTGGGCGCCCGTCCGCTGCGCCGGACGATCCAGCGGGAGATCGAGGACCAGCTGTCCGAGAAGATCCTGTTCGGCGACCTCAAGGCGGGTCAGATCGTGGTGATCGACGCCGAGGGCGAGGGCACGGACGCCAAGTTCACCTTCAAGGGCGTGCCCAAGCCGGCCGCGGTGCCGGACACGCCCGAGGTCGAGGAGTCGGCCGCGGGCAAGCGGGAGTAGCACCGCCCGGCCGCCCGTGACATCGGGGGCACCCCTTCGGGGGTGCCCCCTTCGTCGTGCGTGGGGCGGCGCGCGCGGGGCCGACGCCGCGCGTCGGCCGCGGGGTGTGCGTCCGCCCGCCATGTTCTAAGGTGCGAACGTGACTCATCCAGATCCCCGACAGCACGATCCGTGGCAGGCGCGGCAGCCGCAGCCCGGACCCGCTCCGCACGGTCCCCGGCCGGGTGAGGCGCCCCCGGGACACCACGGCGCGGTTCCGCCCGGCGGCCAGCCCCCGGTCAGCGGTCCGCCTCCTCCGGGGCAGGTCCCCCCGGGCGCGGCGCCGCCGCCCACGGGGCCGCAGGGTCCCCACGGCGGTCCGCCCGGACCCCAGGGCCCCCACGGACCCCAGGGACCCTACGGTCCCCAGGGGCCCTACGGTCCGCCCGGCCCGTACCCGCCCCGGCCCCAGCCGCGCGGGAAGGGCGGGACCGGCCTGATCATCGGGGCCGTGGCCCTGGTCGTCGTCCTCATGCTGGGCGGCGGGATCGCCGGGGTGTGGCTGTTCTCCGGCGGTGGCGGTGACGGCGGCGCCTCCGCCGAGGGCATCGGCGAGGTGCGGTACTACGAGGGCCTGTCCAGCGAACACGTGGACGAGGGCGAGACCGTCGACTACGGGATGTTCCCGCCCGCGGGCGGGCCGCACTACCCGATCTGGCAGAACTGCGGCGTCTACGACCAGCCCCTGCGCTCGGAGTACGTCGTGCACGCCCAGGAGCACGGCGCCGTGTGGATCGCCTACGACCCCGGGCTCTCCCAGGCGCAGGTCCAGACCCTGGCCGGGTACTACTCACCCGGCGACTACCTGGTGGTCAGCCCCGTGGAGGGCCTGCCCGCCCCGGTGGTGGCGTCGGCCTGGGGCTCCCAGATCCTGCTGGAGGACCCCGCGGACCCGCGCCTGGCGGAGTACCTCGTGGAGTTCGTCCAGGGTGAGAACACCCCCGAGCCGGGCGCGCCGTGCAGCGACGGCCACTCCGGCACCGAGTCCGACCCCGCGGGGGAGTCCGGGACCGCCGCGGCGCGGTACTCCGGCCCGCGGACCTGAGTACCGCGGCCTCCCGCCGCGCCGTCCGACCGCGCCCCGCGCGGTCGCCGTGCGGTGCCCGGCCTCCCCTGGCCGGGGCGCGCTCAGCCCGGCAGGGCGTACCGGCCGTCGTCCAGGGGGTCCACCAGGCCGTCGGACACCAGCGCGTCCAGGGCCCGTTCACGCTGGACGTGGTCGTCCCAGACCACGTCCAGCGCGCCCTTGGGCACCGGGTGGGCGGAGTCGCGCAGCACCGCCAGCAGACGTCCTCGCACCTGCCGGTCGGTGCCCGCGTAGGTCTGGCCGCGCCGGGGCGGACCGTCGTAGGCGGGCTTGCCCGCGAGCCGCCAGGCGCACTGGTGGGCGATCGGGCAGTCCGCGCACGCGGGCGTGCGCGCGGTGCACACCAGCGCCCCCAGCTCCATGACGGCCACGCCCCAGCGGGCGGCCACCGAGGGCGCTGACGGCAGCAGGGACTCGGCGAGGGCGGTCTCCGCCTTCGTCTGGGTTTTCGGCGGGTACTGGACCCCGGTTTCGGCTCTTGCCAGGACGCGTCGAACGTTCGTGTCCAGAATGGCGTGCCGCTGACCGAAGGCGAAGCTCGCCACCGCCGCCGCGGTGTAGGAGCCCACGCCCGGCAGGGACAGCAGGGTGGCGTGGTCCTCCGGGACCCGCCCGCCGTGTTCCCCGGTGATCGCCACCGCGCACGCGTGCAGGCGCAGCGCCCTGCGCGGGTAGCCGAGCCGGTTCCACATGCGCACAGCCTCCCCGGAGGGCTCCCGTGCCAGGTCGGCCGGGGTGGGCCAGCGCTCCATCCAGGCGCTCCAGGCGGGCAGGACGCGCACCACGGGCGTCTGCTGGAGCATGATCTCGCTGACCAGGATCGACCACGGTGAGGCGTCGGGCCGTCGCCAGGGGAGATCGCGGGCGTGGCTCTCGTACCACGCCAGAACCGGGGTGCTGTAAGGGTTATCGCTCATCTTTAACTGGGAATCGGCGGGTTGAGTAGGTGAGGTACACGCAAAACCGCAATACTACGGCGCATGGCGTCAAGTACCGGACAACCAGGAGCCGTCAGCCGCGAGACCTACTGGAAGCGGCGAGCCTTCGTGCTGGCCGGGGCCCTGTTGTTGCTCGCGCTCATCGCGTACGCCTGCCGTCCCTCCGGGGAGGAGAGCGGCGAGCCGACCCGCTCGGACGCGGGCATCGAGGCCTCCCCCAGTGTCTCACCCACGGAGCCCTCCGCGGACGCGAGCGGGGAACCCGAGGCCGATCCTTCCGAGGGGGCTCGGGAGAGCGCCGACCCCTCCGAGGGCGCTGAGGACTCCGAGGGCTCCGGCGGCTCCGCGGCCGGCGACGGCGACTCCGCCGGGGGCGGGGAGGGCGGCGAGGTGCCCGCTCCGGAGCGCCCCGAGGACGCCTGCCGCCCGCAGGACGTCGTGGTGACCTTCGAGTACGCGCAGGAGGACCAGGAGGTCTACGGAGCCGGCGCCGACCCGGGCTTCAAGATCACCGTGGTCAACACCGCCGAGCAGACCTGCACCGTGGACATGGGCGGCGAGGCCATGGAGATCCGCATCCACTCGGGCGACGACCGGATCTTCTCCACCGCCGACTGCGCGGAGGGCCGGAGCGCGGAGAAGCGCCAGATCAGCAGGGGCGTCCCGCACGAGTACACGTTCACCTGGGAGCGGATGCGCTCCTTCGAGGACTGCCGCGGCACCGACGCCTCGGCCCAGCCCGGCTGGTACCGGGCCAACCTGCACGGGGACTACGCCGGGGACCAGCCCGAGCTCCCCTTCCAGCTCAAGGCCTGAGCGGACGCACGACACGGGGCCGGGGGTGTGCGCCGCCCCCGGCCCCGCGGCGTGGGCGCCGCCCGGTGGAGGTGCCGCGGCGCGGAGGGCCCCCTTTACGCTGCCGGGGTTCGGCGGTAGCCTTCTGCGGTTGGGAGCGCTCCCAAGCGGGCGCTCCCCACGGGAGTGCCCGCTCTCGTCCCCGAAGGAGCCCCATGCGCTACCGCGGTCCCGCCGAACTGACGGTCGTCCGCCACGGACAGAGCGCGTTCAACGCCGCCCTGGCCGCCGCCGCGCGCGACGGCGGACGCCTGGACACGGCGGGCCTTCCCGCGCGCAACGCCGACGTGGACCTCACCGCGCTGGGCGAGCGCCAGGCCCGCGCCGTGGGCACGGGCTGGCTGGCGGACCTGCCCGGTGAGCGGCGGCCCGGCGTCGTGTTCTCCTCCACCTACCTGCGCGCCCGCCGCACCGCCGCGCTGGCGCTGGAGGCGGCCGGGATGGACCTGTCCGTGCACCCGGACGAGCGGCTGCGCGACATCGACGGCGGCCCCTTCACGTTCATGACCCCGGCCATGGTCGACGAGTACGATCCCGGCGAGGCGCCCCGGCGCCTGGCCGACCGGACGCACCACCGCCCCGAGCGCGGCGAGTCCCTGGCCGACGTCCTGCTGCGGCTGCGCTCGTTCCTGCGCGACCTGTGCGCGGAGTACCCGGGTGAGCGGGTGCTGCTGTTCGCGCACGAGCCCGTCGTGGTCCTGCTCCGGGCTGTCCTGGAGGGCCTGGAGGAGGCCGAGGTGTGGCGGGTGGGCGGGCGGGAGCCCGCGGCGGCGGCCTCGGTCAGCCGCTGGACGGCCGACGCCGGGGGAGACCTGCGGCCCGACGGCTACGGGCTCGTGGGGCACCTGGCGGGGTTGTCCTCGCGGGAGTGACGGGAAATCCGTCATAACACCGCATTCTCTGCTTATCGCCCGGAATTCGGGTCGGGCCGCAACCCCGTTGCAGGGAAATTCCGGCGACCTCGCGGGAAAGCGACAGCTTCGCGTAATGGTTCGATTACCATCCGTGCTGTCTGGAATCCGCACGTCCCTGGAGGCTGTCGTGAATCGCATCGTCCCGGCCCTGGTCGCCGCTCCCGCCCTCGCGCTGGCGCTCGCCGCGCCCGCGCACGCCGCCGAGGCCGCGCAGACCGGTGAGAACGGCTACATCCTGCGCGTCCACGGCCTCACCACCGGTGAGACGCGGGAGGTCACGCTGGTGTGCGCGCCCGTCGCCGCGGGCACGCACCCCAGAGCGGCCGAGGCCTGCGAGGCCATCGCCGAGGCCGGTTCGCTGGCGGCGGTCGAGGGCCGGGAGCGGCCCTGCACGTTCGTCTACGACCCGGTGGTCGCCGTGGCCTACGGCACCGAGGACTACCGCGAGGAGTTCTCCAACGAGTGCGTGCTCCTGAGCGAGAAGGGCGCGGTCTTCGACTTCTGACGCGCCGGTCCGCGGGGGGTCCGCGCTCAGTCGCCGTCTCGGGGGGCGCGGGTCCGCCGTGACCGCCGCGCCACCCGGCTCAGGGCCTCGCTCAGCTCCTCCACCTCGTGGACGCGGATGCCCGGAACCGGGTCGCCGAAGTGCTTGGGCACGACCGCCTCGGTGAAGCCGAGGCGCTGAGCCTCCGCCACCCGGCGCCGCACGCCGCTCACGGTGCGCACGTCGCCCGCCAGGCCCACCTCGCCGATCGCGATGAAGCCGACGGGCAGCGCGACGTCGTTGTTGGAGCTGGCCGCCGCCATGGCCAGCGCCAGGTCCACGGCGGGCTCGGTCAGCTTCACGCCGCCCACCGTGGACGCGTACACGTCCATGTTGGCCAGCTTCATGCCCGTGCGCTTCTCCAGCACCGCCAGGATCATGTTCACCCGTGAGGTGTCCAGGCCCGAGGTGGCCCGGCGCGGCGCGGGCAGCGGGGTCGGCGCGACCAGGGCCTGGACCTCGGTGATGAGCGGACGCCGCCCCTCCAGGGTGACGGTGACGCACGTGCCCGGTACCGGGTCGGTACGCTCGGTGAGGAACAGCCCGCTCGGGTCGGGCAGGCCGACGATGCCGGACTCGGTCAGCTCGAAGCAGCCGATCTCGTCGGTGGGCCCGTAGCGGTTCTTGACCGCGCGCAGCAGCCGCAGCTGGGAGTGGCGCTCGCCCTCGAAGTGCAGCACCACGTCCACCAGGTGCTCCAGCATCCGCGGACCGGCGATGGACCCGTCCTTGGTGACGTGTCCGACGAGCACGGTGGCGATCCCGCGCTCCTTGGCGATCTGGATCAGCGCGCCGGTCACCTGGCGGATCTGGGTGACGCCGCCCGGGACGCCGGTGGCGTCGGGGGAGACCATGGTCTGCACCGAGTCCACGATGAGCAGCCGGGGGCCGACCGCGTCCACGTGGCTGGCCAGGGCGGCGATGGAGGTCTCGGCGGCCAGGTAGAGCTTGTCGGAGAGCGCGCCGAGCCGCTCGGCGCGCAGCCGCACCTGCCCGGCCGACTCCTCCCCGGTCACGTACAGCACGGGGCCCTCGGCCGCGCGCATCGCGGCGACCTCCAGCAGGAGGGTGGACTTGCCCACGCCGGGCTCACCGGCGAGCAGCACCACGCCGCCCGGGACCGCGCCGCCGCCCAGGACCCGGTCGAGTTCGTCGACGCCGGTGGGGACGGCCTCGGCGCTCTCCACGCTGATCTCGGTGATGGGCCGGGCCCGGGAGGTGACGGGCGCGGGCGCGACGGCGGAGGGCGCGGGGGCGCCCGCCTCCTCGACCGTGCCCCAGGCCTGGCACTCGCCGCAGCGGCCCACCCACTTGAGGGTGCTCCATCCGCACTCCGCGCACCGGAACGTGGTCTTCGCTGCCTTCGCCATGGTGGCCACGCTAGCGGCTTCCTGGGACAACCCCGCCGCGAGGAGTAAAGGGACCTTTCGGAGACACATGAAAGTTACCTACGAGTTAGGCGCCTTATCCCGTAGGTCGTGTTAAAGAATTCCTAGGGTCCGACAGCTCCAACGCCCCCGCTCCATGGAGAGGAAACCCGCGTGCCCCGTACATCCGCCACCGCCGCGCCCCGATCCCCGCGCCGTGCCCTGGTTCCCGTGGCCGTCGCCGCGCTGAGCGCGTCCCTGGTCGCCGCGCCCGCCGCCGCCGAGACCGCGCAGGCGCCCGCCTTCGACAGCTACGTCTCCCTCGGCGACTCCTTCGTCGCCGGTCCGCTCATCCGGGAGGAGAGGGTCAGCAGCAGCATGCCGCTGCTGGGCTGCCTGCGCACGTCCAACAACTACCCCACGATGCTCGCCGAGCGGATGGGCATCACCGACTTCACGGACGCCAGCTGCTCGGGCGCGGTCGTCAACGACCTCTACGAGCCGCAGTTCGACGACACGCCGCCCCAGCTCGACGCCCTGACCCCGGAGACCGACCTGGTCACGGTCGGGATCTCGGGCAACGACTTCGGCTTCTCCGAGGTGCTCCTGGAGTGCGCCAAGCAGAGCCTGAGCAACCCGCTGGGCGACCCGTGCGCCGAGCACTACGGCGACGAGCTCGACCAGCGCGTCGAGGACCTGCGCCCGGTGGTCGCGGGCGTCTACGCCGACATCGCCGAGCGCAGCCCCGACGCCACGGTCCTGGCCGTGGGCTACCTCCAGATCCTGCCCGAGAGCTGGGGCTGCTGGCCGAGCACGCCCATCGCGGTGGGCGACGTGCCCTTCCTGGACGAGGCGCAGACCTCGCTGAACGCGATGATCGCGGAGGAGGCCGAGGCCCAGGGTGCGGTCTTCGTGGACGTCTTCGAGCGCGGCCACGACGTCTGCCAGTCCTCCGACACCCGCTGGGTGGAGGGCCTGATCCCCGAGAACGGGGCCCCGGTGCACCCGAACTACAAGGGCATGGTGGCCACCGCCGACTTCGTGGGAGCCGAGCTGGGGGTGCCGGTGCCCGTGGACGACGCCGCTTAGCCCGGGGTGACCGGCCGCTGAGGAGGGGAGTCCGTTCGATGGTGACCTGACCGCTTTCGTCCCCCGAAGGTCAAGGACTCTTTACCGTCTTTGGCGGCCGCTCGTGCTACGGAGAGTGACATATTGCGTGGTCTGTGTGACGAATGGTGAGGGCGTCGCGACAGGGAGATCCGCGTCACAGTGACGTGGGCGCCGCGACGCTCCGAGCGAGAGCGGGAGAGCCACCGTCATGCGAATACCGCGACACCACGAGCAAAGGCAGGCCTGTCGTCCCACGGACCCGGGGCGGCAGGCCTCGTCCGTTCCTCCGCGCAGGAGCGGCGGGCGCGCGCTCGCCGTCGCGGCGCTCACCGCCGCCGCCCTGACCGCCGGCACGGCGCCCGCGCTCGCCCAGCCGGTCCAGTCCCCGCAGTCGGTGCGACCGGCGCAGCAGGCCGCACCCACCGCGCAGGACTCCGCCGGACCCCGGCGCGTCCACATGTCGCTGTCCACGTCGACGGTGGAGGACGCCATCAGCGCCGCCGAGTCCAAGAAGGGCACCCCCTACCGCTGGGGAGGCACCGGCCCCAACGGCTTCGACTGCTCGGGACTCGTCCAGTGGGCCTACAAGCAGGCCGGGGTGGAACTGCCCCGCATCGCCCACGACCAGGTCGGCGCCGGGACCCGGGTCTCCTACTCCAACGCCCGCAGGGGCGACATCCTGTACTGGGCCGACAGCGGCGGCTACGCCTACCACGTCGCCATCTACCTCGGTGACGGGCGCATGATCGACGCGCCGAACTCCGGGGACCACGTCCGCGAGCGGGACGTCCACAAGTACGATCTCGCAGGCGCCGTACGGCTGTGAGACGGGCGGGCCTCGCGCAGCTCGCTGACGGCCGCCCCACACGCCCCGGGGAGTGACCCCGGCCGCGCCCGACCGCCCCGACGACGTGGCGGTCGGCAACCACGAACCAGGGCTCCGCGGGTGCACCCGCGGGCCCTCCCACCACCGCCTCGCGACCGGCGCCCGCACCCTCCGCGGGGGAGGGCGTGGGGAGAACGGCACGCCGCGTTCACGCGGCCGGTACGCACAAGAGGCGTGTTAGCGCATACTCTGGTGGGCGTGAGCCCTATCCAGGTCCCAGACGCGCCCGTCGTCCTGTCGTCGGCGTCGGTCTACCCGGAGAAGACCCCGGCCGCCTTCGAGATCGCCGCGAAGCTGGGGTACGACGGCGTGGAGGTGCTCGTCTCCTCCGATCCGGCAAGCCAGGACATCGACCTCCTGCGGCGCCTCTCGGACTACCACCAGATCCCCGTCACCGCGGTCCACTCGCCCTGCCTGGTCCTGACCCAGCGGGTGTGGGGCAGGGAGCCCTGGGGCAAACTCGTCCGCTCCAAGGAGATGGCCGAGGCCCTGGGCGCCAAGACGATCGTGGTGCACCCCGCCTTCCGATGGCAGCGCGACTACGCCCGCGAGTTCGAGGCCGGTATCTCCCGCATGCAGGACGAGACCGACGTCGTCTTCGCCGTGGAGAACATGTACCCGGTGCGCGTGCGCGACCGCGAGGTCGTCCCCTACGCGCCGAGCTGGAACCCGCTCGACCGGGACTACCCCGACGTCACGCTCGACCTGTCGCACACCGCCATGTCCGGCTCCGACGCCATGGACATGGCCAAGCGCCTGGGCGACCGCCTCTCCCACATCCACGTGGCCGACGGCATCGGCGGCCAGAACCTCGACGAGCACCTCATCCCCGGACGCGGACGCCAGCCGGTGGGCGAGCTGCTGGAGTACCTCGCCGGGAACGGCTTCGGGGGCCAGCTGGTCCTGGAGGTCAGCACCCGCAAGGCCCCCGACCGCCAGGCGCGCATGCGCGAGCTGGCCGAGGCCCTGGCCTTCACCCGGCTGCACTTCGCCCGGACCGGGGGCCCCGGCGACCGGCCGCGCGACCGCCGCGAGCGCATCGCGCTGCTGCGCCGCGCCCCCTCGGCGCCGCCCCGGCGCTTCGCGGTCGACGAGGGCGGCACCGTGGACGACAAGGGCACCGTCGACCCCGAGTGAGGGCCGGGTGTCCACACAGTGGGATCCGGTGTCCACGCGGGGTCACCGGTGCCGTTAGCGTGGGGGTATCCGCAGGAAGGACCCTTCATGATCGCCATCATCGGTGCCGGGAAGATGGGCGAGGCTCTGCTCGCCGGAATGCTGGCCACGGGCCACGCGCCGGAGGACGTCCTCGTCACCGAGCCGCGCGAGGAGCACGCCGGGGAGCTGCGCGCCCGCTACGGGATCGAGGTGGTCCCGGCCGCGGACGCGGCCAAGCGCGCCGACACCCTCCTGCTCGCGCTCAAGCCCCAGGACATGGTGGCGCTGCTGGACGACCTGGCGCCGCGCCTGTCCTCCTCCTGCCTCGTGATCTCCGTGGCGGCCGGGATCACCACCGCCGTGCTGGAGGAGCACCTGCCCTCCGGGACCCCCGTCGTCCGCGCGATGCCCAACACGCCCGCCCTGATGGGGCAGGGGATGACCGCGATCGCGGGCGGAGCCCACACCGGTGAGGACCACCTGGACCGCGCCGAGGCGCTGCTGGGCACGGTCGGCGAGGTCATCCGCGTGGGCGAGCAGCACATGGACACCGTCACCGCCATCTCCGGCAGCGGCCCCGCCTACTTCTACTTCATCGCCGAGACGATGATCGAGGCCGGTGTGGCGATGGGGATGCCGCGCGCCACCGCGCAGAAGCTGGTCGGACAGACCATCACGGGCGCCGCCGCCATGCTCAACGGTTCGGGCGAGCACCCGGTCGTGCTGCGCGAGGCCGTCACCTCGCCGGGCGGCACCACCGCCGCCGCGCTGCGCGAGCTGGAGCGGCACGGCGTGCGCACGGCCTTCACCGACGCCATCGAGGCGGCCCGGGACCGCAGCGGCGCGCTCTCCGGAAGCTGACGCGCCGCTCGGTGCCGGTGGTGTGACGCACGGGGGAGATGGCCGGAAGCGGCCCGCCTCGCGGGGTCCGATGTCGGGGGACCTGGGTAGTGTCTTCGGTGAAGGGTGTACACGGCCCCCTCGGTCCCGTACGCGCGGGATCTCCCCCATCTCCTGATTCCAGGGTCCTCCATGACTTCTTCCCCTCCCCCGCCCGACCCTTCCCAGCCGCCCGGCGGAGGCTTCCCGCCCCCGGGGCCCGTGCCTTCCGGCCCGACCGGCGCCAACCCCGCGGGGAGCGATCCCACAGGAGGCGGCCCCACCGGGGGTCACCTCGCCCAGGGCGGCCCGACCGGGGCCGACCCGGCCGGAGGGGCCTTCCACGGCGGTGCGCCGACCGGCGGTGCGGCCACCGGGGGCACACCCGCGGGCGGGATGTACTCGGGCGGTGTGCCCGGCCCGCCCCCGGGCGGTATGCCTCCCGGCGGCATGCCCCCCATGGGGCCTCCTCCCGGCGGCATGCCTCCCGGCATGACGCCGCCCCCGGGTGGGACGCCCCGGGGCGGACCGCCTCCCATGGGACCGCCGCCGATGGGACCTCCCCCCGGCGGCATGCCTCCCGGAGGCCCGCCGCAGATGGGACCCCCTCCCGGCGGAATGCCTCCCGGCGGAATGCCGCCGGGGCAGTTCGGCCCGCCGCCGCCCCCGAAGCCGCCCCGGCTCGGCCTGTTCTCCTCCCCGTCCGCGCTGCGCACCTCCCTGCTCAACGCGTCGGGCATGGGAGCCGGGTACGTCTACCTGCGCCAGTGGCCGTTCTTCGCCGCCGCGCTCGTCATCACCCTCGGCCTGCTGGTCACCGCCGCCGTCCTCGGCGCCGCCGACAACCTCCTGCTGTGGGTGCCGGTCCTCCTGGTCTGGTTCGCCGCCGCGGCCGTGCACGGCCTGTTCGCGGGGCGCTCCCGCGACGAGCGCCTGATCGGCAGGGGGGAACAGCCCTCCAAGCGGGCGCTGCCCCTCCTCACCGCCGCCGGATTGGCGCTCGCGCTGCTGGTGACCCTCACCGGCGTGTGGCAGGCGGGGGAGTGGCGGCTGCGCGTCGCCGACGCCGCCCACGCCCGCGGCGAGTGCGGCCCCTCCGAGGCCGTCGCCGCCTACGGGAGCGTGGAGGACCTCTTCCAGCTCTCCTTCTCCCCCTCGCTCATGTCGCGCGCCCGCGCGGGCGCCGAGGCCTGCGCACTCCTGGAGCGCGCCCAGTCCGACGTGGCCGCCGAGGAGTACGGGCAGGCCCTGGACTCCTACGCCGCCTACTTCGAGCACCCCTCCGCCCGCTGGGAGGACACCGACGGCGAGGTCGCCGACATCCACCTCTCCTACGCCGCCAACCTGGTGGCCTCGGCCGGGGGGAGCTTCGGCGGCGAGGTCGACGAGCTGTACCGCCGGAACATGCTGCGGGCGCACGAGATCTACACCGTGATCCTCACGGACTACGAGGGCACCGAGGCCGCGGGTCAGGTCCCCACCGCGCTCGCCGATCTCTACGAGACGGGTACCAGCGAGTACGCCGCCGAGTACTGGTGCGCGGGCTTCAGCCAGATCGACATGTTCTCCGGCCTGGCCTGGGACGCCGCCCCCGAGATCGCCGAGCGCATCGCCACCGAGCGCCCCGACGCCGCGTTCAACTGCGGCTGGGAGAGCGTGGACGGCGGCTCGCTCGACACCGCCGACGAGATGGTCGCCCTCCTGGAGGCGGAGTACCCCGACCACGAGACCGACGAGGTCGAGCGGATGGTCACCCACATCGGCGCCGGGCGCATCGAGGAGAGGATGGACGCCATGACCTCGCTCGGCGAGGTCGACTTCGCCCCCCAGCCCACCGGCGGCTCCGGCAGCGACAAGAGCGTCCTGGAGATCACCAACAACACCCCGTACGAGATGCAGTTCCTCTACGTCGGCCCGGACGCCGTCCACGAGGAGATCATCACCCCCGCGTGCGAGGACTGCGAGGTCTACAGCTCGCCGCCCGCGGGCAACTCCTGCTTCGACGACGGCGACGTCATGCGCGTCGAACTCGAACCGGGCGAGTACCGGGTGCTGCTCACCTCGAAGGACTCGCTCTTCGGGGCGGCGCCCCTGCACGGTACCGTCGACCTCTCCGGCGGCGACCTGTACGAGTCCTGCTACTTCGTCACCGAGTAGCGGGCCCCGCGGTCCGGCACGGGGGCGACCCCCGTGCCGGACCGGCAGCCAACCCCGGGGTTCGTCCACGCGTGCGGTTGTGCGTACTGTGTGCTTCGGAGCACGCACACCTGAAACGGGGGTCACCACATGGGAGGGCGCACGTCCTGCTCGCTTCGGGTGGCATGGGACGACGGACTCACGGCCTACGACTTCGGTCCGCAGCACCCGATGGCGCCGATACGCGTCGAGCTGACCATGGCGCTCAGCCGCGAACTCGGCGTGCTGGACGCGCCGGGGGTCGGGCTCCTGGACGTCGAACCCGCCTCGGACGAACTCCTGTCCCTCGTGCACGACCCCGCCTACATCGAGGCGGTCAAGCGCGCGGGCCGCACGCTGGAGCCCGACGACGTCCACATGCTGGGCACCTCCGACAACCCCGTCTTCAAGGACATGCACGACGCCGCCGCGCTCATCTCCGGCGCGTCCGTGGCCGCCGCGCGGGCGGTGTGGAGCGGGGAGACCGCGCACGCGGCCAACATCGCGGGCGGCCTGCACCACGCCATGCGCGGCAACGCCTGGGGCTTCTGCGTCTACAACGACCCCGCCCTGGCCATCGCCTGGCTGCTGGAACAGGGGGCCAAGCGCGTCGCCTACGTGGACGTGGACGTCCACCACGGCGACGGCGTCCAGAACGCCTTCTACAACGACCCGCGCGTGCTCACCATCAGCCTCCACGAGTCCCCGGCGACCCTGTTCCCCGGCACCGGCCAGGCCTCCGAGACCGGCGGCCCGGACGCAGAGGGGTACGCGGTCAACGTCGCCCTGCCCGCGGGCACCGGCGACAACGGCTGGCACCGCGCCTTCGACGCCGTCGTCCCGCCGCTGCTGCACGAGTTCCAGCCCGAGATCCTGGTGACCCAGCAGGGCTGCGACACCCACGCCCTGGACCCGCTCGCCAACCTCACCCTGAGCGTGGACGGCCAGCGCCGCGCCTACGCCGAGCTGCACGAACTGGCCCGTAAGACGGCGGGCGGCCGATGGCTGCTGTTCGGCGGCGGCGGGTACGGGCTGGTCCACGTCGTCCCCCGCGCCTGGACCCACCTGCTGGGCGAGGCCGCGGGCCGCCCCGTCGATCCCGACACCGAGACCCCGCAGGGCTGGCGCGACTTCGTGCGCCAGCGCACGGGTGAGCTGGCGCCGCTGTACATGACCGACGGGCGCGAGGTCGTCTTCGACCACTTCGTGGACGGCTACGACCCGGGCGACCCGGTGGACCGGGCCATCCACGCGACCCGGACCGCGGTCTTCCCCAGCCACGGGATCGACCCGAGCCTGTAGGGGGCAGCCCTTCCGCGTGGTCGCGGCCGGGCCGCCGATTCGGTGCCGACAGGGGCTTACGGGACTCCGGAAGGCTCACGGGACGGCTCCCATAACACCCCGGTGTCGACCGGCGTGAATTCCGGAGGAGCCGCGCGTGTCGCGTCCGAAGCGGGTAGGACAGAGGTTGAATACCGGGCGAACAGGAGCAGGCGCCGTGGTGGCCGCCCAGCGTGGCGCACGCTCGCTGCGCAGACGAGGAAGGGGAGCGCCAGGTGACGCCGCCGACACGCGCTGAACTGATCACCTATCTGGTGCGCACGGGAATCGCCGGGCACGTCGACACCCCGCGCCAGAACAACCTGCGGCACTACCGGCGGCTCGTCCAGAAGGACCCTTACCACCAGTTCGGCCTCACCTTCTCCCACGACTGGACCTACTCCGAGGTCCTGGCGCTGATGAGCAAGCGCTGCGGCGTGGTGGCCGACGAGGAGTACGTGTGGGGGATCGACACCATCGACCCCGACCTGACCATCGACGCCCTGGAGGCCTTCGCCGACCGGCTGGCCCTGGCCGCCGAGCGCCGGGAACGGGTCCTGTTCGCCACCGGCCACCCGCGCAACCTCCGCGAGACCTACCGCGCCTGGAAGGACGCCCTCGCCGAGCGCGGGTGCCAGGTCATCACCGCTGGCGGCGGCTACTCCTACGAAGTGACCACGGAGCGTCCCCCTAACCGGCGGATCGTGGTGTGGGAGGACGACATCGCCATCGTCACGGATGGTCGTCTCGCCCGTCACAGCCACCACCCCTTCGCCATGCGTGCCATCCTCGGGGACCTCGCGGACCGCGGTGAGGCATGGCCGCAGTTGGTCATCGCCGACCACGGGTTCGCGGGTGCGGCCGGTGAGGCGGGAGTGCCCGCGATGGGCTTCGCCGACTGCAACGACCCCGCCCTCTTCCTCGCCGAGGCCGAGGGGAAACTACTGGTCACGGTGCCTTTGGACGACGGTTACCTGACCGAGGACTACGCCCCGCTGCGCGAATACGTTCTCGCCCGGGCCGGTCTCCTGTGAGTGGGGGAGACCATTTATACCCACCGTTAAACCTCATCCGACCCGCCATCAACACATAGCGCCGAAGACAGTCCCAACGGCCTTTCGCTGAGGCGAACTCGGCTCTACTCTGAAAACGGACGTGTCAGTAGTGACAGCGTGACACGCTGGCGTGGTTTGGGGTCGGCACACCGGGGTCGCCGCCGCACACCACGCCGGTCCCAAGGGTAGACAATGCTCACGTCCGGGAATGAGGGCGTCGAAAGATGAACGGGAGCAAGCCGCCTCTCGAAGAGGTCAGGTTCCTGACCGTGGCGGAGGTAGCCACGATCATGCGTGTGTCCAAGATGACCGTTTACCGAATGGTGCACTCGGGAGTCCTCCCCGCGATTCGCGTGGGGCGTTCCTACCGGGTCCCCGAGCGGGCCGTGCACGACTACCTCCGCGAGGCTTTCGTCGAGGCTGGTTGATCCAGGGCCCGGCCGACCGGGGCCGCCCCCCGGCCCCCGGTCAGCCGACACACCCGGGGGGCGGTGACTGACGGACACCGCCCCCACCGGGGTCTTCCCGTCCCCGCCCCGGCGCGCCGCCCGGCGCGCGGCAGGGCCGTCCCCACCCCCACCGGCCGCGGTTCCCCCTTGTGCCGGGGCGGCCGAACGGGCTCCAGGGCATCTACTACACTTTGTCGTTGTTGTAGTCCGCCCTGTTCACACCCCGTTCGCGAGGTCCCCTCGATGCCCAGCACCAGCACCGGTACGCGCCGAAGCCGTACCGTGCCGCGCCTGGCGGCGGCCGGACTGGCCGCCGTACTCGCCCTGACCGGCTGCGCCGGGGGCAACGAGATCCAGGCCAGCGACGAGGAAAACCGCTTCATCTCCGGAGACGGCAGCGCCACCACCTTCGAGACCTCCGAGCGCACGGAGGCGCCCGAGGTCACCGGCACCACCCTCGACGGCGAGGAGGTCTCCCTCGGCGACTACGAGGGCGGCATCGTCGTCCTCAACGTCTGGGCGAGCTGGTGCGGCCCCTGCCGCGCCGAGCAGCCGGTCCTGGACGAGGTGCACACCGAGTACGCGGACCTGGGCGTGGACTTCCTCGGCGTGAACATCAAGGACGACGAGACGGCCGCGCGCTCCTACCAGGAGAGCATGGACGTCCCCTACCCGAGCCTGTACGACCAGCCCGGCGCGGTGCCCCAGGCCTTCCGCGACACCGTGCCCCCGCGCTCCATCCCCAGCACGCTCGTCATCGACCCCGAGGGCCGCATCGCCGCCCGCGTCATCGGCCCGACCACCTACGGCCAGCTCACCGAGCTGCTCAACCCGCTGGTGGTCGAGTTCGACTTCGGCGACCCGGAGGAGCGCCCCCGGGTCGCGGAGCAGGAGGCCGGGGAGACGGCGTCCCCGGAGGAGGCCGACCCCTCGGCCGGGCCCTCGGACGCGCCGTCCGAGGCGGACCAGGGCTCCGACGGATCGGGGGGCGAGGGCTGATGGACCCCATCGGCACCACCGTCCTCACCGGCTCCCTGCTGGCCGCGATCCCGCTGGCCCTGGCCGCCGGCCTGGTCTCCTTCCTCTCGCCCTGCGTGCTCCCGCTCGTGCCCGGCTACCTGTCCTACGTGACCGGGATGAGCGGCACCCAGGTGCGCGAGCGCACCGCCTCGCCCGCGGGGGGCGGCACCGCCACCGTCGCCGACGTCGACGCCGAACTGGCCTCCCGCCGCTGGACCATGGTCACGGGCAGCGTCCTGTTCATCGCCGGGTTCACCCTGGTGTTCGTCGCCGTCGGCGGCTTCATCGGCTGGCTCGGCGAGATCCTCATGGACTACACCGACCCCATCACACGGGTGCTCGGCGTCCTGACCGTCGTCCTGGGCCTGGCCTTCATGGGCGTCGTCCCGGGCTTCGGGCGCGAGTTCCGCTTCCACCGCCTGCCGCGCGCCGGACTGGCGGGCGCCCCGCTGCTCGGCGTCCTGTTCGGCCTGGGCTGGACCCCCTGCATCGGGCCGACCCTGGCCGCCGTGCAGACCCTCGCCTTCGTCGAGGGCGGCGCCGGACGCGGCATGCTGCTGTCCCTGGCCTACTGCGTCGGCCTCGGGCTGCCGTTCGTCCTGGCCTCCCTCCTCTACCGGCGCGCGCTGGGCACCTTCGACTGGCTCAAGCGCCGCACCCGCACGGTCACCGTGATCGGCGGGGCCATGCTCGTCCTGGTCGGCCTGGCGATGGTGACCGGCCTGTGGACACAGCTGACCATCGCCATGCAGGGCTGGGCCGCCGACTTCCAGACGGTGATCTGATGAGCACGACCGCGAACGACCGAGGGACCGGCACCGCCGCCCAGGACGGGGAGAGCGCACGACCGCGCCCCAAGGGCCTGGGCGCGGCCGGCTGGCTGCGCTGGATCTGGCGCACCCTGACCTCGATGCGCACCGCCCTGATCCTGCTGTTCCTGCTGGCGGTCGGGGCCATCCCGGGCTCGATCCTGCCGCAGAACGTGGTGAGCGTCGACGAGGTCAACGCCTACTTCCAGGAGAACCCCGAACTGGCGCCCTGGCTGGACCGGTTCTACCTCTTCGACGTGTTCTCCTCGCCCTGGTACGCGGCGATCTACCTGCTGCTGTTCGTCTCCCTGGCGGGCTGCGTGCTTCCGCGCGCGCTGACGCACGCCCGCGCGGTGCGGGCCCGCCCGGTGCGCACGCCCAAGAACCTGGGCCGGATGCCCTACGCCGCGGCGTTCACCACCGACGCCGACCCCGAGACGGTGCTGGAGCAGTCCCGCAAGGTCCTGCGGCGCTACCGGATCGAGCGCTACGGCGACTCCCTGTCCACCGAGACCGGCTACCTGCGCGAGGCCGGGAACGTCCTGTTCCACTTCGCCCTGCTCGGCCTGCTGCTGGCCCTGGCCGCCGGGTCCTTCTTCGGCTACCGCGGGAACATGCTCCTGGTGGAGGGCGACGGGTTCGCCAACACCCTGACCTCCTACGACGCCATCTACCCCGGGCACTGGACCGACACCGACTCCCTGGAACCCTTCTCCATCCACCTGGACGACTTCGAGGCCTCCTTCATCGAGGACGGCGGTCTGCGCGGACAGGCCGAGTCCTACGTCGCCGACCTCACCTACAGGGAGGCGCCCGACGCGCCGCAGGAGCGGCACCGGCTGGAGGTCAACCACCCGCTGAGCGTGTCCGGCGTGCAGGTCTACCTGCTCGGCCACGGGTACGCACCGGAGTTCGAGGTGCGCAACGCCGAGGGCGACGTGGTCTTCGACCAGGCGGTCCCCTTCCTGCACCGGGACACGGCCTCCTACACCTCCGACGGCGTGGTCAAGGTGCCCGACACCGGGGGCGAACAGCTCGGTTTCGTCGGGGTGTTCCTGCCCAGCGCGGTGGAGACGCCGGAGGGGGAGATGGTCTCCAACTTCCCGGGCGCCCAGAACCCGCGGATCACGCTGGAGGGCTACCAGGGCGACCTGGGGCTGGTCGACCCGCAGTCGGTCTACCAGCTGCGCACCGGCGGCATGGAGGAGCTGGGCAGCTCCCCCGTGATGGAGATCGGGGACACCTGGGAGCTGCCCGAGGGCGCCGGGTCGATCACCTTCTCCGGCTACAAGGAGTACGTCAGCCTCCAGATGAACCGCGACGGCGCCCGGCTGCCCGCGCTGGCCGCGGCCTCCCTGGCCGTCGCCGGGCTGATCATCACCTTGTTCGTCCGCCCGCGCCGCGTGTGGGTGCGCGCGACCCGGGGCGGGGACGGCCGCACCCGCGTGGAGCTGGCCGCCCTGGGCAAGACCGAGGCGGCCGGCAACAACGTGGAGTTCCACGAACTCACCACGGAACTCGCCGGACGGCTCCGGAGCCTGTCCGACGGGGACTCCGGCTCCGGACCGGACGGCCGTCCGGCTCCCGGTCCGGACTCCGACCCGGACCCCGCTCCGGGCTCCGACCCCCATCCGCCATCCGACCCGCCAGAGTCGACGACACAAGGGAGTGACCGGTGACGTACACACTCGCCGCACAGGTGGACGAGGTGATGACGTCAGTCAGTGACTCGTTGATCATCGCGATGATCGTCACGTACGCGGCTGCGCTGTTCCTCTTCGCCATCGAGGCCGCCTACGGACGCCGCACCAAGCTCAAGGCCGGTCGGCTCATGCCGGTCAACGCCGGTGCCGAGTCCGGCGCCGACGACGGCATCGAGGTCAACGTCCGCAGCACCGAGGTGGAGGCCAGGGCCTCCCAGAGCGTCCTGGGCAAGATCGCCCTGGGCGTGACGACGTTCGGCTTCGTGATGGGCGTCGCCCAGATCATCGCCCGCGGCCTGGCCGCCGGGCGCTGGCCCTGGGGCAACATGTTCGAGTTCGTCGTGGCCCTGTGCCTGGTCGCGGTGGGCGGCCTCCTCTTCGCCTCCTACCGGTACCAGGCGCGCTTCCTGGGCGCGTTCGTGCTGGTCCCGGTGCTCGTCCTGCTGGGCATCGGCGTCCGCTGGCTGTACGTGGACCCGGGCCCGCTCATCCCCGCCCTGCACTCGTACTGGGTGCCCATCCACGTGACCGCGACGATCATCGCGGGCGGCGCCTTCATGGTCTCCGGCGCGGCCGGCGTCACCTACCTCGTGGCGCACCGGGCCGAGGCCAAGCGCGCGCTGGGCGAGCAGGTGGCCGGTATCGCGGGCCGCCTGCCCAGCCCCGAGCTGCTGGACCGGATCTCCCACCGGTTCATCCTCTTCGCCTTCCCGCTGTGGACCTTCGGCATCATCGCCGGTTCCATCTGGGCCGACGAGGCCTGGGGCCGCTTCTGGGGCTGGGACCCCAAGGAGGTCTGGTCGTTCATCTCCTGGGTGATCTACGCGGCCTACCTGCACGCCCGGGCCACCGGCGGCTGGCGCGGGCCCAAGGCCACGTGGATCAACGTGGTGGGCTTCGCGACCATCCTGTTCAACTTCTTCGCGGTGAACTACATGTTCAGCGGTCTGCACTCCTACGCCTGATCCCGGTCCGCGAACGGGGCTCCGCCACGGCGGGGCCCCGTTTCTTTGGGGCTCCGCTCCGCTTCGCCCCGGGGTCCTGTGTGCTTGGGGGCTCCGCGTTCCCCGTGTTCAGGCGGGCGGGGCGGCGGTGGACCCGCGCACGACCAGGCGGGTGTCCAGGGTGACGGTGCCGGGGGAGTCCTCGCTGCTGATGCGGTGCAGCAGCAGGTCGATGGCGGCGCGCCCGGCCGCGGCGGTGGGCATGTCCACACTGGTCAGGTCGCAGTGCCGGGCGGTGTGGGTATTGTCGACGCCGACGACGCTGAGGTCGCCGGGCACGGACGCGCCCAGGTCCCGCAGCTTCTGGACCAGGCCGAGGGCGACCAGGTCGTTGTAGGCCAGGACGGCGGTGGCGCCGAGGTCCAGCACCTGCCGGGCGGCGGCCGCGCCGCCCTCCTCGGTGGGCTGGTTGGGGCCCACACCGTGTAGGACGAGGCCGCGGCGCAGGGCGGCCTCCTCCGCCGCGCGCTCCAGGCGCTGGTTGGTCCACGACGCGCGCGGACCGGTGAGCAGGGCGATCTCGCGGTGGCCGAGGGTGGCGAGGTGGTCCACGGCCTGCTCGGCGCCCGAGGCCACGTCCATGAGGACGGCGGGCAGCCCGGCGGGCTGGCGGTTGACCACGACGAAGGGCACGTCGGCGCTGAGTTCGGCGATCAGGCGGTTGCTCAGGCGCGGCGCGACCAGGAGCGCGCCGTCCACCTGAGTGGCCATGGAGCGGATCAGCTCCTCCTCCACGCGGGCCTGCTCGTCGGTGTCGGCGACGAACACGTGGTGGTCGCTGCGGCGGGCGTGGGCCTGCGCGGCCTTGATCAGGGGCGGGAAGAAGGGGTTGGCGATGTCGGCGACGATCAGCCCCAGGTTGCCGGTGCGGCGGGTGGACAGGGCGCGCGCGGCGCGGTTGGGCCGGTAGCCCAGGGCGCTGGCGGCGGCGAGCACCCGTGTCCGGGTGTCGGCGTTGACCAGGTGCGCGGCGGAGAAGGTCCGGGAGACGGTGGAGACGTGCACCCCGCTCGCCAGGGCGACGTCCTTGATGGTCACGGCCACCCGTGGCCTCCTTCGATGGGGAACGGTTCCGAGGTTACTGGCAACCGGTTGTGGTTGACCAGTGCGTGCTTTCAGGCCCGGTGCCTGGTTTTCCGGGGTTTTCCCGGGTGGGAGGGGTTGACGCCGGTCCGACTCCTGGGAGATGTTCATGCAACCGTTTGCAGTTTCCCCCCTGAGGAGCAGAACCATGCGCAGGCTCGTACTCCCTCTGAGCGCGGTGTTGGTGATGACCGCCGTCGCGCCCGTCCAGGCGGCACCCGACCTGGGCAGGCAGGTCCTGCCCGAGGGCGACGGCTGGGCCTCGGCCGGAGGCGGGACGACGGGGGGCGCGGACGCCTCCCCGGAGAACGTCTTCCGCGTCTCCACGGCGCAGGAGTTCCGCGAGGCGGTGAGCGGCGACGAGCCCAAGATCGTCTACGTCGAGGGCCTCGTCAACGCGAACACGGCGCCGGACGGCACGCCCCTGTCGTGCGGGGACTACGCCGTGGACGGCTACACGCTGGAGGACTACCTGGCCGCCTACGACCCCGAGGTGTGGGGCTGGCAGGACCCCAGCGGCCCGCTGGAGGAGGCCCGCGAGGCCTCGTCCGCCGCCCAGGCGGAGCGCGTCCGGGTGGAGGTCGGCTCCAACACGACCATTGTGGGCGCCGGGGACGGCGCCGAGATCACCGGGATGAGCATCCGGGTGATCGGCGCGCGCAACGTCATCCTGCGCAACCTCACCCTGTCCGACACGCACGACTGCTTCCCGGGCTGGGACCCCGGCGACGGCGGCGAGGGCAACTGGAACTCCGAGTACGACCACCTGGAGGTCTCCGGCTCCACGAACGTGTGGATCGACCACAACACGTTCGACGACGGCGACAACCCGGGCTCGGAGCTGCCGGAGTACTTCGGGCGCCGGTACGAGGTGCACGACGGCCTGCTCGACATCGTGCGCGCCAGCGACCTGGTGACGGTGTCCTACAACCACTTCGACAGCCGGGACAAGGCCATCCTCGTGGGCAACAGCGACGGCCGCACCACCGACCGCGGGTACCTGCGCACCACCTGGCACCACAACCACTTCGACAGCCTGGGCCAGCGCGCGCCCCGCGTGCGCTACGGGCAGGTGCACGTCTACAACAACCACTACACAGTGGCCACGGACCTGTACCAGTACAGCCTGGGCGTGGGCTTCGAGTCGCACCTGTACGCGGAGAACAACCTGTTCGACCTGCACGACGGCATCGCGGCCGGGGAGATCGTCGGCAACTGGGGCGGCACCGACATCGTGGAGCACGGGAACGCGGTGATGGAGGACGGCCGCGGGCGCGTCACGGAGGTGGACCTGGTGCGGGAGCACAACGACGCCTACCCCGACCAGGCGCTGGGCACCGATCTGACCTGGGTGCCGCAGTTCTCCACGCGGGTGGAGCCGGTGCACGCGGTCCGCGGCGTGCCGCGCGAGGCGGGCGCCGGGGTCCTCTGATTTCGGCGCTCCCGGCGTGGTCGCGTACCCCGGGAGCCGGGCCCGCCCGGCCCCGTCCGGGCGGGCCCTGCGGTTACAGGGGCTGGTCGTCGACCTCGATGTCCCACTGGACGTCGTCGCCGTCGACCGAGGTGGTCGTGATGGTCACGCCGTAGTTCATCCCCCCGTCCACGAGGTTGCAGCGGATCTCGGCGCCCACCTCCGCGGGGAGGCCCTGGGGGCAGGAGAAGTCCTCGGGGGCCCGGCCGACCACCGCCTCCAACTGCGTTGCCGACTGCTGGGCGACCTGCTCGGCGGGGACGACACCGTCGCTCGCGGCGGTGGTGCCGCCCCCGCCGGTGTCCTCGCCCGCGTCGTCCCCGGCGGCGTGCTCGGCGACCTGGGCGTCGTCGACCTCGACGTCCCACTGGACGTCGTCGCCGTCGACCGAGGTGGTCGTGACGGTCACTCCGAGGGTCTGGCCGTCGGCGGTGAGCTCACAGCGGATCTCGGCGCCCACCTCCGCGGGGAGGTCCTCGGGGCAGGTGAAGCCGTCGGGGGTCTGACCCACCTCCTCGGCCAGCATCTCGCTCGACCGCTCGGCGACCTGTTCGGCGCTGACCGCGTCGGGGCCGCCGATGCTGAACTCGAACGAACAGCCGGTGGACAGGAGCAGGGAAACCGCTCCCAACGCCGCTCCGGTGATGACTCGACGGTGTCCGGCCTGCCGCATCGCGATCTCCTCAGTGTTCGGCGGTGTGCACGGGTGTGGACGCCGAACGCGAAGAGCGGGTTCCGGAGCCGATGGCTCCGATGCGTGGATGTGACATCGTGTCCGGTCCGTCCGCGCGGTGCTGCGCCGGGGAACCGACCGGGCGACCCGGACGTGCTCGCCCCGGGGCGGGGGAACGGCAAGGGTGGAACACAGTGGTGGGGGCCGCGTCCTGTCGGGCGGCCCCCACCGTCGTCGTGTACCGGTCCGGGTCGGTCGTGTCCGGGTCAGTCCTCCGGATCGATCCGCCGGTTGAGTCGTCGCAGGAACTCGGGGTCGTCGTCCGGTCCGAGCGGGTGCGGGCTGCCCGAGGGCTTGGTGAAGTCGGACGGGTCGAGGTCGTCGGCCGAGGCCGTGGCCTGTGTCGGGGAGGGCGCGCTCCCGCGGGGTGCGGCCGCCTGGCGCGGGCGGCCGAGGAGGAGCCACAGGATGGCGCCGACGGGCACGAACAGCACGATGACGAACACCCACAGCACCTTCGGCAGAGTGCGCACCTCAGAGGAAGGGGTGGTGAGCGCGTCGAAGAACGCGTACACCCACAGAACGATCGATACGAGCGTGATCAGGCCACCAAGCCACACCATGGTTCCAGCCTAACTCTTGCAGTCGACTCCTCACGGTCGGGACACCGGGCCGGAGGGCAGGGGGGAGTCCGCGGGCGGCTGACCGGCCGACGGGGCGGCCGGAGGGCCCGGCGGCTCCTGGAGCTCTGGCTCCCGCCGGATGGGCTGTCTCGGGGCACTCGGCCTCAGGGCGTGCTCTCGCTCGGCTCCCCGAGCAGGAGGGCGCGCACCTCCGACTCGCGGAAGCGGCGGTGCCCTCCCGGAGTCCGGATGCTGCTGATCCGCCCGGAGGCGGCCCAGCGCGTGACGGTCTTGGGATCAACCCGGAAGAGTGAGGCCACTTCCCCGGGGGTCAACAGGCGTTCGCTTGCTCGTTCCACCTTCACATTCCCCCAATCGTGCCCGCCTCGGACTGTGGGGGCGGCGGGCGTTTGATCCCCTAGTGTGCACGAGTTGGACCGTTTCCTCCCTAGTTTTCGGAGAAATTGCGGTGTTGGGGGGAGGAGTACCGGATATGTGACCGGAACGTGATGTTCGGGCCCTGCTGTCGGGATTGGAAACATCCCATGACTATGCGAATCGTGTTCGCCTATGTCCCGTTCCCCTGTGCCGCAGGCGACACACCGACCCGATGCCCGTCGCAGCGGGCACGCCCTTAACCTGGAGATAAGGACCTGTGGAAGGCCGTCGGCCCGACCCGTGCCGGGTGTGGGAACGTCCGGACACGGGTGTTGACCGGGCGTTCCGCGCCGCCGATGGGCGTAGCGACCAATCTAGTCCAGGTAATCGTCTGTTGTGAGGCTTTTGGATGCGTAGCTTGCTGACCTATACCGCCGCCCGCCTGGGGCTGTTCGCGGCGGCCTTCGGAGTGGTCTACCTTTTCGGCGCCCGTGCGTGGATCGCCCTCATCCTGGCCTGGCTGGTCAGTGGACTCGCCTCCTATGTCCTGCTGTCCGGGATGCGCGACAGGATCTCCGCGAGCGCGGTGGAGCGGATGGAGCGCCGCAGGGCGGACAGCGTGTCCGCGCGCCTGTCGGCAGCCTCCGCCCGCGAGGACGAGTTCCAGGAGGCGCCGGTCCAGGAGACGCCGGGCCAGGAGGCGCCGGAGCAGCAGGCGGACCACGGGGAGGCCCCGGGCGGGACGGACGCCGGAGCCGAGGCGGACAAGGCCGGGGAGGGCGCGAGGAACGAGGACGCGCCGACCGCGGCCAGGGAGTCCTGACCGGGCGCCTCGCTCCCGCGCACTTCAGCCGGGCGCGGCCGGTGCCGCCCCGGCGCGCCACGGCCGGGGGCCGGATCCCGCGCTCCCGCCCACCTCAGCCCGTGCCCGCGTGCGTGTGCCTCAGCCGGGGTCGGCCGGTGCCTCAGCCCGTGCCCGCACCGTCCGCTGACCGGCCCGCCTCCGTCCCGCGCCTGTCCAGGCCCTCGGCCGCGCGGCCCACGAGCGGCGGCAGGACCGCGGCCAGGTAGAGGGCCGCGCACGCCAGCAGCACCGGCGCCGCTCCGAGCAGTCCGGCAGCCGCGCCCGCCACGGGCGCGCCCAGCGGCGCCGCCATCCGGGTCAGCGCGCCGATCGTCGCCGTCCCCCGCCCCACGGCGCGGCGGGGCAGGCGCTCGAACAGCACCGCGCCCAGGATCGGGTTGAGCACCCCGCCCGCGAGCCCGCACAGGCCCCACACCGCCAGGACCGCCCACAGCGGCACGTCCAGCGCCAGCACGACCAGCCGGGGCGGCCCTGCCAGCACCAGCCCCGCGAAGAACACCGCCCGCCGGGGCAGCAGGTGCCCGACAGCCGTGGCCGCGAGCGAGCCCACCACCGAGGCCGCGCCCATCACGCCGCCCAGGAGGCCGACCACCGCGGGGCCCATGCCGTTGCCGCCCACCCACACCGGCAGCAGGACCGAGGCCACGGACATGTCGATCATGTTGGTCACCGCGAGCACGACCACCAGGACGCGCAGGGTGGCGTCGCCCCAGACCGCCCGCCAGCCGGTACGCAGCCTGGCCAGGTAGCCCGCGTCCGCCTCCGGGTCCTCGCCCGGGCCGGGGCGCTCCCCGGGCTGGGTGGCGGCCAGCACCACCGCCGCCGCGGCGAGCAGCGCGGCGTTCGCGTACAGGGCCGGGAGCGTGCCGATGAGGGACACCAGCCCGCCCGCGGCCACCGGGCCGACGGTCATGGACAGCCGCTCCACGGTTCCGGTGAGCCCGGTGACCCGTTCGAGGCGCGTCCCCGTGCGTTCGGCGACGGCAGGGGCCATGGAGACCTTGGCGGCCTCGGCGGGGCCGGTGGCCAGGCCGATCACGGTCACCAGCGCCAGGAGCACGGGGAAGGACAGCAGCCCCGCCGTGTGCAGCAGCGGGACGCAGACCACCGCCGCCGCGGCGACGAGGTCGGCGCGCACGCTCACCGCGCGCTGGCCCATCCGGTCCAGCAACGGGCCGCCCAGCAGCCGGGCCAGGGTGTAGGAGCCGATCTCGAAGAAGGCCACCGCCCCCATGGACGCCGGGCTGCCGGTGGTCTCCAGGACGAACCAGGGGATGGCGATCATCGCCAGCCGCGTGGCGGTGTAGCACAGGGCCTCGGCGGCGACCAGTCCGCCGACGCTCCTCACGCCCCCGTCTCCGTCGCCCCGTCGTCCCCCTCGCCGTCCTCCGTGCCCGGTCCCCGGTCCTCGGGATCGGGGAAGGCGGCGAACTGGACGTGCACCGGTCGGCTGCCGGGGGCGCCGGTCTCGCGCGCGTAGCGGTCGAAGAGCGCACGGACCTCCTCCCGGAAGGCGGTGAGCTCCTCCAGCGTCAGCTCCGTGCGCCGCCCGGACATGACCTGGGCCTCGCGCCAGCCCTCGGGCTGGGCCGCCCACAGGTTGACGGCCGAGGCCAGTTCCTCGCTCCAACTGGCGGCCAGGGCCATGCGCACGGCGGTGCTCAGCTCGGGCTCTTCGGTGTCCAGGTGCTCGGGGAAGCGGAATCCCCTGTGCCGGGAGCGCCACCAGCGCTCCCGCGAGGTGCCCAGGGAGGGGTCCTCCTCGATGAACCCGTGCGCCTCCAGCTGCCGCAGGTGGTAGCTGGCCGAGGCGGAGGAGACGTCCAGCCACTCCGAGACGGTCTTGCCGGTGGCGGGTCCCCGCTGCTGGAGGAGGTTGAGGACGCGGATGCGCAGGGGGTGGGCCAGTCCGCGCAGGGAACGGGCGTCGAGGGTCGCCGCGTGGGCGAAGGGGTCAGAGGCGCGGTCCGGGCCCGGGGGGATCTCGCTGTCGCGGGGGGCGGAGTGGTTCATGCGGTCACTGTAGACGCCCAAGGGTTCTTGGCCAAGGAGTGTTGGCCAAGAACCCTTGGGAGTGATTCCGGCGATCCGGAACCTCTGGCCCCACGGGTCATATATCTAGTTTCCTAGGCGCTTGAGTAGCAACCGGCCTAGCTTTAGACTCATGGTCAACAAGCGGATGAAGGCGCGGGTCCTGCTCGCCCTGGTGCGCCGAATGGCGCGCAAGAACGGCCTGCGTGTCGAAGAACTGCACTGGCGAGGAAAGGGGTCCCACCAGCACTACGTCGTCGTCAGCGCTGAGGGGGAGGAAGTGGGTTACTTCGGCCTAACGGACCACCCCAAAGAGCTGAGCTGGACTGTGTTGAAAGGTGTCGAGGACAGCCTGAAGCACCTGTTCGGAGAGAAGTGGATGGAAAAGTCATGACTGATTACACCGTGACCGTCATCCGAGACGACGACCTCTGGGCCGTCACCATCGACGGTCTGCCGAAGAACGTCGCGGGAGTAGCCGACTACCTGCACTTTTCCGAGATCAAGGACGAGGTGCCGGAGTTCATCGCCGACCTGACGAGGTCGGCGCCGGAGGACTTCACGATCACCTGGCGTTACGAGTTCGGCGGCGAGGACGTGACCGAGGACGTCATCCAGTACCTCGTGGCGGAGGAGGAGTTCCGGCGGTCCCAAGCCGAGCGCGACCGGGCCCGCGCCCGGGTCCTGGAGACCATGCGGAGGGAGGGCGTCACCCAGCGGGCCATGGCCGACGTCGTGGACCTCTCCCACCAGCGCGTCCACCAACTGCTCAAGGGAGTGGACACGCCGGTGCCCGGCGGGCGTCGGGGGCGCCGCAGGGACGCCCCCGTTTCCTGAGGCCCCCGGTTCAGGAGAGCGGGAACATCCCCAGCCGGGCGTGGTACTCGTCGGCGAGGCGATCGGTGTCGCTGCCCACGTACAACCCGTCGGAGGTGGCCAGCATCGCCTCCACGCCGTGGCCGCGCGCCCGGCCGGGGTTCCACGGCAGGGCCTTGCCGGACTCGGGGTCCACGGCCGCGATGCCCTCGCGCGCCACCGAGCCGGGCCCCGGGTTGAGCGCGCCCTCGGGGTTGTCCATCCAGCGCTGGTGACCGCCCACGTACACCGCCGCCGACGTGATCTCCACCGAGTACAGCGAGTCGCCGCCGGTCTTGTTGCTCCAGGTGGGCTCCGAGCCCGGGGTGTCGGTGTTCTCGAAGCGCGCGACGGACTTGCACAGGCCCGGCCTGACGTAGGGGCCGCCCGCCGTCACCACCGCGAAGTAGGAGCCGTCCGGGGAGAAGGCCATCCGCCGCATGTAGGTGTGCAGCTCCTCGTAGTCGCAGGCCGCCTCGTACGCGGACGTGGACCACGGGGTGACCGAGCCGCTCGCGGTGTCCAACATGGCGATCTGGTGCCGCTCGTGGCCGTCGATCCTGGTGAAGGAGCCGTTGACGAGCAGCCGCCGCCCGTCCGGGCTCAGCGCCAGCTCCTGGACCTTCAGCACGCCCTGGCGCGCGTCGGACACGTCGGGCGTGAAGCCGGTGTCCACCTCGCCGGACCCGGAGTCGAGGCGGACCAGCGTGGGCTGGTCCACACCGTTCACCCCCGAGAAGCTGCCGCCCACGTACAGGTGCTCGCCGTCGCCGGCGATGCGCTGGACGCGGCCCCCGTCGACGGAGGCGTCGAACTCCGGCACCCGGTCGCCGTCATCCGCCGACAGCCGGGCCAGCCCGTCGGCGGGCTGGCCGTCCACCGAGCCGAAGTCCCCGCCCGCGATCACCGTCCCGTCCGGTCCGGGGGCCAGCGTGGTGACGGTGCCGTCCACCTCCGGTTCGAACCCGTGGAGGATCCGCCCGGTGCCGTGCTCGAACGCGAACAGGTGGGGCAGGTCGTGGGCGCGGCCCCCCTCGGTCTGGCTGACCTGTGTGAAGTTTCCGGCGACGAGGATGGCGTCGCCGACGCGCAGGATGTCCTTGACCGCGCCGTCCAGGACGTGCGGCGTCCACTGCACGGGCTGTTCGCTGACCACGCGCGCGTGGTCGGCCTCTGCGGCGGGCGAGGCGGTCGCGACCCCGGCGGGGAGTAGGAGCAGCGTGCCCATCGTCAGGGCGAGCAGCGGTCGGCTGGGTTTCACGGAAGGACTCTCCCTCGGTCGTGCGGGTCCATGCGTGCGGGCCGACCGGAGGAGCCGGTCGGTGGGTGTCCGCACCCTCTCAGAGGGTCGCATAAAAACTACGGAGAGTGACACACGACGAGCGCGGTTCCGGACCGGCGGGGCCGGTGGGACAGGCGGGGCCGCCGGACGGCGAGGGGCCCGGCCGTGGTGCTCGCACGGCCGGGCCCTACGGCCCTACGGAGCCCGGGCTCAGCGGGCGCGGGCGCCCGAGGTGTCCAGGCCTCCGTTGTCCGTCGGCCGCTCGACCGCGACACGGTAGTCGTCGGTGACCGTCTCCAGCAGGGTGCTCTTCTCCCGGTCCGTCCGCCCCGCCATCGAGCGCTCCGAACGGTCCATCCTGCGGTTGGCCCGGACGATCTCGTTGGTCGCGGGGAGCCGCACGTCCTCGTACCGCCGCAGCGCCGCCTCCACGTCGCCACCGGCCCCCAACTCGGCGGCGAGGGCCGCGGCGTCGAGGACGGCCTGGGACGCGCCGTTGGCCCCGATCGGGTACATCAGGTGGGCCGCGTCCCCGAGCAGGGTCGTGCGGCCCTCGCCCCAGTGCTCCAGCGGGTCCCGGTCCACCATGGGGTACTGGAGGATCCGCTCGCTGCGGGCGAGCACGCCGGGCACGTCGAGCCAGCCGAAGTCCCAGTGCGCGTAGTGCGGGACGAGTTCCTCGACGCGCCCGTGGTCGTCCCAGTCCGCCTCGACGGAGAGGCCGGGGGAGGGCACCAGGCACACCCAGTTGAGCAGGGCGCGGCCGCGCGCCGCGTGGCGGGCCGAGATCGGATAGGCGACGAGTCTGGCCGAGTGCTCGTCGTTGGCGACGATCATGGTGCGCCCGTCCAGGAAGCCGTCCAGCTCGGTCAGGCCCCGCCACATGTGGACGCCTCCGCCGGACAGGGCGGTGCGGTCGGGGTGGAGCTGCGCGCGGACGCGCGAGTGCAGCCCGTCCGCGCCGACCAGCGCCGCCCCCGTGACCTCCGCGGCTCCGCCGGACTGGTCTCGGGCCAGGGCGCGCACGCCCGTCGCGGTCTGCTCGAAGGACTCCAGGCGAAGGCCGGTGCGGACCGCGCCGGGGCCCAGGCGCTCGCGGACGGCCTCCAGCAGGAGCAGTTGGAGTTCGCCGCGGTGGATCGAGTACTGCGGGTGCTCGTTGCCCGCCGCCACGCCGCGGGGTTCGTTCCAGAGGGTGGTGCCCCTGTGGTCGAGGTAGAGGTGCTCCCTGGTGGGGATGCCCGTCGCGGCGAGCGCGTCGCCGAGGCCGAGGGCGGTCAGCTCGGCGATCGCCGCGGGCTGGACGTTGATGCCGACCCCGAGCGGCCGGATCTCCTCGGCGGTTTCCAGAACGGTGGCGCTGATTCCGTGGGAGTGCAGGGCGAGGGCTGTGGCCAGCCCTCCGATCCCAGCGCCGACGATCACGATGTCGGCGCCATCGGCTGAGGTCATGGCGGCCCTCCGTGCTTCCTGCGACCCGGTGGTCGCGTTGTCTGCGGGCACGCGCGCGCCCGTCGGGTGGTGCGGTCGATGGGCCCGGGGTCCCGGTGCACCAGAGGTGCTATCACGGCGGTGGCCGATCACCCAAGGAGTCAGCCGGGCGCCCGCACACGAGACGGGCGGAGGCCCGGGCGGACGGTGCGCCGACTTCCCGGTCGCGCACGTGTCCGGCTCCGGACCCCCGCCCGCTCGTGCAAGGGAGGATGAGGAGGAAGGACCTGTGATCCTTTGTCAGGCGTGGTGGGTCGAGACCACCGAGTACACGCCGGGCGCGGGGGTGGCCAGTGCCGCGGCCTTCTTGCCGTAGGCCTGGGCCTCGGGGTCGGCCATGGTGGCCTGGATGTCCGCCGGGCTGTTCCACTGGGCCAGGTTGATGACCTTGGTCCCGTCCAGGCTGGCCAGGATGTTCACCGACACGAACCCGGGACGGTTCTTCATGACCTTCTCGGTGCCCTCGTTGAGGACGTCGACGAGCTGCTGCTGCTTCTCCTTCTCCACCTCGAAGACGTTGACGAGGACGGCGAGGCCGTCGTTTGCGCGAATAACGGTTTCACTCATGAAACGGAGGCTAGCAGAACGGGTATGCGGAAACAAAGGTGGTTCCAGGGATTTTTGGGAGAATTTGAAAGCGCTTTTTTATACGCCAAATAAACAGGCGTCCCCGGTCGGAACGGCAGCGCTCTTCAATGTGTGCTGCCCGGGTGTGCGCCTGTTATTCTTGCGCGGTTCAACTTCCGGTTGTCGGCGTGGGGGCGACTGGCCCGTTCGCTTTGGCCGTCACCCGGAGGGAAGCACGTCCGAGCTTCTGTCGGACATTCACCCCGGGCGGGGCGCGGCCCCGTGTTTCGGTGAACCGGTTCCGTGGCTCCGATCCTTGGTCTGGTGCGGCGTCCGAATCTTTCCGACTGGCGTCCTCTCCGCTTCCGGTCCCCCTCCCGCGTGGTCTTCGGCGGCGCCCCTCCCCGGGGCCCCTACTTCTCTCGGACGGTGCTTCCGCCGGTGAACTTCCTGGTGGTAGCGGTTGCGACATCACCGGAGGGCGGGCGCGGCGCTCACCGGCCTCCGCGGGCCGACCCCCGTCCGCCCGGCCGGGAGCGGCGCCGCCCCCGGCCCCCGCCGTCGTTCCGGCAGGTGGGTTAAAAGGATTCGACGCGCCGACCAGGTCCTTTCGGTGGAATGGCGGGCAACGGCCGCGGGGAATCAACCGGATGCGCTTCGAGTTTCCTTCGAACGCCCCCCGGTGAGTCCCGGCCGTGCAACTGGGGATAATGCCCGGTTGTCCTTGTGCCCGCCGATTTACGCTTCGTTCCCCTCCTTTCTGGTGGGGTGCGGGGACAGGGGTTTGGTTTACCTGGACGGATGGTTCGCGAACCCCTGTCGGCGGGTGCTCCCCAAGGTCACCTTCCGCCTTCGATGAGGCCGTAGACGTTGCCGTCCCAACCGGATACCTGGGCCCACCGGTTCCCCTTTCTCCACGCGGTGTCCTGCGGCTCCGTCAGAATTTCGATTCCCCGACCGCGCAGGTTCTCGCACACGGCGTCGAGGTCGTCGCAGTTGAACCACCCCTGGGCCATGCGGCCGACCCGCGACCTCATCTCCTCCAGGAGCCCGTGGTCGACCTGGGCGAGCGCCACGCTGGTCTGCGACCCGGGAAGGTGCACCTCCACCCAGCGCTGTCCGCCCTGGTGGACGGTGTCGACCTCCAGCCGGAAACCGAGCGCCTCCGTCAGGAAGTCCAGGGTCCTCTGCTGGTCGCTGGTGTAGAGCACGGAGAGCCGGGGGTGGGTGAGCATGGGCTTCCTCTCGGGGCCGACGGGGCGGCTGCGTCCGCAGCCGGAGGAACCGTAGTGCAGGCGGACGGAGGACTCACGCGACGGCCGCACACCGCCGCGCGCCCCTCCACCGGCCCCGTGCCTCCCCGCTCCCGCCGGGGAGGCCGACCGGCGGTCCGGGGCGCGCCCGCGCCCCGCTCCGCGCGGATTCCGCCCCTCCGACCGCGCCCCCGCGACGGTCATGAACCCACTCCTCTCCCCACCCGGTCCGCTGACGCCCTTCACCTCCATGACGGACGGCGGGGGGAGAAGGTGACCGGGGGCGGGGGAGAGGGTGACCGGTCGCCCGCAGGCGACCGGCCGCGCGGGGCGCCGCCGTTCCGCGGCCCCGCCCGAAGGGAACGGGGTCCGCGGAAGTACGCCATTTCCGTGGAGTCGCGCCGTGTCACGAACGGTCACGCGGAGCGTTCATGCGGAGAAAAAGCAACAAGCCGAACGTGTTTCTCGGTTTGTCCGCGCGGCCCGTGCCCGTGCACGCGTTCCTGCCCGTGCTTGACGCCGTCGCCCCAGTTCACAAGGGCTCGGACACATTCCCTCCCGCCGTCGCCGGAAGATGGGAAGGTATCCGGTTTCCCCGTCCCAGCCGCGCTCAGGCCGCTTTCACCTGGGGCTTTCCGGGCCGCCCGCCCCGGCCCCGTGTTTTCGCCGCTGTCCGCTTGCGGACAGCTTCGCTCTGGCGCTGCTGCGGGTCTCAATCTAGTCTGAAACCGGTTGCGATCCCCTCTGGAGAGTCCACCCTGCTCGCATGCCCTTCACGAAGGGAAATTTCACTGTGCCTGCCCAAACCATGCCATCCGCCCCTGGACTGGGGGAGGGTCAGAGAAATGACGGGGACCTGCTCCCCGATGTGGCTGACATACTCAGGGATCTGCCCCAGGGAATTGTTCCGATCGCGGACCTCGCCCCTTCCATTTCCCCGCGCGAGAAGATGGAGGACCCGGCCCACGCCCGTGTGATCGCGGAAATGGGAAGCGGCGTCGAACCCATCCTCGTCCACCGCCGCACCATGCGCGTGATCGACGGAGTGCACCGTATCCGTGCCGCGCGGATGAGGGGGAGGACCGAGATCAGGGCCCGCTTCTTCGACGGCAGTGACGAGGACGCCTTCGTCCTCGCGGTGCAGCTCAACGTGGGGCACGGGCTTCCGCTGACCCTGAGCGAACGCAGGACCTCCGCCCAGCGCATCGTCCTGTCCCATCCGCACTGGTCCGACCGGGCCATCGCGAGGAGGGCCGGGCTGAACGCCAAGACGGTGGCCAGGCTCCGCCGGGAGGCGGGCGAGGGGGGCTCCGCCGCGGAGAGCAGGGTGGGCATGGACGGAAGGGCCAGGCCGCTCAGCAGCGTCGAGGGCCGGCGCAGCGCCGCGGCCATCCTCGCCGAGAACCCCGAGATCTCGCTGCGTGAGGTGTCCAGGAAGAGCGGCCTGTCGGTGGGCACGGTCCGGGACGTCCGCAAGCGCGTCGACCAGGGACAGGACCCCATCCCGGAGCGTTTCCGCCGCAGCGGCGGTGAGCACGCCCCCGTGTCGGTCGCGGTCCGCGAGCCGGACCGCAGGCCCCGGGTCACCGAGTCCACGGCGGTGGGCGAGACCGCAGCGGCCGTCCGCAAGCTCGCCCGGGACCCCTCCCTGCGTGCCACCGAAGCCGGTCGGACCCTGCTGCGCATGCTGACGATCACCGAGGTCGGACGCTCGCAGTGGGACGAGATCATCAGGACGATCCCCGAGCACTGGCTGCCCCTCGTCCGCGCCGTCGTCCTCCAGCGCTCCCAGGAGCTGCGGGAGCTCGCCTACCTGGTACCCGGCGAGGACGCGGACTCGGACTGAGGCCCGCCCGGAGTCCCCCGGAATTTCCCGTAGGAAAGTATTCAACACAGAAAATGAAAGGCCAGGTCGTTTGCCATGCCCGAAAACTTTGAGTTTCCTGCCGACGGTGACGAGGCCGCGATCCGGAAGCACAACCGTGACGTGGTGGAAACATACATGAACACGAGGGGACAGGACCGGCTGAAGCGTCACCTCCTCTTCACCGAAGAAGGTGTGGGAGGGCTCTGGACCAATGACACCGGAGAGCCTATCGTCATCCGTGGCCGGAATCGCCTCGCCGAACACGCGGTCTGGTCGCTGAAATGCTTCCCCGACTGGGTATGGACCAATATCCAGATCTTCGAGACGCAGGACCCCGACTTCTTCTGGGTGGAATGCGACGGAGAGGGAGCCATCCGTTTCGAGGGTTACCCCGAGGGTCACTACACGAACCACTTCCTGCACTCCTTCCGTTTCGAGGAGGGGAAGATCGCGCAGCAGAGGGAGTTCATGAACCCCTTCGACCAGCTGCGGGCCCTGGGTATCCCCGTTCCCACGATCAGGCGTGAGGGAATCCCGACCTGACCCCGAGGGCCGGTTCGGATTCCGCTCGGGCTGTCGATTCCGGCACGCACACAGAACCGATCAATGGAGACGCGTGGACAACGTGATGCCCGACATCAAGACCAGAACCGCCCTGCAACAGCCCGAATGGAGCGACACCTCCCAGGTCCGGAGGGTGGCCGACGTGCTGTCCTCCCGGCCCGCCCTCGTCAGGACGGAGGACGTGCTGGCCCTGCGCTCGCTCCTGGCCGACGTGGCCCTCGGCCGGTCCCTGGTCGTCCAGGCCGGGGACTGCGCCGAGGACCCGGAGGAGTCCAGCGCGAGGCACGTCAGCAGCAAGGCCGCGATGCTCGACATGCTGGCCGGAGCCCTCAGGATGATCACCCACAAGCCCGTCCTGCGGGCGGGCCGCATCGGCGGCCAGTTCGCCAAACCCCGCTCCAGCCCCACGGAGGAGGTCGGCGAACTGGTGCTGCCGGTGTTCCGCGGCCACCTGGTCAACGGTCCCGAGCCGACGCCCGAGAGCAGGAAGGCCGACCCGCTGCGCCTGCTCACCGGTTACATGGCCGCGGGCGACGTGATGGAGCACCTCGGCTGGCGCGGATCGTTCACCCGGCCCGCCGGGGACCCGCCGGTGTGGACGAGCCACGAGGCACTGGTCCTGGACTACGAGGTGCCGATGCTCCGGCAGACCGCCAAGGCGGACAGGCCGGTGCTCGGTTCCACCCACTGGCCCTGGATCGGTGAGCGCACCCGCCAGATCGAGGGAGCGCACGTCGCCCTGCTGGCCGAGGTCGCCAACCCGGTGGCCTGCAAGGTCGGACCGGCCATGGCCGAGGACGAGCTGCTCGCCCTCTGCGAGCGGCTGGACCCCCGGCGCGAGCCGGGCCGCCTGACGCTGATCGCCCGGATGGGGGCCGACCGGGTCGCCGACCGGCTGCCGCCGCTCGTCGAGGCCGTGGCCGAGGCGGGCCACCCCGTGATCTGGCTGTGCGACCCCATGCACGGCAACACGGTCCGGACCCCGGAGGGCCACAAGACCCGGGTCGTGGAGGACCTCAGGAGAGAGGTCCGCGGCTTCGTCGGCGCGGTCGAGTCCGCGGGGGGAGTCCCCGGCGGCCTGCACCTGGAGACCACCCCCGACGACGTGACCGAGTGCGTGACCGACACGAGCGGGTTCCCGCGGGTCGGCGAGCGCTACACGACCTTCTGCGACCCCCGCCTCACCCTCTGGCAGGCGGTCTCGGTGATCTCCGCCTGGAGCGACTGACCCGTAGGAACCGATCGGAAAGGACGAACATGCCCGGTATCCCCGCCATCGAGCCCTACGCGCTCCCGGCCACTGGCGACCTCCCCGAGAACACCGCCCGGTGGGTGCCCGACCCCTCCCGCGCTGTCCTCCTCGTCCACGACATGCAGCGCTTCTTCCTCAAACCCTTCCCCGAACAGGTGCGCGACGAGCTGGTCGGCAACATCGCCCTCCTGCGCGAGCGCGGCGCCCGGCTCGGCGTCCCCGTCGGTTACACGGCCCAGCCGGGCAGCATGAGCGACGAGCAGCGCGGCCTCCTCAAGGACTTCTGGGGTCCGGGCATGCGCAGGTCCCCCGAGGACAGGCTCGTGGTGGACGAACTGGCCCCCTCGCCCGACGACTGGGTGTTCACCAAGCTCAGGTACAGCGCGTTCCACAAGTCGGACCTGCTGGAGCGGATGCGGGCCGCCGGGCGCGACCAGCTCGTGGTCTGCGGCGTGTACGCGCACGTCGGGGTCCTGATGACGGCGGTCGAGGCCTACACCAACGACATCCAGACCTTCCTGGTCGCCGACGCCGTCGCGGACTTCAACGCCGACTACCACCGCATGGCCGTCCGGTACGCCGCCGAGCGCTGCGCGGTCGTGCTGCCGGCCAAGGAGGTGTTCGCGTGAACGCGCCGGACACGGCGCCACGGGCCGGGGCGGAGGGGGACGCACTCCTGCGCACCGTCCTGGGAACGGAGCGGCCGCCCCCCTTCGCCCTGCTCGTGCGCTCCGGCGGCGACGGGCCCGGCCGAGTGGACGTGCTGACCGGAGAGGTGTCCGCCGTCCCGGGGACCGCCGACATCCCCCTGCCCGACCTGACCGGGAGGGGCGCGGGCGCGGAGCGCCACGACGTGCTGGCCCTCATCCCCTACCGGCAGATCACCGAGCGCGGCTTCGGCTGCAACGACGACGAGGCGCCCCTGCTCGTCATGACGGTCACCGGCCAGGAGACGCTGCCGGTCTCCCGGGCCATGGACCTCATCCCCGACCTGCCCGTCGCCCTGTCCGGCGGCCGGTTCGACGTCGGCGACGAGGACTACGCCGAGACCGTCCGCAGGGTGGTCAAGGAGGTGATCGGGGAGGGCGAGGGCGCGAACTTCGTGATCAGGCGCTCCTTCGTCGCCGACATCGGGGAGTACACCCCGCACAAGGCCCTGGCCGTCTTCCGCCGACTGCTCCGGGTAGAGGTGGGCGCCTACTGGACCTTCGTCGTCCACACCGGCGAGCGGACCTTCGTCGGCGCCACCCCCGAGCGCCACGTCACCCTCCGGCGGGGGCTCGCCACCATGAACCCCATCAGCGGCACCTACCGCTATCCCCCCTCGGGCCCCTCGCTGCCCGAGGTCATGGACTTCCTCGCCAACCAGAAGGAGTCGGACGAGCTCTACATGGTCCTGGACGAGGAGCTCAAGATGATGACGCGCATCTGCGAGCCGGGCGTGCACGTGTCGGGGCCCCACCTCAAGCAGATGGCGCGGCTCGCGCACACCGAGTACTTCATCGAGGGAGAGACCCGCCGCGACGTCCGCGACATCCTCCGGGAGACGATGTTCGCCCCCACCGTCACCGGCAGTCCGCTGGAGAACGCCTGCCGCGTCATCCAGAACTACGAGGAGGGCGGGCGCGGCTACTACAGCGGCGTCCTGGCCCTCGTCGGAAGCGACGCGTCCGGCGAACGCACCCTGGACTCGTCGATCCTCATCCGCACCGCCGACATCGACGACCGCGGAAGGATGGCCATCGGCGTCGGCTCCACCCTCGTTCGCCACTCCGACCCCGTGTCGGAGGTGGCCGAGACCCACGCCAAGGCCGCCGGGCTCCTCGCGGCGGTGGAGAGCGGCGGGGCCGGGGGCCTGGACACCCACCCCGACATCCGCGACGCGCTGGTCAGGCGCAACGCGAACATCGCCGACTTCTGGCTGCTGGGCGAGGACCACCGGGGCGGCGCGGAGTTCCCCGGGCTGGCCGGGTGCCGGACGCTGATCGTCGACGCGGAGGACACCTTCACGTCGATGCTCGACCACCAGTGCCGCGACATGGGCATGTCCGTCACGGTCGTGCGCCACGACGACGCCCCCTCCTTCGACGGCTACGACTTCGTCGTGCTCGGCCCCGGCCCGGGCGACCCGCGCGACCCCGCCCACCCCAAGATGGCCAACATGCGGGCGGCGGCGCGGGCCCTGCTCGCCGAACGCAGGCCCTTCCTGGCGGTCTGCCTGAGCCACCAGGTCCTCAGCGCCGGACTCGGGTTCGAGATCCGGCGGCGCCCCTCGCCCAACCAGGGCGTGCAGAAGGAGGTCGACCTCTTCGGCGACCGCCAGCGCGTGGGCTTCTACAACACCTTCGCGGCCTGGTCGGAGGCGGACGCGGTCGAGGTGGACGGCGTCGGCGCGGTGGAGGTCTGCCGCGACCCCGCCTCGGGGGAGGTGCACGCCCTGCGGGGGCCGCGCTTCTCCTCCCTCCAGTTCCACGCCGAGTCCGTTCTCACCCAGAACGGCCCCCACATCCTCGGTTCGTTCATAGGAAGGACGTTGAACGCATGAGCGGCAGTCCGGCGCTCCTGGAAAGGGCGCACTCCTACGTCGTCGTCGACGCGTTCACCGATAAGCCCCTGGCGGGCAACCCCGTCGCGGTCTTCTTCGGGGCCGAGGACCTCTCGGCCCCGCGCATGCAGAGCATCGCCCGGGAGATGAACCTGTCGGAGGTGACGTTCGTGCTGCCCCCCAAGCAGGGCGGCGACGCGCACATCCGCATCTTCACCCCGGTCAACGAGCTGCCCTTCGCGGGGCACCCCCTCCTCGGCACCGCGGTCGCCCTCGGCGACTCCGCCGAGGAGGACCGGCTCCGGCTGGAGACGGCCATGGGGATCGTGGACTTCGACCTCGAACGCGCCGACGGCAGGGTGGTCGCCGCCGCGATGGAGCAGCCGATCCCGACCTGGGAGCCGTTCGACCGGGTCGACGAGCTGCTCGCCGCCCTCGGGGTGCCCGAACCGGAGACCCCCGTCGAGATCTACACCAACGGTCCCCGGCACGTCTTCGTCGGTCTGCGGAGCATCCCGGCGCTGTCCGAGGTCAACCCCGACCACCGGGCCCTGGCCGCCTTCCCCGACATGGCGACCAACTGCTTCGCCGGTTACGGGACGCACTGGCGCAGCCGCATGTTCTCCCCCGCCTACGGGGTGGTCGAGGACGCGGCGACCGGGTCCGCCGCGGGACCGCTCGCCATCCACGTCGCCCGCCACGGCCACGCCCAGTACGGCCAGTGGATCGACATCCACCAGGGCGTGGAGATCGGGCGGCACTCACTGATGCGGGCCCGTGCCAGGGGCAACGGCGACCGCGTCACCGAGGTCCGGGTCAAGGGCAGCGGCGTCACCGTCGCCAGCGGGACCATCTACGTCTAGACAGTCGCGGGAGCACGCGTGAGCAGCAGGTTCGAGACCCTGACCGGTGAGATGCAAGGGGGCTTCCCCGAGTACGAGACGCCTCCGGCCGCCCCCATGGGGCTGGTCGGGCAGTGGGTCGACGCGGCCAGGCAGAGGAAGGTGAGGGAACCGCTGTCCCTGGCGCTGGCCACGGCGGACGCCAAGGGCCGTGCCTCCAACCGGATGGTCGCCGTCATCGACGTGTCGGACCGGGGCCTGGTCTTCACCACCCACAGCTCCAGTCAGAAGGGGCGGGAGATCGCGGCCACCGGCTGGGCCTCCGGGCTGCTGTACTGGCGCGAGACCGCCCAGCAGGTGATCGTCTCCGGGCCGGTGGAGCCGCTGCCCGAGGCGGAGTCGGACCGGCTCTGGGCCGCCCGGCCGCCGCAGCTGTACCCGATGACGACGGCGTCCCGGCAGAGCGAGCCCCTCGACGACGTGCCGGGCCTCCTCGAACGGGCCCGGAGGCTGGCGGAGGAGGGCGGCCACTCCCTGCCCAGACCCGAGCGGTTCGTCGGCTACCGCCTCGAACCGGACACGGTCGAGTTCTGGGCCGCCGACCGCGAACGGCTGCACCGCAGGCTGCGCTACGACCGCGCCCCGGACGGCTGGGAGGTCGTGCGGCTCCAGCCCTGAGCCGTCCCCCGCCGTCCCCCGCCGTCCCACGCCGTCCCGCCACGTCCCCCGACGTCCCTCCGAACGGCGCGGGCCCCTCGCCCCGGACCGGCGTCCCCACCGACAACGCGGGCCCCTGCCCCAGCCCGGCGTCCCCGGGTCCCTGCCCCAGCCCGGCGTCCCCGGGCCCCGGCCCTACCCCGCCGGGGGCCCGGACCCCATCCCCGCTCGAACACCATCCCTCTCCCCCCACACGATCGTGAGGAACTGTCCCGTGACCAACCTGAAGAACACCGATCTCGACGCGATCGTCATCGGTGCCGGGTTCGCCGGCATCTACGCGCTGCACAAGCTCCGCAACGAACTGGGTCTGTCCGTCCGGGTCTTCGACAAGGCGGGCGGGGTCGGGGGCACCTGGTACTGGAACCGCTACCCCGGCGCCATGTCCGACAGCGAGGGCTTCATCTACCAGTACTCCTTCGACCGCGACCTGCTGCGGGAGTGGACCTGGAAGAAGCGCTACCTGTCCCAGGCCGAGATCCTGGGCTACCTGGAGGCGGTCGTGGAGCGGCACGACCTCGCCCGGGACATCCAGCTCAACACCGGCGTCGAGACGCTGGTCTACGACGAGGCCGACGCCCTGTGGACCGCGACCACCAGCGGGGGCGAGACCCTCACCGCCCGCTACGTGGTGACCGCCCTCGGGCCGCTGTCCACCTCCCACTTCCCCGAGTTCAAGGGCCGCGACAGCTTCCGGGGCCGCCTGGTCCACACCGGCTCCTGGCCCGACGACCTCGACATCGAGGGCAAGAGGGTCGGCGTCATCGGCACCGGCTCCACCGGAACCCAGTTCATCTGCGCGGCCTCCAAACTCGCCGGGCAGCTCACCGTGTTCCAGCGGACCCCCCAGTACAACGTGCCCTCGGGCAACACCGAGGTGGACGAGGCCTACTTCACCGACCTGCGCGGCCGCTACGACCAGGTCTGGGAGCAGGCCAAGAAGTCGCGCGTGGCGTGCGGCTTCGAGGAGAGCGAGACCGCCGCGGTGAGCGTCTCCGAGGAGGAGCGCCAGCGGGTCTTCCAGGAGAACTGGGACCGGGGCAACGGCTTCCGCTTCATGTTCGGCACCTTCTCCGACATCATCTTCGACCCCAAGGCCAACGAGGCGGCGGCCGACTTCATCCGGTCCAAGATCCGGGAGATCGTCAAGGACCCGGAGACCGCCCGCAAGCTCCAGCCGACCGACTACTACGCCAAGCGCCCGGTCTGCAACGAGGACTACTACGAGTCCTACAACCGGGACAACGTCAGCCTGGTGAGCCTCAAGGAGACCCCGATCCGGGAGTTCACCCCCACGGGGATCGTGACCGAGGACGGGGTGGAGCACGAGCTGGACGTCGTCGTCTTCGCGACCGGCTTCGAGGCCGTCGAGGGCAGCTACCGGCAGATGGACATCCGCGGCCGGGGCGGCGTGACCATCGAGGACCACTGGGGGGACGCGCCCTCCAGCTACCTCGGGGTCAACGTCTCGGGCTTCCCCAACATGTTCATGGTCTACGGCCCCAACAGCGTCTTCAGCAACCTGCCCACGGCCATCGAGACCCAGGTCGAGTGGATCACCGACCTGGTCCGGATGATGGAGGAGCGCGACCTGACCTCCATCGAGCCGACCCCGGAGGCGGAGGAGGGCTGGACCGAGCTGTGCGCGCAGATCGCCGACCGCTCCCTGTTCCCCAAGGTCGACTCCTGGATCTTCGGGGCGAACATCCCGGGCAGGAAGAATCGGGTCCTGTTCTACTTCGCGGGGCTCGGCAACTACCGCCAGAAGCTCGGTGAGGTGGCCGCGGCCGACTACGAGGGCTTCATGCTCAAGGGCAACCCCTCGGCGGTGACCGCCTGACGGCGGCGGCGCCCGGTCGGCGCGGTCGGCCGACCGGGCGCCGCTCCGTGTCAGCGCACCGCGGGCTCGCGCGGCGCCAGCAGCGCGGGCAGGCGGGTCACCCGCTCCTCCGCCTCCGCCAGGGAACGCGCGGCCATGTCCTGGAACTCCGCCAGTTCGGGGACGTCCGAGGCCCTGGTCATCTCGGCGTGGACGACGTGCACGTTCTCACCGGCGATGCCCAGGCCCTCCAGGTACATGCGCATGTAGGGCGTCTGGAAGTCGAACGCCTCCTTGGGCGAACCCGGCCCGTAGCCCCCTCCGCGCGCGGCGACCACCACGGCCCGGGCGTCGCGCAGCAGCGACTCCCCGGTGCGGGAGTCCTTGAAGGCGCCGGGGAAGGTGATCCTGTCGATCCACGCCTTGAGCGAGGCCGGGACCGTGTAGTTGTACATCGGGAGGCCGATCAGCAGGGTGTCCGCGTCCAGGACCTCCTCGATCAGGGGCAGGGTCCCCGCCCACTCCCGCTGCTCGGACGGCGACTCGGCCATGGCCGTCACCGTCGTCAGCGGCAGGGTCCCCCGCCTCTCCACCCGCTGGGCGAAGGAGCAGTAGGTGGCGGTGACCAGCGGCACCGGTTCGGCGGCCAGGTCCCGGTAGCGGTATCCCCCGTCCCCGTGCAGCCGTCGCCACTCCCTGGCGAACAGGCCGGTCAGGTACCTGCTCACCGAGTGGTCCGAGTGGCTGGAGTCCAGGTGCAGCAAAGACGTCATCGTTCTCCCCCGTTCGGCGCGTGGCCGTCGTGTTCCGCGCGGTTCCGGGCGCGGACGTGCGTGCGGATGCGGTGGGGCACGCGACTCGTCCCCCGTGGATGTCGTCGCTGAGTGCTCCTACCCCTATGACGGAGAGCGACGGGGAAAGGTGACCGGAGGGAGAGGGGACGGGGATCGTCGGACGGTTCGGGAGAGACGCCGCGAGCAGCGCCGACACCGCCGCGGCCGCCCGCCCGCCGGTCCCGGGACCGGTCGGCGGACGTCGCGGCCGGTGTGCGCTGGGTCACCGCTACGCCGGGTCGGCCACGGAGATCTCCAGCTCCCGCAGGCGTTCCGGGGCGCCGATGATCTCGATCCCGCTGACGCGGTCGCCGCGGACGGTGATCTCCAGTACGAACAGGAGCCGGCCGCCGGGGGCGACGACCGCCCCGGGCATGCCGTTGACGAGCGCGGGACGGGCGAAGCGGGTCCTGCGGACGTTGTTGGCGGTCTCCCCGGCGACCTGGCGCGCACCGCGCAGCACCGCGGGCTCGCGCAGCCGGAGGGCCTGCGGGTCCGCCCGCCGCACGACGTCGGGGGCCAGGACCTTCAGCAGGCCGTCCAGGTCGCCCGCGCGCGAGGCGTCGAGGAAGGCGTCCACGACCTCGCGCTGCCGTGTGAGGTCCGGTTCGGGGACGCTCGTGGTGCCCTGCACCCTCTGCCGCGCCCGGCTCGCCATCTTCTTGGCCGCGGTCGGGGTGCGCTCGACGATCTCGGCGATCTCGACGAAGGGGACGGCGAACAGGTCGTGCAGGACGAAGGCGACGCGCTCGGCGGGGCTGAGCCTGTCCAGCACGACGAGCAGGGCCAGGCCCACGGAGTCGGCCAGCACCGCCTCGCCCTCGGGGTCCGCGATCCGGTCCTGGGCGAGCAGCGGCTCGATGTCGCTGACGTCCATGAACTCCTCGCGGCGGCTCTTGCGCGAGCGCAGCATGTCGAGGCAGACGCGTCCGACGATCGTGGTCAGCCACCCCGTCATGTTGGAGACCTCGCCGAAGTCCCCCCGGCACGCCCGGATCCACGTCTCCTGGAGGGCGTCGTCCGCCTCGGCGGCCGACCCGAGCATGCGGAAGGCGACTCCGCGCAGATGTCTACGGGAGCGTTCGAAGTGATCCGCCAGCTCGATCTGGCCGTCCATCGTTCACCTTTCCTTCGCCCGTGGCCGCTGCGCGTGCGCGTTTCGAAAGCGCGATAAAAGAGGAATGCGGCTGTAGGCATTGAATTACCGGTATGGGTGGAATTAGTGCTTCGTGGCGGGGCGGGGGTGGTCGTCCTGGCTTCCCTCCTGGCGCCGCCAGGCCGGCCCCGCCCCGGCTCCGGGCGGTGTGAGCAGCGGATACGCGGTCGGTTCCGGCGGGACTGTCGTACTCGGGGGATCGTGATCCGGGTGCGTGGGGCGGTGGGGATTCCGGCCGCTTCGGGCTGATCCTCTTCATCCTAATCGGGTGGAGAGGGGTGCCACATGAGGGATCGCCGCTGGAGTATTCGCGCACTACAGCGTGTTTATGCCGCTGCGGTACGCGCCGGATTCCCGCCTCCGGCGACACGGCTCTCAGCGGTCACGGGGCCGGGGCGGGCCGTGTCGCCGGAGGCCGGGGGCCACGGGCCGCGGTGTCCGGGGGCCGAGCCCCGCGGGTCGGGCCGGGGGCCGGGGGCGGGAACCGGGCCGGGGGCGGTAGCCGTAGGTCAGGGGCCGCTTCGGGAGCCCTGGCCGGGCGCCCCGTCGGACGCCGCCGCCAGGTGCCGCAGCTGCGCGGCCACGGCACGGCTCCGGAGGCTGCGCGGCGCGTCCTCGGGCACGGGGTACCAGACCGCGGGGGCCTCCTCCCCGCCCAGCAGGGTGCCGGGGAGCGGTCCGCGCAGGGCGTGTTCCACGCCCGCACGGCGAACCCCGTCCGGCCCGAGGGCCGTGCCGACCGGGACTGCGAGCCCGTGCCAGCGGGGTTCGTACGTGACGTCGCGGCGTCCGCGCGCCCCGCGCACGTGGAGCACGTCCAGCAGGTCCTCCGCGGCGAGGGCAGCCACGAGGTCGGGGAGCCTGTCGAGGGGCGGCACCGAACCCTCCCCGTAACCGACGGCCATGGAGATCCGCTCGATGCCCCGGCCCCCGCCCCAGCCCACGCGGACGCCGCCGGTGAACGGGTGACCCGCCCCGTGCGGTCCGGAGAACTGGAGGATCGATCCCTTCGGCGCACGGTGGCGCGCCAGCCGCACCAGCCGCTCGCGGTCCCAGGGGGCGAGCGCGGGTTCGTGCTCGCCCCACCCGGCGGGCAGCGTTCCGGCCAGGTGCTCGGCGACCACCTCCACGGCCCGGCCCAGGGGAGGGGCGAAGGACGCGCGGTGGCGCACCGACAGGTCCACGACCAGGTGCTCGTCCGTCGGGGAGTCGTCCAGGAACCCCTCAGCCGGTTCGGGCGCGCCCTCCTCCGGCGGAACGGGAACGTAGGCGTGCACGGGGTCCCAGCGCAGCGGGACGCCGCTGACGCCGTCGAAATGTGCTCCGTCCTCGCCGCGCACGACCCAGCGGGCCAGCGGCTGGGTGATCAGGGTGCGCAGGGCGTAGGTGAGCCGGGAGGTCCTCGGGGTGAGCAGCTGGAACGCCGTGCCCCGCGCGCCGTGGACGGACACCGCGTCGAGGATCCAGGAGGAGAGGGGGACGACCTCGCGGTCCTGGGCGACGACCACCGCCTTCTCGACAGCGGCCTCGACGGCGGGGTGCCCGCTCTCCTCCCACAGGGAGAAGTCGGCGCGGCCCGAGGTCCATACGCTGCCGCCCAGCCGCAGGGCGAGGGCGTCGGCGAGCCGGTGGGCGGCCTCGCGCCCCGCCTCGTCGGGGCGGGCGCGGATCTCGGTCCACCAGCAGGTCTCGGGGAGGTTCACCGCGGCCTCCTCTCCGAGCAGCCGGGCGACCTCACCGCGCGACTCGACCAGCTGGGCGGGTTCGAGCGCGGCCAGGACGCGGCGGTCGGCGCCGCACAGCTGGAGGACGTTGCCGCTGTCCAGCGCCCGCACCAGCAGTTCGGTGCCGGTCTCGCGCAGGGCCCGGGAGATCGCGCTCATGCCGGGTTCCGCGGCGAGCAGGGCCACCACGTCGTAGCTCAACCGTTCTCCTTGGCGGTTCGGGGGATCGGGGGAGGAGCGGGGCCGGGAGGGACCGTTGCGCACCGTGTCAAGGAACGCGGTACCGAGACGGACATCCTGTGCGAAAAGCGCATCACTGTCTGTCGTTGGATACCGGCATAATACGCACAAAGGGGCAGCGTGGAGACGGGCGCCCGGGCGTGTGGGGGAGGGGGGCACGTGAAGTTCCAGCTGGTGGAGCCCGCGGAACCGCCGGAGGCTCCGGAGTCGGCGTCAGGCGCCGCGGCCGGTTCCACCTTCGTGCCCTCCGTACCCGGCTTCCCCGTCCTCGGAGCGCACGAAGAGTTGGCCGCGCGCATGCGTGACCGCAGTGAGGAGCTGGGCACCCGCCTGACCAGGATCATCGAGGCCGTCCGCCCCGCGATCCACCGGATGGAGGCGGGCATCGTCCGTGCGGAACGCGAACTGGCCGATTCCGGTCACGGTTGCGCCATCGAGCCGCCAGCCGGTTTCCGGGCCGACCGCTTCTCCGGTGGTGCGGGCCGCACGGCGACCGCGGAGTCGGCGGCCGTGACGGGTGCGGCCCCGGGGATCGCCACCGCCACTGCTCCGGAGGACGCTACGGCAGGCGGTCCGGCTCCGGAGGCGGCGGCCCCCGCCCCCGCGACGAACGAGGAGGACCGATGAGCGGCTGGGACATCGACGCGCCCTCGGTGGGCGTCGTGCTCAACGACGTGCTGGGCCAGGTGGGCGACGGCAGCGGCGACGCGCTGGACGGTTCGCTGACCACCACCGGCGACGAGATCCTCGGCGCCGCCACCGCCGCGTGCAGCGGGCCGGTGGAATCAGAGCTGTACTACTTCCTGGAGCACGTCGGCGGCATGGCCGAGGAGATGGTCGCTCGTGCGGGTTCGGCGATGGAGGGGTGTGCGCTCGCCGTGGACGCCTACCTCCTGGGCGACGAGGAGATGGCCGCCGAGGCGCAGGGCAACGCCGGTTCGATCGACACCTACGACCCCCTCAACCCTCCCGTGTGACCCGAGGGCCGCCCCCGGCCCCCGCCGTGCACGGGCGTCCCCGGCCCCACCGGTTTCCCCGGTCGCCACCCCGCCCCCCGAAGCCCCCGTTCCCCCACCACTCCCGGAGCTGACGTGCCTCCCGTCGACGTGATGAGTCCCGTCCCCGATCCCCGCAACCAGCAGCCACTGGACCTGGACTTCGAGATCCTCATCGTCCCCGACGCCATCCCGATCCCCGGAACCTCCGTGGAGATCCTCCAGGCTGCCGTCTCGGCCATGCGCACGGCCGCGGGTGAGGTCGCGGAGGGAGGCGAGGGCATCGAGTCCACCTGGCAGGGGTTGCAGCCCCACTACACCGCGCCCGAGTCCGAGACCCTGTTCGCCGCGATGGGCCCGGTGGCCGCCAAGGGTGGGACCATCCTGGACGACGTCACCACGGTCGCCAGCGCGCTGGACACCTTCGCCGACGCGGCACAGACCGCAAAGACCACCCTCAACACGCTCAAGGACGAGGCCACGACCTTCGCCGAGGAGATGAGGGGCGATGAGAACTGGAGCAGCAACCCTCTCGACTACGCGGAGAACCGCAGGCTGAAACTCCAGGTCAACGGGGTCTGGGCTACGTTCCAGGAGGCGGAGCGGACCTGCGCCAACGCCATCTCGGCCGTCTCGGGTTCGGGCAACTCCTACGTCGCGGCCAGCGGAGAAGCACCGGGCGCGGGTGAGATCGTCTACGGCCTGGACCCGGACGACGTGCCGGACGTGGCCTACGACCTCACCAGCCTCGCCGACTGGCAGCGGGCGATGGAGGACACCTGGCACCAGCTGGAGTACTCGGAGAAGCCCTGGCCCGCGGACTGGGCGACCGACGCCTTCATGGCCCAGTGGGACAACTTCGGTCCCGGCATGCTCTGGGACGTGGGCGTGGGGGCGGTCGCCTGGACCGGCCTGTGGCGCGAGGGCAGCGGGTGGGCCAACAGCGTCGGTGAGGCCACGGACAACTTCTTCACGAACAAGCGGGAGACGATCGAAGGGCTCGGCTCGCTCACCGGGCTCTACGGCGAGGACGGGTGGATGAACCCGTTCGACTCGGGCGAGCGCTCCGGCGAGACGTGGCGGGCCAACGCGGGTGCGGCCTGGACCGAGGTGGTGCACGACATCGTGCCGTGGCGGGAGTGGGAGGACCGGCCCGCGTACACGGTCTACACCGGGGCCGGGAACGCGGCACTGGCCGTGGTGTCCCTCCCGGCCAGGGGCGGGACGATCCTGGCCAACCTCAGCCGGGGCGGCTCGGGTCTGCCCGACCTCGACCCGGTGGACCGGCCCGAGGTGGTGTGGGAGCCGGGCGCGGCTGCGCGGCCGGGGTTCAGCCTGTCGCAGACGTTCAGCGACATCAGCGGGAACTTCTCCGACACCACGGAGGGCTTCGGGGCGGGGTTCGGGGACCTGTCGGCGATGATCGACCGCTTCTCGGCGGGCGGTCCGGTGGGCGGTGGCGTTCCGGGGGGAGGCGGTGGTTCGGACCTGCCGGTCTTCGTTCCGGAGCCGGGTGCACCGGGGGCCGAGCGTCCCGTCACCGTGCCGGTCGCCGGGGACCCCTCCGGCGACCCGGACCGGCCGCGCCGTGGGGACGAGGACCGGCCCTCACGGGTTCCGCACCGTCTCGACGCGCCGAGCGCCGAGCGCTGGCCGGAGATGGAGGAGTTCCTGGACTCCGAGCACCGGCGTGGGGACGACGAGCATTCCGTCGCGGACCGCGACCCGGAAACCTCCGAGGCCGACTCCTCCCGGCCGCTGGACGTCACGGCGGACGAGGGCTCAGGTGCCGTCCCGAACGACAGGCTGTTCTCTTCCCTCGGTCTGGACGCGGAGGAGATCGAGCGGGAGTACGAGAGGGACGTCGAACGGACGACGCAGCAGGTCGTCGACACGGTGGAGGAGTTCCGCGCGCTGCCCGCAGAGCGGCAACTTGAGTGGTTGCGCGTGAACCAGCTGGTCGGCGCCAACGTGGGAGGCCCGCAGAACTCCGACTTCGGCGGCTTCGGAAACGAGGACTTCGGGATCACCGCCTCCCACGACCCGAATTCGGGTAATGGCGGCGGCCCGCCCCGAACGCCCCAGGACGGCATCTCCAACACCGGTTTCACACCCGACGGCGGCAGCGACACCAGCCGGGGGGACACCACCGGAGGCCGTCCCGTTCCCGAGGTCAGCAGCAGTGATGGACTCGGTGGCGAGCGAGTTGAACATGGTGATGGCGAGGATAGTCCCAGTAACGATCTTGATAACGGCGGTGCTGGTACCGACGACTCCGAGCCAGTTGACCCCCGTGAACCCAGTAGGCCTGCGCTGCCCGAGAGGGTCATCAATGACTTGAGGGATTTTGATTCAAGAATAATGAAGTATGGCGATTCTGTGTTTATGCTCGACCGGTCCGGGCTCAAGCATATATTGGAGCGCCACCATCCTACATACTGGAACGGGTCCAAGAAGGCCGACCAGAGTTACTTTTTGCGAAGTATGAGCATCGACGATGTCGTGGACGCTATTGGGCAGGTGATGGATCAAGAAAAGGAGGAGCTGATCGAAAAGGGTTCGCTGGGGATGTACCAGATTTCCGGGGAGGTGGATGGGGAAAAGTTTCAGCTTGGGCTTAAAAACGGAAGGGTTGGGCAATTTTATCCTGTATACTAGGGAGTTCGGTCCATGGGAGGCGGGATGCATGTCTATCCGTATTGAATCGTTCCTGAGGAAAGCAGACGGGAATTTTGTTCCTGTTCGGTCATGGAAGGGTCCAGTTGGCGATACTGATTACCTGGAAGGGGCGCTGGAGCTAAATGTAAACGGAACCCCGTTGATCACCACAGCCATGTGGGACTACATCGATCAGCTGTGGGCCTACATCCTCAACTCTCTCGAAGAGCTTACTTCGAGCAAGTCGGCGCACACGTATTTTCCCGACCAGCCAATAAAATTGGAGATGAAGAGGATTGCTCCGGATCTGCTTCACGTATCCGTTAGTTCCCGGTCCGGGAAGTTTGATAACTCAACCCGGGTGCAGGAGGGGGATTTTGCTCGGGATTTGATCGATGCGGGAGAGGGTTTCTTCTCGCGGATGCGGGAGCTGGACCCTGCGGGTGGAAGTCAGTATGAGGTTGAAATCGAGAAGATCTTGGCGCTTCGCTCCGCTTACTCAAATCGGGGTTGCTAGTGTGCTGCTTATAGGCTCGTGAATCTGGGTTCTGCCAGCTCGGGACGGTCGACAAGTGCGCGCGAAAGAGCGCAGCGGGGTCGGGGCGGCCGGGCGACGGGGTGTCAGTCCCGGGCAGGGGTCGTGTGGGAGTGCACGCAGAGCCAGCCGTGCGGCGTGCGGTGGTAGACGTCGGTGGTCCACTCGTCGGCGTGGAACTCCCGGCCGCCGAAGTGCGCCGTGTTGGTCACCCGCGCCGTGACCACCGCCAGGTCGCCGTGGACGCGCACCCGCTCGGTGCCCTCGACCGGCCGCATCGCGCTGTGCGTCAGCGCGCCGGAGGCCACCAGCGACAGGAAGTCCTCCCGGGTTCCCACGCCGTCGCGGTCCACGAGCACCCAGTCCTCGGACACGAACCGGCCGATGGCCTCGGCGTCGTTCGCCACGACCGCCCGGCGCCACGCGGCCGCGAGGTCCAGCAGCTCCCGGACCTGGTTGCTCTCTGACACGCCGCCCCCCGAACCGCCGTCCCCGCTCCGACAACGGGATGGTCGCACGCGCGGCGGCGCGTCCGGGGTTCAGCCTGCCGCAGACGTTCAGTGACATCAGCGGGGACTTCTCCAACACCACGGAAACCTCCGAGGCGGACTCCTCCCGACCCCTGGACGTCACGGCTGATGAGGGCTCCTGTGCTGCCCCGAACGACTCTTTCCGACACCCCTATTGAGATCAAGGTCGAACACAAAGACCAAAATGGAGAAACAAGAAGAAGGACTTGCAGAAACATACCTCCTCATGGAATTCTTGGGAGAGCCGAGTGAATAAAGAAGCAGAGATCAATGCTACAAACAGGATTGGTCATATACTACTTCAAGCGGCACCGCATGGCTGGCAGGAAATTGAGTGCACTGTGGCCATGGTCAACAATATGGGTCAGATTTGGTCCCATGCCGTCATGCCCGATGGCGTGAAGCATGATTTTTATATCCCAGCCGAACTGTCTGTGCAGTTTCGTTCTCTTAGATCGGCGATGTACATTCCCGAGAAGGGGACATGGTTCTCGGCTAAGTATACCCTTGCACCCCCGTCGTCTTTCCGTGTCGGATACAACTTCGACCATGAGAAGGAGTTCAGTCAGCCCAGGCTCGACGCGGTTGACTACTACGAGGACCTTCAGGAGTTCCCTCGGAGCGCGGAGAACATACCACCCTGGCTTCAGGAGAAGATCAACGAGGCAGAAGTCCTCATCAACACACCCCGAAGCGAACCCTGAGTGCCAAAGAGGGGATGCTGTCCTGTCGACCCTCGAACATTCTACGAAGACGTTCGTTATTTTCCGCGCCTTGTCAACGAGATCCCTGAATGGTTGATGCAAAAGCTGAAGGAAGCCAAGCTGGTGAAGAGGGGGAAATAAGAGAAAGATGCTTTTTCTTGCCGAACGTGACGGAAAAAAATTTACTCGGAAGGGGATAAGTGGCGGAGTCTAGAAGAACTGCCTTGGGGCCTCTTGAGCAGGAGCAGCTCCTTCAGCAGATTGGAGGAGAGATTCTTACGGTCCTGGGGGATGGCTGGCATGAAGTCAAGTACACTGTCAACCTAATTGGGGGCTATTTGGAAGAAGATTTGGAAGTGGTGTACGGCGGTCGGGGGGTGGAGAAAGAGCGGGCTCCTCTGGCCACGATGCAATCGGTTAGAAAACTGCGTTCTGGTATGTATCGAGAGGGCAGGGGGACTTGGTATGGGATGCGTTACACAATCTCTCCGCCGGGGGATTACAGGGCAGAGTACATCTATGATGATGTGGACTTCGATTTTTCACCCCCTGCGGAAGCTTTCGTTCAAGACCTCGAATCTTTTCCGAGGACGAGTGGTTTCATTCCAGGCTGGCTTCAGATTGAGATTGAACGCGCGGAGGATGGGCAAGAACATCCGGAGACTAATAATTAGTTGCGCGTGAAGTTAATTGGAGCTCCTGGGGTTATTTTCGTCAGTACCAGGTCCGTCAGCAGCAGATCCCCTCTGATGACGGGGAGTAAGCTTGTCGCCTGTGCCCGTGCTGTACAACCCGTTGCTGGTCGGGAACGTTGACCCGGACCGGTTGAAGGAGGCCCTCGCCGGAGCGCTCGGTGTTTCCTTGGAGGGCGTTGACCTGGGGCATGAGGACGACCACGGGGCGCGCGACTGGGATGCGAAGGTGTTCACTGACTACTCGTCGCGGAACGGGGACGTCTCATATGGCTTGAGTGTCTTCGTGGCTGATGGCGTGCCGTCACCGCCGAGCGAGGAGCGGCTGTCCCTGGAACTGGCCCGTGCGCTCGCGATCGCTGTTCTTTTCCCGCCTGTGGAGAACATCCCCAGCCTGTGGAAGGTAGCCACGCCTCGCGGCGAGGTAGCGTACGCACGTCTCCACGAGCCCGAGCGCGATGGTGACGTGCTCAGGGTGACCGATGTCGAGATCCCGGTTCCTGAGCTTCCGGGAGCTACTGTTTCTCGGTTTCCGATGTGATCAGGAGGCTCCGGCTTCCGGTGCCGGTGGTGCAACCCGGCGAGCCGGGGCGGCCAGGCGGCGGAGTCAGGTCTTGGCGGGGTCGTGTGGGAGTGCACGCGGAGCCAGCCGTGCGGCGTGCGGTGGTGGACGTCGGTGGTCCACTCGTCGGTGTAGAACTTCCGGCCGCCCCAGTGCGGCGCGTCCGGGGGCGGAGTGCGCGGCGGCCCGCCCCCAGACGGGCTCAGTGGGTGAACACGAAGGGGCGCAGGCCGGGCGGCACGGCGGCGGGGTCCACGGGGAAGGCGGCCCACACGTGGGTGCCCAGGTCGGCCCAGGGCGCGAGGCGGTAGTGGCCCCAGGCGGCGGACAGGTTCTCGACCAGGAGCAGGCCGCGCTGGCCCTCGGCCCAGTCCCACTCGTCGGCCGTGCGCTGGTGCGGGACGGCCGGAACGCCGCCCCCGCCGCCGCAGTCGGACAGGCCCACGCGCAGGGTGGCTGGATCAGGCATCGACAGCGCGCGCAGGACCTCGCCGCCGGAGCGGCCCGAATCGGTGTACTTGCAGCAGTTGGCGAACAGCTCGCTGGTGACCAGCGTGAGCGTGTCCACCAGGTCGGGATCGAACCCGGCCAGGTCGCGGGCCAGGTCGGCGCGGACCTCGGAGAGCCGGGACAGCGCACCGGGGTAGACGCGGTGCTCCCAGTGGACGTGGGCGCGGCGGACAGCGGAGTCGAGGCCGGAGGCGGTCATGCCGGAACCCCCTGTCGCTGCTCGTCCCAGACCCGGATGAGGGAGGCCAGTTCGCCCCACTCGGCGTAGCGGGCGGGTTTGGCGGGTGTGGTGGGATCGGCGGGCCCGGCGGGGCGCACGACGCCGAAGCAGGGTGCGGGTTCGCCGAGCAGGTCGCCGCCGGGGTCGTCCCGCCACTGCTGGACAAGCGCGGCGGCGCGTTCCTGGACGAGGGCGAACGCGCGCCGGACCTCGTCCGTCTCCGGAGCGGGTTCGGCGCTGCGGGGCGCGGGAACGCGGGGCGCGGCGGAGGCGGTCAGGCGCTCGTGGGCGGCGAAGTAGGGGCGGACCAGGGCCACGTCCTCGGCCGGGATGACCTCGCGGGCGGGAGCCAGTTTCGGGATGGCGGGCTCGGAAGCGGAGACGGGCGGGGCCTCGGGAACGTAGCGGCGGACGCGGGCGGAGCGGCGTCGGCGGCGACCGGCCACCGTGGAGTGGCGTCCGCAGGGGACGGAGAGGAAGGCGATCAGCGGGCCGAGGGCACGGCTGAGAAGGGCAGCGCTAAACTGGCGCATGCTAGCAGTTCCTTTGGTTAAAGGTCTTGAAGTTGCTGGCCACGGCCCCGGACGGTTACATCCGTCGCGGGGTCATTTGAGTTGTGTGTTCGAGAGAGAGGATAAGGGGTGGTGGGAGCGGAATGCCAAAATACTGGGGAGTAATGTGGGGGGAGTGAGGAAACGGCCGACCAGAATTCTGGACGGCCGTTGTTATGTCCCGTTTTTAGGAGTTTGTGAGGGAGGTGCAGCTCAGGAACGCGGTCCAAGCCTCGGGGGTGTAGTCGAGGTGGCCGTGTTCGCGGTTCTGGGTGTCGCGGACGAGGACCGTCTGCCCCTCGGCTACCTCGACGCAGCTTCCCGAAGCGCCGCTGTAGCTGCTCTTGTGCCAGTGGGGTTCACGCTTCGTCATCGAGTTCTTCCTTGACCTTCCTGATCAGATCCCGGCTCGCACGGGGCGACAGGGCCTCCGACTGGAGAACGCCGAAGAGCGTCGCGCAGTGCTGCACCTGCATCATGTCATCCATGACTGCTTCGCCCTTCATGTGCTCCGCGGAGGCGATCGTGGGCTTGTCGGGGAAGGTGTAGAGCCGGAAGGGCCCGGAACCGCCCGGGTGGCACTCGGTCTCGGCGGGGATCACCTGGACACGGACCCTCTCCTCGTCGATCAGGGTCAGGACCCGCGTGATCTGCGCGCCCAGGACCTTCCGGCCGCCCCTGACGTGTCGGCGGAGCACCGCCTCCTCCAGCACGATTGACACCAGCGGCGGGTTCTCGCCCTCCAGCACCTCCTGGCGCTCCATTCGCAGGGTCACCATCTGCCCGATCTCCTTCGCGGAGAACCACGGGGCACTGTCGGTGAGGAGGTTCCTGGTGTACGACTCGCACTGCACGAGCCCCGGGAAGATCACCGGCTGGTACTCGCGCAGCTCGACCGCCTCGCGCTCCAGCTGGCCGACCTCGGTGTACCAGGGCGGTAGTGCGTCGGGCGTGTTCGCGGTGTTCCAGGCCTGCTTTATCGCACCGGAGGAGCCGAACAGTTCGTCCAACCTCTCGGCCTGTTCGACGGGCAGCTTGCGCTTGCCGCACTCCCAGGACGACATGGTGGACTGCGTCACCTTCAACGCCCGGGCGACCTGGGTTTGCTGCATCCCCACCGAGTCACGAACGCTCCTGAGTTTCTTTCCCAGGCGCACGCGCTTGGGGTCCAACTTGCGGCCCATTACGTCTCCCATGTCCGGGCTATCACCGTCATCACCCATGCAAGACCCAGGCGCGACCCGATAGGGCGGAGAACGACGAAGTGTGACCGTTCGGTGATATCCCTGGCGCGCCCGAACGGCCGTTGTTCATGGTGGTGCCGCGCGCCGCGGTGGTCGCGGCGGCGCGGAAAGGGAATTCAGGTGGGTGTGGTGATCCGTATCATTCCTGGTAAAAACGGTACTAATCGTCATTCCGACCCGTTGCCGCGGCGGGTCACCGACTCCGAAGCACGGGCGCCGATCGTGCTGGGTCGGATATCGCAGCATCACCCGAACCACGCGCTGAAACTGCCGGGGGTGCCCGACCAGGCGCGAGTGCTGCGCAGGCGTCTGGGCGCGGTGCTGCCGGACGCGCTCACGGACACGGCCCTGGCCCTGGCCAGCGAACTGTTCAACAACGCCCTCGCCCACTCGCGCAGCGGGGAGGCGGGCGGCGAGGTCACCGTGATCGTGAACCGGTTCCCCGGCCGGGTCCAGATCAAGGTCATCGACCAGGGCCCGCGCGACGCGCACGCCCCCTCGCCGCACCTGCGCCCGGTCGTGCCGGTCCGTGGGGGAGGGGCGGGCGGGTCGCGCGGTGCGGGTGGGACAGGCGGCGGTGCGGGGGAGGTCAGCGGCGGCGTGGGCGGGTGGGGCCTGCGCATGGTGGCCGCGGAATCCAGCCGGTGGGGAACCCTCCACGACGGGGGCCGCACCACGGTGTGGTTCGAGCTGGACCGGCCGCGCACGCGCCCGCTGAAGTGAGGGCGGCGGAGGTGGGCTGGAACCACGCCGACGACCTGGACCGGTACGAGACCGCGCGGGTGCTCGACCGGCGGTGCGGGCGGCTGTGGACGGTCATGTGGAGTCCGTCGATGCGGGTCTACACGGCCTTCTATCTGGGGCCGCAGGCCGTGCCGTGGCAGGCCGCGCCGTCCCCAGCCGGGCTGGTGGAGCGGTTGCGGGAAGTGGAGCGCGAGGTGGCGGGGGCCGTCGGCGGTTACTGGAGCTGCCCGGTCGCGGGGTGCGCGTGGTCCTCGATCCGCCCGATGCGCCACCCGTGCCCGCTGCCCGCCGACGGCAGCCGCACCGTCGGGGTCCCCCGGCCGCGCCCGCCGAGCGCGTTGGTACGCGGACACGGACACGGGACCGCGCACTGATGACCGGTCCCCGCGCCGGTTACTCCATCGCGCGGCCCTCGGCTTCTTCCCGGAGTTTCTCGCGGAGCCAGTCGGTCATGTACTCCTCGTCTCGCGGGAAGTAGACCAGGTCGTTGGTGAAGCCGAAGGCGGTGGGGAAGGTGATACCGGGGTCCTCGTCGTAGTTGTAGGTGACGTTGAACCTGCCGGGCGGGGTGATGACGTACTCGAAGGAGAACCAGGTGCCCTTGCCCTCCTGGTACATCCCCGCCCTGAGTTTGTCTCGTATGAGACTGATGTCAGCGGGAGGGAATTTTCGGCGACTGGTACCGTCCCCGAACTCGACGATGAGTTCGCTGCTTGCGTGCTCGATGACGGTCTGGACCCGGTAGGTCAGGCTCTTCCATCCTTCCGGTGCCTCGCTGAGGATACGGCTACCGATCTGGACGAGGATCTCCTGCTGCTCCTCCGGGCTGAGCCCGCCCTTCCTGGTATAGGGACCGAGCATCGGGTCTCGCTTTCGCGGTGGTCATGGCGTCTGTGCGTGAGGGTAACGGCGGGGTCGGACACCGGGTGCGCCATCACGCTCTCGCCACGCCGGGCGCCGGTGGCGAGGCCAGTACGTGATGGGACTGATACTGCCACTGGGCACTGCTTATGTGGAGTCCTCGCCAGTGCTGCACACCTTCTACGCGTGCCGTTCCGGTACGTTCTCCTCGGAGCGGGGGAGTGGTGCAGTTCCTGCCCTGACGGGGATCCCGGGTTCCGCCGTAGGTTCTTAGACGGGGAACTCGCCGTACCAGGATCGCTGTACGAGGTGCTTGGGCAGGTAACCGGACTCGACCTCCAGGCGGAAGTCCGGGTCGACCTGATCGGTGTCGTAGGCCAGGCAGGCCAGGGCGAGCAGGGGCAGGGACACGACCCCTTCAATGTCTCTGGTGCGTTCGGCGTCGGAGGTCTGGTAGGTGCGGAATAGCTCCAGGCCTTGGGCGAGGGCGTCGTTGAACTTCTCGGTGTCGCGCTCGACCAGGCGCAGGAAGGTGTTCATCGGGGGGAAGACGATCATCTCCATCAGCTCGGGTGAGCCGATGTCCACTCGGTCGGGGGCGGATAGTTCCATCGCGGCCAGGAGTTCCTCACCCAGGCCGGGGCGGTTGAGGACGAAGGCCTGGAGCGCGGAGATCCAGTGGTAGGTGAAGGGGTTGTACTGGGTTCCTTCGCTCTCCCCGGCCTCGCGCAGGCGGTCGACAGGGATCTCGCACAGTTGACGGTAGCGCTGCTGGTCGCGGCAGACGACGGCGAGGAAGAAAGCCGTGAGCCAGTTGCTGGCGTTGGTGCAGTAACGCGGCCCGGTGGCTTGGGGGTGTCGAACCTGGTGGTTGACCATGAGTTCGAGTTCGGTGCCCGGTGGGTTGGTGGTCATCGCGAACATGGCGTGGTGCATCTGCATCGCTGTGGTCCAGGCCTCCCAGGTGTCCACCTGAGCCGCATCAGGGTCCGAATGGACGCTGTACATCGCGTTCAGGTAGAGCGTGGTCAGGGAGAAGTAGATGGTGCTGGCGTCCTCGGTGTCCAACCGAGCCGACCAAGCTTCGCGATTGAGCTTGTTCAGCTCCCAAATCTCTTCCTCGGGCTCGCGGTTCAGGTCGTGCCGGGGCACATAAGTGTTCATGAAGCCTTCTCGGACAAGTCGAAAATCTGGTGACAGAGGCTCGCCGAACTGCTTACTCCGCCCGTAGCCGTTCATCGCCACGGGTATGAAACGGGGTTTCTTCGGCCGCGTCCCGCAGGACACGGCCGAAGCAAGAAACAGAATCTTTATTCCATTGCCCGGCCCTCGGCCTCTTCCTGGAGTTTCTCGCGGAGCCAGTCGGTCATGTAGTCCTCGTCGCGCGGGAAGTACTTGAGGTCGTTGGTGTAGCCGAAGGCGGTGGGGAAGGTGATGCCGGGGTCCTCGTCGTAGTTGTAGGTGACGTTGAACCTGCCGCGTGGAGTGATGACGTACTCGAAGGAGAACCAGGTGCCCTTGCCCTCCTGGTACATCCCCGCTCTGAGGTCGTCGATCATCATGCCCATGCCGGATGGAGGAGATTTCCGACAGGTCGTCCCGTCCCCGAACTCGACGATGATCAAGCCGGTCGAATGGTCGATAACCGCCTTTTCCGTGTAGACGATTCGTGTCCATCCTTCGGGGGCTTCATCGAGGATGCGTCCACCGATCTGCGTGAGGATCTTCTGCTGCTCTTCCGGTCCCAGATGTCCGTGCTGGAAATGGCTCATCGCTCGGTTGTCCTCCGTAGCCGGGGCGGTTCCTCGGATTCCGCCGTAGGTTCTTAGACGGGGAACTCGCCGTACCAGGATCGCTGTACGAGGTGTTTGGGCAGGTACTCCGACTCCACGTCGAGGGAGAAGTCGCCGCGTTGGGACTTGTCGTAAGCCAGGCAGGCCCACGCCAGCAGCCCGAGCGGAACGATGCCCTGGGCCCCGGGCGGGGCGTCCTCGCGGGTGTGGTAGCTCTTGAAGCCCTCCAGAGCGAAGACGAGCGTTTCGTTGAACTTGGTGGAGTCTCCCATCAGCAGACGGCGGAAGACCTCCATCTTCGGGAAGATCAGCAGATCAAGGGCTTCGCCGCCGAAGGCGCCACTGCGGGGAGAGGACAGTTCCATGGCCGACCGCAGTTCACGGACCAGGTCATCGGTGCCGTTGACGTAGGCCTGGAGGGCGGCGATCCAGTGGTAGCTGTACTCGTTGTACCGCACCTTTGCGCCCTCGGCCGCGCGGCGCAGGTGTTCCACGGGGACGCGGCACAGGGCGTCGGCGCGGGCGTTGTCGCGGCAGACGACCGCCAGGTAGAACGCCTTCTCCCACGTGGCAGGGTCGGCGCAGTGGAGCATCCCGGGCGCAGTGAGCGCACGGACCTCATGGTCGATCAGGTACGCGACCTGTGTCCCCTCCTCCGCCTCGGAGACGGCGAAGACAGCGCCGTGGAGCTGCATCGCCTTGGTCCACGCTTCCCAAGTCTCCACCGTCGCAGCTGTGGGCTCCAGCAGGAGAGAGAGCTCAGCGACTCGGTAGGCCGGTGTGAGAGACAGGTCAATGTTGGAGCAGTCCTGCTCCAAGTTCCGGATCTGCTGCGTGTTTCCCTCGATCTTGAGGTTGAGGAACTGCTGGTTGACACCGTGTTCGATGCAGTGTCGGGAGATATAGGTGGTCATGAGGCCTTCTCAGACAAGTCGAAGGTCCGGCGACAGTGCCTCCCCGAGCTCCTCCTTCCGCCCGTAGCAGTTCATCGCCACGGGTATAAAACGAGGTTCTTCGGCCGCGTCCCGCAGGACACGGCCGAAGCAAGAAACAGAATGTTTATTCCATTGCCCGACCCTCGGCCTCTTCCTGGAGTTTCTCGCGAAGCCAGTCGGTCATGTACTCCTCGTCGCGCGGGAAGTACTTGAGGTCGTTGGTGTAGCCGAAGGCGGTGGGGAAGGTGATGCCGGGGTCCTCGTCGTAGTTGTAGGTGACGTTGAACCTGCCGGGCGGGGTGATGACGTACTCGAAGGAGAACCAGGTGCCCTTGCCCTCCTGGTACATCCCCGCCCTGAGGTCGTCGATCATCAGACCCATGCCGCTCGGAACGGACTCCCTCTGACTGGTTCCGTCCTCGAATTCAACGACGAGGGTGCTCGTAGACTGTTCGATAACGGATTTCCTGGTGTAGACGATCTTTGCCCATCCGTCGGGGGCTTGGTCAAGGATCCGTGCCCCGATTTGCGTCAGGATATCCTGTTGCTCATCTGGGGTTAGATGGCCTCTTTGGAAGTGATGGTTGACCATGAGACTTAATTCCTTCCCTAGTCCACGAGGGGTGGTACGTTGTTGTACTCTCGGTTTTCCATTCTAACCCCGTTGAGGACCCATTCGACCTCAATCCTGCTCGGCGGTGGCAAGTGACGGTTTCCGGACTTGTCGTACACCGGTGGCAGGCTGGGGTCGTAGATGTTAGTGATCTTAACGTCGATCTTGGGGTTATTCGGATTCAGTGCGAGGGCGGCGTCCCAGCTCCCGTCATTGAATTTGGGGTTGGTGAATCCATGCCAGGAGCCCTTGTCGCGCATGATTCCACGCCAGGAGCGCTCGATGTTCCGGTAACTTCCCTCGATGCCGCCCCGTACTTCTTCGGGGATGTCATCCAGAGCGGTCTCGGTCCTGTTCTGGTTCACGTCGAACCGCATCGGGACCATGTTCAGGCGCTCGCCGATACCGAAGAACTCCGCGTATCCGACCAGGTGGCCGCCGTCCCACTGGATGTCCTGGTACTGGGGGACCTCACCCGCTTCCGGCGGACGGCCGTTCACCGTTTCGAAGTCATCGCGGATCTTCTTGTTCAGCTGTTCGTAGTAGTTCGAACCCTGGCTGTTGACCTTGGACTGTTCGCTTTCGTTGCGGACGTTCGGTTCCTTGTGCAGCGTTCCCTCGACGGAGACCGTCCGGCCATACTCGTCGGTCCTGTAGGTGTAGCCGTCCACGTTGAAGGTCATGTCCGACCGGGGGTTGAGGTACTCCGGATGTTCGGAGTTCCAACCCTTGGACTCGGTCCGGATCTCCCTGATGTTCCCGTCTGCGTCGGTGATGTAATCCGTGTGGAGGTCGCTGCCCGGTTCGTAGAGCCTGTACCTGCTGTTCGGCTCCAGAACGCGGTTGCTGACGTTGCCGTTGTCGTCCCTGATCTCGCCGAAGCGCAGGCCGTCCCTGGGGAGGAGTTCCCGGACCCTGGGGTCGGTGCTCTCCGGTCGCAGGTCGGGCTGGTTCCTGATCGGGGTGTTCTCCGGGCCGTCGTTCTGGCCGCCCCGGCCGCCGAGGATGTCGCCTCCGGCGCTGCCCGGCCGCGTGTCGCCGGGGCCCCGACCGTTGCCGCCCGTGCTGTGCGTGTTGCCACCGCCGTCGCCGGACCCGTCCAGGACGTCCGTGCCGCGATGCGAGTTCCCACCGGTGTCCAGCGTGTCACTGCCGTTGCCGCCGGTGCTGTTGCTGACCGTGGGCGTGCGGTCCCGCATCTGCGAGCCGTCGTCGCCGGTGTCCGCGTCGCGGTGGTCGTCCGGGAAGCGCTGGGGAGCGTCGCCGCCGGTGCCGGTGAGGTCCACCCGGTCGTACGACGGCGGGTTGGGGACGTCCTGGCTGCCCTCGAACGTGTCGTTGTTCCCGCCGCCGACGAGGGCGGGAACCCTCCCCGACTCCGGGCCGTCCGGGGACTGGTTGGCCTCCCACGCCGGGTAGTCCGAGGCGTGCGCGTTCATGTCGTTGAACACCGCCTCCAGGGACGGGTCCAGGCCCAGCTCCTCCAGGTCGGACTGCCCGGAACGGTTCGGCCGCGAGGAGCCGTTGTCGCCGCCCTCCTCGCCGAGGACCCTGCGCCCGAGGTCGCCCAGCTCGGCGGAGTCCGGGCGGGAGGTCAACAGCTCCAGGAGTTCCCGGCTGTCGTCGAGCTCACGCGTGGTCGGGTTCACGGCGGGCCGGGTGTCGGCCGGGCCGCCCTCCTCGTCGCCGTGCTGGTTGACGACGCGCTGGCTGTTGGAGCCCTCGGAGCCGTTCCCGTCGCCGCCGGAGCCGTTGCCGCCCGGGTTGTCCCCGCCGCCGAAGAAGCCCCCGCCGGTGAACCTGCTCAGCAGGTTCTGCATCTCCGACAGCCGTGAGGTGCTGAAGGCGCCCTCCCGGAACTGGCCCAGGTCGATCCTGAGATCCGCCAGGGAGACGTTGCCGAACCGGGGCAGGCTCAGGTTGATCCGGCTCATGTCCGGCACGTCCACGTCCGGGACGCTCGGCCCGTCCCCGCCCATCCGGTTGAGCATGGCCGATCCGCGCCAGGCCATCAGCGGCACGCCCACGACCGCGCCCACGCCGGTCGCGGTCAGGACGGCGCCGCCCACGGTCGCGCCGATGTTGAGCAGGGCGGTCCCGATGACGTAGCCGGGCCGCTCGCCCCACTCCTCCCAGGGCACCACCGCGTGCGCGGCGTCCTTCCAGGCGTTGCCGACGGTGTCCCAGCCCGACCAGCCCCAGCTGTCGTTCTCGGAGTCGTACATGCCCGCCAGCGAGGCCAGGGACTGGAGGTTGCCCTCGTGGTACTCCCACATGGCGTCGCCCCAGGACATCTCGAACCAGCCCTCGGAGCTGTACATCCCGGTGATGCCGCCGACGTCCTCCGCGATCCCCACGAAGAAGTCGCCCACCGCCGCACCCGCGTCCACCCACCAGCCGTGGTCGGTCTCCATGGGACCGCCCCATGCCATGGCGACGTCGCCGAGGTACCCGTCGTAGCCGTGCTCGAACTCGCCCGGCGCGGACTCCCCGTCGCCGTCGCCCGCGACGAAGTTGGTGCGGTCGGGGATGTCGGCGTTGATCGCGTTGGCGCAGGCCCGCTCGGCCTCCTCGTACTCCCGCCGCAGCGCGTCCGCGCGGTCGAGCAGCGCCTGGTGTTCCTCGACCTTGTCGCTCTCCCCGCCGAAGAACCCGGATATCCCGTCGGCCTTGCGCCAGTCGTCGTCGCCCTCGATGGAGTTGAGGAAGGTGTAGGAGTCGCTCTTGAGGGTGGTCCACTTGCCCTTGATGTCCCGGACGGCCTCGGCGAAGGTCTCCAGCGCGCTCGCGGCCTTGTCGAAGGAGGTCTCCACCTTGGCGCCGTCGGTCGCGACCGGGTCCACCACCGCGTACAGGGTCTCGGCCTCGGGCGCGGAGTAGCAGGAGGACAGTCCCGCCCAGGCGCTCTTGATGTCGCCGCCGATCCCGGCGACGTTGGCCCCCTCGCGGCGCAGGTCCCCCGCCTGTCGCTCCAGCGTGGCGGGACTGGCGGTGGGAACGGGGAAGGCCGCGGGGTTGATCAGGCCGCCCGTGGGCGTGCACATCTCGGTCACGGGGATGCCTCCGTCTGGGAGCTGAGGGAAGAACGCGTCGGGGGTCCTCGGGGCCGGGGGACCGGGGGAGGGGGGACGGGGAATCGGGGGAGGGGGTCGGGCGCGGCATCGCCCCGGCCGGGGCGGGGACCGCTACACGGGCCTGTAGGGGCCGTACTGCTGGGGCGGCTCGGGCTCGGGGACCACGCCCGCGTTCTCCTGCGCCTCGGCGGCCATGTCCAGGTTGCCGTTGAAGTAGTGCGTGGTGGCCTCGCTGGCCCCGGTCACGGCGCTCACGGTCAGCCCGGCCATGTCGCCCATGAGACCGAAGTTGTGCTCGGCGAACTCGCCCAGCGCGACGCTGACGGGCGTGCTGTCCGCCTCCTCGCTGACGGCCGTGATCAGGTTCTCGGCGGAGGTCATGGCGCCGACGAGGCCGTCGCCGCCGCCCTCCTCGCCGATGTATCCGGCGACGCTGGTCAGCACGGCGCCCACCTCGGCGGGCTGGATGTTCCATCCGGTCATGCGGACACTCTCCTCTCAGGGGCTCTCGGAGCTCGCGGGGGCTTCAGGAGTCGCCGGGGCGCGAGAAGGCACCCGCGCGGAAGTTGGCGGGCGGTGCCGCGTCCGCGGGCACGGACCCCTCCCGGCGCTGGACGGTCTGGATCTGCTCGTTGAGCATGCCCAGGGAGGCGTGCAGGGCGGCGAGGTCGTCCCGGAGCCGGGAGCGCATCCGCGCGGACGCCATGACGAGTCTGGGGTGGACGCCGCGGGCGGCGTCCCCACCGGCGTCCTCACCGGTGTTCTCGTCGAGGACGGCCTGCTCGTCGCTCGGCTCCACCAGGTCGAACTTCATGTACTCCCCCTCTCGGCCGGGCCGTGTCCGTTCCTTGTGACGTCCTCGGGCCCTCGGTGGTTCGGGAAACCTCGCGCACACCTTATTCTCGCGCGCGGACAGCCGGTCTGCCCAGGGGTTGTCCGCTTCGCGGCGGGGAGTCCGCTTCGTACGGGCCCGCGGGGTCGGGGCGCTCAGGCCGCCCCCTTAGTCTTGTGCCCATGACCCGCGCCAAACTCGACAAGAAGCCCCAGGACGTCGCGGCGATGTTCGACGGCATCGCCGACAGGTACGACCTCGTCAACGACGTCATCTCGCTGGGCCAGGACCGCATCTGGCGCAAGGCCGCGGTCAACGCGGTCGACGCCTACAGCGGCGAACTCGTCCTGGACCTGGCGGCGGGCACGGGCACCTCCTCGGAGTCCTTCGTCAGGAAGGGCGCCCGAGTGGTGGCCTGCGACTTCTCCCTCGGCATGCTCCGCGCAGGCGTGCGGCGGCGCGGGGGAGCCTCTCGGGGCGGCGTGACCTTCGTGGCGGGCGACGCCCTGCACCTGCCCTTCGCCGACGAGACCTTCGACGCGGTCACGATCTCCTTCGGCCTGCGCAACGTCAACGACGTGGACCAGGCGCTGCGCGAGCTGCGGCGGGTCACCAAGGTCGGCGGGCGGATGGTCATCTGCGAGTTCAGCCACATCCCGGTGGAGTTCGTGGACCGGCTCTACTCCACCTACCTCATGGGCGCCCTGCCCAAGATCGCGGGCGTGGTGTCCGGCAGCGGCGACTCCTACGACTACCTGTCCGAGTCGATCATGGCCTGGCCCAAGCAGCCCGAGCTGGCCCGCCGCCTCCAGGACGCGGGCTGGTCGCGGGTGGCCTGGCGCAACCTGTCGACGGGGATCGTCGCCCTGCACCGAGGCTTCCGCGACAAGTAGGACCTCCGGAACGGGGGCGCCGCGGCGGGCGTCCCCCGACCCCGCCGCCGACCCCCGCCGATCCGCCGCCCGGCCCGGCCACCGGCCCCGCCGCGGGCCGACACCGCGGGCCCCGCGCGGCCCCAGCACACCGGGCATAAAAATCTCGTAATCCCGAGGAGCACCCCGCTCCTCGGGATTTTCGTGTTGCCCGTGTGGCGCCTGAGACGGTGGTCACCATTCTGAACTGGGGCTCTCGCGGAGCGTGACGACGTTCGAGGCGTGTGAAGCCTTCTGGGGCCTATATCCCCTTTGATAGCAGGCCGTCTGAATACCCCCCTGGGACTCGCCTCCGACTCCGGGAGGGTCTAGACTGCCGAAAAGGGCTTGTGAAGTGCTTCACAAGTCTAGGAGGTATAGGACACATGCCTCTATGTCGGACATAACGGACTCCCCACAGCATCCATACAACTCCCCCCGTGAGCGGGTCCATCCCGCAGGCAGGCCCGCCACGGTGCATCCGCGCGAGCAGTCGAGGACCCACCCGTGAGCGAGACAGCCACCTCCTCTCCCCGAGGCCGGGAGCGGACCGAGTACGACGCCGACGTGATCGTGGTCGGCGCAGGTCCCTCCGGCTCCACCACCGCCTACTACCTTGCCCAGGCAGGACTGGACGTCCTGCTCCTGGAGAAGACCTCCTTCCCGAGGGAGAAGGTCTGCGGAGACGGACTCACCCCCCGCGCGGTGAAGCAGCTCACCGCCATGGGGGTCACCTTCGACGACCCGGGGTGGATCAAGAACCACGGCCTGCGCATCATCGGCGCGGGCGTCCGCCTGGAACTGCCCTGGCCCGACCTGGCCGCCTACCCGGGTTTCGGCCTCGTGCGCACGCGTTACGACTTCGACCAGATCGTGGTCAACCGCGCGGTGGCCGCCGGGGCCAAGCTCCTGGAGCGCACCACCGTCACCGGCCCCCTCATGGACGAGCGCAGCAACCGCATCGTCGGCGTCCGGGCCAAGAACGCCGACCGCGAGCCCGTCACCTTCCGGGCGCCGCTGGTCGTGGCCGCCGACGGCAACTCCTCCCGGCTGTCCGTGGCCATGGGCATCCGCAAGCGCGACGACCGCCCCATGGGCGTGGCCGTGCGCACCTACTTCGAGAGCCCCCGCCACGAGGACGACTACCTGGAGTCCTGGCTGGAGCTGTGGGACCGCAGCGGCGACAAGGACGTCCTCCTGCCCGGCTACGGCTGGGTCTTCGGCGTCGGCGACGGCACCAGCAACGTCGGCCTGGGCATCCTCAACTCCACCTCCTCCTTCCAGGACATGGACTACCGCAAGCTCCTGCGCCGCTGGACCGAGTCCATGCCCGAGGAGTGGGGCTTCACCGAGGACAACCAGAAGGGCGCCATCCGCGGCGCCGCGCTGCCCATGGGCTTCAACCGGGTGCCGCACTACTCCCGCGGCCTCATGCTCGTCGGCGACGCGGGCGGCATGGTCAACCCCTTCAACGGCGAGGGCATCGCCTACGCCATGGAGGCCGGGAACATCGCCGCCGACGTGATCGTGCAGGCGCACGGAAGACCCACCCAGCAGACCCGCGAGCGGGCCCTGCTGCGCTACCCGGACGTGCTCGCCGACACCTACGGCGGCTACTACACGCTCGGCCGCTACTTCGTGAAGGTCATCGGCCAGCCCGAGTTCATGAAGTACGCGACCAGGTACGGCCTGCGCCAGCGCACCCTCATGAAGTTCGTGCTGAAGATGCTGGCCAACCTCACCGAGCCCACGCAGGGAGACGCCATGGACAGGGTCATCAACGGCCTGTCCCGCATCGCCCCCGCGGCCTGACGGGCGGGTCCGGGCGTCCGCGCCCGGACCCGCCCGGACGGGGCGCCGCCCCGGGAGGACCGGAGCCGCGCCGGCGCCGCCAGCCGGGCGCCGGGGCCGCCGGAGCACGGGGCGCCGCCCCAGCCGCGACACACAACCCACCGGGCGGTCGAGCCCGGCTCCACAACAGGACACACGGGACGACCGGAGATGAGCCCGCACAAGTGAAAGCAATCACAAGCGCTCCCGGCACGCCGCGCGGGCGTGCCCAGCAGCCAGGAGGAGGGTGAGCGTGGAGCTGTACACACCGATCTTCGTGCTCGGCGGGATCGGCGCCGCGTTCGTCGTGGTGTCGATGGTCGCCGGTGCGGTCCTGGGGCCCAAGCGCTACAACCGCGCCAAGATGCAGGCCTACGAGTGCGGCATCGAGCCCACGCCGCAGCCCGCGGGCGGCGGCCGATTCACCGTCAAGTACTACATGACGGCCATGATGTTCATCGTCTTCGACATCGAGATCATCTTCCTCATCCCCTGGGCCGTGCACTTCGACGCCCTGGGCTGGTTCGGACTGGTCGCGATCGTCCTCTTCCTGGTGAACGTCTCCATCGCCTACGCCTACGAGTGGCGCCGGGGAGGCCTCGAATGGGACTGAACAGCGTTTCCCGGGCGCCCCAGTGGCGGGAACCCTCGGCACCTCCCGTGCCCGGCCCGTTCCTCGCCGGCGGCACGTCCGACCGCCTCCAGAACCCCGCCGGCGCCCGGACTTCTTCAGAGCACACCCAGCAGCCCAGCCCGGAGGAGGACGTCTGATGGGACTAGAGGAGAAACTGCCCAGCGGCATCATGCTCACGACCGTCGAGCAGGTCGTGGGCCTGGCCCGCAAGAGCTCCATGTGGCCCGCCACGTTCGGCCTGGCCTGCTGCGCCATCGAGATGATGTCCGTCGGCGGCCCGCACTACGACCTGGCGCGGTTCGGCATGGAGAAGTTCGGCGCCACCCCGCGCCAGGCCGACCTGATGATCGTCGCCGGTCGGGTGAGCCAGAAGATGGCCCCCGTCCTGCGCCAGATCTACGACCAGATGCCCGAGCCCAAGTGGGTCATCGCGATGGGCGTGTGCGCCTCCAGCGGCGGCATGTTCAACAACTACGCGATCGTCCAGGGCGTGGACCACGTCGTCCCCGTGGACATGTACCTGCCCGGCTGCCCGCCGCGGCCGGAGATGCTCCTGGACGCCGTGCTCAAGCTGCACGACAAGGTGCAGAACACCAAGCTCGGCGCCCACCGGGAGCAGGAGATCACCGAGAACGAGGAGCGGATGCTCCGCCGTTCGCTGCCGCTGGTGAGCAAGGACTGACATGAGCACCGAGAACGAACGCGAACGCGACGAGGAAGCGGCCAACCTCCCCGACAAGCTGGGCCGCGAGCGGTTGGCCGCTCCGGTCCGGCGCACCGGGATGTTCGGCGCCACGACCACCGGCGACACCTCCGGCTTCGGCCGCCTACAGGTGCGAGGGAGCGCTCCCGCGCGCAGCCAGCGCCCCTTCACCGACCCCGAGGACCCGCGCACCGCCGACTTCGACCGGGTGGCCGACGATCTGGAGGCCGCCCTGGGAGAGGACGCCGGAGCGGTCGAGCGGGTCGAGGCGGCCCGCGGCGAACTGACCTTCCACGTCCGCCGCGAGGCGCTGCCGAGGCTGGCCCGCCTGCTGCGCGACGAACCCGCCCTGCGCTACGAGCTGTGCACGGGCGTGACGGGCGTGCACTTCCCCGACGACGCCGGCCGGGAGCTGCACGCGGTCTACCACTTCCGGTCGATCACCCACAACAGCGAGATCCGCGTCGCCACCACCTGCCCCGACGCCGACCCGCACGTGCCCTCGATCGTGTCGGTCTACCCGACCAACGACTGGCACGAGCGCGAGGCCTGGGACTTCTTCGGGATCGTCTTCGACGGCCACCCGGCGCTGACCCGCATCCAGATGCCCGACGACTGGCACGGCCACCCCCAGCGCAAGGACTACCCGCTGGGCGGCATCCCGGTCGAGTACCGGGGAGCCACCGTGCCCCCGCCGGACGAGCGGAGGTCCTACAAGTGAGCCCCGCCAACCCCACGCACTCCGTCACAGAGGGAGGCCCGGCATGACCGTCACCGAGGACTACATCGACGCCTCCGGCGGGGACTGGGACGACGTCATCGAGAAGGCGCAGGCCACCAGCGCCGAACGCCTCGTCGTCAACATGGGGCCCCAGCACCCCTCCACGCACGGCGTCCTCCGGCTCATCCTCACTCTCGACGGCGAGACCTGCACCGAGGCGCGCGTCGGTATCGGCTACCTGCACACCGGTATCGAGAAGAACATGGAGTACCGGACGTGGACGCAGGGCACCACGTTCGTGACCCGCATGGACTACCTGACGCCGCTGTTCAACGAGGCGGCGTACTGCCTGGCGGTCGAGAAGCTGCTCGGCATCCAGGACCGCGTCCCCGAGCGGGCCAGCGTCATCCGCGTGATGATGATGGAGCTCAACCGGATGGCCTCGCACTTCGTGGCGATGGCGACCTTCGGCATGGAGCTGGGCGCGACCACGGTCATGACCAACGGCTTCCGTGAGCGCGAGATGATCCTGGACATCTTCGAGCTGGTCACCGGCCTGAGGATGAACCACGCCTACATCCGCCCCGGCGGCGTGGCCCAGGACCTGCCGCCCGGCGCGGCCGGCAAGGTCCGCGAGCTGCTCAAGGAGATGCCCAAGCGCATCGCCATCATGCGCAAGCTCCTGGACGAGAACCCCGTCTACCTCGCCCGCACCCAGGACGTGGCCCACCTCAACCTGCCCGGCTGCATGGCGCTCGGCGTCACCGGCCCGCTGCTGCGGGCCTCCGGCCTGGCCTGGGACCTGCGCAAGGCCAAGCCCTACTGCGGCTACGAGGACTACGAGTTCGACGTCCCCGTCTCCGACGGCGGCGACGTCTACGCCCGCTACCGGGTGCGCATGGCCGAGATGGAGGAGAGCCTGAAGATCATCGAGCAGTGCCTGGACAAGCTCCAGCCCGGCCCGGTGATGATCCAGGACGCCAAGATCGGCTGGCCCGCCAAGCTGGCGCTGGGGCCCGACGGCCTGGGCAACTCGCCCGACCACATCGCGCACATCATGAGCGGCTCCATGGAGGCGCTCATCCACCACTTCAAGCTGGTCACCGAGGGCTTCCGGGTCCCCGCGGGCCAGGCCTACGCGGCCGTTGAGAGCGCCAAGGGCGAACTCGGATGCTACGCGGTCAGCGACGGGAGCACCCGCCCCCACCGCGTGCACTTCCGCGACCCCTCGTTCACCCACCTGCAGGCCGTCGCGGCCATGTGCGAGGGGGGAACGGTGGCGGACGTCATCGCGGCCGTGGCCAGTATCGACCCCGTGATGGGAGGCGTGGACCGGTGAGCGAGCACGAGACCACCGAGACCGCGGCGACGGCCGAGCCCCGCGAGGCCTTCGCCGCCGAGGTCACCGCTCGGCTGGAGCCCGAGGCCAAGGAGATCATCGGCCGCTACCCGCGGCCGCGTTCGGCGCTGCTGCCGCTGCTGCACCTGGTGCAGGCCGAGGAGGGGCACGTCAGCAAGGCCGGGATGCGCTTCTGCGCCGACCAGCTCGGCATCACCCTCGCCGAGGTCAACGCGGTCGCCACGTTCTACACCATGTACCGCCGCCGCCCCGGCGGCGACTACCAGGTGGGCGTGTGCACCAACACCCTGTGCGCGGTGATGGGCGGCGACGAGATCTTCCAGACCCTCAAGGACCACCTGGGGGTCGGCAACAACGAGACCACCGAGGACGGCAAGGTCACGCTGGAGCACGTCGAGTGCAACGCGGCCTGCGACTTCGCGCCGGTCGTGATGGTCAACTGGGAGTTCTTCGACAACCAGACCCCCGACACGGCCAAGCGGCTCGTGGACGACCTGCGCCTGGGCCGGGACGTCGCGCCCACGCGCGGCCCCGCCAGCCTGTGCACCTGGAAGCAGGCCTCCCGGGTGCTGGCCGGGTTCGAGGACGGCCGCGCGGGCGAGGGCGTCCAGGCCGCCGCCCCCTCCCTGGCCGGGCTGAAGCTGGCCAGGGAGCGCGGCTGGACCGCTCCGGACCCCGACAACCTTCCGCCCCGCGAACAGGGTGAGGAGGACGCCAAGTGACCACCCTGACCCCGATCCTGTCGCGCGACTGGGACCGCCCCGACTCCTTCACCCTGGAGGGCTACCGGGCCACCGGCGGCTACGGCGCACTGCGCAAGGCGCTGGCCATGGAGCCCGACGCCATCGTGGACCTGGTCAAGAAGTCCGGCCTGCGCGGCCGCGGCGGCGCCGGGTTCCCCACCGGGATGAAGTGGGGCTTCCTGCCCGCGGACAACCCCAACCCGCGCTACCTCGTCGTCAACGCCGACGAGTCAGAGCCGGGCACCTGCAAGGACATCCCACTCATGCTCGCCAACCCGCACGTGCTGGTGGAGGGGGTGGCGATCGCCGCGTACGCGATCAAGTCCAGCCAGGCCTTCATCTACGTGCGCGGCGAGGTCCTGCACGTCATCCGGCGCCTGCGCCGGGCCGTCGCCGAGGCCTACGAGGCCGGACTGCTCGGCAGGGACGTCCTGGGCACCGGCTTCGACCTCGACGTCGTCGTCCACGCCGGGGCGGGCGCCTACATCTGCGGCGAGGAGACCGCGCTGCTGGACTCCCTGGAGGGCTACCGGGGCCAGCCCCGGCTCAAGCCGCCCTTCCCCGCGGTCGCCGGGCTCTACGCCTCGCCGACCGTGGTCAACAACGTCGAGTCCATCGCCAGCGTGCCGAGCATCGTGGCCAACGGCGCCGACTGGTTCACGTCCATGGGCACCGAGAAGTCCGCCGGGTTCGGCTTCTTCTCCCTGTCCGGGCACGTGGCCAACCCGGGCCAGTACGAGGCCCCGCTGGGCGTGACCCTGCGCGAGCTGCTCGACATGTCGGGCGGGATGCGGCCCGGGCGCCGGCTCAAGTTCTGGACGCCCGGCGGCTCCTCCACGCCGATCTTCACCGAGGAGCACCTGGACACCCCGCTCGACTTCGAGTCGGTGGGCGCCGCCGGGTCCATGCTCGGCACCCGCGCCCTCCAGATCTTCGACGAGACGACCTGCGTGGTGAAGGCCGTCGGCCGCTGGATCGCCTTCTACGCGCACGAGTCCTGCGGCAAGTGCACGCCCTGCCGCGAGGGCAACTTCTGGATGGTCCAGGTCCTGGACCGGCTGGAGAACGGGCAGGGCACCGAGGCCGACCTCGACAAGCTCCTGGATATCTGCGACAACCTGCTCGGCCGCTCCTTCTGCGCCCTCGGGGACGGCGCGACCAGCCCGGTGACCTCCTCGATCAAGCACTTCCGCCAGGAGTACATCGACCACGTGGAACAGGGCGGCTGCCCCTTCGACCACTCCCGGGCCACCCTCTGGGGCGACCGGCCGACCACGACGGGAGGACAGCAGTGACCGTCACCTCCAACTCCTCCGGCGGAGCCGCGCCCGCACCGCCGCCCGAGGACCTCGTCACCGTCACCATCGACGGGTTCCAGGTCCAGGTGCCCAAGGGGACCCTGCTGATCCGGGCCGCCGAACTCCTCGGCATCCAGATCCCGAGGTTCTGCGACCACCCGCTGCTGGACCCGGTCGGGGCCTGCCGCCAGTGCCTGGTCGAGATCCCCGACATGGGCAACGGGCGCGGCATGCCCAAGCCGCAGGCCTCCTGCACCATCACCGTCATGGAGGGGATGGTGGTCAACACCCACCTGACCTCCCCGGTGGCGGAGAAGGCCCAGCGCGGGATCATGGAGTTCCTGCTCATCAACCACCCGCTGGACTGCCCGGTCTGCGACAAGGGCGGCGAGTGCCCCCTCCAGAACCAGGCCATGTCCACCGGGCAGGGCGAGACCCGATTCGTCGACGTCAAGCGGACCTTCCCCAAGCCGATCGCGCTGTCCACCGAGGTGCTGCTGGACCGGGAGCGCTGCGTGCAGTGCGCCCGCTGCACCCGCTTCGCCGCGCAGATCGCGGGCGACCCGCTCATCGAGCTGATGGAGCGCGGCGCCGACGAGCAGGTCGGCATCGCCGAGGGCGAGCCCTTCCAGTCCTACTTCTCCGGCAACACCGTGCAGATCTGCCCGGTCGGCGCGCTCACCGGCTCCGCCTACCGGTTCCGGTCGCGCCCCTTCGACCTGGTGTCCACGCCCAGCGTGTGCGAGCATTGCGCCGACGGGTGCGCCCAGCGCACCGACCACCGGCGCGGCAAGGTCATGCGCCGCCTGGCCGGGGATGACCCGCAGGTCAACGAGGAGTGGAACTGCGACAAGGGCCGGTGGGCGTTCAGCTACACCACCCAGTCCGACCGCCTGTCGCGCCCGCTGGTGCGCGACGGGGAGTCCCGGGCCCTGGAGTTCGCCTCCTGGTCCGAGGCCATCGGCGTCGCCGCCCAGGGCCTGGCCGCCGCGCGCGGCCGGGTCGGCGTGCTCACCGGGGGCCGCCTCACCTACGAGGACGCCTACGCCTACGCCAAGTTCGCCCGCGTGGCCCTGCGCACCAACGACGTGGACGCCCGCGCCCGCGCGCACTCGCCCGAGGAGGCCGACTTCCTGGCCGCCCACGTGGCCGGGTCCCCGGTCGGGGTGGACTTCACCGCCCTGGAGAAGGCGCCCGCGGTCCTGCTGGCCGGATTCGAGCCCGAGGACGAGTCGCCCCTGGTCTTCCTGCGGCTGCGCAAGGGCGTGCGCAAGCGCGGCCTCAAGGTCTACTCGGTCGGCTCCCACGCCAGCCTGGGCCTGACCAAGACCCACGGGACCCTGGTCCGGGCCGTCCCCGGCGACGAGGCCCGCGTCCTCAACGCCCTGGACGCCGACGACCCCGAGGTCGTCGCCGCCCTGAACCAGGAGGGCGCGGTCATCATGGCGGGCGAGCGCCTGGCCGCCGTGCCCGGCGCCCTGACCGCCGCCGCGGCCCTGGCCGAGCGGACCGGCGCCCGCCTGGTGTGGGTGCCGCGCCGCGCCGGGGAGCGCGGGGCCGTGGACGCCGGGGCGCTGCCGGGCCTGCTGCCCGGAGGCCGACCGGTCGCCGACCCCTCCGCCCGCGCCGAGGTCGCCCAGGTCTGGAACGTGGGCTCCCTGCCCGAGACCCCCGGCCGCGACACCGCCGCCATCCTCGCGGCGGCCGCCGCCGGTGAGCTGGACGCCCTGGTCGTCGCCGGGGTGGAGCTGGACGACCTGCCCGACCCCGACGCCGCCCGCGCGGCCCTGGCCCGGGTGCCGTTCGTCGTCAGCCTCGAACTGCGCGCCAGCGACGTCACCGACCGCGCCGACGTGGTGCTGCCGGTGGCCGCCGTCGCGGAGAAGTCCGGCACCTTCGTCAACTGGGAGGGCCGCCACCGGCCCTTCGGGGACGCGCTCAGGGTGCCCGGCGCGCTGTCGGACCTACGGGTGCTCTCCGCGATCGCCGACCAGATGGACGTGCACCTGGGCCTGCCCGACGCCGCGTCCGCCTACGGCGAGCTGATGGAGCTGGGCCTGTGGACCGGCGAGCGCGCGGACGGACCCCGCGTGCGGCCCGTCGAGGTCGTGCGGCCCGAACCCGGCCAGGCCCTGCTGTCCACCTGGCGGCAGCTCCTCGGCACCGGCCGCATGGAGGACGGCGAGCCCTACCTCGCCGGGACCGCCCGGCAGGCGCGCGCCCACGTCTCCCCGGCCACGGCCCAGGAGATCGGCGTCCCCGACGGCGGAACCCTGCACGTCACCGGCGCCCGCGGAACGGTGACCGTGCCGGTCATCGTCACCGACATCGCCGACCGCGTCGTCTGGCTCCCGGCCAACGCCGACGGTTGCGACGTGCCCCGCGACCTGGGCGGAGGCGCCGGGCAGACCGTCCTGCTGTCCGCGTCCACCACCACCGGAGCCGGTAGCAACGGGTCCGCCAGCACCCACGGGAGGCAGCAGTGACCCCCGCCGCTCTCGGCCAGGGCGTGACCGCCCACCTGGCCTCCGAGGAGACGCTGAGCGCCTTCGGCGGCGACCCCTGGTGGATCACCACCATCAAGGCGCTGGCGATCTTCGTCTTCCTCATGCTCTGCGTGCTGATGATGATCATGGCCGACCGCAAGGTCATGGGCCGGATGCAGCAGCGCCACGGACCCAACCGGATGGGCCCCTTCGGCCTGCTCCAGTCGCTCTTCGACGGCATCAAGCTCTCCCTGAAGGAGGACCTGATCCCGCGCGGGGTGGACCGGTTCGTCTACATCGCCGCGCCGATGATCGCGGCCGTGCCCGCCTTCATCGCCTTCTCGGTCATCCCGATCGGGCCGGAGGTGAACCTGTTCGGGGTCATCACCCCGCTCCAGCTCACCGACCTGCCCGTCGCGGCCCTGGTGGTCCTGGCCACCGCCGCGCTGGGGGTCTACGGGTTCGTGCTCGGCGGCTGGGCCTCCCAGTCGCCCTACGCCCTGCTCGGCGGCCTGCGCGCCTCCGCGCAGGTGATCAGCTACGAGATCGCGATGGGCCTGTCCTTCGTCGCGGTCTTCATCATGTCCGGGACCCTGACCACCTCGGGGATCGTCGAGTCCCAGCGCGGACTGTGGTTCGCCGTGCTGCTCCTGCCCTCCTTCCTCATCTACCTGGTGACGATGGTCGGCGAGACCAACCGGCTGCCCTTCGACCTCGCCGAGGGCGAGGGCGAGATCGTCGGCGGCTTCATGACCGAGTACGGGTCCATGAAGTTCACGATGTTCTTCCTCGCGGAGTACGTGAACATGTGCACGGTCGCCGCCGTGTCCGTCACGCTCTTCCTCGGCGGCTGGCTCGCCCCGCCCGGGATCGCGGCGATCCTGCCGGGCGCCAACGAGGGCTGGTGGCCCGCCCTGTGGTGGCTGCTCAAGTTCGTCTGCGTGATGTTCCTGTTCATCTGGGCGCGCGGCAGCCTGCCCCGGGTGCGCTACGACCAGCTCATGAAGCTGGGCTGGAAGGTGCTCATCCCGATCCAGCTGGTCTGGATCACCGCCGTCGCCGTCGTGCGGATGCTCGTCCTGGACGGCGCCTCCCCGCTGGTCGTCGGCGTGGTGATCGCCGGCTTCACCGCCGCGACCGTGGCCGCCTTCGCCGCCTGGCTGCGCCACGTGCGCCGCGAGCGCGCCGAGGAGGCCCGCCAGCGCGCGGAGAACGCCCGACGGGCGCACCGGGAGCCCGCCTTCGGCGGCTTCCCGGTTCCGCCGAGCGCCGCACCGCACTACGGCAGCAGCGTGCTCGCCGAACCGCCGCGGACGGCCCCGGCCGCCGCCGACCGCAACAAGAAGGGTGAGGAGGTTACCGGTGCTTGAGTGGCTCAACCCCGTCAAGGGTTTCGGTGTCACCTTCCACACGATGTTCAAGAAGGTGCCGACCGTCGAGTACCCGGAGGTCAAGCGCCCCACGGCGCCGCGCTTCCACGGACGGCACCAGCTGAACAGGTGGGCCGACGGCCTGGAGAAGTGCATCGGGTGCGAACTGTGCGCCTGGGCCTGTCCGGCCGACGCCATCTACGTGGAGGCCGGTGACAACACCGACGACGACAGGTACTCGCCCGGCGAGCGCTACGGCCGGGTCTACCAGATCAACTACCTGCGGTGCATCCTGTGCGGGCTGTGCGTGGAGGCCTGCCCCACGCGCGCCCTGACGATGACCAACGAGTACGAGCTGGCCGACGACAGCAGGCAGAGCCTGATCTGGACCAAGGAGCAGCTGCTGGCCCCGCTGCGCGAGGGCATGGAGCAGCCGCCCCACCCCATGCGCCTGGGCGAGACGGAGCAGGACTACTACGCCACCGGGCGCGGCCAGCACGGCTCGCAGGACGGGCACGAGGCGCCCGAGACTCCGGAGGCGGTCCGTTGAACCCGCTCACCAATCCTCCTGTGCCGCTCGGCCAGCCGCTGTACCTGGCCGCGCCGATCGGCGGCGGCGAGGCGACCGCGTTCTGGATACTGGGCGCCGTGGTCCTCCTCGGCGCCCTGGGCGTGGTCTTCTCCCGCAAGGCCGTGCACTCGGCGATGTCCATGGCGCTGACCATGGTCGGCCTGGCGATCTTCTACGGCATCAACGCGGCGCCCTTCCTCATGGTCGTGCAGATCGTCGTCTACACCGGCGCCGTCCTCATGCTGTTCCTGTTCGTGCTGATGCTCATCGGCGTCAGCTCGGCCGACTCCCTGGTGGAGACGCTCAGCGGACAGCGCCTCATGACGGCCGTCGTCGCCCTGTGCTTCGTCGGCGCCCTGGCCACGGGCATCACCCGCATCGCCGTGGGCGACCCGGTCGGCCTCACCGAGGGCGCCGCGGCGGCAGGGGGCACCATCCCGTGGATCGCGGGCGAGCTGCTCCTGCGCTACGTGATCGCCTTCGAGGCCACCGGCGCGCTGCTCATCACCGCCGTCCTGGGTGCGATGGTCCTGGCGCACACCGCCCGCACCAAGAAGCGCCGCACCCAGCGGGAGATCGCCGAGGACCGCATCCGCGGCGACCACCCGACCCCGCTGCCGGGACCGGGCACCTACGCCCGGCACAACGCGATCGACATGCCCGCGCTGCTGCCGGACGGCACGGTCTCCCAGCTCTCGCTCAACCCCGTCCTGGCCGCCCGCGCCCCCGAGTACCAGTCCCGGGTGCCCGAGACCGTGCGCGCCGGCCAGGCCCCGCTGCCCGGCGGGGCCTCGGACTCGGCCGACTCCAAGACGGCCGAGCCGGTCGCCGACGACCGGGCCCGGCCCGCCGCGCAGGCGCCCGGGAACCGGGTGGGGAACGGAACGCGGGTCGCGGCCGAGGACGACGCCGACGAGGGCGGCGGCGGGGCGGCGGGCCCCGACGGCTCCGACGACGCGGACGGGCCGCGCAACGGCAACGGCAACGGGCAGGAGGTCGAGTCCTCGTGGACCCGATGAACTACATCGTCCTCGCGGCGCTGCTGTTCACCATCGGCGCCGTCGGCGTCCTGGTCCGGCGCAACGCGATCATCGTCTTCATGTGCGTGGAGCTGATGCTCAACGCCTGCAACCTGGCGTTCGTCGCGTTCGCCCGGATGCACGGGGACATCGAGGGGCAGGTCATCGCCTTCTTCGTGATGGTCGTCGCCGCCGCCGAGGTGGTCGTGGGCCTCGCGATCATCATGCAGATCTTCCGAACCCGCAGGTCGGCGTCGCTGGATGACGCCAACCTGCTCAAGCACTAGAAGGCGACGTGGCTGTGACATCTCACGCGTACCTCGCCGCCGAACCCGTGGTGGCGACCGCGGCCGACAGCGCGGTGCTGTCGGGCGCATGGCTGCTCATCGCCCTGCCCCTCGCGGGCGCGGCGATCCTGCTGCTCGGCGGCAGGCGCACCGACAAGTGGGGGCACTGGCTGGCCACGGCCCTGCCGGTCGCCTCCTTCGCCTGGGCGCTGCTCGTCCTGTTCGACCTGCTCGGCCGGGCGGCCGACGCCCGCAGCGTCTCCGTCCCCGTCTACGAGTGGTTCTCCGTCGGAGAGTTCTCCGCCGGGGTGGACCTGCTCGTCGACCCCCTCTCGATCAGCTTCGTCCTGCTGATCACCTTCGTGGGGTCGCTCATCCACATCTACTCCATCGGCTACATGGCCGAGGACCCGGGCAGGCGGCGCTTCTTCGCCTACCTCAACCTGTTCGTGGCCGCCATGCTCGTGCTGGTGCTCGCGGACAACTTCGTGCTGCTCTTCCTCGGTTGGGAGGGCGTGGGCCTGGCGTCCTACCTGCTCATCGGGTTCTGGCAGTACAAGCCCTCCGCCGCGGTGGCCGCCAAGAAGGCGTTCATCATCAACCGCGTCGGCGACATGGGCCTGCTCATCGCGATCATGATCATGTTCGCGGTGCTGGGCGCGGTCAGCTTCAGCGACGTGTTCGCCGCCGTTCCCGGCGCGAGCGACGGCGTGCTGCTCGCGGTCGGGCTGCTGCTGCTCCTGGGCGCCTGCGGCAAGTCCGCGCAGCTACCGCTCCAGGCGTGGCTGCTCGACGCCATGGAGGGCCCGACCCCGGTGTCCGCGCTCATCCACGCGGCCACCATGGTCACCGCGGGCGTGTACCTCATCGTGCGCGCCGGACCCATCTTCGAGGGCGCCCCGGTCGCCCAGACCGTGGTCACCGTCGTGGGCGCCGCCACCATGCTGGCGGGCGGGATCATCGCCTCGGCCAAGGACGACATCAAGAAGTCCCTGGCCGGGTCCACGATGAGCCAGATCGGCATGATGGTCCTGGCCGCCGGGCTCGGCCCGGTCGGCTACGTGGCCGCCATCGCCCACCTGGTCACGCACGGCTTCTTCAAGGCCGGGCTGTTCCTGGGCGCCGGATCGGTCATGCACGCCATGAACGACGGCGTGGACATGCGCCGCTACGGCGGCCTGGCCCGGGTCATGCCGGTCACCTTCGTCACCTTCGGCCTCGGCTACCTGGCCATCATCGGCTTCCCGCTGCTGTCGGGCTGGTGGACCAAGGAGAGCATCATCTCCGCGGCCTTCGGCGTGGGCGGCACCCAGGGCATGGTGCTCGGGACCGCCGTCATCGTCGGCGCGGGGCTCACCGCCTTCTACATGTCGCGGATGGTCTTCATGACCTTCCTCGGCAAGAAGCGGTGGGACGAGGGCGTGCACCCGCACGAGTCGCCGGTCAGCATGACCGCCCCCATGGTGGTGCTCGCCGTCGGGTCGGTCGCGCTGGGCGCCTTCCTCACGCTCGGCGACCGGTTCGCGGGCTTCCTGACCCCGGCCACCGGGGCCCACCCGCACCACTTCGACGTCGTGCACGCGTTCACCGCGCCCTACGGACTGGCCGCCCTGGGCGTCATGGTCCTGGGCGTGGCCGCCGCCTGGGCGGTCTACCTGCGCAAGCCCGTGGAGCGCACCGCGCCCCGGGGCAACCCCGTCACCGTCGCCGCCAGCCGCGAGCTGTACGGCAACGAGATCAACGAGGGCCTGCTCATGCGGCCCGGCCAGCAGCTCACCCGGGCCCTGCTCGTCATCGAGGACAAGGTCATCGACGGGGCGGTCAACGGGCTCGGCGCCGGGGTGCGCGACTCCTCCAGCGGGCTCGGCCGGGTCCAGACCGGGTTCGCCCGCACGTACGCGCTCACCATGCTCTTCGGCGCCGTCATCGTCGCCGCGACGCTGGCTGTGAGGTTCTGACATGATCCCCTGGCTCACCATCGCGATCGCGCTCCCCGCGGTCGGCGCGGTCCTGGTCTGGGCGCTGCCGCGCACCGCCAAGGCCGCCACGGAGCGGACGGTCGCGGCCTCGGCCGCCTCGTCCGCCACCGCCTCCTCCGGAGGCGCCACCGCCACGGCGACGGCCGTGCGGCCCGCCGCCGCGGCCAAGGGCGGGGCCCCGGCCGAGACCGCCAAGCGGATCACGCTGGGCTTCTCGCTCGCCACCCTGCTCGTGCTCGGGGCCATGGCCCTGCAGTTCGACACCTCCCGGGCGGGAGCCCTCCAGTTCGAGGAGGTCTACCCCTGGATCCCGCGCTTCGGCGTCAGCTACGCCGTGGGCGTGGACGGCATCGCCCTGGCGCTGGTCCTGATGTCGGCCGTGCTGGTGCCGCTGGTGGTCCTGGCCGCCTGGCGCGAGCACGACGACCGCGAGGACGGGGGGCGCGGGTACTTCGCGCTCATCCTGGTCCTGGAAGCGATGATGATCGGCGTCTTCGCCGCCACCGACGTCTTCCTGTTCTACGTGTTCTTCGAGGCCATGCTCATCCCGGTCTACTTCATGATCGGGCGCTACGGGCGCGGCGACGACCGGTCCAGGGCCGCGGTCAAGTTCCTGCTCTACAGCCTCGCCGGCGGCCTGGTCATGCTGGTCGCGGTGATCGGCGTGTACGTCGTCGGCGGCACCTTCCTGTGGAGCGACCTGGTCGGCGAGGGCAGCGCCCTGGCCGCCGTGGACCCGGCCACGGCCCGCTGGCTGTTCCTCGGCTTCTTCATCGCCTTCGCGATCAAGGCGCCGATGTGGCCCGTGCACACCTGGCTGCCCTCGGCGGCGGGCGCCTCGCGCCCGGGCACCGCCGTGCTGCTGGTGGGCGTGCTGGACAAGGTCGGCACCTACGGGATGCTGCGCTACTGCCTGGAGCTGTTCCCGGCGGCCGTGTCCTGGTTCGTGTGGCCGGTGGTGGCGCTGAGCCTGGTGAGCATCATCTACGGCGCGATCCTGGCCATCGGGCAGAACGACATGATGCGCCTGGTGGCCTACACGTCGGTCTCCCACTTCGGCTTCATCACCCTGGGCATCTTCGCCCTGACCGCGCAGGGGCAGGCCGGGGCCGCCCTGTACATGGTCAACCACGGGTTCGCGACCGGGGCGCTGTTCCTGGTCGTGGGCTTCCTGATCGCCCGCCGCGGCTCCGCGCTCATCAGCGACTACGGCGGCGTGCAGAGGATCGCGCCCAAGCTGGCCGGGGTGTTCCTGGTGACCGGCCTGGCCGGTCTGGCGCTGCCCGGTCTGGCGCCGTTCGTCAGCGAGTTCCTGGTGTTCGTCGGCGTGTACGCGTTCAGCCCGGCACCCGCGATCGTCGCGGCGGTCGGCGTGGTCCTGGCCGCGCTCTACATCCTGTGGATGTACCAGCGCACCATGAACGGACCCACCCGGGAGGACCTGACCGGCCTGCGCGACCTGTCGGCGCGGGAGACGTGGGCGGTGGCCCCGCTGCTCGCGCTCATCCTCCTGCTCGGCCTGTACCCGCAGCCGGTGCTGGACGTGATCAACCCCGCGGTGGAGCGCACCGTGGAGGTCGGCGCGGGCCCTGACAGCGGGACCGGGGGCGCCGCGGGCGCCCAGGAAGAGGAAGGAGACGCGGAGTGATCCCCCACATGGACCTTCCCGTCATCACCGAGGCGGCACCGCAGATGGACTGGTGGCTGCTCGCGCCGCTGCTCACGGTGTTCGCCGCCGGTGTGCTGGGCGTGCTGTTCGAGGCGTTCGTCCCCCAGGGGCGGCGCCGCGCCATCCAGATCGGGCTCGCGGCGCTCGCGCTGCTGGCCGCGTTCGTCCTGCTGGTGCTCCAGGTGGGCTCGCTGCCCGAGGACGCGCCGGGGGTGACGGTCGGCGCCGGGGCGCTGGCGGTGGACCGGACGGTGATCTTCTTCCAGGGCACCATCACGGTGCTCGCGCTGGTGAGCCTGCTGCTGATCTCCGAGCGCCGGGACGGGCGCGACGCGTTCGCCGCGCAGGCGGCCACGGTGCCCGGCAGCGAGGAGGAGCGCGCGCACATCCTGGCGGGCTCCCAGCACACCGAGGTGTATCCGCTGGTGATGTTCGCGGTGCTGGGGATGCTGATGTTCCCGGCCTCGAACGACTTCCTGACGATGTTCATCGCGCTGGAGGTCATGAGCCTGCCGCTGTACCTGCTGTGCGGGCTGGCCCGGCGCCGCCGACTGTTCTCGCAGGAGGCCGCGGTCAAGTACTTCCTGCTGGGCGCGTTCTCGTCGGCGTTCTTCCTGTTCGGCGCCGCCATGGTCTACGGCTACGCGGGCTCGGTGAACTTCGGCGAGATCCGCGTGGCCGTCGAGGCGGGCGGCGCGGACCTCTTCCAGAGCGGAGACGGCGAGCCCCTGCTGCTCATGGGCATCGGCCTGGTGGCGGTCGGCCTGCTGTTCAAGGTCGGCGCGGTGCCCTTCCACAACTGGAAGCCGGACGTGTACCAGGGCGCGCCGACCCCGATCACGGCGCTGATGGCCTCCTGCACGCTGGTCGCCGCGTTCGGCGCCCTGCTGCGGGTGTTCTTCGTGCCCTTCGGGGGCTCGGCCCAGAGCTGGGAGCCGATGCTGTGGGCGGTGGCCGTCCTGACGATGGTCGTGGCCGCGGTCATCGCGGTGACCCAGCGCGACGTCAAGCGGCTGCTGGCCTACTCCTCGGTGGTGCACGCCGGGTTCATCCTGACCGCGGTCGTGGCGGGCAGCACGGACGGGCTCGCGGGCGCCATGTTCTACCTGGCGGCCTACGGGTTCACCACGCTGGGCGCGTTCGCCGTGGTGACGCTGGTGCGGACCAAGGACGGCGGCCAGGAGCTGGGCGACCTGGACCGGTGGGCGGGGCTGGGCCGCCGCTCGCCCGCGCTGGCCGGGGCGCTGGCGCTGTTCCTGCTGGCGTTCGCCGGGATCCCGCTCACGAGCGGCTTCATCGGCAAGTTCGCGGTGTTCGAGGCCGCGGTGGCGGCCGGGGCCGTCCCGCTGGTCGTGGTGGGTGTGCTGAGCAGCGCGGTGACCGCGTTCTTCTACGTGCGGATCATCGTGGTGATGTTCTTCCGGGACCCGGAGGGCGAGGGCCCCACGGTGGTGCGCGCCGGAGCGGCCACGGGCGGGGTCATCGCGATCGGGGTGGCGGCGACGCTGCTGCTCGGCGTGTACCCGGGAGCGGTGCTCGACAACCTGCTGCCCCCGTCCGACGCCGACCAGGCCCCGACCTCGGTGATGGTCGAGCAGGCGTCGACGCAGGCCGGAAGCGCCGGAGGCACGGAGTGACCGGCGGCCGTGAACGCACGGTGACCGGCGGGTACGGGCTCCGGGTTCCGGTCGGACGCGAGCGCTGACCACGGGTGACCGGCAGAGTGACCAATTACCTGGTCTGACCTGGGATTCGTCACCTGCCGGTTCCGTACCCGGGTGTGGCTTTGGCTGTTCATTCCGGGTCGGATACCGTGGCAAGTCGGATCATGTTCATGTGCTGAGCACGCGGTGCCCCCCTCACCCGGGGTCACCTCCGTGCCGTTCGACAGGTGGAGCTGTACGGTGAGCGGTGCTGTCCCGAGCGGGTTTCTCGCTCTGCCGAGAGTCGACGATGCCCTTGCCCGGGAGGTCCAGGACAACCTGGAGAAGGTCGAGGACCTGCTGCGGGAGTCGGTCGCGTCGAGCGACCCCCTGCTGACCGAGGCGGCGTCCCACCTGCTGGCCGCCGGGGGCAAGCGCTTCCGCGCGACCCTGGTCCTGCTGGCCGCCCACTTCGGCGATCCGACCGTGCCCGACCTCATCCCGGCCGCGGCCGTGGTGGAGCTCACCCACGTGGCCACGCTCTACCACGACGACGTCATGGACGAGGCCGAGCTGCGGCGCGGCGAGCCCAGCGCCAACCAGCGCTGGGGCAACAGCGTCGCCATCCTGACCGGCGACTACGTGTTCGCCCGCGCCTCGGAGATGCTCGCCGATCTGGGCACCGAGGCGGTCCGGCTCCAGGCGACCACGTTCGGGCGCCTGGTGCAGGGGCAGATCCTGGAGACCTCCGGTCCGCAGGAGGGCACCGACCCGCTGGACCACTACCTGCGGGTGATCAGCGACAAGACGGCGTCCCTGATCGCGTCGTCGGCGGAGTTCGGCGGCATGTTCGGCAAGGTCGACCCCGAGACGATCGGGACGGTCACGCGGGCGTGCGACGCGCTGGGGATGGCCTTCCAGCTCGCCGACGACCTGCTGGACGTGGCGAGCGAGAGCACGGACTCGGGCAAGACCCCGGGGACCGACCTGCGCGAGGGCGTGCTGACCCTGCCGATGTTCTACGCGCTGCGCTCCCGGGACGCGGCGGACGAGCGGCTCAAGTCGCTGCTGGGCCGCCCGCTGGACGACGAGGAGGCCGAGGAGGCGCTGGCGCTGCTGCGGGTGCACCCGGCGATGGCCGAGGCCGAGGCCACGCTGCGCGGCTGGGCCGACAAGGCGCGCGCGGAGCTGGCGACCCTGCCCGAGAGCCCGGCCAGGGGCGCCTTCGAGGCGCTGTGCGACTACGTGGTCGAGCGCTCGGGCTGACCTTCGGCGGGTGTCCGCGAGGACGCCCGCGGCGGCCGAGGGGCCCGAGGACCGACGACGGCGCCGCCCGGTGGGGCGGCGCCGTTTCGCTGTCCTCGGGGACGGTCACCGACCACCCGGCGCGTCCGGCGCGTCCGGCGCACCCGGTGGAACGCGCGGTCCGAGCGCGCCGACGGCCTACCCGTGGAACCGGGCCGGACGCTCGGCCAGGACACGGTCGAGCGCCGCCCGCCCCGCCGGGCCCCACGCCGGCTTGCCGCCGGGCAGGCCGCGGTCCCCGTTCTGGCCCATCAGCATCAGGAAGAGGCTCTTCAGCGCGGCCAGCCCGCGGGCGCGCCGGACCGTCGCCTCGTCGGCCTCCGCGTACGCGGCGAAGAAGCGTGCCGCCGCGCCCGTCGGCAGCAGCACCCAGGCGGCCGCCAGGTCCGCCGCCGGGTCGCCGGCGAACAGGTCGCCGAAGTCGACGACGCCCGCCAGCGTCCCGTCCGCGACCACGACGTTCGCGGGATGCAGGTCGCCGTGCACCCACACCGGCGGGCCCTCCCACCCGGGGGCCGCGACGGCGTCGTCCCACACGGCCCGGACGTCGGCGGCGTCGGCGCCGATCGCGTCGGCGTCGAGGGCACCGAGGAACCGGTCGAAGCCTTCCGTGCAGTCCCGGGGGGTCAGCGCGCCCCAGCCCGTGTCGACCGGTGCGTCGGCGGGCGCCGGCACGTGCAGCGCCCGCAGGAACGCCGCCAGGGTGTCGGCCGCGTGCCCGCCGCGGGTGATCGACCCGCGGTCCAGCGGCAGGCCCGGCACCCACGTCATGACCGTCCACATCTTGGGGAACCGCTCGCAGGGGGTACCGCCGCGTACCGGCACGGGGACGGGCAACGGCAGGCGCGGTGCGAGCAGCGGCAGCCAGCGGCGCTCCTTGAGCTGGTCGTCGGGGTCGGTGTCCATGCGCTGGATCCGCACGGCCAGTTCGTCCCCCAGGCGCCACATCTGGTTGCCCCAGCCGCCGTCCACCTCGCGCAGGGGCAGCCCGGCCAGGTCCGGGTGCTGGTCGCGCAGCAGGTCGCGGACGAGACCCGCGGTGATCTCGATCTCGGTCATGCGGAGCACCCTACGGGGTTCGACCACGACGACGCCGTCAGGCCTCGGGCGCTGGCGGCGCCGCGACCCCTGCGCGAACCCGAAGGCGGGTGACCTCGGCCTTCGTGCCGGTGACGTGACGACGGCGCCGCCCGGTGGGGCGGCGCCGTCGCCGTGTCTCTCAGTCCCGCCGTGCGGGGAGGCCGTGCCGGTGTCGCGGTGGGATTCCGTTCAGGTGCCCGGCGGACCGCCCCGGGACCGGCGGACGCGGCGGGGGAGAGCCGCGGCGCCCGCCGGCTGTGCGGGGTCGCGCCCTAGCTGATGACGGGCAGGGCCTCGGAACCGGGCAGGTCCATGAAGGTCGGGTGCTGCGTCATGCCCGCGGGGGTCTCCTGCGGGACGGTGCCGCCCTCGACGGACAGCAGGTCGCTGGTGTCCACGTCGTTCAGCAGGTCGGTGCCGCGGCTCAGCTCCGCCACCAGGTCCTCGGCGGTCTGGGTGTCCACGCCCTCGGTGATCGTCGGCACCCCGGCGTCGGCGAGCTGCGGCACGACGGAGTCCACCGCGTCGTCGACCACGGGCACGCCGGTGCCGGACAGGCGGGGCACCTCGGACCCGGCCAGGGGGCCCTCCACGTTCAGGGGCCGGAGCTCGGCGGCCCTGAGGTCGCCGCTCTCAGCGCCGCTCGCGAGGGCGTCGGTCAGGTCTCCCAGACCGGGCGACGCGGGCGCCGACTGGTGGACGGTGGTGAGGGGCTGGTCGAGGTTGCGCTGGCCGATCATGCCGAGCACCCTCTCCTCACCGAGGCTGACGTCGCTGCCCTCGGTCAGGGGGGTGGCCCCCATGAGGTCCTGCACGCTGCCCGGCGTCTCCAGACCGAAGACGTAGGCGATGTCCCACATGTTCGGAACGGGGGGCGCGGCCGCGCTCTGGCGCACGGTGGGGGACCCGCCCAGACCCAGGGCCTCCTCCAGGACGGGCGCCTCGGCACCGTCCAGCGACAGGCTGTTGCCGCCGGTCACCGAGGACAGGTCGGAGGTGTCGGGAAGCTGGGCGGCGTCGCGGAGCCGGGAGGTGTCGGGCAGCTGGGCGACCTGGCCGACCCGGGGCAGGTCCACCTGCTCGCGCAGCCCGTAGACCGACTCCAGGGTGTGCGGCAGCACCGTGACCGCGGTCTCCTCCACCGCCTCGCCCGCACGGTGGCCGCCGTGCTCCAGGGCGCGCCCGGCGTCGTGGCCGATGGTGTCGTGGGGGTCGCCGTCCAGGCCGGTGGCGTCCTGGACCCCGGAGACGGTGTCGGCCAGCTCGGAGGTCGGGTTGGGCACCTCGCCCAGCGGGGTCCGGATGTCCTGGCCCTCGGGCAGCGGGGCGGCCAGGTCGGGAGCGGGCTTCTCGGGGTTGTGCGCGGTCTCCTGGAGCTCGCTCAGGGCGCTGCCGGCGATCGGCCCGACGCCCTCGGGGGCCACGCTGTTCATGGCGGGGGCGACGCCCTCCACCAGGGCGCGCTCGACGAGGGGCGCGATTTCGTGGACGGGAGAGGAGAGGGACTCGGCGCCGGAGACCCCGGCGCCGAGGGCGACGAAGCCCGCCGTTCCGGCGGCGAGGAGGACGGCCCTGGCTGATATGCGCTTGACCTGCGTCATGGGTTTCCCTTCGGAGGTTGTGCTCTGGATCAGTGGATACGGGGACCGAACGCGTGGGGCGCGTCCGGCCGGAGCCGGGGCGGACCACCGGCTGGCGTGAATTCCGTGAACGGGGCACGGGACTCAGGTCAGCTCCCAGAGAGCGCGCAGAGGGCCTGGCTGGGACGGGTCCGTGCGCGGGGTGTGCGTCCGCGCGGAAGGGGACGCGTCCTAGTCGGGGGAGACCGTGGGGTCGTCGCTGGGGCCGCCGGGCACCGTGAGCAGGGCCCGGGCGGCGAGCAGGACGGCGTCGGCGGAGGGCGCGGTGACGGGCGCCGCGGTGAGGTATCCCGCGACGGCGGGAACGGGGACGCCGCCCCCGGCGGGCGCGGTCGGACCGGCGGTGAGCTGGTGGGCTGAGGAACCGGGGGCCGGGGCCGCGGTGTCCGGGCGCTCGCCCGCGTCCGCGCCGACGGAGGCCCCGGCGGTGCCGACCGGGATGACGGAGCCGTGCCCGTAGACGGTGCCGTGCCCGGTCCCGGGAACGGTGTCCTCGCCCTTCGCCCGCTCGCGCGACCCGGCCGCGGAGTCGTCGCCTTCCCGCTCCGGGGCGGGGGCGTGGGCCGAGGGGGCCACGGGGGCCAGCAGCCCCGCGTCGGCGTGTCCGTCGCGGTCGAGTCCGCCGACCAGGCTCCGTGCTCCCTCGCCCATCCCGGCGACCGGCCACGCGGCCTCGGGCAGGACGGCGGCGGTCTCGGCGGCGGTGCGCTCGGCCCCGTGTTCGAGGCGCTGGTGCACCGTGCCCAGGGTGGAGGCGACCGGCTCGGCCACCTGGCCCACGCCCTCGGGGACGACCTCGCCGAGGCGTCCGGAGCCCTCCAGCCCGAGGGAGGAGGCGTCCAGGGCCGCCCGGCCGGAGGAGACGCGGTCCCGGAGGCCGTGGTGCGGTGCGGTGCGCTCCGAGGAGGCGTGTTCGGGGTTCCCGGAGGTGCCGGAGAAGCCGTCCGACAGCCGACCGCCGGTGAGCGGACCCCCGTCGAGCAGGGACCGGGAGCCGCCGGTGTCAGCGCCGGAGTCGGCGGCGGCTGGAGCCGCGCCGAGCAGCCACAGGCCGACCAGCAGAGCCCCGACCACCAGCGGCAGCAGGAACAGGGAGGGCGCCTCGGGGCACACGGCCGCGACGGCGCGCGTGGCGCGTGCCGTTCGGCTGGTGCGAGGCATGGAAGGGCCCTCCGGGACGTGCGGCCTGGTCCGGGCCGGAGGCTGCCCCCGACCCGCGACCTGACGTTAGCACAGAGTCACAGAGGGTAGTTTGGGTTTTCCGAAACAGGGAAGACCGGATCACTCCGCGGACTCGGGCCGGGCGGGATCCCCCGGGAGCGGCTTCCCGGGCTGTCCGAGTTCGCGTCGCCGCTGTTCGTCGGGGGTTCCGGCCTCTTCCTCGACCTCTTCCCCGGACTGTTCCCCGACCTCCGTCCCGACCCCTGCCCCGGCCTGCTCCCCGGCCCGGGCGGAGGCGCGTGACCGGGAACGGGCGTCGCGGACCTGGTCGACGACGAACGCGCACAGAGCCAGCCACACCAGCGCGAAGCCCAGCCACCGGGCGGGCGGCATCTCCTCGCCCTGCACCAGCCAGCCGACGAAGAACATGATGACCGGGGCGATGTACTGGAGGATGCCGATGACGCTCAGGGGGACCTGGCGCGCGGCCACGCCGAACAGCAGCAGCGGCAGAGCGGTCACGAAACCGCTGCCGACCAGCAGGGCGGTGTGGCCCGGGGACACCGAGAACACGGTTCCCGCGCCGGTGGCCTCCAGGTGGACCACGAAGCCCAGCGCGGGCAGGAACATCACCATGGTCTCGACGGTCAGGCTCCGCACGCCGTCCAGGTCCACGTACTTCTTCACCGCGCCGTAGGCGGCGAAGGTGGCGGCCATGAGCAGCGCCAGCCACGGGGTCACGCCGTAGGCGACGGTCATCACGGCCACGGCCAGGACGCCCAGGCCGACCGCCACCCACTGGAGGGCCCGCAGCCGCTCGGAGAACAGCAGCACCCCCAGGCACACCGACATCAGCGGATTGATGAAGTACGCGAGCGAGGCCTGGAGGGTCTGCTCGGTGGAGACCGCGTAGATGAACCCCCACCAGTTGACGGAGATCAGCACCGCCGCGGCGGCCACCGGCAGCAGGCGGCGGGGGCTGCGCAGCACCGAGGGGAACCAGGACCAGCCCCGGCGGGTGACGAGGAGGACGACGCACATCGCGAGCAGGGCCCACACCATGCGGTGGGCGAGGATCTCGCTGGGTTCGGAGGAGGAGAGGAGCGGCCAGTACAGGGCCGCCACGCCCCAGAGGAGGAAGGCGGTCGCCCCGAGGACGACGCCACGCTTGGATTCCGGCACGTCAGCAATCGTAGGACGAATTGTCCGGAGTGTCCTCATCGCGCGGGCGGGCGAGCGCCGCCACGGAGGAGGCGGGCGAGCGCCGCCTCCGGGCCGTGGGCCGGTCGGCGGGAGGAAACGCGGAAGGACCGGTAAGGGGGAGCGGGGGCGCGTCCCGTGTCGGCGGGCGCTCCGGCGACGGCCGCCGACCGCGTCCGTCCACAGGTTCGATCGCGTCCGTGCGCCGGACCGGACCCGTGGATACCCTGGGAAGCATGTTCGGGAGAAAGACGACCATGGTCGATCCAGCACGCGCCCTGCCCGGTCGGGACACCCCGATGGACGTGCCCTTCGGGCACACGGTGCTGGGCACCAGCCTCACCCCGCCCTACCCCGAGGGCAGCCGTATCGCCGACGTGGCGATGGGCTGCTTCTGGGGCGCCGAGCGCATGTTCTGGCGCCTGGGCGCGGAGCGGGGGATCATCACGACCGCGGTGGGCTACGCGGGCGGCTACACGCCCAACCCGACCTACGAGGAGGTCTGCTCGGGCCTGACCGGGCACACCGAGGCGGTGCGGGTGGTGTTCGACCCCGAGCGCATCTCGTACGAGGAGATCCTCAAGGTGTTCTGGGAGGGCCACGACCCGACCCAGGGCATGCGCCAGGGCAACGACGTCGGCACCCAGTACCGGTCGGCGATCCTGTACCACGACGACGCCCAGCGGATCGCGGCCGAGACCAGCCGCGACGCGTTCCAGCCGGTGCTCACCCGCGCGGGCTACGGGCCGATCACCACCGAGATCGCGCCGCTGCGGGAGTTCTACTTCGCCGAGGACTACCACCAGCAGTACCTGTCCGACGCCAAGAACCCCAACGGGTACTGCGGGATCGGCGGAACCGGCGCCAGCTGCCCGATCGGTGTGGCGCCCACGGAGTGAGCACGGCCGGTACCACCTCCCGGGCTCCCCGGGGGTGGCACCGGTAGCCGGAAACGCCGGCCGCTACCAGGTCCATCCGGCGGCGACGTCGGCGAAACTCCGGGGAGGGAGGCCGGTGATCCGCTCGACGACGGGGGTGACCCGGTCCTCCGCGCCCTGGGCGATCACCAGGTCCAGGTCCGCCAGCATCGCCGCGTACTCCCGTGGCATGGCGGCCGCCAGGTGGTCGCGCATCCGCTCCCGGCCCACCGCCAGGTGGCGCACCGGTCGACCCGAGGCCCGCGCGATCGTCGCGGCGATGTCGTCATAGCTCAGCGCCTCGGGGCCGGTGAGGACGAGGTCGGTGTTGGGCGGCTCCGCGTCGGTCAACGCCCGGGCGGCCACCGCGGCGATGTCGTCGGCGTCGATGAAGCCGACCCGTCCCCGGCTCGTGGCCGTCATGACCAACCCCTCCTCACGGATGCTCACGGCGTGGGGGTTGTCGCCGGTGAAGTTCTGCATGAACCACGAGGGGCGCAGGACCGCCCACTCGTCGAACAGCTTCGGCAGGAGGGTGTGCACCGCACCCGCGCCGGGTCCGCCCTCCGGGATCGCCGAGGAGCTCAGCAGTACGGCCCGGCGCACCCCGGCGGCGACCGCCTGTTCGAGGAAGGGCACCATCACGGCGGCGGGATCGGTGGTGTCGACGGGCGGGACGAGGTACATCCGGTCCACGCCCCGCAGCGCCTCCCCGAAGGTTGCGGGGTCGTACCAGTCGAAGCGCACCGACGGGCCGCCGCCCCGGGCCGGGGCGCGGCGGCTGGCCGCCCGCACCCGCGGGCCGAGCGCGTCGAGCCGGGAGGCGACCCGGCTCCCGGTCGTGCCGGTGGCGCCGGTGACCAGGACGGTGGCGGCGGAACTCATGCGTTCTCCCTCTTCGGTGCCGTGGTCTTGGCCTCGCGCATGGAGTCGGGCACCACGAGCGGGTTCCAGTAGTCGCGGTAGTGGGTGATGCGTCCCCGGACCGCCGTCATCACCACCACGTAGGAGATGTCGGTGTCCTGTCCGGTCGCCACGAGCCGGGCCCGGGCGCGCATCTCGGCGACCACGGTCTCGGGAGCGGCGGTCTGGTGGATCTCCAGGTACGGGAGGTCCTTCAGGTGGACGTGGTCGGTGTAGTCGCTCATGTACTCGGCGAGCCGTCCCCTTCCCTCCAGCCGCCGGGGCCAGCCGACGGGGGCGAAGGGGAACTCGACGAGGACGTCCTCGTCGCACAGGGCGACCCAGTCATCGATCCTCCCGTCGAGGAGCAGTTCCAGGCCGTGTCGGAACAGGTCCGCCGTTGCCAGGTCATCGTGCATGGGGTCTCCGCCCTCTAAAATGTGGACTGCTGGTCCGTTTGAATATATGGACTGGCAGTCCGTTTAGCAAGTGGGGTGGAGATGGGTGCACGTGGGGAGCGCGCGGACGCGCTGCGCAACAGGGAGGCGGTACTCGCCGCCGCGGACGGGCTCTTCGCTCGCAGTACGAGTCCCGGAACCGTGTCGATGGACGAGGTCGCGGCCGCCGCCGGAGTGGGGAAGGGCACCCTCTTCCGCAGGTTCGGCGACCGAGGCGGGCTGATCCGGGCCCTCATGGAGGTGCGGATCGGCCCGTTGCGCGGGGCCGTCCTGGAGGGCCCCGCCCCGCTGGGCCCCGCGACGCCCCCGCGCGAACGGGTCCCGGCGCTCCTGCTCGCTCTGCTGCGCTTCAAGCTCGACAACCGCTATCTGGCCCTGGCGCTGGAGAGCGACGGCGGGAACAGCCCCTACCAGGCCGATCACTACACCTGGTGGCATCGGACGCTGGCGGACGCCCTGGCCGCGGTTCCCACCGTCCCGGACGCGGACTTCGCCGCGCACGCGCTGCTGGCCGCGGTCCGCGCCGACCTGGTGGAGCACCTGGCCGGGCGGGAGGAGATGTCGGGAGAGGTGCTGGAGGAGCGGCTGACGGCCTTCACCGCCAAGATCCTCGCCTGAGGCCTCTCGCACGTTCGGGCCCCATCGCCCCGCGGTGCCATGCGAGACGGTCGCTTCGGCGGCCGGTTCGCCCCGGCCGTCCCGGCCCCGCCGACAGCGGGTGCGCGGGACGGCCGGGGACCCGTCCCTACTTCACCGCGCCCGCCGACAGTCCGGACACGAGGTAGCGCTGGACCAGCATGAAGGCCACGACCACCGGCAGGGAGACGGTCACCGACGCGGCCAGCAGCTCGTTCCACAGGGTGTCGGTCTGGCTGGTGTAGAGCTCCAGCCCGATGGAGAGGGTGCGGGTCTCGGTGTCGGTGAGCACCGAGGCGAACAGCACCTCTCCCCAGGCGGTGATGAACGCGAACACCCCCACGGCGAGGATGCCCGGGCGGGCCACGGGGAGGATGACCCGCACCAGGGCGCCGATCCTGCTGGTGCCGTCGATCATCGCCGCCTCCTCCAGGCCCTCGGGGATGGCGCTGAAGTACCCGGCCAGCATCCAGATCGAGAACGGCAGGGCGAAGGTCAGGTAGGTGATGATCAGCCCGGTGTAGGAGCCGGTGAACTCGATGCCGGTGAGGTCCTCCAGCCGCACGAAGATCAGGAAGAGCGGCAGCAGGAACAGGATGCCGGGAAACATCTGCGTCGAGAGCACCGTCATGCTGAACAGCCGCCTGCCGCGAAAGCGCAGCCGTGACAGCGGATAGGCGGCCAGCACCGCCACCACCAGCGCCAGGGCCGTCGCCGTGGTCGTGACGATCAGGCTGTTGGTGAGGTAGCGGGCCAACGGGATCGTCGTCCACATGTCCACGTACGGCTGGAGGGTGACGCGGTCCGGCAGCCAGGTGAACATCCCCCGGACGTTCTCCAGCGGCTTCACCGAGGTCACCACCAGCACGTACAGGGGCAGCACCGTGAACACGGTGAGGAAGGTCAGGACGATCCGCCGGAACCAGCGGAATCCCCGTGTCTCACGCATTGTCCCTCCCCTTGGGCAGCACCAGTCGGACGTAGACCGCCGACGCGATGACCAGCGCGACGAGCAGCAGAACGCTCATCGCGGCGCCCAGGCCGAAGTTCCAGTTGACGAAGGAGTGCTCGTAGATCAGCGGTGAGATCAGCCGCGCGCTCTCGGGTGAGGTGTCGCCGAAGAGCAGGAAGGGGATGTTGAACTCGTTGAACGTCCACAGGGTCATGACGAGCAGGACGACCGCGTTCGCCGGGCGCACCATGGGCAGCGTGATGCCGGTGAACCTCCTCCAGGTCGAGGCGCCGTCGATGGCCGCGGCCTCGTACATGTCCTCGGGGATGCTCTGCAGCGCCGCCAGGAGCATCAGGAACGCGAACGGCCACAGCCGCCACACCGACACGATCACCAGCACCCAGAAGGCGTTCTCGCCGATGAGCCAGAACGGGCGCTCGTCCAGCAGCCCCAGATCCTCCACGAGCAGCCGGTTGACCATGCCGTCGCGCTGGTTGAACATGAACGCCCAGATGATCGCGGCGACGTAGACCGGCAGGGCGTAGGGCACGAGGAACAGCGTGCGCAGCACGCCGCGCCCCCGGAACCTCGTGTTCAACGCGACCGCGGCGGCCATCCCCAGCACCCACGACACCCCCACCACCAGCACGGTGTAGACGGTGGTGCGGAACAGGCTCTCGAAGAGGGCGCTGCCCAGGGCGTTCCCGGGGTCGAGACCGCGGACGAAGTTCTCCAGGCCGACCAGCGGCGCCGTCGTCCAGCGCCGGATGGTCAGCTGCGTCAGCGAGGTGAACGCGATGTAGATCCCCAGGGCCATGGGGACGATATGGACCAGCAGCTCCAGCACCGCCGCGGGCAGCACCATGCCGTAGGGCAGGAACCACCCCGGGCGGCGCGGACGCCGCCCGCCCGGTTCCTCCACGGGGCCGGTCCGGGGCGGGGCCTCGACGGTGCCGGGCCCCTGTTCTTCCGTAGTCGACATCTAGCGCCTCCATCAGACGGCCGCCCCGCCGCGGGGGCGGGGCGACCGGGGACACACTCCCTAGTTCGCGGCGTCCATCTGGGTCTCGGCCGCCTCCATGGCCTGGCGGACGTCGGCCTCGGTGACCTCGCCTCCGGTCGCCACCTGGGCGAAGAGCCCGCCGATCGCCTCGCCGAGCACCGTCTCCATCTGGCCCTCCTCGGGGATCAGCGGCATCGGCGCGGAGTGCTCGGTCAGGATCGTGCGGAAGGTCTCCATGGACTCGCTCCGCAGCTCCTCGCTGTCGTAGGCCTCGGTGGCCACCGGCAGCGTCTGGAACTCCTGGGACAGGTACACCTGCTCCTCCGGGCTGGTCAGGTGCTCGACCAGTCGCAGAGCGCCCTCCTTGTCGTCGGTGTCGTTGAAGACGCTGATGTTGATCCCGGCCGCGTGGCTCTGGATGGGCTCGCCCGGCAGCGGGTCGAGCATCGGCACCTGGGCGACCTCGTAGTCCTCGAAACCGCGGGCGGCCATGCTGGTGCGGGCGCTGCCCTGCACGATGATCATGGCCGCGCGCCCGTCGACGAAGTCGCTGATGCCCTGGGTGCCGTCGCTGAACTCGGCGCTGCTGGGGTCGACGACCTCTTCCACGGCCATCAGGTCCACCCACTGCTTGACCGCGGCGACCTGCTCGTCGGAGGAGAAGGAGGGCCCGTCCTCGCCCCACAGCCGTCCGCCCTGCTGCTGGCCGAGGATGAAGGCCATGTGGGAGTTCTGCCGCTCGTTGCCGCCCTCCAGCACGAACCCGTACTGGTCGATGTCGCCGTCGTCGTCGGTGTCCCGGGTCAGCTCGTCCGCGGTGTCGACGAACTCGTCCCAGGTCGCGGGCGGTTCCTCGATGCCCGCCTCCTCGAACATGGTGGGGTTGTAGAACAGCGCGTAGGACAGCCCGTAGAGCGGCACCGACGTCGGCGTCTGGCCCTCGGCGCCGCCGGTGGCGAAGCTGGTGCCGACGAAGCGCTCCTCGCCGCCCACCGCCTCCAGGTCCGCGCCCTCGTAGGGCACGAAGGCGCCGGTCTCCTGGAGGCTGGCCGCCCAGGTGTTGCCGATGTTGAGCACGTCGGGGCCGTCGCCACTGCTCACCGCGGTGAGGATGCGGTTGTACAGCTCGCTCCAGGGGATGACCTCCAGCTCGACCTCCACCCCGGTCTCCTCGGTGAAGCGGTCCAGCACGGGCTGGAGGACCTCCCGGTCCTCCTCCACGCTCGCTCCCTGGTTGCTGGCCCAGTAGGTCAGCGTCTGGGCCCCGGAATCCTCGCCGGAACCGCAGCCGGTCAGCGCGGCGGCCAGCACCAGCGCCGTCGAGGCGGACAGGAGTGCTGTGGGGGGTGTCTTCACGGCCGTCTCCGTTTCTCTGTGGCCATGTGAGCCCGTCGTCAGCGTCGGCGGTGACGGAGCGGGCGGGTCGGACGCGCCCGTCGGTCCGTGGGCAGGAGCGTCGAGAACCGTGGGCCACGCCTGTCGCTCCGCGTGACCCGATGATCAGGTAAACCGGTTTACCTCGGCAGTGTAGGCGAGATCACAGAAAGGCAGGAGGGGCAGTTGTGGAACCGTTACAAGCCGTGCGCCGGCTGTCCGGACGACTTCCTCGGGCGGAGCTCGCCGACCAGCACGGTCGACAGCGGCGGCTCCTGCCCCTTGAGCATGTCCAGCAGGATGCGGGCCCCGACACTGCCCAGCGCGCGGTGCCTGTTGCGCACGGTCGTCAGCGGCGGCGTGACGAACGAGGCCAGGGGGATGTCGTCGAACCCGGCCACCGCTATGTCGTCGGGGACGGTCAGGCCCGCCTCCCCCAGCACTGAGTAGCCGCCTATGGCCATGAGGTCGCTGCCGTAGAAGACGGCGGTGGGGCGCTCGGCGGCGGGCCTGGCGAGGATGCGCTCCGTGGCCCGGGCCCCGCCCTCGATGGTGTAGCCGCCGTGCTCCTCCACGGGCCCCGGCTCCAGCCCGAACTCGCGCACGGCCTCCTCCCAGTGGCGCCGGCGCTGGTGCGCGTGCAGCATGTGGGGGTCGCCCTGGACGTGGGCGATGCGCTCGTGCCCCGCCTCGACGAAGCAGCGCACCAGACCGCGGATCGCCTCCCCGGAGTCGTTGGTGACGGTGGGGAAGTCGGAGGAGCCCTCGGGCGCGCCCACCACCACGGCGGGCGCTCCCAGACGGCGCAGCATCGCGGGACGGCCGTCGTCCGTCCGCAGGTCGGTGACCAGGAAGCCGTCGACGAAGTGGTCGTTGAACAGCCGCTCGTAGGTGGCGGCCTCGGTCCGCTCGTCGGGCACGAAGCGGATGACGGTGGCGTGCTCCTCGCCGGAGAGCACCGACTCGATACCGGACAGGAACGAGGGGAAGAACGCGTCGAAGTCGAGTATCTCGGGGGAGCGGCGCACGATCAGGCCGATGGTGCCCAGCGACTTGCCGTTGAGCGCGCGCGCTGCGTAACTCGGGCTCCACCCCAGTTCGACCGCCGCCTGGCGGATGCGTTCCCGGGTGCTGGCGCTGGTGCCGGTACCGGTGTTCAACGCCCGTGACACAGCGCCCTTGCTCACACCCGCCCGGCGGGCGACGTCGCTGATCGTGGGACGCTTGCGACCCGTGTTCCCGGTTGCCATGGTGAAGATGGTAGTCCGCCGGGCCTCGGGGCCCGCGCCGAAAGCGCCTGCCACCGCGGCCTCGGAGCGTTCCGGTGCCGGGGGCCGACGGGGCCGCCGCGCTGGACGGACTCACCGCCGGGCCGGTTCACCTGTCGGAGGTGGGAGACGGGCGTTGTCCGGGTGATGCGGGCCCTCGCCCGTCAGGACTCGGAGTAGACCTCACCCGCGTTCCGGGCCAGGCTCGACCTCAGCACGGGCACGAGCGCGGTCTGCTCCGCACTGCCCGTGCTCAGCGACAGCGCCGCCACGACGTACCAGCCGCCGTCCTGTTTCCATCTCGTCTCCCCGTTGTCCTGGGTCGTGAGCCACGTTCTCGCGTCGGCGTCACGCTTGAACCTGACCTCGACCGACAGTGAAGAGCCCTTCCGCGCGGCGATGGCGCGGACGCGCTCCAGGTCTTCCCAGAGGAGGGAGAAGGAGCCGTTCTTGAACCGCACCCACCGTCTGTCCACCACGGTGAGGCCATACGGGTCCACGATGAGCAGGTCCCTGCCGGCGCTCTCCCCGGCGAGGCAGCCCAGGACGGTGAACATCACCACCGAGCCGACCACGTACTGCTGAACCTCCAGCATTTCTGCCTGCAGCCGCTCCAGCGAATAGTCGCCGTAGACCAAGGAGATGAAGCAGACCAGCAGAAAGAACCCCACGGTCCCGAGGAACCCCAGGAGGGCCCCGAGGATTCGCTGGGCGATGCGACCCCGGGCCGTGGTCAGCTCGAAGACCTCCGGGGCCGCCGCCGCACCGTCCCGGTGCGTGTCCTCCCGCCCCCGGCCACGACCCGTGACGCGCGCGGTCGGAGCCGAACGTTGCTCCTGGGTGAGGGCCAGGACCAGGGAGGGCACGGCGGCGACGAACGAGCCCGCGCCGGCGATCCAGGAGAGCGTCTCCAGGTCCGACAGGTACAGCACCAACGCCACCACGGCGCACGCCGCCGCGGCCGATCCGCCCACCCATCCCCATCGCATGGGCGCATTCTGCCCGAGTCGTCCCCGCGGGGACAGGCCGTTGCCGCATCCGGCCGCTCCGCTCATCGGAGGCCGGACGACCCGGGCCGGCGAAGCGAGCCCGGTCCGCCAGGCACACGACCTCCCCGGGAGGAACACCTCCCGGAAGCCGCCGAAGGCCTCCCGTACTAGGGTGTGGCGGTATGGACTGGACCCAGCGGCTCGGATCCGTCAAACGGTGGTCCCGTGCCGGGGTCCGCGCCCCCCACAAGCCCCTCCTGCTGCTGTACGCGCTCGCGCACCACCAGCGGCACGGCAACGCGCCCATCGTCTACAGCGAGGCCGAGGCCCGGCTCGCGCGGCTCCTGCGGGAGTTCGGCCCGACGAGATCCACCCACCCCGGCTACCCCTTCCACCACCTGGAGACCGACGGGTTCTGGCGGGTCACCACGGTGGACGGCGAGGGGTCTCCGGGCTCGGGAGTGACCCTGCTCCGGGAGAAGGAGGCGCGGGGCAGGCTGGCCCCCGACCTGGACGCGGCCCTGCGTGACGACCCCGGCCTGGCCGCCCGCATCGCCCGCCGTCTGCTCGACGAGAACTTCGCCCCCTCGCTGCACGAGGGCATCATCGCCCTCACCGGACTCCGCGTGGGCCAGGGGCCGGTCCCCGCGCCGGGGGAGGGCGGCGTCCGCGACCCCCGGTTCCGGGAGACCGTGCTGACCGCCTACGAGCACCGGTGCGCGTTCTGCGGCTACGAAGGGCGGCTGGACGGCGTGTCGGTCGGGCTGGAGGCCGCCCACATCCGCTGGTGGTCGTACGACGGCCCCAACGACCTGGACAACGGCCTGTGCCTGTGCCCGACGCACCACCTGCTGTTCGACCGCGGCGTCCTCGGGCTCACCGGCGAACTCACCGTCGCGGTGTCCCCGTACTTCGAGGCACGCTCTCCCGCGGCCGAGACGGTCGTGCTCTCCCTCGCCGGACGCGACCTCGTCCGCCCGGTTCCGGACGGCCCCGCCGTCGAACCCGCCCATGTCGCCTGGCACTTCGAGCAGGTCTTCCGCGCCGCCGCCTGAGGGCCGCGCCCCGTCCCCACCGGTGCGTCCCGCCCCCCGCGGAACCCCTCTCCGAGCGCCGCCGAACGGGCTGGAAAGTGTCCCGGGTCACGCGCGTGTCAGGATCGTGTTAACACCCGCGTCACGTTCGGTCGTATTGTTCGTGCAACGCCCACCTGCGCGTTCGCCCGGCCGGGGCTTCCGCGTCCCCCGCCACGGCGCCTGGAGAACACATGATCACGTACCCCGCGCGCTTTCGACTATCGCTCACCGGCTCCCTGTTCATCGGCTACGTGCTCCTGCTGGCACTGGCCCTGGCCGCCGTGGGCGCGCTGTGGGCCGTCCACATGGACCGGACCACCGACCGCCACTACGCCGAGCGGGTCCTGATCCTGGCCCGGTCGGTAGCCGTGATGCCCGAGGTCGTCGCGGGCCTCCAGGCCGCCGACCCTGCGGCCGAACTCGCCCCCCTGGCCGACCGGATCGACTCCGCCACCAGCACCGAGTTCGTGGTCATCGCCTCTCCGGAGGGAATCCGCTACTCGCACCCCGACGACGAACTCATCGGCCGCACCGTGTCCACCCCGCCCGGACCCGCCGCGGAGGGACGTGAGTGGACCGGCGTGCAGGAGGGGACGCGGGGACGCACCGTGCGCGCCAAGGTCCCGGTGTTCTCCGGCGGCGGCTCGGTCAACGGCGGCGACGCGCGCGGCGAGGTGGTCGGCTACGTCTCCCTGGGCATCCTCGCCTCCAGCGCCGCCACCGAGGCCAGGGCCGCGGTCCCCGCCATACTGGGCACGGTGGCCGTGGTGCTGGTCCTGGGCGTGGCCGGTGCGTGGGCCCTCTCCCGCCAGGTCCGCACCAAGACCCACGGGCTCGAACCCGCCGACATCACCTCCCTGCTGGAGAGCCGGGAGGCCCTGCTGTACGCGGTCCGCGAGGGCGTGCTCGCAGTGGACGGCTCGGGCCGCCTCGTCCTGGCCAACCCGCCCGTCCGGGAGATGCTCGGCCTGCCCGAGGACGCCGAGGGCCGGGGCCTGGACGAACTCGGCCTGTCCGAACGCGTCCGCGACATCGTCTCCGGCGACGACCCCGGCGACGACCGCCTCCTCCTGGCGGGACACCGCATCCTGGTCGCCAACCGGATGCCGGTCCACGTGCGCGGCCAGGACGCGGGTGCGGTCGTCACCTTCCGCGACCGCACCGAGCTGGACCGGCTCACCGGCGAGCTCGACGGCGCGCGCACGGTCACCCGCGGCCTGCGCGCCCAGACCCACGAGTTCGCCAACAGGGTGCACACCATCGCCGGAATGCTCGAACTCGGCGCCCACGAGGAGGCACGCGCCTACCTCGCCGACCTGTCCGCGACGCACAGCCGCACCAGCGCGGACATCTCCCGGCACGTCGGCGACTCCGCGCTGGCCGCGCTGACCATCGCCAAGTCCGCGCAGGCCTCTGAGCTGGGCGTGGAACTGCGGCTGTCCCCCCTCACCAGCGTCCCCGCGCTGGACCGGGAGGTGCGCTCCGACGCGCTGCTCGTCCTCGGCAACCTGGTCGACAACGCGCTCGACGCGGTGGCCTCGACCCCGCACGGCTGGGTGGAGCTGATGGTGCGGCTGCACCGGGCCGAGGGCACCGACCTGCCCCACGACCTGCTGGAGATCCGGGTGACCGACTCCGGGCACGGGGTGGCCGACGACGTGGCGGAGGAGATCTTCCGGCTCGGGTTCACCACCAAGGCGTCCCGGGACGGCGGCACGCGCGGGCTGGGCCTGGCGCTGGTCAAGCAGGTCTGCGAGGGAAGAGGGGGAAGCGTGGAGATGGAGGCGCCCGACGCCGACGAGGGAGCGGTGTTCACCGCCTGCCTGCCCCTGGCGGGGGCCGAGGCGCCGAGGGGGGCGGCCCGATGATCCGCGTGCTGGTCGTGGACGACGACGTGCGGGTGGCGCGCAACCACCAGGAGCTGGTGGAGTCGCTGCCGGGGTTCACCGTGGCGGGGGTCGCCCACACGGCGGCCGCCGCCCTCACCCAGATCCGGGGGCACCAGCCCGACCTGGTGCTGCTCGACCTGCACCTGCCCGACGCCTCGGGAATCTCGGTGATGCGGGCCCTGCGCGCCGCCGCCACCAGCGCCGCGCCCCAGCGGACGGACTTCCTGATGATCACCGCCGTGCGCGACATCGGGCAGGTGCGCTCGGCCATGCACGGCGGGGCGGTCCACTACCTGCTCAAGCCGTTCCCGCTCAGCGTGCTGCGCGACCAGCTGGAGCGCTACGCCGTGGCGCGCCGGAGGATGGACGCCGACGGGGAGGCCACCCAGCAGGAGGTGGACCGGCTGTTCGGGCTGCTGCGCCCGGCCGGGGGCCGGTCGCTGCCCAAGGGGCTGACCGCGACCACGGTGGACCTGGTGGCGGGGGTGCTGCGGGAGGCGGAGGGGGACGTGTCGGCCTCGGAGGTGGCCGAGCGCGCCGGGGTGTCGCGGGTGACCGCGCGGCGCTACCTGGAGCACCTGTGCGCGGTCGGCCGGGCCGAGCTGCGCATGCGCTACGGCTCGACGGGCCGCCCCGAACACCTCTACCGCTGGACGCCCTGAGCCTCCTCGGGTCCGCCGCCGATGTGCCTCTTCCACGGGCCGCTTGCGACGAGCCAGTGCGGCACGAGCTTCACGGGGAAGGGGAGGTCGGTCTCGAAGACGTCAGTGCCGTCGACCTTGCGGACCGGTCGGTATCCGTCGTTCTCCAGGCGGAACTCGATGATGCTCGGCGCCCACCGGCAGGGAGTGACGATCCAGTACGAGGGGATGCCGAAGGCGGCGTACTCACGCAACTCGGCATGGTGGTCGCGCAGCACGCTCTCCGCCGTGGTGACCTCGACCGCGAGCAGCGGAGGGTCCGTCGGGTAGTCCTCCAGTTCCCTGTTCTCGGAACGCACCGACACGTCGGGCGCCCGGAAGCACGTACGCCGCGCGTCCATGACGAACGACACCCGGGGGAGGGTCTCGTAGCCCTCGGGCTCGTTCATGGTCAGGTGGAAGGCCAACCGTGTCGCGGCGAAGGAGTGCATGGCGGTACCGGCGTAGAAGACCTCCAGCCTGCCGTCGGCCAGTTCGTACCGCCGACCGTCGTCCGGCAGGGGTTCCAGGTCCTCCACGGTCAGGGGACGGTCGGGCAGTGCCGGGAGGTCGTGCCACGGGTCGTGCATGGCAGCCAGTATTCTGACGCACGCTCGGTTACCGGCGGGTTTCACAGAGAAAGCCTCGCAAGGGTGTCCGAAAACCGGCCCCGCACCTGGTCTCTTACTCTCTGAAGTGTCAGTGTCCCGTGTCACACTCGGCCCATGTTGGACCACCTCGGAATCCAGGTCAGCGACCCCGCGGCCAGCGCCGCCTTCTACGACGCCGTCCTCGCCCCGCTGGGCGCCCGCCGCATCCTCGACTACGGAGAGAACGTCGGCTACGGCACGTCCGAACCCGACTTCTGGATCGGGCCCGCGCCCGCGCCCGGTGGGGCGCGCGAGTCGCACTTCGCCTTCACCGCGCCCGACCGGGCGGCGGTGGACGCCTTCTTCGCCGCGGCCGTCGAGGCGGGCGCGGAGGTGCTCCACGAGCCGAAGGTCTGGCCGGAGTACCACGAGCACTACTACGGCGCGTTCGTCCGCGACCCGGACGGCAACAACGTCGAGGCCGTCGCGCACGCGCCCGCCTGACCGGTCCGGCCCGGAACACGCCAAGGCGCGGGCGGACGCGGAGCCGGTCGTGCCGCCTGACAGAACACGCCGTCGGGGCTCGGGCGACGGGAACGGCGGAGGCCTCCACGGGCCTCCGCCGTCCCAGCCGTCCCGAGGCTTCCTAGCGGGTGCCGACGGAGCGCCCGCCCGTGGCCGCCTCCGCCGCAGCGACCGCGCTGTTGAGCGACACCTCGCCCAGGAGGCCGGGCGCCGCCACCGCGTCACCCGCCAGGTAGACGCCGTCGCCCCGGTCCACGGCCGGGCGGTCCCGCCACGTGTACCCCGGCAGGTCCAGCGCGCCCGTGCGCCCGCGCGCCACCTGGTCGCGCCGCCACGTCACCCGCTCCCGCCACCCCGACAGGGACAGGTCCAGGAACCGCTCCAGCCGTTCGGTGGCCCGCGCCCGGGACTCGCCCGGCCGCACCGGCAGCTGCGCCTGGACCAGCTCCTCGCCCCCGGGGGCGAGCGTGCGGTCCACCAGCGAGTAGCGCTCCAGGAAGCCGCACTCGTCGGCGTCGAAGACGATGAAGGGGTCCCGGCCGCGCCGCAGCCCCAGGTCCACCATGAGGGCGTGCCCGCTCTCCCACTCCAGCGAGTCGTCGCCGAGCAGCGCGCGGGCCGAGGCCAGCGACGTCGCGACGATCACCGGGGTGCCCGGGAGCGCGTCCACCCGCTCGCCGGTCCCCACGCGCACCCCCATCTCCCGGGCCCGTCCGGCCAACCGCTCCACCAGCGAGGACCAGCCGCCGACCAGGTACTTCGGTGAGGGCCAGCCGGGATTGGTGACCCGCAGGAACCGCTCCCAGACGAACGCGGCCGACAACCGCGACGGGTCGGAGTCGAACAGCGCCACGCCCATCATGTTCGCTGCCACGCGCGCGGGCTCCGCGCCGAGCGCCTCCCGCGCCCACGAACCGAAGTCCCGGTCGTGCGGCGCGCGCAGCCGCCGCCGCGCGGCGGCCCGGAGCAGGGAGACCGGCGGCGCTCCCACACGCCCCCGGTCGCGCACGCGCACCCGGGGCACGGCGCGCGCGGGGAAGGGCAGGTACGGCGGGAGCAGGTCGCGCTCGGCCAGCCACGCGAACAGCGGGCCGTCGCCGTAGAGCACGTGCGGCCCCTCGTTGGCGGTGTACGGCGGTTCGGTGGAGCGCGCCCGCCCGCCCAGGGTCCGGTGCGCCTCCAACAGGGTGACGTTCGCGCCCCTCTCGGCGCTGGCGACGGCCGCGGTCAGTCCGGCGAGCCCACCGCCCACAACGGTGATATCCATGCCGCTAGGACGGTTCGGGCGACCGCAGACGTGACATCTTGTCGGGGTTGGCCACGAGGTACACGTGCCGCACACGGCCGTCGGCGATGTCCAGGGACAGCAGTGCGACCACCCTGCCCCCGACGGAGACGACCGCCGCCGGACCGCCGTTGACCTCGGTGACCGCCGAACTCAGCTCCTTCGCGCCGTCCAGGCCCACGGAGACGAGGAAGCGCTCCGCGTTGCGCGGCCGCGCCAGCACGGACAGGAACCGGCCGACCTTCGCCGCGCCCTCCATGATCCGTTGGGGCGCCCTGGTCCGGCCGCCGCTGTCGCTGACCAGCGTGACGTCGTCGGCCAGCAGGCCGGTCAGCCCCTCCAGATCTCCCTCCAGGCAGGCTCCCAGGAAGCGCTCGGTGATCCGCCGCCGCACGGCCCGGTCGGCCTCGAACCGGGGGCGCCTGTCGCGTACGTGGTCGCGCGCCCGTCGGGCGAGCTGGCGGGTGGCGGCCTCCTCCCGGCTGATCACCGCGCCGATCTCGGCATAGGGCATCTGGAAGGCCTCGCGCAGCACGAAGACGGCACGCTCCAGCGGGCTGAGCGTCTCCAGGACCACCAGCAGCGCGAACTCCACCGAGTCCGCGAGTTCGGCGTGCTCGGCGCCGCCGGGGATGTCGCTGACCGGCTCGGGCAGCCAGTCGCCCACGTAGGACTCCCGCCGGGACCGGGCGCTGCGCAGCCGGTCGATGGCCAGCCGGGAGGTGACGGTGACCAGGTAGGCGCGCGGGTCCTCCACCGCGGCCGGGTCGACGGAGGACCAGCGCAGCCAGGCCTCCTGGACGGCGTCCTCCGCGTCGGAGGCGCTGCCGAGGATGCGGTAGGCGACACCGGTCAGCAGGGAGCGGTGCTCTTCGAAGACGTCGGTGGTCATGAAAGGCAGACGTACCAGCTCCGGCCGTACGTGACATCCCCCGGGCGCGGAACGGGCCCTCCCTCCGGGCGGGCGGGGCGGCGGGGCCGGCGCGGGGAGGTCCGCGGGCGCACCCTCCCCGAGGGCGCGGAGGAGCGGTGGTTGTAGCGTGGCGCGGTCAGAACGCGGAAGAGGAGGAGGCAGCCGCCGTGTACCGACTGCGCGAGTGGGAGCCGGGGGACGCCGACCGGGTGCTGGAGGCCTTCGCCGAGCCGGAACTGGCCTGGCAGTCGCCCGAGGTCCCCCGCACCCCGGAACTGGCCGCCGCGTGGATCGACCGGCAGCGGGTCCGGGCGGAGGAGGGCGCGGCCTTCGGTTTCGCGGTCGTCGGGGACGGCGGCCCGGTGCTGGGACACGTCCAGGTCACCGTGACCAGCAGAGCCCACGACACCGGCTGGGTGTCCTACTGGACCCTGGCCGAGGCGCGGGGCCGGGGCGTGGCCACGGCCGGGACGCTGCTGGTGAGCGAGTACGCCTTCGCCGAGGCGGGCCTGTTCCGGCTGGAGCTGGGGCACCGGCTGAACAACCCGGGGTCGTGCCTGGTGGCGCGCCGGTCCGGGTTCCGTCCCGAGGGGATCGAACGGGGCAAGCTGCGCTACGGCGCGGAGCGCTTCGACACGGGCGCGCACGCCCGGCTGGCCACCGACCCGGTGGAGGGCGTCGATCCGCGGCCCTGCGCGCCCTGACCACCGCGTCCACCTACCGGACACAAGAACGCGGGGCGCGGCGCGTGCCGTGCCCCGCGTCCACCCCCACAGAAGGTCGTACGCAAGAGGTTCGTCGGGTCGACAGGCTAGTCCTCGACGGAGATGCCGTTCGTGTTGGTGCCGGAGATGACGTTGCAGTCGCCGCCCAGCTCGGCGCCGGTGAAGGCCAGCACCTTGGCGCAGATCGGCACGGTGACGTTCTGGATGTTGGCGTTGTTGTCGGCGGCGGCGGTGCCGGACATGGCGCCCAGGGCGAGGCCGGTGGCGAGGATGAGGCCGGAGACGGAGGCGAAGCGCTTCATGGTGTTGGTCCTTTTCGGTTCGTGGTGTGATCGTTGGTGCTGACGGGACCCGCAGGCCCCGCGGTGGCGGAGCCGGGCGCGAGGGCGGGCCGGTCCTAGTCCTCGACGGAGATGCCGTTCGTGGAGTCCCAGTTGACGACGTTGCAGTCGCTGCCGCTGACGCCGGAGGCCGCGAGGACGTCCAGGCAGATCGGGATGGTCACGTTCTGGACGTCGGCGTTGTTGTCCGCGGCGGCGGTCCCGGTGAAGGCACCGAACGCGAGGCCGGTGGCGAGGACGAATCCGGAAACCTTGGCAATACGGGACATGCTTCTTACCTTTCGGAAGTTCAAAACAGGGTGGCTGCATCCGCCGGAATTAACTTAGCGTAGTCACGGCTGTGCTCGGAGTACTTTCAGGGAAGAATCCAGAGTTTCCCTGGAGTTTCTTCGACTTCGGGGTAGACATGCCGGACATATCGCCGCTTCGCCAGGTGAAGGTTTTACCCAACCGAAAGCAGGGTCAGCGGCGATGTCCGTCGAATGCATCGGAACCCGTATTTGTCCGACATCAGGCGCAAGAAAAGGGCCCGCACGGCTGACCGTGCGGGCCCTTTTCCCGGCTGCGGAACTACCAGCCCTGCTGCTGCCCGTAACCCGGGTACTGCTGCCCGTACCCGGGCTGCTGGCCGTACCCCGGCTGCTGCCCGTAACCGGGGTACTGCTGCTGGTCGTAGCCCGGGTACTGCTGCTGCTGGCCGTAGCCGGGCTGCTGGCCGTACCCCGCGTACGGGTCCTGCGGCTGCGCGCCCGTCGGCGGGTGCGGGTAGGCGTGCTGCTGGCCCGAGGGCTCCTGCTGGTGCTGCTGCTCGGCCTTGACGGCGTCGTCCTTCTTGCCGTCGGGGTCCGGACGGAAGATGAACAGGCGGGCGGGCTTGTCACCCTCGTCGCCCGGGGTGATCAGGTCCAGCCGCCACCCGGCCTCCTCGATCCCCTCCAGGATGCGCGTCAGCCCGGGGCGCAGCTTGCTGGAGGCCTCGTCGTAGGCGTTCACCTCCAGCTGGATGATGAACATCCGGCGCTTCTGCTGCGCGGCGACCTTGGCGTGCTCGACGACCGTGCTGTCCCTCACGACCTGCGTGACGCTCATGAATAACCGTACCCATCTGCTCTGCGTGGAGCTTGCCGTACTCGTCGGGCTGACACCCGGTCATCCGCGTCCACCGTGGCGGGACTCCGCCGGGCTCCGCAACCATCATGCCCCCTGGAGGGGCATCTGGCCACAGAGAGCCGGAGGCACCCCCTCAGGAGGAGGCGGCAGCGGCGCGCACGGCCTCGGCGACGGGTGTCTCCCCGTTCACCAGGTTGAGAACCCTGCCGACCGTTCCCGGTTCGTCCAGAAGGGCGACGATCACCGAGGCCACGTCGTCACGGGTCACCGTGTCGCGCCCGACATCCCCGCCCAGCTCCACCCGGCCGGTGCCCGGGTCGTCGGTCAGCCCGCCCGGGCGCAGGATCGTCCAGTCCAGCTCCAGGTCGCGCTCGCGCAGGTCGGCGTCGGCGGCCCGCTTGGCCTCCACGTACGCCGCCCACGTCTCGTCGGTGCCCTCCGGCACGGGTTCGTCCACGCCGATGGCCGACACCTGGACCAGGCGGCGCGCGCCCGCCAGGGAGGCCGCGTCGGCGGTCAGCACGGCGGCCTTGTGGTCGACGGTCGCCTTGCGGGCGGCGCCGCTGCCCGGGCCCGCGCCCGCGGCGAACACGACGGCGTCCGCGTTCATGAGCTTCTCCGTCAACTCGGTGACGGTGGCCTTCTCCAGGTCGATCACGACCGGTTCGGCACCGGCGTCGAGAACGTCCTGGGCGTGGTCGGGGTTGCGGATGAGGGCGACGGGCTCATCACCTCGGTCGGCCAGCTGCCTGGCCAGCCGCAGCGCGATCTTCCCGTGTCCTCCGGCGATGACGATACGCATGGGGGAGAGCGTACGCCTCCGCGGCGCGGTCGGCGGGGCGGCGCCCCTGTCCGCCGTGTCACACCCGGCCGCCGGGTGTGCCCGGGCCCCGCACCCGGCGGGGCCCGGGCAGGGCCCTACTCCACCCTCCAGGTGTCCCCGCTGGCCAGCAGGGCGGCCAGCTCGCCGTCGCCGCGCTCGGCCCGCGCGTCGGCCACCTGCTCGTTCACCAGCTCGTCGTAGGCCGGGCGACGCACGTCCCGCAGCACCCCGATCGGCACGTGCTCGAACGCGGGCTGGTCCAGGCGCGACAGCGCGAACGCGTACCCCGGGTCCTCCCGGTGCGCGTCGTGCCGCAGCAGCCGGTCCTCTCCCACCGAGTCCACGTCCACGACCTCCAGGCCGCCGAACTCCCCGGCCACTACGCCCCGGTCCGGGCCCAGCCGCAGCGGCTCGCCGTGCTCCAGGCGCAGCAGCCGCACGTCCCGCGCCGCCGGGTCCTTCAGCGGTTCGAACGCGTCGTCGTTGAAGATCGGGCAGTTCTGGTAGATCTCCACGAACGACGCGCCGGGGTGGTCGGCCGCCGCCCGCAGCACCGACGTGAGGTGCTTGCGGTCGGAGTCGATCGTGCGGGCCACGAACGTGGCCTCCGCGCCCAGCGCCAGCGACAGCGGGTTGAACGGGTGGTCCAGCGACCCCACCGGCGAGGACTTGGTGATCTTGCCCGGCTCGGAGGTGGGGGAGTACTGGCCCTTGGTCAGCCCGTAGATCCGGTTGTTGAACAGCAGGATGTTGATGTTGACGTTGCGGCGCAGCGCGTGGACGAGGTGGTTGCCGCCGATGGACAGCCCGTCGCCGTCACCGGTCACCACCCACACCGACAGGTCCGGGCGGCTGGTGGCCAGCCCGGTCGCGATCGCCGGGGCACGCCCGTGGATCGAGTGCATGCCGTACGTGCTCAGGTAGTACGGGAACCGCGAGGAGCAGCCGATGCCCGACACCATCACCACGTTCTCGCGCGGCACGCCCAGTTCGGGCAGGAAGGACTGGAAGGCGGCCAGGATCGCGTAGTCGCCGCAGCCCGGGCACCAGCGCACCTCCTGGTCGGACTTGAAGTCCTTCATCTTGTACTCGGTGTCGGTCCTGGGCACCAGGCGCAGCCCGCCCAGGGCCTCCGGGGCCCCGTGGACGTGGCCGTTCGCGCCGGTACCCGTCACGTTCTCAGTCACGGTCGATGACCTCCTGAAGCACGCCCGCGAGCTCCTCGGCCTTGAAGGGCAGGCCGCGGACCTTGTTGTAGCCGATGACGTCGACCAGGTACCTGCCGCGCAGCAGCAGGGACAGCTGGCCCAGGTTGATCTCGGGGACCACCACCCGCTCGTACCGGTGGAGCACCGTGCCGAGGTTGGCCGGGAACGGGTTGAGGTGGCGCAGGTGCGCCTGGGCCACCCGGCCGCCCGCGCGGCGCACGCGGCGCACCGCCGCGGTGATCGACCCGTACGTGCCGCCCCAGCCCAGGACCAGCACGTCCGCCTCCCCGCCGGGGTCGTCCACCGCCAGCTCGGGGACGTCGCGGGCGATCGCGTCGATCTTGGCCTGGCGCGTGCGCACCATCAGGTCGTGGTTGGCGGGCGTGTACGAGATGTCGCCGCTCTGCGCGTGCTTCTCGATACCGCCGATCCGGTGCTCCAGCCCCGCCGTGCCCGGCACCGCCCACGGGCGGGCCAGCGTCTCCTCGTCGCGCAGGTAGGGCAGGAAGGTCTCGCCCGGCCCGTTGGGCCCGGTCGCGAACGCCGGGTCGATCCGCGGCAGCTCCGAGACCTCCGGCAGCCGCCACGGCTCCGAACCGTTGGCCAGGTACCCGTCGGAGAGCACCACCACCGGCGTGCGGTAGCGCACCGCGATCCGCACGGCCTCCAGCGCGGCGTCGAAGCAGTCCGCGGGGGAGGCGGGCGCCACCACGGGCACCGGCGACTCGCCGTTGCGCCCGTACAGCGCCATGAGCAGGTCGGTCTGCTCGGTCTTGGTGGGCATGCCGGTGCTCGGACCGGCCCGCTGCACGTCCACGATGACCAGCGGCAGCTCGGTCATCACCGCCAGCCCCACCGTCTCCTGCTTGAGCACCATGCCCGGACCCGAGGTGGTGGTCACGCCCAGGGAGCCGCCGAAGGCCGCGCCCAGGGCGGCGCCCACGCCGGAGATCTCGTCCTCGGCCTGGAACGTGCGCACCCCGAACCGCTTGTGCCGCGACAGCTCGTGCAGGATGTCCGACGCCGGGGTGATCGGGTACGAGCCCAGGAACAGGGGCAGCCCCGACCGCTCGGACCCGGCGATCAGCCCGTAGGCGGTGGCCAGGTTGCCGGTGATGTTGCGGTAGGTGCCCGCCGGGAGCCGGGCGGGCTTGATCTCGTAGGAGACCGCGAAGTCCTCGGTGGTCTCGCCGAAGTTCCACCCCGCCTGGAACGCGGTCAGGTTCGCGGCCAGGATGTCGGGCTTGGCGGCGAACTTCGACTTCAGGAACGAGGTCGTCCCCTCCGTCGGCCGGTTGTACATCCACGACAGCAGGCCCAGGGCGAACATGTTCTTGGCCCGCTGCGCGTCCTTCTTGGAGATGTCGGAGCCGGAGAGCGCCTCCACCGTCATGGAGGTCAGCGGCACCGCGCTCACCTTGAACCCGTCCAGCGTCCCGTCCGTCAGCGGGTCGGCCGTGTACCCGACCTTGGCCAGGCTGCGCTTGGTGAACTCGTCGGTGTTGACGATCACGGTGGCGCCCCGGGGCAGGTCGCCCAGATTGGCCTTGAGGGCCGCGGGGTTCATCGCCACCAGCACGTCCGGTGCGTCCCCCGGGGTCATGATGTCGTGGTCGGCGAAGTGCAGCTGGAAGCTGGACACCCCGGGCAGGGTTCCGGCGGGAGCGCGGATCTCCGCGGGGAAGTTCGGCAGCGTGGACAGGTCGTTGCCGAACGACGCCGTCTCCTGCGTGAAGCGGTCACCGGTCAGCTGCATGCCGTCGCCGGAGTCCCCGGCGAAGCGGATGATGACGCGGTCGAGCTGTTCGATCTGTTTGGCCACTGAGATCGACGACCTCCTTGGTGAGCCGCCGGTCGTGACGGGCGGCGGCGCTCGGGTGTCGCCCCCGACCGGACCGCACCGTCGCGGGCCGGGTGCCTGGTTCGGGGACGTGGGGACAGCGTTCGCGGCCCTCGCGATCGCCGGATGCGCCAACCCGGTCTCGCGCGGTGCGGCCGCGCCGCGACGGCCGGGTCGTGAAGGGGCCAGCCTTCAACGACACGGCCGCCCGCGCGCCGGACCGAGGGGGTGGAGTCCCGACGGCCTGGTACGCGCAGTGATGAGGGCCACGTTCGCACTATAAGTCGTCGGGGGTGCCGAGACCGCGGGCGGGTGGCCATTCTCACACGGAGGGGGTTCGGAGGGGTGCGGCGGTGGACGAAGGTGCGGGTGGTGCGGGGGAGACAGCAGGTGAGAGGGAGATCAGTGATGCCTCGGACGTTGGTCCCGTAACGGGAACGCGAAGCGGCGACCCGCACGTTTGCCACCATGTACGCATTCATCGTCGGCTGAGCGAGGAGGTGGTGGCGTGCACGCCAGCGTGGCCCGCGCGGCCGGTCTGTTCGTCGGCGCCGCGGTGCTCGTCGTCCTGGTCGGCTGGCTGTGCGGAGCGGAGAAGGGCGCCCAGTTCTCGGTGGCCCTGGTGCTGTGCGCCGGGGTCCTGGTCTACCTCTTCGGGGAGTCCCTGGCGCTGCGCGCGATGCGCGCGCGGCCGGTGAGCGAGATCGAGCGCCCCGAGCTGTACCGGATCGTCCGCGAGCTGGCCACGGCCGCCCGGCAGCCGATGCCCCGGCTCTACCTGTCGCCGGTGCGCTCGCCCAACGCCTTCGCCACCGGCAGCAGCCCGCGCCGCGCCTCCCTGTGCTGCACCACGGGGCTGCTGCGCACGCTGGACGAGCGCGAGCTGCGCGGCGTGATCGCCCACGAGCTGGCGCACATCCGGGCCAACGACACGCTGATCAGCTCGGTGGCCGCCACCCTGACCGCGGTGATCACGGCGACGACCGCCATCGCCCTCCTGGTCCCGCTGGGGGACTCCGAGGAGAGCGACATGCCCACCCTGCTGGGCGGCCTGATGACGGTGCTGCTGGCGCCGCTCGCGGCCATGGTCGTCTACTGCGGGGTGGGGCGCCGGCGCGAGTTCCGGGCCGACGAGCAGGCCGCGCGGCTGACCGGCGACCCGCTGGCGCTGGCCGACGCCCTGCGCAAGCTGGAGGTGGGCGCGCTCCGGCACCCGCTGCCCCGGGAGCGCAGCCTGCTGGCCTCGGCGCACCTGATGACCACCAACCCGTTCCCGAACGGTGTGGGCCGCCTGTTCGCCGCGCACCCGCCGACGGCGGAGCGCGTCCGGCGCCTGCGGGAGCTGCGCCGCAGCTGGGACCTGGGCCACTGAGGCGGTGCCGACGGATCCGCGGGACGGCCCGACCACGCCGGTGCGGTGGGACGGCGACGGCCGCCCTCCCCCTCGGGGACGGGCGGCCGTCGTGTCCTCGCCGTCGGCTACGCCTGCCGGTTCGCCACCGCTAGCGGTAGTTGACGAACTGGATCGCCAGGTCGAAGTCCTTCTCCTTGATGAGGTTCTGGACGTTCTGGAGGTCGTCCTTCTTCTTGGAGCTGACGCGCAGCTCGTCGCCCTGGATCTGGGCCTTGACGCCCTTGGGGCCCTCGTCGCGGATCAGCTTGGAGATCTTCTTGGCGTCCTCGGAGGTGATGCCCTCCTTGAGGCCGACGGGAAGGCGGTACTCCTTGCCCGAGAGCCGCGGCTCGTCGGCGGGGTCCAGGATCTTCAGGGAGAGCTTGCGCTTGACCAGCTTCTCCTTGAAGACGTCCAGGGCGGCGTTGACCCGCTCCTCGGAGTTGCCCCTGACCTCGATCCCGTCCTCGCCCTGCCAGGCGATGGTGGTCCCGGTGCCCTTGAAGTCGAACCGCTGGGCCAGCTCCTTGGCGGTCTGGTTCAGCGCGTTGTCGACCTCCTGACGGTCGAGTTTGGACACGACGTCGAAACTGGATTCGGCGGCCACGTTCGCTCACACCCCGCTAGGTCTTCATGGGTCGCGGGCGCCCATGGACGCCCGCGTGGGTTCTCGTCGCCGCGCGGGTACCCCGCGCGGACGGTCCTCAGAGCTTAGCCGCGCGTCGATCGGACGCCCGACGTGCCCGGTCGGGGCGCGCCCGAACAACCGATTTCAGGTTCGGGCGGATCATCCGCTATTCTCGGTGATGCGCCGCGACGAACACGTCGCCGCAGCCCAGGCAGGTTGCCCGAGCGGCCAATGGGAGCGGACTGTAAATCCGTCGGCTTTGCCTTCCAAGGTTCGAATCCTTGACCTGCCACACGGGGAGAAGGCCCCGGTGACCAGCGGAAACGCTGGACGCCGGGGCCTTCTCGCGTTCGCGGTCCCTCACGGCTGTTCACGGGTCTCCCCGGGACAGTCACGGAACGCTCTCAGGCCGCGATTCCGGGTGTGTCGCCGCTCACCCGGGTGCCCGCGCGGCCGTCGTCCCCGGGGCCGTCCGAGGCCGTCCGGGTTCCTCTCGCGGTGCCACTGGCGCGCCTCCGTCCCGATGCGGGCGCGTCGCCCCACAGTGGGGGAGACGCGGGTCACCTTCTCCTCGCTCCTCCGGCGGTCGGAGGGTGTTCCGGACCCCGTGCGGCGCTGTTTTCCGGATTCGGCCGGTCGCGGATCCGTCGCGTTCAGGACACGGGCGGATAACGAGAATGGCCGCTCTCCCGTCGGGGGCGTCGCGAGTGCGTCTTGTGCCCGGGTGGCCGCTGACCTGCGGTTTCGCTGTCGGCCTCGGAGGGCTGGCGCTCGGAACCCGTCCCGTCTGCGGGGATGGCGGGTGGTGTGTCCGCTTCGCCGGTCCGGAGCCGTCTTGGCACGGCGTCGGCCCTTTGGGTGTGTCGAGCGGAAAGAAAGTCAATGTGGCCATTCGCGGCCAGTGCGAAAAGAATGGTCGCGACAAACTGGACAAAATGCTTCGCGAGTTTCGGCGTTGACAAAAACCGGGGGCCGGATGATGATTGCCCCAGTCCACCGCGACACAGGTGCAACAAGCGCCTGAGTCTTTTTCTGTCAATACCTCGTAACCGATTCTCGGGGGAAGTCATGTTCAAGAAGATGGCCGTTGCTGGCCTGGTCGCCGGTGCCGCGATGGGCGCGCTCCTCATGGGAGCCCCGGCTCACGCCAGTGGTTCGCACGGTGGTGACCAGCAGTTCAACCAGAACCTCCAGCTGGTCCCGATCCAGTCCTGCAACCTGCAGGCCAGCGTCGGCCTGGTCGCCGTGACCGTGCCGGTCCTGTCGCCGCAGACCACGGGCGACTGCACCAACGGCCCCGTCGGCACCAACATCAGCTAGTTCCGGCAATCCGTCCGCAAGAAACGCTATCTCAAACTTTCTCGAAGGGTAATTCAATGCTGCGTAAGCTCGGAGTTGCCGGCCTCGTCGCTGGTGCCGCTTTCGGTGTCGTCCTCGCCGGTTCCCCGGCCTCCGCCAGCGGTTCGCACGGCGGCGACCAGCAGTACAACCAGAACCTGCAGGCCATTCCGGTCCAGCTGTGCAACACGGACGCCACCGTCGGCCTGGTCGCGGTCACCATCCCGATCCTGTCGCCCGACACCACCGGCGACTGCACCAACGGCCCGATCAGCACCAACATCGACTAGGAGACCCGGCATGCTGCGCAAGTTCACCACCGCCACCGCCATCGCCGGTGTCGCTCTGGGCGCCATCCTGGCCGCCACGCCCGCCTCCGCGGGTGAGTCGCACGGTTCGCACGGCGGCGACCAGCAGTACAACCAGAACCTGCAGCTCGTCCCGGTCCAGCTGTGCAACACGGACCTGACCGTGGGCCTCCTCGTCGGGGTCACCGCGCCGATCCTGTCGCCCGACACCACCGGCGACTGCACCAACGGCCCGGTCAGCACCAACATCGACTAGGAGACCCGGCATGCTGCGCAAGTTCACGGCGGCCACCGCCATCGCCGGTGTCGCCTTGGGCGCAATGCTCGCCGCCTCGCCCGTGTTCGCCAGCTCGCACGGCGGCGGCCAGCAGTTCAACCAGAACCTCCAGCTGGTTCCGGTCCAGATCTGCAACGCCCAGCTGTCCGTCGGCCTGGCCGGTGTGACCGTGCCCATCCTGTCGCCACAGACGACGGGTGACTGCATCAACGGTCCCGCCACCACCAACGTCCAGCACGACAGCTCCGAGAGCCGCGACAGCGGCGACCCGGAGGGTCACAAGGACGAGGGTGAAGACGGGGGCAACGGGTACTAGCCACCTTCGGGTGGCGGGATCCCCGATCCCGCAGTGACGGAAAACGCGAGTGGTTCGTCGAGGCCCTCCGGCAGCCTGCCGGAGGGCCTTGTCGCAGGCAGGACATCCAAGGGAACCGACGTGGGGGGAGATGCCAGATGAAGCGCACGGTCCTGACGGGAGCGGTACTGCTGTTGGCCGCCACCGGCTGCGGAGAGCAGTTGAGCGTGCCCGACCCGCCCGCGGCCACGAGTGCTCCGGAGACGGAGCAGAGCCCGCAGGGGGAGACCGCCGGTCCGCAGGAGCAGGCCAGTCCGCGGGAGACGCAGCCCACTCCGCAGGAGGACAGCAACCAGAGCAGCGGGACCTTCGTCCTCAACCGGTACGGGAACGAGAACGGGTTCGACGACCAGACCCCCACCGAGTACGTGGCCACGGAGTTCACCACCTTCACCGACATGGAGTGGGGCACGTGGGCGGACGAGGTCGCGCGCGGCGAGGGAGGGGTCAAGGGGACCTGGTGCATGCAGGAGGGGTGCCAGGACGACCCCTACGAGGTCGAGGTCGAGCTGGGCGACCCGGTGGACGTCGACGGCACCATGTACTTCTCCACGTACACGATCACCGACTACGGCGAGGAGATGTCGGAGGAGATGATCGGGACGCTGCAGGAGGTCGACAGCGGAACCCTGACGCTGCCCGCATCCGAGTGATCCGGACCGGGCGCAGGGGGCGGACCGCCGCGTCCGGTGGAGGTGAGCTTCGCCTCCCTCCGCAGAATCATGCCAAAGTTCCTCAAAAGTACATAACTCCTGCTCAAAACGGGTGACGCGGCCCTCTTCCCAGGACCGGAGGGGGCCGAAACGGGCGTGGCGCGCCCGCGAGGTCTCTAGTCTGCTGAGTTGTGGGACTCAACCAGTGGACGGACAACCACGCGGACGACGGACGCGGCGCCGACGGGCGGCCGACGCCACGGCACGGCCGCGCCTCTCTGCTGCGCCTGGCCGCCTGGTTCGAGGAGGCCGACCCGGACCGCGCCGACGCCCTCGCCGCCGCCTCGTACGCCCTCCACCCGGCGCTCCACCTGGAGGGGAGGGTGGACGAGGGTGTCGCCGCCACCACCAGCTGGTGGCAGGCCGACGCCGACCGCAGCACCGTCACCGAGCACCCGGGCGCCCGGCCGCCCGAGCCGGTGAGCGACCACCGCGCCCAACAGGCGCGCCTGCGCGACGCCGCCGAGTCCTCCGCCCACTGGCGCCGCGCCGGCGCCGCGCAGATCCGCTCCCTGCTCACCGAGCCCACGGGCCGCCGCGCCCGCCTGGACCTGTCCGGCGCCGGGATGGAGGTCCTGATGGAGCTCCTCACCGCGGCCCTGGGTTCCGGCGACGCCAGCAGGCGCCCCACCTCCGCCGGGGACCTGGAGTTCGCGCTGCGCCTGCACGTCGTCGCCGCGCCGGGCGCCGACGTCACCATCCGGGGCGAGGGCGGGGAGCTGACCCTGGAGGGCCTGCGGCTGCTGGTGACCCCCTACGAGCAGCACGGCCCCGGTGACCTCGACCCGCTCCCCGAGGAGCCGGAGGAGGACGGGGCGGGCCCCCTCGCGGCCGGTGCCCCCGAGGGGGAGGACGCCTCCGCCGGTTCCCTGGCCCACGCGGATTCGCCCGCCCCCGGGACCGACGAGGACCTCGCCGAGGCGTCCGAGAAGCCGTCCCGGGCCCCGCTGGCCCACGCTGACTCCGACGCCTCCGCAAGTCCGGGCGCCCCTGCTGCCCCTTCCGCCTCTCAGGCCCCGGGCGTCTCGGACCACTCGGAGCCCCCGGACGGCGCCGCTGACACCGAGGCATCGACGGTTCCCTCGGCCCCGACGGGCACGAAGGACCCCGAGTCCCCGGACGGCCCACCAGCCCCCGCCGACTCCGCCGCCACCGCGAGCCCGGACGCCCTCGCTGGCACCGAGACCCCGGCAGGCCCGTCCGTGCCCGGCGGCCCTGAGGCCCCCTTCGACCCTCGGGTTCCCGTCACGCCCGGGAGCGCGGAGTCCTCAGACGATCCGCTGGGCCCCGCCGCTTCCCCGTACCCTGACGCCTCGGACCGATCGACCAGCCCGGACGCCTCTAGTGGCACCGAGGCCCCGGCGGTTTCCTCCGTTCCGGCAGGTCCCAAGGGCCCCGAGGCCCCGTCCGTTTCCGACGGCCCTGAGGCCCCCTTCGACCCCCGGGTTCCCGCCACGTCCGGGAGCGCGGAGGCCCCGGACGGCCCACCAGCCCCCGCCGCCACCGCGAGCCCGGACGCCTCTAGTGGCACCGAGGCCCCGGCGGTTTCCTCCGTTCCGGCAGGTCCCAAGGGCCCCGAGGCCCCGTCCGTTTCCGACGGCCCTGAGGCCCCCTTCGACCCCCGGGTTCCCGCCACGTCCGGGAGCGCGGAGGCCCCGGACGGCCCACCAGCCCCCGCCGCCACCGCGAGCCCGGACGCCTCTAGTGGCACCGAGGCCCCGGCGGTTTCCTCCGTTCCGGCAGGTCCCAAGGGCCCCGAGGCCCCGTCCGTTTCCGACGGCCCTGAGGCCCCCTTCGACCCCCGGGTTCCCGTCATGCCCGGGAACGCGGGATCCTCAGACGATCCGCTGGGCCCCGCCGCCTCCGGATACCCTGCCGCCCCGGACCGCTCGGCGGGCCCGGGCACCCCGTCCGCGCCCCGCAACCCCTTCGCCCCGCCCGCCTCCGAGGACCCGAAGGCCCCACCGTCCCCGGCCGCACCCCGTACCCCCCGGACACCGGCCGCGTCGACGGAACCCCTTTCCCCCCAATCCCCGGCGGTCCCGCCGTACTCCGCGCACCCCGGCGCCCCGTCCGTCCCGGAGATCCCCGGGACGCCCACCGCCCCGTCCTACGCGGACATCCTGGGGATTCCGGCCCCCTCCGCGACTCCGCGACCCTCCCCGGACCCCGACGCGGCGCCCCGCCCCGAGGACACCGAACCCACCGGTAACCTCCCTGGACCGGACCCGCGTCCCCCCGGTCCGGACGACCTGTCCGCGAACCCGCCCGAGAAGCGATCGTGGGAGTGATGGAGACGGACACCTACAGCGAGGACGCCGCGCTCATCGGCGAACGCCAGGCCGCGGCCCGCGCCCTCCTGGCCCACCCCCTGCTCACCGAGCGCGCCCACCCCGCCGAGTTCGCCCTCGTGCGCTCCCACACCGAGTGGCTCGTCCAACGGTTCCAACGCGTGCTCGGCTACCGCCTGACCGTCGCCGAGGACCACGCCCGGCTGGTCAAACGCGGCCTCGTCACCGAGGTCGCACGCCCCCTCGCACGCGGGACCGGCGCCCCCTTCACCCCGCGCACGCACACCTACCTGGCGCTGTCCCTGGCCGTCTTGGTCGAGGGACACGGCCCCACCACCGTCCGCGGCCTGGCCGCGCGGGTCCGCTCCGCCGCGCACGAGGCCGGGGTCGACGCAGACCCCGCGCGCGGCCTCGCCGAGCGCCGCGCCTTCTGCGCCGCCCTGCTCCACCTGGTCTCGCTCGGCGCCCTCACCGAGGACTTCGGCACCATCGCCGACCACCGTGAGGACCCCTCCGCCGACGCGGAGCTGATCCCGCACACGCAGGTCCTGCGCTCGGTCGCCGTCCACCTGCCCCGCGCCTCCGACGACCCCGACTCCTTCCTCGCCGCCGCCCGCGACACCGACCCCGAGGGCGACCACCAGGGCGAGACCGCCCTGCGCAGGCTCCTCGCCGAGACCGCCGTCGTCTACCGCGAGGAGCTCCCCGACCGCCAGCGCGACCGCCTCGCCGCACACCAGTGGCGGGCCGCCGCGGCGCTCGGCAACCTCCTGGGCTGCGACACCGAGGTCCGCGCCGAGGGCGTCGCCCTCGTGATGCCCGACGAGGCGGGCGCCCGCCCGGTCTTCCCCTCCGACGACCCCGTCGGACAGGTCGCCCTGGCCCTGGTCCGCCACCTCTCCGGCCGCCTGCACCCCGGCCGCCCCGCCACCTCCGCCCCGGTTCCGGAGGAGGAGATGAACACCGCGCTGGAGGCCCTCTGCGGCGCGGACGCGCCCGCGCGGGCCGAGTGGGCCCGCACCGCGGGACCCGAGATCCCCGACCCCGGACGGCTCCGCGAGCGGGTCCTGGTCCTGCTGGCCGACCTCGGACTGCTGCGGGGCGCCCCCGGACGGTGGCGGCTCACCGCCGCGGCCGCCCGCTACGGGGCCGAAACGGACATCCGCGTCCCCCCGATCCAGGACAATGACGAAGACAGCCGGACACACCCCGATCCGGTGCGCGCCCCCGGCGACGACGAGGGTGGACCCGACGCCCCCGACGCTCCCGCCGACCCCCGCGGCGACCTGAGCCGGGTGGCGTCCGTGCTGCAAGCGGTGGCGAACGAGAAGGTGAGCGCGACCAGTGGTGACTCAGGAGACCAGCCAGGCCCCGGAAGCGGCGGCGACGGGTCCGGCTGATTCCGCCGGTACCGGCGCCTCCGACGGCGTCCCCCGCTACCGGCTCGAACGCGCGGGCATCCGCAACGTCTGGCAGTACGACGACCACGTCATGGACTTCGCGGAGGGGCGGCTGCTGCTGCGCGGCCGCAACGGCGCGGGCAAGTCCAAGGCGCTGGAGATGCTGCTCCCCTTCCTGCTCGACGGCGACGTGCGCCGCCTGGACACCACGGGCACCAACCGCACCAGCCTGCGCTGGCTCATGGCCGAGGACACGCGGCCCGGCCGCCTCCAGGGAGCCGAGGAGGACGGCCCCGACCTGCTCGGCGGCCCCGGTGCGGAGGACGAACCCGCCGACGGCCCGCACGGCGCCGACGCCCCCGGCGACCCCGCCGAGGAGGAGTCCGGTCCCGCCACCCGGCTCGGCTACCTGTGGGTGGAGTTCACCACCGAGCGCGGCGACCGCGGACTCGACGCCGCGGCCCGCTCCGGAACCGGCCGGGGAGCCTCAGCGCTGCTCGCCGGTACCGGCGCCAGCAGCGCCTCCGCCCTCCTCGCCGCCAGCGCGGCGGCCAGCGCCGCCGAGTCCGACGCGGCGGCGCGCGAACCCGAGCCCCGCGACCCCGACGCCCCGCCCAGCCACCTGACCCTGGGCGCCGCCGTCATGGCGGTCGGCGACTCCGACCCGCGGTGCGTGTTCTTCGTCACCGACCGCCGGGTCGGCCACGACCTCGAACTCGTCACCGACGGCCGCCCCAAGCCCGTCGACCGCCTCCGCTCGGAGATCGGCGCCGACAACTGCTTCACCAGCCCCGTCCCCTACCGGGCCCGCGTGATGCACGACCTGTTCGGCATCGACGACTCCGTCCGCTACCGCAACCTCATCCACCTGCTCTACCGGCTGCGCCGCCCCACCATCGGCGACCGCCTGGAGGCCGGGGAGCTCGTCGGCGTCCTGTCCGAGGCGCTGCCGCCCATGGACGAGACCATCCTGGACGAGGTCGCCCGCAACATCGCCGACCTGGAGCGGGCCCGCTCCGACAAGGACGCCCTCACCGAGGCAGGGGCGGGCGTCACCGCCTTCCTGGAGGACTACCGGGGCTACCTCGTCCACACCCTGCGCGCCCGGGCCGCCGAGGTGCGCGAGCAGATCGACGCCGCCGCGGACCGCACCGAGGAGACCGAGCGGCTGCGCGCCGAACTCGACGACCTCATCACGGCGGAGAGCCAGATCTCCGAGGAACGCGACCAGGCCCGCCGCACCCGCGACACCGCCCGGTCCGACGACACGACCCTCGCCGCCGCCCAGGGCGGCTCCGCCACCGCCACGGACGGCGAGCGCCGCGCCTACGACGCCGCCGTGGGCGCCTACATCCGCGCGGCCGAGGCCGCCTGGGTGGCCGCCGAGCACGCAGAACGGGTCGAACGCCACACCGTCGAGCGCATCGGCGAGGACACCGCCACGATCGAGCGCGCGCTCGACGTCCTGCGCCAGACCCACGCCGAAGCCGCGCGCGCCGCCTCCGCGGCGGGCATGGACCCCGGAGTCCTCGGCACCGTCCCCGACCCGGTCGCCACCGTCCACGCCCCCCGCGAGAGCACCACCCGGGTCGACCTGCGCGGACTGGAACAGGCCGTCGAACGCGAACCCGTCGAGGGCGTTGACCTGGACGGCCTGCGCGAACGCCTGGGCCGCCTCCACGACCGCCTCACCGGAGCCGCCGACCGCGCCGCCGACCGCGCCGACCTGGCCGCCCGCCTGACCGGGCTCACCGCCGCCGAGGCCGCCGCCGACCGCCGCCTCGTCGCGCTGACCAGCGAGGCCGAGTCCGCCGACGCCGTGCTCGAACGCGCCCACCAGCGCGAGCAGGACGCCGTCGGCCTCGTACGGCGCCAGAGCGCCGCCTACGCCGAGGGCGTGCGGGAGTGGTCCGCCCGGCTGCGCGACTCCAGCCACGCGCACGCCCTGGGCGGGGCCATCCACGAACTGGAGGGCAGCGTCGAACTGCCCATCGACGACGCGCTGCGCGTCCTGGACCCCGCGGTCCCCGGCAGGGTGGCCCGCCTGGCGCACGCCGCCGTGGACCCCCTCCTGGAGGAACTGCGCGCACGCCGCGACGTGGCCGTCGGGGAGGAGGGCCAGCTCTCCGGCGAACTCGCGGAACTGGCGGACCGGCGCACCAAGAACGCCGAGCACGCTCCCGAGCGCCCCGGATGGGCCACCTACCCGCGCCCCGAGGGGGACGGCCTCCCCCTCTACCTGGCCGTCGACTTCGCGGACGGGCTCAGCACACGCGAGCAGGCCGGCCTGGAGGCCGCCCTGGAGGCCAGCGGACTGCTGGCGGGCTGGGTCCGCGCCGACGGCGCCCTGCACGACCCGACCACGCGCGACCTCATGGTCTCCCCGGTGCCGGTCCCCGCGCTGTCGCGCCCCGTCCGCGGCCGGACGCTGCTCGACGTGCTCGTCCCGGCCGCCGGTCCCACCACCGGCCGCGGCGTCGCCCCCGACACCCTGCGCGCCCTGCTCTCCTCCATCGCCCTGGACTCCGAGGCGGAGCGGGTCCGCGACCCCGAGGACGCCGAGGCCGAACCGCGCCACCGCAAGGACAGCCCCGGAGCCGTCGCCCTCTCCAGCGCCATGTCCCTCTCCGGCGGCTGGCGCCTGGGCGTGGCCTCCGGCGCCCACTACAAGAGCGAACCCGAGTACATCGGCGAGGCCGCCCGCAAACGGGCCCGCGACCGCACCACCGCCAACACCGACCGGCGCATGGCGATCGCCGAGGCCCTGCTCGCCGAGGCGGGCGAGCGCCGCTGGGCCGTCGAGCACTCCTACGCCGAACTCCTGGAGGTCTCCCGCGACCTGCCCGACGCCGCCCCCCTGATCCGCGCCTGGGCCGTCCTGGAGACCGCCCGGGACGACGTGGCCGCCGCGCGCCGCGCCCACGACGTGGCCCGCGACGCGGCCGAGGACTGCCGGGCCGAACTGCTCGACGTCCGCGAGAGCCTGCGCCGCGCCTCCGCGGTGGAGGGCACCCAGGAGGGCGGACCCGCCGCGGGGGAGGGGGACCTGCCCACCGCGCGCGCCGACCTGGACAGCGCCCTGCGCGCCCTGGACCACCTGCGCGTCCTCATCGCCTCCGCGCTGCGCGACCTGGACGTCCTGGCCTGGGAGCTCGCCGACCACGAGCACCACGTCGCCGCCTGGCGGGCCGTCCGGGCCGACCGGGTACTGGCCGAGGACGCCCGCGCCGCGGCGATCGACGACATGATCACCGTCCGCCGCCAGATCGAACTCGGCGACCGGGCGCGGGGCGTGGCCGACGAACAGCTCGACGCCGCCCGCGAGCAGGTCGGGGCCAGAGCCGAGGAGGCCGCCCAGCGGCTGCCCGAACTCGAACGCGACGCCCAGCGCGCCCGGGACGAACGGGTCAGCGCCGAGGCGCGCCTGGCCGCGGCCACGCGCGAGCGCGCCGAGCAGGTCAGCCGCGCGCTCGCGGCCGGGGACGGCCTGGTCGCCTCGGTCACCGGGACCGACGCGTCCGGGACCGAGGCCCCCGACGCCGTGCTGCTGCGCGCCGCGGGCCTGGGAGCGTGCGCCGAGGACGACGCGCCCCTGGCCGCCTACCTGGCCGCCCGCGCCGAGACCGCGCCCCCCGGGCCCGACGCCCGCCTCGCCCTGCTGGAGGCCTTCGTCATCGCGATGGAGGAGGGCCTGGCCGCCCCGGAGGGCGGCGAGGCGGCGGACGCGCCCCGGGTCGACGACAGCACGGTCCTGGCCAGCCGCGAGGACCTGGACCGGGTGCTCGCCTCGGCGGGCTGGACGCAGGTCCGCACCGAGATGAGCGAACCCCGGGGCGTCAAGCGCCTCACGGTCCACGACGAGGACGGCGCGCACGACGTCACCGCCTACGCCGAACGGATCGCCGCCGCGGTCGCCGGGGCCGAGGAGAGCGTCGCGATCGCGGAGGAGGAGGCCTTCGAACGGCACCTGCTCGGGGAGCTGGCCGGCCACCTGGCACGCCAGGTCGAGGAGGCCAGGGGCCTCATCGCCACCATGAACGACGTCCTCAAGGACGTCACCACCTCGGCCGGTCTGGGCGTGCGCCTGGACTGGCGGCTGGCCCCCGACGCCGGAGCGGACATCGAGGCGGTCGTGCCGCTCCTGGCCACCCCGGCCCGGGAGCGGACCCGCGTGCAGACGACCCGGCTGCGCGACGCGCTCCGGCGCTGCATCGAGGCCATCCGCCGCCTGGACCCCACCGCCACGGGGGGCGCGCAGCTGCGCGCGGCCCTGGACTACCGGTCCTGGTTCACCTTCACCGTGTACGTGACCGACGGCGCGGGCGACGAGCGGCGCCTGGGGCACCGCACGGCGCTCAGCCAGGGCGAGCAGCGCGTGGTGGCCTACCTGGTGCTGTTCGCGGCCGCCGCCGCGCACTTCGACGCCCTGGCGGCCCGCGCGCCGTGGGCGCCGAGGCTGATCCTGCTCGACGACGCCTTCGCCAAGGTCGACGAGCCCACGCACGGGCGCCTGCTGGGCCTGCTGGTCGAACTGGACCTGGACTTCGTCCTGACCTCGGAACGGGTGTGGGGCTGCTTCGCCAGCGTCCCCAGCCTCAACATCTACGAGTGCCTGCGGGACCCGAACGTGCCCGGGATCGCCACCCTGCACTTCACGTGGGACGGGAGCAGGAGGCGCCTGGTGGGGGTGTAGGGGGGACCGAGGCGGGGGAGGAGGCCAGTCGGCCCCTCCCGCGACGGAGACCGGCGTTCGGCGAGTGCTTCCTCCCGTCCTGTCCTAGTCTGCTTGTGCGGAGACGACACGTGAACGGGGTGACGAAGTGACTCGGGTACCCGAGACGTTCGAGGGTGGGACGGCGCTCCTGGACGCTCTGGCGCGCTCCGGGCTGCCCCGGGAGGTCAGCTCCTGGGTCGGCGCGGCCCTGTGGGGCGAGGACGCCCTGGAGGCCCGCCTGAGGGGCGAGCGCGTCCCCGAGCCGGAACCCGTCGCCGAGCCGCCCGCGGGCAGGGTCCGGCGGACCTACCTCACCGGGATCAGGGTCCAGGGCTTCCGGGGCATCGGCCGCCCCGCCGAACTCGCCTTCGACGCGGGTCCCGGGCTCACCGTGATCGTCGGGCGCAACGGCTCGGGCAAGTCCAGCTTCGCCGAGGCCGCCGAGGCCGCCCTCACCGGACGCAACCCCCGGTGGGACGCCATGCCCACGGGCTGGCGCGACGGCTGGCGCAACCTCCACTACGACGAGCGCACCGAGGCGACCGTGGACGTGCGCGTCGCCGGGGACGAGGGCTCCACCCGCATCAGCCGCAGGTGGACGGGCGAGAGCGTCCGCTCCGCGCGCGGCGAGGTCGTCCGCCCCGACGGCGAGGTCTCCCCCCTCCGGACCATGGACTGGGGCGACAACCTCGTGCGCTACCGCCCCTTCCTGTCCTACGACGAACTCGGCCGCACGGTCACCGGGCGCTCGGCCGAGCTGTACGACACGCTCACCGGCCTGCTCGGGCTCAGCGGCCTGACGGAGGCCGAGCGCCGCCTGGCCAAGGTGTGCGACGGGCTCGCCAAGCGACGCGACCGCCCCTCGCGGGAGCTGCGGTACCTGCTCGACGCGCTCCGGGCCTCCGACGACCCCAGGGCCGCCCAGGCCGTCCAGCTCCTCACCGCCTCCTACTTCGACATGGACGCCCTGCGCAGGCTCGCCTCCGACACCGGGCCCAGCGACCCCGAGCTGCACACGGTCCTGCGCCGCCTGAGGCGGCTGGCCGTGCCCGAGCGGGCGCTGATGTCCGACGTGGTCAACGAGCTGCGGGGCGCGTCCATGGAGCTGGCCATGGCCGCGGGCAGCAAGGGCGACCGCGCGCACGGGGTGGTCAGGCTCCTGGAACAGGCGCTCGAACACCACCAGCGCCACCCCTCCGAGACCGAGTGCCCCACGTGCTCCTCGCCGCTGGGCGCCGACTGGACGCGCCGGGCCAACGCCCAGCTGCGCGCCCTCAAGCCCCAGGCGGCCGTGGTCTCGGCCGCCTACGAGCGCGCCGACGCGGCCAGGGACCAGGCCCGCTTCCTGATGTCCCCGGCGCCGGGCTGGCTGCCGCCGGAGAGCGAGCTGGGTCAGGTGTGGTCGCTGTGGGAGTCCGGCGCGGACATCGAGGACCTGGCCGAGCTGGCCGAGCACGTCGAAACGGTCGGCCGCAGGCTGCGGGCGGCCGCGGTGAGCGCCCGCCGGGACGCGAGCGAGCGGCTGGAGGACCCGACCGGCGGCTGGTCGGAGCTGGCCGAGCAGCTCTCGGGGTGGCTGGACGACGCCCAGGACGCCCTCACCGCGCGCGAGGTCCTCAACGGGGCCGAGGCCGCGCTGAACTGGCTGTCGGAGCAGGCGAGGATCCTGCGCGAGGAGCGGCTGGGGCCGGTCGCCGCGCAGGCCGAACAGGTCTGGTACCGGCTGCGCCAGGAGCGCCACATCGACCTCCAGGGCATGCGGCTGATCGGCCGGGGCGCCCGGCGCCGGGTCGAGGTGGACGTGTCGGTCGACGGCGTCGGGGACCAGACCAGCGCGCCCGGACTCCTGAGCCAGGGCGAGTTCCAGGCGCTGGCGCTGTCCATCTGCCTGCCGCGCACCCTGGTGGAGGGCAACCCCTTCGGCTTCCTGGTCCTGGACGACCCGGTCCAGGCGATGGACACCGAGACCGTGGAGGGCCTGTCCGCGGTGCTGGCGGAGGTGGGCAGGCACCGGCAGCTGATCGTGTTCACCCACGACACCCGCCTGTCCGACGCCCTGCGCAGGCTGGGTCTGCCCGCCGACATCCGCAGGATCAACCGGGACGCGATGTCCAACGTGTGGGTCGAGGCGGTCTGAGTCACAGTCGGGGCGTCGGAACCGCTGTGAGCAGGGATTTCGGCGCCCGGGCGCGGCCCGGGGGCGTTCGATTTGGCAGACCACCCCCGAATCCCTGTATAGTCATGACCAGCGCAAGGGGGCAACACCCCCGGGGCGGACGAGAGAAAGCCCCACCAGCGCGCCCCTTTAGCTCAGTCGGCAGAGCGTCTCCATGGTAAGGAGAAGGTCTACGGTTCGATTCCGTAAAGGGGCTCCACCACTTGACGGGGTACGGTCCACTCAGGTGGGTGGCCGGAGGGAGCATCCGCCGGCCTGCACCGGGTCACAGCCCTGGTAGGGTTGTGGTCCCGTTGATCGGGGCGGGGTAGCTCAGTCGGTAGAGCAAGCGGCTCATAATCGCTGTGTCGTCGGTTCAAGTCCGGCCCCCGCTACCAACCCGCTGACCCCTGAGCCCACATCTCAGGGGTCGTCGCGGGCGCTTACTACTGTTTCCAGCGAGAAAGGCACTCCGAAGTGGCTGCCACCGACGTGAGGCCGAAGATCACCCTGGCCTGCCAGGAGTGCAATCACCGGAACTACATCACCCGCAAGAACCGTCGGAACACCCCCGACCGTCTCGCGATCAAGAAGTTCTGCCCGAACTGCCGCAAGCACAACGAGCACCGCGAGACCCGTTAAGTCCCGCGCGAGCGTCCCTGTCGAGCGCGATCGTCTCCGCCGCGACGTCGCAGAGGCAGTTCTCGAAGGCTTCCAGCCCGGTGAGCGATCCGCTCACCGGGCTGTTCGCGTGTCCGGGCCCCTTCACGACAGGAGAGAGCGTGGCGATCAACCCTGACTACCTCGGCCGGGAGTACCCCGCGCCGGAGGCCTACGAGGTCACCCGGGGCAAGATCCGTGAGTTCGCCGAGGCGGTCAACGACCCCAACCCGGTCTACACCGACCAGGCCTCGGCCCGGGCGGCCGGACACCCCGACGTGGTCGCCCCGCCCACCTTCCCGGTCATCCTGGGGATGGCGGGCTCGGCCCAGGCCATCGCCGACCCCGACCTCGGCCTGGACTTCTCCCGGGTCGTGCACGGCGACCAGAGCTTCCGCTACAGCCGTCCGCTGTACGCCGGGGACGTCCTGAGCAGCGTCACCCGCATCACGGCCATCCGGGCCCTGGGCGGCAACGAGCTGCTCACCCTGGAGACCGCGGCACACGACGCCGACGGCGAGCACGTGGTCACCGCCACGATGATGCTGGTCGCGCGAGGAGGAGAGGCATGAGCAGGCTGCGCCACGCCGACGTCGAGGTCGGCACCGAGCTCCCCGAGCGCACCTTCCCGGTCCGCCGCCTGGACCTGGTCCGCTACGCGGGCGCCTCGGGTGACTTCAACCCGATCCACTGGAACGAGCGCTTCGCCAAGTCGGTGGGACTGCCCGACGTCATCGCGCACGGCATGTTCACCATGGCCGAGGCCGCGCGGGTGCTCACCGACTGGGCGGGCGACCCCGGCTGCGTCGTCGACTACTCGGTGCGCTTCTCCGCGCCCGTGGTGGTCCCCGACGACGACGAGGGCGCCGAGATCACCGTCGGCGGCAAGGTCAAGACCAAGAACGACGACGGCACCGTCACGGTGCTGCTGACCGCGCGGTCGGGCGGCGCCAAGGTCCTGGTGCAGTCCAAGGCCACCGTGCGTCTGGCGAGGTAGACGTGACCGCACTCTCCGAGTACACCACCCTGCGCCTGGGCGGCCCGGCGCGGACCTTCCTGGTCGCGGGCACCACCGACGAACTGGTCGCCGCCGTGACCCGCGCCGACGCCGCCGGCGAGCCCGTCCTCGTCCTTGGCGGGGGCAGCAACCTCGTGGTCTCCGACGACGGCTTCCCCGGGACCGCGGTCCTCGTGGACTCCAAGGGAGTCTCCTTCGAGGAGGCGGGCACCGACGAGGAGGGCGAACCGGTCGTGCTGCTGCGCGCCGAGGCGGGCGTGGAGTGGGACCCGCTGGTGGAGCGCGTCGTGGCCGAGGGCCTCAGCGGGCTGGAGTTCCTGTCGGGCATCCCCGGCCGGGTCGGCTCCACGCCCATCCAGAACGTGGGCGCCTACGGCCAGGACGTCAGCCAGACCATCCGCGAGGTGCTCGTCCACGACCGGCGCACCGGTGAGCGGCGCCGGATGACCAACGCCGAGTGCGGCTTCAGCTACCGCGACAGCGTCTTCAAGGGCGACGACCGCCACGTGGTGTGCGAGGTGGTCTTCGCGCTGCGCCGCTCCAAGCTCAGCCGTCCGATCGCCTACGCCGAGGTGGCCCGCACCCTGGGGACCGAGGCGGGCGCCCGGGTGCCGCTGGAGCGGGCGCGTGAGACCGTCCTCGGGCTGCGCAGGGGCAAGGGCATGGTCCTGGACCCCGCCGACCCCGACACCCGCAGCGCCGGGTCGTTCTTCACCAACCCGGTGGTCACCGCCGAGGGGTTCGCGGCCGTGCGCGAACGGGCGGCCGCCCGTCTGGGCGCCGACGCGCAGGTGCCCGGACACCCCGACGCGAGGGGGAACGTCAAGCTCTCCGCGGCCTGGCTGATCGACCGTGCCGGGTTCACCAAGGGGTACGGCGACGGTCCCGCGCGCATCTCCGGCAAGCACAGCCTCGCCCTGACCAACCCCGGCGGCGCCACCACGAAGGACCTGCTGGAGCTGGCCCGCGAGGTGCGGGCGGGCGTGGAGGAGGCCTTCGGGGTCCGCCTGGTCAACGAGCCGGTGATGGTCGGCGTCTCCCTCTGAGCCGGTGCCCCGCGCCTCGGTCCCAGCCGCGCCCAATTTCGGAGTTGGGCGCGGCCAACTTGTTTTTCAGGGCGGGCTGATAAAACAATTCAGTAAAGCCATGAATTGCATTCCCCTTCTGTTCTGCCATAAAGTCGGAGGCGTCGAAGGGGAGTAGTCCCCAATGCGTGCGATCGACACACTGGCCGCCCCGCGGCCCGGTCGTACGAGCCCGGCCAGGCCAGACAAGCCGAGCCAGGAGCGGACGAGACCTTTGACCCGGAAAAGACCGGGTTGAAGCGGTGTCCGCCTCCTTCTGCCCAGACAACGTCGGACGGAAGGGGAAACATGACGGGGTTCGCCGCCGGACTGGCATTCAGCGCCTTCGCCATCTTCATCGCCGAAATGGGCGACAAGACCCAACTCGTGGCCATGTCACTGGCCACCCGCTACCGGGCCCTCACGGTCATCCTCGGCATCACCGCGGCCACCGCCGTCGTGCACGCGGGCAGCGTCCTGTTGGCCGAGGTCCTGGGCGCCGCGCTGCCCACCGACTGGCTCACCCTCGCCGCCGGTGTCGCGTTCCTGTTCTTCGGCGCGTGGACCCTGCGCGGCGACGAGATGAGCGACAAGGACGAGGCCCGCGCCGCCTCCCGGCGCATCCGCTCCGCGTTCGCGACCGTCTTCGTCGTCTTCCTCGTCGCCGAACTCGGCGACAAGACCATGCTCGCCACGATCACCGTCGGCACCCAGCACCACTGGCTGCCCGTGTGGATCGGCTCCACCGTGGGCATGGTCGCGGCCGACGCCATCGCCATCGCGCTGGGCGCCGTGCTCGGCAAGAAGCTGCCCGAGCGCGCCATCCAGATCGGCGCGGCCACCCTGTTCTTCGTCGCGGGCGCCGCCATGCTGGGCCAGGGCGCCTGGATGCTCCTCGCCTGAGCCCTGAGCCCTGAGCCCTGAGCCCTGAGCCCTGAGCCCTGAGCCCTGAGCCGGTGGCGGCTCAGTCCCCGGCGGGCTCCGGGTCTGCGGCCAGCCACGCGTCCACCCCGGTCAGCAGCTCCTTGCGCAGCGACTCCGGCGCGCCCGAGCCGCGGACCGACATCCGCGCCAGCTCGGCCAGCTCCGGGTCGGAGAACCCGAGCACCTCGCGGGCGATCCGGTACTGCTCCACCAGGCGCGGCCCGAACAGCAGCGGGTCGTCGGTGCCCAACGCGACCGGCACCCCGGCGTCGAAGAGCGTGCGCAGCGGCAGCTGCCCCAGGTCGTCGTACACCCCCAGGCCCACGTTGGAGGTCGGGCAGACCTCCAGCGTCACCCCGCGTCCGGCGATCCGCTCCACCAGCCGCGGGTCCTCCACGGCCCGCACGCCGTGCCCGATCCGGTCGGCGTTCAACACGTCCAGGCACTCGCGCACGCTGCGGGGCCCCTGGAGCTCGCCGCCGTGCGGCGCGGAGAGCAGCCCGGCCCGCCGCGCGATCCGGAACGCCCCCTCGAACTCCAGGGCGCGGCCGCGCCGCTCGTCGTTGTTCAGGCCGAACGACACCACGCCCCTGCCCGCGTACTGGCGGGCCAGACGGGCCAGCACCTTGGCGTCCAGCGGGTGCCTGGTGCGGTTGGCCGCCACCATCAGGCCGACGTGCACGCCGGTCTCGCGCTCGGCGGCGCGGGCCGCGTCCAGGAACAGCTCCAGGGTGGCGGTGAGCCCGTCGAAGAGCGACGCGTAACCGCTCGGGTCCACCTGGATCTCCAGCCAGCCTGACCCGGCCGCGCGCTCGTCCTCGGCCGCCTCGCGCAGCAGCCGGTACACGTCCTCGGGTCTGCGCAGCACCGACCGGGCGATGTCGTACAGGCGCTGGAAGCGGAACCAGCCGCGCTCGTCCGTGGCGCGGAGCCTTGGCGGCCACTCCTCGACCAGGGCCTGGGGGAGGTGGATGCCGTGCTCGGCGGCCAGCTCCACCAGGGTGGGATGGCGCATCGACCCGGTGAAGTGCAGGTGCAGGTGTGCTTTGGGCAGCCGGTCCAACCGGCGGGCGCTGGTCGGTGTCTCCATGACGTAAGCCTGCCGTATGCGGGGCGCCTCCGGTGCCAGGACGCCCCATTCGGTAGCGCGGGGACCGGCCCCGTACACGCCGACGCGCCCCGGGGAACCGGTCCCCGGGACGCGTGAACGGAGCCGGTGACTGCGTGCCCGGCTTCAAGGGGTTCTGTCCGGGCGCCCGCGGGGTTCTGGAGGTGGCGGAGGCGGGTTCGCGAGGAACGAGCGAACCCGCCGGAGGCACCGAAGGTTCCCGCTCTCCGGGCGCCCGGACACGGGGCGAAGCGGAGCGGAGCCCCAGAGGGGCTCTGCTACTTGGCCTCGGCCAGCAGCTTCTGGATGCGGCTCACGCCCTCGGCGAGGTCCTCGTCGCTGAGCGCGTAGGACAGGCGCAGGTAGCCGGGGGTGCCGAAGGCCTCACCGGGCACCACGGCGACCTCGGCCTGCTCCAGGATGAGCTCGGCCAGCTCGGTGGAGGTCTGCGGCGTCCGGCCGCGGATCTCCTTGCCCAGCACGCCCTTGACCGAGGGGTAGGCGTAGAACGCGCCCTGCGGCTCGGGGCAGACCACGCCGTCGATCTCGTTGAGCATGCGCACGATCGTCTTGCGGCGGCGGTCGAAGGCCTCGCGCATCGTCGCCACGGCGTCCAGGTCGCCGGAGACCGCGGCCAGGGCGGCGGCCTGCGAGACGTTGGCGACGTTGGAGGTGGCGTGCGACTGGAGGTTGCCCGCGGCCTTGACCACGTCCTTGGGGCCGATGATCCACCCCACGCGCCAGCCGGTCATGGCGTAGGTCTTGGCCACGCCGTTGACGATGACGGTGCGGTCGGCGATCTCGGGCACCTCGACGGGCAGCGAGGAGAACTCGGCGTCCCCGTAGACCAGGTGCTCGTAGATCTCGTCGGACAGCACCCACAGGCCGTGCTCGTTCGCCCAGCGGCCGATCTCGCGGACCTGCTCGCGCGGGTACACGGCGCCGGTCGGGTTGGACGGGGAGACGAACACCAGGACCTTGGTGCGCTCGCTGCGCGCCGCCTCCAGCTGCTCCACGCTCGCCAGGTAGCCGGTGCTCTCGTCGGTGACGACGAAGACCGGGACGCCGCCCGCGAGCTTGATCGACTCGGGGTAGGTGGTCCAGTACGGGGCGATGACGATGACCTCGTCGCCCGGGTCCAGCATGGCGGCGAAGGCCTCGTAGATGGCCTGCTTGCCGCCGTTGGTCACCAGGACCTGGGCGGGGTCGACCTCGTAGCCGGAGTCGCGCAGGGTCTTCTCGGCGATGGCCTTCTTGAGCTCGGGCAGGCCGCCGGCGGGCGTGTAGCGGTGGAACCGGGGCTCACGGGCGGCCTCGACGGCGGCCTCGACGATGTAGTCGGGGGTCGGGAAGTCGGGCTCTCCCGCGCCGAAGCCGATGACGGCACGGCCCTCCGCCTTCATGGCCTTGGCCTTGGCGTCCACGGCCAGGGTGGCGGACTCGGAGATCGCGCTGATACGTGCAGAGAGACGGGGTCGATCAGTCATGTGACCCATGTTGTCATGCGCCCCTGGTCCGGGCGCGGGCGGGAAGGAGGGCGCAACCGGACGAAGGGGCCGTTCACGCCCCTCGGCGGGACGAACGGTTTGGTCACGGGGCCCCGAGCGCATACACTCTTTCGGGTCGGCCGTTCGTAGCCCAGGTGTTACCTGGCGCACGGTGTGCGTAGCGCACCGGAACCGGCTATGGTGGGATCGCAGTTTCCGCTAAGGGCAGTGGCTCAATTGGCAGAGCACCGGTCTCCAAAACCGGCGGTTGGGGGTTCGAGTCCCTCCTGCCCTGCACCTTCGCGCGTGCGGTGCGGCGCCCCTGCGGGCGTCGCGCCGCACGGGCACCGAAACTACGGGGACAAGTAGCAGCCCGCGACCCTAAGGACCCCAGGTGACTCAGACTGACGCCGACGCCAAGCCCGACAAGGAGCCCAAGCGTCGTACCGGTCCGGTGACGTTCACCAAGCAGGTCGCCGGAGAGCTGCGCAAGGTCCGCTGGCCCACGCGCCGCGAGCTGGTGACCTACACCATCGTGGTCCTCGTCTTCGTGCTGGTCGTCCTGGGATACGTCTCCCTCGTGGACTGGGGCTTCGGCGAGGCGGTCACCTGGCTGTACGGCACGTTCGGCACCCCGCAGGGCGTCTGACCACCCCTTCCGCGCCGCGTCCTCCGGCAGCAGCCGGGACGCGGCCTCCTCGTCCGCGCGTTGGTCCCGGTCCGCCCGGAGAGACCGTAAGCTGGCAGAACCGGGTTCGACGTACAGCGCTGCCTCGTGTGCGTCGCCCCGAGAGCGAATCCGACGAGAGAAAGAGCAGCCGTGTCCGAGTCCCCACTGACCTCTGACGACTTCCCCGAAGAGGAGCCGGTTCAGTCGTCGGCGGAAGAGACCGGCCTGGCGGGCGAGCTGCCGGAGGACGCGACCGACGCGGTCGACACCGACAGCCCGGAGCTGACCGGTGACGCCGACGCGTCCGAGGCCGCCGACGACCACGAGGGCGTCGTGGAGGAGGACGAGGAGCAGGACGAGGCCGCCGAGGAGGAGGCCCCCCGCCTGGACCCCGTCGAGGAGTTCAAGAACGAGCTCGTCCTGCTGCCCGGCGACTGGTACGTCGTGCACACCTACGCCGGTTACGAGAAGCGGGTCAAGGCCAACGTCGAGAGCCGCACCCAGTCCCTCAACATGGAGGAGTACATCTTCCAGGTCGAGGTGCCCGAGCACGAGGTCACCGAGGTCAAGAGCGGCAAGCGCCAGCAGGTCACCGAGAAGGTCCTGCCCGGCTACGTGCTCGTCCGCATGGACCTGACCGACGAGTCCTGGTCGGCCATCCGCAACACCCCGGGCGTCACCGGCTTCGTGGGCCTGTCCAACAAGCCCGCGCCGCTGAGCCTGACCGAGGTGGCCAAGCTCCTCGCCCCCGAGCCGGAGGTGGAGCCGGAGCAGGCGCAGCAGGCCCGGACCACGGGCGGCGGCGTCGGAGAGGCCCGCATGGACGTGGCCTACGAGGTCGGCGAGTCCGTCACCGTCATGGAGGGTCCGTTCGCGACCCTGCCCGCGACGGTCAGCGAGATCAACCCCGACACCCAGAAGCTCAAGGTGCTGGTGTCGATCTTCGGCCGCGAGACCCCGGTCGAGCTGTCCTTCAACCAGGTCGCCAAGATCTAGCCCGTACGCTCCCGCCGTTCGTGCTGGGGCCCTGTGGTCGCGAAGCGCCTGTCAGGGCACTCAGAAGAGCGGCATAGACTTGGTGGGTCCGCCCCGTGGCGGACCCACTCGCGTGTTCCGCCCCGGCGGGACCCGCGCCCGGTCCGCCCGGTCCCGGCGGACCGGCGCCCCGCGCCCGTCGAGCGCGGGGTCCCCCGCCTCCTTCGGCAGCGGTTCCCCGGCCCCGAGGCCGCGCGGCGCCGTCAGGGAGGCAACGGGACCAGAACACAACGCAGATCAGGCAAAGGACCCGATATGCCTCCGAAGAAGAAACTGGCCGCACTCGTCAAGGTGCAGCTCCCCGCCGGTCAGGCCACCCCGGCGCCGCCCGTCGGTACCGCGCTCGGTCCGCACGGCGTCAACATCATGGACTTCTGCAAGCAGTACAACGCTGCCACGGAGTCCCAGCGCGGCAACGTCATCCCCGTCGAGATCTCCATCTACGAGGACCGTTCCTTCAGCTTCGTCACCAAGACGCCTCCGGCGCCGAAGCTGATCCTGAAGGCCGCCGGCCTGGACAAGGCCGCCACCGACCCGGGTCGCAGCACCGCCGGTTCCATCACCGCCGAGCAGGTCCGCGAGATCGCGCAGACCAAGCTGCCCGACCTCAACACCGAGGACATCGAGGCCGCCGCCAAGATCGTCGCCGGTACCGCCCGCTCGATGGGCATCGAGGTCAAGTAGTCCCCCGCACGGTGGCGCCGGTCCGCGGAGACCGGAGCGACCGGGGACGCTCGACGTTCAAGAACCACCGTGGCAGGGCCAGGCGCTGGCCCGGTGACCACACGTTCCACAGGAGAACAGAGTGAAGCGCAGCAAGAACCACCGCAAAGCCAGCCAGCAGGTGGACCGTGACAAGCTTTACGGCCCCGCCGAGGCCGTGAAGCTCGCCAAGGAGACCTCCACCGTCAAGTTCGACGCGACCGTCGAGGTCGCCCTGCGCCTGGGCGTCGACCCGCGCAAGGCCGACCAGATGGTCCGCGGCACCGTGAACCTGCCGAACGGCACCGGCAAGACCGCTCGGGTCCTGGTCTTCGCGACCGGTGAGCGTGCCGAGCAGGCTCTCGCGGCTGGCGCCGACATCATCGGCGACGACGAGATGATCGAGAAGGTCTCGAAGGGCTTCACCGACTTCGACGCCGTCGTGGCCACCCCGGACCTCATGGGCAAGGTCGGCCGCCTCGGCCGCGTGCTCGGTCCGCGCGGCCTGATGCCGAACCCGAAGACCGGCACCGTCACGCCCGACGTCGCCAAGGCCGTCACCGACATCAAGGGCGGCAAGATCGAGTTCCGCGTGGACCGCCACGGGAACCTGCACTTCATCATCGGCAAGGCCTCCTTCGACGACCAGAAGCTCCTGGAGAACTACCAGGCCGCGATCGACGAGGTGAACCGCCTCAAGCCGTCCGCCGCCAAGGGCCGCTACATCAAGAAGGCCGTGGTCTCCACGTCCATGGGCCCGAGCATCCCGCTCGAGGCCTAGCCTTCGCGGCTGTCCAGCGCAGACGAGAGCGGCCCCCGCAGTCCGAGAGGACGGCGGGGGCCGCTCCGCTTCCGCCGGGGTCCGTCCGGCCGGGGGCCCGCGGACCGTTCGCGCTCGGTCCGGGGCGGCCTCTCTCAGATCTCGGTGATCTCGTCCTCACCCGGGATCTCGAAGGAGGTCTCGCCCACGGCGGAGAACTCCATCGACACCTCGGAACCAGCGCCGGAGAACTCCACACGCATCGGGAAACCGGCCTCGTCGATCCAGAGCACCGCGTCCATGCCCTCGGGTGCCGGGCGGCCGAGCAGACCGTCCAGTACCGCGGCCTGGTCTTCCCGCAGGGCCGCGATCTGTTCAGAGGACATCGCGCCCTCGATCATGGTGGTGCCGACCCCGTCGACCTGCTCCTCGCCCACCGCCTCGGCCTGTTCCATACCGCTGAAGGCGCTGACCAGGTCGGCGAGGCCGACCAGGTCGAAGTCCAGGGCCGCCTCCGTTCGGGTGGTCCTCGCGCTGTACACCCAAGGAGTCTCGGTGCCGTACAGACCGTGCGGGTCGCTCAGCAGGAGTTCCCCGCCGTTGTGGGAGATGTACTCACTGGTGCTGAGGTCCTCGGCGGTGACGCCCTCGGGGAGTGCTCCCGCCGCGGAGAACATGGTGGCCATCAGCTCGCCCGCATAGGGCATCACCGAGACGCAGCGGAAGGCTTCGGGGTCGTCCATGACCTCGTAGGTCTGGGACATGGACAGGTCCCCCTGTTCCATTCCGAGGGCCTCGGACTCCACCGAAAGGGTGTAGTTGGTCACGGTCTCGACGGCGTCGCCGAGTCCGCCCAACAGGGCCGGGACGTCGGCGGGTGCGGGGCTCTCCTGCGCCGGCTCGGAGGCGGCCTCCTCGGCGGGCTCGTCGCCGCAGGCGGTGAGGGACAGAGTGAGCGCGCCGGCGGCGAGCAGGGCCGGCATACGGGTCTTCACGGGGGTGTCGCCTTCTTCTTTTGTGCGGGGGATGGGCGCGTCTGGGAGCGGGGCGCCCGGTAGCGTCATGCTGCCATGGCGGAGGGACGTTCCGGTCCCTACCGCCCCCTCCGTATGGTCACTGATTCGTCCTTCGTCACGTCACGGCGGTTCCGTGCCCGCGGGGGAGTGAGAGCGATCACGGTTTCGGCCCCCCGGTGCGGAACGGGGGCTCCCGTGCGTGCGGTACGATGGGTTCTTGCCGAAGACCGCTGGTCGTCACCCGAACGGGTGACCTAAGGGCCCATCCGCGATGGGCGCCCGCGCAGGTGTCACAAGAGCTTCCCGTTCCACGCCGTGCTCCGCGCGGCCGCCGGAACGCGGTCATGCCCCGTGCGCCTCGCGCCCGGGGCTTTTTCTCGTGCTGACGCCGATCGCCCGGGCCCTTGGAGTCAACCAGCGTTCAATGTTGGAAGGAGTCCCATGGCGAGGCCGGACAAGGCAGCCGCGGTCGCCGAACTCACGGGCGAGTTCCGTGAGTCGAACGGCGCCGTGCTGACCGAATACCGGGGGCTCACTGTCGCGCAGATCACTGAACTGCGTCGCAGCCTCGGCCAGAGCGCGCGTTTTCGCATCGTCAAGAACACGCTGACCAAGATCGCGGTCACGGAGGCCGGTGTCGACGAGCAGGTCAAGGACCTGCTTGAGGGCCCGTCCGCCATCGCCTTCGTCCACGGTGACGTGGTCGAGGCCGCCAAGGGTCTGCGTGACTTCGCGAAGGCGAACTCGCCCCTGGTGATCAAGGGCGGTGTCATCGACGGCAAGTCGATGAGCGCCGACGACATCACCAAGCTGGCCGATCTGGAGTCCCGCGAGGTCATCCTCGCGAAGCTGGCGGGTGCGCTCAAGGCCAAGCAGGGCCAGGCCGCCGCCGTCTTCCAGGCGCTGCCCTCCAAGACTGTGCGTCTCGCGCAGGCCCTGGCGGACAAGCGCTCCCAGGAAGCCGCCTGACCTTTTTGAACCCCGCCGGGCGCCGAGGGCGCTCGGACACTGACTCGCACGCGGGCCCGACAGGACCGCGTGTCCGCAGAGAAAGAGAGATCGCACCATGGCGAAGCTCAGCAACGAGGACCTGCTTGCCGCGTTCGAGGAGATGACCCTTCTCGAGCTGGCCGACTTCGTGAAGCTCTTCGAGGACAAGTTCGACGTCACCGCCGCCGCTCCGGCCGCCGTGGCCGTCGCCGCTCCCGGCCAGGGTGGCGGCGCCGCCGCCGAGGCCGAGGAGAAGGACGAGTTCGACGTCATCCTCGAGGGCGCTGGCGACAAGAAGATCCAGGTCATCAAGGAGGTCCGCGGCCTCACGAGCCTGGGCCTCAAGGAGGCCAAGGACCTGGTCGACAACGCTCCCAAGCCGCTGCTGGAGGGCGTCAACAAGGAGACGGCCGAGAAGGCCAAGGCCGCTCTCGAGGGCGCTGGCGCCTCCGTCACCCTCAAGTAGTCCCACGCGGGCCGCTGAGCGCCCGCTGGCCTGCTTCCGGCGGCCGTCCCTCCTTCCGGGGAGGGGCGGCCGCCTTCGTGCGTCCTGGAACCCCTCACCGCCTCCGGGCGGTCCTCCCGGGCCCCTCCCCTCCGGCCCGCGCTCCTTCGCGCCCCGGCCCGCGACCGCCGCGCCCCCGCCCCCGCGGCCCTCGCTCCTCCCGGGCCGGTGTCCGCCGTGCCCCGCGTCCCGCCGGGCCCTCCGCCCCCGCCGCCCGGTCCCGGGCGGCGCGCTGACCTGCGGCGGGCCCGGAGTCCTTTGCCCGCGCCCCGCCGTGTCCGTCACCGCTCCTCCCGTCCCCTGTGCGAAGCTGAGGGGGATCCGGCAGGTTCCGGAACCGGGGGTGCGTGTGCGAACTGTCCCCCGGACGCGCTAATCTCCCGTCCCGGGAAACCCGCTGAGGCCCGGAGGACGTGTTTACCCGCCTGAGGCGGGGGAATCCTTCGGATGTCGTTGGCTCCCGACCCCCGGGCCAGGGCAGGCGCACCAGTCCACCGACGAGGTCGTCGGACCGTTCCGGGCAGCCGGAATCCGGGCCCCTCCGCCGGGAGCGGGCTTGACGGATCGCCCTCCAGGGGTGATCCTGCCGGTGTCGTGAGTGGCGCTGTGGACCGTGAGTGGACAGCGGTGTGGTGTTCGGCTACACTGCTCTTTTGCGCTGCCCTTTGGTGATCCCTGTGCCGGTGAAGGCTACCGCCACTCCATTTTTCCGGACATTCCGGTGGCCCGCTCCCGCTCGATGTGACCGTCTCAACCGCGTTGCGGCGGTCCTTCTCGTGACGGATCGTCTGGCGTGCGCGCTTCAACCGCCACAAGCCTTCGGAAGGACCCCTGTTGGCAGCCTCGCGCAACGCCTCCGCTAACGCCCTTGGTCCGCACCGCGTTTCCTTCGCCCGTATCCAGGAACCACTGGAGGTCCCGAACCTCCTCGCCCTTCAGACCGAGTCGTTCGACTGGCTGCTGGGCAACGACAGGTGGAAGACCCGGGTTGAGACGGCCCGAAACGCTGGCCGCAAGGACGTTCCGGAGCAGTCCGGTCTCGAAGAGATCTTCGAGGAGATCAGCCCGATCGAGGACTTCTCGGGCACGATGTCCCTGTCGTTCCGCGACCACCGGTTCGAGCCGCCCAAGTACTCAGAGGATGAGTGCAAGGACAGGGACATGACCTACTCCGCCCCGATGTTCGTCACGGCGGAGTTCATCAACAACGACACCGGTGAGATCAAGAGCCAGACGGTGTTCATGGGCGACTTCCCGCTCATGACCGAGACCGGCACCTTCATCATCAACGGCACCGAGCGCGTCGTCGTGTCCCAGCTGGTGCGCTCCCCGGGCGTGTACTTCGACAAGTCCGTCGACAAGACCTCGGACAAGGACCTCTACGGCTGCAAGGTCATCCCGTCCCGCGGCGCCTGGCTGGAGTTCGAGGTCGACAAGCGCGACTTCGTCGGCGTCCGCATCGACCGCAAGCGCAAGCAGGGCGTCACCGTCCTGCTCAAGGCGCTGGGCTGGACCACCGACCAGATCCTGGAGCGCTTCGGCCAGTACGAGTCCATCCGCAACACGCTGGAGAAGGACCCCACCGCGGGCACCGACGACGCGCTGCTGGACATCTACCGCAAGCTGCGCCCCGGCGAGCCGCCCACGAAGGAGTCGGCCCAGGCGCTGCTGGAGAACCTGTACTTCAACCCCAAGCGCTACGACCTGGCCAAGGTCGGCCGTTACAAGATCAACAAGAAGCTCGGTCTGGACACCGACTACCGACAGGGCACCCTCACTGAAGAGGACATCGTCGCCACGATCGACTACCTCGTCCGCCTGCACGCGGGTGAGGTCGAGAAGGAGACCGTCAACGGTCCCCGTCCGATCGAGACCGACGACATCGACCACTTCGGCAACCGCCGCCTGCGCACCGTCGGCGAGCTCATCCAGAACCAGGTCCGCCTGGGCCTGGCCCGCATGGAGCGCGTCGTCCGCGAGCGGATGACCACCCAGGACGTCGAGGCGATCACGCCGCAGACCCTGATCAACATCCGTCCGGTCGTGGCCTCCATCAAGGAGTTCTTCGGCACCTCGCAGCTGTCGCAGTTCATGGGCCAGACCAACCCGCTGGAGGGCCTGACGCACAAGCGCCGCCTCTCCGCGCTGGGCCCGGGCGGCCTGTCCCGCGAGCGCGCGGGCTTCGAGGTCCGCGACGTGCACCCCTCGCACTACGGCCGCATGTGCCCGATCGAGACGCCCGAGGGACCGAACATCGGTCTGATCGGCTCGCTCGCCGCCTACGGCCGGGTCAACTCCTTCGGCTTCGTGGAGACCCCGTACCGCCGCATCATCGACGGCAAGGTCTCCGACCAGGTCGACTACCTGACCGCTGACGAGGAGGACCTCCACGTCATCGCGCAGGCCAACACGCCGATGAACCCCGACGGCTCCTTCGCCGAGGCCGGTGTGCTCGTGCGCCGCAAGGGCGGTGAGTTCGAGCAGGTCAGCACGGACGAGGTCGACTACATGGACGTGTCGCCGCGCCAGATGGTGTCGGTCGCCACCGCCATGATCCCGTTCCTGGAGCACGACGACGCCAACCGCGCCCTCATGGGCTCGAACATGCAGCGCCAGGCAGTGCCGCTGCTGATGGCCGAGTCTCCGTTCGTCGGCACCGGCATGGAGTACCGCGCCGCAACCGACGCCGGCGAGGTCGTCCTGGCGCAGAAGGCCGGTGTCGTCGAGGACGTCACCGCCGACTACGTCACCGTCATGGCCGACGACGGCACGCGCAAGACGTACCGCATGGGCAAGTTCCAGCGCTCCAACCAGGGCACCTGCTTCAACCAGCGGCCGATCGTGGCCGAGGGCCAGCGGGTCGAGGAGCGCCAGGTCCTCGCGGACGGCCCCTCCACCGACCAGGGTGAGATGTCGCTGGGCAAGAACCTGCTCGTGGCGTACATGTCCTGGGAGGGCCACAACTACGAGGACGCGATCATCCTCTCCCAGCGCCTGGTGCAGGACGACGTCCTCTCCTCGATCCACATCGAGGAGCACGAGGTCGACGCCCGCGACACCAAGCTGGGCCCGGAGGAGATCACCCGCGAGATCCCCAACGTCAGCGAGGAGGTCCTGGCCGACCTCGACGACCGGGGCATCATCCGCATCGGCGCCGAGGTCGTGGACGGCGACATCCTCGTCGGCAAGGTCACGCCCAAGGGCGAGACCGAGCTGACCCCGGAGGAGCGCCTGCTGCGCGCGATCTTCGGCGAGAAGGCGCGCGAGGTCCGCGACACCTCGCTGAAGGTGCCGCACGGCGAGACCGGCAAGGTCATCGGCGTCCGCGTGTTCAGCCGCGAGGAGGGCGACGAGCTCGCCCCCGGCGTCAACGAGATGGTCCGCGTCTACGTGGCCCAGAAGCGCAAGATCACCGACGGTGACAAGCTCGCGGGCCGCCACGGCAACAAGGGCGTCATCTCCAAGATCCTGCCCCAGGAGGACATGCCCTTCCTGGAGGACGGGACGCCGGTCGACATCATCCTCAACCCGCTGGGCGTGCCCGGCCGCATGAACGTCGGCCAGGTCCTGGAGGTCCACCTGGGCTGGCTGGCCAAGAACGGCTGGCTGGTCGAGGGGGTCGAGGAGGAGTGGCAGAAGTCGCTGGAGGCCATCGGCGCCACCGACGTGCCGCCGGACTCCCGCGTGGCCACGCCGGTCTTCGACGGCCTGCACGGCGACGAGCTCAGCGGCCTGATCAGGTCGGTGCGCCCCAACGCGGACGGCAACCGCCTGATCAACGAGGACGGCAAGGCGCGCCTGTTCGACGGCCGCACCGGCGAGCCCTTCGCCGAGCCGATCTCCGTCGGCTACAAGTACATCCTCAAGCTCCACCACCTCGTGGACGACAAGATCCACGCGCGCTCCACCGGCCCGTACTCCATGATCACCCAGCAGCCGCTGGGCGGTAAGGCGCAGTTCGGCGGCCAGCGCTTCGGTGAGATGGAGGTGTGGGCGCTGGAGGCCTACGGCGCCGCCTACGCCCTCCAGGAGCTGCTCACCATCAAGTCCGACGACGTGGTGGGCCGGGTCAAGGTCTACGAGGCCATCGTCAAGGGCGAGAACATCCCCGAGCCGGGCATCCCTGAGTCCTTCAAGGTGCTCATCAAGGAGATGCAGTCGCTCTGTCTGAACGTGGAGGTGCTGTCCAGTGACGGTATGTCCATCGAGATGCGGGACAGCGACGAGGACGTCTTCCGCGCGGCGGAAGAACTGGGAATCGACCTGGGTCGGCGGGAGCCGAGCAGTGTCGAAGAGGTCTAACTTCCGCATTCTTCGAGAGCAGGGGACGAATTAAGTGCTCGACGTCAACTTCTTCGACGAGCTGCGCATCGGCCTGGCCACGGCCGACGACATCCGCCAGTGGTCGCACGGCGAGGTCAAGAAGCCCGAGACCATCAACTACCGCACCCTCAAGCCCGAGAAGGACGGACTCTTCTGCGAGAAGATCTTCGGTCCGACCCGCGACTGGGAGTGCTACTGCGGCAAGTACAAGCGCGTCCGCTTCAAGGGCATCATCTGTGAGCGCTGCGGCGTCGAGGTGACCCGCGCCAAGGTGCGCCGTGAGCGGATGGGCCACATCGAGCTGGCCGCTCCCGTCACGCACATCTGGTACTTCAAGGGCGTGCCCTCCCGCCTGGGCTACCTGCTGGACCTGGCGCCGAAGGATCTCGAGAAGATCATCTACTTCGCCGCCTACATGGTCACGTGGGTGGACACCGAGGCCCGTGAGCGCGACCTCCAGTCCCTGGAGGCGCGGATCTCGGTCGAGAAGCAGCACCTGGAGCAGCGCCGCGACTCCACCGTCGAGGACCGCCACCGCAAGCTGGAGGCCGACCTCGCCGAGCTGGAGGAGCAGGGGGCCAAGGGCGACGCCCGCCGCAAGGTGCGCGAGGGCGCCGAGCGCGAGATGCGCCAGCTGCGCGACCGCGCCCAGCGCGAGATCGACCGCCTCGACGAGGTCTGGAACCGGTTCAAGAACCTCAAGGTCCAGGACCTCGAGGGCGACGAGATGCTCTACCGCGAGATGCGGGACCGCTTCGGCAAGTACTTCCGCGGCGGCATGGGCGCTCAGGCCATCCAGGACCGGCTGGCCAACTTCGAGCTGGACGTGGAGGCCGAGAGGCTCCGGGAGATCATCCGCACCGGCAAGGGCCAGAAGAAGGCCCGCGCCCTGAAGCGGCTCAAGGTCGTCTCGGCGTTCCTCAACACCACCAACAGCCCCATGGGCATGGTGCTGGACTGCATCCCGGTCATCCCGCCGGACCTGCGTCCGATGGTGCAGCTGGACGGTGGCCGCTTCGCGACCTCCGACCTCAACGACCTGTACCGCCGTGTCATCAACCGCAACAACCGCCTCAAGCGGCTGCTCGACCTCGGCGCGCCCGAGATCATCGTCAACAACGAGAAGCGGATGCTCCAGGAGGCCGTCGACGCGCTGTTCGACAACGGCCGCCGGGGCCGCCCGGTCACCGGGCCGGGCAACCGTCCGCTCAAGTCGCTGTCCGACATGCTCAAGGGCAAGCAGGGCCGCTTCCGCCAGAACCTGCTGGGCAAGCGAGTCGACTACTCCGGCCGTTCGGTCATCGTCGTCGGCCCGCAGCTCAAGCTGCACCAGTGCGGCCTGCCCAAGCAGATGGCGCTGGAGCTGTTCAAGCCCTTCGTGATGAAGCGCCTGGTGGACCTGAACCACGCGCAGAACATCAAGAGCGCCAAGCGCATGGTCGAGCGGTCCCGCCCGGTCGTGTGGGACGTCCTCGAAGAGGTCATCACCGAGCACCCGGTTCTGCTCAACCGCGCCCCGACGCTGCACCGCCTGGGCATCCAGGCCTTCGAGCCGCAGCTGGTCGAGGGCAAGGCCATCCAGATCCACCCGCTCGTGTGCACGGCGTTCAACGCCGACTTCGACGGCGACCAGATGGCCGTGCACCTGCCGCTGTCCGCCGAGGCCCAGGCCGAGGCGCGGCTGCTGATGCTGGCCACCAACAACATCCTCAAGCCGTCCGACGGCAAGCCCGTGACCATGCCCACCCAGGACATGATCATCGGCCTGTTCTACCTGACGACGGAGAAGGCCGGAGCCAAGGGCGAGGGGCGTTCGTTCCTCTCCCCGGCCGAGGGCATCATGGCCTACGACCTGGGGGACCTCGACCTCCAGGCCAGGATCAAGCTCCGGATCGCCGACGGCGCCCCCGGTCCCAAGGACTGGACGCCGCCGGAGGGCTGGACGCCGGGGGAGCCGTACACCCTGGAGACGACCCTGGGGCGGTACCTGTTCAACGAGACCACCCCGGTCGACTACCCGTACGTCAACTTCCAGGTGGGTAAGAAGCAGGTCTCGACGCTGGTCAACGACCTCGCCGAGAACTACCCCAAGGTCCAGGTCGCCACGACGCTGGACGCCCTCAAGGACGCCGGTTACCACTGGGCCACCCGGTCCGGTCTGACCATCGGCATCGAGGACGTCGTCGCGCCGCCGCGCAAGACCGAGATCCTGGAGGGGTACGAGCGCAAGGCGGACAAGATCCAGCGCGAGTACGATCGCGGTCTCATCACCGACGACGAGCGCCGTCAGGAGCTCACCGAGGTGTGGACGCAGGCCACCACCGAGGTCGCCCAGGACATGGAGAGCAACTTCCCCGCCGACAACCCGGTGTGGATGATGGTCCAGTCCGGCGCCCGAGGCAACCCGATGCAGGTGCGCCAGATCGCGGGTATCCGCGGCCTGGTCTCCAACACCAAGGGTGAGACGATCCCGCGTCCGATCAAGTCCTCCTACCGCGAGGGCCTGTCCGTGCTGGAGTACTTCATCTCCACGCACGGCCAGCGCAAGGGTCTGGCCGACACCGCCCTGCGTACCGCCGACTCGGGTTACCTGACCCGTCGTCTGGTGGACGTCGCGCAGGACGTCATCGTCCGCGAGATCGACTGCGGCACGGAGCGCTCGCTCTGGCACGAGATCGGCGAGAAGAACGCCGCCGGCGTCGTCGTGCGCAAGCACAACGTCGAGAACACCGGTTTCGGCCGGACCATCGCCGAGGACGCGGTGGACGCGGAGGGCAACGTCGTCCTTCCCGCCCTGAGCGACACCTCCGAGCAGAACATCGACAAGCTCATCGAGGCCGGGATCACCCGCGTCCGCGTGCGCTCGTCGCTGGTCTGCGAGGCCAAGATCGGCGTCTGCACCACCTGCTACGGCCGCTCCATGGCGACCGGCAAGCCGGTGGACGTCGGTGAGGCGATCGGCATCATCGCGGCCCAGTCCATCGGTGAGCCCGGCACCCAGCTGACCATGCGTACCTTCCACATGGGCGGTTCGGCCGGTCAGGACATCACCCACGGTCTGCCCCGTGTCCAGGAGCTCTTCGAGGCCCGCATCCCCAAGGGTGTGGCCCCGATCTCCGAGATGGAGGGCCGGATCCGGATCGACGACACCGAGAAGAGCCGCAAGATCGTCGTCATCCCCGACGACGGCACGGACGAGATCGCCTACCCGGTCCCGATGCGCGCCCAGCTGCTCGTCACCGACGGCGACCACGTCAAGGTCGGCCAGCAGCTGATCCAGGGTGCGATCAACCCGCACGAGGTCCTGCGCATCCAGGGCCCGCGTGCGGTGCAGCAGCACCTGGTGTCCGAGGTCCAGGAGGTGTACAAGTCGCAGGGTGTGTCCATCCACGACAAGCACATCGAGATCATCGTCCGCCAGATGCTCAAGCGCGTGAACATCCTGGAGTCGGGCGACACCGAGCTGCTGCCCGGTGAGATGGTCGAGCGGCCGAAGTTCGAGCGGATCAACCGCCGCGTCGTGTCCGAGGGCGGCCAGCCCGCGGCCGGGCGCCCGGTGCTGCTGGGTATCACCAAGGCCTCGCTGGCCACGGAGTCCTGGCTGTCCGCGGCCTCCTTCCAGGAGACCACCCGGGTGCTCACCGAGAACGCGATCCACGGCAAGAGCGACCCGCTCCTCGGCCTCAAGGAGAACGTCATCATCGGTAAGCTCATCCCGGCCGGTACCGGCATTCCGCAGTACCGCAACATCCGGGTGGAGCCGACCGAGGAGGCCAAGGCCTCGATGTACTCGGTCTCCGGGTACGAGGAGCCGAGCGAGTACACCTTCGGACAGGGTTCGGGCGAGGCCGTTCCGCTGGAGGAGTACGACTTCGGACCGTACAACCGGTAGAAGCGGTTTGCTTGACTGACGGCGGCGGTATGCCACCCCTCGCGGGGGGTGGTACCGCCGCCGTTCCGCGCACAGGGTCCGCTGACGCGGACGGAAGACGGCGCTACTGCGCTGGCGGGAGAGGCACAGGTGACTGACAACGGGGGCGAACGGCGGGACTCCGACGCGGAGGACTCGTGGTTCAAGCCGAGCGAGAACCGCTATCGCACACAGTCGGACTACCAGGACCCGCTCGAATCGGAGGGGACCGCTGACACGGTCTTCCCGGACAGCGGGGGGTACGCGGGGCTGAGCTCGTCCCGCCCGGCGATGGTGGAGCCCTATCCGGAGGCGCTGGGCGGACCGCCGCCCCCCGTCTCCCACGGCATCTCCTACCCGGGCGCCGGGTCCGCGGCCTACCAGCCGCTGACCAGGGTCCCGGGAGAGGCCGAGGAGCCCTCCCTGCCGAGCGTCGCGGCCAGCGCCCAGGTGCCGCTCCCGTCGGAGCGGGACACCGACCGGTCCGAGGCATGGTCCGACGGCCCCCGGACCCAGGAGTTCCCCGCGCTGGACGACCGGGACGCCCCGGGCGCCGGGCAGCCCTGGGACGAATCCTCCTCCGCATCCGGCTCCGCCGCCGAACAGCCGTGGGCTTCCGGCGCACCGGTGGACGAGGACCGGGGCGCGCCCTCCTGGGACGCCCCGTCCCCCGGCGCGTCCGGTCAGCCGTGGGAGGACGCTCCTTCCTCCGGTGTGTCCGGTCAGCCGTGGGACGACGCCCCGGACCGTGGCCGGGACACCGCCGACGACGGCCTGGGCCCCGCGTCGTGGGAGGCTCCCTCCTCCGCCGCGTCCGGCCAGCCGTGGGAGGACGCTCCTTCCTCCGGTGTGTCCGGTGGCCAGCCGTGGGAGGACGCTCCGGTCGCCGACCGGCGCGATCCGCTCGACGACGGCCTCGGCACGGCCTCGTGGGACGCCTCGGCACCCGCCGCCCGGCCGTGGGAGGGCGACACGCGCTCTTCCTCCTCCCTGGAAGCCGACGCCCCCGCCCGCGGGGACGACCACGGTGCGTCGGCCCCGTGGTCGGACTCCCCCGGAACCGGTGGTTCCGTTGAGAGCGGTCCGGCCGACGGGTCCCGGCCCTGGGACACCCCGTCCCCGTCCGCCCCCGGTCAGCCGTGGGACGACGCCCCGGTCCGCGGCCGGGACACCGCCGACGACGGCCTGGGCCCCGCGTCGTGGGAGGCTCCCTCCTCCGCCGCGTCCGGCCAGCCGTGGGAGGACGCTCCTTCCTCCGGTGTGTCCGGTGGCCAGCCGTGGGAGGACGCTCCGGTCGCCGACCGGCGCGATCCGCTCGACGACGGCCTCGGCACGGCCTCGTGGGACGCCTCGGCACCCGCCGCCCGGCCGTGGGAGGACGAGACCCGTTCTCCCTCCTCCCCGGACGCCGACGCCCCCGGCAGTGGCGTCCCGGCGGAGGGCACCCGGCCCTGGGACAGCGGCTCCGCCGGCGACCGCGGCGCCTGGAACGCCGACCGGGGCTCCCAGCCCTGGGACGACGCCCCCGCGGGCGGTACGCGCGACCCACTCGACGACGGTCTGGGCCCCGCCTCCTGGGAATCCCCGGCTTCCGGCACGTCCGGCCAGCCGTGGGACGACAACGCTCCGGGTCGCGGCCGTGACGCGGCCGACGACGGCCTGGGCCCCGCGTCGTGGGAGACGCGGCCCTCCTCCGCCACCGACCAGCCCTGGGGCCCCGACCCCCTGGGCGACCGGGGTTCGTGGACCGCTGACCGGGGCGGCCAGCCCTGGGAGGACGACACCCGCGCCTCCTCCGGCTGGGACGACGACGCTCCCGACCGCGAGCGCGGCCCGGCCTCCTGGACCGACGTGCCCGGACCCGACGGCGGTTCCTGGGACGACGGAGCCCCGGCGGACCGGCCCGGGGACGACCGGGCCCCCCGGCACGGGACCGGTGAGCGCGCCGCCGAGACCTGGGACGACCGCCCCTACGGCGATGACCCCCTCGGGGGAGACCGCGCACGCGGCCGCTCCTGGGACGACGACGAACTCGGCGGCGACTTCCGGGGCGCCGACAGCGCTCCCGCGGGCGCCGACGCCCCGGACGCCTGGGCGCCCTCCGGCCGCACCGACGACCGACCCGGCGCGGGCTCCGGCGGCTCGTGGGGCGACGGGTACGGCGACGAGCTCTCGCCCTCCGGGCTGGGCAGCGGCAGCGGCAACACGTGGGCGTTCGACCGCAACGACCCCCGTCTGCCGGACGTGGTCCGCGAGGCGGAGCAGCGCCGCAGGGAGTCCTCCTCCGGACGGGCCGAGACCGTCGACTGGGGAGGGCCCGACACCGGTGAGCTCTCCGCGGCGGTCCCCGGAGCGGACGACCCCCTGGGCGCGATCGCCGACATGCAGTCGCGAGCCCGCTCCAGGGACCAGGACCCGCCGGAGGACCCCGGCGGGGCCACCCAGATGTTCGACGCCCGCGCCCTGGCCGAAGAGGGGGGCTGGGCGGACGACGACGAGTACCGGCGCGACGACCGCCGCGGGGACGACGGGGCGGACTACGACCGCTACGACGACGACCCCGACGGGCCGGAGTACGGCCAGGACGGGCCGGAGTACGGCCGCGACGGGGACGCGGACCGGCCGGAGCCGGAGTACGACTACGACGACGACCCCGAGCCCCGCGGTGACGAGCCCCGCGACCGCGACGACTCCGAGTACGAGGACGGGTTCACCCCGGCCGACTACGGCATGCCCGCCGCCCCGGCGGGACGCAGCAGGCGCCGCAAGGACCCGATCGCCGACGAGTTCCCCGGTTTCGGCGACCGCCCCCTGGGCGGCGAGGCCGGTGACGCCTACCCCGGCTACGACAGCATCGACTTCCTCGCCGACACCGAGCGGGGAGCGACGCTCACCCTGTGGCTGGGCGTGGCCTCGCTGCTGCCCGGCGTGGGACTGGTCACGGCCGTCCTGGCCCTGCTGGTCACCGGGCCCAAGGCCAAGAGGGCGATCCGCGAGTCCCGCGGGCAGCTCGACGGCCTCGGCCTGATCACGACCGGAACGGTCTTCGCCGTCGTGGGCATCCTGGTGACGGTGATCTCCGTCGCCCTCTGGCTGCTCCTGTAGCGCGACGGCCGCCTCTCGGGGACAATCGTCCCGGGGAGGCGGCCGTCAGCCTTCGGCCGCGCTCTCGCAGAAGCGGGGCCGAGCAGCCGCGGGACCGCGTAGAATGGTGGTGACCCACGGCTGTGCGAGGATCCGTCCCGACGGTTCCCGCCATGTCGCACACCGTTTTGACCGTCCTGACGGCAAGCGGTAGCCTGTGTGATTGTGCCCGTGAGTCGACGGGTCGCACATGCGAGTGCGGCGCCCGGTTCCGCAGACGAGGACCTACGGTGCGCGGCGCATGTGAACCCCCTCCCATGATTCGGCCTCTCGGCCGGGTGTGAACTCGTTTTCGCCATGCGCGGGAACGAACGCGACACGCCCGACATCGGGGGTCGGGGAGGTTCGGGAAATCCAGCAGGTCAATAGCGATATCGGCTACGAGAACCGGCGTAGGTCACGAGGAAGACGGAGACGCGGTGCCCACCATCCAGCAGCTGGTCCGCAAGGGCCGACAGGACAAGGTCGCAAAGAACAAGACCCCGGCGCTGAAGGGGAGTCCGCAGCGTCGTGGTGTGTGCACTCGTGTCTACACCACCACGCCCAAGAAGCCGAACTCCGCTCTGCGCAAGGTCGCCCGAGTCAAGCTGAGCAGCCAGATCGAGGTCACGGCCTACATCCCCGGCATCGGCCACAACCTCCAGGAGCACAGCATCGTGCTCGTGCGCGGTGGTCGTGTGAAGGACCTGCCGGGTGTCCGTTACCGCATCGTGCGCGGCTCGCTCGACACGCAGGGTGTCCGTAACCGCAAGCAGGCGCGTAGCCGTTACGGCGCCAAGAAGGAGAAGTAAGCATGCCGCGCAAGGGCCCGGCGCCGAAGCGCCAGCTCATCACCGACCCGGTCTACGGCTCGCCGCTCGTCACCGCACTGATCAACAAGGTGCTGCTCGACGGCAAGCGCTCCATCGCCCAGAGCGTCGTCTACGACGCCCTGGAGGGTGCTCGCGAGAAGACCGGCCAGGACCCGCTCGTCGTCCTGAAGCGGGGACTGGACAACGTCAAGCCCGCGCTCGAGGTCCGCAGCCGCCGCGTCGGCGGCGCGACCTACCAGGTGCCGGTCGAGGTTCGCGCCTCCCGGTCCACCACGCTGGCCCTGCGCTGGCTGGTCTCCTACGCGCGCCAGCGCCGTGAGAAGACCATGACCGAGCGTCTGATGAACGAGCTGGTCGACGCCAGCAACGGTCTCGGCGCGGCCGTCAAGAAGCGTGAGGACACGCACAAGATGGCCGAGTCGAACAAGGCCTTCGCGCACTACCGCTGGTAATTCCGGCGGGTTCGAAACAGACCGAGGGACGACGAGCCTCATGGCTGCCAAAACTGTTCTTGACCTGGCCAAGGTCCGCAACATCGGGATCATGGCTCACATCGACGCTGGTAAGACCACGACGACTGAGCGGATCCTCTACTACACCGGTGTGACCCACAAGGTGGGCGAAGTCCACGATGGCGCTGCCACGATGGACTGGATGAAGGAGGAGCAGGAGCGGGGTATCACCATTACCTCGGCTGCTACCACCACCCACTGGGACGACCACACCATCAACATCATCGACACGCCCGGCCACGTCGACTTCACGGTCGAGGTCGAGCGGTCGCTGCGTGTGCTCGACGGTGCCGTCGCGGTCTTCGACGCCAAGGAGGGCGTTGAGCCCCAGTCGGAGCAGGTCTGGCGCCAGGCGGACCGCTACGGCGTCCCGCGTATCTGCTTCGTCAACAAGATGGACAAGATCGGCGCCGAGTTCCAGCGCTGTGTCGACATGTTCCGTGAGCGCCTCGGCGCCAACGCCATGCCGATCCAGCTCAACATCGGCGCCGAGAGCGACTTCAAGGGCGTCATCGACCTCGTCCGGATGAAGGCCTACGTCTGGAACGAGGAGGCCGCGCTCGGCGAGATGTACGACACCGTCGACATCCCGGAGAGCCACGCCGACGCCGCCCGCGAGGCCCGCGACCAGTTCATCGAGACGCTGGCCGAGGCCGACGACGAGATCATGGAGATGTACCTGGAGGGCCAGGAGCCCACCGTGGAGCAGCTCGTCCCCGCGATCCGCCGCGCGACCATCGCCGGTACGGCCGTCCCGGTCGTGTGCGGCACCGCGTTCAAGAACAAGGGCGTGCAGCCCCTGCTCGACGCGGTCACCGCCTACCTCCCCTCGCCGCTGGACGTCGAGGGCGTCGAGGGTCACGACCCCAAGGACGAGACCGAGGAGACCAAGCTCGTCCGCAAGCCGAGCAACGACGAGCCGCTGTCGGCTCTGGTCTTCAAGATCATGAGCGACCCGCACCTGGGCAAGCTGACCTACGTGCGCGTCTACTCCGGCGTTCTCCAGGCGGGCACCCAGGTGCTCAACAGCCTCAAGGGCCGCAAGGAGCGCATCGGCAAGATCTACCGCATGCACTCCAACAAGCGCGAGGAGATCTCCGAGGTCGGCGCCGGCGACATCGTCGCCGTCATGGGCCTCAAGGACACCACGACCGGTGAGACCCTGTGCGACCAGGCGAACCCGATCGTTCTGGAGTCCATGACCTTCCCGGCTCCGGTCATCGAGGTGGCCATCGAGCCCAAGACCAAGAGCGACCAGGAGAAGCTGGGCATCGCGATCCAGCGCCTCGCGGACGAGGACCCCTCGTTCCAGGTCGCCACGGACGACCAGACCGGTCAGACCGTGATCTCGGGCATGGGCGAGCTGCACCTCGAGGTGCTCGTCAACCGCATGCGCGACGAGTTCAAGGTCGAGGCGAACATCGGCAAGCCGCAGGTGGCCTACCGCGAGACCATTCGCAAGAAGGTCGAGGGGCACACCTACACCCACAAGAAGCAGACCGGTGGGTCGGGCCAGTTCGCCAAGGTCAAGATCGACATCGAGCCCCTGGAGACCGAGAGCGGCGACGCCTCGGGCTACGAGTTCGTCAACGCCGTCACCGGTGGCCGCATCCCGAGGGAGTACATCCCCTCGGTCGACGCCGGCTGCCAGGAGGCCGCCGAGCTGGGCGTGCTCGCGCACTACCCGCTCGTCGGCGTCAAGGTGACGCTCCAGGACGGCCAGTACCACGAGGTCGACTCCTCCGAGATGGCCTTCAAGACCGCCGGTTCGATCGCCTTCAAGGAGGCGGTCAAGCTGGCCAAGCCGACTCTCCTGGAGCCGGTCATGGCTGTCGAGGTCACCACCCCCGAGGAGTACATGGGTGACGTGATCGGCGACCTGAACTCCCGCCGTGGACAGATCCAGTCCATGGACGAGCGTTCCGGCGTCCGTATCGTCAAGGCCCAGGTGCCCCTCTCCGAAATGTTCGGCTACGTGGGTGACCTGCGCAGCCGCACGCAGGGTCGAGCCAACTACTCGATGGTGTTCGACTCCTACGCGGAGGTTCCGTCCGCTGTCGCCCAAGAAATTGTGGCGAAGGTCCGCGGCGAATAGTCGCGAACACGTAACCAGCCCGCTCCCCGTCCACGCGGGGAGCGAGCACCAGACAGCTCTGTACGTCTAGGAGACATCCAGTGGCGAAAGCAAAGTTCGAGCGGACTAAGCCGCACGTCAACATCGGCACCATCGGTCACATCGACCACGGCAAGACCACGCTGACCGCGGCCATCACCAAGGTGCTGCACGACGCGTACCCGGAGCTGAACCCGTTCACTCCGTTCGAGGACATCGACAACGCTCCTGAGGAGCGCGAGCGCGGTATCACCATCTCCGTCGCCCACGTCGAGTACCAGACCGAGGCGCGTCACTACGCCCACGTCGACTGCCCCGGTCACGCGGACTACGTGAAGAACATGATCACCGGTGCGGCGCAGATGGACGGCGCCATCCTGGTCGTGGCCGCCACCGACGGCCCGATGCCGCAGACCAAGGAGCACGTGCTCCTGGCCCGCCAGGTCGGCGTGCCCTACATCGTGGTGGCCCTGAACAAGGCCGACATGGTGGACGACGAGGAGATCTTCGAGCTCGTCGAGCTCGAGGTGCGCGAGCTCCTCAGCGAGTACGAGTTCCCCGGCGACGACGTCCCCGTCACCAAGGTCTCCGCGCTCAAGGCGCTGGAGGGCGACGAGGAGTGGGGCAAGTCCGTCCTGGAGCTCATGGGCACCGTGGACCAGTTCATCCCCGAGCCCGAGCGTGACACCGACAAGCCCTTCCTCATGCCGATCGAGGACGTCTTCTCGATCACCGGTCGCGGCACCGTCGTCACCGGCCGCATCGAGCGCGGCATCGTCAACGTCAACGAGACCGTCGACATCGTCGGTATCAAGGACGAGAAGCAGACCACCACGGTCACCGGTGTCGAGATGTTCCGCAAGCTGCTCGACCAGGGCCAGGCCGGCGACAACGTCGGTCTGCTCCTGCGCGGCATCAAGCGCGAGGACGTCGAGCGCGGCCAGGTCGTCATCAAGCCCGGCACGACCACCCCGCACACCGAGTTCGAGGCCCAGGTCGTCATCCTGTCCAAGGACGAGGGTGGCCGCCACACGCCGTTCTTCAACAACTACCGCCCGCAGTTCTACTTCCGCACCACGGACGTCACCGGCGTCGTGACGCTGCCGGAGGGCACCGAGATGGTCATGCCCGGTGACAACACCGAGATGACCGTCCAGCTCATCCAGCCCGTCGCGATGGAGGACGGCCTGAAGTTCGCCATCCGCGAGGGTGGCCGGACCGTGGGCGCGGGTCGCGTCACGAAGATCCTCAAGTAGTACCCGTGCGGGGGCGGCCCCTTCGGAGCCGTCCCCGCCGTGGTGGGCGGGCCGTGGGTCCACGGCCCGCCCACCAGCACACAAGACGTCATCGGGCTCTGTGACGGTGACGCACCGCAGGGGCAAGCCCTGTTGCGGTTTCTCAAGGGAATAGGGGCTCACGGCTACAACGGCGGATCCGCCGGGCCTGGGCGTCTGTGACCGGGAACAGCTCACCGTTACGGACACTGAAGCGAAGGACGAACAGGCCACATGGCGGGACAGAAGATCCGCATTCGGCTAAAGGCCTATGACCACGAGGTCATCGACAGCTCGGCTCGCAAGATCGTCGAGACTGTGACGCGAACTGGCGCACAGGTCGCGGGCCCGGTGCCGCTGCCGACGGAGAAGAACGTTTACTGCGTCATCCGATCGCCGCACAAGTACAAGGACTCGCGCGAGCACTTCGAGATGCGCACGCACAAGCGGCTGATCGACATCATCGACCCCACGCCGAAGACGGTCGACTCGCTCATGCGACTCGACCTCCCGGCGGGCGTTGACATCGAGATCAAGCTTTAAGGACGCACAGACATGGCCACCAAGCAGATCAAGGGAGTTCTGGGCGAAAAGCTCGGCATGACCCAGGTCTTCGACGACGCGGGCAAGATGGTGCCCGTGACGGTTCTGAAGGCCGGTCCGTGCGTCGTGAGCCGCATCCGGACTCCGGACACCGATGGCTACTCCGCCATCCAGCTCGGCTACGGGCAGATCAACCCGCGCAAGGTCAACAAGCCGCTCGGCGACTACCTGCGCAGCCACGACCTGACCCCGCGCCGCCACTACGTCGAGGTCCGCACGACCGACGCCACCGAGTACACGCTCGGCCAGGAGGTCACCGCGGACAGCTTCGAGACCGGCCAGAAGGTCGACGTCACGGGCAAGAGCAAGGGCAAGGGCTTCGCGGGTGTGATGAAGCGCCACGGTTTCCGCGGCCTCTCCGCCTCGCACGGTACCCAGCGCAAGCACCGCTCGCCCGGCTCCATCGGCGGCTGCGCCACGCCCGGCCGCGTGTTCAAGGGCATGCGGATGGCCGGTCGCATGGGCAACGTGCGCAAGACCGTCCAGAACCTGACCGTTCACTCCGTCGACGCGGAGAAGGGGCTCATCCTGGTCAAGGGTGCCGTCCCCGGTCCCAACGGCGGTCTGGTGCTCGTCCGCACCGCTGTGAAGGGGGACAAGTAAGCCATGGCCCAGATCGAGGTCAAGAACCTTGAGGGCGGCGCCAAGGGCAGCGTCGAGCTGCCGGACAGCGTCTTCGCCCAGCAGGTCAGCATCCCGCTGATCCACCAGGTCGTGAACGCCCAGCTCGCCGCTGGCCGTCAGGGCACGCACGCCACCAAGACCCGCGGCGACGTCCGCGGCGGTGGCAAGAAGCCCTACCGCCAGAAGGGCACGGGCCGGGCCCGCCAGGGTTCCATCCGCGCCCCGCAGTACACCGGCGGTGGCACGGTCCACGGACCCCAGCCGCGCGACTACAGCCAGCGCACCCCCAAGAAGATGAAGGCCGCCGCCCTGCGCGGAGCCCTCTCGGACCGGGCGCGCCACGGCCGCATCCACGTCGTCAGCCAGTTCGTGGCCGAGGACCTGGAGAGCAAGTTCACCAAGACCGCTCTGAAGGCGCTGCGCCAGGTCACCGAGTCCGACAAGGTCCTGGTGGTGCTGGCCCGCGACGACGAGCACAACCGGCGCGCCCTGCGCAACGTCGAAGAGGTGCACATCCTCGACGCGGACCAGGTGAACACCTACGACGTCCTCTACTCGGACGACGTGGTCTTCACCGAGGCGGGCTACGCCGAGTTCCTGGCCCACGCGGCCGGTGCCTCCAAGGCCGCGCAGTCCGAGGAGGACGACCAGTGAGGATCGCCGACCACCGGGACATCATCGTCGAGCCGGTGATCTCCGAGAAGAGCTACGGGCTCATGGACGAGAACAAGTACACGTTCATCGTCCGCCCGGACGCCAACAAGACCCAGATCAAGATCGCGATCGAGAAGATCTTCGAGGTGAAGGTCACGAGCGTGAACACGATCAACCGCAAGGGCAAGCGCAAGCGCACCCGCTTCGGTTACGGGAAGCGTCCCGACACCAAGCGCGCGATCGTCAGTGTCGCCGAGGGCGACCGGATCGACATCTTCGGTGTCTGACCTCTCCCGGGTCTGACCGCTACACACCAAGCAACACGTAAAGGAATGCGCGAAGAAGATGGGCATTCGTAAGTACAAGCCGACGACACCGGGTCGTCGCGGCTCCAGCGTGAGCGACTTCGTCGAGATCACGCGCTCGGAGCCCGAGAAGTCCCTGGTGCGTCCGCTCCACTCCAAGGGCGGTCGCAACGGCCACGGCCGCATCACCGCCCGCCACCAGGGCGGTGGCCACAAGCGCGCCTACCGCGTGATCGACTTCCGTCGTCACGACAAGGACGGCGTGCCGGCCAAGGTCGCCCACATCGAGTACGACCCGAACCGCACCGCGCGCATCGCGCTGCTCCACTACGTGGACGGCGAGAAGCGCTACATCCTGGCTCCGGCCGGCCTCAAGCAGGGCGACCGGGTCGAGAACGGTCCGCAGTCCGACATCAAGCCCGGCAACTGCCTCCCGCTGCGCAACATCCCCACGGGTACGTTCGTGCACGCGGTCGAGCTGAAGCCGGGTGGCGGCGCCAAGCTGGGCCGCTCCGCGGGCTCGCAGATCCAGCTCCTGGCCAAGGAGGGCAAGTACGCCACGCTGCGTATGCCCTCCGGTGAGATGCGCATGGTGGAGATCACCTGCCGCGCCACCGTCGGCCAGGTGGGCAACGCCGAGCAGTCCAACATCAACTGGGGCAAGGCCGGCCGCTCCCGCTGGAAGGGCAAGCGCCCGACCGTCCGCGGTGTCGTGATGAACCCGGTCGACCACCCCCACGGTGGTGGTGAGGGCAAGACCTCCGGTGGCCGCCACCCGGTCAGCCCCTGGGGTAAGAAGGAAGGCCGGACCCGGGCCAAGAACAAGGCCAGCGACAAGCTCATCGTGCGGCGTCGGCGTAGCGGTAAGAAGAAGCGGTAAGGAGCACGTCTGATGCCACGTAGCCTTAAGAAGGGTCCCTTCGTCGACGACCACCTCATCAAGAAGGTGGAGTCGCAGAACGAGAAGGGGACCAAGAACGTCATCAAGACGTGGTCCCGGCGGTCCATGATCGTTCCGGAGATGATCGGTCACACGATCGCCGTCCACGACGGCCGCAAGCACGTCCCCGTGTTCGTGTCCGAGTCGATGGTCGGCCACAAGCTCGGTGAGTTCGCTCCCACGCGTACTTTCCGCAGCCACGTCAAGGAAGACCGCCGTAGCCGCCGTTAGCGGTTGCAGCAGCAGAAAGAACCATTTCTCCACGGTGAGTGGAGATGAATTTCCGTGAGCGAGGGAAAAGCGATGGGAACGAGGGCACAGGCACGGTTCGTCCGTGTTACGCCCCGAAAGGCCCGCCGGGTGGTGGACCTTATTCGCGGGTTGCCCGCTGACGAGGCACAGGCGGTGCTCCGGTTCGCGCCCCAGTCGGCGAGCGAGCCCGTTGGCAAGGTGCTGGCTAGCGCCATCGCCAACGCCGAGCACAACGACAAGCTGGACCGCGGGACGCTGGTGGTCGAAGGCGCGTGGGTGGACGAGGGTCCGACCCTGAAGCGCATTCGTCCGCGAGGCTTCGGCCGCGCCTTCCGGGTGACCAAGCGCACGAGCCACATCACCGTGGTCGTCGCTGAGCGCTCGGGCGCCTCGTCCAAGACGAAGGAAAGGACCCGATAGTGGGGCAGAAGGTAAACCCGCACGGGTTCCGCCTCGGAGTCACCACCGACTTCAAGAGCCGTTGGTACGCCGACAAGTCCTACAAGGACTACGTCAAGGAAGACGTCGCGATCCGTCGGATGCTGACCCGCGGCATGGAGCGCGCGGGCATCTCCAAGGTGGAGATCGAGCGCACCCGTGACCGCGTCCGCGTCGACGTCTACACCGCCCGGCCGGGCATCGTCATCGGCCGCCGCGGCGTCGAGGCCGACCGCATCCGGACCGACCTGGAGAAGCTGACCGGCAAGCAGGTCCAGCTGAACGTCTTCGAGGTCAAGAACCCCGAGATCGACGCGCAGCTCGTCGCCCAGGGCGTCGCCGAGCAGCTGAGCAGCCGTGTGGCCTTCCGCCGCGCGATGCGCAAGGCCATGCAGACCGCGATGAAGAGCGGTGCCAAGGGCATCCGCATCCAGTGCGGTGGCCGTCTGGGCGGGGCCGAGATGTCGCGCTCGGAGTTCTACCGCGAGGGCCGTGTGCCCCTGCACACCCTGCGCGCCGACATCGACTACGGCTTCTTCGAGGCCCGTACGACCTTCGGCCGCATCGGTGTGAAGGTCTGGATCTACAAGGGTGACGCGCCCGCCACCCGCGCCGAGCGCGAGGCGGCCCAGGCCGCGCAGCGCTCCGCCGGCGGCGGTGGCGGTGGCGGCGGTCAGCGCCGCGAGCGCCCCCAGCGTCGTCGTCGCGGCGGTGCCGGTGGCGGCCAGCCGCAGAACGCCGAGGCCAAGGCCCCGGCCGAGTCCGCGAAGTCCGAGGGGAGCTGACCAGTGCTTATTCCTCGTAAGGTCAAGTACCGCAAGCAGCACCACCCGGATCTGCGCGGCAAGGCCAAGGGCGGCACGACGGTCACTTTCGGTGAGTTCGGCATCCAGGCCCTGGAGTCGGCCTACGTGACGAACCGTCAGATCGAGTCCGCTCGTATCGCCATGACGCGTCACATCAAGCGTGGCGGCAAGGTGTGGATCAACATCTTCCCGGACCGCCCGCTGACCAAGAAGCCCGCCGAGGTCCGCATGGGTTCCGGTAAGGGTTCCCCGGAGTGGTGGGTCGCGCCGGTCAAGCCCGGTCGCGTGATGTTCGAGCTGTCGGGCGTGCCCGAGGCCATCGCCAAGGAGGCGATGCGCCGTGCGATGCACAAGCTCCCGATGAAGTGCAAGTTCGTTACGCGGGAGGGGGAGTGATGGCCAAGTCCGTGACTGCCCATGAGCTCCGTGACCAGTCCGTCGAGGACCTGGTCGCCAAGCTCAAGGAAGCCAAGGAAGAGCTGTTCAACCTCCGCTTCCAGGCCGCCACCGGCCAGCTCGACAACCACAGCCGACTGCGTACCGTCAAGCGCGAGATCGCCCGGATCTACACGATCCTGCGTGAGCACGAGCTGGGTATCGCCCCGCTGTCTGGTGAGTCGGCGCAGGAGAAGGAAGCAGCCGAATGAGTGAGAACCAGACCGCGACCCGCAACTACCGCAAGGTGCGCGAGGGCTACGTCGTCAGCGACAAGATGGACAAGACCGTCGTCGTCGAGGTCGAGGACCGCATCACGCACGCCAGGTACGGCAAGGTCATCCGTCGCACGTCCAAGTACAAGGCGCACGACGAGGCGAACTCCTGTGGCGTGGGCGACCTGGTCCGACTGATGGAGACCAGGCCGCTCTCCGCGACCAAGCGCTGGCGCGTCGTGGAGATCCTGGAGAAGGCTAAGTAACCCCAGCCTGTCGGCGGCCGGCACCCGTGCCGGCCGCCGATCCCGGGGGTGAGACCACCTAGCCGTGCGGCAGTGGACCGCACGCATCACATCAGGAGCAGACGTGATTCAGCAGGAGTCGCGACTCAAGGTCGCCGACAACACGGGTGCCAAGGAGATCCTTACCATCCGTGTTCTCGGTGGCTCGGGTCGGCGCTACGCCGGGATCGGCGACACCATCGTCGCCACGGTGAAGGACGCCCTGCCTGGCGCTGGAGTCAAGAAGGGCGACGTCGTCAAGGCCGTTGTCGTGCGCACCGTCAAGGAGCGCCGCCGGCCCGACGGCTCCTACATCCGCTTCGATGAGAACGCTGCCGTGCTCATCAAGGACGGTGGGGACCCGCGAGGCACCCGCATCTTCGGCCCGGTCGGCCGCGAGCTGCGTGACAAGAAGTACATGCGCATCATTTCGCTGGCGCCGGAGGTGCTCTAAGCGATGAAGATCAAATCTGGCGACGAGGTCATCGTTCTCGCCGGCAAGAACCGGGGTGCCACCGGCAAGGTCGTCAAGGCCCTGCCGAAGGAAGACCGTGTCGTTGTCGAGGGCGTCAACCTGGTCAAGAAGCACAGGAAGGCCAACCCGGCGGGCGGCCAGCAGGGCGAGGTCGTCACCAAGGAGGCCCCGATCCACGTGAGCAATGTCGCGCTCGTGGAGGACGGCAAGGCCACCCGGGTCGGCTACCGCTTCGAGGAAGACGGAACCAAGGTTCGCGTCTCCCGCCGCACCGGTAAGGACATCTGATGACGGTTACCAACGACATCACCGCCCCTCCGATGCCGCGGCTCAAGGAGAAGTACCGGAGCGAGATCGTCGCTGCCCTCAAGGAGGAGCACGACATCGCCAACATCATGCAGGTCCCCGGTCTGACGAAGATCGTGGTCAACATGGGTGTCGGCGAGGCGGCTCGTGACGCGAAGCTGATCCAGGGCGCGGTCGCCGACCTGTCGGCGATCACCGGCCAGAAGCCGCGGATCAACCGGGCCAAGAACTCCATCGCGCAGTTCAAGCTGCGCGAGGGTCAGCCGATCGGCGCCAGCGTCACGCTGCGCGGCGACCGGATGTGGGAGTTCCTCGACCGGCTGCTCTCCCTGGCCCTGCCCCGTATCCGGGACTTCCGCGGCCTGTCCCCGAAGCAGTTCGACGGGAACGGCAACTACACCTTCGGGCTGACCGAGCAGGTCATGTTCCACGAGGTGGACCCGGACAAGGTCGACCGGCAGCGTGGGATGGACATCACGGTCGTCACCACCGCCACGACCGACGAACAGGGCCGCAGCCTGCTCAAGCGGCTCGGTTTCCCGTTCAAGGAAGCCTGAGGGGTAAGCACACATGGCCAAGAAGTCCCTGATCGCGAAGTCGCAGCGGAAGCCGAAGTTCGGCGTTCGCGCGTATACTCGATGCTCGCGGTGCGGCCGCCCGCGCGCCGTCTTCCGGAAGTTCGGCCTGTGCCGTATCTGCTTCCGTGAGATGGCCCACCGGGGCGAGCTGCCCGGTATCACCAAGTCGAGCTGGTAGTTTCCGGCGGGGCCGACCGTTCGCCCACCTCTGGGTGCGCGGAGTCGGCCCCCCGAAGCGCCACCCTCGGCGCGAACAGCGTCCGTGACCGCACGATGCGGCACGGTCCGGCAACATCCAACCACCAGGGCACGGCAGTCCCGAAGGGGACCGCGGTGCCCACGACCACGCCGTAGGTCCGTTTGTGCACCTTCGCGGGAGTACCCGCGCAAGGGCAGGCTCTGGGAAAGCCCGCACTCGGAAACCGCGGTGAGGAAGGGCCAGTCGGCCATGACGATGACCGACCCGATCGCAGACATGCTCACGCGTCTGCGCAACGCGAATTCGGCTTACCACGACACCGTGGCGATGCCGTATTCCAAGATCAAGGCGCACATCGCCGAGATCCTCCAGCAGGAGGGCTTCATTCAGGGCTGGCGGACCGAGGAGGCCCCCGTGGGCCAGAACCTCGTCCTGGACCTGAAGTACGGCCCCACCCGGGAGCGTTCCATCGCGGGCATCCGCCGGGTCTCCAAGCCCGGTCTGCGGGTGTACGCCAAGAAGGAGAACCTGCCGCGGGTGCTGGGTGGCCTCGGCGTGGCGATCATTTCGACGTCCGGCGGCCTGATGACCGAAAAGCAGGCCAAGAAGCGTGGCGTGGGCGGCGAAGTCCTCGCCTACGTCTGGTAACAGGGAGAGATTGAAGCATGTCGCGAATCGGTCGACTGCCGCTCTCGGTCCCCAAGGGCGTCGAAGTCACGATTAACGGGCAGGACGTCACCGTCAAGGGTCCGAAGGGCGAGCTGAAGCACACCGTCGCCGAGCCGATCACCGTGTCCCTGGAGGACGGGGTCTTCACGGTGGCGCGTCCGGACGACAAGCCGGAGAACCGCTCGCTGCACGGTCTGACCCGTGCGCTCATCGCCAACCTCGTCGAGGGCGTGGCCAAGGGCTACACCAAGACGCTGGAGATCCACGGCGTGGGTTACCGCGTCCAGGCCCGCGGCTCCAACCTGGAGTTCTCGCTGGGCTACAGCCACCCCGTCGTGGTCGAGCCCCCCGCGGGCATCAGCTTCCGCGTGGAGAAGCCGACCATCCTCCACGTCGAGGGCATCGACAAGCAGCTGGTGGGCCAGGTCGCCGCGAACATCCGCGGTCTGCGCAAGCCTGACCCGTACAAGGCCAAGGGCGTGCGGTACCAGGGTGAGCACATCCGCCGCAAGGCCGGAAAGGCTGGTAAGTAGGCATGGGTAGCACCGTGAGCCGCAAGCGGACCACCAAGCGCGCCACCTCCCGTGCGCGCCGCCAGTTCCGCGTCCGCAAGAAGGTCGTGGGTACCGCCGAGCGTCCGCGCCTGGCCGTGTTCCGCTCCTCCAAGCACATCGTCGCGCAGGTCATCGACGACACCAGGGGTCACACCCTGGCCGCCGCCTCCAGCGTCGAGGCCGACCTGCGTGCCGACGAGGGCACCAAGTCCGACAAGTCCGTCAAGGTCGGTCAGCTCATCGCCGAGCGCGCCAAGGCCGCCGGTGTCTCCTCGGTCGTCTTCGACCGCGGCGGCAACCAGTACGCCGGTCGTATCGCCAAGCTCGCCGACGCGGCGCGCGAGGGCGGGCTGGAGTTCTAGCGATGACCTCTGCAACGGCCAAGATCAACCACGAGAAGAGGAACCACTGATGGCTGCAGCACCGCGGCGCGGCGCCGGTGGCGAGCGGCGTGATCGCCGTGACGATCGCCGCGGCGGCGCCGCAGACAAGGGTGTCTCCTACATCGAGAAGGTCGTGACCATCAACAGGGTCGCGAAGGTCGTCAAGGGCGGCCGTCGCTTCTCCTTCACCGCCCTGGTCGTCGTCGGCGACGGCAACGGCATGGTCGGTGTCGGTTACGGCAAGGCCAAGGAGGTCCCGGCCGCGATCGCCAAGGGTGTCGAGGAGGCGAAGAAGAACTTCTTCCGCGTCCCCCGCATCCAGGGCACGATCGTGCACCGGGTCCAGGGCGAGGACGCGGCCGGCGTCGTCCTGCTCCGTCCGGCCGCCCCGGGTACCGGCGTCATCGCCGGTGGTCCCGTGCGCGCCGTGCTGGAGTGCGCCGGCATCCACGACGTGCTGAGCAAGTCGCTCGGCTCGTCCAACCCGCTCAACATCGTGCACGCCACCGTGGCGGCTCTGAAGGGCATCAACCAGCCCGAGGAGATCGCCGCACGCCGTGGCCTGCCGATCGAGGACGTCGCCCCGGCTGCCATGCTGCGTGCTCGCGCTGAGGCGAAGGCAGGAGCCTGACCATGGCCAAGCTCAAGATCACGCAGACCCGCTCCAAGATCGGCGGCAAGGTGAAGCAGCACGCTGCTCTCCAGTCGCTGGGTCTGGGCCGGATCGGCAAGTCCACCGTCCGTGAGGACCGCCCTGAGGTTCGCGGGCAGATCACGATCGTCGCGCACCTCGTCTCTGTCGAGGAGGTTGCCGAATGAGCGACTACAACCCCGACGAGCTGCTCAAGCTGCACCACCTGCGTCCCGCCCCGGGCTCCAACAAGGCCAAGATCCGCAAGGGTCGCGGCGAGGCGTCCAAGGGCAAGACCGCCGGTCGCGGCACCAAGGGCACGAAGGCTCGTAACACCGTCCGCCCCGGTTTCGAGGGCGGCCAGATGCCCCTCATCCGCCGGGTGCCCAAGCTCAAGGGCTTCAGCAACGCCCGGTTCAAGACGACCTACCAGGTCGTCAACCTGGACCGGCTGAGCGAGCTCTACCCCGAGGGTGGCGAGGTCACCGTCGAGAGCCTGGTCGCCAAGGGCGCGGTTCGCAAGAACCAGCTCGTCAAGGTGCTGGGCACGGGTGAGATCTCCGTCGCCGTGCAGGTGAGCGCGCACGCGTTCTCCTCCTCGGCGAAGGAGAAGATCTCCGCCGCCGGTGGCTCCACCACCGAGCTGTAGGGGTCTTCCCCGCGATGAAGCGACTGGGGGCGTCCGCCCGGCAGGTCTAGGACCGGCTGGCGGACGCCCCCGCGCGTTGTGAGCGGTGATCGTTATGACTCACGAACTCAACTGCCGAGTGATCACTGTTACAGTGCCATCTGTTTGAGTTCACCGCTTGACGTACTGTGAATACTTCCGAGCAACGGGCGACCGCCCGGAGCTGACGTTCTACGACGATTCAGGATCGGCCGCGATGTCTGGAACCCGTTCCGCCGCCGAAGCTGCGCAGGAGGAGACGTGCTAGGTGCGTTCGTTCGTGCATTCCGCACGCCCGACCTGCGCAACAAGCTGCTGTTCACACTGTTCATCCTGACGATCTTCCGTCTGGGCTCGGTGATCCCGGCGCCGGGTATCAACTCCGCGGCGATCAGGGACCAGATGGAGGCGATCACCTCCTCGGACCAGTCCGGTGTGTACGCGCTCGTCAACCTGTTCAGCGGCGGTGCCCTGCTGCAACTGGCGGTGTTCGCGCTCGGGGTCATGCCGTACATCACCGCGAGCATCATCATCAACCTGCTCACGGTGGTGATCCCCCGTCTGGAGGCCCTCAAGAAGGAGGGCCAGTCCGGGCAGAGCAAGATCACTCAGTACACCCGCTACCTGACGCTCATGCTCGGTGTCCTCCAGGCCACCAGCATCGTCGCCATGGCCCGGACGGGCGCCCTGTTCCAGGGGGCCATCCCGGTCAGCTCCTACATGCCCAACCAGGACATCCTGACCCTGGTGACCATCGTGTTCACGATGACCGCCGGTACCGCCATCATCATGTGGTTCGGCGAGCTCATCACCGAGCGCGGCGTGGGCAACGGCATGTCGCTGCTGATCTTCACCCAGGTCATCGCGATGTTCCCCTCCTCCATGATCGCGCTGTTCCAGGAGCGCTCGATCTGGGTCTTCTCCCTCATCTGCGTCGCCGGCCTGGTGCTCATCACCGCGGTGGTCTTCATGGAGCAGGCCCAGCGCCGCATCCCGGTGCAGTACGCCAAGCGCATGGTCGGCCGCCGCATGTACGGCGGCAGCTCGACCTACATCCCGCTGAAGGTGAACCAGGCGGGCATCATCCCCGTGATCTTCGCCTCCTCGCTGCTGTACCTGCCGCAGCTGCTCGTGGGCCTCATGGGCCAGGACTCCACGCATCCCGTGGTGACCTTCGTGCAGGACTACTTCCTCACCGGCACCCACCCCGTGTACATGGCGACGTTCTTCGTCATGATCATCGGCTTCGCGTTCTTCTACGTGGCGATTACCTTCAACCCCGCTGAGGTCGCCGACAACATGAAGAAGTACGGTGGGTTCATCCCGGGTATCCGACCAGGGCGTCCGACCGCCGAGTACCTCGACTACGTGCTGACGAGGCTGACGACCCCCGGATCCCTGTACCTGGGTGTGATCGCTCTCCTGCCGATGGTCGCCCTCGGCGCCACCGGCGCCAGCGCGAACTTCCCCTTCGGAGGGACGAGCATCCTGATCATGGTCGGCGTCGGGCTGGACACGGTGAAGCAGATCGAGAGTCACCTCCAGCAGAGGAACTACGAAGGTTTTCTGCGATAAATGCGAGCAGTATTGGTGGGGCCGCCTGGGGCCGGCAAGGGCACCCAGGCCCAGATCCTCGCGTCCGAGCTGTCGATCCCCAAGGTGTCCACGGGCGACATCTTCCGGGCCAACGTCAGCGGCAAGACGGACCTCGGCAAGAAGGCCAAGGAGTACATGGACCGCGGTGACCTCGTCCCCGACGAGGTCACGAACGCCATGGTCAAGGACCGACTGGCGCAGGAGGACGCCGCCGAGGGGTTCCTGCTCGACGGCTTCCCGCGCAACGTCCCGCAGGCCGAGACGCTCAAGGGCATCCTCGCCGACCTCCACACCACCCTGGACGTCGTCCTGGAGCTGAGGGTCGACGAGGAGGAGGTCGTCAAACGCCTCTCGGGCCGCCGCTCGTGCCCAGAGTGCGGCCAGGTGTACCACGTGGAGTACGACGCCCCGAAGATCGCGGGCAGGTGCGACAACGAGGGCGCCGAGCTGTACCAGCGCGAGGACGACCGCGAGGAGACCATCCGGCACCGCCTGGAGGTCTACCGCGAGCAGACCGCTCCGCTGGTGCAGTTCTACGAGGCCGAGGGCCTGCTGGCCACCATCGCGGCCACGGGGACCGTGGACGAGGTGACGGCCCGCGCCAAGGCCGCCATCGACAAGGTCGGGGCCGGCTCCTGATGTTCCGCAAGACCGATCCGGACGTGCAGATCAAGACTCCGGAGCAGATCGCCATGATGAGGGCGGCGGGCCAGATCGTGGCCCGCGCCCTGGACACACTCCGGGCCGCGGTGCGGCCCGGAGTGTCGACCCTGGAGCTGGACTCCCTCGCGGAGAAGGTCATCCGCGACGCGGGCGCCGTCCCCTCCTTCAAGGGCTACCACGGCTTCACGGGCTCCATCTGCGCCTCGGTGAACGAGGAGGTCGTCCACGGCATCCCCAGCGCGCAGCGGGTGCTGGCCGAGGGCGACATCATCTCCATCGACTGCGGAGCCGTCCTGGAGGGCTGGCACGGCGACTCGGCGATCACCGTCGCGGTCGGCGAGGGCCGCCCCGAGGACCTGCGCATGATGGAGGTCTGCGAGGAGTCCATGTGGCAGGGGATCGCCGAACTGCGTCCGGGCAGGCGCTTGGGTGACATCGGTTACGCGATCGGCGGCCACATCTCCCGCAACGGCGGCTACGGCAACGTCCGCGAGTACGGCGGCCACGGCATCGGCACCGAGATGCACATGGACCCGCACGTGCTCAACTACGGCAAGCGCGGCAAGGGCATGAGGCTGGTCGAGGGCATGTGCCTGGCGATCGAGCCGATGACCACCCTGGGCCGCCACGACGTGGTGCAGCTCGACGACGGCTGGACCGTGGTGACCCGCGACGGCGGGCGCGCCGCGCACTTCGAGCACACGGTCGCGGTGACCGCGGACGGGCCCGTGGTGCTGACCGCGCGCGAGTCCGATCGGGATAAAATCGCCGACATGGGGTTCGTCCAGCCGACCTGGTAGGGGTCTCCTCCCGTGCGGAGCGCGGGGGCCGCTTCCGGGTGGAGATGCGAGGTGCGCGCAGTGTCCGACCCGGTGCCGTCGATACGTACGTCCGACGCGGAACGCGACCGCGTGGCCCAGCTCCTCCAGGAGCACTTCGCCCAGGGGCGGCTGGACCACGAGGAGTTCACCGACCGCCTCGGCCGCGTCTACAAGGCCAGGACCACGGGTGAGCTGGCCACGGTCACCAACGACCTCCCCGAGCGCGACCTCGCCGACATCCGCGGGGCCGCCTCCCGGGACGAGGAGTTCGCGGCGGCCCCTGCGATCAGCATGCGCGACCCGGTGCTGATGGTGCCGTGGGCCCTCTACGCGGGGGTCAACATCCTGTGCTTCGTCATCTGGCTGATCCTGTTCCTCACCACCGACTACGACTACCCGTGGTTCCTGTGGGTCATGGGGCCGTGGGGCATCGTGATGGGCATGGTGACCGTGGGGGTCCTGGCCGGGCAGAAGCACCACTCCGAAGGCGACGGGACGCCCTAGGTCCGGGGTCCGTGCCCGCCCGCGTTCCGGTGCGGTAGTGTGCTCCGTTCGGCGGGCAGGAGCACTTGCCGGAAGGGGATAGACTGTCCATGCCCATACGCGGGCTGTTGGGTCAGTCTGCCTTCTTCGCGCCACGTCCTCCAACCGACGTTCGCCTTTTGCAGTTGGCCTGAACTTCCAGTGTCCCTCGGCGTCGGTGACGGCCATCCGCCGTTGCCGGGGCCGTAGCGTCATGCGGGGCCACTGGGGTCGCGTCGGGTTGTCCTGATCAACCAAACGATGAGCGAGGCGTGGAAGGACATGGCCAAGAAAGACGGCGCCATCGAGATCGAGGGTTCCGTTGTCGAGTCCCTACCCAACGCTATGTTCAAGGTAGAGCTCGACAACGGGCACCAGGTCCTTGCCCACATCAGCGGCAAGATGCGGATGAACTACATCCGTATTCTCCCCGACGACCGCGTCGTCGTGGAGCTGAGCCCGTACGACCTCACGCGCGGGCGCATCGTTTACCGCTACAAGTAGCCCCTCACGGGCCTCGCGGCCCGGGAGAGTATGAGTTCGGAGTCACCATGAAGGTCAAGCCGAGCGTGAAGAAGATCTGCGCGAAGTGCCGCGTGATCCGCCGTAACGGCCGGATCATGGTCATTTGCTCGGACCCGCGGCACAAGCAGCGTCAGGGTTAGTCACCCCCGCTCCGCTCGCCGCGGCTTCACACACCGCGATCGGCCCGGCCGGTGCGCCAGCACCGCACCGGGCGCACGACACAACGAAAACCTGTTCCGACTCCCGCCGCCAGTGCGGCGCGGGAGCCACCCCCGGTCGGAGGCCGGGGCCTCGTCGATTGGGCGACGAGAGGGTGGAACGGGCCAGACCTCCGCATAGGGCATTAGGAGTCTCGCCCACATGGCACGTATCGAAGGCGTTGACCTTCCCCGCGACAAGCGGGTGGAGATCGCTCTCACGTACATCTTCGGGATCGGGCGCACCCGCGCCCTGGAGACCCTGAAGAGCACCGGCGTCGACGGCAACACGCGCGTCTACGAGCTGACCGAGGAAGACCTCGTCAAGCTGCGCGAGTGGATCGGCTCCAACTACCAGGTCGAGGGTGACCTGCGCCGTGAGGTGCAGGGCGACATCCGCCGCAAGATGGAGATCGGTAGCTACCAGGGCATCCGCCACCGCCGTGGGCTCCCGGTCCGCGGTCAGCGCACGCAGACCAACGCGCGCACCCGCAAGGGCAAGAAGAAGACCGTGGCCGGTAAGAAGAAGGCCGGTAAGAAGTAGTCCGCTCGGACTGGACTGTAAACACGCGTCCGGGAACGACAACGGACCGATGATCTCTGGGAGTTTCGCTCATGCCGCCTAAGGGCCGTCAGGGTGCCGCGCGCAAGGTGCGCCGCAAGGAAAAGAAGAACATTGTCCACGGGCACGCTCACATCAAGAGCACGTTCAACAACACGATCGTGAGCATCACCGACCCGACCGGTGCCGTGATCTCGTGGGCCAGCTCCGGCCAGGTGGGCTTCAAGGGTTCGCGTAAGTCGACCCCCTACGCCGCGCAGATGGCCGCCGAGGCCGCTGCCCGCCGCGCCCAGGAGCACGGCGTCCGCAAGGTGGACGTCTTCGTGAAGGGCCCGGGCTCGGGCCGGGAGACCGCCATCCGCTCGCTCCAGGCGACCGGGCTGGAGGTCGGCTCCATCCAGGACGTGACGCCGGTTCCGCACAACGGCTGCCGTCCGCCCAAGCGCCGCCGGGTCTGATCCCGCACCGGCGCCCGCGCACCTACCCGCGCGGGCGCCGCGCCTGGTTCCGCGCGCTCCCCTGCGAGGGGTCCGCGCGGACGGGGTAGGAATCCGAGTAGCGGACACCGAGGTGGTGTCCGCCGGGTGGCCGTCAAATAGCGGGCGGCCATGTGGAAGGGAAGACACGGACCATGTTGATCGCACAGCGTCCCACGCTCACCGAGGAAGCCTCCTCGGACCTGCGCTCGAAGTTCGTCATCGAGCCGCTGGAGCCGGGCTTCGGCTACACCATCGGCAACTCGCTTCGGCGCACCCTGCTGTCCTCCATCCCCGGCGCGGCTGTCACGAGCATCCGCATCGAGGGCGTCGAGCACGAGTTCACCACCGTGCCCGGTGTCAAGGAGGACGTCACCGAGATGATCCTCAACCTCAAGGGCCTGGTCGTCAGCTCCGAGCACGACGAGCCGGTGCTGATGTACCTGCGCAAGCAGGGCCCCGGTGTGGTGACCGCCGCGGACATCGCTCCGCCGGCCGGTGTCGAGGTGCACAACCCCGACCTGCACATCGCCACGCTCAACGGCAAGGGCAAGCTGGAGATGGAGCTGACGGTCGAGCGCGGCCGCGGTTACGTCTCGGCGACGCAGAACAAGCAGGCGGGACAGGAGATCGGCCGCATCCCGATCGACTCCATCTACTCCCCGGTCCTGCGTGTGACCTACAAGGTCGAGGCCACCCGTGTCGAGCAGCGCACCGACTTCGACCGCCTGATCGTCGACATCGAGACCAAGCCGGCCATCCGTCCCCGGGACGCGGTCGCCAGCGCGGGCAAGACCCTGGTCGAGCTGTTCGGTCTGGCGCGTGAGCTCAACGTCGACGCCGAGGGCATCGACATGGGCCCGTCGCCCACGGACGCCGCCCTGGCGGCGGACCTGGCGCTGCCGATCGAGGACCTCAACCTCACGGTCCGGTCCTACAACTGCCTCAAGCGTGAGGGCATCCACAGCGTCGGTGAGCTGGTTGCCCGCTCCGAGCAGGACCTGTTGGACATCCGCAACTTCGGTGCCAAGTCCATCGACGAGGTCAAGCAGAAGCTCGTCGACATGGGCCTGTCGCTGAAGGACTCCCCGCCCGGATTCGACCCCAGCTCGGCGGCCGACTCCTACAGCTCCGAGGACGACGAGGGCGAGTCCTTCGTCGAGACGGAGCAGTACTAACCGACCTTCGTCGCCCACATGGTCCCCGGCCGAGTGCGGCCGCGGACCGCATCACTAGGAGAACGACACCATGCCCACGCCTACCAAGGGCGCCCGTCTGGGTTCCGGGCCCGCTCACGAGCGGCACATCCTGGCGAACCTCGCCACCTCGCTGTTCCAGCACGGCCGCATCCGCACCACCGAGGCCAAGGCCAAGCGCCTTCGCCCGTACGCGGAGAAGCTGATCACCCTCGGCAAGCGCGGTGACCTGCACGCCCGCCGCCAGGTCCTGACCAAGATCACGGACAAGGCCGTCGTGCACGAGCTCTTCACCGAGATCGGCCCGCGCTACGAGAACCGTCCCGGTGGCTACACCCGGATCACCAAGATCGGTCCGCGCAAGGGCGACAACGCCCCGATGGCCGTGATCGAGCTGGTCGAGGCCCTGAGCGCCCAGGCCGCCGCCCCGGCCGCCCAGCCCGCCGCGCAGGAGCCCGAGGCCGAGGAGCCCAAGGCCGACGCGACCGCCGTGGCGGACGAGGCCGGCGACCAGCCGGCGGAGGACACCACCTCCGACCAGACCGCCAAGGCCGACGAGACGGCCCAGGCGGAGGGCCCGGCTGACGACAAGTAGCGTGCGGGGCGCGGGGGCGCCAACGCGTCCCGCGCACGCACCGCTCGGCGAGTGCCCGATCCCCGCGGGGGTCGGGCACTCGTCTTTTTCGTGGACGCGGAGGAGTGGCGGGTAATGGACGAGACGACGGTCCGGGTGCGGTTGGACGTGGCCTACGACGGCACGGACTTCTCCGGGTGGGCCGCGCAGCCGGGCCGGCGCACGGTGCAGGGCGAGCTGGAGGCGGCGCTGGCGCGGGTGCTGCGCCTGCCGGAGGTGTCGCTGACGTGCGCGGGGCGCACGGACGCCGGTGTGCACGCGCGGGGGCAGGTGGCGCAGGCCGACATCCCCGCGCGGACGTGGGAGAGCGAGGGTGAGCGCGTGCTCCGGCGCCTGGCCGGGGTGCTGCCCAAGGACGTGCGTGTGCGCGCGGCGCGGCTGGCGCCGCCCGGGTTCGACGCCCGGTTCTCGCCGCTGTTCCGGCGGTACCTGTACCGGGTGAGCGACGCGCCCTACGGGGTGGACCCGCTGCTGCGGCGGGACGTGCTGTGGCACCGTGGCCCGCTGGACGTGGACCGGATGAACGCGGCGGCGGAGCGCCTGGTGGGCGAGCACGACTTCGCGGCGTTCTGCAAGAAGCGCGAGGGCGCGACGACCATCCGGGAGCTGCTGCGCCTGGAGTGGGCCCGGGTGGACGAGCACCTGCTGCACGGGACGATCCAGGCGGACGCGTTCTGCCACAACATGGTGCGCGCGCTCGTGGGCGCGCTCCTGGCGGTGGGCGACGGGCGCAGGGACGTGGACTGGCCGGGGAAGGTGCTCGGCGCCGGTACGCGGGACTCGTCGGTACACGTGGTGGGGCCGCAGGGGCTCAGCCTGGAGGAGGTGCGCTACCCGGCCGACGAGGAGCTGGCCGTGCGCGCCTCGGCGACCCGCCGCGTGCGGGAGCTGCCGTGCCGGGGCCACTCGGCCTGAGGAGGTCGCGGTCCCGGGGCAGCACGAGGCGGCGGGGGTGGGAACCCCCCCTTTACCAGGCTAGAGCCGCGCCGGGCCCAGCGGAGGCGCGGAATCCGGCCTGTGGACGAGGGAGGGGCGCCGGACGCCCCTCGCGCCCCTCAGTCGACGTGTGCCGGTCCCGGGTCGGCCCAGTGCCGGTGCAGCAGCGCGATCTGCTCGGGCAGCACCCGCGACACCGACAGCTCGGGCAGGTCGTCCACGTCGAACCAGGCCCTGGCGCTGGTCTCGAGGCTGCTGAAGGCGGGGCTGCCGGTCTCGGTACCGCCGGAGGCGGGGGCGTGGTCGGCCAGCGGCGCGCACACGAAGAGGAGCTTGTAGATGTGGCGGTCGTAGACCGGCAGGTGGGGCCACAGGTGGCGGTCGAGGACCCCGGCGAGGTGGACCGCCCGCACGGCCAGCCCCGCCTCCTCGCGGACCTCGCGTTCGATCGCCTGCCTGGGGCTCTCCAGGACGTCGCACCACCCGCCGGGCAGGGTCCAGCGGTGGCCGTCGGAGATCTCGCGGACGAGCAGGACCCGGCCGGAGGGGTCGAAGACGCCGCCGCGCACGTCGAGCTTGGGGGTGGTGTAACCGGCGGCCGAGGCCACTTCGCGCTCGTACCCGGGGAGCTCCCCGGCGGCCACCATCTGCATCAGGTCGCGGGCCAGGGCGCCGACGCGGTGGAACCGCCCGATGTCGAACTCGTTGGTGCTGTACGCCAGCCCCGACTCCGACTGCGCCGTCAGCTCCATCGCGATGCGCCGGATCCGTTCGGCGGGTTCCGTCATCGTCACACCCTCCTCCGGGGCTCGCGGACCGGCCCGCCGGGACTCCTGCCCGCCGCGGACGCCGACGGAACCCGCCCGCGGACACGAAGAAGGGGCACCCGGTCGCCGGGTGCCCCCCAATGGTGCTGACGACCGCTCAGCCGCGGTTCTCACTGAGGCCGGTGTGGGCCTCCTGGAGGAAGCCCTCGCTGATGGCGCGCAGCTCGGTGGCGGAATCGCTCTCGCCGCCCTCCTCGGTGCCGTCGCTGTTGGCCGCCAGGGAGAAGAGCAGGTAACGGCCCCACTGGCCGCTGCTGCCGTGGCCGCCGGAGTGGCCCAGGCGCTCGGCGGGGCTGCCCTCCTCGCCGGGCAGACCGGCGAACCACTGCGCGGCCACCAGGTCCTGGGCCTCCATCGCGGTGGTCGCCTCCTCGCCGGTGGGCATGGCGGCCACGCCCACGGTCACCGCGTGGCCCTCGTCCTCGCTGAGGTAGGAGGCGCGCACCATCTGGCGGCACTCGTTGTCGGCGAGCACCTGGCCGTAGTCGCCGTGGGCCCCGGCGGCGCAGTCCTCGGTGTCCTCGACGGCCACGCGGGTGAACGTGCCCTGGCCCTCGACCTCCATGCTCTCGGGGAAGAGGGCCTCCGCGTCGAGCGCGCCCGGGTCGTCGGCCTCGTCGGCGACGGTCGCGGCGTTCGCGCCCCCCGAGCCCATGCTGGTGGCGAGGAAGAACGTCCCGCCGCCCGCGAGGACGAGCAGCGCGGCGAAACCGGCGATCATCATGATCCGGCGCTTGCGGGCGCGCGCGTCCGCGCCGCCGTCACCGTACCGGTCGTCGTCGTAGCCGTCGTAGTCGTCGTAGTCGTTGATCCCCTGGGCGTCGAACTGCGCGGTGTCCACACCGGCGTCGTCGGGGACCTCGTCCCGGAACAGGGGACGGCCGCCGGGCGAGGCGGGGACGGAGCCGGGGACGGGGCTGATGTGCTGCGTGGCGCCCATCGCGTCCGGGGGGAACACGGGCTCCTCCCGGCCGGGTGCCGGGAGCGCGGCGGGGGGCTGCGGAGGGCCCTGGAAGGCCTGCTGGGCGGTCGGGGGCGCCGAACCGGGGTGCATGCCAGGGGGAGGGCCGACGGGCGCTCCGGGGTGGCCGGGGGCGCCGGGACGGCCCTGTGGCACGCCCTGCGCGCCGGGGGGGAACCCCGGGACGGGGCCCTGGGGTCCGGGACGCTGGCCGGGGGCGTGCGGCGGCACGGGGGCGCCGGGCGGGAGGGCTCCGGGCGGAAGGGGCTGCCCGGGTCGGCCCGGGGCGGCGTTCTGTCCGGGGGGCACGTGCGGGCCCGACTGCTGGCCCATGCCCGGGTGGCCGCCGGTAGGGGCCTGGTGCGAGGGGTATCCGCCGGTGGGCGCCTGCATCGGCGCCTGGCCGCCGGTGGGGGCCCCGTGCGGCGGGAACTGGCCGCCGGTGCCCTGAGGCGGCTGTCCGGGGTGCACGGGCGCCTGCTGGCCGCCGGTGCCCTGCGGGGGCTGCCCCGGACGATGGGGGGCCTGGCCGCCGGTGTGCGCGCCCGCCTGGCCGCCGGGGTAGCCGGGCACGCCCTGGGGCAGCCCGTCCCGGCCGTACTGCGGGTTCTGGGGGACCTGCGGGCCGCTCGGGGGCTGGGGCGGGGCCTGTGGGCCGCTCGGGCCGCCGTGGAGGTCCTGACGGGCGCCGCCGGGGTAGCCGTGCTGCTGGCCGCCCTGGCCGTACGGCGGGATCTGGGGGCCGCTCGGGGGCTGGGGCGGGGCCTGTGGGCCGCTCGGGCCGCCGTGGAGGTCCTGACGGGCGCCGCCGGGGTAGCCGTGCTGCTGGCCGCCCTGGCCGTACGGCGGGATCTGGGGGCCGCTCGGCTGCGTGGGGGAGTGGTGGTGCTGGTACGGGGGATGCTGGTCGGGCGGGGGCGCGCCATGTGTCTGCTGTGGCCCCGATGTGGGATGCTGGCCCTCGGCATGGGAGGGCGCTGACCCGAGCAGGTCCTGGCCGTCACCGGCCTCCGGCCCGACGGGTCTGCCGTCGGGACCGTACTGTGGCTGGTTCGGATGGGTACTGATGGGAGTCTCCGAGGGCTCTGGGGGTGGGACTGGGCCGCGGTCCACCGGCACGTGGCCTGGGCCGCGCGGTGCCGTCCGTTCCGGGTTCCCGTGGTTTCGGCGACCGTGACGGGCGTCTCCAAGGCCGTGTCGGTGCCCGTCATCACGGGAGCAGACCGGCCTTTCGGTGCAAGCGTAGCCAACGCGGGTGCGGGAACAGGACGAAGCACTCCCGGCAACGGGCATAATAAAAGACGGAGAGGTCACGGATGTGACCCCGTGCCGGTGTTTTTCCCCGCCGAGCGCGGTCCGGCCGGTCCGCCCCGCCGCTGGCTTTGACCTGCGCGGCGGTGGCCAGGTAGGATATTCCGTCGTTGTGCGTTGAGTTGCCGTGGGCCCCGATCGCCGGGCGCCGATCCACGCACCATCGTCTGCGCACTCACCATTCGGAGAGTCCTGTGACATGGCACGGGATATCCGGCCAGACGCCCCCGCAACCGCGGGTGTGTATACGAGTCCCCCATCCCCGCACGGGATGGGGCAGCCGACTGAAGAGCGAAGGCAAACGATCGTGCGCACATACAGCCCCAAACCAAACGATGTCCAGCGTCAGTGGCACGTTGTCGACGCTACCGATCTCGTGCTCGGGCGTATGGCGAGCCAGGTTGCCACGCTGCTTCGGGGCAAGCACAAGCCGTACTACGCGCCCCACATCGACACCGGCGACTTCGTGATCGTCGTGAACGCCGACAAGGTCGCCCTGACCGGCAAGAAGCTGGAGCAGAAGCGCGCCTACCGCCACTCCGGCTACCCGGGCGGCCTGCGCTCCGTCTCCTACGCCGACCTGCTGGAGAAGAACCCCGAGCGGGCCATCGAGAAGGCCGTCAAGGGCATGCTCCCCAAGGGCTCCCTGGGCCGCCAGATGGCCAAGAAGCTCAAGGTGTACGCCGGTCCGGAGCACCCGCACCAGGCCCAGCAGCCGGTTGCGTTCGAAATCACCAAGATCGAGCAGCCCGCCTAGGCGTTCGCAGACTTTTACAGAGAGCACGAGGAGAACCGTGGTCGAGCCCACCGGCATCGAAGACGTCGAGCAGGAGTACGTGGAGAACCCGGAGGAGTTCCCCTCCGAGTACACCAGCGAGTCCGACGAGAACGCCGCCGCCTACGTCCCCACCGCGTCCGGCCCCAGCGCCGGCACCGGTCGACGCAAGCAGGCCGTCGCCCGTGTCCGCATCGCCCCCGGCGCGGGCGAGTGGAAGGTCAACGGCAAGTCGCTTGAGGCGTACTTCCCGGACAAGGTCCACCAGCAGACCATCAAGGAGCCGTTCGTCTCCCTCGGGTTCGACGGCGCCTACGACGTCTTCGCCCGTCTCGACGGCGGCGGCACCAGCGGCCAGGCCGGCGCCCTGCGCCACGGCATCGCCCGTGCGCTGGCGTCCCTGGACCCGGAGAACAACCGCCCGACCCTCAAGAAGGCCGGTTTCCTGACCCGCGACGCCCGCGAGGTGGAGCGCAAGAAGGCCGGTCTCAAGAAGGCGCGCAAGGCTCCCCAGTTCTCCAAGCGCTAGTGCTCATGCGCCGGCACCCGCTCGGCTGAGCTTCGGCCCGTACGCCGTTCCCACCACCGGGACGGCGTACGGGCCTTCGGTTTTTCCGGTGGCTTGTCTGGGCCACCCTCGCTACTCCACCGGCGCCGCGACCCGGCGCCGTCTTCGAAAGGGGCTGTCCGCCTGTGGCTCGGCTGTTCGGAACAGATGGTGTACGCGGTGTCGCCGGTCGGGACCTGACCGCCGCCCTCGCGCTGGAGCTGTCCGTCGCGGCGGCGCGGGTGTTGACCCGCGGCGGCGACGAGGCGCGGCCCAAGGCCGTGGTGGGCCGCGACCCGCGCGCCTCCGGCGAGTTCCTCGAGGCCGCCGTCGTCGCGGGCCTGGCCAGCACCGGCGTGGACGTGGTGCGCGTGGGCGTGCTGCCCACCCCTGCCGTGGCCTACCTGACCGGCGCGCTCGGCGCCGACTTCGGCGTGATGCTCTCCGCCAGCCACAACCCGGCCCCCGACAACGGCATCAAGTTCTTCGCGCGGGGCGGCCAGAAGCTGGAGGACGCCCTGGAGGAGGAGATCGAGGGCATGCTCGGCGTGCCCTCCACCCCCGCCGTGGGCGACCTCGTCGGCCGGGTCACCGACGCCGACGACGGCGCCGAGCGCTACGTCGAGCACGTGCTGGCCTCGGTGCCCCACAGCCTCAAGGGCCTCAAGGTCGTCGTGGACTGCGCCAACGGCGCCTCCGCCCTGGTCGCGCCCGAGGCCCTGCGCCGCGCGGGCGCGGAGGTCGTGGCGATCGGCGACCAGCCGGACGGCCACAACATCAACGACGGGTGCGGCTCCACCCACCTGGAGGTGCTCCAGGAGGCGGTCCGCCTGCACGGCGCGGACGCCGGTATCGCCAACGACGGTGACGCCGACCGCTGCCTGGCCGTGGACGCCGAGGGCCGCGTGGTGGACGGCGACCAGATCCTGGCGATCCTGGCCACCGAGGCCAAGGAGGAGGGCAGGCTCGCCCAGGACACGCTCGTGGTCACGGTCATGTCCAACCTGGGTCTGAAGCTGGCGATGGAGCGCGAGGGCATCACCGTGGTGGAGACCGCGGTGGGCGACCGCTACGTGCTGGAGGAGATGAAGCGCGGCGGGTTCGGCTTGGGCGGCGAGCAGTCCGGGCACGTGATCCTGCTGGAGCACGCCACCACCGGCGACGGCGTCCTGACCGGCCTGCACCTGCTGGCCGCGATGGCCCACCGCGAGCAGGGCCTGGCGGAGCTGGCCAAGGTGATGACCCGCCTGCCGCAGGTGCTCGTCAACGTGCCCGACGTGGACAAGGCCCGCGCCAAGGACTCCGCGGAGCTCGCGGCGGCCGTGCGCGAGGCCGAGGAGGAGCTGGGCGAGACCGGCCGGGTGCTGATCCGGCCCAGCGGGACCGAGCCCAAGGTCAGGGTCATGGTCGAGGCGCCGGAGCAGGAGCAGGCCACCGCGGTGGCCGAGCGGCTGGCCGCCGTGGTGCGCTCCGCGCTCGGTTGAGGGCGGGGTTCCTTCCACGCGCACCCGGGCACGCGGACGGCCGGGTGCGCGTTCTCATGTGTGGCTGACCCGCGGAGCGCGGGTCCGAGGCGGTGGAGTTGGTCACGGTGGCGGACACGCGGTACGGGCACGCCCTGACGATCGGGGTGGACATCGGAGGGACGAAGGTGGCCGCCGGTGTGGTGACGCCCGGCGGGCGCATCCTGGCCCGGCTGCGCACGGAGACCCCCGAGCGCAGCAAGAGCCCCGCGGTCGTGGAGGACACGATCGTCTCGGTGGTGCGGGAGCTGCGCCGGGAGTTCCGGGTGCGCGCCGTGGGCGTGGGCGCCGCCGGTTTCGTCGACGAGCGGCGGGCCAACGTGCTGTTCGCCCCTCACCTGTCCTGGCGCCGGGAGCCGCTGCGCGACGCCCTGGCCCTGCGGCTGGGGCTGCCCGTGGTGGTGGAGAACGACGCGAACGCCTCCGCCTGGGCCGAGGTGCGCGCCGGGGCGGGCCGGGGTGTGGACAACGTCGTGGTGGTGAACCTGGGTACGGGCATCGGCGGCGCGGTCGTGCTCGACGGGAGCCTGCACCGGGGCCGGTACGGACTGGCCGGGGAGTTCGGGCACATGACGGTGGTGCCGGGCGGCCACCGCTGCGAGTGCGGTAACCGGGGCTGCTGGGAGCAGTACGCGAGCGGCAACGCGCTGACGCGGGAGGCGCGGGAGCTGGTGGCCTCGCAGTCGCCGGTGGCGGAGGCCCTGCACCAGGCGGTGGGCGGCGACGCCGCCCAGATCACCGGGCCGCTGGTCAGCGAGCTGGCGCGCAAGGGCGACCGCGCGTGCGTGGAGCTGATGCGCGAGGCCGGGCAGTGGCTGGGCTCGGGCCTGGCCAACCTGGCCGCGGCGTTCGACCCGGAGCTGTTCATCGTGGGCGGCGGCGTGTCCGAGGCGGGGGATCTGCTGCTGGAGCCCGCCAGGGAGGCGTTCGGGCGCAACCTCACGGGGCGCGGCTACCGTCCCGAGGCCCGGGTGGCGGCGGCAGAGCTGGGCAACGAGGCGGGCCTCATCGGCGCCGCGGACCTGGCCCGGGAGGCGCTGCCCCGGTGGCACCAGCGGCGCCGACAGCGCCGCCTGGGGCGTTTCGGCAGGAGTCAGGGCTGACCGGTCCGGTCGGGAGCGGCGGCGCGGGGCCGGAGCGTACCGCGCGCCGCGTTGCGTGGGACCTAGCGGGACAGCGCCCTCACGTCGATGTCGATCGGGAACGGCAGGTCCAGCTTGAGGCGTTCCCGAGCGACGGTGACAGGGATGTAGCGGGGTTCCTTCGTGCCGTCCAACTCGTAGACGTAGACGGCCGGGCCACCGTCCTCCCTCTCGATCCGCCAGAAGTGGGGGATGCCCGCCTGCGCGTACTTGAGGGGTTTGGTGGAGCGGTCACGGTCCTGGGACTCCTCGGACACGATCTCGACCGCGAGCAGGACTTCGTCCGGGGTGTAGTAGCTCCGGATGTCCCCTACCTCTGGGTCGTCGGTGTCGCGGTAGACGAGGATGTCGGGCTCCGGGCGCTGGCGCTTACCCAGCTTGATCGTCATCTCCTCGTCCACGGCGAGCTCCGGGGGCAGCACGCCCTCCAGCACGGTGGACAGACGTCGCTTGACCCGTGAATGAAAGCGGATCTGGGGGGAGAACACGATGAGCGCTCCGTCGATGAGTTCCATCCGGGGCGCTCCCGGGGGAAGGTCGTCCATGGCGTCGGCGGTCCAGCCGCCGGGCGGGGGCATGAACCAGTCGGGGAGCGGCTCAGCGGTCATCGAAACCTCCCGGGTCGATTCCTGAGCCCATGCTAATGCGGTCGTCATCGCCATGACAGGACGGTAGTGCTCCGTGACGACGGTGTGCGGGGGTTCCGCGAAGAACCCCGTTTTTCGGGCGAAAGTCCTGTTCGGAGGGGCTACCCATAATTAACCGAACCTGGTTCTAGTGCGGAGGTCGCATCCTCTGTAGAGTGCCGCCATGGATCTCAACGCAATCTCCGCCCTCGTCTCGGGCGGCGCGAGTGGCCTGGGCGAGGCCACCGCCAGGGAGCTCGCCTCCGCGGGCGCGACCGTCGTCGTCGCCGACCTCAACGCCGAGCGCGGGGAGGCGGTCGCCAAGGAGATCGGCGGTGTCTTCGTGCGCACCGACGTCTCCCAGGAGGACCAGGTCAAGGCCGCGGTCCAGGCCGCCGTCGACACCGGTAAACCCTTCCGGGCGGCCGTGTCCTGCGCGGGCATCGGCTGGGCCACCCGCACCGTGGACCGCAGCGGCAACCCCCACGACCTGGACAGCTACCAGAAGGTCATCCAGGTCAACCTCATCGGCACCTTCAACGTGCTGCGCCTGTCCGCGGCCGAGATCGCCAGAACGGAGCCGGTCAACGAGGACGGCGAGCGCGGCTCCATCGTCAACACCGCCTCCCTGGCGGGCATCGAGGGCCAGATCGGCCAGATCGCCTACTCCTCCTCCAAGGGCGGCGTCATCGGCATGACCCTCCCGGCCGCCCGCGACCTCGCGGCCGTCGGCATCACGGTCAACACCATCGCCCCCGGCATCCTGGAGACGCCCATCTACGGCGAGGGCGAGGCCGCCGAGGAGTTCAAGCAGCGCCTGGCCGCGCCGGTGCCCTTCCCCAAGCGCCTGGGCACCGCCGAGGAGTTCGGCCGGCTCGCCCGGGCCCTGCTGGAGATCAGCTACGTCAACGGCGAGGTCGTCCGCATCGACGGCGCGCTGCGCATGCCGCCGAAGTAGGGAGGGCACCGTGTCCGACGAGGTTCTCTACACCGCCGAGGACGGCGTCGCCGTCATCACCATCAACCGGCCCCAGGCCAGGAACGCGGTCAACGCCGCGGTCGCCGCACGCGTCGCCGAGGCGCTCGACGACCTCGACGCGCGCAAGGACCTGAGTGTCGGCATCATCACCGGCGCGGGCGGCACCTTCTGCGCCGGGATGGACCTCAAGGCCTTCATGCGCGGCGAGGTCCCGCTGGTGGAGGGCCGCGGGTTCGGCGGCTTCGCCGAGCGCCCGCCGCGCAAGCCGCTGATCGCCGCCGTGGAGGGGTACGCCCTCGCGGGCGGGTTCGAGGCCGTGCTCGCCTGCGACCTGGTCGTGGCCGCCGAGGACGCCAGGTTCGGCATCCCCGAGGTCAAACGCGGCCTGGTCGCCGGTGCGGGCGGCCTGCTGCGCCTCCAGCACCGCATCCCGCGCAACATCGCGATGGAGTTCGCCCTGACCGGCGACTTCGTCGAGGCCCCGCGCCTGGCCGAGCTCGGGCTGGTCAACCGCGTCACCGCCAGCGGCGGGGCCCTGGAGGGCGCACGCGAGCTGGCGGCCCGCATCACGGCCAACGGCCCGCTGGCGGTGCGGGTGTCCAAGGAGGTCATCACCTCCTCCGACGACTGGTCCACCGAGCGCATGTGGGAGAAGCAGAACGAGCTGACGGGCCCGGTGTTCGTCAGCCACGACGCCATGGAGGGCGCGGCGGCCTTCGCCGAGAAGCGCGCCCCCGTGTGGAGGGGCGAGTAGGCCCCGGACGCCGCGCGGCGGTCGTCCCCCCGCCCGGGGGCGGCCGCCGTCCGCTGTTTCCGCCAGGGGAGCGGCGGTCGGTTCCACGGTGCTCAGGAAATTGAGGCCATGGGTTAGCCTAGGTTTTACTTTGCCCACCTTGTCATGACTTGTCAGTTGTTGCGCCTCTGCACACTGACGAACACGGCAGCCTGATCCCCCATCACTCACTCGGCGGCAACGGGTCCGCGTCACCGCAGCCCGTGCCGTGAGACGGGCGTGTCGGATACGTGGAACCTTGGAGTTGTCGTGGTCGCACTCAGTGTGGTCGTTCCCGTCTACAACGTCGAGAGGTATCTCGACGAATGCCTGCGTTCGCTGCGCGTGCAGACGTGGACCGACCTCGAGGTCGTTATGGTGGATGACGGGTCCAAGGACGGCAGCGCGGACATCGCGGCACGCTTCGCCGAGGAGGACCCGAGGTTCAAGCTCGTCCGGCAGGAGAACGGCGGTCTGGGCGCTGCGCGCAACACCGGTGCACGCCACGCGACCGGTGAGTTCCTGACCTTCGTCGACAGCGACGACGTCATCCCCTCCTACGCCTTCGGCTACCACATCAGCAGCCTGCGCCGAACGGGGTCGGACTTCTCCAGCGGGAACGTTCACCTGCTCAACGAGTTGAGGGTCTGGCAGTCTCCCATGCACAGGGAGATCTTTCGGACCACGCGGCCCGGGACGCACATCACCCGGGACGACAGGCTGCTCGTGGACAGGCTCGCCACCAACAAGGTGTGGCGGAAGTCCTTCTGGGACAGGCAGGGAATGTCCTTCCCCGTCGGCGTCCTCTACGAGGACGAGGCCGTGGTGATCCCGCTCCACTTCCTGGCGGGGGCCGTGGACGTCCTGTCCGAGCCCGTCTACCTGTGGCGGCAGAGGCCCAGCGACGACCGCTCCATCACTCAGGACCGGTTCCGCCCCCGCGCCCTGGAGGATCGCTTCCAGGCGGTGACCTCGGTCAGCGACTTCATCGTGAGGACCCAGGGGCCGGAGGACAAGCGGAAGTGGGACCAGGTCGCACTCGGCCAGGACCTGCGTGCCTTCGTCCAGGTACTCGACCAGGCCGACGACGACTTCCTGGATCGGTTCCTGGATCTGGCCACGACCTACCTCAAGACGGTCGATCCACGCGCCCACCGCAGGATGCCGGCGATCGAACGCCTCAAGTGGCATCTGATCGGCGAGCGCCGGGGAGCACAGGTCCAGCAGGTCGTCGCCTTCAGTAAGAGTGTCCAGGCGCGGCAGGCGAAGGTCGTGCGGCATGGGCTCCGGTTCTACGGTGACTACCCCTTCAAGGATGATCCCGAGATGGGGATCCCCCGCAGGGTCTACCGGCTCGACACCGAACTGGAACTGCGCCAGAAGGTCGAGGAGACCTTCTGGCGTGACGGCAGGCTCGTGCTCCGGGGGAGGGTCTGCCTCAAGTTCCTCCGGCCCAACAAGCGCATCCAGCAGCACCTGAGCGCCTGGGCTGTCAACGGGCGTACCGGGAGGAGGGTGCGGCTCCCGGTCTCCGTGCACCAGGCGAACGAGTTCCGCTTCGCCTCCGACGTGGTCACCTCCCGCAAGGACTGGGGCGGCTACGAGATCACCGTGGACCCGCGGTCGCTGCGGATCGACGACACGTGGCAGGACTCCGAGTGGTACGTCGAGCTCGGAGTGCTCAACCGGGGCTTCCGCAGGACCGCACGGCTCGCGGGGCCCGGTGAGAGCAGGGTGCGACGTGTCGGCCCCGCGGAGGTGGCCCCCGGCGTATGGGTCCGCCCCAACTGGCCCGACGCTTACGAACTGCGCCTCTCCGTGGACTGCGGACCGGTGCTCCTCACCGGCCACGAACTCCAGGGGAACGAGCTCGTGCTGGTCGGCGAGCTTCCCGAGAGCGCGGTCGCGCAGCCCTTGGGGCTGCGGTTCAGGAGAGACCCCGGGGACACGGAGATCACGGTTCCCGTCGCCGCGGAGGGCCGCACGTTCCGTGCGCGGGTCCGTCTCGGCGAACTCGTCGCGGGTTACACGGAACGGGTGGGCGTGACGGGGAGCCGCGAGCACGAGGACTGGCGTGTGGAGCTGGAGACACCGGCCGGGACCAAGGACGTCGCCAGCGCACAACGCGTGGAACCGGCGCGTCACGACTTCGAGGGACTGGCCGTCCTGGTGAGCACGGACTTCTCCCAGCGCCTCAACCTTCGTGTGGAGCGGCAGTCCGCCGTCATCACCTCGGTTGCCTGGAAGGGCGGGGACCTGCTTCTGTCCGGTGAGTACCACGGGGAAGACCCTGCGGGCCTCTCCTTCCTGTTGTCCGCCAAGGAGCGGATGGACGAGCGGACCTTCCCGATGAGGTTCGAGGGATCGGCCTTCCACATCCGCTTCGCTCCCACGGCCATGCCGTTCTTCGGCCAGACCCTCCCCCTCGCCTCCGGCGCCTACAGGTTCCTCCTGAGGCGCGATGACGGGAGCGAGCACCGGGACGCTCTGGTGGGGATGGACGCCGCCCTGCTGCCGTCGCTCCCCTCGACCTTCGACGAGGACGGGCCGGCAGCCAGTCTGGAAGCGGACAGCGAGGGACGGCCCTGGCTGAGGGTCAACGGTGCCATCCGCGCGGAGGAGCAGGGTTCCTACGCGCAGCAGCTCCTGAGGGAGAGGACCTACCCCGCCTTCCGGAGGAAGTCCGTGGCCCCGGGTGTGCTCTTCGACTCCTACTCGGGCAAGCAGTACTCCGACAGCCCCCGGGGCATATGCGAGGAACTGGGACGTCGGGGCGTCGAGGCGCCGATGTCCTGGCTCGTCAAGGACCGCCAGGTCAGGCTGCCTGAGGGGTTGGGCGAGATCCACGTGTCGAGCCGGGAGTACTACGAGGCGCTCGCCCGCTCGGAGTACATCGTCTCCAACGCCCACCTGCCGAAATGGTTCGACAAGAGACCGGGGCAGAAGGTGGTGCAGACCTGGCACGGTTCCATGCTCAAACGCATCGGCTTCGACATCGAGGACGTCCTGTTCGGTAACCGCGACTACCACGAACGTCTGCTCCGGGAGACCGGCCAGTGGGACTACCTGGTCTCCCCCAGCCCGTGGGCCACGCCGATCCTGCGCAGCGCGTTCCGTTACGAGGGGGAGGTCCTGGAGACCGGTTACCCGCGCAACGATCTCTTCCACGCACCCGAGCGGGAGACCGTCGCGCGGGAGGTGCGTCGCCGGCTGGACCTTCCCGAAGGCAAGCGTGTCGTGCTCTACGCACCGACCTGGCGCGACGACAAGTTCTACTCCGCGGGCAAGTACAAGCTGGACCTGCAGCTCGATCTGGCCCGTATGCACGCCGCGCTGGGCGACGACCACGTGCTGCTGGTGCGCTGCCATCCCAACATCGTCGACCGTGTGCCAGTGGTGGGTGAGGACTTCGTCTACGACGTGTCGACGTATCCGGAGGTCCAGGAGCTGTTCCTGGTGACGGACGTCCTGGTGACGGACTACTCGTCGTTGATGTTCGACTTCGCCAACACCGGCCGTCCGATGCTGTTCTTCACCTATGACCTGGAGGAGTACCGGGACCACCTGCGCGGTTTCTACTTCGACTTCGAGGAGACCGCTCCCGGGCCTCTGCTGCGCACCTCGGACGAGGTGATCGAAGCGATCCGCGGGGCCGACGGGGTGAGGGAGCGGTACAAGGAGCGCTACGAGGCCTTCATCGAGCAGTTCTGTCCGCTGGACGACGGAAAGGCCGCCACACGAGTCGTCAACCGGGTCTTCCCCCACCTCCTGTGAACGATCCCGTGCCGACAGGCGCGGGCGGACGGAGCCTCCTGGCAGGTCAGGTGACGTGCCTCACTGCCCTCTGTCACGCGTCGAGCTCGGGTCAATAACGGAAACCCCCTTCCCTTCCTGGGGCTTTTCGCGTCCTGGCCCGACCCGAGTGTGATCCCCCTTGCATCCGGGGGAGGGGCGCGGGGCCGCTTCCCCACCGGCGGACGGGACCGTGCGCAGGCGCCCTTCGGCCTCGGGGAGCGCCTGCGGCGACCTGAGGTGTCACGGGAATCCCCGGCGTGGGGCCGGGCCGATCCCACGTCACCTCGGCATGGGCCGAGGCCGGGGCGCGTGCCTGGTCTCCCGGGAGCGCTCGTGTGCTGAGTGGACGGCGACCGTCGCGCGGAGCCCCTTCCCGGAGCGGCACCGTCACGGTCCTGTCCAGTGCGGGTGAGGACGAGGGCCGGTACGTGCGTTGGCCGGTGTTCATCCTGCGGCAAAGTGGGATGAAATATCACGTAGCCTAGCTGTGGCCAGGACGACGCCTTCGATGGCTCGGCCAGGACCCCTCGCCCCGCTCCGAGAAGCCTCGCGCTGCGGTCTGGCCCTGATTCCCCTCCGATTTTCCTTGACCCGAGGTGGTGGACTTCTCTATGTCTGCACCTTCTGTGAGCGCTGTCGGCGCAAGCCGGGGGACGCCCGTCCCCGGCTCCGCCCTGTCGACGGCGAAGCGGGAGTACCGGCCTGAGATCGAAGGACTGCGCGCCGTCGCGGTGTCTCTGGTGGCTATCTACCACATTTGGTTCGGGACGGTCTCCGGCGGCGTCGACGTTTTCCTGCTGCTCACCGGCTTCCTCATCACCGGATCGCTGGTGCGCGCGATGGAACGCGGAAAGGGAGTGGCCTTCCGCGCCTTCTGGGTACGGCTCGTCAAGCGGCTCTTCCCCGCCGCGGCCGTCGTCATGGCCGGTGTGCTGGTCGCGACCCTCCTGTGGCTGCCGCGTTCCCGTTGGTCGGACATCATCTCCGACGTCTTCGCGTCCGCGCTGTACTACCAGAACTGGCACCTGGCCTTCGGCGCGGTCGACTACCTGGCGGAGCACGACGGGGCCAGCCCGCTCCAGCACTTCTGGTCCTTGGCCATCCAGGGGCAGTTCTACCTGGTGTGGCCCGTCCTGCTGGCGATCGCCGGTCTGATCGCCTCGCGGATCGGGTGGACCGTGCGCAAGGCCGCCATCACCGCCGTGGCGACGGTCTTCGTCCTCTCCTTCTCCTACTCGCTGTCCATCACCCACACCAACCCCTCCTGGGCCTACTTCGACGCCGGTGCCCGTGTGTGGGAGCTGGCTCTGGGCGGACTCCTCGCGCTGACGGTCTCCCGGATCCGCCTGCCGCGCGCGCTGCGTGTGGTCTTCGGCTGGGTCGGCCTGATCGCACTGGTCCTGTGCGGCCTGCTGGTTCCGCCATCCCTCTCCTACCCCGGGTTCATCGCCCTGTGGCCCACCGGCGCGGCCATCCTGGTCATCCTGGCGGGGACCACGGGAAGCCCGGTGGCGGCTGACCGCTTCCTGACCTGGCAGCCCCTGGTCTACTTCGGCGGCTTCTCCTACGCGCTCTTCCTGTGGCACTGGCCGGTGCTCCTCTTCTACCTGGAGGTCACGGAGAGGAACGCGCCCAGCCTGGTCGGCGGCTTCTACGTCCTGGCCACCTCCCTCGTGCTGGCCTTCCTGACCAAGAAGCTGGTCGAGGGCGGCGCTGACCGCCTGGCGGCCCTGCGTCCCAGCCGCAGGACCTCCCTCGCGGTGGGCGCGCTCTTCCTCGTTCCGGTCCTGATCGCCGCGGGGGCCTGGGAGATGCGCATCCAGCACGACCGCGAGGTCCGCGAGGCCCTCGCCTCCGACCCCGGCAACTACCCGGGCGCACGGGTCCTCATGGACGACGGATCCGCCGTGCGACTTCCCGAGGTACCGGTCTCGCCGGACCCCGCCGACGCACGCGCCCTTTCGCTCCAGCGGATCTACGAGTGCCACGCGGGCATCCAGGAGACCGAGACGGTCAGCTGTGACTTCGGCCCCGAGGACGCGGAGCGGACCATCGCCCTGGTGGGCAGTTCGCACGCCATCCACTGGATGGAGGGGCTGCGCGAGGTGACCGAGGCCCGGGGGTGGCGCCTGGTCACGCTCACCAAGGACGTCTGCCAGTTCAGTGCCGCCGTTGAGATGCGCGAGGGCGCGGTCTACTCCGAGTGTGAGGAGTGGAAGGTCGACCAGATGGAGCGGCTCCGCGAACTGCGCCCGGACGCCGTGTTCACCACCAGTACCCGCTCGCAGGCGGCCCCGGACGAGGAGTACGTGCCGGACGGCTACCTGGAGCGCTGGCAGGAGATGGACGAGCTGGGCATCGACGTGATCGCCGTCCGCGACACCCCACGACTGGACTTCATCGCCCCGGACTGTGTGAGTGAGCACGAGGACCAGGGGTGCACGACGGACGTCGGCTACGGGCTCGCCGAGGAGTCACCCGTCGACGGCCTTGACGGCGTGCCCGACAACGTGCGCTTCGTCGACCTGACGGAGCAGCTGTGCCCGCAGGGAACCTGCGCGGCCGTTATCGGCAACCAGTTGGCCTACTACGACAACAGCCATTTCACCTACTCGTTCTCAGAGTCCCTGTCCTGGCTTCTGGAACCGGCGATCCTGGAGGCCACCGGATGGTAGCCGCGCACGCTCGGGGAGCGGACGTCCCGCTGTGCCGCTTTCCCCTTCGCCGTTCCTGCCGTACTCATGGAGTGGATGGATGAGTCCCAAACTCAGTGTCGTCGTCCCTTTCTACAACGTGGAGGAGTACTTCGACGCGTGCCTCGCGTCGGTGGCGCGACAGACGTTGGGGGACCTCGAGGTCGTGATGGTCGACGACGGATCACCGGACGAGAGCCTGGCCATCGCCGAGAGGTGGGCGGCCAGGGACGAGCGCTTCCGTGTGATTCGGCAGGAGAACCAGGGCTTGGGCCCCGCCCGTAACACTGGTGCGCGCCACGCCCGGGGCGAGTACCTGGCCTTCCTGGACAGCGACGACGTCCTGCCGGTCAACGCCTACGAACTGCTCGTCTCCTCCCTGGAGAAGACCGGGTCGGACTTCGCCAGCGGTAACGTCGTCCGCTTCAACAGCAAGGGGACCTACCCCTCGGACATGCACCAGGACCTGTTCCGGAAGACACGGCTCAAGACACACGTGTCCAAGGAGGATGCCCTGCTGCGGGACCGGATCGCCTGCAACAAGGTGTTCCGGACCTCCTTCTGGCGGACGGAGGGCTTCGAGTTCCCTCCGGGCCGATACGAGGACGCGCCGGTGATCGTTCCGGCGCACGCCCAGGCGCGCAGTGTGGACATCCTGCGCCACACCGTCTACCACTACCGGGCCAGGGAGGGCGGCAACGCCTCCATCACCCAGCAGCGGACAGACCCGGCCAACATGCGTGCCCGTGTCCTCTCGGTCTCCAGCGTCAGCCAGTCCCTCGGTAGCGCCGGCCACCACGAGCTCCGCCGTGCCTACGACAGCCGCGTGCTGGTGGACGACTTCTGGATCTTCATGCGGATCCTGCCCCTCGTCACCGAGGAGTTCCGCCAGGAGTTCGCCGAGTTGGTCACCGCCTACGTGGACAAGATCGATCCTCGGATCCTGGAAGAGCTTCCCGCTTCGAGCAGGCTCCAGTACTGGCTGCTGCGCAACGGCCGGACGGAAGAGCTCCTGGCCGTGATCGGTCACGGCCGTGGGGTGCAGGAGGCGGTGCGACACGGCGGCCACTGGTACGGGAGCTATCCCTATTTCCAGGATCCTGAGGTCGGCGTTCCCGACGACGTCTACCGGCTGGACCAGGAACTCACCCTCCGCACCATGGTCACCGAGCTGTACTGGCGTGCGAACCGCCTCCACCTGAGCGGTTACGCCGCAATCAACCACATCGGCGCTCCCTCACGGGAAGCGAACCGGATCACCCTCCGCCTCAAGCACACACGCCTCGGACTGACCAAGACCCTGCCGGTCCGTCAGTTCGCGGATCCGACCGCCAACAACCGCATCGGCCAGTCCAAGAGCGTTGAGTGGTCGGCTTTCGAGACCACGATCGACCTGAACCGACTCCGGGTCGCCGGGATGCTGGTCCGCGGCACGTGGGAGATCCAGGTGCAGGTCCAAGGCCAGGGTGTCACCCGTGAGGGAGTGCTCAGCGGGACCAAGAAGGACAGGGTCCTCAGGCCCGCCGGAGCCTACTTCGTCGGAGACAGCACCCGGGTCCTGCCGACCTTCGAGGCGGGCGGCCGCTTCATGGTCCGGGTGGAGAAGAAGTACGCCCTGCACCGCAGGGACTGGATCGAGGACGGCCACTGGCACCTCGAGTGCGAACTTCCCCGCGGCGGCACGATCGACGAGCCGACCCTGGAGGTCATCCGCCGCGTGGGCTCGTTGCGCCGCTCCTACCCGATGACGATTCACAAGGACGCGGACGGGCGCAAGTACCTCGGCGCCTCCGTTCCGGTGGAGGCCCTGGTCTCCTTCCCTGACGCGGCCGAGGGCGCGTCGGAGAGTGACTCCGAGGCTGTGTGGTCCGAGGAACTGGACTGGGAACTGCGTGTGGTTCCCAAGGCCAAGCGCTCGGAACAGTTCAACCTGGTCGTCTCCACCGACTTCGAGGAGCACCGCACCCGGGTGGGGCGTAGCGAACTGGTGGTCACCAAGAGCAAGCACGGCGCCCTGCTCCTGGTGGACCGCCTACCCCGCATGGTGATCCAGCGGTACAGGTGGACGGACAGTGGCACCCTGCACATGATCGGGGACTACAACGGGGATCCCGAGGAGAGGCCGACCAGCCTCCATCTGCGTAAACGTCTGTCCCACGTCGTGCACTCCTTCCCCGTCACCTGGGTCGACAACACCTTCACCCTCGAGATCGATCCGGGGAGGGCAAGCGCCTGGAACGAGGAGAGGGGGCTGCCCGGGGGGAAGTGGGACCTGGTCGTCCACCGCCAGGACGGCACCGAGACCCCCGTCATGCTCAACCGTCAACTGGGTGGGGCGGACCACGACGCGCACCGTCATCACAGGCAGCGCTTCACGATTCTGCCGCGCCGCCTCTACGAGATGTCGCTCAGAGTCCAGGCGGACTACACCGGCGAGGACGGCAGCGGCTTCGGTCGGCTCCGTCTGCGGGAGGAGCTCTACCCGCGACTGCGTGAAGAACCCCTGCGCGACATGGTGCTGTTCGAGAGCTACTTCGGTAAGCAGTTCTCGTGCAATCCGCGGGCCGTCTACGAGGAGCTGCGGGCCCGGAACACGGACATGGAGCTGGTCTGGGCGACCGATGACGGCAGCCTCCGCATCCCCGACGGCGGCCGCACCGTCCTGATCGGCAGCACAGAGCACCTGGAGGCGCTGGCCCGGGCCCGGTTCATCGTCAGCAACTGCGGCATCCAGTACTGGTACGTCAAGCGCGAAGGACAGACCTACTTCCAGACCTGGCACGGAAGCCCTCTGAAGAAGGTGGGGCTGGACGTCTCCACCGCATCCTTCGACCGTGCGGAGGAGCGGCTGCGCAGACTGGCCGAGGACGCGCAGAAGTGGGACGTCCTGTTCTCGCAGAGCGCATTCACCACGCCGGTCATGCGACGGGCCATGGCCTACGAAGGAGAGGTCGCCGAGATCGGCTACCCGCGCAATGACGCTCTGCACGCTCCCGACGCCGAAGAGCGCGGACGGCGGGTCCGTGAGGCCCTGGGCATCGCCCCGGGCAAGCGGGTCGTCCTGTACGCGCCCACCTGGCGGGACGACGGCAACACGGCGAGCGGCACCTACCAGTTCGACCTGCAGCTGGATGTCGAGCGTATGCGCGAGAAGCTCGGCGAGGACCACGTCGTCCTGCTGCGTCTGCACCACCTGATCAACCGGCACCACGTGACCCAGGACGACGACTTCGTCAAGGACGTCTCCAACTACCCGGACGTCAACGACCTCTGCCTGGCCTCCGACGTTCTGATCAGCGACTACTCCTCACTGTTGTTCGACTACGCGGGAACCGGGCGTCCCGTGCTCGTCTACGGCTACGACTACGAGCAGTACCGCGACCACACCCGAGGCCTCTCCTTCGACCTGGAGGAGTACGGCCCCGGGCCGGTCCTGCGGGACACCGACGAGATCGTCGGGACACTGGTCGACCTGGAGGGCTACCAGGAGAGGACCAAGCAGCAGTACGAGGCGTTCCGAGAGCTCTTCTGCCCGTACGAGGACGGGAAGGCGGCGGCCAGGGCCGTCGATCTGCTCCTCGGCAAGCGCTGAGCGGAGCTGCGGGTACGGGTGGACGTGGTTCCCACAACGGAAGGGATGGGTAGAGTGCGGATTCTGCTGACCGGAGGAGCCGGGTACATCGGCTCCCACACCGCGGTCGAGCTGGTCGCGCGCGGGCACCAGGTGGTCGTCCTGGACAACCTGGTCAACAGCAGCGAGGAGGCGGTGCGCCGGGTCGAGAGGATCACCGGCGCGCGGATCCCGTTCGTGCTCGGCGACTGCACCGAGCACGGCGTCGTCGAGCGCGTCCTGGTGGAGCACGGCATCGAGGCCGTGGTGCACTTCGCCGGGCTCAAGGCGGTGGGGGAGTCCGTCAGCCAGCCGCTGCGGTACTACCGCAACAACCTGGACGCCCTGTTCACGCTCGCCGAGGCGATGGACCGCGTCGGGGTGCGCGACCTGGTGTTCAGCTCCTCGGCCACCGTCTACGGCGACCCCGAGACGGTGCCGATCGCCGAGGGCAGCGCGCTGCGGGTGACCAACCCCTACGGCGCGACCAAGCTGTTCGGCGAGAGGATCCTGGAGGACCTCGCGGTGAGCTCGCCCGACTGGCGGATCACCGTGCTGCGGTACTTCAACCCGGTCGGGGCCCATCCCAGCGGCCTCATCGGGGAGGACCCCAACGACATCCCCAACAACCTCTTCCCCTACATCTCCAAGGTCGCCGCGGGCAGGCTGCCCGAGCTGACGGTCTTCGGCGACGACTACGACACCGAGGACGGCACGGGGGTCCGGGACTACCTGCACGTGGTGGACCTGGCCCGGGGGCACGTCGCGGCGCTCGACCACCTGGCCTCGCAGAAGGGGCTCAGGGCCTTCAACCTGGGGACGGGGACGGGTACCTCCGTCATGGAGGCGATCCGCGCCTTCGAGGCGGCCTGCGGCCACACCATCCCCTTCCGGGTGGGGCCGCGCCGCGACGGCGACATCGCCACCTGCTTCGCCGACCCGGGACTGGCCAACCGCGAACTGGGCTGGAAGGCCGAGCACACGGTGGCCGAGGCCTGCGCCGACGCCTGGCGCTGGCAGTCGGCCAACCCCGACGGCTACAGGTGACGCCGCGGAGCGCGGAGTGAGGCCGTCCTCCGCGCTCCCCGGCCTCCGGTGCTCCCCGCCGCCGGGACAACCTTCTCCGAGCGCCGAGCGTCGATGAGACGGTGCCAAAAGAAGGGCAAAGCCGGGCATGGAACATGACTGGGACGAAGAGCTCGAAGAGTACGAAGAAGGCGAAGAGCACTTCTACGACGACGAGGGCGCCTTCGGCGTCGGCCTCCCGCCGACGGCCGGGTCCGCCCACGAGGAGTGGACCCGGCGGGACTGACCCCGAAGGGCCCGCCGCGAGGCCCCGGTCAGCCGGCGGAGGCCCCCTCCGACCTCCTCGCGGCCCGCTCCCCGGCGTCGCGGTGGGGCAGGAGCACGCCCAGACCCCAGTGCAGCAGCAGGCCGCTGGCCAGCCCCACGAGCCACCCGTAGTCCGCCAGCGGGGCCAGGAACGGGATCAGGCCCTCGGCCGGGAAGGGGCCCGAGCCCTCGGGGGAGTGCGAACCGCCCACGGCCAGCACCGAGCCGACGCCGAAGGCCACCAGGGCGCGCCAGTTCCACCCGTGCCGGTACCAGTACTCCGAGCCGCGCTCGTACAGCGCGGGCAGGTTCATCCGCGTGCGGCGCAGCAGCCAGTAGTCGGCGAGCAGGATGCCCGCCACGGTGCCCAGGAGACCGCCCACCGTGCCCAGCCAGGTGAAGATGTAGACGCTCTCGTTCTCCAGCAGCCGCCACGGCATGATCAGCACGCTGAGCACGCAGGTGGTGATCGCCCCGGCGCGGAAGCTGATCAACTGCGGTCTGAGGTTGGACAGGTCGTAGGCCGGACCGACCAGATTGGCCGCGATGTTGGTGGAGACCGTGGCCAGCAGCACGACGAAGACTGCGAAGAGCAGGCCGATCCCGCTGTCCATCCGCGCCACGACGTCGATCGGGTTCCACAGGGGTTCGCCGTAGACGGCCGCGGTGCCCGCCGTGACCATGACGGCCAGCAGGGAGAACAGCGTCATCGTGGTGGGCAGCCCCAGCGACTGGCCCACCACCTGGGCGCGCTGGGAGGACGAGAAGCGCGTGAAGTCGCTGATGTTGAGGGTCAGGGTCGCCCAGTAGCCGATCACGCCCATCAGCGACGGGAAGAACAGCGCCCAGAAGGAGGGCCCCCAGTCCAGGGGCTCGCCCGAGTCCAGGGACAGCATCGGGGCCAGGCCCCCGGCCTCCACGGCCATCCAGGCCAGCAGGGCGACGCCGCCGAGGATCATCAGCGGCGCGGCCCAAACCTGGGTCCGGCGCACGCCCTCCATGCCCCACAGGATGATCGCGAGCTGGGCGGCCCAGAACAGGCCGAAGGACAGCCACAGCGTCCACGGCTGGCCGCCCAGCGCCGCCGCCCCCGTCCACCCGTCGCCGAGCAGCCGCCCGAGCAGGACGTAGACCCCCTGGCCGCCGACCCAGGTCTGGATGCCGTACCAGCCGCAGGCGACCGCGCCGCGCAGCAGCGCGGGCAGGTTGGCGCCGCGCAGGCCGAAGGAGGCGCGCGCGAACACGGGGAAGGGGATGCCGTACCTGGCGCCCGCGTGGCCGGTCAGCACCATGGGCAGCAGGACGACGAGGTTGCCCAGGACCACGGCGAGCATGGCCTGGCGCCAGTCCATGCCCGCCGCGATCAGGCCGCTGGCCAGGGTCCAGGCCGGGATGCTGACCGACATGCTCACCCACAGGGCTCCGAAGCTGCCGGTGCCCCAGGTGCGCCGGGACATCGGGACGGGCTGGAGGTCGGCGTTGACGTAGGGGCCCTCGGGCAGGGCGGTCCCCTCGGCGAGGGACACCCGGCCGTCGGGGTGGGTGACGGCGGCGGGTTCCGGCGGGGTCGGGCTGTGGGTCACGGGTCACCTGGTCTCGGTGGGCGGACGGGGAGGGCGGGGGATGCGAAGCACTGCCGGGCCCACCGGGGGGACCCCTGGAAGCGCGGCGAAAAGTCCGGATTCGTTCCGGGCCGCCGAATATCCTCGCACGTCACAAGGCGCACAGGTGTCGTGGGCGGGTCGGGAGGGTTACCACCGGACCGTTCGCCCCGAAGGGCGGCCTCCGTGAGGTGGGGAAGCGGGCCCGGACGCCGTCCCGTCCGGGCCGTCCCCGACCGGGGCGCCGGTCCCGGGCCGCGACCTTCCTGGTCCCGGCCTTCCGGCTCCCGGCCTTCTCCCGCCCTCCACCATGAGGACGGGGCCGCCACGGCGCGGTCGCCCGCGCCCCGGCGGCTCCGCGGCGCGGGTCAGGACACGGCCGGGACGACGTGGCGCCCGTAGGCGTCGATGACCCCGTCCACGTCGTCGTGCATCGCGTACACCGCGAACTGGTCCACACCCGCCTCCCGGAGCCGCTCCAGCTTCCGCACATGCTCCTCCACCGGCCCGACCAGGCAGAACCGGTCGACGATGCCGTCCGGGACGAACGCGGTGTCGGGGTTGTCCGCCCGGCCGTGGTGGCTGTAGTCGTAGCCCCGCCGTGCCCTGACGTAGTCGGTCAGCTCCCGCGGGACCGCGTCGGAGGAGTCGCCGTAGCGGGCGACCAGGTCGGCCACGTGGTTGCCCACCATCCCGCCGAACCAGCGGCACTGCTCCCGCGCGTGGGCCAGTCCCCGCTCGGAGCCGTCGGTGACGTAGGCGGGCGCCGCCGCGCACACCGTCACCGCGTCGGGGTCGCGCCCGGCGTCGGCCGCGGCCGTGCGCACCGCCCGGACCATCCACTCGGTCAGGTAGGGGTCGGCCAGCTGGAGGATGAAACCGTCCGCCTGGCGGCCCGCCAGCTCCAGGGCCCGGGGCCCGTAGGCGCCCATCCACACGGGCAGGGCGCCGTCGCGCACCCACGGCAGGCGCAGGGCCGCGCCGTCCACGTCGGCCTCCCGGCCCTCGGCCAGGTCCTTGATCGCGCGCATCGCCCGGGACAGGCGTTCCAGGGTGGCGGGACGGCGGCCCGCCACCCGCATGGCCGAGTCGCCCCGGCCGATCCCGCACACCGTGCGGTTGCCGAACATGTCGTTCAGGGTGGCGAACAGCGAGGCGGTCACCTCCCAGGCGCGCGTGCCCGGGTTGGTCACCATGGGCCCCACGACCAGGCCGCTGGTGCGCTCCAGGATCCGGCTGTAGACGACGAAGGGCTCCTGCCAGAGCACGACCGAGTCGAAGGTCCACCCGTGGGTGAAGCCGTACCCCTCCGCGCGGACCATCCGCTCGACCAGCAGGTCGGCGGGCGGGTCGGTCTGGAGGACGAGTCCGATGTCCATGTGCTGCCCTCTCGTTCAGACCAGGTACTGGCAGGTGGACCGGGGCACGTACCGTCCGTGCCCGGCCTCGCCCAGGTAGGCGCCGCGGTCCACCACGACCCGGCCGCGCGAGAGCACGGTGCGGGCCCGGCCGGTGACCCGTCTGCCCTCGTAGGCCGAGTAGTCCACGTTCATGTGGTGCGTCTCGGCCGACAGGACGTGCTCGGCGCCGGGGTCGTAGACCACGATGTCGGCGTCCGAGCCCGGGCAGATCGTGCCCTTGGCCGGGTACAGGCCGAACATGCGTGCCGGGGTGGCGCAGGCGATCTCGATCCACCGGCGCCTGCCGATGCGGCCCTCCACCACGGCCTGGTGCAGCAGGTCCATGCGGTGCTCGACCCCCGGCATGCCGTTGGGGATCCTGGAGAAGTCGCCCCGGCCCAGGTCCTTCTGCCCGGCGAAGCAGAACGGGCAGTGGTCGGTGGAGACCACGGACAGGTCGTTGGTGCGCAGCGCCCGCCACAGGTGTTCCTGGTGCTCCCGGGGCCGCAGAGGCGTGGAGCACACGTACTTGGCACCCTCGAAACCGGGCTCGGCGAGGTTGTCGGCGGACAGGAACAGGTACTGGGGGCAGGTCTCGCCGAACACGTTGAGCCCCATCCCGCGCGCCCGGGCCAGCTCCTCCACCGCCTCCCGCGCCGAGACGTGCACCACGTACAGAGGCGCGCCCGCCACCCGGGCGAGCTGGACTGCGCGGTGGGTGGCCTCCGACTCCAGCAGGGCCCTGCGCACCTCGCCGTGGTACCTCGGGTCGGTCCGGCCCTCGGCCAGGGCCTGCTCGACCAGCACGTCGATGGCGATGCCGTTCTCGGCGTGCACCATGGTCAGCGCGCCGTTGGCGGCGCCGCGCTGCATGGCCCGCAGGATCTGGCCGTCGTCGCTGTAGAACACACCCGGGTAGGCCATGAACAGCTTGAACGAGGTCACGCCCTCGTCGACGAGGGCGTCCATCTCCCCGAGCGAGGACGCGTTGACGTCGGAGAGGATGGCGTGGAAGGCGTAGTCCACCGCGCAGTCGCCCTCGGCCTTGGCCATCCACGCGTCCACGCCCGCGCGCACCGACTCCCCGGGCCGCTGGATGGCGAAGTCGACGATCGTGGTGGTGCCGCCCCAGGCGGCGGCCCGGGTGCCCGTCTCGAAGGTGTCGGAGGAGGAGGTGCCGCCGAAGGGCATCTCCATGTGGGTGTGGCCGTCCACCCCGCCGGGGACGACGTAGTGCCCGGAGGCGTCGATGACCTCGGCGCCGCTGTCGGCCCAGGAGCGGGCGGCGTCGCTGCCGCGCAGCGCGAGCGCGGCCACCCTCTCGCCCTCCACGAGGACGTCGGCCTCGGTCTCCTCGGCGGCGGTGACGACCAGGCCGCCGCGGATGACGGTGCGTCGTGCCATGGCGCGCCCCCTCAGCCCTGGACCAGCGGGCCGTAGGCGTCGGGCCTGCGGTCGCGGTAGAAGGCCCACTGCCGGCGGACCTGGTCGACCATGTCCAGGTCCAGGTCGCGCACGACCAGTTCGGCGGAGGTGTCGGAGGCGACGTCGCCGACGAACTGCCCGCGCGGGTCGGCGAAGTAGCTGGTGCCGTAGAAGTCGTTGTCGCCGTACTCCTCCACGCCCACGCGGTTGATCGCGGCGACGAAGTAGGCGTTGGCCACGGCCGCCGCGGTCTGCTCCAGCTTCCACAGGTGGGCGGACAGGCCGCGGCTGGTCGCGGACGGGTTGTACACCAGCTGGGCTCCGGCCAGCCCCAGGGCCCGCCAGCCCTCGGGGAAGTGGCGGTCGTAGCAGATGTAGACGCCGATGCGCCCGGCGGCGGTGTCGAAGACCGGCCAGCCGAGGTTGCCGGGGCGGAAGTAGTACTTCTCCCAGAAGCCGTGGACCTGCGGGATGTGGTGCTTGCGGTACTTGCCCAGGTAGCTGCCGTCGGCGTCGACGACCGCGGCGGTGTTGTAGTAGAAGCCGGGGGACTCCACCTCGAAGACCGGCAGGACCATGACGATGCCCAGCTCCCGGGCCAGCGCCCTGAACCGGGTGACGGTGGGGCCGTCGGGGACGGCCTCGGCCCAGCGGTGGTGCTCGGGGTCCTGCACCTGGCAGAAGTAGGGGGCGTTGAACACCTCCTGGAAACCGATCACCCGCGCGCCCTGTGCGGCGGCGTCGCGCGCGTGCTTCTCGTGGACGGCGAGCATGGATTCGGTGTCGCCCGTCCATTCGGTCTGGACGAGTGCGGCACGGACGTTGTGCGGCATGTGTTCCTCGTTCCTGCGTGTGCGCCGCCGGGGCGGGCGAGAACGGTTGTTACGTCCGCGTATGTCCTGCTGGCACGGTGGTGCGAGCGGGTGGTGCGCGTGCCGTCGCACCTTAGGTAACGTCGAATGGCCGGTCAATGTCCGACATCCGCGTTCTCCGTGCGCGACCGGGTGAAGGAATTGCGCGATCGTGCCCTTACGGGGTGCGATGTCCTTTCTGTGACACGTGGAATTTCAGAGGAAAGGACATGTTTTCCGGCTTTTTCCCGCTGAATTTCGGATGAGGACACACACTCCCCCGCCGCCGCGCGGTCAGGCGGCGGCGCGGTCCCCGGTGGCGGACGCGCCGCCGTGACCGAGGGGTCCGAACGCGCCCTCGCTCCGCTCGGCGCGGTCGTCGAAGACGAAGACGATGAGCAGGACCAGGCCGATCCCGATGAGGAACAGGGCGCCGCAGCCCAGGCTCAGGAACAGCCAGGGGGAGTGCTCCCTGGCGCCTCCGGGCTCCCCCGGCGCGGGAGGGACCGAACGGGCGAAGCCGGGAGCGGGGGGCGGTCCCGGGGGCGGCTGCCAGCCGGTGGGCGGCATGCCTGCGGGGGGCGGACCCGTGGGCGGCTGGTCGCGGTCCGCGGATCCGTCACCGGGACCGTGCGGGGGCTGGCTCATGGCGGGGCCTGGCTTTCTGCTGCGGGCGTCGGCTGAGCGCCGGTGCCGGGTGGCGCCGTGCGGGAGGCGGCGGTGGCGCGCCGCCGCCTCCTAGTGTGGGGGACATGGCACGACTGCTCATCGTTCACCACACGGTCTCGCCCGCGACCCGGCAGTTGCTGGAGGCGGTCCTGGAGGGCGCCCGCGACGACGACATCGAGGGGGTCGAGGTGCGTGCGGAGGCGGCGCTGTCGGCCACGGCCAGCGACCTGCTCGGCGCCGACGCCGTCGTCCTGGGGACCCCGGCCAACATCGGGTACATGTCGGGCGCCCTCAAACACTTCTTCGACACGGTCTTCTACCCCGCCCAGGGAGCGACCGAGGGGCTGCCCTACGCGCTGTACGTGCACGGGGACGACGACGCCTCCGGCGCGGTCCGGGCCGTCGAGTCGATCGCCAAGGGCATGGGGTGGCGGCGGCACCGCCCGCCGGTCACCGTGACGGGCCGACCGGAGGCACGGGACCGCGAGGCCTGCTGGGAGCTGGGCGCTGTCACCGCCCTCGCCGCCCTGGAGCGCGCCTGAGCGGGCCCGCCACGGGAACCCTGCCACGGGCCGCTAGGGCTCCGACGCGCGCGGCACACGGCTCGCGGGCCGCTCCGGCGAACCGGGCGCCACGGCGGCGGGCGGGCGGGAAGCCGGAAAAGGGCGGGAAAGTCTGGGTAAGGGGTTGGCTGGGCCGGTGTCGGGTACGGCGTGGCGGTTTCGCCGAGTTCGACCAGCGGGTCAGGATGGGCCCAGGTCGTCGGGGAACACGGGGAGGCGCACACCCCCGTCCCGTCCGGCGCCGCAGACCTTCCGTCCGCCTCTCCGCCCGCGACCGCCGTCCCCGGACGGGACCGGGCCCCCGACCAGCCCCTCCCCAGACACACCGCGTGGCCGCCCACTGGCCCAAGTCCTCAGGCCGCGCGGTGTTTGCCTCAGAGGCGGCGCCGGTCCGCGGACCGGCGTCAGTAGCCCCGCCAGGCCCCCTGGTGGTAGCCGATGATCCTCGGGTGCATGAGGGTCGACTCCTCCACGTCCTCCTCGCGGCGGTCCTTGGGGAAGACCTGCGCGGCCTCCAGCAGGGCCGGGTCGAGGAAGCTCAGCGGCGGCGCGTCCTCGGGGACGCGCAGCTCGGGCGCGGACCCGGGCGAGGTGAGGTAGAAGCCCCAGTTGCCGAAGCTCGGCACGTCCACGTTGTAGGGCGTGACCGCCAGGTCCGCCGCCTCCAGGGAGTCGCCCACGCCCCAGTAGGCCTCCGGAGCGAAGAAGGGCGAACCCGCCTGCACGACCATGCGGCCCTCCTCGGACAGGGCGTGGCGCAGGAGGGCGTAGAACTCCACCGAGTAGAGCTTGGCGGTGCCCACGGAGTCCCCGTCCGGGAGGTCGGCGATGATGACGTCGAACTCCTCGCGGTTCTCGCGCAGCCACTGGAAGGCGTCGGCGTTGACCACGTCCACGCGCGGGTCCTCGAAGGAGTCCCCGTTGAGGCCGCTGATCACCGGGTCGGTCGAGGCCAGCTCGATCACGGCCGGGTCCAGGTCCACCAGGGTGGCCGAGGCCACGTCGTCGTAGGCCAGGATCTCGCGCAGGGCCAGGCCGTCACCGCCGCCCAGCACCAGCACGTCCTCGTGCGGTCCCGCCATCGCCGGGTGCACCAGCGACTCGTGGTAGCGGTACTCGTCCAGGCTGGAGAACTGGAGGCTCCCGTTGAGGAACAGGCGCACGTCCTGGCCGTCCAGGGACCGGGTGAGCACGATCTCCTGGTACTCGGAGCGCTCGGCGTGCACGATCGGGTCGCGGTACAGCGCCTGCCGCGCGTCCACCTCGAACTGGTCGGCGTAGGCGTAGGCCAGGCCGAGCACCGCGATGATGAGCGCCAGGCCCAGGCTCAGGCCCGCGTAGGCGCGCCGGGTCAGCTCCGCGCGGAACAGCCACAGCACCACCGCCACGCCGACGACGGCGTTGAGCGCGCCCACCATCAGCGCGCCCTTGGGCAGGCCCAGCAGCGGGAGCAACAGGAACGGGAAGGCCAGGCCGCCGATCAGGCCGCCCACGTAGTCGGCGGCGAACAGGTCGGCGACCGCGTCGGAGGCGTCCTGCCTGCGGATGCGCTGGATCAGCGTCATCAGCAGCGGGATCTCCATGCCGATGAGGAGCCCGATGGCGAACGACAGCACCACCAGGGCGGGCTGGTAGGCGGAGAACCAGGCGAACGCCCCGTACAGCAGCAGCACGGACAGTCCGCCGACCAGCGAGAGCAGGCCCTCGATCACCGCGAAGGCCGCGGCGGGGTGCGCCTGGAAGCGCTTGGACAACAGGGAGCCCACGCCCATCGCGAACACCATCACCGACAGGACCACGGAGGCCTGGGTGATGCTGTCGCCCAGCAGGTAGCTGCCGATGGCGACCAGCGCGAGCTCGTACACCAGACCGCAGGCGGCGCAGACGAACACCGCCAGCAACACGAGGAACCGGGCCGCCCTGGCGGATACCGGCAGTCGGGGCCGTGTGCGGGCGGTGGTCTCAGTCAACGGAACTGCCTTCGTGTGGTGGTGCGGTGGTGCGGTTGCCCGGGGCAGGGGGCCGGTGGGGGGAAGGGGCGTCAGGTCAGGGCCGCGGCGATGACGACCGCGATCGCCACGTGCGCGGAGGCGCTCACCCAGGTGGCCGGGTGCGGCTCGTCGCTGCTGATCATCTGGGCGATCTTGGCGGGGACGAGGAGGTCGATCAGCACGAACGACAGCGCCATCACGCCCAGGCCGATCAGGCCGTAGACGGCGGTCGAGAGCAGGCCCGCGCCCAGTCCGATCTCGGACTCGCTGGAGAGGATCGCCGAGGTGACGACGATGGCCGACCCCAGCGTGTTCGCGGACACCAGCAGGACCGCGTTGCGGTTGCGGTTCTCCCAGATCAGCACGTGCAGCTTGCCGGGGGTGAGGAGGTCGGTGAGGAGGTAGCCCAGCACGAGGATGACGATGCCCACTCCGCCGTAGGCGAGGGCTCCGAGCGCGTTGAGGAGGATCTCGTTCATGGTCCTGTTCGCAGGTAGGGGATTTCGGTTGACGTGTTCGTGACGTGTGGGGAAGGAGACTACTTGCCGAAGCCGCTGCCGCCGCCGCGGTAGTTGCTGCCGCTGCCGTTGCTGCTGCTGCCGCCGCTGTAGCTGCTGTTGTTGTCCCTGTAGCTGCTGCTGCCGGTTCCCCCGCCGAAGAAGAAGAATCCTCCGCCGCCGGAGGACCCCGAGGATCCGTCGCAGTCGTCGTCGTCATAGCCCTCGACCTGGACCACGTCGTCGTCGGGGCAGTAGTTGTTGCTGTTGTTGGAGCAGGCGCTGAGCAGGATCAGGACCAGCAGGATGACGCCGATCACGACGAACACCGTGATGATGACGTTCCTGTTGCCGTTGTTCGCGGGCTCCTCGTATGCCTTCATGGTGCGGTTCTCCCGGAAGTGGGGGGAAGGGTCACGGTCGAGGTGGTCGTCACCAGCTCGCCGCTCTGGGGGTAGGCGTGCCAGGTGCGCCAGCCGAGTGGTCCGCCGGGGACCAGGTGCAGCGCGGTGACAGCCAGCGGATCGCCGGGGAAGGCGACGAGCAGGCCGCCGGGGGAGTCCTCCACCTCCCGGTGGATCCCCTCCACCCGGCGGGCCAGCTCGGTGCGGGACAGGGACTCCACGCGCGAGCCGAAGCGGTAGCCGCCCAGGTCGGGGCGGTCGGCGCTGCCGGGCAGGCCGCCGGGGAGGCCGGGCAGGCAGGCCACCGTCTCCACCAGCGGCTCCCCGGCCACCAGGGCCCCGGGCGACGGCTCCGGCGTGACGACCACCTGGTGGGAGGCGCCGAGCACACGCAGTTCGACCCGGGCCCCCGGCACCCGGACGGTGCGGGCGGCCAGGGGATCGACCAGCGGGTGGCCCAGGGCCCAGACCAGGTCGTCGGCGCTGGTGTCGACGAAGGGGGCGCTGATGCTCGCGCGCACGTTCCGGTCAGCTCCCCGGGTAGATGGTGAAGGTGCCCGGGGCGACCTTGTTCCCCGTGCTGGCCTCCCAGCGCCCGTGGTCGAAGCGCTCGAAGGACAGCAGCCGTCCGTCGTCGGACTCGTAGTCGGCGTAGTCCAGGCCCCCGGAGGCCTTGAGCCCGGTGGTGCCCTCGGAGCGGTAGGAGCCGGTGCCCTTCTCCTGGAGCCGGTAGACGGTGCCCTCCAGCTCGATGCTCTTGCCCTGGGGGATGATGTCCAGGTCGGGGCGGCCGGTCCACAGGGCCAGCTCCACGTCGGGGTCCTCCTCCACCGAGAGCCAGCGCTTGCCGCCCTCGACCTCCAGGAAGTGCTCCGACCAGGTGAATCCGCCCTCGGACAGGCGCAGGGTGCCGCGGATCCAGGTCCGCTCGGTGCCCCAGTCGATCATGTCGCCCGCCTTGATGGCGCGCGGGTCGCCCGCGGTGCTGTCGCCCGTGTCGGCGAAGGGGTCCCGCGGCGGGGCGGGGGGTTCGGGGGCCGTCTTCGGTTTCTTGGCGCGCTGTGCGTAGACCAGGACGCCGATCACGACGGCGACGCCGACCAGGATGAGCAACAGCAGGAGTTCGATGGCCAATGTTCCTCGTTTCGCGGTGGGGCATGGGGGAGCGAGGCCGTGTACGTCCCCTGCCTGCGTGTTCCCCGGGGCCGGGCAATCCTACTGACGCTCTGACGCCGCGTGCGAGGGGTCGGTTCCACATGTGACCAGATCAGGACAGGAAAGACGCCCCGTCCGGGAACCTCTCACGGACGGTGATCGTTGACAACGGTCCCGTGTCCGGGAGTGTGCCCCGGCGCGCTCCCGAACACGGGACCGGGACGCCGGCGCCCCGCGCCCGGCGGCTCGGGCCGACGCGTCCGGGTCCCGGTGCGCAGGGATTTCAGCCCCGGGGGTCGCCGGTCTCCACCGGGAGGGTGTCGTCGCCTCCCCAGCGGCTCCACGACCCCGGGTACAGGCGGGCGCCGGAGTACCCGGCGTGCTCCAGGGCGAGCAGGTCGTGGCAGGCGGTGACCCCGGACCCGCAGTAGGCGGTGACGGTGTCGGCGGAGTCGGCGCCGAGGGCGGCGAAGCGTTCACGCAGGATTCCCGGGGCGGCCAGGAGACCGTCATCGCCCAGGTTCCCCGTCCACTCGGCGCTGCGGGCGCCCGGCACGTGCCCCGGTCGGGCGTCGACGGGTGCGGGCCGCTCACCGGTGTAGCGTTCGCGGGCGCGGGCGTCCACCAGCAGGTGCGCCGGATCGCCCGCCTCGGCGCGGACGGTGTCGGTGTGCACGATCCGGTCCGCGGGCCAGGGCAGCGGGGTGCGGTGCACCGGCCGGGGGGTGACGTCGCCCTCCTCCAGTTCGCCGGTCCACGCCTGGACGCCCCCGTCGAGGAAGGCCGCCGGGGTGCCCAGCACGCGCAGCATCCACACCAGGCGGGCGGCCACGGAACCGCCCGCGTCGTCGTAGACCACCACGGAGGAGTCGTCGCCGATGCCGAGGCGGCCGAGGGCGTCGGCGAAGTCGGCCGCGGAGGGCAGCGGGTGGCGTCCGCCCTCGGGACCGGCCGGGGCGGCCAGGTCGGTGTCCAGGTCGGTGAAGACGGCGCCGGGCAGGTGTCCGGCGCGGTGGGCGTCGCGGCCGGAGCGCCCGTCGAGATACCAGCGGGAGTCGACGAGGACCACCCGGTCGCGGTGTTCGCGGAGCCAGTCGGCCGACACGGCCACCGGCAGGGTCAGGAGTTCGGACATGGGCACCACACTAGGCGTTCCGTCCCGGCAGGTGGGGAGGGGTGTGCCCGGTGTCCGCCGCCGTAGCGGCCCGCGGGAGGGCTGCCCGGACGCGGAAAAGGAAGGCGGGCCCGGGGGACGCCGTTCAGGCGCCGCGGCCCCCGTCGTCCCGGACCATGCGGTGGACGCGCAGGATCCACCACAATCCCAGCACCGGCAGCACCAGCGGTATGAACAGGTACCCGGCGCCGAAGTTCGACCACACCGTGTCGTCGGGGAAGACCCCCGGCAGGAGCAGGCTGACCGCGCCCACCGCCAGCACACCGACCAGTTCGACACTGCACGAGACCAGCGCGACCCTGCGCGAGGTCCGCCCGGCCCGGGCCAGGCCCACCGCCGCCACCAGGTAGATCACCCCGGCGAGCAGCGAGAGCCCGTAGGCCAGCGGCGCCTCGTCGAACCTCGTGGCCAGCTGGTAGCCTCCGCGCGCGGTCGCGGCGAGCGCGAACACCCCGTACACGGCGACGAGCAGCCGCCCGGGGCCGGTGCGCAGGGTTCTGTCCCGGGTCGCGGCGGACTCAGACAACGGGGCTCCAGAGCTGTTCGAGGCGGACGAACAGGACGGGCAGGATCAGGCACGCGAAGGCGATCACCGCCGGGCCCCATCTGCTCCGCTCCATGAAGCCCCACACGGCGCACGCGGGCGGCAGCAGAGCGACCGTGGCCAGGTAGGACACGAACATGGCCGTCTCGGCGGGCCGCTCGCCGCCGACCATGGTGACGACGGTGGCGGCCACCTGTCCGAGCACGAGCAGCCACAGGACAGCCATGCCGACCAGGTGCGGGACCACCATGGGCTGGTCGCGGAAGGTCGAGACGAGGCACCACCCGGCCAACGCCAGTGACACCATCTGAATCGTCATGGTCAGCCAGTCGACCACGCCGCCTCCGCTCGTCGTCCTCACACCATGCCAGCGGGCTTCTACGACACAGCGTAGTACGTCAGGGCCACCGGATCGCACCGTCCCCCGACGGCTGCCCCGCCCGGGCCCGCCCGCCAGCGGAAACGTCCCATTCCGGACAGCGCAGACACGGGGCTAGCGAGGCGGCGGCACACCCGCGTCGGATATGGTCCTCGAAGCCGCATGTGTTCCAGCCGCTACACGGCTCAGGCCCGCGGCACATTCCCTCAGGCATCGTGTACGAGACCGGAGCACCCCGTTGTCCTATCCCCAGTACCCTTCCGGCCCCCAGCAGCCTCCCCACGGTGACGGCACCGGCGGCTACCAGCCCTACGGCGGCCAGCCCGGCTACGGCCCTCCCGGCGGAGGCCAGCCCGGCTACGGAGACCCGTCCGGCGGTCAGCCGCCCTACGGGGGCCCGGGCGGACCGCCTCCCGGCCAGCCCCCCTACGGCGGCATGCCCCCCGGCGGTCCCGGAGACCCCTACGGCCCGCCGCCCGGCGGCCAGCCCCCGAAGAAGGGCATGTCCACCGGCGCCAAGGTCGGCCTCGGCATCGGCGGCGGCTGCCTCGGCCTGGTGGTCATCGTGGTCATCGTCATCGTGATCATCGCCTCGATGGCGGGCGGCGACGACAGTGCCTCGACCTCCACGCCCTCGGCGCCCACCCAGCAGGAGGGCACGCAGGAGTCCGAGGGCGGCGCGGCCGAGGAGCCCGCCAACGAGCAGGGCGTCACCCTGACCGCCACCGCGGCGGGCACGGCCGGTGACACCATCGACGACACCGTCTACACGGTGCTCGACGTCGAGCTCACCAACAACGGCGACGAGCCGCTCGACATCAACCCGCTCTACTTCACGACGGTGCTCTCCGACGGGACCGAGCGCACCGACTGGGCCGACGCGATCTTCGCCGACATCCAGCACATCGAGGTCGGCACCCTCGCGCCCGGCTCCTCGGTCTCGGGGCAGATCGCCGTGGTCGGCGAGGTCGTGGTGACCGAGGTCCGCTACGACCCCAGTTTCGGCATGGAGGACCCGATCGTCACGACGGTCCAGTAGCCCACGCACGCACCGCGAAGCCCCGGCCGCATGCCCCGCGGCCGGGGCTTCGTGCTGTGTTCCCGGCGGCGCTCGCCGGTGTCCGGCGGTGCCCGGCCGGGTCTCCCGAGGTGTCCGTCCGGGCGTGCGGCGGTCTCAGGTTGGGCGTCGGGGTACGGCAACGGAGCGGCCGGGTGCGGCGGCAGAACGGCCGGGCGTCGCGAAAGCCGCTTTCTACCGCGAAAGGGACCTTTTTCGCGGCTGGCTCGTATATCGTCGGCGCACGCGCGCGTCCCCGCCCGCACGCACCCGTCCAGCGCGGTACCCGCTCCACCGCTCCCTGCGCATCCCCCGGAGCCCCGCCATGTCCCTGCCCCCGCGTTCCCCCGCCACCGTGTCCACCGGCGGCAAGATCGGCCTCGGATGCCTGGGGTGCTTCGGCGCCCTGGTCCTGACCGTGATGATCGGCTCCTGCGCCAGTGCGCTGGCCGGAGGCGGCTCCGACCAGGCGGGTCCGCCGCCCCCGGCCGCCACGGTGACCGCGACCGTGTCCGAGACGGTGGAGCCGACCGCCACCGCGACCGAGGAGGTCGAGGTGGAGGTGACGGTCACCGCCACGGAGACCGTCACGGAGACGGTGACCGAACGCCCGGACAACGGCGGCAGCGGCGGGGGCGGGGGCGGTGACACCGGCGGCGCCGCCCCGGCCTACTACGAGAACTGCGACGCGGCGCGCGCCGCGGGTGCGGCGCCCGTACGCCGCGGCGACCCGGGTTACGGCTCCCACCTGGACCGCGACGGCGACGGCGTCGCCTGCGAATGACGGGAGCCCGGCCCGGGACCGGTTCCGGGGGTGACGTCGGAGCGGGTCGGAGCGCGGAGCGCCCCGACCCGTCGGTGCTCCCCTACGCCGGGGTGGCCTCCCCCGCGGGGGCCTCCGCCTTCGCGGTGCTCCCCGCCAGCGCGCGCTTGATGACGGCGGCCTCCACCTGGTCGACGGCGTGGGCGGTCATCTTGTCGCCGTACCCGGGCAGGGCGCGGCTGCCGACGTACTCGCGGGTCAGTCGTACGGCCTCGGCGGTGGCCTCCCCGTAGTCGCCGTCGACCCCGCCCGCGCCCAGGGCGTCGCCGAAGCCCGCCCGGGTGACCTTGAGCTGGAGGAGCTTGACCGCGTCCCCCGTACTGCCGATCGCGAGTCCGAGCATGTCGTTTACCTCCGTGATCTCCCCGGGGGGCTTTTCGAACGTGCCGTCGCGGACGAGGGCGTAGGCCTTGTCGCCCGGGCACGAGGTGGAGACGAAGTCGCGGTGCCCGAGCACCGTTCCGGCGATCGACGTGTCCGGTTCCATCAGCCACTGGCGGAGCGCGCGCACGGCGTTGATCTGCTCCGGGGTGATGGTGTCCGTGGGACCGGTGGCCAGGGTCACCGAGTAGTGGGAGGTGTTGCCCCCCGGCTGCGCGGCCTGGGTCTTGTACAGTCCCCGGCCTTCAAGGACATATCCGTGCGAACAGGACATAAAGGAATATCCGACGTCGTCCCAGCCGCGGGAGGGGCCGGTGTGGAAGGAGCGGGTGTCGCGCCAGTACTTGAGGCAGGCCGAGTGGTCCTTCGCAGCCAGCCCCTGGTCGGTGCTGTCGTAGTGGATGACCAGTCCGGATCGGGGATTGGCCCGGGTCGCGGGCGAGGAACCCCATCCCAGATCGGACCGAGAGACGTATTTGCTCGGTCGAGGCATGCCCCCCATTGTGTCAAGTCGACACTCCGAAGGGTAGAGGGTTGGTCACTTTGCGTAGAAAATTCCTTGTTGTCGGCCACCCGGTGTGGCGGAGCCCCCGTACCCGGAGCCCTCTGCGGCACGATGGTGGCCGACCCGAACCTGGGAGGTAACCCGTGCGCTCCGCACACACCGCCGACACCGTCCGCGAGGCCGAGCGCGCGCTCATGGCGCGCCTCCCCGAGGGGGCCCTCATGCGCCGGGCGGCCACCGGGCTCGCCGCCGAGTGCGCGCGGCTGCTGCCCCGCGTGTACGGGTCGCGGGTCGTCCTCATGGTCGGCGGCGGCGACAACGGGGGCGACGCGCTGTACGCGGGCGCCGCGCTGGCAGCCCGGGGCGCGGCCGTGCGCGCCCTGATCGCCGGGCGGCGCGTCCACGAGGGCGGGATCGCCGCCCTGCGGTCCGCGGGCGGGCGGGTCCGCTGGTTCACCGACGCCCTCGCCGACGAGAGCGACCTGTTCGACGCCGACCTCGTCGTGGACGGGCTCGTGGGCATCGGCGGCAGCGGCGGCCTGCGCAGGCCGCACTCCACCCTGGCCCTGCTCGCCGCCAACGCGCCCGTCCCCGTGGTCGCCGTGGACCTGCCAAGCGGGGTGGACGCCGACACCGGTGAGGTGGCCGGGCATTCCGTCCGCGCCGATGTCACGGTCACCTTCGGCACCCACAAGCCCGGCCTGTTCGTCGATCCGGGCGCCGAACGCGCGGGCAGGATCCGTCTCGTGGACATCGGGCTGACCCCGGAGCTGCCCGGGCCCGACCTGGTCAGTCCGCGGGCTGCGGATGTCGCCTCGCTCCTGCCGGTCGCCGGGGTGGAGTCGGACAAGTACCGGCGGGGCGTCCTCGCCGTCCGGGCGGGCTCCGACCGCTACCGGGGCGCCGCGGTCCTGTGCGTGGGCGGAGCGCTGCGCACCGGGGTCGGCATGGTGCGCTACGGGGGCGGCCCGGCCGTGGTGGACCAGGTGCTCGCCCGCTGGCCGGAGGCCGTCGCCAGCCTCCTCGACCCGCAGAACAGCACCGACCTGTCGCCCGGGCGGGTGTCCGCCGTCGTCGTCGGCTCCGGCCGGGGCACGCACCCGGCCAACGCCGACGAGCTCCGCGCGGTCCTGGACAGCGACGTCCCGGTGCTGGTGGACGCGGACGGGCTCACCCTGCTCACCGGGCAGTGGGGCGAACCGCTGTGCGAGCTGCTGCGGGAGCGGAAGGCGCACACGCTGCTGACGCCGCACGCCGGGGAGCTGGCCCGGATGCTGGGCGCGGACCGGAAGGACGTCGAGGCGCGCCGCCTGGAGCACGCGGCCCGCGCCCGGGACCGGTTCGGGTGCACGGTCCTGCTCAAGGGGTCGACCACGGTGATCGCGCACCCGGGAGCACCGGTGGTCGTGAACCCGACCGGAACGCCGCTGCTGGCCACCGCCGGGACCGGAGACGTGCTGTCGGGGGCGGTCGGCGCGCTCCTGGCCGCCGGACTGCCCGCGAGGGAGGCGGCGATGTGCGGCGCCTACCTGCACGGACGCGCCGCCTCGTTGGCCCGGGACGGAGCCCCGATCAGCGCGTCCGACCTGCTGGAGGCGCTGCCGCTCGCGGTGGCCGAGGTCCGCCGGGCGGCCTGAGACGGAGCCGGGCCGGGACCGGGCGGCGGGCCCGTTCGCGGTGTGGCTCGGGCTCGTGCTCGCCTGGGTGCCCACCGACGTCTGACCTGACCGCCGTCCTGCACACGGACGGCACCGACGCCGTGCCGCACGGGTCCGGTGCACGGACAGGTGCTAGACGGGGACCACGTGGACGCTCTCGGTGCCGATCGCCCGGAGGTAGGCCCCGATGTCGTCGGGGTCGCTGGTGAACACCACGGCCTCCCCGTGCCGTGCCGCGGTCCAGGCGACCATGGCGTCCACCGCGTCCGGTCGTTTCTTCGGGGGCAGGTCCGCGCTGTCCAGGAGCACGCCGATACGCCGCCAGTCGGTGGTGTCGGGCGCCGTGGAGCACATGATGCAGGTGACCTGACCGGCGCGGGACGGGCGCAGCGCGGGTGCGGAGGACCTGGCCTGGGGAACGGTGCACTCCTTGAGTACGCGCCCCAGGGCGTGCACGGTGGCCGGGTCCGACCTCCAGGCCTGTGCCAGGACCGGGCCGGGGACGATGGGGCGGTGCGGGGTCCTACCGAGCCCCTGGTGCAGGTGCCACGCCTTGGCCTTGCCCGAGGCCAGGGCGATGAGCATGCCGGTGTCGTACACCGGCACCATGACGGTCACGCGACCTGCCACCGGCCCGCGTCCGCCTCGTCCCCGTAGACCAGGCGCAGGGCGTCGGCGACCTCCCCGCGCTCCCCCTCGGAGAGTTCCGCCGGCTCGTCGACCGGGGTGTAGCTGGCGGCCCCGGCCTCGGCTTCGGCGATGACGGCGTCGATACCGGAGAAGACCTCCTCGGCGGCTTCGACCTCGGCCATCTGCCGGGTGGCGGCGTTCACCATGTACGAGGAGAGGTCCATTCCCGCCCGTTCCGCGTGACTTCTGATGCGGTCCGCGTGCTCGGGGTCGAGGCTGATGCTGATGCGTACCTTGCCCATGCACCCGATGGTATTACGCGTATTACGCCGCGTCCACCGTGGTCGGCGCCGTCGAGGGGCCGGGGTGCGGTGCTCCGGCGCCGGGTGTGCGGCCGCCCGTCAGCGTGCGCGGGCGGCGTCGAGGCCGAGCCGCACGATGTCGGCGATGAAGTAGTCGCCCGGATCGCGGTCGTCGCGCAGCCGGTGCACCAGGGAGTCGTCCACCCACAGGAACTCGGTGTGCTTGCCCGGCTCCAGGCGGGGCGCGTTCAGGTCGCCCTCCACCCGCACCAGGTAGTCCACCTCGTGCCGGGTCAGGCCGTCCCCGGGGTCCCAGTCCAGCCGGAACAGCTCCGCCAGCACCCCGGTCAGCCGCCAGCCGGTCTCCTCCTCGACCTCGCGCGCCAGCCCCTCCAGCATGGTCTCGCCCTGCTCGACGTGTCCGCCCACGATGTCCCAGCAGTGCGGGAACACCTTGCGCGTGGGGGACCGGCGCTGGGCGAAGACCCTTCCCCGGTCGTCGGCGATCACCGCGGCCGCCACGTGGGTCCGGCCGTCGGCGGTGTCGGGGAACTCGATCCCGGGGGCCACCGTGATGCCTGTGCTCATGCGTCCTCCTCGTCCGCGGGCGAGCCTACCTCCCGGCCCCGGCGGGGCAGGCGCAGCGTCAGGAGCCTGGCCCGGGGGGCCAGTCCGCGGGCCAGGTCGAACACCGCCTCGGTGCGCGAGTGGTCCTCGTCGAGCACCGAGAACAGGTTCACCCCCAGGTAGAACGTGATCGCCCCGTAGGCCACCTCGCGGGCGGGCAGCAGCTTCCCGAGGGCGGACCCGCCCAGGACCCGGTTCCACTCCTGCTCGATGAAGGCGATCCACGGCTCCGAGCGGTCCCGGATCTGCGTGCGCAGCTCCGGTTTGGTGACGGCGGCGGCCACCAGCTCGGAGAACTCGGTGATGTAGCCGCGCTCCAGGTCGGTCCGGTAGATGCGCATCGCCGCCTCCACCAGCTCCTCCAGGGTGTCGGCCCGTGCCGCGATCTCCCGGTACATCGCCATGCGCTCGGCGCTGGAGCGGTCCAGCGCCGCCAGCAGAAGCTGGTCGACGCCGCCGAAGTGGTAGAAGACCAGCGCCGAGTTGGCCTCCGCGCGCGCGGCGATGCCGCGCGCCGACGCCCCCGCGTAGCCCTCCTCGCGCAGGACCTCGCTGGCGGCCGTCAGGAGCCGCTCCCTCGTCTCCTCGCTCGTGCGCCGTCCTCCGCCGCCCTTGGCCATCATGGCCCTCCTTGCTCTCGGGGAGGTTTTCAGCATACGGTTTAATCGAGTGATTAAACCAAGCGATTTAATCGCATGCTGAAGGAGATCCCCCGTGCCCCGAAGCGACTCCCCCGCGCCCTCCAGGGCGCGCCTGCTGCTCGCGGCCCTGGTCCTGGCAGCCTTCGCCGCCCTGCTGGCGCTCCGGATCCACCACTGGGGCGGCCTGGACCAGACCGCGCTGTTCTACGTCGGCCTGCCCGCGACCATCGCCCTGCTCGTGGTGTTCACCGTGCGGGCCCGCAGCGCCATGGGCGTCACCATGGCCGTCACCACCCTCTGCCTGGCCCTGGCCGGACCCCTGCTCGGCGAGGGCATGGTCTGCCTGCTCATCGCCGCGCCGCTGATCTACGGGGTCGTCGCCGTGGTCACCTGGACGGCCGGGGCGCTCGTCGCCTGGCGGGACCGCTCCCGGCACGCCCTGTTCGCGGTGCCGCTGCTGTTCGCGCTCGCCCTGGAGGGCGTCGCCGGAACCTCCCTGCTGCCCCGGGAGGACCGCGGTGAGGGCTACGTCCTGGTCTCCACGCCCGCGGGGAACGTCGCCGCCGCCCTGGCCGCCCCGCCCGCCTACGCCGCCCCCGACGCGCTCTTCCTCCGGGCCGTGCCCTTCCCCGAGCCCGTCTCGGCCTCCGGCGAGGGACTGGAGGTCGGCGACACCCGGCTCGTCCGCTTCACCCCGCGCCGCACGCTGGAGCCTGGCGCCGAGCCCACGCCGCGCCACATGGCGCTCCGGATCACGGAGAGCGAGATCCGCGAGGACGGCGGGCGCGTGGTGTTCGAGGTGGTCGAGGACACCGCCTTCGCGAACTGGATGGACATGCGCACCGCCGAGGCCGTGTGGAACGCCGAGGGAGCCGGAACCCGCCTGGCCTGGTCCATCGACTACGAGCGCACCTACGAGCCCTCCTGGTACTTCGGGCCGATCCAGTCCTACGCGACCGACCTGGCCGCCGAGTACCTCGCCGTCACCTTCGGCACCGCCGCGCTGGGGGACTCCCGATGACCCCGGAACTGCCCGCGGCGCTGGTCCGCGGCGTCGGCCTGTTCGCCCCGCTGTTCCTGCTGGCCGGACTGTGCCTGTGGCGCGCGCCCCGCCCGCGCGAGGTCGCGGCGATGCTGGTGGCCGGGGCGTGGGCCCTGTTCACGCTGGTCCCGCTCAACCTGTACGCGCTGCGCGCCGGCTGGTGGTCCTTCCACGCCGAGGGCGCGGTGTGGCTCGGCATGCCCGTGGACCTGCTGCTGGCCTGGGCGGTGCTGTGGGGCGCGCTGCCCGCGCTGCTGCTGCGCCTGCTGCCGGTGCCGCTGCTCAGCGGCCTGCTCGTGTGGGTGGACGTCATCATCATGCCGCTCGCCGAACCCGTCGTGGTGCTGGGCCCGCTCTGGCTGCTCGGCGAGTTCGTCGGCTCCGCGCTGTGCCTGATTCCCGCGCTGATGCTGGCCTACTGGACGCGCACCGGCCAGCTGGTGCACGCCCGGATGTGGGCGCAGGCGCTCCTGGCGTTCGGGGCCATGGTGGTCCTGCCGCTGGCCGCGCTGGACGCCCTGCCCGGTCCGGGCACGGCCTTCGTGGCCGCCCAGGTCCTGGCCCCGGTGTGCCTGCCGGGGCTGGCGGCGGCCCGCGAGTTCGCGCGGGTGGGCGGCGGCACCCCGCTGCCCTTCGACCCGCCGTCGCGGCTGGTCACCAGCGGCCCCTACGCCTACCTGCGCAACCCGATGCAGGCCACCGTCGCCGGGGTGTACCTGGTCCTGGCCCCGGTGACCGGCGACCCGCGGCTGCTGCTCGGCGCGCTCGCGGCCTTCGCCTACGGCGCGGGGTTCGCCGCCTGGCACGAGGGCGGCCAGCTGCGGGCGGCGTTCGGAGGGGACTGGGAGGCCTACCGGGCGGGCGTGCGCGCCTGGCTGCCCCGGTGGCGGCCGTGGCCCGGCCGCGCACCGGGCACGCTGTACGTGGCCGCGGACTGCGCGATGTGCCGGGGCCTGGGCGGCTGGCTGGCCGCCCGCGCGCCGGTGGCGCTGGAGCCGCGACCGGCGGCGGAGCACCCCGAGGTGCTGTACCGCCTCACCTACGAGAACCCCGAGGGTCTGCGCTGGAGCGGGGTGTCGGCGCTGGCCCGGGCATTGGAGCACCTGCACCTGGGGTGGGCGCTCGCGGGCTGGGTGCTCGACCTGCCGGGGGTGCGGCACTTCGCGCAGCTGTGCGCGGACGCCTTCGGGGCCGGGCCGCGGCCCTCGCGCGAACCCCTCGGTGAAGGAGGGGGAGGGGAGGAGCCGGGCGCTCCCCGCGGCGGTGGGGCGTCGTTGCCCGGCGCGCGGGCGTGAGTCGGCGGTTCCGGAACGCGGCGCCCGGGGGAACGGGGGAGGGCCCGGGAGGCCGGACCGGTGCGCGCGGGAGACCGCGGCGGGGCTCCACCGAGGACCCGGCGCGCCTTCGGTCCGCGCCCCCGTCGGCAGGAGCCGTTCACGTTCCGCGCAGACCCGTTTCCGGCCGACACGGAGAGCGCCGCCCGCGTCGAGCGCGGGCGGCGCCCGGTGTTCCCCGTGGTCGGGGGCCCTTCTCCCCGGCGTCGGAGTCGGAGCGGGCCGCCGCGGTTCCGGCCGGTTCGGACTCCCCGCCCCGGTTCAGGTGTCGGGGTCGGTGTCGGGCTCGACCGCTGATCCCAGGCCGGTCAGCCAGGCCAGATGGCTCTGCAGGGCCGTTCGTCCGACCGGGGTCAGGCGGAACCAGGTCTTCGGTCGGCGCCCGACCGCTCCCTTGCGGACTTCGAGCAGTCCGGCGTCCTCCAGGGTGCGGCTGTGCTTGGAGACCATCGGATCGCTGACGCCGAGCAGGTCGCGCACGGTGGCGAAGTCGACCCACTTGGCGCTCTGCAACAGCGCGCACATCGCCAGGCGCGGGCCGGTCTCCAGGATCGGTTGGCGTGCGGCGGCGGCGCCTCCGGGGGAGGCGCCGCCGCCGGGGCGGTGCAGCGCGGTCACTACTTGACCCTGCCGTTCTCGATGCTGCGGCGCATGGCCGAGCGGACCAGCATCTGCCCGGCGAGCACGAGGACGGCCACGGGCACCAGCGCGGCGAGCGCGAAGCCGATCATGCCCTGGTCGACCAGGAGGTTGATGCCGATGTAGCCCACGCCCGCGACAGCCAGGGCGGCGATCCACATCAGCCGGGCGCCGGGGTAGGAGGTGATGTAGCGCGGCATGTACACGCCGCTGCGTCGGCGCTGGATGACCGAGTAGGCGGTGGCGACCAGGACCACGCCGAGGACGGCCCACTGGAAGTAGGGGCCGCTGCCGGGCAGGACGGCGGACCAGATCGGCAGTCCGGCGATGAGCACGCTCGCCGCGGCGAGGAAGACCCAGTAGGCGGCGGGCAGGTCGGTGTGGCTGGCGAGCTTGCGGCGGGCGTCGGCGACCTGGTCGAGCTCGGGATTGCTGGCCATGTCCATCTCCTCTTTCGTATCTACTTTCTATATGGAAAGTAGATACCAAGGATCGGGTCCTGTCAAACACACCGGGGCCCGAAAGAAGACCGCCGGGACGCAGCCACCGCGTCGACCAGCGACGACGCGAGGAACGCGGATGGCCGACACGCCCCGCGGTCGGCGGGACCGCCGCCGGCCTCCGCCGCCGGGGAAGGGGCCCACGGCGCCCTCCCCCGACCGGGCGGCCCACCGTTATGCTCGGTCGGGCCGATCCGTCCGGAAGGCGGCGGAAACGGGCCCGCGGTCCCCGCCCCGAGAGAGCGCCCGTCCGCCCCCGAGTGAGCCCCCAGGCACGAGGTGACCCATGGAAGAACAGGCCATGCTCGCGCGTGACCTCGTGCTGCGCGTCTGCGCCGGAGCGACCGAGTTCGACCCCCACTGGATCCGGGCCGACGGCAAGGTCACCACCCCCTTCCTGGTTCCCCGCGACCGCAACCTCATCCGCGCGGTCGTCGCCGCGGGCCGCGCCATGGGCGTGGACCGGCTCCTGGTGTGCCGGACCAGGCCCGAGTTCTCCTACGACCCCGTCACCGAGGTCCCCCTCGACACCGACACCCTCATCGACCTCATCCGCGGCTGGGGGCCCGCGCCCACCGACTTCCTGGTCTGCGTCGAGGACTTCTCCGCCGCCGTCCTGGTCACCGCGGACGAGCTCACCGTCGCGGCCGGTCCCGCCGACTTCGTCCGCGAACTCGTCGGCGCCGACATCCCCCAGGCCCGCAGCCACTTCGCCTCGCGCGCCCGACGGGAGGGCGGCCCGGTCCTCACCCGCGCCGCCCAGCTCTACCACTGCGCCGAGACCGGCGCGCGCCACGCCCGCGGCCCGCGCGGACCCGGCCCCGACCCGGCCGAACTCCTGGCCCGCAGCGCCGAACGCGCGCGGCAGCGCTCACCGCGTGCGGTCCGCTCCCTGCGGGCCCTGCGCGGGGCCTGGGGGTGGCTCATGGTGGCCGCGCTGCTCGTGGCGCCCCTGGCCGTCCCCGGTCTGGGCGCCGCGTTCCCGGCGCTGGCCGCCTCCTTCGTCCTGCTGTTCCAGCTGGCCCTGCTGGCCCGCTCGCGCACGGTCTCCTTCGCCTCGCTGCTGCGGGTGGCCGCGTTCGGCGCGCTGCTGCTGTGGCCGCTGGCGCTGGCCGAGTCCGCCGTCACCGGACTGCTGGGCGGCGACCCCTACGGCGTCCTCGGCTACACCTACGTCGCCGTGACCGTGGAGGAGGTCGGCAAGCTCCTCCCGCTGCTGCTCCTGGCCCTGGTGGCCCGCCGAAGGCTGCGCCGCCTGGCCGCGGTGGACTTCCTGCTGCTGGCCGCGGCCTCCGGAGCCGGGTTCCAGCTGGCCGAGCGCCTGCTCACGCAGGTGGCCCTCGGAGGGGCGGGCATGTCCGCCGGGACCGGCCTGTTCCTGCCCGGCGGCAGTACCGTCACCGACCCCGCGGGCACCGTGCTCGCGGTCTTCTCCGGCCACGCCGTCACCACCGGCCTGGTCGGCGCCGCGCTCGGCCTGGCGGTCGTCGGCCGCCGCTACGGGGCCTGGCTGTGGCTGCTGCCGCCGGTCGCGCTGACCCTGGCGTTCCTGGAGCACCTGAACCTGAACGCGCGGCTGGCCAACGCCCAGCTGCACCCGGCCTCCGACCTCGTGCACGGCCTCCTCGGCGGCGGGGTGCTCACCCCGTGGCTGCTGGTGCTGCTGTTGCTGTGCGCGGTGGCCATGGACTACCGGCTGATCGCGACCGCGGCCGAGTCCACGCCGCCGCTGCCCGGGCAGCCGCCGCTGGCCCGCCTGCGCCGCCGGGCGCGGGGGCGCTCGGTGGCCATGCGGGTCCGCGTGCCCGCCGACATCGCGCCGCTGTTCCGCAGGACGGCGCTGTCCTGGGTGGACCTGCCGATCACCCTGGCCACCACGGTGTCCACGATCGCCCACGAGCTGGCCGTCGCGGCCATCGCGGCGCGGCGCGGACCCTCGGTGCTCTGCGACACCTGGCGGTTCCTGCGCTGGCGGCGGGCGAACGCCATGGGCGAGGCCCGGTCGGCGGGGCGGCCCTGGCGCCATTACCCCTCACAGGAGGAACTGACCCGGCAGGCGCGCGAACTGGCGATGCGGCTGGGGCTGGCGGCCACCGGAGGGGTCACAGGGGCGATGGCGGCGATGGGCGCGGCGGCGATGGTGTTCGCCGCCGCGCCCGCGCCCGACCCGGCCGCGACCGGTGCGCCCGCCTACGCGTTCATGGCCCTGGACCGGATCCAGGGCTGGCTGGGCGACCTGAACGGTGTCGACGCGGTCTGGGCGGCCGTGGTGCTGGTCGCGGTGCTCACGCTGCTGCTGTCCGGGAACGGGGTGCCGCACGCACACCCGAGGATGCGCGAGTTCCTGCGCGCGCCGACCGCGAACACCGGGGCGATCCTCGGCATGCTCGCGCCCGGCCAGGTGGGATACGCGCTCCTGGGCTGGGCGGGGCTGCTGCTGCCCAGGCGCGTGAACCGGCTCCTCGTACGGTGACGGGCCCGGTTCCGGCCCTGGGTCCCTTCTCCCGGCTGTGTTGACCGCGAGCACCCGCCCCGCCGGTGCCTGCGAGGTCGGAGGCACCGGCGGGACGTGACGCCGGAGGGCCGTGTCAGCCTTGTGCGGGTACGCGGGCAGATCGACCGGCGGCGGCGCCGGGCTGGACCGCGGCCGCGCGCCCGCGCGGCTACGCGGACAGGGCGACCCCTGCTTCATGGGAGACGCGCGGAGTGCCAAAAAGCCGCGTCGGTGCCGCGCGGGTACTCGGGCGGGTCGGCCGCGGGGCCACGCGGCCCCGCGGAGCGGGGAACAGGGCCTCCGATGCCGTGGAGCCGGGCACGCGTCGCGAAGCGCTCGGGGGAGGTCCCCGCCGCGGTCAGACCGCGGTGACGCCCCTCGGCGGCTCGAAGGCGCGCACGGGCGGTACCTGCCCGGTGAACGGTTCGACGCGCACGCGCACCAGCTGACCCGTGCACCCCTGGCTCAACGCGGACGTCCCCACGTCCTCCGTCAGCGCGTTCGGGTTCCCGTGCGCGCACGTCACGTCCTCCGACGAGGGGTCGTACCAGGCCCCCGTGGACAGCTGCACGACCCCCGGCCGCAGCGCGTCGCTCACCACCACGCCCGCCAGGCACGAGCCCGTGGCGCTGGACACCCGCACCACGTCCCCGTCAGCCACACCGCAGGCCCGCGCCTCCTCAGGACGCATCCGCAACGGCGCCCTCCCGCGCACCTTCTGCGACATGCTGTGCGCGCCCATGTCCTGCTGGCTGTGCAACCTGCCGCTCGGCTGGTTCGCGATCAGCACCAGGGGGAACTCCCCGGACCGACCACCGGAGCCGTTCACCACGGGCGCCCCGGCTCCGGAACCCGCTGTCACCGACGCTCCGGCCCCAGGCACCGAGTCCGTCGCCACGGACTCCCCGGCACCGGCCCCAACCCCGGCCTGGGCACCGGAACCGGTCACCACCGGTTCCCCGGCTCCACGTCCTGAACCGGTCACCACCGGCCCCGCCAGCCACACCGGGTGCCCCGGGCAGTCCTCGTACCCGAACGACGCGATCGTCTCCGAGAACAGTTCGATCCGCCCGCTCGGCGTACGCAGGGCGTGGCCCTCCGGGTCGGCGCGGAACTCGCCCAGCAGCGCCTCGTCCTCCACCCGGCCGGGCATCTCCACCCGCCCGCGCTCCCAGAACTCCTCGAACTCCGGCACCTCCAGGCCCCGCCGCGCCACCAGCGACCGCCAGCGCCCGTACACCACGCGCATCCACTCGCCGCTCGTGCGCCCCTCGGTGAACTCCTCGCGCGCCCCCAGCCTCTCGGCCAGGTCGGCGTAGGTGTCGTACTCGTCGCGCGCCTGCCCGTGCGGCGCCACCGCGCGCGGCATCGCCCGCACGCTCAGGTCGCCCTGGCTCGCGGCCATGTCGTCGCGCTCCAGCACCGTCGTGGCCGGAAGCACGATGTCGGCGTGCCGCGCCGTCGCGGTCCAGTGCGTCTCGTTCACCACCACCGTCTCCGGCCGCCCGAACGCCTCGGTCAACCGCCTCAGGTCCTGGTGGTGGTGGAAGGGGTTGCCCCCGGCCCAGTACACCAGCCGGATGTCCGGGTACCGCCGCTCCTCGCCGTCGTGGTCGTAGCGCCCGCCCGGCTCCAGCAGCATGTCGGCCACCCGCGCCACCGGGATGAACGAGTCCACCGCGTTGTTGCCCTGCGGCATCCTCGGCAGCCCCAGCGGCGTCGCGCCGCCCCCGTAGTTGCCCATGGACCCGTAGCCGGACGCGAAGCCGCCGCCCGGCAGCCCCACCTGACCCAGGCAGCACGCCAGCGCCAGCCCGGCCCACAGCGGCTGCTCGCCGTACCGCGCCCGCTGCACCGACCACCCCACGTTGACCAGCGTGCGCCGCGCCGCCATCCGCCGCGCCAGCGACCGCAGCTCGTCGGCGGGGACCCCGCTGATCCGCTCGGCCCACTCCGGTGTCCGCGCGGTCCCGTCCGGGCCGCCCCGCTCGTCGCGCTCGCCCAGCACGTACGCGCGCAGCACGTCCGCGCCCACGGTGTAGCGGTCCAGGAAGGCGGTGTCGGCCAGGCCCTCCGTGAACAGCACGTGCATCAGCGCCAGCATCACCGCCGTGTCGGTCCCCGGGTTGAGGGAGACCCACTCGGCCTTGACGTCCTCGGGGGTGTCGTCCAGCAGCGGCGACACCGACACGAACTCCACCCCGGCCCCGGACGCCTCGCGCATCGCCGGACCGGCGGTCTGGGCGGCGCGCCCGCCCGAGGAGGTCCACGTGTTGGACACCCGCAGCCCGCCGAAGCTCACCAGCAGCTCGGTGTGCTCGCGGATCCGGGTCCACGACGGGGCCCGGTGCAGCAGCCGGTTCGCCGCCGGGACGCCGATGATCCGGGGGAAGAGCACCTCCACCGCGCCGTGGCTGTAGGTGGTGCGCGAGCGCGTGTACCCGCCGATCGAGTTGAGGAACCGGTGCAGCTGGCTCTGCGCGTGGTGGATCCGCCCCGCGCTGCCCCAGCCGTACGAACCGCCGTAGATCGCCGCGTTCCCGTACGCGCCGCGCACCCGGTCCAGCTCACCGGCGAGCAGGTCCAGCGCCGTGGACCACTCCACCTCGACGTAGGCGTCGTCGGGGTCCCCCCGGAGCGGGTCCGGGCCGGGGCCGTTTTCCAGCCAGCGCCGCCGCACCGCCGGACGCGCCACCCGCGAGGCGTGGTGCTGGGCGGCGGGGGTGTTGGCGATCACCGGGGACGGCGCCGGGTCGTCCGGGTCCGGGAGGGCCCCGACCACCCGGCCGTCCTCCACGACCACCCGGTAACTGCCCCAGTGGGCGCTGGTCGGATACGACGACGTGCCGGACATGCTCGTTTCCCCCCTGGATTCACCTGGGCCCCACCAGGGGCCCGAACTCACTCTATGCACCGCACGGTGCGATGATGGGCGGCGCGGTCCCGCCCGGAGGAGGCGGCCGATCCGGCCGGACGGCCGGTGCCGCGACCGCGCTCCCGCGCGGCCGACCGGCGCGGACCGCGCGCAGGCGGACGAGTGGAGCAGGGGGACGGACGGCGATGGGCGAACTCAGGTCGCGGCGGTCGGTACTCGCGGTGCCGGGGTCCAACCCCCGGTTCGTGGACAAGGCGCGGGGGCTGGACGCGGACGCCTTCTTCCTCGACCTGGAGGACGCGGTCGCGCCCCTGGAGAAGGACGCGGCCCGCCACGCCGTCGTCCGGGCGCTCAACGACGGCGGCTGGGACGGCAAGGTGCGGTCCGTCCGCGTGAACGACGTCACCACGGGGTGGGCCTACCGCGACGTCGTCACCGTCGTCGAGGGCGCCGGTGCCGAACTCGACGCCCTGGTCCTGCCCAAGGTCACCTCGGCCCGCGACGTCCAGTGGCTCGACACCCTCCTCACCCAGATCGAACGCGCCGTCGGGCTGGAGGTCGGCCGGATCGGCATCGAGGCGCAGATCGAGGACGCCCGCGGCCTGGTCGCCGTGGACGGGATCGCCGCCGCCTCGCCCCGCCTGGAGAGCCTCGTCTACGGGCCCGCCGACTTCATGGCCTCCATCAACATGAAGAGCCTGGTCGTCGGCGAGCAGCCGCCCGGCTACGACACCGGCGACGCCTACCACTACGTGCTCATGCGCATCCTCACCGCCGCCCGCGCCCACGGGCTCCAGGCCATCGACGGCCCCTACCTCCAGATCCGGGACGTGGACGCGTTCCGCCGCTCCGCCGGGCGCACGGCCGCCCTCGGCTTCGACGGCAAGTGGGTTCTGCACCCGCTCCAGGTGGAGGCCGCCAACGAGGTGTTCGCGCCCTCCCAGGAGGACTACGACCACGCCGAGCTGATCCTGGACGCCTACGCCCACGCCACCACCGTGGACCGGCGCGGCGCCGTCATGCTCGGCGAGGAGATGCTCGACGAGGCCTCCCGCAAGATGGCGCTCGTGGTCGCGGGCAAGGGGCGCGCGGCCGGGATGGACCGGACCCGCGCGTTCGACCCCGGGGCCTGAACCCGGACCCCGGCGGAGGGCGGGCTGAACCCCGTGCGGACCCGCCCGGGGCCGCACGGGCTCTGACCGGTGCGGAGTCTGACACGCGCCCCACCCCGCTCTTACCGCGCTCTCACCCTCATACGGAACCATGGGCGCCATGGAAGCCACCGCCACGGTCCTGGTCGCCGACGACGACCGCGCGATCAGGGACTCACTGGAACGCGCGCTCCAACTGGAGGGCTACAGGGTCAGGACGGTACCGGACGGGGTCCAGGCCCTCGCCGCCGTGCACGCCGACCCGGTCGACCTGCTCGTCCTCGACGTGATGATGCCGGGAGTGGACGGGCTCGGGGTGGCCCGCGTGCTGCGCGCCGAGCGCGACCGCACACCCATCCTCATGCTCACCGCGCGCGTGGAGACGCCGGACCGGGTGGCGGGGCTCGACGCGGGGGCCGACGACTACCTCGCCAAGCCCTTCGAGCTGGAGGAGCTCCTCGCCCGGCTGCGCGCCCTGCTGCGCCGGGCCGCGCCCTTCCCCGAGGAGGCCGCCGAGCAGGGCCCGCTGCGCGTCGGCGAGCTGTCCCTGGACCCGGCCTCCCGCCGGGTCTGGCGCGGCGACCGCGAGGTCGAGCTGTCCAAGACCGAGTTCGACCTGCTCGAACTCCTGGTGCGCAACGCCGGGATCGTCCTGGACCACTCCACCATCTACGACCGCATCTGGGGCTACGACTTCGGCCCCGAGTCCAAGAACCTCGCCGTCTACATCAGCTACCTGCGCCGCAAGCTGGAGGACGGCGGGCCGCCGCTGATCCAGACCGTGCGCGGGGTCGGCTACACGCTCCGGCCGCAGGGTTGAGACCCGTGCGACCCGAAGACGACACCCCGCGGGGACCCGGACACGGAACCCCGCACGGTTCTGGAGCCGCGACCGGCCTCAGGGCCCTGGTGTCCGCCGCGCGCACCGCCGTCCCGAGGTGGCGCCGGACGCTCCTCCAGCCGGGCGACTGGCGGCTGGGCACCCGCTTCGCGGTGATCTTCGCGCTGGTCGCCGCCGTCGTCATCGCCCTGGTCGGCACCCTCGCCTACACCACCGCCGCCGCGCTCATCCGCTCCGACGCCCGCACCGAGTTCGAGAGCACCGTCACCGCCCTGTCCGACCAGCTCGTCGACTACCACCAGCAGGGACAGGGGGGCTCCGCCGGTCCCGGCCCGTTCCTGCCCAGCGACAAGTTCCAGCTCCAGCTCCTCGAACCCGACGGCAGCAGGACGGTCAACATCGCCGACCCGTCCGAGATCATCCTGTTCGCACCGTCGCAGAGGGACCTGGAGGTCGCCGAGGAGGCGCGGCCCGGCATCGTCGACATGCGCGAGCAGGCCATCGGCGGCCAGGAGTACCGGCTGGCCACGGTCTCCCTCGGCGACGGCGCCGGGGCCCTCCAGCTCCTCCAGCGCCTGTCCCCGACCGAGCTGATGATCGACCGGCTGGCCACGCAGATCCTGTGGGTGGGCCTGTTCGTCGCCCTGTGCGCGGCCGCCGCGGGCTGGCTGGTGGGCCACCGCACCACCGGCCGTCTGGTGCGCCTCACCGAGGCGGCCGAGTACGTCAGCTCCACCGGACGGCTCGACCCCGTGGACCCCGGCCGGAGCGGCGAGAGCCGCGAGGAGGACGTCGGCCGCGACGAGGTCGGCCGCCTCACCAGCGCGTTCAACGCCATGCTCGCCCGGCTGGCCCGTTCCAAGGACGAGCAGCGCCGCCTCGTCCAGGACGCCGCGCACGAACTCCGCACCCCGCTGACCAGCCTGTACACCAACGTGCAGGTGCTCGACAGGGTGGACCGGCTCAGCCCGGAGGCGCGCGCCGGCCTCATCGAGGACCTGCGCGGCGAGACCCGCGAACTCACCGCGCTGGTCAACGAACTGGTCGGCCTGGCCACCGGCGACCACGAGGACGAGCAGATGAGCGCCGTCCCCCTCGCCGGGATCGCCGAGAAGGTCGCCAAGCGCACCCGCCGCCGCACCGGCCGCGACATCGTCGTGGACGCCGACGACAGCGTCGTGTGGGGCCGCCCCGGCTCCCTGGAGCGCGCTGTCTCCAACCCGGTCGAGAACTCCGCCAAGTTCGACCCCGAGGGCACCGCGCCCATCGAGATCCGCGTGCGCGCGGGGGCGGTGGAGGTCCTGGACCGGGGGCCCGGCATCGACCCGGCCGAACTCGACCACGTCTTCGAACGCTTCTACCGGGCCGCCGTCGCCCGCGGCCTGCCCGGTTCGGGGCTCGGCCTGTCCATGGTCAGGGAGATCGCGCAGGCGCACGGGGGCGGGGTGTTCGCCCGCAACAGGGAGGGCGGCGGCGCCGTCATCGGCTTCCACCTGCCGCTGTTCACACCGCCGCGGGACGAGGAGCCGAAGGCGCGGGGGTGAGCGCCGCACCGGCCCCGGCGCCGACCCCCGCACCGGCGGACGCCTCGCGGTAGATCCGCTCGAACCGCTCCAGCGAGTCCTCCAGCCGGTGCAGCTCGGCCATGCCGCGGCTGCGCGCGCCCATCCCCAGCCGTCGGCCCTCGTCGGCGACCACCGACTCCAGCCGGGCGGCCAGCGCCCCCGAACTGCCGGGCGGGTACAGGTACCCGTTGCCGCCCTCCTCCACCAGGTGCGGCAGCGCCATGGCGTCCGCCGCCACCACCGGCAGGCCGCTCGCCATCGCCTCCAGGGTGGCGATGCTCTGGAGTTCGGCGGTCCCGGCGATGGCCCACACGTCCGCGCACCGGTACACGTCGGGCAGGTCGGCGTGCGGCACGAAGCCCAGGAACACCACCCGGTCGGCCGCGCCGACCTCCGCCGCCAGCTCCTCCAGCCGCGCCCGGTGCGCGCCGTGCCCGGCCAGCACGAGCTGCACACCGTCGGTCAGGGCCACCGCGCGCACGAGTTCGTCCACGCGCTTCTCCTCGTCCAGCCGCCCCACGAACAGCACCGTCCTGCGGTCCGGCACGCCCAGCCGGGCGCGCAGCCGCCGCCGGGTGGCCGCGCCGCCGTCCAGCGGGCTGAACCGGTCCAGGTCGATCCCGCACGAGACCGGTTCGACCGGCCGGGTGAACCCCTGGTCGACCAGCAGCCGCGCCGCCGCCGGGGTGGGCGTGGTCACGTGCTCGGCCCTGGACAGCACCGCGCCCAGGTCCCACCAGGCCAGCCGGGCCGCGTGCGGGCGCAGCGGCGCGGGCACGTGCACGTAGTCGAAGAGGTTCTCCGGCATGAAGTGGTTGGTGGCCACCACGGGCACGCCGCGGGCGTGCGCGGCGGCGGCCAGCATCCGGCCGACGAGGAAGTGGTTCTGGATGTGGACGGCGTCCGGGCGCAGCCGGTCCAGGAGCCGGTCCAGGTGGCCGCGCACGCCCAGCGGGACCGCGAGCCGCACGCTGTCGTGGACCAGGGAGGACACCGAGCGCAGCCGGTGCTCGACCACCCCGCCGCGTTCCGCCGTGTACGGGGCGCCCTCGGGGGAGGGGCACACCACGTGCACGCGCGCGCCGCGCGCGGCCAGACCGCGGGCGAGGCGGGCGGTGAAGTACGCGGCGCCGTTCACGTCGGGGGGATAGGTGTCGGTACCGATCAGGACCCGGGTGCGGCGCGTCGCGCCGACGGCGGGCCGGGGCGGTGCCGCCACCGCGGGGGAGGCGAAGGACGTGGACATGACCTGATCTCCTTTGTCGGGTCGCCGCGTACGCCCGAGTGTGGGTCACCCGCGTTGACCCCCGCCGACCTCTCGGTGACCGCGGGGCGACCGCTCGGTGGCACGCGGCGCGGGAGAGGGAACCCCCGTGCTCCCTCCGCCTACCCACAAGTCCGGCCGCGCCGACAGGCGGCGGCCCGCGGTCCGCACGCCCGGGGCCCGCCGTGCCTTCGGGGCGTGACCGCCTCGTCCGCCGCCGCGCATGCGTCGGACGGTTCCGGGCCCGCGGTGCCCGCGGGCCGTGACCGCGGCTTCCGCCGCACACACGACGGGCGGCCCCGGACCCGAGGGTCCGAGGCCGCCCGTGCGGGAAACGGGGCCGCTCCCGTCAGTTCCCGCCCTCCTCGTTCTGGGCCGCCTCCACGCTCTGCTCCCCGAGCGTCACCGTGACCTCCTCCTCGGAACCGCTGCCGCCGTCGGGGACGATCCCCAGGGTGACCTCCTCGCCGGGCTGGCGGGTCCGGATCTGCGCGATCAGCTCGTCCGGCGTGGACACCTGCTCGCCGTCCACGGACACCACCACGTCACCGGCCTGGAGTCCGGCCTCGGCGGCCGCGCCGCCCTCGGTGACCTCCACGATCTCCGCGCCGCCGACGCGGGAGTTGGTGATGGTCGCCTCGATCGCCGGGTAGCTCGCGCTGCCGTCCTCGACCAGCTGCTCCGCGATGGGGCGGACCTGGTTGATCGGGATGGCGAAGCCCAGCCCGACCGAGCCGCTGTCCTGCGAGACGCCCGCGATCGCGGTGTTGATCCCGATGACCTCGCCGTTCATGTTCACCAGCGGGCCGCCCGAGTTGCCGGGGTTGATCGCCGCGTCCGTCTGGATCGCGTTGATGACCGTGGAGGTCTGCCCGGACTGCCCGGTGTTCACCGGACGGTTCAGCGCGCTGACCACACCCGTGGTCACCGTGCCCGACAGCCCCAGCGGGGAACCGATCGCGACCACCTCGGCGCCCACACCGACCTGCTCGGAGTCGCCGAGGGTGGCCGGGGTGAGGCCGTTGCGCCCCTCCGCCTGGATCACCGCGATGTCGGAGACCGGGTCCGAGCCCATGACCTCGGCGCGCGCGGAGCTGCCGTCGTTGAACAGCACCTCGATCGGACCGCCCTCGGCGGCGGCCACGACGTGCGCGTTGGTGAGGATCTGGCCGTCGGAGGAGATGACCACACCGCTGCCGCCGCCGTTGGCGGTGCGGATGGACACCACGCTCGGCAGGACCGTGTCGGCGACCTCGCCCACCTCGCCCTCGGTCTGGGTGCTCTCCTGCTCCTGGTTGAGGGAGCTGATCGGCCCGCTCAAGCCGTTGGGGAACAGGTAGGCGGTGCCCAGGGCCGTCATCGGGCCCACGATGAGGCTCGTGACCAGGGCGGTGATCGCGGCGACGGTCACGATCCTGCCGGAGCCGCGCTTCCTGCCGTTGCCCTGCGGGGGCACCGACCCGGGGAAGGCGCCGCCGAAGGGGGGCTGCCCGCCGTGGCCGCCGTGATCCCCGGGGCCGCCGGGGCCGCCGGGGCCGCCCGCCCCGAACGCGCCGCCGTCACCGTACGGCGGCTGCCCGTGCCCGACCGGCCCGTGGGGGCCGTTCTGCCCGCCGTGCGGGGGAGCGGGGTGGTGGGCGGAGAACTGCTCGTGCTGGCCGCCGGCGGCGCCGTAGCCGCCCCCGGGCGGCGGGAAGGTGTAGGAGGCGTGCTCCGGGTCGTTGGGACCGGTGGCCCACCTCGGCGGCTGCCCGGGCGGGGAGAAGGTCGGCCCCGCCCCCGCGGGGCCGGTCTCCGGCCGCCCGTACCGCTCTGCCCCCGGGTACCCGGCCTGCTGGGACGGGAAGCCCTCACCCGTCTGCCCGGCCGCCGCGTACCCGCCGCTCCGCTCGGCACCGGGGTACCCGCCGGACGGCATCTGACCGGGCTGTTCGCCGCTCTGCCACACGCCGGTGTACCCGCCGGGCTCGTGCGGCGCGGGCCGCTCCACGTGCCCGCCCGTCTCCCCGGCCCCGGGTTCCCCACCGGTTCCCTGCGCCTCGGAGTCCCCGAAGGACCGCTGGGGCCCGGCGTGCTCGGCTCCGTGGGTCCGGTCGTCCTGTCCGGCGGGGACACCCCCGTGCTCCCCGCCGGACGCGCCACGGACGTCGGTGCCGTCAGCCGTGGAGGAGCCCCCCTCGTGCGGGCCGGAGGGCCCCGCCTGGTCGGCGGGCTCGGCGGGACGGTGCTCGGGAAGCCCGTTCCCGGCCGCCGCACCGGGCTCGGTACCTGCACTCGGTTCGTTGGGGTTCAACTCATCCTCCGGCTGACGGGACGATGTTCAGTGACGTGTTCCATCATGCGACGCATGGGTTAGAACAGGGTGAGAGCGCGATATGCCGGGGTTTCGAGTCCTTCCGCCCCCGCCGTGCCCCGGCCCGGTCCGCGTCGGCGGTCCCGTGGTCCAGCGCGGTCGGGCCGGGCCGCCCGTGACTGGCCCCGACGTCCGTGAGAGCATCCCAACCCCCGACGTCGCGACCCGACACGTCGCCCGTTACCCCGGCGCGCTCCCCGTAGGCGCCGTATGCACCACAATGTCCGAAACGATATCGTGCCGAAGCCAAAGCGAGACACCGGAGAAGAGCCGACCTTGATCAAGATCGTGCTGGCCGATGACGAACACCTCGTGCGGGGGGCCATCGCCGCCCTCCTCGGCCTGGAGGACGACCTGGAGGTCGTCGCCGAGGTCGGCCGGGGCGACGAGGTGGTCGACGCCGTCCTGCGGCACGGCGCCGCGATCGCCGTCCTGGACATCGAGATGCCCGGCGCCACCGGGCTGGAGGTGGCCGCGCGGCTGCGGACGGACGCCCCCGACTGCGGCGTCGTCATCCTCACCAGCTTCGGCCGTCCCGGCTACCTGCGCCGCGCCCTGTCCTCCGGCGCGCGCGGCTTCCTGGCCAAGGACGCCCCCGTCGACCAGCTCGCGGGTGCCATCCGCCGCGTGCACGGGGGCGGGCGCTACATCGACACCGACCTGGCCGCCGCCGCGATGGTCGGCGGCGAGAGCCCGCTCACCGACCGCGAGACCGAGGTGCTGCGCGCCGCCTCCGACGGCGCCACCGTCGCCAGGATCGCCGCCTCCCTCCACCTGACCGAGGGCACCGTGCGCAACTACCTCTCCAACGCCATCGGCAAGACCGGCGCCGACAACCGCATGTCCGCCATCCGCACCGCCCAGGACATGGGCTGGCTGTAGGCACCGAAGGTCCAAGAAACGCTGCCTAGAGGAAGCGCAGCACCAGCATCGCGGTGTCGTCGCTGCGCCCTCCCGGGGCGTACTCCTCCAGCTCCCGGTCGATGCGGCTGATCACCGCCTGGGCGGTCAGCCCCGCGCAGCCGGAGAAGATCTCCATCAGCCCCTCGTCGCCGAGCATGTCCGTGTTGCTGCGCCGCTCGGTCACGCCGTCGGTCACCGCCAGCACCACCTCGCCGGGGCGGATGTCCACGTTCTCGGTCGTGAACCCCACGTCCTCGAACGCGCCCAGCAGCGGCTGCGAGGCCCCGAACGGCAGCACCTCGCCCTTCTGGTTCAGCCGCAGCGGCAGCGGGTGCCCGGCCGAGACCATCCGCAGCCGCATCCCGCCCCCGCCGTCCGTGGCCGGGGTCATCTCCCCGTACAGCATCGTCAGGAACCGGGTCGAGGTGTTCTCGTCCAGGATCGCCATGTTCAGCCGCTGCATGATGTGCGAGGGCGTGAACCCCTCCTTGGCCAGCGCCCGCAGCGTGTGCCGCGCCAGGCCGGTCACGGCCGCCGCCTCCGGGCCCGTGCCGCACACGTCGCCGATGGCGAAGCACCACCGGCCGCTCGCCGCGAACACGTCGTAGAAGTCCCCGCCCACCACGTTGCGCTCGTCGGCCGGACGGTAGAACACCGCGTGGTCCACGTTCGGGATCACCGGCTCCTTCTCCTTGGCCGGCAGCAGGCTGCGCTGGAGGGCGTCGCTCATCGCGGCCTGCTTCTCGTGCAGCCGCGCGTTCTCCATCGCCGACGCCACCCGGCTGCTCAGGTCGTCGGCGACATCCACCTCCTCGCGGGTGAAGTCGTCGGACTCGTTCTTGCCGATCGTCATCCGCCCCAGCGCGCGCCCGTGCGCCACCAGCGGGACGCAGATCGCCGGACCGCTCGCCAGCTCCCGGACGAGCTGCTCGTCCAGCCCCTCCTTGGCCAGCTCGGCCGGGGACCACAGCGGCTGCGGCTCCCTCTGCTCGTGCGGCGGCAGCCCCGTCAGCAGCGCGCGCAGGATGTCGTTGTAGTTCTCGTCGCTGTGCACCACGTGCGTCAGCTGCGAGACGCCCATCTCGTTGATCGTCTCGATGGCGCACCACCGGCCCAGCCGCGAGGTGATCAGCTGCGCCGCCAGCGCGCCCGTCATCCGCTCGTCCAGCGTGCCCGCGAGCAGGTCGCTGGCCTCGGCCAGGAAGCTCAGCGAGGCCCGCCTGCTCAGCTCCACCTCGGCCAGCCTGGCCCGCTCCACCGGCAGCGCGATCAGGTTCGCGCCCTCCTGGAGCCGTTTGGCCGCCGACGCCCCGAAGTGCCGGGCCCGCCGGGAGGCCACCCCCAGCAGGCCGACCACCCGGCCGTCCACGATGAGCGGCGCCGTGACCAGCGAACGCATCCCCGCGCGCGACAGGCGCCCCCGGCTGGCGCGGGCGATCATCAGGTCGTCGTTGATCACCGCGCCCGGCTCCGGCGCCGACGACGGGAAGATCTCCTCCGTGCGCACGCGCAGCGGCCGCCACGGGGCGCCGCCCGGGGTCAGCCCGACCGCGGCGCGCACCTCCCACATGGTCTCGTCGGACGTGGCCAGCGTGATGTAGGCCGCGTCCGCGCCCAGCGCCGTGGCCGAGTGCTCCACGGTGCGCTCCAGCAGCTGCGGCAGGGACAGCCGCGAGCCCAGGGCGGAGTCCAGCGCCGACCACGGGGCGGGGCGCCCGGGACGGGAGGGGCTCTTGCGCACCGGCGGGGACTCCAGGGAGGCGCGCTCCCCCGACTCGTCCTCGATCCGGAACCACACGGCCTTGTCGTTGCGCCCGTAGCTCACGCCCCAGCTCGACGCGATCGCCGAGGCCAGGGCCAGCCCCAGACCGCCGGTGCGCCCGTTCTCCCGGGACGGGGAGGTGTCCACGGACAGGGGCCCGGCCTGCGGGACGGCGCGTTCGGGCACGGAGTCGGTGACCATCACCTCTGTCGCCCCCTCCGACCGGCGCACGGTCACGTCCAGGGACGAGCGCGCGTGGATGACGGCGTTGGTGACCAGCTCGCTCACCAGCAGGATCACGTCGTCGGAGGGGTCGGTCACACCCCAGGAAAGGAGGGTGTCGTGAACGAACTCGCGGGCCGCCGCCGCGGTCTCCGGGGCGGGCGGGAACTCTCGTCGAGCGACCTTCGACGCGTCGTGTGCTGGCAAGCCGTCGGTGTCCTTCGTCACTGGGTGCGTGCGCGGGGGGCGGTGGTCACTGCCACGATACGCGTGCCGGGGTGACCGGTGCCGCGCGAACCGTCACTTCCGCCCACCGGTCCGCGCGCCCGGGGCCGAGGCGGACCGGCCCGCCTCCGCACGCGTCGGCCGGGGGGCAACATCACCAAGCCTCCTGTGCGGGGCGCCCCGGCCGGTTAGTGTAAGTCGACACATGCGCTTCTTTCGGGTGGTACCTCTCGCCGGTAGCGTGACGGGGTGTCACCAGGGGGCCGACGCGGCGGACACCGCGTGGCCCCCCTGTCCCGTGCGCGCTCCGCGGGCCGACCCGCCCGCGGGCGCCCGGCCCAGGGGGTCCGGGACGGGAGGCCGAGGTGGCGGAGCAGGCTGAGGAGGGGGTTCGATGCCCGAGGCGGTCAAGGAACTGGCGGCCGACGACCAGCTCGACGAGATTCTGCGTGCCCTGTACCGCATGCGCGACGGCGACTTCAGCGTCCGTCTGCGCAAGCGCGGCAGCGGCACCATGCGGGAGATCGCGTCCGTCTTCAACGAGGTGGTCGACCACAGCGAACAGCTCAGCGACGAACTCCAGCGCGTCGGCGACGTCGTGCGCAACGAGGGCAGGCTCAACGAGCGCGTCAACGTCAACCCCGCCCGGGGCGCCTGGGGCGAGAGCGCCTTGGCGCTCAACGTCCTGCTCGACGAGGTCGCCGAACCCGTGACCGACGTCGCCGGGGTCCTGGACTCGGTCGCGGAGGGCCAGCTCAGCCGCCGCGCCTCCACCGAGGGCCGCCGCGGCGAGCTCAAGGGCGACCTGCTGCGCCTGGCCACCACGGTCAACCGCATGGCCGACCAGATGAGCGGCTTCGCCGGGGAGGTCACCCGGGTGGCCCGCGAGGTGGGCACCGAGGGCAAGCTCGGCGGCGCCGCGCAGGTCGAGGGGGTCTCCGGGGCCTGGCGCGAGGTGACCGAGTCGGTCAACCAGATGTCCTCGCGCCTGACCGACCAGATGCGCGACATCTCCGAGGTGACCACCGCCGTCGCCCGCGGCGACCTCAGCCGCAAGATCACGGTGGACGTACAGGGCGAGATGCTCGACCTCAAGGACACCGTCAACACGATGGTGGACCAGCTGTCCACCTTCGCCGACGAGGTGACCCGGGTGGCCCGCGAGGTGGGCACCGAGGGCAAGCTCGGCGGACGCGCCAACGTGCGCGGCGTGCGCGGCATCTGGAAGGACCTCACCGAGAACGTCAACTCGATGGCGGACAACCTCACCAACCAGGTGCGCGACATCTCCCAGGTGACGACCTCCGTGGCCCGGGGCGACCTCACCCAGAAGGTCCAGGTCGACGTGCAGGGCGAGATGCTCGCCCTGAAGAACACCGTGAACACCATGGTCGACCAGCTCGACTCCTTCGCCGACGAGGTCACGCGAGTGGCGCGCGAGGTCGGCACGGAGGGCAAGCTGGGCGGGCGGGCCAACGTCAAGGGCGTGTCGGGCATCTGGAAGGACCTGACCGACAACGTCAACTCCATGGCCAACAGCCTCACCTACCAGGTCCGCAACATCTCCCAGGTGACGACGGCGGTCGCCACCGGTGACCTCACCAAGAAGATCACCGTGGACGCCCAGGGGGAGATGCTCGACCTCAAGGACACCATCAACAAGATGGTCGACCAGCTGGACTCCTTCGCCGGGGAGGTGACCAGGGTCGCCCGCGAGGTGGGCACCGAGGGCAAGCTGGCCGGGCAGGCCCACGTCCGCGACGTGTCCGGGGTATGGAAGGACCTGACCGACAACGTCAACTCCATGGCCAACAACCTGACCTACCAGGTGCGCCAGATCTCCATGGTCACGCGCGCGGTGGCCGCGGGCGACCTGACCAAGAAGGTCACGGTCAACGCCAAGGGCGAGATCCTGGAACTGAAGGACACCATCAACGTCATGGTGGACCAGCTCTCCGCGTTCGCCGACGAGGTGACGCGGGTGGCCCGCGAGGTCGGTACCGAGGGCAAGCTGGGCGGCCGCGCCGACGTCAAGGGCGTCTCCGGCATCTGGAACGACCTCACCGAGAACGTCAACTCGATGTCGCACAACCTCACCACGCAGGTGCGCAACATCTCCGAGGTGACCACGGCCGTCGCCGCGGGCGACCTCACCAAGAAGATCGACGTCAACGCCCAGGGGGAGATCCTGGAGGTCAAGACGACGGTCAACACCATGGTCGACCAGCTGTCGGCGTTCGCCACCGAGGTCACCCGAGTGGCCCACGAGGTGGGCAGCCAGGGCCAGCTGGGCGGCCAGGCCAAGGTCGAGGGCGTGACCGGCACCTGGAAGCAGCTCACCGACAGCGTGAACGGCCTGGCGGGCAACCTGACCACGCAGGTGCGGGCGATCGCCGAGGTCGCCAACGCCGTCGCCAAGGGCGACCTGACCCGCAACATCCAGGTCGACGCCCGCGGTGAGATGGAGCAGCTCAAGCACAACATCAACCTGATGGTGTCCAACCTGCGCGAGACCACCGCCACCCAGCGCGACGCCGACTGGCTCAAGTCCAACGTGGCCCGCATCTCCGGCCACATCCAGGGCCACCGCGACCTCAAGGAGCTGGCCCGCCTCATCATGACCGAGGTGACGCCGCTCATCGGCGCCCAGCACGGCGCCTGCTACCTGCCCGAGGACCAGGACGACCAGGAGAACTTCCTGTTCTACGCGGGCTTCGGCTTCGACCCCGACGAGGACCGGCGCCGCGTCCGCGCGGGCATCGGCCTGGTGGGCGAGGCCCTCGCCCAGCAGGTGGAGCAGCAGGTCGGCAACATCCCGCCGGGCTACGTCAAGATCGAGTCGGGGCTGGGAGAGGCCTCCCCGCGCAACCTGTACATCCTGCCGATCGTCTCCGAGGGGCGCTCGCTGGGCGCCATCGAGTTCGCCTCCTACGACGACTTCCGCGAGAGCCACAAGAACTTCCTGCGCCAGCTGGTGAGCCTGCTCGGCACCACCATCAACACCATCCTGGCCAACAACCGCACCGAGGACCTGCTCGAACAGTCCCAGCAGCTCACCAGCCAGCTCAGGGAGCGCTCCAACGAGCTCCAGCGCCAGCAGGAGGAGCTGCGCGGCAAGAACGCCGAGCTCCGCCAGAAGGCCACCCAGCTCGCCAACCAGAACCGGGCGATCGAGCTCCAGAACCAGCAGATCCAGCGCTCCCGCAACGCCCTGGAGGAGCGCGCCCACCAGCTCCAGGTCTCCTCCAAGTACAAGTCCGAGTTCCTGGCGAACATGTCGCACGAGCTGCGCACGCCGCTCAACAGCCTGCTGATCCTGGCTCGCCTGCTCGCCGACAACGCCGAGCAGAACCTGTCCGCCAAGCAGGTCGAGTTCGCCCAGACCATCCACAAGGCGGGCAGCGACCTCCTGCTGCTCATCGACGAGATCCTCGACCTGTCCAAGGTGGAGGCCGGGCGCGCCGAGGTGCAGCCCAGCGAGGTCTCCATCGCCCAGCTGGTCGACTACGTCGAGGCCACCTTCCGCCCGGTCACCGGGGACCAGGGGCTCGCCTTCGCGGTGGACGTGTCGCCGGACATCCCCGGCACGCTGTGGACCGACGAGCAGCGGCTCCAGCAGATACTGCGCAACCTGCTCTCCAACGCCGTCAAGTTCACCCCGCAGGGGGAGGTGCGGCTGCTCATCGAGCCCGCGTGGGCGCTGGAGGACGCCGACCTGGAGATGTTCGTCGAGAACGAGGAGGTCATCGCGTTCACCGTCGCCGACACCGGCATCGGGATCGCCGAGGACAAGCTCCAGGTCATCTTCGAGGCCTTCCACCAGGGCGACGGCGGCACCTCGCGGCGCTTCGGCGGGACCGGCCTCGGCCTGTCCATCAGCCGCAACTTCGCCCGGCTGCTGGGCGGCGAGATCCGCGTGCAGAGCGTGCCCAACCAGGGCTCCACCTTCACGCTGCTGCTCCCGGTGCGCCTGCCCGACGACGCGGGGGAGCGGGCCGACGAGGCCGGGTCCCCGGTACGCGCCCTGAGCGGCATGGACTCGGCGCCGATGCTCGACTCGGGCCGGGGCGCGGACACCGGCGGCTTCGAGTCCTCCCCGCTGGACGACGGCTTCTCCATGCCGGACGAGGACTTCGACGCGGCCCTGGCCGCCCTCACCGACATCAGCGACGAGCCGCTGCCCACGGTCCCGGTGCTCAAGGCGCCCGAGACCCAGGCGGCGGTCGAGGGCGAGGCGCCCGAGCAGCCGGCCGAGTCCGAGCCTCGCACCGACCCCGAGCGGCGGGCCGTCCTGAACGGCCAGCGGGTCCTCATCGTCGACGACGACGTCCGCAACGTCTTCGCGCTCACCAGCGCTCTGGAGGCGCAGGGCCTGGAGGTCCTCTACGCTGACAACGGGCACGCCGGAATCGCCAGGCTGGAGGCCAACGAGGACATCGCGCTCGTCCTGATGGACGTGATGATGCCCGAGTTGGACGGCAACCAGACCACCCAGCGGATCCGGGAGATGCCGCAGTTCGCCGGTCTGCCGATCATCTCGCTCACCGCCAAGGCGATGCAGGGTGACCGCGAGCGCAGCCTCGCGGCGGGCGCCACGGACTACGTGACCAAGCCGGTCGACCTGGACCACCTGCTGGACGTCATGCGGCGCTGGCTCACCGCGGGGCGTGAGGAGACCATCGCCGGAGCGGCGGCCGACGGCGGGGGCGGCACGGCCCCGGACGGGCCCAGCCGCTCGACGTCCGGGCCGGAGGAGGCCGGTGCCGGGCATGACAACGATCCGAACGGGGAGACTGGCACCAGCACCCCGAGCGAAGACCTGGAGTAACCCGACGTGACCCAGAAGGCCAACATCCTTCTCGTCGACGACCGCGACGAGAACCTGATCGCGCTGGAGGCCGCACTCACCTCACTCGACCAGAACCTGGTCAGGGCCAACTCCGGTGAGGAGGCGCTCAAGCACCTTCTGGGCACCGACTTCGCGGTCATCCTGCTCGACGTGGTCATGCCGGGGATGGACGGCTTCGAGACCGCCGCGCACATCAAGCAGCGCGAGAAGACCAAGGACGTGCCGATCATCTTCCTGACCGCCCAGGAGGTCGACCGGCACCAGGTCTTCCGCGGCTACGCCTCGCGCGCGGTGGACTTCCTGCTCAAGCCGTTCGACCCCTGGGTGCTGCGCTCCAAGGTCGAGGTGTTCGTGGAGCTGCACCAGCTCAAGGCGCAGATGCGCGAGCAGGCCCGCGCCCTCCAGCGCGACCTGGGTCAGGAGACGGGCGAGCCCGGCAAGGTCCTGGCCGAGCAGCTGGCGCAGCGCTCCCGCCAGGTCCAGGCCGACCTCGCCCAGCTGCGCGAGCACATCGTGACCAACTACCAGGACGTGGACCAGAGCCTCGTGGACGGCGTGCGCCGGGTGGACAGCGCGGTCTCGCGCCTGTCCACCCTGGTGGACACCCTCCACGGCCCCGCATGACCAGGCCCCTCAGGCGGAGGGCCGGGGCGGCAGCGCCAGGCCGATGTGCTCGCCGATCTCCTCGATCAGGCCCAGGTCGGCCAGGCGGAAGCTGCCCCGGTTGCTGCGGCGGATCAGGGTGAGCGCGCCGCGCACGCCCCGGCTGCCGCGCAGGGGGACCGACAGCAGCGAGCCCGCGCCCAGCATCGACAGCAGCGGTGCCCCCGACGGGGCGTGGCCCAGCACGGCCTCGTCCTCGATCAGCGGGAACAGCAGGGACTGGCCCCGCTCCAGCACCTCGCCCGGGATGTCGGAGTCGCCGGGCGCCGCCGAGGCCACCGCCTCCCTCTGCGCCGGGAGCGCGTCGGCCGGACCCGCGACCACGGCGCGGCGGGGCGCCACGGAGGAGGTCGGCAGGTCGCACACGTCCACGACCACCCAGTCGGCGTAGGAGTCGGCCAGCAGGTCGGCGGCGTCCGCGAGCGCGAGCGGTTTGCCCGCACCGCCCGGCCCGGCCGAGCGCAGCAGCAGCCGCGTCATCCGGGTCAGCACGTCCAGCCTGCGCGCGGCCAGCACCACCACCTGGTCCTCCACCTCCGTCTCCAGCGGGGCGGGGCCCTCCTCCTCGGCGCCGTTCATCGGCGGCGACATCGCCACCAGCACCAGCGGGTTGGGCTCGGTGGGCAGCTCCAGCCGCGTCAGGGTCAGGTGCACGTCCTCGGCCCAGCCGCGCTGGGCCAGCCGGGACTCCAGCGCGGCGTCGCCGTCGCCGCGCAGCACCGCGGCCAGCCAGGACTGCATGGCCGCGCGCTTACGCAGGTCGACGAAGTGGGCGAAGGGCTTGCCGGTGAGGTAGCCCGGCGCGCTGCCCAGCCGCGAGGCGCCGGAGTTGTTGATGCGCCGGATGTAGCCCTCGTGGTCCAGCAGCACTGCGGGGACGCTCAGCTCCTGGAACATCGCGCGCAGCAGCGCCCGGTCGCCGTCGTCGCCCTGGCGGCGCGGCTCGGGCTGGGCGTGGGCCCTGGCCAGTTCGGCCCCCGCGTCGCCCAGCAGGCGTTCGGCGTACTCCAGTTCGGCCAGGGCCGCCTCGGCGGTGCCCTGGGCGTCGTCGGGATACATGGTGTGCGTGTTGCGCAGGGCCGCGATGCGTTCACCCAGTGCGGTGATCTCACGCTGCAACCCGGCGAGGTTCTCCGACACGCTCAGGTCTCCCGTCGTGGATGGCGTCTTCCCGAAGAGGGCGGATGTCCGCTCCCGCGGTCTTCCAAGGTTACGGTTAGTCCGAGCCCGGAAACGGCAAGGAGGCCCGACTGTGTGGATCGAACGCCTGGCCCGGGACATCGGCGCGCTGGGGCAGGCGGACGGCACGACCCTGGAACGGGCCCTGGACCAGATGAGCAGGGCCGCGGCCCTGGGCGTCCCCGGCTGCTCGGCCGCCCTCGTCGTGGTCTGGCGCGAGGTCGAGGGGGCCGACGGCTCCGTTCGGCACGTGGTCACCGACTACGGGGCCTCCCACGCGGACCTGTCCGCGGCCTTCGAGCACCAGTACACCACCGACCAGGGGCCCACCGTCGAGGCCGTCCGCGAGATGGGGCGGGTACGGGTGGGCGACATCCTGCGCGAACCCCACCGCTGGCCCCGCTACACCAGCATGGCGGTCCAGTGCGGGGACCGCTCCTCCATCACCCTGCCCAGCCTGCTGCCCGGCGAGGGCGACGACCGGGTGATCACCTTCGGCGTGCACTCCGGCCGGGCCGACGCCTTCGACGAGGAGGTCGTCGCCCCGCTGACCGCCCTGCTCGCCGAGCACGCCGCCGTGTCGCTGTACAGTGCCGGACGCCAGGCCGACGTGGCCAGGGAGACCGCCCACATGCGCCGGGCCATGTCCGCACGTACGGTGATCGACCAGGCCAAGGGCATCATCATGCACGCCCGCGGCTGCGACGCCGACACCGCCTTCGCCGCGCTGCGCGAGGTCGCCCAGCGCAACCGCAAACGGGTGGTGGACGTGGCCCGCGACCTCGTGGCCGAGAACACCGGTCCCCAGCCCCGGATGCGCCCCGACCGAAGGTGAACGGGTGGGCAACACCGGGCGATGAGTCCCGAGCGTGATCGAAAAGCGCCATGATGAGGGCTCGGGGCCGTCCCGGAACAAGAAGGAGAAGTGACCGTGACGTCAGACATCTCGATCCGTCGCGAGGATGACGTCGTCGTCGTCACCCCCGCGGGGGAGATGGACGCGGTGACCTCTCCCGCGTTGGCCGACGTCCTCGACGGCCTCCTGGCCGCCGAGCCGCCACGGGGGGTGGTGGTCGACCTCGCCAAGGTGTCCTTCTGCGACTCGCGCTGCATCGGCGTGCTCGTCTCCGCCTACCGGCAGGCCCGCGACCTGGGCGTGGGCCTGATGGTCGCCGAGCCCCAGCCGCAGGTCAACCGCCTGTTCGTGATAGCCGGGATCGACCAGGTCATCCCGATCGCGGCCAGCACCGGCGCCGCGGCGGAGTCCCTCAGGGGCTGAGCGGGGCCCGCGTCCCGGACTCCCGGACGGTCCCGGACTCCCCGGCCCCGTCCACGAAGTGCAGCCGTACCAGGGAGCCCTCGCCGCTGCCGCTGATCTCCAGGAAGTCGCAGGTCTGCCGGGTGATCCACAGCCCGTACCCGCGCGGGCGCATGCTGTCGGCCGGGCGGTAGCCGGTGAGCGGGTCGAAGAGCCCGCCGCGCTCGTCGAACACGTCGCACACCCACCGCCCCGGGGCGCGCCAGACCTGCACGGTGCCCTTGCCCGCGCCGTGCTCCAGAACGTTGGCGGCCAGCTCGTTGACCGCCACCACCAGGCTGTCGATGCGCTCGGGCGGGAACCCCGTGGACTCGCCGAGCGCGGCCAGGTCGGCGCGCAGCCGCGGCAGGGACATCCCGATCTCCAGCCGGTGCACGGGCCCGCTGACCGGCAGCGGCTCCGGGGCGACCGGCCGGGTGCCGAAGGCGGCCGTGCCCAGGTAGGCGGGGTTGGGTCGGGGCCCGTCGGACTCCACCAGCACCGGGTGGGTGGCCACGACCGCGGACCGCGTCCGCGGGGTCAGGTCGCGGTCGTCGTGGACGCACAGCAGGCTCAGCCGCTGCGGGGCCAGCGCCGTGGACAGCACCGACTCCAGCCGGTGCCACTCGCGCAGCTCCATCCCCGAGACCGGCAGCGGCGGCTCGGCCACCACGACCACCGGCACGGGGTCGTGGACCAGCGCCAGGCGGTGCAGGGCGGCCAGGGTGCGGCCCGGGGCGTCGTAGAACCGGTTCCGCTCCAGGACGTGCACGCGCTCGCGCTCGGAGTCCGACAGCGCCCCGACGAGCGCCGCGGCGCGCTCGTCGGAGACCGCGAGCACCGTGTGGGCGTTTTCGCGTACGGCTGAGCGCAACCGCTGCCGGGCCACCTCGTGGAACCGCTGCCCGCGGCGGAAGAGCAGTCCCTGGTGTTCGAAGGTCATCGGTACGTGGTGTCCGCGCCCGGGGCCGGCCGTCCGGCCGCCGGGCGCCACTGTCTGTGTACCCGCTGCGGCCCCTCGGGGGAAACCCCCGGGGGCCGGTGAACCGGGCGCGCTGTCAGGACGGGCACGGCTCAGCGCGCGGTCCCGGACAGTAGCAGACCGTCCGTCTCGTCCTCGTCGGCGCGGTCCTGTTCCGTCTGCTGCGGGCGGGAGCGCTCGTAGGCCAGCTCCGTCTCGACGGCGATCCGCTGCCAGGTGAACCGGGAGCGGGCCCGGTCCACGGCGGCGATGCCGTACGCGGTGCTCATGGTCGGGGTGCTGAGGACCGCACGCACGGAGCGCACGATCTCGTCGGGGCGGCCGAAGCGCATCAGCACGCCGCTGGTGCGGTGCAGGACCGCCCCCGGGGTGGCGCCGGTGGCGGTGGCCACCACGGGCAGGCCGCACGCCATGGCCTCCAGCACGGCCCCGCCGTAGGGCTCGTAGGAGGCGGCGGACACGTACACGTCAGCGGAGCGCAGCAGGCGGGGCAGTTCCTTGCGCTCCACGGGCCCGGCCAGGTGGACGCGGTCGTTCACCCCGGCCTCCTTGGCCAGGAGCTCGATCCGGCGGGCGTTCTCGTCCAGGGCCACGTCCAGGTCATCGGCGGTGGAGACGAGCAGCAGCTCGGCCTCGGGGAGGCGGGTCATGGCCTCCACGAGCCGGTCGGCGCCGCCGGCCTCGGTCAGGGAGGTGACCGAGACCAGGCGGGCGCGCTCCTCGCGCCGGGAGTGCCAGTGCTCGGCGGAGGCGCTGCCCTCCACGCTGAAGTGGTCGGGGTCCACACCGAAGGGCACGACGTTGACGTGGTGGCGGGGGACGCCCAGGCGGGCCAGCTCGACCTGTTGGTCGGTGGAGTTGACCAGCACGCGGTCGGCGCGCGAGGCGAGGATGGTCTCCATGCGGGCGCGCTCGGGGTGGTGGCCGAGGCCGGAGCGCTGCTCGCTGGCGTTGAGGGAGTGGAAGGTCTGCACCAGGGGCGTGCCGCTCTGGTCGCTCTCGCTGTGCGCCTGCGCGTGCAGGGCGGCCAGGCCGCTGGTCCAGCCGATCGCGTGCAGGACGTCGGGGCGGTCCTCGTCCAGGACGGAGGCCAGGGCGCTGCCGAAGGCGCCGGTGTGCTCGGCGTGCTCCTCGGGGGACAGCGGCCGGGCCGGACCGGCGTCCAGGTAGGCGACGGAGACGCCGCGCGCCATGCGGGTGCGGCCGTCGGGCTGGTCGGGGTCGCTGCGGCGGGCGTAGACCGTCACCCGGTGGCCCCGCTTGGCGAGCTGGCGGGACAGGGCGCACACGTGCAGGCTCGCGGGGCAGGCGGGCTCGCCCCTGTGCGCGGGGAGGGGGTTGGCGTGTTCGGCGACCATGGCGATCTTCACTGGGCTGAACTCCTTGGACACGGTCTCATCCGGATGTCCGTCGTAGGTGCGCCCGAGGCGACTCCGGAGCGGGGATCGGAGTCCTCACGGGCGGGGCTGGGGCCGTGGCGCCGGTTCCCGGTCCGTGGGGCCGGGTCCGGCGGGAAGGTGGCGGGGGGAGGCGGGGCGCGGTCAGGGGAGGGCGGCACACGGTGCCGGACAGCGCGCCGGTGGAGGCCTCCCGGCAGCACGGGAAGCCGTAGGCGCATGGCGCGTACGGCTGCCGTTGAACGGAGGGGGGAGAGGAAGAAAGAAGGGAAGACGCACGGAGATCACACCAAACGACCGGTCGAGGAAGACTGGGGCCACCGTGCGTGACAGGATGATGCCGCACGGGGCTGGTCGTGTGTGTCTGCGTCTTAGACACCCAACGGGGTTCATTCTGCCAGACGGTTCGCGTCTCGACAACGTGACGCGAATCCGACACCCAGAGACGCGGGGGTTCGGTGCTGTCCGTAACCCCGGAGTCCTCCCGGTTGGTCTGCGGTTTCGCGGTACCCGTGGGTGGCCCCTGTCGGGTCGGCCGCACCGCCGCTACTGTCGGACCGGAACACCGGGACCGCCCGGCGCGCACCGCGGATCGTCCGGCACGACGCCTCCGGCGGCGGGAACCGGGGCGGGAACTGCGTATCCGGGTGTTTTCCGCCATGATGTACGCGGATTTTGACCCACTCCGGCGGTGGCTCGGTACGGTGACAGAATCCAGACGTTGAACGGGACTCGACCAAGGCCCGGCGCGGGGCGCCGGGCAACCGGCCACGGCCGATGAAACGGGAGGAAGGGCGTATGGGTGTCGCTGGTGGGGAAGTCATTGTCACGGCCCTCACGCACCGGGGCGCTATCCGCCCCGCCAACGAGGACGCCGTCGTCATGGGTGCCCTGACCGTCGCCAGTGCGAACATGACCTCGCCGGTGCGCTGCGTCCTCCCGGTCGGGGAGCCCGTCATCCTGGCGGTCGCCGACGGGATCGGCGGTCAGGCCGCGGGGGAGATCGCCTCCGAGCACGCCGTGCACCGCATGGCCGAGATGGGGCCGCGGCTCAACGGTCCCGAGGAGATCGCCCAGCTGCTGAGCAACATCGACGAGGAGATCAAGGACCACGCCACCCAGCACACCGAGTTCTCCGGCATGGGGACCACGGTCGCGGGCGTCCTGCTCAACAACGACGGCAACTTCTGGTTCAACGTCGGCGACTCCCGCACCTACCGCCTGGAGGGGCGCCGCCTGCGCCAGCTCTCGGAGGACGACTCGCCCGCGCTGCCCCCGTCCGAGGACGGCCGTCCGGTCACCACGAACTTCATCACCCAGTCCCTGGGCGGCAGTTCGGGCGGCACGATGGTCCCGCACGTGGGCCGGGACGACGCGGCCGACCCCAGCGCCTGGCTCATGTGCAGCGACGGCCTGTCCGACCTGGTCCTGCCCGAGGAGATGGAGCGGATGATCGCCGAGGCGGGCAGCGACGAGGCCGCCGTGTACGCCCTGTGGCAGGCCGCCATGGAGGCGGGCGGCAAGGACAACATCAGCATCCTGCTGGCACGCCGCGTCTGACCCCTCCCGACCGGGCCGACCGAGTCGGCCCCGGCGGTCGGCCGGCCTCCCCCGACCGTGCCGGTCCCGCCGACCCCAGACCTCCGACCCCTTCCGCCCGTCAGCCTCCCCCGACCCGCGGCCCCGGTCCCCGCGCGAGCGGACGCCGCCGACGCCTCCCGTGTCCGCCCCCCGTCGCCGGACGGGCGGACCGGGCACCGAACACGACGAGGGCCCGCACGCCCTCCCCCGCGGGGGAGGCGCGTACGGGCCCCTCGGTCCCTTCGCCGCGGTCCTACTTCTGTCCGGCGTCCCCGCCCGGGCGCTTGCGCATGCGCACGGCCACGAGCACGACCGCGGCGATGCCCGCGACCGCGACGACGGCCACGACCGCCAGCGCCACCGGCGACACGCCGCCCGACTCCTCCTCGGCCGCGGCCTCGTCCGCGTTCACCTCGTCGGCGGGCTCCTGCTCCGGCTCAGCGGCGGGCTCCTGCGCGGTCTCGCTCTCCTCGGGCTCCGGCGCCGCCGCGGCGACGGCCTCCTCGGTCACCGAGAACGTCAGGGTGTCCTGGATCGGGTGCCCGTCGGAGGAGACCACGCGGAACCCGATGGTGTACTCACCGGCCTGGTCCAGCGGGGCCAGCCCCACCGACACGTCCGTGCCGTCGAAGGTCAGGTCCCCCTCCTCGTAGGTGGTCTCCTCGTCCGGCCCCGTGACGACGACGGCGCTGCCGCTGCCGCCCTCCATCGGCGAGTTGTTGAAGCTCAGCACGACCTCCTCGGGCACGGTGTCCAGGGTGGCCCCGTCCTCGGGGTTGGACCCGGTCAGGACGTCGTGCGCCAGCGCGGGCGAGGGGGCCAGGGCCAGGGCGGCCGCGGCGAGGGGGGCCAGTACGGCGGCGGCCGCGCGCGCGAGCGTGCGCGAGGTGGCCGCGGTGTCGGGGGTGCGGGTGGTGGTGGTCATGTCTTCCCTCAGTTCTCGGTACGTTCCGGCGTGCGCGCTGGGGCGCCGTGCAAGGGCGCCCCGGGAGGGGGAGGGCCGCGCGGGCCGTGCGCCGAGAGCGCGACGGGCGGGGGAGCGGTACCGGAGGCGGCGCACGTGACCGGTACGCGGGCGCCGAACGCGATGCCGGGCACGCGCAGCGGCGGCAGCGCCCGGGCGAGCAGGGCGGTCAGGAACCACAGGGCCGCCTCGCCGTGGGCGAGCAGCGCCGACGCCAGCAGGGCCGCCCACAGATGGGCGAACAGCATGCCGGGCGCGAGGCCGAGGGCGTGGGTGATCAGGCCGTGCCCGGCGTGGTCGGCGCCGGTGTCGAGGATGCCGGGGAGGGGTTCGCCCGAACCCTGGAACACCAGGTGCAGGAGGATCTGCACGCAGGCCATGACGGCGAAGATGTCGCCGAACCCGCGCATCGTGCGGGTGAAGTACCACAGCAGGGGGAACAGGACCGCGGTCGCCGCGGCCAGGCCCCCGGGGGAGGCGGGCGCCGCGGCCCACAGGTTGTGCCCGCCCCAGGCAAGCCCCGTGCACGCAGCGGCCAGGAGGGCCGTGCGCAGGAGGCGGAGTGTGCCGTGAGCGGGTCGCACGAGAAAGAACCTAGGCCGTGCCCCGGAGGGTCGCAAGATCCCCTGGGGTCGGCGGACGCGCGGCCCGGGCGGACCGGCGCGGGGCGCCGTCGTTCGGGCCGCGGACGAGGCGGGACCGGACCGGGGGCGGTTCGAGGGGGCTGGACCGCCGGGCGGGCCGAGGCCCTCCGGCGGTCCGCGTCGCCCTCGTCAGTGACGACCGGCCGGGACGAGTTCGCGGCGCATGTAGCGGCGCTCCTCGGGGGTGGTCCCACCCCAGACTCCGTGAGCCTCTCCCGCCCGCAGGGCCCACCGCAGGCACTCTTGGCGAACAGTACAGCTGCGGCAGACGGCGATGGCCTGCTCGGTGTCGGCGCGCCCGATCCCGGTGCTGCTCACCGGAAAGAAGATCTCCGGGTCCTGCGAGCGGCAGTTGCCCTGCAGGACCCAGTCCTCGCTCTCGTGGTACAGGCGGTTCACGGGCGCCTCCGATCCGTGGCTGGTGGTCCCTGTCCCCGTGCCGTGTCACCACGGCCGGGTCAGGGGGCTTCTCCGCCCCACCGCCCACGGGTGATCGACCCGGGAACTGCGGCGCGGCGATGCGACCAATTGTAGTACGACTCAACGTAGTACTACACGGAGTCTGCTCGAAAAGACCGGAAAACTCAAGGGCGTCCCCGGGGTGCGGGCCGCCCCTCCCGCGGGCGCGCCCCCGGGCGGGGGCGGGGCCCGACCCTCCCCCTGCCCCCACGCGGCCGCGCCAAAGGCCGCGTCCCCCCGGGTGTCGGCGTTTCGGGTGTGCCGCCAGCCCCTTTCGGCGTAGCGTGTGGTGCGCCTGCGGAGCCCCCGAGAGGCGTTATGTCGCGAGCTTTCCACCGAATTCATGTGACTTAACGCACGCTTAATATTGCTTCGCGAGGATCTATGTTTGACCCTGACGGCTGTCGGCCCCCCGAGCGCCGACGGCCGCCCTCCCCGGCGGCGCCCCGAGTCCGCTCCCCGCGGCCGCGGCGCCGAACCCCCTGTTGGGCGGGGCATGGGACCGTGTCCCGTCCGCTCCCGGACGACCCCCGAAAGTCCAGGTCAGAGCTTTGGGGCGCTGCTAAATAAACGGGCCATACCCGTGAGCGCTCTGCCCAAACATTCGCGAGCGGCCTCCGCGAAATGTCATTGACGTTCGTTCGCTAAGTTCGATCGACGTGCCACATCTACGAACGAACCTCCAAGCACGCGACCGGACTGACACCGGGGCCACGGCCCCAGGCGCCGCGGGCCGTGGAGGCGTGCGCCTGTCGCACCCGTCCCCGGAGGACGGACCGCACATGTGGCGGCTGGCGCGGGAGAACGGCATGGACGCCAACTCCCCGTACGCCTACGCGCTCTGGTGCCGGGACTTCGCCACGACCAGCGTCGTCGCCCGCGACGACGAGGGCCGTGTCGCGGCCTACGTCACCGGCTACGTGCGGCCCGACGACCCCGACACGTACTTCCTCTGGCAGGTCGCCGTCGACTCCGCGTACCGCGGACAGGGACTGGCCCGCCGGATGCTCGACTTCGTCGGTGACCGGATCACCGACCGCGGCCTGCGCTACCTCGAAGCGACCGTCACCGCCGACAACACCGCCTCCCGCGCCCTGTTCGCCTCGTTCGCCAGGGACCGGGACGCCGAGGCCGTGTGGAGTCCGCTCTTCACCGGGGAACACTTCCCCCAAGAGGACACCCCCCACGACCCCGAGGACCTCGTACGCATCGGACCTCTCGGAGCCGGGCCCGGAGCATGACCGACCGTCCGCACCGGACCCGTTCGACCCACCCCGTCGCCCAAGCCATGAGCCCACGAACCTGGGATAAAGGAACCGAGGAACACACGATGGAGACCTTCCAGCGCCTGGAGTCCGAAGTCCGCGGATACTGCCGGAACTGGCCGGTCGTGTTCGACCGGGCCGTCGGTAGCCACGTCTACTCCGAGGACGGCAAGCCCTACCTCGACTTCTTCGCGGGAGCGGGGTCGCTCAACTACGGGCACAACAACCCCGAGCTGAAGACCTCGCTCATCGAGTACCTGACCGACGACAAGATCGTGCACAGCCTCGACGCCTACAGCGTGGCCAAACGCGAGTTCCTGGAGACCTTCGAGGAGATCATCCTCAAACCCCGGGGCCTTGACTACAAGGTCCAGTTCCCCGGGCCCGCGGGCAACAACGCTGTCGAGGCCGCGCTCAAGCTGGCCCGCAAGTACACCGGTCGCGAGACCATCGTCAACTTCACCAACGGCTTCCACGGCATGACCCTGGGAGCCCTGGCCGTCACCGGCAACTCGATGAAGCGCGGCGGCGCGGGCGTGCCGCTGGGCCACGTCGCCACGATGCCGTTCGACAACTACCTGGACGGCAAGACGCCGGACTTCCTGTGGCTGCGCAGCCTGCTGGACGACAGCGGCAGCGGCCTGGACAAGCCCGCCGCCGTCATCGTCGAGACGGTCCAGGGCGAGGGCGGCATCAACGCCGCCAGCGCCCAGTGGCTGCGCGAGCTCTCGGACCTGTGCCGCGAGTACGAGATCCTCATGATCGTCGACGACATCCAGATGGGCTGCGGCCGCACCGGCGACTTCTTCAGCTTCGAGGAGGCCGGGATCACCCCGGACATCGTCACGCTGTCCAAGTCCATCAGCGGCTACGGCCTGCCCATGGCCCTCACCCTGTTCAAGCGCGAGCTGGACGTGTGGGAGCCGGGCGAGCACAACGGCACCTTCCGCGGCTTCAACCCGGCCATGGTGACCGCCGTCGAGGCCCTGCGCCGCTACTGGAGCGACTCGGCCTTCTCCGACTCCGTCAAGGCCAAGGGCGACATGGTCGCCGCCCGCCTGGCCGAGATGGCCGCCGAGCACGCCGAGTTCGGCGCGCACGTGCGCGGCCGCGGCCTGGCCCGGGGCCTGGCCTTCGAGCAGACCGACATCGCCAAGAAGGTCGCCGCCGAGGCCTTCGACCGGGGTCTGCTCCTGGAGACCTCCGGCCCCGAGGACGAGGTGGCCAAACTCCTGCCGCCGCTCACGGCGAGCGAGGAGGAACTCACGGCCGGCCTTGACATCATGGCTGACGCGGCCCGCGCCGCGGTCAAGGCGGCCCAGCCCGCCTAGGGACTCCCACAGGGGGATTTCCACACCACACGGTGCGGGGCCGGGCGGCGACCCTCGGGACGTCGTCCGGCCCCTCCCCGTGTGCCGTACCACCACAGGAGCGCTCAGAGCGCGTAGAGGGGGAGCACAGTGATCGTTCGCAGCATGGACGAGGTCAACGACACCGACGCCGACATCAAGACGGAGAACTGGCGCAGCCGTCGGATCGTCCTGGCCAAGGACAAGGTCGGCTTCTCCTTCCACGAGACCGTCCTGTACGCGGGCACCGAGTCGACCTTCTGGTACGCCAACCACGTCGAGCTCGTGCACTGCATCGAGGGCGAGGCCGAGCTGACCAACGAGGAGACCGGGGAGAAGCACGTCATCACCCCGGGCACCCTCTACCTGCTCAACGGCCACGAGAAGCACACCGTCCGCCCCAAGACGGACTTCCGCGTGCTGTGCGTGTTCAACCCGCCCGTCACCGGGCGCGAGGTGCACGACGAGAACGGCGTCTACCCCCTCGTCGTCGAGGAAGACGCCTGATCCCAGGACTGCCAGACCACGCGGGCGGGGCCGGTCGGCCCCGCCCGTTCGCGTTCGCGGAAGGCGACACCGGAGTGTCCTCGGGGTGGCGCGCGGGCGGCGCCCCAGGGTGACGGAGAACCGGACCCAAAGTCACGAGCACCAGGTGACCCGCCCTGAACAGGCCAAAGGGCGGATCACCCCGAGACTGCACGTGAATAACCAGTGCATAACGGACTAATCGGGTCCTGTTACTGCCGGTCCTGCCCGGGGAGGGAGACCCCCGTACTTGTGCCGCCCCGCCCTGCCCCCGGGTGGCGGCCACAGCCGCGGCCCGGTGCCGCACACCGCCCACACCAGGCATCCCGATCCGAATGCGCGGCGCTGTCGTCCAGCCAGGCGAGAGCGCCGCTCCCGCGAGTCTTTCGAGGAGCAGTCGTGAAGAAGCAGGTACCCGCAGTACGCAGAGGAGCCTGGGGCCGCCGTGACGCACTCCGCCTGGGAGGCGTGGGGCTGGCCACCCTCGGCCTGGCCGCCTGCACCCGCGTCGACGGCGGAGGCGGCGGGGAGGGGGAGGAGGGCGCCTCGACCCTGGACCGGCTGCGCGAACAGGGCTTCGTGGCCGTCGGCCTCGCCAACGAGATCCCCTTCGGCTTCGTCGACGACTCCGGCAACCCGGCCGGTCAGTCCCCCGCCGTGGCCAAGGCGGTCTTCGAGGAGCTGGGCGTCCCCGAGATCCAGGCCTCCTCGGTGAACTGGGACGGGCTCATCCCCGGCCTGAACGCGAACCGCTTCGACGTCATCGCCGCCGGTGTGTTCATCACCCCCGAGCGCTGCGGCCAGGTCGCCTTCAGCGAGCCCACCGCCACCTCCCCCGAGGCCTTCATGGTCGCGGAGGGCAACCCGCACGGCATCCAGCACTTCACGGACTTCGTCGACAACCCCGACCTCGTGCTCGCGGTCCTCAACGGTTCGGTCGAGCAGACCTACGCCGAGTACTTCGAGGTGCCCGAGGACCAGATGGAGCTCATCCCCAACCAGACCGCCGGCTACGAGCTGCTGGAGGCCGGGCGAGTGGACGCGATGTCCATGCTGAGCGTGTCCCACACCTACCTGCTCCAGGACCGGGGCGGCCCCTTCGAGGTCACCGAGGCGTTCTTCCCCGAGATCGACGGCCAGGAGGAGAAGGGCTGGGGCGGGCTGTGCCTCCGCCAGCAGGACACCCAGCTCCTGGAGGAGGTCAACCGGGTGATCGCCGAGTTCAAGGAGAGCGGACGCCTCCTGGAGCTGGGCGAGGAGTGGGGCTTCACCGAGGCCGACCTGCCCGACGACACGACCACCGCCGAACTCTGCGAGGGATGAGCCCGCAGTGGACTTCCTGATCCAGCGGCTGCCGCTCTACGCCGAGGGCGCATGGGTCACCATCCAGCTCACCCTCGGGGGCATCGTGCTGGCCTTCGTCCTCGCCATGGTCTTCGGGATCATGGGGACGATCCGCCACTGGCTCCCCCGGGCCGTCGCCACGGTCTACGTGGAGGTGTTCCGGGGGATCGCCGCCCTGGTGCTGATGTTCTGGATGGCGTTCGCCCTGCCCCAGCTGACCGGTTTCCAGCTGGCCGACAACTTCGCCGCGATCCTCGCCGTGGGCCTCAACCTGGGCGCCTACGGGGCCGAGGTCGTGCGCTCGTCCATCAACGCCGTGCCCAAGCCGCAGGTCGAGGCCACCGTCGCGCTGAACCTCTCCTGGTTCCAGCGCACGCGCCTGGTCGTGCTGCCCCAGGCCTGGGCCCAGATGCTGCCCACGTTCGGCAACCTCAACATCGAGTTGATGAAGGCCACCGCGGTGTCCTACCTCATCGGTGTGGCCGACCTGACGGCCGTGGCGCAGAACATGCGCCAGGCCACGGGTGAGACCGTGGTCGCCTTCATCGGCGCCTTCGTCCTCTACTACCTGATCGCGCAGGTGCTCATCCTCGGCATGCGACTGCTCGAACGCCGCGCCAACCGCAAGCTGGGCCGCGCAGCGCCGGGCGGCGGAGGCCTGGCGTCCCTCCTGCGGCCTCCGGCCGCCGACACGAGGGCGGGGGTGACCAAGTGATGTTCTGGGACTTCGAGTGGACCTTCGAGGTCATGCCCGACCTGCTGGGCGGGCTGTGGGTGACCGTCCAGATCACCGTGCTCGGTTACCTGATCGCGCTGGTCCTGGGCCTGGCGATCGCCATCGCCCGCCGGACGCCGTTCTTCGGCCCCGTCCTGCACGCGGTCATGGAGTTCATCCGGACGACCCCGCTGATCATCCAGCTGGTGTTCGTCTTCCTCCTGACCCCGGCCGACATCTCCGCGATGACCGTGGGCGTCGTCGTGATCGGCGTGCACTACGCGGCCTACACCGCCGAGGTCTACCGCTCGGGCATCGAGGGCGTGGCCAAGGGGCAGTGGGAGGCGGCCCGTGCGCTGAGCCTGCCCGCCAGCCGCACGTGGGGCGCCATCGTGCTGCCGCAGGCGATCCGCAAGACCATCCCGGCGCTGGGCAACTACCTCATCGCGATGTTCAAGGACACGCCGCTGCTGCTGGCGATCAGTGTGCCCGAGCTGCTCACCGAGGCCCAGCAGGTCGGCAGCGCGGACTTCCGCATCGTCGAGGCCTACACCCTGGTCGGGATCCTGTTCCTGCTCGTGAGCGTCCCGTCCGCCATCCTCATCCGACGACTGGAGCGACGCTATGCCGCCGTCTGACACCCCCGTGAACGAAGAGCCCCAGGGTGTCGGCAGCGGCCCCCGGGACGAGTCCCTGATCGTCTTCGACGACGTGGTGAAGCGTTTCGGCGACCTCACAGTGCTCGACCACCTGAACTTCTCCGTCGCCCCCGGCGAGCGGGTCACGCTCATCGGCCCCAGCGGTTCGGGCAAGACCACCATCCTGCGCCTGCTGATGACCCTGGAGAAGGTCACCGAGGGCGTCATCTGGGTGGGCGGCGAGCCCTTCAGCCACATGCGCAAGGGTCAGGGCCTGACCCGGGCGAACGAGTCCTACCTGCGCGCGCGCCGCAAGCGCGTCGGCATGGTGTTCCAGCAGTTCAACCTGTTCCCGAACATGACCGTCCGGCAGAACATCACCGAGGCGCCCGTGCACGTGCTGGGCACCCCCAAGGCCGAGGCCAACGCCAAGGCCGAGGAACTGCTGGAGCTGGTCGGGCTCGGCGACAAGATCGACGCCCACCCGACCCAGCTCTCGGGCGGTCAGCAGCAGCGCGTGGCGATCGCCCGCGCGCTGGCCATGCAGCCGGAGATCCTGCTCCTGGACGAGGTCACCTCGGCCCTGGACCCGGAGCTGGTGGCCGGTGTCCTGGACGTGCTGCGCGAGGTTGCCGAGACCACGGACATCACCATGCTGTGCGTGACGCACGAGATGCACTTCGCGCGCGACGTGTCGCACCGGGTGCTCATGTTCGACCAGGGCCAGATCGCCGAGGAGGGCACGCCGGAGCAGATCTTCGGCGACCCCAAGGAGGAGCGCACCAAGTCCTTCCTCCGCTCGGTGCTCGACAACGGTTTCTGAGAGGGCCTTCCGCACCCGCTCACCGCCGGGGCCGCTCCTCCGGGAGCGGCCCCTCGGCGTGACGGGACATGTCGAGGCGAGTGGCGACATACCGTAGTCATTAAGTAGCTTTTAGTTTCCCCTTGGGCAGAATGAGAGTTCTGAGACAGGGGGGACTCTTGTGACCATGGTGCGAAGATGGGGGCTCGTCTGGGGGGTGCTGGTCGCCCTGCTGCTCGTCGCGGTGCCGATGCTCTCCCACCCCGTACTGCGCTCCGACGTCCTCGGCGACTCCCTGATCCTCTTCCTGGTCTCCTGGTCCCCGATGCTGGTCGGCGGCATCCTGGCCTGGGCCATGGTCAGGGGCTTCGGCGCCCGCGAGCAGCTGGACCGCCGCGTCGTCCAGGCGATGGACGGCCACCCCATCGGCCGCGAACTGGGCTGGCTGGGGCTCTTCCTCACCGGCTTCGTGGCGTCCATGGCGCTGCTGTCGCTGCTCTTCGCCACCTACGAGGCGGTGTTCGGCGCCGACCTGGCCATGTCCGAGGCGCTGGTCTCGCGCCTGCTGTTCCTGTTCACCCTGCCGCTGCTGGTCATGGACCGCTCCGGCATCACCCTGGACGGCAAGGGCACCGCCATGCCCGCGGTCGCCCTGAAGGTGTCCGAGCCCTGGCGCTGGCTCGGGATGGTCCCGATCGCCGTCGCGCTGCTCCTGATCGGCTACCTGCTCATCCCGCGCCTGGGGCTGCCGGAGCCCTCCCTCCAACTGCTGGGCTACGTGCTCGCGTTCACCGTCATGGCGGTGTGCGAGGAGATCTTCTTCCGGGGGATGGTGCAGACCCGCCTGGAGATCCTCATGGGCCGCTGGGGCGGCATCGTCACCACCTCGGTGGTCTTCGCCCTCACCTACGCCCTCATCCAGCCCTACGACGCGGTGTCCCAGCTGCCGGGGACCGACCTGGTCTACAACACCGGCCTGGCCCTGCTCACCTATGCCACGGCCAGCCTCCTCTACGGCTACCTGTGGACGTGCTTCCGCAACACGTGGATCCAGGTGGTGATGCGCGTCGGCATGTTCCTGATGCTCATGCCCCCCGATCTCCAGACCGGTGTCATGTGACCGGACCCGCGCACCGGGCGAACGGTAAAACCCACGGTCGGAAGGGGAAAACGACGGCAGGAACGGGCATAGGGCTACAGAGGGTCCACACCAGTCGTGTCGCGGTCATTTTCCCCTCACGGGGTTGTCACCTCGCGGTCATGGAAAAGGGGGAGTCTGCCCACTGTGAGCACGGAAACAGCGCCAACACCCGAGGGGCCCGCCGCCGGTACGCCCGAGCTTCCCGCCGACAGGTTCATGGACAGGGAGGAGGGGTGGCTGCGCTTCAACCAGCGCGTGCTCGAACTCGCCGAGGACGAGGACATCCCCCTCCTGGAACGCGCGCGGTTCCTGGCGATCTTCTCCAGCAACCTGGACGAGTTCTTCATGGTGCGCGTGGCCGGGCTCAAACGCCGCCTGGCCACCGGCCTGTCCGTCGCCTCCTCCAGCGGACACCACCCCCGCGCGCTGCTCGGGCGCATCTCCCGGTTCACCCGCGAACTCATGCTCCGCCAGGCCGCCTGCTTCCACGACAGCGTCGCGCCCGCCCTGCGCGAGGTCGGCATCCGCGTCGTGCGCTGGAACGAGCTGGAGACCGTCGAGCGCGAGAACCTGCGCGGCTACTTCCAGCGCTCGGTCTACCCGCTGGTGACGCCCTTCGCGGTCGACTCCGCGCACCCCTTCCCCTACATCTCCGGCCGCTCGCTCAACCTCGCGGTCGCCGTCCGCGACCCCCACGACGGACGCCGCATGTTCGCCCGGGTCAAGATCCCCAGCTCCCTGCCCCGCTTCATCGAGCTGGGCGACCGCGAGGGCGGCCGGTTCGTCCCCGTCGAGGACATCGTCGCCGCCCACCTGCCCCAGCTCTTCGAGGGCATGCAGATCCTGGAGCACAACGCCTTCCGGGTCACCCGCAACGCCGACCTGGAAGTGGACGAGGACGAGACCGACGACCTCGTCACCTCCCTGGAGAACGAGCTGCTGCGCCGCCGCTTCGGCCCGCTCGTGCGCCTGGAGGTCGAACACGACATCAGCGACGAGGCCCTGGCCATACTCACCGAGGAGCTGGGCGCCGAGGAGGAGGAGATCTACCGGGTCCCCGGCCCGCTCAACCTCGCCGGGCTGTCCCAGATCGCCGACACCGACCGGCCCGAGCTGCGCTACCCGCCCATGGTCCCCGTCGAGCCGCGCGCCCTGACCTCCGGCGACCTCTTCGCCGCCGTCCGCGAGCGCGAGGTCCTCGTCCACCACCCCTACGAGTCCTTCGCCACCACCACCGAGCGCTTCCTGGCCCTGGCCGCCACCGACCCCGAGGTCGTGGCGATCAAGCAGACCCTGTACCGCACCAGCGGCGACTCGCCCATCGTGGAGTCCCTCATCGAGGCCGCCCGCGAGGGCAAGGAGGTCGTGGTCCTGGTCGAGATCAAGGCCCGCTTCGACGAGCAGAACAACATCCAGTGGGCCCGCAAGCTCGAACAGGCGGGCTGCCACGTCGTCTACGGCGTCGTCGGCCTCAAGACCCACTGCAAGCTGTCCATGGTCGTGCGCCGCGACGACGACGGGCTGCTGCGCCGCTACTGCCACGTGGGCACCGGCAACTACAACCCGAGCACCGCCCGCATGTACGAGGACCTCGGCCTGTTCAGCGCCGATCCCGAGGTGGGCGAGGACGTCAGCGACCTGTTCAACAGCCTCACCGGCTTCTCCCGCAAGAAGCACTACCAGCGCCTGCTCGTGGCGCCCGGAGCCCTGCGCGAGAGCCTGCTCGAACAGATCGCCGTCGAGATCGACAACAGCCTCAGGGGCGAGCCCGCCCACATCCGGATCAAGGTCAACTCCCTGGTCGACCTGGAGATCATCGACGCCCTGTACCGGGCCTCCCAGGCCGGGGTGAACGTCGACCTGTGGGTGCGCGGCAGCTGCGTCCTGCGCGCCGGGGTGCCCGGGCTGTCCGACAACATCCGGGTGCGCAGCATCCTGGGCCGCTTTCTGGAGCACTCCCGCATCTTCGTCTTCGCCAACGGCTGGCGGCCCCAGGTGTGGATCGGCAGCGCCGACCTGATGCCCCGCAACCTCGACCGCCGGGTCGAGGCCCTGGTGCGCGTGGCCGACACCGAGCAGTGCCGCAGGCTGGTGCGCCTCATGGACCTGGCGATGGACGACGCCACCTCGTCCTGGCGGCTCGAACCCGACGGGACGTGGACCCGGTTCACCCGCGACGGCGACGGGCGACCGCTCACCGACCTCCAGGACAGCCTGCGCGGCGACCGCCACCTGCGCGTGGTGGAGGGCGGGTGAGCACCGTACCGAACGGGGGAGACGTGGAGGGATCGGTCGAGGGCGCCCACGGGGCGGGACCCCTGCGCGAGACGGCGATCGGCGGCTACCTCGAACCCATCCGCGCGGCGGGAGCCCTGCTGTGGCGCGAGGGCGCGGGCGGCACCGAGATCGTCCTGGTCCGCAGGCCCGACCGGGGCGACTGGTCCCTGCCCAAGGGCAAGCTCAAGAGCCGCGAGCACCCCGTGACCGGCGCGGTCCGCGAGGTGGTCGAGGAGACCGGCCTGACCCCCGTGCTGGGCCGCAGGCTCCCCCCGCAGCGCTACCTCAAGGACGGCTGGCCCAAGCAGGTGGAGTGGTGGGCGGCCACCACCGCCGACCCGGCCGCGGGGATCGACTACCCGCCCAACGACGAGGTGGACCTGGTCGAGTGGGTGCCGGTGGAGGAGGCCCGCGACCGCCTCACCTACGACCACGACGTGCGGGTGGTCGACAACTTCCTGGCCGGGCCCGCGACCACCTTCCCCGTCATCCTGCTGCGGCACCTGTCGGCGGGGGACAAGGGCGCCTGGACCGATGACGACCTCCTGCGGCCCCTGGACGGGACCGGGCGCGCCGACGCCCTGGCCCTGCCCCGGGTGCTGAGCGCCTACGGGCGGCCCCGCGTGGTGACGTCGGCGGCGGCGCGGTGCACCGAGTCGCTGCTGCCCTACACGGTGGAGTACGACGTGCCCACGCGCACCGAGCGGGCGTTCACGATCCGCACGCCCTCGGACGGCTCCGCGTACGGCGTGGCGGAGGCCCGCGAGGCGTTCGCGCGCGTCCTGGCCGAGGGGAGGCCGACCGTCGTGTGCACGCACGGCGAACTCGTCCCGCAGCTCATGGCCGAGGCGCTCACGCGGCTGGACGCGCCGTTCTCCCAGCAGTTGGGGCTGCGCAAGGGCTCCTTCTGGGTGGTGCACGTCACCGCTCGGGGCGGAGGGCTGGCGGCGGTGGAGCGGCACGCCGTCCGGGCCTGAACCCGGATCCGGCGGGGTGGCCGGGACCGGGCCGCGCGGCGCTGCCATGATGCGGTCATGGCCAAACACAGGGTTGCGCGGAGCGTCGTGGTCGACGCTCCCGCCAAGCGGATCTTCGACATCATCGCGGCGCCGGAGCGGCACGCCGAGTTCGACGGCTCCGACACCGTCCTCTCCACCCTCTTCGGCCCGGAGCGGCTGGAGCGGGGCAGCGAGTTCGGCATGGACATGAGGATGTTCGGCGTCGGCTACCGGATCACCAACCGGGTGGTGGAGTACGAGGAGGACCGCCTCATCGCCTGGCGGCACTTCGGCCCGCACCGCTGGCGCTACGAGTTGGAGGAACTGGCGGAGGGGGGCACCCGCGTCACGGAGACCTTCGACTACTCCAGGGGCCTGCCGGCCTTCTACGTCCTCATGGGGATGCCCGCCAGGAACGCGCGGAGCATCGAGCAGACCCTGGTGCGCCTCAAGGCCGCGGCGGAGTCGCGGGAGGGCTGACCGGCCGTCCGGCCGGACGGCCGACACGACGGGCGCCGCCCGCGGATCGGGGACCGCGGGCGGCGCTGTGGTGAGGAGAGCGGGTCCGTCGCGTCGGCGCCGCGCGCCCCCTCCTGCGCGGGCGCGCCGTGCTCAGCCGGACACGCGGACCCGGCGGCTAGCGCCGGTCGTCGTCCTCGTCCTCGTCGTCCTCGTGGTAGCCGTCCTTGTGGTCCTTGCCCTTGCGGTCCTCGTCGCCGTGGTCGTCGCCCTTCTTGCGGTCGTGGCCCTCGCGGTCCTCGTGGTCGCCCTTGCGCCGGTCGTCGCCCTTGCGGTCCTCGTGGTCGCCGTTGCGCCGGTCGTGGCCGTCGCGGTCGCCCTTCTCGCGCTTGTCCTTCTTGCCCTTGTCCTCGTGGCCGTCGCGGCCGTCGCGGCCGTCGTGGTCGCCGTTGCGCCGGTCGTCGCCGTCGCGGCCCTCGCGGTCGCCCTTCTCGCCCTTGTCGTCGTCCTCGCCCTTGTGGTCCCTGCCCTTGTCGCCGCGGTCGTGCCCGTTGTCACCGTGGTCGTGGTGCCAGCCGTTGTCGTGGTGACCGTGGTAGCCGTTGTGCTCCTCGTCCGCGACGGCGGGGGAGGAGGCGCCGATGACGGCACCGGCGGTCAGGGCCATAAGGGCGAGTCCAGCGATACGCTTCACAATAATCCTTGCTTTGGGTAGCCAGAAAATCACTGACAGTGATGAATGTAGGCTGGCGATCCTCGTTTGGCCAGTTCATCGGCGCAAGGAAATCAACATTGCTCTCGGAGAGCGCTCGGATTCCACGACAGAACACGGAACGTCCGCACATGCCCTAAAGTTCGGCAAGGGTCCCTGTTCCACGCGTCTCCCGGCAACCGCGGCGCGCACCGGTGGGGCCCGTGCACGATCGGGTCGAACCAGAGTCGGGGGCACACGTGGGAACAACCTTGGGCGACGTCTGGCGGGAAGTGCTGTCGGTCCAGCCCGAACCGGAGCGGTGGATCATCGTCACCGCGGCGGTGCTGGCCCTGGCGGCCGTGCTGCTCGGGCCGCCCTGGCGGATCGGGCGCAACGTCGTCACCATCGCCCACGAGGGCGGACACGCCCTGGTCGCCCTGCTCAGCGGCCGCCAGCTCACCGGGATCCGCCTGCACTCGGACACCTCGGGGGTCACCGTCTCCCGGGGCAAGCCGACCGGCATAGGCATGGTCCTGACCGTCTTCGCGGGCTACGTCGCCTCGTCGGTCATCGGCCTGCTCGGCATCCTCATGCTCATGTCGGACCGCATCACCGCCCTGCTGTGGCTGAGCATCGTGGTGCTCGCCGCCATGCTCCTGATGATCCGCAACGTCTACGGCGTGGTGTCGATCGTGGTGACCGGCGCGGTGGTGTTCGGGATCAGCTGGTTCACCCCGCCGGAGGTGCAGGCGGCCTTCGCCTACCTGTTCATCTGGTTCCTGCTCTTCGCGGGCGTGCGGCCGGTGATCGAACTCCAGGCCCAGCGCAGGCGCAACCCCTCACCGCACTCCGACGCCGACCAGCTGGCCCGTCTCACCGGCGTGCCGGGAACCCTGTGGGTCGTGGTGTTCTTCCTGGTCAACGCGGCCGTGACCGGCCTCGGCGTCTGGCTGCTGCTCTTCTAGGCAGTGCTTTTTTGGGACCTCCGCTCCGCTTCGTCCCACCCGTCGCCCGCCACCACCCTCAACGGACGCTGCGCGCAGTCCTTCTTGTGTTCGGGCGCCCAAGGTGCGGGAACCTTCGGTGTCTTCGGCGGGTTGGCTCGTGCCCACCCGTCGCCCACCACCCTCAAACGACGCCTACGGCGCAGCCCTCCCGCGGGAACCCGCCTCCGTCACCTCCAGAACCCCGCGGGCGCCCGAACCAACCCCCACGGGCTGAGGCCGGTTCACAAAGGTTGTGGGACCGCCGCCTCGAAAACGACGGACCCGGACACGACGAAGGGGCGCGACCGCTGTGGTCGCGCCCCTCGCGCGTGTGCTGTGGTCGTGTCCGCTGTCGTCGTGTGTCCGGGAGGCTGCCCGGGGGCGGGCGGCACGGGCGCTAGGCGCGCGGCGCCGTGAGCGCCTCCGAGACCGTCGTGAAGACGGGGATGCGCGTGTCGAGCGAGGTCACCCGCAGGGTCTGGTGCACCCGGTGGATGGGTGAGGCGATGGCCAGGACCGCCTTCTGCTCCTTGGCCGCCTTGTGCGCGCGGATCAGGACGCGCAGACCGCTGGAGTCGATGAACCGCAGGTCGGCGCAGTCCAGGACCACACGGCCGAAGGGCTGCGTGGTCAGAGCCTCGGTCACCGCCTCCTGGAAGCGGTGCTCGGTGGCCATGTCGATCTCCCCGTCCAACGCCAGAACGCGTCCGGCGTCGTGCAGGGTGGAGGAGATGTTCAGGTCGGGCATGGCGACTCCGGCGTATTCGGGCCTCGCCCGACGGGTCGGCGCGGTGGGCCGCACGCGGCTCCACGAGCGCGTGCCGACCGGGACGTTGGTCGTGTTACCGCGGTGGCCAAGCTGATGGTTCATCAAGTTCCTTGCGTGATGCCCCCGGACCGGGGGTGAAACGCCCTTCTCGCCTGGGTCTGCCGGACGGGTCCGCGTGAAACGGAGTCATCGGGCAAACGCACGGACCCGGGCCGGAAGTTCCTGCGTGTCCGTGCCCTTGCGATGGAGGCGGCGAGGACGGACGGTGCGCCGGCGGGCGCCGAGCCGCTGCCTCGGGCCACTCCCGCCCTCGGCAACTGTGCAAACCAGCCCGCGGGGGCGGGCATTCCCCGCCGGTGCGGCGGGGGTGGCCGTCGGAGGGCGGTGCCTGGCCTCTTCCGAACGGTCGGTCGGACCGGCTCTGCGCCCGGCGGAGCGCCGGGTGTCTCCCATGAGGAGCCGTCCAGCCACGGACTTTACCACAGCGCCGTGGCCGATTCGTGACGTGAGCGACGCAAGGTCGTGCTCGCGTCCTTTGCTCCCCGTGTGCTTTATGAGGTGTGCATCACATGCACTGGGCGTTCTCGGCCGGTTCGGGGTCCGGTGTCCGGTCCTCGTCCCTCTGCTGGAGGGCCCACACGCACGCCGACAATGTGAGCGGTACCACCACCGTCAGCGCGATCGCCGGGATCGCCACCCCGGAGTCGTTGACCGCGAAGCCCACCAGAGCGGTCACCAGGGAACCGGTCAGCCCGGCCCGCAGCGTCGGCGCGTACTCGTAGGCCACCTGGAGCGCGCCGATCCGCCAGTGGGTCGGCCGGTGCAGCATCACGAACAGGAACACCAGCGCGCACGCCGCCAGCAGGGTCAGCTGCCAGTTGCCCAGCGTCCCCAGCATCGCGCTCAGCTTGCGGGCCACCACCGCCCCCGCCTCGCCGCTGACCACCTGGCCCGCGAACGCCCCGAGGTGGCTGCGGTCCCCCGGCGGGCGCAGGTAGTCCAGCCACGAGATCAGCGAGATCGCCGCCACCGTCACCAGGGCCACCACGGCCAGGCGCGCCGCCGTCACGCGCACCCCGGCGATCATCATCGTCGTCACCGCCAGACCGGGGATCAGCGCGATCACCCCGCCGAAGTCGGTGCCCAGGCCCGGCCAGCCCACGATCAGCACCGTCGCCGCACCGACGACCAGGGTCACCGCCACGGCGGAGCGGCGCCAGCCCCGCGAGACCAGTTCGTGGGAGATCCCCGCCACCGTCATCAGCATGCCGGTCGCGAACGTCGCGAACGCGATGTTGCCGACCCCGTAGAACCGGCCCGCCACGATCGGCGAGTACCCCGTGGGCGAGTTCATCTGGAGGTAGGCGCCGAAGCACAGGTCCAGGAAGAGCACCGCCGTGGTCGCGCCCGCGACCACCGTCATCGGGCCCAGGGCGGTGCGCCGCCACGGCCCCGCCATGGCCAGCGCCACCACCAGGGCGTCCGCGGCCAGGACGCACACCAGCAGCGACAACAGGGGAGAGGACGAGGCCCACCACGGGATGAGGTTGGCCAGGTAACTGGCCACCGGGAAGGCCGCCCCGGCCAGCGCCACCGCCCGCGTCAGCGTCAGCACGCGCGCGCGTTTGCCGCGCTGCCGGTTGGAGTAGCGGTGCAGCGCGTAGGCCGCCGCCGCGTAGACGAGCAGTTGGAAGGCGACCAGGCCGCTGAAGAAGCCCGGGATGGCGGCGCCCACCACCACCGCGGCGGTGTTGAACTCCACCAGCCGCCCGACGGCCTCGTCCGTCGTCGGCGGCCGGTCGGCCAGGTGCCAGGCCCGGCCGCTGGTCGGCTCGGTGGCCCGCATCCCCAGGGCGGTCAGGATGGTCGGCGTGGTGTCGGTGAGCACCACCAGCCCGGCCCGGCGGGTCGAGTCCGAGGCCAGGAAGGCACCCTCACCGGTGAACCCGGTCTCCGCGACCTCACCGGACACGGCCACCGTGAGCTGGGAGGGCCCGGTGTCCATGGAGACGCCGACCACCATCAGCGACGAGCCGGTCGGCAGCACGCGCTCCAGCGTCCGCAGCCGCTCGTCCATGTCGGCCAGCGCCTTGTCGCGCTCCCACTCGGGGACGTCCTCGGGGTCGGGCTCGGGCGGTCCCTCGGCCTCCCCGCCCGCCTCCTCGTCCTCGTCGGCGTCCTCGCCGACCGGCTCCTGGGCGGCCTCCCGGGCCTCCTCGTCGGTGATCGGCGGGTCCGGGTAGTCGGGGTAGAGGCGGGTGAGCCCGGCCAGTTCGACCGCCGCGAGGGAGACCCCCTCCAGACGGTCGGTGGTCAGTTCGCGCACGTCGTCGACGTAGTGGTCCACCCGCCCGGAGGCGTCGGCCACGCCCAGGGCGGCGCCGTGGCCCACGGCGAGCGTGGTCCCGCCCTCCTCGCGCACGGTTTGCCCGAGCAGTCCCACAGGGGCTTGGAAGGCGGTCCGCGCGTTCTGGCTGACGTAGGCGTCGAAACCCGGGACGACCGCGCCCGAGCCGGTGCGCTCGGGCTCCGGGGCGGCCTCGCACACCGTGAAGCGCTCCCGGATGGACAGGGCGCGCTGCCCGGCCGACACCGACAGCCAGCCGTCGGTCGGGCAGGTGCGCGAGGTGGCCGTGCGGATCGACACGTTGCCGATCGAACCCTCCTCGGCCATCCCCCACAGGGTCGGCGTGGTCTCGGGGTTCACGTCCTGCCACAGCAGCCCCGGCACCCCCACGAGCACCACAGGTCCCTCGCGCTGCCCGGCTGGTCCCTCGGGCCCGGACAGGGCGTCGGTCTCGGCGGGAACCGCGGTGGACGCGGTGGACGCGGCGGGCGCTGCGCACAGCACCACCGCAGCGGACAGCAGCAGGGCACCCAGGCGCTTTCCCCAGTGCGCCCCCGGTGTGACGAGCCGTCGTGGCATGGCGGACCCCCCGTCGCGCGCTCAGCCGGACTGGTCGCTCACCCTAGCCATTCTCCGCGCCGCGTAGGGGGATTCGCGGGGCCCGGCGCGTGGGGCGGCACGGGCGGCGGCGGGCGTGAGAGGGGTTCGGGTCGGGAACCGGACGGCGCGCGGACGGGGTTTCGGTCAGGGGGCGATACCCCACTCCCGGAGGGTCCGCGCGGTGTCGGGCTGCCGGGCGCCCCGGGTGACCCCGCCCGGGGTGCGGTCGAAGCGCGGCGCCGGGCCCGACACGATCCGGTCGCCGTCGCGCACGAGCGAGCCCCGGGCGCGCACGTGCGGGTGGTCGGGGGCCTCCTCCAGGGACAGGACGGGCATCACGCAGGCGTCGGCGCCCTCGAACACCTCCCCCCACGCGTCGCGGGTGCGGGTGCGCAGGACCTCGGCGAACCGCTCCCGCAGCAGGGGCCAGCCCGACCGGTCCCACTGGTCGGGCAGGTCCTCCCCGGCCAGGCCGGTGCCCTCCAGGAACGCGGCGTAGAACTGGGGCTCGATGCAGCCCACCGACACGTACCGGCCGTCGGCGCACTCGTAGACGTCGTACCAGGGTGCGCCGGTGTCCAGGTAGTTGGTGCCGCGCTCGTCGCTCCAGGAACCGCGCGCGCGGTCCTCGTGCAGCATCGACATCAGCAGCGCGCTGCCGTCCACCATCGCGGCGTCCACGACCTGGCCGCGGCCGGAGGAGTGGCGCTCGACCAGCGCGCCGAGGACGCCGGTGACCGCGAACATGGTGCCCCCGGCGAAGTCGCCCAGGAGGTTGACCGGGGGGATCGGCGGGCCGCCCGCGCGCCCGATGGAGTGCAGGGCGCCGTTCACGGAGATGTAGTTCATGTCGTGCCCGGCGGTGCGGGCCAGCGGCCCGTCCTGGCCCCAGCCGGTGACCCGCGCGTAGACCAGGCGCGGGTTGGCCTCCAGACAGGCCTCGGGACCCAGGCCCAGGCGCTCCATGACCCCGGGGCGGAAGCCCTCCAGGAGCACGTCGGCGCGGGAGACCAGGTCGCGGGCGAGCGCGAGGCCCTCCTCGGACTTGAGGTCGGCGGGCAGGACGGTGCGTCCCTCGCTCATGTGGGGCCCGCCCGCGCCGGAGTTCACCGCGTCGGCGGCCGCGGGGCGGTCGAGGCGGATGACGCTGGCGCCCAGGTCGGCGAGGAGCATCCCGGCCATCGGCGCCGGGCCGATCCCGGTGAACTCGACGACGCGGATTCCGTTCAGGGGTCCCATGGGGAGGTCTCCAAGGCGGTAGAGGGGAGCGCGCGCGACCAGAACGGCGCTCGGTTCATTGTGCAGGGTCCGGTTCCGCCGCGCCACGTCGGCGCCCTCCGCAGTGCGCCGGGGGAGAGGGGAGCGAAAAGGGCGATAAAGAGGGGGAAGGGGAATTCGGTTTCGAAGGCCCGCGAGTCGCTTCGCCTTTTTCGGTCAGATACAAAAGTGCTCCGGCAAGGGGTGTTAATGTGTCGGTGCTCGCTGGCGGGGGAGCCCTTCTCCAGCCCCGGAAAAAAATTCCGCCGCCCCGCCGCCAGTGACGGCGCACCGGAGCGCACCCGTGCGGACAGAACACGGGAAAACCGTACCGACCTTTACGAAAACGACGAATCCGCCATGTCCAGCACCCCGGAGACCCCCGCCTCGGGGAAGGGCGCCCGCCGCACCCGAGGACGGCGACGCGCCCGGCGGCGCCTCCCGCTCCCGGTCGCGGCCGCCGCCCCCGCCCCCGCCGAGCAGACCCGGCGCGCCCAGCAGCTCTAGGACAGCGTCGGCGGCGACTGGCGGAGCCAGTGGCCCCACTGCGGCACGCACCTGTTCGACTGACCCGGACCCGGAGCGCAACGGCGACCGGAGGACCGGGTGGGCCACCGCCCGGATTCGCCGCAAACGGGACGACGCGCGGGAGCTGGCAAGATGTGGGGGTGACACAGACACCCGCACCCGACGACCGCTCCCGCCTGCTCACCCCCGCCGACGTGCGGACACTGGCGGAGCGGTTCGGTATCCGGCCCACCAAGACCCTGGGCCAGAACTTCGTCATCGACCACGGCACCGTCCGCCGCATCGTGCGGGTCGCGGGGGTCACCGAGGAGGACGCCGTCGTCGAGGTCGGCCCGGGCCTGGGCTCGCTCACCCTGGCACTCCTCCCGCACGTGCGCCACGTGACCGCCGTGGAGATCGACCCGGCGCTGGCCGAGGCACTGCCGGGCACCGTCGCCGACCACGCGCCCGACCTCGCCGACCGGCTCACCGTCGTCCACGGCGACGCCATGCGCGTGACCGGGCTGCCCGGACCCGAACCCACGGCGCTGGTGGCCAACCTGCCCTACAACGTGTCCGTCCCGGTCCTGCTGCACCTGCTGGAGCTGCTGCCCAGCCTGCGGAGGGTCCTGGTCATGGTGCAGGCCGAGGTAGCCGACCGCGTCACCGCCTCCCCGGGCGGCCGCGTCTACGGGGTGCCCTCGGCCAAGGTCGCCTGGTACGCCGGGGCCCGCCGCGCGGGAGCCGTCGGCCGCAACGTGTTCTGGCCCGCCCCCAACGTCGACTCCGGGCTGGTCGAACTCATCCGCCGCCCGCCGCCCGACACCACGGCGAGCCGCGAGGAGGTGTTCAGGGTGATCGACGCCGCCTTCGCGCAGCGCCGCAAGACCCTGCGCGCCGCCCTGGCCGGGTGGGCCGGTTCGCCGCCCGCCGCCGAGACCGCCCTGCGCGCGGCGGGCGTGGACCCCTCGGCCCGGGGCGAGTCGCTGGACGTGACCGCGTTCGCGGCCATCGCCGAGCAGCGCCCGCGGCCCTGAGCCACGGTGGACCGGGCCCGACCTTGGCCGCCGGGGCGCGCCGAGGGCATCCGCCCCGCCCGTCCCCGGGCGCTTCCCGGGCACCCGAACAGAAGCCGCGCCCGCAGTATCCAGCCTCCGCGGGACAAGCCGCGGGGCGCCTCCCCGTCCCGGTCGGCGCCCCGCGTTTCCCGCGTCCCCAGCGGGTCCTTGTGTTTTCCGTTGTGGTTCTCGCAGCCCCCGCCTCCGGGGGCGTGTCCGTCACTCCAAGGTGTCGGAGCGGCTCTTCGCGGCGGGCCGCTCGCGCCGGTGCCGGGCGAGCGCTCGGGCCGCCCCGGCCGCGCCCAGACCCGCCAACAGCACCGGCAGCACCCACAGGACGTTGAACTCCCAGTCGCCCGTGCCGCGCATGACGAACCCGACCGCCAGGCCGAGGAACAGCAGGCCCGCGACCAGCGAGCCCCAGTCAGTCCTACGCTCCGCCACGCTTCACCTCCACGACCCCGACCAGTGAGTCGGTGCGCACGTTGATCCGCGGGGGCCCGGCCCCGTCGCCGCCCCGCGCTTCCTCGTCCCGGGCCCCGGCCTCAGCCGCGGCCCCGTGGACCTCCTCGTAGTCCAGGGTGACCCCGAACACGTCGTCCCGCCCGCCCTCGCCGAGGTCCACGCCCCCCAGACCGATCGTCGAGTGCACCGCGACCTCCGCGTCCTCGGGCAGGACCAGCTCCACGCGCCCCGCCCCCATCCACAGCGACACGTCGACGGCCTCGCCGGGCTCCAGGTCCTCCAGCCCGGTCAGGTCCAGGGTCGCCGAACCCACGGTGAGCCGGTGGTCGCCGGACTCGGCCGCGGCCACCGTGGTCGGCCGCCACGTCTCGTCGCCGATCCGCACCCGGGTCAGGTCGGTCACCGACGCCAGCACCACCAGCAGCACGGCCGCCGCGCCCATCGGGAGCAGCCCCCGCGGATCACCCGCCCAGGCGCCGACCAGCGCGTACACGCCTACCACCGCAAGCGACCCGGCCAGGAAGAACACCCCGGTCTCCGGTCCGAACAGCAGGTCGGCCGTCCGCCCGCTCCACAGCGAGGACGACCAGCCGAACTCCAGCACCGACACCACGACCGCCCCGGCCACGACCGTCCACAGGGCCAGGGAGGCCAGCGGCAGACGCCTGCCACCGGGACCGCGTCCCCCGTCCTCCGCCCCCCGCGCGCCGGACCCGCCCGGCTCGCCGGAACGCCCCTCCTCCTCGTCCTCGTCCCCCTCGGCGTCCCGCGCGGCGCCGCGCTCCGCCACCACCGCCAGGTCAACCGGCCCCTGCGGCGCGGACGCCCACGGCTGGGCCGGGTTGTAGTAGGTCGCGGTCGGCTCCGGGGACGGAGTCGCGGGCGGCGGGTCCGTGGCCCGCAGGTCCTCGCGCAGCTCGGTGAACGCCGTCCGAAGGTCCACGCCCCGGTTGCGCGCGGCCAGCAGCCCCAGCACCAGGGGCACCGCCAGCACCAGCGTCGACCACCCCAGTCCGCCGACCAGGCTGAACGTCGTCGCGACCGCCAACCCCACCGCGAGCAGCTTGGGCACCGTACGAGGCGGGATGCCGCGGTCGAGCATCTGCTCGAACGTCGCCGGAACACCCTGGGCGTCGCGCATGAGCATCCACGCGGCGATGTAGAGCAGCAGACCCGTCGCCCCGGCGAACGAGGTCAGCACGAAGGCCGCACGCCACACCACCGGATCGACCCCGGTGTACCGGCCCAGGCCCGCGCACACACCGGCCAGGACCTTGTCCTCGTCCCCCTTGCGCAGCTCGCGCACGGAATCCCCGGCGTCCGCCTCCGCCGTACCGGAAGCCGACGCCGCCGGGGCGCCCTCCGGCACCGGATCGTCAGTCATGGTCACTCACCGCGCTCTCCTCACCCACCCATGGTCACCCGCCGCCGCCCACCAGCACATCCGGGACGACCCTGAACCCACCCTGACGGGGGCCCGGCCAGGACCAGGGGCGCGCCCCCGATGCCCGGCCCGCTCCGGAGGGGGCATCCTGGACAGCACAGGACCCACGAACGCGGCGGGCGCGTACATCCTCCCCGCCGCACGGACGAAAGCGGTGATCGGGCGGTGGCAGCAACGGCCGCGGACACCCCGCGGCTCACCCGCGCGGTCAGGGGCAGGCTCCTCGGCGGCGTCGCCGCCGGGCTCGCCCGCCACCTGGGCCTGGACCCGGTGGTGGTCCGCCTCGCCTTCATGGCGCTGTCCGTGGGCGGCATCGGCATCGCCGTCTACGCCGCCCTCTACTTCTTCGTGCCCAACGACTCCCCGGAGGAGGGGGCAGCCGAGTCCGAGAGCCGACGCAAGGGCCGCGACCTCTCCCAGCTCGTCGCCTACGTCGGCCTCGCCGCCGGACTCGGCCTCCTGTTCCTGCTCTTCGGCGGCGTCTTCGACCCGCTGCTGTGGTTCGTGGTCTTCGGCGCCCTCGGCGGCATCATCCTCTGGCAGCAGGCCAACCCGTCCCAGCGCGACCAGTGGATGACCAGCACCGTCAGCCGCTCCTCACCCAAGGGCATCATGCGCGCGGGCGCGGGCGTGCTGCTCGTCGTCGTCGGCGCCATCGGCTTCCTCGTCTTCCAGGAACAGCTCCAGAACGCCCGCGCCGGCCTGACCTTCGCCTTCACCGTGCTCGCGGGCATCGCGCTCATCGTGGCCCCCTGGATCATCGGGCTGGTCCGCGAACGCGACCAGGAGCGCCGCGAGCGCATCCGCAACGCCGAGCGCGCCGAACTCGCCGCCCACATCCACGACTCCGTCCTGCACACCCTGACCCTCATCCAGCGCCGGGCCGAGGACCCCCGAGAAGTGCAGCGCCTCGCCCGCGTCCAGGAGCGCGCCCTGCGCAGCTGGCTCTACCAGCGGCCCGCCGACGCCGACACCACCGTCTCGCCCGCGCTCGAACGCGTCGCCGCCGAGGTCGAGGAGGAGCACGGGGTCCCCCTCGAAGTGGTGTGCGTGGGCGACTGCCCCATGGACGACGCGCTGGCGGCCATGCTCCGCGCCGCCCGCGAGGCCATGGTCAACGCCTCCAAGTACGCCGGGACGGACAGCATCTCGGTGTTCGGCGAGGTCGACCAGGAGGAGGTGCTGGTGTTCGTCCGCGACCGCGGCGCCGGGTTCGACATGGACGCCGTCCCCGAGGACCGCATGGGCGTGCGCGGCTCCATCCTGGGCCGGATGGAGCGCCACGGCGGCTCCGCGCGCATCCGCACCGGCCCCGGCGAGGGCACCGAGGTGCAGCTGCGCATGCCGCGCATCCCCGACCTGCCCTAGCCCCACGGACCGGGCACGGGGCGCGGGCGGCCCCGGTCGCCGGTCCCGCCTCCGGAGCGACCGCCGGAACGGTCGGCGGAACGGCCGGCGACGGTGTCGGAGGACGGCCGGAAGCGGACAGCCCCCGACGCCGGTGTCCCCGTCCGCCCCGACGTGGGTAGAGTCCACGGTGTGGCAGACGAGAACACGACCTTCAGTAGCGGTGACGCGGTCCCCCGCGTCGTGATCGTGGACGACCACCGGCTGTTCCGCAGCGGTGTGCGCGGTGAGCTCGGTGACGCCGTGAACGTGGTCGGCGAGGCCGGCGACGTCGACGCCGCCGTGCACGTCATCGGGGAGAAGCAGCCCGACCTCGTCCTGCTGGACGTCCACCTGCCCGGGGGCGGCGGCGTGGAGGTGCTGCGCCGTGTCCTGGCCCAGCACCCCCAGATCCGCTTCCTGGCACTGTCGGTCTCCGACGCCGCCGAGGACGTCATCGGCGTGGTGCGCGGCGGCGCCCGCGGCTACGTCACCAAGACCATCTCCGGCAGGGAGCTGGCCGACGCCATCGTGCGCGTGGCCGACGGCGACGCGGTCTTCTCCCCGCGCCTGGCCGGGTTCGTGCTGGACGCCTTCTCCGCGACCGACGCCCCTCCGGTGGACCCCGAGCTGGACCGGCTCACCCAGCGCGAGCGCGAGGTCCTGCGCCACATCGCGCGCGGCTACGCCTACAAGGAGGTGGCCAAGGAGCTGTTCATCTCCGTCAAGACCGTGGAGACGCACGTGTCCTCGGTGCTGCGCAAGCTCCAGCTGTCCAACCGCCACGAGCTGAGCCGCTGGGCCACCGCCCGCAGGCTGGTCTGAGCCCGGCGCCGGACGCCGCGCCCCTGTCTCCCGCGTGCGCTTCGCCCGGCGCGGGCCACGGAGTCCGGGCCACCGGGCGCGGACCGCGGGGCACGGCGAAGCAGGAGCCCCCGGGGACCCCCCACAATCCATGGGACCACCGTTCGGGGGCGCGCCGCCACCCCCTCCCGCGACCTGTGGACAACCCCGGCGGGACCGCTCAGCGCAGCGAGTCGAGCATCCGACCCAGGAACTCGTCCTCGGCCACGCCCGTGACCACCCGCGCGGGGCGGCGCTCGCCGTCCCTCGGGCGCGGACGCAGGTCCGCCACGGTCATCCCCCGCGTCAGCGTCCCGGTCAGCTCCACCTGCACCGGGGCCTCGAAGGACTCCGTCACCAGGTGCGGGTCCACCAGCACCGCCGCGGCCAGCGGGTCGTGCATCGCGCACTGGCGGACCCCGAAGATCCCCGAGTAGAAGTCGGCGTAGAAGTCCAGGAACGCCGACGTGCGCACGGCGCGCTCGCCCGCGACCGCGGCCAGCTCCGCCAGCCACTCTGTGGTGGCCACCGTCTTCATCGTGATGTCCAGCGCCACCAGGTCCAGGTCGAACCCCGCCGCGAACACCGCCTCAGCCGCCTCCGGGTCGTTGCTGATGTTGGCCTCGGCGTGCGAGGACACGTTGCCCGCCACGCGCACCGCGCCGCCCATCACCACCAGGCGCCGCACCAGCCTCGGCAGCTCCGGCTCCAGGGCCAGCGCGATCGCCAGGTTCGTCAGCGGCCCCACGGCCAGCACGTCGATCTCGCCCGGGTTCTCACGGGCCAGGCGCACCAGCAGCCCGGCCGCCGTCTCCGACACCGGCCGACCCGCGGGCTCGGGCAGCTCCACGTCCCCCAGACCGTTGCCTCCGTGCACGTGCGCGGCCAGCTTCGGCGGCTGCACCAGCGGACGCGCGGCGCCCACCGCCACCGGGACGTCCGGGCGGCCGTACAGCTCCAGCAGCCGCAGCGCGTTGTCGGCCGTGACGTCCACGCTGTTGTTGCCGAAGACCGCCCCGACGCCGACGATCTCCACCTCGGGCCGAGCGGCCAGGTAGGCGAGCGCGACGGCGTCGTCGATCCCCGGGTCGCAGTCGACGAACACACGCATGCTCAAGGAAACTCCCTCTCAGAACACGAGGGCCCCCGACCGGAGGCCCCTACCGAAACAGGGTAAGACGCCGGTCAGGGAGCTTTTGCCCGACAAAACGGGCTTGCGGGGGGCCGTCCCCGTGGACGGGGGCGGCAGCGTCACCGGGCGGCCGTAACCTGGATGCCGTGTCCTCCCAAGAACAGCTTCTCGAAGGTCTGAACGGTCCCCAGCGCGACGCCGTCACCCACAGCGGCTCCCCGCTCCTGATCGTGGCGGGTGCCGGGTCCGGCAAGACCCGGGTCCTCACCCACCGCATCGCCCACCTCATGGCCGCGCGCGGCGTCCGCCCGGGTGAGATCCTCGCCATCACCTTCACCAACAAGGCCGCCGCCGAGATGCGCGAGCGCATCCAGGCGCTGCTGGGCGTGCGCGCCGCCAACAGCATGTGGACCATGACCTTCCACTCCGCGTGCGTGCGCATCCTGCGCAGGGAGGCCGCCCGGCTCGGCTACCCGAGCAGCTTCACCATCTACGACTCCGCCGACTCCGCGCGCCTGATGCAGCTGGTGTGCAAGGAGATGGACCTGGACCCCAAGCGGTTCCCGCCCAAGTCCTTCTCCGCCCAGGTGTCCAACCTCAAGAACGAGCTGGTCGACTACGACACGTTCGCCGGACAGGCCCAGACCGAGCAGGAGAAGAAGCTCGCCGAGGCCTACCAGCTCTACCAGCGCCGCCTGCACGAGGCGGGCGCGATGGACTTCGACGACCTGATCATGGTCACCGTCAACCTGTTCCAGATGTTCCCGGACGTCGCCGAGTACTACCGGCGCCGCTTCCGGCACGTCATGGTCGACGAGTACCAGGACACCAACCACGCCCAGTACGTGTTCATCCGCGAACTGGTCGGCGTGGCCGAGGGCTCCGACACCAGCGTGGTGCCGCCCGCGGAGCTGTGCGTGGTCGGCGACGCCGACCAGTCCATCTACGCGTTCCGCGGCGCCACCATCCGCAACATCCTGGAGTTCGAGCGCGACTTCCCGGACGCGCGCACCATCCTCCTGGAGCAGAACTACCGCTCCACCCAGACCATCCTGTCCGCGGCCAACGCGGTCATCGACCGCAACGAGGGCCGCCCGGCCAAGAACCTGTGGTCGGAACAGGGCGACGGACCGGCCATCGTCGGCTACGTCGCCGACAACGAGCACGACGAGGCCGCCTTCGTGGTCGGCGAGATCGACAAGCTCACCGACGACGGAACTCTCACCCCGAGCCAGGTCGCGGTGTTCTACCGGACCAACGCCCAGTCCCGCGTGTTCGAGGACGTGTTCATCCGCACCGGGCTGCCCTACAAGATCGTCGGCGGCGTGCGCTTCTACGAGCGCAAGGAGATCCGCGACGTCCTCGCCTACCTGCGGGTCCTGGCCAACCCCGAGGACACCGTCAGCCTGCGGCGCATCCTCAACGTGCCCAAGCGCGGGATCGGCGCCCGCGCGGAGGAGTCGATCGAGCTGTTCGCCGCCCGCGAGCGCATCTCCTTCTCCCGGGCCCTGCGCCGGGTGGACGAGATCCCCGGTATGGCCGCCCGCTCGGTCAAGGCGGTGCTCAACTTCACCGCCCTGCTGGAGGAGCTGGAGAAGACCGTGCCCGAGGGCACGCCCGCGGAGATCGTCGAGGCGGTGCTGAGCAAGACGGGGTACCTGTCCGAGCTGGCCGAGTCCAAGGACCTCCAGGACGAGAGCCGGGTGGAGAACCTGGAGGAGTTCGTCGACGTCGCCCGCGAGTTCGAGCACACCTTCGCCGCCCTCCTGGAGGAGGAGCCCACGGAGGACGGGGAGGAGGCCGCCGGGGCCGTCGACCCGGGAGCGCCGACCCTGGTCGACTTCCTGGAGCGGATCTCCCTGGTCGCGGACACCGACCAGATCCCCGACGAGGACGACGAGGGCGGCGTGGTCACGCTGATGACCCTGCACGCGGCCAAGGGGCTTGAGTTCCCCGCGGTCTTCCTCACCGGGATGGAGGACGGGGTGTTCCCGCACACCCGCACGCTCGGAGACAAGACGCAGTTGGAGGAGGAGCGCCGCCTGGCCTACGTGGGCCTGACCCGTGCGCAGCGCCTGCTGTACGTCAGCCGCGCCGCCGTGCGCAGCGCCTGGGGGACCCCCTCCTACAACCCCGCCTCCCGTTTCCTGGACGAGATCCCCTCGTCCCTGGTCGACTGGCGCCGCGCCGAGTCCACCCTGGCCGCTCCGCCCAGCCGCAGCATCGGCGGCCGGGGCTCCGGGGGCTTCGGCAGCGGAGGCGGGGGCGGTTTCGGCGGCACCTTCGGCGGTGGCTCCCGGTCGCGAGGGGGAGCGAAGGCGGCCAAGGAGGCGCCCACGCTCAGCGTGGGGGACCTGGTCAACCACGACTCCTTCGGCATGGGCCGGGTGCAGCTGGTGGAGGGGGCCGGGGACAGGACCAAGGCCCGCATCGACTTCGGCGCGGACATCGGTGAGAAGGACTTCCTGGTCAAGTACGCGCCGATCGAGAAGCTCTGAGGCCGGGTTCCGGCGAACGTGTCCCGAGCACTCCGAGCCGGGGGTAGAGTTGGGGAAGACCGAGCGAGACGGACGCGGTTCCCGCGGACGGGCCGGTCAACCCCTTCCTCCGGATCACCGTTCCGAGCACTGCTTCGGTGCGGGTAAGCTCGGAGGGCGCTTCCAAGGAAACATGGAAGCGAAACAGGAAACGGGCTTTACCCCGATCAGAAACACCACAAACCGCCGATTTGGCGGGGCGCGGAACACCTGATAAAGTAAAGACACAACAAAGCGGAAACGCACAACGCCTTCGGCGGAAAAGCGACACTCTCATCGAGTGGCCTTGTAAGCGAAGAGCGGTTGTTTCTTGAGAACTCAACAGCGCGTGTTTGATTTTCTTTAAGCCATGTTTGTTTTGGCCCCGTCACACAGAACCATCCCGGTTCGTGTGCGGAGGTTCCTTTGATTAGCCGGGGTAACCCGGTTGGTCAGGATTACTTCTAGGTTTACCCGCCCGAACGGACCCTCCGGGGGACGCGGGTTGGGTTGAGTGACCTTTATGGAGAGTTTGATCCTGGCTCAGGACGAACGCTGGCGGCGTGCTTAACACATGCAAGTCGAGCGGTAAGGCCCTTCGGGGTACACGAGCGGCGAACGGGTGAGTAACACGTGAGCAACCTGCCCCTGACTCTGGGATAAGCGGTGGAAACGCCGTCTAATACCGGATACGACCCGCCACCTCATGGTGGAGGGTGGAAAGTTTTTCGGTCAGGGATGGGCTCGCGGCCTATCAGCTTGTTGGTGGGGTAACGGCCTACCAAGGCGATTACGGGTAGCCGGCCTGAGAGGGCGACCGGCCACACTGGGACTGAGACACGGCCCAGACTCCTGCGGGAGGCAGCAGTGGGGAATATTGCGCAATGGGCGAAAGCCTGACGCAGCGACGCCGCGTGGGGGATGACGGCCTTCGGGTTGTAAACCTCTTTTACCACCAACGCAGGCTCGAAGTTCTCTTCGGGTTGACGGTAGGTGGGGAATAAGGACCGGCTAACTACGTGCCAGCAGCCGCGGTAATACGTAGGGTCCGAGCGTTGTCCGGAATTATTGGGCGTAAAGAGCTCGTAGGCGGCGTGTCACGTCTGCTGTGAAAGACCGGGGCTTAACTCCGGTTCTGCAGTGGATACGGGCATGCTAGAGGTAGGTAGGGGAGACTGGAATTCCTGGTGTAGCGGTGAAATGCGCAGATATCAGGAGGAACACCGGTGGCGAAGGCGGGTCTCTGGGCCTTACCTGACGCTGAGGAGCGAAAGCATGGGGAGCGAACAGGATTAGATACCCTGGTAGTCCATGCCGTAAACGTTGGGCGCTAGGTGTGGGGACTTTCCACGGTTTCCGCGCCGTAGCTAACGCATTAAGCGCCCCGCCTGGGGAGTACGGCCGCAAGGCTAAAACTCAAAGGAATTGACGGGGGCCCGCACAAGCGGCGGAGCATGTTGCTTAATTCGACGCAACGCGAAGAACCTTACCAAGGTTTGACATCACCCGTGGACTCGCAGAGATGTGAGGTCATTTAGTTGGCGGGTGACAGGTGGTGCATGGCTGTCGTCAGCTCGTGTCGTGAGATGTTGGGTTAAGTCCCGCAACGAGCGCAACCCTTGTTCCATGTTGCCAGCACGTAATGGTGGGGACTCATGGGAGACTGCCGGGGTCAACTCGGAGGAAGGTGGGGATGACGTCAAGTCATCATGCCCCTTATGTCTTGGGCTGCAAACATGCTACAATGGCCGGTACAATGGGCGTGCGATACCGTAAGGTGGAGCGAATCCCTAAAAGCCGGTCTCAGTTCGGATTGGGGTCTGCAACTCGACCCCATGAAGGTGGAGTCGCTAGTAATCGCGGATCAGCAACGCCGCGGTGAATACGTTCCCGGGCCTTGTACACACCGCCCGTCACGTCATGAAAGTCGGCAACACCCGAAACTTGCGGCCTAACCCCTTGTGGGAGGGAGTGAGTGAAGGTGGGGCTGGCGATTGGGACGAAGTCGTAACAAGGTAGCCGTACCGGAAGGTGCGGCTGGATCACCTCCTTTCTAAGGAGTCTTTACAGGTCGGCATTACTTCTACAGCCGGCCGGACTCGAAAGTGGACCTGGTGCTGCGTGCAGTATCCAGGATGGCTCAAAGACAAATTGAACTTGACCTCGGGCGACTAGAAGCGTCCGGGGGCGCGCTGTTGGGTGTCTGAGGAAACAACCTCTGCTCCGGTTTGGAGTGGGTGTTGGTTCCCGCGGACCGCCTCTGAGAACTCTCAGTTGTCGTCAGGACGAGGATCCTGGTGGTGTGAGTGGTGTTGGGGTATGCGGTTGGTGTTTTGATTTGTGAATAGTGTGCGCGAGCATCTTATTATCTGTAGTGGCCAAGTGATAGTGGCACACGGTGGATGCCTTGGCACCAGGCGCCGATGAAGGACGTGGGAGGCCGCGATAGGCCACGGGGAGCTGTCAACCGAGCTGTGATCCGTGGGTGTCCGAATGGGGAAACCTAGCCCGAGTTGTGTCGGGTTGCCGCCATCTGAATGTATAGGGTGGTTGGTGGTGACGCGGGGAAGTGAAACATCTCAGTACCCGTAGGAAGAGTAAACAACAGTGATTCTCCTAGTAGTGGTGAGCGAACGGGGAAGAGGCTAAACCGTAGGCGTGTGATAGACGGCAGTCGTTGCGTTTGCGGGGTTGTGGGACATGTCTGTTCAGGTCTGCCGGCCTGGAGCGTTGATGTCGGTGGTAGTTGAAACCGTTGGGAAGCGGTACCGGAGTGGGTGAGAGTCCCGTAGATGAAGGTACCGGCTAGACGTTGATGTGTTCCCGAGTAGCGCGGAGCCCGTGAAAGTCCGTGTGAATCTGGCAGGACCACCTGCTAAGCCAAAATACGTCCTGGTGACCGATAGTGCACTAGTACCGTGAGGGAAAGGTGAAAAGTGCCCCGGTGAGGGGTCGTGAAATAGTACCTGAAACCGTGTGCTGTCAAGCCGTCAGAGCTGAACTTCGTGTTTGGTGATGGCGTGCCTTTTGAAGAATGAGCCTGCGAGTCATGGTGTGTGGCGAGGTTAACCCGGGTGGGGTAGCCGTAGGGAAACCGAGTCTGAATAGGGCGTTTGAGTCGCATGCTGTGGACCCGAAGCGGAGTGATCTACCCATGTCCAGGGTGAAGCGGGGGTAAGACCTCGTGGAGGCCCGAACCCACCAGGGTTGAAAACCTGGGGGATGAGGTGTGGGTAGGGGTGAAAGGCCAATCAAACTCCGTGATAGCTGGTTCTCCCCGAAATGCATTTAGGTGCAGCGTCGCGTGTTTCTTGCTGGAGGTAGAGCTACTGTTTGGCTGATGGGCCCGACAAGGTTACTGACGTCAGACAAACTCCGAATGCCGGTGAAGTGAAGCGCGGCAGTGAGACTGCGGGGGATAAGCTTCGTAGTCGAGAGGGAAACAGCCCAGATCATCAGCTAAGGCCCCTAAGCGTGTGCTAAGTGGGAAAGGTTGTGGAGTTGCTGAGACAACCAGGAGGTTGGCTTAGAAGCAGCCATCCTTTAAAGAGTGCGTAATAGCTCACTGGTCAAGTGGTTCTGCGCCGATAATGTAGCGGGGCTAAAGCACACCGCCGAAGCTGTGAAGCTCAAGACTAGATTCTTGGGTTGGTAGGGGAGCGTCGTGCGTCCGGTGAAGCTGCCGAGTGATCGTGTGGTGGAGGGCGTGCGAGTGAGAATGCAGGCATGAGTAGCGAAAGCAACGTGAGAAACGTTGCCGCCGATTGACTAAGGGTTCCTGGGGCAGGTTAATCCGCCCAGGGTGAGTCTGGACCTAAGGCGAGGCCGACAGGCGTAGTCGATGGATAACGGGTTGATATTCCCGTACCCGTGCACGAGCGTCCAGTACTGAATCAGGTGATGCTAACCACGCTGGTGGTCTTGGGTCCCTTCGGGGAGCTTTGACTTACTGGTCTGGGAACCGAGCTTGTAGTAGGTAAGTGATGGGGTGACGCAGGAGGGTAGCTCTACCCGGCGGTGGTTGTCCGGGGGTAAGCGTGTAGGCCGGTGTGTTGGCAAATCCGCACACCATGAAGGTTGAGACGTGATGCCGAGCCGTTTTTGGTGAAGTGAGTGATCCCATGCTGTCGAGAAAAGCCTCTAGCGAGTTCGTGTGTGGCCAGTACCCTAAACCGACGCAGGTGGTCAGGTAGAGAATACCGAGGCGTTCGGGTGAACCATGGTTAAGGAACTCGGCAAATTGTCCCCGTAACTTTGGGAGAAGGGGAGCCCTGTCTGGTGACGGATCTTGCATCCTGAGCTGGGTGGGGTCGCAGATAGCGGGGGGAAGCGACTGTTTATTAAAAACACAGGTCCGTGCGAAGTCGTAAGACGCTGTATACGGACTGACGCCTGCCCGGTGCTGGAACGTTAAGAGGACTGGTTAGTGGGGGTTCGCCCCTGCGAAGCTGGGAATCTAAGCGCCAGTAAACGGCGGTGGTAACTATAACCATCCTAAGGTAGCGAAATTCCTTGTCGGGTAAGTTCCGACCTGCACGAATGGCGTAACGACTTCCCCACTGTCTCAACCATGGGCCCGGTGAAATTGCACTACGAGTAAAGATGCTCGTTTCGCGCAGCAGGACGGAAAGACCCCGGGACCTTCACTATAGCTTGACATTGGTGTTTGGGATGGTTTGTGTAGGATAGGTGGGAGCCGGTGAAGCTGTCACGCTAGTGGCGGTGGAGGCGTTGGTGAAATACCACTCTGACTGTTTCGGGCATCTAACTTTGGACCGTGATCCGGTTCGGGGACAGTGTCTGGTGGGTAGTTTAACTGGGGCGGTTGCCTCCCAAAGAGTAACGGAGGCGCCCAAAGGTTCCCTCAGCCTGGTTGGTAATCAGGTGTTGAGTGTAAGTGCACAAGGGAGCTTGACTGTGAGACGGACGTGTCGAGCAGGAGCGAAAGCTGGGACTAGTGATCCGGCACCGGCGTGTGGAAGCGGTGTCGCTCAACGGCTAAAAGGTACCCCGGGGATAACAGGCTGATCTTCCCCAAGAGTCCATATCGACGGGATGGTTTGGCACCTCGATGTCGGCTCGTCGCATCCTGGGGCTGGAGTTGGTCCCAAGGGTTGGGCTGTTCGCCCATTAAAGCGGCACGCGAGCTGGGTTTAGAACGTCGTGAGACAGTTCGGTCCCTATCCGCTGTGCGCGTTGGAGACTTGAGAAGGGCTGTCCCTAGTACGAGAGGACCGGGACGGACGAACCTCTGGTGTGCCAGTTGTCCTGCCAAGGGCATGGCTGGTTGGCTACGTTCGGGAGGGATAACCGCTGAAAGCATCTAAGCGGGAAGCTTGCTTCGAGATGAGGTCTCCTGCCTCCTTTGAGAGGGTAAGGCTCCCTATAGACGATGGGGTTGATAGGCCGGGTGTGGAAGCCCTGTGAGGGGTGGAGCTGACCGGTACTAATAGGCCGAGGGCTTGTCCGCTGCAGATAATTGGATGTTCGCGCACACTTTTCACGGAGCTTGCTGCTCGCTGTGATTCCCTGTCCTTGTGGGGTGGGTGGAGTCGGGTGGGTGGTGTGTGGTTTCCGTGGTGGTTATTGCTGGAGGGTCACACCCGGTCTCTTTCCGAACCCGGTCGTTAAGTCTCTTTGCGCTGATGGTACTGCCCTGTGGTGGGGTGGGAGAGTAGGTCGCTGCCACGGTTTTTCTTGAAGGGGGAGGGGTTGCCTGTTGGGGCGACCCCTCCCCCTTTTCACGGGCTTACATGTGCACTTGTGAAATCAGTGGGCGCCTAGAACCCGTAGTTGTACATCGAGCCGCCCGGGTAGACGGTTCCGACACCGTTGCGGTAGGCGTAGCCGCCGTAGGCGGCGCCCTCTACGAAGGTCCAGCCGCCCAGGGTCCTGCCGTGCAGGGCGACGTACCACCCGGCGGCGTTGGGGTCGCTGTACCCCCGCAGCGAGAAGTGGATGTGCGCACCGGTCGTCGAACCGCCGGCGCAGAGGCTGTTGCCCTGGGTGCCCAGATAGTGGCCGACCCCGACGTTGTTGCCGGGCAGCCACTGATAGTTCTCCAGGTGGTAGTAGTCCGTGGAGTACCCGTTGTCGTGGATCACCCGCGTCCAGCCGGTGCACAGGCTGTAGGCGTAGCCGCCGCGGGCCGCGCGGGCCTGGCCGCTGCCGCCCGCGAAGTCCACCGAGCTGTAGGGACGGCCTCCGCTGTTGCCGTGCGGTCCTCCCGTCATGATCATCGAAGAGCCGATGGCGAACGGCAGGCCGACGCCGGTGTAGCTGCTGGTGGAGACCCCGGAGGGGTCCGTCGAGGCCGCGACGGTCTCCCGTTCCTCCTCCTCCAGCAGCGCGGAGTCGGCCAGGATGGACGAGAACTCCTCGGTTCCCTCCAACCCCACCGTCCACGCGGAGCCCTCGTAGTCGGCGGCGAACAGCCAGGCGTAGGGGCTCTCGTCGGCGTTCATGGGCGCGGTCACGATGGCGACGCCGAACGCCGAGCCTTCGGCGGCCTCGCGGACGTCGACCCGCACGTCGCGCTCCTGGCGGGAGAGCGCGCCGAGGGTCGAATTCCGTTCCCGCAGGACGTTCGCGACCACCGATTCGGCCAGGACGTCCTCTGCGGACGCGGCGGCAGACCCGCCCGGGAGGGCTTCGGCGGTGCCGCCGTCGACGGTGATCTCGACGTTGTCGGCGGAGGCGAGCGGGGTTCCCGCCGGGATCGGTTGGGCGTGGGCGGTGGGGGCGGTGACGGCCAGAACGGCCGAGGCCGTGACGGCCACGGCGGCGACGCCCAGGGGGCGGGTTCTGGACACCGGGGAACGGAGACCGGGGGTGGTAGGGGGTGGCAACTCTTCTCCTTGTGGGGGCGGAGTCATCGGGACCGTGCGCGCAGGGGTGTGAGCGCACAGTTACCGAAGAGTAATGACGAGTCCGTGCCCCGACAAGGGGTGTAAGGGCGGCGTTTCACGCGGTGCCACCCGCAGGTGCCGCTCACAGCTGAAGGCCCCGCTCCCGCACTCGGGAACGGGGCCGGTGGCCTCCCAGGTCAGCGGATGCCCGCGACCCTGCCCTCCAGGCCCAGGAGGAACTCCTTGCGCTCCAGGCCGCCCGCGTACCCGGTGAGCGAACCGTTCGCACCGATCACCCGGTGGCACGGCACGATGATGCTGATCGGGTTGCGACCGTTGGCCATGCCCACGGCCCGGGAGGCGGTCGGCCTCCCCAGCTCCTCCGCCAGCTGGCCGTAGCTCGCGGTCTCGCCGAACGGGATGGTCGTCAACGCCGCCCACACCTTCAACTGCCAGTCGGTCCCCACTGGGGCCAGCGGCAGGGAGAACTCGCGCAGTTCGCCCGCGAAGTACGCCTCCAACTGCTTCTCGGCGTCGGCGAACGGCTCGTGATCGGCCACCCAGTCCTGCGGGACCACCCGCGTCCGCCCGTCCTTGGCCGGGGTGAGCACGCCGGCCAGGGCCGCGCCGTCACCGAACAGGGTCAGGTCGCCCACCGGTGACGGCATCGTCGTGTACCGCGTCGGTCCGGGCAGGGGAGCGCGGAACTCCACCGTCGCCACCCTCGGGGGCGCCTTCGGCTCCACATCGAACGCCAGCATGCCCTGTTCCTCCTGCCCCGGTCCCCCGACCGCCTGTGCCTGCCGCGTGCTCATGCCGACTCCTTCCGTTCCCGACGTTGCCTCGAAACACCCCGCACGCCCTCCCGTGCGACCACCGCTGCCCGAACGGCCGTGCTCTTCCGCTCCCGGTCGGCCAACGACGCCCACAGCGCGTGGTTGGCGTAGGACCGCCACGGGCTCCACTCCCGGGCCTCGCGCGCGGCGGCCGCGGGGGTCGCCCGCCTGCCCCCCGCCTCCAGCGCCATCCGCACGCCCAGGTCGCCGTGCAGGAACACGTCCGGATCGCCCAGACCCCGCATGCGCACGTAACCGGCGGTCCACGGACCGATGCCGCGCAGCTCCACCAGGCGCCGTTCGACCTCGTCCCGGTCGCATCCGGGCCCCAGGTCGATCCACCCCGAGGCGATCGCCTCGCACAGCCCCGCCAGGGCGCGTCCCCGCGCGACCGGGATGGAGAAACCGGCCGGGTCGGCGGCGGCGAGCGCGTCAGGGGAGGGGAACACGTGGGTGAGTCCTCCGCCCGGCGCCTCCAGTCCCGGGGTGAGCGGTTCGCCGAACCGCTCCACCAGCCGTCCCGCCAGCGTGCGGGCCGCACGCACCGACACCTGTTGGCCGAGGACCGCCCGGACCGCCAGCTCGGCCGGGTCCACGTGCCCCGGCGACCGCAGTCCCGGGTGGGCGGCCACGATCGGTCCCAGGAGGGGGTCGCCGCCCAGGGCCTCGGCCACCGCACCCGGATCGGCGTCCAGGTCGAGCAGCCTGCGGCACCTGCGCACGGCGCTGGTCAGGTCGCGCGCCTCCGACAGCCGCAGACGGCACAGCACGTGCCCCCCGCCGGTCCCGGCCCCCTCGGACAGCTCCACCACGGCGGGACCGTGCGCCAGCATCAGCGTCCTGCGGTAGACCCCGTCCCGGTACTCCTCCACGCCCGGCACCGCGCGGTCTCCGAGGAACCTCAGCATCCGGGCCAGGTCGATCGGCTCCCGGTAGGGCAGCCGCAGCGTGACCGTCCCCGGCTCGGTGGCCGGAGGGCCGGCGCTCCCCGCACGCGACCCCGCGGCGGTCGACGCACGCCGACCGCCCATGGTCCGCATCTCGGTGGGGGAGCGGTCGAACACCGCGCGCATCGTCTCGTTGAACTGGCGCACGCTCGCGAACCCCGCGGCGAAGGCGACGTCCGCCATCGGCATGTCCGTGGTCTCCACCAGCACCCGCGCGGTCTGCGCGCGCTCGGTCCGGGCCAGGGCCAGCGGCCCCGCGCCCACCTCGGCCGACAGCAGCCGGTTGAGCTGGCGTTCGCTGTAGCCGACCGCCGAGGCCAGGGCGCTGACGCCGCCCCGGTCCACGGCGCCGTCCTGGATGAGGCGCATCGCGCGGCCGACCACGTCGGCCCTCAGGTTCCACTCCGGCGAGCCGGGGGTCAGATCGGGGCGGCACCGCTTGCAGGCGCGGAACCCCGACTCCTGGGCGGCCGCGGCGGTCGTGAAGAAGCGGACGTTGGCGCGTTTGGGGGTGACGGCCGGGCAGCTCGGACGGCAGTAGATACCCGTGGTGCGCACGGCTGTGTAGAAGACGCCGTCGAAGCGGGCGTCCCTGCTGTGTACGGCGCGGTAGCGCTGGTCGTCGTCCATCACGCCATCCATGTTCGCCGACGCGGCACACCGAAGCTGGCGGTTTTCGGACATCGACGCGCGTGCTCCCCGGCTCCGGTGCGGTGGGGCCCGCCGCCTCCGGGCCGGGCGGCTCCGCGGGCCCCACCGGCCCGGAGGGCCGTCGCCTACGAGGGGCTCAGGTGGCCCCGGCGTCCCTGTCCTCGGCCACGTCCTCGGCGGTCTCACCGTGGTCGAGGAGGTACTGCACGTACACCGGGCGCAACGCCTCCTGGACGTCCGGGTCGGTCTCGGCGGACAGCGCCTCGTACACGAAACCGGACAGCTGGGCGACGCTCGCCTCACTGGCCTCCTCGTTGCCCGCCGCCGCCTCGGCGGCCGGAATCAGCCTGAGGAGCCGCCAGAAGAAGCGCAGGTCCCACCGCTGCCGTGCCAGTTCGACGGCGCGGTCCCGCAGGTCCTCTGTGCTGGTCTGGTCGAATTCGGTGACATCGTCTCCCATGTTCGGACGATACCCGTCCCCGCGCCCGCCACCCGACAGTGACCTGCGTTACCCTTCATGCGAGTTCATCGTCTCGTCCCCGCGCACCCGGGGGCCTCCCACAAGGAGGGCCGGGCGGTCGGGGGAACACTCGTGAGGGGTTTGCCATGGCCGAGGGCGCAGCACGGATCGTCGTAGCCAAGCCGGGGCTGGACGGGCACGACCGCGGTGTCAAGATCGTGGCCCGCGTGCTGCGTGACGCCGGGGTCGAGGTCATCTACACGGGCCTGCGCCAGACGCCCGAGATGATCGTGGCGGCCGCGCTCCAGGAGGACGCCGACGCCATCGGCCTGTCCGTGCTCTCCGGCGCCCACATGACCATGTTCTCCCGGGTCCTGGAACTGCTCAAGGAGAACGGCGCGGAGGACATCCGGGTGTTCGGCGGCGGGATCATCCCCGACGCCGACATCGCCGAGCTCGAACGCCTGGGCGTCGCCAAGATCTTCACTCCGGGCGCTCCGACCTCGGAGATCGCCGACTGGGTGCGGGAGAACGTCCGCCCGGCGCACGCGGCCTGAACCCCTCACGCGCCAGCGGAGTTCCCTTCGACCCCGCCTTCGCCGGGTGATGTTGGTCGCACCCGTTCGGGGGGCCGTATCCGGGCGAAAGGCACCCCCGTGGTGTTATGTCGTGTCCCTGGTCACATATTTTCCCACGCGGGCGCTTCCGCGACGCCGCCTGAGCGGCTTTTGGGACGGGCCGGGGCCGGTCAACCCGGCCCCCGGTGTCTGGCGGCCGGATTTCAGGCGACTAAGCTTTGCGCATGTCGCGGGTGGCAACGCCGCGGCGATCTCGATCTTCTGTAAGCGGCGCAGCCCGCGGGGTTGTGCCTCGTGCGCCCCGTGTGACACGTGTCAGTGGGTCACAGCCGATCCGGACGAGGCCACCCCGGTAGACATCCTGAGCCAGCGAGTTACAAGGACGGACCCTCGTGGACCTGTTCGAATACCAGGCGAAGCAACTCTTCGCAGAGTACGGGGTTCCCGTACCCCAGGGGAAGGTGGCGAGCACGGCCGCTGAGGCGCGTGCCATCGCTGATGAGTTCGCCGCCGCCGGCAAGCCCCGCGTCGTCGTCAAGGCGCAGGTCAAGACCGGTGGTCGCGGCAAGGCCGGCGGCGTCAAGGTCGCCGACGGCCCCGAGGACGCCCAGGCCAAGGCCGAGCAGATCCTCGGGATGGACATCAAGGGCCACACGGTCCACCGTGTCCTGGTCGAGGAGGCCTCCGACATCGCGGAGGAGTACTACTTCTCCTTCCTGCTGGACCGCGCGAACCGCACCTTCCTGTCCATCTGCTCCGCCGAGGGCGGCATGGACATCGAGGAGGTCGCCGAGACCAACCCCGACGCCGTCGCCAAGTTCCCGGTCGACGCCCTGACCGGCGCTCCCGCCAGCATCGCGGCGGAGATCGTCAAGGCGGGCAAGCTGCCCGAGGCCGCCGTCGAGGGCGCGACCGAGGTCATCACCAAGCTGTGGGACGCCTTCGTCGGCAAGGACGCCACCCTCGTCGAGGTGAACCCGCTCATCCTGACCAAGGACGGCCGGGTCGTCGCCCTGGACGGCAAGGTCACCCTGGACGAGAACGCCGAGTTCCGCCAGGACCTGGAGAGCCTCACCTTCGCCGAGGAGGGCGACCCCCTGGAGGTCGCCGCCAAGGCCAAGGGCCTCAACTACGTCAAGCTCGACGGCGAGGTCGGCATCATCGGCAACGGCGCGGGCCTGGTCATGTCCACCCTGGACGTGGTCGCCTACGCCGGCGAGGCCCACGGCGGCGTCAAGCCCGCCAACTTCCTGGACATCGGCGGCGGCGCCTCGGCCGAGGTCATGGCCAACGGCCTGGACATCATCCTGGGCGACCCCTCGGTCAAGAGCGTCTTCGTCAACGTCTTCGGTGGCATCACCGCCTGCGACGCGGTGGCCAACGGCATCGTCCAGGCCCTGGAGCTGCTCGAGAGCCGCGGCGACGACGTCAGCAAGCCGCTGGTCGTGCGCCTGGACGGCAACAACGCCGAGCTGGGCCGCGAGATCCTCACCAAGCGGGCCCACCCGGCCGTGCGACAGGTCGACACGATGGACGGCGCCGCCGCTCAGGCCGCCGAGCTCGCGGCGAAGTAGGGGAAACAAACACCATGGCTATCTTCCTCAACAAGGACAGCAAGGTACTCGTCCAGGGCATGACGGGCTCTGAGGGCACCAAGCACACCCGGCGTATGCTCGCCTCGGGCACCACCATCGTGGGCGGGGTCAACCCCCGCAAGGCCGGTCAGAAGGTCGACTTCGACGGCACCGAGGTGCCCGTCTTCGGGTCGGTGGCCGAGGGCATGGCCGCCACCGGCGCCGACGTCACCGTCATCTTCGTGCCGCCCAAGTTCTCGCGTGAGGCGGTCTTCGAGGCCATCGACGCCGGGATCGGGCTGGCCGTGGTCATCACCGAGGGCATCCCGGTGCACGACACGGCCGCGTTCTGGGCCCACGCCCAGGCCAAGGGCAACAAGACCCGCATCATCGGCCCCAACTGCCCCGGGCTGATCACGCCGGGCCAGTCCAACGCGGGCATCATTCCGGCCGACATCACCAAGCCGGGCCGGATCGGGCTGGTGTCCAAGTCCGGGACGCTGACGTACCAGATGATGTACGAGCTGCGTGACATCGGTTTCTCCTCGGCGGTGGGCATCGGCGGGGACCCGATCATCGGGACCACGCACATCGACGCGCTGGCGGCGTTCGAGGCCGACGCGGACACCGACGTGATCGTGATGATCGGTGAGATCGGCGGGGACGCCGAGGAGCGTGCGGCGGAGTTCATCCGCGACAACGTGACCAAGCCGGTGGTGGGTTACGTGGCGGGCTTCACCGCTCCGGAGGGCAAGACGATGGGCCACGCGGGCGCGATCGTCTCGGGTTCCTCGGGCACGGCCGCTGCGAAGAAGGAAGCGCTGGAGGCCGTCGGCGTCAAGGTCGGCAAGACTCCGAGCGAGACCGCTCAGCTGGTGCGCGCGCTGTTCTGACGCGTTCCGGTACCTACAACGGCTCCGCCCCGCCGCTCAGCGGTGAGGCGGAGCCGTTGTCGTGTGCGCCCCGAGCCCGCCGCCCGGACGTCAGGTGGGGCGGCGGAAGTGCCCGGCCACGCCCACGACGACGTGGGGGACGATCATCACGGCGAGGAAGATCCCCCAGCCGACGAGGGCCTCGCGGCTTCCGTCCAGGACGGCGGGCAGCCCCCAGAACAGGAAGACGAAGCCCACCCAGGGCAGCACGCCCCACCAGGGCGCGGAGCGGCCCCCGCTGTCAGCGCAGGCCGGTGCGGTCCCCCCGTCCCCCCGGCGCGGCTCCGGAACCGGCGCGCCCCCGCGCCCCGCACCGGGGGCGCGCGTGTCCGTCGCGGGCAGGTCGTCGAAGAGGGGGACCAGGTCGGAGGAGGTGACGGCGCGCACCGCCAGGGAGGCGCGCTCCTGGTGCTCGTCGATGTCCAGGCGCCCCTCCTCGAAGGCGGTGCGCAGCCTGGTCAGGGCGTGGTCGCGTTCGGCGTCGGAGAGGCGGTAGGGACGCGGGTGTTCGGAGCCTGCCATGCGGGACCGATCCGTTCGGGCTGGGGGAGCCTTGTTCCCAGGGTAGGACGGCCGGACCGCGGATCCGGTTCCGTCCTCGCGGGCACGACACGCGCGGCCGGGATACCACGGAGCATTCCGGTCCCTGGCAGCATAAGTCGGGTGAGTACGTCAGGATCTCCCCCCGACCGCGGCCGCCCCTCCCAGCGCACGCGGTCCAGCGGCGCGGCGGAGCCCGACGCGGCCGGCGCGCCCCGGCCCGTCTACGCGACCGGCGGGGTCGCCGCGGCCACCGCCGCGGCGCTGGGGCTGGCCGTGATCGTCACCCTCACCATCATCGGTTGGGTGGCCGCGCCGCACGACACCTTCGGCGAGGACATCATCGACATCCTCCAGGGTGCGGTGCTGGCCTGGCTTGTGGGCCACCACGTGTCGTTCTCGGTGCCCGACGGCCAGATCGCCCTGCTGCCGTTGGGTCTGGTGTTGTTGCCGGGGCTGCTGCTGTACCGGTCGGGACGGTGGCTGGCGCGTTCCTGCGACATCCCACGTCTGCGGTACGTGTACCGGGCGGCGCTGGCGATCGCCGGGCCGTACGCGGCGATCGCGGGCACCCTGGCCCTGCTGGCGCGGACCGAGGCGGTCGAGCCGAGTATGCCGCGCGCGCTGGTGATGGGGTTCGTGACCGCGTTCCTGGCCGGAGGGCTGGGTGTGCTGCGCCAGTTGATGCGCGACAAGGAGGTGCCCGCCCGGGACCTGCTGCGGCTGATGCCGGCCCGGTCGCGCTCCCTGCTGGTGGGGATGCTCGCCTCCACGGGGACGCTGCTGCTGGGCGGGCTGCTGCTTTTCCTGGTGGCGCTGGCGATGAGCCTGCCCGAGGTCGTCGAGACGACCCGGGTGCTCGGCCCCGGCCTGGTGGGGGGCGCGCTGCTGATCGTGGTCCAGTTGGCGTACCTGCCCAACGCGGTGGTGTTCGCGGTCTGCTACGCGCTGGGCCCGGGGTTCGCGGTGGGCGCGGGGACCGTCGTCGCGCCGACGGGGGTGTCGGTGGGCGCCCTGCCGATGCTGCCGATGCTGGCCGCGCTGCCGTCGAACGGGGCTGCGCCGGTGGCCTCGCTGTTGGCGTTGGCGGTGCCGTTCGTGGCGGGGGCGGTGGGCGGTGCGCTGACCCAGCGCAGCGCCCCGGACGTGGTCAGCGAGGCCGCTCCGCTGTGGGGGTTCGTGTGCGGTGTGACCACGGGGCTGCTGTGCGCGGCGTTGGCCGCGACGGCCGGTGGGCCGCTCGGCGGCGAGAGGCTGAGCGAGGTCGGGCCGTCGGCGTGGCAGGTGGGCCTGGTGGCCGCCCTGGAGGTGGGCGTGGCCGCCGCCGTCGTGGCGTGGGTGGCGAACTGGTGGTACACGCGGGGGGAGCGTCCGGTGCGCAGGGCCTCGCGGTGGGCGGCCTGGCGGGGGCGGCGCCCCGCGGAGCAGGACACGGCGTCCTCCGCGGGGGAGGAGGCGCATGCCGCGAAGGGCACGGCTCGCCCCGCCAAGGACGATGTGCGGCCCGCCAAGGATGTGGAGCGCCCGGCCAAGGAGGCGGCACGCTCCGCCGAGGAGGGGCCACGGGCGCGTCCGGAGGTGGAGCTGCCCCCGGACGTGCCGGTCGGTGAGGGCCTGGCCACGGTCACGCCGCTGCGCCGCCGCGAGGAGGAGGCGCGGCCGGACCCCGAGGAAGACGCCTCGCTGGGGGCCACCGAGGACGAGGAACCGGACGAGGACCGTCCGGACCGGGCCGCCGAGCGCGCGGAGCGCAAACGCGCGCGCCGTGAGCTGCGCGGTCAGCGGCGCGAGGAGCGCAGGGCCAGGAGGGCCGAGGGCGGGCGCTGGTGGCGTCGCCGATCCGCCGAGGACGAGGAGTCCGAGGAGATGTACGGGATCACCTACGAGGCCGAGCCGGACGAGGTCGACACCCCGCAGCGTTGAGGCGGTGGGCGCGGGGCCGGGCGTCCGCCTCCGCTCGAAAAGGGAGTGCCCCTGTCGTGACCGGTCCCTAGGCTCGGTGCCAGCGGACGCCGAGCCGCGGAAAGGAGCGTTCCGATGGTCAGTGTCGGACCGGATTTCACCGACTGGGACTCCCTGCGCTACGCGAACGGGAAGGCGGACATCCCCGCCATCCTCGCCGACCTGGGGTCGGGGGAACCCGGACGGGCCTTCGAGGCCCTGGAGCTGCTGTGCGGCATCCTGTCCGAGTTCGGCCCTCTGTACCCCGAGACACCGGACATGGTCACCGCACTGGTGGCGGAGGCCGTCGATCCGGACTCCCCTCTGCGGCGGCGCGACCTGCTCCACGCGTTGCTGTTGGCGGTCTCCGCCGAGGACGAACCCGCGCTGATGGAGCGGGTGCACCTGGCACTGGGCTCCGCCGTGCCGGGGCTGCTGGTCCTTCTCGCCGACCCCGACGCGGGCGTGCGCGAGTTCACCACGCTCGCTCTGGCCTGGGCACGTCCTGAGGATTCCGCGCCCGCGGTGGCGGCGCTGCGCGAGCGGTTCGGCTCCGACGGTTCCGCCGTCGAGCGCGAGTACGCGGCGGTGTCACTGGCCGCGTTGGCCTGTGCGGACCGGGAGTGGATCTCCGAGGCCCTCGCGCCGGGGAACCCGGACACGGTCCGGGTGGCGGCCGCGTGGGCGCTGGCCCGCTCTCCGTGGCCGTGGACGCCGCGGGCCACCCGCGCGATCGCCGAGGGCGCGCAGAACGGGGAACCGTTCTTCTTCCCCGGCAGCCGCCGCCTCGGAGGCCTCCTCGACCAGGTCGCCCGCGACCTGGTTCCCACCGACGCCGGTACCGGACCCGACCCCGGGCTGGGGCTGCTGCGAGATCTGCTCGCCACCGCGCGCCCGCGCGCGGCGGTGTCCTTCGCGTACGCCGTGAGCTATGCGCGCCCCGCCGTTCGCTCCGAAGCCGTGCGCATGGTGGCCGGGGCTCTGCCCGACTCCTCCGAGGCGCACGGGTTCGTCAAGCTGTGGGGGGACGCCGACGCGTCGCCCCCGGCCTCCTGAGGGACCGCACCACGGCCCGTCCCGCTCCGGTCTGGCCGCGCGGCGGCTGTCCGCGCCGGGGGAGGGGCTGGCCACGGCAGCCGCCGAAGCCCCGGCCCGGCTCCGGCCGCCGGTCGCGTGGCCGCCGGGCCTCCTCCCCGACCTCCCCGAACACGGCCGTGGGCCGCCCCGGTCTTTCGGGGCGGCCCACGGCCGTGTTCGGGGGCCCGCTCCGTGCCCGGGGCCTGCCCGGACGCGCGGGCGCAGCCCCCGGCGCCGTGAACCCGTCAGCGGCGGGTCCTAGGCGTTCTCCTTGGGCGCGGGCTTGCGCCTGGCGGGTTCGAAGATGGAGTTGACCAGATCGGTGCACCACTTGAGCAGCTCCAGGTCCCGCAGGGGCCTGCCGCCCAGGCCGCCGGACTTGGGCACCGGCACCAGCAGGGTCCGGGTCGTCTCCTTGTGGATCGTCTTGGGGTACAGGCGCCGCAGCCGCAGCTCCTGCGACTCGCGCAGTTCCACCGGGGCGAAGCGGATCTGGTTGCCCTGCATCACCACGTCCGACAGGCCCGCGGACTTGGCCAGCACCCGGAACCGGGCCACCGCCATGAGGTTGTCCACCTGCTCGGGCGGGGTGCCGTAGCGGTCGGTGAGCTCCTCGTAGGCGGCGAGGATGTCCTCCTCGCTGGTGACGCTGGCGATGCGCTTGTAGGACTGCAACCGCAGCCGCTCGCCCGGCACGTAGTCGTGCGGGATGTAGGCGTTGATGGGCAGTTCGACCTTGGTCTCGACCTCCTCGGCCGCGTCCGGGTCGCCCTTGAGCTCGGCCACGGCCTCGCCGACCATGCGCACGTACAGGTCGAAGCCCACGCCCGCGATGGTCCCGGACTGCTCCGCGCCCAGGATGTTGCCCGCGCCCCGGATCTCCAGGTCCTTCATGGCCACGTACATGCCCGCGCCGGTCTCGGTGTGCTGTGCCACGGTGGCCAGCCGCTCGTAGGCGGTCTCGGTCAGCGGCCTCTCCGGCGGGTAGAGGAAGTAGGCGTAGGCGCGCTCGCGCCCGCGGCCCACCCGGCCGCGCAGCTGGTGCAGCTGAGACAGGCCGTAGGTGTCGGCGCGGTCGATGATCAGGGTGTTGGCGTTGGGCACGTCCAGGCCGGACTCGACGATGGTGGTGGAGACCAGCACGTCGAAGTTCTTCTCCCAGAAGTCGACCATCACCTTCTCGAGCTGCTGCTCGTTCATCTGGCCGTGCGCGTACGCCACCCGGGCCTCGGGCACCAGGCGCTGGATGCTCGCCGCCACCTTGTCGATGGACGCCACCCGGTTGTGCACGAAGAACACCTGTCCCTCGCGCATCAGCTCGCGGCGGATCGCCGCGGTGATCTGCTTGTCCTCGTAGGGTCCCACGAAGGTGAGCACCGGGTGGCGCTCCTCGGGCGGGGTGAGGATCGTGGTCATCTCGCGGATGCCGGTCAGGCCCATCTCCAGGGTGCGCGGGATGGGGGTGGCCGACATCGCCAGCACGTCCACCTGGGTGCGCAGCCGCTTGAGCGCCTCCTTGTGCTCCACGCCGAAGCGCTGCTCCTCGTCGATGATGACCAGGCCCAGGTCCTTGAAGCGGGTCTCCGAGGACAGCAGCCGGTGCGTGCCGATGACCACGTCCACCTCGCCGGAGCGCAGCCCCTCGCGGGTGGCCTCCACCTCGCCGTCGGTCTGGAACCGCGACATCGGCTTGACGGTGACCGGGAAGGAGGCGTAGCGCTCGGTGAACGTGGACAGGTGCTGTTGCACGAGCAGTGTGGTGGGCACCAGCAGGGCGACCTGCTTGCCGTCCTGCACGGCCTTGAAGGCGGCGCGCACCGCCACCTCGGTCTTGCCGTAGCCGACGTCGCCGCAGATCAGCCGGTCCATCGGGACCGACCTGGACATGTCCTTCTTGACCTCGTCGATGGCGGCGAGCTGGTCGGGCGTCTCCACGTAGGGGAAGGCGTCCTCCAGCTCGCGCTGCCACGGGGTGTCGGGGCCGAAGGCGTGTCCGGGGGAGGCCTGCCGCGCCGAGTACAGCCGGATGAGGTCGCCCGCGATCTCGCGGACCACCTTGCGGGCGCGGCTCTTGGCCTTGCTCCACTCGGCGCCGCCCATCTTGGACAGGGTGGGCGCCTCGCCGCCCACGTACCGGGTGACCTCGCCCAGCTGCTCGGTGGGCACGAACAGGCGGTCGCCCGGTTGTCCGCGCTTGGAGGGCGCGTACTCGATGAGCAGGTACTCGCGGGTGGCGCCCTGCACCTGGCGGCTGACCATCTCCAGGTAGCGGCCCACACCGTGCTGCTCGTGCACGACGTAGTCGCCGGGCTTGAGCTGGAGGGGGTCGACGGTGCCGCGCCGCCTGCTGGGCATGCGCCGCATGTCCCGGGTGGAGGACTTCTGTCCGGCCAGGTCGGTCTCGGTGAGCACCACCGTGTGCACCGACCGCAGCAGGAACCCGTGGTCGACCAGGCCGGTGGTGACGGTGGCGACCGCCGGTTTGGGCGGCTCGGTCAGGTCCGCGGCCAGGGAGGCGCCCAGCCCGGCGTCGCGCAGCATCGCCACCAGGCGCTCGGCGGGGCCGTGCCCCTGGGTGACCAGCACGACGCTCCAGTTGTCGTGCAGCCATCCCTTGATGTCGGCCAGCGCGCGCTCGGTGTCGCCGCGGTAGGACTCGGAGGGCACCGCGCCGACGACGACGGCGTCGTCCTCCTCGGCCGCGCCGCCCTTCTCGTCCGCGGCGAACGGGGTCAGCCCCCACCAGGGCAGGCCCAGCTCGGCGGCGGTGGAGCGCAGCTCGGAGATGGACATGTAGGCGGACTCGCCCAGGTCGATGGGCGCCTCGCCGCCGGAGGCGGCGTTGATCCACGACGCGTCCAGGAACTCGGCGCTGGTGGCCTCCAGCTCCACCGCGCGGGTGCGGATGCGCTCGGGGTCGCAGCCCACCACCATCGCGCCCTCGGGCAGGTGGGCCAGGAACGGCTCCATGCGCTCGGCGAGCACGGGCGCGAAGGCCTCCATGCCCTCCACGGCGACGCCGTCGGCGATCTTGTGCAGGATCTCGGCCAGGGAGGGGTGCTCCTCGGCCAGCGCCCGCGCGCGCTCGCGCACGGCGTCGGTGAGCAGCAGCTCGCGGCACGGCGGCGCGAACAGCCCGGAGGAGGCGCTGGTGCGCGGGCCCTCGCCGCCGGAGGGCTCGATGGAGCGCTGGTCGGCGACCTGGAAGTAGCGGACGTCCTCGACGGTGTCGCCCCAGAACTCCAGCCGCAGCGGGTGCTCCTCGGTGGGCGGGAACACGTCCAGGATGCCGCCGCGCACCGCCATGTCGCCGCGCTTCTCGACCAGGTCCACCCGGGCGTAGCCGGTGTTGGCCAGGGCCTGGACGACCTCCTCCAGGGGTGCCTCGTCGCCGGGGCGGATGCGCACCGGCTCCAGGTCGCCCAGCCCGGACACCAGCGGCTGCAGGACGCTGCGCACCGGGGCCACGACCACGCGCAGCGGGGTGGTCAGCGGGTCGGAGGGGTCGGGGTGGGCGAGGCGGCGCAGGACGGCCAGCCGCTGGCCGACGGTGTCCGAACGCGGGGAGAGCCGCTCGTGCGGCAACGTCTCCCACGCGGGGAAGAGGGCCACCGAGTCCTCGGGCAGCAGGCAGCCCAGGGCGTCGGCCAGGTCGGAGGCCTCGCGCTCGGTGGCGGTCACGGCGAGCACGGGCCGCTGGGCGCCCACGGGGGCGTCGGCGGCCAGCGCCCCCACCATGAAGGGGCGCAGCGCCGCCGGGGCGACGAGGTCGAGGTGGGGATCGCGGCCGCCTCGGGCGGCCTCGATCGCGCTGTGCAGTGCCGGGTCCCTGGAGACGTCGGCGAGAAGTCCAATGAGGCTCATAGCACCAGAAAGTGGAAGTGGTCCGGATCAGGCGGTGGTGGTCGCGGCCTGCACGGGAAGAAGGCGGCTGCGTGAGTGGACGCCCGGCACCTCTCAGACTATCGAGTCCGGCGGTCCGGCGCGGGCGGGGTGTGGACAACCGGCGACACGGGGCTGCCCCGTGCCGCCCGCGTCCCCGGCCTGGTGGCGCGGGCGGCGGCGCACCGGGTAGAACCGTCTCCGAGCTGCTTCTATTCCGTCCGACGCGGTGCGAGGGCGGGTCGCCCCGCGCCCGCGGCATACGCTGGACGCGTTTGCCGGACCGCCCGAGGAGAGGAAGCGCGTGGTGAGTGCCAACAGGCGTGGGAGTGCGCCGCAGGGGGGTGTCGGGAGTCCGGACGCCCCGGTCTTCGCGCCAGGTCCGGACGGGCTCGCCCACCTGGAGCTGATCCTCAACGGCGCCTACCCGCTGCCCGGTTTCATGACGAGGGACGAGGCGGCGTCGGTGGAGCGGGACGGCCGTCTGCCCGACGGGCGCCCCTGGCCGGTTCCGGTCACGCTGGAGGTGCCCGAGGAGCTGTCCGGAGCCGACCACCTGACCCTCTCCGACCCGGAGGGCGCCCCGCTGGCCGGGCTCGACGTCACCGAGCACCGGCGCGACGCCGGGGGCCGCCACCTCCTGGCCGGTTCGGTGACCCTGCTGCGCCCGCCCACCTACGGCGTGCTGCGCGAGCTGCGGCCCTCTCCCGCGGAGGTGCGGGCACAGCGGGAGCTGGAGCCCTCCGAGCGGCCCCTGCTGGCCGTGGTCACCGACCGGCCGCTGCACCACCGCGCCCTGCACCAGATCCGGGCCGAGGCCGACGCGCTGGGCCTGGTCCACGGCGAGGGCGGGCGCGCCGACGTGTTGGTGATCGTCGACACCGGCCTGGAGGACGAGGGCATGGCCACGGCGGTGCTGGCCGCCGGGCCGCTACTGCCCGCGCGCACCTCCTTCGTGGTGTGCACGCTGCCCAGGAGCGCCGACCGCGCACGGGGCCCGTTCGGCGGGCCGTGGGGGCCGCGCCAGGTGGGTCTGGCCGCGCACGTGGCCGCGTCCTACGGCGCCACCCACATGCTGGCGGTGACCGGTGGGGACGGCCCCGACGTCGAGCGGGTGATGGCCCTGCGCCCGCCCCTGACCGTGCTGGACCCCGAACCGTGGCGCTACCACTCCTCCGACGGGCTGTGGCTGCCCATGACCCGGACCGACCCGGCGTCCGCGCGGGTCGAGCTGACCGACGAGCAGGTGGAGGCCGAGCTGGCGCACGGGCGCGAGCTGCCCTCGTGGTTCACCCCGGCCCGGGTGGGCGCGGAGCTGGCGCGGCTGCGCCCGGCCCGCACCGCCAGGGGCCTGACCGTGCTGTTCACGGGCCTGTCCGGCTCGGGAAAGTCCACGATCGCCCGGGGGGTGTGCGACGGCATCCGCAGGTCGGGGCGCCCGGTGACCCTGCTGGACGGCGACGTGGTGCGGCGGATGCTCTCCAGCGGGCTGACCTTCTCCCGCGAGCACCGGGAGCTCAACATCCGCCGGATCGGCTACGTGGCCTCGGAGATCACCCGACACGGCGGGGTCACGGTGTGCGCGCCGATCGCCCCCTATGCCAAGGGGCGGGCTGAGGTGCGCGCGATGGTGGAGGAGTTCGGCGACTTCTTCCTGGTGCACGTGGCGACCCCGCTGGAGGTGTGCGAGGCCCGCGACCGCAAGGGCCTGTACGCCAAGGCGCGGGCGGGGGAGATCCCCGAGTTCACCGGGATCTCCGACCCCTACGAGGAACCGGACGACGCCGACCTGGTGGTGGACACCGAGGGCGTGGACCCGGCCGAGTCCGTGGCCGGGGTGCTGTCGGCCCTGCGCGCGGGCGGCTGGCTGCCCGAGCACGACGGCTGAACCGCGGCGCGAACAGTGGAGGACGAGAGTTGAACGACCCCCGAGACCCCCGAGACCCCCGGGACGTGCGGGACGCACAGGGCGGGAGGAACGGCGGCCCGCCGGTCGGGCACCGGGTGCTGCGCCTGGTCGAGGTGATGGACACCCTACGCCGGGAGTGCCCGTGGGACCGCGACCAGACCCACGGGTCGCTGGCCAAGTACCTGATCCAGGAGGCCTACGAGACCCTGGAGACCATCGAGGAGGGCGACTTCGCGCTGCTGCGCGAGGAGCTGGGCGACGTGCTGCTCCAGGTGGTCTTCCACGCGGCGGTCGCCGCCGAGCGGCCCGAGGGGGACCCGGCGCGGTTCACGGTGGACGACGTCGCCGACGCCATCATCGACAAGATGACCCGACGCCACCCGCACGTGTTCGGCGGGGTCGAGGTGTCGGGCGCAGACGAGGTGGGGTCCAACTGGGAGGCCATCAAGGCGGCCGAGCGGGCGGAGAAGGCCCGGGCGGCGGGCGGCGACGGGCGCAACTCGGTCCTGGACGGGGTGCCGTTCGCCCAGCCCGCGGTGCTGCTGGCCGACGAGTTGCAGAGGCGTGCGGTGCGCAACGGCTTCCCCGCCGACCTGGTCGGCGACGACGGGGCCGAGGGCGGGGAACTGTTCGCGGCTGTGGCGGCCGAGCGCGGTCGGGGCCGCGACGCCGAGAGCGACCTGAGGGCGGCGGCCCGCCGGTTCGACGCCCGTGTGCGCGCGGCCGAGGACGCCGCCCGCGCCGACGGCAGGGAGCCCCGCGAGCTGTCCGCGGGGGAGTGGCGGGCCTACTGGGACAAGGCGGGCGAGGTCTGACGGGTCGGCCGCGGGTGCGGCCGGTGTGCCGCCGGCGTCCCGGTCCGCGTTGGCCGCGTCCCCGTCGCCGGTGCCGGCGCCCGAACCACGCCGGAGGATACGAGGTCGCGCCGGAGGGGGCGGGCTGATCCGCTGGACGCCGGTCCGGTTCAGGCCCCGGCGGGTGCGGGGGCGTCCAGTTCCAGGGCCTCCGACGCCCGTGACAGCCGGCTGTCGAAGCCGCCGAGGGAGGACAGCAGCGGGGCCAGCCGGAGCAGGAGGCCGCGTGCCAGCAGCGCCGGCCGGGTGCGCGGGAGCAGGAACGCCTGGCCCCGGTCGGCGATGTCCTGGTTGGCCGCCGCGAACGGCCTCATCCGGGCCTCGTAGGCGGCCAGCGCCGCGCGGTGGCCGTCGTGGCGGGCGAGTTCCTGCGCCAGGACGTAGGCGCCGACCATGGCCAGGCTGCTGCCCTGCCCCGACATGGGGGAGGGGCAGTAGCCGGCGTCGCCGAGCAGGGTCACGCGCCCGGCAGACCAGCGGTCCATGCGGATCTGGGCGACGGAGTCGAAGTAGAAGTCCGGGGCCCGCTCCATCTCCTCCAGGATGCGGTCGGCCTCCCAGCCGTGCCCGGCGAAGGCGCGGCGCAGGAACTCCCTCTGCTCCCCGGGCGGCCTGCGGTCGACGCCGCTCTCCTCTCGCGCGGACAGCGCCAGCATGGCCTTGGCCCCCTGCGCGCGGGGCGTGTGGTACATGGCCACGAGCCGCCCCGGGGTGTTGAACAGCACGGCCTCGCGGTCCAGCCCCGGGTGGTTGGGCACCGTGAAGATGCTGATGTAGCTGCCCAGGAACCGGCGGTGGGGGGCCTCCGGGCCGAACGCGAGCCGCCGGGTCGTGGAGTGCAGGCCGTCCGCCCCCACGACGAGGTCGAACACGCGCGGTCCGGACCGCTCGAAGGCCACGCGGACCCCGTCCCGCCGCTGTTCGATCGCGGTGAGGGAGTCCCCGTACAGGTACTCGGTGTAGGCGGTGGTCGGCGCGTGGACCAGGCGGACCAGGTCGCCGCGCAGCAGTTCGGCGGAGCGGCCGTCGGCGGTGACCGCGCTCGCCTGGAAGCCGCCCGTGCGCCTTGCGCGGGCGTCCACGGTCGTGGCCCTGGACATCTCGGTGGCCGAGGCCCGGATGCCGTCGAGCACCCCCATGCGCTCGGCGACGTCCAGGGCGGTGCCGCGCACGTCGACGGCGTAGCCGCCCGTGCGGGGCGCGGGGGCGCGTTCGACGACGGTGGCCTCGATGCCGTGGTGGTGGAGCCAGTGGGCGAGGGTCGGCCCGGCGATGCCCGCGCCGGAGATCAGGACGTTGCGTACGGCGGTCATCTGTTTGTTGGGCGTGGATATCCCGTCCTTCAGGGCGGGAAGGACACGCCCTCTCCTTCCTGTCGCTTTCTGTTGGATTCTGCTCACGCGATCGCAGGGCGGTCGCTACGGTGTGTGCCATGACCAGGAAGAGCGTGAAGCGGGCGTTTCGGTACCGCTTCTACCCGAGTGATGCGCAGGCGGCTGAGCTGTCGCGCACGTTCGGGTGCGTGCGCCTGGTCTACAACCGCGCTCTGGCCGAACGCAGCACCGCTTGGCACCAGCGCCGGGAGCGGGTGGGTTACTCCCACACCTCGGCGATGCTCACCGCCTGGAAGAAGACGCAGGAGCTGTCCTTCCTCACCGAGGTCTCTTCCGTCCCGCTCCAGCAGACGCTGCGCCACCTGCACACCGCGTTCGGCAACTTCTTCGACCGGCGTGCGCGGTATCCGCGGTTCAAGTCGAAGAAGACGTCGCGGGCCTCGGCGGAGTACACCCGGCCGGGGTTTCGCTACCGCGACGGGCGGTTGACCCTGGCCAAGATGGCCGAACCCCTGGCCATCGTGTGGTCGCGCCCCCTGCCCGAAGGGGCCCGGCCGTCCACGGTGACGGTCTCGCGTGACGCGGCCGGGTGCTGGTTCGTCTCGCTGCTGTGCGAGGACACCATCGAGTCGGTCCCGGCCACTCGCGACGCGGTCGGTGTCGATGTCGGAATCACCTCGGTGGTGACCTTGTCGACCGGGGAGAAGGTGGCCAACCCCCGCCACGAGCAACGCGACCGGAAGAAGTTGGCCCGGGCGCAGCGGGCGCTGGCCCGTAAGGCCAGGGGCAGCGCCAACCGGGACAAGGCGCGTCGCAGGGTGGCGCGGGTGTGCGCCCGTATCACCGACCGGCGCCGGGATTTTCTGCACAAGCTCACCTCTCGACTCGTCCGCGAGAACCAAGTGGTCGTGATCGAGGACCTGGCCGTGGCCAACCTGGTCAAGAACCGCAGACTCGCCCGGGTGATCTCGGACGTGTCCTGGCGTGAGCTGCGCACGATGCTGGAGTACAAGTGCGCCTGGTACGGACGCGATCTGGTCGTGGTGGACCGGTTCTTCCCCTCCTCCAAGGCGTGCTCGATACCCAGGTGTGGGTACCTCAATGTGTCGTTGCCGCTGCACGTACGGACGTGGACATGCCCCCGGTGCGGAGCGACCCACGACCGCGATGTGAACGCGGCGAACAATCTCGAAGCCGCCGGGCTGGCGGTGTTGGCCTGCGGAGCTGGTGTGAGACCTCAACGGGACTCCTCCCGGACGGGGCGACCGGCGACGAAACAGGAAGGCCACGGGGCGACCCGTGACGAGGCGTTGGCCTCGAACCACCGGTAGGTGGTTCCGGATTCTCCTGCCTTCAGACAGGAGAGGAAGTCAAGGCGTTCTCGCTCCTTCGTGTGCCGTTGCGCCCACGCTAGAACGCTACTTACCGTGCGTCAAGTAACTTACCGATCGACAGGTAAACTACCGGCCGGAAGGTCGCCGCTAGACTCGACTGACCGGTGGCGAGGGAACGGAAGTGACACGGGTGCCCAGAGCGCAGAACGACACCAAGGCGCAGATCCGGGCGGTGGCCCTGGAGCTGTTCGCCCGCAAGGGCTTCGAGAAGACCAGCCTTCGCGAGATCGCCGAGCGCCTGGACATCACCAAGGCCGCGCTGTACTACCACTTCCCCTCCAAGAACGACCTGCTCACGTCACTGGTCACTCCCCTGGGCGAGGACATGGAGGCGCTCTTCGTCAGGTACGGCGGCCACGGCGGGGCCGACGACCCGCGCGGGCTGCTGGGCGACTACTTCGACGTCTGCGTGCGCCACAGCGCCCTGCTGCTCGCCGTCCTCAACGACCTGGGCGCGCTGGCCGACGTCGGATTGGTCGACTCCGTCATCTCCTGGCGCCGACGCCTGGACACCCTGCTCGTGGGACCCGAGGGCGGCGTGCCCGCCCGGATGGGCGCCGTGATCGCACTCGGCGGCATCCAGGACCTCTCCGTCATGTTCTCCCCCGAGGAGGCCGCCGACCACCGCGAACGCGCCATCGACATCGCCGTGGCCGCCCTGGAGGCGGGCATGTCCGATATGGACTAGACCAATTCCGCCGGGTGCGCGCGTCCTCCCCGGTGCGGGGTCGCTAGTCTCGTGTCGGGTCCTGAACCAGTGGTCCGAGAAACCCCAAGAGACGGAGAGAGACCGTGGCGTCCATCGAGGCAGTACAGGCGCGGGAGATCCTTGACTCCCGGGGCAACCCGACAGTCGAGGTCGAGGTCCTGCTCGACGACGGAACCATCGCGCGCGCGGGCGTCCCCAGCGGCGCCTCCACCGGCCAGTTCGAGGCGGTCGAGCTGCGCGACGGCGGTGACCGCTACGGCGGCAAGGGCGTGACCAAGGCCGTCACGGCCGTCAACGACGAGATCGCCGACGAGCTGCTCGGCCACGCCCCCGACGAGCAGCGCATCATCGACCGCGCGCTCATCGACCTGGACGGCACCCCGGACAAGTCCCGGATCGGCGCCAACGCCATCCTGGGCGCCTCCCTGGCCGTGGCCAGGGCGGCCGCGGCCGAGGCCGGGCTGCCCCTGTTCCGCTACATCGGCGGCCCCAACGCGCACGTGCTGCCGGTGCCGATGATGAACATTCTCAACGGCGGCGCGCACGCCGACAGCAACGTCGACATCCAGGAGTTCATGGTCGCGCCGATCGGCGCTCCCACCTTCTCCGAGGCCGTCCGCTGGGGCACCGAGGTCTACCACGCGCTCAAGGCGGTCCTCAAGGCCCACGGCCTGGCCACCGGCGTGGGCGACGAGGGCGGCTTCGCCCCCAACCTGGACAGCAACCGCGCCGCCCTCGACCTGATCGTGGAGGCCATCGAGAAGGCGGGCTACACCCCGGGCACCGACATCGCGCTCGCCCTGGACGTGGCCGCCAGCGAGTTCTTCAGCGACGGCGTGTACACCTTCGAGGGCAAGGCCCGCTCCTCGGAGGAGATGGCCGCCTACTACGCCGAGCTGGTGGAGGCCTACCCGCTCGTCTCGATCGAGGACCCCCTCGACGAGGAGGACTGGGAGGGCTGGAAGAAGCTCACCGCCCAGCTGGGCGACAAGGTGCAGCTCGTGGGTGACGACCTGTTCGTCACCAACCCCGAGCGGCTCCAGCGCGGCATCCTGGCCGACACCGCCAACTCGCTGCTGGTGAAGGTCAACCAGATCGGCACCCTGACCGAGACGCTGGACGCGGTCTCCCTCGCCCAGCGCAGCGGTTACACGGCCATGATCAGCCACCGCTCCGGCGAGACCGAGGACACCACCATCGCCGACATCGCGGTGGCCACCAACGCCGGGCAGATCAAGACCGGCGCCCCGGCGCGCAGCGAGCGGGTCGCCAAGTACAACCAGCTGCTGCGCATCGAGGAGGAACTCGACGACGCCGCCGTGTACGCGGGCGTGTCGGCCTTCCCGCGCTTCGCCGCGCGCGGCTAGTCTGCCCCAGTGCCCCGCGAATCCGAGCAGCAGCGTCCAAAGGCCAAGAAGGCGGCCAAAGCCGACAGGCCCGGGCGCGGTCCTGCCCGGAAGACGGGGACCTCAGGCACGGGCACGGGCCGCACCCCCAGGGTGCGGCCCATGCTCACCAGCCGTGCGGCCATCCTCGCGCTCGTGGTGTGCGTGATCGCGCTCAGCCTGGCCTACCCGCTGCGCGAGTACATCGCCCAGCGCGCCCAGCTCGCCGACCTGCGCGAGGAGCGCGCGCGCATGGAGCAGAGCGTGCAGGACCTGCGCCAGCGCGAGGAGGAGATGACCCAGGACTCCTACGTGGAGCGCGAGGCCCGCGTCCGGCTGCACTACCAATACCCCGGCGAGACCGCCTACATCGTCATCCCGCCCGACTCCGAGGGCGAGGACGAGGACGACACCGGCCCCAGCGAGCCCTGGTTCACCACCCTGTGGCGCTCGGTGGAGGAGGCCGACAGCCCGCCGCCCGACGACGGGCTCTGAGCCCCGCGCCCCTCAGAGCAGGGCGCCCGCGGCCCACGCCCCCGCCGCCAGCGCGACCAGCGCGCAGCCCCCGGTCAGGGCCGCGTAGCCGGCGGCGGCCGGGACGCGCCCCTCCCGGGCCAGGGAGAGGACCTCGTGGGAGAAGGTCGAGTACGTGGTCAGCGCGCCGCACAACCCGACGGAGAGCAGGGCCCACAACCGCGGGGAGAGCGCCGCCGCCCCCGCGGCGCCGACCAGCAGCCCCAGCAGCAGGGTGCCCGCGACGTTCACGGTGAACGTGCCCCAGGGCAGCCCCGCGCCGACCGCGCGCGAGACGGCCCGGTCCACCAGGTAGCGCAGGGCCGCGCCCGCGCCGCCGCCCAGGCCGACCAGCCACACCTCCCAGTTCACGGCCGCCTCCGGCGGGCCGGCGCGCGGAGCGCGCGCCCCGTGGCCCACGCGCCCAGGGCTGTCCCGGCCACCGCCCCGACCAGGGTGAGCGCCATGTAGGCCGCGGCCTCGGCGACCCGTCCGGAGGCCGCCAGAGCGCCAGTGTCCAGGACGTGGGCCGAGTAGGTGGTGAACCCGCCGAGGAAGCCGGTGCCGAGCAGCTGCCTGACCCAGGGCGGCGCGGGCCGGGGCCCGGTGACGGCCGCGACCAGGACGCCGATGAGCACCGAGCCCGCGAGGTTGACGGCCAGGGTGGCCAGCGGCAGCCCGCCGTCGGGGGTCGGCCAGGCCTGCGCCACCAGGTGGCGGGCCACCGCCCCCGCGGCCCCGCCGCAGGCGGCGATCCCGGCCATGGCGGCCACGCCCCGGAAGCGGGGCGCTCGGTCGTCGGCGGACATGGCCCTCCCCACACGTCGTGGCCCCGGCCGCGGGAGCCGCAACGCCGGTGCGCGGGGACCGCCGGCGGACGTCGCGGTCGGCTGACGGCGGGCCCCACCGCCGCGCGCCGACCCGTGGGACGGCGCCACGGACGCCTGGGGCCCGTGCGCCGCCATCCTACGCGCGGGACGCGGGGGCGCTCCGGACCGGCGACGGCTCCGCGCGGGAGGGGCGACAGGGACGCCCGCGCCTTCGGGTGCGCGTGCGGCCCTATGCTGGGTGCGCCATGACTTCCGCAGATCAGCCCGCGCCCGGGCACGCCGCCGGGCGCCCCGCTCCGGTCGCCGAGCGCGACACCGCCGCCGTCGAACTCCAACTGGGCCGCCCGCCGCGCGGTGTACGCGCGATCGCGCACCGCTGCCCCTGCGGCCTGCCCGACGTGGTGCGCACCGCGCCCCGGCTGGAGAACGGCGAGCCCTTCCCGACCCTGTACTACCTGACGTGCCCGCGCGCCGCCTCGGCCATCGGCCGGATGGAGAACGAGGGCCGCATGCGCCGGATGCAGGAGCGCCTGGGGGAGGAGCCCGAACTCCGGGCCGCCTACACCAGGGCGCACGAGTCCTACCTGGCCGAGCGCGCCGAGCAGGCGCGCCTGGACGGCGTCGAGCCGCTGCCCGAGGGCATGCAGAGCACCGGTGGCATGCCCACCCGGGTCAAGTGCCTGCACGCGCTGGTCGCCCACGAGCTGGCCGAGCCGGGGACCAACCCCTTCGGCGCCGAGGCGCTGGAGGAACTGCCGCACTGGTGGGACAGGGGCCCGTGCGTGTGTGTCGACGAGAACGCCCCCGGGGGCGACGAAGGGAACGCATCATGAGCGGTGTCGCGGCCATCGACTGCGGAACCAACTCCGTCCGGCTGCTGATCGCCGACGTCGTCCACGTGGGCGAGGACGAGGTGCAGGTGGTCGACGTCGACCGGCGCATGGAGATCGTGCGCCTGGGCGAGGGCGTGGACGAGACCGGGGCGTTCGCGCCCCAGGCGCTGGAGCGCACCTTCGAGGCGCTGCGCGGGTACGCCGAGGCCATCGAGGCGCACGGCATCACCCTGGGTCCGGACGCGGTTCGCATGGTCGCCACCAGCGCAACCCGGGACGCGAGCAACCGCCAGGTCTTCGTGGACGGCGTGCGCGACATCCTCGGGGTGGAGCCCGAGGTGGTCACCGGCCTGGACGAGGCGGAGCTGTCCTTCGTGGGCGCCACCGCCGAGCTGGAGGCCGAGGGCCCGGACGAGGACCTGGCCCCGCCGTTCCTGGTCGTGGACATCGGCGGCGGCTCCACCGAGTTCGTCCTGGGCGGCGCCTTGTCCGGGGACGACGGCGAGCTGGTCCGCGCTTCGCTGTCGGTGGACATCGGCTGCGTGCGCATGACCGAGCGCCACCTGCGCGGCGACCCTCCCACGGAGCAGGAGGTCGCGGCGGCGACCGCCGACATCGAGGCCGCGCTGGACGAGGTCGAGCGGGTGGTCCCGCTGCGCGAGGCCGCCTCGGTCGTGTGCGTCGCGGGCACCGCGACCACGGTCGCCGGTATCGCCCTGGACCTGCCCGAGTACGACCCCGAGCGCATCCACCACACCCGCGTGGGCGTCGCCGACCTGGACCGCATCACCGGGGAGCTGCTCAAGGCCACCTCGCGGGAGCGGTCGATGATCGGCGTCATGCACCCGGGCCGGGTGGACGTCATCGGCGCGGGCGCGCTCGTGCTCTCGCGGGTGCTCGCTCGCACGGGGGCCGACTCCTTCACGGCCAGCGAGCACGACATCCTCGACGGCGTGGCCTGGAGCCTGGTCGTGTGACGCCTCCCGCGGGAGACGCCCGACCAGGCGTCTCCCGCGGAGCTCGCAAGGGCGCCACGGGTGAGACGTGTCACCCCCCAGGGGCCTTGTGAATGCTTTCACAACCGTCCTGACCTGCGGAAACGTCGGTAGGGTGGAGCGGGAAGTGGTGGGAAGGTGAGTCGGTGTGAACCTTCTCTGTCGGCGGGGGCTTGTGAAAGAATGCACAAGCGAAGGGACGAAGCACCCCGCTCCGACCCGGGCGGTACCCCGCCGCCACCGCGGCGCGGGGGACCGAAGACCGTGACGACCTCGCGGCCCCTGGGAAGGGGCACCACACAGAAGAACCGTTAGGGCGGAAATGCGATGACCGAGAGCAGGAACTACCGGCTGGTACACGGCGGAGGGGACGACGCGGAGATCCCGCACATCCTCATCGTCGGCGGCGGTTACCTCGGGATGTACACCGCGAGGCGGCTGGAGAAGAAGCTCGGAGCGGGCGAGGCGCGGATCACCGTCATCGACCCCAACTCCTACATGACCTACCAGCCCTTCCTGCCCGAGACCGCTTCCGGCAGCATCTCGCCCCGACACGTGGTCGTCCCGCTGCGCAAGGTCTTCAAGCGGGTCCGCGTCCTGGGCGGCAGGGTCGTGCGCATCGACCACGCCGACCGCACGGTCCGCTACGAGCCCAACGTCGGCGAGGCCCAGACCCTCGCCTACGACTACCTCGTCATGGCCGCCGGAGCGGTCTCGCGCACCCTGCCCATCCCCGGCCTGGCCGAGTGGGGCATCGGGATCAAGACGGTCGAGGAGGCCGCCTTCCTGCGCAACCACGTCCTGGACCAGCTCTCCATCGCCGACTCCACCGACGACGAGGCCATCCGGCGCAAGGCGCTGAACTTCGTCTTCGTCGGCGGCGGCTTCGCCGGGGCCGAGGCCATCGCCGAGCTGGAGGACATGGTCCGCGACGCCGTGCGCCACCACCCCTCGATCGGCCTGGAGGACGTGCAGTTCTACCTCATCGAGGCGGCTGACAAGATCCTCCCCGAGGTCGGCCCCGAGGTCGGCAGCAAGGCGCTCAACCAGCTGCGCCGCCGCGGCATCGACGTCCGGCTCAAGACCTTCCTGGAGTCGGCGGTCGACCAGCACATCAAGCTCAGCGACGGCACCGAGTTCGACTCGGGCACGCTGGTGTGGACCGCGGGCGTCAAGCCCAGCCCGGTCGTGGCCGCCAGCGACCTGCCGCTCGGCCCCAAGGGCCACCTGGACACCAGCGAGTACCTGGCCGTCAACGGCGTGGAGAACGCCTTCGCGGGCGGCGACAACGCGCAGGTGCCCGACGGCAACGGCGGCTACTACCCGCCCAACGCCCAGAACGCGGTCCGCCAGGCCCCGGTCCTGGCCGACAACGTGATCGCCGCCCTGCGCGGCACCGAGCCCAAGGCCTACCGCCACAAGAACCTGGGCGCGGTCGCCGGACTCGGTGTCCACAAGGGCGCCGCCCAGCTGTTCGGCAAGATCAAGCTCAACGGCCGCCTGGCCTGGTACGCGCACCGGTCCTACCACCTGTTCGCGGTTCCGACCTTCAACCGCAAGATGCGCGTGCTCTCGGACTGGACGCTCGCCCTCTTCCTGCGCCGCGACTACGCCGCGCTCCCGGAGATGGCCGAGCCCCGCCAGGCATTCGAGGAGGCCAGCCACCCGCAGATCGAGGACGGCCGCCTCCGCCGGGTCAGCTGACCGGGCGCGGGCGCGGCGCGACCTCCGCGACGGGCGCGCGAAGCGGCCGGCTCCCCCGAGGGGGAGCCGGCCGCTTCCTGTCCCAATGCGGCCAAGCCAAGTCAAAGTGGGCAATCAACCCGCCCGGTATGATGGGCCACGCCCTCGTAGCCCAATGGAAGAGGCAGGCCCCCTAAAAGGGTCACAAGTGTCGGTTCGAGTCCGACCGGGGGTACCCACGGCAACCAGCTCCGACGACGCCTGCTCACCGAGCAGGCGTCGCTTTTTTCCGCGGGTGGACGCCTGCCCTCGGACACGGTCGGCAGTCCCTCAGCGCGTCGGTCCCTGCTGCTCCATCAACAGCTGCAACTGCGTGAACAGGCGCTCCCCGGGGTCCCCCAGGTCGATCCCGCTCACCGAGGCCGCCCGGCGAACCCGGTAGCGCAGCGTGTTCGGGTGGATGTGCAGCCGCTCCGCCGCCGCCCGCGCGTCCCCGAACGCCTCCAGGTAGGCCAGCAGGGAGTGCACCAGGTCGGCGCCGCCCGCGCGGTCGTGCTCGACCAGTCGGCTCACCCGCGGATCCCGCAGCGACGGGTCCCCGCGCAGCAGCGCCAGCGTCTCGCTGACCAGCACCCGCGAGCGCACGTCGGAGATGGTCGCCACGTCCCAGCCCGGACCCCGGTCGGGAGAGCGTTCCACCGCGTCCAGGACCCGGTCCGCCTCCGCGCGCGAGTCCGGCACGTCCCCCAACCGCTCCACCAGCGATCCCACCGCCGCGCGCACCTCCAGCCCCAGCGCCGCGCGCGCCGCCGCCACCGTCCTGCGGGCCAGCGCCAGCACCGACCGCTCCACCCCGCGCCGCCCCTCCCGGGCGCGCGCCAGGTCCGGCAGCAGCACGTACACCCGGCCGCCCAGCGCGGTCACCAGGGCGCCGCGCCGGTAGGCCGCGGTGTGCACCGACACCAGGTCGATCAGCTGGCGGCGGCGCAACTCGCGCTCGGGCCGGTCGGGGCGCTCCTCCGCCGCGCCCTCGGCCCCCTCGACCGGGGCGAACGCCACCACCAGCGCGCCCCGGTCGGCGTGCACCTCCACGGTGTCGGCCAGCGCACCGGCGTCGATCCTGCCCTCCAACAGGCTCGACAGCAGGTCCTCGCGCAGCCGCAGCCCCGCGCTGGCCTGCGTGCGCTGGCGGATCATCTGCAGCGCGGTGGTGCGCGCCGCGCCCAGCAGGGCCTCCTCCGCGTGCTCGGCCAGCGGCCGGTCGCCCTCCTGCACCCAGATCGCGCCCAGCGGCTGGCGCCCCGCGTGGATGCCCACGGCCAACCGGCGCCTGATGCCCAGTTCGGGGTGCTCGTCCACCCGCACCACCTCCTCGCCCGCGCGCAGCTTGGCGAACACCCCCCACTCGCGCAGCAGGGCCAGGTACGACTCCGGGCCGCGCCTTCCCAGCACCGACAGCCGCCGCAGCTCGTCCACCTCGGCGCCGCTGGAGTAGGCCAGCACCCGGCTCGCCGCGTCCTCGATGCTCACCAGCCCGCCGGTGAGCCGGGCGATGGTCTGCGCCATGGAGAACAGGTCGCCGCCGGACTCGCCCAGATCCTCCGAGGCGGTCAGGCGGGCGTCGTCCAGGATGGACCGGCACACCGACTGCAGCTGGTCCCAGCGCACCTCGGGGCGGACCGTGAGCAGGGCGATCCCCGCCTCCTGAGCCTCGGCGCGCAGCGCCCTCGCCTCGTCGCCGCCCCCACCCCGGGGGCGTCCGGGGCGCGTGCCCGCGCTCGGCGGCGCCTCCTCCGGCGCCGCGTGCGCGCTGGTCTTGACCGCGACGGCCGTGGCGCCGCGCTCGGCCAGCGCCCCGACCATGCGCCGCGCGGCGGCGCCCCGGGCCCCGATCAGCAGCACCAGGTCCCCCTCGCGCACCTCCGTGCGGTCCTCCGGGTCGAGGATGACGACGTTGTCCACCTGGACATCGAGCCCGTCCGGGGCGGCGGCCACGTCCACGACGGGGTCGCCGAGGGCCAGCAGCAGTCCACGCAGGGGCAGACCCGTGGTCCTGTCATCGGACGAACCATCCTGAACAGGCGGAACCCCCGGCCGCCGGTGCGGTCGGGTCGCCCCGCCGCCGGAGGCGCGGAACGGGTCGGATGCTGGGCGGTCGTCGCTCATGTGTGTCCCATTTTGTCCTGGAGAACAAATAAGGCGGGCAAAGAGTGGCCTGGTCCACAAGGTTCGCACGCCCCGGTTCTGGGAGCGTTGAATCAGCCAACCCTGCTTGTTTCAGGGACATTCTTCACCGGGAAGGTGCCCATGGACGCCGTGACCAACGTCCCTCTGCCCCAGAACGAGCCCGTTCTGTCCTACGCGCCCGGCAGCGCCGAGCGCGAGGAACTCGTGGCCAAGCTGGAGGAGCTCGGCAGCCGGAGCATCGACCTGCCGATGCGCATCGGCGGCGAGAGCCGTATGGGCGGCGGCGAGCCCATCGACGTCGTGCAGCCGCACCGCCACGCCGCGGTCCTGGGCACCATGCGCAACGCCACCCACGAGGACGCCCGCGACGCCGTCGCCGCCGCCAAGGCCGCCGCCCCCGCCTGGCGCGCGATGTCCTTCGACGACCGCGCCGCCATCCTCCTGCGCGCCGCCGAACTGCTCTCCGGCCCCTGGCGCGCCACCATCAACGCCGCCACCATGCTCGGCCAGTCCAAGACCGTGCAGCAGGCGGAGATCGACTCGGCCTGCGAGCTGATCGACTTCTGGCGCTTCAACGTCTCCTACGCCCGCGACCTGATCGCCCAGCAGCCGCTGAGCGTCAAGGGTGTGTGGAACCGCATGGAGCAGCGCCCCCTGGAGGGGTTCGTCTACGCGATCACCCCCTTCAACTTCACCGCGATCGCGGGCAACCTGCCCACCGCCCCGGCCCTGATGGGCAACGTGGTCGTGTGGAAGCCGTCCCCGACCCAGCAGTTCGCCGCCGAGCTGACCATGCGCCTGCTGGAGGAGGCGGGCATGCCCCCCGGCGTCATCAACATGGTCACCGGTGACGGCCTCGCCGTCTCCGACGTCGCCCTCAACGACCCGGAGCTGGCCGGTGTGCACTTCACCGGTTCGACCAGGACCTTCCAGCACCTGTGGAAGAGCGTGGGCGAGAACATCGCCAACTACCGCTCCTACCCGCGCATCGTCGGCGAGACCGGCGGCAAGGACTTCATCGTCGCCCACTCCTCGGCCGACCCCGAGGTCCTGCGCACCGCCATCGTGCGCGGCGCCTTCGAGTACCAGGGCCAGAAGTGCTCGGCCGCCTCGCGCGCCTTCGTCGCCCGCTCGGTGTGGGAGCGGGTCCGCGACGACCTCGTCGCCGAGACCGAGGCCCTGACCATGGGCGACGTCACCGACCTGTCCAACTTCGTCGGCGCCGTCATCGACCGCCGCGCCTTCGACAAGCTGGCCAAGGTCCTGGAGGACGCCAAGTCCGACCCGACCCTGACCGTCCTGGCGGGCGGCACCGCCGACGACTCCGTCGGCTACTTCGTGCGCCCCACCATCATCGAGGGCACCGACCCGTCCCACGACGTGTTCCGCACCGAGTACTTCGGCCCGGTCGTCGCCGTCCACGTCTACGAGGACGAGAAGTTCGACGAGGTCCTCAAGGTCGTCGACGAGGGCTCGGCCTACGCCCTGACCGGCGCCGTCCTGGCCAGGGACCGCGCCGCCGTGGCCAAGGCCAGCGAGGCCCTGCGCTTCGCCGCGGGCAACTTCTACGTCAACGACCGCCCGACCGGCTCCATCGTGGGCCAGCAGCCCTTCGGCGGCGGGCGCGCCTCCGGCACCAACGACAAGGCGGGTTCGGCGCAGAACCTGTCCCGCTGGTCCAGCCCGCGCGCCATCAAGGAGACCTTCGTCGCGCCGACGGTCTCCTCCTACCCCCACCAGGGCTGATGAGGAGCCCGGGCCCCCTCCCGTCCTGAGGGGGCCCGGGAACCCGCCCGCATCCACCGGCGCGGCCGGGGACGAACCCCGCCGCGCCCCGCCCGCGCCAGCCCACCGGCTCGCGCACGTCTTTCCCGAGGTCACCATGCTTCGCAAACCCCTGCTGCTCGCCGCCAGGTCCCAGACCTGCCGCACCATCGTCGAGCGCACTCCCGTCACCCGGGCCATGGTCAAGCGGTTCGTCGCGGGCTCCACCCAGGACGAAGCGCTCCCCGTGGTCGGGGAGCTGACCCGGGACCGCCACGTCACCCTGGACTTCCTGGGCGAGGACACCACCGACACGGCCCAGGCCGAGGCGACGGTGACCGCCTACCGGGACCTGCTGGCCGCGCTGGGCGAGGCGGGTCTGGCCGAGCGCGCAGAGGTCTCGGTCAAGCTCTCGGCGGTGGGCCAGTTCCTCAACAGCGACGGCGAGAAGATCGCCCTGGACAACGCCCGCCGGATCGCTGAGGCGGCCAAGGCGGTCGGCACCACGATGACCCTGGACATGGAGGACCACACCACCACCGACTCCACGCTGGGCATCCTTCGCGAGCTGCGCCAGGACTTCCCCTTCGTGGGCGCGGTGCTCCAGGCCTACCTGCGCCGCACCGAGGCCGACTGCCGCGACCTGAGCGGGGCCGGTTCGCGCGTGCGCCTGTGCAAGGGCGCCTACGACGAGCCCGAGTCGGTGGCCTTCCGCGACAAGGCCGAGGTGGACAAGGCCTACGTGCGCGCGCTGCGCGTGCTGATGGAGGGCGAGGGCTACCCGATGGTGGCCACGCACGACCCGCGCATGATCGCCATCGCGGGCTCGCTGGCCGCCGCCAACGGCCGGGGCGAGGACGGCTTCGAGTACCAGATGCTCTTCGGCATCCGCGACGCCGAGCAGGTCAGGCTGGCCGCCGAGGGCAACCGGATGCGGGTCTACGTGCCCTACGGCGACGAGTGGTACGGCTACTACATGCGCCGTCTGGCGGAGCGTCCGGCGAACATGCTCTTCCTCGCCCGCTCCCTGGTCACGCGCGGCTAGCGCGGCCGTCACGGCCCCGCCGCGCGGGCGGCTCGGGCCGGGGGAGCAGGGGGTCGGCGTCCTCGGGCGCCGGCCCCTCGGCGTGTCCGCGAGGGCGGGCGCCCACGCACCGCGTGAGGGCTCCGGACCGGCTCCGGTCGGGCCGGGGCACCGTGTCTGAACAGTGACCTCGCCCGTGGAACTCCGGATGAGGAGCGTACGTTACCTTGTGGGCAGCAATCCACGCGTGAAAGGGTCTTGACTAGACATGCGGATGCGGAGTTCCAACCCCGTCCTCAAGCGGGCGCTCCAGCAGGCCGGTCCTGCCGGGCACCCCCAGCAGGGGTTCAACGGCCAGCCGGGCTACGGCTACGGCCAGCAGCAGGGCCCCTACGGCCAGCCGGGGTACGGACAACCGTACCCGCAGCAGGGCTACGGCCAGACCTACCCCCAGCAGGGCTACCCCGGCGGTCCGGTGCAGAGCACCGACAACCAGCCGATGACCATCGACGACGTGGTCGTGCGCACCGGCATGACGCTCGGTGTGGTCGCGGCCTTCGCCGTCGTCAACTACTTCCTCTTCGGCTCGGCCCCGGGCATCGCCGTGGCGCTCACCCTCGTGGGCGCGCTCGGCGGTCTGGTGCTGGGCCTGGTGATCTCCTTCAAGCAGATCACCAACCCCGTCGCCATCCTGAGTTACGCCGCCCTGGAGGGCCTGCTCGTCGGCGGCATCTCCGCGATCCTGGCCAACAGCCTGTCGGTCACCACCGGTGACGCCGGTGCGGGCGGCACGCTCGTGACCCAGGCGGTGCTGGGCACCGTCGTGGTGTTCGCCGTGATGCTCGCCCTGTACAAGTTCCGCGTCATCAAGGTGACCGACGGCTTCGTCAAGGTCGTCACGTACGCGGTCATCGGCGCCGCGGCCCTGATGCTGGTCAACTTCGTGGCCAGCTTCTTCATCGCGGGCGGCATCGGCCTGCGCGAGCCCAGCCCGCTCGGCCTGCTCGTCGGCCTGGTGTTCGTGGTCCTGGCCGCGCTGACCCTGGCCATCGAGTTCCGCGGCATCGAGGAGGGCCTCAACGCCGGCATCCCCAACAAGTTCGCCTGGCAGTTCGCCTTCGGCCTGACCGTCTCCCTGGTCTGGCTCTACATCGAGATCCTGCGCCTGCTCTGGATCATCAAGTCGATCTTCGCGGAGTAGTCCGCGCCCGACGCGCGGAGAACTCCCGCGGCCGCCCACGGCGTCCGCACACCCACGCGAGGGGCCGCCGCCCGGACACATCGTCCGGGCGGCGGCCCCTTCGCCGTGGTCGGCGAGCCCGCGGCGCGCTCAGGCGTTCCCGCGCCGGGGCGCGGGGATGGAGCGGTTCCTGCGGCGGCGGTCGTACTCCGTCACGAGGGCGTGCGCGTACCACTGGGGCAACTCGTACTCGTCGGCGAGCCAATTCGACCGGTCCTGGCAGCGCACCAGGCCCGGCCCCCCGTCGAGGGCGTCGAACCACTCGTGGAGTCCCCGGCCGGTGACGACCGGGATGCGTTCGATGAGCTTGGCGTGGATCTCCGGCGAGTGGGTCACCGACATGGGCACCTCCGGCAGCGCGTTGGCGTGTGGCACTTACCTGCGACCCTGCATCAGGATCACGTTCTGGACAAGCCCCGGTCACCAGCTTTTACCTTGCCGGTGTGAGAACGTTCGTCTTCAAGGGGTTCCCAGACGAACCCTGTTGTGGCAGGCGGGGTTTCGTGCGTGTTCCGGAGACGGAGGGCCGCCCGCCAGTCGCGCCCTCCGCGTCCGGAACGCTGACGCGGGAGGCGGGAGCGGTCGGTCTCGGCGCGGGCCCACGGGAGGGGCCGCGCACGGAGAAGGGCCCGGAACGCGCCGCCGGGGTTCCGGCGGTGCCTTCCGGGCCCGGGGCCCCGCGGGTCGTCAGCTCAGGCGCTCGAAGACGGCGGCCATGCCCTGGCCGCCGCCGACGCACATGGTCTCCAGGCCGAAGGTCCGGTCGTGGAAGCGCAGGCCGTTGATCAGCGTGCCGGTGATGCGGGCGCCGGTGCTGCCGAACGGGTGGCCGATCGCGATGGCGCCGCCGTTGACGTTGAGCTGGGAGTCGATGTCGATGCCCAGCTGGTCGGCGGAGGGCAGCACCTGCGCGGCGAAGGCCTCGTTGATCTCGACCAGGTCGATGTCGCCCATGGCCATGTTGGCGCGGGCCAGCGCCTGCCGGGAGGCCTCCACCGGGCCCAGGCCCATGATCTCCGGGCTCAGACCGGTCACGCCGGTGGACACGATGCGGGCCAGCGGGGTGATGCCCAGCTGGGCGGCCTTGGTGTCGCTCATGACGACCACGGCCGAGGCGCCGTCGTTGAGCGGGCAGGCGTTGCCCGCGGTGACGGTGCCGTCGGGGCGGAACACCGGCTTGAGCTCGGAGACCTTCTCGTAGGTGGTGCCGCGGCGGATGCCGTCGTCGGTGCTGACCACGGTGCCGTCGGGCAGGGTCACCGGGGTGATCTCCCGCTCCCAGAAGCCGTTGTCCAGGGACTTCTCGGCGAGGTTCTGCGAGCGGACCGCGAACTCGTCCTGGCGCTGGCGCGAGACGCCGGTGGCCTGGGCGACGTTCTCGGCGGTCTGGCCCATCGCGATGTAGGCGTCGGGCAGCTGGCCGTCCTCGCGCGGGTCGGTCCAGGTTCCGGCACCGCCCTCGGCGCGCTTGGCGGTGCGGGCCTTGGCGTCGTCGAAGAGCGGGTTCTCGTTGGCGCCGTCGTCGCTGCTGCCGTTGACGAACCGGCTGACGGTCTCCACGCCCGCGGAGACGAAGACGTCGCCCTCGCCCGCCTTGATGGCGTGGTAGGCCATCCGGGTGGTCTGGAGCGAGGAGGAGCAGTAGCGGGTGACCGTGGTGCCCGGGACGGTGTCCAGTCCCAGCTGGACGGCCACGATGCGGGCCATGTTGAAGCCCTGCTCGCCGCCGGGCAGGCCGCAGCCGAGCATCAGGTCGTCGATGCTGCCCGGGTCCAGCTCGGGGACCTTGGCCAGCGCCGCGCGGACGATCTGGGTGGTCAGGTCGTCCGGCCGGATGTCCTTGAGCGAGCCCTTGAAGGCGCGGCCGATGGGGGAGCGGGCGGTTGCGACGATGACTGCTTCGGGCATGGCTGCGTCCCTAACGGTTGAGGTGCTGCGTGTGGAGCTGTGGATCCGGAGGGCCGGGCGACCTGCTCCGGCCTCGGTTGTTACTGACCAGTAAACCCGTCCGGGGCCCCGCACGCCACCCGGGGCCCGTGTTCAGCCGCCCTCCCCGGAGCGGTCGGCGTTCTCGGCCGTGCGCACCCCGGCCGAACCGTTCGGGCGCCCGCGGCCGCCCCGGAGGTGGAACGGGCCCCGGACGAGCGCCGCCCAGCGTCCGTGCCTGCCGGGTGTGTCCCCGCTGACCTGGGCGTCCACCCTGGAGACCTCCGTTCCGGGGGTCCGGGCGGCCACCACGGCCGCGCGGTCCACCGGCAGGACGCCGCTGCTGCGCTCGGCGTCGTCCAGCTCGGGCAGCAGCCCCAGGGCGGCGCAGGCCGAGGGCAGGACGGCGAAGGCGGCCTGCGAGTACCCGAGAGCTGACGGATGAAAACGGTCAGGCCCGAACATGGACCCAGGGTCTGTCCGGAAATCGTCGGCCAGCACGTCGCTCATGGAGACCGCGCGGCCCCCGGCCTCGGTGACCGCGATGACCTGGGCGGCGGCGAGCTGTCGGGAGGCCAGGCGGGCCACCGAGCGCAGCGGCCAGCCGATGGGCCGGACGGTGCCCAGGTCGGGGCAGGTGCCCACCACCACCCGCGTGCCGTGGCCGACCAGTTGGCGGACTGTCTCGCGGAGCTGTGCGACGGCGTCGTTGGGGCGCACGCGGCGGATGACGTCGTTGGCGCCGACGAAGATGACCGCGAGGTCGTAGCGGGTGGCCTCCTCCAGGGCTCGGGAGCGCTCGATCTGGACGCTCAGGTTGGCCGAGGTGGTTCCGGGGGAGGCGGTGCAGCGCAGGCGCACGGGACGCTCGGCGGCCGCCGCCAGCCCCGAGGCCAGGAGGACGCCGGGGGTCTGGTCCGCCCGCTCGACCGCGAACCCGGCGGCGGTGGAGTCGCCCATCATCAGCATGCGGATCGGCGGTCCGGAGCCCTCGCCGTAGACGCCGTTGACCACGGGCCTGTCCCAGCGGGGGGAGCCGACCGCGCGCCGGGCCAGCCTGGCCTGGAGGTAGAGGAGCGCGACGGTGCCGCCGCCCACGAGCGTGAGCCCGCCGCCGCCGAACGCGGTCGCAGCGGCGATCCGTCTTGCGCGTGCGGCTCGCAGCACCGGACACCCCCGAGGCTCGGACCCGCCTGCCCTGGGCGGGACGGATACGAGCGAGGTTACCGGTGGGCAACCCCGGAATCACGTACCTGAGCGGTACACGATCCGTGCCCCGGGGTGAGACGACCGGCATGGGCGGGACAGGGGCGGACGGCCGTCTCCCCGGGCGGCGGCTCGGGGCCCGCCGGGCGTTCGGGCACCGGCCGGTCCGGCCGTCCTCCGCGGGAGGGGAGCCGGTTTCCCGTGGCAGCGGAACCCGCTGGTGGAGACCATTAGAGTCTGAACTGAGACGGGTCGGACCGGCCCACGGCCCCGGTCTCGCCACCGGGGCGAGGACATGGCGGGCCGAAACCCGGCCGCCACGACGCAGAGGGAGCGCAAGTGCGGGTATACGACTCACTGATCGACCTGGTCGGGGACACTCCGCTCGTCCGTTTGAACAAGGTCACCCAGGTCCTCGGCCCGAACGCCCCGACGGTCCTCGCCAAGGTCGAGTACTTCAACCCGGGCGGCTCGGTCAAGGACCGCATCGCGCTGCGCATGGTCGAGGCGGCCGAGAAGAGCGGCGAGCTCAGGCCGGGCGGCACCATCGTCGAGCCGACCTCGGGCAACACCGGCATCGGCCTGGCCATCGTGGCCCAGGAGAAGGGCTACCGCTGCGTCTTCGTCTGCCCGGACAAGGTCGGTCCGGACAAGCTCTCGGTCCTGCGCGCCTACGGTGCCGAGGTCGTGGTCTGCCCGACCACCGTCGCCCCCGACCACCCGGAGTCCTACTACTCCGTCTCCGACCGGCTGGCCACCGAGATCCCCGGCGCCTGGAAGCCCAACCAGTACGAGAACACGAACAACCCGGAGTCGCACTACCACAGCACCGGTCCCGAGATCTGGGAGCAGACCGAGGGCCGCATCACCCACTTCGTGGCGGGCATCGGCACCGGCGGCACCATCAGCGGTACCGGCCGCTACCTCAAGGAGGTCTCCGGCGGCGCGGTGCGCATCGTCGGCGCGGACCCCGAGGGCTCGGTCTACTCCGGCGGCTCGGGCCGCCCCTACCTGGTCGAGGGCGTGGGCGAGGACATCTGGCCCGGCACCTACGACACCTCGGTGTGCGACGACATCGTGGCGGTCAGCGACAAGGACTCCTTCCTCATGACCCGCCGCCTGGCCCGCGAGGAGGCCCTGCTGGTGGGCGGCTCCTGCGGCCTGGCCGTGGAGGCGGCCCTGCGTGTGGCCCGGGACGCCGGTCCCGACGACGTCATCGTCGTGCTGCTGCCCGACGGCGGTCGCGGCTACCTCGGCAAGATCTTCAACGACGAGTGGATGGCCGACTACGGCTTCCTGTCCGCCGAGACCGAGGAGGCCACGGCGGGCCAGGTGCTGGCCGCCAAGGGCGGCGAGATGCCCGACTTCGTGCACGCCCACCCGGACGAGACCGTCGGCACGGCCGTGGCCATCATGCGCGAGTACGGCGTCTCCCAGCTGCCGGTGATGAAGGAGGAGCCCCCGGTCATGGCCGCCGAGGTGGTCGGCTCCATCGCCGAGCGCGACCTCCTCGACGCCCTCTTCGACGGCCGCGCGCAGCTGGACGACCTGGTGGAGACCCACATGGGCAGGCCGCTGGCCACCGTGGGCACCGGCACCCCCGTGAGCGACTGCGTCCGCCTGCTGCGCGGTTCCGGCGCCCTGGTGGTGCTGCGCGACGGCAAGCCGGTGGGAATCCTCACCCGCCAGGACCTGCTGGCCCACCTGTCGGGCTGATCCCGTCCGCGGGAACCCCCGCGAGGCCGCCACGGGGCCCGGCCCGCGCTCGAACCGAGCGCGGGCCGGGCCCCGCCGTGAACCGACCGGACATGTCATCGCATACTCGGACACTGCTAATGTTCGCGACAGTTACTGATAGGTAATAAATGGGGGCACGCGTGTCGCGGCTGTTGTCCTGGGTTCTCCGCTCCGTCTGGTCGTACGCCCGTACCAAGGCCGAAATCCGCGCCGACTCCAGGGCGGCCCGCAGATTCGCGCGCTTCGGCACGGGCTCGGCGATCGCCTTCCCCACGGCCACCCTCTACGGCGAGCCCTGGATCGAGATCGGCGTGCACACCGTCCTGGGCGGGGACATGACCCTCGCCGCCGGGATGGGCCCCGACTACGACCTGGGTCCCGGGACTGTCGTGCGGATCGGCTCGGGCTGCGCCATCGGGCGCGGCTCGCACATCGTCGCCCACAGGTCCGTGGACATCGGCGACCACGTGTACACCGGCCCCTACGTCTACATCACCGACCAGAACCACGCCTACGGCAATACCGAGATTCCGGTGGGCCTCCAGTGGCCGGTGGACGACCCCGTCAGCATCGGCGACGGCACCTGGATCGGCGCGAACGCGGTGATCCTGCCCGGCGTGCACCTGGGCCGCAACTCGGTCGTGGCCGCGGGCACCGTGGTCCGGCCGGGGACCTACCCCGACCACGCCGTCATCGCCGGCGTGCCCGGGAAGGTCGTGCGCACCCACGACCCCGAACTGGGCTGGGACCCGCCGCTGCGCGAGACCGGTACCCCCACCCGGGTGCCCACCCCCGTCACCGGGCTGCCGCCGGAGGTGCCCGCCGAGCCGCCCCGGCCCGGGTCCTCCACCCGCTTCCCGCCCGCCTAGGGCAGGCCCGGCGACCCCCGGGGAAGCCGACCAGGGCGTCCTCCGGCAGCGGGGCGGCGTGCTGGCCGGAGCGAGGGCACCGAGACCCGCCCGCCGGACCGGTCCGGAAGCGGCGCTCAGAGCCTGCCGTGCGCCCGGAGCCCGCGTGTGCGGTCCACGAACTCCTCAGAAACCCCGCACACCGCCATGCTCCGGCGCAGGAGTCCGAGGTCGGCGCCGTGTTGACTGAGATGGTCCAGTATCGGGCGGTGCCGATCAGGGCGGTCGCGGAGGAACTCGGTGACCAGGCGCAGCTCCAGCCGCACGCAGTCGACGCGGTGACCGCCCGAGTCCACGGCGACGTGGTGCCGCCAGGGGCCGGGACCTTTGCACTCCCACCCGCAGCCGTCGCAGTGCTGCTCGACCGTGCTGAAGCTGAACCCGACGCCGTCCAGGCTGTAGCAGGAGAAGTACTGCCGGGACGGTTCGATCCACCTCGGCGCCACCACGCACGCCAGGCCCGCCAGCGCTTCGGCGACGGCGTCGACGTCCTCGCGCCGGGCGAGGAGGAGGTCGACGTCCCCCACAGGCAGGTCGACCCCCTGGAGGCACGCCGCGGCGGTGCCGACGAGCCGGTGGCGCAGTCCGGGGACAACGGGTCTGATCAGGTCGAATCCCGTGCGCAGCACCGCTTCCAAGTCTCGGCGGTCGCGCAGTGGCCGGGTGCGGTTCGCGTCCATGACAGACAGGATGGCCGAGGGGTCCGACACCGTAGGCCTGCGCCGCCGTGCCCGTTCGCCGGATGCGAAGAGAAGGCCCGGGCGGGCCGGTACGCGGACAGCACGGCGCCGGAGCCCCCTGGGGACCCCCCGTCATCCAGGAAACCGCGGGGAGGACCCCGGGCGCCACTCCCGGTCCGCGCCTGTGGACGGCTCCCAGACGCGCCCGCGCCCACCGGAACCGGCCTGTGGAAAACGCGATCGGTGAGGTCAGCGGGCACTAAGGTGGCCCCATGAAGTTCGACGGGTTTGAAACGCTGGCCATCCACGCGGGGCAGGAGCCGGACGCCGGGACCGGGTCCGTGGTGGTGCCGATCTACCAGACGAGCACCTACGCCCAGGACGGCGTGGGCGGTCTGCGCCAGGGCTACGAGTACTCGCGCACCGGCAACCCCACGCGCGCCGCCCTGGAGGAGTGCCTGGCCGCCCTGGAGTCCGGGGTGCGCGGCCTGGCCTTCGCCTCCGGCATGGCCGCCGAGGACACCCTGCTGCGCACGGTCCTCTCGCCCGGCGACCACCTGATCATCCCCGGCGACGCCTACGGCGGCACCTTCCGCCTGGTCTCCAAGGTGGTCGAGCGCTGGGGCGTGCAGTGGGACGCGGTCGACCAGTCCGACCCCGAGGCCGTGCGCGCGGCCGTGCGGCCCAACACCAGGGTGGTGTGGACCGAGACGCCCACCAACCCCCTGCTCAACATCACCGACATCGAGGCCGTCGCGCAGATCGCGCACGACGCCGGCGCCCTGCACGTGGTCGACAACACCTTCGCCTCGTCCTACCTCCAGCAGCCGCTGACGCTGGGCGCGGACGTGGTCGTGCACTCCACGACCAAGTACCTGGGCGGGCACTCCGACGTGGTCGGGGGAGCGCTGGTGGTCTCCGACGCCGAACTGGGCGAGCGGCTGGCCTTCCACCAGAACACCATGGGCGCCGTCCCGGGGCCCTTCGACTCCTGGCTGACCCTGCGCGGGATCAAGACCCTGGGCGTGCGCATGGACCGGCACAGCGCCAACGCCGAGAAGGTCGTGGCGGCCCTGGAGGGACACCCCGCGGTGCGCCGGGTGTTCTACCCCGGGCTGAACGCCCACCCGGGGCACAAGACCGCCGAACGGCAGATGAGGGCCTTCGGCGGCATGGTCTCCTTCGCCCTGCGCGACGGTGAGAAGGCGGCGCTCGCCCTGTGCGAGCGCACCGAGGTCTTCACCCTGGGCGAGTCCCTGGGTGGGGTGGAGTCCCTGATCGAGCACCCGGGGCGGATGACGCACGCGTCCACCGCGGGCTCCCCGCTGGAGGTCCCGGCCGACCTGGTGCGGATCTCCGTGGGCATCGAGTCCGCCGACGACCTGGTGGCGGACCTGCTCCAGGCCCTGGAGGGCTAGGGTCTGTTTTTTGAACCGGTCTCAGCTTGTGGGGGGTTGGTTCGGGCGCCCACGGGGTTCTGGAGGGGCCGGAGACGGGTTCGTGAGGAACGAGCGAACCCGTCGTAGGCGCCGAAGGTTCCCGTTCTCCGGGCGCCCGGACAAGGAAGACACCGCGCCGCAGGCGGCCGTTCCCCGGACGGGGGAGGGAGTGTTCAGGGCTCTCGGGGGCGGGGGTCGCCGCCGGGCCCGTCCACGCCGCGGCTCCGTCGCCGCGGCGTTCGTCCCGGCGTTTCCGGCTCAGACCGCAGTGGGCGTGCGGTCGGCGGAGGGGGCGGTAGGGTGCTCCCCGTCGCGGAAGCGCAGCCCCACCACGAGGCTCCCGGTGCGGGAGAGGGGAGTGCCTTCGCCGTCCTCGCGCAGGGAGCGGTAGGTGCCCCGGCGGTCCTGTCGGCGGATGCCGATGGAGACGGCGAGGAAGAACCCCGCGGCCAGGCCCAGGAGTACGACTCCGACGAGGGCGATAACGATGGGGATCATGGTGTTCTCCTCGGGGGGAAGTGCCTATCTGTGTCCTGCGTGCCCTCCTCCGGAGAGGGGGGACGCCGAGCGGTGTCTCACCGTGGTGTTTCCTTTGCGGTGCCGCGGGGGTCAGGCGCCTGGAGAGAAGGGGCGGGGGACCGTCGGTTCTCGTTCTCGGGGGCGTCCTTCCGGCGCCGTCGTGTACTTAGGGTGGCCTTCACTTAAGATGGGCCCATGTTGACCGGGTGGACCTGATCTCCTGGCGACCCGATCATCTTGTTGGTACAAGCTAGGTTGTTGGTCTCATACCCAGGCGAGGATTGATATATGCGGGCCGAAAGCAGATATCGACAGATCGCCCGAACCCTGCGGCGCGAGATCCAGGAGGGTTCCCTGCCCCGGGGCGCACAGCTGCCGTCGGAGAAGCAGTTGGAGGAGCGCTTCGAGGCGTCCCGCAACACGATCCGGCTGGCCTTGGGCATGCTGCGCAACCAGGGGCTGATCGTCAGCCGTCCCGGACGCGGGCACTACGTCCAGGACGTGGTCCCCGAGACCTTCCACGCCAACCGCGGCGGCCCCGAGGGTCTCAACGAGTCCGGTATGACCGGGCAGGTCCTGGAGGAGCTCCAGCTCCTCAGCGCCACCCCCGACATCGCCAGCCGCCTGCGCGTCCCCGAGGGCGACATGACGGTCGTCCGCCGGATGTACCGGTTCTCCGGAGAGGTCTCGGCCTCCGTCAGCACCGCCTACTACCCCATGGACCTCGTCGAGGGCACCCCGCTCATGCTGCCCGAGGACGTGGAGAGCGCCCTGTCGGTGCTGGCCGAGTACGGACAGCGCCAGGCCGGGTTCGTCGACGAGCTGGAGACCCGCATGCCCAGCCCGCAGGAGGCGGGCCAGCTCGAACTCCCGCCCGGGGTCCCGGTGCTGACCGTCCACCGGACCGACCTGTCCGAGGAACGCCCCATCCGGCTCGTGCACACCGTCTACGCGGGCCACAGCATCCGTTACCAGTACGAACACGGCAACATGAACGCCTACCACCGGGACTGAGCACACGCATGAGCACGTCGAGGAAGACGGTCGTCGCCGACCACCTGCGCGAGGCGCTGGCCAGGGGCGACTACAAGCCGGGTGAGCGGCTGCCGGGGGAGGAGGAGCTCGCCGAGCAGCTCGACGTCTCCCGCGCCACCGCCCGCCTGGGCATGCGCATCCTCCAGGACGAGGGGCGCGTCGCCATCCGGCCCGGACGCGGGGCCTTCGTCGCCGACCACCGGCCCATCGTCCACCTGGCCACGCCAGTCACGGGGGGCGGCGACTCCGAGCGCTTCGAGGCGGGTTACCAGCCCCACCTGCGCGAGGCCGGATACGACCAGGTCCAGGAGAAGATCAAGGTCAGCCTGGACACCATGCGCCCCAAGGTGGCCAAGCGGCTGCGCGGCGAGGGGCCCGAGGGCGGTACACGCGGGGACCTGGTGGTCATCCGCGCCTCCGATCGGTTCGTCGACGGCGGCCTGTGGCAGTCCCAGGTCACCTACTTCCCGTACGGCATCGCCAGCAACACCCCGCTCATGTCCCCCGAACGCCTGGAGGAGGGCGTCACCGCCGTCCTGCGGACGCTGGGGTACCGGGAGGAGTGGAACTGGGACATCGTCGGCGCCCGGATGCCCTCCCAGGACGAGGCGGACTCCTTCGGACTGGGGCCGGGCATCCCGCTGCTGGTGCAGGAGCGGGTGGTCTACGAGGGCATGCGCCCGCTGCGGTTCACCGAGACGGTCATGCCCGCCAACCGGCACCAGCTGCTCTACTCCGGCGGAGGCGCCCCCGAGGAACTGCTCGTGCTGGCCTCCGACGTCAGCATCTTCGAGCGCTGATCCGCGGCGCCCGGCTCAGCGCAGGTAGCGGTCCACCACCAGCGGTCCCAGCTCCTCGGCGCCGGCGTGCACCACCCGCGCCCCGCGCCGCCGCTCCACCAGCTCCTGGAAGGCGCGCAACCGTGGGTCGTCCGCCAGCAGGAAGAAGGTCACCTCGGCGCCCTCGCGCAAGACGGCGTCCAGCTCGGCGAAGGTCAGCTCCACCGTGCGGGGGGCCGGGGGCCAGGAGAACCGCGCGTCGCCGTCCTCGCCCAGGTGCGCGGTGGGCTCGCCGTCGGTGACCACCAGCACCTGCGGGCGCAGGCCGCCGTGGCGCCGCAGGTGGGCGCGGGCCAGCCGCAGCGCGTGGTGCAGGTTCGTTCCGGGGACGCGGCGCCAGTCGTGCGCGACCAGGGAGGCCGGGGTCAGCTCCCGCGCCCGCTCACCGAAGCCGACCAGGTGCAGCCGGTCCTGCGGGCGGCGCGTGGACACCAGGGTGTGCAGGGCCAGCGCGGTCCGGGTGGCGGCCTCGTGCAGGGACCGGGTCACCATCGAGTGGGACAGGTCCACCAGCAGGGACACGGCCGCGGCCTCCGACGGCTCCGCCCCGGCCACCCGCACGTCCTCGGCCCGCAGCGCCACGCCGCGCTCTCCGGGGCGGGCCCGGCGCAGGGCCGCCTCGCGCACGGTCGCGACCGCGTCCAGCGGCCGGTCGCCGTCCACGTCGCGGGGCAGGGAAAGGCCCGTGGGCTCCCCGCCGGGCGCGGTGCCGCCCCGGTGAGCTCCGCCGAGGACGCCGCGCCCGCGCCGGGAGGTCTCGGCCTCGCGCAGCGCCACCTCGCCCAGGCGGCGCAGCTCGCGCGGGCTCAGGCCGTGGTCGGCCCCGTCCAGGCGGGCCAGGATTCGACCGGCCTCCCCGCCCAGCAGGCCCGGCAGACGGCCCAGGGTGACGGCGTCCGCCGCGCCGAGGGCCGCGCGGTCGCCGTCGGCGTACCGGGACAGGACGTCCTCCAAAGCGGACAGCCGCCGCCGGTCCTCCTCGGCCAGCACCCCCGGGCCGCCCTCGGAACCCGCCCCCGGGTCGGTCGTGGAACCCGCCGCCTCCAGGGCCGAGGAGACCAGTGCCAGCAGCTCGCGCGCCGCCGCCACGGCCTCCTCGGGCGGCGGGTCGGGTTCGGCCAGCGGATCGGGGCCGCCCATGTACTCCCGGTACCGAAACCTCACAGGCGTCCGCCTCCCTCTCGTCCCGCGTACGCGCACCGCTCGTCCCGCGCACGCGCACCGGCTACCTTCCCGATCCGGGAACCGGCAGTCCTGGCCGGGCGAGCCGACCACCGAACGGCCGCGCCCGAGCGGGCCCCGGAGCACGGCCGTGTCCGAGAGGCCCCCGGCGCGCGGTCCCCTCCGGAGAGCACCGCCTGGAAACCGCCTAGAAGCGGTAGACCCCTCCGTCGGGAAGCACGTCCTTGGACAGGCGGCGTTCCAGGTACAGGCCCTCCAGCGCGAACTCCACCACCGCGGCGGCCAGTCCCGGGGTCGGCGGGCCGTCCTCGTCCTCGGGGGCCGCGTGCCCGATCATCGCCGCGAGCCCCGGCACCGCGCCCACCCGCCGCAGCAGCTCGGCGGCGCCCACCAGGTCGCCGGTCTCCACCGTGCCGCCGCCCGAGAAGCGGTCGGCGAGCCCGGACAGGTCCGCCGTCCCCAGGCGTTCGCGGAACACCTCCGCCACCGCCCGGCGCAGCAGCGCGTGCAGGATCTCCGCCTCGCGGCCCTCACAGCCCATCTCGAACTCGACCTTGCCGAGCAGCGGCTCCACCGCGGCGGGCAGGTCGCACACCCGGGCCACCGGGACCTCCTCGCCGCTCAGGGCCGCCCGGCGCAGCGCCGACGCCGCCACCGTCTCGGCCGCGGACACCGAGAAGCGCACCGACACCCCGGAACGGGCGTCCACCTTCTTGGAGGCGCGCACCAGCCGGGTGAAGCGCGCCACGGCCTCCAACAGGTGCGAGGGCACCGTCGTGCCCTCGGGCAGGGCCGCCTCCTGGCGGACGAGCGCCAGTTCGTCGGCCAGGGTCAGCGGGTAGTGGGTGCGCACCTGCGCGCCGAAGCGGTCCTTGAGCGGGGTGACGATGCGTCCCCGGCTCGTGTAGTCCTCCGGGTTCGCGCTCGCCACCAGCAGCAGGTCCAGCGGCAGCCGCAGGTTGTAGCCGCGCACCTGGAGGTCGCGCTCCTCCAGCACGTTGAACAGCGCCACCTGGGCCCGCGCGGGCAGGTCGGGCAGCTCGTTGACGCAGAACACGCCCCGGTTGGCCCGCGGCACCAGGCCGTAGTGGATGGTCTCGGGATCGCCCAGGGAGCGCCCCTGCGCCAGCCGCGCCGGGTCCACGTCGCCGACCAGCTCGCCCACGCCGGTGTCGGGCGTGCCCAGCTTCTCCCCGTAACGCTCCGAGCGGTGCCGCCACACGACCGGCAGGCCGTCGCCCTCCTGCGTCGAACGGCGCACGCAGGCCGGGCAGACCGGCGCGTAGGGGTGGTCGTTGACCGGGCACCCGGCCACCGCCGGGGACCACTCGTCCAGCAGGGTCGCCAGGGTCCGGATCAGCCGGGTCTTGCCCTGGCCGCGCTCGCCCAGCAGGACGATGTCGTGTCCGGCCAGCAGGGCCCGCTCCACCTGCGGCAGCACGGTGGTGTCGAACCCGTGCACCCCGGGGAACCGGGGCCGTCCCGAGCCCATCCGCCGCAGCAGGTTCTCCCGCACCTCGGCGGCGACCGGCCGGTGGACGTGCCCGGACTCGCGCAGGTCCGCGCGGGTGCGCGGAAGCGGGGGCGGGGCGGACGATGGGGGTTCGGGGAGGGCGCTCACCCCACGAACCTATCCACAGCCGTCAAGGAGCGTCTGGTTTCCGGGGTTGGCGTGCTGTTTCCTGGATACAAGGGGGCCCAGGGGCTCCGGCCGCACCGTGCTGCCCGCACGCCGCACCGCCGCCGGAGTCCGTGTCCGTTCACCGGAAAACCTCCTGTTCGACGCCGAGGTGGAAGAATGGGACGTGACGGTGGAGTCCTGCGTCCGGCCGCGACGGCCGGCGAAACCGGGGGTGGCAGCTGGTGGCACGGTTCGGCGATGCACTGACGACGGGGGCGGACCTCGTGAACGCGGCCGAGCGCGCCGTACTGAGCGCCCTGGAACAGGTGGACGGCCCTACCGACCTGGTGTGTTTCTTCGTCTGCGGCGCCGACCCCGAGGAGGTCACCCTCGCGGGCAAGCGCGTCATGGAGCTGGCGGGCGACGCGGCCACCCTCGGATGCAGTTCCACCGGGGTCATCGGCGGCGGCCGCAGCGTCGAGGGGCAGGGCTCGGTCAGCGTGTGGTGCGCCGGTCTGCCCGGTGTGGAGATCACCCCGTTCCGGCTGGACACCGTGGTCGAGGACGACCACCTGGCCGTCATCGGCATGCAGGAGCCCGGCCCCCGCGACAGCGTGGCCATCCTGCTCACCAACCCCTACGAGTTCCCCACCCAGGCCTTCGTCCGCGAGTCCACCGAGGCCCTCGGCGGGCTGCCCCTCGTCGGCGGCATGGCCGACGGCATGCGCGGCGAGGAGTCGGTGCGGCTCTTCTGCGACGGCGAGGTGGCCGAGCACGGCGCCATCGGCGTCCTCGTCGGCGGGGAGAACGTCCTCGGCACCGTCGTGAGTCAGGGCTGCCGCCCCATTGGCTCGCCCATGACCGTCACCAAGGCCGAGGGCAACCTCCTGCTCGAACTCGCGGGCACCAACGCCTACGAGAAGCTGGAGGAGCTGGTCGAGTCCCTCTCCGAGGAGGACCGCGAACTCGCCGAGCACGGCCTGCACATCGGCATCGCCATGGACGAGTACGTGGACCGCCACGAGCAGGGCGACTTCCTCATCCGCACCCTGGCCGGAGCCGACCCCGAACTCGGGGCCCTCACAGTCGACGACATGGTCGAGGTCGGCCAGACCGTCCGCTTCCAGGTCCGCGACGCCGGTACCGCGGACGAGGACCTGGCCCGCCGCCTCAGCGACTTCGGCGCCGAGCACCCCGTCGGCGCCGGTCTGCTCTTCTCCTGCAACGGCCGCGGATCCTCCCTCTTCCCGCAGTCCGACCACGACGTCCTGGCCGTCCACCGCGTCCTCGGCGTCGAGGCCGTCGCCGGGTTCTTCGCCGCGGGCGAGATCGGCCCGGTCGGCGGGGTCAACCACGTGCACGGGTTCACCGCCTGCCTGCTGGCCTTCGCCTAGAACGCCTGCTCCCCCGCACCGGCCGCGCGGCCGATGCGGGGGAGCAGGGGCCGTGTCCGCCGCCACCGGGAGCCGGGCCGCGCCCTTTCCCGGCACAGGCTCCACCGTGTTCCCGAGTCGGACTTTTACCGCTGTGAGACCGACACCCGACACGTGCTGCTTGAGTGCGTTCGCGACGGATTGCTTACTGGGAGTGTCCATCTCGGTAACTCCACGTGTTTGGCAGGGCGGGAATGTCCCACACGAGGCGCGAGCGCGCCAGAAGCACCGCGAAGACCCTGGCGTCCCTGGGCGCCCTCGTGCTCCTCGCGCCCCCGCCCCCGGTCCCGGCGCTCGCGGAGGAGGGCTGGCTGCGCCAGGAACCGGGCTCCGCCGACCGGATCGGCCTGGTCCTGGAGTCCGGAGCGCTGCGCCTGGACGACGACGCGGGCCACGCGCCCGGGATCGTGGCCCGGTGGGAACCGGAGTCCCGGCGCGGCGGCCTGGCGGTCTTCCCGCCGCAGCCGCTGGAGGCCCCGGCCGACACCGTGGACGTGCGGGTGCGAACGGAGGGCGACCCCGCGGAGGTGGACACCGAGCTGCGCGGCGGCCGGGCCGACGGGGCGTGGACCGAGTGGCACCCCGTCGGGGGCGGGCGGGTGACGCTGCCGCACGAGGTCGCGCGCGTGCAGCTGCGGGTGCGGGTCAGCGGGGAGGGGACCGGCCTCACGGGCCTGCGGATCCGCCCGCTGGAGGAGGACGGGGAGCCGCCCCAGGACGGTGGCACCGGGGGGCCGTCGCAGGACGGCGGTATCGAGGGTCCCGACGACCGCGCCGGACCGTTCTCGGCCACCCTCTTCGCCACCCGTATCGGCCTGGTCGGCAACACCACCGCCAACGGCCACAGGATCCGCGAGAACGACCACTTCGCCGCCCTGCCCTCGCGCCGGGGCCTGGCGGTCCGGGGCGGCGGCGAGTACACGGTACGGGTGTGCACCACCGGTGCCCTGGGTCCCGAGGGGCGGGGCGACACCGAGAACCACCGGCCGCGCTGCGCCTACCTGCCGGTCTGGGACGTGGGGCCCTGGAACACCAGGGACGACCACTGGAACGCCGAACGCGAGACCTGGCCCGACCTGGCACGGGGGCGCCCGCAGGCGCAGGCGGCCTACACGCTGGGGCACAACGGCGGTCTCGACGGGTTCGGGCGGCGGGTGCGCAACCCGGCGGGCATCGACCTGGCCGACGGAGCGTTCCGGCAGGGGCTGGAGCTGCCCACCAACGGATGGGTGCGGGTCGACTACCTGTGGACCGGCGAGTACCGCAGGCGCGCGCGGATCACCGCGTCCGACCAGCGGCACCCCGTGGTCGTGCGCGGGGGGCCGGGGCTGGAGTACGAGCCGATGGGCCTGGCCGCGCACAGCGCCAACGTCGACGTGGCCTGTCAGGCCGTCGGCGACGCGATGGCGGGGACGTTCGGGACGAGTCGCGCCTGGTACCGGATCGGGGAGGGCGACTACGTCCCGGCCGTGTTCGCCGACGGCGGGGCGGACGCCCCGGCCTGCGCGGAGCCGTGAGGCGGGGGCGCTCCGGGGCGGCGCGCAGCCGTGGGACGGCGCGTCGGCGGTATGCGGGCGGCACGGGGTGGCCGGGGCGGGACCCGTCCTTCGCCACGTTAGGCCCCGGCTGGTCCGCGCCGACAGGGGGAGTTCCCGCCTGTGGACAACCCTGCTGTGCACCCGGCGACGGGCGTCTCAGGTGCGGATGACCACGGTCCCGGCGACCCGGTCGTGCAGGGCGCGCCTCTCTTCGCCGAGCGCGGCCATGGATTCGGCCAGCGTGAAGATGTGGCCCACGACGGGCAGGGACTGCGGGAAGCCGAAGAACGCGGAGCGGCCCATCGCCTGTCCCTGGCCGAGCCCGCCGCCGTCGGCGGCGTCGACCACCTTGATCCCCACCATCATCTTGCCGAGCGTGCGCCCCCAGGTGACCAGGTACAGCCAGTCGTAGAAGAACAGCAGCAGACCCCACCCGAACACGAACAGCAGCGCCCACAGGGTGCCCTCGGCGTCGGTGGTCTGGTCGCTGCCGGTCAGGATCACCGTCACGAAGGCCATCAGGATGAAGAACGCGACCGCGGCGATCACCACGAGGACGTAGTCGATGGCGCGGGCGGCCAGGCGGCGGCCGAACGTGGCCATCTCCGGCGCCGGCGCCGGGAACGGGCCCGGCACCGGACCCGGGAACGCGCCCTGCCCCGGCAGGCCCCATCCGGTGCCCGGAGGGGGCACGCCATGGCCGGGCACGGGGCCGCCGGGGCTCCACCCCCCGTTCGGGGGCGGGTACGCGCCGGGACGGGGTTCCTGGGGGTTCCAGTGGGGCGAGGACATGTCGGCAGGGAATCCCTCGGTTGGTCGGACCGGCGGCCGGGGAAGCCGCCGCGGGAGTGTGCTTCGAGACTACGACGCGGGGAACCCTCCGGGGGATCCCCCGCCGCACACGCGAAGGGGCGCCCCCGGCCGGGGGCGCCCCAAAGCGGCGGGGGCGGTAGGACACCGCCCCCGTGATCGCCGAACCGTCGCTACATGCCGGTGTAGGGCACGGCGTCGATGATCTCGACGCCCAGGCTCTTGCCGTTGGGCAGCGTGTAGCTGACGTTCTCCCCCACGCGCTTGCCGTTGATGGCGGAGCCCAGCGGTGACCTGGGCGAGTACACGTCGATGGGAGAGCCGCTCTCCTCGCGGGAAGCGAGCAGGAAGGTGACCTCGTCGTCGTCCCCGTCGAACTTGACGGTGACGGTCATGCCGGGGCCGACCACGCCCTCGGTGTGGGGCGCCTCGCCGACCCGCGCGGTGCGCAGGATCTCGGTGAGCTGGAGGATGCGGGCCTCCATCTTGCCCTGCTCCTCCTTGGCGGCGTGGTAGCCGCCGTTCTCCTTGAGGTCGCCCTCTTCCCGGGCCGCCTCGATCTTCTCCGCGATCTCGATGCGCCCACTCCCCGACAGGTGGTCCAGCTCGGACTTGAGCCGGTCGTACGCCTCCTGGGTGAGCCAGGTGACGTTGTCATCGCGGGTCTGGGTCACGGGAACTCCTTGTGTACTAGTAGCAAAGGCCACCAGGCGGCCAGAGCTGAACTTACGAGAATATCACCGTGCGTCGTGACACACGGGTTCCCGCGGTTCGGCGGTGCCTCCGGAGCCGGGCTAAGGGGCTCGGTGGATCAGTCCTGCGAACCTTGTTCCCTGCACGAGGCCACTTCTACCGTGGCGGCCTGACGAACCGTCTCAACGGTCGTGGTGACCATCCGGTTCCCGGCCTCGGCCTCGGAACGCGTCTGGCCCACCTCGACGAGCTGTTCGTCCAGCGCCACGATCAGGCACTCGGCGCCGCTCCTGCTGTTCACCTCGTAACTGATGGTGGCCTCCTCGGGCGTGGGCGCCGAGAAGGTGATGACCTGGTGGTACACGCCGCCGCCCAGACCGCTGAAGTTCATCACGGAGTAGCCCCAGCCGACCGCGCACGTCACCGCGAAGAGGGTGGCGATGACGAAGAAGACCGGTCCGTTCCCGTGGCGCTTGCGCAGCGCGGGAGCGGTACTGGCCGAGGAGTCGGCCGCTGTGTCGGCCGTGGCTTCGGCGCTCTTCACGGCGTCTTCCTCCGGGGTCGGCTGCATCGGGAATCTCCGAACAAGGGGACGGTGTTGTCTAAGATATCCCCGACCTGACAGCCTCCCCACGCGCCCCGCGCGGAAGTCGTCCGAGCCTGTGTACCGGGGGGAGCCGGACGGCCGCGCCCCCGCGTCCGTCCACCTAGTCAAGGAGACCCTTCGTTGTCCGAGCGCCTGCGGCTCATGGCCGTTCATGCCCACCCCGATGACGAGTCCAGCAAGGGCGCGGCCACCATGGCCCGCTACGTGGAGGAGGGCGTCGACGTGCTCGTTGTCACCATGACCGGTGGCGAGCGCGGTGACATCCTCAACCCCGCGATGGAGCGTCCCGATATCCGCGAGAACATCGCGCAGGTGCGCCGAGAGGAGATGGAGCGGGCCAGGGAGATCCTCGGCGTCCAGCAGGAGTTCGCCGGTTTCGTCGACTCCGGCCTGCCCGAGGGCGACCCGCTGCCGCCCCTGCCCGAGGGATGTTTCGCCACCCTCCCGGTGGAGGAGGGCGCCGCGCCCCTCGTGGAGTCCATCCGCAGGTTCCGGCCGCACGTCATCCTCACCTACGACGAGAACGGCGGTTACCCGCACCCCGACCACATCATGACCCACAAGGTGTCGATGCACGCCTTCGACACCGCGGGCGACCCCGACGCCTACCCGGACGCGGGCGACCCCTGGCAGCCGCTCAAGCTGTACTACTTCGTCTCCTTCCCGCCCGAGCGGTTCGAGGCCCTGGCCGACGTGCTGGCCGCGCGCGGCCTGGAGAACCCCTTCGAGGAGTGGATGAAGCGGATCGCGGACCGCGACCGCCCCCGCTGGGAGATCACCACGCGCGTGCACTGCAGCGAGTACTTCGACGTCGCCGACGAGGCGCTCAAGGCGCACGCCACCCAGGTGGACCCCAACGGGTTCTGGTTCGCCGTGCCCAACGAGGTCGTCGCGGAGGCCTGGCCGAGTGAGGACTACCACCTGGTGCGCTCGCTGGTGGACACCGAGGTCCCGGAGAAGGACCTCTTCGCGGGTGTCCGAGAAGCAGTGAGAGTATGAGTGGTATGAACACCCTTCTCACGTCCGCGACGGTGCTGGCGGGCGACTTCCAGCTCGACAGGGACACCGTGACCCCCGGTGTGCTCGGCTTCCTCGTCATCTTCGTGATCGGCGTCGGACTGTACTTCCTCATGCGCAGTCTCATGGGCAAGCTCCGCGCCCTGCCCAAGGACGACGACTTCGGCGCGAGGAACGCGGCCTCCGACGACGGCGGGTCGGCCGACGCCGCGCAGGTCTCCGCCGAGGACACCGCTCCGCGGACCTGAGGAGACGCCCCCCGCCCTGCCCCGGCGGGACGGCGTGTCCGGGCCCACCGCCCGGACCGGACGCCTCGGGGCGCTCCCGCGCCCGCCGGGCGGGCGTGCGACCCCCTCCCGGGCGGTGGCCCGCGTCCTGCTCCGGCGGGTGCGCGACATCCCACCGCCCCGGGTGGCGGAGTTCACGGACGCCCGGCCGGCTCCGTGCCGCGGACCCCGCTCCGGCGGGTGCGCGACGCCCCGCGGCCCCGGATGGCAGAGTTGGGGTATGCCCAACCGCCTGAGCGACGCGACCAGCCCCTACCTGTTGCAGCACGCCGACAACCCCGTGGAGTGGTGGCCCTGGGGTGAGGAGGCCCTGGCCGAGGCGCGTCGGCGCGACGTGCCCCTCCTCGTCTCCGTCGGCTACGCTGCCTGCCACTGGTGCCACGTGATGGCCCACGAGTCCTTCGAGGACGAGGCGACCGCGGCCCTGATGAACAGCCTCTTCGTCAACGTCAAGGTGGACCGCGAGGAGCGCCCCGACGTCGACGCCGTCTACATGGAGGCGACCCAGGCCATGACCGGCCAGGGAGGCTGGCCCATGACCGTGTTCGCCACCCCTGATGGCGCCCCGTTCTACTGCGGCACCTACTTCCCGCGCGAGCACTTCCAGCGCCTGCTGCGGGGCGTGGCCGACGCCTGGCGGGACCAGCGCTCCGAACTGGTCGGCCAGGGCGCGCGCGTGGTGGAGGCGCTCAGCGGCCCGCGCACCCTGGCCGCCGCGCCGCCGCCCTCCGCGGACCGGCTCGACCTGGCCGTCCGCGCGCTGGTGCGCGACTACGACAGCGCCCACGGCGGTTTCGGCACCGCGCCCAAGTTCCCGCCGTCGATGCTGCTCTCCTTCCTCACCGCGCAGGACGAGCGCACCCGGCCCCTGCGGAGCTCGGACGAGTCCACGCCCGCCTGGCTCATGGCCAGCGGCACCGCCCTGGCCATGGCGCAGGGCGGCATGTACGACCAGCTCGGCGGCGGTTTCGCCCGTTACTCGGTGGACCGCGAGTGGACCGTGCCGCACTTCGAGAAGATGCTGTACGACAACGCCCTGCTGCTGCGCGCCTACGCCCGGATGGGCCGCCGCCCCTCGGGGCCGGGGGTCTCCGACGCCGACACCCACGCCCTGCTGCGCCGGATCGCCGGGGAGACCGCCGACTGGATGCTGCGCGACCTGCGCACGCCCGAGGGCGGGTTCGCCTCCGCGCTGGACGCCGACAGCGAGGGCGAGGAGGGCACCTACTACGTGTGGACGCCCGCCCAGCTGAGGGAGGTCCTGGGCGAGGAGGACGCCGCCTTCGCCGCCGAGGTGTTCGGCGTGACCGAGGAGGGCACCTTCGAGCGCGGCGCCTCCGTGCTCCAGCTGCCCGTCCCGCCCGCCGACGCCTGGCGCTACCAGCGGGTCCGCGAGGCCCTGCTGGCGGCCCGCGCCGAGCGGGTCGCCCCCGCCCGCGACGACAAGGTGGTGGCGGCCTGGAACGGTCTGGCGGTCGCCGCGCTGGCCGAGGCCGGGGTGCTGCTGGAGCGGCCCGACCTGGTGGAGGCCGCCCGTGAGACCGCGGACCTGCTGCTGCGCGTGCACCTGCGGGACGGGCGCCTGGCCCGCACCTCCAGGGACGGGCGCGCGGGCACCAGCGCCGGGGTGCTGGAGGACTACGCCGACGTCGCCGAGGGGCTGCTCGCCCTGCACGGCGTGACCGGGGAGGCGCGCTACGCGCACGAGGCCGGGCGCCTGCTGGACACCGTCCTGGAGCGCTTCGGCGACGGCTCCGGCGGGTTCTACGACACCGCCGACGACGCCGAGCGCCTCTTCAACCGCCCCCAGGACCCCACCGACAACGTCACGCCGTCCGGCCGGTCGGCGGCGGCGTCCGCGCTGCTCACCTACGCCGCGCTGACCGGCTCCGAGCGCCACCGCACGGCCGCCGAGGAGGCGCTGTCCCCGGTGGCGGTGCTGGCGGAGAAGGCCGCCCGGTTCGCCGGATGGGGCCTGGCCACCGGCGAGGCCCTCCTGACCGGGCCGCGCGCCGTCGCGGTGGTGGGCGACCCCGGTGACCCCGGGACCGCGGAGCTGGTGCGCGCCGCACTGGTCTGGGCGCCGCTGGGCACCGTGCTCTCGCGCGGCGACGGCCGTGACGACGGCGGGGTGCCCCTGCTGCGCGACCGCGCGCCGGTGGGTGGGCGACCGACCGCCTACGTGTGCGAGGGCTTCGTGTGCAAGCTCCCGGTCACCTCGCCCGAGGACCTGCGGGAGCAGCTGCTGGCCTGACGGGTGCCGGGGGAGGGCAAGTGTCCGCCGAACACGCCCTAACCCAGGTGCGTACCGGCGATGATCCGGTCCACCAGGTCGGGCCGGTAGCCCGGCTGGCGGATCTCCATGTACACGGTCGTGGGCTCGCCCGGCTCGTGCACGGCGGCGCTGCTCAGCGACCCGTTGCCGTGGCACTCGGGCCAGTCCCACACCGTGCCCTCCCAGGCCCCGGTGTCCAGCGGGCGCTCCTCGGGAGGGTCTCCGCACGGTTCGGCGCCGGCGATCCCGCTCAGGTCGGCGGGGCCGCTCACCACGGTCGCGTACACACCGTAGGCCGTCTCCCGGGTGGAGTCCCAGTCCTCGGCGTCGGTCGCCACCAGCAGCCCCGGGCCCGCCCCGGCCGCGGCCGCCGCTGGGAGGGCCTCCTGTGCGGTGTGGATCTCGTGGGCCCACACCGACGGCACCTCCAGGTAGACCCCCTGCGCGGCGTCGTGCACGGTGGTCAGGGACACCCCCGGCCTGCCCAGGGACCCCGAGAGGCCGGCTCCCATCAGCACCAGCGCCCCCGCCAGGGCCGCCGCCCGGCGCCAGGGCATGCGGAACCGCTGCCACCACGGCACGGCCGCCTTGGGCAGGTCGGGCGCCATACGGATGGTTCTGACCCGGTCGGTGAAGGTTTTGGCGTCCGCCGGACGGCTTTCCCGGTCCACCGAAAGCGCCGACAGGATGAGCTCGTCGAGCGCGGGGGGCAGACCTGGCCGGATCTGGCCAGGGGCCACCTTCACCGGCGGACGCGAGGGCGGGCGTCCGGTGATGAGCTCGTAGGCCACCGCGCCCAGCGAGTACACGTCGGACCGGACGTCCAGGTCACCGCCGGGAATGCTCTGCTCGGGGGACATGTAGCCGGGGGTCCCGGCCGCCGCGGTGAACCCCGACGCCTCGTCGATCGACTTGGCGAACCCCAGGTCCGCCACCAGCACCCGCTGCCCCACGGGCGACGACTGGAGCAGCACGTTCGACGGCTTGATGTCGCGGTGGATCGTGCCGTGGTTGTGCAGCACCGTGATGCCCTGGCCGATCTCGGTCAACAGCCGCAGGGCCTCGTCCAGGGGCAGCGTGCCCCGGTGGATGAGGTCGGCGACGCTGCCCTGGTCGGCGTAGGTCATCACCATGTAGGGCCGGCCGTCCGGGAGCACGTCCACGTCGTGCACCGCCACCAGCCACGTGGAGTCGGTCTGGCGCAGGATGCGCGCCTCCTCCAGGAAGCGGTGCTGGATGTCCATCTGGTGCGCCCAGTTCTCGGCGAGTACCTTGATGGCCACCGAGTAGTTCAGCAGGTCGTCCTGCGCCAACCAGACCGTGGCGAAGGAACCCGACCCAAGGCGCCGGATGACGCGGTAGCGCCCGAAGGCCTCAGGTTGGCTCATCTCCGCCTCGGTCTGTCAGGGGTGAACACGCGGTCGTTGCCCACTAATACACCATCTGTACCTTCACATTGCCTCCCGCCGATATGATCCCCTCTCCGGGTGGCGCCGATCCCCTCCGGCCGTGGACACTGGAGGGGGCCCGAAGGGCTCCGCGCAGTGCGCGGCGGCGAGGGCCACGATTTTTCGCGAGTGCGGATCCGGACCGGGGCCGTAGACGTCCCAGTGACGTGTGACCCTCGAACGCAAGGGGCGCACCCGCGTCCGCAGCGGACGGCCGGATGTCTGCCGTCAGTCAGGGAGAGACCAGACATGCGCAGTAGTGACCACGCAGACCACGAGGAGAGCCCCGCGCCGCGGCGTCGGGTGGCGAGCAACGTCGACGAGGAGCTGGAGGACCTCGCGCGCCGGGCCAAGGCCGGGGACGCCATGGCCCTGGACGACCTGCTCCGGCGGATCCAGCCCGAGGTGCTGCGCCGCTGCGCCCGCTTCCTGCCCTACCGGCAGGACGCCGAGGAGGCGTGCCAGGACGCGCTGCTGCGCGTGGCGCGCAAGATCGACAGCTTCAAGGGCGACTCCCTGTTCACCACGTGGCTGTACACCGTGGTGTCCAACTCCGCCCGGCAGACCTACCGCTCCATGAAGCGGCGCTCGGCGGAGTTCCCCACCGAGGCCGAGCGCATGCCCCACCAGAGCGACCCCCGCACCACCAGCGTCATCGCCGGTTCCCGCATCGACCTGCTGGAGGCCCTCGACCAGCTGGAGAAGGACCGCCCCAACCTGGTGGCACCCCTGGTCCTGCGCGACCTGTGCCAGATGGACTACAACGAGATCGCCTCCGAGCTCAACCTGGCCCTGGGCACCGTCAAGTCCCGCATCCACCAGGGACGCAAGCACGTGCGCAAATCCCTGGCCGTGACGTAGCCCCCTTCGGGCGAACTACGCTGGAGGCATCCCCGTCGGCACATCCTTTCCAGCGGTGTGCTGTTCCAGATCCAGCTCTGAGAGGTTTCGCCAATGGGGCTTCGTGACCCCCTGTACTGGCTCTACGAGCGGCGCCTGGAGCGTCGGCTGACCAGTCAGGAGATCCCCCGCCACGTCGGTGTCGCCATGGACGGCAACCGCCGCTGGGCCAAGGTGAGCGGGCTCGGCGCGGCCGAGCAGGGCCACCAGGCGGGCGCGAACAAGATCTTCGAACTGCTGCGCTGGTGCGACGAGGTCGGCGTGCAGGTGGTCACACTCTGGATGCTGTCCACCGACAACCTCAGCCGGGACGAGTCCGAGCTGGGCCCGCTGGTGCGCATCATCGAGCAGACCATCGCCCGGCTTCGCGGGGAGGGGTGGAACACGCGCCCCGTGGGGGCCCTCGACATCCTGCCCGCGTCCACCGCCCAGGCGCTCAAGGAGGCGGAGACGGCCACATCCGGTAACCCCGGGCTGGTTGTCAACGTCGCCGTCGGGTATGGAGGTAGACGTGAGATCGCTGATGCGGTTCGGTCCCTCCTCCAAGCGGAGGCGGCCAAGGGCACCGGTATCCAGGAGCTTGCCGAGCGCCTGGACATCGAGGACATCGCACGGCATCTCTACACGCGCGGTCAGCCCGACCCCGACCTGCTCATCCGTACGTCGGGGGAGCAGCGCCTGTCCGGCTTCATGCTGTGGCAGAGCGTGCACTCGGAGTTCTACTTCTGCGAGGTCTACTGGCCTGCCTTCCGCAGGGTGGACTTCCTGCGTGCACTGCGCTCGTACGGCGCGCGCAACCGCCGCTACGGATCCTGATCCCCCCGAGCCCGACCCCTTAACGCGGAGTTCACCGCGCGGAGGGAGAGGTCCCTTGGAAACGGGAGCACGGACGCGTAGCGTCGGAAGTAGCGGGTGGCGTTCGTCCACCCGTTCGGGAGGCCCCGTCTCATTGATCTCCTCCGCCATCGCGGAACGTCAACGAGGAGGGCCGGACCCGGCCCTCGCGGGCCAAGTCCCGGTCCTCCATGATCCCGTGACAGTAGGGCGCCCCAGCGGTGCCCAAGGGGAGAACGAGTGGCTAGTTCCTCGACCGATCGCCGTGACACCCAGTCCCCCGACCCCCGTACGGAGGTAGGCCAGGACGCACGCGTCTACGTGCTCGACACCAGTGTCCTGCTCGCCGACCCGGCCGCCCTGAGCCGGTTCGCCGAGCACGAGGTCGTCATCCCCGTGGTGGTGATCACCGAACTGGAGAGCAAGCGTCACCACCCCGAACTCGGGTACTTCGCTCGTCACGCGCTGCGCCGCCTGGACGACCTGCGGGTCGCCCACGGCCGTCTGGACGCCCCGGTACCGGTGAACGAAGTCGGCGGCACGCTGCGGGTGGAACTCAACCACAGCGATCCGCAGATCCTGCCGGCGGGCTTCCGGCTCGGCGACAACGACACCCGGATCCTCACCGTGGCCCGCAACCTCCAGGAGGAGGGCGGGGACGTCGTGCTGGTGAGCAAGGACCTCCCGATGCGGATCAAGGCGTCCTCCATCGGGCTGGCCGCCGACGAGTACCGGGCCGAACTGGCCATCGAGCACGGCTGGACGGGCATGGCCGAGCTGGACGTGCCCGCGCACCAGATCGGCGAGCTGTTCACCAGCGGCGAGAGCGACATCGACGCGGCCCGCGACCTCCCCTGCCACACCGGACTGGTGCTGGTCTCCGAGCGGGGCAAGGCGCTCGGCCGGGTCCAGCCCGACAAGTCGGTGAGGCTGGTGCGCGGCGACCGCGACGTGTTCGGCCTGCACGGCCGCAGCGCCGAACAGCGCGTCGCCCTGGACCTGCTCACCGACCCCGACGTGGGCATCGTCTCCCTGGGCGGGCGCGCGGGCACCGGCAAGTCGGCGCTGGCGCTGTGCGCCGGTCTGGAGGCCGTCCTGGAGCGCCGCCAGCACCGCAAGGTGATGGTGTTCCGGCCGCTGTACGCGGTCGGCGGCCAGGAGTTGGGCTACCTGCCCGGGACCGAGAACGACAAGATGACCCCGTGGGGCCAGGCGGTGCACGACACCCTGTCCGCGGTGACCAGCGAGGAGGTCATCGAGGAGATCGTGGACCGGGGGATGCTGGAGGTCCTCCCGCTCACCCACATCCGCGGCCGGTCGCTGCACGACGCGTTCGTGATCGTGGACGAGGCCCAGTCCCTGGAGCGCAACGTCCTGCTCACCGTGCTCTCCCGCCTCGGCCAGAACTCGCGGGTGGTGCTCACCCACGACATCGCCCAGCGCGACAACCTGCGCGTGGGCCGCCACGACGGTGTGGTCGCGGTGATCGAGAAGCTCAAGGGCCACCCCCTGTTCGCGCACGTCACCCTGACCCGGTCCGAGCGGTCGCCGATCGCCGCCCTGGTCACGGAGATGCTGGAGAACTGACGCGGTACCGCGGCGGGCCCGTCGGTGTGACGGGCCCGCCGCCCCCGTGGAGCCCCGGCGGGTTTCCGGTCCGCGCTCCACGGGTGCGCGGTCGGGTCGCCGGTGTCCATGACGACGTGGTCATAGTCGGCCCGCGCTCCACGGGTGCGCGGTCGGGTCCCTCAGCGCATCCCCGCCACCAGGCGGCCCAGGCGCCTCAGCCGTTCCAGGCTCGCCTCGTAGCGGGCGCCGATCACCAGCAGCAGCACACCCGCCACGGCGAACGGCACCCAGTTCGGCACCAGGCGGGTCAGGTCCCACAGGGGCGGCCCGAACGCCCGCAGCGAGGTCGCCACCAGCACCAGCCCGCCCGTCACCAGGGCCGCCTGGAGCCGTCCGCGCAGCCCCCACACGGTCACCGCGAGGCCCAGTACCAGCACGGCGGGCACCCGCCACACCATGCCGTCCTCCGCCAGCACCAGCACGACGGTGGGCAGGAACAGCAGCGCCAGGCCGCCGCCGTGGGCGGCCCAGCTCGACGGCGGTACGGCTGCCCTGCGGCTCCACTCCCAGCCCACGGCCAGCGCCGCGAGGGCGGGCGGCACCGTGTACGCCTCGGGCACGGCCACGTCCCACGCCGAGAGCACCGTCCACAGCGCCGCCAGCATCAGCAGCGCGCCCACCGGCGCGAACCAGCGCCGCCCGGGCCGCGCGGCGGTCGCCAGCGCGACGACCCCGACCACCGCCAGCGCCAACGCGACCAGTTCCGGCCGCGCCCCCGCCGCCGCGGTGACTCCCAGCGAGACCGCAGCCCACACCCAGGCGGGGGCCTCCGTCGCCGGTAGCAGCGGTCCGCGCAGGCGCGGCGCGGCCACGGCCACCGCGGCGACCATCGCGATCGGCGCCAGCGCCGCGTACTCCACCGGAGCCCCCAGCAGCAGGGGCAGCGCCAGCGCGAACCCGCCCGTCGCCGCCGTCGCCACCGCCGTGGCGCCGACCGCCGCGACGGCGGTCCGGGCCAGGGCCGCGACCACCGCGGCGACCACCGCGACCCCCATCAGGGCGCCCGTGGTCGTGTGCGCCTGGACCAGCGCCCAGCCCGCGCCGAGCAGCAGGGTGAGGAGGGCGGTCAGGCCCGCCAGCCAGCCGAGCCGCCCGTTGCGGGTCAGCGCCGACCACAGCGCCAGGGCCGAACCCACCGCGAACACCCACAGCAGGGCGCCGAGGAACGGCGCGTCCAGGACCAGGGGCAGCGCGACGAGTGAGGGCGGCGCGGCGAGAACCGCCGCGGCCGCCGTCCGCCCGCGGTCGAGCAGGGTGACCAGGGCCACCGCCGCCGCACCGGCCAGCAGCATCCCGGCCGCCGTGCCGAAGGCCTCCGCCGGGCCCGCCACGCCGTGCAGCCCCAGGACGGAGTGGGTCGGGTCGCCCAGTGCCCGCACGGGCGCCGTCCACGGCCCGTACGCGCCGGACAGCAGCGGCAGACCGGGGCCGTGCCCGCGTCCGACCAGCAGCGGGGCGGACGCGAGCAGGAGCAGGCCGACCATGGTGAAGACCGGCCGGGGGTCGCCCCCGGCACCGCCCGCGGACGGGAGGGGGGTCCGCCCGAGCACCACCGCGTTCGCCCCGGCCAGCAGCGCGCAGGCGGCCAGCAGCCACCACGCCGCAGGCGGCACGGTGTCCGAGATCACGAGGCCGAGCCCGAAGAACGCGCCGGTCAGCAGGGCCAGCGCCCACAGGAGCAGGCCCGTCGCGTAGAGCGCCGCGGGGCGGCCGGAGCGGGCGTACAGGAGCAGCGCGACCAGGGCGGTCGCTTCCACGAACACGAGGGCGGCCAGGGAGGTGTACTGGTCCGGAAGCGACCACAGGCCACCGGTGAGCAGGGTCAGGGTTCCGGTGAGCGCGGGCACCCAGGAGCCGGGCCGACGCGGCGCCAGGGCCGTGGCCAGGACCAGCGCGGCGCCGACCAGGAGGGCGCACACCACCGCCGCCGCGTGCGGCGGGTCCAGCAGGTGCACGGCCGTCAGCAGCGCCGGAGGAGCGGTCAGGGCGGCGGCGGGCACCAGCGCCCGGCGGCGCAGCAGGAACACCGCGCCCAGGGAGAGCACGGCGCAGACGAGCACGGCGAGCAGCGGGAACCCGGCGTCCGCGGGGGCCGTCGTCGGCAGACCCAGCACGCTGGACACCGGTGCGGTCGCGGGGCCGCCGTTCCACGGGGGCAGGGGCGCCCTGGGCAGTGCGGGCAGGTGCGCGGGTCCGGCGGCCAGCGGGGCCGCCCCCAGGACCAGCAGGGCGATGACCGCGGGGACCCGGGGGGTTCCCGCGCTGTCCGTGCCGCCCGGCGCCGCGGGGCCGGGCGGGCCGCCCGGGCCGCCCACCGGACCGGGACCCGCCGGGACCCGGTGCAGCGGGTCCCTGGCCAGCAGCAGACCGGTCACGCCCGACAGCAGCAGGACGGCGGCCACGAACCACCAGGCTCCGACGCGGTCGGCGCCCGCGGCGGAGGCGGCGAGGGCGAACGCCGTGTACAGCAGCGCCAGGACCGTGGTCAGCACCCACAGTACGGTCGCGCTGACCCGGAGGGCGCGCACGGGGACGCCCGCGCGGGGCCGTCCGAACCAGAGGGCCAGGAGCAGGTCGGCGAGCCCGGTCGCGGCCAGGACGGGCAGCGCCCAGGACCAGAGGCCGGGGGAGCCGGACGCCGCCACCAGCAGGACGGGCACCGGTTGCAGGAGCAGGACGGCCAGGACGCGCGGCGTCCGCAGCGGTACGAGCAGCGGATAGGACGCCAGCAGCGCGCCGATGACGACCAGCGCGATCGCGGTGTAGCCGGGCCCGCTCCCGATCTGCTCCGACGCCAGCAGCCACAGCGCGAGTGCGTCGACGCACAGCAGCGCGGCGGCCAGGCAGCCGAAGGTCTCCGCGGTCGCCCTGAGACCGCGCCGGTGCAGCGGCAGGGCCAGGACGGCGAAGGCCGCCGTGGTGAGGCCGAGGACCCCGGCACGGGCGCCGGTGCCCATGTCGCTCCACGTCCAGACGGCGAAGACCAGGGCCGCGATGCCGACGAGAACGCCGCCCAGCCCGAGGATGACGTTCTGCGCCGAGCGGCGGGTGACCTCCCCGGGCGGCCCGGACGGAAGCCGTGAGGACTGCGGCTGCCCAGCCGGTACCCGTTCGGCCGGGGCCTGTGCGTAGGGGTTCTGCCCGACCGGTGCCTGCGAGCCGGACATCGCCCCGGCCGGGGGTTGCCCGTGCGCGTGGGCTCCCTGGCCGCCGGGGGGCGCGTCACCGGGCGGGACGGCCGGTCCCGGCGCGTGACCGGAAGCCCGACCCGGAACCCGCGGCGGCTCCCCGTCCGCGGAGCCGGGAACGGCTCGGGCCGGGGGCGCGCCTCGGCCAGACTCCTCGCGCAGCAGTGCCATGACGGCGGCGCGTTCCTCGCGCAGGTGCCGCTCGCGGCTGTTGAGCAGCGCGATCTCGGTGTCGATGTGCCACAGGCGCTGGGCGGTGGCGCCGACGAGCAGGAGCCCGCACCGCTGGCAGGTCCGGGGCGGCGTGGGTAGCGGGGCGCGGCAGTCCGGGCACCTGAGCCGTGGGCCCGCGGGGGACGGCGGGGATCCGTGGACGTTCATGGCGCCATCCTGGCCCCCGCGGCCGCCCGCGCACATCCGTACGGGTACTCAGGAACACCGTTCCCGGTGACCTCCGTCTCGCTCCGGGAGGTGCGGAGACCCCCGCCACAGCACCGGGAGGGCTTGACCTCTTCTTGACGCTGCGTATCGATGGGCAGGTCAAAGCACCGCATTGCGGATGCATTCCGTGATGTGACCCAAGACATAGTAAATCTGGCGTTACTTCATCGTGACGATGATGCAGGCTGAACCCGCTGCACGAACATCCCCTCCCACGTGGGAACCCGCGCCGCGGTCGGTCGAACGGCTACCCCTTCCCTCGCGCGCAACACCCCGGGCCACGTGGTCAGCGGCGGCGAACTCTCACACACGCGGACCCCGTGGGGCGCGTGTGCGTCTACGCGAAAGGGCGATTTTGCTACTCAACCTCATCTCACTGCGACATGCGGGCGCCGTCGGCGCCGCGACCCTCGTCGCCGGCGGCACCTTCTCGGTCGCCGCGTTCGCCCAGAGCGACGCGGCCGACCCGAGCCAGCTCGCCTCCGCCGCGGTGGTCCCCGGCCAGCAGTCGGCGGCGGGCGGCGACGGCGGGTCCGACCGGCCCGAGGACTTCTTCGCCGCGCAGTCCGAGCAGAGCGACCAGGAGCGCCAGACCCAGCGCGAGGAGAGCATGGAGCAGGCCAGGGCGGCCGTCGACGAGGCCGTCCGCGCCGACAGCGGGACGGCCAGCGACATCGCCGAGCCCGAACCCGAACCCGAGGAGGAGCCCGAGGCCGACACCTCCGGCGGTTCCGACTCCTCCGGCGGCGGATCCGCCGCGTCGGCCCCCTCCGGCGACCCCAAGGACATCGCGCTCCAGATGGTCCTCGACGAGGGCTGGGCCGCCAGCGAGTTCCACGACTGTCTGGAGCCGCTGTGGGAGAAGGAGAGCAACTGGAACCACACGGCCGAGAACCCCAGTTCGGGCGCCTACGGCATCCCGCAGTCCCTGCCGGGCGACAAGATGGCCTCCCACGGCTCCGACTGGCGGACCAACCCGGCCACGCAGATCGCCTGGGGCATCGACTACATCAAGGACCGCTACGGAAACCCCTGCGGCGCCTGGTCCCACTCCCAGGCCAACAACTGGTATTAATAGGGCTTTCCCTGCCAATAACCCCCTCTTGGGAAAGGCAATCGTGCTAATCAACCGAATGTCGCTGCGTAGTACGGCGGCGGTCGGTGCGGCGACCCTCGTCGCGGGTGCGACCTTCGCCGTCACCGCGTTCGCGGATGACGAGATCGATCCGGACACTGTGGCCAGCGCCGCCATTCCGGATGCCGAGGAATCCACCGCCGACACCGAAGCCGGGGAGGAGCAGTTCTTCTCCGAGCAGTTGTCCCAGGAAGAACTCCAGACCCTGCGCAGCCAGGCTCAGGAGCAGCGTGACGCGGCCCTCACCGAAGGGGTCCTGACGGCCCAGGTCGAGGGAAGCGACATCGAGGAGGAGGAAGAAGAGGAAGAGGAGGAGGAGACTCCCGTCTTCACCGGTGACCCCAAGGGCATCGCCCTCCAGATGGTCACCGACCAGGGCTGGGCCGCCAGCGAGTTCCACGACTGCCTCGAACCCCTGTGGCAGAAGGAGAGCAACTGGAACCCCAGCGCGCAGAACCCCAGCTCGGGCGCCTACGGCATTCCGCAGTCCCTGCCGGGCGACAAGATGGCCACCCACGGCGACGACTGGCAGACCAACCCGGCCACGCAGATCGCCTGGGGCATCGACTACATCAAGGGCCGCTACGGCACTCCCTGTGAGGCCTGGGCCCACTCCCAGTCCGTCGGCTGGTACTGATCCGCCGGGGCGCCCCTGTCGGCGGGCGCCGCCTCCGGCGCACACGCGAGGCGCGGGGGCCGTTCCCTTCCGGAACGGCCCCCGTCGTGTCGGACCCGCCGCGGTCGGCGGGCGGCGCGCTCACAGCAGCGGGTCGAACGACTCCATGACGTCCTCGGGCAGGTCGTCGTAGTAGTCGGCGTCCTCGCGCGGAACGTTCACGCTGACCAGGTAGAACACCCGGTCTCCCTCGTGCTCGGTGCTGACCGCGTAGGCCCAGAAGCGCCGTTCCTGACTCGCCCAGGTCTCGTTGACGAAGTCCGACTCCACCAGGGCGACGTCCCAGCCCTCCTCGAAGTCGCCGTCGTCGAACTCCTCCAGCTCCAGCTGCGTGTAGCCGGTGGTGACGTCACCCTCGACCCGCGTCCCGCCGTTGGTGTCCTCCAGGTACTCGGCGCTCGTCCCGGTGAACTCCTGCTCGGTCCAGCCGGTCACCCACACCTGGTGGTCGCCGCCCGGCGCGACGAACACCGCCAGCGTGTTCTCGATCTCGCTGTCGTCCACCTGCCACCCGGCCGGGTGGTCCACGTGGAACCACTGCGAGCGGAAGGTCTCCAGATCGTCGTAGGACGGCGGCTCCCCGTCCTCGTCCCCGCTCCCGGTCGTGCCGCCCTCGCCCCGGCCCTCACCGCCGCTGCCGCTGCCGGCAGCGCCCTCGTCCCCGCCGACGGAGGCGGAGGGCTCCGCCGGGGGCCTCGCGCCCTCGGACGCCGACAGCGTCTCGGAGGCGCCGCCCTCGACCTCGGCTCCGGTGAACAGGGTGGCGCCGACCACGGCCACACCGCCGATCAGCGCCAGGACCACCACCGCGGCTCCCACGCCGACGAGGAGCCTGGTGTTCCCCGAGCCCGAGCCCGAGCCCGGACGCGCGCCGCCGTGTCCGCCCGAGTGGAGCGCGGCACCGGGACCCCCGGGTCCGCCCGGGCCGCGGCCCGTACCGCCGTGGCCGCCTCCCGCGGAGTGCGGCGGCCGGTGCTGGTGGACCGTGCGGTGCCCGTGCGCGAAGGGCGTCGCGGGCGTCACCGGGGCGGCCGGTCCGCCCCGCGGCGGGCGCGGCCCCGTCACCGGGCCCTGCGGCAGCGGGGCCCGTGTGTGGGGGTAACCGCCCAGCGGCCCCGTGCCGGGTCGGCCGCCGCTCGGCGCCTGGTGGGGACTCCGCGGGCCGCTGACCCCGGGGGCCGCGTGCGGGCCGCTGCCGAAGGCCGGGGCGCCGCCTCCGGACGCCCCCGCGGCTCCCGCCGCGCCGAACGCCCCCGCGCCCGCCACTCCGAAGCCGCCGCTGTCGTCACCGCCCGCGTTCGGCCCGCCGCGCCCGCGCAGCAGCGCCAGCGCCCCGTCCGCGTCCAGCCTGCGGTTCGGATCGCGCTCCAGCAGGCCGGAGATGAGCGGCTCCAACCACCCGGCGCGCGTCATCGGCGGCAGCGGCGCGGACATCACCGCCGCGATCGCCGCGGTGATGCTGTCGCGGCGGAACGGGGAGGCGCCCTCGACCGCCGCGAACAGGGTCACGCCGATGCTCCACAGGTCGCCCCGGTGCTCGGCCGGGCCGCCCGCCAGCCGCTCGGGCGGCATGTACTCGGGCGAGCCGATCAGCGCGCCGGTGCGGGTGATGCTCGGCCCGCCCTCCATCGTCGCGATGCCGAAGTCGGTGAGGATCACCCGGCCGTCCAGGGACGTCATGATGTTGCCCGGCTTGATGTCGCGGTGCAGGACCCCGGCCGCGTTCGCGGCCCGCACGGCGCGCAGCAGCGACTCGGCGATCTCCGCGACCTCGTCCGGGGGCAGGGCGCCCCGCTCGTCGAGCCGGTCCTGGAGGGAGCCGCCCTCGACCAGCTCCATGACCACCCACGGGTTGCCGTCGTACTCGAAGACGTCGTGGATGGTGATCACCGTGGGGTGGCTGATCCGCGCGGCGGAGCGCGCCTCGCGCCGGACCCGGCCGTGGGCGTCCGCGCGCTCGGCGTCGGTGAAGTGGTCGGGAAGCAGCACCTGCTTGATCGCCACGTCGCGGTCCAGCGTCGGGTCGAAGGCCTGCCAGACCACCCCCATACCGCCGCGGCCGAGTTCACGGCGCAGGACGTAGCGGTCCGCGACGACGCGTTCACTGTCGCTGTTGCTCGACATGTACTGCCCTCTCGAAGGCGGGCTTCCAAGGTGCTCGTTCAAGAATGTCGGACGCCTCCCGCGCCCGGAAGGTTCCTGGTCCGGCCCTTCACGGCCGGGTGAGACACGACCGGGACCCGTGCGCACCGTGCGCCCCGCCCGGCACACGACCGCCCGGCCCGGCACGCGGAAGGGGCACCCCGCACGCGGGGTGCCCCGTGGCGGAACGGGTCCGGACTACCGGGAGTTGGTCATCCGCAGTACGTCGAGGGCCTCGTCCAGCTGCGCCTCGGTGAGCTTGCCGTCCTGGACGTAGCCGCGCTCGATGACCACCTCGCGGATGGTCTTCTTCTCCTTCAGCGACTGCTTGGCGACCTTGGAGGCCTCCTCGTAGCCGATGTAGCGGTTGAGCGGGGTCACGATCGACGGCGAGGACTCGGCGTAGACGCGGCACTGCTCGGCGTTGGCCTCGATGCCGGCCACGCAGCGGTCCGCGAACACGCGCGAGACGTTGGAGAGCAGGCGGATGGACTCCAGCACGTTGCGGGCGATCATCGGCAGCTGCACGTTCAGCTCGAAGTTGCCGCTCGCGCCGCCGAAGGCCACCGCGGCGTCGTTGCCGACGACCTGCGAGGTCACCTGGAGCACGGCCTCGCACAGGACCGGGTTGACCTTGCCCGGCATGATCGAGGAGCCGGGCTGGAGGTCGGGCAGGAGGATCTCGCCCAGGCCCGTGGTCGGGCCCGAGCCCATCCAGCGGATGTCGTTGGCGATCTTGGCGAAGCCGACCGCGATGGTCCGCAGCTGGCCGGACAGCTCCACCAGGCCGTCGCGGGCGCCCTGCGCCTCGAAGTGGTCGCGGGCCTCGGTCAGCGGCAGGCCGGTGTGCTCGGCGATCTCGGCGATGACCCGGGCGGAGAAGCCCTCGGGGGTGTTGATGCCGGTGCCCACGGCGGTGCCGCCCAGCGGCAGCTCGGCCACGCGCGGCAGGACGGCCTCCAGGCGCTCCACGCCGTAGCGCACCTGGGCGGCGTACCCGGCGAACTCCTGGCCCAGGGTGACCGGGGTGGCGTCCATGAGGTGGGTGCGGCCGCTCTTGACCACGGAGGCGAACTCGGCGGCCTTGGCGCCGAGCGCCTCCTCCAGGTGCCGCAGCGCCGGGACCAGGTCGTTCTGGACGGCGGAGGTGGCGGCGATGTGGATGGAGGAGGGGAACACGTCGTTGGAGGACTGCGACGCGTTGACGTGGTCGTTGGGGTGCACGGGGGCCCCGAGGCGCTCGGTGGCCAGCGTCGCCACGACCTCGTTGGTGTTCATGTTGCTGGAGGTGCCCGAGCCGGTCTGGAAGACGTCGATCGGGAACTCGTCGTTCCACTTGCCCTCGGCGACCTCCAGGGCGGCCTCCCGGATCGCCTTGCCCAGGTCGTCGCTGATGACGCCGAGCTCGGCGTTGACCTTGGCCGCGGCGGCCTTGATCTGGCCGAGGGCGGCGATGTGCGCGCCCTCCAGGCCCTGGCCGGAGATCGGGAAGTTCTCGACGGCACGCTGCGTCTGGGCCCTCCACTTGGCCTCGGCCGGAACCCTGACCTCACCCATCGAGTCGTGCTCGATACGGAACTCGCTCATTGCAACCCAACTCTCCCTGGGAAAACCTGTGAGCCCCAGATTGCCAGACGCACCGGAGCACACCGCCACCTCACCCGGGGTTGGCGGTGTTGCGCGCGTCATGTTGACACCGCCGCCGCCCTCCGCGATCGGTCGGCGGTCCTCGCAGGTCGGCGCGGTCAGGCCCCGATACCGCGTCGGCGATCGCGGCGGCGCCAGCCCAGGAGGCGGCGCCTCCTCGGGGCGCGCACGCGCACCACGCCGAACAGGGAGAACCCGTCGATCTCCAGCACCGGGGGATGGGACAGCTCGGAGCGGCGCGCGGTGGTGGTGCGCCTGCCCAGGAACGACCAGCCGGTCAGCCGCACCTCGACGCCCTCGGGGACGTCGATCTCCACGCGGCCCAGGACGGCGGTCACGGTCATGCGGTGGTGGTTGTGCATCAGGAGCGCCTCGCGCATGTCCACCTCGACCCTGCCGATCAGCGCCACGGCCAGCTCGTCGGGATAGGCCACCCAGCGGCCCCTGCGCTCCGCCCTGCCGAACAGGCCGAGGACGGGTTGGCGGTCCAGGCGGATGGGCTGCTGCTCCGCGGGGAGGAGGTCGGCGGTGATCCCGGGCAGCTCGCCCAGGGTCCGGGCCTCGTGCGCGAGGGAGGAGCGCTCCTCGAACTCCTCCAGGTCCAGACGCCCGTCGGCGGCGGCCTCGCGCAGGACCCGCAGGACCCGTTCGCGGTCGGTGTTGGAGGCGCGGAGCCGATCGGGGGACACTTCCTCACTCACACCGCCCAGACTAGGCGAAACCCCGGGTCGGCCGCCCGTCCGGGGAGTACCGCGCGTCGGAGCGTCCGGGGAGCGCTCCGCGTCCACCCGCGCGGGGCCGCGGGAGGACTCCGGCCGGGAGCGCCGCGTTCCGGCCCGACCGGAAGGCACGGCGGACCGGACCCGGGCGGGGCGGAGAGCCCTCAGGCCTTCGCCCCGCCAGCCGTCACAGGTCCATCAGCGCCCGCCTGGCGACCGCGTCGGAGGCGGCGGCCAGCGGCCGGACCGCCACCCTGACCAGTGCGCGGGCGTTGTCGTCGCCCGCCACGCGGTTGGAGCCGAGCTCACCGCACCGCACGCAGCGGTGGACGATCATCCACTCCCCGTCCGGTCGCGCCGCCATGCTCAGCGCGTCCATCGCGCCCCGACAGCCGGACGCGCGGTCGCCGGGGATCCGCCGGTCCACGTGCAGACTGGTCAGGCAGTGCGGACAGTGGTTGCGGTGGGCCGTCCCCGGCGCGCGGGCCGGGATCTCCAGACGGCACCGCACACAGCGGAACGAACCCGCGCCGCCCGCCTCGCCGTGGGCGTGCAGCACGGTCTTGGGGCGCTGGGGACGCCTGGTGACACGGGTGTTGCGTCGGCCCACGCTCACACCTCCCCGAACAGGTCGAGCGGGAAGGGCGGTTCGGCCAGCGGCCGGACCGCGATCCGCATGAGGACGAGGTGGTTGTCGTCCGGTGAGACGGCGCTCTCGGACATCTCGTCGCACACGCCGCAGCGGTGGATGAGCGTCCAGGAGCCGCCGCGCGGGACCGCGACCGAGATCGGGGCCATGCGCCCGCCGCAGTCGGAGGCGCCGCCCCCGACCCGGTCCAGGACGTGGCGTGAGCTCAGGCAGCTCGGGCAGTGGTCGCGCGGTTCCCCGTCGGGGCCGAGACGGGACGCGGACAGGCCGCAGCGCACGCAGGCGAAGGCGCCGGTGCGCGTGGCGGAGCGGTGGCCGGAACGGCCGGAGGAATCGGTGGTGGACACCCGGAGGTACTCCTTGCTGGAAAAGGGTGGTGAACAGCAGGGAGCAGGCCGAGCGCTTCTCGACGGAAAGGGGCGTGGCCGCCTCAGGTACCCGGGGCCCGGGTACGGCGGTGGCACGCGTGACTGTGAGGCGCGCTCGGCGCGTTCCGGGGCATACTCACCCTTCTCCGTCCGGAGTCGTCCTCCGGATTCTCGTTGCCTACGGGTCCGGAGGACGATCGTAGGCGGGAGCCCCGGCCGGGACAACGGGTTTTCCGCCGTTCGGACCGCCTCGCGGGGCCCGCACGGCCCGCAGCGCCGCGGCGGGAGGGTTTCCACAGCCGGAGAAACCCGCTGGAAATCCCTCGCCCCCGCTGTCTACGGTTGTGTTCATGACCACACCTGTCCCCGGTCGCCGTCCGTCCGGGAGCGCGACCATGGACGCCGGTGACACACCGTCCGTCCCCGCCCTGCGACTCCGGGGAGTCGTCAAGCGCTTCGGTTCGCTCACCGCCGTCGACGGGCTCGACCTGGAGGTCCCGCAAGGCGTCGTCCTGGGCCTGCTCGGGCCCAACGGCGCGGGCAAGTCGACCACCATGAAGATGCTCACCGCCCAGTCCCTCGCCGACGAGGGCGAGATCCGCGTCCTCGGCCACGCCATCCCCGACGAGTCCAAGTGGGCCCGGGCCCGCATGGGCGTCGTGCCCCAACACGACAACCTCGACGAGGAGCTCACCGTCGAGCAGAACCTGCGGATGTTCTCCTACCTGTACCGGGTGCCGCGCCGCCGACGCCGCGAGGCCGTCGCCCGGACCATGCGGCTGGCCCAGCTCGCCGACCGGGGCGCGACCCTCGTCGACGACCTGTCCGGGGGCATGCGCCGCCGCCTGCTCATCGTCCGCGCCCTGCTGCACCGGCCCGAACTCGTCCTCATGGACGAGCCCACCGTGGGCCTGGACCCGCAGGTGCGCCAGGACCTGTGGAGCGTCATCTCCGCGCTGCGCGCCGAGGGCGTCACCGTGCTGATGTCCACCCACTACATCGAGGAGGCCGAACGCCTCTCCGACGAGGTGGCGCTCATGGCTGCGGGCAGGATCGTCGAGCGCGGAGCCCCCGCCGACCTCGTCGCCCGGTACGCGGGGACCACCGTGGAGGAGTACACCCCGGGTGAGGAGGGCGTCGACGGACTCGAAAGCCTCGTCCACGGCCACGGCTTCACCACCCGGCGCACCGGCACCACCGTGTCGGTCCTGCGCGCCGAGGAGCTGCCCGACTCCCTGCGCGACCGGCTGGGCGCGCCGCTGCGCCGGGTGAGCACCCTGGAGGACGTCTTCGTGGCCCTGACCGGGGAGAGTGTGGAGTGACGGACCAGACGCGGCAGGCCCGGGAGGACGCCCGGCCCGAGATCCACGCCCGCCCCGGCCGGTTGGAGGCCGACGCGGTGATGGGCGTCGTCGCCCGCGAGTGGATCCTGTACGGCCAGTCCTGGCGGGCGACCACCTTCGCGGCGGTGGTCGAGCCCACCCTCTACCTGCTCTGCTTCGGCTTCGGCATGGGCGCCCTCATCGGCACCCTCGCCGGGTACAGCTACATCGACTTCCTCGGCACGGGCATCGTGGCGGTGTCGGTGCTGTTCCAGTCGATGATGCCCGGGGTCATCAACACCTTCATCAAGAGACGCTTCCTGCACACCTACGAGGGCATCCTCGCCGCCCCCGTGGACGTGCGCGAACTCGTCACCGGCGAGGCGCTGTGGCTGGCGATGCGCTCGGGCGTGTACGGGTGCGTCCCGCTGCTCGTCGCGGTCGGGTTCGGGCTGCGCCCCGGCCCCGGTTTGCTGCTCGTGCCGCTCATCGCCTTCCTGTCCGGGTTCGCCTTCGCCCTCTTCGGGATCTGGATCTCCGCCCTGATCAACTCGGTGCGGTCCATGGACTACGTGTTCAGCGGCCTGTTCACCCCGCTGTTCCTGGTGGCGGGCACGTTCTTCCCGCTCACCGAGCTGCCCGACTGGGTGCGGAACGCGGCCATGGTCAACCCGCTCTACCACTCGGTCGAGCTGATCCGCGGGGTGGTCTTCGGCAACCTCGGGGCCGGACCGGCGCTGTTCCACCTCGGAGTGCTGCTGGTGTTCGTGGTTCTCATGTGGTTCCTGGCGTGCGCCCGGATGAGACGCCGCGTGGTCGGCTGAAGCCCCCCGCACGCGCGGACGGCGCGAGTCCGTTCCCTCGTGGAACACCAGCCACGCGGTGGAAGCCCCCGCACACGCGGACGGCGCAGGGGGAGCACCCTCCCCCCGCGCCGTCCGCGCATCGGCACCCCGTGCGGCTACTCGCCGCCGCTGGGCGACCAGCGCAGCTCCACGCTGCTGCGCTGCCCCTCCTCGGTGACGCTCAGCGCCAGGCCCACGGCGCCCCACTGACCGGGGGCCTCGACCTCGCTCTCGGTCAGCACCTGGCGCAGGTCCATGTACCCGGCCATCACCGCCGAGTCCATCTCCTGCATGGTCTGCTGGAAGACCGGGTCGTCGCCCAGGCGCCCGGTGGCGCTGCTGCCCTGGGACACCACCACGGCGTCGCCGTCGGTGCTCACACCCGGCGGGGTGCTGTAGGAGTCGACGACCGCGCCCTCGACGAAGTCGCTCAGGATCTGCTCGTCACCTCCCACCGCGCGGTACTGGAAGGACGCCTCACCGCCGCCGCCGTAGGCGGACCCGAAGAAGCCCTCCAGGTTCATGTCGGTGACACCGAACGCGGTCGAGGAGCCCAGCAGCTGGGTGAACCCCTCCGGCAGCGGGGCGCCCATCGAGTTGAACTGGCGCTCCATCTCCTGCATCTGGCCGCTGCTCGTCATGAACGGGATCGAGTCGCTCTCGTAGGCGTCGGTCAGCGCCGTGTCCAGGCCGCTGGCGCCCAGGGCCATGACCGTGCTCTCGGGCAGCGACTCCATCGCCGCCACGCTCGCCCCCGGCGTCTCGGCCAGCCACGCCAGGTCGGTGCCGTCCACCGTGAGGGCGAAGACGTCCGTGCGCGCCTCCAGGTACTCGCCGTCCACCCGCAGGGACGCGGTCATCCGGCCGCTCAGCTCACCGGTCTCGGCGGCCAGGTCGGCCTCGAACTCCCGGGCGAACTCCTCGACCTCCATCAGGCTCGCGAGGTCCGCCCACCCCGCGGCCAGACTGCCGCTGGGCACGTCGTCCATGTCACCGGAGAAGGTGTCGGCGTCGGCCAGGGGGCCGTGCTCGTCCACCTGCGCGTGCAGGTCGGCCAGCGCCGCGTCGGAGGTGGTGAGGAGCGCGAAGTCGTCGATCACCTCGAAGTAGAGGTCGTCGTACTCGCCGCTGAGCCGCTCCAGGTCCTCCTGGGCGAGCCGCTCGTCCTCCACCGCGAGCGCGAACGCCCCGGCCACACCGGCGCCCTCGCCCAGCTCGGCCTCACCGCTGGCGGGCCACATCGCGAAGCCCACGCGCTGGCCGATCCACTCCTCGACGTCGGACTGCTGCGCCTCGGGGAAGGCGGCCACGAAACCCTCGGCGACCAGCCCCGTCATGTCGCCGTCGGGCTCGTCCATCTCGGCGGTGACCTCATCGGGGAGCCGCTCCACGAACCGCAGCAGCTCCATGGCCTGGGAGCCGTCGATCGACAGGTCGATCTTGCCGAACGCGAGCGCGCTGCCCGGGAGCACGTCCTCGGGCTGGGGGCCGCCGAAGCTGACCAGCGAGACGGTGGCCCACACCGTGCCGCCCATGAGGAGGAGCGCGGTGCCCGCGGCGGCCGGGATCAGCCAGCGCCTGTTGCGGCCTCCGCCGGAGGGCGGCACCTGTCCGCCGGAGTACTGGCCACCGGGGAAGGGGCCCGCGGGCGGCGGACCGCCGGGCGCGCCGCCGCCGAAGCCCGCGGGGGGCTGGCCGGGAGCCTGGGGCGGAGGGTAGCCCTGCCCGGGCTGCTGGTGCTGCCACTGGGGCTGCTGTGGGGGATCGGGGTAGGACATCAAACCTCCGGCGGGGAATTCTCGGCGCGTGCACCGCGCAACCAACGCCGGGTCTGATGCCGCGTCGACCCGGTGTGGTTCGCGCCCCGCGCCTTTTTCGGTCGGCCGGTGGGGAAGGGGCCCGGTGTCCCGTACCGGCCGGGACGGGACACCGGGGTGGAGCTCTCCGCGGAGGTCTTCCGGTGGGGGTGTGACGGCCCTAGGCAGTGTTTTTTTGGGCCTCCGCTTCGCTTCAGCCCGTGTTCGGGCGCCCGGAGAACGGGAACCTTCGGCGCCTACGGTGGGACGGCTCGTTCCTCGCAGTCCCACCTCCGGCACCTCCAGAACCCCGTGGGCGCCCGAACCAACCCCCCACAGCTGAGAACGGTTCAGAAAACAGACCCTAGGCCGACTCGGGCTCCTCACCCCGGTAGGGGGCCGAGGTCAGGTCGACACCGCTGTAGGAGGCCAGCTTGCCCAGGCGGTGCTCGCTGAGCACCTGGCGGACGGTGCCGCTGCGGCCGCGCATGACCAGGGAGTCGGTGACGACCCGCGCGGACTCGTAGCGGACGCCGCCGACCAGCTCCCCGTCGGTGATGCCGGTCGCGGCGAAGAACACGTCGTCGGACGAGACCAGGTCGTCGGTGCGCAGCACGCGGTCCAGGTCGTGCCCGGCGTCGAGCGCCTTGCGGCGCTCCTCCTCGTCCTTGGGCCACAGGCGGCCCTGGATGACACCGTCCAGGCACTTCATCGCGCACGCGGTGATGATGCCCTCGGGGGTGCCGCCGATGCCCAGCAGCAGGTCCACGCCGGTCCCCGCGCGGGCCGCCATGATCGCTCCGGCCACGTCGCCGTCGCTGATGAACTTGATCCGGGCGCCCGCGTCGCGCACGTCCTGCACGATCTGCTTGTGGCGGGGGCGGTCCAGGATGACGACGGTCACGTCCTGCGGCGACTTGCCCTTGGCGCGGGCCACGGCCCGGACGTTGTCGGCCACGGGAGCGGCGATGTCCACCACGTCGGCGGCCTCGGGGCCCGTGGCGAGCTTCTCCATGTAGAACACCGCGGAGGGGTCGAACATGGTGTTGCGCGGACTCATCGCGATCACCGACACGGCGTTGGGCATGCCCATGGCGGTCAGGGTGGTGCCGTCGATCGGGTCGACCGCCACGTCCCAGTCCTGGCCGCCGCCGTCGCCGACCCGCTCGCCGTTGTAGAGCATCGGGGCGTTGTCCTTCTCGCCCTCGCCGATCACCACGGTCCCGTTCATGGACACGGTGCTGATCATGTGCCGCATGCCGCGCACCGCGGCGCCGTCCGCCCCGATCTTGTCGCCCTTGCCCACCCAGCGGGCCGCGGCGAGCGCCGCGGTCTCGGTGACGCGCACCAGCTCCAGCGCGAGGTTGCGATCCGGGGCCTTGTGCGGGCTGCTGGACTGCGACATGGACACACCTTCCGTCGGGAGAACAGGTCGGGGGCAGGTCTTAGGGTAGTCACCCGAAGTGACACCCGCGGGGTCACGGGTACCCCTCGGGGCGGTCCCGGGCGGACGGGGACGGACTACTCTGGCGTGACCCGGACTGGAGTGAGGCGTGACAGTGGACAAGACGGACAAGCCCGCGAGGGTCTCCCCGCGCGGCGCGGCCACCCGCGGCGCCCTGCTCAAGGCGGCCTCCCAGGTCTTTCGCACGGTGGGCTTCGCCAAGGCCGGGGTGAGCGAGGTCGTCGCCGTGGCCGGGGCCAGCGTCGGCAGCCTGTACCACCACTTCAGCGGCAAGGCCGACCTCTACCTCGCCCTGTACGAGGAGTTCCAGCAGCGCCAGCAGGACCGCACCCACCAGGCGGTCGTGCGGGCCCGCTCCGAGGGGGAGAAGGACCCCACGCGGCTGATGAACATCGCCGCCCGCGCCTACCTGCTCGGGTGCATCGAGGAGAGGGAGACCACACGGCTGTTCTTCAGCGGTGACGGCCCTCCCGGCTTCGACTACCAGCTGCGGGCCCGGCTCACCCAGTGGACCGACCGCAACGTGGCGCTGTTCCGCAAGGCCGACGAGCCCGTGGACGAGGCCCTGCTCATCGTCGTGAGCGGCGCGATGCTGCTGGCGGTGGCCGAGGTGGTCCAGCGCGAGGACGCCGAGGCCCGCCGACTCGCCGACGACATCACCGGCCTGCTCACCCAGCTCGAACCCCGGCGCTAAGCACACCCCGGGTCGGCGGGGCCCCGGACCTGCGGCAAGCTGGAGGCGTCATGAGTGAGTACAGCCGGTCCAGCGCGACCTTCAAGAACTACGCCATCTCCCTCGGGATCATCGTCGGCATCGTCCTGATCATGGCGTTCGTGGTCTCCACGCGCTCGGGCGAGAGCATTCCGTCGGTGGAGTACCGGCCGGACGCCGACGTCCTGCGCGACGCGGCGGACTACCCGGTGACGGTGCCCTCCGCCGACCTGGAGCAGGAGGGGTGGACGCCCACCAGCTCCACGGTGGACGTGTCCGGACCGGTCCAGTGGAGCGTGGGCTTCGCCACTGCCGAGGACAGCCACGCCATGTTGACCCAGAGTGACGCCGACCCCGCCGCCGTCCTCGCGGAGAGGGTCCCGGGCGCCGAGCAGGTCGGTACGGTCCAGGTCGACGGCCGCGAGTGGGAGCACCACGAGTCCCAGGACGAGAACGCCCTGGTCCTGCGCGAGGAGGGCGTGACCCTGGTCGTGTCCGGCCCCGCCGGTATGGACGAGCTCGCCCTCCTGGCCGAGGGCTTGGAGACCGACGCCGACGGTGGCGGGGAGCCCGCGGACGGCGCCTGAGCGGGGAAGGCGGGTTCCGGCCGTTCCCGGACGTGCCCGCCTCCTTGCCTTGACGTCGACGTCAGGGTTTACCGTCGTCCCATGCGCATCGGTGAACTCGCCCGACGTACCGGGACCACGGCCCGCGCCCTGCGGTTCTACGAGTCCCAGGGACTGCTCAGCGCACGGCGCTCGGCCAACGGCTACCGGGACTACGGCGAGGACGACTACCGGCTGGTCAGCGAGATCCTGACCCTCCAGGCCGTCGGCCTCAGCCTCGACGACACCCGTCCGTTCGTCGAGTGCCTGCGCTCGGGCCACGAGACCGGGGACTCCTGCCCCGACTCGATCGAGGTCTACCGGCGCAGGCTCGCTGAGGTGGACGCCTGCCTGGAGCGGCTCGGCGCGATGCGCGGCAGTCTCACGGCCAAGCTGTCCGAGGCCCTGGTCCGCGGGACCGGGGGCTGCGGGACGGCGGGGCTGTGCACCGGTGAAGCGAACGATCCCGAGGAGCCGTGATGCCGTCCACGAACGCGACCGCCGAGGTGTCCGCCGTCACAGACGAAACCTTCGAGCGCGCGGTCCTCGGCGGTGAGGGCCCCGTCCTGGTGGAGTTCTGGGCGAACTGGTGCCCGCCCTGCCGCATGCTGGCTCCGGTGCTCGACCGGATCGCGGAGGAGCGCGCCGGAACGCTCGCCGTCCGCAAGGTCAACGCCGACGAGAACCCCCTCACCACACGCGGGCACGGGGTGATGTCGCTGCCGACGCTGATGCTCTTCCGCGACGGCCAGCCGCTGCTGAAGCTGGTCGGCGCACGGTCCAGGGCACGGCTGCTGTCGGAGGTGGACGCCGCCCTGCGGGGTTGACGGAGCCGGGGGAGCGCTCGCGGGCGCGCTGAGTGGCCCCCGCCCCCGCACGACGAGGCGCCCGGTCGGTTCTCCGACCGGGCGCCTCTTGTGTCAGCTGTGCGCCCCCGGTGTGCGGGAGCCCGCGCGCTACTCGGCGCGCAGGTCGCGGCGCAGTTCCTTGGGCAGCGAGAAGGTCAGCGTCTCGTCGGCGGTGGTCACCGGGGTGACCGTGCCGTAGCCGTGCCCGGCCAGCTTGTCGAGCAGCTCGCGCACCAGGATGTCCGGCACGGAGGCCCCACTGGTCACGCCGACCGTGGTCACGCCCTCCAGCCAGGAGTCGTCCATCAGCGAGGCGTTGTCGATCAGGTGGGCGGCGTCGGCGCCCGCGTCCAGGGCCACCTCCACCAGGCGGACCGAGTTCGACGAGTTGTCGGAGCCGACCACGATGACCAGCTCGCACTCGGGCGCCATCGCCTTGACCGCGTCCTGGCGGTTGGAGGTGGCGTAGCAGATGTCGTCGCTGGGCGGGTCGAGCAGGTTCGGGAACCGCTCGCGCAGGGCGTCCACCGTCTGGGTGGTCTCGTCCACCGACAGGGTCGTCTGGGAGAGCCACGACACGTTGTCCGGGTTGCGCACCTGGACCTTGTGCACCTCGTCCGGGCTCTCGACGATCTGGATGTGCTCGGGAGCCTCACCGCTGGTGCCCTCGACCTCCTCATGGCCGATGTGGCCGATGAGGATGATGTCCCGGTCCTCGGCCGCGAAGCGCTTGGCCTCCTTGTGGACCTTGGTGACGAGCGGGCAGGTGGCGTCGATCGTCTTGAGGCTGCGCCTGTGCGCCTCCTCGTGCACGGCCGGGGAGACGCCGTGCGCGGAGAAGACCACGATGGCCCCCTCGGGCACCTCCTCGGTCTCCTCGACGAAGATCGCGCCGCGCTCCTCCAGGGTGCGCACCACGTGGGTGTTGTGCACGATCTGCTTGCGCACGTAGATCGGCGCGCCGTACTGCTCCAGGGCCTTCTCGACGGTGATGACAGCGCGGTCGACACCGGCGCAGTAGCCCCGGGGATTGGCGAGGAGCACACGGCGTTGGTTCGTGGCAGTCGTCATCGCAGTCATGTGTTACATCCTAGGTGGCTTGGGCGGCGTGCGACCCGGGTGTGGGAGAGGGCACTGAACAGGCCGCTTCGACGCGCGACCGGTGCCAAGGTGACGGTATCGCAACGGGGCGCATCCGGTTGCGCTTCGAAGTGGCGAAATCGTTCACTTCTCCCCTGCTCATGGTGTTCATCCCTCCTCTATCCTGGTTCACCATCACACGCATTACAGGCGGTTCGCCCTCACCTCGGCCCTGCCGGTCGGCTGTTCGCGCGCCGCTCACCCCACTCGCCGAGACCACCAGGAGCCCCCGTCCTATGTCGAACCCGACGCTCGCCACGAAGCTGGTCGCCCTGGTCAAGGGCATCTTCGGGCGCAAGGAAACGGCGGCCGCGCCCGAGCCCGCGGCCCAGGAGTCGACCGGGACCCCCCAGTCCCCCGCCCCCGCGGCCGCGGAGTCCGAGGACGTGACCGCGCGCGGCACGGACCAGGCCGCGCCGTCCGCGGAGAAGAGCACCGAGGCCGGGGCGCCCGAGGCGGAGAGCGCCGACGAGCCGCAGGCCGCGCCGAAGACCGAGGAGCCCGCCGAGGCCGTCGAGGCGGAGAAGGCCGAGGCCGCTGAGCCCGCCGCGGAGCGGGAGCCCGCGAAGGCGGAGTCCGAGGAGCCCGCGACCGCTGCCCCGGAGAAGGCCGCCGCGCAGGAGAAGCCCGCCGAGCCCGCGGTTAAGAAGAAGTCCGCCGCGAAGAAGAAGCCCGCGAAGGCCCCCGCCGCCCCGGCGGCCGCTGAGCCCGCCGAGCCGGTCGCGGCCGAGGAGGCCGGAAGCGGCCGGGAGGAGCGGACCGGGCCCGCCACCCCCGCCACCGCGGACGTCCCCGAGGAGGGCGCCGCCATCGCGGAGGAGATCGCCGCCGCCGAGGCGCACACCAAGGTCAGCAGCGACGAGATCCTCGAACGGGTGCGCAAGGGGGCCGCCCCCTCCCTGGAGGACCTCGCCGTGCCCACCTACGACGAGCTCACCCTGCCCTCGGTCCGCGCCCGCCTGCGCAAGCTCACCATCGAGCAGGTCCGCGACCTGCGCGCCTACGAGGTCGCCCACCAGAGCCGCCCCGAGTTCATCAAGATGTACGACAACCGCATCGCCAAGCTGGAGGCCGAGGCCTGACGCGCGCGGACCGCCGGGGCGGGAGCGCCGCCGACCCCGCCGACGGCCGCGTCCGCGGGGCACGGGAACCGCGGGGCGGTACGGGACGTCATAGGAAGTGACCACACCGGCGCCTCCCGTCCGAAGGGACACCAACATGCGTTCCGCTGCCCCCGCCGCCGCGCTCCTCGCGGCCACCGCGTTCTGGCTGACCGGATGTTCGGTCGGCATCCCCGGGACCGACCAGGAGGTCTCCGTGGACCCCGACGGCGTGTCCGTCGGCAGTGAGGACGGAGAGGTCTCCGTGGACTCCAACGGCGACGTCTCGGTCGGCAACCAGGACGGCGACGTCACCCTCGACGAGGGCGGCGGCATCTCCGTGGACAGCGAGACCGGCGACCTCACCATCGCCACGGTCGAGGGCAGCGTCACCGAGGAGTGCGACGGCCAGAACGTCAACGTGACCGCCAGCGGGGCCGAGGTCGTCCTCAACGGCCAGTGCGGCGAGGTCTCCATCCTGGGCAACGAGCTGACGGTGCACATCGGCAGCGCCGACTCCATCCGCGTGACCGGCGCCGACAACACCGTCCACCACGCCGAGGGCGAGCCCTCCGTCACCGACATCGGCCTCAACAACACCGTCTCCGCCGGCGGCGACGCGACCGCCTGACCGCCGCCCCGCACATCCGGCGCCCACCCGGTCCCGCCGTGCCGGGCCCGGCCGCCCGGCCCCGCGCCTGGCGGGCCTGCCCCGAACTGTCCGCGCCCTGGCCTAGGCTCGGTTGGCATGGGCATGGACAGTTCCGCCGAGGCGCCGCAACCGGTACGCGTCGTCCTCAACGCCGTCGGCCAGTGGATCGGCCGCCTGGGCCGCATCTGGGTCGAGGGCCAGATCGCCGAGCTGAACCGGCGCGGCCGCATGGCCTACATCACGCTGCGCGACCCCGTCGCCAACGTGTCGGTGCGCGTGGTCTGCCAGACCTCGGTCCTGGACGCGCAGAGCCCGCCCCCCGAACCCGGTGCGCGCGTGGTCGTGCACGCCAAGCCCGACTTCTACGAGGTCCGCGGCACCTTCTCGCTGCGCGCCCTGGAGATCCGCCACGTCGGCCTGGGCGAGCTGCTGGCCCGGCTCGAACAGCTGCGCCGCACCCTGACCGCCGAGGGGCTCTTCGACGCCGCGCGCAAGCGCCCCCTGCCCTTCCTGCCCAACACGGTCGGGCTCATCTGCGGACGCGACTCCGCCGCCGAGCGCGACGTGCTGGAGAACGGGCGCCGCCGCTGGCCCGCCGTGCGCTTCGAGGTGCGCCCGGTCGCCGTCCAGGGGGACCGGGCCGTGCGCGAGGTGATGGAGGCGCTCAAGGACCTGGACTCGCACCCCGACGTGGACGTCATCGTCATCGCCCGGGGCGGCGGTTCCCTGGAGGACCTGCTGCCCTTCTCCGACGAGGCCCTCGTGCGCGCCGTCGCCTCCGCGGGCACCCCCGTGGTGAGCGCGATCGGCCACGAACAGGACGCCCCGCTGCTCGACCACGTCGCCGACGTGCGCGCCTCCACCCCCACCGACGCGGCCAAGAGGACGGTGCCCGACGTCGGTGAGCAGCTGGAGATCATCCGCCAGCTCCGCGACCGGGGCCGCCGGGTGCTCCGGGGCGGCGTGGAGCGCGAGCTCGCCTGGCTGGAGGGCATGCGCTCGCGTCCGGTGCTCGCCAGCCCGGTGCGCGAGGTCGACCGGCTCGCCGAGCAGGTCGCGGACCTGCGCGACCGGGCCCGCCGGAGCCTGACCGTGTCGCTGGACCGGTCCGCCGACGGCCTCGGCCACACCCGGGCGCGCCTGCACGCCCTGTCCCCGGCGACCACGCTCGCGCGCGGTTACGCGATCGTGCAGCGCGAGGACGGGTCGGTGGTGCGCTCGGCCCGGGAACCGGACGCGGGGGAGGCCCTGCGCGTACGGTTCGCCGAGGACAGCCTGACCGCGACCGTGGAGTCAGTCCACACCGAAGACACCTCCGAGGAGGGGTAGGAGATGGCAGCCAAGGGCGCCAAGACCCGCGAAGAGGGCACCGCCGAGCCCGAGCTCAGCTACGAGGAGAGCCGGGAGGAGCTCAACAACGTCGTCCGGCAGCTGGAGTCGGGCGGACTCAGCCTGAAGGACTCGCTGGCGCTGTGGGAGCGCGGCGAGGAACTGGCCCGGGTGTGCGAGCAGTGGCTGGAGGGGGCCCGCGCCAAGCTGGCCGCCGCCATGGACGAGCGCCGGGGGGACGAGCCGGGGGACGGCGACACGCCCTTCTGAGGCCCGGGGCCGCGCCCGTCGGCCCGCGTCCCGCGGCTACCTGCGGCCGTTGAGCTGGTCGCCCAGATCGCGGATGTTGCCGGGCAGGCCCCGGAACACCCCGATCACCAGGACCAGCGCCGTGCCCAGGAACAGCCAGGGGGCGACCTCGGCCAGCCGTGACGCCAGCCCCAGGAGCATCACCCGGGCGAACCCCTCGCTGCCCAGGGCCAGCACGCTCTCCGCGGCGACCACGGCGACGAAGAACGCGATGGGCGGGCTTACCGACAGCGACAGCAGGTCGCTGGGCCGGACCAGGAGGGCGCCGAGCACGCAGGCGAGGGTGAAGGCCGCGCCCGGGGCCGCGGGGATGCCCGCCCAGTGCGCGGTCATGGCCCCGGCGAAGCTGAACGCGACGATGGCCAGCACGCCGCCGCGTCCGGTCAGGCGGGGCGGGGTTCCGGGGGAGTTCTCCTTCGGCCTCGGCACCGGACGCTCCCTCTTCCTGGCATGCGGCACGTCCCTGACGCGGCCGTCGGGCCGCACGAAGTACGGTGCGCGCCCGCGTTCGGGGCCGTCCGCCTTCCGCGGGGGCATAGCCGTCCGCCTCCCCAGTGTGTTGCTCACGGTGTTCAGTGTGTCACTTCTCGTGAATGTTCGGTGTCTTTTCCATGGATCGTGTCGTCCTTCCGGCTACTTGTCCCATCCGCGACGAACACGCCTTCCTCCCCGTTGGACACCGACTTGGCCCACTGCGGTTCCGGGATTCGGCGACCGGTGTCCGTTCCGTTCCCCTGCCCGTCCGGTCCCGGACCACTCCGCTCCTCCGGGGCCGGTCCGGCGCCGTCCGGGTCCGACAGCTCGGGCGCCACCACCGCGCGCGGACGCTCCTCCACGCCCACGGGGCGGTCCAGCTCACCGTCCACCAGCCCCAGCTCCCCGAACCGGCGGGCCGTCACCAGCACCCGGCTCTCCAGAGACCCCACGGTCTGGTTGTAGGCGCTCACCGTCCGGGTCAGGGCCCGGCCCAGCCCCTCCACGTGCCCGCCGAGGGTACCCAGCCGCTCGTGCAGCTGCTTGCCCAGGTCGAACACCGCCCGCGCGTTCTCGCTCAGCGCCTCCTGCTGCCAGGCGTACTGCGCCGTCCGCAGCAGCGAGATCAGCGTCGTCGGCGTCGCGATGTGCACCCGCCGCCCCATCGCGTACTCCAGCAGCTCCGGGTCGTACTCCAGGGCCGGGGCCAGGAACGCCTCCCCGGGGATGAACAGCACCACGAACTCCGGCGCCGGGGTGAACGCCGACCAGTACGCCTTGGCCGCCAACTGGTCCACGTGCGTACGCAGGTGCCTGGCGTGCACGCGCAGGTGCCGCGCGGCCTCCTCCGCGCCCGCCTCCACGGCGTCCAGGTAGGCCGCCAACGGGACCTTGGAGTCCACCACGATGTTCTTGCCGCCCGCCAGGCGCACCACCATGTCCGGGCGCCGCGACCCGTCGCGCGTGGCGGCCTGCTCCTCGAAGTCGCAGTGCGAGCCCATCCCGGCCAGTTCCGCCACCCTGCGCAGTTGGAGCTCGCCCCACCGGCCGCGCGCCTCGGGCCGTCGCAGCGCCGTCACCAGCGACTGCGTCTGGTCGCGCAGCCGCTCCGAGCCCTCGCGCACGTACTCGACCTGCTTGGCCAGCTCCGCGTGGGCCGCGGCGCGCCCCGCGTCGGCCTCCCTCAGCTGGCGCTCCACTCGGTCCAGGGTCCGTGTGAGCGGCTCGACCATGCGCTCCACCGCGCGGCGCCGCTCGTCCAGGTCGCCCCCCGCCTCGGCGCTGACCGCGCGCAGCCGCCCCTCCGCCAGTTCCATGAAGCGCTGGTTGGTCTGGTCCAGGGCCTGCGCTGACAGGGCACGGAACCGGTCGGCCAGCTGTTCCTCCACGTAGGCCGCCCGCTCCTGGGCCGCACGGGCGTCGGCCCGCGTCTCGGCCTCCCGGCCGCGGGCCAGGACCCAGCCCACGGCGGTGCCGACCGCCAGACCGATCAGGAGCATGAGTACGAGTGCGAGGCCGTTCATGGCCGTCTATGGTGTCAGGCCGCGCCGTCGCGCGGCTCCCCGCCACGCAGGACATCGGTGAGCAGAACCGCCAAGTCCGGCATGTCCGCCGACCCTGGAGCCTGCCTAGGGCCCGGTATTGGAACGCGGACCCGATCGGTGCGCTATTCCACGGGGGAGCGGGGCCGCGCACGAGGCCGCTTCCGGACATCCACTTCCCTTGTGCAAAAGTTTTCGAGAACCTGAGGTCTCCGTCCGGGGCCGGACCACCTCTCACCGGTCCCCGTACCTGGCAGTCCCTCACTTCCCCAGGAGGCCCGCTCCCATGAGACTGGAGACCTACACCCGCGGCACCGGAGACCTCACCGTGCTCCTCGTCCACGGATCCATGGCCACCCACGAGACCTGGCACGCCGTCGAGGACGCGCTGGTCGAGCGGGGCCGCCGCGTGGTCAGCGTCGACATGCGCGGCCACGGCGACAGCCCGCGCGGCTCCTACTCCGTGGCGGCGCTCGGCGACGACCTCGCGGACTCCCTGCCCACCGGGGCGGACCTGGCCGTCGGCCACTCCATGGGCGCGGTGGCGCTCTCCCTGGCGGTGGAGAGGCTGCGCCCGGCCCGCGCGGTGTACGTGGACCCGGCCTTCCGCCTGCCCCCCATGCACGCCGACGCGGGCGAGCGCGTGCGCCGCGTCTTCGTCACCGCCGACGCCACACGCGTGCGCCAGAGCAACCCCAGGTGGACCGACGACGACGTCGAGAGGGAGGTCAGGGGCTTCGCCGCCTTCGACCCGGAGTTCTTCGACTTCGTGGCGGAGGAGATCGCCGGGCGCGACTTCCTCCCCGGCGAACCGGTCGTGCCCTCCCTCGTCCTGCGCGCGGGCGACAGCGTCACCGTCACGCCCCAGACCGCGGAGGAGCTGACCGGGCGCGGCTTCACCGTCCGGGTCGTGGAGGGTGCCGGGCACTGCGTCCACCGCGACGACCTGCCCGGGTTCCTCGCCGCGCTGGAGGGCTGGCTCTAGGGGTCCGGGTTCCCGCGGGAGCCGGGACGGCAGGACTCCAGCGCCCTGCGCCAGCCGCGCACCGAGGGCCAGAACTCCTCCGGCACCGGCTCCGGCGTGAACAGCCACATCCGCTCCCACGCGGGGGAGGCCCGTCCCGAGATCTCCGGGCGCGGCTCGTAGGGCGGCGGCCCGCTCACCGGATACCAGGTGTACTCCAGCGGGTCGAGCAGCGCCATGAGCCGCTCCTCCACGCCCCGGTCGGGCCGTACCTTCACCAGCATCCACGGCCGGTACCGGCGCAGCACCTCCAGCCCCCCGGCGACCACGTCCGGCTCCGTGCCGACCGTGTCGATCTTGATCACGGTCGGGAAGGCCGACGCGTCCTCGTTCCACCGCGACAGGGTGGTCACCTCCACGGTGATGTGCGACAGGTCGGCGCGAGCCGAGCGCACGAGCGTGTTGCACATGTCGTTGTGCCGGGCCCGCCGCAGGTGCGCGGTGCCGGTGTGGTTGCTCAGCGCCAGTTCCACCACGGTGAAGCCCAGGTCCGCCGACGAGGAGACCACCCGGGCCGCCGCGGCGATCTCCGGGGTGGGCTCGAACGCGAACACCGGGCGGCGCGTGCGCGCGGCGGCCAGCAGCGAGTACACCCCCACCCCGGAGCCCACGTCGACCACCGCTCCGGGGCGGGTGTGGTCGAGCATCGCCATGAAGCAGGCCAGGCTGTCGGGCTCGTGCCGGGCCAGCCCGAAGGCGGCCAGCCGCCGCGGAACGGTGAGGTCGCCGGGCAGCCGCAGGGTGAGGCCGTCCGGGCCGATGCGGCGCGTGTCCGAGTCCAGGCGGGGCAGGGAGAAGGCCACCTCGCGGGTCCACGGCGGCACCCGGTCCGGGTCCAGTCCGCCCAGCCGTCTGGGCAGCCGGACGCGGATCTTGCGGGTCGCGAAGCGCACGAGCGGGTAGCGGCGCACGAGCGCCCTCAGTTGGTCGGTGACCACGGTTGTCTCCCCCCAGGAAAGGTGCTGCGACGGGGGCGCCGGTGCACGGCGTCGGCCGTGTGCCCGGGCGCCTCCGTCCGACGCGGTCCGGGGCCGGTCCCTCCCACCGGCCGCCGCACCGCGAGCCTGCCGCGTGAGCGGCGGTGTGTCGGTCCAGGTCCGGGGGCTGAGCCGTGTGCGCGACGGGATGGCCCGCGCACCTGACGGCCGCCGCCCCGGTTCCCGGCAGCGTCCGTCGAACCTACTGTGAGTAGCGTCTCCCGTGCACTGCGTTTCGGCGATTGGCCCTGTTTTCCCGGTCCGGTACCGCGCGCGGCCCCGCGTCCCGCCTTCCGCCCCGCCGTCCGGAGCGGGGCCCGCCCCGTCGACCTGCGCGGTCCGGCGGCGGGGAGGTCCGGGGCCGCGGGCTGAGGAGCCGGGGCCCGGACGCGGCGGGACCGCCCACCCGCGGGTCCGCATAGACTCTGACCTTGTGAGTCTGTCTATCGGGATCGTCGGCCTGCCCAACGTCGGCAAGTCCACCCTCTTCAACGCGCTGACCAAGAACGACGCCCTGGCCGCGAACTACCCGTTCGCGACCATCGAGCCCAACGTCGGGGTCGTGGGCGTTCCCGACGCCCGGCTCGGCAAGCTGGCCGAGATCTTCGACTCGGCGAAGGTCATCCCGGCGACGGTGGACTTCGTCGACATCGCGGGCATCGTGCGCGGCGCCTCCACCGGTGAGGGCCTGGGCAACAAGTTCCTGGCCAACATCCGCGAGAGCGACGCCATCTGCCAGGTGATCCGGGCCTTCGACGACCCCGACGTCACGCACGTCGACGGCGACGTCGAGCCCTCCCGCGACATCGAGACCATCAACACCGAGCTGATCCTGGCCGACCTCCAGACCCTGGAGAAGGCGCTTCCCCGCCTGGAGAAGGACGCCAAGCGCAACGCCAAGGACAAGGACGCCCAGGAGCTGCTCCAGGCCGCCCGGGACGCGCAGGAGGTCCTCGACGGCGGCACCTCGCTGTCCGCGGCCCAGGGCGTGGACCTGGACCGGCTGCGCGAGCTGAGCCTGCTCACGGTCAAGCCGTTCATCTACGTGTTCAACCTCGACACCGACGAGCTGGCCGACGGGGCCCTGCGCACCAAGCTCCAGGAGCTCGTCGCCCCGGCCGAGGCGATCTTCCTGGACGCCAAGATCGAGGCGGAGCTGGCCGAGCTGGAGGAGGACGAGGCGCAGGAGCTGCTGGAGTCCATGGGCCAGACCGAGTCGGGCCTGGCCCAGCTCGCCCGGGTCGGCTTCGCCACCCTGGGCCTGCAGACCTACCTGACCGCCGGGCCCAAGGAGGCCCGCGCCTGGACGATCCGCAAGGGCGCCACCGCCCCCGAGGCCGCCGGGGTCATCCACACCGACTTCCAGCGCGGCTTCATCAAGGCCGAGGTGGTCTCCTTCGACGACCTGGTCGCCGCGGGGGACATGCAGACCGCCCGCGCGGCGGGCAAGGTCCGCATGGAGGGCAAGGAGTACGTGATGGCCGACGGCGACGTGGTGGAGTTCCGCTTCAACGTCTGACCGAGCCGCGCGCCCGTGAACAGGGGCCGCGGACCCGCGCCGAACCTCCGGCGCCCGGGTCCGCGGCCCCTGTCGTGTGCCGGGGGGCGCCCACCCGGTTCGAACACGGCAGAGTGGTACTACATCCGGTACCAGACATCGGGAGGGCCGATCATGTCCATCACCGCCAGCGAAGCGCGCAGATCCCTCTTCCCGTTGATCAAGAAGGTCAACGACGACCACGACGCCATCGAGATCGTGTCCAGGCACGGCAACGCGGTGCTCGTCTCCGCCGAGGACTACGCCGCGCTGCGTGAGGGCGCCTACCTCCTGCGTTCGCCCGCGAACGCCCGGCGCTTGCTCAAGGCCTACGAGAACGCTCTGGACGGCACCGGTGTCTCCGAGCGCGGGTTGATCGATCCCGACGTCGAGGACGCGGAGTGAGGCGACTGGTCTTCGGGGGCCACGGCTGGGAGGACTGCACATCCTGGCTCAAGACCGACCGCAAGGTACTCGCCCGGATCAACAAGCTGATCGAGGACATCCGCCGGGATCCCTTCACCGGCATAGGCAAACCGGAGCCCCTGAACTACCACCTGCCCGGCGCCTGGTCGCGGCGCATCGACGATGAGCACCGCCTGGTCTACGTCGTCACGGAGCACGAGATCGTCGTCATCGCCGCTCGCTACCACTACTGAGGGTCGACGGTTTCCGTCTCGTGGCGAGAGGCCGGACGGGGGTCAGTCGGCGCCGCCCTCCTCGCGCAGGCGCGGTTCGACGCGCCGCTCCGGGCTGTGCCCCGCCTTGTCGGCGTAGAAGGCGCGGATGCGGCCCATGTCCTCCGCGACGTCGCCGGTCAGCTCGAAGGTCGGGCCGAGCCCGGTGGTCATCGTGGTGCGGTCGACGAAACCGAGCGTCACCGGCATCCCCGTCTCGCGGGCGATGCGGTAGAAGCCGGACTTCCAGTGCGTGTGCGCCCCGCGGGTGCCGTCGGGGGTGATGACCAGGCCGAAGGTCTCGCCGGACCGCACGCGCCGGACGGCGTCGTCGACGACCCGACCGGGATTCGCGCGATCGACGGGGATGCCACCGAGCGCGCGCATGATCGGGCCGCGCCAACCCGTGAACAGGCTCTGCTTCCCCAGCCAGTGCAGCTCCAGGCCCAGGCGCCAGGAGATGGCGAGCATGAGCACGAAATCCCAGTTGGAGGTGTGTGGGGCACCGATCAGCACGGTGGGGCGGTCGGGCTTGGGCTCGGTGGCCAGCTTCCACCGGCTGAGGGACCAGAACGCCCGGGCTGCGAGATGTCGGAGCATGCCGCCAATCTAGGGCACGCCCCCGGGCTCACACGGTGGTTCCGTGCTCGGGGCCGGATCGGCCCGGAGCCGGGGGCTCTCCGCCGGGAGGCGACGACCGCCCCGCCGGGCGCGGGAGGAGATCCCGGTTACATCCCGTCAACGGTTTCCCGGTCCGCGGGGACACATCTTGCTGCCTTCGAGGGAACTAATCCCTTTCCGGTCCGACCATAATTGCGCCGAAGTGTGTGGCCGCAGCAGGAGTTAGTGCAACTCTTGCCGTATTGTGCCCCTTTTGAGAAGTTAAGCCCATGTGCGCAATGTGCGGTTGGCGGGGAAACGCGGAGTCACCAAGGACGCTCCCAACCCGCACAATGCCTCACTATAGGGATGGGGTAGACAAGGGCATGGCGGAGACGCCGTCCGAAGCGGGCGGCACGGACCTGTGTGCAGGAGGCGGGGATGGCGAAGGCGTCGCGGCGCGGTGCCGCCGCGGGTGAGCCGGACGACGGCGGTGTGGGGCTCGACGCCCCCCGCGCCCGACGGCCCCGGGCCGGAGCCGGAGGGCGCTGGTGGGTCGGTGTGGGCCGCGCCGTCCTGTGGGCCTTCATCATCGTCGTCGTCTTCAACGGCATCTGGTTCCCGCTGCGCGGCGGGTTCGCCCTTCCCGACACCTCAGAGGAGCCCGAGCAGAGCGACACCGTGACCTATCCGGAGACCGCCGCCGCGGCCTTCGGCATGCGGTTCGCCGAGGCCTACCTCGACACCGCCGACCCCGAGGCGCGCCTGTCCGACCTGGCGGCGTTCGTCCCCGACGGGGAGGCCGCCGCCCTGGACGTCCCCGCCGACAGCCTCGCCGGCGACAACCTCACGGTGGTCGCCGTGCACGTGGAGGACGACCACAACGGCATCGTCGTCGTGCGGGCCGACGTCAACGGTCAGCCCATGCGCCTGGACGTGCCGGTCTACGCCGACGGGGAGGCCCTGGTGGTCTCGGGCAACCCGGCGCTGCTGGCGGCGCCGACCCAGGCCAGCCTGCCCGAGGGGTCGGCCTTCGAGACCGACCCGGAGGCCGAGGAGCAGCTCGGGGAGGTGCTGTCCGGCTTCTTCGAGGCCTACGCGGGGGAACCGGCGCACCTGGAGCGCTATGTGGAACCGGGTGTCACCATCGCCCCGCTTCCGGAGAACAGCCTGGAATTTGGTGAACTGTCCGATATCACGGTGCCAACGCAGGCCTCGACCGGGAATGATGACGTACGACAGGTAGCGGCCACCGTCCGGTGGAACGTCCCGGCCTCCGAGGGGACCGACACCGGGCAGATCACGCAGAACTACCTGGTCACCGTCGTGGACTCGGGCAGCGAGTGGCACGTGCGTGACATCCAGGGCGCCCCGCGCTCGTTCGGCGGATGACGGGGCCTGTAGGCAAGGAGAAGAGAAGGACCATGCGCACACCAGAAACGACACCGGGGGGCGGCGCCTGACATGCTCCCCCTGCTGTCCTCCACACCGGACGTGTTCCACGCCGCCGGAGGTGCCGACCTGCTCTTCCTCGCGGCGCAGACCACCGAGAACGCCCCTGACACCGGTGGCCTCGCCGACTTCCTGAGGGGCTTCTTCGGGCCCCTCTTCCTCGTCATCGTCTCCATCGTGGCGGTGTTCTTCCTGTTCACGAGGGAGATCACGAGGTTCGCACAGTTCATCATCCTGGCGATCTTCATCGGGATCGTGTTCTACGTCCCCGGCATCATCGAGGTCATCGCCGTGGCGCTCGCCCGAGCGATGGGCGTATCGACCGAATAGGCGAGGGAGGCCGGGAACGTGGACCTGCCCACGTACACCAACATCTGGCGTATCGAGAAGCGGCTCTACAAGCTCTACGATTTCCGGCTGCCCATGCCGCTCCCGGTGGGCACCTTCGGGGTCGCCCTGGGCGTGTTCGCGCTCTGGGTGGTCCTGCTCAGCCTCGTCAACGCGCCCTTCGTGTTCGGCAACGGCTGGCACCTGGTGCTGTGGGTGGTCCCGCCCGGTGTGATCACCGTGCTGGCCACCCGGCCGGTGATCGAGGGCAAGCGCCTCACCGAGCTGCTCATCTCCCAGGCGCGCTTCCTGGCCGAAGCGCGGGTGTACAACCGCCTGGCCCCCGAGTACGAGCCCGCCGAGGTCCGCGTGACCGTGCGGGTGTGGCACCGCGACCCCGCGGCCGGTCCGCTCCCGTCGGCGTCGCGGCGCCGCGCCGAACCCGAGCCGGAGACGGCCGGGGACGGGATCGCCGAGGCCGCTGACACCGTGGTCCGCCCCTCCCGCTCCGACGCGCCGCCGCTGCTCGGCGTGCGCGGTCCCGCCGACGGTGTTCCGGCCGCCGAGGCCGAGGAGGAGGCCCCCGCCCGGGACGGCTCCGGCAAGCCGGACAGGGGACGGGAGAGGGTCCCCGCCGAGGCTCCGCGCATCCGGTCCCGAGACGACGAGGAGACCGGGAGGCGGGTTCCGACCAGGGCGAAGGCCGCCCCCGCCCGAACGGATACCGTGTCCGCCGGGGCCGAGAGCGCCCCGGCGGCCGAGCCGAAGGCCGTTCCCGTCCGGTCGCAGGCCGCTTCCGTCAGGGCCGAGAACGCTCCGGCCCCGGAGCGGGAGGCCGCGGCGGAAAAGGCCCCGGCCGCCTCCGAACGCGCCCCCGTGGCCGTCGCCGCGCGCCCCGACCCCGAGGAGCGGCACGCCCCGTCGCGACCGCGCGAGGAGCGGACCGACGCGTCCGCCGCCTCCGGAGGCGGCGGCGCGGAGTCCGACGGGCCCCGGCGCGGAGTCGGCCGCCGCGTGCTCAACTACTTCGGCTTCGCCCTGGGGTCCGGACCACGGGAGCCCCGGGAGGAGGAGCCCCGCGGGCCCGAGGCGGACGCCGGGGAGGACCCCGACGACGGCTTCGCGCGGGAGAGGATCTACGAGACCGAGGGCGAGGAGCAGCGCGACAGCGACGCGTGGTTCGCCCGCCTGCGCGCCTCCTCCGGCGAGACCCCCGTCGGCCTGACCTCCAAGAGCGCCTACAGCGTCGGCGACACCGCGGCCATGAGCCGGGGAGAGCTGGCCGACGCGGTGGAGGAGCGGCGCGCCTCCGGCTCCGACGAGGAGGAGACCGCCGCCGCCCGGCGCCTGCGCGGCCGTACGCAGGGCCTCAGGGTCGCCAAGGACCTGGAGGAGCAGCGCCGCACCGAGCGCGTGCGCGAGCGCGGCCCGAGGGAGCTACCGACCTCCCGCGCCCGGGGACAGGGGCTTCCCGGAACCGGTGAGGAGACGGAGCGGCCCCGCCGCACGGGGCGCCCCCACGCCGCCCCGTGGGAACTGGAGAAGAAGGCCGAGCCCGCGCCCGGCTACGGCGACCTGTCGGACTACGCCGCCCGTTACGCGGCGGCCACCGGCCGCCCCCCGGCCGAGGCCGGTTCCCTGCCCTGGCTGCCGCCCTCCTCCGCGGCGCCGGGGGAGGAGGCCAGCGCGACCGCGGACGTGGACGAGCCCGCCCGCACCGACCGGCGGGAGGACGCGGTCGGCGCCGAGGACGCCGCGAGCGGGGCCGGTGCGCCCGAGACCACGGACACGGACGCGACGGCGGACACCGCTCGTCCGGTGACGCGTGCGGCACGGGACACGGCGGAGCACGGGCCCGGAACCCCCGTGGAGGCCGCTCCCGGCACGGGTACGCGGGACACCGGGGCCGCCGGGCGCACGGCCGCCTCCGAACCGGCCGAGGAAGGCCCCTCGGTCGCCCCCCGCCGGGGCGCCACCCGGTCAGAGGACGCCGGGCGCCGGTCCGTCACGGGAGACGAGGAGACCGTCGCGCTGCGCGGCCTCGCCGGACACGGGGACACCGCTGAGCCCGAGGTCCTCGTCGGGCACCGGTCCACCACGGGGCCCGAGGGCACCACGGAGCGCGGGGACACGGCCGGGCGTGCGAACACCGCCGGGCCCGGGGACGCCACCGGGAACGGGAGCCCCGCCGGGGCCGAGGAGACCGTCGGGCACCGGTCCGCCACAGGGCGCGGCGACACCGCTCCTCCCGAGGACGCCACCGAGGACGGCGACACCACCGGCACCGAGCCCGCCGCCGCGCGGACCGCTCCCGGTGGCGCGGACGCCCGTCCCGCCGTGGACACGGCCGCTCCGGACACGGAGGCCTCGGACGCGCCGGTCCCGGGCACGGAGGCCCGGAGCTCGGAGGCCCCGGACACGCAGGCCCGGGGCACGGTCGCCCCGGACGACACGACCGCTCCGGGCACTCCCGACGCCCGGGTCGCTCCGGGCACCGGTGTGTCCGCGGCCCCCGCGCCCGAGCGCTCCCCCCACAAGCCCGCCCTGGAACTCGACCACGGCACCGGCGAGCAGGACGCCATGCCCGGGAAGCCGCGCGAGGAGTCCCAGGACCGCGGCCCCGAGTGGAACGAGCACATGTCCGTGCTCGACAACCACCTCATCACCGCCGACACCCCGGCGCCGCCGCGCCCGAAGTTCGCCGACGCCGTTCCCACCCAGGAGCGCGACGCCAAGGACCCCTCACGGTGGTTCGAGGACGGCAGGAAGCGCCACCCCGACCAGCCCAGGGTCGGCGACCGGGGCAACCCCCTCATCCCAGCCAACGAGCTGCGCGAGGAGAACGCCGCCCCGGACGATGCCGGGGACACCGCCGGGGCCGCCACCGGTGAGACGGTACGGGACGCCGAACCGGCCGGGCGGGCCCCCGCCGACGAGCCCAAGCCGCCCACCCAGCTCGACCACGGAACCGGCGAACTCGTCAGCTTCGTCGAGGTCCGGGACGACCACGGGCGCGGGGACGGCAACGTCCGCGTTGACCCGGGCGCCGACCAGGTCCGCCGACGCACCGCCTCCGACCTGGAGCGGGCCGAGGCCGATGCCCTGGCCCGCCGCCGACGGAACGTGCGCGGTGAGGCCCGCGTCCCCGGTGAGGCCCGGGAGCCCGACGGCGCACCGACCCGTGCGGCCTCCGGTTCCGCCGGAGCCGACCGGGGCGACACGTCCTTCCGCGCCCGCTGGAGCATGCGCGCCACCGGCGCCGCCGGCGGGGACGCGGACACCGTCGCGAAGCCCGACTCGGCCGCCGACCCCCGGAGCGGGCACCGGAGCGACGGGACCGCCCGCACCGGCTCCGGGGCGCGGGAGCAGCGCACCGGCGCAGCCCGCGACCCGAGGGCCAACCCCAGCATGGCCGACGCCCTCGCGCAGGAGCGGACCTCCTCCGAGGAGGAGCGGACCTCCCCGCCGACCGGCCGGGGAGCCGAGGACACCGGGCGGACCGAGGACGAGGCCGTCGCGGGCCGCCCCGCCCCGACCGCCGGTCAGGAGGACCCCGCCGAGGAGTCGCGGGAGTCGGAGGACCCGCACGACGGCGTCTTCCACCGGGTGGCGCAGAACGCGCGCAGGCTCGGCCAGCTCTTCGGCCAGCCCGCGCCCGGCGAGGAGCCCGAGCCGTCCGCGCGCGAGCCCAGGACCGCCCTGGAACTCGACCACGGCACCGGCGAGCAGGAGCGCCTGGGCGACACCCCCAACGGCGTCCCCGCCCATCGGACCGAGGAGCCCGAGCCCCGGCGGCGGTCCGAGGAGCCCGCCGCCAGCGACTCCGGCGGCACCCGGGGCTGGCGGCGCCTGGCCAAGGTCGTCACCGGCGGGACGGCCCCCGTGCGCTCCGACCTGCCGCCCAGCGACATCGAGCGCCTGCGCACCCCGCTGGACGGCCCGCGCAGTCTCGTCGTGCTGGGCTGCACCGGCGGCGCCGGGCAGACCGTCACCGCGCTGATGATCGGCCACACCCTGGCCGCGCACCGCGACGACCTCGTCGTCGCCGTCGACGTCAACCCCGGCCCCAACGGCCTCTCCCGCCGCGTCGGCGCGCAGACCCCCGAGACCCTCACCGGGCTGCTCGCCAACGCCGAGGCGATCCAGGACTACTCCCGGATGAGCGGCTACACCAGCCGGACCGCGACCGGCCTGGAGGTCGTGCAGACCCTGGACGACCCCTACGTGCAGACCCTGGACGACCGCGACTACGGCCAGCTGGCCTCGCTGCTCGGCGGGTTCTACGGCGTCACCCTGCTGGACCCGGCGGCCACGGGCGTGGCGCGGGCCCTGCCGGTCGCCGACGGGCTGGTGCTGGTCGCCCCGGCCAACGCCGACGCCGAGCGCGCGGTCTCCATGACCTTCGACTGGCTGGACGGCAACGGCTACGGCGCCCTGCGCGCCAGGTCCGTGCTCGTGGTCAACGGGGTCAGCAAGCGCAGCCTCCAGGACGTGGACGCCGCCGAGCGGGTGGCCCGCGGCCGGTGCCGCGCCATCGTCCGCATCCCCTGGGACGACCACCTCGGCTCGTCCTACACCAGGATCGACGTGGGCGCCCTGCGCCCCGCCACCAAGCGCGCCCACGGCGCCCTGGGCGGGGTCCTGGTCAACTCCCTCACCCAGCAGTAGCGCCGAAGGCGAGCCGCCCGGCCCCGGACGCGGGCCCGGGCGGCTCCGGTCCTGGAACCGGCGCCGGGCGGCCCCGGCTCCGGGGCTTCCCGGCGCGGGAAAACCCCCGTGCGGGGCGGGCTCGGGGCCCGCCCCGCACGGGGGCGCTGGATCATGCCTTCCGGGCGGGCACGCGTTCCGCTCGCGGCGGTCGGCGGCCGCGCGGCGCGCTCGGGCGCGTCAGCGGCCCACGGGGGCGAACTCGCGAGCGGAGAGGAACTCCGGGCGCGGGGCGGGGGCGCTGAACGGTCTGTCGCAGGCGTTCTCGACGCTGTTGAAGACGATGAAGACGTTGGACCGCGGGTAGGGCGTGATGTTGCCGCCCGAGCCGTGCATGCAGTTGGAGTCGAACACGGTCACCCCGCCGGCCGGGCCGGTGAGCACGTCGATGCCGTGCTGGTCGGCGAGGTAGGACAGGGAGCTCTGGTCCGGGGTGCCCACGTGCTGGCTCTTGAGCGAGTCGCGGTAGTGGTCGTCCGGGGTCTCGCCCACACAGGAGACGAACGTCCTGTGCGACCCCGGCATGATCATCAGCGCGCCGTTGTGCGCGTAGTTGTCGGTCAGGGCGACCGAGAAGCTGACCGCCCGCATCCGCGGCATGCCGTCCTCGGCGTGCCAGGTCTCGAAGTCGGAGTGCCAGTAGAACGAGCCGCCGCCGAAGCCCGGTTTGTAGTTGACGCGGCTCTGGTGCACGTACACGTCCGAGCCCAGGATCTGGCGGGCGCGGTCGACCAGGCGCGGGTCGTTCACCAGGTCGGCGAAGACCTTGCTGACCTTGTGCACCTCGAACACCGAGCGCACCTCGTCGGAGGAGGGCTCGACGACCACGCGTTCGTCGCCGCGCAGCCCGGGGTCGGAGCTCAGCCGCTCCAGTTCGGCGCTGTAGGCCCCGACCTCGTCCGGGGTGATGAGGGAGTCGATCTGGGTGTAGCCGCGCTCACCGTAGGCGCACAGCTCGTCGTGGGAGAAGGGGCCCTCGTCGGTCCCCCAGACGGCGGGGTCCCTGCGGTACAGCAGGGCGGGTTCGGTGCTCTTGCGTGTGGGGTATTCGTCCGCGGTGCTGGTCGGAAGGTCCATCTGCAGAGTCATGGTCGATCCCCTGGCGGGGCTCATCCTCTCCGATGTCGACGGTTTCTCCTACGACATGCGAACTTAACAAAGGGCAGGCAAGCCTACTTACGGCTTCTTTATGTGCGGTGTTTAGTGTCCTTTTTGTCGGGTATGACAGTTATACTATATGGGGGGAAACCGTGAGGGCTTCCGGTTTTCCTTTCCGCTCTTATCCTTATTCCGGGGACGGGTCCGGTCGTTCACCTGCATGGCGTCACTCGGAGTGAATGTACATGAGCTGAGAGTGTGTATTCCCAGGTCGTCCGGCTGCGCCCTTCGCCTCCGGGGTCGCTTGTGAAAGAACACACTTTTGCTGTGTGCTAGATCACACGAATAAGGTTCAGGGCCTGGTGCAGAACTCCGGGAGAAGGGCCGGGGCGTCATCCCCGATTCCGGCGGAATTTCCCGCGGGGTACTGGTGGGAGAGGAGCGGTTGCCGCACAGTGGTGGGGTCCGTGCTTTCCTCCCACCCGCTCACAGAGGAGAAAACGTGCCCTCCCCCCGCCCCCGTGCGCTTCCCCGCGCGCTCGCGGCCCTCAGCGCCGCCGTACTCGCCGTCGTCCTGGGCTGGTCGGCCCCGGCCGCCGCCGACCACGTCCTGCCCCCGGGCATCCCCAGCACCTCCACCGCCCAGAGCCAGCTCGACTCCCTCACCGTCCGGGCCAAGGGCCCCCAGACCGGCTACGACCGCGGCCTCTTCCCGCACTGGAGCGTCGTCGACAGCCCCTGCACCGCCCGCCAGTACGTGCTCGTCCGCGACGGCCACGACGTGGTGACCGACTCCGACTGCCAGCCGACCTCCGGCCGCTGGTACAGCACCTTCGACGACGTGTGGTGGGACGGCGACGTCTCCCAGATCAGCGTCGACCACATGGTCCCGCTCAGCGAGGCCTGGAAGACCGGCGCGGCCGACTGGACCACCGAGCGGCGCCGCGACTTCGCCAACGACGTCGACTCCCCCCAGCTCTGGGCGGTCACCGTCAGCAGCAACAGCGCCAAGGGCGACAAGGACCCCTCCCAGTGGATGCCGGACAACACCGCGATCCACTGCGACTACGTCAAGGCCTGGATCAACGTGAAGCACCGCTACGACCTCACCGTCACCTCCGCGGAGAGGTCCGCCATCCAGGACACCATCGACACCGCCTGCTAGGCCGCCACCGGGCGGGACGCGTGCCGACGGACACGCCCCCGCCACCGCCGCAGGTCGGGCCCGTCTCCCCCTGGGGGCGGGCCCGACACCGCCCTCCGGGGTTCTGGCGCGCCGTAACCCCGTCCGCTTCTCCCGTTCCGGGGCGATACTCCACTATGAAGGGGGCGAGGGCGGCGGGTCCGGGTAGGAACGACGGAACCCCGCCACGCGACGCGACCAGAAGGGCGAAGAGATGACCGGCACCAGGGGGACCCGTGGCGCGACCCGCCTCGCGGTCCGCTACTTCGACGACCGCGTGCTGTTCAGCGACAGCGAGGCCTGGGCCTACTTCCGCCTGCCCACGGTCTCCTACGAGTTCACCACGCCCGAGGAGCGCCAGGCGCTGGCCACCAACGTCACCATCGCCCTCGCCGCCATCCGCATGAACGACGCCGAAGTCCACCTGCGCGTCGCCCACCGCACCTACCCGGCCGCGGAGTGGGCCACCCGGCTCGACGCCACCTCCGACTCCGGCCCCGGCTGGTACGACTACCTCGACGAGACGTACCGGCACGTGTGGGCCAAGGACTTCTGGACCAAGGAGGTCTACCTCGGCGTCCGCCTCGGCCAGCGCAACGTCGGCGCCGGACTCGGCCTGTTCTCCCAGCTCTTCGGCGCCTACCAGCGCACCGAACAGGTCCTGGGCATCAACGACGACGCCGTGGACGACCGCGAGATCGCCCGCTGGACCGACCAGGCCGAGCGGCTCGGCCGCGCCCTGGCCGCCAGCTCGCTGCACGCCCGCCACGCCACCTCCGACGAGATCGCCTGGCTCATCCGGCACGCCGTCAGCGGCACCGCCGAGGAGATCCGCCCCTCGGCGGCCGGACGGCGCACCTGGGGCCGCGGCGAGATCGAGGCGCTGGTCGACGGCGTCGTGCACAACGGCCGCTCCGCGCTGCGCCTCGAACAGCCCGCGGGGTCCACCCACGTCGCGTTCCTGTCCTTCTCCCGCTTCCCGGACCTGATGCCCTTCCCCGACGGCGAGCCCTGGATGCACCACGCCGACGCGCTCCCCTTCCCGGTGGAGATGTCCCTGCGGATGAAGCTCATCCCGCCCGCCAAGGCCTCCAAGGACGTCGGCCGCAAGCTCGCCCACGCCCGCGACATGGACGCCCACATCCGCGAGGCCGGGGTGGAGGCGCCCATCGCGCTCGCCGAGCAGATCGACGCCGCCCGCATGCTGGAGCACGGCATCACCAAGGAGCGCCTGCCCTTCGTCTACGGCTGGCACCGCCTCATGGTGTCCGCGCCCACCGAGCGCCTCCTCGGCCAGCACGTCGAGGCGGTCATCGAGCACTACCGCGACATCGGCATCGACGTCATCAACTCCACCGGCGACCAGTTCTCGCTGTTCAACGAGTCCCTGCCCGGCGACCGCATCCGCCTCAACGCCTACGCCCAGCGCCAGCCGCTGCGCACCATCGCGGGCGGTATGCCCACCGCCACCGTCGACGTCGGCGACCGCGTCGACCACTCCGGCGGCGGCTGGGTGGGCCCCTACGTCGGTGAGACCATCGGCCGCGCCCGCTCCATCGTCCACTTCGACCCCATGGTCGCCGCGGCCCGCAACCGCCCCACCGCCATCGCCATCACCGGCGAGCCCGGCGGCGGCAAGACCACCCTCGCCCTCCTGCTCATCTACCAGCTCGCCCTGCGCGGGGTCACCGTCGCCGCCATCGACCCCAAGGGCGACGCCGAGTCCCTCGTCGAACTCCTGCAAAGACGCGGCCGCAAGGCACGCATGATGTCCCTGGGCTCGGCCCAGCCGGGCCTGCTCGACCCCTTCGCCTTCGGCGACGACCTGTCCGCCAAGAAGACCATGGCCACCGAGACCCTGCGCCTGCTCCTGCCCCGCATGAGCGAGGAGCGCGAGTCCGCCATGATCCAGGCCGTGGCCGCCGTCGCCAACCAGCCCCAGCCCTCCCTGGCCAAGGTCGTGGACCACCTGGTCTCCTCGCCCGGCGCGGCCTCGCGCAACCTGGGGGCCGTCCTGCAGTCCATGTCGGAGATGCGGCTGGCCAGCCTGTGCTTCGACCCCCAGGGCGAGGCGCGGATCGACACCGAGGGCTGGACCACCGTGTTCACCCTGGGCGGGCTCACCCTGCCCGACTCCGGCGTGGGCCGCGACGACTACTCCTACGAGCAGCGCCTGTCCGTCGCCCTGCTCTACCTGGTCTCCCAGTTCGCACGCCGCCTGATGAACGGCCTGGACCGGCACCTGCCCAAGGCGATCTTCCTGGACGAGGCATGGGCGGTCACCTCCACGCCCGAGGGCGCCAAGCTCGTCCCCGAGGTCTCGCGCATGGGCCGCTCCCGCAACACCGCGCTCATCCTCGTCTCGCAGAACGCGGGCGACCTCCTCAACGAGCAGGTCACCAACTGCCTGTCCTCGGTGTTCGCCTTCCGCTCCAGCGAGCGCTTCGAGGTGGAGAGCGTCATGTCCCTGCTGGGAGTGGAGACCAACGAGGACCACCTCGCCGTGCTGCGCAACCTCGGCAACGGCGAGTGCCTGTTCCGGGACCTGGACGGCAGGGTCGGACGGATCGGCGTGGACCTGGTCTCGGAGAACCTGCTGCGCTGGCTGGACACCAACCCCACCCGCCAACGCCCCGGTGAGGGGGAGGGGGACCTGGTGCCCGCGGGCGGACGCGACGAGCAGCTCTAGGTGGTCATCCCAAACTGTTGCGGGTGTGACGCAGGAGCCTTCTCCGCCCGGTGATCCTGCTGCTGGAGGCGCTGTGGGACGCGGACAGCGCCTCTGGACGCGAGATCACCGGGGCGGGGGCGGGCCGGCTGGCCTTTCCGGTCACGGGGGTGCGCGGCGCCTGGTTCGGGGTGCTCCCGGGTGGGAATCTCCTACCCTGTCGGGTTCCGCCCCGGGTGCCCGACCTCCCCAGCCCCGGCATTCCGACCCCCCACCGCTCACGAGGGACCGCCCATGCGTGAGGACGCCATCCGGCCGCGACCCGTCATCGACCCCGCCCTGCCCGCTCGCCAGCGCCGGGAGGCCTTCCTGGGGGCGCAGCCCCCGGGACCCCCGCCCAGAGGCGGCGGCGGGGCCGCCGAGTCCCGCCCGCCGAGGCTGTCCGACAGCGGCGTCCACCTGCTCGGCGTCGGGTTCACCACGACCCTGGCCCTGATCACCGCGGGCTGGTACCTGGGCATGGTGATCGCCAGCGTCAGCCTCGTCGCCTACGTCGCCGCCCTGGCCTTCCGGCGCGACGCCCACCCCGCCGTGCGGGCCGCGGGCGCCGCGGCGGGAGCGGGCACACTGGTCGCCGCACCGGCCTGGCTGATGGACGTCGTGCCCCAGGACCCCTCCCCGGGCATCCCCTGGGTGGTCTTCGGGGTGCTCGTCGCCGTGGTCACCGCCGACACCCTCACCTCGCGGGTGCGCCGGACCGACCGGGAGCGGCACCGGGAGCGGGTGGTGCTGCCCGACGACGTCAGCGAGGGCGACCACGCCCTGCTGGTGGAGGTGCAGCGCACGATCGACCTGGTGCGCGGGGCCCGGGCCGAACTCGGCGGGGAGTCCCTGGACACCGACCGGGCGCTGACCGTCCTGCACGAACAGGAGTGGCGCATCGCCTCGCTCCTGGCCCGGCAGCGCGAACTGCGCCGCTCCCACCAGCGCCGCTGGCAGCGGGCGGTCTCACCCCGCGTCAGGGAGGCGCTCAAGCCCCAGCGCGAACACCTGCACGCCGTCGAGGAGGCCGTGCGCGCCCGCGTCGCCCAGATCACCGAGTACGGACGCCTGGTCGAGCAGGCCGTCGCTGCCCACCGGGAGTGGGAGCAGTGCCAGGAGGCGGTGGACTCGACCGCGGAGTACACCGAGCACCTGGCCGCGGCGGGCTTCCTGGGTGCCCGGGCCGCGGACGTCGCCGAGCTCGCCGCCACCGCCGCCCTCGCCCGGCAGGTCCGCGACGAGCGCGTCAGCCGCTTGGCCGGGCACGACCTGGTCGCCCACGGGTGAGCCCCCGCGGGCACCGCGTCCGGGGACGCGCGGCCGTGGGCCGCGGCCGCCGCGGCACCGGTTGTGACCAGCGTCGCGGTAGTTGTCCGGATGCGGACAGTGGTGACTTCGGCAATCGTCCCCAAACACCTCGCGCTTCTGACACATTGGGCGAATGAGTGAAGTCAGGGAGAGCGTCCACCCCCTCACCTCCGCCAAGGAGACGGTGGCGGTCGGGGTCGCCTCGGGCCGGGGTGGGTTCGTCGAACTCCTCCGGGACGCCCGCCGGAGCCTGCTCGACACGCTGGAGGACGGCGACCCCGGCGGGCGGGAGGTCCGCGAGGCCTCCGCCCAGCTCCACGACCACGTGGACCGGGCCCTGGCCGAGCACGTCCAGCGCCAGCGCCGCTGGCCCGCCCGCACCGACGGCGAGCGCCTCACACGCGCCTTCCGCGCCCTGGACGAGTCCGGCGTCATCGCCCGCGAGGAGTTCACCTGCTGCGAGCGCTGCGCCAGGACCGCCCTGGAGGGTGAACTCGCCGCCCGCAACTCCCGGCCCGCCGACACCCCCGCGCGCGGGTACGCGTTCTACCACGACCAGGACGCCGCGCACGCGGTCGCGGGGTCCTCGCTCACCATCGGCTTCGGCGCCAGCCACCCGATCCGCCGCGCGGCCGTCGGCGAGGAGGTCGCCGAGGCCCTGCGCGCCCACGGGCTCACGGTCGAGTGGGACGGCGACCCCGACCGCAAGCTCCACGTCGGCATGGACTGGAACCGCCGCCGCTTCGGCCGCGGGGCCGCCTTCCCCGGGCCCGCCGTGGACGGCGAGCCCATGATCCACGTGTCCTTCAACAACCCGGGGCCCTACGAGGTCCCCGATTGGGTCTCCCACTACCAGGGCCGCGTGAGCGTCCGCGAACTGTCGCGGATGGTCCTGCCCTGGCTGCCGCGCTTCTTCGTCGCCACGCTGAGCAGCGACCGGGGCCACAGCATCGCCCTCGAACGCGACTTCGACCTCCTGCGCGTCCGGCACGGACCGGCGCTGTCCCGCGAACGCGTGGAGGAACCCCTCAGCCGCTGGGTGGTGGGTGCCGTCTGGCCGCGCGAGGAGGCCCGCTCCGCCCACACCGGGCTGCTGGAGGTCCACTACGCGGACGCCGCCGAGGAGGGCCTCGGCTTCATGGACTACGCCGAACCCCTGGAGACGGCCGCCGCGCGACTGGTCGTCCACCGCCTCACACCGATCAAGGGCACGTTCGCGGTCTTCAGCGCTCCCGGCGGCGCCGTCGTGCAGATGGTGTGGGAGAGCGGCCCCCGGCTGTGGATGGAGACCCCCTCGCCCTCCGAGGCGGTGTCGCGGGGCCGCCACGTCACCCTCTCCGAGGCGGAGGAGACGGTGCGCGTCCTGGCGGAGGAGGGGCGCGTCATCCTAGGGGAGCTGGGAGAGCTGAAGGTCACCCACTGGTGAGCGGTCCGGGGCGGCGCAGGGACCGGTCGGCCCCACGCCCGCGACCGGTTCCCGCGGTGGTCCTCGGCGCTGACCGGTGTTCCGCGGCGCGCCCTCAGGAGCCGCCGTTGCCCGCTGCGCGCGTTCGCGCGAACCCCAGCGCGGCCAGACCGAAGACGAGTCCGCCGACCAGGAACCAGGGGTTCCACAGCAGCAGCGTCCACATCCGCTGTTCCGGGCTGACGGCGATCTCCCGGCCCGCGGGGTCGGCCAGCAGCATCACCTCGACGGTGACGGCGCGCAGCAGCAGCACGGCGCAGACGCACCAACCCAGGGACCTGACCAATCGCCCCGTCGGGCCGGTGGGACGCGGTCTGGAGAGGAGCCAGCCCAGCGCGCCGCCGACGAGGCACAGCAGCCCCACGCCCCACAGGCCCACCGCCACGAACCAACCGGGGCGTTCCGCGGCCACAGGGCCCGCCGAGACGCCCAGGCCCCAGTTGCCGCCCAGTGCCCAGTAGAGGTGGAGCACGGCGAAGGCGACCGCCCAGGCGCACGCGACGCGCCCCCACAGCCCCGACGCCGCCCTGTCCCCCCGGTCCCGTGGATTCTCGTGCATAGCGAGCAGCATGCCACCGCCTCCGCGCTCCGGCGCCCACGGTGCCGTGAGAACCGGCCCGCCCGGCCCCCGGGTCCTGCGCGAAGGCGCCGGGGACGACGTCAGCGGAAGCCCGCCCCGAACCCGAAGTAGGCCCGCGCCCCCGCCGGAATCAGCAGCAGGCCCGCGACCGCCAGGTTCACCAGCAGCACCAGCACGTAGACCGGCAGCTGTTCGGGGGCGTAGACCACCACCGTGAACATGTTGAGCACCAGGACCACCGCCGCCACCATCTGCAGGAGCACGACGCCCCCGTAGACCAGCCGCGACCGGGTCATCAGGGCGGGCGCCGCGACCGTCGACAGCAGACCCCAGACGTAGAGCTGGGCCATGGAGGCCCCGTTCACCTGGGTCCCGCTGGTGGACTCCACGGTGAACAGCACCGCGAGGACCAGCAGGTAGAGCCCGTTGAGGACCAGCATCACGGCCGCGGTGACCACGGTCGCGGGCATGCCCCTCCGGGGGCGCTCCCACGGCATCCGGGCACCGGTGGCCGGGCCGCCGTGCCCGGGGAACATCCCCGGGTGCCCCGGGCCGCCGACCGGCTGGCCGGGCATCGGGCCCCGCCCCGTCGGCGTGCCCGCGGAGGGGAAGGGGAGGGAGAACTGGCCGGTCACCCCGGGGGCCGGGGCCAACTGCGGCCCGGGCTGGTGCCCGGTCGCGTGCGGCGCCTGCGGGTAGACCCCCGGACCCGCGCCGGGGCCGTGCGCGGCCGTGCCGCCGGTGAGGTCCGGACCGGTCTGCCCGCCCGGGAAACCGGGGCCGTGGGGACCGGAGGGGAACGCGGGGTTGTGGGGCCCGCCCGCGAACCCGGGGCCGTTGGGACCGCCCGGACTGTGGGGGCTGTGGGGCCCGCTCGGGAACGCCGGTCCACCCGGTCCATTCGGTCCGCCCTGAGGCCCGCCGGGGCCGTTCGGGCCGCTCGCGAACGCGGGGCTGTCGGGGCCGCTCGGGGCCGCGTGCCACGGCGGGTGGGGGCCGGAGCCGGGAGCGCCCTGGCCCGGGCCTCCCTGACCGGCCGCTCCCGGACCCGCGGCGGGGAACGGCGGTCGATAACCCCCCGAAGGGCCGGTGGGCACGGCGCCGCCGGACCCGCTCCGGACCTCGCTCCCCGGAGCCTTCCACGACCCGCTGTCCGCGCCCCGGGGGCCGGTGAGGGGCACGGGTCGGCCTCCGGTGCCGGGGGAGTCCTGCGCCCGGGCGCCGACGCCGCCGTCGTCCTCCTGCGCCTGCTTCTCCCGCTCCAGGAGGGCCAGCGCCTCGTCGGGACTGGGCCGCGCCGACGCGTCCCTGGCCAACAGTGCCGCGATCAGCGCCCGCAGCGGCGCGCTCGCGGGACTGTGCTCCACGTCGTCCAACGACAGCCGCGGGGGCATCGGCGCGGTCAGCACCGCGCTGATGATCCCCGTGATGCTCTCCCGTTTGAAGGGCGAGCGCCCCTCCAGGAGCGCGTACAGGGTGACGCCCAGGCTCCACAGGTCCGACGCGGGCAGCGCGCGCTTGCCCTCGAACCGCTCCGGCGCCATGTACTCGGGCGAACCGATGTACACGCCGGTCTGGGTGAGGGCGGCGCCGCCGTCGACGTTCGCGATCCCGAAGTCGGTCAGCACGGTCCGGTCGTCGTCGGTGAGCATGATGTTGGCGGGCTTGACGTCGCGGTGGGTGACCCCGCCCGCGTGCACCGCCTTCAGACCGCCGAGCAGCGACCTGGCGGCCTCCTCGACCCGCTCCACCGGCAGCGGACCGTGGTGGTCCAGTTGGTACTGGAGGGACTTGCCGCTGAGCAGCTCCATCACGATCCACGGGCTGTCCTCGTGTTCGAGGACGTCGTGGACCGTCACCACCGCCGTGTCGCTGATCCGCGCGGTGGCCTGGGCCTCGCGCAGCGTGCGGGCGTGCGCCTCGGCGCGGGCCTCGGGGTCCATGCCCTGGGGGAGGAGGACCTCCTTGATGGCCACATCGCGTTGGAGGGAGGGGTCCCAGGCGCGCCACACGGTGCCCATCCCGCCAGCGCCGAGCCTCTCCCGCAGCTCGTAGCGGCCGACGGAGGAGTGACCGGAGGCGGACATAGGCGCGCATCCCTTCGGGGGGTCGGGAGAGGGGTGACGATGCGCAGGACAATCTATCCGAGAAAAGCCCTACAGCAGCACTTTGTGACACTCGTCCATGTTTCCTGAACCATTCTCCCTCGATTGCGGACAGTTCCCCACACCTTGGTGTGAGGGTGGCCGGTAGCGGTCACCCGCGCGGCGGGTGCGGCGCGGAGAGGGGTCGGCGGGTATCCGCCCGACGTCCGCTGCCGGGGGTCCTCGCGGAACCGCGTCCACGACGGCTCCCAGCCGGGCCGGTCCAACGCGGTGGTCGGCAGGGGGACGAGGGGCTGTGCAGGCGGGGAGGGACTGTTGAGCCGGAAGGGAACAGGGCGATGCCGTTGTGGACCTAGGTCAGGTTTCGGTCCTGCGGCAATGCGGACTCGGGGTTCCACCGAAGGCAGTTCTGGCATCGGGCGTCAGTCCGTTTGATGGCTCTATGTCCGCTTTTTGTGGCGAAGCTGGATGTGACGACCCTCATAGTGCGGAGGTGGCTAGGAAATTGTGGCCTTGTGGTTTCCGGGTGTTTCGGAAGACCGTTCACGCCCACTACCTGCGTAAACGTTGACAGAGGCGGTCTTTGTCCTCCAAGGTCTGGCCGCATCGGGGAGAGAAGGGGAAAACCCGACGCGTTGCGACCGTTCCCCGACCCGGTGATGACGCACCATAGAGGATGGGGTAGAGACATGCGGGGACCTTGCGGTCGCGCACGACCGCGTGCGGTGTGCACGTGTGTACGGGCGCGTCGACGGGGCCCCGGTGTCTGCGAACATCGCCTTCGGCCGAACCACGACGCAGGAGCCAGCAGATGACGCATCAGCACGTCCGACGGCGGGGATGGCGACGCCTCCTGATGACGTTCCTCATGCTGACCGGTCTCGTCGTGCTGCCCCTCAGCGGGGCGCAGGCGAACCCGCTGTGCCCGGGCGAGCCCGCGCCGCTGCCGGAGTCGGCGGGAAGCGGTTCCGACGGCCTGCTCGTGCCCCCGCAGTCGCAGTCCTCCATCGAGGGCTCCACGGACGGCCTGCCGCCCGACGCCAGCATGTACGGCCAGTACGGCACCGCCGGACAGCAGTGGCACATGATCACGGAGTCCTGCGTCGACGGGATCAGCAACGGCGCGCAGGCGACCCTGGCCAACACGGCCTGGGACCTGTCCAAGACCATCAACCAGTCGACGATCACGGTGTACCAGGCCGCGACCTCCGACGGTCTCCTCGCCAGCTTCAACGAACTCGTCGAGAACGTGGTCGTCACGCTGAGGGAGGGCATCTGGCGCCCGCTGATCCCCACCGTCGTCATCCTCGGTGCCCTGTGGTTGGGCTGGTACGGGCTCATCCGGAAGAGGATGACGCTCACGATCGAGTCCAGTATCTGGATGATCGCGGCGACGGCTCTGGGGCTGTGGATCCTCGTCAACCCGGCCCAGATCATGGGTATGGCGAGTGGCTTGGTGAACTCCGGCAGTCAGCTGGTGACGAGCACGATCGGGCAGGTGCCCTATGGGGGAGGGTCGGGGACCTGCCCCTCAGGGGCGGAGCCACCGGAGCGCGCTGACTGGGAGTCCGAGGCCGACTTCCAGGTCAGGCGCAACGCGGACATGCTGTGGTCCAGTCTCGTCTGCCAGCCTTGGGTCTCCGGGCAGTTCGGAAACGGGGATATCGCCGAATCAGCTGCACACGTCCACGGAACCGACCTCATCGCTACTCAGGGGATCAGCAGAATTGAGCAGCAGCAGATCGCTGATGAGGAGATCGACGCCAACGAACTCGTTGCAGAGAAGCAAGAGGCGTATGAGGCCATAGCTGCTGACGTGCAGGAGTTCTACCCCAGCGTCTACCCCCTCTTCTCGGGTGATGATCAAGGAAGCCGCCTGGGAGTGGCCACACTCGCGCTTTTCGCCTCGGTCTTCGCCGGGGGACTGATCCTCGCCGGGTCCGTGGCGCTCATCGTGCTGAAGATCGCCTTCCTGCTGCTCTTCCTCCTCGCTCCCATATTCCTGCTCATCGGAATTCACCCCGGCTACGGGCGCATGGTCCTGCTGCGCTGGGTCGAGCTGATGATCGGCTTCCTCCTCAAACAGATCTTCGTCGTACTCCTGATCTCGCTCCTGGTCATGTGTTACGGCATGGTCATGTCCACCAGCCTCGGCTGGGGCCTGCAGATGATCCTGCTGGCACTCTTCACCGTGGCCCTCTTCGTCTACCGCAAGCCCTTCGCCTACCTGTTCTCCTCGGTCAACGCGAACACCTTCACCTCGCGCATCGTCAGTGACGCCGCGCAGAGCCAGGCGCTCAGCCGGAGCGCGGTGGTCCTGCCGCCGGTCGCCAACCTCAAGGCCCAGGCCTGGGGGCTGCGCCGGGGACCGCAGATCGCCGGAGCGGCAGCCGGAGTCCCCGCGGGCGGGGGAGCAGCCCCGAACGGCGGTGTGGACACCGGGGTCGGCGACGAGGTCCCGGCCGACGGCGGTCCGGTCCGCGCGGACGGAGCGCGGGCACGCGGCACCGCCGGGTACGGCAGGGTGCGCGACAACGCGGCCCCGCCCCTCAACGTCACCAGGAGCGCTCCGGCTGGCGGAGGTGGCGGTGGCGGCAGCCGGCCCGCCGGGCCCGCGCGCAGCGGTGACCAGGCGCCGAGCCTCTCCGGTAGCAGCGCGGCCTCCGGTGCCATCCCGCCCCGGCCCAGCGGCGGCTACACCGGTACCGGCGACAGCGGCTGGGCCTCTGTGTTCGGCACCGGTTCGGGGGGCCGCGGCGGCTCCGAGCGCCGGGACGGCGGTGGAGGCGGCGGCTCGGTGTTCGGCGGGAGCGCCCCCGCCGCCGGGAGCGGACGCGCCGCGAGTTCCGAGCGGCCCGAGCCCAGCACCGGACAGGGCATCTTCGGCGGTCGCGCGGACACCCCGGCCCGGGGCAACCCCAACGCCCGCGCCTCTCGCTGGGGCTCGCCGAGGGAGCGGCGCGAACGCCCCGCTCCCCAGCGTCCCGCCCGTCCCGCGCCCTCCGGCGAGAGCCGGGGCCGGGGCGACGGTGACGGCGGCTGGCTGACCGGTTCCGGCAAGCGCAGGGACGACGCGCCCATCACCCCCTTCTGGGGGGAGAGCAGTTCTTCCACGACGAGGGACCGCAAGCGGGACGTTCCCTTCTGGTTGAACGACGACTGACGAACAAAGGCCCGAAGCGATGCCCAACCCTCTCCCCGAACGCGCCCAGCGGGCTGTCTTCATCGGACTGATCGTCGTGCTGGTCGTGTTCGGGCTCTACCTCAGCCTCGGAGGCTTCGGGGGCGCCGAGGAGGACGATCCCTCCGCGGCTTCCCCGGAACCCGAAGCCGTCCAGGAGGAGCCTCCGGGCGGACCCGGCGGCCCGGACGGGCTGTCCACCGTCGAGCCGAGCCCGCTCCCGACCACCGCCGCCGAGGACGTGGACGTCCTCGACTGGTTCCCCTTCACGGAGGCGGAGCTCCAGGCGGCCGGGGCGGCGGCCCGGGCCTTCGCCGAGGCCTACGGGACCATCGACTACACCCAGTCCCCCGAGTCCTACTACGCCTCGATGGAGGAGCTGGCCACCCCCGAGTTCGCCGGGGTTCTGGCCGAGACCAGCAGGGTCGGCGCCTTCTGGAGCGAGATGTCCGAGGCCGAGGCCGTCGCCGAGGGACGGGCCCAGGTCGACTCGGTACGGACCTTCGGCGCCGACTCGGTCACCTTCGTCGTGACGGCGCAGTCCATCACCGAGACGGGGAGCGCCGAGTTCGACGAGAACCTCGGTGAGTTCGCCGTCACCGTGGTGCGCAGCGGCGGCTCCTGGAGGGTCTTCGACTTCCAGCCCGCCGACGCCGGGCAGTTCGGAGAGGAGTGACCCCGTGATCTCCCTTTTCACCCGCAGGCCCTCTGACAGGGGTGCGGCGGGCCTGTGGTTCGGCGCCGCCGTCGCTGTCGCGGTCGCCCTGACGACCATGTTCGCGATGCTGGTGATCCCCGTGATCACCAACACCACCCAGCAGATCGGCTCCATGATGGCGAACGGTCTGGTCTGCGGGCCGGACACGGACGCCGAGCAGCCGGACGCGAGCGGCTACGCCATGAACTCCATCCCGGAGAACTACCTGCGGATCTACACGGAGGTCGGGGAGGACCGCGGGATTCCGTGGAACATCCTGGCGGGTGTGGGCCAGGTGGAGTCCCACCACGGGCGCTGGGAGGGCCCGGGGATCACCGAGGGGCACAACGACTGGGGTGCGGCCGGACCGATGCAGTTCGGTTCTCTGGACGGCTCCGCGGCGGGCAACAGCTGGGGCGGCGAGCCCGTGCAGCCGGTGGACGAGCGCCCGGAACAGGGTTACGGCGTCGACGGAAACGACGACGGCATCGTCAGCGTCTACGACCCCGCCGACGCGATCCCGGCCGCCGCCGACTACCTCATCGCCCACGGCCTGAAGAATGACGTCCGTCAGGCCATCTACGGCTACAACCACGCCTGGTGGTACGTGGACGACGTGCTGGAGTGGGCAGAGCAGTACGCGGAGGGGGAGTACGACACGTCGGGCTCCATCGAAGCCGCGGTCGCCTGCCAGCTCGACGCGCAGGGTGCCCCGATCGGAAGCGCTCCGGACGAGCTGACCCAGGCCGTGGTCGACTGGGCCCTGGCCCAGCGCGGCAAGCCCTACATCTGGGGTGGCGTCGGCCCGACCGGGTTCGACTGCTCCGGTCTGATGCAGAAGGCCTACGAGAGCATCGGCGTCACCATTCCGAGGATCTCCCAGGACCAGTGGGGTTTCGGCCCCGAGGTTTCACCGGGAGAGGAGCAGCCCGGCGACCTGGTGTTCTTCCATGTGAGTCGGGCGGGGGAGCCCCCCGGACCGGGACACGTGGGAATGGTGATCGGCGACGGGCTGATGGTCGAAGCCTGGTGCACCAACTGTGGGCCGATCGCGGTGCGCGAGTACGATGACCCCAATCGTGCGGATGTCATGGGTTTTACCCGTCCGCTGGAGCACCCGGACGTGCAGGCCCAGTTGGAGGCGCAGGACAGTCGTGGTTGACCAGAAGGCACCGCCCAGCAAGCAGGGGCTGCACGGGTGGAAGGCCGCCGCGGCGGTTTTCGGGTGCGGAACCCTGGCGGCCTTCGGGGTCTTCGGTGTTGTCGTCGCTCTACTCGGGACATTCATCTCTACCCTGACATCGGGATTCAGTTCGGAGGAAGAAAATCCTGCCGATCCCGGTTCTGTCGCTGCCCAGCCGACTGCCCCTCGAGACGAGTTTCTGGAAGACAGGTTCGATCTCTGTGAGATCGTTGATTCGATATCCGCGATCCAACTCAGTCTGACCTCGGGGTCTGAGGAACCGAAAGACGAGTCCATAGACGGTGGGCCTCCTGCAGAGGGCAACCTGGTCCGTTCAGGTTCGTGTGGTGGCATCGTCCGGCCTGATGCGACGTATGCGGTTCCATGGGAATTCGAATTCACCTACCGTGCCGTCATCTACTCTCCCGAAGACAATCGAGACGAATTAGCTCAGGCTGATCTGGAAACCTGGGTCGATGAGATCGAATCCTCCGGTCGCGTCATCGAGGAGAGCGGTCCCTATTCCATGGTTGATGAAGCCCACTACTTCTATGGCGTCCCGGAGAGCGGAGAAGGAAACTTCTACACTGTGGTCGCCAGAAAAAGGAGTGGGGTCTTCATGGTGAACATGACTGCGGAGGATGATGCTTCGGCAGCAGAGTTCTCGCATGAGGTGATGAAATTGGAGACCCGGTTGGACAACGACCTCGGTACTATGATCCCGGAGTGAGGTGACAGGGCGTAACCCGCCGCTCTTCCGTGGCCACGGCGACTGGACGGCCGTGGGCATCCACGGCTCTGGTCCGGTCAGGCGACTCCGGCCATGAAGTGGTGGCGGCACAGGGTCGCGTACGACTCGTTGCCGCCGATGTGTACCTGCTCGCCCTCGTAGATCATGACCCCGTCCACCACGCGCGCGTTGTGGGTGGCGCGCCCGCCGCACCAGCAGCGCGCGGACACCGGCAGGACCTCGATCTTGTCGGCGAGTTCCACCAGGCGTTTCGAGCCGGGGAACAGTTGCCCCTGGAAGTCGGTGAGGATCCCGTAGCAGTACACGTCGATCCGCATCCCGTCCACCACCCCCGCGAGCTGTCCCACCTGCTTGTAGGACAGGAACTGGGCCTCGTCGCAGATGACGTAGGGGGCCTTGCGGTCGGCGATGTCGTCGTACAGGTCCAGGTCGTCGCCCACCTCCACGGCGGGGGATTCCAGGCCCAGGCGGGACGAGATGATGCCCGCTCCGGCGCGGTCCTGCTTCGTGTACAGCACCCCTTCGCCGCCGCGTGAGTGGTGCTCCTGGAGGGCCATCGTGCTCTTGCCCGAGTTCATCGAACCTGTGAAGTACTTCAGCTCCGCCATGTCTCTTCCTGTGTCGCGGGCGCTGGCGCTGTCGACGGCTCGGGCTCGTCACCGTGTCGGGCTTCCTGCCGTGGCCAGCAGTGAACATACCAGTGACGTGCAGGACCTCCCGAACCAACGCCCACCCGCCCGCGCACCCTCGCACGCCTCTTCCCCCCCTCCTCACAGAGCCCCTCGTCCTCGCGCCCTCCTCGTCGGGGAGGGCCCTTCCACCGAGGAGGAGTGCCTCCGGCTGGCGCGGTGTTTTCGGCCCCACCGCCTTCGATCATTGATCGGACCGGAAGCCGGGGTGTGGGATGCGGCACCCGCCATTTGCGCTTCCGGTGCCTTCCGGGCGGCCGCCGGAACCGTGAGGGCGCGCCTTCTGTGAAGTGTGGGCACGGGGTGAGGCGGTGTCGGCCGGTGTGGGCGTGAAGCTGTACACGCCTGACCAAAGGCAGCCGCGCCGCACAGGAGTTGAGTCCACTTCGATATATTTGGTGCTCCATGTCCGAATCGCTCGGAAGTGGAATTGGTGAGGGGGAAGTGGCATTGCGGCGTGCTCAGGTCACCAGGCTTGTGGAGAGTCAGTGGTTCTCCAACATCATGCTCGCGGTGATTCTGGTCAATGCCGTGATTTTGGGTTGGATGACTTATGGGGGTTCCACCCTTCCGTATCTGGTGATCATCGAGTACGTCGTCGTCAGTGTGTTCGTGGTCGAGATGGCCCTCAAGATCCACGCCTGGCGGGGACGGTTCTTCCGGAGCGCCTGGAACTGGTTCGACTTCCTGGTGGTGCTGATTTCGGTGATTCCGGCCACCGGCCCGTTCGCCGTGCTCCGCATCCTGCGGGTGCTGCGGATCCTGCGGGTGATCACCGCCGTCCCGCAGATGCGGCAGATCATCACCGCGCTGTTCAAGGCCATGCCGGGGGTGGGGACGGTGATCGGCCTGCTCCTGGTGGTCATCTACACCTCCGCGATCATCGCCCACCAGCTGTTCGGTGAGGCCGTGCCCGAGTTCTTCGACAACCTGGGCACGTCGCTGTACACGATGTTCCTGCTGATGACGACGGAGGGCTGGCCGGACGTCTCGGACGCGGTGCTGGCGGAGCATCCGACGGCCTGGATCTTCTTCGTCTGCTACATCGTGCTGACCGCGTTCATCATGCTGAACCTGGTCATCGCGGTGATCGTCACGTCCTTGGAACAGGAGATCAGCGAGGTCCGCTGGGCCGAGGACCAGGAGCTGGAGGAGGTCCAGCACGAGGCGGTCATGAACCGGCTGTTGGAACTCGGGCAGCAGGTCGAACGCCTGGACCGCATGCTGCGCGAGCGGGATGCGGACCCCGGCACCGACGGCCTTCCGGGGAACGTTCAGACGGACCAGGCGACGCAGACAGCCCAGGCCGTCCGGACAGTCCAGCCCGGGGGACCGGCCGAGTCCGTCAGGCGGGGGAACGGGGACGCGGCGCAGCCACCGCCTTCCGCCTCCCTGTAGCGGAACACCCGGAGGCCTGGGGAAGGCTTTCGGGTGCGGGCGCTGCTCCTTCGGCCGCCCTCGCGCTTCCACACTCGTCTGACCGACCACGGCGCCCCGCCTTCCGTTCCGCTGTCGACGGACGTGAGCAGACGTGTCATCCCGGGGGTGGGGGCCACTGGTCGACACCCCCGGGGCCTTCCGAATCCACGCCTGTCTCCCGGAACTGCTAGGTATGGGGACATTCCACCCCTGAAGGGATTTCCTATGCCTGAGCTCACCGAGTTCGCGGGTCTGCCCGTGGTCGAGTTCCCCGCCAGCGGCACGACGGAGGAGCGGCTCGAACAGATCCGTAGGCAGGGAGGGGATCCGCAGGCTCCCGCCTCCGTGGCCTGGCGGCTGCGGACCAGCGACGGCGCCAGGAGGGTCCGTGAGGAAGGGTGCGAGGAACACGTCGCCCGTTTCCTGTCCATGGTGGACACCGCGCAGGTGAGGGCGCTGGTCATCGGTGCCTGGGGCTATCCCGCCCAGGGAGGTCCGGAGGCTTTCCTGGAGGCGCTGATCGAGCACGCCGACAAGCTGCCGAATCTGCGGTCCGTCTTCGTCGGCGACATCGAGATGACGGAGAGCGAGCTGTCCTGGATCAGCCAGAGCGACCTGGCTCCGCTCGTGGCCGCCTTCCCCCGGTTGGAGGAGCTGACCGTGAAGGGCGCCGACGGCATGCGGGGCCGGCTCGGGCTGCATGTGCCCTCGCACGCCTCGCTGCGCTCCCTGACCCTTCAGAGCGGGGGCCTGCCCGGTCGGGTCGTGCGCGAGGTGGCGTCCTCGGGCCTGCCCGCGCTGGAGCACCTGGAGCTGTGGCTGGGGGTGTGGGACTACGGCGGCGACACCTACCCGCAGGACCTGGCGCCGGCGCTCTCCGGTGAGGTGTTTCCCCGGCTGAGGTACCTGGGTGTGCGCAACGCCGAGGGGGCGGACGGGTGGATCCCGGCGCTGGCCGAGGCTCCTGCCGTCAAGCACCTGGAGGTGCTCGACCTGTCGTTGGGGATCTTCACGGACCGGGGTGCCCGGGAACTCGTCGACCGGGCCGAGGCCTTCTCCGGGTTGCGCAGACTCGACCTGCACCACCATTTCCTGAGTGAGGAGATGGAGGAGCGCGTGCGGGCCGCATTCGCCGGAACCGGGGTCGAGATCGATCTGTCCGACCGGCTGGAGCCCGAGCAGGACGAGGACGACGACGAGGACGAGCCCTACTACTACACCGCGGCGGCCGAGTAGCCCGACCGTGCCCGGGCGCGGCCGGGTTGAGGCGTGTCGTCCTGGAGCGCGGTCGCAGGCCGACACTTGCCGGGGGCGGAAGATCACCGAATCCCCGTCTGTCGCCCGGAACTGCTAGGCATGGGGGGCATTTCGCCCCCTGAAGCTTGAGAAGAGAGTCCTCATGTCCGACCTCACCGAGTTCGCGGGTCTGCCCGTGGTCGAGTTCCCCGCCAGAGGCACGTGGGAGGAGCGGCTCGAACAGATCCGGAAGTGGGGCGCAGACCCGCGCGACCCCGCCTCCACCGCCTGGCGGCTGCGAACCAGCGAGCACCTCCACACGATCCCCGAGGACAAAGGAACCGACTACTTCGCCCGGTTCCTGTCCGAGGTGGACCCCGGGCAGCTCACGGCACTCGTCATCGGCGAATGGGGCTACGCCTCCGACGGAGGTCTGTACCAGGCCGTGGACCTGCTGGTCGAGCACGCCGACGCGCTGCCGAACCTGCGCTCGGTCTTCTTCGGCGACATCACCTTCGACGAGTGCGAGCTCTCCTGGATCTCCCAGCCCGACCTGGCACCGCTCGTGGCCGCCTTCCCCCGGTTGGAGGAGCTCACCGTGAAGGGCGCCGACGGCATGGAGGGTCGACTCGGGCTGCACGTGCCCTCGCACGCCTCGCTGCGCTCCCTCACCCTCCAGAGCGGGGGCCTGCCCGGCCGGGTCGTGCGGGAGGTGGCGTCCTCGGGCCTGCCCGCGCTGGAGCACCTGGAACTGTGGCTGGGGATGGAGGAGTACGGCGGCAGCACCTCTCCGCAGGACCTGGCGCCGGTGCTCTCGGGCGAGGCGTTCCCCCGGTTGAGGTACCTGGGGGTGCGCAACGCCGAGAAGTGGGCCGAGTGGGTCCCGGTGCTGGCCGAGGCGCCGGTCGTCAAGCATCTGGAGGTACTCGACCTGTCTCTGGGCATCCTGACGGACCGGGGTGCCCGGGGACTCGTCGACCGGGCCGAGGCCTTCTCCGGTCTGCGCAAGCTCGACCTGCACCACCACTTCATGAGCGAGGAGATGGTGGAGCGGGTGCGGGCCGCGTTCGCCGGGACGGGGGTCGAACTCGACCTCGACGAAGGCAGGGACGACGAGGACGAGGACTACGACGAGGACGAGGAGCCCTACTACTACACCGCGGCTTCCGAGTAACCGGGCCGCGCCCGGAGGGAAGGTCCGACCAGTGGGGGCTCGGTCCGGTCGGGGCGGAGCGGGGCCGCGCGTCATCGCCCGTCGCCGTGTGTACCCGCAGGGCGGGTTGGGCAGTGGAATCCCGGCAGCGGAAAGACACGGTACCGAGGAGGTTGTCATGGCTGAGCCCGAGAGCCCGCTCAAGGACAAGAACTACAACCTGGTCTGGGCCGTCCACCAGTCGCTGGAGAACGTCTGGCGCCTGGAGGGCTACATCAAGGACGCCGAGAAACAGGGCGACGACGAGCTCGCCCAGTGGTTCCGCCGGATCCAGGAGAACAACCAGAAGGCCGGCGACCAGGGCAAGAAGATGCTCGTCGAGCGCATCAAGAAGGAGAACGGCTGAGGCACCGCGAAAGCGGCTCCACCAGCCGAGGCGGTTGACTCCGCCCCTCTCCTGATCCCGGCACCGAAAGGCGCCCCCGGTTCCGACCGGGGGCGCCTTCGCGCGTGCCGGGGCTCCGCGCTCCGTGCGCGGCGAGGCCTCCGCGTGCCGGTGGTGGGCGCGTGGCCGCTCCCGGCCGCACGGCCGGTCCCCTCGCCCCTGGTTCCGGCCCCCGCCGCGCGATAGGAACGGGCGGTAAGCACTCCTCCAGATCCCCGGAAAGGCCGCTGTCCATGAGCGACGCGCCGCGAGACGACCACTGGACCTCCGCGAAGCGGAAGGAGACCACGGCGGAGATGGTCCACTTCCACGTGGGCGGGCGCCGCAAGGACCTGAGCGGGCGTTCGTGGTCGGAGTACCCCGTCCTCCCCCTGCCCCCGCACGAGGCGGACACCGGCGAACACCCCGAACTCCGCGGCAGGAGGTTCGTCGAGGTCCCCGAATCCGGCTGGCACGCCCTGGTCGCCTGGGCGATCGGCCCCGAGCACGCCGTCCGGTGCCCGGAGCGGCGCACGCCCTCCCCGGTCCACGTCACCTGCGAGAGCCGCGGAAGGCGCGTCCAGCGGTGGGAGGAGAGGACGCGCACCGACCGGGCGGGCGTCGACCGCGACATCGACGACTTCCTGACGGAGGCCGGGGCCCCGCACCAGCCGTGCGGTTACCGGTGGTTCGCCGAGCTGCCCGAGGGGTTCCGCGACGGCGACCACCTCTTCGGCTCCTTCTCGTCCCACCTGGCCTCGGTCGGCTCGGACGAGCGGGACCCGCCGGGGATGCGCCGGGCCATGAGGAACCTGGCCCGCCGCCTGTACGGCGACGCCGGCCGGTCCGCGTTCCCGGACCCGCCCGGCAGTCCCTGACCGGGGGCAGCGGAGGCGGTCACGCGGGGAAGCCGACCACGGGGCGGCCCGGTGGGCGGCGGGACGCACCCGTACGGGGCGGTAGCGCCAGGACCGGAACGTCAGCGGCAGCACAGTGGTCCGTCCCGGGCACGGCGGGGACGGGCCCGCGCGACACCTCACGCGGTGACGGCCTCCACGAGGTCGCGGCGCTCACCGGGCTCCTCGGGGCGCAGTGCCCGGGACACCCCGAGCAGGTCGGTGGGCGTGCCCGGCTCTGGGAGCAGGATCGCCACCGTGCCGTCGCCGAGGTGCGTGCGCAGCTCGCTCGGGTGGCCGTCGGCGTGGTGCACGACCACCGCCGTCCCCAGGTCGCGGCACCACGTGCCGGGGAAACCGCAGCCCTCGTCCAGCTCGGCTTCGGCCGAACGCGCGCCGTCCCACGTCAGCACGTGCAGCGGCGCCCCGTTCTCGTCGCGGTAGGTCAGGCGCAGGCCGTCCTCCACCTCGTGCACCTGGGCCAGCGACCAGCCCGGGTGGTCCAGCACCGCGATGGTCCGCTCGAAGGACATGATCTGCGCGCGCGAACGCTCGTCGGCCGCCCGCGCGAGCACCGCGTCCCCCACGGCGGGCAGCGCCGCGAGCAGCGCGGCGACCACCGCCACGGCGGGCAGCACCCCCGGCCGCCAGCGGTCGGACGGCCGGTCCAACAGCATCGACGCGCCCATGCCCAGCGTCGCGACGGTCCCGGACAGGAAGGCGGTGTTGGCGGCCGTTCCCCAGGGCAGCGGCATGACCTCCGGGGCCAGGAACGCGACGACCACGGGCGTGACCACGGCGGTGGCCGTCACGAGCGCGGCCGACGCGAAGGGGTGGTTCACGCCGGACATCTCCAGCCACTGGGCCGACAGCCAGAACATGAGCAGGACGCCCCCGGCGACCACCGGCGCGAGCAGCAGCACCCCCTGGCCCGCGCCGCTCATCGTCAGGGCGCGGGCGGTGTCCCAGACCCCCACGGGGAACAGGGACATCAGCGGAGCCCCCACCAGGCACAGGGCGAGGATCGCGCCGACCGCGGCGACCCGAGGCCGACCCGATGGTGCTCGTGGCAGCACACCGTCCAAGGCCGCATCATCCTCCTGGCGGAAATGACACGTTACGCCTGTTGTGACTTGGGGGCCAGATGTGCAAGGCGGGATTTCGGGTTGACCCCGGCGCCCCCGGAGCCGGCGGCGGACCAAGAACCGGTGATCCGTTGCCCTCGCGGCGGTGAACAGCCGTCCCGGCCGCGTCCCGGCCGCGCCCTACTCGCCCAGCTGGCGGCGGAACGGCCTGCGCGCGGCGTTGAACTGCGCCCAGGACGGGTCGAGCTGGCTGCGCAGCTTGACCTCCCCCTCGGACCAGTCCGTCAGCACGGCCTCGAACTCGGGCAGCACGCCCGAGTCCGGGTCCAGGTAGTAGCGGTAGTCGCGCCTGCCGCCCACGGTCTGGCGCATGAACAGCGCGCCGTTGTCCCCCAGCACACCCGAGATCCGGGCCTCCAGGTCGTCCAGCGCCGAGGCGGAGGCGCCGGTGGGCAGCCTGTCCTCGTCCGTGTGCGTGTACGGCACGATCACCTGCACGAACAAGGTGAACGCCGGGAAGTCGCGACGGGTCAGCGGGTGGCGGAGCAGGATCTCCACCGCGCCCTGGAGGGGGATGCGCCCGTGCAGCGTCGCCCAGCCGCCCGACCCGCCGAGCATGTCCGCCATCTGCCGCACCACGGCGGGCATCGACGTGGGCGGCAGCGGGTCCAGCGGCGGCTCGTCCAGCGGCGCCGTCTCACCGATCCACCGCACCCGGTCGTCCTCGCCCAGCGCCAGCAGGGTGACGTGCTCGGCCACGGCGGCGCGCGTGCTCTCGGGCAGGAACATGTTGTCGGGGTGGTACACGCCCACCTCGACCTTGCCGGTCGCGTGGTCGACCCGCATGGACACCGACACGTGCGACAGGTCGAGCTCGTGGTCGTCCAGGTTGACGGTGGAGGAGAGCTGGTCGTGGTCGGCGGGCCGCACCGGCCGGAACAGCCACCGGGGGTCCTCGGGGGCCGAGCGCGCCCAGCGTTCGGACAGGATGCGCGCCTCCTCCGAGCCGCCGGGGCGCAGCGTGAGGGCGTAGGCGGGGCCGTCGGTCAGCCGGGAGGGGTCGTCCAGGGCGGCCAGCTGTTCCAGGAGCTTGCCCGGGTCCACGTCGGTCGACAGGTCGAGGTCCTCCAGGCCGCCGCTCGGCTTCGGTGCGCGGCCCACCTCCCACTCCATGTCCGGGTGGATGGAGCGGACCAGCGCGGTGACGCGCTCGGACACCTCGGCGGGCACGGGCTGGTCCGACTCGACCGCGCTGGCCAGGGCCTCGCGTTCGGCGGGCCAGGCGTCCCAGAAGGCGGTGACTGAGGAGGTGGAGTCGGCGGAGCGGCGACGACGGAACAGAGCCATGCCCCGATTTTCGCAGAAGCGGACGACCACACTCGCCGCCGCGTCCGGGGGTCGTCCGGCGGACGGTCGGCCGTCCCGGGAGCGCGGCCCGGTCCCGCCCGGGCGCCGCCGTACCCCTCCTGCCGGGTCTGCCCGTTGACCCCCCGGCTCGGGTTCTCTGTCCCCCGGTCAGAAGTTCCTGTCCCCCCAGGCGGGGTTTCTGTCCCCCCACCAACGCATACCCTGGAACCACTATGACTTTGCGTGTACTCGCCGCCATGTCGGGCGGGGTCGACTCCGCGGTCGCCGCGGCCCGTGTGGCCGAGGCGGGCCACGACGTCACCGGTGTCCACCTGGCGCTCTCCAAGAACCCGCAGTCCTACCGCACGGGCGCGCGCGGCTGCTGCACCGTGGAGGACTCCCACGACGCGCGGCGGGCCGCCGACGTCATCGGCATCCCCTTCTACGTGTGGGACATGTCGGAGGAGTTCGACCGCGAGGTCGTGCAGGACTTCGTGGCCGAGTACGAGGCGGGCAACACCCCCAACCCGTGCCTGCGCTGCAACGAGAAGATCAAGTTCGAGGCGGTGCTGGACCGGGCCGTCGCCCTGGGCTTCGACGCCGTGGCCACCGGACACCACGTTCGCAAGGTCGACGGGCGCCTGGTGCGCAGCGTGGACGCGGTCAAGGACCAGTCCTACGTGCTGGGCGTGCTCAACGCCGAGCAGCTGGAGCACGCGGTGTTCCCGCTGGGGGACTGCACCAAGGACGAGGTGCGCGCGGAGGCCGAGCGGCGCGGCCTGTCGGTGGCGGACAAGCCCGACAGCCACGACATCTGCTTCATCGCCGACGGTGACACGGCGGGCTTCCTCAACCGGCGCATCGGCGAGCGGCCGGGGCCGATCCGGGACGAGGACGGCACGGTGGTGGGCACGCACAACGGCTCGCACACCTTCACCGTGGGCCAGCGCAGGGGCCTGGGCCTGGGCGGCGCCGCCCACCCGCGGTACGTGCTGTCCATCGAGCCGGTCGACAACTCCGTCACGGTGGGGCCGCGGGCCTCCCTACGGGTGGACGCCATCACCGGCGTGCGCCCGGTGTGGAGCGGCAGCGAGCCCCTGACCGAGCCGACCGACTGCCACGTGCAGCTGCGCGCCCACGGCGAGGTCTACCCGGCGAGCGTGTGGCAGCGCGAGGGCGACGGCGGCCCCGAACTGGTCGTCCGGCTCGCCAAGCCCGCCACCGGCGTGGCCACCGGACAGGCCGTGGTGGTCTACCAGGGCGACACGGTGCTGGGGTCGGCCACGATCTCCGCCACCTCCAGAACCGGGGTCGCGGTCTGAGGGAAGCCGGTTCGGCGGTCCGTGCGAGCGTGCGCACGGGCCGCCCGGAGCGGCCGCCCGGGGGCGCGACGGCGGCGGAGTGGGCTGTCCCACCTGGTTCGTCGCCCGCGATCCCTTGCCGAACTTAGGTAAGGCATAGCATAGTTGCGGGGCGAGGTGAGGGGGCCTGCCCATGCCGGAGTTCGATTTCCTCGACGGCCAGCCGTTCTGGATCGTCTACTTCACGCTGCTCGGCGTGGTCCTGTGCCGTGCCCAGGCCACGTACTGGATCGGCCGCGGCCTGGGCGCCGGGGTGACCCGCAGCCGTATGGGCGCCAGACTCGGCCCCCGGCTTGACGCCGCCCGGCGGCGCATCGACCGCTACGGCGCGCCCGTGGTCACCCTGAGCTTCTGCACCGTCGGCGTGCAGACCGCCGTCAACCTCGCCGCGGGCGCGATGCGCATGCGCTTCCCGCGCTACCTCGCCGCGATGTTCGTCGGCTCGCTGATCTGGGCGGGCCTGTGGGGTGTGGTCATCGGCGGCCTGGTGGGCACCTGGTTCTCCCTGTTCCTGGACTCGCCGTGGGCGGCCCTCGGCGTGGCCGCGCTGGCCGCGGCGGTCGTGGCCGTGATGGTGCTGCGCGCCCGCCGCTCCCGCACCGCCGAGCAGGCCCCCGAGGAGCCCGAGGGCGCCGCCTACCCCCACCGCGCCTCCGCGGGTTAGCCCCGACGCGTTCCGACGGTAGCGCCCGCCCGGGCCGCGTTGCCCTAACCTTGGGCGATGTGAGCGAACAGCACCCCTACCCCTGGCCCGCCGCGTCCTCCACCGGGGTCGGGTCCTGGCCGGGAGAGGACCCCGACGAGGCGATGCGCACCGTCCTCGGCGAACTCCCCGACCTGCCGCACCTGCCCGAGCTGCCCGCGCGCGGTGTCGGCGCCGACATGGTCGGCCGCACCTGCGGCCTCCTGGTGGAGTTCCCCGTGGAGGTCCAGCCCAGCGGCTGGCGGGTCGCCGACAGCCCCGGGCGCGACCTGGGCCGCGCGGCCAGCCTCATGTCCTACGACCTCGACGCCCTCACCGAGCACGCCCACGGCTTCACCGGCACCCTCAAGGTGCAGGTCGCCGGGCCGTGGACCCTGGCCGCGTCGGTCGAGCTGCGCAACGGCCAGCGCCTGGCCTCCGACCCGGGGGCCTGCCGCGACCTGACCGAGTCCCACCTGGAGGGCGTCCTCGCGCACCTGGCCGAGGTCCGCAGGCGGGTCCCCGGCGCCCGGCTCCTCGTCCAGGTCGACGAACCCTCCCTGCCCGCGGTCCTACTGGGCGCCCTGCCCACCGCCAGCGGCTACGGCCGCCTGCCCGCCGTCGACCGGGTGCGCGTCGAGGCCGCCCTGCGCCTCCTCTTCGCCGCGATCGAGGGCACCGGGGCCGTCCCCGCCGCGCACTGCTGCGCCCCGGGCGTCCCCGTCGACCTGCTGCGCCGCAGCGGCGCCCGCGCGCTGAGCCTCAACGCCCTCCTCCTCACCCGCGACCACGACGAGACGGTCGGCACGGCCGTGGAGGCGGGCACCGGACTCCTGCTCGGGGTGGTCCCCTCCACCGACGACGCCGCGCCCGCGCGGACCGCGCGAATGTCCGACCCCGCCGCTACTGTCGATCCTGTTCGCGAGTTGTGGAACCGGCTGGGATTCTCCCCCGACCTGCTCTCCCGCGCGGTGGTCACCACGCCCACGTGCGGGCTGGCGGGCGCCTCGCCCGGCCACGCGAGGGCGGCCCTGAACGCCTCCCGAGCCGGTGCCCGGGTCCTGCGGGACGAGCCCCGAAGGTAGCGCCCGCAGCAGGCGAGCACGAGAGCGAGAAAGGTACCGAGTGAGCGCGCCCGACACCACCACCGACATCCCCGACGAGGTTCGCGCCCGGCACACCGAGCTGTGCCAGGAACTGGACGACCACAGTTACCGGTACTACCTGGGCACACCGGTGGTCTCCGACGCCGAGTACGACACCCTCATGCGTGAGCTGGTCGGCATCGAGGACTCCTACCCCGCCCTGGCCACCCAGGACTCGCCCACGCAGAAGGTCGGCGCGCCCATCAGCGTCGACTTCGCCGCGGTCGAGCACCTGGTGCGGATGGAGAGCCTGGGCAACGCCTTCGACGTCGACGAGCTCAACGCCTGGGCCGACCGGGCCAGCGCCGAGGTGCCCGTCAACGGCTACCTGTGCGAGCTCAAGATCGACGGCCTGGCCGTGGACCTGGTGTACGAGAAGGGCCGCCTCGTGCGCGCCGCCACCCGCGGCGACGGCCGCGTCGGCGAGGACATCACCCTCAACGTGCGCACCATCGGGGTCGTCCCCGAACGCCTGGACGAGAGCGTGCGCCCCGCGCCCGAGCTGCTGGAGGTGCGCGGAGAGGTCTTCCTGCCGGTGGAGGACTTCGGAAAACTCAACGAGCGCATCACCGCCTCGGGCGAGCACACCCCCTTCGCCAACCCCCGCAACGCCGCCGCCGGGTCGCTGCGCCAGAAGGACCCCCGAGTCACCGCCACCCGGCCGCTGTCGATGATCGTGCACGGCGTGGGCGCCTACTCTCCGGCGAAGGACGGCGGCGAAGACGTGGCCTTCACCAGCCAGTCGCAGGCCTACCGGCTGCTGGGTGAGTGGGGGCTGCCGCTCAGTGACCGCTACCGGGTCGTCACCACCATGGACGAGGTCCGCGAGTACGTGGGGTACTACGCGGCCCACCGCCACGAGCCCGCCTACGAGATCGACGGCATCGTCATCAAGGTCGACGACTTCGCCCTCCAGCGGCGCCTGGGCTCCACCAGCCGCGTCCCGCGCTGGGCGATCGCCTACAAGTACCCGCCCGAGGAGGTCACCACCCGCCTGCTCGACATCAAGGTGGGCGTGGGCCGCACCGGGCGCGTCACCCCCTACGGGGTCATGGAGCCGGTGGTCGTGGCCGGGTCCGAGGTCGAGTTCGCCACCCTGCACAACGCGCGCGAGGTCGAGCGCAAGGGCGTGCTCATCGGCGACACCGTCGTGCTGCGCAAGGCGGGCGACGTCATCCCCGAGATCGTCGCCCCGGTGCTCGACCGCCGCGACGGCACCGAGCGGGCCTTCGCCATGCCCGAGTCCTGCCCCGAGTGCGGCACCGCGCTCGGCCAGCAGAAGGAGGGCGACGTCGACCTGCGCTGCCCCAACGCCCGCTCCTGCCCGGGCCAGCTGCGCGAGCGCCTGTTCTTCGTGGCCAGCCGCAAGGCCCTGGACATCGAGGCGCTGGGCTACGTGGCCGCCACCGCCCTCACCCAGCCGCTGGAGCCCGCCCGGCCGCCGGTGCGTGACGAGGGCGACCTGTTCGACCTCACCGTCGACATGCTGCTGCCGATCCGCACCCACGTGCTCGACCCCGACACCACCGAGCCCAAGACCGACCCCAAGACCGGCGAGCCCAAGGTGGTGTCCTTCTTCGCCAACAAGAAGGGCGAGCCCAAGAAGACGGTCGAGAAGCTCTTCGATCAGCTGGAGGAGGCCAAGTCCAAGCCGCTGTGGCGGGTGCTGGTGGCGCTGTCCATCCGGCACGTGGGCCCGCGCGCGGCGGAGGACCTGGCCCGCCACTTCCGCTCCATGGACGCCATCCGCGCGGCCAGCGAGGAGGAGCTGGCGTCGGTCGACGGCGTCGGCCCGACCATCGCCGCCTCCATCCGCGAATGGTTCGCGGTGGACTGGCACGCCGAGATCGTCCGCAAGTGGGCCGAGGCCGGGGTGCGCATGGAGGACGAGGACGACGGCTCCAGGCCGCGCCACCTGGAGGGGGTCACCGTGGTGGTGACCGGTTCCCTGGAGGGCTTCAGCCGGGACGGGGCCAAGGAGGCGATCGCCGAGCGCGGCGGCCGGGCCACGGCGTCGGTGTCCAAGAAGACCGGTTTCGTGGTGGTCGGCGACAGTCCCGGCTCCAAGTACGACAAGGCCGTCAAGCTGGGGGTGCCGGTCCTGGACGAGGAGGGCTTCCGCGTCCTGCTGGAGGCCGGTCCCGAGGCGGCCGAGGCCAGGCGCGTCAACCCCGCGCCCGAGGAGCCCGGCGCCGCGGCCGCCGCGGCCGGGGACGAGACCGCCGCCGACGCCGAGGAGGCCGTCAGGGACGGGGCCTGAGGGGACGGGCCGCACCCGCTGAGCACGGCCGCGGAACCCGGGGCGCACCGGACCCGCGGCCGTGTCGGGCCCGCGTACCTTTTCGGGGATCTCTCACCACGCACAGCCCCGCCTTGGTTAACTGATAGTTCCTGGCAAGCGACAGTTGGTGACGAAACCGCGTAAGGTGGACAGTAACGCACAGGATGCGGGTGTATCCGAAACCGGAATTCGGCCATGAGGGGTGGCCGGGTGCCGGGAACCCCGAGCAGGAGCGGCGGCACCGTCCGGCGCCGCCGTACTCCGCGGCCCCCTCACAAGGACCAGGCATGAAGGATCCCAACAGCACAAGGGACATCGGTCCCCGGGCCGGGACACCGCTCTGGCTGTACATGCTGGGCGCCACGGCCGCAGGGGCGGTCCTGCTCCTCGTCTCCGGCCTCGGCCTGGGGACGGACGAACTGCGCGCTCTCGCCGTCGAACCGCTCACCTGGGTTCTGCTGTGCATGATCGTCCTCGGCGAGCTGCGCCCCCTCACCCTCCCGGGCCAGGCGCCCGGCGACGGCGTGCCCACCTCGCTGCCCTTCTCCCTCGCGCTCGTCATCCTGCACGGCCTGCCCGTGGCCGCCCTGGCCCAGGTCACCGCCACCGCGGTCTCCGGGTTCGCGCGCGGCCACGCCCCCCACCGCATCGCCTTCAACGCCGCCCAGTACACGCTCTCGCTCGGCGTCGCCGACGCCGTCCTGCGCCTGCTGCTGCCCGGAACCGTCCAGGGCACGTGGCTGCCCGCCGCGGGCGAACTCCTGACCGTCGCCCTCGCCGGGGCGGGCTACTTCGCGGTCAACCGCGTCCTGGTCCTGTGCGCGGTGGCCATGCACGAACGCGTGCCCCTGCGACAGGTCATGTCCAAGGGCCTGGCCCAGCAGTTGCACGTCAACGGCGTCCTGCTCAGCCTCGCCCCGCTCGTGGTCGTGGCCGCGACCCACTCGGTGCTCTACGTCCCCCTGTTCGCGCTCCCGCTCGGCGCGCTCTACACGAGCGCCATGCTGTCGGTCCAACGCGACCACCAGGCCAACCACGACGAACTCACCGGCCTGGCCAACCGCAAACTCCTCACCCTGCGCGCCCGAGAGGAGATCGCCCACGCCCAGCAGCGCGGCGGCAGCGTCGGCCTGCTCCTGCTCGACCTCGACCGGTTCAAGGAGGTCAACGACACCCTGGGCCACCCCACCGGCGACCGCCTCCTCCAGACCGTCGCGCGCAGGCTCACCCACAGCGTCCGCCCCGGAGACCTCGTCTCCCGCCTGGGCGGGGACGAGTTCGCCGTCCTGCTGCCCCAGGTCCGCGACAACGCCTCCGCGTGCGAGGTGGCCTTCCGGCTGCGCGGCGCCCTCGCCGAACCGGTCCGCCTGGACGGCATGGACTTCGACCTCCAGGCCAGCATCGGCATCGCCCTGCACCCCCACGACGCGCCCGACTTCGCGCTCCTCATGCAGCGCGCCGACGTGGCCATGTACGTCGCCAAGGCCGACCGCACCGGCGTGGAGTCCTACGACCCCGGCAAGGACCGCAACTCCACCGCCCGGCTCAGCCTGTACACCGAACTGCGCCGCGGCCTGTCCGAGGGCGCACTGGAGATGCACTACCAGCCCAAGGTCGACCTGGGCGACGAACGCCCCGTCGGCCTGGAGGCCCTGGCCCGCTGGCGCCACCCCACCCGCGGACTGCTCACCCCCGAGGAGTTCATGCCGGTCGTGGAGCAGTCCAACCTGCTGCGCGCCTTCACCGGCCAGGTCCTGGACATCACCCTGGCCCGCGCCGCCGGCTGGCACGCCGAGGGCCTCGACCTGCCCGTCGCCGTCAACCTCGGCGTGCGCGAACTGCTCGACCCCGCGCTGCCCGCCACCGTCGCCTCCGCGCTGCGCGAGCACGGCGTACCGGCCGACCGGCTGGTCCTGGAGATCGGCGAGCACGCGCTGATCACCGACACCGACGCCGCCACCGCGGCCGTCCGCCGCCTGCGCGACCTCGGCGTGGGCCTGTCCCTGGACGACTTCGGCACCGGCCACTTCACCCTCGCCCAGCTCGCCGGCCTGCCCCTGGACGAGGTCAAGATCCACGAGTCCTTCACCGCCCGCCTGGTGGACCGGACCGACAACGGCCACACCGTCGTCCGGGCGGCCATCGCCCTGGTCAAGGCGCTGGGCATGCGCGCCACCGCCGAGGGCGTCCAGAGCGGCGAACTCGCCCGCGCCGCCCGCGACACCGGCTGCCACGCCGCCCAGGGCCACCACTTCTCCGCGCCGCTGACCGCCCGGGAGGTCGCCGACTGGGTCGCCGCCCGCGACGGCGGGACCGCGGCCGGCACCCGCGTCTGACCGGGAAGCCGCTGAGCGGCGCCGACCCGGGGCCCGCACCGGTCGGCCGACCGGTGTTCGCCGACCGACCGGCGCCGGGACCGACCCCGGAGCCATAGGATTGATCCCGATAGTCCTTCCGCCGAAGAAACGGTTCGCATTCCATGACCGCCATCACCCGCGATGAGGTCGCGCACCTCGCCCGGTTGTCGCGGCTGGCGCTCGACGAGAGCGAGCTCGACACGCTCGCCGCCCAGCTCGGTGACATCCTGACCGCCGTGGCCAAGGTGCAGGAGGTCGCCCAGGGCGACATCCCGCCCAGCTCGCACGCCCTGCCGCTGACCAACGTCTACCGCCCCGACGAGGCCAGGCCCGGCCTCGCCCACGACCAGGCACTGGCCGGTGCCCCGGCGGTGGAGGACCAGCGCTTCCGGGTTCCGCGGATCCTCGGGGAGGGTGAGTAGCGGTGAGCGACGTCATCAGCCTGACCGCCGCCGAACTCGGCGAGGCCATCAGGGAGGGGCGGGTGACCTCCGAGGAGGCCACCACCGCCTACCTGGACCGGATCGAGTCCGTGGACGGCGAGATCAACGCCTTCCTGCACGTGCGCCGCGAGACCGCGCTGGAGCAGGCCCGCGCGGTGGACGCCCGCCGCGCCGCCGGTGGGGAACTGGGCCCGCTCGCCGGCGTCCCGGTCGCCCACAAGGACGTGTTCACCACCAAGGACATGCCCACCACCGCCGCCTCGAAGATCCTGGAGGGCTGGCAGCCGCCCTACGACGCCACCGTCACCGCGCGCCTGCGCGAGGCCGGTCTGGTCATCCTGGGCAAGACCAACATGGACGAGTTCGCCATGGGCTCCTCCACGGAGAACTCCGCCTACCAGGTCACCCGCAACCCGTGGGACACCGGCCGTATCCCGGGCGGCTCCTCCGGCGGCTCCTCCGCGGCCGTGGCCGCGTTCGAGGCGCCCCTGGCCACCGGCACCGACACCGGCGGCTCCATCCGCCAGCCCGCCGCCGTGTGCGGACTGGTCGGCGCCAAGCCCACCTACGGCGGCTCCTCCCGCTACGGGATGATCGCCTTCGCCTCCTCCCTGGACACCCCGGGCCCCTTCGCGCGCAACGTGCTCGACGCCGCCCTGCTCCACGAGGCCTTCTCCGGGCACGACCCGCGCGACTCCACCTCCATCGACGCCCCGGTTCCGCCGGTCGTGGACGCCGCCCGCCTGGGCGACGTCGAGGGCCTGCGCGTGGGCGTGGTCAGCGAACTGGACAGCGACGGCTTCCAGCCGGGCGTGCGCCAGCGCTTCCACGAGACGCTGGAGCTGCTGGAGTCCCTGGGCGCGAAGATCGTGGAGCTGTCCTGCCCGAGCTTCGACGCCGCCCTGTCGGCGTACTACCTCATCGCGCCCAGCGAGTGCTCGTCCAACCTCGCCCGCTTCGACGCCATGCGCTACGGCCTGCGGGTGGGCGACGACGGCACGCGCAGCGCCGAGGAGGTCATGTCGCTGACCCGGGCCCAAGGCTTCGGCCCCGAGGTCAAGCGCCGCATCATGCTGGGCACCTACGCCCTGTCCAGCGGCTACTACGACGCCTACTACGGCAGCGCCCAGCAGGTGCGCACGCTGATCAAGCGCGACTTCGACGCCGCCTTCGAGAACGTGGACGTGCTGGTCTCGCCGACGACGCCGACCACGGCGTTCCCGATCGGCGAGCGCGCCGAGGACCCGATGGCCATGTACCTGGCCGACCTGTGCACGATCCCGTCCAACCTGGCCGGGAACGCGTCGCTGTCGGTGCCGTGCGGCCTGGCCCCGGAGGACGGCCTGCCCGTCGGCTTCCAGATCATGGCCCCGCCCCTGGCCGACGACCGCACCTACCGGGTCGCGGCCGCGGTCGAGCGCGCGCTGACCGAGCGCGACGGCGACCTGCTGGCCCGCAGCCCCTACGCGGTCGCCCGCTAGGAGCCAGCCGCCGCGGCGGAGCCGTCGAGCGCCCGCCGTCCCCGCGAGGGACGGCGGGCGCGGTGCTGTCGGCCTCCGGGAGTCCGTGGGCTCCCGCAGCGGTTGCGTTCGCTCCGGGAGCTTGGGGACTCGGGGGCGGGGGAAGCCGGGGGAGGGGTCGCCGCGCTCCGGCGACCGGCGGGGCGTTGTCCACAGGCGGAATCCGGGCTGGTGCGGCGTGTGCGCGCAGCTCTACCGTGGATATCGGGGGGTCCCCGGGCCTCCCGGCTTCGTGCTGCCCCCACGCCGCCCCGGCGGTGATCCGGGGCGCAACGCCGAGGGCCCGCCCCGGAACTGTTCCGGAACGGGCCCCGGGTCACGACCGCCCAGCGGCGGTGGGAGGGGTGTTAGCCCTCCAGGTCCTGGCTGCCCGCGGCCTTGCGCTTGCGGCTCAGGTAGATGGCGCCGCCACCGGCGCCGAGGGCGGCCACACCGGCGGCCACCAGGCCGGCGAGCGCGCCGCCGGTCACCGGCAGGGTCGGCTCGTTCTGGTCGTCGGCGGGCTCGGACGGCTTGTCCGTGGGCTCGGAGGGCTTGTCGCTCGGGGTCGGCTCCGGGTTCTCGGGCTCACTCGGCTCGGGGGACTCCGGCTCGCTGGGCTCGGGGGACTCCGGCGGGGTCTCGCCGCCGCCGGTCCAGGAGACCGAGGCCGAGGCGGAGACGGTGACGTCGCTGTCCTCGGCGGTGATCAGGGTCTGGGTCGGCTGGTAATCCTCCTCGCCCTTGAACAGGCGGCCCGACCGCACGGTGGCCGTGGTCTCCAGGGAGAAGGAGGCGGTGCCCTCCGCCGCGCCCTCCGGAACGGCCAGACCGACGGTGTCGCCGTTGTTGACCGTGGTGACGGGCTCGCCGCTCTCCAGGTTGATCAGCTCGACCTCGACGCCCTCGGGGGCCTCGACGCTGACCTCGATGCCGTCCTCGTCGCTGGTCTCGACGAGGAACTCACCGATCGTCTCGCCCGGGCTGCCGGTGGCCTCGCCCGGGGTGATGCTGAGCGTGGGTTCCGGCTCCTGCTCCAGCTCCACTGCCTCGTCCACGAGGTAGCGGTAGGTCGTGATCACCGCGCCACTGTCGACCCTGCCGCCGACCTGGGGGTTCGCGGTGACCCGGGACAGCTCCGTGCCGTTGCTGAAGTGCCAGATCGCGGCCTGCGTCGCGGTCAGGGCCTCGGCGTCGGTCAGCCCCCTGACCTGGGCCGCGTCGGCCAGGTCGGCCGCGCTGATGCTCGGGTAGCTGTTCTGGAGGATCCAGTGGACCTTGCCGGGTGAGGCGAAGTCGCCCTTGCCCGGGTAGTTGGCCCACTCGTCTTCGAGGTACCAGGCCTGGTCGACGATCTCGGTGCTGAAGTCGATGCAGTAGGTCGTGAGAACGCCGCCGTTCTCCAGGCGCAGGTCGAACAGACTGGCGCTGGTCGGCTCGGCGCCCTGCATGGTCACGATGTGACCGCTCTGCGCGGTGGCGGGGTACTGGGCGCGGACGGAGCCCTCGTAGGTCTCCACGGGGTCGGCGGAGGCCGGGGCGGCGAGCCCGAAGGCGAGGAGCGCGGTGGCGGATGCGGCGAGAGTCGCGCGCCCGACGGAATGGGGGAGGGACACGTACGTCACGTCTTTTCCTGTGGGGATGTCACGGTGCCAACCCAGCCGTTCGCCATGGCCGGTCGCCGTGCGGCGGTCGGTGGCGGTCGGCTGCTGGGGGTGGCCAGGTCAACAGCGATGTGCGGAGTGCGGAGTGCCACGGAAGGGGCGGGGGCCGCCCGGCCGAGAGGGCCTCTCCGGTGCGGTCGGTTGCGGGGACGGGCCCGGACCCGAGCCCGGGCCACAGCGGGAAGCTGTTAGCGCCCGTCCGATATTAGCGATATGTCCTGTCCCCTCCAACCCCGTGCTTCCGGGGTCGCGTGCCGCGTCCGAAGGAGGGGCGAGGGGCGTGCACAGAGAAGACGCCGAGTTCCCGTTCCGGGTTGTCCACAGGCGGGAACCGGATCTGGTGCGGGCTGTTCTCGCAGGTCTAACGTGGAAAGCGGGGGGTCCCCAGGGGCCCCGGCTTCGCGCTGCCCAGGACACGCCCGCCCCCTCCGGCCTCCGTTTTACCCCCTTCGGAAGCCCGTCGCGCGGCCAGCCGAGTCCCTTTCGGCGCAACATGAATTCCCGGGGAACACGTGGCTTTACCCAGGTCAGCCGGATGGCTGTCCGTCCCCGCGCAGCACGCGTCCCGGCCCTACGGACCCTGACGGCACGCGTCCCGGCGGCGCACGTCCCATCAACGGGCCCCGGTAGCACGCGCCCCGGCAGCGGGGCCCGGCCCACGCCCGCCCGATCCGCGCCCGCCCGACCCCGCGCCCGCCGGGGCCTGCTACGACGCGGCGGCCTGGGCGATGGTCTGGGCGTGCCCCCGGAGGTTCTGCCAGGCGATCCACCGGACCACGCGGCTGGCGATGCCCCGGGGCTTCAGGGCGTTGCGCCAGGCCCGGCGCAGGTGCAGCCTGGAGCGGTCTCCCAGTGGTTCGATGACGATGCGCAGTGTGCGACCGCTGTCGTCCTGCGTCCAGGTGACCTCGCAACCGGGGACGCTGTGCGTGATCGACTCCCTGACCGCCTCTTCCGTGAGACGGTTGGTCAGCTCCACGACACCGTCGCCGAGCTGCCGCGACGAGACGGAGGCCGGGTCCCACTCGCCCCGGCGCTCCGGGTCGCTGACCAGTTCCCACACCCGGTCGGCCGCCACGGGCACCTCAAGGTCGTAGTTCGTGTACTCCCACCCCTCGGGCGGCTGTTCGGCGGTGTCGTCGCCGTCCGCCGAGGACGGCTCCGGGCCCTGCGGTCTCTCCGCCAGCTCGCCGAGGTCGCGGCGGATCCTGTCGGTGTCCGCACCCAGCCGGTCCAGCACCCGTCGTACCCGGCCGCCCTCGTCGTCGATCAACGCCGCGAGCAGGGAGGCGTCGCCCCCGGCCGCCGGGATGTCGTACTCAAGCTCCTCCAGACGGGGAGTGGACCGAAGCCAACCCTTCGAATCCTCGACGGACGGAGCCGGTACGGGTACGTCGACCCCCAGCATGGCGAGGTCCTCGCGGAGGATCTCGTCGATCGCCGAGCGCGCTTCGGCCAGACCCACCCCGGAGTCCATGAGCAGACGGGCCCCCGGACCGCCGGCGACCAGCACACCCAACAGCAGGTGCTCGAAGTCGACTTCGGCGTGGCCCGCGCGGGCGGCCTCGTGGCTCGCGGCCCCGAAGGTCGCGATCCGGTCGAAGTGCCTGTTGATCAGGCCCTGCTTCGCCGACGGGTTCGTCATCGTTGTCCCCTCTTGGCTGCTTCGATGTGGCTCAACCGTTTTCCGTACTTCTTGTGGACGGCCTGACGGGTCACCCCGAGCGCGGCGGCGATGGAGCTCCATGACTCGCCCGACCGCAGCGCCTGTTCGACCTGCCGTAGCTCCAGAGAGTCGACCACCGCGCGCAGGGAGGCGACGGCGCGCAGCCCCTGCACGGGGGTCGATGTGTCCGAGGCGGTGGCCGCCAGCTGTACCGCATCCATGGTGTCAACCTAGGTTGCGCGACTGCGGTTGTCAACCTAGGTTGCGCACCCTCGTGTTGTCAACCCGGGTTGCGCGCGTGCCGGAGTGCGCCCACTCGGCGGGCTGACGCGGCGCCCCGGCCGTTCCCGGCCCTCCGGGGCAGGGCCGTCCGCCTTCCGGACAACGCGAAGGGCCCGCTTCCGTGGTCTCCCACGGAAACGGGCCCTCAGGCTCCACCGTCCTCGGACGGTGGGAGGGGTGTTAGCCCTCCAGGTCCTGGCTGCCAGCGGCCTTGCGCTTGCGGCTCAGGTAGATGGCGCCGCCACCGGCGCCGAGGGCGGCCACACCGGCGGCCACCAGGCCGGCGAGCGCGCCGCCGGTCACCGGCAGGGTCGGCTCGTTCTGGTCGTCGGCGGGCTCGGACGGCTTGTCCGTGGGCTCGGAGGGCTCGTCGCTCGGGGTCGGCTCCGGGTTCTCGGGCTCACTCGGCTCGGGGGACTCCGGCTCGCTGGGCTCGGGGGACTCCGGCGGGGTCTCGCCGCCGCCCACGGTCCAGTCGGCCGAGGCGGACGCGGACACGGTGGTCTGGCCGCCCTCGGCGGTGATCAGGGTCTGGGTCGGCTCCTCGGCCTCACCCTTGAACAGGCGGCCGGTCGCGACCGTCGCGCTGGCCTCCAGGGAGAAGCTGGCCTGGCCCGCCTCGGCGTCGGCCGGGACGGCGAAGCCGACGGTGTCACCGCTGCTGACCTCGGTGACGGCCTCGCCGGTCTCCAGGTCGACCAGCGTGACGCCCTCGGGGGCCTGGAGGTCCACCGGGATGGCGCTGGCGTTGGTCTCGATGAGGAACTCACCGACGGTCTCGCCGGCGGTGCCGGAGGCCGTGCCGGGGGTGATGCTCAGGGCCGGGGCGGGCTCGGCGGTCTGCGGCAGCTCCTCGGCGTTCTCGATCAGGTAGGTGTAGACCGCCCTGACAGCCTCGGAGTTGCCCTCGTCCTTGAGGTTCACGCCGTTGCTGAAGTGCCAGATCGCGGCCTGGGTGGCGCCCAGGGCGTCCCGCTGGCTCAGGCCCTCGACACCGGCCTCAGCGCCCAGCTCCTCGGCGCTCAGAGCCGGGTAGGCGTTCTGCAGGATCCAGTGGACCTTGGCGGGGGCGGCGAACTCGCCCTTGCCGGGGTAGTTGGCCCAGTCGTCCTCGCGGTACCAGGCACCGCCGCGGATGTTGGTCTCGAAGTCGATGCAGTAGGTCGTCAGGACCGTGCCGTCTTCGAGCTCGAGGTTGAAGAGGCTGGTGCCGATGGTGCCGCCGCTGGTCGCGACGTTGACGCCTTCCTGGGCGTTGCCGGTGTACTTCGCGCGGGCGGAGCCCTCGTAGGTCTCCACGGGGTCCGCGGCCGCGGGGGCTGCCAGGCCGAAGGCCAGGAACGCGGCTGCGGTGGCCGCCAGGCCGGTGCGGCCGACGGTGCGGGGGAGGGAGGAGATACTCAAATTGTGTCCCGGTGTGTTCTAGGGGTAACCGGATGGAAAAATGTCTGCCCAAAGGACGACGGGAACCGATGGGACGGACAGCGGTGGCCACGGCGCGACGGTCGCCGGGAAAAATCCGGTGCCGCCTGCTGCGTTCACCCGTTCCGGGGGGTCACCACGTCGGGGGTCGGATCGTGGCGCCGTGTGGGGTGGGCGCGATCTTCCGGTGGGGCTCGCCGTGACGCGGGAGCCGGTCGCGCTCGCCGTGGGGGCCAACGCTCGCCTGATACTAGCGATCCCCTTCGCTACTTCCAAGCTGGTTCACGGAAAATGTGACCGGATACGGCCAGGAAAAAATTCCTCGCAGGTAGATCCGCATTATGTCGAAAAGCTATGCAACGAAAGCGGGAGTTCCGCGTCCCCCAACGCGTTCAGTCGCGTCGTTTGCGTCCCACAACCAGGATGATCAGGCCGGATACCACCAGGGCCCCCGCGATGACCAACAGTCCGGACAGCCAGGTTCCGGTGACGGCCAGATCGTCCTCGGGGATTCGGTCCTCCGCTGTGGGAGATACCTCCTCGGCGGGAACCTCCTCCTCGACGGCCTCCTCCGGGGCGGGGGGCTCCTCCTCCGGCACGGGCTCCGGGCTCGCCGCGGCCACCGGCTCCTCGGTCTGCTCCGGATGCCACGTGAACGTCGCGATGGCCGAACTCGTCGCCGAACCCGCCTCCGCGGTCACCAGGGAGCGGGTGCGCACGCCGTCCCTGCCGGTGAACAGGCGCCCCTGCGGCAGCGGGAAGTCCCGGCCGTGCAGGTGCAGGGTCGCCACGCCAGCCGGAACCGACGGGTCCACGTCCAGGAAGACCCGCTCGCCGTCACCCGTCTGCGTGACCGGCTCCCCGTCCGCGTCGACCAGCCACGACGCCGGGGCCCCGCGCACCGACACCGACACCGGCTCCGCTCCGGAGCTGTGCACGGTCAACGGCCCCAGCGGCTCCTCGGGGGCGACCGCCTCCACGTGGGACGGCGACACCGCCAGGGACCGGGAGACGGTGTCGTCCGGCGCGGACGCGCTGCCCTCCACCAGGTGGTCGTACAGCGCCATGACGCCCGGGTCGTTGGCGTCGGGGTCCGGCCGCACCCCCTCCAGCACGTGCCACAGAGCGGCCTGGGTGCCCGCGATCGCCCGTGCCTCGTCCAACCGGGGCAGGTCGCTCCCCTCCAGCAGGGACACCAGACCGACCGTCGGATAGGAATGGGAGACGATCCAGTTCGCCCGGTCGGCGGGATCCGTTTCCTGCGGGGTTTCGGACCACTCCGGAACGTCCGACCACGCTGACTCCACGTAGGCCGCGTACGGGTGGACCTCCTCGTCCGCGGTCACCGTGTAGGCCCGGACCGAGGCGTGCTCGGCCACGCGCAGGCTGAACAGCGCCGTGTCGGCCTCCCGGCCGTCGGCGAGCACGAGCGGCGCGCCCTCGACGGGGTCGCGGTCCACGCGTGAGAAGTCGTCGGCGCCGGCCGCCGGGGCACCCAGCAGGGTGCCGATCAGGGCCGAGGCGGAAAGCAGCGCGGCGTACCGACGCAGGATGCCGGACATGCTCGTGCGCTCCCATGAGAAGGCGGCGGCCGCAGTCCGGGGCCACCGGCGAAATCGTCTTCCTGGGCCACTCAGACTAACGGTCCGGCACCCGGCGGCAGCGGACATTCCCCTGACAGCGTCCCAATCGTGTACTGGCCGTGATGTCCGGTGACCTGGCCGTGACTCCGCTGCCGGGCACCCCACCCCCGCACGCTCGGTAGGCTGAGCTGGAAGGTATGTCGTCTACGGAAGCGGGTTTGCGGCGATGGCCCACGCGGTACGTCCCAGCTCTGCCACGAACAGCGGTCCTGCGCCGGTGGCCTACGAGCAGGCACTGGCCAGGTACGAGCCCGTCCTCGGCCTGGAGACCCACATCGAGCTGGGCACCGCCTCCAAGATGTTCTGCTCCTGCCCCACCGCGTTCGGCGCCGACCCCAACACGCAGGTGTGCCCGGTCTGCCTGGCGCTGCCCGGCTCCCTGCCGGTCGTCAACGAGAAGGCGGTCGAGGGCGCCATCCGGCTGGGCCTGGCGCTGAACTGCTCCATCGCCCCCTGGGGCAGGTTCGCCCGGAAGAACTACTTCTATCCGGACATGCCGAAGAACTACCAGATCTCCCAGTACGACGAGCCGATCTGCGTCGACGGCCACCTCGACGTCACCGTCGACACCCCCGACGGCCCCCGCGTGTTCCGCGTGGACATCGAGCGGGTCCACATGGAGGAGGACACCGGCAAGACCTCCCACGTGGGCGGGGCCACCGGCCGCATCCACGGCGCCGACTACTCCATCGTCGACTACAACCGCGCGGGCATCCCGCTGCTGGAGATCGTCACCAAGCCCGTCACCGGCACCGGCGACCTGGCGCCCCTGGTCGCCCGCGCCTACGCCGCCGAGCTGCGCGACCTGGTCCGCTCCCTGGGCATCTCCGACGTGCGCATGGAGGAGGGCTCCATGCGCTGCGACGTCAACGTCTCCATCAACCCGCTCGGAGCCTCGGAGTGGGGCACCCGCAGCGAGACCAAGAACGTCAACTCGCTGCGTTCGGTCGAGCGGGCCGTGCGCTCGGAGATCGAGCGCCAGGCGGGCGTGCTCGACGCCGGGCAGAAGGTCGTGCAGGAGACCCGCCACTTCCAGGAGAACACCGGCCGCAGCATCTCCGGCCGCTCCAAGGAGGAGGCGCAGGACTACCGCTACTTCCCCGACCCCGACCTGGTGCCCGTCGCGCCCTCGGCGGAGTGGGTGGAGGAGCTGCGCGCCACCCTGCCGGAGCTGCCCGCCGCCAAGCGCGCCCGGATCCGCGCCGAGTGGGACCTCACCGACACCGAACTGCGCGACCTGGTCAACGCGGACGCCATCGACCTGGTCGCGGCGACCGTGGCCGAGGGCGCCCCGTCGGCCGAGGCCCGCAAGCTGTGGCTCAACGAGCTGTCACGCCGCGCCACCGAGCAGGAGGTGGAGCTGGCCGCCCTGCCCATCACCCCGGCGCAGGTCGCGCGCGTCATCGCCCTGGTCGCCGAGGGCACGCTCACCAACAAGCTCGCCCGCCAGGTGGTGGAGGGCGTGCTGGCCGGTGAGGGCGAGCCCGACGCGGTGGTCGAGGCCCGCGGCCTCAAGGTGGTCAGCGACGACGGCGCCCTCGGCGCGGCCGTGGACGAGGCCATCGCGGCCAACCCCGACGCGGCCGACAAGGTGCGCGGCGGCAAGGTCGCCGCGGCCGGCGCCCTGGTGGGCGCCGTGATGAAGGCGACCCGCGGTCAGGCCGACGCGGGACGCGCCCGCGAGCTCATCCTGGCCAAACTCGGCGCGAGCTGATCCGTCACGGCGGCCTCCGTGCGGCGCCGGGCCCCTGTGCCCGGCGCCCCCGGTCCGTCCCCCGTGGCGGACCCACCCCGCGGACGGCCGTTCCGGGGAGGCCGCGCCGTCCGCCACCCGGTTCGTCCCGTTCTGTCGGTGCCGGGTGGCACCCTGCATGGGCCGTGGGCCGCCGGGGGCGGGAGGAACCCGGAACCCGCTTCCGGGGACCGCGCCGCGCCCGAGAACCGGGGGCGGGCGCCCCGCGGAGCCGCGACGCGCCGGGGCGGACACCGGATGGGCGGGAGTCGGAGATCACTGTGGGTGATGGTTCCGTCGTCATCTCTCATCCGGTCCTCAATCGCTGTGTGACCTTGGTTGCGTAGGGTTGCGACGCACGGGGACGTGTACGGTCCCCCGGGCCGTTCCGTCACAGGGCCCGTCCCAGTCCCGCGAGATCCTGGGCGGCAGACGCGGTGCCGGGTGCTGTGCCGCGCCCGGACTCGAACGACGCGAGGTGGGTGCTCCATGTCCGAGGAGAGAGCGTGACCGCGGCAGGACGCCGCGTCGACCGTGACGTGCCCGCTGGGAGGTCGGTGATGGGAACCCGGGCGCGCCGCCTGTGGACCGTGGCCCTGGTGGCGCTGTTCCTGCTCTACCTGGTGGGGACCCTGGTCCCCTCGGCGCAGACCAGCGTGACCGCCGCGCTCGCCGAGTGGCCCACGTCCGTCGCGGCCGGGGCCGCGGGGCTGTCGCTGCTCTACGCCTCGCGCCGCTGGGCGGCCACCGGCGCCGACCGGGACGCCCACGCCGACGGCGCGGACGGGCCCTCCGCCCTGCGCCACCTCGGCTTCGCCGCGCTCGCCTGGTGCGCGGGTGGCGTCACTCACGGTCTGATCCGTCTGTTCAGCTCCGCCACGGCCCTGTCGCTCACTCTGGGTGACCTCTTCTCCCTCGCGGCCCTGCCACTCTTCGTGATCGGTTTCACCAAGTTCGCGCCGTGGCCGGGCGGCCTGCGGACCGCAGTGCGCCACGTCACCGACAGCTACGTGTGCGCCGCGGCGGTCTTCTCCGTGGTCTGGCTGCTGCTGTTCTCCCCGCTCTACCAGGAACTCGGGGAGGGCGCCGGGTTCCTCGGCTTCGCCCTGGTCTACCCGGTCGCCGACATCGTCGTGCTGTGCCTGCTGGTGCCGTTGGTCTTCATGTCGCCGCACAGCACGCGGCGCGCGGTGCTGGTGGCCATCGGTGCCCTCATCGTCATCGCCGGGGCGGACATCCTCGGCGCGCTCACCCGCCTGACCGGCCCGCCCGTCCTCGGCGGGGTCGAACACCCGGTCAGGTTCCTGGGCTTCGCCCTGCTGGGGGCCCTGCCGTGGCTCGTGGAGCACCGGCCCGGCACCGACCCGCGCCGGATCACCGGCCGGGGGCTCTACCGGTTCGCGCCCGAACTCGCCGCGATCGGCGCCGTGTTCGTGGCGGCCGTGGTGCTGACCGTGGCGGGGGTCCGCCTGGCCGGGGTGGCGCCGGTGCTGCCGCTGGCCGCGGGCACCGCCGTGGTGGTGCTCCTGGTGCGCATGGTGGGCATGCTGGAGGAGAACGCCACGCTCTCCCGGATGGTGCGCAACCGCGAGGTCCACTTCCACGAGCTGGCGCGCAACAGCGGCGACGTCATCCTCGTGCTGGACCGCGACGGCGGCGTGAACTACGTCAGCCCGGGCACGGCCGAGGCCTTCGGCTACCGGCTCGACGACGTGCTCGCCGCTCCCGTCACCGAGCTCATCCACCCCGAGGACCTGGGGCGCACCAAGGCCGTCACCGATCTGTTCGCCGAGCGCGGCGCGCAGGGGGTGCACATGCGGCTGCGGGTGCGGGCGGCCGACGGGACCTGGCGGCACACCGAGTCCACCATGTCCCTGTACGAGCAGCCCGGTGAGCCCGACCGGCTGCTGGTGACCACCCGCGACATCAGCGCGCAGGTGGCGCTCCAGGACGAGGTGGAGCACCTGACGTTCCACGACGGTGTGACCGGCCTGCCCAACCGCGCCTACCTGGAGGAGCGGGCCAGCGACGTCCTGGCGCACCGGGTGATCAACGAGGAGCCCGCGGGCGAGGTCGCGGTGATCTTCCTGGACCTGGACGGGTTCACGGCGGTCAACGACTCCGCCGGGCACGTGCGCGGCGACCACCTGCTCGGCCAGGCGGCCCGCAGGCTGCGCGGCGAGGTGGACTCCGACGCGACCCTGGCGCGCTGGGGCGGAGACGAGTTCGCGGTGCTGGTGGAGAACGTGTCCCGGGTCCAGCGGGTGGTGGACTTGGCCGAGCGCCTGGGGAGGGTGATCGCCTCGGAGCCGTTCCCGGTCGCCGACCGGGACATCATGTTGACCGCCAGCATCGGCGTGGCCTTCGCAGAGCCGGTCACCGACAGCGGCGAGCTGCTGCGCAACGCCGACGTGGCCATGACCCGCGCCAAGGAGCGCGGGGCGGGCCACGTGGAGGTCTACGCCGCGCACATGCACGACACGGTGGTCTCGCGTCTGGAACTCCAGATCCGCCTGCGCGAGGCGCTGGCCAAGGACGAGTTCTTCCTGGAGTACCAGCCCGTCGTGGACCTGGGCAGCTCCCAGGTGACCTCGGTGGAGGCGCTGGTGCGCTGGGACCGCGACGGCGAGACGGTCGGCCCCGAGGACTTCATCGGCGCGGCCGAGGAGTCGGGCCTGATCGTGCCGCTGGGCGAGCGGATCCTGCGCGAGGCCTGCGGGAAGGTCTCGGTGTGGCGGCTCTCGGACTGGGACATCGGCCTGTCGGTGAACCTGTCGGTCAAGCAGGTGCTGTCGCCGCGCTTCGTGGAGTCGGTGGCGGGGATCCTCGCCGAGTCGGGGCTTCCGGCCGAGGTGCTGACCCTGGAGGTCGACGAGGAGGTCCTGCTCGACGACGGCGGGGAGGCGGTGCAGCGCCTGGGCGAGCTGCGCGAGCTGGGCGTGCGGCTGGCCATCGACGACTACGGGATGGGTTACGCGTCCCTGGCGCACCTGCGCAGGCTGAGCGTGGACGCGATCAAGATCGACCCGTCGTTCGTGGCGGACCTGGGCCGCGACGACACGGTCACGCTGCTCACGCACACGATCATCCAGCTGGGTCGCGACCTGGGCGTGCAGGTGGTGGCCGAGGGCATCGAGCGCTCCGAGCAGCTGGAGCAGCTGCGCGCCATGGGCTGCGACCACGGCCAGGGGTTCCTGGTGGCCCGGCCCATGCCCGCGAGCGGTGTGGAGTCGCTCGTCGGCGGCGAGGCCGGGGTCAGCCTCTGACCGGACGGAACGCCGACCGCGGTCCCGCCCGCGACCGCCCTAAGCTCCCTGGAAGAGATCATGGCCGTGCGTGACTACGAGTTCCGGACCGAGCTGATCGGCCGCCCCTTCCGAGAGGGTCGGATCGAAGGCCGGGCCGAGGCGATCCTGGGTGTGCTGGACGCCCGGGGGATCGCGGTGTCGAACGAGGCGCGCGAGCGGGTCAACGCGTCCTCGGACCTCGACGAGCTGGACCGGTGGGTCCGCCGTGCGGCGAAGGTCGACAGTGCCGAGGACCTCTTCCTCTGAACGGGCGGACGACGGTGCGCTGACCGCGAGCCCCGTTCCGCTCCGTGGACTCCGCCCTCCGCCCGTGCGGTGTGCGTCACACGAAACCGGGGTGACTTGTCAGCATTCGCCCAGTTCGCAGGGGTTGTCGTGTCATCGAGGGGTGCCGCATGCTGACATTTCCGTCTCATTAATTGAGACAATATGTCGTTCTGGTTGACGGGCGCCCTCTCCGTCGGCCAATGTGGTCAGCATGCAGAGCAACTCCCTGATTCTCGTACTTGGTCGGCGCGCAGCCCGCTGAGTTTCCTCTGCTGCGCGCCACCCCTCAACCGCCGTCGGCGGTGGGGGTTTTTTTATTGCCAGGCCCAGAGTCAGACCCACCAGGCCAGAGCCCCCGTGCCGCTCTGACCCTCGCTGAAGGATCTTGAGATGACCGAGCAGATGACCGGCGCCCAATCGCTGATCAGGTCGCTGGAACAGGTCGGCGTTGACACTGTCTTCGGGATTCCCGGCGGCGCCATCCTCCCGGCCTACGACCCGCTCTACGACTCGGCCAAGGTGCGCCACATCCTCATGCGCCACGAGCAGGGGGCCGGTCACGCCGCCGAGGGCTACGCCTACGCCACCGGCCGCCCGGGGGTGTGCATGGCCACCAGCGGGCCCGGCGCCACCAACCTGGTCACCCCGCTCGCCGACGCGCACATGGACTCGGTCCCGATGGTCGCCATCACCGGCCAGGTCGCCTCCCCGATGATCGGCACCGACGCCTTCCAGGAAGCCGACATCTGCGGCATCACCATGCCGATCACCAAGCACAACTTCCTGGTCAAGGACGTGCGCGAGATCCCGCGGATCGTCGCCGAGGCCTTCCACATCGCCTCCAGCGGTCGCCCCGGCCCCGTCCTGGTCGACATCTCCAAGGACGCCCTGCAGAACTCCGCCGAGTTCGTCTGGCCCGAGCGCCTCGAACTGCCCGGCTACCGCCCGGTCACCAAGCCGCACGGCAAGCAGGTCCGCGAGGCCGCCCGCATGATCGCCGAGGCCCGGCGCCCGGTGTTCTACGTCGGCGGCGGCGTCCTGCGCGCCGGCGCCTCCGCCGAGCTGCGCGTCCTGGCCGAGCTCACCGGCGCCCCCGTCGTCTCCACCCTGATGGCCCGCGGCGTCTTCCCCGACAGCCACCCGCAGTCGGTGGGCATGCCCGGCATGCACGGCGACGTCGCCGCCGTCGGCGCCCTCCAGAAGGCCGACCTCATCGTCGCCCTGGGAGCGCGCTTCGACGACCGCGTCACTGGACGCCTGGACAGCTTCGCCCCCGACGCCAAGATCGTCCACGCCGACATCGACCCGGCCGAGATCTCCAAGAACCGCCACGCCGACGTGCCCATCGTCGGCGACTGCCGCGAGGTCCTCGCCGACCTGGTCGTGGCCGTGCGCGCCGACCAGGAGAAGGGCCGTCAGGGCGACTACGCGGCCTGGTGGCAGCAGCTCAACCGCCTGCGCAACACCTACCCCAAGGGTTACGAGGCGCCCGAGGACGGCAGCCTGTCCCCGCAGGCCGTCATCGAGCGCCTGGGCAAGATCGTCGGCCCGGAGGCCACCTACGTCGCGGGCGTGGGCCAGCACCAGATGTGGGCCGCCCAGTTCATCGACTACGAGCGCCCCGGCTCCTTCGTCAACTCCGGCGGCCTGGGCACCATGGGCTTCTCCGTCCCCGCCGCGCTCGGCGCCAAGGTCGGCGACCCCGACCGGACCGTGTGGTCGGTCGACGGCGACGGCTGCTTCCAGATGACCAACCAGGAACTGGCCACCTGCGCGATCGAGGGCATCCCGGTCAAGGTCGCCGTGGTCAACAACGGCAACCTGGGCATGGTCCGCCAGTGGCAGACCCTGTTCTACGAGGGCCGCTACTCCAACACCGACCTCCAGACCGCCCCGCGCGACGAGAAGGTCCGCATCCCCGACTTCGTCCGCCTCGCGGAGGCGTACGGTTGTGTCGGCCTGCGCTGCGAGCGAGCCGAGGACATCGACGCCACCATCGAGAAGGCCATGGCGATCGACGACGCCCCCGTCGTCGTGGACTTCACCGTCAACCACGACGCCATGGTCTGGCCGATGGTCGGCCCCGGCGTCAGCAACGACAACATCCAGTACGCGCGCGACATGGCGCCGAACTGGGAACACGAGGACTAAGAGGAACAGGCGGAACCACCATGAGCAGTCACACGCTTTCCGTTCTGGTGGAGGACACCCCGGGTATCCTCGCCCGCGCCTCCGCCCTCTTCTCCCGTCGAGGCTTCAACATCGACTCGCTCAGTGTGAGCAACACCGAGTACCCAGGACTGTCCCGGATGACAATCGTGGTCAACTGCGACCTCCACCCCTTGGAGCAGGTGACCAAACAGCTCAACAAGCTGGTCAACGTCGTCAAGATCGTGGAGATGGACACCACCGCGTCGGTCCGGCGCGAGCTCCTGCTCGTCAAGGTCAAGGCCGACGCGTCCAGCCGCACCCACGTGCTACAGACGGCCGAGCTGTTCCGCGCGCACGTCGTGGACGTCAGCCCGGACGTCGTCGTCATCGAGGCCACCGGCGACCCCGAGAAGCTCGATGCCCTGGTCAGGAACCTGGAGCCGTTCGGCATCCGGGAACTCGTCAAATCAGGGCTGGTCGCCCTGGGACGCGGACCCCGGTCGATCACCGACCGATCCCTCCGCACGGTCGAGCGCAGCGCATAGCGGTGTTTCCTGACTCGCTCCGCTCGCTGGTCCGGGTGCCTGGAGAACGGGAACCTTCGGCGCCTACGGCGTGTCGGCTCGTGCCCACCCGTCACCCGCCACCGCCCTCAACGGACGCCTACGGCTCGGTTTTCCCGCGAAAACACGCCTCCGCCGGCTCCAGAACCCCGTAGGCGCCCGAACCCCGACCCGGGGCCCGTGCACGGACGGACCCCACCGCGTCCCCCACGAAACTGAGAAACAAGGAGCAACCCCAAGTGGCAGCACAGATGTACTACGACGACGCCGCGGACCTCTCGCTCATCCAGAGCAAGAAGGTCGCCGTGATCGGCTACGGCAGCCAGGGCCACGCGCACGCGCTGTCGCTGCGCGACTCGGGCGTGGACGTGCGGATCGGCCTCGCCGAGGGGTCCAAGAGCCGGGCCAAGGCCGAGGAGGAGGGCCTGCGCGTCCTCACCCCCGCGGAGGCCACCCGCGAGGCCGACGTCATCATGATCCTGGTCCCCGACCACATCCACCGGGACCTGTACGCGGCCGAGATCGCGCCGAACCTGGAGGCGGGCAACGCCCTCTTCTTCGGCCACGGCTTCAGCATCCGCTACGGCCTCATCACCCCGCCCGAGGGCGTGGACGTGGCCATGGTCGCCCCCAAGGGCCCGGGCCACCTGGTCCGCCGCCAGTACGAGGCCGGGCGCGGCGTGCCCTGCCTGGTCGCGGTCGAGAAGGACGCCAGCGGGCAGGCCTGGGACCTGGCGCTGTCCTGGGCCAAGGGCATCGGCGGCACCAAGGCCGGCGTCATCAAGACCACGTTCACCGAGGAGACCGAGACCGACCTGTTCGGTGAGCAGGCCGTGCTCTGCGGCGGCACCGAGGAGCTGGTCAAGGCCGGTTTCGCCACCCTGGTCGAGGCGGGCTACCAGCCGGAGATCGCCTACTTCGAGTGCCTGCACGAGCTCAAGCTCATCGTGGACCTCATGTACGAGGGCGGCATCTCCAAGATGAACTGGTCGGTCTCGGACAACGCCGAGTACGGCGGCTACACCCGCGGCCCGCGCCTGATCACCGAGCAGACCCGCCAGGAGATGCGCAAGATCCTCGGCGAGATCCAGGACGGCTCCTACGCCAAGGAGCTGATGGAGGAGTTCGACGCCGGGCAGCCGACCTTCACCAAGCGCCGCGAGGCCGAGCAGAACGAGCAGATCGAGAAGGTGGGCGCGGAGCTGCGCCCGCTGATGAGCTGGCTCAAGGCCTAGTTCCTTTCGGCCTCCGCTTCGCTTCGGCCCGCCCGTCGCCCGCCATCGCCCGCGGGGGCGCTACGCGGCGGGGCGGGCTACCGCCCTCAACGGACGCGAAGCGCAGTACTTTCGTTGTTCGGGCGCCTGGAGAACGGGAACCTTCGGTGTCTTCGGTGAGACGGCTCGTTCCCCGCAGTCTCACCTCCGCCACCTCCGGAACCCCGTGGGCGCCCGAACAACCCCCTGAGCTGAGGCCCGTTCGAAGGACGTGCCACGGGGACGGGCGGCCCTTGGCCACCCGTCCCCGTCGGGCTTCCCTACCCCGCCGGTAGACTTTCGACCAGCCGTCACCCCGATCCGGGCAGCGCCCACCACCTGCGCGGTCGGGCCGCACCACCCGAAAAGGAACCGTTGTGCCCAAACCCGCCGTACTCGTAGCGGAAAAGCTCTCGCCCGCCGGAATCGCGCTGCTCGAGGAGGACTTCGAGGTACGCCACGTCGACGGCGCCGACCGGTCCCAGCTCCTGCCCGCCCTCGCCGACGTCGACGCCCTCATCGTGCGCAGCGCGACGCAGGTGGACGCCGAGGCGATCGCCGCCGCCTCCCGCCTGCAGGTGGTGGCCCGGGCCGGTGTCGGTCTGGACAACGTGGACGTGGAGGCCGCCACCAAGGCCGGCGTCCTGGTGGTCAACGCGCCCACCTCCAACATCGTCAGCGCCGCCGAGCAGGCCATCAACCTGCTGCTGGCCAGCGCGCGCAACACCGCACCGGCGCACAACGCCCTGGTCAACGGCGAGTGGAAGCGCTCCAAGTACACCGGCGTCGAGCTCTACGAGAAGACCGTCGGCATCGTCGGCCTCGGCCGCATCGGCGCCCTGGTCGCGCAGCGCCTGTCGGCCTTCGGCACCCAGGTCATCGCCTACGACCCCTTCGTGCAGCCCGCCCGCGCGGCCCAGATCGGCGTGGAGATGGCCACGCTCGACGAGCTGCTGGAGCGCTCGGACTTCATCACCATCCACCTGCCCAAGAACAAGGACACGCTGGGCCTGATCGGTGACGAGGCCCTGAGCAAGGTCAAGCCCACCGTGCGCGTCATCAACGCCGCGCGCGGCGGCATCCTGGACGAGGACGCGCTCTACCGGGCCCTGAAGGACGGCCGCGTGGCGGGCGCGGGCATCGACGTGTTCGCCAAGGAGCCGTGCACCGACAGCCCCCTCTTCGAGTTCGAGAACGTGGTCGTGGCCCCCCACCTGGGCGCCAGCACCGTCGAGGCCCAGGAGAAGGCGGGTACCCAGGTCGCCCGCTCGGTCAAGCTGGCCCTCTCCGGCGAGTTCGTCCCCGACGCCGTGAACGTGCAGGGCACCGGCGTGGCCGAGGACGTCAAGCCGGGCCTGCCGCTGACGGAGAAGCTCGGCCGCGTGTTCACCTCCCTCGCGGGCACCATCGCCAGCCGCATCGACGTCGAGGTGCGCGGCGAGATCGCCTCGCACGACGTCAAGGTGCTGGAGCTGGCCGCCCTCAAGGGCGTGTTCGCCGACGTGGTCGAGGACACCGTGACCTTCGTCAACGCCCCGCTGCTCGCCAAGGAGCGCGGCGTCGAGGTCAACCTCGTCACCAGCGACGACAACACCGACTGGCGCAACCTCATCACGGTCCGCGGCGTGCTCGCCGACGGCACCCGCGTGTCGGTCTCGGGCACCCTGACCGGTCCCCGCCAGGTCGAGAAGCTGGTGGAGATCAACAACTACACCATGGAGATCGGCCTGGCCGAGCACATGGTGTTCCTGTCCTACGAGGACCGCCCCGGCGTGGTCGGCACGGTCGGCGCCCTGCTGGGCGACGCCGGTGTCAACATCGCGGGCATGCAGGTCATCCGGGACCAGGAGGGCGGCAAGGCGCTGATCGCGCTCACCGTGGACTCCGCGGTGCCCGACGACACCCTCGCCTCGATCTCCGCCGAGATCGACGCCGAGGTCAGCCGCCAGGTCGACCTGGAGGACTAGGAAGTCCGGGGGTTCCTCCCGGGTGGTCGCGGCGGGGGCCGCACCGCGTTCGGCGCTCACGGGCGCCGCGCGCGGTGCGGCCCCTCGTGCTGTCCGGGGACCGCGCTGCGCGGTGAGTCCTGCGCCCTTCGCGGCTTTTCTTCATGTCCGTGTGGTTGTGGTGCAGGAGCGAGGCCCGACGCGTCCGGGCCCTGACCAGCGGAGACAACTCGGCGTCTCGTATGGTGAGAAACCCTGGCCATATAGTTGGACATCCGATATTCTGAGGTCCTAGGAGTCAGCGGCACCGGTTCCACAGCCGGAGGCCGCCGCCCGGCGCCGCGAGCGCCCCCACCGGGGCCCGTGCGGGCGTTCCACGGCGGTCGATCCCGCCCGGAGGGCTCCTCGTCCCCGTGGACACCGTCGCCCACGTTCCGCGCTCCGCCGCCGTTCGGCGCGATCCGCCCCGAACCCCGGTCCCGTAGTGCACCTCGCCGCAGAGCATTCCCTGGCCGAGCCGTTCCCGGCTCCGGTCACGCAACGCATCCGGAGGATCGCATGTACGACATGATCGAGTACCCGTCCGCGCCCGACTCCCAGGACGAGATCAACCGCGCCCTGCAGGACGCCCTCAACCGGCGGGCCTGAGGCCCGGCCGGGAAGACGGCCGCGCGAACCCCCGGCCGGAGGCGCCCGCACTCCGCCGGGGCGGTAGGGTTGTCTCATTCAGTGTTCATCCTGGTCTCACCATATGAGAAGCGGCCGGTGGGGCCGTGTCGAAGCAGAGGCAGTCCGTATGGCAGCGCGCACCGTGAAACTGGCGGTCATTCCCGGCGACGGGATCGGTCCCGAGGTCATCGCCGAAGGGCTCAAGGTGCTGGAGGTCGCGGCCTCCCAGCACGACCTCGCCGTGGAGACCACCGAGTACGAGCTGGGCGCCAGGCTCTGGCACCGCACCGGTGAGACCCTGCCCGACTCGGTCGAGACCGAGCTGGCCGGGCACGAGGCCATCTACCTCGGCGCCGTCGGCGACCCGTCGGTCCCCAGCGGCGTCCTGGAGCGCGGTCTGCTCCTGCGCCTGCGCTTCGACTTCGACCACTACGTCAACCTGCGCCCCGTCCGCCTCTACCCGGGGGTGGACAGCCCGCTCGCGGGCGTGGGCCCCGAGGACATCGACATGCTGGTGGTCCGCGAGGGCACCGAGGGCCCCTACGCGGGCGCCGGGGGCGTCCTGCGCAAGGGCACCCCGCACGAGATCGCCACCCAGGACAGCGTCAACACCCGCTTCGGGGTGGAGCGCGTCGTGCGCTACGCCTTCGACAAGGCCGCCGCCCGCCCCCGCCGCAAGCTCACCCTGGTCCACAAGGACAACGTCCTGACCTTCGCGGGTGAGCTGTGGCAGCGCGTGGTCCGGGAGGTCGGCGCCGAGTACCCGCAGGTCGCCGTGGACTACTGCCACGTCGACGCCGCGTCGATGTTCTTCGTCAACCAGCCCGCCCGCTTCGACGTGGTGGTCACCGACAACCTCTTCGGCGACATCATCACCGACATCGGCGCCGCCATCACCGGCGGCATCGGGCTGGCCGCCAGCGGCAACATCAACCCGGACAACACCTTCCCCAGCATGTTCGAGCCCGTCCACGGCTCCGCGCCCGACATCGCGGGCCAGGGCAAGGCCGACCCCACCGCGACGGTGCTCTCGGCCGCGACCATGCTGGAGCACCTCGGAGTGCCCGAGGCCGCCCGCCGGATCGAGGCCGCGGTCGCCACGGACCTCAAGACCCGCGCCCAGAACGGCGCGGTCCGCTCCACCTCCCAGATCGGCGACGACCTCGCCGCGCGAGTAGCCGAGCAGGGCTGACGCACACGCCGGAAGCCCTGCCCTCCCTCCCTGCGGCGCGGCTGACGGCACGATCCACCTCCACCGTCGACGGGCGCGCCCGGGTCACCGAGCGCGCCCTTCGCCGTGCCCGCGCGCGGCTCCGCTCCCCGAGCGGTGCCGCCCTCGCGTGCGTCACTCCTGCTCTGGCACCGGGTGCGCTCTTCAGACAGACTAGATTCCAGGCCGGCGATGCTGCCGGCCTGATGCACCCGAGAGGACCACCGACAACATGAACAACGACACCACCACAAGCGGGTTGACGTTCGACATCCAGCTCTCCGACAGGCGGAAGACCCCGCAGGAACGAGAGGCACTGCTGGAGAGTCCCGGGTTCGGCCAGGTGTTCACCGACCACATGGTGAGCATCCACTACACCGAGGGGAAGGGGTGGCACGACGCGAAGCTGGAGCCGTACGGTCCGCTGAGCCTGGACCCGGCCACCGCCGCCCTCCACTACGCCCAGGAGATCTTCGAGGGACTCAAGGCCTACCGGCACCCCGACGGCTCGCTCGCCTCCTTCCGCCCCGAGTCCAACGCGGCCCGCTTCAACCGCAGCGCGGCGCGCATGGCGATGCCCGAGCTCCCCGAGGAGCTCTTCCTCAGGTCGATCGAACTCCTCCTGGAGCACGACGGCGACTGGGTGCCGACCAGGGAGGGCTTCAGCCTGTACCTGCGCCCGTTCATGGTCGCCACGGACGTCGGCCTGGGCGTCAACCACCCGTCCCGCTCCTACGTCTACCTGCTGATCGCCTCGCCGGTCGGCTCCTACTTCTCGGGCGGCGTCCAGCCGGTGACGGTGTGGCTGTCCAGGGACTACACGCGCGCCGCTCCGGGCGGCACGGGCGCGGCCAAGTTCGCGGGCAACTACGCGGCGAGCTTCCTCGCCCAGGCGCAGGCGGTGGAGCAGGGCTGCGACCAGGTGGTCTGGCTCGACGCCCGCGAGCACCGCTGGGTCGAGGAGATGGGCGGCATGAACCTGTGGTTCGTGTTCGGCTCCGGTGAGAACGCGCGGCTGCGCACGCCCCCGCTGACCGGGACCCTGCTGCCGGGCATCACCCGCGAGTCGCTGCTGACCCTGGCCCCCGACCTCGGCATCCCGGCCGAGGAGGCGCCCATCTCCACCGACGAGTGGCGCGAGGCGGCCGAGTCCGGCGAGCTCACCGAGGTGTTCGCCTGCGGCACCGCGGCCGTCATCACCCCCGTCGGCCGGGTCAAGGGCGACGACGGCGAGTTCACCGTCGGAGACGGGACCCCGGGCCCGGTCACCATGCGTCTGCGCGAGGAGCTGGTGGGCATCCAGACGGGTCTGCGCGCCGACGAGCACGGCTGGATCACCCGGTTCTGACGCGCCCCCGGCGGGCCGTCCTCTCCCCGGGCGGCCCGCCCCGGCCCTCCTTCCCCGGTGGCGTCGGTCACCGCGCCGCGTCGGTCCGCACGTGCCGGGACGGGGCGCTCCCGGGCGGTCCACGCGGGACGACGGTGCTCGGGGAAGCCTGCGGCGGGGTGTCGGGTATGTCCGGTGTGAGAAACCAGCGTCTCGCATGGTGGGACAATCTGCCGGTGAGCACCGAGAACTCCGCCACCGTGTGGCACACTGACCTCATGCCGTCTCAGGTGCTCATTATCGTGAGGCGCGCTGGCTGACCATCGGACGCCGCCAGCGCGCTGACCTCTCGTGTCCACGAGGGGTCTTTTTTGTTGGCGGGGCCCGGTCGGCCACACCACAGCATCCACCTTCGGGAGTTCCACCCATGAGGGACGACAGTTTCCACGTCTTCGACACCACGCTGCGCGACGGGGCCCAGCGCGAGGGGATCAACCTGCGGGTCTCCGACAAGCTGGCCATCGCGAAGCTGCTGGACGACTTCGGGGTGGCGTTCATCGAGGGAGGGTGGCCGGGGGCCAACCCCAAGGACACCGAGTTCTTCCAGCGGGCTTCACGAGAGCTGACGCTGGAGCACGCGCAACTCACCGCGTTCGGCGCGACCCGCCGTGCCGGTGTGCGGGCCGCCGACGACCCACAGGTGGCCGCACTGCGCGACAGCGGCGCACCGGTCGTCACCCTTGTCGCCAAGAGTGACGACCGGCACGTCGAGCGCGCGCTGCGCACGACCCTCGACGAGAACCTCGCCATGATCGCCGACACGGTGTCCCACCTGCGCGAACACGGCCAACGCGTGTTCGTGGACTGCGAGCACTTCTTCGACGGATACCTCCACAACCCCGACCACGCGCTCGACGTGGTCCGCGCCGCCGCCGGTGCCGGCGCCGACGTCGTCGTCCTGTGCGACACCAACGGCGGCATGCTCCCCACCGACGTCACCCGCATCGTCACCGAGGTCCGCGAGGCCACCGGCGCACGCCTGGGCATCCACGCCCAGGACGACACCGGCTGCGCCGTCGCCAACACCCTCGCCGCCGTGGACGCGGGCGCCACCCACGTGCAGTGCACCGCCAACGGCTACGGCGAGCGGGTCGGCAACGCCAACCTCTTCTCCGTGGTCGGCGCGCTCACGCTCAAGCGCGGCCAGGAGGTCCTGCCCGAGGGCTGCCTGGCCGAGATGACCCGTGTGGCCACCGCCGTCGCCGAGATCGTCAACCTCACCCCCGACACGCACCAGCCCTACGTGGGGGTGTCGGCCTTCGCCCACAAGGCGGGGCTGCACGCCTCCGCGATCAAGGTCGACCCCGACCTGTACCAGCACACGGACCCCGCGCTGGTCGGCAACACCATGCGCATGCTCGTCTCCGACATGGCCGGGCGCGCCTCCATCGAACTCAAGGCCAAGGAACTGGGGCTGGACCTGTCCGGAGACCGCGCCCTGTCGGGGCGGGCCGTGGAGCGGGTCAAGGGGCTGGAGCTGTCGGGTTACAGCTTCGAGGCCGCCGACGCCTCCCTGGACCTGCTGCTGCGCGAGGAACTGGGGCAGCCGGTCCGCTACTTCGACACCGAGTCCTGGCGCGTCATCACCGAACGCCGCCCCCGGGCCGGTTCCAGCCCCCTGTCCAGCGACTACGAGAGCCTCACCGAGGCCACCGTCAAGCTGCGGGTCAAGGGCGAACGCGTGATCGCCACCGCGGAGGGCAACGGCCCCGTCAACGCCCTGGACCGGGCGCTGCGCAGCGCCATGGAGAGCGTGTACACCGCGCTGGCCGGGCTGGAGCTGACCGATTACAAGGTCCGCATCCTGGAGGGCAGCTCCGGCACCAACGCCATCACCCGCATCCTCGTCACCTTCAGCGACGGGGCGGGGGAGTGGACCACGGTGGGCGTGGGGCCCAACGTCGTCGACGCGTCCTGGGTCGCCCTCGAACAGGCCGTCACCTACGGGCTCCTCCGCCAGGGCTACCCGCAGGACTGACCGGCGGTACCCGGGAACCGGGGCCTCGCGGATGCCGGGGAGCGGACGAGGGGGCGGGGCGATCATCGCCCCGCCCCCTCGCGTCGGCCGCGGCCGCCCTTCACGACGGCCCGGACGTCGCTTTTCGTTTCCGAATAGATACACAGAGTCACCGATCGGGTGTGCGCGGTCGGCCCGAAAAGCACGGACGGCCTCCGGACGGGCCCCTCAGTCCTCGGAGTCGTTGTCGGGGTGGACCCAGCCGTTGGGCTCGCACCCCTGGAGGCCCAGGGTCTGCTGCTGCATCACCGGGGCCGGCTCCCCCTCGCCGGGGCAGTCCACGTGGCCGTGGCCCAGGGTGTGGCCCACCTCGTGGTTGATCAGGTAGATCCGGTAGGTCTCCAGGTCGTCCTCGAAGTGGGGGACGCCCGACACCCAGCGGTTCTGGTTGATGATCGCCCGGTTCCCGTTCGCGCAGGACACGTACCCGTCGGTGTTCAGCGGGGCGCACAGCCGGTCCACGGTGTCCGGGGCGGCCAGGAGCACGCGGACGTCGGCGTCGTCGCCGTCCACCCGCTGCATCGCGCGCTCGCCGTCGTCGCCCCAGCTGCGCGGGTCGCCCAGGATCTCCTCCACGGCGGCCGCGAAGTCCTCGGAGTCCCCGGGCAGCCCCTTCTCGACCTCCACGGCGAAGGTGGTCACCGGGCCGTCGCCCATGACGTCGCTCTCGCCCTCCAGCACGGAGAACTCGCCGTCGGCGCTCTCGACCTCCTCCTCGACGGAGCGGAGCAGCAGCGGGGTCTCCTCCTCCTCGGTCCGCTCGGCGGGGTCGGCGGAGGGCTCCGTTCCGGGCGCGGCGGCCCCGCCCGCCGAGTCCCGGCCCTCCGCGGAGGTGCTCCGGTCGCCGCCCTCCTCGGGAACCCCGTCGCCGACCGGTCCGGACGCGGAGGTCTCGGCGGGGTCGCCGAGGTCGGGCCCGTATCCGGGCACGCTCACCATGAGCACGGTGGATGCCCCGGAGACCAGGCACAGACCCAGCGCCAGACCCATCGGGTACCGGCGGCGCTTGCGGTGCCGGGCACGGGGGCGACCCCCGGGCGAAGCGGACGTGGGCACGGGAACCAGCCTCTCGACGGCGGACGACGGACCCAGCATGCCAGAGTCCGGCCCAAGGAAAGGCCAAGGCAGTGTCCGGGAAGAGCAGGTACGAGAGGGCTTGAACGTCCTGCGGTCCTTCGCGGCTTCCGTGTGCTTTGGTGCCGTCCGCGGCGCGGTCCGGATGTGTCCTTCGACTCCCCCCGGACGGGCCCCGTCCGCTTCCGGCCGCCCGCCGCGCCGATACCCTTCAACCGCAAGCGAGACAACAGGGCTGCTGGGAGGCATCAGGTGCGCATCGCGCGGTTCGCGTCCGGTGACGAGGTCGGATTCGGCCTGGTAGAGAAGGATTCCGACACCGGGGAGGAGTTCGTCGCCCGGCTGAGCGGCCACCCCCTCATCGGCGACATCCAGCTGACCGGCGAGCGGGCCAAGCTCTCCGACGTCCGGCTGCTGTCACCGGTGCTGCCGACCAAGGTGGTCTGCATCGGCAAGAACTACGCGGACCACGTCGCGGAGATGAAGGACGTCACGGGGGAGTCCACCGACGAGCCCGTCGTCTTCCTCAAGCCCTCCACCGCCGTGACCGGGCCCCGCGACCCGATCTTCCGCCCCGCCGTCTCCGAGCGGGTGGACTACGAGGGCGAGCTGGCCATCGTCATCTCCCGCCCCTGCCGCGAGGTGCCGCGCGAGCGCGCCAAGGACGTCATCTTCGGCTACACCGTCGCCAACGACGTCACCGCCCGCGACCTGCAGAAGAAGGACAAGCAGTGGACGCGGGCCAAGGGCTTCGACTCCTTCTGCCCCATCGGCCCCTGGATCACCACCGGGATGAGCATCGAGGAGGCACAGGACCTGGCCGTCACCACCACCGTGGACGGCCAGACGCGCCAGGACGGGCGCACGTCGCAGTTCATCCACGACATCCCGGACGTCATCGCCTACGTCACCTCCTTCATGACGCTGCTCCCCGGTGACGTGGTCCTCACCGGAACCCCCGCCGGGGTGGGCCCGGTCGAGGTCGGCCAGGAGGTCTCGGTCACGGTGGAGCGGTTGGGCACCATCACCAACCGCGTGGTGGCCCGCGACTGAGGGCCCGGCTCCGCGCGCCGGTCCCGCGCGGCCCAAGGGGTCGGCGGCGCCCGCGCCGCCGACCCGCGCACGAGTGGAAGGCAGTCCGTTGACCGTCCCCCGACGCCGCCGCACCGGTGCCCTCGTCCTCGCCGGCGCGCTCGCCCTCGTGCTGCTGGCCGCGGGGACCGCCTACTGGGCGGTCACGCGCACCGACGGCGGCGAGGACGGCACCGGCACACCGACAGGGGGACCCGTGAGCGAACCGCACCGCATCATGCTGGCGGGAGACTCGATGACCCAGGGCGCCAACGGCGACCGGACCTGGCGCTACCACCTGTGGAACCACCTCTCCCCGCACGTGGAGGAGCTGGACTTCGTCGGCCCCTACAGCGACCCCGCGAGCCGCGACATGATCCTGCCGGTCCCCACCACCGAGGACGAGGCGACGCCGAGCCCGGACGGCGACCCGGCCGAGGACTACCAGGAGGACGGCGACGGCGGGCCGACCCCCGGGGCGGGCCCCTCCGCCCCCGACGAGCGGCTCCCCGAGGACGGCACCGTCTGGCCGGGCGCGGACGGCGACCCGGACACCGCCGAGTACCGGGACCCCGACTTCGACCAGGACCACAACGCCCTGTGGGGCCGCACCCTGCGCGACGCCTCCTCCTCCATCCGGGAGGACGTCCGCGTCCACCGCCCGGACGTGCTGTGCGTCATGCTCGGCGTGAACGACCTGCTGTGGCCGGTCACGATGGAGGAGATGGAGTACCGGCTGCGCGGCTACGTCGAGGCGGCGCGCGAGGCCAACCCGCACCTGCGCGTCGTGCTCGCCGAGACCCCGCCCATCGCCCTGGCCGAGTCCGACGAGGGCTTCGCCCTGCGCGTGTACGCCTACAACGTCCTGATCCGAGAGGTCGCCGCCGACACGTCCACGGAGCGCTCGCCGGTGATCAGCCTGGACGTGGCGGGCGGCGAGGACTGGGACGCGGCCGCCGACACCTACGACGGCACCCACCCCAACGCGCGCGGGGAGGTCAAGATCGCCGCGGCCTTCGCCGACGCCCTCGCGGAGGGCTACGGGATCGGCCGCCCCTACCCGCGCCCGCTGCCCACCGCCTCCGCGGGGGAGTGAGGCGGGGGCGCCGCCCACAGCCCCGCCCCGGCCCGGCCCCGGCCGGGGGAGCGGCCCCGTGCGCGCGGCGGGGACCAGCGGGTTTCCCCGGGCCCCTGCCCGGCGCGGATACCCTGGGCGCGTGACTGAGACTTCGATTCGTACCCGCTTCGCCCCGTCCCCCACGGGCATGTTCCACGTCGGCGGCGCGCGCTCCGCGCTGTTCAACTGGGCGCTGGCACAGCAGCGGCCCGAGGGCCGCATGGTGCTGCGCGTCGAGGACACCGACGCCGCCCGCAACCGCCCGGAGTGGACCGAGGGCATCATCCGCGCGCTGGCCTGGCTCGGCATCGGCGAGGACGACCCGCACTTCGAGGGCCCCTACTTCCAGTCGGAGTACGCGGACAAGCACCGCGAGACCGCGCAGGAGCTGTACAAGAACGGCCGTGCCTACTACTGCGACTGCACCCGCGAGGAGGTGCAGGAGCGGCGCGACAACCCCAACCTGGGCTACGACGGCTTCTGCCGCGACCGGAACCTGGCGCCCGGCCCGGGCCGGGCCCTGCGCTTCCGCGTGCCCGAGGGCGGCCCCACCGTCGTGGACGACCGGATCCGCGGCCGTGTGGAGTTCGAGCACTCCGCCATCGAGGACTTCGTGATCGCCCGCGCCGACGGCTCGCCCCTGTTCGTGCTGGCCAACGTCGTCGACGACGTCGAGATGCGCATCACCCACGTCGTCCGCGGCGAGGAGCACCTGTCCAACACCCCCAAGCAGCAGCTCCTGTGGGAGGCGCTGGGGCTGACCCCGCCGGTGTGGGCGCACCTGCCGGTCATCGTCAACGAGCAGCGCAAGAAGCTCTCCAAGCGCCGCGACAAGGTCGCCCTGGAGTCCTACCAGGAGGAGGGCTACCTGCCGGAGGCGATGGTCAACTACCTCATGCTGCTGGGCTGGGCGCCGGGCGACGACCGCGAGATCATGCCCTGGTCGCAGATGCAGCCGCTGTTCCGGGTGGAGGACGTCAACAGCTCCAGCGCCTTCTTCGACGAGAAGAAGCTGCGCGCCTTCAACGGCGAGTACATCCGCGAGCTCTCCGCCGAGGAGTTCGTCGAGCGCTGCCAGCCGTGGCTGACCGGCGACGCGGCCCCGTGGGACCCGGCCGACTACGACCCGGCGGTCTTCGCCGCCGTCGCCCCGCTCGCGCAGAGCCGCGTGGCGGTGCTCAGCGAGATCGTGCCGAACGTGGACTTCCTCTTCCTGCGCGAGCCCGTGGAGGACGAGAAGAGCTGGGCCAAGGCCATGAAGCCGGGCGTGGGGCGGGAGATGCTCCAGGCCGCCCTGGCGCGCTTCGCCGACCCGGAGCTGCCGTGGGCCGCCGAGGACCTCAAGGCCGCCACCGAGGAGGTCGGCGCCTCGCTGGGCCTGAAGCTGGGCAAGGCGCAGGCCCCCGTGCGCGTCGCGGTCACCGGCCGCACCGTCGGCCTGCCGCTGTTCGAGTCGCTGGAACTGCTCGGCCGCGAGCGCGTCCAGGAGCGGCTGACCGCGGCCCTGGCGAAGCTGGACGCACAGGACGGCCCCGCCGGGTCCTGAGGCGGACGGGGGTGGTCGGAGCCACAGCCCGGCCGCCCCGATTCCGGTTCGCGACCACTCCGAATGTCCGCTAGAGTTGTCCACGTCGCCGAGGGGGACGGGAAAGCGAAAGCGGACCGGGTCCTCCCAGAGCACTGGGGTATGGTGTAATCGGCAGCACGACTGATTCTGGTTCAGTTAGTCTAGGTTCGAGTCCTGGTACCCCAGCGCAGGTCAGCGTTGAGTCGCTGATCGCGCGGGTCGCAGACCCGAAAGCGCGCCCCCGTCGTCTAGTGGCCTAGGACGCCGCCCTCTCAAGGCGGTAACGGCGGTTCGAATCCGCTCGGGGGTACACAGAGGGAGAAGCTCTCACCAGGTGGGGGCTTTCTTTCTGGCCGGTGCATGCCACCGGTGTCCGGTTGGGGCGGGTATCGTAGTAGAGGTCCGCCCGGACCAGTCCGGCCCCCGTCGTCTAGTGGCCTAGGACGCCGCCCTCTCAAGGCGGTAACGGCGGTTCGAATCCGCTCGGGGGTACCAGCAGGTGAGGCTCCATCCACCAGGATGGGGCCTTTCGTGTTCTCCGGCCCCGCGAGCCCTCCGGAGCCGCGCCGGCCCGTCCCGGGCCGCGGAAGGCGGGTCCGCGGTGCCGCGACGCCCCTGGGATACTGGGCGGGCGCGGTTCCCCGGCCCCCAACCCCTGTCGGAGCGTATGAAGAGCCACCCCCTCCCCCCAGCCGTCCGGACCGGACCGGCGCCCCCGGGCGCGCCGTGACCGGCCGTGAGCTCGGTCCGGGCAACCACCAGGACAAGGAGCTGCGCGAGGTCCTCAAGGACCTGTGCGAACAGGGGTGGGTGCTGAGGCAGGAGGGACACTGGGGGCGTCTGTACTGCGACTGCGGCTGCACCCGCATCCAGGTCCCCGGGACGCCGCGCAACTCCGGTCGGGCCGCGCGCCGCATCCGGCAGGAGGCGCGGCGCTGCCCGATGCCCCCGGACGACCCCCGGCGGGGCGCGGGCGGACCCCGCGAGTGAGGCCTGTCCGTCCGGTCGCGGGCGGTTCGGGTGAACCCCGGCCGTGGTGGGGTCCGGCCGTTCCGGGTATCCTCGTGTTGACGTTTGCCAACGGATGGGCGGCGCCCGGCGGGTTCGGGGAAGCCGCGGCCGTTGACCGCGGCCGGTAGACCGGCGCACACCGGAGGACGCTCCGGAGGAAGGCGAGGCCGATGGCCGAGTACGAGTTCGTCTTCGTCGTGGATGGGTTCGACCTGGACGACCACGACACCGTCCAGGCCCTCAGTGAGAGCTTCGACGCCCTCGTCTCCTCCTGGCACGGATCCCTCCGCCTGTCCGTGGCCGCGCTCGGTCCGGACGCGGTCACGGCGGCCAGGTCGCTGGTGGAGCGCGTCCACGTGACCGTGCCCGGCGTGCGGATCGTCCGCCTCGACCGGGAGCTGGTCGGGGTCTCCGACATCGCCGAGATCACCGGCCGGAGCAGGCAGAACGTCGACCAGTGGGTCCGTGGGCAGCGCCACGACGGTGTCCCCTTCCCCGCGCCCGAGGCGGCCGTGGGCCGCTCCCTGGTGTGGCTGTGGTCCGAGGTCAACGCGTGGCTGCGCGGGATCGGCCTGGACGACGGTCAGCTGCGACCCACGCGGACCGAGATGTCCGAGATCGACTGGCTGCTCCAGACCTCGCGCAAGGTCGAGCTCGCCCTGGTCCGCCACGCCAACAGCCCCGACGCGCGCCGGGTGGCCAAGCTGCTGGCCGCGCACGCCCGCACCACGCGCGAGTTCATCCACTACCTGGTGAAGAACCCGCGGGTGCGCGACGCCCGCGGCCGCTACACGGTGCTGGTCTGCTCGCCCCGGGACGAGGCGGTGGACGTCTTCCGCAGGCTGGAGGCGTTCGAGCACCCGGTCGTGCTCGCCACGGTGACCAACCGCATCCACGCCCTGGTCATGGTCGACGGGGAGGGCGAACGCGGTGACGCGACCGAGCTGGTGCCCGGGATGACCGTGCGCGACTGGCTGGGGATGATCGCCCTGTCGCCCGAGAGCGAGTTCACCGTGGCGTCGGAGGGCGCGTCCACCAAGACCGCGCCCATCACCGCGCGGTCGCCGATGGACCTCGTCGGCGCCTGAGCACGGGACCGGTCCCCGGCGGCGGGCCGCCGCGGAAGAGCCCCCCTCGCCCCCGCTCCCGGGCGGAGGACCGTCACCGGGCGCTTCACCCCGACACCCGCCCGGCGGACCGTCTCCCCGACGGCCCGACAGGCGGTGCCGCCCGGCTAGTGCGCGCCCTCGTAGCTGTGCAGGGACTCGCTGATCTTCTCCGCCGCCGACAGGACCGCCTGGGAGTGGATGCGGCCGGGGGAGCGGGTCAGGCGCTCTATGGGGCCCGACACCGACACGGCGGCGATCACGCGCCCGCCGGGACCCGACACCGGCGCGGACACCGACGCCACGCCCTGCTCGCGCTCGGCCACGCTCTGGGCCCAGCGGCGGCGGCGCACCTGGGCCAGGCTGGCCGCCGTGAACCGCGCCCCCAGCAGGGAGCGGCGGATCCGGTCGGAGTCCTCCCAGGCCAGCAGCACCTGGGCGGCCGAGCCGGCGTTCATGGGCAACTCGCTGCCGACCGGGACCGTGTCGCGCAGTCCGCTGCTGCGCTCGGAGGCGGCCACGCACACCCGCAGGTCGCCCTGGCGGCGGTAGAGCTGCGCGCTCTCCCCGGTCAGGTCGCGCAGCTGCACCAGGACGGGGGAGGCCACGGCCAGCAGCCGGTCCTCGCCGGTCGCTATCGACAGCTCACCCAGGCGCGGGCCCAGCACGAAGCGCCCCTGGCTGTCGCGGGTGACCATGCGGTGGCGCTCCAGCGCCACCGCCAGCCGGTGGGCCGTCGGCCGGGCCAGACCGGTGATCTGTACCAACTGGGCCAGGGACGCCGGTCCCGACTCCAGGGCGTCGAGGACGGACATGGTCTTGTCCAGGACACCGACGCCGCTGGATGAGCTAGAGTTGTCCATGGCTTGATATTGCCGTCTCGAAATATGGAATGCAAGTCAGGCCGCAGTCCGCGCAGGGCTCCACACGAGACGCGCCCGAGACGATTACGAGAGAGGCGATCGCCCATGGCACGCACGATGGCCGAGAAGGTCTGGGAGGAGCACGTCGTCCGACGTGCCGACGGCGAGCCGGACCTGCTCTACATCGACCTCCACCTCGTCCACGAGGTGACCAGCCCGCAGGCCTTCGAGGGTCTGCGCCTGGCGGGCCGGTCCGTGCGCCGCCCGGACCTGACCATCGCCACCGAGGACCACAACGTCCCCACCCAGGACCTGCTGGCCCCCATCGCCGACCCGGTCTCCCGCAAGCAGGTCGAGACGCTGCGCAAGAACTGCTCCGACTTCGGCGTGCGGCTGCACCCGATGGGCGACATCGAGCAGGGCGTGGTGCACGTGGTCGGCCCCCAGTTGGGCCTGACCCAGCCGGGCATGACCATCGTCTGCGGCGACAGCCACACCAGCACCCACGGCGCGTTCGGCGCCCTGGCGTTCGGTATCGGCACCAGCCAGGTCGAGCACGTCCTGGCCACCCAGACCCTGCCGATGGCACCCTTCAAGACGATGGCCGTCACCGTGAACGGCACGCTGCGTCCGGGGGTGTCCGCCAAGGACGTCATCCTCGCGGTCATCGCCAAGATCGGCACCGGCGGCGGCCAGGGCTACGTCATCGAGTACCGGGGCGAGGCCATCGAGGCCCTGTCCATGGAAGCCCGCATGACCGTGTGCAACATGTCCATCGAGGCGGGCGCCCGCGCCGGGATGATCGCCCCGGACCAGACCACGTTCGACTACATCCGCGGCCGGGCGCACGCGCCGCGGGACGAGGACTTCGACGCCGCGGTCGAGCACTGGAAGAGCCTGCGCACCGACGAGGGCGCGGTCTTCGACGCCGAGGTCGTGCTGGACGCCGACGAGCTCAGCCCGTTCGTCACCTGGGGCACCAACCCCGGCCAGGGCGTGCCGCTGGACGCCTCCGTGCCCGACCCCGCCTCGTTCGAGGACCCCTCCGCCCGCGCCGCCGCCGAGAAGGCCCTGGCCTACATGGACCTCGCGGCCGGAACGCCCATGCGCGAGGTGAGGGTGGACACCGTCTTCCTGGGCTCGTGCACCAACGGCCGCATCGAGGACCTGCGCTCCGCCGCCGAGATCATCCGCGGCCGCAGGGTGGCCGAGGGCGTGCGCATGCTCGTCGTCCCCGGCTCCATGCGGGTCAAGGAGCAGGCCAACGAGGAGGGCCTGGGCCGGGTCTTCGAGGAGGCCGGCGCCGAGTGGCGCGAGGCGGGCTGCTCGATGTGCCTGGGCATGAACCCCGACCAGCTCAAGCCCGGCGAGCGCAGCGCCTCCACCTCCAACCGCAACTTCGAGGGCCGCCAGGGCCGCGGCGGACGCACCCACCTGGTGTCGCCGCAGGTCGCCGCCGCCACCGCGGTGCGCGGCACCCTGTCCTCGCCCGCCGACCTGGCCGCCCTCTAGCGCGCCCCGTTAGGAGAGACCTCTCATGGAGAAGTTCGACGTCCACACCGGTCGGGCCGTGCCGCTGCGCGCGAGCAACGTCGACACCGACCAGATCATCCCGGCCGTCTACCTCAAGCGGGTCAGCCGGACCGGCTTCGAGGACGGCCTGTTCGCCGAGTGGCGCAAGTCCGACCCCGACTTCGTCCTCAACCGCCCCGAGTACCAGGGTGCGTCCGTGCTGGTGGCCGGGCCGGACTTCGGTACGGGCTCCTCGCGCGAGCACGCCGTGTGGGCGCTCCAGGACTACGGCTTCAAGACCGTGCTGTCCTCGCGCTTCGCCGACATCTTCCGCGGCAACTCGCTCAAGGGCGGCCTGCTGACGGTCCTGCTGGCCCAGGAGGTCATCGACCGCGTCTGGGCGGCCGTCGAGGCCGACCCCGCCACCGAGGTGACCGTGGACCTGGTCGAGCGCGAGGTGCGGGTTCCGGCCGCGGACGTGCGGGAGTCCTTCGAGCTGGACGACTACACCCGCTGGCGGCTCCTGGAGGGCCTGGACGACATCGCGCTGACCCTGCGCCACACGGACGAGATCGGGGAGTTCGAGGGCACCCGCAAGCCCTGGCTGCCGGTGACCCTCTAGACACTGATCGGCTTCTGGGCCGGGGATCCGTGGCCTGTGTGACGCAGGACACCCCCGGTCCAGAAATATTTTACCTTTACATGCTGTGAGCGCCTGCTTACGGGTCTTCCGTCCTTAAGCTCAGCGTGTCTCGTGCCCGGAATCCGGTTATACGTAGGCATTTGAGGCTCGCAGAAGGGGTCAAAAGGGACTGAAGTCAGGGGCGGCTCCGGTCTGGACCGGAGCCCCCCGGAAGCTGCCCCGCAGGTGGGGATGGCCCCGACACGCCCTGCCCGTAGGCGTTTGTATTTGTGTAAGGGCCTCTGCTTCCCCTAATTTCGTGCGAGCAAGGGGGAACCGGAGGAACCTTATGAACAAGCGTGACCTGATCGACGCGATCTCCGATCGGCTCGGAGACAAGAAGACCGCGACCGAAGCGGTCAACGCTGTGCTTGACACCATTCAGGCCACCGTGGCGTCGGGCGACAAGGTCGCCATCACCGGCTTCGGCGTTTTCGAGAAGTCCGAGCGCGCGGCCCGTACGGCCCGCAACCCCGCCACCGGCGCCACCATCAACGTCCCCGCGAGCTTCGTGCCGAAGTTCCGCGCTGGCGCTGACTTCAAGGCTCTGGTCAACGGCGACAAGAAGTAACCCGCCACCGCACGGCGACGGGTCCGTCCGCCCGGGTCCCCTTCGAGGGGGCCCGGGCGGAACGTGTTTGTGGCCCCGTGAGGCTCATGGGACGCAGGGGGAGCCGAGAGGGTGCCGGGGTTCATGTGGCTCAGGAGAAGCCCCAGGAGGGTGCTTGAGGGCCTTGTGGGGTTCATGGGGCGCACGCGCGGCGCACGAGGTCCCTGCGGCGCACGAGGGACGGGGAAGGCCGCACCGGGAAGGCCGCACCGGGGTCTCAGGAGGGCTCAGGGCGCGCTCTGCGGACTCAGGCCGCCTCCCACGAGCGCCCACAGCCCGCGCGTCCTGGGGCCCACGCCCAGCGCCACCGCGGCGCGCAGGTCCTCGAACGTGTCCACGTCGCGCCGCACCGACGCCACGTCCGGCACCACCAGCTCCCTGGCGCCCCCGGCCAGGTGGCGGGCCCGCGAGGGCCCCTCGAAGGCCGGGGTGAACGGGTGCCCGGGCGCGGCGGCGAGCAGCGTCGTGCCCACGCCGGGAGCGTCCGGCAGGAAGGAGCGGCCGTGCCCGGCCGCCGCGGCCAGGACCCGCTCCAACTCCTCGGGGCGCAGCGCGGGCAGGTCGGCGGACAGGGCGCACACCCCGAGCCCGGGCAGGCGCCGCCGCGCGACGGCGGCCCCGTGCTCCAGCGCCGGGTTCAGCCCCGTGCCGGGCTCGCCGCCCACCACCACCGCGCCCGACCGGGCCAGTTCGGCGCCCGCGCGCGCGTCCTCGGTCACCACGAACACCGCCGCCACCCCGGGGCAGGCCCGCGCCGCGGCCACCGTGTCGCAGGCGATGGCCAGCGCCAGGTCCTCGCGGCGCCCCTTCGCGGCCGGGGCCAGCCGCGTCTTGGCGCGGCCGAGGCGCTTCACCGGGACGACCAGGGACCAGCGCGCCCCGGGGCACGGCGCCCCGCCCTGTTCTCCACAGCCGGTCACGGTCCCTCCGGAACGTCGGTACGGCACGACAGTGACGAGGGTAGGCGTTCGGGGAGGAGCCGTCGGCTGCGCCGCCCGCGACGGGTCGCGTCCGCCGAACACGCCCTACACTGAATCGGTTGTGCTGTGCGGCCTCGACGGGCCCGGAGTGATGGAGTGAGGAGTCCCGTGGCCAAGCAACGAGAATCCCGGTGGGTGAAAGCGGTCGTCTCCCGGATCGTCCGGTTCGTCCTGTGGTTCGTGACCAAGCCGGACTGGAAGGGCACCGAGCACGTCCCGGACAAGGGCGGCGCGATCATCGCCCTCAACCACCTGTCCCTGGCGGACCCGCTCACGGTCGCCCACTTCCTCTACATCGGTGCCCGGCGCTGGCCGACCTTCACCATGAAGGAGGGGGTCATGCGCATCCCCGTGGTGAGCGCGGTGGCCAGGAGCACCGGCCAGATCCCGGTCAAGCGCGGCAGCACCGACGCCGTCAAGGCGCTCCACGAGGCCGAGCTGGCGCTCACCCGGGACGAGGCCTCGGTGATCTTCTACCCCGAGGGCACCTGCACCCGGGACCCGAACCTGTGGCCGATGGCCGCCAAGACCGGCGTGGCGCGCCTGGCCCTCACCACGGGCGTGCCCGTGGTCCCGGTGGCGCACTGGGGCGAACAGCACATCATGCCCTACGGCACCAAGAAGGTCAGGCTGTTCCCGCGCAAGCGCGTGGAGTTCCTGGCCGGACCGCCCGTGGACCTGTCCCGGTTCCGGGACCAGCCGCTGACCGGGACGGTCCTGCGGGAGGCCACCGAGGCGATCATGGCCGACATCACCGCCCTCCAGGCGCGGATCCGCGGAGAGGAGCCGCCCGCGGTCCCCTACGACCCCAGGAGGACGCGGGCCGCGGCCGCCGGTAGCGAGGAGCGGCCCTCCGTGGACGGCGGCACGCCCGCCGCGGCGGACAGCACGGCGCCGGCCGACGACCAGGCCGGGGCGAAGAGCGACAACAGCGGGAACAGCGCGGGGGCATGAGGGAGCCGATGGGTACCGACGACGTGAGGATCGCCGTTCTCGGCGCGGGGTCGTGGGGCACCGTGTTCGCGAACATCATCGCGGACGCGGCCGACCTGGCCGGGCAACGCCGCCCGGACGGCCCCGCCGCCGAGGTCGTCCTGTGGGGGCGGCGCTCCTCGGTGGTCGACGCGATCAACGAGACCTCGCAGAACCCCGACTACTTCCCCGGGATCGCCCTCAACCCGCGCCTGCGCGCCACCGCCGACGCCCCCAAGGCGCTGGCGGAGGCCGACGTGGTGGTGCTGGCGGTGCCGTCGCAGACGCTGCGGGCCAACCTCGTGGACTGGCGCCCCCACCTGCGCGAGGACGCGGTGGTCGTCAGCCTCATGAAGGGTGTGGAACTGGGCACCCGCATGCGGGTGAGCCAGATCATCGCCGAGGTCCTGGAGTACTCCGAGGAGCGCATCGCGGTCGTGTCGGGCCCCAACCTGGCACGCGAGATCGCCGAGCGCCAGCCCGCCACCGCGGTGGTCGCCTGCCCGCACGAGCCGACGGCCGTGCGGCTCCAGAGCCTGTTCAAGTCGGCCTACTTCCGCCCCTACACCAGCACCGACCTGGTCGGGGTGGAGATCGGCGGCGCGATGAAGAACGTGATCGGCCTGGCCGTCGGCGTGGCCGAGGGCATGGGCTTCGGGGACAACACCAAGGCGTCCCTCATCACCCGCGGCCTGGCCGAGACCACCCGCCTGGCCGTGGCCCTGGGCGCGGACGAGCACACCCTGTCCGGCCTGGCCGGAATGGGCGACCTGGTCGCGACATGCTCGTCGCCGCTGTCGCGAAACCGGACCTTCGGTGAGAAACTGGGCGCTGGCAAAACCCTCGAACAGGTCGTCGCGGAGACCAGGCAGACGGCCGAGGGGGTCAAGTCCTCCGAATCCGTCCTGGAACTCGGATGGGCCCACGGGGTCGACATGCCGATCACCGAGGCCGTCGTCAAGATGATGCACCACGACCTGAGCCCGGCCGAGGCGCTGGCCGCCTTCATGGCGCGCAGCGCCAAGCCCGAGCGCTACGGGGTCTGAGAGCGAGCACGATGTCACACACACCAGGGTCCGCGGCGGGAGCCGGGGCCGAGGGCGAGTACACGCGGGCGGTCTCCCTCCCGCAGGCGCCGGTTCCCGCCGAGCGCCCGATGCGCATGCCCGTCCACCGGGCCACCACCTACGCGTTCGACACCTCCCAGGAGTACGCGGACGTGCTGGCGGGCACCCGACAGGGCTACTCCTACGCGCGCATCGACAGTCCCACCGTGGACGCGTTCGCCGACGCGGTCGCGGCCCTGGAGGGCGCCGGGGTGCCGGGCCCGGTGCGCGGACAGGCCTTCTCCTCGGGCATGGGCGCGCTCAGCACGGTGTTCATGGCGCTGACCGAGGCCGGATCCCACGTGGTGGCCTCGCAGTCCATCTACGGCAACACCCACTCGCTGCTGGACCGACTGCTGCGCCGGTTCGGCGTGCGCACCGACTTCGTGGACATCACCGACCCCGACGCCGTGCGCGCCGCCGTGGGACCCGACACCCGGATGGTGTTCACCGAGACGCTGTCCAACCCCACCATGACCGTCTCCGACCTGCCCGAGCTGGCACGGATCTCCCACGAGTCCGGCGCCGTCCTGGTGGTGGACTCCACCTTCGCCTCCCCGGCCGTGTGCCGTCCCCTGGAGCACGGCGCCGACGTGGTCGTGCACTCGGCCACCAAGTACATCGGAGGCCACAGCGACACCACCGGCGGCGTGGCCGTGGCCTCCCCCGACCTGATCGCGCGCATCCGCTCCGCGCGCGTGGACCTGGGCCCCTGCCTGGCCCCCGACGAGGCCTACCTGCTGCACCGCGGGCTGGAGACGCTGCCGCTGCGGGTGCAGCGCCAGTGCGAGAGCGCGGCGGCCCTCGCCGCGGCACTGGAGGGTCACCCTCTGGTGGAGCGGGTCGACCACCCCTCGCTGGCCTCCCACCCCCAGTCGGCGCTCGCCGACAAGCTGTTCGACCAGGGCCGCTACGGCGCGGTCGTGACCGTGCACCCGCGCGGCGGACGCGAGGCCGGGATGGCCTTCGCCGACCGGCTGCGCGTGGCCACCATCGCCGCCTCGCTGGGCGGCACGCACACGCTCGCCGGACACGTCGCCTCCACGTCGCACCGCAGCATGAGCGAGCCGGAACTGGCCGCCGCGGGCATCTCACCGGGGGCGGTACGGTTCTCCGTCGGCCTGGAGGACCCCCGTGACCTCGTCGAGGACGCCCTGTCGGCCCTCGGCGGGGACAGCTGACACACCGCGGGGTTCCACCCGCTCCGGTTCCAACCAACGGCGAGATAGGGTCAGGCAGCATGTCGTCCGAACAGCGCAAGATTCGGGTGGCCGTCGTCTTCGGCGGGCGTAGCTCCGAACACGAGATCTCCTGCGTCACCGCGGGCAGCGTGCTGTCCGTCGTCGACCACGACCGCTACGAGATCGTGCCGGTCGGTATCACCCGCACGGGCAACTGGGTGCTGACCTCGGGCGACCCCGAGAGTCTGCGCATCGACGCGGGCACCAGCGCGCTGCCGTCGGTGTCCGAGGACGGCGTCGACCTCGCGCTGCCCTTCGACTCGGCGGGCCAGCTGATGGTCGTGGACCCGGTCAAGGGCCCCGAGCGCCTGGCCGGGGTGGACGTGGTGCTGCCGCTGCTGCACGGCCCCTTCGGCGAGGACGGCACCATCCAGGGGCTGTTCGAGATGATGGGCGTGCGCTACGCCGGGGCCGGGGTGTTCTCCAGCTCCGCCTCCATGGACAAGGTCTTCATGAAGGCCATGCTGCGCGGCAACGGCATCCCCACCAGCGACTTCGTGGCCATCACCGACCGCCAGTGGCGCACCGAGCGCAAGAGGGTGCTGGACGACGTGGCCGAGTTGGGCGCCACCGTGTTCGTCAAGCCCGCCCGCGCGGGCAGCAGCGTGGGCATCAGCAAGGTGGAGGACTCCTCCGACGCCGACGCGGTGGCCGCCGCGGTCGAGGCCGCCCGCGAGCACGACCCCAAGGTGCTGGTGGAGGCCCAGGTCGTGGGCCGCGAGGTGGAGTGCGGCGTGCTGGAGTCCGAGGACGGCGGCACGCCCGACGTGTCCGTCCCGGCCGAGGTGCACGTCGCCGACGGCTTCGACTTCTACGACTTCGAGGCCAAGTACCTGTCCACGAGCAGCCTGACCATCCCGGCCGAGCTCCCGGAGGAGGCCACGGCGCGCCTGCGCGCGCTGGCCGCCGAGGTGTTCGAGGCGATGGGGTGCGAGGGCCTGGCCCGCGTGGACTTCTTCTACACCGAGGACGGCGACATCCTCGTCAACGAGCTCAACACCATGCCCGGCTTCACCCCGGCATCGGCCTTCCCGCAGATGTGGGCCGCCACCGGCGTGGACTACGCGGCCCTGGTGGAGCGGATGATCTCCACGGCGCTGCGCCGCGCCCCCGGCCTGCGGTAGAGGGGCCCTCCGCGCGGGCGAAGGCCCGGGCCGGGATCTCCACAGGCGGGCGACCGGGCGGTTGCCCGCCTTCCGCGTTCGCGAGGATACTGGTACACGGGGGTGGGCCCGCCCGGGTAGACGGGCCCACGGAGGTCCCTTCGCGAGCCTACGCCCACCGCGACCGAGCCACCGGCCCTTCCCGCCAGCCTGTGGACGACCCCGGCTCCGGCTGGCGGAACGCTGATCGCCGCCGGTGGCGCCGGGAGGGTTCGGTTCCGGTCAGCCCTGACCGTGTCCGCCGGGGAGCGGTCCGTCCGGAGCGCCCGGCCCCGGCAGGGGTCCGGCGGGGTCCGGCCGGGTCGGCGCGGCGGGCACCAGCTCGCGGGTGAGGAGCACCGCGCCCGCGGTGGCGGCGGGGAAGACCACGACCGCCAGGAACGGGATCGCCAGCAGGAAGTACGTCGGCACCGCGTAGCCCAGCACCCGCGCCCGCCGCGTGCCCATGTACCGGCGCCGCTCGCGGATGGTCGTTAGCCCCCGCCGGTCGAACGCGCTCGCCAGCAGTTCGACCGCCAGCAGCCACCCGCCCAGCACGGCGGCCAGCACCGAACCGACCACCGGTCCCACCACCGGGATGAAACCGATCGCGAACACGAGCACCGTCACCAGCAGGGACACCGCCACGACCGCCAGCGACTGCCGGACGGCCCGCCACATCGACGCCATCAGCGGCTCGTCGAGCTCGCCGGGGTCGTTGCCCAGCTCCTTCTCGACCAGTTCGGTGACCTTGTCGTAGATCGGCCCGCCCAGGGTCAGCGTGACCGTCGTGAACGCGACCACCATCAGCAGGAGCGACCCGGCCAGGACCGCCACGGACACGGCGCCGCGCAGCAGTCCCTGCCACAGGGGGTCCCAGCCGTCGGCGAAGGGCGTCGCCCAGTCGGCCAGGTCGGTCAGATTCACCACCAGGAGCACGAACAACGCCAGGAACACCAGTGACGTGATCAGGGCGGGAAGGGCGCCGAGCAGGAACAGGCGCGGTTTACGCAACAGCAGGGTGAAGCCGCGCAGGAGGGCGCCGACGCCACCGAGGAACTCACGAACAGGATTGGCCACGGGGGAACCCTAGAGGAGACCGCTCCCGCTGTCAGATCCGGGGCTGAGGCTCTCAAGTCGAGTCATGCACGAGGAGGCCGTTGGCGAAGAGATTGTGTGTACCCGTGGTGATCGCATAGCGGCTTGACGTACGCCAAGCAGACCTCTTGCTCTGGACGTTGCTCTCAACCTGTTCCACCAACTGGGGTACAAGCTGTGGCCTGAACTGCCTCTCCCCAGTTGGCGGCAGCCAGCCGTTGTGGCCGCGATAGCGTCCCGGAAGCTTTCGTTGCATCACAGGAGGGACATAAGGAGCGACGAGCAGGAACAGGCATTCCGCGGCGGCACTGTTGAGACGGATCGTGAGGTATCCCCGACCGTCTCGCATGAGTGTCCCCGCGATGCCGAGTCTGCGTAGCCCCTTCAGGAGTACGCGGCAGTCATCCTCGTCGAAACCGCAGGTGGAAAGCGTTGCCCGATCCTCCTGCCCTTCTGTATGGCAGAGCGATCCGTCATCCATGTACCAGAACGCCAGAGCGAGCGGATCGAGGTAGTCAGCGATCCAGGGAGTGACCCTTTTCTTTCCACTTGCGGTCATTTCCCCGAAGCATTCCGCAACGCTCGGGTGGAAGGTTGAGCGTGCGGTGATAATGGTTGATCCGTAGCCGCTGGTCAACGTTCGTGTGGTGGTGCTGGCGAGATCTCCGAGAGCCCGAAGGGTCCATCGGACGTATTCCTCGTCGGCCTGCCGATGTCCCCACACGACGGACGCGCTCCCGGACCGGGCCTTGTGGAGGTGTCCGTCGCCGAGGAGTTTCCCCAGCAGTACGGAGCGTTGGCAGGGGGTCAGGTCGTGTTCGCTGCGCAGCAGTGTGACTCGCTGGCTGGGTGAGTACTCTCCAACCGGTGTGTAGGTGTCCGGACCTGGGGACCAGACGCGGTGCTCGGGACTGGATATCAGGGAGAAGAAGGAACTTCCGCGTCCCGCCCGCAACCGCCTTCCCGAGAGTTTTGTCCAGGAAGCTCCTGGTCCTGCGCAGTGCACTTCGGACACCTGGGTCGAGACGACGCGAATGCCACGGTCGGTGCCGAGTACTTCGTCACCATTTTCTACTTGGGCAAGGCGCTTTCTTGTGCCGTCCGCCATGGATATCCGTGTTTCGCTGTGTAAACCGCCGTGCTTCTCCGTCATGCCTCTCCTGGCGCTGTTGGCTCCTTGGGGAGAAGGTAGCGAATATGTGTTCGATGGGAGGCGGTTTCACGAGACTCAGTCCGCGCTGACGTCGCGGTACCAGCCCTCCCGCCGGGACAGCTCCTCGTGCGTGCCCTGCTGGATCACCCGGCCGTCGCGCACCACGTAGATCCGGTCCACGCGGTCCAGGCCCGTCATGTCGTGCGTGACCAACAGGGTGGAGTACCCCTCGGCCGCGGCCAGCAGGTCCTCCACCACCGCGTCGCGCGTGTCCGGGTCCAGGTGGGCGGTCGGCTCGTCCAGCACCAGCACCCGGGGCGCCGCCAGCAGGGCGCGGGCCAGCGCCAGCCGCTGCACCATCCCGCCGCTCAGGCCCAGGCCGTGCGTGCCCACCACCGTGTCCAGCCCCCGGGGAGTCGCCGCCACCTCGTCGGCCAGCCGCGCGCGCCGCAGCGCCTCCCACAGCTCGTCGTCCTCCGCGCCCGGCCGGGCCAGCCGCAGGTTCTCCCGCAGCGTCGAGGCGAACACGTGCGGGTCCTGCGGCACCCCCGACACCACCCCGCGCACCTCGTCGGCCGGGTAGGACGTGACGTCCTCCCCGCCGATCTCCACCAGGCCGCCGTCCGGGTCGCGGAACCGCAGCAGCACCGACGCCAGGGTGCTCTTGCCCGCGCCGCTGGGGCCGATCACCGCCACCGTCCACCCGGCGGGGATCTCCAGGTCCACCCCGTCCAGCGCCCACGGTTCCCCGGGGCCGTAGCGCACCCGCAGGTCCCGTACCCGCACCGTGGCGTCCCCGTCCGGGTCCAAGCCCGTGCGGGTGGGCGCGGCCACCGCGGGCGGGGTGTCCAGGACCCCGAACAGCCTGACGCCGCTCGCCCGGATCGCCCCCAGCCTGGCCGCCACGGCGGGCAACGGTGCCACGATCTCGAACGCCGCCAGCGTCACCAGCACCAGCACCGCCAGCGACACCGCGTCCAGTGTTCCGCCCGCCACGGCGGCCACACCCAGGAACAGCGCGCCCCACACGGTCAGCCCGGTGATCAGCGCGCTCGCCCCGGCGCCCAGCCCCAGGATCGCGGAGTCCCTGCGCGCCAGCCGGGTCAGCTCCTCGTCGGCCGCGTACACCCGGGCCACCTGCTGGTCCATGGCGCCGTAGGCGACCAGGTCGGGGGCCCCGTGCAGGGTGTCCACCAGGGCCGTCGACAGCTCCCCGCGCGCTCTGGCCTGGCGCCTGCCCGGTTCCCGGCCCAGCGCGGCCGCGGCCAGCGGCACCGCCAGCCCCGCCAACAGCAGACCCGCCGCCAGCAGCAGCCCGCCCGGGACGTACAGCGCGGTCAGGACCAGCACCGTGGCGCCGCCCGTCACCACCGAGACCAGCGGCGGCGTCAGGCCGCGCACCAGCAGGTCCAGGGTGGCCTCGGTGTCGTTGACCAGCCGGGACACCAGGTCGCCGGACCGGAAGCGGCCGAACGGCTCGGTCCTGGCGAGCCGCTCGTACACCCGCACCCTGACCTCGGCCAGCGTGCGGAACGCGGCGTCGTGGGTGACCAGCCGCTCCAGGTAGCGGGCCACCCCGCGGCCCACGCCCAGCGCGCGGGTGGCGACCACGGCCACGCCCAGAGCGGTGATGGGCGGGTGGTCGGCGGCGGTGGCCAGCATCCACGCGGCCACGCCCAGCAGGGCCACGGCCGCGCCGGTCGCGGCGGCGCCCAGCAGCACGCCGAGCGCGAAGCGGCCCCCGCGGGGCCGGGCCAGGGCCGTCATCCGCAGCAGCGGGTCGCGGCGGCGTTCGCGCTCGGGTACCCGGAGCGTGTCGGGGGCGGTGGTGTCGGAGCTCATCGCGACACGCTCCCTTCCTGGGTCGGCAGCGGCAGCGGCAGCGACGCGGTCCGCAGGGTGTCCCCGAGGACGCCGCGCGCCCAGCCGGTGTCGTGGGCGACGATGACGGCGGTCCGGCCCTCCAGGAGCCGGGCGACGGCCGTGCGCACCGCCGCGGCGCTCTCCGGGTCCAGGTGGGCGGTGGGCTCGTCCAGCAGGACGAGCGGGGCGTCCCGGCACAGCGCCCGCGCCAGTGCGATCCGCTGCCTCTGCCCGGCCGACAGGCGGGCGCCGCGCTCGCCGAGCCGGGTGTCGTAGCCGTCGGGGAGGGCGCGGACGAACGCGTCGGCCTCGGCCAGCCGGGCCGCCTCGCGGACCCGCTCCATGGAGGCGGCCGGTGCGCCCAGGCGGATGTTGTCGGCCACGGACACGTCGAACAGGTAGGGGTTCTGGGGGACCCAGGCGGTGCCGAGGCGCCAGTCGTCGGCGTCGATCCCGTCCAGGGGCTCCCACCGCCCGCCGGGCGCGCGCACGCTGACGCGCCCGCGGGTGGGATCGTTCAGCCGCAGCAGCAGCGACAGCAGGGTGGACTTGCCCGCCCCGCTGGGGCCGGTGAGCAGCAGGTGCTCCCCGGCCGCCACCTCCAGGTCCAGTCCGGACAGGGCGGGCACGTCCCGTCCGGGGTAGAGCAGTTCCACGTCCTCGAAGCGGATGTCGCCCCCGGCGGCGGGCGCGGGTCGGCCGGTCGCCGGGGGAGGGGCGCAGGAGCCGCCGGCCCCCGTCGCCGGGGCCTTCGCGGTGTCGCCGGAGGCGGCGGTCCCGATCCGCGCCGCTTCGCGTCCGCGCTCCAGCTCGGTGAACACCTGCTCGGCGGCGGACACGCCCTCCATGCTCGCGTGGAACCGGGCGCCCACCTCCCGCAGCGGCAGGTAGGCCTCCGGCGCCAGGATCAGCACCAGCAGCGCCGTCTGGTAGTCCATGTGGCCGCCCAGCAGGCGCAGGCCCACCTCCACCGCGACCAGCGCCACCGCCAGGGTGGACAGCAGCTCCAGCGCGAACGCCGACAGGAAGGCGATCCGCAGCGTTCCCATCGTCGCCCGCCGGTGGTCCTCGCCCACCCGGCGCAGGATCTCGGCCTGCGCCTTGGCCCGGCGGAACACGGCCAGGGTCGGCAGCCCCTCCACCACGTCCAGGAAGTGTCCGCCCAGTCGGCTCAGCAGCTTCCACTGCCGGTCGGTGCGCTGCTGGGTGTGCATGCCGATCAGCGCCATGAACACCGGGATCAGCGGCACCGTCACCAGGATGACGATCCCCGAGATCCAGTCGGCCCAGAACACCACCGCCAGCACGGCGAGCGGCACGATCGCGGCCAGGACCAGCTGGGGCAGGTAGCGGGCGAAGTAGTCGTCGAGCGCGTCAAGGCCCCGGGTGGCCAGGGTGACCAGCTCGCCCGCCTTGGGCGAGCCTCGCTCGCTGCCCGGTTCCGCGGCCCACACCCTGCCCGACCCGGTCACGTGCGCCACCAGGCGGCGGCGCAGCTGCGACTTGGTGCGCGCTGCGCTGTGCAGCGCGGAGGTCTCGGCCACGTAGGACAGCAGGGCCCGGACCACGGCGACGGCCGCGACCGCGCCGACCACCCAGCCCAGGGTGTCCAGCCCCTCGCCCCGCCAGGCGCCGGTGACGGCGCGGGCCAGCAGCCAGGCCTGGACCAGGATCAGGCCGGTGATGAGCACTCCGCTGGCCACGGAGACGGCCAGGTGCGCGCGTACCGCGCTTGCGGTGCGCACCAGGCGCGGGTCAAGGGGTTTCATGGGCGCGGGACCTCACGACGTCGTTCGGGTCGGGTGCACGGCTGGCCCGGAGTGGCTGGGGCCTTCACGGTGGCACGGTGGCGCCCCGGTCGGCCGGAGCGGGCGCGACGGCCCCAGTATCCACCCGGTGCGCCTCGCGGACCGGCCGACCCCGCGGGCCATCCCCCGCGGGCGGGGCGGCCGGAAGCCCCCCGGGCGGGTGTGCGCCCGGGAGGCTGCGCGGCGCGGTCAGGCGGCGGGTTCGGGGTTCCTGCCCCCGTGGTCGGTGCGGGTGACGGTCGCCCCCGTCACGGTCTCGCCGGTCACCCTCCTGCGGAACACCCAGTAGCTCCACCCCTGGTAGAGGAGCACGAGCGGCAGGAACACCACCGCCACCCACGACATCACGGTCAGCGTGTACTCGGCGGAGGAGGCGTTCGCGACGGTCAGGCTGAACGCGGGGTCGGTGGTGGAGGGCAGCACGTTCGGGAACAGCGCGGTGAACAGGGCGGCGAACGCGGTCAGGATGGTCACCGCCGTGCAGGCGAACGACCACCCCTCGCGGCGCCGCCAGGCCGCCGCGACCCCGCCGGCCAGGGCGGCGGCGGAGAGGGCGACGAGCGGCAGGGTCGCGGTCCCGTCGCCGTGGGCGAGCTGGGTCCAGGCCAGGAAGAGCGAGACCAGCGGGACCGCGGCGCACGCGGACCACAGGGCGGCCCGGCGCGCACGGGTCCGCACCGGCCCGTCGGTCTTCAGGGTCAGGAAGATCGCCCCGTGCAGGGTGAACAGCGACAGCGTGGTCAGCCCGCCGAGCAGGGCGTAGGGGTTGAGCAGGTCGGCCACCGAGGAGGTGACCACCTGGTCGGAGCCCATGGCCACGCCCCGGACGACGTTGGCGAAGACCACGCCCCACAGGAAGGCGGGCGCGGTGCTGCCCGCGAAGATCGCCCGGTCCCACCAGGCGCGCCACACAGAGCTGTCGCGCTTGCCCCGGTACTCGAACGCCACACCGCGCAGGATCAGCGCGACGAGGATGAGGAACACCGGTGCGTAGAACCCGCTGAGCAGGGAGGCGTACCAGGCGGGGAAGGCGGCGAAGGTCGCGCCGACCGCGGTGATCAGCCACACCTCGTTGGCGTCCCAGACCGGCCCGATCGCGTTGATGGCGACCCGGCGGTCGACGGAGTCGCGCCTGCCCATGAAGGGCATGAGCGTGCCCACCCCGAAGTCGAACCCCTCCAGGACGAAGTACCCGATCCACAGGACCGAGATGGCGATGAACCAGATGACGGCCAGTTCCATGGTCCTTGGCTCCTAGTAGCTGAAGTGCGGGATCTTGGACTCGTCCTCGTCGTCCTCCAGGTCGGGGACGAGGTGGGAGGGTCCGGCCTTGACGTACTTCAGGAGCAGGCCGACCTCGACGACGAAGAGCACCCCGTACACCGCGGTGAACCCGGCCAGGCTCGCCGCGACGGCCCCCAGGCTCACCCCGGGGGAGACGCTGGCCGCGGTGAGCAGCTCGCCGTGCACGGTCCAGGGCTGGCGGCCCATCTCGGTGAGCACCCAGCCGAAGATGTTGGCGGCCAGCGCCGCGGGCAGCGCGAGCATGGCCGCGTAGTAGAACCACTTGCTGGTCGGGGTGCGCTCCCTGCCCCAGGTGAGCAGGAGGCCGAGCGCGGCCACCGCCACCCCGAACATGCCCAGGCCCATCATCAGGCGGAAGGACCAGTACACGACGAACACGTTGGGGGTGTAGTCCCCGGGGCCGTAGTACTCGTCGTAGGCCTCCTCCAGGTTGTTCATCCCGTGCACCTCGCCGTCGAACTGACCGGTGGCGAGGAAGCTGAGCACGTTGGGGATGGTGATGTCGATGGGGTTGTAGCGCTCCTCGGTGTCGCCGACGGCCAGGGCGGAGAAGGCCGCGCCCTCCTCGGTCTCCCACAGGGCCTCGGCGGCGGCGAGCTTCATCGGCTCGTACTCGGCGGCGAGCTTGGCCTGGTGGTCGCCGGAGAAGACCACCAGGGCGCCGGCGACCAGGGTGAAGACCAGGCCGACCTTGAGCGTGCCGCGGAACAGGGCGAAGTCCTTCCGGGGCGGGACCACCCCGGGGGTGCCGGTGTCGTTGTGGTGGCTGTTGCGCCAGAGCTTGTAGGCGCTGACCGCCACGACGAACAGCCCGGCGGTGATGAAGGCGGCCGAGACGGTGTGCAGGTAGGTGGACCAGGCCTGGTCGTTGCTGAGCACGGCCCAGATGTCGGTGAGCTCGGCGCGCCCGTTCTCCTCGTTGACCGTGTAGCCCACGGGGTGCCGCATCCAGGCGTTGGCGGCGAGGATGAAGTACGCCGAGAGGTTGGTGCCGATGGCGACCGCCCAGATGCAGGCCAGGTGGACGCCCCGGGGCAGCCGGTGCCAGCCGAAGATCCACAGCCCGATGAAGGTGGACTCCAGGAAGAAGGCGAGCAGGGCCTCCATGGCCAGCGGGGCGCCGAAGACGTCGCCGACGAAGCGGGAGTACTCGCTCCAGTTCATGCCGAACTGGAACTCCTGCACGATGCCGGTGACCACGCCCATGGCGAAGTTGATGAGGAAGAGCTTGCCGAAGAACTGGGTGGCCTGTAGGTACTCGTGCCTGCCGGTGCGGTACCAGAGGGTCTGGAGCACGGCCACGATGAACGACAGACCGATGGTCAGGGGTACGAACAGGAAGTGGTAGATCGTGGTGACACCGAACTGCCACCTCGCGAGTTCAAGGGCTTCCATACCCGCCTCTCCAAGTACCGACCGCCGGTAGTACTACAGATCGTAGTTCTACAGCGCGTCGTAGATCCAGCGGGTCCCGCCGAAAACGGTGTTCCGTGCGTCTCCCCGGTGGGTGTGCGGGCTCTCCGGGGTGCGTCGGGGAAGGCCGCCGACGGGCCTCCACCGCTGTCACCTGCGGAAAAGCCGCCGGGGAGGGAGGGGAGCGGCCGCGCGGGGAGCCGCCGTGTGCGTTCGGACACACGAGGGCCAGGGCGCGGACGGCCCCGGGCGGAGACGGTCCCGGGCGGGGGCGGCCCGGAACACGCGACACCCCGGCGTGAAAGGGCGCCGGACACGGCGACGGCGGCCCACCCGCGGGCGGGCCGCCGTCGCCGTGTGCGCGAACGCGGGGTCAGTCGCCGGAGGCGCCGTCCCGGCGCTGGTCGATCATGCCCTCCATCAGGTCGATCTCCTTGAGCTGGGAGTCGGCCATCCCCTGGGCGAAGTTGGTGACCAGGTCCTCCTGACCCAGCTCCACCTCCGCCTCGGCCATCTCGACGCCGCCCTGGTGGTGGGCGACCATCAGCTCCAGGAAGAGGAGTTCGGCCTCCTCACCCGTGGCCTCCTCCAGGGAGACCATCTCCTCCGAGGAGGCCAGCCCCGGCATCGTGTCGGGGACCTCGCCGCCCTCGCCGCCGTGGTCGTGGCCCTCCATCCAGGCCATCGGCTCCTGCACGCCGCGCGCGTTGAGGTCCCAGGCCATCAGCCACCCCTGCATGATCCCGATCTGGGCCTGCTGGGTGCGGGCGATGTCGGTGGCCACCGTGCGCAGCTCGGGGTCCTCGGTCCTCTCCAGGATGAGCATCGACATGTCCACGGCCTGGGCGTGGTGCGCGCTCATGTCGCGCAGGAACCCGGCGTCGGCGCCGGTGTCCAGCGGGTAGGACGGGCGTCCCAGCAGGTAGCCCCCGCCCAGGGCCAGTACGACGAGGATCACAGCGATCCACGTCGGTACCGAGCGCCAGGAGGCCCGTGAGGGGGTCTCCTCGTCCGCCGCCCCGTCCTCCCACGGGGGTCCGTCGTCGTCCGGGACATCGCCGACGTGGTCGGCGGTCCCGGCCGCGGGACCGTTTTTCTGTTCCATAGGAACCATCCTGGTCGAATCGCCCAACTCTGGTGCCAAAGTAGAGGATAGGTAAGTCCCTAATGTCACCATCCATCCCAGGAGACCCAGTGGCCAAGAAGAAGACGGCGGAGGAGCGTCGCCGCCGCGCCGCCGAGCTGAAGGCGCAACGCCTCAAAGAGGAACGCCGCCGCAAAATCCTTACCACCACCGGTATCACGACCGCTGTGGTCCTGGTCGTGGGTCTGATCGGTTTCCTCGTCTTCATGGAGTTCCGCAGCCGCACGATCTCGGGGGTGGAGGAGTACGAGGTCGGCTCCTACGTCCACGTGGACACCGGACAGCGCGTCAACTACGAGCAGAACCCGCCCGTGGGCGGCGACCACTGGAACGCCTGGCAGAACTGCGGCGTCTACACCGAGCCGGTGACCCACGAGTTCGCGGTGCACTCCCTGGAGCACGGCGCGGTGTGGATCAACTACCGGCCCGACCTGCCCGAGGACCAGGTTCAGGCGCTGACCGACATGTACAGTTCCGGCGACTACCTGGTGATCAGCCCCTACGCGGGTGAGCTGGACGCGCCGATCGTCGCCTCCAGCTGGGGGCGCCAGATCACCGCCGAGAGCGCCGACGACGAGAACCTCCAGCGCTTCGTGCGGCTCTACGAGCGCGGCACCGACGTTCCCGAGCCGGGCGCCGCCTGCTCCGGTGGCGTGGCCGAGAACGCCGAGGAGGTCGACGCCATGCTCGGCAGCGGCGCCGGCGTGGACGCCGAGACCATGGAGGGCCCCGAGGGCGGAGACGCCGGAGCCGAGGAGGGCACTGAGGAGGGCGCCGGGGACGAGGCGTCCGACGCCCCCTCCGAGGCCGCCGGGGACGAGCCGTCCGCGGAGGAGTCGGCCGGGGCGGAGAACTGACGGGACTTTCCACCGTCACCGTGACCCCGTGACGACCGACGTGGGGCCGTCAGCGTCCGCTGGCGGCCCCACGCGCGTGTCGTCCACGGGTCACACAGGCTGTCCACAGACTGCAAGAGCCTCTGGTGGGCGCGAGCCGCGCGGGCTTAGCGTGGTAAAGGGGGAGGCCGCGCCTCCGCCCGCTTCGGCATGCTCGCCGAACCCCAGCACAGGGACGGCACCCGGTCACCGGAGTGCCCCCTCAGCGCGGGCGCGGTCTTCGCCAGCACGGGTGTGGTCCCCGTCAGTGCGGGCGCCGTGTCACAGCTCCCCCTCGGGAAGCGCGGGGACGTGTTCGACGATCAGGTCGCTGACCGTGGACAGCGCGGCGGCGGGGGCGCCGTGGGCGGCCGGGACCGACAGCTCCACGTAGGCCTCGTGGCCGATCGCCGTGTACATGGTGGGGGCGTCCTCCGGCTGCGGCAACCACGGGACACCGTTGACCTCCTGAAGGTAGGAGGTGCTGGTCAGCGTCACCGGGCGCTCCACCCCGCAGCGCAGTCCGATGGGCGGGTCGCCCCAGGCGGCCGTCAGCTCCGAGTCGGGCCGCACCTGTGCCCGCTCCGCTCCCAGCAGGGTGTCGGGGAGCGCCGCGACGAGGTCGGCGCAGATCCCGGCGGTCGCCGCGTCCGGCTCGGGCGGCTGCATCCGCACGGTCTGCGCGCCGCATCCCGTCGCCACCAGGGCCAGGGCCGCGACCACACCGGCGTACGCGAACCGACTCAGCACAGCAGACCCCGCTCCGGACGACGCGATGCGTCAGATGTTGACGATGGGACAGGTGAGAGTCCGGGCGATGCCGTCCAACCGCTGGATCCTGGCCACCACGAGGGTGCCCAGCGAATCGATGTCTTCGGCGCTGGCCTGGACGATGACATCGTAGGGCCCGGTCACGTCGTGGGCCTTCTCGACCCCCTCGATGCCCCGGATGCGCCCCGCCACCTCGGCTGCCTGACCGACCTCGGTCTGGATCAGGATGTATGCCTGCACCATGAGTACTCCTTCGTGTCGCCGGTCGGAGCGGCGAGCGGTTCACGGCCGAGCCAGGGTGCGGCCGATGACGGACGGATGACAAGCGTGGGTCCGGACCACCGCGCCGGAGCGTCACCGTACCCTGATCCCTGTGCGGAACACCATTGGGGGTCTTGGTGAGTTCGCTCTGATCGCACGCGTGACGAGCCAATTCCCCACCACGGACGATGTAATCCTCGGACCCGGGGACGACGCGGCCGTCGTCGCGTCCCCCGACGGCCGGACGGTCGCGACCACCGACCTGCTGGTCGAGGGCCGCCACTTCCGACGCGAGTGGTCCACCGCCCGTGACGTGGGGCACCGGGCCGTCGCGCAGAACTTCGCCGACGTCGCCGCCATGGGCGCCCGCCCCACCGGCCTGCTCATCGGCTTCGCCGCGCCCGCCGACCTCCCGGTGTCCTGGGCGGAGGAGTTCACCGCCGGGGTCCGCGACGAGTGCGCGGTCGCGGGCGGCGCCGTCGTGGGCGGGGACATGGTCGGCTCGGACACCCTCACCATCGCGGTCACCGCGCTCGGCGACCTCCAGGGACGGGCGCCGGTCCGCCGCGACGGCGCCCGCCCCGGCGACGTGGTCGCCTACACCGGCCACCTGGGGCTGTCGGCCGCGGGGCTCGCCCTGCTGGAGAAGGGGATCGACGGCCCGGCCGAGTGCCTGTCCGAGCACCGCAGGCCCAGCCCGCCCTACGCCCTCGGGGCGGAGGCGGCCCGGCTCGGTGCCACGGCCATGCTCGACGTCAGCGACGGCCTCGCCCAGGACCTCGGACACGTCTGCCGGGCCAGCGGGGTGCGCATCGACCTGGAGGGGGAGGCGCTGCGCCCCGAGCCCGCGCTCGTCGAGGCGGTCCGCGTCCTGGGAGCCGGAGCCGACACGGCCGAGCGGGCCGCGCGCGACCTGATGGTCGCCGGGGGAGAGGACCACGCCCTCGCCGCCGTGTTCCCGCCGCACACCGTTCTGCCCGCTCACTGGACCAGAGTGGGAACCGTTGCGCGAACAACAGGTGAAACCGCGGCGGAAAACACAATTCCGGTCACTGTCGACGGGCGGGTTCCACCTCGCGGAGGATGGGATCATTTCCGGCGCTGAGGCGCCCGATGGGATTTGTCCTGTTTAACTCTCGCGCTAGGCTTTGCCAACGCGGCCTTTCCGGGCGCGGCACCCGCCCCGTGGGACGCCGCGGCCCCAGGAGGTCCCCGGGAGCGACCGGCGGTCGGAGCAGGAAGCCACGGCTTCGCCGCTGTCCCCGCGCCGGACGGGGCGAACACGGCGGAGGGCGACGAGGGAGGGACCGGGAACCGGAGCTCTCGGTGGAGGGCGCTGGCAACGTCGAGGGGCGGTTTATGGGGCGGCATGGCTGGCGGAACGGCAACCGCCGGGGTGTGCACCGCAGCGAGCCGGAGGACGTCGGCGTGCTGCGGCGGCTCGGCGGCCTCATCGAGAGCACGGTCCCCAAACGCGTCGAACCCCCGCGGCTGCTCAACGTGCTCGTCGTCTCCGGCGTGATCCTCGGCCTGCTCCTGTTCGGGTACAGCACCACCCAGATCTACCTCCAGTTCGGCGGTACCCCCGGCGCGACCGAGGCCCCCGGAACCCAGGACGGGGTCCAGCCCACGCACGACGCCTCGCCCGGGACCGACACCGAGGAGCCCGCGGCCGAGGGCGGGGGAACGCAGGGGCCGCAGACCCAGGCGGGTTCGGAGCCGACCACGGTCGTCTACCGAATCACGGACTCCACGGCGGCCGGTTTCAGCGGCCACGTCACCGTCACCAACACCTCGCGGTCCAGCCTGGACGGCTGGGAGCTGGCCCTGGCCTTCGACTCCGCCGAGGTCACGCACGTCAACGGCGCGGACTGGGCGAGGATCGAGGACGGCATCCTGGCCCGCCGGCCCGCCGACCAGGGCAGCCTGGAGCCCGGCGACTCGGTGGCGCTCACCTTCGAGGCGACCGGCGTGCCGCAGAGCCCGATCCGCTGCTCCCTCAACGGGCACGTCTGCGAACTGTGAACCGGGGGCGCGGGACGTCTCCGGGTCCGCCGGGGCGGGCCCCGGCCGCCGAAAGGCCCCCTACAAAGGGCGAAGGCCTCCGACCGAGAGGGTCAGAGGCCTTCATGGAAGGTCCGGAGGGCTGGGAACCCTAGCGGGTCACCTTGCCGGCCTTGATGCACGAGGTGCAGGCGTTCACGCGCTTGGGCGTGCCGCCCACACGGGTGCGGACGGTCTGGATGTTGGGGTTCCAGCGGCGGCGGGTGCGACGGTGCGAGTGGGAAACACTGTTACCGAACCCTGGTCCCTTGCCGCAGACGTCGCAGACAGAAGCCACGGTAACTCCATTCAAGCGCTCGGGATCGCGCACGTCGCCGCACGCGAAGGTTCATCCGACCGGGAGAGGTCGGGCGGACTGGTCGGCGGTGACGCCAACCGTGGAAGGTTACACGAAGGACATGGCCAGGCGCGCGGCGCGGGCCGACGACCGGTGTCCGTACGCGTGATGGCGGGCCGCACCGTGGTCGAGAACGACCCGGGCGAGCGCCGGGAGCATCGAATACGCCACGCGGGCATGGCGGGAACGCGATGAACTTCCACGAGTATATCCCGGTTGGGAGGGGCGGGAACCGCGCGCGAGGAACCGCCGCCGGAATCCGGGGCGCCCGCCCTCCCGGGAGGTGCCCGCCCAGCATTGGGGCGCCCGCCGGAACCGGGGCGCCCGCCCTCCCGGGGGACGCCCTCCAGGACCGATGATCCCGCTGGAACCCGGGGACCCCCGGGCCGGAGGCACAGGCCGCCCCGAGCCCGAGGGCCGGCCGCGGCGGCGGGAAGGCGCGCGAGCGTCGCACCGGAGGACTACCGTGGCGGTGACCGGCGATCCGAGACGGGAAGCACACGTGAGCACCTGGGACGAACCGCTGAGCAGGGGGCCCCTCAGGGGCAAGACGGCCAAGGCCCTCGCCGAGAAGCTCGACCTGCACACCCTCGGCGACCTGCTGCGCTACTACCCGCGCCGGTACGACCGGCGCGGCGACCTGACCGACCTCGCGGCACTGCGCGAGGGCGAGGAGGTCACCGTGCAGGCCCGCGTCCTGGACGCCAAGCGGCGCACCGTGCCCGCGCGGCAGGGGCGGCGCCGCATGGACATGATGGAGGCCACCGTCACCGACGGCACCGGGCGCCTGCACCTGACCTTCTTCAACCGGGGCTCCTACCACCAGGGAGCCCTCGTGCCCGGACGCCTGGCGATGTTCTCCGGCCGGGTCTCCACCTTCAAGGGCCGCCGCCAGCTCGACCACCCCCAGTACGAACTCCTCGACGAGGACGGCCACGAGGGCGAGCGGGCCCGGGCCTACGCCGAGGAGCTGATCCCCGTCTACCCGGCGGTCAAGGGCCTGGACTCCACCACCATCGCCCGCACCGTCGACATCGTCCTCGCCGACGTGGACAGCCTGCCCGACCCGCTGCCCCCCGAACTGCGCGAACGGCGCGGACTCCTCGGCGTCGCCGACGCCCTGCGCCGCATCCACCGGCCCGCGGAGTGGTCCGACGTCGGCGCCGCCCGCCGCCGGTTGAAGTGGGACGAGGCCTTCGTCCTGCAACTCGCGCTCGCCCAGCGGCGCCACCGAGCGGAGGACCTGCCCGCCAAGCCCCGGCCCGGCGCGGTCGGCGGCCTCCTGGACGCCTTCGACGCCCAGCTGCCGTTCACGCTCACCGAGGGTCAGCGGGAGGTGGGCGAACGCCTCGCCGAGCGGCTCGACGCCGCCCACCCCATGCACTGCCTGCTCCAGGGCGACGTCGGCGCGGGCAAGACCCTGGTGGCGCTGCGGGCCATGCTCCGTGTCGTGGACTCCGGCGGCCAGGCCGTCATGCTCGCGCCCACCGAGGTCCTGGCCCAGCAGCACCACCGGTCCATCAGCGCCATGCTCGGCGCGCTCGGCCGCGCGGGGCAGATCGACGGCGCGGAGAACGCCACGCGGGTGGCGCTGCTCACCGGCTCCATGAACGCCGCCTCCCGCCGGGAGGCCCTGCTCGACGCGGCGTCCGGCGCCGCGGGGATCGTCGTGGGCACCCACGCCCTGCTCCAGGAGCACGTGTCCTTCGCCGACCTGGGGCTGGTGGTGGTCGACGAACAGCACCGGTTCGGCGTGGAGCAGCGCGACGCCCTGCGGGAGAAGGCCGTGGACGGGCGCCCCCACGTGCTGGTCATGACGGCCACGCCCATCCCGCGCACCGTCGCGATGACCGTCTACGGCGACCTCGACGTGGTCGCCCTCACCCAGCTGCCCACCGGCCGCGCGCCCGTGTCCACGCACGTGGTGCCCGCGAGCGAGAAGCCGCACTTCCTGGCCAGGGCCTGGGAGCGCATCCGGGAGGAGGCGGGCGGCGGGCACCAGGCCTTCGTGGTCTGCCCGCGGATCGGCGACGACGCCAAGGAGGAGGCGGAGGAGGAGGTCGGCGCGGGCGACGGCGAGGAGGCCGCGGGCGCCCGGCCGCCCCTGGCCGTGCTCGACGTGGCGGCGCGGCTGCGGGAGGGGCCGCTCTCCGAACTGCGCGTGGAGGTCCTGCACGGCCGGATGGCGCCCGACGACAAGGACGCGGTGATGCGCCGGTTCTCGGCCGGGGACACCGACGCCGTCGTCTCCACCACCGTCATCGAGGTGGGCGTGGACGTGCCCAACGCCACAGTGATGGTCATCATGGACGCGGACCGCTTCGGCGTCTCGCAGCTGCACCAGCTGCGCGGCCGGGTCGGCCGGGGTCAGTTGCCGGGGCTGTGCCTGCTGGTCACCGACACCGAGGAGGGCTCCCCGGCGCGTGAGCGGCTGGCCGCGGTGGCCGCGACCACCGACGGCTTCGAACTTTCCCGGGTGGACCTGGAGATGCGCCGCGAGGGCGACGTGCTGGGCGACTCGCAGTCCGGCGCCCGGTCCAGCCTGCGCATGCTCACCCTGCTCAAGGACGAGGAGCTCATCGGGGACGCGCGCGAGGAGGCGACGGCCTACGTGGCGGCCGATCCCGGACTGACCGGGCACCCGCCGCTGGCCCAGGCGCTGGAGACGCTGCTGCCCGAGGAGCGGGCGGAGTACCTGGACAAGGCCTGAACGGCCGGGGCGCCCGGTGGCGCGCCCGGTCGTCCACGGGCCGCGGCGTCGTCCACAGACCGTGGTTGGACCTGGTGCGGCCCGCGCGCCGGGGCCTAACGTGGAAAGCGGGGGGTCCCCGGGCCGCCAGCCTCGTGCTGCCCGCGTACCGGGGCGCCCGCGCACCCCGGCCGCTACCGTGGGGGCATGACCCGCATCATCGCCGGTACGGCCGGTGGACGGCGCATCTCCGTCCCCGAGGGCCGTAACACCCGCCCCACCAGCGACCGGGCCCGCGAGGCGCTGTTCTCCTCCGTCCAGTCCGACCTCGGCTCCCTCGACGGTGTCCGGGTGATGGACCTGTACGCGGGCTCGGGGGCCATCGGCCTGGAGGCGCTGTCCCGGGGCGCCGCGCACGCGCTGCTGGTGGAGGCCGACCGCCGGGCGGCCCAGGTGCTGCGGGGCAACATCCAGACGCTCGGGCTCCCCGGGGCGCGACTGGTCGCCGACCGCGTGGAGCGGGTGGTCGGCGCGGACAACACCGGCGACCCCTACGACCTCGTCGTCGCCGACCCGCCCTACGCCGTCACCGACGCCGAGGTCGCCGGGGTGCTGGCCGACCTGGTCGGCCGCGGCTGGCTGGCCGAGGACGCCGTGGTCGTCGTCGAACGCTCCAAGCGCGGTGCCGAACCCTCCTGGCCCGAGGGCCTGGAGCGCGACCGCAGCCGGGGGTACGGGGAGGCGGTCCTCTGGTACGCCCACCCGTCGCCCACCACCCTCACCTGACGCCTGCGGCGCGGTACTTCCGTGCCTGTCGCCCACCCCCCAAACCTCGTCCCAGGCCCCGGCGCGCCTCCCGGGCGACGGCGGGAAGCGGGGTTAGAACACGGCCAGGAGGAGGTCGCCGGTTCGGGAGGGGAAGCCCGCTTCGGCCGTCATGGCAGGTGGTGCGCCCAAAGCGCGCACACGTCCCGACCACGGACGGAGACGACCGCTAAACGGGTGTTGCCCGAATCCGCGCGGGGGCCAAGCCCTACCATCGCGGTACCCGAACGTCGTTCGTTGCTGAAAGGGGCGATCCACCGTGCGCCGTGTCGTCTGCCCGGGTTCCTTCGACCCGGTGACCTACGGTCATATCGACATCATCGGCCGGGCGGCCAAACAGTACGACGAGGTCGTCGCCGCCGTGCTCAACAACGTCAACAAGCGCGGCCTGTTCACGGTCCCGGAGAAGCTCGACATGCTCCGGGAGGGCACCGCCGGGTTCGACAACGTCCGGGTCAGCGAGTTCGACGGCCTCCTCGTCGACTTCTGCCGGGAGAACGGCATCGAGACCATCGTCCGCAGCCTGCGCTCGGTCAGCGACTTCGACTACGAGCTCCAGATCGCCCAGATGAACTACCAGCTCTCCGGCGTGGAGACCGTGTTCATGACGGCGAACCCGCAGTACTCCTTCCTGTCCTCCAGCCTCGTGCGCGAGATCGCCCAGCACCGCGGGGACGTCTCCAGCCTGGTCACTCCCTACGTCCAGGAGCGCCTGCGCGAGAAGTACGCGCAGAGGAGGTCCGAGGGCCTCTGATCCGGGCCCCGGGAGTTCGGCTCCGCCGCCCGTCCCGCCCACCGGGCCGGGGCTGATTTGGGCGGCAGGGTACATGCTGGGTACAATCTCGGTTTGACCATGGGTACCGTCGGTTCTCGGCGTGCCCCGACACCGGCCGCGCCCGTCGCACGCGATGCCTCCCGCGCGTGCCGGTGCTGCGCCCGCAATCCTCGTGAAAGCCCGATGACCCTGTCTCGCCTAGATCCTCGTGACCCGTTCGTGGTCGACACCCGCCAGCTGGGCCGCCAGCCGGGGTCGATGCGGACCGTCAACCGCATCGTCACCGTCCCCGAGGCGTTCGCCACGGCGATGGCGGCCGTGCCCGAGGGCAGCGAGGTCGAGTTGGACCTGCGCCTGGAGGCGGTGATGGAGGGAGTCCTCGTCACCGGCACCGTCCGCGGCCAGCTCACCGCGGAGTGCTCGCGCTGTCTGGACCCGATCTCGGACGGCGTCGAGGCCGGATTCCAGGAGCTGTACCGCTACTCCGCCGACGACGACGTGGTGGCGGGGGCGGACGAGGACGCGGACGACGAGGATGAGGACTACTATCTGGAGGGCGATCTCCTCGACCTCGGACCCGTGGTCCGAGACGCCGTCGTGCTCGCGCTCCCGCTCACACCGTTGTGCGGTCCGGACTGCCCCGGCCTGTGCTCCGAGTGCGGTGCCAAACTCGCCGAGGCCGGGCCCGACCACGGCCACGGCGACAACATCGACCCGCGCTGGGAGGCGCTCCGCGACATCGCGGACGACCCCGGCGAACGATGAGCTCGTGCACCGATCGCGGACGGCCGCCCCCGGGCGAGCCCCCGCCGACCGGGGCACACCTTCCCCGCCACAGTGCGCGGGGTGACCGAGAGAAGCGACCTCCCGCGACCGCGCGGGGGTGACCCAGGAGGATTGAAGTGGCCGTCCCGAAGCGGAAGATGTCGCGGAGCAACACCCGGACCCGCCGTTCCCAGTGGAAGGCGTCGCGCCCGGTGCTGGTCAACTGCCCGCGCTGCCGCGACCCCAAGCAGCCCCACATCGCGTGCCCGACCTGCGGCACCTACAACAACCGCCAGGTCACCAACCCGGCCTAGGCGCGCCGTGGATCACATCGTTGGTCCTGCGCACCGCAGCCGAACGCGTCCGGCGGATGACGGGTCCCGGGTCCTCGCACCCGGTTCCCCAGCCATCTCGGGGCGGATCCCGCACAGGGGTCCGCCCCGAAGTGCTGTCACCGGTCGACGGGCGGCCGGAGCGTCCGTGCCCGCGCACGTGCTGAGTCGCGTGCCCGTGCCCGTGCCGCTCCGCGTGCGCGGCGGGTGCCCGCGCCGGTGCGGGCGGTGTCCGCGCGGATTCGGCCCCCCGTCCTCGTACTCCTTGAGCGCCGCCGTACGCGGGTTTGTAGAGTGATCCCAAGGAACAAAGCGTGATACACGACGAGCACCGGCGCGCGGGAGCGTGCGCGCGCCGCACGGCGGTCCGGGCTCTCCCGGGTTCCCGAGTTCGTGGTGGTTGCCGGGGGAGCGGAGCCTCCCGCGACGGTCACCTCGTTTTCGAGCACCCTGACGGAGCCGCGGGGGCCGCACCCGACTCCAGCAGTCCGCGCGCCGCAGCCCGGCGCGTACGAACAGGGAAGTGAACGAGTGGCCAACCAACTCCCCGTCTCCGAAGCCAAGGCGTTCCACCAGGCCATCGGGGTCGAAGTCGATCCGAAGATCCTGCTCAGGGCGCTGACCCACCGCTCCTACGCCTACGAGAAGGGCGGCCTGCCCACCAACGAGCGCCTGGAGTTCCTCGGGGACTCCGTGCTCGGCCTGGTGGTCACCGACACCCTCTTCCGCAAGCACCCCGACCTGCCCGAGGGGCAGCTGGCCAAGCTGCGCGCCGCCGTGGTCAACATGCGCGCCCTGGCCGACGTCGCACGGGGGCTGGGCGTCGGCGCCTACATCCGGCTCGGCCGCGGTGAGGAGGGGACCGGGGGCCGCGACAAGTCCTCGATCCTCGCCGACACCCTGGAGGCCGTCATCGGCGCCGTCTACCTGGACCGCGGCCTGGACGTGGCCTCGGAGTTCGTGCACCGCCTCTTCGACCCGCTCATCGCCACCGCCTCCGGGCTGGGCGCGGGCCTGGACTGGAAGACCTCCCTTCAGGAGCTGACCGCGGCCGAGATGCTGGGCGTCCCCGAGTACCACGTGGACGAGAGCGGGCCCGACCACCAGAAGACCTTCCGCGCGACGGTCCGCGTCGCGGGGGAGAGCTACGGTCTGGGTGAGGGGCGCAGCAAGAAGGAGGCCGAGCAGCAGGCCGCCGAGTCCGCGTGGAAGGCCATCAAGGCCCGCTCCGAGGCCGCCGCCAGCGCGGCGGGCGGCGCGGGCGCGGCCGGTGCCGTCCCCGGCGACGGGCAGGGGTGAGGCGGCCGTGCCCGAACTCCCCGAGGTCGAGGTCGTCCGTCGAGGCCTGGCCGAACACGCCCTGGGCCGCACCGTCGGCGCCGTCGAGGTCCTGCACCCCCGCGCGGTGCGCCGCTACCTGCCCGGACCCGCCGACTTCGCCGCCCGCCTGTCGGGCCGCGTGCCCACCGCCGCGCGGCGCCGCGGCAAGTACCTGTGGCTCGTCCTGGACAGCGGCGAGATGCTCCTCACCCACCTGGGCATGAGCGGGCAGATGCTGGTCCAGCCCGAGGGCAAGCCCGACGAGAGGCACCTGCGGGTGCGCCTGCCCCTGTCGGACGGCACCGAGCTGCGCTTCGTCGACCAGCGCACCTTCGGCCACCTGATGGTGGACGTGCCCGGGGCGCGCGAGGACGTGCCCTCGTCGGTGGACCACATCGCCCTGGACCCGCTGGACCCCGACTTCGTCGCCGAGGACTTCGTGCGGGCGCTGCGGGCCCGGCGCACCGAGGTCAAGCGGGCTCTGCTGGACCAGTCGCTGATCAGCGGGGTGGGCAACATCTACGCCGACGAGGCGCTGTGGCGGTCCAGGCTGCACTGGGCGCGCTCCACGCGGGGGCTGTCCGACGCCGAGGCGGTGGAGCTGCTGGGTCACGTGGGCCAGGTGATGAACGAGGCCCTGGAAGTGGGCGGCACCACCTTCGACGGCCTCTACGTCAACGTCAACGGCGAGAGCGGCTACTTCGAGCGCGGGCTCAACGCCTACGGCCGCCGCGACCGCCCGTGCGGGCGGTGCGGCGCCCTGATCGTGCGCGAGGCGTTCATGAACCGCTCCTCCTACAGCTGTCCGACCTGCCAGAGGGCGCCCCGCGGCCGGAAATAAGGCCCCTTTGGCGTGTCGGCAAGCAAAGTATGTCTGCCAGGTAAGTAAGGAGTCCGTCCGTGGGGGACGAGGTCGAGGCCGTCCGGATGACCGCGTGGGTGCGCGGGCACGTGCAGGGCGTGGGTTTCCGCTGGTGGACGCGGTCCAAGGCGCTGGAACTGGGCCTGGTCGGGGCGGCGACTAACCTCCGGGACGGCCGCGTCGAGGTGGTCGCCGAGGGTTCCAGGAACGCGTGCGAGCGGCTTCTTGGCCATCTCCGGGGCGGTGCAACACCCGGTCGTGTGGACTCCGTGGTCGAACGTTGGTCCTCGTCTGGGGGGACGTTCACCGGATTCGACGAACGGTGAGTATGCTTGTGGGGTAACGCGATTCGAGCACACCGCGCGACCGCGGCGGTCCCCAGGGGCTCGCGGCAGGGTCTCGCGGGGTGTGAGGCGACCATCGTGCGGCCGGTCCGCGTGTTCCGGCCGGACCGGGGTAGCCGTGTTCGGATCGTGCGCTGCCACCTGCCCAGGATACCTGTCCGGGGCGTGGCCGTTACGGACTGTCGTAATCCAATCTTGACCAGCGGCGCGCACAGTGAGACTCTGGAAGACACATCGCGCAGATCTTCCACCCGGGCCGGACCACCATCGGTCGGCTTTCCACGGGACATCACGTGCGCGGATCATCACTGGTCACTCAGTGTGGAGGACCCACATCATGGCGAAGGCTCTGTTTGGCCACGTCGGCGTCTCCGACCCTCGGATAGTCTCGGAGGTGCGGCGGCTCCAGAACCGGGTACGCGACCTCGAGGACGAGATCAGCCGTCTCCAGGCACAGAACGACCAGCTCAGCATGGCCGTCACCGATGCCGCCTCCGGCGCGACCGACCGCGAGCCGGCGCTCGCCTGACCTGACGCCGTCGACGTTTCGGGCGCAGCCAGAGCTGCTCTTTCCGATGTGGTCGACCCACTGACGGGGACGCCGAACACACGAGTCAGGCGTCCCTGGCCGGGACCGTCGACGGGCCGGGTCCGCTGTCCTCAGTCCGCCTCGCCGCAGACTTTCCTTTCCCTTGCGGCTCTTTTTACCGTTGTACCCGGCGGGCCCTTCCACAACCCTCCGTGTCCGCCGGACATCCCCCTCCTTTCCCGCCCGGGCGCGGGTCCCAAGGCCGTCCGCTCGGGGACACCAGGCAGAACCCCACCCTCCGGTCACCGCTTCGTGGCACCCTTAGGTGGTCGCGCTGTGTATCAACGGTGACCGTCGTGGGAGGTGTGGGTGTACCTGAAGAATCTGACGCTGCGCGGCTTCAAGTCGTTCGCGTCGGCCACCACCTTGCGTTTCGAGCCCGGGATCACCTGTGTGGTCGGTCCCAACGGCTCTGGCAAGTCCAACGTGGTGGACGCCCTGTCCTGGGTGATGGGGGAGCAGGGGGCCAAGTCCCTGCGCGGCGGCAAGATGGAGGACGTCATCTTCGCGGGCACCTCCACCCGCCAGGCGCTGGGCCGCGCCGAGGTCAGCCTCACCATCGACAACACCGACGGTGCGCTGCCCATCGACTACACCGAGGTCACCATCCGGCGGACCATGTTCCGCAACGGCGGCTCGGAGTACGCCATCAACGGCGACACCTGCCGCCTCCTGGACATCCAGGACCTGCTCAGCGACTCCGGCATCGGCCGTGAGATGCACGTCATCGTCGGCCAGGGGCAGCTGGACACCGTCCTGCACGCCGGTCCCGAGGAGCGCCGCGCCCTCATCGAGGAGGCCGCGGGCATCCTCAAGCACCGCAAGCGCAAAGAGAAGGCGATCCGCAAGCTCAACGCGATGCAGGGCAACCTGGACCGGGTCACCGACCTCACCGCGGAGCTGCGCCGCCAGCTCAAGCCCCTGGGCCGCCAGGCGGAGCTGGCCCGCAGGGCCGCCGTCATCCAGGCCGACCTGCGCGACTCCCGCCTGCGCCTGCTCGCCGACGACATCGTCACGCTCACCGGTCAGCTGGCCAAGGAGGAGGCGGACGAGAAGGAGGTCCTCGCCCGTCGCGGGGCCGCCGAGGCCGCCCTCGCCCAGACCCAGGAGCGCGAGACCGAGCTGGAGGCGCAGGCCGCCGAGGCCGCGCCCGCCCTGGCCCGCGCCCTGGAGACCTACCACGCGCTGTCGCGCCTGACCGAGCGCCTGGACGCCGTGCGCGGCCTGGCCAACGAGCGCCACCGCAACCTGGCCTCCGTCTCCGACGAGCCCGTCCACCGCCGCGACCCCGAGGAACTGGAGATGGAGGCCGAGGAGGCCGCCGCCCAGGAGGAGGAGCTGCTCACCCGGCTGGAGGAGGCACGCGAGGCCCTGGAGGCCACCGTCACCGAGCGCTCCGCGGCCGAGGACGCCCTGCACCGCGAGGAGAAGCGGCTGGAGGCCGCCAACCGCGCTTCCGCCGAGCGCAGGGAGGGCCTCGTGCGGCTGTCCGCGCGGGTGGAGAGCCTGCGCGGCCGACTCGCCTCGAACGGGGACGAGATCACCCGGCTTGAGGAGTCCGCCCGCCAGGCCGCCGAACGCGCGGAGCGGGCCCAGGCCGAGTACGAGATGGCCGCCGAGGAGGCCGCCGGTCTCGACGAGGGCGACGCCGAGCTCGACGCCGCCCAGGAGGAGGCGGCCCGCCGCCTGTCCGAGGCCGACGCCGGGATCAACCGGCTGCGCGACGCCGAGCGCACCGCCGAAGGGGAGCGGGCCGCGCTCGCCGCGCGCAAGGAGGCCCTGGAGCTGGGGCTGGCGCACAAGGACGGCGCCGACACCCTCCTGGGCGCCGACCTGCCGGGGATGCTCGGCAGCCTCGCCGCCCTCGTCCAGGTCGAGTCCGGCCAGGAGACCGCCGTGGCCGCGGCCTTCGGCACGGCCGCCGGAGCGGTCGCGGTCAGCGACCCCGACACCGCCGTGGCCGCGCTCGACCTGCTCCGGTCCGAGGACGCGGGCCGCGCCGGGATCGTCATCGCCCAGGCCGTCCCCTCGGTGCCCCGGGGGGAGTGGCCCGCGCTGCCCTCCGGGGTCCGCTACGCCCTCGACGCCGTAGTCGCCCCCGAACACCTGGCCGGAGCGGTCACCGCCCTACTGGACCGCACCGCGCTGGCGGCCGACGCCCGCGCCGCCCGCGACCTGGTCCGCAAGGTCCCCGGCGTGCGCGCCGTCACCCCCGAGGGGGACGTGTTCTCCGCCGCGCTGGTGCACGGCGGTTCGGCCGCCGCGCCGAGCCTGCTGGAGGTCCAGGCGGCCGTGGACGAGGCGGCCGGGAGGCTGGAGACGGCCACCGAGGCCGCCGGGCGGATCGCCGCCGAACTGGAGGAGCGCAGGCGCGAGCGCGCCGACCTGGCCGCCGAGGTCGAGGAGCTGACCGCGCGCCGCCGCCAGGGCGACCGCAGGCGCAACGAGTCCGCGCAGCGGCTGGGCAAGCTGGGCGGGCAGGCCCGTTCCGCCGAGGCCGAGTCCGAGCGGTACGCGGCCGCCGCCGCCAAGGCCGCCGCCGCGCGCGGCGAGGAGGCCGCCAAGCTGGAGCGGCTGGAGGAGGAGCTGGCCGAGGCCGAGGAGGTGGCCGCCTCCATCGAGGAGGACGCGCCGGACCCCGAGACCCGCGACGAGCTCGCCGCCCAGGCCTCGCGGGCCCGCGCCACGGAGATGGAGCGCCGCCTGTCGGTGCGCACCGCCGAGGAGCGCGCCCGCTCGATCGAGGGCCGCGCCGAGCAGCTGCGCGCCCAGGCCTTCGAGGAGCGCCGCGCCATGGAGCGCGCCGCCGAGCGCCGTCGCACCCGCGCCGCGCAGGCCACCATCGCCGAGGCCGCCGCCGAGGGCGCCCGCCTGGCCCTGGAGCGGATCGCGGTGTCCCTGGCCGCGGCCGAGGCCGAGCGCACCGCCGCCGAGGCGGACAAGGAGGCGCGCGACGCCGAGCTGCGGACCGTGCGCGCCCGCGTCCGCGAGCTGTCCGTCGACCTGGAGAAGCTGACCAGCTCGGCGCACAGCGGCGAGGTGGCCCGGGCAGAGCGCCGCCTGCGCCTGGAGCAGCTGGAGGTCAGGGCGAGTGAGGAGATGGGCGTGGACGTGCCCACCCTCGTCGCCGAGTACGGGCCGAACGTGCCCGTGCCCCCTCCGGGCGACGCCGAGGAGGACGCGGTCCCGCTGCCGTACGTGCGCGAGGTGCAGGCCAAGCGGGCCAAGGCCGCCGAGCGCCAGCTCAACCAGCTGGGCAAGATCAACCCGCTCGCGCTGGAGGAGTTCGCGGCGCTGGAGGAGCGGCACGCCTTCCTCAACGCCCAGCTGGAGGACCTCAAGAAGACCCGCCGGGACCTGATGGACATCGTCCAGGAGGTCGACGCCCGGGTGCAGGAGGTGTTCTCCTCCGCCTACCTGGACGTGGAGCGGGAGTTCGCGGCGATCTTCGGGCGGCTCTTCCCCGGGGGCGAGGGGCGGCTGCTGCTCACCTCGCCCGAGGACATGCTGACCACCGGTGTGGAGGTGGAGGCCCGTCCGCCCGGCAAGAAGGTCAAGCGCCTGTCGCTGCTCTCCGGCGGCGAGCGCTCCCTGACCGCGGTGGCCTTCCTGGCCGCGATCTTCAAGGCCCGGCCGTCCCCGTTCTACGTGATGGACGAGGTCGAGGCGGCCCTGGACGACACCAACCTCCAGCGCCTGCTGGTGATCTTCGAGGAGCTGCGGGCCGCCTCGCAGCTGATCGTGATCACCCACCAGAAGCGCACCATGGAGGCGGCCGACGCGCTGTACGGCGTGACGATGCAGGGTGACGGCATCTCCCAGGTGATCAGCCAGAAGCTGGAGCGCCCCGCCTGACGCACGGCCGGGGCCGCCCTCCCGGAGGGGAGGGCGGCCCCGGCCGCGAACCCCGGCCCGCGGCCGGAGTCCGGCCCCGGCCGTCGGGGGTTTGGTTCGGGCGCCCGCGGGGTTCTGGAGGTGCTGGAGGTGAGGCTGCGAGGAACGAGCCGTCTCACCGGAAGCGCCGAAGGTTCCCGCTCTCCGGGCGCCCGAACACGGGGCGAAGCGAAGCGGAGCCCCAAAGGGGCACGGCTAGCCGCGGTCGATGGTGATGACCGGGGAGGTCCAGGTCTCCCAGTGGTCGGGGTTGTCCGGGTCGCCGAGCGCCTTGAGCGCGCGGGCCTCCAGGCGGTACCGGCCGTCCCGGACCGGGGTGATCCGGTCGTGGCGGTCCAGGACCGTGCCGTCCCACGCGTAGCTGAAGAACGACGTCCCGGTCGCGCTGCGGTTCACGTGGTCCACCGACACCCCGACGTTGCGGTCCGGGTGCACGGGGCGCCCGGTGCGCTCGTCGACGACGGTCATCTCCAGCAGCGTGACGTGGTGGTCGAAGTGCGCGATGACGTACGGGACGTCGGGCAGGCCGTCGGTCCACTCCAGGGTGTAGGTGGCGCCGTCGGGCTGGTTCTCGAACGTGCCGCCGCCCTCGCCCACGCACTCCAGGCCGGAGAACGCGCCGCACTCGGTGATCTTGGTCAGCCACGGCAGTTCGAGCACGTTGCCGCTGCCGTCGGTGATCGGGGTCATCGCCTCGATCTGCTGGTAGTCGCCGTTGTAGGCGGCGTAGGGGACGCGGTAGGTCTCGCCGCCGGTCTCGGCCACGGAGACGTAGCCGCCGTAGATCATCTGCGCGAAGTCCTGGGCGGGCGGGGTGAAGGTCACCTGCACCTCGGCCGTGCCGCCCGGGGCGACGGTCACCTCGTCCCGGTCGAAGGCCACCTGGGCGGAGGCGTCGTTGTAACCGGGGGTGAAGGTGTTGCCGTGGGTGCCCAGGGCGCTCTGGTGGTCCAGGGTGTAGGTGGCCTCCTCGTCACCGTCGTTGGCGATGGTGATCGTCTCGGTCACCTCGCCCTCGGTGGCGCCCAGGGACAGCTTGCCCGGGGTCACGGCGGTGGTGGCCAGCACGGCGCCGGGCACGTCCATCATGCCCGCGCCCTGTCGGTGGACGTTGTCGGTGTAGCCCGCGTCGGGGTCGCCCCACCAGGCCTTGGGGTCGGCGCTGTTCTGGAGGACGTCGCGCACCTCGTGCGCGCCGAGGTCGGGGCGGGCCTCCAGCAGCAGCGCGACGCCGCCCGCCACGTGCGGCGAGGACATCGAGGTGCCGCTGATGGTGGCGTAGCCGCCCTTGGCCATGGGGTAGGTGGAGTTGATCAGGCCGCCGGGCGCGCCGATGTCCGGCTTCAGGGCCAGGTCGGGGGACAGGCCGAAGGAGCTGAAGGAGCTGATCAGCCCGCCGGTCGGGTTGGGGATGGTGGTGCTCTCACCGGTCCAGGACAGGGTGACGGGCTCGTCGCCCTCCAGGAGTTCCAGCAGGTGGGCACCGGAGGTGTCGGAGATCCCGATGGAGAACGCGCCCTGGTCGACGATGCCGCTGCCCGCGAACATGCCGGGGACGTTGTTGTACATCACCACGCCGGTGGCGCCCGCGGACACGGCCGCGTCGTACTTCTCGGCGAAGGTGCACGCGCCGCGCACCATGAGGGCTGTTCTGCCCTCGGGGTCGGCCTCCAGCTCGTCGCCCAGGGACGGGCAGCCCCGTCCGACGTGGACGAGTTCGTCGGTCTCGCCCGAGGTGGGCGGCGGGGAGGCCTCGCCCATCTCCATGTAGGCCAGGGTCTCGCCGCTGGGGTTGGCGGTCGCCGACGCGGACCGGATGTGGGTGTTGTCGTAGGAGGCGACGCCGATCACGTCCTCGCCCAGGCCGGGGGCGCCAGCGGAGTACAGGCCGGTGTCGCCCTCGTTGCCGATGGAGGCGACCACGACCATGCCCTCGGCGACGAGGTTGTCGGAGGCGACCGCGGTGGGGTACTGCGGCCAGGAGTGCGCCGAGCCGATGCTCATGTTGAGCACGTCCATGTCGTCGGCCAGGGCCCGCTCCATGGCGGCGATCATGATGTCGGAGGTGGTGGAGCCCTCGCAGCCGAACACCTTGTAGGCGCCGAAGTCCACGCCGGGCGCCACACCGGTGACCTCGCCCCGGGCGCCGACGATCCCGGCCACGTGGGTGCCGTGGCCGTGGCAGTCCTGGGGGTCGTCGTCGGGGGCGGGCACGGTGGTGGGGTCGCCCGCGTTGAAGTCGTCGCCGACGAAGTCGTACCCGGTGACCACCCGGTCGTTCGGGAAGCCGCCGCCGCCCAGGTCGGGGTGGGTGTAGTCGACTCCGGTGTCCATGACGGCCACGCGCAGTCCCTCGCCGGTGAGGCCGAGTTCGTTCTGGGCGATGTCGGCCCCGGTCATCGGCAGCGCGGTGTCCAGGTCGGGGACGCCGGCGTCGCCCTCGGGGACCTCGTAGGTGACGACGGGGTAGATGGCGCTGACACCGGGGATCTCCCGTGCCGTGCCCACCTGTGCGTCGTCCATCTCCACGGAGAAGCCGTTCCAGAGGTCGCCGAACGAGTGCCGTTCGGTGTACTCCAGGCCCGTCTCCTCGGCCTCGGCGCGGAACGCCTCGTGCTCGTTCTCGACCTGTGCCGAGGAGGTGCCGGCGGTGGTCGGGGGGCTCTCCAGTTCGATGAACCACAGGCCGTCCGCCTGGTGGGTCAGTTCGCCGTTCTCGGCGGAGGGAGCGGGGTGCAGGGGGGCGAGCTCGGAGGCGTCGTCGGCGCTGGCCGGTGCGGCCGCGACCAGGCCCGCGACGAGTGTCAACCCGGCGAGCGACGCCAGGCGCGTGCGGTGGGGTACCACCTTGTCAACACATCCCTTCTCGGTGCGCGCCTCAGGACACCGGGGGAGCGGGAGTACCCCACTGGGTACGACTGTGGTGCTCAGGGGGATACGCCGCTTAATGTCCGTCATCGGTTAATCGGCGCGCATAGCAACGAGATCATTGCCGTGCGCCATGAAAGTGTCAATGCTCACCAAGGCTCAATCTGGACACACGGGGGCCTGAACCATCCCTCTGCTTTACAGACATAATCAAAACGGTCATTCTTCTCTTTTTTCGCGAAAGCAATAAAAGATGCGAAAGGGGATGGCCCGTCCCCGCGCGGCGACCTCCCGGCCTCCCCGCCGCGAAGGAGCGCGGCCCCGCCGGGGAAAGCGCAGGCCAGAGTAGCCGCCGGGGCGTCCGCGGGGGTGCGCGGCGGGCCGAGTAGGCTGGAGGTTCCGGGCCGCCCACGGGCGGCCCGACCGGTGTCGACGGAGCGAAGTCCGGTAGCGCGGCCACAACCGGCCGTCCAACCCGGCGCTGTCCCGCAACTGTGAGGCCCCCTCGGGGGACGAGCCAGGTCGCCTCCCCGACACCGACGTCCCCGTCCTCGTGGGAAGGACAGGCCGCCTCCGTCGGGACCGCGCAGCTCCTTCCCCCCGCCCGACAAGGAGCACCGTGCGGACCGCACGCCACCTTTCCCCCGTCCTTCTCGGCGCCGTGCTCGCCCTGACCGCCTGCGGTGCACAGGACGGCGGCGAGCCCGAGGCCGAGCCCGCCACCGAGGCCGCCTCCGTCCCCTGCGGGCCCCCGGAGCCCGACCCCGAGCGCCTGTCCGTGGGCGACGGCACCTTCCCCGTCACCGTCACCGACGCCACCGGCGAGGTCACCGTCGAGGAGGCCCCCGAGCGGATCGTCTCCCTGTCGGCCAGCCACACCGAGATGCTCTTCGCCATCGGCGCGGGCGACCGGGTCGAGGCCGCCGACGAGTACTCCGACTACCCGGAGGAGGCCCCCACCACCTCGCTGAGCGGCTTCGAGCCCAGCGTGGAGGCCATCACCGAGTACGACCCCGACCTGGTCCTGCTCGCCCGCAGCGCCGAGGCGACCGCCGACCAGCTGGAGGACGTCGGCGTCCCGTCGCTGGTCCTGGACGCCGCCCAGGACCTGGAGGGCACCTACGCCCAGATCCGCATGCTCGGCGACGTCACCGGCCACACCGAGGAGGCCGACGCCGAGGCCACCCGGGTCGAGGACGAGTTCAACGCGATCGTCGAGGGCGTGTGCGAGGAGACCGGCGACGCCGGCCTGTCCTTCTACCAGGAGCTCGACGAGACCTCCTACTCCGCCACCTCCGACACCTTCGTCGGCCAGATCTACGCGTCCTTCGGCCTGGTCAACATCGCCGACGCGGCCGACGCCGACGGGGCCGCGGGCGGCTACCCGCAGCTGTCCCAGGAGTACGTCGTGGAGCAGAACCCGGACCTGATCTTCCTGTCCTACGGGGACGAGTCGACGGTCGCCGACGTGGCCGGGCGCCCGGCCTTCGGCACCGTCGCCGCGGTGGAGAACGACGCCGTCTACCTGCTCGACGCCGACATCGCCTCCCGCTGGGGGCCGCGCGTGGTCGAGTTCGCCGAGCTGGTCGGCCGGGCCGTCACCGAGAACGCGGCGGACTGACGTGCGGGGCGGTGTCGGCCTCCCGCTGGGGTGGGTCGCGGGCGGGCTGGCCGTGCTGCTCGCGGCGGCCCTGCTCGGCGTCTCCGCCGGAGCGGCCTCCCTCTCCTCGGCCGACATCGCCCGGCACCTGCTCAGCCTCCTGCCGTTCGGTACGCGGTCCCCCCTCACCGAACGGGAGGCGGCCGTCCTGGTGGAGCTGCGCCTGCCGCGCGTGGTGATGGGCGCGCTCGTCGGCGCCCTCCTGGCCACCGCGGGCGGCGCCTACCAGGGCGTGTTCCGCAACCCGCTGGCCGACCCCTACCTCCTCGGCGCCGCCGCCGGGGCCGGGCTCGGCGCGACGACGGTCATCGTCTTCGGCGCGCAGTTCAGCGACTCCCCGCGCGCCCTGGTCCCGGTCGCCGCGTTCGCGGGCGCCCTGCTCGGCGTGGCCGCCGCCTACCTGCTCGGGTCCACCGCGGGCGGGGGCGGCACCGCCGCGCTCGTCCTGGCGGGCGTGGCCGTCTCCTCGTTCCTGTCCGCCGCCCAGACCCTCGTCCAGCAGATGGGCGTGGACGAACTCCAGCGCATCTTCGCCTGGCTGCTCGGCGGACTCGGCAGGGGCGGCTGGGACGACGTGCGGCTGGTCGCCCCGTACGCGGTGGTCGGGCTGGTCGTCCTGCTGGCCAGCGGCTACCTGCTGGACATGCTCGCCCTGGGCGACGACAAGGCGGTCAGCCTGGGACTGAACCCGGCCGCCGTGCGCATCGTGGTGATCAGCGCCGCGTCCCTGGCCACGGCCGCCGCGGTGTCGGTGAGCGGCCTGATCGGCTTCGTGGGGATCGTCGTCCCGCACGTCGTGCGCCGCCTGGTGGGCTCCAACTACCGGGCGATCCTGCCGGTCACCGTGCTCCTCGGCGGCGCCTTCCTGGTCCTGGTGGACATCGTCGCCCGGACCCTCATCGCCCCCGCGGAACTGCCCATCGGCGTGGTCACCGCCTTCCTCGGCGCGCCCTTCTTCGTGCTCATCCTGCGCACCACGCGCCACCGCGGCACCTGAGACCCCGCTGTCACCGGTGGTTCCGGGGTGTCCGGGAAGGGGAGGGGTCCACCGGTACTCGCTTCGTTCCCGGCGCGCCACCCGGCCGTGACGCGAACGCGTCGCACACTCTGGAACACTGGAAGGTGCTATGGACATCACCTTGCTCGTCGCCATCATCATCACCGTCGTGCTCCTGGCCGCCGGTGGGTTCTTCCTGGTCACGACCCGGCGCTCGGTCGAACCGGGCAAGGACGAGACCGAACCCGAACCCACCGGCGGCTCCGCCGGGGCCACCGCCGTGGAGGACCGGGAACGGGACTCGGGGACCGTCAGCACGCCCCCCGCCCAGGCGCCCCCGCCCGTGCGGGAGACCGTCGAACCCGCCCCGCCGGAGCTGGAGACCCCGCCGCCCTCGGCCGGGCGCATGGTCCGCCTGCGCGCGCGCCTGGCCCGCTCGCAGAACGCCTTCGGCAAGGGCCTGCTCAACCTCCTGTCCTCCGACTCCCTGGACGAGGACACCTGGGAGGAGATCGAGGACACCCTCATCACCGCCGACATCGGCGTGGCCTCCGCCGCGCAGATCGTGGAGAACCTGCGTACCCGCGTCAAGGTCCTGGGCACCCGCGGCACGGAGGAGGTGCGGGCGCTGCTGCGCGAGGAGCTGCTCGCCCAGATCACCACCGAGGCCGACCGCGCCGTGCACACCGGCCCGCACGGCGGACGCCCGGGCGTGGTCATGGTCGTCGGGGTCAACGGCACCGGCAAGACCACCACCACCGGCAAGCTGGCCCGCGTCCTGGTCGGCGACGGCCGCAGCGTCGTGCTCGGCGCCGCCGACACCTTCCGCGCCGCCGCCACCGAGCAGCTGGAGACCTGGGGCAGCCGCGTGGGCGCCCCGGTCGTGCGCAAGGAGGAGGGCGCCGACCCCGCCAGCGTGGCCTTCGACGCCGTGGCGCGGGGCGTCGAGGAGGGCGCCGACACCGTCATCATCGACACCGCCGGACGCCTGCACACCAAGACCGGGCTCATGGACGAGCTGGGCAAGGTCAAGCGGGTCGTGGAGAAGAAGTCCCAGGTGGACGAGGTCCTGCTCGTCCTGGACGCCACCACCGGGCAGAACGGCCTGCGCCAGGCCCGGGTGTTCGGCGAGGTCGTCAACGTCACCGGCATCGCCCTGACCAAGCTCGACGGCACCGCCAAGGGCGGCATCATCGTGCAGGTCCAGCGCGAACTGGGCGTGCCGGTCAAGCTCGTCGGGCTCGGCGAGGGCCCCGACGACCTGGCCCCCTTCGACCCCGAGGTCTTCGTGGACGCGATCCTGTCCACGGAGTGACGGGGGACCCGACGACGCACGGCCGGACATCCGCAAGGGTGTCCGGCCTTTTCGTACCCGGCCTCCCGGTGTCCGCGCCTCTCGCGACCGGCCCTCCGCCGACCGGAACACGGATGTGACGCACGACACGCGGCGGAAACTCCGGTGCAACACGGGGGCGCCGGTACCTGACCGCGCCCGCGCCGATCCCGTGAGATGTCACCTTTCGTGACCACGGAATCGCTCTCCGGTGGTGTGACGGGGGTCGCTCTGTGTCGGTGCACGTGCGTTCGCGCGGACTGCGGCTTCGGTTCATGACGCCTTAACACTGCCGTCTGTCCTTTTACCGGCGCGCAACACACCGGGTCCTGGCGAGAAACACCCCGGTCCGACAGTTGCCTGCGTGGTGTTCTGCATCGGGCCCGATGATGCGCTCGCTGACCGCCGCCCTCACAGACACAATCCCCCGTCCGTCCTATGGAGGCGACGCAATGATTGACTCCGGCAACACGGCGTGGCTGCTGATCAGCGCAGCCCTCGTGATGCTCATGACCCCGGGCCTGGCCTTCTTCTACGGAGGCATGTCACGGGCCAAGAGCGTCCTCAACATGATGCTGATGAGCTTCGCGAGCATCGCGGTCGTGAGCGTGCTCTGGGTCGTCATCGGCCACTCGCTCACCTACTCCGACGGGCCCGGGGCGCTCGACACCTTCATCGGCGGCCTGGACTACGTCGGCCTGTCCAACCTGATCGGTGAGATCGAGCCCGCGGCCGAGGACGGCACCGGCGGCTACCCGCTGCTGGTCGACGCCGGATTCCAGATGATGTTCGCGGTCATCACCGTGGCCCTCATCAGCGGTGCCATCGCCGACCGCGCCAAGTTCGGCGCCTGGCTGCTGTTCGTCCCGGTCTGGGCGCTCCTGGTCTACTTCCCCGTCGCCCACTGGGTCTGGGGCGAGGGCTGGATCGAGCAGCTGGAGATCGGCGGCTACACGGTCATCGACTTCGCGGGCGGCACCGCGGTGCACATCAACGCCGGCGCCGCCGCGCTGGCCCTGACCTTCGTCCTGGGCCGCCGCAAGGGCTTCGGCTCGGAGTCGATGCGCCCCCACAACCTGCCGTTCGTCCTGCTGGGCACCGCGCTCCTGTGGTTCGGCTGGTTCGGCTTCAACGCGGGCTCGGCCTACGCCGCCGACGGCACCGCCGCCCTGGCCCTGGTCAACACCCAGGTCGCCACCGCCGCCGCCACCGGCGCCTGGATGCTCGTCGAGCGCTTCCGCTACGGCAAGGTCAGCGCACTGGGCTTCGCCTCCGGCGCAGTCGCGGGCCTGGTCGCCATCACCCCGGCCGCCGCCAACGTCACGCCGCTCGGCGCCATCGCCGTCGGCCTGCTCTCCGGTGCGGTCTGCGCCTACGCCATCAGCTGGAAGTTCAAGTTCAAGTACGACGACGCGCTCGACGTGGTGGGCATCCACATGGTCGGCGGCATCGTCGGCTCCCTGGTCCTCGGCCTCGTCGCCGCGGGTGTGGCGGGCGGCTCCGACGGCCTGCTCTACGGCGGCGGCATCGGCCTGCTGGCCGTCCAGACCATCGCCGTGATCGGCGTCATGCTCTACTCCTTCGCCGTCACCTGGGTCATCGCCAAGGTCATCCACCTCGTCATCGGGTTCCGCATCCCCGAGGAGGTGGAGACCAACGGGCTCGACCACGAGCTGCACGCCGAGTCCGCCTACGCCTTCGACGAACTCGACGAGCTCGAGGACGCGACGGAAGCGGTCTCCCTGCCGACGCCTCCGGGCGGGGAGACGGCCTCGCCGAAGGCCAAGGCCTAGACCTCAGCGTCGAGGCCGCGGGCCTTGCGCCACTGACCCGGCGAGGTGTCCAGGGGCTGACGGAGAGAGATCTCCGTCAGCCCCGTTCGTGTGCTCAGCCACTTTTCATGGCATATATGGGCATTTCTGGCACCGTATTGGCTGTGGCCTGTGTATCCGTTCGGTACCCTCTGAGCGGTACGGCGGTAGAGCCCGGGCGCACGGCGCCCGACCGACGGCTCCGCCACGCGGGCGGCCCCGTTCCCGGCTCCCCCGAACAAGGGGCACGCGGCACAACCGGGAGCCGCGCATTCGCATCCCACACCAGGAACGGGTCGGGGACCGGCGCGTCCACCCCGCCGTCCACCCGGAAACCATGCTGATTCGTACAGTGCCCCACATGTCGGGGTCAGGAGGCAAGATGGCGCCGGTTAGTCACATCACGGGTCGCAGAGGCGGCCGCGTGGCCCTCGCCGCCGCGGGCGCGGTCGTCGCCCTCGGCTTGTCCGGCTGCTCCATCGACCTCAGCCACCTGCGCCCCGGGGGCGGCGGCGAGGAGGAGCCCAGCCCGGAGGCCGCCGAGCCGGTGGCCGCGGCGCCGCTGATGGAGCAGGCCCTGGCCGACCTGGCCGCCTACCCGGCGCTCACCGCCACCGGGCAGGTGGCCGAGAGCGTCGGCTCCGCCGACGTGCGCGACGCCTCGCTGACCGTCGCCGACAGCGGCACGGCCAGCGGCACCGTCCGCGCCAACGGCATCGAGGCCGAGCTGATCAGCGCGGACGGCAGGATGTTCCTGCGCGCAGCGGAGGACTTCTGGCTCGACCAGGGCGTCTTCAGCCCCGACTTCGACGACTTCGACGGGAACTGGGTGCGGGCCTCCTCGGCCCAGGCCGGGTTCAACCCGAGCGCCGCCCTGGCCCCGCCGGAGCTCTCCGCCATCCTGGGCGGCATCGAGCTGGACTCGGAGGAGGCCGTCGAGGAGAACCTGGACGGCACGCTCACCTACCGGATCGACCTGGCGGGCGAGCGCAACCAGGTCTGGATCAACGCCGAGACCAGCCAGATCCAGCGCATCGCCATCGAGGAGCTCGTCCCCGAGGAGGCCGAGACCGGACCCCAGGTCCGCCTTGACCTGGCCGAGGCCGAGACCGCCGCCGTCGAGGAGCTCTACGACGGCGTCACCACCGCCACCGAGGAGGAGCTGACCTCCTCCCGGGACGCCCGCATCGAGGTCGGTTGGGAGGGCAGCCCCTCCATGACGTGCGAGGACGGTCCCAACTGCACCTGGACCGGGACCGTGCGGGACGCGGGCGGCGACGGCAGCGGCGAGGTGGCAGTGAGCATGGACGTCACCTTCAGCAACGCCGACATCGGCGAGCAGAACTGCGAGGACAGCGGCACCCTGGAGGCGGGCGGCACGCTGGAGCTCTCGTGCAGCGCCGACTACAACATCGTCAGCTCCGTCCAGCAGACCTACCCCATCGACGGTGAGGCCCAGCTGTCCACGCGCGGCCTGACCGGCGGCCAGCAGGAGGAGATGCTGGCCGCCCTCGCCGAGCAGCGCGAGGCCACCCTGTCGGGCGGGGCCTCCCCCTCCGAGGAGGCGTCGGAGACGGCCGAGGAAGAGGGCGACTAGAGGTACCCGCGGGGCGCGGCTTCGAGCGCACGGCGGCCGAGGGCGGGGACGGTGTCCCCGCCCTCGGCCGTGTTCCGGCCCCGCCCGCCTCGTGATACTGCGAGGTGATCCCGGCCCGGTAGGCTGGGAGACCAACTCCGAGACGAAGGACTGGCCACACTCGTGTTCGAGACGCTTTCCGACCGGCTGACATCGGTCTTCTCCTCGCTGCGCGGTAAAGGGCGCCTGTCCGAGGAGGACATCAACGCGACCGCGCGGGAGATCCGTCTCGCGCTGCTGGAGGCGGACGTCGCGCTGCCGGTGGTCCGCGAGTTCATCGCGCGGATCAAGGAGCGCGCCCGGGGCGAGGAGGTCTCCAAGGCCCTCAACCCGGCTCAGCAGGTCATCAAGATCGTCAACGAGGAACTGGTCGGGATCCTCGGCGGCGAGACCCGGCAGATCCGCTTCGCCAAGAACCCGCCGACCGTGATCATGCTCGCGGGCCTCCAGGGCGCCGGTAAGACCACCCTGGCGGGCAAGCTCGCCCGGTGGCTGGCCGCCGACCGCAACACGCCGCTGCTGGTCGCCGCCGACCTCCAGCGCCCCAACGCCGTCACGCAGCTCCAGGTGGTCGGTGAGCGCGCCGGGACCCCCGTGTTCGCGCCCGAGCCCGGCAACGGCGTCGGCGACCCCGTCCAGGTCGCCCGCGAGTCCGTCGAGCACGCCCGCCGCAACAACCACAACGTGGTGATCATCGACACCGCCGGCCGTCTCGGCGTGGACAGCGAGATGATGCAGCAGGCCGCGGACATCCGCGACGCGGTCGACCCGGACGAGATCCTCTTCGTCGTCGACGCGATGATCGGCCAGGACGCGGTCAACACCGCGCAGGCCTTCCTCGACGGGGTCGGCTACGACGCGGTCGCGCTCACCAAGCTCGACGGCGACGCGCGCGGCGGCGCGGCCCTGTCCATCCGCCACATCACCGGCCGTCCCATCATGTTCGCGTCCACCGGCGAGAAGCTGGAGGACTTCGACCTCTTCCACCCGGACCGGATGGCCTCGCGCATCCTGGACATGGGTGACGTCCTCACCCTCATCGAACAGGCCCAGCGCACGTTCGACGAGGCCGAGGTCGAGAAGATGGCCTCGACCATGGCGTCGGACGAGGACTTCACGCTCGACGACTTCCTCCAGCAGATGCAGATGGTCCGCAAGCTCGGCCCGATCGGCAACCTGCTCGGCATGATGCCCGGCATGGGCCAGATGCGCGAGCAGATCGACAGCATCGACGACAAGGACCTGGACCGCATCCAGGCCGTCATCCAGTCGATGACCCCGGGCGAGCGCGCCAACCCCAAGATGATCAACGGCTCGCGCCGCCTGCGCATCGCCAACGGTTCGGGCACCCAGGTCAGCGATGTCAACGGCCTGGTCACCCGCTTCTTCGAGGCGCAGAAGATGATGCGCAAGATGAAGAGCGGCGGCGGCATGCCGGGTATGCCCGGGATGCCGGGCATGGGCGGCGCCAACCGCAAGAAGGCCAAGGCCCAGGCGAAGAAGGCCAAGAAGGGCAAGCAGCGCAGCGGCAACCCGATGAAGGCCCGCCAGCAGGAGGTCGACCGCGCGGCCGAGCGCCAGCGACGCCAGGAGGAGGGCGGCCAGCAGCCGCCGCAGCTGCCCCCGGGTCTGGGGGGCGGCGGCCAGCCCACGCTCCCGCCCGGCTTCGGCGGCCCCAACATGCCCGACCTGTCCAACTTCAAGCTGCCCAAGAAGTAGGCGCGGCCGGTACCGGCCCTCGCGCCCGTCGGCCGAGGGGCCGAGCGCTACCATGCGTGTGGCGCAGCCCACCGCACCGCGGACGCGGGCGGGCCTTGGCCCGCCCGCGTGCCCGTCTCCTCGGAGGCGGGCGGTTGGCGCCGCCCGGGAGACCGGGCGGGGCGGCCCGTCCACGTTCCGGGGACGGGCCGCCTCCGTGTCCGCCACCGATCCGTACGCGGGTGTCGCCGGTGTCGTGTCCGGGGAACACGTCCGCGTCTGGCACAATGAGTAGTCGACTAACGGTGCCGGGCCAGCCCTCTAACTAGCCCGCCACCCACGTCTGTCCCGTCGGGTGCCGCAACCCCACGTGGTTTCGCCGCCGGGCGCCTTACACCGTTAATCGGGAGAAGACCACTCCAGTGGCTGTCAAACTGAAGCTCAAGCGTATGGGCAAGATCCGTACGCCCCAGTACCGCATCATCGTCGCCGACGCCCGCACCAAGCGGGACGGCAAGGCGATCGAGGAGATCGGCAAGTACCACCCCAAGGAGCACCCGAGCCTCATCGAGGTCGACTCCGAGCGGGTCCAGTACTGGCTGTCCGTGGGCGCCCAGCCCTCCGACGCGGTCAAGGTCCTCCTGCGCAAGAGCGGTGACTGGCAGAAGTTCAAGGGCCTGCCCGCCCCGGCTCCGCTCCAGGTCGCCGAGGCCAAGGACCCCGAGGCCAAGGAAGCCGCCTTCCAGGCCGCTCTGAAGGAGCTCGTGCTCCCCGGTGCCGAGGGCAAGGGCAAGGGCCGCAAGTCCGAGAAGAAGGCGGACAAGGCGGACAAGCCCGCCGAGACCGCTGAGACCACCGAGACTGAGAAGTCCGAGGGCGAGGCCTGACGTGCTGGAAGAGGCGCTTGAGCACCTCGTGAAGGGGATCGTTGCGAACTCCGACGACGTCCAGGTGAGAGCCAAGAGGCTCCGCAAGGGCAAAGTCCTGGAGGTCCGGGTCCATCCCGACGACCTCGGCAAGGTGATCGGCCGCAACGGCCGCACCGCCAAGTCCCTGCGGACCGTCATCGGCGCCCTGGCCGGGGGCCGCTACGTCCGCGTGGACCTGCTGGACCTGCACGAAGTGCGCTGACGCGCCTCTCGGGGCGCCGACCGCCAGCGGTCGGCGCCCCGCACCCGTGCCCGGGACCCCGGGGCCCGTGCCCACCGCACGCGCCCGGTCCCGGGCACAGTTTTCTCACCCCCCGAGGGGCGGAAGGAAGAATCCCCATGCGACTCGTTGTCGGCCGGATCGGCCGCGCGCACGGAGTCCGCGGCGACGTCGCCGTGGACGTGCGCACGGACGACCCCGCGGCCCGGTTCGCCGACGGCTCCGTGCTGGACACCGACCCGGCCGGGGCCGGTCCTCTCACCGTCGTCTCCACGCGCCGCCACAGCGGCCGCCTGCTCGTGCGCTTCGAGGGCGTGGCCGACCGCGACGCCGCGGAGGGACTCCGCGGCACCGCCCTGCTCGTGGACTCCGAGGACATCCCGCCGCTGGACGACCCGGACGAGTTCCACGACCACGAACTCATCGGCCTGGCCGCGGTGACCACCGGCGCGGAGCCGGTCGGCACGGTCGCGGACGTGCTCCACCACGCGCAGGACCTCCTGGTGGTGACCACCCCGGACGGCGCGGAGGTGTTCGTGCCCTTCGTGGCGGCCCTGGTCCCCGAGGTGGACGTGGCCGGTGGCCGGATCGTCATCGACCCGCCGCCCGGCCTGCTCGACCTCGCCGACTGAAGGGGCGCGCCGTGCGCATCGACATCATCAGCATCTTCCCCGAGTACTTCGGCCCCCTGGACCTGTCCCTGATCGGCAGGGCCCGCGTGTCCGGGCTGCTCGACGTGCGCGTGCACGACCTGCGCTCCTGGACCCACGACCGCCACAACACCGTGGACGACACCCCCTACGGCGGCGGCCCCGGCATGGTGATGAAGCCCGAGCCGTGGGGCGAGGCGCTGGACGAGGTCGTGGGGGAGGGCCCCGCGCGGCTGATCCTGCCCACTCCCAGCGGCCGCCCCTTCCGGCAGGCCGACGCCGAGCGCCTGGCCAAGGAGGAGCGGCTGGTCTTCGGCTGCGGCCGCTACGAGGGCATCGACTCGCGGGTCGCGGCGGACGCCGCGGAGCGCATGCCCGTCGAGGAGGTCAGCATCGGCGACTACGTGCTCAACGGCGGCGAGTCCGCGACGCTGGTGATGGTCGAGGCGATCACCCGGCTGCTGCCGGGCGTCCTCGGCAACACCGAGTCCGCGGTGCAGGACTCCTTCGCCTCCGGCGGCATGGAGAACCTCGTGGAGGGGGCGGTCTACACCAAGCCCGCCACCTGGCGCGGCCGGGAGGTGCCGCCGGTGCTGCTGTCGGGCAACCACGGCGCCGTGGACCGCTGGCGCCGCGACCAGGCCCTGCGCAAGACCGCGCGCAACCGCCCCGACCTGGTGGAGACCCTGCCCGAGGAGGCGCTGGACCGGCGCGACCGGGAGGTCCTGGCCGAGGAGGCCGTTCGAGACGCCACCTGAGATGTGGCAAACTGGGTGGGTTCCCCTCGGTGACCGGCGGCATCCGCATGCCGGCGGTACGACGTCGGCCTCTGTGACGGTCACCCGGGCGGTTCGACAGTACAGACCCATTCGGGCCCTCGCCCGCGTACCCCCTCCCCCGCAGGGGAGCAGGACGCGGAGCGCTATCGATGAGGATTCGCGAGATGCACACCGCCATTCAGGAGCTGGAGAAGGCCCAGCTTCGTTCCGACGTCCCGGAGTTCCGTCCGGGTGACACCCTCAACGTCCACGTCCGTGTGACCGAGGGCAACCGTACCCGTGTCCAGGTCTTCAAGGGCGTCGTCATCCGCCGCCAGGGCTCGGGCAACCGCGAGACCTTCACCATCCGCAAGGTGAGCTACGGCGTGGGCGTGGAGCGCACCTTCCCGATCCACACCCCGGCCATCGAGAAGTACGAGGTCGCCGCCCGCGGCCGCGTGCGTCGCGCCAAGCTGTACTACCTGCGCGACCTGCGCGGCAAGGCCGCCCGCATCCGCGAGCGCCGCTAGTCCGCGACCGGGCGGCCCGGGGCTTCCTCCCGGCGTTTTTCCGTGTCGAATCTCTCCGCTCCCGCCAGGGAGGCAGGATAGGCTTCGGCTCGATGAGCAAAGACGAGAAGGACCTCGGCTCGGACGGGGTCCAGGACGAGGAATCCGCCCAGCCCGGTCCGGAGGAGCACGACTCCGCCACTGGCTCCCGAGCTCATGAGAGCTCGGGAGCCAGTGCTGTCTCCGGTACCGACGGCGAGGAGTCGGAGGAGGGGGCGGACGAAGAGATGGGCAAGTCCCAGAGCACCGAGAAGAAGGGGTCGTTCTGGAAGGAACTCCCCGTCCTGATCGTGATCGCCGTGGTCCTGGCGTTCGTGATCAGGACCTGGCTGGTGCAGGCCTTCTACATTCCCTCCACCTCGATGGAGAACACGCTCCTCGTCGGTGACCGGGTACTCGTCAACAAGGTCGTCTACGAGCTCCGCGACATCGAGCGCGGCGAGGTGGTCGTCTTCGACGGCAACGGGTCCTGGGACGATCCGAACACCGTGTCGGTCCCGGAGCCCACCAACCCGGTCTCGGCCGCGTTCACGTGGGTGCAGCAGCAGCTGGGCGCGGCGCCCACGGGCAAGGAGTACATCAAGCGGGTCATCGGCCTGCCCGGTGACACCGTGGAGTGCTGCGACGAGCAGAACCGCGTCCTGGTCAACGGGGTCCCCCTCGAAGAAGAGGCCTACCTGTACCCGGGCAGCGTGGCCACGCACACCGAGTTCGGCCCGATCGAGGTGCCTGAGGGACACCTGTGGCTGATGGGGGACCACCGGGCGATCTCCTCCGACTCGCGGCTCAACCAGAACAACCCCGGCGGCGGCGCGGTCCCGATCGACCACGTCGTGGGACGGGCCTTCGTGATCATCTGGCCGGTCGGGCAGATCGGCCCGCTCAGCGTCCCCGAGTCCTTCGAGGAGCTCAACGCCGCGGACGAGTGACGCACCGCGCGGGCGGTCCGGCGAGAAAATCCGCACGGCGGAGTACACGGGGCCCTTCCGTGACGCATGATGGAGGCTGGACGGTATCGGCGTCCCCCGACGCGCGGGGCCGCCGTCGACCGGGAACATCCCGGCCGTCGGCGGTGTCCGGGTGGGAGGGGACCGGCACACCACGACCGGAGAGTGCGACGAAAGCGAGCGCGTGGATGAGTTCTGAGGACCTGGAGAAGTACGAGGCCGAGATGGAGCTCCAGCTCTATCGCGAGTACCGCGACGTCGTCGGTCTGTTCAGCTACGTGGTGGAGACCGAGCGGCGGTTCTACCTCACCAACCACGTCGACCTCCAGCCGCGTTCGACCGAGAACGGGGAGATGTACTTCGAGGTCGTGATGGAGGACGCCTGGGTCTGGGACATGTACCGTCCGGCCAGGTTCGTCCGCAACGTCCGCGTGGTGACGTTCAAGGACGTCAACGTCGAGGAGATCACCAAGGCCGACCTGGAGATGCCGCCCGCCGAGGGGGGCGCGCAGAGCTGATCCGGACGCCGGGCGGCCGGGGAGACCCCCGGGTTCCGGCCCCCGGGTCCGGCCTCCCCCGGGACGGGCCCCCGGACGCCGCCGGGGTTTTCCACAGGAGGGAACAGGCCCTGGCGCCGTGAACGGCGATCACCGACCGTGGTTACGGGAGGTGGTCGACCTTGGACCGGTGGGCCGAGTACCGAAGGACGCTGGGCGGCCGTGGCGAGGACCTCGCCGTGGCCTTCCTCCGACGCGCCGGGATGCGGGTGGTCGCCCGCAACTGGCGCATCCCCGACGGGGAGATCGACATCGTGGCCCGGGACGGCCCCGTCCTGGTCGTCGCGGAGGTCAAGACCCGTACCTCCGTCCGGCACGGGCATCCGGTGGAGGCCATCACCCCCGACAAGCGGCGCCGCCTGCGCCGCCTCGGACACGCCTGGGCGGTCCGGCACCGGGTGCCCGCCCACCCCCTGCGCGTGGACGGCGTCTGCGTCCTGATCAGCGGCGGGCGCGTGTTCGTCTCCCATGAGCGGGGGATGGCATGATGACGCTCGCCCGCACCCGCTGCATCGCCCTGCTGGGCGTCCAGGGGCACATCGTCGAGGTGGAGGTGCACCTGGGCGGCGGCGACTTCGGGGTGACCCTGGTGGGACTGCCCGACGCCGCGCTCCGCGAGGCCAGGGACCGCATCCGCGCCGCCGTCGTCAACAGCGGCGAGGAGTGGCCCAGCGGCCAGATCGTCATCAGCCTGTCCCCGGCCAGCCTGCCCAAGTCCGGGAGCCTGTTCGACCTGGCCATCGCCGCCGCCGTCCTGGCCGCGGCGGGCTCGGTGCCGGTGGAGCGGCTGGAGGACAGCGTCCTCATCGCCGAACTGGGCCTGGACGGCCGGGCACGGCCGGTGCTGGGGGTCCTCCCGGCGGTCGTGTCGGCCGCCGAACAGGGCTACCGCAGGTTCGTCGTCGCGCGGGGGAACGCCGCCGAGGCCCGGCTGGTGCCCGGCGCCGAGGTGACGGCGGTGGACAGCCTGATGGACCTGTGCCAGTGGCTGCGCGGGGAGTACTTCCCCGAGGCGCACGAGGAGGAGGCCGTGCCCCGTCCCCGGGAGCCGCACGGCCAGGGGCCCGACCTGTCCGACGTCCTGGGCCAGCCGGTGGCCCGCCGCGCGGTCGAGATCGCCGCGGCCGGAGGCCACAACCTCATGATGCTGGGGCCTCCCGGCACCGGCAAGAGCCTGCTCGCCGAACGCCTGCCCACCGTGCTGCCCCCGCTCAGCCCCGCCGAGGCGCTGGAGGCCACCGCGATCCACTCCGTGGCGGGCATGCTGCCGCCCGGCGCGCCCCTGGTCACCGCGCCCCCCTTCGCGGCGCCGCACCACACCTCCACCCGGGCCTCGATCATCGGCGGCGGCAGCGGCTACCCCACGCCCGGCTGGGTGTCCAAGGCCCATCGCGGCGTGCTCTTCGTCGACGAGGCCCCGCAGTTCGGGCGCGGGGTGCTGGACTCCCTGCGCGAACCCCTGGAGCGCGGCGAGGTGGTCCTGGCCCGCGCCTCCTCGACGGTGACCTTCCCGGCCCGCTTCCAGCTGGTGATGGCCGCCAACCCCTGCCCCTGCGCCAAACCCGGCGCCCTGTGCACCTGCCCCGCCGGTGAGCGGCGCCGCTACTTCTCCCGCCTGTCCGGGCCCCTGCTGGACCGGATCGACCTCAAGGTGGAGCTGCAACCGGTGTCGAGGGCCGAGCTGCTCGCCGACCGCGTCTTCGCCGAGTCCTCCGAGGTGGTGGCCGCCCGGGTGGAGAAGGCCCGCGCCCGCGCCGCCGAGCGGCTGGCGCACACGCCCTGGACCACCAACGCGGCCATCCCCGGGGCGCGGCTGCGCAGGGAGTTCCCGGTGGAGTCCGCCGCGCTGCGGGTGCTGGGCAGAGCGATGGACCTCGGACAGATCAGCGCCCGGGGGGTGGACCGCGCCCTGCGGGTCGCCTGGACCCTGGCCGACCTCGCCGACCGGGACCGCCCCGGCGAGGAGGAGGCGGCCTACGCCTTCGCGCTCTGGGCGGGGCGCGCGTGGTGAGCACGGACACGACGGAGGGGAGCGGGGGAACGGTGCGGGACGTGGAGGACGAGGCGGACGCGCGGGCGCGGGCCTGCCTGACGGCGGTGGCCCCGCCGGGGGACCTGTGGCTGGGGGCGATGCTCGCAGAGCACGGCGCGGAACGGGTGTGGGCGCTGCTGGTGGCGGGGACGCACCCGCCGCCGGTGCCCGTCGGAGCCGGGGAGGACGGCCCGGGGCCGGAGGCGCAGACCCTGCTGGAACGCAGGTGGGCGCGGTGGGGCATCGCGGCACGGGCGGTGGACCCCGACGGACTGCTCGGCGACTCGGCGGCGTCCGGCATCCGCTTCGTGGCGCCGCGGGACCCCGAGTGGCCCGGCCGCCTCGACGAACTGGACCTGCCCGGCGGGCGGCGCTCGCACGGACTGTGGGTGCGCGGCGCGGGGGACCTGCGTCACCTGTGCCTGCGCTCGGTGGCCGTGGTGGGCGCGCGCTCGGCCACACCCTACGGGGAGCACGTGGCGGCGGAGATGGCCTACGAGCTGGCCGAGCGCGCGGTCGTGGTGGTCTCCGGCGGGGCCTACGGGATCGACGGGGCCGCGCACCGGGCGGCCCAGGCCCACGGCGGCACGGTCGTGGTGCTGGCCTGCGGGCTGGACGTGGACTACCCGCGCGGGCACGCGGGCCTGTTCGCCGACGTCGCCCGCACCGGGGTGCTGGTGAGCGAGCGGCCGGTGGGCGCCACCCCGCGCGCACCGGACTTCCTGGTCCGCAACCGGCTGATCGCCGCGCTCACCCCGGGCACGGTGGTGGTGGAGGCCGGACGGCGCAGCGGGGCGCTCAACACCGCCTCGCACGCCGCCGAGCTCAACCGGGTGCTGATGGCGGTCCCCGGCCCGGTCACCTCGGCGATGTCGGTGGGCTGCCACCTGCTGCTCCGCGACTGGAACGCGGGCTGCGTCACCTGCGCGGACGACGTCGTCGCCCAGGTGAGCGCGCTGGGGGAGCTGCCGCCGGAGTCCGGGCCGCTGCGGGTGTCGGCCGAGCTCGACCAGGACAGCGCCCGGGTCCTGGCGGCGGTGCCCCGGTCCGGCGCCGGTCCGGCGGTGATCGCCGTGGCCAGCGGGACCCGTCTGGAGAGGACCCTGCGCTCCCTGGGGATGCTGGCCGCGGCCGGGCTGGTGGAGCGCTGCCCCGCGGGCTGGCGGCTGCCGCAGTGAGCGGGCGGAGGCGGTCGGGGCCGGTGACCGGTTCACAGGGTTCTCCGCCGGGCCGGAGCGGTCAGTGGTCGGAGACCGCCGGACAACTGCCCGGTCGAGGTCGTGGGGCGCCGTGGACGGTCGCGGTCTGTCCGGTCCGGTGGGGCCGGGTTCCACTTCACGCCGTCGTGGACGGTTACGGCCCGCCCGGTCCGGCGCGGACGCGTCCCACGCGCCGCGTACGCTCCGTGGCCCGCTCCCGCCCGTCGGGCTCTCCGGCGCGCGGGGGCGAAGCCGGTACACGGGGCCCCGGCCGGGAGCGGCACGCGGACCGGCGTGCGGCGACGGTAACGCACCCCGCGGGACGGGTACGGTGACGCCATGACCAAACCCTACAGTGACGCCCTGGTGGCGGACGGGCCGCTGCTGTTCGTCTCCGGACAGACCCCCGAGGGGCCCGGGGGAGAGGTCGCCGGGGACGTCGGTGGGCAGACGCGCCAGATCTTCCGCAACCTGGAGGCCGTCCTGTCCCGCCACGGCGCGGACCTGGGCCACCTGGTCAAGCTCACCTATTACCTGCGCCACATCTCCGACCTGGAGGAGTTCCGTTCGGCCCTGGTCGAGTGCCTGCCTGACGGACACCTGCCCGCCGCTTCCCTGGTGGAGGTGAGCGGCCTGGTCGATCCCACCTACCTCGTGGAGGTCGAGGGGGTCGCCTGCCTGCCCTCCGGGAGGTAGGCGTGCTGGAGCGCTTCGCCGCGCACCTGTCGGGCGAGCTGGGGCGCTCGCCCCACACCGTGCGCGGTTACCTGGCCGACCTGCGCTCCCTCCTGGCCTACCTGGAGGAGCGGGGACGGGGCGTGCGGGACCTGGACGTGGACCTGGTGCGCGGGTGGCTGTCCCGTGCCCGCGACGCGGGCGCCGGCCGCGCCACCGTGGCCCGCCGCGTGGCCGCGGTCCGCGCGTTCACCCGGTTCCTGCACCGCGAGGGCGTGCTGGCGGCAGACCCCGGTCCGCGCCTGGCCAGCCCGGCGCAGCAGCGCTCCCTGCCCACGGTGCTCGACGAGCGCCAAGCCGCCGCGGCGCTCGTGGGGGAGACCGACGGGACCCCGACCGGCCTGCGCCGCCGCGCGGTGGTGGAGACGCTCTACGCCACCGGCGTGCGCGTCGCCGAGCTGTGTGCCTTGGACCTCGCCGACGTGGACCGCGAACGCGACACCGTGCGCGTCCTGGGCAAGGGGGCCAAGGAGCGCACGGTCCCCGTGGGCGGTCCGGCCCTGGACGCCCTCGACGCCTGGCTGAGCGGCGGCCGCCCGGAGATGGCGGGCGCAGCCAGCGGCTCCGCGCTGTTCCTGGGGGCGCGGGGCGGCCGCCTCGGCGTCCGCCAGGCCCGCGAGGACGTGCACGCCCACCTGCGCGCCTTCGGCGCGGACAGCGCGCCGCACGGTCTGCGGCACAGCGCGGCCACCCACCTGCTCAACGGCGGCGCCGACCTGCGCAGCGTGCAGGAGTTCCTGGGCCACGCCAGCCCGCGCAGCACGCAGATCTACACCCACGTGTCCGTGGAGCGCCTGCGCGACACCTACCGCCGGGCCCACCCCCGCGCCTGACCGCTCCCCGCGCCGCCTCGGGTTCGTCCCGGCGCGCCCGGTCGGCGTACCGTGCGCCCGCGTCCCCCCGCCGGGTGCGCGGCCGGAGCGGTGCAGAGACCCGTGTCCGGTCTGCGTACCGTGCGCCCGCGGCCCTCCCCGCGGTGGTGGTCGGGAGGGCGCGGACGCGACACCGCCCGCACGGGGCGGTCCGGCGCCCGGGAGCCGTCCGCTCCGCAGCCGGTGCGGCGTCGGCGGGGCCGTTCGCGCCCGTGCGGCGACGCGGGCGGCGGGACCGGCAGCAGACGGAACTCGCCCAGGCCGAGCAGGGAGAGCGGGTCGAGGTAGTCGTCGCCGCGGAGCAGGCCCCAGTGCAGGCAGGGCCGGTCCGGGCAGTGCGGCGGCGCGGCGGCGAGCGTGCCCAGGACGTCCCCGGCGGCGACCGGGTCGCCGCGGACCAGGTCGGACTCCACCGGCAGGTAGGTGGTGCGCAGGTCGCCGTGCGCCACGCTCACCAGCGGTGCGCCCGCCACCCGGCCCGCGAAGTGCACCCGCCCGGCCCCGGCCGCGCGGACCTCCCGGCCGGGTTCCGCGGCCAGGTCCACGCCCAGGTGCCCGGCCAGCCAGCGCTGTTCGGGCGGGTCGAAGGGGCGCAGCACCTCGACCGGCGGGTCCACCGGCCAGCGCCAGTCGGTCGCGGCAAGGTGGTACGGGGACAGGAGCGAGAGCGCCAGGGACAGGGTCAGGAGCAGCGAGGGGGCCATACCTCCAGGGTCCGGGCGCGGGGGCCGCGACGCCAGGGGGAGTCGGTGCCTGTGGACGACCCCGCCGCGGAAGGGGCGCGACGCGGCGCAGGTCCCGACGTATTCCCGATGGAGATAGAATCATCTGTGGCCCGTCGGGCCGATCACAATACGCACGTCCACGAGCCTCCTCAGCGAGGGGCCGCACCCGCGGTCCGTGCCGCCTCCGGGCGGTGCGGCGGTACGGCCGGGGCGTCAGGAACAACCGAGGGCGGGGTCCCTCCCCGCCACCTCAAGGAGGACCAGGTCATGGCCACAGTCGTGACGATCCGCCAGCTCCTGGAGAGCGGCGTCCACTTCGGGCACCAGACCCGTCGCTGGAACCCCAAGATGAAGCGCTTCATCTTCACCGAGCGCAACGGCATCTACATCATCGACCTCCAGAAGTCGCTGGCCTACATCGACCGCGCCTACGAGTTCGTCAAGCAGACGGTCGCCCACGGCGGCACCGTCCTGTTCGTCGGCACCAAGAAGCAGGCGCAGGAGGCCATCGACGAGCAGGCCCGCCGCGTCGGCATGCCCTACGTCAACCAGCGCTGGCTGGGCGGCATGCTCACCAACTTCTCCACCGTGCACAAGCGGCTCCAGCGTCTCAAGGAGCTGGAGGAGATCGACTTCGACGACGTCGCCGGCTCCTCGCTCACCAAGAAGGAACTCCTCAACCTTCGCCGTGAGAAGGAGAAGCTGGAGCGCACCCTCGGCGGTATCCGCGACATGTCCCGCGTGCCCAGCGCGGTCTGGATCGTGGACACCAAGAAGGAGCACATCGCGATCAGCGAGGCTCGCAAGCTGAACATCCCGGTGGTGGCCATCCTGGACACCAACTGCGACCCGGACGAGGTCGACTACCCGATCCCGGGTAACGACGACGCCATCCGCAGCGTCAGCCTGCTCACCCGCGTGGTCGCCGACGCCGTCGCCGACGGTCTCATGGCCCGCTCCGGCGCCTCCGAGGCCTCCGGCGAGCGCAAGTCCGCCGAGGAGCCCCTGGCCGAGTGGGAGCGCGAGCTCCTGGAGGGCAAGGCCGACTCGGCCGAGGCCCCCGCCGAGCAGGCTCCCGTCGAGGCCGCCGAGGCCGCCGCCGAGCAGGCTCCGGCCGAGACCGCCGCCGTCGCCCCGGCCGACGAGGTCGCCGCCGAGGCCCCGGCCGAGGCCACCTCCGAGGACTCCCCGGTCGACGCGCCCGCGAAGGCCCCCGACGCCGAGTAGTCCCGTGCCTCCGAGCACCGTCGCCGCCCCGCCGCTCCCGGCGGGGCGGCCGCTCGGTGCCCGGGACCGGATCAGCTCCACTTTCCGTACAGACTCTCCACTCCAAGGGAATCCGAGAACAGTCATGGCGAACTTCACCGCCGCGGACGTCAAGAAGCTGCGCGACATGACCGGCGCCGGCATGATGGCCTGCAAGAAGGCCCTGACCGAGGCCGACGGCGACTTCGACAAGGCCGTCGAGGCCCTGCGCGTCAAGGGTGCCAAGGACGTCGGCAAGCGCGCCGAGCGCACCGCCGCCCAGGGCATGGTCGTCCTCAAGCAGGAGTCCGAAGGCAAGGCCACCCTCGTCGAGATCAACTGCGAGACCGACTTCGTCGCCAAGAACGACCAGTTCATCGCGCTGGTCGACCAGGTCGCCGACTTCGTCGCCGCCCAGGACAGCGACGACCTCGCCACCGTCGCCGCCGCCGAGATCGAGCCGGGCAAGACCCTCCAGGCCTTCATCGAGGCCAAGAGCGCGGTCATCGGCGAGAAGCTGGAGTTCCGCCGCTTCGCCAAGTTCGAGGGCGCCTACGTCGCCAGCTACCTCCACAAGTCCGACCCGGACCTGCCCCCCACCATGGGCGTCCTGGTCGAGCTGGACAAGGCTGACGAGGAGGTCGGCAAGGACCTCGCCCAGCAGATCGCCGCGCTGGCCCCGCAGTACATCGGCCGGGACGACGTCCCCGCCGAGGTCGTGGAGAACGAGCGCCGCATCGCCGAGCAGACCACCCGCGAGGAGGGCAAGCCCGAGCAGGCGATCCCCAAGATCGTGGAGGGCCGCCTCAACGGTTACTTCAAGGACGTGACGCTGCTCGGCCAGCCGTTCGTCAAGGAGAACAAGAAGACGGTCCAGAAGGTCGTCGACGAGGCCGGCGTGAGCGTCAAGCGCTTCGTCCGCTTCAAGGTCGGCCAGGCCTGAGGGTTTTGAGATGATGGAGGTGCCGGGGAGACTGCTCCCCGGCACCTTCGGTGGATATGGGCGGGTGGCGGGGCGCGTGAGCCCGGCCGGCCGCAGCGAGGATCACTCGGGGGACCCTGTGCCGCTCGGGGACGACAAGGGAGGCCACAGGCTGTGAACGAAGCGACGAGCACCGAACCGGCTATGCACGGTTCCGGGTGGAAGCGCGTGATGCTCAAACTCTCCGGCGAGGCGTTCGCGGGCGGCGGCGGCCTGGGCATCGACCCCGAGGTCGTCCAGTACGTGGCCGAGTCCATCGCCGAGGCGGTCTCCGAGGGCATCCAGGTCGCCGTGGTCGTCGGCGGCGGCAACATGTTCCGCGGCGCCCAGCTCACCGAGGGCGGCATCGAGCGCGGACGCGCCGACTACATGGGCATGCTCGGCACCGTCATCAACTGCCTCGCCCTCCAGGACTTCCTGGAGCGGCTCGGTGTGGACACCCGCGTGCAGACCGCGATCCACATGAGCCAGGTCGCCGAGGCCTACATCCCCCGCCGCGCCGTTCGCCACCTGGAGAAGGGCCGCGTGGTCATCTTCGGCGCCGGTCTGGGCGCACCGTTCTTCTCGACCGACACCACCGCCGCCCAGCGCGCGCTGGAGATCGGCGCGCAGGCGGTCCTCAAGGGCACCCAGGTCGACGGGGTCTACGACTCCGACCCCCAGCGCAACCCCGACGCGGTCAAGTTCGACAAGCTCAACTACAACGAGGTCCTCACCCGCGGCCTCAAGGTCATGGACGCCACCGCGGTCAGCCTGTGCATGGACAACGGGCTGCCCATCGTCGTGTTCGACCTGATGAGCCAGGGCAACATCCTGCGCGCGGTACGCGGTGAGAAGATCGGCACCATCGTCGGGCCGACCCCGGTCTAGACAGCCTCCGCGACCACAGCAAGCCACGACACCAGGGAGCGCCCACATGATCGAAGAGACCCTCCTCGAGGCCGAGGAGAAGATGGAGAAGGCCGTGACCGTGGCGAAGGAGGACTTCGCCACGATCCGCACCGGACGCCCCACCCCGGCGACCTTCAACAAGATCACCGTCGACTACTACGGTGCCCGGACGCCGATCAACCAGCTGGCCTCCTTCTCGGTCCCCGAGCCGCGCATGGTGGTCATCTCGCCGTTCGACGTCAACTCGCGCACCGACATCATCAACGCCATCCGCAACAGCGACCTGGGCGTGAACCCCTCCGACGACGGCCAGGTCATCCGCGTGGTCTTCCCCGAGCTGTCCGAGGAGCGCCGCAAGGAGTACGTCAAGGTCGCGCGGACCAAGGCCGAGGACAGCAAGGTCTCGATCCGCAACGTCCGCCGCCGCGCCAAGGACACCTTCGAGAAGGCCGTCAAGTCCGGCGACATCGGCGAGGACGAGGCGCACCGCGCCCAGGCCGAGCTGGACGAGCTGTCTTCGAAGTACGTCGCGTCCGTCGACGAGCTGCTGAAGCACAAGGAATCGGAACTGCTCGAGGTTTAGCCGGTGACCCTTCCTTCCTCCAGCGACTCGGGAGGCGATGACCGCTCGCCCGAGCACAGACCCGGCGGCGGGCCGCAGGGCGGTCCCGATCCGGACGGGCAGCGCTTCGTGCTGCACAAACCGGGGGGTGAGCCGGTCCGGACGGGCCGCAACCTCCCGGTGGCCATCGCCAGCGGGTGCGCCCTGGGCGCCCTCGTGTTCTTCTCCATCTTCCCCCTCCCCCAGCTGTTCACGATCATCACCTCCCTGGGGGTGCTGATCGGCCTGCGCGAGGTCAACCGGGCGTTCGCGGGCAAGGGCATGGGCCTGGCACTGGCGCCGCTGGCCGTCGGCGGCGTGGCCATGCAGGTCGCCGCCTACTTCGGGGGAACCGACTGGCTGGTGGGCACGACCGCGCTGACCGCGATCGTCGCTCTGGTGTGGCGGTTGCGCGGAGGTACGGAAGGGTTCGTGGCCGACGTCGCGGCCAACCTGTTCACCCTGGTGTACCTGCCGTTCCTCTTCGGCACGTGGCTGCTGCTCATCTCCCATCCCGAGGACGGCCAGTACCGCCTGGTCACGTTCATCGTGGTGACGATCTCCAGCGACATCGGCGGGTACTTCGCCGGAATCCTGCTGGGTCGGCACAAGATGGCGCCGGTGATCAGCCCCAACAAGACCTGGGAGGGCTTCGGCGGATCGGTCGTGGGCTGCGCCGTGGCAGGCGCGCTGTGCGTGACGCTCATGCTGGACGGGCCGTGGTGGGTCGGTGTGGTCCTGGGCCTGGCCGTCGTGCTGGCCGCCACCGTCGGAGACCTCATCGAGTCGCTGTTCAAGCGCGACCTCGGGGTCAAGGACATGGGCAGGTTCATGCCCGGGCACGGCGGCCTCATGGACCGCCTGGACTCGCTGCTGATCGCCGGTCCCGTGACGTGGATGGTGCTGAGCCTGCTGCTGTAGGCGGGCGGCGGACGGGGCGGGTCCTCCCGGGGACCCGCCCCGTCGGCGTCCCCGCTCCTGGCACCCCGACCGGGCGGGTGGATACGCTCGTCGGGTGGAAGAACCGCTGATCGAACGAATGCGCGTGTACGGCGAGACGGTCTTCGCCGAGATGACGCGGCTGGCCGTGGAGACCGGATCGGTCAACCTGGGGCAGGGGTTCCCCGACACCGACGGTCCCCGCTCCCTGCTGGAGGCCGCCTCCGGGCACATCCTGGAGGGGGTGAACCAGTACCCGCCCGGGCCGGGCCGCCCCGAGCTGCGGCGGGCGGTGAGCCGCTACCGGGCCCGCCACTACGGCATCGAGCTGGACCCGGACACCGAGGTCTACGTGACCGTTGGCGCCACCGCCGGGATCGCGGCCGCGATGCTCGCCCTGGTGGAGCGCGGAGACGAGGTGATCGTCTTCGAGCCGATGTACGACTCCTACGCCGCCATGATCACGCTGGCGGGCGGGGTGCGCAGGCCGGTGACGCTGCGGCCGGACCCCGCGACCGGCCGGTTCACCTTCGACCCCGCCGAGCTGCGCGCGGCCGTGGGCCCCCGCACCCGGATGGTGCTGGTGAACACGCCGCACAACCCCACGGGGACCGTGTTCACCGCCGAGGAGCTGGAAGAGGTCGCGCGGGTGTGCCGCGAGCACGACCTGATCGCGTTCACCGACGAGGTGTACGAGTTCCTCACCTTCGACGGGCGGCCGCACGTGCCGCTGGCCACCCTGCCGGGCATGCGCGAGCGGACGCTGTCGGTGTCCTCGGTCGGCAAGATGTTCGCCGTGACCGGGTGGAAGACCGGCTGGGTGATGGGGCCCGAATCGCTGGTCACAGCGGTGCGCACGGTGAACCAGTTCCTCACCTTCTCCGCGAACGGCGCGCTCCAGCTGGCCACGGCCGAGGCCATCGACCGGGAGGAGGAGTGGGTCGCCGCCCAGCGCACCGCCCTCCAGGGCAAGCGCGACCGCCTGGTGGAGGGGCTGACCGGGGCCGGTTTCGAGGTGGACGCGTGCGAGGGCACCTACTTCGTCATGGCCGACATCCGCCCGCTCGGGTACACCGACGGGGTGGAGGTGGCCCGCGCGCTGCCCCGGGAGGCCGGGGTGGCGGCGGTGCCCGCCCAGGTGTTCTACGACCATCAGGAGGAGGGCGCGCACCTGCTCCGGTTCGCGTTCTGCAAGAGGGACGAGGTGCTGGACGAGGCGGTCGCCCGCCTCTCCGGCTGGCACGCGCGCGGGCGGTAGGAACCCGCCGCCGTGCGCACCGGCGGAGCGCACGGCGGCGTCCGTCAGGCCCGCGGGGCCCGGTGGGAGCGCGCGTCCATCACCTCGACCAGGCGTCGTTCGGCGTCGGGCCCCGCGGTGATCCGGGGTAGGCGCCACATCAGGGCGGCCCCGGCCACCCACCACACGAGCACCATCAGCCACTCGTTGGGCCAGCTCAGCGCCGCGGGCATGCCGGGCAGGTAGAGCAGGAGCAGTCCCACGGACAGCACCAGGGCCACCGTTCCGACGGGGACGCCCGCCGGGACGGTGAAGGGCCGCTCCATGGCGGGTTCGCGGCGGCGCAGCACGAGGAAGCTGACCACCACGGTGACGAAGCCGACCACGATGTTCAGGCCGCCGGCGTTGACCAGCCAGCCCAGCATCGGCTCGCCGAAGAACGGGGACACCAGGGAGAGCGCGCCGACGAACAGCACGGCGTTGGACGGGGTGCGAAAGCGCGGGTGCAGGCGGCCGAACCAGGCCGGGAGCATCCGCGAGGCGGCCATGGCGTAGATGAGGCGGCTGCCGCCGATGAGGAAGGCGTTCCAGCTGGTGAGCAGGCCCGCGACGCCGCCGAGGACGAGCAGGTTGCCCATGGCCGCGCTGTCCCACATGGCGGCGACGGCGTCGGCGGAGGCCAGTTCCGAGTCCGCCAGCCCGGCCGGGCCCAGGCCCGAGCCCGCCGTCAGCACGACCATCACGTACCAGGCGGTCGCACAGAACACCGACAGCACCAGCAGGGCGCCGACCATGAGGTACGGGAGTCTGATCTCGGAGGCCGACTGCGGGATGACGTCGAAGCCGACGAAGAGGAACGGGACCGCCACCAGGACCACGAACATGCCCGGGACGCCGCCGGTGAACAGCGGCCGCATGTTGTCCACGGACCCGCCGACGAACGCGCCGGTGACCATGGCGGCCCCGATGACCAGCAGGAACAGCACCGCGATGGTCTGGAAGACGCTCGCGGGCCTGATGCCGACGTAGTTGACGGCGGTCATCAGCACGGCCGCGGCCACGCCGACGGCGACCAAGCTGGCGTGGACGTCGTACCCGGCGACGGTCCACAGGCGGCCGACCGCCATGTCGGGGAAGAGGTAGACGAGGGTCTGGGGGACGGCCACGGCCTCGAAGGCGACGACGGAGACGTAGCCCAGGATCATGGCCCAGGAGGCGGTGAAGGCCCCCTTGGGGCCGATGGCGCGCATGGCGTAGTGGTGCTCCCCGCCCGCGTGCGGCATCGCGGCGACGAGTTCGGCGTAGGTGAGGCCGACGAAGGCCATGATGACTCCGCCGACCACGAAGGCCAGCGCCGCGCCCGCGCTGCCCGCCGCGCCGACGAAGTCGCCCACCAGCACGATCCAGCCGAAGCCGATCATCGCGCCGAAGCCGAGGGCGAGGACGTCACCCCTTCCCAGCACCCGGACGAAACTCTGGCTGTTGTCGGACACGTGGTCTCCCAACGGTCGTGCCTGTGGTGCAGGACACACAAGCACGCGGCGGCGACGAGGGGAAGGGCCCGTCGCGGGGGTTTTCGCTCCTGTTTCGCTTGCGCCACTCACACCGCTCGCGCCCCGGCGCGGCGCCCGGGCCCCGACCGCCGGTCGGTGCGGACGCCCCGCCCGCGGACGTCCCACCCGCGAACGCGCGGTCCAGCGGTCGGCCGCGGTGGGTGTTCCCGACGGCCGGTCAGGTGTTCGTCCGTGAGCCCGTTCCCTGCGGGGCCGAGGAGCTCACGGGTTCCACACCATGGTCCGCTGGTGCACGTGCTTCCCCCTGAAGCGCACGCCCGGCACCACCGGGGCCGGACCGTGGGGCTCGAACCCGGCCCGTGCGAAGAAGCGCACGGCGCCGGTGTTCTCCACGAGGGTCTGCAGGTGGCAGCCGCGGGATCCCCGCGCGCGCAGCCGCTCCTGCCACTCGCGCACCAGAGCGGCGCCCACGCCGGTGCCGCGTGCCCGGGACTCGACGTTGACGTGCAGGTGGGCGGGCCAGCGCGGATCCGAGAGCTCGCCCGCGGTGGGCCTGCGCCTGAGGGCGGACACCCCCGTGTCCAGCATGGCCCGGGCGAAGAAGGCCGCCGGTCCGCGACGCAGCGCGAGCCGGTGCTCCCGGATCGCGCGGTCCATGAGTTCGCTCTCCCCGGGCATCGCGGAGGGTTCGGGGCAGCCGGTCAGGTAGCCCGCCATCCGTCCGTCGACGAGGGCGACCAGCAGCGAGTCGGGCACGTGGTCCATGTAGGGGTCCAGATAGATCGCGGCCTCGGACGGAAGGTGCCCCCAGAGCTCCCCGGACGGCGACCCCTCGCCCGCACGGGCGAACAGCGCCCGCAGTTCGGCGCGGTCGTCCTCGCGGAAGGTCCGGATCTCGGTACTGGCCACGGCGCCGCCCCTTAACTGTGTATCAAATACAGTGTAGATAATACACAGTTCGGCGCCCGGGCCGACGGGCCCGGGCGCCGCAACGTGGGCCCTGCTAGGCCTCGGGCTCGAACCAGACCGCGCCGAGCGGGGGCAGGGCGACCTCCGCCGAGAACGGCTGCCCGTCCCAGGGCACGGGCTCGGCGTCCACGCGGGCGGGCGCCGGGTGGTCCGACCCGCCGAAGCGCGCCTCGTCGGTGTTGAGCACCGCCTTCCACCGGCCCCCGGAGGGCAGTCCCATCCGCCGCCCGGTACGGGGCACCGGCGAGAAGTTCACCGCGCAGGCGAGCACCGAGCCGTCGTCGCCGTGGCGCAGGTACGACAGCGTGTTCCCCTCGCGGTCACCGCCGTCCAGCCAGGTGAAGCCCGCCGGTTCGGTGTCCCGCGACCACAGCGCGGTCCGCGGCCGGTAGGCCTCGTTGAGCGCCCGCACCAGGCGCTGCACCCCCGCGTGGTGCTCGAACTGGAGCAGCCACCACGGCACGCCCTCCCGGTGCGACCACTCGTCGCCCTGGGCGATCTCCCCACCCATGAACAGCAGCTGCTTGCCCGGGTGGGACCACATGAACGCCAGGAGCGCGCGCAGGGTCGCCGACCGCTGCCACTCGTCGCCGGGCGGCTTGTTGAACAGCGACTGCTTGCCGTGCACCACCTCGTCGTGCGACAGCGGCAGCACGTAGTTCTCGCTGTAGGCGTAGACCATCGAGAACGTGACGTCGTCGTGGTGGTACTGGCGGTGGACCGGCTCCTTCTTGACGTACTCCAGGGTGTCGTGCATCCACCCCATGTTCCACTTGAACCCGAAGCCGAGCCCGCCGTGGTCCACGGGCGTGGTCACGCCCGTGTAGGCGGTGGACTCCTCCGCGATCATCGCCACGTGCGGGTTGCGCCGGTAGACGGTGGTGTTGAGCTCCTTGAGGAAGTCGATCGCCTCCAGGTTCTCCCTGCCGCCGAACACGTTCGGCTCCCAGGCCCCGGAGTCGCGCGAGTAGTCCAGGTAGATCATCGAGGCCACCGCGTCCACCCGCAGGCCGTCAACGTGGAACTCCTCCAACCAGTACAGGGCGTTGGCCACGAGGAAGTTGCGCACCTCGGTCCGCCCGTAGTTGAAGATCAGCGTCCCCCAGTCCGGGTGCTCGCCCCGGCGGGGGTCGGGGTGTTCGTACAGCGCGCTCCCGTCGAAGCGGGCCAGCGCCCACTCGTCCTTCGGGAAGTGCGCGGGCACCCAGTCCAGCAGCACGCCGACGCCCGCGCGGTGCAGGGCGTCCACCAGGTGGCGGAACTCGTCCGGCGTGCCGAACCGGGGCGTGGGCGCGTAGTACGAGGTCACCTGGTATCCCCAGGAGCCGTCGTAGGGGTGGCCCGCCACGGGCAGGAACTCCACGTGCGTGAACCCCATGTCGGTCACGTACGCGACGAGCTCCTCGGCCAGTTCGGCGTAGCCCAGTCCCGGCCGCCAGGAGCCCAGGTGCACCTCGTACACGCTCATCGGCGCCCGGTGCTGCTCCACGCCCTTGCGTTCGGCCATCCACTCCTGGTCGGACCACACGTGCGTGGAGGAGGTGACCACGGAGGCGGTCGCGGGCGGCATCTGCGTGCACCGCGCCATGGGGTCGGCCTTGTCGCGCCAGTGCCCGTCGGCGCCCAGGACCTGGAACTTGTACAGGCCGCCCTCGCCGATCCCGGGCACGAACAGCTCCCACACGCCGCTGGAGCCCAGGCTCCGCATCGGATGCCCGACGCCGCTCCAGTGGTTGAAGTCGCCGATCATCCGCACGCCCCTCGCGTCCGGCGCCCACACCGCGAACCGGGTCCCGGCCACCTCGCCCATCGCGGTGTCCTCGACCCGCACGTGCGCCCCGAGGGCGTTCCACAGCTCCTCGTGGCGGCCCTCGCCGATCAGGTGCAGGTCCAGCTCTCCCAGGGTCGGCGCGAACCGGTACGGGTCGGCGGCCACGTGCTCGGCGCCGTCCTCGTAGCGGGCGCTGATCCGGTAGTCGGGCACGGAGCCGAGCCTGCTCCGGGACACCTTCGCGGAGAACACGCCCCGGTGCAGGTGGTCCAGGCGCAGCCGCGAGCCGTCGGCCAGGACGGCGTGCACCTCCACCGCGCCCGGCCGCAGGGCCCGCACGACGGTGCCCCGGCCCTCGGCGTGCACGCCCAGCAGCGCGTGCGGGTCGTGGTGGTGGCCGTCCACCAGCCGGTCCAGGGCGGCGACCAGCTCGGGGTCGGGCCCCTTGCGCCGGGAAGCGGCCGGGGCCTTGGTCGCCGCGGCCTTCCCGTTCGCCGCGGCCTTCCCGTTCGCCGCGGCCTTCCCGTCGGCGGAGGTCCGGCCCTTCGAGGAGGCCGGGGCCCGCTTCGCGGCCGGGGCCCTCTCAGCCGTCTTCGCCTTCGCGGCCTTCTCGCCCGCCTTGGCCGCCCCGGCCCCTGCGGGCTTCACGGCGGCGGGTTCCACCACGGCCGCCGTCTCGGCGACCGACACCTCCTCCACGACCGGGATGCTCTCCACGGCCTTCTTCTTCGGGTTCTTCCCGTTCGTCGCAGTCTTGGCTGCGCTGGCACGCGGACGTTGTTCGCTGCGCGGCGAGGTCAATGCGGGCTCCGTGGTACTCGTGCGGACGGATCGGGGGGCGTGGTGGTCGAAGCGGCGGCCGCCCCGCTCGGGGGAGGCCGTGCTCTTCGGGTCTCCGCTTCGCTTCGCCCCGTGCTCGGGCGCCTCAAGGGCGAGAACCTTCGGCGCCTTCGGCGGGTTGGCTCGTTCCTCGCGAACCCGCCTCCGGCACCTCCAGAACCCCGCCGACGCCCGAGCCCCACCCCCAGGGGCCAAGCGAACTTTCACCGGACACCGCCTATCCGGGCACGGGAGGCGCGGCGGCGGTGGCGATGGACTCCAGCGGGACCCGCAGCCAGTTCGGCCGGTTCCGGGCCTCGTACAGCACCTCGTACACGGCCTTGTCGAACTCGAAGGCCCGCAGGACCGCCAGGTGCTTCTCCGGGTCGGCCCCGCCGCCGTCGGCGTAGCCCCGGCAGAAGGCCTCCCGGTTGTGCCGGGCCCAGGAGCGGGCCGCCCACTCCAGACCGGGGTCGCCCGGGTGCCCGATCAGCAGGTACCCGGCCGCGTAGTCGAAGGAGCGGAGCATCCCCGCCACGTCCCGCAGCGGGCTGGACAGGCGCTGGCGGTCGCGCACCGGCACGGTGGGCTCGCCCTCGAAGTCCAGCAGCACCCATCCGGACCCGGTCCGGATCGCCTGCCCCAGGTGGTAGTCGCCGTGGATGCGCTGTATCGGCAGCGGCTCGTCCACCTCGGAGAAGTCGGCGTAGGCCTCCATCACCCGGGGCGCGTGCTCGGCCAGTTCCGGCACCTCTGCGCTGGCCATCGCCAGGCGCTCGACCATGGCGTCGGCCATCTCGGCCGCGCCCGTCGGGGTGAGCACGTCCGTGGGCAGGGTCCGGGCCAGCGACCGGTGCACCTCGGCGGTGGTGCGGCCCAGCCGGGCCGCCTCGCCGGTGAACGCGGACTCGCGCCCGTCCCCCGACCCCTCCAGCAGGGCGCGCACGTTGGCGGTGGCGAGCACCCACCCGTCCGTGGCGTGCGGGATGTAGGTCTGGAGCATGGCCAGCGTCGTGGGCGTGGAGTGCCCGACCAGGTCGGCCTCGATCCAACCGCACGGCCGGGCCACGTACGGGGTTCCCGACAGGGCCATGTTCAGCTCCAGGTCCGGGTTGGGCCCGGGCCAGAGCCTGCGGAAGGTCTTGAGGATGTAGTCCTCGCCGAAGACCAGCGACGTGTTGGACTGCTCGCCGGTGAGCAGCCGCCCGGCCGAACCGGTGCGGATGCTGTCGCCCGGCAGGCTGCGGAAGCGCACCTTTCCGGAGGGCTCGGCCCCGGTGGGGGAGGCGAACCGCTCCAGGAGCATCCGGGTCAGCTCCTCGTCGTGGGCGGCGTCGTAGACCACCCTGGGTCTGCCGCCCGCCACCTGGCACACGCCGATGGCCACGCGCGCCAGGTCCGGCGGCAGGGAGCGCGGCGGCCGCGAGCCCAGCAGCACCTGGTAGCGGGAGCTGCGGCCCCGCTGCCCGGCCTGGAGGACCAGGACGCTCAGGTCCGGGCCGTCGGGGCCCGACGTCACCAGCGTGTGCCTGCTCTCGACCCGGATCTGGCGGATGGGGATCCCCTTGCCGGAGAACCAGCGCTGTCTCGGTAGCCAGACGGCCAGGAGTTCTTCGAGTTGGGACATGTCAGAGCGACCCGTTTCCCTTCTCGCCCCCACCCCGGCCCGTGCGCTCCGCGGCCGGGCCTGAGGGGCCCGAGGCGCGCACCGCGCTCCCGTGGGAGGGGGTGCGTGCGCCGTCGCCGAACGCGGGGGAGAACCCGGCCGGGATGCTGGACGTCGTGCTCACTGGGTGGTCCGGTGCGTGCGGCCGGGCCGCGGCCGCCGACACCGGCGAGGTCTCGAAGGTGGCGTGCACCCGGGCCCCGGCCTCGGGCAGTCCGTAGGACGGCATGCCGTCCCGGCTCGTGCCCGCGGACTCCCGGTCGGCGGTGGCGGGCAGCTGGAACCAGTAGAAGCCGTGCCCGGGCAGGGTGAGCAGGTAGGGCAGCTCCCCGATCTCGGGGAAGCGCACACCGCCCACGCACTCCACCGGGGCGACCCCGGCATAGCGCCCCAGGTCCAGCTCCACGGGCTGCGGGTACCGCGACAGGTTGTTGACGCAGAGCATCCGGTCGTCGCCGTGCTCGCGGATGAAGGCCAGCACGCTCGGGTTGGTGGCGTTGAGTTCGGTGAAGGCGCCGGTGCCGAACACGGGGTGGCGCTTGCGGATCTGGATCATGCGCCGCGTCCAGTGCAGCAGCGAGCCGGGGTTGTCGCGCTGGGACTCCACGTTGAGCGCCTGGTACCCGTAGACCGGGTCCATGATCAGCGGCAGGTACAGGCGGGCCGGGTCGCCCTTGGAGAACCCGGCGTTGCGGTCCGAGCTCCACTGCATGGGCGTGCGCACGGCGTCGCGGTCGCCCAGCCAGATGTTGTCGCCCATGCCGATCTCGTCGCCGTAGTACAGGACGGGCGAGCCCGGCAGGGACAGCAGCAGGGCCGTGAACAGCTCGATCTGGTTGCGGTCGTTGTCCAGCAGGGGCGCGAGCCGCCTGCGGATCCCCACGTTGGCGCGCATGCGGGGTTCCTTGGCGTACTCGGAGTACATGTAGTCGCGCTCCTCGTCGGTGACCATCTCCAGGGTCAGCTCGTCGTGGTTGCGCAGGAAGATCGCCCACTGGCAGTTGCGGGGGATCGGCGGCGTCTGGGCGAGGATCTCCGAGATCGGGAAGCGCTGCTCCTGCCGGACCGCCATGAACATGCGCGGCATCAGCGGGAAGTGGAAGTTCATGTGGCACTCGTCGCCGCCGGACTCGAAGTCGCCGAAGTAGTCGACGACGTCGGACGGCCACTGGTTGGCCTCGCTCAGCAGCACGCGGTCGGGGTAGAGCCGGTCCACCTCGGCGCGCACGCGCTTGAGGAACTCGTGCGTCTCCTTGAGGTTCTCGCAGTTGGTGCCCTCGCGCTCGTACAGGTAGGGCACGGCGTCCAGGCGGAACCCGTCGATGCCCAGGTCCAGCCAGTAGCGCAGGACCTCCAGGATCGCCTCCTGGACGGCCGGGTTCTCGAAGTTGAGGTCGGGCTGGTGGGAGAAGAACCGGTGCCAGTAGTACTGGCCGCGGACCTCGTCGTAGGTCCAGTTGGACGTCTCGGTGTCGACGAAGATGATGCGGGCCTCGTCGTAGCGGTCGTCGGTGTCCGACCACACGTAGAAGTCCCCGTAGGGCCCGTCCGGGTCCTCGCGGGAGGCCTTGAACCACGGGTGCTGGTCGCTGGTGTGGTTCATGACCAGGTCGGTGATGACCCGGATCCCGCGCCGGTGCGCCTCGTCCAGGAGTTCCACGAAGTCGGCGGTGCGGCCGAACTCCGGGAGGATCTTGAAGTAGTCGGAGATGTCGTAGCCGCCGTCGCGCAGGGGCGACTCGTACATCGGCAGCAGCCACACGCAGTCGATGCCCAGCCACTGGAGGTAGTCCAGCTTCTGCACCAGACCGGCGAGGTCGCCGGTGCCGTCGCCGTTGGAGTCGAAGAAGCCCCGGGCGAGCACCTCGTAGAAGACGGCGTGTTTGTACCAGTGGGGATCACTGGTGCCGCCGGAGGACATCAGCGGGCCGGTGGCGGCCCCGGTGGCCGGGGCGAGCGGACCGTGTTCGGCGTGACCGCGTCCGCCGGGGCCGGGCTCGTCTTTGCTCATCTAATGCTCCCCACCAAGAATGTTCGACGTCGGTTCAACAGGCGTTTCGGACACGGCGGGGCTCCGGCGGAGCAGCGGCTCCGCCGGGCCCCGTGCGCCGGTTCCGGGGCCGCTATCTGCCGCTGACGGTGAACACGTGCGCGGGACCGGCCGCGGGGTCGAGACGGACGTAGTTGTCCGCACCCCAGGTGTAGGAACGGCCGGTCAGCTCGTCGGTCACCCTGAGCTCCTCCTCCCTTGTGAGGCCGATGGACGGCAGATCCAGGTGCACCGTCGCCTCGCGTGCGTGGTGCGGGTCGAGGTTGACGACGGCGATCACGGCGTCGTCGGGGTCCTTGGGGCCGGTGCCGGGCCGGTGCTTGGAGAAGCAGACGATCTCGGGCCGGTCCACGTGGTGGAAGCGCAGGTTGCGCAGCTCCCGCAGGGCCGGGTGCTCCCGGCGCAGCCGGTTGAGCATCGTGAGGAGGCCGGCGAGGGTCTCGCCGGAGGCCTCGGCCGCGGCCCAGTCGCGGGGGCGGTACTGGTACTTCTCCGAGTCGAGGTACTCCTCGCTGCCCGGTCCGGCGGGGGTGTTCTCGCACAGCTCGAAGCCGGAGTAGACGCCCCAGGTGGGGGAGAGCAGGGCCGCCAGCACGGCGCGGACGGCGAACGCGGGCCGACCGCCGTGCTGGAGGTAGGCGTGCAGGATGTCCGGGGTGTTGGCGAAGAAGTTGGGCCGCAGGTAGTGGGCGCTCTCCCGGCTCAGCTCGGTGAGGTAGTCGGTCAGCTCGTCCTTGCCGTTGCGCCAGGTGAAGTAGGTGTAGGACTGGTGGAAGCCGACCTTGGCCAGGGTGCGCATCATGGCGGGGCGGGTGAAGGCCTCGGCGAGGAAGAGCACGTCGGGGTGCCTGTCGGCGACGTCGGCGAGCAGCTTCTGCCAGAACGCGACCGGCTTGGTGTGCGGGTTGTCGACGCGGAAGATCCGCACGCCGTGCGCGATCCAGTGCTCGACCACCCGCAGGACCTCCGCGTACAGGCCCTTGAAGTCGCGGTCGAAGTTGAGCGGGTAGATGTCCTGGTACTTCTTGGGCGGGTTCTCGGCGTAGGCGATGGAGCCGTCGGCACGGGCGGTGAACCACTCGGGGTGCTCGGTGACCCAGGGGTGGTCGGGGGAGCACTGCAGGGCCAGGTCCAGGGCGATCTCCATACCGTGCTCGCGGGCCTCGGCGACGAAGGCGTCGAAGTCGGCGAGGGTGCCCAGGTCGGGGTGGACCGCGTCGTGGCCGCCGTCGGCCGACCCGATGGCCCACACCGAACCGGGGTCGCCGGGACCGGCGACCAGGGCGTTGTTGGCGCCCTTGCGGTGGGTGGTGCCGACCGGGTGGATCGGCGGGAGGTAGACCACGTCGAAGCCCATGTCGGCGATGGCGGGCAGGCGCTTGGCCGCGGTGGCGAGGGTGCCCGAGAGCTCCTGGCCGGGCGCGGTGTCGACCTGGGCGCCCTCCGAGCGCGGGAAGAACTCGTACCAGGAGCCGAACAGCGCGCGCTCGCGGTGGACGACGACGCTGGTGCGCCTGGACCTGGTGACCAGCTCGCGCAGGGGCGCGCGCTCCATCTCGTCCAGGACCTCGGGGGTGAGCGCCGCCTCGAAGCGCTCCACCGGGGTCATCGAGGTGTCGCGCAGCGCCTTGGCGGCGGCGTTCAGGAAGGGGCGGCGCGGGACCCGTCGCCCGGCGCGGGCGAGCAGGCGGGCGCCCTCCTCCAGGACGAGTTCGGTGTCCTGGCCCAGCGGGAGCTTGACGCCCGCGACGTGGTGCCAGGTGGCGAAGGGGTCGGTCCACGACTCGACGGCGAAGGACCACGTCCCCTCCGTGGGGAGGCTGACGCAGGCCTCGTAGCGGTCGGTGCCGGGGGCGTGCTCGCGCATGGGGACGAGCTGTTCGCGGCGTCCCTCGGGGGAGTAGACGACGACGCCCGCGGCGAGGGAGTCGTGGCCCTCGCGGATCACCGTCGCTCCCACGGTGAAGCGTTCGCCCGGAACGGCTTTCACCGGTCCGAGGTCGTTCTCTGGAGAGATATCGAGGATGGGCAGGCGTCCGATCACTGGCTACACCGTAATTGTCGTGGTTCGGCGTTGCGGAACCGTGCTGTTTTTCGGCAGGCGGAAATAACCGGGAGTTAATCCAGGGCAAGACGGAGTTCACGGAACATCCGGAACAGAAACTGTCCGGATTAAGGCTTCGGTGCCCTCCGCTGTCTATCGTCTGCCCTCTTGTGGTGTTTGGCGGAGTGCCAGGGCCGGATAATTTCTGTGATCCTCATCACACTGGGTGCGTGTACTAAGAGCCGGTGTTTGTCGGGTTTCTGCTGAGTAAACCGCGCAAAGCGGTCATAAGGACGCAGCAGATTCAGGTGTCTCTGTGGTTGTTTTCCGATGCATTCTGCGGAAATGACGGAAAACTGATCGGTCATGTTGGACGGTGTGCTGCGGTGGGTAGGGATGACCGAATGCACGCGCGAGCTGTATGGCCGTATTCCGGACATCCGTGCGTGACCGAATAGTCGCCTAAGGAACTTTTGTCCCAGATTCGGGCACCCGTGGCCCGCGCGCTCTTCTCCGTGTCCGCGCCCCTCCCGGTGTCGGGTGCGTGACGCGCCTGTTTCATGGTGATTGACGAAATATGTTCGCTATGCGGTGCTTTGCTTGTCATTGAGGAAGTTTTTCGCTGACGCGCCCGTCAACCCGGTCCGCCCTTTACGTCCGCCCTGAGAGCGTGGTCGACGGAGTTGCCTGCCCGCGCGTCCCGCGGGCGGGGCGGCACACGGCCGTAGGGGGCGACGTGACGGATTCCAACCAGCGTCCGCCGCGCGGGCGGCGGCACGAGGCCCCGCGCCGGAACTGGCGCGGGGCCCTCTCCCGCGCGGTACCGGCCGCCGCGGGTCCGCGTGTCCGGCGGTGGGCCGAGGCCCTGCGCCGAAAGGTGTCGGAGCCGACCCCGGCGGGGGACCGCCGGGAGACGGTACAGCGCCTGGCCGGAACCAGCGCGGTCGCCGGGCTGCTCACGGCGGCGCTGGTCATGCCCTGGGTCGGCGGTCTCGGACTGGCGGCCAAGGACTCTGCCGCGGCCTTCATGGCCCTGCCCAGCGACCTGGCCGTGCCGCACCCCGCCGAGCGCGTGCTGCTGACCGACGTCGACGGGGAACCGATCGCCGAGGTCGCCGAGCGCGAGCGCGACGTGGTGCCGCTGGACGAGATCAGCCCCTGGGTGCCCGCCGCCCTCATGGCGATCGAGGACGACCGCTTCTACGAGCACGCCGGGCTGGACCTGCGCGGCACGCTGCGCGCCGCCGTCCGCACCGCACTGGGCAACACCCAGGGCGGGTCCACCATCACCCAGCAGTACGTGAAGAACCTCCTCATGGAACAGGCCGACACCGAGGAGGAGCTGGCGAGCGCCAACGCGCGCACCCTGACCCGCAAGGTGCTGGAGCTGCGCTACGCCATCGAGCTGGAGGAGAAGCTCACCAAGGACGAGATCATGGAGGGCTACCTCAACCTCGCCTACTTCGGCCAGAACGCGTACGGCATCGAGGTCGCCGCCGAGCGCTACTTCTCCGTCCCGGCCTCCGAGCTCGACCCCGCGCAGGCCGCCACGATCGTGGCGCTGGTGCGCGCGCCCTCGTACTACGACCCGCTCACCAACCCCGAGGCCTCCGTCGAGCGCCGCAACCTGGTGCTGGACCGGATGGTCGCCACCGGACACCTGGAGAGCGCGGAGGCGGAGGAGTACAAGAGCCGGGGCCTGGAGGTGGACGAGACCCCGCGCGCGGGCAGCTGCTTCAGCAGCGAGCAGCCCTTCTTCTGCGACTACGTCATGCGGTGGCTGGGCGGCTCCGACGCCCTCGCCGAGACCCAGGAGGAGCGCGACCGGATACTGGAGCGGGGCGGCATCACCGTGCGCACCACCCTGGACCTGGACATGCAGAAGGCCGCCGAGCAGGCGATCGAGCGCTACGTCCCCGCGGGCGACTCCCACAAGTTCGCCGCCGAGGTCCTCGTGGAGCCCGGTACCGGCCGAGTGCGGGTCATGGCCCAGAACATGCGCTACGGCTTCGACGACGAGCCGGGCACCACCTCGATCAACCTGTCCGTGGACCACGACGACGGCGGGTCGCTGGGCTACCAGGCGGGTTCGACGTTCAAGCCGTTCACCCTGGCCGCCGCCCTGGACGCCGGGCTCAAGTACGACACCAGCTTCTCCTCGCCCAAGTCCACGACGGTGAGCGGCCTGGAGAACTGCGAGGGCGGCAGGATGGCGCCCTGGGACGTGGGCAACGCCGGGGAGAGCGACGGCGGCGAGCACAACATGATCAGCGGGACGAAGGGGTCGGTGAACACCTACTTCGCCCAGCTCCAGGAACGCGTCGGCCTGTGCGAGACGGCGGAGATGGCCCAGAGCCTGGGCGTCCACCGCGCGGACGGCGAGGACCTGCAGGTGTGGAGCTCCTTCACCCTGGGCGACCAGGAGGTCTCCCCGCTCACCATGGCCAGCGCCTACGCCGTCTTCGCCTCCCGGGGCACCTACTGCGAGCCGGTCCCCGTGGCCTCGGTCCTCTTCGAGGGCGAGGAAGGCGAGGAGATCGAGATGGGCACCGAGTGCGAGGAGGGAGCGCTGGACACCGAGGTCGCCGACGGCGTCAACCACCTGCTCCAGCAGACCTTCGAGGGCGGTACCGCCAACGGCCTGGAGATCGGGCGCCCGGTGGCGGGCAAGACCGGCACCACCGACAGCGCGGCCTACGCGTGGTTCGCGGGCTACACCCCGAACCTGGCCGGGACCGTGGTTGTCGGCGACATCCGGGGCGGGGAGCAGCACACTCTCCAGGGCGTGACCATCGGGGACCGCTACTACGGCATCGTCTACGGGGCCACGCTGCCCGGTCCGATCTGGCAGGCCACCATGCGCGAGGCCGTGGCGGGCCTGCCGGAGGAGGAGTTCGCCCCCTCGCCGAAGGTCTACGGCAAGGCCTCGGACAAGCCGTCGGGCGGCGGTGGCGACAGCGACGACGGCGACACCGGTGGAGGCGGCGGTACCGGTGACGGCGGCGTCGCGGCCGGTGGCGGTGACGGCGGGGGCGACGGCGGCTCGACCGGCGGTGGCGGCACCGGTGACGGCGGTGAGGAGGCCACCGGCGGTGGCGGTGGGGGCTCGACCGGTGGTGGTGGCGGTACCGGTGGTGGCGAGGGCTCGAACGGCGGCGGAGGCGGCGGCACCGGTGGCGGAGGAGGTTCCACCGGCGGCGGTGGCGGCGGAACCGGCGGTGGCGGAGGTTCGACCGGCGGTGGTGGTGGCGGTACCGGCGGTGGAGGCGGGAACACCGGCGGCGGTGGCGGTGGAGACGGCGGCGGTGGAGGTGGCGGTACCGGTGGCGGCGAGTCCCCGGGCGGGGACGGCGGCGCGCCCTGGAACGGCACGCCCCCGCAGCCGCAGGTGCCCGAGGGCGGCGCCGGTCCCGGGGACTGAGATCCCGCCTTTCTGTAGCTTTCTGTTGGATTCGGCTCACGCGATCGCAGGGCGGTCGCTACGGTGTGTGCCATGACCAGCAAGAGCGTGAAGCGGGCGTTTCGGTACCGCTTCTATCCCACCGATGCGCAGGCGGCTGAGCTGTCGCGCACGTTCGGGTGCGTGCGCCTGGTCTACAACCGCGCTCTGGCCGAACGCACCACCGCCTGGCAGCAGCGCCGGGAGCGGGTGGGCTACTCCCAGACCTCGGCGATGCTCACCGCATGGAAGAGGACCGAGGAGCTGTCCTTCCTCACCGAGGTCTCCTGTGTTCCGCTCCAGCAGACGCTGCGCCATCTGCACACGGCGTTCGGCAACTTCTTCGACCGGCGTGCGCGGTATCCGCGGTTCAAGTCCAAGAAGACGTCCCGGGCCTCGGCGGAGTACACCGCGAGCGCGTTTCGCTACTGCGACGGCCGTCTGACATTGGCCAAGATGACCGAACCCCTGGACATCGTGTGGTCGCGGCCCCTGCCCGAAGGTGCCTGTCCTTCGACGGTGACGGTCTCGCGGGACGCGGCCGGGCGCTGGTTCGTCTCGCTGCTGTGCGAGGACACCATCACGTCGGTCCCGGCCGTCAACAACGCGGTCGGTGTCGACGCCGGAATCACCTCCGTGGTGACCTTGTCCACAGGGGAGAAGGTGGCCAACCCCCGCCACGAGCGACGCGATCGCGCCAGGCTGGCCAAGGCGCAGCGGGCGCTGGCCCGTAAGGCCAGGGGCAGTGCCAACCGGGACAAGGCGCGTCGCAGGGTGGCGCGGGTGTGCGCCCGTATCACCGACCGGCGTCGGGACTTCCTGCACAAGCTCTCCACTCGACTCGTCCGCGAGAACCAAGCGGTCGTGATCGAGGACCTGACGGTGCGCAACCTGGTCAAGAACCGGAGGCTGTCTCGGGCGATCTCGGATGCGGCCTGGCGTGAGCTGCGCACGATGCTGGAGTACAAGTGCGCCTGGTACGGGCGGGACCTGGTGGTCGTGGACCGGTGCTTCCCTTCCTCCAAGGCGTGTTCGACGCCCGGATGCGCCTACGTGCACATGTCGTTGCCGCTGAACGTCCGGATGTGGATGTGCCCCCGGTGTGGGGTAGCCCATGATCGGGATGTGAACGCGGCGCTCAATCTCGAAGCCGCCGGGCTGGCGGTTGTTGCCTGTGGAGCTGGTGTGAGACCTCAACGGGAGTCCTCCCGGACGGGGCGACCGGCGGTGAAACAGGAAGGCCACGGGGCGACCCGTGACGAGGCCCTGGCCTCGAACCACCGGTAGGTGGTTCCGCGATCTCTTGCCTTCAGGCAGGAGAGGAAGTCAAAATGGGTGAAACCGACAGGGGAGCGCGCGAGCGCTGAGAGTGCGGCACCAGGCCGCAGACCCTTACACACCTGATCTGGGTCATGCCAGCGAAGGAAGTCGTAGGAACCGTCACCGGTGGCGTGCTCCCGCGCACCGGGGACGTCCCGGCGCGCGCGGAACGCGTTCCGGCGCCGCTCTCGGCCGCACGGGCCCCTCGCATCCCCCGGCGAAGGGACACCGCATGAAGAGGAACACCACCACCCCCCAGGGCACCGGCTTCCGGCGCGACGTCCTCGGCCGGCTGCGGAGCTGGCGCACCGTCGACATCGTCGTGGCCGCCGTCATCGGCGTCGCGGTCGGCGTGGTCTTCTGGCTCTGGAACATCGTCTGGTCGGTCACGACCCCGCTGTTCGTCGGCTTCCCGCCCGCGCAGGCCGTCGTCTACGGCATGTGGCTGATCTCCGGCGTGCTGGGCGGCCTGATCATCCGCAAGCCCGGCGCGGCCCTGCTCACCGCCATCGCCGCCGCCTCGGTGTCGGCGCTCCTGGGCACCCAGTGGGGGATCATGGTCATCCTCGACGGCGCCCTCCAGGGCATCCTGCCCGAACTCGTCTTCCTCGCCTTCGGCTACCGCCGCTGGGGCATGGGCGTGGCCGTCCTCGCGGCGGCGGTCGCGGGCGTCTCCCCGGCCATCCGCGACAACCTCGCCTACAACGTGACCTGGCCGCTGTCCTACCAGATCACCTACGGCGTCATCGTGGTGGTCAGCGCCGCCCTCATCGCGGGCGTGGGCGCCCGCCTGCTCACCACCGCCCTGGCCCGCTCCGGGGCGCTGGCCCCCTTCCCGTCCGCGAGGGGCTGACCGTGGCCTCCGCGAACGGGCGCCGGACGGCGGCCGGGGGCCCCGGCGCGCGCGTGGAGCTCTCCGGCTGGGGCTGGCGGCACTCGGGCCGCGAGTCCCACGCGCTGCGCGGCGTGGATCTGGTGATCGAGCCGGGTGAGCGCGTGCTGCTGCTGGGCGCCTCCGGCGCGGGCAAGTCCACCCTGCTGCACTCGCTGGCCGGTCTGACCGGCGAGGACGCCGCCATCAGCGGCGACCACGAGGGCACCCTGCTCCTGGACGGCGAGCCCGCCGACCGGAGCCGGGGCTCGGTCGGCCTGGTCAGCCAGGACCCCGAGACGCAGCTGGTGATGGCGCGCGCGGGCGACGACGTCGCCTTCGGCCCGGAGAACCTGGGCGTGACCCCCGACCTCATCTGGCCCCGGGTCCACGAGGCACTGGAGGCCGTGGGCTTCCCGTACGGACCGCGCCATCCCACCGGCGCGCTGTCGGGCGGTGAGAAGCAGCGCCTGGTGATCGCCGGGGCCCTGGCGATGCGCCCCCGCCTGCTGCTGCTGGACGAGCCCACCGCCAACCTCGACCCGGCCGGGGCCGCGCTGGTGCGCGGCGTGCTGGCCCGCCTGCTCGCCGAGACCGAGGCGACCCTGGTGCTGGTCGAGCACCGGGTGGCCGACGTCGTGGACCTGGTGGACCGGGTCGTGGTCGTGGCGCCCGGCGGCGGGGTCGTCGCCGACGGGCCGCCGGGGACCGTGTTCGCCGAACACGGGCGCTCGCTGGCCGCGCAGGGCGTGTGGGTGCCCGGGCACGAGCCCGCGCCCGCCCTTGAGCCCGCGCCGGGCGGTGAGCCCCTGCTGGAGGCCGTGGGCGTCACGGCGCGCACCCCGAGCCAGCTCGGCGTGCGCGCGGCGCCGCGGCGCACGGTGTTCGAGGGGGTGGACGCCACCGTCCGGGCCGGAACCGCGACCGCACTGACCGGCCCCAACGGCGCGGGCAAGTCCACGCTGCTGACCCTGCTCGCCGGGCTGTCCAGGCCCCACCGGGGAGCGGTGCTGCCGCGCGGGCCGCTGGCCGGGGCCGACCCGCGCCCGCTCGTTCGCTGGCCCGCCCGCAGGCTGGCCCGGCACGTGGGCACGGTCTTCCAGCACGCCGAGGACCAGTTCGTCACCGCCACCGTGCGCGACGAGCTGCGCTTCGCCCCGCTGCGCGCCGGGATGGGCGAGGCCGAGACCGAGGCCTGGGTAGGCGAGCTGATGGAGCGCCTGCGCCTGTCGGCGCTGGCCGACGTGCACCCCTACACGCTCTCGGGCGGTGAGAAGCGGCGGCTGTCGGTGGCCACGGCGCTCAGCTCGGGCCCCGCGCACGCGCCCGACGCGCTCGTCCTGGACGAGCCCACCTTCGGCCAGGACACCCGGACCTGGACCGAACTCGTGGAGCTGCTCGCCACCCTGCGATCCGCGGGCCGCGCGGTGGTCATGGCCACCCACGACGACCTGTTGCTGCGGAGTCTGGCCGACGCGCGGGTGCGCGTGGCCGGGGGGCGCGCCGTACACGAGGCCGCCGCACCTGACGCGGGCGCCGGGGCGGAGCCGCCCGGGCCCGAGGGGCACGCGGCGGCGGGAAGGGGGAGCCGTGGCTGACCGGAGGCTTCCGAACACACCCGCGGACGGGGAACGTGTCCCGGGCGGAGACGCGCTCACCCTGGAGGCCCCCGCGGACGGCGGGGCGCGCTTCTGGCTGGTCGGGCTCAACCCGGCGGCCAAACTGCTCGCCGCCCTGCTGCTGGGCGTGGGCCTGGTCCCGGCCGTGGACGCCGTCACCGGCGGCGTGGTGCTGGCGGGCGTCCTGCTGCTCCTGCCGTTCAGCGGGATCGACCGGCGCACCCTGCTCGTGCTGGGCGGGCCCTTCCTGCTCATGGGGCTCTCCAGCGGGCTGGTCAACTACCTGTACGGGGAGCACGGCGCGGAGGGCGCGCTGGGCGCCGCGGTGCGCCTGCTGGCCATCGCCCTGCCCGGGCTGCTCGCCGCCGTGAGCAGCGACCCCACGGAGACCGCCGACGGCCTGGTGCAGCGGCTGCGGGTCCCCGAGCGGCCCGCCATGGGCGTGCTGGCGGCGCTGCGGCTCGTCCCGCTGCTCGCCGACCAGTGGCGCACGATCACGCTGGCGCGGAGGGCGCGCGGGCTGGAGGCCGGGCGCGACCCGGTCAGGGCGGTCGCGCTGTTCTTCGGCCGCCTGTTCGCCCTGCTGGTGCGCTCCATCCGCACCGGGACGCTGCTGGCCGCGGCGATGGACGCGCGCGCCTTCGGGACCGGGCCGCGCACCCGCGCCCGGGAGAGCCGCTGGCGGACCGCGGACACGCTGCTGCTGGCGGGGGCCGCCCTGCTCCTGGCGGCGGCCTACACCCTGTCCGCCCGGCTGGGCACCCTGGTGCTGCTCTTCTCCTGAACCGGGTGGTAAGCAGTTCGGAGACAGTGACGTCCGAGTAGTGAGGGGCAGCAGACCGTGGGCGAGTTCGTGCGTGTGGAGACCGATCCGGACCATCCGGCCGTGGCCGTGATCCGGCTGGACAGGCCGAAGGTGAACGCGCTCAACGCCGCGCTCACCGCGGAGATCGCCGAGGCCGCGACCCGGGTCGCCAAGGACCCGGACGTGCGCGCCGTGGTCGTCTACGGCGGCGAGCGGGTGTTCGTCGCGGGCGCCGACATCAAGGAGATGGCCGACCTCACCGCCGCGCAGATGCTGGGCTACGCGCGCGACCTCCAGAGCGCCCTGAACCTGGTGGCCCGCATCCCCAAGCCGGTCGTGGCGGCGGTCACCGGGTACGCGCTCGGCGGCGGCCTGGAACTGGCACTGGCCGCGGACTTCCGGGTGGCGGGAGCCGGGGCCAGGCTGGGCGTGCCCGAGATCCAGCTCGGCGTCATCCCCGGCGCGGGCGGGACCCAGCGCCTGCCCCGCCTGATCGGCTCCTCCAGGGCCAAGGAGATGATCTTCAGCGGTCGCCACGTGAAGGCGGACGAGGCCCGGGAGATCGGCCTGGTGGACCAGGTCGTCCCGGACGAGGAGGTCTACCGGGCCGCCGTGGCGCTGGTCGCCCGGTACGCCCAGGGTCCGGCCGTCGCGCTGGCCGCGGCCAAGGAGGCGGTGGACCGGGGCCTGGAGACGGACCTGGACACCGGTCTGGAGATCGAGCGCCTGCACTTCGCGGGCCTGTTCTCGACCGAGGACCAGAAGGACGGCATGCGCAGTTTCGTCGAGCAGGGCCCCGGCAAGGCCGCCTTCAAGGGGCGCTGACGGGGCGCTGAAGCGGCGCCGGAGGGACGCCGGACCGGGCTGGTCCGGGCCGACCGGGCGCCGGAACAGCAGGTCGGGGCGGCGGCACACGGTGCCGTGCCGTCCGCCCCGCCGCCGTTTCGGTGGATTCGAGAACTTTTCACCCCGCTCGTTGGATCGAACGGTGTCACGGGGGTTCGGCCGAACGTCCGGATCCGGCCAGTCCGGACGGGAGGGAGGGAACCGCCCACGCCAGTTTTCCGTCATACTCGTGAGGGTCGCCCCCGGACGGACGCGCCGCCTGAACCCCGGACGCCCGGCGGTGCGGAAGCGACCACACGGGCCCGAGACCGGGACGAACAAGCCAATGGTGACCCATCCCCCGGCCGCTAAGCTGGACGCGGTGGTATGTGGTCTTTTGAGGGGATGAATTCTCGATGGCAATGTCGGCAGGTTTCCCCATGGGTGAGGAGCTGCCGGAGCGCATCGGCCACTACGTCATCCGCCGCCGCATCGGGCAGGGCGGCATGGGCGTGGTGTACCAGGCCGAGGACCCCCGGACCGAGCAGTTCGTCGCGGTGAAGGTCCTCAAGCCGGAGGTCGCGGGCGACCACATCGCCCGGGCCCGCCTCGCCCGCGAGGTCGAGACCATGCGCCGCGTGCACAGCCCCAACGTGGCCGAGGTCATCGAAGCCGACACCCAGGCCGAGCTGCCGTGGGTGGTCACCGAGCACATCCCCGGCCCGACCCTGGACGCCACGGTCACCAACCACGGCCCGCTGCGCGGCCGCGCGCTCACCCGCTTCGTCACCGGCATGGCCCGCGCGATCCGGGACATCCACGCGGTGGACGTGATCCACCGCGACCTCAAGCCCGGCAACGTGATCATCTCCAACGGCGAGCCGATCGTCATCGACTTCGGCATCGCGCACGCGGTGGACGGCGCCAAGCTGACCCAGACCGGCACGTTCGTGGGCACGCCCAGCTACCTGTCCCCGGAGGTCATCGAGGGCACCGACCTGGGCCCGGCCACCGACATCCACGCCTGGGGCGGCACCGTCGCCTTCGCCTCCACCGGCCGCCCGCCCTACGGCGCGGGCACCTTCGAGGTCATCTTCTTCCGCATCCTCAACGGCGAGATCGACATGGACGGGATGCACGAGGCGCTGCGGCCGCTGGTCAACCGCGCAGTCTCCCGTGACATGCGCAGCCGCCCCACGGCGGAGGAACTGCTGGAGGAGGCCAGCCGCCTCAACCTCGACCTGCCCTGGACCGAGGACGCGGGGGGCCGTCCCAGCGGGCTCACCGGCAGCCACACCGTGTATCACCCGACCACGGCCGGGGGCACCGGCGAGGAGCCGGGCAGCGGCGGCCCGGGCGGCGCCGCCGCGGCGGGCGCGGCCGGTGCCGCGCTCGGCGGCGCGGCGGGCTACCTGGCCGGACGCGCGGCCCAGAACGACCAGGGCTGGGGCCCCTCGCACACCGGCGGCCCCGCCTCCAGCGCCTGGTCCCCGTCCGGGGACCCCGCGCGCCCGGCCTCCGCGGCGCACTCCGGCGGCCTGGTCGACGACCCCGTGTCCACCAACGACCTCTCGGGCGCGGCGAACGGCCGCCGCGCCGACGACCCGGAGTCCACCGACGACCTCTCCGGCGCGCGGCGCGGCTGGGACTACGAGGACGACGGGCTCCCGGGCACCGAGCGCATCGCCCCGCGCGACGCCGACGACCCCGACGACCCCCAGGGGACGATGCGGATCAGCCCGGTCCGCGACGAACCGGACGACGTGCTGGGCACGCGGCGCATCCAGCCCGACGAGTTCTCCCGCGAGGACCCGCAGGGCACGATGATGATGGACCCGGTGGACCGGGACGGATACGCCCGGCGCCCCGTCGACGAGCACGAGGACGAGGGCCACCAGGCGCCGCACACGCAGTTCTTCAACACCCCGCTGCACAAGGGCGACTTCGCCGACATCCTCACCCCGGTGGACGACGGCCGGGGCAGCAACCAGACGCAGGAGTTCGACGGGGACGAGTACGAGGAGCGGCGCGGCGGCCTGCTGGGCCGGTTCCGTCGCGGCGGCGGCGACCGGGTGAGCGACTACTTCCAGGACGACTCCGACGAGGAGGGCGAGGAGTACGAGGAGCGGTCGTGGCGGATGCACCCGCTGACGATCCTGCCCATGCTGGTCTCCGTGGCCGGTGTGTCCCTGCTCTTCCCCTGGTTCGGGCTGATCCTGGGCGTCGTGATCATCGCCGCGCTGGGCGCCCTGGACGTGGTCAAGGCCGAGCACGCCCGCCGCCTCCAGACGCGCGGCCCGCGCAGCTCCGACAACATGGTGGTGGCGCTCAGCTTCCCGTGGGCCTTCGGGCGCATGGCGCTGCGCACGCTCGGCTTCGGGCTGGTCTACCTGCTGGCGGGCATCCTGGTCGGCATGATCTACGCGCGGATCGCGGACGTGCCGGGTCAGGGCGCCAACTACACCGGCGCCTTCGCGATCTTCGTGATGCTCCTGCTCAGCTACGTCATGCCGAGCGGGCGCGAGGCGCGGCACCAGGCGGTGTGGCTGGTTCGCCGGGTCCACTACCGCAACCTGTACGTCTACGTCGGCGTGTGCATCGGCCTCGTGCTGCTGACCATGCTCATCCTGTCCTTCGGCCTGTCGGCGGCTCCGGACTGGGTGCCGATCGGCGGTCCCTCGGACTGGTTCGACGGACAGTGATCCCCGCCCGGCGGGCCGTACGGCTCACCGGGCACCGCGAAGGCCCCGGGCTCCGGCCCGGGGCCTTCGGCGTTCCCGCCGGGCGGGAGGACTCCGACCTGTTACCGGTGGTGTGACCGGTTCCGGCGGGATCGGCGGCGACTAGGGTGGGGAGCGGGAGGCGGGCACCCGCGACCGGTGTCCGGCGCAGGCGGTCCGACCGGGGTCGGAGCACCTGCGGCACAGCGGTGGTTAGGGTTGCCTCAGTCACACCGGGGGCCAGGGGTTGGCCTCCAAGCTACTAGCCAGTAACATCTGGGCTATGAGCACATCGCGGGACCTGTCTGAACGTGAAGGCGGCCCCGCCGTCGGATGACCGAACGGCATTCGGCATTGTTGGCAGTAGGGGGCGCGCCAGCGTCCGGCCGCCGCACGGCGGATCATGGAGTGCAGGGAGGTCGGCCACCGGCCATGAATATTGTCGTTTTGGTCAAGCAGGTCCCGGACACGGCGACCGAGCGGAAGCTCAACCCCGAGGACAACACGCTCGATCGCGCTGCGTCCGACGGTGTCATCAACGAGCTGTGCGAGTACGCCATCGAGGAGGCGCTCCAGCTCAGGGAGAAGCACGGCGGCGAGGTCACCGTCCTGACGATGGGACCGGACCAGGCCACGGACTCCATCCGCAAGGCCCTGTCGATGGGCGCGGACAAGGCCGTCTTCGTCAACGACGACGCCCTCCACGGCTCGGACTCGCTCCAGACCGCCTACGCCCTCGCGCAGGCCCTGGGCACCATGGAGTTCGACGTGGTCGTCCTGGGCTCGGAGTCCACCGACGCGCGCACCGGCGTGGTCGGGGCCGCGCTCGCCGAGTACCTCGGCCTGCCGCAGCTCACGTTCGCCCGCAAGGTCGACATCGACGGCAGCACCATCAGGATCCAGCGCCAGACCGACTACGGCTACGACCTCGTCGAGGCCCAGCTCCCGGCGGTCGTCTCCGTGGTCGAGAAGATCAACGAGCCGCGCTACCCGTCCTTCAAGCTCATCATGCAGGCGAAGAAGAAGCCGGTGGACAAGAAGTCCGCCGCCGACGCGGGCATCGACACGGCCAGGGTGGGCCTGGCCAACGCCACCACCGAGACCGTCGACTTCGACGCCGCGCCGCCGCGCGCCGCGGGCACGGTGGTCAAGGACGAGGGCGACGGCGCCGCGAAGATCGCCGAGTTCCTCGTCGAGAAGAAGTTCGTCTAGGTCGAACGAGAGACTCAGGGAAGGTTAGGGATATGGCTGAGGTCCTCGTCCTCGTCGACCACGTCGACGGACAGGTCAAGAAGGTCACCACCGAGCTGCTGACCGCCGCCCGCCGCATCGGCGAGCCCGCGGCCGTGTGGATCGGTGACGGCGCCGAGTCGGGCAGGGCTGTCCTGGCCGAGTACGGCGCCGAGAAGGTCTACGTGGCTTCGGCCGAGCTGAACGACCACGTCGTGGCCCCCAAGGCCGAGCTGCTCGCCAAGCTCGCCCAGGACAAGGGCGCCGCCGCCATCCTGGTCTCGGCCACCGCCGAGAACAAGGAGATCGCGGGCCGCGCCGCGGTCAAGCTGGGCTCGGGTGTGCTCACCGACGTCGTGGACGTCAACGCCGAGGTCGTCGCCGAGCACAGTATCTTCGGCGGCACCACCGTCACCCACGCCCGCGTGCGCACCGGCGTGCCGGTCGTCGCGGTCCGCCCGAACTCCGTCCCGGCCGAGGCCGCCTCCGGCGCCGCCGCCGAGGAGCAGGTGTCGGTGGAGGTCTCCGACGCGGCCAGGAAGGCCAAGGTCGTCGAGCGCGTCCACGAGGAGCAGGGCGAGCGCCCCGAGCTCACCGAGGCCGCCATCGTGGTCTCCGGCGGTCGCGGCGTGGGCTCCGAGGACTTCTCGGTCGTGGAGAACCTCGCCGACTCGCTGGGCGCGGCCGTGGGCGCCTCCCGCGCCGCCGTCGACTCCGGCTGGTACCCGAACCAGTTCCAGGTCGGCCAGACCGGTAAGACGGTCAGCCCGAACCTGTACGTGGCCCTGGGCATCTCCGGCGCGATCCAGCACCGCGCGGGCATGCAGACCGCCAAGAACATCGTGGCGATCAACAAGGACCCCGAGGCCCCGATCTTCGAGCTGGCCGACTTCGGCGTCGTGGGCGACCTGCACGCGGTCACCCCGCAGCTGACCGAGGAGATCAACAAGCGCAAGTAGTACCGCGCTTCGACGCACGAACGCCCGGCCAGGGACCTCCCCAGCCGGGCGTTCGCGCGTTCGGGCACCGTTTTCCGGGGCCACCGCCCGGGTAGGCGGGCCGCACGGCGGCGAACGGGGGAGGACATGGCGGCGGAGACCGCGGGGGTGCGCGCGGGACGGCGGGTGGTGCGGGTGAGCAGGCCCGGCAAACCGCTGTTCGGCGAGGGCGGGGCCACCAAGGAGGACCTGGCGCGGTACCACGCCCGGATCGCCCCCCTGATGCTGCCGCACGTGCGCGACCGGCCGGTGGCCCTGGCGCGCTTCCCCGACGGGATCGACGCGCAGGGGTTCTTCGTCAAGCACCCGTCGGTCCCGGACTGGGTGGCCACTGTGGAGACCAGCGGCGGCCGGATGATGCTGTGCCAGGACGCGGCCGCGCTGGTCTGGTGCGCCGACCAGGCGGCGATCACCCTGCACGCCTGGCAGTCCCGGCAGCCGAACCTGGGCCTGCCCGACCGGATGGTGATCGACCTCGACCCCGCCGGGGACGGCCCCGAGGCCTTCGCTGCCTGCCGCGCCGCGGCGCGGGACGTGCGGGAGGTGCTCGACGACCTCGGCCTGGCCGCCTACGTGATGACCAGCGGCTCCCGGGGGCTGCACGTGCGCTCGCCGCTGCGGCCCGAGGCCGACGACCAGGAGGTCCGCGTGCTGGCGGAGGCGGTCGCGGACCGGGTGGCGGCCCGGCGGCCGGACGAGCTGACCACCGAGGTTCGCAAGGCCGCGCGCGGGGACCGGTTGTTCGTGGACTACCTGCGCAACGGCCGCGAACAGCTCGCGGTGGTGCCGTACTCGGTGCGGGCCAGGTCGGACGCGCCGATCGCGGCGCCCCTGACCTGGGAGGACCTGGAGAAGGTGGAGACGGCCCGGGATCTCACGATCGACCTGGAGCGCGAGGAGTGCCCGTTCGCGGGGATGGGCAGGCACGCCCGCTCCCCGCGCAGGGCCCTGGAGCGGCTGGGCTGAGGCTCGCCGGGGGCGTCAGGAGTCCGGGGCGCCTTCGGGCTGGACACAGGGCGAGGAGGCGGAGAGTGCCAGGCTGCCGTCTCCCGCCACCTGCACGGTCATCCCGAAAGCGTCCTCCGCGTGTTCGACGGACAGGAACATGTCCTCGGGTCGCAGATCCTCGAACACCTGGTAACCGTTGGCACTCCAGTGCTCGTGGAGCAGTTCGAAGGTGGCTTCGTTGTCCTCGACGGGCAGACCCCGCACCCAGAACGTCTCGCTGACGGTGACCCGGTCCCTGGACCCGCCGTCCGTGGGGTCGTCGCAGGCGGCGACGATGGTTCCGCGCCGTTCCTCCAGTTCCGCCTCCTCCGGGAGCGCGGTCATCGTGTTGTCGATGTGCTCCCGGACCTTCTCCGCGGCCTCGTCCTCGGTCATAGTCGCCTCCGTTCCCGATTCCCCGGACTCACCGGGGCCACAGCCGGTCGCCACCAGGGCGAGGGCGATGACCCACGCCCACGGTCTGAATCTGATCACGTGCCGCTTCCTATCCCTTATTCCGCCTGCCCCGCGATGACCCTGCCCATGTGGAGCAAGGATTTCGTCCTGGGGTCGAAGTACTCCGAGTGAGCGGGGCCGAGCGGCCAGGAGCCTCCCACACTGCCGGGGTTGGACTCGAACACGTTCGCTCCGAATTCCGGATCGGTCGGGTCCATGCCGTGCGTGAGGCCCGTCAGGTTGGTGATGCCGTCATTCTCCGCCGTTGAGACGTGCACGTTCTCGGCGGGAAGATTCAGGTCGGTCACGTGGTCGGCGTTGGTTCCGGGGCTGCCCACGAGTATCACTTCGTCCGTGTCGAGTCCGGCGTCGCTCTGCGCGGTGTGCCCGACCACCGTGGAACCGTAACTGTGGCCTATGACGGTGTTGTGGGACGGTGGCCCCTGGTGGGTGGAGCGCAGTCCGTCCTGGAAACTGCTCAGCTCGCTGACCGCGTCCTCCGCCCGTCCTTCGAAGGCCGCTTCGGGAACGTTGGGGGCGTCGTACCCGATCCAGCTGATCACGGAGTGGCTGCCGTTCGGGTCCGCGTTCGACGCGGACTCCAGGAGGTTGTCTCCTCGGCCGACCTGGTCGTTGATGCTCTCCCAGGTCGTCGTGGTGCCCGGCACCAGGGTCGCCACGTTGTCGGCTGTGTCGGGGTTGCCGTTGGCCACGATCGCCCGTCCGTCGCCCTCGGTGTCCAGAGCCAGCAGGTACCTGTCAGCGCTTTCGTCCTCCAGGCTCTCCCGCAGCTCCTTCAGCTCCTGGAGCTGGTTGTCGAGCGTGTCGTCGTTCGCCATGGCCAACGCGATCGCGTCGGACCCGTTGCTGCCCCGGGCGGCCGCCTCCCCGATCTCCTCGTCCCGTTCGGCGATCTCCTCCTCGAACCGCTCGATCTCGTCGTCGAGATGGTCGCGGTTCAGTTGGTCGCGCACGGCCGCCGGGATGCCGTCGAGCTCGCGCAGCAGCTCGGGATGGTCCCGCACGGCCTGTTCCTGCTCCTCCTCGGTCATCGAGGTCCACCACAGGTTGACGACGGACGGATGCTCGTCACCGCTCAGCTCGTCCGGAACCATGCTGGGGACCGCGTCACCGAAGTAGGTCAACTGGCTGCCGGTCAGCAGAGACGACTCGATGAGGCGTTCCAGGGACTCCTGGCTCGGGCCGTTGCGCAGGTCCTTCTCGGTCTGCTCGGCCTGCTCCATCAGGGTTTCCCAGTGTCCGGAGTGCTCGGAGAGCAGTTCCTCGCGCAACGTCTCCAACTGGCCTTCGGTGATCCCCGCTCCCTCCCGGCCCAGGCTGCCGAGAATGGAACCATTGGCCTCCTCGTCGATGCGGACCTTGCCCTCCTCCCAGCGGGTCTCCAACTTGGCGCGCTCGGCACGGTAGGCCTCGATGTCGAGCCCCCACTGGCGCAGGACCGCCGCTCCGTAGGTCAGTGAGGCGGCGGCCTCCTGCCAGGAGGACAGTTCCCGGGAGGAGCTGGAGACGATGTTCCAGGCGACGAGGTCGGTGAACTCTCCGGCGGAGGACCGGAACTGGCTGTGGGTGCCCTCGGACTGGCCGAGCATGTTCTGGCGAACGGTGTCGAGCTGGTCGGCGCCCGACTCGATGGCGCCGACGTCGGCGTCGATGTCCTCGGGCAGGCCGAGGGACATGGAGGAGAGGTCGCTCACGGCAGGGGTCTCCGCGGTTGGTGGGGGCGGGGGACAGGGATCAGAAGTTGATCTGGATGTCGAGGGACTCCAGGCCCTCCTGGTACTCCTCGGCGTTCTCGTGGTCGGTGTCGGTGATGGCCAGGTCAGCGCCCTGCACGTTCTGCGCGAGGTTGATGCCGTTCTGGGCGACCCTCCGGATGTGCTCCATGGTGTCGAGGTCGTAGTCGTCCAGACCGCCCGCCACGTGCTCGGACACGGCTCCCGTCAGGCCTTCGACGGCGGCCTCGAAGTCGGTGCCGAGGAAGACCATCGCCTCGGCCAGGGCTTCGGCCTCCTGGGCCTCGGACATGGCGTCGACGGGGTTGACGCCGGTCGAACCGGACACGGGAACTCCAGAGGGTGAAAGAGGGGTATCGGAGAGGAAGGTTACAACAGGTGCGTAAGAGCCTCCCGGAGGGGGCGGTCGCCCTCCGCGGTGGCCCCTGTGCGTTCCCACCTGCGGTAACAGCGCTGAAGTGAACGAGAGGCCATTCGGACTCGTTTTTGTCCGCATGTGGTCAGGCCGTGCCGCGGGCGGGGACCGCGCGGTGCGCGGACGACGGCCCCGGATGGTGTGGCCCGCGGGTTTCGGGGGAAGGAATCCCAGCTCCGGACACCGACAGTCGACCGCGGGGGAGTCCCATGGAGGGCATCGGGGCCCAGATCGGCCTCGTACTGGTCCTGGTCGTGGTGAACGCCGTGTTCGCGGGCAGCGAGATCGCCCTGATCACGCTGCGGGAGGGGCAGATCAGGCGGCTGGAGGAGCGCGGCCCGGGCGGGCGCGCGGTGGCCCGGCTGGCCCGCGACCCCAACCGGTTCCTGGCCACCATCCAGATCGGCATCACCCTCGCGGGCTTCCTCGCCTCCGCCACCGCCGCCGTCTCCCTCGCCCGCCCGCTGGTCGAGCCGCTGGGCTTCCTCGGCTCCTACGCGGCCCCGGTGTCGGTCGTGCTGGTCACCGTCGTGCTCACCTTCGTCACCCTGGTCCTGGGCGAACTCGCCCCCAAGCGCATCGCCATGCAGCGCGCCGAGCCCTGGGCACTGCTCGTGGCCCGCCCGCTCAACGCGCTGGCCCTGCTCTCGCGCCCCGCGATCTGGCTGCTCAGCGCCTCAACCGACCTGGTCGTCCGGCTCGGCGGGGTCGACCCGCGAGGCGCCAGGGAGGAGGCCACCGAGGAGGAGCTGCGCGACATGATCGAGGCCCAGGGCCATATGACCCCCGAACAGCGCACCATCCTCTCCGGGGCCTTCGACATCACCGGGCGGACGCTGCGCCAGGTCCTGGTGCCGCGCCCCGACGTGGACACCGTCCCGGCCGACCTGCCCGCGCGCGAGGCGGCCCTGCTCCTGGCCGAGCACGGCCACTCGCGCGCCCCGGTGGTCGGCCGGGACGACGTGGACGACATCGTCGGCGTGGTGCACTGGTCCGACCTCCTGCGGGGCGAGGGCACGGCCCGGGAGCTGGCCCGCGAACCGCTGCTGCTGCCCGACTCGCTGACGGTCTCCGCCGCGCTGCACCGGCTCACCGTCGAACGCCAGCAACTGGCCGTCGTGATCGGTGAGAGCGGCGAGGTCAGCGGCATCGTCAGCCTGGAGGACCTGTTGGAGGAGGTCGTCGGCGAGATCTACGACGAGACCGACACCGACGAGCGCGCCCCCGCCCGGCTGGACGGCGGCGCCCTGCGCCTGCCCGGCGCCTACCCCGTCCACGAGCTGGAGGACCTCGGCGTCGTCCTCACCGACCGGCCCCGGGGCAGTTACGTGACCGTCGCCGGGATGGTCCTGGTCCTGCTCGGCCACATCCCCGAGGAGCCCGGGGAGAGCGTGGACCTGGGCGGCTGGACGGCCACGGTCACCGAGGCCGACGGCCGCGTCGTCAGCGAACTCCTGCTCACCCCCGCCCGCTGAGGGCGCCGGGCGACAAGGGCGGTCGCGGAGTCGCTGAACAGTTTGCCAAGAGGCGGCAAGTCCCGTTGCCCGGGCCCCGGACAGGGGTGACCGTGGCACCAGTGACGCCGAAGCAGGGGAGGGCCGATGCACGCGGACCGCAGGCCGGACGCCTACACGGGGTTGGACCGGATGCCCATCGGGGACCAGTGGCGGCACGGGTCGTCCGGGAGCGTCGTCCAGGACGTGGACCCCTACGACGACACGGTCCTGACCGAGATCCGGCTGGCCGACGAGGGCGACGTGGACCTGGCCTACCGCGAGGCCCAGCGGGCGTGGCCGGGCTGGGCAGCGACCCCCGCCGCCGAGCGCGCCGAGGTCTTCGTACGGGCACTGCGCGTCCTGGACGCGCGCCGCGAGGAGATCGTCGACTGGCTGGTCCACGAGGCCGGGGCGATCCGCGAGCGCGCCGAGTTCGAGTGGGGGCTGGTGCGCAGCGGCGTGGTCGAGGTGACCTCATACCCCACGCGGGTCCAGGGCCGGATCCTGCCCGGCGTCACCCCGGGCAAGGAGAACCGCGTCTACCGCGAACCCCTCGGCGTGGTCACGGTGATCAGCCCGTGGAACTTCCCGTTCCAGCTCTCCCACCGCTCCGTCGCGCCCGCCGTCGCCCTCGGCAACACCGTGGTCCTCAAACCCGCCGAGAACACCCCGGTCACGGGCGGACTGCTGCTCGCCCGGATCTACGAGGAGGCCGGGCTGCCGCCCGGGGTGCTCAACGTGGTCGTCGGCAGGGGCGGCGAGATCGGCGACGCCCTGGCCACCCACGAGCTCTCCCGGATGATCTCGTTCACCGGCTCCACCGAGGTCGGCCGCCACATCGCCCGGCAGACCCCGCTCAAGAGGCGCGCGCTCGAACTCGGCGGCAACGGGCCGCTGGTGGTGCTGGAGGACGCCGACCTCGACCTGGCCGCGGACGCCGCCGTGTTCGGCTCCTACTACCACCAGGGCCAGATCTGCATGGCCACGAACCGGGTCGTGGCCGACGCCGCCGTCCACGACGAGCTGGTCGAGCGGATGCTCGTGCGCGCCCGGGTGCTGCGGGTGGGCGACCCCGCCGACCCCGCCACCCAGATCGGCCCCATCATCGACGACGAGCAGTGCGCGGGCGTGCGGGACGTGGTGGAGCGCTCCGTCGAGCAGGGCGCACGGCTCCTTCTGTCCGGCGAACCGACCGGCCCGGCGGGCAGGGTCCTGCCGCCCCACCTGCTGCTGGCCGACAACGGCATGCCGAGCGCGGCCGAGGAGGTGTTCGGCCCGGTGGCCACGGTCATCCGCGCGGAGGGGGAGGAGGACGCGCTGCGCATCGCCAACGACACCGAGTACGGGCTGTCCAGCGCGGTGCACACCCGCGACGCCGAGCGGGGGGTGCGCTTCGCCCGCCGCCTGACGGCGGGCATGACGCACGTCAACGACTCCACGCTCAACGACGAGGCCAACACCGCCTTCGGCGGCGAGAACCACTCCGGGCTCGGCCGGTTCGGCGGAGAGTGGGCGATGGAGGAGTTCACCGCCGACCACTGGGTCAGCCTCCAGCACACGCGCCGCAGGATGCCGTTCGGCCCGGAGTGACCAGCGCGGCGGCCGGTCCTGTGCAGGAAGAGGTCCGCCGTGGTGCGCCCGCCGGGGATGATCTCGCTCTGAGCGGCGATGTCGACGGACCGCGGTGCCGCCAGGGGCGAGATCACCGAGGGTCGGGCCCCTCGCGTCACACCGGCAACGTTTGCGGCCTGTCTCTAGCGCCTGCGCAGGACCAGCAGCAAATTCCAGGTGACGACCTCGCGCAGCAGCGGCACCCGCACGACCGGCCCGGCCCATCCGGGCAGGTAGCGGGGGCGCACGTCCACCACGTCCACGTCGGTGCGCCCGCGCGTCCAGCGCAGCATCTCCCCGGCGTGCGCGGCGTACATGGTGCGGCCGAAGTCGTTCTTGGGCCGCCGGCCGTGGCGCCGCGCGAACCGCTCCGCCGCGTACGCGCCGCCGAGGTAGTGCCACGGCGAGGTCTCGTGCCCGCCCCACGGGGACAGCCACAGCGTGTACGACAGGTACACCAGCCCTCCCGGCCGGGTCACCCGCACCATCTCGTCGGCCATCCGGGTCCGGTCCGGTACGTGCTCCAGCACGTTGGAGGAGAAGCACACGTCCACCGAACCGCTGCGCAGCGGCAGGTCCAGGGCGCTGCCCTGGACGCCGTACGCGTCGGCGTCGCGCCCGTGCAGCGTCATCTCGTGGGCGTCGGCGTCCACGCACAGGCAGCGGGCCCCCGCCGACCTCAGCTCGTCGGCGAAGTAGCCCGGGCCGCCGCCCACGTCCACCACGAGCCTGCCCTCCAGGGGCGTGTAGGAGCGCAGCTGCGCGACGGTGTCGCGGGCGAGTGTGCCGTAGAAGAACGCCGGGTCGGTCTGCTCCCTGCGGAAGGCGGCGAACAGCCGCACCGACCGGCCCAGGGTGGCGCGGAAGGGGACGGTGCCCCCGCCCGCGGCGTTCGCGGTCACGTGCCCGCCTCCAGCACCACGAAGTGGCGCAGGTGGCGCCAGTGGTCGCCGCCCCAGTACTCGTCGGAGGCGGCGATCCGGCCGTTCGGGACCAGCTCGGCGATCCGCTCGGTGCGCAGGGTGTGCATCCGCATCGGCGCCGGGTAGCGCAGCAGCACCCGCTGGGCGAGCGCCACCAGCGGCCACGGCGCGTACCGGAACACCAGTCCCTTGAAGGTGCGCCGTTCGGACTCGGGCACGCCCAGCACCATGGCGCCGCCGGGGCGCAGCACCCGCGCGAACTCGCGCACGTAGCCCTCGGCCAGGGCGGGCGGCAGGTGCTGGAGGACCAGATCGGTGTAGACCAGGTCGAAGGAGTCGTCCCCGAACACCGACAGGTCCGGACGCTCGTTCAGCACGAACTCGATCCGCCCCCCGGAGCGGTCCAGGCGGCGGGCCTCCTCCAGCATCGGCGCGGAGATGTCCACCCCCACGACCTCGGGGAAGTGCGCGGCCAGGGCGTTGGACAGCCGTCCCGCGCCGCACCCGAAGTCCAGCACCCGGCCCCCCTCGGGGCGGACGCCCAGCTCCTCCAGGCGGGCGACGGACGGGTCGACGTCGGCCCGCCCGGAGGCGAGGAACTCGTCGTCGTCCCAGCCGCCGCCCCTCTTGCCGGGGTCCACGCACACCGCCCACAGGGGTTCGGCCGAACCCAGCCGAGTCCAGTCGCGGCGGACCTGTTCGAGCCCCACCCGCATCACCTCCACGGTGCTCGCGACCCCGCCGGAACACGGCACCTGAATCGTGTTCCTGTTCCGGGCATCCAGGCCGGGATGGCCTGCGACAAGGGTCGAGGGAAAAAGTGGAACGTGTTGTATTCTGGCACCCCTTCTCCGGATCGGCCAACTACGGCGGGAGAGATGCCGATGCCGCCTGTTCCCCCCACCGCGCGCGGGCACGACGGTCCGGGCGCCGAAGCAGCGCGGCCCGGCCCGGTCGGGGCACCCAGGGTACGCCGCCCCGTCCGGGAACCCCGCGGGAAGGGCCCCGGCCCGGACGGGACGCTCCGCGCCGCGTGGGCCGCCGCCCGCCGCCTGGCCCGCGACCGGCTGGTCCTGGTGGGACTGCTGGTGGTGCTGGGGGCAGTGGGACTGCGGGTCTATGTGCTGGGCGAGTCCTACTTCGTGGAGGACGACTACCTCTTCTTCGCCAACGCCCACGCCAGCGATCTGGGGCCGGACTACCTGCTCACCCTGCACAAGGGCCACCTGATGCCCGGGGCGCTGTTCCTGGTCTACCTCCAGACCGCCCTGTGGCCCTACGAGTGGTGGGTCAGCGCGGGCACCATGCTCGCCCTCCAGGCCGCCGCGCTGGTGGGGTTCCTGCGCCTGGTGTGGGAGCTGTTCGGCCGCCGCTGGGCGCTGCTGGTCCCGCTGACCGTGTACGCGCTGGCCCCGCTGACCGTGCCCGTGCTGGGCTGGTGGTCGGCGGCGCTCAACGCGGTCCCCCTCCAGCTGGCCCTGGTGCTCGCCGTGCTGTGGACCGTGCGCTACCTGCGCACGGACGACCACCGGCTGGCCTGGCGGGCGGGCGGCGCCGTCGTGTTCGGCATGCTGTTCACGGTCAAGGCGATGTTCCTGCCGCCGGTGCTGTTCGCCGTGGCCGTCGCCCACCTCTACCCCGGCGGACTCGTCGCCGGGGCCCGGCGGGCGTGGGCCCTGCACCGGCCGTTCTGGACGGCGATGGGTGCGCTGTTCGCCGCCTACGCGGCGTTCTACCTGGTGCGGATGCGCGCGGCCGGTGGCGGGGAGGGCGCGGGCGTGCCCCAGAGCGAGCCCGCCCTGACGATGCTGCGCGGGCTGCTCACCGAGGTGTTCCCGGTCGGCGCCCTGGGCGGACCCCTGGAGTGGGGCCCGGTCACCCCGACCGGCGGCCTGGTCGACGTGCCGGGCGTGACCGTGCTGGCCGCCTGGGCGGTCTTCGCCGTGATCGTGCTGGTCAGCCTGCGGATGCGGCGCGGGGCGTGGCGGGCCTGGGCGCTGCTGCTGGCCTACCTGGTGGTCGTGGACGTCATCCCGACGATCATCGCGCGCGGCCGGTTCCAGGACGTGGCCGCCGCCGACCCCCGGTACGTGGCGGACGCGGCTCTGGTGTTCGCCCTGTGCCTGGCCCTGGCCTACCTGCCCACCAGGGAGGAGCGGGCGCGCGCCCTGGTCGGCGGGGCCTCGGCGGCCCCGGCCGACGGGGAGCCCTACCGCGTGCGACCCCGGCGCGCCGCCCGGGTCGCGGCCGCGCTGGCGACGGCGGTGTACGCGGTGGCCGCCGGGTACTCCACCCACGCCTACGCCCAGACCCTGAGCGGCGACCGCCTCCAGTGGTACCTGGACACGGTGCGCACGGCGCTGGCGGACGTCCCGGAGGAGGGCGGCCTGTACGCGCGCCCGGTTCCCGAGGACGTGGTCCTGGAGTGGAACGGCCAGCGCCGCCTGAGCTCCTGGGTGCTGCCGCCGCTGGCGTCGGACGGCGTGGCCGAGCGGATGGCCGTGCCCGAGGAGGCCGCCACCGCGTACGTGTTCAACGACGCCGGGTTCCTGGTCCCGGCGCGGCCCTCCGACGACAGCGACATGTTCGCCCCCGGGCCCGCGGACGAGTGCCTGGAGCCCTGGGAGGGGCTGGTGTCCTGGCCGGTGGAGGCGCACGGCGGCGTCGCCCAGGTCGTCACGCTCGGCTACACGGCAGAGGAGGACGTCGGCGTGGTGGTGGCGCTGGGCGACGACTGGATCGAGGTCGAGCTGCCCGCCGCGGAGGAGAACGGCACCTGGTACGTGCCCGCGGGCGCACCCGGCGAGCAACTGTCGGTGTTCGTGCCCGAGGACCCCGAGGACCGGGGCGGGCTGTGCCTGAACTGGGTGTCGGTGGGCGGCATGGCGCCGACGGTGGAGGGCAACCCGTGGGCGCCCGAGGAGGACGACCGGGCTGGGAGCTAGGCGGAGGACCGCCCGCGGGAGAGGCGGTGGGACCAGCGGCGGCTGGGCTCCTCCACCCACCGGTGACTCGCGGCGGCCAGCAGCACGGTCCCGATCGTCACCGGCACCGCGTCCAGCCAGAACGACCCGGTGAAGATCTCCTGGCCGGTGAAGTCGCGCCAGAGGTAGAGCACCATGAACTGCCACAGGAACACGCCGTAGGAGATCCGCCCCAGGAACTGGCACACCCGGTGCCGCAGCAGCGAGTCCAGCCACCGGCCCCCGCGCCAGGCCCGCGCCTCCCGCAGCGGCAGGGGAGGCCCCGCCGGGCGCGGCGCCAGCGCGCACGGGGCGATCAGGAAGAACGCGAACCCGATCCCGGCCAGCGAGTCCACGGCCGAGGTCCAGATGTCGCCGGAGCCGATGAAGCGCCCGCCGGAGGCCTCGGTGGCCTTCAGGGCGAAGAAACCGCCCGCGACCAGCCAGCACACTCCGGGGGAGGAGCCCAGGGTCCGGCACAGGCGGCGCACCGGGCCGTCGGCGCCGGGTTCGCGCCAGGCCCACTCCGAGAGCACGGCCAATGCCATACCGGCGGCGAACAGGCCCGCGGCCCGGGGCAGCCAGGCGTGCATGTACTCGCGGGGCTCGGGATAGAACTGCGGGACCAGCGCGGCCAGACCCAGCAGCGCCATGACCCCCAGCCCCGCGAGCAGCCGCCGGCCTCGCGCGTCCACGCTCCGGCCGCCGCGCGCCCACAGGGCCAGGACCAGACCGAACAGCGGGAGCAGCAGGTAGAAGCTGACCTCCACCGAAAGGCTCCACATCTGGCCGAGGCCGTAGGGGCCGGTGCCCACCCACGGCGGGTCGGTGTTGAAGGGGAAGGTGAGGGTCAGGACCTCCCACCAGTACCGGAGCGAGCCGAGTTCGTCCCGGGAGTAGACGAGCAGCGCCGCCACGGCCACCAGCCAGTAGGCGGGCAGGACCCGCACGGCGCGGCGCCACAGGTAGGGGCGGGCGCGCGGCCCGCGCGTCCCGTCCAGGGCCGCGCGGGCCCAGGGCCGGTACAGCAGCACGCCCGAGAGCGCGAAGAACAGCGGCACGGCCACGTCGAAGGCGGACAGCAGGCCGCCCAGCACCCCCGGCGCCAGGGAGTCGCCGGTCTCGGTGGCCACGTGGAACACCAGGACCATCAGGGCGGCCAGGGCGCGGACGCCGTCGAGGGCCTCGTGGCGGCCGTCGACCTGCGGCAGCAGCAGCGAGGGGTCGGGGGTGCGCGCGTCGGCGGAGTGGGCACCGGCGGCGGAGTCCCCGGGCGCGGAGGAGGAGGTGGGCGCCATGGGCCTTCCAGGACGGGGAAAGGGCAGAACGTGTAGCACTAGAACGCGTTATAAAAATTTCGACACGCCCTGGTGACGTCGTTCGCTACTGGGCAGTACTCTACCCGGAACTGAACCTAGTTCCACTAGACCCAGTTCCAGATCTGGACTCTCATACGCCCAGGAGGGCACATGCGCCGTACCGTTGCGGTCGTTCTCGTCGCGTTTGGGGTCTTCTTCCTCGCCTTTGCCCCCATGATGCGCACGTGGCTGTCGAGTTCCCTGATGAAGACTCCTCTGGACTACTACAGTGAAACGGTCCTCGAGGCCGACGGGGCCACCTACTTCAACATCGAGGACGTCGAGCTCGTCGAGGACGCCACCCTGGAGGCGCGTTCGACCATCCGTGCGGACGTGGCCTCCAGCACCGACGAGACGGTGGTGTGGGACCAGTTCACCTGGGTCAGGGACGCCGAGACCGACTTCGGCATCACCTCCAGCAGCCGCCGCGCCGGGCACGACCGCGTCACCGGGGAGGCGGTCGACTGCTGCGACTCCATGGTCAACGACGAGTCCGTCGCCCAGAGCGGCCAGGCCTGGAAGTTCCCCTTCTTCACCGAGCAGCGCGACTACGACTTCTACGAGACCACCGCGCGGGAGGTCGTCCCCATGGAGTTCCAGGGGACCGAGGAGGTCGGGGGCGTCGAGGCCTACAAGTTCGTCCAGGAGGTCGAGGACGAGGTCATCGGCGAGCGCACCCTGCCCCGCTCGGTGGCCGGGATGGAGGGCGAGGGCGACGTCACCGGCGACGAGGTCTTCTCCATCACCCGCACCTACTGGATCGAGCCCGTCACCGGCTCCCCCCTCAAGATCGGCGAGGACCAGAACCGCGTCGTCGTCGTGGACGGCGAGGAGGTCCTGACGCTGTTCGACGCCGAACTCGTCTCCAACGACGAGTCCGTCCAGAACGCGGTCGCCAACTCCGAGCAGGGACGCACCGTGCTGCCCCTCCTCCAGACCACCCTGCCCGTCGTCTGCCTCGTCGCCGGTGTCGGGTTCATCGGCGTCGCGGTCGTCCTGTTCGTCACGGGCCGCCGTCGTGACCACCACCACTGACCCCCGCACCCGTCCCTCGCCGACGCTCCCGACCGGGCGCGTCGGCGTGCGGCCCGGCACCCCCCGGCCGCGGTGACGGAGAGGACGCGGGCCACGGGACCGGCGGCGGCCGGGGCTGCGCGCGGCGACGGGGGGACGCTCGGCGCGCTGGTCCGCGCGTGCCGCCCCCGGCAGTGGCTCAAGAACCTCCTCGTCCTGGCCGCGCCCGCCGCGGCCGGGGCCCTGACGCAGACCGGGGCGCTGCTGACCAGCGCCGCGGTGTTCGCCCTGTTCTGCGCGGCCGCCAGCGGCACCTACCTGCTCAACGACGTCCACGACGCCCGACGCGACCGCGCGCACCCGCGCAAGCGCCACCGCCCGGTGGCCTCCGGCGCGCTCCCCGTCCCCGTGGCCGTCGCGGTCGGGACCGCGCTCAGCGCCGCCGCGCCGCTGGTCTCCCTGGCGCTGGGCGATCCCGCGCTGTCCGCGCTGGTCGCCGGGTACGTGCTGCTCACGCTCGTCTACACCCGCTACCTGCGGGACCTGGTGGTGTGCGACCTGGTCGCGGTCGCGGCCTGCCACGTGCTGCGCGCGGTGGCGGGCGGGGTGGCCGTCGGCGTGCCGCTGACCTCGTGGTTCGTGATCGTGGTGTCGCTGGCCGCGCTGTTGGTGGTGGTCGGCAAGCGCGAGGCGGAACTGCGTGCGACCGGCGTGTCCGGCGCCGGGGCCGCCGCGCCCGGCGACGCCCCCGGGGAACCTGCCGCCGAGGCGGCCGCGGTCCGGCCCGTCCTGCGCGGCTACAGCACCGCCTACCTCTCCCAGACCCGCACCATGGCCTCGGGCGCCATGATCGTCACCTACTGCCTGTGGGCGCTGGAACCGGGCGACGGACCCAGGACGCTCTTCCACGCGCTGAGTATCGTGCCGTTCATCATGTTCGTCCTGCGCTACAACCTGCTCGTGGACCGGGGCGTGGGGGAGGAGCCCGAGGAGATCGCCCTGCGCGACCGGCCCCTCCAGCTCATCCTCTGCGGGCTCGCGGTCCTGGTCGCGGCGGGGATCCACCTGTGAACCGGCAGCCGGATCGGCCGACCCTCCTGCACGGGTGGGGGCGCACCGCGCCCACGGCCGCCCGCGTCGTGCGCCCCCGCACGCCCGCCCAGGTCGCCGAGGCGCTCGCCCGGGCGGGGGAGCGCGGGGCGCTGCCGCGCGGGCTCGGCCGCTCCTACGGCGACGCCGCCCAGGACGCCGGGGGCCTGGTGCTGGACTGCACCGGGCTCACCGGCCCCGTGCGCGTGGACGCCGAGCGCGGCGAGGTCACCGCCCCCGCGGGCACCAGCGTGGACGCCCTGCTCGCCCGCCTGCTGCCCCGCGGCCTCTTCGTCCCCGTCACCCCCGGGACCCGCCGCGTGACCCTGGGCGGGGCGGTCGCCGCCGACGTCCACGGCAAGAACCACCACACCGACTCCTCCCTGGGCGCGCACCTGCGCTCCCTCACCCTGGTCACCCCGGACGGGCTCACGCGCCGCCTGGGACCGGAACCCGGCGGCGACCCCGACCTGTTCTGGGCGACCGTCGGCGGCATGGGCCTGACCGGGGTGGTCACCGAGGCCACCCTGGGCGTGATCCCGGTCCGGACCGCGTACATGCGGGTGGACGCCGACCGGACGCCGGACCTGGAGGCCACCCTGGAGCTGATGGCGCGCCCCGGCCACCGGTACTCGGTGGCCTGGCTGGACCTGTTCGCCCGCGGGCGCGGCCTGGGCCGGGGCGTGGTCACCCGCGCCCACCACGCCGAGCCCGGCGACCTCCCGAGACCGCTGCGCCGCGACCCGCTGCGGTACCGGAGCACGAGCCTGCCCGTGCCGCCCCTGACCCCGCCGACGGCCACCCTGAACCGGTGGACCGTCGGCGCGTTCAACGCGCTCGAACACGGCCGCGCGCCCGGGAGGCGGCGCGGCCGGATCCAGGCGGTGGGCGGCTACTTCCACCCGCTGGACGCGCTCGACGGGTGGAACCGGCTGTACGGCAGGCACGGCGCCGTGCAGTACCAGTTCGTGGTGCCCTTCGGCGCGGAGGACGTCCTGGCGTGGATCGCCGGGGAGCTGTCGCGCAGGCGCGCGCCCTCCTTCCTGGCGGTCCTCAAGAGGATGGGGCGGCCCACGCCGGGACCGCTCTCCTTCCCCCGGCCGGGGTGGTCGCTGGCCGTGGACCTGCCCGCCGACCTGCCCGGACTCGGCCCCCTGCTGCACCGCTTCGACGAGCGCGTGGTCGGCGCGGGGGGCCGCCTGTACCTGGCCAAGGACAGCCGTGCCAGCCCCGAGGCCGTGCACGCCATGTACCCCGGTCTGCCCGCGTGGCGCCGGGTGCGCGAGCGGGCCGACCCGGACGGGGTCCTGGTCTCGGACCTGGCCCGCCGACTGCGGCTGTTGTGACAGCGCGGCCCCTCGGTGGCACGATGACGGCCGTCCAGGACCTCTTCTTCGAACGAGCCTCAGCGCGAGAGGGGTCGTTCGGGCGCCCACGGGGTTCTGGAGGTGGCGGAGGTGAGACTGCGAGGGACGAGCCGTCTCACCGGAGGCACCACTGCGCTCCTTCAACCCGATTCCCGTTCTCCGGGCGCTCGAACACAAGAAGGACCGCGCCGTAGGCGTCCGTTGAGGGTGGTGGCGGGCGACGGGGGGACGAAGCGAAGCGGAGGCCCAAAAGAAACACGAACTTCCGGAAAGGCAGGGACAGCCGTGCGCGACTCGGTGGGAGCGGTGCGGAGCGTGCTGCTGCTCGGCGGCCGCAGCGAGATCGGCCTGGCCATCGTCGAACGGCTGGTCCGCGAGGGCGCCCGCGAGGTGGTGCTGGCCGCCCGGGGCGGGGTGCCCTCCCCGCCGGGCGCACTCACCGCGCTCGGGGCGCGGACGCACTCGGTGGACTTCGACGCCGGTCTGCCCGACACCCACACCGGCACCGTCGCGGCCGCGGTGGAGCTGGTGGGCGATCTGGACGTGGTGGTGGACGCGTTCGGTGTGCTGGGTGAGCAGTCCGAGTACGAGGCCGACCCGGCCGCCGCCGCCCGCGCCGCCGCCGTCAACTACACCGGGCACGTGTCCGCCGACCTGGCCGTGGCCGCCCGTCTGCGCGAGCAGGGCCACGGGACGCTCGTGGTGCTCTCCTCCGTGGCGGGGGTGCGGGTGCGCAGGTTCAACTTCGTGTACGGGTCGGCGAAGGCGGGCCTGGACGGCTTCGCGCAGGGCCTGGCCGACTCCCTGCACGGGACCGGCGCGCGGGTGCTGGTGGTGCGGCCGGGCTACGTGCCGACGCGGATGTCGGCGCACGTGGCGCCCGCCCCCTTCCCGGCCACGCCGGGCCAGGTCGCGGACGCGGTGTCGGCCGGGCTGCGCTCGGGGGCCACCACGGTGTGGGCGCCGCGCGTGCTCCAGCCTCTCTTCGCGGGGATGCGGCTGCTCCCGCGCCCGCTGTGGCGCCGCCTGAATCGCTGAGGCCGGGCGGGTGCCGGGAGCGGACCGGCGGCGGGCCCCGCGCCGGTCGCCGCTCGGGGAGCGGGCGCGGCAAACTCGTTCTGCTTCCCTGAGGCGGCTGGCGGGGCGCTCGTGCCCCGCCACCGAGGCCGGGGACCAGCTGCCACACCGGCCACGCCTCCGGTCAGCGGGGCCCGTAGATCCGTAGGAACGCGCGGACTGTCGAGTACACGACCTCACGCCTCTCGACGCGGGCCCGCCTCCTCGGCGGTCAGCCGGTAGAACGCCAGCGGCACCAGGCAGCACAGCATCACCGCGGCGGGCACCAGCGTGCTGCCGACCAGCATGCCGCGCAGCGCCTCGTCGCTCTGCCGGACCGCCTCCCCGGCCCCGGACTCCACGTAGCCGCTCACCGCCAGGGCCAGTGACAGCAGCCCGGTTCCCACCGACTGCGCCATGGCCTCCCCGGCGGTCCACACGCCCGAGAGCACGCCGCCCTGCCGCCGCCCGGAGGCGTCGGCGGTGGCCAGGCAGTCGGCCAGCATCGACCACGGCAGCAGCGTCGTCCCGGACAGGCCCACGCCCACCAGCACGGAGGACAGCACGGCGCCGGGCAGGCCCCAGAGCGGGATGAGCAGCAGGCCCAGACCGCCCAGGGCGAACACCGCCGCCGCGTACCCGGCGGCGCGGCGCTTGTCCACCCGCAGGGACAACCGCCGCCACAGCGGGGCCGACGCGATCAGCGGCACCAGCACGCACACCATGAGCAGGCTCGTGTAGCCCGGCTCGCCCATGACGTTGGCCGTCACGTACGGCACGCCCGCGACCATGGTGCCGCCCGCCGTGGCCATCAGGAGGTTGGCGGGGAAGAGCACCCGGAAGTGCCGGTGGGCGAAGGCCACCCGCAGCTGGGCCGCCAGTCCCTCCGTGCGGTGCGCGAACACCGGGCGCGGCGCCCGGCGCGTGCCCACCACCGAGCCCAGCATCGACACCAGCACCACACAGCCCATGAGCAGGCCCATCAGCCGGTACCCGGCCACGGGGTCCGCGGGGATCGACTGGACGACCGGCGCCAGGGCCCCGCCCAGCATCAGGGCGAGCCCGACGAACGCGGTCCGCCACGTGTTGAACGTGGACCGCTCGTGGTAGTCGGAGGTGATCTCCCCGGGCATGGCCGTGTGCGGCACCTGGAACACCGACGAGGCCAGCGCGGCGGCCACGAACACGCCCGCCACGTACAGCGCGGCGGGGCCGCCCTCCAGCGGCGGCCCGGCGAACATCGCGGCGAACAGCACCGGCAGGGTCAGCGCCCCCGCCAGCATCCACGGGCGCCGCGGCCCCCACGGCGAACGCGTCCTATCCGACCAGATCCCGATATACGGACTGACCAGAAGGTCGACCACCTTGGGCAGGAGCACCACCGCCCCGGCCAGGGCGGGGCTCACCGCGAGCGTGTCGGTCAGGTAGATGAGGAGCAGCAGCCCGGGCACCGTGTTGAAGATCCCCGTGGCCACCGCGCCGCTGCCGTACCAGGCGTGCACGGAACGGGGCAGCGGAGCGCCCGGCCCGCCGACCGTGCCGCGGGCGGCGCCCTCCGGCGCGGCCGTCCCGGACGAGGCCCCTCCCACCGCGGCGCCCCCGGACGCCGCGGAGTCGGCCGCGGCGGTCACACGCGCCCGTCCGCGGAGGCCTCGGCGGCGGCCGCCGGAGCCTCCCGGGTCCGCGCGGCCGGGGAGGGCTCCGCGGTTTCCGGCGCCGCGGAGGGCCGTGCCGCCTCCGGGGCCTCCCGGCCCTCGGGAGCAGCGCCGCCCGTCCCGCCGCCCTCGCCGTACAGCTCCTCGTGCGCCACCGGGTCCACGTCGTGCGCCACGGGGCAGCCCGCCGGGAAGGTGCCGATCCGGTTGACGTCGTACCCCTCGGGGTAGCTGCGGATGTTCGGGTTGTCCTCCGCCCACAGCGGCACCTCGCGCGGCTTCATCCGGCGCACCACCAGGGCCCGCAGCCTCAGCGCCAGGTGCGCCGCCAGCCGCCACGCCCTGCTGGGCGGCTCGTAGCGGAAGGTCTCGATGAGCGACTCGTCCAGGATCGCCATGGAGAACTTCCGGGCCGGCCCGGACACGCGCCGCGGGTAGAAGGACACCATCAGGTCGAGGGTGGCGTCGGAGACGGCCCGGCCGCCCTCGGTGTAGGCGAAGTGCTCGCGCTCGTAGGAGTCGAGGAGCTCCCGGAACTGTGCGTAGCTCTCGGGGATGTCCTTGATCCCCATGTACCGGCCGAGCCTGCGGTAGTAGTGCGTGATCGCCGAGATCTCGTGCTCGCTCAGCCTGCGCCAGCCGTAGCCGTGGTCGTTGATCCAGCGCACCGGCATGACCACGAACGTGCTGAGCACGTAGCGGTAGTCGTCGTTGCTGATGTCGTAGGAGCGGTGCATCTGGTTCATCCGGCGCAGCGCGTCGCGGCCCCGACCGGGCTCGAACCCGTACCGCATCATGTTGTTGAGGATCAGCGCGGTGTCGTCGTAGCGCTTCTGGGTGCTGCCGGTGAACTCGTCGGTCCGGCCCAGGAGTCCGCCGATGCTGGGCACGGCGTAGGTGCGGTACAGGGCGATGCCCAGCGCCCGCCCCATGTCCCAGGGGAACTCCTGGGAGTTGAGGATCTGCATGATCCGTACGCAGTCGGCCTCGTGGTCCAGGTGGTGGATCTCGTCTCTGAGGTCGAAACGCTTCATCTGCGGTTTCCTTCGGGGAGAGGGGGTCGGTCGGGCAGGGGAGAGGGGATCGGGGCCGGGGGCCGCTACCTCTGCGCGTCCTCCTCGGAGGCCGGCGCGGACGCCTCCCCGGCGGGCCCCTCGGACGCCTCCCCGCCCGCGGGTGCGACCGCCTGGTCCGGCGCGGGCACGCGGGCGCCCGTGGCGGCGACCTCGCGGGTCACCATGCCGTGCGGGACCGGGCAGCCCTGGGGGAAGGTGCCGATCCGGGACGGTTCGTAGCCCCGGGGGTAACTGCGGATGTTGGGGCTCATCCTGGCCCAGCGCGGCTCCCGGCGCGGCGGCATCAGGCGCACCACCCGGGCTCGCAGCCTCAGCGCGCCCGCGCTCAGCCGCCGCCAGGCGGCCGAGGGCTCGGGGTAGTCGAAGGCCTGGATGAGCCGGTCGTCGAGCAGGGCCTTGGTGAAGGGGCGCACCAGGGGCCGCTGCCAGGCCGGGTAGAGGTCCACCATGAGCCCCAGGGTGGCGTCGGAGACGGCCCGGCCGCCCTCGGTGTAGGCGAAGTGCTCGCGCTCGTAGGAGTCGAAGAGTTCGAGGAACCCGGCGTAGTCCTCGGGGATGTCCTTGATCCCCATGTGCCTGCCGAGCTTGCGGTAGTAGTTGGTGTTGGCGGCGATCTCGTGGTCGCTCAGCCTGCGCCAGCCGTAGCCGTGGTCGTTGATCCAGCGCACCGGCATGACTACGAAGGTGCTCAGGACGTAGCGGTAGTCGTCGTTGCTGATGTCGTAGGAGCGGTGCATCTGGTTCATGCGGCGCAGCGCGTCGCGGCCGCGGCCCGGACCGAATCCGTGCTCCATGATGTCGTTGAGGATCAGCGCCGTGTCGTCGTAGCGGTGCTGCGTGCGCTCGGTGAACTCGCGCGTGTGCGCCAGCAGCTCGCCGACGCTGGGCACGGCGTAGGTGCGGTACAGGGCCAGGCCCAGGGCTTGTTCGATGTCCCATGGGAACTCGTGGCTGCCGAGGATGCGCACGATCTGCTCACAGTCGTCCTCGGCGTCCAGGGCATGGATCCGGTCGCGCCACTCGAACCGCTTCATTGGCAACTCCAGTCACCTTCGTGCGGGCCCGCTCGGACGGGGCCATGGTCTGCGGGTGTGGCACGCCCGCGGCGCTCCACGGGGCGCACTTTACCTGGAAGCCCCTTGTGTACACCGGCTCCGGGTCTCCGAGCGTGTCCGCAACCCGGCGGGGCGTCCGAAACCCCGGGTTCGTCCCCGGCTGACGACACGAGAGGGGCGGGGGACCGGCCCCCGCCCCTCTCCCGGAACGGACTCAGGCGGCCATCCGCTCGGCCACCCGGTTCACCAGCGTCACCAGCACCGCCTTGGCCGACTCGCGCTCACGCGCGTCGCACAGCACGACGGGGATCGCGGGGTCCAGGCTCAGCGCGGCGCGGACCTCCTCGGGCTCGTACCGGTGGGCGCCCTCGAAGCAGTTCACCGCCACCACGAACGGCACGCCGCGCCGCTCGAAGAAGTCCACAGCGGCGAAGCACGTCTCCAGGCGGCGGGTGTCGGCGATGACCACCGCGCCCAGCGCCCCCTCGGACAGCTCCTCCCACATGAACCAGAACCGCTCCTGGCCCGGCGTCCCGAACAGGTACAGCACCAGGTGTTCGTTGATGGTGATGCGGCCGAAGTCCAGCGCCACGGTCGTGGTCGTCTTGGCCTCCACGCCCGACAAGTCGTCGATCCCGTAGCTGGCCTCGGTCATCACCTCCTCGGTGCTCAGCGGAGCGATCTCGCTGACCGATCCGACCATCGTGGTCTTACCGGCCCCGAAACCCCCCGCCACGAGGATCTTGAGCGCCGCCGGAACGGGCGCCTGCGTGTCGTCAGAGTCGCTGGATGCCATCGAGAACCGCCTGGAGTACGTCCCGGCTGACCGGGCTCTTCGCTGTGTAGGGGGCGCGGGCCAAGGCGAGGCCGCGGTTGAGCAGGTCGCTGAGCAGGACCTTGACGACGGCCACCGGGATGTCCAGGTGCGCGGACACCTCGGCGACTGACAGGGGCCGCCGGCACAGCTCCAGGATGCGTATCTGCTCCGGCTCCAGCGCCATCTCGTCGACCTCGGCCCGCTTGGCCGCGATCACGACGCTGATCATGTCCAGCTGCACGGTGTCGGCGTGGTCGCGCCCCTGCGCGATCACGTACGGCCGTACCAGCGGCCCGGCGTCCTGCTGTCCGACCGCGGCGCCCTCGTCGTACCCGCCGACCGCGTCCCTCTGGGGCAGGCCGTGCGGATCCTCCTCGGGCGGCAACTCGTTGTGCGCTTGCATGGCGTCCCCTATCGCGTGGCTTCCCCGGAAGCGCCCTCGCGTCTGGGCGCGGCGTCCAGATAACGGCCCACCTGCTCAACCAGCACGTTCATCTCGTAGGCGATGAGGCCGACGTCGGCGCTCTCCTCGGCCAGGACCGCCAGGCACGCCCCCCGGCCGGCGCCGGTGACGAACAGGTACGCGCTCTCCATCTCCACGACGGTCTGGAGCACCTCGCCCCCGCCGAAGTGGCGGCCGGTGCCCCGGGCCAGGCTCTGGAACGCGGACGCCACCGCGGACAGGTGCTCGGCGTCCTCCTTGACCAGCTCACGGGAGCGGCCGATCAGCAGCCCGTCGGCGGAGAGCACGATCGCGTGGCGGGAGCCCACCGCGCGGTCGAGCAGCTCGTCCAGCAGCCAGTCGATGTCCTTCTTGCCCGCGCCGCTTCCACTGTCACGCTGGGCGCTTTCGGGAGTACTCGTCACGGTTACGCGTCCTTGTCGGTGTCGTTGGTCTGCTGCTTGCCTTCGCGCCGTCCGCGGTCCGTACCCTTCTGGAACGCGGACATGTTCCGGCGCAGGCGCGCCAGACGCTCCTGGCCGTCCTGGGCCCCGTTCGGGGAGGACGCGCCCACCGTCGCGGGGCCGCTCCGGGTGTCGGCCGCGGGGTCGGCGGCCAGCTGCGGAGCCAGGTTCTCCTGGGGCCGCCGCTTGGGCAGCGGCGGTCGTCCCCCGCCCGCCTCGACCATGGCGGGCGGTTCGGCGTCGGCGGAGGGTTCGGGGTCGGGGACCGCGCTGACGGACGGGGTCCGGGTGGGCAGCGGCGTCCGGGTGGGCAGCGCGGGGCGGTCGCCGTCCGCGTCGAGGAGGTCCGCGCCGCCAGCCGGGGCCTCAGCGGCCTCGGCGGTCCCGGAGCCCTCCCCCTCGCTCCCGGCGGGGTCCGCGGAGTCCTCGTCCTCCCGGGCGGGGGCCTCCTCCTTCGGTGCGGACACCGAGGTCAGCACGGGCTTGACGCGCCTGCCGGACGACAGCTCGCCGCCGGGCGTGCGGTCCAGGATCTCGCGCACGTCCCATACCTGCTCGCCGCTCTCGTCGGAGGGCAGCGGGGAGCGGTCGCCGGAGATCAGCTCGTGCGGCAGCAGGACGATGGCCTGCACGCCCCCGTACGGCGACGGGCGCAGGTGCACGCGGATGCCGTGGCGGTGGGCCAGGTGCGAGACCACGAACAGGCCGAGGCGCATCTTCTCGTTGAGGCGCATCACGTCGAACTCGGGCGGGCTGGACAGCAGCGCGTTCGCCGAGGCGAACTCGCTCTCGGTCATGCCCAGGCCCCGGTCCTCGATCTCGACCGTCACGCCGTTGGGCACGTCCTCGCTGCTCAGGCGCACGTGGGTGTGCGGCGGGGAGAACATCGCCGCGTTGTCGACCAGCTCGGCGACCAGGTGGATGACGTCGGCCACGGCCGGGCCGTTGAGGTGCACGCGGGCGATCCGCTCGCGCTTGACGCGGGTGTAGTCGCCCGACTCGGAGATGGCGCCGCGCAGCACGTCGATCAGCGGCATGGGGCGGTGCCAGGTGCGGCCCGGCGCCTCGCCGCCCAGGATGAGCAGGTTCTCGGCGTTGCGCCGGGAGCGGGTCGCCAGGTGGTCGAGCTTGAACAGCTGGGCCAGCTGCTCGGGGTCCTCCTGCTCGCGCTCCATCCGGTCCAGCAGGCGCAGCTGGCGGTGGACCAGCGTCTGGCTGCGGTGCGCGATGTTCAGGAACACGCGGTTGACGCCCTGGCGCAGCTCGGTCTGCTGCACCGCCGCGTTGACGGCCGCGCGCTGGGCGGTGTTGAACGCCCTGGCCACGTCGCCGAGTTCGTCGTCGCTGGCGGCCAGCGCGGGCAGGGCCGCCTCGGTGTCCACGCGCTCGCCCTCGTGCAGGCGGCGCATGAGGTCGGGCAGACGGTTCTCCGACAGGTCGTTGGAGTCGTCGCGCAGGCGCAGCAGGCGCTCGGTGAGCACGTTGGAGGAGCGGCGGGCCAGCACGAAGGCGAACCCGATGACGGCGGCGACGCCGAGGCTGCCCGCCACGGCGACGAACAGGGCCCGGTTGGCCTCGGCGCGGGTGACGTCCGCGGCGTACAGGGCCTCGTCGGCGCCGATCGCGGTGAGCTCGGACAGGACGTGGTCGTAGGCGTCGTCCCACGCGGCGTAGTCCACCGGCATGGACAGGTCCTGGACCTCGCTGGGCACCAGGGTCACCGGGTCGGTGACCGTCTCGGTGGTCACCTGGCGGTCGACGATCTCGTCCTGCATGCGCTGGAGGTCGGCGTACTCCTGGCTCGCCAGCAGGTTCTCCAGCCGGGCCTCCTGGCCCTCGCCCTCCAGGTAGTGGCCGTTGGCGGCGAGCATGCTCTCGTAGGAGCCGACCAGCTCCGTGAACCGGCGCTGGTCCTCCAGAGTCAGCTCGTCGGTGGCGAAGGCGCGGGCGATCTGGGCGTCGGACTGCGCGAACAGGTCGACCGTGCGGAACATGTAGGTCGCGGTGAAGCTCGGGTTGACCGCGCTGTTCCCGTCGCTGCCCGCGCGGGTCTGGCTGTCGAAGCTGTCGGCGCCGTGCAGGATCAGCTCGTTGTAGTAGTCCAGGACGTCGGTGCGGGAGGCCTCTCCCGCGTCCACCGCCGCGCGGATCGCGTCGATCTCGCCGTACTGCGCGTGCAGCATCTCGATGTGGTGGCCGCTCTCGCCGGGGGCGATGTCGGCGAAGCCGACGAGCTCGCCCACGATCGCGCCCAGGGAGTCGTCGGTGCTCTCGCGGGCCTCGGCCAGCTGGCCCTCGATCTCCGCGTCCCCCGGGTTCTCGATGCGGGCGATCGTCTGCGTCCGCTCCCGCATCACGTCCACGAGGCCGATCGCCGCCGGGGCGACCAGGTCGTCGGTGGCGCTGGCGCGGAGGCGCTGGACGACCGCGTCCCCGGCCAGGGCCACGGTCAGGGCCAGCCAGAGCACCACCAGGGCGGTGGTGGGAATCATGACCATTGCGCGGATGCGGGAGGTGATGCTCCGACCGCGTCGCTCGGGTACTGCCTGCACGGTTCTCCTGTCGATCCGCGTCCGGGGGTCTTGTGGGGGTGGGGGCCGCTGGGGGAGTCGGCGCGTCCCGGTCCGCCTGTGCGCGGTCCCGTGTCCTGCGGGCTGTGTCCGTGGGGGGTTCTCGACACGGGACGTACCGCAGGGTAACCACAAACGCGGCATTTCGGCGTGGGGGATCGTACCTCGCCGGTGAAACGCTGAAATATCCGGGTGGTGGGGGCAGTCTGCCATGGGAGACGAGAATGTCCACCTCTCGGGTGGGCGGTAGGGGTGTTTCCTCCTGTGAAGCCTTGTGACAATAGGGCAAAGGTCACATATGGCGGAGAGTATGGCAAGTCCTGCTCCGGGTGACCGGATCCGCCCTCCCCGGACCCGGCCGCCGCCGCGAATGTCCGCGTTCGACCCGCGCTCCGGCGTCGCGCGTACTAGCGTTGCGTGCCGAAGACGGGACACCGCGTGACGGGAGGATGCGCATGGGCCAGCCGCTGGGCGGGGGACCGCTCGCCGTGGAGGCCGCGGTCGCGGGGGTTCCGCTGCTGGTGGTCTGCGCGGCGGCGCTCTACCTGCGCCTGCAGTACCGCCGCTACGGCCGTCCGCACGGCTGGCCGGGCCTGTGCACCGCGGCCGCCCTGGCCACGGGCGTCGGCCTGGCGGCGTACGCGGTCTGGCCACTGCCCGCCTCCGCCGACGGCCTGTGCGCGGACCCCCTCGGCGGCGGCCGGTCCGGCCGGGAACTCCTGCCCGGGCCCGGGGAGTCCGGGGTCCTCGCCCTGTTCCTGGCGGTCGGGCTGCTGGCCCGGCACCGCTTCCGCCGAGGCGCCGCGCTCACCGTGCTGCTGGGCGCGGCCCTGGCCGCGGCCGTGGTCACCGTCCGCGCCACCGGACTCCTTGGCCTGTACCCGTGCGCCTACGCCGGTTCCCCGGCGGGGCTCGTGGCCTGGGGTGCGGCCGCGACCCTGCTCGGCTGGCTGCTCGCACGGTGGGCGCTCCCGCCCGGGTACGCCCGCGGCTGGCCCGCGGCCGTCGCGGACCGCGCCGTGCCCGGCCCGGTGCGCAGGCTCACCGGGGCTATGCTCGACCTGGGCCTGTGGTGGTTCGGCGCGGCCGCCCTCGCCCTCTGCGCGCAGGCGCTCGGCGCCTCGGGGCCGGGAACCGGGGCGCGCACGGCCGCCCTGCTGTGCCTGGGCGGGGCCCTGGCCCTGGTCCCCGCTCTGACGCGCCGCGACCGCGCCACCCCCGGCGCCGCCTCGGTGCGGTTGGCGCTGTGCGAACGCGGGTACCCGGCCCCGGCGGCCCGCCGGCGGGTCCTGGCGCGCACCTGCCTGCTCCAGGGCCCCGTCGTCGTCCTCGTGGCCCTGGACCTGCCCTGGTACGCGCTCGCGGTGGCCGCGGCGCACGCCGGCAGCGCCCTGGTCCGGCCCGACGGCGCGGGCGTGGCCGACCTGCTGTGCGGGGTGCGCGTGCGCACCCGCGCCACCCTGGACGGCGCCCTGCCCTCGCGCCTGGTCCGCTACTCCGCCCCGCGCGAGGAGTCCGTCAGCGCCAGGCCAGGTAGCCCAGCAGCAGCCCCGTGAACACCAGGATCGCGCCCAGGCCGCCGAACAGCACCCGCACGTAGTGCGACAGCCAGGGCGCGGACACGATCCGGGCCCGCTCGGGCGTGTCGGGGTCGTAGGCGACGGTCACGATCTCCCCGGCGCGGGAGGCCGTCCACCCGGTGTTCTCGTGCTCGGCGTGCACCTCGTGCCCGTCCTCGGTACGGAACTGCACGATCATCCGGGAGGCCGTGGAGGTCTCGTGGTAGCCGATCACGCGTGCCTTGGCGCGCATCCCGTGGCGGCGCAGCCGCAGTTCCAGGCGCGTGTCACGTGTGACCGCCCAGAGCATGACCACCCCGGCCAGGAGCGGGATCAGGGGGTAGAGGGTGGCCATCGCGCGGTACGTCCTCTCAGGTGTCCGTGGTGCTCGTACGGTCGGGGGAGGCGGCGGGGCCGACCAGGCCGCCGACCATGCGGGCCAGCGCCGTGTGGACCTCCTCGACGGGACGCCCGGGCTGGAGCGTGCGCCAGTCCAGTGCCACCGTCACCACCATGCCGAACAGGGCGGACCCGGCCAGGCCGGTGTCCAGGTCCGGTCGCAGCGACCCTTCCGAGGCCAGGTCGTCCAGCAGGCCGGTGATGACCCCGATCGCCTCGGTGCGGATCTGGAGGACCGTGGCGTACCAGGCCCGGTTGGTCCGCCAGGCCTCCGCCATGAGCAGGCGGGCCAGGGACTCGTGCTCGCCGATGAACTCCACCCCGGCGCGCAGCACGGCGGCGAGCGCCTCGCGGGGGGCGGCGCCGGCCCCGGGAGGGGGCACCGCGCCCTTGAGCGTGTCGGCCAGCCGGGTCACGCCCCACTCCATCAGCGCCGCGTACAGTTCGCCCTTGCCGCCGAAGTTGTAGTAGACGGTGCCCTTGGCCACCCCGGCGCGCTCGGCGATCTCGTCCACGGTCGTCGCGCCGTACCCCTGCTCGGAGATCAGCGTGACCGCGGCCTCGAACAGGCGCCGCCGGGTGGCCTCGCGGCGGCCGCTCACGGGGTGGTCGGACGTGCTCGCACTCATCCGTTCCATTCTCGCCCATACTCGTACAGGACGCGCCATGTCCGTCACCCCGGCCCGCGTCACAGCTTCAGCGCCGGGTGGAGCGCGCCCATCGTCCACACGCGCTTGCGTTCCACCGTCCACCAGGTGAGCAGCAAAGGCACCACCAGCCACAGCGCCATCACCCCGAACGCCGTCCGGACCAGGTCCGGGTCACCGCCGCCGATCATGTGGCGCAGCGCGGTCACGCCCCAGTGCAGCGGCAGGAACGGCCCCACGGCCTGGAAGAAGGCCGGGCTGGTCTCGATCGGGTACGTTCCGCCCGCCGAGGTCAGCTGGAGCACCAGCAGCGCCAGCGCCACCACCCGCCCCGCCGCGCCGAAGGCCACGTTCAGGTACTGCACCGTCGCGGCGAACGCGGCGGCGGTCAGCACCAGGAAGGCGATCAGCAGCGGCCAGTTCCCCGCCTCCAGGCCCAGCAGCAGGTGCAGGGCGGCCATCATGACCAGCACCTGGCCGACGCCGAGCAGGAGCGGGGCGACCCGCCCGGCCAGCGCCACCCGCCAGGAGGGGGCCGAGGAGGCCAGGGCCCGCGAGGACAGCGCGGGCAGCACCATGAACACCACCATCGCGCCCACCCACAGCGACAGCGGCACGAAGAACGGCGTGAACCCCGTCCCGTAGTCGGGCGCCTCGTTGGAGACGGCGCTGTCCAGCCGCACCGGACGGCTCATCGTCGAGGAGGCGTCGTCGCGCCCCTGCTCGGAGTAGGTGGGAACCTGGTCCGCGCCCTCGTCGAGCCCCCGGGCGAGCTCGTCGGAGCCCGAGGCCAGCTCCTCCAGGCCCGAGTGCAGCTCGTCGGCGCCGCCGCTGAGCTCGCCCAGCCCCTCGTCGAGGTCACCGGCGCCGTCGGCGGACTCCGCCAGCCCGTCGCGCAGCAGCGCGGACCCCTCGGCCAGCTCGGCCAGGCCCTCGTCCAGCTCGTCGGCCCGCTCCCGGGCGTCCTCCGCCTTCTCCACCATCGAGGGAAGGTCCTCCGAGAGCGCGGCGGCCTCCGCGCTCAGCGCGGCCGCGTCCTCGGCGGTCGCGGTGATCGCGTCGCGGTTGTCCTCGACGAACCCGGCCGCCGACTCAGCGGTGTCCACGGCCGCCTGGAGGTCGCACAGCAGGGTGTACAGGTCGGGGTCCTCGGTCTCCAGCCCGGGGTGTTCTCCCAGGTAGGACGCCAGACGCTCGTCCACCTCCTCCAGGGCCCCGGTGTCGACCTCCGGCAGCTCCTCCAGGGCCGCGGACAGGGCCGCGGTGACCTCGGCGGCGTTCCCGGCGTGCTCCTGGAGGGAGGGGATGTCCTCCTCCAGCCGGGGCAGCCACTCGTCGGCCAGTGCGTCGAGCTTGTCCACCTGGGCCGAGACCTCCTCGGAGGCGGTCGCGGCTCCGTCGGCCAGATCCTGCGAACCGGAGTACAGCTGGTCGAGGCCGCCGCTGAGCTCCCCGGCGCCCGTGTGCGCCTCGCCCACGCCCCCGGACAGTTCCGAGGACCCCTCCTCGGCCTCGTCCGCGCCGCCGGACAGCTCGTCGGCCCCCTCGGCGGCCTCCTCGGTCCTGCCGTGGATCTCGTTGAACCCGAGGAAGATCTGGTCCAGGTAGCCGTTGATCGCCGACGCCGCGGCGGCCTCCTGGATCTCGCGGAACGCGCTTCCGGCCAGCTGGCGGACGATGAAGCTGTTGGAGTCGTTGTAGTGCGCCTCCAGGGTCGCCGGGGTGGGGGACTCCCGGTCGCGGGAGGGGGAGGTCAGGTCGGCGCTGAAGTCGGAGGGGATGGTCAGGGAGACGTAGTAGGTGCCGTCGGCGACACCGCGCGCGGCCTCCCGGGCGCTCACCGGGTGCCAGTCCAGGTCCCCCCGCTCCAGGAGGGTGTCGGTGAGCTCACCCCCGGCGTCGACCTCGCGGCCTCCGGCCTCGACCGGTTCGTCCTCGTTGACGAGGGCGACCGGCAGGCGCTCCATCCGGCCGAAGGGGTCCCAGAACGACCACAGGTACATCCCCGAGTAGAGCAGGGGGATGAGCAGGAGGGCGGCCAGCGCGGCGGCGGGCAGCGGCGAGCGCAGGAAGGAGCGCACGGTCAGCAGCCCGAGCCGGGGCACCGCCAGGGGGCGCGCGATCGGGCGCGAACGCCTACGCCGGGCCACGGTCCCCGCCCTCCTTCCGGCCGCCGCGCAGGATGTCCAGGCCGACGTGGCGGCGGTGCCGCCCGCGGAGCCCGGCGGCGCCCGGCCCCACGGCGGACGCGCCGCCCGCGGAGCCCGCGCCTGCGGTTGCGGAGGCGGACGGCTCCCCGGCGGCGGAGCCGGACGGGTCGCCCGCGTCCTGGCGCAGCGGGATCGGCCCCTGGGTGTCCGGCCCGGCCACCCCGGCCAGCTCGCCGGAGTCGGCGCAGGTGGCGACCACCGTCAGCCCGTCGTCCGCCAGCGCCTTGAGGGTGCGCCACAGGTCGGCCTGATGCCCGGGTTCCAGGCCGCCGTCGACGTCGTCGACGGCCAGCAGCCGGGGTTCGGCCAGCAGGGCCAGGGCCAGCCCGAGACGGCGCCGTTCGACCATGGACAGCTCCCGCACCAGTGACCGGCGGTCCAGCCCGCCCAGCCCCGCGGCCTCCATGGCCTCATCGGCCAGGCTCCGCGCGGCGGGGCGCATGCGCAGCAGCAGCCCCTCGGACAGGTGCTCGCGGACCCGGAGCCGCTCGTCCAGGGGGTTGACCTCGTCCATCAGCCCGAGCGAGCTGATCCGGCGGACCCGGCGCGCGTGCCGGGGCAGGGCGTGGCCGTCCACGTACAGCGTTCCCTCCGAGGGGCGCATCCGGCCGGTCAGGGTGAGCAGCAGGGCGCTGCGCCCGCCCCCGGAGTCGGCCCGGAAGACGGTGAGCGTGCCCGGCCGGGCCGTGAACCCCACGCCCGTGTACACGGGGCCCTCCCGGGTGGCGAGCCCGACGCCCTCGGCCTGTACACGAGCTCCGGTCGCCCGTCTCATCCCTCGGCCCCCTTCCGTTTTTGAACTGACCAGTCAGTGCAAAACTGCGGAAACCACCGTACAGCGCGCATACGCCTCCTCCGGGCACCGGGAGCTGTGGAGTGTCGCACAGCGCCGCCGCCCTCCCCCGTGCACCGCGCGCGACCGGGTAGTGGGATTGGATGGGAGGACGCGTACCACCGAACGAACGGGAGGATCGGGATGTCGGAGATCTCCGAGCGGGTCGCGAGGGTCCTGGACGACCCGGAGAACTGGCCCAGCGACCCCAAGGAGGCCGTCGCGCTCCAGCGCGGGCTCGCCGACCGGGTCCGCGTGGAGCCGTTGGACGTGGACGCGGTGCGGCTGGTGGCCGGGCTGGACGTCAGCTACGCCACGGACAACACGGCGCTCTCCGCGGCGGCCGTGGTCATGGACGTGCGGACCCTGGAGGTGGTCGAGTCCGTCGCCATCTCCTCGGAGCCGTCCTTCCCCTACATCTCGGGGCTGTTCGGGTTCCGCGAGTCCCCGCCGGTCCTGGAGGCGCTGGGGCAGCTCAAGGTGACCCCGGACGTGTACCTGTGCGACGGCTTCGGCCTGGCGCACCCCCGCCGCTTCGGGGTCGCCTGCCACCTGGGGGTGCTCCTGGACCTGCCGGTGGTGGGGTCGGCCAAGTCGGTGCTGTTCGGCAGGCACAGCGTGCCCGGTGAGGAACGGGGGTCGTGGACGCCCATGGTGGCCGGGCGCTCGGAGGTGGTCCCCGACTCCTTCGCGCTGGCCGACCAGGGCAAGGAGGTGATCGGACGCGTGCTGCGCACCCGCAGGGGGGTCAAGCCCGTCTACGTGTCCGTCGGCCACCGGGTGGACCTGGAGGGCGCGGCCGAGCTGGTGCTGCGGCTCTCGCCCAAGTACCGCGTGCCCGAGCCGGTCCGGCACGCCGACAAGCTCTGCGGCGAGCACCGCAAGGCGGTACTCGCCGCGAAGGAGGGCCGGACCGACTGACCCGGGCGGGGACACCGGACCCCTGGTTTCCCGCGCCCGGAGCCCCGGCCGAGCCCGCGAGGGCGCGGAAACACAGCCCTACCAGCTGGTGGGAACCGGGCGCCCCTCGTTGTACCCGGCGGCGCTCTGCACGCCCACCACGGCGCGCTCGTGGAACTCCGCCAGCGAGGAGGCGCCCGCGTAGGTCATCGAGCTGCGCACACCGGCGACGATCTGGTCGATCAGGTCCTCCACGCCGGGGCGCTCCGGGTCCAGGTACATCCGGCCCGTGGAGATGCCCTCCTCGAACAGCGCCTTGCGGGCCCGCTCGAACGGGGAGTCCTCGGCGGTGCGCAGCCGGACCGCGCGGGCCGACGCCATGCCGAAGCTCTCCTTGTACTGCCTGCCCTCGGCGTCGCGCATGACGTCGCCCGGCGACTCGTAGGTGCCCGCGAACCACGAGCCCACCATCACGTTGGACGCGCCCGCGGCCAGGGCGAGGGCCACGTCGCGCGGGTGGCGCACGCCGCCGTCCGCCCACACGTGCCCGCCCAGCTCGCGCGCCGCCTCGGCGCACTCCAGCACGGCGGAGAACTGGGGGCGGCCCACGGCGGTCATCATGCGGGTCGTGCACATCGCGCCCGGGCCCACACCGACCTTGACGATGTCGGCGCCCGCCTCGATCAGCTCGCGCGTGCCCTTGGCGGTGACGATGTTGCCCGCCACGATCGGCACCCGCGGCGACAGCGCGCGCACCTTGGAGACCGCGCTCAGCATCTTCTCCTGGTGGCCGTGCGCGGTGTCGATGACCAGGGTGTCCACCCCGGCCTCCAGCAGCTCGGCGGCCTTGCCCGCCACGTCGCCGTTGATGCCGACGGCCGCGGCCACGCGCAGGCGGTCGTCCGCGTCCACGGCGGGCGTGTACAGGGTGGAGCGCAGCGCGCCCGTGCGGGTCAGCACGCCCACCAGGGCGCCGTTCCCGTCCACGACCGGGGCCAGCCGGTGGCGGAAGTCGTGCAGCATCCCGAACGCCTCGCGCGGCTCGGTGCCCGCCGGGATGGTCATCAGCTCGGTGGACATCACGTCGCGCAGCTGAGCGAAGCGGTCCGTTCCGGCGCAGTCGGCCTCGGTGACCACGCCGACGGGCCTGCGCTCCCCGTCCACCACGATCACGGCGTTGTGCGCGCGCTTGGGCAGCAGGTTGAGCGCCTCGCCGACCGTGCTGGACGGGTTGAGCGTGATGGCGGTGTCGTACACCAGGTGCCGCTGCTTGGTCCAGGAGACGACGTCGGAGACCACGTCGAGGGGGATGTCCTGCGGGATGACCGCGACACCGCCGCGCCTGGCGACGGTCTCGGCCATCCTGCGCCCGGCGACCGCGGTCATGTTCGCCACGACCAGCGGGATCGTGGTGCCGGTGCCGTCCGGCGACGACAGGTCCACGCTGAGCCGGGAGCCCACGGAGCTCCGGTTGGGGACCATGAACACGTCGCTGTAGGTCAGGTCCTGCTGGGGTGCCTGGTCGTTGAGAAAACGCAATGCCTCTACCTCGGTCGAGACCGAAGGGGGTGGACCATCCGCCGCATGCCGCGCGCGGCCGCCTGTTGATCCCCCTCTTACCGGTCAAGTATGCCGTCACGAATTAGGTCGGTCGACCTCCGATCTGGCATGATGACCCGGATCCCCGCCGACACAGCCTTTCCCCGCCCCTGCCAGCGCTTCGTCGGGCGCCGGGGCCCGGATGGGCGTTCCTGGAGAGCCCGCATGCCGCGTTTCACTTTCGCGCAAGTCAAGGAAGAGACCTACAAGGCGAAGGACGCCTGGTGGACGGTCTTCCTGGTGGACCCCCTGGCCGGACGCCTCGTCGTCTGGACCGCGAACCGCACTAACATCACGCCCAACCAGCTGACGCTGGGGGCGGGGGTCTTCGGCCTGCTCTCCATGCTGTGCTTCGTCGCGCCGGTCCTCGTGCCGGGCGCCGAGAGCTGGAACTGGGCCTGGCTGCTGGCGGGCGGACTGCTCTTCCACCTCAGCTTCGTGCTGGACTGCATGGACGGCAAGATCGCCCGGCTCAAGGGCACCGGCACGGTCTTCGGCAGCTGGGTAGACTTCGTCTTCGACCGCATCCGCTTCTTCGGCTGCGTGATGGCGCTGCTGATCGGCCAGTGGCTGCTCACCGGCCATGAGGTCTACCTGATCGCGGCGCCGGTGGTGGTCTTCTTCGACCTGCTGCGCTACCTCAACGGCCCCCAGGTCGCCAAGACCCGCCGGACCATGAACCAGACCCTCGCCGAGCTGACCGGGGACACCGAACGGCTCGCCGCAGCCCAGCGCGAGGCCGACCCCGAGGACGAGGACATGGGGGAGACCCCGGCCCGCCCGGGCACCCCCGCCCCGACCGGCCTCTACCCGCGCGTGCGCGACCGGCTCCTGCGCCACCGGGTGCGCCCGCACCTGTTCAGCGGCATCGAGTTCGAGATGTTCCTGTGCGTGGTGGCCCCGGTGACCGCGCTGGTCTCCCTCTTCACCCCGCTCAACAGCCTGATCATCCCCGTCGCGGTGTTCTCCGTCCTGGCGCTGGCCTTCTTCGAGGTGGTCCTGGTGCTGCGGCTGTGGAAGGACACGAACAGGTTCGAGGCGCGCCGCCGCCAGCTGCTGGCCTCGGGCGCCGTCCCCGGCGCCCCCGCGGCCCCGCATCCGACCAGCGGGAGCTGAGCCGGCCCTCCCCGCCGCGGGAGGGAACGACACGGGAGGGGCGGGTCCGCGCCGAAGCGGACCCGCCCCTCCCGTGTACACCGCGCCCCTCGCGCGGAAGCCGGATCAGACTCCGGCCTTCTCCTTCTCGCGTCCGCCGCCGTCGCCGTTCTCGCCGCCGGTCCTCCCGGCGCCGTCTGCCTTCCCGGCGCCGCTCGGCGCGCGCAGCGCGGAGTCCTGGCGAAGGAACCACGTCAGCTGCGGTTCCACGGCCCAGCGCATGCCCGCGCGCACCCACGGGGTGCACAGCAGCAGGGTCACACCCAGGGCCACGAGGATCACGGCGGTCATCTCCATGACACCGGACAGGTGCCCGTACCAGGGCGCCGCCTGCAGGAGGACGATGATGACCGAGTGCCCCAGGTACACGTACAGGGTGTAGGAGCCGAGGGACGTGAACCAGGTGTGCTGCTTCGGGGTCAGCGCGAGCACGGCGAAGGTCATCACCAATGCGAGGACCATGAAGCCCACCCGCAGACCCAGGCTGGGCAGAATCGGGTCGATGTCCCGGTCGGTGAGGCTGCTGTTCCAGAAGAGCCAGGAGCGGCTCATGTGTTCGGAGATGGGCACGGCCAGTACCGCCGTCGCCCCCAGCACCAGCACGGACCCGATCCGCACCCACAGCCTGTCCAGGTACGCGAAGTGCTCACGCCGCAGGCAGAGACCGAGGACGAAGAACGGCAGGAAGCTCACGACGCGGCCCAGGGAGAGCGTACCGCCGAGACTGGCCGTGGCGCCGAACACCGAGATGGCCACGGCGATGAGCACGGGCCAGCGCAGCCGCTTCCATATGGGCACGCTCAGGCGCCACAGGAACAGGGCGACCAGGAACCACAGGGCGTAGGTCGGCTGGAGCACCGACATGGACTCGGGCAGGCCGCCGCGCTCCACGGCGTAGATGCTCTGGTGAATGGTCCAGAAGACCAGGTAAGGGACCAGCAGTGAAAGGACCAGCTTCTCCACGCGCTTCGACGAGGCGTCGAAGGAGCGCGAGAGGTAACCGCTGATCATGATGAACGCGGGCATGTGGAAGAAGTAGATCCAGTAGTACAGCGTGCTGGCTGGCCCGTAGTCGAGTGAGCCGATCGCGTGGCCGACGACGACCAGGGCGATCAGGACGAACTTGGCATTGTCCAGACGGGCGTCACGGCCTGGACCCGGGGCCGACGTGGTGGGGGCGACCGCGCCGTGCCCCGGTTCCTGACGCTGGGATGCCGGACTGGTCATGGATGAGGCCACGAGTGGACTCCGAGATCATCTGCTTCTGGGACGTGTGTGCTCTCTTCCGGCCGTGCACACGGCCCGCGGGCCGACCGTGGGGCCGGAACGCGGGTGGCGCGGTGCCGCGTGGGGCGCGAGGGGGACACCGTAAGGTCGGATGAATGAACATGTGCTGCGTTACCTTACTGTGATGTAGCAAAGTATGCCAGCGGTTCTCCGGAGATCGCTGGAAAGATGCCGGAGTCCTGCCTCGATTGAGGTGAGGGTGGGGCTCGTGAAACGTCTGTGACACGAGCGGTTCGGCCGGGGGTAGCTTTCCGTGTGCAGACACTAACCCATCCGCGCCACCGTCTTCTACAGAGGGTGACGGGCCGGGTCTGCTCCGGACCCGGCCCGCGGAGGTCACGCGGCTGACTGTGTGGCCGCGGCGGACGCGCCGCTAGGCTGCTCTCGTCAGACGGGCGGTTCCGACCCGGTCGATAATACGGAAGAAGGCGGTGGAAGCCGTGCCGCACGCGGTGGACCCCAACCGTGCCGCTCAGCACGGGAACGTGGTCATGCGACTCCTCGACGAGCTCTTCCCGCTCGTGGAGGGGTTCTACGTCGACCTGCACAAGAACCCCGAGCTCTCCCACGCCGAGCACCGCACCGCCAGCGGTGTCGCCGAGTGGCTCACCCGGACCGGTTACGAGGTCCACAAGGGCGTCGGGGGAACCGGCGTGGTCGGCATCCTGCGCAACGGACCGGGGCCCACGGTGATGCTGCGCGCCGACATGGACGCGCTCCCGCTGGAGGAGAGGACCGGGCTGCCCTACGCCAGCACCGCCCGCGCCGCCAACGACGAGGGCGCCGAGGTCCCCGTCATGCACGCCTGCGGGCACGACGCCCACACCGCGTGCCTGGTGGGCGCCGCCGACCTGCTCTCGGAGACCCGCGACGAGTGGGCCGGGACCGTGATGGTCGTCGCCCAGCCGGGCGAGGAGACCCTCGACGGGGCGCAGGCCATGCTGGAGGACGGGCTGTTCGACCGCTTCGGCCGCCCCGACGTCATCCTCGGCCAGCACCTGGGCCCGCAGCCCGCCGGACTGATCTCCCATCGCGCCGGGGTCATCCTCGGCGCCTCCAACTCCTACCGCGTGCGCGTGTACGGCGAGGGGGGCCACGCCTCCCAGCCGAACACGACCGTGGACCCGGTCCTCATCGCGGCGAGCATCGTCACCCGCCTCCAGGGCGTGGTCTCCCGCGAGGTCAGCCCGAGCGAGATGGCGGTGCTCACCGTCGGTAGGATCCAGGCGGGGACCAAGGCTAACATCATCCCCGACGAGGCCTACCTGGAGATCAACACCCGGGCCCTCAACGACAACGTGTCCGCCCAGCTCGAAGCGGCCATCGAGCGGATCGTGCGCGCCGAGGCCGCCGCCTCCGGAGCCGCCCGCGAGCCCGAGATCGAGCGCTTCCAGGGCGCGGGCGTCACCCGCAACGACCCCCAGAGCACCGCCGACGTGGCCGCCGCGCACCACGCCTACTTCGGCGACGAGTACGTCATCCACCTGCCCGACCCGTTCCCGGCGACCGAGGACTTCGGCTACTTCGGCCTGCCCGGTGACCCGCAGCCGATCCCGTACGTGTTCTGGTTCGTCGGCGCCACCCCCCACGACGTGTGGGAGGCCGCCCCCGGCGACACCCCGTACGAGAAGATGGGCAACGTCCCCAGCACCCACTCGCCGTTCTTCGCGCCCGCCCGGGAGCCCACCCTGCGCGCCGGGCTGGCCGCGATCACCGTGGCCGCGCTGTCCTACCTGGGCGACGACAGCCCGAAGGCGGCGGCCGGGGACGCGCCCAACGACGCCTACGACAGCGCCTACCTCGCCTCGTCCTGGCCCGCCCCGGACGAGGAGCGGGCGCAGTCCCCCTGGCCCGCGCCGGACGAGGACCGGGCCCAGACCGCCTGGCCCGCGCCGGACGAGGACAGGGCGCAGACCGCCTGGCCCGCCCCCGAGGAGGACCGGCCCCGGTCCCCGTGGCCCGCGCCGGACGAGGACCGGGCCAAGTCCACCCACGAGGCCGACATGGAGTCCGTGATGGAGGCCCAGGACGAGGAGCACCGCCAGGAGTGGCGCGACGGCAAGACCGAGGAGTCCACGCTGTCCGCGGACATGGCCGCGCTGCTGGAGGAGGACGACCGGCCGCGCCCGCCGTCCGGCCCCTCCTACGGGGGTCCGCCCCCGCCCCCCGACGACGACCGTCCCGGCTCCGAGTACCGCCTCTGACCACGGATGGGGGAACGCCGGCTGCGCCATCCCCGGGAGATCCCCCTTCTGGTCGTGTGCGTGGGGGTGACCCTGCTCGCCGTGGTGGGCGCGGTCAGTCGCGCCTACTCGGGTGAGCCCAACCAGCCGCTGCTCCTGCTGAGCATCCCCGCGCTCGTGTACTTCGTGCGCGGGCAGCAGTACGCGCGCCAGCGGGTCAACGGGGTGCGCATCACCGAGAAGCAGTTCCCCGAGGCGCACCGGATGGTCGCCGAGGCCGCCGCCGCGTTCCGCATGAAGCGGGTGCCCGAGGCCTACGTCGTGCTGGGCAACGGCGAGCTCAACGCGTTCGCCTCCGGGCACGGCTTCCGGCGCTACGTGGCCGTCACCAGCGACCTGTTCGAGGTGGGCGACCGCCTGGCCGACAACGACACGCTGCGGTTCGTGATCGGCCACGAGGTCGGCCACATCGCGGCGGGCCACACGTCGTTCTGGCGCCAGTTCGGGATCTCGGTGGCCAACGTGATCCCCGGCGTGGGCACCAGCCTGAGCCGCGCGCAGGAGTACACCGCGGACAACCACGCCCACGCGTTCTGCCCCGAGGGCATGCAGGGGCTGCGGGTGCTCGCCGCGGGCAAGTACCTGTACCCGGCCGTGGACTTCCACGACATCGCCGCCCGCGCCCGCACCGACACGGACTTCTTCGTGCTGCTGGTCAACCTCCTGTCCAGCCACCCCGTGAACACGTTCCGCTTCGCCGCCCTGGCCGACCGCACCAGGCCGGGAAGGGTCTTCTAGGGGCGGTCCGCCCTAGGGTCTGTTTTTTGAACCGGTCTCAGCTTGTGGGGGGTTGGTTCGGGCGCCCACGGGGTTCTGGAGGCGGCGGAGGTGAGACTGCGAGGAACGAGCCGTCTCACCGGAGGCGCCGAAGGTTCCCGTTCTCCGGGCGCCCGAACACGGACCGAAGCGGAGCGGAGGTCCAAAAAACACTGCCTAGCCCCGACCGGCCAGCCGTGCCGCCGCCTGCGCGGGCAGCGGCTCGTGCCGCGCGTACTCCCGGCTGAACACGCCCGTACCGTGCGAGATCGACCGCAGCTCCACCGCGTACCGGACGATCTCCAGCTCCGGCACCTCCGCGCGCACCACCGCCCGGCCGCCCCGCACCGACTCGGTCCCCACCACCCGGCCGCGCCGGGCCGACAGGTCGCTCAGCACCGCGCCCAGGTAGGTGTCGTCCACCTCCACGGACACCTCGTCCACCGGTTCGAGCACCGCCAGCCGCGCCGCGGCCGCCGCGTCCCTGAGCGCCAGCCGCCCCGCCTTCTGGAAGGCCATGTCCGAGGAGTCCACCGAGTGCGCCTTGCCGTCGTAGAGCGTCACCCGGATGTCCACCAGGGGGTACCCCGCCCCGGGGTCCGCTCCGTCCCCCGACCCCGCGCCGCCCCTCGCACCGGCCACCGTCCCGACGCCGTCCGCCATCTGCGCGCGCACGCCCTTCTCCACGGACAGGACGAACTGGCGGGGCACCACCCCGCCCACGATCTCGTCGACGAACTCCAGGCCCGCGCCCGACTCCAGCGGCTCCACGCGGATCCGGCAGACACCGAACTCCCCGTGCCCGCCGCTCTGCTTCACGTTCCTCCCGGTGCCCTGCGCCGGAACCGCGAAGGTCTCCCGCAGCGGCACGCGCACCTCCCCGGTTCGGACCCGCACCCCGTGGCGGTGCTCCAACCGGTCCAGCGCGGCGTCCAGGTGCGCCTCGCCCAGGCTCCACAGCACCATCTGGTGGGTCTCGGCGTTCACCTCCACCCGCAGGGACGGGTCCTCCGCCACCAGCCGGGCCACCGCGTGCGACAGCTTGTCCTCGTCCCCCGAGGACGCCGCGCTCACCGCCACCGGCAGCAGCGGACGCGGGAAGCGCCACGGCGCCACGCGCACCGGCCGCTCCGGCTCGGAGAGGGTGTCGCCGGTGCGGGCGTCGGGCAGCTTCGCCACCAGGCACAGGTCTCCGGCGACCGCCTGGCCCACCGGCCGGTTCTCGCGGCCCAGCGGCACGGACAGCGGTCCCGTGCGCTCGTCGTTGCCGGTCCGGTCCAGCTCATCATGGCCGGTCAGCCCGCACGGGACCCCGTGACCGTGCAGGTGGACCCGGGTGTCGGGGCGCAGGGTCCCCGAGAGGACGCGCACCAGGCTCACCCGGCCCACGTACGGGTCCACGGCGGTGCTCAGGACCTGCGCGACGAGAGGGCCGTCCGGATCGCAGGACAGCCCCGCCACCGGTCCGCCCTCCGGCGTGAAGGTCTCGGGAAACGGGCGCCGGGTCGGGTCCGGGCACGAGAGCGGCAGCTCGCGCAGCAGTTCGCGCACACCCACCCCGGTCGTGGTGCTGATCGCCAGGACGGGATGGAAGCCGCCCGCGGCGACCGCCTTCTGGAGGTCGTCGATGAGCAGGTCGGGGTCGAGTTCGCCGCCCTCCATGTAGCGCTCCATGAGGACCTCGTCCTCGCTCTCGGTGATGACCTCCTCGACGAGGGTCTCCCGGAGCGGTCCCGCCGCCTCGCGCAGCCAGTCCGGCACCGGACGCGCCGAGGGGGCCGACCCGGGTCCGCCCCCTCCGGAGCGGCCGGAACGCTTCGCGCGCTCGGCGCCGTCGGAACCGCCGGAGTAGTCGTAGTACCGCTCGGAGACCAGCCCCCACACGCCGACCACGCGGCGCTCGTCCCCCGTGCCCTCCACGGCCGGGACGTAGGCGGGGTGCACGCCCGGACCGAACGCCTCCCGGCACTGGGCGACCACCTCGTCGTAGTCCGCGCGCGGGTGGTCGATCCTGGTGACGGCCACCGCCCGGGGCATGCCGACGGCGGCGCACTCCTCCCACAGCACTCGGGTGCGGCCGTCCACGCCCTCCAGGGCGGACACGACGAACAGTGCGGCGTCGGCCCCGCGCAGTCCGGCGCGCATCGCGCCGATGAAGTCCGCGTACCCGGGGGTGTCCAGCAGGTTGACCTTGACGTCGCCGACCATGACCGGGTTGACGGTGAGGTCGATCGACCGCCCCTGCCGGATCTCGACCTCGTCGTGGTCGCTGACGGTCGTGCCCTCCTCGACGCTGCCGGGGCGACCGATCTCCCCGGCGGCGGCGAGCAGCGCCTCGACCAGGCTCGTCTTCCCGGCGCCGGACGGTCCGACCAGCGCGATGTTGCGGATGTCGCGGGGCCCGTCGGCCCTCGGTACGGCTCCGGCTGAGGCTCCGGTTCCGTTGACGTTGCGATCTGCCATCCCTGCTACCCAGCCCTTCGTGGTCCGAGCGGTGGCCGCACGGGAACGGGCGGCCCGTCCACACTGTGACCTGTGTCACTTCTACGGTCGCCCTTCTCGGGCCGCACGGCAAGAGGTGGTCAGGAGCGGGAGCAGCCGTGGGTGAGATACGGCATGTGCACTATGACTTGTTTCGGACCCCTACTATTGCCCCGTGCCATGGTCGGAGTCTCTCCCTCAGTTCAGCCTCGCCGGGACCGTTCTGACGGTCCTGCTGCTCCTCTTCGCGGCCCTCGGCGAACCCCTCCTCGGCAGGAGGGCGTTCACGTGGCTGTCCCGTAGGCGCGACGGCGACGCGCGCGCCCTCACACTCCTGCACGCCGTCACCATGGGCGTCCACGTGCTGTGGGGCCTGGTGGTCTTCGGGGTGCTGCTGCTCTCGCCGGACCTGGTCGCCGCGGACCTGGGCCTGCGCCTGCCCGACGAGTGGGGGCCGATCGCGGGCGGCGCAGTCGGCGGCCTGCTCGCCCTCACGGTGTTCTGGCTGCTGGTCAACGGGCTTCCGAAGGGGCCCGGGCGCTCCGGCCGTGGTCGCGGCCGCGGCGGGAGGTCGGCGCGCGGCAGGCGCGACCAGGGCGGGAGCGCCCGCGGACGGCGCTCCTCCGCGCCGCTCAGCCTTCCCGAACCCGAGCGCGACCGGGGGCTGCTCGCACCGCGCACCACCGCCGAACGGGCGATGGCCGCCGGAGTGGCCGTCACCGGGGGCGTGTTCGGGGAACTGCTCTACCGGGGCCTGTTCATCCTCCTGGTCGCCAGCATGGGCGTGCCGCTGTGGGTCGCCGCCGTGCTGTCGGTGCTGCTGTTCTCCGTCGCGCACCTCTACCAGGGCTGGTGGGGCCTGATCAGCGCCGGTGCGTCCGGCGCCCTCTTCACCGTCCTGTACCTGGGGACCGGAAGCGTCTGGGTGCCGGTCCTGGTCCACGTGGCGCTCAACCTGCGCTCCCTGGTCTTCCCGCCCGCCGACGTCCGCGAGGCGGGGGAGCGGGACCGGTACGAGGAGGAGGGGGACCCCGAGGCCTACGACGGGTACGACGAGTACGAGGACCACGGCCACGGGTACGAGGACGGACCCGCCACCGGGGAGCTGTTGTTGACCGCAGAGGAGGAGGACGGGGGCGCGGCCACGGCGGTGCCGCCGGGCACGGGGACTCCCGCCCACGGGACCCCGTCCCACGGAGCCGTGTCGGGCTACGGCGACACCCCTGGTCACGGTGGCCCCCCGGTCTACGGGGGCCTTCCGGACCAGGGAGGGAACCCCGGCCACAGCGGGCACTCTGCTTACGGGGACCTCCCGGCCCAGAGCAGGGACTTCGGCTCCAGCGACCCCTACAGCAACAGCGGTCCCCACAGCCACGGCGGCACCTCCCAGCAGGACCAGCAGGACCAGCAGGACCTGTACAGCGCTCTGTCCACCGCGGGACCCTCCTCCGGCTACGGCGACCGCTTCGGCGGTGGCGACCCGGTCGGCTACGGCGGCCACCGCCCGGACAGCCCGTTCCCCGACGCCCCGCTGTACCCCGGCGCCTCCCGCCCCGAACCCCTCCCCTCCCACCGGGCGCCGGGAGACCCCTCCCGCGACGACCTCCCGGGCGGTGACCGCCGCGGGGAGGACCCCGCGCAACGCCGCCTGTACCCCGACGAGTGGATCGACCGCCGTTACGGTGACGGAAACACCACACCGGGGTCCGACCCCGACCGCTGGAGCTGATCGGGCACGATAGTGGGGTGTCCGACGCCATTGACCACCCGCGCGCCCAACCCCGTGAACACCGCTACCGGCTGACCACCTCCGACGGGGTCGGTATCGACGCCGTGCTCCTGCGCGGCGCCGGGTCCCGCACCACCGCCGTGATCCTCGCCAACGGGTTCACCGGAACCCACCGCAACCCGAGCACGCGTGCCGTCGCCGAAGCGCTGCTCCCGTTCGGCGACGTGATGACCTTCGACTTCCGCGGTCACCACGGCTCCGGCGGGCTCAGCACCGTCGGCAACGCGGAGATCCACGACCTGGAGGCGGTCGCCGTCCGCATGCGCGAACTCGGCTACACCTCCCTCTCGACCGTGGGGTTCTCGATGGGCGCGGCCGTCGCGATCCGGCACGCCGCCATCTACGGCGGAATGGACGCGGTGGTCTCGGTCAGCGGTCCCAGCCGCTGGTACTACAGGGGGACGCGCGCCATGCGGCTGCTCCACCTGGGCATCGGCCGCAGAGCGGGGCGCCTGTTCCTGCGCGGCTTCCGCAAGGTCAGGGTCGTCGACAAGGAGTGGGACCCCGTACCCGCCGAACCCCGTGAGATCGCCGGGAAGGTCTCCCCGACGCCCCTGCTGGTCGTGCACGGCGACTCCGACGCCTACTTCCCCGTCTCCCACGCCACCGCCATCCACGACGCCGCCCGGGAGCCGCGCGACCTGTGGATCATCCCGGGGATGGGGCATGCCGAACGCGCCGTGACCCCCGAGCTGACCGCGCGCGTCCGCGACTGGCTCGCGGAGAAGGTCGGCGGCGGGAACGCCCGGACGGACGGCTGAGCAGGGCGGATCGGCACCGCGTCGACAGGTGTGCGCGTGTCGGCTACAAAGGACGGATGATCCGATCTCGTTCGTCCTCACCCGGGAACGGAACACCCTCGGAGGCGGCCCCGACCGGGGCGGCCGACGACAGCGGCACCACCGGCACCACCCCGCCCACCCTCCCCGGTCTGCGCGGACGGGGCTTCGCCCTGCTCATCGCGGCGACCGCGGTCGGCCTCTGCGGCTTCGCCGCCGTCCTGCCCCTGGTCCCCCTGTGGGCCACCCGGGGCGGCGCGGGCGAGTTCGGCGCCGGGAGCACCACCGCCGTCTTCATGCTCACCACCGTGCTCACCCAGCTCGCCATGCCCTGGCTGCTGGAGAGGGGCGGTTACCGCTGGGCGTTCCCGGTGGGCGCCCTGGTGATGGGACTGCCCACCCCGCTGTTCGCCCTCACCGCCGACCTGGGCCCGCTGGTGGCCGTCTCGGCGGTGCGCGGCGTCGGCTTCGGCATGGTCAGCGTCGCCGGAACCGTGCTCGCCGCCCGCCTGGTCCCGCACCACCAGGTCGGCCGGGCCACCGGCTACTACGGGCTGGCGGTCGGCCTGCCGCAGGTGCTCATCCTGCCCGGCGGCGTGGCGCTGGCCCTCAACATCGGCTTCGACACCGCGTTCTGGCTCACCGGTCTGTGCTCGGTCCTGGGCGGGGCCCTGGCCTGGGGCATCTGGTACGCCGACGGCGGCCGCAACCGGGCGGCGCTGCGGAGCACGGTCCGGACCGCCGCCCCCGGCCCGGACCCCGCCCCGGCCGGTGATCCCGCCGCGGACGCGTCCGCGGGCCGCCCGCTGCTGCGGGCACTGGCGGCGCCGCTGGTGCTCATGCTGCTGACCGCCTCGTCGGCCAGCGCGATCATCACCTTCCTGGCCATCCCCCTGGAGCGGGCGGCGTGGCTGGTGGGCGGCGCCCTGGCCGCCTACGCGCTCGCGGTGGTGGCGGGCCGGTGGACCGCCGGGATGCTGCACGACCGCCACCGGCGCACCCTCCTGCTGCTGCCGGGCATGGTCGGCGCGGTCGCGGGGATGGCCCTGGTCACCGCCGCGCTGTGGTCGGTCGGGGACGCGCCGGGCGCCGGGACGGCGCTGCTGGTGCTCCTGGGATCGGCCGTGTTCGGCCTCGGCTTCGGCGCGGTCCAGAACGAGACCGTCACCCTCATGCTGAACCGCGCCGGTCCGGCCGGGTACGGCCGGGCCAGCGCGGTGTGGAACATCGGCTACGACGCGGGTTCGGGAGCCGGGGCGGTGGTCCTGGGACTGCTGATCCAGCTGACCGGGTACGGGCCGGCGTTCGCGGTCACGGCCGTGGCGCTGCTGGCCTCGGTGCCGCTCGCCCTCGGCGGGCGCGTGGGGCGCGGGGGCCGCGCGCGCGGCTGAGCCCGCCGCTCCGGCGGGGCGCGTCCGGGGCGGCCCGCCCCGGACGGCTAGTACGACGAGATGTGCACGTGGTCGTAGTGGTTCTGGGTGTTGTCGCCCCGGTCCTCCATCCACTTCCACTGACGGGACGCGGAGTGCCAGATCTGCTGCTCCCAGATGATGTACTTGATGCCCAGCCGGTCGGCGTTGTCGATCCCGTACTGGGAGATCTGCGAGCCCAGGGACTGGTTGGCGGCCGAGGGCAGCGCGCCGCCCGCGCTCATCATGAAGTCGCAGGCCCGTCCCACGCCGTGGTCGTCGGCGCTGGAGCGCAGGCAGCCGACCGGGTAGGGGGCGCCGAAGTTCTGCACGATCTCGTCGCGGATGGCCGCCATGCGCGGCGTGGCCCCGTCCCAGCCCCAGCCCTGCGCGCTGGCCGGGATGCTTCCGTTGCCCGGGGTCTCGGGGATCTGCTCCGCCTCGTACTCCTCGATCTTGGCCTCGACCTCTTCGCGCTCCTCCTCCAGCGTCTCGACGAGCTCCTCGGCCTCGGCCAGCTCGGTCTGGAGCTCCTCGTTGACCAGGGCGGCCTCGTCCCGCGTCTGGATGAGGTCGTAGATCTGCTCGGACTGGCTCTGCCCGAGGTAGTTCAGCGTCGCGGCGTCGGCGAACATGCTCTCGGGGTCGCTGGAGAAGATCACCTGGAACGCCGGGTCGAGGCCGCCGCCGCTCTTGTACTGGGTGGAGGCGATGGTGGACACACCGCTCCGGGAGGCCTCCAGGCGCCCCTCGACCTCCTCCAGGTCATCCTCGGCCTTCTCCACTCGGTCCTTGATCTCGTTGAACTGGAGGAGCTCGCCGTCGTAGCTCTCCTCCAGCTCCTCGGCCCGCCGGTTCAGTTCGTCGATGTCCACGTCGTCGTTGTCCGGCTCCGCCAGCGCCGTTCCGGGCAGGGCGACCAGCAGGGCCGCCGCCAGGGCGGCGAGGGACAGGGCGGCGCGGCTGCCGCGCGCGGATGAGGGAGGAGTGGGTGTCATGTCTGCTCCGAGGATGGTCCGAGCGCATCCGGTTGGCCTGCGGTGTGTGAAGGGGGGAGCCGCGGCGACGGGAGATGCTCAGCAGACCATACGAGATCTTGGCGTTACATGCCTAGTGCGTTACTCACGTGACTTGGGAGACTGCGCGGGGATGTGTCCGAAGATACCCGCAGCCGGGGACCGGACCGACCCCCGGCCGACCGTTCCGGCTCCGGGCCCACCGGAGGCGGCGCCGGGAGCCGCTCAGCTCGCGCCGCCGAAGGCGCTGGGCAGCTGGACGCCCGCGGGCTCGGGGGGCTCGGCGGGCATGAACCAGTCCGAGCGGCGGATGTCGCGCAGGGCCTGTTTGCGCGTCTGCGGGGCCAGGCGCTCGATGTAGACCATGCCGTCGAGGTGGTCGGTCTCGTGCTGGAGGCAGCGGGCCATCAACCCCGTGCCCTCCACGGTGACCGGCTCGTTGCGCAGGTCCACCCCCGTGACGACGGCGCGCTCGGCCCGGGCGGCGGGGTACCACAGCCGGGGGACCGACAGGCAGCCCTCGTCGCCCTCCTGGACCTCCTCCGACAGCTCGGCGATCCTCGGGTTGATCACGTAGCCGATCCGGCCCTCGACGTTGTAGCTGAACACGCGCAGGCCCACGCCGATCTGGTTGGCGGCCAGGCCCGCCCGCCCGGGGGCCTCGACCGTCTCCAGGAGGTCGTCCACCAGCGCCCGGGTGTGCTTGTCGAAGCGGGTGACGGGTGTGGTGGGCGTGACGAGGACGGGGTCGCCGAAACGGACGATGGGGCGCATGGTCATGTGCCCCAGGGTAGTCGGGAGCGTGCTCCCGGCGGTACGGAAGCGGAGAATCCGGACCCCGCGGGCTGCTCCGGGCGGCTCAGGCCGCGGCCAGGCCCGGGCGCAGGGAGTCGTCCAGCACCATCTCGATGTAGTCCAGGGCGGCCCTGCGCCGGGCCAGAGCGCTCTCGTACAGGGAGGGCGCGCTGGTGTTGCGCCGCACGCGCAGGCACTCGTTGACGATGCGCTGCCACCGGTCGGGGAAGGCGTGCAGGGCGTAGGCGCCCGCGCCGGTCTTGGAGGTGATCTCCCCGGTCTTGAGGGTGAAGTGCAGGCGGCTGACGCTCAGCACGCTCCAGGAGGGCGCCAGGGAGCCCAGGGCGGCCAGGCCGCGCGGCGTGACCAGACGGCCCGCCTTCTCGCGCCAGCGGCGCCACTGCTCGTCCAGGGAGCCCAGCGACCAGGCGCGCAGGCTCTCGGGCTCGTCCCACACGTCCAGTTCGAGCGGGTGCGGGCCGCGCACGGTCACGCCGTGCTCGGCGAGGATGTGCCACGTGACGGGGTTGACGTCGGCGCTGGCCCGGTTGCGGAACCGGCCGCCGATCACCGAGGCGACCGGGCCGCAGGCCGCGGGGTCGCGGGTGAGGTCGTCCCAGGTGACGTGGATGCCGTTGAACTGGGGTCCGGTGGCTGCGGCGCGGGTGCGCGCGTGGACGCGTCGCAGCAGCTCCAGTTCGCGCCTGCCGGGCGTGTGGCCGGTGACGATCACGAAGTCGACGTCGCTGGCGTGCGGGCGGAAGTCGCCGAGGGCGACCGAACCGGTCAGGTAGAGGCCTTCGACCAGGCCGGGGGCCTCCTGGTCGGCGTGCGCGAGAAAGGTCTGGGCCAGCGTCTGCACCCGAGGGTGGACGGCCATGCTCACTCCAGTCTGGATGGTTCGGTGCGGATCTTGGGGCGCGCTCCGTCCGGAGGTGGGGAGTCCGGTCGGGCGGCGGCCCGGAGGGTTCCCGCGGCGTGCGCCGCCTGCGAGTACGCGCTCCATCGGTACCAAGTGTGAGCGGGCCGAGGGGGTCATGGCAAGTGATCGCGCCGGACCCGCATCCTGTCCCCCCACGTCAGGTGGTGTGCGGCTATGGGGGTTTGGGGGAGCGCGCACCCTTGACAACGAGCGGTGCGATGTGCAAGGGGGCCTCGCGCGCGTGCGGGGCGGTCCGGACCCGCCGGAGCGGGGCGCGGCGTCGTGGCGCGACGGCCGGGGCGCCGGGGCGGCCGGGCGGGGGCGGGCGCCGGCGGAAAACGGCGCGCTCCGAAGGCGGGGGAAAATCCGCGTCCCCTCAGGCAGGAAGGCCGCCGCACATTCCGCCGCACGTGCATCCGCACCTGACGAATGCATGAGAAAAGCTTTGCTGGGTATTTCTCTAGAGAGGTCGGGGCGAAAACGGTTATTCGTCCGCCGGGGAATGGGTGTGGTGTCCGCCATGCCCCGCCGGGGGCCGGTTCCGGGGCGGGAAGGGAGGAGCGGTTCGTCGGGGCAGGTGGGAGTGGTCTCCTCTCTCGGTTCCAAGGATAGCCCCCTTCGTCCTCCCGAACCCGTGAGTCCTACACCACTCTCCGCGGAAGTGGACACGCCCCGTTTTTTCGGCGATTGTTATGGTTCACGCAGACCCCCGGTGGTCATAACCACCACAGCCATTGTTCGCTTTTTTCCTCCGCGTAACACCGCACAACCCCCGTGAAACTGAGCCGCTTTACGCTCGGCGGGCAAGGGCAGTTCCCCCCGCAGATGTACCGAAGGAGACGCGCATGGTCCCGACGATGGTCCTCGTAGCCGACGACTCACGTGACACCCACCGCCGGGACGCCCTGTGGGGCCTGGCCGAAGCGGTGGCGAGCAGGGGAGAGGTGCCGGTGACTCCGGCCTTCGGCAACCCCGACGACGTCGCCGCCACCGTCCACTCCGTCCGGGGGCCCAAGGTGGTCGTCCCCGCCTTCGTCGCGGGCGGCGACGTCGCCAGCTCCCACCTGCTCACCCGGCTCGGCCTCGGCCGTACGAGCGACGCCTGCCAGACCCCGCCCCTGGGAGCGGTCCCGTCGATCGTGGCCGACCTGGCCGGGCGGCTGGCCGACTCCGGCTGGGGCTCGTCCGACGGCGTGGTCCTGGCCGCCGACGGCACCACCGGTACCGAGGAGCGCCAGGTCGTCATGGACGTGGCGCGCATGCTCAGCCGCCGCCTCGACTCCCCGGTCCAGGTGGGCTACCTGCGCACCTGGGCGCCCTCGGTGGTCGACGCCGTCGACCGGCTGCGCCGCCACGGCCAGGACAACGTCGCCGTCGCCGCGTGGAGACTCGTGGACGGACCCGACTTCGACCTGCTGCGCGGCCTGGACGTCACCGCGATCACCGAGCCCCTGTGGCCCTCCGAGCTGGTCGTGGACACCCTCCTCGCCCAGCACCGGGCGGTCAGGGGGCGCCTGGCCTGAGACCGCGGTTCCCGACGAGCCGACACCGGGGGTGACACCGTCCACCACGCGGGTGATCGGAGGGGTTCGGGGCGCCGCGGCGCCGTTACCGGGAGCGCGCGGATGGGTAGGGGGCAAACAGGCGGGAACTCCCCGCACCCACAAACACGGCATCCGTACCGCGCCGCCTCCCGTACGGCGCGGCAGCGACCGGACGCGACTCCTCCGGCGGCCCCCTTCTCCACCCGTCGGCGCGGAGGTTCCCCCGCGACCGGTCCGGGACCCGAACAGAGCCGACGCGCCGCGGACCGTGCGCTCCGCGGTTCCGCCGACCCGTGAGGGGCCCGCCCCGAACCGTCATCGACGCGAGCGAACCTAAGGTGGATGTATGAACGACGTCACAGCGCAGTTCGTCGATGACCGGCAGCGTCGGCGTCTGGAACGGCGCTTCGGCAGCCACGTCGGCGAATGGCTGACCGAACTCCCGGGGATCGTCTCCGGGCTCGCCTCCGAGTGGGGGCTGACCGTCGAGGGTCCGGCCCCCCACGGCCGGACCTCCGTCGTGGTCTGCGTCGTGCGCCCGGACGGCGACCGCGCGGTCCTCAAGCTCTCCCCGGACAGCGGCCTGGCCGCGTCCGAGGCACGGGTGCTGCGGATGTGGGAGACCTCCGGGCGCGTGCCCCGGGTGTGGGAGGTCGACAACGCCCGCGGGGCCATCCTCATGGAGTGGATCGACGGCGACACCGTCGTGGAGGGCGGGAGGGTGCCGCCGATGGAGACCGTCGGCGCGCTCGTCTCCCAGCTGCACTCCGTCGAGGTGCCCCGGCGCGAACTGCTCGAACTGCGCCCGCTGACCTCGCGGGTGCAGTTCATCTTCGACCTGTGGAACCGCGAGCGCGCCGAGGGGCCCGCCGCCGAGGTGGTGTCCGCGTCCGCCATGCACCAGGGCTTCTGCCGGGCCCGCGACCTGGCCAACGGCACGGTGGACGTCGTGCCCGTCCACGGCGACCTGCACCCGGGCAACGTCATCGACGGCGGCCGGCGCGGCCTGGTGGCCGTCGACCCGCGCGCCTGCCTGGGCGACGCCGCGGTCGACGCCGTGGACTGGGCCCTGTGGAAGGCCACCAGCCTGCCGGAGGTGGTGCAGCGCGTGGACGTGCTCTCCGGTGTCCTGGGCGTGGACGGCGACCGGATGATGGCGTGGGCGCGCGCGTTCGCACCCTGCCTGGCGGTGGCCAAGGCCAACCGCGGCCACGGCGGCACCGACGAGTTCGACATGCTCATCGAGCTCTCGGAGGGGGAGGCCTTCGTCCTGTAACCCGTGCCGGACGGCCCCTGCGGCCGACCGTCCCGGCACGCGCCGACGGGTTCAGCCCCCCGGCTGGGCCGAGCCGGCCCTCTCGAAGCGGTAGCCCCGGCCCGCCTCCGTGATCAGGTAACGCGGGCACGCCGGGTCGGGCTCCAGCTTGCGGCGCAACTGCGCCATGTACACCCGCAGGTAGTTGGTCTCGCTCTGGTAGGCCGGGCCCCACACGTCGTGCAGGAGCTGGCGCTGGCTGACCAGCTGGCCCGCGTGCCGGGCCAGGATCTCCAGGATGTGCCACTCCGTCGGGGTGAGCCGGACCTCCTCGCCCTCCCGCAGCACCCGCTTGGCGCCCAGGTCCACGGTGAAGGAGGGCGTGCGCACCACCGGGGCCTCGTCCACGCGCAACGACCGCCGCTCCGCCGCGCGCATGCGGGCGAGCAGCTCGTCCATCCCGAACGGCTTGGTGACGTAGTCGTCGGCGCCCGAGTCCAGGCAGCGCACCTTCTCCCCGGCCGAGTGCCGCGCCGACAGCACGATGATCGGTACCTGCGACCACCCGCGCAGCCGCTGTATGACCTCCATGCCCTCCATGTCGGGCAGCCCCAGGTCGAGCAGGACCACGTCGGGGTGGTTGTCCGCGGCCAGCCGCAGCGCGGACGCCCCGTCGGCCGCGGTGTCCACGTCGTGCCCGCGCGCCCGCAGGTTGATCCGCATGGCCCGGATGATCTGCATGTCGTCGTCAACGACCAGGACCCGCATCGGTCCCCTCCCCGTCTCCGGTGTCCGTCTCGCTCTTCTCCACAGCACGGAGCGTGAACACCATGGTCAGGCCGCCACCGGGCGTGTCCTCGGGGTCGAGCCTGCCGTGCATCGCCTCAACGAAACCACGCGCGACCGCCAGGCCCAGACCCACCCCCGTGCCCTGGGGGGCGTCGCCCAGGCGCTGGAAGGCCTCGAACATGCGCTGTTTGCCCTCGTCGGAGACCCCGGGTCCGCGGTCCACCACGCGCAGCTGGACACTGTCACCGTGCGCGCTCGCTGAGACCAGCACCGGCAGGCGCGGGTCCGGGTTGTACCGGACCGCGTTGGAGATCACGTTGGCCACCGCCCGCTCCAGCAGCCCGGCGTCGGCGCGGACGCGGGGCAGGCGGTCGGGCACGTCCACCACGACCGCCTCGTGCGGCAGGCCCAGCAGGGTGACGGGCACGACCTCCTCCAGACCCACCGCGCGGAGTTTGGGGCGCACGTTGTCGGTGTGCACCCGGCTCATGTCCAGCAGGTTGTCGATCAGCCGGTTGAGCCGGTCGGTGGACTCCTCCACCGTCTCCAGCAGGTCCTCGCGGTCCTCCTCGGTGAGGGTGATGTCGGTGGCGCGCAGGCTCGACAGGCTCGCCTTGATCGAGGTCAGCGGGGTGCGCAGGTCGTGCGAGACCGCGGCCAGCAGCGCCGTGCGGATGCGGTTGCCCGCCACCTGGCCGCGCGCCTCGGCCGCGTCCCACTCCAGCCTCTGGTGCTCCAGGGCGATGCCGATGTGCGCGGCGAAGGCCCGCAGCACGCCCCGGTCGGCGGCGGGCAGCACCCGGCCGCGCAGCGCCAGCGCCAGGTTGTCGGAGATCGAGACCAGGACGTCGGACTCCTCGGGGGACTCGCACGCCGGGGCGCCGACGCTGTGCGCCGCCCGCCAGCGCTCGTCGTCCAGCCGCTCCAACAGGGTCGCCGACCGCTGCCCGAAGGTCTCCCGGATCCGCCGCAGCAGGGCCTGGAGGGGCTCCTTGCCCGCCAGGACGCTGCTGGCCAGCAGCGTCACCGCGTCGGCCTCGGCCCGGGCGCGCGCGGCCTGCGCCGACCGGCGCGCCGCCATCTCCACCACGATCGCCACCAGTGCCCCCACCAGGGCGAACGCGGTCAGCGCCAGTATGTTGTCCAGCGACACCGGAGGGCGCCCGTGCAGCGGGGACAGCAGCACGGTGAGCAGCACCGCGCTCCACAGCGCCGACACCAGGGCGGGGCGCAGGCCGCCCACCGCCGCGGTGGCCACGGTGGCCAGCAGCAGGAGCATCGCGTCCGAGGCCGCGCCCACGTCCTCGAACAGGGGCAGCGCCATCACCAGCGACAGCAGGGTGGGCGCCAGTAGCGCCAATGACCAGCCGGTCACCCGGCGGTGCTCGCCCAGCCCCCGGCCGGGCGGCGGCAGCGGCCACCGGCCGCTGCCCACCCGCTCGTGGGTGACGATGTGCACGTCGATGTCCCCGGAGTCGCGCGCCACGATCGCCCCGACCCCGGGGCCGAACACGTACTGCCAGGTGCGGCGGCGCGAGGAGCCCAGCACGATCTGGGTGGCCTGCACGCCCCGCGCGAACTCCAGCAGCCCGGTAGGAACGTCGTTGCCGACCACCTGGTGGTAGGTGCCGCCCAGCTCCACGAGCAGTCTGCGCTGCCGCAGCAGGTCGTCGGTGGGCGCCTGCGCCATGCCGTTGGGCGGCACCACGTGCACCGCCAGCAGGTGGCTGGGCTGGGGGTGCCCGCCCCGCGAACGGTCGGCCACGCGGGCGGCCCGCCGGATCAGCGTCTCGCCCTCGGGGCCGCCGGTGAGCGCCACCACGACCCGCTCCCGTGCCTCCCAGGTCCGCCGGATCTCGTGCTCGCCGCGGTAGCGGGCCAGGCTCTCCTCCACCCGGTCCGCGGTCCACAGCAGCGCCAGCTCGCGCAGCGCCGCCAGGTTGCCCTCCCGGTAGTAGTCGGCCAGGGCCGCGTCCACGCTCTCGGCCGGGTGGATGTCGCCGCGCGCCATCCTGCGGCGCAGCTCCTGGGGGGTGACGTCCACGAGTTCGACCTCCGCGGCGCGGCGCACCACGTGGTCGGGGACGGTCTGCCGGGGGCGCACGCCGGTGATCTGGTGGACCACGTCGTTGAGGGACTCCAGGTGGTGGATGCCCACGGTGGACAGCACGTCGACGCCCGCCTCCAGCAGCTCCTCCACGTCCTGCCAGCGGGTGGGGTTGGGCGAGCCGGGCGGGTTGGCGCGGGCGAGGTCGTCGACCAGCGCCGTCCGCGGAGCACGCGCGATCACGGCCGCGGTGTCCACCGAACCGGACGGCAGCGGTGGAACCCGCTCCAGGCCCTCCAGGAGCGCGGAGGTCCGGGCCCGGCGGTGGGTGTGGGCGGCGGCGACCACGACGTCGGTGCCGCGCTCGGCCCGGCGGCGGGCCTCGGTCAGGGCGTTGTGCGTGGTGCCGACGCCGGGGGCCGATCCCAGGTAGATGCGGAGCTTTCCTCGTGCCACGGCATCCATTGTCGGGGCAGGGGAGGGCCGCCTCGGTCGGTTCGGGCCACGGGGCGGGCCGGTTGCGGCCTCGGGCATGACGCGGCGGCCCCGGTTGGCGATACTGGGGGTGACATCCCGACGCACCCGCCCGGGCGCCCCCCGCGGGCGGGGCGGTGCCCGGCCGCCGCGCGCGGCCGACGAGCATTGGTGAGGAGGCGCGGCGTCCGTCCGCCGGACGGGCCGACGCCGCGGAGCCGATGACCTATCCCCCCGACGACGGTTCGTTCCCCGGTCCCCCCGGCGGGGAGCCCTTCCCCGGACAGCCGGGACAGCCCCCTCCGGGACCGCGGCCCCGGCCGGGCCCTCCCGGGCAGCCGCAGCCGGATCCGGGGCCCACGGGGGGCTTCCCGGGGCCCACGGGGGGCTTCCCGGGGCCGCCGGGCGGTCGGCCGCCCCACGCGCCCGGCCACTCCCACGCCCCGCCCGCCCGGCCCGGGTACGGCGTACCCGGGGGCGCGCCGCCGCTGCCGCCGGTTCCCGGCCACCCGGGGCGGCCCGGTCCGCCCCGGCGCCCCCGCAGGGGCCTGATCGTCGGCGGCGCCGCCGCGGCGGTCCTGCTGGCGGTCTCCCTCGGCGTCGTGGTGTGGAACATCGCCGACGGCCGCCCCTACGCGGAACTGCCCGGCTGCGGACGCCTGCTGCCCGCCGAGCTGGTGGACTCCGTGCCCGGCACCGAGAGCCCCCGGGCCGAGGGCGAGTACACCGCCGTCGAGGAGGACGGACTGGAGTACCTGGACGAGGAGGGCCTCCTCGGCTACCTCAGCTGCAGCGTCGGGAACGTCGACGGCTACCCCGTACACGTCATCGTCTCCCTCTACGACTACGAGGACGGAGGGGAGACCGCCGAGAGGCTCCACGGGGACCTGGAGGACGAACTCCGGGACCGCGAGGCGGGACACCACGCGGAGGAGGCGGCGGTCCTGGACTGGCGTCCCGTGTCCGCGGGCGACACCGGGTACGCGGTCCTCGTCGAGGGCGACGAGCACAGCGACGCGGACGCCTACGGCGCGGTGTTCTTCGCCACCGTCAACGTGACGGTCTCGGTCTCCTACACCGTCGGCGGCGGCGACGGCGTCGGCGAGGCCGGGGCGCTGGACTTCCTCGCCGACTTCGCCGGACGGGTGGAGCGCCAGCTCTCCCGCGAGGGAGAACGGGCCTGACGCCCGCCCGGGGGCGGGCGACCGCCCCCGGGTCCCGGCCGCAGGGCGCCCTAGGGGGCGGGGATGAGCTTGCCCGGGTTCAGGATCCCCTTCGGGTCCAGCGCGGCCTTGACCGCGCGCAGCACCTCCCCGCCCAGGGGGCCGATCTCCGCGGCCATCCACGGCAGATGGTCGGTCCCCACCGCGTGGTGGTGGGTGATCGTCCCGCCGTTGGCGGCGATCGCCTCCGAGGCGGCCCGCTTGGCCCGTCCCCAGCGCTCCAGCGGCGCGGACCCGGCCGCCGTCACCACCGTGAAGTACAGCGAGGCGCCCGTGGGGTAGGTGTGCGACACGTGGCACATCACCACGGCGCCGCCCTCCCCGCCCTCCAGCGCCCCGGTGAGCGCGCCGGAGACCGCCGCGTACAGCGGGAGCAGGCCGCTCCACGGGGCGGCGGTCTCCAGGGTCTCGGCCAGCACCCCGGCCGACAGCAGGGAGTCGCGCAGGTAGGGCGCGGAGAACCTGTTGTCCCGCCAGTGCGCCACCGGCCCGGGGCCCAGCGGGGTGCCGCCCGCCCCGGCCATGGCCTCCCGCGCCGCGGCCGCGCGGACCTCCACCTCGGCGCCGGTGCCCTCGAAGCCCAGGACCGCCTGGCAGCCGGGCGCGGCCTCGCGCCCTCCCATCGCCGCTCCCACGAAGGTCTCCGCCTCGTCCAGGACCCGCGCCATGGTCGGCCGGATCCCGGACTGGGCCAGGGTCCGCAGCGCGTCCACGCCCGTCGCGAAGTCGGGGAAGGACCACGCCTCGTCCAGCACGCGCTCGGGGCGGCGGCGGATCCGCAGCCCCACCTCGGTGATCACGCCCAGCGTCCCCTCCGAACCCAGCAGCAGGCGGCCCAGGTCCGGCCCGGCCGCCGAGGCGGGTGGGCCGCCCGTGTCCAGGGTGCCGCGCGGGGTGGCCGCGCGCAGCGAGACCACCATGTCCTCGAAGCGGCCGTACCCGGAGGAGGCCTGCCCGCTGGAACGGGTGGCCGCGTACCCGCCGACGCTCGCGTACTCGTAGCTCTGCGGCAGGTGCCCGAGCGTGCACCCGTGCTCGGCCAGCAGCGCCTCGGCGCGCGGGGTGCGCACGCCCGCGCCCAGGACGGCGGTCATGGACTCGGTGTCCACCGACACCAGCCGGTCCAGGCGGCGCAGGTCCAGGCTGACCACGGCGCGCAGGCCGCCGCGCAGGGGCGCGACCCCGCCCACCACGCTGGTGCCGCCGCCGAAGGGCACCACGGCCACGCGCTCGGCCGAGCACACCTCCAGGACGCGTCGGACCTGGTCGTGGTCGGCGGGGTACAGGACGGCGTCCGGCGCGGGGTCGGCCCTGCCCGCGCGGCGCAGCAGCAGGTCGGGGGTGCTCTTGCCGCCGCTGTGGCGCAGCCGGGCGGCGTCCCCGTCGTCCAGGTGGTCGGGCCCGACCACACCGGCGAGCAGTCCGCGCGGCCGCTCGTCCAGCCGCGAGGGGGGCAGCTCCACCCGCTCCTCGGGGACGGGGGACAGGTCCGCCAGAGGGGCCCGCAGCACCTGGGAGACCAGGTCGCGCAGGCCGGGGTCCAGAGCGCGCGCCCGGGCGGGGTCGCCCCACGCGAACCAGCTCATCTCGGGTGCCGCCCCGGGGGAGATGTCGTCAGTCATGCTCTACAGTTTTACATATGGCGTCAATACGTAACGTTGAAGACCGCATCCTGGACGCGGCCCGCGCCTGCGTCGAGGCCTTCGGGGTGCGCCGCACCACCCTGACCGACGTGGCGCGCCGCGCCGGGGTGAGCCGCCCCACCGTGTACCGGCGCTGGCCCGACGCGACCGCGCTCGTGGCCGACCTGCTCACCCGGGAGCTGCGGCGCATCCTCGCGGACCAGGGGGAGGGTCCCGGCGGGCCCGCCGGGGAGGACGTGCGCGCCCGGCTGGTCCGGCATGCTGCCGGGGTCGCCCGCGCGCTGCTCGCCCACCCGCTCTTCGTCCGGATCGTGGACACCGAGCCCGAACTCCTGGCCACCTACACGTTCCAGCGGCTGGGCACCAGCCACCGCGCGGCCCTCGAACTGGTCGAGCCGGTCGTGGCCGAGGGCCAGCGCGACGGGTCGGTGCGCGCGGGAGACCCCGCGGTGCTGGCCCGCCTCGTGCTGGTCACGGTCCAGGGCACGGTCACCTCCCGCCGCCTGTTCGCCGACGTCACCGACGAGTCCGGCCTCGTCGACGAGCTCGCCGCCCTCCTGGACGGCTACCTCCGCCCGCCGAACCAGGAGAGCCCATGAACCCCGCCGTTCCCGCCTCCTCCTCCCTCAACGCCGCCCGGCGCGCGGCCGACCTCGCCGCGCTGGAGCACGACCCCCGGATCGACCTCCTCGTCGTCGGCGGGGGAGTGACGGGCGCCGGAGTCGCGCTCGACGCCGCCGCGCGCGGCCTGTCCACCGTCCTGGTCGAACGCCACGACCTGGCCTTCGGCACCAGCCGCTGGAGCTCCAAGCTGGTCCACGGCGGCCTGCGCTACCTGGCCAGGGGACAGGTCGCCATCGCCTACGAGAGCGCCCGCGAGCGCGACGTCCTCATGCGGGTCACCGCTCCCCACCTCGTGCGGCCCCTGCCCATGGTCGTCCCCGTCCACCGGGGGACCGGGCTCGCGCGCGCCCTGTTCGTCCGCGCCGGGGCGGGCGCCGGCGACCTGCTGCGGATCATGGCCGGGACCCCCGGCGGCGTGCTGCCCCGGCCCCGCGTGGTCGGCCCGCGCCAGACCCTGCGCCTGCTCCCGGGCGTCGCGCGGCGGGGGCTCCTCGGCGGCGTCGTGTCCTTCGACGGCCAGCTCGTGGACGACGCCCGCCTCGTGGTGGCCCTGGCCCGCACCGCCGCCCGCGAGGGCGCCCGGGTCCTCACCCGCTGCTCGGCCGAGAGCCTGGCCGCCGACGGCGCCGTCCTGCGCGACGGGGTGACGGGCCGGATCGTTCCCGTGCGCCCGCGCGCGATCGTCAACGCCACCGGGGTCCACGCCGACCGGCTCGACCCCCACGTGCGGCTGAGTCCCAGCCGGGGCAGCCACCTGGTGCTCGACGGCGCCGCCCTGGGCCGCCCCCGGGCCGCGCTCACCGTGCCGATCGACGGCAGCGCCAGCCGCTTCGTGTTCGCCCTGCCCCAGCCGGACGGACGGGTCCTGGCCGGGCTCACCGACGAGCCCCTGGACGGCCCCGTGCCGGACGTGCCCGAGGTGCCCGACAGCGACGTGGACTTCCTGCTGGGCCAGTTCAACCGGGCCCTGGAGACCCGACTGGAGCGCGCCGACGTCCTGAGCGCCTTCGCCGGGCTGCGCCCGCTGGTGCACGGGGTCGGGGAAAGCGCCGACCTGTCCCGCGAGCACGCCGTCACGGTCGCCCCGAACGGCACCGTCACCGTGGTCGGCGGCAAGCTCACCACCTACCGCGCCATGGCCGAGCAGGCCGTCGACACCGCCGTGCGCTCCCGCGGGCTGTCCGCGGGCCCCTGCCGGACCCGCGCGCTGCCCCTGGTCGGCGCCGCCCCGAGCGAGGAACTGGACGCCGTGGCCGCCCCGCGCCGCCTGGTGGCCAGGTACGGCACCGAGGCGGTCGCCGTGCTGGCCGAGGCCGACGCCGCACCGGAGCTGCTCACCCCCCTCGTCCGCGGCGTCACCGGGGCAGAACTCCGCTTCGGGGTGCGCCACGAGGGGGCCATGGACGCCGCTGACCTGCTGGACCGCCGCACTCGGGTCGGGCTCGTCCCCGCCGAGCGCTCCGCGGCCGAGGCCGCCGCGCAGGAGGCGCTCGGGGCCGTGGGCTGAACGGCGGGCCGGACCGGGGGGAGACGGGCCGGAGAACGCGCGGGATTTCGGGGACTCACCACACCCGCATCCCCTGTCCCACAGGGTTCTGATCGCGTAAGGTCGTAGCCGTTCCCGCCGCCCCTCCCCCGAAGGCGGTTCCAGAACGCTCCCGCAGCCGCCCCCTTCCCCCGGTTCGCCTGCCCACTGAACCGCCCCGCCGAAGGAGTCCTCCCATGCCCACGCTCGTCTCCGTGCCGGCTCTGGCCAAGGCCGAGGACACCGTCCTCACGGGTGTGCCCGACGAGTACCGGCACTACTTCAGCGGACGGCCGCCGGTCCCCTTCACCAAACGCCACTGGGAGTTCCCCGGGGAGCCCGCCAGCGTGCCGCTGGCCCGCGCCTTCCTGGACACCTGCGCGGCCGCCCGGGACAGCGACTACCGGTACGTCTTCTCGCTGCTGGGCACCGAGCTGGCCACCAACGCCATCCGGCACAGCCGCTCCGGCGAGGAGGGCCAGACCTTCGTGCTGCGGGTGACCCGGGCGCCCAACGGGCTCACGCTGGTCTGCCGGGACAACGGCAGGCCCACGCGCTCCGAGCCGGGAGAGGACCGCCCGCTGAGCGCCGGACCGCTGGAGGGCGACCGGCTCACCGCGGAGAACGGCCGGGGCCTGGCCCTGGTCGACAGCTTCGCCACCGCCTGGGGCGACAACGGCCACCCCAGCATTCGCAAGGTGTGGTTCCACCTGGCCTACGACCTCACCGGCAGCTCCTGGCCCGCGGCCTGAGCCCCCCGGGACGGGGGGAGAGGGGCGGGGGAGAGCCGGACGGGGCGTCCGCTCTTGCCACCCGGGCGCGGGCGTGTCAGCATACTGGCCAGTAGCCGCATGTGGCGCGGATCACGGGACGGCGCGATCCCCGGTCCGCACGGGCCCGCGGGCCCCGTGACACCGCACGCGGCGCCTCAGGCCGACCCCCTCACCTCCGCGGTCCGCGACGGCCGGCCACTCCCCCCGACCGCCCGATCGCGCCCCCCGCGCGGCCCGCCCCGAGGTGTCCGCCCATGGATTCCACCATCGCCACGATCGCGCTCCCGGCGGCACTCGCCGTCATCATGCTCGGCCTCGGCCTGAGCCTGACCGTCGGGGACTTCGTCCGTCTGACCAGGATGCCCGGCACGGTCGCGCTCGTCCTGGGCTGCCAGATCCTCGTCCTGCCCCTGGTCTGCCTCGCCCTCGTCCTGCTCTTCGACCCGCCGCCCGCCCTGGCGGTGGGCATGATGCTGCTCGCCGCCTCGCCCGGCGGCACCACCGCCAGCCTGTACAGCCACCTGTTCCGCGGCAACGTCGCGCTCAACATCTCCCTGACGGCGCTCAACTCCCTCACCGCCATGGTGACCCTGCCGCTGATCACCAACCTGGCCATCGCCCGCTTCATGGGCGACGGCGACACCCTCGGCCTCCAGGTCGGCAAGGTCCTCCAGGTGTTCGCGGTCATCCTGGTCCCCGTCGCGGTCGGCATGCTCGTCAGGGCGCGGGCGCAGTCCTTCGCCCGGCGCATGGAGAGACCGGTCAAGATCGCCTCCGTCGCGGTGCTGTTCGGCGTTATCGCCGTCGCGCTCTACCAGGAACTCGACAACATCGGCGACTACATCGTGTCCGTGGGGCTGATGGTGCTGCTGTTCAACATCGCCAGCCTCACCATCGGCTACTGGGCGCCGCGCGTCCTGGGCACCGGCCGCCCCGAGGCGATCGCCTCCTGCATGGAGATCGGCCTGCACAACACCACGCTGTCCCTGGCCATCGCGCTCAGCCCGGCCCTGCTCGGCAGCACCGAGATCGCCGTCCCGTCCGCGGTGTACGGCGTGCTGATGTTCTTCACCGCGGCCGCCACCGGCCTGCTGGTCACCCGCGGGGGAACCCGTGAGGAGGCCCCGGCGCCCGGCCGCTGACCCGCTCCCCGCCGGGTGCCGACCACAGGACCGGGCCGGGGCCGCTCACCTGCTGTCTAGGTAGGCGAGCACCGCGCGCACCCGGCGGTGCCCGCTGTCGGAGGGCGAGAGCCCCAGCTTCGCGAAGATGTTGCCGACGTGCTTGTGCACCGCGTTCTCGGTGACCACGATCCGCTCGGCGATCTCCCCGTTGTCGAGCCCCTCCGCCATCAGCGCCAGGACCTCGTTCTCGCGCCGGGTGAGCGACTCCAGGGGGTCGCGGACCCGGCGGGCCAGCAGCTGCTGCACCACCGCCGGGTCCATCACCGTGCCGCCCCCGGCCACCCGCCGCAGTGCGTCCACGAACTCGCTGACCCGGCCCACCCGGTCCTTGAGCAGGTAACCCACCCCGCCGCGGCCGTCGGCCAGCAGCTCCCCGGCGTAGTCCCTCTCCACGTACTGCGAGAGCACCAGCACCGGCAGCGCCTCGTGCCTGCGGCGGGCCCCGATCGCCGCGTGGATGCCCTCGTCGCGGAAGTTCGGCGGCAGCCGCACGTCCACGATGGCCAGGTCGGGCCGGTGGCGGTCCACGGCGTCGGCGAAGGCCGCCGCGTCCGCCGCCACCTCGGCCACCTCGAAGCCCCTGGTGGAGAGCAGCAGCTCCAGACCCGCCGACAGCAGCACGTTGTCCTCGGCGATCACGATCCGCACGGCATCTCCACGTCGATCACGGTCGGCCCGCCCGCCGGGCTGTCCACGCGTACCGTACCGTCCAGGGCGGCCACCCGGCGGCGCAGTCCCCGCACCCCGCTGCCGCGCTCCTCGTCCACCCCGCCCGAGCCGTCGTCGCGCACCGTCACCCGCAGCACGCCGCCCGCCCGCTCCAGGCGCACGGAGACCTCCCCGGCACCGCTGTGCTTGACCGCGTTGGTGACCGACTCGGTGACCACGAAGTAGGCCGCGGTCTCCACCGCCACCGGGAGCGCGCCCAGCTCGCCCACGTCCAGGCGGGTGGGGACGGTGGTGCGGGCGGCCAGCGCGGTCAGCGCCCCGGACAGGCCCCGGTCGGCCAGGATCGGCGGGTAGATGCCCTGGATCACCTCGCGCAGCTCGGCCATAGCCTCCTCGGCGCCCTCGTGGGCGTTCCGGAGCAGCGCGGCCACGGCCGGGTTCTCCACCGCCTCCCGCGCCACGCCCAGCTGCATCGCGATCGCCACCAGCCGCGCCTGGGTGCCGTCGTGCAGGTCGCGCTCGATCCGGCGCAGCTCCGCGCCGTGCGCGTCCACCACGTCGGCGCGCGTGCGGCTCAGCTCGTCCACCCTGGCCGCCAGCAGCTCCGCCTCCGTGGGGGCCAGCAGCGCCAGGGTCATGCGGGCGTGGGCCCGGGCCGCCGGGACGGCCGCGCCCAGGCCCAGCGCGCACCCGATCACCGCGTAGGCGACCCCGGTGACCAGCGCGGTGCCCCAGTCCAGCACGGGGAGCCACAGGAGCTGCAACGGCTCCCCTCGCGGGACCGCCCACCAGAACAGGTACTGCGGCGCGCTCAGCGGCATCGCGAGGGCCAGCAGCCCCACGAGCCCCAGCACGGTGCTGGCGGGCGCGAACGCGGGCAGCCACCGCAGGACGCGGCGGGTGGACGGACGCCCCCACAGCTCCCGGAAGCCGGACGCCTCACGCCCGCCCACGCGCGGGACCGGCACGCCCAGGAAGCGGGAGGCCCACCGCTGGTGCCAGGAGGCCCACCGGCCCAGGAGCCCCACCCAGCGCGGGAGCAGCACGAACCCCAGCCCCCCGAGAGGGATGGTCAGCGCCACGGCCAGGGTCAGCGGCAGCATCGCCAGCGTCACCAGTCCCGAACCCAGGACCACCAGCAGGTACGTGCTGGCCCTCAGCGCCCGCCTCCAGACCGCGCCCATGCCCGCCGTCCCTTCGTCTCGCCCGTCGACCAACGACAGTCTGGTCCATCGCGGACACCCCGGGCACTACAGCCAGCCACCCTCTCCGTCCTCGGCGACGTGGTGGGCGACCCGGCCGATGCGTTCGCGGTCTGGCACGAGGAGGTCGCCCGAGGGCGGGAGATCGCCGCCGCCTCCCCCTTGGACGCGATCGGCGGACCGGATCACGGGGACCCCGTCCAGCTGCGGACCATGCTGGTGAGGCTGATCGCTGAGTACGCGCGCCACAACGGCCACGCCGACCTGCTGCGCGAGCGCGTCGACGGATCCACCGGACACTGAGACCGTGGACGGGGGCACTCCCCGCCCGCCTCCGGAACGGAGCACCACCGGTGACCGCCGCGACCGAACCCGCGGCCCGCCCGCCCTCCATGGCGGTGCTGGTGTGGGCGGCGGCGCTGTGGCTGTTCCGCCGGCGCGACGCCTGACCCGGGGGAGGGCCGGGGCGCCGCCGCGCGCCCCGGTTCAGTCCCCCGGCCCCTCCTCGTCGTCCTCGTCACGGGTGAGGGCGTCCACGGCCACCGCCACGCTGATCACCAGGGCGGGGTCCCCGGCGATGTCGGCGCGGTGGGTGTTCACGTCCACCGCGTAGGTGTCCAGGACGCGGAACCACTTGCGGGACACGTGCGCGACGGTGCCGTGCTCGTCGCTGATCACGTACTCCTTGTCGAGGAAGTCCCCGGTCACCTCCCAGTCCGGCGCGCCCTCCACCTCCACCACGAGCTTGTCGCGCAGCGGGTTGACCAGGCGCTTGCGGACGGTGGCGGTGGTGCCGCCCTCCCGCTCGACCCTCATCTGGTCGCGCAGTCTGAACAGCTTCTTGCGGATGACGGCGAGGACGGTGCCGCCGGTGTCCTTGAGCTCGAAGGTCGTGCGCAGCCGCAGCGCCTTGCCGTCCACGAGGAAGACCTTCTCACCCGCCTCGTCGGTCACCCAGTAGTCGTCACCGATGTCGAAAACGCGTTCGCGTACCAGGAACTTCATGCTCCGAAGTTAGGGCACGCGCGCCCGCCGCACCAGAGGCCGTCCGCGCCTGTGGACAACGCCTTCCGGACGGCGCCGCACCGGGCGGGCACCGGCCGTCGGACCGCGCGGCGGGCCCCGCGCCGACACCGTCCACGGGAGGGACCGCACCCGCGAAAGTCCGCCCGCTCCGGCACAACACGCGCCGGAGCGGGTACCTATGGGCACATCCCGACCCGGAAAGGTCCCCATGACCTGGCACACCCGGCCCATGGCCGCGTTCGACACCGAGTCCACCGGCCTGGACACCGGCAACGACCGGATCGTCACCGCCGCCCTGTGGCGCATCGACCCCGCCGCACGCACCAAGGACGTCACCACCTGGCTCATCGACCCCGGGATCGAGATCCCCCGGGAGGCCACCGACATCCACCACATCACCACCGAGCACGCCCGTGAGCACGGCCGCCCCGCCGCCGAGGCGGTGCCCGAGATCGGCGCCGCCCTGGAGAAGGCCGCCGTGGACGGGCTGCCGGTGGTGGTCTACAACGCCCCCTACGACCTGGGCCTGCTCTCCGCCGAACTCCGGCGCCACGACGCAGGGGCGCGCTTCGACGGGATGCTGCGCGTCCTGGACCCGCTGGTGATCGACAAGCGCTTCGACACCTTCCGGCGCGGCTCGCGCAAGCTGGTCGACGTGTGCGCCCACCACGGCGTGCGCCTGGACGCCGACCAGGCGCACGGGGCCGCCGCGGACGCGCTCGCCGCCGCCCGGCTGGCCTGGAAGCTCGCCGCCGCCCACCCCGAACTGGCGGCCATGGACATCGACGACCTGCACGCCGCGCAGGCCGACTGGAAGGCCGAACAGGCCGCGAGCTTCCAGGAGTACCTGCGGCGCAGGGACCCCGAGGCGGTCGTGGACGGTTCCTGGCCGCTGCCCGGCCCCGCCTGACCGGGCGCCGCCCGCCGCACCGCGGCGGCCGGACGGCCACCGGCGGCCCGGACCGCGGACGGCACGAAAACGAGGGGCGGGGCGCCGGGAGCCCCCGGCGCCCCGCCCCTCACGGCGTCGCGCGTCCTGTCCGCCGTGCGCCCTGCCCGGGGCAGAACCCGGCGGACGCGATCGCAGGTGGCGGAAAACGAAGAACGCCGACCGTGGCGGTCGGCGTCGTTCCGGTCGGCCAGCCGGGAGATCCCGCTGGTCCGCTGTGATGTGCCCCCTGCAGGATTCGAACCTGCGCACCCGGCTCCGGAGGCCGATGCTCTATCCCCTGAGCTAAGGGGGCTGGCTTGCGTGAACAACTCTAGCAGGATCGCGCCGTCCTTCGTCCACCCGTCGCCGCCGCGCCCGGCCCGGCCCGGCGATGAACGCGTTCCGGTGGTGCCGTGTCGCCCGGCGGCGGTAGTGTCGCGCCCGTGAACGCCCTACCCACACGGGTTCTCGTCGTCGAGGACGACGACGTCATCCGCGAGCTCATCCGCCTCAACCTCGAACTGGAGGGGTTCGAGGTGTTCACCGCCGTGGACGGCCAGGACTGCCTCGACCGCGCCGCGCACATCGACCCGCACGTGGTCACCATGGACGTCATGATGCCCCGTGTGGACGGCTGGACGGCCGTCGAGCGCCTGCGCGCCGACGCCCGCACCCGCGACCGCCCCATCATCATGGTCACCGCGCGCACCCAGGAGACGGACCACCAGCGCGGCAGGCGCGTCGGTATGGACGCCTACCTCACCAAGCCCTTCGACCCCGACGTGCTCATCGACATCATCCGGAGCCTGGTCGACAGGGGCCCGGAGTGACCCCCGGACAACTGGAGGCCGCCGTCCGCACGGCCGCCGCGCGGGCCCTGGACCTGGCCCCGGACGCGATCCCCTTCGTGTGGCCCCGCAACGACCACGCGGACGGGGGCGCCGACGCCGCCACCGCCCTGCCGCCCCGCCTGGCGGGCGGCTCCGGAGGCCGGGAGCCCGACCGCCGGGGGGACCGCCGCGCCGAGGTCCGCGACCGCGTCGCCGCCGAGCTCTCGGCCATGCGCGACGAGGGCCTGGTGGACTTCGACCGCGTCACCGGCGACGGACGCGGCTTCCTCAACGTCACCTTCACCGGGCGCCAGCGCGACGCCCTGCTCACCGCGGCGGCCGACGGGCCCCGCTTCCTCACCGGCCGGGACTGGGACGGCGAAGGGGAGTGGCCGGCCTCCGCCCTGCACGAGGCCGGGCCGGTCGCCCAGGCCCGCAGGCTCGCCCGCACCGACGCCCGCGCCCGCATCGCCCTGGCCGTCGGCCCCCAGACCCCTCCGCCCGCCCCCGGCGGGGCCACCTGGCGCGACCCCTACCTCGACGGCGGGCACCGGGAACTGCTCACCCCCGCCGCGCGCGCCCTCGGCGCGGTCGGCGAGGACAGCGCGCGCGTCGCCTTCTGCCGCTCGGTGCCCGAACGCCCGCGCGGGACCGAGACCACCGGGCGCGACCTGCCGGTGCTGCCCTCCGCCGAGTACCCCGGGGCCTGGGCGCGCCTGACCGACGCCAACCCCGCCTTCCGGATGCGCTACGCCCACGCCCACGCGACCAGCCTCGTGCGCTGGACCGCCGAGGGCGCGCCGCCCCCCGCGGCCGACCCCGACCGCACCGCCGCCGTGCGCGGCCTCCTCTTCGACGGCCCCAGCGTCCTGGACACGGCCGCCCGCCGAGAGGAACCCCATATCCTGGTCCGATACCTGGAGGCGCTGACCAGTGCCTACGATGAGTGGCGGACGTGTTCCGCCGCGGTCCCCGAAGCCTCTGAGCGGACCGCCGCGGACCCGGCCCTGCCAGCGGCCGTCGCCGGGATCCTCGGCGCCGGACTCCTCCTGCTCGGGGTGTCAGCGCCCACAAGGCTGTAGACGCTCCGCGCCCCCCGGTGGGCCGTACCCGTCCCTGGTGTTCCGATCGGTTCGGTGGACAATGGGGGGTGCCGCCGACCCGCACAGCCGTACAGTCCCAGCCGAAAGCCGATCATGAGCCGCTACGCCCACCCCGCCGGTTCCCGCCACGCGGAGATCCTGCCGGAGGACAACCCGCCGCTGCCGCCCGAGGACCTCAACGCCCTCGACCCGCGCGTGTGGCCCGCCACCGCGCGCCGAGCGGACGGTGAACTCACCGTCGGCGGCGTCGGCGTGCGCGAACTCGCCGCCGCCCACGGCACACCGCTCTTCGTCATGGACGAGGAGGACTTCCGGGGCCGCGCCCGCGACTACCGCACCGCCTTCTCCGACGCCGACGTCTACTACGCGGGCAAGGCCCTGCTGACCAAGGCCGTCGCGCGCTGGGTCAACGAGGAGGGGCTCAAGCTCGACGTGTGCTCGGGCGGCGAACTCACCGTCGCCCTGGCCGCAGGGGTCCCCGCCGAGCGCATCGGCATGCACGGCAACAACAAGTCCGCCGCCGAGCTGCGCCGCGCCGTCGAGGCCGGGGTGGGCCGCGTCATCATCGACTCCCTCGACGAGATCGGGCGCCTCGGCGCGATCGCCGCCGAACTCGGAGCCCGGCCCAAGGTCCTCATCCGCGTCACCACCGGCGTGGAGGCGCACACCCACGAGTTCGTCGCCACCGCCCACGACGACCAGAAGTTCGGCTTCGCGATGAGCACCGGCGCCGCCGCCGAGGCCGTCCGCCGCGTCCTGGCCGACCGGCACCTGGAACTCGTCGGCCTGCACTCGCACATCGGCTCGCAGATCTTCGACACCTCCGGCTTCGAGGTCGCCGCCCGCCGCGTGACCCGGTTCCTCACCGGGGTCCACGAGGAGCTGGGCGTCACCCTGGCCGAGCTCGACCTCGGCGGCGGCCTGGGCATCGCCTACACCTCCGGCGACGACCCCCTGGACCCCAAGACCATCGCGGGGAGCCTCACCTCCATCGTGCGCCGCGAGTGCGAGGAGGCCGGACTGCCGGTGCCCCGCATCGCGGTCGAGCCCGGCCGCGCCATCGCGGGCCCGGCGGGGATCACCGTCTACGAGGTCGGTACCGTCAAGGACGTCGAGGGCATCCGCACCTACGTCAGCGTCGACGGCGGCATGAGCGACAACATCCGCACCGCCCTGTACGGCTCGGAGTACACCAGCCAGCTCGTCTCCCGCGAGAGCGACGCCGAACCCATGCTGTCCCGCCTGGTCGGCAAGCACTGCGAGAGCGGCGACATCATCGTCCACGACCTCTACCTGCCCGCCGACCTGCGCCCGGGCGACCTGGTGGCCGTCGCCGCCACCGGGGCCTACTGCTACTCCATGGCGAGCAACTACAACCACCTGCCCCGGCCGGCCATGGTCGCGGTCCGCGGCGGGAGCTCCCGCGTCATCGTGCGCAGGGAGAACGAGGAGGACCTCCTCCGCCTCGACGTCGGCTGAACGGTCCCGACGGCGGCCGGGGCCGCCCCGAGACGAGGATTCACGAGAGAAGTGGGAGTCACGCCCAAATGGCGATGAAGGTGGCGCTGCTCGGATGCGGCGTGGTGGGCTCGGAAGTCGTCCGCCTGGTCAACGAGCAGTCCGAGGAACTGGCCGCGCGGGTGGGCACGCCCATCGAGATCGGGGGCATCGCGGTGCGCCGCCTGGGCCGCGACCGCGGTGTCGACCCGGCGCTGCTGACCACCGACGCCACGGCCCTGGCCACGCGTCCCGACATCGACCTCGTGGTGGAGGTCATCGGCGGCATCGAACCGGCCCGCTCGCTGATCCTCGCCGCGATCAAGGCGGGCAAGTCCGTGGTCACGGCCAACAAGGCCCTGCTCGCCGAGGACGGCCAGACCCTGCACGCCGCCGCCCGCGACGCCGGGGTGGACCTGTACTACGAGGCCTCCGTGGCGGGCGCGATCCCGCTGCTGCGGCCCCTGCGCGACTCGCTCGCGGGGGACAGGGTCAACCGCGTGCTGGGCATCGTCAACGGCACCACCAACTACATCCTCGACCGGATGGACTCCCTGGGCGCCGGGTTCACCGAGTCCCTGGAGCAGGCGCAGGCCCTCGGGTACGCCGAGGCCGACCCCACCGCCGACGTGGAGGGCTTCGACGCGGCGGCCAAGGCCGCCATCCTGGCCCGGCTGGCCTTCCACACCCAGCGGGTGACCGCCGCCGACGTGCACCGCGAGGGCATCACCGGCGTGTCCGCGGGCGACATCGCCAGCGCCCGCGCGATGGGCTGCGTGGTCAAACTCCTGGCCATCTGCCAGCGCTCGCAGGACGGCGAGTCGGTGGGTGTGCGCGTCCACCCGGTGATGCTCCCGGTCGAGCACCCCCTGGCCAGTGTCAAGGAGGCCTACAACGCGGTGTTCGTGGAGGCCGAGTCCGCGGGCCGCCTGATGTTCTACGGGGCCGGGGCGGGGGGCACCCCCACCGCCAGCGCGGTCCTGGGCGACCTGGTCGCGGTGGCGCGCAACCGCCTCGCCGACACCTCGGTGGCCGAGGGCGGGCACGACACCGGGCTGCCGGTGCACGACATGGGCGAGACCATCACCAGCTACCACGTGGCGCTGGACGTGGCGGACCGCCCCGGCGTGCTGTCCAAGGTCGCGGAGATCTTCGCCGACCACGGCGTGTCCATCAAGAACGTGCGCCAGGAGGGCAGCGGGGACGACGCCCAGCTGGTGCTGGTGAGCCACCCCGCCCCCGACGCCGCGCTCAGCGCCACGGTCGAGGACCTGCGCGTCCACGACATGGTCCGCGAGGTGGCCAGCGTGATGCGCGTGGAGACCTTCGCCGACTGAGGGGACCGCGCACCGCGGACGGCCGCGACCCCGGGGCGGGCCGCACGGAACCCGTGCGGCCCGCCCTGCCGACCCCTGTGTCCGTATCATGAGACACCCGACCGCGATTCGAGATAGTGCGGGCGGGGTCATAGACTCGTAGCTGGTGGGGACGACGGACGCGCCGCCGGGCCGTCCGGGAGCCCCGCCGCTTCCACCGCGCGTCAAGCGAAGCCGCATCCACCCGAAAGGGACAAGTCGTGAGCATGGCACGGGCGTGGCGAGGCATCGTCGAGGAGTACCGCGACCGCCTCCCCGTCAACGAGAGCACCCCCGTTGTCACCCTCCAGGAGGGCGGCACGCCCCTGCTGCCCGCCACGCGCGTGTCCGAGCTCACGGGCTGCGAGGTCTTCCTCAAGGTCGAGGGGCTCAACCCCACCGGGTCCTTCAAGGACCGCGGCATGACCATGGCCATCACCAAGGCCGCCGAGGACGGCGCCAAGGCCGTCATCTGCGCCTCCACCGGCAACACCAGCGCCAGCGCCGCCGCCTACGCCATCCGCGCGGGCATGACCTGCGCCGTGCTGGTGCCCCAGGGCAAGATCGCCATGGGCAAGCTGGCCCAGGCCCTCGTCCACGGCGCCCGCCTGCTCCAGGTCGACGGCAACTTCGACGACTGCCTCGAACTGGCCCGCAAGCTCAGCGTGGACTACCCGGTCGCCCTGGTGAACTCGGTCAACCCCTACCGCCTCCAGGGGCAGAAGACCGCCGCCTTCGAGATCGTCGACGCCCTCGGCGACGCCCCCGACGTCCACTGCATCCCCGTGGGCAACGCGGGCAACATCACCGCCTACTGGATGGGCTACACCGAGTACTCCAGGGACGGGATCTCCACCCGCAACCCGCGCATGCTCGGCTTCCAGGCCAGCGGCTCCGCACCCATCGTCAACGGCGCGCCCGTCACCAGCCCGAGCACCATCGCCACCGCCATCCGCATCGGCAACCCCGCCTCCTGGAAGCTGGCCGAGCAGGCCCGCGACGAGTCCGGCGGCCTCATCGACAAGGTCACCGACCGCCAGATCATGGCCGCCTACAAGCTCCTCGCCGCCGAGGAGGGCGTGTTCGTGGAGCTGGCCTCCGCCGCCAGCGTCGCCGGCCTGCTCCAGTCCGTCCAGGCGGGGCTGGTCGAGCCCGGCAGCCGCGTGGTGTGCACCGTGACCGGCAACGGCCTCAAGGACCCCGACTGGGCGCTGGCCGGAGCCTCCTCCGCCACCACCGTCCCGGTCGACGCCCTCGCCGCGGCCCAGGCCCTCGACCTGGCCTGACCCGCCCGCTCCGCCCCCCGGCGCCCGGCCCCCGGCCGGGCCCGCGAGAGCGCGAGAACACCGAAGGAACCCACCGTGAGCCCATCACGTTCCACCCGGGTGTCCGTCCAGGCCCCCGCCACCAGCGCCAACCTGGGACCGGGCTTCGACGCCCTGGGCCTGGCACTGCGCCTGTACAACACGTTCGAGGCGTCCCTCCGAGAGGACGGCGAGCTGCGCGTGCGCGTCGAGGGGGAGGGCGCCGACGAGGTCCCCCTCGACGAGCGCCACCTCGTGGTGCGCGCCATGCGCGAGACCTTCGAGCGGGCCGGGGAACAACTGCCCGGACTCGACCTGACCTGCGTCAACGGAGTCCCGCACGCGCGCGGTCTGGGCTCCTCCTCCTCGGCGATCGTCGGCGGCGTGGCCGCCGCCAGCGCCCTGCTGGGGCGCACCGGCCCCGACGGCGGACCGGACCGCGACGGCGTCTACCAGATCGCCGCGGACATCGAGGGCCACCCCGACAACGTGGCCCCCTGCGTCTACGGCGGCTACACGGTCGCCTACCGCGACGGCGACCGCTGGGGCGCGGTGTCCCTGGCCCCGGACCCCCGCGTCCTACCGGTGCTGTGCGTGCCCGAGTGGCGGCTGTCCACCGAACGGGCCCGCGGGTTGCTGCCCGAGCGGGTGCCCCACGGCGACGCCGCGTTCAACGCCGGGCGCGCCGCGCTGATGACCGCGGCCGTTTGTGGCCATCCCGAGGCCCTGTACGCGGCCACGCGGGATCGGCTACACGAGTCCTACCGCGCCCCGGCCATGCCGGACACCCTCGACCTCATCCGTGACCTGCGGCAACACGAGAAACTGCCCGCGGTGGTCTCCGGGGCGGGGCCGACGGTCCTGGTCCTGTGCTCCACGGGGGCGGGGGAGGCGTCCGCGGATTCGCCGGAAATCGCGGACCAGGTTGATTCGATCCGCCGGAGGGCGGGTAAGAATTGGGACATACGCCCCCTGCTCGTGGAGCTGGCGGGGGTGCGGTCCCCATCTCCCCATCCGTAGCACCTGTGTCGAGGAATAGCCGTGGCCTGTGGTGGTGTTAGGCTAGGTGAAGCACCAGATGCCCCGTTGCGGGGCGAGTGCTCATCCGCCACAACGGCCTTCGCGTCCCATACTCCGGTGGTCCGGTCCCACGACCAACCGGAAGCGGCGGCCGACGTGTCGAGTCCGCGGTTCTCCCGCGACTGTCGCCAACGTCATCGCAGCCCGCTCCTCCTCGGATGAGCGTGTCTCCACGATGGACGGGCAACACCACCGAGCCATCCGCCCCGACGTCTGGCTGTACCCAGAGCCCGTCGCGATTGGGTACGGGACCGCCTTCACGCCGGTTTCCGAACATCCACGTGGGGCACGCCCTACCCGGCCCTGCCGGTTCGCACCACCGGGCCGGCCGCTCCAGCACCCGCTGACGGCCGACGCCCGCTCCTTGGGAAGGACCCTTAGTGAGCGACACCACCGAACTCCGAACGGACGCGGCGGTCGAAGACAAAGCCACCACCGGCGTTTCCGTGACGGAGGCTGGCGATGGCGCGCCGACAGCCACGCCCTCGCGGTCCCGCACGGCGTCGCGCGGCACCGGTCTCGCGGCCCTGAAGCTCCCCGAGCTCCAGAAGCTCGCGTCCAGCCTGGGTATCACCGGTACGGGGCGCATGCGCAAGAGCGACGTCATCGCCGCGATCGAGGCCAAGCAGGGCGGCCCGGTCGGCGGCCCCACGAAGGCCAAAACAGCAAAGAGCGCAGAGACGGCGTCCAAGGCCGGTAAGGTCGAGGCAACCGACGGCCGGGCCGAGGCTCCCGAGACGCCGGGCTCGGACGAGGCCCCGCGCAAGCGCGCGGACAAGCAGCCGTCGGACCAGGCCGTGACCGACCCCCAGGGCGGACGGGGCGACAAGCCCTCCCGCGGTCGTCGTTCGTCCCGCCGACGCGGTGACGAGCCCGGCGACCAGCCCCGGGCGGTGGACGGCGCCGAATCCTCTACCTCCGCGAGCAGCGTGACCAAGACATCCAGCACCCCCCAGAAGAACGGCCCCGACTCCGCCGAGGACCGTGACAACAGGTCCGGGCAGGGTCGCGAGCGCCAGCGCAACCGCCGCAACCGCAACCGCGGCGGTGACGACCAGAACGCGAACAGCAACGCCCAGCAGGGTGGTGGCGGCCAGAACCAGGGCCGCGGCTCCGGTGGTGGCGGTGGCGGCGACGACGACGACTTCGGCGGACGCCGCCGCGGGCGCCGCCGGGACCGCCGTGACCGCCGCGGACGCGGCGGGGGCCAGGAGCCGGAGCCGGTGATCGGCGAGGACGACGTCCTGCTGCCGGTCGCGGGCATCCTCGACATCCTGGACAACTACGCCTTCGTGCGCACCACCGGCTACCTCCCCGGCCAGAGCGACGTCTACGTCTCCCTGGCCCAGGTCCGCAAGCACGGCCTGCGCAAGGGCGACCACATCATCGGCGCGGTCCGCCAGCCCAAGGACGGCGAGCGCAGGGAGAAGTTCAACGCCCTGGTGCGCCTGGACTCGGTCAACGGCATGTCGCCCGACCAGGCCCGGGGCCGCCAGGAGTTCTCCAAGCTGGTTCCCCTGTACCCCCAGGAGCGCCTGCGCCTGGAGACCGAGCCGCAGATCCTCACCACGCGCATCATCGACCTCGTGGCGCCCATCGGCAAGGGGCAGCGCGGGCTGATCGTCTCCCCGCCCAAGGCGGGCAAGACGATGGTGGTGCAGGCGATCGCCAACGCCATCACCGAGAACAACCCCGAGTGCTACCTGATGGTGATCCTGGTCGACGAGCGGCCCGAGGAAGTCACCGACATGCAGCGCACGGTCAAGGGCGAGGTCATCCACTCGACCTTCGACCGGCCCGCCGAGGACCACACGGTCGTCGCCGACCTGGCCATCGAGCGCGCCAAGCGGCTCGTGGAGATGGGCATGGACGTCGTCGTCCTGCTGGACTCCATCACCCGCCTGGGTCGCGCCTACAACCTGGCCGCCCCGGCCAGCGGGCGCATCATGTCCGGCGGTGTGGACTCCACGGCGCTCTACCCGCCCAAGCGCTTCTTCGGCGCGGCCCGCAACATCGAGGGCGGCGGCTCGCTGACCATCCTGGCCACGGCGCTGGTCGAGACCGGCTCGCGCGCCGACGAGGTGATCTTCGAGGAGTTCAAGGGCACCGGCAACATGGAGCTCAAGCTCAACCGGAGCCTGGCCGACAAGCGGATCTTCCCGGCGGTGGACGTGGACGCGTCCAGCACCCGCAAGGAGGAGATCCTCATGTCGTCCGAGGAGCTCAACGTGGTCTGGAAGCTGCGCCGGGTGCTGCACGCGCTCGACACCCAGCAGGCCATCGAGCTGCTCCTGGACAAGATGAAGGAGTCCAAGAGCAACGCCGAGTTCCTGCTCCAGATCCAGAAGACCACCGTGGGCCCCGAGCGCTGACCCGCGACCCCCGGTCGAAGCAGGCCCCTCTCCCGTTCCGGGAGGGGGGCTTCGTCGTGTCCGCGCGGAACGCGTCCGCTCCGGGCGGAGTCCCGCGCGGGACCGGCCGCTTCCGCAACCGCTCTCCTTTCGAATCGCGGAAGGAGCAGCCCGTGAGACGAAAAAGATCACTACTGTGTTGCGGATCACAGAAGGGTGTATCCCGCGACAGGAAAACGATTTAGGGTCGCGCCGTCGAGTAGTCCCCGCACCAGGGAGCCGCCCGGATGGACAACCTCGCCCTACTCAGCCTCCTCGCGCTCGCCCCGATCGTCCTCGTCGGCGTCCTGCTCGTCGGGTTCCGCCTCCCGGCCATGTACGCGATGCCCGCCGGATACGTCGTCGTGGTCGCCGTCGCCGTCCTCTTCTGGCGGACCGACTGGGTCGCGATCGCGGCCTCCACCGTCCAGGGACTCATCCTCGCGATCGGTCTGCTCTACATCATCTTCGGCGCGCTCCTGCTGCTGTCCACCCTCACCAAGAGCGGCGCCATCGCCACCATCCGCGCCACCTTCACCGACATCAGCCCCGACCGCCGCGTCCAGGCGATCATCATCGGCTGGCTGTTCGGCAGCTTCATCGAGGGCGCCTCCGGCTTCGGCACCCCCGCCGCCGTGGCCGCGCCGCTCCTGCTCGCCCTGGGCTTCCCCGCGATGGCCGCCGTCATGGTCGGCCTGGTCATCCAGAGCACACCGGTCAGCTTCGGTGCGGTGGGCACGCCCATCCTCGTCGGCGTCTCCGGAGGGCTGGAGGGCTCGTCCGCGGTCGCCGCGCGCGCCGCCGAACTCGGCCTGGACGTGCCCGGGTTCGTCAGCCTCATCGGGTTCCAGACCGTCCTGCTGCACGCCGTCGCCGGAACCCTCGTCCCGCTCTTCATCTGCTGCATGCTCTGCGGCTTCTACGGCGGGAACCGGCGCTTCTCCGACGGCCTCGGGGTGTGGAGGTTCGCGCTGTTCGCCGCCTTCGCCATGACCGTCCCCTCGGTCCTGTACAACCACTTCCTCGGCGTGGAGTTCACCAGCCTCCTCGGCGGCCTCACCGGCCTGGTCATCGTCGTCCTCGCCGCGCGCAAGGGCTTCCTCATGCCCAAGCGGACCTGGGACTTCCCGCCCCGCGAGGACTGGCTGGCCCGCTGGAGCGGCACGCTCTCCCCGGGGGACGACGAGACCGCGCCCGCCGACGGCAGGCGTGTCGGCTTCCTGGCCGCCTGGGCGCCCTACCTCATGGTCGCCGCGCTGCTGGTGGCCACCCGCACCGTCACGCCCCTGGAGAACTGGCTGACCGGCGTCACGGTCGGAGCCACCGACATCTTCGGCACCCCCGTCTCCCAGCTCGTCGAACCCCTCTACTCTCCCGGCGCGACCTTCATCCTCGTCTGCCTGCTCACCTACGGCCTGCACCGCATGACGCGCCGCCAGATCCTCGACTCCTGGCGGATGGCCGGATCGCAGCTGGCCGGGGCGGCCGTCGCCCTGCTCTTCGCCGTCCCGCTCGTCCGCGTCTTCATCAACACCGGAGGCGACTTCGGCGACACCGCCATGGAGAGCATGCCGCTCACCCTCGCCGCCGGAGCAGCCGAACTGGGCGGGACCACCTGGCCGCTCTACGCCCCCTGGATCGGCGCCCTGGGCGCCTTCGTCGCGGGCTCCAACACCGTGTCCAACCTGATGTTCTCCCTCTTCCAGTTCTCCACCGCCGAACGCATCGGCATCCCGCCCGAGACCGTCGTGGCCACCCAGGCCGTGGGCGGCGCCGCGGGCAACATGATCACCGTGCACAACGTGGTCGCCGCCTCCGCGGTGGTCGGCCTGGCCGGACGCGAGGGCGACCTCATCCGCCAGAGCCTCCTGCCCATGACCTACTACGTGCTGCTGGCGGGGTCGGTGAGCTACGTCCTCGTCTACGGGTTCGGCCCCAACACCGGCACCGTCATGCTCCTCCTGATCCTCGCCGTGCTCGCCGCCCTCGTCCTCCTCATGCGCAGGGCCGACGCGAACAAGCCCCCCTCCCGCACCGCCGGAACCGCCCCGGAAGGAGGCCGCCGGAAGGGGGAGGAATAGGTACTGGTCCCGGCAACGTTGTGGGTCTGGCAAACTGGTAGCGGGGAGTGGCCCGCCCCTGCTTCGGCGGGGCCCGCCGCCCCGTTACCCGGATCGCCGCGACACCGGTTCGCGCATGGCCCACGACGACCGACCCGCCCCCTGGCGGCCCGGCCAGTCATGCGTCCGGCGGTCGCGCCCCTGATGAGGAGACACACATGAAGGCCGACATCCACCCCGAGTACGTCGCTACCGAGGTGACCTGCACCTGCGGTGCCCACTTCACCACCCGCAGCACCGTCACCGAGGGCAAGATCCGCGCCGAGGTGTGCTCCGAGTGCCACCCGTTCTACACGGGCAAGCAGAAGATCCTGGACACCGGCGGCCGCGTCGCCCGCTTCGAGAAGCGCTTCGGCAAGCGCAAGTAGCGCCGCCCGCCGTCCCGCGGGGCCCTCACCCGGCCCCGCGGGACCAGGCTGACCCCCGAGGGGGAGACGGACAGGCGAGGCAGGCACAACACGACGGGGACGGGCGAACGTGAAGCTGGACGACCTACTGGGGGAGTACTACGAGCTGGAACAGCAGCTCGCCGACCCCGAGGTGCACGCAGACCAGGCCAGGGCGCGCACGCTGGGCAAACGCTACGCGCAGCTCACCCCCATCATCGAGACCTACCGCGCACTCAAGGAGGTCGAGAGCGACATCGACGCCGCGCGCGAGCTCGCCGCCGAGGACTCCTCCTTCGCCGAGGAGGCCGACCGCCTGACCGAGGAGGCCGAGCGCCTCACCGAGCGCCTGCGCGTCCTGCTCGTCCCCCGCGACCCCGCCGACGACAAGAACCTCATCATGGAGGTCAAGGCGGGCGAGGGCGGTGAGGAGTCCGCCCTCTTCGCCGGTGACCTGGTGCGCATGTACCTGCGCTACGCCGAGCGCCAGGGCTGGAAGACCGAGGTCATCGACTCCACCCACTCCGACCTCGGCGGGTACAAGGACATCACGATCGCCTTCAAGAACAAGGGCACCCCCGAGCCCGGTTCGGGCGTGTGGCCGATGCTCAAGTTCGAGGGCGGCGTGCACCGCGTGCAGCGCGTCCCCGTCACCGAGTCCCAGGGCCGCATCCACACCTCCGCGGCCGGTGTGCTGGTCGTCCCCGAGGCCGAGGACATCGAGGTCGAGATCCACGAGAAGGACCTTCGTGTGGATGTCTACCGCTCCTCCGGGCCCGGCGGCCAGAGCGTCAACACCACCGACTCCGCGGTGCGCATCACCCACCTGCCGACCGGCATCGTCGCCTCGTGCCAGAACGAGAAGAGCCAGCTCCAGAACAAGGAGCAGGCCATGCGCATCCTGCGCGCCCGCATCTACGCCGAGGCCCAGGCCAGCGCGGACGCCGAGGCCGCTGCCGAGCGCAAGAGCCAGGTCCGCACGGTGGACCGGTCCGAGCGCGTGCGCACCTACAATTTCCCCGAGAACCGCATCTCCGACCACCGGGTCGGATACAAGGCCTACAACCTGGACCAGGTCCTCGACGGGGAACTCGGAGGGGTCGTCAAGGCCCTGGTGGACGCGGACACCAAGGAAAGGCTCGAAGCGGCTCAGTCGTCATGAACGTCCTGCTCGACGAGGTCGCCCGCGCGACGCGCAGACTCGCGGAGGCGGGCGTGGCCTCACCTCGCGCCGACGCCGAGGAACTCGCGGCGTTCGTGCACGGTGTCCGTCGAGGGGAGCTGCACACGGTCGCCGACTCCGACTTCGACGCCCGCTACTGGGAGTGCGTCTCCCGGCGCGAGGCCCGCGAACCCCTCCAGCACATCACCGGCCGCGCCTACTTCCGCTACCTCGAACTCCGCGTCGGACCCGGGGTCTTCGTGCCCCGCCCCGAGACCGAGATCATGGTGGACTGGGCCATCCAGACCCTACGCGCCATGGACGTCGCCGACCCCCTGGTGGTCGACCTCGGCACCGGCTCGGGAGCCATCGCCATCTCCATCGCGCAGGAGGTGCCGCGCTCGCGCGTGCACACGGTGGAGGTCGACCCCGACGCCCTGGCCTGGGCCCGGCGCAACATCGACGCCAGCGGCCACGCCGACCGGGTCACCTCCCACCACGGCGACATGCGCACCGCCCTGCCCCAGTTCAACGGGCGCGTGGACCTGCTCATCAGCAACCCCCCCTACGTCCCCACCCGCGAGGCCGGAGCCATTCCGCCCGAGGTGCGCGACTACGACCCCGCCCCCGCGCTGTGGTCCGGTGAGGACGGCCTGGACATGATCCGCGCGCTGGAGGCGGTCGGCCGCAGGCTGCTGCGCCCCGGCGGCGCGATGGCCGTGGAGCACCACGACGGCCAGGGCATCGACATCCCCTGGCTCTTCCCCGAGGACAGGGGCTGGCGCGACGTCCTCAACCGCAAGGACCTGGCCCGGCGCGACCGCTTCGTGGTCATGCGCCGCGCCGACGAGGACGGCTGATCGCGTTGTCCGGTTCGCTTCGCTCACGCGCTCGGGCGCCCGAAGGGCGGGAATGGGTTGCAGGAAACACAGCGGCGTCTCCCGTGCCCGGCTCCTTCGTCGCTGGCGGCACGTCCGACGCCTCCAGAACCCCGCCGGCGCCCGAGCGTCGCTGGTGCCCCCCGTATCCCGGGTCCGACCGCGAACCCGGTGGACTCCGTCAAAGATTGAGGTGAACGCAGGTGAGCCGCATCTACGACTGCGCGGACGAGACCGCCCGCAAGGACGGCATCGCCGACGCCGCGTCCGCGGTACGCCGAGGCGACCTTGTGGTGCTGCCCACGGACACCGTGTACGGCATCGGTACCGACGCCTTCAGCCCGACCGCCGTGGCCAGGCTGCTCGCCACCAAGGGCCGGGGCCGCGAGATGCCCCCGCCGGTGCTGGTCGGCTCGATGCGCGCCGCCAACGCCCTCGTCGACGACCTGGGCAACCACGGCCGCGACCTCATGGAGGAGTTCTGGCCCGGCCCGCTCACCCTGGTCTGCACCGCCACCCCCAGCCTGTCCTGGGACCTGGGCGACACCAAGGGCACCGTGGGCGTGCGCATGCCGATGGACCCGGTCGCCCTGGACCTGCTCAAGGAGGTCGGGCCGATGGCGGTGAGCAGCGCCAACAAGTCCGGCCAGCCCTCCGCGACCCGCGTGGAGGAGGCCATCGAGCAGCTCGGTGACGAGGACATCGCCGTCTACCTGGACGGCGGCGAGACCGAGTCCCGCGTCTCCTCCACCATCGTCGACCTGACCTACGCCGTCCCGCGCGTGCTGCGCGCGGGCGCCATCTCCATCGAACAGCTGCGCGCGGTGTGCGGCACCGTGATCGGCGAGCTGCGCAGGGGGCCCCGCAAGCCCGCGCGGCCGGAGGGCGCCGAGGCCGAGGACGCGGGGGAGGCCCCGGCTCCGGAGCCGCAGGCCCCGCGCGAGGAGGACCGGAGCGCTCACGGGACCGCCCCCGACGGCGACAAGAACTAGAGGGGCCAGGACGTGCGTGAGTACGCGCTCACCTTCGTCATCGCCGCCGCGGTGACCTACCTGCTCGTTCCGCTGGTGCGCCGGTTCGCCATCGCCTTCGGCGCCACGCCGCCGGTGCGCGACCGCGACGTGCACACCGAGCCCATCCCGCGACTGGGCGGGCTGGCCATCTACGGGGGCTTCGCCGCCGCCCTGCTGATCTCGGCCCAGCTGCCCCACCTCCAGGACGTCTTCCTCGCCGACACCTGGATGGGCCTGCTGCTCGCGGGCGGGCTCATCACCATCGTCGGCGTCATCGACGACCGCTGGGGCATGGACGCGCTGAGCAAGCTCGCCGGGCAGACCGCCGCCGCGGGCATCCTGGTCTGGCAGGGGGTGCAGCTGCTGTGGCTGCCGCTGCCCGGCACCCAGCTCTCCCTCGGGCCGTGGCTGGGCGCGATGATCTCGATCCTGCTGATCGTGGTGACCATCAACGCGGTCAACTTCGCCGACGGCCTCGACGGCCTGGCGGCGGGCATCGTCGCCATCTCCTCCCTGGCCTTCTTCGCCTACTACTACGTCGTCGCGGTGGAGCAGGGCTTCGTGCGCCAGTCCTATCCGGCGATGATCGCGATCATCCTCGCGGGCACGTGCGCCGGGTTCCTCTGCCACAACTTCCACCCGGCCAAGGTGTTCATGGGCGACACCGGTGCCATGCTGCTGGGCCTGCTGCTGACCTCGATCACCATCACGGTGACCGGGCAGTTCGACGCCAACACCGCGCGCGAGGGGTTCAACTCCGGCCTGGTGGTGTTCCTGCCGATCGCGTTGCCGCTGCTGGTGATCGCCCTTCCGCTGGCCGACCTGGTGCTGGCCGTCGTGCGCAGGACCCTGGCGGGCAAGTCCCCGTTCGCGCCGGACCGGGGCCACCTGCACCACCGCCTGCTGGACATGGGCCACAGCCACGTGCGCGCGGTCCTGCTGATGTACCTGTGGGCGGGGATCGTCGCCTTCGCCGCGGTCGCCCTGTCGGTGTTCGACTCCTGGGTCATCGTGCTGGCGGTGACCGCGCTGGTGGCCACGTGTGCGGTTGGCCTCATCGCCCTGCCCCGCCTGCGGCGGCGCGGACTGCTGTTCCCGCGGCGCAAGGAAAGCGTCAAGACGGCCCCAGGTCACGATTCGCCAACTGATGGCTGACCGGGTCCTCGCGTGCCTTACTTTGGGGACGAAAGAAGGCACTTCTGACCTGCGGATACGGTGGTCGGACAGGTGTGGCGAAGGCGACACGGGCGCGGAAGACCGCCTGGATCGGGCACTTCGTGGACCGTTAAGGTCGCGTTAAGGAACCCCCGGATTCAGCACCAAAAACCTTGTGATAGCTTTCACGAGCAGGCAACCACGACCCCAGACGGAGCTTCGCCATGCAGGAAAACGACGCCTGGAGGGCCTTCCGCGGTGCCGCGCTTCCGGGTGTGGCGTGCGCCCTTCTGGCCTTGGCGGTATCGGCGCTTCTCGCCGGCACGCCGGGCCTGGCCGGCTCCGCGCTGGCCTCGGTGGTCGTTCTCGGCTGCTTCGGTCTGGGACAGGCGGGCGTCATCCTCGTCACCCGCCGGAACAAGGACCTCTTCCTCGCGGCGAACCTCGTGGGCTTCGTCCTCAAGATGGCGGTGCTCGGCGTTGTCCTGGTCACCCTGGGCAACAGCTCGTTCGTGGCCAGCCTGAACAGCTCGGCCTTCGTGTACAGCGCGTTGGCCGTCGTCCTGGCCTGGCTGGGCGGCCAGACCTGGACGATCTCCAGGACGAAGACGCTCCACGTCGACCCGGTCGAGAGCGCGGAGAACGGGTGATGGAGTCCCCCGGCCGTGCCCCTCGAAGCGGGCGTAATACGATGCTTCCCGACGGCTGGGACTCAGAGTCCCCGTCCGAGCTCACATGCTATATTCCGGAGCGAGATGAGCAGCGAACCGACCAGGAAGACAGACGCGCACGAGGATTCGGTGCCGCGTCAGTCCGACGGGTGGGCCCTCTTCTCCACTCTGCTCTCGGGCGTGCTCGTCTGGAGCGCGATCGGCTGGGCCGCGGACGAGCTGTTGGGTTTCCAGGCACTGTTCCTGCCCATCGGGGCGGTTCTGGGAATGGCGGGCGCGATCTACCTGATCGTCGCCAAGTCCCGTCGCTCCTGAGTCCCCCAACCAGTCCGGCGTCGCGGTTCGCGCGACAACGCTCCGCAACAACCATCAACGAGGCTTTCTTGCGTCACGACGAAAGGATTCGCCGTGAGTGCTGACGTGCGCATTCTCGCGGCCGAACCGAATTGCCACTTGTTCGGTGACAACGGGTGCGGTTTCACGCCGCCCACTATCGGGATGTTCTTCCCCGAACCGTGGTACACCAACGTTCCCGGCAGCGCGGGTATCGACCTCTACCTGGTCCTGCTGCTCGTCGCGGTCGGTGCCGTCCTGCTTCTGTGGTCGTGGTTCAGCCGCAAGCTGAGCCTCGTCCCCGGGCGCAGGCAGAGCGTCGGAGAGATGCTGGTCCTCTTCGTGCGCGACCAGATCACCCGTCCCACGATGGGCGCCAAGGGCGACCGGTTCCTGCCGTTCATGACGGCGGTGTTCACGCTCATCCTGGCCATGAACTTCACCGGCCTGATCCCCGGTATGTTGCCGGTCAACAGCAACCTGGCCTTCACGGCCATGCTGGCGGCGGTCATCTACGTCATGACCATCGTGATCGGCGTCCGCAACCAGGGCGGCTGGGGCTACTTCCGCAACCAGATCTTCCCCCCGGGGATGCCCAAGGTGATCTACATCCTGGTCACCCCCATCGAAATCCTCTCGGTGTTCCTCATCCGGCCGGTGACGCACGCCCTCCGTCTCTTCGCGACCATGTTCGCGGGCAGCCTGCTGCTCGCCGTGTTCGCCTACGGCGGCTGGTACATGCTGAACCTGACGGCCGGACCGGTCCTGAGTACGGTTTCGGTGCTCTTCTCCGGTGCCGCTCTGCTCGGCTACCTGGCCTTCTTCCTCTTCGAGATCCTGATCATGGCCGTCCAGGCGTTCATCTTCACGCTCCTGGCCAGCCTGTACATCAACCAGTCCCTCGAAGCGGCCCACTGATCCCCGCACACCCCCCGGTCCCCCCGGGCCGGGCAGGGGTGCGGGAAGCCACAGATCCGTCCACACCGGCGAACTGACCCACTTGCGAAGCGCAACGCCGGACGTCGAGTAAAAGGAAACATCAATGGACATCGCTGCGATCACCGGCAACATCAACACCATCGGTTACGGCATCAGCGTCATCGGCGCCGGTATCGGTGTCGGTATCGTCTTCGGTCTCGGCATGCAGGCCATCGCCCGCCAGCCCGAGGCGCGCGGTCCGCTCCAGACCAACATCTACCTGGGCTTCGCCCTGATCGAGGCCCTGGCCATCCTGGGCTTCGTTCTCGCCTTCGCCGCCCCCACCGGTTCCTGACCCAGGTTCGCCGGCGGAATCTGATGGCAACTGACGCGAAGGAGGGCTGACCATGTTGGTGGAGTTGGCAGCCGATTACAACATTCTGCGGATCGACTGGGTGAAGTTCACCTTCGGTGCGATCGCGCTCGCCGTGGTCTACTTCTTTGTCGCCCGCAAGGCGGTGCCGAAGGTCATGGCGGTCCTCGACGAGCGTCACGACGCCATCGAGGGCGGCATCGAGCGCGCCAAGAAGGCCGAGGCCGAGGCCGAGGGGATCCGCCAGCAGTACCGGGAGAAGCTCGAGGAGGCGCACCGCGAGTACGCCCAAGAGCTGGAGAAGGCCAAGGAGCAGCGGGCCGCGATCGTCGCCGAGGCGCGCGAGGAGGCCCAGGCCGAGGCGCGTCGCATCGTCGAGGCGGCCCACGTCCAGATCGAGGCCGACCGCCAGCAGGCCCTGGTGCAGCTGCGCAACGAGGTCGGTGCGCTCTCCACCGAGCTGGCGAGCCGCATCGTCGGTGAGACCCTCAGCGACAGCGCCGCCCAGAACCGCGTCATCGACCGGTTCCTGGACGAGCTGGAGCAGAGCGACAGCACGCAGCAGGCAGAGGTGCGCTGATGCGTGGTATCAGCCGCACGTCGCTGGCCGAGGTGACCCGGCGCCTGGACGAGAACGTCCTGGCGTCGGCGGGCACCCCGCAGAGCGGCGTCTCCCTGGGCAGCGAGCTCTTCGAGGTCGTCGCCCTGCTGGGAGGCGAGCACTCGCTGCGCCGCTGGCTCGCCGACCAGGCGAACCCGGCCGAGGCCAAGACCGGCCTCATTGGGCAGCTCCTGGAGACCAGGGTGTCGCCGTCCGCGGTCCTCGTGGCCGGTGACGTGGTCTCGGCCAGGTGGTCGGGCCCGCGCGACCTGATGGACGCGATGGAGCGGATGGCGGTCTACGCGACCGCCGCCCAGCTCCAGAGCGCCTCGGGGCTCGGCGAGCTGGAGGACGAGCTCTTCCGCTTCCAGCGGATCGTCATCGCCCAGCCCGAGCTCCGCGAGGCCCTCACCCGCGACGGGGCCGCCCCCGAGCTGCGCCTCTCCCTCGTGGAGAACCTGCTCTCGGGCAAGGTGCACCCCGCGACTCTGGTGCTGGTCGGCGAAGCGGTCGCCCGCCCCAGGGGCCGTACCCTGGAGCAGGCGCTGGATAACTACGGACAGCTCGTCGCCGAGCGCGCCAAGCGCTACGTCGCCGTCGTCCGCAGCGCCGTCGCCCTGAGCGAGCAACAGCAGTCCCGGCTCGGAGCCGCGCTCTCGCGCGTCTACGGCCGCGACATCCACCTCAACATCGAGGTCGCCCCCGAGATCGTGGGTGGCCTGTCCATCCAGGTGGGTGACGAGGTCATCGACGGGACCATCGCCGGGCGTATCGCCGAGGCCCAGCGCCGCCTCGCCGGCTGACAGAACGCAAGGCAAGCACGCACGGCGCCAGCCCGGCGCCATTTGAGAGCAAGGACAACGTAGAGATGGCGGAGCTGACGATCCGGCCGGACGAGATCCGGGACGCGCTACAGCGCTTCGTCCAGTCGTACGAGCCTGAAGCCACCCGCGCGGAAGAGGTCGGTACCGTCACCTACTCCGGTGACGGCATCGCCCGCGTCGGTGGCCTTCCCTCGGCGATGGCGAACGAGCTGCTCCAGTTCGAGGACGGCACCCTGGGCCTGGCCCAGAACCTCGAGATCGGTGAGATCGGTGTCGTCGTGCTGGGTGACTTCACCAGCATCGAGGAGGGCCAGAAGGTGCGCCGCACCGGCCAGCTCCTCTCGGTGCCGGTGGGTGACAACTTCCTCGGCCGCGTGGTGGACCCCCTGGGCGCCCCCATCGACGGCAAGGGCGAGATCGAGTCCACCGAACGCCGTGAGCTGGAGCTCCAGGCGGCGACCGTGATGGAGCGCAAGCCCGTCCACGAGCCGCTCCAGACCGGCATCAAGGCGATCGACTCGATGACCCCGGTCGGCCGCGGCCAGCGCCAGCTGGTCATCGGCGACCGCCAGACCGGCAAGACCGCGGTCTGCATCGACGCGATCATCAACCAGAAGGCCAACTGGGAGACGGGCGACCCCGACAAGCAGGTGCGCTGCATCTACGTCGCGATCGGCCAGAAGGGCTCGACCATCGCCGGTGTGCGTGGCGCCCTCGAAGAGGCCGGCGCGATGGAGTACACCACCATCGTCGCCGCCCCGGCGTCCGAGGCGGCCGGCTTCAAGTACCTGGCCCCCTACACCGGTTCGGCCCTGGGCCAGCACTGGATGTACGAGGGCAAGCACGTCCTCATCGTCTTCGACGACCTCACCAAGCAGGCCGAGGCCTACCGCGCGGTGTCGCTGCTGCTGCGCCGCCCGCCGGGCCGCGAGGCCTACCCCGGTGACGTCTTCTACCTGCACTCCCGGCTGCTGGAGCGCTGCGCCAAGCTCTCCGACGAGATGGGCAAGGGGTCGATGACCGCCCTGCCGATCATCGAGACCAAGGCGGGCGACGTCTCGGCGTACATCCCCACCAACGTCATCTCCATCACCGACGGACAGGTCTTCCTGGAGGCCGACCTGTTCAACCAGGGGCAGCGCCCGGCGATCAACGTCGGCGTGTCGGTCTCCCGTGTCGGTGGCGCCGCGCAGACCAAGGCGATGAAGAAGGTCTCGGGCACCCTGCGGCTGGGCCTGGCCCAGTACCGTGAGCTGGAGGCGTTCTCCGCCTTCGGTTCGGACCTGGACGCCGTCTCCAAGCAGCAGCTGGAGCGCGGTGCCCGTCTGATGGAGCTCCTCAAGCAGGGCCAGTACTCGCCGTTCTCCATGGAGAAGCAGGTCGTCTCGATCTGGGCCGGCACCACCGGCCGCGTCGACGACGTCCCGGTCGAGGACGTGCGCCGCTTCGAGGAGGACTTCCTGGACCACCTGAGCCGCGAGCACTCGGGCATCCTCGACACCATCCGCGAGAGCGGCAAGTTCGAGGAGGAGACCGAGAAGTCCCTCGACTCGGCGCTGGAGAAGTTCAAGCAGGGCTTCCAGACCTCCGCCGGAACCCTCCTGGGCACCGAGGCAGAGGCCGAGGCGCTGGACGAGGAGAAGGTCGGCCAGGAGACCATCAAGGTCGCCAAGGGCGGGAAGTAACCCATGGGTGCACAGCTTCGCGTCTATCGCCGGAGGATCCGCTCGACGAAGTCGATGGCGAAGATCACCCGCGCGATGGAGCTCATCGCCACGACGCGCATCACCAAGGCGCAGCGTGCGGCGGAGGCTGCTGGGCCCTACGCGCGGGAGATCACCCGGGCGGTCTCGGCCCTGGCCAGCCGGGTGACCGATCACCCGCTGCTGACCGAGGCCGAGAACCCCACCCGCGCCGCCGTCCTGGTCATCACCAGCGACAAGGGCCTGGCGGGCGCCTTCTCGACCAACGTGCTCAAGGAGGCGGACTCCCTCACCCAGCTCCTGCGTGAGCAGGGCAAGGAGGTCCTCACCTACATGGTGGGCCGCAAGGGCGTGGGCTTCTACAAGTTCCGCGACCGCCCCCTGGAGGCGCAGTGGGAGGGCTTCACCGAGCGCCCCACCTACGCGCACGCCCAGGAGATCGGCTCCGCCCTCATGGAGAAGTTCTCCACCGACTCCGCCGAGGGCGGTGTCGACGAGATCCACGTGGTCTCCACGGAGTTCGTCTCGATGCTGACCCAGCGCGCCGGGACCGTCCGGGCCCTGCCGCTGGAGGTGGAGGAGGTCGACAGCTCCGAGCTGGAGGCCGTGCACGGGGGCGAGCCGCTGCCGCTGTACGAGTTCGAGCCCTCGGCGGAGGAGGTCCTGGACCAGCTGCTGCCGCAGTACGTCGTCAACAGGATCTACTTCTCGCTCCTGGAGTCGTCCGCCTCCCAGCAGGCCTCCCGCCGCGCCGCCATGAAGGCGGCCACGGACAACGCCGAGGAACTCGCCAAGAACCTGACCCGTCTGGCCAACCAGGCACGTCAGGCTGAGATCACCAATGAGCTCAGTGAGATTGTCGGCGGTGCCGACGCGCTCGCTGCTGCCAGCGCGGGAAGTGAGTAACAAAAGTGACTGCGACAGTTGAAGGGACGGCTGGGGCTGGCACCGCCACCGGCCGGATCTCCCGGGTCACCGGCCCGGTCGTCGACGTGGAGTTCCCCGTCGGCTCCCTGCCTGCCATCTACAACGCCCTGCACACCGACGTGACCATCGGCGGCAAGGTCAAGACCATCACGATGGAGGTCGCCCAGCACCTGGGTGACAACCTCGTGCGCACGGTCTCCCTGGCCCCCCAGGACGGCCTCGTCCGCGGCGCCGAGGTGCGCGACACCGGCGCGCCCATCAGCGTGCCCGTCGGCGACGTCGTCAAGGGCCACGTGTTCAACACCCTGGGCGAGTCCCTGGACGTGCCGACCGCGGAGCTGGGCGTCACCGAGCGCTGGCCGATCCACCGCAAGGCCCCGGCCTTCGACCAGCTCGAGTCCAAGACCGAGATGATGGTCACGGGCATCAAGGTCATCGACCTGCTCACCCCGTACGTGCGCGGTGGCAAGATCGGCCTGTTCGGCGGCGCCGGTGTGGGCAAGACCGTGCTCATCCAGGAGATGATCACGCGTATCGCCCGCAACTTCGGTGGTGTGTCCGTGTTCGCCGGTGTCGGCGAGCGCACCCGTGAGGGTACGGACCTCTTCCTGGAGATGGACGAGATGGAGGTCCTCCAGGACACCGCCCTCGTCTTCGGCCAGATGGACGAGCCCCCGGGCACCCGTCTGCGGGTGGCCCTGTCCGCTCTGACGATGGCGGAGTACTTCCGCGACGTCCAGAAGCAGGACGTGCTGCTGTTCATCGACAACATCTTCCGTTTCACCCAGGCGGGTTCGGAGGTCTCCACGCTGCTGGGCCGTATGCCCTCGGCCGTGGGCTACCAGCCCAACCTGGCGGACGAGATGGGTCAGCTCCAGGAGCGGATCACCTCGACCCGCGGTCACTCGATCACCTCGATGCAGGCGATCTACGTGCCCGCGGACGACTACACCGACCCGGCTCCGGCGACCACCTTCGCCCACCTGGACGCGACGACCGAGCTCTCCCGCCCGATCTCGCAGAAGGGTATCTACCCGGCGGTCGACCCGCTGACCTCCACCTCCCGCATCCTCGACCCGCAGTACGTGGGCGAGGAGCACTACCAGGTGGCCCAGCGCGTCAAGGAGATCCTCCAGCGCAACAACGACCTCCAGGACCAGATCGCCATCCTCGGTATGGACGAGCTGTCCGAGGAGGACAAGATCGTCGTCAACCGTGCGCGCCGGATCGAGCGCTTCCTGTCGCAGAACATGTTCGTGGCGGAGAAGTTCACCAACAACCCGGGCGTGTTCGTGCCCCTGGAGGAGACCATCTCCTCCTTCAAGGCGCTGTGCGACGGTGAGTACGACCACCTGCCCGAGCAGGCGTTCCTCGACGTCGGCAACATCGACATGGCCGTCGAGAAGGCCAAGAAGCTGCAGGGTTAGTTCTCCGGCCGGGCCGGTCCCCGACAGCGGTCGGGGACCGGCCCGGCCGAATCACCCGCTAGCCGAGGAGTTTGTGGCAGTGTCGAAGAAGCTTTTCGTCGAGATCGTCTCGCCCGAACGTGAGATTTGGGCGGGCGAGGGCGACATGGTCATCGCGAAGACCGTCGAGGGTGAGATGGGCGTCCAGCCCGGGCACGTCCCGGTGCTGTCGCTGCTCGCCCACGACGCGGTCGTCCGCGTGCTGGGCGCGCGGGAGACCGGCGAGGTCCGGGCCGCCGCGCACGGCGGGTTCGTCTCGGTCTCGGGTGAGGGACGCGTCTCCATCCTCGCCGAGACCGCCGAGCTCGCCGAGGACATCGATGTGGACCGCGCGCGCACGGCGCTGAAGAGCGCGGCCGAGTCCGGCGACAACGTCGCCCTGGGCCGTGCCCGCAGCCGTCTGCGGGCCGCGGGCGAGGAAGTCGCCTAGCGTAGGACGGCGGGACGAGTGGTGGGCATGCAAAGGCTCCGGCCCGGAGCACCCTGGTGGGAGTCCGCGCTGTGGGTGTTCCTCGCCCTGCTCGTCGTCCTCCTGGCGCTGGTGCTCGCCGTCACCCTGCGCCGCTGGATCCTGGTACGGCGCGGCGGCGCGGTGGAGTGCTACCTGCGTGCCGTCGGGGCGAAGGGCCGCCGGGGCTCCTGGCGCATCGGCTTCGGCCGGTACGGCACGGAGAACCTGGGCTGGTTCCCGATCTTCTCCCTCAGACCGCGGCCGACAGCGAGGCTGTCGCGCCGCGGTCTCGTCGTCGTCGGGCGGCGCGCCCCCGCCGGGGGCGAGGACCTGCCCGCCGACCTCACCGTGCTCCAGGTGGGCTGGCTGCTCGCCGACGGCTCCGACCCCCGCGAGGCGGCCTACGAGATCGCCATGGGCGAGGGCGCCCAGACCGGCTTCCTGTCGTGGCTGGAGTCGATGCCCCCCGGAACGCACTGGGAGAGCTGAGATTCCGCGTGGGTGGTTCCCCCGCGCGCCCCTGTGTGCTTAGCATGGCCGACATGAGTACGATCGTCGCTTTCTCCGTCTCCCCTCTCGGAACCGGTGAGTCCGTCGCCCCCGCCGTCGCCCGCGCGGTGCGGGTGGTCCGGGAGAGCGGACTGCCCAACGAGACCTCCGCCATGTTCACCAGCGTCGAGGGTGAGTGGGACGAGGTCATGGACGTCGTCAAGCGCGCCGTGCAGGCCGCGGGGGAGGGCGCCGCGCGCGTCAGCCTCACCCTCAAGGCCGATGTCCGCGAGGGCGTCACCGACGGCCTGCGCAGCAAGGTCGAGGCCGTCGAACGCGAACTCGGCGACGCCTGAGACCCGGTTCTCCACGGGGTGCGGCGCGGTCGTGCCCCGTGTCCTCTTCCCCTGGGCGGCCGGACACGGCAGGATGCGGTTCCATGCTCGCCTCGCGACTTCCCCGGCTCCTGGGCCCCGCCCTCCTCATCCCCCTGCTCGCCGCCTGCCAGCTCTCGGGTGGCCACGTCGGCGCCGTGGCCACGGGCCACTTCACCGCCGCGCACGAGTTCCCCGTGCTGGTCGTGGCCTGGTGCGGTGACGCCTCCCCACGCCAGATCGACCTGAGCGGCGGCGGACAGCGGATCCACCTGATCGCCACCCGCGACTTCGACGGCAACCGGACCGAGGTGGACCTGGCCGCCCCCGGCGACGCCTGGCGGATCACCGACGGCGACGGACGGCAGGTCTACCGCCTGGTCCCCGAGTCCGAGCGCGAGGAGTACACCGTCGGGATCGGCTCGCGGGAGGCCCCGCCGGGGGAGGAGACCGAGCACGACATCGGCACGGTCGCGTTCACGACCGGGGTGCTGGCCGAGGAGGAGGGCGTGTACGCCGCCTCCGGGGGGTCTGCCGAGGCCGAGTTCGTCCCGCAGGAGGAGTTCCCGCCCGAGTGCTGAGGGGCCGGGGCCCCCGGCCCGGGGGCCCGCGCTGTCGCCCTCCCGTCTCTCGGCCGGGAGCGCGCCGCGTGTGCGCCTCCCTTGTCCGCGTGTCTGCCGCCGTGCCGTGCCGACCGCGCGTAGTGTGCCCACGGCCGGAGCGGCGCCGCTCCGCGGATCGAGGGGGACATGGAAGGCGACGTCGCGCAGACACTGGGCATGCTGCTGCTGATCCTCGTGGCGGCCTTCCTCGCCCCGCTGGTCACCGACCGGCTGGCCGCGTTCGTGGTCATCCCCTCGGTGGTGCTGGAGATCGTCTTCGGCATCGTCCTGGGCCCCTCCCTCCTGGGACTGGTCCGCGAGACCGAGACGGTGGCGATGCTGGCCGACCTCGGACTCGCGCTGCTCATGTTCATGGCCGGGTACGAGGTCGACTTCGCGCGGATCAGGGGCAGGCCGCTGCGGCGGGCGGCTCTGGCCTGGCTGTGCTCGGTCGCCCTCGGGCTGGGGGCGGGGTGGGCCCTGTTCGGCGCCTCCCAGACGGCCCTGGTCGTCGGCCTGGCCCTGATCACGACCGCGTTGGGCACGGTGCTGCCCATCCTGCGGGACTCCGGAGGGCTGGAGGGGGCCTTCGGGGCCCGCTTCATGGCGTCCGGGACGATGGGGGAGTTCGGACCGATCGTGCTGATCACCCTGCTGCTCAGCGGTTACCGCCCGTTGGAGGCGACGCTGCTGCTGGTCGGGTTCCTCGCCCTCGCGGGCCTCGCGGCCTGGCGCGCGACCCGTCCGCCCTCGGAGCGGCTGACACGGCTCATCCGGGCCACCCTCGGCTCCAGCACCCAGGTGGCCGTGCGCCTGTGCATCCTGGTGATCGTGCTGTTCGTGTGGCTGGCGGCGAGTCTGCGGCTGGACGCGCTGCTGGGCGCCTTCGCGGCGGGGATCATCGTGCGGCTCATGTTCACCACCAACCATCCGGGCGCGGTCGAACGGGTGGAGTCGAAGATGGACGCCGTCGGTTTCGGCTTCCTGATACCGGTGTTCTTCGTGGTGACGGGGGTGCGCTTCGACCTGTCGGCCCTGCTGGCCGACCCGGTGGCGCTGCTGCTGGTCCCCCTGCTGCTGGCGGCCTTCCTGGTCGTGCGGGGCGGCCCCGAGTACCTGCTGTCGCGGGGCGACGTCCCCGAGCGCCAGCGGCTCCCCCTGGTGCTGTTCTCGGCGACCGCGCTGCCCCTGATCGCGGTCCTGTCGGAGATCGGGACCGAGACGGGCGCCCTCGACGGCGCCTCCGCCGCCGCGCTCCTGGGCGCGGGCATGCTGAGCGTGCTCGTCCTACCCCAGGTGGGCGGCGCCCTGCTGCGCCGCTCCCGGACCGCCGCGGCGGGGGAGGCGCGGCGTTAGCCCGTTCCTCCGGGCCGTCGCTGACCCGCGGCGGTCCGCAGGGCCCTCCGCGCCGGCCGAGCGGTGCGGACAGGGGCGCGCCCGGCCCGTGGGAGGGTGCCGGGCCGGGCGCGGTCAGGGGGGCGGTCAGCCGACCTGCGGGTGGGCGTGTCCGGACGGGACCGCGGCGCCGGAGAAGTACTCCCTGGCGGTCGCGGTGTTGGCCAGGGCCGCCACGGTGACGGCGAAGAGCGCCGCGACGATCTCGGGGACCCCGCTGACCGGGGTGAGCAGCAGGGCCAGGATCACGACGGCGTAGATCACGTTGACCGCGGTCACCGAGGTGCGGACGCCGCCGCGGTTCCGGTTGACCATGACGGCGAGGACGGCCGACAGCGCGCCGTAGACCAGGCCGACGGCCGCGCCGGTCAGCACGGCCCAGGCGGGCACCCGCGCGCTCTCGGCGACCATCGGGACGGTGGCCATGGCGGTGGCGCCGACGAGGGCCAGCAGGCTCATGACGATCTGGTAGACCGCGATCAGGACCAGCAGCACGAAGACCGCCTTGACGGTCGCCGGTCTGGTTCCGGTGGTCATCTGCGTTCCTTCCTTCGTCCGTTCCCGTGTCCAGAACCCATAACCCCAGCGCCGCGGAAGACACGCGTCCCACCGGACGATTTCCGTCCGCGCAGGTCGCGAACGCCCGCTGGGACGGGGTTCCGGGGTGCGGGCGGTCCCGGGGAGGCGCGGGGAGCGCGGAGGGGTCCCGCTCACGCGGAGCGGGACCCCTCGAAGGTGCGCACGGGCGGCCGGGCGCGGCCCGGGGACCGCGGCGGGCGGCGGGGCGCTAGCGTTCGCCGCCGGGCTTCCACAGGACCTCGTCGCCCTCCCGGGCGACGTACCGGCCGAGGATGAACAGCAGGTCGGAGAGCCGGTTGAGGTACTGGGCGGTGAGCGGGTTGACGGTCTGGCCGTGTTCCTCGACGGCCGCCCACACGCTGCGCTCGGCCCGCCGGACCACGATCCGGGCGGTGTGCATGAGCGCCACGGTGGGGGAGCCCCCGGGCAGGATGAAGCTGCGCAGGGTGGGCAGGTCGGCGTTGTAGGTGTCGCAGGCCTCCTCCAACCGCGTGACGTACTCGGGCAGGACCCGCAGCGGCGGGTACTCCGGGTCGGGCACGATCGGCGTGGACAGGTCGGCGCCCAGGTCGAACAGCTCGTTCTGGATCCGTCCGAGCAGGTCCCGGACGTCGTCGGGGAGTTCGCCCAGCGCCAGGGCGGTGCCGATCGCGGCGTTGGCCTCCTCGGTGTCGGCGTAGCCCACCAGGCGCGTGTCGTTCTTGCCGGTCCGGCTCATGTCGCCGAGCGCCGTCGTCCCGGCGTCGCCGGTGCGCGTGTAGATCTTCGACAGCACGACCGGCTTGTCGGTGTCCCGTTTGGTCATGCCCTCCACCCTAGGGTTCGGCCGCGCTCCGGCGGGTGCGGTGGTGGCCCGGAGCACCAGTCGTGACGGAGGATAACTGTTCCGTATCAGCGTGTGAAGGTGATGCAACTCACTGATACATTGGGAAGCCAGGGGGCTACTTAAAGTAGTTTCCCGCGGTGTCCATGTGCGGTACCCGGATGCGAGAGGGGGTCATCCGGGAACCGCGGAGGGGGAGACGCCGCGGCGGGCGGCGTGGAACCGGGGGGTTCACGCCGCCCGCCCTGTCGTGCGGGGCCCTCACACGGATCGTGCGCGGACTACCTCAGCCAGCCGTCGCCCAGGCGCGGGAAGTCGGGCGCGGCCGTCGTGCGCAGCACCCCGTTCACCGGCAGAGTGCTCTCGGCGAAGAACTCCACGCCGTGCGCACCGGCCGCCGACAGCTCGGCCACCGAGTCCCAGTTGATGTTCTCCATGGTGTCGTCGGCGGTGTGGTAGTACGGGTCGAACTGCTCGCCCGCCGTACCGCCGTACCACTCGACCTGCTCCTCGGTCTTGACGCCGTCGGCGCCGCTGAACAGGCCGCCCGACGGGATGCCCGCGGTCATGAAGGCCTGGTAGTCGCTGCGCCCGCTCAGCACGCCGGGCTCGCTGACCTGGTCCCGGGCGGCGAAGTAGTCCTCGAAGACCTTCGCGATCGCGCCGGAGCCCGACGGGGCGGCCACGGACCCGGGCAGCTCCATCCGGCCGTCCAGCACGAACCGGCCGTAGTTGTGCGAGCCGATCATGTCGAAGTTGAGGTAGAGGGCGATGTCCTCGACCTCCTGCGCGGTCAGGTCCTCCACGTACCGGGTGGAGCCGACCAGGCCCTCCTCCTCGGTGCCCCAGAAGGCGAACCGCACCTTGTTGTTGGGCTCCTCCTGCTCGGCCAGCTGGATCGCGGTCTCCAGCAGGAAGGCCGTGCCGCTGCCGTTGTCGTTGATGCCGGGGCCGTCCTCGACGCTGTCGAGGTGGCCGCCCACGACCACCACGTTGTCGTCCCGGCCGCCCGGCGTCTCGGCCAGCACGCTGTAGGAGGTCTCGTTGCTGACCTCGGCGTCCACGCTCACCCGCAGCTCCAGGCCCTCGGCGGCCAGCAGCTCGGCGCCCAGCGTCCCGGACACGCCCAGGGCGGGGATGGCCGAGTGCTCGCCCACGGTGCCCAGGAAGACCTCGTCCTCGTTGTTGACCACCAGGGCGGCCGCGGCCCCCGCGGCGGCGGCGTTGTCCACCTTGTCCGAGAACGGGCAGGTGCCGCGCACGGTGATCGCGATCGCGCCCTCGGGGAAGCCGGCGAAGTCGTCGGGGGAGCAGCCGCTCGCGGCGCTGTCGGCGTTGACGGCCACCGCCGGTGCGGTGACGTCGCCCGATCCGGAGTAGCTCATGGTCGCGTAGTCGGTCTCGGCCTCGTAGGCGACCTGCTCCGGGGCGGTCTGGGCGAGGACGGCCGGGGAGTTCTCCCGCCACAGCTCGTACTCGTACTCGTGCCGGTAGGGCTCGTACCCGGCGCGCTCCAGCTGGTCCTCGACGTAGAGGGCGGCGACGTCGTAGCCGGGGGTGTTCGTGGCCCGGTTGCCGCCGTTGTACTCGGCGATGGTGTCGAGGTTCTCCAAGTGCTCGCGGATGGCCTCCGCGTCCACCCGCTCCGACAGCGGCGGGTCCTCGCTCGGCCTGCCCGCGTGCGCGGGCGGACCCGCGTGCTCGGGGGCCCCGGAGTGGTCCGGGGGCCCGGCGTGTCCGGGCGGCCCGGGCTCGGCGTGGGCGGGGGAGGACGCCAGGGCGGCGACGGTCATCAGCACGGCCGCGGCGCCGGCCGTGGCGGCGCGGCGCCGGGAGGCGGGGACGGCCGCTCCGAGCGGCGGCTTCCCTTCGGAACTGGTGCGCAAGGATCTTCCTCCGGAGTGCGGGGGTCCACCGCTCCTGGGAGTCGGGGGATGGACACCTTGGGTAGGCGAAGTACCGATGCAGCCTGACACCGCGGAGGTGCTCCCGGCAAGGACCGATGACCACAATTGCCACAATCAGCCACAGACCTTACGCATGGGGTGGCAGTGTGGTTCCATGGACGACCCCGTGTGAGCAGAACGTCTCGTCAGGGGCCCGCGTCCGACCGGGGCGGCGGGCCTACTCCTCGTCCTGGTGCTTGCGCGGCTTGTACTCGACGCCCACCCCGCCCATCACGGCGATGCCCCGCACGTGCACGATCGGCGCGTCCGGGTCCACCACGCTGGGGGTGTTCTCGGAGATGCCGAAACCGCCCATGAGCGGCAGGCCGTGCACCCGCACCTGCACGTCATCGGGCACGGTGATGCCCACCCCGCCCATGACGGCGCAGACCCAGACGGTGGTCTCGCGCTGGGTGAACCGGGCCTCGCGCAGGTCCAGGTCGATCCCACCCAGCACCGCGAAGGCGGTGAAGACGCCCGGCACGACCCAGTTGCCCGACCGGGCGGCGCCGCCCAGGACGACGACCGCGGCCCGACTGGTGGGCTCCTGGTCCACGATCCGGCCGCCGCCGTAGAGCGGACGGGGCGAACGGAAGTCGGTGGGGGCCACGGAGGCGCCGGGACCGTTCGGCGCCGGGAGGTCCTCGGTGAGGGGGACCAGCTCGCCGACGGTCTTGGCCCGGTACACCGCGTCGAGCCGCTCGCTGTGCTCGTCCGGGTCCAGGCGCCCCTCGGCGAGGGCTTCACGCAGGCGGTGCGCGACGGAGTCACGGTCGGCGTCGGAGGCGCGCATCCGACCGTGCTCGGGGGGAGTGATCTCGCTCATTGCTTCCACCATAGAACCATTCTTCCGGCGCAACGAGGTGTGCCGCATCGGGGAGAACCCCCGAGGGGCCCCTGAGACCCGGCCCCGCGGCCCGGGGTCAGTCCTCGGGGAGCAGCCCGCGGCGGATCGCCTGGCTCACCGCCGACGTCCGGTCGCCCACGCCGAGCTTGTCGTAGACCCGCATCAGGTGGGTCTTGACCGTGGTCGCACTGATGTGCAGGGCGCGCCCGATCGCCGCGTTGGTGCGCCCCTCGGAGGCCAGACGCAGCACCTCCACCTCGCGGGGCGACAGCACGGCGGCGGGCTCTCCGCGCCGACGCATGCCGGTGAACAGCCTGCCCGCCAGCCGTCCGGTCAGGACGGTCTCCCCGCGCGCCGCGGCGCGCACGGCCTCGGCCAGCTCCGCGCGCGGGGTGTCCTTGAGCAGGTACCCGGTGGCGCCCGCCTCCACCGCGCGCAGGATGTCGTCGTCGGTGTCGTAGGTGGTGAGCACCAGCACGTGCGTGCCGGGCCGTCCGGCGCTGATGCGCCCGGTGGCCTCCACACCGTCGCCGCCGGGCATGCGCAGGTCCATCAGCACCACGTCCGGCTCCAGTTCGGCCGTCCGCACGACCGCCTCGGGGCCCGAGGCGGCCTCGCCCACGACGGTGAGGTCGGCCTCGGCGGCGAGCATGCCGCGGATGCCCTCGCGGACCACCGGGTGGTCGTCGACCAGCAGGACACGGATCACGGTGCGCACTCCTCGTCGCCTCGCGGGGTCTGCGGGGGCAGGGGCAGCGACATCCGGACGCGGGTGCCGCGCCCGGGGGCGCTGACCACCTCCACCGCGCCTCCGGCGTCGTCGGCCCGGCGCCGCATGTTCGCCAGCCCGTTCCCGGGCGCGGTCCGCCCGGGGTCGAAGCCGACGCCGTCGTCGGCGACGGTCAGCTCCACCGGACCGGGGCTCCCGTCGGGGGCCCGCGTGTACTCCAGGGCCACCCGCACGTGCCCGGCCCGGGCGTGCCTGCGGACGTTGGCCAGGGCCTCCTGCGCGGTGCGCAGCAGGCAGATCTGCAGGTCGTTGGACAGGGCGGCCGGGGCGCCGAGCACCGCGGTGTCCACGGGGACGCCGAGCTCGTCGCCCAGCCGGGAGGCGATCCTGTCCAGGGCGGCCTCCAGGGTCTGGCTGTCCAGGCCCACCGGCTGGCGGGCGGCCACCATGGCCCGCGCCTCGGCGAGGTTCTCGGCGGCGGTCTCGCGCATCAGGGCGAGGTGGCGCCGGGCCAGCTCCGGGTCGGAGTCCATCTCCGACTCCACCGCCTGGGTCAGCGCGACGATGCTGGTGAAGCCCTGGGCCAGGGTGTCGTGCATCTCGCGGGCCAGGCGTTCGCGCTCGGCCATGGCCCCGGTCTCCTCCGACAGCCACACGACCTCCAGGCGGCTCTCGCGCAGTTCCCTGATCAGGTTGGCCCGCTCGTAGCTCTGCTCGATGATCCGTCCCAGCCAGCCGCCGAACCACAGCGTGTAGCCCACCATCACGCCGTTGATCAGGATGTTGACGGCGATGTCGTCCCACTCGCTCAGCCCGAGCAGGCCGCGCAGCGGCATCGGGACCAGCAGGATCGCGCCCACCGTCGAGACCGCGGCCGGGACCGGGGAGGTGATGAAGCACAGCGGGGCCACCGCCACGACCAGGAAGGTCAGGGTGGGGTTGACCGTCACCGCGGGCAGGCACAGCACGAGCAGGACGGCCATGAGGACCGCCGGGCGGATCCGCTCCTCGCGCAGTACCAACCGCCTGGCGAACAGGTAGTACACGGCCGTCACCGCGGCCATGAGGCCCACGAGCGGCCACCGCCAGAAGGGGTCGCTGGTGACCAGCGCGATGGCCGCCATGGCGGCCATCACGGAGGTGAAGTACACGTCCCACCACACGCCCAGGTCCCAGGCGTGCCGTTCGTCGCGCTCCTCCTCCCCGGCTGGGGCGCCTTCCCCGGGCGGGGCGCCGCCGGGCCCGGGGAACGGTGCGGGCGGGGCGTGGCCGCCCCCCGGAGCCCGTGCGGCCACGGCGATCACCCGTCCTTCCGCGTCTTCCACCGGAACGTCAGCACTACCAGCGCCAAGCCCACCACACACCACACGCCCAGCGCGAGGGCGACCCCGGACAGGTCCCACGAACCGCCGGGTTCGAGGGCGGCCATCTCGGCGGGGAAGAACGCCGCGCGCAGGCCCTGCGCCATCCACATCAGAGGGAAGAGCGCGGCGGCGTCGAGCACCCAGTCGGGCAGGGCGATGACCGGCACGAAGATGCCCGAGATGAACTGCAGGATCAGGAAGGGCACGACCACGATGCCGGAGGCGGAGCGGACGTTGCGGGCCAGGGAGCTGATCGCGATGCCCAGCAGCGAGCAGGAGACGGTACCCAGCACGAACACCCAGGCCAGCGTCGCCCAGGCGGCGGGGTCGTCGGGCATGCGCGCGCCGAAGGCCAGGGCGCCCACGCCCAGCAGCAGGACCAGCTGGCCCAAGGCCAGGAACAGCACCACCACGGTCTTGCCCACGAAGTAGGCGGTCGGCGGCATCGGGGTGCCGCGCAGGCGGCGCAGACCGCCCCGCTCGCGCTCGTTGGCGATGTTCAGGCCCAGTTGCTGGAAGCTGACCGACATCAGGCCCATCGCCACCAGGCCCGGCAGGTAGTAGTCCACGGCGGGCATGCCCATGTCGAACATGCCGTCGAAGATCGACGAGAACATGACCAGGATCAGCGCGGGCAGGGAGAAGGTGAAGATCACGCTCTCCCACTCGTTCGCGAACTCGCGGATCTCCAGCCAGCCCCGGGACAGCCCGACGCGCAGCGCGCCGGGCAGGCGTCCGCTGGAGGCCGGTGCGGCGGGGGCGTCGGGGGTGCGTTCGGTCGCGGTGCTCACGCGGACACCTTCCTCTCGGCGGGACGGCCGTCCCTGTCTTCGCCTTCCCCGGCCTCCTCGTCCTCCCCGCCGATCAGGCCCAGGTAGACGTCCTCCAGCGTGGGGCGGTGCACGCTCAGCCCCGGTACCTCACCGGAGAACAGGGCGGACAGCTCGCCCACCACCCGGGCGGGCTCGTCGGTGCGGGTCTCGCGGCGCCGCCCGTCGACCGTCCAGCCGACGGTGGCCCGGGCCGAGGCGCGTCCGCCCAGGGTGGCGGGGGAGCCCAGCGCGCGCACCCTGCCGCGCGCGACCACGCACACCCGGTCGGCGAGCGCCTCGGCCTCCTCCAGGTAGTGCGTGGTCAGGACGATGGTGGTGCCGCCCCGGGCCAGGTCGCCGACCAGCGTCCAGAAGTCGCGCCGGGCCCCGGGGTCGAAGCCGGTGGTGGGCTCGTCCAGGAACAGCAGCTCCGGCCTGCCGATGATGCCCAGGGCCACGTCCAGGCGGCGGCGCTGACCGCCGGACAGGGACGTGATCCGCGCCCGGGACTTCTCGCCCAGGCCGACCAGGTCGACCACCGCGTCGGGGTCGCGCGGGTCGGGGTAGTAGCCCGCGAAGTGGCGGACCACATCGCGCACGGACAACTGGGGGATCAGCGTCTCCCCCTGCCACACCACCCCGATGCGCGAGCGCCACCGGCGGCCGGCGGCGCCGGGGTCCTCGCCCAGCACGCGGACGGTGCCCCCGTCGCGGTGGCGGAAGCCCTCCAGGATCTCGACCGTGGTGGACTTGCCCGCGCCGTTGGGGCCGAGGAGGGAGAAGACCTCGCCGCGCCGGACGCTCAGGTCGACTCCGGCGACGGCCTCGTTGTCGCCGTACTTCTTGCGGAGGCCGTGGACCTCGATCGCTGTCTCGCTCATGCCACCGACTCTCCCGCGAGCGGGGCCCCCGGGGTATCGGCCGCCGGGCCGCACCCGTGTCCTCCGGACGGAGGACGCCACCCCGACCAAGGGAGGGGGCGCCCCAGGGCGCGGGAGCCCCCGGCGCGGACGCGGACGGGCCCCGGGCGCGAACTCGCGCCCGGAGCCCGTCGGGAGGGGGTCGTTCAGAACAGGCGGAGCACGTCCGGCTCGATCCCGCGCAGCTCGTCGTAGTCCAGCACCACACAGGCGATGCCGCGGTCCTCGGCGAGCACACGGGCCTGCGGCTTGATCTCCTGGGCGGCGAACACGCCGCGCACCGGCGCGAGCTGCGGGTCCCGGTTGAGCAGCTCCAGGTAGCGGGTGAGCTGTTCGACGCCGTCGATGTCGCCGCGGCGCTTGAGCTCCACCGCGACGGTGGCGTTGGCGCCGTCCCGGCACAGGATGTCCACCGGGCCGATCGCCGTGGGGTACTCGCGGCGGATGAGGGTGTAGCCGTCGCCGAGGGTGGTGATGTGCTCGGCCAGCAGCTCCTGGAGGTGGGCCTCCACGCCGTCCTTCTGCAGGCCGGGGTCCTTGCCCAGCTCGTGCGAGGAGTCGTGCAGGACCTCCTCGACGGTCAGCACCAGCTTCTCACCGGACTTGCCGTGGGTGACCGTCCACACGTCGGGCCCGTCGGCGACGGTCTCCTCGCGCAGTTTGCAGGGCGGGTTCATCCAGTTCAGCGGTTTGAACGCCCGGTCGTCGGCGTGGATGGACACACTCCCGTCGGCCTTGAAAAGGATCAGGCGGGGAGCCATGGGCAGGTGGGCGGTGAGACGGCCGACGTAGTCGACACTGCACCGAGCGATGACGAGACGCACGAAACGTCACGTTACCGCCTCCGCCGGACGCGCGGGGCGCAACCGCGTATCGTCCGCCCGCCCCGTTCGGCGTTGACGACCGCGTCCACAGGGATGTGCCTCCGGGGGAAGACAGGTGTGTCCCCCCGGCGCCATGACGGGGCGCGGCCCGGCCCCTAACGTCGCCAGGGGCGCGCGGATGCGCGCGCCCGCGACGACGAAGGGACTTCCATGTCGCTGACGGTCTCTCCCGACCTGCTGGAGAAGGCGAAGCACGGCCCGGTCGAGGACGCCGACTTCATCGCCTGCATCAAGGACTCCCTGCCCTACGCCTGGGAGGTGGTCAGCGGGCTGGCCGAGGGCGCCCGGACCGCCGAGTCCGGCTTCGAGGCGAACGAGGTGCCCCCGCCCGGCGAGCAGGAGAGGGGACAGCTGCTGCGCCTGCTCGCCAGCGACGCCATGCGCGGCGCGGTGGAGCGGCACTTCGGCCTGCGCCTGGCCTTCCAGAACTGCCACCGCGTCGCCCTCTTCGCGCCCGGGGCCGAGGCGGCCCACGCCGAGTTCACCTCCCCACGCGCCCAGCTGCTCAACCAGTCGCCCGAGCTCGTCGACTGCTAGGGACGGCCCCGACACGCGTGGTCGCGCCCCCCGGGAGGGAGCGGTGCCGCCCCGCCGCGGCCGGGGCACGGCGGCACCGCCACCGCCGCCACCGCCGCACCGGATGGCACCGAGTGCCCGACTCGGGCATCCCGTGCGCGGGACGGCTCGGCCGGGCCCGTAGTCTGGGCGTATGGTGCAGGAATTTGACAAGGTCGGTGTCGTCGGACTCGGCGCGATGGGCGCGGGTATCGCCGAGGTGTTCGCCCGCGCGGGGTTCAACGTCACCGGGGTCGAGATCGACCAGGCCGCCGTCGACCGCGGCCGCGCCCACGTGGACCGGTCCCTCTCGAAGGCGGTGGACAAGGGCAAGCTCACCGAGGACGAACGCACCGGGATCGACGCCCGGCTGACGTTCACCACCTCGCGCGAGGACCTCGCCGACGCGGACTTCGTCGTCGAGGCCGTCCCCGAACGGATGGACATCAAGAAGGACGTCTTCGCGGACCTGGACCGGATCTGCCCGCCCGGCACGATCCTGGCCACCAACACGTCCTCGCTGTCGGTCACCGAGATCGCCGCGCTCACCGGCCGCTCGGACAAGGTCGTGGGGCTCCACTTCTTCAACCCCGCCCCGGTCATGAAGCTGGTCGAGGTCATCACCACGGTCTCCACCAGCGCCGAGACCGTCGACGTGGTCACCGAGGTGGCCAAGCGCATCGGCAAGACCCCCGTGGCGGTCGGCGACCGCGCCGGGTTCGTGGCCAACGCCCTGCTCGTGCCCTACATCAACGACGCGATCCGCCTGTACGAGCGCAAGGTGGCCACCCGCGAGGAGATCGACGCCTCGGTGCAGAAGGCCGCGGGACTGCCCATGGGCCCGCTGACCCTCGCCGACCTGGTCGGCCTCGACGTCTGCCTGGCCGTCATGGACGTCCTGTGGGAGGAGTACCGCGACCGGCGCTACGCCGCCTCGCCGCTGCTGCGCCGCATGGTGGCCGCGGGCCGCCTGGGCCGCAAGTCCGGCCAGGGCTTCTACGCCGGCACCGACGAGGCCCCCGAACCCCGCCCCACCGGCCGCTACGCGCAGATGATCCAGGAGGAGGAGACCCTGGACCTGGGCGAGGTCCTCCTCGCGCCGCAGATCGACGACGCGCTGCGCATGATCGGCGACGGCTACGCCTCCGCCAGGGACGTCGACACCGCCATGCGCTTCGGCTGCGGCTACCCCAAGGGCCCCACCGAACTGCTGGAGGAGCGCGGCGCCGAGTCCGTGGTCACCACCCTGGTCGCGATGGGCGAGTACGGCCTCACCGACATCCCGGTGCCCGCCCCGCTGCTGATGGACCAGCTGCCCGACGCCCCGGAGAGCGAGGGCCACGGCGGCTGCGCCTGCCACGCCTGACACGCCGACCGGAGGCGTCGCCGCCGCGGGGCACGGTTCCCCGATCCGCGGCGGCGCCTCCGTACCGGCCCCGAGCCCGGCACGGGAGCGCCACGGCGCACGAGACGGCTCCGGCCACCGCGCCGGGCCTCCCGTCGCGCGGGGAGGCGGAGCGCGCCGCCGCCGAGCGTGTGGCGGCAGCCACTGCCGGTCCTCTTCTACCCTGGACGGTGTGAGCCCGCGCCGTAACTCTCCCCGCCGCACATCCGCCCGGGGCCGCAAGGCCCCCGGCGGCGCCCCCGACGACGAGGACGCCCTCATGCTGCGCGTCACCGGCGGACAGCGCCGCGAGACCGGCCCCGACGGCGAGTGGGTCACGCGCCGCATCCCCGGCGCCGCCGCCACCAAGGTCTACCGCTGCCCCGGCTGCGCCCAGGAGATCCCGACCGGCATGGCGCACGTCGTGGCCTGGCGCCCCTACGGCGACGGCGACGACCGGCGCCACTGGCACTCCTCCTGCTGGGACCGGCGCTCCCAACGCGCGCCGCGCTCCCCCCGCCGCTGAGCCCCGGCCACCTACCCCGGACACGAGGAGCCATGGAGATCCGAGCCACCACGGTGCTGCCCGCCGTGAGACGACCCGTCACCCTGCACACCGCCGACGGCCTGGAGCTGGTCGGCGAGCTGGCCCTGCCCGAGGGCCGCGACCCCAAGGCCACCCTGGTGTGCCTGCACCCCCTGCCGACCGCCGAGGGCATGATGGACAGCCACGTCCTGCGCAAGGCGTCGTTCCGGCTGCCCGCGCTGGCCGACATCGCGGTGCTGCGGTTCAACACCCGCGGCACCGGTTCACGGCACGGCACCAGCCAGGGCGAGTTCGGCGAGGGTGAGACCGAGAAGCACGACGTGCTCGCCGCCATCGAGTTCACCGAGTTCGAGGGCCTGCCCGAACCCTGGCTGCTGGGCTGGTCCTTCGGCACCGAGCTGGCCCTCAAGTGGGGCGCGGACCCGCAGGTCAAGGGCGCGATCCTGCTGTCGCCGCCGCTGCACCGCGCCGACGAGGCCGACATGGCGGTGTGGGCGCGCACCGGCAAGCCGGTGGTCGCCCTGGTCCCCGAGCACGACGACTACCTGCGCCCCGACGAGGCCAGGGAGCGCTTCGAACCGCTCTCCCAGTGCGAGGTCGTCGGAGTCGAGGGCGCCAAGCACCTGTGGGTGGGCGAGCCCTACGTGCGCCGCGTGCTGGACGAGATCGTCAAGCGGGTCAACCCCGAGGCCTACCCCCTCCCCGTGGAGTGGGACGGTCCGTACGAGAAGGACGTCCAGACCCTCGGTTAGACCCGCCCGGGCCTGAACATCGCGCCGCCGCTGCCCCCTGCCGTCCCCGCTGACGGTCCGCCGTCGCCGCGCCCGGCCCCGGGCCCGCCGAGGGAGGCGCCGGACCGTGTCCGACACGACGAAGGACCCGCCCTCCCCGGCGTCAGCCGGGGAGGGCGGGTCCTCGCACGTGGGGGGAGGGTGTCAGCCCCGAACGGGCCGGGACCCTACTCCTGCCACCAGTCCTCGTCGTCGGCGCCCTTGCCGGAGTGCACCGGCTGCCGGGTCTCCTCGGCGGCCGGAGCGGGCTCCTGCGGGATCGCGGCCGGGGCCGGAGCGGCGGCGACCGGCGCGGCCGGAGCCGGGGCCGGGGCGGCCGGTCCGCCACCGCCGAGCAGCTGGCGCAGCTGCTGGAGGTGCGACTGGATGCTGTCGCGCTGGCGGTTGAGCTCGTCGACCTCCTTCTTGGCGGCCGTCATGATCCGGTTGGCCTCGGACTTGGCGTCCCCGAGCTGGTGCTCGGCCTTGGACTTGGCCTCGGCCTCGATCTGGGCGGCGTTCTTCTTGGCGTTGCCGACCAGCTGCTTGGCGTGGTTCTCGGCGTCGCGGCGGGTCTGCTCGGCCTGCTGGCTCGCCTTGGTGGCGCGCTGCTCGGCGCTGGCGGCCCGCTCCTCGGCCTCGTTGACCATCTTCTGCGTGGCGGCCTGGGCGGCGGCGAGGCGCTCGGCGTCCTGGCGCTCGGCCTCGGCGCGGCGGTCGGCCAGCTGGAGCTCGAACTGGTCCTCGGCCTCGGTGCGCCGGGCCTCGGACTCGGCGTAGGCGCGCTCGGCGTTCTTGCGCAGCTCCTCGGCCTGGCTCTTGGCCGACTGGATGGTCTCGTCGCGCTCGCGCTTGGCCGCGGCGCGGGCCTGGGCGCACTCGCGCTCGGTGGTGGTGCGCAGCTTGGCGATCTCGCCCTCGAAGGTCGCCCGCTTCTCGGCGATCTCGTGGTCGACCGCGGAACGCTTCTTCTGCACCTCGCGCTCGGTGGTGGAGGCGAGCTCGTCGGCCTCGCGGCGGGCGGTGGTGGAGATCTCCTCCGCCTCGGACTCGGCGGTCTGGCGGGCCTCGTCGGCCTCGCGCTGGGCGAGGGTGCGCACCTCGGTGGCCTCGGACTCGGCGGCCGCGCGCATGTCGGCGGCCTCGATCTTGGCGGCCGAGCGGATGTCGTTGGCGTCGATCTGCGCGCTCTGGACCAGCTCGTTGGCCTGCTCCTCGGCCAGGCGCAGCAGCTCCTCGATGCGCGAGCCCAGACCGGAGTAGGAGGGGCGCTCGCGCTCCTGGAGCTGGCGGTTCTTGGCGTTGAGCTCGGCCTTGAGCTTCTCGGTCTGCTTCGAGTACTGCTTGAGGTCGTTGCGCAGGCTGGCCGCGTAGTCATCCACCTGGGTGCGGTCATACCCACGCAGCACCACGTCGAATTCGTGCGGGGTGTTGTCCTCGTCGAAGATGTTGTTGAGCTGGGTGTCGATGTTGTTTGACGGCATGTGGCGGAATCCTGAACGGGTGCGAGACGGCTACTTGCAAGGGGCCGGGGACGGCGGGGAGGGCGGCAGCGCTGTCCCCGGGGACGGGTCCGGTCGCGAGCCGGGGGATGGGGCGGGCGACGACGGGCTGGTGAGCCCTGACCGCCTCCGAGGTCGTCCGTGTGCGCCACGTCATCCGACACGGCGGTACGGCCGACCCGACTCGGCTACCGGACTGCAAGACATGGACCAACGCCGGAATAGCGCATCCGGCAGCTAGCCGACTTTATCAAGCGCGGAACACCTGGGAAGGGGGTTTGGGGTAACTTCCGGTGGGCTCCGAGGCTAACCACGCCACTGGCGTTCAACCTGTGACTTGTCCGGAACGCCCCCGTGACGCTATCCGGAAATTCCGGGACGGTCGTCGTCCCTTTCCCCGTGCGCCCCATCCGGGCTCTGGACCAGCTCGGTGAGCACGCCGCCGCAGTCCTTGGGGTGCAGGAAGACGATCCTCGACCCCGCCGTCCCCCGCCGCGGCTCGGCGTCCAGCACGCGCACGCCGCTTCCGCCGACGCCCGCCGCGGTGGCGGCCACGTCCGCGGTACCGAAGGCGACGTGGTGGACGCCCTCGCCGTTGCGCTCCAGGAACTTGGCCACCGGGGAGTCCGCGCGGGTGGGTTCGAGCAGCTGGAGGTAGGTGGCGCCGCCGTCGTCGGTGCCGTTGACCCGGAGCATGGCCTCGCGCACGCCCTGCTCCTCGTTCACCTCCTCGTGCTCCACCTCGAACCCGTACGTGGACCGGTAGAAGGCCACCGAGGCGTCCAGGTCGCGGCAGGCGATGCCCACGTGGTCGAGCCGGGTCAGGCCGGAGAACGGGACGGCGGGTGCGGACGGGGCCGGAGGAACGGAGGGGGAGGAGGGGGCGGAGGAGGAGGGCGGGGTGATGAACTCGCTGGCCGAGTGCGGTGCGTCACTCATGGGGTGAACCTCCCGGGGATCGCTGACGGCGGTGTGGGTATCGTTGCAGACCAGGTGCGTCACCCATGCATTTGGAGGCCAGTTACGATGCCCGGTTCCGTCATCGTCGGTGGGGCACGGACCCCCACCGGCAGACTCCTCGGCTCCCTCGCCGGGTTCTCCGCCGCCGATCTCGGGGGCTTCGCGATCAAGGCCGCCCTGGAACGCGCCGGCGTCACCGGCGAACAGGTCGGATACGTGGTCATGGGACAGGTGCTCCAGGCGGGCGCCGGCCAGATCCCGTCCCGCCAGGCCGCCGTCAAGGCCGGCATCCCCATGAACGTGCCGTCGGTGACGATCAACAAGGTCTGCCTGTCCGGCCTGGACGCGATCGCCCTCGCCGACCAGCTCATCACCGCGGGCGAGTTCGACGTGGTCGTGGCCGGGGGCATGGAGTCCATGACCAACGCGCCGCACCTGCTGCCCAAGTCGCGCAAGGGCTACAAGTACGGGTCGGTCGAGGTCTTGGACGCGACCGCGCACGACGGCCTGACCGACGCCTTCGAGGGCGACTCCATGGGCGCCTCCACCGAGCGCCACAACGGCAAGCTCGGCATCGGGCGCCAGGAGCAGGACGCCTTCGCGGCCCGCTCTCACCAGCGCGCGGCCGCCGCGGCCGCCGCCGGGTACTTCGACGCCGAGATCGTCCCCGTCCAGATCCCGCAGCGCAAGGGCGACCCCGTCGTCTTCTCCGCGGACGAGGGCGTGCGGGCCGACACCACCGCCGAGAGCCTGGCCCGGCTGCGCCCCGCCTTCGACAGCGAGGGCACCATCACCGCGGGCTCCTCCTCGCAGATCTCCGACGGCGCCGCCGCGGTGGTCGTGATGAGCCGCGCCAAGGCGGAGGAACTGGGCGCCACGGTCCTGGCCGAGATCGGCGCGCACGGCAACGTCGCCGGTCCGGACAACTCGCTGCACTCCCAGCCCTCCAACGCCATCCGGCACGCGCTGGGCAAGGCGGGCCGCTCGGTCGAGGACCTGGACCTGATCGAGATCAACGAGGCCTTCGCCGCGGTGGGCCTGCAGTCCACCCGCGACCTGGGCGTCTCGGAGGACATCGTCAACGTCAACGGCGGCGCCATCGCGCTCGGCCACCCGATCGGCGCCTCCGGGGCCCGCATCGCCCTGCACCTGGTCCACGAGCTGCGCCGCCGCGGCGGCGGGTTCGGTGCGGCCGCCCTGTGCGGTGGCGGCGGCCAGGGCGACGCCCTGCTGTTCACGGTCCCCGCCGAGTAGCGCCGCCGGCGGTCCCTGCCCAGCGGTGCCGTTGACGGCGACCGCCGAGTAGCGCCGCTCAGGGTGCCCGTCGAGCGGCGTCGCTGACGGGCCCTGTCCGGCGGGCCGCTCAGGGTGCCCCCGGCGGCACCGCCCGCGGACACCGGGAGATCCCCGGACGCCCGCGTGGCGGACCGCGCGGGGGACCCGATCCGAAGACACTGTGACTCGAAGACACCGTGTACCCGGGAGAGCCCCGGGGACACGACGCACCTGACAGCCGCGGGGCGGGGGCCACGAGCCCTCGCCCCGTCCTGCTCCGCCCACACCGAGGAGTTCCATGGACGCCCCCCAACTGGTCGAACGGGTCCGCGAGGGCGACCGCCGGGCACTGGCCCGCGCGATCACCCTGGTCGAGAACGGTTCCGCGGCCCTGCGCGAGATCATGGCGGGCCTGGCCCCGCACACCGGACGTGCCCGGGTGGTGGGTTTCACCGGCTCCCCGGGGGTGGGCAAGTCCACCACCACCAACGCCGTCGTGCGCGCCGCCCGGGCGAAGGGGCTGACCGTCGCCGTGCTGGCCGTGGACCCGTCCTCGCCGTTCACCGGCGGCGCCCTGCTCGGCGACCGCGTGCGGATGCAGGAGCACGCCACCGACCCGGGGGTGTTCATCCGCTCCATGGCCAACCGCGGGCACCTGGGCGGACTGTCCTGGGCCACGCCGCACGCCCTGCGGGTGCTCGACGCGGCCGGGTTCGACGTGATCCTGGTGGAGACGGTGGGCGTGGGCCAGGCCGAGGTGGAGATCGCCGGACAGGCCGACACCACCGTGGTGCTGTGCGCCCCGGGCATGGGCGACTCGGTGCAGGCCGCCAAGGCGGGCGTGCTGGAGGTCGCCGACGTCTTCGCGATCAACAAGGCCGACCGGGAGGGCGCCAAGTCCACCCTGCGCGAACTGCGCCAGATGATCGCCATGAAGGACCGCACCGACCAGGAGTGGAAGCCGCCGATCGTGATGACCGTCGCCTCCAGGGACGAGGGCGTCGAGGAGCTGTGGGAGCGGGTGGACCAGCACTTCGCCCACCTGGAGGCGAGTGGCGACCTGACCCGCCGCCGCCGGACCCGCGCCCGGGACGAGGTGCAGGCGATCGTGCTGGACCTGCTGCGCTCGCGGATGGGCGGGGCGGGCGACGACACCGGCCTGGACGCACTGGCCGAGGATGTGGCGGAGGGGCGGAGGGACCCCTACGCCGCCGCTGACGTGGTGCTGAAGGAACTGGGCGCCGACCTGGGGTGAGGGTGGTGTCGGTAGCTGTTGGCGGTACTGGTGGTGCTGGCAGTGCTTGGGGTGCTGGTGGGTCTGGCGGTGGTGTCGGTGTCAGTGGCAGCCGTGTTTTTCGCGGGTGGCTGGGTTTTCCACAGGTGGGGGTTGGGGCTGGTCGTGGGTGGTGTGGCGATGGTTTGCTGGAAATAGGGGGGATCCCACCCACGGATGTTTTGGCATGCCCTAAACCGCCTCGCCGGGAATAAAGAACTGAGGGGCAGGGAGGGGCCGCCATCAGGTCTCTCCCCTACGCCATTCCTGTTGGGGGTTGTTGGCGGCAACGAAAGCGCGCCAGCTGCCGCGAAAAGGTGCGGACGGCGGGAAGCGGTGGGCGCCGGGTGGGGGTGCGGGTGGCTAACGAAAAGCGGCACCAAAGGCAGGAGCAACCACCGGAGGGCGACCAACGCCCGGGGTGTGAGGGTGGTCGGACTCTGCTGCGTCGGCACCAACGGCAAGCAGGCCCTCCGGCCTCGGGCAACGATCCTGGCCCCTGTGGTCGGCGCGGGCGACGATCGCGCCAACAGCAAGAGGTCATTCTGGGTGCACCTTTTCGGACACCTTTCCAGTCCACCTTGATTGTGGGTCGCAAAGGAGGGGTAACCTTCAGAAAGAAAGGCGTCATATTCGCGCTGTGAATAGTGGAGAAAAGGCGGGCGCTCGCCTATAATAAGAAGTATGGAGATGATGATCGCAGCGCCCGATGCGGCCCCCGGGGAATGTTCCCCGGCCGTGGCCGCGCTGGCCGGTGCGCGCGAAATCATCGACCAGGCGCTGAACGCCGAAGTGCCGCCGGGGGCGGACGAGGCCGCCGCTGAGGAGATCGCGGCGCTGTGGGCCCAGCTGGACCAGATCCGGTACCAGGCTCTGGCGAGGATGGCGCGTTTGTACGCGCGCGGTGCGGTGGCCCGCTACAGCGGCTACTCCACCCTGGACAAGTGGCTGGTACACCACGGCAAGCTGCCCACCGCCCAAGCGAAGGACCTGGCGCGGCTGGCCCAGCACGTGCACGAGGAGACCCTGCCCGCCACGGTGGAAGCGGTGGAGAAGGGCACGGTGGGGTTGGGTGAGGCGGTGGTGATAGCCAAGGTCACCGACAAAGCCGTCCAGACCCGCGATGAGGACCATTTCCCCGACCAGGCGCAGTACCGGCAGGGGTTCGAAGCGGCGTTGGTAGCCGCGAAGACGGAGCGGCCTGCGTTGTCGGTCAACCAGCTCCAGGCGGTGGCCCGCCAGGTCGCGCATCGTTTGGACCCCCACCGCCTGGACCGTGACCATGAGGCGGCTCACGCCGCCCGTGGGCTGGTCGTCCATGACACGTTCCAGGGCAGCTACCAGCTCCAAGCCTGGGGCGGGTCTGGGGATGCGTTGGTCGTGCGCGCGGCGATCGAGACCTTCACCACCCCACCCGGGGAGGGCGACACCCGGTCCCGGGCCCAGCGGGAGCATGATGCGCTGATCGCGGCGTTGCGTTTTGCCACCACCCACACCGGGTGCGATAACACTCCCGCTCCGCTGGCGCAGATCCGCATCGTCGTACCGGTGCAGACCTACCTGAACGCTCAGGGTCAGGAGGTTCCAGCGCTGGACGAGCACGGCCGGGTCATTCCGGCCGGTGTGGTGCACGAACTCGCTGCTGATGCCGAGGTGGTGCGGATGCTCACCGCAGCCCCCACCGGACAGGTCCTGGACGTGAGCCACAGCCGACGGTTGGCCTCAGCCCGCCAGCGCACCGCCGCCTTCCACGGACACACCACCTGCGCCCACCCGGGCGGATGCGAAGTGCCGGTGGCGTTCTGTCAAGCCGACCACGTCACCTCCTTCTCCCGAGGCGGGCGCACGGTGGTCGCGAACCTGCAACCGCTGTGCGGGCCGCATAACCGGGCCAAGTACCAACGCGAACTCCGCACACACCAACAGCAGGGACGGGGACGAGATCATCCGCCCGACAGGGTTGCGGTTCCACCGCCCCGGGAGTGACCTCGGCCGGGCCGGTCCCCGGTATGCCCGCGCCCGACAGGCGGTCCGGGCCCCGTGCCGCCGTCGTCGTCGCTGCCACCGTCGCCCGCCTGCGCCATGGGGGCCGGTAGCGCTGCCCAAGGCCGGAGGGCCCGCTCGCCTTTGGTGCCGACGCAGCAGAGCTCAGCCACCCGGCTTCAGCCAGCGTTGATCGCCGCCTGCGCTACTTCGCGGCAGCAGGCGACGCTGCCCCGGCCACCATCAGCGGGCGGAGCGTTGGACGGAGCCCCCAGACACCCGCCGCCTTTGGTGCCGACGCAGCAGAGGCCAACCACCCCCGAACGTCAACCGTTGGACGCCTTCCCGTACCACTACGCGGCAGCTGGCGCCACCGCCGGAGCGAGCAACCATCCCCGAACCCCGACCGTTGACCGCCCCCCGCACCACTTCGCAGCAGCTTGTGCGCGCTCACCATCGCCAGTGCCAGCCCCTTCCTCCTGGTGTTCGTCCGGAGCAACGGTCCCCCTGGGAGAACCCGACGCAGAAGCGGCCGGTGCGGACCACGACGGTCCACACCGGCCTACTCCCGGACAGGCCCACTTCCAACCGGGCCCATTCCCAGCCGGGCCTACTTCCAGCCAGACCCACCTTCGGTCCGGCCGGCCTGCTACCAACCCGGCCTGCCACCAGCCCGGCCTGCCACCAGCCCGGCCTGCCTCCGACCCGGCGCACGCCGGGCCAGAGATCGGGCTACCCGGCCAACGCCGTGTCGATGGCGTTCATGAGGCTGCCGTTGGCGTCGTCGCCGTCAACGGACCAGATCATGACGCCGCCCAGGCCTTGGGCCTGAGCCCAGTCGGTCTTCTGGGCCATGGAGATCTCGTCGTCGTAGGTCCAGAAGGTGCTGCCGTTGTACAGCCAGGCGGTGCCCAGCGCGTCGTCGCGGTACAGCTCGTAGCCGCCGGTGCCCACCAGGTTCTTCAGGACCTTCCAGTCGTCGATCCCCGCCTCGTAGCTACCGGGGGCGGGCCCGGTAGCGCTCTGGAAGAGACCGTCGCCGTTCGGGCCGGGCTCCACGCCGGTCCAGCCGCGGCCGTAGAACGGCACGCCGAGCACCATGTCGGCGGGGGCGACGCCGCGGTCGAGGTAGGCCTGGACCGTGGTCTCGGTGGAGTACAGGTCCGGGCCGGGGTCGGCCGGGTCCGGGAGTAGGTTGGACTGGTGGTTGGCGGTGGTCTCCCAGCCGCCGTGGTAGTCGTAGCCCTGCACCGTGATGAAGTCGAAGTCGGTCATGAGCTGCGGCATCTCGAAGCCGAGCTCGATCTTCTCCGGGTCGGCGGGCAGGAACGCGGTCAGCTCGTACTGGCGGCTCGTCTCGGCCTCCAGGGCGTTCAGCTGGTCACGGAACTCCTGTACCAGGGCGGTGAAGTTCTCCTTGTCCTCGGGGCGGATGGTGTTGTGCTCGTGGCCCGCCGATCCCGGCCACTCCCAGTCCAGGTCGATGCCGTCGAAGACCCCGTAGGCGGAGCCGGGGCCGCCCGCGCCGTCGAACACGGGCAGGTTGCCGCGCAGGAACTGGTCGATGCACGAGGAGACCATGCGCTCGCGGGACTCGGCGGTCAGCGCCGCGTCGGAGAAGTGCTCGGACCAGGTCCAGCCGCCCAGGGAGATGTTGACCTTGAGGTCGGGGTACATCTCCTTGAGCTCGCGCAGCTGGTTGAAGTTGCCGCGCAGGTCCTGGTCCCAGGTGTCGCCGACCCCGTCGACGCTGTCGGCGGCCCCGAAGGAGCGGCCGTAGTCGGCCCAGGCGTCGCCCTGGCCGAGCTGGTTGGCCATGAAGCACTCGCCGTTCGCGTTGATGTTGCCGAAGGCGTAGTTGATGTGGGTGAGCTTCTCGGCGGTGCCCGAGGTGACCATGTCGTTCACCAGGTAGTCGCGGCCGTAGATGCCCCACTGGGTGAAGTAGGCGACCCGGCGTTCCTGGGGCGGGTCGGTGGGGCCGCCGCCGTCCGCGTCGGTGGTGGCGGTGACGGCGCCGCTCTCAGGACCCCTGTTGTTGGAGGTGTCGTAGGCGCGCACGGTGAACGTGTGCTCGGTCTGGGGCGCCAGCCCGGTGACGGTGGCGGTGGTGCCGGTGACCGCGCGGACGACCTCCCCGCCGGAGAGGACCTCGTAGCCCGCAACCCCCGCGTTGTCGCCCGCCGCGCCCCACTCCAGGGCCACGGTGGTCGAGGTGGTGCCGGTGACGGCCAGGCCGGTCGGCGCGGTGGGCGGCTCGGTGTCCTCCTCGCCGGGCTCGCCCGAGCAGCTGCCGCCGTTGACCGTGCAGTCCACGGGAGCGGTGTCGCCGCCGCCGTGGGTGCCGTTGAACCCGATGGAGTAGCTGCCGCCCGCCGGGACGGAGGCGCCCCACGAGGGCGGGGTGATGGTGTAGGCGTCACCGGAGCGGCTGAGGGTGGCGTTCCACAGGCTGGTGATCGCGGTGCCGGAGGGGAGCCGGAAGCCGACGCTCCAGTCGGTCAGCGCCGAGCCCGAGCCGTTGGCGATGGTCAGCTGCCCGCCGTAGCCGGTCTCCCAGCGGCTGGTCTCCACGTAGGTGACGGTGACGCCCGCGGTGTCGGCCGACGCGGCCGGGACGGGTGCCAGTGCGAGGGGTAGGACGACCGCGGCGGCCAGTGCCGCGATTCGTTGGCGAAGTCGTGCTCTCACGGTTGCTCCTGGTGCGTGAGCGGTGTGGGGGTTGGCCTTCCGCCGCTGGGGCGGAGGGCTGCGGGGTGTGCGCCCAGGGAGTGCGGTGTCGCGAGCTGACCGGTGGCGGGCTCGGTGGCGCGCGTGAGAGGTGGCGTGTGCGCGGCAGGGGCATGGCGGGCCTCCGACCTGGGGGAGGAAGGGGGAGGGCGGTGTGGTGGCCGGTGCGGACCGTCGCACATCGGTCCGCACCGGCCGTGGCGGCGGTGCTCCCCGGATCAGAGCACCGACGCCGCTCGGTCCCGGTCCGGGATCGCCGGACCGGAAGTCTGTCGGCTGCGGTAGCGGGGCGCGTTCCGGGTGCCCGGGTCGCGCACGGAGCCCGTCCCCGCCGCTCCCGCGCCCCCGGAGGGCGCGCGGTCGCGGCGGGGCGGACGGCTCCTAGTCGCTCAGCGCCGTGTCGATGGCGGCCATGAGGCTGCCCTCGGCGTCGTCGCCGTCGATGGACCAGACCATGACCCCGCCGAGGCCGTTGTCCTGGGCCCAGTCGGTCTTCTGCGTCATGGCGGTCTCGTCGTCGTAGTTCCAGAGCGTGCTGCCGTCGTAGATCCAGGCGGTACCGGCCTCGTCGTTGCGGAAGAGCTCGAACTCGCCGGACGCGACCTTCTCCTCAAGGACCTTCCAGTCCTCGGTGCCCGCCGCGTACGTCCCCTGCGCGGGGCCCGTCGCGGTCTGGAAGAGGCCGTCGCCGTCGGGGCCGGGCTCCACGCCCGTCCACCCCTGTCCGTAGAACGGCACGCCCAGGACGAGCTTGCCGGGGTCCACGCCCCGGTCCAGGTAGGCCTGGACGATGAGCTCGGTGGAGATCACCGGCTGGGGGTCGCGGGCGTCCACGACCAGGTTGGACTGGTGGTTGGTCGTGCTCTCCCAGGTGCCGTGGTAGTCGTAGCCCTGCACCGTGACGAAGTCGAAGTCGGTCATGAGCTCGTCCAGCTCGTACCCGGCGTCCAGGCGCCAGCCTCCCGCAGGCATGAACGCGGTCAGCTCGTAGTGGCGGTCGGTCTCCTCGCCGAGCGCGTCCAGCTGGTCGCGGAACTCCTGCACCAGGGCGGTGAAGTTCTCCTTGTCCTCGGGCCGGACGGTGTTGTGCGGGTGGCCGCCGGAGCCGGGCCACTCCCAGTCCAGGTCGATGCCGTCGAAGACCCCGTAGGCGGCGCCCTCGCCGCCCGCGCCGTCGACCTCGGGCAGGTCACCGCGCAGGTACAGGTCGACGCAGGAGCTGACCAGCCTCTCGCGGGACTCCTCGGTCAGGGCCGCGTCGGAGAAGTACCGGGACCACTCCCAGCCGCCGAGGGAGATGTTGACCTTGAGGTCGGGGTACATCTCCTTGAGTTCACGCAGCTGGTTGAAGTTGCCGCGCAGCTCCTGGCCGGGGTCGTCGGCGGTTCCGTCGACGCTCTCCGCGGCGGGAACTGGGTGCGCGTAGTCGGCGACGGCGCCCTCCTGGCTGGTCCCCTCGTCCGTGGCGCACACGCCCTCGGCGGTGACGTTGCCGAACGCGTAGTTGATGTGCGTGAGCTTCTCCGCGCTGTCGCTGTCGACCAGGTCGCGGACGTGGTAGTCGCGCTCCCCGGCGCTCCACTGGGTGTAGTAGGCGACGCTGTAGCTGTCGTGGGAGGGGCCGCTTCCGTCGTCCCCGGCGCAGGGGGAGCCGTTGACCAGGCAGTCCACGAGGTCGGTGGCGCCGTCGGAGTGCAGCCCGTTGAAGCCGAACGAGTAGCTGCCGCCCGCCGGAACGCTGGCGCCCCAGTGCGGCGGGGTGATCGTGTATCCGCCGGGGGTGCCCGCGAGGGTGGCGTTCCACAACTCGTGGATGCGGCTGCCGTCGGGGAGCGAGAACTCGACGGCCCAGTCGTCGACGGGGGCGTCCGAGGCGTTGTGGACGGTGATCTGGCCGGTGTAGCCGGTGTTCCACCGGGCCGACTCCGTGTAGGTGACCGTCAGGCCGGCGGGGGCGGTCTCCTCGGCGGCCGCGGCCGGGACCGCGGTCGCCGCGAGCGGGGCGAGCAGCACGGCGGCCGCGGCGGCCGCGAGGCGGGTACTGAAACGTCGTGCTCTCACGTCGTGGCATCTCCTGGTGCGGGGGCGGGGGTCGGGGGGACGGACGACCGTGCTCCTGGAGCGGATGACCCTGCTCTCGAAGCGCGTGGACTCTGCTCTCAGAGCGCGTGGGATGGGCTGCGGTCGTGTGCGGGGGATCGCGGGGAGAGCCGCGGTCCGTCAGCGGGGTTCGGCGGCCTCCCTGGGGGTGGTCCACGGGCCAAGTGAGGACAGGTCGTCACCTTGAGCCTCTGACGTGGGGGGATAAATTTTTAGGAAACTTAACTAATAATTCCGCGCTCCGTCAAGACCCGGTGGGGACTCTCCGCTCGCCCCCGCGTGCGCGGCGGCGGGCTCCACGCGCCCTCCGCCGGAGGACCGGCGGATTTGCCGAGTTGGCGGGGTGGACCAGTTCCGGGCGCGGAACCTGTCCCTTTGTGGCCACGGAAAAGTCTTGTCTTCTTTCCTGTCCGCTGTTATGTGCTCTGTGTGATTCTTGCTCCGGGCCTTCTCCCGGTCCCGTGAACCCCCCATGTCACGCCCGCCTCGGAGTGCCGGTTCCGTCACTTCGGTTGGCCGGGGCGGACGCCCGGGCCGTGCTCGGGGCGGCGTCCGGCGGCCGGGCCGCGCGGGAGTGGGGGCGGGCCCCCTTCCGGTCGGGCGGGCGGGCCCTTCCCGCTGGCTAGAGTGAACCCGTGGGTAACCCGTTGAATCTCCCGTTCGACCCGATCGAGCGGGCACACGACAACTGGACGCGCAGATGGGGGCCCTCGCCCGCCATGGCGGCGGTCACCTCGGTCATGCGCGCGCAGCAGATCCTGATCGGGGAGCTGGACGGCGCCCTCAAGCCGTTCGGCCTGACCTTCGCCCGCTACGAGGCGCTCGTCCTGCTCACCTTCAGCGGTTCCGGCTCGCTGCCCCTGGGCAAGATCGGTGAGCGCCTCATGGTGCACCCGACCAGCGTCACCAACACCATCGACCGGCTGGAGGGGCAGGGCTTCGTGCGCCGCCGCCCCAACCCGAGCGACGGTCGCGGCGTGCTGGCCGAGATCACCGACGCCGGGCGCCGGGTCACCGAGGAGGCGACCGGGGCGCTGCTGTCCATGGACTTCGGCCTGGGCTGTTACTCCGACGAGGAGCTGTGGCGCATGCACGAGATGTTCACCCGGCTCAGGGTGGACTTCGGCGACTTCCCCGAGCCCGTCGCGGAGGCCGCCGAGGGCCGCTGACCGCCCGCCGCGCCCCGGCGCCGCGGGTGCCCTCCCTGTACATCATTAGTTGGACGTCCTACTATCTCGGTATGGCGAACACCACGAGCGGCCCCAGCGGCGGCGGGGCCCAGGAGATCGAGGCCGGACGCGAGCGCTGGCAGCGCCGCTACGACTCGGCGCGCACGCGCGACGCCGACTTCACCTCCCTGTCCGGGCGCACCCTGGAACCCGTCTACGGCCCCCGTCCCGGCGCCGAGGTCCCCGGTTTCGAGCGCATCGGCTGGCCGGGGGAGTACCCCTACACCCGCGGCCTCCACGCCACCGGCTACCGGGGGCGGGCGTGGACCATCCGCCAGTTCGCCGGGTTCGGCAACGCGCGCCAGACCAACGAGCGCTACAAGATGATCCTGGCCTCGGGCGGGGGCGGGCTCTCGGTCGCCTTCGACATGCCCACCCTCATGGGCCACGACTCCGACTCCCCCCACGCGCTGGGCGAGGTCGGCCACTGCGGCGTGGCCATCGACTCCGTCGCCGACATGGACCTGCTCTTCGACGGGATCCCGCTCGGCGAGACCACCACCTCCATGACCATCAGCGGTCCGGCCGTCCCGGCCTTCTGCATGTACCTGGTGGCGGCCGAGCGCCAGGGGGTGGACATCCGCACCCTCAACGGCACGCTCCAGACCGACATCTTCAAGGAGTACATCGCCCAGAAGGAGTGGCTCTACCCGCCGGAGCCCCAGCTGCGGCTGATCGGCGACCTCATGGAGTACTGCGCGGCCGAAATCCCCGCGTACAAGCCGCTGTCGGTGTCGGGCTACCACATCCGCGAGGCCGGGGCCACGGCCGCCCAGGAGCTCGCCTTCACCCTCGCCGACGGCTTCGGCTACGTCGAACTCGGCCTCTCCCGCGGACTGGACGTCGACACCTTCGCGCCGGGGCTGTCCTTCTTCTTCGACGCGCACATCGACTTCTTCGAGGAGATCGCCAAGTTCCGCGCCGCCCGCCGCATCTGGGCGCGCTGGCTCCGGGACGTCTACGGCGCCAGGACCGAGAAGGCGCAGTGGCTGCGGTTCCACACCCAGACCGCCGGGGTCTCCCTGACCGCCCAGCAGCCCTACAACAACGTCGTGCGCACCGCCGTGGAGGCGCTCTCGGCGGTCCTGGGCGGTACGAACTCGCTGCACACCAACGCCCTGGACGAGACCCTGGCGCTGCCGACCGAGCAGTCCGCCGAGATCGCCCTGCGCACCCAGCAGGTCCTCATGGAGGAGACCGGGATCGTCAACGTCGCCGACCCGCTCGGCGGGTCCTGGTACCTGGAGTCGCTCACCGACGAACTGGAGGCCGAGGCGGAGCGGATCTTCGCGCACGTCCTGAGCATGGGCGGGGGCGAGGGCGCCGAGCACGCGATCGGCCCGATGACCTCCGGCATCCTCGCCGGGATCGAGAACGGCTACTTCAGCTCCGAGATCGCCGAGTCCGCCTTCCAGTACCAGCAGGCGCTGGAGAAGGGCGACAAGAGGATCGTGGGCGTCAACTGCCACACCAACACCGTCTCCGGTGAACTGGACATCCTCCGGATCAGCCACGAGGTCGAGCACGAGCAGAAGCGCGCGCTCGCCGAGCGCCGCGCCGCCCGCGACGGCGCTGCCGTGGACCGGGCCCTGGCCGCCCTGCTGGCGGGCGTGCGCTCGGACGGGGGCAACCTCATCCCGCTGATCATGGACGCGGCCCGCGCCGAGGCCACGCTCGGCGAGATCTGCGCGACCATGGGGGAGGAGTTCGGGACCTACACCGAGGACCCGCGCTTCTGACCCGCGTGGGGCGGCCGGGGGCGCGACCCCTGACATGCCTCCCCGGGGCGCCCGGGCGGTGCCCCCTCGGACCCCCGCCCGCGGGCGCCCCGCGACGCGGGGGACCGGAACCCGCGCGCGTCCGCACGGACTCGTCCACAGGCGGTCCACGTCCCGCCCGCGCATACGGCAGGATGGAGGCATGCAGCCTTCGGACTTTTCACCGAACAGTGCCGTGGACCTCGGCGCGCGCAAGGCGGCCATGGAACGCGAGGCCAAACAGCGCGCGGCGGAGTCGGCGGGTCGATCCAACCCCTACGCCGTCAACGTCGACGAGGCCACCTTCCAGGCCCAGGTCCTGGAGCGGTCGATGTCGACCCCGGTCGTGCTGGCCGTCCTCGCGGGCTGGTCCGAGCAGTCCAAGCAGGTCGAGGACGCCCTGGACAGGATCTCCGCGGCCTCCGGCGGCACCTGGTTCCTGGCCAAGGTCGACAGCGAGGCCAGCCCGCAGCTGGTCCAGGCCCTGCGGGTGCCCACCACCCCGATGATCGTCGTGGTGATCCAGGGCCAGCTCCTGCCCGGTCCGGCGGGCCCGGCCACCGAGGAGCAGCTCACCGCCTGGCTGGTCGAGGCGTTCGCCGCCCTCAAGGAACAGGGCGCGCTGCCCCCGGGCCACCCCGGCACCATCACCGGTGAGCCCGGCGCCGAGGGCGCACAGGGCGCGCAGGCGGCCCAGCCCGAGGAGCCCCAGGGCCGCCCCGTGGACGTCGAGGCCCAGGAGGCCCTGGACCGCGGCGACTTCGAGGCCGCCGCGGCCGTCTACGCCAAGGCCGTGGAGGCCGACCCCGGCGACACCGAGTCCAGGGCCAAGCTCGCCCAGGTCCGGCTGGTCGGACGCCTCCAGGAAGTGGACGCGGGCGCCGCCCTCCAAGCCGCGGCCGACCGGCCCGGGGACGTCGCCGCACAGACCACCGCGGCCGACGTCGAGATGTACGGCGGCAGGTTCGAGGACGCCTTCGGCCGCCTCGTCGACACGGTCAGGCGCACCGCCGACGAGGACCGCGACAGGGCGCGCACCCACCTCCTCGGCCTGTTCGAGCTGCTGCCCCCGGGCGACCCGCGGGTCAACGCCGCCCGCCGCAAGCTCACCTCCGCGCTGTTCTAGGGGCCGTGGTCGCTGGGAGGGCCGCCGACCACGGCTCTCCCGCCGGCCACGGGACATAACCCGCGCACAACGGGTACAACCCGGTCAGGAGACGGGCTCACGGCCCGTCGCGGAACTGACAGGTTTACCCCATGGCGACCGACGACACCCCCGACAGACGCGGCGAACCCCTGGTCACGATCTCGGCCACCTACGGCGCGGGAGGCAGCGCGGTGGGCCCCGCCGTCGCCGCCCGGCTCGGCGTGGCCTTCCTCGACCGGGCCGTGCCCAGCGCGGTGGCCGCCCGCATCGGCTGCTCGCTCGACGAGGCGCTCCAACGCGACGACCGCGCCCCCGGCAGGCTCGAACGCCTGCTCTCCAGCGCCGCGCGCCTGCCCACCGTCACCCTCGGCAGCGTGGACACCGCCCTCATCGGCAGCACCGACGAGGAGGGCCGCCTCCTCTACGACCACGAGTTCGTGGAGCAGACCGAACGGGTCCTGGGCGAGGTGGCCCGGCAGGGCGGCGTCGTCCTCGGCCGCGCCGGGGCCGTGGTCCTGCGCGACCGTCCCGGCGCCCTGCACGTGCGCCTGGACGGCGACCCCGACGCCCGCCTGCGCCGGGCGCGCAGGCTGTGGGAGTCCGGCGACCACGGCGAGTGGACGGGAGCCGACTCCGACGAGCCGCCCAACGCGCGCCTGCTCGACGACAACGACCGGGCCCGGGCGGCCTACGTGCGGCGCTTCTACCGCGCCGACCCCGCCGACCCCGGCCACTACCACCTGGTGCTGGACGCGGTGTCGCTGTCGCTGGAGGCCTGCGTGGACCTCGTCGTGCGCGCCGCCCGCGACCGCGCGGCCGCCCCCTCCGAGGGCGCCTGAGCCGCCGCGCATTGCCCGCCGCGACACCCGCGCGCTGGCGTAATTTATGCGATTTTTTACCAGCGCGGTAATTGTCACCTTGTGCTGACGGTTGGGGCTTGACTCAGGTAAGGTAAGGCGACTCGGTCACGGGTCACCCCCCGCCCGGAACCGGGGTCCGAGTGACGGTGCGCGAGCACCGCGCCCACAGGACACACGGCACCCCCCATCCCGCGTACGCGCGCAGGCGGCGCCGTGCACCGGCGAGCGCCCCGGCGGGGCGCCCCGGACGCACCACACCAGCCAGAGCCAAGGAGCAACACGTGGCCACCCTTCCCAGCGTTTCCTACTCCATCACCGTCCGCCTCGAACTGGACGCTGGGGGCAGTGCGGTCGGCAGTCTCACCAACGCCGTCGAGCAGGTGGGCGGCATGATCACCGCGCTGGACGTGGCCGCCGCCGGACACGAGCGCATCCGCATCGACGTCACCTGCGCCGCCCGCGACACCGAGCACGCCCAGGCCATCGTCGACGCCCTGGGCGCCGTCGAGGGCGTGGTCGTGCACAAGGTCAGCGACCGCACCTTCCTCATGCACCTGGGCGGCAAGATCGAGATGAAGTCCAAGGTGCCGCTGCGCAACCGCGACGAGCTCTCCATGGCCTACACCCCCGGCGTCGCCCGCGTCTCCCAGGCCATCGCCGCCAACAAGGACGACGCCCGGCGCCTGACCATCAAGCGCAACAGCGTCGCCGTGGTCACCGACGGCTCCGCGGTCCTCGGCCTGGGCAACATCGGCCCCGAGGCCGCCATGCCCGTCATGGAGGGCAAGGCCGCCCTGTTCAAACGCTTCGCCGACATCGACGCCTGGCCCATCGCCCTGGACACCCAGGACGTGGACGAGATCGTGCGCACCGTGCAGGTGCTGGCCCCCGGGTTCGGCGGCATCAACCTGGAGGACATCTCCGCCCCCCGCTGCTTCGAGGTCGAGGCCCGCCTGCGCGAGCTGCTCGACATCCCCGTCTTCCACGACGACCAGCACGGCACCGCCATCGTCGTGCTCGCCGCCCTGCGCAACGCCCTGCGCGTGGTGGGCAAGAAGCTCGGCGAGGTCCGCATCGCCATGTCCGGCGCGGGCGCGGCCGGAACCGCCATCCTCAAGCTGCTCATGCACGCCGGGGCGCGCGACGTCATCGTCAGCGACGTGCACGGCGCCGTGCACGCCGGGCGCGAGGACCTGGACGCCAACCTGCGGTGGATCGCCGAGCACACCAACCCCGAGGGCTACAGCGGCGACCTGCGCGGCGCCGTGGCCGGGGCGGACGTCTTCATCGGCGTCTCGGCCCCCAACCTCCTCGACGGCGACGACATCGCCGAGATGAACGAGGACGCCATCATCTTCGCGCTGGCCAACCCCGACCCCGAGGTCGACCCGGACGTGGCCCGCCTGCACGCCTCCGTCGTGGCCACCGGCCGCAGCGACTACCCCAACCAGATCAACAACGTGCTGGTCTTCCCCGGCTTCTTCCGCGGTCTGCTGGACGCCCAGAGCCACGACGTCACCTCGGACATGATGGTCGCCGCGGCGGAGGCCCTGGCCGACGTCGTCACCGAGGACGAGCTGGGCCCCAACTACATCATCCCCAGCGTGTTCCACTCCGACCTGTCCACCCACGTGGCCACGGCCGTGCGCGAGGTCGCCCAGCGCGGCCAGGCGGCCGCACAGGCATAACGGCCCGGAAACACCGGCGGTCCGCCCGTCGTTCCGGGGTAGGTGGGAGGGCATGGACCAGCCGATGACCGGGCGCCTCCTGGTGGCCGCCCCCATGCTCCAGGAGGACTCCTTCCGCCGCTCGGTGGTGTTCGTCGTGGACGACGCCGCCGACGGCACCCTCGGGGTGATCCTCAACCGCCCCCTGGGTATGGCCGTGGACGAGGTCGTCACCGACTGGGGCGCCTACGCCAGCGAACCGGCGGTGGTGTTCTCCGGGGGTCCCGTGGGCCTGGGCTCCGGCATCGCCCTGGGGGCGGCCGGTCCCGGCGAGCCCCCGCCCGGCTGGTCCCCGCTGGAGGGCCTGGACCCGGAGCTGGGCCTGGACGGGATCGGCGTGGTCGACCTCGACGGCCCCGCCCGGGTGCTCGGCGGGGCGCTCGGCGCGTTCCGCGTCTTCGCGGGTTACGCGGGGTGGAGCTCGGGCCAGCTGGCCGGGGAGGTCGAGGAGGGGGCCTGGTACGTCGTCGATGCGGTCGCCGACGACGTCTTCACCACCGCGCCCGAGGGGCTGTGGTCGCGGGTGCTGCGCCGCCAGGGCGGGGACATGGCGCTCCTGTCCACCTTCCCTGACGACCCCACCATGAACTGAGCAGCCGGGGCGGGGCGCGGCACCCTATACCGTGGAACGCAGACGTCGAAAGGTGTGAGGCACGATGGCGATGGACATCCTCAACAAGGTCCTCCCGGACAGCGAGACCAAACCGGACATCTCCCACGACGGCGGGGACCGGGAGCGGTTCGCCCACTACGTGCAGAAGGACAAGATCACCGCGAGCGCCGTGACCGGCGACCCCGTGATCGCCCTGTGCGGCAAGGTGTGGGTGCCCAACCGCGACCCCAAGAAGTTCCCCGTGTGCCCCGAGTGCAAGAAGGTCTACGAGGAGATGATGAAGTAGCCCTCCCGCCCGGACGGCCGACGCCCCCCCGGGGAAGCGGCCGCGTGTCCGGCGCGGACCCCGCCGTGCCCGGTCACCGCGCGCGGCGGGCACGACGAAGGCCTTGACACACCGCGTGTGCCAAGGCCCTCGTGTCGCCCGGGGGTCCGACCGGTCCCGAGGCGGACCCCGCGGACCCCGCCCCGCCCCGCGCGGGCGCGCGGGAACCGGTCAGGCGGCCCTAGGCGGCGGACTCCTCGTCCCCGTCGGGGGCGGAACCGCGCCTGCGGGCCGCGTACACCGCCGCGCCGCCCGCGCCGACGGCCACCGCGGCCGCGGTCAGCAGACCGGCCAGCGCGACACCGGTGTTGGGCAGGCCCGGAGTGCCGCCGCCGTCCCCGTCACCGGGACCGGGCGTGGGACCGCCGTCTCCGTCACCGCCTCCGCCCGGAACCTGGACCTCCTCGTCCACGCTCACGGTCAGCGAGACCGGGTCCAACTGCTCCCCGGCGGCGTAGAAGTCCGCGAACGCGGGCACACCCTCGGCGGTCAGGGTCGCGGGGATCGGCTCCCAGCTCAGGACGCCCTCCTCCAGCGCGTAGTCCACACCGGTCAGGTCCAGCTCGGCCAGCGCCACGTCCTCGTAGACCACCGTGTCCTCCCCGCTCAGCGGCTTGCTCGTCACGTCGGCGTACAGCACGCCCGCCGCGCCGTCGATCGTCACGCGCGGGTCGCTGACCGTCATGCTCAGCAGCGGGTCCGCGCCGTCGTGGACGTGGCCCTCGAAGAGCACCGTGCCCTCGAACGCGATGTCGGCGGTGGACGCGGACAGGTCCACCTCACCGCTGCCGTCGGTGAACGCGAAGGTCCCGTCCTCGTTCTGGCTGGCGCCGTCGCTCGGGGTGATCTCGCCCCGGGCGATGTTGCCGGTGATGTAGTCGCGGAAGGACTCCTTGACGCCCCAGTCCGCGCGGCCGTTGTGGACGGTGAGCGGCCCCTCGGCGGGGTCGGTCGGCTCGTCGGTCGGGTCGGTCGGGTCCGTGGGCTCCTCGGTGGGCTCCTCCACGGTGGTGAAGGAGACCGGAGTCCACACGTCCTGGTCGCGGTTGGCGATGTCGGTGTGGTCGTTGAACACCGCCACGTAGCACTGCGTCCGCGCGCAGTCGTGAACGGTGCCGTCCGCCTCGTAGGAGCCGGTCACCTGGAGTTCGGCGCTGAAGGAACCGTCCTCGCCGGGGGCGTCGGCCCCGCGCAGCCACACCGCGCCGGTGTGGTGGGCCGGGTAGGAGCCGGCGGACTGCGGGGCGGCGGTCAGGGCCGCGTAGACGCCCTGGCCGGGGCGGAAGCCCGTGCCCTCGACGGTGACGGTGTCGCCCGCGGGGTCCAGGTCGCTGGCCGGGGCCACCGTGACGCGCGGGTCGTGCACCGGCTCGCCGGGGCCGCCCGGGTCGGTGACGTCGTCGATCCCGGCGGTGAAGGAGAGCGGGTCCATCGGGGCGCCCGCGGCGTAGAAGCCCGCGAACGGCTCCACCGCGTCGGCGTGCAGCGCGCCCGCCGTGGAGGTGAAGGTGATCTCCTCGCCCTCCACGGCCACCTCGGCGCCGGTCAGTTCGGTGACCGCGACCTCGCCGTACTCGACCAGGTCGCCCGGGGGCAGGTTGGGGTTGGCGCCGCCGAACTCGCGGCTGGTGACGTCGGCGAAGACCGTGGCGGTGTCGCCCTCGAACACCACCCGGGGGTCGGAGACGCGCACCTCCAGGACGGGGCCCTGGCCGTAGTCGTGGCCGGTGAAGACGACCGTCCCGGAGAAGCTCACGTCACCGGAGGCGTCCTCCTTGGAGACCGTGCCCCCGGCGGTGGGGAAGTCGACGGTGCCGTCGGCCAGGAGGGTCGCCCCGTCGGAGGCCTCGTAGCCGCCGTGCGCGATCGGGCTGCCCACGTAGTTGCGGAAGGACTCCTTCACGCCCCAGGAGGCGGAGCCCCCGGCGAGGGGGAGCACCTCGTCGGCCGAGGCGGCCGGGGCGGCGGCCACGGCGAACGTGCCGCCCAGGGCGGCCGCGCCCGCATAGGCGGTGAGGAGGCGCAGCGCCCGGCGGAGTCCGCCCGGTGCCGTGCTCCCTCGGGTCGGGGTGGTGGTCATCGTCGGTCCAATCAGTGAGGGGGATGGTGATGGTCGGTCCCCGGCGACTGCCGGGACCTGTGGTGCGGCGGACCCCTGCGGAGCGGGTGCGGTGGGGTGTGCCTGGGGTGCGGGGGGTGGATGGGGCGCCGCGGCGGCGTGCCGAACGGGGGTTCGGCGCGGGCGCCGCGGGTTCCCGCCGTGCCCGCCGGGGGACGGGCGGGCACGGCGGTCTCGGGGGCCGGAAGCCCGTACGGAGGACCGGCCGCGGGTTCAGTCCGTGTCCGCGGGGGCTCCCCGGGCTCGGCGGCGGGTGGCTACCAGTGCCGCCGCGCCGGTCAGGACGGCCACAGCGGCGGCCAGGACCAGGCCGTACAGCGCGCTGCCGGTGCGGGGCAGGGGGGCGGAACCGCTGCCCGGGCCCCCGCCGGCCGCGGCGTCACCGGTACCGCCCGAGCCGCTGCCCGGACTGCCGCCGGACCCGCTGTCTCCCGAGCCCCCGGAGCCCCCGGAGTCTCCTGAGCCGCCGGAGCCCCCTCCGTTCCCGGAGCCGCCGCCGAAGGAGACGGGGACGAACACGTCCTGACCGCGGTCGCTGGAGCGGGTGTGGTCGTTGCGCGTGACCACCGCGCACTCGGTTCCGGGGTCGGCGCAGTCGGTGTTCTCGTCGCTGGCCCTGACCCTCAGTTCGACGCTGAACCCCCCGTCGGCGCCGCCGCCGCTGTAGGGGACGGCCAGCCCCTCCCCGTAGGGCGGCGGGTTGCTGGAGACCCAGACCGAGGCGCCGCTCGACCCCTCCATGTCCACACCGCCGATGCAGGGGCTGGGCGCCTGGTCGGGCCCGGCGCCGCTGGTGTCGCACAGGGCCACGTAGATCCCCTTGGCGGTGTCGTATCCGGAGCCGGTGACCGTGACGGTCTCGCCCTCGGGGTCGAGTCCACTGGTCTTGGAGACGCTCAGGGTCGGGTCGCCCGGCTCACGGGGCACGGGGGCCGCGGGCGCGGCGGGTGCGGCGGCCTGCGGCCGGCTCTGCGGGCCGGTTCGGGGCTCGGTCCGCGGTGCGGGGGCCGAGAAGGCCACCGGGACCCGGCCCACGACCGCGTCGGGGGCCGGTGCCGAGGGCAGCGCCACCGGGGCGCTCCTGCCCGGTCCGGCGAGGACCTCCGGAGCCCGCGGGGAAGTGTCCCCGTCCCGGGGGCCGGCGGCCGTCCCCGCCGGGTCGGCGTCGGTCGCGCCGGTCGTCTCCGCCGGGGCGCGGTCCTCCCCGGAGGACTCCGTGCCCGCGTCGGGCTCCGGAGCCGGGGGAGCGCCCCCGGCGGGGGCCTCGCCGTCCGGCTCGGCGCCGGTCTCCACCAGGCGCACCTCGAAGGGGGCGTCGGAGGCGTCCAGGTCGGCGTCGGCGGCGAACCCGGTGCCGGTGTCCAGGCTGAGGCTGAAGGTGCCGCGCTCGTCGACCTCGACGGTCACCGCGTTCGCGGTGTCGGCGACGGGTTCGCCCTCCGCGTCCGGTACGGCCCAGGTGGCGGCCTCCAGCAGGGAACCGGGCTCGTGCCCGATCCCGGAGACGGTGACGGTGTCACCCCCGGGGTCCAGGCCCCGGGTCCGGTCCACGGTGGTGACGCGTGGACGGACGGGGTCCCGGTCGGGGGAGGGGTCGGGCACGGGCTGGGCGAGCGCCGCCGCCGGGGCGGACAGCACCAGCGCGGCGGTGACGGCCAGGGGCGGGACGAGCCCGCGGCGCCGCCCGTTCCTCGGGCGGAGGGAAAGCGCTGCTTGCATCGGGGGCCTTCGCGTTCGTGCGGGTTCGGTCGGGGTCCACCACCCGCGTGAGGGAAACTTCGGTGAGGTTATGCTTACCTTGGCGAAGTGAGCCTTACCTAACCTGAAGTTCGCGCCGGAACAGTTGAACACCGAACCATCGGGCTTGTCAAGATGATGACGAGGTGTCATAAAAAGCGTTGTCGCATCCCGCTCTCCCGGCGACAGCGCCCGTGCCCCCGGCACACGGAACCCCGAAAGCGACCGCCATGCCCCACACCGTCCCCCGGCCCCTCCCGCGCGAACGCTCCCGTCCCACCGGCCCCCGACCCACCGCCTCGCGAGTCCGCCCCACAGCTCCCCGCGCCCTCGCCGCCGCCTGCGCGCTCGTGCTCGCCCTGGCCGGGTGCACCGGCGGCGCCTCCGCGGACGGGGACCCCGCCGCCTCCGGCGACGCGCCCGGCATCCCCGACCTCGCCGAGAACCGCCTCCAGATCCTGGAGGAACCCGCGGAGCCCCGACTGCCCGTGACCGTCGACTCGGTGGTCCTGGACCCCTACCGCACCAGCTCCGACCCCCTGGAGTACGAGCGGGTCGAGGTCACCGACACCAGCCGCGTCCTCCCGCTCACCGGCAGCCTCGCCGAGATCGTCTTCACCCTGGGTCTGGGCGACGACGTCGTCGGCCGCGACGTCGGCGCCACCTTCGAGGAGGCCGCTCACCTGCCCACGGTCAGCGAGGCGCACGAGGTCTCCGCCGAGAGCGTGCTGTCCCTGGAACCCACGGTGGTTCTCGCCGACACACAGACCGGACCGCCCGAGGCCATCGAGCAGATCCAGAACTCCGGCGTCCCCGTCGTCATCGTGGAGGAGGCCTGGTCCATCGACGAGATGTACCCGCGCTTCGAGCGCGTGGCCGAGGCCCTCGGCGTCCCGGCCAGCGGCACGGCCCTGGCCGAACGCACGCGCGAGCAGATGGCCGAGGTCCGCGCCGACTCCACGGCGGTCAGCGGCGACCCCCTCGTCGCCTTCCTCTACCTGCGCGGCACCGCCGGGGTCTACCTCCTGGGCGGACCCGGCTCGGGCGCCGACGCCATGCTGGCCGAGATCGGCGCCCGCGACGCCGGGGTCGAGATGGGCCTGACCACACCCTTCACCCCCATCACCACCGAGGCTCTCATCGCCGCCCAGCCCGACGTGCTCCTGGTGATGACCAAGGGGCTGGAGTCGGTCGGCGGGATCGAGGGGCTCGTCCAGATCCCCGGCGTCGCCCAGACCCCGGCCGGCGCCGCGCGCGCCGTCGTCGACTTCGAGGACGGCGTCCTGCTCAACTTCGGCCCCCGCACCCCGCAGGTCGTCGCGGCCCTGGCCGACCAACTCGCCTCCGTCAGCGCGGGGGAGGGGGGACGGTGACCGCTCCCGGCAGGCCCGCGGACGGCGTCGCGGGCGACGCCCAGGGCCTCCCCGAAGGGTCCGCCCGAGCGACCGACGGCACGCCCTCCCCCGGGCCGGGCGGAACCAGCGCCTCCGAACCCGCTCCTCCCGCAGCCCCGTCAGGCACATCGTTCACCCCGGCCACCCCGCAGGCCCCTTCCGGAGCAGCCGCTGCCACAACCGCACCGGCCGCCTCGAAGGCCACGACCGCACTGGCCGCCCCGCGGGACCGGCGCACCCTGCGCCGTCTGCGCGCCGTGCTCCTGTTCGCCTCGCTCGCGGGCGGCCTCGTCGCGGTCGCGGTCGTCGCCGCCGGTGCCGGGGCCTACCCCATCCCGCCAGGCCAGGTCGCCGCCTCGCTCCTGCACGCCCTCGGCCTGGAGGCGGGCACCCTGCCCGACCGGATCGGCCACACCGTCCTGTGGGACGTGCGCCTGCCCCGCGTCGTCCTGGCCGTCATGGTCGGCGCCGCCCTGGGCGCGGCGGGCGCCATGATGCAGGGCGTCTTCGGCAACCCCTTGGCCGAACCCGGCGTCATCGGCGTCTCCTCCGGTGCGGCCGTCGGCGCGATCGCCGTCATCTTCACCGGTCTGACCGTCCTCGGCCACTGGACGATCATCGCCTCTTCCTTCGTGTTCGGCCTGGCCACCACCCTGTTCGTGTACGTGTTCGCGCGCTCGCGCGGACGCACCGAGGTCGTCACCCTGCTGCTCACCGGGATCGCCGTCAACGCGATCGCCGGTGCGGCCATCGGCCTGATGACCAACTTCTCCCAGGACGCCGAGATCCAGACCATCACCTTCTGGCAGCTCGGCAGCGTCTCCACCGCCACCTGGGCCAAGGTCGCCGCCATCGCCCCGTGCCTGCTGCTCGGGCTGTCCGTCATCCCCTTCCACGCGCGCCGCCTGGACCTGCTCGCCCTCGGAGAGGGGCCCGCCCGCCACCTGGGCGTGGACGTGGAACGCACCCGCCTGGTCCTGATCTGCGCCATGGCCCTGCTCACCTCGGCCGCCGTCGCCTTCGCCGGGATCGTCTCCTTCGTGGGCCTGGTCGTCCCGCACATCATCCGCATGGTCACCGGGCCCGGGCACCGGGTCCTGCTGCCCGCCAGCGCCCTGGGCGGCGGCCTGCTCCTGCTCGCCGCCGACCTGCTCGCCCGCACCGTCGCGGCCCCCGCCGAGATCCCCCTGGGCGTGGTCACCGCGGCCCTGGGCGGGCCGTTCTTCTTCTACCTGCTGTACCGCACCCGTGCCCGGCAAGGAGGCTGGTCGTGAGCGCCCTCGTCCGACTGCGGCGGCGGGTCGCCGCCGCCGCCTCCCCGCTGTACGGGCCGCCCGCGCGCCCAGCCCCCGTCCCGCCCGGAGAGGAGATTCTCCGGGCCGAGGGCGTCACCGTCCGCCGGGGCGGCCGCGCCCTGCTCGACGGGGTCGGCCTCACCGTGCGGGCCGGGGAGCTGCTGGCCCTGGTCGGGCCCAACGGGGCGGGCAAGTCCACACTGCTCGCCGCCCTCTCGGGGGACGTCACCGGGGCGCCCGGCCGGGGGGATGCCGACGCCGGGACCGTCCGCGTCCACGGCCGCCCGCTCACCGACTGGACGCCCCCCGAGCTGGCGCTGCGCCGCGCGGTCCTGCCCCAGGAGGCGTCGGTCAGCTTCCCGTTCCCCGTCGCGGACATCGTGTCCATGGGCCGCGCCCCCTGGGCGGGGCTGGCCGCCGCGGCCGAGGACGAAGCCCTCACCGCCGCCGCGATGGAGAGCACGGGCGTGTCCGACCTGGCCGAACGGCGCTTCCCCACCCTCTCGGGGGGCGAGCGCGCGCGGGTGATGCTCGCCCGCGTCCTGGCCCAGGACACCCAGCTGCTCCTGCTGGACGAGCCGACCGCCGCCCTGGACATCCGGCACCAGGAACTCGTACTGGATCTGACTTCCCAACTCGCGGAGCGCGGCGGTGCGGTTATCGTGGTCCTGCACGATTTGGGGCTTGCGGCAGCCTACGCCCATCGTGTGGCGATACTCTCCCGAGGGCGGGTCGCCGCTCAGGGCTCCCCCGCCGACGTGTTCACCGCGTCGCTGCTCAGCTCCGTCTACCAGCACGAGGTCGAAGTCCTACCGCACCCGCGTACCGGAGTCCCGCTGGTCGTCCCCCTCAGATAGGGGACGGGTGCACACGGAAGCGTCCACAGGAGTAGGTCGTATTGGTGTCCACAACTGAACGGCAGTTCCACGAGGGTTCCCCCCGGCCCGGACGCGGGGAGGGGCGTGGACGTCGGGCCTCCGGCGGCCGACGGCGCCGCCGCCCCAGGCCCAGGGCCACCCCCGGCGACGTCGTGCGCGGCATCGTCCGGTTCTTCGGCGAGATCATGCTGACCGCCGGACTGCTCATGCTCTTCTACGCCGGATACGAGGTGTACGGCTCCCAGTGGGAGACCGACCGCGAACAGCAGGACCTGGCCCAGGGGCTGGAGGAGGCCTGGTCCGCCGAACAGGCGGCAGCGCAGGCCGGTCCGGACTCCGAGCCCCTGCCGGGCAGCGCCGACAGCCGCCTGTACGTGCCGAGCCTGGACCTGGACTGGGTGGTGGTCAACGGCACCACGCAGGACGACATCCGCTACAGCCCGGGCCACTACACCGAGTACCCCAGCGCCCCCGGCGGCGAGGGCAACTACGCCGTGGCCGCCCACCGCACCCCCGGCCTGTTCTGGGACCTGGACCTGCTCCAGAACGGCGACGTCATGGTTCTGGAGGACGGGGAGAACTTCTACACCTACGAGGTCTTCCGCGACGAGACGGTCCTGCCCACCGACGTGTGGGTGATCGAGCCGGACCCGTTCGACGACGCCACCGACGAGGAGCCGGGCAGGTCCCTGCTCACCCTCACCACGTGCGCGCCCAAGCTGAACAACACGCACCGCCTCATCGTCTGGGCGGAGCTGGTGGAGACCACGCCCAAGTCCGAGGGGATGCCCGACTCGATCGCGCACATGGCTCCCCAGGCCAGCGAGTAAGGAACGCGAATGTACGGTCTGATCTGGCGTGTCCTGCCCGGCCCGTGGGTCTCCAAGCTCATCCTGGCGCTCGGACTGGTGGTGGGCGCCGCCCTGCTGCTGTGGTTCTTCGCCTTCCCGGCGATCTCGCCGCACATGCCCTTCAACGACGGCGCCGTCGACGTGGAGGGCTCCCAGACCGGGAGCGGCGCGGAGTCCGGGGGCGGCGGGGAAGCGGGGACGGACGGGGCGTCCGGGTAATCCGGGACGCGTGTGGACGACGGGGCGACCGGCGGGAACCGGCGGCCTTCCGGGCGGCCGGGACACGCCGTGTGCGCGGCGCCACTGGCCTGCCTCCCGGAACGGTCCACGGTGCCCGCTAACCTCGTGGGGGTGATTAACGGGGGACGGTTCGCAGCATGACGGTGACGCAGACCACGACGGAGGACCGGCTCAGAGGCCTCCGCGCATGGCAGCGGGAGGCGTTCGAGGAGTACTTCCGCCGGGAACCGCGGGACTTCCTCGCCGTGGCCACCCCCGGTGCGGGCAAGACCACCTTCGCCCTCACCCTGGCCAGCGAACTCCTCCAGCGGCATACGGTGCGCGCCATCACCATCGTGTGCCCCACCGACCACCTCAAGAAGCAGTGGGCCGAGGCGGCCGCCCGGTTCGGCATCGCCATCGACCCCGACTTCCGCAACGGGCAGGGCGCCCTGGGCCGCCAGTACGTCGGCGTGGCCGTCACCTACGCCCAGGTCGCCGCCCACCCGATGCTGCACCGCAACCGGACCGAGGCGCGCAAGACCCTCGTCATCTTCGACGAGGTGCACCACGCCGGGGACGCCCTGTCCTGGGGCGACGCGGCCCGTGAGGCCTTCGACCCGGCGGGGCGCCGCCTCTCCCTGACCGGAACCCCGTTCCGGTCCGACATCAACCCCATCCCCTTCGTCGACTACGTCCAGGACAGCGCCGGGGTTCGCCGCTGCTCCTGGGACTACAGCTACGGGTACGGGCCCGCCCTGTCCGACGGGGTCGTGCGCCCCGTCATCTTCATGGCCTACTCCGGTGAGATGCGCTGGCGCACCCGCGCGGGCGACGAGCTCGCCGCCAGGCTGGGCGAACCCCTCACCCAGGACGCGCTCTCCCAGGCGTGGCGGGCCGCCCTGGACCCCAAGGGCGACTGGATCAAGCGGGTGCTCCAGGCCGCCGACCGCCGCCTGACCGAGGTCCGCAAGACCCACCCCGACGCGGGGGCCCTGGTCATCGCCAGCGACCACGAGAACGCCCGCGCCTACTCACGCATCCTGCGCCAGATCACCGGCAAGGGCGCCACGGTCATCCTGTCCGACGACCCCGGGGCCTCCAAGAAGATCTCCCGGTTCGCCGCGGGCGACGACCGCTGGATGGTCGCGGTGCGCATGGTCTCCGAGGGAGTGGACGTGCCCCGGCTGATGGTGGGCGTGTACGCCACCTCCACCAGCACCGCGCTGTTCTTCGCCCAGGCCATCGGCCGTTTCGTGCGCGTGCGCCAGCGCGGCGAGGTCGCCTCGGTCTTCCTGCCCTCCGTGCCCACCCTGTTGGAGTACGCGGGCGAGATGGAGCGCGAGCGCGACCACGTACTCGACCGGACCCCGGGGGAGGGCGACGAGTACCCGGAGGAGGACCTGCTCCGGGAGGCCAACAAGAAGCGGGACACCCCCGACGCCGGGGAGGAACTGCCCTTCGAGACCATGGAGTCGGCGGCGGAGTTCGACCGCGCCCTCTACGACGGGGCCGAGTACGGCGGCGCGCCGGGCTCCACTGAGGAGGAGGACTTCCTGGGCCTGCCCGGCCTGCTCGACCCGCAGCAGGTCTCCCAGCTCCTGCGCAAGCGCAAGGCCGACCTCAAGGCGAGCGAGATCAAGGCCCGCAAGGTGGAGGAGCCCGCCGAGGAGGACGGGCCCACCCACCAGGTCCTGGCCGACCTGCGCCGCGAGCTGAGCGGCCTCGTGGGCGCCTGGCACCACCGCACCGGCAAGCCGCACGGGGTGATCCACAACGAGCTGCGCCGCGCCTGCGGCGGGCCGCCCGTCGCGCAGGCCACCCCGACGCAGATCCGCGAGCGGATCGCCAAGATCCGCGTCTGGGCCGTCGGCGGGCGGTAGACCACCCGAAACGGGCAAACACTTCGCAAGCTCGCGCATGTCCCATAAGCCCTTCGTGTCCGCTTCATTACCTTGTGTGAGATGAGCGGACACAGCCCTCGCGGCGGCTCAGCCGCGCTCTGCACCGGACTGCTGATGTGCGGGTTCGCCCTGGCCGGAATGGTCACGGTCACGGCGCCCGGCAGCGTAGCGACCGACTCCCCGCGCGCCCAGTCGGCGCAGGGGGAGTCCGAACCGCTGGAGCCCTGCCTGCCCGGCGCCGCCAGGGTCACCGACCCGGACGCGGCCGGTCGGCCCACCGGCGGCAGCGAGGTGACGCCGCGTCAGGCGGCCCTGTACGAACAGCAGCTCCAGGAGGCGCTCGTGCCCCTGCGGGGACAGGAGCTCCAGCCGCCCCACACCGTCCCGGTCGTGGTGCACGTCATCTCCGCCGAGGACGGCCGCGGCGAGGTCAGCGACGAACGCGTCCAACGGCAGATCGACGTCCTCAACGCCGCCTACGGCGGCGACACCGCCGCGGACCCGGCCCAGGCCGCCGAGGCGGCCCGCCGGGCAGGGGACGCGGGCACCGCCGCACCCACCGACACCGGCTTCCGCTTCGAGCTCAGCGAGGTCACCCGCACCACCAACGACGAGTGGTTCACCAGCTTCGCCGAACACCGCGACACCGTCCACGCCGAACTGCGCCAGGGTGACGCGGCGACCCTCAACATCTACACCTCGAACCTGGGCACCGGCCTGCTCGGCTACTCCTCCTTCCCCCAGGACTACGAGGACGCGCCCGAACAGGACGGCGTGGTGATCTCCCACGACACCCTGCCCGGCGGCGACCGCGACCGGTTCAACCTCGGCCACACCGGTACCCACGAGGTGGGCCACTGGCTCGGGCTCTTCCACACCTTCCAGAACGGCTGCTCCTCGCCCGGCGACTACGTGGACGACACCGCCTACGAGCGCGAGGCCGCCTCCGGCTGCCCCGAGGGCCGCGACACCTGCCCCGAGCAGGAGGGTGAGGACCCCGTCACCAACTTCATGAACTACAGCGACGACGCCTGCATGACCCACTTCACCGAGGGCCAGGCCGCGCGCATGGTCGAGCACTGGGCGGCCTTCCGCGCCTGACGCGGCGGCGCCCCGCGGCGCGTGGCCGGGACCGTGCGCGGGCCCGGCCGCCGCTAGGCTTGGTCCCATGGCAGCGAACACGTACCTGACCGGGATCAAGCCCACCGGCGACTTCCACCTGGGCAACTACATCGGCGCGATCAAGCCCGCCCTGAGCGCGTCCACGGCCTACGACACCTACTACTTCATCGCCGACTACCACGCGCTCAACACGATCAAGGACGCCGACGAGCTCCGCCACAGCATCCGGTCAGGCGCTGCCACCTGGCTCGCGTGCGGGCTCGACCCCGAGCGGACGATCGTCTACCAGCAGTCCCGGGTGCCCGAGACCTTCGAGCTCACCACCATCCTGAGCGCCCTGACCCCCAAGGGCCTCATGAACCGCGCGCACGCCTACAAGGCCGCCCGCGACCGCAACAACGAGGCCGGGATCACCGACCTGGACGCCGGGATCAACATGGGGCTGTACAACTACCCCATCCTCATGGCCGCCGACATCCTCGTCATGGAGGGCACCCACGTCCCCGTGGGCCGCGACCAGTCCCAGCACATCGAGTACACCGCCGACATCGCCGGGTACTTCAACCACCGCTTCGGCGGGGCCTACAGCTTCCCCGTCCCCAAGGGCGTCATCGACGACAGCGACGCGAGCATCCTGCCCGGCGTCGACGGCCGCAAGATGAGCAAGTCCTACGACAACCACATCCCGCTCTTCCTGCCTGAGAACAAGCTCAAGAAGGCCGTGCGCCGCATCCCCACCGACTCCACGCCGGTCGAGGACCCCAAGGACCCCGACAGCTCGGTGCCCTTCCAGCTGCTCACGCACTTCGCCGACGCCCAGAAGGTCTCCGAGGTGCGCAAGCGCCTGGAGGCGGGCGGCATGGGCTGGGGCGACCTCAAGAACGAGCTGTTCGAGGCGATCAACGCCGAACTGGGCCCCAAGCGGGAGCGCTACGAGGAGCTGATGGCCGACCCGGCCCGGATCGACGCCGTCCTGGCGGCCGGGTCCGAGCGCGCCCGCGAGCGCGCCCGCGCCGTCCTGGAGCGCGTGCGCGCCGCCGTCGGCGTCGTCTGACACGCGGGGGCGGCGGCGCGCGCCGCCGCCCCCGGCCCCCGGACGGGGCCTCAGCCGACCAGCGGCTCGCCCTCCAGCTCCACGCCCGCCTCGCGCAGCCGCTCCAGCGCCGCGTCCACGGTCGGGCGCGACACCCCGGCGGTCAGCCCGAGCAGCACCCGCGTGCGCAGGCCCTCGGCCACCGCGTCCAGGGCGGTCGCCTTCACGCAGTGGTCCATGGCGATGCCCACCACGTCCACCTCGTCCACGCCGCGCTCGCGCAGCCACGAACCCAGCGTGACCCCGCCCTCCCCGGTCACGCCCTCGAAACCGCTGTAGGCGGCCGTGTAGTGCCCCTTGTCGAAGACCTCCTCGGCCAGCGAGGCGTCGAAGCCGGGGTGGAACTCCACCCCGGGCGTGCCCGCCTCGCAGTGGCGCGGCCAGCTGTCCACGAAGTCGGGCTCCTCCGAGAAGTGCTTCCCCGGGTCGATGTGGAAGTCGCGCGTGGCCACCACGTGGTCGTAGTCGCTCGCACGGGCGTACTCGGTGACGGCGGCCGCGGTGCTGGCCCCGCCCGCCACCCCCAGGTTGCCTCCCTCGCAGAAGTCCTTCTGCACGTCCACCACGATGAGCGCCCTCACAGCGGCACCCCTTTCCTTGTCGTCGGATCCGCCCGGGTCCGTGTACCACCGCCGGTCCGACCCGCGCCGACCCCCGTGTCGGAGGTCACCCGGCCGGCCGTTCGCCGGTGCGCGGGCCCTCACGCGTCATCCTCTAGTGGAACACCGTCGGCAGCGCGGCCTCGCCGCGCGACATCCGCAGGGCTTCCTCGGGCAGTTCCGCCACCGCCGCCCGGTGTCGCTCCCGGGCCTCGTGCACGCTCTCGTGGCCCACCACCACGCCGTCGGCGACCAGGGGCCGCAGCAGCGGGCGCGTTCCCACCTGCGGGGACGGAGGGTGGGGGTAGACGTCCTCGGACACGGCCGTCCCCTTGTCGTCCAGCCGCCGCGACGCCCACTTGCGCCCGCCCCGGCTCGGCTTGCCCACCGAGCGCTTGGCCACCGGCTCCAGCGGTGCGTCCTCCTCCAGACCGCGCGCCCGCGCCACCAGCTTGTACACCAGGGACACCGTCGGCGCGCCCGAACCGGTCACCAGGGAGGTACCCACCCCGTAGCCGTCCACCGGCGCCACCGCCAGGGCCTGGATGGAGTGCTCGTCCAGGTCCCCGGTCACCACGATGCGGGTGTCCGTCGCGCCCAGGGAGTCCAGCTGCGCCCGCACGCGCCCGGCGTGGGCGGCCAGGTCGCCCGAGTCGATCCGCACCGCGCCCAGCCCGGGCCCGGCCAGCTCCACGGCGGTGCGCACCGCGCGCTCCACGTCGTAGGTGTCCACCAGCAGGGTCGTCCCCTCGCCCAGGGACTCCAGCTGCGCCTTGAACGCGTGCCGCTCGCTGTCGTGCAGCAGAGTGAACGCGTGCGCGGCCGTTCCACCGGTGGGCACGCCGTGGGAGCGCCCGGCCTCCAGGTTGGAGGAGGTGGCGAACCCCGCGACGTAGGCGGCGCGGGCCGCGGCGACCGCGGACCGCTCGTGCGTGCGCCGCGAACCCATCTCGATCAGCGGCCGACCGCCCGCCGCCACCGCCATCCGCGTCGCGGCCGAGGCGATCGCGCTGTCGTGGTTGTACACCGACAGGGCCAGCGTCTCCAGGAGCACGGCCTCGGCGAAGGAGGCCTCCACCACCAGGATCGGCGAGCCGGGGAAGTAGGCCTCGCCCTCGCCGTAGCCCCACACGTTGCCCGAGAACCGGTAGTCGGCCAGCCACTCCACGGTGCGCTCGTCCACGACCCCGTTGTCGGACAGGAAGTCGAGTTCCTCCGTGCCGAACCGGAACCGCTCCAGCAGCTCCAGGAAGCGGCCCGTTCCGGCCACGACCCCGTACCTGCGCCCCTCCGGCAGCCGTCGGGCGAACATCTCGAACACCGAGTGACGGGCGGCGGCGCCGCTGTGCAGCGCCCCTTGGAGCATCGTCAGTTCGTAGTGGTCGGTGAGCAGCGCGCTGCTGCTGTCCTCGCTCATGCGCACGAGCCTAATCCGTGCCGGGTGGGACGGACGAGGTCGCCCCCACCAGCACCTGGCCGCCGCGGCCTCGGCGTTCGCCAACAATACCCATTTGGTTGGTAGGGAACCAGATGTAGGTACCCTGGTGAGCATGCTGAGGATTGATCGCGCGATCTACGACAGGATCGTCGCACACGCCCGCCGCGACCACCCGGACGAGGCGTGCGGCGTCGTGGCCGGACCCGAGGGCTCCGACAGCCCCGAACGCCTCGTCGAGATGGTCAACGCCGAACGGTCGCCGACCTTCTACCGGTTCGACTCCCTCGAACAGCTCAAGGTCTGGCGGGAGATGGACGACCGCGACGAGGAACCCGTCGTGATCTACCACTCCCACACCGCGACCGAGGCCTACCCCTCGCGCACCGACGTCTCCTACGCGTCCGAGCCGGGCGCCCACTACGTGCTCGTGTCCACGCGCGAGCCCGACACCGTCGAGTTCCGCTCCTACCGGATCGTCGACGGCCAGGTCACCGAGGAACCGGTGGAGGTCACCGGGCCCGGCGACGGCGCCGCGACCGCCCCTTAGGTTCCACACCACACCGGGCGGCGCCCAGGAATGGGCACCGCGCGCCCCCTGTTGGCAATGAACGCACACCAACGACCGCTAACGGAGAAACCCTCATGGCCATCGAGGTCCGCATTCCGACCATCCTGCGCAACCTGACCGGCGACGCCAAGGTCGTCGAGGGGTCCGGCGACACCCTCGGCAAGCTGTTCGCCGACCTGGACAGCCGCTACCCCGGCATCGCCGAGCGCCTGGTGGCCGACGGCAAGCTGCGCCGCTTCGTCAACGTCTACCTCAACGACGAGGACGTGCGCTTCGTCGGCGGTCTGGAGGCCGAGCTCTCCGACGGCGACAACGTGACGATCCTGCCGGCCGTGGCCGGCGGAAGCCGCTAGGCCGCACATGCGCTACGACTCCCTGCTCGACTCCCTCGGCGGCACGCCGCTCGTCGGCCTGCCCCGGCTCTCGCCCTCGCCGCAGGTCCGGCTCTGGGCGAAACTGGAGGACCGCAACCCCACCGGCTCGATCAAGGACCGCGCCGCGTTCTTCATGATCGAACAGGCCGAGAAGGACGGGCTGCTCTCCCCGGGGTGCACCATCCTGGAGCCGACGTCGGGGAACACCGGCATCTCGCTGGCCATGGTCGCCAAGCTGCGCGGCTACCGCATGGTCTGCGTCATGCCGGAGAACACCTCCGCCGAGCGCAAGCAGCTGCTGGCCATGTGGGGCGCCGAGGTCCACTTCTCCGAAGCCGCGGGCGGCTCCAACGAGGCCGTCCGCGTCGCCAAGGAGATGGCCGCGGCCCACCCCGACTGGGTGATGCTCTACCAGTACGGCAACCCGGCCAACGCCCGGGCCCACTACGAGACCACCGGGCCCGAGATCCTCGCCGACCTCCCGGGGATCACCCACTTCGTGGCGGGGCTGGGCACCACCGGCACCCTCATGGGCGTGGGCCGCTACCTGCGGGAACACCGGCCCGACGTGCAGATCGTGGCGGCCGAGCCCCGGTACGGCGAGCTGGTGTACGGGCTGCGCAACCTCGACGAGGGGTTCGTGCCCGAGCTCTACGACGAGTCCGTGCTCACCACCCGCTTCTCCGTGCCCTCCGAAGCCGCCCTCAGGCGGACCCGGGAACTCCTGGACAAGGAGGGCATCTTCGCGGGAGTCTCCACCGGCGGCGCCCTGCACGCCGCGCTGGGCATGGCCCGCAAGGCCGAGAAGGCGGGGGAGAGCGCCGACATCGCGTTCGTCATCGCCGACGCCGGGTGGAAGTACCTGTCCACCGGCGCCTACGAGGGCACGCTGGAGGAGGCCGAGGAACGCCTCGACGGCCAACTCTGGGCCTGAGCTCCGGGGTCTGGACGACCCGCCCGGCGTCCGCCGCGACCCGTACGGGAGCGGCGGTCCGGGCCCGGTGGAGGCCGGCACCTTCGGGTGCCGGCCTCCGCGCCGTTCTGAACACCGTGGAAACACGCCTCGAACAAACAAGACATACGTCGTCAAGCGGTGTGAAAAATTCACACGTGATCGAGGTCGCGTGAGACGCGGGCCACATTTTGTACCACCCGGGCGGGCATTGGGGTACACCCGTAACAACGGGACATCCGCAGAACCAGCCGCCATCCGCACTCCGCACAGACTCTCGGCGGGAGTGCCACGGACGCCGCGCGGCCCATCGAGAAGGCGACGACGACGTGCGACTCACGATTATCGGGTCCTCGGGGAGCTTCCCCGGGCCGGACAGCCCGGCTTCCTCCTACATGCTCGAAGCGGACGGCTACCGCCTCCTGCTCGACATGGGCAACGGCGCGCTCGGAACTCTCCAGCGGCACGTCGACATCTACTCCGTCGACGCCGTCTACCTGAGCCACCTGCACGCCGACCACTGCTTCGACCTGTGCTCGTACTGGGTGGCCAGGGCCTACCACCCTGGCGGCGCCAAACCCCGCATCCCGGTCTACGGGCCCGCGGGCGTGGCCCAGCGGATGGCCGAAGCCTACGGTCTGGAGCCCGACCCGGGCATGACCGAGGTGTTCGAGTTCCACGAGCTCTCCCCCGGCCCGTTCCGGATCGGCCCCTTCCAGGCCCGTGTCGACCACGTCAACCACCCGGTGGAGGCCTTCGGCATCCGCCTGGAGCACGGCGGCGCCTCCATGGCCTACTCCGGCGACACCGGGGTGTGCGACTCCCTGGTGGACCTGGCCGCCGACACCGACCTGTTCCTGTGCGAGGCCGCCTTCCAGGACCACCTCGACCACCCCAAGGACATGCACCTGACGGGCAGCGAGGCGGGCGAACACGCCAGCCGGGCCCGCGCCCGCAGCCTGCTGCTGACCCACCTGGTGCCGTGGAACGACGACGACGTCACCCTCACCGAGGCGCGCTCCACCTACGACGGGCCCATCGGCCTGGCCCGCAGCGGCCAGGTGCACACGGTCGGCGGCTGACCGGGGACGGGGGTCGGCCGCGCGGTCGCGCACTCCAGCACCGCGGGGCACTCCACGGATATACGCTCTTGTCCATGGCCCGACCTGACGGACGCGTTCCGACCCAACTCCGCCCTGTGACCATCACCCGCAACTGGCTCCGCCACGCGGAAGGCTCCGTACTCGTCGAGTTCGGGGACACCCGCGTGCTGTGCGCCGCCAGCGTCGAGGACGGCGTCCCGCGCTGGCGCCGGGGCACCGGCGAGGGGTGGGTCACCGCCGAGTACGCGATGCTGCCCCGCTCCACCGACACCCGCGGCTCCCGCGAGTCGGTCCGCGGCAAGATCGGCGGCCGCACCCACGAGATCTCCCGCCTGGTCGGCCGCTCCCTGCGCGCCGTCGTGGACTTCAAGGCGATGGGCGAGCACACCATCACGCTGGACTGCGACGTGCTCCAGGCCGACGGCGGCACCCGCACCGCCGCGATCACCGGCGCCTACGTGGCGCTCGCCGACGCGATGAAGTGGCTGCGCAAGCGCCGCAAGCTCAAGAACAACCCGCTGACGGGCTCCCTGGCCGCGGTCAGCGTCGGCGTGGTCCAGGGCCAGCCCCGGCTGGACCTGAACTACCTGGAGGACTCGGTCGCCGACACCGACATGAACGTCGTCATCACCGGCGACGGCAAGTTCATCGAGGTGCAGGGCACCGCCGAGGGCGCCCCCTTCGACCGGGACCTGCTCAACCAACTGCTCGACCTCGCGGTCTCCGGCTGCGGGGAACTGACCGCGATCCAGAAGAAGGCACTATCGGAGTGACCGCCACCCCACGGGCCGGTGCCCGTACCGGCGGTGTGCCCCGGGGAGGGGGAACCGTGAAGATCGTCCTGGCCACGCGCAACGCGAAGAAGGTTCCGGAGATGCGGGCCATCCTGGCCGACGCCGGGGTGGAGGCGGAGGTGCTCTCCCTCGACGCCTTCCCGGACGCGCCGGAGGTGCCCGAGACCGAGGCGACCTTCCTGGGCAACGCGCTGCTCAAGGCGCGGGCCATCGCCGAGCACACCGGGCTGCCCGCCGTCGCCGACGACTCCGGCATCGCCGTGGACGAACTGCGCGGGATGCCCGGAGTGCTGTCCGCGCGCTGGGCCGGCCGCTTCGGCGCGGGCGACCAGGACCGGGCCAACCTGGACCTGGTCCTGGACCAGATGGCCGACACCCCGGCCGAGCGCAGGGGCGCCGCGTTCGTGTGCGCGGCGGTGCTGGTGATGCCGGACGGGACCGAGGCCGTCGCCGAGGGCGTGCTGCGCGGCCGTCTGGTGCGCGAGCGCCGCGGGGAGAACGGCTTCGGGTACGACCCGGTGTTCGTCCCCGAGGGGGAGAGCCGCACCACGGCGGAGCTGTCCCCTGAGGAGAAGAACGCGATCAGCCACCGGGGGATCGCCTTCCGCGAGCTCGCCCGGGAGCTGGCGGACATCCTCTGAGGCCCCGGACGTGTTCCGGGGGCCACGTCGGCCCCGTCCCCGGGGCGGCCCCGCCCCGGGGACGGAAAATCTCGACCTCCCATGTTTGGGCCCGCGGGCCCCGGGAAGGGTCAGTGACAGACGACAAGCAAGCCGACGAACGACCAGGCCCCGGACTGGAGTCCCCTCCGAGTCCAGGCGGATTTGACGCCGCCGCTGAGGTTGCCTAAACTCGATCGGGTCGCTGCGGGACGGCGAGACACCCCACGGGGTTGACTCGGAACCGGACCGCTGTCCTGACCTTCTCTCCAGAGCTTCGATGGTTCGAGCATGTGCTCGGGGCATGTAGGCTCGGGGAGTTGCCTCGAAAGAGGAACCGGTCTTCTTGATCCGGTGCAATTTCGCAGAAACCGCCGATTTGGCGGGGCGCGGAACACCTGATAAAGTAAAGACACAACAAAGCGGAAACGCACAACGCCTTCGGCGGAAAAGCGACACTCTCATCGAGTGGGCTTGTAAGCGAAGAGCTGTTGTTTCTTGAGAACTCAACAGCGCGTGTTTGATTTTCTTTAAGCCATGTTTGTTTTGGCCCCGTCACACAGAACCATCCCGGTTCGTGTGCGGAGGTTCCTTTGATTAGCCGGGGTAACCCGGTTGGTCAGGATTACTTCTAGGTTTACCCACCCAGGCCTCACAGCCGGGTTGGGTTGAGTGACCTTTATGGAGAGTTTGATCCTGGCTCAGGACGAACGCTGGCGGCGTGCTTAACACATGCAAGTCGAGCGGTAAGGCCCTTCGGGGTACACGAGCGGCGAACGGGTGAGTAACACGTGAGCAACCTGCCCCTGACTCTGGGATAAGCGGTGGAAACGCCGTCTAATACCGGATACGACCCGCCACCTCATGGTGGAGGGTGGAAAGTTTTTCGGTCAGGGATGGGCTCGCGGCCTATCAGCTTGTTGGTGGGGTAACGGCCTACCAAGGCGATTACGGGTAGCCGGCCTGAGAGGGCGACCGGCCACACTGGGACTGAGACACGGCCCAGACTCCTGCGGGAGGCAGCAGTGGGGAATATTGCGCAATGGGCGAAAGCCTGACGCAGCGACGCCGCGTGGGGGATGACGGCCTTCGGGTTGTAAACCTCTTTTACCACCAACGCAGGCTCGAAGTTCTCTTCGGGTTGACGGTAGGTGGGGAATAAGGACCGGCTAACTACGTGCCAGCAGCCGCGGTAATACGTAGGGTCCGAGCGTTGTCCGGAATTATTGGGCGTAAAGAGCTCGTAGGCGGCGTGTCACGTCTGCTGTGAAAGACCGGGGCTTAACTCCGGTTCTGCAGTGGATACGGGCATGCTAGAGGTAGGTAGGGGAGACTGGAATTCCTGGTGTAGCGGTGAAATGCGCAGATATCAGGAGGAACACCGGTGGCGAAGGCGGGTCTCTGGGCCTTACCTGACGCTGAGGAGCGAAAGCATGGGGAGCGAACAGGATTAGATACCCTGGTAGTCCATGCCGTAAACGTTGGGCGCTAGGTGTGGGGACTTTCCACGGTTTCCGCGCCGTAGCTAACGCATTAAGCGCCCCGCCTGGGGAGTACGGCCGCAAGGCTAAAACTCAAAGGAATTGACGGGGGCCCGCACAAGCGGCGGAGCATGTTGCTTAATTCGACGCAACGCGAAGAACCTTACCAAGGTTTGACATCACCCGTGGACTCGCAGAGATGTGAGGTCATTTAGTTGGCGGGTGACAGGTGGTGCATGGCTGTCGTCAGCTCGTGTCGTGAGATGTTGGGTTAAGTCCCGCAACGAGCGCAACCCTTGTTCCATGTTGCCAGCACGTAATGGTGGGGACTCATGGGAGACTGCCGGGGTCAACTCGGAGGAAGGTGGGGATGACGTCAAGTCATCATGCCCCTTATGTCTTGGGCTGCAAACATGCTACAATGGCCGGTACAATGGGCGTGCGATACCGTAAGGTGGAGCGAATCCCTAAAAGCCGGTCTCAGTTCGGATTGGGGTCTGCAACTCGACCCCATGAAGGTGGAGTCGCTAGTAATCGCGGATCAGCAACGCCGCGGTGAATACGTTCCCGGGCCTTGTACACACCGCCCGTCACGTCATGAAAGTCGGCAACACCCGAAACTTGCGGCCTAACCCCTTGTGGGAGGGAGTGAGTGAAGGTGGGGCTGGCGATTGGGACGAAGTCGTAACAAGGTAGCCGTACCGGAAGGTGCGGCTGGATCACCTCCTTTCTAAGGAGTCTTTACAGGTCGGCATTACTTCTACAGCCGGCCGGACTCGAAAGTGGACCTGGTGCTGCGTGCAGTATCCAGGATGGCTCAAAGACGAATCGAACTTGACCTCGGGCGACTAGAAGCGTCCGGGGGCGCGCTGTTGGGTGTCTGAGGAAACAACCTCTGCTCCGGTTTGGAGTGGGTGTTGGTTCCCGCGGACCGCCTCTGAGAACTCTCGGTTCCTTGCCGTTGTGGCTGAGGATGTGAGTGGTGTTGGGGTATGCGGTTGGTGTTTTGATTTGTGAATAGTGTGCGCGAGCATCTTATTATCTGTAGTGGCCAAGTGATAGTGGCACACGGTGGATGCCTTGGCACCAGGCGCCGATGAAGGACGTGGGAGGCCGCGATAGGCCACGGGGAGCTGTCAACCGAGCTGTGATCCGTGGGTGTCCGAATGGGGAAACCTAGCCCGAGTTGTGTCGGGTTGCCGCCATCTGAATGTATAGGGTGGTTGGTGGTGACGCGGGGAAGTGAAACATCTCAGTACCCGTAGGAAGAGTAAACAACAGTGATTCTCCTAGTAGTGGTGAGCGAACGGGGAAGAGGCTAAACCGTAGGCGTGTGATAGACGGCAGTCGTTGCGTTTGCGGGGTTGTGGGATGCGTCTGTCTGGGTCTGCCGATCCAGAGCGCTGAGTGGTTCTTGTAGCTGAAACCGTTGGGAAGCGGTACCGGAGTGGGTGAGAGTCCCGTAGGTGTAGGAAGAACCTAGGTGTTGGATGTATTCCCGAGTAGCGCGGAGCCCGTGAAAGTCCGTGTGAATCTGGCAGGACCACCTGCTAAGCCAAAATACGTCCTGGTGACCGATAGTGCACTAGTACCGTGAGGGAAAGGTGAAAAGTGCCCCGGTGAGGGGTCGTGAAATAGTACCTGAAACCGTGTGCTGTCAAGCCGTCAGAGCTGAACTTCGTGTTTGGTGATGGCGTGCCTTTTGAAGAATGAGCCTGCGAGTCATGGTGTGTGGCGAGGTTAACCCGGGTGGGGTAGCCGTAGGGAAACCGAGTCTGAATAGGGCGTTTGAGTCGCATGCTGTGGACCCGAAGCGGAGTGATCTACCCATGTCCAGGGTGAAGCGGGGGTAAGACCTCGTGGAGGCCCGAACCCACCAGGGTTGAAAACCTGGGGGATGAGGTGTGGGTAGGGGTGAAAGGCCAATCAAACTCCGTGATAGCTGGTTCTCCCCGAAATGCATTTAGGTGCAGCGTCGCGTGTTTCTTGCTGGAGGTAGAGCTACTGTTTGGCTGATGGGCCCGACAAGGTTACTGACGTCAGACAAACTCCGAATGCCGGTGAAGTGAAGCGCGGCAGTGAGACTGCGGGGGATAAGCTTCGTAGTCGAGAGGGAAACAGCCCAGATCATCAGCTAAGGCCCCTAAGCGTGTGCTAAGTGGGAAAGGTTGTGGAGTTGCTGAGACAACCAGGAGGTTGGCTTAGAAGCAGCCATCCTTTAAAGAGTGCGTAATAGCTCACTGGTCAAGTGGTTCTGCGCCGATAATGTAGCGGGGCTAAAGCACACCGCCGAAGCTGTGAAGCTCAAGACTAGATTCTTGGGTTGGTAGGGGAGCGTCGTGCGTCCGGTGAAGCTGCCGAGTGATCGTGTGGTGGAGGGCGTGCGAGTGAGAATGCAGGCATGAGTAGCGAAAGCAACGTGAGAAACGTTGCCGCCGATTGACTAAGGGTTCCTGGGGCAGGTTAATCCGCCCAGGGTGAGTCTGGACCTAAGGCGAGGCCGACAGGCGTAGTCGATGGATAACGGGTTGATATTCCCGTACCCGTGCACGAGCGTCCAGTACTGAATCAGGTGATGCTAACCACGCTGACTCCTTCTTCGACCTTCGGGTTGAGGTTGGTTGTTGGTCTGGGAACCGAGCTTGTAGTAGGTAAGTGATGGGGTGACGCAGGAGGGTAGCTCTACCCGGCGGTGGTTGTCCGGGGGTAAGCGTGTAGGCCGGTGTGTTGGCAAATCCGCACACCATGAAGGTTGAGACGTGATGCCGAGCCGTTTTTGGTGAAGTGAGTGATCCCATGCTGTCGAGAAAAGCCTCTAGCGAGTTCGTGTGTGGCCAGTACCCTAAACCGACGCAGGTGGTCAGGTAGAGAATACCGAGGCGTTCGGGTGAACCATGGTTAAGGAACTCGGCAAATTGTCCCCGTAACTTTGGGAGAAGGGGAGCCCTGTCTGGTGACGGATCTTGCATCCTGAGCTGGGTGGGGTCGCAGATAGCGGGGGGAAGCGACTGTTTATTAAAAACACAGGTCCGTGCGAAGTCGTAAGACGCTGTATACGGACTGACGCCTGCCCGGTGCTGGAACGTTAAGAGGACTGGTTAGTGGGGGTTCGCCCCTGCGAAGCTGGGAATCTAAGCGCCAGTAAACGGCGGTGGTAACTATAACCATCCTAAGGTAGCGAAATTCCTTGTCGGGTAAGTTCCGACCTGCACGAATGGCGTAACGACTTCCCCACTGTCTCAACCATGGGCCCGGTGAAATTGCACTACGAGTAAAGATGCTCGTTTCGCGCAGCAGGACGGAAAGACCCCGGGACCTTCACTATAGCTTGACATTGGTGTTTGGGATGGTTTGTGTAGGATAGGTGGGAGCCGGTGAAGCTGTCACGCTAGTGGCGGTGGAGGCGTTGGTGAAATACCACTCTGACTGTTTCGGGCATCTAACTTTGGACCGTGATCCGGTTCGGGGACAGTGTCTGGTGGGTAGTTTAACTGGGGCGGTTGCCTCCCAAAGAGTAACGGAGGCGCCCAAAGGTTCCCTCAGCCTGGTTGGTAATCAGGTGTTGAGTGTAAGTGCACAAGGGAGCTTGACTGTGAGACGGACGTGTCGAGCAGGAGCGAAAGCTGGGACTAGTGATCCGGCACCGGCGTGTGGAAGCGGTGTCGCTCAACGGCTAAAAGGTACCCCGGGGATAACAGGCTGATCTTCCCCAAGAGTCCATATCGACGGGATGGTTTGGCACCTCGATGTCGGCTCGTCGCATCCTGGGGCTGGAGTTGGTCCCAAGGGTTGGGCTGTTCGCCCATTAAAGCGGCACGCGAGCTGGGTTTAGAACGTCGTGAGACAGTTCGGTCCCTATCCGCTGTGCGCGTTGGAGACTTGAGAAGGGCTGTCCCTAGTACGAGAGGACCGGGACGGACGAACCTCTGGTGTGCCAGTTGTCCTGCCAAGGGCATGGCTGGTTGGCTACGTTCGGGAGGGATAACCGCTGAAAGCATCTAAGCGGGAAGCTTGCTTCGAGATGAGGTCTCCTGCCTCCTTTGAGAGGGTAAGGCTCCCTATAGACGATGGGGTTGATAGGCCGGGTGTGGAAGCCCTGTGAGGGGTGGAGCTGACCGGTACTAATAGGCCGAGGGCTTGTCCGCTGCAGATAATTGGATGTTCGCGCACACTTTTCACGGAGTTTCGCCGTGGATAGCTCCCCTGTGAGGGGTTGAGTTGTTCGTGGCGGTGTGGTTTCCGTGGTGGTTATTGCTGGAGGGTCACACCCGGTCTCTTTCCGAACCCGGTCGTTAAGTCTCTTTGCGCTGATGGTACTGCCCTGTGGTGGGGTGGGAGAGTAGGTCGCTGCCACGGTTTTTCTTGAAGGGGGTCGCCTGTGGGCGGCCCCCTTTTTTTGCTGGGGTTTGTGCGTTTGTGAACGTGGGGGTGGGTGTGTGGGGGTGTGGGTGCTTGGGTGGGCCCCCCTTGTTTCCAGTCAACCGGATGCGGGCCGGGCAGGGCTAGAGCCTGTCCCGTGCTGTGGACAACCAGCCGCTCCCTCCAAGAGATGATGGTTCGCCCGCGCGAACCACTGTCCGTTTCTGTTTTCGCCGGTGGGACAATTTCCGCATGACGAAGACAATCCCCTCAGCGCTTCTGACCGCCGCGGAGGCCGCGAAGGGTTTCATGCCCACGGACGAGGGCACCGCCCTCTTCGAGACCGCTGTCGACTACGCCCGGGTCGGGCCGATCGTGGAGATCGGCACCTACTGCGGCAAGTCCACGATCTTCCTCGGCGCGGCCGCCCGTGCCACCGGGGCCAAGGTCCTGACGGTCGACCACCACCGGGGCTCGGAGGAACACCAGGAGGGCTGGGAGTACCACGACGCGTCCCTGGTGGACGAGGCGACGGGCAGGTTCGACACCCTTCCGCACTTCCGGCGCACGATCACCGAAGCGGGCCTGGACGACGAGGTGATCGCGCTCGTGGGTCGGTCCACCGATGTCGCGGCTGTCTGGGGCACCCCGCTCGGCATGGTCTTCATCGACGGCGGCCACAGCGAGGAGGCCGCCCAGAACGACTACGCTGGCTGGAGTCCGCACGTCGCCCCCGGCGGGGCCCTCGTCATCCACGACGTGTTCCCCAACCCCGAGGACGGCGGCCGGCCGCCCTACAACATCTACCGGAAGGCCCTCGACTCGGGGGAGTTCGAGGAGATGCGCGCGGTGGGCTCCCTGCGGGTGCTCGAACGCACCCGGGAGAAGTGAGCGGGCTAACAGTCTTTCCGATACACAACTGCCCTGGGTAAGCCTTGGGTAAGAAGTGACAGTACGCTTACCTGCTCGGACTTGACATGGTTACGGGCGGGTATCGTGGCCTGGAGGGCTGAGCGATGGCGGCGTTATTCCCCGAATTACCGCTTCGGTCCTGACTCGAACTGAACGATCCGGGGCACTTGCGCGTCCAACACCAGGACGGCAGGGTGCCGGACGTGATTTGCCATGGGGGCGGGGAACTGAGCGAGAGCACACACGGCGAAAGCGGGGCGGGTGGACAGCGTCCCAAGGACACGCCGGACAACAGGAACACCTCTGCCGAAGAGCTGTCCAACAAGCACACTCCCGAGAGTGGAGTACCCACCAACGAGGGGAATCAACCCACTCATGACACTCCTGGAGGAGAGGAAAGCGTAGGAGAGCAGCCCGAACCGGAGTTCATCAACCCGGTCACCTTCAAGACCAGCGGTACCTTCCTCCGTGACAAGGTCGCCCAGAGCCTCGCGGAACAGGGCTTCGGTTCCGACGACACCGGCGACGACGCCGCGGAGGAGACCTCCGGCGTCCCCGCCGACGCGCACGGTTCCGATGCCGCCGACGCCTCTCCCGCAGCCGGCTCCCCCGCCTCGGCCGGCCGCGCGGGCGTGGAGGAGTCCGACGCGCGTGAGGACGGCGCCCGGGGGGACGGACGGTCCTCCCAGGCGGACCCGCCCTCCGCGGCCGACGACACGTCCGTCGACCAGGACGGTACGGCCGGCGCCGACGAGCCCCCATCGCCGGTGTCCGACCGGACCGAGCCGATCTCGCTCGACTCCGTCCGCGCGGCCGCCTCCGCGGAGGCGGCGCAGACGTCCGACGACGCCTCCGGGAACGCCGACACCGAGGAGGGTGGGACGGACCTCTGGAGCCCGCGCGGGCAGGAGCACACGGGAGTTCCCAAGAGCCCCGTGGCCGGAACCGTGACCGACGTCCAGGACTTCGAGGACGGGTCCGCCGGGGCCGCCACGTCCGCTGTGCCCGCCGCTCCGGACGCCGTCGCTCCGGACCGTGACGGAGAGCAGAGGATCGACGAGTCCTCCGCGGCCGAGACGGCGTCCCTGTGGCCCGAGCCGCGTCGCCTCTCCTCCTACGTGGCCGAGTCGCCCTCCGAGGGGCAGGACCGGGGCGCACGCCGCGGTGCCACCGCGGCCGGTGCCGCGGCGGCGGCCGGAGCGGCCGCCGCCCACTCCGGGGCGCATGGCGGCCCCACCGGCCCTGGTGACACCACCAGTTCCAGCAACTCCGGCGGCCCCAGCGGTCCCACCGGCCCTGGCGGCCCCAAGGGACCGGCTGGTCCCGGCGGTACCGGGCCCGGCGGACCCAAGGGCCCGGGTGACCCCAAGGCCCGGGGCAAGAAGAAGAACGGCGCCGGTCAGAAGGCCAAGAAGCCCCTCTGGTGGAGGATCCTGCGGGTCTTCCTCATCGTCACCGGTGTGTTCTTCATCATCGGGTGCGGTGTCTTCGCCTTCTTCTACAGCACCGTGGAGGTCCCGGACGCGGCCAAGGCCGACGTCCTGGAGGAGGGTTCCACCTTCTACTTCGCCGACGGCGAGACCGAGTTCGCCTACCGGGGCACCCACCGGGAGATCCTGTCCTACGACGAGATGACCGCGGGCGGCGAACACGTCGTCGAGGCGGTCATCTCCGCGGAGGACCGCGGTTTCTGGACCGAGCCCGGAGTGTCCGTGAGCGGCACCGCCCGCGCGGTGTGGTCCACCGTCACCGGCCAGCAGGTCCAGGGCGGCTCCACCATCACCCAGCAGATGGTGCGCAACTACTACGAGGGCATCTCCCGGGACGTGTCCATCACCCGCAAGGTGCGGGAGATCATCATCGCCCTCAAGGTCGACCGGAGCGAGTCGAAGGAGTGGGTGATGGAGCAGTACCTCAACACCATCTACTTCGGTCGCAACGCCTACGGAGTCCAGGCCGCCTCGCAGGCGTACTACCACAAGGACGTCCAGGACCTGGAGCCCGCCGAGGCCGCGTTCCTGGCCGCCGCCATCCAGCAGCCCACCCCCTTCGGTGAGGCCGATGTGGAGACCACTCCCTCGATGGAGCGGCGCTGGGAGTACGTCGTCAACGGCATGGTCACCACGGAGGCCATCACCCAGGCCGAGGCCGACGCGATGGAGTTCCCGGCGCCCGAGCCCGAGCGGCCGAGCGAGGGCACGGACCTGAGCGGCTACAAGGGCTACATGCTCCAGGAGGCCATGAACGAGCTGGAGCGGCTCGGCTACACCGAGGACCAGATCAACCGCCAGGGCTACAGGATCGTCACCACGTTCAACCAGGACATGATGGACGCCGCCTACGCCGCTGTGGAGGAGATGGTCCCGCCCGAGGACCGGCCCGAGGGCGTCAACGTCGGTCTGACCACCGTCGACCCGGCGACCGGCGAGGTCCTGGCCTTCTACGGCGGGCACGACTACTGGGAGAACCAGTACGACAGCTCCTTCCTCGGCGCCGCGCAGACCGGTTCGGCGTTCAAGCCCTACGTGCTCGCCACCGCACTGGAGCAGGGCTACAGCCTCAACTCCACGGTGGACGGGCGCGGTCCGCGCACCATCGCGGGCTCGCGCATCCAGAACGCGGGCAACTCGGCGGGCGGCATCATGACGCTCACGCAGGCCACCCAGGTCTCCAACAACCTCGGTTTCATCGAGCTGGCCCAGGAGGTCGGTTTCGAGAACGTGCGCGACACCGTCTACGCCGCGGGGTGGCCCGAGGGGAGCGTTCCCGACAGCCAGCTGGTTCCGGTCATGCCGCTGGGCGCCTCCAGCGCCCGCACGGTCGACCAGGCCAGCGGGTACGCCACCTTCGCCAACGGCGGCGTGCACGTCGAGACGCACGTGGTGCGGGAGATCATCGACTCCGAGGGCGAGAACGTGCGCCCGGAGGTGGAGAGCAACAGGGCCCTGGAGGAGGAGACCGCGGCCGACGTCACCTACGCCCTCCAGCAGGTGGTCAACGGCGGTACCGGTACGGCGGCGCGGCTGGCCAACCACCCCACCGCGGGTAAGACCGGTACCACCGACGGCAGCGTCGCGGCCTGGTTCGTCGGCTACACCCCGCAGCTGTCCACGGCGGTGGGGATCTACAGCGGCAACAACGAGAGCTTCAGTATCCCGGGATACGGCTCCCTGTCGGGCGGTACGCTCCCGGCGTCGCTGTGGAACCGGTACATGAGCACCGCGATGGAGGGTTACGAGCCGGGTTCGTTCCCGAGTCCGGCCTTCAGCGGCACCACCGAGAACTGGGCTCCGGACGTGTCCACCGAGCAGCCCCAGCAGCCGCAGCAGCCGGAGGCGCCCGCGGAGCCGGAGACGCCGGCCGAGCCGGAGGTGCCCACCACGCCCGAGACACCCGTGGAACCGGAGGAGCCCACCACACCCGAGTGGCCGGAGATCCCCGGCCCCGGGACCGAACCGGGCCCCGGTGAGGGCGGCGGCGGAGAGGAAGGTGGCGGCGGTGGCGGCGGTGGTGAGAGCCCGCCGGCCAGACGCGACGACCTCTGGTGAGGCCCGGTTCCGGTGGTGACCGGAGCCGGTGAGAACGGGGGAGGGCCCGGCGGCGCGCCGCCGGGCCCTCCCCCGTGTTCCGGGTCCTCGATGTCGGGCCCGCCGCCGGTCGGCGGAGTGGGCCCTGTCGGCCCGAACCGGCCTCGGCCCGCGGGGGCGGGCGCCCACCGGGGGCTGGAGGTGGTGCGGGTCCGGGAGCGCCTCCTAGTCGGAGGGGCCCCCGTCCCAGGTGTGCAGGAAGACCCGCGAGCCCGGCGTGGTCCCGGTGAGCGCGTCCGCCGCCAGGATCACGGCGGCCGACGTCCACGTGCTGCGCTCCACCGGCCAGCGCACCTGCTCGGCGAACTGGTAGCCCGTCCAGTACACGCCGTCGTCGGCGTCGCGCAGGTGCTGCACGTCCCGCAGGAGGCGCACGCCCGCGTCCACGTCGCCGACGGCGGCCAGGGCCAGCACCAGCTCCGAGGTCTCCGCCGCGGTCACCCACGGCTGGTCGCTCACGCAGCGCACGCCCAGCCCGGGCACCACGAAGCGGTCCCAGCGCTCGTTGATGCGCTCCTTGGCGGCGGCGCCGCGCACGGCGCCGCCCAGGACGGGGTAGAACCAGTCCATCGAGAAGCGGCCCCGGTCGGCGAACAGGTCCTCGTGCCCGTTGATGAGCACCGCTAGGCGGTCGGCGGCGGCCGTCCACGCGGGGCGGGAGCGGCCCAGGCGCGCGGCCAGGGCGGCGCCGCAGCGCAGCGCGTGGTGCACGCTCGCGCACACCGTCAGCAGGGCGTGGTCCCCCGGGGCGCCGTTCTCCGAGCGGGCCCACAGGATCTCGCCGTGCTCGCCGCGCAGGGCCAGGACGAACTCCAGGCCCTCCTCGACCACCGGCCACATCCGCTCGGCGAACGCGGTGTCGCCGGTGACGAGCAGGTGGTGGAACAGGCCCACCGCGGGGTAGGCGGCGTGGTTGGCCTCGCGCAGCGGCGTCACGGGGACGCCCTGGCGGAACTTGGCGGGCCATCCGCCCCCGGGCGCGCGGCTGTCGGCCAGCCACAGGTAGGCGCGCCGGGCCGCCTCGGCGTGTCCGGGCGCGCTGCGGCCGGTCACGGTCAGGGCCATGGCGCACTCCACGTGGTCCCACACGTCGGTGTGCCCGCCGGGGAACCACGGGATGGCCCCGCTGTCCTCCTGGCAGCGTGCGAGGTAGGAGGCGGAGCGGTGCAGCTGCTCGGCGTCGAGCACGCCGGGCAGGCTCAGGGCGTCGTGGGGGGCCGGTCCGGTCGTGGGCGCGGGCGCGGGGGTGGCGGACATCAGGCGTCGTGCGGTTTGCGCACGTACACGACCACGCTCTTGCCGATGACCGGGTTGAGCAGGCGCTCGGCGACGCGGGTCACGGCGGGGGCCTTGAGCATGTCCCACACCAGCATGTCGTGGTAGGCCTTGGCGAGCGGGTGGTCGTCCCGGTCGGTGCCCACCGCGCACTTGATCCACCAGTAGGGCGCGTGCAGGGCGTGCGCGTGGTGGTGCGGGCCGATCTCGAAGCCGGTGGCTTTGAGCTTGGCCTCCAGTTCGGCGCGCGTGTAGATGCGGATGTGCCCGCCCTCGTTGGTGTGGTACTCCTCCGACAGGGCCCAGCACAGGCGCTCGGGCAGGAAGCTGGGCACGGTCACCGCGGCGATGCCGCCGGGCCGCAGCACCCGGAAGAGCTCGGCCATCGCGGCGGTGTCGTGCGGGATGTGCTCGAAGATCTCGGCCGCGACCACGCGGTCGAAGCTGGCGTCGTCGAAGGGCATGTCCAGGGCGTCGCCCTTGACGGTCTCGGCCCTGGCCTCCTCGGGAGCCTCGCCCTCGTGGCGCATCGCGGCGAACATGGTCTCGACCTCGGCGAGGTCGGCGACGTTCTGGTCGAAGGCCACGATGTCGGCGCCGCGCCGGTAGACCTCGAAGGCGTGGCGGCCGCCGCCGCAGCCCAGGTCGAGCACGCGGTCGCCCGGGCCGACGGGGAACAGGTTGAAGTCGACGGTGATCAGTGGAGGCTCCCTGGGGATCTGGCTCGGGGATCTGGGCTTGGGGCTCCGCGGCCGCGGACGCGGGGCGGTGGGTCGCGCGCGGCCCGCGGGGGCGGCGCGCGGTCCGGGCCGGTCAGGCGCCGTTGGCGCGGGCCCGCTCGGGTGCCGGCGCGGACGCGGGCTCGGCGGGCCCGGGTCGCGTGTCGCCGTCGGCGGGGCGGTTCCCCCGCACGGCGTCGACGGTGGAGGCGTAGCGGCGCGCGGTCAGTTCGGCGACGGCCCTCCAGGTGAAGCGCTCCTGGACCCGGCGCCAGGCGGCGGCGCCCATGCGTTCGCGTTCGGCGTCGTCGTCGAGCAGGGCGGCCAGCGCCTCGGCGAGCACCTCGGGGTCGCCCGGGGGCACCAGGCGCCCGGCGTCCCCGTCGGTGCCCACGACCTCGGGCAGCGCTCCGGCATGACTGGCCACCAGCGGAGTGGCGCAGGCCATGGCCTCCACGGCGGGCAGGGAGAACCCCTCGTAGAAGGACGGGACGACCGCCACCTGGGCGCTGGCGATGAGTTCGGCCAAGGCGGTGTCGTCGATGCCGCTGACGAACTCGACGCGGTCGCGCAGGCTCAGCTCGTCCACCAGCTGGTCGGTGGGGCCGCCGGGTTTGGGTCTGCTGACGACGGTCAGGGTGATGTCGCGTTCGGTGGCGAGTTTGGCCGCGGCGCGCAGCAGGACCGCCACGCCCTTGAGGGGGCTGTCGGCGCTGGCGGTGCACACGATGCGTCCCGGTACGCGCTCCAGCGCGGGGCGCGGGTGGAAGTGGCGGGTGTCCACGCCCAGCGGGGTGACCTCCATGGCGGCGGGTGCGACGCCGAACTCGCGGGCGATGTCGTCGGCGGAGGACTGGGAGGGCACCAGGATTGGGTCGAGTCGGCGGGCGACCCTGGCCTGCATGCCCACGAACCCGTACCAGCGGCGCTTGGTGAGCTTGTGCAGGCCCCGGGCCTCGGCCAGTTCGATCCTGCGGTCCACGCTGATGGGGTGGTGGATGGTGGTGACCAGGGGCAGTCCGGCGGACCTGATGCCGAGCAGTCCCCAGCCCAGCGTCTGGTTGTCGTGGACGACGTCGAAGTCGTTCAGGCGGCGGCGCAGTTCGCGGTTGGCGCGCAGGGAGAAGGTGAGGGGCTCGGGGAACCCGGCGGTCCACATGGTGGCGACCTCCAGGGCGTCGATCCAGTCGCGCCACTCGCGCACGGGCGGTGCCTTGAAGGGGTGGGCGTCGTTGTACAGGTCCAGAGAGGGGACCTTCTCCAGGGTCACGCCCTCGTCCAGGGCGGGGTAGGGCTGGCCGGAGAGGACGGTGACCTCGTGGCCCAGGGCGGCCAGTTCGCGTGAGAGGTGGCGGACGTACACGCCCTGTCCGCCGACGTGCTGCTTGCTGCGGTAGGACAGCAGGGCGACGCGCAGGGGGCGCTCGGCACGGGGCCGTGGGCTCGGTGTGGTGCCCGACTGGGTCAAGAGTCCACCTCTTCGTTGGGTCGCGGGCCCGGTCGCCGTGGGCGCGGACGCCGTCGGCCGGTGACAGGCGTGCGCGTGCCTATGTTACTCGGCAGTTGTGTTCGGACCGGCGTCGGGCCGGTTGGTAAGGGATCCTATGTCGGGCGCCCCGCGGCGGTGCTCCGGCGGGGCGCGTCGCCGTGTTCGGCGCGGCGGGCGTCCGGACGGCCGGAGGAGAGACGGTGTTCATGCGCGGTACACAAATGAGAACAAATTCTACAAAGCCTGCCAGGCGATCCGAAAACCCCGGTCCGCTTTTCGTATTGCTACTGCTACGTCGTGCGATGAGGTGAGGATCATGGGCTTGGTCGGCCGTCTTCGGGGGAATCGGTTGGATAACGTGTTCTCGTAACAGCCGCCGCCGCTGGGTGGGCGTCGGCGACGGGCTTCAGCGCCGCGGCGAGCGGGCAGCGCGCGGGCTGACGACGAAGGGGAGATCCTGTGCCGGTGCAGGCGGCGAGCGGAACGATGTCACGAAGTCAGACCCAGCGCCGCAAGCGCATCGTGCAGACCGCGGCCGCGCTGGCCGTGCGCGGTGGTGTGGAGGCCATGCAGATGCGTTCGGTGGCCGAGCGTGCGGGTGTCGCCCTCGGCACGCTCTACCGGTACTTCCCCTCCAAGATGGACCTGGTGGTGGCCGTGGTCACCGAGGAGCTGGACCTGCTGGAGGGCGGTATCGTCCGCCGTCCGCCCACCGCCGACACCCCCGCCGAACGCGCTGTCGACGTCCTGCTGCGGGCCACGCGCGGGCTGATGCGCGAGCCGGAGCTGGCCGACGCGCTGGTGCGCTCGCTCATCATGGCCGAGGTCAAGATCGAGCTCGACCTGCGCATCTCCGACCTGGTGTGGCGGGTGGCCACCGGCAACCTGGAGGGCGCCGAGGAGGAGGGCGGCACCGGGGTGGACCGCGACAGCACCGGCTACGTCCTGGTGGGCTCGCTGACCAGCGTGTGGATCTTCGAGCTGGTGGAGGTCCTCAAGGGGCGCCGCGACGTGGACGAGGTGGAGCGGCGGCTCCAGGCCGCGGCCGAGCGCCTGCTCGCCCCGTTCTGACCCGCTCACCCCCCGCGTTTGCGGGGAACCGGCGTCAGCCACCGCCGAAGAGCAGGCCGAGCAGCCCGTCGAGCAGACCTGTGCCGCCCCCGTCGTCGTCCCCGTCCTCCTCGGGCGGGCCGCCGGGGGCGTCGTCGTCTCCGGGCTCCTCCTCCCGGGGCGGGTCCGGAGCGCCGTCGGGCCCTTCACCTCCGGAGGGCGGGTCCGCCTCCTGCGGGGGCGGTGCGGGCGTGTTCCGCTCCGGAGCCGGGTCGGGGGCCTGGTGCCCGCTGCCGCCGCCGTCCTCCTGCCGCGGCTCCGTCTCGGCCCCGGGCCCGGCGGGCTCCGTCGGCGCGGACGGGGGCTCCGCGGTCGGTCCGGCCTCCGGTTTGGTGTCCGCGCTGGTCGCGTCGGTCTCCACCTGCGGGACCAGCGGTCCGCGCTCGGCCTCGTCGGGCCCGGCGCCGATCATCGTGGAGGGGCCGCCCACGGCGCTGGCCCAGCCCCACAGCGCGACCGCCAGCACCACGGTGGCGAGGCCGGAGACGGCGGCCATCGGCCAGCGGCGGCGGGCGGTGCGCCGGTCGTCGGGACCGTCACCGGAGTCGTCGGTCCCGGTAGGCGAACCGGGTCCGGCCAGCGGGGTGACCGCTTCGTCGCGCACCGGGTGGTCGCGTGTGGTCAGCCGGTCGCCGGGCAGGGCGCGGGGCGGCGCCTCGGGGCCGGGCTCGGCCGCCTCGTTCTCCTCCTCGGCCGCCCCGGCGGCGCGGGAGCGGTGCATCGGGTACCCCTCGCCGGTGAGGGGGTGCATCTGCGCGGTGATACGCTCGCGGGCCGCGGCCAGGCCGGGGTCGGTGCAGGTGCGCACCACCGCCTCGCGCAGGCCGGGCGGCGGGCCGGGCGGGCGCAGCAGGGCCAGGGCCTGGGAGACGTCGTACACCTGGGCGCGCCAGGCGGCGGTGCCCGGGCCGCCGGTGTCCCCGGCGCCGCCGGAGGCTCCCGCCTCCCGGGAGGTTCGGGGGTCGGGGACGCGGCGGTCGCCGTCGCGGCCGTCCAGGTTCTCCGCGGCGCGGCGGATCGCCGAGCGCGTCAGCTCGCCGCAGATCTGGGGGTCCAGGCCCAGGACGCGCGCGACCGCTGAGGTGGGCAGCGCGTGCCGCAGGTTCAGCTCCACCAGTTCGCGGTGGCTGGCGGGCAGCCGGGCGAACATGCGGGCCACCGGCTCCTCTGCGGGCACCGTGGCCAGCCGGGTGTAGGGGCTCACGTGGGCCAGGCCGCGGCGCTGGCAGGCCGAGCGGACCAGGGCGTACAGCCAGGAGCCGAGGTCGGCCGGGCCCGCGCGCCGCGAGTCGAGGACGACACCGGCGACGAGGCCGTCGTGCACGGCCTCGGCCGTCTGCCCGGTGTCCTCACCCAGTAGCGACCAGGCGTACCGGTACAGGGACGGGGCGAAGGCGTCGTAGAGCGCCTCGACCGTCGACGGTTCGCCTGGTTCGCTACCTCTGGTCACTTTTCTAACCCCCCGTTCCCCGCGACGGTAGCGAGGGGAGAGGCGACGCGTGGGTGAATCGTCTACCTGTGTCTTGAAGGTAAGACTTCCGTAACCTCGGGGCCGGTTGCGGGATCCGACGGTCGCGGATCGGCTACTCTCCGCCGCGTGACGGCGACCCGATGGCGATCATCCGCTCGACGGAGCGGCGGGCGCGCGCGGAGGTGTCGGCGTCGACCGTGATCTCGGTCGTGCCGAACCGCAGCGCGTTGAGCAGCTTGTCCGCGTCGATCATCTTCATGTAGTGGCACTCGGCGCGCGAGTTGACCGCCTCGAACTCCGTGTGCGGGTTGGCGTTGCGCAGCTGGTGCAGCATGCCGGTCTCGGTCGCGATGAGGACCTTCTTGGCGCTGGTGTTCTCCGCGGCGGTCAGCATCCCGCCGGTGGAGAGGACCTTGACGCGCTCCTGCGGGACGGCGCCGCTGCCCACGAGGTAGAGGGCGGAGGTGGCGCAGCCGCACTCGGGGTGGACGTAGACCTCGGCGTCTGGCTCGGCGGCGACCCGCTCGCGCAGGGTGTGCCCGTCGATCCCGGCGTGCACGTGGCACTCGCCCATCCACACGTGGATGTTGTCGCGGCCGGTGACCCGCTTGACGTGGGCGCCCAGGAACTGGTCCGGCAGGAAGAGGATCTCGCGGTCCTCGGGGATGGAGCGGATGACGTCCGCGGCGTTGGAGGAGGTGCAGCAGATGTCGGTCTCGGCCTTGACCGCCGCGGTGGTGTTGACGTAGGCGACCACGACCGCGTCGGGGTGCTCGGCCTTCCAGGCGCGCACGTCCTCGGCGGTGATGGTGTCGGCCAGCGAGCACCCGGCGGCGGGGTCGGGCAGCAGGACGGTCTTCTGGGGGGCGAGGATCTTGGCGGTCTCGGCCATGAAGTGCACGCCGCAGAAGACGATGGTGCTCGCGTCGACACCGGCGGCCAGGCGGGACAGCGCCAGGGAGTCACCGGTGTGGTGGGCGACGTCCTGGATTTCCGGGCGCTGGTAGTTGTGCGCGAGGATGACAGCGTCGCGCTCCTTCGCCAGGCGGTGGACCTCAGCGGCCCATTCCTGCCTGGTCATGGTGTCCGCCGTGGCGGTGACCGGTGCCATGTCCAACTACTTCCTTGAGGCTGTGGGCAACGCCGCGCGGGCGCCGTGCCGTGGAGGGTCGGTGCGGGCGAGGACAGGTTTTTGTCTGCCAGGCACAAACTTGGTGAAGCTTAACATGACGAGTAACGGAAGGGACAGGGTGGACATCCCTCAGGAAAACGGACAGGTCGCGGCGTCCGTCTGCTCCGCGTCCGACCACGCGGAGCTGTCGGTGCACGAGGCGCTCGCGGTCGTGCTCCAGATCCGCGCCGGAGAACTGTGCGTCCTGCTGTGGCGCAGGGCCCTGCCGCCCTGCGAGGGCGCCTGGGCGCTGCCCGGCGGCAGGCTCGGCCGGGGGGAGAACCTGGGCGCCTCCATCCGGCGCCAGCTCGCCCAGAAGGTCGACGTGAGGGATCTGTCACACCTGGAGCAGCTGGAGACCCGCAGCGACCCCGACCGCGTCCCCCGGCGCCGCACCCTGGCCACCGCCTACGTGGGGCTGGTCCCCGCCGACGTGGACCCGGTCGTGCCCGGCGACACCGGCTGGCACCCGGCCGCCGACCTGCCGACCATGGCCTTCGACCACGCCTCCATCGTCCGCTCCGGACGCCAGCGGCTGCGCGCCAAGCTCAGCTACACCAACGTCGGGTTCGCCCTCGCCCCGCCGGAGTTCACGATGTCGGAGCTGTCCGGCTACTACCGGGCCGCGCTGGGCCACGACGTGGCCGCCACCAACCTGCGCCGCGTCCTGCTGCGCCGGGGCCAGATCGAGGAGACCGGCCGCTCGGTGCCCTCGGGCCGCTCCGGGGGCAGGCCCGCCGCGCTCTTCCGGTTCCGCGAGCGCGGCCTCCAGATCACCGACGCCTTCGCGGTGCTGCGCCCGCCCAGCTGAAGGTCCAGCGGGGGCCCGCCCGGTCCCGCCCCCGAGGGCCGGTCCGCCCGGCCGAGCGCCGAGGGCGGGCCGAGCGGCCGGGAGCGCGCCGCCCGCGCGGTGCGGGCCGGGGCCGCTCCCGGGCCGCGGCCCCTTCCCCCGTCCGGGGACCGTCGTCGGCGGCTTGTACACTCCCTGACCGTGGCAATTCGTACTGCGGTCTTCGACGTCGGCGAGACACTCGTCGACGAGACCCGGATCTTCGCGCGCTGGGCCGACCGCTTCGGCATCCCGCACATGGCCTTCTTCGGGACCATCGGCGGCGTGCTCGCCTCCGGCGGCACCCTCACCGACGGCTTCCGCCTGCTCGTGCCCGGGTTCGACCTCGCGGCCGAGAGCGCGCGCTGGCGCGCCGAGGACCCCGACGGCGAACGCGAGCACTTCGGCGAGGCCGACCTGTACCCCGACGTGCGCCCCGCCTTCGCGGCCATGCGCGCGTCCGGGATCTCCCTGGTCATCGCGGGCAACCAGCCGCCCGAGGCCGGACCCGCCCTGACCGCCATGGACCTTGGCGTGGACGGCATCGGCATCTCCGACGACTGGGGCGTCAAGAAGCCCGAACCCGCGTTCTTCGACCGCGTCCTGTCCCTGGTCCGGGCCGCCAGCCCCGGCACCGAACCCGGCGAGATCGTCTACGTCGGCGACCGCGTCGACAACGACGTCCTCCCCGCCCGCGCCGCCGGGATGCGCACCGTCCTGCTGCGCCGGGGCATCTACGGCTACCGCCACGCCGCCGCCGAGGAGGCGGCCCGCGCCGACGCCGTCCTGGACGACCTCCACCAGCTCGCCGACTGGATCGGCCGTCAGAACTGAGGCGGCACGCCGAGGGGCCGGGTCGTGGGACCCGGCCCCTCGGCGTGCCCGCCGCCTTCGGTCCCGGTACGGTCACGGCCTCCACCCCACGGTTTGACCAGCGCGCCCGGGGGTAACGTGCGAACGGCCTGCCCCTCGCCACACCTCACCTTCCGGACCCTCCGGTTCCCCGAATGGAGACGACACCGCCGATGATCGCGTTCGAGGGCGCCGCCAAGCTCTATCCCGACGGCACGGTGGCCGTCGACCAGCTGGACCTGACCGTCGAGACCGGCCAGACCACGGTCTTCGTGGGTCCCTCCGGAAGCGGCAAGACCACGTCGCTGCGGATGATCAACCGCATGGTCGAACCGACGGGGGGCACCGTCCGCATCGACGGCGAGGACGTGCGCCAGCGCGATCCCGCGGCGCTGCGCCGCTCCATCGGCTACGTCATCCAGCAGGCCGGGCTCTTCCCGCACCGCACCGTGCGCGACAACATCGCCACCGTGCCCCTGCTGCTCGGCTGGGGCCGGGCCAAGGCCAGGGCGCGCGCCGCGGAGCTCATGGAACTGGTCGGTCTGGAGCCCGCCCAGGCCCGGCGCTACCCCCACCAGCTCTCCGGGGGCCAGCAGCAGCGCGTCGGCGTCGCCCGCGCACTGGCCGCCGACCCGCCCATCCTGCTGATGGACGAACCCTTCAGTGCCGTGGACCCCGTCGTGCGCGCCAGCCTCCAGGACGAGCTCCTGCGTCTGCAGAAGGAGCTGCACAAGACCATCGTCTTCGTCACCCACGACATCGACGAGGCCGTCCGGCTCGGTGACCGCATCGCCGTCTTCCGCCCCGGCGGGAGGCTCGCCCAGTACGACACCCCCCAGAACCTGCTGGCCGCGCCCGAGGACGCCTTCGTGGAGTCCTTCATCGGCTACGACCGGGGCGTGCGGCGCCTGTCCTTCTTCCCGGCCGACAGGCTCTCCCCGCGCCAGGACGCCGTCCTGGAGGAGAGCGTGCGCGCGGGCGCCGCGGCCGCCTCGCTCGGGGACGAGCCCTGGGCCCTGGTCGTCACCGGCGACCGCATGCCCCTGGGCTGGGCCAGCGCGCGGCAGCTGGCCGACGCGCCCGCGGACACCGCCCTGGGCTCGCTCGAACTCGCGCCCTTCGGCCACACCTTCGCCGTGGGCACCGACTCCCTGCGCGCCGCCCTGGACGCGGCGGTGCTCTCGCCCGCGGGCCGCGCGGTCGGCGTCGACGCCGACGGCCGGGTGGTCGGCGTGGTCTCGCAGGACGACCTGGGCGCCGCTCTGTGGTCGGTGACCGAGTGATCGCCGAGGCCGTCGCCGGGGTCTGGGGCGCCGGGTCCGCGGCCGGACCGTCCGGCACCGGGGCGCTCGCCGGGGCGTGGGACTGGGTCGTGCGCGTCGTGGACTGGGGCGTCGCGAACTGGAGCCACCCCGGCGACCCGGACCGGGGCGTCCTGCCCCGCCTGACCGAGCACATGCGGCTGTCCTACCTGTCCATCCTCATCGGACTGGCGGTCGCCCTGCCCCTGGGGCTGGCGTGCGCGCGCTGGAAGCGCCTGTACCCGCCGGTGCTGACGGGTGTGAACGTGCTCTACGCGGTGCCCTCCATCGCCCTGTTCTTCCTCATGCTGCCCTACACCGGGTTCAGCGACTGGACGGCCATCGTGCCGCTGGCCCTGTACACCCTGGTGATCCTGCTGCCCAACGTGGTGGACGGGCTGCGCCAGGTCCCCGACCACGTGCGCCAGGCCGCCGTCGCCATGGGCTTCGGCCCGCTGCGGCGCCTGCTGTACGTGGAGATGCCGGTGGCCGTGCCGGTGGTCATCGCAGGGCTGCGGGTGGCCTCGGTGGCCACCATCAGCATGGTCAGCGTCGCCTCGCTGGTGGGCCTGGGCGGTCTCGGCCGGCTCATCCTCAGCGAGGGCTTCCGGCGCCAGTTCGACGCGCCCATCGTGGTCGGCATCGTGCTCACCGTGGTCCTGGCGTTCGTCACCGACGCGGTGCTGGTGCTCGCCCAGCGCCTGCTCACCCCCTGGTCGCGCCGCGACGGCGCCGTACCGCGCCGCAGGCGCCGGGCGGTCGCGGCGGAGGCCGCCGCGGCGGACCCGGCGGCGGACCCGCGGGCCGCGACCCCGGCGGGGGGACGGTCGCCAGCGGACCCGGGCACCGGTGACACGGCGGGGGAGAGGTAACCATGGACATCCTCAACGACCTGGTCGCGTGGTTCGCCGACCCCGCCCAGTGGACCGGCGCCGCGGGCATCCCCGCGCGTCTGGGCGAACACGTCTACTACTCGCTGCTCGGACTGCTGCTGTCCGCCGCCGTCGCGGTCCCCCTGGGGCTGCTCACCGGACACACCGGTGTGGGCGGCTTCCTGACCACCAGCCTCGCCAACTTCGCCCGCGCCCTGCCCACCATCGGCGTCCTGTTCCTCATCGTGCTGGCCGCCGGGATCGGGATCGTGCCCGTGCTGTGCGCGCTGGTGGCGCTGGCCGTGCCCCCGATCCTGGTCAACACCCACGAGGGCGTGCGGGGTGTGGAGCCCCGGCTCAGGGACGCCGCGGTCGGGATGGGCATGCGCGGCCACCAGGTGCTGCTGCGCCTCGAACTGCCCGTGGCCGCGCCGCTCATCCTCATCGGCATGCGCACCGCCGCCGTCCAGGTGGTCGCGACCGCGACCATCGCCGCCTACGTGGGGGTCGGAGGGTTGGGCCGCTACATCGTGGACGGCCAGGCACGCCAGGACCTGACGATGATGCTCGGCGGATCGGTGCTGGTGGTGCTGCTCGCGGTCCTGACCACGCTCGTGTTCGCCGGACTGCGGCGGCTCCTGGTCGCCCCCGGTCTGCGCCTGGCCGCGCCGCAGGGCTAGGGCCGGGCCACACCACAGAACCGGGCCGGGTCACAGGGCCAGGCCACCCCAGAGAGAAGGTTCCATGTACAAGAGAATCGCCCTGCCCCTGGCCGCGCTGCTCCTGACCGGGTGCGGCGCCAGCGACCCCTACGCGGAGGAGGGCGGCGGTGAGTCCGGCGGCGGCTCCGGCGGCGCGGTCGTCATCGGCTCCGCCGACTTCCCCGAGTCCACCCTGCTCGCCGAGGTCTACGGCCGGGCCATGGAGGCCGAGGGCGTGGAGGTCGAATACCAGCTCGGCATCGGCAGCCGCGAGGTCTACTACTCGCAGATCGAGTCCGGCAACCTGTCGGTGTTCCCCGAGTACAACGGCGCGATCCTGGCCTACCTCGACGAGAACGCGCCCACCGGCAGCAGCGAGGAGACCAACCAGAGGGTCACCGAGGCGCTGCCCGAGGGCCTGGAGATCCTGGACTCCTCCAGCGCGGAGAACAAGGACTCGGTCACCGTCACCAGCGAGGTCGCCGAGGAGCACGGCCTGGCCAGCCTGGAGGACCTGGCCGGCGTCGCGGAGGAGCTGACCCTGGGCGGCCCGCCGGAGTTCGAGACCCGCCAGCAGGGCGTGGTGGGCCTGGCCGACGTCTACGGGGTGGAGTTCGGCGAGTTCCGGTCCCTGGAGGTGGCGCTGCTGACCCAGGCGCTCCTGGACGGTGACATCCAGGCGGCCAACCTGTTCACCACCGACCCGCAGATCACCGCGAACGACTTCGTGATCCTGGAGGACCCGGAGAACCTGTTCGGCGCGCAGAACGTCACCCCGCTGGTCAACGGCGAGCAGGTGGACGAGACCGCCCGGGGTGCGCTGAACGCCGTCTCCGCCGCCCTGACCACCGAGGCCCTCACCCAGCTCAACGAGCGGGTGGTCATCGGCAACGAGAACGCCGCCGACGTCGCCCAGGAGTGGCTGGAGCAGGAGGGGCTGGCCTGAGCGGTCGGTTTCGGGCGGTCGGCTTCCGCCGGTCGCGGGAGAGCCGGGGCCGAGGCGGCGGCGGGTTCCGCGCGCCTCGGCCCCGCGGGGGCGAGCCGCCCACGCGCGCCCACCCCCCCCCGGGCCGCGGCCCCGCCGTCCACCGCACCGGCCCGCCTGCTGAACCGGCCGCCTACTCCACCAGCCGGTACCGGCCGGAACGGCGGGCCAGGGCCGGGCCCTCGCCCCGGACCCCCGGCAGGTTGGTGACGTCGGCGAAGAAGACCACGTGGTCTCCGACCAGCACCCGTTGGCGCACGGAGCACTCCAGTGCGGCCAGGGCCTCGTCCAGCACGATCGCGCGGGTGCGCTCGCCCCGGTGGTGGGGCTGGTCCGTCACCAGCAGGCGCGCGCTGGGACGGCCCTCGGCGGAGAACCGCCCGGCCACGGCACGCTGGCCGCCCCCCAGCACGTTGACGGCGAAGGCGCCGACCTCCTCGATCACCTCGGCCATGTAGCCGCTGGCGTCCACGCTGACCGACACCACGGGCGGGTCGGCCGAGACCGACCCGAAGGCGCTGACGGTGGCCCCCACGTCGTCGCGGCCGTCGGCGACGGTCACCACCGTGACGCCCACGGGCAGCAGGGCCATCGCGTCCAGGTACGTCAACGGATCTCCCACAGCCCCGGCATCATCAGCGGGCCGCCGACCGGCAGCCCCATCGCCACGGCCACGTGCTCCAGGGGACCCCAGGCGCTGACCACGGTCTGCGGGCCCGAGGCCCCCACGTCCTCGCTGGACTCGTGCTGGCGGATCCGGTCGAGCGGGTGCGCGCGGGGGAAGGGCCGCAGCGGGAGCGGCCCCGCGCCGGCCTTCTCGCGGGCCAGCCGAACGGCGGTCTCCAGGCCGCCCAGTTCGTCCACCAGACCGCGCTCGTGGGCGTCGCGGCCGGTCCACACCCTGCCCCGGGCCACCTCGTGCACCTGCTCGCGGGTCATTCCGCGCGCGGCGGCGACCTTGCCGGTGAAGTCCTCGTAGATCTCGTCCAGGAGGGCGTTGACCCGCTCCCACTCGGACTCGGTGAAGGGCCGGTCGGTGTCGAACATGCCCGCGTGCTCGCCGGTGCGCACGGAGTCGCTGGTCACGCCGTACTGCTCCTTCAGCGCACCCAGGACCGGTTTGCCGGTGATCACGCCGATGGAGCCGGTCAGCGTGCCCGGCTGCGCGACGACCGCGTCGGAGCCCAGGGTCACGTAGTAGCCGCCGGAGGCCGCGACGTCGCCCATCACGGCCACCACGGGGATGCCCGCCTTGCTGGTCAGCTCGCTCTCGCGGCGGATCGCGTCGGAGGCGGTGGGGGAGCCTCCCCGGCTGTCCACCCGGAACACGACCGCCTTGACCTGGGGGTCCTTGCGCGCGGCGCGGAAGGCCGCCGCCACGGTGTCCGAGCCCATGACGGTGCCGCCGCCCAGGGGCGAGCGCCGGGTCCGGCCCAGGCTGATCGTCCCGGTGGCCGAGATCAGCGCGATGTGGCCCCCGGTGTTGCGGGAGAGCTGCTGGGGTGCGGTGTGCCTGCGGTGGTAGCGGGTGACGAACTGCAGCTGCGGCTCACCGCTCAGCTCCTCGAACAGCCGCGCGTACACCTCGTCCCGGTGGGCGAGTCCGTCGACCAGCTTGTGTTCGACCGCCTCGCGGGCCAGGAACGGGCCCTTGGAGACGAGCGCGCGCACCTCCTCCTCGGGAAGCTTCCGGGCCCGGGAGACGGCCTCGACGACCTGGTCGCCGAGAGAGGTGACGATCCGGTCGCTGGCCTCGCGCTGGGCGTCGGTGTAACCGGTCTCGGTGACGCTGTTCATCGCGTTCTTGTACTCGTGGCGCGCGCCCACCTCGTAGGACACGTCCAGCTTGTCCAGGGCACCCTTGACGAAGGTCGTGCGCATCATCAGGCCGGTCAGGCCGAGCACGCCGGTGGGCGCCATGACCACGCGCGAGAACGCGCAGGCCAGGTAGTAGGGCAGGTTCCCCTCGCCGGTCTCGCCGAAGGAGTCGGCCCAGGCCACCGCGGGCTTGCCCGCCGCGCGGAAGTCGGCGACGGTGTGGCGCAGCTCCTGGACCTTGGCGAATCCCAGGGACCGGGCGTCCACCCGGACCAGGAGGGCCGCCACCCGCGGGTCGCGCGCGCCGCGGCGGATCCCCTCCAGGACGTCCAGGTACTGCTGCCTGCGCCGGTTCATGATCTGGCTGAACGGGTCCCCGGGGGCCTGGTCGGCGACCCCCTCCGTCAGGTCCAGCTCCAGAACCAGCGGCCCCCGGGGGCCCTGTCGGGTCTTCATGATCTTCGCGAGGTCCACCATGGGCCCAGCGTAGTGCTCCGGGGTGTGGAACGCCGTCCGGAACGTGCGGAATAGGGCGATGCGGTCGCCGGGCGCGCTAAGGTCAACGGTGGTTCGAGCACGGGATCCACGAGAGGGACGACGGCATGGCGGGCATCCACGGGCGACGGCGGCGGGCGCGCGCCGCACGCGTCGGCACGGGAACGGTCGCGGCTGCCGCGGCGCTGCTGCTCCTGTCGGCCTGCTCCGGAGGGAGCGAGGCCGAACTGCGGCTCGGCGAGAGCGGGACCCTGCCCGCGGCGGAGCCCCCGGCGCCGGAGGAGTTCGCCACCGAGAGCATCGAGGGCGTGTCCCTGCAGGTCCCCGAGGGCTGGCAGACCCAGAACGAGGGCGGTGTGCTCTGCGTGAGCCCGCCCGGACAGGAGCCCTGCGGGTACGGCTCCGTGCAGCTGACCCCCCACGCGGTCGAGAAGCACCCCCAGGGCTGGCCGGGCGAGGGCGAGGCGTTCAACAAGGAGGGCGGCTGGGCGGCCGACACCGGCAGCTGCCGCAGCCTCAACACCGCCGCCTCCGGGGGCATCGGCGTGGAGGGGGCCGAGCTCGCGGCCCCCGGCTTCACCGACCACGCCGACGGCCTCACCTCGCACCACTCGGTGTGGAACGTGGCGTGCGTCAACGGCGACACCTTCGAGGTGCGCATGTGGTTCCTGCCGGTCAGCGACGTCCTGCTCTACGTGTGGTCGGTCGACTCCCAGTACTCCGCCGTGTACGACGAGATCGCCCTGTCCATGGACACCAGCGACTACCAGAGCTGACCGCCCGGAACTGACCACCGCGGTTTCGGTTCGACCGATTACCCGAACGGGTGTCCCCGCGGTCCGATGAGGCCGTAGGGTCGTACTCGTTACGACGACGGCCGCCCGCGCGGGCGGCGCGGTCGCAGGCGACGTGAATCGGGGGCAGCACTGGTGACCACCATCGGAGCGGCGGGACGTGTCGTTCAGTACACGCTCGACAACGGATTGCGTCTGGTGACCGCTGCGGCCTCCACGGGCCAGGTCGCCTCCGTGAACCTGTGGTACGGCGTGGGGTCCCGGCACGAGGTCCCCGGGCGCACGGGGTTCGCGCACCTCTTCGAGCACCTGATGTTCCAGGGCAGCGGCGGCGTCGCCAAGGGCGAGCACTTCGAGGAGGTCGAGCGGCTCGGCGGCGACATCAACGCCTCCACCTCGACCGACCGCACCAACTACTACGAGACGGTCCCCGAGCACGCCCTGGACCGGATCCTGTGGCTGGAGGCCGACCGGCTGGCGACCCTGCGCGAGGGCATGACCCAGGAGGTCCTGGACAACCAGCGCGACGTCGTCAAGAACGAGCGCCGCCAGCGCTACGACAACCAGCCCTACGGCACCGCCCTGGAGCGCATCCTGCGCCTGGCCTACCCCGAGGGCCACCCCTACCACCACCCGACCATCGGCTCCATGGCCGACTTGGACGCCGCCGACCTCGACTACGTCAAGTCGTTCCACAAGGCCCACTACGGCCCGGACAACTGCGTGCTCACCGTGGTCAGCGACCTCGATCCCGAGGACGTCCGGGGCCGCGTGGAGAAGTTCTTCGGTCCCATCCCGGCCCGCGAGAGCGTCCCCGAGGCGCCCGACGCCGCCCTGGAGGCCCCGCTGGGCGGCCCGGTCCGCGACGCGGTCACCGAGACCGTGCCCGCCGCCGGGGTCTTCCTCGGGTTCCGCGTCGCCCCCTACGGCGAGCGCGGGTTCGACGTCATGCACCTGGCCTCGGCCGTCCTGGGCCAGGGGCAGGGCAGCCGCCTGTACCGCTCCCTGGTGGTGGACCGCCCCATCGCCGCCGACGACGGCGGCGGCGCAGCCGACATCCTGCCGTTCCGCTACACCGACAGCCTGATGCTGGTGAACATGCTCTCCCGCGAGGGCGTCAGCGGCGACGTGCTGGAGGAGGCCATGCGCGAGGAGATCGCCAAGCTGGCCGCCGGGATCACCGAGGAGGAGCTGGACCGGGCCCGCGCCGTCCTGGAGCGCGACCACCTCCAGTCCATCTCCAGCCCCTCCGGGCTCGCCGACAGCATCAGCAGCTGCACCCAGCTGTTCGACGACCCCGAGCTGGCCTACACCTGGCCCCGGCGCTGGGACGACATCACCGCCGAGGAGGTGCGGGCCGCCGCCGAGCGCGTGCTGGTCGACGACAACCTGCTCGTCGTCCGCTTCGACCCCGAGGAGTCCGAGGCCGCCGAGGCGGCCGGGGCCGACACCGTCGACGCCTGATCCGGGTTCCGTTACCGCAAGCCGCAGAAAGAGCCGCAGAGCATGCCGCACAAGTCGCGTCCGGACCTCGGTGCCGTAGCGTCCTACACCTTTCCCAAGCCCCGCCGCCTCACCGTCGGCGGCGGCACGGTCGTCGCCGTCGACGTACCCGGCCAACAGCTCGTCTCCCTCCGCCTCGTGCACCCGCACGGCGGTGCCGCCGAGCCGCTCGACGCCATGGGCGTCAGCGCTCTGACCAGCGAGGTCCTGGAGGACGGCCCCGGAGGCAACAGCTCCCTGGCGCCCGCCCTGGAGCGCCACGGCGCCGAGTGGGTCTCCCGCGTCAACTGGGACGCCTTCATCACCGGCCTGGACGCCCCCGCGGGCCGCCTGCCCGAGGCGGTGCGCCTGTTCGCCGACGCGGTGCGCCGTCCCGCGCTCAACCCCGACGACGTCGTCCGCCGCCGCGACCAGCTGCTGGAGCGGTTCTGGCTGGAGGCGGCCTCGGCCGGCACCCTGGCCATGCGCAGCCTGGGCGGGCAGCTGTTCACCGGCCGCTACGCCACGCCGCTCGCGGGCGGCCCGGTCAAGCTGGCCGACGTCACCCCCGAGACCGTGGCGGCCTTCCACGCCGACTCCGTCGCCTCGGTGGCCGGGACCCTCGTGGTCGTCGGCGACCTCACCGGGATCGACCTGGAGGACCTGGGCAAGACCGTGTTCGGCGACGCCGCGGCCGTGCGCGCGCCCGAGCCGACCGAGCCCGCTCCGCCGCCGGGGGAGCTGCCCCGCGTCCTGATCGTGGACCGGCCCGGCTCCGTGCAGTCCGCCCTGGTCATCGCGCACCGCGCCCCCTCCCGCTCGCAGGTGGACCTGCCGCGCGCCGAGGGCGTCAGCGAGGTCCTGGGCGGCATGTTCACCTCCCGGCTCAACCTGGAGCTGCGCGAGCGCCTGGGCTACACCTACGGCGCCGGGTCCCGTTTCGACCTGCGCCGCGACAGCGGGGTGTTCTTCATGTCCGCCCAGGTCGAGGCGGACACCACCGCCCACTCGGTCACCTCCTCGCTGGAGCAGGTCGCCAAGCTGCGCGAGTCGGGGGTCACCGAGGAGGAGCTGTCCGCCGTGCGCGACTCCAACACGGTGGGCCTGCCAGTCACCTACGCCACGGCGCGCGCCATGGCCGGGGCCCTGGTCGACATGGTGGTGCACGACCTGCCCGAGGACCACGTGGACCGCGTCCGGGCCGGTTACGAGAGGCTCACCAAGGAGTCCCTGGACAGCGCCGCCACCGAGTACCTGCGCCCCGAGGAGTCGGTCGTGGTGGTCGTCGGCGACGCCGAGCGCCTGCGCCAGCCGCTCACCGACACCGGGGTGGGCCCGGTCGAGGTGCGCACCCCGGACTCGCTCTGGACCTGAGGCCGACGGGTGCGCGGGCGGTCGGCCCGCGCACCCGCGCCACCCCCGCCAACAGGCACGGGAGCCGCGGAGTGAGACCTACGTCACTGCATGCTCGGGTCGTCGCCGGACATAACGAAAGCGAACCTATGTGTCCGTGATGTGGCAACCACCAGCATGGATCCGGCGTCCTGCTGGTATAACGAGTGATCCGTGCACCTACGTGGTGACAGCGACCGCAATGCTCCCGCAGGAGGCCACCATGGCCGGTGAATGGACCCGTGGATAACCGTGTCCTCCCTAGAGAACCCCCACACGCAGCGCCCTGAGGCGTCGCGCTCCTCCGCACGGGCGGAGACGGCCGACACGGCCGAGCCCCGTCCCGAGGGGCGCCTGCTCAAGGGGCGCTACCAGTTGGTGTCGGAGATCGCCAGGGGCGGTGTCGGCACGGTCTGGCGTGCCACCGACCTGGTCATCGACCGCGAGGTGGCCGTCAAGGAGCTGCGCCTGCCCGCGGACCTGAGCCGCTCCGAGCGCGAGTCGCTCCTGCAGCGCACCACCCGCGAGGCCCGCGTCGCCGGACGCCTCACCCACCCCAGCCTGGTCACCGTCCTGGACGTCGTGGACGAGGACGACCGCCCCTGGATCGTCATGGAGCTGGTGGAGGCCTCCACCCTGGAGGAGCTCATCCAGGTGGGCGGCCCGCTGCCCTACCAGCGCGTGGCCGAGATAGGCCTCCAGCTCATCGACGCGCTCAAGGTCGCGCACGCCGAGGGCATCGTGCACCGCGACGTCAAGCCCGACAACGTGATGATCAGCCAGGCCGGGCGGGTCGTACTCACCGACTTCGGGCTGGCCGCCTGGAACGGCGAGTCGGCGCTGAGCGCGTCCGGGCGCATCATCGGCTCCCCGGCCTACATCCCGCCGGAGCGGGCCAAGGCGGGCCCGGTGGGACCCGAGTCCGACCTGTGGTCCCTGGGAGCCACCCTGTACGCGGCGGTGGAGGGGCACCCTCCCTACGACCGCAAGGGCTACATCAAGATCCTGCGCCAGGAGCAGCTGGACGAGCCCGCCGAGGCCGCCAGCGCGGGCCCGCTGGCGCCGGTGCTGGCCGGTCTGCTCCGGGTGGAGCCCTCGGAGCGGCTGACCGCCGAGAACGCCACCAAGATGCTGCGGATCGCGGCTCTGGCGCCGTGGGCGCCCGAGACGAGCCCGGAGACGGCCGCGCAGGGCACCGCCACGCCCGCCGAGCCCCGTCCCGAGGGCGAGGAGCGCGAGTCGGCCCGCGAGCACTTCAAGGCGGGCGCGCACGTGCTGGCGGAGTCCATCAACGAGCGGCTGCGCAACAGCCCCGAGGCGATGAACTCGATCATGACCTCGATCCGCGAGTCCACGGACACGCTGGGGCTGACCAGTTCGGGCAAGCACGCCGAGCGCAGCCGCCTGCCCGCGGTGGCCACCATCGCCGCGGTCTCCCTCGGCGTCCTGGTGCTGCTCGCGGTCATGCTCTGGGCGCTGCTCGGTCGTTAGCGCCGCCTCGGCGGGAACCTCCGCGCGGGCTGGGCGGGGTGGGATGGGTGGGGCCGGCGGGATTCGAACCCGCACTGTACAGCACCTAAAGCTGCCGTCTCCTGCCAGTTGGACTACGGCCCCTCGCGGACAACTGTACCGGTGCCGGGCGCGGGGCCCGGCCGCGGCGGGCCCGTGCGCCCGCCGCGGCCGGGGGCCGCCCCCGGCACCCGTGTCACAGGCCCAGTTCCCGCTTGATCCGGTCGACGTGGCCGGTGGCCTTCACGTTGTAGAAGGCCTTCTCCACCCGGCCGTCGGTGCCCACGACGACGGTGGAGCGGATGACGCCCTGCACGACGCGGCCGTAGTTCTTCTTCTCGCCGAAGGCACCGTAGGCGCGCAGGGTGTCCTTGTCCGGGTCGCCCAGCAGCGGGAAGGTCAGCCCCTCCTTGTCGCGGAACTCGGCCAGCTTGTCGCTCGTGTCCGGGGACACGCCCAGGACGGTCAGGCCCGCGGAGTCGAAGTCGCGCAGGTTGTCGCGGAAGTCGCAGGCCTGCGTGGTGCACCCGGGGGTCATGGCCGCCGGGTAGAAGTACAGGACGACGCGCTTGCCGGTGGAGGCCAGCACCTCGCTCAGGGTGACGGGCTTGCCGTCGGCGTCGTCGAGGGTGAAGTCGGGCGCCTGGTCGCCGGGCTCCAGACGGATCGGGTCGCTCACGTGGTGTCCCCCTTGGGTTCGCGGGCGGGGCGCCGCCCCGCCGACTCTCGCCCTCACCCTAACCACCCCCGTCTTCCGGTGCCCCGGGAGTCGCCGCTTCGCGGGCTGTGCCAGGCTGGGGGTACGGTGTTCGGTTGCGATTCCGGTTCGGTTCGCCCGCATCCGGAGTGACCAGCGGCGCGATCACCTATTGTTGACCGCACTCGTCCTGTCGTTCGGCCCCGGCGACGTCCGCCGCGCACCGGGGACGCCGCGTCGGCGGCGCCCGGCGGGCCGGAACACACCCGCTTCGCTTGGAGAGTATTGGCGACGATGCCTGGATTCACACTCGACGAGGTCAGGGCCCGGACCCTCAAGGAGCGCGACTCCTGGTGGACGGTCTACCTCGTGGACCCCATCGCGGTCCGGCTCGTGCGCCTGGTGGCCAACCGCACCTCGATCACACCCAACCAGCTGACGGTGGTCGCGCTCTTCCTGGGGCTCGGCGCGGCCGTCTGCTTCTCGCTGGGCTACCGCCACTTCCTGGCGCTGGGCGCGCTGCTGTACCTGTTGTCCTTCCTGATGGACTGCACGGACGGCAAGCTGGCCCGGCTCACCGGCTCTGAGTCGCTGTTCGGGTCGTGGATGGACTACGTCTCCGACCGGTTCCGGGTGCTGGTGTGCGTGGTCGCCCTGATGGGCGGACAGTACGTCGTCGCCGAGAACGCCGAGGGCGACGGGCCGGTGTGGTTCGTGTGGCTGGCCCTGGTCGTGGTGTTCCTGGACATGCTGCGCTACCTCAACGCGCTCCAGGTGTACAAGGTCCGCAGGGAGATGCGCTCGCACCTGGCCGCCGCCCTGGAGAGGGCCCGCGCCACCCTGTCGATGCTGGAGCCGGAGGAGGACGACACCGGCTCGGCCACCGGCGCGGGCGGGCGGACGATGAGCGACGGCGGCGAGCAGGCGGTGCTGCGCCACGGCATCGGCGTGCTGGAGCAGATCCTGCACAGCCAGAACGAGCGCGAGGCCCGCAACCAGCGCTCGGCGGGCAAGCAGCCCGACCTCACCCTGCCCAAGGTGGACCTGCACCAGGAGTTCCGCAACCGCTTCCCGTGGTACCAGCGGTTCTGGTCGGCCCTCAACGCCAGACGGGTCAGAACGCACCTGGTGGGCGGCATCGAGTTCCAGATGTCGGTGTTCGTGATCGCGCCGCTGGCGGCCGCCGTGTTCGGCGCGCCGTCCCTTATCGGATGGATCACCGCCGTGGCGGGTGTTTTGCTCCTCGCGTTCGAGATCGCCATCATCTATAAACTGTGGTTGTCCACGCGGGACTTCTTCCGCGTGGTCGACGGAATCGACAGCGCGCTGAGATTTTCCGGTCCGTCCGACGGCGCGGAGGAAGGGAGCCGGGACACCGGCTCGGACACGGGTTCTCAGACGACCCTGCGCTAGTGGAGAGAGGCACCCATGACGGGACGTGACACCGAACCGCGCCTGACCCCGGCGGACGTCGTCGCCGAGATCAACCGCGAACAGCGCCAGCTCGCCGAGACCCTGGACGAGTTGAGCGTGCAGGCCCGGCCCGCCAACATCGCCCGCAAGCAGATGGAGAGGGTCCGCGAACGCGGCGCCCGGATCGTGGACGAGGCGCGCGCCCTGGTGGTCGGGGGCGGCGCGGTGCGCGTGGAGAGCCACCCGGTGGAGCCCGAGGAGGGCAGCATCGTCGTCAAGGGCGACGGCCACGTCGTCACCACCTACCAGTCGCGCGGTCAGCTCCCCCCGGAGGCGCTGCTGCTCGCGGTCGGCGTCGGCGCGGTCGTCGCCGTGGGCGTGGTGGCCTGGGCGGTGCACCGCAGGAGGAAGTAGCGCCGGACCGGCGCGCGTTCGGAGGGGTCCGCGTCAGCGGGCCCCTCCGTGTGTGTCGCGGAGGCGTTCGAGGCGGTGCCCGGTATAGGGCCGCGGCCGCGCGCGGGCCCCGGGCGGCGCCGCCTAGAGGAAGGTCTGGCCCTCGCCCCGGTAGGTGGGCACGGCGCCCGCGTACTCCCCGGTGTCGGAGTCCACCAGGTGCAGGGTGTCGAAGCGCTCGCACAGCTCTCCCGCCTTGGCGTGGCGCATCCACACCCGGTCGCCGACGGACAGGCCGTCGGCCGCGGCGCCGAGCAGGGGCGTCTGCACCTCGCCCGCGCCTTCGTTGACGCTGTAGGAGAGACCGGCGGGCAGGTGGGGGAGCGGGGCGCGGTGGGCGTTCACGGGGCCCGAGGCGGGGTAGCCGCCGCCGAGGGCGGTGGCCACGCCCGGCCCGGGGCGGCGCACGACGGGGAGCGCGAACAGGGCGGCGGGGCGCCCGCCGAAGGAGCGGTAGTGGTCGAACAGGTGCGGGTGGTAGAGCCCCGAGCCCGCCGCCAGCTCGGTCACGGCCCTCTCCCGGCCGGTGGTGTGCAGGCTGCCGGTGCCGCCGCCGTTGACGAAGCGCAGGTCGGCGACCTCCCTGACGGCGTGCACGATGGCGGCGCGGCGCTTGGCCAGCTCCACGGCCGAGCGGCGCTGGACGGCGCGCAGGAGGCGTCCGTAGAGCGGCCTGCCGGGCGGGGCGTCGCCCACCCCGGCGATCTGGCCCTCGTAGGCCATGATCCCGTCCAGCTCCAGTTCGGGTCGGACCGCGACCGCGCGGGCGAACGCGGCGGCCTGGGCCGGGGTGCGCACGGGGGAGCGGTAGGTGCCCACGCGCAGGCGCGGTCCCACGGGCTGCCAGCTGGTGTCCACGTCCAGGCACACCCGGACCGGCGGGGCGTCGGGGCCGCGGGAGTCGGCGGCCTCGGCGACGGCCGCGCCGATCAGGTCCAGATGCGCGGTGTCGTCCACCATCAGGGTGATGGCGCGGGCGGCGCGGGGGTCGCGCACGAGCCTGGCCAGGGCCTGGCGGTCGACGGTGGGGTAGGCGACGAGGACGTCGTCGCTGAGGGGGCGGTCGCCGGTGGCCAGCCAGAGGGCCTCGGGCAGGGTGAAGGCCATGATTCCCGCGTAGCCGGGCAGGGCGAGGACGGTGCGCAGCAGTTCTCGGCTGCGCACGGATTTGCTGGCGATCCGGATGGGCCTGCCGTGGGCGCGGCGGGTCAGGTCGGCCGCGTTGGCGCGCAGGGCTGCGAGGTCGACGAGGGCGAAGGGGGCTTCGAGTTCGCGCGTGGCGGACTCGTACGTTTCGCGCAGACTTGTCATGTCCTGAGCATGCCAGAACATGAATGTCTTTCATATTCTCGGCGGGAAAGGGGACGCGGTACCCCTGCGGCGGGCGGTCCGCGGGCGGCTTCGCGATAACCGGCCCCCGGTGTTGCGGGGGCGATACCCTGGGGTGTCACGGCTGATCAGCCGTCCGACCCCGGGAGTGGTTCTTTCCATGAGTGAGCGTGAGTACGTCCTGACCCTTTCGTGCCCCGACAGCCGGGGCATCGTCGCCGCTGTGGCCAACCTGCTGTCCGACCACGGTTGCAACATCACCGAGAGTCAGCAGTACGGCGACCACTACACGGGACGCTTCTTCCTGCGGATGCAGTTCGTGGCCGAGCGGGGTGGCGACGGCGTGGCCGGGGAGGACGTCCTGCGCGGCGCCTTCGCGGCGCTGGCGGGGGACTTCGGCGGCGGGAACGGCGACGCGTTCGTGGAGTGGACCCTCAACCGCCGCGACGTGCGCCCGCGCATGATCGTGATGGTGTCCAAGTTCGGCCACTGCCTCAACGACCTGCTCTACCGCCAGCGCAGCGGCCTGCTGGACGCCGACATCGCCGCGGTGGTCTCCAACCACCCCGACCTGGAGTTCCTCGCCGACTCCTACGGCGTGGACTTCCACCACCTGCCGGTCACGGCCGGGAGCAAGAAGGAGCAGGAGGCGCGCCTGCTGGAGCTGGTCGACTCCTACGACGTGGACCTGGTGGTCCTGGCGCGCTACATGCAGGTGCTCTCCGAGCAGCTGTGCGCCAAGATGTCCGGCCGGATCATCAACATCCACCACTCCTTCCTGCCCAGCTTCAAGGGAGCCCGGCCCTACCACCAGGCCCACGCGCGCGGCGTGAAGCTGATCGGCGCGACCGCCCACTACGTCACCGCCGACCTCGACGAGGGCCCGATCATCGAGCAGGAGGTGTCCCGGGTGGACCACACGCACAGTCCGGAGCAGCTCACGGCGATCGGCCGGGACCTGGAGTCGGTGGCGCTGGCGCGCGCGGTCAACTGGCACGCGCAGCGCCGCGTGCTGCTCAACGGGGACAAGACCGTCATCTTCGGCTGAACCGGACGCCCGCCGCGCGGCGGCGGGGTGCGGTCCGCACGGGGGCGCCCGCGGGCGCCCCCGTGCGTTTTCCTGGCCCGACCGGATTCCCGACGCTGTTTTGGGTCGGAGATGGGACGCGCGTTGCCCGTTCCGACCAGGAAAAATTACTCACAGTGCTTTGTCGGATACAGTGTGTATGTATATGGTGTGATCAGTTCGACATCCTTCCGGCCATGACACGGGCCCGGGTTTCGGTCCGGCCCTCTGGGAGGGCACATCCGCCGGGAAGGCGCGGGGAGCGGTCCGGGGGCGCCTTCGGCGCCGCGACCGCCCGTGCGGCCCGCACACTGCGTAGGGGGACCCAGTGACGGACATGAGGACCGAGACCAAGGTGCCGGGAGCCCGCGAGTCGGGCCGGACGAACCGGGGGGACTCCTCCCGCGAGGAGGGCGGGCGCACCCAGATCGCGGACGGCGTGGTCGCCAAGATCGCCGGCATGGCCGCGCGTGAGATCGGCGGCGTCCACGCCATGGGCGGCGGGACCGCGCGGGCGGTCGGCGCGGTCAGGGACGTCGTGACCCGGGGCGGCGACAGCGGCTCGGTCGCGCGGGGCGTCTCGGTCGAGGTGGGCGAGCGCCAAGCCGCCGTCGACATCGACCTGGTCGTCGAGTACGGCGCCGCCATCCAGGACCTGGCCGCGGCCGTGCGCCGCAACGTCACCTCGGCGGTGGAGCGCATGACCGGGCTGGAGGTCACCGAGATCAACATCCGGGTGGACGACATCCACCTGCCCGACGACGACCGCGGCGAGGACGACGGCGAGTCCGCGCCCCGGGTCCAGTGATGGCGGCCGCCGACGCGGACCCGGGCGAGGTCGCCCGGCGCCTGGCGGGGGAGGCCGAGCGCTTCCCGGACGTGGTGGAACTGTCCTCGGGGGGTTTCGGCACGCTGACCACGCCCGTCCCCGGGGGACGGGTCCTGGGGGTGGCGGTACGCGCCGACAGCGTCGAGGTCGGCGTCGTGGTCCGGTTCGGGCGGCCCCTGCCGGAGATCGCCGCCGAGCTGCGCCGCGTCCTGACCCCGGTCGCCGGGGGCCGCACCGTCCACGTGTCCGTGGAGGACGTGGTCGCGGGACTGCGGGACGGCGCCCGTACGGGTGGTTGAACAGGCAGCATCGGGTGCTGGACAAGAGGGGGAAGCCATGTGGCCCATCGTCGGACTGTCCTACGGGACGGTACTGGGTCTGGCCGCCGCGTTCGGCGGTTTCACGGCCTTCGCGCTGGTCCTGATCCTGGGGATCGCGGGGTTCGTCGCCGGTCGGGCGATGGAGGGCGAGATCGACCTCACCGCGGTGTTCTCGCGGCGCTCCGCCTGAGACGTGAGGGGGCGGACGTGGCCGGAGTGCGGACCAGTACGGTTCCCCGACAGCGGGAACGCCCGGGCGACGGGGTCGCCCGGGAGCGGAGCGGGGCGGACCGCGACCCCGGCGGCCGCACCGTCATCGAACCCGGTGTGGTCGAGAAGGCGGCCGCGCGCGCGGTCCGCGAGGTCCCCGGCGCCCTCCCCGCCCGGTCGCGCACGGCGCGGGCCCGGGTGAGCGGCGAGGTCGTGCTGCTCAGGCTGCGGGTCGGCGTCCGCTACCCGCACTCGGTGCGCGAGGTCGCCGCACGGGTGCGCGGGCACGTCGGGCGGCGGATCGAGCGGATCACCGGAAAGCGGGTCCACCACATCGACATCGAGATCGCGGAGTTGGTGCGCTGACATGACCACCGTGGAAGAGGTGCTCGGACGCCCCGACCAGGGCGTCGACCGCCGGGCCAGGCGGGTGGCCGTCCACACGTTCCGTCCGCGGAGGTCCTGGCCCGCGGTGATCACGGGCCTCGTGATCCTCCTCGTGGCCGTCGTGGCCGCCGCCGAGGTGATCTCGGCCCTGGCGGGGAGCCCGCTGGGGCTGATTCCGGTCGGCGCGGCCAGCGGTTACGCGGCGACCACGACCTGGTCGATGCCGTCGGTGCAGATCGCCTCGGCGGTCCTGGCGCTGATCGGGCTGGCCCTGATCGTGGCCGCCCTGGCCCCCGGGCGGGGGCGCTGGACGGCTCTGCGCACCGACGACCCCGCCCTGGTGGTGGGGCTGACCCGGCCCGCGCTGCGCCGGGCGGTGGCCGCCGCGGCCGAGGGCGTCAGCGGAGTCGAAGGCGTGCACGTGACGGTGCGCGGCAACAGGATCCGGGTGCACGCGCGCACCGGGATGCGCGGGTCGGCGGGACTGCCCGCCGAGGTGACCGCGGCCGTGGAGCGGCGGTTGGAGGAGCTGGCGCCGCTGCGCAGCATGCGGATCGCCACCCACGTGCGGTACGCGGAGGGTTGACCATGGCTGGTGGCAGGTCGCGCAGGTCGGCGCGGGGGAACCGGTGGGGGCTGGCGGTCGTGGGGGCGGTGCTGCTCCTCGCGGGGCTGGCGTCGCTGGCCGCGGGGCGCGGCCTGTTCGGCGGGGGAACGGCCGACAGCGTTCTGCTCGGCCCCGGGGCCCGGGAGGCGCTCGACCAGCAGTGGGTGCCCTACGCGGCGGTCGCGGTGGCCTTCGTCGCCGGTTTCCTGGCCCTGCGCTGGCTGATGTCCCAGGGGCTCAACGACACGGTGGGGCGCCTGGTCCTGGAGCGCGGGGAGCAGGGGCGGGTGGAGATGTCGGAGAACGTGGCCCGCGGTGCCCTGGAGCAGGAGGTCGCCGATTACCCGGGCGTGCGCCGCGCCCGCGCGCGGCTGACCGAGTCCGCCGAGGCGCCGCACCTGCGCCTGGCGCTGACCCTGGACGACGACGCCGACGTGGCCGGGGTGTGGCGGCGGGTGAGCTCGGAGGCGCTGGCGAACCTGCGCCGGGCGCTGGACCTGGAGCAGGTCCCGGCCGTCGTGCGGATGTCGATGACCGCACCGGCCAAGAACCCGCGGCGCAGCCTGGCCTGAGCCGTTGCCGCCGATTGTCGGTGCCCGCTGTTAGCTTCGCCACATGACTCGAATGACCTTCGTGAACCTGCCCGTCAAGAGCGTCGACGCCACCCGGGAGTTCTTCAGCGCGCTGGGCTTCGGCTACGACGAGGCCTTCTCCGACGACAGGGCGCTGTGCATGGTCGTCAGCGACCAGTCGCGCGTCCTGTTCCTGTCCGAACCCTTCTTCGCGGAGTTCACGCCCTCGGGGACGGCCGACACCTCCGCGGGCGCGGAGGTGATCACCTGCCTGAGCGCTGACAGCCGCGAGGACGTGGACCGGATCGCGGAGGCCGCCGCCGTGGCCGGGGCGACCCACGCCAGGACCACCGAGCACACCGGCATGTACTCGCGCTCCTTCGCCGACCCCGACGGCCACCTGTGGGAGTTCCTGTACATGGACGCGACCGCCACCATCTCCTGAGCGACGGCGGGTGCGGGCCCCGGGGCCCGCACCCGCCCAGCTCCGTCGGGATCAGACACCGACCGTGTTGATTGTGTACACAAGTGACTTAGTGTACGCTGACGGTATGGCTGAGACGATCACTTCCCGTCATTTCCGCGCCCACCTCTCGGAGGTCATCGACAGAGCCAGGGCCGGTGACAGCACGGTGGTGACGCGCAACGGCAGACCCGTGGGCGCCTTCGTTCCCATGGAGGTGCTGGAGCAGGCCAGACTGCGCGAAGAGGAGGAGTTGCGTCGCATCATCGAGGAGCGACGGGACTCTCCGACGGTCTCGCTGGCAAAGGTCATGGCGGAGACGCTGGAACGGGATGAGTAGGTACTCGACGGTCTTCAAGATCGAAGCCCAGGCCGAGCTCCGCAAGATCCCGCGCGGGCAGGCGATGACCGTCCTGCGCAAACTTGCGGAGCTGGAGTCGGACCCCTACGCCTTCGGAACCACTCCTCTGGTGGGGATCCCCGGGCACAGAAGACTCCGCGTCGGTGACTACCGGGTCATCTACACCGTGGACAACGGCGAACTCGTGATCGTGGTGGTCGAGGTCGGGCACAGGTCGAGCGTGTACGACTGAGTCCCCGGCGTCGGCCGCCGTCCGGATCTCCGGACGGGTCCAGGACCAGGGGACCCGCTCCGTACGGGCGGGCGCGGGCCCCGGGGCCCGCACCCGCCGCCGCGTCAGCGCACGGCGTCGCGCTCGTGGCGGATCCGGCCGTCGCGCAGCACGGTGCGCACGCTCGTCTCCGGCGAGGCCAGGACCCCGATGTCGGCGAGCGGGTCGCCGTCGACCACGACGAGGTCGGCCCGCGCCCCGTCGCGCAGGGTGCCGACGACCCCCTCCAGCCCCAGCAGCCGGGCGGCGTTGACGGTGGCGGCGCGCAGCACGTCCGCGGCGGGCTGGACCCGGCCGCGGATGGCGAATTCCTGGCTCTGGCGGTCCTGCATGCCGCCGAGCAGATCGCTGCCGAAGACCAGGTTCACCCCGGCCTCGTGGGCCATGCGCAGGGCGTCCAGCCCCCGGTCGAGCACGGTGTCCACCTTGGCCTGGCTGGCCGCGGGCAGCCCGTTGGCGGCCCCCTGCCGGGAGAGCTCCTGGTAGGTGACCAGGGTGGGCACCAGGTAGGCGTCGTGCTCCAGGAACAGCTCGATGCTGCTCTCGTCGATGAGGTTGCCGTGCTCGATGCAGCGCACGCCGAGGCGGAGCCCGCGGTTGACGGCGCGGGCGGTGTAGGCGTGGCCGGTCACGTAGCGGTTGGCCGCCTCGGCCTCCTCCACCACGGCCCGGATCTCGTCCTCGGAGGACTGGGTGGAGTCGATGCGGTCGGTGGGGGAGGCCACGCCGCCCGAGAGCATGATCTTGAGGTGGTGGGCTCCGGTGCGCAGCTGCTCGCGGGCCGCGCGGCGGAACTCCACGGGCCCGTCGCAGACGATGCCCGCGCCGGGGCAGCAGGCGTGGGTGTCGTTGCCCTGTCGGCCGGGCGCGCGGAAGTCGCCGTGGCCGCCGGTCTGCGACAGCGCCTTGCCGCCGAACATGAGCCGGGGGCCGTCGACGAGCCCCTCCTCGACCGCCCTGGCCAGTCCCCAGTCGCCCCCGGCGACGTCGCGGACGGTGGTGAAGCCGCGCCTGAGCATGTCGCCCAGGGAACGGCCCGCGTAACTGGCGACGTAGGCGGGCGACTGGTCCATCGCGGCGCCGAGGTCGGCGCTGAAGGCGGTCGGGTGCACGTGGGCGTCGATCAGGCCCGGCATGAGGGTGGCCCCCGCCAGGTCCACGGTCGGCACCCGCGACTCCACCTCGGGCGGGGTTCCCTGGCCGCTGCCCGCGACGAGGCCGTCCCGCACCAGGAGCCAGGAGCCGGGGGTCCTCGTGCCCGCCTCGGGGTCGAGTAGCCCGGCGCCCGTGAAGAGGATGTGCGGTTCTGACTGGCGGGTCATGGATACCTCCGTCGGGGTTCGCGTTGTTGCAATATATGTTGCATCACGGGGAGGGGGCCACCCCGGGGGTGGTATCGCTTGGGGGTGCGGCGCGGTCCGGGGCGCCGGGACGGAGGGGTGATGGCGGACTGGATCGAGGCCGCGCTCGGCGGCGGACGCCTGGGCCGTGCGGCCGAGCGCGTGGTCAGGGTGCTGCGGGACGAGCCGCGGTTCGCCTCCTACGCGAGCACGGCCGAGCTCGCCGAGCGGGCGGGGGTCAACGTCGCCACGGTCGTACGGGCCGCGCAGGCCCTCGGGTTCACCGGCTGGCCCGCCCTGCGCGTCGAGCTGCGCTCGCGTTACCTGGCCTCGCTCAGCGCCGGAGAGGTCCTGGCCGAGCACGCCGGGGCCGACGCCGACCCCGTGCGCGAGGCCTTCCGCGCCGACCGCGAGGGGCTGCGCGACCTGGAGCGGACCCTGGACCCCGCCCGGGTGCGCGCCCTGGCGGGCGCGGTGCACGGTGCGCGCCGGACGCGGGTGGTGGGTTCGGGCACCTTCGCGGCGCCGGGCGTGCAGCTCGCGCACGCCGCGGGGATCATGGGTTACGACGTGGAGCGCCTGGAGCTGGGCGGCACCGGCCTGGTCAGCGCGCTGGCGCGGATGGGTCCCGGCGACCTGCTGCTGGCGTGCGACCTGTGGCGGCTCCCGGTCGCGCTGCGCTCGGCGGCGCGGGTGGCCCGTGAGCGGTCGGTGCCGGTCGCGGTGATCACCGACCGCAGGGACTCCCCGCTGGCGGAGGGGGCGGCGCACGTGCTGCTGGTGCCCAGCGAGGGCGTGGGCATGTTCCCCTCGCTCACCCCGGTGATGGCGGTCGTCCACGCGGTGCTGGCCGAGCTGGCCCGTCTCGGAGGGGACGCGGTGCTGGCCGCCGTGCGCGACACGGAGCGCCTTTGGGAGAGCACGGAGCTCTTCTGAGCGACGCCGGGGCGAACGACCTGGGACGACGCGGTGACACCACTGTGACGTGATCAGGGTCACGTTCGATGCAATAAGTGTTGCACTTCACGCGGTGCGGCTGCTTACATGGCCCGGTCGGACCGCCTCCGCGGGCGGTCCCTCCCGTGCACGTCCCCCGAACCGAACCTCGCCGCGAAGGTGGCCCATGCAGACGACCCATCTCGTGATCCTCGCCGTGTACATCCTGGCCATGATCGGGATCGCCCTCTACTTCGTGCGCTCGGGCAGGCTGCGCGGCGGTGACGACTTCCTGTTCGCCGGACGCAGCCTCCCCCGCCCGGTCATGATCGCCACCATGCTGGTCACCTGGGTCGGCTCGGGCACCATCATCGGTGGCGCCAACTTCGCCTACACCTACGGCCCCATGGCGGGCATGGTCTTCTTCGCGGGAACGCCCCTGGGCATCCTTGTCCTGCTCCTGGCGGCCCGCCGCATCCGCCGGGCGTCCCGGCACACCATCCCCGAACTGCTGGAGGTGCGCTTCGGCATCGGGGTGCGCACCGTCGCCGCCGTGGTCACCACCATCGCCTTCCTTGGACTGACCGCCTCGCAGTTCGTCGGCGGCGGGTACGTCGTCAGCCTGGTCACGCCGCTGTCCGCCACCCAGGGCACCGTGCTCATCGCGGTCGTCGTGACGCTGCTGACCGTCACCGGCGGCCTGTTCTCGGTCGCCTACACCGACTTCGTCTCGGCCATCCTCATCGTGCTCGGCCTGTTCGTGTCGGTGCCGCTGGTGTTCGCCGCGATCGGCGGCCCCGGCGCCTACTGGGACGGCCTGCCCGAGCAGGCGACCACCTTCAGCGGCGGGCTGACCGCCCTGCAGCTCCTCGGCTACTTCCTGCCGCTCTTCCTGCTGCTGCTCGCCGACCAGAACATGTACCAGCGCCTGGCCGCGGCCAAGGACGAGCGCGAGGCCCGCTCCTCGACCGTCGGCATGCTCGTCGGCAGCTTCTTCGTCTTCGTGCCCGTGGTGCTGCTCGCCACCTGCGCCGCCATCCTCATGCCCGGCATCGACGGGGACATGGCGGTGCTCAGCCTGGCCTCCGAGGGCTACCTCCCGGTGGTGCTGGGCGGCCTGATCCTGGGCGGGGCGGTCGCCTTCGTCATCACGACCGGGTCCTCGTACATGCTCTCCTGCGCCTCCAACGTCGCCTACGACCTGTACGCCCGCTTCGCCGGGGACAGCGCGGACGAGCGCCGCAAGCTCGTGGTCCAGCGCCTGTCGGTCCTGGGCATCGCGCTCGCGGGCCTGGCGCTGAGCCTGTTCTTCCCGACCGTGCTGGAGCTGCAGATGTACTCCTACACGGTCTACGGAGCCGCGATCACCCCGGTGGTCCTGTCGGTGCTGTTCTGGAAGCGCGCGACCACCGCGGGCGCCGTCGCGGCGCTGGTGGTCGGCGCGGCCACCACCATCGGCTGGCAGGTCGCCGGGACCCCGGGCGGCCTCAACGCGGTCATCGTCGCCCTGCCCGCCGCCCTGGTCGCGCTCGTCGTGGCCAGCCTGGTCACCAGGGCCCCCGACCCCGCGCGGGTGGCCGCGGCCGAGGCGCCCGCGCCCACCGGGACCGACGCCTGACACACGCGGGGACCGCTCCCGACCGGGAGCGGTCCCCGTGCTCTCCCCACGCCCCGGCGGACCAGGCGGCCCGCCGGGGCCCGTCTTTCCCGCCCACGGCAGCGCGGGAAAGCCGTTCTAGGATGGGCGTATGCCGGGGCGAAGACGCAGACGCGAACGCGAGGCGCGCCGTGCCGAGGCCAGGACGGCACGGGAGGCGCGGAGCCGCTGGGAGGTGCTCTTCGAGACCACCGACGAGGCGGACTGGCACGCCTACCACCGGCGTAGGAGAGGGGAACCGGTCGGCCTCAGTGAGGAGGACCTGCGCGTCGACGTCCTGTGCGGGCGCGGTGCGCATCCCACCACCTACCGCCTCAGCGTGCTCGTGCCCGACGGCCTCGACCGCGACGCCTACCTTCGCTCCCTTCGGCAGTGACGCCGTAGGCCGGTGCGCTGGTCACCACCGGGGAACCTCTCCGTACGGGCACGGACCCCCTGCGGACTCCACGTGGGCCCCGGACGGCCCGGCGTCCGTCCGTGCGCTCCTGCGGAGCCCTCAGCACTCGATGACGTTGACGGTCAGGCCGCCGCGCGAGGTCTCCTTGTACTTGTCCACCATGTCGCGGCCCGTGTCGCGCATGGTCCGGATGTCCTTGTCCGGTGCAACGGTTAACAACATGCTGCCGTACTGCCTCGGAGAGGACGAGAAACCCTCAACCGTGGTCTACTCCTACGGGGGCCGGGTCTCAGGTGTTGGTTGTTGAAGCCTGTACTCGTCCGGAGAACAGCATGGGGGCCAGAGCGTCGTGCAGTTCGCTCGTGGTTCGGCTGATTTCGGCGTGCAGGTGAGCCTTGTCGTCCAGGGCTTCGAGGGACGCACCGATCTCCTGCTGAACGTGCAGGGGAGGTAGCGCCGTAGGGAGCGATCGAAGTGTGTCCATCGTGAGCGACCTGACCGTGCTTCCAGAGGCGTGCCTGTCGATCCAGCGCTGGACCGTGGGCAGGGTCAGATAGTGCACCAGGTACACGGGGTCCATACGTTCGGACGGGCGCACACGAAGCAGTTGGGTGCTGTACAGCCAGTCCCGTTGATCCGAGGTGATCCGGGCGAACTTGCCGAGTGTTCCGGTTCGGGTGCCGACGATATCGCCCGAGCGGAGCCGGTAGCGGTGCAGTCGTCCAGCCGTCGTGCGGGTGACGTGGGCCAGGCCGGTGTCCGACACTCGCCGGTCGGCGATGTCGCTGGGTCTGACCAGCGGGATTCCCTGCTTGCTGAGCTCCCGGGAGGGCAGGCTCGCGCCGGAGGGGCCTGCCTGGATCTCGCAGACCTCGTCCAGCCGATGCTCACTCCAAGCGTCGGGTAGCGGGCCGATCAGCGAATCCATTTCCGTGCCTCCTGGAGCACCTGACTGCTTCTGGCATCGACGTAGGGGATCTGTGCCTCCAGAGAGTCCAGGCGTCGGATGAGTGCCGTCAGCACCTCCGCTTGCTCTGCCTGGCTCGTCTGCGGTGCACGTCCGGTCACATAGATCGATGGGCGAAGTGAGTACTTTTTATCGCGTACCTCCTGAATCGTCGCGACGTAGCTAATACTCGACGCTTCGCTCTCGGAGGCATCTCGCTCCCCGTTACGCCATCCGTTGTAAGCGTGTTGGACGAGTGCGATGTCCTCCTCTCGGAGGGTTCGGATCGTACGCGAGGTCATACGGCCGAGTCCGCTGGCGTCGATGAAGAGAATCTCCTCGCACCTACCTGTCGGAGCTTTCAATATCCACAGGGTCACGGGGATGGCGGTGTGCTGGAAGAGCTGGCCGGGGAGGGTGATGAGACACTCTACGGCACCGTCCTCGACCATGTTCTCCCTGATCGCGGCCTCCCTGGCGTTGGCCGAGCTTGATGCGCCGTTGGCCATCACCACGCCCGCCCTACCGTTCGGAGAAAGGCGGTCGATCACGTGCTGGAGCCAGCGGAAGTTCGCGTTCTCCTTCGGTGGTTCTCCGTAGCGGAAGCTCTCGCGGGTGGAGTCTCCGGGTGGGCTGCTCAGGTTGAACGGCGGATTGGCCAGGACGAGGTCTGCGGTGTCGTGTGCGGCGTCGCGGTCCCAGGGAAATCCGGGACGGTGGCCGAACTCGGCCTCGATGCCGTGCAGCAGCATGTTCATACCGGCGATACCGAAGGCCAGCTCGTTGAAAGTGGTGCCGCTGACACGGGGGATCCGCGTCGGGTCGGTTTCCGTTTGTGCTCGTACGGCCTCAGCCAGGAACTCGCCCGTCCGACAGAAGGGGTCATAGACACTGTCGAAAGGATTGTTGGATGTGAGGAGGTCCACCATCATGCGCACCACTGACTCCGGGGTGCGCAGATCCGAGTGACGGGAGAGCCAGCCTCTTTCAAGGAAGGAGAGAGCGCTGTTGAAGGCAGCCGACAGGATGTCCTGCTCCTGGCTTTGGGTGTCGATCGTGTCGACTCCGCGAACCGCCGTGGTGAAGGCGTCAGATCCTAGTCCTTGGAGAGGACCGGGGACGAAAGGGGGGAGGTAGTCGCAGAAGTCGGCCGCGAATACGGACCCGTCAACGGTGCCGTGACCGGTTTGTTCCCGTAGAAGGCCCCACTGGTCAGCATGTGAGGAACGGAGGAAGACGAGTACCGCGATGAGGAGAGCGGACTCGGTTGGTGTGCACAACCCCCGAAGGTCGTCCAGCAAACGGAAGACGGTGCTGTCGACCCCGTCGGTGTCGACCGGGAATCGATGTTTGGGCGCTGACGTCGCTCCCGGGGCGTCGGCCGCTACTGTGGCGCGTACGCGGTCCGCGTAGGTGGTCCCTGCGGGCTCGTGCGGATGACGGGCGTTGGCGGGTACGGCGCGTGAGGACAGCCAACCGATGACCTGGTCGAGGTCGAACAGCTCCCGTTCGGTATCCGCCGGTTCGGGGAAGTCGGGTCCGCGCTTGCGCCAGTTGGTGACCGCCGCCCGACTGACCTCGGCGTATCGGGCGAGTTGTGCGCGTGACACCAGGGTCGGCCCGTCCTCGCTCACAGTGGCCTCCTCAGAAGCTCGGCGGGAGTTCGCCCCGGCACACCTGGTCCTTGACCAGGAGCACCTCGGGAACGCGGTCGAAGGGCTTGATGCCGGAGGCGGCCTCGGGGCTGACGTACGAGAGCACGAGGTAAAGCTTGGCGTGGTCCGCCTCCAGGTGGCGGTGGTGGATCGGCTCGTGGTGCATGATGCGGTTGCGCAGCAGCCGCAGGGAGTAGAGCTGATCCTGGAGGGCGCGGCGCGGACCCCGATAGCCGGGGAACGCCCGGTGGAGGGCGGGAACCCAGAGGTCACGGTCGTACCTGCGAGCGACCAGTGAAGACCAAAACCCCAGGGACAGTTCGGTGACGATGTCGTCCGGCGTGGCGGAACGGCGGCAGCGGGCTCGCGCTTGGCGGACGAGGCGCTGTCCCTCGTTGTCCAGCGGCGCCCCGTTCCACCAGTCCTTCTGCCCGAAGTGCGCGCTCAGGTGGTTGTGGAGGGAGTTGCGCAGAGCCAGTTCGAACGTGTGGAGCGGACCGTAGAAGGCCGCGGAGACCATGACGTTCCAGTGGTACAAGTTCACGGCCCGAACCGCGTCACCCCCACTGTGCCGGAGGTAGGGCGCGAGGCGGGGAGAAGAGTAGGCGTAGACCATCCATTCCGGGATGCCGGCGCTCACGGTGACCTTCGTTCTATCTCGGCTGAGGGCGCGAGAGGACAGGGGGCGAGGGCGTTTGGTATCGTTGCCTGCGTAAGCCCCGGGTTCGCCTCTGCTCAGCACGCCACCCGGGGCACGGCTTTTTCCGGGGTGGCACTGTCCAGGCCCGACGACCGGCTCATCGCGCACGCGGCCGGGTACACCGTCTTTCAGGAACAACGGTACACACGACGGCCGCGCTGTGCAAGCGCACTCCAGTGCGCGCCTTTGTTAACAGTCTCTGGGTCGGGCCCTCAGCACTCGATGACGTTGACGGCCAAGCCGCCGCGCGAGGTCTCCTTGTACTTGTCCATCATGTCGCGGCCCGTGTCGCGCATGGTCCGGATGACCTTGTCCAGCGACACGAAGTGGCTGCCGTCGCCGCGCAGCGCGATACGTGCGGCGCTGATCGCCTTGACCGAGGCCAGTGCGTTGCGCTCGATGCACGGCACCTGCACCAGGCCGCCGATGGGGTCGCAGGTCAGCCCCAGGTTGTGCTCCATGGCGATCTCGGCGGCGTTCTCCACCTGCGCGGGGGTGCCGCCCAGCACCTCGGCCAGCCCGGCGGCGGCCATCGAGGAGGCCGAGCCCACCTCACCCTGGCAGCCCACCTCGGCGCCCGAGATCGACGCGTTCTGCTTGAACAGGATGCCCACGGCCCCCGCGGTCAGCAGGAACCGCACCACGCCCTCGTCGCCCGCGCCCGGGCTGAAGTGCAGGTAGTAGTGCAGCACGGCGGGCACGATGCCCGCGGCCCCGTTGGTCGGCGCGGTCACCACGCGGCCGCCCGCGGCGTTCTCCTCGTTCACGGCCAGCGCGTAGAGCGTGATCCAGTCGCTGCCGCGCATGGGGTCGGAGTCCACCCCCGTCGGCGCCAGCAGGCCCGACTCGTCGCAGTTGCCGCCCAGCTGCCGGTACAGGCGGTGCGCCCGCCGGGGCACCTTCAGCCCGCCGGGCAGGCTGCCCTCGGTGGTCACCCCGCGGCGCACGCACTGGCGCATCGCCTCCCACAGCACGAGCAGCTCGGCGCGGATCCGCTCGGGGGAGCGCCCGAAGGCCTGCTCGTTGGCGAGCATCACCGCGCTGATCGACATCCCGGTGTCGGCGCAGATGCCCAGCAGCTCCTCGGCGCTGGAGAAGGGGTGGGGCACCCGGGTGTCGTCGGCCTTGATCCGGTCCGCGCCCGCCGCGCGCTCGTCCACGACGAACCCGCCGCCCACCGAGTAGTACACCTTCGCCGCCAGTTCGGCGCCGGAGGAGTCCAGTGCCACGAACCGCATCCCGTTGGGGTGGTCGGGCAGGCTCTCCCTGCGGCGGAAGTCCACGTCCACGGCCGGGTCGAAGGCCACCGGCGGCCCCTCGGGCCCGCCCAGGCGCAGGGTCCTCTCCCGGCGCACCCGCTCCACCAGCTCGGGCACCGCGTCCACGTCCACGTGCTCGGGGGTGTGCCCCATCAGTCCCAGGACCACCGCCCGGTCGCTGCCGTGCCCCTTGCCGGTGAGCGCCAGGGAGCCGTACAGCTCCGCGCGCACGCGGGCCGCGCCGTCGAGCAGGCCCTCCTCGCGCAGTCCGGCCACGAACGTGCGCGCGGCCTTCATCGGCCCGACCGTGTGTGAACTGGACGGTCCGATTCCGATCTTGAACAGGTCGAACACGCTGATGGCCATGGCTGTCCTCCTCGTCGAGTACAGGGCCCGGGCATGTGAACGCCGTGCGGGGCCGCCCGGCCCCGCACGGCGGGGCTCTACAGGTTCGGGTAGAGCGGGTACCTGGCGGTCAGCGCCTGGACCCGGCCGCGCAGCGCGGCCTCGTCGAACTCCGGCTTGAGCGCCTCGGCGATGACGTCCGCGACCTCGGCGAAGTCCTCGTCGCCCAGACCGCGGGTGGCCAGCGCCGGGGTGCCGATCCGCAGGCCGGAGGTGACCATCGGCGGACGCGGGTCGTTGGGCACCGCGTTGCGGTTGACCGTGATCCCGATCGAGTGCAGGCGGTCCTCGGCCTCCTGGCCGTTGAGCTCGGAGTTCACCAGGTCCACCAGGACCAGGTGCACGTCCGTGCCCCCCGAGAGCACCTTCACGCCGACCTCGGCCGCGTCCGGCCGCGTCAGCCGCTCGGCGAGCAGCCTGGCGCCCGAGACCGTGCGGCGCTGGCGGTCGGCGAACTCCTCGCCCGCGGCGACCTTGAGGGCCACCGCCTTGGCCGCGATCACGTGCTCCAGCGGCCCGCCCTGCATGCCGGGGAACACCGCGGAGTTGATCTTCTTGCCCAGCTCGGCCTTGGCCAGGATCATGCCGCCGCGCGGGCCGCCCAGGGTCTTGTGCGTGGTCGTGGTGACCACGTCGGCGTGCGGCACCGGGTTGGGGTGCAGCCCCGCCGCGACCAGACCGGCGAAGTGCGCCATGTCCACCATCAGGAGCGCGCCGACCGAGTCCGCGATCTTGCGGAAGCGGGCGAAGTCCAGCTGGCGCGGGTAGGCCGACCAACCGGCGACGATCATCTTGGGCCGGTGCTCCTCGGCGAGCGCCTCGACCTCGTCGTAGTCGACGGTGCCGTCCTCGTCGCGCACGTGGTAGGCCACCGCGTTGAGGATCTTGCCGGAGTAGTTGATCTTCATGCCGTGGGTCAGGTGGCCGCCGTGGGCCAGGTCCAGACCCAGGATGGTGTCACCCGGCTTGAGCAGCGCGAAGTACACGGCCGTGTTGGCCTGCGCGCCCGAGTGCGGCTGCACGTTCGCGTGCTCGGCGCCGAACAGCGCCTTGGCGCGGTCGATGGCGAGCTGCTCGACGACGTCGACGTGCTCGCACCCGCCGTAGTAGCGGCGGCCCGGGTACCCTTCCGCGTACTTGTTGGTCAGGACGGTGCCCTGAGCCTCGATCACCGCCTGGGGGGCGAAGTTCTCCGAGGCGATCATCTCCAGGGTGTCGCGCTGGCGCGCCAGCTCCGCGTCGACCGCGGCCGCCACCTCGGGGTCCAGTTCGCCCAGCGTCTGGTTGAGCGTGTTGTCAGTAGCCATCGGGGGCCTACTCCTCGCCTTCGGTCAGCTTGGTGTACTCCTCGGCGGAGAGAAGGTCGGAGGGCTCCTCGGAGATCCGGGCCCTGAACAGCCAACCGTCCTCGAAGGGCGAGGAGTTGATGGTCTCGGGCTCGTCCTCCAGGGCCGCGTTGACCTCGGTGACCTCACCGCTCACCGGCGAGTAGACGTCGCTGACGGACTTGGTGGACTCCACCTCGCCGCACGGCTCGTCCGCGGTCACCTCGCTGCCGACCTCGGGCACCTCGACGTAGACGATGTCGCCCAGGGACTCGGCGGCGAACGAGGTGATCCCGACGGTGGCGATCCCGTCCTCGACCACGACCCACTCGTGTTTGGCGGTGTAACCCAGCTCCGTGGGAACGCTCACTTCAACTCTCCTTGGAGGTGTTCCATTTTCCTGCCGCGCGCCCGTACGGCTGCCCGGCCCGGCCTACGCCCGGTCGCGCCCCGTGCGTGCGGGTCCCCTGTGGAGGGATCCCGCCGCGCTGGGGCGTGCGGGCCTTCGGGGTGTGAAGGCCCCTGCTGCTACGACTGCCGCTTGTAGAACGGCAGCTCGACCACGTCGACGTCCTCGCCCCGCCCGCGCACGTCCACGGTGAACGCGCCGGTCGAGGTGTCGAGGTCGCCGTCCACGTAGGCCATGGCGATGGGGCGGCCCAGGGTGGGTGAGGGCGCGCCGCTGGTGATGGTTCCGACGGAGGTGCCGTCGCGCAGGACCTCCTGGCCCTGGCGCAGCGGGCGGCGCCCGCGCGCGACGAGGCCGATGAGACGGCGGGGACGGGAGGAGCGGGAGGCCTCCTCCAGGGCCGAGCGGCCCACGAAGTCGCCCTTGTCGAACTTCACGACCCGGCCCAGACCGGCGTCGAAGGGGGTGAGGTCGGCGGTCAGCTCCTGCCCGTACAGCGGCATCCCGGCCTCCATGCGCAGGGTGTCGCGCGCGGAGAGCCCGGCGGGGACGAGGCCGTGCCGCTCGCCCTCGGCCATGAGGGCCTCCCACACCTCGGGGGCCCGGTCCGCGGGGCTGACGAAGATCTCGAAGCCGTCCTCGCCGGTGTAGCCGGTGCGGGCGAGCAGGACGGGCTCACCGGCGACGGTGTGCTCGTACCCGGCGTAGTAGCGGATGCCGTCCAGGTCGGCGTCGGTCAGCGGCGCCAGGACGTCGACGGCGCGGGGCCCCTGGACGGCGATCAGCGCGTACTCGGCCGACTCGTCGCGGACCTCGACGTCGAAGCCCGCGGCCCGCTCGGCCAGGGCCGGGGCGACCACCGCGGTGTTGGCGGCGTTGGCCACGACGAGGTACTCGTCCTCGCGCAGCCGGTAGACGATGAGGTCGTCCAGGACACCGCCGTCCTCGGCGGTGATCATGGAGTAGCGGGCGCGCCCCACCTTGACCTGGGACAGGTGGCCGACCAGCGCGTGGTCGAGGGCCTGGGCGGCCTGCGGGCCGGTCAGCCGGATCTCGCCCATGTGGGAGAGGTCGAACAGGCCCGCGGCCTCGCGCACCGCCCGGTGCTCGGCGGTCTCGCTGCCGTAGCGCAGCGGCATGAGCCACCCGGCGAAGTCGACGAGGGTGGCGCCGGCCTTCTCGTGGACCTCGCGCAGCGCTGTCGCGCGCGGCGCGGATGCGGCATCTGACATGGGCACTCCCGAGAGGATGGGCGTCGTGACTTGCGTGGCGTTGCCATCCTCCCCCTCTGTCATCTGTGCCTGAGAGCTTCGCCGCGCGCTCGGCGCGGCTTGCACCTTCGGCGAGGGACGGCTGTCCCTGCTTTCCAGAGTGGTCTCGCCCGTACGGTCCGCTGTGCCTGAGAGGTTGTCTTCGGGGAGGGATTGCTCCTTCGGCGGCCCGCGCTGGATACGCGGGCACTCTCCCGTACGGGGTCAGCAACACGTTCAGCCTAGCAGCGGCCGTGAACGGCGCCCAAGGGTGCCCGGCGCCGGGCGGGAGCGCCGGCGAGGCACCCGTGAGCGGCGCCGTCCGAGCCGTGCGCGCCGTGTCCGCCCCGGCCGCCGGGCTCCTCCGGTGTCCGACACTCCGGCCGCCTCCACCCTGGGGCGGGAGGGCGGGGATTAGCGTGTTCGGGGAGTACCGACCGGGGAGGGAGACGGATGCGAACCGACACCGGGAGGGCGGCGCGCGCCGCGCGCTCGCTCGCGGCCGGATGCGTCCTGTCCCTGGCCGCGGGCACGGGGTGCGCCGGGGCCGTGGACGGAGCGCGGGGGCCGGACGGGCGGGCCCGGGAGGGGGCGGAGACCGGGCCCCCGCCCCTGACGCGGGGTGACCTGGCCGCCGTCGAGCGCGAGGACCTGGAGGCGGTGTTCGCCGACGCGGGGGTGGAGGGCACCTTCGTGCTCCACGACGTGATGGAGCGGGAGGCGACCGTGGTGGAGCCGGAGCTGGCGCGCGAGCGCGCGGTCCCCGCGTCCACCTTCGACCTCGTCAGCACCCTGGTGGGGCTCCAGACGGGCGCGGTCGGGGACGTGGACGAGGTGGTCCCCCACGGGGGCGGACCCCAGCCCGTCGACCGGCGGGAGCGGGACACGGCCCTGCGCGAGGCCCTGCCCGCCTCGAACGTCCCCGTCTACCGGGAGGTGGCCCGCCGGATCGGGCACGGGCCGATGGCGGCCTGGGTGGACCGGCTGGACTACGGCAACCGTTCGGTGGGCGACGCACGGGCGCTGGACCGGTTCTGGCTGGAGGGGCCGCTGCAGATCTCCGCGATGGAGCAGACCGACTTCCTGGCGAGGCTGGCCCGCGACGAACTGCCCGTGGACGACGCCCACCAGGAGGCGGTGCGCGAACTCGCCGTTCTGGAGGAGGGCGAGGGCTACGCCCTCCACGCGAAGGCCGGGTGGGAGGCAGAGGCCGGTTCCGCGCCGGGCTGGTGGGTCGGCTGGGTCGAGAGCGGCGAGGACCTGTACACGTTCGCGCTGCGCGTCGAGCCGGAGGGGGACCAGGACGCCGAGCTGAGCGAGTCCCTGGGGAGGGAGATGCTCGTGGAGCTGGAGGTCCTGCCCGAGGAGGAGCGCACCGTCTGAACACCGCGCGGGCCCCGCGACGCGCGTCGGCCCGCCCCCGTCGCGGGAGCGGGCCGAGCGCGTCGTCCGGGAGTGGTTAGGCCTTGCGGCGCTGGCGCACGGCCTCGGCCAGCTGGGTCAGCACCTCGCCGGTGGTCTCCCAGCCCATGCACTTGTCGGTGATCGACTGGCCGTAGGTCAGGGCGGCGGGGTCGCCCAGCTTCTGGGCCCCCTCGACGATGAAGCTCTCCAGCATCACGCCGATGACGCCCTTCTGGCCCTCGGCGACCTGGGCGGCGATCGCGGCGGCCACACCGGGCTGGCGGGTGTGGTCCTTGCCGCTGTTGGCGTGGCTGGCGTCGATCATCAGGCGGCGGGGCAGCCCGGCGCCCTCGATGACGTCCAGAGCGGCGTCGACCGACCCGGCGTCGAAGTTGGGGCCGCTGCGGCCGCCGCGCAGGATGACGTGGCAGTCCGGGTTGCCCTCGGTGACGACCACCGAACCGGCGCCGGCGGGGTCGATGCCGAAGAAGGTGTGCGAGGCGGCGGCGGCGCCGACCGCGTCCACGGCCACCTGAACGTCGCCGTCGGTGCCGTTCTTGAAGCCCACGGGCGTGCTCAGGCCGCTGCTCAGCTGGCGGTGCACCTGGCTCTCGGTAGTGCGCGCCCCGATCGCGCCCCAGGAGACGACGTCGGCGATGTACTGCGGGGTGATGGGGTCGAGGAACTCGGTCCCGGCGGGCAGGCCGAGCGCGTTGATGTCCAGCAGCAGCTTGCGCGCGGTGCGCAGGCCGCGGTGCACGTCGTAGGTGTCGTCCAGGCCGGGGTCGTTGATCAGGCCCTTCCAGCCGACGGTGGTGCGCGGCTTCTCGAAGTACACGCGCATCACGACGCACAGCTCCTCGCGTAGGGAGGGCACCAGCTCCTTCAGGCGGCGGGCGTAGTCCATGGCGGACTCGGGGTCGTGCACCGAGCAGGGGCCCACGACGACCAGCAGGCGGTCGTCGTCACCGTCCAGCACCCGCTTGACCTCGGCGCGGGACTCCTCGACCAGGGCGCTGCGCTCGGCGCCCAGCGGGAGCTCGGCCAGCAGGTCCCGGGGCGCGATGAGCGGCTTGTAACTGGCCACCCGGGTGTCGTTGGTGCTCGGCATGGTGTTCCCCTCGGGTCCCGTCTGTCGTGTTTTCCGCTGTCGCCACGAAAACCGTCTTATGAAAACAGTAGCGCGGACGGTTCGGCACTCCGCTGCCGCGTCGGCCTGCACGGTTCACGTGACAGAAAACACCACACCGGTTCCGGGCGCCGAAAAGCGTCTCATTTCGTGAGACGAAATTCTTCCGGTGCCCGCTGCCATTTCCGTCGGGGGCGGCTCCGGAGCCCGGCCGGTCACCCCTCCGTCCCCGGGAGGTCCTCCTCCCAGTACTCGCGCGGGTTGCGCGCTCCGTCGGTGACCGTGCCGCGCTCGGCCTCGGCCCGACGCAGCTGCACGCGACGGATCTTACCGGAGACGGTCTTGGGCAGCTCACCGAACTCCAGGCGGCGCACCCTCTGGTGCGGCGACAGGCGCTCGCGCGCGTGGGCCAGGATCGACCGCGCGGTCTCGGCGTCGGGGGCCACCCCCTCGGCCAGGGCCACGTACGCCTTGGCCACCGCCAGCCGCAGCGGGTCGGGGGAGGGAACGACGGCCGCCTCGACCACGTATTCGTGCTCGACCAGAACGCTTTCGAGTTCGAATGGTGAGATGCGGTAATCTGAGGCCTTGAACACATCGTCGGATCGACCGATATAGGTAATGTAACCGTTCGAATCCCGGCTGGCGATGTCACCGGTGCGGTAGCGGTCCCCGCGGACCACCTCGCGGCTGAGGCCGGGGTTGTCGGCGTAGCCTTTCATCACCCCCGCCGGCTCCCGGGACAGGTCCACGCAGATCTGCCCGGTGTCGGCGGGCTCGTCGGTGGCCGGGTCCGTCAGCACCACGTCGTAGCCCGGCAGCTCGCGCCCCATCGACCCGCGTACCACCCGCTGACCGGGGCCGTTGCCCAGCAGCATGGTCGTCTCGGTCTGTCCGAACCCGTCGCGCACGGTCACGCCCCACGCCTCGCGCACGCGGTCCACCACCTCGGGGTTGAGCGGCTCCCCGGCGGCCACCGCCTCGCGCAGCCCCACGTCCCACGCGGCGGGACCGGCCTGCGCCAGCGTCCGCCACACCGTCGGCGGCGCGCACAGCGTGTCCACCCCGCAGCGCACGACCGCGTCCAGCAGCCCCGCCGCGTCGAAGCGCTCCTGGTTGACGACCAGCACCGTCGCCTCGGCGTTCCACGGGGCGAACACGCTCCCGTAGGCGTGCTTGGCCCACCCCGGCTCGGACACGTTGAGGTGGACGTCGCCCGGCCGCACGCCCAGCCAGTACATGGTCGACAGGTGCCCCACCGGGTACGAGCGCTGGGTGTGCACGACCAGCTTGGGCAGGGCGGCGGTGCCGGAGGTGAAGTAGAGCAGCAGGGGGTCGTCGGGGTGGGTGGGGTGCGGCGGGTGGAAGTCCAGACCGGCGTGCTCGGAGTCGGCGTAGTTCAGCCACCCCTCCATGTAGCCCGTGCAGATCCGCGTCCAGTGCCCCCGCAGCGGGGCGAACTTCTCGGCCTCGGCGGCCGAGCACACCACGTGCGCGATCTCGCCGCGCTCCAACCGGTCCAGTAGATCGCCCTCGGACAGGGAGGTGGGGGTCGGGCAGACCACGGCGCCGAGCTTGGTCGCGGCGAGCAGGGTCTCCCACAGCTCCACCTGGTTGCCCAGCATCAGCAGGATCCGGTCGCCCGGGTGCACGCCCTGGTTGTTCAGCCAGTTGGCCACCTGACCGGAGCGCTCCGACATCCGCCGGTAGGTGTACCTGGCCTGACCGCCGTCCTCCTCCACGATCCACAGCGCCGTCCGGTCCGGACGGCGCACGGCGACCTCGTCGAAGTAGTCCAGCGCCCAGTTGAACCGGTCCGACCGGGGCCAGGCGAACTCCCGGTGCGCCCTCTCCTGGTCCTCGCGTAGGTCCAGGAGCAGGTCCCTGGCGGCGCGGAACTCGGCCGCGCCCTCGGCTGCCGTCTCTCTCGACATGTGGCGACCTCCGGTTCGTGGACAGGGCGCCGACCGCACTGTCCGCCGGTCCCGCCCGGGTGGGGCGGTGCAACGGGTGTGCCCCGCTGGTCCTACCCGGGATGCGCCGCCGTGACGCTTGGGGACCGTCGTCCGGACGTGCCCTTGACCTCGGGGGGCGGTTCGGGCGTCCGTCGGGGGCGGTGGCCGTATACGGCCCCGCGCGGTGGGTCCCGCTGGCTCTAGGATGTGTGGACATGGAGGAACTTCGCGGACACCACGGAACTTGGCGGATCGACGACGAGACGATCCGTATCCGCTTCGACTCCGGCCGCAAGGTGCCCACCCTGTTCCGGTCGCTGGGGAGCTGCTCGGTTCCGCTGGTCGCCGTCCGCGAGGTCGACTTCGACCGGGGCACCCGCAAGCACGGGTGGCGGATGCGGCTCCGGCTGGTGGAGGACACCGACCCCTACGCGCTCCTGGGCGTCCCCGGCCGGGACGCGCTCACCCCGCTGCTGATCACCGGTCCGCACGACGGAGAACTGCTCGCCGAGTACTACTCCGAGCAGATCGCCTCCTCGGCCCGTTTCGCCCGCGAGACCCGCACCGGGGAGATCGATCCGCGCGAGGTCGCCCTGGGCCTGGTGGGCCGCGTCCCCCTGCAGGTGCGCACCGCCGAGGGCACGGCCTCCTTCGACGGCACCCGCGTGCGCCTCCAGTGGGACAACTGGCTGGCCAGCACGGCCAAGCAGAAGGAGAAGGCCCGCGACTACCAGCTCTCCGAGATCGAGTCCGTGCACTGGCACCCGCCGGTCGACGTCACCGAGGGCTACTTGCGCATCGTGCTGCGCGGGGTGACCATCCCCGAGGCCACGGCGCTGGACCACGACTTCTTCACGCTGGCCTCGCACGGGTCCAAGGGCAGCGAGGAGACCCTGCTGATGGCCGCCACCGTCAACGCCCACGTCGCGGCGGCCGAGGAGCCCCGGCAGGAGCGCGCCGCGCTCGGCGCGGCGGACGAGGACGGCAGCGAGGCGATCTTCGCCAAGATCCGCGAGCTCGGGCGGCTGCACGCCGAGGGCCTGCTCACCGACGACGAGTTCAGCGCCAAGAAGGCTCAGCTGCTCGACCGCCTCTGACGGCGTCCCGCGTGTGTTCGCGCCCGGTGGACGCCCGGGACGCCGTACCCTCTCCTCGTCGTTCTCCGTCAGGCGTCCGCCGGACACCTCCGTCCGCGGCGCCCGACTCCGCCGGGGTCCCCGGGGAGGAACCACGTCCACGAACACGTCCACGAAAGGCCTCACGCTTTGCGTACCTTGTACCCGCCCATCGAGCCGTACGACTCGGGGATGCTCGACGTCGGCGACGGACACCGCGTCTACTGGGAGCTGTGCGGCAACCCCGCGGGCAAGCCCGTGGTGTTCCTGCACGGCGGTCCCGGCGGCGGATGCGTGCCCGACCACCGCAGGCTCTTCGACCCGGAGCGGTACCGGATCCTGCTGTTCGACCAGCGCAACTGCGGCCGCTCCACCCCGCACGCCAGCCAGATGGACACCGACCTGTCCACCAACACCACCTGGACGCTGGTGCGGGACATGGAGCGGCTGCGCGAGATGATCGGCGCGGAGTCCTGGCAGGTCTTCGGCGGGTCCTGGGGCAGCTGCCTGGCGCTGGCCTACGCCCAGCGCCACCCCGACCGCGTCAGCGAGCTGGTCGTGCGCGGCATCTTCACCCTGCGCGAGAGCGAGCTGCGCTGGTTCTACCAGGAGGGCGCCTCCCAGCTCTTCCCGGACCTGTGGGAGTCCTACCTGGAGCCCATCCCCGAGGAGGAGCGCGACGACCTCATCGCCGCCTACGCGCGCCGCCTGAACTCGCCCGACCGGGAGGAGCGCCTGGCCGCCGCGCGCTCGTGGAGCGTCTGGGAGGGATCCACGGTGACCCTGCTGCCCAACCACGAACTGCGCGAGCACCACGCGGACGAGGACTACGCGCTGGCCTTCGCGCGGATCGAGAACCACTACTTCGTCAACCGCGGGTTCCTGGAGCCCAACCAGCTCATCGACGGTGCGGAGGCGATCCGGCACATCCCCGGCGTGATCGTGCAGGGCCGCTACGACGTGTGCACCCCGGCCCGCACCGCCTACGACCTGCACAAGGCCTGGCCGGAGGCGGACTTCCACATCGTGGACGACGCCGGGCACGCGTTCAGCGAGCCGGGCATCCTGGACCTCCTGATCGAGGCGACCGACCGCTTCGCGAAGTAGGCGGTCCGGCCCCGGGGCGGGGGGACCGCCCCGGGTCTGCGGGCGGGACGCGGGTGTGGAGCCCCCGCCCCGCGTGCCCCGACCGGTCCGGCCGGGGCGCGGACACGGCGGGGGCGTGCGTGGGAGGGGCCGCGCGAGGCGTTCGCCGGAGTGGGGCGGCGGGAACGTGCGCCCGCCGCCCTCCCTAGTAGCCGCGCTCGTAGGAGCAGCTCATCCCGGCCTGGCCGCCGATCTCGAACAGGCCCAGTTCGTCCAGCCGCTGGAGGCCCCGGTGGCGGGACAGGTTCCACGAGGCGAACCCGGCGTCGTCGGCCTCCGCCACGAGGTCCTGGAACCCCACCAGGGCGCAGTCGCGTTCGTTGCCCTCCAGTTCGAGCAGGCCGGGGATCGCGTCGGCGGACAGGTCGCGCAGGTACCAGGTGTCGACCGTGGACAGGTCCAGGTCCTGGTGGCTCTCGGCGATCCGCAGGTCCGGGTTCCCGTAGGCGAACACGGCCAGGGCCGTTCCGGCCAGGGCGGCGGTGGCCCGGGGCAGCCAGGCCGCCGGCCGGCCCAGGGTGTTGAGCGCACCCGCCGCGAGCAGCAGGCCGAACACCCCCGCGCTCCACACGATCCACGCCTCGGCGCTGGCCCGCATCCGGGTCAGCCCGTAGGCGTCGATGTACAGCTGGAGGCGCATCATCGCCGAGGCCAGGATGACCAGGGTGAGCGTGCACAGCAGCCCGAGCAGGGCGTTGCGCAGGACACGGCTGGTGCCGGAGGGCAGGATGCGCACGACCACCGCGATGACGCACAGGACGAGCAGACTGACCACGACCAGCTGGAAGAAGCCCTGGCGCGCGTACTCGGCGTAGGTGACCCCGGCGACGCGCTGGACGTACTCCTCGCCGCCGAACATCGCGACGGCCTGCACCGCGAGGAACGCGGTGAACAGGAGGACCAGGGCGCCGAGGGGGATCGTCCACACCCACACCGGCAGGGGAGTCCGCTCGCGGGAGGGGCTCCCGGGGGCGGTGAGGGGAGCTGGCCTCGGTGCGTGGCGGCGGCACGCGGCCAGCACGGCGGAGCCGGTGAGCAGCATGGCCGTCACCATGGCGAACAGATCGCCGAACGGGTTGAAGTCGCTCTCCAGGAACAGGTCGGTGAACACCCGGCCCAGGTAGCTGCCGAACACCGGGTCGGCGAAGGCGAAGAGCACGCCGAAGACGAGCAGCAGCCCGACCGTGGCCGCCGTGGTGACCAGGACCGGTCCGACCAGGCGGCGGGACCGCGTGCTCTGTAGCGGCGCGGCCAGGAACCGCGGTGTGGAGGGCAGGTTGCGCAACAGGGCGAGCGAGCCGGTGACGACGCCCACCGCGCCCTGACGCGAGGCGGGGTTGCGCGTGGCGAAGGCCATCGAGGCGAAGAGGAAGGACGCGGTCAGGGTCCACAGGAGCACCCAGCCCGCGTCGCGGAACACCGCCGTGAACAGCAGGGCGGCGGCGAGCACTCCGTAGACCGCCGACCAGGTGTAGGAGTAGCGGTCGGGTGTGGGGTCGGGGTCAGGGGTGGGGACGGGGGTGGAGTGAGGAACAGAGGGGTGAGGGGGAGAAGCGGCTGGAGAGGCGGGGGCGTGGGCGGTGGCAGTGGCGTGTGGGGCTGCGGGGTGGGGGAGGGGCCCGGTTGAGGGTGCGGTGCCTGGAGCGGACCCGGCGGCCTCAGCGGTAGCGGTTTCGCCAGCACCGGTGGAGGCGGTATTGATGGCCTCGCCAGCCTCGCCAGCCTCGCCAGCCTCGCCAGCATCGCCAGTACTGGTGATGCTGGTGGCACCGGTGGCCTCTTCGCCTCCAGACGTACGTGTTCCGCTGCTGTCGGATTCACCGGCCTCCGTGACCTCCGACGCACCTTCCGCCCCGGCCGAGGAATCGGCCCCGCAATCCGCACGGGTCTCTGCGGCCCCAGAAGCCGGGTTTTCGGTCTCAGGGGAGACCCCGGTGTGCTCTGCGTCCGCTGCGGCTACGGAGGAGTTCTCGGGTCGCGGTTGCCCGTCGTCCTCGGCGGGGTCGCTCTGCGCGGTCGGGTCGGGGACACCGGAATTCGCGGCGCTGGAGGAGTCCTCTGACCGCGGTTGCCCGTCGTCTGTGGCAGGGCTGCCCTGCGCGGCCGGATCGGGCACACCCGAACCCGCGGCGCTGGAGGAGTCCTCTGACCGCGGTTGCCCGTCGTCTGTGGCAGGGCTGCCCTGCGCGGCCGGATCGGGGACACCCGAACACCCTGTCACGGGGGCCTGCGTGTTCCCAGCGGTGCCGGAAGTGCTCCCGGCCCCCGGTTCCCCGCTTCGCCCCTCCCCGCCCTCCGTCCCGCTCGCGGGGATGGCCGGGCGCACCACCAGCGCGGTGAAAGCGGTCAGACCCGCGACCACACCGGTGATGACCAGGCCGATCCCGGGCCGGTCGAACGTGGCCAGCAGCGCGGCCACCACACCGACGCCGAACACGGCGACCGGCAGCCACACGGGCGCCCGGGGCAGGGGCACCCGGGGCCGTTCCCGGTACCGGTAGGCCGGGTCCTGGTACGCCTGGTGGTACTGCTGCGTGTGTGACAGGTGCGCGAACGTCGTACCGTACTGCTGCGGTCCCTGGTGGGCATTCCGCGGCCTTGCCTGCCCCACCTGTCCCGGGAGTCCCGGCCGCACGGTCGGGTCCGGATACCCGGCCTGGCCCGGAGGGATCGGATACCTCGCCTGTCCCGCCAGGCCCGGCTGTCCTGAGGCTTCCAGCGGACCCGACTGACCGGTCTGCCCCGGTGGTCCCGCCTGTCCTGGTCGGCCCTCCCGCTCCGCCTGCCCCGCTGGACCCGGGCGCACGGGGGTCCTGTCCGGTTCCGGCACGGGGGCGGCCTCCGCCGCCGACCCACGGCTCCCGGGATTCCCGGTGGTCTCGTCCTCGCTCACCCGTGTGCCCCTTTCCCGACGGCACCGGACGGCCCGGTGCTGTCGGCAGTGGGACAGCGTGTGCGCACCGGCGGTTCACACAACATCCGTTTTATGGACGAAAGAGAAGTTATGGACATGCGCCGGTGCGCCCGTACAAGCCCGCGCGAGCCCGTACAGCACGCACGTCCGGGCTAGAGTCGGGGGCCACACCCCTTCCGCGCGAGGAGTCCAGCGACGATGCGAGTCGAGGTCGACTACGACCAGTGCGAGAGCAACGCCCTGTGCATGGCCGCCGCACCGGAGGTCTTCGAGGTCCGCGACGACGACTTCCTCTACCTGCTCACCGAGGAACCCGCCGCCGCGTCGCACGAACGCGTCCGCCAGGCCGAACGCCTGTGCCCCAAGAGGGCCATCACCGTGCGGGAGTGACCCCCGCGGCCGCCAGCGCCTCGTCCCACGTCGTCGGCTTCTCCAGCAGACCCCGGTAGCGCATGGTCCTGGGCGTGGAGCGCAGCCCCATCACACCGGTGAGCATTCCGCCCCGGCCGAGGAAGGCCACGAACTTTCGGTCCTCCGGGGAGCCGTGCACGAAGGTGACCTGATCGGCGGGCGCGCCCTGTCCCAGCAGCTGGACCTTCATCTTGTATTGGTCGGACCAGAAGTAGGGCACCGGAGTGAAGGGCGTGCGCCCGCCGTCGCCCGCCAGCAGGTTGTGCGCCGCGGCCTCGCCCTGCTCGCCCGCGTTGGTCCAGTGCTCCAGGCGGATCCGCCCGCCGTAGCGCGGGTGCGGCCAGTTCGCCAGGTCGCCGACCGCGTACACGTTCGGCACCGAGGCCGCGGAGTACTCGTCGCACGCCACCGAGCCGTCGGCCAGCAGCTCCACCCCGGACCCGCGCAGCCACTCGGTGTTCAGGTGCACGCCGATCCCGGCGACCACGAGGGAGGCCTCCACCGCCGTGCCGTCGGCGAGCCGGACCCGCTCCACCCGGTCCCGGCCCTCGAAACCGGCCACGCTCACGCCCAGGCGCACGTCGACGCCGTTATCCCGGTGCAGCTCCGTGAGGACCTCGCCGATCCTCGGGTCCACGACCCGGGTCAACGGGGTGGGCGCCGCCTCCATCAGGGTCACGTCCATGCCCACCGCGCGGGCGCTGGCCGCCACCTCGGCGCCGACGAAACCGGCCCCGACCACCACCAGTCGGCCGCCGGAGTCGAACTCCGACCGCACCGCCTCGGCGTCGTCCAGGGTGCGCAGCACGTACACGCCCGCCAGGTCGGTGGCGGGACGGCGCGCACGCGCGCCCGTGGCGATCACCAGGCCGTCGTAGCGCACCGTCGAGGCGGCGCCGCCCGGCCCGGACACGCTCACCTCACGGGCGGCGGTGTCCAGCCCCACGGCCCGGCTGCCCGGACGGAAGTCCAGGTCCAGCGCGTCTACGGCCTCGTCCTCGCGCAGGCGCAGCGCCCGGTGGCCCACCAGCCAGCCCGGGCCGCCGCCCGCGGGCTCCATGCCCACCCCGGTCAGGACCTCCTTGGACAGCGGAGGCCGCGAGTAGGGCCGGTGCGCCTCCTCGCCCAGGAGCGTCAGCCGCCCCTCGTACCCGCGTTCGCGCAGCGCCTCGGCCGTGTGCAGCCCGGCCATCCCCGCGCCGACGACGACGATGTCGTTGAGGGTGTCCCGCACGGTGGTGTCCCTTCCGGTGGTGGTTCCCCGAGGAGGGGGTTCGTCAGAGTGGGCGGACCTCGCCGACGGGGGCGCCACCTCCGAGGACGTCCACGCGCAACCGGTCCTGGACGGGGGAGACGTCCACACCGAGGGTCCGCAGCGCGTCGAGTGCGACCAGCGTACGCGCCCGCTCCTCGGCGTCCCCGTCGCTGATCTTGACGGCGACGGTCTCGCCGGTGGCGGCGCTGAGCACGAGTACCCCGTCGGCGCCGACCTTGGCCACCAGGCCGGGCATCCGCCTCATGAGGTCGGTGTCGATCCGGTCGCTGCCCGCCACGTACAGCGGGTGGGCGCTCATCGCCTCGACCACGGCCCGTTCCGGTCCGCCCTCGGGGGCGGTGCGCATGCGCCACAGGCCGCGGGCCAGACCGGTCAGGGAGACCGCCATCTGGGGCGCCCCGCAGCCGTCCACGGCGGTGTGCGCGACCGGCTCCTCGCACAGCTCCTCGATGGTCTCGCGGACCAGGACCTGGAAGGGGTGTTCGGCTTCCAGGTAGTCCCCGGTGCTCCACCCCCGGGCGACGCAGGCGGCGAGCATGCCAGCGTGCTTGCCGGAGCAGTTCATCAGCACGCGCTCGGGCTCGCGTCCGGCGCGCACGAACGCGGCGCGCGCGTCCTTGCCGCCGGGGGCGGCCGGGGGGCAGCCCAGGGCGTCGACGGTGAGCCCGGCCGCGGCCAGGATGCGCTCGGTCTCGGCGGTGTGCGCCTCCTCACCGGAGTGGCTGCCCGCGGCGATGGCCAGCGAGGGCCCCTCCAGGCGCGCGCCCGCCCGCAGCATCGCCAGCGCCTGGAAGGGCTTGGCGGAGGAGCGCGGGAACATGGGCTGGTGCACGGGGCCGCGCGCGTAGGCGATCCGGCCGTCCGCGGCCAGTCCGACGACCGCGCCGTAGTGGACGCTCTCCAGCATTCCGGACCGGACGACCTCCGCCAGGGGGACGTACTCGGGCAGCGGGTTCTGGGGCATGCGGGCTTCTCCTCGCCGTTGAGGTCGGGTCAGGGTGCGCGTGGAGTGTCCGCCTGTGGGTGGACACGACTGAGAACGTTACATAACCCCCCTTTCTTCCGGTCGCCCCGCGGTCGCGGAACCGGTCCGGCCGGAGCAGCCCCGCGGCCCGGGGGCCGGCCGGAGCGGTCGGCCGCCCCGCCTCCGGGAACGCCCCGCCACGTGCACGGGGTCCGCTGTCGGACGCGGGGAGTAAGGTCGTTGCCGGTACGCGGTGAGGCGGGACAGCCGTTCGGCACGAGGGACGAAGGAGTGGGGCACACGATGGGAACGCTGCGGATGGGCGCGCTGACCCGGCGCAGGGTCGGCATGCGGGCGGCGGACCTGGAGTACGCGGTGCTCGACATGGAGACCACCGGCCTCGAACCGCGCGAGGGCGCGCGCATCGTGGAGATCGCCGTGGTGCGCGTGCGCGGCGACGGCAAGTTCGTGGAGGAGTTCAGCACCCTGGTCGACCCGCGCGGGCCGGTGGGCGGCCGGGAGTTCCACGGCATCGGCGAGGGCGACACCGTGGGCGCCCCGACCGCGGCCCAGGTGGTGCCCAGACTCACCGAACTGCTCTCCGGGGCGGTCGTGGTCGGCCACAACCTCGACTTCGAACAGCGCTTCCTCGCCTCGGAGCTGGTGCCCGCCGGGCTGCCCACGGGCCAGGCCGGGCTGTGCACGCTGCGCGCGCTGCGCTCACAGGTGGAGCTGGAGCGGTACTCGCTGCCCAAGGCCTCCCACCGGCTCAGCGGCGACTGGCCGACCGGACAGCACACCGCGCTGGGCGACGCCCGTGCCTGCGCCAAGCTGCTGGCGGAGATGCTCGCCAACGCCCCCGGCGAACTGCGCTACGGCGGTCCCGCGCCCAAGCGGCTCGCGGTGCCGGACCCGGTCCCCGGCCCGGGCGGCGCGGCGGGGCCCGTCCGCTGGAAGCCGCGTACGGCGTCGGTGCCCGGCGGGCTGCCTCCGCTGAGCCCCTGGCGGGCGCGGTGGCGGCCCCACGAGCTCGACCCGCTGCTGTGCGGCGGGGCCTTCGGTGCCACGGACCGCGCCATCGCGGAGATGGCCGCGCACCGCGACACCCGTTTCCGCGAGCGGCTGGCCGCGGCCGCCGCGGTGACGGGCGGGCTCGCTGCCACCGCCGCGGGCGGCCTGCTGCTGCGCATGGCCGGCGGGAACACGCGCGACCCCGGTCATCCGGCCGGACGCGGCGACGGCTCCCCGGCGCGGCTGCTCGGCCGGATCGGCCGGTCCGCGTTCGGGGACCGGCCGGGGTTCACAGACCGGAGAGCGTGAGGAAGAACGCCACGATCAGCGCGCTTCCGCCGAGGGTGGTGAGCAGCGCCTTGCCCGGTTCGGTGAGCCGGGCCGACACCAGTCTCACGCGGGGGCGCACCATCTCCGGGCTCCGCGCGGCGGCCACGGAGCCGCCGCGGTCGGGGCGGGGCGCCGGGATCCGGCCGGGGACGTAGCTGGGGACCTTGTTGAACATGGCGACCGCCACCAGGACGGCGCCGAGGAGGATCAGTACGAGGGACACGTCGGAGAGGGCCTCACACTCGGTCGAAGGGGCGACCGCCCGAGGGGCGGGCGGGCCACCGATTCTGGCCGATGTCGCCGTACCGTTGCGACTTGATATCGCCTCGCCAACGTTGTGGCGCAGGTTATGGGCCAGCCCTTATGACTACGTGTTCACGAGTCGCCACTCCGAGTGTTCCTCGCGGCCGTTTGCGGAAGAACGGTGTCCACGGTTTCGGTCGCCACGCCGAGGGCGCGGAGCACGAACCGTGTGACCAGGGCGTGGGTCTCGTCGAGGTCGATCTCCCCGCTGACGAGGGGCAGGCGCTGGGAGCCGACCATCGACAGGGCCAGCCGGGAGACGGGCTCGGCGGGCAGGGGGTCGAACTCGTCCGCGGCGGTGCCCTCCTCCAGGATCTCGGTCAGCAGGCGCTGCATGGGCGCCACGTGGGCGGCGAGCGCCTGGTAGGCGTCCGGGCCGAGACTGGCCCCGAGCTCGGCGGCGGGCGGGTGCGGATGCGCCATGATGCCCTCCAACTGGAGGCGGACGAACGCCGAGAGCCGCCGCGCCGCCGAGACGCCCGAGGGGAGTTCGCGCCGGTACCGCTCCACGAACGCGCTGTTGACCTGCTCGGTGAAGGCCAGGAGCAGCGCGGGCTTGTCGGGGAAGTAGTTGTACAGGGCGGTACGGGTGATCCCCGCGGAGTTGGCCACGTCGGTCATGGAGATGCGGTCGATCCCCTGGGTCCGGATCAGCTCGTCGACGGCGTCCATGATGCGATCCCGTGTGCGGGCACGGTGGGCGGCGATGGTCGGCGCCGTGATCTTGGGCATCCTCCTATGGTGTCACGCCCGGGGACGGGCCGGGGTGGTGTCCGGTGACCGTGCGCGACGGTGGCGACGGGGTGTCCGGGGGGCGGAGCGGGCCCGGGCGCGCTCAGCCGGCACCCGCGGGCCACCGGCTCCGCCCGCGCGGGCGTCATCCCCGGGGCGCCGTCAGCGTACGGGCCAGGAAGTCCCGGACGTGGTCGGCGGTGCCGTCCAGGTGGCTCTCCAGGAGGAAGTGGCCGCCTCCGGGGACCAGGCGGATCTCGGCGTCCGGCAGGTCGCGGGCGAAGGCCCGCGCGCCGTCGGGGCCGAAGATGCGGTCCTCCGCCCCCCACACGGCCAGGAGCGGGACGCGGCTCTCCCGGAAGTAGGCGTGCACCCGCGGGTAGAGGGGCGGGTTGGTGGCGTAGTCGCGGAAGAGGGCGAGCTGGACGAGGTCGTTGCCGGGGCGGCTGACGTCGCGGTGGTCGGCCGTCCAGGTGTCGGGGTCGACCAGTTCGGGGCGGTCCACCCCGTGCAGGTACTGCCAGCGGATCGCGTCGAGGCCGAGGGCTCCGCGGACCGCCGGTTCCGTCGCGGGCCCCGGGTCCTTCGCGTAGGCCCACACGGGCGCCCAGAACTCGGGGACGAAGCCGTCCTCGTAGGCGTTGCCGTTCTGGGTGACCACCGCGGTGACCGCGTCCGGGTCGCGCAGCGCGAGCCGCCAACCGATGGGCGCGCCGTAGTCCTGCACGTACACGGCGTACCTGGTGACGCCGAGTCCGGCCAGGAGCGCCTCCGTGACGTCGGTGAGCGCGTCGAACGTGTACGCGAACGCGTCGGCGGGCGGGGCGTCGGAGCGGCCGAAGCCGAGGTGGTCGGGGGCGATGACGCGGAACCGGTCGGCCAGCCGCGGGATCAGTCGGCGGAACATGCGCGAGCTGGTGGGGAACCCGTGCAGGAGCACCAGGGCGGGCGCGTCGCGGGGCCCCGCCTCCCGGTAGAAGACGCGGTGTCCGCGCACGGTGGCGTACTGGTGGCGGATCTCCGTCATGACTAACCCTCCAGAGCAATTTTGATGGTTATCGCTGCCCCCAGTGGAGCGGATGCGGGGTAACCTGTCAAGTCGATGAAGAGGGTTAGTCCGGGAGGCGGGCCGACATGATCGACGAGGAAGCGCTGCTCGAAGCGCTGAACAGCACTCCGGTGGTGGACGGACGGCAGCGGGACCTGTGGGCCGATGACGCCGTGCCGCGGCGGTGGGCGCGCGAGCACGGCGGCTCCGACGACGCGTCGGCGATCGGCTGGCTGCGGGCGGCGAGGGACGCGCTCCAGGCCGCCACGCGCGGCCCCGTGCCCGAGGCGCGGATGCGGCGGATGCTCGACGGGGTCTCCCGGGTCCCCGACGTCGACGGGTCGGACCTGCGGTGGCCCCTCCAGGCGCCGCCCGAGCGGATGCTCGCGGTGGAACTGGTGCTCGCCTGGTACGACGTCCAGGAGCGCAGGCCCGGGCGGCTGCGTCCCTGCGGCAACGACGAGTGCCGCCTCTTCCTCCTCGACCGCAGCCGCGCCAACACCGCCCGCTGGTGCTCGATGAGGACCTGCGGCAACCGCCTGAAGGCCCGCCGCCACCAGGAGCGCGCCCGCCGGGCCCCGGAGGCCTGACGGGCGCGCGGCCGGGGCTCAGGCGGCGTCGGCGTCCGCTCCGGTCCCCGGTGCGTACATCCGGCCCAGGTCGGCGAACACCTCGGTGTTGAGCTGGTAGGCCAGCCGGGTCTCGGCCACCAGGCGGGCGGCCGCGGCCTCGCCCAGGTCCAGGGAGTCGAGCCGCTCCCGGTACCCGGTGCGGAAGCGGGGCAGGCTGCCCAGCGCGTCGAAGACGTAGAAGGAGACACCGGCCGCGTCGGTCAGGCCGTAGGTACTGGCGGCCGCGCGGCGGATGAACTGCCCGCCGGACACGTCGCCCATGTAGCGGGTGTAGTGGTGCGCGACGAACCCCTCCGGGCGGTCGGCCATCTGCTCGATGCGCGCCGCGTAGGTGCGGGTGGCCGGGGTGGGGGAGATCCTGCTGCGCCAGTCGGCGCCGAGCAGGTGCTCCAGGTCGCGGACCAGCGCGGGGACCCGCTCCAGCTCCGGGTAGTGGAACCTTCCGGCGACCGGGTCGTCCGCCAGGCGCCGGCCGGTCTCCTCCAGCGCGACGTAGGCGAAGTAGTGCTGGGCCACCATGCCGGTGTACCCGCCCAGGGGGAGCGTGCCGTCCATGAGGGCCCGGGTGAACCCGTGGTCCTCGGCGGCCTGGTGGTCGCTCCAGGTCGCCGCGCGCAGGCGTTCGGAGAACGTCCCGGGGGTGTCGGGGGCGGTCGTCGCGGGAACCTCGGCCGTTGCGCTCATCGGTGTTCTTCCGCCTTCCGTCCGGCACGTTTATGACATCATGTCATTTAGACGGAGGCCGCTGTCAAGGGGGATATGACACCCTGTCATGAAAATCTGTCGCCGCGTCGGTGGTCGCCGCACCCCTCTCCTCCGCCGGTTCCGCCGCCCAGGGCTCCGTCCCGGAGGCCGCCTCTCCGCTTGCGGGCGAGCCCCCGCAGGGGCGCCGACCTCTCCGGAGAGGTCTCGGGTACGCTCGAAGAAATCCAGCGCGTGTCCCCCGTCACACCCTGCATGTGCTCGTGCATGGGCATATGCCCGTTCCGTCCGTATGTCGGGGCGGAGCGTCAGCGGGTTCCCCACCGCGGGCCAACAGGCCCTCACACAGGGAGAACAGGGCTGTGATCCCGGTCTCCGGCGTCGGATGTGTCTCGTCACGGCCGCTGGTCAACAGGTCACCGGGGCGATTATCGTTTGGGTGTCGTGCGGTCCGGACCGCCGGGAGAACCCGGGGCGCTCCCCGGGATCACACGGCGCGACACGGCACCCACGAACCGGCAGACCAAGGGCGATGAGTGGATACCAGGAGAACAGGGCACGATCCCGGGACGGTGATCGGCGGGGAGGCGGCACGGGCCGTCTCCGTCAACGATGCTGCCTCGCACGACGGGGCCTTCCTGGGCGACGACACCGTCCCGGACGAGCGGGTGGAGGCTGCTGTCGAACCGGTTGACGTCCTACTCATAGAAGACGACCCCGGGGACGCCTTCCTCGCCGAGGAGCTGCTCGACGAGACGGCCCTGCCCACGCACATCACCTGGGTCCCCACACTCGCCGAGGCGCGCCGGCACCTGGAGGACTTCCGGGGCTGTGTGCTGCTCGACCTCAACCTCCCCGACGCCCACGGGCTGGACCTGCTCCGTGAGGTCCTGGAGGGCGCGCCCGCGGCCGCCGTCGTCGTCCTCACCGGACTCGACGACGAGCACGAGGGCGTCGCCGCTGTGGCCGCGGGCGCCCAGGACTACCTCGTCAAGGGCCAGGTCGACGGCTCCCTGCTCGGCCGCAGCCTGCGCTACTCCCTGGAGCGCCGCCGCGCCGACGAGAACGCCCGCCAGCTGCGCGAGGCCCGCATGAGCGCCCGCGAGAACATGCGCCTCGAACGCGGACTCCTGCCCCAGGTCCTGCTCCAGCGCTCGCCCCTGGAACACCTGGCCTACTACCGCCCCGGCCGCAAGCGCGCCCTGGTCGGCGGGGACTTCTACGACGCGGTCGAGAAGGACGGCACCACCCACGTCATCATCGGCGACGTCAGCGGGCACGGCCCCGACGAGGCCGCGCTCGGAGTCAGCCTGCGCATCGCCTGGCGCGCCCTCATCATGGGCGGCGTCGACGAGGAAAAGGTGCTGCCCAACCTGGAGGACATCCTGGTCACCGAGCGGGCCCAGGAGGAGATGTACGCCACCCTGTGCATGGCCAGCCTGGACACCGGCGACGACCGGGTCAGGCTCCGCGTCCTGGGCCACCCGCCGCCCATGGTCCTGCGCGACGGCGCCGTCGAGGAGACCCGCGTCACCCCGCAGCCGCCCCTGGGGGTCTTCCCCGTCGAGCAGACCGACACCGACACGGTCGTGCTCCCCACCGGGGCGACCATGCTCTTCTACACCGACGGCCTCGTGGACGCCTACGACGGCGCCCCGCCCGCCCGCCTGGAGGTCGCGGGCCTGCGCCGGATGGTCTCCGGCGTGCTGGAACGGGGCACCTCCCTGGCCGGGCTGCCCGAACGCCTGGTGGACGAGGCCGAGCGCAGCAACGGCGGACCGCTCCAGGACGACGTGGCGATGCTGCTCATCACCCACGGAGAACCCGAGTGAGGCCCGCGACCGGAGAGGGGACGGCCATGGAGACCGAGGAATCCGGGCCCGCCCCGGACACCGGCGTGCACGGCGGGGCCTCGATCGGCGGCACGCACTTCGTCAACGGCACCAACCGCGAGGGGAAGCGCTCGCCCCACCAGTCGTGGAGCCTGCGGCGGCGCGTCACGAGCCTGCTGGCCGTGGTCGCCGTCGTCCTGGTCGTGGCGGTGTCCGTCATCACCCTGGCGGCGTTCCAGGCCCGCGAGTCCCTGGCGCTCCAGGTCGACTCCCTGACACCCGCCGTGAGCGCGGTCGAGCAGACGCACTCGGCCTACCTCACCCAGGACCACGCCCTGCGCGGCTACATCCTCACCCAGGACCGCGAGTTCCTCCAGCCCTACGTCGAGAGCCAGCTGACGCTGACGGAGAACCAGGCCGTCCTGGCCCAGCTGGCCGAGGACAACCCCGAGGTGGCCACCAACGTCGACGCCCTGCTCACCGCGGGCCGGGTGTGGACCGAGGAGTTCGCCGAGCCCGCCCTGGAGCAGGTCAGCAGCGGCCAGGAGGTCACCCAGGAGGAGCTGCGCCGCGGCCGGGTCCTCTTCCTGGAGCTCAGCCGGATCAGCGACGCCACCACCAGCCAGTTGGAGGCGGAGATCAAGGAGGCCCGCGAGGGCCTGACCCTGGCCACCCAGCAGGTCGTGGCCCTGCTGGTCCTGGTCGGCCTGGTCGTGGTGTTCCTGTCCGTGTTCCTGTGGGTGATGCTCCAGCAGTGGGTCCTGCGCCCCCTGGAGGAACTCGCCGGGCACATGCGCCAGGTGTCGGAGGGCTACTACGCCCACCGGATCTCCCTGCACGGCCCGCCGGAGATCGTCCGGCTCGGCCGGGACGTGGACGCCATGCGCGAGCGCATCGTGCAGGACCTGGACGAGGTCGCCTCCGCGCGCCGCAAGCTCCAGGAGCAGTCCGTCCTCATGGAGAACCAGACCGAGGAGCTGCGCCGCTCCAACCTGGAGCTGGAGCAGTTCGCCTACGTCGCCTCCCACGACCTCCAGGAGCCGCTGCGCAAGGTGGCGAGCTTCTGCCAGCTGCTCCAGCGGCGCTACCACGGGCAGCTGGACGAGCGCGCCGACTCCTACATCGACTTCGCGGTCGAGGGCGCCAAGCGCATGCAGACCCTCATCAACGACCTGCTGGCCTTCTCCCGGGTCGGCCGGGTCAGGAACTTCGCGCCGGTCGCCCTCGACGACGCGCTGGACGACGCCCTGAGCAGCCTGTCCACCCGTCTGGAGGAGGCCGACGCCGAGGTCACCCGGGACCCGATGCCGACCGTGCAGGGCGACCGCACCCTGCTCACCCAGGTGTTCTTCAACCTCGTGGGCAACGCCGTGAAGTTCCGCGGGGAGGAGGACCCCCGGGTCCACATCAGCGTCGAACGGCGCGGTGACGAGTGGGTGTTCTGCTGCTCCGACAACGGGATCGGAATCGAACCGCAGTACGCGGAGCGCATCTTCGTGATCTTCCAGCGGTTGCATACCAGGGACAAGTACACGGGGACCGGCATCGGCCTGGCGATGTGCAAGAAGATCGTGGAGTTCCACGGGGGGCGGATCTGGCTGGAAACCGGCTCCCAGGGTTCCGGGGAATCCGAAACCTCAGGTGACCGGGACTCTGGTCGGACCGGAACACGCATATGCTGGTCCTTGCCCGCCGACCCCGCGGAGGACGAGGACCCGGCCCCCGACAGGGGAACCGCCGAGCCCCTCGCCGCCGATAGTGGGGACGAGGGCACCGAGGACGCCGAGACCACCCCCGAGGACTCGGCTCCGACGGCCGCACGACAGCCCACGGGTACGGACAACCCTGGGGAGGACGGCGCCGAACCGGACGACAGGCCCGGCGGCGTCCGCTCCGCCCAGCCCGACACCGGTGGCGGTACGGTTCCCCCCGGTCACGGGGCGGGACCCTGAGCAGGGGTCTGGAAGCTTGAGCGAGGTCATGTTGGTGCATCCCATCGAGGTGCTGCTGGTCGAGGACGACCCCGGCGACGTCCTGATGACCAGGGAGGCGTTCGAGGAACACAAGCTGGGCAACCGCCTGCACGTGGTCTCCGACGGTGTCGAGGCGCTGCGCTTCCTGCGTCGCGAGGAGGAGTTCGCCGACGCGCCCCGCCCCCACCTGATCCTGCTGGACCTCAACCTGCCCCGCAAGGACGGCAGGGAGGTGCTGGAGGAGGTCAAGAACGACGAGGACCTCGCGCACATCCCCGTCGTGGTGCTCACCACCTCCGAGGCGGAGGAGGACGTGCTGCGCAGCTACCGCCTGCACGCCAACGCCTACGTTCCCAAGCCGGTGGACTTCGACCAGTTCATACGGGTGGTCCGGCAGATCGACGACTTCTTCGTCAGCGTGGTGCGCCTGCCCAAGGGGTAGGCGGCGCGCCCGCTCCACGGGGCGTGTTCGTCCCGGGTCTGCTCGCGGGGTTGTCCACAGCCGCGCGCGGGGGCTACCGCGGCGCGTCCGCGCGCGGTTCCATGGATACAGGGGGGCCAACCGCCCCTCCCGCTTCGCGCTGCCCCGCGTGACGCCCCGCCCCGCCCGGCGAACGCGCGGGAGCCACAACACGTGGCCGCAACGGTTTTTCGTTACGGTAAGGGCATGAGCTTGCCGGAACCGCGTGACCCCGCTGGTCCCTACCGCGTCAGTGTCGTGTGCCTGGGCAACATCTGCCGCTCGCCCATGGCCGAGAAGATCCTCGCCGCCGACCTCGAACGCGCCGGGATGAGCGGTCTCGTGGCGGTGGACAGCTTCGGCACGGGCGACTGGCACGTGGGCGGCGGCATGGACCCGCGCGCGGCCTCCACCCTGCGCGTGCACGGCTACCTCACCAGCCACACCGCCCGCCAGTTCGCCCACGACGTCCTCGCCGACCGGGACCTCGTCCTCGCCATGGACCTGGACAACGTCGACGAGATCCGGCGCGTCGTCGACGAGTACGGTGAGGAGTACGGGTTCGACATGTCGCGGGTCCGCCTCTTCCGCTCCTTCGCGCCCGGCACCGGCCCCAACCCGGAGGTCCCCGACCCCTACTACGGCGGCGACGACGGGTTCACCGCCGTACTGAACATGGTGGAGTCCGCGGCCAAGGGCCTCACCGGAGAACTCGTCACCCGGTTGAGGCGGTAGCGCGGGTGAGGGGGGAGCGGATCGTGCGGGACTTCGGAGGCGACGGCGGCGACGGGCCCGGGGAGGGCCGCCGCAGGGACCCGGTCGACGGAACCATGGCCGAACGCCTCACCGTCCTGCTCGACCGCGACGTCAGGCGGGCCGCCCGCGCGGGCAGCAGCCACGACTGGGACATCTACTACGCCGAACTCACCGACGGCACCCGCCTGTTCGTCAAGTCCCTGGTGCGCGGAGCCCCGCCCAACGGGGTGCTCACCGCCGAGGCGCGCGGCCTGGAGTGGCTGGGCCGGACCTTCGGCTCACCCGCCGTCGACGTCGTCGCCTGGGACGACCGCATCCTCGTCCTGCCGTGGATCGAGGAGCGCGAACCCACCGTCCAGGCCGCCGAACGCCTCGGCCGCCAACTCGCCGGGATGCACCTGACCGGCGCCGACCGCTTCGGCGCCGACTGGCCCGGCTACATCGGCCCCCTGACGATGGACAACACCCCCTCCCGGGACTGGCCGCGCTTCTACGCCGAGCAGCGGCTGCGCCCCTACCTGCGCCAGGCCCTGGACCAGGGCTCCCTCACCCCGTCCGACGGCCGGGTGGTCGAGAAGGTGGTCGACGCCGTCGCCGACCTTGCCGGAGAGCCCGAGGAGCCCGCGCGCGTCCACGGCGACCTGTGGAGCGGCAACGTCCTCTGGCGGGCGCAGGACGCGGTGGTCATCGACCCGGCCGCGCACGGCGGGCACCGCGAGGCCGACCTGGCCATGCTGGCCCTGTTCGGCCTGCCCCACCTGGAACGGGTCCGCGACGCCTACAACGAGGTGGCGCCGCTGGCCTCCGGGTGGCGGTCGAGGGTCGCCCTGCACCAGTTGCACCCGCTGCTGGTCCACGTGTGCCTGTTCGGCGCCGCCTACCGCACCACGACCCTGGAGGCCGCGCGCACCGCCCTGCGCGGCGGCTGACGGTGCTGATCCCTCTGGGCGGCGGCTGGCCCCTCTGGGCGGTGGCTGGCCGTGCCGGTCGTCTCGGGCTCGGGTGACTTGGCCGTGCCGGTCGGCCTGGACGGTGGTTGACCGTGACGTGTGTTCCGCGTGCTGATCGTCCCGCGCTGCGGCTGGCCGTGCCGACCGTCCCGCGTGTTGGCCGCCCTGTGTGCTGATCCTCCTGCGGGGTGGCTGGCCGTGCCGACCCTCCGGTGCCGCCGGGACTGGGGGACCGCTGGAGCCGCTGACCCCTCCGGCGGGGCCGCAGAGGGACGCGCACTATGCTCACCACGTGCCCGGCGGATCGCTGAACCCTCCTGCAACTGAGCCCCCACACATCCCGGGTGGCGCAGCGGAGGAACCTAGGGAGCGCTTCTCGTGACTTCACCCTCCGACATGGACGTGATCGTCTTCGACGTTCTCGGGACCATGGTCGACGAGCCCGGCGGCATCGGGCGCGGCATCCGAACACTGCTCCCGGACATCGACGACGCGAGGACGCGCGAGCTCGCCGAGGTGTGGAACAGGCATGTCGACGAGCAGCAGCAGGAGATCCTCGCCGGCCGCCGCCCCTACGCCAACAGCACAGTGATCGACCTCGAAGCGGCCACACGCGTCGCGGCCGAGGCCGACGTCGACGACGAGGACGCGATCCGCTCGCTGGCGGCCTCCGCGCGGCGGTTGGCGCCGTGGCCGGACTCCGCCTCCGCGCTGGACCGGATCGCCTCGTACTTCCCGGTGGTCGGCCTGTCGAACGCCAGCCACCCGGCGCTCACCCGCATCAGCGCGCACGCCGGGCTCCGCTGGCACCAGGTGCTCTCCGCCGAGGAGGCGCACAGCTACAAACCCCATCCCGACGTGTACCGGCTCGCGATCGCGAACGCGGACTGCCCGCCGGACCGCCTGCTCATGGTCGCCGCCCATGCCTGGGACCTCCGGGGCGCGCAGGCCCTGGGCATGAAGACCGCCTACGTCGAACGTCCCGTCGGAGATCCTCCGCGCGCGACGGACCGCTTCGACCTGGTCGTGAAGAGCCTCGACGAACTGGCCATAAGCCTCAACGCGATCTGACGACCCGAGAACGCCGCCCCTGGAACCAACGCCGCCCCTTGAATCAAGGGTGTGGATTCCGGAGCCTGAGTTCTCGAATCGAGGGTCGAGGTCCTGGAAGCCGAAGCCTGGGGCCTCGAAACCTGGGGCCGGGGGTCTGGACTCCGGGCTCTGGGATCTCGAACCCAGAACCCAGGGTCTCGGCTCCGGAGCCCGGAACCCCGAACCGAGAGTCGAGTGTCTGGTCTCTCAAGCCTGGTGTCCCAAACCTGGATTCGAGGCTGTAGAAGCCGAAGCCTGGGACCTCGGACGGAGAGCCCGGAGAGCGGAGCCGGTGACCCGCGTCCAGCGGCCTGGCCCGGCCCTATTCGGCCAGGTGGACCCGGCCGGGCAGTTCCCGGAAATTCCCTCGCTCCCGCTCGCCTCACCCGGTACGGTCTCGGAGTGCTGCCGCCGTGGAGTCCACGAGACCCGCGCGCGGCCGCCCCGTCAGTTCCCACGAGGAGAGCAGGTTTCGTCCATGGCATGTCGTATCAGTGAGCTCGTGCTCTCCTGCCGTGACCCCGAGGTGCTGGCGCGGTTCTGGTGCGAGGTCCTGGACTTCGTCGTGCTCGACCGCGAGGAGGGCTGCATCGAGATCGGGCCGCGCGAGGGGTTCGGCGGCCTGCAGCCGACGATCATCCTCAGCCGCACCGAGGAGCCGGAGAGGGCGAAGCCCCGGCTGCACATCGACGTCAACGCCACCGACCGCGACCAGGACGCCGAACTCGAACGCCTTCTCGCCGCCGGGGCCGTGTTCGCCGACATCGGTCAGAGCGGGGAGGAGCCCTGGCACGTCCTCGCCGACCCCGAGGGCAACGAGTTCTGCCTGCTCAGGGCCCGCCTCGACCGGCTCTGACGGCCTCCATGGGCACCGGCGGCCAGCCCGTCCCCGTGGTCACGACCGGTAACGGCGCCAGCCGCGTCCACCGCGTCCACCGCGTCCACCGCGCCTACCGCGTTCATCGCGCATCGGCCGGGCCGGGCCGGGCCGCCGGAGGCTCGCCCTCCTGACGCCTACCGCCGAGGTCAGCGGGGAGAGCCCCCGGCGGTCGCCGCGTGCGCCGGACACGGGCGGCGGCGCGCGGTGCGTCCTCACCCGACGGTGCGTCCTCACCCGACGGTGCGTCCTCACCCGGCGGTGAGCTCCAGAACGGCCTTGCCCCGCAGACGGCGTTCGAGGAGGGAGGCCACGGCCTCGTCGGCCCGGTCCCACGAACCCCGCCAGGAGATCCCCGGATCGAGCTCCCCGGAGGCGACACGACCGGCCAGCCAACCCAGGTCCCCGGCCGGAGCCACGCCGTCCTGGAGGTGGAACGTGGTGATGGAGCGGCCGTGCCGCCCGTCGTCCACGAGGAACGCGTCGAGTGGGAAGTGCTCGGGCCGCCCGGTCACGTGTCCGACGGCCACCAGGGTCCCCCCGGTGTTCAGCCTGTCGAAGGCCGCGACCAACTGGGGGCCTCCGACACAGTCCACGACCCCGTCGAACAGGTAGTCGGGTTCCCCGGGTTCCGACACCACCTCGTGGGCGCCCAGGCCGCGCAGTTCGGCGCCGTGGGTCCGGGGACCACCGGTGCAGGCGGTCACGTGCGCGCCGCCCATGCGGGCGAGTTGGACCGCGTACCGTCCCACGCCACCGGTGGCCCCGGTGACCAGGATTCTTCTGCCGAGGAGGAACCCCACTTCGCGCAGGGCGCGCAGAGCGCTGGTGGCCGTCACCGGGACGGTGCTGAGGGCTCCGTGGTCCGCGCCCTCCGGGGCGGCCCCCAGGAAGGCCGTGTCGACGGCGCGCAGTTCGGCCCAGCCCCCCGCCGCGCCCAGGGTGACCACCGCTGTTCCAACGGCGGGGCCGGATCCGTCGGCGGCGGGGCGTTCCACGAATCCCGCGGCGTCCCACCCCGGCACGGTCCCGTCGGGCAGACGGGAGACGGTGTCCACCTCGCCGAAGTTGAGCGAAGCGGCCGTGACACGGACCAGCGCCTGGTTCGGGGCCGCAACCGGTTCGGGGGCCTCTCCGAGGCGCAGGTGGCGGGGTGCGGTGCGGTCGACGACCAGGGCGCGCATGTCCGGACTCCTTCACGGGACGGGGTGGGCGGGATCAGAATATGGCACTCAGAGGCATTATGCGTCAAGAGGCTAAAGCGTCCAAGGAGCCAAAGCTGACAAGGGGCTATGGGCGTCGAGTGGCGGTCCGTCTCGGTACACTGCGGCCATGGCCAGCACCCGTCCCAACGCCGCCGCCTCCGAGGAGTCCCTGCGCGAGCGCAAGAAGCGCCGCACCCGCCGGGCCCTGGTCGACACCGCGCTGGAGCGTTTCACCCGGGCGGGGTACGACCAGGTCACGCTGGACGAGGTCTGCGCGGCGGCGGAGGTCTCCAAGCGCACCTTCTTCCGCTACTTCGCGAGCAAGGAGGAGCTGGCCGCGGCTCCGTTGCAGGACCTGTGGGAGGAGTTCCTCCGGGTGCTGGAGGAGAGGGGGCCCGACGGCCGTCCCCTGGTGGAGATGGCACGCGACGCGATCCTCGAAGCCGCGGAACACGTGGCAGACCCGGAGTGGAGGCATGCCGCCCGGCTCAGCCTCAGCCTGGCCGGGAACACTCCGGCGATCAGCGCCCACAACCTCCAGTTCTGCGAGCGCACCACGGTCCGTGCCCTGGCCGTGCTGGGGGTCGGCGACCACGGCGACCCACGCTCGCGGCTCGCCCTGGACATGGCCGCCTCCGCGGCCCGGCACGCGCTGGACGGCTGGGCCGCCGAGCCGGGAACCCTCACGGTCCCCGACCTGCTCGCCCGGTACCGCCGGGCCTTCGACGCACTGCCCGGCGGCCTCACCGTGTCCGCCCCCGAGCGCTGACGGCGCCCGGATACCGCGAGGGAACGGCACGTGCCGCCCGTCACCAGCGGGCTGGGGCGCCACGCTCTAGATTGGTGGCATGGCTGACGCATCCGAGGCACAGAGCACACCCGAACACGACGGCCCCGAACTGCACGTCGCCCTCATCGGTTACGGCAAGGGCGGCGAGGTCTTCCACGCGCCGCTGATCGACGCGGTTCCGGGACTGCGCCTGTCCGCGGTGGTCACGGGCAACCCCGACCGCCGCCGGGCCGCCGAGGCGCGCTACCCCGGCGTCACCGTGTACCCGAACGTCGCTGAGCTGTGGGCCGACGCCGAGCGTTACGAGATCGCGGTCGTCACCACGCCCAACGACACCCACGCCCCGCTCGCCCAGGCAGCCCTGGAGGCGGGCCTGGCGGTGGTGGTGGACAAGCCCTTCGCGCTCACCGCCCTCCAGGCCCGGGAGCTCACCGACCTCGCGGACAAGCTGGGCCGGGTGCTCACCGTGTACCAGAACCGCCGCTGGGACGCCGACTTCCTCACCCTGTGGGGCCTCATCGAGGAGGGGAGGCTGGGCCGCGTGCACCGGTTCGAGTCGCGGTTCGAGCGCTGGCGTCCCCGGGCCAAGGGCACCTGGCGCGAGAGCGGCGGGGTCGAGGCCGGGGCCGGACTGCTCTACGACCTGGGCCCGCACCTGATCGACCAGGCGGTCAACCTGTTCGGCCCGGTCTCCTCCGTCTACGCCGAGATCGACGCCCGACGCGAGGGCGTCAACGCCGACGACGACGTCTTCCTGGCCCTCGACCACGCCCGGGGCACGCGTTCCCACCTGTGGATGAGCGCGCTCACCGCCCAGGGCGGGCCACGCTTCCGGGTGCTGGGGGACGAGGGGGCCTTCACTAGCCACGGCATGGACGGCCAGGAGGCCCGGCTGACGGCGGGGGAGCGGGCCGACGCCGCCGACTGGGGCGTGGTCCCCGAGGCGGACTGGGGCGTGCTCGGGGTGGACGGCCACACCCGGCCGGTGCCCAGCGCGCGCGGCGCCTACCCGGAGTTCTACGCCGGGGTGCGCGACGCGGTCGGCGAGGGCGAGCCCCTGCCGGTGGATCCGCACGAGGTGATCCACGGACTGGAGGTCATCGAGGCGGCCCGGCGCAGCGCCCGGACGCGGTCGGTGGTCGACGTCTGATTCCCGGCTCCCGGGGGAGGCCCGGGAGCCCACCGGACCGCCCGCATGGGCCTATGTTGGAAGGACTCACCCCAGTTCGCCCCGGGGTTTCACCGAACGCCGAAGGAGACGCGCCGTGGCCCAGGTCCTCGTGGTCGCCGACGAACTCACCGGTGCCAACGCCACCGGTGCCCGGTTCGCCCGTACCGGGATGCGTGTGGCCACGGTGACTCCCGAGCACGTGAGCCGGGTCGTGGGGGACTACGACGTGGTCGTGGCCAACCTGGACAGCCGCCATGTCCCTCCCGAGCACGCCGCCGACCTGGTCACGGACGTGGTCGAGGCCGTGTGGCCGGTGGGGCTGGTGGTCAAGCGGACAGACTCCACGCTGCGCGGCAACATCGGTGCCGAGCTGGAGGCCACCTACGACGCCGTGCGCGAGCGCGTGCCCGCCGGAACGCGGGTGCGGGTGCTGTTCGTTCCGGCCTTCCCGAGTTCGGGGCGCATCACCGAGGACGGGCTGCAGTTCCTCAACGGGTTGCCGCTGGAGCGCACCGAGCTGGCCGAGGACCCGCTGTGCCCGATGACCACCAGTTCCGTCGCCGACATCCTCGCCGCCCAGACCGACCTTCCGGTGCGCCACGTGCCCGTGCGGCAGGTGACCCAGACGATGCTCACCGCCGAACTGCTCGCCGGTGACGAGCCCGTGGTCGTGTGCGACGCGAGCACCGAGCAGCACCTGACCGACATCGCGGAGGCAGCGGCCGCCGCGCACCACGACACGGGAATCGTGTGGCTGGCGGCCGACCCCGGGCCCACGGGGGCGCTGCTGGCCTACGCGCTGCGGTTGAGAGGCCAGGCGGGTTCGCGCGGGCCGCTGCTGGGGGTGGTGGGCAGCACCACCGAGCTGACCCGGCGGCAGCTGGCCACCGTCGCGCGCACGGGCGCGGTGCGGTTCGTGGACCTGGACGCGGTGGAGTTCAGCGTGGGGGAGCGCGCGGACGAGGTCGCCGAGCGGACCGCGCGGGAGCTGTCCGAGCAGCTGACCTCGTCGGGTTTCCCGGAACTGTGCGTGCTGCGGGTGGTGACGCCCTCCGACAGGGTGCGCGAGCTGCCCGCCCAGGTCCGCGCGGAACTGCCCGGCCGGATCGCGCGGCTGGTGTCGGACGTGGTCAACGAGGTCGCGGACACCACGGGGGCGCACGCGCTGCCCAGCGGGCTGTACCTGACGGGCGGGGACCTGGTGGCGAGTCTGCTGGACGAGCTGGACGTGCACGCGTTCGACGTGGGGGGCGAGATCGTTCCGCTGACGGTGCACGGGCACCTGAGCGGAGGGCCGTTGGACGGAACGCCGGTGGTGGCCAAGGGCGGGCTGGTCGGGGACGACATCACCCTGGTCGAGTGCCTGACGAAGCTCCGCCGGGCGGTGCAGACCCGGTTGCACCAGGTGCACTCGGAGGTGTCGGAGCACGTGGTGCCGACGCTGCTGCGCGACACGGTCTGACCCGGTTCCAAAGGGGCCCGCCCATCGGATGGTGGGTTCGCGGTTCGTTGACGTGCCCCCGCGCGCGGGGATGGTCCGGCTCGTGTTCGGCACGGGCGCCGCGGAACCTGGAATTCCGATCTCCTGGGCATCTCCCGTCCTACTCTGATGCGTCTGCTGGACAGCGGAGAAAATCTCTCACAGCATGCGTGGTCGGCACCGGCGGGTCCTGCTCCGCGATGTTCTGTCCTACCAGGAGAACACTCGCCGGGAACGCGAGCAGGTGCTGGCGGGGGCCGTGCGCGCCAACGCCAAGGAGAGCCGCGGCCAGCCAGGGTGTGCCACACCCCGGTGGAGCGCGGCCTGGTCATCCGGCCTTCCAGCACCGAGGGTGGAGAGCGTTCCCGAGACGCACACACCCTTCGGAAGTGAGCCATGAGCACCGAGTTGTTCGACGAGGACCTGCTGGGGACCATCGCCGCCGAGCCGCACCGCCCGCTGCTGTTCGTCAACGCCACCGTGTACACGTTCGACCCGCTGATCGGTGACCTGACCGGCGCCGACCTTCTCCTGGACGGGAAGGAGATCGCCGGGGTCGGCCCCGGCCTGCACACGGCCGCCGAGGACGACGGCGCGGTCGTCGTGGACTCCACGGGGCTAACCGTCGTCCCGGGCGTGGTCGAGAACGACACCGTCGCCGGACTGCGCAGGCGCCCCTCCGACCGGGTCGGCACGCTGGCCCCCGGAAACCCGGCGACCTTCGTCGTGATCGCGGGGCACCACCCCGAGGCCACCGCGCTGGAGCAGGTGATCTGGCGTCCTGAACGGGCCGCCGCGGTCGTCATCGACGGCGAGTTCGCCCTGTTCAACGGCCGACGCCTGGTCGAGCCGCTGACCGAGCGGTTCCCGGGACCGGCGCGGACACCGGCGGACAGCCCGTACCTGGGGATGTGGATCGACGAGACGGGCTTCATCCACCAGGAACTGACCGCCGACGGTCGCTACGACGAGACGCGCGGCGGACGCCCCCACGCCTACCAGGGGTCGTTCTGGATCGAGGGGGACCGCATCGTCTACCGCGACGACCTGGGCTTCTGGGCCTACGGCCGTTTCACCGACGATGTACTCCACCACGCGGGCTACGTCTTCCACCGCCGGTGAGCGCACCCGCCGGACACAGGCCTCCCCCCGCAGGGCAGCGGGGAGAGGCCGTGTACCGCCCACCGGCGGGGCCGTCGCCGCGACGGCCCCGGCTTCAGTCGTCGATCGCCTGGTAGAGGGTGGTCCAGAAGTCGTGGATCAGCCGCGCCGAGTCCGGGACGGACATCCCGACCTGGGTGAGCACGATTCCGGTGAGCTGGTTCTCCGGGTCGGCGTAGGCCGAGGTACCGGCTCCGCCGTCCCAGCCGAACTGGCCGACGGGCGCGTAGTCACCGCGGTAGGTCCGCACCGCCATCCCGAAACCCCAGCCGCCGTGCTGCCCCTGGCCGAACGACACGTGGACGTTCTCGGTGGCCATGGTGTTGCGAGCGGCCTGCTGCGCGGGCGTGAGGCGGTTGGTGGTCATCAGCTGGACGGCGGGCCGGGACAGGATCCGCTCGTTTCCGTGCATCCCCTGGTTCAGCAGCATCCGGAAGTAGGCGTGGTAGTCGTCCACGGTGGAGACCAGCCCGCCGCCACCGCCCTGGAACGCCGGAGGCTGGCTGTGCCGTCCCCCCTCGGCCGGGTCCCACACGTGGAACTCCCCGGTCTGCGGGTCGGGGGCGTACAGGGGCGGCAGCCGGTCCATCCCGTCGGCGGGCACGTGGAAACCGGTGTCCCCCATGCCCAGGGGCCCGAAGACGCGTTCGCGCAGGAACGCTTCGAACGACTGCCCCGTGACCCTGGAGACGAGCACACCGAGCAGGTCGTTGCTGATGTGGTACTGCCACTGCTCGCCGGGCTGGTGCATCAGCGGAAGCGTGCCCAGGCGGCGCATCCACTCGTCCGGCTCGGGCATCGGCTCCGGCAGGTCGGGCGTGAGCCCCTGCTCGAAGACCGCGTTCATGATCGGGGTGCCCAGCGCACTCCGGTCGATGCCGAGCCCGAACGTGGAGGTCAGCACGTCCCGTACGGTGATCGGCCGCCGCGCCGGCACGGTGTCGTCCAGCGGGCCGTCGATCCGCCTCAGCACCTGCCGGTCGGCGAGTTCGGGCAGCCACTGCTCCACCAGGTCGTCCAGCCGCAGCCTGCACTCGTCGAGCAGGACCATCGCCGCCGCCATCGAGACCGGCTTGGACGTCGAGGCCATCCGGAAGATCGTGTCCCGGCGCATCGGCGCGCCGCCGTCGTGGCGCATCGTCCCGAGCGCTTCGACGTGCGTCTCACCGCCCCGGCTGACCAGGGCGACGAGTCCGGGAATCCTCCCGCTCTCGATATGGCGTGCCAGCACGTCGCGCATTCTGTGCAGCCCCGCCTTGGAGAGGCGGCCGTTGTCGTTTTCCATCGTGGATCTCCGTAAGTCGTCAGGTGGTCGGGGGAGCGGCTGTTCAGAGGCTGCGGGCGGTGATGTCGCCGTAGGAGGTGGTGGCGTGGATGTCGAGGGTGGTGGCGCCGTCGTTCTTGAGGGCGTTGTGGATGCGGCCGTAGGGGGTGCCCGCGTTCAGGGCGGCGGAGGTGCCGGGGGCGGCGCTGATGGTGATGTCGCCGGATTCGGTGCGCAGTTCGACGGTGCCGTGGGTGGCCTGGGTGATGTCGATGTCGCCCTTGTGGACGCTGATCTGGGCGGGGCCGTTCAGGTGGCCGATGGTGATGTCGCCGTCCAGGAGGGTGAGGTGGGCGTTGGTGGTCTCGTCGAGCTTGACGGGGCCCTGGGCGGCTTCGACGGTGACGTTTCCGAGGCGGCCGACGCCGCGCAGTTCGGCGCTGGCGGCCTTGGTCTGGAGGTGGGAGCCGGTGGGCAGCTGGATGGTGATCTCCACCGATCCGGAGGGGCCGAAGGCCCGGTTCCTGGGGGTGGGGGCCTGGACGCGCAGGACGCCGTCGTCGTAGGTGACGGTGGTCTGCTGGGCGGCCTTGACGTCGCGGTTCTTGGCGGGGTTGGCGGGCTGGATCTGGACGGTGGTGTCGGTGCGGTCGGCGGCGATGAGTTGGACGCGTGCGGCGGGGATGTCCAGGACGGCGGTGATGGGGGTGGGGGTGGGGAGGGTGTGCATCGTGTTTCTCCTTCTCCTTCAGCGGCGCTGGTGCGGCTCGCTGTTTCCGATGTTGGAAAAGCTACGTTGCGTTCATGGTTGTGGCAACAGCGTCTCTGTGAGAAAGCCCCGTATGCGCAGGTGATGTCTGGGAAATTGTTGCAATGGTTCTGGATCTAATGCAACAAGCTCTACCCCGAGCGTTGCAATGGATGGAAAGTAAACGCTAGGGTGGGCGCACCCACGCACCCTGAAGGAGACCGCGATGCCCGGAGGCAGGCTCACCCAGTCCGAACGCCAACAGATCGAGCTGGGACTGACCCAGGGACTGGCCTACGCGCGGATCGCCAAGGACCTGGACCGCCCGACCTCGACCATCACGCGCGAGGTGACGCGCAACGGCGGCCCCACGGGCTACCGCGCCGACCTGGCCCACCGCGCCACCCAGCACCGCACCCGCCGCCGCACCAAGACCGCGACCCGTGCGGCACAGGCGCCCCCGCAGGCCTACGGACGCGACGCCGAGGCCGTGCGCGAGTACGAGGAGGCGTTCGCCGCCGTCTTCATGCAGTCGGGCCTGCCCAAGATGACGTCCCGGGTCCTGGTCTCCCTCTACACCACCGACACGGGCAGCCTCACCGCGGCCGAACTCGTCCAGCGCCTCCAGGTCAGCCCGGCCTCGGTCTCCAAGGCGATCACGTTCCTGGAGGGCCAGGGCCTGGTGCGCCGCGAACGCGACGAACGCCGCCGCGAGCGCTACGTCGTCGACGACGACGTCTGGTACCAGTCGATGCTGGCCAACGCCCAGGCCGAGGCCCACCTCGTCGAAGCCGCACGTCAGGGCGTCCAGGTGCTGGGGCCTGGGACCCCGGCCGCCGTGCGCCTGGAGAACATCGCCCGCTTCGTCGACTTCGTCCGCGAGAGCATCATCCGCGCCTCGGAGCAGGCCCGCGAGGTCCTGCACACCAAACCCGAGACCGTCCCGGACGCCACCGGCGAGCCGTCCCCGGAACCCCGGTAGGCAGCCGCTTCGGCGGTCACGGCCACGTGCGGCCACCTCCCCGGTCCGCCGCCGGGGAACACGCGGTGAGCCCGGCGCACACGGGGGCGCGGGTCCGGGCCGACCCGGTCCGCGCGGCCCGGCGTTCGTGTTCCCCGCGCCTTCGGGGTCTTCGCACGTCAACGCCCCCGGCGGGGAAGCCGGGGGCGCGTGGGTGCGGAGCCGGGGTCAGGCGGCCCGCGTCCGCGGCTCCAGGTGCTCGGCGGCGAGCCTGTCCAACGCCTCGGCCAGGGCCTTCGGGTACTCCAGCGGTCCCATGTGGCCGGCTCCGGGGATCTCCCGCACCTCCCGGCAGTCCTTCAGCAGCGACGCGATGTGGTGCGCGTGCCAGGGCGGGGTCAGCTTGTCGTCGGTCCCCACCATCACCACCGTGGGCACCGAGATCTGCCGGGCGGTCTCCTCCGCCTCCAGCGTGCAGATCACCCGTCCCCACGCGCCCCGGGACACACCACCGCACGCGTGGACCATCCTCATGCACAGCCGCACCATGCGCGGATCGGCCCTCCTGCCCATCACCATGGACTTCAGTACCGCCGTGGTGAGGGCGTTGCGCGGACCCAGCGGTACCGGGGCCCTGAGGAAGAGCTGCGCGCCGAACGTGCCCAGCGGCCCGGGCAGCGGGATCGCGGTCGACCGCATCGGCAGTTCCTTGCACCCGGTGTTGGTGAGCAGCACCGCGGCGACCCTCTCCCGGAACACCGGGTGCGCACCGGCCGACATGATGGTCATCCCGCCCATGCTGTGCCCGGCCACCACGGCCTTCTCGCCCTCGGGCACGGTCGCCTCCAGGACCGCGCACAGGTCCTCGGCCAGCTTCCGGGCGCCGTACCCCGCCCTGGTCAGCGGCGCCTGGGTGCGCCCGTGGCCGCGCTGGTCGTAGAGCACCACCCGCAGGGACGGGTCCAGTTCGCGCACCACCGGTCCCCACGAGGCGAGCGAGGTCGCCCAGCAGTGCGCGAGGACCACGGTCGGCCCGTCCTCCGGGCCGCGCACCTCGACGTGCAGCGGTGTGCCGTCGTCGGAGCGCACCTGGAGTTCTCGGACCTGACCCACGTGTCGGGTTGCCATCGGGGATACCTCTCACTTCGGGGGAAGGCCGCGCCGGAGCCGGAAGGGGCCGCCCCTGGTCGGCGCGGGCCCGGGGCGTGCGCGGACGCGTTCAGTCCTCGGACGCGTCGATGTCCACGTGGGGCACGGCGAAGGGCGGTGAACCGGCCCCGTTGACCGGATGGCCGCCCCACAGGTTGGGTTCGTCCAGAACCCCGGTGCCCTCGAACCCGTCGGGGGTGCGCACCACGACCGTACGCACTCCCTCGCGGAAGGCCTCGGTCACCTCCGGGCTGGGGGACAGCCGCCCCCGCCAACGGTAGTCACCGGTCAGGGGGGAGAAGTGGCCCGCCAGGTGGGCCTGGACCCGCACGGCGACGCCCTCGTCCGCCGCGACCCCGGCGTCCGCGGCGCCTGTCGCACCCTTCGTGCCGGACGGCGGCTCCGTCGGCTCCGCCCGCTCCGACCGCCGCGCGCCGCCGGTCACGGGCAGCACGACCGTCACCGTGCCCCGGTACTCCTCCTCCTCGTCACCGAACCCGCTCATACCGCTTCCCTCCCGGAGCCGCTTCGGCGCGGACCGCGTGCCGCCGGGCGCCGTCGCGGGAGCGGTCCACCCGCAGGTCGTAGTTGTGGGGGTCGAACCAGCGTGTGCGCAGCGCGAACTCCCAGGTGAAGGTCGGCCACAGCGTGGTGTTGCGGCCCTGCTCGTTGAGGTACCAGCTGTCGCAGCCGCCGGTCACCCAGACCGTGCCCTCCATGGCCCTGGCGACCATCTCGTTGTAGTCGTGCTGGGCCTTCGGGCGCACGTCCATGCGGTCCAGGCCGTTGCGGCACAGGTACTTCAGCGCCTGCATCGTGTACCGGATCTGGGCCTCGATCATGAACAGCTGCGAGGTGTGCCCCAGTCCGGTGTTGGGCCCCGCCAGCACGAAGGCGTTGGGGAACCCGGCCACGGTGGTGCCGCGGAAGGCCTGCACGTCCGTGCCCCAGTGGTCGGAGAGCGAGCGCCCCTCAGCGTCGAAGATCCGCCGCGCCACGGGCGGGTCGCTCACGTGGAACCCGGTGCCGAGGATGATCGTGTCCACCTCGTGCTCGGTCTCGCGGCCCGAGGCGTCGCGGGTGACCACGGCGTGGGGGCGCACCTCCGCGATGCCGTCGGTGACCACGTCCACGTTGGGCCGGGCCAGCGCCGGATAGTAGTCGTTGGACATCAGGATGCGCTTGCAGCCCGCCCGGAAGTCCGGCGTGAGCTTGGCCCGCAGTTCGGGGTCCTTCACGCTGCGGCGGATGTTGGCCCGGCCCAGCCTCTCCACGACCGAGAGCAGCCTGGGGTTCTTGGCGAAGCCGAGGATGTAGGTCTCCCGCCCCCAGTAGATGCTCTTGCGGGCGATCTGCTGGGTGAGCGGCACGTTGCGGTACAGCCAGCGCTCCAGCCGGGTGATGTCGCGGTCGTGCCGGAACATCACCCACGGGGCCGTGCGCTGGAACAGTGTCAGCTTCCCCGCCGCGGGCTGGATCCTGGGCACGAACTGGATCGCGGACGCCCCGGTGCCGATCACCGCGATCCTGCGGCCGGTGAGGTCGTGGTCGTGGTCCCAGTTCGCCGAGTGGAACATCGTCCCCTCGAAGGTGTCCAGGCCCTTGATGTCGGGATAGGAGGGGTCCGCGAGCGGTCCCGCCGCGCTGACGAGGAACTGGGCGGTGACGGTCCCCCGGCTGGTCTCGATCCGCCACCGGTTGCCCTCGGGCTCCCAGTGCGCGGACCTCATGTCGTGGTCGGTGCGGACGTGTTCCCGCACCCCGTACTCCCCGGCAACCCGCTCCATGTAGTCGTGGATCTCGGGTTGGGGGGAGAAGCTGCGGCTCCAGTGCGGGTTGGGCGCGAAGGAGAACGAGTACAGGTGGGAGGGGACGTCGCAGGCGGCGCCCGGGTAGGAGTTGTCGCGCCAGGTGCCGCCGACCCCGCCGGCGCGTTCCAGAACCACGAAGTCCTTCAGACCGGCCTGCTTGAGGCGGACGGCCATCCCGATCCCGGCGAAGCCGGAGCCGATGACGGCCACCCGGAAGTGGGGTGGTGCTTCGGTCACGTCTTGGTCCCTTCGTGCGGACCGGCCCGGACGTGTCGCCGTCCGGATCGGCGGGTGTGTCCCCCGGGGGCGCGGCGCGTTTCGCCCCCGGGGGAGTTGCCACCCCGTGAGGCGCGGCGTGTTCCGCCTCCGGGGAGAGGGCTCCCGGGGACGTGGCGCGTTTCGCCCCCGGGAGGCGGGTCCACCGCCGGAGGACGCGGCGCGTTTCGTCCTCCGGCGATGGGGTCTGGGGCCCGCAGGCCGCGGTGCTTCCGGACCGGAGTCCGCGGCCTGCGGGTTCGGGGGCGGACGGGGAGCGGGCCCGTTCCCCCCGAGGGGGCCCGGCTGCGGGGCGCCGACAGGAGAGGCGTCCGGAGCCGGGGAGGGGTCAGCCGAGCAGTCCGGCCCTCTTCCAGAAGTAGCGGCCCAGGCCGGTGATGGCGCCGGCGGTGTCCAGGGTGCTCACGACCTTGCGGGCGGCCCAGGTCTTGGTGCCGATCCAGTGGGGGTTGTTCCGGGCGACCCGGGAGGCCTCGCGGGGGTCGAGTCCGACCTGCGCGTACACCTTGGGGTTGATCAGCCGGGTGGCCGAGTAGTAGGTGACCAGGCCGAGGATGATCCGGCTGTAGGCCCGGTTGAGCGGGCCGCGCGTGGCCCAGTCGCGCTGGAACTCCTCGCGGGCGTAGCGCATGTGCCGCGCCTCCTCCACCACGTGGATGCGCGAGACCGAGCGCACCAGCGGCAGGATCTGCTCGTCGGGCACCGCCTCGCGCTGGAGCTGGTCGAGGACCTCCTCGACGAACAGCGCCCCGGCGAAGATCAGCGGGCCGTGCGCGATGGTCTTGAAGAGGTTGCCGAGGTGGAAGGCGACGGGGTCGAGCTTGTGCGTCTGCCAGCCGAGCTTGCCCACCATCTTGGCGAACATCACGGTGTGGCGGCACTCGTCGGCGATCTCGGTGTAGGCGTACTGGACGTGGTTGGTGCTGGGGTCGTGGTGGTAGGCGTGGCGGACCAGCATCTGCATGAGGATGGTCTCGAACCAGATGCCGATGGTGGCGACGCTGGCGATCTCCAGCCGGGAGAGCTCCTTGCGCTGCTCCTCGGTGAGCCGGTCCCACAGGTAGGTGCCGTACAGCGACAGGCGCTCGGGGCGGATCGCCCACATGTCCTTGTCCACGGGGGCGTCCCAGTCGATCTCGACGAGCGGGTCGAAGGAGGCCTTGGCCGAGCCGCGCAGCAGGCGCTTGGCGATGTCCTCGCGGTCGGTGATCTTGGGCTTGGCGGTGATCTCAGCGGTCATCTGTGTGTTCCTCCTCAGGACGCGTCCGGCCGGACCAGGGGGTTGGCGTGCCGCGAGTGGAGTCCCCGGGCGATCTCCGCCTCCCCGAAGGCGCCGTCCGACAGGAGCAGGCCCACCTGGAGCGACACGATCTGTTCGGTGGTGCCGGGGAAGTGCCGGAACAGGTGGAGCCCGGCGGTGCCGAGCACGGTGGAGGCGGTGTCGCGGCGGGCGTACCTGGCCCCGGCCGCGCGGACCACCGCCATGACGGTGTCGCGTTCGCTCTCGGCGGGGACGAGGCCGTCGAGGGCCACCCCGGTGGCCCGGGAGCTGTTGTGGATCGGGGTGTCGACGTAGCCGGGGTGGACGGTGGTGACGCCGATGTGCGAGCCGTACTCGGCGCGCAGGCAGTCGGCGTAGGCGGTCAGCGCCCTCTTGGAGACCGTGTAGGCCCCGGCGAAGGGCAGCGACAGGTTGGCCAGGAGCGAGGCGGTGATGAGGACGCGTCCCCTGCTGCGCAGCAGCGCGGGCATCGCGGCCGCGGTGACCCGCCAGGTGCCCAGCAGGTTGACCTCCAGCGCCTGGTGAACGTGGACGTCCGGGGCCTGGCCGATGTCCACGGCCGGTCCGACGCCCGCGTAGTGGATCAGCAGGTCCAGGCGGCCGTCGAGCTGGTCCAGGGCCTCGGCGACGCCCTCGCGCACCTGCTCGTCGTCGGTGATGTCGCAGCCGACGACTCCGGGGGCGGGCTTGCGGTCGATGCCGACCACGTTCACGCCGAGGTGGCGGAGGACGGCCACCGTGGCACTGCCGAAAGCGCCGGAGGCGCCGGTGACGAGGGCGTTCTGGCCGGGCAGTCGTCGCAGGTGACGCGGCAGGGGGGTCCTCATGTGATCTCCTCCACAGTTCCTGCCGGAACGTTACAACGGGCATTGTCACAATGCAATGGGGTGGAACGGGAAATTTACTGACGAGTAAGGTTCGCGGTTGTCTCTAGGCTGGACCCATGGCCGAATACCGCATTGACGAACTCGCCCGGCTCGCCGACACGACGGTGCGCAACGTCCGGGTGTACCAGGACCGTGGCCTGCTCGCGCCTCCCCGCCGGGAGGGCCGCGTGGGCATCTACTCCGAGGCGCACCTGGCGCGTCTGCGGCTGATCGGCCAACTGCTCCGGCGCGGCTACACCTTCGCCAACATCGGCGAGATGTTCCGGGTGTGGGAGCGCGGAGGGGACCTCTCCGACATCCTGGGCTTCGAGTCGGCCATAGGGGACGCCTGGAGCGACGAGATCCCCGGCTACCTGACCATGGGCGACCTGCGCGAACTCTTCGGCCACGGCGTCACGCCCCGCACGGTGAAGCGCTCCCTGGACCTGGGCGTGCTCGAACGCGACGGGCTGCGCTTCCGGGTGCCCAGCCCGCGGCTGCTGCACGCCGGGGTCGAGCTGGTGAAGCTGGGCATGACCGTGGACTCGGTGCTCGACATAGCGGAGAACCTGCGCGACAAGGTCGGCCACGTCGCCGAGCACATGGTCCGCCTGGTCGCCGACCACATCATCGCCGAGTACGCGCCCGGCACGGTGGTCCGCAGCGAGGAGACCGCCGAGATGGCCGAGCTGATCCGCCGGGTGCGCCCGCTCGCGCAGCAGGCCGTGGACGCGGTGCTGGCGCAGGCGATGGCGGAGAACCTCACCAACGTCATGGGGGAGCACTTCGCCCTGGCGATGGAGTACCTGGACAAGGACGGCGCGGACAAGGAAGGCGTGGGCGGACAGCGCGGCGGGGCTCCCGAGGGCCTGACGGGGTCCGCCTGAGGAGGCCCGCCGGTGTCGGCCCACGCTCCACGGGAGCCTGGTCGAGACCGCCTGGAACAGGCCGAACCTAGTCCGGCAGCCCCCGGAACAGGCCCTCCAGGTCGCGCTCGCCGTCGCGGGTCTGTGCACCGCTGGCCAGGCCGCCGCGGATCAGGCGCTCGGCCGCGGGGCGGGCGATCTGGCCCGCCCAGGCGTCGTGCTCCCGCAGGAGACCCTCGGCCAGGTCCTCGGGGACGATGGCGCGCTTGGCCGCCGCGACCACCCCCTCGGGCAGGGCCGCGATGTTGCGGGCGAGGCGGTCGACGGTGCCGTCGAGTTCGTCGGCGGGGACGGCCCGGTTCACCCAGCCGTAGCGCTCCGCGGTTTCGGCGTCGTACAGGTCGGCACCCAGCACCGCCTCCAGGGCGCGACCGCGGCCGATCCGGCCGGCGAGGTACTGCGTGCCCCCTCCGCCGGGGACGATGCCCATGAGAGCTTCGATCTGGCCGAGCCCGGCGCGACCGATCGCCGCGAACGCCATGTCCGCGGCCGTGACGAACTCCGCTCCTCCGCCGCGCGCCGTCCCGGCGAGCTTGACGATGGTCACCTGGGGCTGGTGCCGGAGTAGTTCCCCCAGGGCCTGGAAGACGTTGACGCCGTCGGGAAGGTCGGCCGCGAGGCCGTCGAAGGCGTCCGGAGCGTCGACGAGCGACATGTCCACGTGGGCCATGAAGAACTCCGGATCGGCGCTGTCGAACACGATCACCCGGACCGAGTCGTCGTCCCTCAGGGTGACCAGCAGGTGCCGGAGGTCGGTCATCATGGCGGCGTCCAGGATGTTGACGGGCGGGTTGTCGAGGGTGACGCGGGCGATGCCGTCCTCGCGGCCCACTCGCAGGGTTCCGTAGGCGTCGTGGCTCATGGAGGTCTCCGATCCGTACCTGATATGCACCTAGGTTCCTGGTGCATACTTACAGTGCGGCGGTGGACGACCGACGTCAATAACGCACTTTCGGCATCGTAGGGATCGCGGGGGATACCGACATGGCTGCTTCTGGAACCGGCGCCGACACCGGGAGCGGCATCGTCTTCCGGGCCGACTGCCCCAGCCGCCCGATTCTCGACCAGATCGCGGACAAGTGGTCGATGATGGTGATGGCGGTCCTCGACGAGCCCACCCGGTTCAACGGAATCAAGCGCCGCCTCGAAGGTGTGACCCAGCGGGTCCTGACCCAGACCCTGCGCCGCCTGGAGCGCAACGGGATGATCGTGCGCCGCGTGCTGCCGACCTCACCGGTCGGGGTCGAGTACTCCCTCACCCCGCTCGGCGAATCCCTGCGGGAGCCGTTCGGCCGGTTGTACGGGTGGACGGTCGACAACGCGGACGAGATACGGGCGAGCCAGAGGGAGTACGACCGACGCGCTCGGAGCTGAGGGCGGCGGCCCCCTTCGGCGGACCGCCGCTGTCGGCTCCACGGGTGCCTCTCACGCCGGGGCGGCGTCCTCCCTCGACGCCTCGGAGTCCACCACCGTGAGCGGGAGCGGGACGGTGAACCGCAGTTCGGCGAAGGCCCCGGCCGGGACCGCCGGGGACGCCGGGAGCACCGGCCCGACCCGCCGGTACCGCTCGCCCTGCTCCGGCCGGGGGTCCTCCTCGCCCCGGTTGGGCCACATCGACATCGCGCGCTCGGCCTGCGCGGTGATGGTCAGCGACGGGTTCACCCCCAGGTTCGCGGTGACCGCCGAGCCGTCCACCACGTGGACGCCCGGGTGGCCGTACAACCGGTGGTAGGGGTCGATGACGCCGGTCTCCGCGCTGTCGCCGATCGGGCAGCCGCCCAGGAAGTGCGCGGTCATCGGGACGTTGAACACGTCGCCCACCGTGCCCCCGGGAAAGCCGTCGATGCGCTCGGCCAGCCGGGTGGCCGCCTCCTGCCCGGCCGGGATCCACGTCGGGTTCGGCTCGCCGTGGCCCTGCCGGGAGGTCAGCCTCCTCTTCCCGCCCAGCGGCCCCCGCCGCACCGACGTCGTCAGCGAGTTGTCCAGCGACTGCATCACCAGGCCGATGATGGTCCGCTCAGACCAGCGGCGGGCGGAGAGGCTGCGGGCGAACACCACGGGGTGGCGCGCCGCCAGGCCCAGGAACCGCAGCCAGCGCGGGACCCGCCCGCCGCCGGGCACCTGCATCGCGGTGAGCAGAGCCATCGCGTTGGAGCCCTTGCCGTAGCGGACCGGTTCGATGTGGGTGTTCTCGTCCGGGTGGATCGAGGACGTGATGGCCACGCCCCGGGTCAGGTCCTCCTGCGGCCGGACCCGGCGGGTCATCGCGCCGACGAGCGCCTCGGAGTTGGTGCGGGTGAGCGTGCCCAGCCTCGCCGACAGGCGGGGCAGCGCGCCCGAGTCGCGCATGCGGTGCAGCAGTGTCTGGGTGTTGTAGGTCCCGGCGGCCACGACCACCTGGCGGGCGGTGAACGTGCGGGCGTTCGACCGCCGCCGGGGCGCGTCGGTCCTGACGGTGTCGGCGGCGAAGCCCCCGCCCGGCAGTTCGCGCAGCCGCTCGACGGTGGTCAGCGGGTGCACCTCGGCGCCGTCGCGCTCGGCGAAGTACAGGTAGTTCTCGGTCAGGGCGTTCTTGGCGCCGTGGCGGCATCCGGTCATGCACTCCCCGCACTCCGTGCAGGCCCGCCGGTCGGGGCCCGCGCCGCCGAAGTAGGGGTCGCCCACGGACGCGCCGGGCTCGGCCCGGGCGCCGTCGCCGTCCTGTCCGTCGCCGAAGCACACGCCCACCGGGGTGAGGCGGAAGGTGTGCCCCACGCCCATGTCCTCGGCGACCGCCTTCATGTGCACGTCGGAGGGGGTGACGGTGGGGTTGGTGCGCACGCCGAGCATGCGGCGGGCCTGGTCGTAGAACGGCGCCAGCTCCGACTTCCAGTCGGTGATGTGCCGCCACTGCGGGTCCTCGAAGAACGGGTCCAGCGGGTGGTACAGCGTGTTGGCGTAGTTGAGGGAACCGCCGCCGACGCCGGCGCCCGCCAGGATCATCACGTCGCGCAGCAGGTGGATGCGTTGGATGCCGTACATGCCGAGCTTGGGCGCCCACAGGAAGTTGCGGACGTCCCAGGACGAGGAGGGCAGAGTCTGGGGCGTGAAGCGGCGTCCCGCCTCCAGGACGCCGACGCGGTAGCCCTTCTCGGTGAGGCGCAGGGCGCTCACCGAGCCGCCGAACCCCGAGCCCACGACCAGGACGTCGTAGTCGAAGCGGTCGGCGCGGTCACCGGCCGCGGACCCGGTCTCGGCCCTGGTTCCGGTCGGGGTTTCGGCGGCGGTTCGGGGGGTGGGGGCGGAGGAGCTGGTGGTGACGGTGGTGGCGGTGGGGTCTGTGCTGCGCTCTGGGGGCACGGTGGGTCTCTCTCCAGGTCAGTCGCGGTCTCCCGTAGTGCGCCGGATACGGGTCCGCAACATTGAATGCGCCATCTAGAAATGTGACAACAACTATTGTAATGTTCGTCACTACCGCCGAGTAGGGTGTGTTCCATGTAACACACGTGGCGTGCCTCGGCGCAAGTTCGGCTCCCCCTCGCCGCTCACGGGCGGCGGAACACTGGAGGTACTCATGCCCAAGGCTTCCGGCGAGGCGTCCGAGGCGTCCGAGGCGCCTCAGGACGCGCCTGAGCAGCACGAAGCCGGTGGCGGAACGCGCTGGCGCAGGTTCGCCCTCGTGGCCGTTCCCGGGCTCGCGGCCGCCGCGGTCCTCGGAGGCATGACCACCCAGGGCCTGCTCGCCGCCTCCTTCGCGGTGTCCGGTGACAGTTTCAAGATGTCCGCCGACCAGCTCGTCGGCACCGGCTTCACCCAGTACGGCGACGCCGCCACCTCCGTCGACGGCTCCTCACGCCCGGTCGGCCTGTCCTCGGTCGGCTCCGCCGAGCTGACCAACCTGTGCATGTCCTCCCTGTGGGACCTGCCCATCGGCCAGGCCACCCTCGTCATCACCGCGGGAGAGTCCACCCCGGTCGAGGGCACCAACCTCGTCCTGGACATCGAGCAGCTCCAGGGCGACGCCGAGTTCGGCTCCATCGAGATCGGCCGCGACGCCAGCACGCTGGACAGGGCCGAGGGCGGCCAGGGGCCGGCGGGCGGTTTCGGCCTCCAGTCCCAGAACATCACCGTCTCCGACATGCGGCTGACCACATGGGCGGTCACCTCCGGATCCCTGAAGCTGTCCGGTCTGAGCCTGGCCGTGCGGCCCGGCGAGCACGAGTGCTTCTGATCCCATGGCCCACGCACTGACCCTGCTCCGCGGGGGCCGGGCGCGCCTGCGCAGCTGGCGGCGCGGACGCCCGTTCTGGGGCGGGCTCCTCCTCGTCATCGCCGGAGTCGAGCTGCTGGTCGCGCCGGCCACGCAGAGCCTGATCCTGCCCATCGACCTGATCGCCTACACCGGTGTCGCCGGTGTGTCGGGCCCGCTCATCGCGGTGCTGCTGATCACCCTGGGAGCGCTGAGCTGGTTCCAGCCCGCGCAGCACCTCTTCTTCGGGGTGGTCGGGCTCATGCTCGGCCTGGTGTCCTTCGTGACCTCCAACTTCGGCGGCTTCGTCATCGGGATGCTGCTCGGCATCGTCGGCGGTTCCCTCGTCTTCGCGTGGGCGCCCCGCGTGGACCGTCGCCGAAGGCGCGGCCGGGGACGCCGCCGGGCCGCGGACGCCGACGCAGCCGGTCCCGCGACACCCGACACGGGCGTTCCCGGGGCCGTCGACCCCCGCGGCCCCGAAGCGACCGACGAGGCCGGTGGGCACGCGGTGGGGAAGGAACCTCCGGCCGCCGTGCCCGCCGTGCCCGCCGTGCCAGCCGAGACCGCGCCCGAAGCGGGCGTTCCCGGGTCCCTTCCCGACAGGGACACCGGTCCCGCGACACCCGGCGGGGTCGTCAGCGACCGCCCGCCTCCGTCCCGGCCGCTGGCCGCGCTCGCCCTGCCCCTGGCACTGGCCGTGACCCTGGCCAGCGCCGCCGCGCCCGCCGACTGGCCCTGGGACTGGTTCCTGCCCCCGGGCGACGAGGAGGAACAGCCCTCGCCCTCGCCTTCCCCCTCCCCCTCGGACGAGCCCTCGGCGAGCCCCACCGACCGGCCCACCCAGCCGGGCACGGGGCCCGGCGCGGACGAGGGGGGCGGTGCGGACGAACGGCCTGAGGACGAGGAGACCGGGGAAGAGGAGCCCGGGGAAGAGCCGGAGGAGGACGGGCCGGACCGGGAGGCGAACCCGGACGAGTGCGAGATGGGCACCGGTGAGTCCGCCCTGGCCGGGTCCGAGGAGGAGTTCCTGGACGCCGTCCGCGCCTGCCAGGCGGCCCGGGACGAGGGCGAGCTGCCCGAGGTTCCGGTGGAGGAGGCCTACGACTGCTCCACCGGCTCGGTCCGCACCTCCGGCCTGACCGCCGACCGGCTGACGATGAGCGGCGCCCGCTACGACGGCGTGGTGGAGTGCCCCACCCTCGACGGGCCCCGCAGGTACATCCGGCTGACCATGAGCCGGGCCGACTTCGTCAACGCCGAACTGTGGTTCGAGGACGCCGGAACCCGGATGAGCCTGGGCCTGCCCACCATGGTCATGGACGGGTCCGTCCAGATGCACATCACCCGCATGCACGTGCGCATCCTGGGGATCCCGCTCACCTTCACACCGGACTTCCCGCCCCCGCTGCTGCTGCCGTACATGATCGTCACCGACGTGGACGTGGACGACCCGCTGGCCAGCACCGACGCCATGAACATCCCCGACCTCAACGGCCGCTACGGCGGCGCCTGACCGCGCCGCCGCACACGGGGGCGGGGGCGCAGTCTCCGCGCCGCCCCCGCCCCCGCGCCGTCACAGACCTGAGTCGATCAGACGGCTGGCCCTGCCCACGTGCGACACGTACAGCGCGTCACGGGCCCGGGTGCAGGCCACGAACAGCAGCGTCCGCTCCTGCTGGAAGGCGTGCTCCAGCGCCACCTGGTCGCCGTCGGCGGCCTCGATGGCGGCCTTGGGCGGCAGCAGGTGGTCGCTGACGCCGATCAGCGCCACGCACCGGAACTCCTGGCCCTTGAGCCGGTGCATCGTCCCCACGCGCACCGCCTCGGCGGTGCCGCTGTCCTCCAGTTGGGCGGTGGGGACGCCCCTGGCCTCCAGCTCCTTGGCGATGCCGCGCACGACCCACTGGTTGCGCCCGGCCACCGCGATCTCCGCCGGGTTGACCCCGGCCTCCAGCCACACCCGCACCCAGTCGCCCAGCGCGGTGAGCTCCTCGGCGCGGTCCTCGCAGCCGCGCACCACCGGCGCCGGACCGCGCAGCAGCGAGCGGTACCCGGCCAGGGTGTCGGCGTTGTCGTCCATGCCCAGGGCCGCGCGGCGGTCCAGGATCGGCATGCTCCAGTCCAGGATCTCCTGGGTCACCCGGTAGCTCACCCGCAGCCGCTGGCCGCGCCCGCGCACGTTGATGCCGAGCGAGGCCAGTGACACCCGGTTGTCGGACACCCGCTGGTGCGGGTCGCCGACGATGAACAGGTCGTCCGGCCCCTCCGGGACGGCGGCGCGCAGCATCCGCCACTGTGTCGGGTGCAGGTCCTGGGCCTCGTCGACCACGGCGTGCCGGAACAGCGGCTCGCGGCGGCCCAGGATCCGCGCGGCCTCGGCGGCCAGCTGGGGGTAGGACCACATCCCCTCCACCCTCATGGCGCCGACGTAGCGCCGCACGGTCTCCCACACCTGGCGGCGGTGCTCGGGAGCCAGGTGCTGCACCCGCCCGCTGCGCTCGCAGCGGATGTAGTCGGGTAGCAGCTCCAGGCCCTTGGCGAGGATGACCTGCTCCCACTCGTCCACCAGGAAGCGGCCGGAGAAGGGCAGGCCGTCGGCCACCGCCACCGCGCGCCAGCGCCGGGCCAGCTCGTCCTTGCCGACCATGCGGGGCGCCACGCTGGTGTGGGTCTGCACGACCGAGCGGGCGAGGCTGTCGATGGTGGCCACGCGCACGCGGGCGCGCACGCCGGGATCGGGCAGGAGCTGGTCCAGCCGCTCGGCCAGGGACTGCGCCAGCGCCCGGTTGTAGGTGGTCAGGAGCACCGACTCGCGGGTGTCCTCGGGGCGGGCGGCGGCGTCGCGCTCGGCCAGGTAGGCGGCGCGGTGCAGCGCGATCACGGTCTTGCCGGTCCCCGGGCCACCGGTGACCTGCGTGGACCCGTTGTAGTGCGCCTCGGTGATCCGGTGCTGGTCGGGGTGCAGGGTCAGCTGCCACTGGTCGAAGGGCGCCCTCAGGGCCCCGGCCAGCTCGGGCGGGCCGCTGGGCGTGGGGTCGGCCTCGGCGGGGTCGATCCCGGTCGGCGCCTCGGGGCGCAGGTCGCGCGCGAAGCGCAGGGCCTCGTCGCGCGGGCGCACGGTGACCAGGCGGTAGTGGGTGCCGTCGGCGAGGTCGCCGTCACCGGTCCGGCCGCGGCCCGCGGCGTCGGGGACGACGACGCCGGACCAGTCGGGGGCGATGCTGACGACCCGGACGCCCGGGTCGGCGGCGCCCGCGACGGACTCCAGGTCGGGCTCGTCGCCGACCTGGCAGGCGCGCATCACGGCCAGGGTGTTGAGCTGGACGTCGGGCGTGAGGCGGGTGAAGTCGCTGAGAAACGTCGGGGCGATCGCGAGGGCGGACACGTCGTGGTTTCCTCCGGTCTTCGACCAAGGTGGTGTCTGTGGTGCTCGGGGAGGTCGGATCGGATGGTCTGGCCTGGGAGAACGGCCTGTGCGGCCGCGGCTCCCAAAGGAAGGATGCTCGCCGCGGAATTCCGGCAAACGCCGCTCCCAGTGCGTTTCCCGCCAGGTTCGGGAGATGTCGAGGCTCTCGCGTTTTGGCTGTTCAGGGCCGTGTTTGCGGAGGTGTGTTCGACGGGTGGGCGAAGGTTTTCCGGGACGGTCGGGAGAGGTTCCCGCGACCTGCGGTTCTCCGTTCGGATGCTGTGTCCGGAACCGGGTTTGTGTATCTGTCCGAAATCCCTTCAACGACGGGGTCGGACACCGGAAGAGTGCCTGTTCCGCGTGGGGTCGACGGGGAGTATGAGGGTGCCCCGATCACGCATGGAGGGCGGGACCGAAAACCGGAAGGGTGGGGAGGGGAGCGCCGGGCCCGTACGGCGGGCCGCGCGGCGGGGGAGCGGTTCACGGTGTGGCCGGTTGCGGACACGCGCTGTGCAGACGCGCGCCGACGCGAGATCGTGTACCAGGGGGAGTCAGGAACCACGTGTGGTTCAGGACTCTGCCGGGGTCCGTCCTACCCCGGCAGAGTCCTCAACCACCCTAGAGAAGCGGTACCCAGTCCCCGACCTCCCCAAAGCGCGCCGGGCCGCCAACCTGCGGTGAGAGGGGACGCGGGTGCCGGTCACGGCCCCGCGGCCGCTCCCGCCCGCGTGAGGGGCCGGTCCGCGGCGGCGCCGGTTCCGCACCGCGCTCCTCTCCGCCCATGCTCTACCGTGGTGGTGACAAAAGGAGCGGGAAAGGACCGGGCGAGCGACAGTGGCCTCCAATGACATGAGTCGGATGCGCGTCTCCGACGCGGAGAGGGACCAGGTGGCGGAGGTCCTGCGGGAGGCGGCGGCGCAGGGGCGCATCACCCTCGACGAACTCGACGAACGGCTCAACGCCGTCTACGCGGCCAAGACCTACGCCGACCTCGAACCGGTCACCGCCGACCTGCCGACGGGCGCCGAGACGCTGCCGGGCACCGTCGCGCGGCCGGTGGAGGGCCTTCTCCCGGAGCGCCGCGACGGAGGCGACGCCCTCGTCATCCGCTCCCAGGGCAGCCCCGTCGTCCGCAAGGGCGTGTGGAAGGTGCCGCACCGCGTCGAGGTGTACAACAAGTACGGCTCCACCCGGCTCGACTTCCGCGAGGCCTCCCTGACCGCCTCCGTCGTCGAGGTCCACGTCGACGCCTCCTGGGGTTCGGGCGACGTGATCCTGCCCGAGGGCGCCACCGCCGACGTGGAGGCGGACGCCTCCTGGTTCGGCACGCTGCGCAACAGCGTCGACTCCCTCCGCCGCGCGTCCGCACCGCACTTCGTCATCACCGGTTCCTGCCAGGGCGGCTCCCTGACGATCCGGTACAAGCGGCCCTTCTCCTGGGGCGCTCTGGCGGGTCTGGGGAGCTGAGGCCGGGTTCCCGCGCGGCCGCGGTGGGCCTCCGCGAGCGGGAGTCCGGCTCCGGCCGGGGACGGTTCCGTACGGAGCCGGTTCCGGGCCTCCCAGGGGAGGCGGGCCCGGCACGGAGGTTCTGACGCGTCCCGGTTTTCGGCCTCCCGCACGGGTCCGTCCGCCTTCGTCCGGATACCCGCGCTCCGCCGGTGCGCCATGATGGGTGCGACGCGCGCCCCCGCGCACGCACGGGGCGGAGGAAGCCTGGGTCAACTCCTACTTCCTGCCCATGCGCGGCCCCGCGCACGCGCGGGGCGGAGGCGGCCACCGCCCCGGGAGCACCCGGGCGGGCCGCGGCACCGCGCGGACGGGTGGCGGACGCGCGCCGGACGACGGGAAAGGGCGGCAGGGTGGGCTTGTGGATCGCGGCGGTCGGAGCGGGCGCGTGCGCCCTGGCACTGGGCCCCTACGCCTGGACCTTCCTGGGCAGCGCCGGGCGCCGCGGGGAGGTCGACACCGTCCCGCACCGGCCCGTGGCCGTGGTCCTGGGGGCCGCCGCCTGGAACGACGGACCCTCGCCGCTGCTCGCCCGCCGCCTGGACCTGGCCGTGCGCCTGTACGAGAACGGCCGTGTCGAGCGGATCATCGTCTCGGGAGACAACCGCGAGGTGTCGCGCCGCGAGACCGACACCATGACCGCTTACCTGGTCGGACAGGGCGTGCCCGCCGACCGGATCGACGCCGACCGCCACGGCTACCGCACCTGGGACACTTGCGTGCGGGTGCGCGACCTGTTCGGGGTCCGTGAGGCGACCATGGTCACCCAGTCCTTCCACCTGCCCCGCACGGTCTCCCTCGCCCGGGCCGCGGGGATCGACGCCGTCGGGGTGGGCGACTCCAGCATGGGCGCCCGCCGCCGCTCCACCGTGATCGGCTACGCCCGTGAGGTGGCCGCCGCGGTCAAGGCCCTGCGCGACGCCGTGCTGCGCCCGGCGCCCGCCCGGAGCGAGCCCTAACGCGACCCGGTCCGAGGCGCTGACCGTCGCGCCGCCCGGGCGTCCACAGGCGCGAACCGCCTCTGGCGCCGCCACGCGGCGCGGACCTAGCGTGGTGACAGGGGGGTCCCCGGGCTCCTCCGCTTCGTGCTGCCCGCCCCCGCCCCCGGCCTCGGGCTTGGGCGCCGCCGCACCGCCCGGCTCGTCCACAGGTGGATTCGCGTGCACCGGTTCAGGCGGGATAATCGGCACCATGAACGCGACCACCGACCCACACGACGGCGCGGAGAACGTGGACTGGGCGACCCTGGCCCCCGAGGGCGGCGCTCGCATCCCCGAGCTCCTCGGCCAGCTCGCCGGGAGCGACAGCGCGCTCTCCGAACTCCACGACATCATCCACTTCCCCGCGCCCGGACACCTCGCCGCACCCAAGGCGGTCGACTTCCTGGTCGACCTCGCCTGCGCCGAATCCACCCCGGCCACCGACCGCTGGCGTCCCCTGAGCCTGCTCCTGGAGCTGGTGGCAGGGCACGCCGAGGACCGCTTCCCCGAGGCCCGCGACCTGGACCAGTGGCGCGACGAGGTGGCCTGGGCGGCCTCCAACGACGCCGAGAAGGTCCGCCAGCAGTACCGCGACTGGGCCGAGGAGGCCCCGGACGAGCAGCACCACCACCGCATGCGCAACCGGCTCGCCGTGATGGAGCAGCCCGACGGCGCCGCGATCCTCCAGGCTGAGCTGGACACCTACGAGGCCGTCCGCGCCCGCGTCCCCGACCTGGTCTCCCTGCTCCACGGCGGCGCCAACCGCGGCGGAATGGACCGCGCTGGGGAGTGGGTGAGCTACCTCCTGGCCTTCCTGCCCGACGACGCCGAGCGCATCACCGCCGAGATCACCGGAGCCTCCCAGGTCCTGCTCGCCAAGGACCTGCGCCCCGCCCCGCAGGCGCCCACGAGCCTGCGCGACGTGATGAACGCGCTGGACAGCGGCGGCGACCCGCTCCCCGCGGAACTGTTCGCCCTCGGCCTGCTGGCCAGCCCGACCGACATCGACCTCTCGGTCGGCCTCACCCACCAGATGGCGAGCGGGAACCTGTACAACTCCTTCGCCGCCTCGGTGGCGATGCTGCTCATCCACGGCGAGAACACCCCGCGCGAGGCGCTGCGCCGCATCGGCCGCGGCGGCGGCACCTCCATGGGCTACCAGGGCCTGTTCAACGAGTCCTGGCCGCACTGCGGCGGGCACTCCCCGCAGGTACTGGGCTTCCTGGCGCTGGGCCGCGCGGGCGACCGCGCCCGCCGCCTGCGCCTGGACATCCTGCCCGGCCTGATCAAGGGCGAGGAGGACTCGCGCGCCCTCGTGACGGGCGTCGGCCTGGAACTGGTGCTCGGCCCCCGTAGCAAGGGCCACACCGCCGAGGAGCACGCCGAGGCCGACTACGACGAGGAGACCCTCAAGGTCCTCTGGACGATCGCCGAACTGCCCGCCTCCGCCTGGGAGGACGAGGAGTTCACGCGGACCCTGAGCGCCTGGGCGCTGCCGGACAACGCCGAGGACTTCTGCGCGCTCGCGGGTGTGGAGCCCGAACCGGAGCCGGAGCAGGCCGCGGCCCCGCAGCCGCAGCAGCCCGCTGCCCCCCAGCCCGGCGGGCTGCTGGGGCGCCTCTTCGGAGGAGGACGGTAGGGCGCGCCCGGTCCACCGGCGCGGTTCCCGGCGCCGGTGGACCGACCGGTCGCGATCGCCCGCCGCGGCCCCCCGGCCGCCGTGCACGGCTCCGGGGCCGGGCGGTCAGCCGCCCGCCGCCCCCGGTTCGCGCTCCAGCGCCAGGGCCTCGTCCACTCCGGTCTCGTAGTCGCCCAGGAACGTCGGGTCGGGCCGCAGCACCACCGAGCCCAGCGCCGCCACCGCCGCCGGGACCTCCCGGAACCATCCGTACACGGTGGCGAAGGTGCGCTCCTCCAGACTGGAGTCGGCCACGCCCACCGCGTCGATGCCCGCCGAACGGCACAGCCGCACGGCGCGGGGCAGGTGGAAGTCCTGGGTGACCACGGTGGCCTCCCGCACCCCGAACACCTCGTGGGCCCGCACGCACGAGTCCCAGGTGGAGAACCCGGCGTAGTCCCCCACGACGTGCTCTCCCGGGACCCCGGCGTCCACCAGGTAGGCGCGCATGGTGTCCGTCTCGTTGTAGTGCTCGACGCTGTTGTCGCCGGTCACCAGGACGACGTCGACCCTCCCGGCGAAGTAGAGGTCGGCGGCGGTGTCCAGGCGTCGGGCCAGCAGCAGGCTGGGCCGCCCGTCGGGGCGAACCCCGGCGCCCAGCACCAGTGCCACCGGGCGTTCCGGCACGGCGGCGGCGGTGTGGCGGTGGTCGGAGGTGGAGGAGAGCACCCACAGGAACGGCACGCAGCCCGCCACCATCGCGAACACGGCCAGCACGGCGAGGCGTCCCAGCCACGTCCGGCGTCCGCGGCGGCCGCCGCGACCAGCGGAAGCCCCGGCGCTCCCGGTGCTCTCGGCGCCGGAGACGTCGTCGGCGGTGTCGGCACCGGAGCCGCCGGAAGCGGGGGAGGGCCGGTCGCGGAGGACACCGGTGTCGTCGTCGGACGGGGGACTCTGGGGTGTGGCGGGATCTGGGATCGTCACGCTTGGGAAGACGCCCGGCCCCGCTCCGGAGTTCCGGCGCGGCGCAAGTTCCGGTACGGCGCAGCGGACCCGACCGGTCCGGTCCAGGCCCGCGGACCGTCTGTCCGCACGGCCCTCTCCGGGGCTAGAGTCGCCGCATGTCCTTCCAGCCACAGCACGAAGACCTGCCCGCGCGGCTCCGGCGCCTGGCCGACCTCAGGCCGATGAACATGCGTGAAGGCTCCGGCATGCACGAGTACGACGGCAAGGTCGCCGACCTGTCGCCCGAAGGGGTCCGGGAGGCCCTGGCCGGACTCGGCGGCGAACCCCTCGAAGACCCGCACGACGAGGCCCACCTGGCCGCCTTCGAGAACGCCCTGCGCTACGAGCTGGGCGAACTCCAGCTGCACCGCGCCAACCCCCTCTACCACGTCAACGAACTCGACCTGTCGGGCTACGACCGCGCGTACGCGCCCCGGGCCGAGCGCGACGCCGCCCGCATCGCCCACCTGGCCGAGTGGCCGCGCGTGGTCGACAACGCGATCGCGGCCCTGGACCGCCTGCCCGCCCCCCTCGCGGAGTCCCTCCTCGGCGCCGTCCGGGGGGTGGCCGACGGCCTCCCCGACGACGTGCCCGCCGATGTGCGCGACGCGGCCCTGGCCGCGCACGCGCGCCTGCTCGCCCACGTCGAGAAGGCGGTACGGGAGGGCCCCCGCAGCGCCGGGCTCGGCGCCGAGCCGCTCGCCCGCCTCATGGGCAGCGGCGAGGCCGTCGAGGTCGACCTCGCGGACCTGGCCGCCCGCGCCGACGCCGAACGCGACCGCCTGCGCGGGCGCCTGGCCGAGGCCGTCGGGCGCCTCGCCCCCGGCCGCGACACGATGGAGTTCGTCCGCGAGCTCACCCGCCAGCACCCCGACACCGACGGAGTGCTGGACGCCGCCCGCCGCTGGACGGAGCTGGCGGTGGCGTTCACCGCCGAACGCGGCCTGGCGCCCCACAACGACGGCGAGTGCCGCGTGGACGTCTCCCCGCCCTCCCAGCGTTGGGCCACCGCGATGATGGCGTGGTCGGGCCCGTGGGAGGCCGACACGCCCTCCTTCTACTTCATCACCCCGCCCGACGCCTCCTGGACCGCGGAGGAGGCCGACGAGTGGCTGGAGATGTTCAGCCACACCACCCTGCCAGCCGTCAGCGTGCACGAGGTGGCTCCCGGCCACTTCTCCCACGGCCGTGCGCTGCGTCAGGCGCCCGGGCCGGTGCGCCGCGCCCTGCACTCGATGACCTTCGCCGAGGGCTGGGCGCACTACGTGGAGGAGGTGTGCGTGGACGAGGGCTTCGGCGCCTACGCCGCCGAACGGCTGGGCGACCCCGCCTGGACCGCCGACCACTACGAGACCGGGGTGTGGGTGGAGGCGCTCATCCGCGTCACCCGCCTGTCCGTGGCGATCGGCATGCACAGCGGCACCATGTCCGTGGAGGAGGCGGCCGCCCGCTTCGCCCAGGACACGCCGCTCCAGGGGCCCTCGGCCCTGGCCGAGGCGCGCCGCGCCACCTTCGACCCCACCTACGGCCGTTACACCTGGGGCAAGCTGGAGATCCTGCGGCTGAGGGAGCGGGCGCGCGAGCACTGGGGCGACGGGTTCACCCTGGAGCGCTTCCACCGGGCCCTGCTGGACCTGGGTTCCCCGCCGATCGGTCTGATCGGCACCGCCGTCGAACGAGGCTGAGCGGGGCGGCGGTCGTCCACAGCCGCGGACCGGGGCTGGCGGGGCGGGCGGCGGCGCGGGAGACTCGGATACGGGGGCCAGCCCCCTCGCACGGCGGCGCGCGGCGCCCCCGGAACCGAGCCTACGCCGCCCGCCCGGCCCCGGGCCAGAGGAACCTTCGGCCTGTGGAAGACCCGCGCGGGACCCGGACCGTGTGGGGCCCAGCCCGCGCGGGGCCCGACCTGCGCAGGACCCAACCCGCGCGGGGTCAAGTCCGCGCGGGTCCCAGCCCGGGCGGGCGCGACCTCCGCTGCGCGGGCAGCGCGAAGCGGGGGAGGCCGGGGACCCCCCGTATCCAACGTAGGCCGGACGGGACGGACACCGCTAGAGGGACCTCCGGCCTGTGGAAGACTCGCGCGGGACTCAACCCGCGCGGGACAGCGGCCGTCCAGACCGCCCCGCCGTCCCTACTCCGGGGCGGCCTGGCCCGGCAGGCCCAGCCCGGCCAGCGCGGGGCGGACCCGGCCCCGCGCCTCACCCAGGGCCCGGGCCGCCGTGTCCGCGTCCACGTCGGCCAGCAGCGACACCAGCGCGACGCGGGTGTCGCCCTCCGCCGCGTTCAGCGCCCGCGCGCACACCCGCTCGTCCAGCCCGGTGGCCTGCGTCAGGATGGTCACCACGCGGCCGCGCAGCTTGCCGTTGGTGGCGTCCACCCCCACCATCAGGTTCGAGTACGTCCGCCCCATCCGCACCATCACCGCCGTGGAGAACGCGTTCAGCGCCAGCTTCTGCGCCGTGCCCGCCTTCATCCGTGTGGACCCGGCGATCACCTCCGCGCCGGTGGCCATGCCCACGTGCACGTCCGCCTCCCGCGCCAGCGGCGCCTGCGGGTTCGCGCTGATCAGCACCGTCGCGGCCGAGCGCTCCCGGGCCGCCTCCAGCGCCCCGCCCACGTAGGGGGTGCGCCCGCTGGCGGCCAGGCCCACGGCCAGCGACCCCGGCGTGATCGCGGCGGCGTCGGCCCGGCCCGACTCCCAGTCGTCCTCGATCCCCTCCACGGCCCGCGCCAGGGCCTCCCCGCCGCCCGCGTGGTGGGCCACCACCCACGAGGCGGGCACGCCGTAGGTCGGCGGCAGCTCGGCCGCGTCCTGGGCGGCGATCCGCCCCGAGGTGCCCGCGCCGAAGTAGTGGATGGCCGCCCCGCTCTCCAGGGCGGCCACCCCCAGCTCCACGGCCCGCGCCAGTTCCGGCAGGACCGCGCCCACCGCGCCGGGGACCGTGACGTCCTCGGCGTTGATCTGTCGCAGCACGTCCAGCGCCGGGAGCAGGTCGATGTCGTGGGTACCGGAGTTGCGGGCCTCCGTCGGCGCGCGCACGATCACGGCCGCACCGCCCCCGTTCCCTTCGGAGGTCAGCGGGGCGCCGGCCTCCCGAGGGGCGTCCCCGCCTTCCGGCCGGGTTCCGCGCCCGTCGTCGTGCACAGCGCTCTCCTGTTCGGTCCGCACCGGTGCCGTTCCTTTCCCTCGTTCGACCGTCCCGCCTCCGCCGCCGGTCGGAGCCGGGCGGCGGGAGCGGGACGCGTACGGTCAGCCGTCGTTGTCGTCCGTGCTCCCGCCGCCGGGGGCCTCGCCCCTGCGGCGCCTGCGGTCGTCGTTGATCCGCAGCCCCCGCACCGCCTCGAAGGTCGTCTCCAGCGCGGTGCGGCTGTCGGTGTAGCGGCTCTGCGCCAGACCCACGAACAGGCAGTCCACCACGGTCAGCTGCGCGAGCCTGCTCGCGGTGGCCCCCGAGCGGAACGTGGTCTCGCGGGCCGCGGTGGTCAGCACGTGGTCGGCGAACCCGATCGGCGATCGGGGGAAGTTGGTGACGGCGACGGTCCGGGCGCCGCGCCGCCCCGCCTCCGTGAGCGCCTGCACCGTGTCTATGGTCGTCCCGCTGTGGGAGATGCCGATCGCCACGTCGCGCTCGTCCAGCAGCGCCGCGCTGGTGAGCATCACGTGCGCGTCCGACCACGCGAACGAGGTGAGCCCGATCCGGTGCAGCTTCTGCTGGAGGTCGGCGCCGACGAACGCGCTGGCGCCCACCCCGTACACGTCGATGCGCCGCGCGCCCGCCATCGTGTCGATGACCGTGCGCAGCACCTCCACGTCCAGGGCGGCGCCGGTCTCCTCCACCGCGCGCGCGTCGGTGTAGGCGATCTTCTGCACCACCGTGACGAGGGTGTCGTCGGGGTTGATGTCGCTGGACAGCTCCGGGGCCGCCCCGCGGGCGCCACGCGCCTGACCGGCCTCGGTGGCCAGGGCGAGGCGCAGCTCCCGGTAGCCGCTGAAGTCGATGGTGCGGCAGAACCGGATCACGGTGGCCTCGGACGTGGCGCAGTCCTTGGCGAGCTGGGTGATGGAGGAGGCGGCGGCCCGCTCGGGGTCGTCGACGACGTGCTGCGCGACCCGCCGCTCCGCGGGCGCGAGGGAGGGCAGGAGCGACCGGATGCGCAGGACCGTCGTGGGGACGGGAGGCGCGGAGACCTGTCCGGTCTCCGCCCGTCCGCCCGCAGGCTTCGGAATTTCCGCCATGGAGGAAAGTTTCTTTCGGTCGTGGTGAAGAGTCAACGAGGAGAGGGGAAAAAGCGGGAGAATCCAGGATTCCAAGGGACGGCCGCAGCGGCAAGTGGGGGGTACGTGATTGCGATATCCCAGCTCAGGCGGCACCCTGGAACCAGGGGGCGCCGGGGTTCACCCGCTCGCACGCGCGCTCCGCGAGGGGGAGGGTGCTGTGTCGCTGAGCGACCCGGCGAGGCGGTGGCACGACACGGCCGGGCAGGCCCGGCAGGGCGCGTCCGCGCACACCGCCGGCGGGCTGCGCGTGAAACTGCTCGGGCAGTTCGGCGTCGAGATGGACGGAGCCCCGCTGCGCCTGCGCGGGGACAAGCGCCGCGCCCTGCTCGCCACGCTCCTGCTCAACACCGGGCGCACCGTCCCCACCGCGCACCTCATCGAACGCGTCTGGGGCAGCCCGGCCTCCCCGTCCGCGCGCAGCGCCCTCCAGGTCCACGTGACCCGCGTGCGCGCCGTCCTGGACCAGCACTGCGGCACCCCGCTCATCGCGGGCGGCGACGGCGGCTACCGGGTCGACCTCACCGAGGAGCAGTGCGACCTGCTGCGCTTTCGCTCCCTGGTCCGCCGCGCCGACGGGGGCGCCGAACCCTCCGACCGCGCCGACCTGCTCATCAGCGCCCTGGGCCTGTGGCGGGGCCCCGTCCTGGCCGACATCGTCAGCCCCGTCCTGCACGAGCGCGACGTCCCGCCCCTGAACGAGGAACTCCTGCGGACCGCCGAGGAGGGGTTCGGCGCCGCCCTGGCCCGGGGCGACCACGAGCGGGTGGCCGACCAGATCGGCCCCATCGCCACCGACCACCCCGAGCGTGAACCCCTCATCCGGGTCCAGATGACCGCCCTCTACCGCTGCGGGCGCCCCAGCGAGGCCCTGCGCGTGTACGCCCGCACCCGCGACGCGCTGGCCGAGCACCTGGGCGCGGACCCGGGCCGCGAACTCCAGGAGACCTTCCAGGGAATCCTGCGCGGCGACCTCGACCGCGCCACGGGCACCAGCGTCCCGCACCAGCGCGCCTCCGTTGAGCAGGGCACCGGGGCCCGGCCCCCCGCTCCCACGGCCGGGGCCCGCCCCGGACCGGACACCGAACCGGCCGCCGGACCCCGTTCCGAATCCGGTCCGGCCACCGAACCGCCCGCCGAACCGGACACCGGACCCGGACCCGGCGGCGAGCCGGACACCCCGGCGGGGGCGGAGGAACGCGACGGCCGCGGCGAAGGCCCGGTCCACCCGCCCGCCCCGGTCTCGGCCGCCCTCGCCCCGGCCGAACTGCCCGCCGCGCCCTCCGTGCTGCTGGGGCGCGATGAGGCCCTGGCCGAGCTGGACCGGCTGGTGGACCCCTCCAGCACCGCTCCCGGCAGCGCGCTGGTGCGCGGCCCCGCGGGCGCGGGAGCCAGCGCCCTCGCCCTGAGCTGGGCCCGCGCGGCCGCACCGCACTTCCCCGACGGGCAGCTCTACGTCGACCTCCGCGGCGGCGACGGCGGCCCGCGCGACCCGGCCGAGGTGCTGCGCCGCCTGGTGCGCTCCCTGTCCACCGGCACCCGCGGCACCGAGGCCATGGACGCCGACGAGGCCGCCGCTCGGGTCCGCACGCTGCTGGCGCACCGGCGGGTCCTGCTGGTCCTGGACAACGCGGCCTCCGCGCGCCAGGTGCGCCCCCTGCTCCCCGGCGGCACCGGATGCGCGGCGCTCGTCACCAGCCGCTACTGGCTGACCGACCTGCTGGTGCGCGACGGCCTGCGCGCCCTGCCCGTGGGGCCCCTCCCCCCGGACGCGGCGGTGGACCTGCTGCGCCCGCGGGAGGGGCGGGACCGGTGCGCCGAGTCGGTGCTGCGCCGCCTCGCCCACGCCCTGGGCCACCTGCCCCTGCCGCTGCGCATGGCGGCGGTCTGGCTCGACGACACCCGCCCGGGCCGGTCCGCCGCGGAGCTGGTGCGCCGTCTGGAGGGGGCGGACCCGGCACGCGGGAGCACGCCCACGGCCCGGATGGCCGCCGTGCTGCGTGCCGGGCCCCGGGAGGGGCGACACGGCCGCGGGGAAGTACCGGCCGAGCCCCGTCCTCCCGAGACCAGTGTCGACCGGGGATCTTACGTTCGGCTTTCACCCGGGTGAGAAGTGACCGCCGGCGGGGGGACGCGGAGTACGCGCCGCGTCGCCCAGCGCGGTCGCCGCAGGTGCGCGGCGGGGGAGGACCAAGAGCGCGTAGCGAAAAGGATTAGATATACCCACGGGGGTCCTCATCACTCCCATGAGTCGCTAGGGTCAACCCCATGACACAGAACAACGATCCCAACATGGACCCGGCGGGAACCACGCAGCACTTCCGCCGCTTCGTCGACGAGAACCCGAGCACCGAGGAGCCCGCGCGCCGCCCGGTCATGCCGATCGTCCTGGCCGTCGTCGGCGCGGTCCTGCTCATCGCCGTGATCGTCGCGCTGTTCCTGGCCTTCGCCTAGGCACTCCGAGGCAGGGGACCGAGGGGAGGACCGCCACTCCCGCCGGTCCGCAACCGGTTCGCGGCCCTCCTGCGGTCCTGCTAGAGTTAACGACGTCGCCAGGGAGGCCCGCAGGGCCGGTACCATGGCATGACAGGCGCCATTAGCTCAGTTGGTCAGAGCAGCTGACTCTTAATCAGCGGGTCCGGGGTTCGAGTCCCTGATGGCGCACAGACAACGGCCCCGGGTCGAAGGCACTGCCTTCCGCCCGGGGCCTTCGTGTTGTCCGCTCGCGCCGACGGGGAGGCGGCCGCCCCGGTGGTGTGCCCCACATCGTGCGGATCGCGGCGCGGGGCACTCCATCGGTCGGGTAGAGTTGTCCCTGTCGCCGCGGCCGCAAGGCCGGGCGGTGAACAACAGGCGTCATTAGCTCAGTTGGTCAGAGCAGCTGACTCTTAATCAGCGGGTCCGGGGTTCGAGTCCCTGATGACGCACCCGAGGCGAGGGCCCCGGCCGGAAACGGCCGGGGCCCTCGCTTTTTCCGTGGGAACGCCCTGTACGGGAACACCCTGTCGCGCTCTCACGCCGTTCGCCCGCTTCCCCCGAAGCGTTCACTCCCCGTGCTCCGCCGGAAGCCCTCCGCCGTCCTTTTCGGAATCCGCTCCCGGAACCCGTGTGCGCGCGGCCGCTCGGACGAGGACGTGGCCCCGGAAAACGTCATAGGTCTGTGATGTGCTGCTTCGCGTTTGCGGCATCCCATAGGGGTGAAGCGAGGGAGGGGCCGTGGAGGCGCACCGTGACGATCCGCTGCCATTCCGTCGTTTTCGCAGATGAGATTGACATAAACCCCCAGGTAGTGAATTGTTACCTTCTCGCTGCCTCTTCCAGGCCGGCGAGCCCCATGCATAACTTTCGGAGTATCCCCATGTCGAATTTCTCCCCCCTCCTGCGTACCGCGGGTGTCTCGGCGCTCGCCGCGGGCAGCGTGTTCGCTCTCAGCGGCTGCGGTGCCCTCATGTCCTTCATGGGTGCCGGCAACGTGATGGAGCTCAACGTCGGCGACTGCTTCGTCGAGGCCCAGATGAACACCGCGCTCGCCAGCGAGGACGTCAGCAACGTCCCGCTGGTGGACTGCGCCGAGGAGCACGACTCGGAGTTCTTCTTCTCCTACGACATGACCGAGACCACGTTCCCGGGCGACGAGGCGACCATCGCCCAGGCCGAGGAGACCTGCACCGGCGAGGAGTTCACCAGCTTCGTCGGCGTCCCCTACGCCGAGTCGGAGATCTACGTCGGCTACCTCTACCCCAGCCAGCAGACCTGGGACCAGTTCAACGACCGCGAGATCATCTGCTACGTGACCACCTCCGAAACGGGCGAGACGGTCACCGGCACCCTCGCGGGCGCCAACCGCTGAGCTTCCCCCGGACGGCGCAGGCCCTGCTCCGCCTCCGCCCTCAGGCCGCCCGAGCGGCCTCCCCTTCCTCCCCCCAACCCCCTTCCACCTGCGGCGACGAACGCCGCGCGGTGTTCGGAGCCCTCGATCCGGCGAGTCCGGACCCGGGATGACGACGTCCGCGAGCCCCGTGCATCCGGACAGGTGGCGCCGATTCCCTCCCCCGCGTCGGCATCAGTACCCAACGACCCAGTGGAGTTCCCCATGCTGTCCATAACGCACCGCCCGCTCTTCGGCCGTGTCGTCCTGGGAACCCTGGCCGTCGGCGCCACCCTGGTGGCCACGACGGCCTGCGGTTCGCTTCCCCTGCTGCCCCCCGCCCTCCAGGGCGGCGGGGAGACCGTCGCACCCGAGCCCACGGACGCCGTGGAGCCGACCGAGTCCACGGAGACCGCTGAGCCGGTGGAGACCGAGACCACCGAGCCCGTCGCCCCGGGTGACGGTGACGTGTTCTCCCTGGAGGTGGGCGACTGCTTCGTCGAGGAGGACATGAACACCGCGCTGTTCAGCGACGGGATCAGCGAGGTCCCGCTGGTGGACTGCGCCGAGGAGCACGACTCGGAGTTCTTCCACTCCCACCAGATGACCGACGCCGAGTACCCCGGCGAGGACGCGACGATGACCGAGGCCGAGGAGATCTGCACCGGCGAGGAGTTCACCAGCTTCGTCGGTGTCGAGTACGCCTACTCGGAGATCTACGCGGGCCACCTCTACCCGACCCAGGAGAGCTGGGACATGCTCGGCGACCGCGAGATCATCTGCTACGTGACCACCTCCAACACGGGCGAGATGGTCACCGGCACCCTCGAGGGCGCCAACCGCTGAGCGTCGGGACCGCGGGGCCCTGTCCCCACCCCGCCCTCCCGCCGCTCTCCCCCGAGGCGGCGCGCGTCACGCGGCGCCCCGGAAGGTAACAGAACCTGACACATACGGACCTGGGACGAAACCTTCTCCACGTCCCCGGCATCTGGGTATGTGTCGCCGATTCCGTCCCCCGTCGGCATCAGTACCGAACGATCCAGTGGAGTTCCCCATGCTGTCCGCAACGCGCCGCCCGCTCTTCGGCCGTGTCGTCCTGGGAACCCTGGCCGTCGGCGCCACCCTGGTGGCCACGACGGCCTGCGGTTCGCTTCCCCTGCTGCCCCCCGCCCTCCAGGGTGGCGGGGAGACCGTCGCACCCGAGCCCACGGACGCCGTGGAGCCGACCGCGTCCGAGGAGACCGGCGAGCCCGTATCCCCCGGGACCGTCGACGTGTTCTCCCTGGAGGTGGGCGACTGCTTCATCGAGTCCGAGATGGAGACCGCGCTGTTCAGCGACGGGATCAGCGAGGTCCCGCTGGTGGACTGTTCCCAGGAGCACGACTCGGAGTTCTTCTACTCCCACCAGCTGACCGACGCCGAGTACCCCGGCGACTCGGCCGTCCAGACCGAGGCCGACGAGATCTGCACCGGTCAGAACTTCACCGACTTCATCGGTGTCGACTACCTCGACTCGGAGATCTACGCCTACTACCTCACCCCGACCCAGGACAGCTGGGACCAGGCCAACGACCGCGAGATCATCTGCTACGCGACCACCGCCAACATCGGTGAGATGGTCACCGGCACCCTCGCGGGCGCCAACCGCTGAGCGACGGAGGTCCCGGGACCGCGTCCGGGCCCCGGCCCCTCCCGCCGTCTCCTCCGGTAGGCGACCCGCGGTCCGCGAAGCACCCCGGGAACCCGATTCATCCTGTCGTGGGATGAAAAATCCTTCGCGGCCGCGGTGAGAACGGCCCGCACCGCCCCTCGCGGGGTGGCGCGGGCCGCCGTCGTCTCCGGGGTCAGATCCCCAGGCCGCTCGGGCCGGTCCGGTCGCGCAGCGCCGCGAGGTCCTCGGCCTCCACCTCGACCTCCCCGTCGACCCGCGCCGGGGGCAGGCCCTGGCAGGTGAGGTCCTCGGGCTGGGCCCCGTCCACCAGATAGGCGTCCACCGCCTCGGCCACGCAGTCCAGGCCGCCGGGGAGGTAGAAGCCGTGCCCGCCGTCACCGGCGACGGTGATCAGGGAGCTGTCCAGGCGGTCGGCCATGGCCGGGCCGCCCTCGTAGGCCGTGTTGGCGTCGAACTCACCGGCGATGACCAGCGCCTCGGGGTAGCCGTCCCGCTCCAGTTCGACCGGCGGCTCGGGCCGGTCGAGGCCGTTGAAGGTGCACGGGTGGGGAACCGCCCAGTAGGCGCCGCTGCCGTAGGGGTGCTCCTCCCGGTACTCCCGGGCGTCCGCGTGGTAGGTGCTGACCCTTTCCGGCCACTCGGCCTCGCACAGCACCGCCGTCTGCAGGTCCAGGGTGGCCGTGCCGTACTCCTCCTCTGCCAGGGTGCTCGCCTGGGCGGCGAGGGGCTGGGGCAGGGGCTGGTCGTGCACGATGTACCCCAGATACTCCGAGACCACGTCCCACTGGTCCTGGAAGCGTGAGTTCATGCCCACGTCCATGTGGAACAGGTGGCTGTCGTAGAGCACGCCGGGTGCGACCTCGAGCGGTTCCTCCCGCAGCCGCTCGGCGGTCGCCTCGAAGGTCGCGTAGACCTCCTCCTGGGTCGAACCGAAGCCGAAGACGTCGTCGTACCCGGCCACCCACGCCGTGTAGCGTTCCATGTTCTCGCTGTAGGCGGGCGCCTGCATCATGAAGACGTCGCGCCAGATGCCGTCGGGGTGCACCGACGAGTCCAGCACGCTGCGGTCCAGCCGCTCGGGGAACAGGCTCCCGTAGACCGCGCCCAGGTAGGTGCCGTAGGAGTAGCCCAGGTAGTTGGTCTTCTCCTCGCCCAGGGCGGCCCGGATGACGTCCATGTCGCGGGCGGTGTTGGCGGTGGTCATGTGCGGGCGCAGGTCGCCCTCGGCCTGCTCGCAGGCACGCTGGTAGCGGATCGCCGACCGGGTGGCCTCGGAGATCTCCTGGTCCGTCGGACTCGGGTAGACGGGCGGGGGTTCCGAGCCGCAGTCCAGCCTGGGCGAGGATCCGCCGCTGCCGCGGGGGTCCATGCCGATGACGTCGTACACCTCGGTGACCCGCAGGCCGCCGACGAGTCCGGTGCCCGTCTGCGGGTCCAGCGGCAGGGGCATGCTGCGCCCGTGTCCGCCCGGCCCTCCGGGGTTGGTGAGCAGGATGCCGCGCCGCTGTTCGGGGTCGGTGGCGCGGGCCCGGCTGATGGCCACCGTGACGCGCTCGCCCCCGGGGTCGGAGTAGTCGAGCGGGACCACGACGTCGGCGCACTCCAGTCCCTGGAGTACCTCCTCGGTACAGGGGGCCCAGGCCAGTTCCTGGCCGTGGAACTCGGCGAGCGCGGTGTCGTCGGCGGGGGAGTCCAGGGAATCGGCGGCGGCGGGGGAGGCCGCCGCGAGGGATGTGGCCAGGGCCGTCACGAGGACGGTCGAGGCCAGTGTGGTTGCGCGTGCTGTGCGCACGGGGGTTGCCTCCGCGTTCTCGGCCCGTTCGGGGAAACGGGATCGTGTACTTCGGAGACGTAACCGTACGAACCGCCCGTGTGATGACAACACCCACAAATGTCATGAGTGTGCTCATGTGGCCGGATTCGGCCAATCGACGCGGCAACCATATGTGACGGTTTATCGATTTCTGTTCGTTTTGTGATGTCGATCGTGTCGCTCGGAAGACGCCGTTTGGTCACGAAGGTGGTCTGGACCACACGGATCGGGTTACCGTGAACCCTCTATTAGGAAACTTTCCTAATAGAAACGGAGTCCCTGCGCCCCCCGAAGGAGCCCCGTGGCCACCGAAATCGCGGCCTCCCCACCACCGCCGCGCGCCGGAAGCGGCGCGTCGGCCCGCACCGACGCGCCCGCGCCCCTACTGACGCGGATCTGGCGCCACTACGCCGCCGTCAAGGTCCGCAAGGCCGTCGTCGTGGTGTTCGTCGTCGCCAACGTGACCTTCTTCCTCGGCCGCGCCATGCCCGGCGACCCGATCGACGTGATGGCCGGACGCCTCACGCAGGGCGGCATGTCGATGGAGGAGGCCCGGGTCATCGCCATGAACTCGCTGGCCTACGACCCCGACGCCCCCCTGTACCAGCAGTGGTGGGACTTCCTGGTCGGCCTGGTCACCTTCGACATGGGCATGACCATCAACCGGCCGGGCCAGAGCGTCATGGAGGCCATCGGCGCCTACCTGCCCTGGACCCTGTTCAGCATCGGCGTCGGCACAGTCATCGCCGTCGTCCTCGGCCTGGCCCTGGGCATGGTGATGGCCTACTGGCGCAACCGCTTCCTGGACCACGTGCTCAGCGTCCTCGCCTCGGTCTTGGGCGCCGTCCCCAACTACCTCATCGCGATGGCCCTGGTCTTCGGCGGAGGCATGTACCTGGGGTGGTTCGACCCCATCGACCTGCGCGGCACGATCAGCCCCGGCGTCCAGGCGGGGTTCAACGCGGAGTTCATCGGCGACGCCCTGTACCACGCGGCCCTGCCGATCGTCACCTACGTGCTCGCCATCATCGGCACCTGGATGCTCATCATGAAGGCCTCCACCACGGAGGTGCTCGGCGAGGACTACGTGACCGTCGCACGCGCCCGGGGACTGCGCGACCAGCGCATCGCCGTCTCCTACGTCGGGCGCAACGCGGTCCTGCCGCTGGTCGCCCAGATCGCCATCTCCTTCGGCACCCTCGTCGGCGGCGCGATCTTCGTCGAACAGGTCCTGGTCTACAAGGGCGTCGGCGGCCTGCTCCTGGACGCCGTCAACTACCGCGACTACCCGCTCCTCCAAGGGCTGCTCATCATCATCACGTCCTGCGTGGTGGTCGCCAACCTCGTCGCCGACCTCCTCTACAGCCGCCTCGACCCGCGCATCCGAACGTAGGAGCCCACCGGAAATGGCCGTCACCACCACCGCAGCCCCCGGGGTCTGGGGAACGATCTGGCAGGGCCTCACCCGCAGCACCAGCGGGTTCGTCGGCCTCTGCCTGGTCCTGAGCGTCCTGCTCTTCTCCTTCGTCGGGCCGCTGCTCATCGACCACCACAACCCCACGGACGTCACCGCGATCTGGGGACCGATCACCGCCGAGCACTGGCTCGGCACCAACCACCAGGGCAAGGACACCTTCACCCAGCTCGTGCTGGGCGGACGCGAACCCATCTGGGTCGGCTTCGTCGCCGCCGTGATCACCGTGGCCATCGCGGTCGTCCTCGGCGGCGTCGCCGGGTACGTGCGCGGACGGATCGACCACTTCCTGCTCCAGCTCACCGACATCACGATGACCATCCCGTTCATCGTGCTGATGCTGGTCATCGCGTCGTTCTTCCGCACCTCCTCGCCGCTGGTGGTCTCCTTCATCATCGGCCTGGTCACCTGGCCCTACCTCATGCGCTCCATCCGCGCCCAGGTGCTCACCCTCAGGGAGCGCGAGTTCGTCGAGGCCGCCCGGCTCCAGGACCTGGGCACCGCGCGCATCCTCTTCGTCGAGGTGCTGCCCAACATGGCGGGCTACATCTTCATCAACTTCATCATCGCCATCACCAACGCGATCTACGCCGTGGTCGGCATGTACCTGCTCGGCCTGCTGCCCAGCACCGCCGACAACTGGGGCCTGATGATCCAGCAGGCCTGGAACAACAACGCCTTCCTGCTGCCCCAGGCAGCGCCCTTCCTCATCGCCCCGATGGTGATGATCATGCTCTTCCAGATCGGGCTGGTCACCATGACCCGGTCACTGGAGCAGGCCCTCAACCCACGACTCCGGGACAGGTGAGCCATGACCGACCGCACCGCCGCCCCGCCGTCCGCCGAGGGCCCCCTCCTGTCGGTGAGGGGGGTGGACGTGGGCTACCGCACCGGCCGCAGGAAACAGGTCACCGCGGTACGCGACGTCTCCTTCGACCTCCACCCCGGCCAGTCCATGGCCCTGGTGGGGGAGTCCGGCTGCGGCAAGACCACCCTGGGCCTGGGCCTGCTCCGGCTGCTCCCGCGCACCGGCGTCCTCTCCGCGGGCGAGGTCCTCTTCCGCCGCAAGGACGGCCGCCTCGTCGACGTGCGCACCCTCGCCCGCGAGGACCTGCGCCGTTTCCGCTGGAACGAGGCGGCCATGGTCTTCCAGGGCGCCATGAACGCCTTCAACCCCGTGCTGCGGGTGCGCGACCACTTCCTCGACACCTTCCGCGCACACGACCGGGGCCGCCGCACGCGCGCCGAGGTCCTCGAACGCTCCGCGGAGCTGCTGCGCATGGTCCGGCTCGACCCCGCCCGGGTGCTGGACAGCTTCCCCCACGAGCTCTCCGGCGGCATGCGCCAGCGCACCCTCATCGCGCTCGCCCTGGCCCTGGAGCCGCAGCTGCTCATCCTGGACGAGCCGACCACCGCCCTGGACATCCTCACCCAGCGCTCCATCGTCGAGCGCCTCGCGGAACTGCGCGAGGAGCTGCGCTTCGCGATGGTCTTCATCACCCACGACCTGGGCCTGGCCGCCGAACTCGCCGACCGCGTCGGCACCATGTACGCGGGACGGCTGATCGAGACCGGCACCACCCGCGACATCTTCCACCGCGCCCGGCACCCCTACACCTCGGCGCTGATCAATTCGGTGCCCCCGGTCACCGGCGATCTCAGGGTTCCCGAGTCGCTGCCCGGAGGCCCGCCCAGCCTCTCCGCGCTGCCCCCCGGCTGCTCCTTCGCGCCGCGCTGCAAGCACGCCGTCGAGCGGTGCGAGTCCACCCGGCCCGTGCTCGACGTGCTCACGCACCGCCCCGACGGGCTGAGCCACGCCGCCGCCTGCCTGCGTTCGAACGAACTCTCCACCGAGGGGGCCACCCGTGACTGACCGGACCGTTTCAGCGGACCCGCGGCCCGAGCCCGGCGCCGCACCCGCCGGCGACGGCGGGGAGGCCCCGCCGGTACTCAGCCTGCGCGGCGCGCACCAGGTCTTCTCCACCCCGCGCGGCGACGTGCCCGCCGTCGCGGGGGTCGACCTGGACGTGCGCCCCGGACGGGTGCTGTGCCTGGTGGGGGAGTCCGGCTGCGGCAAGACCACCAGCGCCCGCATGGCCGCGGGCCTGGCCGACCCGGTCCGGGGCTCCGTGCTCTTCCGGGGCAGGGACGTCGCGGAGATGGACCGCCGCGAACGGAGCCGCTTCCGCCGCTCGGTCCAGTTCATCCACCAGGACCCCTACGCCTCGCTCAACCCCGTGCGCACCGTCTACTCGACCGTCTCCGCGGGGCTGCGCCGCCACGGGCTGGTCAAGGACAGGCACGAGGCCCGCCGGGCCACCGCCGAACTCCTGCGGCGGGTCGACCTCACCCCGGCTGAGGAGTACCTCGACAAGTACCCGCACCAGATGTCCGGCGGCCAGCGCCAGCGCGTGGCCGTGGCCCGCGCCCTGGCGATGGAACCCGAGGTGATCATCGCCGACGAGTCCACCTCGATGCTCGACGTGTCCATCCGGGTCAGCCTGCTCAACACCCTCGGCGCGCTGCGCGACGACCTCGGCGTGGGCTTCCTGTTCATCACGCACGACCTGGCCGTGGCCAAGTACTTCGCCTGGGAGGGCGAGATCGCCGTCATGTACCTGGGCAGGATCGTCGAGCACGGCCCCACCCAGCGCGTGGTCAACGATCCCCGCCACCCCTACACCAAGGCGCTCATCGACGCCGTCTGCGAACCGGACCCCGACCTGGCGCACGGCCGGGAACGGATCAGGCTGCGCAGCTCCGAGATCCCCGACCTGACGGACCTGCCGTCCGGGTGCGACTTCCACCCGCGCTGCCCCCTCTACGAGGAGGGCGGCTGCGACACCGTCCGGCCGCCGCTGGCCCCCGCGCACGACCGGCTGCTCGCCTGCCACGTCGTCGGCCGGGGGTGAGGCCGTGCTCGCCGTCGTCGGCCGCTTCGGACTCCTCGCCGGAGCCTTCCTCGCCCTGACCAGCGCACTCATGCTCGTCCTCACACCCCCCGGCACAGCCGAGTTCGTCATCAGCGCCCTCACCGTCGTGATCGGCCTGGTCGTGCTCTCCCTCGGTCTGCTCGCCGTCCTACTCGAAAGGAAGCGCCAATGACCCCTTCCACCCCCCACCCCCTGATGCGGGACCTGAGCCGCAGGCGCCTGCTCCGGACGATCGGCTTCGGCGCGGCGGGCGTCGCCGGCGCCGGCGTGCTGTCCTCCTGCGCGGGCGGCGACAACGCCGAGAGCGGCGCCGCGCAGTTCACGGGCGTCTTCGACTTCGACCTGGCGGCCCAGACGCGCAACGTCGCCGTGGAGGACGGCGCGCTGCTGATGAACTCCGTGTACGCCGACCTCTTCCTGCCCGCGGGCGCGTTCTACAACTGGGAGACCCACGAGTGGGACTACCTGCTCCTGGAGAACAGCGCCTGGGAGGACGACGACCTCGTCGTCACCCTGCGCCCGGGCCTGAAGTGGAGCGACGGCACCGACCTGACCGCCGAGGACCTGCACCAGAACTACGCCATCCGGGTCCTGGAGGCGCCCGCCTGGTCGGTGGGCTTCCCGCAGATCACCGAGCTGGAGCGGCTGGACGACCTCAGCGTCCGCGCGCGCTTCGACAACCCCTTCCCCGGCATCGAGCTCCAGGTCGTCAAGCACCGGATCTTCTCCAAGTCGACCTACGGCGACTTCGGGGAGCGCGCGATCGCGATGGTGGCCGACGGCGTGCGCCAGGGCGACGACGAGCACACCGAGTTCAACGCCGAGTTCATCGAGTTCAACCCCGAGGAGATCATCACCAGCGGCCCCTACACCTTCGACCGTGCGCAGATGTCCGACGCGCGGATCACCCTGGTGCGCGAGAGCACCGGCTACCAGGGCGAGGAGGTGAACTTCGAGGAGGTGGTCGTCCACAAGGGCGACAACCGCCAGGCCTCCCTGCTCATCCAGCAGGGCGAGGTCGACTACTCGACCCTGGCCACCTCCGCCGCGGACCAGCAGGCGTTCCGCGGTGTCGAGGGGTTCCGGTGGATCGAGCACCCCGGCTACGACGGCTGCGGGCTGATGTTCAACTACGCGGCCAAGCCCGAGCTGAGGGACGTGCGGGTGCGCAAGGCGCTCAAGCACCTGCTCGACGGTGACCAGATCGGCCAGGTGGCCCGGGGCGAGGCCTACGACGGGGTGCGGTACTACTCCGGGCTGGTCGACCTCCAGACCGAGCAGATCTTCACCCCCGAGGAGCTCGCGGAGTTCGCCAGCTACGACCACGACCCGGACCGGGCCACCGAACTGCTGGAGGAGGCGGGCTGGACCAAGGAGAACGGGGTCTGGCACACCGCCGAGGGCCGGGAGGCCAGCTACGAGATCATCGGCGTCGCGGGCTGGGGCGACTTCGAGCTGACCGCCACCCAGGTGGAGGAGGCCTGGAACGCCTTCGGGATCAGGACGACCGCGCGCAACGTGCCCGCGGACAACCCCTGGGGCATCTGGGCCGCAGGTGACTTCGAGGTGGCCGTGCGCCACTGGGGCAACCCGGAGATCCCGCAGTACTGGGGCGCCTTCCAGATGAACTTCCTGGTGGAGAACGCCCGCACCGGCGAGAACCCGGGGCAGGACTTCGACCTGAAGGTGGACAGTCCCAGCCAGGGCGAGGTGGACCTGGAGGCGCTGGTCGAGGTCGCCAAGACCGCGCAGACCGAGGAGGAGCAGACCGAGGCCCTCAAGACGATGGCGATCGTCTTCAACGAGCTGCTGCCGCGCATCCCGGTCTGGACCTACAAGTACCTGGCCCCGGCCCTGGAGGGCGCGCGGGTGGAGTCCTTCCCCGAGGACCACCCCGCCGCCCAGAACCAGATCTACCGGGACAACCACATCATCCTGTCGCTGATGCAGGGCGGCCTGGAGGCGGCCGGGTAGGGGCGGCGGGTCCGGGGGACCGGGCCGGACCCGGGGGCGGGGCCGCGCGGCCCCGCCCCTTCTGTGCCTACTCTCTCTTTTGTGCCGGAATCATGACCCTTGATGTGCATTCGCGTCAGGGGAAGGTAGTCTCCTGTACGTCGGGAGGACGGTGTCCGAACACCGCCCGTTTCCGGCGCCAACGCCTTCGGAAGGGCCGCCCCGGCCTCCTCCCCGAAGGTGCGGAAAACGTTTCCGCGCTCCGCGTTCCCCCGGTCGTGCCCCGCTCCGGTGCCGCACGACCCGCGAGGCGCGTCGCCCCTCGTCCGGAGCCGTTCCCGGAGCAATTCCGTGAACGGCGCGCGAGCGGGGGAAGAGGAATCGACAGGAGAGCCATGACCCCCGCTCCCCGTGGACCCGCGCACCCGGGCCGTCCGTGCGCCGGGGCCCCGCGCCCCCGCGCCGACGCGGTGTCCCGCAGCGGCGGGCCGACGCGGCCCCCGTACGACGGGGCTTCCCGCCGGTGCGGCCCGATGGCCGGCCCGGTTCGGCGGCCGTTCGCGGAGCCGCGCGTCCGCGCTGTTCAGGGCGGGTGCGCGTGGTTCCGGATCACGGGTCCGCCGGTGCGGCGGACCGGTTGCTGACACCTGTCCGGAAACAGACACGTGTCCATAAATCTCACAAAAACATCTGGGGTCACACCGGCTCCTGGACGGCGTTTGTGCACGTCAGAGGTGTTGTTCCGGGTGCTTTTGTGATCCTTCCATGATTCGTCTGCCAAGGCTGTCGACCTTTGTTAGTCTGGCGAACCGAACGACGGTTCTCGGTGGAAGTACAGGAATTGTGCGGGGCATGGATACTTGTCTCCGGATGGGGTGTCGCACCCGTCTGGTCCCCGCTCGGGCGGGGGCGCCCCGGCCGAGGCCTTCTTCCGGCGCACGGGGCAACCGGTTGCCACGGGGGTTCCGAGCGGGACCCCGGGGCGGCCACCTCCCCGGGCAGGGCGGTGGAGCGGCGCCGCCGCCGATCCAGCCCCACCGACGCGAGGAGACGAGATTGTGGCAGAGGCGCCGTCGCCGCGAGACAGCCCCGCCCCGTACCCGCGCGGGGGCGGGTCGATGACGTCAGCGGAGGACGGGCAAGGAGCCAGGCGGGAGGGACGGTTCCGACGGGCCATCTCCCGTATGGTCAGAGCCCAGGAACCCCCCTCACCGGAGACCCAGCAAGGAAATCCCGTGCATCATCCCGTGCATCCGCACTCGCAGAATTCCGGCCGCACGTCGGACCGGGACGGCGTCCAGCCCACGGGCGGGACCGCTCCCGAGTCGGGCGCGACGGAGCGCGGCGACGCCGCGCCCCCCGCGACCGGCCCTTTCTCCGGCTCCGCCGAGAACGGGTACCGGCCCTCCTCCAGGACCAGCGTCCCCAACCCGTACACCACCCGGCGGGTGAACGTCGACGACGTGGACACCGGGGCCTCCCCGGTCAACCAGTGGCGCGGCGTGGGCCTGGACGAGCCCGAGCCGCGCACCCCACCCATCACGGCCACCACGGACACCATGACTGACACCTCCTCACCGACAGAGCGCGCGGAGCGGCCCCAGGCCCCCGCGGCGCAGACGCAGGCGGCGCCCGCGGACACCACGCCGCAGCCGACCCCGCGGCCCGAGCAGGCGGCGCGGCAGCGGGCCGAGGCCCCGCACGGCCGGTCGCGGCTCCCCGAGGAGCAGGGCCACTCGCCCCGGTCCGAGCAGGCGGACGCCCACCGACAGGACCCGCCGCAGGCCGACGACCACCGTCGCCCCGAGCCACCGCAGGCCGCCGCGCCCCAGGCCGACGACCACCGCCAGCCGGAGCAGCCCCAGACCGCCGCGCCTCAGGCCGCCGCGTCCGCCGAGGGCCACCAGCAGCCTCCCCAGGCGTGGGCCGGGCCCGCGCCCCAGCCCTACCAGGTGCCGGGGGAGCGCCCCGCGCCCCCGCAGGTACAGGGTCAGCACGGGTACGCCCAGCAGCCGGGCCCCGGCCCGGTCGGCCACGACCCCTACGCGCCCCCCGCGCACTACCAGGCGGCCCCCGGCGCGCAGTACGGCCCCTACCACCCGGCCGGGCAGGAGCCCCACCACCCCTACCCGCCGCACCCGCAGCCCGCCCCGGCGCCCTACCCCGCCGCGCCGCCGCAGCACGGCGGCTACGCGCCCCAGCCGCAGGGCCAGCACCCCTACCCCGCGCAGCCCGCGCACTACCCGGCGCAGTACCCGCCCCAGCCGCTGGTCACCTACCAGAGCGCCTACCCGGCGCCCTTCCAGCCCCCCGGCTACGTCATGCACGGCCAGCCGATGTTCTACCCGGGCCAGTACAACCCCTACGGCCAGCCGGTCCAGCACATCATCGTGCTCACCGCCGGACAGCAGCCGCAGGTGATCAGCGCCGAGTCGGCCGGCACGTTCTTCGCCGAACAGGCCGAGTCCCGGACCGACTCCGCCGAGCGCGAGGACCGGGCCCTGACGCGCGCGGGCTCCGACACCGACGCGGCCAAGGAGCAGCCGGAGCGGGAACAGGAGCGCGAGGCCCCGGCCGAGGCCGCCGCGGAGCCCGCCGAAGCGGCCCCCGAGGCCCCGGCCGGGACGCTGACCGAGCGCAGAGCCGCACTCATGGACGCGATCGCCCCCGCCGCGGCCGCCCCCGCGCCCTCCGACGACGGCAGCAGCCTCCTCAACGAGGCCCTCGCGGGACTGGCCATGCGCGACCTGTCGCTCGTGGACGCCCTGCTGGAGATGGTCGAGGAGCTGGAGACCGACGCCCAGGACCCCGACCTGCTCGACAAGCTCTTCCAGATCGACAACTTCGCGACCCGTATGCGGCGCAACGGGGAAAACTTCCTGGTGCTCACCGGGCATGACGGCGGCGAGTCCGACGCCCACGACGAGATCGTCCCCCTCCTCGACGTGGCCCGCGCCGCCACCTCCGAGATCAAGGACTATCCCCGCGTCCGGATGGGCAAGATCCCGCAGACCTCCATCACCGGTATGGCGGCCGACGACATCAGCCACCTGCTCGCCGAACTGCTGGACAACGCCACCGCCAACTCGCCCGAGCACTCCCAGGTCGTCATCAGCGCCCAGGAGATGGCCGACGGGCGCCTCATGATCGTCGTCGAGGACGAGGGCGTGGGCATCCCCGAGGGACAGCTCGCCGAACTCAACGACCGTCTCGCGGGCGAACCCGTCCTGGACGCCGACGTGCCCCGCCACATGGGCCTGTACGTCGCCAGCCGGATCGCCAAGAAGCACGGGCTGGAGGCCAGGCTCGAACCCCGATCCTTCCGCGGGGTGAGCGCCTACGCGATCATCCCCAAGGAGCTGCTGCGCGTGGCCACGCCGCGAACCCCCGGACAGGCCCGCACCTCGACCGTCCCGACCAGCGCACCGCCGGCCAAGCCCGCCCCGGCCGCCAAGCCGGTCACGCCCGCCCCGGCTCCCGCCCGCCCCGCCGCCAACGGCACGGGCAAGCCCTCCGCGGCGAGCGGTTCGTCGGTGACCTCCGCCGGGCTGCCCCGGCGCAGCGCCACCCCGCACGGGTCGCCCCTGCGGATGATGCCCCGCCCCGGACAGAAGCCGGACACCCCGCCCCAGTCCCGCGAGGACACCCCGCCCAGGCTCACCGGCGACGCCCGGGCCGAGCAGATCCGCGACGAGCTCGGCGACTTCTTCGACGGCGAGCGCGAGGCCCGCGAGGGCGGCGACGAGCCCAAGGACGACAAGAAGTGACGGCTCCCGACCCCGTCCAGGGCGCCCCTCCCGGCGTGCCCCGCAGACACCACAGCAGCGAACACGACCCTCGGCCCAGGCAGGTAAGGCACAGCGATGACTGAATCCGTGAACGACAGTGTTGAGAACTTCTCCTGGCTCATCGACCGCTTCGTCCGCGACGTGCGCGGTGTCGAGCACGCCGTCGTCGTCTCCTCCGACGGCCTGGTCCTGACGCACTCCAGCGACTTCCCCGAGGAGCACGCCGAGCAGCTCGCGGCCATCGCCAGCGGTCTGCACAGCCTCGCCGTCGGCGGCGCCAACCTCTTCCAGAGGGGCGAGTGCGAACAGCTGCTGGTCCGCTTCAACCACGGCCACCTGTTCATCATGGCGATCAGCGACGGCTCCTGCATGGCGGTGCTCACCGCCCCGGGCACCGAGCTCAAGATCGTCGGCTTCCAGATGACCAAGCTCGTGGAGAACGTCGCCCACGTGCTCACGCCGCAGCTGCGCTCGCAGCTGCGCGAGGTCATCCAGAACTGACGACGGTGCCCGTTCGGGAGGAGAGGTTGCCTCGGCTATGAGCTTCCGCAGGCGAAGGAGTAACCGTGTCCGTCCGTTCACCTTCACGGGTGGGCGGACACGGTCGCGGCATCCGCTGATGGTGCAGACCCTGGTCTCGACGTCCGAGCCCGGGCAGGAACCTCCTGGCACCCTCATGCCGGAGTCGATCAGTATCTACAAGCTGTGCCGGGAGACCCGGTCGCTGGCCGAGGTCTCGGCCGAGTTGAACATCCCCCTGGGCGTCACCCAGGTTCTGGTCAGCGACCTGGCCGAACAGGACCTGGTGTACATCCACCCGACCATCACCGGCAGCAGTCCATCGGAAAACCAGGTTCTGGAGAGGGCTCTTCGTGGTCTCGAACGACTTTTCCAGTGACAAGAGGTCGAATCGCAAGAAGATGTCGAGCAAGATCGTCATCGCCGGGGGCTTCGGCGCCGGCAAGACGACCTTGGTGCGCTCGGTGTCGGAGATTCCCCCTGTCACGACCGAGGCGATCATGACCGAGGCCAGCATCGGTCATGACGACACCTCGATCACACCCGACAAGACGACCACCACCGTCGCGATGGACTTCGGTCGCATCACCATCGACGACGAACTGGTCATGTACATGTTCGGCACACCGGGCCAGGCGCGTTTCTGGTTCATGTGGGACGATCTGGTCCGCGGTGCGGTGGGCGCCGTCGTCGTGGTCGACTGCCGGAGGCTCGCGGACTCCTTCGACGCGGTCGACTACTTCGAGACGAACAAACGCATCCCCTACATCGTGGCGCTGAACAAGTTCGAGGGCCGCCTCGACTACACCTCCGAGCAGGTCCGCGAGGCGCTGGAGGTCAGTCCTGAGGTACCCATCATCGACTTCGACGCCCGGAACCGGTTGTCCGGGGGTGAGGTGCTCAAGACGCTGCTGCGGTACGCGTTGGAGCACAACCGCGCCAGCGAGCCCGTCGCCTGACGGACGGGGAGACGCCGGTCTTCCCACCGCCCCGCAGATTCCCCAGGAAAGTTAGCGACAATGCGCAAGATCCTTATCGTCGGCGCGGGCCACGCCGGCCTGCACCTGGCCCATGGGCTCCTCACCCATGGATACGACGTCACGGTGATCACGGGGCAGTCCTCGATGGAGATCCGGACGGGCAGGCCGTCGATCTCGCAGTTCACGTTCCCCACCGCCCTGGAGCACGAGCGAAACTTCAACCTCGATCTCTGGAGCGCCCTGTCGCCGCAGATCAGGGAGCAGACGGTGCACCTGTATCCGGGCGGGGGCAGCCTCATGTCCTTCACCGGCAGGACGGGTGAGAACAACGACTACGCCGTCTCCATCGACAGGCGTGTGAAGATGGCCGACTGGCTGGAGTACTTCGAGGACCGCGGCGGCAAGGTCGTGATCCACGGTGTCACGGTCACGGACCTCGACTACTTCTCGCGGATGTTCGACCTGATCATCGTGGCGGTCGGCCACGGCGAGCTCGGCCAGCTCTTCGACTACGACGAGAGCAGGTTCTCAGGAGCCAGGCCGCGTGCGATCGCCCAGGCGCACGTCTACGACGTCTGGCCTGCCGAGGGCCAGGACGAGAACATCAGCTGGGCCGCGTCCGCCGCGGAGGCGGGCAACATCATCCTCCTGCCGATCCTCGGCCAGGACGGCCCCTGCCACTCGCTCGTCATGGTGGACAAGCGCGGCGGTCCCATGGACACCTGGCCCGACCGTCCCGGCCCTGAGGAGCAGCTGCGCCGGATGAAGGACCTCCTCCGCCGGTACGCTCCCGAGTACTTCGAGCGGGCCAAGGACGCGGTCCTGATCGACGGCAGGAACAGCACTCTGGTGGAGGACCTGACCCCCCAGGTGCGCAACCCCGTGGGGGTCCTCCCGTCCGGCGGACGCGTCCTCGGGATGGCGGACGTCATCGTGACCATGGACCCCTACGTGGGACAGAGCTGGAACAACTCCACACGGTGCGCGGAGGCCTACCTGGAGGCCATCATCGAACGCGGTGACCAGCCCTTCGACGAGGGATTTCTGGTCGGCGCCTTCGACCGTTTCTGGGAATTCGGTCTCTACAACCAGCAATGGTCCGAGATGTGCTCCACCTGGTGGGACCAGGGGGACATGTCTCCGCAGATGGTGGAGCTGCTGTCCGCCGCCGTGAAGTACCGTGAGATCTCCGACCGCTGGATCCAGGGGTGGGACTACTCGCCGGACTACGGTAAGTGGCTGCTAGATCCGCAGTTGGCCGCAGAGTACGTGGCTGAGGTGCGCGCACGCCACGGCGACTGACGTGTGCGTACCCCAGCGGCCTGAGCCCGGTGTCCGGCGGACACCGGGCTCAGCTGCTTTCTGTGGGAGGTGTCACTCGGTTACACGCTGGACCGGAATTCCAGAAAGCAATGTCCGAAAATAAAGATTCCGTTGTCACCGGCTGTGAACTGTGGGTACTATCCTTCGGGTTGATGTCCGAAAGCGTGGCATGGTGAGTGGTGGGTCATTTGTTTCTTGAGGGCGAACTGTCCGTATGTGGACTGATTTGTTAGTGTCGGGCGGAGCCCTCTGCTGATGATGAGACCTGCGATGACCTCTGGTAGTACCCTTCCTCTCCTCCGGACCTGACAGAAACCTCCGCTTCCCTGCGGCCGCACGGGGACGCGGACCGCTAATCGACCATTCCTGGCCTGTACGAACACACAGCAGTGGCCCGTGCATTTGCACCGGAAGATCTCCGGTAGGCGGATTTCCGGCACACCGCGCGCGGAGCAAGGGGGCCGGTGGTGTGAGATCGGAGACGACGATGGTGACGGGTGCGTGGACGACTCCTGGGGCCGACGAACCGATCGCGGTGGTCGGGCTCTCCCTCCGGCTCCCCGGAGCGTCGACTCCGGAGGCTTTCTGGCGGCTGCTGTGCGAGGGCCGGGAGGCGATCTCCGCCCCTCCCGAGCGGCTCGGCGTCGCCTCCGCCACGCGCGACCCCTACTGGGGCGGGTACCTCGACCGGGCCGAGGACTTCGACGCCGGATTCTTCGGGGTCTCGCCGCGCGAGGCGCTGGCCATGGACCCCCAGCAGCGGCTCATGCTGGAGCTGAGCTGGGAGGCCGTGGAACGCGCACGCATGGCGCCGGACTCCCTGCGGGGCACCGACACCGGTGTGTTCACCGGCGCCGTCGCCGCCGACTACGGCCTCCTGCAACAGCGTGCCGTGCGCGGCGGCGCCACCCACCACACGCTCACGGGCACCCAGCGCGGCATGATCGCCAACCGTGTCTCCTACGCCCTCGGACTGTCCGGGCCCAGCCTGACCGTGGACAGCGGACAGTCGTCGTCCCTCGTCAGCGTGCACGCGGCCATGGAGAGCCTGCGCCGGGGCGAGTGCGGTATGGCGCTGGCCGGCGGAGTCAACCTCATCCTCGTCCCCGAGAGCACCGAGAGCGTCGCCCGGTTCGGCGGGCTCTCCCCGGACGCGCACTGCTACACCTTCGACGCGCGCGCCAACGGCTACGTGCGCGGCGAGGGCGGCGCCGTGGTCGTGCTCAAACCCCTGGGCCGGGCCCTGGCCGACGGCGACCGCGTCCACGCGGTCCTGCGCGGCGGTGCCGTGAACAACTCCGGCCGGACCCCCTACCTCGCCCGGCCCGACGCCGCGGGCCAGGAGAGGGTCCTGCGCGCCGCCCACCGCAGGGCGGGGGTCGACCCGGCGCGGATCGGCTACGTGGAACTGCACGGCACGGGTACGCCGGCGGGGGACCCGGTCGAGGCCGCCGCGCTCGGCGCGGTGTTCTCCGACGGACGTGAGGAGCCGCTGCGTGTGGGGTCGGCCAAGACCAACGTCGGCCATCTGGAGGGCGCCGCCGGAATCGTCGGCCTGGTTAAGACGGTGCTCAGCCTCTCCCACGGACAGCTCCCGCCCACACGCAACTTCGCCCGGCCCCACCCCGGCATCGACCTGGAGGCGCTGCGGCTGAGTCCGCAGTTGCGGCGCGAGCCGTGGCCCGCGGACGCTCCGCTGGCGGGTGTCTCCTCCTTCGGCATGGGCGGGACCAACTGCCACCTGGTGCTCGGTCCGCCCCCGCCGGTCCACACGGACCGGTCCGGACCGGCGACGGGGGAAGGGGGCATCGACCCCGTCCCGTGGATCCTGACGGCCCGGTCCGAGGAGGCCCTGCGTGCCCAGGCCTCCTCCCTGCACTTCTTCGTGTCGTCCCGGCCGGGCCTGCGGGTGCAGGACGTGGGCCTGTCGCTGGCCACCACCCGCACCGTGTTCGAGCACCGCGCGGTCGTCTTCGCCTCGGGCGGTGACGGCGCGCGGGAGCTGGAGTCGGTCGCGCCCTCGTCCGCTCCCGCCGACGAGGCGCAGGAACGGCCCGTCCTGGTCTTCCCCGGCCAGGGCGGCCAGTGGGAGGGGATGGCCCGGGACCTCCTCGACGGTGACGGCCTTCTGGCCCAGGTGTTCACCCGGCGCCTGCTGGAGTGCGAGCGGGCCCTCTCCCCCCACGTGGACTGGTCGCTGATCCAGGTACTGCGCGGCGAACCCGGGGCACCGGCCTACACCGGCTCGGGAGCGCGCGTGGACGTCGTCCAGCCGGTGCTGTGGGCGGTCATGGTCTCCCTGGCCAAGGTGTGGTCGGCGCTGGGCGTGGAGCCGGCGGCGGTCATCGGGCACTCCCAGGGGGAGATCGCCGCGGCGTGTGTGGCGGGAGCCCTGTCGCTGGAGGACGCCGCCAAGGTCGTGGCCCTGCGCAGCCGTGCCCTGACCTCGCTCGCCGGAAGCGGCGGCATGGCCTCGCTGGGGTTGTCCCCCGAACGGGCAGGGGAACTCGTCGCGGGTGAGGAGGACCTCCACCTGGCCGCGGTCAACGGCCCCGAGTCGGTCGTGGTCTCCGGAAGCCCCGAAGCGGTGCGCCGGGCCGTCGAGCTCTGCGTCGACCGCGGCGTCCACGGCGCCCTGGTCGACGTGGACTACGCCTCCCACTCCTCTCACGTGGAGCACATCCGCGAGGAGCTGCTCGCGTGTCTGGACGGGGTCGAACCGCGCCCCGCCCGGGTGCCGTTCTTCTCCACCGTGACCGGGAGGTCCCTGGAGGGGGCCGAGGCGCGGACGGACGCGTCGTACTGGTACGGAAACCTGCGCGGTACCGTCCGCTTCGCCGACGCGGTGAACGCGGCCGTGGAGTCCGGCCACACCACCTTCGTCGAGGTGGGACCGCACCCGGTGCTCTCCTTCGGCGTCGAGCGGACGCTGGACGCCCGCGGGGCTCGGGGCAGGGTGCTGCCGACCCTGCGCCGGGGGGCCGGTGACCAGGCGCAACTGCTGACCGCGGCGGCGCAGGCGTTCACCGCCGGGGTCGGCGTCGACTGGGCGGCCCTGTTCGCGGGAACCGGCGCGAGCCGTGTCGACCTGCCGACCTACCCGTTCCAGCGCCAGCGGTACTGGCCGCACACCCACGCCCCGGCGCCCGTCGAAGGGCCGCCGACCGACGAACCCGACGCGTCCCCCGCCGCGCCCCGCGGTGACGCCCGGAGTACCCGCGCGCTGGTGCGCGGGCACACCGCCCGGGTGCTCGGGCGGGCGTCCCTGACGGCCTCGGACGAGCGCCGCGCCTTCCGCGACCTGGGTTTCGACTCGATGATGCTGCTCCAGCTCGGACGGGCGCTGTCCCGGGAGACGGGGGTCCCGCTGGAGGAGACCGTCCTGTTCGAACTGCCCACCCCCTCCGCACTCGCGGAGTTCCTGGTCGAGGAGGCGGGGGAGGAGGTGTCCGGGGCCGCCGGGCCGCCCTCCGCCCCGCCCACGCCCGCTCCCCCCGCGCCCGCGTCGGCCCCCGCCGTCACGGCACCGGCTCCCGACGACGACCCGATCGCCATCACCGCGATGGCCTGCCGCCTGCCGGGCGGGGTGCGTTCCCCCGAACAGTTGTGGCGACTCGTCGACGACGGTGTGGACGCCATCGGGGACTTCCCCGACAACCGCGGCTGGGACCTGGAGAACCTGTACGACCCCGAGCCCGGCACCCCCGGACGCACCTACGCGCGCTCGGGCGGATTCCTGTACGACGCCGACCTGTTCGACGCCGGCTTCTTCGGGATCAGCCCCCGCGAGGCCGACGCCATGGACCCCCAGCAGCGACTGCTGTTGGAGACCTCCTGGGAGGCGATCCGGCGTGCCGGGATGAGCACGGACGACCTGCGCGGACGCCAGGTCGGCGTGTTCGTCGGCGCTATGCCCACCGACTACGGGCCGCGCCTGGCCGACCCGAGCGCGGGCGACGACGGGGGGTACCGGCTCACCGGCAGCACCCTGAGCGTGGCCTCGGGCCGTGTCGCCTACGTCCTCGGCCTGCGTGGGCCGGCACTGACCATCGACACCGCCTGCTCGTCCTCGCTCGTGGCCCTGCACCAGGCGGCCGAGGCGGTCCGCAGGGGCGAGTGCGAGATGGCCCTCGCCGGGGGAGCCACCGTCATGGCCACCCCCGGCATGTTCCTGGAGTTCTCCGCCCAGCGCGGACTGTCGCCGGAGGGCCGCTGCCGAGCCTTCGGGGCCGAGGCCGACGGCACCGCCTGGGCCGAGGGCGCGGGCGTGCTCCTGCTGGAGCGCGCCTCACGCGCCCGCCGCGCCGGGCGCCCGGTTCTGGCACTGGTCAAGGGCAGCGCGGTCAACTCCGACGGGGCCAGCAACGGGCTGACCGCGCCCAACCCCGACGCCCAGGAGCGGGTGATCCGTCAGGCCCTGGCCTCGGCCGGGGTGGAGCCCGGCGAGGTCGACGCCGTCGAGGCGCACGGCACGGGCACCCGGCTGGGCGATCCGATCGAGGCCAAGGCGCTGATCTCGGTGTACGGCCGGGCGCGCGAGGGCTCCGCGGAGGACCTGCGGCTGGGCTCGCTCAAGTCCAACATCGGCCACGCCCAGGCCGCCGCCGGCGTGGCCGGGGTGATCAAGACGGTGGAGGCGCTGCGGTACGGGCGGCTGCCCCGGACGCTCCACGCCGACGTGCCCACGGACAAGGTCGACTGGGACGGCAGCGGCGTGCGGGTGCTCACCGAACCGGAACCGTGGCCGGACACCGGGCGCCCGCGCCGGGCCGCGGTGTCCTCCTTCGGGATCAGCGGTACCAACGCGCACGTGGTGCTGGAGGGCGTGGCCGACGAGGGCGCCGCGGTCATCGTCCCCGACGACCCCTTCCACCGCGAACGCCACTGGGTGGACGCCTCCGTCCGGGCCGGGGCCGGACCCGAACCGCACGAGGCCGCGGAGCCGCTGCTCGACGAGGGTCTGGCGCTGGTCGACGGGCGCACCGTGTTCACGGGGCGCATCGGCACCGACGGCCAGCCCTGGGTGCGCGACCACGGCCTTCTCGGCCGGATCGTCGTGCCCGGCACGGCGCTGGTGGACCTGGCCGCGTACGCGGCCGACCGGGTCGGCTCCGCCACCGTGGCCGACCTGGTCCTGGAGGCGCCGCTGGTGCTGACGCACGGCGAGGGAGCCACGCTCCAGGTCACCGTGGGCGCCTGCGACGACCGGGGGCGGCGCGAGGTGCACGTCCACGCCCGCTCCGCGCGGGCCGCGTCGGACGCGCCCTGGGCCCGCTACGCCTCCGGCGTCCTGGCGGACGAGCCGGGGCCCGGTACCGGACCCGCCGACGCGGACGGCTCCGTCCCGGCGGACCTGCCCTGGCCTCCGGCCGACGCCGACCCGGTGACCGTTCGACCCGACTACACCCGTCTGGCCCGGCGCGGCTACGCCTACGGTCCGCTCTTCCAGGGGCTGAGGAGCGTGTGGCGGTGCGGGGACGACATCCTGGCCGAGGTCGAACCGCCCGACACGCCGTACACCGGCGGCCCCTTCCACGGTCCCCATCCGGCTCTGGCGGACGCCGCCCTGCACGCGATCCTGCTGTACGGCGGTAGCGGCGAGGACGCGCTGACGGTCCCCTTCGCCTGGTCGGGGGTACGGGTGCGCGCCCTCGGCGAGGAGGCCGCGCGCGGACGCCTGCGCGTGCGCGCCACCGAACTGGGCGCCGACCGCTACCGCGTGCGCGTCTTCGACGAGGCCGGGAACACGGTCGTGGCCGTGGACGAGCTGGCCATGCGCACACTGGACGGGGACGCCCTCCCCGAACGCGACCCGTCCGAGGTGTCGGCCCTGCACGAGCTGGTGTGGGAGAAGGCCGCCGCACCCGGCTCCACGCCCTCCGTCCCCACCGGGCTGCCCGGTTTGGACGCCGTCGACCGGGACGGCGCGGTGCCGCCGGTGGTCTACACCGAGCTCCCCGCCGCGGCGGTCTACGCCGAGGGCGACACCTCGGTGCCCGAGTCCGTCCGCCAGGGGCTGGACGCGGTCCTGGGGACCATCCGGACCTGGCTCACCGACCCGCGCACCGAGCACTCCCGCCTGGTGGTGGTGACCTGGCGCGCGGTGGCCACGGGCCCCGGCACGCGGCTCAGCGGGTTCGCCGCGGCGCCTGTGTGGGGTCTGCTGCGGGCCGCCCAGAGGGAGCACCCCGGGCGTCTGGTGCTCGTGGACTCCGACGGGTCGGAGGACTCCCACCGCGTCCTGCCCGGAGCCGTCGAGCTCGGTGAACCGCAGATGGCCCTGCGCGCGGGCGCGGTCCTGGTGCCCCGGCTGACCAGGGCCGAAGACGACCGCTGGTTGACGCCCCCCGGCGCGCTGTGGCGTCTGGGCAGCAACCGTCCCGGTTCGCTGGAGAACCTGGAGCTGCTGCCGGCGCCGGAGGCCGGGGAGGAGCTCGGCCCGCACGAGGTGCGCGTCGCCGTCCGAGCCGCCGGCGTCAACTTCAAGGACGTGGTGGTGGCGCTCGGCATGGTCGAGGGGGACAGGGGCGTGGGCCTGGAGGGCTCCGGGACCGTCCTGGAGACGGGTGCCGAGGTGACGGGCCTGAATCCGGGCGACCGCGTGGCGGGCGTGTTCGACGGGGCGTTCGGCCCGATCGCGGTCGCCGACGCCCGCAGGCTGGCCCGGGTCCCCGACGGATGGTCCTTCGAAGAGGCCGCGGCCGTGCCGGTCGCCTTCCTGACGGCCTACTACGCCCTGGTGGACCTGGCGGCGGTACGCCCGGGGGAGAGCGTCCTGGTGCACGCCGCCGCGGGCGGCGTGGGAACGGCGGCCGTCCAGCTCGCGCGGCACATGGGGGCGCGCGTGTTCGGTACGGCGAGCCCCCGCAAGTGGGTCGGCCTGGCCGAGTACGGGCTCGACGAGGAGAGGCTGTCCTCCTCCCGCGACCTGGAGTTCGAAGCACGGCTGCGCGCCGCCAACGGCGGGCGCGGCATGGACGTGGTCCTCAACTCGCTCAGCGGGAAGTTCGTGGACGCCTCCCTGCGGCTCCTGCGTTCCCCGGGCGACGGCGGGGGGCCGGGCGGCAGGCTCGTGGAGATGGGGCTGACCGACGTCCGCGACGTGCGCGACGTCGCCGCGGACTTCCCCGGGCGCGGCTACGAGGCGTTCAAGCTGACGGACGTGGCCCCGGAGCGGATCGGCCAGATGCTCGGGCGGGTCCTGGAGCTCTTCTCCAGCGGCACGCTCAAACCCCTTCCGGTCACCGTCCACGACCTCCGCGACGCCAAGGACGCCCTCCGCGGCCTTCAGCGGGGGGAGACCGTCGGCAAACTCGTCCTGACCGTTCCGGCGCCCTTCCCGCAGGAGCGCACCACGCTGGTCACCGGCGGCACCGGCACCCTGGGGCACCGGGTGGCACGCCACCTGGTCGCCGGTTACGGAGTGCGCGACCTGCTGCTCGTCAGCCGGAGCGGCCCCGAGGCGCAGGGCCAGGAGGCGCGCACGGCCGAACTGGAGGCACTCGGGGCCCGGGTGAGCGTGGCCGCCTGCGACGCCGCGGACAGGAAGGACCTGGAGCGGCTCCTGGACGGGCTCCCGGCGGACCGCCCGCTCGGCGCGGTGGTGCACACCGCCGGCGTCCTCGACGACGCCACCGTCACCTCGCTCACCGGCGAACAGGTCGACAGGGTGCTGCGCCCCAAGGTCGACGCCGCGTGGAACCTGCACGAGCTGACCGCGGAGGCCGACCTGGGCGCGTTCGTGCTGTTCTCGTCGGTGGCCGGAACCCTGGGCACCGCCGGGCAGGCCAACTACGCCGCGGCCAACGTCTTCTGCGACGTACTGGCCCACCACCGCCGGGAGCACGGCCTGCCCGCCACCTCCCTGGCGTGGGGCCTGTGGGCCGGGGCCAGCGGGATGACGGGCCACCTGGACAGGACCGACCTCGGTGTCCTCGGCCGGACGGGACTGCTCCCGATGCCCGAGGACGAGGCCCTGCGGCACCTGGACACCGCCCTGCTGCGGAACATGGTCCACGGCGTCCCCGCCCTGTTCGACTCCGCCGCCGATACCGGTACCGGCGTGCTCCGGGGCCTGGGCGGGCCGTCCCCGCAGGGCGCGCGCGCACCCCGGGGCGAAAGGGGGGCGAAGGAGGCCGCCGAGCGGTTCTCCGCGCTGTCCGGACCCGAGCGCGAGCGCGCGCTGCTCACCGAGGTCCGTACGCACACCGCCGTGGTCCTTGGCCACGGCCCCGACGCCAGGACCTCGCGGGTGGGCGCCGACCGGCCCTTCACCGACCTGGGGCTGGACTCGCTCACGGGTGTGGAGCTGCGCAACCGGCTCAGCGCCTCGACAGGTGTGCGGATCCCGGCCACCGCGGTCTTCGACCACCCCACCCCGCGCGCCCTGGCCGCGTTCCTCCTGCTGCTGCTGTTCCCCGAGTCCCCGGACCGGGACGCGGCCGGGGAGGACGGCTCCGGGTCCGGTGACGGAGCCGGGAACCCGGACACCGGCATCGACACCATGGAGGTGGACGAACTCGTCACCCTCGCACTCCGGGGGCAGCACGATCCCCACCACGCTGGACAGGAGACGGCAGTTGACCACTGATGACGCACGCCTGGTCGCGGCGCTCCGTGCCGCGATGAAGGAGAACGCGCGGCTGCGCGAGGAACTGGACCGCTCGACCCGGCCCGAACCGATCGCCATCGTCGGGATGGGGTGCCGCTTCCCCGGGGGAGCCGACACTCCCGAGGGACTGTGGGACATCGTCTCGCGGGGACGCGACGCGGTGCGCCCCTTCCCCGCCGACCGCGGCTGGGACCTGGAGGAACTCCTCGTCGGGCGGTCGGGGGAGCCGCGTTCGTCGACCGGCCAGGGCGGGTTCCTCGACCGCCCGGCCGCCTTCGACGCCGAGTTCTTCGGAGTCTCCCCGCGTGAGGCGGTGGCGACCGACCCGCAGCAGCGGCTCCTGCTGGAGACCGCCTGGGAGGCGGTCGAACGGGCCGGGATCGACCCGGAGTCGCTGGCCGGCTCCGAGACCGGCGTGTTCGTGGGCACCATGGCCCAGGAGTACGGGCCCCGGCTGCTGGACGCCTCCTCCGACGGCTTCGCGCTCACCGGCTCCTCGCCCAGCGTCGCCTCCGGCCGGGTGTCCTACACCCTGGGCCTGACCGGCCCCGCGGTCACCGTGGACACGGCGTGCTCGTCCTCGCTGGTGGCCCTGCACCAGGCGGTCCGGAGCCTGCGCGGCGGGGAGTGCTCGTTGGCCCTGGCCGGGGGCAGCTGCGTCATGGCCTCCCCCGGGCTGTTCACCGAGTTCTCCAGGCAGGGGGGCCTGGCCCCCGACGGTCGCTGCAAGGCCTTCTCCGCGGACGCCGACGGCACCGGCTGGGCCGAGGGCGTGGGCATGATCCTGTTGGAGCGGCTCTCCGACGCCCGACGCAACGGGCACACGGTCCTGGCGGTCGTGCGCGGCAGCGCCGTCAACCAGGACGGGGTCTCGAACGGGATCATGGCCCCGAACGGACCGTCGCAGCAGCGCGTCATCGCACGGGCCCTGGAGGAGTCGGGCCTCACCCCGGGCGACATAGACATGGTGGAGGCGCACGGCACCGGCACCCGACTGGGCGACCCCATCGAGGCGCAGGCGCTCATCGCCGCCTACGGCCGGGGCCGCCCCGAGGACCGCCCCCTCTGGCTGGGTTCGCTCAAGTCCAACATCGGCCACGCGCAGTCGGCCGCAGGAGTCGGGGGCGTGATCAAGTCCGTCATGGCGCTGCGCCACGGCGTCCTGCCCCGGACCCTGCACGCGGACGAGCCCTCGCCGCTGGTGGAGTGGGCCGGGAGCGGTGTCCGGCTGCTGACCGAGGCCAGGCCCTGGCCCGAGACCGGCAGGCCGCGGCGCGTCGGGGTCTCGTCGTTCGGGATGAGCGGTACCAACGCGCACCTGGTCCTCGAACAGGCTCCCGACGACGCCGGGCCGGAACCGCGCCCGGCGGGCGCCGCGGGCCCCGTCCCGTGGGTGCTGTCCGCGCGCACCGAGGCCGCGCTGCGCCAACAGGCGGCCCGGCTCGCCGACCTGCTGCGCCTGTCCCCCGAGACCGCGTCCGAGGACGTGGGCTGGTCGCTGGCCACCGCACGGTCCGGGTTCCCCCAGCGGGCGGTCCTCCTGGCCGGCGACCGTGCCGAGGCGCTGGAGGCGCTGGACGCCTTCGCCGACGTGAGGCCGGCACCGGGCGTGATCCGCGGCCGCTCCGTGGCCGAGCCCCGCACCGCGTTCGTCTTCCCCGGGCAGGGGGCCCTCGACGCGGAGCTGGACCTGGGCGCCCTCATCGACGCGCAACCGCGGTTCGCCGAGGCCGTCCACGAGTGCGAGAAGGCGCTCTCGCCCTACCTCGACTGGTCGGTGACGGCGGCGCTGCGCGGCGGTCCCGGCGCCCCCGACACCAGTCGTCCCGATGTGGCCCAGCCGCTGCTGTTCACGGTCATGGTCTCGCTCGCCCGGCTGTGGCGGTCCCACGGCGTCGAGCCGTCCGCCGTGGTCGGCCACTCGCAGGGGGAGATCGCCGCCGCGCACGTCGCGGGCGTCCTGACCCTTGAGGACGCCGCCGCGGTGGTGGCCCTCCGGAGCAGGCTCGTCCTGCCCCTGGTGGGGAGCGGCGGAATGCTGGCGCTGCAGCTGCGTCCCGGACAGGAGCCCCCATCACTGGAGCGCTGGAGCGGCAGGCTGGACGTGGCCGCCCACAACGGACCGAGCGCGGTCGTGGTCGCCGGGGACGACGGTGCGCTCGGGGAGCTCTCGGAGTGGTGCGCCGCGGAGGGGGTCCTCGCCTTCCCCGTCGCGGCGGACTTCGCCGCGCACTCCCGGCAGGTCGACGCCCTGCGGGCGGAGCTCCTGACCGCACTCGCCGGGATCCGGCCGGAGCAGGGGGAGCTCCCGCTGTACTCCACAGTGCACGGTGCCCGGATCGACGGCACCACCATGGACGCCGAGTACTGGTACCGCAACATCCGCCAGACCGTGCGGTTCGAGGAGGCCGTACGCGCCATGGCGGAGGACGAGTTCACCACGTTCGTCGAGATGGGACCGCGGCCGGTCCTGACCATCGGCGTCCAGCAGACGCTGGAGTCCGCCGGCGCGAACGGCGGCGAGACCGCTGTCCTCGGCGCGTTCCACGGCAGGGCCAGCGGGCCCCGGGAGTTCCTGGCGGCCCTCTCCGAGGTGTGGGTGTGCGGCACCGTCCCGGACTGGTCGGTGGTGTTCTCGGAGTACAACCCGCGCGTGGTCGAGCTGCCCACGTACCCGTTCCAGCACCGGGACTACTGGCTGGACTCCGCGCCCCGCTCCGCCGCGACCCCGCCGGACGACCGTGCGGAGCAGGTACCCGCGGACACCGGGACCTCCCCGCGCGGGAGCCTGTCCGCGCTGTCGGAGCTGTCCGAGCGCGAGCGCGAGGACGCAGTGGTCGCGTTGGTCCGTGAACACGTGGCGGCCGTGCTCGGCTTCGCCTCGCCGGAGCAGGTGGACGTCCGGCGCGGCTTCCTGGACGCGGGCGGCACCTCCCTGGGAGCGGTGCGCCTGCGCAACGCCCTGAACGCGGCGACGGGCCTGGAACTACCGGTGACCGCCGCCTTCGACCACCCCACACCGCTGGCCCTCGCCCGGCACCTGCTCTCCCTGCTGCTCTCCTCCGGCGACGGCGGCACCGCCGACCCGACCACCGCGCTGGACCGGCTCCGATCGGCGGTGCGGGCCACGGAGCTGCGCAGCGCCGAACGCGAGGCCGTGGTGGCGGGACTCCGCGATCTGCTGTACACGCTCACCGAAGGCCGGAGGGCGACGACGGACGGTACCGAGGAACTGGAAGGCGCGAAGGATGACGAGCTCATCGAGCTCATCGGCAAGGAATTCGGAATCTCCTAGCCGCCGTACGCTCCCGCATCCGAAGTTGGTCTCCCATGACGCATGAGGACAAGTTCCAGACACTGGCCCGCCGGCTCGCGATCGATCTGCGCCACGCCCGCGGCCGTATCGACGAGATGGAGGAACGGCGGCACGAGCCGATCGCCGTGGTCGGCATCGGTTGCCGCTATCCGGGGGAGGTGGGCTCCCCCGACGACCTGTGGGAGCTCGTCGAGCGGGGCGCGGAGGGCCTCACCGACTTCCCCACCGACCGGGGCTGGGAACTGGACACGCTGTTCGACAGCGATCCCGCCACCCCCGGGACGAGCTACCTGCGCAGGGGCGGCTTCCTGCACGGGGCCGCCGGGTTCGACGCCGGGTTCTTCGGGATCGGCCCCCGTGAGGCCACCGCCATGGACCCGCAGCAGAGAGTCGCGCTGGAGACCTCCTGGGAGGCCGTCGAACACGCGCGCATCGACCCCACGACCCTGCGCGGCACCTCCACCGGGGTGTTCCTGGGCATGGTCGGCCAGTCCTACGGCCCGTCCATCCGACAGGCGGGGGAGGAGCTGGAGGGCTACCTGCTGACCGGCGGCATGTCGGCCGTCGCGGCCGGCCGGGTGTCCTACACCCTGGGCCTGGAGGGCCCCGCGCTGACCCTGGACACCGCCTGCTCCTCCTCGCTGGTCGCGCTCCACCTGGCCGTCCGCTCCCTGAGGGAGGGCGAGTGCGACCTCGCCCTGGCCGGAGGCGTCAGCGTGTACACCAACACCGGTCCCTGGGTCGCCTTCAGCCGCCAGCGCGGACTCGCCCCCGACGGCCGCTGCAAGGCTTTCTCCTCCAGCGCCGACGGCACGAGCTGGTCCGAGGGGGCGGGCATGCTCCTCCTGGAAAGGCTCAGCACGGCCCGGAGCAACGGTCGCCGTGTGCTGGGGGTGCTGCGCGGCAGCGCCGTGAACCAGGACGGTGCCAGCAGCGGACTGTCGGTGCCCAACGGAACGGCCCAGCAGCGCGTGATCCGGGAGGCCCTGGCCGACGCACGGCTCGCTCCCGGAGAGGTCGACCTGGTGGAGGCGCACGGAACGGGAACGACGCTGGGCGACCCCATCGAGGCCAACGCACTGCTGTCCACCTACGGACGGGACCGCCCCGCCGACCGGCCCGTCGGCGTGGGGTCGTTGAAGTCCAACATCGGCCACGCCGGGGCGGCGGCGGGTGTGGGCGGCGTGATCAAGGCGATCATGGCGATGCGGCACGGCGTCCTGCCCCGCACCCTGCACGTGGACGAGCCCAGCGCCCACGTGGACTGGGGGTCCGGGGCGCTGGCGCTGCTGACCGAGGCCGCGCCGTGGCCGCGGACCGGCCGTCCGCGTCGCGCAGCCGTGTCCTCGTTCGGCGTGAGCGGGACCAACGCCCACGTGGTCCTCGAAGAGGCCCCGGAGGACTCCGAGCCCGGACCCGCGACCGGGAGCGGCCCGGCCTCCCTGGAAACGGACACGGTTCCTTGGCTGGTCAGCGCCCGGTCGGAGGCAGCGCTGCGCGCCCAGGCCGCCCGCCTGCACGACCACCTCGCGAGGCGTCCCGAACTCGACCCCGCCGACGTCGGATGGTCCCTGGCCGCCACCCGCTCGGAGTTCGAGCACAGGGCGGTGGTGACGGCGCGGGACCGGGAGGGCCTCCTCCGGGGCCTGGACGCCATCGGCAGGGCCGCCCCGGACGCCGCCGTCCACCGGGGCACCGCCGCCCGGGAGCGCGCCGTGTTCGTCTTCCCCGGCCAGGGCTCCCAGTGGAAGGGCATGGCCGTCGACCTGATGGCCGCCTCCCCCGTCTTCGCCCGGACGATGGCCGACTGCGAGCGCGCGCTGTCCCCGTTCGTGGACTGGTCGCTCGCGGCCGTGCTCAGACAGGAGGAGGGAGCCGCGCCCCTGGACCGCGACGACGTCGCGCAACCGGCGCTGTGGGCGGTGATGGTCTCGCTCGCCGCTCTGTGGCGATCCCTCGGCGTCGAGCCCTCCGCCGTGGTCGGCCACTCCCAGGGGGAGATCGCGGCGGCGTGCGTGGCCGGGGCGCTCTCGCTCGACGACGCGGCCAGGGTCGTGGCGCTGCGGAGCCAGGCGGTCCTGGAGCTCGCCGGCACCGGGGCGATGGCCTCGGTCGCGCTCGGCTCCGAGGAGTTGGGCGAGCGCGTGGCCGAGTTCGACGGCCGGGTGCACGTCGCCGTCGTCAACGGTCCCGCCTCCACCGTGGTCGCGGGAGAGCCGGAGGCGGTGCGGAGCCTGGTGAAGGAGTACGAGGCCCGGGGCGTGCACGCCCGTCTCGTCCCGGTCGAGTACGCCTCCCACACACCGCACGTGGAGCGGCTCCGGGACAGGGTCCTCACCTCCCTGGCCAGTGTCGTCCCCCGGCGGCCGGACGTCCCGGTCTACTCCTCCCTGACGGGCGGCCCCCTTGGCGACACGCCCATGGACGCCGACTACTGGTACCGGGGCCTGCGCCATCAGGTCCGCTTCGAGGAGACCGTCGGCGCGCTGCTCCGCGACGGACACGGCACGTTCCTGGAGGTGTCCCCGCACCCGGTGCTCGGCACGGCCGTCCAGGAGACCTGCCAGGAGGCGGGCGCCGACGGCGCCGTGGCCCTGGGCACTCTGCGCCGCGACGAGGGAGGGTCCGAGCGCTTCCTCGCCTCGCTGGCGCAGGCGCACGCGCACGGCGTCGCGGTGGACTGGTCCCGGCTGTTCGGCGGAGGCCGGAAGGTGGACCTGCCGACCTACGCCTTCCAGCACCGCCACCACTGGGCCGTCGACGGGGCCGAGGGCGCGGACGTTACCCGTGCGGGCCTCAGCGGCGCCGACCACCCCATGCTCGGCGCCGCGGTCTCCCTCGCGTCCGGCGACGAGTACCTGTTCACGGGCCGGATCGGCCTGGAAAGCCACCCCTGGCTGGCCGACCACGTCGTGCTGGACATGGTCCTGGTTCCCGGGACCGCCTTCCTCGAACTCGCCCTGCACGTCGGCGAACGCGTCGGGTGCCCGCGCGTGGAGGAACTGGTCCTGCACACCCCGCTGCGGCTCCCGACCCGAGGGGGCGTACAGCTCCAGCTCAGGGTCGGCCCACCTGACGCCAACGGCGCCAGACCGCTCACCGTGCACTCCCGGCCCGGAGGCGGCGACGACGGCCCCTGGACCCAGCACGCGAGCGGCCAGGTCACCCGGCCCCGGCCGGAGCACGGGGCGCCGAAGCAGGACGCGTCCTGGCCGCCGAAGGGCGCCGTCCCGGTACCGGTGGACGACTTCTACCCCCGCATCGCCGAGATGGGCAACGCCTTCGGGCCGGTCTTCAGCAGTATGCGGGCGGTGTGGCGGGACGGGGACGACCTGTACGCGGAGGTCCGGCTGCCGGAGGGGGCGCGGGCCGACGCCGCCCGGTTCGGCGTGCACCCGGCGCTGATGGACTCCTCGCAGCACCCCCTCGCCCTTCCGCACACCTCCGCCCCCTCCGGCGGCCCGAGCCTCGCCGAGGCGGCCGGCCTCCCCTTCGCCTGGTCCGACGTCACCCTCCACGCCACCGGGGCCGCACACGTCAGGGTCCGTCTGTCCCAGACGGAACAGGACTCGGTCTCCCTGGAGCTCACCGACCCCTCGGGCCGTCCCGTCGCCTCCGTCGGCTCCCTGGTCATACGTCCCATCAGCCCTCAGCAGCTGGCGGCGGCCACCCGCGGGGGAGGGGACGACCTGTTCCGCGTCACGTGGTCCGAACCCACCGGTGCGCCCGCGTCCGCCGACGGCCCCCGACCCCTCGCGGTCGTGGGGCCCGACCCCTTGGGCGTCGCGGACGTCCTCGCGGCGGCGGGCCACCCGGTCCGCTCCCACCAGGACGCCGAAGCGCTCCACGCGGCCCTGGCGGCCGGGGACCCCGTTCCGTCCGCCGTGGTCGTGCCGTGCGCGGCCACCGATCCCGAGGACACCGCCGAGGCCGCCTACACCGCCACCTACCGGGCGCTGGACCAGCTCCAGGGCTGGCTGCTCGACGAACGCTGCGAGGACCTCCCCCTGGTCCTGCTCACGCGGGGCGCCGTCAGCGCGGCGGAGGGCGACCACGTCCCGGACCTGGACCACGCGCCCCTGTGGGGGCTGGCCCGCACCGTGCAGATGGAGTTCCCCGGCAGATGCTCCATCGTCGACGTGGACGACACGGGGTCCGCGCCGACGGCCCTGGCGGCGGTACTGGACGGAGGGGAACCCCAGGCCGCCGTCCGCGGCGGTACGGTGCTCGTCCCGAGGCTGGACCGCGCCGCGCCGCGGGAGGGGCGGTCGCTGGACCTGGGATCGGACGGGACCGTGCTCGTCACCGGCGCCAACGGAACGGTCGGCAGCGTGATCGTCCGCCACCTGGCCGCCGAGTGCGGAGCACGCCACCTGCTCCTGGTCAGCCGCAGCGGGCGGGAGGGCACCAGCCCCGAACTCCAGGCCGACCTGGCCGGGCTCGGGGCCACCCTGTCCTTCGCCGCCTGCGACACCGCCGACCGCGACGCCCTGCGCGAGGTCATCGCCTCGGTCCCCCGGGACCGGCCGCTGAGGTCGGTCGTCCACATCGCCGGCACCGTCGGCGGAGCCGTCTTCACCGCGCTCACCAGGGAGCACGTCGACCACGTGATGCGGCCCAAGGTCGACGCCTCCTTGAACCTGCACGAGCTTACGCGCGACCTGGACCTGCGGGAGTTCGTCCTGTTCTCCTCGGCGGCCAGCACGCTGGGCAACCCCGGCCAGGCCAACTACGCCGCGGCCAACGTCTACCTCGACGCCCTGGCGCACCGGCGCCGCGCCCAGGGCCTGCCCGCCACCACCATCGGATGGGGCATGTGGGCCGAGCGCAGCCAGCTCACGGTGCGGTTGGACGACACCGACCTGCACAGGTACGCGCGGATGGGTATGAGCGAACAGATCGCCACCGAGCGGGGGAAGGCGCTCTTCGAGGAGGCCCTGGCCGCGGACGCGGCCCACCTCCTGGCGGTGCCGCTGGACGTCGCGGGGATGTCCCAGCGGAGCATGAGGGGCGCCGACGTCCCGACGATGCTGCGCGCGCTGGTGCGCCGGCCGCGCCGCAGGGCGGCGGGGCTGACGGCCGACTCCGGGGACCTTCGCCGCCGTCTGGCCGGGGCGGACACCGAACAGCGCGGACAGCTGGTCCTCGACCTCGTACGGGAGGCCACGGCCGAGGTGCTCGGACACTCCGCCCCGCAGGACGTGCCGGTCGACCGGGACTTCCTGGAGATCGGCTTCGACTCGCTCACCGCGGTCGAGCTCCGCAACCAGCTCCGCTCCCTGACCGGACTGCGCCTTCCCGCCGGGCTGGCGTTCAAGTATCCCACGCCCACGGCCGTGGCGGGTTTCCTCCTGGAGAGCCTGCCCGCCCCGGACGAGTCGTCCCCTCGGCCGCGCGAGGCGGCGGGGGCTCCCGAGGCGGACGGGCGGGGGACGCCGGACAGCCTGGTCGCGCTCTTCGAGGAGTTCTGCCGCCAGGGCAGGACCGCGGAGGGCATGCGGCTGCTGGACACGGCGGGGCTGGTGCGTCCCGCCTTCTCCGAGGCGGAGGGCTACGTCAGCGCCCGCGGTCCGGTCGTGCTGTCGAGCAAGGAGGCCGACTCCTCCGTCCTGGTGTGCCTGCCGTCCATCGTCCTGGCCTCCGGGCCCCAGGAGTTCGCCAGGTTCGCCGGCGGCGTGCGCGGGCTGCGGGAGGTCAAGGTCGTCCCCCACCCGGGTTTCCGGGACGGGGAACCGCTGCCGGACACGCTGGCGGCGGCCCTGTCGGCGCAGGCCGACGCCGTCGCCCGCTGCGCCGACGGGCGCCCCTTCGTCCTCGTCTCCCGCTCCTCCGGGGGGCCGGTCGCGCACGCCGTGGCCGAACTCCTGGAGGAGCGCGGTGTGCGCCCGGCGGCCCTGGCGCTGCTGGACCCGCCGCACCCGGACGATGAGGCGGTCCTGCCGACCACGGAGGCCCAGATGCTCCAGCGCGGCGGCGCACTGGGCATCGTCGACAGCGCCCGCCTCACCGCGATGGGACGTTACATGCGGCTGTTCGCCGACGTACACCTCGGGGCCGTCGCGGCGCCCTCGGTGATCCTGCGGCCGGAGGATCCCATCACCGATCGGGACGGAGCCCCCATCCCCCCGTTCAGCTGGGCGCCCCTGCACGAGCGGATCACCGTTCCCGGCGACCACTTCACGATGTTGGAGGACCACGCCGACATCGTCGCCCGGGTGCTGCACGACTGGTTGTCGGAGCGCGGTCTGTGAACGGCCCTCCCCGCACCCGCGTACCGTCTCCCCCGGCGGTATCCCGCACAGAAGACAGGAGGCCCTGATGCCCACGCAGGAGGCACCGCCGAGCCCGGGCGGGCACCGGATCACGGTGATCGGAGCCGGCACCATGGGCGCCGGGATCACCTCCCTCGCGCTCGGCCACGGCGTGCCCGTGACGCTGGTCGACGTCGACCCGGCCGCCCTCGACGGGGCGCGCGACAGGATCGCGTACCACGGGCGCATCGCCCAGCTGATGGGGGCCGCGCCGGAGGGGGTGCGGCCCGGCGCGCTCGACACCACCACCTCACTGGAGTCCGCGGCCGAGGCCACGGTCGTCATCGAGGCCGTCACCGAGGACGAGGACACCAAGGCCGCGCTCCTCACGGAGGTGGGCGCCAGGACCAAGCCGGGCACGGTCCTGATCACCAACACCTCGTCCATCCCCGTGGACCACCTCGCCGGACACCACCCCCGCCCCGACGAGGTGGTGGGCACCCACTTCATGAACCCGCCCTACCTGATCCGCACGGTGGAGGTCATCAGGGGCCCGCGGACCTCGCGGCACACGCTGGACGCCCTCGACGGCCTGCTGCGCACGCTGCGCCGGGAGTCCGTCACCGTGTCCGACGCGCCGGGGTTCGTCACCAGCCGCCTGCTGCACCCGATGATCAACGACGCCGCCCGGGTGGTCCAGGAGGGCACCGCCAGCGCGGAGGACGTCGACGCGCTCATGGTCGGCTGCCTCGGCCACCGGACGGGGCCGCTGCGGACCGCGGACATGATCGGCCTGGACAACCTCGTCGACTCCCTGCGGGTCCTGCACGAACGCACCGGCGACGAGCGCTGCCGCCCCTGCGACCTCCTCCTGGAGAAGGTCGGGGCGGGAGACCACGGCCGTAAGAGCGGCCGCGGTTTCTTCACCTACGAACGGACGGAGCAACTGTCATGACCACGCCCGCACAGACACCCCGGAGCCACGGGGAGATCGAGGCCGACCTCATCACCTTTCTGGAGGGCCGGACCCGGGCGTCGTGGGACGAGGACGTCGACCTGTTCGCCACCGGCGGCCTGTCGTCGATGTTCGCCATGGAACTCGTCGTGCACCTGGAGCAGGCCCACGGGGTCTCCATCCGCGGCGGCGACCTGAAACTCGACAACTTCCGCACGGTCCGGACCATGGCCGCCCTGGTCCGGCGCCTGAAGGCCGACGAGGACACCGATGGCTGACGACGTGACGGCCCTCGCGGCGCGGGTCAGCGAGGTCGTCGGGGACCGTGCCGACGCGTGGGACCGCTCCGGGGAGCTGCCCGGACCGGTGCTGCGCGAACTCGCCTCCGGCGGTCTGCTGTGCCCGCAGGTCCCCTCCCGGTACGGCGGCCTGGGGCTGGACAGCCGTGAGGGCGGGGAGCTCACCGCGCACGTGGGCAGCCTGTGCAGCTCCGTGCGCAGCGTCATGACCTCGCAGCAGATGGTGGCGGGCAGCGTCGAGCGGCTCGGGAACGAGGACCAGCGCGACCGCTACCTGCCGCTTCTGACGGGCGGGCGGATCGCCGCGGCCGCCTTCAGCGAGCCCGGCGCGGGCAGCGATCTCTCGGCCATGGCGACCACCATCCGGGCCGAGGGGGACACGGTGGTGGTCGACGGGCGCAAGTCGTGGATCACCACGTCCGCCTACGCCGACATGCTCCTGGTGTTCGGCCGGTTCGGGGACGCGGCGGCCGCGGTCGTCGTTCCCGCCGACGCCCCCGGCGTCACCGTCGAGAGGATCTCCGACCCCCTGGGCTGCCGGGCCGCCGGGCACGCCGACATCACCTTCGACGGTGTGCGCGTGTCGGCCGACGCCGTGCTCGGCGGCGGCGGGCTCCCCCTGCCGTTCCTGGTCACGGCCGCCCTAGCGCACGGCCGCATGTCGGTGGCCTGGGGGTGCGTGGGCATCCTGCGCGCCTGCCTGTCCGAGGCGACCCGGCACGCCCGTACCCGCGAACAGTTCGGCGTCCCGATCGCCCGGCACCAGCTGGTCGCGCGCCACCTGGCCGAGATCTACACCGCCGAACAGATCGCCACCCGCGCGTGCGAGCACGCCAGCGGCCGCTGGGAGGTCGGTTCGCCGGACATGGTCACCGCCACCGTGCTGGCCAAGCACGTCAGCGCCACCCACGCCGTCTCCGGCGCGAGTGCGGCGCTACAGGTCCTGGCGTCCGCGGGGGCCCGCGACGGCCACACCGTGGCGCGCGCCCACCGGGACGCCCGGATGATGGAGATTATCGAGGGCAGCAGCGAGATGTGCACACTCCTCCTGGCCGACCACGCCCTTGCCACCGCCGACTGAACCATTCCCGAAGCGAAGAGGAGGAGCAACGGTGAGCGCAGACACGGAGAGCCGCGATCCGGCGCTGGTGAAGTGCCTGGTGTGGGACCTCGACAACACGTTGTGGCGGGGGACCCTCCTGGAGGGGGACGAGCCGGTCCTGGCCGAGGAGCTCCGTGACGTGGTGGTCGAGCTGGACTCCCGCGGCATCCTCCAGGCGGTCGCGAGCAAGAACGACCACGACATGGCCTGGGCCTGGCTGGAGAAGCTGGGAGTGGCCGAGTACCTCGTGCTGCCCCGCATCGGCTGGGGCCCCAAGTCGCAGTCGGTACGGGCCATCGCGGACCGGCTGAACTTCGCCCACGGAGCGGTCGCCTTCGTCGACGACCAGCCCGCCGAACGCGCCGAGGTCGAGTTCTCCCTCCCCGAGGTCCGCTGCTACACGGCGGAGCAGGCCGCGTCCCTGCCGGAGCTGCCGGAGTTCAGCCCGCCCGTGGTCACCGTGGACGCGCGGCGCAGGCGCACGATGTACCAGGCGGGGTTCGCGCGCGAGGAGGCGCGGACGGACTTCACCGGACCCGACGAGGAGTTCCTGCGCTCCCTGGACCTGGTGATGGGCATCGGAAGGGCCGGCGGGGAGGACCTGTCCCGGGTCGAGGAACTGACCGTGCGGACCAGCCAGATGAACGCCACCGGCGTGCACTACTCCGACGCCGTCCTGCGCGGGCTGCTGGCGGACCCCGGGCACGAGGTGCTGGTCGTCACCCTCACGGACCGCTTCGGTCCCCACGGGGCCGTCGGAGTGGTGCTCCTGGAGAGGCACCCGGCGGTGTGGCACCTGAAACTGCTGGCGACCTCCTGCCGGGTGGTCTCCTTCGGTGCGGGCGCCGCGATCCTGAACTGGCTGGTCGACCAGGCCGCGCGCGGGGGGAGGCACCTCGTCGCGGACTTTCGGCCCACGGAGCGCAACCGGATGATGGAGATCGCCTACCGGTTCGCCGGCTTCACCGACGACCCCTGCCCGTGCTCTGAGGTGGTGGCCGGGGCCGCCGAGGAGGGCGTCCAGAGGCTGCACCTGGCGGCCGAGCGCCGCGAACCCCCCGCCACGCTCAGGATCGAGGCCGCGGACCTGGGGTGAGGACCCGCCGGGTGGAGGCCGCCCGGCGGCGCCCTCCCTACCGTTTGCGGGCCAGGGTGATCCCGTCGGCCATGGGGACGAGGGACAGGTCCACCCGCTCGTCGCGGTGCAGGGCCTCGTTCAGCTCACGGATCGCCTCCGTGTCCGGGTCCCGCGCGTCCCCGTCGGCCACGCGGCCGGAGAAGAGGGTGTTGTCCACGACGATGAGCCCGCCGGTGCGCACCAGCGGGAACGAGCGCTCGTAGTAGACCGGGTAGTTCTTCTTGTCGGCGTCGATGAAAACCATGTCGAAACTGCCCGGGCCCTGTTTCTCGGCCAAATCCGAGAGCGTTTCCGCGGCGTCCCCCACGCGCAGTTCGATGCGGTCCTCGACCCCGGCGCGTTTCCAGTGGGGGGCGCCTATTTCCGCCCAGCGGTCCGTGATGTCACAGGTGGTGACCTTTCCCCCGGGAGGGAGTGCGCGAGCCATGCACAGGGTGCTGTAGCCGGTGAAGGTGCCGATCTCCAGCACCGAACGGGCGCCGACGAGCCGGACGAGGAGGGCCAGCAGCTGTCCCTCCTCCGCCATAACCTGAAGCGACTCCCCTCCGGGAAGCCCGAACGTTTCCTCGCGCAGTTCGGACAGGACGTCGTCCTCGCGCAGGGAGGTGCCGCGCACGTAGTCCAGAAGGGCGGGGGTCATTTCGGTCTGATGAGCCATGCGGTGGATACTAGACGGAATGACCAGGCGGGACAAAGCTTGAGGAATGGCGGTTTATCCGCCCCGCGTGGAAACGGAGTCGTCCGGGTCCGGCCCCACCGGGCCGCCGTCCAGCGCGCGGCGCGGGCCGCACGCCCCGGAACAGAACGGACCCGCCGGGCGTTGGCCGGTACGTGCCCGCGGCGCCCCTTCGCCCGCCCGCGACCGCGCGCCCATCGCGCGGACCCGGCGGCGAAAACCGGTTGCCGTCCCTCCTACCCTTGACTACTGATGAGCACCACCACGCCCGCGCCCGCCGCGGACACGCTGCGCTCCCGGCTGCGCGACCTCATGCCCTCGGACCGCCACCGGCTCCGTCGGCGTATCGACGGCCTGGCCAAGATCGGCGACGAGCGCCGCCGCGCCTCCGTCGCCGCCCAGATCTCCGGGGACGTCGACGAGGCGCTCCTGCGCGTGAACCTGCGCCGCGAGTCCGTGCCCGAGCTGAGCTACCCCGAGTCCCTGCCGGTCAGCTCCCGGCGCGACGACATCGCCGAGGCCATCCGCGACCACCAGGTCGTCATCGTCGCCGGTGAGACCGGCTCGGGCAAGACCACCCAGCTGCCCAAGATCTGCCTGGAGCTGGGGCGCGGCGTCATGGGCACCATCGGCCACACCCAGCCCCGGCGGCTGGCCGCCCGCACCGTCGCCGAGCGCATCGCCGAGGAGATCGGCACCCCGCTGGGCGAGACGGTCGGCTACAAGGTCCGCTTCACCGACTCCTCCAGCGACAGCACCCTGGTCAAGCTGATGACCGACGGCATCCTGCTCGCCGAGATCCAGCACGACCGCATGCTGCGCCAGTACGACACGCTCATCATCGACGAGGCCCACGAGCGCAGCCTCAACGTCGACTTCCTGCTGGGCTACCTCAAGCAGCTGCTGCCCCGGCGCCCCGACCTCAAGGTCGTCATCACCTCGGCCACCATCGACCCCGAGCGCTTCTCCCGCCACTTCGACGACGCCCCCATCGTCGAGGTCTCCGGGCGCACCTACCCGGTCGAGGTCCGCTACCGGCCCATCTCCGAGGAGATCCTCGACCCCGAGGAGAGGAATCCCGGCGGCGGCACCGACCGCGACCAGACCCAGGCCATCCTGGACGCCGTGGACGAGCTCGGCCGCGAGGCCCCCGGCGACGTGCTGGTCTTCCTCAGCGGCGAGCGCGAGATCCGCGACACCGCCGAGGCCCTGGAGAAGAGGAAGCTCCCGGGCACCGAGGTCCTGCCGCTCTACGCGCGCCTGTCCACGAACGAGCAGAGACGCGTGTGGTCCTCGCACAGCGGACGGCGCATCGTCCTGGCCACCAACGTCGCCGAGACCTCCCTGACCGTCCCCGGCATCAAGTACGTCATCGACCCCGGCACCGCGCGCATCTCCCGGTACTCCCACCGCACCAAGGTGCAGCGCCTGCCCATCGAGGCGGTCTCCCAGGCCTCCGCCAACCAGCGCAAGGGCCGCTGCGGCCGCGTCTCGGAGGGCATCTGCATCCGGCTGTACTCGGAGGAGGACTTCCTCTCCCGTCCCGAGTACACCGACCCCGAGATCCTGCGCACCAACCTGGCCTCGGTCATCCTCCAGATGGCCGCCCTGGGGCTGGGCGACGTCGCGGCCTTCCCGTTCGTGGACGGCCCCGACCACCGCCAGATCAAGGACGGCGTCAACCTCCTCAACGAGCTGGGCGCCCTGCACCCCGACGAGTCCGGGGGCAAACGCAGGCTCACCCCGACGGGCCGCCGCCTGGCCCAGCTGCCCATCGACCCCCGCCTGGGCCGGATGGTCCTGGAGGCCGAGGAGCGCGACGTCCTGGGCGAGGTCCTGGTCATCACCGCGGCCCTGTCCATCCAGGACCCGCGCGAGCGGCCCACGGACAAGCAGCAGCAGGCCCAGCAGGCGCACGCCAGGTTCACCGACAAGGAGTCGGACTTCCTGGCCTACCTCAACCTGTGGAACCACCTGCGCGAGAAGCAGCGGGAGCTGTCGGGCAACCAGTTCCGCAAGCTGTGCCGCGAGGAGTACCTCAACTACCTGCGCGTACGCGAGTGGCAGGACATCCACGGCCAGCTCAGGCAGGTCCTGCGCTCCATGGGCGTGGAGGTGCCGCACCCGCGCGAGGAGGCCGCCGACCCCCGCGGCGTGCACATGTCCCTGCTGGCCGGACTCCTGTCGCACGTGGGCCTCAAGGACCCCGAGAAGCACGAGTACCTGGGGGGACGGGGCGCCCGCTTCGCCGTCTTCCCCGGTTCGGCGCTGTTCAAGAAGCAGCCCCGCTACGTGATGGTCGCCGAGCTGGTGGAGACCTCCAAGCTCTGGGGCCGCATGGTGGCCCGGATCGAACCCGAGTGGGCCGAGGAGCTGGCCGGGGACATCGTCAAGCGCAGCTACAGCGAGCCGCACTGGGAGCGCAAGCGCGGCGCCGTCATGGCCTTCGAGCGCGTCACCCTCTACGGCGTGCCCATCGTCGTGCAGCGCAAGGTCTCCTACGGGCGGATCGACCCCGAGCTGTCCCGGGAGCTGTTCATCCGCCGCGCCCTGGTCGAGGGCGACTGGGAGACCCGCCACCACTTCTTCCACGACAACCGCAAGCTCCTGGACGAGGTGGAGGACCTCGAACACCGCGTCCGGCGCCGCGACATCGTCGTGGACGACGAGACGCTGTTCCAGTTCTACGACGCCCGCCTGCCGGACTCGGTGGTCTCGGCCGCGCACTTCGACTCCTGGTGGAAGAAGGCCCGCCGCACCGAGCCCGAGCTGCTGGACTTCACCCGCGACGAGCTCATCAACGAGGGCGCGGGGGCGATCAGCGAGGACGACTACCCGGACGTGTGGCGCCAGGGCGAGTTCACCTTCCCGCTCAGCTACCAGTTCGAGCCGGGCAGCGACTCCGACGGCGTCACCGCGCGAGTCCCGGTGAAGTTCCTCAACCAGGTGGAGGACACCGGGTTCGACTGGCAGATCCCGGGTCTGCGCGACGAACTGGTGACCGCGCTCATCCGGTCGCTGCCCAAGCCGCTGCGCCGCAACTTCGTCCCCGTCCCGGACAACGCCGCCCGCGCCCTGGCCGGGCTGGTCCCCTACGAGGGGCCGCTCACCGCGGCGCTGGCCGCCGAGCTCACCCGGATGGCGGGGGAGCGGATCGCCCCCGGCGACTTCCAGCTGGACCGGGTACCCGACCACCTGCGCATCACCTTCCGGGCCGTGGACGACCGGGGCCGGACCCTGGCCGAGTCCAAGGACCTGGAGAAGCTGCGCGCCAAGCTCAAACCGCGCCTGCGCGAGGCGATCTCTGCCGAGGCCAAGGGCGTGGAGAAGAAGGGCCTGACCTCCTGGGACTTCGGTCCGTTGGAGCAGACCCTGGAGCGCAAGGCCCTGGGGCCCAAGGTCAAGGGCTACCCGGCGCTGGTGGACGAGGGCGACAGCGTCGCGATCCGCATCTTCGACACCCGCCCCGAGCAGCGCGCCGCGATGTGGGCGGGCACCCGCCGACTGCTGCTGCTCACCGTGCCGTCCGTGGCGAACGTGGTGAGCAAGGGGCTCAACAACCCCGACAAGCTGGCCCTGGCCGACAACCCGCACGGTTCGATCCGCAGGATGCTCGACGACGCCGAGGCGGCCGCCGTCGACCACCTGCTCGCCCGCGAGGGCGGACCGGTGTGGAACGGCGAGGACTTCGCCAAGCTCGCCGACCGGGTGCGCGCCGACCTCGGCGACACCCTGGCCGAGATCCTGGACAGGTCGGCGCGGGTCCTGGTGCTGTGGCGCAAGGTGTCCAAGAAGGTCAAGGGGACCACCTCCCTGGCCGTGCTGCCCTCGCTCAACGACGTGCAGGGCCAGCTCGGCGACCTGGTGGGCGAGGGGTTCGTGACCCGCACCGGCCTGGCCCGCCTGGACGACCTGCACCGCTACCTGCGCGGGGTGGAGTACCGGCTGAACAAGCTGCCGGAGAACCCGCGCCGCGACCAGGTGAACATGTCCAAGGTGGAGCAGATGCGCCAGGCCGTGGCCAAGCTGCGCGGGAGCCTGCCGCCCGGCCGCGCGGCCGACCCGGACGTGGCGGAGCTGCGCTGGATGCTGGAGGAGTACCGGGTGAGCCTGTTCGCGCAGGAGCTGCGCACGGCCTACCCGGTCTCGGACAAGCGCATCCTCAAGGCGGTCGAGGCCGTCAAGGCCGCCGATCGGAAGTAAGGAGGGGTCGCGCCCGCCGGGGCGCCGCCAGGGCCGAGCTCTGGCGGCGCCGTCAAACCGTTCTCACCACGGAGCGGTGCTCGCGTACCGCTGAAGCCAGTTCCCTGATCGGCCGGGCGGGCTCGCTGAGGGATGCCACCACGGCGTCGAAGCATGGGTTGGAGACCGTCACGGTCTGCCCGCGTTCCACGAGCTTCCCGATGGCTCCGAGGACGGCTCGGTGGTACGAACACTCATCGGTCATAGACATCACCTCGGGCATCGACTTTGACGACAACCACGGTGATCTGACCGTCATCGATGGTATAGACCACCCGGTAGCCGCCGACACGGATGCGGTAGCCGTCCCTGGCCTTGAGCTTCTTGCAGCCGTCTGGGCGCGGATCGTCAGCAAGGTCCGCTACGGCTTCGACGATGCGTTTACGCACCGATCCGTCGAGCTTGCGCAGCTCCTTGCGGGCCGAGGCCTTGATCTCGATCGCGTAGCGGCTCACGCGTAGTCCTCGACCCGGAAGGGGACGGTCTCTTCATCGGCGCGGGCATTGATCACCGCGCTGTCAGCGGTGTCCTCCAACTCTTCCAGATACGCGGCGCTCACCAGGACCAGGCCGCGGTCGGCCAACGCCTCGGCCAACTCAGCCGCCATCTGGCCCGGGTCGACCGGTTCAGCTGTCATTCGCTTCTCCTCGGGGCGCCCGACCGCCCGGCCACGAACGGTCGTGGACCGTGCGCTTGCACGCGGTCCATGAACTCAGGTCCTGACAAGCCTAGCCTCGGGTGCGGAAGGAAGGAGAGTTCGACAATCCGAGCCGGTACCAGGGCACCAGGGCACCAGGGCCAAGGCGGAACAGACACGCCGGGCGATAGCATGCCGCTGGTGGTGTAGACCACCTTCGGTACATGCGCGATGAGAACGGGGTTCCCGGTGGGCGAATCGGCGGACAGCTCGGTGGACGGCAAGCGGCTCCTGCTGGTGGGCACCTACACCCCCGACTCCGACCCTCCCGGGGAGGGCGAGGGGATCTACCGCGTCTGGTTCGACCCCATGACCGGCGAGATGACCGACGGCGGCACCGCCGCCCGCACCCCGGGCCCCTCCTTCCTCGCCTTCCGCGAGGACCCGCCCACGGTGTACGCGGTCAACGAGCGGGAGAAGGGCACCGTCACCGCCTTCCGGATCGACGGCGGCGCCGGGCTCAGCGAACTGGGCCAGTCCCCGACCGGCGGCGGGTCGCCCTGCCACGTGCTCGCGCGCGGCTCCGAACTGGCGGTGACCAACTACGCCAACGGAGTGGCCACGCTGTACGCCCTGGCTGAGGACGGCTCCCTCGACGGAACGGTGGCGGAGTTCGCGCACTCCGGAAGCGGCCCGGTCACCGACCGCCAGGAGGGGCCGCACGCGCACAGCACCGCCGCCCCCGACGACCGCCACCTGCTGGTGGCCGACCTGGGCACCGACGAGCTGCGCATCCTGCGCGGCGGCGAGGAGGTCGGCGCCGTCGCCCTGCCGCCGGGCACCGGTCCCCGGCACACGGCCGTCCGCGGCGAGTACCTCTACGTGGCGGGCGAGCTGGACTCGCGCGTGCACGTCCTGCGCTGGAACCCGGGCACCGGTACCGCCGAGCACCTGGGCTCCGTCGAGGCCACCGGCGAGGAGGCCGCGGGCGCGAACTTCCCCGCGGAGATCCTCACCAACGGCGACCACGTGTACGTGTCCAACCGGGGCGCGGACACGATCGCCACCTTCGCCGTCCGCGACGGCGGCGCCCGCCTGGAGCACGTCGCCGACACCCCGGCCGGAGGGCCGTGGCCGCGCAACTTCACCGTCGTGCGCGGACACCGCGACGAGCCCGACCACCTGGTCGTGGCCGCCCAGAACGGCGACTCGCTGGCCGCGCTGCTCCTGGACCCCGACACGGGCATCCCCGCCGACACCGGCCACCGGCTGCGCCTGCCCGTCCCCGTGTGCGTGCTCCCGGTCCCGATCACCCGGATCCGCCGTTCCGGGGCCGTGACTGCCTGACGGCTCACACGTAGTCCTCGAACCGGAAGGGGACGGTCTCCTCGTCGGCGCGGGCGTCGATGGCCGCGCTGTCAGCGGTGTCCTCCAGCCCTACCGGGCACACCGCCTCCGGCTCCGGGGCTCGGCCCCGGAGCCGCCGCTGGTCGCACCGGGGCCGAGGGCGTTCGCTCCGTTCAGGTGTGCTTCTTCGCGCTCGGCCAGATGGCGTGTTCGGGGTCCCAGAACACGACGTGGAAGACGTTCTCGTCGACGAATCCGTACAGTCTGCCGGGCCCGTTCATCCTCAACCGGGAGATCCTGGTCTGATCCGCCAGCCGCAGGTGCTCCAGGCGTTCCTTGGCCTGCTTGTTCGGCAGTCCTTCCAGGTCGTAGCTCTTCGCGAGACCGCCGCTCTGGTGGAAGAGCTCGCGGACACTCATCCGTTCGAAGTCCCACAGTTTCCTCAGTAGGTCGCAGAGGTCCTCACCCGCGACCTCCGAGAACCCCCACGGTCCCTCGTGGTCGACGTGCTCGAACCGCCAGCACATGCGCTCATGGGAGCTGTCGGCCTGGGGAAGCCGGTCGGGGTTGGGCGGGCTCTTGCCCGGAGGCGGGGCAGGCGCGGGGGCCTTCTTCCTCCCGCCCCTACCCTTGGGCGCTGTCGGCCGCCGTGAGCGCGTCGAAGTACTCGTGGAGGTCGTTCTCCGCCAGAGGCTCGGTGCTCCGTTCGAGTCCTTCGGCACCAGCCCGCTGGCGTGCGCGCAGCCAGGGCGGCTCGCGGTGGGTCATCGCGGACAGCTGGTGTGCACTGAAGCTCTGGAGCGAGCCCAGGACCAGGTCGACGGACTCCCGCTCACCGGGGTCCAGGGCTTCGGGATCGCCCTCGATGTCCTCGGGCGCCACGGAGAACAGGCCGCGGTGACGCGCGTACAGGGCGGGGGCGACCGGGCCGTTGGCCCAGGCCTCGAAGCGCTCGGGGAACAGCGGGCGCTCCTCCCAGGCCAGGTGGTAGCCGTAGGAGTAGTAGCACAGCTTCTGGAGCTTCATCGCGCTCATGGCGCCCAGGCGGTCGAGGATGTACCGGGCGACGTCGGTCACGTTGGCCATGCCACTCCCTCCCAGTCCTCGTGTGGGCCGGGAACGCGGTCTTCTCGCACGTCAACGGCTCTTTTCGATCATACGTGTGGTGTTTCGCGGGGGTCTATGAACCCGAGGTGCGATCAGCCTAACCTTTCGGTCCGACCCTGATCCGGGAAAGGCACCTACCGCCCGTGTTCCGTCCGGTGGCGGGGCGGCGGCCGCGCTCCTCAGCTCGCCTCCACCTGATGGAACACGGCCGCAGTCTGACAGGTCCGGTGTTCGGGGTCCGGGGTCCGGAGTCCGGGCGGAGGTTTTCGGCCGGAGCGGATCGGCGAACGCGGACGAACCGGAGCACAGGGGTCGCCGGAAGCGGCAGGGCCCCGATGCGGTTCCCTTGCTGGCAGGGCCCTGGGTGGAAAGCCGGGGGCCGGAGCGCCCGTCGCGAAGGAGGACGAACAGTGGACCAACGGGAGCAACGGGAGCAGGGGACCCGGCGCGGTGCCAGGACCGGGTACACGGTCGGGATCATCGGGTGCGGCAGCATGGGGGAGCGCCACGCCAGGGCGTTCATCGCGACCGGCCGCCTGGAACCGTGTCTACGCGTCACCTACCTCTGCGACCGGGACAGCGCGCGAGCGCACCGGGTCGCCGACCTGTTCACCCGGGCCGGTCTCCCGCGTCCCTTCGTCACCGGGCGGGTCGAGGACCTGCTGGCCGACGAGGGTCTCGACTCCGTCGACGTCGTACTGCCGACATCGGCGCACCACGACGTCTGCGTCCGGGCGTCGCGGGCCGGAAAGCACGTCCTGGTGGAGAAGCCCCTGGCGCTCGACGTGGAGCAGGCCGCGTCGATGGTCGGCGCGGCCGAGCGAGGCGGCCGCGTGCTGTCCGTGGCGGAGAACTACCGGCGCGTGGGCGCCAACCGCGCCCTGCGCGCCCTGCTGGACCGGTCGGACGGCGTCGTCTCCATGACCACCGACATCGTCTGCTCGCCGCTCCACGACGCCCGGCACAACGCCGCGGACTGGTACGCCGACCCCGACACCGCCGGGTCCTACCTCGCCCACGAGATGGGCGCGCACGAGATGAACCTCGTCCGCTTCCTCCTGGGGGAGGTCGAGTCCGTCCACTGCGTTGCCCGCTTCTCGTCGAGCGAGCCCTCGCGTGATCCGCGACGGGCCACGGGACTGTTCGCGACGCTGACGTGCGCGTCCGGCGCGGTCGCGCAGCTGAGCCTGCGCTCCTGCGACCACGAGCCGCCGGGCGGGTCCAGGCGGATCGTCCTGGCCGACGGCGGCCACGTCCTCAGCCGGGCGTGGGAGGTCTGGGACGGCTGGTACCGGGGCCGCGACGGTACGCGCACCACGACGGACGAGGTCCTCGCCGACCTCACTGCCCTCACCGCTCGCACGGGCGAAGCGGGAAACGGTAGGGGGTCGTCCGACCCCGCGCTCAGGCACGAACCGGTCCGGCCGCTCTTCGCCAGGGACGACGTGTCGCGCAGCGGGGTCGCGTCCGCCGTCCACGAGTTCGCGCGCGCCGTCGCGGGTGTACGCGAACCCGAGATCGACGGCGCGGACGGGATGCGCACCCTCGCCCTGTGCGAGTCCCTGATCCTCTCGGCGCGCACCGGAGTCCCGGTGGCGCCGATGGACCTCCTCGCGTCCGTGTCCCGCAGGGTGTGACCGCCGAGCCGCGAGGCGGAATGAGCCTGTGACCAGGGGCTCGGCAGGACCTGTTCGAGCCTCGCCAGTGCGCCTCTAGTCTGGTGTTCCGTGCCCGTACGTCTTGGGGGCGGAACACGTCAAGAGGGGACCCGGTGGCAACGCACTCCAAACTCACCCTGCCGCAGCTGGAGCGGCACCTGTTCTCGGCGGCCGATATCCTGCGCGGTCGGATGGACGCCTCCGAGTACAAGGAGTACATCTTCGGGATGCTGTTCCTGAAGCGTGCCTCCGACGAGTTCGCCGACCACCAGGCCCAGGTGGTGGCGGAGCTGGTGGAGGCGGGCCACGGCCGGGAGGAGGCCGAGGAGCTCGCCGAGGACTCCATGTTCTACACCGACGTGTTCTTCGTCCCCGCCGAGGCGCGCTGGGAGCGCCTGCGCGACGAGGTGCACACCAACGTCGGCAGTGAGCTCAACAAGGCCCTGTCCGCGTTGGAGGAGGAGAACCACGACCTTGAGGGCGTGGTCCAGCACATCGACTTCAACGCCACCATCGGCAAGACCCGCCTGTCGGACCGCTCGCTGCGAGACCTGATCAAGCACTTCAACCGCTACAGCCTGCGCGACGCCGACTTCGAGTTCCCCGACCTTCTCGGGGCGGCTTACGAGTACCTCATCGGCCGGTTCGCCGACTCGGCGGGCAAGCGCGGCGGCGAGTTCTACACCCCGCGCGCGGTGGTGCGGATGATGACCCGTCTCACCGATCCCCAGGAGAGGGAGAGCGTCTACGACCCCTGCGCGGGGTCGGGCGGAATGCTCATCATGGCCAAGCGGCACATGGAGGAGCGGGGACGCGACCCCCGCAATCTGCGCCTGGCCGGGCAGGAACTCAACGGCGGCTCCTGGTCGATCTCCAAGATGAACCTGCTGCTGCACGGCATCCCCGACGCCGAGCTGCACAACCAGGACACTCTCCTGCTTCCCCTACACCGCACCGAGGGCAGGCTGGACCGCTTCGACGTGGTGCTGTCCAACCCGCCCTTCTCCCAGGTCTTCCAGGGGGCCGAGGCCGAGTTCCCCGAGCGCTACCAGTGGGGGAGGGTCAAGGACGGCGCCAAGAAGGCCGACCTGATGTTCCTCCAGCACATGGTGTCGGTGCTGCGCAGCGGCAGCGGTCGCGGCGCCACCGTGATGCCGCACGGTGTGCTGTTCCGCGGTGGCGAGGAGCGGGTCATCCGCAGTGCCCTGTTGGAGGACGACTGCATCGAAGCCGTCATCGGTCTGGCGCCCAACCTGTTCTACGGCACCGGTATCCCCGCGTGCGTGATCGTCTTCCGGGCTCCCCACAGCAAGCCCGCCGAGCGTCGGGGCAAGGTGCTGTTCGTCAACGCCGACCGGGAGTTCAAGGCCGGGAAGGCGCAGAACCACCTGCTTCCCGAGCACACCGAGAAGATCCTCTACGCCTACACCAACTTCGCGGAGATCCCCGGTTACTCGCGTGTGGTCACCCGTGAGGAGCTGGGCGAGAACGACGACAACTTCAACATCCGCCGGTATGTGGACAACGCCCCGCCGCCGGAACCGCACGACGTGTACGCCCACCTGCACGGGGGTGTTCCGGAAGCCGAGATCACCGACCGGGCCGAGGTCTTCCAGCGGATCGGGTTCAGTTCCGACGCGGTACTCGTGTCGCGTGAGCCTGGTGCGGATGGTGACCACGGTCCCTACCGCGATTTCGCCGAAGGGCTGACGCGGGCTGATCTGGCCGACCGCGTCGCCGACGATCCCGGTGTGCACGCCCGGCGCGACGAGCTGTTCAAGGCGATGAGGAAGTGGTGGGAGGACCACGGGCATCTCCTTGTCGCTCTGCCGGAGACCAAGGGGCTCATGTCGGTGCGTCGGGAGCTGATCAACAGCTTCGTCGAGGCGCTGGAACCGGTGGGTTCGCTCGATCGGTTCGAGACCACAGGTGTCATCGTGCGCTGGTGGGAGGCCGTGCAGTACGACCTGCGGACTCTCTCGGAGAATGGTTTCGGTGGGGTTCTCGATGGGTGGATCACCACGATTGAGGACGGCCTAGAGGCCACGCCGCCGAAGGATCCGGCAGAGCATCCGTTGACAGTGGAGCTGATCCCTGAGCACCTGGAGAAGCTAGCCGATGCTGAGCAGAGGTTTTCGGAACTGGACGCCCGGGTGAAGGCCGCGACCCCTGAGTCACTTGAAGCCGAAAGTGAGGACGGCGACGAGGCGGACAGTGCCGGTGATGACGCGGAGCCGGACGCGAATGCGTTGAGCGAAGCCGAGCTCAAGAAGCTGAAGAAGGAACGCACCGACGCCAAGAAGAAGGTCAAGGGTCTTCGCGGAGATCTGATCGCGGCTTTGCAGATGGCTAGGCAGACGCTTGATGAGGATGCGGAAAAGCGGTATGTCATGCAGCTCGCGGAACGCCGGTTGAAGGGCGAACTGGAGGAGTACACGCTCCAGCAGCGGCGTGAGACCGTGGCCGCGCTGGAGAACTGGTGGGACAAGTACCAGACGTCGCTCGCACAGATTGAGACGCGCAGAGAAGAGGCAGAGCTGAAGCTGGATGGATTCCTGAAGGAGCTGGGCTATGCATGACGAATTGGAACTTGTTCCTTTCTCTGACCTGGTAGAGGTCAATCCCCATACGAAGCTTCCGTCAAGCGGGTCGTGCTCATTTCTAGGAATGTCGGATGTGACGGATGATGGTCGGATTGCTTCGTTGCATGTGAGGGATGTCAAGGGAGCTTCAGGGTACACTGCATTCCAGGATGGTGACGTCCTTTTTGCGAAGATCACTCCTTGCATGGAAAACGGCAAGGGTGCTCGTGTTGACGAGTTGGTATCTGGCTTCGGGTTTGGAAGTACGGAATTCCATGTCCTTCGTCCTAGAGGTTCAGTTGATGGGCGGTTTGTGGAGTACTGGACTCAGTCTCGAAAGCTCCGCGGGGCAGCGGAAGCTTTTATGATTGGGTCAGCTGGTCAGCGGCGAGTTCTGGGAGATTTCTTCTTCAGGTACAAAATTCCTCATCTTCCATTGGCTGAACAGTGCATGATTGCCGATGTGATAGATGGCATTGGTGATGCTATTTCTGTGAGCGAATCGACTGTTGGTAAGATAAAGGTAGCTAGATCTTCCATGGTTGGCTGGGAGCTGGATAAGGTTCGACAAGAGGGAGTCATTGGGGAAGGGTTGGCTAACCTGTCTTCGGAGGGTGGGATTTACCTGAAAACCGGCCCTTTTGGTTCTGCCTTGAAGGAAAGCGACTGGGTTGACCACGGTGTTCCAGTAATTACGATTGGCTCCCTTGGTGACGGGTGTTTCCTGAAGGATGACCTGCTATTTGTGAGTAGCAAGAAAGCTCACAAGCTTTCTGGGTATGCTGTCGATGTGGGGGATATTGTTTTCTCCAGAGTTGCTGATGTTGGTCGATCTGTCGTTGTTTCTAGCCAAGAGGCAGGATGGATTATTTCATCAAACCTCATGAGGATATCCTTGGATCCGAAGAAAGTCTTCCCGGGTTACTTCCACCTCCTTATCTCTAGAGATGACGAAGTTCGTAGTTCTCTTCGAAGGGAAGTAAACTCTGCGGGGCGGGATATTGTAAATGGACTTGCTTTGAAATCTGTTCTATTTCCCATTCCTCCTATGGGGAGACAGAAGGAGATTTTGTCGCTTGTCGCGTGCTATGACGAGCGGATTGCTGCGGAGCAGGCGCAGCTGGAGAAGTTGCGCAAGCTGAAGTCCGGGCTCATGGATGACCTGCTCACCGGGCGAGTCCGGGTGAACCAGCTCAAGGACCTTCCCGTCTGACTCCACCCCAGACACACGTGTGGCCCGGGAACACCAGCCCCCGGGCCACGGTCAGTTACCAGGTACTGCGCGGGCGCGGCCTGGGAGGCAGCAGCCACAGCGAGTGCCGCCGGGGCGGAGGAACCTTCGCCACCGGCCTGCTCGGCTGTACCTTCTCGATCTCCGCCGCCAATTCTCGGGCGCTGTCACCGCTCAGCATCACCATGCGGCCGGTGTGCGCCGCCCAGTACTGGCCGGTCGAGTTGCCGTGCCACACCGTCCACCCGCGCTTGCGGTAGGTGGCACGGAGACGGTTCAACTCCTGGGGGATGAGGGACCCCGGAAACTTCCGGGTCAGGACCGCGCTCATGCCGCACCGCCTTCCATGACCCTCAGGGCCTTCCGAAGCTCCTTGGCGCCTCCGCACACGACCAGTTCGGGCTGGCCGCTGGAGGTGGTTCGGGTACTCGTTGCCACGAGGCAGGGTCGGCCCTGACCTCCGCGCAGTTCGCAGATGAGGAAGTCGGGGAACTCCTCGCGCAACATCAGCACGACCGCGCTCGGCCTCACGTGGTAGCCCTCCACGGTGCTCACCGGCCCTTCCGGGGGAGGGGAACCACCGGGGCCAGCGGCTCAGGCACGTGCCATCGCAGTTCGAAGAACATCCCGGGTCCACGCAGGGACTGGAAGCGCCCCCAGCGCGAGGCGACGGCGTTCACCAGCAGCAGGCCGCGCCCGCTCTCGGCGTAGGCGTCGGGAGTGACGGCGCGGAGGCGTGGGGTCCGCCGGTAGGCGTCAAGGACTTCCACGCGCAGCCACCCATGGAAGAGGAACGCCCGGATGTAGAAGTCGCCGCGTCCCACGCTGTCGGTCGGGGCGTGCTGGACGTTGTTGGTGGCCAGCTCCGAGAGCAGGAGCAGAGCGTTCTCGGCGGTCTGCCCCGGGGCGTCTGAGAAGGCCAGCTTGCGCGCCAGCCAGTCCCGGGACTCCTTCACGCTCTCCGGACGCCCGACGAAGCGGAAGGAACAGCGCCGCAGCGGCAGGCGCCGTCGCGGTTCGGGGGTGTTGGGGGCGATACGGTTGGACATGGGTCCTCACCTGTCTGTCTCAGGTTGTGGGCCAAGGCCCTGGTTCGGTGTTTGCGCACCGTCCAGGGCCGCTTGTGTGAGTGCTGGGTTGTGTCCCGGCTTCACCTGGCCACAGTGACACGTCAGGTGCTCGAAAGTCCTGCATCGCCATCAGAAGTAGCTATTTGTAGAAAAGTGCAGCACGATGTGTCTTTCTGTGGTCAGCTGTAGTCATGCCTAGTGGTCGGAAGACAGTCGCGAAAGCGGCATTGGTGCAGTTTGGTAATGAGCTTCGGCGTCTACGGGGAGCGGCGGACCTGTCCCAGCGAGAGCTGGCCAAGGCAACGCTGGTCTCCTACCAGATGCTGGGCGCGATGGAGCGGGCGGAGCGTGCGCCGCGCAAGAGCTTCGCGGAGAAGGCGGATGAGGTGCTTGGTGCGCGTGGTGCTCTCATGCGTCTCTGGCCTGGTGGCCAGGAGGGATACCCGCAAGGGTTCAAGGAGTACGTGGAGCTGGAACAAGAGGCCAGGGCCATCCACGACTTTCAGACACAGGCCGTTCCTGGGTTCTTCCAGACTCGGGACTACGCGAGGGCCGTCCTGAGTGCAGGTTGGCCGCCTACTGATGGCGAGGAGGTTGAGCGCTTGCTCGACACTCGTGTCGCTCGCCAGCAGATGTTGGAGCGGGAACAGCCGCCATTGATGTGGTCGGTGCTCGATGAGAGTGTCCTGCGGCGCCCTGTGGGAACCCGTGATGTGATGATCGCTCAGCTTGGGCATCTGCTTGAGCTGGCAGCAAGGCCTCGTATCCGCCTTCAGGTCCTGCCCTTCGCCAAGGGGGCGCACTCGGCGATGGACGGCTCCTTTGCTGTTCTGGACATGAGCGGTGGCGAGCACCTGGCCTACGCCGAGATCCCTGGCAGCGGCCGTGTAACCGCTGATACCGACGAGGTGGAACAATACACGTTGCGCTTCGGGGTGCTGCGTTCGATGTCCCTCTCTCCGGACGAGTCCGTTGACTTCATCTCCCGCTACAAGGAGGCACACAGCCATGGAATCGACCCCTTCTAACTGGCACAAGTCCAGCTACAGCGGCAACCAGGGAGGTCACTGTGTTGAGGTGGCCGACACGAACAGGGCAGTCCACGTCCGCGACACCCAGAACCGCGCCCTCGGGCACTTGTCCTTCCCCAACTCCGACTGGGGCGCGCTCCTCTCCTCCCTGCGCGGAGGCGGCACAGGCGAGTAGCCACCGGGTTCCCGGTGACCCTGGCCGGTTGGCCGGTTCCGGTCGTGAGATGGTGGCCTTCGGGAGTGCCGAAAACACCGGCGTCTGACACTGGCTGATGGCAGAATCGGGACGACACAGACAAGTCGCCCGCTCTGACTGACACCAGCCATGAAAGGTGCCCATGAGCGCTCCCGAGGGCCGTTCCCCCCACCCCTCCGGTTCCCCCGCCGATGCCACCCCCCACGGCGCGAGTCCCGCGGCCCCCACCGGGCCCGAGTGGGAGCTGACCGAGAAGCCCCTTCTCGACCAGCTCACCGCCATGGGTTGGACCCCGCGCCAACTGGCGGACGGAGAGGAACGCACCTCACGCCGGGACGTGATCCTGGAGGACACCCTCAAGGCCGCTCTACGCCGCATCAATACCGACGACCAGGGCCGCGAGTGGCTCGACGAAAGCCGCCTTGACCAGGCCGTCAGCGCCCTCACCCGCCCCCGCAGCCGCACCCTCATCGAGATCAACGAGGAACTCACCGCCCTCCTGCTCACCGGCACCGAGGTGGACGGCGTCGAGGGCTGGCAGGGCGGGCGCCGCCAGAGCGTGCGCTACATCGACTTCGACAACCCCGAGCGCAACGACTTCCACGCCGTGCGCCAGTTCGTTGTCGACGGGCCCGGCGCCGACCGGCGCGGCCGGATCGTTCCCGACCTCGTCCTGTTCGTCAACGGCATCCCCCTCGTGGTCATCGAGGCCAAGAGCCCCGACGTCCACGAACCCATGGCCCAGGCCATCGACCAGCTGCGCCGCTACGCGGGCCAGCGCTCGGAAGTGAGCATCCCCGAGGGCAACGCGCGCCTGTTCCACACCAACCAGTTCGTCGTGGCCGCCTGCGGCACCAACGCCCGCGCCGCCGGGTTCACCGCCGGACCCGAGCACTTCGCCGAGTGGAAGACCACCGAGCCCCGCACCCCCGAGGAGGTCGCCGCCGAGCTGGGGTTGTCCGACCCCGACCAGGTCAACGGCCAGCAGCGGCTCGCCGCCGGGATGCTGCGCCCGTCGATCCTGCTGGACCTGGTCCGCCACTTCACCCTGTTCATGGACACCGGCGGCCGGATGGTCAAGGTCGTCGCCCGCTACCAGCAGTACCGGGCGGTGCGCCGCTCCGTCCACCGCATGCTCACCGAGCCCACCCGGCTCCAGGACGGCGAGTTCGACCGCCGGGGCGGCATCGTCTGGCACACGCAGGGGTCGGGCAAGAGCCTGACGATGGTCTTCCTGGTGCGCGCGATGCGCTCCGAGCCCGGCCTGGTCGGCTTCAAGGTCGTGGTCGTCACCGACCGCACCCAGCTCCAGACCCAGCTGTCCAGAACCATGGCCCTGACCGGCGAGAGCGGCGAGACCATCGCGAAGGTGGAGGAGCTCGCGCCCACCCTCGCCATCCGGGGTAAGGGCCTGTACTTCGCCATGATCCACAAGTACCGGGGTGAGTCGGACGCTCCCACCGGTTCTGCGGGTTCCACCAGCAAGGCCACCGAGCCTCCTGAGTCCACTGGGCCTACCGAGTCCATCGCGTCCGCTGAGACGGAGAAGACCGGCGAGACCAGTGATGCCGACCAGGCCGACCCGTGGGAGACCGAAGAGACCGAGGAGGCGGAGACCGGGAAGCGCAAGGAGGCACACGTGCCCACCCTCGGCGTCCTGGACGACTCCCCGGAGATCCTCATCCTCGTGGACGAGGCCCACCGCTCCCACACCTCGAAGCTGCACGCCAACCTCATGGCCGCGCTGCCCAACGCGGTGAGGGTCGGCTTCACCGGCACGCCCATCATCATGGGCGACAAGGAGCGCTTCACCGGCCGCATCTTCGGTCAGTTCATCGACTCCTACACCATCAGGCAGTCCGAGGAGGACGGCGCCACCGTCCCGATCGTCTACGAGGGCCGCACCGCGCGCGCCCACGTGCGCGACGGCGAGGGCCTGGACGGCCTGTTCACCGACATGGTCGACCTCACCCCCGAACAGCGCGAGGAGCTCAAGAAGCGCTACGGCACCAAGAACGCCGTCCTGGAGGCCGAGGAGCTGATCAGCGCCAAGGCCGCCGACATGTTCGCCCACTACGTGGACACCATCCTGCCCAACGGGTTCAAGGCCCAGGTCGTGGCCGTGTCCCGCCGGGCCGCCGTCCGCTACCAGGCCGCCCTGCTCAGCGCCCGCGACGCCTTCGTCGCCGAGCTCGACCGGCTCCCCGGGGACCTGCGCACGCCCGAGGCCGTCGAGGCCGCGCAGACCGACCTGGTCCGGGGCACGCGCGCCCCCCGCACCGCCCGCCTCGTGCGCGCCCGGCCCCACCGCGACCTCGTCGCCCGTCTGGACGCCGCCGCCGTCATCTCCGCCAGCCACAACGACAGCGCCGACTGGCGCGGGTGGACTCGCCCGTCCGCGCAGGACCAGCGCATCGAGGAGTTCAAGAAGCCCCTGCCCGTGGCGGAGGGCGCACCGGCCGACGAGACCAGCACGCTCGCCTTCCTCACGGTCAACGCGATGCTGCTCACCGGCTTCGACGCTCCCAACGAGCAGATCCTGTACCTGGACCGGCACCTGAAGCAGGCCGAGCTCCTCCAGGCCATCGCCCGCGTCAACCGCACCGCCTCCGGCAAGGGCGTGGGCTACGTCATCGACTACTACGGCGTCTCCCGACACCTGTCCGAGGCCCTCAAGGCCTACGCCGCCGAGGACATCGAGGGCGCCCTGTCCAGCATCCGCGACGAGGTGCCGCTGCTGCGCGACCGTCGCGAACGGGTCCGCCGGGTGTTCACCGGCCGGGGCCTGGACCGGTTCGACACCGACGAGGCCCGGGAGGAGTGCGTCCAGCTCCTGGCCGACGACGGCGTGCGCCACGAGTTCCGCACCGCGCTCAAGGCCTTCAACCGCAGCATGGAGACGGTGCTGCCCCGGCCCGAGGCACTGGAGTTCGTCCCCGACGCCAGGGACTTCGGCACCGTCGACGCCCTGGCCCGCGCCCGCTACCGGGAGGGCGGGGGCTTCGACCCCTCTCTCTACGGCGGCAAGGTCCGCGAGCTCATCGACCAGCACGTGCACGTCCACGACGTGCGCGGCCGGATCGCGCCCGTGGCCATCACCGACGTGGACTTCGACGCCAGGGTGGACGCCCTGACCAGCGACCGGGCCAGGGCCTCGGAGATGGAACACGCGCTGCGCCACCACATCAGCGAGAACCTCGACCTGGACCCCGAGCTCTACGGCGGCTTCGCCGAGCGCCTGGAGCACATCATCTCCGCCATGGACGGAAACTGGGACGAGATGGTGCGCGGCCTGAGCCAACTCAGGGCGGAGGTCCTCACCGGACGTCGGGGAGACGACGACACCGGGCTGACCCCCGACCAGAGGCCCTTCTACGAGCTGATCAAGGGACAGCTGGAAGGCGAGTCGGAGCTGGAGGAGGAGCTGCGCGTAATGCTGTGCGAGCTCACCGTCGAGATCATCGACCTGATGCGGACCGAGCTGCACCGGGAGGGCTACAACGCCTCGCGCTCCGAGAAGCTCGGCAAGGAGGTCGCGATGCGCCTCTTCCGCGCCAGGGGAGACGGTGGCCCGGTCTTCGGCCTGTCCGGGGCCAAGACACTGGCGCCGCAACTGGTCAGACTCGCCGAGTTCCGTATGGGGAGGTGACCCTCAGCCCAGCCACACCTGCCCGCCCAGGAACGCGAGCCGCTCCCGACGGCGTTCGTGGTCGGGCACGGCGGTACGCACCAGGTCCCAGAACCCGGGGGAGTGGTCCCGCACCGCCACGTGGGCGAGTTCGTGTGCCAGGACGTAGTCGACGACGGGGGGCGGCAGCTGCATGATCGCCCAGTGCAGGTTCAGTCTGCCGCCCGCACCGAGCGAACCCCAGCGGTGGCCGAGGTCGCGCACGTGTACTCCGGCCGGGTGCAGCGCCATCCGCGCCCGCCAGGGACGCAACCGGGACGGCAGCCACAGCTTCGCCCGCTCCCGGTACCAGGCGGCCATGGCCGCCGCCGGGTCCGGGCCGTAGGCCACGGCCGGGTGCATGCGGATGCGGCCGCCGTTGAAGTGGACGCGCTCGACCTCGTCGGTGACCTTGAGGCGATAACGCCGCCCCAGGTAGTCGAACCCCTCGCCGGAAACGAACTCGCGCGGCGGCTGGCGGGAGAGCAGCACGTCCTTGTCGGCGAGCTTGTCGCGCACCCAGCCGCGCTTGCGCCGAGCCCAGCTCTCGACCCGCTCCCAGGCGATGTCCTCAGGGACGTGCAGCAGCAGCGTTCCGTCCCGGTCCACGGTGATACCCACGGTCCTGCGCCGCGACGACGGGCGGACCCGGAAGGTCAGTTCGTCGAGGACGAGCTGGTCGGGGACTCGGTCGGTCAGGGTCGCGGGCACGCCCACCAGGCTAGACCCTTGCGTCGACTTCTCCGGGACGGCGAGCCGCACACCGCGCCGAGCCGAGCGGCTGCGGTTCTGCGTGGGTACGACTCTCGGAACGGACCGGCCCTGTACCCGCTGATGGGGAACCGCTGACGTTTTCCCCTCGCCCCCGTCGTGCCTTCCCATTTCCGGGTCATGGCATAGTCACAATGTGTGCATGATTGATAACGCACAGCATGCACGTCGGTCGGCCGTCAGGGGAGCGGGCCGGACCTTCCTGGTCACGGCCGCCACCCTGGCCCTGGCCGCGGGCACGATGTCGGCCGCGCCGGGGTTCCGGGGCTGGTGGGGCCCGGCCCCCGCCGCCGCGGCGGTCACGGTCAACCCCGTCGCCCCCGCGCTCGGCTTCAACGCCATCTCCGAGGGCGACACCTACCTGGCCGGAACCGAGTCCGAGGGCCCGATCGCGGTCGGCGGCGACCTGTCCTTCGGCCGCGACTACCGGGTGCGCATCCACAACGACGGCACCTTCACCGACACGGGGGAGAGCAACCCCGTGGCGCTGCTGGTCCAGGGTGAGGTGGACTTCGACGACAGCGATCCGCAGGGCGTGCTCAGCATCCCCACGGGCGCCTACGTCAAGATCGGCGACCTCGACGACGCCGAAGTCTTCACCACCGACCTCAACAACGCCTCGGCCAACACCCGGATCGTCCCCCAGGGCGCCGGTTACGAGGGCTATCCGCGGGTCCAGCTCAGCACCATGCAGCCCGCCGACTCGGTGGGACCGCACCCGGACCTGATCGACTTCGAGGAGGCCTTCTCCGCCTTCCGCTCCTACTCGTCCGGGTTCGCGCTCTGCTCCACCACGGCCACGCTGACCACCCCCAACGGCGACCCGATCGACCCGGACGCCATCCCCGAGGGGGCGGACCTGCACGTCAGCCTCACGCCCGGAGAGCAGAACGTCCTCAACATCACCGCCGAGGAACTGAACTCGCTCTCCCAGCTGACCTTCGACGACCAGCCCAGCCAGGACACCCCGCTGATCATCAACGTCGACACCTCGGGCGTCGGCGGCGACTTCACGTGGGAGGGCCCCACCGGTGCCGGGTTGAGCTCCTCCACGGCCCCCTACACCCTGTGGAACTTCTCCGACGCCCGGACGGTCACCATCCCCGTGGGCACCGACACCATCGAGGGCACCGTCTACGCCCCGAACGCCGCGGTCAACCACTACTCCTCGGCCAACATCGAGGGAACGGTGGTCGCCCGCGAGTTCACCCAGGACGTGGGCGGCCCGCGTGAGAGCCAGCGCGACACACGCGTCATCCGGCCCTTCGAACTGCACTACCACCCGTTCGACGCCGAGCTGACCACGTGTGACGCCGGTCCGTCGCCGGACCCCGATCCCACGCCCGACCCGGACCCGACGCCGGACCCGGACCCCACGCCTGACCCCGACCCGACGCCCGACCCGGATCCCACGCCTGGCCCCGACCCGGACCCGACGCCCGGTCCCGATCCCGACCCCGGTCCGGACCCCACGCCCGGTCCCGACCCCGACCCGGAGCCCGGACCTGACCCGGACCCGACGCCTGGCCCCGACCCGGAGCCCGGTCCCGACCCGGCCCCGGGCTACCGGTAGGGGACACCGGACGACCGGGGACACCGGTCGCCCGGGCCCGACCCCTCCGGGGAGGCCGCGCGGGTCCGCGGGGCGGGGGAGCCCCGCCCTGTGACACGCGTCTCAGGCGACCCCCTACAAGGCCGGGGCCCGCAGAACTGTGCGCCCCGGCCTTCGTCCTGGTCACCGCCATAACGGACAATGGGCAAAGATCCGCCTCCACGACCTCCCGAGGGAAACGCCCATGCCCACGACCAGGACCGACATCCGTCACAGGGGTCTGACCGCCCGCGACCTCGCGCTCATCGCCGTGTTCGCCGGGCTCATCGCCGCCCTCAGCGTCACGGTCGCCATCCCGCTGCCGTTCTCGCCGGTGCCCATCACCCTCCAGACCCTGGGCGTCATGCTCGCCCCCAGCCTCCTGGGCTGGAAGCGCGGCCCCCTCGCCGTGGCGGCCTTCATCGTGCTCGGTCTGGCCGGACTCCCGCTCTTCGCGGGCGGCATGGGCGGCGTCGGGGTCCTGGCCCGGCCCTCGGCCGGGTTCATCGTCAGCTGGGTCTTCGCCGCACTGGTCATCGGCCTGCTCACCGACCTCATGGTCCGCGGCACCCGGGGACGCTACCGGTTCTGGGCGGGCCTGGGGATCAACGTCGTCGGCGGCATCCTCGTCATCTACGCCATCGGCGTCCCCTGGATGGCCGTCGTCATGGGCGACGGGGTCCTGGCCGCCGCCTACTCCATGGTGGCCTTCCTGCCGGGTGACCTGGTCAAGGCCGTGGTCACCGCGCTCATCGCCAGCGCCGTCTACCGCGCCTACCCGATCCCGCCCGCCGGCCGCCCCGTCCTGGAGACCGCCACCGGCCGCGGGGAATCCTGATGCTGCGCCTGGAGGGCGTCTCCCACTCCTACGACGACCGCGCCGTGCTGCGCGACGTCACCCTCGACCTCGCCGAACACCGCATCGGCGTGATCGGGGCGAACGGATCGGGCAAGTCCACGCTCGCCCGCACCCTCAACGGCCTCGTCGTTCCCGACGAGGGCCGTGTGACGCTGGGGGAGTGGGACACCCGGCGCCACGCCAAGCGGATCCGGCGCCGGGTCGGCTTCGTCTTCTCCGACGCCGCCAACCAGATCATCATGCCCACCGTGGCCGAGGACGTGGAGATCGGCCTGCGCTCCCTGAAGCTGGGCCGCGAGGAGACCGCCCGCCGGGTGGAGTCGGCTCTGGTCCGCTACGGCCTCGACGGTCACCGCGACCACCCCGGCCACCTGCTCTCGGGAGGGCAGAAGCAGCTCCTGGCCCTGGCCTCGGTACTGGTCACCGAGCCCGAGGTGCTGGTCTGCGACGAGCCCACCACCCTGCTCGACCTGCGCAACACCCGCGCGGTGCACAGGACCCTGGACGGCCTGGAGCAGCAGGTCGTCCTGTTCACCCACGACCTCGACCTGCTCGACGGCTTCGACCGGGTGCTGGTCATGGACGCGGGGCGGGTGGTCTTCGACGGCGTTCCCGGCGACGCCGTGCGCCACTACACCAAGCTCATGGACGAGCGGTGAGCACGGTCGGCCTCTACGTCCCCGGTACCGGGTTCCTGTACCGGATCCCGGCCGGGGCCAAGCTCCTCGCACTGCTGCTGGCCGGTGTCGGCCTCGTCGTCTGGGCCGACCCCCGGGTCGCCGTCGGCGCCCTGGCCGCCGCGCTCGCGCTGCACCCGCTGGCCGGTCTCCCGCTGGGGCGGGCCTGGTCCGCGCTGCGCGCGCTGTCGCCGTTCCTGCTGGCCATCGGCCTGTTCCAGGTCCTGTTCGCGGACTGGCAGACGGCCCTGCGCCTGTGCGCGCAGCTGGCCGCGCTCGTCCTGCTCGCCAACCTCGTCACGCTCACCACCCGCGTGCGCGCGATGCTCGACCTCTTCGAGCGCATGGCCCGCCCGCTCAGGCACGTCGGCGCCAACCCCGACCGCGTCGCCCTCGTCCTGGCGCTCACCGTCCGCTCCATCCCGATGGCCGCCTCCGCCTGGCAGGCCGCGCGCGAGGCCTACCGCGCGCGGGGCCTGTCTGGCCGTCCCCACCTGCTCGTGGTCCCGGTCATCGTCCAGCTGCTGCGGATGGCCGACGCGACGGGGGAGGCCCTGGTGGCCCGCGGTATCGACGAGGACACCCGCCGCTGAGGATTCGCCCGCCGGGACGGACGAAAAGAGGGGACCGGGTACCGATTCGGTATCGAGATGTTCGTATTCGCGACATTTCACTGGATAATGGCGGTATCCCAGCCCACCCGCGTGTCAGCGAACCGGTGATAGCGTGCCCCGGCATCCCCCCGCCGACACCCGAGCCCGGTCCGTCGTCGTCGTGGCGGCCGTCCTCGCGGTGATCATGGCCTTCACCCTGCCCGGCGCCACCTCGGCCTCCGGGGCCGCGCCGCCCCGCCCGGACCCCGCGCTGTTCCGGTCCCCGGTCTCCGAGGACGCGTTCCCCCTGGTGCCCTTCGCGCCCGTCGGCGCGCCCGCCACCGGAGGGCAGGGGCTCACCCCCGCCCAGCGCGGGGAACTCACCGCGCGCGTTGAGGCGATCGGGGAGGAGCACCCGGCCGACTTCGCGGTCGCCGTGCAGGACCTGCGCACCGGGGCCACCTTCAGCCACGGCGCCAACCGGCAATTCCCCACCGCGAGCGTGGCCAAGCTGACCATCCTCACCATGCTGCTGCTGCGCGCCGAGGAGGAGGGCCGCGACCTCACCGGGGCCGAGCGCTCGCAGGTCTCGGCCATGATCCGCCACAGCGACAACGAGGTCACCGACGGCCTGTACTCGCGGATCGGGTTCACCGACGGCTTCGCCGAGGGCGCCGAGACCCTGGGCTTCACCAACACCGACCCCCACCCCGGCGGCAGGTGGGGCGCCACCATGACCACCGCCGCCGACCAGGTGCGGCTGCTGCGGGCCCTGTACTGCGACGGGAGCCCGCTGGCGGAGGAGGACCGGGCCTACGCGCGCGGGCTGATGGAGTCCGTCGCCGCCGAGCAGTCCTGGGGGGTCTCGGCCAGCGCCGGCCCCGACGACACCGTCGGCCTCAAGAACGGGTGGACCCCGCGCGAGGCCAACGGCGGCCTGTGGAACGTCAACAGCGTCGGCTACGTTGCCGGACCCGGCCGCGAGTACCTGATCGCGGTCCTGACCGACGGCAGCCCCGACTACACCACCGGCGTCGCCCTGGTGGAGGAACTGGCGACCACGGTCACGGCGGCGATGGAGGAGGCCCGCGCGGCCGGGGACCCGGACGGGTGACCGCCCCGGACCCTGGCCCGCGCACACGCGCGCCCCGCCCGGAGGGCTCCGGACGGGGCGCACGGGGTCGCGGGCTAGTCCAGCGGGCCGCCGGCGACGTAGAGGACCTGGCCCGACACGAACCCGGCCTCCTCACCGGTGAGGAAGGCGACGGCGTTGGCGATGTCCTCGGGCACGCCCACCCGGCGCACCGGGATCTCGGCCTCCTTGAAGGCCTTCATGTCCTCGTACTTGACGCCGATGCGCTCCGCGGTCGCCCTGGTCATGGCGGTCTCGATGAAGCCAGGCGCGACCGCGTTGCAGGTCACGCCGAACTTGCCCAGCTCGATCGCCAGGGTCTTGGTGAACCCCTGGAGTCCGGCCTTGGCCGCCGAGTAGTTGGCCTGGCCCCGGTTGCCCAGCGCGGAGGAGCTGGACAGGTTGACGATCCGGCCCCAGCCGCCGGAGGTCATGTGGGCCTGGGCGGCCCTGCTCATCAGGAACGAGCCCCGCAGGTGCACGTTCATCACGGTGTCCCAGTCCTCCACGGACATCTTGAACAGCAGGTTGTCGCGCAGGACGCCCGCGTTGTTCACCAGGATCGCGGGCGGACCCAGGCGCTCGGCCACGGTGTCGACGGCGGCGGTCACCTGGTCGGGGTCGGACACGTCGCAGCCCACGGCGAGGGCGGTGCCGCCCGCGGCGGTGACGCGGTCGACGACCTCCTGGGCGTCGGACTCCCTCAGGTCCAGCACGGCGACGGACCGGCCCTCGCGCGCCAGGCGCTCAGCGACGGCGGCACCGATCCCACGGGCCGCACCAGTCACGATGGCCACACGGGGCGTTGGTGACATGGGATTACCTCCAAGAGTTCGCGTGGTGGGCGCGAGGAGATCCTATCCACATGCCAACCGGTCGGTAGGTGGACGGGGTGCGTCCGGGACCGGTCCGCCCGCGGGTGGGCGGATTCGCGACGACCCGCGTCACGGGTCGGCCGAAGTCGTCTCCCCGTTTGCCTGCACATCGTCGGGGCTTGGCCTACGATTGCCTGCAAGACGAAGATGCACGTGCATTCGAGTCGTGCAGCAGCACGCGCCCGACCTGCACGCCGACACGGCCCGCCCCGGCCGTGTCACCGACGCCCACACAGCGGTGCGTCAGGGAGGAGTGGAAGGCATGGAGTGCGCTGAGGCGGTGGCCGACCCGGCCGGTGGCTGGTGGCTCAGGGTCCTGACGCACGGTTCCCGCCGCTGGAACACCCCCGTCTGCGGAGACCGGCACGACGCCGTCACGTGGAGCTTCGAGCCGCGCCCCCACTCGGTGGGGGCCGCGCGCGAGATTTCCGAGGCGCTTCTCCACGAATGGGAGATGCACTACTTGTCCAGCGATGTCGCGGTGGTCGTTTCGGAATTGGTCACCAATGCGCTCCGGCACGGTGGCCCTCTGCCCTTGACAGGGCAGAGCGAGGGCGGTATTCAGCTCTCGCTCATGCGCAGCGGCAGTGAATTCATCTGTGCGGTTCGTGACGGCGGAGACCGGCTGCCGGAGAGAAGGGAAACCGATCTCGACCTGGAGGGCGGTCGGGGGCTTGCCCTGGTGAGTGCTTTCGCGCGAGAGTGGGGTGTGATTCCCACGCCGCCCGGTGGAAAGTTCGTTTGGGCGCAATTCGTGTGAGTCCCGGGGTTCCCGCCGGGCGCCGCGCCGGATCACTCCCGGCGGCGGGGCCCTCCCCGGAGGTGCCGGGGGATCCGCCAGCGAGGCGAAGGCACCACTGCTCTATCGTTCTATCGTGTACCTGTAGTGTCTTGTCCGCACGGCAAAGGTGTCCCTTCACACGGATACCCTTGTGCGAGGAATGAGGGAGAGGCGGCGAACGTGGATATCGCTCGATTGCGCCAGGGGAGCGGCCCCACTGTGCGCCGCATGCTGATCGGGCACGAGCTGCGCCAGCTTCGCGAAGCGCGTGGTATCAGCCGAGAGGACGCCGGGAACAAGATTCGGGCATCGGCGTCGAAGATCAGCCGTATGGAACTCGGCCGGGTCGGTTTCAAGCTGCGCGATATCGAGGACCTCCTCAAGATGTACGGGGTCTCCGACCGCAAGAGGATCAAGGAAATCCTCGAAGTCGCGCGCGAATCCAACAAGCCCGGTTGGTGGAAGGAGTACGGGGAGTCACTGCACAAGTGGTTCATCCGCTACGTCGGCTTCGAGGAGGCCGCCGACCACATCCGCATCTACGAGTCCCAGTTCGTCCCTGGGCTGCTCCAGACCGAGGAGTACGCGCGGGCGGTCATCTCCGGCGGCGTGGAGACCGACGAGGTCACCGAGCAGCGCGTCGACGCCAGACTCAAGAGACAGCGGCGCCTGCGCACCGACACGAGCATGCGCATGTGGGTGATCCTCGACGAGGCGGCGGTCCGCAGACCCATCGGCGGCCCGGAGGCCGGGCCCGAGATCATGCGCGGTCAGCTGGAGTGGCTCATCCAGCTCAGCAAGGAGTACGACAACATCACGCTCCAGATCGTCCCCTTCGCGGTGGGCGCGCACGCGGCCGAGGCGGGGTCGTTCACGCTCCTGCGCTACTCGGAGTTCGAGCTCGCGGACATGGTCTACCTGGAGCAGCTCACCGACGGCGAGATCATCGACCGCAGGCCGGTGGTGGAGGCCTACACCAAGGCCATGACCCGGCTCAGCGTCGCCGCGGCCACGCCGGACGAGACGCTGGAACTGCTGGAGCAGATGTTGGAGGACCTGGACAAGGAAACCGGCTGAGCAGCGGCGTGGGACGGGAGGAGGGGACCCCGAACACGCTCCCAGGGATACGAGAGGCTCGCCGAGGCGGGCCTTTCCGGGTTTCGGGGCACGTGCGCGCACGCGGACGGCCCCGCGGTCGCGGAGCGGCCGGGGCACGGCGATCGGGCCGGTGCCCGAGGAAGGGGTCACCGCCGAGCGGTAACCCCTCCTGTGTGCGTCGGGGCGGAACGCGCCCGACGGGACGAAAGGCCCTAGCTGAGCAGGTTGTCGAAGTCCCCGTCCTTGGCGCCCAGGATGAGGCAGTCGATCTCCTCCTGGGTGTAGACCAGTGCCGGTCCGGATGGGAACCGCGAATTGCGTACGGCGATGGAGCCGTCGCCGAGGCGGGCCATCTCGACGCAGGCACCCTGCGAGTTGCTGCGCCGGGCCTTCTGCCAGGCCGCCTCGGTGAGCTGGGTCGCGGGGATGCCGTTGTGTGCGGTCATGCTGCTCCTTTTTTCCGTCGAGGGGAACGTCCGTGCTTATGCACTGCCACATGCACGTGCATTGGCACCGACACGTTCACAAGCATAGCGTGACCCCCGCCACTTGTCCGAGGGTTTGGTGGTATGTAAGCGCCATGTAACCCATGGCCTGCCCGTGTGTTGCGCCCACGTGTCCCGGGGGCTGTTTCGGTCGGGAGGCAAAGGCGGTCAGGACGCGCGGCTTCCTCTGACAGGGGAACAGGGGATCGAGAACACGCGGACATTCCGGGCCGCGGGGCGTGGGTGCGCGGGAGGCGCGGACACTCCTGTGCGCGGGTTCGCGAAGGCGCGGACACCCCGCCCGGTGGGAGAGCGGTGCGGGGAGGGAGCGGACACGCGTCGGCCCCGTCGGCCGGGGCGGGTGCCCGGGCCGACGGGGCCGGTGCGGTGGGACGCTGCGAGGGTCAGGAGCAGGACAGCGCGGTGGTCAGCGCCTCCAGGTTGCCCCGCATGATCGACGGGTAGTCGTCGCCGGGGGAGTCCTCGGTGACGCCCTCCAGCGGGTCGAGCACCTCCACCTGGGCGCCGGTCTCGGCGGCGATGGTCTCGGCGGTCGCCGCGGGCATCAGCGGCTCGGTGAAGATCGTCTCGATGCCGCGCTCGTTGACGACGTCGGTGATGGCCGCGATCTGCGAGGGGGAGGGCTCGGTCTCGGGGTCCACCCCGCTGACCCCGATCTGCTCCAGGCCGTAGGCCTCGGTCAGGTAGGTGAAGGCGGTGTGCCCCACGACCACCTCGTCGTGCTCGCAGGAGGACAGCCCCTCCTCGTACTCCTGGCCGATCGCCTCCAGTTCGGCGGTCACGGCCTCCACGCCCTGGGCGTAGCCGTCGGCGCCCTCGGGGTTGACCTCGGCCATCCGGTCGCCGAGCGCCTGGGCGGTCTGGGCCATCAGGTCCACGTCCAGCCAGAAGTGGGGGTCGTACTCGCCGTGGTCGTGCCCCTCCTCGGCGGCGGCCTCCTCCTCCGCGTGCGCTTCGTCCTCGCCGTGGCCGTGCTCGTCCTCGGCGTGGTCGTGGCCCTCCTCGCCGTGGCCGTGCCCCTCCTCGCCGTGCTCGTGCCCCTCCTCGGCGTGCCCGTCGCCTTCGGCGTGGTCGTGGCCGCCCTCCCCCGCCGGGTGCAGCTCCACGACGTCGGCGACGTTGAACGCGCTCTCGGCGGCCTCCTGCGTGATCGCCTCGTCCACGGCGGGCTGGAGGCCCTCCACGTAGAAGGCGATGTCGGACTCGCTGACCTCGGCGACCTGTCGGCCCGTCAGCTCCAGGTCGTGGGGCTCGGTGCCGGGCTCGGTGAGCTGGACGACCGCCACCCGGTCACCGCCGATCCGCTCGGCCAGCCACTCCAGGGGGTAGACGCCGGTGACCACGGTCAGGTCCGCGTCGGCGGGTGAGACACCCGAGTCGTCCGCCCCCTCGCCGCCGCTTCCGCAGGCGGTGATCGTCAGAAGTGTCGCGGCGCCGAGGGCGGCGGCCCGCACGGTTGTCCCAGTTCGCATGGGTCAATTGTCGGAAGAATGAAAACGGTTGTCAATTTGTCTGTTCGGAGCGGACCGCTCACGCGCCCCCGGAACCGCCGTCCGCGGGCACGGGGAGGGGGCGGTCGGACGCGGAACCCGGGGCGCAGCGCGGCGTCCCCGGTTCCGCGTCCGGCCGGTCTCCACCGCGCCCCGACGGCCGCGGCCGCCCGCCGCCGTGCGGGTCCGGCTCAGGTGGACTCGGAGAAGCGCTCCACGTCGTCGGTGCGCCCCGCGACCACGATCACGTCGCCCTTGTTCAGCACCGTCTCCTGGGTGGCATAGGTGAACTCCTCACCCATCCGCTTCACCGACACCACCGTGATCCCGTAGTGCTGGCGCACCCGCGTCTCGCGCAGCGTCTTGCCGATGAGCTCCTTGGGCGCCTTGGTCTTGCCCAGCGAGAAGCCCTCCTCCAGCTCCACGTAGTCGAGCATCCTGCCCGACAGCAGGTGCGCCACCCGCTCACCCATGTCGTGCTCGGGCAGCACCACGTGGGTGGCGCCGACCTGTTCCAGGATGCGGCCGTGGCGACGGCTCGTCGCCTTCGCCCAGATGTTGGACACTCCCATGTCCACCAGCAGGGAGGTGGCCAGGATGCTCTCCTCCAGGTGGGTGCCGATGGCCACCACCGCGCTGTGGAACTGGCCCGCGCCCACTTGGCGCAGCGCCTCCTCGTCGGTGGCGTCGGCGATCACCGTGTGCGTGAGCGCGTCGGCGAAGGACTGCACCAGCCGCGGGCTGGAGTCCACGCCCAGGACCTCCCACCCCCGGCTGACCAGCTCCAGGCCGAGCGAACTGCCGAACCGGCCCAGGCCGATGACCAGGACCCGCTTGTCGGTGAGTCTCCTGTGCTGCTGCACGGTGTCCCTTCCTTCCCTCGGAGTGCTCTCAGCCGATGATCGGCCGCGCCTCGGCGAGATCGTAGCGCCGGCGGTGGTCGCGGAAGGCCAACGCCGTCACGAAGGTGATGGGGCCGATCCGGCCCGCCACCATCAGCAGGGCCAGCAGGAACTGGGCCCACGGCGCCAGTTCCGCGGTGATGCCCGTGGACAGGCCGACCACGCCGACGGCCGAGACCACCTCGAACATCACCGGGAGCAGGTCGAACGGGGTGGTGCGCACCAGCACGACGGTGGTGAAGGCCACGACCGTCGCGGACAGGAACACCAGGCTCAGCGACTGCCGGATGGCCTCGGGCGACAGTTGGCGTCCGTAGACGTGCACCTTGTCGTTGCCGCGGACCTCGGCCGTCACCACCAGGAAGACCACCGCCAGGGTGGCCACCTTGATGCCCCCGGCCGTTCCGGCGCTGCCGTTGCCGACGAACATCAGCATGATCGTCACCAGCAGCGTGGCGTCTTCCATCTCCCCGGTGTCCACGGAGTTGAGGCCGCCGCTGCGCGGCATCACGCCGTGGAAGAAGCCGTCGACCAGCCGGGACCACCAGTGCATCTGCCCGAGGGTCTGGGGGTTGTTCCACTCCATCAGGGTGACCAGCAGGGCCCCGCCCACGAAGAGGATCGAGGTGGTGGTGACGGTGAGCTTGGTGTGCAGACTCCACAGGCGCGGGGTGCGCAGTTCGCGCCGCAGCTCCAGCAGGACGGGGAAGCCGATGCCGCCGAGGATCACCGCCAGGGCGATCGGCACCAGGATGAACGCGTCGCCGGAGAACCGCATCATGCTGTCCCCGTACAGGGAGAGCCCGGCGTTGTTGAAGGCCGAGATCGAGTGGAAGAAGCCCGAGTAGGCGGCCTCCCCGAGCGTCATGTCGTAGCCCAGCCACAACCTCGGCGTGATCAGCAGGAACGTCAGGCCCTGGCAGATGAGGAAGATCAGGGCCACCCGGCTGACCAGGCCGCGCACGTCTCCCACCCACATGCTCCGGGTCTCGGTCTGCACGGTCAGCTGCATGCGCAGTCCGAACCGGCGGATCATCGCGGTGCCCAGCAGGGAGGCCAGGGTCATGATGCCCATGCCGCCCACCTGCATGAGCGCCAGGACCACCCCCTGGCCGAATGCGTTGAGGTCGTTGCCGATGCTGACCACGCTCAGCCCGCACACCGAGAGCGCCGAGGTCGCGGTGAAGAAGGCCTCGACGAACCCCAGCCCCCGGTGGTCGGGCGTGGTCAGCGGGGTCATCAGCAGCGCCGTGCCCATCAGGTCCACGACCACGTAGGCCATGAGGAACACGCGCGCGGGCTGGCGCCACGTGCTGGCCTCGCGGGTGGTGCTCAGTTCCCGGCGCAGTTTGTACGACAGCCTCGCCGCCCTGAGCGGCAGGAGTGAGCCGCGCAGTCTGCGCAGGGAGCGCAGTCCCGCTCTCAGCCGGTTCTCGCTCATCGCTGACCGCGGGTCGGGAAGGGTGCCACGGTGTCTCCTTAGACGTTCCTGGGCGCGGGGAAGTGTGCCGGAGGGTTGCGATCGTGGCACGCCGACGGCCCGTCCTGCATCGTAACCGCGCGGGGGGTGTGCCGGTGGCGCCCGCGGTGGTCTCCACCAGCGGGGACGCGGCCCCGGGGACGGGCCCGCGGCGGCGCCCCGACGCGGCCGGGCCGGCCGGGTGCGCGCCGCCCCAGGTCAGGCGTGGCGGGCGCCCTCGTGGTCGGCGTGGCCGGGCGGCTCCAGTTGCAGTGTGGAGTGCTCGACGTCGAAGTGACCGGTCAGGCACTCGTGGAGTTCGTCCAGCATGCGGCCGCTGTCGCGCAGGTGCTCCTCGGCGACCACCACGTGCGCCGACATCACGGGCACCCCGGAGGTGATGGTCCAGGCGTGCAGGTCGTGGACGTCCAGGACGGCGGGGTGGCCGAGCAGGTGGTCGCGGACCTCGCTCAGGTCCATGCCCTGCGGTGTGGCCTCCAGGAGGATGTGCACGGCCTCGCGCAGGAGGGACCACGCGCGGGGCACGATGATCGCCGCGATGCCCAGTGAGACGAGGGTGTCCACCCGGTCCCACCCGGTCAGCCAGACGACGACGCCGCCCGCGATCACCCCGACCGAGGCCAGGGCGTCGCTCAGGACCTCCAGGTAGGCGCCCTTGACGTTGAGGCTCGCGCGGGCGCCCGAGCGCAGGACGAGCAGCGCGCCGATGTTCATGACCAGGCCGAAGGCGGCCACGGCGATCATGCCCGGCCCGGACACGTCGGCGGGCGCGCGGAGCCGTTCGACCGCCTCCACCACGATGAACCCGCACAGGACGAACAGCACCAGCGCGTTGACGGCGGCGGCGAGGATCTCCGCGCGCTGGTAGCCGAAGGTGCGCCTGCTGGTGGCGGGCCGGGCGGCGATCCACACGGCCACCAGGGCCAGGGCCACCCCGAAGGAGTCGGTGACGGTGTGCCCGGCGTCGGCGAGCAGGGCCAGGCTGTCGCTGAACGCGGCGCCGACCACCTGGACCACGGCGACGGCGAGCATCATCCCCAGGACCACCGCCAGCCGTCTGCTGTTGGCGGCCCCGGCGGTGACGCCGTGCCCGTGCCCGTGGTCGTGTCCCAGGCCCATCAGCCCTCCCGTTCCGACGTCCTCTCCCGGGGCCGCCGTCCGCGGCGCCCATGGTTCAGCCTCCACTGTTTATACAGCCTGCGCTGTCTATACAGCAAGCCATGTACAATGGTTTTCATGTTGACCTCCGAGCAGCGCCTGTCCGCCATCCACCGGCTCGGCCGCGCCCTGTCCGACCCCACCCGCTGCCGCCTCCTGCTGGCGCTCCTCGACGGTCCCCACTACCCCGCCCAACTCGCCGACCAACTGGGGCTCACCCGCCAGAACGTCTCCAACCACCTCGCCTGCCTGCGCGACTGCGGCCTCGTGAGCACCTCCGCGCGCGGGCGCCAGGTCAGCTACGCGCTCGTGGACGACTCCCTGGCCCACGCACTGGAGGACCTCCTGCGCGTGGTGTGGGGGACCGCGCAGCCGCACGAGGCCCCCGGCGAGCCCCGGTCCGCCTGAGCGCCGCCGCCGCGGGGGCGTCCGGCGGCGGCCGTCCGGGGCCCACGGCTCCCCGCCGCCGCCACGGGTCCGGGCGCCCGGCTCCCCGCCGCGCCCGTCCCGTCACCCCCGGTGTCCCCGTGTTCCGCGTGTCCGGGGCCGTTTTCCGGTTGGCCGGAAGTTGCCACCGTGATGTCCGTTACAGGGAGCACCCTTCGCGCGGGGGCAGGAAGCCGCATTTCATCCCATCCGGCTCCGACTTACGGATGAGGACACCTACTTTGGTCAGAAACCGACCCTGCCAGAAGGCTGATGCGTCCCTGAGACTTCCCTGAATCGCGCGGGGTGAGCCCCAAGTCCCGATATAACGCGACGTATGGTGAGTAGTGCGCCCGGCAGGTGCACGAGGCCCGGGAGAGGCGGCCGACACGGCCGCCCCGCACCCGGCAGCCGGACACCGGCACCCCTGTCACCACACCTTCGATCCCGGTCCCAGAACCGGCGGACGACCGTGTGCTGCCCCGGCGCGTACACGCGCTCGACGACCCACACATCACGGCCCGCCCCGTGTCCGCAGTGAACTAGGAGCGAGAACCTCTCATGTCCAGATCGGCCGCAAGGGCCCGCGCCGCGGGTCTCCCCCGGACGGGGACCGCTGCCACCAGCGTGGAAGGGACCCAGGTATGAACCGCGCCGCGGTCATGTCGCTCGGCAACCGGGCACTGGTCCTGCTCATCACCCTGGCAGTCCTCTTCTTCGGAGTCCTCGCAGCGGCGTCGGCCAAACGCGAGCTCTTCCCCGACATGTCCCTGCCGATGGTGATGGTCTCCGGCACCTACCAGGGGGCCGCCCCCCAGGTGGTGGAGAGCCAGGTCACCGAGCCGCTGGAACAGGCCGTCCAGAGCGTCCCGGGCGTCACCACGGTCACCTCGACCTCCAGCACCGGCTCCTCCCAGGTCACGGTCGAGTTCGACTACGGCCAGGACCAGGACGACCTCGTCCGCCAGACCCAGATCGCCGTCGACCAGGTCGCGGGCATGCTCCCCGATGGCGTCGACACCAGCGTCATGTCCTTCAGCACGGACATGATGCCGGTCGTGATGCTCGCGGCGGGCGCCGCGGACGGCGACGACCAGGCCATGGTCGACCCGCTGGAGACCCACCTCATCCCCGAGCTGGAGTCCGTCGAGGGCGTGCGCTCGGCGACGCTCACCGGCGCGGTGGAGTCCGACGTGGTCGTCACGCCGGACGAGGACGAACTCGCCGAGAACGGCCTGTCCCCGCAGAGCCTCGTGGACGCCCTGCAGTCCAGCGGTCTGCTCCAGCCGGGCGGGGACGTCGAGTCCGACGGCCGCAGCCTGAGCGTGACCACCGGTGACCAGTTCACCTCGATCGAGCAGGTCGAGGAGGTCTGGCTCCAGCCCGCCGCCGCGGGCGCGGACATGTCCGCCGCGGCGCCCGGCGCGCCCCCGGCCGCCCCGGCCGAGCCGGTCCGGCTCTCCGAGGTCGCCGACGTCGAACTCGTCCAGGACGAGGCCGCCAGCCTGGCGCGCGTCAACGGCGACCCGAGCATCGGCGTCATGGTCATGAAGACCCCCGACGGCAACACCGTCGAGGTCTCCGAGGGAGTCCAGACGGTCCTGAACGAGCAGGCCGACGTCCTGGGCGAGGACATCGACATCAGCGTGGTCTTCGACCAGGCCCCCTACATCAACGAGTCCATCGTCGCGATGCTCGAAGAGGGCGGCATGGGCCTGCTGGCCGCCGTGATCGTCATCCTGGTCTTCCTGTTCTCGATCCGCTCCACCCTGGTGATCGCGGTGTCGATCCCGGTCTCGGTGCTGATCGGGTTCCTGGGCATGCAGGCGTTCGACTTCTCGCTGAACATGCTCACCCTCGCCGCCATCACCATCTCCATCGGACGCGTGGTGGACGACTCCATCGTGGTCCTGGAGAACATCCGCAGGCACCTGGACTACGGCAAGGAGCGGATGGCCGCGGTCAAGCAGGGCGTGCGCGAGGTCGCCGCCGCCGTGGTCTCCTCCACGCTCGCGACCATCGCCGTGTTCCTGCCGCTGGCCTTCGTCGGCGGCCAGGTCGGCGAGATCTTCCTTCCGTTCGCGGTCACCGCCAGCCTGGCCCTGGCCGCCTCCCTGATCGTCTCCATCACGCTCATCCCGGTGCTGTGCTACTGGTTCATGAGCCCCAGGGACATCGGGGACGCCACCCAGGAGGAGATCGAGCGCGAGGAGTACGAGCGGGAGATGCGCAGCCCGCTCCAGCGCGCCTACCTGCCGGTCATCCGCTGGATCACCACCAAGCGCAGGACCGCCACGATCACCACGCTCCTCGCCAGCGTCCTCATCTTCGGTGGCACGGTCGTCATGGCCAACGGCATCGAGACCGACTGGATGGGCCAGTCCGAGGAGAACACCTACCAGGTCGTCCAGGAGCTGCCCCCGGGCACGTCCCTGGAGGTCGCCGACGAGGAGGCGGCCAAGGTCGAGGACCTCCTCGCCGGCTACGCCTGGGTGGAGTCCTACCAGACCAACGTCGGCGGCGGCGGTATGGCCGCCATGATGGGCGGCGGCGGTGCGGCCCAGGTGGACTACAGCATCACCGCGGACCCCGACACCGACCAGGCCCGCAACCGCGAGGTGCTGCGCACGGCCCTGGAGGACCTGGACACCGAGTACGAGCCGCGCCTGAGCGCCATGGTCGCCATGGGCGGTTCAAGCATCGAGGTGCGGGTCAGCGCCGACGACCAGGACACCCTTGCCGAGGCGGCCGGGATGGTCGAGGAGGAGCTGCGCGGCATCGACGGCGCCGACGACGTCGCCAACAGCATCTCCGAGTCCCAGCCCGCGCTGGAGGTCCGCGTCGACGGCGAGGAGGCCGCCGAGCGGGGCATGACCGAGGCCATGATCGGCCAGCAGGTCACCGCCGCCTTCAACGGGCAGAACGTCGGAACCGTCACCCTCGACGACACGCGCCGCGACATGGTGGTCCGCGTCGACGAGGCGCCCCGGACCGTGGCCGAGCTGGAGGACCTGCCCGTCACGGGGCCGACCGGTCAGGCGGTCCCGCTGTCCGACGTCGCCGAGGTGACCGAGGTGCGGCAGCCGCCGGAGCTCACCCGGATCGACGGCATCACCAGCGCCACCGTGTCGGCGAGCGCCACCGGTTCCGACCTGGGCGCGGTGAGCGCCGAGATCACGCAGGCCCTGGACACCATGGACCTGCCCGAGGGCGCCACCGCGACCCTGGGCGGCGTCAGCCAGGACCAGAGCGAGGGCTTCGCGCAGCTGATGCTGGCGATGGTCGCCGCGATCGTCATCTGCTACCTGATCATGGTGGCGACCTTCAAGAGCCTGCTCCAGCCGCTGATGCTGCTGATCTCGGTGCCGTTCGCGATCACCGGTTCGCTGGGGCTGCTGCTGGTCACCGGCACCCCGCTGGGTGTGGCGGGCATGGTCGGCATGCTGATGCTCATCGGCGTGGTGATCACCAACGCCATCGTCCTGATGGACCTGATCAACCAGAACCAGAACAACGGGATGCCGCTCAGGGAGGCGATCGTGGAGGGTGCCCGGCACCGTCTGCGTCCCATCCTCATGACGGCGCTCGCGACCGTCGCGGCGCTGACCCCGATGGCCCTGGGCATCACCGGCGGCGGGGCGTTCATCTCCGCGCCGCTGGCGATCGTGGTGATCGGCGGTCTGCTGTCCTCCACCGTGCTCACGCTGATCCTGGTCCCCGTCCTCTACCAGCTGGTGGAGTGGGGCAGGCAGCGCGGCGCGGCCCGCAGGCAGGCTCGCCGCGAGCTGCGCAGGGAGCGCAAGGCCGCGGCCGCCGGGACCGAGCGCACCAAGGAGCCGGTCGGCTGATCCCAGGCCGTTCCCGGTTCGGGGCGCCCCGCGCACTGCGCGGGGCGCCCCTCGCCGTTGTCCTGGCGGTCGGCTTCGCGTCTGCGGGGCGTCGACCGGCCGCGACGATGCGAACGTGAGTTCGGTAAGGAAAAATTCGGCAAAAGTGTTTTATGGAACGACTTGGCGGTAGTGGGCTGGTATCCGCGCCCGGCCCGCCGGGCGGGAAGGGTGCGGTCGCCGTGCCCCGTGGGCCTGCGGGGCTGGAAGTGCGGAGTGCAGCGCTCGCCTTCGTGTGCGCAGAGTGATCGCACGGGGATCGAAAGATATTTGTCGCGCGACAACTTTTTTCGCCCCGTCGCTTTTGAAGGCGTTTCTGAGGGAACGTACTCCCCGCACGGCGATCGTCCCCCGCCCGACCGGAGCTCCCGACAGCGCGTCAGGAGCGAGGGCCGAGCCGCAGGTGCTGACAGGCGACACAAGCACAGAAGGACAGAGCACCGGGGGGTCCTCTCTTGTCCGAGAACAGCGCGCAGAAGTCCCGAGCCGCCGCAGACCACACGACCGTCATCCCCAGGCCCCGCAGGCCGATGCCCGGCGAGGACGCCACGGCGGAGGAGCTGCTGTCCGTACTCGGAGGGCTGGGGGAGGGGGACCCGCGGGCCAACGGACTGCGCGAGCGGGTCATGGTCCTCTACCAGCCCCTGATCAACAAGATCGCGCGCCGCTACGGGGGGCGCGGCGAGCCGCTGGAGGACCTGAAGCAGACCGCGATGGTGGGATTGGCCAAGGCCGTGCGCGGCTACGATCCGGACCGCGGCAAGCCCTTCATCTCCTACCTGCTGCCCACGGTGACGGGGGAGATCAAGCGGCACTTCCGTGACCACACCTGGGCGGTGCGGGTGCCGCGCCGCCACCAGGAGAACCGGGTGAAGCTGCGCCGGGTCACGAGCGAGTTCCAGCAGGAGCACGCGCGCACGCCCACGATCGCGGAGCTGGCCCACGAGATGAAGCTCCCCGAGGCCGAGGTCAGCGAGCTGGCGCAGGTCTCGGAGTCCTACCGGTCGCTGTCGCTGGACGCGCCCGACTCCTCCGATTCCGAGGGGCAGGAGGGCACGCGCCTGGAAGACCACCTGGGCTGTGAGGACGCGGCGCTGGACCGGGTGGTGGAGCGCGAGTCGCTCAAGCCCGCGCTGGCGCGGCTGCCCGCGCGCGAGCGGGAGATCCTGCGGTTGCGGTTCTTCGGGGACCACACCCAGTCCGAGATCGCGGACCGGTTGGGCTACTCGCAGATGCACGTGTCGCGGTTGCTGTCGGGGGTGCTGGAACAGCTGCGCGAGGAGGTCGGCGGGCACGCGCCCGGCCGCTCCTGAGACCTTCCGGAGGGGGCCGCGGGGGCCCTCCTCCGGACAAGCGGGGGCACCCTCCCCGGGCCGCGGGTCCGGGGCGGTGCCCGCCGCGCGGACGCGGGTCCGGGGGGTACGAACAGCGCCTCGTCCCGCTACTCGTCATCGGGTGCGTCATCGGCGGTGGCACCACGCCCGTCCTGCTCGACGCTCCCCTCCCAACGCTGGCCCCCGCCGGGATGACGCTTGAGGCAGCGGCCGCCGGGAGCGTCTTCCCGGTGCCGAGCTGAGCAGGTCGCGACGTTCCCCCTCTCCCGCTGATGCCTGCTGTTGCTGTGAGCAGGGCCTTGGCCGCGCCGCGAGTGCTCACCGCCGGAGGGGGGACCCAGGGCGCCGGGACGACTCTGACGCGCGGTGCGGGCACGCGGCATCTCCGTGCAACGGTGTGCCGCGCAGAGTGGTCGTTATAATTTCGTGACCTAATGTGGCCATTCGGCACCGCAACCCCCAGCCGTCGTCGTACCGTGAGGTCCCCTGCTCCGGAGGTTCGATGAAAGGCTGCCTCACCCTGCTTGCCCTCGGCCTTGTGGGCGGCATCGGACAACCCCTTGTAGCGAGGATGTTGGACGGTGACCTGTCCGCCCTGCCCCCGCTCATCCTCCTGGCAGTGGTGACTGCGGCGGTGGCCGTGCTCGTCAGCCGGCGGTCGGCACAGGCAGCGGGTGACGACAGCGCTCCCGTCAGCGGTGACGCTGACGTCGGGGAAGCTGTCGGCGGCGGCTTCCAGAACCGCCTGGGCAAGTTCGGGTTCGTTCTCTTCGTCGGCATGTTCCCCGCCCTGTCCCTGCTCATGCCCTTCGAAGCGGCCTACTGGCTCACCCCCTACGTGATGGGCGCGGGCGGTGTCGGGTTCATGCTCTCGTTCTTCTGGGACAGCGCAACGACCAGCTCGGGCGGCGAGGGCGGCGAGGGCGGCGAAGGCGGGGACGGCGGTGAGTGACGGTCGCCCACCCTCCAGCCGCTGCTTCGCGGATCGCCGTGGCTTCGGGGAAGCGCGTCCGCGCCTCCGTGAGCCCGGACGCTTTCGGCCACCTCGCCCGGCCCGGCGGTCGTCGGCGGATCCCGCGACCGGGGGCACGTCCCCGGCCGGGGCGTAGGCGGACCCGGCCGTCGTCAGGTCGGTCGCTCAGAACAGGTACGACAGGAGGGAGACTCGGTGGGTGTGGGCCAGGAAGTGGGCGGGTTCCGGTTGGTGCGGGAACTCGGCTCGGGCGGCTTCGGTTCGGTGTACCTGGGTGAAGACCTCGCGGGACGGCGTGCGGCGGTCAAGCTGCTCCATCCCCAGTTGGCCCGAGACCCGCAGGTGCGCCGGTACTTCTCCCTGGAGTTGGTCAACGCCCGCAGAGTCCAGGGATTCTGTCTCGCTGAGGTCTTGGACGCCGACGCCGACGCGGAGCGGCCCTGGATCGCCACCGAGTTCATCCAGGGCCCCACTCTGGCCCAGGCGGTCCGTGAACACGGCCCCCGCACCGGAGGTGACCTGCTGCGCCTGGCCGTGCAGACCATCACCGCGCTCAGTGCGATCCACGCCGCGGGGGTGGTGCACCGCGACCTCAAACCCGCGAACATCCTGCTGGGCCCAGACGGTCCGCGGGTGATCGACTTCGGCATCGCCCGCGCCCTGGACGCCGACACCTCCTCGGCCACCCGGATCGGGACCCTGGGCTACATGGCTCCGGAGCAGATCGAGGGCACCGCGTTGGGACCGGCCGCGGACCTGTTCGCCTGGGGTGCGGTCATCGTTCAAGCCGCGACCGGCGCCGAGGCCTTCCCCGGCCCCACCCAGGCCGCGCGGATCAACCGTGTCCTGAACCATCCGCCCCGGACCGGGGACCTGTCCGGCCCGCTGCTGGATATCGTGCTGGCGTGCACGGCCAAGGACCCGGCCCAGCGCCCCAGCGCACGTCAGGTCCTGGACATGCTCCTCACCGGACGCACCACGCCTTCTCCGCCTGAACCGCCAGCCGCCATCCCCGAGGACGACGAGGAGGTCCTCCTGCGCCGCGCCGCCGAGAGGGGCCACAGCGGTGCCATGAACAACCTCGGGGTTCTGTTGGAGGAGCGGGGCGAGACCAGCGAGGCCGAGCAGTGGTACCGCAAAGCCATCGCCGAGGACGGCGACACCGACGCCGTGTACAACCTCGGCGCCCTGCTCCAGGACCGGGGCGAGGCAGAGGAAGCCGAGGTGTGGCGGAGTCGAGCGGCTGGGACGGGGGCATGAGGGTTTCCCCGCCCGCACCATCTCCTCCGGGCACCCACCGCTGCGCGGTCTGGTCCGGAACCAGACCAGCCGTACGACGCGCCGACCGGGCGGGGCCGGGAGCGAGGGCTGCTCTCGGGCGGGGGCGACCCTTCTCGTGCGCGGTGGACCGCGCCCGTGACGACTCCCTGTAGCGTCTCGCGGAGCCGAAGTCCGACACTCGATGCCCGGGGATTTTGGGATCACCCCGCAAACCCCCGCAGTTGGGGCGTTCGGGCCCTTGGCGCTGCGTCACCGGAGCGGCGATTTGTGCTATCCGCGCACTCCAGGCAGGCTGCGTCCCATGGACGAAACGAACAAGAGCCTCGACGACCTGGTCCGCGACGAGCTGGGCGAGGAACCGTCGCAGGAGGCCAAGGACTACGCGCGCGAACTCTACGAGCGCTACCGACTGCCCGCGCCCGGCCAGGACGGCGGTGCGGCGGCGCCCCCGAGGGCCGGCGCCGAGGAGTAGGCGCGCTCTCCCGGACGCGGCGGCGTACCGGCGCGGCCCCGAGCGGTCCGTGCTCCGGGGCTCCGCTCCGCTTCGCTCCGTGTCCGGGGGAGTGGGCCCGCCCACGGGGCGGGCGGCGACCCGCGTACCGGGTCAGTCGGAGAGGACGGCCTCGTCTGCGTCCTCCGCCGAGGTGTCGCATCCGCGGTCCCACACGAGCTCGAACCAGACCTTGCGACCCATCCCGTCACCGCGGGGCTCGGCGCCCCACTTGCTGGAGAGCGCCTCGACCAGATCCAGGCCCCGACCGTGCTCGGTGGTGTCGTAGGGGTCCCGGTGCTGGGGCTCGGGCGCCTCGGCCACGTTGCCCAGGTCCCGCACCTCCACCCGGGCCCACCCGGGCGCCAGGTGGACACAGACCTCGAACTTGCCGGTGGCCCGGCCCGAGGCGCTGTGCGTGATGGCGTTGGTGGCCAGCTCGCTGGTGAGCAGCGTCGCCGTGGTCAGCTCCGGCGAGGCGACCAGCTGCCGGGCGACGAACCTCCTCGCGTAGGCGATCTGGCTCGGCAGGCCGGGGAAGCGCCGCCGCGCCGGTCTGGAGGCGGTCTCTGTGCTGTACGGGGTGCGCTCTTCCATGGAACTCGCCGGACGTTGAAAGGGACGGGACGAAGACACCGGGACCTGGAGTGCGTCCGGCTGCGAGGAGGCGGACCCGCAGGTGGGGTCGTGTGTGTGGAGCACGACGGGGGGACTGTGGGGTGCTGCGGTGTCACACATTGGGTTCACTCCCCGAGGACGTGTGTTCGCGGCGGGCATGGCAACGGAAGTGCCGGGCCCTCGAAGGCGTCCGTGCCCGTGCAACGGGTCACGGCGCGGGGTGGCCGCACGGGCCCGGGCCCCCTGGGACAGGGAGGGGTGCGTCGGTGTGCCACGCGTCACGCGCAAGGGCGGCGACAGGAGGGAGGAGGGAAGCCGCGAGACTTCCTCCGAGGCGGTGGTGGGTCCTGGGAGCGGGCCGGGGTGGTGGGTCATGTCGGGTGGCGGATGTGCCCTACGACACTGAAGGGCGTATTCGCGCTTAGCATACGCTCCGTGCCTCCCCGGAAACCCAGCTGACCTGGCTTGGTCAGGATAACCCCGGCTGAGCTGGAAAAAGGGGCTGATCGGCCGGATCGCGGGGGTGGCCGGGCGCGGATATGGGCCGTGTTTCGGAACTGGTGGGGCCTGTGAGCATGGATAACGATTAGGTCAAGCTCTGCGAAATTTTGTGCCTCCCATGGTCTTGCGCGCTTGTGTTCGACCGGTCAGGGTGTGGACATGCCCTCCCGCGCGCCCCTGCCCCCCGGTCTCGGCATCGAGATCGACCGCGCGGCGCGCCTGGCCGACGAGGGGCACGTCCTCGTCGGCGGTAGCCCGCCGCGGGCGGTGCGCCTCACCCCGGAGCGGGTCAGCGCGCTGATCCGCTGGCTGAGCCGGGCGGTGCCGCGGGACGCGGAGGAGGGCCTGTTCGCCCGCGACCTCATCGGGGCGGGCCTCGCCCACCCCCGTCCCCTGCCCCTCGCGCCGGGGGACACGGTCGAGGTGGCCGTCGTCGGACGGGCCGGCTCCGCCGCGCTGCACGCCACCCTGGACCACCTCGACGAGCACCGCCACGGGACGCGGACCGTGGTCGTCGGGGCGACCGGGCCCGAAGCCCGTGCGGTCCGCGGCCGGGGCGCCCTCGTCGTCCCCGGTCCGGCCGGGGGAGCCGGGGCCCGGGCGGCGGCGCTGCGCGCGTGCTCCGCCGAGTTCGTGGCCCTGGTCGAGGCGGGCACCCGCCCCGGCCCCGGGTGGCTGGAGACCGCGCTCGGCCACTTCGCCGACCCGGACGTGGCGGCCGTGGTACCCCGGGTCCTGGCCGACCGCTCCGCCTGCCTGGGCCACACGCGGATGACCGTGGCCTCCATCGCCGCCCGCGGGACGGGCGCGGACCGGGGCGCCGACCCCGCCCCCGTCCTGCCCTGGGGGCACGCCCTGCCCTGGCAGGAGCGCCCGGGACCGGCCAACGGGCACACCGACCCGCTGCGGCCGGTCCCCGTCCTGGTGCTGCGCCGCCGCGCCGCCGACCTCGACCCCGGCCTCGGCGCCGCCGCCGGGCTCGACCTGCTGTGGCGGCTCGCCGAACAGGGCTGGACGGTGCGGTACGAGCCCCGCTCCAGGGTGTGGGCGCCGCCGACCACCGACCTGGGCGCGTACCTGCGCGCCTGCTTCACCTCCGGGGCGGTCGCCGGTCCCCTGGCCCGCCGCCGCGGCGCACGCGCGGCCGGACCCGCGCTGTCCTGGCCGGGCGCGGCCGGGCTCGCCCTGCTGTTCGCGGGACGTCCCGCCGCAGCCCTGGCCGCCGGTGCGCTGGGCGGCGCGGCGGTGACGGGCGCCCTCGTGGCCGGGGCGGGCACCCCGCTGCCCGAGGCGGTGCGGCTGGCCGGGCTGGACCTCGCGCACACCGTGCGCACGGGCACGCGCGCGGTCCGTACGGCCTGGTGGCCGCTGGCCGCGGCTGTGGTGGGCGCCGCGGTGCTCGGACGGCGCGGTCGCGGGGTCCCGGGCGTGCCCGGTCCGACCGCCCCGGACCCGCTCGCGGGCCGGGGCCGGTCGCCGCGGCGAGGCGGCGCCGCAGGGCGCGCGGGCCGCGCAGCCCTGGCCGCGGGAGCGGCCCTGGTCGTGCCGCACCTGGCGTCCTGGCACCGGGGCAGGGGCGCCGCCCTGGCCGGTCCGGTGACCTGGACGGCCCTGGGGATGGCGGGCGACGCGGCGCGTTCCCTGGGCACCTGGTGGGGGATCGCGCGGTCGGGTTCCCCCGCGCCCCTGGTGCCACGGCTCGTGCCCCTGGCCGCGACCGGCACGGCCGCGCCGGAGCGCTCCGGCCGCACGCGTGGCGCGCGGGGGCCCAAGGGCGGCTCAACGGCGGCCGTGAGCCGGGCTTAACACCTCCGGGGCGGGCGGAGGAGACCCTTCCGTGCGGACCACGGGTGTTCTCCGAGCACTTCCGCGCCTTTCGTGAAACCGTCCTGTGGTGGCACCTGGCCCGGGGGAGGGAGGTTCCGACCATGCTGCGTTAGATCACCGTTGAGCGGCATTTTTGTGGTCGTATGTCCGAATTCGGGGTCGCCGGAGGCGTGCCCACAGGGGGTGTGGAGTGTGTTTTCCCAGTTCATGCCAGTTGTCGGTTACTGTACAGAGTTATTTCATTGCAGAACGTGTGAAACTTGACAAATCGACTGCAATCGGGTGCTCAATTGGGCACTGTTGTCTTTTCTTGATGCAGTGTTTACCGTCGAGTGTCTAGCTCACCCCAGACTCTTGACATTCCGGTCACGGATCGTGAACTGGGCGCAAGCGTGTTTCGGCAGTCACCGGGAGCGACCCCCGCCGGTGGTCGCGGGATCGCGGAGGCTTAACGATGCCATCCACCGATGGCATCGTTCTCCTCGCTCTTCGGACCCCCGGCCACGGGCGCCCCCGGTGACGACCGCGCACAACAGGACGAGTGCCGGGCTCGGCCGTGAGGTTCGGAGATAGTTTTGGGCAAGTTCCTGGCCAGGCGGCTGCTGAACTACGTCGTGCTGATCTTTCTCGCGACGAGTTTCGCCTACCTGCTCGCCGCGACGAACCTCTATCCGCGCGGCTACTTCGAGCAGATGCAGCCGCCGCCGACGCCGGAGGCGGTCAACGCCCAACTGGACGCGCTCAACCTCAACGACCAGGCGCCGCTCGCCGAGCGGTACGTCACCTGGCTCGGCGGGGTGGTCCAGGGCGACTTCGGCAAGACCATCCAGGGCGGCGACGTCACCGACCAGATGTGGATGAAGGCGGGCGTGACCCTGCGCCTGATCACGGTCGCCACCATCCTCGGCAGCGTGATCGGCATCGCGGTGGGCGCCTACGCCGCCGTGCGCCAGTACCGGCGCTTCGACAAGGCGGCCACGGCGGCCTCCTTCTTCGTGCTGTCGGTGCCCACGGTGGTCATCGCGATCGTCGTCCAGGTGCTCGCCGTCACGATCAACGACGGCCTCGGCTTCCAGCTGTTGCGTTACTCCGGCGAGTACGCGGCGGGCTTCGACGGAACGTGGTGGGAGCTGCTGCTCAACCGCGTCCACCACGCGATCCTGCCCACGATCGTGCTGGCCGTCGCGCTCTTCGCCTCGTTCGCGCGCTACCAGCGCAACATGATGCTGGACGTGCTCAACGCCGACTTCGTCCGCACTGCCATGGCCAAGGGGCTCACGCGCCGAAAGGCCCTGTTCAAACACGCCCTGCGCACCGCGCTGATCCCCACCATCACCTACTTCACCTTCACGTTCGGCGCCCTCGTGTCGGGGGCCACGTTCACCGAGAAGATCTACGGCTGGCACGGCATGGGCGCGTGGCTGATCGACTCCATCTTCCGCCAGGACGTCCACGTGGTCGCAGCCGTCTCCTGGTTCATGGCGATCACGATCATGGCGGCGTCCTTCCTCTCGGACATCCTCTACGCCTGGCTGGACCCGAGAGTGCGGGTTTGACCGCGTCCCCCGCCACCGCCCGTAACGTTCCACCGCGCAGCACCGCGCCAGTTCGGCTGGAGAGCACGTCATGAGCACCATCGAGAAGAGCACGAGCCCAGGCAAGGCGCCGACCGTGCCTCCGGCGCCCAACCGGCTCAAGGACGTCATACGCCAGCTCATGGGCACCCGGCGGGTCATCGTCGGTGTCGTCATGCTCGTGCTGCTGGCTCTCCTCGCCTTCGTCGGCCCGCTCGTCAGCGGTTGGGAAGTGGGTGAGCGCGACTACGCCGCTCTGCTGGAAGCCCCCTCAGGCGAACACTGGATGGGCACCAACCGGACCGGCCAGGACGTTTTCACCCAGGCCACCGCCGGCCTGCAGAAGTCACTGCTCATCGGGCTGCTGGTCGCAGCGGCCTCCACGGGTGTGGCCGCTCTCGTCGGCGCGTTCGCCGGTTACTTCGGCGGTGTGACCGACCGCGCCCTGATGTGGATCGCCGACCTGGCCCTGGTCCTGCCCAACTTCGTCATCCTGGCCATCCTGTCCACGCACTTCGTCGGCCAGGGCGGCTGGTTCGTCCTGGTCATCCTGCTGGCGGCGTTCAGCTGGATGGTCACCTCCAAGATGGTCCGCGGCCTGAGCATCTCCCTGCGCGAACGCGAGTACATCCACGCGGCCCGGTTCATGGGGGTGCCTTCACACAGGATCATCCTGCGCCACATCCTGCCCAACATGTCGTCCCTGCTCATCGCGGACGCCACGATCATGGTCAGCACCGCCATCATCGGCGAGACCGCCCTGAGCTACTTCGGGCTGGGTGTGCAGTCGCCCGACATCAGCCTCGGCATGGTCATCGCCGAAGGGTCGTCGTTCGCCACCACCGCCCCGTGGATGTTCGCGTTCCCCACGGTCCTGCTGGTGCTGATGGTGCTCGCCGTCAACATGATCGGGGACGGGCTGCGCGACGCCCTCGACCCGCAGTCCAAGTCTCGCCGGTCCTAGGGGGCACAACACCATGAGCACTGACACCGTCGCGACCACCGGGGCCGACAGCGGAGCGCCCCTCGGCGTCACCCCGGTCCTGGAGGTCACCGACCTCACCGTCACCTTCGGCGGGCTCAACGGCAACCCCGACGTGCGCGCCGTGCGCGGGGTCAGCTACTCCGTCCGCCGCGGCGAGGTGCTGGGCATCGTGGGCGAGTCCGGCTCCGGCAAGTCCGTCTCCTCGATGGCCGCCATGGGGCTGCTGCCCGAACACGCACGGATCACCGGCTCCGTGCGCCTGCACGGCGAGGAGATCCTGGGCCTGGACGACCGCGCCATGGCCCGCAAGCGCGGCAAGGTCATCTCCATGGTCTTCCAGGACCCGCTGTCCGGGCTCACCCCCGTGTACACGGTCGGCGACCAGCTCGCCGAGGCCGTCCTGATCCACGACCCCTCCACTCCCAAGGCCAGAGCCCGCGCCCGCGCGCTGGAGCTGCTCGAACTGGTCGGCATCCCCAACGCCGAACAGCGCTACCGCTCCTTCCCGCACGAGTTCTCCGGCGGCATGCGCCAGCGCGTCATGATCGCCATGGCCATGGCCAACAACCCCGACGTCATCATCTGCGACGAGCCCACCACGGCCCTGGACGTCACCATCCAGGCACAGATCCTCGACCTGCTGCGCACTGCCCGCGAGGAGACCGGCGCGGCCATCGTGATGATCACCCACGACCTCGGCGTCGTCGCCGGGTTCGTCGACCGGGTCCTGGTGATGTACGCGGGCCGCCCGGTGGAGACCGGCCGCGTCGACGACATCTACTACCGCAGCAGGATGCCCTACACCATGGGCCTGCTCGGCGCCGTCCCCCGCATGGACCTGGAGAACCAGGGCGCTCTCGTCCCCATCAAGGGCACCCCGCCGTCGCTGTCGGACCTGCCGCCCGGATGCCCCTTCGCGCCCCGCTGCCCCCTGGCCCGGCCCGAGTGCGACGCGGCCGAGCCCGAACTCCTCACGATCGGCGCCCAGCCCCCGGGCGGGGAGATCCGTGCGGGCGGGGCCGCGGTGCTGCCCGACGCCGCGGAGGCCGACGCCGACGCCCAGCGGGTGGCGTGCGTGCGCTCCGGGGAGATCACCAGCCGGGGCTGGACCGCCCAGGACATCTACCCGGTGCCGGAGATCCCCGACTCCCCGGCCGCCGCGGCGGACCGCGCGGACCGGGCCGAGATGCTGCGGGTCCGGGACCTGGTCAAGCACCACCCGCTCACCAAGGGCGCGGTGTTCAAGCGCCGGGTGGGCTCGGTCTACGCGGTCGACGGCATCGACTTCGACATCCGCGAGGGGGAGACCCTCGCCCTGGTCGGCGAGTCCGGCTGCGGCAAGTCCTCCACCCTCATGGAGATCATGGACCTGGCCAAGCCGCAGCGCGGCTCCATCTCCGTCATGGGCCGCGACGTCGCCACCCTGGGCCGGGCCGACCGGTTCGCGCTGCGCCGCGACATGCAGATCGTCTTCCAGGACCCGATGAGCTCGCTCGACCCGCGCATGACGGTGTTCGACATCATCGCCGAGCCCCTGCGCACCCACGGCAGGAGCGTGGACGAGGTCACCCGCCGGGTGTACGAGTTGATCGACCTGGTGGGCCTGAACACCGAGCACGTCACCCGCTTCCCCGCCGAGTTCTCCGGCGGCCAGCGCCAGCGCATCGGCATCGCCCGGGCCCTGGCGCTGGAGCCCAGGTTGTTGGTGCTGGACGAGCCGGTCTCGGCCCTGGACGTGTCCATCCAGGCGGGCGTGGTCAACCTCCTCCAGGAGCTCCAGGCCCGTCTGGGCCTGTCCTACCTGTTCGTGGCCCACGACCTGTCCGTGGTCCGGCACATCGCCGACCGCGTCGCGGTCATGTACCTGGGCCGGATCGTGGAGATCGGCGACACCCGCTCGGTCTACTCCCGGCCCTCCCACCCCTACACCCAGGCGCTGCTGTCCGCCATCCCGATCCCCGATCCGGAGAAGGAGCGCGCGCGCACGCACATCGTCCTGGACGGCGACCTGCCCAGCCCCGCCAACCCGCCCTCGGGATGCCGGTTCCGGACCAGGTGCCAGAAGTTCGCCCTGCTCCCCGAGGCCGACCGGGAGCAGTGCAGGACCGTCGAGCCCCAGGTTCTCGCCGTGAACGACGGTGACCAGGCGTCAGCCTGCCACTTCGCGGAGCGCTAGGAGGTCGTCCGACCCCCGACGACCGGCTCGTCACGGCCAGCGCCGTCCCGCGCGCTGGCTGCATCACCCCAGAGAGGAAATCCCCATGCGAATCGGGAAGGTGCGCTACCTCGCCCCGGCCGTGGCACTGGTCCTCGTGGCCAGCGCCTGCGGCGGAGGCGGAGACGATCAGGAAGACGCCCAGGAGCAGGTGGCCTCCCTCGCTGCCGAGGACCTGAACTCCGCGCCCCGCGAGGACCTGCGGGAGGGCGGCAGCTTCGTGTGGGCCATCAGCGCCTATGACCAGCAGCACAACATGTGGCACACCCAAGGAAACATGGCCAACGTGCGCCGCGTGGCCGCCGCGGTGCTGCCCAACCCGACCCGGTACGACACCGAGGGAACACCCTCTCCCAACGAGGACTTCGTTCTCGATTTCGGGGTCAGCGATGACGGTCTCGAAGTCTTCTACGAGCTCAATCCCGATGCGGTGTGGTCCGACGGTGAACCCGTCACCTCCGAGGACTACGAGGCCCAGGTCAAGACCGTCAGCGGTTCGCGCGAGGGTGACTGGCAGCTCGGTGGCACCGACGGGTACGACCAGGTCACCGAGTTCGTCCCCGGAGACGACGAGTACTCCTTCACCCTGAGGTTCGACGAGCCCTTCGCCGAGTGGCCGTCCCTGTTCTCCCCGCTGTACCCCAAGGAGTACATGGAGGACGAGGAGCTCTTCAAGGAGGGCTACGTCAAGGACTACCCCGTCACCGCGGGGCCCTTCGGGAACGTGGAGTTCGACGACGTCACCGAGCGCATCACGATCACGAGGAACGAGGACTGGTGGGGCACTGAGCCGCTGCTGGACGAGATCGTCTTCGACGCCATGGGTACCGACGCCATGGCGGGTGCTTTCAACAACGGTGAGATCGACGGCTTCTACCTCGGTTACGACGCGGCCGGCTACGAGCTGCTCAGAGACCGCGAAGGCACCTACTTCACGCGGGCCGTCAACCACGCCTACCGGTTCGCCTCGCTCAACGGCGCAAGCCCGAACCTGGAGGACGTTCGCGTCCGCCACGCGATCTCCTTGGGCCTGGACACCAGCGCTCTCGCGGAGATCGCCTTGGGCGCGGTCGACTGGCCGATCACCGGTGAGACCAACCGCCTGCTCCGGTCCAGCCAGCACGGCTACCAGGACAACAGCGAGGGGTACGGGGAGTACGACCCCGAGCGTGCGGGGGAGCTGCTCGACGAGGCGGGGTGGACCCTGGAGGAGGGCGCCGAGTTCCGCACGAACGCCGAGGGCGAGACGCTGTCCCTGGACTGGGTGGCCTCGGACGACATGGCCATCGCCCAGGACGAGGCCGAGATCGGCCGCGACATGCTCGCTGAGATCGGCATCGAGGTCAAGGTCCAGCAGGTGCCGAACAACGCTCTGTTCTCCGAGTACGTCATCCCCGGCAACTACGAGGTCGCCACGTACGTCCTCGCCGGTTCCAACCCCTACGCGGGTGACGCCCAGGAGAACTACGGCATGCCGGACGAGGACGGGGAATGGGGCAACAACCTCACCCGTACCTCGACCGAGGAGATCGACCAGAAGTTCGACGAGATGCGTGCCGAGACCAACCCGGACCGCTACGCCGAACTCGCCAACGAGATCGACCGCCTCCTGTGGGAGGAGGTCGCGACCATCCCCTTCTTCGAGCGTCCCGGTCTCTACGTCATGAACGAGGACCTGCACAACTGGGGAGAGTTCGGCCTGGCCTCCGACTACGTCTACGAGGACATCGGCTGGGCTGCTGAGTAGTCCCGTGACGTCACCGTCCGCCGTCTGAGCGGACGTGCCAGGGCGCCGGTCTCCGCACGGGGACCGGCGCCCTTCGCCGTTCCCCGTGCGGTGTGTCATCCCCCACACACGGCGCGTGCGCTGCTCCGGGGCGGGGGCTGGGGTTGGGGCCGCGGACCCGGCTGTGGCAAGGTCTAGGCATCGTTTCCGGCCCGCCCCGCCCGTCTGCCCGGGCGGGCGGACGACCGGGAACACCGGGGCCGTCCGCCGGGAGGCCCGAGCTCCCCCGTGGCCGTGCTGTACCGCCACGGGTCCACGTCTCCTCCTGGCAGCGCCCCAGCCCCCACACCCCCTGTCCCGCTGCGTTGGAAAGCCCCTGATGAGACCTCACCCGATCGCCGCCGCGGCCGCGGCGGCGGCGGCGCTGCTGTGCGCTGCCCTCACCTCGTGTTCCCCGGAAGCGGAGGAGACCTCGACGCAGCCGCAGACCGGTGCCGCCGCCGAACCGGACGCGGAGGCCGACGAGTCCGGGTCCCCGGCGGAACAGACCCCGGACGAGACTCCGTCGCAGACGCCGGAGGGGGAGCGGGGCGGGCCGGTCGGCTGGGCGGGCGAGCCGCTGGAGCGCGACGGCGAGGAGCACCCGGGCGCGGTCGGCGGGGCCGAGGGGGAGACCGTCACGGCCTCCGACGCCGGGGAGCTGGCCGACCACCTGGCGGCCGAGGAGCCGCTCACCGTCGAGGTCACCGGATCGATCGACCTGGACGGGACGGTGGAGGTCGGCTCGGACAAGACCCTCGTGGGCGTCGAGGGCGGCGCCGAGCTCACCGGCGGGCGCTTGGTGGTCGACGGGGCCAGCAACGTCATCCTGTCCAACCTGCGGGTGGAGGCCGACGGGACCGCGGTGTCCGTGCGCGGCGGAGCCCACCACGTGTGGGTGGACGGCTCCACCTTCTCCGGCGGCGGGGACGACCCCCTCGTCTCGGTGACCGGCGGCGCCGACCACGTCACCCTGTCCTGGAACCACTTCGCCGACGCCGAGTCGGCGCTCGCCGTCGGCGGCGGGGAGGAGGAACCGGGCGCGCTGCGGGTCACCGTGCACCACAACTACTTCGACGGGACGGCGGGACGCCACCCCAGGGCGCGGTTCGCCGAGCACGTGCACGTGTTCAACAACTACTTCCGGGCCAACGAGGAGTACGGGGTGGAGTCGGCAGACGACTCCAACGTCCTGGTGGAGGGCAACTACTTCGAGGGCACCCGGCTCTCGGTGGCCACCCCGGAGGAGGAGCCCGGCAACGTGGTCACCCGCGACAACCTGCTCGTGGACTCCGCGCAGCCCGACCTGCTCGGCGAGGTCGCCGATCCGCCCTACGCCTACGAGATGGACGACACCGCCCGCGTCCCCGACGTGGTCTCGGCGGAGGCCGGGGTCAGCTGAACGAGTGGTACTCGTAGCTCTCCCCGACACCGCTCCCGGTGCGGTAGTCCAGCCTGCGGGGGTACCCCTGTTCGTCGATCCACAGCTCGAACTCGGCGTCCCTGACGGCGGTGAGGGTGTTGCGTCCGCTCTCGGGGTCGTAGCCGCCCAGCATCGCCGTGAACGTGCCCGTGTAGTGGTAGGCGCTGTGCGTGCTGTGCAGCTCCGGCCACTCCAGGCTCACCTCCTCCCGCCCCTCCAGCGCGAGGTCGGTGGAGGTGGCGAGCACCTCGCGCAGCTTGGCCGACCCGTACGCGCGTGAGCACAGGTACCGGTCGGCTGGGCTGGGCGGGTCCAGCAGTTCCAGGCCCCGGTCGGCGGTCATCATGAGCTGGCCGCCGCCCACGTCGTAGCGGTACACGCTCAACCCGTCCGTGCTGGAGAAGTAGTGGTCGAACTCCGGTTCGGCCCCGGCGTCGTACATGGCCTGCCCGCGGCCCGAGGCGATCGGGTCGGCGGCGGCCGTGGGGCGGGGAGCGGGCGGTTCGGGGAGGGCGTCGGCCGATCCGGCGCCGGGGTCCGGCGCGTCCCGCGGGTCGGTCACCCCGTCGTGCACGGTGAAGGTGAGGTGGAAGGCCGAGGAGTCCTCCACGAGTTCGACGGCGGCCTCCAGGTAGGCCTCGGCGTCCTCGGGGTCGGCCGCGGTACGGGCGGACCCGCTCCGCGGCGGACGGGACTCCGGGCCCTCCGCGACGTCCAGCGGGGGCAGGGGGCCGCCCACGACGAGCCGGGCCACAGCCCATCCGCTGGCGACCACGGCCAGGCAGACCAGCACCATGAGGAGGGAGACGAACCAGTTGGGCCGCCCTCCCGAGGAGGGCTGCTCGTCGGGGTCGGAGGGGTGCGGCATCGACGGAATCGACACGGCCTGGGCCTCGTTTCTGCGGATCTTCGCGCGACCGCCGGGGGACACGGGACGCGGGGGGTTTGCTGATCGTTCTCGCCCGGCACCGGAGTGTGACGGGTGCTACGACGCGGTGACGCAGTGTTCCGTTCGATGGTCCCACGCATGTGATCGCTTCCGACATCCACGAAAGTGAGCACCCAGTCGCTGTGAGGTGACTCCAGGAACGGTGCGAGGAAGCCGAAGGTGCGGGTCCGCGACAGCCGTCGCAGGGTCTCCTGGGCGGCGTGCTCCCACAGCAGCCGGACCGCGGTCCGGGCCGCGGCGGAGGCGGCGAAGGTCGGACTGCGGAAGAGTTCGTGCAGATCCCGGCCCTCCAACCGCAGGACGGTGGCCTCCAGCACCCGCGCGTCCAGCAGACCCAGGAGGGACAGCGCGCAGTCCGTCCGGGCCACCGGGTCGGGGAGGGCTCCGGCCCGCGCGCAGCGCAGGACCGCCTCCGCGGCGGCGGCGGGATCCAGTCTCCAGTCCCCGTCCGGCGCGGGTTCGTGGCCGGTTGTGGCCGTGCCGTCACCGGCCTCGTCCGAGGGGCGGGAGGGCGCGTCGCCCAGCGCACGGTGCACGGCTCCCCGTAGCTCCGCGGGGAGCCGTTCCAGCGCCCCGTGCGCGGCGGCCACGACGACCAGGGACAGCACGACCAGCAGCAGTGCGGCGTACTCCAGCAGCGTGTTGCCCCGGTCCACGCGTCCACCTCCTGTCGCTGTCCTGTCGCGTCGTGCCCGCCTCCGGCCCGGGCCCGTTTCGAGGGTGCTCCGGGCTGGTGCCCGCTCCGTGCCGTGCCCGATTCGGGACGTGCGTGCGCTGGGTCGTGTCCGTTCCGGGCCGTACGTGTTCTGGGCTGTGCGCCCCGCGCGGCCCGGGAACCGGGCCGGGTGAGCCCGGCACGGCGGCCCCGGCGCTCGGCCGCCCTTCGGACGGGGGCGCGGGTCCGCAGGCCCTCTTTGTGTGTGTCAGGCGGGGCGGGTGTTACCGACCTCTGCGGTCAGTACACCTAGGGCCGCCGGGGGGCGAAGAGCTGGGGCGGCTCCCTCTCGTAGGCGCGCACACGGCCGCGGATGAGCTCCAGGTGCTCGGGAGGGCACGACCAGCCCTGGCGGGCGAGCGAACGCAGGATGCGGCGCAGCAGCCGTCCCGGCCGCAGTTGGAGGTCGTACACGCTCGCCGAGACCACCTCCCAGCCCTGCGCCCGCATCGCCGCGTACCGGACCCGGTCGCTCGCCCTGGCCACCGTCGAGGAGTGGAACCCCACGCTGTCGTACTCCAGCGCCACCCGTTGGTCGGGCCAGCCGAGGTCGGCGTGGAACACGCCCTCGTCGGTGGGGACCGGGCACTGCGGGACGGGGGGAGGCAGGAGCGCCTCCAGGACCAGCACACGCGTCCACGACTCGGCGGGCGACTGGCTCAGCGCGGAGGAGTAGCGCAGAGCGGTGCGCAGCTGCCTCAGCTGCCGCTGGGAGCGGGCCCGCTGGGCGGTGCGGACCAGGTCCCCCTTGGCGACCAGTCCCCGGGAGAGGAAGGCGTCGAGGCGGGCCGTGGCCACGAAGACCGAGGGCGCGCGGGCGGCGACGTCGACGGCCGCGCGCACCGCCGTGGTGACGCGCACGCCCTCCACCACGTCGCGGTCCGCGGCGGGCACGTGCTCCCGGTGGGCGACCACCGGCATGCCGCTGGTGCGTACGCCCCGGGGGACCGCGACGTGCGGGCGGGTGCGTGTGGCGCGGGTGCCCGCCGGGTGCAGGTCCACGCCCCACACGTAGGAGGCGGTCACGTCGCAGACCACCGCGTCGGGGGAGATCGGGCCGACGATCGGCGCGAGCGTGCGCAGGAGGAGGGAACGGTCGGGAAGGGTGTGCTCACGGACTGTCATACCCTCCAGGTTCGAGGGCTCGCGCAGCCCCGGCAAGGCCCTTCCGCCGCCTGTGGACAACCCCCCGGGCCCCCGTGCCGGGCGCGGTCACTGCATGGGGCCGTCGCCCGCCGCCAGGTGGATGTGGTCGATGTGGTTCTGGGTGTTGCTGCCCCTGTCGCCCATGGGGCGGCTCACGCTCGTCCAGGGGCCCACCGGGTTCCCGGCGGTCGCGTTCCAGATGCGCTGCTCGTAGATGATGCCCTTGACCCCGAGCTGGTGGGAGTTCTGGATCACCCAGTCGATCACCGTGACGGCGGTGGCGTGCATCTGCGGGGTGGGGACCCCGCCCAGCTCCGCCATCATGTAGTCCACCGCCTCGCCGGTGTGGTGGTCGCTGCCCGGTTCGGTGCGCCGGCCGCCCGCGGAGAGGTAGAAGCCCGGGAACTCCTGCTGGAGGCGCTGGTGCACCGCGCACATGACGGGGTGCAGTGATCCCAGCGCGGCGCAGTCCACGACGGGCCCGCCCCCTCCGACGAAGTCGGGGTTGAAGCTGTAGCGGCCCTCCTGGTCGACCAGGTGCACGTCGATCAGCCGTTTGGCGGACGCGAGGTCGTCGACGGTGCCGCCGTCGCAGACCAGTTCGCCCCCGTCGCGCCCGCACTGGTGGGGGATGCGGACGATGGCGATGGCCGAGGCGTTGCCGACGACGGTGTTGGTCTCCTCCTCGCTGCCGTCGCAGACCACGTCGTTCCAGTGCCGGGACCCGTCCTCCTCCAGTTCGCGCTGGCACACGGCGCCGCGCACCTCCACCCGCACGATGTTCCCGCTGCGTCCCATGACGTTGTCACTGGCGCGGATGTCGGTGAGGACCGCCCCGTTGCTCCGCGCGTACTCCTCGGCGCGCGCCTCGGCGGCCTCCTCGTCGAACCAGGGCATGGGGTAGGCGCCGTCCACGATGTCCTGCGCGGCCCGATCCTGGAGGGCGCCCACCGCGGCCAGCGCGGCGGCGTCGGCCGCGGTCTGGGTCTGCGAGCGCTGGTCGTTGGCGGCGCCCACCCGTACGAACAGCAGGGTGAGCGAGAGCAGGGCCAGGGTGAGCCCGAACAGGAGCAGGACGTTGGCCTGTCCGTCGTCGCCTCCGCCCGGCGCGCGCCGCCGGGACGGAGGGGCGGTGTGGGGGAGGATCCGTCGCAGTCCCATGCCTTTTCCATCAGGGGAGGGGGTGCTCCCGGGAGGAGGGGAGCGCGGGAGGGGAAGGACCGGAGCGCGTCGCACGTGGTGAGCACGCGAACACGCCCGGACAGCGTCCCGACCAGCGCAGCTTATCCGGGCATGTCGGGAAGCGGTAGGGCCTGTGGACGACCGCGTCCGCTTGTGGGGCCGGTATGAAAGGTGTTCGCCCTGTTGGGAGGCGACGCGGCGGTGCGGCGGACGTGGGTCCGCGCGCGCCGGGCCACGGAACCGTACGTCTTCGCCGGAATTGTCCGACGGGTTTCTGGCGAGTGTGGGGCCCATGACGGGTTCCGCACAGGGAGGATGGACCCTGTCCGACGCGTGCCGAGTCGTGGTGCGTGGTCGGATTCGCACCCATTCCACCGCAGAAGAAGCGAAGGCGAGGACATGAGCGCCCGTAAAGCGATGACCCCCGTCGAACAGGACGAGCTCCTCCGCAGGATCGGGACGGACCTGCTCCGGGCGGCCCCCGACGACTGGGTCAAGCTCCGGCTCGTGTACTCCGGACTGGGCGCCTGCGAGACGGCCCTCTTCGAGGTGATGTTCGAGGGAGGCCGCAGCAGCGGCTGGGTTCCGCCGCTGTCCACCCTGGAGCGGCTGCGGGAGATCCGCGCGGGGATGTACGCCGAGAGGACGGGCACCTGGTACACGGCCTACTACGAGATCGACCGGCCCGCGAGCTACCGCGTCCGCTACGACTACGAGAACGAGCCGCACTTCGACGAACCGCGGGACGACGCCAGCTACCTGCTCGACCTGGAGCACTTCCCCCGCGACGACGAGCACGTCCCCGCCTGGCTGCGGGACCGGCTGGAGGGCGACCGTGTGCCCGAGACACAGGACGGCGGATCCCCCTGGAGCCTGCTCATCGCCTCGCGTCCCGAGCCGCGGACGCGGATGTCCCCGGGGGACATGACCCCCGAGGAGATGATGGACACCGTCCAGGAGATCGTGGACCGCACCCTGGACGCGGTCCACGGCCCCTGGACGGAGGTCGTCGTGGACTACCGGGGCCTGTTCGGGGTCTCCTCGTCACGGGTGAGTGTGCGCAGACCCGACGGCGGCACGGAGTGGGACCTGCTCCTCCCCGAGGTCGGACGGCTGCTGGACCGGTTGCGCACCGGCATGTACCAGCCGGGCAAGGGCACGTGGTTCACCGCCCGGTTCACGGTGCAGGAGTCGCGGGAGATCGGGGCGCACTTCGACCACGACGCCCCGCCCGAGTTCGACGTCGAACCCGACCCCCGCAACTTCCACCAGGACATCCAGCACTTCCCCCGCGGCGCCGACCACCTGCCCGACTGGCTGCTGGACCGGCTCAGCCTGGCCCAGCGCATGATCCGCACCGGGCAGGCCTGAGGACGCGCCCCGGTCAGGGCATCCGTCGCCGGACGGCCTCCCACACGTGGACGTCGGCGACGGTGACCTGGAGGTCACCGGACCCCAGCGGCGTCACGGTCGCCGAGCGCACATACGGGCCGTGGCTCCAGCGGCGCGAGGTGCTGTCCGGGACCGCGGTGGCGCCCAGACGCCCCAGAGCCCCCGGCGGCCCCGCCAGCAGCCGCAGCCGCCACGTGGCCCGGACCGCGCCGGGCCCGTCGTACCCCCTCCCCGTCAGCAGCGGCAGGGAGCCCACCAGACGGCCGCCGGAGGCGTAGCCGCCCTCGGCGCGCAGCGGGAAGCGCCGACCCATGTCGGTGCCGCGCACCACCTCCACGGCGTACTCCGTGCCCTCCGGGAGCGGAGAGGCCAGGCGCACCTCGAAACGCAGGCGGCCCGCGCGGCGCCCCGCAGGGCTCGCCCGCACGACGTCCACCTCCAGGGTGGGCGCCAGCGGCGACGTCACGAGCCCCAGCCGGTCGTTGACCGTGTAGTAGGGGCGCACCCGTGTGCCGCCCCCCTCGCCCCGCTCCACCTTCTGGTCCGGGTACCGGATGATCTTCTGGTAGCCCGCCACACCGGACAGGTGACGTCCCACGGTGCACTCGGTCCCGTCGGAGAGCACCAGGCGCAGCTCCCACTTCTCCGATTCGCCGTACCGGCCGTGCACCATGACCTCGGGGTCCACCACCGCCGTGAAACGGCCGTCACCGGCCACCGGCGCGGAGAACTCCCGCAGGGCCCCGGGAGACGTGCGCAGCCGCACCGCCAGGCGCGCGTGTGCGTCCGGGGCGTCGCGGCCCAGCACCCGGCCCTGCACGGTGATCAGCCCGTCGGCCGACTCCACGTGCTCCACCTCGGCGTGGTGCGCCGAGCGCCGCACGTGCAGCACCAGACGGCCCTTCGCCGAACGGGAGGGCAGCACCAGGGACAGGCGCCCGACCCGTTCGGGGTCCAACGGGAACCCGTGCTGGCGGATCTCCACGTCGTGGACCGGGGTCTCCCGGTCGCCGTCGAGCCGCAGCACCTCCCACGTGCGCGCGGCCAGCCGACCGCGCGCGGCGTCCACGACCACGTCGCCGCCGTCCGGCTCCAGTTCCACCCGCCTGCCCTCCAGGGTCAGCACCACCCGGTCGGGCGGGTCGGTGAAGGACAGCACCGCGGCCCCGTCCCCGTCCACGCGCACCCGGCAGGCGGCGGCCGGTTCGGGGCGCGGCGCGGGCACCGACACCGACGGCGGAGGCGTTGCGTGACCGGAGAGGTCGGAGAACAGCTCCTCGTGCATCAGCATGACGTTGGCCGGGTCGAAGCGCTCGGAGCCGGTCAGCGCGGCGGACGACATCCGCCGGCGCAGCTCGTCGTCGGCCATCAGCCGGGCCAGCCCCTCGGCGATCCCCGGGGCGGACCGGTTGGGCACCAGCAGCCCGTCCTCGCGGTCGCGGATGATCGACGCCGGACCGTGCGGGCAGTCGGTGCTCACCACCGGCAGCCCCGAGCGCATGGCCTCCACGATCGTCATCCCGAACGGCTCCTCGCTGGATGTCACCGCCGCGAACGAGCCCTGGGCCCAGGCCTCCTCCACCCGCGGGTGCGCGCCCATCAGCCACACGCGGTCCTGGAGCCCGAGCGAGTTGACCAGTCGGGCCAGCGCCGCACGCCGGTTGCCGCGCCCGTAGATCCGCAGCGTCCACTCGGGGAACTCCTCGCTGACCATGGAGAAGGCCTGCACCAGGAGGTCGTGCCGTTTGCTGGGGGCCAGCCGCCCGGCGGACACGATGGTGCGGCTGTTGTGCCCGTTGGCGGTGAACGCGGGCGCGGGCACCGAGTTCGGGATGGACAGCACGCGCACCCGCGGCAACGGCATCCGCTCCCGGTACGTGCGCGCGTCCGCCTCGGTCACCGTCACGAAGGCGTCCAGGTGGGGGTAGGCCTCCTCCATCACCCGGCGCAGCGACTCGGAGTGCTGGTCGTAGGTCAGGTGCTCCTGGCCGATCTTGACCACCCGGCTCGGAGCGGCCCGGGCGATCACCACGTTCAGCCCCGGCCGGGTGCCCACCACCACGTCGGCGTCGGTGGTGGCCAGGTACTCCTCCAGCCGGTCGTCGGTCAGGCGGCTGTGTGTGGGACCGCGTGCGTCCTCCGGCGGGAAGAGCAGCGGCGGTACACCGGCCCGTTCCGATCCCTCGTACAGCGGGCGGCCGTCGGTCCCCGTGCCCTGGTCGCCGTCGTACCCGCGGACGTCCACGAGCGGACGCAGGCGCACCTGCGCGGGTACGGGCAGAATGGGCTCGGCGCGGTGCCGGAACACCGAGACGATCTCGACCTCGTGCCGGGCGGACAGCGCCGCCGCCTGGTTGGCGACGGTGCGCACGGTTCCGCCGATGCCGTACATGTCGTTGATCAGATAGGCGATCTTCACCGAACCCCCGTGTGGTCAGTGCCGACCCGTGCCCCCACGAGACGGCAGCGATGCACGTCTTCCACACCAGAGCCCCCGCAGAGGCGGCGTGGGAACGTCCAGGGTACGAACGCTCCGCAGAGAGAAATGCCCCTTATGTCTGGTAAGACCCTGGTATTTACTAATTTCTGTGGGTGTTTTGCGGAACCTTAACAAGCCGCGAAGAAGCCGCACCCGGCCCTGTGGGCGGCGCTCGTGTAAGGAGGCACGGGCGCGAGTCGGCGGGGGAAGGCGGCTTGGGAAGGGGCGGACGGCACCCTCAGTAGGTGCCGGTGTCCTCCCAGTAGGCCCAGGCGGCGCAGGGCGAACCGTAGGCGTCGCCGATGTGGCCGATCCCCCAGGAGATCTGCGTGGACGGGCTCTCCCGGAAACCCTCGGGCATGGAGCCGTGCCTGGCCGGGTTGAACCCGGAGATGCCGTGGTCACCGGTCTCGGTGTTGACGAACGTGTGGTCCCAGTGGGAGACGACGCTCCACAGGTTGCTCAGGCACTCCCACTCGTTCTCGGTCCAGCCGCGGTCCGCGGCCATGCCCATCGCGAGCGCCTCGTTCTCCAGGGCGTTGGAGTTGCCCTGGCCCCACTCGTACTCCTCGGGTTCCTCCGGCCGGTCGGCGTCCACCCAGGTCTCGTCGCCGCAGCCGGGGCCCTCGACCAGGCACACCATCTGCCGGACGCCGCTGTTGAAGGTCTGGCTGAGTTCGAGCTGGTAGACCGCGACCATGATCGCCGCGGCCAGCACGGTGACCGCCGCCAGCTCGACGAACGCCGCGCCCCGGTCGTCCCCGGTCCTCCGAGCGGGACGGAACCGTTGCAGGAACCGGCCGCCCCGGTGCCGCCTCGGCGGCCCGTTGCGCTCACCGGACCGCCCGGGCGGCCCGGTGGGGGAGGGCCGTCGGGTGTCCCCGAGCTCGGGGCGGTGGGGAGTGGGCAACGCCGCCTCCTAGGCGATCTGGCTGGTGGGGGACTTCAGGAGATGGGGATGTCCTCGATGGGATCGAAGTTCGGTATTTCGACCGTCACGGAGTCGATGTCGTCAGGCACCGAGAAGAGGGACCAGTAAGCGATTTTCTCTCCGGGGTTGAGTACGTCGATGAGTTCGTTGGATTCTTCGCCGGAGCAGAGGCAGTAGCCTTCTTCGTCCATGATGGGCCGGTACCGAGTTCCTTCCTCGGGGCTCATGGCTGTCACGCCCGCGAAGTTCTGTCCGGAATAAGTGTAGGATCCGTCCCTTAGCCAAGCAAGCGGAGCCTGGGATTCGCCGGTGTTCTCGATGCTCCATGTCACGGAGAGAAAGACGTCGGCCTCATCCCTTTGTGCCTGATGGACTTCTGCCACAAGATTGGATGAGAGTGCGTTGCTTCCCTCTTCCGTTCCAAGGGTTTCCAGGTTCCCTGTCTGGGAGGTTGGTGCTGCTGTGCTGACGCCTGTGGACATGAGTAAAGCGATGGCAGAAGCAACTATGAATATCTTGGGGAACAGAGTTTTTTTCTGCATCATGTATCCGTTACTTTTCGAACGTGACACTGACTCTTCTGTTGCGTTCACGCCCTTCTTCGGTTTCGTTGTCGCCGATCGGGTCAGCTGAACCATGGCCTTCGTCCTCGAAGGAGACGCCCTCGCGTGTGACCAGTTCACTGAGGACGGATTTTACCGATTCTGCGCGGTTCTGAGAGAGGGGAATGTTCACTGAGTCGCTGCCGGTGTTGTCGGCGTAGCCGTCGACATTGACTACCGAGGAGCTTGCGTCGTTGATTTCCGTGGCGACCTGTTCGAGAATCTCTTGTGCGTTTGAACTGAGTTCTGCACTGTTGGTTTCGAAGAGAACGTCCGAGGAAAGTATGATACTGACCTCGTCCTCGCTTTCCGTGCGTCCGGTGTTGTCATCGGTGTCGTCGGAGATCATGGTGAGTGGGGTTATTTTTGGATCCGACAGTCCCGAGTTCTCAACCGTCTCTGGTGATTCAGTGACAGGTATGTCAAGAAGCGGGGGAGTGATAGGTGTGGTGACGGACATCGATGCGACGCCTGAGGGTGGTTCGGGAAAAATTACCCACATGTCAGCAGTGCCGCCAGCGGGAATGTTTTCGTTAAGGACTGAGCAGAAGCATGTTCCATCACTCTGGTCGATGCTGATATGCCGAGTCCTGTTCTCTGGGTCTAGGAGGGTTATCCTGTCTGCGCTGTAGGGATTTTCGGGACCGCCTAGACTGTCATCAAAGAAATAACTCTCTCCTGATTTATTGGTGACGCCGAAGCGAAGTCTGATTAGCTCGTTTCCCACGCGTTCCAGGGCGTAGACGTCAATCTGGTAGTCACTGCCGATGGCGGTTGATGAAGTCGCGCTGCTCGCGATAATTTCTTGGCCGTTGCTCTCGGGCTCGTTCGAAGATGTGGTAGCGGGGCCCGAGGGGAAGTTCGGGCTACTTCGGTCCTCGGGTGGATTTTCTTCAGGGGAGACTACGCAACCAGAGGCAAGGAAAACCGGGGCTATAATTGACGAGCCAATGAGAAGTAGTTTCGCTCTGTTCTTGTTTTCGGGGGGTCTGTGCTCTCTTCTCAATTGCTTTTAGTTCTCCTTGCGTTTTCTTTTTCTTCGATGTCCCCAGTGGGATTTTTGCTTTTTCTAGGGAGTCTCATTGCTGCTGGGGCCGCGAAGAACCTGGTCGACGGCTCCTCGGATTCCGTTGCCTATGCTCTGGTCGAGGTTGAGGCTGTAGACCGCGATGGCAATGGCGGCGACAAGCAGGATCACTGCGGCGTACTCGACGATCCCGGCGCCCTTGTCCTTCTCCTTGGAGGTCGGCACGAGGAAGGTGCTCAGCGTCACCCAGAGTTTGGTCAGGCTGTTCACGGGGCTTAACTCCTTGAGGAGGGGGTCTTACGGCACCACATCTTCGCGGTCCTCGAACAGGTGGGTCCCTGCCCGCGGTCCACCGGGGGAGTACGTGGGCGACGCGTGCTCACGGAGTCCCACTATCCGGCATGAACACCGCCGCCATCCCGCCTTCTGACCGGATGTGGCCATCTTCCTTCAGGATGCCCCATGGATCCCGGAACCACACGTTGTCCACAGGGCTGGATGAACGCCCAGACGGAAGCCGGTGGTCGGGTCGATGCGCGGTCACAGTTCCTCGCCGAGACGGGGTCACGTTTGGTGGTCGGCGGGTCACCATGATGGCACGTGTGCTACGGGGGCGCCATGGCCGGACGGCGAATACCAGATCACTGTTGGGCTCTCCGGAGCACCACCCGGTGTCGGATTCGGAGCGCCCGCTCTCGGACGGGGCCCGGCTTCCGCGCGAAGGCGCCACGGTGACCGGACGGGGCGCGGCGAACGGGGGCGCCCTCGGGACACACCGCTTCGTCACCGCTTTCCCTCTTCCCGGCGCGACGGCCCGGCCCGCCGGGGCTTCCTCCCGTTTCCGGCGGCTCGGGCCAGAACCAGCTGCCTTCGGTCGGCATCCCCACAGTCAGGACTCCGATCCCCGAGTACCTCGTCTCCTCCACGACCCCTCATCCCCGTCCCCGCGAACCCCACTACCCCGACCCCCACGACCCCCGAGACCGAAGACAAGAGGTGGCGGTTTGGACCCCAGCCTGACCCTTCCCCTGGCGGCAGCCCTGACCGTGGGACTGGTGATCGGAGGCGTTCCGCTCTCCGCGGTCCTGAGGGGCGGATCCGCCCTCAGATCGGCGCTCCGCCGTCCCGTACCCACCGACCAGTCCCCGCCCGACCCGGACGGACTCGAACCGAACGAACTGGCCCTGCTCGCGGGAGGTCCGGTCCGCGTCGGGGAGACCGCGGTCATGGACGCCTTCCTGAGCGGTCGCATCCGCCAGCAGCCCGCCGGAGGGCTCTTCACCCTCGTGGGCCCCTCCCGTCCCTACACACACGAGAAGGACGGCGTCCGCCGCGAACTGGTGAAGGTCTTCCGCAAACGCGTCGGCGTCAGCGCCCTGGAGATGCTGCGACGGATCGTCGCGGGCCGGGGTGTGGAGAAGCTGCGCGCCGGCCTGGCCGAGTCCGACCTGATCGTCGACTCCCCGCGGCTGCGCCGGGCGCTGCGCCGCCGCGAGAGGGCCCCGAGGACGATCCGGCGGATGCGGTCCGTCGCGATCCTGGCCGCCGCCGCGGGCGCGGCCGTGCTCTTCCTGGCGGAGCCGGGCGCCGTCGCGCTCGGCCTCCTGGTCGCGGGGCTCGGCGCACTGGCCGCCCTGGTCGCAGCCCAGGTGGTCATGGCGGCGACCGGAGGCCCCACGCTCAGCCCCAACACCCCCGCGGGGAACGCGGTGCTGGAGCTGGCCCGCCGGAGGTACGGCGTCCCGGAGGCCGGGTCCACCGGGTCGGGCCCCGCCGGCGCGATGGCCCGTGACCACGCGGTCCGGCACACGGCTGTCACGGGCTTTCGTTCGCTGCGCGCGTCCGCGTCCCGCCAGCGGGTCAGGAGGGCCGAGTCGGACCACGAGCCCGCGCAGGTCCATCAGGACCCGGTTCCCGTCGCCGCCCACACGGGCGGCGGCGAAGGCCCGGCCGATGCCGGAGGCGCGGGCGGCGCGGACTCCGAATCCGTCACTCTGGAGAGCCTGTGCCTGTTCGCCGAGCTGTGCCAGGGGCCGGGTGGTTCCGACGACCGCTCGGTCGGCACCGAGGGCTGGGGCGGTGACTTCGGTCACTACGGTGACGGTGGTGGCTGGGGAGGCGGTGACGCCGGGTCCGGCGGCAGCGGTTCCGGTGGCGGCTGGGGAGGCGGCGACGGCGGCGGTGGCGGCGGGGGAGACGGCGGCGGTGGCGGAGGGGGAGACGGCGGCGGTGGCGGAGGCGGCTGAACCCCTCCACCCGAACGCTCCCATCCGACCCGGAGCCTCACCGTGCTCCGGAGCCAGGCACCGGGCGGGGTTCTACGCGAACCCCGCCCGGCACTCCCGCACCGGGAAGGCGGCGCCGCTGCCTGCCCACAGATTCGGCGCCGCCACCCTTGACCGTCTCCCTGTGCGGGGAGGTGGGGTCAGCCCTGGTCCGGACGCTTGAGGTCGGCCAGTTCCGCCAGCAGCTCGAACGAGCGCAGGCGAGCCTTCTGGTCGTAGATCATCGACGACACCATCAGCTCGTCCACGCCCGTGTCAGCGACGAACAGATCGAGCTTGCGACGGACTGTTTCCGGGGAACCCACGAACGAGTAACGAAGCATGTGGTCCAGTCGTTCCTTCTCCCCCGGGCGCCATGCGGTGTCCAGGTTCTCCACCGGCGGGCGCAGCCGTCCCCGCGCACCGCGCAGGGTGCCGAGGAAGGCCTGCTGCATCGTCGTGAACAGGTGCTGGGCCTCCTCGTCCGTGTCGGCGACGAAGGCGTTCACCCCCGCCATGGCGTACGGCTGCTCCGACTGCGGTGAGGGGCGGAAGGTCTCCCGGTAGGCCTTCAACGCCTCGTACAGCGCGTCCGGGGCGAAGTGCGAGGCGAACGCGTAGGGCAGGCCGAGCTGCGCGGCCAGCTGGGCGCCGAAGAGGCTGGACCCCAGGATCCACAGCGGCACCCGCAGCCCCTCACCGGGGATGGCGCGGACGGGCTGGCCGGGCTCGGCGGGCTCGAAGTAGGCCTGGAGTTCCTGCACGTCGTTGGGGAAGGTCGCCGAGGCGCTGTGGTCGCGGCGCAGCGCCATCATCGTGCGGGGGTCGGTGCCCGGCGCGCGGCCCAGGCCGAGGTCCACCCGTCCCGGGTAGAGCGACTCCAGCGTGCCGAACTGCTCGGCGATCACCAGGGGCGAGTGGTTGGGCAGCATGACACCGCCCGCGCCGATCCGGATGGTGGAGGTCCCCTCGGCGATGAAGCCCAGGGAGACGGATGTGGCGGCGCTCGCGATGGCCTGCATGTTGTGGTGCTCGGAGAGCCAGAAACGCTTGTAGCCCAGCCGCTCCGCGTGCTGGGCGAGTTCTCTGGCGGAACGCAGCGCGTCACCGGGCGTGGACCCCTCGGCGATGCTGGCGTGGTCGAGCACCGACAGCGCGACGTCGGACATGGTGGCTCTTCCCCCTGTTGCGTGGCGGGTCCGGCTGCGAGGCCGTGACGGGAGGATCGATCCGTGTCCCCGGTCGGCCTGCGCGTTCGATATTCGACGAACATCGAATTACGAAGGTACACTTCCGACTGTCCATGAGCCAAATCTCGCCTGGTCCCGGCCGGGCGCCGCATGAGGAGGACCGCCTTGGCTCCCAGGGAGCACGCGCACCCCGCCCTCCACGAGGTGGAACTGGTCACGGTTCTCGCCGCGCTGGCCGAGCCGACCCGGCTGCGGATCGTGCGGATGCTCGCCGACATGGACGGGGAGCACGCCTGGAAGGACATCGACCTGCCCATCGCCCAGTCGACCCTGAGCCACCACCTGAAGATCCTGCGCAACGCCGGTCTGGTGCAGAACCGTACCGAGGGGACGCGGTGCTTCATCTCATTGCGCGACGAGGAGCTGGAGGGGCGCTTCCCCGGTCTGCTGGAGTCGGTGCTGGCGTGCCGCGACGCCACGGCCCCGCGTTCCGACGAGGAGAGCGCCTCCGCCCGGTAGCCGTGGGCGCGCGGAGTCCGCGCCGTCGCCGACCACGGAGCGGTGCCCGGTTCCCGGGCGCTTGGCGCCGGTACCGGTGCCGGGCGCGTGACTCGCGTCCAGGAAGGCTCGTGGACCGACCCGACACGGGGTATGCCCGGGAATGTACGGTCGGTACAGGTCTACGCAACCATGGGTCGGCGGTCCAGGCAGCGCGCGTTCCCCCGGCCCAGGAGAGTGGAAGGCGCCCCCCCATGGCTCCGAACCCGCCAGCCTCCCTTCCGGCGCACGTGCGCCCGCTCACCGCGGGCGATCCCGCCGAGATCGGCGGCCACCGGTTGATCGGCCGCCTCGGCGGCAGCACCATGGGCGTGGTCTACGCCGCCGTGTCCCCGGACGGCGAGGCGGTCGCCCTCAGGGTCGCCCACGCCGAGTGGGTTCCGGCCGCTGACCCCGACCGCACGATCACGCTCCTGCGCCGGTCCGTCGGGGTGTGCGCCGTGGGCGTCAACGCCAGCGGAACCTTCCACGGACGGCCGTGGGCCTCGGTCCAGTACCTTCCCGGCCCCGACCTGGCCCGCCGCGTGCGCGAGGACGGACCTCTTCCCGAGCCCGCCCTCCTGGTCCTGGCCGCCGGAACCGCCGAGGCGCTGACCTCGGTCCACGCCGCGGGCGTGCCGCACGGGGACGTCAAACCCGGAAACGTCGTCCTGACCCCGGAGGGCCCCCGGCTCGTGGACCACGGGATCGCCCGCCGGGTGGACGACGCGGACTCCCTGACCACCGCGGGCAGCGTCGGCTGGCTGGCCCCGGAGCGCTACGCGGGCGCGCTGCCCGACACCGCCTCCGACGTCTTCTCCTGGGCCTGCCTGGTGGTGTTCGCCGCGACCGGGCACGCCCCGTTCGGTACGGACGCCGCACCGCCGGAGGCGGCCCGCCGGGCCGGGGAGGACACCGTCGACCTCGCCGACGTCCCCGAGGGGCTGCGCCCCCTGCTGGCCCGGGCGCTGTCGGCGGACCCCGGTCGGCGCCCCGCCGCGGAGGAGGCCTACCTGGAGTGCCTGGTGCTGGCGGGCGTGGAGGACAGCGCCACCCCCGACGTGTGGGCGGACCGGCTGCGCGCGCTCGTCCGCGCCCACTGGCCGCGCGTGGACGCGGACCGCGGCCAGCCCGCGGCGTGGATCAGCTCCGCCCTGCACATGGCGGAGCGGGAGGCCGAGGCCGCGGGTTCCGAGGCCTCCCCCCGGTGGAGCCTGCGCGCCCGCGGCCGCGGAACCCGGGGCCGGGCGTCCGGGGCCGTCCGCGACGGTGGGACCGGTGAGCGCGAGCCCGGTCGGCGCGCGACCAGCGGGCAGGCGGCCGACGGGCAGGTGACCGGCGGACGGGCGACCGGCGGGCGTTCGCGCGGGCGACGCCGCGCGCGAGCCGGGCGCCGGCTTCCCGTCCTGGCGGTCGCCGCGGCCGTGTTCCTGGCCGTGTCCGTCGGTGGCGGCTCCCTGCTCCTGAACGCCCTGTCCGGTGGGTCCGGCACCACCACGGCCGACTCCGGCTCCGGGACGGACCGGGCCGCCGCGGGGAACCGGCCGACCGGCCCCCTCGGCGGAACGGAACTGGTGGCGGCCTCACTCGACACCCTCCTGGCCGCGGACTCCTTCGAGCTCACCCTGCTCACCCACGCCGGGAACGGAGAGGGCCACGGCCAGCCGCTTCCCACCGGCACCGACCCCACCCTCTTCGACCGGGTGCTCTACCAGGCGGGACCGCCGGAGGCGCTGCGCTGGACCAGTACCGTCAGCGGCGCACGCACCAGCGACCTGCTGATGGTCGACGGCGACCTGCTGCGCGCGGAGAACTCCGCCTGGAACGCGACGCCGACCTGGTACGCGGCCGAGCCGGGGCTGACGGAGGAGGTGTTCTCGCCCGCGGAGGTGGTCGCACCGCTCGTCCGCGCGGCGGAGGAGGGGACCGTCACCGGGGAGGAGGAGGTGGTCCTCGCCGCGCCCCCGCCCGCCCAGGACGCCTTCGGCCACCTGGGCGGCGAGGCCCCCGACGGCGTGCCCGCGATCCGGGTGGAGGGCACGTTCCCCGCCGGGGGAGGACCGGGGGAGACGGCCACGGCGTTCGTCCTGGTAGCGACAGAGGACGGGGTCCCGCTGAGCTTCGCCACGGAGGGCGCCGGGGGAGGGTCGCTCAACGGACGCCCGGTGTCGGAGGGGGTTCCGGTCTCGTTCCTGGGCCCCGCCGCCCCCGAACCGGAGCGGTGGTACACGCGGTACACGTTCGTGGAACTCGACGGAGCCCCCGACCTGGGCGTCCCCGATCCCGGACAGGTCCTGCCCGCCGCTCCCGCGCCCGTCGGCGACTGAGCGCGGGAGCCGGGCGGGCGGCCTCCCCGCTCACCTGTGGCGCTTCCCCGACCGATGGTGTAGGTTCGCCTCCGTGTCGCGTGCCACCGACCACAGAGCAGTGGGCCGGTCGGTAGGTATGGAGGCACCTCGACATCCGGGGAGCGCACTGTGAGCACACACACCGCGGACCGCGTCTAGCCGTTCCGACGGCGCCGGCCCCAGCCGCGCCCGAACGCGCCCAGACCCCTCGCGACCTCCCCGGAGTCCTCTTCCGGCCCGGCCACGCCCGGGCTCCCTGTCACGTCCACCCGCCGCCCGTGCGCCCACGCGCCCGGGCCGCCGCGGGTGCCTTCGGGGACGGTCGCGCCCATGACCACCATCCCGAAGGAGACCTGTGACCGAAAACCCGCACGTCCGGACCGCCGAACCCCACGTCAGCGACTTCAACGTCCCCGTCGTGGAGGAGTTCCGCGCCAACGGGGGCCGCGTCGGCGGCATGTTCGAGGGCGGCGACCTCCTGCTGCTCACCACCGTCGGGGCCCGCTCCGGCCGCGAGCACACCACCCCGCTCGGCTTCGTCCGCGTCGACGGCCGCGTACTCGTCGTCGGTTCCGCGGGCGGCTCGGACCGCCACCCCGACTGGTACCGCAACGTCCTCGCCCACCCCATGGTGCGCGTGGAACTGGGCACCGAGACGTTCGACGCCGTCGCCGTCCCCGCCGAGGGCGCCGAACGCGACCGCCTGTTCGCCGAGTTCGTCCGCGCGGACTCCGGATACGCCGACTACCAGGCCGGAACCGAGCGGGTTCTGCCGGTGGTCGCCCTGGACCGCGTCCACACGGACGGACCCGCCGAGGTCGCCAACCTCGCCGACAAGCTCGTGGAGATCCACACCTGGCTGCGCGGCCAGCTCGCGCACGTGCGCACCGAGGCCGAGGCCCACCTCGCCGAGCGCGCCGCCGTGGCGGACGGGGACGGCCCGCCGCCGCTGGGGCTCAGCCTCCAGCTGCGCCAGCACTGCCTGGCCTTCTGCGAGTCCCTGCACTTCCACCACACCAGTGAGGAGTCCGGTGTCTTCCCGGCGCTGGGCCGACAGGCCCCTCACCTGGAGGAGGCGCTGCGGCGGTTGTCGGAGGAGCACCGCACCGTGGACCGCGTCCGCGGTGAGCTGGAGGCGCTCATCTCCGACCTGTCCACGGCCGACCCCGAGCGCTTCCGCGCGGAACTGGACCGGATGTCCCGGGAACTGGAGGCCCACCTGGACTACGAGGAGGCCCAGCTGATCCCGACCCTGGCCGAGATCCCGTTCCCACCCACCGGTCCGGCCTAGAGCCCGGCGGGAGGGCCCGGTTCCGCCGCTCGCGCACCTCGGGGAGCGGCGGAACCGGCGGTCTCCAGGGCCCGCGGGGAACCTCCGCCGCGCCCCGCGGCCACCGGCCGCCTCCGGGAGGGCGGCCTGCGTACCCCTTCCCTGCCCCCGGAGAGGGGGCCGCCCTGGGGCCGGTTTCCTGAACCGGGCTCAGCTCGCGGGGGGTTGGTCCGGGCGCCCGAACACGGGCCGAAGCGAAGCGGAGGTCCAAAAAACCACTGCCTCGTCAGCCGCCCAGGATGAGGCCGAGGTTGACCTCGGTGCCCAGGAACATCGATCCCACGATGAGGATGAGCAGGCCCGGAAGCAGGGTCACCGCGGTCACCATCGTCACCCGGGGGTTCATCCGCTGGGCCTTGCGGCGCATGTACTGGGCGTCGGCGCGCCGCATGTCCTGGCTGATGGCGACCAGGGTGTCGCTGAGCGGGGCGCCCAGCTCCTCCGCCTGCTGGATCGCGGTCACGAACTTGCTCAACGACTCGTTGCGGTTGCGCCGGCGCAGCATCTCGAACGCCTCCCGCCGCGAGGTGCCCAGCTCCATCTGCTGGAGGGCCAACGCGAACTCGTCGGCGAGCACGCCCGGCATCGACTCCGCCACCCGGGCCACCGCCGCCCGGAACGACATCCCGGCGCTCACCGTCACCGCCAGCACGTCCAGGAAGTCCGGCAGCTGCGACTGCACCTTGTCGCCGCGCTCCTGGCCCTGCACGTACAGGCTCAGGTCGGTCAGACCCATGAAGGCCAGCACCACCAGCCCGACCAGCGGGTTTCCCGAGGCGAACATCAGCAGGCCCAGGGTGCCGTACAGCGCCACCTCGCCGACCTTGCGCCGCAGGTAGCGCTCCAGGGTCAGCCCCTCCGGCCTCCCCGCCGCCTCGATGCGCTCGGAGACGGAGATCAGGCGGCGCTGGCTCAGCGACGCGTGCAGCGAGCGGGCGAACGGCCGTCCGATCGCCTCGGTGATCCGGTGCAGCACGAACGTGTCGTCGGACCGGACCCGCGTCGGGCGCACGGCCGGGTCGTCCACCCGCACCCGGGTCTGCGACATCATCAGGTACAGGCCGTAGCACGCGACCAGCACGACCAGCGCGCTGGTCAGAGCGGCGGCGAGCGGAACCAGCAGGGAGAGGGGGGCGTTCATCGGGGAGCGGTCCTCACAGGTCGAACTTGGTGATGCGGGACACCAGCACGAAGCCGATGGCGAACAGCGCGGCCACCACCAGCAGCACCGCCACCCCCGCCACGGACGTGGTCATCACGCGCATGATGCCCGGCTCGATGGCGTTGATCAGGAACAGGGCGCCCACCGACATGAACCCCAGCGCCCACACGGTGCTCGTGGTCTCGCTGAGGATGGTCTGCACCTCGCGCCGGGTCTCCTTGCGGTTCTCCAGGGTGGTGGAGATGTTGCGCAGCGCCGTGACCAGGGAGCCGCCCGAGCGCGAGGCCACCACCAGCGTGGACAGCAGGACCCCCAGCTCACGGGAGGGCATGCGCTCGCGCAGCTCCGCGACGGCCTCCTCGAAGCTGGCCCCCAGCTTCATGGACTCGGCCATGCGGCTCAGCTCCTCGCCCGCGGGCCCGTCCAGCTCGTCGGCGGCCATCGCCACGGCCGTGGGCAGGGCCAGGCCCGCCGAGGTCGCGTTGCCCAGCACTCGGGCCAGGTCCGGCAGCTGGGAGGTGAACTCCTCGCGCCGCTTGGCCTCGGCGCGGTTGAGGTAGGAGAAGAACAGGAACGCCACCCCGGCCGCCGCCAGCAGGCCGAAGAAGGGCGCCAGCACCTGCCAGACCACGACCACCGCCAGCAGCGAACCGCCCAGCAGCGCGAGCACGAACGTGGACAGGCGCACGTCCGCGCCCGACCGGGCGATCCTGCGGTACAGCCGCCCGCCCCACTGGGTGCGGTAGATCGCCGCGTCCAGCCGCGCCATGGGCGTGGACGCCTCGTACTCGGCCTGGTCCAGGGCGCTGCGTGCGGCGATCAACCGCCGGTGTTGTGCGCTGGACACGAACTCCCACAGCGCCCACAGCGCCAGGGCCAGCACCACGGCCAGGCCGCTGAGGATCGCCACGAACTGCCAGGTCACCGGAGCTCCATTCCGATCGGGGGACGCGCCCGCCGGGGCGCGGGGGAGGGCCTCACCAGCCGCTGCGGGGGCGCTCGTCGGTGACCACCCCGAAGGCCGCGGGGATGGCCTCGCCCACGTGGTAGATCCGCCCGGCGATGTGCCGGGGCAGCGGGAAGTGCCGGAACTCGCCCTCCACGGCCCGGTTGGGGCCCATGGGCAGGGCTGAGAACTGCATCACCGGGTCCAGCCGGAACTCCTCGCGCCGCCGTGAGGAGACCACCGCGATCTCGTTGACCCGTCGGGACCCGTCCGGCCACCGGCCCAGGTGCACGATGGCGTCCACCGCGTTGTTGATCTGGTCGCGGATCGCCTCATAGGGCACGTTGACGTCGCTCAGGGTGGCCAGGGTCTGCAAGCGGTGGATGGCGTCGTCGGCCGAGTTGGCGTGCACGGTCACCAGCGACCCGTCGTGGCCGGTGTTCATGGCCTGGAGCATGTCGATGGTCTCCGAGCCGCGCACCTCGCCGACGATGATGCGGTCCGGGCGCATCCGCAGCGCGTTGCGCACCAGGTCGCGGATGGCGATCTCGCCCCGGCCCTCGATGTTGGGCGGTCTGGACTCCAGGCGTACCACGTGGTCCTGCATCAGCTGGAGCTCGGCCGAGTCCTCGATGGTGACGATGCGCTCGTCGGAGGGCACGAACGCCGACATCGCGTTGAGGAAGGTCGTCTTTCCGGTACCGGTGCCGCCGGACACCACGATGTTGAAGCGGGCCCGCACCATCGCCGCCAGCAGGATGCCGGTGGGCGAGTCCAGGCTCCCCATCCGCACCAGCTCGTCGATGGGGTAGGGCTTGGGGAAGCGCCGGATGGTCAGCACCGGGCCCGACAGCGACAGGGGCGGGATGATCACGTTGACGCGCTCGCCGGTGGGCAGCCGCGCGTCCACCATCGGTGAGGACTCGTCCACGCGGCGGTTGACCAGCGACACGATGCGGTCGATGGTCTGGTAGAGCTGCTCCTCGCCGTTGAAGGTGGCGTCCACCCGCTGCATCCGGCCGCCGCGCTCGATGAACACGTTGTCGGGGCCGTTCACCATGATCTCGGTGACGGTCTCGTCGGCCAGCAGCGGCTCCAGGACGCCCAGGCCCAGGGCCTCGTCCACGACCCGGCGGATGAGCGCCGAACGCTCCCGGTCGGAGAGCACCGGGCCCTCGCGGGTGAGGATGTGACCCACGACCTTCTCCAGGCGGACCCGGCGCTGGGCCAGGGTCAGCCTGGTGAGGTCCTCCAGGTTGATCTCCTCCAGCAGGCGCCTGCGCCAGTGCGTGACGCTGCTGCGCTCGGAGCGCCCCTCGACGGCGCGGTCCTCCTCCAGACGGTCCTTCAGACCCATGGCCCTGCTCTCCTTCCCCCTGGGGCCGGCGCGGCGGGCACACGTCCCGCCGCGCGGCGCCCCGACACGACTTCCGCTGCGTTCTCCCCGGTCGCCGGGGCGGCGCCCCGGCGCGCACGGCGCACCGCATCGACCTCACACATCGGGCATCTCCACGCGCCGGGTCAGCGTCAGGTCCAGGCCCGCCGCGGAGAACACGATCGGCAGCGGGTGCGAGACCTCCACGTAGAAGCCCTCGTGCTCGTTGACGCCGCTGGTGACGGTCGCCTCGTCCAGCCACGACGGCAGCGCCGCGCGGGCGGCGGCCTCCGCGCCCTCCAACTGCTCGGCCCCGGCCACCCGCGCCCCGGCGCGGGCCGCGGACTCCAGCCGCTCGACCGCGACGAAGGCCAGGAATGCCTCGATGGCGATGACCGCGACCAGGAGCAGGATCGGGAAGATCGCGGCGAACTCCAGCAGCGGGCCGCCCCGGTCGCCGTCCCGGCGCGGTCGGCCTCCGGGCAGGAGGCGCCGCCCTCCGCGGTCTCCGGCGCTCCGCCGTTCCCGGCCTTGGGCATCCCGCCGACCCCCGGGCGGGGGGACGCGGTCCTCCATGTTTCGGCGGGCGCGGCCCGCAGCGGTCCGCCCGACCGGTCGCGCGCTCACGGTGTCGCCCCCCGCGGCTCGACCTCGGTGACCACGCGGGCCTCGCCGGTGACGTCCCAGGGCCCCGAGGCCCCGGGCAGGAAGATGGGCATGGCCATGGTCACCCGGGCGTAGCGCGCGCCGTCGTGCTCCACGACCTCCACGGACATCACGTCCGCGCCGTCCCACGGCGGCCGGACGCGCTTGCGGGCCTCCTCGTCCACGCGCGCCATGTCGTCGGGGGTCACGGCGGCCTGGCGGGCGGCCTCGGCGGCGCCGTGCGAGGCGTACATGGCGGTGATGCCGAGCAGCAGCACCTGCCAGACCAGGGCCAGCGCCAGCATCATGAACGGCACCGCCGCGGCGAACTCCACGATGACCCCGCCGCGGTCGCCGCGCCGTCGCGGACCACCGCGCCGCGGACCCGGCCGAGCCCCGCGACCCCGCGGACCGAGGTGGCCCCGCGGCCCTCGGAAGTCCCCTGGGCCGCGCCGGGGCGCACGGCCCGCCGGGCCCCGGCTCCGGCCCGACTCCCGGCGGAGGCCGGACTCAGCTCCCGAAGCCACCGCGGCCTCCTCCGCCCCCGTGCGGCCCCGAACCCGGGCGCCCGCCGAAGGGCTGGCCCAGCGGCGGCACGGAGGCCTGCCCGTTGACCGCCGCGCGCGACGGGTTGGACCCCGACGCGTTGAGGAAACCGGACACGTCACGGGTGGACGGCCCGCCGCCGCGCCGCTCGGACAGGGAGGCGAACCCGCCCAGCCCCGCGGGCGGGGTGGCCGAACCCCCGCCGCCCCCGGGCTGCTCGGGCGGGTTCAGCAGGTCCAGTTCCGCGGCCAGCCGCGAGAAGGCCCTGCGCAGCCCCTCGTCGGTCACCTTGGTCGGGTCTCCGTTGTTCTCCCCGGGCTCCAGCGCGCGGTAGGCGGCGGGGACCGGCGTGCGCAGCACCCGGGTGCCCAGCAGCTGCTGGAGGAAGTCCGGCTGGATCTCGTTCTTGCGGCTGTGCCGGGTGACCAGCGAGTACACGTCCGTGTGCGAACGCACCTGCAACCGCTCCCACATGCTCATCAGCCGCTGGGCGCCGCGCATCGCGGGCACGTCCGGGGTGACGGTGACGACCGCGCTGTCGGCCAGCTCGACCGCCATCGCGGTGGCCTCGTTCATGGTGGACCCGCAGTCCACCACCACCAGTTCGTACCGGGACCGGAGCGCGCTCAGCACCCGCCGGGCGGCGCTGGCGCCGACGTCCTCACCGCGTTCGCCGTGTTCGGGGGCGAGCAGCACGTGCGGGCCCCGCGGATCCACGTACAGGGTCTCCGCGAGCATGCCGGGGGTGATGTTGTCCCCGGCCTCGACCAGGTCGCTGATGGAGCGGCGGTGGCGCAGGTTGAGGAACGCGGGCAGGTCGCCGGTCTGCAGGTCCAGGTCGACCAGGCACACCACCCGCTCGGCGGCGGCCGCGGCCATCGCCAGGTGCACGGCGCACGTGGTGGTGCCCACACCGCCCTTGGCGCCGCTGATCGCCACGACCCGGCCCCGCACGCCCGACGCGGGCAGGTCCATCGACGCCGACTCCAGGTGGCGGCGCAGCGTTCGCGACCACTCGGCGGCCTTGGTGACCCGGCTCTCCAGCTCGGCGATCCCGCAGTCGTCGGGCATCACCCCGCGCGCCCCGGCCTCCATGGCCCCGGTGAACGTGTCGGGGTCCATCGTGGGCGACACCAGCAGGATCGCCACCTGCGGATGGCGGTGGGACAGGTCGCGTATGGCCTCGAACACCGGCGCCGGGCCCAGATCCTGGTGGATGAGGACCACGTCGATCTCCGGGAACTCCCCGGCGGCGTCGATCAACGCCGTCGTGGTGGCTCTGGAGGCCACCAGGGAGGCGCTGCCCAGCTCCTCGAAACGCGCGGCGAGCACCATCTCCGACTCCGAGGTCGGCATACCCGCCAGGACACGGAAGTTCAACGCTTACCCCCCATGCGGCACGCGCCGCTCGTCGGCCGTCCCGCCCTCGTCCGGTGTCGTGCTCTCGTCGGCCGTTCCCCCGGCGACGAGGTCGTCGAAGTCCCCGCTGCAGAACTCGGACTCCTCCGGGGTGCCGCCGCCGTCGGCGCTCACCAGGGCCAGCCTGAGCCCGCTGGAGAAGTCCTCGGCGTAGGCGAGTCGGAGCGCCGCCTGCGGGTCCAGGCGGAAGGTCACCGGGACCACCCCGGCCACGCCGCCGCCCTCCTCCTCCTGGGTGCGCAGCTCACCGATGTCGAGGACCTCCACCTCGGTGATGACCCGCACCGCGCACGCCTCGCCGTGGTCGCGCGCCGGGAAGGTGCCGTAGATGTCCACGAACGACCCGCGCCGCACCTTGCCCGCCACGCCGGTCTCGGCGTTGACCATGATGGCGATCTCCCGCTCCCCGGCGGTGAGGGTGGGCTGGGGCTGCACCATGCCCCGCTGGAGGTAGACGCCCGCCTCCAGGTGGGAGGCGGCGACGAGCTGCTGGTCGGCCGGGGTCTCCACCTGGGCCAGGTCGGTGAGGAAGACCTCCGGGTCGAAGTACATGCTGGGCACCTCGACCCGCTCCACGGACTCCTCGCCGATGGGCTGGTAGGCGTCCACGGCCTCGGTCAGCCGCAGGACGGTCGCGAACTCGCCGAGGCGCTCCTGTTGGCTGTTGAGGTAGGTGAACACGGAGGCGAACACGGCGACGGCGCCGATAGCGGCAACGACCATGAGCAGGACGCCGCGTCGCTGACGGGGGTTCATAGGGGTTGCTTTTCCGTTTCCAGTGTCGTCGCGGGCCGTCCGCTCGCTCCGGGGGCGCGGCGCCGGTCCCTAACGGGAGTAGCTCCGGGGCGCGTCGGGGCGCGGGGCGCGGCCCGCGAACGGCGGACCCTGCGGTCGGTCGGTGGACGGTGGGGGAGGAGGACCCGGCACACGCCCCCCTTCCACGGGGGGAGGGGCCTGGACGGGCCCGGCGGTGCCGCCGGGGGAGGAGGTGTCGGTTCGGCCCGAGGCGCCGGGCGAACCCGCGGCGCCGTGTGCGCCGGGAGGGCGGTCGGCGCCGCCGCGAAGGGGCTCGGCGGCGCCTCCGGAGGAACCCGGAGCCGCCGGGGGGCCCTGCCCGCCGGAAGGCCGGGGGCCGGACTGCCGCGCGGGGGTCCGCGCGGCGGTGGCCGAGCAGAAGGGACAGGTGCGTGCCGACATGGGCTCGCCGCACCAGGAGCAGGAGGCGGCGCGGATGGAACTGGCGGCGTAGGCCAGGGCCTGCGGGTGGGCGCTCAGCGCCACGAACTCCACGTACTTGGCGGTTCCCCAGTACAGGGGGCCGAGCGGCTGGGCGGGCAGTGTGCGGGTCGCCACGGGCTGGATGGCCTGCGGGAGGTGGTCGTCGAAGACCCCGGTGATCCCGGGGTCGGGGGTGGAGCACAGCAGCTGGACCGGCTGCACGGGCCGGAAGGGCAGTGTGCGGGAGACGTCGGACGCGCGCATGCGTCCCACCTGGTGGGTGGGCGCGCAGTAGGCGAGGAAGGACACGGACGGGGCGTAGGAGCCCATGTGCTGGCGCATCGAGGTCGGGATGGTGGTCAGGCCGGAGACGGTCCTGAGCCAGGCGCCCGCCAGCAGGTGCCTGGGCAGTTCGTCGCACAGCGCGGCGACCATCCCCGGCGGCAGGTAGGGGGCGAGGTAGGCGAGCTGGTCGGCGACCAGGGACAGGGCCAGGGGCGACAGGTCGACGCCGATCCCGGCGATGTGGTCGGTGCGCATCGCGCCGCGGGCGAAGTTGACCGCGCGCTCGGCGTCCGCGGAGTGCCACGCGGGGTAGAGCGCCACGACCTTGCGGCCCGCCTCGACCTGATCCCTGGCGAAGGCGACGAACGCTGCGCTGCGCTCGCCGATGCCCTCACCGCGCATCGCGAACCGGTGGGCCCCGGCCTCACCCACATGACCCGTGCTGGGGATGTCCGCCAACAGGGTGACGGTCGTCGCCGACCGAGGTAGGGCTCTGGACACTGGGCAAGCTCCATCGGTTCTGCGCGCTGGGGCGAGATGGCTGAGCGGCCTTGTGAAGGGAGGCACTCGGACGCATCGTAACGAATGTGTGGCGGAGCGCGGGAGGCCTCGCATTCGTCGCCCCGGAACGCGGGGTGGACGGTGGTGGAGTGGACGGGGCGCGGGGGGTCGGCGGGGGTGACACGGGTGGCGCCGACTCCGCGCTGGCCGAAGGGGATCGGATCGTGTCCGTGTGCACCGCCTCCTTCCTGGGCAGACGTGTTCCGTGTTGGCCGCATGTGGCCAACGCGTGGACAGATCGGTACGCGACCGTTTTCGGGTCGTATGGGTTCTGTGTTGGTCTGTGGGGTTTGGGGTGCCTCCCGGTGACGTTTGGCGCCTCTCATCCTTTCTTCTCCAAGGATGCCCTTCCTCTCCCTGCCCCACCAGTCCCCTTCGCGGCCTGTGGACAACCCTCCCGGCTTCCGGACCCTCCTTCGGGGTCGGGGAAGGCGGGCGGCATGTCGCGCCGGTCACGTACGGGATTGGACCCGCGCCATGCGGGAACGAAACAGGAAGGCTTCGCGTCATATCTTGAGAAGCCACGTCCTCACCGAGGAGACCGAACGATGCGCAAGGCAAACCGCGCCGCGGCGGGAGCCGCCGCCTGGCAGATCGTCCGCAACACCGACAGCGACATGTCCGTCTGGCAGAGGGCCGGAGCCGTCCCGCGGATGATCGGCGCCAAGGTGCGTGGACGCTACCCCGAGCTGAGCAGCGGCAAACTGCTCGGAATGCTCGCGCTGGCGGCCTACATCCTCTCCCCAGTCGACTTCGTCCCCGAACTGTTCGTCCCGTTGCTCGGCCTGGCCGACGACGTCGCCGTCGCCGTGTGGCTGACCACCATGGCGCTCGGCGAGAGCGAGCGCTTCGTGCTCTGGGAGCGCCAGAACCAGGCGCAGCAGGCCTTCCACGAGGCCAACCAGCCGGACGGACACGACAACGGCATGCGCGGCGGCCAGGCCGGACCGGAGCGGGGACACGGCGTCTCCGGCCACGACGGCCACCGCTCCTCCACCGACGGCGCACGCCGCTGACCGTGGACGACCCCGGGCCGCACCCGGACCACACCCGAACCGCACACGGGCCCCGCGCGCACAGCGCGGGGCCCGTGGCATCGGATCCGGTCCAGCCGCAGGGCGTCGGGGGTCACACCGCCGAGCGCGCGACCGGATCCCGCTCGCGTCACCAGCTGGACTTGGTCACCCCGGGCAGCTCTCCCCGGTGGGCCATCTCCCGGAAGCGGATCCGCGAGAGCCCGAACTTGCGCAGGTGCCCTCGCGGCCGCCCGTCCACGGCGTCGCGGTTGCGCAGCCGGGTGGCGCTGGCGTCCCGGGGCTGCCGGTTCAGCTCGGCCACCGCCGCCGCGCGCTCCCGCTCACCGGTGTGCGGACTGCGGATGATCCGCTTGAGTTCGGCCCTGCGCTCGGCGTAGCGGGCCACCACGAGCCTGCGCTGCTGGTCGCGGGCGATCTTGCTCTTCTTGGCCATCAGACCCTCCCGCCGCGGGCGCGGATCTGGGCGACCACCCGCTCGATGCCGCGGGCGTCGATCACCTTCATGCCCTTGGTGCTCACGCGCAGCTTCACGTAACGCCCTTCACTGGGCAGCCAGTACTTCTTCGTCTGGATGTTCGGGTCGAACCGGCGCCTGGTGCGCCGGTGGGAGTGCGAGACCGAGTTTCCGAAGGCCGGAGCCTTTCCGGTCACCTGACAGACACGGGACACGGCGGTCCCTCCTCTCGTTCGCGGTCCGCGGCCTCGCGGACCGTTCGGGCTTTCCGAAGGCCGGGGGCCTTCCCGTCGTGGCGCCGTCCCCCTACAGGGCGTCGGCGAAGGGGTCGGACCGCAGCGGCTGCCCCGCCTCGTCCTCGGTCATCAGGCACGAGTCCAGCAGGGCCACCAGGCGCCGGGCGTCCAGGTCCACACCCGTGAACGCCAGGTGCTGGCCGCGGTCGCCCAGCACCGGGTCCCAGTCCAGGAGCGCGGAGACACGGCGGGTCTCGGAGACCATCTCCACCGCGGCCTCGGGCAGCGCGTCCAGCCAGGGGCCGCCGCTCTCCAGCAGCAGGGCGTCGTTGTAGGCGTCCCACACCAGCAGGGTGTCCGGGCGGCTGGCCAGCCAGATCCGGCCCCGGCCGCGCAGGCCCGCGGACACGATCCGCTCCAGCGCCTCGTGCAGCCGCACGGGGTGCAGGGGGCGCCTGCGGCTCCAGGTCACCGTGCTCACCCGCCCGTCCGCGCGGTCGGCGTAGTGCGCCCAGGCCGGGTTGAGCCGGTGCGCGGCCGCCTCGGGGTCGAACCGGCCGTGCGTCAGGTCCGCCAGACCGCCGCCCGGGGGGACGACCACGGCGGCCGGGTTGAGGTGCTCGACCAGGGCACGGGCCTCGTCGAAGTGGCGGGTTCCGTGCACGGCGACCGCCGTCGGGTACTCGACCTGGTGGGCGAGCACCTCGGCGACCGTGCGCTCGTCCTCCACGGCGATGTCCAGGTCCCGGTCGCTCAGGTCGTCGTGCCCGGACAGGTCCGGCAGCAGGCGGTCGGCGTCCACCGCCGCGATGACCGCGGCCAGCCGCAGCTCCTCCCGTGCCGCGACGACCTCGGCGACCTGCCGGGGCTCGACCCCGTCCCAGGTCTCGACCACGCACAGGGTGTGCTCACCCCGCTCGGCCAGCCGCAGCAGCGTGGGCACGAGGTCCTCGCGCAGCGTGCAGGACGCGCACAGGTGGTCCAGGTGGACACGGCTGTGGTCCACGGGACCCCAGCGGTCACGGGTGACGCGGTGGACGATCCCCTCGGCGATCCCGTCGAGGTCGTGGTGCACGGCCACGGACCCCGGGACCTGCGCCAGCAGGTCGTCCACGCTGCGTCCGCGCGCGTGGCGGTGCAGGCCGCAGACCACGGCCACGCGCATGGGGGTTGTCGGTTCCATAGGGGGACACCCTCCTTCCTGAGAAAACGATAATCATTATCGTATAGCACCCGCGTGGCATCCGGGGAGAAAAGTCGGTTGCCATAAACACGATGGGCGTAGTACTTTGCTTGAAGTGGTGAGAAGCGACCCCCTGGAGGCACCGTGAACATCGATCTCGTCGGACTGGCCGTGCTCTGCGACGACCCGCGCGCCAGCGCCGCGTGGTTCGCCGAACACTTCGGCTTCGACGTCAACATCGACCTCGGCTGGTACCTGAGTACCCAGCACGAGGACCACCCCAAGCTGTCGATCGACTTCGTGCTGCGCGACCATCCGTCCACGCACGAGGTCCTGCGCTCGGGAAGGGCGGAGTCGCTGGTCGCCTTCCTGGTGCCGGACGTGGACGCCGAGGAGAAGAGGCTGCGGGAGGCGGGCGTGGAGGTGATCATGCCGCTGGTCAGCGAGCCCTGGGGGCAGCGCCGCTTCCAGGTCTCGGGTCCGGAGGGCCTCTACGTCGAGATCCTCCAGATGGTGGCCCCCGACCCGCAGTGGATGAGGGACAACGGCCTCGCCGAGCAGTGACGCCGGGGGCCGCACACGCCGCGGGCCGGGACGGAACCGACTTCCGTCCCGGCCCGCGGCGTTCGCTCAGAAGTGCTCGGAGAGCGGGCCCAGCACCGGGGACCACTCCTTGACGTCCACCTCGGAGACCAGGCCCTGGACGCGGAAGGGGTCCTTCTCGGTCAGGGCGACGGCCTCGTCGCGGGAGCCGACGCGCAGGAGCAGGAGGGCGCCGGGAGCGTCCTCCGGGCCGAAGGGGCCGGAGCACAGGTTGGCGTCCTGCGCGGCCAGGTACTCGCGGTGCGCGGGGCGGTGCTCGTCGCGCGCGGCGGCGCTGTCGGGGGCGTAGGTGTAGGTGACGGCGAAGATCGCCATGGTTTCCCTCCCGGGGTGTGTGGCGGCCGACTGGTGCCGCGATCGCCGTCACTGTGCCACAGGCGCAGGTGGGAGGGTGTAGTCGGGTCGGGCGCCCCCGCCGTCGCGGGATGTCCTCGGGGCTGTCCGGGAGTGCCCGCCGCGGTTCGGGAAGGGCTCATCGGCCCTGGGTGATGCGGGACAGGGCGTGGGCCCACACGCCCTGGACGGTGACCACTCCCAGCCAGACGGCCGCTGCGAGAACGGCCACGGTCACCGCGCCCGCGAGCGCGTACGTCACCACGGCCACGGTCCGGCGCGTGCTCCGGTGCCCGGCTCCCCGGTAGGTCATCGGCTCTCCTCCGCGTACTCGGGATGTTCCGGCTCCGCCCGTCCCGGCCGCGCGTGCCGGGGGGCGTGGCCCGCTGGCCGCAGCTCCCGCGACGCCCCGAGATCCCCCCACGGCTCCGGTGCACCCGGCGGCCCCGCCGCCTCCCGCGCACCCGTTCCACCCGGAGCCCCGGCTTCTTCCTGCGACGCGGCGAGCATCGCGGTGAACGCGTCGTGCTCCCCGGCCAGCGTCCACCGCAGCAGGGCGTTCAGGCTGGGGTCGGCCCGCCCCTTCCGGTCGGTGACGGCCGAGGTCAGGAACACCCGCGCCTCCCCGAAGTCGGCCTCGGCGTCCCGCAGCAGGTTCCCCAGCCCCAGGGTGCGCTCCGCCCACACGCGCGGGTCGGACTCCCCGGGCGCGATGGCCGTGCCCCGCACCAGGTCGCCGCGCGTGACCACCACCGCGAGGCGGGCCTGGCGCAGCCCCCGCCCGCCCCGGCGCCGGGCCAGCATCCGGTACTGGCGCCGGATCTCGTCGCGCACCGCCCCGTAGGCCAGTTCCGGATCGCGGGTGTGCGACCGGTCCCCGGCCAGCCGGGCCCTCTCCCGCGTGGTCAGGGAACGCCACACCGACTCGATCCCCAACGGGTCCACCGCCAGCACGAACGTCGTCGCCCGGCCCAGGTAGGCCAGCTCCTCGACGGTCGCCGACCGGTTGAACCGCTCGCCCGCCGCGTCGAACAGCTGCATGAGCAGGGTCCTGCCGCTCGCGCCCACCCGCACCGTCAGCCCCCGCACCTCGCGGCCCGGGGGAGTGGGCGCTGTCCGGGACCCGGCCGCGAGCACCCGCTCGCCCTCCCTCAGCCGCCGCACCGTCTCCTCGCCCACCGGCTCCACGTACGCCTCCGGCGCCCGGCGCGCGGCCTGCGCCAGCGCCAGGTTCATGCCGGTCACCAGTCGCGTCTTGCCCGCGCCCGTGCCCCCGAACAGCGGCAGCACGAACTCCCTGGCCTCGCCCGGACGGTGTTCCAGCCCCCGGTCGCAGTGCGGACAACGCGCCTCCAGGTCGGCCGAACCCAGCAGGAGCAGCGTGGGCAGGCGCGCTCCGCACAGGCACTCCCGGCGCCACAGCCCCCGCCCGCCGGGGCGGATGGCGCCGTGCCGCCGACCGCAGCGCGCGCACAGGTAGGCCGGGTAACCCAGCCGCAGGAAGCATCCCGGGCACACCATGCGGATCCGGCGCACCAGCAGCAGTCCCGAGTCGGCGAGCCGCAGCGCCCCGACGGCGGTCCACGCCGCGGCCAGGTAGAGGCCCACCACCAGGGCGTGCACCAGGAACTGCGGCAGCAGGAACACGCTCCAGGGCGCCGCGGCGCCCCAGCTGTGCCCCACCACCGCGCGCAAATCCCACCAGGCAGGACCGCCGTGGTAGGCCAGGTGCGCGGGGTCGTCGCGGGTGCCGGGCAGCGGCTCGTCCGGGTGGCCGCCCGCCCACATCACCTCGCGCACGCGGCGCAGGTAGGAGACCACCAGCACGCACCATCCGACGAGGAGGGCGGTGCCTCCCCCGAGCACCACGGCGCTCACCAGTCCCGCGAGCAGCCACCACCGCAGCAGGTAGACGACCAGCAGGCCCAGGCCCGCGCCGACGGCGATCAGGAGCGCCGCTCCGACCTGCGCGCCGCCGTCGTCGCGCCGCGTCCGCGCCGCGCGCCCGGGCGCGGAACGCCCCGTGACCGCGCACCGTTCCTCGAAGACCGAACGCCTGAACGCCGTCCGCGCCGCGCGCCTCGTGGCCGCCGCACGCCTGAACGCCGTCCGCGCCGCGCGCCTCGTGGCCGCCGCACGCCTGGACGCCGTCCGCGCCGCGCGCCTCATGACCGCTACACGCCTGGACGCCGACCGCTCCGCGGACGCCGCCCCCCTCATGACCGCCGCTCGCCCGACCGCGAACCCAGCCCCAGGAACCCGCGCCCGCGCGGTTCGCGCGAGCGCTGCGCCCACTCGTCGAAACCGGCCGCCGACTCGCGCGGCAGCTGCCTGCGCATCCTCGCCAGGTGGCGCCGCCGCCACCCGCCCACGGCCGGTGCGAGCACCGACGCGTCCAGGCGCCCGGCACGCCCGTGCCCGGCCAGGAACTGGTGCCTCGCCGCCTGGTACACCAGGGCGGCCGTGGCCGTGTCCGGCCGGTCGTCGGCCAGCCGGGCCGACACCGCCTCCCCGTAGGCCTCGAACACCCGCGCCGGGCAGTCCCGCAGGGCCTCGGCCAGCAGCGAGCACTGACACCACCCCAGCAACACGCGCACCACCAGCCGCCAGGCCACCTCCTCCACCGCCGGATGGGTTCCCCGCACCGCCGCGTACACGGCGGCGAGGCGCTCGTGCGCCCGGTCCTCACCGGCCGCGCGCAGCGCGACCAGGGACGGGCGGACCTCCGACCACTCCATGACGACCCGTCGGCCGGAATCGGGAAGCCGGGTCCGCAGCCAGTGCCGGGACACCTCGTCCACCAGCTCCCGCCACGTCCGCTCCTGGCCCGCCCCGGGGGGCACCGCCATCGCCTCGGCCACCCAGCCGCCCACCCCCGGCGCCACCAGGACCCCGGGGCGCAGCACCCGCAGGGCGAGCAGGGCGGCCCGCGGCCCGTGCCCGGGGCCCCACACGTCGGTGAGCAACTCCTCGTCCAGGTCGTGCGCGGCGAGCCCGGCGGCGCCCGCCGCCCGGCCCTCCCGGCGCACGGACACCAGGTACGACAGCAGCCCCGGAAGGTCGCTTCGGGGATCGGTGGCCAGCAGCCGCAGTTCGCGCAGCGGGGCGCTGGACCCGTCGCGGTCGTTGGCGAACAGGGCGCCCACCGGCCCGGCGGCCAGGGCCGACAACCTCTCGCGGGGCAGCGAGGCCAGGTGCGCGGCCGCGCCCCGGCGCACCCCGGGGTGGGCGGCGACCAGGGCGCGCGCCTCCGGGGAGGGCAGGTGCGAGGCGGCCAGCAGCGGGGCGAGCACCACGCCGCCGTAGCGCTCCATGCTCTCCTCGCAGGGCGGCAGGCCGCTGGCCCGGGCCCAGCGCAGCAGCACCACCGCCCGGTCGGGGGCGAGTTCGCCGCACTCGCCGTCCAGCAGGGCGGCGACCCGCTCCCGCGCCGCGCCGCGCACCGACTCCGTGCGCATCGGCGTCACCGCGGGGGCGCCCCCTCCCGCGGCGATGTCGTCCAGGGAACGGCGGACCATCACGTGTTCGAGCCGCTCGGTGGTCCCGTCCGCGCCGCCCAGCCGGTGCGCCACCCGCTGCAACCCGGCCAGGTCAGCGGTGTCGAGGACTCCCGACGACGGCCCGGTGAGCAGAGCGGCGGCCCCGGGCGCTCCGTCCCGGTTCCCTCCGGGCGTCCCGACCCGCTCCCCGGCGGACGGCACGACCGCACCGGAGCCCAGCGCCGTGACCGTCGCGCGGCCTCCCCCCTCGCGGGCCCCGCCCGCTCCGCCGGGTACGGTGACCGCCGCGCGCGTCTCGGCGCCGGACGGACCGCCCGCGCCTCCGGTGAACGCCCGGTCCAGCACGCCGCCGACCGGCCCGCCTGCGGACCCGCCCGAGGAGTGGCCGGACACCGCGCCCACCAGCTTCCGGTCCGTCCTCCGGTCGCTGACCTCCATCCCGACGCGGGCCTCTCCCGACGCCGCGGCGTCGGCGTCCAGGATTCGGTGGACCAGCGCCGCCGCGTCCCCGGGGGCGAGCCACTCCACGGCCTCGGGAAGCCACGCGCGCACCTCCCGCAGGTCCTCGCGCGCGGGAGCGTCCGCGTCGAGCAGGGACGCCGCGGCCAGCACCGGGAGCCAGTCCGCCAGCGCGCCCTCGCGGCCCGAGGCGTACGGCCGCGCCCTGTGCCACAGCGCCGCCGCCCGGCGCGTGCCCAGCCGGACCAGGCGGTCGGCCACGGCCCGCGCACGGGGATCGGGTTCGGGGAGCGCGTCCGGCGGGTCCTGCTCCGGGTCGTACACCGTGAACCTGGTGCGCCACAGCGCGGTGTCGGAGTCGGGCGCGACGCCGACGACCTGCACGAGCGCCTCGTCGGGGTCGCCGCAGTAGGTCGCGAACGACAGAAGCCGTGCCCGCCGCGGCGGAAGCAGGTGGCTCAGGGCCGCCACCCAGTGCGCCACGGACGCGCTGTCGGCCACCAGCACCAGCGGACGGGAGTCGTCCACGGCGTCGTCGGCGGCGAGCAGCAGCCGCGTCACCACCTCCGCCGGGCGGCTCCGCACCCACGCGTCGGTGCGCGGGCGGTCCAGCGGTCCGGGGCCGACCTGCGGCGCCGACAGCTCCGCCAGCTCGGACAGGCCGGGGTCGTCGACCGGCGCCTCCGCCCAGAAGTCGGCCTCCCACAGCTCCGCGGGCAGCGGGCCGGACTCCTCGGGCCCCGGGGCCACCAGACTGTGCGCGAAGTAGTTGCCCGGCCTCCCGGACGGGTCGTCGCCGCTGGAGACCACGCGGCTCACCACCGGCACCCCGCCCACGTCGGGGGAGTAGCACAGGTTGACCGGATGCTCGTCGACGCGCTCGCGGGACCGGGGCGGCTCGTACACGGTGAACCGCTCGACCTCCCTGAGCACCCGGGGGTCCACCCCCGGTGTCGCCGCGTTGAACTGGTACCCGGCGTAACCGGACAGGCCGTGCTCGCACGAGGTGTAGTACAGCTGCGCGAAGCCCATCGGCGCACCCCTTCGGTCTGGTCGTCGCGGGGGGTCTGGTTCTGGAGCGGTGGTGGTTCACAGGGGCCCGGACACCACGGCCCGACGGGTCCGCCGGGCCGGGTTCAGGACCAGGACGCCTCGCGCGAGGGGATGACCCCGAACTCGCTGAGCATCCACAGGAACGGGTCGGCGACCCGGTAGGGGCGCACCCCGCCGCGCACACGGTTGCCCGGGTCGGGGACGCCGCCCAGGGCCGACACCCCGAAGTAGCGGGCGTTGCGGTAGTGGTTGCGCACGTGGCCGTCCACCCCGCCGCCGTCCCACCGGTGCAGCAGCTGCTGGATCTGGGCGTGCACGTCCTGGCTGTCGGACTCGTCGAAGAACGGCGCGGTGGGCTGCGGCCGGTGCAGCGGCGAGCCCTCGTCCAGCTCGCCGTGCAGCGCGTCGATCTTGGTCAGGCACACCGCCATGGGTACCTGGATCAGCCTGTTGACGGCTCCGGGGCGGCTCATCAGCAGGTCGGTGACGCGCCCCAGCATGTCCAGCGGCCGTGTCCGCGCCGTGTCCGCGGCGGGCGGCCGCCCGCCCGCCGCGGCCAGCTGGCGGGTGCCCTCCATCCGGAGCGGGTCCAGCAGGAGGATGATCCCGTCGGCGCTGTTGAGGTAGCGCAGGTTCGCCTCCACGCTCTCCCCGGAGGTCAGGTCCTCCCCGGCGGTGTCGAAGAACGACAGCAGCGTGTGCTGCGGCCGCCTGCCGCCCAGCCCCCGGCGCTGGGTGGTGAACCGGAACACCAGCGGTTCGCGGGTGACCCCGGTGCGCCGGGTGGCGCCGAGCAGCCGCGCCTCCTCGTAGAGCGGGGTCTCGTAGTCGGCGTGGAACCGGTGCCGGGTCTGGTCGTCCGAACCCCCCACCGACGCGTCGAACCGGGAGCCCACGCGGTTCATCAGCTCGTGGATGAGCACCGTCATGAACACCGTCTTGCCCGCGTCGCGCGCCCCGACCAGGGCGATCATCCGGCTGCGGATCCGTCCGAAGTTCACGGGGAGCTGGGCGTGGCAGGTGGCGCACACCTGTCTGCCGGTGGTCGACGCGCACTCCGGGCACACCGCCCGGGCGCTGCGCCCGTCGGCCTCGAAGACCGGCGGCAGCCGTTCGCGCCGCCCCAGCTGGGCGCGGATCGCGGCGTCCTCCACCGGCGCGCACACCCGCCCGTCCGGCCCCGGGCGCCCCGTGCACCGGAAGCGGATGCGGCGCTCGGCGAACCGCGAGTAGCAGTAGGGGCACACCAGGAGGCGGCCCTCGACGGGGATCAGCGAGCGCACGGCGTCCAGGCTCCTCAGCACCTCAGCTCCCTCACCGGGGGCTGGCGCAGCCGCACCCCCCGCCCGTCGTCGTCAGCCGGGAAGCACATCAGCCAGCCCTGGCCCGTGCCCCGCGGAGGCCGTACGCGCACCGACACCCACTCGCCCGCCGAAAGGTGCTGGGCGGGCAGGATCGCCAGCACCGTCCCCTGGTCGGCGGCGTGCGGCTGCACCGGGCCGTCGGCGTACACCACGACCACCTCGGGCATGGTGCAGTCCTCCTCCGCGACCAGGTGGACCACCCGGTCCCGGCGCAGCAGGCCCGCCGACTCCACGCGGTAGTCGAGCACCGCCCGGCCGGGAACGGTGACGCTCGCGGCGGAGCTCACCGCCTCCCCGCCCTCGAAGGGGACGACGGCGCGCACGTCCACCCGCACCGACTCGGGGCCCATGAGCGTCTCGAAGCCCCCGTCGGAGGAGTACTGGCGGCGGGTGCAGCGCAGCTGGCCGCCGGTCCAGGTCTCGGTGCCGCGCTCCTCGGGGCGCCAGGAGATGATCGCCGCGCAGGCGTCCTCGGGCCAGGTCCACCCGAGCCGGACCGAGGTGTCGAACCGCTCCGCGCGCAGCCCCTCCACGGGCGGGGCCGCGGTCACCCGCACGGAGACGCCCACGACCGCCTGGTCGCCCGCCACCGTCACCGCCAGGACGTGGTTGGTGCCCGAATCCAGGGTGAACGCCACCCGCTCCCGCTCCTCCCGAGGGGCCTGGGCCTGGTGCGCGCCCTGCTCCTCGGCCGCGGTCATGCGGTTCCCGGGTACCGCCGTGGCGGTCGCCCCGCGGTTCCACGGGGCCGCACCGGCCGCTGGCGCCCCGGGGACCCCCTGAGTACCAGCGTGCGCGGCTGACCCACGGTTCCCGGTTGTTCCGGGAGTCCCCGGCACACCGGTGGGCGCTGCCGTCCCGGGAACGTTGTGCGTGACGCCGGTGGTCTCCGTCGGCCCGGGGTTTCCGGTCGTTCCTGTTCTGAGGTTCCCCGGCGCACTGGTGTCCGTTTCCGCGTCAGGAGCCCCGTAAATACCGGGAGTCGCTGACGCCCCGCGGTTCCCGACCGCCTCGGGAGCCCCGGCCTTCGCATGTCCTCCGTGCGTGCCGCCGGGCGCGTCCGGTCCTTCCGCCACCCGGTCCCCGGGCGCCCCCGGACTTTCGGGTCTCTCGGGTCCGGAACGCGTGGCCGTACCGACCTGCCCGGCCCCGCGGGACGCCGCGTCCGTGAGCAGACCCGTGGCGGAGCGGCCCTCGGCGCGGTCGTCGAGGGCGACGCCCTGCGGGGGCACCACCGGTCCGTTGCCCGCGGCCGCGCGGTGCGACGGCGGGTTCGCCGTGCGGGTCTCACCGTCATGGGGGTCGGCGCCGGTCCGCTCCGCGGAGCCGAACACGCGGGCGCCCTCGCCCTCCCCGCCCGCGGGCGGGGAGGGCAGCACCACGCGCGGCAGGTCGGCCCCTTCGGCCGCGGGGGCCGCCTGGGCGTTCACCGGGCGCTCGCGCCCGTCGCGGGCGTTGGCCCCGGTGCGCGCGGGAGCGCCGAGGGCGCCGTCCCCCGTCCCGGTGGCCGCCGGTGCCGTGGACTCCGCGGCGGGGGAGAGCCTGGCGTGCCTTCCGACACTGCGAACGCGGTTGCCGGGCCTCTCGGCCGGGTCGGAAGCACGGTCGCCCACGGAACCTCCGGGCGCCGCGGAGCCGCCGGAGGACGCGTGCGGAGCACGGTTGTCCTGGCCGGGAGTGGTACGTGTCTGCCCCGAGGGCCGCTCACCGGGGGCCAGGATCCGGAACCCCTCCCCCTCCTCGTCCGCGAAGCCTCCGCGCCGGGGGTCCGTGCCGTGGTCGGCGCCCCGGTTCCGGGCAGGGCTCCTCTCGCCCGGCCCCAGAACGCGGACGCCCTCGCTCTCCCCGTGCCCGCCCTCCTCGGAAGGAGCGGTGCGCGGCTGGCCCGCGGCGTGGAACGCCCCCTCACGGGAGCGGCTCCCGCCCTCCTCGGAGGGCACTGTGCGCGGCTGGCCCGCTGCGTGGAACGCGCCCGGGTGGGGACGCGCCCCGGCCTCCTCGGAATGCATGGTGCGCGGGTGACCCGTGTCGCGGAACGCGTCCTCGCGGGTGCGGTTCCTGCCCTCCTCGGGCACCGCGGCGCCGGTGCGCGGCGCGTGCGGGGTACGGGCCTTCTGGACAGGGGAGGTGCGGGTGTGGCCCGTGCTCCTCTCCCCGGGCCCGAGCACGCGCACGCCCTCCCTCTCCTCGCCGGGCGCCCCTCCACGCGCGGGGTCCGCGTGGCCGTTCACCGGTCCCGGGGGCGGCCCCGAGGGCCGACCCGCACCGGCGCGAACACCCGTTCCGCCGCTCCTGCCGACCCCTCCGCCCTCGGGGGACCCCTCGTCCTCGGCCACCGGGGTCTGGGCCACCTCACGGCCGTAGGACTCCAGGTCGTCGGGGCCGACCACCGTGCCGAGGGGCCACTCGGGCGGCTCCTCCCCGACCCGCAGCACGACCCTCCCCCGGGAGGGCCGCGTCCACGAGGCCCGGAAGTCCGCGCCGCCGTCCGGCACCACGGACAGATCCCGCACCGCTTCCGGGCACGGGCCCGGGCTGGCCCGGCGCACGAGCCCCGCCGACCCCCGCGCGTGCCCGTTCGAGGTCACGTAGACCGCGCGGACCCGGTAGTGGTAATCCACGTCCATCTCGACGTCGGTGTCGCAGAACCCCGACCCGTCCGTCTCCACGCGCACGCCGTCGCCCGCCCCGCGCGGCGGCGCCCCCACACCGCGCAGCACCTCCACGCGCACCGCCTCCGCCGGGGCCTGCCAGGAGCCGGACACCGACCGCTCCCCGGCGCGCACCCGCAGCGAGGAGACCTCCGGCGCGATCATCACCGGCGCGGACGACGCCTCCTCCGACACCCCGAGGCCCTCGCGCACCGCCACCACCGCGTAGCGCGCCTCCGCTCCCACGGGCGCCCCGGCGTCGGTGACCTCGTTTCCCGACGACTCGCCCACCAAGGCCTCGCGGGCGCTCCCGTCCCGCCCGGTGCGCCGCGTCACCCGGTAGGTGACCGGCCCGCCCGGCCCGGGGACGGGCTGCCAGGAGACCACCACGCTCCGGCCGTCGACCCGGGCCTCCACACCGCGCGGCGGCGGCGTCGCCACCTCGCCGAGCCGGGCGGCGAGCGCCTCGTCGTCGGCGGCCGCGTCCGCCGCCGCGGCCAGGGCCCGGGCGGCCTCCTCCCGGTCGCCCGCGCGCAGCGCCCGCTCCGCCTGCGCGGTCAACTCCTCCACCTGCTGCATCCGTGCGCGCAGGCGCTCGTGCAGGTCGTGGTCCTCGGGCAGGTCCTCGGCGGCCTCCTGCGCCTGGCGCAACCGGTTGTCCGCGAGCATGTCGTGCACGTCGCGCTCCGCCCGGGCGGGCGCTTCGGTGCCGGAGGCGGACCGCCGCACGGCCGCGGCCAGCAGCAGCGCCTCCTCCTCGGCCAGCCCCCGGCCGACCCAGTGCCGGGCCAGCCCGGACTCGTTCAGGGTCTCCGGGCGCTCCCGCAGGTCGTCGACGATCTCCCCCAGCACGAGGGCGTCGGCCCGGTCTCCCTCGGCGTGCAGGATCTCCAGCACGTTCTCGGCCGCCGCCCTGCCCTCGGACTCCGGTTCCAGCCGTACGCGCTGGACCGCCTCGTCGAGGGCGGCCTTGTCCAGGGCGGTGCCGTCGTGGAGCCGGAAGCCGTCCAGCACGCTGAACCCCTCGGCCAGGCGCCGCTCGCCGAAGACCTCCATGGGGGAGAAGGGCACGCCCCGGGTGCGCAGGTGCCCGCGCAGGGCGCGCAGGGTGTCCTCGGGAGGGGAGTCGTCCAGTTCGGGAAGCCGGTCCACGACGCGCACGCCGTGTTCGAGCAGGACGCGTTCGGCGTCGGCCTCGGTGACGCCCACCGGTGCGATCATCGACCGGAGGGTGTCGCGGTCCAGGAGCGCTGTGGTCAGACCCCCGGCGATCTCGGACCACGCGCTCAGGACCCGCTGGGCCTCGTCGGCGCGGACCTGACGGAAGTGGGCGTGCGTGAGCGCGCCCTCGCCCTCCAGCCGCTCGTGCTCGGCGATGAGGTCGTCCAGCACCTCCCTCAGGGAGCGGCGGCTGCTCCGGAGCGCGCGCCAGTGGGCGCACACCTCGTCCACGTGCTCGGTGAAAGCGGCCGGGTCGGCGCACAACCGCAACTCCAGGCGGGGTTCGACACCGTAGCGCGTGAACAGGTCCGCGGGCAGCCCGTGGGCGCGCGCGGCCACCAGCACCTCGTCCTCGTAGCGTGTGCGTTCCTGTGCGTCCCAGGGCATCGTGCGATCCCGCTCCCCTCGTGTGGTCGTGGTCGTACGGTCCGGTGAGGGGGGTGGGCGGCGGGCCCCGGAGGCGGTGCCGGTCAGTTCACGCGGCTCCTCTGGGGCCGGAGGCGGTGATCGCTCCCGCCCCGCCGGTCCCGGTCGCTTCGTGTCCCTGCATCGGCTCCGCCTTTCACGGCCGGGGATTTCCCGTGTTCTCCCTGTGCGGCCGTTTCGGGTCACGAGCATACCCCTCATGCGTGCGTTGACGGGGAGAACACGGGCCTTTTGGGTTCGCGCGTGTCCGCAGGCTTTTTGCGTGTGCGCAGAACCGGTTTGAACTGCGCATACTGCTACATTAGCCAAGAAAAACATCCCTTTTCTCTTTTTGTGAGAAAAGGGGTGTCGCGTGCGGGGAAAGGCGTCATGGCGCGATATCCTGCGCCGCTTGGCGATTCGCCGTGCTCTTCGGGCCCTCGTCTTTCCCGGATCCCGTCCTCGCGGGGTTCCCGTGTCCTCCGTTCCGGGCGAACCGCTACCAGCCGAGGACGTCCAGCGAGGTCTCCAGGTTCTTCCGCAGTTGGTCGCGGCGCGCGGTCAGAGCCTCCTCGTGCTCGGCGATCAGGCCCTCAAGGGCGGCGCGCTCGGCCGCGACGAAGGCGTCCAGATAGCCGGAGGAGTCCCTGCACTCCAGCGCGGGAACCGCGGCCTCGGGGTCCGAACCCTCACCGGAGAGCGGTGTTCCGTGGAACCCGTCCACGGCACCGGCCATGCACGCCTCCCAGGCCGCGGTGGCCCCGGCGACGGCGGGGTCCTCCACGGCGACGATGTAGGACTCGCCCAGAAGCTCCTCCACGAGGAGGTGGGAGCCCGGGGTGTCAGGACTGTTGCCCTCCTCGTCGGTCTCGTGTGCCGGTGCGCCGTCGGGGTCGATCCGCTGACGCGCCTGGCCTATGCACCCGCCCTCGGGCACGGTGTCACCCGAAGGGGTCTTGAGACCCTCTCCGCTGCTGAGGACCGCGCTGTGCGCCTGCTCGCGCAGGTCCGCGTCGCCCCCGAGGAGGTAGGGGTCGGCAACGTCGTCGAGAGGAAGGGAGAAACCGTGCTCCCCGGCGATGTCGGCGCGCGTGTTCCCGTACCTCCGGTACTCGTGCTGGGGGCCGAAGGCGCGCATGGTCAGGGGGTCCAACTCCAGCGCGGAGTTGACCTCGGCCTCGTAACCGAGGTCCACCAGGCACTCCACGGTCAGCGTGTCCTCGGCCCTGCGCACGACGTACCCCTCGTACTCGTCGAGCCGGTAGTCGTACACCGGCAGGTGCAGGCGCTCGCTCAGCTCGGCGTCCATGCCCGCGTAGGGGTCCTCCGGACGGACGAAGGCCGCCACCTCCTCCGAACCACCGTTCCCCTCGCCGTCTCCAGGGGAAGGAGAGGGGGAGGACTCGGCATCGGACGCGCCGTCGGCGCACCCCGTCAAGGCGAGGGCGAGGGCGCCCGAGAGCAGGGCGGGGAGGGCTGCGGTGAACAGACGGAGGGGGATGTCCACTGGGGCTCCAGGGGGAGGAGTCGTCCGGGCGGGGGGAGTGGGAAGCCCGGTGCGACGAGCCTAATCCCCTCCCCCCGGCCTCCTTCGTCAGACCCCCAGCGCCTCGTCCATCCTCGCGGCCAGGTCATCGGTGAGCAGGTCGATGTAGGTGCTGGTGATGTGCCCGGAGTCGCGGTAGACCATCACGTTGCCGATCACCGCCGGGCACCCGCCGTCCACGCAGAACCGGTCGGTGAGGTCGACCCAGTGCACCTCGCCCCCGGACTCGCGGGCCGCGATCTCCTGCGGGTCGGCGTCCTGGAGCGCGTCCCGCTCGGACCGCTCGCACGGTGACGGGTCCTCCAGGTTGGCCGCAACGCACTCCACCACGTCCCGGCGGGCGCGCGGGGTGTCGCGCAGCGCCACGATCTCGCCGCTGACCCGGGCCACCTCCTCCCACAGCCGGTTCATGCCCTCGGCCACCACGACCAGGTCCTCCTCCGGGGTGGTCTCCTCGGCCGGGTCGCTGGCGGTGGAGGAGCTGGTGAACACCAGGTCCGGCCGCAGCTCCTCCAGTTCGCCGATCACCGCGCGGTTCCAGTCGCCGCACGCCGTGTACGGGCCCCCGTCGGGGCCCTTCATCACGGTGTCGGTGAAGGCGCACGAGGACTTGGTGTACAGGTGCAGCCGCCAGCCGCGCTCCTCGGCCATCCCCTCCAGCGCGGTGACCCACTGGGCGCTGTGCGAGTCCCCGAGCACGGCCACGTCCTGGGTGGCGTCCTCGGGGCCGTACACGCACGGGTCCGAGGGGTCGGTCTCGGAGTGCGAGGCCTGGCAGTCGTCGTCGTACAGCGTGGGCACGTCGTCCTCCGCGTTGACGGGGGAGGGGTAGAGCGGCCCCGCGTCGGCGGTCTGCCCGAGGGCGGCGGGACCGGTGTGCACCGCCGGGTCGAAGGTCACCGACCGCTCCTGGTCGGCCCGCACGTACACCGCGCCGCTCACCGCGGCCACCGTCACCACGCCCGCCGTGGCCACGGCCAGGGCGGAGCGGCCGCGGCGGACCAGGCCGCGGTCGCGCACCGGGTCCTCCACCCACACCTTGGTCGCCCACGCCAGCAGCACGGACGCGGCCGCGACCGCCAGGGCCTCCACCGCGCCCAGGCTCTCCTGTCCGAGCAGCACCAGCGCGAAGACGATCAGCGGCCAGTGCCACAGGTACAGCGAGTAGGACACGTCGCCGATCCACCGGGCGGGCGCGGTGCTCAGCAGCCGGGACGCCGACAGCCTCACGGGGGAGTCCTCGGCGGCGATCACCGCCGCGCTGCCCAGGACCGGCAGGATCGCCGCCCAGCCGGGGAAGGGCGTGGCGTCGTCGTAGGCCACCGCGGAAGCGACGATGGCGACCAGACCGAGCCAGCCCAGGGGCGCGCGCCAGCGCTCGGGCAGGCTGCCGTGCGCCAGCCCGATCGCGAGCAGGCCGCCGACGGCCAGCTCCCAGGCGCGGGTCGTCGGCAGGAAGTACGCCGAGGCCGCCTCCCGCGAGGTCAGCAGCACCGAGCAGGCCAGGGACAGCACCAGCACCGCGCCCAGCAGGACGGTGAGGGTCCCGGCGGTGGCCCGCCAGCGACGCCGGGCCAGGGTCCACACCACGAACAGGAGCGGCCACACCAGGTAGAACTGCTCCTCCACCGACAGCGACCAGAAGTGCTGGACGGGGCTGGGCGGGTCGTCCGCGGCCAGGTAGTCCACCGCCTGCTGGGCCAGGTAGAGGTTCTCCACGTAGGCGGCCGACGCCACCAGCTGCCAGGCGGTGTCGACCAGGCGGGTGACGGGCAGCAGGAAGAGCGCGACCGCGCCGGTGACCAGGAGCACCGTCGTCGCGGCGGGCAGGAGGCGCCGGATGCGGCGCACGTAGAAGCCGCCGATCGACACCTTGCCGTGCTCGGTGGCCTCGCGGTACAGCAGCGACGTGATGAGGAAGCCGGAGATCACGAAGAACACGTCGACGCCGACGTAACCGCCCGGCAGCAGGGCGGGGTTGAGGTGGTAGACGAGGACCAGGAGGACGGCGACGGCGCGCAGACCCTGGACCTCGGGCCGGAAACGGCGTCCGGTCCGGGCGGGTGCTGAGAACATGGGCTGGCTCCGAGAGCGGGCTCGGCGACGAGGAGTGGACGAGGGTGTGTCCGGGGGTGAGTCGCGGGGGATGATCGCATTCTGTGCCGTTTCGAAGACCCGAGGCGACCCCGGAGCCGACACGGCGGCAGGTGTTCGCCCAACAGGGGTGCGGGGGACACGTTCCCTTGGTCGGGTGTTCGCCTGGCGGGCTCGGGAACCGTCGGCGGGGCGGTGGTCCTCCGGGGGGACTCGCGGGGCCGCGGTTTCCGGTGGTGTGAGGGCCTCGCCGGTGCGCCGGAGGATGCGCATGAGGGCGGGGCTCAGGGGGCGCTTGGGGCGTGTGGGAAAGCGCCGTTCGGGGTCCGCGTCACGAGGCCCGTCCGGTGGATGTGACGTGCCCGGAAGGCGTGTGCGCCCGTTCGTGACGCGTCCGCTCCGGATCTGGGGCAGACTGTCGGATGTCGCCGGAAGGGATCGCGCCGGTTCGCCCAGGACCGTGCCGCGCCGCGGAGCCCCGTTCGCCCGAACGGGTCCGGCCGGTGCGACCGCGCCGCGAGAGGAGGCACACCGTCACCCCCGTCACCCCCCTGACCCGCGCGCACCTCGTGGCGGCCGCCACGGTCGTGGTCGTCGTGCCCTGTGTCCTGTACCCCCTGATCGGTCTGTGGACCCTGCTGTGGGTCCCGGTCGTGCTGGTTCTGGGCGCCCTCGTCGTGCACTTCGGTGACGCCGCGTCCGCCGCGGCGGCTCCGAACGCCGCCGACGCGACCGCCGACCCCTCTTCCGGGCAGGCCCACGGCGGGCCGGACGGAACGCTCCGCGCCTTCGGTGAACACGGCGGTGCGCGCGGCACCCGGATCCGCCCGGTCGCGCTGCCCAGCGCCGCGGACGACTACGACCTGGTGTTCTCCGCCGTGGTCCACTGGCGGTGGGAGGGCCACGTGGACCTGAGCCTGCGCAACCCGGTCGCCCCCGCCGTCCTGGCGGTGGTCACCCGCGCGTCCGCGCTGGCCCGCGGTGTCGAACCCGGCGACCACGGGACGGCCGAGTGCGAACTGGCCGCCCGGCTCGCCGTGGAGACGGCGGTCACCGGCGCCGGGGTCGTGGTGTGGGCGGAGGAGGTGAGCCTGCGCCTGCCGGAGGAGGACGCCGAACGGCTGCGCCGCATGGCCGCCCTGCGCAAGGACCGCGAGCTGCGCGAGGCCGTCCGCGACGCCGAGGAGGAGCTGGAGGACATTCCGCCCGCCCGTGTCGGCCGGGCGCCCGCCCCGCGTCCGACCGCCCCGCCTTCCCCGCGCCCGGAGGTCCCTCCGCGGTCGGCCGTGGACGCGGGCCTGGACGCCTTCGGCGGTCTCGACCCGCTGGACGACCCGCTCGGCCTCGGCGGGGAGGACGGGCCCGACCCCTCCCCGGGTCCGGGCAGCGACGTCGACGAGGAGGGGTACGAGAGCTACTGGTGGCCCGCCGACGAAGGCCCCGAGTCGGCCGAACGCGACGTGCAGGTGGCCATCCTGCGCGGGCTGGTCGACTCCTTCGAGGACGTCGAGGAGCGCGCGAAGTTCGTCCACGAACAGGTGGTCGTTCTGGAGCGGGGCGGCTTCACCGAGCTGGCGCTGCGCATCCGCGAGGAGTACCCCGAGCCGGACGGGCGGGGGCCGGACACCGGGGAGCCCCGGTGAACGCCGGGGGCCCCGATCACCCGGATCGGAGCCCCCGTACGCTACTCCGGCGGCCGGTGCGGGCGCCGGTCCCGGTCGCCGCCGAGGCTCCGGCCGCCGTCCCGGCCACCCGTCACCGGAGCGGCGCGCGTCCCGTGCCGCCGCTCACGCGGACCCTCCTCAGACGGAGGATCCGGACTTCCTGCGCCTGGTGAACACGAAGGCCGCCACACCGGCCCCGATCGCCACCACCGCCGCGCCGACCAGCCCCCACAGGCTCGCGCCGGTCACGGCCAGACCGCCGTCCGACCCGGCCGCCTGCTCGGGTGACGGGGAGGCGGAGGGCTCCTCGCCGGGCGTCTCCTCCGTGACGGGACCCTCGGTCGGCTGCTCCTCCTCGGGGGCCTCGGGCTCCTCACCGCCGGGGGTCGGCTCGGGCTCCCCCGGCTCCTCGGGGGTCTCGCCCCCGCCTGGCCCGCACGGGGTCAGCTCCGCGGAGAAGTCGCCGTTGTGCAGCTCACCGTTGCCGACGACGCCCGCGGACAGGGAGCCGTGCTCGAAGGAGGCGGCGACGACGTTGCCCTCGATGTTGCTCGGCGACAGCCAGCTCACCTTCGCGTCGGGGGCGAAGACGGTGCCCTCCAGGGTCCGGCTGTCGGGGGTGAAGGTGACGGAGGCGGCGTCCCCGAAGTTGAACAGGACGTAGCGGGCCTCCTCCAGACCGATCCCGGCCATGTTGGGGGTGCGCCACTCGAACCGTCCGTCCACGCCCGAGGTGTCGACGTTGACGAGGAGCGGCGCGTCCGGACCGGGCTTGTCCTCGAAGGTGATGACCTCCAGGGCGGCCAGGTCCTCGGCGGCGACGTTCCACACGTTCTGGGCGCCCGGGGCCAGCGGCAGGGTGACGTTGGCGCCCTGGTCGAAGGGAGGCAGGGCCTCGGAACCGTCACCCGTCCGCAGCGGGACCACCCCGCCCTCGCACGCGGCGAGTCCGGCAGAGCGCTCGCGGTAGGCGGGGAACAGGCCCGCGACGTCCAGGGCCGCGCCGGTGACGGACTCCTGCGGCTGGCGGACGGTGAGCGAGATCCTCGGCGTGCTCTCACGGCCCTCGGGACCGGCGACCACGGTGTTGACCCGGGCGCCGTTGTGGTCCGTCGTGCTGATGTCGGCGTCCTCGGCGGCGCCGACCTTGACGTACCCGCTCTGGAGCACCTTGAGGTCGCCCTCGCTGGCGCCGAGGTCCACCCGGCCGTTCACCAGGAGGGCGGCGGGGTGCTCGTCGCCCTCGGCGGTGTACGAACCGGGTGTGTGGGCGGCGACGTTGTAGTCGCCGAACACGAGGTCGCCGCCGACCGCGACGGCTCCCTCGGACTCGTTGCCCGCCAGGACCGCGTCGCCTTCGGTGACCACCAGGAAGCCCTGGTTGCCGGACACGGGGTTGACGGCGGTCTCGGCCAGCGCGGGGGCGGCGGGCAGCAGCCCGAAGGCCAGGAGGGCGGAGGTGGAGGCGCAGGCCCCTCTCAGGAGCAGTGAGGGGGTCTGGGGACTTCTCGGCATCTCGGATGTTCCGTTCCGGAGTCTTCGTACTGGTGGGGAATGCGGACTGGTGCGAAGGGGCGGACGGGCGGGGCGCGGGAGAACGGGGAGCGTTCCTCCGGGGTGCGCCCGACGGGGACGACGGGGGTCGTTCCGGCCGCGGACCCGTCGTGCCCTCCGCTCCCGGTCGGGAGCCGTCAACGCGGCCCGTGATCACGGAGCGTGTTGGGAGCGCTCCCGGGCATGGCTCGCACGGTGTCCTCCCCTTCCACGCGCGACACGTGCCGCCGGTTGCCATGCCGTCGCCGTTGTTCCGCTTCCGTGTCCTGCGCCGTGCCGCCGCCGACTGAGGGGGCCGGGCGGGTCAGAGTTCGCGGGGCCCCGGTTCCGCGTCGGCCAGGCGGGTGAGGAGTTCGCCCAGCAGGACGCGCTCGCCGTGGCTGAACTCCGCCCGCGACCGGTCCAGGACCGAGCGCAGGGCGATCGCCCGCCGCGCGGGTTCGCGGTCCCGGTCGGTTCCGGGGGCGGCACCGGCCGTCCCGCCGCCGTCGGGGCCGGTGTCGGTGCCTGGGGCGGACGTGATCGCCGCGATGACCGCCTCGCGCGTCCTGGCGGACAGCGACGGGTCGGGCCGGTCGGAGTCCGGCCTGATCAGGCTGAGGGTGACGCCCATGCCCGCGGCGTGCACCATGTCCGCCGCCTGTTCCACGCCGACGACGAGCCGACCGGCCTCCGCGACCCGGTGCACCAGCGTGAGCAGTACGCGCCGGGCCTCCCGGGTGGTCTCGCCACTCCCGCCCGGCGCGGGGTCGCCGTACATCAGCAGGTAGTGGGCCGGGTTCTCCACACCGAAACCGACGTGCAGGTTCCAGCCGGCGCGCAGGTCCTCCACCGGGTCGGACGAGGCCGGCTGGGCCGTCTTGCGCGCCAGGTAGCGGGCGAAACCGTCCGCGGCCACGGCGTTGAGCAGGCCGTTCATGTCACCGAACAGGCGGTAGATCGTCGGCGGCTGCACCTCGGCCGCCGCGCTGACAGCTCGCGTGGTGACCGCGGTACGCCCGTGGTTCCTGAGAAGGTCCGCCGCGGCCTCGATGACCTTCTGCCGGTTGTCACTGCGAGGAGCCATGTATCGATGATAACGGGATAACGATAGCGCCGTTGTGTTATCGTCGATCAAGTAATAGCGTTATCAGCGTTATCAACCGTGGGCGCGGGGCCGCCCCGACAGGAGGACGATCATGAGCGGTACCGAACGGCGTGTGGCGCTGGTGACCGGCGGGTCGCGCGGCATCGGAAGGGCGGTGGCCGAGCGGCTCGCCGCCGACGGCCTGTACGTCGCGATCGTGTACGCGGGCGACACCGCCGCGGCGGAGGCCGCCGTCGCCGCGGTCACCGACGCGGGCGGCAGCGCCTTCGCGCTGCGGGCCGACGTCGCCGACGAGGACGCCGTGCGCACGGCCTTCGACGCGGTCGAGGAGCGGTTCGGCGGCGTGGACGTCGTCGTCAACTCCGCCGGGATCATGGTCCTGGACACCGTGGCCGACCTCGATCTGGCCGACCTGGACCGCATGCACCGGACCAACATCCGGGGCGCCTTCGTCGTCAACCAGCAGGCGGCCAGGAGGGTGCGCCGGGGCGGGGCGATCATCAACCTCTCCACCTCGGTCGGCAGGCTCGCCCTGCCGACCTACGCGGCCTACGCCGCCTCCAAAGGCGCCGTGGACGCGATCAGCCCGGTGCTGGCCAAGGAACTGCGGGGCCGGGACGTGACGGTGAACGCCGTCGCCCCCGGGCCCACCGCCACGGACCTGTTCCTGGCGGACAAGAGCGAGGAGCAGGTGGAGCGGCTGGCCGGGCTGAACCCCTTCGGACGCCTCGGCGCTCCCGAGGACATCGCCGAGGTGGTCTCCTTCCTCGCCGGACCCGGCCGCTGGGTCAACGGCCAGACCCTCTACGCCAACGGCGGCATGGTCTGAGCCCGACGAACCGGGGGAGCGGGGCGCGGCGTTAACCCCGGTGAGGACAGGCCGCCCTGTCCGTGGCGAGCACGCGACGACGGAACGGAACAGACCCCATGGCCGCAGACACGGAGAAGCCCGCGACCGAGCCCGTACCCGCTTCCCCGAGAGCCCTGCTTGCCCCTCTGGGCGCGGCCGTCGGCGCGGGGCTCCTCACGGGGTTCCTGACCTCCTACGCGCAGGGACTGCTTCCCCACGGCCTGGCCCCGCTGGCGAACTCGGCCGGGAGCTGGAGCCTGGTCGCCCTCCTGCTCGGCATGCTCTCCCCGCGCCCGTGGGTCTCGGCGATCGTGGGCGCGCTGTCGCTGGCGGCGATGGTCCTCGGCTACGACATCGCTTCCGTCCTGCGCGGATTCGCCGCCTCGTCGGGGGCGACGGCCTTCTGGCTGACCGCCGCCGCCCTGGCGGGGCCGGTCCTCGGCTGGGGCGGTAACGCGCTGCGCCTGCGGTCCCGCCTCGCCCCGCTGGCTGCGGGCGCCATGAGCGGCGTGCTCGTCGGCGAGGGGGCGTACGGTCTCCTCTACATCGCGGACACCACGTCCCCGGTCTACTGGTCCTGCTCCGTCGCCGCGGGCGCCGCGTTCCTCGGATGGGCCGCGGTCCGGCGGTGCCCCGCCCCGCGCCGGCGCTCCCTCGTGCTCGCCGCGGGGACCGCGGCCGTGGTGGCCACGGCCTTCGTCCTGGTCTACTCCGGCCAGCTCATCCTGTTGTTCACCGGCTGACGTCCTCGCGCCCTGCCCGCGGTCCCCAAGCCTTCCGCGCCTCTTCCAGGCCTCCACGGCCCGGCGCTCGGGCCGGTGCCCGACCGGCCGCCGGTACGGCGGAGACGCCTTCCGCCCCGGCACACGCGACGCACCGGTCCCGGCCGCCCGTGTCCTACCCCGGCTCCGCGGTCCGCGACCCCGCACCCCCGGCCGGACCCCCGGGCCGACGTACCGGGTCGGTTCCGGGGGCCGAGCCCGAACCGTGCTCGATGACGCGCAGCATGTCCCGGATCTCCCGGAGCAGCGACACCGGCACCGTCCCGAGCCGGACACCCTGTTCCGCGAGCCCCTCGGCCTCGTTGAGCGTGCGCCGGGCCTCCAGGAGGTCGCGGCGGGTCATGATTCCGGCCAGCAGCTTCATCGCCCGCAGCTGCCCCGAACGGTGCTGGAGGCCCCGGTAGCCGTCCACCGCGACCCTGGCCAGCTCCTCGGCCTCGGGCAGCCGCTCGGCCTGTTGCAGCGACTCCGCCGCCATACGGTGCGCGCGGGCGTGCCACCACTTGTCCCCCAGTTCCCGGAAGCCCTCGGCGGCCCGCAGCATCTCCTCCTTGCCCCGCTCCCGGTCCGCGGCCATCCGGGCCTGTCCCAGGACCAGGCACGTGCGCCAGCGCCCCCAGTCGTCACCGATCTCGACGAAGGCCCGTTCGGCGTCGCGCAGCCGGGCGATCTGGTCCGCGACCTGCCAGGTGTCGCGCAGCCTCTCCCGTCGGCGCAGCAGTCCGCGCGCGGGCAGCACCTCGGCGCAGCGTTCGGCGTACTCCATCCCCCCGTCGGCGAACAGACCGGCCACCCTGGCCCGCTGCCTGCCCGGCCACCCGGGGTCGCGCGCGGTCAGGCGGCGGCGGTCGCGCTCCCGCGCGGGGCTGAGCAGCAGCTCGCACTCCCAGGCCTCCCGGTTGAGCTCGTTGGTCGACAACCGGCCCAGCGAGCGCAGGTAGCGGGCGTGGTACCAGTCCCCGTTCGGCGCCCGGGAGAGCCGTTCCCTCTCGTCCTCCAGCAGGAACCAGGCGTTGAGCGTGAAACCGCGCAGCCGCAGCACCTCCCCCTTCTGCAACCGGACCCTGGCCCACTGCTCCTGGGAGTCCTGGGAGCCCACGAGCAGGTCCTGCGCGCGGGTGAGCGCCTCGTAGGCCCGCTCCTGGTAGCCCTGGAAGCGGTCCACCTCGGCCAGGTTGCACAGGGCGCGCACCTGCCACCAGCGGTCACCATGATCGGAGAAGATCCGCACGGCCTCCTCGATCTCGGCCCGGCCGTCGTCCAGGTCGCCCCGGCGGTACAGGTTCACCCCGACCGCCCGGTGCGCCCGCGCCTTCCAGCGCGGATCGGCGGCCGGACCCAACTGCTCCAGGATGTAGAGCGCGGTCAGGGCGCGCTCGTAGCCGGTGTCGTGGTCGCCGTGGCCGCTGGCCACCTCAGCGCGGTCGAGCAGGGCGACCCCGTAGGCGAGCGGTTCGCCCATCTCCAGGGCCAGCGCGGTCGCCTGCTGGGTGGCCTCGCGCACCGCCTCCCACTGCGTGCGCCCGGTCCGGCACAACACGGCGAAGGCCCGGCGCAGCCGCCACCCGTACCCGATGGCCCGCTCGCGCTGCCGCTCCCGCTCGGTGGTCCGTCCGCGCGGCGGGTCGTCCTCGGAGGTCGCGCGCGGCTGCGTCCAGTGGAAGCAGACCTCGAAGCCCCGCAGTTCGGTCTCCAGCCACGCCATGGGGTCGGCCGGGCCCCTCGGCCCGGCCGGAACCGGCCTCCCACCGCCGTGCCGTGCGGCGTCGCCGCCGGGCAGGGACGCGCCGAAGCTCCACTCGTGCGGCGCGGCCCGGCTCGCGGCAGCCTCCGCGATCCGATCGAAGGCGCGCAGCAGCCGTTCCACCGCGAGCCCCAGCTCCTCCCGCGACCAGTCCGGCAGCTCCTCCTCCGGCACGCCCAGGATCCGGGGACCCGCCGTCAACAAGGTCTCGCGGACGTGGTCGTGCAGCTGGAACCGGTCGAACCCTCCCGCCTCGTACAGGTACGTCACCAGGTACCGGTGGCTCATCCGCAGCAGCAGCGGCTTGGCCTCGTCCTCGGAGACGTCCAGCAGGGCGGCGGCCGCCCACGCGGTGAAGGTGGTCAGACCGGCCCCGGCCAGACGGCTCAGCAGCAGCCGCTCCCGCGGCTCGCACTGCTGGAGGCTGAACGCGAGGGACTGAGCGATGGCCTGCGGCCCGGGCACGGTCAGCCGCAGGGCAGGGTCGCTCATGTGGCGCATCAGGTCGGCGGCGCCCGGCCCCCGCTCCTGGGTGACCTGTGTGCTCACCAGGCAGAGCGCCAGCGGGAACCCGTGGCACGCGGAGACGAGGCCGGGCAGCGCGGCGCGGTCGGCCTCGGACAGGGGCCGGGGCGAGTCGCGCACCAGCCGGTCGAGCAGCTCCATGCCCTCCTCGGGCGGAAGGGGGTCCAGGTGCCTGCGCAGCATGGGCTGCGCCGCGTCGGGGAAGTCGTTGCGGCTGGTGACCAGTACCGCGCACCCCCGGCCGCCGGGCAGCAGCGGCTCCACCTGGGCGTAGTCCTTGGCGTTGTCGAGGACGACCAGCAGTCTGCGCTGCTCGGTCGCGGTCCGCCACAGCACGCACAGCTCCTCCAGGGAGGCCCCGTCGGGCGGGCGGCCCCCGACCTCGGTGATCATCTGGGTGAGGACGTCCTCGGGCCGCCGGGGTTCACGGCGCGCCGGGGCGATCGGGTCGGGGCCCTCGGACCCGCCCTTGCGGGAGCGGTGGCCCGGAACGGAGCGGCCGAGCGCCGAGGAGCGCGTATCGGGCGAGGCCTCGTGCGCCGCGCTGCCGTAGAGCTCGAACTCCAGCTTGCCGTCGGGGAAGCGGTCGGCCACCCTGTCGACGACCTGCGCGGCGAGTTGGCTCTTGCCGGTGCCTCCCTCGCCGGTGATCGCGATGGCCAGCGGGCTCCGGGAGTCGCGTCTTCCGGCCCTCCAGGCGGGTCGGCTGACCAGGCGGCGCGCGCCCCGGCGGGGGAAGCGGGCGAACTCGTCCAGCAGTTCGGCCATGAGGGCCGTGTGGCCGGTGAAGTGGTCCACCGGTGGAGGCAGCCGTCGGCGCAGCGCGGGTTTCTCCTCGGGCCGCTGGGACTGGTCGAGCCGGTCGAGCAGCGCCTGCGCGGAGGCGGCCACCCCCATGCCCAGGAGGGCGAGCACCACGACCAGCAGGCCGCCGTTCTCCGGCACGAGGTCCGGGAGCCCTTGGAGCGCCGTGCCCAGGCCGACGAAGATCACCAGCCCCGTGGCCAGCCCGCTCTGGATCGGGCGCCGCCTGCGTGAGGGCGCGGTGACGACCTCCTTGCGGGAACCCTCGTCCACGCTGCCCCTGCCCTTCCCGGAGACGCCGAATGTCCGTGTGTGCCGGGCTCGTGGGTTCTACCGCCCGGCAGGGGACCGATCCTCGCGGTGTCCGGAGTCCGGTGTCCAGACGGGTACGGGCGTCCCCCGCCCGCGTTCACCCGTCCGTTGCCGTCCCGCCATGCGCGGTGCACCCGTCGCCGTCGCGTCCGGGAGCCGCTCCGGAAGGGACGTGCGCGCCCGGTCCGTGTGCGTGGCCGGTTCCGCCAGCGGTGCAGGTGTTCGTGCGGGACGGTACGGAGGCGCCCTGAGCAGGGGGAACCGTTTCGGGGCGGTGGCCGGGGGTACATGGGGCGAACATGTACGCATAATTCTCAAACGGCAATAAATCGGACAGGCGGTCGGGGTGTCCGCGACACGGCCGACGGCGCGGGCCGTCGCCGGGCAGCAGGGGCCCCGGGGCGTGTCCGGACCGTTCAGAAGGGTGCGCAGAAGGTGAAACGGAGTACTCAGGACAGCGGAGGAAGTACGGGCCGGTCCACCAAGGGCAGGGGCGGGAAGGCCCAGGGGGACGTCGCGCCCACCGAACGGGAGGCGGTGGCGGGGCCCGCGCGGGCCAAGCGGTCGGCGGCCGCGCCCAAGGCGCCCGAACCCGAGGCGGCCGCGCCCAAGGCTCCCGAACCCGAGGCCGCCGGGCCCCGGGCCCCCGAGCCGGGCGTCGAGCACACCGACCGCGTCCCCGCGGCCGAGCGCCCGGTCCGGGTCCCCGGGGCCGAGGACCCGGACGTGCTCCTCGACGTCCCGGTGGTGAAGGTCGACGAGATCCAGTTGGAGGTCGAGAACCTGCGGGCCTCCGTCTCCCTCCAGGCCGAGGTGCTGGACCTGCTCAAGCTCAAGGTGGGCGCGGACGTCGAGCTCGGCCGCGTCAGCCTCACCCTCAAGGGGGTCGAGGCCCAGGCCCTGCTCAAGGTCCAGCTCGACAACGTCCGGGAGATCATCACGCGGGTCCTGCAGACCATCGACACCAACCCGCAGATCCTGGAGCACGTGACCCGGGGGGTGGAGTCCTCGCTCGACCAGGTGGCGGGCGGTGCGGGGCAGGCCGTGGGAGCCCTGGGCCGGGGCGCGGGCGGCGCGGTGCAGGACGTGGGCCGGGGCGCCGGGAGCGCCGTGGAGGGCGTGGCCCGGGGCGCCGGGAACGCGGTCGAAGGTGTGGGCCGGGGCGCCGGGGAAGCCGCGCGGGGCGTCGGCCGGGGCGCGGGGAAGGCCGTGGAGGACGTCGGGGACGTGGCGGACGTGGCGGACCTCGCGGAGGGCCCCGACGACGCGGCGGAGAAGTAGGACGGTGGGAGACGCCGGGCCGGGGCCGCCGCGCCCCGGGCGACCCGGAGCGCACCGTCCGGAGAACGGGAGGTGGGGGCGTGGAGGATCAGACCGGGCCCGAGTACGACGTGGAGATCAGCGCCTCCGTGTCCGCGGACGAACTGACCTTCGGCGAGGTGCCGGAGGTCAGGTCCCGGACCCGGGGGGAACCGGGCCACGAGGGCACCTCCGGCAGCGAACGCTCAGGGCTTCCCCACGGCGTCCGCTCCGGGGTGGTGTACACGGACATCCGCGTCGACTACCGGCTCGCGAGCCGCCTCAGGCTGTCCGAGGAGGCGCCGCCGGACCCGGACGCCGAGCGGGAGTGACCGCCTCGTGACGCCTGGACCCCGGAAAACCGGGGGCCGGGGATTCTGCGCGGGCGCAGCGGGTCCCCTCTCCCCCGCACAGCCTCACGGCGGGTCACCAGGAGAATGCCTACACCTTCCGCAGTCGGGTACTGGTACGCCCCGACAACCGAACGCAGGAAGGAAACATGTCCACCAACGCTGACGCTCACCCCGCTCCGCGGCCCACGGCCCCCGACACACAGGGCGGGAGGAGGCTCCGGGTCGGATGGCCCGAGCTCATCGTCGGTACGGTCGTCGCCCTGGTGCTCTACGCCGTCGGAATCCTGCTGTTCCTCCAGATCCCCGCAGAGAACACGGAGCTCGGCGGCCTCGCCCAGTACGCGATCTCCGGGCTCGCCCCGCTCGGGGGCTTCGCCGCCGCGGTGCTCGTGCGCGTCCGCGGCCTCGGTCCGTTCGGTCTGCGGCGGGTCTCCGCCAAGTGACTGGCCGTGGCGTTCGGGGCCGGGATCCTCATGATCGTGCTCAACATCGCCAGTACCACGGCGATCTTCCTCTACTCCGGCGCCCAGGACACCCAGGCCTCCTACCAGGCCGCCGCCGCGGGCGGCCTAGTCTTCTTCGCCGCCGCTCTGCTCCTTGGCGGGGTCCTGACGCCCATCGGAGAGGAGTTCTTCTTCCGAGGGGTGCTCGCCAACGCCCTGAGCAGGTACGGGCAGTGGGTGGCGGTGCTGGTCAGCTCCGCCGTCTTCGCGCTGGCGCACGGGATCAACTACCTCCTGCCGGTGGCCTTCGTCGCCGGTGTCATCGCCGCCGTGCTGCTCCACCGGACCAGGTCCGTCTGGCCCGGTGTCGTGGTCCACGTGGTCAACAACAGCTACTCGGTGATCGCCCCCGCCGTCATGGCCCTCATGGTCTGAGAACTCGTCCGGCGGCGGGCTCGGGGACGAGGACACGGGCCTCCGGGCGGTGCTGCGACGGGTCGGGGCCGCGACGGGTCGGGACACTCCCCTGGCGGCCTCGCCGCGGAGCCCACCCTGGTGGTGGGCTCCGCGGCGAGGCCGCCGCCGGTGTGCGCCCAGCGGTAGCCGGTTTCCGGTCTGACGTGAATGGTTTTTCCTGGCTGTCGAATAAAGGATGCCCGCGTGTTCGCGTGCTTCTTTTCGGGTGGGCCGGGTTTGCGCGGTGCCGGTGTTTCTTCGGGTGATAACCAGAGTTTTGGTCCGCGTTTATACCCCTGGGGTTTGTGGGGTGCTGTGGGAATTTGGTAAATTCCTCGTGGCTGAAGCGGGATGTGAACGTTTCTCCTGAATTCTTTTTCGGTCATAGCTGGAATGTGTAGGCACCACCCGTAATGCGTCGTTCCCTGACCCGTGCGACGGCGGTCTGTGCGGCTTACGCCCTAGTCCTCGTACTGGGGGCGGTCGCTCCCGCCACAGCTGACGAGGGCGTTCCCACCACCGCCGACGGCTCCGTCGCCCCCGGAGGGCCCGGTGCCCCGGGGGAGCGGAGCGGTGGACCGCGCGGGAGCGACCCGGACGCGGAGGGGACCAGCGGCCCGGCCGGACCCGGGGCCGCTTCCGCCACCGACGGTCCTCCCGCCCCGGCGCGCCCCCACGGTGAACGGATCGAGGTCGAGAGCTCCTCGTGGACCTACGTGGACCGTGCCTTCCCCGACCGGCCCCACGACGGCGCCGAAACCGCGAGCGTGGGCACCGGACGCCTCGAATGGGACCGGAACTACACCCGCCGTGCCCTGTTCCGGTTCCCCGTCGCGCCCGGCCACGGCGCCGTCGTCGAATCCGCCGTGCTGCGCACCGAGGTGGCCTGGTCCTACGACTGCGGCAGCGACTCCTTCGTACAGTTGCACCGGATCGACCCCTTCCACGAGGGGGCCACCTGGAACGACCAGCCGCGGGCACGCGCCCTGCTCGACACCCGAAGGATCAGGGGCGGGCGGTCCGCCTGCCCCGTGCCCGGCGGTGTGGAATTCGACCTGACCGAGGCCTACCAGCGGGCCGTGGACGCCGGAGAACCCCACATCCACCTCCGGCTCGGCGAACGCGACGAGTCCGGGACCACGGCCTGGCGCCGCTTCGACGTTGAGGACCACCCGCCGGTGCTGGTGGTCGACCACAGCACGCCGCCGTCCCCGGACGCGACCGCCGATCCGAACGCCCTGCGGAGCGCCCCCGAGGAGGGCGCGGCCGACGACGGGGCGCCCGGCGGGCGCGCCGCCGTCCATGGGGAGGGCTCCCCGGACCCCGCGCCGACCACCCGGTTCGCGCAGGGACTCGACATCTTCGGCGTCACCGTTTCCGGGGCCCGTGGAGGCCACGGCACCCGCGTTCCGGACCTTGCCTCCGCTGGCCGCATGCCGGGCGGGGGTGAGCGGATCCGTCCCCGGCGGGGGAGACGGACCGGCCGCCCCACCGCTGCGGACGGCCACCGGCGACGGGACGGGGACACGCCGCCCAGGGTCCGGGGGCCACCGGACACCGTCCGGTCGGAGACCGTTTCGGTCCACCGATCATGAGGAAGAGGAACCGGTTGACGGACGACGGCACCCGCCTTTCCCGGTGCGTCATCCAGTTGGGTGCGAGGACGCACCGGCGGCAGCCCGAGGGGGTCGGGCTGGCCGCTTCCCGGAGCACCGTGTGAGGTGGGCGGAGCTCGGAAGCGGCCACGGAGCCACGTCACCGCCGCGCCGGCCACAGGGCACGGTGGCCGTCTGCGGCGAGGGCACGGTTCCGTGCTGATGAGAGAGGTGCTCGTTCCCGATACCGGTACGCGTCCACGGCAGGGCCCGGCAGGGGGCTCCGCCGCCGGAGGCCGCAGCGGCCCGGAACCTCCTGTGTGCATGGGCACCACCCAGGAGGACACCGGGCCGCCATCGGCGTTCGTGCGTAGGGACCGTGCACTCCACTGTCAGCGGGTGACAGTGCTACCCGGGTGCGGCCCGCACTGACCGACAGCTGACAAGGGTTCCTCCTCCTGAGCTCACTTCGGCCCTGGAGGCCCGGGCGGGGCGGTGCGCAGATGCGCTGACACGGTGGGGAATCGGAGCGCGGGGGCGGGGCCGAGGACACCATGGAGAGCCCCGACGCGGTGCCCTGTTTCATCAGCGGGGTGGAGGAGGGAGTGGAGGAACTGGCGGATGGTCCTGACAGAGAGATTTTGTCAGCGCTGGAGTGCCTGGATAGGTAGGACGACTACCTGCGCTGCGCCTGATGTCAGCCGATCTTTCCGCTGGAGCGGGATCGAATTTGCGACCCTTTGTCTGTCTGTCAGTCTCGGGAAAGCACGTCCGTGCGCGCAGGGAGTACTGACAGCGTTTCTGTCACCGGTGCTGACAGAGCCGGGAGCATGCCTGTAAGCGCCAGAAATCACGCCAGCCCTGCTGACGCCGCGCTGACAGAACGCGGACCATCCCCGCGCGCGCGGGGAGCAGCCGTACCGGGCCATCCCCGACTTGCAGTTCAAGGGACCATCCCCGCGTGCGCGGGGAGCAGGGACCCGGGCCGTCCCGGAGCCCGCAGAACGAGGGACCATCCCCGCGTGCGCGGGGAGCAGAGGCGGGCGTAGGTCGCGGGCTCGGGGCGGGCGGGACCATCCCCGCGTGCGCGGGGAGCAGGCGGAGGCGGCGGGGGAACTCACCCGCCACCCGGGACCATCCCCGCGTGCGCGGGGAGCAGAGCGCAGGCAAGGGCTGAGCCCTCCGGCCTGTGGGACCATCCCCGCGTGCGCGGGGAGCAGCTGTCCTTGTAGGTGTGCGGGAGGGTCATGGTGGGACCATCCCCGCGTGCGCGGGGAGCAGCAGCAGCTGGGGAACCAGCGGCTGGCAGAGCCGGGGACCATCCCCGCGTGCGCGGGGAGCAGAGTCAATGAACTGCGAACTTACCGGTGGCAAGCATCCGTTTTTCCAACTTCTCTAGAAACAGTCACACGTACCACTGGTACTAAAACCACCAAAAAGCTCATCAAACACTCAAAAACCACCACTTCGATGTCCGGCTCACCAGACCTCAGCGGTGCTCGAAGAGCTCGAAGACGACCCCCCACTTGGAGCCGTCACTCGCAAGGCGACCACTCAGCAGGATTCAATCACGCACGGAAGGGATCCAGGACACCCAACAAGAACGCAGCGGTCAATTCACCCTTCCTCACGTGCCCGAGCATGGACACCACCCAATATCCGGCCTGCCCGAAGCACTTCCCGCGCGAAAAGCGCTTCCCCTTTCACCGCGGCCGTGTCCCGCGCGTCTCGGCCAGAAACACCACAGGCTCCTGTACCCGTCGACATCTTTCCCGGCCCTTGTCCACCCTAGCCGGGCACCAGCGTTCCCACCCCTGACACCGCCGTCCTCGTCCCACATCCACATGGGCACGCCCATTCCCCACCAGAGCAGCCACTCCACTCACCGGATTGGACATCCCCGCAGGCAGAACCTCTTGTGCCTCGCCCCGGCCCGGCCCCTCTCTCACCCCGGTAAGAGTGAAGAAAGACGTGATAAGTCGGGGCGTGAGAACGAACACCCTGTACCACCCCTGACCTGCACTGTCAGCACCATCCACCCTGTTCGCACGCTTAGGCGAACACCTGACGAACACCCCCGCCGCCACTGACAGCCGAGCTCCACGCGGATTTCTTTACTTCCGCATGCGCCAGCGGTTCACTTCTCATGGGCATTGACGTTCCCGGCGTCCCCGGCGTCCCCGGCGTCCACGACGGGCCACGATCGCGTCGAACGTTTCCGGCTCTTGAGTACCCGGCTCCATACTCCGTGGTCGTCGAGGGCGCTTCCCGGCGTGGTGGCGGGCCACCGGACATGTGGCCCTAAACCTCGGGACGCCTCACTCCGGGCAGTCCACTGGATGCAGGACAGCACGCGGCACCAGTTGCGGGCGACCCGCGATTCCCATGGGAGGGACGTCTGGTTCCTCGGTACTCTGCCCCCGTGCGCGATCACGACGGACCCGACAACGTTCCTGATGAGTCCGAACGTCTGCCGTGGGACTCGGCCGACCCGTTCACCAGAACCGTGCCCTTGTCCCGGCGGCGACCGCGCCGCGACGAGGCCGTCGCCTACCGGGTCAGTGCCGAGCTCACGGGTACCGAGCCGCCCGTCTGGCGCGGGCTTGAACTGGCGTCGGACCTGTTCCTGAACGAGGTGCACGCCATCCTCCAAGCCGCGTTCGGTTGGGAGGACTACCCCCTGCACCGCTTCGGCAGCGGTCCCGACTACTACAACGACGACACGGAGCGCTACCTGTCGCCGTTCGATGCGGCTGAGGGTGAGACCGGTGTCCCCGAGGAGCAGGTGAGGCTGGACGAGGTCCTGGTCGACGTCGGAGACCGACTGTTCTACGTCTACGACTTCGGCGACGACTGGGAGCACCTGCTCACCCTCCAGGCCGTCCTGCCCCGCGACGCGGACACCGCGCGGGCCGTGTGCACGGACGGAGGCCCGCGCCTCCCGAGGACTGCGGCGGTGCGCCCGGGTACGAACTCCTCAGTGCCGCCACCGACACCGGGCACCCCGAGCACGCCGAGGCGCTCGCCGAGTACCGGGAGGCCTTCGGCGAGGACCCCGACCCGGACCGGGCGCCGGTCCCGTTCGACGCCGACGCGGTCAACCGGACCCTGAGGGTGGTGTCCGAACCGCTCCCCGAAGGCCTTCCCGGGTCGGTCGTCGAGTTGCTCGGCTCCGTGCGCGACCCGCGGGTGCGGGGGCGGCTGCTGTCCCTGGCCGCCGAGGCGACCTCGTCCGGAGACGAGGAGCCGAGCACGGCCACCGTCCGCGCCGCGGTGGGCCCCTACACCTGGTTGCTGGACCACGTCGGCGACGACGGGGTGAAGCTGACCGGATCCGGGTACCTGCCACCGGCCAGTGTGGAGGAGGCCGCCGGAGCGCTGGGCCTGTCCGGGAGCTGGATAGGCGCGCTCAACCGGGAGAGCCAGACGCTCCCGGTGCTCAACCTGCGCGAGTCCGCGCGGAGGATGGGACTGGTGCGCAGGTACAAGGGGCGGCTGCTGCCCACCAGGGTGGGCAGGGAGGTGCGCGACGACCCCCGGGCGCTGTGGGACCACCTGGCCGCACGGATGCCGCCCGAACCGAAGCCCGAGGTCGAGCGGGTGGGGTGCCTGGTGACGGTGCTGGCCGCAGCGGCCGGGAGCCGGGACGTGCCCGGAGAGGTCGCGGAGGCCCTGACCGGCCTGGGGTGGCGGATCGGCGAAGGCCTGCCGGTGGACTCCCTGGCGGCCAGGGACACCGCCCACGAGGCGTGGGTGGTGCTGGACGTGTTGGGCGGGTGGCCCAAGGGTTCTCTCGCCCGTGGGATCGCGCCGACGGCGCGGGGCAGAGCGTTCGCCCGCGCGGCCCTGCGGAAGACGGGCTGAACGTCGGGCTCGAAGCCCCTGACCGGTGACTTGGTGCCCGTGGACTGATGGAGCGCCCATCCCGCTGACCTTCAGGCAGGGTAAGTGCCGACCGGGCAGATACCACTTCCCACTTTGCCGGAGTGGCTCCTACGGCTACGGGCTGACCTTGTAGGGAAAAGGCGAAACCTTGCGTAATGCCATTGATATGATTCCGCGGTAAACTCTTCGGAGGAAGTACGAAGCGTGCCCGGATCCCTACCTTCCGTTTTTGTATCCTTTTCTGTTTCGATGCTCTTCTGGGATTTCTGGAGTATATTTATCTGGCTCTAGCGGTTCGGGTGGAGGGTGGGCGCAGGGGTGGCTCTCTTCGGTGCTGGTCGGCGTTCTCGCAGTTCCAAGGAGGGCGGGGCGGACGGAACTCCTGGCATGCCCGAGGCCCCGGGTCTGTGGTGGGTGCCCCGAGGGTTTCCCGTCACAGTTCAGAACGTGCGTGTCAACGAAGGACTCTTCTACGTCGGGATCGTCCGTGACCAGCGTCCGGATTCCCGCGAGATCTCCACGGTGGACGTGAACCTGCACGTCAGCGCCGAAAAGTCTTCCACCCTCAAGCTCTCCGACAACGTTCCCGTGCCCTACCACCAGCACAGCTGGCCCGCGCGCCTGACCTACTTGCGCTGGCTGACCGACCGCGACAAGTACGTCGAGCAGAATTTCCTCCTGCTCTACCTGTGCGGTCTGGAGCACCGAGCCCTGGCCAGGCTGGACAGTCCCCGATGGCCTGCCGCTGACCTGCCTGCCCTGCGCCGGGAGACGGAGCGTCTGCTGCGCAGACACAAACACCACGTCCACTTCGCCGAGAAGGCCCGGGGCTTCCTCGACCTGCTCAACCACCTGGCCGCTCCGGGGCAGGCCCACACGGGCGGGGGTGAGCGCCCTGCCCCGGGCCAGCGGACCTACCGATCCGTCAACCCGAACGGTTACACCGTCCACTTCGGGACGCCGATTCCCAGATCCGCCCCTGGGCCGGGCTCCGCACCTTCGACCCCCCAGGCCCCTGCTGCTCGGACCCCGTTCGTTCCCTCACCCCTCTTCGCGCCCGCGACCCCCGTGCCGGTTCCCTCGTCCTCCCAGGACCACGATCGGCCGCCCTCCACCACGGACACGCGCGGCGGTGGCGGCGAAGAGCCCTCTGGCGCACCAGCGGACGAGGCCACCCCCTTCCTCGATCACCGTCTTCTGGCTGAGGTCCAGGCCGACGTACGCAACTCCGAAGCGCTGCTCGCCGACCTGTACGCCGATGACGAGGAAGAGGTGACGGGAACCCACCGGCGTCCTTCATCTCCCGGGCACACGGTGGCTTCGAGTGACGTAGGCGAGGACGGAACCGATACCGACGGGCAAACAGGGGAGGACGGCTCCGCCCGGCTTGCCGCCGGGCCCGCAGCCCTGCTCGCGGTCCTCGCCAGCAGCACCGAATGGCCGCGTTCGGTGGCCTCGGCAGAGGCCCGCAGGCTCGGGCTGATGCTGGGCGCGGCTCTGGAGGCCATCAACGAGTACGCGGTGGACACCGTGGACGCCCTCCTCGTGGAGGAGGAGGGGCAAACGCTGTTCCTGGACGAGGAGGTGCTTGCCGACCTCCCACCCCATGAACTCCGCGCTGACGTGAGAGGAAGGGGTCTCCCCGAAGACTCGAACCGGGTGCCGACTGCCCAGGCGCCCACAGCCGTCCACTCGGAGACCGACAACGTTTCGGGTTCCTCGCCCCGGCTCCACGCTGAACCCTCTCCCGCGCGGCCCCCCGCCGTTTCGCCCGCCGCTCACAGGGAATCCGTACGTTCCGCCTCCACCGCGCCGAGGCCGGAACCCCCGCGCTGGGTCGGTCCTGACGAGCGCGTCCACATCGGGGGCAGGGACATCGACGGCGGGCTCTTCTACCTGGGCACGCCCGCCCACACGAACGTCGCTCCGGAGGCGATCGACCCCCTGCTCTCAGCAGCCGTCAGCGGTACGGCCAAGCACACGGCGCTCACCACCAAGGTCAGGTCCTACGGGATTCTGGACCCCGAGGCCCGTGCCTCTCACCTGGACTGGCTGGCCCGTAGGCGTTACGGCGAGGTCGGCGAGAACTCCCTCTTCCTCTTCATCATCGGTATGGAGAAGCGCGCCCTGGTCGATCTGGCGGGTCGACCTGGGGCCGGGCACGACCTCGGAGACCTGGTCACGGGGCTGCGTGAGGTCGCCGCCCGCTACTCGACCCTGCGCCGCTTCCGAACCCGGGCGGACAGCCTGCGCGCCGTTCTGGAACGCATGGCCGCGGACATCGGCGGAGACGAAGGGGCACCGAGGCCTCCCCACGCCGCGACGCACACGCATGGCGTGCCACCACACCTCCTTCACGGGCTGGGCTGGCTGGCCCAGCGGGGGCGCAACGTCGACGCCGAGTGGGCTCTTTCCTGGAGCATGCATGAGCTCCGTGTCCAGCCGACGCTTCGTCTGCGCACCGATCCCGGTTTCCACGCCCTCTTCCGCAAGTACTTCACCAGACGCTTCCCGAATGGCATCGTCCTACCGCCCTTGGAACGTCGGTTGGAGTGGACCTACACCCCGGTCCACCCACGGCTCTCCCCTGTGCGGGTGCCCACCGACGACGTCTCGGACTACTCCAGGTACGCACCCGCCCTGACGTCGCTGAGAGTGCTCGTCACGGACGCGACCGACGAGTACACCAGGGTGGGTTCTTCCTCTTCGCCGAGGCCCTCCGAGAGCGACGCGGAGGCCGGTCCCGAAACCAACTCGGGGAAGACGGTACGGCTCGGGGGGCCGCCCCGTCGCGACCGTGAGGACGTGCCCGTCCCCTCCGGTGGGGGCAGCGTCTCCGAAAAGGGTTCCGGTCGCTGGTCCCTGTGGCGCGCCCCGGGGACCCCCGTCAGGGTGGGGCCCTACATCGTCCCGTCGGGGATGCTCTACACCGGACACGCACCCGACCCCGACCTGGTCGACAACGTCCAGTGGGCCTCGGCACTCGATTCGAGTCTGCCGATCGAGCGCGCCGACACGGTCGGGGACGAGCGGGTCGCAAGAGAGCTCACCAGTTACTTCGAACTCTCCCCGCGCCAGCGCGGCCAATACTTGTTGTGGCTCTCCAGAGAGCGCACCGAACCCGCTCCGGTGGTCTTCGCCAGGCTCTTCCTCAACGGTCTGGAACGCCGTCTCGTCGAGATGCTGCGCGCCGAGCGGACGGACACCCCCGACGTGGCCCCGATCAGCCGGGAGCTGGAGAAGCTGCGTGACGTCTTCGTCGTCCTTCCCGAGGTGGTCCACGACGTCGACCAGCTCGTCCGCCTGTGCCGGCACGTCCGCCAGGCGGGACTGCACGGATCTGAGGGTTCCCCGGAACGCACCTACATCCACAGGTCTCGCTGCCCCGGCCTTGGGACAGTGCCGGTGCCGCTGTTCCGGACGGAGACAGGAGAGGAAGGGAGCGCATCCCTCGAAGACCACGAACCCTTCGAACCCGGTACCGGGGCTTCCGAACCCGCGAACTCTCCCACCGTGGGGGCGGAGCCGGTGCGGGCCGCCCGACCGCAGACCTCCGCGGATACCGGACAGGTACGGTCGGACACCGCACCCGACACCGCACCCGACACCGCCCAGAGCACGGAACCGGAGCAGGATCGCGTATCCGATCCCCAGGAGCAGTCCCCGACCGTCGCTTCTCCCGGGACATCCTCCACTGAGCGGCTGGTGCGCGCCCACGCTCTGCTCGGACTCCAACTCGCCCTCCGCTCCACCGGGCCGGGCGCCGGGGTCCGGGCGAGCCTGGTCCGCGGCCTCTGCTATCTGACTGACCTCGACTTGGAGGAGCTGAGCCGCTTCCAGCTCCACACCTGCGAACGAGGGGTTCCCGAGTCCCTCGCCGACCTCGTGGCCGTGCTCGCCTCCCTGCCTCTGCGTGGTCGTGAGGGCGCCGGAGACCTGCTCCTGGAGAGTGCCGAGGCCACAGGCGACCTCACCGCCCGCCAGATAGATCTTTTGCTGTGGATCCACCGCCGCCTCGGCACAGAGGGGGTGTTCCGACTGCGGCTGAGTGAGCGCGGTGCCGCACCCGCTCGCACGGGTCGCACGGACCGTTCCGCCGACTCCGAGCCCGCTCCCGAGACGGTCACCGCCTCCGCGCCGCCCGCCGTCCCCCAGCTGGCGGAGCCCTACGTTCGCCTGTTGGTCGACCTGGGCGAGCGCCGCGAATGGAAGCTCGCGGACGTGGCCCGACTGGCCTGCTGGTACGGGCTGAAAGTCCTCGATGCCGTCGACACCATCAACGAGGCGGCCTGGGGTGTGGACGAAGAGGACGTCCTCGTGGAAGAGGACACACGCGTGTCCGTGAACAGCGCACTGCTCAAGGAGATGACTCGATGAACCTGCCCGTGAAGAAACCCCGGGTGCTCCAGCGCGAGCAGGGGCCGCTCCTGGAGGCACTGCGCACCGGAGTGGTCCCCGGTAGGGGAGCTCAGCTCATCCAGGTCGGGCGGGAGAAGGAGATCGCTGCGATCCTGGACAGCCTCAAACACATCAGGGGCGGGGCGGGTACGAGCCGGTTCGTCATCGGCGACTACGGTTCCGGCAAGACCTACTTCCTCCGGTTGATGTGCATGGTGGCGCACCGGGAGGACCTGGTGACCGTACACGCCGACCTCACCCCCGATCGGCGCCTGCACGGTTCCCAGGGACGGGCCCGCAAGCTCTACTCGGAACTGGTGGCCAACATGGCCACTCGCGGCAGGCCCGGCGGTCGCGCGCTCACCTCGGTGGTGGAGAGATTCGTCGGCAGGGTTGAAGAGGAAGCGGAGACGGAGGGCGTCCCCGTACGCGACCTGCTCCGCAGCCGGTTGCGCCGCCTGCGTGAACACCCTGCCGGTCCCACCTTCGCCAGGGTCGTCGAGGCCTACTGGGAGGCCTACCACGAGGGCGACGAGAACAGGAGGGATCAGGCCCTGCGCTGGCTGCACGCCGAGTACGCCATCAAGTCCGAGGCCCGCGACCTCGGGGTACGGGAGATCATCGACGACCGCAACGTGTTCGACAACCTCAAACTCCTCGCCGACTTCGTCACCATGGCCGGGTACCGGGGGCTGCTCGTGTGCCTGGACGAGATGGTCAACCTGTACAAGATCAATCACGCGGCAGCCCGCAAGTCCAACTACGAGCAGATCCTCAACATCATCAACGACACCCAGCAGGGCCTCGCCCCCCACCTGGGCTTCCTCTTCGGCGGCACCCCCGACTTCCTCACCAACCCGCACCGGGGCCTCTACTCCTACGAGGCGCTGCGCTCCCGCCTGGAGGAGAACCCCTACGCGGGCAACGGGCTGGTCGACTACCACGGTCCCGTCATGCGCCTGGGCAGCTTCACCAAGGAACACTTCTACGAACTGCTCAAGAAGGTTCGCGACGTCTACACCAGCAACGGGCAGGACCTGCCCGGTTTCACCGACGACGCCGTCGAGGCGTTCATGCGGCACTGTGACAGCCGGGTGGGCGAGGCGTACTTCCGCACCCCCCGCTCCACCATCAAGGAGTTCGTCGGTCTGATGGACGTGCTCCGGCAGAACTCCCAAGCCCGTTGGACAGACCTGCTCACCCGGGTGGAGCTGGCCCCCGAAGCCAATCCCGACCTGCTTCCGACTACAGCTCAGGACACCGACGATGACGAGCACCTCGCTGCCTTCCGGATGTGATCCGGTCCCCGGGGAGAAGCGGAGCGGGTTCGAACTGCTGGACCGCTCCGTGCAGCACTGGGTGTGGCGACGGCGCTGGCCCTCCCTGCGCCCGATTCAGGAACGCGCCATCGCCCCCATCCTCGCCGGCGACACCGACGTGATCGTCACCGCCGCCACCGCAGGCGGCAAGACCGAGGCTGCCTTCCTGCCGATCTGCTCGGCGCTGGTCGCCGCTGGCCGGGGAGCGGAGCACGGTGGCGGTGTTCGCGCCCTCTACGTCAGTCCGCTCAAAGCCCTCATCAACGACCAGTACCAGCGGTTGCGCGGTTTGTGCGCGGACCTGGACATCCCGGTGACCCCTTGGCACGGGGACGTGGCCGTCAACGTCAAGGACCGGTTGCGGGGCGATCCCGACGGGATCCTGCTCATCACTCCCGAGTCCCTGGAGGCACTCCTCGTCCTGGACGGCAGCGGTGCCGCAAGGATGTTCGGTGCGCTGTCCCACATCGTCATCGACGAACTACACGCCTTCCTGGGCACCAACCGCGGTGCGCAGCTGCGCTCCCTCATGACGCGGGTCGAGGCCGCCTCCGGACACAGGGTCGCGAGGGTGGGGCTGTCGGCCACCCTTGCCGACCTCGGCGGGGCAACGGAGTACCTGCGTCCCGGAGGGGGTGAACGCGTGGTGATCGTGGCCGACGAAGGGGAGGGCAGGCAGGTACGTCTGCAGGTCCGCGGCTACGTCGAGGACCTCACCGATGAGCGGGGAGCGGGCGCGGTCAGCGCGGACATCGCCGACCACCTGTACCGGACTCTGAGGCGCGGGCACAACATGGTCTTCGCCGACTCCCGCGCCGGAGTGGAGGGCTACACCGCGCTGCTGGCCGAGCGTGCCGAGCGCGACCGGATCGCCAATCCCTTCCTGCCGCACCACGGTTCCCTGTCGGCGGAACTGCGCTCCCGCGCCGAGGAGCGCCTCAAACAGCGGGCGGCACCGGTCACCGTGGTGTGCACTTCCACCCTCGAACTCGGTATCGACGTGGGATGGGTGGACCGGGTGGTGCAGGTGGGAGTCCCCCCGGACGTGGCGGGCCTGCGGCAGCGCCTGGGCCGCTCGGGTCGGGGAGACGATCCGGCGCGGCTGCTGGTCTACGTCACGGAGCAGAGCCGCCCCGAGGATCCGTTGGAGCGTCTGCGTACCGCCCTGGTGGAGACGACTGCCACCGTCGACCTGCTGCTGCGCCGCTGGTACGAGCCGCCTCGCCTGGACAGTCCGGACCTTTCCACCCTCGTCCAGCAGATCCTGGCCCTGGTCACCCAGGAGCACGGCACCACCGCGGCGCGCCTGTACCGCGTGCTGTGTTCCTCGGGGGTCTTCCCCGGGGTGGACCGGGACACCTTCACAGCACTGCTCCGGGGGATGGGCGAGCACGGACTGCTTGCCCAGGAGCGCGGCGGTCTTCTGCTTCTGGGACCGGAGGGTGAGCGCCAGGTCAACCACTACTCGTTCTACGCGGCCTTCACCACGGTGGAGGAGTTCGAGGTGGTCGCCTCCGGGAACCGGCTCGGCACGGTACCGGTGCCCCCATCGCTCATGGCTGGAACTCCGTTGACCTTCGGAGGGGCCACGTGGCGGGTGGTGGAGGTGAACCGGAAGGAAGCTCGCGTGCTGGTCGAACCCGCTTCGGCCGGCGGCCCGCCTCCGGGGTTCATGGGAACCGAATCTCCGGTCAGCGACGGGGTGCGGGCGCGTATGCGGGAGGTGTACACCGGCACGGATGTCCCCGCCTACCTGGACGACGCGGCCCGGATCCTGCTGGAGGAGGCACGTTCGTCCTTTGGCGACCTGGGTCTGCGCCGCTCGCCGGTCCACGCGTACGAGGACGGTCTGTGCGTGTTCGCCTGGCGGGGTGACGTGGTGATCGACACCGTGTGCCAGCTGCTGCGACGTTATGGGATGACGGCCTCGCGGTCGGGGTGTGCGCTGCTCGTCCGCGACGCCACCCCTGAGCGTCTGGCCGAGACTGCCGGACGGCTGTTGGGCGCTCCCCGCCCCGATGCGGTGGAGCTGGCCGCGGAAGCCCGGGACAAGGCGGTGGACCGCTACGACGCCTACCTGCCGGAGGAGCTGTTGAACCGGGCGCACGCGGCGCGAGCCCTGGACGTGCCCGGCGCCTTCGAGGTCTTGGCCGAACTGGCCGCGCAGGCGGGGGCGTAGGCGGGGAGGGATGATTCCGAAGGGGCAGTACCCTATTCGCCTCTCACCCCAGAGGACGCGAAAGGCCTTCGGCGCGGAAGCCTGACAGGGTGATCGCACCAGCTGACGTGACACCACGGAAGACTTTCGCGGGTAACCCGTCGGGTTGGCTGGTCGGAACCAGGTTCCGACCAGCCACGGATTCAGCCCCGTGCGGTCAGCCATTCCTGGCAGCGCTCGCGGAACCACGTGAGCACTTCCAGCACCTGTCGCCCGCTGTCGCCCACCAGAGCCTCCAAACGGAAGTTCGGCCGCCTTTCGAGCGCGTCCTCCGGCAGGGCGACGCCCGGGACGGCGTTGAGGCGGTCGAGCAACTCACGCCGCATCTCCACCGCATCGAACGGCGGGCGGCCGCGCATGTGCTGGAACACCACCTCCGCGGTGCCCAGCCGGGGGTATAGGGTCAGGGCCCACCGTTGGTGCGAGGACGTCGCCTGGTCCCAGGTCCGCATGAAGCAACTGGTCTCGATCCCGTCCCCCCACCGCAGCGCACCGCCCAAGGCGGTCCATTCGTCGAGGAGCTCCAAGGTCGCTCGTGCCGTCTCAGGTTGCTGGCACTCCAACAGCTGGTCTCGGAAACCGCGCTCGCGCTCGACCGCCCTGTCGATCTCCAGCCCCAGCAGTTCGGCTAGCGCGGCGGCGGAGAAGAAGCGGTCACGGTCCACCCCGGCCCGCTCGGCGACAGCCGTGTTCGCGAAGACACGGTCGTGCTGTACCGCGTGCTGGTGCTTCTCCAAAAAGTCGGCCACCGTCGCGGGACTCGTCCCCGCCAGGAGCGCCAGCTCCCTGTGGGTGGTCCAACTCTCCGCGGCTACCATGGCCAGTGCTTCGCCGATCTGTTCCTGGACTGTCTCCTCCAGCAGACCGGCGTCCTGCCCCGCGTCCAGCGGAGCGGGCCACAAGGCGAGAGCTCGTTGTGCCAGATCAATGGCACGCGATTCGATTTCGGGTCGTCCCCAGCTCGCGGTGTCGGCGATCTTCTTGTTCATCCACAACGCGCTGGAGTCGAAGATGCTCTGTTTGCGCTCGAACATGTGGTTGGAGAGTTTGGAGTTCTGTGCGGTCAGGGTGAGGTTGCCCAGAGTGTGGAGGAGTCGTGCGTGCAGCTCCTCATGTGTCTCTCCGGGTGCGGTCTGCCCGCCGAGGACGACCTTCCATTGTTTGGTCAGCCTCTGCGGCATCACGTGCTCGATACTCAACTGGGCCTTGCTGAAGTCGACCGGTTCGGGGGAACCGTAGCTCTCCTCAAGTCTGCGTAGTACGTAGGTGCGCTGTGGCCCCCGGCCTGACCAGTAGAAGTTGCGGTTGGCCACGGCCTCGGTCAGAGCGCTGTCAGTGGGCCAGCGCCTGCGCGGATCTGATAGGTAGCGGCGCACGGAGTCGGCCACGGAACCGCCGGGACGAATCTCCTTGGGTGAGGAAGTGAAGATACGGTTGAGCCCCTGCGTGGGCACACCGGCGATCATTCGTCGCACCAGGAAGCTCTCCACGTACCCCAGGGCCCGTACCAGCTCCTCAGTGCCGACGTGTCCCTGGTCGCGCAAGTCCATCAGGTGTAGGGCGAGCGGCCGGTAGATCATGTTGCCCCAGTCGACCAGCCGCTGTAGCACCGCTGCCAGCTCGGGGGCGTCCTCGTACCCGGGATCGATGACACGCAGGAGCAGCCGCCCCCGGCGCCGGAGCTGTTCCAGTTCCTCGCGCAGGGCGGGCTCCCCGCCGTCACGGGCCGCCTTCTCCAAGCGCTCCTTCTGGCCGTGGTAGACCTCGCTCTGCTTGGCGCGGTCGTCGCCTCGCAACACCAGATCCAGCCAGGCGAGAGTCTCCAACCTGTCGGGCCCCAGTTCCTCCTGCATTGGCAACCAGACGTCGTCGTAGACCTCCTCGCCACTCTTGGGGAGGAGCATGAAGACGTAGTTGCGTAGCAGGTCGGTCTGGCTCAGTCCCTTGCCGGTGTTGTTGAGCGACTCGAAGATCCGGTACACGTTGTCGCCAGGTTCGGCGACGATCTCCACCAGGGTCAGCCGGTGACCGATGGTCTCCTCCATCCGCATGAGCTGCTTCTCGTCGTAGTCGACCACCATGCGGGAGAAGTAGTTGTAGGCGAATCCGACGTTGTCGTCGGTCCCGGCGCTCGCGGACTTTCGGATGACGGAGTGATAGGAGGCCCGGTCGACCTGGGTGGGGGAGAGCCGGTACCTGTCGTCCTTCTTCTCGAACTGGTTGATCAGGTACACGCCATCGATCTTGTCGGCTCCGCTGAAGTCCTCTGGGTCCAGGATCTCGACTGCCTGAAGGCGGTCGCGGATTGCGGCCAGCGCGATGGACAGGGTGGTCAGCCTCTGCTGGCCGTCGATGACCAGGGACCGGCTCAGCTTGCTGGCGAAGGACACCCCCGGGGCGAGGACGACCGATCCCATGAAGTGCGGCGAGGCGGGCCTGCCCGACTCCTCCGCGGCCAGATCGGTGGCGACCTGCTCGGTGAGATCGTCCCAGAGCCGCTGGAGCTCCTCCTTACCCCACGAGTAGGGGCGTTGGTACAGGGGGATCTGGAACTGCTTGGAGCCCTCGACCAGCTTCTGGAAGGTGGTCTCGTTTGCCTTCATAAGCGTTCATTCTCTTGTGGGGGCGTATGGGGGATAGGGGATGGGGTTTGTGCGGCGGGTGCTCTTGGGAGAGCGGTACCGTTCAGCATAAGGAACGCCGAACAGCCCGGCAGGGGATCAGGGAAAACCGGCCGAAACCGGCCCCTTCGCCCCTGCCGGAGCGGTTCAGGCGATGTCGCCGACGAAGTAGACGGTCTCGCGCACGTAGTCGTCCATCTCCTCCCAGTCGCTGAGCGTCAGTTCGACCTGGAGGTAGGACTCCTCCTCGGGGAGCGCGCAGCCGAAGCCCGCGGTGGCGGTGCGCCCGTCCATGACCGCCGAGGTGAACCCGGTGCCGGTCTGGTCGGTGTACACGTCCTCGGCGGTGCGGCCCTCCTCGCCGACCTGGCAGTAGACCGAGAGGTAGGTGAGGTCGACCGGGGCGCCGGTGGCGTTGTCGAACTGCACGTCGAAGTACACGTACGGGGTGCTCTCGGGCATGTCCCACTCGCCGGAGACGCGGCGCTCGACCCCCGCCAGGCGGACTGTGAGGCCGTCGGCGTAGGTGTACTCGGAGCCGAACTCCTCCTCGACCGCGCCGGGGGTTTCCTCCTCGGCGGACTCCGGGACCTCCTCCTGCGCGGCGGGGGACTCGGCGGAGTCCTGCACGGGCTCCAGGTCCACGATCTGGTTCTCGTCGGGCGCGTCGGCGCAGCCGGTGGCGAGCGCGAGCAGGACCACGAACAGGGCGCCGCTGAGGGCGGGCTTGAGGTTCTTCACGAGGGGTCTCCTCCAACGGGGGAAGTGGCGGCCGGGGGTGGCCGCGTCCGGATGGTCGCCGTGCGCTCACTCGGGGGCCGGGCCGTCGTGCGCTGGCGGGATCCAGCATGCGGCCCGGCACGCGCGAAGGAGAAGCCTGAAGGTCGGCAAGGGGGGTTATCAGACAAAGAAGGAACGCGATGTGTCGTGCGTGCGTCACCGTGCCCTCGCGCGCACACGTAAGGCCGGGGAGCCCTCCCCGGGCTCCCCGGCCTCGTCAGGACCTGCGGGCGGTGCTCAGCGCCGGGCGGCGGTGGGCGCGTCCAGCCCGGCGAGCTCCTCCATCTGCTTGATGACGTCCTCGATCGCCTTCTTCTCCTGGTCCGGCGGATAGTTGAACTTGGCCAGCAGGCGGCGCACCCGGCTGCGCAGCTTGGCCCGCACCGGCTCGCGCGAGAGCCAGTCGGTGCTCAGGTTCTTGGCGACGTCCTTGACCAGGGCGCGGGCGATGTCGGCCAGGACCTCGTCCTTCATCAGCTCTCGGGCGCTCTCGCTCTTGCACACGGCGTCGTAGAAGGCCAGTTCCTTGTAGTTGAGCGGGGGGTCGAAGCGATCGCCCCGCTGGAACTCGGCCACGGCGTCCTGCGCCAGGGCGAAGAGCTCGGCCAGCACCTGGGCGCTCGTGAGCTGCTCGCGCATGTAGCGGATCATGAGCGCCTCCAACCGCTCGGTGAAGCGCTCCCGGCTGATGGCGTTGTACCGGGTGGCCTCGCGCAGCTTCTCCCGGGCGAGCCGGTGCAGCGCCTCCACCGCCAGGTTGGGGGTCTCCGAGTCCTGGAGGCGGCGCAGCTGGACCTCGTTGAGCCGGGTGATGTCCAGTCGGCCCAGACCCGACTCGGCGTACAGGTCGGTGATCTCCTCGGCGTCCACCGCCGAGGCCGCCAGCTGCGACAGGTACATGCTGATCTCGGCGGGCAGCGCCTCCCCTCGGGCCTCACGGTTGGCGGCCTCCAGCTTGACCACCCAGGCGCGCACCTCCACGAAGAAGGCGATGTCGCGGCGCCAGTGCTCCAGGTCCCCGAACCGCTCGCTGATCTGCGAACTCATCGCGCACAGCTGGTGGAAGCGCTCCAGTTTGGTCGCGCTCTCACGGAAGCGCTGCGACAGGGACTTGCCGTTCCCGTCCTCGGGCTTGCGCTGGGCCTCACGGGAGACTAGGTGGTCGGAGACCAGTTTCAGCGCCCGCAGCCGGGAGTGGTCGCCGCTCGCGGCCAGGAGCCTGCGCCAGTCGATCCCCGACAGCAGGCCGCAGATGGTCTCGTACTCGTTGCGGACCTCGGTGATGGCACGGTCGATGTCCCTACCCAGGGTCTTGTCCCGCTGGTCGCCGGGCGAGTACTCGGCCAGGGCCTTGCGCAGGTTCTCGGACAGCGGGGCGTAGCCCACGAGCAGCCCGTCCTGCTTGTCGCGGAACCGCCGGTTGACGCGGGCCAGGGCCTGCATCAGGTTCGCGCCGCTCATGGACCGGTCCATGTACATGGTGTGGATCGGCGGGGCGTCGTACCCGGTCAGCAGCATGGAGTGCACGATGAGCAGCTGGAGCTCGTCGTCGGGGTCCTTGGCGCGGGCCTGGACGACCCGGTGTCCGGAGGGCCGCATGGCGTGGGCCTTGAGCTCGGGGGAGTCGCCGGGTTCGCCGTGGAAGACCACCTTCATCACGCCCGTGTCGGGACCGGTGCCCACCCACCCCGGGCGCAGCTCGGCCAGGGCGTCGAACATCCGCACGCACACCTCGCGGGTGGCGCACACGAGCATGGCCTTGCCAGGGCTGCCCAGGTAGGGGCGTACCAGCCTCGAACGCTCCTCCCAGTGGTCGACCAGGTCCTGGGCGAGTTTGGCCACCCGGTCAGGAGCCCCGTAGATGTTGGTCATCTGCATGGCGGCCCGCATCGCCCTGCGGCGCTCGGCGTCGTCCATGGCGGCGGTGAGCGTGTCGGCCTGCTCGTCCAGGTCGGCGGGGTCGATGTCCTTGGGCAGGGAGACATCGATGAGCCGCGGCTCGTGGTAGACGCGGACGGTCGCCCCGTCCTCGACCGCGCGCCGCAGGTCGTAGACGTCGATGTAGTCCTCGCCCGCGCCGAACACCTCGCGGGTGTTGGCGTCGGCCTTGGACAGCGGGGTCCCGGTGAAGGCCAGGAGCGTGGCGTGGGGCAGTGCGTCGCGCAGGTGGCGGGCGTAGCCGTCGAGGTTGTCATAGTGGCTGCGGTGGGCCTCGTCGACGATGACGAGGACGTTGCGCCGCTCGGACAGCAGGGGGTGGTCGGCCCCGGACTCGCGCTCGGCCTTGGTACGCCCGAACTTCTGAAGCGTGGTGAAGACGATCCCGCCGGTGTTGGTGTTGGCCAGCAGCTGCCGCAGCTCCTGGCGGGTGTCGGCCTGGACGGGGTCGGCGCCCAGCAGCTCCCGGCTGGCCTGGAAGGTGCCGAGGAGCTGGTCGTCGAGGTCGTTGCGGTCGGTGACGACCACGACGGTGGGGTTGTTCAGCGACGGTTCGCGGGCCACCAGGCCGCTCAGGCAGACCATCTCCTCGGACTTGCCCGATCCCTGCGTGTGCCAGACCACGCCCGCCTGCCCGTTGGTCTGGGAGGCGCGGACCACTGCCTTGAGCGCTTTGTTGACCGCGAAGTACTGGTGGGCCTTGGCCACGCGCTTGCCGTGCCGGCTGCCGCTGCTGGTGAAGTTGACGAAGTTGCGGGCCAGGTCCAGGAAGCGGGCCTGGTCGAACAGCCCGCGCAGGGCCAGGGCCAGCGCGTCGGGCTTCTCGGCGCCGAACTCGCCGTATTCGCCGTACTCGGAGTCGGGACTGTCCAGGGGGTTGCCCTCACCGTCCACGTTCCAGGGCGCAAAGTGCTCGAAGGGCGTGAACGGGGTGCCGTACTTGGCGGTGACGCCGTCCGAGACCAGGCACAGCACGTTGTAGCGGAACGCGGCCGGGAACTCCTCGGCGTAGGTGCCCAGCTGGGCGTGGGCCCTGGCGAGGGTGGTGCGCGAGTCGGAGCCGTTCTTGAGCTCGATGACGGCGAGGGGGAGGCCGTTGACGTAGAGGACCACGTCGAAGCGGCGCTCGTGCTCGCCGTCGACCAGCCGCACCTGGTTGACCGCGCGGAAAGTGTTGGCGTGCGGGTCGCGGAAGTCCACGAGACGGACGGTGGGGAAGCGCTCGGCGCCGAACTCGTCGGTGTAGGTGAGGCGGATACCGGAGGTGAGGTAGCCGTGGGCGAGACGGTTCTCGGGGAGCGGTTCGCGCGACTGGGGGGTGGTGGCGGTGGTCATGACCTGGTCCACGGCGGTGGTGGTGAGCTCCGGGTTGAGCCGTTCCACGGCCTCGCGCAGGTCGTGGTGGAGGATGAGGTCGTCCCAGACCCGGCGCTGCCCGTCAGGGGCGGGGGAGAACTCACGGCCGGGGGCGGCCCGCCAGGCGAGCTCGCCGAGTTCTTCGAGGGCGTACTGCTCCCAGTCGGCCTCGGTCATTCGGCCGGAGGCGGTGAGGGCGGTGTGAGCTTCGGAGGCGTCGGTGGTGGCGGAGTCGCCGGGTCTGGGGGGTGTCATACGTTGTCCTCCACGATTTTCTCAGCGTCCTTGACGCGGAGCTTTCCTGACATCAGCTGGGGAAGAAGGGTGTCGCGCAGTTCCGTGAGCGTTCGGGATTCGGCCAACGCTGCGTCGGCCTTTTCTTCGAGAGCAGTGAGACGTGTGGCAAGCACGCCACTCTCGCCGTCTGGGATCTCGACTTCGAGTTGGCCCAGTTTTGCCTTACTCAGTTCTGTTTGGCCGGTGGAACCCTCTCCCAGAGCTTCAATTCGCTGCTGGGCGGCCAGCATGGCGAACCCGCCGACGACAGTTGGGGTGACTTCAGGGTTGACACGGACAATGGTCACGTGGGAGTCAACCGTGGCTTCGACCGTATGAGACCAGATGGCGACTCGGCCTAATGTGCCGACTCCAGTGGAGTTGACGAGAACATCGCCAGTCTGCAAGCGTCGCGCTTCTTGAACGCGTGCCGCCAGGGTACGACGCGCAGGGTCGAGTAGAACACGACCTGCACGCACACAACGTTGATTGAGGACGGTCATACCGTCTTCGTCCTCGGTGTACTTCGGAGCTTGGCCACGGTTCAGGTAACCGCTCAAACCTTCAATGGTAACTGAGCGGGAATTCTCCGTGATTGACTCTTTGTACAGTGCCAAGCCGAGTTGGCGACTTGTGTCAGCAATGCGCTGGTTGACTGAGATCTTGTCGTCCAGTGCACCGAGTGCGGAAGCGATGGCGTGTTGTTCGTTGATTGGTGGCAAGAGGATGCTGAGTCCTCTTTGGCTTGTCAGGGAGACATAGGCCGCCATATCAGATGAATTTTCGAGAGCTCGAAGTTGCGAAGTGAAGCTTGAAGATATCAAATGGAAATACAGATATCTGGGGCTGATCTTGCTGTGGTCGAGACTGCGCCAAAAGGTTGTTTGCGGTGAACAAACGAATGACGGAGATGATGCGGGGGCGAATGCAACCTTTCCGACGGTCCCCTTGTGTGAAAGAATTACATCATGGCTTTTTCCAATTCCTTTTCTGATGCGTTCGCGGGCTGCTTTGTTGATTCTCTGTGCACTGGAGAAGAGAATGTGCCCATCATGCATGTCTGCGGCGCGAATAAACGACACTCCGTTTGAAGAAAATTCATCACGCCTAGGGCGGTATTCTCCATGGTTCCCGTCTTGGACGAGTAGAAATCCATCTGCTTCGAGCTCCTTGACCGTGTGCTTGGTCCATTTGTTCATCCGATCCTCCCGAGCTGCTCGCGGACGACGCCCTCAAGGCGCTTGGACTCGTCGAAGTGCTCGAAGAGCTCCTTCGTCAGACGGGCGATCTTCTCATCCAGCGGTTCGGCGTCTGGGTCTTCTTCAACCTCGGCCGCACCCACATACCGACCCGGGGTGAGCACGTATTCGTTCTTGGCGATCTCCTGGAGCTTGGCCGAGTAGGCGAAGCCGGGAACGTCCTCGTAGGTCAGCTTCTTCTTCCTGGCGGACTCGGTACCGCGCCAGGCGTGGAAGGTGTCCGCGACCTTCGCCAGGTCTTCCTCCGAGAACACCCGCTCGGTGCGGTTGATCATCTCGCCCATCTCCCGGGCGTCGATGAACAGCACCTCGCCGCGCCGGTCACTGGTTGCCCCAGCCCCCTGCACACCCTTGTCCCTGGTCAGGAACCACAGGCACGCCGGGATCGCCGTGGTCCGGAACAGGTTCCCCGGCAGCGCCACCATGCACGCCACCAGGTCCGCGTCCACGATCGCCTTGCGGATCTCGCCCTCACCCGAGGACTGCGAGGACATCGACCCGTTGGCCAGGACCACGCCCGCCGTACCCCGATCACCCATCTTCGAGATGATGTGCTGCAACCAGGCGTAGTTGGCGTTGTTCGCTGGTGGAACACCGAACTTCCACCGCTGGTCCTCGGTGCTCCGCTCCCACGGGTGCAGGTTGAACGGCGGGTTGGCCATCACGAAGTCGGCCTTCAGGTCCGGCAGCTTGTCGTCGGCGAACGTGTCCGCCCACCGTTTCCCGACGCCCTCGGGGTCCATGCCGTGGATGGCCAGGTTCATCTTGGCCAGCCGCCACGTGCGCTCGTTGGCTTCTTGGCCGTAGACCGCGATGTCGTGCGTGCGGTCGCGCCCGCCGTGGTGTTCGACGAACTTCTGCGCCTGCACGAACATGCCGCCGGAGCCGCAGCACGGGTCGTAGACCCGCCCCTTGTACGGTTCCAGGATCTCCACCAGCAGCTCCACCACGCTCTTGGGCGTGTAGAACTCCCCGGCCCGCTTGCCCTCGGCCCGCGCGAACTGCTCCAGGAAGTACTCATAGGTCTCCCCGAGCACGTCCTGGGCGGTCTTCTCCCCGTCGCCCGCGAACCGGGCGTCGCTGATGAGGTCCACCAACCCCTTCAACCGCTTCTGGTCCACGTTGTCGCGGTTGAAGATCTGCGGCAGCACACCGGTGAGCGCCTTGTTCTCCTTCATCAACTCGCCCATGGCGTCGTCGATGAGCTTGCCGACCCCCTCGGGGGTGCTGGCGGCGTTATCGGCGATGTACTTCCACCGCGCCTTCTCCGGCACCCAGAAGACGTTCTCCTCGATGTAGGAGTCCTGGTCCTCCAGGAAGGCTGCCCGGCGGTGCTCGGGGATTCCATCTTCTTCCAGCTCGATGACGAGCTCCCGGCGGCGCTCGTCGAAGGCGTCCGTGACGTACTTGAGGAAGACCAGCCCCAGCACGAACTCCTTGTACTGGGCGGCGTCCATCGACCCGCGCAGCTGGTCGGCGGCCTTCCACAGGATGGCCCGGATCTCCTGGGGGGTGGAGGCGCTGAACAGCTCACCCTGCTGGGTGCTGGCGCGCTTGCGTGGCGGCATGTGCTCTGTGTTCCTTCCGGGTTGTGGTGCTGCCCGGCGACGCGGCCACACGAGGGGAGGGCGGAGCCGAAGCAGCGGGGATACGCGGAAAAGTCTGTCAGGTGGGAGGGACGGCCAGCGTCCCGTCGCTGAACCCGGCGGCGCTCAGCCGCCGGATCGTGTCGAGTTCGGCGTACTGCGCGTCCAGCAGCGCGCGTCTGCGTTCGGCCCCGGCGAGCACGGCGTCCAGGCGGGCGACCTCCTCCGGGTGCAGGTCGGGCAGGGCGATCTCCCCGACCCCGCGCGGGGCGCGGACCGCCCCCGCTGGTCGCTGCGCGGAGGAGGCCCCCTCCAGCAGCAGCGTCAGAACCCGGGGGGTGAGCGCCCGTCTGGCCTCGCGGTTCACCCGCAGGATCCGGGCGGGGAAAGCCACCACCGAGGAGCCCTCGTGGTCGATCATCACCCCGAACTCCGGGCCGGTCGTGTACACCACGTCCCCCGGTTCGGTCAGGGCCGCGTGCGGGTACTCCACCGCGAACACGACCCGGTCGATCCACCGGCCGTCGCGCGGTGCCCGGCCCAGTACCTCGTCCGGGCCGAGGACGGCGTACTGCCCCCGCGCTTCGATGTGCTCGGCCGCGATCCGGTGGCCCTTGACCAGGACGAGACGCTTCTGCCTGATCAGGGTTCCCACGGTGACCCGCTCCGGCGCGGGCCCCACCCGGCGCACCAGCCCGCCGCGCAGCGGGCCGTGCGCGTCCGCGTGTGACCGCGCCTGGTTCTCCGCCTCGGACAGGCGTGCTTCGGCCTCGGCGATCAGGGCCGGACGGTCGCGAACAGTGCGGGACAGGATCCGCGAGACCGGCGGTCCCGGGGGCACGAGGGGATCGCCGAACCGCTCCTCCAGGTCCTTGACGGTCACCGACAGGCCGTACCGGGGGTCGTGGCCGCCCAGGTGGTGTCCCTCGCGCCGCCAGAGCAGGATGTCCTCGGCCAGGGCCTCCCCGACGCCCGAGTCCAGGGAACGGGCGCCGATGTCGCTGATGAGCACCCGGCCGCGCGCGGCGGCCACCGGCTCCCGGGTCAGGGTCCACATAGCGCACCCGTAGCCGGGCCGGTAGGGGTCGGCGCCGCCGGGGAGGGTGGTGACCGACTCGACCAGGCCGCTGCGCAGCAGGCGTGAGCGGATCTGCGCCTCGCGTGCGTCCAGCTCCCCGACCAGGGCGTCGGCGGGGCCGACGACCACCGCCGTGCAGCCCTCGCCGAGCAGGTCCCCGATGGACTCCACCTCCTCCAGGACCAGGGACCTGGAACGGCTCTCCCCGGCCTGGTAGGGCAAGGTGGTCACGATCAGGTCGGGGTCGGCCAGCCGCTCCTCCAGTTCTCCGCCCTCCTGCACGTCCAGGCCGAGTTCGGGGACCCCGGACAGCTCCAGGCGGCGGCGGGTGAGCCGGGCCAGGACGGCGCTGCGCTCCGCGGCCAGGGCCGTGGTGTCGGAGGGGTCGTCGAGCGCGGCCACGACGTCGTGGAGCAGGTCCCCGCACAGCGCGTGCGGGTCGGCGACGGTGAGGGTGCCGTCGTCGCGGACGCGCCCCAGCGGGTCGGCGACGCGCACGACCAGGCGGCGCAGCCCGGGGGAGAGGGAACCGGTGTCGGGGCCGGTGAGGCCGAGGCGGTGCCGGTGGGCCATGAGGTGTTCGTGGGCGCCGCCGGGGGTGTAGGCGGCCTCGACCAGCTCTTCGGCCAGGGGTGCCAGACGGGCGGAGAGAGCGGGGTCCTCGACCAGCTCCCGCCGGAAGAACTCGTCTTCGGGATCCATGCGCTCCACCCGGTCGAGCAGCGCGTCCTCCGTGGTGCCGGCGAGGGGTTTCTCGTCCATGTGGTGCAGGCACAGCAGCGCGCCGAGCACGGAGACCAGGCGCTGTGCACCGATCTCCTCGGCGAGGCGGACGAGGCCGTGCGCGACCAGTTCCGGGCCGATCTCGTCGGCGGGGGTGTTACCCAGGCCGGTGGTGGTGAGCCAGTCGGCGATCGTGCGGCCGTCGAACCAGGTGCGGTTGCCCCTCTCCGCGATGGGAGCCGGGAAGTCCGGGTAGCGCCGCCGCCAGGTGGAGACCACCGGGCGCTGGACGCGGGCGAGGGTGGCGATGTCGGACAGGGAGAGCAGCGGGGGTGACGACGGCATCCGGTGCTTCCTCGCTCTCTGCGCTGGGGGTGGGGTGAGGGAGTGAGGCCACTCTAGAGCAGAATCCCCGATTCCGTAGGCCTTTCTCTGATAACCGGGCTTATCGTCCCGTGGCGGGGTGGTTTCGGGGATTTCTGGCTACTGTCCTCTCCATGGCGCGGGCGGACAGCCGCCCGCCTCCCACACCACGGCGTCCGGTGCGCCACCGGTACCGGTAGACCAGGAGGACCCCTCGTGAGCCGACAGCACGCACGTTTCCGCAGGAGCACCACCCGTCCGCCGCGCGCCGCCCGTCCGCGCAGGTGCGGCAAGCGCTGGTTCAAGGACCAGGTCAGCGCTCAGCTCGCCCTGGCCACCATCCGCCGTTACGGGAGGGACCGCACGGATCGGATGCCGCGCCGGGCCTACGAATGCCCGTCCTGCAAGGGGTGGCACCTGACCTCCCAGGAGGAACTTCCCTACTCCGCCCGCGCAGCCCGGTCCTCCGGTGAGGGGCTGCGTGTTCCGGGGCCCCGGCGCGCGGAGCCCCGGAAGCCGGATGAGCAGCGGAGGCTGAGGACCAACCAGGCGATGCGGGCACACCGGATCGTTCAGGGGCTGGAGCCGTGGGTGTGCGCCTACGCGGGTGAGCACGCGGAGGCACACGGGCGCGGGCCGACCTGGCGCGAGCTGGAGGCGGTGTTCGGCTGGGACCGGTGGGCGGGCGCGCTGGTCATCCGGTACCTGGTGGACCAGGGGTGGCTGCGGGAGGAGGAGGGAAGCCCGTGCCTGCTGCCCGGTGAGCGCGGGTGAGCGCGGAAAGACGGGGGTGCCCGGCCACTGCCAGGGGGAGGCAGCGGCCGGGCACTGTTGTGTCTATCGGTCAGCGGGAGAGGGCGGCGGAGAGGAAGCCGCTCCACTCGGTGGCGGGGAAGGGAAGGTGTCCGGCGTCGGGGTGCTTGGAGTCGCGGATGGCAGCGCCGCAGGGGAGGTCGGCGATCTCGACGCAGTTCTGGGCATGTCCGCTGTAGCTGCTCTTACGGAAGTTAAGGGTGGTGGCCATGAGGACTCTCTAGGGACTTCATGATGCTGGTGATGAGATCGGCAGATCGCACGGTACTCAGGGCAGACCCCTGGATGTCACTGAAGGTAGCACTATGCGCTTCAACCTCATCCTGCTCCTCCAGGAAGAGCCCATTGGATGCGGTGTCGATGTACACGATGGGGAGGTCCAAAGGGTCGGGGAACTCCAGGATGGTAAAAGGAGCGCATAGTCCGGAATGTGACCCAACATCAGCAGGCAGCACCTGAAGGTCGATGTTGGACAGCTGGGCCATGCGATGAAGGTAGGCAAGCTGTTTCTTGAGGATCTCCTTGCCGCCTATCGGCTTGTGAAGCGCGCTCTCCTCGATGACTGCACGGAGCCGCGCCGGGTAGTGCCGGACCAGGATCTCTCGGCGGACCATGCGCGCTTCAGCCTTTTTCCTGATGATTTCGGGGTTCGCGAACCGCCCTCCTCGTAGTAGAGCTTCTGCGTAGTCGGGTGTCTGTAGTAGCCCAGGCACCATCTGTGTCTCGAAGGTGCGAATCACTGAGGCCTCAGCTTCGAAGTCAGGTAGAGCGCGTTCGGTGAAGACCTCTTTGTACTTGGACCACCAGCCTCGTTGGCGCGCATCCTTCGCGAGCGCGTGCATGACCGATCGCTTGTCAGGATCGGTGATCTCGTAGAGGTCCATCAACTTGTCGAGATCGTCCGCTTTGATGCGTTTCGTCTCGGTCGTCTCCATTTTGGAGACTTTCCCGGAGCTCCACCCGTACTTGTTGCCGACTTGTGTGGCGGTGTAGCCAGTTGCTTCTCGGGATTGGCGGAGCATGGTCGCCAGGCGGCGAAGTCGGAGGGTTGGGCTGTTGGAAGGGGTCATGGCAGCACCCTAGCGAAAAAAATTCAGGATGATAGAGATAGAGCTTGAAAACTCTACGATTGCTAGTTATCTTTGGGGTGTAGTCGTGACCATGTCATCACGGAGAGTCTCTAGTGGTCAGGCTACGCCCCGCCCGTTCCGCGCATCACGGCATCCGTGAGACTCCTCCAACGGGCACCACGAAACCCCTGTTCACCTCGTGCCATGCCAAGGAGTGTGTTCGTCATGCCCGCAACCGTCCCGGCTCCCGTGCCCGTGCTGGGTGAGGCCACCGTGCCGCTGTCCAGCTTCATTCGGCCCATGCACCGCCACTACTTCACCCGCTGCGCCGAACGCCCGAACTACCGCCTGCGCCGCTACGACTTCGCCGGGACCCCGGCCGTCATGCCGCTGGTGCGGGCGTTCCTGGACACCTGCGCCGCCGCCAAGCCCGCCGACTACCGGTACCTGTTCACCCTGCTCGGTAGCGAACTGGCCAACAACAGCATCCGCCACAGCCTCTCCGGTCGCCCCGGGGGCACCTACACCCTGCTCGTGCACCGCCACCGCACCGGACTGAACCTGGCCTGCCGTGACCGCGGCGGCCTGCGCGACAAGGACGCCCGTCTCAAGCCCAACCCCGACGGCCTGAACCTGTCCGCCGAGTCCGGGCGCGGCCTGGCCCTGGTGGACGCCTTCGCCTCCGAGTGGGGCGACAACGGCAACGCCCACTACCGCACGGTCTGGTTCTACCTGGCCTACGACCTCACCGGAAGCCGCTGGGACTCCGACAACCGAGACGACTGACCTGTCGGTGATATGAGACGGGCCCAGGAGAGCGTTGCCGCGCTTCTCCCGGGCCCTGAATCCCCCAGAAACCCAACACAGACATATGCAAGGAAAGAGGATCTGATGCGTAACCCTATCCCCTCGCCCCGGCGCCCCGACGACTTCCGTCCCTTCCCGATGCTCCCGCGCCGCACACCGCTCATCGGCCCGGCCTGCCCCTCCTGTGACCACCCCTCCTGCCGGACCCGCCGCGCCCAACGGCTTCCCCGCCTGGGCGGCCACCGCGCCGAGTTCGCCCGCGAGCACGACCAGGCAGCGGCCGCCCAGGCCCGCAACCGCCACCTGGTCATCTGGTGGGGCGAGGCCACCCAGTCCTTCTGGGTCGCCACTCCCGCCGGGCTGACCGAGGCCGCCGACATCGACGCCCTCCTCCTCACTCTGCGACCGCACGGAACCCTGGACTCCGACCCGCCCGCCGCCCGCCCCTGGGTGCGGATGACAGGCGACGCGCGTCTTCCCGCAGCGGCCTGACCGGTTGCCGTCAGCACCGCGGACCGTGGCCGCCCCGTTCCCGCGCGGGGCGGCCACGGCTCCTGTTCACCGGTGAATGACCATGGGAAACGTCCGGATCAGAGGGGGCGGAACAGTGAACCGGCTGTCCAGAAAATCATCTTGGTGTCACAAGAGCTGGACCTGGGAAAACGCAGGTTCGATGGTAAGTCCGCCCTGCTGTTGAACGTGGCCTGAACTGCTTATACGCGTCAGATTCGAGGGTGCTTGCAGAATAGGGTGCGTTTTCTTCGTGTTTGAGCATTGGGACTTGCGGCGTGTAGCATTCCGATGCTCCAGGTGGAACTCCGTTTCCGAGGGTCCTCTGGGTTGCCCGTGTATATCCCCCGCTCCCCGCCCCAGGAGGATCCCATCTCTAGCGCTGGTGTGAATCGGGACGAGGCGATAGTCGCCGCGGGAAGCGCGGCGGACCTGGCCGACACCATGAATGGACTCAGCGTGGACTTCCAGAACGACGTGAGTCCCGTGTACGGCACCCAGGGGCTCAGCGGGCTCGCCCACTACGAGACGGAGGGCGTCGAGCGCATCGTTCTGGCCGCGAGCAACAGCAGGGCTTTGGCGGAGACCACCGAGGGTGCGGGCGAGGAGATCGCCATGACCGACAACGAGGGCGCGGTCGAGTACAGCACCCTCGAAATGCCCTTGGCCCGCAACGTGAACTTCCACTAGGAGCTCCGGGTGTCAGTTGAGTCCATGAGCCTCGGGCTCCCCGAAGACGTCGACGCCGACCCCGAGGTCCTTCGGCAGGGCGCGAGCGACCTCCTCACCACCAGGCAGACCATGCTCGGTTACTCCTCCGACCTGGACAGCGGTTTCTGGGCGGCTGCGAACGAGTTCACCGAAACCATCGCCTGGGACATCCGGGGAGCCTCCCAGTCCGACATCGAGTCCTGGCAGGCGGTGGGCGAGCTCCTGACCTACGGTTCGGGGGCTCTGGAGCTCTACGCGGAGGCGGTGGACGCCTACCGGGAGGTCCGCGAGGACGTCCAAGGCCGGTGGGACTTCTACAAGAGTGAGGCCCTCAGCCGGATCGAGGAGAACGGTGCGGACACCCTCACCTTCACCGGCAGCACCCAGGAGGAGGCGGAGAGGGAGTACCTCACCACGGTCCGCAGCACGCTCCTCGGAGAGCACCAGGACGCCCGTAACGACCTGGACGACGCGACGGACGACGCCAACGACACGCTCCGGAACGGCCCCACCACCGACATGTGGCAGCGCTTCGTGGATGCGGGGCTGATGACGGGCAAGGAGGTCGACCTGTTCGGCGGGTCGGTCCACCCCACCGTCGGTGAACCACCGGGGGAGGACTGGACCCCGGAGCAGGTCGCGCACTGGTGGTACAACCTCGCGCCGAACCAGCAGGACTACGCCATGGAGGAGTACCCGGACGAGCTGAGGAACCTGGACGGTGTCCCCGTCGTCGTCCGAGACGAGTTGAACCGCGAGCGGTTGGAGCTGGAGCTCGACCGGGTGACCAGTGCGGGTATGGGACACATGACCTACTCGTGGGAGCAGCTGAGGGAGATCGAGGAGGCGCTCGCCTCCGATGACAAGTACCTCATCTACTTCGACCCGTACGCGAACGGGGCGGGGGAGGCCGCCATCTCCACCGGCAACCCCGACCACGCGGACAACGTGTCCACTCTCGTGCCCGGCATGCTCAACGACATGGGCAGTATGGCGGACGACGTCGTCCGTTCGGAGGCGATCTACGGGGAGATGCGGGAGAACCGACCGGACGAGGACCACGCGAGCATCGTCTGGATGGGCTACGACGCGCCCCTCGGCGGCGGATTCGATCCAGAGCAGTCTGCCGAGAGGCTCGCCGCGTTCCAGGACGGCCTGCGCGCCACCCACAGGGGAGACGAACCGTCGCACAACACGGTCATGGGGCACAGCTTCGGCGCGTTCGTGGCCGGGGCGGCGGACAACCCGGACATCGGCGGAGGGCTCGACGCGGACTCGCTGGTGCTCCTCGGCGGCCCCGGAGCGAGCGTGGACAACATCACCGAGTTGTCCACGGACACGGACGACGTCCACGTCGTCCAGGGCGATGACGACTGGATCAGGTACCTGGACCAGTCCGATGCGCTCGGCGAGCACTACGGGACACCGCCCGACAACGACGAGTTCTTCGAGGACCCGGACAACCCCGATGAGACTCTGGGCCACCGCCTGGACCCGGAGGAGAAGACCGGGCACTCCGGCTACTTCGAGGACGAGGAGACGCTCGACTACCTCGGCGACGTCGCCACCGGAAGCGGGTGACGGGAAGCCTCCGGGAGAACCGGAGGGGCCGGCCCCGGCAGGAGAGCCGGTGTGGGGGAGGAAGAGACTGGGGAGAGAGCGCGTGAACAAGGTCTACAACGGTGTGTCGTCCCTGATCAGGCGGGTGGTCGGTCCCGACGACGCACCGGAGCCGACCACGTTCCGGTGGGTGGAGTTCCTTCAGAAACGGTGGTGGCTGCTCCTCGTCCTCGCGGCCGTCGTGGGGTTCGCCGCAGGACTGGCGTCGGGCTTCCTCGTCTTTCGGCGGGACGAGTCGCCCCATCCGACGCTGGGTCTGTTCGTCACCCCGGTGGTGCTTCTCGGGTACGCGGCCGCACGTCCCGGACAGGCTGCCTGGGCCGGACTGGCGGCTCTGCTGTTCGCCGTTCTCGGAGACTTCGTCGGAGTGCGGTACACCCTGCCCGAACACGACCTTCTCCTGTATCGGACGTGGTTCGTGTTCGCGCTGTGCATCGGTCCTTCACTGGGGGTCCTCGGTTACCTGATCCGCGCCAGATGGAAAGTGGTCCGGGCGGCGGCCACCGGAGTCGTCACAGCACTCGTCCTCGTGCCGTTCTACTACCGCTTCGAGGGGGACGAGTTCCTCGTGGACTCGATGACCCCCTACACGATGGTGTTCGACGCGGCCTCGATCGCTGTCTTCCTGATCCTGTGCAGGGGGGTCCTCAGCCGGGTGGCCGCGGTTCTCCTGGCGTACCTGCTGGTGTGGGGGATCCGGCTCATGCCTCTCCTCTACCTCTGGTTCCTGTTCCTCCTGTGGGCCTTCGGTGAGGGTGCGTGAACGAGGCGGCGGAAGTCGGACTTCCGCCACGGTCTGACGGACACCGCACACCGCGCACGGCTGCGGCCCTTCCCCGAATCCACCGGGAAGGGCCGCAGCGTTTCTCTGCTCTTCGTTCAATTGAGCGGTGCGGTCTCCGGATCGGTGGCCTCGACGGCGGACGCGGCGGGCTCCGCGGTGACCGCGCGCACCAGCTCCGGAGCCTTCATCTCTCGTGTCAGGGAGCCCATCGGGCCCAGTTCCGAAATCTCCTTGGAAGCGGCTACCCCGAGTTCGGGGAAACGACGGGCTGCGGGCAACACGCTCCGCTCCAGCGAACCGATCGTCTTGTCGTAGAACTCCACGGTCTTGTCGATGTGGTGACCGAGGTTGCCGAGGTGACCGCTCAACGTGGCGAGGCGCTCGTAGATGTCCCGACCGAGCTTCTGGATCTGCTCGGTCTTGTCGCGCACGGTCTTCTGGTCCCAGGCCAGGGCAATGGTGCGCAGCATGGGGAACAGCATGTTGGGAGTGACGATGATGACCTTCTTCCCCATGCCGTACTCGTAGAGGTCGGGCTTCCTGTCCAGTGCGGCCTGCAACAGGGCCTCGCTCGGCAGGAACATGAGGACGAAGTCCGGGCTGCCCGCGACCTTCACGAAGTACTCCTTCGCCGTGAGCGCGTCCACGTGCTTACGGACCTGTTCGGCGTGCTTCTCCATGTAGCGGTTGTGCTCGGTGTCATCGTCCGTTTCCACGGCGTCCATGAAGGCGTCGAGGGAGACCTTGGCGTCCACCACGATCCTGCGGCCATTGATGAGCTTGACGACCATGTCCGGCCGCTGTACCCGCTCCTCGCCCTCGACCGTGACCTGGGTGTCGAAGTCACAGTGCTCCCGTAGGTTGGCCATCTCCACGGCCCGCTTGAGGTGGAGTTCGCCCCACTGCCCGCGTACCTGCGGCTTGCGCAGCGCCTTGACCAGCGCTTCGGTCTGTGCGCGGCTTCGTACGCCCTCCGCCACCAGGTTCTTGATTTGTTCGTCCAGCCTGGCCTCGGTCGAGGCGCGCTTGCCGTCGACCTCGCGCAGGTGCACGTCCAGCTCCTGGAGCTTCTCCGTAATGTCCTTGGCGGTCGTACCCAGCTTCTCGTCCGCGGTGGCGGTCAGCTCTTCCTTGGAGGCCTTCAGCATCTTGGCCACGGTCGCCTCGACCTGTTCGGTCTGGAGGCGGCTGTGCTCCTCGCGGACCTGGTCCATCTCCTTCTGGATCGCGGTCACTTCGGCCTGCTGCTTCTCCAGCCCTGCCCGCTCGGTGCGCAGCTTCTCGATGACGGCCTTGTGTTCCTCGATGAGTTCCTTCCGCTGGTCGGCCACCGCCTCCAGTGCGGCCTTGTCCCTTTCAGAGGCGGTCAGTTCCCCCTCCAGGTCGCGGAGCCGCTGCCGACTCTCGTCAAGGGACTTCCTCAGTCCCCCCGCATCGGTCGCGGCCCTCTGGTTCTGGCCTCGGAGGGCGTTGAGTTCGGCCTCCAGGGCGCCGATCCGCCCGGACGCGGCTTCCAACCTGGCGTTCTGTTCGGTCGCGGCGATCTCCCGTTCGCGCTGCGCGCTCCGGGCTTCGTCGCGCTCCCGGCGCAGCGTCTCGGCCTGGGTGCGGGCCTGGTCGCGCTGTTCCTCGGCGAGCTTCCATTCCGTTCGCAGACGGTTTTGCTCGTCGCTGTGATGGCGGTTCCGGGACTCGGAGCGGTGGCGGGCGAACAGGTAGCCGAGGACGGCGAAGACCGCGGCCGTCGCTGCGAGGAGGGCGAAGATGAGCATGGTGTTCACGGTGATTCCTCTAAGGGAAGTGCGCAGACCGGATCAACAGCCTGCGAAGAGGGTGGGACCACCGCGTTCCACGGGCTGCCCGGGAAAGGTGGGCAGCGGGTGAAACGCGATAGCCATCACCATAGGGAACTCATCGTCCTCAATGCAGTTGAACATTCGATAAGGCCTGTTATCAGAATCCAGTAGTCTAATTCTGTTCGGTCGAGGTCAGTAGTTCTCCCGCCACTCCCCAGACCGGTGGTTCATCAGCGGACGTCCGTCCGTGTGTACTCCCGGTACCACCGACCTGCCCTCCACCAGGGGCAGGGCGAGCTGCTCGTACGGCTGATCGGTTCCTGTTCCCCGGCTGCCGGGTCAGCCGTCGGAGAACAACGAGATGAAGGCGGTGCTGTTGAGGTGCCTGGAACCGTCTTCGGTCTGGTCCGCTCGCCTCCTTTGTGCTCCAGGCCTTCGGTGTACCGGTGGATGGTTCCGAAGTGCTCGGGTATGGAGTACACGCCCGCGATGAGGTCCGTGCCTGCGGGGCGTCCGTGCCTGCGGCGCGCACCTTCTATGTGCCCTGCACTGTCGAGGACCTTGTTGACCTGGTCGGGTGAATCGGGGCCATGTGTGCGGGGTTTCCCGTTTCCCGTTCGACGGGCCCCGGGAAAACGTGTCCCTCGGCCTTTTCCGGTGGCTGCGGGGGCTCCAGGATCAGTCACTGGGCACATCATCCGCTTGCCCGACCGTGACTGACAAGAAGGGGTTTCCATGCCGGGGTGCTTCATCAACTACAGGACGGGCGACGGCGAGCACGTCGCCACGCTGATCGACCGCGAGCTCAAGCAACGCTTCGGTTCAGGCGAAGTGTTCCGGGCCAGCCGTTCGATCGACGCTGGCCAAGACTACGTACGTGCACTGGACGCGGCCGTGCGCCGATGCGAGGTCCTCGTCGCGATCATCGGTCCCGCATGGCTCGACAGCCCGCACAGGTCCGGCGGCGATGGACGAGCCCTCGATGACCCCGACGACTGGACCCGCCGGGAGATCGCCACGGCCCTGTCCCTTGGTACCCCGGTCATTCCCATCTTGTTCGACGGGGCCGCCCGACTGCGCCCAGCTGACCTGCCCGAGGACATGAGGGGACTGGCCCGCTGCCAGAACCGACGTCTCCACCACCGCTCGGCCGAATCCGACCTGGCGGACATCATTGAGGCCGTGGAGGTGGCCGCTCCCCGCCTTGGAGACATGGGCGAGGACGAGAGCTCCGAAGGTGACTCCGGCCAGTCGTCAGGTGGCGGCGTGGCCAACACCATGCGCGACGTGAGCGGTGGAACGGTCGCTCAGAGCCGTGAGTTCCACGGGGTCAACGGGATCAGCGGCAGGACCGGTGACATGGTGTTCGGCAACTCCGGCCCGGTGAACACGGGCACGGGCCCCCAGTACAACGGTTCCACCGTGCACAACGGCACCGGCGACCAGATCGGGGTCCAGCGGGTTCACGGCTCCCGTAACGGTGGGGAGAGCCGGTGATGTCACCAGGAGCGGCACCGGAGACGGTCGTCGCGGGCAACGATGGCGCGGTGAACACGGGGGAGGGCTCGCAGTACAACGGTTCCTCCGTGCACAACGGCACCGGTAATCAGAACATCAGCACGATCTTCGTTGGCACCGAGTACGCCAGGTTCGCCATGGACGAGCGGGGACGACCGCGTCATCTCGGCATCGTGGTCACCTCTCGGCGCCTTGAGGACCTGCGTGCCAGGTACGTCGCCCCGCCCGGATACGACGAGAAGGAACGGCGCAGGGAACTAGATGCGCACGGAGTCCTCGTCGTATCCGGCCCTGAGGGAGTGGGCAGGCGTACCACCGCGCAGCTGACCCTCGTCCCCAAGGGGAGGGAGCACGAGGTCGACCTGCGCGAGGTCCAGGTGGAGGCCGACCCCCGGCCCGTGCTCGACGCGGGGGAGGTCCAGAACGGTGAACGGCTCCTGGTGGACCTGACGGGGCCCGTACCCGCCCTTGAGCTGAGCCGGGACCTCCTCGCCCTGGTTTCGCAGGTCCGGAAGGAGGGGGCATGGCTGGTCCTTCTTGTGAACGAGGGAGACATCCGAGATCTCCCGGACGACCTGCGCGAACGGTCGGTCGTCCTGCGCCACCCCGACAGGGTGTCCGTCCTGGAGAGGCATCTGAGCCGGTACGGACTCGTGTCCGGCGCGGCCGAGCCGTCCCGGAACGACGTTCCAGAGGCGGGGACTCCCGTGCCGTTCTCCAAGTCGGTGACCACCTGGCTCAGCCACGCGTCGATGTCGGAGATCGAGGAGCTGGCACGCCGCGCTGGCGACGAACGCCGTACGGCCTCCGGCCGGGGAAGTGTCCAGGAATGGCTCGACCGGGCACTAGGACACGGACACCCGGACGTGGACCGGGCTCTGGACAGAGCGGGAGGACGTGAGCGCGCGATCCTGTTGGCCGCCGCGTTCCTCGAAGGCGCCAGACTCGACCACCACTCCGCCGCTGTCGAACGCCTCCTCCCGGCTGTCCGCGCCCCTGAGGACGAGACCCCGCCCCTGGAACGGAAACGGTTCACTACTCAGCTCAAGAGAGTGGGCGTCACCATCACCGAGGACCGGCGCATCGGTTTCTCCTCCCCCGGATACGGGCGCGCCCTACGTGCTGCGTTCTGGGACGCCTGTCCTCACCTGCAGGCCGAGTTCGCGTCCTGGATCGACGCGTGTGTGACCGACCCGGAACTGCCTCCGGAGAACCGGGACACCGTGGCCGAACGGTGGGCCGAGCAGGCGCTGCGCACCCACCGCCTGTCGGAGCTCCTCGTACGAGTGGATGCGTGGGCCGATGGACACGGACCACAAGCCGCCCTCCTGCTCTCCTCTGCGCTGGCGGACGCCCGGCACGGCACGGCGACCCGCCAACAGGTCTACGTGTGGGCCCGCAACCGCACGCTGCCAAGGGCACTGGCCTACGCCCTGGTGGCGGTATGCGCGAAAGACCTCGTCATCACCCATCCCGACCAGGCGTTGGTCCGGCTGCACCATCTGGCCGACAACGCCGACCCCAAGGCGGCCGAGGCCGCCCGGTCGACGCTGTCCCGGCTGGCCGACGACCCCGTCCTGTACCGGCTTCTGCTGCGCAGGGTCAGCAACAAGCTCGCTGGGCCCGACAGGAGAAACCGTGAGGTCGACCGGCTTCTGTTCTGGGACCTGACCGCACCGGCCATGGTCATCGGCGGCTGTCGGCCCCAGACCGTGCGTCGTGATGTCACCGCGTGGACGGCCACGGGACTGCCCGTCGTGCTTGCCCGTGGCCCCCACACGGCAGCTCACTATGGTGAACGGCTCCTCAGCCACCCGGGAGCCCTGCCCGGCCTCCTCGTGGACCTGCTGGTCACGGCCGCGATGGATACCGGCTGCCTCTCCTCCCTCTACACCGCTGCCCTGCGTTGGTCCGGCGTAGACGGAACCGCGTCCGGTGCTTTCGCTCCCCGTTCGGTTCGGGCCGACCGCCTTCTACGCCGCATCGACGCCGCGCAGGGGCTCGACCTGTCCCCTCCGGACCCGACACGGAAGGACCCCGCCCCGTGAACTCTCACGTGCGTAATCGTGTTCTGATCATGGGCGCTGCCCTCGTTGTCGTTCCCGCCGTCCTCTATCCCCTGGTGGGAACGTGGACATGGTTGTGGGCGCCGCTACTGCTCATGCTCCTCGCCCTGGGGCTGTTGTTGAGCGCTGTCGCGGGCGGCCAGCCTCCGCTGCCCACCACGACCACAGCCACCGTGCGCCATGAGCCCCGGTCGGCCCGGGTCCATGAGACTCGGATGGCGAGCCTGACCGATGACTACGAGTTCGTGTTCTCCGCCGACGTCCGCTGGAGGTGGACCGACGGGCCCGACGCGAGGCTGCGCAACCCCGCGAGGGCCGCGGAGAACGCGATCGTGACGGCGGCGCGTGTCGAGACGGCCAAGTACCGGGCGGGCGAGGTCGACGTGGCACGCCATGCCCTGGCAGCCCGACTCGGAGAGGCGGTACCGATCCACGGCGGCATCCTGGAGGTGTGGGCCGACGACGTGCTGCTCAGCCTTCCGGAGGAGGACGCCGACCGCCTGCGGCAGCTCGCCGATCTGCGCAAGGAGAACAACAGGTGGGAGGTGGAGCGTTCCGTCGAACGAACCAAGCGCGCCTACTTCGCCGACGACGTCTTCGCCACTCCGGGCAACGCGGTCATCTGGGACCTGGTGCGCAACGGCGCCAATGTCGAGACCACGATGGGGAGGGTGGGTTCGCTCGCCCAGCTTTCGGAGGCTGGAAAGGGTAAGGACCTGGCCGATCTGCGTGAGCGGCTACGGGAGTGGGAGCCGCAGCCGGCTCCGGCGGCGGAGGGCATGGAAGCCGAGGACGGTGGGGGTTTCGGGAGGTTCCACACGGACGCCGGACCTGGGTGGCGCGCGGAGAGTCCCGCTGACGATCGCGGGGAAGCCCCCGCCGACCAGGCCGAGTCTCTGGCGGAGATGATCGCCTCCGTCGAGGACGACGACCAACGCACCATGCTCGCTGACCGGTTCGTCCGTGTCCTGGAGCGCAGTCCCCTCGCTCATCTGGCACCACGGCTTCGCCAGCGTTTCGACCTTCCTGGAACCACATCGAGTGAACCCGACGCCGATCCCCGCGAAGACGACGGGAAACCGGACGAAGGAGACCCCGGTCCAGGGGTGTAGAACCGGCGCCCGCCCGTCGTAACGGGCGGGCGCCCACTCACGGTTGGTGCAGTGCGGCCACGAGCCGAGGGCCCAGGTCACGTACCGCCCCGTGCCCGTGATGGCGTGCCAGAGCCTGGGACAGACGGCGCAGATCGGCCACGATCGTCGCCGAACCGGACGCCGCCGCACCCTCCAGCAGGTCCCGCGTCAGGGAGCACGCGTGGTCGACCTCTCCTGCCAGAGCGTGTGCCAGTGCCCTGCGGACTCCGAATCTGGTCCGAGCCCGTACCGCGGACTCCGGAAGCCGGAGCACCTCCTCGTCCAGGATCCGCGCTCCCTCCTCGAATCGGCCCAGATCCACCAGACACCACCCTCGGGCGACGCCCACGGGATCGGCCACGTGTGAGGAGCCGAGGACTTCCGGGGAGAGTGGGCCGTCCGAATTCGGCAGTAGCCCGCGGGCGCGTTCCAGGGAACGCTCGCACGACACCAGATCCCCCCTCAGGGCATGCCCCTGAGCCTCACGTTTGGCCGCCAACCCGAGTACCCTCGCCGAGGCTCCGGGCTTCGAGAGCACACGTCTGGCGAGTGCGACCGTCCGGGCTCCGTCGTGGGCGTACATCGCGACCAGGGCTTGGCGTACGTGCGCATACGCGCCCATCTCCCGGTCTCCGGCCGCGGCGGCCATTGTTACGGCGGTGTCGGTCCACCACAGCGCCGCCTTGTTGTCGCCCGCTTCCTGCGCCATCCACCCCGCGTACTCGGCGAAGCGGGAGGCCAGGGACAGGGCCGCCGACGCTGAGCGTTCATCCGTGCCCGTCGCCAGGTGACGCAACGCGTTGGCCTGCGCCACCGCCAGGGGTAGGACGACGCGGGGCGGGGTCTGTTGACCGAGCGCGCGAAGCGCCGCGAACTGTCCACGGAACCACCCCAGTGTCTCCGGGGCAGCGGGGGCGGGGCCGGCGGCCATCGTCATCAGAGAGGCGGCCCCGGCGGACAGCGCGGTACGACGGTCGATTCCGGTGAATTCGGTTCTGCCGTCATCCTCCATGCGAAGAATCCACACCTCCTGGCTGTGGGAGGGCACCTTCGGTGCTGGATCCCCGGAAGGGTTCCGGGCGGGAGCAAGGGTGAGGAGTGTGCCGTCCGCGCCGAGCGCGGTGTCACAGGCGACGGCGGCCTCGGGGGTCGGCGGCTTGGCTCCGGTTTCCAGCTTGCTCAGGTACCCCTTGCTGTAGTGGGTCGCCCGGGCCAGATCGGCCAGGGACATCCGGGCTTCCTGCCGGCGTCGGCGGAGCTCGGCACCGAACATTCTCGTCGCCTTCCCGTACGGAGGAGGAGTACTTGCCAGGTGCCCACGAAGGGGGAAACGGGCGACGATGGGAATGCCCGGGAGGCCGCCCGGCAAACGGGCCACTGGTCCCTGTGGCCGGTGGATTCACGGCTGACGTTCACAGAAAAGCGTCCCCAGGCGAAGACCTGTCATCGTGCCTCGTGTATCCCTGGACCGAACCGGTAGGAGACGGAACTGGGGGTGCTCACATGGGGCTGGACGCCTGCGTGCCCTGCCGCTGCTGGAGGGACGGGCGGCTCAGCACGCCGCCGCCCGTGGACCCGTCCCTCATCCGTATGGATGAGAAGGAAGGGTTCGTCGATCTCGTCGTGCCCTACGAGGGTCACGAGGTCCTCCACCATCGAATGGACGACTGGAGGGCGAACGCCGCCTGCCCGCACGAGGAGATGGAGCTGGTGTCTGAGCGGATCTCCAACTGGTCGGGGGTGGAGTGGTTCCGTAAGGCGATTGACGAGGCCGGGGAGCATCGTTTTCCGGTGCTGGCGAGCCGCCTCCCCCGCGCGAACGGAGGGTTTCTTGAGCCGGAGGAGGCCGCGGCGATGCTGTCGGAGCTGCGCGACCTCGCCGGAAGCACGGACCTTGGCAGGCGGACCCTGCTTGTCGGTGAGGAGTCGGACCGACCGATCCTCCAGCACACCGGATCAGGCCAGGGCGTGTTCGGGCGCGGTGTGCGTTCCCGCTTCCGAATGGGGCTGGACCCTGACGGGTTCTTCGTGGAGGACACGGAAACCGATTCTCCCGTGGAGCTCTTCCGGTCATCGGGGTTCGCCCAGCAGGAGGCGGGAGAGGGTGAGGTGCGCTTCACAGCGCTCGACCATGACGGGCACCTCACCGTGCCCTGGCCGTATCTCCTGGGACAGAGCGGGAGACGCCCTCCCAAGGTCCTCCGGGTCCGCGAAGCCGCGCTGACGGCGGAGGACGTGCGTTACATCGTCAGTCCGCTCATCACCGTCTGCCAAGCGGCGGTCGACACGGACGCCCGTGTCCACTGGTGCTGAGCCCTCCAGCGCACCGGAGTGACTCCCCTCCTTCGGGTCCGTGGCCATCCGATGATCGTCATGGAGTACGCGAAGACGGGGGCGACGCGGACCGGTGTACGTCTCGATTCATCCCAGCACACACGAAAGGCCCTGACCCTGCGATGTCATCGCAGGGTCAGGGCCTTTCGGCTCTGGGGTGAGTGACGGGACTTGAACTGTGGTGGGGGAGTGTTCTGACCTGCGGAAATGCGAGAAGTCGCAGGTAGTGGGGAAGGTGATCACTCGGTTGTGCCGCGTTGCCCCACGTTTCGTTGGGAGGTGTGCACCCTCCGGGTGCACACATTTGACCCGTCTGGTGCACCCTCACGGGTGCACCTCAGGAATTTTGCTGCTTGGGCAGGGCTGAACCAGGGACCCGGAAAAGTCAGGGGTGCAGACGTGTAGGAGGGCAGGCCTCCTTGCAGTATGTAGGCTGGTGGGCCTCGGTGATGTTGTCGAAGCTCGGCCTACCTTTCGACATAAGCGAGTTGTCATTGTTTGCGCTCACGGAGGTAGGTGATGCCGAAGGCGAAGACCTGGCGGAATTCCTGACGCCGGGAGCCCAGATCGAACTGACTGCCGGAGCCCTTCTGGAAGATGTCGAGGCCGCGGCCGAGGAGGAGCTTCCATCCATGGTCGGTGCGGATCGACCGGTCGTGGATGCTCCCGTCCCAGGTGACAGTGAAGTGGATACCGACGGTGGCGGTGCTGTCTTGGATGTCCTTGAGCATGAGAAGGTGCTGCTGGGCGTACTCTCCGCGGTCTGCCTTGGTCACGAGCGTCACCGCGATCTCATCGGCGGGGTCCTTGCTGGCTGCCAGTAGGGCGAGCAGATCGACGAGGTTGCGGCCCTGGTGAGGTAGACGGATGTAGGGGTCGACGATGGTGATCTCGGTGGCGCCGCGCAGGTACGGCATGAGCAGATTCTCGTAGGAGACCCCGCGTTGGTTTTCGTGGAACTCGCGGTGGCCTTCGAACAGTTGAGGAATTGCCTCGACCCCAAGCGGCGCGGTCGCTACTGGATCCTCATCCTCGACCGCAAGCTGGGAAGGATCGGACGAATCGGTGCTGCCCTCGGCCTCGACGCGGCGTGCCTGGTAGTAGTCGGGATACTCGTCCTCTTCGAGTGTGGTGACGCTGTGCCATGCGCCGGTCTTGTCGGTGTAGCCGAAGTTGACGGCGGCCATGGTGGTGTCGATGCGCAGGATTTGGTCCTTGACACGCTTGCGTCCCTCGATGGCGAAGCGGAGCAGGTCCTCGATCTCTGCCGGGGTCGCATCGCCAGTGGGGTAGATGAGCTTCATGAGGCCGGAGAAGGTCTTGTGGATGCCATCGCGGTCTCGCGTGGAGATGTCCGATCCGAGGGCGAAGTGCTGCTGGTAGCGGTCGGAGTAGTCGGTGTTGCGCATCGACCGGAGCACTTCTGCGATGTAGTCGACGACGAATCCGTAGCCGGAGGAGAACATCTCGCTGCGGATCGTGTCGACCTCCCAGCCGGGGATATAGAAGTGGAGCCGGTCGAGGTAGGCGGAGTCGTGGTAAGCCTCAGGCAGCTCGTCGAACAGGTCGGAGTTCTTGAGCATGTAGGGCACATTGTGCGAGGTGTTACCGACGAACACCATCGACGCTTCGGCTCCGAGGGTCTCGACGCCACGGGAGAACGATTTGTTTGCCATGTAGTTCTTCATGATGTCGACAAGCGCCTTGTCGGTGCGCTTTTTCTTGCCCGCGAACTCATCGAACGCGACGACATCCCAATAGCCAACAAGGCCGATGCGGCCGTTGGCGTTGTTAACGAAGAGCTTCGGGACGGTGACCTCGCCGCCTGAGATCAGCATGCCATGCGGTGAGAACTCGGAGTAGATGTGGGACTTACCGGTGCCCTTCGGTCCCAGCTCGACGAGGTTGTAGTTGCGCTCGGCGAACGGGATTAGCCGCACGAGCTGCAGCAGCTTTGCCCGCCGTCCGAACAACTCAGGATTGAACCCGATGGACTGGATCAGGAGGTCGATCCACTCCTCGGTGTTGAAGCCCTCGCGCGAGGTGAGGTAGCCCTCGTAGTCGAAGCTCGCCATCTGGATCGGCTTCAGGCTCCCCAGAATCCACGGCACGACCCGCGCGTCGTCGCTGTGGAAGTACTCGATGTCGCAGATGCACCACACGCCGCCGACGAGCAGCTTCGGGTTCGACTTCACCGTTGTCGGTTCGACGATCACGCCGCCCAGGCCAAGGTTAGCGAACGACGCCTCGTACACATCCTGTTTGTCGTTCAGTGTCACAGTGACCTTGTCGATGATCCGGTGACGGCCCTTCTCGCGGATGGTGGACTTCACCAGTTCCGACTCGTTGCGATGCACGTAGTGGTCGGCAAGAATCTTGCGCACCGCGTCGATACCAGCCTGGATTGTCGCCTCATTGTCGGAGGCGGCGTACTGGCCGAGCAGGTACTCCAACACGTAGGAGGGGACGATCGCGTTGCCCTTGACGGCCTTCACGAGGTCTTTGCGGACGACGGACCCACCGAACAGCAGGTTGATCTTGTAGTCGAGGTCGCTCTGCTGTGGTGTGTTTGTATCGGCGCTGCGTTCCTCGCCAGAGGGGTTCTCGGTGTCCGTCATGGTCGCTGCTTCCCCTAAAAATCGAAGTCCGACGTGAACGAGCGCTTGAGCAGGTACTGAACCCGCTGATAGACGCGCCACTGGGTGGTGTTGGGTATCTGCTCTTCGAGTCGGAACTCGACGGATCGGTTGTTGAACTCGTTGGCGTCCTGGCTGAGCAGCATCCGTGCGCTCTGGTAACGGTCGCGCTTGTCATCGGAGGGCTGGTCGAAGATCAGTTCGGGCTGGTTCGAGATCAGGGTCTCGCCGATGTAGATGCTAGCCCTCAGCGTGCGTGGCTGTACCTTCTCGCTGACCGGCTCGGACTGGAAGAGTTTCACGACGAGTTGACCGGTGGTGATCTTGTCGGTCTCAGGCAGCACCTCAACGTTGACGGGGCGAGTGTCGCTCTTACGCTTCTTGTTGACCGTCAGCACCGGCACGACGACTTCCTGAAGGGAAGCGCCCCCGTGAACGAACCGTGAACCTGCGCCGGGCAGCTTGAGCCGGTGGATCGACTTGGGAACCTGCACTTCAAGGTCACTGCTGAGCCCGAGCTGTTTAGGTTCAAACTTCCGGAACGCGGAGTCGACTTTGAGCCCCCGTCCGAGCACATAGCGGCGGTTTGTCACCACGAGATCGTCGCCTTGCGGTTTAGTCGAGAGGTAGGACGCATCGGCAAGCGCGGTGTCTTGGTAGAGGAAGCCGTGGTCGGCGGTCACGAGGATGTTCGTGGCGTTGGCGTTCGTCAGCCGCTTGATCAGGTCAACGAGATCGCGTAGCGCGTCATCGGCGGCCTCAAACACCTGCCGTTCGGTGCGGGCTTTGTCGCCGGTCGCGTCGATCCGGTCGTGGTACACGTACAGCACCTGGTGCGCGCCGTATAGCTCGCGCAGCTCGCCGCGCGGCATCGCAAGGACTTCTTCAGCCTGGATCGCGAACCCATTCACCCGAGCCAGCACCTTGTTGCGGTTCCCTGTTCCGTCGGAACGCTGGCCATCGACGAGCACCGGATCGCCATCGTGGGAGTGACCCAGTGTCTTGTGCGGCAAGAGGGCTGCCATGCCGAGTTGGGTGTAGCTCGGGATGACGCCGAGCATCGCGCCGAGCGTTGCGTCGAACCGGTCTTCTTGACGGATGCGTGACCGCAACTCGTCAGCGACCTCGTAACGCAGAGCGTCGGAGATGATGACAACGGCCTTCCGGTTGCCCTTGCGGACGATCGGCTCGACGTGATCGGCGAAGAAGCTCGTCTGCGGACGCAGCGTCACCGAACGCCAGTCGTCCACGGCATCGACTTGCTGTTGCCAGGTGTTGCCGAGTTCGTAGAGGAACCGGTTCGCGTAGTTCTTCTCCACCTCGGCCCGGAGCGTTTCGAGCGGGCCAGCGTACTCGGTTGTGCGAGCGGCGAAGTGGAACTGCCGGTAGAGCTGGTCGATGCGGAACCAGTTCTTGCGATATCGGTCGAGCCCTTCGTTGAACGAGGCGATCTCGAACCTCGCGGTCGCGAGTTCGCTTAGCAGGTCTGAGGCGGCGCCAAGCGCCGTGTATAGCCTCTGATAGCCGTCGGCCCAGATGCTGCTCTGGCGAGCACGGATGGTCTCGGAAACCTCGCGCGCGCTCATCGTCCGTCCGACGATGGCGTGTGTAAGCGCGCTGATGACCTTGCGTTCCACGTCCTCGAAGAGGTCGTTGCCCACGAGGTCGGAGAGTTCGGCATCCTCGATGCTGTTGGCGTAGTTCAGGCTTTCCGATGCCCGTCGGGCTAGCGTGGCGAGGGCATCGGCGCTGCGCCGGTCGTTGCGCAGGCTCGCGAAGTCGAGCTGAATGTTGCGCAGCGCACCCGGGGTGTCTGATGCGAAGCCGTCGACAGCCTGGCGGAACATCCACAGCACGAAGTCATCGACGCTGGGCTCGCTCGCTTCATAGCCGTAGATCTTGGCAGTTCCAGCCCAATGGAAAACATCGAGCCCTTGCTCGGCCAAAGCCTCATACTTGTCGCTGGCGCCGCGTGCGTTCTCGATCAGCAACGTGCGCGTGAGCTCCAGCATACTGTGCTTACTCTGGGTGAGGAGCACCGCACACATTTTCGCGCGCAACTTGTCCGGGTCATCAGTGGCTGCGAGCAATGCTTTGAGGCTCTGCACCCGCTTAGCAGTGCGGAAGAACTTCTCATAGTTGCGCACAACGTCATCGATCCCGCTGCCAGTGAGGCCGAGCTCTTGGCGCACGAGCGCGGTCCGGTCAGCAGTGAAGACCCCGTAGGTCAGCTCAAGGTCCAGCAGCCAGTTTCCCGTGTCCGGAGGCACGACGCCTGCGCGGTAGATGAGGAACCTGTCGGCTGGCTCATCGTGGAGCACCCGGTTCTTCACCGCGTACTCGTTGTTCTCGACTCGCAGTGTGGTGACGCCCGCTAGGTCAAGGGCATCAAGATCCGAGGCATATTCGCAGTCGGTGTCATGCCAGAAGACGAGACGCTGCGACTCGAACCGCTGTTCCAGGTGGGGAAGGACCGCGCTGAGTGAACTCATTCGGCTTCCTCCGGTTCCGAGGCACCACTGCTCCGAGCGTTCTTACTCATTGGCTGCCTCCAACCCTGTGATCTTCTTGAGGGCCGGGTAGAACTTCGGGTAGTTGGCCTTCACCCCATCATCAAGGTCGATCGCGATCTGCTGCGATGCCAACGGGTAGAGCACATCATGCTCGTACTCGCCCAGTTCTAGCAGCACCTTGTGGAGCCACTCGGCTTCCTTCAGCGCCGCAGCTTTCTCACGGGGAGTACCATCCCCGGCAGCGAGACGCTCCTGGTGCTGAAGGTTCGCCTCCAGCTTCGATTTGAAATCACGAAGGTATTCGCTCAGCACCGTTGAGGCCGTAGACGGCGTGTAGCGGTGCATGTAGACCAGCGCGTTGAATGACCCCTTCGCGCTTGAGAACAGCCAGTAGATCGGCCGCTTCTTGTACCGCTTCACATGATCGTCGTAGAACTTCGACCGCCCAGCACGAGTGATGAAGTACTCTCGCAGCGATTTGACGCCGAGTGATTCCTCAATAAATCGAAGGTTCTCCTCGAAGTGCTGATCGCCGAACGCTGTTCGCAGAAACTGCCGGAACCGTACCACGATGTCGTCCTCAAACCAGTCACCATCAACGATCGGGAGGACGTTGTCGGTGTCAGGCATGAACGTTGGCGTGGGCACTTTCGAGAGGTAGTCCTGCACCGTCGCACCCTGGTCGGCGAGGATCAGGCCCTGCTCGTCGAGGCTAAAGCGTCCAAACATGCAGCCGACCGCATAGGAGACAAGATCCTTCACTGTATCCTGCCGGAACAAGCTGTCGTGTTGGTCCTTTGGCTTTCCTGAGTACCTGAAGGCTGGATTGTGCTTGAGAGTCACTCTCTCCAGTGGTACGTCGGGCTGCACTTCGTGGCCGAGATTGTAGAGCTCTGCGATGGCTTCATTGTTTGATTTTTCGAGTTCTTGTTGTCGAAGGGTGAGTTTTCTCCAGTGCTCGCCGTACTCCTCGAATGACTCGCCTAGCGGTCGGGCGTTCGCGGATGCAACAAGAGGGTTCGACGTGAAATCCCAGGAATTCTCGGACTCATCCCAATCTGTCTTCGAATTGGAGTGAAGCTTATTAACGATACTCAGAAGTTCCTCTGAGTTGGTGTGCGTAAGTACGGGTATGCTGCCAACGTCTTCCGCGACAAAGGACATGGTTGGCGATTTGGCCTCAAGGAGCAACTGTACCAGTGACGAGTTGCAGATTCCCATGAGGAGGGTGGCCTCCTGCTCGGAGCTGGCGTAGACCGATTTCGCGGCAGACCCCAATACGAAGCCCTGGGGGTAGCGTCGGAAGGCTGGCGAGCCAGTTGAAATCTTCGACCACGAGACGCAAGGTCGGAAATAGAACTGCGGGCTGCGAACAGTAGATTTGGGGCGTTCTGCAAGTATCTCCGCGCCACCGTTTTGCCAGTTGATCACGTGCTCTTGGTTCCCGTACCATTTGCGGAAGTCTCCGCCCTTATTGAATGGAAACCACTTTGCGCCACTCATTTTGGCCGCGTCAGGTGTAGGGGCATCAAGGAGGCGCGAGTGTGTTGACACCTCCCACCACATGCGAACGAATCGATCAGCATCGGAACTCGACAGGCCTTCGCGTAGTTCAGCTACATTGCCTAAGGGCTTCCCAAGGGTGAAAGCGTGCCGCAAATCATCCGGAAGCCAGTAGACGATCGGGGTTCCTGGGATTTCAGAGAATGTCGCACCGGAACTCGTGAAAAGCGGTCCGGGGTCGCCAGCTGCAGCACTTAGCAGCGTCTGCGCCTTCTCGGACTCAGTGCGTTCCTCGACCGCCCGCACGTACGTACCTCGGCTAGATGATGACCGACCAAGTTGAAGGACAAAGGCTGTGGTGGATACGACTGCGCCGCCGATCGAGTCGAATGCCCGCTCGCCGAGATGCACCATTGTTGATGGGGGCGCTGATAGGAGGATTCGCTCACGTAGCCTCTCGAATGATGCGAGGAACATCCAGGACTGCATCGTGATCATGGCGACATAGCCGGATGGCGAGGCAAGGCGCATGCACGTTTCGATGAACATGGCGAACAGGTCTGTCTTGCTCGTGGGGTAGGCATTCTTCGCATAGGACGCAAGTGCGGAGCCCATATTTCCGGCACCCATGTAAGGAGGGTTGGCGACAACGACGGTGTGCCGAGGCGCGAGAAACTCAGCCTGGGTGACGGCTCGCTTCGCTCGATTGAGCAACGCTGCTAGGAGGATGTCCCCATCATCGTCAAGCCGGGCGATGCGCTGCTTCAGCAGCGTAGTGAGACCGGGGTCTGGTCTTACTAACGATCCCAGGGTGTCGCTGTGCTGGAACTGGTTCCAGAAGACCGACTCAGCCTCGCGGTCCCCACCAGGGGTAAGCAGAAGCTCGATCTCGTCCGGTGTGAAGCTGATCGGGTTGAGCACGCAGATATTCGGTTGAACCTGCTTGTTAAAGAACGTGCGACGCTTCGCGCGAGCTTTCATCGCGAGTGCGAATGCTGCTAGTGACCCCGCACGCGGATCGATTTCTGTACCATACAGGTTGTGGATGAGGATCAGCTCGGGAATCTCCGAGGGGGCGTATCCCTCCTCCTCATAGATAGCGTAGAGGAGGTCGAAGGCGTAAGTGAGCATATGCCCGGAGCCGCAGGCCGGATCGATGACTTTCAACTCCTCGGGGCTGTTGAGCCTGAGGAAGTCGGTCTCTTCATCGATCGGGGCGATATAGTAGTCCATCTGCTTGACGAGCTGGGACGAGGGGTGGTTCAGCATCCAGAGACGGCCGAGGGAGTTCTCGACAAGGTAGCGGACGATCCAGTGCGGGGTGAACAACTGGGTCGCAGCGGGAATATCGGTGGCGCCCGCCTTATTGCCCCTTTTGAACCCGGCGAAGACCTCGTCTTTCCGCTCAGAGATATAGAACTGGTACAACCAACCGATCACCTCAACATCACGACAGACCACTTCCGTGAGTACGGTGGCAGCGCGGGTGAGCACTGAGTCTGCCGCGAGGAGGTTCGCGGGGATAAGGAGTTCGGTGTAGTCCCCCTCGCGCTCAAACATAAACGGCATGGCACGGTTCCAGTAGCGGCAGTACTCGGCGAGTAGCAGCGTGTACGCCTCTCCCTGGGCGTCTGTGCTGGATCGAGTGCCGTCGAGGAGGCCGGTAATGGTGTCGCGGGTCTGCTTATTGCTGATGACGGTGGGATCGATACTGCCGCGCTTGGCGTCGGCAAGTACCTCTGGCTGTCCGTTCTGTTGGCCGTGGGCAGGCGAGACGACACCGACTCCGGTGTACCTGTTGGCATCCATGAAACGCAGGGCGATGATGCGGTTGAACCAGGTGTAGGCGACCTTATCGGCGACCGCGTCTTTGCCCTTGGTACCGCCGCCGGTGGCGGTGATGTCGCGTTCGAGCATGGTGACGGCACGCTGGTTCTCGACTCGCTCTGGTGACGCGGGGGCGAGCACGGTGGTCAGGCGAGCACTGATCTGCGTGATGAGTTCGCGCCTGGCCCAGGTGGCGAAGCTTTTCAGCAGTGCGGTTTCCATGTGGGTCGTCTCCTACAGCGCGATGCGCTTGTCGTCCTTGAGGGCCTGCACTAGTGCCGTGCGCAGCGCGTCGAGGTATTGATTAACGTCCTCCTCGGTCTCCAGGATGCCGTTGAGGCCGGTGGCGCTGATGCTCTTGATCGAGATGGTTTGTTTTTTCGATGGCGCCGGAGCTGGCGGGTTGCTGTCATCAGTGCTGCTGGTGCGGGGGGATGCGGCGAGCTGGTCAAGGATGGCGGGGTAAGTGCGCTCTTCGAAGGTGTTCGCGATATCGCGGATGACGGCGATCTGGCTCTCGCGACCGATTCGATCGAGGATCGAGCTGACCTTCTGGCTTACATCTTGCTGGGCGTCGTCCGTGGCTTCCCGATAGATGGCGCTGCTCTGGAGGGGCGCCCAACGGGAGTCGATCTGCAGCAGTGCTTCGTCGCGTTTGGCAATGATCTCGTCCTTGATTCGTGACCGGAGTTCAACGGCGGCGGCCTTGAGTTTGGTCATCCGGTTGCCGCGGAAGGCCTGCGGGTCATCGAGGAGCTGCGCCACTTCCTGGCTGCTGCCGGAGGGTAGGTAGTTAAGATTGCTGGCGTTGTCGGCCAGCAACTCGGTTGCTTCGTCAAAAATCTTCCGCTGAGTACCACCAAGAAACGCCTGGATGGGATCGATGGTGTCGGTCTTCGAATCGAGCAGATCGTCGGCGCTGACGAAGTCTGTCAGGTACCAATCATCCGGTTTGCCAACGACGGATTCAAGCAGGGTGATGGACGCGTTGAGCTGAGAGATGAAAGGGTACTTCGAGCTATTGACTCGTGCCTTGAGTTCGTCGATTTTGGCGCGAAGACCTTCGTTGGTGTGCCGCGCCAGTTCGAGCGGGTCTTTCGGCGAGGTGGGCTCGTCAAAGAAGTCTGTGCAGAAAGCGCGCAGCGCCGTGACCTTGCGCTGGTCGAAGGTCTTCTGCGGTGTGACGACGGCATGGGAGTGCTTCTGTGTGTTCCGCAGTGCGGCAGCGACCTCGCTGCGCTTGAGGATGTTCGAGTCGACGGTCAGGGTGATCTTCGAGGTGCCGACGAGCCATGCGATGACGACCTCGATAGAAGCGAGGTCCCAGCCGTAGGGCTTGGCCTGGAAATGATCAACGATCTTCTTCACCGTAACCCGCTCACCACGCCGCTCACGCTGCATCAGGTACGACAGCACCTCGTTGGCTGGCACGGCGAGTGCGTGGATTGAGGAGTCATCGATTATCGCGGACTGGTCAGGGCTCGTGAACCCGGCGACCTGTTGCTCGGAATAGGTGTGCCCTCCGAGCAGACTGAGTTGCGTATAGGTCCGTGCGATGAGGTCCTGGAACCCTCCAGTGATCCGTGTGATCGCGTCCGGTGACCCCACCGTGAGGTCCGCGCCGTTGATCACGAGATCGGCTCGACCGACAGCGCGACGGATGCGCTCAACCAGTTCCTTTTCCCGCATAGCGTTCTGGGTCGCCTTGGCTCGCAGAATCTGTTCTTCAGTTGGGGATAGCGAGCTGGTCTGCTTGCGCTTGGTGTACTTCTCCGTCTTGATTAGCAGCCGCAGGTCGGCCAGCACCCGATCGTCGGGGGCGAGGATCACGCGCAGCTCGTCCTTGCCTGCCGAGTGCATTCGGATCTCTTCGGGGCCGTAAGGGTACTCGGGGGTGATGAAGTGAAGGGAGAGTTCCCGCTGTTGGCCAAATGCCTGGTCGTCGAGTTTGTATCCGAACCCGAAGTCCTGTCCGTTCTTGGCATAGCGCATCTTGGAGGTCTTAATGACATCTCCGGAGAGAACCTTGTTGAGCCGGGTGGAAAGCTCTGAGGAGTCGATCTCGACATTCTTGATCTCTTCCTCGATCACCTGCTCTTCGTTGGTCAGGTACTCGTAGACGTTACCGTTGCGCTGCACGTAGGTCTGCGTCTCCAACAGCGTCAGCGCTTCCTGTACTTGTTTGGACAGCGTCGGCAGATCGAGCTCGAACCGGTCGTAGACCAGCACGGTTAGGTTACGCGGTGTTGCCTGGAAGCTCTCCACGTACTTCACCAGGAACAGCGCTTTGAGTAGCTGCACCGCGAGCCTCGTGACCGGCGAGCCACTGTCGGGCAAGTCGCGCTCGGCCCGGTCGATCGAGCGCTGCGCCGCGGACTTCAGCGATGCACGGATGCCGGCGAACATGCTGTCGAAGGTGGCCAGTGCGCCGATCTCGACGTTGCCGATGTCCTTAGCGACCTGCTGGACAACGCCAAGCATGGAGCGCTCACCGACGGAGCTGTTACGGCCTTCGAAGACGTTGTGGTCGGAGATGCCCTCGATCGCGGCCTGGAACAGAGGGAACTGGTAGCTCACGAATGGGTAGGTGCCGACGAAGTGGGCCTTGTCGGTGAAGTTGCGATAGGTCTTGGCGCCATCCACGAAGTCGAACAGCGTCTTGAAGTTTGCCGCCTCCTGCGCATACACCGCTTCGAGCACCTTGGTGCCTTTGTCGTTCTTCTCCAGCAGGCGCTTGCGGATGACCTCTTCCACGTCGGCTGATGTGAGCTTGACGCGGGTCTTGAACCGAGCCTGAATCTTCGAGAAGTCGTTGCCCTGCTGCTTGGTGCGGTCTCCGACAACCTTGTCCATGTCCTCCTGCGATGTCACGAATACCCAGGCCCGGCCGCTGCATTTCGTGTTCAGGGACTCAGCAATCGTCTGAAGGTTCAGCATAAGGTGCGTGTTCGAGCCGATAAACTGTCCGACCTCATCGACGAAGAAGTTCAGCCGGTAGCCGGCCGGTTGCCTGTCTAGCCAGGTGCGAACCTCATCAGCGAAGTCGTCGATCGATACCGAGTAGGTGTCCTGGTACGTCTTTAGGATGTCGGGAGCGTTCAATGCATCCAGGCCGGTGATCTGGGCGTATGCTTCGTTAACCTGGCGACGCACCGTCGGAAGACCGAAGCTCGGCCGACGCTCCACCCAGTCGCGGCCGGACACCGATCGGAAGGCGTCTTTGAAAGCCTCCAGTTGGCCCTCGTCATCGAGCTGTCGCTCGAAACGGGCGATGTGGCCTTGGTCGCCGTAATAGCCGCGGGACTCATTGAAGACCTTCACGAACACCCTCAGCAGGGCGTCGCTCTGATCCTTGCTGATCAGCGTGGCCTTCTGGTCGATGTTGAACAGTAGGCTCTTCGCCGGGATGCGGTCGGCCTGGTCGAGCAGTGGCGGCAGGAAGGCATCCTCCGCCTTGGTGCGGAAGCTTTCCGAGACACGCTCCCGAGGAAAATCGTCGCCCTCCACGTCACCGAGAAGGTGCGCGAGCATCTTCAACAGGTGCGACTTACCGGAGCCGAAGAAGCCAGAAACCCACACACCGTTCGCGTTGGTGTAGTTCGTGTACGCCTCAAGCAGCGACTCCAGCCCTTTGGCCGCCTCGTTGGTCAGGACGTACTCGTCGACCTCGGTGCCCAGGTGCGCAATGTCGTCGGCCTTGATGACTCCCTCGATAGGGCGCTGGACATCCTTGGCGAAAATCTCGGTGAGGTGCATGGCGGTCACGGTTCCTGTTCCAGAATGTTTTTGGCGCGGTAGTACTGGTCGTCTTTCAATCTGCCGAACAGGACCAGCGACGAGCCGAGGGTGTCGGACTGCTCGTAGCGACCAGGGAAGAACATGAGCATCGGTCGGCCCAGCACGACGCTCTGCAGGTTGTTGAGCACGTTGTGGGAACGGATGTAGGGGAAGACTTCGCCGATCCCCGTGAGGAACACGATGTCGAATCCGCCATCGGCGAGCCGCTCCCGAATCACAGGTGCGAGGTGCTGCTGCGGGTTGAGCATGGATTGCAACATCTCGGAGAACTCGGCCTTGTCCAGATCAGGCTCGACTTCAAGTACTTCGTCCCAGTCACCGCGATCCTTGAGGACCTCGACGGATAGGTCATAGAGGTTGATCTCGCGAATCTCGATGCCCTTGCTCGCCAGCAGGTTTTTGACCCGCTTCTTCGCCTTCGTCACGTCGAGGGCATGCTCGGGCTCGTAAGGGTAGATGAAAAACGGTACCTCGTTCGACAGACCCTCCATCTTCAAGAAACGATCACCACTGAGCACCGCAAACAGGTGCTCTTCTTGGCGAGTGAGTTCATGCGGTGTCACAACGCACCCCCTTGCTGTCGTGAGCCGGGAGAAACCGGACATCGCTCGGAGTCTGCGCGTCGAGCGCCTCTCGGAAACGCTCGGTAATAGACGTGTGGACGATCTCGCTGGCGACGATCAGGCCAGCCTCTGTCAGCATCCGGAACACTGTCGAGCGGAGTTTCTGCAACGTCGAATCCTTCACTTCAGCGAGTTCTGGGTGCCACAGAGACTTACCTCGGACGAAGCTGTCAAAGTCGTCGTAGCTCAGCGTCGGCATGAGTAGCAGGAACCGCTCCCTGACGACCTCCTCAGCAAAGTCGCCGATGAGCGCGTACCGGCGGCATGCTGCGACCCACATCAGGTGACCGCGCTCACTGGGACTTGCGTCTCGCAGCAACTCCAATTCCGAATAGGTGAGCACAGCCAACCGCTGGGCGACTTCGCGCGCTAGCCGGACCCCCGACGATGTAGTTCTCGCCTGAAGCAGATTCTCCGCGCGGAGCTGCTCACGAACGGCTCCCCAATCACGTGTCTCAAGGTAGAGCGGCGCAACAATCACGGCCTCCCGGGCCAGGAGCGCACCGCTGGTGAACGACAGCGCGTAGCGGCCGTGCGTCTGAGACGTGACGCTCATCTAGTGCCTCCTTCCGGTTGTTGGTCAGTGGATCAAGATACGGGGTGTCACCGATACACAGCGATGGCGGCTCAGCGCGGTGAGCTGCTCATTCTGGCGGAGAGGTCTCGGACGAGACCGCGGCGCCGCCTCGCCGTACCCAGTCGTCGACCTCACTCGCCTTGAACTTCCAGAGGCGCCCGACTTTGTGCGCGGGCATCGTTTTCTTGACGATCCAGGCGTAGACGGTGTCTTTGGTGACCCCGAGATGGGCGGCGATGTCGTCAGCGGACAGCCACGGCTCAGCCACGTCGGCTCTCCCTCGCGCTCCGTGACCCCGGGCGGGCCAACGCCCTCGATGATATCGGGGCTGTGCCGCTTCAACCGGGTTTCTCCGGGTGTGGCCGAACGAAGCGGTGCTTCGCGCGGATGCTGCGGTGTCTCTCAGGACTGAATGTGCTCGGCGAGCCATGCGATCACCACCTCGTGCTATCGGTCAGGGTCTGAGGTGCCCCGAGGTTTCCGGACAAGGTCCTCGAACTCCACGGCATCACTCCAGACCAACCCGTATGGATCTGAACCGCGAGAACTCCGGGGCCCTGCATGAAGGTTTGAGGTGTTGGAGGAAACCCCCTGACTCTTCCTCTCGGATCACTGTCCGGCTTCGATACAGCAGGTGATCGCGCTAGGCTCTGGGCCGTGACTGACACCTCGATCCGCACCAGGTTCGCACCCTCTCCGACCGGCATGTTCCACGTGGGCAACGCCCGGTCCCTGCTGCTGAACTGGGTGGTCGCACGACAATCCGGCGGCACCATGGTGCTGCGGATCGAGGACACCGACGCCGCCCGCTCCCGCCCCGAGTGGACCGAGGGCATCCTGGCCGCCATGGCCTGGCTGGGCGTGGACGCCACCCAGTACGAGGGCCCCTACTCCCAGACCGACTACGCCGACCAGCACACCGAGGCCGCCCAACGCCTGCGCAAGGAAGGCCTGGCCTACTACTGCGACTGCACCCGCGAACAGGTCCAGGCCCGGCGCGACAACCCCAACCTGGGCTACGACGGGTTCTGCCGCGACCGCGGTCTGGAGGCCGGGCCGGGGCGTGCGCTGCGTTTCCGGATTTCCGGGGGCGGGCCCACGGTTGTGGAGGACCAGATCCGGGGGCGGGTGGAGTTCCCGCACGAGGCCCTGGAGGACTTCGTCATCGCCCGCGCTGACAGCACTGCCCTGTTCGTGCTGGCCAACGTGGTCGACGACGTCGAGATGGGCATCACCCACGTCATTCGCGGTGAGGAACACCTGTCCAACACTCCCAAGCAGCAGCTCCTGTGGGAGGCACTCGGGCACACGCCGCCGGTGTGGGCGCACGCCCCGGTACTGGTGAACGAGAAGCGCCAGAAGCTGTCCAAGCGCCGCGACAAGGTCGCCATGGAGTCCTACCAGGCCGAGGGCTTCCTTCCCGAGGCCATGGTCAACTACCTGATGCTGCTGGGCTGGGCGCCCGGGGACGACCGCGAGATCATGCCCATCGAGGAGATGATCCCGCTCTTCGCGCTGTCGGATGTGAACTCCTCGCCCGCCTTCTTCGACGAGAAGAAGCTGCGCGCCTTCAACGGCGACTACATCCGCGCCCTGGACGTGGACGAGTTCGTCAAGCGCTGCGCCCCCTACCTGGAGGGTGAGGACGTGCCGTGGCGGCGTGAGGACTTCGACCCGGGCGTCTTCGCCACGATCGCCCCGTTGGCGCAGAGCCGAGTGGCGGTGCTCAACGAGATCGTGCCGAACGTGGACTTCCTGTTCCTGGACGCCCCGGTCTTCGATGACAAGAGCTGGGCCAAGGCCATGAAGCCCGGGATCGGCGCGGAGATGCTCACCGCCTCGATCGCCGCCTTCTCCGACGAGTCCCTGACCTGGGACGCCGAGTCCTTGAAGGGAGCCCTTGAGCAGGCCGGGGCCGCCCAAGGGCTCAAGCTCGGCAAGGCTCAGGCCCCGGTGCGGGTCGCGGTCACCGGCCGCACGGTCGGCTTGCCGCTGTTCGAGTCGCTGGAGTTGCTGGGCCGGGAGCGCGCACTGGAGCGACTGCGCGCGGCGCTGGAGCGGCTCAACGCCTGACGAGCTGAGGCCAGCCGCAGGGGCACCAACCACGGAGGAAGAACTTCCAGGAGTTCTGATGCTGCGGGCCCGTCCCGCTGACCGGTGAGCACCCAGCGCACCGGATGCGGAGGCGGGCCCTTGGCCATGTCGCGTAACCAGGAGTCCAGCCACCACCACGCCTCCTCCGCCTGGTCGGGAGGTAGTTCATGGTCGATCTCGATGTCGGTGAGTGCCCGGCACAGTCGGACCTGTTGGGACAGCGGACGCGGGTAGCACTGGGTGATCCACGTGGTGACGCGCGGGGGCGCCCCCGGGCAGCGGTCATCCAGTTCCTGTTTGGCCACCTCTGGAGTGAGGGTGACGGACACCTTCCGCTCCAGGGACCGTAGACGTCGTTCGTCTAGAAGGCTGTCCCCGTGGTGGGGAAGAACCGTACGGACCTGGTCCACCAGGTCGGAGAAGCTGACCGGCAGAGCAGCTGGTTGCAGTTGGCTCAGGTACGGCTCAGCGAGGAAGCACCGCAGCGTCGAGGGCCTGACGCCCTGTTCGAGCAGGTCTGAGATACGAGGTACTACAGACCCCGGCTCCAGCAGTTTGGACAGGAACAGGTGCGCCGGAGGGCGCCTTCCCTCGTTCAGGGCCCAGTACAGGCGGACCTGGACGGGTGTGGCGTCGCGTTTGTCGGTGCCCCGGACGATTAAGGTCGTGCGCTGTTCGATGTCATCCACGACCGTGGCCAGATGCCACAGGGCCCGCCCGTCACCGCGCATGAGCGGAACCGTCGCCTGCGCCGGAGTGAGGGCTGTGGTGGCGTTTACCGCCACGGAGGCGGTCAGAGCTTTGGAACAGGTGCCCTGTGCGGCTATGAGCCGGTCCGTGGCAGCCACATCGAGGCAAACGAGCCCTCGCCTCATCACCAGAAGTCCTCGGGCGTCCAGCCGCCGTAGGGCCTGCCGGTACCGGTCGCCTCGTCGGCTCTGACGGAAGGCCTCGTCCTTGACCGGTATCTGAGTCACCCGCGTGAGCTCTCGGAACAACCGGGGCCGGTGTTCGTCGCGGCTGCGCAGGCTGTCGCTGTCATCCCACCGAACGGACACGTGCGCGCTGACACCGAGACGTTGCGCGGCGCTGTGAGCCAGAAGCGCGGTGAGCAGGTGCGTGCGCAGGACACCGACGCGAAAGGACGCGTGGTTGGGGGAGATGCCCAGCCGTGTCCGGACTCCCTCGGAGGAAGCCGTGATGAGTGCGGGGTGCACGAACCAGGGTTGGAGGCCGGCCATGGCTCATCCCCCGCCCAACACGCCGCACCACAGGGGCACCGTGGCGACCGTCGGATGCGGGTGTGCATGGCCGAACCTGCCGCCTTCTCCGAACTCCTCGCCGTGGTCGGCGCAGACCACCACCAAGGGGCACCGTGCCTCCAGCCGTGAGAACAGATCGCCCAAACGGGTATCGGCCCATTCCAGGGCGCGCCTCTGCATGTCCAGGAGTACTTCGATGTCTTCAGCGGTCAGCAGGTCATCGTCGGAGTCGTTCTGCTGGGAGTCGTGCAGTTGGTAGAGGCGTTGGAGGAGTGCCTTGTTCCGCTTGGTGAGGGGGCTGAAGGGGGTCGTGTAGGGGATGTGCGTGCTGGAGCAGTTGACGAACAGGAAGAACCGTTCGGCCTCCAGACACAGGTCCGCGAGCATCCGAGTGTGGGCCAACGGCAGGTCTTCACCGCGATCGGCCACACGAGCCCTTGGAGTGGCTGAGGGGCGGCAGGGCCGACCGAAGTAGTGGAACTCCGGGAACAGTCTCGGCAGGCCGTTGGCCGGCTCCGAGGAGTCGAAGAAGGTCACGCCGCCCGCACCCACCACTCGGTAGCCCTTACCGCTGTAGTGCGCCATCAGCGTGGGCCCGTCGAAAGGGACGGCGTGGCGCTTCGAGGGCCGGGCCGCGGCTGAACGCCAGATGGTGTCCACGCTGTTTCCACCGAGTGGGAAAGGCACTGAGACCGGCCGGGGCAGGAAACCGTTGAACAACGCGGCGTGGGCGGGGAGCGTATAGGTTCCCGGGCTCTCGGCCTTCAGCAGCGGACCGAGTTTCGCCAGGTTCGGGGTGCGCGCGCTCGCCGCGACGTCATAGCGGCACGAGTCCAAGGTGACCAGGACGACGCTGAGCCCGGCCAGGTCGATGTCCGTCATCGGCTCACACCTCCAGGACCAGCGACGGGTCGCGGAAACGGTCGATCGGGGACAGCGTGAGCAGGCGCTCGGAGAGCAGCGGAAGCTCGGCCAGCGTCGCGGCGGTCAACTCCTCCACGGCATCGCGGTCGAGACGGCTGCCGCGCCGTGCCAGTCGAACGCCCACGAACGAAGGGGCGTCCAGGCGATCGCCGTTGCGCGAGACAAGCACGACCTCGTTGGGCACACCGAGCTTGGCGTGGATGCGGTCAGCCAGGCGCGCGGCGGCGAGCGTGTACAGCTTCCCGGTGTGGTGCACGGGGTTCTTCCCGGCCAGGGCCTCCACCCCCACGCCGCCGCTGGCGGAGATGACGCCGTTGGCCTTGTTGCCCCGGCCGACGAGCCCGCAGTCGCCCTTGCCCAGCGATGTCCCGAAGGGCGCGAGGTAGGCACCGCTGCCGTGGTCCTTGGTGTTGACGCTCAACCGCGTCAGCCACGGTTTCCGCCGGACGATCGGGTGCTCGTTGATGAAGGCGTCGAGGCGGTCGTACGCCTCGGATACCAGGGCCGTGTACTCACGGTGTGAGCCGACCGCCTCGGGGTGCACCGGAAGGCAGACCGTCACCTCCAGCACGCTCCCCGACCGGACCAGCATGACCTTGACGTCGGAACCGAGGCCGTCGAGCCCGTCCTTGAAGGAGGAACCGTTGACGTGGTTCTCCACGTCGACCGCCAGGACGTCCAAGGGATCAGCAGGGGCGTAAGCGCTACAGAAGGCCGTGTCGTTGGCCAGCGCGCCGCCACCCGGTACACGGCACTCCTCGTCAGCGGAGGGACGGTAGAACGTGGCGGGGTGGTCCGCTCCGATACCCGCGGTGTTCTCCACGAAGCTGCGCACGGAACGGACGATGTCCTTACTACCGGTCGCCTCGGCCAGGACGTCCTCGACCGCCGCCCGGAATAGTCCTTCGATCGGGATGGACCGGTCGCCCACCGAGCGCGTCACCTTGCCGAACAGGTACGCGCTGATGGGCTTGTGAACCGTGTAGCGGCCGAAGACGACCTCAGCCTCGGCGCCGACCAGGGCGACCTTGTCCACCCAGTGGTTCGGGACCGCTCCAAAGCGGTCGAGTCCGTGGAGTGAGTAGCGACGGGAGAACTCCTCCGCGATGAGGTCGGCGAGCGAGTCGGGGTGACCGATGCCCTTGCGTTCGACCACGTTGAACCCGGAGTCCGTGCTGGGAACGAGGACTTCATGGCAGGTTATGCGCATTGACTGTTTCCTCTTTAGTCAAGTCCGTTAACGAGTTTCGAGGGAATGTCGGATGAGAGGGATGGACGGGCCTTCCCTGCGGCCAGGCGGGGTGTTAGGAAGTTAAGGCCACATTCTCCGCGTGACCCGGAAAGAAATTCCGGGGTGTTTGGGAAGGGCTCTGATGCCTCCGAGTTCCCCTCAGCTCAGCCCAGGCCAGCGGGTCGCCTGGCACCGGCTCCGACGCGGCCTTTCTCAAGAGGTGCTGGCTGGTTTGGTCGGGAGAACGGCCGACTGGCTGGGCAAGGTCGAGAACGACCGGGCGCCCTTGGACCGTCTCTCGGTGATCAGCTCACTGGCCGAGGCCCTCGGCGTTCCCGTCATCGCCCTGATCGGAGACCACACGCGCCATGGGCACCATGAGGAAACGGACGTGCATGTCGCGCAGATCCGGTCAGTCTTGATGGACTACCGACAGATCAGCCCGGTTTTCCTGTTCGCCGACAACAACGGTGAGCAACCGGACCTGCACTTTCTTCGAAACGAGGCGGAAACGGTCATGGGCGCCTACCAAGCATCCGACTACAGCCGGGTGTTTCGCGGGCTCCCCGACCTCCTCGCTCGGGCGCAGACCGCGGTGCGTGTCTACGAGGGTGAGCAGAGGCGGCGGGCCGGAGCTCTGCTCGCCCTGGCTTGTCAGGCGTGCGCGATGATCCTCACCAAGGTCGGAGAATCAGATCTGGCCTGGATTGCGACGGAGCGAGGGATGAAGGCGGCCTTCGACTACGGCGATCTGCCCCTGCAGGGTTCCCTGATGCGTTCGGGGGTGCATTCCCTCCACTCACGCGGGCAATATGAGACGGCTGTCGCGCTGACAGGGGAAGCCGCTGCGTATCTGCGGCGGGAGCAGGGCAGTCGTCCCACCAACGTGCAGCTGTTGTCTGTCTACGGCACCCTGTTGTTGCCGGGAGCCGTGGCCGCGGCGCGCAACGGGGATCGTGCCAGCGCGATGGAGTACCTGAAGGAAGCCGAACGCGTCGCTTCCCGGCTCGGGCGGGACGCCAACCATCTGTGGACGGCGTTCGGGCCGACCAACGTGGTCCTGCACAGAGTGACCGTTGCGGCCAGCCTCGGAGATCCGCGTGCTGTCCTCGAACTGGGGGTTGGTGTCGATACCGCGGCCCTGCCACGGGAGAGGCGGGTACGTCACCTCTTCGACGTGGCTGGAGCGTTCGCGAACGTCAACGAGATCCCGTCAGCCGTGGAGCGTATGCTGGAGGCAGAGAGGTTGGCAGCCTCCCATGTCCACCGGCACGTGATGAGCCATCAGATCGTGGGGCGCATGATGCGGACCAAGGCGGGGAGGCGGGATCGGAGGCTGGCGGATCTGGCGCACCGGATGGGGATGTTCTGACTCGGAGGCCCGTTAGTGTCGGAGCATGGCCTCTGATCCCACAGAATCCTTCTCCCGCCCCCGGGTCGCCGCAGGTGCCCTGTTCTTCAATCACCTCGGTCAGGTGATGATGGTGGTTCCCTCCTACAAGAACTACCTGGACATCCCCGGCGGCTACATCGAGCACGGGGAGACACCGACCCAGGCCGCAGTGCGCGAGGTGAAGGAGGAACTGGGGATCGCTCCACCCATCGGGCGTCTCCTGGTCGTGGACTGGGCGCCCAACCCCTCCGAGGGAGACAAGCAGCTGTTCGTCTTCGACGGGGGAGTGCTAGGCCAGGAATGGCTGGACCAGATCACCCTCAATCCGGCCGAGCTGACCGGATACGAGTTCCACGACGTAGCCACGATCGAGGCTGCAACGATTCCCCGTCTCGCGCGCAGGATCGCCCATGGCGCACGCGCACGCCAAGAGGGCACAACGGTCTACCTGGAGAACGGGGAGACCATCTCGTAGGCGTTCACTCGCTGGTCAGGTGAAGGGTGCTGACGAAGGCGTTCCACTCGTCCGAGGTGAAGGCGAGCTGGCCGCGCGAGCGGTTCTGGGTGTCGCGCACGTCCGCGCCGGCGCTGTGCTCGCGGACCTCGACGCACTCGTTGGTCCCGCCGCTGTAACTGCTCTTGTGCCAGTCACTCATCGTCGATCGCCTTCATCTCGTCATGGATGGCTTGCAGCGTCTCCTGCGGGTCCCGAGAGGCCCCTTGCAGAGCAGTGAACACCATACGGCTTCGGCTGATATCGGCCGATCCCGAGATGATGCGGCCCTCCTCCGCGGATTCCATGTACACCACCTCGGGTTCGTCCGCGGTGGTGATGATGCGCCTGGGCCCTGATGTTCCCGCATGTCGTGGAGCCCGGACCGGAAGCATCTGGACGGTGACGCGTTCCCGCTCGATCTGCTGGGCCACGTACGCCAGTTGGTCGCGTTGCACCTGGGGAGACCCGTAGCGGCGCCAGAGCACGCTCTGGTCGATGATCAACCAGATCACCGGGGAGGCGGCTTCGGCCATGCGCTTGGCACGGTCGTTCCTCTCCTTGGCCAGGGAGAGAACCTGCTCCTGGGAAAGCCACGGTGCCCCATAGCGAATGAGTGCGTAGGAGTAGTCCTGGGTCTGGAGATAACCTGGAAACACCAGGGGCTGGTACTCGAACAGGGCGTCGGCGGCGTGGGTGCGTTTGGTGACCTCGTGCAGCCACACCTGCCGTCCGGATCCCGTCAGCTCCTCCCAGAACCTCTCCAACCTCCCATCGCTCTCCAGGATCTCGTCCAGGAGCTTGCGCAGCCACGGCCGTGCCGTCGCCCGGCCGTTCTCGATGTCGGACACGTGTGAGTCGCTGATCGTCGTGCCGCGCTGGCTGACCCGCCGCGCCAGCGCTTTCTGGGTAAGTTCGGTTTCCCCGCGCAGCCTGCGCAATTCGTGCCCGAAGGCCTTGAGGGCGCGTTCGTCTGTGTGCATGAGGCCATGTGACCACAGAGCGACGCATCCCATGGGGCATTCCACAGAATTCCAGAGGCCCATGGAAGATTCGGGAACTCTCCGTCCGACCTTCCCGATGTGAACGTCCTGACCACATCCTTTTGCTGCGGGCTCACGCATAGTGACCACGACCACGGCGAAAGGACCCGGTGGAAATCCATGACCCCAGCTCAGACTTCTTCCTCGCTCGACCTGCCCAGGCGCATCCGCCACACCGACCCCGACACCAGCGGCCTGGTCTGCGGGCCCTGCCCCCACCACGTGCGGGCCGCACGCCGGTGGGCGATGCAGGCCACCAGGACCACACCCAGCGCGGCCCACCCGCTGCTGGTGTCCCTGGCTGAGCTGCACGCCAACGCCCTCAAGCACACCGCGTCCGGGCTTCCGGGAGGCCGGGTGAGGATCGAGATCCAGCGGCGCCCGCGCCTGTTCCTGCTCCGTGTCACCGACGACGGCCCCAAACCGGGTGCGCAGGCCACCGTGCCCACCATGTCCACCGCATCCGGTGTGGAGAAGAGCGAACTCGTGCTGGCCGAAGGTGGATATGGCCTGGCGCTGGTGAACGCCCTGGCCCTGCACTGGGACTTCTCCACAAGCGCGGGAGGGCCGTTGATGGTTCGTGCCGCTTTCGACCGTTTCGGTCGGACCCGCCTGCCGCTGTGACCCGAACGCGGTGATGTTTCCCGGTGGCAGGTGTTGAAGAACCTCGCTTGTCCAAGCGAACATCGACCAGCCCAGCGGAAGCGGCACCATTTTCTGCAGGAAAAGGCCTTTTTGTGCCCTTTGTGTGGTGTGGGTGGGAAGCGCAGTTTCGGGTGGCGTACGACCCCAGAGCCAAAGACACCCGCCCGCTCCGCACAGGAACGACAGAAGACGTGGAGGCGCCCCGGCCCGGTGTTAACGGCACCAGGCCAGGGCTGAATCCCCACCTGAAGCAACCAGGAGGAGATCGTGGAGAAGCCTAGCGGTCGGCACCGCAAACCCGTCCGAGGATGGGCCCAGCAGGTGCGGTGGCTGTTCGGCGCGGTACTGGCCGCGCTGCTGTGCAGTGCGGTGGACGCGCGTCAGGAACGGCGCCCGCTGCCCTCACCCCACCGGCGCGCGCTGGAACAGGACAGGCCCTCGCCCCGAACCAGGCCTGTAACAACACCAGCGAAGTGGGCAAGGCCGGGAGGTGCCTCCTTCGGTGCCCCGCAGACCAGGCCCGTCCCCGGGCCGGTGCGAGTACCGCGTCCTCGCCGCCCCCACCCTTCCGAGCAGGGCTGGTGTGTCGATGACGACGGGGTGCGGGGCGTGCGCCCCTACCTGTTCCACCACCCAGACGAAGTATCCGACCGCAGGCAGCGGGTTCCCGGCGCGGGCGGGCCGGGGGAGTTCGATGAGCTGGCCGCTGCGGTGAGGACCTGGCTGGACATCCGCCGCTGAGCAACCCGCTTTCACCTCGGGGCGGCGCCACGCACGTGGCGCCGCCCCGAAGGCGTTGGTGGGGGGTGGGTGTGTCCACTGAACCCGTTCTGAACCTGTTCTGAACCCGAAGTGAACCCGCCTTCGGGGGCTGAACCCGGGAAAAAGTTCTTCCCTCGGGTGTCGCATTCGCGCTTGCACGGTCTTCATCAGGGAGTTCAAAGCACCAGACCGCGACGGCCCCGGGAGGGCATGCGTGAGCGACTACACCAAGACACTGATCCACCTGGCGCCCCGAATCACCAGCCGCGACCGCCAGATCCTGGCCGGACTCTGGGAACACCGGGTGATGACCACCCACCACCTGCACCGCATCTACTTCCCCGACGCCGGACCACGCCGCGCCCGCTCACGCCTGCTCACCCTGTACCGCTACGGGGTCCTCAACCGCTTCCGCCGCCACGCCCACGACCGCAACGCCCCCGACCACTGGGTCCTGACCCCCACCGGCGCCGTCCTGCTCGCCCTGCACCAGGGCAAGGAACCCGACGCGCTGAAGTTCCGCGCCGACCGCGTCTTGGCTTTGGCCCACTCACCCCAGCTGGACCACATGCTGGGCCTGGCCCAGACCCGGGTCGACTTTCTGGACAGCGCCCGCCAGTGCGGCGCCGAGGTGGAGCGGTGGCTCGGTGAACGCGAGTGCGAACGCCGCTACGGCTACGACGTGCGCCCCGACGCCCAGGTGAGGTGGAACCAGGAGGGGGTGCGTCTGACGGCGTTCGTGGAGTACGACACCGGCTCCGAGTCCTTGACCCAGCTCAAGAACAAGATGCGCGGCTACAAACGCCTGACCCGCTACCGCACCCCCGCCGCGGTGGTGCTGTTCGCCCTCCACTCCACCGAGCGCGAGAAGAACGCGGCACAGAAGCTGGCCGGGGACTGCACCGACCGCGTCGGGGTGTACCTGACCACCCACCAGCAACTGGTGGCTCCGGGAGCGGGCGCACGGATCTGGCGTTCGGCCACCCACCCCCGCATCGTCGCCCTGCACGAGATCGCCCGCACCTACCCCACGGTCGAGGAGAACGAGTGGTGAGCCCCCAAAAGCGCGGTGAACCTGCGGGCCGATGGGTGGGCCTGTGACAGGGCCAATGCCTACTCCACCCGCTCGTCCGTGTGGGGGTCCGGCCTTGGGTGGACCACCCCTGAGAACAGTCACAGTGCAGGTCGGCCGGGCTTGGGGGTGGTCCACCGGCCGCCCCGGCTGTCTACCCAAGGAGGTAGTCCTCTTCACGTGGGGCGGGCGGCGCCCCGTGGTGTGCGGGGGCGCGAACGCCCCCGCACACCCTCAACGCCAAGCCACCGCCCACCACAGCGGCCCCGTCTCCTCTGCTCTTCCTCTGCTGGAAGCTCTTGTCCCTTTGTTGCTTCTGGTCTTGCCTGTACTGCTCGGTGGTGGCGCAGCGGCGCGGTCAAGATCGCCCAGCAGGCCCAGGAGGACGGCGGCGTGCCTGCTCTTCTCACACGACCCTCGTGCGATGGCGCGGACGAGCTTCGCGACCGGTCGAGCGAGTGGAGGCGGCGCTGCGCAGGCGCGACCTCGCGGACACAGTTTCGGAGCCGATGTCGCATCCGCGGTGGCGGGTGTCTTCTTCGGGGTTCATCAGGGCGAGAACACCCACAGTGCGGGGTCAGGTCAGATGCCGTGCGGTGGGGTCCTGGGCGGATCGTGACCGATCACGGAAGGGCGGACATGGGGGACATGCGACGACAGGCACCGTTGGGAAACCGGGGGCCGTTGGTGGGTGACGTGGCGGCCCGAACCCGGGGCTCGCGCCCCACGGGCGGTGGTGGTGCGTCGGGCGCGGACGGGCCGTCTGGCGGCCGCACACGGCCCGGTGTTGTCAGGGGCGACGCTGGGGGCGGGCCTGGTGGGTGGCAGGCCTACGCGGCCTGTCGGGGCCAGGACCCGGACCTGTGGTTCCCCGGCCAGGGAGGGTCGGTACGCGCGGCCAAACGGATGTGCCGCATGTGTCCGGTGCAGATCAACTGCCTGGCCGAGGCGATGAAGCGCGGCGAACTCTACGGGGTGTGGGGCGGCGCCTCCGAGGACGAGCGCCGCCAGTTCCGCTCCGCTCTACGTAACGAACGCGGGGGAGGTGAGTATGGTCCCGACCGGGCGGCCTGACAACGGCGGTGAGGGGAAGGTGCCGGAGCGGTTGCTGACGATCCCCGAGGCGGCGCGGGTGCTCGCGGTACCTGAGTCGTGGCTTCGCGAACGGGTCCGGTTGCGGCGGGTACCGCACCGCAGGCTCGGCAAGCACGTGCGCTTCAGCGCCATTGACCTGGAACAGATCGTGGAGCGGGCCGCCCAACAGGCGGCTCCCGGACGGCGGCTCGCCCACGCCCACGGGTGGCCGCGTACCCGGTAGGCGAGAAGCCCAAGTGAACCGGTGGGGCGGGTGTTCGACCCGCCTCACCGGCATACCCGGGACCCGTAGCGGCTCTAGGAGATCAGGCGCAGACGCTGCTCATCGCCGGGATCGGTCCAGGGAGCGCTCCCGGCGGGTGGTCCGTCGATGGCCTCGATCATGGTGTCGTCGATGTCGGTGACCAGGTGCCCGTACCGGTCCATGGTCGTGGTGATCGAGGTGTGGCCCAGGCGGCGCTGGATCTTGAACACGTGCACGTCCTTGTCGATCAGCCACGCCACATGGGTGTGGCGCAGGTCGTGGATGCGCGGCTTCTTGCCCAGCCCACGCCGCTGGGCCTCCTTGACCCCGGGCGCCCACCTGCGCCCGTAGAAGGAGGAGTGCCGCCACCAGGACCCCCGGTCGGTGGTGAACACGAACTCCTCCGGGCCCTTGCCCTCCAGCCGAGGCCGCAGGAGGTCGATGGTACCCGGGGAGAGCGGGATGCGCCTGCGAGAGCTGCGGGTCTTGGGTGCGCCGAGCCGGAAGGTGTTGTCAAGGCAGCGTTTCCACGCCCGCCGCACGTCCAGGTGTCCCCGGGTGAGTGGTTGCCCGTCAGGGCCGATGGCGGGGGTCAGGGTGATGTCGCGGACCTGGAGGGCGACCAGTTCGCTGTAGCGCATCCCGGTGCGCACGAACACCTCCACCATGTCGCGTACGTCCTCGGCCATGGAGTCCCGCAGCAGTGCGAACTCCTCCCTCGTCAGGAAGCACATGTCGGCTTCGCCCTCGCCGTCGTCGATGCGGGGCAGGCGGGTACGCGATGCGGGGTTGGACGGGCGTAGCGGCGGATCCTCGCGCACGGCGGCCTCGCAGACGGTGAACAGCAGCCCGTGCAGGTTGTGGATGGACTTGGGGGAGAGGGGTTTGCGCAGCCACCCCGGTTCCTTCTTCCGGCCCCGGCTGGGTGTGTTGGTCCTGTACGGGGCGGCGGGGTCGGGGACGCCGGTGCGCAGGTGGTTGATCCAGGCGCGTACGTCCTTGGGTTTGAGCTGGGCGGGATCGCGCAGGTTCGCCCGCCCGAAGCGGGGGATCAGGTGGATCGCCAGGTCGCGGTGGTAGTCGGCGCGGGTGCGCTCCTCGATACCGGTCATGGAGTTGACGAGGTCGCGGGCGTAGTCGGCGAACAGCACCGGCTCGGCCTCGGGTTCGTCGTCCTCCTCGTCGCTCCTGACCCACCCGTGGCCGGGGACCCATCCCGGGGCCCAGCCCTGGCGGCGGATCCAGTTCTCGGGCCACTGGTGGCCGGCGGCCTCGACGTGGAGTTTGAAGGTGTGGGCGTCGGCGTGGGTGTCGAACGGTTCGGACTGGGGCGCGCCGGTGCGGGTGCCGCCGAGCCGCCATTTCACCCAGTACCGGGTACGCCCGTCGGCCAGCGTGCGCTGGTTGATGGTTGCCATGCGTGGACCATCGCTTGGTTGCGGGCCGAAGCGAAGGGAATCGGCGAAGGTTCTTGAAGAACTTTCGCGCGGAGCAACAGGATGGCATTTCCATGCGTCTTTGAAAGAAAAAGTATATTATGTCGATTTTGAGTAGTTGCTGTATTTACGCCCATGGGTCGGGCTCCTGTAGATCTTGCGTGTTCTCGCCGAGCACCTGCTGCGCGAGTGTGTCGAGCATCTGGGTCAGGCAGCGGTACACCCCGGTGTTGTTGGTGTCGACGTACTGCATCCACGGCACCCGGGACATGGTGTTGACCACCACCGACGTGAGCACCTGAGCCAGGACCGAGAGAAGCTGATCGGGCACCGGATCCTTCGTCAGGCACAGCCACGCGAGTGCAGCACCCAGTCGTGTCTCGGCGGACTGGTCCGAGGACGACCACAGTTCACGGGTCCAGGTGATGACGTTCCAGCTTGTGTGGTGCTCGTGAGCCAGTTGTGCGATGGCCAGGACCAGGCTGACCCGCACCTCGGGCACTTTCTCGACCTTCAGTCGGCTGTGCAAGGCGGCCAGGGTCCGTTCGACCTCGCCGGTGACCGCCGCGAGGGCGTAGCAGGCAGAGCAACGTACAGCGGTATCAGGATCGTCGAGGAGTTCAAGGACGATCCGTACTTCTGCGGTGAGAGCTTCCCGGGAGGCCTGAATCGACCAGTGCATCGGGTAACCGGAGGAGTCGAACAACCAGTATCCCGGTGGATAGGCGGTCTGGAGTAATCCGGTTCTTGACCCGTCGCCGTGGTGGTTGCGCCGACCGGATTCGGCTGCCAGCTGTAGTACTTCCGCGCGGTGGTGCGAAGAGGGATCAGCGGCGATGCGGAGCAGGAACGGTACGGCCAGGGCTGCGGGAGCGTAGGTGTCGCCCTGGTGGCGCACACCGTGGTGTAGGGAGGAGAGCGCCTGCGCGGCGGCACGGGGATTACCGGAGCGGATCTGCGTCAGCAGCTCGGCGACGTCGTCGGCCCGGCCGCTGGCATGGTGGAAGAGTCCCCAGGGGACTTTTGCGTACTCCGCGCGCGACGCCAGTTCGCGGTGCACCCGCGTCACCAACACGCGGACGTCACGCTCGGTTCCAGCTCCGAACTCGCGGTCCAGGTCGGCGAGGCTATTGCTGTGCCTAGGGCCACAGGGCGCTTCGTCGTCCATGTTCTCTTCCCGTCCTGGTTCCCTTCCGGCACAGTAGCGCTCTGCGCTATCGCCGGTCCTCTGGGCTGCGTGGAACCCGGCTGCGTTGGCGAGCCTGGGGTAGGCCCGGCCCTTACGAGCGGGCGCAGTGGTTTCTGTGCGCCTGGATGGGCCCTATCCGGGAATGAGTGACGGGATGGGTGGTGCACACTCGCGGAGCGAACCTTTACCCCCGTGCACCCGCTGGTGCACCCCCGGACGCGCGAAAGCCCCTGACCACTGCGCTTTTGCGCTGGTCAGGGGCCTTCGCCTCTGGGGTGAGTGACGGGACTTGAACCCGCGACTTCTTGGACCACAACCAAGTGCTCTACCGGCTGAGCTACACCCACCACGTGCGCCGGGCCTCTCGGCCCCGCGTACGTATGAAAGCTTAGCGGACTCCGGGGAGTGCTTCGATCAGTTTTCCGCCGCGTCGTCTCGGAGAGTCGCCTCGCGCGCCTCCGCGCCGGTGCCACCGGCCACCACGTCGGCGGCGATGGCGCGGGCGGTGGCCGAGTTCGGGCCGGGCTCGGGCACGAAGGCCGCGGCGCGGTAGTAGCGCAGCTCGTGGATGCTCTCGGTGATGTCGGCGAGCGCCCGGTGCCCGCCGTTCTTCTCGGGGCTCGCGTAGTACACGCGCGGGTACCAGCGGCGCAGCAGTTCCTTGATCGAGGACACGTCGACCATCCGGTAGTGCAGGAACTCGTCGATGCGCTTCATGTCGCGGGCCAGGAAGGTGCGGTCCGTGGCGATCGAGTTGCCGCACAGCGGAGCCTTGCGCGGCTCGGTCACGTACTGGCGGATGTGCTCCAGGACGAGGTCCTCGGCCTCCTGGAGGCTCACGCCCTTGTCCAGCTCCTCCAGCAGGCCGGAGGTCGTGTGCATGTCGCGGACGAAGTCCCCCATGCGGTCCAGCGCGGCCTGCGGCGGTCTGATCACGACATCCACGCCCTCGTCGAGGATGTTGAGCTCGCCGTCGGTGATCAGGCAGGCCACCTCGATCAGCGCGTCGCGCTCGAAGTCCAGGCCCGTCATCTCGCAGTCAATCCACACCAAACTGTCATTCATACCGGTCAGCTTAGGGGTTGCGGGGAGTTCCGGGGGATGACGAAGGGGGCGGCCGGACCGTGTCCGACCGCCCCCTTGAGCCCGGGTCAGTCCCAGATCCAGGGGTCCGAGATGCCGGGCGGCTCACCGACGCCGAAGATGGCGTACATCCAGTCCCACACGCCCCAGAACTGGAGGTAGCCCAGGACCAGGAGGACGAGCAGGATGAGCAGGAAGGTGAAGCAGCCGCAGCCGCAGCTCCTGCACCCTCCCCGCTTCTTCTTGGGCTTCTGCGGGCGGTGCTGCTGGTAGGGCCGTCCCGGCCCGGGGGGCTGCCCCGGACCCGGCTGGCCCCACTGCGGGCCTCCGGGGTGTCCGCCCATCGGCGGCTGCCCGCCCGGGGTGTTGGCCATGGGGCCGGGGGCCGGCGGGTACCCGGGCGGGGGGCCCGGCCGGTTGGCCCGCTGGTTGGGCGGCGGACCGCCGGGGGGCATGCCCTGCGGGGGACGCCCCGGGGTGTTCGGGCCGCCCATCTGCTGCGGGGGCGGGTAACCGGGCGGACCGAAACCACCCTGCTGGGGCGGCGGGGGCTGGCGGTAACCGGCCTGGGGCCCCGACTGCGGGTGCTGCGGTCCCGACTGGCGCTGGGGCGAGAACATGCCCTGCTGGGGTCCGGACGTGCCCGCGGGCGGAACGGAGTGCCCCTGCTGGGGGCCCGAGTGCGGCTGCGCGGGCGGGAAGCCCGGCGGCTGCTGGGCGCCGGGGAACGGCTGGGCGGAGGGCTGCTGGCCCGGGGCCTGCTGCTCGGAGGGGTTCTGACCGGGCTGGCCGGGCTGATCGGGCTGCCCGGTCGGGGGCCACGGGGCCCCCGGCTGCGCACCGACCGCCGAACCGGCGGCGGCAGCGGCGCCCGGGCCCTGTGCGCCCGGGGGCTGCTCCTCGGCGCGACGCCGGGCCTCCTCCTCGCGGCGCTTGGCCTCCTCCTGGAGTTCGGCCTCCCTGCGGACCCGCTCCTCCTCGCGGCGCTTGGTCGCCTCCTCCTCGGAGTGGCGGCGCTGCTCCTTGCGCTCCTCGGACAGGTCGGACCAGCCCTCCTTGAGGCTGCCCAGGAACTTGTTGAACTTGCCGCCCTTCTTGTCCCCCTCGTCCGCGCCTCCGGAGAAGGCGGGGTCGTTGGGGTCGAACACCGCGGTACCGGCGGTCCCGCCCCCGGAGGCCCCGCTCCCGGAGGCCGCGCCCCCGGAGAAGGCCGGGTCGCCCGGATCGAACACAGCGGTACCGGAGGTCCCGCCGCCCTGGAGCGCGGGGTCGCCCGGGTCGAACACCGCGGTGCGCGGAGCCTCACCCGGAGCCCCCGCCGACCCGGGAACACCAGGAGCACCGGGAGCGCCAGAGGTACCAGGAGTGCCGGAAGCGCCGGGACCAGCCGGGTCGAACACCGCGGTGCGCGGCGCCTCACCGCCCAGGTCGTCGTCGGTCAGGTTGGACGTGGGGATCTCGTCGTCGGTGAGGTCGGCGGTGGGCAGATCGTCCTCGTCGCGCCGGGGGAGGTCGGCCGGGTTGACCCGAACGGTCGCCCCGTCGCCCGCACCGTACCCGTCGCTCGCCCCGGGGCCGCCGCGGCCCGGCAGGTCGGCCGGGTTGACGCGCATCGTGGCGTTCGTGCCGCTCAGGTCGGCGGTGGGCTCCTCGTCATCGCCGCCGCCCCGCGCCCAGGAGGGGTTGATGCGCATGGTGCTGGGCTCGTCGTCGATGGGAGCGACGGGGGGCGGTGAGGCGGGGGAGGAGGAAGAGGCGGGAGAGGAGGGGGAACCCTGTGCCCACGACGGGTTGATCCGCATCGTGCTGGGCTCGTCGTCGATCGGGGGCTGGGGGGACGGCGGGGTGGTGTCCTGCTGGGGGGATCCCTGCGCCCAGGAGGGGTTGATGCGCATGGTGCTGGGCTCGTCGTCGATCGGTGCCGCCGACCGCTCCTGGGCGGGGCCCAGCCGCACCGTTCCGGGGTCCTCGTCGTCGGAGGCGGGGGTGCCCTGTCCGGCTCCGCCCTGCCCGGATCCGCCCAGGTGGGTGGTCGCGGCCTCCTCGTCACCCGGACCGCCACCGCCCTGGAGTTCGCTCAGGGAACGGGTATGCCGTGTCCACTCGCTGCCGTTCCACCATCTGAGCGTCTGCGCGTCGCCCTGCGGGTCCGCGTACCAACCCGGCTCGATAGATCCACCCATGGGCGACAGACTAAAGGGTTGCGGAACGGCGATGAACCAGTGGTGTCCGATTACCGGTGGTCAGAGCACCCGGACCATTTTTCTCCCGCCGCGGCGTACTCACCTCGTCGCGGAGGGCCGCGGACCAGCGGGAGCGCGCGGACCGCTCGGCGGTGGGACGAGGCCGGTGGCCAGCAGCCGCGCGGTGTCCAGTCTGCCGGGGCCCTTGGCGCAGGAGCCGGGGACCTGGTCGTGGCCGAAGTGCCCTCCCCTGGCCCACGCGCGCGCCACCCGCGCCGCGCGCGCGGCCTCGTCCGAATGCGGCGCCGTCGCGGCGTGCGCCGCCGTGCTGTGCGCCGCCGCGCCACCAGCCGCCGCGATGCCCGCCGCCACAGTGTCCGCCGCCGCGCTCCCCGTGCCCGGCGCCCGCGCTTCCCCGCTCCTCTTCCGCGGGCTCCCCGCGTCCACGGTCCCCGCCACCGGTCCCACGGGGTCCGCGCGCCAGACCCGCTCCACCCCCCAGGAGTCCAGCCACGCCAGGATCGGGGACAGCCCGTGCAGCGGGCCGTCGGTGAAGGGGGCCTCCCCGGAGGAGACCACCGCCACCACCAGACACACCCGCCCCTCATGGCCGTGGTCGTGGTACAGCTCGTACTGGCGCGTGCCGCCCAGGGGCAGGCGTCCGCGGCAGGTCGCGGCCAGGGTCTGGACCACGTCGCCGGTCAGCGGGTTCCACACCAGGTGCGCCTCGCGCCCCTCGTTCACCAGCCGCTGCGCCTCCTCGCGCGCGGACCAGGCCCCGGGGTCGGACCCCGTCACCGTCCACACGGCGCGCGGAGCGCCGATCCCGGGGGCTGTCCGGGTGCTCGTCCCGCCGCCGAACCTCTCGGCGCCGGGCATCCACGCCTCCGTCATGGCCTTCCCCCGTCCGGTCGTCGTGTGCCGGGCCTCCGGTACCGCGGGAGCATCCCCGACTCCTCTCTGAGTACGCCACCGCAACGGAGAAGTCCAGAGCCCCTCACTCGAAGGACAGGGACTTGTCACCGCCCGTCGGAGTTCCATGGGAAGGGGCCGGAGCCGCGCGGGGGGAGGGTGGGGAGAGGGAGGCGTCCGGGCCCGCGGCCCGGACGCCGTTCCGACTACTCCGTGGCCTCCTCGGAGCCCTCGGAGATGCGCAGGGAGAACGCCTGGAGGAAGATCTCACCGATCTCGGTGGGGTCCTCGGTCATGTAGGCGGCGCCGCCGGTGGCGGCGGCGATCTCCTGGAGCGGCTCCAGGTTCTGCACGTCGGGCCCGAACGCGATGGTGATGATCGGGATCGGCCGCGACGGGCTCGCCAGGGACTCGATCTGGGACATCAGCTCGTCCAGCCCCAGACCGCCGGGGTTGTCGTTGTCGCCGTCGGTCAGCATGAGGATGACGTTGGTCCGGTCCGGCTGGTAGGTGCGCGACATCTCCTGATAGGCCGCCAGGTAGGTCTCGTACAGCGCCGTGTCCCCCTGCGGCAGCGGCTGGAGCGCGGCCAGCGCGCCCGCCAGGACGTCCCGGTGCGCGGTACCGTCGTCGGCGGCCGCCTGGAGTTCGCGGATCGGCGCGATCTCCTGGTAGTGCAGCTCGTTGTTGACGTTGGTGGAGAACTCCCACAGGCCCAGCTCCGAACTGGGCGTGAACATCTCCAAGCCCTGCGTGGCGGCGGCACCGGTCACCTGCATGCGGGTCATCCCGGTCCCGGGCACCTCGGCCAGCATCGAGCCGGAGATGTCCACGATCGCCAGGACGCGGGAGTCCATCTTGAGCTGGTTCCAGGTGCGGACCAGCCCGGTGATCGACTCCGCCGCGGGCGTGGGCAGTTCGGTGGGCGGCTCGGCGGCGAAGCCGACCTCCTCGGTGAGCACGGAGGCGTCGATCTGGCCCTCGGGGCCGCGGAAGCCCTCCGCGAGCAGCCGGGTCCGCGCGTCCTCCCCGCGCACCGCCTCGCGGAACTCCTCGGCGGCGCGGGTGACGGCGCTCTCCTCGCTGCGCACGACGTAGGGGTAGTCGAGGTAGTAGGTGCCGCCCTCCATGTAGCCGACCTGGGCGGGGGTGTCCCCGTGCGCGGCGTTGTAGCGCCACACGGCCTGTTCCGACATCACCATCATGGGCGGGGCCTCGGCGGCGCCGCCGCTGAGGGCGAGGAAGGCGGCCTCCTCGTCCGAGGACGCGCCCCGGTGCAGGGACTGCAGGGCCGCGGTCATCCGCGCGTTGAACGCGGCGGTGTCGGGGCTGGCCTCCTCCAGCGCGCCGTGCAGGAGGTAGAGGGTGCCCAGGCCCGTGGCGTTGCGGGCGGGGTCGACCACGCGGACGGTGCGCTCCGCCTCCTGGCCCGGGGCGGTGGTGGGCACGACCTCCGCCCAGCTGCTCGGGGAGTCCTCGTCGGCGAACTCGGTGAGTTCGGCGAGGACCAGCGGTGAACGGGCCACGGAGGTGCCCGTCTCGGTGATGACGGCGTCGCCCGCCTGGCTCTGGACCAGGCGCGGCCACAGGGAGGAGTCCGGGATCCACACGTCGGAATCGGTGTCGCCCATGGTGGCGCCCGCGCCGGTGATACCGAAGGCGACGTTGGCGGAGTCGACCTGGCGCACCTGCACCTGAACGCAGCTCCCGTCCACCTGGTGCTCCTCCGCGTTGAAGTCGGAGGCGACGTCGGTCAGGGCCGGGGCGAGTTCGGGACTGACCGCGACGTCCAGCGCGATGTCGGAGCCGCCGCAGCCATCGGACCGGCCGAACACGTAGACGCCCACCGCGGCGAGGCCGACCACGATCACCAGCGCGGCGGCCAGGGCCGCGAAGGCGCCGCCGCGGCCGCGGCGGCGCCTGGACCGGCCGGAGGTCTCTTCTGCGTATCTTCCGCGGTGACGTCCCACAGCTTTCCTCACGGGTGGTGTACGGACGGGGGGTGCAGGGGGGTGTTACTGGTGGGAAACGGTACTCAACAGTCCAGACCGGGTTAATGCCGACCGTGCCGCTCCCACGTCGGCCCTGACGGGGGCCCGCGGGTGTGAACCCGGGCACAGCGCCGACCACCTCGGGGATTCCGTCCGTTCGTCCCGCGTTCTCCTTTCCGGGCGGGGCGGAACGAAATTCGATTCCGATACCCAATCGAGACCGCGCCGGTCGGAGACGGCTCCGGTCGTCAGCTGTCGCAGTCGGGCACGCAAAGACGCCGCGAGATGGAGCTGAGGAAGATGTCGCCGATCTCGTCGGGGTCGTCGGTGACGAACAGCGAACCGCTGGTGGCGGCCGCGATCCGCCGCAGCTCCTCCTCCGCGACCTGCTGCTCACCCGACCCGAAGGCGATGATGAACATGCTGACCGGCCGCTCGGGGTCGAAGCGGTCCTGGAGCGCCGCCACCAGGTCCGCGTGCGTGATGTCGCTGGACCCCTCGTCCTGCCCGGCTGTGAGCAGGATGACGCTGTTGATCTTGTCCTCGTCGTAGTCGTCCTGCACCCGGTCGTAGGCGGCCAGGATGTTGTCGTACAGGCGCGAACCGCCGCCGCGGACCGCGATCTCCTCGGCCACCCCGATGAGCTCCCTGCGGCGGGTGGCGGTGTCGCCCTGTTCCGTCTCGCCCAGGGGGTGCATGTCCGCGGCCTCGACGCGCCCGCTCGCGTTCTCGTCCGACATCAGCCACAGGCCCATGTCGGTCTCGTCGGGGAACAGCGACAGGCCCATGAGCGCCGCCTGCTGGGCGACCTCCATCCGGCTCGGTCCCCCGTCGAGGTCCTGCGCCATGTTCGCGGAGGTGTCGGCGAGCACCAGGGTGCGGCTGGGCATCGACAGCCGGTTCCAGTCGGTGACCGAGGCCAGCAGGGCGTCCCCGGTCAGGTCGTCGTGGGTGGGCGGCTCGTCGGCGGTCACACCGAACCCGTCGGGGTCCGCGCCGGCCGCGCCGGACAGGGTTCCGTCGGGGTCGCGGAAGCCGAGATCCCGGAGCTGGGCGCGGTAGGAGTCCCGGCGCAGCACCTCGTGCAGGTCGGCGGCGGCCGACCGCAGCGAGGCCGTGTCGGTGGTGGTGACGTAGGGGTAGTCGAGGCTGACGGTGCCCTCGGCGGGGTAGTGGGCCTCCAGCAGCGGCGCGGACCCGGCGCGGTCGGCGTTGTAGGACACCACCGCCTGTTCGGGGACGGCGATCAGCGGGTCGACGCGCCCTCCGCCGCCTTCGCCGCTCCCGCCGCCGTCGTGGCCGGAGGTGTAGAAGGTGGCGAGGTCGATCTCGCCGAACGCGCTGTCGAGCTGCACGTCGCGCACGAAGTCGGTCATGGCGGTGTCGGCCTCGTCACCGGTGCCCAGGTGACGGCGGACCGCGTGCATGACGGCCATACCGTCGGCGCCGCGGTTGGGGTCGACCATCACCAGGGGGCGTTCGCGGTCGTCGGGCAGGACCAGGGGCCATTCGGCCCCGTCGGGTCCGGGCACGCCCTCGCTGCCCCGCGGCGCGGCCAGGACCACCGGTGAGCTGGCCAGCGAGGGCGGGTCGGTGTCGATGCGGTGCGTGCCGCTCCCGGAGACGCGGGTCAGCTCGACCCAGGCCGAGGACTCGGGCACCCACACGTGCGGGGCGATGGTGGAGTCGCCCGCGCGGCCCCCGGACAGGGCGCTCATGATGCGGTGCGGCGCGATCTCGTCCACCTGCGCGTACACGCACTCGCCGTCGTAGCTGGGGCGCTCGTCGTTGAACTCGCCCGCGGCCTCGCGGAGCACGGGCGCGATGCCCTGGGTCGCCGACACGCGCAGGTAGCGGGTGTCGCCGCAGCCGAGCATGTCGAGTCCGACCGGGACCGCGACCGCGGCCGCCGCGATCAGGGCGACGGCGATCGCGGTGATCCCCAACGGCGACGCGACCGCCCTGCGGGTGTTCGCGGCGGTCGGTGAGGCCTGACGGTGGCGTCCACTGGGCACGGGCACTCCGGGGGGTCAATGCGGGGTCGAAGCGGGGCCGACGCCGGGGCGGGGCGGTGCCCCCGCGGTGCCACGGCACCGGCCCCGCGGAAGGAGGTGCGAACCCCCGCGCGCCCGACGGCGTCACACGGTATGGAGGACGAACAACCACACCGTGAGGCGCGAACGACACGTTTCCAGGACCTTACTCGTTGGTAATGCAGGAGAGGAAGCCCTTCCCGACCAGACCGGGGTGATCGCTTTGTTACCGTGCCCGTCAAGGGTCACTCGGCGCTCCCCGCTAGGCTTAGGCCCCGCGTCCACACCCAGCCCACACTCCCCAGTGGACGTCCCGTGACACCGACCCCCGAGGGTTTTTGGCATGTCCCCATCGCATCGTGAACACCGGAGCCGAGGCACTCTCGGCACCGCCATGCTCGCCGGAGCGTGCTGCCTCGGCGCGGTCGCCTACGGGGCGATCGTCGGTCCGTCGATGCTGCCGCCGGACCAGCGTGACGTGCGGGCCACCACCGCGATGACCCCGGACCTGGCCCCCGACGCGGCCGAGCCCGAGGAGGTCGTGGAGGAGGGGCCCAGCGGTCGGCTCCAGGTCCAGGTGAGCGACCGCGGACGCGCCTGGGTGCAGACGCTGATGTGCACCGGGAACCTGGAGGAGGACCCCGCCGCCTGCGCCGAGCTGGCCCGGGTCGCGGAGGAGTTCCACGCCGACACCGGCGAGCCGGTCACCGTCGAGGAGGAGTCGGTCGCCGCCGAGGGCGGCGGTGACGAGGCCGGGGGCGGGGCCGCGGAAGGCGACGCGGACGACACGGGTGACGAGGCCGACGCGGGCGACGCGGAGCCGACGGAGGCCGTCAACACGGGCAGCGCGCTGCTGTTCACCGAGGTCCGCGAGGGGACCGTGTGCACCGACAAGGTGTACGGGCCCCAGGAGGCCACCATCGTGGGCACCTGGGAGGGCCAGGAGGTCGAGACCACGCTCACCCGCAAAGGCTCCTGCGAGGAGGCGCGCTGGCAGCGCCTGCGCGCCCTCACCGAGCAGATCAGCTGACGGACGGCGCGGCCGGGTCTCGGGCGCGGTGAGGCTTGCCGCGCGGTCGGACCCGTGGCGCGGCCCGATCCGTGGCGTGCCAGGGCCCGTGGCGCGGCCGGGCAGATGTCCGCGATCGACCCGCGGCGCGGCAGGGCCCGCGTCGGCCGGACGCCCGTCCACAGGCCGCGATCGGGGCTTCCGGGCGCGGTGGCGCGGACGTAGGCTCGATGACGGGGGCGCCACGCGCCGCCGATAGCAGGGGGGTGGTCCCCCCGTTTTCCAGTGTGCCGCGCCGCCGACCGCGCCACCAGCCCCGCGCCGCCCCTGTGGACGGCCTGGGGACCGGGCTCCGCCAACCCTGTGCACGGCTTTCGGGTCGGGCTCCGCCAACCCCGTGGGCGGCCCCGGGACCGAAACCCTCGCGGACCGGAGATAATCGTCCCCCATGGACGTCATCAAGGTCAGTGACCCCGCGGACCCGCGCCTGGCCGACTACACCCGCCTGCGCGACGTGAACCTGCGCCGCCACCTGGAGGCCGAGCACGGGCTGTTCATGGCCGAGGGCGACAAGGTCATCCGCCGGGCCGCCGCGGCCGGGTTCGAGCCCCGCAGCTTCCTGCTCACCGAACGCCGGGCCGAGGCGCTCGACGACGTGGTCGCCGCCTCCTCCGCGCCGCTGTACGTGGTCGAGGAGGACACCGCCGAGAAACTCGTCGGCTTCGACCTGCACCGCGGCGCGCTGGCCGCCTTCCACCGCCGCGCCCTGCCCCCGCTCGACGACGTCCTGGCCGGGGCGCGCACCATCGTGGTCCTGGAGGACCTGGTGGACCACACCAACGTGGGCGCCATCTTCCGCAGCGCCGCCGGTCTGGGCGTGGACGCGATCGTGCTCGCGCCCCGCTGCGCCGACCCCCTGTACCGGCGCGCGGTCAAGGTGTCCATGGGCGCGGTCTTCACCCTGCCCCACACCCGCATGGACGACTGGTACGGCGGTCTGGACACCCTGCGCGCGGCCGGGTTCCACCTCATGGCGCTCACACCGGGGGAGGGCTCCCTGCCCCTGCGCGACGCCATGGCCGCCCTCGCGCCCGGCGACCGGGTCGGCCTCCTGCTCGGCACCGAGGGCGACGGGCTCTCCTCCCGCTGGCTGGAGCGGGCCACCGCCCGGGTGCACATCCCCATGGCCGACCGCGACGTCGACTCCCTCAACGTCACCGCCGCGGCCGCCATCGCCTGCTACGAGCTCACCCGCTCCAGCGGCTGACGCGGCCGTCCCGCTAGGGTGGCGCCTGAGATGGACCGAGGGGAAGGGCGGTGCGACATGGGCGGCCGAACGCTGGTGCAGTGGGAGCAGAACAGGGACAACGCCCCGGACTCCCTGACCGTGGACCTCTACGCGGGGGGAGCGGCGCCCGGCAGCGGACTGGACGAGGTCACCTTCTACCAGGTGCCTTACGCCCCCTCCACCCAGGGCGTCGACGCGCGGCTCGACATGATCGCGCGGATGCCGTCGCTGGAGGTCGTCCAGCTCCTGTCCGCCGGGTACGAGCAGGTGCTCCCGCTGCTGCCGGACCACGTGACCCTGTGCAACGGGCGCGGCCTCCACGACGCCAGCACCGCCGAGCACGCCCTCGCGCTCATCCTGGCCGCCCAGCGGGACCTGCCCCGGTGGGCGCTCGCGCAGAGGGAGCACCACTGGGGCTCCGCCCAGCTGCGCTCCCTGGCCGACTCGCGCGTGGTGATCGTCGGCTACGGCAGCATCGGCCAGGCCGTCGAGAGCCGCCTGCTGCCCTTCGAGGCCGAGGTCGTGCGCGTGGCCAGCCGCGCCCGTCCGGACGAGGGCGTGCACGGCGTGGACGAGCTGCACGCCCTGCTGCCCGGGGCCGACATCGTCGTCCTGGTCACCCCGCTCACCGAGGCCACCCGCGGCCTGTTCGGCGCCCGCGAGTTCGCCCTGCTGCGCGACGACGCCCTCGTGGTCAACGTGGGCCGCGGCCCGGTCCTGGACACCGGCGCCCTGCTGGAGCAGAAGGGCCGGGTGCGGGCCGCCCTCGACGTCACCGACCCCGAGCCGCCGCCCGCGGACCACCCGCTGTGGAGCGCCCCCGGCGTGTTCCTCACCCCGCACGTCGCGGGCGGTTCGGCCGCGTTCTACCCGCGCGCCCGCGCCTTCATGGACGCCCAGCTCGCCCGCTGGGCCGCCGGTGAGCCGCTGGCCAACGTGGTCCGCCCCGGAACTCAGCGAGACCGGTAGACGTCGGCCCGGTGCTCGATCGCGGTGACGATCACCGCCCGCTCCTCCTCGTTGATCTCATAGAGCACGCGATAGGCCCCGCGCCTGGCCGACCACGTGCCCTCATAGGGAGGTAGGAGAAGCCGTTTGCCCAGCTGGTGCGGGTTCTCCAGCAACGTCGAGGTGACGAACTCGTACACCGCCGCCGCCACTTTCTCCGGAAGACGCCCGGCGAGCATCCGGGCATCCGGACCGGTGACGACCAGACGGTAGCCCCTGTCGTTCACGTCTGACCCTTTCGCCGTGCCATCAGGGCGGCGAGTTCGTCGGCCTCCAGTACGTCGCCCGCTTCCAGGGCGGATCGGGACTCTCCCAGCTGGCGAAGGAGCTCGGGGCTGGACAGGACGTCGAGGGTCTCCTCAAGTGCCTCCAGGTCACTGGGAGAGACGAGGACCGCAACCGCTTCCCCGTGTCTGGTGATGGTGACTCTCTCGTGGGTGCGTTCCACGTCGTCGATGAGTTCGGACAGACGGTTGCGGGCTTCGGTCAAAGGCGTGGTCGTCATGACGCCCATAGTAGCCAAGGACTGGCGCGAAGTCTGTACAGAAGCGCGAATCCGCGGAACTGTCGCAGGCGGGCGGCACACTGGGGAGGATGCGGATCGCGGTGGTCGCCGACGGCGAGGGCGGCGGCTGGCTCCAGGAACTGGACGAGGCCCCCGGCCCGATCCGCCGCGTCGGCGACCTGGCCGCCGCCGTGCGCGAGGCCGAGCACGCCCGCCCCCAGCCGCCCCGCTGGGTGTGGTCGGCCGGTGAGGACGTCTACCCCGACCTCGTCCGCGCCGGGGTGCGGGTCTCGCGCTGCCACGACGCCGCGCTCACCGAGGCCCTGCTCCTGGGCTATTACGCCCGCCACGGCGAGGCCTCCTCGCTGGGCGCCGCCTGGGCGCGCCTGCACCGGCTGCCCGTCCCCGACGACCCCGTGCGCCCCCTCGGCGAGGGCGGCGCCGCCCACGCCCAGCCCGCGCTCTTCGAGGCCGACCGCTCCACCCTGCCCCCGGGCACCGACCGCCTCGCCGCCCTGGTCGAGGTGCACGCCGACCAGCTGCGGCGCCTCGCGGAACTCCCCGAACCCGCCCCCGGCCGCATGCGCCTGCTCGCCGCCGTGGAGTCGGCCGGGGGCCTGGCCGCCGCGGAGATGAGTCACGACGGCCTGCCCTGGCGGCCCGACGTCCACGACGAGATCCTCACCGGCCTCCTCGGTCACCGGCCGCCCTCAGGGCAGCGCCCGCCCGTCCTCGCCGACCTCGCCGCCCGCATCGGCGAGGCCGTGGGCCGCGAGGTCAACCCCGACTCCCCGGCGCAGGTCCTGCGGGCCATGGCGTGGATCGGCCACCCCGTCGACTCCACCCGCTCCTGGGTCCTGGAGAGGATCGACCACCCCGTCGTCCCGCTCCTGCTGCGCTACAAGGAGCTCTCCCGCCTGCACTCCGCCAACGGCTGGACGTGGCTGGACACCTGGGTGCGCAGGCGCCCCGGCCCGGACGGGACCACCCTCGGCCGCTTCCACCCCGACTACGTGGTCGGCGGTGTGGTGTCGGGCCGCTGGGCCACCCGGGGCGGCGGCGCCCTCCAGATCCCCCGGTCGCTGCGCGGGGCGGTCCGCGCCGACCCGGGCTGGGTCCTCGTCCGCGCCGACGCCGGACAGCTCGAACCCCGCGTGCTCGCCGCGGTCTCCGGCGACGACGCCCTGGCAGCCGCGGCCGCGGAGGAGGACCTGTACGCGCGCTTGGCCGTGCACGTGGGCGGCGACCGCGACCGCGCCAAGATCGGCATGCTCTCGGCCATGTACGGCCAGACCTCCGGCGACGCCGCGCCCCTGCTGGCCACCATGCGCCGCCTCTACCCGCGCGCCCTGGAGTACGTGGACTCCGCCGCGCGCACCGGAGAGGCCGGCGGCGTCGTCCGCTCCTGGCTGGGGCGCACCTCGCCCGCCCCCGCGGGGTGGGACGCCGCCGTCTCCGGACCCGGCGGCGAGCGCCGCCGCCGCGCCCAGGGCCGGTTCACCCGCAACTTCGTCGTCCAGGCCACCGCCGCCGAGTGGGCCCTGGTCCTGCTCGCCTCGCTGCGCCAGCGCCTGCCGGACATGCCCGAGGGGGCGGGGATCGTCTTCTTCGTCCACGACGAGGTCGTGCTGCACGTGCCGGCCGACCTGGCCGAGGAGGCGGTGCGCGCGGTGGCCGAGGCCGAGGCCACGACCCGCGCCACCCTCTTCGCGGACACCCCGGTGCGCTTCCCGCTGACCCCCGTGGTGACGAGGAACATCGGGTGAGCACCGGGTGGCGGTCCGGTATCGGACGGCGTGGGCTTCTTGCAAACTCGTTCCTGTACGCCCATTCTTGGATCCGGAAAGTGTAAAACCGGCAACGGGCCGTACGCCGCAGGGGTTCCCCCACACCCCGGTCGGCTCACTCGCAGAAAGGTGAGATCCCCCCGTGCGGAGCCGCTTGAGAACGTGTGCGGGAACCACGGCCGCCTTCGCCGTCGCCTTCACCGCCTTCGGGACCACCCCGGCCTGGGCGGAGCCGGTGGTCGAGGACCGTCCCCCCATCAGCGAACAGCTCTCCTCCGAGGCCTCCGGCGCCAGCGACCCCCGGCAGGAGACGTCCGAGCAGTCCCCCGAGGTCTCCGACTCCCGGTTGCGGCGCGACGCCTACGTGGCCCCCTTCCGCGAGGCCCGCAGCACCGAGTACTTCGCGGTCGCCCCCCGCGCCCTGCCTCGCGAGGCCGTCGAGGCGGTCCGCGGTATCGAGGGCGTCGAGAGCGTCCTGGCAGTGGACGCCGCCCGTGTCGAGATCGAGGGCGAACCCACCTCGGTGCTCGGCGTCAGCCCCTCCAGCTTCCGCAACCACGCCCCCGAGCCCTCGGCCGGGTCCGACGAGATCTGGCAGGGCGTCGCCGAGGGCCACGTCGCCCTGTCCAAGGACGTCGGCACCGAGCGCGGACTGGAGGTCGGCCGCGAGGTCACCGTCGCGGGCGGGCGCGGAGAGGTCCCGCTGGAGGTGTGGACGCACGCCACCTCCGGCATCGCCGGGATCGACGCGCTGGTCTCCCGCGAGCGCGCCGCGGAGCTGGGCATGCCCAGGGGCAACGCCCTGGTGGTCTCGGCGCCCGAGGCCGACCTGGCCGAGCTGCACGAGGCCCTGACCGAGGCCCTCGGCGAGGACGTCTCCCTCCAGCTCGTCGCCGACTCGCCCGAGCCGCTGGTCGAGGGCGAGGCCGTGGCCCCCTCGGTCATCGAGCAGGTCATCGACAACGCCGAGAGCCAGCTGGGCGTCCCGTACGTCTGGGGCGGTGAGACCCCGGAGGGCGGCTTCGACTGCTCGGGCCTGCTCCAGTGGGCCTTCGCCCAGGCGGGCGTGTCCATCCCGCGGGTCACCCACGACCAGTGGAACGCCGGACAGCGCGTGGAGTTCGACGACCTCCAGCGCGGCGACCTGCTGTTCTGGCGCACGGACCCCACCGCGCCCGACTACATCTCGCACGTGGCCATCTACCTGGGCGAGGGCATGATGCTGGAGGCGCCGCGCACCGGCCTGGACGTGCGCGTCACCCCGGTACGCACCGCCAACTACGCCGGAGCCGTGCGCGTCAACACCTGACGCCGCGCGGCCCGCAAGCGCACACGAAGCGGGCCGTGGCACCACCGCGCCGGTGGTGCCACGGCCCGCTCGTTCTCCTTGTCCGAAAAACCCAGCCGGGAGGGGAAGGCAGGCCTCGGTCAGGAGGGGGAACAGGGCCGTCACTGAGGGAGGGGGAGACAGCGCACGAGCCCTGATGCGGTGGTATTGAGTTCTGACGGAACGCGGTCGGGAGCTTTCCCGGAGTGCCGTCGCACAGGGTCTACATAAGCAGTGACCGGGCGATTTGGCAAGAGCCCGCATCAATGCAGGTAAGCGCTGTCAACCCCCCTGTGCAGTGCGTTCCGCGCAGCGCCGCGCCGCGTCGCGTGCCGTTTCGTCTTCCTCCGGTCCCGTGCGGTTCAGAGCCGGTTCAGCGGCCGACCGCGTACCCCTGCGAGGCACGCGCGTCGGCGGCGGCGCGCAGCTCGCCGGTCTCGGGGTCGCGGGCCACGGCGGCCAGGCGCCCCAGCGCCCACTCCTGGGCGACCTGCACCCGGTGGCCGCGTCGGCGCAGCTCCTCGACGGTCCCCGCCCCCACACCCGGTTCCACGACCAGGCCGCCCGGAACCGTCTCGCGGGGGTGGAAGGAGCTGGGGAAGGCGGTGGTGTGGAACATCGGGGTGTCCAGGACCTCCTGGAGGTTCTCCACCCCGTTGAGGATCCGCAGCAGGGCGGTGAACGTCCACTGGTCCTGCTGGTCGCCGCCCGGGGTGCCGATCGCCAGCACGGCCTGGCCGTCCTCCCTGGTCACCAGGGTGGGGGACAGGGTGGTGCGGGGGCGTTTGCGGGGCGCCAGGGCGTTGGGGGAGGCCGGGTCGAGCCAGAACATCTGCGCGCGGGTGCCCAGCGGGAAGCCGAGGGCGGGGATGACCGGCGAACTGCTGAGCCAGCCGCCGCTGGGCGTGGCCGAGACCATGTTGCCCCACGCGTCCACGACGTCCACGTGGCAGGTGTCCCCGCGCAGGTCGGCGGGGTTGGCGACGGCGTCCTGGCGTACCGTGGGCTCGCCCGTGGTGCGGTCGCCGGGGGTGTGGCCCGGCACGTACAGCGGCGGTTCGAAGGGTGTGCGGCCGCCGACGGAGCCGGGGCGCTGCTCCATGCTGGCGCGCGCACCGTCGACCAGTGCCGCGCGGCGCGCGGTGTAGTCGGCGCCCAGCAGCTCCTTGAGGGGTACGTCCGTGAAGTCGGGGTCGCCGTACCAGGCCTCGCGGTCGGCGAAGGCGAGCTTGGCCGCCTCGGTCACCCCGTGCACGAAGTCGGCGCTGACCCCGTTGAGCACGTCGCGGCCGGTGCCCAGGGCCTCGGCCAGGCGCAACTGCTGGAGCATGACGGGCCCCTGCCCCCACGGGCCGGTCTTGTGCACGGTGTGGGCGCCGTAGACCGCGCTGGCGGGCTCCTCGTAGGAGGCGCTCCAGTCGGCCATGTCCTGCGCGGTGAGCAGGGCCCGCTGGGGCTCGCCCGTGCCGCTGGGGACGGGCGAGGACAGGAAGTCCCCGACCGCCTCTGCGACGAAGCCCTGCGACCAGGACCGACGGGCCGCCTCGATCTGCGCCTCGCGGTCGCCTCCGGAGGCCTCGGCCTCGGCGACGATCCGCCGGTAGGCGGCGGCCAGGGCGGGGTTGCGCAGCCGGGAGCCGGGGCGGGGCGCGGCGCCGTGCGGGAGGTAGACGGCTGCCGAACCGGCCCAGTGGCGGGAGAAGACGGGGGTGAGCGCCTCGACGGCGGCGGCGATGCGGTCCAGGACGGGGTAGCCGCGCTCGGCCAGTCCGATGGCGTGGTCGAGGACGTCGCGGACGGTCATGGTGCCGTGGTCGCGCAGCAGCAGCATCCAGGCGTCGAAGGAGCCGGGGACAGTGGCGGCGAGCACGCCGCTGCCGGGGATGCGGTCCATGCCCGCGAAGGCGTCGACGGTCGCCGCGGCGGGGGAGACGCCCTGGCCGCACAGGACGCGGGGGGAGCCCCCGGCGGCCTGGAAGACGACGGGGACCTCCCCGCCGGGGCCGTTGAGGTGGGGCTCGACCACCTGGAGGGTGAACCCCGCGCCGACGGCGGCGTCGAAGGCGTTGCCGCCGCGTTCGAGCAGGGACATGCCCGTGGCGCTGGCCAGCCAGTGGGTGGAGGCGACCATGCCGAAGTCGCCGCGGAGCTGGGGGCGGGTGGTGAAACCGAGGGGCATCTGGGCGGGTCCTCCTCAGGGGGCGGTGGTGGCGGGGTCGCCACCGCGGTCCGGTCCGGGCCTGCCCCCGGTGGGGGACGCGGAGGCCGGGAGGGTGACCGTGGTCACCCGGGCTCGGGCCTGAGGTGACGTTACATCATGGGTTGTCCGTATGAATGGGTTGATGACTGGTGCGTGGGAGCGGTGCCCGGCGCCGTGGGAGGGGCGGGCCGCGCGGGACGCCGGTGGGACGGGGATCCGCCCCGAGGAGGGACCGTGCGCGAGCGGTCCACGGGGCCGTCGCCGGTTCTCCGGAGGAGGACGGGTGCCCGTGGACGGTCTCCGGTCGCGGTGCGGGGGAGCACCGTACGCGGGTGCTCGCACGGGGCGTCCGGCGGGAGAGGAGTCGCGCGCCGGGGACCGGGGGCGGGGCGCCCGGTGGGGGAGGAACCGCGCGCCGGAGACCGGGGGCGGGGACGCCCGGCCGGGGCGGGCGCTACGGCGTCGTCCACAGGAGGAACCCGGGGCTGGTGCGCGCGCCCGGCCCCGGGTTGACTGGATGTAGGGGGCCCTCAGGGCCCGCCCGCACCGTGCTGCCCGCCGACCGCCGCCTCGCGACCGGAGGGCGCCCTGCTCAGGAGGTCCCGGTCGGGAAGCTCCACGGCAGGGACCGCGTCAGCTCGGCCCACTCCTGGGCGCCGATCGGGTCCATGACCGAGGTGGCGTCCACCTCCACGGGCAGGGTGGCGTTCACCTCCTCCAGCGTGCGCGCCACGTTCTCCTCGTGCGTGGCGTCGTGCTTCTCGGCCTCCTCCACGAGCACGGCGATGATCCCGCCGAGGTCGGAGATGAGCCCTTCCAGTTCGGTGCGCGACATCTCGACGTCCTCGGCGCAGTGCTCGACGGCGCCGGTCTTGACGCCCTCGTCGCCGTAGTACCAGACGGTGGCCAGCAGGCGGTCGAGGTCCCCGTCGCCGAGCCGCTCCGTGGCAACGGCCCGCTCCACGAACTCCGCGCTGGCCGGGGTCATCTCGCCCAGGCGGGTCTCGCCGCTCTCGAAGCTCACGAACCGGCTGACGACGCACTCCTTGGCCATCCGGACGCGGGTCGCCCCGGGCTGCTCGGAACCCGCGGTCTCCCCGGTCTCCGCGGGTGCCTCCTGCGCGTCCTCCCCGGCGGCGGGCTGCTCCTGCGCCGCCTCTCCGCCCTGCTCGGACGGGGCCTGGGGGGTCTGTGAGGTCTCAGAGGTCTCGGAGGCCTCGGGGGTCTCCGGAGTCTCGGGCCGTCCGACGGGGGAGGCGTCCACCGCGGTCCCGTCGGCGGAGGACGCGCTCCCGTCCGCACCGGCGGGCTCCTGCGACTCCTTCTCCCCGGTCGTTTCGGGCGCCGACTCCACGGGCTCCTGGGTGCTCCCCGCCTCGGCGGGCTGCTCCTGCGTCGCCTCGCCGCCGGAGCCTTCCTCCGAGGCGGCGCCGCCCGCCTCCCCGCCGGGCCCGTCGGCGCCGCCCGCCTCTCCGCCGGACCCCTCCTGCGCGGGCTCCTGCGCGTCCGGCCCGTCCTGCGCGGGCCCCTCGGCGGTCGGTCCCTCGCTCGTCGGCTCCTCGGCGGTCGGCTCCTCCGACCCGGGCCCCCCGGGGTCGGTCTCCCCGGTCCCCTCCGCGGGCGCCTCCTCCTTCCTGGTCAGCGACTCCGCCATCCTGACCAGTTCACCGCTGCCCCACTTGTCCGGCTGGAGGTACAGGGCCACGGCCACGCCCGGCTCGTCGAGCCAGAACAGGTCGCCGGTCTCCGGCGACAGGTAGGCCTCACTGCGCAGAGCCTCGCCCGAGTCCAGGCGTTCCAGAGTCCTCTCGGGAAGGTGGCCGTACCGGCGCTCGCGCAGGTCGTCGAGCTGCTGCATGCTGTCCGAGCGCAGGATGGAGACCCTGCCGAGCAGCTGGTCGGGTCCGCGCATCCAGGACAGCTGCGACTGCCTGTTGCCCAGCCGGTCGGTCGTGGTCGAGGCGTGTATCCCGTGCCGCTCCAGTTCGGAGGGCAGATAACCGATCTCGTAGCCGTCCAGGCTGTACGAGGAGACGCCCTGGCCGATCTCCGGCCACGCCAGCGTCCGCATGTCCTTCTCGTCGGCCGCCACCGCCCCCGGGAGACCGACCAGTCCCGACGACGCGATCGCGGCGGCGCCGAGCAGCGCGACCCACCTCTTGTGGTGCTTGCGCATGAGTGTTCCTTCCCATCGACTACTCCTAGTGATGTTCGCAGCCTCTGAGTAATCGACCATGGGCGCGGGGGTCAAAAACCGTACATGAAGTGACCAAATGGATGCATTAAGTGAGAATGTCGTCGAACTGTCGGACACATCACCAGATGATGGGCCGCGGATCACCGGCTGCTCCGCAGACGGTAACCACGAGGTCACCATCCGCACCCAATCTGAGGAAGCAGCCGACAAGTTCACGCGCACTTGGGAGGTCCGGTGCAGCGCATCGGCATCGTCGTCGCAGCCGTGTCGTTCTTCGTCGTCACCGGCGCGAGCGCATCGTCCGCGACGCAGGACACCGACCCCCGGTGGTCGGGCGTCACCAGATCCGCAGTCATCGAGTACACGACAACCGAGCGCCCGCTGATCGCCGTCTCCCACCGCGGAGCCTCCGGTCACGCGCCCGAGAACACCCTGGCCGCCCTCGACGCCGCCGACCGGCTCGGAGCCGAGACCGTGGAGGTCGACGTCCAGCGCACCAAGGACGACGTCCTCGTGCTCATGCACGACACCACCCTCGAACGCACCACCGACGTCGAGGAGGTCTTCCCCGACCGCGGCTCCTACGAAGTCGCCGACTTCACCATGGAGGAGGTCCGCGAACTCGACGCGGGCGCGTGGTTCGACGCCTCCTTCGACGGTGAGCCCGTCCCCACCTTCGCGGAGGGGCTCGACCGCCTGGAGCAGCTGGACCTCAACCTCTTCCTGGAGCTCAAGGAGCCCGGGCTCTACCCCGGCATCGAGCAGGAGATCGCCGACGAGCTGACCGGGCGCGGAACCTGGCTGGAGCCCAACCCGGACGGTGAACCCCGCCGCCTCGTCGTGCAGAGCTTCGACTGGCAGTCGGTGCGGCGCTCCAAGGACCTGCTCCCGTCCGTGCCGCACGCCCTGCTCGGGCGGGTCCCCGAGAGCAGCATCGACGAGCACGACTGGGCGCAGATGATCAACCCCAACCACACCACCATCGACGCCACCTACGTGGAGCGGGTCCACGAGGCGGGGATGGAGATCATGCCCTACACCATCAACGAGCGCTCCCGGATGGACACCGTCCTGGGCTGGAAGGTCGACGGGTTCATCACCGACTACCCCGACGTCGGCCAGGAGGCCATCGCCGCCCGGACCCAGCGGTCCCAGCCGGTGGTCAGGATCCCCGCGCTGCCCCTGCCCCGCTGACCCGCGTTCGGCCCGGGAACCGCGTCCGCCCCGGAAGGGGGCGGCGTCCCCGGACCGCGCCCGGAGCGCTCCCTGGCCCCGGACGGTGTCAGGTGGGATGATCGGTCCGACCCACACGAGGTCCCCGCCCGCGGGGAGACCGCGCCGCGGTCTCCCCGCGGGCGGGGCGTTCGGACCAGGAGGCGGACACCACGTGAGCGATCGGCTGACCATCCCCCGGGAACACGTCGACTGGCGCACCAAGGGCCTGTGGTGGACGGACGACCCGATTCCCCTTGAGGAGTTCGCGGCCCGCCGCGACCACCTGTTCACCGGCCCCTTCACCTGGCCGCTGATGGTGCTGCGCGCCTCCGCGCTGGACCGCAACGTCGCCGCGCTCGCCGACTTCGCCGAGCGCCACCGGCTGCTGTTCGCCCCGCACGGCAAGACCTCCATGGCTCCGGCCCTCATCCAGCGCCAGCTGGACGCGGGCGCCTGGGGGGTCTCCGCCGCCAGCGCCAACCAGGTCCTGGACTTCCGGCGGTTCGGCGTGCGCCGGATCCTGCTTGCCAACGAGCTGCTCGACGGCCGGGTGCTGCGCTGGGCGGCCGGTGAGCTGGACGAGGACCCCGACTTCGAGTTCCTCTTCTACGCCGACTCCGCCGAGGGGGTGGCGGTCGCCGCGGAGGCTGCCGCCGACCGGCCCGGGGCGGGCCCCGCCGGGCGGCCCCTGCGGGTGCTGGTCGAACGGGGGGTCCCCGGCGGGCGCACCGGCTGCCGCACCCGTGAGGAACTGCTCGCGGTGGCCGCGGCCGTCGCCGAGGCACCGGGCCTGGAGTTGGCCGGGGTGGCGGGCTACGAGGGATCTCTCGGCGACGCCGACGGCGTGCGCGGCTTCCTGCGCGACCTGGTCGGCGACGCCGCGGCGCTGGCCGCCCGGCACGGCCTGGACAGGCCGGTGCTGTCGGTGGGCGGCAGCGCGTGGTTCGACCTGGTCGCCGAGGAGCTCGGCGGACGCGAGGACGTCCTGCCGATCCTGCGCAGCGGCGCCTACGTGGTCCACGACGACGGCCTGTACCGGCGCACCACGCCCTACCGCCGCCTGCCCGAGGGCCCCGACGCGCTGGCCGGGGCCCTGGAGCTGTGGGCCCAGGTGACCTCCGTCCCCGAGGAGGGGCTGGCGATCGTCGGCATGGGGCGCCGCGACGCCAACCACGACCAGGGGTTCCCCGTGCCGCGCCGCCTGCGCCGCGCGGACGGTGTCACCGTGGACGCCGGGGGCGCGGAGGTGACCGACCTCAACGACCACCACGCCTACCTGAGGGTCGCTCCGGGACTGGAGGTCAGCCCCGGCGACCTGGTCTCCTTCGGGATCTCGCACCCGTGCACGGCCTTCGACCGCTGGCGGGTCCTGCCGGTGGTGGACGACGCCGACACCGTCGTGGAGATGGCGGCCACCTACTTCTGAGGCCCGGGACGGCGCCGGGCCACCGAGGCCCGGTCGCCGTCCCCGCCCGGAATGCCGGGGACGTCCTCCACCGCGGAGGCCCCCCGGGCGCCGTCGGCGGAGCCGCGGAGCCAGACGCCCCGGGAGCGCCTACGGCTCCCGGGGCCTCGGGGTCACCCCCAGCCCACCACCCCCGGGCGGGTGTGCCACGGGCGCGGCCCGTCCAGCGGCCGGTACTCCACCCCGGCCGCGTCGAGCCGCTCCAGGTGCCTCCTCAGCCGGGGCTCGAACTCGGCGTAGTCGCGCTCACCGGACGACCACACCTGCTCGGAGAAGGCCGACAGCCTGGGGAAGACCATGTAGTCCAGCCTGCGCGGCGAGTCGATGTGCTCGGTCCACACGTTCACCTGCGCGCCCAGCACGTGCGCGGCCTCCCCCTCGGTCAGCCTCGGCGGGACCGGCTCGGCCAGGTAGACGTCCTCGGTCCGCAGCAGCGTGCCCACCGGGACGGGCTCGTCGCCGGACTCGGACTGCCGGTAGTCCAGGTAGGAGGTGCGGGTGGGGCTCATGACCACGTCGTGACCGGCCCGCGCGGCCGCGACACCGCCCTCCTCGCCGCGCCACGACATCACGGTCGCCCCCGGCGCGAGCCCTCCCTCCAGGATCTCGTCCCAGCCGACCAGGCGGCGGCCGCGCGAGGTCAGGTGCTCGTCCAGCTGGCGGATGAACCAGCTCTGCAACTCGTCCTCGTCGGCCAGCCCCTCCTCCTTGATCCGCCGCTGCGCTGACGCGCTCGTCCGCCACTGGGTCTTGGGGCACTCGTCGCCGCCCACGTGCACGTACGTGCTCGGGAACAGCTCGATCAGCTCGTCCAGGACGTTGCGGTAGAACTCCAGGACGTTGTCGGTGACCGCGAGCACCTCCTCGAAGATCCCCCACTGGTCGCCGACCGGGATCCGTCCGGACTCGCCCAGCTCGGGGTAGGCGTGGATGGCAGCCTGCGAGTGGCCGGGCACGTCGATCTCGGGGACGACGGCCACGTGCCGGGCGTCGGCGTAGGCGACGATCTCGCGGATGTCGTCCTGGGTGAAGAAGCCGCCGTGCGGGCGTTCGTCGAACACCGGCGGCTTCGCGGCGCCCACCTGGCTCCGGGTCCGCCAGGAGCCCACCTCGGTCAGCTTCGGGTAGCGGCGGATCTCCACACGCCACCCCTGGTCGTCGGTCAGGTGCAGGTGCAGGACGTTGAGCTTGTGCATGGCCAGCAGGTCGATGAACCGCAGCACCTCGCGCTTGGGCACGAAGTGGCGGGCCACGTCCAGCATCACGCCCCGCCAGCGGAAACGCGGCGCGTCGGTGACGCTCACGGCGGGCAGGGCCCACTCGGCGCCGCCCAGCGGGGCGTCCCGGTAGGCGTCGGCGGGCAGCAGCTGCCGCAGGGTCTGCGCACCGTAGAACACCCCGGCGGGGTCGTTGCCCACGATGATGGCTCCCTCGGCGTCCACGATCAGCCGGTAGCCCTCGCGGCCCAGGCCCGCCTCGGGGTCCACGCTCAGCCGGATCTGCGCGCTGGCCTCGTCGCCGGTGGCCAGGGGGAGGCCGGTGGCCGCTCCGAGTTCACGCTGGAGCCACGTGAGCGTGCCCCGGGCGTCGGGGTCGGCGGACACCCTGGTCGATGCGGTCAGCGTGAGGCCCCCGGCGCCTCCGGGAACCGAGGAGTTGGGACGGGGGACGAGGGAGGGGGAAGTGTCGGGCACGGTGAACCGCTCCTATCCGGTCTAGACCAATACCGGACATAGTGTCACGTGGCTCCTCCCGGGCACACCCCCCGCGGACAAACGGTCACCCGTACCCGAAGACGACGGGGTACCGAAACCGGAGCCGGGTAGGTGCGGGCGTGGTGGGGTTACCACCACGACGGATGGGGGGCTGGCGTTATCGCCGTGGCGCGGGGCCCGTCCGTACCGTTGCCGAGACGGCGGGACACAGGGGGTTCGGGGATGCTCAGGAGACGGGGGACACCCGTGGGGCGGTGGCGCTGATGCTGGTGCCGATCCTCATCGCCGTGGCCGGGGCGTTCACCCTGGCGCTGGGTTCGGCCCTCCAGGAGCGCGACGCCGTCCGCGCCCCGGGCGGCCGGGTGGCGAAGGCGGGGTTCCTGCTGCACCTGCTGCGCCAGCCCCGCTGGATGATCGGCAGCGTGGCCGCCGTCCTGGGCGCGGGACTGCACCTGGTGGCCCTCAGCGGCGCACCGCTGACCATCATCCAGCCGATCGGCGTGACCGGCCTGCTGTTCGCCATCGTGCTGTCGGCCCTGTTCAACCGCCGCCGGGTCGGCCTCTCCCAGATCATCGCCGGAACCGCCGTCATGGTGGGCCTCACCGGGGTGATCTCCCTGTTCCCGCACACCGCCGACAGCCCCGTCATGAGCACCGGCACGGCGCTGGCGCTCACCGGGGTCGTCCTCGGCGCGGGAGCCGCCGTCCACTTCACGGCGCACCGGATGAACAACGGGGTCCGGGCCCTCCTGCTCGCCCTGGCGGGCGGGGCGGCCATGGGTACCACGTCCGGCCTGGCCCGCGTCCTGTCCGCCAACGCCGTCGGGGACTGGACCAGCCTGATCAGCTGGCTGACCCCGCTCGCGGTGGCCGCGGCGGTCTTCGGCGCCCTGCTGATGCAGAACGCCTACCGCACCGGGCACTTCACGGCCGCCTACGCGACCCTCCTGATCACCGACCCCGTGGTCGGCGTGGCCATCGGCGCCCTCCTCCTGGGCGAGGGCGCGCCGCGGACCCTTCCCGCCCAGCTCGGCGCGCTGGTCTTCGCCTGCCTCGCCGTCGCCGGAACCGTGGCCCTCGCCCAGGCGCGCCACCGCAACCCCGAGGTCGTCGCCGCAGACACCGAACGCTAAGGAGAGAGCACCATGGCCGAACGCCCGCTGCGCGTCCTGATCGCCAGCGACACCTATCCCCCCGACGTCAACGGGGCCGGATACTTCACCCACCGCCTGGCCGAGGGGCTGGCCGGGCGGGGGCACCGGGTCCACGTGGCGTGCCCCTCCGAGCGGGGCGAACCCTACGTCACGGTCAACGGCGCGGTGACCGAGCACCGCCTGCGCTCGGCGCCCATCCCCTTCATGCGCGCCGCCGTCCCGCTGGGGATGGGCGGGCACATCGCCAGGATCGTCGAGCGCCTGGACCCCGACGTCGTGCACGCGCAGAGCCACTTCCCGCTCAGCCGCGCGGCGATGCGCAGGGGCCGCGCCGCCGGCGTCCCCGTCGTGCTCACCAACCACTTCATGCCGGACAACCTGTACGCGCACGCCCGGATCCCCGCGCCGATGCAGGAACTCGCGGGCCTCCTGGCCTGGAAGGACATGGTCCGGGTGGCGGGGGAGGCCGACCACGTGACCACGCCGACCCCGCGGGCGGCCCGGCTCCTGCGGGAGAAGGGGTTCACGCGCGGGGTCGAGGCGATCTCGTGCGGGATCGACCTGGAGCGGTTCCGCCCCCACGAGGACCCCGCTGCGGCGCGGCGCCGGTTCGGGCTGCCCGACCGGGACACGATCGTGTTCGTGGGCAGGCTGGACGCGGAGAAGAGGGTCGACGACACCATCCGGGCGCTCGCGCGGATCGTGCCCGAACGCGACGCCCAGCTGGTCCTGGCGGGGACCGGCCAGCGCGAGGAGGAACTGCGCGCGCTGGCCGCGGAGCTGGGGGTGGCGGACCGGGTGTTCTTCCTGGGGTTCGTCCCGGACGAGGACCTGCCGCTGGTCTACGCGGCGGGGGACGCCTTCGCCATCGCGGGCGTGGCCGAGTTGCAGAGCATCGCCACCCTGGAGGCGATGTCCACCGGCCTGCCGGTGGTGGCCGCGGACGCGATGGCGCTGCCGCACCTGGTGGAGGAGGGGCGCAACGGGTTCCTCTTCCCGCCGGGCGACCCCGTGCGCCTGGCGGACCGGCTGCTCCTCGTGCTCGGTCCCCGGGGGCGCGTCCTGGGTGCGGCCAGCCGTGAGCTCGCGCGGCGGCACGACCACCACCGGTCCCTGGAGCGGTTCGAGGAGGTCTACACCCGTCTGCGGGGCGCGGCCCCCGCGCGGGCGGAGAGGCTGGTCGCCGCCTGAGGTGTCCGAAAGAGCCGTTTGGTTGATATTTCGATTCTTCTGCCACTTTCCGTATTCTTTGCGTAGCGACCGGTGATGTTGTCCTCCTGCGGGATACACAAGATGTTGTGTGGTTCGAAGGGATCAGTGCACAGACCGGCCGGGGCAACCCCACCGAGGGCCTCACCGATCGGCTCGTCAGCGCCGAGCGGGAGGCGGGGTTCCACGAGCGCGACATGTCGGTGTTCGAACGCGAGCGCATCGACCTGGAGCACCGGGTGAACCGGATGGAGGCCGAGCTGGAGGCACTGCGCAAAAGAAGACTGGAAGCCTACGCCCGATGGTGGAACGCCCGGGACGACCGTGACCGGGCACTCCACGTCTGCCGCAGACTGCGCCGCCGGATCGACCGGACACGCGGCAGGGAGAAGGAGTGAACGACGGCGAACGTGGTCCGACCCCCGGGGGGTTCGGGCCACGCGTCGTTCCACGGCGGCCCCCAGGAGTCCGCCCCGGTGCCAGCGGCGGGGTGCTCGTGGAGGGCGTTCTGACACGGGACCCGGCCGGATCGGCGCGGGACGGCCCGGCGTCGCCGGTCAGGCCACCGTGATCCCGGCGATCTCCCTGTTCACCTGCTGCGCGGCGTCCCTCAACGCCGCCAGCGTCACCTGCACCGCCGGTCGCCTCGCCGCCGCCGACCGCACCACCGCGTACACGTGCCGCTCGGGCGCGGACGCGGGCAGTTTCCGGTAGACGAGTCCCGCCGGGGCCCCCACCATCGCCAGGGCCGGGACCGCGGCGATCCCGATCCCGCGCGAGACCAGGCTCAGCACCGTTCCCAGCCCCTCGAACTCCCAGGCGGCGGAGGGCAGACCGCCCACCTCGGACAGGAGCCGGTCCGTTCCGTAGCGCGAACGCTCGCTCTCGGGCGTCACGATCCACGACTCGTTCAGCAGTTCCTCCAGCACCACCGGCGTCGAGGGGGCGGCCAGCGTGTGCCCCCGGGGCACCGCCAGCACCATCGGGTCGCGCATCAGGTTGATGTGCCGCAGCCCGCCCTCGGGTCCGCGCCCGGGGTGCTGTCCGGACCAGTCGTCGACCAGGGCGATGTCCACCTCCCGCGAGCGCACCTGCTGGGTCCCCGTCGCCAGCAGGGTCTGGCGCAGCAGCAGCTGCATCCCCTCGTGCCGGCGCAGCGGCGGCACCAACAGGGGCGCGAACGCCACGGCGGCGGTCGGGAACGCCGTGACGGTGACCACGCCCAGCGCCAGGTCGGACTGCTCGGCGAGCACCGACTCGGTCGCCTCCACCAGCGCCAGGATGTCCTCGGCCTGGGTCACCAGCAGCCGTCCGGCGTCCGTGAGTTCGGCGCCCCGCGCGGAGCGGTCCAGCAGCGCGACGCCCGTCTCCCGCTCCAGGGTGGCCAGTTGCTGGGACACCGCCGAGGGCGTGTAACCGAGGGCGCCGGCGGTGGCGGCGATGGTCCCCCGGACGCTGAACTCGCGGAGGACGTGCAGACGGCGCAGATCGAGCATAAGAAGATCTTACGCTCAGCATCGAAAAGACGCGCTTGTACTGATGGCCGAACCTGGGCAGTGTGTGGGGTGACGGGCCGTCTTCCCAGGTGGAGCGGCAGTCCACGCATCACCCGCATTCACGACAAACCGGAGATGAGTCCTCGATGACCGTCACTGTGTCCGCGACCCTCGCCGTCAACGAAGCGCTCGCCGAGAAGCGCCGCCAGGGAGTCCGCGTGCTCCCCCTGGGCTTCGGCGAGGCCGGACTCCCGGTCCACCCGGTCATGCGCGACCGGCTCACGGCGGGGAACGGCGCCAACGCCTACGGGCCCGTCGCCGGGTCCGCGGCCCTGCGCGAGGCCGCCGCCGGGTACTGGGAGCGCCGCGGGCTGCCCACCGACCCCGGGCTGGTCGTCGCCGGACCCGGCAGCAAGCCGCTCCTGTACAGCCTCCTGCTGGAGATCGGCGGCGACACGGCGATCGCCGCGCCCAGCTGGGTCAGCTACGCCGCGCAGTGCCGCCTGGTGGGGCAGCGGCCCGTCATGGTCCCCACCGCCACCGGCGAGGGGGGCGTACCCCAGCCGGACCTGCTGCACGCCGCCGTCACCGCCGCCCGCGAGCAGGGGCGCACGGTCAACGCCGTCATCGTCACCGTTCCCGACAACCCGACCGGCACCGTGGCCGGGGCCGACACCGTCCGGCGCCTGTGCGAGGTGGCCCGCGAACTCGACCTGGTCGTCATCTCCGACGAGATCTACCGCGACCTCGTGCACCCCGCGACCCCCGGCGAGGAGCCCGCCGAGGTGCACAGCCCCGCCGAGTACGCGCCCGAGCGCACCGTCATCTCCACCGGACTGAGTAAGAACCTGGCCCTGGGCGGCTGGCGCATCGGCGTCGTGCGCCTGCCCGACTCCGAGATCGGCCACCGCCTGCGCGGCGGGCTGCTCGGGGTGGCCAGCGAGATCTGGTCGAGCCCGGCCGCCCCGGTCCAGGAGGCCGCCGCGCACGCCTTCACCGAACCCGCCGAACTCCTCGACCACGTCGACCGCAGCCGCCGTCTGCACGGCATCGTCGCCGGGGCGGTCACCGAGGCCTTCGTCCGCGCGGGCGCGACCGTGGCCGCCCCCCGGGCGGCCTTCTACCTCTACCCCGACTTCGAGCCGGCCCGGGAGCGGCTGGCCGCCCTCCACGGCGTGGCCACCGGACCGGACCTGACCGGGCTGCTGCTGGAGCGCTTCGGGATGGGCGTACTGCCCGCCGCGGAGTTCGGGGAGGGTGCGGAAGCCCTGCGCATGCGGGTCGCCACCAGCCTGCTCTACGGCGACACCGAGGAACGCCGCTACGCGGCCCTCGCCGCCACGGACCCGCTGGCGCTGCCCTGGATCCGCGCACACCTGGACCGCCTCGACGAGGTCCTGGGCGCGCTGCTCCCCGAGGGCGCCGACGCCGGGCCCGTCCTGCGCCGGTCCACCGAACCACAGGCGGTCAGCTGACCGCTCCCCGCGTCCGCCCCGTGTAAGGGGGCGGGGCGGACGCACCGACCTCCGGCCTCCCCCGGCCGCTCCTTCCGGGGGAGGCCGGACCTGTGTCCGGCCCCGCGCGGCGGGACGCTCCGGTCGTTGGGCGGCACGCCGCTTTCCGTCCCGACGGCACGTCCCCGCCCGAGGCACCGCCGGACCCCCGCCCGGTGAGGCCACCGCGAGGACGCCGCCTCCCCCGCGCTCACCTCGGAGCGGACGGGGCGCCCTCCACCCCCGCCTCGCGCGCGGCCAGTTCCGCGCTGGAGGCGATCACCGCCCGGTAGTGGTCGAGCAGCTGCTCACCGACCGCCTCCCACGTACGGTGCTCCACCGAGGGACGCGCGCCCCGCGCCATCCGCTCACGCACCTGGCGGTTGTGGGCCAGCCGCCCCACCGCCACCCGCAGTTCGCGCACCGAGTCCGGGGCGTACAACAGCCCGTTGTGTTCGGGTACCACCAGGTCCAGCGGACCGCCCGAGGCCGGGGCCACCACCGGCACCCCCGAGGCCAGCGCCTCCTGGACGGCCTGGCAGAACGTCTCGTCGGCACCGGTGTGCACGAACACGTCCATGGACGCGTACAGGCGCGACAGGTCGCCGCCGGTGCGCTGCCCGGTGAACACCGCGTCGGGCAGGCGCCTGCGCAGCCGCGCCCGTTCGGGGCCGTCCCCCACCACGACCAGCCTGATCCCGCGCAGGCGGGACACGTGTTCCAGCATCTCCACCCGCTTGTCCCTGGCCAGCCGCCCCACGTAGCCCACGATCGTCTCCCCGTTCGGCGCGAGCCTGCGCCGCAGTTCCTCGTCGCGGTGCGCGGGGGAGAAGCGCCGGGCGTCGACCCCGCGGCGCCACAGGTCCAGGCGGGGGAACCCGCGCGCGGACAGCGCCTCCATGGTGGCCGAGGACGGCGCGAGCGTGCGGTCCACCGCGGCGTGCGTGCGCCGCAGCAGCGACCACAGGGCGTCCCCGCCGGGCAGGCGGTAGCGCCCGGCGAAGCCGGGGAGGTTGGTCTGGAAGACCGCCACGGTCGGCAGCGCCCACCGGCGGGCGGTCTCCACGGCAGCCGCCCCGAGCAGGGCGGGCGAGGCCAGGTGCAGCACATCGGGGGAGAAGGCGCGGATCGCTGCGGTCATCACCCGCCGTGCGGGCAGCCCCACGGAGAAGTCGCGGTAGAACGGCAGGGGCACGGAGGGCAGCCGGACCACCGGGAAACCCGCGTAGGAGGAGGGGCCCGGCCCGGGGGCCAGCACCAGGGCCTCGTGGCCGCGCGCGGCGAGCAGGTCGGCGACCCGGCACACGGAGTTGGTCACCCCGTTGACCTGGGGGAGGAAGGACTCCGTCACGATCGCCACCCTCAGCCGGCCCCGGGCGTCGGCCGGGGGCACGCGGTCGAGCGGGGGCGTGTGGGCCGCCGCAGCGCGGTGCCCGGCAGCGGGAACGCGAGCGGACGCGTGGTCGGCCGCGTTCCGGGGAGCGGCCGAGGGCACGGAGGGTGCGCGTGCGGCCGGGGGGTGGTGAGCGGCCGGGGACGTGCGCGTGGCCGGAGACGTACGGTCGGTCGGGGACATGCGGGTGGCTCCCAACGCCGGGGGGACGGCTGCCTACGCCGGGGACGGCTGTCTCCGACGCTAGGCTCGTGGGGTGAACCTCGGTTTGGGTACGGGGGAACCGCGCCCGAAGACCAGGCGTGGGCAGTCCGAGCGGTCGGTGACCGCGTCCGTGTGCCCGTGTGTCCGCCGGGTGACTCTCCGGTGGATATGATTGCTGAATGTAGCCAATATATTGCTCTAAGGAGTCATGCGGTGACCCTCGTGGAATGGGCCGAAGCAGTCCGAAGTGAACTGGGCCTGACCGGCACCGAACCCCTCCGCAAGGAGGACGTCGACCGGGTGCTCGACCTCGCCCGGGACGCCGCCCACTCCGTGGCCCGGCCCGCCGCGCCCCTGACCACCTACCTCCTGGGTGTGGCGGTGGGTCAGGGCGCGGACCCCGACGAGGCCGCGGCGGCCCTCAGCAGGCTCGCTCTGGCCCAGGTCGACGAGGAGGACCGCGCCTGACACCCCGCCACCGTCCGCGCCGGTCGGGGCGGCCCCGGCCGTACCGGCCGCCTCCGGCCGTGCCCTCGCGGCCGCGTCCGTGAGGAACACGGCGCCCGGAACCCGCCTCGTTCGCAGCGGATGGTCGTGGTCGTATCGGCCAGCAGTCCGTACCGGCCGCATCCGACAGCGTCGTGCTCCGGACAGCGTCGCGCGTGGGCCGCGCCGGCTCCACCGGTGCCCTCGGGTCCGCCGCCGTCCGGACGCAGCCCCGGAGTCCGGCCCCCGACCAGCGCGTAAGCCCCGGGAGGACACTGCCCCCGCCCGGGCGGTACGCGGAAATGGAACCGGAAGTTCCCGAAGAAACAGGCATGTGGAACACGTGTGATGTGTTTGTTACGCGTCGATGCGATTCTTTGCCGGTATCGCGGGCCTCCACCAGTGCCGAAGCGATCGAGAGGGCGTCGGATCCCCCGTACTCCAGTACCGGCGGCCCCTCGTCCCCACACACTCACCGATAGGGAGATCCCCTGTGGACCAGCTCCTCGAAATGGCTGGCATCGTCAGCAGCATCGTCTGGGGGCCCTTCGTCCTCATTCCGCTGCTGTTCGGTGTCGGCCTGTTCCTCACCGTCCGCCTCCGCGTGCTCCAGCTCCTGCGGCTGCCGCACGCGCTGTGGCTCGCCCTCGTCCGGCGCAAGGAGGACGCCTCCGTCGAGGGCGACATCTCCCACTACCAGGCGCTGAGCACGGCCCTGGCCGCCACCGTCGGCGTCGGCAACATCGCCGGTGCCGCGCTCGCCATCGGCGTCGGCGGACCCGGCGCGCTGTTCTGGATGTGGGTCGTCGGCTTCCTCGGCATGGCCACCAAGTACAGCGAGGCCCTCCTGGGCGTGAAGTTCCGCCGCACCGACTCCAAGGGAGAGCAGAGCGGCGGCCCGATGTACTACCTCAAGTACGGGATCCCCGGCGGCCTGGGCACCACCCTGGGCGTGGCCTTCGCGGTCTTCGGCGCCATCGCCGCCTTCGGCATCGGCAACGGCACCCAGGCCAACGCCGTCTCGCAGCAGATCACCAGCGTCACGCCGCTGGAGCCGTGGATGGTGGGCCTGGCCCTCGTGGTCCTCGCGGGCGCCGTCATCCTCGGCGGTATCAAGAGCATCGGCCGCGTCGCCTCCGGCCTCGTGCCGATCATGATCATCGGCTACGTGGGCGTCTGCCTGGTCATCCTGGCCGCCAACTGGGCCGCCATCCTCCCCGCGCTCCAGCTCGTGGTGACCGACGCCTTCACCGGCACCGCGGCCACGGGCGGCTTCGCCGGGGCGGGCATCATGCTCGCCATCCAGATGGGTTTCGCCCGCGGCATCTTCTCCAACGAGTCGGGCCTGGGCACCGGCGCCATCGCCGCCGCCGCGGCCAAGACCACCCAGCCTGTCCGCCAGGCCATGGTCTCGATGACCCAGACCTTCATCGACACCATCATCGTGGTCACCATGACCTGCCTGGTCATCATCACCACAGGTGTCTGGTCCGCCGGTGGCGAGGACGGCTCGCTGATGACCAGCAGCGCGGTCTCCGAGGGCCTGGGGTCGATCAACCCCGCGCTCGCCCCGGCCGGCACCGTCATCGTGGCCGTCGCGGTGGCCGTGTTCGCCTTCACCACCCTGCTCGGGTGGGCCTACTACGGCGAGCGCTGCATGGTGTTCCTGGGCGGCCGCCGCCTGGTCCTGCCCTACCGCCTGGTGTTCATCGCCGTCATCTACGTGGGCTCGGTCGCCAGCCTGGACTCGGTCTGGCTGTTCAGCGACATCGCCAACGGCCTGATGGCCCTGCCCAACCTCATCGGCCTCCTGCTGCTGTCCCCGGTCATCGCGGCGGAGACGCGCAAGTTCTTCGCCCACCCCGACTGGAGGGACCCGGACAAGGTCATGGAGGACGTGACCAAGGTCTGACCCGGTAGGGGCCGCGAGCCCCACCGGAGGACGGAACGGGGAGGGGGGACCGGCGCGGAGCCGGTCCCCCCTCGGCGTTCCCTCCTCCGGACGCCGCTGCTACCACCAGGCGTGGAAATGGTGCACCGGGCCCTGCCCGCCGCCCGCGTCGATCTCGTCGGCGCGCCGGATGGCCTCGGTCAGGTAGTCCTTGGCGTCGCCCACCGCGGCGGCCACGTCCGGCCGCTGCGGCAGCAGGGCCGCGATCGAGGAGGAGAGCGTGCACCCGGTGCCGTGCGTGTTGCGGGTGGCCACCCTCGGGGCGCGGAACTCGACCGGGTCGGCGTCCCGGGAGACCAGGACGTCGACGCTCTCCCCGCCGGGCAGGTGGCCGCCCTTGAGCAGGACCCGGCGCGGGCCGAGATCCAGCAGCCGCCAGGCCTGGGCGCGCATCGACGCCAGGTCGGTCGCCTCGGGCTCCTCCAGCAGGTCCGCGGCCTCGGGCAGGTTCGGGGTGACCAGGTCCGCGCGGGGCAGGAGCTTGGTGCGCAGCGCGTCGACGGCCGAGGCCTCCAGCAGCCGGTCCCCGCTCTTGGCGACCATCACCGGGTCCACCACCACGTTCGGCAGCGTGTGGCGGTCGATCGCCTCGGCCACGGCCTCGGTGACCTCCGAGGTGCCCAGCATGCCCACCTTGACCGCATGCACGACGGCGTCGGTGAAGAGGGTGTCCATCTGGTGGGCGACGAAGTGCGCGGGGATCGGGTGGACCCCGGTGACGCCGAGCGTGGACTGGGCGGTCAGCGCGGCGATCACCGTCATCCCGAAGGTCCCGTGCGCGGAGAAGGCCTTGAGGTCAGCCTGGACGCCCGCGCCCCCGCTGGGGTCGCTGCCGGCGATGGACACGATGTTGTACGCGCTCATGGCGTTCCTTCGCTAGTGCTAACTAGGGCAGGTTCGACGGGTGTGCTCTCAGCCGGGAACGTGTCCCGGCACCCCGCGCCTCCGGAGCCGCGTCGGCGGCCCCGGTCATTATGTGTTTGTGGTGCGTTCCGGGCAGGATACCCACAGAACGCCGAAGGGGTCCGCCCGGGGATGCGGGCGGACCCCTGGAGGGGTTCACGGGGAGCGGGGGCTCAGGTGGAGGTGTCCTGGTTGCGGCGGTTCCGGGCCAGTTTGCGGACGCGCACGACGACGAACCACAGCACGAGCAGGCCGATGGCCGCGAGCACGACGTTGCTGATCAGGCCGCTCCAGCGGGCCAGGGCGGGCTCGACGGCCGGGCCGAAGACGTAGCCCAGGCCGATCCAGATCGTGTTCCACACCCCGGAGCCGATGACCGTGTACAGGGAGAACCTGAACAGGGGCATTCGCTCGATCCCGGCCGGGACCGAGATGACGCTGCGCACGACCGGCACGCAGCGGCCCAGGAGGACGGCGGCGCCGCCGTACCGGGCGAAGAAGCGCTCGGCCTTGTGGAAGTCCTCGATCTCCAGCAGCGGCGTCTTCTCGAACAGCCAGGCGGTGCGGTCACGGCCCAGGAGCGCGCCGACCGCGTAGAAGCCCCACCCGCCGACCAGCGCGCCGACCGTCGCCCACGTGATGGCGAGCCACACGTTCATCTGTCCGGAGTAGGCCAGGAACCCGGCGCCGGGCAGGACCGCCTCGCTGGGGACCGGAGGGAAGAAGGTTTCGATCAGGAGCGCCAGGCCGACACCGGGCTCGCCCAGGGTCGTCATCAGGCTCAGGACCCATCCGATGAAACCCTCGTACTCGGGGACGTGCCCGCTCCCCGTCGCGGGGGCCGCGGCCGCCAGCAGACGTGTTGTCATGAGGTCGTCGTTCCCGTTCTCAGACGCCGGTGGGAATCCGGCGGAGTTCGGCCTCCTCCATCCGGAGGCGCTTGCGGCGCTCCCAGACGATGGCCGCCGCCACGATCGCGAAGCCGACCGCCATCAGGGCGACCGTCACCGGGACCTCGGTGGGGGCCAGGAACGTGCGGTCCTCGTCCTGCCAGGGCCACAGGGCCCGCAGAGAACCGGCCATGAGGCCCGTGAGGACCACCAGGGTCATGTGGTGGAAGTTCTCCAGCAGGTGCTGGAGCAGCTTCACGAACAGCGACAGGCCCGTGAGCATGCCGAGCGCGAACACCGAGAGGTAGGCGATGTCCATGTCCCCGACCGCGCTGATCGTGGGCTCGTACAGGCCCAGCGTGAGCAGGATGAAGGATCCGGACAGTCCGGGCAGGACCAGGGCGCAGACGGCCACCGCCGCGGCCAGGAAGACGATCACCGGGTGGGTGGGCAGATTGGCGCCGGGCAGGCCGGTGAGGAAGAACGCGCCCGCGGCGAAGACCAGGGCGACGAGGTAGTGCGAGGCCCGCCACTTCTGGCCCGCGCCGGTGTAGGGGATCCACAGGCAGGCCAGGACCAGGCCGAAGAACAGCGCGTACGCGTACTGGGTGTGGGCCTCGACCAGCGGGGCGAGGATCACGGCCGCCATGCCGAGGAAGGCCACCATGCCGACGAGCGCGGGGATCAGCACGCTCCAGTCCACCTGGCGGAACTGCTCCTGGGCGCGCTCCCTCCCGCGTCCGCGCGGGACGTCGGCGACGTAGCGCCTGACACCGCTGACCATGTGGCCGGCGCCGCCGATGAGCTTGTCGTAGAGGCCGACGATGAGGGCGACCGTTCCGCCGCTGATACCGGGAAGGGCCTCCGAGGCGCCCACGGCGCCGCCGCGCACCGCGTTGAAGATGTAGCTGCCTACTGAGTTGGGCATCTGGGTTCTTGGGCGCGCTCCGGGCGGAGCCCGGGAAGGCGCGCCGTCCTCCGTCCTAGTGGTGTCACCGCACGCGCACCGTGTGCACGGGTGGAGGGGTGGGTCAAAGGTGGTCCCCGCGGTCCACGGCCACGACCGGAGGCTAGGCGGGACCGGTCGGACCCGGTCGGGTGTGTGCGACCCGGAACGGGCGGGGGAGGGAAAACCGTGGGGCCCGGGACCAGGCGACGCCAGTCTAGCGGTGGCGGAGGGGGTCCATGGCGGCCGACGGTCTGCGAAATCCCTGTTTCGGCTGGGTAAGTCCATATTGACCCTGTGCCCGAAATGAAGGGTCCGGTACCGCCCAGGTGCGGAGTTCCGCAGCAGACCGCCGGGGAGGCCGGGCGCCCGCCGCGAGCGCCGTCTCCGGCACGGTCCGGCACCCGTTCCGAGGTCCGCCCCCGGGGCCCGTCCCGGAACGGGAGGTCCGGCCGCGGGGCCCGTTCCGACACGACCCCGGGCCCGTGGAGGAGCCCGGCGGGGCCCGGAGAGCGGACCGGCTCTCAGGGAACGTTCGGGGCGGCCGGAGCGGGCGAACCGGCCCCGGTGACCGACGCCGCCCACCGGTAATCCTGCTTGCCGACCGCCGTACGCCGCACCCGGTCCACGAAGTGCACGGTGCGCGGCACCTTGAACCCCGCCAGCCGGACCCGGCAGTACGAGCGCAGCTCCGCCTCCTCCAGACGGGCGTTCGCGGCCAGCGAGACCAGCGCGGTCACCCGCTGCCCGAGGTACTCGTCGGGCGAGGGCACCACGATGGCGTCCTCCACCGAGGGGTGCGCCTTGAGCGCCGCCTCCACCTCCTCGGGGTAGACCTTCTCCCCGGCGGTGTTGATCACCGCGCTGCCGCGCCCCAGCAGCGCGATCGAGCCGTCGGCGTCCCACGTCCCGAAGTCGCCCGACAGCGCCCAGCGGCGACCCTCGGCGTCGGTCGGGAAGGTGCGCGCGGTCGCCAGGGGGTCGTTGTAGTAGCCCAGCGGGATCCGTCCGGTGCGCGCGATTCGCCCCACCTCCCGCGAACCCGGGGGCAGCGGGCGCAGGGACGCGTCCAGCACCGCGATGCTGCCGCCCATGGTGAAGCTGCGGCTGCCCGAGGGGCCGCCCCCGGAGGGGGCCTCCGCCGGACCGGCCGGTTCGGCGGAGGTCGCCGACCCGCACACGCCCGTCTCCGAGCCCCCGTAGGCGTCGGAGAGGGACACGTCCTCGCGCCAGGCGTGCCACAGCGCGCGCACCGCCGGGGTGAGCGGGGTGCCGCCGGAGCGGACCGAGGCCAGGTCCGGGCACAGCCCCGGTTCGGTGAGCAGGTGGCGGGCCAGCGGGCGGGCCATGGCGTCGCCCACCAGCTGGAGCGCGTGCACGCCCTCCCGGTGCGCCGTCTCCAGCACCCGGTCCGGACGGAAGCTGCGGTCGGTGGACAGCACCACCCGTTTGCCGCACAGCAGCATGCTCAGCGCGTTCCACTGTCCGGCCGCGTGCATGAGCGGTCCGAGGACCAGCATGCGCTGCTCGAAGCAGCGCGCGGCGCGCTCGGCCACCTCCCGAGGGGTGCGGGCGCTGGGCGTACCCGGAGCGCGGCGCTCCAGGGCCGCGCGGAAGATGTCCGCCTGCCGCCACAGCACGCCCTTGGGGTAGCCCGTCGTGCCGCCGGTGTAGAGCAGGTAGTGGTCCTCGCCGCTGGTCGGGGGCAGGACCGCGTCCTCGGGCGCCGAGGCCAGTGCCTCCTCGTAGTCGAGGCCCCGCGTCCCGCGCGCGGAGCCGTCCGCGACGAGCAGGACGTGGCGCAGCCGGGGCAGGTCGGAGCGGACCGTGTCCACCGCCCCTGCCAGCGAGTCCTCCGCGATCAGCGCGACCGCGTGCGAGTCGGCCAGGACGTGGCGCAGCTCGCCCGCGACGTAGCGGTAGTTGACGTTGACCGGGACCGCCCCCGCGCGCAGGACGCCGAGGAAGGACTCCACCCACTCGGCGCGGTTGAACGCCAGGACGGCGACGTGCTCGCCGGGGCGCACGCCCGCGCCGACCAGGTGGCGGGCCAGCCGCAGCGAGCGCTCGTGCAGGGCGCGGTAGGTGAGCCGCCGGGGACCGGCGACCAGGGCGGTCCGGTCGGGCACGGCCTCGGCGACCGCCGCGAACAGGCGGGAGAGCGAGAAGGGGGCGTCCGGGGACGCGGAGGTGGGCACGCCTGACCTCCCGGGCACGGTCGACGGGGCCGTCCACGGCTCGGGGCTCGCGGCGGCTGAGTGGCTGTTGGTGCGACCGTACCCCTCGGGGGGCGGCCCGACCGCCGTCGGGGCTGTGGAGCGCGTCACCAGGGGCGTTATCGCAGGTCACCATGGATGTGACGACCCCGCTCAGAGGGTGTGCGCGGCGTTTCGCGGACGGGTTTTCGGGCATCGCCCCCGAGCTGTGATATCTCCCACCCCTTGTGGGCTCACCGGATCATCTGCTCAACTCTTGGGGACCTCCCGCCGAAGGGGCGCGATCCGGCCCGATGGTGGGTATCAACTGTCTGACATCGGTCAATGGTGATCGGAGCGGCTAGATGGGCAACACCCAGAACCTGGGACAGCGGGACTCCGCCGGGAACCCTGGTGGAGAGGCACTCTCCGGCGCGGACCACATCGCGCTCGCGCGGGCGCGGTCGGCGCACAACTACTCACCCCTTCCCGTCGTGATCGCCGAGGGCCGTGGCGCCTGGGTGACCGACGTCGAGGGCAGGAGGTACCTGGACTGCCTGGCCGGGTACTCCGCCATGAACTTCGGCCATCACAACCCCGACCTGCTCGCGGCGGCGCACCGGCAGATCGACCGGGTGACCCTCACGAGCCGGGCCTTCTACAACGACCAGTTCGGCCCGTGGGTCAGCGCCCTCGCCGACATGGTCGGCAAGGAGAAGGTCCTGCCGATGAACACCGGCGCCGAGGCGGTGGAGACCGGCATCAAGGTGGCCCGCAAGTGGGCCTACGAGGTCAAGGGCGTGCCCGAGAACGAGGCGACCATCGTCGTGGCGGGCGCCAACTTCCACGGCCGCACCACCACCATCGTCTCCTTCTCGTCGGACCCGGAGGCCAGGACGGGTTTCGGGCCCTACACGCCGGGTTTCCGGTCCGTGCCCTACGGTGACGCCGAGGCCATCGAGGCCGCCATCGACTCCACGACCGCGGCGGTCCTCATCGAGCCCGTGCAGGGCGAGGCGGGGGTGATCGTGCCCCCGGCGGACTTCCTGCCCCGGGTCAGGGAGATCTGCGACCGCGAGCGGGTGCTGTTCATCGCCGACGAGGTGCAGTCGGGCCTGGGCCGCACCGGGACGGTCCGGGCCTGCGAGCACAGCGGGGTGGTCCCCGACGCCTACCTGTTCGGCAAGGCGCTGGGCGGCGGCATCCTGCCGGTGTCGGCGATGGTCGCCGACGAGGACGTGCTCGGCGTCATCCAGCCCGGCCAGCACGGCAGCACGTTCGGCGGCAACCCGCTGGCCGGGGCGGTCGGGAGCACGGTCGTGCGGATGCTCACCGAGGGACCCTACCTGGAGAACACGCGCCGTCTGGGCGAGGTGCTCAAGCGCCGCCTCAAGGAGTTCGTCGGGGACGGGGTGGTGTCCGCGCGCAGCATCGGGCTGTGGGCCGGCATCGACGTCGACCCGTCGCTGGCCTCCGGCCGGGAGCTGTGCGAGCGCCTCGCCGACCACGGGGTCCTGGTCAAGGACACCCACGGCTCCACCGTGCGGATGTCGCCGCCCCTGGTGATCAGCGAGGAGGACCTCAACTGGGGTCTGGACCGCTTCGCCGAGGTGATCAAGGAGCTCCAGGCGGGCCGGTAGCGACGCGACGCGGGGCCGACGCTTCCCCGGGTCAGGGGGCGTCGGCCTCGTTGCCGGGCGGCTCGGTGGCGAACTCCGGGTCCAGCGGCCCGCCCAGTTCCGACCTCAGCTGCTCGGGATCAACCTTCTCAAGGGTCTCCCGGGCCACGTAGACCTCCCGCTCGGGGCCCTCCACGACCTGCAGGCGCACCCGCTCGGCGATGGACAGCTGCCCCTGCGCGGTGGGGTGGAAGCTCGCCCGGTCCACGCGCAGGCCCTCGCCCAGCTGTCCGAGCACGATCCCGTTCAGCCAGGCCGCGTCGGCGCTCACCTCGTGCCCGCTCAGGGCGGAGAAGGTGTTCACGTACTCCACGCTGCCGGTCTGGCGCCCGCCGTAGACGTCGCCGTCCACCCGGTAGGCCGTGTCGCGGATGAGCTCGTTGAAGCGCTGGGCCAGACCGTTCAGCCAGAGCTGGTCGCTCCTGGTCAGCGTGTAGTACATGCCCGGGGGGTCCTCCGGGAACAGCCGCGGGTAGCCCAGCACCAGGATGCGGGCGTCGGGCGCGCGGTCGCGGACCTCCCCGAGGATCTCGGTCAGGGTCTCCTCGAAGGTCCTCATCCGCCTGTCGACCTCCTCCTCCTGCTCGACGCAGACGCTGCTCTCCAGGAGCGGCATCCGCACCATGCAGGTGCGCAGGACGGGGATGAAGCCCAGGTCGTTGCCGCCGATGCCCAGGGTCACCAGGGACGTGTTCTCGGTGACCCGCTCGATCTGGGACTCGGAGGTGCCGATCTGCTCGACCATCTCCGAGCCCTTGTGGCTGCTGCACGCGTAGAAGGCCAGCGAACCGGTGAAGTCGAACTCCTCGGCTACCACCCGGGGGTAGGCGTTCTCCGAACGCCAGCAGCCGCCCGCCTCGGCGGTGTCGGGGGCGTAGTCGCCCGCGCCGTCACCGGAGGAGTAGGAGTCGCCCAAGGCCACGTAGTTGCCCCACAGCGCGGCCTCCTCGGGCTCCATCCGGACCCGCCAGTCGGTCTGCTCCTCCTCGGTGATCGGGGGGAGCTCCTCGGCCGGGCACACGCCGTCGGTGGTCTCGCACCACAGGGAGACCAGACCCTCGCGGGTGGCGGGCAGCGCCAGGACGGCCACCATGACCAGGATCAGCGTGACCGAGACGGCGGCGGCCACCCGGGAGCGCCGGCGCCGTCGGCGCGGACGGCCTTCCCCGTCCTCCCCGCCGGAGCCGTCCCCGCCGCTGCCGTCATCGGCCCCGTCACCGGAACCGCCGGTGCCGCCCGGTCCCGCACCGGTTCCGCCGTCGTCGGGGCCGCCGGTGCCCGCCGGGCCGCCGCTGCCGTCCGCTTCCTCGCCGGAGGGGTCCTCCTCCGGCTCGCGGGGGGCGGCGTCAGGTACACGGCCGACGGCGGAGGGGTCCGCGGGGACCGGCTCCGGCGCCTCGGGGCCCTCACCACGTGCTGACACGGCCGCTATCGCCTCCCCGGGTCCCGGCGGACTCTCGTCACCTCCGCAAGACTATCCGGGACGGTTCGCCGCGATGACGTCCACGACCCGGTCCACGTCGGCCCCGCTCAGCGTCGCCCGGGCGGTCAGCCGCAGCCGGGACCGGCCGTCGGGGACCGAGGGCGGGCGGAAGCAGCCCACGCGCACGCCCGCAGCCAGACAGGCCTCGCGCCAGGCCAGAGCGGCCTCCGGGGAGGGCGCCGTCACCGACACCACGGCGGCGTCCGGGGCGCTCGCGGGCAGCCCGCGTCCGCGCAGTCCCTCCGCCAGCCGCCGCGCGCGGTCGCGCACCGCGTCGGCCAACCAGGGCTGGGCGCGCAGCACGCGCAGCGCGGCCAGGGCCGCGCCCGCCGAGGACGGAGCCAGGCCGGTGTCGAAGACGAAGGTGCGCGCGGTCTCGGTCAGGTGGCGGACCACCCGGTGCGAGCCCAGCACCGCGCCGCCCTGAGAGCCCAGCGACTTGGACAGGGTCACCGACACCGCGACGTCGTCCGCGCCGCGCAGCCCGGCGGCGGTCGCCGTCCCGCTCCCGCCGGGCCCCACCACGCCCAGGCCGTGCGCGTCGTCCAGCAGCAAGGCGGCGCCGTGTCCGCGGGCCGCGCGCGCCAGGGCGGCCGCGTCGGTGAGGTCGCCGTCCACGGAGAACACGGTGTCGCTCAGCAGCAGGGCCCGCCCCCCGGCGGTCGCGAGCGCCTCGGCGGCCCGGTCCGCGTCGGCGTGGTCGTAGAGAGCCACGCGCGCCCCCGAGGCCCGGGCCAGGCGGGTCGCGTCGATGAGGGAGGCGTGGTTGTACCGGTCGCACACCAGCAGGGGAGGGGCGCCGCCGTCCGGCGCGGCCAGCGCGGTGACCATCGCCAGGTTCGCCGCGTACCCGGACGAGAACACCAGCGCCGACTCCGCGCCGTGGAAGTCGGCGAGCTCGCGCTCCAGCTCCCGGTGCAGGCCGGTGTCCCCGGTGACCAGCCTCGATCCGCCCGCGCCCGCGCCCCACACGCGGGCGGCGTCCCCGGCGGCGGCCACCACGTCCGGGTGCCGCAGCAGCCCGAGGTAGTCGTTGCCCGCCAGGTCCAGCAGGCCGTCGGCCGCGGGCCGGGGCGTGGCGCGCCGCGTCAGCCCGGCCTCGGCGCGTGCGCGGGCGGCGGCGTCCAACCACGCGAAGGGGTGTCCCGGCGGCAGCGCCTGAGCACGGCGTGCGGGGGCCGTGGCGCGCAGGGGCCACGGGCGGCGGGTGGGTGCGGCGGTGCTCGGCATACGCGGGTCGGCCTCCTGGGTCGTGGGTGCGGTCGGGCCGGGAGGCGAGGGCGCGTCCCCGGCGGGGACCGACCCAGCGGCGGCCAATCCCGCTGGGGCGGTCCGGTCCTTCGTGCCAGGGAGGCGTCTACGACTCTGCCGTCCCGCGCACGTGCGCGTCATTCACCGAAGCCCACAAAGATCCGCCCGGATTCCTGGTGGGACCGCACGGGGGCGCGCACGGGCGTGGGGTGAACAATGGAGCCCCATGACCCCGACGTCCCCCGCGGCTTCCGCGGACCTGGCGCCCGCGGACCGCTCCGCCCGGATCCGCGCCGCGGACACCGCCCATCTGTGGCACCCCTACACCACCGTTCCCGCCGCGGAGCGGCCGTACGTGGTCACCGGTGCCGAGGGGGCGACGCTGACCCTGTGGTCCGAGGAGGGCGAGCGGCGCGTGGTGGACGCGATGTCGTCCTGGTGGTCGGCGGTGCACGGCTACCGCCACCCGGTGCTCGACGCCGCGGTGCGGCGGCAGGCCGACGCGTTCAGCCACGTCATGTTCGGCGGGCTCACCCACGGGCCCGCCGCGGACCTGGCCGAGGCCCTGGTGGCGGTCACCCCGCAGCCGCTGGAGCACGTCTTCCTCGCCGACTCGGGCTCCGTGGCGGTGGAGGTCGCCATGAAGATGTGCATGCAGTACCACCGCTCCACCGGCAGGCCCGGGCGGCGTCGCTTCCTCACCTGGCGGGGCGGCTACCACGGCGACACCTTCCACGCGATGAGCGTGTGCGACCCCGACGGCGGCATGCACTCCCTGTGGGGCGACGTGCTGCCCGCCCAGGTGCACGCCCCCGCGCCGCCCTCCGGGTTCGACGCCGAACCCGACCCCGGCTACGTGGCCGCCTTCGAGCGCCTGGCGGCCGAGCACGCCGACGAGCTGGCCGCGGTCATCGTCGAACCCGTGGTGCAGGGCGCGGGCGGCATGCGCTTCCACCACCCGGGCTACCTGCGGGAGCTGCGGCGGATCGCCGACGAGTACGGGCTGCTGCTGGTCTTCGACGAGATCGCCACCGGCTTCGGCCGCACCGGCGAGTTCTTCGCCGCCGACCACGCCGGCGTCGCCCCCGACGTCATGTGCCTGGGCAAGGCGCTGACCGGCGGCTACCTGACCCTCGCCGCGACGCTGTGCACCGCACGGGTGGCCCGCGGCATCGCCGGGGGCGAGGTGCCGGTGCTCGCCCACGGGCCCACGTTCATGGGCAACCCGCTGGCCTGCGCGACCGCGCTGGCCTCGGTGGACCTGTTGACCGGCGGGGACTGGAGGGGCGACGTGGCGCGGATCGGGACCGGCCTGCGCGAGGGACTGGCCCCGCTGGAGGGGCTGCCGGGCGTGCGCGAGGTGCGGGTGCTCGGCGCGATCGGGGTGGTGGAGCTGGACGCGCCGGTGCGCATGGCCGAGGCCACGCGGGCGGCGGTGGAGGCGGGGGTGTGGCTGCGGCCCTTCCGCGAGCACGTGTACGCGATGCCGCCCTACGTGTGCACCTCGGAGGAGGTGGCCACCGTCGCCGACGGGATGGCCGCCGCGGTGCGGGCCTGCCTGGGGGAGGAGCGCCGATGAGCGTCCTGGTGGTGACGGGGACCTGCACCGGGGTCGGCAAGACGGTGGTCACCGCGGCGGTGGCCGCGCTGGCGGTCGCGGCGGGACGGCGGGTGGCCGTGCTCAAACCGGCCCAGACCGGGGTGGGGCCCGGCGAACCCGGCGACGCCGACACCGTGGCCGCACTGGTCCCGGGCGTGACGACGGCGGAACTGGTCCGCTACCCCGAGCCGCTGGCCCCCGCCACGGCCGCCGCCCGCTGCGGGGCCGAACCCGTGCGGGCCGAGGCGGTGGCCGAGGCCGTGTGGCGCCTGGCGGGCACGCACGACCTGGTGCTGGTCGAGGGGGCGGGCGGGCTGCTGGTGCGCCTCAACGCTGAGGGGCAGACCCTGGCCGACGTCGCCGTGCTGCTGTCCGCGCCGGTCCTGGTGGTGGCCCGACCCGACCTGGGCACCCTGAACGCCACCGCGCTGACCGCCGAGGCGCTGCGCACCCGCGGCCTGGCCCCGGCCGGGGTGGTGGTGGGGTCCTGGCCGGACCGCCCGGACCTGGCCATGCGCTGCAACCTCACCGACCTGTCCGCCATGGGGGCGGGGCCCCTGGCGGGAGCCGTGCCGCGGGGCAGCGGGGCGCTGGACCCGCGCGCGTTCGCGGACGTGGCCCGCCGCTCCCTGGCGCCCCGCCTGGGCGGGGTCTGGCGGGTCGGCGCCGGGTCGGGGATCAGGTCGGAGGGGGCACCGGCGAGGACAGGGTGAACGCCCGCGCCCCCGGACCGTGCGCGCGTAGCCACGCCGCGCGCTCCCCGGCCTCCCCCGGCGACACCGGGGTTCCGGCGGCCGACCACCACAGCGTGCGCTCCACCTCCGGGAAGGAGCCGACGGCCGCGCGGAAGGCCAGCACGTCCCGGTGCGCCGCCTCCACGAAGGACCGCAGGTCGCCGGGGGAGCGCCACAGCGAGACGAGGCGGACGCGGTCCCCCTCGTCGAGGAAGTGGACCTCCTCCAGGTGGCCGGGGTCCCGGCGGGCCCGTTCGCGCAGGGCGGCGGCGAACGCGCCGAGGCGGCGGCGGTCGCCCCGCAGGACGCGCGCCTCCACCAGCACCGGACGGCCGGTGCGGAGCGCGGGACCGTGCTCCCCGGGGCGTTCCGGGCGGCGTCGGGGCGTGCGGCGGACGGTGTCGTGTCGGCGCTGGGCGAGGAAGTGCATGACCGCTCCCGAGGAATTGGACTGCTTGTGCGGGGACCACTTCGGCTCTGGTGGTATCCCCTCCGGTGATGCCAGTATGGAATCCGGGGGCCACTCCCCACAGAGCCAATGGAGGGGAAAATGGACTCTTCCCGGAGTTCCGCCGAACTCGCCGACCTCCTCGGCGCCTGGCCCCGGGGAGGCGGGCCCCTCTACCGGCGCCTCGCCGACACCCTGCGCCGGCTGGTCGACCAGGGCAGCCTCACCCCCGGCGAGCGCCTGCCCTCCGAACGCGCCCTCGCCGCCGGCCTCCGGGTCAGCCGCACCACCGTGGTCTCCGCCTACGACGCCCTGCGCGCGGACGGCATCCTCGACAGCAGGCAGGGCAGCGGCACCCGCGTCAGCAGCCGGGTCGCGCCCGTGCGCTCGGACGGCTGGACCGCCAACGGCACGGGCAACCCCATGTACCGCAACCTCTTCCAGCACGAGGAGGGGCTCATCTCGGCCGCCTGCCTGTCCACCCCCGCGCTCCCCGGCGTGGAGGAGGCCATCCGCCGGGTCGTGGCCGAGGACCTGCCCGCGCTCATGGCCGAGGGCAGCTACCACCCCAGCGGTCTGCCCGCGCTGCGCCGGGCCGTCGCCGACCACTACACCGCCCGGGGCCTGCCCACCACCGCCGACCAGATCGTCGTCACCACCGGCGCCCACCAGGCCGTCAACCTGGTCGCCCAGCTCTACCTGCGCAACGGCTCGCCCGTCGTGGTGGAGGACCCCAGCTTCGCGGGCTGCCTGGACCTGATGGGCGACCGGGGCGCCCGCTTCCTGCCCGTGCCACTGGACGAACAGGGACTGGACGCCAACGGCGTGCGCCGCGCCGTGGCCGAGCACGCGCCCCACCTCGTCTACACGATGCCCTCGTACCACAACCCCACCGGCACGATGATGTCCGCGGCGCGCCGCCGCGAGCTGGGCGAGTTGTCCGCCCGCCACGGCGTGCCGGTGCTGGAGGACCACGCCTACACCGGCCTGCGCGCCCCCGACGAGCCCCCGCCGCTGGCCGCGTTCGCCCCGCGCGGGGCCGAGGTCATCACGGTGGAGTCGCTGTCCAAGGTCGGCTGGGCCGGGCTCCGGCTGGGCTGGCTGCGCGCGCCCGCCGAGATGGCCCTGCGCCTGAGCCGCCGCAAGGTCCTCGCCGACCTGGCCAGCCCCCTGCTCGACCAGGCGGTGACCGTGCGCCTCCTGGAGCGCTACGACGAGCTGTCCCGGCAGCGCTCCGCGCTGATGCGCGAGGCCCTCGACCACATGGAGGAGCTGCTGCGCGGGGCCCTGCCCTCCTGGGAGTGGCGGCGCCCCGACGGCGGGGCGGCGCTGTGGGTGCGCCTGCCCGGTGTGGAGGCCCGCGCCTACGTGCAGGTCGCGCTCTGCCACGACGTGGAGCTGGTCCCGGGCTCGGTGATGTCGGCGTCCGGAGGGGAGCGCCACGCCGAGTGGTTCCGGCTGCCCTTCGCCTACGACGCCCCCACCCGAGAGGAGCTGGTCTGGCGGCTGGCGCGGGCCTGGCGCGAACTCGACCGGCACGGGCCGGTGGAGGCCGACCCGGTCCGCCTCGTGGTCTGACCCGCCGGGGCCCGGGGCGGAGGCCCGGGGGCGGGGCCCGGCGCAGGCCGGGGGCCCGGGAGAAGCGGCCCCGTACACGCGCGAGGGCGGCATCACCGGTGGGTGGTGCCGCCCTCCGCCGTGTCCGGCGACGAACCGGACGGGGGACCGGGCCTAGCCGATCTTGACCCCGCGGGCGTTGGTGAAGCGCTCCTGGACGTCGGCCCAGTTGACCACGTTCCAGAAGGCCTTGGCGTACTCGGCCTTCACGTTCTTGTACTGGAGGTAGAAGGCGTGCTCCCACATGTCCAGCATCAGCAGCGGAACGGAGCTGAGGGCGGTGTTGCCCTGCTGGTCGTAGAGCTGCTCGATGACCAGGCGCTGACCCAGCGCGTCCCAGGCCAGGATCGCCCAGCCCGAGCCCTGGATGGTGGTGGCCACGGCGGTGAAGTGCGAGCGGAAGGCGTCGAAGGAGCCGAACTGGTCGTCGATGGCCGCGCCCAGCTCGCCCTCGGGCTTGTCACCGCCCTCGGGGGACAGGTTCTTCCAGAAGATGGAGTGGTTGACGTGGCCGCCCAGGTTGAAGGCCAGGTTCTTCTCCAGCATCGGGATGGTGCCGAAGTCGCCGGTCTCCCGGGCCTCCGCCATCTTCTCCAGAGCCGTGTTGGCACCGGCGACGTAGGTCGCGTGGTGCTTGTCGTGGTGCAGCTCCATGATCTGACCGGAGATCCACGGCTCCAGGGCCGCGTAGTCGTAGGGCAGTTCGGGAAGCGAGTACGGCGCAGACATCTCTGACGCACCTTTCCAATGACGCGGTTCGTCGTGTTCACCAGCGATGGGATCGCCTAGGCAGCAAGCTATCAGTCGGGCGGCGGCTCACCCGATGTCAGGCTCTTTACACTCCGGTGCGGGAATAAACCGAGGCCGTCGGCCCCGGTCCGGAGCGTCCGGCCCCGTGCCCGCGGCCGCCGCCCCCTGTGGGAGCGGACCCCGCACGGACGGCCCGCGAGGCCGAGGTCCCACCGCCGCCTCCTCCCCGCACTGCCCGGCACGGCCGATCCCAATCCTCGCTTTCGCGGTGAAATCGCCGGGGATGCGGAGGCGGGCGCGCGGACTTCGCGGAAAACACCCGCCGGTGTCCGCCGCCACCGCGTTGAATTCGCAGGTGGGAGGAGGAAGAATTGGCCGTGGTGCTCCGAACGGCACACGGCCGCCCGCGTCCGGGCCCCGGCGCCCCCGCGCGGGAGGTCCCACGGGAGGCCAGCGGGTCGCGGGACGGGGTCGCCGACGCCCCGGGAAAACTCCGGATGCGTGCAAATGAGAAGCACGTGATGCGCGGGTGAACGGAAGGCGAATTGCGCGTAATCCAGGTTTCGATTCCCCTTCGGGGGCGTCCGTTATTTCCTCGAAGGGCTAAGGTCGAAAGCGTCTGAGCGGATTGCCGTCCTCCCCGAAACACCGGGCGAAGCGGCAGTTCAGTGCCGGGAAACCAGCCCTTCCCCTCTCGTCCCCCCCGCGGCCCGCGCCCGGCGGAACCGTGTCGAAACTCCCGTGGAGGTATCCGCCCATGCGGTCGCTTCGCAGCCGTCTCCGTCCACTCCTGGTCACCGGCGCGGTGGTCGGCGCCGCTGTGCTCTGCGTGCCTACCGCCCTGGGGATCGCCGGCCTGATCGGCTGGACGGACGTGCTCACCCTCACCTTCCTCGGCCTGCTCGCAGGTGCCGTGGGCGTGCTCGGGCTGGGCACGCTGCTCCTGTACCGCAGGGTGGGCGCCCTCTCCAGGAGCGTGTCCACCTCGATGGAGGCCCACAGCCGCAGCGTCGCCGAGACGCTGGGACGGGACCGTCTGGAGGCGACCCTGGCCATGGACGGCGTCCGCGAACGCCTCGCCCACCTCCAGGACCACACGCTTCCCAAGGTCAGCCGCGAGATCAGGAACGTGGTCACCGCGCGGGGCCGCGACGACTACGAGCAGCAGGTCGCCTGGACCGAGCTGCGCGAGCACCTCGACACCGCCGCGTTCATGCCGCCCCTGCGCGGCTGGGCCGCCTCCCCCGACGTGCTCCGCATCCTGGTGCGCCAGATCGACCGGCTGCGCCCCGAGCTGGTCGTGGAGTGCGGCAGCGGCGCCTCCAGCGTCTGGATCGGCTACGCCCTGCGCCGTGCGGGCACCGGCAGACTCGTCGCCGTCGAGCACGACGCCCGCTACGCCGAGCTCAGCCGCGAACTCGTGGCCGCGCACGGGCTCGACGACATCGTCGAGATCCGGCACGCCCCGCTGGTCCAGACCCCCAACACGACGGTCACCGTCGAGGGCGAGGAGCGGCCCACCGCCGACCGCTGGTACGACACCTCGGTCTTCGCCGACCTGGAGGGCATCGGCCTCGCGTTCGTCGACGGCCCGCCCCAGGCCACCGGCCTGCAGGCCCGCTACCCCGCGCTGCCCGTCCTGCTGCCGCGCTGCACCGAGGAGGCCGTCATCGTCCTGGACGACGCCGCGCGCGTGGACGAACGCGCCATCGGGGACCGCTGGCTGGCCGAGCACCCCGAACTCCAGCGCGTCGAGGAGGCCGCAGAGAAGGGCGCCCACGTCTTCAGCCGCAAGGGCGTCTAGGGAGTGTTCCGTGGAGGCTTTCGGATCAGCGAGCGGCCGTCCGGGCAATCTCTCGCAAGACGGTTCGCGCAGGTCAGCCTGGTTGGCTTTTCAAGCGAAACCGGCGCAGCGAGAGGAAGTCCGGTGGTCGCGAGCCCGAAATGATCCAAGGAACACGACCTAGCGAACGCCGCGTTCCCACGCACCGCCTGACGGGCTCCCCGCCGAGCCCCGACCGACACACCCGAGGTCACCCGATGATTACCACCGCCCTGCGGCAGGCACTGCGCGCCCGTGGCACCGAGGCCGCCGTGCTCTGCCACGCGGGTGCCGACACCCGCTCCGTCCTGGCCGAGCTGCCGCTACGCCCCGACGACATCCTGGTGGACCTGGACGCCCACCCCCTGGGACAGCCCCTGGAGCTTCCGCGCGCCTGGATGCGGGACGAGGAGCCCGAGGTGGGACTGGTCGCGGTCGTGGCCGCCACGACCACCGACCTGCACCGCGCCCTCACCGTCTCCACGCACCTGCCCAGAGCCGTGCACATCGTGGTCGCCATGGTCGCCACGTCCGGCCACCAGGAGCCCCCGATCCCGGCCTCCCCGGGCATGGGCCAGTGGCGCGAACTCCAGGAGGTGCGGGTCCGCCGCGTCAACAGGAACGGCTGGCTGTGCGAGCTGTTCTTCCCCAACGGGATGGACACCGTCCAGGTGGTCGACGCCGTCGTGCACGGCACCCGGGGACGGCGCCGGGGACCGGCCACCGCGCCGCTGGCCGTCCTCAACGGGCCCGAGGCCGCCCTGTGGCGGCCGGGCGACACCGGAGTGCGGGGCGTGGAGGCCCAGGGGCCCGTCCCGCTGCGCCGGGTGACCCCCGTGGGGGACCTGGCGCTGCGCGTGTCCGACGACGTCGAGCGGCCCGAGTGGACCGACCCGGTCGTCCCCGTCCTGGACCGCGCCACCACCGCCGCCGACTCCTGGGCCCGGATCGCCGGGCCGGACGGGCACGTGCGGGCCCAGGGGGCGGTGCCGGACGCCGCGCACGCGGTCGCGCCCGTGGACGAGCTCACCGTCAACCCCACCGGGTTCACCAGGGTCAAGGACGGCAACCTGGCCGACCTGACCGTCCACGGCCCCCACGCCGTGGTCAGGGAGGGCGGCAAGGACCTGGTCACCGTCGCCGCCGACGGCACGGTCACCGACGTCGACCTGGCGCGCCTGCGCCACCTGCGCGGGGTCAGGGTGGACTGGTCCGGGCACACCGGACCCAGCGCCGCCGTGCGCGCGGTCGCCTCCCTGGCCGCCGGCGGGGTGCCCCTGATCAGCGGCGAGGTGCCCGCCTGGGCGTCGGGCCTGGGCGGACCGCTCACGGACCTGATCACCGGAGCCCGCGACGAGGACCTGCGCGATCAGCTGCGCCGCGAGGAGTACAGCGTCCGCCTGCGCCGCACGGCCCTGCGCGCCCACGGCCAGCGCTCCCGCTGGCGGGCCCTGGGGGCGCAGGCCGGGATCCCCCTGCCCCGGGAGCCCCGGATCTCGGTGATCCTGTGCACGCGCCGCCCCGAGATGGTCGGGTTCGCGCTCGCCCAGATCGCCCGGCAGCGCGACGTGGAACTGGAGGTGGTCCTCACCCTCCACGGGTTCACCGCGGACCTGCCCGAGGTGCGCGCGGCGATCGACGCGTTCCGGGAGACGGGGCTGCCGCTGGTCCTGCACGAGGCCGACGCGGGCCAGATCTTCGGCTCGGTGCTCAACGACTCCGTCGACCGCGCCTCCGGAGACCTGATCTCCAAGTGGGACGACGACGACTGGTACGGCCCCGACCACCTGGCCGACCTGCTGCTGGCGCGGACCTACTCCGGCGCCGAGCTCGTGGGCACCGGACAGGACTTCATCTACCTCCAGGAGGTGGACCTGACCGTCTGGCGCAACCGCAGGTCGGAGGCGGCCACCCGGTTCATCGCCGGGGGCACGATCCTCACCGACCGCGTGGTGATGGAGGAGATCGGCGGCTTCCGGCCGCTGCCCCGCGCCATCGACACCCAGCTGCTCCTCGCCGTCATCCGGGGCGGCGGCCGCATCTACCGCGCCCATGGACTCGGATACGTGCTCCGCCGCACCGGCGGCGGGCACACCTGGTCCGAGGACATGGCCTTCTTCCTGCACAACCACACCCAGCAGTGGTTCGGCTGGCGTCCGAGCGCCATCGTGGAGGGCGAGCCCTCGCCCCTCGGCCAGCCCGCCACCGAGTACACGGGGGAGATCCGTTGACCACGCTTGACACGACTCCGGAACCGGTCTCCGGCGGCCGCGCGACCGCGCCGCTCCTGCCCCGCGCGCAGACCGACTACCGCGACCAGCCCCGCGCGCGGCGCAACGACTACTCCGTGCTCCAGCCGCCCGCGATCGGAGAGTGGACCCCGACCCTGTCGGTGTCGGTGGTCATCCCCGCCCACGGGCACCAGGACAAGCTCGAACTGGTCCTGGCCTCCCTGTCCGCGCAGAGCTACCCCGCGCACCTGATGGAGGTGATCGTGGTGGACGACGGCTCGCCCGAACCCCTCAAGCTCTCACCGGTGCGCCCGGAGAACACCCGGCTGATCACCTCGGCCCCCGGCGGCTGGGGTTCGGCGCACGCCGTCAACAGCGGCGTGGCCGTCTCCTCCGGCCAGGTGGTCCTGCGCCTGGACGCGGACATGCTGGTCTACCGAGACCACGTCGAGTCGCAGATGCGCTGGCACCACCTGGTCGACTACGGGGTCGCCCTGGGCCACAAGATGTTCGTGGACTTCGACCCGAAGGCCATGACCGCCGAGTACGTGGCCGCCGAGGTGAGCGAGGGGCGCGCCTCCCAGCTGTTCGACCGCGAGAGCGCCGACCCGCACTGGGTGGAGCAGACCATCGACGGCAAGGACAAGCTGCGGACCGCCGACCGCCTGGCCTACAAGGTGTTCATCGGCGCCACCGGCTCCCTGCACCGCACCCTGTTCGACGCCGCGGGCGGCCTGAACGGTGAGCTGGTCCTGGGCGGCGACAGCGAGTTCGCCTACCGGGTCTCCCAGCAGGGCGCCCTGTTCGTCCCCGACCTGGACACCAGCAGCTGGCACCTGGGCCGCACCCAGATGCAGACCCGCCGCGACGCGGGCACCCGCTACCGCGCCCCCTTCGTGGCCAACCGGGTGCCCGACTTCCACCTGCGGCGCAAGCGCCCCGACCGGCAGTGGGAGGTCCCGCTGGTCGACGTGGTGATGGACGTGGACGGCGCCACCCTGGAGGACGTGGACACCACCGCGTCCGCGCTGCTGTCCGGCACCACCCCCGACATCCGGTTGTGGCTGGTCGGTCCATGGGACGTGCTGGACGAGGGGCGGCGCTCCCCGCTGGACGAGGAGCGGCTCGACCTGCGGCTGATCCGGGAGACCTTCCGGGGCGACCCCCGGGTGCGCCTGGTGGAGGAGGCGCCGGGCCACGACCCGCTCGTCAACTTCCAGCTGCGCGTGCCCGCCGGTCCGGCGCTGAGGGAACGGGCGGTCGTCGAGCTGGTCGACATGGCCAACAAGAACAAGGCCGGGCTGCTGTGCTCGCCGGTGCCCGGCGCCACGCGCGGTGACGGCGTCATGCGCCTGGAGCGGATCGCCGCCTACGCCAGGGCCCGCCACCTGTGGCCCGAGGCGGGCTCCGAGGAGCTGGACCGCCGGGTGGAGGAGGTCTACGGCACCCACTGGGTCCCCGGGACGGACTTCGTGTTCCCGGAGGAGGGCGAGCGAAGCAAGCCCGAGAACCCCGAGGTGCTGCGGCGCAAGCTCGACCACGCGCTCGCCGAGGTGGAGCGCATGCGCGCGCGGGCCAGGCGCGCCGAGCGCAAGCTGCGCTGGTTCACCCCGGGGCTCACCCGCAGGGCGCTGCGCAAGCTGGCGCGCTGAGCACGCGGCCCCGGTCGGCGGGAAGACCGCCCGGCCGGGGCCGCGCCCGCGCGCCCGGGCCGCCCCGCGGCATTCCCGGGAGCGGAGGGCCTCAGGGCACCCAGAGGCCGAGCGACTCGGCCACCAGGGCGGGCCGCTCCCGGTCCTCGATCTCCACGGTGTGGGTCGTGGTGACCAGGTAGCCCTTGGGGGTCTCCTGGACCGAGCTGAGCTCGACGCCGTCGCGGATGCGCGAGCCGGACACGACCGGCTGGAGGAAGCGCACCTTGTTGAGCCCGTAGTTGATCGACATGCTCGGTTTCTTCGTCACCGAGATCACCGACTGGGAGAAGTGGGCCAGCATCGACAGGGTGAGGAACCCGTGCGCGATGGTGCCCCCGAAGGGGCCCGCGGCCGCCCTCTCCGGTTCGGTGTGGATCCACTGGTGGTCCTGCGTCGCGTCGGCGAACAGGGAGATCCGGTCCTGGTCGATGGTCACCCAGTCGGTGTGGCCCAGGTGCTCGCCCTGGGATGCGAGCACCTCTTGGATGTCGGCGAATACGCGCACCGCGCCTCCACGGTCGTCGGGTCCGGAAACGGGGGCCGGACGGTGCCGCAACTCTACCTAACGCTGTTCGGTTAGGGGAGGAGGGAACCCGGTCGGGCGCGGCGGAGTTCTGCTGCGGTTGCTGCGGTTGCTGCGGTTGCTGCGGTTGCTGCGGTTGCTGCGGTTGCTGCGGTTGCTGCGGTTGCTGCGGTTGCTGCGGTTGCTGCGGTTGCTGCGGTTGCTGCGGTTGCTGCGGTTGCTGCGGTTGCTGCGGTTGCTGCGGTTGCTGCGGTTGCTGCGGTTGCTGCGGTTGCTGCGGTTGCTTAGGGGCCGCCGGTCAGTGCCGCCGTCGGGCGCCGTTGGCGCGTCCGCGCTCCACGCGGGCCTCGCGCGGGCCGTCGGCGTCCACGACCAGGGCCCGGGCGGTGCGCTCGGCCACCGCCGCGCGGTCCACCGTGTGCCCCAGACCGCTCTCGGTCAGCGGGACCGGCACCACCCCGTCGTGCGCGCGCACGGGCGGGAGCACCAGGTCGCGGCCACGGCTCCCGGCACCGGGCATCTCCACGGGCAGCGAGGCCCCCGACAGCGAGGCCAGCGCGACCGTCGCGGCGCGGCCGACCCCCGTCGCCGCCGAAGAACCGCACCACACCCGCCAGCCCGCGTCCACGGCTCGGTCCACCGCGCGGCGGGCCGCCGTGAGGCCGCCCATACGGGCCGGGTCCACGTTCACCGCGCCGCCCGCCTCGGCCCGGATCGCCTCGGTGAGGTCGTCCACCGACTCCAGGGATCGGCCCAGCGCCACCGGCGTGCGCATCTGGGTGGACAGCCGGGCGTGCGCCGCGAGGTCGTCCGGTGCGAAGGGGTCCTCGACCGCCAGCAGGCCGAGCCCGTCCAGGACGCGCAGCGCGTCCAGATCGGCGGGGGACTCGGTGTAGCGGCAGCCCGCGTCCGCCTGGAGGACCAGGAACGGAAAGCTCGACTGCACCGCGCGCACCACGTCCGCGTCCCAGCCCGGCGCGATCTCCAGCCGGATCCGCCGGAAGCCCGCCCCCACCTGGCGGTTCACCTCCGTGACCACCGACTCCACGGCCGCCTGGCGGGTCAGCGTCACTCCTGCGGTGAGCGCGGTGCGCTCCCCGCCCAGGGCGTGCGAGAGCGGGGTGTCGCGCTGACGGCTCCACAGGTCCCAGCACGCGGCGTCCAGGGCCCCGGCCACGGCCGGGTCCCAGGGCAGGTCGGCCCAGGCCTCGCCCGCCTCGGTCGGACGCCGCCAGGAGTGGCCGAGCAGGGCGGGGGCGAAGGCGCGGGTCAGGGCGTCCCACTGGGCCGCGCTGGCCTCCGGCAGCTCTCCCCAGCCGCTCACGCCGTCACCGTCGGCCACCCGGACCAGGACGGGGCCGTCGGCGCCGGGGCCCCGGCCGCCGGCCGGGGGTCGCAGCCGGATCAGCTCTAGTTCGACGATCCGGGTCGCGGTCGCCGAGCCGGTGTGTGCCACGCTGTCCCACCTCGGTACTCGTCCTCCCGCGACCGGCCGCAGAGCCGGACGCGCGGGCTTTCCCCTCGACCGTACCCCCGGCCGACCTGCGCGACCACCCCGAACGGTGCGGTCCGCGCCACCCGTGCGGCCGGGCGGCGCGGACCCCGGGCGCGTGCCGCCCGCGTTCGGGGACCTAGCCCTGGACCAGCACCTCGTCCAGCGGGCGGTGCTTGAGCCCGTGTGCCTCGGCGACCGGGGCGGAGACCACGTCGCCGTCGAAGGTGTTCAGGCCCCCGGCCAGCGCCTCGTCCTCGTTCATGGCGCGCCGCCAGCCCTTCTCCGCCAGCGCCACCGTGTAGCGCAGGGTGTCCTTGGTGAGGGCGTGCGTGGAGGTGTTGGGCACCGCGCCCGGCATGTTCGCCACGCAGTAGAACACCGTGTCGTGCACGTGGAAGGTGGGGTCGGCGTGCGTGGTGGGGCGCGAGTCCTCGAAGCACCCGCCCTGGTCGATCGCGATGTCCACCAGCACCGCGCCCGGCCGCATCCGCGACACCAGCTCGTTGGTCACCAGCTTGGGCGCCTTGGCCCCCGGCACCAGCACCGCGCCGATCACCATGTCCGACTCCAGTACCGACAGCTCCAGCTCGAAGGCGTTGGACACCACCGTCTTGACCCGGCCCCGGTAGAGGGAGTCCACGTGCCGCAGCTTGTTCACGTTCAGGTCCAGCACGGTCACCTCCGCGCCCATGCCCACCGCGATCTGCGTCGCGTTCAGGCCGGAGACGCCCGCGCCGATCACGGTCACGCGCGCCGGGCGCACACCCGGCACCCCGCCCATCAGCACACCGCGCCCGCCGCTGGGCCGCTGGAGGGTCACCGCGCCCATCTGAGGGGCCAGGCGGCCCGCGACCTCCGACATCGGGGCCAGCAGCGGCAGGGAGCCGTCCGGCAACTGCACGGTCTCGTAGGCGATGCCGGTCACCCGCCGGTCCAGCAGGGCGTCGGTGCACTCGCGCGAGGCGGCCAGGTGCAGGTAGGTGAAGAGGGTCTGCCCCTCCCGCATGCGGTGGTACTCGGCCGCGACCGGCTCCTTGACCTTCAGGACCAGCTCACCGGCGTCCCACACCTCGTCGGGGGAGTCCAGGACGCGCGCGCCCGCCGCCTCGTACTCGGCGTTGGAGATGGAGGAGCCCAGGCCCGCGTCGCGCTCGACGACCACCTCGTGGCCTCGTCGGACCAGTTCGTGGACACCGGCGGGGGTGATGGCCACCCGGTACTCGTGGTTCTTGATCTCGCGGGGCACGCCGATGCGCACGGTTCCTCCTACGGCCGTCTCCGGTGATACCCCCACTGTGAACTGCGGGGGTGCCCTGGCGCCATCGCCAACATGCATCGCTGTCGACGATCTTGTTGACAGGGTGTAAGCCCGGTGTGTGGTCTGGGACACGGGTACCTGCCCGTGACGCGCGGGCTCAATCCCCCGGGGCCCGAAGCGCTGGAAACCGCCGCCCCGGGCGCTTCCGGTCCGGGCGCGCCCACCGCCCGCCGTAGGCACCGAAGGTTCCCGTGCTTCGGGCGCCCGAACACAAGAAGGACCGCGCCGCAGGTGTCCGCTGAGGGTGGTGGCGGGCGACGGGTGGGACGAAGCGGAGCGGAGGTCCCAAAAAACACCGCCTAGCGGACGCCGCCCGCCGGGCGGCCCGAGATCCACACCCGGCGCACCCGGCCGGTCAGCTCCCGGCCCGCGTAGGGGCTGGGGTCCGCCGCGGGGACCGCCACCCGCGCGCCGGGGTCGAAGGCGACCAGGTCGGCGTCGAACCCCGCCGCGATCCGGCCCTTGCCCACCAGCCCCAGCAGTTCCGCCGGGGCCCGCGCCGTCCACCGTGCGAGGTCGGCCAGCCCACGGCCGCGCCGGTGCGCCGCCGTCCACAGCGCCGACAGGCTCCACTCCAGCGTGTACAGGCCGTGGGCGGGCAGGTGCCCCGACCCCACCGTGGTGATCGCCGAGTCCCGCGCCAGCAGCGCGTTCCACAGCGCCTTGCGGTTGGCGTCCGAGCGCAGCGGCGGCCGACAGGCGTGCGCGGGCGACTCCGGCGCCAGCGACTCCGAGGGCAGGCACAGGTAGTGCGGGCAGGTGTGCGCGGTCAGCGCCACCCCCACGGTCCCCGCCGTCGCCAGCAGCGCCGCGCACTCGGCCGCGGTGAACGATCCCACGTGCGTGCGCGTCCCCACCGCGCGGGCCGCCGCGATCACCCGCTCCAGCCCGCGCCGCTCCGCCCGGGGCGGCCGGTGCTCCGCCGCCGTCGGCGGGGTCCCCAGCTCGGCCGCGTCCTCGGCGTGCACCAGCAGCACGCTGTCCAGCGCCGCGAGTTCGGCCATCGCCTTGCGCAGCTGGGCGTCGTTGAGCGCCGCGATGTCCGGGGCGCCACCGTCCGACAGCGAGCAGTGGAAGGCCACCGCCCCGGCGGCCTGGAGGTCGGCCAGGTCCAGCGGGCCGGTGCCCGGGGCCACCCCGCCCAGGAACAGCACCGGCACGGGGGACAGGGCCGCCGCGCGCTGGTGCGCGGCGAGGGCGTCCGCGTAGGTCAGGGCGGGCCGTGCCGGGGCCGGGGACGCCACCACGCAGGTCACACCGCCGCGCAGGGCGGCCGTCCCCGTCCGGCGGTAGGACTCGGCCAGGTCCTGCCCGGGCACGTGCGCGCCGGTGCCCACGTCCACAGCGCCGGGCAGCAGGGCCACGGCGCCGAGGTCGGTCGTCACGTGGGCGGGCATGCGCGCGCCGTGGGCGCCCACGGCCTCGATCCGCCCGTCGCGCACCCCGACCGAGGCGGGCCGGACCCCCTCGGGGAGGACCACGCGCGTGGACCTGACCACATTGTCGTACACGGCCATCCGCCGTCCCCTTCGCTGCGCTCGCTGGAGGATGTGCTGAGAGGCGCCGCGGGCGACCGCGGCACGGGAGGGGAGGCCGGACGCCGAAGGCGGGGAAACCGTCGTCTCGACCGGATACGAGCGTATCGCGAGGAGCCCCGCCGCAGGGGGGAATCCGACATCCCGGCCCCGGAGCCGCCGCCCCGGAGGCCGCTCCGCGCGCTTCGCGGGCGCCTCGGATCCGCCCGCGGGGGTGTACGGGGACGCCCAAGTCCGACACTGTGTAGTAGACGGACTAACCTTGGTCGAGGTGTTCCTCCGTGCGCGGCCCCTGCCGGAAAAGTCCCGGACAGCGGCGAGGCGGTCACACGGCCAAGGGCGCTGACCAGCCAGTTGCAACGAGACCGACGACGGAGTGGCGCGTGGCTCCTCCCGCACAGAACCAGAAGTCCCCCCTCAAGGAACACCATGACGACGCCCCGGGCACGGGACGGGCGCCCCTCTTCGCCGCCGCGGCCGCCGCCCTGTGCCTGACCGGCCTGAGCCTGACCCTGGTCCTGGGCGGAGCCGCCTTCCCCGAGGTCATCCCGGGGCTGCCCGACGCGGGTGAGGCGGTCCGCTGGGGCCTGCCGCTGGCCAAGGTCACCATGGACGCCTCCGCGGTCGTGGCGATCGGCCTGCTGCTGCTCGCCGCCGTCCTGCTGCCCTCCCACAAAGGCAGGCTCTCCCCGCAGGCGACCTCCTACGTGCGCGCGGCGAGCTGGGCGGGCCTGGTCTGGGCCCTCGCCGCCGTGTTCACCCTGTACTTCCAGGCCGCGGAGTTCCTGGCCCGCAAGGTCGGCCAGATCAGCGTCGACGAGGTCACGGCCTACGCCGGGTCGGTATCGGGCGGCATCGCGCTGATGTTCGTCGTCCTGCTCACGACCGGCATCGCCCTGTTCGGCCGCACGGCCACCACCGCCACCGGCGGCCTGTGGCTGCTCGTCCTGGCCCTGGCCGCCACCACGCCGCCCGCGCTGACCGGCCACTCGGCCTCCTCCGGCTCGCACGAGCTGGCCGTGACCGGGCTGGCCCTGCACGTGATCTCCATCAGCGTGTGGGTGGGCGGCGTGGCCGCGCTGACCTACCACGCGCTGCGCCGCGACGCCCAGGACCCGTCGGTGGCCGCCAACCGCTTCAGCCGCCTGGCCCTGTGGGCCTACGTGGGCGTGGCCGTCAGCGGCGCGGCCAGCGCGCTGGCCCGCCTGTACTCGATCGGGGACCTGGTCGCCACCGAGTACGGCCTGATCATCCTGGTCAAGATCATCCTGTTCGGGGTCCTGGGCGCGTTCGGCTACATGCACCGCGAGTTCGTCTTCAAGCGTCTGGAGGGCGCACCGACGGGACCGGCGGGCGAGGCCTTCCGGCGCCCGCTGTTCCTGCGGGCGGCGCTGGCCGAGGTGCTCATCATGGCCACCGTCATCGGCGTGTCCGTCGGCCTGGGGCGCACCGCGCCGCCCCCGCCGCTGGAGGGCACCGTGGACCCGGCCGCCGCGATCCTCGGCTTCCCCGTCCCGCCGCCCATGACCGCCCAGACCCTGCTCACCCTGTGGCGCCCCGACCTGTTCTTCATCATGATCGTGGTCGTCGCGGGCGGGCTGTACGCGGGCGCCGTGACCCGGCTGGTGCGCCGGGGCGACTCCTGGCCCGTGGGGCGGACGGTGGCCTTCGCGGCCGGGCTGCTCACGATCGTGGTCACGCAGCTCACCGGGTTCGCGACCTACTCCATGGTGCTGTTCTCGACGCACATGATCCAGCACATGGTGCTGTCGATGCTCACCCCGATCCTGCTGGTGCTGGGCGCGCCGATCACCCTGGCCCTGCGGGCGCTCAAGCCCGCCGCGCGGCGCGGGGACCGGGGGCCGCGCGAGTGGCTCAACCTGTTCCTGAACAGCCGTTTCTCCAAGCTGGTCACGCACCCGGCGATCGCGGCCCCGCTGTTCGTGTTCGGCCCCTACGCGCTGTACTTCACGCCGCTGTTCGGCACGCTGATGAACGACCACCTGGGCCACCTGCTCATGGGCGTGCACTTCCTGCTGGTGGGCTTCCTCTTCTACTGGATCATCGTGGGCGTGGACCCGGCGCCGAGGAAGGTGCCCTTCCTGCTGCGCATCCTGCTGCTGCTGGTGGTGATGGGGTTCCACGCCTTCTTCGGCATCACGATCATGATGCAGTCCGAGCCCCTGGCGATGGACTACTACGGCCAGTTCGACATCCCGTGGCTGGAGGACCAGGCCGCCGACCAGTACGCGGGCGGCGGCGTCGCCTGGGCGCTGGGCGAGATCCCCACCGCGCTGGTCATGATCGCGCTGGTGCGGCAGTGGTCGCGCGACGACGAGAAGCAGGAGCGCCGCCGGGAGCGCCACAGCCGCCGGGGCGGCTCCGACGACGCCGACATGGACGCCTACAACGCCTACCTGGCCGAGCTCGAACGCCGCTCGCGGGGCGGGGCCCCGGCCGGGGCCACCGCGGTCACGGAGGCGCCGCCGCGCACCGGCGGTGAGCCGGAGGCGCGCAGCGCACCGGCGGCCGGGTCCGGGGAAGACGATCCCGACCCCGCCGCGAGCAAGGGCGGCTGAACCGACACGCGGGGGCGCACCGGCCGGTGCGCCCCCGCCGTCGTCGCGGGCCCGGCCGGAGCGCGCCGACCCCCCAGGCATTCAGGCCCGGCCCGGGAGGAATCGTCGTCCAGAGCACACCCAGTCTCCAGTGACGCACATCACCCACCTTCATATGTTTTCGGCTGCGCTCCATGACCGACCCGGTACAGGATGGTGGGCGTGTCGACGATCACCGTGCAGCTCAAGCTCACGCCCTCGCCCGAACAGGCGGCGGTGCTGGAGCAGACCCTGCACGCGCTCAACGACCATGCCAACCATGTCTCACGGGCGGCCCACGAGCAGGGCATCCACCGCCTCTACCCCTTGCGCAAGCTCACCTACACCCGCCTGCGCGAAGCCAGAATCGGCTCACAGGCCGCCCAGTTGACCATCAAGAAGGTCGCTGACGCCTACACCACGTTCCACGCCAACCTCAAGGCCGCAAACTACGGACCCAAGGGCTCCGAGCGGCGCCAGCGCATCGAGTCCACACCAGTCGTCTTTCGCCCCGAGGCCGCCCAACCCTACGACGCACGCAACCTGTCCTTCGCCCTGGATGCCCACACGATCTCGCTGTGGACCGTCCAGGGCCGGATGAAGGACGTGCCCTTCGCCTGCTCGCCCGACCAGATGAAGGTGCTGGCCGAGCACAAACGGGGCGAATGCGACCTGGTGCACCGTGACGGGGCTTGGTTTCTTCTGGTGGTGGTCGCTGTGCCCGACGCCCCCGAGCATGAGCCCGACGGCTTCCTCGGAGTGGATCTCGGCATCGTCAACGTCGCCACCACCAGCGATGGCCAGATGATGGCCGGGCGCAAGCTCAACCGGTACCGCAGACGGCAACGCCAGCTGCGCGCCAAACTCCAGAAGAAGGGCACCAGGAGCGCCAAACGTCTACTCAAACGTCAGCGTCGCAAGGAGTCCCGCCGCTCTCGGGACGCCAACCATGTCATATCGAAGCGCATCGTGGCCGAGGCCGAACGCACCTCGCGCGGGATCGCCCTGGAAGATTTGAAGGGCATCCGGCAGAGGGTACGGCAGAGAAAACCCCAACGGGCCGCGCTGCACAGCTGGTCGTTCCAACAGCTGGGGAGCTTCCTCATCTACAAGGCCAAACGGGCCGGTGTGCCGGTGGTGTTGGTGAACCCGGCGTACTCCTCCCGGGAGTGCGCTGAGTGTTCCTACACCCACCGGCACAACCGGATCTGTCAGGCTTCCTTTACCTGCCGGTCGTGCGGTGTCGTTGCACACGCCGACCGTAACGCTTCCCGTGTCCTAGCCCGCAGGGGCCAGGAGGCGTGGAACGCGGGGCGGCAGTCATCCGCCTCTGACGGTTCCCAGTAATCGTCTGGACGCGGGAGGTCGATCTGGCAGCCAGTTGGGCGCCTACCCGCAAGCTCGGCCCTTCACGGCCGAGAAGCTGACCTACGTGGTCACCCAGGCGCCCTACCGCGACGCCCTGGCCGAGGCCATCCCGCTGGTGCGGGCGCGGGAGGGAGCGGCCTGACGGGTGGACCCGGGCAGGGGGGGCGGGGCCACAGGGCGCGCGGACGCGCGAGCGCGGGGTCAGACGACCAGGGCGGCCACGGAGGCCCCCACCAGCCCCAGGACCAGGCAGATCAGCAGGGCCGCGGCCAGCATCGGCAGGGACGGCCGCAGCGTGGAGACCACGGACCCGCCGCCCCCCGAGGACTGGCGGCGCGCCACCACCGGCAGCATGACCACGTTCACGGCGCACACGACGGCCGCGACGCAGGCGGCCGCGGCGAACCCCGACCAGAAACCGGACCCGGCGGCCAGCGTGTTGGCCGCGGCCAGCGTCGGCAGCGCGATCAGCACCACCACGGAGGCGATGCCGAACGCCGCCCGCGACCGGGGCGACGCCCCGCGCGAACTCCCGGAGACGACGAGGAGCAGACCGAGCAGGGCCGCCATCAGGATGGCGCCCACGACTCCGAACACGGCGATGTTGACCAGCGAACTCACGCTCGCCATTGTCGCACCGAACCCCGGGTGCCCGGATCCGGGGTGGACGTGCGCGCTCAGCCGGTGTGCTCCACCCGCGAGCCCGCCGCGGTCTTGACCACCCTCAGCCGGGTGGACACCCTCTGCCGCAGGTCGGCGACGTGGCTCACCACGCCCACCGCACGGCCGCCGTCCCGCAGGCGGTCCAAGACGTCCAGCACCTCCTCCAGGGTGTCCTCGTCCAGTGTGCCGAACCCCTCGTCCACGAACAGGGTGTCGATGTCGGCGCCGCCCGCCTCGGCGCTGGCCACGTCGCCCAGGCCCAGGGCCAGCGCCAGCGAACTGAAGAACGTCTCCCCGCCCGAGAGCGTGGCCGGGTCGCGCTCCACGCCCGTCCAGGCGTCGACCACCCGCATGCCCAGGCCGCCGGCCGAACGCGCACGCCCGTCCCCGGCGGCCTTGTCCACCGTGTACCGCAGCTCGTACCGGCCGTCCGACATCGTCACCAGGCGGTCGTTGGCGGCGGCCACCACCTGCTCCAGGCGGGCCGCCAGCACGTACGCCGACAGGCGCACGTTGTCGGCGTTGTCGGAGGAGGTCCCGGCGGTCAGGCCGCGCAGCCCCTCGGCCACCGCGTAGCGGCGCAGCGCCGGTTCGCAGTCCCGCAGCCGCAGGCCCAGCTCCCCGCGCAGGGAGGCGAGCCGACGCGCCCGCTCCTCCAGCATGCTCCGCCAGGCCACCGCGCGGTCGGCGGCCTCCGACGCGGTCCGCGCGGCGCGGGCCAGCTCCTCCGGGTCCGGGACGGGCAGCTCCCCGGCCGCGGTCAGCGCGGGGTCCGCCAGCGACGCCTCGACGGCGGCCAGGGCGTCGTCGAAGGAGCGGGCGCGCTCGCGCAGCGCGCGGCGCCGCTCCTCGTCCAGCGCGGCCTCCCACACCCCGGCCTCGTCGGCGAAGCGGGCGTCGGCACGCTGCCGCTCGGCCTCGGCGGCGGCGGCGCGCAGTTCGTCGGCCGCGCGGTCGCGGTTGACGGCGGCCTCGGCCGCGGCGCGCAGCAGGTCGGCCTCACCGCCCAGCCTGGCGATCCGCTCGTCCAACCCGGCGTCGTCCCCGCGCGCCCGGTCCAGCAGCGCGGTCAGCCGCCCGTGCTCGCGGACGGCGTTGTCCCGGTCGGCCCCGGCCTGGACCTCCTGCCTGGCCAGCTCGCCCTCGCGGGCGCGGGCGCGCTCCAGGTCGCCGGTGGTGCGCTCCAGCTCCTCCTCCACCCGCCGGGCCTCACCGGCGGCGGCCCGGGCCTCCGCCAGCGCCGCGGTGTGCGCCTCCACCTCCTCGCGGGCGGTGTCGGCGGTGCCGTCCTCGGCGCGCTCGCGCGCGGCGGTGCGCCGCTCCCTCAGGGCCACCACGTCGTTCTCGGCCTCCGCGCGGCGCGAGGCCGCGGCGTCGGCGGCCGCCTGGGCCCGCCGCTCCTCCTCGGCCGAGACCAGGCCCTCGCCGCGGGGCCGGGCGGGGGAGGGGTGCGCCACCGACCCGCACACCGCGCACGGTTCCCCGTCGGCCAGGCCGGACGCCAGTTCGGCGGCCATGTGGGTGATGCGGCGCTCGCGCAGGTCCAGGGCGCGGTCGCGGGCGGCCTGGGCCCCGTCCACGGCCTCGCGGTAGCGCTCCTGCGCCCGCGCCAGTTCCCGGCCCAGGCGCTCGTACTCCGCGGCGGCGTCGAGGCGCCTGCGGGCGGCGGCCAGGGCGGTCTCGGCGGCCCCCTCCTGCCCGGCCTGGTCGTGCAGGCGCCGCAGCTCGGCGGTGAGCGCCTCCACCCGGGGCGGCAGGGAGGCGGCCAGCGCGCGCTGGCGCTCCAGCTGCGCGGCGATCTCGTCCAGGCGCCCCGTGAGCGCGGTGACGGAGCGGCCCAGGGACCGGCTGCGCTCGGCGTCCGCGCGCAGCGCGTCCAGGCGGGCCAGCTCGTCCCGGCGCTCCCGCTCGGCGGCGCCCAGCTCCTCGCGCGGCACCACCTCGCCGGGCCGCGCGGAGAAGCCCGGCAGCCCGCCCACCAGCGCCAGGTGGTCGGCGACGGCGAGCTCGGCCTTGTCCAGCTCGGTGCGGCGGTTGTCGCGGGCGCGAAGGAAGGGCAGCACCGACTCGGCGCGCTCGGCGTCGCCGAGCTGGGCGTCGATCGCGGACCGCCACGCGGTGTGCTCGGCCAGCCGGGCGCGGCGTTCCCGGGCGTCGGCCAGCCGCTCCTGGAGCGCGCGCAGCTCGCGTCCCTCGGACAGGGCGCGCTGGGCGTCCTCGCGGGCCCCGGTGAACTCCCCGGCCACCCGCCCGGCGTCGTGCGCGGTCGCGGCGGTGACGCAGGCCAGTTCCGCGGCCCAGGCCGACAGCTCCTCGGGCGGTTCGGGGGCCCGGGACCCGCCGACCTCGGCGATCCGGTCCGCGACCGCGCGCACCTGGTCGTTGGCGGTCCGGACCTCGTGTTCGAGCCGTTTGGCGTGCGCTCCCAGCCACGTCTCCACGTCCCGGAACAGCCGGGTGTTGAAGATGCGCTCCAGGGACTCGCGGCGCTCCTCGGACTTGGCGCGCAGGAAGCGGGCGAAGTCGCCCTGGGGGAGCATGACGGTCTGGCAGAACTGCGCGAGGGTCAGGCCCAGCAGGTCGCTGACGAACTGCCCCGCCTCGTCGGGGCGGGTGGTGACGCCCTCCCACCTGCCGCCGGTGAACTCCTTGACGACGACCTTGGTGTTCTGCGACACCGTGCCGGTGCCCCGCTTCTTGGGGCGGTCCCAGCGCGGCTTGCGCTCGATCCAGATACGCCGCCCCTGGACCGTGAACTCCAGGACCACCCTGGGCTCGGCGTCCGGCGGCGCGTGGTCGCTCTTGGGGGAGCGGTCCTTGCCGCGGGCGCCCGGCACGTTGCCGTACAGGGCGAAGCACACCGCGTCCAGCACGGTGGTCTTGCCCGCGCCGGTGGGGCCGTGGATGAGGAAGAGCCCGCCCGCGCTGAGGCGGTCGAAGTCCACCTTCTCGGTGCCCGCGAACGGGCCGAACGCCTGGACGGTGAGGGTGTGCAGCCGCATCAGCGCGTCCCCTCCTGGAGCCGGACCTGCTCGACGGCGGTGTTCACGAGGGCCTCCTCCTCGGGGGTGGTGGGGGTGCCGCGGGCCCACTCCACGAAGTCGCCGACCACCTGGCGCTCGCTGCGGTCGGCGACGGAGGCGGCGATCGGGCGGGTGTCGGGGGCGCCGCCCTCGGGGGCGAAGTCCAGGACCAGGACGTGGGGGAAGCGTTCGCGCAGCCGGTCCATGGGGTGGGCGGGGCGGCGCGGGTCGGTCAGGGTGATCTGGAGCCAGTGGCCGGTGCGGGACTCCCACTCGGGACGGGTGAGCAGGTCCTCGATCCGGCCGCGGACACGGGCCAGGGGGCGGGGGACGGGCGCCGCGGCGAACTCGGCGCCCGCGAGGCCGTCGGCGTCCAGGTCCACCAGCCAGTAGCCCTTGACGTGGTGCTCCTCGGAGAAGGAGTAGGCCAGCGGGCTGCCCGAGTAGCGCACGGACGGGGTGATGGTCTGGCGCCCGTGCAGGTGGCCCAGGGCCACGTAGTCGACCCCGTCGTAGACCGGGACCGGCACGTGCGAGGCGCCGCCCACCGAGATGTCGCGTTCGCTGTCGGAGGGCTCGCCGCCGGTCACGAACGCGTGCGAGAGGACCACCGACCGGGTGCCGGGCCGCTCGGCGAGGTCGGCGCGCACCAGGTCCATGGCGTGCCCGAGCGCCGCCGCGTGCCCCCGCTCGGGCAGGTCCCAGTGGTGGCGCGCGATCTCCGGTTCCAGGTAGGGGATGCCGTAGAAGGCCACGGGCCCGTGCTCGTCCTCGATGACCACGGGCGTGCCCACGCCGTCCAGGGAGCTGCGCAGGTGGACGCCGGAGGCGTCGATGAGGCCGGTGGCGAAGGACATCCGCGCCATGGAGTCGTGGTTGCCGCTGATGAGGACGGCCCGGGCCCCGGTCTCGCGGATCCGGCCCAGGGCGCGGTCGAAGAGCCGGACCGCGTCCACCGACGGCAGGGCGCGGTCGTAGAGGTCGCCGGCGACGACCACCACGTCGACCCGGTGTTCGCGGATGGTGTCGACGAGGTGGTCCAGGAAGGCCGCCTGGGCGTCGACGAGGTTCTCCCGGTGGAAGGAGCGGCCCAGGTGCCAGTCCGAGGTGTGCAGCAGGCGCATGGCACTGGACATTACCGAAGCCCGACGCTCCGCGTGCGGGACGAGGGCCGTCCCGTGGACGGCCTCCGGGCTCGGCGCTCCCCGCGGCGCGTCGGTGTTCGGGTGCGTCAGCGCTTGCGGGCGAGGGTGAGGCCGTCGCCGATGGGCAGCAGCACCTGAGTGACGCGCTCGTCGGAGACCAGCCGGTCGTTGAAGTCGCGGATCCCCCGGACGGCCGCCGAGGTGTTCTCGCGGTCCACGACCCGCCCGTGGGAGAGGGTGTTGTCGGCCAGGATCAGGCCGCCCGGCCGGACGCGGGGGACCAGCTCCTCCCAGTAGCCGACGTAGCCCTCCTTGTCGGCGTCCACGAAGGCCAGGTCGAACCGAGGCTCCTCGGGAAGCTCCCGCAGCGACTCCAGGGCCGGGCCCAGCCTCAGGGTGATGCGGTCCGCGACCCCGGCGCGCTCCCAGTACCTCCGGGCCACGGAGGTCCACTCCTCGCTGACGTCCAGGGCCAGGAGGCGGCCGTCCTCGGGGAGGCCGCGTGCGAAGCAGATCGACGAGTAGCCGGTGAAGGTCCCGATCTCCACCACCTCCCGCGCGCCGCAGATCCGCGTGAGCATCGTGGTGAAGGCGCCCTGCTCGGGGCCGATCTGCATGCCCCGGTGGTCCGGGAACAGCCGCGCGGTCTCCTCGGCCAGGTCCGCAAGGACCCCGTCCACGGGCTCGCTGTGCTCGACGACGTAGGCGTGCAGTTCGGGGCTGAGGCCCTCTGTGGATCGTGTCACGCCCGACAGCCTAGGCCAGCCGGGGCGCGGCCGACAGGTGCCGGGCCGTCGCGGGGAGGGGAACCGGACGCGGCCCCGGCGGCGGGGCGCGTCGCGGGGCCCCGCGCGCGGCCGGGGCGTCGGTGCGGGGGCGCCCCAGCGCCCCCGGCCCCCGTCAGTACTCGGGCAGCAGCGCGGGCCAGTCGAACAGGTAGATGGTCCCCACGATGACGCCGATGGTCAGCAGGGGGGTGACGAACTTCTGCTCGACCGGGCCGTCGGTGACGAAGCCCTTCCCCTGGCCGAAGCGCTTCTTGAAGAAGGGCCAGAAGATGGGCACGCCCATCTTGGTGATCATGTCGCCGAAGAAGTGCAGGATGACGCCGAAGGCCACCGCCAGGCCCAGCCAGCTGTAGTTCACCCCGGAGGTGAACAGCGCCAGCGTGATGCCCGCCGTGGCCATCGCGTTGATGACCCCCGACGCGACCTTGTTCTTGTCCAGGCCGAAGCCCAGGCCCTGGAGGGCGATGCCGATCAGCAGGAACACGAAGACCTGGACGGCCAGCTCGGACCACAGCGCCAACAGCTGCACCAGCACGCCCATGAGCACCGCGAAGAAGAACGAGTGCGTTCCCATCCGGTGCCCGCCGAACAGGAAGCCCAGCATGCCGCTCAGCACCTCGGTGACCTTGCCGTAGGTCTTGGTCACCGTGGCGCTCTTGTGGTCCAGATCGGGCAGCAGGGCCGCACCGGCACAGACCAGGGAACCGGCGATGATCTCACCGGGACCCAGCTGGAAGCTGAGTCCGAGGAATTCCCTGCCCTGGACCAGCGGAACGACCGCCATCCAGCCAACCACGCCGCTCAGTGCGTGCGAGTGCCCCATCATGGCGGGAACCGTAGCGGAGTACGGCATTTACTGCCAACGCGGGGTGTCCGCCAACGGCGCACCGGTCACGCAGCGCACACGGCCCGCTTCCCCGCCGCCCTCCCGGCGGCGCCCCTTCGCCACCCACCGTGTGGCCGCGACCCCTCTGCGTGGGAACACGGGGCCGCTGTGCGCCTTTCCGCGTTCCCCGCGTGCCGGTGGCGCACTCCGGCCGATCTTTTTCCGCGTGTCCCGGACATTTCCGGTGACGGTTTCCGGACGCTTTCGCGGGGACATTCTCCGGGCCGAATCCAAACCGATGTCACGGCGCTCCACGAAGGTCATTGACGCTCGTCGTCGTCCGTTGGTAAACAACCACCAACCCCCAGGTGGCGTGCCACCGACCCACGATCCTCTGACAGGAGGGGCCGCACATGAACGCCCACCACCCTCCCCCCGGTTCCCCCGTGCGCCGCACCGTCCCTCCCCACGCCCCTTCCGCCGGCGCGTTCGCGCGCCGCACCGCGGCCACGGCCGCCGCGCTCCTCCTCCTGGCCGGCACCGCCGCGGCCCCCGCCGCCGCGGACACCTCCGACGGCCAGACCCTCAGCATCGCCACCTCCCAGCAGGTGGACTCCTTCAACCCCTTCACCGCGCAGCTCGCGATCACCACCAACGTCCTGCGCCACGTCTACGACTCCCTCGTCACGGTCGACCCCCAGACGAACCAGCCCGCCCCCTCCCTCGCCGAGTCCTGGGAGTCCAGCGACGACGGCCTCACCTGGACCTTCCACCTGCGCGAGGGCGTGCAGTTCTCCGACGGCGAGCCCCTGACCGCCGACGACGTGGCCTGGACCTTCACCACCATGATGGAGAACGAGGCCGCGGCGGTCGCCAACGGCAACTACGTCTCCGGCTTCGACACGGTCACCGCCGAGGACGACCGGACCGTGGTCGTCGAACTCGACGAGCCGCAGGCCACCATGACCTCCCTCAACGTCCCGATCGTCCCCAGGCACGTGTGGGAGCCGATCCTGGAGCGGGAGGGAGAGGCCTTCTCCGACTACGGCAACGAGGACTTCCCGACCGTCGGCAGCGGACCCTTCGTCCTCACCGGCCACGACCGGGGCCGCTCCATCACCCTGGAGGCCAACCCCGACCACTGGCGCGGCGCACCCGCCTTCGAGCGGATCGTCCTGCGCTACTACTCCGAGAAGGACGCGGCGGTGGAGGCGCTGCGCAGCGGCGAGGTCTCCCTCGTCTACGAACTCACCCAGGCGCAGGCCGCCGCCCTGGAGTCGGCGCAGGACATCGAGGTCAACATCGCCGACGGCAAGCGCTTCCAGGCCTTCACCATCAACCCCGGCGCGGTCACCCAGGACGGGGAGGAGTTCGGCGACGGGCACCCCGCCCTCGCCGACCGCACCCTGCGCCAGGCCATCGTCATGGCCATCGACAACCAGGAGATCGTCGACAAGGCGCACGGCGGCGAGGCCGTGGCCGCGGGCGGCTACATCCCGCCCCGCTACGAGGACTTCCACTGGGCGCCCGAGGGCGAGGAGGCCGTCCTCGACTTCGACCCCGAAGCCGCCAACGCGATGCTCGACGAGGCCGGGTACGAGCGGGGCGAGGACGGCGTGCGCGTCTCACCCGAGGGCGACCGCCTCGAACTGCGCATGCACGTCCACCAGGACCGGCCCGACAACGTCAACACCGGACTGGTCATCGTCGAGCGCCTGGCCGACATCGGCATCGAGATCGAGAACCTCACCGTCGACCCCGGCGTGCTCAGCGACGCCCTCTTCGCGGGCGAGTACGACCTCATCTTCACCGGCTGGACGGTCAACCCCGACCCCGACTACGTGCTGAGCATCCACACCTGCGGCGCCCTGCCGACCGAGCCGGGCACCATGCAGGGCGACGCCTACTTCTGCGACGAGGAGTACGACGAGCTCTACGGGGCCCAGCTCGCCGAGTACGACCGCCGGGCCCGCGCGGAGATCATCCACCAGCTCCAGGAGGTCCTCTACCGCGAGGCCGTCGTGAACGTGCTGGCCTACCCCAACATCATGGAGGCCTACCGCACCGACCACATCGCCTCCATCCAGTACGAGCCCGCCGAGGGCGGCAACATCTGGGGCCAGGACGGCTACTGGGCCTGGTGGTCGGCCGAACCCGCCGACGAGCGGGCCGCGGGCGCCGCCTCCGGCCCCTCCACCGGGGTCTGGATCGGCGTCGGGGCCGTCGTGCTCGTCCTCGCCGCGGTCGGGGGCTTCCTGCTGCTGCGCCGACGTTCCACCATGGAGGACCGCGAGTGACCACTACTCCCACCGCCGCGGGAGGCCCGCCCGGGGAGGAGACGCACGCCGCCCCCTCCCCGGCCGGACCCGCCGGAGCGGGCCGCGCCGGGCGCGCCGCGCGCTACGTGGCCGGACGCCTGACGACCGCGGTGGTCTCCCTGGCCGCCGTGGTCGTCGCCGGGTTCTTCCTCTTCCGGATCCTGCCCGGCGACCCCGTCCGCGCCATGACCGAGGGCCGCGAGGTCACCGCCGAGCAGCGCGATGAGCTGCGCCGCCAGTTCGGGCTCGACCAGCCGCTGTGGCAGCAGTTCCTCGACTACGCGCTCGGGCTGCTCCGCCTCGACCTCGGCGAGTCCTTCCAGTACCACGAACCCGTCACCGAGCTCATCCTCGACCGGATCGGCCCGACCGTCCTGCTCGCCGGGACCGGCACGGTCGTCGCCGCGCTGCTGGGCCTGTTCCTGGGCGCCCGGGCGGGCTGGAGGCCGGGCAGCCGCTCGGACCGGGCCAACACCGCCGTCGCCCTGTTCTTCTGGTCGGTGCCCACGTTCTGGCTCGGCCTGCTGCTCATCGTCTTCCTGGCCTCGGGGCGCGGGTTCGTGCCCGGCATGTTCCCGACCGGCGGCATGGTCGACCCCCGCACCGGCGGGGGCCTGGAGACCGTGCTGAACACCGCCTGGCACATGGTGCTGCCCGTCACCACCATGGTCGCGGTCATCTACGCCCAGTACCTGATGATCATGCGCTCCTCGCTCATGGACGAGAAGGGCGCCGACTACCTCACCACCGCGCGCGCCAAGGGCCTGCGCGACGCCCTGGTGCGGCGCAGGCACGCCGTGCCCAACGCCCTGCTGCCCACGGTGACGCTCCTGTTCCTCAACCTCGGACAGGTCGTATCCGGGGTGATCCTCGTGGAGACCGTGTTCTCCTGGCCCGGCCTCGGACAGCTCTTCTACTCCGGCCTGCGCGTACCCGACCTCGGCCTCGTCCAGGGCCTGTTCGTGGTGTTCGCGGCCTCGGTGATCCTCATGAACCTGCTCGCCGACCTGGTGTACCCGCTGCTCGACCCCCGGGTGCGCCCGTGAACGCCCCCGCCGGGACGCCCGGCAGCCCGAGCGGCGGGGAGAACAACCCCTCCGCCCGGACGGAGGGCTCCGACGGAGACCCCGCCGGGGGCGGAACCGCCACGGCCACCGCGCCGCCGCCGACCGCACCGCCCTCTCCCCGCGTCCTCGCGCGCAGACGCCGTCAGGAGGCGCTGCGCCGCTTCGCCCGCGAGTACGCCCGCAACCGGGCCGGGCTGGTCGGCCTGGCCGCGCTGCTGGCCATCGGCGCCCTGGCCCTGACCGCGCCGCTCTTCGTCGACCCGGCCGACCTCACCGTCACCGGAGCGCCCGGCACCGCCTACCAGGAGCCCAGCGCGCGGTTCCCGCTCGGCACCGACAACTTCGGCCGCTCCATCCTGGACCTGGTCGTCTGGGGCTCGCGGGTCTCGCTCACGGTGGGCTTCCTGGCCACGGCCGTCTCCGTGGTCCTGGGCACCCTGGTCGGGGTCACCGCCGGGCACTTCGGCGCCTCCGGCGGACCGGCCGGGCGGTTCGCGTCCTCCGTGCTCATGCGCGTCACCGACTGGTTCCTGGTCCTGCCCACGCTGGTCCTGGCCGTGGCTCTGGCCGCCGTGCTGCCGCGCGGCACCGGGACCATCATCATCGCCATCGGCCTGACCGTCTGGCCCGCCACGGCGCGCCTGGTGCGCGCCCAGACCCTCGCGGTCGAGGCGCGCCCCTACGTGGAGCGGGCCCGCGCCCTGGGCGGCGGCCACGGCCACGTCATGCTCTGGCACGTCCTGCCCAACGTCATGCCGGTCGTGCTCGCCCAGACCACCCTGCTCGTGGCCACCTCGATCATCGCCGAGTCCACGCTGGCCTTCCTGGGCGTGGGAGACCCCACGACGATCTCCTGGGGAGGCATCCTGGACGCGGCCCGCAACGCGGGCGCGATCAGCTCCGGGATCTGGTGGTACATGGTGCCGCCCGGCCTGGCGATCGCCGTGGTCGCTCTGTCCTTCACACTGTGCGGCCGGGCCCTCGAATCCGTCATCAACCCGCGACTCCGGGAGCAGCGTTGACCTCCCTCCTCGACGTCCGCGACCTGCGCGTCACCTACCGCACGGGCGGCGGCGACGTCCCCGCCGTGCGCGGCGTGGACCTGTCCCTGGACCCCGGCGACACCCTGGGCCTGGCGGGGGAGTCGGGCAGCGGCAAGTCCACCGTGGCCCTGGCCCTGCTGCGCCTGCTGCCCGAGACCGCGCGCATCTCCGGCGAGGTCCTGCTGGAGGGCGAGAACGTCCTGGACATGCGCTGGGGCCGCCTGCGCGCGGTCCGTTGGGCGGGCGCCTCCATCGTCTTCCAGGGCGCCATGCACTCGCTCAACCCGGTCCGGCGGATCGGACAGCAGATCGCCGAGCCGATGAGCGTGCACGGCACGGTTCCGGCGGCGGAGGCGCCCGCCCGCGTCGGCGCGCTGCTCGAACAGGTCGGCCTGCCCGCCTCCCGCGCCCGCGACTACCCCCACCAGCTGTCCGGCGGGCAGCGCCAGCGGGCCATGATCGCCATGGCGCTGGCCTGCGAGCCGCGCCTGGTCATCGCCGACGAGGCCACCACCGCCCTGGACGTGATGATCCAGGCCCAGATCCTGGCCCTGCTGCGGCGGCTCGTCGCCGAGCACGGCATCGGCATGCTGATGATCAGCCACGACCTGTCGGTCCTGGCCTCGACCTGCGACCGGGTCGCGGTCATGTACGCGGGCCGGGTCGTGGAGCAGGGACCGGCCCGGGAGGTCGTGCACGAACCCGCGCACCCCTACGCCAGCGCGCTCAGCGCCGCCTTCCCCCGCATCGGCGACCCGGCCTCGCGCCTGGCGCCCCGGGGCCTGCCCGGCGATCCGCCCGACCCGGCGGACCCGCCCTCGGGCTGCGTGTTCCGGCCGCGCTGCGCGGTGGCCGAGACCGTGTGCGCCACGGTCGACCCGCCCCTGTGGCCGGTGGACCCCGACACCGGGGGCGCGTCCACCAGGCAGGCGGCGTGCGTGCACGTGGGCCCCGCCCGGCCGCTGACCGCCACCGGGGACGACGGGGGCCGCCCGTGACCGCGACCGCCGCACCCACCGAGGAGACGCGCCCGTGAGCACCACCGAGACCGACCCCCACGAGACGCCGCCGACCCGCGGGGAGGAGGCGGTCCCCGTCCTGAGCGCCCGGGGGGTGGAGGTCGCCTTCGCGGCGGGGTTCGCCCCCGGCGGCGGCCGGGGCACCGCCCGCGCCGTGGACGGCGTCAACCTCGACGTCTCCGCGGGCGAGATCGTGGCTCTGGTGGGGGAGTCCGGCTGCGGCAAGACCACCCTGGCCCGCGTCCTGCTGGGCCTGGAGCGGCCCACGGGCGGCGACGTGGCCTTCGAGGGCGAACCGCTGCGCTACGGCTCCCGCGACATGCGCCGCTACCGCCGCCGGGTGCAGCTGGTGCAGCAGGACCCCACCGGGTCGCTCAACCCGCGCCGCACCGTCTACGAGTCCGTGGCCGAGGGGCTGCGCATCCACGAGGGCACCGTGTCCGACGAGGCCGAGCGGGTCGGCGAGGCGCTGTCCAAGGCGGGCCTGCGCCCGCCGGACCGGTTCTTCCCCCGCTACCCGCACGAGCTGTCGGGCGGCCAGCGCCAGCGCGTGGTGATCGCCGGTGCGCTCATCCTCGATCCCGAGGTGCTGGTGGCCGACGAGCCGGTGGCCTCCCTGGACGCGTCGGTGCGCGGCGAGATCCTGCGGCTGCTCCTGGACCTGCGCGCCGACCTGGGGCTGTCGGCCCTGGTGGCCACGCACGACCTGGGCCTGGCCTGGAACATCGCCGACCGCGTCGCGGTGATGTACTTGGGGCGCGTGGTGGAGCTGGGCACCGTGGAGGAGGTCCTGTCCGCTCCCGCCCACCCCTACACCCGGGCTCTGCTGTCGGTGCTGCCCGAGGCGGACGGGGAACCGGTGGTGCTCTCCGGCGAGCCGCCGGACCCCAAGCGGGTGCCCCGGGGCTGCCGCTTCCACCCGCGCTGCCCGGTGCTGGCCTCCGGTGAGGCCGGGCGTGCGGGGGTGGCCGACCGCTGCCGCACCGTGGACCCGGCGATCCTGGGGGGCGGCGCCGAACGGCGGGTGGCCTGCCACTGGGCGGCGGCCGACGCCGCCGGACGCGTGCGCGAGGGGGAACCGGCCTCCGGCTGAGTACGCACCGGTGTGACGGCGCGCTGACCGCGGACGTCTCCACGATCGCCCGGACCACACCTCGGTCCCCTGTCCGGATGCGGCCGGAGGGCGCATCAGTTATGTCGGAATAGCCCTGTTCCAGAGCCGGTTCGGGGTCGATATGCCCTATGAGACCGCCGTTTCCGGCACTGACGCTTCCGTACCCGCGCCGCGTCCCGAGCGCCTCACCACCGACCGCGACTTCTGGCACGGCCGGGAACTGGACCTGGACGCCTACCTCGCCCGCGTGGGCCTGTCCGGCGACCTACCGCCCACCCCGGACACCCTGCGCGCCGTGCACCGCGCGCACCTGGCCGCGATCCCCTTCGAGAACCTCCAGATCGTGCTGGGCCGCTCCGTCGAACTCGACGTGCCCGCGTTGGTCGACAAGATGGTCCGCCGCCCCAGGGGCGGTTACTGCTACCGGTTTTTATCCGAGAGCGCTTCGGCCTTCAGGCCGGAGGTGAATCGGCTCTGAGTTTCCCGCCTGTTCTTGGTCGGTCACGTTCTGTCGTACCCCGCCTCTACCATCGATGGCATGCAGTTGCGGTACAACTTCCGTGTGTACCCGGACGCTGATCAGCGCATCCAGCTGGCGAGGGCGTTCGGGTGCTCCCGTGTGGTCTACAACGATGCCCTCCGGGCGCGTGAGACCGCGCGGGCTGAGGGCGAGGCCTTCCCGAAAACCGGAGAGTTGTCCACCCGGCTGATCACCCAGGCCAAGAAGACCGAAGCACGGTCCTGGCTGGGCGAGGTCTCCTCGGTCATCCTCCAACAGTCCCTACGCGACCTGGACACCGCCTACCGCAACTTCTTCGACTCCCTCAAGGGCAAGCGCAAGGGCCCCAAACTGGGTCCTCCCCGGTTCAAGTCCCGCAAGGACAGCCGCCAGTCGATCCGGTTCACCGCCAACGCCCGCTGGAAGATCACCGAGGCCGGGAAACTGCTGCTGCCCAAGGTGGGTGAGGTGAAGGTGCGGTGGTCGCGGGCCCTGCCCTCGGCCCCGTCCACGGTCACGGTGATCAAGGACGCCGCGAACCGATACTTCGCCTCGTTCGTGGTCGAAACCGATGACGAGCCATTGCCGCAGACCACGGCTGATGTGGGGATCGATCTGGGCTTGGGCCACTTCGCGGTGCTCTCCGACGGCACCAAGGTCACCAACCCCCGGTTTCTACGCCGCGCCCAGAAGAAGCTGAGGAAGACCCAAAAGGACCTGTCCCGTAAACAGAAGGGCTCCAACAACCGGACCAAGGCGCGGGTGAAGGTCGCCCGCGCCCACGCCCGGGTGGCCGACGCGCGCCGCGAGTTCCACCACCAGCTCTCCACCACGCTCATCCGCGACAGCCAAGCGGTGTTCGTGGAGGGCCTGTGTGTGCGGGGGCTGGGGCGCACGAAGCTGGCCAAGAGTGTGCACGACGCCGGATGGTCGGCGTTCGTAACCATGCTGGAGTACAAGGCGCAACGGTACGGGCGCACCTTTCTCAAGGTCGACCGGTTCCTACCCTCGTCGCAGACCTGCTCGGTGTGCTGGGTGGTCGATGGGCCCAAACCCCTCAACGTGCGCACTTGGACCTGTGCTGGGTGTGCGACGATTCATGACCGGGATGTGAACGCGTCCCGGGTGGTGCTCGCCGCTGGACGGAAACTCGCCAGAGAGCGGGAAGCGGAGAACTAAAACGCCTGCGGAGGCAGGGTAAGACCAACCGCCCTCTTTGGGGGTGGGGCACCGGCCAGCGAAACAGGAACCAGCGGACGCCGCGAGGTGGACCGCGCCTACAGCCGCGAGGTTGTGGGAATCCTCGGGGTTCACCCCGAGGAGGACGTCAAGAACAGAACCTCCTGCTGGCGGCCGTGCTGGACCGGCTCGGGTTCGCCGTCACCGGATTCACCGCCCGCGTCCTGTCCGGTTCGACCGGGAGCCCGCGCCCCTCCACCCACTCCCTGCTCCGGGTGGACCTGGACGGGGAGCCGTGGCTGGCCGACGTCGGCTTCGGCGGGGGCGGCCTGCTGGAGCCCATCCCCCTCGCCGACGGACACCAGGAGGTCCAGGGCGGCTGGGGCCTGCGCCTGGACCGCGTGTCCGAGGTGGGCGAGGACGAGTGGCTGCTGCGCTCCTTCGACGGACGGGAGTGGCGTCCGCTGTACTCCTTCGCCACTGCGGCGGCGGTGCGCCAGGACTACGCGATCTTCAGCCACTTCCTGGTCAGCCACCCGCGCTCCCCGTTCCTGGGCAGGCTGATGGCCCAGCGCATCGGACCGGGCACCCAGCACACGCTCACGGACACCACCCTGACCACCGCCGCCCCCGACGGCACCCGCACGGAACGCGAGGTGCCCGTGGAGGAGGTGGGACAGGTGTTGCGGGAGGTGTTCGGTATCGGCCTTGACCAGGACGAACGGGTCGCCGTCGAGAAGCGCCTCCGGGAGTTCACTGGCATGTGACCGGCATCACACATCGGTGGGTGGGAGCGCGCCCACCCACCGCGACGGCCGGTACCACCTGGCATCCCGCCGCCCAGCCTCCCCGTCCGTATCGGGAGTGTCCCGACATCAGCGGAGAGTCGTGGACAACACGCACGTTCGGCATGACGACCGGATGGGCAGGATTCCCGGGGCGCCGCCCGGCGGAGGCGGCCGTTCGCGAGGGGACAGCCCATGGCCCACCACATGACCACGGAAGACGTCCACGAGTACATCAACGGCGTCTGTTTCAAGACCGGCCCTCCCGGCAAGGTCGGAGCCGAGACCGAATGGCTGGTCGCCGACTCCGCGGACCCGACCGCACCCGTTCCCCTCGACCGCCTCGCCGCCCTGGTGGAGTCCTGCGGCCCGCCGCCCTCGGGGAGCGGCGTCACCTTCGAACCCGGCGGACAGCTCGAACTCAGCTCACCCGCCCTTCCGGGACCGGCCCGGGCGCACGCGGCGCTCGCCGCCGACCTGGACCACATCGGCAAGGCCCTCGCCGAGGCCGGACTCCACCTGGTCGAGACGGCCCTCGACCCCGTCCGCCCGCCCCGGCGCCAGCTCCGTGAAGCCCGCTACACGGCCATGGAGCGCTTCTTCGCCCACCACCGCCAGCCCAGCGGCTACACCATGATGTGCAGCACGGCCTCGCTCCAGGTGTGCCTGGACACGGGGGAGGACGCCGCCGACGTCCGCGACCGCTGGGAACTCGTCCACCGGCTCGGCCCGGTGCTCGTCGCCGCCTTCGCCAACTCCGCCGTCTGGCGCGGCCGACCCACCGGATGGAAGTCCACCCGCTGGGCGATCTGGGCGGCCACCGACGCCACCCGCACCCGGCCCGTCCTGGACGCGGACAGTTCCGCCGACCCCGCCACGGCGTGGGCCGAGTACGCGCTGGCCGCCAGGGTCCTGGCCGTCCCCGGGAACGGTGGCCCCTGGACCCCCGACCCGGGCGTGACCTTCGCCCAGTGGCTCGACGGACAGGGCCCGCGCCCGGCCACCCGGGCCGACCTGGAGTTCCACCTCAGCACACTCTTCCCGCCCGTGCGCCCGCGCGGCTGGTGGGAGCTGCGGATGATCGACGCGCTGCCCGTGCGCTGGTGGCCGGTCCCGGTGGCGCTCGCCGCCGCCCTGGTCGACGACCCACGCGCCCGCGCCGCGGCCCAGGAGGCCACCGAGGAGCTGTGCGGGGGACGGTCCCCCGACCGCCGCCTGTGGTTGCGCTCGGCCCGTCTGGGCATGGCCGACCCCGAAGCGGCCCGGTGCGCCCGCGCCTGCTTCGACGCCGCCGTCGAGGCGCTGCCCCGCATGGGCGCCGCCTCCCTGGCCGCGCTGGTCGACGACTACGCCGACCAGTACACGCGGCGCGGGCTCAGCCCCGCCGACACCCGGCCGACCGTGCCCGTGCCGCGCCCGGCGCGGGCGGAGCGGGTACGGTCCGCGGCCGCGGACCCCGGACACGTGGAAGGAGCACGGTGAACCACGAACAGGAGCGCGCCAAGGAGCGCATCGCCGCCGAACTCGACCGGGCCAGGGACCGCAGCAACGGCCTGACCCTCCACGCCCTCGACGAGGGCGAGCTCCTCGCCCAGCACTCGCCCCTGATGTCGCCGCTGGTCTGGGACCTGGCGCACGTGGGCAACTACGAGGAGCAGTGGCTGCTGCGCGCCGCGGGGGGCCGCGAGGCGCTGCGCCCCGACATCGACACCCTCTACGACGCCTTCGAGAACCCGCGCGCCGAACGGGTCAGCCTCCCGCTGCTGCGGCCCGAGGAGGCCCGCGACTACAACGCGCGCGTGCGCAGGGAGGTGCTCGACGCGCTGGAGTCGGCCGACCTCACCCGGGTGGAGACCGGCCCGGACGGCGAACGATCCCTGCTGGACGCCGGGTTCGTCTTCCACATGGTCATCCAGCACGAGCACCAGCACGACGAGACCATGCTCGCCACCCACCAGCTCCGCAGGGGCGAGCCCGTCCTGCTGGAGGAGACCGCGCCGGTCACCGCGCTGCGCCCGCCGGTCCGGGACGAGGTGTTCGTGCCCGAGGGGCCCTTCACCATGGGCACCGACGACGACCCCTGGGCCTACGACAACGAGCGCCCCGCGCGCACCGTCGACCTGGGCCCCTACTGGATCGACACCGCCCTCGTGACCAACGCCGCCTACCAGGAGTTCATGGACGACGGCGGCTACCAGACCCGCCGCTGGTGGACCCGCGACGGGTGGGAGTGGAAGGAGAAGCGGGGAGCGGTCTCCCCGGCCTTCTGGACCCGCGAGGGGACCGGGTGGTCGCGCCGCCGGTTCGGCCGCCGGGAGATGGTGCCCCCCGACGAGCCCGTGCAGCACGTGTGCTTCCACGAGGCCCAGGCCTACGCCGCCTGGGCGGGCAAGCGCCTGCCGAGCGAGCCCGAGTGGGAGAAGGCCGCGCGCCTGGACCCGGTCAGCGGCCGGTCCCGGCGCCACCCGTGGGGCGACGCCGAGCCCGGGCCCGGCCACGCCAACCTGGGACAGCGCAGGCTCGGCCCCTCCCCGGCCGGGAGCCACCCCGACGGCGCCTCGCCGCTGGGCGTCCAGCAGCTGATCGGCGACGTGTGGGAGTGGACCTCCACCACCTTCACCGGCTACCCGGGGTTCCGCTCCTTCCCGTACGAGGACTACTCGGAGGTGTTCTTCGACGACGGGTACAAGGTGCTGCGGGGCGGCTCCTGGGCCACCCACCCCACCGCGGTCCGCGCCACGTTCCGCAACTGGGACCACCCGATCCGGCGGCAGATCTTCAGCGGCTTCCGCTGCGCGCGCGACGCGGAACCCGCCTGATGTGCCGACACCTGGCCTACCTGGGGCCGCCGCGCACACTGCACGACCTGCTGTACGCGGCGCCCCACTCACTGCACGTCCAGTCCTGGGCGCCGCGCATGCAGCGGTACGGCACCGTCAACGCCGACGGGTTCGGCGTCGGCTGGTACCCCCCGGGGGACGGCCCCGCCGAACCGCTGCGCTACCGCCGCGCCATGCCCGTCTGGGGTGACGCCTCCTTCGCCGACGCCGCCCGCGCCATCGCCTCCGGGTGCGTGGTGGCCGCCGTGCGCGACGCCACGATCGGGTTCGGCTCGGAGGAGTCGGGCGCCCAGCCCTTCCGCGCCGACCGGCTGCTGTTCAGCCACAACGGCGCGGTGGAGGACGACGAGGCGCTCACCGCGGCGTTCGCCACGCCCCCGCCCCGAGGCGCGCTGGACGCCCGCGCCCCCCTGGACTCCGCACCGCTGTTCGCGCACACCGTGCGACTGTGGCGCGACTCCCAGAACCTGTCCGAAACCCTGGCCACCGTGGTCCGCGAGGCCCGCAAGCACTCCAGGGGCCGCTACAACCTGCTGGCCAGCGACGGCCAGACCCTCGCCGCCACCGCGGCCGGGGACACCCTGTTCACCCTGCGCGAGCCGGACGGCGGGGTCTTCCTTGCCTCCGAACCCTTTGACGACGCCCCCGGATGGCGCGAGGTCCCCCAGGACTCGGTGGTCGCGGCCACGGGGGAGCGCACCGAGATCCGCCCGATCGACTGACCGGCTTCGCCCATCTTTCCGACACCACCTGTCCCGGGTACAACTTCGGGGACACAGGAGGCACCATGTTCCGGATTGACCGAAACCTGACCGCCGACGACCTCGACAAGGCGCTGCGCACCGACGTCGCCGAGGGGCTGACCGCGCGCCCCAAGCGGCTCCCGCCCAAGTGGTTCTACGACGAACGCGGCAGCTCCCTGTTCGAGGAGATCACCGCCCTGCCCGAGTACTACCCCACCCGCGCCGAGCGCGCGATCCTGGAGCTGCGGGCCGACGAGATCGCCGCCGCGGCCGGCGCCGAGGTCCTCATCGAGCTCGGGTCCGGATCGGGGGTCAAGACCCGCCTGCTCCTGGACGCGATGCGCCGCCGGGGCCGCCTCACCCGCTTCGTGCCCGTCGACGTCAGCGGCGACTTCCTCGACTCCTCCGCCCGCCGCGTGGCCGACGACTACCCCGGCCTGGACGTGCACGCCGTCGTCGGCGACTTCGAGGAGCACCTCGGGCTGCTGCCGGTCGGCGGGGAGGGCGGTCGCCAGCTGCTGGCCGTCCTGGGCTCCACCATCGGCAACCAGGAACCGGGGCCGCGCGCCGCCTTCCTGCGCGACGTCCGCGGCGTCCTGCGCCCCGGGGACTCGCTGCTGCTGGGCGCGGACCTGGTCAAGGACCCCGCCCGCCTGGTCGCCGCCTACGACGACGCCCAGGGGGTCACCGCGGCCTTCGACCGCAACGTCCTCGCCGTCATCAACCACCGGCTCGACGCCGACTTCGACCCGGCCGCCTTCGACCACGTGGCGCGCTGGAACGCCGAGCGCGAGTGGATCGAGATGCGGCTGCGCTCCCGGGCCGCCCAGCGCGTGCGGGTCGCCGACCTGGACCTGGAGGTCGAGTTCGCCCCCGGGGAGGAGATGCGCACCGAGGTCTCCGCCAAGTTCCGACGGGAGGGGCTGACCGCGGAGCTGGAGGGGGCGGGGTTCGCCCTCACCCACTGGTGGACCGACCCCGCGGGGGACTTCGCGCTCACCCTGGCCGACGTCCGCTGACACCGGAGGGCCCGGTCCGGGCGGTCGCGGCGGCGGCCCGGCCGGGCCCGTCCGCCCACGTCGCGGGCCGGGCCGCGACGACCCGCCTCCCCGGCTCCGGTACGCTCGTGCCGTGTTCAAGGTAGGAGTTTTCGGCGCCGACGGGCGCATGGGGTCAGAGGTCGTCCGAGCGGTGCGGGGCGCCGACGACATGGAACTCGTCGCGGGGGTGGACGCCGCCAGCGACAGGGACGCGGTGCTGGGGGCCGACTGCGTCGTCGACTTCACCCACCCCGAGGCGGTGATGGACAACCTGGAGTGGCTCATCGGCCACGGGATCCACGCCGTCGTCGGCACCAGCGGGTTCGACGAGGCCAGGCTGGAGCGCGTGCGCCGGATGCAGGAGGCGAAGCCCGGGGCCAAGGTGCTCATCGCCCCCAACTTCGGCATCGCCGCCGTCCTGATGATGCACTTCGCGCGCAAGGCCGCGCCGTACTTCGACTCGACCGAGATCATCGAGCTGCACCACCCGAACAAGGCCGACGCCCCCAGCGGCACCGCCTACCGGACCGCCGAGCTGGTCGCCGAGGCCCGCCGCGAAGCCGGGACCGCGCCGATGCCCGACGCCACCACCTCCGAGATCCCCGGCGCCCGCGGCGCCGACGTGGAGGGCGTACGGGTGCACGCGCTGCGCATCTCCGGGCTCATCGCCCACCAGGAGGTCGTGTTCGGCACCGACGGGGAGACCCTCAAGATCCGGCACGACTCGATGAACCGCGCCTCGTTCATGCCGGGCGTGCTGCTGGGCGTGCGTGGGGTGGACGGCCTCGCCGACCCCCTCACCGTGGGTCTGGACGCGCTCCTGGACCTGGACTAGCCGGCCGCCCCGGACCGTCGCGGACGGGGGCGCTCTCCGGACCACCGCACGGGGGCCGCGCACGGCGCGCGGCCCCCGTCCCGTCTCACGCGCCGCGACGGCAGGTGAGGAACACCTGGACCTCGGGTCGGGCGCCCTCGGGCTCGTAGGAGACGACCCGCTCGTCCTCCACGACCAGCCCGGCCTCCTCCACCACCCGGCGCAGCTCCCCGTTCGGGTAGCCCGACACCCGGACGTCCGTGCCCAGGAAGGGGATCGGGGTGTCGTCCAGGTCGGCCTCCACCATGGACAGGCACAGCAGGCCGCCCGGGACCAGCGAGGCGCGCACGCGGCTCAGCGCCTCGGGGATGCGGGCCTTGGGCAGGCACAGCAGGGAGAAGAACGCCACGATGGCGTCGTAGGAGGACTCCGCGGGGTCCAGGTCGAGGATGTCGGCCCGGACGAACGTCGCCTCCGGCACGTTGCGGCGGGCGATCTCGACCATCCGCCCGGAGATCTCGTAGCCGGTCACCCGCGCCCCCGCCGCCACCAGCTGCCGGGCGGTGGGCACGCCCGTGCCCGAGCCCAGGTCGAGCACGTGCGCGCCGGGCGGCAGCAGGTCCAGCAGCCGGCGCACCCGGTCCTCCTGGCCCTCCTTGCGGGGGAATGCCTCGTCGTAGCGCTCGCCGATCGCGTCGAACGCCGCGGCCTGGAGGGCCGAGCGCCGCGCCCACTCCTCCGGATCCGGAACGTGGTCGAGGGGGTCGGGGGCGGTGTTCTCGCTGGGCACGGTGTCGTCTCTCCCTGCCGTGTCGTACGCGCGTGTCTGGGGTGCGCGCATCCTAACCCGTCCCCGCCTGACCGGGGCCCGGGCGCCGCCTCCCGGCGTCCGGCGTGTCGTCTCAGCCTCCGCCCGCCACCGGCAGGTCCAGGTCCTCCACGGGAGCCTCCAGCTCCTCCGTCCCCGCCTCCACGTCCAGGACGGGGGCGGTGGCGACCGGGGCGTCGTTGACCAGGGGGACGATCAGCTCGCCGCGGTGCCCGGCGGGCGGGGGCTGCGGCGGTTCCCACAGCAGGGCGTACCCGAGGTAGGCGGTGTAGGCGGCGGCCAGGGCGGCCAGCACGAGGGGGCCGAGGGCACGCCCGCGGCGGGACCCGGTCCGCCCCGGAGCGCCCCGCCCCTCATCCGCGGACAACGCGCACCCCGGTGAACGTACCGGCGAGCGGGACGCGCACGTCCATCGCCCGCACGTCCTCCGGCGGGGCCGCGAAGGTCGCGCTGAGCTCCACGGAGTCGCCCGGCCGCAGCACCAGCGCCGGGTCGGGGTCGGAGCAGACGCATCCGCCCGAGGAGTCGCGCGCCACGCGGTGCACCCTGCCGTTGGCGGCGTCGACCAGCTCGACGGCGGCCATGCCCTCGTCCGACCCGACCAGCTCCGCGAACGCCGGGCTGTCGGCGCCCCCGCCGTTGTGGATCCGCAGCACCAGTTCGACCGTCGCCCCGCCGCTGACCAGCTCGCGCACGCTCACGACCAGCTCGGTGCCCCCGCGCCGCACGGTCACCTCGTCGCGCGGTTCCCGGGGCTCGCGGCCCTCCTCCGCCCCCGTGGTCCCCTCCGCGGTCTCCTCCGCCCCGTCGTCCCCGGACACGGGAGGCGGGGGCGGGTCCTCCCGCACCGCCCCGGTCGGCGGGGGACTCCCCTGCGGGGGGTCGGTCCTGTGGTTGAAGGAGGCCTCAGGACTCCGGGGAGCCTCGGCCGGGTTGCCTCCGGAGCAGGCGGTCGCGATCAGCGTCAGCGCCGCGGCGATGAGCGCCGCGGCGGTCGTGCGGGGGGTCGCCATGCCTCGAAAGGCTAGGACCCGTGGGTCTCCCGTCGGTCACGGGCGCGCCCGGGCCCGCCCGCGAAGGGCCCGTCGGCCGCGCGCGGCCACCGCCTCACCCCAGGAGCAGGGCGACCGAGAACAGCACGCCGAACGCCATCTGGAGCCGCCCGGTCTCACCCAGGCCCAGCACCAGGTCGCGGCCGGTCTGACCGCCCAGCACGCGCCGCAGCGGGGGTACCGCCAGCGGCGCTGACACCAGCACCAGCGGCGTCCACCAGAACACCGGGGTCAGCGCCAGCGCCACCAGGTAGGACAGCACGATCGCGCCCCCGTACAGGCGGCGGGTGCCGGCGTCGCCCAGTCGCACGGCCAGCGTGACCTTGCCGGTCTCGCGGTCGGTCGGGATGTCGCGCAGGTTGTTGATCACCAGCACCGAGCAGGACAGCAGGCCCACCGGCACCGACGCCACCCACGCCTGCCAGGGCGCGGAGCCCAGTTGCACGAAGACCGTGCCCACCACGGCCACGACGCCGAAGAACACGAACACCGAGACCTCGCCCAGGCCCCGGTAGCCGTAGGGGCTGCGGCCCCCCGTGTAGTACCAGGCCGCCGCGATCGCCAGGGCGCCCACCAGCAGCAGCCACCACGAGGACGTGGCCACCAGCACCAGGCCCACCACCCCCGCGAACGCGAAGCTGGCCAGGGCCGCCGCCAGCACCTGCCGCGGGGCGGCCAGGCCGGTCGCGGTCAGCCGGGTCGGCCCCGTCCGCGCCTCGGTGTCGGTGCCCTTGACGCCGTCGCTGTAGTCGTTGGCGAAGTTCACGCCGACCTGGAGCGCCATGGACACCACCAGGGCCAGCAGCGCCTTCCACCAGACGAACCCGTCCAGGGCGAAGGCCAGGGCCGTGCCGACCGCCACCGGAACGATCGAATTCGGAAGCGTACGGGGGCGCAGCCCCGAGACCCATTCACTGACCGTGGCCACGCTCCGGCCCCTCCCCGCTCACCACCGGCGCGCCCGTGCGCGCCGCGACAACCACCCCACGTTAGACCCTGTCGGCGGCGCTCCCGCCCGCGCCCCGGCGCCGGGGCGCGGACGGGCCCCTCCCGCTCGGTCCGGCAGGCCCGCGCCCCGGCCCCGCTACTGGGAGATGGCCGCGTGCAGGCGCACCATCGGCAGCAGCCGCCCCATGTCGATCTCGCGGCGGGCGCCGTCCGCGCGCCAGCCCGAGGCCTCGAAGAACGCCCGCAGCGCGTTGTCGGCCTCGGGCACCCACACGTGCAGGGTGGCGAAACCGTCCTCGACCAGGTGGTCCACGCACGCGTTCACCAGGCGGCTGCCGTGCCCCTGGCGCGCCCGCGCGGGGTCCACGTGCAGGGCGAACACCTCCGCGTCCTTGGCGGGCCACAGGTCCGGGTCCCCGGCGGGGCCGAACGCGGCGAAGCCCGCGACCGTGCGCGTTCCCTCCACCTCGTCGGTGGCCACCACCAGCCGGTGCCGGGAGGTCGGCGGCGACTCCAGGGCCGCCGTCCACTGCTCGCGGAACCGCCCCCGGGCCTCCTCGCCGCCCAGGGCCCCGGACACCTCCTCGGGCAGCAGCGCCCCGTACACCGCCCGCCACGACGCCACCTGGATGTCGACGACCGCGTCCACGTCGGCGGTACGGGCGGGACGGACGAACCGGGCACTGGACACGGGGGGCTCTCCTTCTGGGGTGGGCGACACGCCTGGCGACAAGATCACCTACGCCGGAGTTTCCGGACCTTGCCACAGCATGGGAACATCTACGTTGTGAGCCTCATTATCAGAGTTATCGTGAACGCGCTCGCCCTTTGGGCGGCTGTCCTCCTGATCGACGGCATCGAAGTCACCGCGCAGGACACGGTCGGCCAGATCCTGGTCTACCTCGCCGTCGGCGCCATCTTCGGCGTGGTCAACGCGGTCATCAAACCGATCGTCAAAACGGTCGGATGCCTGTTCTACGCTCTGACCCTGGGGCTGATCGGCCTCCTGGTGAACGCGCTGCTGCTCATGCTCACCAACTGGATCGCGGGCCTGTTCGACCTGCCCTTCCACATCGACGGGTTCTGGCCCGCCTTCTGGGGCGCGATCGTCGTCACCATCGTCAGCTGGCTGCTCAGCATGTTCCTGCCCGACGGCAACGACGACTAGCCTCCTACCACGGACTCCGTCCGCCCCGAACCGCGGGCGGACCCGGGCCCGGCCGGATGGCACGGGCCCGGGACGGGTAGGTTCGTCTTGCCGGGGACCACTCAACCTCGACCCACGAGGACGGTGGACCGGACGGGGCTGGGCCCCTCGCCCCCGCCACGGGGGCACCACAGATCTTTCCCGCGACCGTCGCGCATCCGCCGGTCGCGGTGGCGCACACGCAGCGCCGACCACCCGTGCCCGAGGCACACCCGCACGGGATACCACAACTGTTTCGGAGTACACCGAGAGGAGGAGGGGCAACCACGGACCCCACCGCCCGAGGGCGGCGGTCCGCACGCCTTTCACACACGATGATGGACACCAAGAACCGCCCGTTCGGCAAGATGTTGACCGCGATGGTCACTCCGATGCTGGAGGACGGGGAACTCGACTACGAGGGCGCGGCCCGACTGGCCACCTACCTCGTCGACGAACAGCACAACGACGGCCTCGTCATCAGCGGCACCACCGGTGAGTCGCCGACCACCAGCGACGACGAGAAGGACCGGCTGCTGCGCGCCGTCCTGGAGGCGGTCGGCGACCGCGCCACGATCGTGGCCGGGGTCGGCACCAACGACACCCGCCACAGCATCCGGCTGGCCCAGGCGGCCGAGAAGGCGGGGGCGCACGGTCTGCTGACCGTCACCCCGTACTACAACAAGCCGCCGCAGGAAGGTCTCATCCGGCACTTCACGTCGATCGCCGACTCCACCGACCTGCCGGTGATGCTCTACGACATCCCGCACCGCACCGGGACGCCGATCGCCTCCGAGACCCTGGTCCGCCTGGCCGAGCACCCGCGCATCGTCGCCAACAAGGACGCCAAGGACAACGTCGGCGCCAGCTCCTGGGTCATGGAGCGCACCGACCTGGCCTTCTACTGCGGCACCGACATCCTCAACCTGCCGCTGCTGTCCGTCGGCGCGGCCGGGTTCGTCAGCGTCGTCGGCCACATCGTGGGCGCCGACCTGTGCGACATGATCGACGCCTTCGAGAAGGGCGAGGTCGGCCAGGCCCTGGCCATCCACCGCCGCCTCACGCCGGTCTACACGGGCATGTTCCGCACCCAGGGCGTCATCACGACCAAGGCCGTCCTCAACCTGTTCGGCCTGCCCTCCGGGCCGGTCCGCACCCCGCTCGCCGACGCCTCCGCCGAGCTCCAGGCACTCCTGCGCGAGGACCTGGCCGCCGCGGGCGTCAAGGGCCCGATCGGGCTCGCCCCGCACCAGGCCGTCCCGGCCAGCGCCGTCGCCGTCGAGCGCCTCACGGAGGGATCCGTATGAGCCACCCGCACCCCGAACTGGGCTCGCCGCCGCCCCTGGGCAAGGGCGTGCTGCGCATCGTCCCGCTGGGCGGCCTCGGCGAGATCGGCCGCAACATGACGGTCTTCGAGTACGGCGGGCGCCTGCTCATCGTGGACTGCGGCGTGCTCTTCCCCGAGGAGGAGCAGCCCGGCGTCGACCTGATCCTGCCGGACTTCGAGTACATCCGGGACCGGCTCGACGACATCGAGGCGGTCGTGCTCACCCACGGGCACGAGGACCACATCGGCGGCGTGCCGTTCCTGCTGCGTGAGCGGGCCGACATCCCGATCGTCGGCTCCAAGCTCACCCTGGCGCTGATCACCGCCAAGCTCGGCGAGCACCGCATCAAGCCCGAGACCGTGCTGGTGGAGGAGGGCGAGCGGCACGACTTCGGCCCCTTCGACCTGGAGTTCTTCGCGGTCAACCACTCCATCCCGGACGCGCTGGCCGTGGGCATCCGCACCCCGGGCGGGTCGGTGCTGCACACCGGCGACTTCAAGATGGACCAGCTGCCGCTGGACGGGCGCCTGACCGACCTGGCCGGGTTCGCCCGATTCGGCGACGAGGGCGTGGACCTGCTGCTGTCGGACTCCACCAACGCCGAGCAGCCCGGCTTCATCGTCAACGAGCGCAACCTGACCGAGGCCATCGACAAGGTGTTCCGGCAGTCCCAGAAGCGCATCGTGGTGGCCTGCTTCGCCTCGCACGTGCACCGCGTCCAGCAGGTCATCGACGCGGCCGTCGAGCACGGGCGCAAGATCGCCTTCGTGGGCCGCTCCATGGTCCGCAACATGAACATCGCGCGCGACCTGGGCTACCTGAGCATCCCCGGCGACACCGTCGTCGACGTCAAGCAGCTCGACCAGATGCGCCCGGACGAGGTGCTCCTGGTGTGCACGGGCTCGCAGGGCGAGCCGATGGCCGCGCTCAGCCGCATGGCCAACCGGGACCACCAGATCCGCATCGAGGAGGGCGACACCATCCTGCTCGCCTCGTCGCTGATCCCGGGCAACGAGAACTCGGTCAACCGGGTGATCAACGGCCTGACCCGCTGGGGGGCCAAGGTCGTGCACAAGGGCAACGCCCTGGTGCACGTCTCCGGCCACGCGCCCGCGGGCGAGCTGATGTACGTGCTCAACATGGTCCGCCCGCGCAACTTCATGCCCGTGCACGGCGAGTGGCGGCACATGCGCGCCCACGCCGACCTCGCCAAGCTGACCGGGGTCCCGAGCGACCGGATCGTCATCGCCGAGGACGGCGTGGTCGTCGACCTGCACAAGAACCGGGCCAGGATCGTCGGCGCGGTGCAGGCCGGGTACGTGTACGTGGACGGCTCCTCGGTCGGCGACGTCACCGACGCCGCGCTCAAGGACCGCCGGGTCCTGGGCGAGGAGGGGTTCATCTCCGTCGTCGTGGCGGTGGACTCCGGCTCCGGCAAGATCCTGGGCGAGCCCGAGATCCACACGCGGGGCGCGGGCATCGGCGCCGACGCCTACGACGACGTCATCGACCGGATCCAGGACGCGCTGGACAAGGCGGCCCGGGACGGGGTCAACGACCCCCACCAGCTGCGCCAGCTCATCCGCCGCAGCGCCGGCCGCTGGGTCAACGAGACCTACCGGCGGCGGCCCATGATCATCCCCGTCCTGGTCGAGGTCTGACCGGCACCCGACGACGACGAACGGCCCGACGACGCCCCGCGGCGCGTCCGGGCCGTTCGCGTCGCCAGGACCGGGAACCGGTACCGAGGCGGTGACGGAACCGGGAACCGGTACCGCAGCGTCGCCGGGACCGGGGCCCGGGCCGGGACGGCGGTGGGACGGGGAGCACAGCGGCGTCCGGGCGACACGCCGCGCGGGATACGGGCGCGAGGGGTGGACGCCGCAGTAGGCTGCCCGCCGTGGCGGGCCGTCCTGCCCGACCGCCCGCACGACCCCGTCCCCTGGAGGTGACCCCATGGCCACGCGCGCCTCCTCCGGCGGTTCCGGACGCAAGAAGCCCGCCGCGCGCAAGCCCGCGGCGAAGAAGCGCATGCCCGACGGGCCCATCGCCTTCGCCGTCACCATGTTCGGCCAGTTCCTGCTGGTGCTGTGGAAGCTCGTCGCGCACACCGTCGGCGGCTCCGCCCGCGCGGTCGGCCGCGGCGCGCGCGGCCTCGACCCCGACCTGCGCCGCGACGGCGCCGGGCTGGTCCTGCTGGCCGCGGGCGTCCTCATCGCCGCGGCCGTGTGGTGGAACAGCGACGGGCTGCTCCTGGAGTACACCCGCACGGTCGTGGTCGGCGCCTTCGGCACGTTCTCGCCGATCCTGCCGCTGCTGTTCCTGCCGATCGCGGTCAGGCTCATGCGTACCCCGGGCGACAGCAAGGAGGGCGACGCCGGGCGGCTGCTCATCGGCTTCAGCTCGATCATGCTGGGCCTGCTCGGCCTCATCCACATCGCCCACGGCATCCCGCAGCCCTCCGAGGGCCTGGAGGCCCTCCAGGAGGCCGGCGGGCTCATCGGCTTCGTCGCCTCGGGGCCGCTCAGCGCCGTCGTCACCCCGTGGCTGACCGGCGTCCTGCTGGCCCTGGTACTGGTCTTCGGGATCCTCGTGGTCACCGCCACACCCATCCGGCGCATCCCCGAACGCCTCCAGGTCCTGTTCGGCGCGCTCATGGAGCGCGACACCGGCCCCGACGCGGGCATCGGCCTGCTGGGGGCGGAGAAGAAGAAGCCCGCCAAGCCGCGCAGGAGCGCGCCCAAGGCCAAGAAGGCCACGGGCACGGTCGCGGGCGACCACGAGCGCCCCTACGACAGCCCGGTGCTGCCCGACGAGCCGATCGCCCCCGCCCTCACCGACGAGGAGGAGGCCCCGGAACCGGCCGCGGCCGAGGCGGAGGCCGCGCCCAAGGGCAGGAAGGCCGCCCGCGCCAAGCGGGAGGTCCCCGACCCCACCCCGGCCCCCGCCACCACCGAGCAGCTCACCATCCCCTCCCGCGTGGTGGAGGGCGACTACGAGCTGCCCGCGCCGACTATGCTCAAGCCCGGCAGCCCGGTCAAGCCGCGCACCAAGGCCAACGACGAGGTCGTCGAAGCCCTGTCGGGGGTTCTCACCCAGTTCAACATCGACGCCGACGTCACCGGCTTCACCCGCGGGCCGACGGTGACGCGCTACGAGATCGAACTGGGCCCCGCGGTCAAGGTCGAGAAGGTCACCGCCCTGGCCAAGAACATCTCCCTGGCGGTCAAGAGCGCCGACGTGCGCATCCAGTCGCCCATTCCCGGCAAGTCCGCCATCGGCGTGGAGATCCCCAACACCGACAAGGACCTGGTGAGCCTGGGCGACGTGCTGCGCTCGCCCGCGGCGACCTCCGACGACCACCCCATGCTGGTGGGCCTGGGCAAGGACGTCGAAGGCTCCAACGTGGTCGCGAACCTGGCCAAGATGCCGCACGTCCTGGTCGCCGGCGCCACCGGCGCGGGCAAGTCCACCTGCATCAACGGGCTCATCACCTCGCTGATGATGCGCGCCACCCCCGACGAGGTGCGGATGATCCTGGTCGACCCCAAGCGGGTCGAGCTGACCATGTACGAGGGCATCCCGCACCTGATCACCCCCATCATCACCAACCCCAAGCGGGCCGCGGAGGCCCTCCAGTGGGTGGTGGGGGAGATGGACCGGCGCTACGACGACCTGGCCGCCTCCGGGTACCGGCACGTGGACGACTTCAACGCCGCCGTGCGCACGGGGGAGCTGACCGCCCCGCCCGGCAGCGAGCGCCAGTACGAGCCCTACCCCTACCTGCTGGTCATCGTGGACGAGCTGGCCGACCTGATGATGGTCGCCCCCCGCGACGTGGAGGACGCCGTCGTGCGCATCACCCAGCTGGCCCGCGCCGCCGGGATCCACCTGGTGCTGGCCACCCAGCGGCCCAGCGTCGACGTCGTCACCGGCCTGATCAAGGCCAACGTGCCCTCCCGCCTGGCCTTCGCCACCTCCAGCCTCTCCGACAGCCGCGTCATCCTCGACCAGCCCGGCGCCGAGAAGCTGGTGGGCAAGGGCGACTCGCTCTTCCTCCCCATGGGCGCGGGTAAGCCCATCCGCCTCCAGAACGCCTGGGTGGGGGAGAAGGAGATCCGGGCGATCGTCGAGCACTGCAAGAAGCAGTCCGAGCCCAGCTACCGCGAGGACGTGGCCGTCCCCGACACCAAGAAGAAGGAGATCGACGAGGAGATCGGCGACGACCTGGACCTGCTCCTGCAGGCCGTCGAGCTGGTGGTCACCACCCAGTTCGGGTCCACGTCCATGCTCCAGCGCAAGCTGCGCGTGGGCTTCGCCAAGGCGGGCCGCCTGATGGACCTCATGGAGAGCCGCGACGTGGTCGGCCCCAGCGAGGGCTCCAAGGCCCGCGACGTGCTCGTCCAGCCCGACGACCTGCCCGCCGTGCTGGCCGACATCCGGGGTTCCTGACCCGCGCCGCTCGCCCCCGCGCGGCGGCGAGCGGGCGCCGACCGGCACCCGGGAAGTCGGGCTTCAGGCCCCGTGTTACGGCCTTTCCCGAAACTCCACTGGCATCCCTTAAAAACAGGCATGCCCGATTTGGTGGGATCTTGGAGGCTTCATGGGGCGTGGTGACCTGCGCGAAAGCGGCCCGGGCGGCAGAGTGGTCTCTTGCAGCTACACACAGTCGCGGGGGGAGTGCGCATGGCGACGATCGGTCAGACCCTGTCCGCCGCCCGGGTCGCGGCGGGGTACACGGTCGCGGACCTCAGCATCCGTACACGTATCCGGGAACCCGTCCTCACGGCCATCGAGCAGGAGGACTTCTTCTCCTGCGGCGGGGACTTCTACGCACGCGGCCACATCCGCGGCATCTGCCGCACGCTCGGCCTGGACCCGGCGCCGCTCCTGGCCGAGTACGACCGCGAGCACGCGTCCCGCGCCATACCCGCCTTCGTCCCCCCGCAGCGCCACCCGGCGTCCGTGCCCGAGGCGGCTCGCGTGGCCGCCGCGGCGCGCGCCGAGACCCGTCCCGGGGAGGACGGGGAGGCGGTGATGGCCCACCGCTTCGGCGAGGACGACTCCGGAGTCGGCGCCCAGCGCTGGGGCCACTTCGAACGCAGGCAGTTCCTGACGCGCCAGCCCGACGAGGAGCCCCAGGAGACCCAGGAGCGCCGTGGGCCCCGCAGGCCGCGGCTGGCCGGGTGGATCCCCGGTCCCCGTGACACCGCGGAGGGACGCCGCCCCCGTGCTCGGGCGCCCGAGCACGGAGCGCCCGAGGACGGGGCCGCCGACGTCGGCACCGCGCGGACCGGACCCGTGCGGGGTGGGCACGCCGACGGCAGGCACCGGAGCAGCGGCCCCCGGGCCCGCGGTCCCCAGACGGGCGGGACCCGGGTCGGCAGGCACGGCCGGGGCGGCCCCGTCACCCGCCCCGTGGTCATCGCCGCGAGGCCCCGGCCCGTCGACGCCGTCCGGCGCCACTGGCCCTGGGCCGTGGTCGGGGCCATCTTCCTCCTGGCGCTCTTCGTCGGGGTCCGCACCTGGCAGGACTGGGACGCGGGCAACCCGCTGCGCTCGGCCTTCGACTCCTCCGCCACCGAGAGGACCGTCGACTCCGCCGTGGGGGCGGAGGAGGCCGCGGCGGAGCAGGGGCCCGTCGAGTTCACCGTCGAACTCGGCGCCTCCGGACGCAGCTGGGTCGAGGTCACCGGGGCCGACGGCGAGGACCTCTACGTCGGCTACCTGCTGGAGGGCGACGTCAAGGAGTACGTGACCGAGGACATGCTCAACCTGTGGGTCGGCGACGCCGGGGCGGTCAGCGTGACCGTCGACGGCGAGAGCTCCGGCCCCCTCGGGCTTCCGGGCGAGGTCAAGGAGATCGTCATCGGCCCGGACGGCGTGCGGCAGTGACCGGACCGTACCCCGGCCCGGAGCGATCCGGGCCGGGGTACGGGCGGGTGAGCCGACCAAGGTAATGTGGGGGGCTGCGGGCGGCGCCGGACCGCGCCGTGCTCCGAGCACGGCCGACCGGTCCGGGACGGCCCCCGCGCCACCCGAAGCTCTCCCACACGCTTGGAAGCCATGTCATCGCGCCGTACTGTCTCACTCGTCACCCTGGGGTGTGCGCGTAACGAGGTCGACTCCGAAGAGCTGGCCGGGCGCCTGTCCGCTGGCGGCTGGGACCTCGTCGAGGGCGACACCGAGGCCGACGTCACCATCGTCAACACCTGCGGGTTCATCGACGCGGCCAAGCAGGACTCCATCGAGACCCTCCTGGAAGCGGCGGAGAACGGCGGCAGAGTCGTCGCCGCCGGGTGCATGGCCGAGCGCTACGGCTCCGAGCTGGCCCAGGCCCTGCCCGAGGCCCAGGTCATCGGCTTCGACGACTACGCCGCCATCACCGACCGGCTCGACGACGTCGTGGCCGGGCGGACCCTGGTCCCGCACGACCCCCGCGACCGGCGCACGCTGCTGCCGATCAGCCCGGCCGAGCGCGACGCCTCCCAGGCCCACGTCCCCGGCCACGCCAGCTTCGCCGACTCCGCCGGGGCCGAGGGCACCGAGCTGCCCTACCGCGCCTCCGTCCCGCGCCGCCGCCTGGTCGGCGGACCGGTGGCCAACCTCAAGATCGCCTCCGGCTGCGACCGGCGCTGCACCTTCTGCGCCATCCCGACCTTCCGGGGCGCCTACCTCTCCCGCCGCCCCGACGACATCGTGCGCGAGGCCGAGTGGCTCGCCTCCGAGGGCGTGCGCGAGGTGTTCCTGGTCAGCGAGAACTCCACCTCCTACGGCAAGGACCTGGGCGACGTGCGCGCCCTGGAGAAGCTCCTGCCCCGCCTGGCCGCCGTCGAGGGCCTGGAGCGGGTCCGGGTCAGCTACCTCCAGCCCGCCGAGGTCCGCCCCGGTCTGGTGGACGTGCTCACCGGAACCCCCGGCGTGGTGCCCTACTTCGACCTGTCCTTCCAGCACGCCAGCGGCACCCTGCTGCGCCGCATGCGCCGCTTCGGCGACCGCGAGCGCTTCCTGGAGCTGCTGGACACGGTCCGCGAACGCGCCCCCGAGGCCGGCTCGCGCTCCAACTTCATCGTGGGCTTCCCCGGTGAGACCGAGGCCGAGTTCGAGGACCTGGTCTCCTTCCTCTCCGAGGCCCGGCTGGACGCCATCGGCGTGTTCGGCTACTCCGACGAGGAGGGCACCGAGGCCTTCGGCCACGGGGGCAAGCTGCCCGACGAGGTCGTCGCCGAGCGCGTGGACCGGCTCAACCGCCTCTCCGAGGAGCTGATGGCCCAGCGCGCCGAGGAGCGGATCGGCTCGGAGGTCACCGTCCTGGTGGAGACGGTGCTGGAGGACGGCGCCTACGAGGGCCGTTCCGAGCACCAGGCCCCCGAGGTGGACGGCAGCACGATCCTCTACGGCGAGGGCCTGGCCGTCGGCGACCTGGTGCGCGCCACCGTCATCCAGTCGGCCGGGGCCGACCTCATCGCGGAGCAGGACGACACCCACGGGGAAGCCGCGGACAGATGAGCACCCCCGACCCCGCGGCCACCCCCGCCCCCCGCGTTCCCCTGTGGAACATCGCGAACATCCTCACGATGAGCCGCCTGGTCATGGTGCCGCTCTTCGTGTGGTTCATGTTCCTGGACGGCTCGTGGTGGCGGTTCGCCGCCTTCTCCGTCTTCGTGCTGGCCGCCATCACCGACCGGGTCGACGGCGAGATCGCCCGCCGCCGCAACCTGGTCACCGACTTCGGCAAGATCGTCGACCCCATCGCCGACAAGGCGCTCACCGGCTCCGCGCTGGTGGTGCTCTCCCTCCAGGGCGACCTGTGGTGGTGGGTGACCATCGCGATCCTGGTCCGCGAGTGGGGCATCACGGCGCTGCGCTTCGCGGTCCTGCGCTACGTGGTCATGCCGGCCAGCCGGGGCGGCAAGCTCAAGACGGTCCTCCAGATCGTCGCGATCAGCGTCTACCTCTTCCCGCTCCAGGTGCTGCCCTTCAGCGAGGTCTTCGTCTGGTTCGCGCACGTCGTGATGGCCGCCGCGCTGGCGGTCACCCTGTGGACCGGCCTGGCCTACGTGTTCGACGCCGTGCGCGCGGTGCGCGCCCGCAAGGGCCCCGCCGCGTGACGGACGAGCGGGACCGGCCGGTCCCCGGTGACCCGGACCCGCGTGCCGCGGCACTGGCCGCGGCCGGGGCCGCCCACCGGTCCCTGCTCGCCGCCGGCGCCACCTGCGCCACCGCCGAGTCGCTGACCGGCGGCCTCGTCGGCGCCCACCTCACCGCGATCCCGGGCGCCTCGGGCACCTACCGGGGCGGCGTCGTGGCCTACGCCACCGACGCCAAGGACAGCGTCCTGGGCGTGCCCGCGGACCTGCTGGCCGAGCACGGCGCCGTCCACCCGGAGGTGGCCGGGCACATGGCGCTCGGCGTCCGCCGCCTGCTGGGCTCCGACTACGGCGTCGCGGTCACCGGCGTGGCCGGACCCGATCCCCAGGACGGCCAGCCCGTCGGCACGGTCTTTGTGGCCGTCGCCACGCCCGACGGGGCCACGCGGGGCCGCCGTTTCCGTTTCACCGGGGACCGTGCGGGTATCCGATACCGCACGGTCGAGGGGGCGCTGCTGCTCCTGGACACCGCTGTGCGCGGGAGCACGGGAGGAAACGCCCGGGACTGAACTTTCCGGGCTGTTCTTCCTTTCCCCACCCTTGGGAACAAAACCACCCTCGGGCGGGGTTCCCCCTCCAGCGAACAGGACGGCAAGAGGTGCCCGAATCGGGCGTGGGACAGGTACGGTGGTGTATATGAAGGTCGCTACCGGTGGGAGGGAGCGCGAATGATGGTCCTGCTTCGTCACCTACTTGGTGACGTGCTCAGGCGGCTCCGGCAGCGCCAGGGCCGCACCCTCCGTGAGGTGTCGGCCGATGCACGTGTATCCCTCGGTTACCTGTCGGAGGTCGAGCGCGGGCAGAAGGAAGCCTCTTCCGAACTGCTCTCCTCGATCTGCGGGGCGCTGGGCGTCCCGCTCTCGCAGGTACTGAGAGAGGTCTCCGACCAGCTCGCCCTCGCAGAGCTCCAGGAGGCCGCGCTGCTGGGTGACGCGGTCACGACCGACCCCGTCTCCGCCCAGGACCTCGGCATCGACCCGGTACCGGATCGCGTTCCCCAAGTCGCCGACATGGTGGGGGTCTGACCCCTCCTCGGAACTGTCCGTCCATCGTCACCGTGACCACGACGAAGGAGCCGACCAGACGGTCGGCTCCTTCGGTGTTCACGGGACCTGCGCGCGGGGCGGCGGTCAGCGGTGGGTGTGGTTCACCCAGGCCTCGGGGTCCTCGGCCAACGAGCGCACCGTCTCGGGCAGCTCGTTGGTCACCAGGTGCTGGAGGTTGACGCCCTCCAGGATCGCGCGCTCACTGGCGCGCAGCGCGATCCACACCTGTTGGAGGCTGCGGGCCGCGCCGTCGTAGTCCACGTGCTCGGGGCGTTCCCCGCGCACGTTGGCGAGCGGTCCGTCGACCGCGCGGATGATGTCGGCCAGGGAGATCTCCCCCGCCGGACGGGCCAGCCAGTAGCCGCCGACGGGGCCGCGCTGGCTGCGTACCAGACCGGCCCGGCGTAGCTGGGTGAGGATGTTCTCGAGGAATTTTCCGGGGATGGCCTGCGCGCGTGCGAGCTGTTCGGCCGTCACCGGCCCCTCGTCGGCGACGGCGAGTTCCGCCGCCGCGCGTAGCGCGTAGTCGACCCGGGCTGAAAGGCGCATGCTGTGATTATGCCGTGTGTAAGTGGGCGAATGGGGCACCGGTCGTCGACGGGAACGCCGCCGACCGGGATGCTTCAGGCCAAGGGTACTTCTCCTACCGGGTTGCGGGGACATCGGTGACGTCCCCGCTCTCGGGGTGTCCCGTCCCAGTATGTCCGCCGCGGTGACGAGCGTCACCCGAACGCGCCGACCCGGCCGGTCGCGGACCGGCCGGGTCGGGGAGCGGAGCCGGGGCGCTCAGTTCACGCCGGGGGAGGGGGCGCCCACTGGGGCCCCCAGCAGCTCCGCCGCGCTCTGCCCGTTCACGTGCGCGGCGCCGTAGGTGCTCACGTGCGCGCCGCAGTCGGGCCGCCAGATGGGCAGCCCCATCTCCACCACCACGGCGTCGGGGTGCGCGCTGAGCAGGCGGTTGACGAGCGCCTGGGCGGACGGGTAGCGGTGCGCGTCCCGCACCACCACGACCAGGTCGCGGTCCCGGGCGCTGGCGGCCAGCCGGTCGGCGTGCGCGACGTCGGGGGAGACCCGCTCGGTGCCCGGGAACCAGGGGGACAGGCCCCAGGGGACCTCGCCCACCGCCATGCCGGAGGGGGCGTCCACCTCCACCACGTAGGGGTCCGCCAGCGGCGGCAGGTCGCCGTCCACGCGCACCGCCCGGCGGGCGCCGACCAGGCCGACCCCGTCGGCCGCGGGCGCGTCCGTGCGCTGGGTCCGGGCCGTGCGGATCCAGCTCCGCAGCTCGGCGTTGCGTCCGGCGGCCTCCTCCAGGCGCTCCCCGGACAGGCGGCCCTCCCGGACCGCTTCCACCAGCGCGGCGCGGATCAGCTCGACCTGGTCGGCGTAGACGAACCGGCCCAGGCACAGCAGGTCCACCCCGGCGGCCACCGCGCGCACGCAGGCCTCGGGGATGCCGATCCGGCCGCTGACGCCCTGCATGTCCATGGCGTCGCTGACCACGGTGCCGGTGAAGCCCAGCTCGCCGCGGAGCAGGTCGTTGAGGATGCGCGGGGTGAGCGTGGCGGGGCCGTCGCCGCCCAGGCCCGGCATCTCGATGTGCGCGGTCAGGATCGACCGGACGCCCGCCTCCACGGCCGCGCGGAACGGCAGCAGCTCGCGGCGGCGCAGCAGGTCGGCGTCGGCCTCCACGCGCGGCAGCACGTGGTGGGAGTCCTGGGAGGTGGCGCCGTGGCCGGGGAAGTGCTTGGCGCACGCGGCCACGCCCGCCTCCTGGAGGCCGAGCACGGCGGCCGCCGCGTGCCGGGCCACCAGTTCGGGGTCGGAACCGAAGGAGCGGGTGCCGATCACCGGGTTGTCGTCGGCGACGTTGACGTCCACCGAGGGCGCCAGGTCCAGGTTGAAGCCCAGCTCGGCCAGGCGCCCGCCCAGGGAGCGCAGGGTGGCGCGGGTCAGGCCGGGGTCGTCCACCGCGCCCAGGGCCGCGTTGCCGGGGTAGTCGCTGCCCTGCGCCTGGCCGATGCGGGTGACGTCGCCGCCCTCCTCGTCCAGGGAGATCAGCGGGGTGTCGGTGACCCCGGCCAGGGTCGCGTTGAGCGCGGTCACCTGCTCGGGGCCGTCCAGGTTGTTGTGGAACAGACAGACACCGGAGATCCCGTCCGCCAGACCCTCCAGGACCCAGCGCGGGGCTTGGTAGGACTCGAAGGGCACCAGCAGCGTGGCGTTGGCCAGACGCGCCAGGGTCGGGTCGTACGGCATGACGAACTCCGTTCGGTGAGCGAAGGGGTGCCCGTGGTCGGGCAGACGAAGGGCGGGCAAACGGGGGGAGGGCGCGCCCGGAGCGGGGCCCGCGGTGTCCGTCGCGGGACCCGCCCCGGCGGGAGGGACGCGGTCAGCCCTTGACCGCGCCCATGGTCAGGCCGGAGACCATGCGCCGCTGGACGAACAGGAAGAAGATCATCACGGGGATGGTCAGCAGGGTGGAGGCGGCCATGATCGGCCCCCACTCGGTGCCGAAGCGGCCGAAGTAGTAGGACAGCGTCAGCGGCAGCGTGTAGTTGTCGGTGCTGCGGCCCAGGAACGTCAGCGCGACGATGAACTCGTTCCACGCCGTGATGAAGGCGAAGATGCTCGCCGCGACCAGGCCCGGCGCGACCAGGGGCATCAGGATGCGCCAGAAGACGGTCCAGGCGCTGGCGCCGTCGATGGCCGCCGCCTCCTCCAGCTCCTTGGGCACCGCGGCCACGAAGCCCCGCAGCATCATGATGGTGATCGGCAGGGACACGGCCGTGTACACGATGAGCAGGCCGGACAGGTTGCCGAGCAGCTCCACGCCGCTGACGTCGGACAGCTGGCGGAAGTTGATGAAGATGGAGATGATCATCGCCTCCATCGGCACCATCTGGATCACCAGCAGCAGGATGATGAACGCGGTGCGTAGCCGGAAGCGGAACCGGGCCACGGCCACGGCGGCCAGCAGCGACAGGAACGCTCCCATGGCCACGGAGGCCACGGTGAGGAACAGGCTGTTGCCCAGGAACTGCCAGAAGTTCACCCCGGGGATCAGCTGGCCGTTGAGCACCCGGTCGAAGTGCTCCAGGGTCGGCGCCGTCGGGAAGATCGTCTGGTCGCGGGTGAAGATCTCGCCCACCGGCTTGAAGGCCGTGATGACCATCCAGTACACGGGGAACACCGAGAACAGGAACACCGCGAGGCCGGCCAGGTACAGCGGCAGGCGCCGCAGCCGGCGCAGCGGGCCGCGGCGGTAGACGCGCCCCGAGCCGCTCGGGCCGCCCCTCCCGGCGCCCCCGGTGGCGCGCTCGCGGACGGCGGAGGCTGAGGTCTGGTCGATCGCGGTCATCGGGTCTCCCCCTGGCGGATCATGATGCGCAGGTAGTACGCGGTGACGGCGAGGATCATCACGGTCATGACCACCGCGATCGCCGAACCCATGCCGTAGTTGGCCGGGCTGGCGCTGAAGCCCTGCTGGTAGATGTAGTACGAGAGCAGGTAGACGTCCTTGTTCTGGAAGCTGTTCGCCAGGATGTAGAGCTGGGTGAACACGCGCAGGTCCCAGATGATCTGGAGGACCAGCAGCAGGGCGAACAGCGGGCGCAGCATCGGGAACGTGACGTTCCAGAAGGCCTTCCAGCCGCCCGCGCCGTCCATCCTCGCGGCCTCGTACAGCTCGTAGGGGATGCTCTTGAGCCCGGCGAGCACGGAGACGGCCACGAAGGGGAAGGACTGCCACACGATCACGGTGATGAGGATCGAGAACAGCGGGAGCGGTTCGAGGAACCAGTTGTACTGCAGCCATCCGCTGCCCACCAGCCAGTCCGGCAGCCGGTCCAGGATGACGTTGACCAGGCCCCGCTCGGGCAGGAACAGCCAGCGGAAGACCAGGGAGGCGCTCAGCGCGGGGGTGGCCCAGGCGAGCATCATGCCCAGGGCCACGAACCCCGAGAACCACTTGGGGAGCTTGTTCAGCAGCAGCCCCACGAGGGTGCCCAGCACCATCGTGATGCCGACCATCAGCACGCAGACCACGACCGTGTTGCGCAGGATCCCCCAGAACTCGGGGTCGGTCAGCAGCGTCTGGTAGTGGGCGAAGTCGTTCCAGGCCGGGCCCGGCTGGTTGGGCAGGAGGTTGCGGGTGGTGAAGCTGGTGAGCGAGTACCACACCATCTGCACGATCGGCCACAGCAGCACGACCGCGAGGAGGATCAGAGCCGGTGCGATGAGCAGGTACGGGGTGGGAAGCGCGAGGCGGCGGCGAGGTGCGGGCTCGGAGGCGGGGGCCTTCACGGCCTCCTCTCGCTCGCGCGCGGGCGCTGGTTCGACGGTTTGTGCCATGGTCTTCTCAATCGAGGCGTGGGCCGACCGCGGCGGGCGGGGCCGTTGGACCCCGCCCGCGCACAGCTCTACTCAGTCAGGCGGGAGGGGCTACTCGACCGGCTCGTTGAGGATCGAGGTCAGCTCCTCGTTGGCCGCCGCCAGGACCTCCTCGGCGTCGCCTCCCTGCACGATCTCCAGGACGGCGCCCGGCAGGATCTTGTTGTCCTGGTCGGCCGCGGTCCAGCGCGGGGTGGTCGGGAAGAACTGGGTGTGCTGCATCTGCTCGGCGGCAGCGGCGGTGGCGGGGTCCTCCTGGTACGTCTCGCTCTCCAGCAGGTGCGGGTAGGCCGGGAAGAAGCCCGCGACGTCGGCGTAACCCTGGCCGCCCTCCTCGTCACCGAGGACGGTGAGCAGCTCGAAGGCCAGGTCCGGGTGCTCGGTGGTGGTGAACACCGTCAGGGCGGAACCGCCGGCGAAGGCCGGGGCGATGCCCTCGGCGCCGGGGATGGGCGCGGCGACGATGTTCTCGATGACCGCGGGGTCCTCGGCCTGCTCCTCCATGGAGCCGATCGCCCAGCCGCCGTCGATGTACATGCCCAGCTGGCTGTTGGCCATGTCGGCCAGCGCGATGAGCTCGTTCTGGCCGACGTAGTCCTGCGGCGAGATGCCGTCGGTGGTCAGGCTGGAGTAGAACTCGATGGCCTCGACGGTGGCGGGGTCGGTGAGGGTGCCCTCCCACTCCTCGCCGTTCTGCTCCGCGATCGAGCCGCCGTTGCTCCAGATGAAGCTGGCGATGCCGTTGGTGAAGTCGGTCGGCGCGGCGAAGCCGGGGACGTCGTACTCCTCCTCGATGGCCTCGGCCACCTCGACGAGCTCGTCCCAGGTCGTCGGCGGCTCGTGGCCGATCTCCTCCAGCCAGTCCGCGCGGTAGTACAGGGTGCGCACGCCCGAGAACCACGGGACGCCGTACTGGACGCCCTCGTAGGTGCCGTACTCCAGGGCGTTCTCGTCGATGCCCGCGGCGGCGTCCCAGCCGCTCACCTGCTCGGTGATGTCCATCAGGGCGCCCTGCGCGGCCCAGCCCGCGACCTGGTCGTTGCCGACCTCCAGCACGTCGGGGGCGTCGCCGCCGGCGAGGGCGTTGGTGATGGCCTCCTGCGCGTCGGGCCAGGGGATGAACTCGACCTCGACGGCCACGTCCGGGTTGCTCTCCTGGAAGCGCGCCTCGACGTCCTCGAAGTACTCGACGAGGGGCTCCTGGGAGGTGCCCATGACCCAGACGGTCAGGCTGTCGGCCTCGCCGCCCCCGTCACCGGAGTCGGAGCCGCCGCACGCTGAGGCGAGCAGGACCACGGCCGTGGCCGCGGCGATCTTGGGGAACCTCATCTGTATCTCTTCTCCCTTCGCACGACGCGCCGGGGTGCGACGCCTGTGCTCGAACCGACCTGGGATGATCGTGGGAATCACCCCGCGGCTCGACGTCTTGTGGGGGTTGTGCTGGGATAGCACGTTGGCCGCCCCGCCGGAGCGGGTACCGGGAGGGCCCAGCGAGTATCGGAAGGGCCCGAAGCGGGCCTTACGAGGACGTGACCTCCTGTGAGGTTGTGAGCTAAATTAACAGGAAACTTTCCTAATAAAAACAGGGTGAGGTGTCACGGTTATGTCTCAACGTCCGGGGACTCCCCGGCTGCTACGCCAGCTCAACGACCGCGCGGCACTGGAACTGCTCCTGTCCGCGGGGCCCTTGACCAGGACGCAGCTGGGAACGCGTACCGGCCTTTCCAAGGTGACCGCCTCCCAGCTGCTCGCGCGGCTGGAGGAACGGGACCTGGTGCGCGTCGTGGGCAGCCAGGCGGGCGGGCGGGGGCCCAACGCCGCGCTGTACGCGGTGGTGCCCGAGAGCGCCTACGTCGCGGCCCTGGACGTCAGCGCGAGCCGGGTGACCGCGACGATCGCCGACATCACGGGCCGCATCGTCAGCGACGTCGCGGTCGACCCCAGCGCTTCCGACGACCCCGTCGCGCTCGTCCACACCGCGGTGATGCGCCTGGCCGACACCGCGGGGGTCGCGCTGGACAGGGTCCGCGCCTGCGTCATCGGCACCCCCGGCGTCGTCGATCCCCGCACCGGCGACATCCGCTTCTCCTTCGACCTGATGTCCTGGCACGAGGGCATCCTGGAGGCCCTGCGCGCCGACCTCAAGCGCTCGGTCATGATCGAGAACGACGTGAACCTGGCCGCCCTGGCCGAGCACTCCGAGGGCGCCGCCGCAGGGGTGGCCGAGTTCGTCCTCATCTGGCTCAGCGCCAACGGCGGCGTGGGCATGTCCACCATGATCGACGGCCGCATCCACCGGGGCCGCTCGGGCGGCGCGGGCGAGATCGGCTACCTGCCCGTGCCCGGGGCGCCCATGCCCACCGACGTGGGCCTGTCCGGCGGCTACGAGTCCCTGCGCGACGGCGTCAGCCGCGAGCTGCCCCACGGGTTCCAGGCGCTTGTCAAGGCGGGGCAGGTGGTCGAGCTGGCCGCCGGGTACGGCATCGAGGGCACCGACGTCACCGAGGTGGTCGGGGCGGCCTCCGCCGCGGGGACCCCGGAGGCGGACGCCTTCCTGGACGCCTTCGCCGAGCGCCTGGCCCGCGGGGTGGCCGCGGTCGCGGTGATCCTGGACCCCGGCCTGGTGGTGCTCGGCGGGGACGTGGCCCGGGCGGGCGGTGTGAAGCTGGCCGAGCGGGTCCAGGCGGCCACCGCGCGCATCGCCCCGAACGCGACCGAGGTCGCGCTGGGAAGGGTGGAGGGCAGCCCGGTCGTGCGGGGCGCTCTGCTGCACGCCCTGGAGCGGGCCCGGGAGGACGTCTTCTCCTCGACGGTCTGAACCCGCCGGGCTCCGGCCCCATGGGAGCCCTCCCACGGCGGCGGGCGCGGGCCTTCACCAGCGGGAGCCCGTCCCCGGCAGTCCCTTCCGCTCCTTCGTCCGCGCCCCGGCCTCCTCACCCGGTCGGGGCGCGGCAACCCTGCCCGCGCGGGTGCGCCGAGCGCCCGGCGCACCCGCGCGGGCAGGGCACGGAGGGCTCAGGACGGCCGGGCCAGCTCCCGGACCATCACCACGCGCGGCAGCATCCGGATGCCCGCCCGCTCCTCGGCCCGCCAGACCTCCTCCAGGCCCGGGCCCCACTCCGCCGGGGGGAGCACGGAGAACCCGCGGTCCGCGTACCAGGGCCCGTTCCACGGCAGGTCGCGGAAGGTGGTGAGGGTGAGGCGGGTGTGACCGGCGGCAGCCGCCTCGGCGCACACCGCCTCCAGCAGGGCACCGCCGACCCCGCGCCTGCCGTGCCCGGGGTGCACGGCCAGCTGCTCCAGGTGCGGGCACCCGTCCACGGTCACCGTCGCGGCCAGACCGACCACGGAGCCGCCCGTCGCGGGGGCCTCGGCCGGGCCCTCGGGAAGGGCCCCGGCCGTGTCCCCGGCGGATTCCTCGGCCACCAGGACCCGTTCCGCGTGCGCGAGCACCTCCCGAGGGTCGTCGGGGGGCAGCACCACCCCGGCCGCGGCGAACACGGTGTCCGCCGCCAGCGACACCTCCACCACCCGCGGTTCGTCCTCCGGCCGCATCGGTCGGATTCCCTGTCGCCCCACCGGTCCCCCTCGTACTCGTGTCCTCTCCGGCGCGAACGCCATCCTGACCGGTTCCGGCCGCCGCGGCCAGCCGTTTTCGCGTCCCGGCGAAAGGTGCGCGGGCCCGCTCGTGCGCGCTCACGCGCACAGGCCCTCCGACGCCGCCGGACGGGGGACACCACCCTGCGACGCGTCGCCGGCCCGCGCCCCGCGGGTGTCCGGCCGGGGGCGGGTCAGGGACGCAGGCGCAGCCCCTTCGGGGTCACGTGGAACCCCGCCGCCACCAGCGCGGCGTCCACCGGCGTCGCGAACACCTCGGCCCCGTCGGCGCGCTCCACCGTCAGCGCCCCCGCGCGTCCGTCCCGCACCGCCCCGGCCAGGGCGCGGGCCGCCCGCTCCAGCAGGGCGGGCGGCGAACCGAAGGTCAGCACCGAGCGGCCGCCCCGCCCCACGTACAGGGTCAGCCGCCCCCCGTCGATCACCACCAGGGAGCCCGCCGACCGGCCCGGCCTGGCCTGGGCGTCCCCGGGCCAGGCCAGGTCCGTGCCGAACGGGTTCGCCGGGTCGGTCGCCGCCAGCACCACCGGTTCCGCCGCGCCGCCGGAAACCGCGCGCAGCCGGTCCACGGCGCCCGGCAGCGCGAACTGGGCGCCGCCCAGCCCGTCCACGAAGTAGCCGCGGCGCACCCGGCCCGACTCCTCCATCGTCCGCAGCACCCGGTACTCGTCCGGGGAGATCCGCCCGCCCTGGTGGCCGCGCACCAGCACGCCCCGGCGCTCCAGGCGCGCCTCCAACCGCGCCAGGACCCGCCTGGTGGGATCGCCCTCCCGCTCGGGCAGGGCCCACCACCGCCCCGCGGCCGTGGGCGGTCCCGACCGGGTGGGCAGCACCGGGCGCGCCAGCCGCCCCGCACGCGAGGGCGTGCGACGCGGGGCGGCCCCCGAGCCCAGCACCGCGCGCAGCGGGGCCAGGGTGTCGTTGGTGACGCAGCCCGACCACACCAGCTCCCACAGCGCCGCGACCAGCTCCGCGTCCGTCACGGCCGAACCCCCCGGCGCGCCCGCCACACGGTCGGCGAGGTCGCGGAAGAACAGCGCCCCGCCCCCGCGCAGCGCCTCCAGCACCGCGTGGGCCGTGGTGCCCTCCCGCGGCGGCACCGGTTCGGGCAGCAGCAGGGCCGCCTCGCCGGCCGGGGCCAGGCACACCCACCCGTCCTGCCCGGGCAGCGCGCCCGCACCGGCCCACACGACCTCGCCCGCCTGTGTCAGCTCGTCCAACCGCCGGGGCGCGTAGTCCTCCACACGGGAGGGCAGCACGAGGGCCTCCAGCGCCGACGCCGCCACCGTCGCGCCGCGCAATGACTCCACGGCCTCGAACACCGCGTCGGGTCCGCGCCACCGCTCACCCGCGACGGCGCGCTGCCACAGCGGCGCGAACGCGGCCAGGGCGGTCTGCGCGACCGGTTCCACCTCGCTGCGCAGCCGCGCGACCGACCCGCGCCGCAGTCGCCGCAGCACGTCGGCGTCGCACCACTCGGTGCCCGTCCCGCCGGGCCGGAACCCGCCCTGGTGGACGCGCCCCAGCCGGGACAGCTCCCGCAGCACGCCCTCCACCACGTCCGCGCCGAGCCCCAGCCGCGCCGCGGCCTCCCCGGAGGAGAACGGCCCGTGCGTGCGCGCGTAGCGCGAGACCAGGTCGCGGGTCGGCGCCTCCACCGGTTCCAGGAGGGCCCCGGCGACACCGGCGGGCGGCCGCGCGCCCAGCGCGTCGCGCAGCCGCGCCGCGTCCTCCACCGCGCACCAGCGCTCGGCGCCCGACACGGCCATCCGCACCACCCGGCCCGCGGACTCCAGCTCCTCCAGCCACTCCCGCCGGGCTCCCCGCGCCCCGGCCTCCTCCGTGGTCAGCGGCCCCACCTCGCGCAGCAGGTCGGCCGCGCCCTCGGCGTCCCGGGCGCCCGAGCCGGGCGCGGTCCGCTGCAACAGCGCGCCGACCTCCTCCACCACGCGCGGATCGAGCAGCTCCCGCAGGTCCGCCTCGCCCAACAGGTCGGCCAGCAGAGAGGTGTCCAGGGTCAGCGCCTGCGCGCGCAGCTCGGCCGCGGGGGCGTCCCCCTCGTACAGGAACGCCGCCGTGTACTCCATCATCAGCGAGCGCGCGAACGGCGACGCCGTCTCGGTGCGCACCTCCACCACCCGTGTCCGGCGGGACCGGACGCCCTCCAGCGCCTCCACCAGGGCGGGTACGTCGAACACGTCCCGCAGGCACTCGCGCACCGCCTCCAGCACGATCGGGAACGACCCGTAGCGGCCCGCCACCGACAACAGGTTGGAGGCCCGCAGCCGCTGCTGCCACAGCGGCATCCGCCGGTCCGGCCGCTGGCGGGGCAGCAGCAGGGCCCGAGCCGCGCACTCGCGGAACCGCGCGGCGAACAGCGCCGACCCGGGCAGCTCGCCGGTGACCGCCTCCTCCACCTCCTCCGGGTCCAGCGCCACCAGCTCGGCCAGCTCGCCCGGCCGGTCCCAGCCCCCGGCGTCCGGCAGCCGCAGCACGATCCCGTCGTCGCCGTGCACGACCTGCGCGTCCGCGCCGAACCGGTCCCGCAGCCGCCGCGCCAGGGCCATCGCCCACGGCGCGTGCACCCGCGCGCCCAGCGGGGAGTGCACGACCGCGCGCCAGTCCCCGACCTGGTCGCGGAAGCGCTCGACGACCACGGTCCGGTCGTCGGGCATGTGCCCGGTGGCCTCCCGCTGCTCGCAGACGTACTCCACCAGGTTGCGCGCGGCCCACGCGTCCAGCCCCGCCCCCTCGGCCAGGGCCAGCGCCCGCGCCGGTTCCGCCGCGGCCAGCTCCCGGGTCAGCGCGCCCACCGCCCGGCCCAGCTCCGCGGGCCTGCCCTGCGTGTCGGCCTTCCAGAACGGCATCCGGCCCGGCCGCCCCGGCGCGGGGGAGACCAGCACCCGGTCGGCGGTGATCGCCTCGATCCGCCACGAGGTGGACCCCAGCACGAACACGTCGCCCACCCGCGACTCGTAGACCATCTCCTCGTCCAGCTCGCCGACCCGGGTGGGCGCCCGTCCCGGCGCGGAGCCCCCGTCCCGCCCGGTCAGGTGCACCCCGTACACGCCCCGGTCGGGGATGGTGCCGCCGCTGACCACCGCCAGCCGCTGCGCGCCCGGGCGTGCCCGGAGCACGTCCGCCTCCCGGTCCCACACCAGGCGGGGGCGCAGCTCGGCGAACTCGTCCGAGGGGTAGCGGCCGGACAGCATGTCCAGGACCGACTCCAGCACCGTGTCGGCCAGGTCGGCGAAGGGCGCGGCCCGCCGGACCAGGGCGGCCAGCTCGGGCACCGGCCAGTCGTCCATGGCGGCCATCGCCACGATCTGCTGGGACAGGACGTCCAGGGGGTTGCGCGGCATCTCCAGGCGCTCGATGGCGCCCGCGCGCATCTGCCCGACCACCACGGCCGTCGCCAGCAGGTCGCCCCGGAAGCGGGGGAGGAAGACCCCGCGCGAGGTCCCGCCCACCTGGTGCCCCGCCCGGCCGACCCGTTGCAGGCCGCTGGCCACCGACGGCGGCGAGGACACCTGCACCACCAGGTCGACCGCGCCCATGTCCACGCCCAGCTCCAGGCTGGAGGTGGCCACCACGCAGCGCAGCCTCCCCCGCTTCAGCTCGTCCTCGATCAGGGCCCGCTCGGCCTTGGACATCGAGCCGTGGTGGGCGCGGGCGACCACCGGGGGGCCGCCTCGGCTGTGCCCGGACTGGGCGATGACCTGCGCGGGCACCTCCTCCGGCGGCAGGCGCCCGCCGTGCCGTTCGGCGTGCAGGTCGTTGACGCGGGCGCACAGCTTCTCCGCGGTGCGGCGCCCGTTGGTGAACACGATGGTGGAGCGGTGGGACTCCACCAGGTCCAGGACCCGCCGCTCCACGTGCGGCCACAGGGAACCGCCGCCCGCGCCCCGGGCGCCCCCGTCGTCCTCCGCGCCGCCGGAGGGCCGGGCCGGCCCCGGGACGCCGGGCTCCTCCATGTCGGGGACGGGCACCACCACGCGCAGGTCCATGTCGGGGGAGCCGGGCGGGGCGACGACGTCCGCGCCGCCCAGGAACCGCGCCACCAGGTCGGTCGGGCGCACGGTCGCCGACAGGCCGATCCGTTGCGCCGGGCGGTCCAGCAGGGCGTCCAGCCGCTCCAGGCTCAGCGCCAGGTGCGCGCCGCGCTTGCTCCCCGCGAGCGCGTGCACCTCGTCGACGATGACCGTCTCCACCCCGGCCAGCCCCTCCCTGGCCCGCGAGGTGAGCACCAGGAACAGCGACTCGGGCGTGGTGATGAGCACGTCCGGCGGCCGGGTGGCCAGCCTGCGCCGCTCGGCGGCCGGGGTGTCGCCGGTGCGCACCCCCACGGTGACCGGGGACAGCGCGTGCCCCCCGGCCTCGGCGGCGGCCGCGATCCCGGCCAGGGGGACGCGCAGGTTGCGCTCCACGTCCACCGCGAGGGCCTTGAGCGGGGACACGTACAGCACCCGGCAGCGGCGGGCGCGGTCCTCGGGGACGGGGGCCGAGGACAGCCGGTCCAGCGACCACAGGAAGGCCGACAGGGTCTTGCCGGAGCCGGTCGGGGCCACGACCAGCGTGTTCCTCCCGCCCTGGACCGACTCCCAGGCGCCGGTCTGGGCGGGGGTGGGGCCCGCGGGAAAGGCACGGTCGAACCAGGCCCTGGTGGCGGGTCCGAAGCGTTCGAGGGGGCGGGGCGCACGGCTCATGCCGCCAGTGTGCCCGCGGGCGGGGACAAAGGGGAGGGGACGCGGCGGACGCCGCGATCACCGATACTGGGCCCGATGAGACTCACGGTTTTCTGGCACAACATGCACGAGCAGTTCGGCGAGGCCTACGCGCAGAGCGTGGCCCGCGACCACGTCCTGGAGGGGCTCGGGTCCCGCACGGTGGAGCAGGCGCTCGCCGACGGGGTGGCCGTCAAGGAGGTGTGGCGCGCCGTGTGCGACGCCTTCGACCTGCCCGCCTCCAGACGCTGATCCGGCGACGGACCTCCCGCGGGGACGCATCCGTTTCGTACGCCGCATCGAACACAGGTTCGGGTAGGGTGGGTTATCCACAGGCGGACGTGGGACGTCGCGATTGTCGTAGCGACCGCGTAGCGTCGTGCTCACCATGAAGAAAAAGGCATCCACCCAACAACAGGGGTATCCCGTGGCATCTGGAGACCGAGACAAGGCTCTCGAAACAGCGCTCGCCCAGATCGAGCGGCAGTTCGGCAAGGGCTCCATCATGCGCCTGGGCGACGACGACCGCCCGCCGGTGGAGTCGATCCCCACCGGGGCGATCGCGCTCGACGTGGCGCTCGGCATCGGCGGCCTGCCCCGGGGCCGCGTCGTGGAGGTCTACGGCCCCGAGTCCAGCGGTAAGACCACCGTGGCCCTGCACGCGGTGGCCAGCGCCCAGCGGATGGGCGGCATCGCGGCCTTCGTCGACGCCGAGCACGCGCTCGACCCCGAGTACGCCAAGAAGATCGGCGTCAACACCGACGACCTGCTGCTCTCGCAGCCGGACACCGGTGAGCAGGCGCTGGAGATCGTCGACATGCTCATCCGCTCCGGCGCGGTCTCCATCATCGTCATCGACTCCGTGGCGGCCCTGGTGCCCCGCGCCGAGATCGAGGGCGAGATGGGCGACAGCCACGTCGGACTCCAGGCCCGCCTGATGTCCCAGGCGCTGCGCAAGATCGCCGGTGCGCTCCACCAGACCAACACCACCGCGATCTTCATCAACCAGCTGCGCGAGAAGGTCGGCGTCATGTTCGGCTCGCCCGAGACGACGACCGGCGGCAAGGCGCTCAAGTTCTACGCCTCGGTGCGCCTGGACGTGCGCCGCATCGAGACGCTCAAGGACGGCACCGACGCGGTCGGCAACCGCACCCGCGTCAAGGTCGTCAAGAACAAGGTCGCGCCGCCCTTCAAGCAGGCCGAGTTCGACATCCTCTACGGGGTGGGCGTCTCGCGCGAGGGCAGCCTCATCGACCTGGGCGTGGAGCACGGCATCGTCCGCAAGTCGGGCGCCTGGTACACCTACGAGGGCACCCAGCTGGGCCAGGGCAAGGAGAACGCGCGCAACTTCCTGCGCGAGAACGCCGACATGGCCAACGAGGTCGAGAAGAAGATCAAGGAGAAGCTGGGTGTGCCCGTCAAGGGCGACGACAGCGCCTCCGGCCCGGCCGCCGAACCGGCCAAGGCCGCCGCGGAGGCGGATGCGGACCCGGCCGCCGCGGCCAAGGCTCCCGCCAAGCGCGCCGCGGCCAGGACTCCCAAGGCGCCCGCGGCTGATGCGTGAGGGGGGCCGGTCCCCGGACCGGCACCACTCCGAGGACGACGGCCCCTTCCCGGGCGGGGCGGCCCCGCCCGGGAAGGACCCCGAGGCCGAGGCCCGCGCCCTGGTCCTGCGGATGCTCACCCACTCCCCGCGCACCCGCGCCCAGCTTGAGCGGGCCCTGCACCGCCGGGAGTACGAGGAGGAGGTCGTCACCTCGGTCCTGGACACGTTCGGCGAGGCCGGGCTGATCGACGACGCCGCCTTCTCCCAGGCCTGGGTGTCCTCCCGCCACCACGGCAGACGGCTCTCCCGCCGCGCCCTGGCCCAGGAGCTGCGCACCCGCGGCGTGGAGGAGGACACCGTCCGGGAGGCCGTCGGCGAACTCAGCGACCAGGACGAGGAGGAGGCCGCCCGCGACCTGGCGCGCCGCCGCCTGGCCGCCACCCGGGGCAGGGACCAGGAGACGCGGACCCGCCGCGCCCTGGGCTTCCTGGCCCGCAAGGGCTACTCCGCGGGCCTGGCCTACCGGGTGGTCCGCGAGGAGCTCGAACGCGAGGGCGTGGAGGCCGAACTCCACGCCCCCGACCCCGACTTCTGAGCCGTCACCGCCGATCCCGCCGGGGACGCCGTCACCGCCGTCCGGGCTCCGTCCCCGACGGCGACCGCCTGCACGTGGGCACCCCGAAGGACTGAGGCACCCGAGGACCCGGACCGGTGTACGGGGACGGCTCCGAGGACGCCCCGCCCCCTCCCGGTCCCGAAGGGCCCGCGGACCCGCCCAGGGTCAGCCGCCGCCAGCGGTCGGGGCGGTGGTGTCCTCCGCCGACCGTGGGGACCGCCCGTCCCGCCCGCTCCGTTTCCGAAGGGTCAGTCGCCGGCGGTCGTCGGACCGGCGGCGGCCTCAGCGGGCCTCGGGGACCCGCCGTCCCGTCCGGGGTCCCGCGCGAGCGCGCCGGCGGCGTCCTCCGCGCTCGGGGCGTCCCCGGCGTCCCCGGCGTCCTCGGTGTCCCCGGGCTCCCCGGCGACCTCCGAGGCCGGTTCCGCGCCCTCCCCGGTCTCCGGCGGAACGGTCACCAGCTCCAGCGGCGCCACGTCGGCCTCGAACCCGAACACCCGCGCGTAGAAGGCCAGCTCCGACTCCAGGGAGCGGATCCTCGCCTCCTGCCCGGTGAACCCGTGCCCCTCGCCCTCGAACTCCACCAGCGCGTACGGCGCCCCTCGCCGCCCCAGCGCCGTCGCCATCGCCGTGGCCTGGTCCGGGGTCACGACCCTGTCCTCCAGGCCCTGCACCAGCAGCACCGGCACGTCGATCTCCCCGGCGCGGTTGACCGGAGAGCGCTCCCGGTACCGCTCCACGAACCCCGGCAGCGTCCCCACCAGCGAGTCCAGGAACCGCGACTCGAAGTCGTGCGTGGTTTCGCTGAACCCCAGCAGGTCGGTGACCCCGAACAGGGACACCCCGCACGCGAACGTGTCCCCGGTCAGCGCCATCAGCGCCGTGTACCCGCCCGCGCTCGGACCGCGGATCGCCAGTCTCCGGGGATCGGCCACCCCCTGTTCCACCAGGGCCCGGGCCGCGGCCACGCAGTCCTCCACGTCCACCACGCCCCACTCCTTGTGCAGGCGCTTGCGGTACGGGCGCCCGAACCCCGTGGAACCGCCGTAGTTGACGTCCACCACACCGATCCCCCGGCTGGTGAAGTAGGCCTTGGCCAGGTCGAACTCCAGCGTGCTGACCGACACCGGGCCGCCGTGCGCCCACACCACGTACGGCGCGGGGCCGTCCGCGGACGCGTCGGGGTGGGTCGGCGGGTAGACGTTCGCGTGCACCGGCGCCCCGTAGCGGCCCGGCAGCGTCTCCTGGCGGGGCACGGGCAGGTAGGCGGTGTCCGGCGGCTCCTCGGCGGCCCGGCGCAGCACCTCCACGACCCCCGAGGCCGGGTCCAGCCGCACCAGGCACGGCGGCTCGGTCGGCGAGGAGGCCACCGCCACCACGGAGCGCCCGTCGGTGTCCAGCATCGACCACGTGGTCAGGCCGGTCACCACCGGCGTCAGATCCAGGGTGTCGGGGTCGTACACGCTCGGGGTCAGGTCGGCGTGCCCGTGCAGCGCCACCACCCGGCCCGAGTCCAGCACGCAGAAAGACCGGTTGCCCAGGCGGCCGGGGGAGGCGTGGAACTCCTCCTCGGCCGGGTACAGCGCCAGCGCCTGCCCGGTCATCCCCGCCTGGTACAGGTTCCACCAGCCCGGCCAGTCCGAGGCCACGTACAGCGTCGCGTCGTCGGCCCAGGTCGGGGAGACCACCGACTCGTCCACCCCGCCCTTGAGGGTGTACTCGCCGGTCAGCCCGGTCTCGCCCAGGGCGCCCACCCTCAGTTCGCTGCCGTCCCAGGGCATCCTGGGGTGGTTCCACCGCACGTAGGCCAGGTGGGCGCCGTCCGGCGACGGGGTGGGGGAGGCGTAGAAGTCCGCGCCCGAGACCAGTTCGCGCACCGCGGAGGGGTCCTGCGCGCCCCGGCCCGACAGCGGCACCGACACGATCGAGCGGCGGACCGCCCCCTCCCCGTGCCTCTCTCGCACGCACAGCACGGCGCGCCCGTCCGCGCTCAGCGCGGGGTCGGCGTAGCGCGAGGCGCCGTCGTCGGGGGTGAGCGGCACCGGCTCCGAGGAGCCGCGTTCCAGCAGGTAGAGGCGCTGGTCGGAGGAGTGGGAGAACACCACGCCCATGCGGGTGATGGCCTTGTCGTCGCGGCGCGGGACCGGCAGGTAGGCGCGCCCGCCGTACTCGTGCACCCGGGTCCCCGCGCTCCAGGGCGCGGGCAGCAGCTCGGTCACCGTTCCGTCGGCGTCGCGCCGCATGAGGGTGGTCCGCCCCTCCTCGGGACGGCCCTCCTCCCACCAGACCTCCGCGCCCGCGACGGACGGGAACGCCATCCGCCGCACTCCTCGGGCGACGTCACCGGCGCTGATGGGCGATGGCCAGGAGCCGTGGGGGCTCGACAGTTCAGACATGTCCGCTCAGGGTGGGTCGAGGATTCGATGCGATGACATGTCGACCTTAGTCCTCGTTCGCCCGCTTGTGCAGTCCCGAAGGGCCCTCCGCGCGCCGCCCTCCGCGGGTCGCGACGACGACGGCCCCGTACGCGCCGAGGGGCGCGCACGGGGCCGTACCGGCCGTGGGGAAGGAGGGGTCAGTCCTTCCGGTCCCCCTTGCCGTCCGCGTCGTCGCCGTCGTCGGGCTTCGCCGGCCGGGACTCGTCCAGCGCGTCGGGCAGCGGCTCCTGCACGGTGGGCTCCACCGCCACGGAGCCGGCGGGGCCGCTGACCTTGGCGGTGCCGTCGCCGAAGCCGCCGCCGGTGCCCGCGGGCCGGACCGGGACGTCCTCGCCGCCCGCGGGCTTGGCCGAGGGCCTGCCGCGGCGGGCGTTGCGCCGCTCCAGCCAGATGGCGACCCGGCTCAGCGAGAGGTTGATGGCGATGTAGATGGCCGCGCAGATGATCGCGGCCGGGATCACGTTGCCCTCGCGCGTGGCCAGCAGGGTGAAGCTGCGCAGCATCTCGGGGAAGGCGATGATGTAGCCCAGCGCGGAGTCCTTGAGCAGGACCACGAGCTGCGCCACGATCGCGGGCATCATCGCGGTGATCGCCTGCGGGATGAGGATCATCCGCATGTTCTGGCCCCGGGTCATCCCGATGGCCTGGGCGGCCTCGGACTGGCCCTTGGGCACCGCGAGGACCCCCGCGCGGAAGACCTCCGCCAGCACGGAGCCGTTGTACAGGGTCAGACCCGTGACGACGGCGGCCAGCGCCGAGACCTGGAAGGTGCCCGCGGGGATGTCGAACACCTGGTAGGCCACGATGGGCAGCGCCATCGTGAAGAAGATCAGCATCAGCAGCGGGATGCCGCGGAAGAACTCCACGACGGCCCCGGCCGGAACGCGTATCCACCACTTGTCGGACAGGCGGCCGATGCCGAACACCAGACCGAAGACGATGGCCAGGACCGAGGCGGTCAGCGCCGCGGTCAGCGTGTTCTGCAGACCCGGGATGACGTAGTCGGTCCAGGTGTCGGGCCGCAGGAACGGCTCCCACTTGTCCGAAGCCCACTCGCCCGCGGGGTTGACCGCCCAGGTCGCCGGTTCGCCCAGCAGCCCCCAGGTGAGCGGGTTGAACAGCGAGAACCCGGTGTCACGCAGGGTGCCGTTGAACCCCAGGTACAGGATGGTCAGGCCGATCAGGGCCAGGAACACGGTGACAACCGTGTAGAGGGCGTTGCGCCTGCGGGCCTTGGGGCCGGGGGCGTCGAAGAGGACGGAGCTCTGCGCGCTCATCGGACCACCGCCACGCGCTTGGAGAGCCAGCCGAAGAAGTAGCCGGTCGGCAGGGTCAGGATCAGGAAGCCGATCGCGAAGCCGACGAAGGTCGGCAGGACCGGAGCGATGCCCTGGTCGAACATGAGCTTCATCTCCCTGGACGCCTCCTGAACGCCCAGCCCCGCGACGGAGGCGACGGTCGTGTTCTTGATCAGCGCGATGAGCACGCTGCCCAGCGGGCCGACGACGGTGCGCAGCGCCTGCGGGATGACGATCATCCGCAGGTTCTGGGTGAAGGTCAGGCCCAGCGAGCGGGCCGCCTCCACCTGGCCGAGGGGGATCGTGTTGATCCCCGCGCGCAGCGACTCCGAGACGAAGCAGGCGGTGTAGCCGGACAGGCCGATGACGGCCCACCAGAACACGTCCCACGCGACGCTGTCGGCCAGGGCGATTCCCAGGGCGCTGTTCAGGCCCAGACCGCAGAAGAGCAGGACCAGGGTCAGGGGCGTGCTGCGGATGCCCTCGACGTAGGCGGTGGCTATGCCGCGCAGGAGCGGGACGGGGGAGACCCGCATGGCCGTGAGCAGGACGCCCAGGACGAAGGAGAAGAGGGCGCTGAGGAGGGTGAGCCGGACGGTCCATGAGAAACCGTCGACAACCCTGTCGATATTGCTGAGAAAGGCTTCCATGGGTCCCAGCTGGTCAAGGGCCGGGCGGCGGGGCCGGGGACGGCCCCGCCGCGGGGCGCACGGTCGGGGAAGGGGAGCCTACTGGCAGGCGTCGACCTCGGGAGCGGCCTCCTCGTAGGCGAAGTCGGTCTCGCCGAAGGCGGTCTCCAGGGCCTCGGTCGCGTAGCCCTCGTCCCACATCTTCTGGATGGCGGCGTTGACCTCCTCGCACCGCTCCGTGGAGTCGGCGGGCAGGCCCACGCCGTAGCGCTCCTCGCCGAAGGGGTTGTTGACCACGCGGTAGGTGCCCGGGTCCTGCGCGGCGAAGCCCGCGAGGATGGTGTTGTCGGTGGTCACCGCGTCGACGGTGCCGTTGCCCAGCAGGGACAGGCACTCGGAGTAGTTGCCCGCCTCGCGCAGCTCGGCGTCGATGCCCATGTCGTCGACGATGTTGTTGGCCGAGCGGGAGCCGGAGGCCGAGCACAGGACCCTGCCCGCCAGGTCCTCGGGGCCCTGGATGTCCTCGTTGTCGGCCTGGACCAGGATGTCCTGCTGGGCGACGTAGTACGGTCCGGCGAAGTCGACGACCTGGCGGCGCTCGTCGGTGATCGAGTAGGTGGCGATCACCATGTCGACGGTGCCCTGCTGGAGGAAGGACTCGCGGTTGGCGGAGGCGGCTTCGGTCCACTCGATCTGCTCGGGCTCGTAGCCCAGCTCGCCGGCGATGTAGGTGGCCACGTCCACGTCGAAGCCGACGGGGGCGTCGCCGTCCAGCAGGCCCAGGCCGGGCTGGTCGTACTTGACGCCGATGGTGATGGTGTCGCCGCCACCCTCGCCGCCGCCTTCGCCGCCACCGCTGCCGCCGCCGACGTCGGCGGTGCCACAGGCGCTGAGGGCGAAGGCCAGGGCCGCGGTGCCGCCCAGGATGGTGCTGATGCGACGGACTCGCATGTGGGGTACCTCTTCCTTGCTTCGTGCGAAGAACGCGGGGAAACCTAGTGGGTCAGGATCTTGGACAGGAAGTCCTGGGCGCGCTCGGACCGGGGGTTGGTGAAGAACTCGTCGGGGGTGTTCTCCTCGACGATCTGTCCGTCGGCCATGAAGACGACCCGGTTGGCCGCGCGGCGCGCGAAGCCCATCTCGTGGGTGACCACGACCATCGTCATGCCCTCGGAGGCGAGGTCGGTCATGACGTCGAGGACCTCCTGGACCATCTCCGGGTCCAGGGCCGAGGTCGGCTCGTCGAAGAGGATCACCTTGGGGTTCATCGCCAGGGCGCGGGCGATCGCCACGCGTTGCTGCTGGCCACCGGAGAGCTGCGCCGGGTACTTGTTGGCCTGGTTGCCGATCCGGACGCGCTCCAGCAGTTCCATGCCCCGGGCGTCGGCCTCGGCCTTGTTCATGCGCAGGACCTTGGTGGGGCCCAGGGTCACGTTCTGGAGCACGGTCTTGTGGGCGAACAGGTTGAACGACTGGAAGACCATGCCCACGTCGCTGCGGAGCCGGGCCAGGCCGCGGCCCTCCGCGGGCAGCGGCTGTCCGTCCAGAGTGATGGTGCCGGCGTCGATCGTCTCCAGGCGGTTGATCGTGCGGCACAGCGTCGACTTGCCGGAACCGGACGGCCCGATGACGACTACCACCTCGCCGGAGTTAACCGTCAGATCGATGTCGCGGAGCACGTGCAGGTCGCCGAAGTGCTTGTTGACGTTCTCCAGCACGACGAGAGGAGTTGAGGTCATGTTGGGGAACCTAATGGGTCCATGTTGCCGTGTCATCACGAAATCGCCGCCCGTCTGTGGAGTAGCAGACTTGTTACGGCGTGATCGGCGAAACTGTTATGGGTTTGGGCGGTTAAATGACCGTTTGTCGCTCCGCGTCGCGGTTCCGTTCTCCAGCGTCTCACATCGGCCACTTCCGGACGCGTTCCGCCTCCCCGTCCGCCGCGGCGCCCCGGGGAAGGCCCCGGGCGGGGGCAGCGGGTTCCTCCCGGGGTCTCCGCGCGGTCCACGGCACCGGATAGCCTGGTCCCGTGAGCCAGAGTCGTACCTACCAAGTGCGGACCTACGGCTGCCAGATGAACGTCCACGACTCCGAGCGCCTCTCCGGTCTGCTGGAGGACGCTGGGTACGCGCGCGCAGCCGAGGACACCACCGCAGACATCGTCGTCTTCAACACCTGTGCGGTCCGGGAGAACGCCGACAACCGCCTGTACGGCAACCTCGGGCACCTGCGCCCGGTCAAGGACGCCAACCCGGGGATGCAGATCGCCGTCGGGGGCTGCCTGGCGCAGAAGGACCGCGGCGAGATCGTGCGCCGCGCGCCCTGGGTCGACGTCGTGTTCGGCACCCACAACATCGGCTCCCTGCCCGCCCTGCTGGAGCGCTCCCGCGTCCAGCGGGAGGCGCAGGTGGAGATCGCCGAGTCCCTGGAGCACTTCCCCTCCACACTGCCCAGCCGCCGCGAGTCCGCGTACGCGGCGTGGGTGTCGGTCTCCGTGGGCTGCAACAACACCTGCACCTTCTGCATCGTGCCCGCGCTGCGCGGCAAGGAGCAGGACCGCCGCCCCGGCGACGTGCTCGCCGAGGTGCGCGCCCTGGTCGACGAGGGCGTCAGCGAGATCACCCTGCTCGGCCAGAACGTCAACGCCTACGGCAGCGGCTTCGGCGACCGGCAGGCCTTCTCCAAGCTGCTGCGCGCCTGCGGCGAGATCGAGGGGCTGGAGCGGGTGCGTTTCACCTCCCCGCACCCGCGCGACTTCACCGACGACGTCATCGAGGCCATGGCCGAGACCCCCAACGTCATGCCGCAGCTGCACATGCCGCTCCAGTCGGGGTCGAGCCGGGTCCTCAAGGCCATGCGCCGCTCCTACCGCCAGGAGCGCTTCCTCGGCATCGTGGAGAAGGTGCGCGCCGCCATGCCGCACGCCGCGATCACCACCGACATCATCGTGGGCTTCCCCGGCGAGACCGAGGAGGACTTCCAGGAGACGCTGCACGTGGTCCGCGAGGCGCGGTTCTCGATGGCGTTCACCTTCCAGTACTCCAAGCGCCCCGGGACCCCGGCCGCGACCATGGAGGACCAGGTCCCGCCGGAGGTGGTCAAGGACCGCTACCAGCGCCTGGTCGACCTCCAGGACCAGATCTCCTGGGAGGAGAACCAGAAGCTGGTCGGCCGCGAGGTCGAGCTGCTGGTCGCCGAGGGCGAGGGCAGGAAGGACGGCGAGCACCGCCGCCTGTCCGGCCGCGCCCCCGACAACCGCCTCGTGCACTTCGCGGTCGGTGACGGCGACGACCCCCGCCCCGGCGACACGGTGACCGTGGAGGTCACCTACGCCGCCCCGCACCACCTGGTGGCCGACTCCGGCGTGCGCGCCCTGCGGCGCACCCGCGCGGGCGACGCCTGGGCGGCCCGCAACGGCCGACCGGTCCAGGAGAGCAAGCCGCAGGTGCTCCTGGGCATGCCCCGGATCGGCGTTCCGGCCGAGGAGCCCGCCCCGGCGGGCGGCTGCTGCGAGATCTGACCCCGGGACCACACCGGCAGCGGCCCCCGGCGCATCGGCGCCGGGGGCCGCTGCCGTCCGCGCGGCCGGGCCGACGGCCGTTCCGCCTTCGCCCCGACGGGAGCCGCGCGGAGCGGGCGTGCGGGCCGGGGCCTCAGAGCCGGACGGGCAGGCTGTCCAACCGCATCGCGCCCGGCACCCGTCCGGGCAGGGGCTCGCGGCCGGGGGCCGGGGACAGGCCGGGGTAGGTGGCCAGCAGGGAACCGACCGCCACCTCGCCCTCCTGGCGGGCCAGGGCCGCGCCCAGGCAGTAGTGGATGCCGTGGCCGAACCCCACGTGCTCCTCGCCGGGCCTGCCCTGGTGGCGGGTGATGTCGAACCGGTGCGGGTCCGGGTGGACCCTCGGGTCGCGGTTGGCGCCCGCCAGGACCGCGATCGCCCGCTCGCCCGCGGCCAGGCGGCCGCACCTGAGTTCGACGTCCTCGGCCGCGTACCGCGCCTTGGAGATCACGGCGGTGCCTCCGTAGCGGAGCATCTCGTGCACGGCGGAGGGCAGCAGCCCGGGGTCGTGCCGCAGCATCTCCCACTGGACCGGGTGGTCGAGCAGGGCCCGCACGCCGTTGCCCAGCAGGTGCGCGGTGGTCTCGTGCCCGGCGATGACGAGGGTGAACACCAGGGTGATCAGCTCGCTCTCGCTCATGCGCCCGCCGTCCTCGTCGCGCGCCCTGACCAGGGCGCCGAGCAGGTCCTCGCTCGGCCGGGCCCGGCGCTCGGCGAGCATCCCCTCGATGTGGCCGATCATCTCGCCGAGCGTGTCGTTCATCAGCTCGGGGCTGGTGGGGTCGAACCGGGACAGCTGGTCGCTCCACGCCCGCCAGGTCCCGCGGTCCTCCTCCGGAACGCCGACCAGGTCGCAGATGACCGCGATCGGCAGCGGGTAGGAGAAGTGCGGCATGAGGTCCACGACCCCGTCCCCGTCGGCGAGGTCGGGCAGCCGCGCGAGCAGGTCGTCGGTGACGCGCTGGACCGAGGGCCGCAGCTCGTTGACCCGGCGCACGGTGAAGGTGCGCGAGACCAGCTTGCGCAGCCGGGTGTGGTCGCCGCCGTCCTTGTCCAGGAGGGACTCGGTCAGGTAGGTGATCAGGTCGGGGCGGATGCCCAGCCCCCTGAGCGCGTCGGAGCGGGTGGTGGAGGCCCGATCCCCCGGCACGTTCGCGGGGTCCAGCACGAAGCGCCGGTCACTGAGGATGGTCCGCACGTCTTCGTCGTCGACGAAGAGGACGGCCTCCTGGGTGTCCACGAACAGGGCCGGTGCCGAGCCGCCCGCGGCCCGGACCCGGTCGATCACGGAGAGGGGGTCGGCGGTGAACTCGGGGGAGCGCAGGTCGATCAGTTCGTCGGACGGGGTCGCGGCTGTCATGGGCCCTCCTCTGGGGCTCAGGTGGAGCGTGTCGTCTGTTTCTGCCGGGTGATCTCCGAGTGCATGCGCTCGTCCAGCGCGGAGAAGAGCGCCAGGGCCCTGTCCCGGGCCCGACGGGTGTCCTCCGGGGAGGCGTCCTGTTCCAGGAGCAGACGGATGCTCCTGGCCATGAGTTCGGCGCGCGTGCCGTGGTCGGGCACGCGCATGCCCTGGCTCTCCAGTACCGGGGGCGTGACCAGGTGGCCCATGACCAGGGAGTTGTAGGCGTACAGCTGCTCTTCGGGCGAGCGGTCTCCGTTGAGCAGGCCGTGCTCGCGCAGGAGGTCCCAGTAGGTCCGCAGGGCCCTCTGCCGCTCCAGGACGGTGTCGCCGACCAGGGCGGCCGCGTCGCGGGAGAGGTTGCCCAGGGACTCGGTTCCGTTGGCGAACAGCGCGCGGATGGTCGGCGAGTCCAGGTGGAACAGGTAGAGGGCGCGCGCGACCTCGCTGGGCCGGACGTTCTCGGGTGAGGCCCGCATGGAGTCCAGGATCTGGCGCAGCACGCCGAGCTGCGCCCGCATGACCACCGTGAGGAGGAGTGCCTCCTTGGTGGAGAAGTGCAGGTAGACGGTCCCCTTGCCGATCTTGGCCCGCCGGGCGACGTCCTCGATGGTGATCTTGCGGTGTCCCCAGGCGACCATCAGCTCCTCCGCCGCGTCCAGGATGCGGTCGGCGCGCAGTTCGCGCTCGCTGGCGGTCGGGGGTGTGGATGGGGCCACGGTGCACTCCTGCGAGTCGAGGGCATGCGAGGTGCTGCTGACCACGCGTGTTGACGCCGATGACCATATCCCCACCTCCCCTCTTCTGACTGTGTGACCAGATTTCAAAACTGGTCACACAGTCAAAGTAGGCCACCCGGGAGGCAGGGGCAAGGGTTTTCGGGGGGAAGGCGGAAACGGGTCGTACAGGACTGACGGCCGGGCCCTCGGCGGGCCCGGCCGTCATGTACGGGCGGGTGTGCGGCGGACGCGGACCCGCCGCGGGGTCACCGCGCGGAGCGGGGCACCCAGGTCGACACGTCCACCAGCGCCTCGCCCGGCTCGTCCGAGGTCCCCGACAGCGCCCGCTCCACCTGGGCCAGAGCGCGTTCCACGAGGTCGGGGGAGTCGTGGGGGAGCCAGCGCACCCGCGGGTCGCGCCGGAACCACGACTCCTGGCGGCGGGCGAACCGTCGGGTGGCCTGGGCGGTGTCCGCCTTGGCCTCCTCCTCGGACAGTTCGCCGTCCAGCTGGGCGAGCGCCTGCGCGTAACCGAGCGCGCGCGAGGCGGTCCGGCCCTCGCGCAGCCCGAGCTTGTCCAGCTCGCGGACCTCCTCCAGCAGGCCCTGCTCCCACATGCGGTCCACACGGGTGCCGATGCGCTCGTCCAGTTCGGTGCGCGGAGCCGTCAGGCCGATCTGCGTGCACGGGTAGAAGGAGGTGTGGTCGGGCAGGTTCGCGGTGAACGGCTCCCCGGTCAGCTCGATGACCTCCAGGGCGCGCACGATCCGCCGCCCGTTGCCCGGCAGGATGGCGCGGGCCGCCGCGGGGTCGGCCTCGGCCAGGCGGGCGTGCAGGACGCCCGGGCCGACGTCGCCGAGCTCCGCCTCCAGGCGCGAGCGGACCGCGGGGTCCGTGCCGGGGAAGTTCAGGTGGTCCAGGACCGCACGCACGTACAGGCCCGAACCGCCGACCAGGACCGGGATGACGTCGCGGTCGGCGCACTGCTCGACGCGGTCGCGGGCCATGTCCTGGTAGCTGGCCACGTCCGCGGGCTCGCTGACCTCCCACACGTCGAGCAGGTGGTGGGGTACCCCGCGTCTCTCGGCATCGGTGAGCTTGGCGGTGCCGATGTCCATGCCGCGGTAGAGCTGCATGGAGTCGGCGTTGATCACCTCGCCCCGGCGTCCCGTGCGCTCCTCCAGCCGCAGCGCCACCTCGACGGCCAGGTCCGACTTGCCCACAGCGGTCGGGCCGACGACCGCGATCACCTTGATCATTCCTCCAGCGTAGTCAGCCCCGGGCCCTGCCCGACCGCGGAGCGGGACGGGGGAGGTGGTCGTGCGCGCCTAGGATGGTCGGCATGCGATTCGCCAAGGGCCACGGAACAGAGAACGACTTCGTGATCCTCCCCGACCCCGACGGGGAGCTCGACCTCACGGAGGAGGCCGTCCGCCTGCTGTGCGACCGCCGTGCCGGGATCGGCGCGGACGGCGTCCTGCGGGTGGTGCGCACGCGTGCCCTCGGTGAGGCCCTCGCCCCGGCCGCCCGCACGGCCGAGCGCTCCGAGTGGTTCATGGACTACCGCAACGCCGACGGGAGCATCGCCGAGATGTGCGGCAACGGTGTGCGGGTCTTCGCCCGCTACCTGCTGCACGCCGGGCTCGTCGAGGGTGACCGCTTCGAGGTGGGCACCCGCGACGGGGCCAAGGAGGTCCAGGTGGAGGCCGACGGCGGCATCACCATAGACATGGGCCGCGTGGAGATGCAGGGGACCTCCTCCGCCAAGCTCGCCCGGCAGGTGGTGCACGGTGAGCAGATCTCCGTGGGCAACCCGCACCTGGCCTGCGAGGTGACCGTACCGGTCGCCGAGGTGGACCTGAGCGAGCTGCCGGTGCTGGACGTGGAGGCCTTCCCCGCCGGGGCGAACGTCGAGGTGTACCGCGAGGTGGCTCCGGGCGTGCTGGAGATGCGCGTGTACGAGCGCGGTTCGGGGGAGACCCGCTCCTGCGGGACCGGGATCGTCGCCGCCGCTGCCGCCGCCACGCCCCGCGGGGAGGGCGCGACCTGGAGGGTGCGGGTCCTGGGGGGCGAGTGCACCGTCTTCCTGGACGCGGACGGCGCGAGGCTGAGCGGACCGGCTGTGATCGTGGCCGAGGGCGAGACGAGCCTGATCTGAGTTTGGTCTGGTCTTGGTCTGAGCCTGGGGCCGTGGGGTGTGCGCTCGCGCTGACCTCGGCTGGTGGAGGGTTGAATTCCGCTCCCGGGGTGGTTGAGCGCAGAAGTCGTCGCTGAACCCGGTCCGGGGGAGTTTGGATTCGGGTTCCAGGATGGTTGAGCGCGCACGTTGTCGCACGCGTTGGCTGGTAGAAGGTTTTGGTTTTAATGCTTTTGTGGGTTGAGGGTGTCTAATCGCGCTCACGCCAGCCCGTGGGGGTTTTGAACTCCCACCCCAGGGGGTTTTGAACTCCCACCCCAGGGGGTTTTGAACCCCGACTCCAGGGGGGTTTGAAGTTCAGCCGTGTGGTGGTTGAACGTGCACGGTGCTGCCCTCCTCAGACACGGCGGGGTACAGACGGATAAAGGCTGTGCTGGGTAGGGGTGTGGGGGGTGGCCGTAGGTCCCAGGCTCCCCGCCCGGACATAGGGGGTTTTCTCCAGTGCTGGGGACCACGCGATGCGCACGTCGGTTGTCCAGGGGGTGAGCGCATCGCGTGCTTCGCCCCGGTTCTCCAGTGCCGCGGTCGAGAGCACGTCCGCGAAGTGCGTGATAAGCGGCTTAGCCACCGCTCCACGCCGTCACTATTCACTTTTTCCAGACCCCGCCGCTGGGGGTGGTACGAACGTGCACGTTTGCGCCCTCCAGAAGACAGGGGGTTGTAGAGCGTGCAGCAAAGCCCGGCCACAGACCCTGTACGTGCGCGCGACCTCGACCACAGACCGTGCAGATGCGTGGAACCCGAGCCACAAGCCGTGGACGTACGCGGGACCCGAGCCACAGACCCTGTACGTACGTGGAATCCGAGCCACAGATTGTGCAGGTACGCGCGACCTCAACCACAGACCGTGCACGTACGCGGAACCTGAACCACGACCTTCTTTCCTCTGTTTTCCATTTTTATTCTATTATTATTTTTCGCGATTGCGTCTGGCTGTTTTTCCTACTGAGCGACAGGCTAACCCAAGCCACAACCCCAATTCCAGCGCGCCTCCGGTGGCTGCTGTTTTTGGGCGTACGTCCCTTCGGGTTCAACCCCGTGGTTTTGTTGTGTGGTGCGGGAGGGCAATGGCCTGATCCGTGACTACCTGCCTGTGGCTGAGCTGCAAACCCCCCTCCACTCCAGGCCGCGCGTAACGCGTACCTTTCACCCCCTGTCTTCTGGAGGGCGGATACGTGCACGTTCGTACCACCCCCAGCGGCGGGGTCTGGAAAAAGTGAATAGTGACGGCGTGGAGCGGTGGCTAAGCCGCTTATCACGCACTTCGCGGACGTGCCCTCGACCGCGGCACTGGAGAACCGGGGCGAAGCACGCGATGCGCTCACCCCCTGGACAACCGACGTGCGCATCGCGTGGTCCCCAGCACTGGAGAAAACCCCCTATGTCCGGGCGGGGAGCCTGGGACCTACGGCCACCCCCCACACCCCTACCCAGCACAGCCTTTATCCGTCTGTACCCCGCCGTGTCTAAGGAGGGCAGCACCGTGCACGTTCAACCACCACACGGCCGGGCTTCAAACCCCCCTGGAGTCGGGGTACAAACCCCCCTGGAGTCGGGGTTCAAAACCCCCACGGGCTGGCGTGAGCGCGATCAGACACCCTCAACCCACAAAAGCATTAAAATCCACAGTTTCCCCGGGCGGACGTGAAGGCGAACTCCCACCTCCGCAACCCCCGTCAACCGCCTCCGCCACCGAACGCTCAGCGACGTCCCAGCAACCGCGCCACGGTCAGCCCCCGCAGGGAGGCGTCCAGCACCCGGGCGGTGTGGGTCACCGCCACCGGCGAACCCGCGCGGTCCATGGCGGAGGCTATCTGGAGCGAGCACCCCGGGTTCCCCGACACCAGGACGTCGGCGCCGGTGGAGGCCACGTCCCGCCCCTTGCGGTCGCCGAGCTCGCGGGCGGCATCGGGCTTGAGCAGGTTGTACACCCCCGCCGAGCCGCAGCAGATCTCGCCGTTGGGCAGGTCGGACACCCGCAGCTCCGGAATCCCCGCGAGCAGGGCGCGGGGCGGCCGGGTGACGCCCTGGCCGTGGGAGAGGTGGCACGCGTCGTGGTAGGCCACGTGCAGGGGGAGGGGATGGCGCTCGACCCGCGGTCCCAGCTCCACCAGGAACTCGGTGAGGTCCGCGACCCGCTCGGCCTGGGCGCGCCCCCGGCGCACCCAGGCCCGGTCCGCGCCCGCCTCGGCCAGGGTGCGGTCGAAGTGCTTCATGCTGGACCCGCACCCGGCCGAGTTGACCACGATCCGGTCCACCCGCTCGCGTTCGAACACCTCGATCAGGCTCCGGGCGAGGTCGGCCGACTCCTCCATCCGCCCGGCGTGCCCGGACAGGGCCCCGCAGCAGCCCTGGGCGCGGGGGATGACCACGTCGCAGCCCTCCAGGGCCAGCACCCGCGCGGTCGCGGTGTTGACCTCGGGGAAGAACGCGCCCTGCACGCAGCCCACCAGCATGCCCACCCGCGCCCGGGCCCGCCCCACCGCGGGCACCAGCTCCGGCAGGGCGGGAGGGGGAGACGACAGCGGCGGCGAGATGCGCTCCATGGTGGCCAGGGCGGGGGAGATCCGCTCCAGCAGCCCCGTGCGCCGCACCAGTGAGGAGACGCCGCTGGCCTGGTAGGCGCGCAGCGGCCCGCGCAGCAGCCCCAGCCTGCGCCGGTACGGGAACAGCGCGAAGATCGCCCCGCGCAGCGCCCGCTCGCCCGCGGGCCGCTCGTGCTCCCTCTCCACCCGGTGCCGGGTGGTGTCGATGAGCGCGTCGTAGGCCACCCCCGAGGGGCAGGCGGACACGCACGCCAGACAGCCCAGGCAGTTGTCGAAGTGCCCGACCGCGGCCTCGGTCAGCACGTCCTCGTCGTGCGTCTGCGCCATCAGGTGGATCCGCCCGCGCGGCGAGTCCATCTCCTGGCCCCACAGCACGTGCGTGGGACAGGTGGGCAGGCAGAAGCCGCAGTGGACGCAGTCGTTGAGCAGGTCGGAGAACAGCCGGTCGCGCTCGTCCGCGGTCGTCGGGTCGGTCACGGGCCCTCCCAGGGTGTGCGCACGTGTTCAGATGCCTCCCGCGAAGCGCCCGGGGGCCAGGCGGTGTCCGGGGTCGAGGGAGTCCTTGACCGCCCGCATCAGCGGCAGTCCGGCGACCTCGCCCCACAGGTCCACACCGGCGGCATGGACGTGCGGTTCCGCGCGCAGCAGGGTCATCGTCCAGCCGGGCACCGAACGCACGCCGTCGAGCACGGCCGCCACCTCGGCGGCCCCGGCGCCCGGCGGGAAGGACGCGTACAGCGCGCCCGCCCGGGCCGAGCCGCTGACGCCCGCGCCGGACAGGTCGTGCACCCGCACCGCGGCCCGCACGCTCTCGGCGGGCGGCACCGACACCAGGGCGAGCGTGCCCTCGGAGGGCAGCACGCCCCAGCCCTCGGGCAGGGCGTCGGCCACCTCGGGCTCCGCGCCGGTGGCCGCGGCGATCTCGGCCACCCGCGACCCGACGCCGTCCGGGGTTCCCTCCAGCACCACCCGCAGGCCCGCCGAGGGCCAGTCCAGCTCGACCGCCGCGGGCGTCGCCGTGCATCCGCGCAGTGCCTTCAGCAGGCGCTCGGCGTGTTCGGCGGAGGACGCGGGGAGGGTCAGCACGCGCAGGGCGCGGGGGAGCGGGTGCAGGCGGAAGGCCACCGAGGCGATCACGCCCAGGGTGCCCAGGCCGCCGGTGTGCAGCTTGGCCAGGTCGTACCCGGCCACGTTCTTGACCACCCGGCCCCCGCTGCGCGCCACCACGCCGTCGGCGCGCACCACCGTCATCCCGATGACCAGGTCGCGCAGCGCCCCGGTGAGCAGGCGGCGCGGTCCGCTCACGCCCGTGGCCACCATCCCGCCCACGGTGCCGCCCGTGCGCACGGGGTCCGCCGACAGCCGCTGCCCGGCGGCGGCCAGCACGTCGTACAGTTCGGCCACGGGGGTTCCCGCGCCCACCTCCACCACCAGGTCGCCCGCGATGTGCTCGATCCACGACAGGTCGGCGGTGTCCACGAGCAGGTCCAACCCGCGGGGGAGGCCGCCCCAGTCCAGGGCCGTGCCCCCGCCGCGCGCGACGACGGTCAGCCCCTCCCGGGCGGCGGACGCCATGACCCGGCCCAGACCCCCGGTGTCGGCGGGACGCGCCACGCGCGCGGGGACGAGGCCGCCCACCGCGTCGGCGCCGGTTCCCTCGCGCTGGGCGCCGCCCCGGGCGTCCGGTCCCTCGACGAGTGTCACGCGTTCTCCCCCCCCGTGCCCGCGGTCCGCCCGCGCCTCAGAACTGCTCGGCCCTTCCCGCCTCCACCAGCGGGTGCACCCCCGTGCGCACCCCGGGCCGCTCGCCGCACAGGCGCGGGGTGGGCAGCAGCTTGTCCGGGTTGGCGATCCCGTCCGGGTCCAGGGCCCGGCGGAACAGGTCGAAGGTGGCCAGGTCGTCGGGGCCGTACATGCGCGGCATCTTGCACGCCTTGTCCACGCCCACCCCGTGCTCGCCGGTGATGGAGCCGCCGTGCTCGATGCACAGGTCCAGGATGGCTCCGGAGACCTCCTCGGCCCGCTCCGCCGCGCCCGGCTCCGCGTCGTCGAAGAGCACGAGCGGGTGCAGATTGCCGTCCCCGGCGTGGAAGACGTTGGCGACGCGGATGCCCGAGGCCGCCGACAGTTCGGTGATGCGCCGCAGCACCTCGGGCAGGGCCGTGCGCGGGACGACTCCGTCTTGGACGATGTAGGCGGGGCTGATCCGGCCGACGGCGGCGAAGGCGGACTTGCGGCCCTTCCAGATCCGGGCGCGCTCGTCGGCGTCGTCGGCGGTGCGGGTCTCGAAGGCTCCCGCCTCCGCGCACAGCCGGGTGACCTCGGCGAGCTGCGCCTCGACCTCCGCGGCGGGCCCGTCCAGCTCCACGACCAGCACGGCCGCGGCACCCGCGGGGTAGTCGCAGGCCACGGCCCTCTCGGCGGCCTCGATGGCCAGCGCGTCCATCATCTCCACGGCCGAGGGCAGCACCCCGGCGGAGATGATGGAGCTGACCGCCCGGCCGCCCGCGTCCATCGAGGCGAACGCCGACAGCAGGGTGACGGTGCGTTCCGGCGACCGGGTGAGGCCGACGGTGATCCGGGTGGCCACGCCCAGGGTGCCCTCGGAGCCGATGAAGGCCCCGACGAGGTCGTAGCCGTGCGCGCCGGGGTTCTTGCCGCCCAGGCTCACCTGCTCGCCGGAGGGGGTGACGATGTCCAGGCCGCGCACGTGGTTGACGGTGAACCCGTACTTGAGGCAGTGGGCGCCGCCGGAGTTCTCGGCGACGTTGCCGCCCACGGAGCACACCTGCTGGCTGGAGGGGTCGGGCGCGTAGTAGTAGCCGTGGGGCGCGGCGGCGCGGGTGACGTCCAGGTTGGCCACACCGGGTTCGACGACCGCGCACTCGTTCTCGACGTCGATCTCCAGGACGCGGCGCATGCGCGAGGTGACCAGCAGGACGCCCTCGGCGTGGGGGAGGGCGCCCGCGGACAGGCCGGTGCCCGCGCCGCGCGGGACGAAGGGCACGCCGTTCTCGGCGCACAAGCGCACGACGGCGGCGACCTGGTCGGCGGTGGTGGGCAGCACCACGACGCCGGGGAGGGCGCGGTGGTGGGGCAGCCCGTCGCTCTCGTAGGTGCGGCGCCGGGCGGTGTCGGTGAGCACGCCGTCCTCGCCGCAGATCCGGCGCAGCCGCGGGACGAGCCCGGCCACGGCCGCCTGTGCCGTATCGGTCTCGGACATGGGCGCCTCCCGGTTCCACCTGCGCGGACACGGACGGTCCCGCCCGCTCGCGGACGCGACCTCGCAAGGTGAACGTACGACTGCACCCCTTGCCTGGGCAAGGGGTGCAGTGGAAGTTGTCTTCCGTGTTATGAAATCAGTGCCGGGTCAGGGCATGCGCTCGTAGGCGGGCAGCGTCAGGAAGTCGACGTACTCGTCGGCCAGGGCCACCTCGGTGAACAGCTCTCCGGCCTGCTGGTACAGGTTCTCGTCGAAGTCCGCGCCCAACTGCTCGCGGATGGCGGCGAGCTCCTCGTCGATGATCCCCCGAACGAGGTCGGCGGTGACCTTGGGGCCGTTGTCGAGCGTGATTTCGTTGTGCAGCCACTGCCAGACCTGGGAGCGGGAGATCTCGGCGGTCGCGGCGTCCTCCATGAGGTTGTGGATGGCCACCGCGCCGTTGCCGCCCATCCACGTCGCCAGGTACTGCAGGGCGACGTTGACGTTGCCGCGCAGGCCCGCGAGGGTGACCCCGCCCGGGGTCCTGTCCACGGCCAGCAGGTCCTCGGCCGAGACCTCGACCTCGGGGCGCTGCTTGTCGATCTGGTTGGGGCGCTCGCCCAGGACGCCGTCGAAGACCTCCATGGCCACCGGGACCAGGCCCGGGTGGGCGACCCAGGAGCCGTCGAAGCCGTCGCCGGACTCGCGGGACTTGTCGTCGCGGACCTTGGCGAAGGCGGTCCTGTTGACCTCCTCGTCCTTGCGGGAGGGGATGAAGGCCGCCATGCCGCCGATGGCGTGGGCGCCGCGCTTGTGGCAGGTCTTGACCAGCAGTTCGGTGTAGGCGCGCATCATCGGCGCGGTCATCGTGACGGCGTTGCGCTCGGGCAGCAGGAACCTGCGGCCGCGGGTGCGGTGCGTCTTGATGATGCTGAACAGGTAGTCCCAGCGGCCCGCGTTGAGGCCCGCGGAGTGCTCGCGCAGCTCGTAGAGGATCTCCTCCATCTCGAACGCGGCCGGGATGGTCTCGATGAGGCAGGTCGCGCGGATGGTGCCGCGCGGGATGCCCAGGCGCTCCTGGGCCAGGACGAAGACGTCGTTCCACAGGCGCGCCTCAAGGTGGCTCTGCATCTTGGGCAGGTAGAAGTAGGGGCCCCTGCCCTTGTCGATCTGGCGCTGGGCGCAGTGGAAGAAGTAGAGGGCGAAGTCCAGCAGGCCGCCGCTGACGCGCTCGCCGTCCACGAGGACGTGCTTCTCGTCCAGGTGCCAGCCGCGCGGGCGGACGACGACGGTGGCGAGCTCGCCGTCCTCCTTCAGGGCGTAGGCCTTGCCCTGGGGGGAGGTGAAGTCGATGGTGCGGTCGAGGGCGTCGCGCAGGTTGAGCTGGCCCCCGATCATGTTCTCCCACAGCGGGGTGTTGGCGTCCTCGAAGTCGGCCAGCCACACCTTGGCGCCGGAGTTGAGCGCGTTGATGGTCATCTTGCGGTCGGTGGGGCCGGTGATCTCCACGCGGCGGTCCGTGATGCCCGGGGCGGGAGGGGCGACCCGCCAGCTGTCGTCCTCGCGGATGTGCTTGGTCTCGGGGAGGAAGTCGAGGTCGGCCCCGGCCGAGATCTGCTCCTGCCTGGCCACCCGGGCCTGGAGGAGCTCCTGACGACGCGCCTCGAAGGCGCGGTGCAGTTCGGCGACGAGGGCGAGGGCGTCCTCGGTGAGGATCTCGTCGAACCGTTCGTGGAGGGGGCCGGTGATCTCGACCCCGTGCGTGGCGCCCATGGAAAACCTTCCGCAATACGAAATAAGCTTTTGGTATGTGGAAAACGAAGCTACCGCCCGGTTCGCGGACGGTCAACGTCGCGCGTGTCTCACTGACTTGGGAGTTTCCCTGGATGGGAAGGTCGCGAAAACTTCTCCCGCGGCGTCGGCGCCCGTCGTCGGGACGGACGCGGGACCCGGCTCGGATCCCATGGAGTGTCGTGCCCGCCGTGCCCTGCGATAATTCAGGTGCCCGCGCGGAGGCGAGATGCCACCATCGTCAGGGCACCCGCCACCGCCCGGTCGCGGGAAGAATCGGGGCGGCGGCCACGTTGACCCACCTGGAGGGATATGAATACAGCTGACACCCGCGGAAGCGTCCACGACGGCCACGAGGCCGAGGACGCGTTCCGCGAGGCGATCACCGTCGGGGACGGGGTCGACGCACACGACGCGTCCCGCGAGGCCAGGGCCACCGGCGGTGACCGCTACGACGACCCGGACAACGCCCCCGACCAGGGCGAGATGGAACTCGCCGAGCGCCACGCGCTGCGCCGGGTTCCGGGACTGTCCACCGAACTCACCGACGTCACCGAGGTCGAGTACCGCTCCCTGAGGCTGGAGCGCGTCATCCTCATCGGCGTGTGGACCAGCGGCTCACAGGCCGACGCGGACAACTCGCTCACCGAGCTCGCCGCCCTGTCCGAGACCGCGGGCGCGCTCGTGCTGGAGGGGGTCACCCAGCGCCGCTCCAAGCCCGACCCCGCCACCTACGTCGGCAAGGGCAAGGCCGCCGAACTGCGCGACATCGTGGAGGCCACCGGCGCCGACACCGTGATCTGCGACGGGGAGCTCACGCCCGGCCAGCTGCGCCAGCTGGAGGACGTGGTCAAGGTCAAGGTGATCGACCGCACGGCCCTGATCCTGGACATCTTCGCCCAGCACGCGCGCAGCAGCGAGGGCAAGGCCCAGGTCGAGCTCGCCCAGCTCAGCTACCTGCTGCCGCGACTGCGCGGCTGGGGTGACGCCCTGTCCCGTCAGGCGGGCGGCTCCGGCGGCGGTGGCGCGGGCGGCGGCGTGGGACTGCGCGGCCCGGGTGAGACCAAGATCGAGACCGACCGCCGACGCATCAACGACAAGATGGCCAAGCTGCGCCGCCAGCTCGCCCACATGCGCACCGCCCGCGACGTCAAGCGCGACGTCCGGCGCACCCGCTCGGTGCCGTCCGTGGCCATCGCCGGGTACACCAACGCGGGCAAGTCGAGCCTGCTCAACCGGCTGACCGGCGCCGGGGTCCTGGTCGAGAACGCCCTGTTCGCCACCCTGGACCCGACCGTGCGCCAGGCCCGCACGCCCGACGGCCGCGGGTTCACGCTCAGCGACACCGTCGGCTTCGTCCGGCACCTGCCGCACCAGCTCGTGGAGGCCTTCCGCTCCACCCTGGAGGAGGTCGCCGACTCCGACCTGGTCCTGCACGTGGTCGACGGGTCCCACCCCGACCCCGAGAGCCAGATCAGCGCGGTCCGGCACGTCTTCGCCGACATCGACGCCGGTGACGTGCCCGAGCTCATCGTGGTCAACAAGGTGGACGCCGCCGACCCCGACGTGCTCAAGGCGCTGCGCACCCGCTACCCGGACATGGTCGAGGTGTCGGCCCGTACCGGTGAGGGCGTGCCCGCGCTGGTGGACGCGGTCGCCGCGGCGCTGCCCGAGCTGGCGCACGAGGTCCGGGCGCTCGTCCCGTACTCGCGGGGCGACCTCATCGCCCGGATCCACGAGGAGGGGCGCATCCTCAGCGAGGAGCACACCGCCGAGGGCACGGCGATCCACGCCTTCGTGCCGGCCCTGCTCGCGGGCAGACTCGACGAGTACACGCCCAGCACGGCCTGAGGCACGCGCGGTCCGCCGCGCACGGCCGGGGCGCCCCCATAGGCGCCCCGGCCTCGCCGTGTCCGGGGACGGGCCCCGGCGGCGCACGGACGCGTCCCCGTCCGATCGGCGCACGCGAACACCCAGACCACCGGGGCCGCCGATGGCACCGGTCGCCCGGTGTGCCCGCGGCCTTTGTCGGGTTACCGTCCTATTCGTCCTTCCGGGGAGGTGTACACGGAGTCCGCGGATGGACTACGGTTTTGGAGCACTGGCCGCCAGTGGCCGCTGTCCCGCGACAGCCGCCCCCTGTGCCACTGTCACGGCACCGCGGCGGCCGCAGGCCGCCCCACCGGCTCCGTCGGACCGCTCCAGATACGAGGTCGCCATGCCCGCCCGTGTATCCCACGACCGTGTCCCGCAGCCGCACCGGCTGACCTGACCGGCGAGGGCGGACGACCCCATGACGGCGGTACTCCTCAGCAACATCGGTCGGCTGTGGACCGGGAGCGAGCTGATCACCAAGGCCGCGCTCCTGATGGACGACGACCGGGTGGCCTGGGTGGGGCCCGCCGCCGAGCTCCCCCAGAGCGTCCCGGGCGTGGTGGACGACCTCACCGACGTCGACGACGTCGTCAACATCGGCGGCGGCATGATCACCCCCGGGCTGATCGACGCCCACTGCCACCCGGTGTACGCGGGGGACCGCTACGCCGAGGTCAACATGTGGGCCAAGGGCGCCTCCAAGGGGGACATCTTCGCGGCCGGGGGCGGTGTCTCCACCACCGTCACCATCACCCGCGGTACCGACCCCTGGACCCTGTGCAACGCGGTCCGCGAACGGCTCCGGCACTGGGTGCTGACCGGCACCACCACCGTGGAGGCCAAGACCGGCTACCACCTGACCAGGGACGGCGAACTGGCCGACGTGCGCCTGCTGCGCTCCCTGGAGGAGGAACCGGGCATGCCGCGCCTGCACGTCACCTTCTTCCCCGCGCACGGGGTGCCGCCCGAGTTCTTCGGCAGACCCAGGGAGTACGCGGCCACCGCCGCCTCCTGGCTCAACGACGCCGCGCTGGCCGGTGCCGACGGGGTGGACGTGTACTGCGACAACCAGCAGTTCACCACCGAGGACGCCCGCATGCTGCTGGGGGTGGGCCAGTCCGCGGGACTGCGCACCACCCTGCACGCCTGCTCGCGACCCCGGCACGGCGCCGTGCGCATGGCCGCCGAGATGGGCTGCTCCTCCGTGGACCTGCTGCACGAGACCGACGAGCAGGACGTCCTGGCGCTGGCCGCCACCCGCACGCCGGTGGTGGCCTGCCCGACGACCTCGCTGCACGAGCGCCGCACCCCGCCGGTGCGGTCGCTGCTCGACCACGGCGTGCCCATCGGGCTGGGCACCGACCACAACCCCGGCCAGTCGGGCACGATGTCGATGCCCCTGGTGATCTCGCTGGCCATCTCCATGTTCGAGATGACCGTGCAGGAGGCCCTGCACGCCGCCACGGTGGGCAGCGCACGCGCCCTGGGCCTGACCGACCGGGGCGTGCTCGCGCCCGGCAGCCTGGCCGACCTCGTCCAGTGGGACGCCGACCACGAGGGCGCCTTCGCCTGGTCGATGGGCCTCAACACCCTGCGGGTGTGGCAGGGCGGCAGGACCATCCGCTGAGGCGGCGCCTACGACGCCCGAAGCTGCCCTCCGAGACCACCGCTAACGCCTGCCGCGGGCCCGGGCGATCTCGATGACGGCCCGCTCCAGCGCGTACTCGGGGTCGCGTCCGGCGCCCTTGATGAGCGCGTCGGTCTCGGCGACCACCGCCATGGCGCGGGTGACCCCCGCCGGGCTCCACCCCCGCGCCTGCTGACGCAGGGTCCGCAGCTTCCACGGCGGGACCTTGGCGCGCTTGGCCAGGTCCGCCTCGGACATGCCGCGCGGCGGCTGGGCGGCCACGGCGATACCGCGCACCGCACCGGCCAGCGCGCTGTTGATCAGCACCGGGGCGGTACCCACCGCCAGCGACCAGCGCAACTGCTCCAGCGCCTCGGGCAGGCGCCCCTCCACGGCGCGGTCGGCCACGGTGAACCCCGAGGCCTCCGCCTTGCCGGAGTGGTACCTGGCCACCGCCGCGGCGTCCACCCGGCCCTCGGTGTCGGCGATCAGCTGGGTGCAGGCCGCCGCGATCTCGCGCAGCTCGCTGCCGACCGCGTCCACCAGCGCCTGCGCGGCGTCGGCGGTGATCTGGCGCCCCGCCTGGGAGAACTCGCCCTTGACGAAGGCCACCCGCTCGGCGGGCTTGCTCGGCCCCTTGCAGTCCACGCGGTGGGCGCCCGCCTTGACCGCGGCCTGGAGCAGGGCCTTGCCCTTGTTGCCACCCGCGTGGGTGAGCACGAGGTTGACGTCGTCGGCCGGGTCCCCGAGGTAGTCGGTGACGGTCGCCGCCAGGTCCTTGGTCAGGTCCTGGGACGAGCGCAGCACCACCACCCGCCGGTCGCCGAACAACGAGGGCGAGGTCACCTCGACGAGCGTGGACATCCCCACCTGGGCGGGCAGCAGGTCGTGGACGTCCACGCCGGGGTCGGCCTCGCGGACCGCCGCGACGACGGAGGCGACGGCCCGGTCGACGAGGAGTTCCTCGTCCCCGACGATGATCGTGAGCAGGGCGGGTGCAGGCATACACAGAGGATGCCACGCCCCACCGACCAGCCGGACGCCCGTCGCGCGGCCGGCGGGCACGCGCCCGGCACATGGTCGGCGGGCGCACTCCCGCCCCCGTCGCCCGCACCGACCGTGACCGGCCCCGTACGCGGTGCCTCCCGCGCCCCCACCCCCTTACCGTGCCGTCCTCCGCCGCCCCGCTCTCCAGGGCGCCGCCTCCTACCGCGCGGGGCCGGGCCCGCGCACCACGGCCTGCCCGGGACCGGAACCGCCGCCGTCCAGCACGGCCACGTCCCCGTCCCGGTCGGTGCGCAGGTTCACCCGCGCCACCCGTTCCAGGATGTTCCACGTGAACGGCGCCGGATGCCCGTAGGTGTTGTCCGCGCCCACCGAGGTCACCGACACCACCGGGGCGGTGGCCTCCAGGAAGGCCGGTTCCTGGCTCCCCGCCCCGTGGTGGGGCACGGCCAGCACGGTCACCCGCAACAGGTCGGCGTCCGGTCCCTCCAGCAGCCTTCTCTGCGCCTCCTCCTCGATGTCTCCGGTCAACAGCACCGTCAGCGCCGTCCCGTCCGCCCGGACCACCACCGAAGTGTCGTTCACCGAGCCCGTGAAGCCGGGCTCCGGCCACAGCACGCGCAGCAGCCACGTCCCCACCCTCAGCTGCTGGCCCCGTTCGGCCTCCAACAACCGCACCCCGGCGTCGGCCAGCAGCCGCCCCGTGGCGCTCTCCCCGAACCCCGGCGGCGCCAGCGCGGCCCCCACACTCCGGTGCCGCAGCACCCCGGGCGTTCCGTCCACGTGGTCGGCGTGGTCGTGGCTCAGAATCAGCAGTGGGACCTCGCGCACCCCCAGCCGCCCCAGGCAGTCGTCCACCCTGTCCGGGTCCTCCCCGGTGTCGGCGACCACCGCCGAGCCCCGGCCCGCCGACAGCACGAACGCGGTGCCCTGTCCCACGTCGCACGCCACCAGCGCCCATCCCGGGGGCGGCCATCCGCCCGGCACGCACCGCGCGGCCAGGGCCAGCAGCACCACGGCCGCCACCACGGCTGCCACGACACGGCGCAACCGCCCGTGCGTGAACACCAGCGCCGCCAGCACGGCGGCCAGGACCAGCCCTCCCACCAGATCCGACCGCCACGCCAGCGCGCCGTGCGGAACACGCGCGCCCGCACCGGCCACCGCCGCGATCCACGACACCCCCAGCCCGGGCAGGTGCGCGGCCACCGCCGCCGCCCCCGGCCACGCCAGGGCCAGGGCCGCCACCGCCGTCCCCGCCACCGTCACCGCCGCGACCACCGGAGCGGCCAGCACGTTGGCCGGAACCGCGATCCACGACAGTTCGCCCGAGAGCAGGACCAGCACGGGGGAGACCGCCACCTGCGCGGCCAGGGCCACCGCCAGCGCCTCCGCCACCGGTCGCGGCAGGCCTGCCGACCACGCCCGCGTCCACGGCGGCACCAGAAGCAGGATGCCTGCGGTCGCCAGCACCGACAGCGCGAACCCGAAGGAGGCGGCCAACCCCGGCGCGACGAACAGCACCCCGACCACCGTGACGGCCAGCGCACCGAGCCCCGCGTGGGCGCGCCCCGTGGCCAGCGCCAGCAGACCCAGCGATCCCATGAACGCCGCGCGCACCACGCTCGGCTCCGGGCGGCACACCAGGACGAACACCCAGATCACCGCCGCGCCGCCCGCCACCGAGCACCACGGGGGCGCCCGCAGCAGCCGGGAGACCGCCAGCACGAAGCCGGTGAGCACCGCCAGGTTGGCCCCCGAGACGGTCAGCAGGTGCGTCATCCCGGTCTCCCGGAAGTCCTCGGCGGTCTCCGGCGGCACCCCGGACGCGTCGCCGACGATCAGCGCCGGGAGGAGCCCGTCCTCGGGCCGGGACAGCCCGGAGGAGGCCTCCCGCAGCCGCTCCCGCACCAGACCGGCGAAGCTCTGCAGACCGCCGGGCCGCCCCACCTCCTCCGGCGGCCCGCGTACCAGGACCAGGGCGGCGGTGAGGGGGTCGTCCTCCGTGCCGAGGAAGACGCCCCGCGCCCGGAAGGTCTGCCCGGGCAGCAGTTCGCGCCAGTCCTCCTCCGAGGCCAGGACCACCACCGGCGCCGCGGACACGCGCTCGGTCCCCCCGGACCGCACCCACGCGGTACGGGCGTCGATCACCCAGGCCGCCCTGCCCGGCCGGGGAGTCCCCGACCGCGGACGCGGATCGGACGTCACCACCGCCTCGAACTCCGCCTCGCGCCCCTGCTCCGCCGCCTCCCTGGCCGCGCTCCGCTCCACCCGGTGCACCTGCACACCGGCCACCGCCGCCACCGTGGCCACACAGGCCAGCGATGCCGCCGCGGTGAGCGCCGCCGCCTCCAGGGGCGCACGCGCGGCCGTCAGGAGCGCCACCGCCGCGCCCGCCCCCGCGACCCCGGCCAGGGACCAGGCGGCCCACGGCGGGACGGCGAGCGCCGCCAGCGCGGCCAGCCAGGCCGTCGCCGCGGGCGCCAGCAGGCGCAGGTCGGGCGGCTTGTCCAGTCCGTAGGCGTCCGTCCCCAGCCATGTGGTCACCGCCGCTCACCCCACCGTCACGTGGGGTTCGAGGTCGGCGAGGATCTTGTCGCCGATCCGGTCCACGTCGAGCAGGTCGTCGACGCTGCGGAAGGGGCCGTGCTCCTCGCGGTAGGAGACGATGTTGTCGGCGATCACCGTGCCGATCCCGGGCAGGGTCTCCAGTAAGGCCCGGTCCGCCCGGTTGATGTCCACCAGCCCTCCGGTGCCCTGGGGGCCGCCTTCGGTGACGCCCGCGCCCGCGGGCACGGGGACGCCCACCAGGACCTGTTCGCCGTCGACCAGGGGGCGGGCCAGGTTGAGCAGGTCGAGGTCGGCGTCGGGCAGCGCGCCACCGGCCTCCTCCACGGCGTCGGCCACCCGCGACCCCGAAGGGAGCGTGTACAGCCCGGGGTCGGACACCTCACCGCCCACGTGCACCACGAGGTCCTCCTCCGGAGCCGCGCCCCCGGCCTCCCCGGTGTCCGCGCCCCCGGCCGCCGTCCCCGCCTCCCGCGCCGGGGACTGCGCGTTGTCGCCCTCCGCCGCGGGTACGGGCGCGGGCGCGGCACGGGTGACCATCTCGGGGGCGGGCACCGTGGTCGGCCGGTGGTACAGCGTCAGCACCAGTACGACGGCCAGGGCGCCCAGCACGGCCAGGACGATGACCGCCCGCCGGGACAGCGCCGCCCGGGGTGGCCACCGCCGGGCCAGCCGTTCCAGGAGCGAGTCGGAGGGCTCGGGGTCGAACTCCGCGTACCCCGACGGCGGGCGCTCCGGGCGCCGGTGCCGTCCCCCTGCCGGGTCGGGCCACGGGTCCGGACCGGGCGCGCCCTCCGACGCGCCGACACGTCGGGCGAACGGGACGGTTCCGCGGTCCGGGTCCTCCCCGGAGGCCCGCTTCGCGGACCCCGCGGACCTTCCGTCCCGGACCTCCCCGGAGGTCCGCGGTAGGGGCACGGTCGCCTGCCCGTCCCGGCTGCCTTCCGGCGTCCGTGGGGCGGTCACCGTCGCCTTCCCGGTTCGGTCCTCCCCGGACGGATTCCGCGCCGCCGACGACCCGGCCGGAGAGGGGCGCGGAGGAACGGTCACGCCGAGCAGGTCGTCGGGGTGGCGCTCGGGCCAGGCCTCCGAGGGAACGGGGCCCGTGTCGGGAGTGAGCGGCGTGTCCGGATGACGACGGGTACCGGCCTCGGCACTTCCCTGGGTCCGCCGCCTTCCGGATGGACCCCGGGCGGGCCCGGCCGAGAAGCGGCCTTCCTCCCCGGGGACGGTCGCCCCCGGGGCGTCCGGCCTGGCCCGGTTCCGGCGGCCACCGGAGGCGTTCCCGTCCCGCTGCTCTATGGCAGGAGTCCGGGCCACGGTGTCCTCGGGAGCGGGCGGCCGCCGAGGTCCGGTGGCCGGACCCCCGCGCGAAGCGGCCCCGGGGCGGCCTGTGCCCTCCGGGCGGGGCGCGCCGTCGGACGCCGCCGACCGGTACGGGGCGTGCGTCCCGGCCACCGCGTACGGCGCGCTCGGGATCGGCGGGACACCGGGGGGAGGCGGCGCGGGTCGCGGGTGCGAGCGGGGGATACGCGCGCGCAGGCGCCGGGCGGCGGGCGAGGCGTCCAGGGTGAGCGCGCGGAGTCGGTCCTGCTGGTCGGTCGAGGGGGAGTGGCGCCGGTTGCGGCGCTGAACAGTCATAAGGCCACGTTAGGAAGCCGGGAACGCTGTGTCAGCAGCCGATTCCAGGCTGTGGACAACCCTCGTCCGGGCCTCCTCGACCCGCGCGGACGGCGGCGGGGGACGAGGCCGGGCGCACGAAAAAACCCGGCCCGGTGCGCGCGCACCGGGCCGGGTCGAGCCTCAGTCTCAGGCGGACTGCAGGGAGTGCAGACGCTTGGCGATCGCGCTCTTGCGGTTCGCGGCCTGGTTCTGGTGGATGACGCCCTTGCTGGTGGCCTTGTCCAGCGCGCGAGCGGCGGCGCGCTGGGCGACGGTGGCCTTCTCGACGTCCCCGGCCTCGGCAGCCTCACGGAACTTGCGGACGGCCGTCTTCAGCGAGGAGCGCACCGCCTGGTTGCGGACACGAGCCTTCTCGTTCTGCCGAATGCGCTTCTTCTGCGACTTGATGTTCGCCATGCGAAAACGTGCTCCAGTTGATCTTGGTCATCGCGCCGACCGGACCAGGCGGCCCGACCCGCGGGCAGCCGTTCCGCGAGGGGCCGGCGTGGGCGCCGACGCAGGGTGTGTGAGTCCACAGGGCCCGAGGCCAATGTGGAAGTCCGAGACACGGACTTCCAGTATGCCTCACACGGGGTACCGCTCAGGCACCACGTGCGCCCCATGGATGCCCGTTATGGAACTCGGAAGGCATTTCTGGGGTTTTCTGCGCACCGTGGTGGTTCCATGCGGTATGCATGCGGGCCGGTGGCCAGAGCGGCGGCGACGACTCCACCGCCCCGCCCACGGGTCTTCGGGGAGCGCCGCTCAGGACAGCAGCCACCCCTCCGTGTAGGCCGCCACGTCCTCCTCGGTCGCCTCGTCCCCCAGGTAGAAGGCCACCCCCAGGGTCATCCCCTCCGGCGGCTCGGCCTCGGTCACGCCCAGCCGGACGGCCTCCAGCGCGGTCGTCAACGACTCGTCGGACTCCTCCGGGGCCCACTCGCCATCGCCGTACGTGGGCAGCCCGAACCGCACCGCCACGCCCTCGTGCGCGCGCAGGGCCGTCACCGCCTCGGTCACCTGCCGCACCATGAACCCGCCGTACAGCGCGTCGCCGGGCATTCCCGCGCCCACGCCCGGCAGCACCACCTCGTCGGCGTGCTCGGTCACCCGGTCCAGGTAGCCCTTGGACCAGTACTTCTCCCCGCGCTCCATGACGAAGGAGGGCACCCGTCCGCCCGGTACCAGCTCCACGTGGTGGGCCTGCACCGACAGCACGGGTTCCTCGCCCAGTTCCTCACGCACCATCGACACGAGCGTGGGCATCGACGGGTCGTTCACGGTCACCGGGCGGATCTCCAGGTGCACGCCCGCGAACCCGTCCGCGGCCACCTCGGCGACCGCCGGGGCGAGCGCCGCGCGGGCCTGTTCGTCGAGCTGGTCCCTCAGCAGCGAGGACCCGCTCTCCACGTGCCGCAGCCACGCCAGCGCGCGCACGTCGGGGTACTCCCGCTCCAGCCAGGACAGCAGGGCGCCGGTGTCCTCCACCCGCTCGACCGCGCCCTCGGCGTCGATCTCGCCCGCGTACACGTACACCGTGTCCACCCCGCCGGTGTCGAGCACCCGCGCCAGGGGGCCGGTGTCCTCCCAGGAGCCCACCCACGCCGCGTCGGAGCCCCGCGAGGCCGCCCACGGCTCCGGTTCACCCGAGAACTGGAAGGCCAGCAGGGCCCCCGCGCCGACCACCACGACCGCGATCGCGGCCACACCCGCCAGCAACCGTGTCAACAGCCACTTCAACCGCCCGCTCCTCCCACGTCCCGGACCGCGGGCGCTCCCCGCCCGCCACCGCCCCCAACGGCGGCGTCGCGCGCCCGGTGCCCGCCCGCGCGGCCCGTTCCCGGTCCCGGGTCACATAATCTGGACACCAGACCCGCGCCCCATACTGCCGCACGGGCCGCTGCCGTCACCGAGAGAGGGCACCCGGCCGCCGTGGGATGATGGACGACGCCGTCGGCCTCCGCCGCGGCGGGGCGACACCGCCGCTAGGCGCACACGACCCGGACCCGACCTGTGAACGGAGCACGGTGGCACAGCCGAACTGGACCGATCCCGCGCTGATCCGCAACTTCTGCATCATCGCGCACATCGACCATGGCAAGTCGACGCTGGCCGACCGGATGCTCCAGATCACCGGTGTCGTCGAGGACCGCCAGATGCGCGCCCAGTACCTGGACCGCATGGACATCGAGCGCGAGCGCGGCATCACCATCAAGTCGCAGGCGGTGCGCATCCCCTTCACCGCCCTCGACGACCGGACCTACACGCTCGACCTCATCGACACCCCCGGGCACGTCGACTTCACCTACGAGGTCTCGCGCTCCCTGGCCGCCTGCGAGGGCGCCGTCCTGCTGGTGGACGCCGCGCAGGGCATCGAGGCGCAGACCCTGGCCAACCTGTACATGGCCCTGGAGAACGACCTCACCATCATCCCGGTGCTCAACAAGATCGACCTCCCGGCCGCGCAGCCGGAGAAGTACGCCGAGGAGCTGGCCGGGATCATCGGCTGCGAGCCCTCCGACGTGCTCAAGGTCAGCGCCAAGACGGGCGAGGGCGTCGAAGAGCTCCTCAACGAGATCGTCAACCAGATCCCGCAGCCCGTCGGCGACGCCGACGCCCCGGCCCGCGCGATGATCTTCGACTCGGTCTACGACACCTACCGGGGCGTGGTCACCTACGTCCGGGTGATCGACGGCAAGCTCAGCCCGCGCGAGCGCATCCAGATGATGTCCACCCGCGCCTCGCACGAGATCCTGGAGATCGGCGTCAGCTCACCCGAGCCCACCAAGTGCGACGGACTGGGGGTGGGAGAGGTCGGCTACATCATCACCGGCGTCAAGGACGTGCGCCAGTCCAAGGTCGGTGACACCATCACCTCCCTCAACCGGCCCGCGACCGAGATGCTGTCCGGGTACCGCGAGCCCAAGCCCATGGTGTTCTCGGGCCTGTACCCGATCGAGGGCACCGACTACCCGGTGCTGCGCGACGCCCTGGAGAAGCTCCAGCTCAACGACGCCGCCCTGGCCTTCGAGCCGGAGACCTCCGCGGCTCTGGGCTTCGGCTTCCGCTGCGGCTTCCTGGGCCTGCTGCACCTGGAGATCACCCGGGCCCGCCTGGAGCGCGAGTTCAACCTCGACCTCATCTCCACCGCCCCCAACGTCATCTACCGGGTGGACATGGAGGACGGCACCGAGCACGTGGTGACCAACCCCAGCGAGTTCCCCGCCGGGAAGATCGACTCCATCTACGAGCCCATGGTCAAGGCCACCGTGCTCAGCCCCGCCGACCACATCGGCCAGATCATGGAGTTGTGCCAGGAGCGGCGCGGCGACCTCCAGGGTATGGACTACCTGTCCGAGGACCGCGTGGAGATGCGCTACACGCTGCCCCTGGCCGAGATCGTCTTCGACTTCTTCGACCACCTCAAGTCCCGTACCAAGGGCTACGCGTCACTGGACTACGAGCCCACCGGCGAGAAGGCCTCCGACCTGGTCAAGGTGGACATCCTGCTCCAGGGCGAGGCCGTCGACGCCTTCTCCGCCATCGTGCACAAGGACAAGGCCTACGCCTACGGCGTGGAGATGACCAAGAAGCTGCGCGAGCTCATCCCCCGGCAGCAGTTCGAGGTGCCCATCCAGGCCGCCATCGGCGCCCGGGTGATCGCCCGCGAGAACATCCGCGCCATCCGCAAGGACGTGCTCTCCAAGTGCTACGGCGGCGACATCAGCCGTAAGCGCAAGCTGCTGGAGAAGCAGAAGGAGGGCAAGAAGCGGATGAAGATGGTCGGCCGGGTCGAGGTGCCTCAGGAGGCCTTCATCTCCGCGCTGTCCACCGACACCGGCGGCTCCGACGACAAGAAGAAGAAGTAGTCCCGCCCGCACGCGGGGGACACGGAGGGGGCGCCCCGAGCCGGGGCGCCCCCTCCGCGTTCTCCTCGGTACCGCCCGCTCAGCCCTTGACCGCTCCCGCGGTCAGGCCCTCGGTGATGTAGCGCTGGAGGAACCAGAACACCGCGAGGGTGGGCAGGGACAGCATGATGGCGCCCACCGCGAACATCCCGAAGTTCGCGTTGCGCTGCGAGGCCACCAGCTGGTAAAGGCCCAGGCCCAGCGTCTTGGCGTCGGTGTCGCGCAGGAACACGCTCGCCATCAGGAACTCGTTGATGGTGGAGATGAACACCAGCAGGCCCACGATCGCCAGCACCGGCGTGACCAGCGGCAGCATGATCCGGAAGAACACCTGCGCGTGCGAGGCCCCGTCCATCTGCGCGGACTCGTCCAGCTCCTTCGGCACGGTGTCGAAGAAGCCCTTCATCAGCCACGTGTTGATGCTCAGCGCGCCGCCCAGGTAGACCAGCAGCAGCCCCCACCGGGTGTCGAAGCCGATCGACGGGTAGTACTCGCCGATCGTGGAGAACATCAGGTAGATCGCCACGATCGCCAGGAACTGCGGGAACATCTGGATCACCAGCAGCCCGATCAGCCCCACCCGGCGACCCCGGAAGCGCATGCGGCTGAACGCGTACGCGGCCAGCGCCGACAGCAGCACCGTCACGGCGGCGTTGGTGAAGGCGAAGAACAGCGAGTTCGCGTACCAGGTGGTGAAAGGGGTGTTGCTGAACAGGTCCACGGCGTTGTCCAAGCTGGCCCCGGTCGGCCACAACTGCGCGCTGGACAGCGTGCCCAGCGGGTTGAGCGCCGCCGACACCACGAACAGCACCGGGAAGAGCGCGAACGCCACGACCAGCAGCATCACCACGTGGCGCCAGCCGTATCTGCGGGCCCACAGGCCCAGACGGACTCCGGTACCGCGCCGGTGGGGCGCGCGCACCGCGTCCGGGGTCGCGACCGCCATCAGTCCACCTCCTTGAGGGCCTTGCTCCTGCTGAGGCTGACCACCGACATCACCGACACGATCAGGAAGATCATCACCGACAGCGCCGCCGCGTACCCGTACTGGGCGGTGGCCTCGTTGAAGGCGAGCCGGTAGGTGTAGGTGATGAGCAGGTCGGTGGCCCCGGCCGTCGGGCTCTCCGGGGAGAAGGGCCCGCCCTGGCTGATCAGCCACACCGCGTTGAAGTTGTTGAAGTTGAACGCGAACGTCGAGACCAGGATCGGCGTCATCGCCACCATCAGAAGCGGCAGGGTGACGTTGCGGAAGGCCTGCCAGGGGCCCGCGCCGTCGATCTGCGCCGCCTGGCCCAGCTCGCGCGGGACGGCCTGGAGGGCTCCCGTGGCCACCAGGAACATGTACGGGTAGCCCAGCCAGACGTTGGCCAGGATCACCGCCGCCCGGGCCGACCACGCGTCGCCCAGCCAGTCCACCTCCAGGCCGAGCACCCGGTTGAACAGGCCGAAGTCGGTGTTGAACATGTCCCGCCACAGCAGGAACATCGCCAGCGAGCTCATCGCGTACGGCAGGACCACCAGGATCCGGTACACGACCTTGCCGCGCAGCCTGGGCACGTGCAGGGTGAGCGCGATCGCCAGGCCCACCACGAACACCAGGAAGGTGACGGAGGCGGCGAAGGCGATGTTCCACACCAGGATGCTGAAGAACGACGACGCGAAGGTCGGGTTGAACAGGAAGCGGGCGAAGTTGTCGAAGCCCACGCCGACCTGCCAGCCCTGGGCCAGCCGCTCCCCGTCCTCGTCGTAGAACGCGCCCCGCTCGTTGTCCGCGTGGTAGACGATCCCGGTCTCGGCGTCGGTGACGCAGTCGCACCCGGCGTCGTAGGCGCGGGTCGCGGTCCCCTCGAAGGCGGTGGACAGGCCGCTGGAGCGGATGCCCGTGCCGCTGCCGGTGGGCACCGCGAACGCCTGGAGCTCGTCGCTGCGCGCGTTGACCTGGGTGGGGGACAGGATCGTGTACCCGAAGGCCTCGGTGATCTTGCCCGAGGGCTCCACGGTCGCGCCGTCGAGCTCGGTGAGCCCCTCCTCGGTTCCGGCGTAGGCCTGTCCCTCGGGGTCGGTGAGCAGGAAGGCCAGCTCACCGGTCTCGGGCGAGCCGGTGACCGCCACGGTCAGGGTGTACTCCTCGGCCCCGTCCGGACTGCTCACCGAGTAGGCCTCGATGGAGGCGATGGCCTGTTCCTTGTCGCCCCGGTGGCCGTCGCTGAGGTTGGTCACCGAGGTGCTCATCGTGTAGAGCACCGGCAGGATCTGGAAGGCGGTCAGGAACAGCACGCCCGGGACCAGGTACTTGGCCGGGACGGTGCGCTTGGACAGGTAGACCCAGTAGACGAGGCCGACCACGGCCACGACCAGGCCGATGCCCCACCAGTTGCCCGCCACGTACAGGGGCAGCACCGCCCACACGCCCAGGGCGGTGAACAGGCCCAGCAGGGCGATCTTGACCAGCTGCCCGGCCAGTGAACCGTTCCCGGCGAACCGGCCGCCCGGCAGGGGCGTGCGGGCGGGCGCCCCCGGTGAGGGAGCGCCCGCTGTCTTGTTGGACGCCACCGCTACTCGCCGATCTGCGAGGCGATCGTTTCGTGGGCGGCCTCCATGGCCTCGCGCACGTCCTCACCGGCGACGACGGCGGCCTGGGCGATGCCGAGCGGCTCCCACGTCTCGCCCATCTCCGGGATGGAGGGCATCGGCATGCCCTCGGCCCCGGCCTCGGAGATCGCGGCGATGGCGGGGTCGTCGGCCGAGACGCTCTCCAGGGCCTCGGTCTGCACCGGCATGCGGGGGTCGGCCTCGTAGAGGCTGAGGACGAAGTCGGTGTCGGTGACGTAGTTGGTCACGAACTCCTGGGCCAGGGCGCTGTTGGCGCTGCCCTCGGTGACGAAGAACGCCTGGTAGCCGATGTAGGGGCTGGCGGGCTCCTCGCCCTCGAAGCCGGGGATGGGGCTGATCTCGTAGTTGACGCCCGCCTCGTTGGCGTCGGCGACGTTCCACGGGCCCGCGACGAAGAAGGGGGCCTCGCCCTCGTAGAACAGGGAGGCGTCGTTCTCCAGGGTGATGGAGCGGCGCAGCACGCCCTCTCCGGCCTCGCCGTACTCGGCGACCTTCTCCATGGCCTCGATGGACTCGTCGGTGCCCACGCCCAGGTCGGTCGGGTCCCAGTTGCCCTCCTCGTCCTGGCCGAAGAGGTAGCCGCCCGCGGAGGTGAACAGGGCGTTCATGCGGTAGGGGTCGCCCTCCTGGCCCACGGCCATGGACAGGACCTCGCTGGTCTCACCGGAGTCCTTGAGCTCGGTGCCGGCCTCGACCATCTCCTCGAAGGTCGCGGGGGCGTCCGGCGCCAGGTCGGTGTTGCGCATGAGGAAGATGTTCTCCTGGGAGTAGGGAACACCGAAGAGCTGGCCGTCGTAGTTGAGGGCCTGCAAGGAGGTCTCGTCCAGGCCGGAGGCGCGGTCCTGGGGCAGCTCGATGGGCTGCACGGCGCCGTTGCGCACCAGGTTGCCCGTCCAGTCGTGGGCGCCGATGAAGACGTCGGGGGCGTTCCCGGCCTGGTGGGCGTTGAGCACGTCGCCCTGGATGTCGCCGAAGGTCAGGCCCTGGACCTCGACCTCGATGCCGTTGGCCTCGGCGAACTCCTGGGCTGCCGCCTCGATGGCGTCGGCGCGCTCGGGGTCGGACCAGATGACGAGGCTGCCCTCGGCGGCGGCCTCCCCGCCCTCGTCGCCGCCGCCACTGCACGCGGTCGCCATCAGTGCGATCGCGGCGATGCCCGTGACCGCTCGTGCGCTGCGGAATCTCATGCTGTCTTCCTTCCGGGAGGCCGTGCTGAGGGGGTCGCGCATGCGTTCCGGCCGTCGAGGGCATGCGTGGTGATGTGACGCTAGCAATAACTTGCAAGCTTTGAAAGAGTTTGCGGATCTCCCGCATAAAGATGTGGAAACGCCACGGAAACGGGCGCGTGACATCGTGCGCTGGGTAGCGGCGCGGTGACCGTTCGCTGATCGATCATGTGATGGTCAGCGATTTCGTAACACCATTGAACACGCCGTAGCGGACCACTCGAACCCCGTTCGGGTCCGGCCGGGCACCCGTAGAGCTGCCAACGGCGGCCCGCCGCAGGGGGTTGGGGCAGAACCCCCTGTGGCCGTTCACCCCTGGGGGGTTGGCGTAGGGCGTGCCGGTGACGGTGACCAGGCACCCGTAGAGGTTGCGCGTTCCACGTCAGCCCCTGGGGGGTGGGTGGTCGTGGTGGGTTCTGGCTTCGAGGTTGAGTGCTGGGGGCGGGGACCGACTGAGAGCAAGTTCGCCCAGCGAACTTGCCGAAGGAGATCCCTGCGCGCCGGTCGTTCGAGGTGTCTGGTGGGCGTCACGAAGGGGTTCGGGAGGTCGCCGGTGGGAACGCCCACCGGGAATCTCCCTCAGCCATCTGGGGTGGGGGGTACACGGTTCAGACCAAGAGCGACCATGAAGCCCCGCGCGTGACCGCGCGTCGTAGGGGGTCCGCACGTTGTAGAGCGTCGCTGCGTCAGCGACCAGGCACCCGTAGAGCCCGGGCTGGTGGGAAGGTTTCGGGGGGTTGACGTAGAGCGTCCCTGCACCAGCAAGGTAGTGCTGACCTGTGCAAATCCACACCAAACCACACCAACCCACACTGCGGGCGGCGCCGGACACCGTGTCCGGCACCACCCGCGCGGGCTCAGCCGCTCAGTCCTTCAGTCCTTCAGCCGCTCAGTCCTCCAGCTGCTCAGCCCTTCATCCACTCCGCTGCTCAGCCGCGCAGCCACACCGCCGTCTCGGCGGGCAGCGTCAGGGCTCCCCCGGCGGGCTCGCCCGCCGGCCCGCTGGCCACGAGCACCTCACCGTCGGCCGCGAGCTCCACGGCCTCCCCGGTGAGGTTCACCGCGACGCGCACGCCCGGCTCGCGCTCGAAGTACAGCACGCCGTCGGGCGCGTCCAGCCAGGCCATCGAGCCGTCGCCGAGCGCGTCCAGCTTCCGGCGCAGGCGCAGCGCCTTCGTGTACAGCTCCAGCGTGGAGCCCTCCACCCCGCGCTGGTCGGCGCGCGACAGGGCGCCCCAGCCCTGGGGCATCGGCAGCCACGGAACGCTGCCCTCGGGGCCGAACCCGTACGGCGCCTGGTCGCCGCCCCACGGCAGCGGCACCCGGCAGCCGTCCCGGCCGCGGTCGGTGCGCCCCGAACGCTCCCAGGTCGGGTCCTGCAACGAGTCCTCGGGCAGGTCGGTGACCTCGGGCAGCCCCAGCTCCTCGCCCTGGTACAGGTACACCGAACCCGGCAGGCCCAGCATCAGCAGCGTCGCCGCGCGCGCACGGCGCAGCCCCTGCTCGCCGCCGCCGAAGCGGGTCACGTGGCGGGTCACGTCGTGGTTGGACAGCACCCACGTGGTCGTCGCGCCCACCGCGCTGTTGGCGGCCAGGGACACGTCGATGACCTCGCGCAGGCGCCCGGCGTCCCACGGCGCGGTCAGGTACTCGAAGTTGAACGCCTGGTGCAGCTCGTCCGGGCGCAGGTAGCGGGCCACCCGCTGGGCGTCCTCCACCCAGGCCTCGGCCACCAGGGCGCGGTCGCCCGGGTACTCGGCGGCGATCCGCGCCCAGCGGCGGTAGATCTCGTGCACGCCGTCCTGGTCGAAGTAGGGCAGCGAGGTGCTGCCGTCGAGCATGTCGGCCTTGGCGTCCTCGGCGATGTCGGGCATCGCCGGGTCCTTGACCATGCCGTGCGCGACGTCGATGCGGAACCCGTCCACGCCCCGGTCCAGCCAGAAGCGCAGCACGTCGTCGAACTCGTCGTGCACCTCCTGGTTGGTCCAGTCGAAGTCGGGCTGCTCGGGGTCGAACAGGTGCAGGTACCACTGCTCGGGGGTGCCGTCGGGCCGCTTGAGGCGGGTCCAGGCTGGGCCGCCGAAGATCGACTTCCAGTTGTTCGGCGGCTCCTCCCCGTCGGGCCCCTTGCCGTCCCGGAAGACGTACCGCGAGCGGGCGTGTCCGCCCGGCTCTGCGGCCACGGCCTCCTTGAACCACCGGTGGGCGGACGAGGAGTGGTTGGGCACCACGTCGATGATCAGGCGGATGCCCATCCCGTGGGCGGTCTCCAGGAGGGCGTCGAAGTCCTCCAGGGTCCCGAAACGGGGGTCGACGTCGCGGTAGTCGGCGACGTCGTAACCGCCGTCGGCGAGCGGGGAGACGTAGAACGGCGTCAGCCAGATCGCGTCCACCCCGAGTTCGGCCAGGTGGGGGAGGCGCTCGCGGATGCCGGCGAGGTCGCCCTCGCCGTCACCGTTGGAGTCGGCGAAGCTGCGGACGTAGATCTGGTAGATCGCCGCGTCGCGCCACCAGTGCGTCTGATGCTCCATCAACGGGGGTCCTTCCCTGTGACGAGTGCAATTTCTTGCGCAAGATTACCGCCAATTTTCGGCCATGTGACGACGATCTCGACTAGAGTTGCGCCCATGGGTCCACGACTTGCCGACATCGCGCGGCACGCAGGCGTCAGCGAGGCCACCGTCTCGCGGGTGCTCAACGACAAGCCGGGCGTCGGCAGCGACACCCGCAAGGCCGTCCTGACGGCGCTGGACGTCCTCGGCTACGAGCGCCCCGCCCGGCTGCGGCAGCGCTCCGCGGGACTGGTCGGCATGGTCATACCCGAGCTGGAGAACCCCGTCTTCCCGATGTTCGCCCAGGCGGCCGAGGGGGCGCTCGCCCAGCGCGGGTACACGCCGGTGCTGTGCACCCAGACCCCCGGCGGGATAACGGAGGACGAGTACGTGGAGCTGCTGTTGGAGCGCAACGTCTCCGGCATCCTCTTCGTCTCCGGGCGCCACGCCGACACCACCGCCCCCCACGAGCGCTACCACGCCCTGGTCTCGCGCAGACTCCCGATCGTGCTGGTCAACGGGTACGCCGACGCCATTCCCGCCGCCTTCATCTCCTGCGACGACCGGGAGGCCGGGCACCTGGCGGTCAACCACCTGGTCGCCCTCGGCCACACCCGTATCGGCTTCACCAGCGGCCCCGAGCGCTACGTCCCGGTCCGCCGCAAGCTCGACGGTTACCACCGGGCCCTGGCGCAGCACGGCCTGGACGGTGAGGACCTCGTGGAGCTGTCGCTGTTCGGCGTGGAGGGCGGACACGCCGCCGCCACCCGGTTGATCGAACGCGGCGTCACCGCCATGGTCTGCGGCTCGGACATGATGGCCCTGGGCGCCATCCGCGCCGCCCGCCAGCGCGGCCTGAGCGTCCCCCGGGACTTCTCGGTGGTGGGCTTCGACGACTCCCAGCTCATCGCCTTCACCGACCCCCCGCTGACCACCGTCAGACAGCCGGTCAACGCCATGGCGCTGGCCGCCGTGCGCGCCCTGTGCGACGAGATCGCCGGACACCCCGTATCCCACACCGAGTACGTCTTCGACCCCGAGCTGGTCGTCCGCGGCTCCACCGCCATCGCCCCCGCCAGGAACCACGCCCCCCTCACCCGGGTCGACACCGCCCCCGCGCACGCCCGGGCGGAGCGCCCCAGGGTCTGACCGGGCGCTCCTCCCCACGGCCCTCACCACCCGATCCCCGCGCCCCGTTCTCCGTCCCCCGATCCCGTACCCCCGCCTCCCGACCCCCGAACCCGCACCACGCCCCCGAGCCCCCGCGTCCGACGCGGGGGACCAGGGCACACCTGCCGGTCGGCGACACTGGAGGCATGCCTTCCGTTGCCCTCGACGGCGATCCCGTACCGAGCACCGGCGAACTGCCCGGGCCGTCCCTCGCCGAACTCGGCGGGCGGCCCCTCGGGTTCTACGTCCACGTGCCCTTCTGCGTCACCCGCTGCGGTTACTGCGACTTCAACACCTACACGGCCGAGGAACTGGTCTCCCGCGACGGCACCGCCACCGCCTCCCGCGAGACCTACGCCGACCAGGCGATCGCGGAGGTCGCGCTGGCCGACCGGGTCCTGACGGGGGAGCGGCCGCCGGTCAGCACGCTGTTCGTCGGCGGCGGCACGCCCACCCTGCTCTCGGCCGAGGACCTGGGCCGCGTGGTCGCCGCCGTGCGCGAGCGCTTCGGGTTCACGCCCGACGCCGAGCTGACCACCGAGGCCAACCCCGAGACGGTCACCCCCGACTACCTCGCGCGGCTGCGCGAGGCCGGGTTCACCCGCGTGTCCTTCGGCATGCAGAGCGCCCGCGAGCACGTGCTGCGGGTGCTGGAGCGCGGCCACACGCCCGGACGCCCCGAGCAGTGCGTGGAGTGGGCGCGGCGGGCCGGGTTCGAGCACGTCAACCTCGACCTGATCTACGGCACTCCCGGGGAGGGCGACGAGGACTGGCGGGCCTCCCTGGAGGCCGCGGTCTCCGCCGGACCCGACCACGTCTCGGCCTACTCGCTCATCGTCGAGGAGGGCACCCGCCTGGCCGCCCGCGTGCGCCGGGGCGAACTCGCCGAGCCCGACGACGACACGATGGCCGACCGCTACCTCATGGCTGAGGAGGTCCTCACCGCGGCCGGGTTCAGCGCCTACGAGGTGTCCAACTGGGCGCGTACCGAGCAGGGCCGCAGCAGGCACAACCTCCTGTACTGGACCGGCGGCCACTGGTGGGGAGTGGGGCCGGGCGCGCACAGCCACGTGGGCGGCACCCGCTGGTGGAACGTCAAGCACCCGGCCGCCTACGCCGCCCGGCTGGCCGCCGGGCACAGCCCCGGCCTGGCCCGCGAGGTGCTCACCGAGGAGGAGCGCCGCTTCGAGCGCGTCCTGCTGGAGCTGCGCGTGGAGGGCGGGTGCCCCCTGGACCTGCTCGAACCGCACGGCCGCGACGCGGCCAAGCGGGCCGTCGCCGAGGGCCTGCTGGACGCGGACGCCCACGAGGAGGGCCGCGCGGCCCTCACCCTGCGCGGGCGCCTGCTCGCCGACGCCGTGGTGCGCGACCTCACCTGAGCCCCTCCGCCAGGGCACGGACACGACGAGGGGGCCCGGCCGACGGCCGGGCCCCCTCGCGTTCGCCGAAGCGCCGGACTACTTGATCCAGCTGACGTTGAACGGGTAGCGGTACCACTCGCCCCGGTTGGCGGCCACACCGCCGATGATGCCGAGGGCGACGGCGGCGATCCAGCAGACGAACCAGGTCAGGAAACCGATGATGACGATCATCAGGACGCTGGAGACCAGGTAGCCGATCAGGATCAGGAGCTGGAAGTTCAGCGCCTGCGCGGCCTGGTTGCGGACGAAGGGCGACTCGTCCTTCTTGACGAAGAAGATGATCAGCGGCACGAGCCAGCCGATGATGCCGCCGCCCACGTGGGCGAACATCGCCATCTGGCGCTCGTCGGGGCTGGGCTGGCCGGTCGTGGCCGAGGAGGGGCCGTAGGCGCCGTGCGGGGGCTGGCCGTAACCGCCCTGCTGGTAGTGGGACTGGTAGCCGCCGGTCTGCTCGTACCCGGGCTGGCCGGGGTAGCCGCCGGGCTGGCCCGGATAACCGCCGGACTGCTCCTGGTAGCCGGGCTGGCCGGGCGGGGGCGGGTAGCCGCCCTGCTGGTAGCCGGGCTGGCCACCGGTGGGGTGACCGTGCTGGGAGGGGTAACCGCCGGAGTCCTGGCCGGGCTGCTGACCCTGGCCGTAGGGGCCCTCGGGAGGGTTGTTGGGATAGGACATGTTGGGTTCCTTCGTGCGGATGCGCTCGGACTGCGTGCGGGAGCGGATCACTTCAACAGGCGGATGCTCACCGGGTAGCGGTACCACGTCCCCTTGTTGGCGCCGTTGGCGCCCAGGACGCCGAACACGATAGCGACGACCCAGATCAGGGCGACCAGGAGGGATCCGATCCAGGACAGCTCTGGGAAGAAGATACCCAGGCCGATGAAGGCCACCCACGCGAAGAGGTAGGGGATCAGCAGGGTGAGCTGGAAGTTGGCCGCCTCGGACGCGTGGTGGCGCACGAACGGCGACTGGTTGCGCTTGGCGAAGTAGATGGCCAGCGGCGGGATCCAGCCCAGGCAGGCGATCACGAAGCCCGACAGGTGGGCGAGCATGGCCACGAGCGTGCTGTTGTCGCCGCCCGGGGCGCCCTGCTGGGGCTGGCCCGGAACACCCGGCTGCCCGTACGCCGCGGGGGCGCCGGGGTAGGGCTGCTGCTGGCCCGGGACGGGCTGGCCGTAGACCCCCTGCTGGGGCTGTCCGTACTCGCCCTGCTGGGGGTGCGGCTGGCCGTGGGGCTGCTGTCCGTACCCGGGCTGCGGGGCGTAGCCGGGCTGGGCGCCGGAGGGCTGCCCGTAACCCGGCTGGGCGCCGGAGGGCTGCGCTCCCGGAGCCTGGGCGTAGCCCTGCTGCGCCTGGTCGGGCTGCGGGGCGTACGGGGACTGCGCGCCGGAGGGCTGGCCGTAGGCGGGCTGCGCCCCCGAGGGCGGCTGGCCGTAGGCTGCCTGCTGCCCGTAGCCGGGCTGCTCGGGGGTCCCTTCCGGCGGGGCGAAACCGGGCTGCTGCTGCCCGCCCGAGGGGTGTCCGTACTCGCCCTGCTGGGGGTGCGGCTGGCCGTGGGGCTGCTGTCCGTACCCGGGCTGCGGGGCGTAGCCGGGCTGCGCTCCCGAGGCCTGGCCGTAGCCCTGCTGCCCCTGCTCGAACTGCGGAGCGTAGGGCGACTGCGCTTCCGAGGGCTGGCCGTAGGCGGGCTGGCCCTGGCCGGGCTGGGGAGCGTACGGCGACGGGGCGCCGGGCGGCGGTGCGAAGTCGGGCTGCGCTCCCGGAGCCTGGCCGTAGCCCTGGTAGCCCTGCTCGGGCTGCGGGGCGTAGGGGGACTGCGCGCCGGAGGGCTGGCCGTAGGCGGGCTGCGCTCCCGAGGGCGGCTGGCCGTGGTCCTGGTCGGGCTGCGGAGCGTAGGGCTGCTGCGCCCCGGACGGCTGCCCGTAGGCGGGCTGCTGGCCGGGTTCCGGCTGCGGGGGCTGCTGTCCGTACTCCTGCTGCCCGTCCTGCCCGTGGTCCGGCTGCTGTCCCCGGTGGGGATCCTCCGGGGGCGGGGGGTTCGTCGGGGTCTGGCTCATGCTCTTCCTTGGCTCCGCTGATGAGGGGGAGGTTCCTGTACTACCGTGCTGTACCGACGACCGCGCGGGCCGGAGGCGGGCGACCTCGGCACCGGACACGGGGACCGGAGCCTCGCCCGGGTCAAATCCTAGGTCCTGCCGCTCCCCCCGCGCGCGGCGCTCGCTAGGGAGCGTCCGGGTGCGGCCCGGTGACGAAGTCGATCAGCTCCTCCACCCGGCCGAGCAGAGCCGGCTCCAGATCAGCATAGGTACGGACCGACCCCAGGATCCGGCGCCACGCCTCTCCCGTCTCCATCCGCCAGCCCAGGGCGCTCACGACCCCCTCCTTCCAGGGGACGCCGCGCGGCACCTCGGGCCAGGCCCCGATCCCCACCGAACCCGGCCGGACCGCCTGCCAGACGTCGACGTAGGGGTGCCCGGCCACCAGCACGTGCTCGCCGCGCACACGCTCGGCGATCCACGTCTCCTTGGAACCCGGCACCAGGTGGTCCACCAGGACGCCCAGCCTCCTGCCGGGCCCGGGTGAGAACTCCGCCACGATCGAGGGCAGGTCGTCGACCCCCTCCAGGAACTCGACGGCCACCCCCTCCACGCGCAGGTCGTGGCCCCAGACCTTCTCCACCAGTTCGGCGTCGTGGACGCCCTCCACGTAGATCCGGCTCTCCCTGGCCGTGCGCGCCCGAGCGCCCGGCACCGCCACCGACCCGGAGGCGCTGCGCAGCGGTCCCCGCGCCGCCGGGGCGGGGCGCACCAGGGTCACCGGCTCGCCGTCGACCAGGAACGCGGCCGGGGCGAGGTCGAACACGCGGCGGCGGCCGTGCCGGTCCTCCAGCGTGACGGTGGCCTTGTCCCAGGCCACCACCGCCCCGCAGAACGCCTCCCCGGCGTCCTCGACGACCAGTTCCCGTTCCAGGGACACCTCGCGGACCGCCTTCTTCTTCGGGCGGCGCCAGTCCCCGGCGAGCACGTCGCGGCCGTAACGGCCGGTTCCCTTGGTAGCCACGGTCGTGCAGTCTACTGGTGGCGCGCGCCGCGGGCCCGGCGGGAGCAGGGGCGACAACGCCGCCCCGGGGCCCGGCCGACCGCGGGTAACCGTCAGGGTTTGCGGCCGGGCATAGACTTAGCACTGAGGACCATGGAGTGCCAGGAGGTGGCGAGTGCTGGATGAGCGCAAGCTCGCGGTCCTGCGTGCCGTCGTCGAAGACTTCGTCAACACCAACGAGCCCGTGGGTTCCAAGGCCCTGGCCGACCGGCACCGGCTCGGAGTCTCCCCGGCGACCATCCGCAACGACATGGTCGCGCTGGAGGAGGACGGCTACATCGCGCAGCCGCACACCAGTGCCGGACGCGTTCCCACGGACAAGGGGTACCGGCTCTTCGTCGACCGGCTCTCCTCGGTCAAACCGCTCTCCAGCGCGGAGCGGCGCGCCATCGAGTCCTTCCTCACCGGCGCCGTGGACCTCGACGAGATCGTCGCCCGGACCGTGCGGCTCCTCGCGCAGCTCACCCGCCAGGTCGCGATCGTCCAGTACCCGTCGCTGACCCGCTCGTCGGTGCAGCACGTGGAACTGGTCCCCCTCGGGGGGCAGCGGATCATGATGGTCGTGATCACCAACACGGGCCGGGTCGAGCAGCGCGTCATCGACGGCCTGGGAGAGGTCCACGAGGCCGCCGTCAACGACCTGCGCGCGATGTTGAACCGGGCCATCGCCGGACGCCACCTCGGCGACGTGCCCGACGCGGTGGAGGACCTGCCTCCGCAGGTGCCGCCCGAACACCGCCAGATGGCGGTGTCGGTCCTCTCCGTCCTGCTGGAGAGCCTCGTCGAACGGCACGAGGAGAAGATCGTCCTCGCGGGGACGGCCAACCTCGCCGCCGTCGACTTCGCCGCCAGCCTCAGGGACGTCCTGGAGGCGCTGGAAGAGAACATGGTCCTCATCCGTTTGCTGGGAGAGGCCAAGGACCCGTCGATGCTCACGGTGCGCATCGGCGCGGAGAACTTCCACGAGGGCCTGAGGTCCACCTCCATCGTGTCGGCGGACTACGGTGTGGGAAACCAGTCGCTCGCCAAGATCGGTGTGGTGGGACCCACCCGGATGGACTACCCGGGGACGATGGGAGCAGTACGCGCCGTGGCTCGCTATGTCGGACAGATTTTGGCAGGACAGTAACCCAGTGGCCAGAGACTATTACCAGGTTCTCGGAGTGCGTCGCGACGCGTCCAAGGACGAGATCAAGAAGGCCTACCGGCGGCTCGCGCGCGAACTCCACCCGGACATCAATCCGGACCCCGCAACCCAGGAGCGCTTCAAGGAGGTGACCCAGGCCTACGAGGTCCTCTCCGACGAGAACAAGCGCCGGATGTTCGACATGGGCCAGGACCCCTACGCGCCCGGCGGCGGCGGGGCCGGGGGCTTCGGCGGCGCGGGCGGGTTCGCCTTCGACGACATCATGAACGCCTTCTTCGGCGGCGGCCAGCCCGGCGGGCGCGGCCCCCGGGAGCGGGTCCGCCGCGGGCGCAGCATCAAGATCCGCGTCGAACTCGACCTGGTGGAGACCGCGTTCGGGGTCAGCAAGGAGATCACCTTCCCCACCGCCATCCTGTGCGAGACCTGCCAGGGCGAGGGGACGGCGGCCGGTTCGCACCGCACCACCTGTGAGATGTGCCACGGACAGGGCGAGGTCTCCCAGGTCACCCGGTCCTTCCTCGGCCAGGTCATGACCTCCCGCCCCTGCCCCCAGTGCTCGGGCCAGGGCTCGGTCATCACCAACCCCTGCGGCGACTGCGCGGGCGAGGGCCGGGTGCGCGAGAAGGTCACCCGCACCGTCAAGATCCCCGCGGGCGTCGACGACGGCACCCGCATCCAGCTCGCCGGGGAGGGCGAGGTCGGCCCCAACGGCGGACCGCGCGGCGACATCATCCTGGAGATCATCCAGCGCCCGCACCCCACCTTCGAACGCCGCGGCGACGACCTGCACTGCACGGTGACCGTCCCCATGACGGCCGCCGCGCTGGGCGCCTCCTTCGCCTTCGACACCCTCGACGGCACCGAGAACATCGACCTGCGCCCGGGCACCAACTCCGGCCACGTCATCACCCTCCCCAACAAGGGCGTCAGCCACCTCGACGGCGGCGGCCGGGGCGACCTGCGCATCCGCGTGGACGTGGAGACCCCGAGCAGGCTGGACGAGGAGCAGGAGGCCCTCCTGCGCAAGTTCGCCGAACTGCGTGGCGAGGACCAGACCCCGGGACGCTTCAGCCCCGGACACGGCGGGTTCTTCTCCAAGATCCGCGACGCCTTCGGCGCCAAGTGACACCGCCGGTCTTCCTGGTCGAGGCCGCCGACCTGGCGGCCGACCGGGTGACGGTGGACGGCGCCGAGGGCCGCCACGCCGCCGTGGTGCGCCGCATCCGGGAGGGCGAGACCGTCGACCTCTCGGACGGACGCGGCCTGCGCGCCCGCTGCACTGTGACCGCCGTGGGACGCGACCACATCGTCTGCGCGGTGGTGGAGCGCCGGGAGGAACCGGCGCCCCGCCCCCGCCTGACGGTGGTCCAGGCACTGCCCAAGGGCGACCGGGGCGAACTGGCCGTGGAGATGATGACCGAGGCCGGAGCGGACGCGGTCGTGCCCTGGGCGGCGGAGCGCTGCGTCACCCGATGGAAGGGCGACCGCGCCGCCAAGGCACTGGCCAAGTGGCGTGCGACCGCCCGCGAGGCGGCCAAGCAGGCCCGGCGTGCGCGGCTGCCCGAGGTCGCCGACCTCGCCGACCGGGCCGCCGTGGTCGGCCTCCTGGCGGGGGCGGACCTGGGCGTCGTGCTGCACGAGGACGGCGCCAGCCGCCTGTCTCAGCTGGAGCTGCCCGCGGGAGGGGGCGCCGGAGTCGTCGTGGTGGTCGGTCCCGAGGGCGGCTTCTCCGACGCCGAACTGGAGGCGTTCGACGCCGCGGGCGCGGTCCGGGCACTGCTGGGACCGAGCGTGCTGCGCACCTCCACCGCCGGGGTCGCCGCCCTGTCGGTGCTCCAGTCCCGCACCGGCCGCTGGTAGGGCGCACGCCCCGACCCCGAACATGTGAGAGGCGCCCGGACACGTCCGGGCGCCTCTCACATGCTCTCGTGGACGGCTCTCGCCCGTGGGGACACCGGTCCCGACGTGCGACGGGTCGCCTCGGAGGGGCCTGTCAGCTGCCGGGAGCCGTCTTGGCGCCGTTGTCGCCCCCGGTGGTGCCGGTGCCGCCCGTGCCGGTTCCGTCGCCTCCGGTTCCGCCGCCCTCGCCGCCGGTGCCGTCACCGCCGCCGGAGGGCTCCTCCCCGCCGGTCCCGCCGCCGTTGTCGCCGCCGCCCTCCTCACCGGTGGACCCGTCGCCGGCGCCGCTGCTGGGCTCGTCGGTGGGCTCGCACTCCTCCTCGGAGGCGGCCTTCTCGTCCTTCTCCTCCTCGGAGCTGGACGGGGTCGGGGGGACGGGCTCCTCGGGCGTCGGACACGTGGCGGCGGCCGTCACGCCCTCCTCGGAGGGAGCGGGCTCCTCCTCGTCGTCCTCCGGGGTGGGGGAGGAGGCCGGGTCGCGCGGCGGCTCCTCCTCCTGCTGGGTGGTGCCGTCCACGGAGCCGGTGGAGGGATCGGGAGCGGCCACACCGCCGCCCCCGCCCTCCTCCTCGGCGGGCGCGCCCTCGCGGTCGGCGCCCGCGGGGACGATCTCCAGCACGTGGTCGCGGACCTGGGGGCTGGAGATGACCACGGACCCGGCGATCAGGGCGGCTCCCGCCACCGCCACCGCCGGACGTAGCCAGGGCATACCGAACCAGGCCGAACCGCGGTTGCGCTCGGTGCGCTCACGGATCAGGTTCAACGCCTCGGGAGAGGTCGTGACCGCGTCGGCCTCGGCCTTGAGCAGGTGGCGCAGCTGCTCCTCGAACGGATCGTTCGTGGGGTTCGTGGGGCTGGTCATGTCGTTTGCTCCAGAACAGAGCGGAGCGCGGAGATACCGCGGGACGTGTGGCTCTTCACCGCACCCCGGCTGATCCCCATGGCGTCCGCGATCTGTGCCTCGGACAGGTCGCCGTAGTACCGGAGCACGATGGCCTCTCGCTGACGGGTGGGTAGTTTGCGCAGGGCACGGATGACGGCTTCGCGCTCCAACAGGCTCAGCGCGCCGTGTTCCGCGCTGGGGGCGTCGGGCAGGGCCTTGGGCGCGTGCTTCTCCACGACCGCCCTGTGGCGGAGCACGGACCGGGCCTTGTTGACCACGGCCTGGCGCAGGTAGGACAGGGCCTTGTTCGGGTCGCGCAGGCGGCGCCACGCTCCGTGCATGGCGACGAACGAGTCCTGGACGACCTCTTCCGCGGTCGCGTGGTCGCGGACCAGCAGGGCGGCGAGCCGAACGAGCGGACGGTAGTGCTCCCGGTAGAGCTCCGTCACGGCGTGGTCGGCGTCCCACTCCACCGAGAGCGGTGCCGTGGTGGCACCGGCCACCATGGTTTCTGTCGTCACATCAGTTCGACGCACACCCTTGTCGCGGGGTTTACGAAAGGGCATACCTCTTCTTTTCCAGGTAGACGTGCGTTTCAATCCGAACACGCGGGAATATGGCCGGGGCCGGACGGAGCCGACGACCTGACGCGCACGGGTGGAAAGCCTATCGCGCCCGGGGCGCCGAGCGTCGCCGAACCCGCTCGCCCGCGGTGCCCCGCAGGCCTTCCGCCGTCGGCCCGCCCGACGGCGACCTGCGGCATCATGGTCCCGGACGAAACCGAGAAGGCGGCCGTTCCCTCGGCCGCGCAGACGGAAAACAAGGTGAGCGATGGTCCAGGACGACTGCCTTTTCTGCAAGATCGTGAAGGGGGAGGTGCCCGCCGAGATCGTGCGCGAGAGCGAGCGCGCGGTCGCCTTCCGCGACATCAACCCCCAGGCGCCCACGCATGTGCTGGTCATCCCGCGCGAGCACTACCGCGACGCCGCCGAGGCCGCCGCGGCGGACACCGGCCTGCTCGACGAGATCGTCCGGGTGGCGCACGAGGTGGCCGCGGACGAGGACGTCGCCGAACAGGGCTACCGGCTGGTGTTCAACACCGGCAGCGGCGCCGGGCAGACGGTCTTCCACCTGCACGGGCACCTGCTCGGCGGCCGCGGGCTCAACTGGCCCCCCGGGTAGGAGGCGCGGAACCGGTCCGGCCCGCGGACGCCGGCGCCCCCGACCCCGTCCCAGCCCCTCCCGGACGTCGTCCACAGGCGGAAATAACGGATCGAGTCGGGCGGAGACGGCTTGTTGAAGTGCTCCCCCGGATGAATCCGGGGGATTCCCGCCTACCTCGCGGTGGTGGGCTTGACGCGACGAGCGCGCCTGACGACTGCCCTCCCGGCAGCCGGGAGGGCCACCACGTGGCCGATCCGGTACAGGTGCAAGATGTTGCGGGCCGCGTTGTAGTCGGCGTTCGCCGTAAAACCACAACCGTCCTTCTTGCATACGAACGTGGCCTGGTTCTGGCGGCTGCCGGGCGTGGTGAAACCACAAGCTGAACAGCGTTGGGAGGTGCCTGGAGCAGGCACTCTCACCAGGGTGCCGCCCCGGTGGGCGAGCTTGTACGCCAGCATCGTGACCGTGCGTCCCCATGCCTCCTGGGCGATGGCGCGGTTCAGGCCCGACTTCTGGCGGACTCGCTTCCCGGGTTGTTCGATCGTGCCCTTGGCGGACTTGGTCATGTTCGTGATGGTGAGTGCCTCGACCACGACCGTCCCGTACCGCTCGGCCAGAGCGGTGGTCACCTTGTGCTGCCAGTCCTGGTGGCGTCGCGTGGCTCTTGCGCGCAACCGGCGGATTCGGCCATAGGTGCGGTGCGAGGAGATGCTCGCTAGGTGTGAGGAGATCATGCGCGAGGTGTGCGCGGACTTCGAAGCCGAGTTGCGTGAGTTCAACGGCGAGGACGACCACGTACACCTTCTCGTGCGCTACCCACCGAAGGTTCAGCTCTCCAAGCTGGTCAACAGTCTCAAAGGGGTTTCGTCCAGGCGGATGCGCCAGGAGTACGACGCGCACGTGCGCCGGTACCTGTGGGATGGCCGCTTCTGGTCCGGTTCCTATTTCGCCGGATCATGCGGCGGAGCGCCACTGGCTGTCGTGCGTCAGTACATCGAACAGCAGCAGCGCCCGGCCTGACGGCCGGAGCGCTCTCGGATAAGACGGGTAGAATCGTCCATGTGGGCTTCGAGGGTTCGGTGTGACCGTTGGGAACACCGGCGCGCAAGCTCCGACCGGGCGCCGTCCGCGGCGCCGGGACCGTCCACCAGGTGCGCCTCCCGCAGGGGTCGGGCAGGCGCCCGACCGAAGGGTAGGGACAGCGGCCGCACGGCCTCACCATGTCCGAGACAACGCACACGCACCCGCCACGGGACACCCAGGTCAAAGTCGTGGTGCCCGACGAGCACACGATGGTCAGCCTGCTGGGCTCCAGGGACGAACTCCTCAGGGCGTTGGAGCGGGCCTTCGACAGCGACATCCACGTGCGCGGCAACGAGTTCACCATCAGCGGCTCCCCGGAGGAGACCGCCGTCGTGGTCCGCCTCGTCGAGGAGCTGATCGAACTCGCCAAGAGCGGCACCCACGTCACCCCCGACACCATCGAACGCATGGTCCACATGCTGCGCTCGCCCGGCGCCGAGCGCCCCGCGGACGTGCTGACCACCAACATCCTGTCCAACCGCGGCAAGACCATCCGCCCCAAGACGCTCAACCAGAAGCGCTACGTCGACACCATCGACCAGCGCACGGTGGTGTTCGGCATCGGTCCCGCCGGTACCGGCAAGACGTACCTGGCCATGGCCAAGGCGGTCAAGGCGCTCCAGGACAAGGAAGTCAACCGGATCATCCTCACCCGCCCCGCGGTGGAGGCCGGTGAGCGGCTGGGCTTCCTGCCCGGCACCCTCTACGACAAGATCGACCCCTACCTGCGCCCGCTCTACGACGCCCTGCACGACATGCTCGACCCCGACTCCATCCCCAAGCTCATGGCGGCGGGGACCATCGAGGTCGCGCCCCTGGCGTACATGCGCGGTCGCACCCTCAATGACTCCTTCATCATCCTGGACGAGGCCCAGAACACCTCGCCCGAGCAGATGAAGATGTTCCTCACCAGGCTCGGGTTCGGCTCCAAGATCGTGGTCACCGGTGACGTGACCCAGGTCGACCTGCCCGGCGGGCAGACCAGCGGTCTGCGCACCATCGAGTCCATCCTGCGTGACATCGACGACATCGCCTTCTGCCGCCTGAGCAGTGAGGACGTCGTCCGGCACAAGCTGGTCGGCAAGATCGTGGACGCCTACGGGCGCTACGACGCCGCCCAGGGCGACGCGCGCGACGGCAGGGGGTCCGCCGGGGGCGGCCGCCCCCGCCGCGGGTCCGCGCGCCGCGGTACCCCCGACACCCCGGCGGAGCCGGGGAGCGCCGGGGACGAGGAACAGGCAGACTGAGACGGGGCGTGTCCCGCCGGAGCCGAGACGGCCCGAGGAGCACGACCCCACGGCGTTCGAACCGGTGGGCCCGCCGCGGGCGGGTCCACCGGTTCGGTTGCCGCGGGCGCGCCGAACCGGCGCGCCGCACCACCGGCCGGGCGCGCCGCCCGGCCCCGCGATCCCTAGGTAAGGCAGCCGCAACCATGAGTATCGACGTCGCCAACGAGTCCGGCGTCACCACCGTGGACGAGGAGAGGCTCTCCCGTCTGGCCCGTCACGTGCTCGACGCCATGCGCGTCCATCCGCTGGCCGAGCTGTCCGTCGTGCTCGTGGACGAGGAGCCGATGGCCGACCTGCACGTGCGGTGGATGGACGAGCCCGGCCCCACCGACGTGCTCTCCTTCCCGATGGACGAACTGCGCCCCGGCGGCCCCGGCCGCACGAGCGAGCCGGGCGTCCTGGGTGACGTGATCATCTGTCCGCAGGTCGCCGAGCGCCAGGCGGAGAAGGCCGGGCACGGCACCGAGGCGGAGATCGACCTGCTGTGCACGCACGGCATCCTGCACCTGCTGGGCTACGACCACGCCGAGCCCGAGGAGCACAAGGAGATGTTCGGCCTCCAGGGCGAGATCCTCGCGGCCTGGCGCGAGCGCGAGGCGGCCGGGGCCGAGGGGGATGAGAGCGCCGAATGAGTCCGTCGGCCTGGCCTGACATCGCCCCGCTGACCACCGGTGAGCCCGTGGAGTGGATCAGCGCGTTCGCGGTCGCCCTGGTGCTGACCGCCGTCGCGGGCTTCCTGGTGGCCGCGGAGGTCGCCGTCACCCGGGTGATGTCCGTGGGCCTGCCCGAGGCGAGCCCCGGTGAGCGCGTGGCCAAGGCCGGGCGCCGCTGGGAGCGGGTGTCGGCGGACCCCACCCGCCACCTCAACGTGCTGCTGTTCCTGCGCGTGGTGTGCGAGGTGTGCGCGGTGCTGGCCGCGGCCGTGGGCATGGTGTTCCTGCTGGGGCTCGGCTGGCCCGCGCTCGGGCTGACCGCCGCGGCGATGGTCGTGGTGGAGTCGGTGCTGATCGCGATCGCGCCGCGCATCCTGGGCCGCCAGTTCTCCGGGGGCTTCGCGCGCGCCAGCGCGGCGGTGGTCTACCCGGTCCAGGTCGTGGTGGGCCCCATCGCCCAGCTGTTCGTGGGGGCGGGCCGCGCGCTCACCCCGCGCGCCAAGGGCGACCGGGAGGGCCCCTTCAGCACCGAGGTGGAGCTGCGCCAGCTCGTGGACCTGGCCGAGCGGGGGGAGGTCATCGACCCCGAGGAGAGCCAGATGATCCACTCGGTGTTCAAGCTCGACGACACGCCCGTGCGCGAGGTGATGGTGCCCCGCCCCGACATCGTGTTCACCAGCCGCGGGGCCGACGCCGACGCGGTGCTGACCCTGGCGCTGGCCAGCGGGTACTCGCGCATCCCGGTGACGGGCGAGGACGAGGACGACGTGGTCGGCATCGTCTACCTCAAGGACCTGGTGTACCAGCTGCGGGACCGCTGGGCGGCGGCCGCGGGCACCGACGGCGAGGTGCCGCTCACCGCGGGCGACGTGATGCGCCAGGCGAACTACGTCCCCGACACCAAGCCCATCGACGAGCTGCTGCGCGAGATGCAGCAGCAGCGCAACCACGTCGCCGTGGCCATCGACGAGTACGGCGGCACGGCGGGTCTGGTGACCCTGGAGGACATCGTGGAGGAGATCGTCGGTGAGATCACCGACGAGTACGACCACGAGATCCCGCCGGTGGCCTGGCTCGACGCGGACCGGGTTCGGGTGACCGCCCGCCTGCCGCTGGGCGAGCTGGACGAGCTGTTCCCGGACCGGGACCTGGACGTGGCGGACGTGGAGACCGTCGGCGGACTCGTGGCGTTCGTCCTGGGCCGGGTGCCCGTGGGAGGGGACCGGGCCGAATACGCTGGTCTCCGACTCACCCTCGAAGGCAAGAGCAGCCGCCGGAGCCGGATGACCACGGTCCTGGTGGAACGCCTGCCCGCCGACGCCGCGGCGTCGCCGGACGAGGGCAACGACGACGTGAGGAGTACGGAGCAGTGACGGAGACGACGGGGCTCGGCCCCGAGGACGGCAAGCTCATCACGCTCGCGCGGGCCTCCCGGGCCCGCAACGCGGCGGCGGAGGGCGCGGCGGTGCGCGACGAGACCGGGCGCACGTACGTGGCCACGACGGTGTCGCTGCCCTCGCTCCGGCTGTCCGCGCTCCAGGCGGCCGTGGCCGCGGCGGTCTCCGGTGAGGCCACCGCGCTTGAGGCCGCCGTGGTGGTCACCGAGGCCGCGGAGTTGACCGAGGACGACCGCGCGGTGGCGGACGACCTGAAGACCCAGGTGGTGGTGATCGCCGCCCCCGACGGGGTGCCCGCGAGCATCACCCGGCGCTGAGAAGGACCCATGAACGAGCTCGACCTGGAGAAGCTGCGCGTACCGCTGGAGATGCCCTCCCACCCCGAGGGCTTCCGCAGCGGTTTCGCGTGCTTCGTGGGCCGCCCCAACGTGGGCAAGTCCACCCTGATGAACGCGCTGGTCGGGCAGAAGGTGGCGATCACCAGCAACCGGCCCCAGACCACGCGGCGCACGGTGCGCGGGATCGTGCACCGGCTCGACGCGCAGCTGATCATCGTGGACACGCCCGGCCTGCACAAGCCGCGCACCCTGCTGGGTGAGCGGTTGGACTCGCTGGTGCGGTCCACCCTGGTCGAGGTGGACGTGATCGCGTTCTGCCTGCCCGCCAACGAGCCGATCGGGCGGGGCGACACCTACATCGCCAAGGAGCTGGCGGAGCAGACCAACACCCCCGTGGTCGCCCTGGTCACCAAGACCGACCTGGTGGACCGGGACGCCGTGGGCCGTCACCTGATGGCGGTGAACGAGCTGGGCGACTGGGCCGACATCGTCCCGGTCTCGGCCCAGGGGGGCTTCCAGCTGGAGACCGTCACCGACGTGCTGTGCTCGCACCTGCCGGAGGGGCCGCCGCTGTACCCGGACGGCGACCTCACCGACGAGCCGGACGAGATGCTGGTGGCGGAGCTGGTGCGCGAGGCGGCCCTGGAGGGTGTGCGCGACGAGCTGCCGCACTCCATCGCGGTGGTCGTGGACGAGATGTACGAGCGCGAGAACACCCGTCCGGGCAAGGAACTGGTGGACATCTACGCGTCGCTGTACGTGGAGCGCTCCAGCCAGAAGGCGATCGTGATCGGGTCCAAGGGCTCACGCCTGCGCGACGTGGGTTCGCGGGCCCGCAAGCAGATCGAGGCCCTGCTGGGCCGCCGGGTGTTCCTGGACCTGCGGGTGCGGGTGGCCAAGGACTGGCAGCGCGACCCCAAGCAGCTGCGCAAGCTGGGCTTCGACCAGCCCACCTGACGGGCTGACCGCGGGGGCCGCCGGTGCCGCGTGCGGGCCCCGACCCCCGGTGGTCCCGCGGGGTGCGGGCACCGCCGTCGGCCGGGTGCGCGGGAGCGCGGCGAACGGGCCGGGCCGGGAGCAACCCCGGCCCGGTTCGTCATGTCTGGTTGTTTAGGTCGGTGGCCAGCAGGGTGGCGCAGCGCCGCACGATGGGGGCGGCGCGGTCCACGAACTCCCAGCTCACCCGGGCTTCGGGGCCCGACACCGACACGGCCATCCCCGAGGGCGCGCCCGCGACGGGGACCGCCACGCAGCGCACGCCGACCTCCTGCTCGCCGTCGTCCACGGCGAAGCCCTGTGAGCGGACCCGGCGCAGCTCGGCGAGGAAGGCGTCGGGGTCGGTGATGGTGCGGTCGGTGGCGGCGGGCATGCCGGTGCGGCGGACCGTGGCCAGCACCTCCTCGTCGTCGAGCTGGGACAGCAGCGCCTTGCCCACGCCCGCCGAGTGCGGCAGCACGCGGCGCCCCACCTCGGTGAACATGCGCATGGAGTGCTGTGAGGGCACCTGCGCGACGTAGACGACCTTGTCGCCGTCGAGCATGGCGAGGTTGGCGGTCTCGCCCAGGTCCTCCACCAGCTGCGCCAGGTGCGGGCGGGCCCAGGTGCCCAGCATCTGCGAGGCCTTGTCGCCCAGTCCGATCAGCCGGGGTCCCAGCGCGTAGCGGCGGGAGGGCAGCTGGCGCACGTAACCGTTGCCGACCAGGGTGCGGATGATGCGGTGGATGGTCGGCAGGGGCAGCCCCGAGGAGTCGGCCAGCTGGCTCAGCGAGGTCTCGCCGCCCGCCTCGGCCATGATCTCCAGCAGTGAGAAGGCGCGGTCGAGGGACTGCACGCCGCCGGGGCGTCCGCGTTTGCCCTGTTCTTCAGGGTGTAGAGAGGTCTGTGGGGCTGACAAGGATCGTGCTCCCATGCTGAGGGCCGTGGGTTCGGGGTCCTGCCTCCGCGGGGGGAGGACGGTTTCCGGCTCACTGTCTTCTATAGCACGTGGAACGGCGGTGTTCCGGTGGTCCGGAAACCTGCGTCCCGGGATCTTGGACACCCCGGGCTCCCTTGTTATTCCGGATAGCAAAAGTTACTATCCACGATAGGAAAAACTAGCCTGGGAGGGGACATACACGTGCAACAGGACCGGTCCGAGAACCGCCGCAGGGAACCCGATCTCGGCCTGGACGTGCTCACCGCCGGGCTGAACGCCCGCCTGGCCGACGCCGACGCCCGACTCGTCCGCGACTACCCGGGCTCCTCCGGCGCCCGCCAGCCGGTGCACACCGTCTACGTTCCCGCGGACCGCGTCCGGGCCGGCCTGGTCCGGGAGTGGGGCGAGGCGGCCCTGCGCAGCCTGGACGAGTACGCGCCCGACGCCGCGGCACTGGCCGCCGCCACCGGTGTGGACGAGGACGCCGTGGCCGGGGTCCTGCCCCGCCTGCGCGACAAGCTCGTCCGCGAGCCGGTCGAGGACCTGCGCGTGGACCTGGAGGACGGCTACGGCGACCGGGGCGACGCACAGGAGGACGGCGACACCGTCGCCGCCGCCCGCGCCCTGTGCTCCGACATCGAAGCCGGACAGGCCCCGCCCGTTCTCGGCGTCCGGATGAAGGGAATGGAGGCGGCCGGACGCGCCCGCGGCGCCCGCAGCCTCGCGCTGTTCCTGCACACCCTCCTGGCGGAGCTGGGCGGCCTGCCGGAAGGGCTCGCGCTCACCCTGCCCAAGATCACCTCCGTGGAACAGGTCGAGGCGATGGTCTGGCTCACCGAGGAGCTGGAGCGGCGCCTGGAGCTGCCCGAGGGGCGGCTGCGCTTCGAGTTGCAGATCGAGACCCCGCAGTCGGTCCTGCTCCCCGACGGCACGGTGGCCGTCGCCCGCATGATCGGCGCCGGACAGGGCCGGGTCAGCGCCCTGCACTACGGCACCTACGACTACAGCGCCGCCTGCGGGATCACCGCCGCCTACCAGAGCATGGCCCACCCGGTCGCCGACCACGCCAAGGCCGTCATGCAGGTGGCCGCCGCCGGAACGGGCGTGTGGCTCTCCGACGGCTCCACCAACGTGCTGCCCGTGGGCTCGGCCGAGGAGGTGCACGCCGCCTGGCGCCTGCACGCCTCCCTGGTCCGCCGCTCCCTGGAACGCGGCTTCTACCAGGGCTGGGACCTGCACCCGCACCAGCTGCCCACCCGCTACCTGGCCACCTACGTCTTCTACCGCGAGGCCTTCGCGCCCGCCGCCGCGCGCCTGCGCGCCTACCTCGGCGCCGTGTCCGGCGGCGTGCTGGACGAGCCCGCCACGGCCCAGGCGTTGGCCGCCGCCCTGGTGAGCGGGGTACGCTGCGGGGCGCTGGACGAGGCCGAGGTGGCCGACGCCGCCGGAACCGACACCCGCACACTCGTCGACCTGGCCAGCCGACGGGTGGGACAGGAGCAGTGACACAGATGACCCAGCACGATCTCGCCGTCCGCGCCCGCCGCGCCCTCACCCCCGAGGGGGAGCGGCCCGTCACCGTCGGGGTGCGCGACGGGCGCGTGGTCAACGTCCTGGAGGGGGAGACCGCGCCGCTCATCGCCCGCCGCGAGATCACCCTGGCCGAGGACGAGGTACTGCTGCCCGGCCTGGTCGACACCCACGTGCACGTCAACGAGCCCGGGCGCACCGAGTGGGAGGGCTTCGCCACCGCCACGCGGGCCGCCGCCCTGGGCGGGATCACGACCCTGGTCGACATGCCGCTCAACAGCGTGCCGCCGACCACCACCGTCGTCGGGCTCGACGCCAAGCAGGCCACCGCCGAGGGGAAGCTCGCCGTGGACGTGGGCTTCTGGGGCGGGGCGGTGCCCGAGAACAGCCGCTCCGGCGCCACCAAGGAGCTCGCCGCGCTCTGGGAGCGCGGGGTGTTCGGGTTCAAGGCGTTCCTGTCCCCGTCGGGGGTGGAGGAGTTCGGCCACCTGTCCCCGGATGAGCTGTACACGGCCGCGGAGGCGATCGGGGAGTTCGGCGGACGGCTCATCGTGCACGCCGAGGACCCCGGCGTCCTGGAAGGGGCACCGCCCGCGGCCGGGCGCGACTACGCCTCCTTCCTGGCCTCGCGGCCCGACACCGCCGAGAACGAGGCGATCGCCCGGGTGATCGACGTGGCCAGGGCCACCGGCACCCACGCGCACGTGCTGCACCTGTCCAGCGCCTCCGCGCTGCCGCTGATCGCCCAGGCCAGGGCCGAGGGCGTGCCGCTGACGGTGGAGACCTGCCCGCACTACCTCACCCTGGAGGCCGAGGGCGTGCCCGCGGGGGCCACCCAGTACAAGTGCTGCCCGCCCATCCGGGACGCGGCCAACCGCGACCTGCTGTGGCGCGCGCTGGCCGACGGGCTGATCGACTGCGTGGTCAGCGACCACTCACCCAGCACCCCCGACCTCAAGGACCTGGACACCGGCGACTTCGGCACCGCGTGGGGCGGGGTGTCCGGCCTCCAGGTGGGCTTCTCCGCGGTGTGGACCGAGGCCCGCCGCCGCGGCGGCTCCCTGGCGGACGTGGTGCGGTGGATGTCGTCCGGGCCCGCGCGGGTGGCCGGGCTGCTCGGCAAGGGCGCCATCGCCGAGGGCGCCGACGCCGACTTCGCCGTGGTCGCCCCGGAGGAGTCCTTCCGGGTGGACGTGCGCGCGCTGGAGCACCGCAACCCGGTGAGCCCCTACGACGGGGCCGAACTGCTCGGGCGGGTGCGCCGCACCGTCCTGCGCGGACGGGACGTGGGGCCCGAGGACAGGGCCGGGCGGATGCTGGTCCGCCGGTAGGAACGGCGACGGGCCGCCGCCGGGACGTTCCCGGCGGCGGCCCGGTCGTTCGCGCGGGGGTCAGCCCCGCAGCTCACTCCAGCGGTCGCGGAGGTGGTCGGCCCCGGCCGTGGTCAGGGAGCCGAAGACGTTCAGGCGCGCGATGCCGCCGTCGGGGTACACGTCGGTGCGCACGTGGGTGGCGGTGACCGGTGTGTCCAGGACGAAGCGGTGGGCGCTGTCGGGCTCCAGCCGGGTGCGGGGGACGATCTCGAACCACGCGTCGGGGGCGTCGGAGTGCGCGTCGCGTCCCAGGACCGCCACCCAGCCCGCCGCGTTGCCCTTGAGGTAGGCGGTGTCCAACTCCAGGGCGCGGACGGTGGCCTGGGCGGTGAGGCGGAAGCGCACCCAGTCGTGCTCGGTGTCGCGGCGGCGCCGGTTCTCCCAGCCGTCGTCCATCTTCTGCGAGCGGCCGGGGGCGATGATGTTGTCCGGCGAGGAGTAGAAGCGGTCCGAGGCGTCCTCGACCATGCCGCCGTTGACCAGGGCTGCCACGTCGAAGCCGCCGAGGGCGGTGAGCCAGTCGGGGTCGGGCACGGGCTCGCCGTACACGCGCAGCCGGGCCACGCCGCCGTCGGGAAACTGCTTGAGGCGCAGGTGGGTCCACCGGCGCCCGGCGTCCACCTCGAAGGCGTTGGCGGCGTGCCCGTACACGAAGGCGCGGGGGACGATCTCGGTCCACTCCGCCTTGAGCAGCTCGTCGGTGGTGGGGGTGCCCTCCAGGTGGACGGCCTCGACGCTGACCTCGCGGGGGTGGTTGCCGCGGAAGTGCGCGGTGTCCACCACCACGCCGCGGACCAGGCCGGGCAGGCCGAGGCGGACCAGGGCCCAGTCGTGGTCGTCGGCCGCTGGGTGGGGCTGGTCGCCGCTCACGCCGCGGCGCCTGCGGGTCTCCCAGCCGTCCATCACCTTGCCCTTGTGCCCGAAGGCGTGCGGGTCGAACACGGCCGGTTCGGGCAGCAGCAGGTTCTCGCGCTGGGCGAAGAACTCGTCGTTGGCCGCCACGACCCCGGCGCCCAGGCGCCGGTCGGCCAGGTCGACCAGGGCCGAGAAGTCCAGGTCGGCGCCCCGGTAGTCGGCGTAGGGGTCGCCGCCCGCGTAGGGCCGGGCGTTGTAGGCACGTGGATCGGTGGGCTGGGCCCCGCTCATGTCTCTCCCGAAAAAAGTGGACGTGTCGGACATGTCCAGAGTCCCAAGAGAAAACGATTACTTCCAGCGAAAGTTTCTGATCATTCTGTTCAGTTGATCTGAACAGAAGGGCCGCCCAGGTCCGCCGCGGTGTCGGCCAGGGCGCGCAGCACCACCGCGACCTGGGGGCGCCCGCCCGCCCCGGAGCGCACGGCGGAGACCACGTGGCGGCGCGGCTGGTCGGAGCGCAGCACCCGCAGGCTGACCCCGGGGGTGCCGTCCGCGGCGGCCAACCGGGGGACCAGCGCGACGCCCATGCCCGCCGCCACCATGTCCAGGATGGCCCTCCAGTCGGAGGCCACGTGCGCCTGCTCGGGGACGAACCCCGCCTGGGCGCACGAGGCGACGGTGATGTCGCGCCAGGGACCAGACGCCCCGTAGATCCACGGCTCCTCGGCCAGGTCGCGCAGGCGCAGGGCGCGGGAGTCGGCCAGCCGGTGGTGGGCGGGCAGGGCCGCGTCCAGGGGGTCGGTGAGCAGCTCGCGCCGGTCGTAGCGTCCGTCGTGGCCGGTGGGGGCCTGGGCGGCCAGGGACAGGCCGACGTCGATCTCGCCCGCCGACAACAGGTCGTAGACCTCGGCCGCCTCGGCCTGGTGCACCCGCGTGGTCAGGCCGGGGTGGGCGCGCCGCAGGGCGCCCAGCGCGGGCACCACGAGGCTGGGGATGGCGGTGGCGAAGGCGCCCACGCGCACGTGCCCGGCCTCGCCCCGGGCGAAGCCCTCCAGTTCGGCCTCGGCCCGCTCCAGCTGGGCCAGGACGATGTCGGTGTGGCGCAGCAGGGCGTGCGCGGCGTCGGTGAGGCGGACCCGCCGCCCGTGCGCCTCCAGCAGGGCGACCCCCACCTGCTGGGAGAGGGAGGAGAGCTGCTGGGACACGGCGGAGGGGGTCATGCACAGGGCCTCCGCCGTGGCCCGGACGGTCCCGAACTCCTCCAGGGTGCGCAGGACACGGAGTTTGCGAAGATCCCAGTCGGTCACCCTCTCAGGCATACCATTCAGCCGCCCTGAACGGAACGCCGGTGTCCGCGGGGATCCCGCGGACACCGGCTCCGGGGGCGGGAGCGCGGCCCCCGGCCCGGCGACGGATTACGCCCGGGGCTTGTCCAGGGGCTCGGAGCCCCCGTCGCGGTAGGCCTCCCGGGCCTGGTCGGTGTACTTGGCCTCCCCGGGACCGGCGCTGCCGATCTCCTCGGCGTCGATCTCGGCCGGGGCGGCGGAGCCCCCGCGGCCGATCACGTTGAAGCACACGTTGAGCACGATCGCCACGACGGCCGCGCCGATGATGCCCGAGTGCGCGACCAGCTCCACCGACTCGGGCAGGAACGCGTAGAAGGTGGGGTAGGCCAGCGGGATGACCGCCACGCCCACGGAGGCGGCCACCAGCACCAGGTTGAGGTTGTTGGTGAAGTCGACCTTGGCCAGGGTCTTGACGCCGCTGGCGGCCACGCTGCCGAACAGCACCAGGCCCGCGCCGCCGAGCACGGGCGTGGGGATGGCCGCCATGGCGCCGCCCAGCACCGGGAACATCCCCAGCGCGACGAGGATGCCCGCGCCGGTGGCCACCACGTAGCGGCTGCGCACCTTGGTCAGGGCCAGCAGTCCGATGTTCTGCGCGAAGGAGCTGGTGGGGGTGGCGCTGAAGATCGGCCCGATGATCGACCCGCTCACGTCGGCGCGCAGGCCCGCCGAGATGCGTTTGGCGTCCACCTTCGAGCCGGTGATCTCCCCGACCGCGATGATGTGCGAGGCCCCCTCGGTCAGGACCACGAGCATGATGACGCACATGGTGACGACCGCGGCGACCTCGAACCGGGGTGCGCCGAAGTAGAACACCGAGGTCGGGTCGAACACGACGTCGGCCTCGCCCACCCGGCTGAAGTCGGCCATGCCCAGGGGAACGGCGACCAGGGTACCCACGAGCAGGCCCAGGAGGATGGACAGCCGACCCCAGATACCGGGCAGGACCCGGGAGCCGAGCACGATCACCCCGAGGGTGAGCCCGGCCAGCCCGAGGTTGGCCAGGGGCGCGGCCGGGACCGCGGAGCCGTCCTCCAGGGTGCGGACGCCGCCGTCCATGATCCACCGCGCCGCCACCGGCATGAGGCTGACGCCGATGACGGTGATGATGGTGCCCGTGACGATCGGGGGGAAGAAGCGGATCAGCTGCCCGAAGAACGGCGTCAGCGCCAGGGCGAAGAGCCCGGCGGCCAGGGAGGCGCCGAAGGCCACGGGCAGGTTCTCGCCGTCCTGCCCCGCGGCCAGGGAGGTGATGGCGCTGACGGGGACGAAGGAGCAGGCCACCACGATCGGCATCTGCGCGCCGACGCGCCGGTGGCCCACGGTCTGCATGAGGGTGGCGAACCCCGCCACGAGGAGCGCGCCGCTGACGAGGATGCCCATGGCGGCAGGGTCGTTCGCGAGCCCGGCGGCGGCGCCGATGACGAGGGCCGGCGCCACCGCGCCGGCGTACATGGTGAGGATGTGCTGGAGCCCGTAGACCAGGAGCAGCCGCGCGGGCAGCTTCTCGTCCTCGGGGCGGGGGGAGGAGGCGGCGTTCGTTGTGGCCGAGTCCTTCGCGGACGGACTGTTCGACATGGCCAGTTTCCAGCCTTTGCGATCGGCGGCCACCCCGGAGGGGGCCGAACTCTCGGGCACGGGGCCCGGTGGTGTCGCACCGGCCCGACACCTCCGTCAGGGGGTGCCGGGGCCGGGGGAGGGCCCGCCGCGGCGGGCCAGGGCCCGTGGCACGGCTGTGCGCGCGGGTCACGGGAGTGTCGGTGCGCGTGCCCGGCGGGGCGCCGGGGCCGCGGACGGGACCGCGAGGAGAGGGCGGTCCCGCCCGCGGGGCACTCGCCGGAGCGCCCACGGGGGAGCGCCCGGACACGGGGCGGGGCAGGGCTTTCTCCGTCAGGGGGCGCGCCGGGGGCTGCCGCCCCGGGGCGCCGTCCAGGGACTGTTTTTTGAACCTGCCTCAGCTTGTGGGGGGTGGTTCGGGCGCCCACGGGGTTCTGGAGGTGCCGGAGGCGGGTTTGCGAGGGACGAGCCAACCCGCCGTAGGCGCCGAAGGTTCCCGTTCTCCGGGCGCCCGAACACGGACCGAAGCGGAGCGGAGGTCCAAAAAAACACTGCCTAGACGAAGCCGGGGACGGTCTTCCAGGCGTCGCCGGGCTCGGGGGCGTCGTCGCGCTCCACGGTGGCCTCGATCTTGCCGTAGGGCCGGTCGGCGGCGAAGAAGACCTCGTTCGGGTTGTCCAGGCCGAACGGGGACAGGTCCACCAGGAAGTGGTGGTTGTTGGGCATGGAGAAGCGGATCTCGGCGATCTCCGGGTGCGCCTCCAGGACGGCCTTGCCCATCTCGTAGAGGGTCTGCTGCAGCGCCAGGCTGTGGGTCCGGGCGAAGGCGTCCAGGCACAGGGCGCGCACTGAGGCGTAGGCCTTGTCGAAGTCGTGCTCCACGCCCACGTAGCGCCAGCGGGCGGTGACGTCGGTGGCCAGGATCCGGTCGGTGGTCTCGGGCAGCGTCGTGTACTTGGTCTTGGGGAAGCCGTGGAACTCCGAGCCGGTGGACTTGAGCACGGACAGGCCCTCGAAGCCCGAGACCACCCACTCCCGGCCCCCCGTCTTGGTGACGACGGCGGTGCGGGTCTCGGCTCCTCTGCGCGAGAACGCGTGGTCGTGCGGGCCGGAGGAGGTCTGGATCCGCTCCCAGGAGTACTCCTGCACCTCCTGGCGGGCCCCGTGCACGTACTCGTGCTCGTCCACGAAGTGGCGGGCCAGGCGCAGGGCGAAGTCCTCGACGGCGCCGACGCCGCCCCACTCGCGGGCCTTGGCGTAGACGGTGTTCTTCTGGGTGTCGGTCGGCAGGCAGGTGCTGTTGTCGCCGAGGGTGTGCACCGTCTCCAGCTCTCCGCGCAGCTGGGAGGTGACGTTGACGTCCTTGATCCGGTGGACGTCGGTGTCGCGGTTGACGTGGACGAGGCGGACCTCGGCCTTGCCGTACTGGTTGTCTCCGAGTCGGATGCCCATCAGGGTGAACTCCATCCGTGTGATGCGTGAAGTCGTCATCGTTCGCGCCGTGGCGCAGTGCTACGAGGGAGGACCGCTGTGGTCGTGCGGAAGGACCTGTCGCGCACTCGAAGATTCAGGCTTGCCCTGGCCGGCGAGGATCTCCTGCCCGCCGCTCCCTTCCCGGTCGGCCGTGCCGCCGCGGTGGTCTGTGTGGGTGGTGTCCAGGGGGAGGGCGCGTGGCGCCCGCCGGTCTAGGAACCCCGGTAGGTCGAGTAGGCGAACGGGCTCAGCAGCAGCGGGACGTGGTAGTGGGCGTCCTCGTCGGCGAGGTCGAACACGATGGCGACCTCGGGGTAGAAGCCGCGCTGGCCGGTCGCCCCGAAGTAGGCGCCGGTGTCGAAGACGATCCGGTGGAAGCCCGCGGGGAGCCGGTCGGGGCCCAGGCCGGGCACGCGCCCGTCGTCGTCGGTGCGGCCCTCGGCGACCGTCCGCCAGGACCCGGCGCCGTCGGCGGCCTCCAGCCGCACGGGCACGCCGCGGGCGGGGCTGCCCAGGGCGGCGTCCAGGACGTGGGTGGTGACGTGGCTCATGCGTCCTCCAGGAGTTTGACGAGGCGGAGTCCGGCGATCCGCCGCAGCTCCCCGCCGACCACGGCCAGTTCGGTGCCGCGGTCGTTGGACAGGCGTGCGACCAGGTCGGCGAGGAGTTCGCGGCTGGAGCGCCCGCTCGCGCAGACGAGGTAGATCTGCCCGAACCTGTCCTCGTACTCGCGCTGGGCGTGGGCGAAGATCCGCTGGACGCGCACGGAGGCGTCGTCGGTGTCGGAGGCGAAGGCGGACTGCTCCCCGCGCGACCAGGCGGCCTCGGTGCCGGCGCCCTCGGCCTTCTCCCCGATGCGGGGGTGGCGGGCCAGGGCGGAGGCGACCTCGTCGGCGGTGACCGCGCGCGCGTGCCCGTCGGCCGAGGCCAGCAGGGCCGCGCGGTCGGGGAAGGGCGCCTCGGACGCGACGGCCGCGACCCAGCGGTCCACGTCCAGGCACTGCGCGAGCGCGGTGCGCAGCTCCTGTTCGGGCAGCGCGTTCAGGCGGGCCAGGCCGGGGTCGGGCCCGCTCTGCGGCTCCTCCGGGGTGCTCATGTGGTCTCCCCTGACTTGGCGCGAACCCCGGGCTCCCGTCCGTGGGACGGCGTACCGCCGCGGCCCCCGCCAAGAATTTTCGTAGTGCAGATAGCTAATTCCGTATTACGGATTGGGGGGACTCTAGTTGATGCGAGTGTGACCTTGTCAACACTCGCAAGGGGAGATCTGCGAAAAATAACCCGATCTGTGCCCGAGCACAAAGAAGGCCCGACCTTCTCGCCGTCACCCAGAGTTCACGACGGGTTTCGAGGGGTTCGCGGGGCCGGTGGGGTCGGGGCGGCGTCGGGGATGCGAGGAGGCCGGGCTCCGGAGTGGTTGACAAGCGGGGGTGCCCCGGCACACACTTCAATCATTCCTTAAAGCGAAAACTACTTTCCACATTATGGAAGTAGATGCTGGAGGCAAGGTATGAGCCACACCCTGGGGTACACGGTGAACTGCTCGCTGCTGTTCACCGAGCTCCCCCTCAACGACCGCCCCCGGGCGGCGCGGGAGGCGGGCTTCGACGCCGTCGAGTTCTGGTGGCCGTTCGAGAGCCCGACCCCGCCCAAGGACGAGGTCGACGCCTTCGTCTCCGCCCTCGACCGGGCGGGTGTCCGTCTCAGCGGCCTCAACTTCTTCGCGGGCCAACTGCCCGGCCCCGACCGCGGCGTGCTCTCGCACCCCTCGCGCAGCGCCGAGTTCCGCGCCAACATCGACGTCGTGGTGCGCATCGCCGAGCGCACGGGAGCCACGGGCTTCAACGCCCTCTACGGCCTGCGCCAGCCGGGGGTGGACCCCGGCGAACAGGACCGGACCGCCCTGGAGAACACCGTCGCGGCGGCCGAGGCCGTGGCGGCGGTCGGCGGCACCGTCCTCATCGAGCCCATCAGCGGGGCCGAGAGCTACCCCCTGACCACGGCCGCGGACGGGCTCGCCTTCGTCGCCCGGGCCGGGGAGGCGGGCGCGGACAACGTCGCCCTCCTGGCGGACCTGTACCACCTCGCCGTCAACGGCGACGACTTCGCCGCCGCGGTCCGCGACCACGCCGCCGAGTTCGGGCACATCCAGATCGCCGACACCCCCGGGCGCGGCGAGCCCGGCACCGGACGGCTGCCCATCGAGGAACTGCTCACCGCCGCCCAGACCGGGGGCTACCGGGGGCTCGTCGGCCTGGAGTACAAGCCGACCGTGCCCAGCGCACAGAGCTTCGGCTGGCTCAACTGATCCTCCAGCCGCGCACCCCGCCGCCAGCCACACGGCACCAGCAGCACAGCACCAGCCGCACACCAGTCACGAAGGGGGCCCTCGTGCCCGTCAAGAAGATCGCCTTCATCGGCCTGGGGATCATGGGTCTGCCCATGGCCGTCAACCTCGTCCGCGCCGGGTACACCGTGACCGGCCACAACCTCAGCCCCGAGCGCGTCGACGCGCTGGTCGCCGAGGGCGGCCTGCGCGGGGGCAGCGTCGCCGGGGCCGTCGCCGACGCCGACGCCGTCATCACCATGGTCCCGGACTCCCCGGACGTGGAGGAGCTCATGCTCGGCCAGGGCGGCGTCTTCGAGAGCGTCAAGCCCGGCACCCTGGTCATCGACATGAGCACCATCCGCCCCGACGTGTCCCGCTCGGTGGCCGAGGCCGGGGCTGAGCGCGGCCTGCGCGTCCTGGACGCCCCCGTCAGCGGCGGCGAGGCGGGCGCGGTCGAGGCCAAGCTCTCCATCATGGTCGGCGGCGCCGCGGAGGACTTCGAGGCGGCCCGGCCGCTCTTCGACGTCCTGGGCACCACCCCGGTCCTGGTCGGCCCGAGCGGCTCCGGTCAGACCGTCAAGGCGGCCAACCAGCTCATCGTCGCGGGCAACATCCAGCTCCTGGCCGAGGCCCTGGTCTTCCTGGAGGCGCACGGGGTGGACACCGAGTCCGGCCTGGAGGTCCTGGGCGGCGGGCTCGCGGGAAGCACCGTGCTCCAGCGCAAGGGCGCCGCCATGCGCACGCGCGACTTCACCCCGGGCTTCCGGATCGCCCTGCACGACAAGGACATGCGCATCGTCACCGACTCCGCGCGTGCCGCCGGGGTCGCGATCCCGCTGGGCTCGCAGGTCGCGCAGTACGTCGGCGCGCTCAAGCACCAGGGCCACGGCGGCCTCGACCACTCCGCGCTGCTGAAGATCGTCGAGCAGCTCTCCGACCGCTCCGAGAAGTAGCGGACCGGCCCTTTCCGGACGCGAGGGCCCCCACCCGGCCCCGAGCCGTCCGTCCCCGGTGTTGGCCGCACCGGTGGACACGGCCCGCGCGCCGTCCGGGCCCGCCCGCGGGCTCTCCCGCACCCCAGTAGCACCACGGCACCACCCCTAGCACCCAGCTTCACCACCACACAGCCACCAGCACCCCCAGCACTGAAGGGTTCGCTTCCCATGCCACAGATGCCCGCGATGAACGCGGTCGTGGAGGTCCTCAAGGACGAGGGCGTCGACACGGCCTTCGGCTGCCCCGGCGCGGCCATCCTGCCCCTCTACAAGGCGATGGAACAGGTCGGCGGCATCGAGCACCTGACCGTCCGCCACGAGGAGGGCGCCACCCACATGGCCGACGGCTGGTCCCGGACCACCGGCAAGGTCGGCGTGGCCATCGGCACCTCCGGCCCCGCCGGGACCAACATGATCACCGGCCTGTACACGGCCATCGCGGACTCGGTCCCGATCGTGTGCATCACCGGCCAGCAGCGCACCGACCTGCTGGACAAGGAGGGCTTCCAGGCGGTCGACATCGTCGAGATCGCCAAGCCCGTCACCAAGTGGGCCGTCCAGGTCAAGGAGGCCGCCACCGCGCCCTGGATCTTCCGCGAGGCGTTCCGGATCGCGCGGGAGGGACGCCCCGGCCCCGTCCTGGTGGACATTCCGGTGGACGTCGCCCAGCAGCTGATCGACTACGACCCCGCCATCGACGCCCCGCTCAAGGTCAACGCCGTCGAGCCGCACCGGCCCCGGGTGGAGCGCGCGCTGGACATGCTGCTGGAGGCGGAACGCCCCCTGATCCTGGCCGGAGGCGGCGTGATCACCGCCGAGGCCTCCGACGACCTGCGCGCGCTGGCCGAGCACCTCCAGGTTCCGGTGCAGGTCACCCTCATGGGCAAGGGCTCCTTCGACGAGGACTCCCCCCTGTACTCGGGCATGACCGGCGTGCAGACCTCCCAGCGCTACGGCAACGCCTCCTTCCTGGAGTCGGACCTGGTCCTGGCGGTGGGCGCGCGCTTCGCCGACCGCCACACCGGGCAGATCGACGTCTACCGTGGCGAGCGCAGGTTCATCCACGTCGACATCGAGGCCACCCAGATCGGCCGGGTCTTCGAGCCCGACCTGGGCGTGGTCTCCGACGCGCGGCTGTTCCTGCGCGAGCTGCTCGCCGCCGCGCGCGCCCGCGGCGCCAAGGCCGAGGTGCGGCCCTGGATCGACCGGGTCGCCGAGCTCAAGGCCACCCTGACCCGCCGCGAGGACTTCGACACGGTCCCGGTCAAGGCGCCGCGCGTCTACAAGGAGATCAACGAGGTCTTCGGCGAGGACACCTACTTCGTCACCGCGATCGGCCTGTACCAGATCTGGGGAGGCCAGCACCAGAAGGCGTACAAGCCGCGCCACTACCAGATCTGCGGCCAGGCGGGCCCGCTCGGCTGGGAGATCCCCGCCGCGATCGGCGTCAAGAAGGCGCTCAAGGACACCGAGCCGGACGCCGAGGTCGTCGGGATCGTCGGCGACTACGGGTTCCAGTACATGGTCGAGGAACTGGCCGTGGCCGCCCAGTACGACGTGCCCTACGTCATCATCATGCTCAACAACGAGTACCTGGGCCTGATCCGCCAGGCCTCGATCCCGTTCGACATGAACTACCAGGTGGACATCCACTACGACGAGTACGGAACCGACAACGTCAAGCTCATGGAGGCCTACGGGTGCTCCGGGCGCCGCGTCGTGGAGCCCGGGGAGATCCGCGAGTCCCTGGAGTGGGCCCGCAAGCAGGCCCAGGCCACGTCGCGGCCGGTGCTCGTGGAGATCATGATCGAGCGCGAGGCCAACACGCCGCACGGGCCCGCGATCGACGCGGTCCGGGAGTTCGAGCCGGTCCCGGGGGCCTGACGGCGGGTGTGCCCCGTGCGGAACGCCTGCCACAGCGGACCAAACGGGGCACACCGGACACAGGTGAACCCGCCGTTACGGGGTTGTGTCCGGAGTGTTTCGCGACGTGCGTTTTCTCCGGCCCGCACCTGCGCAAACGTGGAGTCACCTTGACGACGGAGCCGCCGTGCCAGGGAGCGGGAGAACGCAACGGAGCCGTCGTCGGCACTCTCGGAAGTTGGAAAAGCATGTCCCCCCACGCGCGTTTCCTCTCTGCGGCCGCCCTCGCGGCCGCCGCGCTCGCCTCCTCCGCGTGTTCCTCCCAGAACGGGTCCGAGGAGGAGTTCCAGGAACTCCTGGCGGAGAGCGGTCTGCCCGGTGACGAACTCAGGATCACGGCGCCGGACTCCGAAGGGTTCTGGTGGGCCACCTACGAGGCCACGCAGGACTGCCAGCTGCAGTTCAAGTGGAACGGCACCGACCCGGTGCTGATCTACGGGGCCCAGACGGACGGTTACCTGGAGCTGGCCCCGGACGAGACCTACGTGGAGTCCTTCGGCCAGGGCAAGGTCCAGCAGGCCTGCCAAGGGGAGTTCTGACCGCCCCCGGCCCCGGGCGCGCCGCCCGGGGCCGGGGCCCTGACCACCGGCGTCAGTCCCCGCCCGTGTGTCCACCGCGGATACGGCGATCTCCGGAGCGCCCCCGGTTTGCCCGCAGTCCCGGTGGAGCGCGCGGTCCGGCGCAGCCGGGTGTACCGGGGCCGACACCTGCGGTGACCCGCCCACCCGGGCCGGGGCGGCGGCGCGCGTGCGTGACCTGGCGAAGTGCGTACCCGGTCGACGGCCCCGCGGCGGTTCCTCCTAACGTGAGTGCGTTCCCGAGGGCACGGACCCTCTCGACCCGCACACCACGGAGTCCGCCTTGAGCGACCTGTTCGATCCCGTCCGGATCGGCCGCCTGCACCTGCCCAACCGCCTGTTCATGGCCCCGATGACGCGCTCGCGCTGCCGCGGGGGCTCGCCCGGCGACCTCACCGTCGAGTACTACGCCCAGCGCGCCTCGGCCGGGCTGATCATCACCGAGGGCATCCAGCCCAGCGTCCGCGGCCAGGGCTACACCGACACCCCGGGCCTGCACAGCGACGAGCAGGTCGCGGCGTGGCGGCGCGTCACCGACGCCGTGCACGAGCGCGGCGGGCACATCTTCGCCCAGCTCATGCACTCGGGCCGGGTCGGCCACCCCAGCCTCTACCCCGACGGCGGCCTGCCCCTCGCTCCGTCCCCCGTCGCCTCGGGCGCGTCCATGTACGACGGCAGGCAGAAGCTCGCGCACCCGGTGCCGCGCGAGATGACCGCCGCCGACATCGACCAGACCCTCGCCGACCACGCCGCGGCCGCGCGCAACGCGATCGCCGCCGGTTTCGACGGGGTGGAGCTGCACGGCGGCAACAGCTACCTCATCGAGCAGTTCCTCTCCGACGGCAGCAACCGGCGCACCGACGGGTACGGCGGCAGCGCCGCCAACCGCGCCCGCTTCGCCCTGGAGGCGGTGGACGCGGTCGCCGAGGCCGTCGGCGCCGACCGCGTCGGCCTGCGCGTCTCCCCGGCCAGCAGGCTCAACGGCATCAGCCAGAGCGACCCCCTGGAGCAGTACCTCGCGCTCCTGGACGGGCTGCGCGGACGTCCCGGACTGGCCTACCTGCACCTGACGGAGTCGGCCTCGGCCGAGTACACCGACGCGCTGCGCAAGGAGTGGCCGGGGACCTTCGTCCTCAACCCCGCCTCCGGCACCGACACCGGACCCGCCGCCGCGGCCCTGGCCGAGGAGCGGGCGGACGCCGTGGCGATGGCCTCGGCCTGGATCGCCAACCCCGACCTGCCCGCCAGGATCAGGACCGGCGCTCCCGTCGCGGTCCCCGACCGGGCCACCTACTACGGCGGCGACCACCGCGGCTACACCGACTACCCGGCCCTGGGCGCCTGACGCGAAATCCCGTCGACGGGACCGGCCCGGCCGCCGGCGCGCGGTGACCGCGCTGCCGGCGACGGCCTCGGGTGTTGGCCGCACCCCGGGCCCCGTCGACGGGATCTGGAACAACCCCCCTAGCACTGAAGGGTTCACCGAAAATGTTACAGACCCCCCGCCGTTCTCTTGAGGTCGAGGTACCGGTAAGGGGGAGGATTCCGCCGTGCGCGTCCTCCGTGATGAGGATTCCCAGGTCATGTGACGCGCGTCCCATCATGTGGACACCGGGTACCAGTTCCGGCGGGCCGTCTGCTAGCGTGAGGACCGTTATGCTGCGCGAGCTGCTTCTCCTTAGCGGCCGCGGCGGGGGTCGTTAAAAGGTCGGCTCCCTCGCCGCGGGACTTCGGCTTGTCCTGGTCGACCATGACCAAGCGCCAGAACCACCCGAGGAGCCACCGAGATGGTGCCGCAGCAGAAGCCCAGCCCCATGCCCTTCCACCGCTACAAGCCCTTCGCGCCGGTGGACCTGCCCGACCGCACCTGGCCCTCCAAGAGCATCACCGAGGCCCCGCGCTGGCTGTCCACGGACCTGCGCGACGGCAACCAGGCGCTGATCGAGCCGATGGACCCCGCCCGCAAGCGCGAGATGTTCGAGCTGCTGGTGCGGATGGGCTACAAGGAGATCGAGGTCGGCTTCCCCGCCGCCAGCCAGACCGACTTCGACTTCGTCCGCTCCCTGATCGAGGGCGACGCGATCCCCGACGACGTGCAGATCTCGGTGCTGACCCAGGCCCGTGAGGACCTCATCGAGCGCACCGTGCAGAGCCTGGTCGGGGCCAGGCGCGCCACCGTGCACCTGTACAACGCCACCGCGCCCACCTTCCGCCGCGTCGTCTTCCGCGTGGACCGCGAGGCCTGCAAGGACATCGCCGTCCAGGGCACCCGGCACGTCATGCGCTTCGCCGAGCAGTACCTGGGCGAGACCGAGTACTTCGGCTACGAGTACTCGCCCGAGATCTTCGTCGACACCGAACTGGACTTCGCCCTGGAGGTCTGCGAGGCCGTCATGGACGTCTGGCAGCCCGGCCCGGGCCGCGAGATCATCCTCAACCTGCCCGCGACCGTCGAGCGCTCCACGCCCAACGTCTACGCCGACCAGATCGAGTGGATGAGCCGCAGCCTGTCCCGGCGCGAGCACGTGGTCGTCTCGGTGCACCCGCACAACGACCGCGGCACCGGCGTGGCCTCGGCCGAGCTGGCCGTCATGGCCGGGGCCGACCGCGTCGAGGGCTGCCTGTTCGGCCACGGCGAGCGCACCGGCAACGTCTGCCTGGTCACCCTGGGCATGAACCTGTTCAGCCAGGGCGTGGACCCCAGGATCGACTTCTCCGACATCGACGAGATCCGCCGCACCGTCGAGCACTGCACCCAGCTGCCGGTCGCACCGCGCCACCCCTACGGCGGCGACCTGGTCTACACCGCCTTCTCCGGCTCCCACCAGGACGCCATCAAGAAGGGCTTCGCCGCCCAGCAGGAGGCCGCCGACGCCGCCGGGACCCCGGTGGAGGAGTACGTCTGGGACGTGCCCTACCTGCCCATCGACCCCAAGGACGTGGGCCGCAACTACGAGGCCGTCATCCGGGTCAACAGCCAGTCCGGCAAGGGCGGCGTCTCCTACATCATGCAGCGCGACCACTCGCTGGACCTGCCGCGCCGCCTCCAGATCGAGTTCTCCCAGGTCATCCAGAAGTTCACCGACGCCGAGGGCGGCGAGTTCGCCGCCGGGCGCATCTGGGAGATCTTCTCCCAGACCTACCTGGCCGAGGGCGGCCCGGTCGCGGTGCTGGCGCACCGCTCCACCACCGACAGCGACGGCACCTACCGGATCGAGGCCGACGCCCGGGTCAACGGCGAGATCCGTGAGCTGACCGGCACCGGCAACGGCCCCATCTCCGCGTTCTGCGACGCCCTGACCGACGTCGACGTCAAGGTCCGCGTCATGGACTACGTGGAGCACTCCATGGGCGGGGACGGCGACGCCCGCGCCGCCGCCTACGTGGAGGCCGAGATCGACGGCCGCGTGGTGTGGGGAGTGGGCATCCACAGCAGCATCACCACGGCCTCGCTCAAGGCGCTGTGCAGCGCCATCGCGCGCGTCTGACGGGCGTACGCCCGAGGGAGCGCGGGGCCGCGACCGCCGGGTCGCGGCCCCGGCCCGCTAGAGCAGGCCGAACGGACCGGGGTCGGGCAGACCCAGGGCGGCGCACGACTCCCGGTGCGCGCCGGTCAGCTCGCCCAGCGCGACCGGCCTGCGCGAGGTCGCGGCCATGTCCTGGCGCGCCTCGGCCGTCCAGGGGGAGGGACGCAGCGACAGCCCCCGCGCCAGGTCCAGCGCCTCGGCCTCCTCGCGCCAGCCCGGCCAGCGCAGGGCGCGGTAGAAGTCCTCCAGGTGGCCGTCCAGCAGCCACAGCAGCCAGCCGGAGTAGGCCGTCTCCAGCGGCTCCCACTCCAGGGAGTCGGGCGCGAAGTAGACCATCTCCCCGGGCCTGCCGGGGTAGTCCCCGCCCTCGGCCGCGGGCCCGTTGAGGGCGAACACCCCGCCCAGCACGTCGTGGGCGACCACCAGCCGCGGCGGCGGGCCGTACACCACCGCCGCGCTCAGGTCGTTGACCTCGCCCAGACCGGGCAGCTCGGCCCCGCCGCCGCCGTGGACGCGCAGCCACCCGCCGTCGAGGAGCAGGCCGCCGGACTCCAGCGCCATCGCGCCCAGGAAGGACCGCGCGGTCACCTGGAGGCGGTGCAGGCACGTGCGGCCCCGCTCGGGGTCGACGGGCAGGGCGCGCACGGCGGCCCCGCCCCGCTCCAGGCGTTCGGACAGCAGCGGCCAGGCGGGTTCGTCCACCTCGACCAGTTCACTCAGCTCGCGCACAGGGCCACCTCCCGTCGGGCCGCGAGGGGTCGCGACGGCGGTCCACACTACCGGTCGGCGCCGACGCGTCCGCCGAGGCCTCCGGAACGTCTGCGGTAGGCGTGGACGCTGTCCGCGCACGGGGTGGCGGGGCGGGCAAAAGCCGTGGCGCGGGCGGCCGGGGGAGTGCCACGATGCCGTGCATGGTGTACGGCGAGATCATCCAGCGAACCCTGCGCGTCCCCGAGCCGTCCGGCGAGCCCGGAGACGGCGGTGCCGCGACCAGGCGGCTCGACGCGGCGCTGCTGTCCGTGGGCTTCACGCTCACCGGCGAGCTGCGCGCCCGTTTCGAGGGCCTCGCCCCCGGGGCCGTGCTGCGCGAGGCCGGGCCCCTCCTGGACGCAGTCCGGCGACTCGTCGGCGCCGCCGCCGAGCACAACGTCTACTTCCGCGACTTCCCCGACAACGTCCCCGACACCGTCGAGTTCTGGGCGCGGTGCCTGGCCGAGGCGATCGGGGATCCGACCGGTCCGGTCCACCCGGAGCTCCCGCAGGAGCGGATCAACCTGCTCGACCTGCCCTCCTACGGCCGCTACCAGCACACCTACGCCGAACTCGCCGCCGCCCGCGACGCGTTCGTCCCGGGGGCCAAGGACCGGCTCACCCCGCTCCACCTGGGCGCGCCCCTGGCCGAGGAGACCCGCGCGCTGTACGAGGACCTGGCGGGCAGCCCGCTCCCGCTCGGGGAGGACGACCTGGCGCTCCTGGCCGTGCTCGCCGACGAGTGCGCCGACCGGGAACCGCCGCGGGTCATCCCCGTGCGGGAGAACCGCGCCGTGGTCAACGCCGCCCGCGTGCGGGCCGGACACGCCCCGCGCGTGGACACCGCCACCGACGTGCTGCGCCTGGCCCAGGCCCTCTCCGGCGGCGATCCCACCCTGGCCCGGCCCGCCCGCACGCGCTCCTTCCGCCGCCGCGAACGGCGTGCGCTGCTCGCCGCCCTGGACGCGGTGATCGCCGACAACCCCGGCAAGCTCGCCGACGTGGGCCGCCACACCGAGGCGTGGAAGCGGCTGGGAGAGGGGCTGCACCCGCACGAGTACCCGGCGTGGGAGCACGCCCGCGAGGTGTTCGCGGTGGCGCGCGGCGACCGCCGCGTGCGCACCTTCGACGCCCGTGTGGAGGCGGCCTTCCTGGACGGCGACGTGACCGCCGCCGTGGACCTGCTGGCCACCGCGCCGGGAATGCTGGTGCGCGCCCTGGACCGGGTCCTGGCGGCCGGCGGGGCCGGTACCGGGGAACTGCTGGCCGCGCGCCTGCGCGAGGTCGGCGACCGCGTCTCCGGCCGGGTGCTGGTCTCCGCGCGCGAACAGCTCGCCAACCGGGACGTTCCCGGCCTGGTGCGCCTGTTCGCCAACCAGTCCGCGCGCGGGTACACGGCCCCCGACACCCGTCCGCCGCTGCCCGGGGCCGACACCATCGCCGTGCTGGAGGCCCTGGACGGCCTGATCGCCCGGCGCCTGCCGGTCCACGACCTGCTCCTGGTGGACCCCGCCGTGCTCCCGGTGGCCGTCCCGCGTTCGGGGAGGGGGGTCGCCAAGGGCATGGGCGTGCTGCCGCGCGGCAGCCGTACCGAGGTCGAGGGGGACCTGCTGCGGTTCTTCGTGCACTGGACGCAGACGCGGACCCGGGAAACCGACCTGGACCTGTCGGTGGAGCTGCTCGACCAGGACTTCGCCCCGGTCGGCCAGGTGTCCTGGACCAACCTCGGGCAGGGCGCGACGACCCACTCCGGCGACCTGGTGGCGGCGCCCGCGCCGGACGGCGCCACCGAGATGATCGACCTGGACCTGTCCGCGCTGGACGAGCGGGTGCGGCACGTGGTGCCGCAGGTGCTCGTCTACGAGGGCGACCGGTTCACCTTCCTGCCGGAGGCCTTCTTCGGTTACATGACCCGGGACGGCGGACAGGGCGGCATGCCCTTCGAGCCGCGGACCGTGCGCGTGCGCTCGGACCTGGAGGGCGAGTCCCGGGTCCTGGTCCCGCTGGTGTTCAGCCGGGGGAGCGGCGGCCGGTGGAGCGCCTGCTGGACGCACCTGTTCCTGCGGGGGCGCCAGCACTTCAACCGGGTCGAGGAGACGGGGGCGTCCGCCCGGCTGATGGCCCGCGCCGTGGTGGAGCGCCGCTACCTGACCGTCCGGCACCTGGTGGACCTGATGGAGGGCACGGGCGCCGAGGTGCGGGAGTACCTGGAGCCGCCCACTGCCGAGGAGGTCGCCGGACGCCGGGTGGCCTACCTGGGGCTGGAGCGCCCCGAGGGGCTGCCCGAGGGGGTCGGGGCGACCGCGCTGACGGACCTGCCCTCCCTGCTGCCCGACCCCGAGGCGGTGTGACCGCCCGGAAAACCGTGTGACGTCTGCGGGAGGAGCGGGTTAGCCTTCTCTCCGGGCGGCACAGCGGAGGCTTCCTTCTCGGGGTTCGAATCCCCTTTCACACGGTATGCAGTCTCCGCGCTCCCCGCCCGGCAGGGCGAGGCACAGCGGCGGCTTCCTTCTCCTCTAGAGCCCAGCCGCCGCGCTCTCCTCGCGCGCGTCGGGCCGCCCTCCCCTCCCGGGAAGGCGGCCCCGCGTGTGTACGCCGGAGGTCACTCCCAACCGAACATCTGTGTCCAGGCGCTGCCGGACTCGCCGACGCCGATCGCGACCAGGTCGCAGTTGAGGATGTTCCGGCGGTGCCCGTCGCTGTTCATCCAGGCGTCCATCACCTGCTGGGGGCTGGTCTGCCCCTTGGCGACGTTCTCCGCGCCCCAGGCGTCGTAGCCGTGGCGGTCGGCCCGGTCCCCGGGGCCCTCGCCCTCGGGGCTCTCGTGGCTCATGTAGTCGCGCCGGTCCATGTCCTCGCTGTGCTCCTGGGCGGCGGCGGTCAGCCGCGAGTCCACCCGCAGCGGGCCGCAGCCGGCGTCCGCGCGCTGGGCGTTGACCAGGGTCACGACCTGGTCGGTCGACCCGCCCGAGGGGGCGTCGGAACCGCCGTCGCCGCCACCTCCGCCGTTGCCGCCGCCGTCACCGCCGCCGTCACCGCCGCCCGAGCCGCCGCCACCGCCGGACTCCGAGCCGCCACCGCTGTTACCGCCACCGCTGCCACCGCCGCCGGCGTCCTCGTCCCCGCCGTCCTCGGGCACGGAGGAGGCCTGCGCGCTCTGCGGCTCGCCGCCCTCCCCTGAGGGCGCGGGCTCCCGCTCCGGCGTCGCGGTGGGCGAGGCGAAGAAGTCGGCGTCCTCGGAGGCCTCGGGCACGAGCGAGTCGTCGGTGACCGCGGTGCCGAGCCCTCCCTCCCGCGCCTGGCCGTCCGCCGTGTTCTGGAAGGGGTTGAGGCCGGACTCCGCGCCGGTGAACAGCAGCGCGCCCGCCACGACCAGGCCGACGGGGACCGCGGCCATGGGCACCGCGAGCGGTATCGAGCGCAGTCCGCGCCCGGTACGGCGGTGTCGGTCGGCGCTCTTCCTGCGCCTGCCTCGGCGACCACGCGCCATGGGGCCCTCCTCGGGAAGTGGGACGTCGGGGCACGGGCGCGACGGGGTGCCGCTCGTGCGGGGTCCGCGCTCCGGGCGGTCCTCGCTCGTGCCCCGCGGGTCTCGGGTGAACCCGTGTCGGGGAGCGCGCGGGATGCGCGCGGCTGCTCCGGGAGAGTGCCGCGGGGGAAGGGCGGCGGGCCCGACGCGGAGCGCCTAGCGCGTGAGAGTAGAGCAAATGTCGCCAAAAGGGAAACCAAACTGTGACAAAGCTGGTCGTGGAGGGGTTTCGTGCTGCACCGTCCGCGTGGACGGTCCGCGGCATCCGCGACAATGGGGGTGTGAGTCTCTACCGCGACGAGGGTGTCGTCCTGCGCAACCAGAAGCTGGGCGAGGCCGACCGCATCATCACCCTCCTGACCCGGCGCACCGGCCTGGTCCGCGCCGTCGGCAAGGGGGTGCGCCGCACCAAGTCCCGCTTCGGCGCCCGCCTGGAGCCGTGCACCCACGTCGACCTCCAGCTGCACGCGGGCCGCACGCTGGACGTGATCACCCAGGCCGAGACCGTGCGCGCCTACGGCGAGGCGGTGGTGTCCGACTACTCCCGCTACACCGCCGCCACCGCGATGCTGGAGACCGCGGAGAAGGTCGTCTCGGTCGAGAAGGACCCGGCGCTGCGCCAGTTCCTCCTGCTCATCGGCGCGCTGCGTACCCTGGGTGAGGGAAGCCACGACTCCCGGCTGGTCCTGGACGCCTACCTGCTGCGCTCGCTCGCCGTCGCCGGGTACGCGCCCTCCCTGGCCGAGTGCGCCCGCTGCGGCAGCCGGGGGGAGCACCGCGCGTTCGCGGTCCACGCCGGAGGTATGGTCTGCACGGTGTGCCGTCCCCACGGCTCCGTGCACCCGTCACCGGACACGCTCCGACTCATGTCGGCGCTGCTCGGAGGGGACTGGGAGAGCGCGGACGCCAGCGAGGACAGGCAGCGCTCCGAGTGCAGCGGGCTGGTCGCGGCCTACCTACAGTGGCACCTGGAAAACGGAATCCGATCACTGCGCCATGTGGAGCGTTCTTGAGTCTGTTCAGCTTCGACACCGGTAAACGGCGGGAGTACTCCGCGCCCGTTCCGCACCCCAGCGGCGCGCGTCCCCCCGAGCTCCCCGCCCAGCTGGTGCCCCGGCACGTGGCCGTGGTCATGGACGGCAACGGCCGTTGGGCCAAGGAGCGCGGGCTGGCGCGCACCGAGGGGCACAAGGCCGGTGAGTCCTCGCTCTTCGACGTGATCGAGGGCGCCCTGGAGATGGGCGTGGCCAACCTGTCCGCCTACGCCTTCTCCACCGAGAACTGGAAGCGCTCACCCGACGAGGTGCGCTTCCTCATGGGCTTCAACCGCGACACCATCCGCAGGCGCCGCGACGAGCTGCACGCGCGGGGAGTCCGCGTCAAGTGGGCCGGGCGCGCGGGGCGGCTGTGGAAGAGCGTCATCCGCGAACTCCAGGACGCGGAGGAGATGACCAGGGACAACACCGCGCTCACCCTCCAGTTCTGCGTGAACTACGGCGGCCAGGCCGAGATCGTCGACGCCGCGCGCGAGCTGGCCCGCAGAGCCGCGGCGGGCCTGATCTCCCCGGAGAAGATCACCGAGGACACCCTCGCCCAGCACCTCTACGCCCCCGACGTGCCGCCCGTGGACCTGTTCGTGCGCTCCTCCGGCGAGCAGCGCACGTCCAACTTCCTCCTCTGGCAGTCCGCCTACGCCGAGTTCGTCTTCCTGGACACGCTCTGGCCCGACTTCGACCGCCGCGACCTGTGGCGGGCCTGTGAGATCTACGCGAGCCGGGACCGCCGCTACGGCGGTGCCGTGCCCAACCCCGTGTCGGAGGAGAAGAAGTGATGGCAGGTTCGGACGGTCCGCTGCTCAGGCCGGGCATGTCGCTCGTCTCGGTGGGCGACAGCTTCACCGAGGGCGTGGGCGACCCCTACCCGGAGCCGGGCGCGGGCTTCCGCGGCTGGGCCGACCGGCTGGCCGAGCACCTGGCGGACGACCTGGGCGAGGTCCTGTACGCGAACCTGGCGGTGCGCGGCAAGCTCATGCGCCAGATCGTCACCGACCAGCTCCCGCCCGTCCTGGCGATGGCCCCGGACCTGGTCACCCTGAGCGCGGGCGGCAACGACCTGCTGCGCCCGGGCGGGGACCCCGAGCGGATGGCCAGGATCCTGGACCACACGGTGGGCCGCCTGCGCGCCGCGGGGAGCCAGGTCGTGCTCTTCACCGGCGTCAACGTCACCACGGGCTACATGCGCGGCACCATCGGCCTGTTCGCGCGCTACTACATGCACGTGCGCGCCGTCGCCGACAAGCACGGCTGCCTCCTGGTGGACCAGTGGCCGATGGAGGTGCTCACCGACTCCCGCGCCTGGGACGAGGACCGGCTGCACATGTCCCCCGAGGGGCACCGCCGCCTGGCGCTGCGCGTGGCCGAGGTGCTGGGCGTGCCGGTGACGGAGCGCTGGGACGAGCCGTGGCCGCACAGCGAACCGGTCGGCTGGGCCCGCGCGCGCCGGGAGGACCTGACCTGGGTCAGGGAGTCGCTCGGCCCGTGGATCGGCCGCCGCCTGACCGGGCGCTCCTCCGGCGACACGGTCACGGCCAAGCGCCCGGAGCTGTCCCGGATCACCAAGGACCGCTGACCGCCGCCGTTCCGGTGTGAGGTGGCTCCCAAAACGCCGCAAACGATCAACCTACTGTCGCGTAACCCTGGCGCGGAGTTGGATGATCGGGCATTATGAGCGGTTTTGGGACGAACTTGGTGCACCAGGACATCCTGTCCTACGTCGCCCTCGGTGACAGCTTCACCGAGGGCATGAGCGACCCCTATCCGGACGGCGGCGGCGCGCCCGACGGCCGCTACCGGGGGTGGGCCGACCGTCTGGCCGAACACCTCGCCGACCACGTCGCCGAGGTGCGCTACGCCAACCTCGCGGTGCGCGGCAAGCTCATCGGCCAGATCGCCGAGGAGCAGGTCCCCCGGGCCGTGGAGCTCTCGCCGGACCTGATCACGCTGTGCGCGGGCGGCAACGACATCATCCGCCCCGGCAGCGACCCCGACGCCGTGGCCGTGGCCTTCGCCGCGGCGGTGGAGGAGCTCAGCCGGACCGGCGCGCGCATCGTGGTCTTCACCGGGTTCGACACCAACTGGCAGCCCGTGATGCGCCACATGCGCGGCCGGATCGCCACGTACAACATGCACCTGCGGGCCATCGCCGACCGCTACGGCTGCGACGTGGTGGACGTGTGGAGCATGCGGGTCCTGGACGACGCCCGCGCCTGGAGCTGGGACCGCCTGCACCTGTCCCCGGAGGGCCACCGCCGTATGGCGCTGCGCGTGGCCGAGGTGCTCGGGGTGCCGGTGGAGGGCGACTGGAAGCAGCCGTGGCCGCCCGCCGACCCCCGCGACTGGCGCTCCGCCCGCCAGGAGGACCTGCACTGGGCGCGTGAGTTCCTGGTGCCGTGGATCGGCCGCCGCCTCACCGGCCGCTCCTCGGGGGACAACGTCAACCCCAAGCGCCCCAGCCTGGACCCGCTGCGCCGGGACTGACGCGCCGCGGGGCGCCGCGCACGACGCGTCGGCGCTCCGGGCGCGGACCCGCCGGGGCAGACAGCCCCGGCCGGGCCGGGATAGTGTTCCGCTCGACGGAGCCCACCGGTCCACAGCGGGGAACCCCCATGCCCGACGAGTCCGCGCGGCGACGCGAGTCCGCACGAGTCCTCAGGACGACACTGCGGAGACTGCGCTGGGAGCGCCTGAAGTTCCGGTTGCGGCTCACAGGGCCGCTGCGGTACTACGAGTTCTTCGAGAGCCTCGGTACGGTCGAGGCCCGTTCGGACGAGTCCTACCTGCTGGTGATGGCCTCCCACCCGGGGGCCGGGCGGCCCCCGCTCCTGCTGACGCCGGGCTACCACTGCCGCTTCGGGCAGTTCGTCAGGGGGACACGGGAGGTCAGGTACGCCGAGATCACCCTGACGGTCGACGACGCGGGCAGGCCCCGGCTGCGCTCGGTCGGCCGCACCCACCCCGGCGACCGGGCCGGGTGGCGCGCGATGGTCCGCGACATCCGGGCCCTGTGGAGCACCCGGGGGAGCGGCGCCGCCCACGATGAGGACACCTTCGAGGCGGCCGTGCGCCGCTACCACGCGCGCTGGCCCCCGCCCCGGCGCGGGCCGACGGACGCGGCCCGTGCCGCGTCCTCCGGTACGGGGAAGGGGGCCGACGGCTCGGCCCGCACCCCACGGGTGCGCGCCCCCGGCACCGCGCCCCCGCCCTCTTCCGCCCCGCTCGGCACCGGGGCGTTCGCCGCCGCCGCGGTGTGGGGTTCGAACCGGTGGGCGGACCGCGCCTGGCACGTCCGCGCCGTGGTCCGCGACGAGACCGGACAGGTGTCGGTGAGCCGCGCCGAGGGCGTGGCCAGGGCGACACCCGACCTGGTGTGGTTCCACGACGTCCAGGACTGGTGGACGCGCGAACCGGTCGCGGTTCGCCACGTGGAGCGCGTGCTGGGGTGGTCCTCGCCCTGGGAGGAGGAGCCCGACCTGGTCCCGAACCTGCCCGGTCCGCCGGTCCGCGCCTCCGCGGACGGCACCGCCGGTGGGCGGTCGGCCCCCGCCCCCGCAGGAGGCCCGGACGCCGGACCGCAGGAGCCCGTCTCCGAGAGCGGTACGGACACAGGACAGGGGGCGTCCGCTCCCGAGGACGCCACCGAGGCGGAGCGAGCGGTTCCCGCCGCCGACACCCCGCCCTCCGGCGCGGTGCGGCGGGTGTGGGTGCGCCTCAGGTACCGGGACGCCGACACCGCGCTCATCTACGTGGACGGCGTCGAGCTGGGAACCCTGTGGCGCGGCGGCGGATACGGGTGGGAGCTGCTGGTGGAAGGCTCCGAGCCGGACCTCTTCGTGCCCCTGGAGTCCGCCTTCGACCGGACCGACCTCGGCGAGGCCCTGCCCGAGCTGCTGGCCGAGCACTTCGGCGAGCCGGTCACCGTGTTCTCGGTCATCACCGAACGGGATCGCCGACCGTGACGGACGCCCCGCCTAGGAGCAGTTGGCGCAGGTCCCGAAGACCTCCACGGTGTGCGTCACACCGGTGAAGCCGTGCTTGGCGCCCATCTCGGCGGCCCACTTCTCCACCGTGGGCCCCTCGATCTCCACCGCGGTCGCGCACACCCGGCACACGATGTGGTGGTGGTGGCTCTCGGTGCCGCACGCCCGGTAGACGGCCTCGCCCTCGTCGGTGCGCAGTACGTCCACCTCACCGGAGTCGCTCAGCGCCTGGAGCGCCCGGTAGACGGTGGTCAGGCCGATCTTGGAACCGTCGGCGCGCAGGTCCGCGTACAGGTCCTGGGCGCTGCGGAAACCGTCGGAACCGGTCAGCGCCTCGCGGACCGCTTCGCGTCGTGTACTCATGGTCTCACCCTCCCCCGCTCAGTCTGGGGCATCGTACCGGTCGAACTCCCACCTGCGGGATCGAAGGCCGCCGCGGAGCGGCGCCCCGAGGCGCGGCGCAGCACGCCGCCGACCGCCACGGCCAGCCCGAAGACGGCCAGGGCCAGCAGCACGATCGTCGCGCCGGGGGAGAGTTCGGCGTAGAAGGACGTGGTCAGGCCGCCCACCGAGGACAGCAGTCCGATCAGCACGGCCAAGAGCATCGTCACCCGGAAGCTCCTGGTGAGCTGCTGGGCGGCGGCGACCGGGACGATCATCAGCGCGCTCACCATGAGCACGCCCACCACGCGCATCGCGATCACCACCGTCAGCGCGGCGGTCACGGCCAGCAGCACGCTCAGGAAGCGCACCGGCAGCCCGTGGGCCCGCGCCACCTCCTCGTCCTGGCACAGCACGAACAGTTCGCGGCCGAACACCGCCACCACCGCGATCACCCCGGCGGCGAGCACGCCCACCACCCACAGGTCGGACTCCTCCACCGTGCTCACCGAACCGAACAGGTAGGAGACCAGCGTGGCGTTGCTCGCCCCGGGCGTGAGCCCGATGAGCAGCACGCCACCGGCGATGCCGCCGTAGAACAGCAGCGCCAGGGCCACGTCCCCGCTGGTGCGGGCGCGCACCCGCACCAGTTCGATGAGGACGGCGCCCAGCGTGGCCACGACGGCCGCGGTGAGCACCGGCGAGGTGCTGGTGAGCAGGCCCAGCGCCACCCCGGTCAGGGCGACGTGGCCGATCCCGTCGCCCAGCAGGGCCAGACGCCGCTGGACGAGGTAGGTGCCGATGATCGGGGTGACCAGGCCGACGAGCACCGCCGCGACCAGCGCGCGCCGCATGAACTCGTAGTGGAGCAGCTCAGTCACGGCCGGGTACCTCGAGTCGGATCATCTCCGCGGCCGTGGAGCCCGCGGAGTCGGGAGCGTTGGGGTCGGGGTGGGGGTGCTGGTGCTCGTGTCCGGGGCGGGCGCACGCGCCGGTGGGCGCGGGCGCGGTGCCGTCGTGCGCCACGCGGCCCGACTCCAGCACCACGGCGCGCTCGATCACGTTCTCCAGCGGGCCCAGTTCGTGCAGGACTAGGACCACGGTCGCGCCGCGCTCGCGCAGGCGGGCGATGGTCTCGGCCAGCGCGCGCTGGTTCTCGGCGTCCACACCGGCCATGGGCTCGTCCATGACGAAGGTGTCGGGCCGACCGGCCAGGGCGCGGGCGATGAGCACGCGCTGCTGCTGGCCGCCGGAGAGCTCGCGCACCGCGTGGCGGCCCCGGTCGGCCAGCCCGACGGTCTCCAGGGCCTCGTCCACGGCCGCGCGGTCGGCGCGGGTGGGCAGCGACAGGCGGCGGCGCGAGGCGACCTGCCCGGAGGCGACGATCTCGCGGACGGTGGCGGGGACGGCGCCCCCGGCGGTGAGCCGCTGGGGCACGTAGCCGATCCGCCGCCAGGCGCGGAACCGGCGCAGCGGGACGCCGTGCACCAGGACCTCGCCGGAGGTCAGGGGCACGATGCCCAGCATCGAGCGCATCAGGGTGGACTTGCCGGAGCCGTTGGGGCCCAGGACGGCCATCGTCTGGCCCGCGGGCACGTCGAGGCTCACACCGTCGAGCACGGGGACGCCGTCGTAGGCCACACGCGCGTCGACGGCCTGGAATGCGGGCGGCGCGTCGCCCGCGACGGCCGTGAACTGGTCAGACACCGTTCCATTATCACGAAAACGAAAATGATTGTCAAAATATGGCGGATTCGTGATCTTTTCGGTGCCGTCGTGTCAGTAGCCCAGGATCCGCGCCACCGCCAGCACCAGCACGACCACCACCATGAGCGCCCGTGCGGCCCGCGGCTGGCCGCCGAGGGAGGGCCAGGTCAGGAACGCCAGCCACGCGACGAAAGCGGCGACCAGCAGCAGGCACACCGCGCCGACCGGGCCGGGCGCCACCAGCCCCGCGATGAACAGGGCGCCCACCACCAGCGGCGCCAGCCACCGGGGTCCCTGGTGCAGCCACACGAGGGGCACCGCGCTGCGCTCCTCCACCGCCCTGCGCAGTCCGCCCGCCCTCCTCGAGCGGGGGGAGTCCCCCTCGCGCCGGGGTCGGTCCTGGTCTGGACGCCGCTTCTCGTCACCGTGTTCGGGAGGGGCCATGCTGTCCGTGTCCGCTTCTGGTCCGTGCCGCCGCCGGACAGGCCCGCGCGGGGGCGCGCCCATCCCGAAAGAGGTGGGCGGTGGGCCACCGGGCCTGTGATACTTGTGTCCTGAACCCTAGTGCAGGACCCCGGCCCGCCGCCGGGCGCCGGCGCTGCCGCGCCGGACACCCCCTCCCGCCTTCCGCGTGGCGCACAGCCATCGGTACCGTGTTGACTCTGAGTCACAAAATCTACACTCGCAGTCGTCAGTCGTCTGATGTACGCGGCCAGCGCGCCCAGTCGCCCGCGCGGCCCGTCGAACCCTCCGGAGGGTGTCAACTTCCGTGCCCGAAGCCACTGTCATCGTGACGTTCGACGTCACCGAGCCCCACCTGCAGCACTGCCTCGACTCCCTGGCCCGCCAACGCGACGACGGCGGGACCGGCGGGCCCCGGGCGGACGCGCAGGTGGTCCTGGTCCCCGTCCGCGACGGCGACCGCCTCCGCGCCGAAGGCGCCGAGACCGGGGACGAGTCCGGCCCCGAGAGCACCGACGCCGACAACGGAGGCGACGAGGACGCCGCCGACAACGCCGAGGCCGACGCCCGCGGGGAGGAGAACGAGCAGGGGGACGAGGCCGTCGAACCCGCCCGCGAGGACGCGCTCGCCCTGGCCGCCGCGTTCGCCGCCGCACCGCCGCCCGGCCTCACCGCCACGCTCCTGACCGGCGATCCCGCCCCCGACCGCCCCGCCGCCCGCGCCCGCGGCGCCGCCGCCGCGCACGGCACCCACCTGCTCTTCCTGGAGGGCTCCGACGCCCTCACCGGCTACGCCCTGGCCTACCTCCTGCGCAGCGCGGGCGACACCCGCTCGGACCTGGTCGTCGGCAACGCGTACAGGTTCGACGAACTGGGCACCTCCCCCTCCAAGGCGCACCGCAGGTACTGCGGCAGGCACCGCATGGCCGAGGACCCCCGCGCCGTCCCCGGACTCGCCGCCGACGCCACCCTGGGCAACAAGCTCTGGCGCCGGGAGTTCTGGAACTCCCTGCCCGACCACTCCCTGGACCCCGAGGACGCGGACCTGGGCCTGCGCCGGGCCGCCCTGTCCGCGGAGACCGTGGACACCCTGCCCGGTCCCGTCCTGCTCATGCGCCGGCGCGAGGCCGCCCGCCCGCCCCTGGACAAGGCCGCGCTCACCCGGCGCCTCACCGCCATGGGCGACCTCGCCGCCGGCCTCGCCAGCGCCGACCGCGAACTGTGGGACCGCACCCTGCTCGGCGGCGAGCTGCACCAGCTCCTGCTGCGCCTGGACGACGCCGACGAGGAGGCCCGCGAGGCCGCCGTCGACCTGCTCAACGCCTACCTCGACCACGTGCCCGCGCGCCTCCTGCGCGGCCTCAACGTGCTCGACCGCCTTCTGTACCACCTGGTGCGCAGACGGCGCACGGCCGACGTCCTGGAGGTCGCGACCTTCGCCAAGAGCGTCGAGATCAAGAAGGCCACCGTCGTGCGGCGCGGCCTGGGCTACTACGTCCGCTACCCCTTCTTCGAGTCGCGGGACCCCGACCGGGCGGTGCCGCGCGAGGTGTACCGGCTCGGCGAGGACATCCGGGTCCGCCAGAAGACCGAGGACGTCCGCTGGTCGAACGGCCGCCTGCACGTCAGCGGCCGCGTCGGCATCCGCCACCTGCGCGCCCGCAGACGCTGGCAGCAGCACCTGGCGGCCTTCGCGGTCAACACCTCCACCCGCCGCCGCGTCCGCGTGCCCGTGCGCGTGCGGCTCGCCGCCGAGTACCGCCTCCCCGACGTCATCGACGCCGCCCGCCACGACCACGGGGGCTTCACCGTCATCGTCGACCCCCGCAAGCTGCGCTCCTCCGGCGGGTGGGAGCCCGGCGACTGGAAACTGGAGCTGGTCGTCCTCAACCGCGGGATCACCCGCCGCAGGATCGTCGCCAACCCCGTTTCCGGCCCGCCCGAGCGCCCGGGCTACCACCGCGTGGACGGGGACGTGTGGGTGCGCCCGCACTGGAGCAAGGACCGCCAGCTGCTGATCAGCGTCGAACCGGCCCGCGCGCGCGTGGCCGAGCACCGCTTCGACTCCCGCACCGGTGTACTGGAGCTGGAGGGCGAACTGGTGTCCGCGCCCGCGGCCGAGGCCACCGGGCTGCGCCTGACCCGCCGCCCCGGCACCGCCGCGCTCACCTACCCGGCCACCGTCCACGGCGGCCGCGTCACCGCCCGCGTGCGCGCCGACGAGCTCTTCGACCGCGGCGTCACCGAGTGCGGCGGCGTGATCCGCCAGGAGGAGTGGGACGTCCACCTGGTGACCCCGGACGGGCAGGCCATCGCCCTGATCCTGCCCGACGAGACGGCCACCGCCGCCTACGCGGCCGAGGACGGCCACCGAGAGCTGGCCGTACTGCGCACCGCGACCGGTCACCTCAAGCTGCGCGCGGGGCACGCCCGACCCGTGGTCGACCGCGCCCGCTGGGAGGGCCGCGCCCTGCTGCTGGAGGGGGAGTTCTCCGCCGACGCCGACCTGGGCCTGGTCGCCCGGGCGCGCGGCCGTGACGAGGAGCACCCGCTGCGGGTGGAGCGCTCCGGCAGCCGCTTCACGGCCCGTTTCGCACCCGCCGACGTCCCCACCCTGTCCGGCGAGCTGTCCCTGCCCGCGGGCGCCTACCAGCTGTGGGGCCGGGTCGGCGACGCCGCCGGGGGCGGCGCCGACGCGACGGACGTGGGCGTGGAGTTCTCCGACGCGCTCATCCCCGACCTGCCGCTGGAGATGCAGACCGGCGAGCGCTCCTACACCCTGTCCTGCCAGGGGCGCGGTGCGCCCGTGCTCCAGGTGGGCAGCGACCTGCGCCCCGCCGAGCGCGGCACCTTCGCCCAGCGCGAGCTGCGCGAGCGCCACTATCCGGCCCGGCGCCGCGAGCCCGTCGCCGAGGGCGTGCTCTTCGACAGCTACACCGGCCGCCAGTACTCCGACAGCCCGCAGAGCGTCTACGCGGAACTGCGGGGGAGGGCCCGCTGGGCGCAGTACCCGATGTCGTGGCTGGTCGCCGACGGCCAGGTGCGCCTGCCCGACGACCTGACCGCCGTGCGGCACCGGGGCCGGGAGTACTACGAGGCGCTGGCCCGCACCCGCTACCTGGTCACCAACTCCCGCCAGCCCCCGTGGTTCCACCGCCACCCCGACCAGGTGGTCGTGCAGACCTGGCACGGCTCGATGCTCAAGCGGATCGGCTTCGACGTCGAGAACATCCGCGGCAAGTCGCGCGACTACTTCGACAAGCTCGCCTGGGAGACCGCGCAGTGGGACTACCTGGTCTCGCCGAGCCCGTGGGCGACCCCGATCCTGCGCAGCGCCTTCCGTTTCGAGGGCGAGGTGCTGGAGACCGGTTACCCGCGCAACGACATCTTCTTCGCCCCCGACCGCGAGGCCGTCGCCGAGCGCACCCGGCGAAGGCTCGGCCTGCCCGAGGGCAGGAAGGTGGTGCTGTACGCGCCGACCTGGCGCGACGACAAGTACTACACGCGAGGTAGGCACAAGCTGGACCTGCACCTGGACCTGCGCCGGATGTACGACAAGCTCGGCGACGACCACGTGCTGCTGGTGCGCAGGCACCCGCGGGTGGTGGACAGCGTGCCCATCGTGGGCAGGGACTTCGTTTACGACGTGTCCCTCTACCCGGAGATCATGGAGCTCTTCCTCATCACCGACGTGCTCGTCACGGACTACTCGTCGATGATGTTCGACTTCGCCAACACCGGGCGGCCGATGCTCTTCTTCACCTACGACCTGGAGAGCTACCGGGACAACCTGCGCGGGTTCTACTTCGACTTCGAGGAGACCGCGCCGGGACCGCTGCTGACCGAGTCCGACCAGGTCGTCGAGGCCCTGCTGGACATCGACGAGGTGGCCCGGCGCAGCGGGGACGCCTACCGCTCGTTCGTGGAGCGGTTCTGCCCGCTCGACGACGGCCGGGCCGCGGCCCGCGTCGTGGACCGGGTCTTCGGCCGGGGGTGATCCGGAACCCGTGCCCCGGGGGCCGCGCGTCCCCCGGGGCACGGGTTCGTACCCGCGGGGACAACGGCACGGCCTCCGGGGACTGCCTCCCGGGGGCCATCGGGCTCCTCCGGGTCCCGTGCCCCGTGAGGGAGGGCCGCCCGGAGCGGGACCCGCGCCTGTGGACAACCGCCCGGCGGCCTCCCGGGTGGGCCACAATGGGACCGTGATCGTCATCACCCGCTACTCCGTGCCCGAGGCCGACACCGCGGCCTTCCAGACCGACGCCGCCACCGCGATCGAGGTGCTCTCCCGCCGCCCCGGCTTCCGCGGCCACCGGGTGGGCCGCGCCGCGGACGACCCCTGCCTGTGGACCGTGGTCACCGAGTGGGACGGCGCCGGCTTCTACCGCAGGGCCCTGTCCGACTTCGACGTCAAGGTCAACGCCGTGCCGCTGCTCTCGCGCGCCATCGACGAACCCACCGCGTTCGAACTCGTGGCCGGGGGTGGGGCCCCGGCCTGAGCCCTCCGGTCGGTTTCCGCACGCTTGGGGGCGGTTTCCGCGCCTCCGGGGAGGGTTTCCGCACGCCTGAAGAGGGTTGCCGCACCCTCGAAACGTGCGTGCGCGCACCCCCGGTTGCTCTAGCCTGGACGGACGCGGTCGTCGCTGTTGCCGCTCCCTGGTTTCGGCGGCGCCGCGTTTCCACACCAACCGATGTATCGCGCACGCGATCCACCGACACCCAGCCGGATGGAGAGTTCCCCATGGCCGCCAAGTCAGAGGCAATGGACGCACTGGTCAACCTCGCCAAGCGCCGAGGTCTGGTCTACCCCTCCAGCGAGATCTACGGGGGTCTGCGAGCCGCCTGGGACTACGGCCCCCTCGGCGTCGAGCTCAAGAACAACGTCAAGCGCCAGTGGTGGCGCTCCATGGTGCAGGAGCGCGATGACATCGTCGGCCTGGACTCCAGCGTCATCCTGGCCCGCGAGGTCTGGGAGGCCTCCGGCCACGTGACGGCCTTCGTCGACCCGCTCACCGAGTGCCAGTCCTGCCACAAGCGCTTCCGGGCGGACCACCTCATCGAGGCCTACGAGGAGAAGCACGGCCACGAGCCCGCCGAGGGCCTGGCCGCCATCGCCTGCCCCAACTGCGGCGCCAAGGACTCCTTCACCGAGCCGCGCATGTTCAACGGCCTGCTGCGCACCTACCTGGGCCCGGTCCAGGACGAGAAGGGCCTGGCCTACCTGCGCCCGGAGACCGCCCAGGGCATCTTCATCAACTACAAGAACGTCGAGCAGAGCGCCCGCCGCAAGGTGCCCTTCGGCATCGGCCAGATCGGCAAGTCGTTCCGCAACGAGATCACCCCGGGCAACTTCATCTTCCGGACCCGCGAGTTCGAGCAGATGGAGATGGAGTTCTTCGTCAAGCCCGGCAGCGACGAGGAGTGGCACCAGCACTGGATCGACATCCGCCACCAGTGGTACGTCGACCTGGGCATCGCCAAGGACAACCTGCGCCTGTACGAGCACCCGCAGGAGAAGCTGTCCCACTACTCCAAGCGCACCGTCGACATCGAGTACCGCTTCAACTTCCAGGGCTCGGAGTGGGGCGAGCTGGAGGGCATCGCCAACCGCACCGACTACGACCTGCGGACCCACTCCGAGGCCTCGGGCGCCGACCTGTCCTACTTCGACCAGGAGAGCAACGAGCGCTACATCCCCTACGTCATCGAGCCCGCGGCCGGTGTCGACCGGGCGGTGCTCACGTTCATGCTGGACGCCTACAACGTGGACGAGGCGCCCAACGCCAAGGGCAAGCTGGAGAAGCGCGCCGTCATGCGCCTGGACCCGCGCCTGGCCCCGGTCAAGGCCGCGGTGCTGCCGCTGTCGCGCAACGCCGACCTCTCGCCCAAGGCCCGTGACCTGGCCGCCAGGCTGCGCAAGCGCTGGAACGTGGAGTTCGACGACGCCGGTGCGATCGGCCGCCGCTACCGCCGCCAGGACGAGATCGGCACCCCGTTCTGCGTGACGGTGGACTTCGACACCCTGGAGGACGAAGCGGTGACCGTGCGCGAGCGCGACACCATGTCCCAGGAGCGCGTGTCCCTGGACCGCGTGGAGACCTACCTGTTCGAGCGCATGCCCGGCTGCTAGCCACCGGAGCGGCGAGGGCCGTCCGTCCCCGAGCGGGGCGGGCGGCCCTCGTGCCTTCGCGGAGTCCGGACCCTCCGGCGGGGGCGGGCCGGAGCGCGGAACCGGTCGGGTGGAAAGCTCGGTGCCATGGGAAAGATCCACGACTCCATCGGTGACCGGCTCGCGCGCTTCCTCCTCGCCCAACCGGTCTTCTTCGTCGGGACCGCACCGCTCGCCGGGGACGGCCACGTCAACGTCTCACCCAAGGGGATGAGCGGGACGTTCGCCGTGCTCGGTGAGCACCGGGTGGCCTACCTCGACTACACCGGTTCCGGTGTCGAGACCATCGCCCACCTGCGGGAGAACGGCCGGATCGTGCTGATGTTCTGCGCCTTCGACGGGCCGCCGAACATCGTCCGCCTCCACGGCACCGGCCGGGCCGTGCTCCCCGAGGAGCCGGGGTTCGATGAGCTGCGCGCCCACTTCCCCAAGGAGCGCACCCTGGGCCAGCGCGCGGTCATCGTGGTCGATGTCCGGCGTATCTCCGACTCCTGCGGGTTCTCCGTGCCGCTGATGGACCCGCGCGGTGACCGGGACCTGCTGGACCGCTACCACGAGCGCCGCGACCCCGCCTACTTCGACGACTATCGGCTCACCCGCAACTCCGCCAGCGTCGACGGCCTGCCGGGCCTTCCGCCGACCTCCTGAGGGGCGGGTCCGGGGCCGAGGGCACGGCGAGACGGCCGGACCCGGGGGGAGTGGTTTCCGGCCGCCTCTTCGGCCCCGGGCCGCACACGGCCGTGGGATCCGGCTCTCAACCTAGCGGTAGGGGGTGCGCGTTACGCGGTCGTTTGGTGTGTCCTGTCCTGTCGTGTGAGCGAATCGTGACACCGGCGGAGACCGGGCTCTATGCCTCGTTCTTCTATGCCTAGGTCTGCTAGGGTAATAAACCCTAGCGGAACTAGGTATAGGAAGTGCGCGTGCACATCGACAAGGACCTGGTCGCGGCGTCGGCCACACCGCTCGTCCTGGGCATCCTGGCCGAGGGCGAGTCCTACGGATACGCCATCGTCAAACGCGTCAAGGAGCTCTCCGACGGCCGGATGCAGTGGACGGACGGCATGCTCTACCCCCTGCTGCACCGCCTGGAGCGCAACGGCTACGTCCGGGCGTCCTGGGGCGCGTCCGAGACGGGGCGGCGCCGCAAGCACTACGCGATCACGGAGGCCGGGCTGGAGACGCTGGCCGAGCGGCAGAAGCAGTGGGGAGTCGTCGCCGACGCCCTCCAACAGGTGTGGCAGGCCGCGTCGCGGCCCCCGATCCTCGGGGACGCCGCCGCAGGGGGGATCGCCTGATGAGCGGGACCGCACGCGGTGAGGTTCTGGAGGAGCAGATCGACCAGTGGCGCGGCTTCGTGCGCCGCCGCCGGGCCATCTCCCCCTCCGACGTCGAGGAGATGGAGGACCACCTGCGCGAGCAGATCGCCGACCTGGGGGCGAGCGGCCTGGACGACGAGGAGGCCTTCCTCGTCGCGGTCAGGCGCATGGGCAACCTGGACGAGGTGTCGCGGGAGTTCGCGCGCGAGCACTCCCACCGGCTCTGGAAACAGCTGGTCCTCGTCCCCGAGGCCGAGGACGGGGCGGGCGGACTCGCGCGCTGGCGCGATCTCGGCGTGGTGCTCGCGTTCGCGCTCGGCGCGGGGCTGGCGGTCAAGCTCCTGTTCGCGACGGTCGACGACGAGTTCGCGCAGCTGCGCAACGTCGCCTTCGTGGTGCTCCCGTTCCTGGCGGGGTGGTTCGCCTGGAAGAGGCGGACGTCGTGGCGTGTGTGCGCGGTGCTGGCCGCCGTCGCGGCGGTACCGGCCCTGGCCGTGAACCTCTACCCGTTCGAGGCGGCCTCCGGGCCGTTCGCGGGCCCCGGCATGACCGCCGTGCTCGCGTTCACGCACGCCCCGGTCCTGCTGTGGCTGCTCGTGGGCGTCCTGCACACGGGCGGGCACTGGCGCTCCCACGACCGGCGCATGGACTTCGTGCGGTTCATGGGCGAACTGGTGATGTACCTGGCGCTGATCATGCTGGGGTCCGCGGTCCTGGTCGGCCTCACCTTCGGGGTGCTCTCCCTGGTGGAGGTGGACCTGGAACCGTTCATGGAGGACTGGCTGCTGCCGTTCGGCGTACCCGGCGCGCTCCTGGTCGCCGCGTGGCTGGTGGAGGCCAAGAAGAGCGTGGTGGAGAACATCGCGCCCGTCCTGACCCGGGTCTTCACGCCGCTGGCGCTCCTGATGCTGCTCGCGGACCTGGTGGCGCTCCTGGTGAACGGTCCGCTGACCACGGTGGACCGCGAACTGCTCATCATCATGGACGCCGTTCTGGTGCTGGTCCTGTTCCTGCTGCTGTACTCGGTCTCCGCCCGCGCCCCGCTGTCCCCGCCGGGCGTGTTCGACTGGCTCCAGCTCGCGCTGGTCGGGGCGGCGCTCGCGGTGGACGCCGTCGCGCTGACGGCGATGCTGACCCGCATCGCCGAGTTCGGGTTCACCGCCAACAAGACCGCCGCGCTCGGCCTCAACCTCGTGCTGCTGGTGCACCTGGCGTGGTCGGCGTGGCTGATGGCGGGTTTCGTGCGGGGAACCCGCCCGTTCGCCGCGATCGAACGGTGGCAGACGGCCTACCTGCCGGTCTACGCGGTCTGGGCGGCGCTGGTCGTGGTGGTGTTCCCGCCGGTGTTCGGCTTCGCCTGATCCGGGCGGCGGCCGCGCCCCCGCGCTGGTCCGGCTTCCTCCCGGAGGGGCCCGGGTCAAGGCGGGGGCGCGGCCGGTCTTTCAACCCGTGGTGTAGACCACGAACGACACCCCCCCGTCGCGGTGCCCGGTCTTTCAACCCGTGGTGTAGACCACGAACGACACCGCGACATAGTGGCAGACGAACGCCGCGATGGTCAGCGAGTGGAAGATCTCGTGGAAGCCGAACCAGCGCGGCGCCGGGTCGGGCCGCTTGAGCCCGTAGACCACCGCGCCGACGCTGTAGAGCACCCCGCCCACCAGGATGAGGATCCACGTCGCCGGGTGGGTGCCGCCGATCAGTTGGGGGATGAACAGCACCGCCACCCAGCCGATGGCCAGGTACAGCGCGGTGGACAGCCAGCGCGGCGCGTTGAGCCACAGCATCTTGAAGCCGACCCCGGCGATCGCCCCGCCCCAGATCAGCGCGAGCATGGCGGTGCGCAGCGTGCCTTCGAGCACGAGCAGCACGAACGGCGTGTAGGTGCCCGCGATGATCAGGTAGATGTTGGAGTGGTCCATGCGGCGCAGCACCTTCTGCGCGCGCGGCGACCAGTGCCCCACGTGGTAGACCGCCGAGGTGGCGAAGAGCATCACCGCGCTGAGCGCGTACACGGCGCTGGCGATCATGGCGGGCACGGTGGGGGACAGGGACACCAGGACGATGCCCGCCGCCAGGGCGAGCGGAGCCGTTCCCAGGTGCAGCCAGCCGCGCAGCCGCGGTTTGACCGCCTCCAGCAGCTCCTCGGCCGCCGCCGCGGCCCTCTCGGGCACGGACGCGTCCGAGGGAACGCCGGACCCCGGTTCGCGCCCGCCTTCGCGCGGGGCCCCGCGGTCCTTCCGGTCGGTCTCCGTGCGCCCGGTACCCCGCGCCTGTTCCTCCGACACGCTGCACTCCTCCATCCCGCGGTCCGCCCCGCTGCGGGCCCACCCGAAGCCTAACCTACGGCTCCGTAGGTTACTGATGGGTAGTCCTGTGTTTCGCGGCACAGGCATTCTCCCGTGGCGGGTGTGGCGCAGGATTGGTCGTGTGCGCTCTCGGGGCGGCGTTCACCGGGGACGCGGGGTTTCCGGACGCCTCACAGATCCATGACCAGCGGGGTCGTCTCCGTCGGCGGCTCCGCCCGCCGGATCGAGGCGATCGGCGGCTTCTCCTTCGCTGGACCATTGGTATAGACCTCTTTGACAGCTATGAACTGGGAATATGGCGAAAAAAGGGAGTTCATGGGCGAGTGATGATGCGGAGTGTGGATAGAGTCGCGCCCATCCGGGCACAGGCGCCGACCCAGCGCTGCGCCGTCGAGAAGCGAGGGAGCACCCCCGTGGCCAAGTACGTCTACACGTTCACCGAGGGCAACAAGGACCTGAAGGATCTCCTCGGCGGTAAGGGGGCCAACCTCGCCGAGATGACCAACCTCGGCCTGCCCGTTCCCCCCGGGTTCACCATCACCACCGAGGCGTGCCGCCACTACCTCTCCCACGGCAGCATGCCCGCCGGACTCGACGCCGAGATCGAGGCCAACCTCCAGGAGCTGGAGAAGGCCATGGGGCGCCGCCTGGGCCAGGCCGACGACCCGCTCCTGGTCAGCGTGCGTTCGGGCGCCAGGTTCTCCATGCCCGGCATGATGGAGACCGTCCTCAACATCGGCCTCAACGACGAGTCCGTCGTGGGCCTGGCCGCCCGGGGCGGCGACGAGCGCTTCGCCTGGGACTCCTACCGGCGCCTGATCCAGATGTTCGGCAAGACCGTGCAGGGCATCGACGGCGAGCTCTTCGAGGACGCCATCGAGGAGGTCAAGGCCGCCAAGGGCGTCACCAGCGACCTGGACCTGGACGCCGCCGACCTGCGCCTGCTCGTGGACCGCTTCAAGGAGGTCGTGCGCGAGCGGACCGGCGGCCCCTTCCCGAGCGACCCCCGCGAGCAGATGGTGCTCGCGGTCCGGGCGGTCTTCGACTCCTGGAACGCCCCCCGCGCCGTCCTCTACCGCCGCCAGGAGCGCATCCCCGCCGACCTCGGTACGGCCGTCAACGTCTGCTCCATGGTCTTCGGCAACCTCGGCATGGACTCGGGCACCGGCGTCGCCTTCACCCGCGACCCCGCCACCGGCCAGCCCGGCGTCTACGGCGACTACCTCCAGAACGCCCAGGGCGAGGACGTGGTGGCCGGGATCCGCAACACCGTCCCCCTCGCCGACCTGGAGGGGATCGACGCCCCCAGTTACGGGGAGCTGATGGGCATCATGGAGACCCTGGAGAACCACTACCGCGACCTGTGCGACATCGAGTTCACCATCGAGCGCGGCAGGCTGTGGATGCTCCAGACCCGGGTGGGCAAGCGCACGGCCGCCGCCGCGTTCCGCATCGCCGACCAGCTCGTGGACCAGGGCGTGATCACCCTGGACGAGGCGGTCCAGCGGGTCACCGGCGACCAGCTCGCCCAGCTGATGTTCCCCCGCTTCGACGAGGAGGCCCTCTCCGGGGCGGACGCCCACCGCCTCGGCCGCGGCATGAACGCCTCGCCCGGCGCCGCCGTCGGCAAGGCCGTCTTCGACTCCTACACCGCCGTCAAGTGGTCGCGCAGCGGGGAGAGGGTCATCCTGTGCCGCCGCGAGACCAACCCCGACGACCTGGAGGGCATGATCGCCGCCGAGGGCATCCTCACCAGCCGCGGCGGCAAGACCTCGCACGCCGCCGTGGTCGCCCGGGGCATGGGCAAGACCTGCGTGTGCGGCGCGGAGGAGCTCGACATCGACACCAAGAACCGGCGCATGACCGCGCCCGGCGGCGAGGTGGTCGAGGAGGGCGACGTCATCTCCATCGACGGCACCAGCGGCGAGGTCCTCCTCGGCGAGGTCCCCGTGGTGGACTCGCCCGTCGTGCGCTACTTCGAGGGCGAGATCGACCCCGCCTCGGACGAGGCCGACGACCTCGTGCGCTCGGTGGACCGCCTCATGCACTACGTGGACGCCGCCCGCCGCATGCGCGTGCGCGCCAACGCCGACACCGCCGAGGACGCCGCCCGGGCCCGCCGCATGGGCGCGCAGGGGATCGGCCTGTGCCGGACCGAGCACATGTTCCTCGGCGACCGCCGCCAGCTCGTGGAGCGGCTCATCCTCGCCGACACCGAGGAGGAGCAGGAGCAGGCCCTCGACGCGCTGCTGCCGCTCCAGCGCGAGGACTTCGGCGGCATCCTGGCGGCCATGGACGGCCTGCCGGTGACCGTGCGCCTGCTGGACCCGCCGCTGCACGAGTTCCTGCCCGACATCACCGAGCTGTCGGTGCGCGTGGCCGTGGCCGAGGCGCGCGGGGAGAGCCACGAGAACGACCTGCGGGTGCTCCAGGCGGTGCACAAGCTGCACGAGCAGAACCCGATGCTGGGCCTGCGCGGCGTGCGCCTGGGCCTGGTCGTGCCGGGGCTGTTCACCATGCAGGTGCGCGCCATCGCCCAGGCCGCCGTCGACCGGATCGCGGCGGGCGGGCGCCCCCGCCCCGAGATCATGATCCCGCTGGTGGGCACGGTGCAGGAACTGGAGATCATCCGCGAGGACGCGCTGCGCGTGCTGCGCGAGGTGGGCCGGGAGAGCGGCGTCGAACTCGACTTCCCCGTCGGCACGATGATCGAGCTGCCCCGCGCCGCGCTGACCGCCGGGCAGATCGCCGAGAACGCCGAGTTCTTCTCCTTCGGCACCAACGACCTCACCCAGACGGTCTGGGGCTTCTCGCGCGACGACGTGGAGGCCTCCTTCTTCTCCGCCTACCTGGAGAAGGGCGTGTTCGGGGTCTCGCCGTTCGAGTCCCTGGACGTGGACGGAGTGGGCCGCCTCGTGCGCATCGCGGCGGAGGAGGGGCGCGCCGCCCGTCCGGGCATCAAGCTCGGTGTGTGCGGCGAGCACGGCGGCGACCCCGCCTCGGTGCACTTCTTCCACCGCGTGGGCCTGGACTACGTCTCCTGCTCCCCGTTCCGGGTACCCGTCGCCCGCCTGGAGGCGGGCCGGGCCGCCGGACACACCGCGCCCTGACCGAGCCGGGGACGCACACGGGTGCGGCGGTCCCCGCGGACCGCCGCACCCGCTTTTCCTCCACCGTGCCAAGACGGCGGAAGTCCCTGCCCGGAGGGGGGAACGGCGCCTCCCCGACGCCCTAGACTCGTCCCGGTCGGCCGCACGCGCGGGAATGCGCTGTGATCTGTTCGTGATGTATTCTGGCCGCCAGCCGGGCCACCACTTCCCCGCCCGCCTCCCCGTGCCCGCGAAACCGCGTACAGGGTGCGCTGACACCACCCTCCGCCACGGTCCTCTCACGGGCCGAACCGCTGAGAACCAGCGGTGGGCGGAGGCCGTCCCAGTGGGGGTGACACGCCCCCCGACCAGAGAATGTGCGGAGGTGAGCCGGTGCGAACGGCGAACGACGGCCGCGGCGACGAGCCGTGGGACGACCCGACCACCGCCCCCTCGTCCGACGACGAGGCCACCCAGGTCTTCTCCCGGGGGGCCTACGTCCCGGCCTCCTCCGGAACCGAGGGCGCCGAGGGCACCCGCGCGTTCTCCGTCGACGACGCCGCCCGTACCCTCTCCGACGACGAGACCACGCGGGAGTTCCGGCGCGACGAGGTCCTGGCGCCCGGCGCGACCGCCCCGCAGGGCGTGTCCGCCGACCGCCCGGCGGCCGACGACGCCGTCTTCACCCGCCGCTTCGTCCGCGAGCGCCCCCGGCCCCGCACCCGCGTGTCCCCGCCTCCGGCGCCCGCCCTCCCCGAGGAGGGGTTCCCGGAGGAGGAGTTCCCGCGCGCGCCGGAGCCCGCTCCCCGCCGCCGCCCCGAGCCGCCGTCCTTCTCCCGGCCGCGCCGCCGCGTCCGACGCCGCTTCCGCCTGCGCTGGCTGGTCAGCCTGCTGCTGGTCACCGCCCTGGCCGTCCCGGTCGGCACCTGGGCCTGGGTCTGGTACGTGGCCCGCCAGGACGAGCGCACCCCCTCCGACGCCATCGTCGTGCTCGGCGCCAGCCAGTACAACGGCGTGCCCTCGCCCGTCTTCGAGGCCCGGCTGCGCCAAGCCCAGGTCCTCTACCTGGAGGGCGTGGCCCCGGTCATCGTCACCGTCGGCGGCAAGCTGCCCGGCGACAACTTCACCGAGGCCGCCTCCGGGCGCAACTGGCTGATCGAGGTGGGCGTCCCCGGCGCCCAGATCATCGCGGTGGAGGAGGGGAGCGACACCCTCCAGAGCATCGACGCCGTCGCCGAGGTCTTCGAGGCCAACTCCTGGGACACCGCCATCCTCGTCTCCGACCCCTGGCACAGCCTGCGCTCCGAACGCATGGCCGCCGACCACGGCATCGAGGCGGGCACCTCGCCCTCGCGGTCGGGACCCGCGGTCATCGAGCGCCGCACCCAGCTGTGGTACATCACCAGGGAGACCGCGGCGCTCTGGTACTACTGGATCTTCAACGACAGCAGCGACATCCAGGTCGATGCCGCCTGACCAGCGCGGACGGCGCCCGGGTCGTAGCTGGGAAGTAGGCTCGCAGACACCATGACGAACAACCCCCGCGAGGGCGGAGCACTCGGCTACACCGACCAGGACACCGAGCGCATGGCCCTGGAGAACCGCAAGAACCGGGCCCGCGACCCCTTCGAACGGGACCGGGCCCGGGTCCTGCACAGCGCCGCCCTGCGCCGCCTGGCCGCCAAGACCCAGGTCGTCCAGCCCGGTGTGAGCGACTTCCCGCGCACCCGCCTCACCCACTCCCTGGAGTGCGCCCAGATCGGCCGCGAACTCGGCCAGGCCCTGGGCTGCGACCCCGACCTGGTGGAGGCGGCCTGCCTGTCCCACGACCTGGGGCACCCGCCCTTCGGCCACAACGGCGAACGCGCCCTGGACGAGGCCGCCGCCGACTGCGGCGGGTTCGAGGGCAACGCCCAGAGCCTGCGCCTGCTCGTGCGCCTGGAGGGCAAGGTCATCGACCCCGACGGGCGCAGCGCGGGGCTCAACCTCACCCGCGCCACCCTCGACGCCACCGTCAAGTACCCCTGGCTCCGGGGCGAGGGCGGCGACACCCACAAGTTCAACTGCTACCCCGACGACATCGCGGTGTTCGACTGGCTGCGCCGGGACGCGCCCCCGGGACGCACCTGCTTCGAGGCCCAGGTCATGGACTGGGCCGACGACGTCGCCTACTCCGTGCACGACGTCGAGGACGCCCTGCACGCCGGGCTGGTGGACCCCGCGGCCCTGCGCGGCTCCGCCGAGCGCGCCGAGGTCGTGCGGATCGCCGCCGCCGACTACTGCGACGCCGACCCGGCCGAACTCGACGAGGTCTTCACCGACCTGATCGCCCACCCCGCGTGGCCGCGCGAGTTCACCGGCGACCTCGCCTCGCTCGCCGCGCTCAAGAACCTCACCAGCGGGCTCATCGGCCGCTTCTGCCGGGCCGCGGAGGAGGCCACCCGCGCCGCGTACGGTCCCGGGCGCCTCACCCGTTACGGCGGAGACCTCCTCGTGCCCCGCCGCCCCCTGCTGGAGTGCGCCCTGCTCAAGGCGGTCGCCGCCCACTTCGTGCTCTCGCGGGAGGAGGCCCGGGTCTACCAGGCCGAGGAGCGCCGCCTGATCACCGAGCTGGTCGGCCTCCTGTGGAAGAACGCCCCCGAGGGCCTGGACCCGCAGTTCCGCGCCGCCTTCACCGGGGCCGCGGACGACTCCGCCGCCCTGCGCGTGGTCATCGACCAGGTCGCCTCGCTCACCGACACCTCCGCGACCGCGCTGCACGCCGGTCTCACCGGCTGAGCGCGGGGCCGCGCCCGCGTGCCCGGGCCCCTTCCCCCGTTCCCGCGATCGGGGTGAAGGGGGGTTGACTTCACTGATGTGAGCGCTAACAATGTTGCGCACATCACAGAAGTCCCCCTTCTCGTGCCCGGAGGTGTCGTCCCGGTGAAACCCCCAGGTGGCCGTACCCCCGTCATGGCGGACGTGGCCCGGCTGGCCGGAGTCTCCCACCAGACGGTGTCGCGCGTGGTCAACGGCCACCCCAACGTCCGCGAGGAGACGGTGCTGCGGGTACGCGACGCCATCGAGGAGCTGGGCTACCACCGCAACTCCACCGCGCGCGCCCTGGTCACCCGCCGCACCAACGTGCTCGGCGTCATCGCCTTCGACCCCACGCTCTTCGGCCCGGCGCAGACCCTGGCGGGGATCGAGCGGGCCGCGCGCGAGGCGGGCTACTTCCTGAGCATGGTCAGCCTCGACGACGTGTCGCCCGAAGGAGTGGTCGCGGCGGCCGACTACCTGATCCAGCAGTCGGTCGAGGGCTGCGTGGCGATCGCCCCCCAACGCGCCCTGGTGGAGGCGCTGGCCGCGCTGCCCGGCCCCGGCCCCCTGGTCGCGGTCGAGGGCGGCGAGGGCTCGGGTCTTCCCGTCGTCTGCGTCGACCAGGTCCAGGGCGCCCACGACGCCGTCCGCCACCTGCTCGACCTGGGCCACACGACCGTCCACCACGTGGAGGGCGACCCCCTGTGGCTGGAGTCCGAGGCCCGGGTGGTCGGGTGGCGCCGGGCCCTGGAGGAGGCCGGTGCGCCGGTCCCCGAACCGCTCCAGGGGGACTGGAGCCCCCGGTCGGGCTACGAGCTGGGCCGGGCACTGGTGCGCAGGCGCGCCGAGGGGGAGCGGGTCACGGCGATCTTCGTGGGCAACGACCAGATGGCCATCGGCGTGCTGCGCGCGCTGCGCGAGGCGGACCTGCACGTCCCCGGCGACGTCAGCGTGGTCGGCTTCGACGACGTCCCCGAGGCCGAGTACCTGACCCCGTCCCTGACCACCGTCCACCAGGACTTCGCCCAGGTGGGCCGGGAGAGCCTGGCCCTGCTGCTCGCCGAGATCGCCCGGGAGGGACCGGCCGACCCCTCCGGGGCCGAGCGCCGGGTCGTCCCGGCGCGGTTGCGGGTGCGCGGCAGCAGCGGGCCCCCGCCGCCGTGACCCCCTGAGACCTCCCTGTCCGCCCCCTCACGGAGGAGTTTCCCTTGGCCCAGAATGTTAGCGCTAACAATTCACGTTCACCCGACCCGGTGGTCGTGGGCGTCGACTTCGGCACCCTCTCCGGCCGCGCCGTCGTCGTCCGGGTCCGCGACGGCGCCGAACTCGGCTCCGTCGACTCCGTCTACCGGCACGGCGTCATCACCGCGCACCTGCCCGGATCGGCCGAGCCCCTCGAACCCGAGACCGCGCTCCAGCACCCCGAGGACTACCGCGAGGTCCTGCGCACCGCCGTCCCCGAGGCGCTGCGCGCCGCCGGGGTCGCGCCGGAGCGGGTCGTCGGCGTCGGCACCGACTTCACCGCCTGCACGGTCCTGCCGGTGACCGCGGACGGCACGCCCCTGTGCGAGCTGCCCGACCTGGCCCGGCGCCCGCACGCCTGGCCCAAGCTGTGGCGCCACCACGCCGCCCAGCCCGAGGCCGACGAGATCAACGCCCTGGCCGCCGAGCGCGGCGAGAAGTGGCTGGCCCGCTACGGGGGGAGGATCTCCTCCGAGTGGGAGTTCGCCAAGGCCCTCCAGGTCCTGCGCGACGACCCCGGCGTGTACGAGCGCGCCGACCGCTGGATCGAGGCCGCCGACTGGATCGTGTGGCAGCTGTGCGGACACGAGACCCGCAACGTCGCCACCGCCGGCTACAAGGGCATCCACCAGGACGGGGAGTGGCCCTCGGCGGACTTCCTGGCCGCCCTGGATCCGGGATTCTCCGGTTTCGTCCGCGACAAGCTCGCCCACCCCCTGTCCCAGCTCGGCGAGCGCGCGGGCGGCCTCACCGCCCGCGCCGCGGCCTGGACCGGGCTGCCCGAGGGCGTCCCCGTCGCGGTCGGCAACATCGACGCCCACGTCACCGCCGCCGCCGCGCAGACCACCGGCAACGGCCGGATGCTCGCCATCATGGGCACCAGCACCTGCCACGTCATGAACTCCGACGTCCTCGCCGAGGTCCCGGGCATGTGCGGCCTGGCCCACGGCGGCATCACCCCCGGAGCGTGGGGCTACGAGGCGGGCCAGAGCGGCGTCGGCGACGTCTTCGCCTGGTTCGCCGACTCCTACGTGCCCCCCGCCTACCACGACGAGGCCCGCGAACGCGGCCTGTCCGTGCACGACCTGCTCTCGGAACGGGCCGCCGGCGCCGCGGTGGGGGAGCACGGGCTCCTCGCCCTGGACTGGCACAGCGGCAACCGCTCGGTCCTGGTCGACCACGACCTGTCCGGCGTGCTCGTCGGCCTGACCCTGGCCACCCGGCCCGAGGAGGTCTACCGCGCCCTGGTCGAGGCCACCGCCTTCGGCACCCGCACCATCGTCGAGGCCTTCGCCGACGCCGGGGTCCCCGTGCACGACCTCACCATCGGCGGCGGCATGGTCCGCAACCCCTTCGTCCTCCAGGTCTACGCCGACGTCCTGGACCGGCCGCTGCGCGTCGTGGCCTCCGACCACAGCTGCGCGGTGGGGGCCGCCATCCACGCCGCGGTCGCCGCCGGGGCCCACCCCGACATCCACGCCGCCTCCGCCGCCATGGGAGGGGTGCGCGAGGGGACGGTCGACCCCGACCCGGTCCGGGCCGCCGCCTACGACGGGCTCTTCGCCCTCTACACCGAACTCCACGACCACTTCGGCCGGGGCGGCAGCCGCAGCCTGCACCGCCTGCGGGCCCTGCGCAACGCCGCCCTGTCCGCCGCCGCGAGCGGCGGGGAAGGAGAACGATGACCGCCCCCACCCCCACGGCCGTCCCCGAGGAGCACCGGGAGGAGGTGGAGCGCCTGCGCACCCTGGTGTGCGCCCTGCACGCCGAACTGCCCCGGTGGAACCTGGTCACCTGGACCAGCGGCAACGTCTCCGCCCGCGTCCCCGGCGCCGACCTGATGGTGATCAAGCCCAGCGGTGTCTCCTACGACGACCTCTCCCCGGCCGACATGGTCGTCTGCGACCTGGAGGGCCGCCTGGTGGAGGGGGAGCACAAACCCTCCAGCGACACCTCCGCCCACGCCTACGTCTACCGGGCCCGCCCCGACGTCGGCGGCGTCGCGCACACCCACAGCCCCTACGCCACCGCCTGGGCCGCGCGCGGGGAGGCCATCCCCTGCGCCATCACCGCGATGGCCGACGAGTTCGGCGGCGACATCCCCGTCGGCCCCTTCGCCCTCATCGGCGGCGACGACATCGGCAGGGGCGTGGTCGCCACCCTGGAGGGCCACCGCTCGCCCGCCGTCCTCATGCGCGGCCACGGCGTGTTCACCGTCGGAGCGGGTGCCAAGGCTGCGGTCAAGGCCGCCGTGATGTGCGAGGACGTCGCCCGGACCGTCCACATCGCCCGCCAGGGCGGACCCCTCCAACGCCTTCCCCAGGAGCACATCGACGCGCTCCACGACCGCTACCAGAACGTCTACGGCCAGTAAGGAAGTACCACCGTGCCCGTACCCACGCCCCCCGCCACCGAGCATCCCCCCGTGCGCGCCCGTGCCCCCCGCGTCGGCCTGCTCGGCATCATGCAGCCGCTCTACGACGACATGATCCCCGGCATCACCGAGCACCAGGCGGCGTACGCGGCCCGGGTGGCCGAACGCCTCTCCGGCGTCGCCGAGTGGACCGTGGCCCCGCCGGTGCGCGGGCGCGCCGACGCCGAGGAGGCGATCCGCGGCTTCGAGGCCGCCGGACTCGACGGGATCCTGGTCGTCATGCTCACCTACGGGCCCTCCCTGCGCGTCACCCGCGCGCTGGCCCGCACCCACCTGCCCCTGGCGCTGGCCAACATCCAGCCCGACCCCGCGGTCAGCCCGTCCTGGGACATGGACGACATGACCTACAACCAGGGCATCCACGGGGCCCAGGACACCGCCAACGCCATGGTGCGGGCGGGGCTGCCCTTCGAGGTCCTCACCGGCGAGTGGCAGAGCCCGGAGTTCGCCGCGCGCGTGGACCGCTGGGCGCGGGCCTCCCGCGCCGTCACCGCCCTGCGCGGGCTGCGGGTCGGCGTGTTCGGCTACCCCATGAACGGCATGGGCGACGCCCGGGTGGACGAGACCGCGCTGCTGCGCAGGCTCGGCCCCGAGGTCCACGTCATCGCGCCCGGAGCCCTGCACCGGACCATGGCCGACCTGCCCGAACAGGCCGTGCGCGACCTCATGGCCTGGGAGGACGGGGCCCTGGAGGTGGACGGCCGCCTGTCCGAGGAGGAGCGCGAGGACCACGCCCGCATGCAGCTGGGCATCGAACGGCTGCTGGAGGAGGCCGGGTGCGGCGCCTACTCCACCCACTTCGACGCGATCGGGGAGGACGGCCGCTTCGCCCGGCTGCCGATGGCCGCCGCCTCCACCCTGATGGCCCAGGGGTACGGGTTCGCCGGCGAGGGCGACGTCCTGGCCGCCTCGATCGTCTACGCCGGGCACCAGCTCGCCGGGGACGGCCACTTCACCGAGATGTACGCGATGGACTTCCCCACCGACTCCATCCTCATGAGCCACATGGGCGAGGGGAACTGGAGGGTGGCGCGCGATGACGAGCCCGTCCGGCTGGTCAAGCGCCCGCTGGGCATCGGCGGCCTGGGCGACCCGCCCACCATCGTGTTCCGCTACCGGCCGGGCCCGGCCACCCTGGCTTCCCTGGTCGCCCTCGGCGGAGAGGAGTTCCGCCTGGTCGTGGCCGAGGGCGAGGTCATCGACGCCCCCCAACTGCCGTCCCTGGAGATGCCCTACGGCCAGTTCCGCCCCGACACGGGCGTGCGGGCCTGCATGGACGCCTGGCTCCGCGCGGGCGGCACCCACCACATGGTCATGAACACCGGGGCCCGCGCCGAGGACTGGCGGGTCCTGTGCGAGCTGGCCGGAATCGAGTACGTCCGGGTCTGACCCGGACGCCCTGCGCCCCGGCGCGCCCCCGCCCCCACCGCCCCCACCAGCCGGAACCGACCGCAACCCCCCCGGCGCGCACCCGCGCCCGGACCACCCCCGGAAAGGCGAACGCATGACCCCCCACCCCCGACGCACACCCCTTCTGGCAGCCGCGCTGTGCGGCACACTCCTGCTCACCGCCTGCGGAGGCGTCGGCGACGCCGCGCGGCCCGAGGGCGACGCCGGCGTCGTCGGCATCGCCATGCCCACCCAGTCCTCGGAGCGCTGGATCAACGACGGCGAGAACATGGTCGCCGAGTTCGAGGCCCGCGGCTTCGGCACCGACCTCCAGTACGGCGAGGACGTCGTGGAGGACCAGGTCTCCCAGATCGAGAACATGATCACCCGGGGCGCCGACGTCCTGGTCATCGCCTCCATCGACGGCGAGGCCCTCGGCGACGTGCTGGACATGGCCGCCTCCAGCGACATCCCCGTCATCGCCTACGACCGCCTCATCCTCGGCAGCGAGCACGTCGACTACTACGCCACCTTCGACAACTTCCAGGTGGGCGTCCTCCAGGGCGAGTACATCGTGCAGGCCCTCGACCTGGAGAACGAGGAGGGGCCCTTCAACATCGAGCTGTTCGGCGGCTCGCCCAACGACAACAACTCCTCCTACTTCCTCGACGGGGCGATGTCGGTGCTCCAGCCCCACATCGACGACGGCCGCCTCGTCGTCCGCAGCGGCCAGACCTCCATGGAGCAGATCGCCACCCAGGAGTGGTCCGGCGCCATCGCCCAGGACCGCATGGACAACCTGCTCAGCGCCCACTACTCCGACGAGGAGGTGCACGCGGTCCTGTCGCCCTACGACGGCATGAGCCTCGGCGTGATCGAGTCCCTGCGCGCCGTCGGCTACGGCACCGAGGCCCGGCCCCTGCCCGTCATCACCGGACAGGACGCGGAGGCCGCCTCGGTCCGGTCCATCATCGCCGGGGAGCAGACCCAGACCGTCTTCAAGGACATCCGGAGCCTGGCCACCCAGACCGTGGACATGGTCGAGGCCCTGGTCCAGGGCGAGGAGGTCCCGGTCAACGACACCGAGAGCTACGACAACGGCGTCAAGGTCGTCCCCTCCTACCTGCTCGACCCCGTCTCGGTGGACGCCGACAACTACCACGAGGTCCTGGTCGAGAGCGGCTACTACGAGGAGGCCGAACTCCAGTGACGGCGGAGGAGAGGCGGCCCGCCCCCGGCGGGCCGCTCCTGACGATGCGCGACATCCGCAAGGACTTCCCCGGGGTGCGGGCCCTGGACGGGGTGTCGCTGACCGTCGGCCACGGCCGCGTCCACGCCCTGATGGGGGAGAACGGCGCGGGCAAGTCGACGCTGATGAAGGTGCTCAGCGGGGTCCACCCCACGGGCTCCCACAGCGGCGAGATCCTCATGGACGGGCAGCCCTGCGCCTTCTCCGGCGTGGCCGACAGCGAGCGCGCGGGCATCGCCATCATCCACCAGGAACTCGCCCTCATCCCGCAGCTGTCCATCAGCGAGAACGTCTTCCTCGGCCACGAGCAGGCCCGCTACGGCGTCCTGGACTGGGGCGCCACCCACGCCCGGGCCCGCGAACTCCTGCGCCGGGTCGGCCTGGACGAGAACCCGGCCACGCCCGTCTCGGCGCTGAGCGTGGGCGCCAGACAGCTCGTGGAGATCGCCAAGGCCCTGGCCAAACGGGTGCGGCTGCTCATCCTGGACGAGCCCACCTCCGCGCTGAACGAGGCGGAGAGCACCCGGCTGCTCGAACTCCTCCTGGACCTGCGCGACCAGGGCGTCACGTGCATCCTCATCTCGCACAAGCTCGGCGAGGTGGTGCGCGTGTGCGACGAGGTCACCATCCTGCGCGACGGCCGCGCCATCGAGACCCTCGCCGTGGAGCGCGACGCCGACGGCAACCCCTCCGTCGACGAGGACCGCATCATCCGCGGGATGGTCGGCCGCGCGCTGGACCAGCGCCACCCGCCGCGCACCGGCGAGGTCGGCCGGGTGCGCTTCGAGGTCCGCGACTGGACGGTGGACCACCCCACCCAGGCCGGGCGGCGCGTGGTGGACGGGGTCGGCCTGACCCTGCGCGCCGGGGAGGTCGTGGGCATGGCCGGACTCATGGGCGCCGGGCGCACCGAGTTCGCGATGAACCTGTTCGGCCGCTCCTACGGGCGCCGCGTCCGCGGCACCCTGCTCAAGGACGGCGCCGAACTCGCGACCGCCAGCGTCGCCGACGCCGTCCGCGGCGGCCTCGCCTACGTGCCCGAGGACCGCAAGACCCTCGGCCTGATCCTGGACGACGACATCCGCCACAACACCACGCTGGCGGCCCTGGACCGCGTGTCCGCGCGCGGCGTCCTCGACCCCGGCCTGGAGGCGGTGGAGGCCGCCAGGATGAGCGAGAGCATGCGGGTCAGGAGCCGGGGCACCACCCAGACCGTGCGCACCCTCAGCGGCGGCAACCAGCAGAAGGTCGTCCTGGGCAAGTGGATGTTCACCCGGCCCGAACTGCTGATCCTCGACGAGCCCACCCGCGGCATCGACGTCGGCGCCAAGTACGAGATCTACCTCATCATCCGCCGCCTCGCCGCGGAGGGCGCCTGCGTGCTGCTGATCTCCTCCGAACTCCCCGAGATCCTCGGCATGTGCGACCGGATCTACACGATGTGCGAGGGACGCATCACCGGAGAGGTCCCCGGTGAGGGGGCCGACCAGGAAACCCTCATGAGACTGATGACGCGAACCGGGGGACACCCGTGAAAGAGCCCACCGCAACCTCCCGACTCTCCCGGCTCGGCGGCGCGCTGACCCGCGGCAACTCCCGCCAGTACGGCATGGCCGCCGCCCTGGTGGCCATCATCGTGCTGTTCCAGATCCTCACCGGGGGCCTGCTCCTCACCCCGCTCAACGTCACCAACCTGATCATGCAGAACTCCTACATCCTGATCCTGGCGATCGGGATGATGCTGGTCATCGTCACCGGCCACATCGACCTCTCGGTCGGCTCGGTGGTGGCCTTCACCGGCGCGGTGTCGGCCATCATGCTCACCTCCTGGGGGCTGCCCACGGTCGTGGTCGTGCCCGTCGCCCTGCTGCTCGGCGCGCTCATCGGCGCCTGGCAGGGCTTCTGGGTGGCCTACGTGCGGGTCCCGGCGTTCATCGTCACCCTCGCCGGGATGCTCGTCTTCCGCGGCGCGACCCTGGCCGTCCTGGGAGGGGAGTCCGTGGCGCCGCTGCCGCCCTCCCTGCGCGACATCGCCAGCGGGTTCCTGCCCTGGCAGGCCGGGGACGGCCTCCACATGCCCACCCTGCTGCTGGGCGCGGCGGGGGCCGCCGCCCTGGTGTGGATCCAGTGGCGCTCGCGGTCCCGCTCGATCGGGTACGGGCTCCCGGTCCAGCCCGCGCCGGTCACCGCCGCCTCCTCGGCCGTGATCGTCGCGGCCATCCTGGCGTTCACCTACGTGCTCGCCGACTACAACGGGCTGCCCGTCGTGGGCGTGCTGCTCGTCGCGCTCATCGCGGGGTACTCGTTCGTCATGCGCTCCACGACCATGGGCAGGAGGGTCTACGCCGTCGGCGGCAGCGAGCAGGCCGCCGCGCTGTCGGGCATCCGCACCCAGCGCACCACGTTCTGGGTGTTCGTCAACATGGGCGTGCTCTCGGCGCTGGCCGGGCTCGTCTTCACCGCCCGGCTCAACGCCGCCACGACCGGCGCCGGGACCATGTTCGAACTCGACGCCATCGCCGCGGCCTTCATCGGCGGCGCCTCCGCCTCCGGGGGCGTGGGCACCGTCGTCGGAGCCGTCATCGGCGCCCTGGTCATGGGCGTGCTCAACAACGGCATGTCCCTGATCGGCCTGGGCGTGGACTGGCAGCAGCTCATCAAGGGGCTGGTGCTGCTCCTGGCGGTCGCCTTCGACATCTACAACAAGCGCCGCGTCAGCGCCGGGCCCGTCACCGTCTCCGTCCCCTCGCCCTCCTCCGGTGCGGGCAGGGGCGGTGACGGGGCCCAGGGGCCGCCGCCCACGGCGGACCGGGCCCGGGCCTCCTCCTGAGGAGGCCGTCTCCGGGGGGTCCGGGGCTTCACTGGTAGCCCCGGATCTCCCGGAAGACCTGCTCCAGCTCCTGCTCGCGGGCGTCGAACACCCGGCCGCCCGTCAGCTCCGCGAGCTCGGTCATCTCCGGCACGTCCGACTCGCCGAACAGCACCGTGAACACCGGTACCCGCGCCACCGACTCCGACCGCGCCGCCAGCGACTCCCGGAAGCCCTCCAGCCCCACGCCCCGGTTCACCTCGCCGTCGGTCATCAGCACCACCGACATCAGGGGTTCAGCGCCGTCCGAGCCCGTGTCGCCCTCCAACAGCTCGTACGCCCGCACCAGGGCGTCGTAGGCGGCAGTGTCGCCCTCGGCCTCCAGCTCCTCCACCGCCTCGGACAGGTCCGCGCCGGCCTCGTCCACCGAACCCGTCTCCACCACGAAGGTCCGCGGGTCGGCGGGCCACGTGGAGAACGGCAGCAGCGTCACCACCTCCCGCTCCTGGAAGGCCTGCGTGCTCCGGGCCAGCGAACCGCCGTCCGCGCCGGTCAGCGCGCCCAGGGCCGACTGGAGCTCGGCGAGCCGGTCGCCCTCCATCGACCCCGACACGTCCAGCACGTACACGGTGCGCGCCGGACGGCGCAGCGAGGCCGCGTAGTCCGCGACCAGCCCGTCCACGACCTCCCGGCTCGCCGGGAACGGCAGCTCCACCAGCGAGGGCACCGGCGGGGACAGCTCGGCCCCGGCCGTGACCGGGCGCCGCCGGGTCCGGTCGGCGATCTGCTGTTGGGTCCCCTCCGACGTCAGGTCCTCCACCAGCCGCTCGTACCCGTCCAGCGCCTGCTCGGAGGGGTCCGACAGCAGCGTCAGCGGGTAGTCGGCCGTCACCACGCCGTCGGCCGGGTACACGACCGTCAGGGGCTCCTCCAGCGCGCCGGAGGCGTTCAGCGACAGGATCACCGACTCGTAGTTGACCAGGCCGTCCACCGGCCCGCCGCTCTCCGCGCGCCGCACGAACGCGTCCGTGAGCCACCCCGAGGACCCAGCCGTCACCTCCTGGCCCGCGAAGAACTCCGCCAGCTCCGGCCCCACCCGCTCCACGTCCTCCGACCGCAGCGCCGCGCCCGTGTCGGCTAGCGCCGAGGCCACCCCGATCAGCGCGGAGAAGCCCGAGTTGGAGGCGCCCGGGTTGGTCATCCCGTAATTCAACCCTTCTTCCACGACCGCCCGGTGCACGTCCGACCAGGTCACCTCCGCGCCCCCGTCCCAGCCCAGCTCCCGCGCGCGGTCGGCGGCCACGCCCAGCACCACCGGGGAGACCATGACCGGCGTCTCCTCGTGCACCGCGGACCGGCCGTCGCCGTCCAGGTTGAGGTAGCGGTTGGAGGCGAACCACACCGCGTCGTACTCCCCGCCCTCGCCCCGCCGGTCGCCCGCGGCGATCCGGGCCATGCCGTCCAGCGTGCCGGTGTACTCCAGCTCCACGGTCACCCCGGTGCGCTCCCCGGCCTCCTCCAGCAGCGGCTCCAGGTCGGCGATCTCGCTCCCGGCCAGGATCCGCAGCGTCACGTCCGGGGCGGCCTCCGGGGCGGAGCAGCCCGCCGCCGCCAGGGCCGCCGCGAGCACCGCCGCGCACGCGCCGCGGACACCGCGGCCCCTCCCGGTCCCCGTTCCAGCCGCCATCGCCGTCCCGCCTCCGTGTCCGCGCCCCATGCTCTAGCCTCCGCTCCCGGCGCCGCCGTCGCGCACCGACGCGTCGGGGGCGGGCGGGCGCATCCCGTTGCTGCTGTAGGAGTCCTCGATCCCCGTCAGCAGCGTCTCCAGGACCTCGTAGGTGGGCGTGTTCACCACGTCCGCCACCCGGGTGCGCACCGGCAGCCCGTGCTCGGCCACCAGGTCCTCGAACTGGGTGCCGCCCTCGGTGCGGAATCCGTGCGCGGCGGCCAGCTCCTGGAGCCGCGGGTCCTCGGTGAGCAGGCGGCCGACCGCGTCGCCCGCCTCCGTGAACGGCACGACGGTGTGCACGGCGTACACGGTCGGTCCGGGGTAGAGCACCACCGCGTCGTCGGCGAGCGCGGGCCCGTTGACCATCGCGTCCACGTACTGCGCCTCGTAGGCCCACAGCAGCGGCGTGTGCCCCGACCCCAGGTCGCGGTACTGGTCGAAGGGCTGCTGGGAGGACTCCGGCGGCTGGCCCTGGGCCAGGAACAGGCGCGACAGCGTCCGGGTGAGCTCCTCGTCCACCCCGCCCGGCGCCACCACCTCCTCACCGTTGAGCAGGTAGGACAGGGCCGCCACGTGCATCGCCGCCGAGTTGGAGGTGCGCGGGTCGGTCGTGCGCACCAGCACCTCGTTGCGGTTGCTGGCGCTGACCGCGTCCCCGGGCAGGTCCCGCCAGCGGGTGCGCTCCTCGGTCAGCTCCAGGTAGGCGGCCAGGTCCAGCGACCACGTGCCGTCCCCGGCCTGTTCGGCGACCCCGGCGCCCTCCAGGGCGTCCACCATCGGCTGGTAGCTCAGCAGCACCATCGGGGTGCTGAAGGGCCGGTACTCGGCGGAGATCCCGTGCCGCTCGCGCACGTGCTCGGAGGCCGGGCCCGATCCGGGTGAGACGAAGTCGGCGCCCTCGGCGTCCTCGGCCATCAGGCGCGAGCCCCGGGGGCGCACCCGCACCTCGTACCCGAGTTCGGCGAAGCGCTCCACGACCAGCTCGTCCTCGAACAGCTCCACCTTCTCCGAGCCGACCACGCCCTCCACGAGGACCGTGCCGCCGCCGGTCAGGCGGTTGACCACGACGAAGCCGAGCGCCACGGCCAGGGCCACCGCGAGGACCGAGGCGACCACGACGAACCAGAAAGCGCCGCGGCCGGACGTGTGGGGGAGTCCGCGCACCTGTGCCGAGCCTCCTCGGGGAACCGGTCATCGGGGGGAGCCCGATGGTCCCAGAGCCCGCGGGCGCGGAACCGACCGGAAGGTGGCCGCCCGGTGGCGCGGCGGGAAACCCCGGCGCCGGGGGCGGAGGAGGCCGCGGGAACGGGCGGGCCCGAGGAACGGACTGCGGACGGCGGTCGCGGCGTCGGCGGGGCGAACTACCCTGGAGACCGTGGCAGGCCGGATCAGAGACGAAGACATCGCCCTCGTACGCGAGCGCGCGCCCATCGCCGACGTGATCGGCGAGTACCTCCAGCTCCGCAACGCCGGGGGCGGGTCGCTCAAGGGCCTGTGCCCCTTCCACGACGAGAAGTCCCCCTCCTTCAACGTCACCCCCTCCAAGAACCTGTTCTACTGCTTCGGCTGCGGGGAGGGCGGGGACACCATCTCCTTCCTCCAGAGGATCGACAGCCTCAGCTTCACCGAGGCCGTCGAGACGCTCGCCCGCCAAGCGGGCATCACCCTGCGCTACGAGGAGGGCGGGCGCAGCGCCGCCAGGCACGACACGGGCAAGCGCCAGCGCATGCTCGACGCCCACCGCGCCGCCGCCGAGTTCTACGCCGAACAGCTCCTCTCCCCGGGCGCGGTCACCGCCCGGCGCTTCCTGGACGAGCGCGGGTTCAACCGCGCGCACGCCGAGCACTTCGGCCTTGGCTACGCCCCCGCCGGATGGGAGAACCTCACCGCGCACCTGCGCCGCAAGGGCTTCACCGACGCCGAGCTGGTCGAGGGCGGCCTGGCCAGCCAGGGGCGGCGCGGCGCCTACGACCGCTTCCGCAACCGGCTGCTGTGGCCCATCCGCGAGGTCACCGGCGAGGTGGTCGGGTTCGGCGCCCGCAAGCTCGACCCCGAGGAGGACGGGCCCAAGTACCTCAACTCCCCCGAGAGCCCCGTCTTCCACAAGGGGCGGCTGCTGTACGGGCTCGACCTGGCCAAGCGCAACATCGCCCGGGAGGGCAAGGCGGTCATCGTCGAGGGCTACACCGACGTCATGGCCTGCCACCTGGCCGGGGAGGACACCGCCGTGGCCACCTGCGGCACCTCCTTCGGCGAGGACCACGTCAAGATCCTGCGCCGCATGCTGCTGGGCCGCACCAACCAGAGCGGCAGGGTCGTGTTCACCTTCGACGGCGACAAGGCGGGCCAGAAGGCGGCCGTGCGCGCCTTCGCCGAGGAGCACGGGTTCGCTTCCGAGACCTTCGTCGCCGTGCAGCCCGACGGGCTCGACCCCTGCGACCTGCGACTCCAGCACGGACCGCAGGCCGTGGTCGACCTCGTCAAGGACGCCGCCCCGCTGTACGAGTTCATGATCCGCAACGTCATGGAGAGCTACGACCTGTCCACCCCCGAGGGGAGGATGGCCGCCCTGGACGCCGCGGCCCCGGTGGTCGCCAGCATCCGCGACGAGGGCGTGCGCCGCGACTACGGCAGGAACCTGGACCGCTGGATCGGCATCCTGGACGAGGCCTTCGTGCTGCGCCGGGTCAACCAGCACATGCGTGGCGCCCGGAGCCGCGGTCCCGGGCCGCGGACGGCCCCCGCGCGGCCCGTGCCCACCCCGGACGCGCAGGAGGCGCCCTACAACCTGGGCGACCCCTCCGTGCAGCGCGAGCGCCAGGCGCTCAAGATCGCCCTGCAGTTCCCCTCGCTGGCCGTGGGCTTCGACGCGTTCACCGAGGAGGACTTCACCGTCCCCCAGCACCGCGCGGTGCTGGGGCTCATCACCGCCGCGGGCGGGGTGGCCGCCGCGCACGACCCCGCCGCGTGGGTGAACGGCCTGCGGGAGGCCGCCCCCAATGACACACAGCGTGATTTCCTCACCCGTTTGGTGGTGGAACAGCTGGAGTTCTACGGAGAACTCGACGAGCATTACGCCCGGCAAATACTGGGCACAATCAAGACTCATTCCATCAACCGGCGCGAGTCAAACCTGAGATCGGAACTGTCCCGCCTGGAGGGAACTCCGCAGGTGGAGGAGCAACAGCGGCTACTGACCGAACTCATGGCGCTCCAACAGCAAAAACGCGCTCTCCAGGAGATGTGACGGGGCGGTATGTAGCACCGGGGTGACAATAGTAGTTCTCCCTTCCCGGGTGCCCGAAAGGGCACAATGGGCGGGTGGCTCCAACAGTTGTGACCAACGAAACGCCGTCCATTCGACAGGTGGTCCGGCTGCTCCCCGACACGGGGCCCATCAGCCGTGAAGAGGTGGCCTCGGCCCTGGACCGGCTGGACGCGCCCCCGGACTACCTGGACCAGGCGGTCGCCCACCTCGCCCGGATCGGCGTGGAGGTCTCCGGCGCCGGCGACACCGGTTCGGAGGACCCCGGTCCCGTCGTCGACGGCGGCAGGCGCTCCGGGTCGGACCTGGTCCGCCTCTACCTGCGCGAGATCGGCCGGGTACCGCTGCTGAGCGCCGAGCAGGAGGTCGAACTGGCCAAGGCGATCGAGGTCGGCCTCTACGCGCAGCACTGCGCGCCCGCGGAGGGCGTGCGCACCGCCGAGGAGCTGGCCTGCCTGGTCGAGGAGGGGCTGCGGGCCAAGAGGAGCCTGATCGAGGCCAACCTGCGCCTGGTGGTGTCCATCGCCAAGAGGTACATGGGCCGGGGCCTGCTCCTGCTCGACCTCGTCCAGGAGGGCAACCTCGGCCTGATCCGCGCCGTGGAGAAGTTCGACTACGGCAAGGGCTTCAAGTTCTCCACCTACGCGACGTGGTGGATCCGCCAGGCCATCACGCGGGCGATCGCCGACCAGGCGCGCACGATCCGCATCCCCGTGCACATGGTCGAGACGATCAACAAGGTCGTCCGGGTCCAGCACCAGCTGCACCAGCAGCTCGGCCGCGAACCCAGCGTCGAGGAGATCTCCTCGGCCGCCGGGTTCGTCGGCCAGCGCGTCGTGGAGATCCAGCGCATCGCCCGGGAGCCCGTCTCGCTCCAGTCGCCCATCGGCGAGGAGGAGTCCGACTTCGGTGACTTCATCGAGGACTCCGACGCGGTCGCCCCCGTCGAGGCGGCGGCCTTCACCGTCCTCCAGGAACAGCTGGGGGCCATCCTCGGCGGCCTGTCCGACCGCGAGCGGCGCATCATCCGGCTGCGCTTCGGGATGGCCGACGGCCACCCGCACACGCTGGAGGAGGTGGGGCGCGAGTTCGGGGTGACCCGCGAGCGCATCCGCCAGATCGAGGCCAAGACCCTGGCCAAGCTCCGCCACCCCTCGCGGGCCGGGAGCCTGCGCGACTTCATCCGCACCGACTGAGTGCGCATCGGCTGAGCCCGCACCTGCTGAGCCCGCACGGGCTGAACGGCGGCACGGGGCGCTCGTCAGCGCCCGACCGAGTCCGGACGGCCGGCGGCCACCACCAACGCGTGGGCCGCCCCCGGGGTTCCCGTCCGGCGGACGGTCGGCCTGATGTGGCCGAACCGGTGTCGACCCACCGCATCCGACGCGCTCGGCGTCTACCGTCGTAGGTGTGAGAACCACGCCAGCCCCGCCGGACGGCGCGCCGCCCCCGCGGCGCCGACCCCTGCTCGTCCTGGGCGCGGTCGTGGCCGCCGCAGTGCTGATCACGGGGGTCTTCGTGGCCGCGACCGGAAGGAACCCCGAGCGCATCGGGTACTTCGCCGACTGGAACGTGGCCAACCGCGGCTACACCGTCAAGGAGCTCGAGGACAGCGGGGCCCCCGAGCACCTGACCCGCCTGATGTGGGCGTTCGGCGACATCAGCTCCGGGGGTCTGTGCCACATCCCGGGCACCCACGACCAGCCCTGGGAGCTGTACCAGCGGCGCTACGACGCCGACGAGAGCGTCAGCGGGCGGGCCGACGAGTACGAGCAGGGGCTCGCGGGCAGTCTCAACCAGCTGCGCCAGCTCCAGGAGAGGCACCCCCGTCTGCGGGCCAGCCTGTCCCTGGGCGGCTGGAACTGGTCCACGCACTTCTCCACCGCGGCCCGCACCCCCGAGTCCCGGGAGGCCTTCGTGGCCTCCTGCCTGGACCTGTGGCTGCGCGGCGACCTGCCGGTGTTCGAGGGCGAGCCGCAGGGCGGCGACGGGGCGGCCGCCGGGATCTTCGACGGCATCGACCTGGACTGGGAGTGGCCCGGGGGAGCGGGCCACGCGGACAACGCGGAGCACCCCGACGACGCGGCCAACTTCACCCTCCTGGCGGCCGAGTTCCGCCGCCAGATGGACGAGCTGTCCCGGGAGACCGGCGAGGAGTACGTCCTGTCCGCGTCGCTGCCCGGCGGGGCCGCGGCCAGCGAGGCCTACGACGCGCGGGTCTTCGAGTACCTGGACTTCGCCACCGTGCAGGGCTACGACTTCGCCGGCCCGTGGAGCGAGCGGACCGCCTACCACTCCAACCTGTACACCTCCGACGCCGACGCCAACAGCGTCGACCGTGCCGTGCGGCGCTACGTGGACCTGGGCGCGCCGCCGGACCGGCTCGTGATGGGCGTTCCGGCCTTCGGCCGCGGCTGGCGGCTGGAGGACCCCGCCGAGCCCGGGCCGGGGCAGCCGGTCGCGGGGCCCGCGGAGGACCGCTACGACGGCCCGACCATGGCCTTCTCCGAACTCCAGGAGATCGAGGGCCCCCGCGCCCTGGACGAGGAGGCGGGCGCCTCCTGGGTCCTGGACGGCGACGAGTGGTGGGCCTACGACAACCCCGAGGTGATCCGCCTCAAGGGCGAGTACGTGCTCGAACAGGGGCTGGGCGGGCTCATGGTGTGGAACCTGGACATGGACCCCCGCGGCGAGCTGGTGCGGGCCATGGACGAGTCCCTCGGGGGCTGATCCCCGGGGCGTACGGCGCGGGCACCGGCTCCGGAGGAACCCGGACACCGTCTTGACTCCCCGACCGGGTTCCCGACCAAGTTCCCGGCCCCGCACTTCCGGACACCGGCCCCGGCTTCGCGCTCCGGGCTCCCAGCCCCGCGCCTTCGACTCAGGGCTCCGGCCCCGCGCCTCCGGCCCCGCGCCCCCGGTTCCGGACGGCGCGGCGGGGCGGTGCGGACGGGCAGCGCGGCACGCTTGCGGCGCCGCGGCCGCAGCCGCCACGCTGGCACCATGGCCGACCCGCACAGCAGCACCACAGCCCGAACCGACGTCGCCGCCCTGCGCCGCGACCTGGAGAGCCGCGTCCGGGGCACGGTCGCCTTCGACGCGGGCACCCGCGCCCTCTACACCTCCGACGCCTCCAACTACCGCCGGGTCCCGCTGGCCGTGGTGGTCCCCGAGACCGTCGAGGACTGCGTCGCGGCGGTCCGCACCTGCGCCGAGCACGGTGCGGCGATCGTGCCCCGGGGCGGCGGCACCTCCATCGCGGGCAACGCCATCGGCACCGGCGTCGTCATCGACACCTCCCGCCACCTGCGCGCCATCGAGCGCATCGACCCCGTGGCGCGCACCGCCACCGTGCAGCCCGGCGTCATCCTCGACGACCTGCGCCGCGCCGCCGCCGAGCACGGGCTCACCTTCGCCCCCGACCCCTCCACCCACAGCCGCTGCACCGTGGGCGGCATGGTCGGCAACAACGCCTGCGGCTCCCACTCGGTCGCCTGGGGCACCACCGCCGACAACATCGTCTCCCTCGACGTGCTGCTCAGCGACGGGACCCGGCTCACGGTCGGCTCCAGCGGCGGCGAGGAGGAGCACCGCGCCCTGGCCGCGCGCCCCGGACGCGAGGGCCGGATCCACGCCGCCCTCGCCCGCCTCGTGGACGCCCACCGCGCCGAGCTGCGCACCGCGATGCCCGACTTCCGCCGCCGCGTGTCCGGCTACTCCCTGGACCGCCTGCTGCCGGAGAAGGGCCGCGACGTCGCCGCCGCCCTCGTGGGCACCGAGGGCACCTGCGTGTTCGTCCTCGGCGCCACCGTGCGCCTGGTCGAGTCGCCGCCCGCCCGCGCCCTAGCCGTCCTCGGCTACCCGGACGCCCCTGCGGCCGCCGACGCCGTCCCCGACCTGCTCGGCCACGGCCCGCTCACCGTCGAGGGCATCAACCACCGCATGGTCGCCTCCCTGGACCGGTTCGGCTCCGGCTCGCGCGTACCGCTGCCCGAGGGCGGGGCCTGGCTCCTGGTGGAGGTCGCCGGGAAGGACCCCGCGGACGCCGCCGACGCCGCGGAGGGCATGCTGGCCGCCCTGGCGGGCGCCTCCCGCCCCCGCGACGCCCTCGTCGTCTCCGACCCCGCCCACCAGAAGGCGCTCTGGCGCATCCGGGAGGAGGGCGCCGGGCTCACCCAGCGCACGCCCTCGGGGGCCGAGGCCTGGTCGGGCTGGGAGGACGCCGCGGTGCCGCCCGAGAACCTGGGCGACTACCTGCGCGACTTCGAGGCGCTCATGGAGCGCCACGGCCGCTTCGGCGTGGTCTACGGCCACTTCGGCGACGGCTGCCTGCACGTGCGCATCGACTTCGAGCTCACTACCGAGCGGGGGTGGCGCGAGTACCGGGAGTTCATGGAGGAGGCCGCCGACACCGTGGTCCGGCACGGCGGCTCCCTGTCGGGCGAGCACGGCGACGGCCAGGCGCGCTCGGAGCTCCTGGCCCGCATGTACCCGGCCTCCCTCATCCGCGCCTTCGGCGAGTTCAAGCGGATCTGGGACCCCGCGGGCCTCATGAACCCCGGCGTCATCGTCGATCCGCTGCCGCTGGACTCCGACGTCCGGGTGGCCGCCGTCCCCGGCCCCTCCGGCTCCGGCCCGGTGCTGCCGCTGCTCTCGCGGGCCGAACTGGCCTACCGCGAGGACGACGGCGACCTCGCCAAGGCGCTGCGCCGCTGCTCCGGGGTGGGCAAGTGCCGCCGCCAGGAGGGGCCGGGCGTCATGTGCCCCAGCTACCAGGTCACCCAGGAGGAGAAGCACTCCACCCGAGGCCGCGCCCACCTGCTGTTCGAGATGGCCAGCGGCGACGTCATCACCGACGGCTGGCGCTCGGAGGAGGTGCGCGAGAGCCTGGACCTGTGCCTGTCCTGCAAGGGCTGCCTGAGCGACTGCCCGGTCAACGTGGACATGGCCTCCTACAAGGCCGAGTTCCTGCACCAGCACTACCGGGGCAGGGTCCGACCGGCCGCCCACTACTCCATGGGCTGGCTGCCCCTCTGGGCGCGCCTGGCCTCGATCGCCCCGGCCGAGGCCAACCGCGCCGCCCGGGTGCCCGGGGTGTCGCGCCTGGCCAAGAGGGTCGCGGGCGTGGCCGCCCAGCGCGACCTGCCGTCGTTCGCCCGCACCACCTTCACCCGCGCGTTCCGGCGCCGCGCCGCGCGCGGGCGGGCCCGCGTCGGCGGACCCCGGGTGGTGCTGTGGCCGGACACCTTCGGAAACCACCTCAACCCGAACGTGCCCGCGGCCGCCGTGCGCGTGCTGGAGGACGCCGGGTTCACCGTGGTGCTGCCCCGGGGGCAGGTGTGCTGCGGCCTGACGTGGGTGTCCACCGGGCAGCTGGACACCGCCCGCGCGGTGATGCGCCGCGCGGTGCGGGCGCTGGAGCCGCTGGTGGAGGAGGGGCTGCCCGTGGTGGGCCTGGAGCCCAGCTGCACCGCCGCGCTCCGCCACGACCTGGTCGAACTGCTCCCGGGGGAGCGGAGCGAGCGGGTGGCCGCGGCCGTGCACACCCTCGCGGGCTTCCTCAACGAGTACGCGCCCGACTGGCGGCCGCCCCGGATCGCGGCCTCGGCCCTGGCGCAGGTGCACTGCCACCAGCACGCGGTGATCGGCTTCGACGCCGACCGCGAGCTGATCGCCCGCGCGGGGATCGACGGCGAGGTGCTGGACTCGGGCTGCTGCGGGCTGGCGGGCGACTTCGGGTTCACCGAGGGCCACTACGAGGTGTCCGCGGCCATCGGCGAACGCGAGCTGCTGCCCCGCGTACGCGGCACCTCCCCGGACACGCTGGTGCTGGCCGACGGCTACAGCTGCCGCACCCAGATCGAGCAGGGGGCTGGCCGCCGGGCGCTGCACCTGGCCGAGGTGCTGGCTCGGGGGCTGGCCGAACGCGATGCGCGGGAGTCGTCCGGGCGACCCGGCCGTGTGTGACTCCTGTCGTGTCCTGAGGCTCGTGTGACCCTGCCGACACCCCCGGCGGGTTCCCGCAGTTCCGGGCCCTCCGGGGAACGCGTCCGGTCGGTGGCACGGAGGCTGAGCCTTTCGCCGGATCGCGTCCGTGGCTAGGGTGACCGTGCGTTCCGGCGCGGGCCCCGCCCGTGACCCCCGGGTTCCGCGGACCGGACCCCGCACCGGGCGCGAGCACCTACCGTAGGCGTCGTCCCGCCCGCGCGGCGGGACCGCCGACCACCAGGCGGCGGAACACCCCACCGCCGCAGAACGGGGTTCCTCCATGTCCACACCCACCGGACTCCGCGCCGCCGCGGCCGTCGGCCTGACGGCGCTCCTGGCCGCGGGCTGCGCGAGCCAGGGCGGTGGCGAACTCGCCTCGTCCACCTCCTCCACCGCGGGCGCCGCCGACACCGCCGCCGCGTCGGCCGCCTTCGAGGGCTTCCCCGAGGGCACGCTGGACTACCAGCTCGGCGCCTCCTACGCCCCGCCCTCGGGCGTGGGCACGGTGGTGCGCGACTCCACCTCCGAACCGGCGGAGGGGACGTACTCCGTCTGCTACGTCAACGGCTTCCAGACCCAGCCCGGCGACCTGGAGTGGTGGCTGGAGGAGCACGCGGACCTGATCCTGCGCGACGCCTCGGGCGAGCCCGTCATCGACGAGGACTGGGACGACGAGCGCCTCCTGGACACCTCCACCGAGGACAAGCGCTCCGACATCGCGGCCATCCTCGGCGAGACCATCGCCGACTGCGCGGACAAGGGCTTCGACGCGGTCGAGTTCGACAACCTCGACTCCAACCTGCGCTCCCAGGGCCTGCTCACGATCGACGACAACCTCGCGCTGGCCGCCGAACTGGTCGAGATCACCCACGGACACGGCATGGCCGCGGGCCAGAAGAACGCCGCCGAGGACACCGAGCGCGGCAGGGACGAGGTCGGCTTCGACTTCGCCGTGACCGAGGAGTGCGCGGTGTGGAACGAGTGCGAGGCCTACACCGGCGTCTACGGTGACAACGTCCTGGCGGTGGAGTACCCCCACGCGCTGGAGGAGGCGGGGATGACCTTCGAGGAGGCCTGCGCCGCCCCGGGCGCGCCCTCCCGGATGATCCTGCGCGACCTGGACCTGGTCGGCCCCGACCACGGGGACTACGTCTACGACGTCTGCTGACCGGTCCCGGTCACCCGGTGCCGGGCGCGCGGGGCCTTCCCGCCGCCCGGCACCGGCGGACGGCGAGGGGCCCTCGGACGCGGCTCACACGCCCATCTGGTCGTGGAGGGCGTCCAGGGAGCGGGAGACGGCGTCGGGCAGGCGCGGATCCCGCTGGTCCACCCCCTCGCCCAGGTGGATGCGCCAGGCCACCTCGGCGCCGCCGGGCGCCCGCCGCGCCACCAGGCGAAAGCCCGTGGAGGAGTCCGGGTCGGGGAAGGGCACGAAGCGGTTGACCAGGATGGTCGCGGTGACCCGTTCGGAGACGGTCTCGGCCAGGCGGCGGTAGTCCACGCCGTCGGCGTCCGGGTCCGAGCGCAGCCGCACCGTGTGCTCGCCCGCGCCCTCCTCCAGGAAGGTGAAGGCGTCGGGGCTCCAACTGGCCCGGTCGATGTCCTGCCAGGGCACCGCGCGCCCGTCGGGCAGGTGCAGGGCCCGGGTGGTGGCGGCCAGGAGGGGCGCCGCCTCCCCGGCCGGAGAGGCGACGGGCGCGTGGGCCAGCACGCGCTCGCCCCGCTCCAGCCGGGCGCGCAGCGCGGCGGGCACGCCCCTGGAGAACAGGGCCACTAGCGTTTCCCGCCGTTGCCGGGGGAGCCGTTCTCGTCCGGAGGCTGGGTGCCGTTGGACCTGTGGTTCTCCCACTCGACGAGTTCGACCTCCTCGTCGGTGGGCCGCGCGAGGAAGTCGCGCACGGACGTGACCGGCATCTTGTCCACGGCCTTGTCGTAGACGGTGCGGCCCGCGTTGCTGACCTGGGCGCCGACCAGACCGGCGACCTCCTGGACGACCGGGCTGTCGGCCACCTTGCGCGCGGTGCGCGCGAGCTGCTCGTAGCGGGCCCTGCCCGCCCGTGCTCCCAGGACGTAACCGATGGCGAGTCCGGCGGCGAACGTGATCCGGTAACGCATGGTCTACCTCTTCACCCTTTGGAGACGATCGGCGTGATCCGTGCTCGACGTTACCCCGTCGCGTCCCCGCCACACATGCCGACACCGGTCACGAGCACTCCGCGGGGACGCTAGGCTTGACGTGTCACCACGGCCCGGCCGTGGGGCACACGCCATCCCGCGTAGCTCAATCGGCAGAGCAGCCGGCTGTTAACCGGCAGGTTATTGGTTCGAGTCCAATCGCGGGAGCGCCCGGAGGGCCCGTCGGAAGCATCCGGCGGGCCCTCGGTCTTTCGGCGGCCGGACGGGCGACCGGAGCCGGTGCGCAGGTGCGAAAACACGTCGCGAGCACCCTTCGGAACACGCTAGGCTAGGGGACGTCGCCGAGCCCCCGGGGGTTCGGGGACGGGTGCGATCCCGCGTAGCTCAATCGGCAGAGCAGCCGGCTGTTAACCGGCAGGTTATTGGTTCGAGTCCAATCGCGGGAGCAGCAGGACAGGGTCCTTTCCCGACAGGGAAGGGGCCCTGTCGTTTTCGTGCCCGGGCCTTCCGGCGCACAGAAAGCACTGGTGCCCACACAGGGCACCGCGGTCCCCGAAATCCCAGTCACCCCGGCTGTCTCGCGTGTTCGCGCGTCGGTGTTTTGTCGCCGCAGGTTTTCCGGAAAACTTCCGTTCCTTCCCTGGAAGTCCGCACGCGGCGAACGCGACGTGCGCCGTGCTCCGGTCGGCCGGTGCCGACGGGTCGGTCGGTGGTGACGGCACGCGTGGGAGCCGGATCCCCGGTCCACCGGGGGCGGCCGCGCCCGGTCATCGGCGAGGAGGGCGGCACCGGGTCCGCGCCCGTGCTCTGGGGCGTCATCCGTCGATGCCGGGGCTCTGCACCGGGGCGGCCGGGTCGCCCCGCCGGACATCCACCATCCGCGCCAGCGGTTCGGGACCGCGGGATTACTCCGAGGGTTCCCGTGGTCGGGACACGGGACCGCTCGGTGTCGGGGCCACTGGGCTGAGTGGCCTGGTGTGCGCGGTGGCGGACCTCGCCCGCTGCCGGTCCGGGCGGCTGCGACGCGGGGCGGAGGTGACGCCTCAGATTCCGGCGACTCCGCCGAGGAGCAGGCGGCGGTTGCGCTGGGGCATCTGGTAGCAGCCGGGTACCGGCGGGGCCACGGGCAGCGTGCGCCACCGCTGGACCTCGATCACGCCGGGTTCGGCGACGCGCCAGCCCTCGAAGAAGTCGAGGATGGCCCGCCGGGAGCGCCAGCGGCCGGAGCGCAGGCGCTCGGCGAACACCTGCTCCAGTTGCTCGGCCCGCGCCGCGTCCTTGGGGAAGACGGCGGAGTCGGGACGGCAGTAGTGGCTGAGGACCATGTGGCTGCCGGGAGCCAGGGCGTCGCGCAGGGCGGCGATGTGCTCGGCCGGGTGGTCGGCGTCGGAGGTGTGCGTGACGGCACCGGTGAGCAGCAGGCCGACGGGCTCGTCCAGGTCGAGGAAGCTCCGGGTCTCGGAGCTGTCCAGGAGCTCGTCCGGACGGGTGAGCGAGGCGCGCACCGCGGTGGTGGTGCGCCGGTCGCGGAGCAGGGCGAGGTGGTGGGTCAGGACCACCGGATCGTCGGTGGCGTAGACGACGCGCGCCCGGGGATCGCTCTCGTGCGCGATCTCGTGCGGGTCGCCCGGTGCGGGCAGCCCCGCGCCGAACTGGATGAACTGCCGGATGCCCAGGTCCGCGCACAGGTGGCGGACGGCGCGCTGGAGGAAGGCCCTCTCGCCCAGTACGAGGTCCTGGAACCCGGGCGCGGCCCGCTCCGCGCGGCCGGCCAGGTCCCGGTCCGCCTCGAAGTGGTCCTTGCCCTTGAGGTGGAAGGAGTGCAGACGGGCCACGCTGGGCCGGGTCAGGTCAACGGCGGGCGGTGGGTGGGCGCGGACGTGTTTGCCCCCCGCCTGCCTCAGGAAAAGGGGGGAGGTGAATCGAGACATCGCCGTCCTCTTGTCTGAGGTGGGAAGAGTGGTCGACCACTGGATTGTATTCCGCGTGAGCGGTGTTGTTAACCGAGTCACAGACTCCGGTCATAAAAATCGGTGTTCGCGGTGCCCGGGAAGTACTGCGGGGTGCGACGAAGGGCGGTCCTGGGCGGGCTAGGGGTTATACACCTAATGTCCATTATGAGAGGAATCGGGATGGGGGTCCGGAGCCCGCAAACCCGTGACTACGGGCTTCCCGGGTTTCGTGAGCGAGCGTGTGTGGCGGTGGAGACGTGTGGGTAAGGGTGGTTGTGTCCCGCCCCCGGAGCAGAGCCGCGGGCTCCTTCCCCGTGCGGGAACGGCGAAAAGCGTTCCCCGCGCATATCGGAGCGAAATTCCGCTCACGTAGTCGCCACCTGCGGAAATTCCTTGCCGTGCCCAGGAATGCGGCGCAACCGGTGAACGGCGGCGCGGCGGTCCGAAAACGCCGGAACACCGCTCGGACGCCGCCCCTTCCAGCCGTTGACCCTTCCGGTCGGGGGCTCTCGCGGAGGTGGACACTCCCCGGGCGCGGGCACTCCCCGGGCACTGACGGCTCCCCGTACGCGGGCACTCTCCAGGCGCGGACCGCCCGGCCCCGCGTCGTGGCCTAGCCTGGGGCCATGGACCGCCCGTACACCATCCTCAGCTGCGCCATGTCGGTCGACGGACGCATCGACGACACCGGGCCCGAGCGGCTGCGCCTGTCCAACGAGGCCGACTTCGCCGAGGTCGACGAACTACGGGCGGAGTGCGACGCCATCCTCGTCGGCGCTGGCACCCTGCGCGCCGACAACCCCAGACTGCTGGTGCGCTCCGCGCGGCTGCGCGAACGCCGCCGGGAGGGCGGGCGCACCGAGCACCTGCTCAAGGTCCTGGTCACCCGCAGCGGGAAGTTCGATCCCGCGGCCCGCTTCTTCTCCACCGGGGACGCGGGAGCCGTCGTCTACACCGGCGGCGCGGGTGTGGACACCGCCCGACGCGCGCTGGCCGACCGCCCCGCCGCCGACCCGCCCGCCGAGGTCGTGGACGCCGGGGACCCGCCCACCGCCCGGGCCGTGCTGGCCGACCTGGCCGCCCGGGGCGTCGCCCGCCTGCTGGTCGAGGGCGGCGGACACATCCACACCCTCTTCCTCACCTCGGGTCTGGTCGACGAACTCCGGTTGGCGGTGGCCCCCTTCCTGGTGGGGCAGGAGGACGCCCCGCGCTTCGTCGTACCCGGCGCCTTCCCGCAGACCCCCGACGCGCCGATGCGGCTGGTGGAGGCCAGGGCGCTGGGCGACGTGGCGGTCCTGCGCTACCGGCTGGACCCGGGGGAGCGGGCGTGAGCGCCGGTCCGCCCCCCGCCGAGGGGGAGTCCGACGCCCGGTGGCTGCGCCGCACCGTCGAGCTGTCCCGCTCCTGTCCGCCCTCGGACACGGCGTTCTCGGTGGGCTGCGCCGTGGTCGCCGCCGACGGCACCATCCTGGGCGAGGGCTACTCGCGCCGTGACGACCCGCACGACCACGCCGAGGAGGCGGCCCTGCGGGAGGTGGACGCCGACGACCCCCGGCTGGCCGGAGCCACCCTGTACTCGTCCCTGGAACCGTGCAGCTCCCGTGCCTCCCGGCCGCTGTCCTGCTCGGCGCTGATCCTGGCCACGCCCGTCGCGCGGGTGGTGTTCGCCTGGCGCGAGCCCTCCGTGTTCGTGGACTGCGACGGCGCCGAACGCCTGCGCGCGGCGGGCCGGACGGTCGTGGAGCGGCCCGACCTGGCCGGTGGCGTGCGCGAGGTCAACGCCCACCTGCTGGGCTGAGCGGGAGCCCGGTGGACGGCGGCCGCTTCATCTGAGGTTGCCCGCGTAGGAGTACAGGCGGCGCGTGCGGGCCTTGGTCTCCTCGTCCTCGTAGGGGTTGGTGACGCGGGCGTGCACCGCCCCGGAGAAGTCGTCCCACTCCTGGGCGCTCATCCGGGGCGCCCTGGCGTCGAGGTGGCGCATGGCGACGGATTCCTCCATCTCCAGGAGTCCGTCGAGTACGTCGCTGGCCGACACCGACCTGCTGAAGGAACCGGCTACCTCGCGAACCCTTCCGGCGAACTCCTCGTCCCTGGACATCCGGCGGGCGACGTAGGCGGCGGCCGCGGCGCCTCCCGCGGCGACGGCCCAGGCGATCAGGGGAAGGGGCATGGTCGAACCTCCTGTGTGTGAAGGTCCGCACGACCGCTGGAACGGGAGGGGTCGGCGGGCAGGGGAGCGGGTCCGGCGGCGCCGGACCCCGTGTCGTCCTTTCTACCCGCCGGAGGCGGCCCGACCCGGGTCGTCCACAGGCCGGAACCGGGGGTGGCGCCGCCCATGGCCGCGGGTGTCTGCTTGATACAGGGGGCCACCCCCCAGACGGCATGAGCGTGCCCGGAAACGGCCGCTCCCGCGCGGCCAGCGGTGCCCGCACGCCCAGCGGTGCCCGCGGCCGACCGCGTTCGCCGTGGTAGCCGGTCACACCCTTCAACTGGTCGCACCCGTCAACAGGCCATACCTGCCGACCGGTCGCACCAGTCAGCAGGCCATACCTGCCGACCGGTCGCGCCTGCCAACCGGTCGTACCCGTCAACCGGTCACCGTCCGCTGCCGCGGCCGGTACCGTTACCGCCCGCCCCTACAGCCGGTCCACGTCCGCCACGTGCACCACCGCGCGCCCCTCGGCGTCGGACGCGGCCAGGTCCACCTCGGCGCTGATGCCCCAGTCGTGGTCGCCCGCCGGGTCGGCGAAGACCTGGCGGACCCGCCACAGCTCCGGCTCCTTCTCGATGAGCAGCATCGCCGGGCCGCGCGCGTCCGGACCGGTCCCGATCGCGTCGTGCTCCTCGAAGTAGGCGTCCAGGGCCTCCTCCCAGGCCTCGGCGTCCCACTCCCCGTCCTCGTCCAGCCGTCCGAGTTCGTCGTGGCGGCGCAGGGCGGCCAGCTCCACGCGGCGGAACATCTCGTTGCGCACCAGCACCCGGAACGCCCGCTCGTTGGTGGTGACGGGCCGTACCTTCTCCTCGGCGGCGGCCGCGTCCTCCGGCACCTCCGCCTCGGGGTTGGTCAGCTGCTCCCACTCGTCCAGCAGACTGGAGTCCACCTGTCGGACCAGCTCGCCCAGCCACTCGATGAGGTCGCGCAGCTCCTCGGTCTTGGCGTCGTCGGGCACCGTCTGGTTGAGCGCCTTGTACGCGCTGGCCAGGTAGCGCAGCACGAGCCCCTCCGAGCGGGCCAGCTCGTAGAAGCCCACGTACTCGGTGAAGGTCATCGCCCGCTCGTACATGTCCCGGGCCACCGTCTTGGGACGGAGCGGGTGGTCGCCCACCCACGGGTGGCCGCGCCGGTACACCTCGTAGGCGTGGCCGAGCAGCTCCTCCAGCGGCTTGGGGTAGTCGACCTCCTCCAGCCGCTCCATGCGCTCGTCGTACTCGATGCCGTCCATCTTCATCTGCTGGACGGCCTCGCCGCGCGCCTTGTTGAGCTGGGCGCCCAGGATCTGCCGCGGGTCGTCCAGGGTGGACTCCACCACACTGAGCACGTCCAGCGGGTACGCGGGCGACTCCTTGTCCAGCAGGTCCAGCGCGGCCAGCGCGAACGTGGACAGCGGCTGGTTGAGCGCGAAGTCGGCCTGGAGGTCCACGGTCAGCCGCGCGGTGCGCCCCTGCGCGTCGGGCTCGGGGAGCGCCTCCACGATCCCGCCGTCCAGCAGCGACCGGTAGATGGCGATGGCCTCGCTGATGTGGCGGCGCTGCCTGGGGCGGTCGTCGTGGTTCTCGGTGAGCAGGTGCTTCATGGCCGGGAAGCAGTCGCCCGGGCGGGCGATCACGCTCAGCAGCATGGCGTTGCTGACCCTGAACCGCGAGGTCAGGGGCTCGGGGTCGGACTCGATGAGCTTGGTGAAGGTGGCCTCGTCCCAGGAGACGAAACCCTCCGGAGCCTTCTTGCGCACCACCTTGCGCCGCTTCTTGGCGTCGTCGCCGACCTTGGCCAGCGCCTTCTCGTTCTCGATGACGTGCTCGGGCGCCTGGGCCACCACGTTGCCCACGGTGTCGAACCCGGCGCGGCCCGCGCGCCCGGCGATCTGGTGGAACTCACGGGCGCGCAGGCGGCGCACGCGCACCCCGTCGTACTTGCTCAGCGCGGTGAACAGCACCGTGCGGATGGGCACGTTCACGCCCACGCCCAGGGTGTCGGTGCCGCAGATCACCTTGAGCAGCCCCGACTGCGCCAGGCGTTCGACCAGGCGCCGGTACTTGGGCAGCATGCCCGCGTGGTGCACGCCGATGCCGTGCCGCACGTAGCGGGACAGGTTGCGGCCGAACTTGGTGGTGAAGCGGAAGTTGCCGATCTCCGCGGCGATCGCCGCCTTCTCCTCCTTGGTGCACATGTTGATGCTGGTCAGCGACTGCGCGCGCTCGACCGCCTGCGCCTGGGTGAAGTGCACGATGTACACGGGGGCGTTGCCGCTGCCGAGCAGCTCCTCCAGCGTCTCGTGCAGCGGGGTGACCCGGTAGTCGTAGTAGAGGGGGACGGGGCGCTCGGCCGAGGCCACCACGGCGGTGGAGCGCCCGGTGCGCTTCTCCAGGTCCTCCTCGAAGCGGCTGACGTCGCCCAGGGTGGCCGACATCAGCAGGAACTGCGCCTGCGGCATCTCCAGCAGCGGCACCTGCCACGCCCACCCGCGGTCGGGCTCGGCGTAGAAGTGGAACTCGTCCATGACGACCGTGTTGATGTCGGCGTTCGCGCCCTCGGCCAGGGCGATCTGGGCCAGGACCTCCGCCGTGCAGCACACGATGGGCGCGTCGGCGTTGACGCTGGCGTCGCCGGTCATCATGCCGACGTTGTCGGTGCCGAAGATCTTGCACAGGTCGAAGAACTTCTCCGACACCAGCGCCTTGATGGGCGCGGTGTAGAACGCGCACTCGTCACGGGCCAGCGCGGCGAAGAGCGCGCCGGTCGCCACCATGCTCTTGCCCGAGCCGGTAGGGGTGTTGAGGATGACGTTGGACCCGGAGACGACCTCGATGAGGGCCTCCTCCTGGTGCGGGTAGAGGGTGAGGCCCCGCTCCTCGGCCCACAAAGCGAACGCCTCGAAGAGGGAGTCGGGTTCTGGTTCGGCCGGAAGCACATCGATGAGACTCACGGTCTCTATACTGCCTGCTTCCCGGCCCCCTTCGGGACGCTGGCCGCCGCGCGCGGGGACTGAGCCCCGCGACGGCGACGGGCGCACCCCGCCGGGGTGCGCCCGTCACGTCACCGGTGTCCCGGTGCGCGTCGCGGTGCTCAGACCAGGCCGAGCTGCTTGACGGTGTCGCGCTCCTCGACCAGCTCCTTGACGGAGGCGTCGATGCGGGCGCGGGAGAAGTCGTCGATCTCCAGGCCCTGCACGATCTCCCACCTGCCGCCGCGCGAGACGACGGGGAAGGAGGAGATGATGCCCTCGGGCACGCCGTAGGAGCCGTCGGAGGGGATGGCCGCGGAGGTCCAGTCGCCCTCGGGGGTGCCGTTGACCCAGTCGTGGACGTGGTCGATGGCGGCGTTGGCGGCGGAGGCCGCCGAGGAGGCGCCACGGGCCTCGATGATCGCGGCGCCGCGCTTGGCGACGGTCGGGATGAAGTCGTTCTCCAGCCAGGCCTGGTCGCCGACGGCCTTGGCCGCGTTGGCGCCGTTGACCTCGGCGTGGAACACGTCCGGGTACTGGGTGGCGGAGTGGTTGCCCCAGATCGTGAGCTTCTTGATGTCGTTGATCGACACGTCGAGCTTCTTGGCGAGCTGGGTGAGCGCGCGGTTGTGGTCCAGGCGGGTCATCGCGGTGAAGCGCTCGGCCGGGACGTCCGGGGCGTGGCTCTGCGCGATGAGGGCGTTGGTGTTGGCGGGGTTGCCCACCACCAGCACGCGGATGTCGTCGGCCGCACCGGCGTTGATCGCCTCGCCCTGGGGCTTGAAGATGCCGCCGTTGGCCTCCAGCAGGTCGCCGCGCTCCATGCCCTTGCCGCGCGGGCGGGCGCCGACCAGCAGGGCGACGTTGGCGCCCTGGAAGGCCTGGGTGGCGTCGTCGAAGATGTCGATGCCCTGGAGCAGCGGGAAGGCGCAGTCGTCCAGCTCCATCGCCGTGCCCTCGGCGGCCTTGACGGCCTGCGGGATCTCCAGCAGGCGCAGCTTCACCGGGGTGTCGGCGCCGAGCAGCTGGCCGGAGGCGATCCGGAACAGCAGCGCGTAGCCGATCTGGCCGGCGGCGCCGGTGACGGTGACGTTGACGGGTGCTTTGGACATGACGTGAACTCTCCCTGACGACGTTTCGCGACCCGCGATGCTCACAACGGGTTCGACGCGGCTTCGGTACCGGGCGCTGGGGGCCGTCCAGGCGCGCGCCGCACCTCACCACCCTAGACCGCGCGCTCCCGCGTGCTGTGACCCAGGTGCGCGGTACGTGTCTTCGCGCCGTCCCGGGTGGATGGCCGGGAGACCCTGTCCGGTAACGGATTTAGGGCGGGGAAACGTCGGACCCACCCTGTTAGGATGGCGTTTGCCGATCACGGCGGGCCGGTAGCTCAGTTGGTTAGAGCAGGGGACTCATAATCCCTGGGTCGCGGGTTCGAGTCCTGCCCGGCCTACCCTCTCCGAACACGAAAAAAGCGCCGCTGACCTGTGGATACAGGGCAGTGGCGCTTTCTTTGCCACGGGCCTGCGCCCGGAAACCGCCTGCGCGGTCCGTGGGCGCGCAATAGGCGCGCGAGTTCGTGCGGCGCACGGTCGGCCGCCGTTCCGCGGCGCGGCGGCCGACCGTTCCGGCCGAAGGCGCCGGACACGCGCGTCACGTGCTCCGCCGCCCCTCGGCACCCCCCGTGACCCGCCCTCTTTCGGGTGCGGGCCGGGGAGGCGGCGCCACGGGCCCGGGGCCGCGGCGTCCGTTTCTTTGTCTGTATTTTGTCTACTTATAGGGCCTTTGGCATGTTCTTTCCTTCCGGGGAAGTCCTCGCTGCGGTATCCGAATAACGGACGTCCGATTTTCCGGGCTGACATCGGGCGAATATGGCGGCACTCCTGCCCGAATCCGAAGCTCCTGCGCGTTTTCCCGTTCCGTGCAGGTCGCAGGCCATACGACCCGCCGTCCAGTACATCCCGGAACCTCCGCGACCGGCGGAGGCGGCTCGTTTACACTGGCGGCCGTTCCGAGGGGCGCGGTGGTCCACGTCTCAACAACCACGGCGCGCGCGGCGGCGTCCGACAGTCGGTGGACAGATGCATTCGGGGGGAGAGGCGAGCGTTGGGAGCGGACGGCACACGGCGGCGCGGAACCCACCGGCACGGGGCGGAGCTCCGTCCCCGCCTGCTGCGCGGCCTGGCCGCGGCGGCCGCGGCGGTACTCCTCGTGGTCGTGGTCAGCACCGCCGTCTCCCGGGACGAGGGCTCCGGGCCCTCCGAGTCCAGGGAGCAGACCGTCCCCGCGGTGAACGCCGTCCCCTTCAGCGGCCTCGTCGACCGGATCGGCGTCTCCCGGGACACCTCCGTCGCCACCGTCGACCTCGACGGCTCCGGGAACAGCCTGTCCTCGCAGGCGCTGGCCGCCGCCGGGTGGACGCCCGGCCGCGAGGTGGTCCTGCTCGGCACGCCCATGGAGCTGCCCGACTACGCTCCCGGCCGCCCCGACCACCTGGTCTCGGACGGCCAGTTCCTGCGGCTCGCGGACGAGCGCTACCGGTCGCTCACCTTCCTGGCCACCGCGACCCGCACCGACGGCGTCCAGGCCGAGGTCACCGGAACCGGCAGGGTGGTCTACGCCGACGGCCGGGAGCAGGAGTTCACCCTGTCGGTGCCGCACTGGACCGCCGGGCCCGCGAGCGAGGCCGCGCTCACCCTGCCCTACGCCAACTCCGCGCGGCACGCCGGTCCCAGCCCCGCCCTCGGCGCGGCACGCCTGTACGCGCGCGGCGTCACCGTGGACCCCGCCCGCGAGATCTCCCACGTGGTGCTGCCCGAGACCGCTGACCAGGCGGGCCGCATCCACGTGTTCTCCGTGGGCGGGCGCGCCGCGGACACGGAGTGGACGGGCACCTGGGCGCGCGCCACCTCCGGCTACATGGAGGTGGGCCCCTGGCAGGACCAGACCCTGCGGCTGTCGGTGCGCACGACCACCGGCGGCCACACGGTCCGCATCCGCCTGGACAACACCTTCGCCGCCGCCCCCGTCACCGTGGGCGCGGCCTCCGTGGCACTGCGCGGAAGCGGCGCCGCCTCCCGCGGCGCCGCGGTCCCGCTCACCTTCGGGGGGCGCTCCGACACCGTCATCCCGGCCGGGGGACAGGTGTTCAGCGACCCCGTCGAGATGCTCCTGCCGCCGCAGACCGACGTGCTGGTCAGCGTCCACCTGCCCGAGCGGGTGACCACCGCGCCGGTGCACTACGCCTCGGTGGACACCAACTACACCAGTGCGCCCGGAAGCGGAGACCTGACCCTGGAGACCACGGGGGAGCCGTTCACCGGCCGGGTCGCGCAGTGGCCCTTCCTCACCGCGGTGGAGGTCTCCGGGGGACCGGGCGCGATCGCCGCCTTCGGCGACTCCATCACCGACGGGATCCGCTCCACCCCCGACGCCCACGCCCGCTGGCCCGACGTGCTCAGCGCCCGGCTGTCCGAGCAGCCGGGGCTGCCCAACCCGGGCGTGCTCAACCTCGGTGTGGCCGGGAACCACGTGATCCGGGACGGCTATCCGGGCGAGGGCGTCTCCACCAACCCCACCGGGGTGGCGCTGACCCACCGGGTGCACCGGGACGTGCTGGCCCAGAGCGGGGTGAACACCCTGGTCGTCTTCGCCGGGATCAACGACCTGCGCTGGAGCACCCCGCCCGAGTCGGTGATCGCCGGGATCGAGGAGATCGCGGGGCTGGCCCGCGAGAACGGCATGCGGGTGTTCGTGGCCACGCTCGGCCCCTGCGGGGGTGAGACGCGCTGCACCGAGGAGGTCGACCGGGCCCGCCAACAGGTCAACGACCACCTGCGGGCGCAGGCGAACGACCCCTTGTCGCCCTTCGACGGCGTGTGGGACTTCGAGGCGGTCCTGCGCGACCCGCAGGACCCCAGCCGCATGCTGCCCGCCTACGACTCGGGCGACCACCTCCACCCGGGGGACGCCGGGCTGCGCGCGCTGGCCGAGTCGGTGGACCTCTACCAGCTCGTCGGCGGCTAGGGGCCCGGCACGGGGCACGGCACCCGCCGCGGCGGTCCGGTCAGCGCGGGCACCCCAGGTGGTGGTGGAGCACGAGGTCGACGTGGACGGCGCCGAGGTCGTCCAGGCTCAGCCCGGCTCCGGGGTCGTACCAGTGCAGCAGGGAGTCGAAGGTCGCCAGCACCTCGTCGGCGACCCGCCCGGGCTCGCGCACCCCGAAGTCCCCGCGGGTCACGCCGTCCAGGATGATGCCGCGCACGTGCTCGCGGTACGCCCGCGTCAGTGAGGTGACCTCGCGGTGTCGGGCCGGGTGGATGGCGCGCAGCACCGGAAGCAGCTCGTGTCCCAGCGCGGTCGCCGCCCGGTGCCGCCAGCCGGTCTCCACGTGCCGTCTGACCAGCGTGGACATGCGTTCCTTCGCGGGCCGGTCCGGCCGGTCCGCGGCCAGTTGCCCGTGCACCCGCTCCCGTGTGGAGCGCAGCACGACGGCGTAGGCCAGGTCGAACCGGGTGGGGAAGGCGCGCCTGAGCGCGGCGGGGTCGGCCCCGGTCTCGTCCGAGATCCGGGAGGTCAGTTCGGACATCGCCAGGCCTTGTGGGCCGTGCTGGGCGAACAGGTGCGCCGCGCAGTCCAGGACGGGTGCCGTGGTGCGGAGCGCGTGAGGGGATGTGTCGGCCGTCATGTGCTGTCTCATCGCTCGGAGTACGCCCCCGGAGGGGTGGGAGGGCGTGTGGTCTTTCACCGGATCGGTTCCGCGCCCCCCGCTCTCAGACCGGACCGGCGGCCGGTGCCCGCCGCTCCCGTCCGCTGGTCAGAGACACCAGGTCCTCGATCCGCTCGGTGGCGAGCGCGTCCACGCCCATGCCCACCACGCGCGCCATCTCGGGGAAGTCGTTCACCGTCCACGCCGTGACGCGGTAGCCGCGCAGGTGCATCTCCGAGACCAGTTCCCGGGTCAGCAGCGTGTAGTGCGTACCGAGGAAGGTCGGACGCAGGGTCCGCACCACGTCCTCGGGCGGAGGGCCCGGCTTGTCCCAGGCCAGCATCAGCCGGGCCTCGGAGCTGCGGTCGCGCAGGGCGTCGAGGGTCTCGGTGGAACCGGTGAAGAGCACCTGGTCGCCGAACCCGCGCGCCCGCAGCAGGCTGTCCGCCGCCAGCGCCGCGTCGGGCGCGCCGGCGTCCACGAGCAGGGGAGGGGGCGCGTCGCCGGTGTACTCGGCGAGCACCTCCATCAGGGTGGGCACGCGCCGCTCCACGTCGTCGCGGGCGGTGGCGATCTCGGCCAGGGTCAGATCCCCCACGGGTCGGGGCGGGGAACCGGGAAGGGCCACGAGCCGTTCGTCCACCAGGACGGGATAGCCGTCGGAGGTGAGGTGGACGTCGATCTTGACCAGGTCAGCCCCGGCACGCGAGGCTGAACGCAGGGCCGGGAGGGTGTTTCCCGGGAAGCGTGCGGTGTCTCCGCGCAGTGCGATGGACAACGTCATGTCGTCAAGGGTGGCAAAGACTTCCGCTTTACGTGGTGCAAACAGGAAAAACGCCCGCCGGGGGCGGGCGCGGACGGGCGTGCGTCGCCCCGCCCGGAACGGTGTTGCCGTTGCGTGGCGCCGCGATTGCGAGCGGACTCACGTCGTCGGGGACGCCGACGGGGTGCGGCGAGCTGGGAAACTTTGTTACACGGCGTCGTGACCGCACGGTGCCCCATGACCGTCCCTGGAGTGTGAGGCGAACGATGATTCCGGACCAGAGACGAGAGCACATCCTCAAGCTCCTTCAGGAGCGCCACGTGCTGAGCATCAACGAGCTCACGTCGATGCTGTCCGTGTCCCACATGACGGTCCGGCGTGACATCCAGGCGCTGGAGAACGACGGCAAGGTGCTGTCGGTCACCGGGGGAGTGCGGCTCGCGGCGCGGCTCAAGAGCGAGCCCTCCTACCTGGCCAAGGCGCAGCTGGAGGTGCCCGCCAAGCGGGCCATAGCGCGCGCGGCGGCCGACCTGGTCCGGGAGAACTTCACCATCTACCTGGACGCGGGCACGACCACGCTGCAGATGGTCCCGCTGCTCACCGACAAGGTCGGCCTGACCGTCATCACCAGCGACTTCAACGTCGTGGGCCACCTGATGGAGTACCCGGGGATCGAGCTGATCCACACCGGCGGGGTGGTCTCGCACTCCGATCACTCCTCGGTCGGGCGCTTCACCGCCGACTTCCTGCGCCAGGTGAACGTCGACCTGGCCTTCATCGCCAGCAGCTCCTGGGACGCCGAGCGCGGGTCGACCACGCCCTCCGAGGCCAAGGTGGTCGCCAAGCAGGCGCTGCTGCGGATCGCCTCCAAGAGCGTGCTCACGGTCGACAGCACCAAGTACGGCAAGTTCGGCACCTTCAGGGTGGCGAGCCTGGAGGAGTTCGACCTGATCATCACCGACGACCGGCTCCCGCGCTCGGCCGTGGACGACCTCGCCGAGCGCGACGTGCGCCTGAAGCTGGTCGAGGTGGAGTAGACAGGGGAGCCCGCCGGGCTTTCCGGAGGCTCGGGGTCCGAACCCGCTCCCCGCCCGGTCGACGGCGCGCGTGGACGAGGCCCGGGCCGCGGTTCCGCGCGGCTCAGTCCTCGTCGGCGTCGAGCTCCGCGTGGGCGAACAGGGCCAGTTCGGTGCCGTCCGGGTCGTAGAAGAGCAGGGTGGAGCCCTCCTCGCCGTGCATCACCGGGGAGTGCTCCACGTCCATCTCCGCGAAGCGCTCCTCCCAGGCCTCCAGTTCACCCAGGTTCTCCACGCCCAGGGTGAGCCGGTCCAGGCCGCAGTGCCTGCGGTCGAACCTGCCCTTGAAGTTGTCGCGGTGCTGGATGAGCGCCAGCAGCAGCCCGGAGGCCGGGTGCTGGCACTCGGTGCGCCGTGTGCCCTCGTGGTCGCGCTTGCCGAGGACCCGGAAACCCAGGACCGTGCGGTAGAAGCGCACACTCTCGTCGCGGTCGCGGACCGACAGGGTGACGCGGGCGAGCCCGTTGAGCTGGGGCACGGGCACCTCTCTGCGGCGGGGGCCGATGGTGGCCAGTAGATCGAGCACGATCATCGAGCCTAGGTCGGAGTCAGAATGATGGGTCCCTCTTTAACGCGGGTTTAACGCCTGATGTTCCCCGAATCACCCCGACACACCCCCTGACCTCCCCCGTCACCCCTCTCAGGCGCCCGGAGTGGAACGTGTCACCGTCGCCGGAGAGGACGGTTCGCCGCGCACGTACCAGCGGGCTCGCATCACCAGGACGGTCACCGCGAAGGAGAGCAGGCCGCCCAGCGTGGCCAGCACGAACGCCCCCTGGTGGCCGTACGCGTCGGCCAGGACGCCCGCGACCGACGACCCCAGCGCCTGCCCCAGGATCAGACAGCTCAGGACGACGGCCATCGACTGCGAAAGGCGGCTGGCCGGGGCGGCCCTCTCGATCAGCCCGAACAGGCTCACGATGTGCGGGCCGATCGCGGCGCCCAGGACGAAGATGGCCACCGCCAGGGCGGCCGCGCCGTGGGCCGCGTACAGCGGCAGGGTGAGCAGGAACAGCGCGCCCGCCGCGATCCGGGTCCGCGCGGTGAGCGGGAAGCCCACGGGGACGGAGGCCATCAGCAGGCCCGCGACGGCGCTGCTGGTGCCCATCACCGCGTACATCAGCCCGGACAGGTCCCCGTGTCCGGAGGCGGCGGAGAACGCGGTCACGCCGGTGGACATGCCGCCGAAGAACAGGCCCTGGCAGAACATGGGGACGGCCAGCACCAGCAGCGCGGGCGTGGCGATGCGGCCCCCGGCGCCCCGCACCGGCGGGGTCCCGGGCGGCGCGGTGGGGTGCAGGGCGAACACGGTCCCGAACACGCCGATGAGCACGGCCGCGCCCAGCACGCTCGCCGCCGGGGAGAGCGTCACGGTGAGCAGGCCCACCAGGGCGGGGCCCAGGACGAAAGCGGCCTCGTCCAGCACGCCCTCGACCGACATCGCCGCGGACACCGAACGCTCGCGCTCCTCGCCCCGGTGCGGCCCCCGCCGGATGAGCACCACCCAGCGCGTGCGCGCCATGGGGCCGATCTGGGGCATGCACAGGCCCGCCACGGCGGCCAGCACGGCCAGGACCGGGGCGGAGGCCTCCGCCAGGACGGCGCTCACGAGCACGGTGATGAGCACGGCGTCCACGAGCGAGGTGACCAGCACCGGGACGCGCTGCCCGCGCCGGTCGGCGAAACGGGCGATGACGGGCCCGCCCACGGTCTCCCCGAGCGCGAAGGCGCCGGTCACCGCACCCGCGGCGGCCACGCTCCCGGTCGTGGTGGTGACCAGGGTGAGCAGGCCGATCAGGGACATGGAGATCGGCAGGCGGGCGAGGAAGGTGCTCAGGAGCAGCGGCCACCCGGCGATGTGGTGCATGCGCCGCAGCGTGTCCAAAGGTGACATCCGGCCCCTGTCCGCGGTCGTGGTTGCCGACCCCCGGATCCCGGCACGGCCGTACGGCTCGGGTCATCGCGAAAGGGCCAAAATTCATCCCATGATATGGCCGTCGTCGGTGGGCGGGCCCTCGCAGCGCCCGCAGGGGGGTCTTTCGGGCCCCGGCGGGCCTCCCGGTACCCGTGCGGGGGCTTCCGCGACCCCGGCGGGCCCCGCGGCGTTCCCACCGGACGCGCCGCGCGGGGAGGGGCGGGCGCGGGCGCCGCCCGCCGGAAAAGGGGTGGCCCGACCCTGACTTTCGACGGTGCCGCCGACCCGCCCCCGATGTGTAGGTTCACCCGCATGGACCTCTCCGTACCGCGCGCGGGCCTTCGGCGTGCGCTGACCCCGCTCGGGGGCTGGCCCACCCGGGGCGCCGTCTGGCGCGACGTGCTGTTCGGGGCCGCGATCGCCGCCCTGTGCCTGGGGGAGATGCTCATCCGCTGGCGCGCCGGGGAGACGTCGGCCGCCGAGGCGCTCGCCACCGCGTGCGCCGCGGTGGCGCTGACCGCGCTGACCGTGGTGCTCTGCCGCCTCTACCCGCTGCTCGCCCTGACCGTGGCGCTGATCGGCTCGTTCTGGGTGTACGGCTTCGGCGTCCTGCTGCTGTGCGTCGCCTACCTGGTGGGCCGCCGCGTCCCCACGGTGTGGTCGGCGCTGGTGCTCTTCACCTCCGTGACCGTCCTGTGGACGGCGGTCGGAGCGCTGCTGTGGCCCGAGGTGCCGGCCGCGTGGCCCGCCACCGTGAGCACCGCCGTGTTCACCGCAGTGCTCCCCTGGCTGGTGGGCGTCTACCGGCGCCAGCACGTGGCCCTGGCCGAGGCCGGATGGGAGCACGCCCGCCAACTCCAGCGCGAGCACCGCCTCACCGTCGACGAGGCCAGGCTGCGCGAGCGCTCCCGCATCGCCCAGGACATGCACGACTCCCTCGGCCACGAGCTCAGCCTCATCGCCCTGCGCGCCGGGGCCCTGGAGGTCAGCCCCGACCTGGACGAGGAGCACCGCCGCTCCGCGTCCGAGCTGCGGATCACCGCGGTCGACGCCACCCACAGCCTGCGGGAGATCATCGGCGTGCTGCGCGCCGACACCGAACCCGCGCCCATGACCCCCGCGGGCGAGGGCGTCCCCGCGCTGGTCGAGCGCGTTCGCGACTCCGGCATGCGGGTCGTGCTGGTGCGCGACGGCGACACCGGCCGCCTGCCTCCGATGGTCGACCGCGCGGTCCACCGGGTCGTCCAGGAGTCGCTCACCAACGCCGCCAAGTACGCCCCCGGCGCCGACGTGACCGTGTGGCTGACCGCCAGCGGGGAGCGGGTGGAGGCCAGGGTCACCAACTCCGCGCCCCCGGGACCGTGCCCCGACACCGGCCCGGGCGGCAGGCGCGGACTCATCGGCCTGCGCGAGCGCGTCCGCCTTACCGGGGGCTCCTTCGCCGCCGGGCCGAACGGCGACGGCGGCTGGGAGGTCTGCGCGACCATGCCGCTGGACGGCACCGCCGGGACGGGGCCCGACGAGGACGGGGAGGCGGCCCAGATCGACCAGCTCCAGCTCGCCGCCCGCCGCCGGGTGCGCGGCTGGACGATGGTCCTGGCCCTGGTCCCGGTCACCGCCGCCGTGGCGATCGTGCTCGGGCTGGGCTGGATCGGCGTCACGAACATGGAGAGCAGCACCCTGACCCCCGAGGAGTTCGCCGACCTGACCGTCGGCGACCCCCAGGCCGAGGTCGAGGAGGCCCTGCCGCCGAACTCGGTGTACATGGACGCGAGCGTGCTGGCGCAGGACGCCGTCCCCCCGGGAGCCACGTGCAGCTACTACCGCAGCGATGGCGTGTTCTTCAGCGAGGAGACGTTCTTCTACCAGCTCTGCTTCTCCGAGGGGCGGCTGCTGAGCAAGGGCGAGGCGCCGCTACGGTGACCACGCGAACCCGCGACGGACACAGGGAAGAGGGACACACGTGATCAGGGTGCTGCTCGCCGACGACGAGGCGATGATCCGCGCCGGGGTACGGGCGATCCTGCGCAGCGATCCGGAGATCGACGTGGTGGCCGAGGCCGCGGACGGCCGCGAGGCCGTGGACCTGGTGCTCTCCCACCGCCCCGACGTGGCGCTGCTGGACATCCGGATGCCCCGGATGGACGGCCTCGCCGCCACGTCGGAGATCCGCAGGGTCGCGCCCGAGACCGCCGTGGTCATCCTCACCACCTTCGGGGAGGACAGCTACATCTCCCAGGCGCTCGGCGGCGGCGCCAGCGGCTTCCTGCTCAAGGCGGGCGACCCGCGCGAGCTGATCGCCGGGGTGCACGCGGTCGCCGACGGCGGCGCCTACCTGTCCCCCCAGGTGGCGCGCCAGGTCATCGCCCGGTTCGGCGGGCCCCGGGCCGCCCGGGAGGCGGCGGCCGTCGCCCGGGTCGAGGAACTCACCCAGCGCGAGCGCGAGGTGCTGGCCCTGGTGGGGGCGGGCCTGTCCAACGCCGACATCGCCGACCGGCTGTTCCTCGTGGAGGGCACCGTCAAGAGCTACGTCAGCGCCATCCTCAACCGGCTGGAGATGCGCAACAGGGTGCAGGCGGCCATCCTCGCCCACGAGGCCGGACTCGTGGACACCTCCGACACCTGACCCGGTGCCGGGCGGACCCGCCGCGACGGGGGGAGAATGGGGAGTATGGACGACGCGTGGCTGGAAGCCGCCTGGCGCGGACTCGCCGGGGACGGACCCGAGGCGGTGGCGGTCGGCGCCGAACTCCTGGGCCGCTGGAACGAGCCGCACCGCCGTTACCACACGCCCGCCCACCTGGAGGCCGTGCTGCGCGCGGTCGACCTGCTGCTCCGCGAGGAGAGGGTGCGCGACGCCGACCTCGTGCGCTACGCGGTCTGGTTCCACGACGCCGTCTACGAGGGGGTCCCGGGCCGCGACGAGCGCGAGAGCGCGCGGCTCGCCGAGCGGCTGCTGTCCCTGACGGGGATGGGGACCGCGCGGGTCCGCGAGGTCGTGCGCCTGGTCGGGGTGACCGCGACGCACCGGCCGGGCAGGTGGGACGCCGACGGCGCGGTGCTCTGCGACGCCGACCTGTCGGTGCTGGCCGCCCCGGCCGACGAGTACCTGGCCTACACCACGGCGGTGCGCGCCGAGTACCGGCACGTTCCCGACGAGGACTTCCGCACGGGCCGGACCGCGGTGCTGCGGTCGCTGCTGGAGGCGCCGCACCTGTTCCACACCACGGCCGGGCGGGCGCGCTGGGAGGCGCGGGCCCGGGTGAACGTGCTCGCCGAACTCGACCGGCTGAACGCCCCGCCCCCGGTGGAGCCGCCCCCGCCCTGAACCGGCCCGGTCAGGCCGTGCCGGTCAGCCGGGCGGCCTTGGGCCGCCGCAGCCCGGACGCGCGCAGACGCGTGACCAGTTCGCGCCCGCTGACGTGCTCGGCGCCCAGCTCCAGGGCCCGCGCGTGCAGGTGCTCGGGGATGTCGTAGTGGTCGCGCTCGAACGCCCGCGGGTCCACCCCGAGCGCACGGGCGAAGGCGTGCAGCTCCTCGTAGGAGCTGTCGCTGACCAGGTGCGCGAACAGCCAGCCGCGCGGCCCCGGCCAGACCGGGGTGTCGATGAGAACGCTCATCCCGAAACTGTAGGTCCTGTCCGGGCGGGACCGGTGCGGCCCGTCTCCGCCCCGGTCCCGCCCCGCCCACTCCGCCCGGCCCCGCTCCCTCCGACCCGCCTCAGGCGCCCAGACCCCCGTCCACGGGCACGATCGCGCCCGTCACCATCGAGGCCCGGTCGCTGAGGAGCCACGCGGCCACCTCGGCCACCTCGCGGGGCTCGGCCAGGCGGCCGAGCGGGGTCGCCGCCCTGTTGTGCTCGATGACGCCGGGGGACACCGCCTCCCACGCGTCGAGCATCTCCGTCGCGGTACCGCCGGGGGTGATGCCGTTCACGCGGATCCCCTGCCGGGCCCAGGTCACGGCGGCGGACTCGGTGATGCTGTTGAGCGCGCGCTTCATCGCGCCGTACGCGGGCAGGGCGGGGTTGGCGCGGCGGCTGCCGACGCTGGAGGTGTTGACGATCGTCCCGCCGCCGTTTCGGCGCATGAGCTCGGCCTCGGCCGTCATCGCGGTCCACTGCCCCCGGAAGTTCACCGTGAACTGCGTCTCGACGTCCTCCTCGCTCGTCGTGTCCAGCGGGCCGGGCTGCTGGACCGCCGCTCCGTTGTTGAACGCGCCGTCGAGTCGGCCGTGCAGCTCCTCCACGCGCCCGACCGCCGCGCGGATGCTCGCCCGGTCGGCCAGGTCCATGGTCACCGCCTCCGCGTCGCCGCCGTCGGCGCGGATCTCGGTGACGATCCGCCGGAGGGCGTCGGTGCCGCGTGCGGCGAGCACGACGGCCGCGCCCTCCCTCGCGAAGAGGCGGGCGGCGGCCGCCCCGATCCCCCGGCTGGCGCCGGTGATGAGGACGACCTTGCCGGTGAGCAGGCCGATGGGTGAGGTTTTGCTGTCGTTCGTCATGTTGACAGTGTCAGCTCGGCCTCCGGGCCGGATACAGGTACAGGCGGTACCAGGATCCGCCGCCGCGCGGCGGGCAGAATCGGGGTATGGACAGACGGGAACTCGGGGCCTTCCTCCGCAGCCGCCGCGAACGGCTGCGGCCGTCGGACGTCGGCCTCCCCTCGGGCCCGCGTCGGCGGACACCGGGTCTTCGCCGCGAGGAGGTGGCGGTCCTCGCGCACATCTCCACGGAGTACTACGTCCGGCTCGAACAGGCCAGGGCGCCGCGGCCGTCGGGCGAGGTCCTCGCCGCGATCGCGGACGCGCTGCGGCTCACGGACGCCGAGTCCGACCACCTCCACGTCCTCGCGGGCACCGCGCCGAACCGCACCCGGCTGCACCGGCGCGACGTGCGCCCCAGCATCCTCACCCTCCTCGAACGCCTGCCCTCGACGGCCGGGATCGTGATGTCCGCCGTGTTCGAGGTCCTCGCCTGGAACGACCTCGCGGCCGCGCTCATGCACGACTTCGGCGAACTCACCCCGAAGGAGCGCAACCTCGCGCGCCAGGCGTTCCTCGGGCCGACGCGGCCCGGCACGGCGCTGTACGGGGACTCCGACGCCGCCGGGTTCCGGCACCACGTGGTCATGGAGCTGCGCGCCGCCCTCGCCCGCTACCCGGAGGACCCCGCGGTGACCGGCCTCGTCGACGAGCTCCGCGAGACCAGCCCCGACTTCGTCCGGCTCTGGGAGCGGCACGACGTGCGGGCCGCGCGGACGCTCACCAAGACCTTCCTGCACCCGGTCGTCGGGGAGGTCACCGTCGACTGCGACGCGCTCGCGCTCACCGACCGCGACCAGCACGTGGTGCTCTACAGCGCGCCGCCGGGGTCCTCCGGCGCCGAGGCCCTGGCCCTGCTGGGCGTCCTCGGCGCCGGGTCCGGCGTCGGACCGCGGTAGCGCCGCGCGGCCCGGTGACCGGGCGATCGCGGCGGCCGAGCCGGGCGGCACCGGGGTAGCGCCGCGCGCGGGCGGGTGACCGGCCCGCCGCCGACGCGGGCGTCAGCGCGGGCGGTCGCGGCCGAGGCCCCCGCGGTCAGGGCCGCCCGGTCACCGGGGCGCTCACCGGGCGCCAGGGCACGGGGCTGGACATCACCATGGTGCTGGAGGGGCGGCCGTGCTCGGCGAGCTTGTCGATGACCTCCTCGAAGTGCTCCATGGAGCGGACCGCGATGAGCAGGACGCAGCAGTCGTCGCCGGTCACCCGGTGCACCTGGAGGATCTCCGGCATCTCCAGCGACGCCTCGTCGCGCAGCAGGCAGTGCGCGCCGAAGCACTCCATGCGCACCAGGGCGGTCACGGGCAGCCCGGCCGCGGCCGGGTCCACGTGCGCGTGGTAGCCGGTGATCACCCCGCGGTCGGTCAGGCGCCGTACGCGGTCGGCGACGGCGGGCGCGGACAGGTTCACCCGGCGGGACAGTTCGTTGAAGGACAGGCGCCCGTCCCGCTGGAGCTCGGCGAGGATGCGCTGGTCGACGCTGTCCAGCGGGGTTGCCAACCGTGAGGCCATGCTTTGCGTTCCCAAAGTCGAGAGTCACAACGACTTACGAATGCTAGGCCAATGTCCCCTTCGCGTGTGCGACGGCCCTTCCTGTTCGGGGCGCGGGTGCCCGATGATGTCACCTCACGCGCCCGGCGGCCGTGCGCGGGGGCGGACCCCTCCGCCCGAGGCGCCGCGGGCGCGCCGCCGTACACGCGATCGCGACAAGGGGTTTCGCATGCTCACCACGACCGCCCAGCAGTGTCCGTACGCCGGTGACCCCGGCGGGGCCGAGGCGGCCCGGAGCGCCGGGGACGACAGCCCGACCCTGTCCTTCGACCGTGCGACCCCCTACGTCGACTACGCCGGCATCGACACCCTGCTGTCCCTGCAGAAGCCGCGCACCGCCGAGCCCGCCGAGCCCTCGTTCATCATCGCCACCCAGGTCATGGAGCTGCTGTTCACCCTGGTCCGGGAGCGCTGGGAGGCCGCCCGCGACGCGCTGGAGGCCGACGACGTGCCCGGCGCCCTGGCCTGGCTGCGCCGCGCCCGCAACGCCCAGGACGTGCTCAACGACTCCTGGGGCCTGCTCGCCGACATGACGCCCACCGAGTTCAACCGCTTCCGCGACTCCTTCGGCGAGGCCTCGGGATTCCAGTCCTACGGCTACCGCAAGCTGGAGTTCCTGCTCGGCAACAAGTCCGCCGCCATGATCCGCCCGCACAAGGCCATGGACGGCGTCGCCGGCGAGCTCACCGCCCTGCTGGAGCGGCCCGGGCTCTACGACGCGGCGCTGCGGCTGCTGCACCGCCGCGGCCTTCCCGTCCCCGAGGACCGCGTCGAGCGCGACTGGACCCTGTCCTACGAGGCCAGCCCCGGCGTGGAGGAGGCCTGGAAGGCCGTCTACGCCCACGACGTGCCCGGCAACGAGCTGTTCCTGCTGGCCGAGGCGCTGCTCGACGTCGCGGAGCGGGTCACCCGGTGGCGCCAGCGCCACCTGGTCGCCGTCAAGCGCACCCTGGGCGGCAGGCCCGGCAGCGGCGGCTCCAACGGCCTGAACTGGCTGGCGCGCAACGCTGAGCAGGACGTCTTCCCCGAGCTGTGGTCCCTCCGCAGTACCGTCTGACCCGTTCCCACCCGCTGCCACGAGGAAGCAGGACCCCGATGACCCCCGCCACCCGCGCGGACTGTGTCGCGCTCGACGCGGCCGACCCCCTCGCTCCCTTCCGGGAGGAGTTCGTCCTCCCCGAGGGCCTGGTCTACCTGGACGGCAACTCGCTGGGCGCGCTGCCGCGCTCCACCCCCGGCCGGGTAGCCGACATGATCGAACGCGAGTGGGGGCGCGACCTCATCCGCAGCTGGAACGACGCCGGGTGGTGGGACAAGCCGCGCACCCTGGGCGCCAAGATCGCGCCGCTGGTCGGCGCGGCGGCCGACGAGGTGATCGTCGGCGACGGGACCTCGGCCAACCTGTTCAAGACCCTGGTCGCGGCGCTGCGCATGTCCGACCGCTCTGTGGTGCTGGGCGAGGCGGGCAACTTCCCCACCGACCTGTACGTCGCGGAGGGGGCGGCCTCGCTGACGGGCGCCACGCAGAGGCGCGCGGACCCCGACGGCCCCGCGCTGGCCCGGGACCTGGAGCGGGGCGACGTCGCGGTCCTGCTGCTCAGCCACGTGGACTACCGCAGCGGCACCCTGCGTGACATGCCCGGCATCACCCGCCTGGCCCACGAGCACGGCGCCCTGGTGGTCTGGGACCTGTGCCACAGCGCGGGCGCGGTCCCCGTCGACCTGTCCGGCAGCGGCGCCGACTTCGCGGTGGGGTGCACCTACAAGTACCTCAACGCGGGTCCGGGCGCCCCCGCGTTCCTGTACGCCGCACGCCGCCACCACGCCGCGGCCGACCAGCCCCTGAGCGGCTGGCACGGGCACGCGCGCCCCTTCGACTTCACCGCGGACTACGAGCCCGCCGAGGGGGTGTCGCGCTTCCTGAGCGGTTCGCAGCCGCTGGTGGCCGACGCCGCCCTGGAGGCGAGTCTGGACGTGTGGGCGCGGGCGGACATGGAACTGGTGCGCGCCAAGAGCCTGGCCATGACCGACCTGTTCCTGGAGCGCGCGGCCCGGGCGGGGATCTCCTCGATCACCCCGGCGGAGCACGCGCGGCGCGGCAGCCAGGTGGCCCTGGTGCAGCCGGAGGAGGGCGCCGGGTACCCGATCGTGCAGGCGCTCATCGCGCGCGGTGTGGTCGGCGACTTCCGCGCCCCCGACGTCATGCGGTTCGGATTCACCCCGCTCTACCTGCGCTACGTCGACGTGTGGGACGCCGCGCAGGCCCTGCTGGAGGTCGTGGAGACGGGGGAGTGGCGCCAGGAGCGCTTCTCCCGCCGGGGTCAGGTGACCTGAGACCCGGCGCCCGGCCCGGCCCGGGGCCGGGCCGCCGGACCCCGGACCGTCGTGGCGGCCGTGCCCGGCGGTCGGGCGGCCCTCCGGGGCTCCTTCGCCCGTGCCCGGAGCCGGCCGGAGCGGCGCTGACCGTTCCCGTATGTGTGTTTTGCGTGGTCTTGACCACGTTCGCCGGTAACCCGCATCCTCCCCGTCCGCCGCCGCGGCCCGGGGCGCGGGGCTCCCCGTGCCGCTCCACGGCCGTCCTCGGGCGGGTGGAGTCGAAACTATGACGAGGGCCACGGAAAGGCCCCTCCACTGTCCCGGGGCGGTCCGTAAATCCCCTGCCACCGGGGCTTTTCGCGTTTTCGGTCCCTCGCACGACCCGTTTCGTAGCGTATTGCGAGAGACACGCAAAGTCATTTTACCTCGGGGGATTGCGCGCTTTGCCTAAACGTGGGTTAGTGTCCTCGTGATCGGTTCGTTATTGCTGTTTGACGAACCGATGCCGAGCCCTTGACCGGCCGAGAGCCGCAAGGGAGTCGAGACCTCTTTCCCCGGGGACAGGGCCGCGCGAATCCACGCGCCTGCGCCAGCGGAGAAGCCGAATCCCATCGGTACATCCCGTTCCCGCCCGCCACTCGCCGCCAGCGACGCGGGAGAACCCTGCCTTGACCACGCCCTCGCGGGGGCGCACCGAGCGTGCCCGCACGCCGGGCGAGTCATGCCCGCGGTCTTCTCGGCCCTGTCGTCAACCTGGCTTCCTACTTATGAGCAACGACACTCCCATTCAGCACGGCGAAGTTACCGCGACCTACTTCTGGGACGACGGTTCCGGCATCAACGGGGACACAGGAGCCCCCGCGAGCGGGGAACCCATGCAGAAGGGCCTTTTCTCCAGCCCCAGTTGGCCGCTCGGCACCGAGGGCTATGTCGTCTACGAGGGCAAGAAAGCCGAGTTCTTCATCGGCGACCGGGGCCCGGGCGCCCCCTCCGAGGGTTGTGACGTCCTCCTCGACATGGACGGCAAGACCTTCGCCGAGATCACGGGCGAGACCTGGAACGACAGCGACTACACCGTCAGCGGCGGCAACGGCCACCTCGAGGTGGAGTACTACATCACCGAGTGGGGCGACGGCGCGGGCACCGAGGGCGCACCGCACCCCTTCCAGCAGCCCGGCAACAAGTGCGAGGACGCGGTCTCCCCGATCCCCGAGGACGCCCTTCCCGAGGAGGAGACCGAGGAGCCCGCCGAGGAGAGCGCGCAGAAGACCGAGCAGAGCGAGGAGCCCGCCCCGGAGAAGGCCGAGGGCGAGCCCGAGCAGAGCGCCGAGGAGCAGCCCGAGGAGGGCGCCGCCGAGGACGGGAACGAGGACGGCGACGGCGGCGTGACCGCCGAGACCGCGGCCAACGACCTGTCCGGCTTCCAGCTCATGGGCTCCGACGGCGTCATCAGCGGCACCGGGCTGCTGGCCCTGGCCCTCATCCCGGCCGTGCTGCTCGCCGTGCTCTTCGCCTGGACGCGCCGCCCGTCTGGCGCCCACGCCGGAGCCGAGGACGACGGCGGAAGTCTGACGGACGCGAGCAGCGGCCGCCACAGCCTGGGCACGCGGCTCAACTCCGTGATCGACAGGCTGCGCGGCGGGCGCTGACCCGCACAGGACGGCCCGTCGGCCGGGACACGTGTTCCGGCGCACCGCGGGGGCCACGGCCGACCGGCCGCGGCCCCCGTTCGCGTCCGCGGCAGGAAGGTCCGCACCGGCGGGCCCGCCGTTCAGGCCTCCCGCGGCCCGTGGGCCGGGGCCGGGCGCCGGTCCACGAGGCGCACCGGCTCCGCCGAGGGGAGTGGAGGAGCCGGGCCGGATCGCTCATCGGTGTGCTTCATGTCTTGAATATGAGGTGAATCACCCCATATTGTCGATAAGTCCATCCGGATACTGGACGAACTGCCCAGTAGTGCGGCGCGACGGCCCGGATGTTCTCCGTCGATGATCGTGTGAGCGGTACGAGGTAGACACATGGCCGTGCAGTTGGACGACACCGACCGTCGCATCATCTCCCTGCTCCGCGACGACGGGCGCATGTCCATCCGCGCGGTCGCCGAACAGGCGCACATCTCCCGCGCCAACGCCTACTCCCGCCTCGAACGCCTGCGCTCGGAGGGCGTCATCCGCGGCTTCACCGCCGTCATCGACCCCGAGAAGTACGGCACCGCCCTGTCGGCCTACGTGTCGGTGCGTATCGAGCAGCACTCCTGGGAACGCTTCCGCGGCTACCTGCGCGACATCCCCGAGGTCGACCACGCCGCGCTCGTCTCCGGGGACGTGGACCTGCTCCTGCTGGTCCGTGTCACCGACGCCGCGGCCCTGCGCACCTTCGTCCTCGAACGCCTCCAGCGCATCCCCGAGGTCAAGAGCACGCAGACCATGTTCATCCTGGACGAGCCGCCGCTCTAGACGGAGCCGGGGCGAAAGGGGCCACCGCCCCGCGAAGCGGCCCTTGGGGCGGTGCCGGGGAGGGTCCTAGTCTGGGCCCCATGCCTGAGTACCGCGTGGTCGACGCCTTCACCGACCGGCCCCTGGCCGGGAACCCCGCCGCCGTCCTGGTCCTGGACGAGGCCTACTCCGACGACTGGGCGCAGGGCGTGGCCGCCGAGTTCAACCTGTCCGAGACCGCCTTCGCCCGGCCCGTGCGGGAGTCCGGCGCCGACTACGAGCTGCGCTGGTTCACCCCCACCGTCGAGGTCGACCTGTGCGGGCACGCCACCCTGGCCACCGCGCACACCCTGTCCGAACTCGGTGTCCCCGGCCCCTACCGCTTCACCACCCGCAGCGGCGTCCTCACCGTCACCGAGCGGGACGGGCGGCTGTGGATGGACTTCCCCGCCGCGTGGCCCAAGCGCGTCGAGGAGCCCGAGGGACTGGCCGAGGCCCTGGGCTCGCGCCCCCTGTGGACCGGCCTGGGCCTCGGCGGCCAGGACCTGCTGGTCGAGCTCGCCGACGAGGAGGCCGTGCGCGGGCTGTCGCCCGACATCGCCGCGCTGGGGCGGATGCCGTACCACCTGGTCATCGTCACCGCCCGGGCCGACGAGGGCCCCGACTTCGTCTCCCGGGTCTTCGGCCCCAACGTCGGCGTGCCCGAGGACCCGGTCACCGGCAGGGCGCACACCGTGCTCACCCCGTTCTGGGCCGACCGCCTGGGCCGCAGCGAGCTGAGCGCCCACCAGGCCTCCGCGCGCGGCGGCGACCTGCTGGTGGAGGAGCGCAACGGGCGGGTGATCATCGGTGGCGAGGCGGTCACCGTGGCCACCGGCACGCTGCTCCTCTAGGCCCTGGCCAGCTCCGCGCACCCCCAGGGTGCGGGTTCCGGCTGTGCGGGCGGCGGGGCCGGGCGGGACCGAATGTGAGCGCGGGGACGGAGGAATCCGGGTTTCCCCCTCACGGGGCCCCGAGTTCCGGTAGAACTGGTCCGAGGCACCTCCCCACCCCTCCCGGGGAGGTGCCCGCCGCGGCCCCTCCGGCACACCCCCTTGGTATCGGGGGGCCGCGGCGCACCCCCCGGAAGACCGGCCCCGTCGCCCCAGCGGGGCCGGTCCTCTCCGGCGGACGGCCACCGTTGCGGCGTTGCCGGCGGAGCCGTCCCACCGGCGCCGCCCGCCCGGGCGGGCGGGACCGCGGGATTCAGGGCGCGCTGAACCTCCGGTCCTCGTCCGGGCGGGCGACGACCGGAGCGTCCGGTGCGGTTGTCCGCAGGCCCTCTGCGGCGGACCCGCGGAACACCCCCCGGGACGGCTCCCTCACTCCGCCCGGGACAGGAGGAGCGAGGAGTTCTGCCCGCCGAAGGCGAAGGAGTTCGACAGGGCCAGTCCGTCGGGCATCGGCTGCGGGTCCCCCAGGAGCAGGTTGAGGTCGATGTCGGGGTCCACGTCGTCCTTGCCCACGTTCAGGGTGGGAACGGCCACGCCCCTGCCGAGGCTGAGCAGGCACACGATCGCCTCCAGCGCGCCCGCCGCTCCGAGCGGATGGCCGTAGTACGACTTGGTCGACGACACCAGCGGCCGGTGCGGGAACAGGGACGCGATCGCCGACGCCTCCGTCCGGTCGTTGAGCTGGGTGGACGTGCCGTGCGCGTTGACGTATCCGACCTCGGACACCCCGTGGTCGGACCTCGGCGAGAACAGCCCCGCCATCGCACGGGTGACCCCGTCCAGGTCGGGGGCGAGCAGCGAACCCGCGTCCGAGGTGCCGTGGTAGCCCACCACCTCGCCGAGGACGGGCGCGCCCCGCCGACGCGCGTGCTCCCACGACTCCAGGACGAGGACCCCCGCGCCCTCCGCCATCACGAACCCCGAGCGGTTCCCGGAGAAGGGCACCGACGCGCCGTCGGGATCGGACGAGGACGTCATGGCGCCCAGCTTCCTGAACGGTTCGAGGACCTGGTCGATGACACAGGCCTCAGCGCCTCCGGCGACGGCCACTTCCAGATCGCCCGCGCGCACCCTCCGGAACGCCTCGCCGATCGCCACGCTGCCCGAGGCGCACGCGGAGGCGTAGCTGAGCGCCTCGCCCCGCAGCCCGAACTCGATGGAGATGTTCGCCGCGATCATGTTCATGAGCCCCTTGGGCACGATCAGGGGGGAGATCTCCCGCACCCCGTGGACGGCCCCGTCGCCGAACTCGGAGGCGAGGGTCTGCACGCCGCCGATCGAGCTGCCCATGAACAGGCCCGCCCCGTGGAGCACCTCGGGCAGATCGAGCAGGCCCGCACCGGTCAGGGCCTCCTTCGAAGCGCGCAGCGCCAGGCGGGTGACCCGGTCGGTGTGGCGGCGGACGCGGGTGGGGAACCCCTCCTCCCAACCGTCGGGCACCCGGGCGACGAGGGTCACGCCCTCGATGTCCGGTTCGGTGAAGTTCGTCCTGCCGTTGAGCAGCGATCCCCAGAACTCCTCCGTGTCAGCGCCGATCGGGCTCACCACGCCGGTACCGGTCACCACGACGCGTCGTTTCGTTTCGGACACCATCAACTCCTTCTCAGGCGGGATCGCGACCTGATGAGGACGACCGCGAACAGCACGAGCACGGTCGAGCAGGTCAGGGCGAACGGCAGATAGGACGTGCTCGCGGGGACGAAGGTGACGAAGGTGGACATGATCCGGTCGAAGAACGCCCGGACCACGGCCGAGGCGGCGAACGCGGTCAGAGCGACGAGCGACACGACCAGGGGGACCGTGTAGCCGAACACCGCCCGGTTGAGGACGCCGGGCGAGTAGCCGTTCATCCGCATGATCCGGACGAACTCCCCCTGGGTGGCGAAGGTGAAGCGGTAGATGGACAGGAGCATGATGGCCAGAAGGGCCACCGCGATACCGATGAGCAGCGACACCTGGATGTTGATGATCTCGACGATGCTCTCCCCCGAGGAGGCGATGCTCTCCCGCGAGACCGAGGGGACCGCGTCGTGCAGGTCGGGGTGGCGCGACCCGGTGAACGCGACCGGGACGGACGGGGCCCGCGTTCCGGAGTCCTCGATCCGCTGGTCCTCGGGGACGTACACCAGCGCGGAGGTCGCGTTGTCGGTGACGGCGCCGACCTCCAGCGTGTACTCGGCCTCGCCCTCGATGTCGGTGAACCGGAGCTCGCTGCCCTCGCCCACCCCGTACTTGTCGGCGAACGCCTCGGTGACGGTGGGTTCGTCCACCTCACCGAAGAAGCGCGAGTCCGACGGTACGGAGAACACCATCTGCGCGACGTGCTCGTCGTCGTACAGGGTGGTGAGCCGGGCGAGTTCGTCCTCGTCCCGTTCCAGGCCCGCTTCGGCCACGGCGTCCGACAGCACGTACATGTACTCGTAGTCGGTGTCCGTTTCGAGCATCGCCACGTACTCGTCCACCGAGATCTTCAGCATGAACGAGAAGTTCACGAAGAGGCTGACGATCAGCACGAGCGCGACCAGGGACAGTGGCTCCCGGGGGTTGCGCAGGGCCTTGACCAGCCGTAGCCGCAGCCCGAAGTCGGGGATGAACCGCAGCCCCGAGGTGGACACACGGGGCTCCCGGCGTGCCCTGCGGCGCCGGCGGGGCCTTCGGTGGACCATCCGGTAGCAGGCGTAGTCCACGAGGAGCAGCACGGCGAGGGTGACCAGGGAGACGGCGACCAGCACCGGGACGTCGACCGAGAGCGGCGGATAGTTGTAGAGCCTGCCGTTGATCGACATGATCGGTGTCGCCGCCACCGCCGTCAGGGCCGTGCACACGACCCAGGCCGCGACGAGTGTGAGCACCGTCTCGACCCGGTAGTGCCCGCGCAGGCGGGAGGCGAGCCCGAGCCGCTCGAAGGTGGCGATGTCGCGTTGTTCCCTCCTGCGCGTCTCGAAGTGGTACACGGACACCAGGGCGACGATGATGGCCGTGAAGATGACGAAGATGAGCGCGGCCAGGTCGCGCGGGGCGGCGGAGTCCCCGATGACCTGCTGGATCCGGGAGTTGTTGTCCGAGTCGCGTATGAGTGAGGGAGCGTACTCGTCGATGACGGACGCGACGTCGGTGCGCTCGTCGAAGGAGAACTGCCGGGTCGCCTCGTCGAGGAACTCCGCGTCGAAGGTGTCGCCGGTGACGAACGCCATGCCGAAATCGTCCGCGTTCGGCTGGAGGACCAGTTCGCTGCTCTTGGTGGTCATGTAGTCGGGTGCGGTCGCGAAGCCGACCACTTCGAGGTCGAGGGACCCGACGGTGACGCGGTCGCCGACCTCCAGCCCGTGGGCGTTCGCGTACTGCTCGTCGAGCAGCACGTCGTCGTCGGCCTCCAGGTCCCGTCCGGCGACCACCGCGTGCAGGTTGACCGACTCCCGGGGAGGGAACAGCCGCAGAGTGGAGTCGTCCGGTCCCGGCACGTCGGCGCTGAGCACCGACTCCACCCCGTCGGCCACCTCACCCCGTACCCGTTCCCCCTCCCCGCCGTCGGCGACGAGGAAGTACCCCTCCTCCTGGTTGTTCTCCTCGGCGAAGCGTTCGAGGTCGCCGAGCACGCTCGTGGACGCCACGAAGAAGGAGTTGCTCAGGGTGAACCCGATGACCGTGATGAGGAAGAGCGTCACGAGCTCGGGCCAGTTGCGTTTCGCTCGTCGCCGTACCCGCTTGCGCAGCGTGTCGCGGAGGGCGGGGCTCACCATGCGACCGACGAGGCGTCCACGGGTGCCAGGCCCCGGTCGTCGGAGACGACACGGCCGTCGTGCAGGCGCACGACCTGGTGGGAGATCCCCGTGACCAGCTCGTTGTGCGTGATCATCACGATGGTGACACCGAACCGCAGGGTCAGGTCCTGGAGCACCGAGAAGACCTCGCGGGTCGACACCGTGTCGAGCGCGCCCGTGGGCTCGTCGCAGAACAGGATCGCGCACTCCTTGTTGAGCGCCCTCAGGATCGCGCACTTCTGCCGCTGGCCGCCGGAGCACTCACCGGGGAAGCTGTCCACCACGCCGCGCAGGTTCCAGCCGTCGATCAGCTCGTCCACCTTCGGGATGAGCGGCCGGTCGAGCACGATGTTCTCGTGCAGCGTCAGGTCCCCGACCAGGTTGTACTCCTGGAAGACGAACGCGATCTCGTCGCGGCGGAAGCGGTCGACCTCCCGGCGCGACAGGGAGTGGACGTCGCGGTCGGCGACGGTGACGGTGCCGGAGTCGATCCCCTCCAGGCCGGACAGGCAGTTGAGGAGTGTGGACTTCCCGGATCCGGACGGGCCGAGGATGGTGCAGAGCGTCGCCTCCTCGATCTTCAGGGACACCCCCTTGAGCACGGTGGTGCCGTGTTCCCCGCCGACGGGGAACGACTTGACCAGGTCCTCCGCCGCGATCACGAGGCGCCCTCCGCCCGCCGCACGAGCAGGAAGTACGAGTAGTACATGCTGTCGGCCGGAACGATCTCCTCCACGGCCAGGCCGGCCTCCGAGAGCTGGTCCTGGAGTGTGCTCCAGTAGGCCACCGACCGGAAGTCCGACAGCACGCGGTTGAGGAGGGCCTCGGCCTTGACCAGGGAGTTGCCCACACCGGACAGGTAGAGCTGGGTGTTGGGCACCGGCGAGGTCGAGCGTACGAGGACCTCCTGGACGTCCTCGAAGTCGGGGAAGTACTGGCCGATGACGTAGGTGCCCGTCGGCGACAGGACCTCACGGACCCTGCGGAAGAACGGGACGCGTTCCTCCTCGGGCATGTAGAAGATCATGAAGCTGCTCAGGACCATGTCGAAGCGGTCGTCGGTGTCGTGGTCGGTGAACCGGACCGATTCCACGCGTGTGTTCGGATGCCCGGACAGCCGCTGGCGTGTGGCGTCGGCGACCTTCACCTGGGGTTCAAGGCCGACCATCCGGGCGGTGGGCAGGGTGGAGAGCACCGAGCTCATGTGCAGGCCGTCACCGCAGCCGATGTCCAGGACGGACGCGGGGGAGAGGCTGCGGCAGAGCCGTTCGAACGAGCGCTTCGTGTAGAGCTCGTAGGCCAGTGCCCCGAGGTCGGAGTAGAACTTCTCGGAGAAGGAGGGCGCGACCTGGGCGTCGAACCTCATGCCCTCCAGTTCGAGGATGTACCGGCTGAGGACGATCAGGTAGCGCACGTCCGGCCGGTGGAGCGGCCCGGACTCCCCGTCCGCCTCGGCCTTGCGGATGAGCCCTCGGACGAACACGTAGTCCTTCTCGGCCTCGGCGCGCGGGCGCGTGGCCGAGTCGCCGCCGAAGCCGGGGAACCCGGTGGTGTAGGCGGGTTCGGGGACGACGGCGCCGTCCACCCGTGCGGCGACGCCCAGTTCCAGGGCGAGCCGGAGGAAGTCGTCGAGGATCCGGGGGTCCGTGTCCGGGCGCGCGGACAGGTCGCCGTCGGGGAACTCCCGGTCCATGAGGGTGAGCACGATGTGCCGGAGGAACCCCTGGAGCTTGGACAGGAGGAGGAGCTGGAGCAGGGGTCCGCCGCGCAGGCCCAGCCCGTTCGCCGCCGCCAGCGCCGCGCGGACGACGGGCGTCTGCCGGGAGCGCAGCGCCAGGTTGTGCCGCCTGAGGGCGATCTCGCTGTGCCTCATCGGGCGGCCTCCAGCTCGTTCAGGGCCTTGAAGGTCACCTCGAGGTCCTCCTCGGTGTGCAGGCGGGACAGGAAGAAGCGGAGCCTGGCCTCGTCCTCCCGGACCGCCGGGTGCAGGATGGGCGCCACGTTGATGCCGCTGACGTGCAGCTGTTCGGAGAACCTCAGGGCGAGGGCGGAGTCGCCGGTGATGAGCGGGACCACGGGCGTGCCCCCGCTCTTGCCCGTGTCCAGGCCCATGTCCCTCAGGGCGCCGAGGAAGCGCTGGGAGACCTCGTGCAGCTCGTCGATCCAGTGGGGGTTCTCCTGGCACAGGCGGATCGACTCCAGGGCCGCCGCGGTGTTGGCGGGGGTCATACCCACGCTGAAGACGAAGCCGGGGAGGTTGTAGCGCAGGTACTCGACGAACCCGCGGCTTCCGGCGATGTAGCCTCCGCAGCTGTTGAAGGCCTTGCTGAGGGTGCCCATGTGGATGTCGACGCGGCGCGGGTCGACACCGAAGTGGCTGGCCACACCGCGGCCCGCGCGCCCCACGGTGCCGATCGAGTGGGCCTCGTCGATCATGAGGAAGGCGTCGTGGTGCTCCTTGATCCGCAGCAGCTCCGGCAGGGGGCACAGGTCGCCGTCCATGCTGTAGACACCCTCGACGACGATGACGACGTTGCGGAACCTGGGGCGCAGCCGTGCCAGCTCCTGTTCCAGGTTCTCCATGTCGTTGTGCTTGAAGGGCTTGCGTTTGGCGTCGGAGAGCAGCGCGCCCTGGATGAGGCTGTTGTGGGCCAGGGAGTCGTGGAGGATCAGGTCGTCCTCACCGAACAGGTTCCCCAGGATGTTGACGTTGGTGCTGTGCCCGCCGACCTGCACGAGCGCGTCGTCCACGCCGATGAAGTCGGCGATCGTGCGCTCCAGCTCCCCGTGGAGGCCGATCTCGCCGCCGATGAGCCTGCTCGCCGAGACCGAGGTCCCGTGCTCCGCGACGGCGTCGTCGACGGCCTTGCGGATACGGGGGTGGCCGTTGGTGCCGAGGTAGTTGTAGCTGGAGTAGTTCACGAACGTGCGGGCGCCGACACTGATCGTGTTCGCGGCGATCCCGCGGTAGGCGGCGAAGTAGGGCAGGTCCTCCTGTCCGCGGAGGAAGTCCCCGAACTGGACGATCTTCTCCATCCGTGCGATGCCCTCGGGAGCCGCGGGGGCGTCCGCCGGGGTGTCCTCGACCAGTGCGTGCAGACGGAGTTCGAGGTCGGCGTAGGTGATGTCGTCCTGGAAGTCCTCCCACGGGTCGATCGCGCGGATCTGGGGGTAGTTCTTGGCGAGGCTGGAGACGAGGTCCATGATCATGATCGAGTCGAACCCGAGGTCGTCGATCATGAGTTTTCCGGGGTCGATTTCGTGGGTTTCGTACGAGGCTATTTCGGCGACGGTTTTGAGCAGATCGGTACTCATGTTACTCGTGTGACTCATGGGGGCTCCAAGTCGTTCTTCACGGCTTCTGAGACACGTGTTCGTGAATGTGTTCCGCTGCTGATGCCGCCCCGTCGACTCCGGAGAGGAGTCCGCGGAGCTCCTGGGCACGGGAGCGGGTGTAGGGGTCTGTGAGGACCTTCTCCACGGCATTTCGGAAAGAGGTTCCGGAAACGTCCCCGGGAGAGATGGCGACGGCGTTTCCGAAGCGGACGCAGTCCGCCACGTTCCACCGCTGCTCCATCTGCAGACCGATTCCGACGAAGGGTTTTCCGGTCGTGACCGCGGTCTGCACGGTTCCCTCGCCCCCGTGGATCACGGAGGCGTCGATGAGGTCGCCGAGCAGGTGTGCGGGGAGAAGGTCGCGCACGTGGATGTTGTCCGCGACCTCGGGGAGGTCGCTCTCCTTGAGGTAGGAGGCGACGGGGGCGATGACGGTGACGGGCATCCGGGAGAGCTCGGTGAGGACCCGGAGCACCACCTCCCGGTTCCCCGAACTGCCCATGGCGAAGTAGACCACCGGGCGTTTCGCCCGCGCCGAGGCCTCGGCGACGCGGACCACGTCCGGAGGGACCTCCCGGTCGATCCGGGCGAAGACCGGGCCGACCAGGCGGTAGTTCGCGGGCATCCGGTAGGGGCGCAGGTAGCAGGAGAGGGAGGTGATCAGGTTGAGGTCGGCGTCGAGCGCCTGGATGGTGCGACCGGGCAGCCTGACCCCGTGCTCGCGCGCTACCGCCCGGAAGGCCGCGGGCTTGTAGGTGGTCATCCGGGCGGCTTCCCGCAGGAGGGCGGCGGCGCCGGTGTTGACCGCCCGGGGGAGCGCGCCGCCCCCTTCGAAGAGCGGCAGCGACCGCGTCTGGAGGATGTGGGGCCAGCTGTAGGCGAAGGGCTTGACGTAGACGAGCGGCACGCCGGCGGCACGGGCGGAGACGAACTGGCTGAGCGTCGTGCCGATCACGACCGCCGCCGGGCGGAGCGTGCCGATGAGGGCGAGTTCACTGGCGACGCGGGTGCGGAGCATCGCGGTGGTGAAGGGGTGCCGGACCGCCTTCCCCTGATCGACGCGGATCAGCTGGTCCGCGTCTTCGTCGGTCAGCGCGGGGGCCAGACGGTGAAACGTGAACCCGGCCTCTTCAATGAGACCCGAGTATCTTTCGGAATACCCGGAAAAGACGCATTCATATTTTCCGCGGAGGTGCTTCGCCACCTCGATGGACCGGGTTGTCTCCGCGAGATTGAATGTCTCGGGGGCGAACAATATAACGCGCACCAGTAAACGCACCTAAGCAAAATTTATGGGACGCCCACGAAAGTAGCATTGGCGAATATAAGCGTCAAATGTGACGCGGATCACACTAAAAGTCTCATGTTTTGGAGGGCCAGGTGAGGAAGGCGTGGGGCGGGGGTGTTCCGTCGAGCACGTGCGTGTTCCCTGGTGAAGGTTTTCCGTCCTCGGGGCGGAGGAATCGGTGGGTTCACGTTCTGCTGTCACTTCTTGCAGTATTTCGACCACGAAGAGAAGTGTTGGATTCGTGTTTCTCGCTTTTCTGCGGTCATGTTGCGCGCTTGTTACCGCGAGGCGGCTTCAGTGTGCCACTGCCGGGGCGCGGGGTGTTCGCACCGGTGCGCCGCCCGGGCGGCGGGCGGGACCGCGGCGTCCGGGGCGCGCCGATTTCCGTGTTCTCGTCCGGGCGGGCGTCGACCGGGGCGCCCGGTGCGGTTGTCCACAGGCCCTCTGCGGTGGATCCGCCCAACGCCTAACCTGGCCGGAACAGAGGAAACAGACGTCTGGGGGGACAGCGATGACGGGACGGTACGGGGGCGGCCGGGGGCGCCGGTACGGGGGCGGCGGAGGCCGCGGCGGCGGGCGCGGGCCCGAGCCCGAGCCGATCCGCGGCGTCCGCGACGGGGCCCGGCTCTCCGAGGAACTCCTGCGCATGGACGGCGCCTCCTACGGCCGCTACAAGTCCCTCAAGGGGGACTGGGACTTCGGCGACTTCACCCTGACCGTGCAGCGGGTCCAGGCCGACCCCTTCGCGCCGCCCTCGCGGGTGCGCGTGCTCATCCCGGACGCCGGCATCCCCAAGAGCGCCTGGGGCGACCCGGTGCGCCGCCGCGCCACCGCCGACTACCTGGGGCGGCGCGCCCGCCGGCTCCTGCGCGGATCGCTGCTCAGGATCGACACCGGCGGCCAGGAGGTGATCGAACGCTCCTCCTGCCAGCTCACCGACGGCGGCATCGACCTGCGCATCGGCATCGACCTGCCCGGCCACGGCCGCCGCATCGACGGCCGCACCGCCGAGCGGGAGCTGTGCCGCACGCTGCCCGGCCTGGTGGACGACCTGGACTGGGAGGAGGTCGACACCGAGGAGGCCGCGGCCTTCGCCGACAGCGTCGCCGACACGGTCGCCCTGCGCTCCCGACTGGAGGAGAGGGGTCTGGTGGCCTTCGTCGCGGACGGCGCCGTGCTGCCCCGGCGCAGCGGTGTCAGCGACGAACCCATGACCGGCGGCGCCGTGCCCTTCGCCTCCCCCGAGGGCCTGCGGGTCAGCGTCGACCTGCCGCACCGGGGCACGGTGAGCGGCATGGGCGTCCCCGAGGGCATCACCCTCATCGTCGGCGGCGGCTTCCACGGCAAGTCCACCCTGCTGCACGCCCTGGAGCGCGGTGTCTACGACCACGTCCCCGGCGACGGCCGCGAACTGGTGGTGACCAGGGACGACGCCGTCAAGATCCGGGCGGAGGAGGGTCGCAGGGTCGAACGCGTGGACGTGAGCGCCTTCGTGCGCAACCTGCCCACCGGCGCCGACACGAGCGACTTCCGCACCGAGAACGCCTCCGGGTCCACCTCCCAGGCGGCCAACATCTGCGAGGCGGTCGAGGCGGGGTCGCGCACCCTGCTGGTGGACGAGGACTCCACCGCCACCAACCTGATGATCCGCGACGAGCGCATGCAGGCCCTCGTGCACGGCGACCGGGAACCCCTGGTCCCCTTCATCGACCTCGTCCGGCCCCTGCGCCGCGACCACGGGGTGTCCACGGTCCTGGTCATGGGCGGCAGCGGCGACTACTTCGACGTCGCCGACCACGTCATCATGCTCGACGCCTACCACCCGTACGACGTCACCGAACGGGCCCGCGAGCTCGCCCACGAGCGCGTGGACGCGGACTTCGCCCTGCCGCGCCCCCGCGTGGTCGACCCCGCCTCCGTGGACGACAGCACCTCCCGGGGTCGGGGCCGGATCAAGCGCCGCGACATGGACGTGCTGGTGTTCGGCGACCACGACGTCGACGTGCGCGCGGTGGAGCAGTTCGTCGACCCCGGACAGATCACCGGCGCCGGGCTGGCCCTGCGCGAGCTGGTCGCCGGACGCCACCTGGACGGCGACCGCACCCTCGCCCAGGCGCTCGACTCCCTGGAGGAGGCCCTGGACAGAAGGGGCGTCACCCTGCTGGGCTCCGACTTCGGCGGCGACTACGCCCTGCCCCGCCGCTTCGAGGTCGCCGCCGTCCTCAACCGGTTGCGCTCGCTGCTGGTGGCCGACCCGCGCTGAGCCGCCGGGGCTCGGGCCGGGCCGGCCCGAGCCGGGGTGTGGCGGTCCTCTCATGCCCCGGTTGCAGGAAGCTCCCTCCGCCGGTCGGGGTTGGTAGGGGTGTGGGTGAGCGTCCTCGCACGGCTCAGCCGGTCGGGGGTCCTTGTCCCGCACCGACCGGCGGCGGTGGTGCCGTGGGGCGCGAGCGTCCTCGCGCGGCTCGGTCGGCGGGCTGGTGGGTCGGTATTCTGGAGAAGCAGGGCACAGCCTCCCAGGCGGTGCGAATCGGGCCTTCCCGGCCGTACCCCGGCGTCCGACCGCCGCGTGAGCGCGACCCTGTGACCCCGACCAGTTTTGGAGACGAGAACCCGGTGCGTGACTCCGCAGATCTGTACGAACTCCACCCAGGCTTCGAGGATGTCGCCGGACTGGCGATGCTGGTCTGTCTGGACGGCTTCGTGGACGCCGGACACGCCGGGCGCCAGATGATCACGTCGCTGTTCGACCGGTTCACCGCGGAGGAGGTCGCGACCTTCGACGCCGACCGCCTCGTGGACTACCGCTCGCGCCGCCCGACGATGACCTTCGTCGAGAACACCTGGACCGCCTACGACGCGCCCAAGATCGCCCTGTACCGGATGCACGACGACGAGGGCGCCCCCTTCCTGGTCCTGCACGGCCCGGAACCGGACCGCGAGTGGGAGGCCTTCGTCGCCGCCGTGGGCAGCCTCGTCGACCACTTCTCCGTCACGCTGTCCGTCAGCGTCCACGGCATCCCCATGGCGGTCCCGCACACCCGGCCGGTCACGGTCACCCCGCACTCCACCCGCCCCGAGCTGGTCGAGGGGCACACCCCGTGGATCGGCCGCGTCGAGGTGCCCGGCAGCGCCACCTCGCTGCTGGAGTACCGGCTCGGCGAGCGCGGCCACGACTTCGTGGGCTACGCCGTCCACGTGCCCAGCTACCTGGCCCAGGCCCAGTACCCGCGCGCGGCCATCGCCGCCGCCGAGTACGTGGCCGGGGCCACCGGCCTGGCCCTGACCACCACGGAGATGGAGGAGGTCGCCGCGGCGACCGACGTCGACATCGCCGAACAGGTCATGGCCTCCGAGGAGATCCAGCGCGTCGTGGCCAACCTGGAGCGCCAGTACGACGACATCATGTCCTCGCGGACCGACCCCCAGGAGCGCCCCACGCTCCCGCTGGCCGACGACGACGCCCAGCTGCCCACCGCCGACGAGCTCGGCGCCGAACTCGAACGCTTCCTCGCCGAGCGCGAGGGCGAGGGAAACGGATGACCGTGTTCTACCAGATGCTCTTCCGCTCGGTCCTGCGCCACATGGACGCGGAGAAGGTCCACAAGCTCAGCTTCGCCGCCCTGCGCGGCGTGACCTCCCTGCCCGCCGTGGCCTCCGCCATGAACGGTGTGCTCGGGCCGCGCGAGCCGGAGCTGACCGTGCACGCCCTCGGGCAGGAGTTCCCCGGCCCGCTGGGGCTCGCGGCCGGTTTCGACAAGAACGCGGAGAGCCCCTCCGGGCTGGCCGCGCTCGGCTTCGGCTTCGTGGAGGTGGGCACCGTCACCGCCCAGCCCCAGCCGGGCAACCCCCGGCCGCGCCTGTCCCGGCTGGTGGCCGACCGCGCGATCGTCAACCGCATGGGCTTCAACAACGAGGGGTCGGCCCTGGTCGCCGAACGCCTCCACCACCGGCGCGGCGGCCGCCGTCCCGTGCTCGGCGTCAACATCGGCAAGACCAAGGTCACGCCCGAGGAGGAGGCCCCCGCCGACTACGCCCTCAGCGCCCGGCGCCTGGCCCGCTACGCCGACTACCTGGTGGTCAACGTCAGCTCGCCCAACACCCCCGGGCTGCGCAATCTCCAGGGCGTGGAGCAGCTGCGCCCGCTCCTGGCCGCCGTGCGCGAGGCCCTGGCCGAGGCCGGCCGCCCGGACCTGCCCCTCCTGGTCAAGATCGCCCCCGACCTCGCCGACGAGGACGTCGACGCCGTCGCCGACCTCGCGCTGGCCGAGGGGCTCGACGGCATCATCGCCACCAACACCACCATCTCCCGCGAGGGTCTGACCACCCCCGCGGCGCAGGTGGAGGCGGCCGGTGCGGGCGGCCTGTCCGGCGCCCCCCTCAAGCGGCGCTCCCTGGAGGTGCTGCGCCGCCTGCGCGCCCGCGTGGGCGACCGGGTGACCCTGATCGCCGTCGGCGGCATCGAGACGCCCCTGGACGCCTGGTTCCGTATCCGCGCGGGGGCCAGCCTCGTGCAGGGTTACACCGGTCTCATCTACGGCGGCCCCCTCTGGCCCCGCCGCATCAACCGCGGCCTCGCCCGGCTGGTGCGGGCCTCCGGCCACCGCTCCATCAACGAGGTCGTCGGGGCCGACGTCCCCGCCCCGGTCGCCCCGGCGGCCGGTAACGGGCAGGGGTCGGACCCCGCCGCGGCGACCGCCAGGGGCTGAGCCCGCAGCCGGAGCCCGCACGCGCGGACCCGTCACAAGGGCGGGGTACGCGAACTCATCGAGCGCCCGGAATCCGCACGCGGACCCGTCACCGACGAGGCGGCTCGCGGCCCCGCCGCCCGGGGCCGCATCCGCCACCGAGGGGCGCGGCGCCACCGCACGGACGCGGCGGCCGGTGGGACACCCCACCGGCCGCCGACGCGCGTGCCGGTCCTCCCCGGACCTCAGGAACCGGCGGGCGCGGACAGCCCCTCGGGCGGGTAGCTCTCGCCGGCCTCCGGACCTTCGTAGACCTGGCTGACGGTCGCGAACTCGTACCCGTCGGCCCGCAGCCGCTCGATGATCTCGGGGACCGCGGCCAGGGTCGGCTCCAGGGTGTCGTGCAGCAGCACCACGCCCCCCGGCCGGGCCCCGCCCACCACGCTCTCCACGACCTCGTCGCGGCTCATGCCGGTCCAGTCCTCGCTGTCCTGGCTCCACAGGATCTCGGCCATGCCCTGACGGCCGATCTCCTCCAGCACCCCCGGCGAGCTGTCGCCGAACGGCGGCCGGAACAGTTCCACGGTGTGCCCCGTCTGGCGGCGCACCATCGCGCTCACCGCGGCCACCTGGTGGACCAGCTCCTCGCCCTCGAAGGACTCGGGCATGCGCTCGTGCAGGTGGTTGTGGCTGCCGATCTCGTGCCCCTCCGCGTAGATCTGACGCGTGACGCTGGGCCGGGTCAGCGCCGGGTTGCCGTTGAGGAAGAAGGTGGCCGCCACCTCCTCCTCCGCCAGCAGGTCCAGCAGTCGCGGAGTCGTCGCGACCGGTCCGTCGTCGAAGGTCAGCGCGATGCACTTGGCCTCGGCGCAGTCCAGGTCGGGGTCTCCCGCCGAGACCACCCCCGGCACCCGCGGCTCGGCCGGGGGCTCGCTGTCGGGCGCCTCCACGGTCAGCACGGGCTCCTCCGCCATGGCGGCCTCCCGCGCCCGCTCGCCCAGGCCGGACAGCAGGGGCGCGGCCTCCTCGGCGGGCACCACCGCGACCATCCGCCCCGGCGCCGAGGACGGGGGGTGGCCCTCCACGATCGGGGACAGGTCCCCGTCGTCGAACTCCACCACCAGGTCCCCGTCGGCGTTGAACCCCATCGAGTCGTAGGTGCGCATCACCGGGTGCAGCCCCTGCGCGTCCACCGCCTCCTCGTCGGCGAACGAGGCCCGGACGATCCCGTTGAGCTCCCGGAGCGCCGCGTCGTCGGCCAGCAGCTCCGTGGAGTAGGCGGTGTGGCCGGTGGACGCGTCGTACCAGTACGTCCCGTACCCCTGGCGCAGCCCGTGGAAGTCCTCCTCGGTGCGCACCAGGCGTACGCCCAGAACCCCGTTCCCGGCGGCGACCACCTCCCAGTCGACGCCCAGCTTCACCGGGTCCCGGCTGGCGCCCCGGTAGTCGCGCACCTCCTGGTCCACCCGGGCGGCCAGGTCCTCGGCGAAGGCGTCGGCGCCCGCGAACACGGGGTAGGCGACGTCGATCGTGAGCCCCTCGGGCTTGTAGGGGTGGTCCTCGAAGTCGGAGGCGTCCCCGCGCCACTCGGTGACCCCGTCCTCCGGTTCCGCCGCCACCACCGTGATCAGTTCCGGGTCCTCACCGCCCCCGGAGGCGATCCCCTCGGTGCCGCACGCGGCCAGGGGCAGGACCAGCGCGGCCAGCGCCGCCCCGGGCCACCGGGCTCTGCGCTCCCACGGTCGGTTCCCCCCTGCCCCGGGGCGGGGGGCGGCCTCGTTCGGGTGGACTCGAATCGACGACAACACCGGACTCCCTCATCCCTCAGCGGGTGGCCAACACGGCTGCTGCTGGGAGCAACATAGGGGACGCCCCCACCCGTCCCGGGGCGGTGACCACATGTGGTCACCGCCCCGGGACGGGCGACGCGCCGGAGACCGAGGACGCCCGTGCGGGGCGCCCTACCGGCACCGCCCGGTGCCCTCACACGGCTCCGCGTCCCGTGCGTCCCACCGGCCGCGGCCCCGAAGCCCTCCCGGGGCCATCCTCACCCGGACCGCCCGCCGCGCCGTGACGCCGCGCCCTCAGGCCCCCTCGGAAGCCTCCTCGGCCCCCTCAGCGGGTTCCCCGGAGGGCTCGGCGCTCTCCTCGGGGGCGTCGGGGACCCCGTCCATGTAGGTCTCGCCGGGGGTCGTGGTCCCCAGCAGCTGGGACACCGTGACCATGGTGTACCCCTGCTCGTGCAGTTCCCGGATCGCCGTGAGGGAGGCGTCGACGGTGGTGCCGTGGATGTCGTGCATGAGGATGATCGCCCCGTCCGAAGCGCCCTCCAGCACCCGGTCGTGGATCAACGAGGCCTTGCGGTCCTTCCAGTCGAGGGTGTCCACGCTCCACAGGATCTGGGCCAGGCCCATGTCCGCGGTCACCGAGGCCACGCCATCGTCGGTCGAGCCGTAGGGCGGACGCATGAGGTCCATGGTGTAACCCGTCTCGCGGTACACCAGCGCCTGCACGACGTCCAGGTCCGCGCGCACCCCTCCCGCGCCCAGGCCGGCCAGGTCGGGGTGGTTCAGGGTGTGGTTGGCGATCTCGTGCCCCTCGGCGTAGGCGCGCCGCACCGTGTGCGGGTGCTCCATGACGGGGTTGCCGGTGACGAAGAACGTGGCCCGCGCGTCGTACTCGGCGAGGGCGTCCAGCAGTTCGGGGGTGCGCCCGCCGGGGCCGTCGTCGTAGGTCAGCGCCACGCACTTGGTGTCGGGGTCGGAGCAGCCGACGCCGGGGTCCACCGCGGGCACCTGTCCGGGGACGGCGCCGTCCTCCCGGCCGTCCTTGTCGGCCCGGGGCGGGGCGGCGATGGAGAAGTCGTCCACGCCCACGGTCGCGGCGTCGCGCACGCGCAGGCCCAGCTCGGACAGCAGGCCCTCGGCCTCACCGGCGGCGACCACCGCGCGGGTGCGGCCCTCCCGCGCCGGGGCGACCTGCCCGGCGTCGAACTCCACGACCAGGTCCCCGTCGGGGTTGAAGCCCACCGAGTCGTACAGGGAGCTGATCGGGTGGATGACGTCGGGGTCGGCCGGGCCCTCCCCGCCCTCCCCGCTCCCGACGGCGCCGCGCACCAGTCCGTTGAGCTCCTCCAGCTGCTCCTGACCGCCGACCAGCGCGGCGGAGGGGTGGTGCGCCGCGGTCTCGGTGTCGTACCAGTAGGTGGTGTAACCCTCCCGGGACCCCTCGGAGTCGGTCTCCACCCGGGTCACGCGGACCCCCAGCAGGCCGTCGCGCGCCGCGGTCAGGTTCCACCCCGCCTCGAAGGAGACCGCACCGGGGTTGGCCGCCTCGAAGGCGCGCACCTCGTCGGACAGCTCGCGCTCCAGGAAGTCGGCCAGCGGCTCGGCGTTGGGGATCACCGGGTAGGTCACCGAGACGGAGATCTCCCCGTCGTAGGGCAGCTCGGCCTCCTCCACGCCCGCCACGGCGGCCGCGTCCACCTCGGTGAGCCCGTCGGGCTCGCCGGAGGCCGGGGGAGGCGGCTCGCCCTCGGAGAGCGGCGCTCCCTGCGTCCGCGGCCCGGGCTCGGGCTCTCCGGAGGAGCGGGTGGCAAACAACACCATGCCCGCCAGGATCGCCAGGGCTACCACGACCGTGATCAGGGGGTGGTCCGGTGCCATGGCGAGGCGGGACTGCTTATTCACGAGGGAATCTCCACGTTCATCGCTCAGACGAACGTCCGCGGGGAGCAGAGAGGGCTCACCCGCGCAACGCTTGACTTCGTGTGTGACGCCGACCGAAGGACGGGGGTTCTCACCGTCCGGGCCGGGCGCATGGGGCCGCACGCCGGGTACAGGGGCGAAGGGGGCCCTCCCTATACTTGCAGCCGTGGAAGGTACATGATCCACCCCCGCGTCCCGGGCCCGGCCCGGAACGAACGGGGCGGAACCATGTCGCAAGAGGGAACCCGGTGCGAGTCCGGGACTGCCCCGCAGCGGTATGGGGGAACGAACGTCGCCATGAGCACTGGTAGTGCCGGTCGCCGAGACCGGAAACCGGGAAGCGGCGGCCAGTAGGAGGAGCGGTGTCCGCACCGCCCGCGCCCCCGAGTCCGAAGACCTGCCTCCACCCGGCGACGCGCCCGCGGCGCCGGTGGTCCCGCGCCCCGAGGGAGGGCCGGAGGCGGTGGCAGGTCCGGTGCGCGCCCGCGGCGCGTCCGTCGGCGTGCCCGCCCCTCTTCTCCTCCCCGCGGCCGGTACCCGGCTTTCGACGAGGGAGAGAAGCTCATGACCACGACCCCCGCGCCTTCCGCGGCCCCGGGCGGGCCGCGCCCCTCCGTGCGCTCGACCGTGCACGGCTACCCGCGCATCGGCCCCGACCGCGAGCTCAAGCGCGCCTGCGAGTCCCACTGGAGGGGCCGCACCACCGCCCGGGAACTGGACGCGGTCGCCGCCGACCTGCGCCTGGGCGTCTACGCCCAGCTGCGCGAGGCCGGTGTCGACGACATCCCCTCCAACACGTTCTCCTACTACGACCACGTGCTGGACACAGCGGTCCTGTTCGACCTGGTCCCCTCCCGCTTCGCCCCGCCCGCCGCGGCTCCGGACCGCGAGGAGGAGCTGCGCCGCTACTTCGCGCTCGCCCGCGGCGAGCAGGGCGCCCCTCCGCTGGAGATGACCAAGTGGTTCGACACGAACTACCACTACCTGGTCCCCGAGCTCTCGCCCGGCACCCGTCCGCGCCTGGTGGGCGACAAGCCCGTCGCCGAGTTCCGCGAGGCCGCCGAGGCGGGCTTCCACACCCGCCCGGTCCTGGTCGGCCCGCTCACCTTCCTGCTGCTGGCCAAGCCCGCCGACGGCGCCCCCGAGGGCTGGGAACCCGTCCAGCTGCTCGACCAGCTCCTGGACGCCTACGCCCAGCTGCTCGGCGACCTGCGGGCCGCGGGCGCCACCGAGGTCCAGCTGGACGAGCCGATCCTGGCCACCGACGAGGGCCGCGCCGCCGTCGGCCACCTGGAGCGCGCCTACCAGCGCCTGGGCGCGGTCACCGACCGGCCCTCCCTGCTCGTGTCCACCTACTTCGGCTCCATCGGCTCCGCGGCCCTGCGCGTCCTCAAGGAGTCCGCGGTCGAGGCGGTCGGCCTGGACCTGGTCACCGACGACGAGGGCGTGGACGACCTGGTGCGGATCTCCGGCTTGGGCGCCACCCGCCTGGTCGCGGGCGTGGTGGAGGGGCGCAACGTCTGGCGCACCGACATCCCGGCCGCCGTCGCCGCACTCGGCACCCTGCTCGCCCTCACCGACGAGCTGACCGTGAGCACCTCCTGCTCCCTGCTGCACGTGCCCCTGGACCTGGACGCCGAGACCTCCCTCGCCCCCGAGCTGCGCGGGGCCCTGGCCTTCGCCCGGCAGAAGGCCCGGGAGACGGCTCTGCTCGGCCGTGTGCTGTCCGAGGGGGCCGAGGCCGAGTACACCGGACGGGACGGCGTCCGTCCCCCCGCCTTCACCGACGCGCGCGTGCGCGCCCGCCTCGACGCCCTGGGCCCGGACGCCTACGAGCGCCCGCGGGAGCGCGGCAGGCCCACCGACACCCCGCTCACCACGACCACCATCGGTTCCTTCCCCCAGACCGCCGAGCTGCGCAGCGCCCGCGCCGCGCACCGCAGGGGGGAACTGGCCGAGGACGCCTACAAGGACGTCCTGCGCGAGGAGATCGACCGGGTCGTCGCGCTCCAGGAGGAGATCGGCCTGGACGTGCTCGTGCACGGCGAGCCCGAGCGCAACGACATGGTCCAGTACTTCGCCGAGCAGCTGGAGGGCTACGCCACCACCGAGAACGGCTGGGTGCAGTCCTACGGTTCGCGGTGCGTGCGCCCGCCGATCCTGTTCGGCGACGTCTCGCGCCCGGCGCCGATGACGGTCGAGTGGACCACCTACGCCCAGTCGCGCACCGACAAGCCGGTCAAGGGCATGCTGACCGGTCCGGTCACCATGCTCGCCTGGTCGTTCGTGCGCACCGACCAGCCGCTGGGGGAGACCGCCCGCCAGGTGGCCCTGGCTCTGCGCGACGAGGTCGCCGACCTGGAGCGCGCCGGGATCCGCCACATCCAGGTGGACGAGGCGGCCCTGCGCGAACTGCTGCCGCTGCGCTCGGAGCACCGGGCGCGGTACCTGGACTGGGCGGTGGGCTCCTTCCGCCTGGCCACGTCGGGGGTGTCGCCGTCCACGACCGTCCACACGCACATGTGCTACTCCGAGTTCGGGCTGATCGTCGGCGGCATCGAGGCGCTGGACGCCGACGTCACCAGCGTGGAGGCCGCACGCTCGCGCATGGAGCTGGTGCGGGACCTGGGCGAGCGGGGCTACAGGCGCGGGATCGGCCCGGGCGTGTACGACATCCACTCCCCGCGGGTGCCCTCGGTGGAGGAGATCGAGGGGTCGCTGCGGCTGGCGGTCGCGCACATCGACGCCCAGAACCTGTGGGTGAACCCCGACTGCGGCCTCAAGACGCGCGGTTACGCAGAGGCCGAACAGGCCCTGCGCAACATGGTCGAGGCGGCCCGCCGGGTGCGCGCCGACCTGGCGTGAGCCCGGCGGTGTTTTTTTGGACCTCCGCTTCGCTTCGGTCCGTGTTCGGGCGCCCGGAGAACGGGAATCGGGTTGAAGCAGGCACAGTGGCGCCTCCGGTGAGACGGCTCGTGCCCACACCGTCGCCCGCCACCACCCTCAACGGACGCCTGCGGCGCAGTCCTGCTTGCAGTCTCACCTCCAGCCCCTCCAGAACCCCGTGGGCGCCCGAACCGATCCCCACAAGCTGAGGTCGATTCAAAAAGAGTCCCCAGGAGGCTGAAACGGGGGAGGGGGCCGCGGCGAACGCCGCGGCCCCCTCGTGCCGTGTCCGGTCAGCCGCCTCAGGCGCCGACCAGGGCCAGCGCCTCGGCGCCGGCGTTGAGCATGATCTCCTCGACGTTGTCGGGCATGACCAGGTCCTCGGCGGAGGCGTCCTCGGTGAAGGGCGGGTGCATCTGGTACTGGACCCGGATGTTGAGGTTGGCGCTGCGGATCACCAGCGTGGCCTCGGGGATGTCCTCACCCAGGAAGTCGTACTTGGTGAGGACGTAGTGGGCCTCGTCGCCGAGGTCCACCTCCTTGTCCTCCTCCACGTTCGCGGCGTCGTAGAAGGTGTTGTAGTCACCCTCGCCCCTGAGCTCCTGCACCGCGGTCTGGAAGTCGCTGGTGGCGGCCTCGACGGAGTCGGCGGCGGAGTAGGGGACCTGGTAGCTGATCTCGAACATCGCGTAGCTCTCGGAGGGGTTGCCCTCCGGGGCGGCGCCTTCGAGGCTCTCGCAGTAGGAGTTGTTGTCCTGGACGTACTTGTCGCCCTCGTCCTGGATCAGGAAGTCGGAGAGCACCTGGTCGGTGAAGGCCTGGCAGGGCTCGGCGGGGACGGCGTAGGGGGGCTCGCCCGCGGGGGCGGCGTCGGTGTCGGGCTCGGTCGTCTCACCGCCGCCGGTGGTCTCCTCCGTGCTCGGGGCGGGCTCGGGCTCGGGGGCCACGGTCTGCTGCCCGCCGCCGTTGGTGACGAGCACGACCAGGACCGCGATGACCAGGACGACGATCACGGCGCCGCCGCCGATCACGACCCACAGGCCCGCCTTGTTGCCGCCGCCTTGGGGCTGCTGCGGTGGAGGGGGGTATCCGGGGCCGCCGGGACCGCCGCCGTAGGGCGGCTGGCCGCCCGCGTACATCTGCTGGTCCGGGGAGCCGGGGAAACCCGCGGGACCGCCGTAGGGCGGCTGGCCGCCGGTGCCGGGATCGCCGTAAGGGCCGCCGTGGGGCGGCTGCCCGCCGGTGTTCGGGTCGCCGTAGGGGCCGCCGTGGGGCGGCTGCCCGCCGGTGTTGGGGTCACCGTAGGGGGCGCCGTGGGGCGGGCCGTAGGGCGGTTGGCTCCCACTGTTGTCCCCACCGCCGTATGGGTTCTGCGGCGGCTGGTTGTATGGTCCGTTTTCGCTCATGGCTCCCCTCGCCCGTGTGTGATGACCGTGTTGTCTGGGACGCGTGTGTGCGCCGTTGGGTTCTCACGACTTCCCGTGCGGCCCCGGAAGGGGCCACGGTGGCCGTGTGGGGGAGGCGCACCTGTCGCCACTGCCGTCCCGCGGGCGAGGGCGGGGGAGTGGGCGGGCGTTCCCCGCCTCCGTGCGGAGGTTGCGGTGGACCGGGGGACCGGCCACCGGGGGCGGTGGCCGGACGGAGCCGAAGGCGTCCTTCGGTCCGGGCCGGGACGTGTGCATCCTAGCCGTGAGTGGTGTCCCCTGGGCAGGTCAGACCGGGGGTAGCGGGATGAATCGTCACTGTTTTGTGTCGGTTGTGCAGGAACTCATCCCGCACGTGACGCAATCGTGACGCCGTTCCCCGCGCGGTCGCGCCCCGCGCGGGGTAATGGGGCGTCCGTCGGGGGCGCCGCCGGATCAGAACATCGAGATGTGCACGTGGTCGAAGTGGTTCTCGGTGATGCTGCCGCGGTCGGCCATGTCGCGCCAGCCCTCGTCGCCACGGCGGATGTCCCAGATCTGCTGCCGGTAGATGATGTACATGATGCCGAGGCGGTCGGCGTTCTCCTGGGCCCATTCGGAGATCGCGTAACCGCGGTCGATCTGCTCCTGTGAGGGCGTGTTCCCGTTGGGGTCCACCATGAAGTCGCAGGCGCGGCCCTTGGGGTGCTCGCCGACCACCCAGCCGCCGACCTCCCGGTAGCAGCCCACGCCGCCCACGTCCCTGCCCTCGCCGAACTCCTCGATGATCAGCTCGCGCATCTGCTCGGTGCGCGGGGTGATGTTGTACTGGCCGCCCATCGGCTGCACGGGGTGGTCCGCGATCATCTCCTGGACCTCCTCGCGGCGCCCCTCCAGCTCGTCCAGGTCCTCCTCGGCCGCGGCCAGCTGCTCCTCGGCGTTCTCCTGCGCGGTCTCGTCGCGCTCCAGGGCCTGGCTGAGCTGGTCGATCTTGTCCTGGTTGCTGGTGGACAGGTAGTCGATCACCACCGCGCGGTCGATGATCTCGTCGGGGTCGGCCTCGACGAACAGCGACATGGACAGGCCGATCCCGCTGCTGGTGTAGGTGGCCACCGCCAGGGCGCGCACCTGCTCGCGCGCGTCCTCCACGTCCTCGCGGGTGCTCTGGGCCCGCTCCTCGGCGCGCTCGGCCTCCTGGATGACGCCCTCCATGTCGCGCAGCTCGCCGTTGAACTCCTCGCTCAGGGTGTCCGCGCGGTCCTGGAGGGCGCTCATGTCCTCCGGCTCGGCGGGCACCGGCGCCGCCACCGCCGTGCCCTGGGGTGCGAACAGGAAGCCGCCCAGCACGGCCAGCGCCAGCGCGGCCACACGCGCGCGGCCCGGGCGCGCAGCGGCGGCGAGGAGCCCGGCCAGGGCCCGGGCGCGGTCCGGCCAGCTGAGTTCGGGAGGGTCGGGAGCCCAGAAGTCGGCGAATTCGTCCACTCGGCTCAGGTCGTCGGGCTGCACGGTGTGGTCGCTCCTCGGGCCCGCGCGGCCCCCGGGCACGGGGGCGGAGCGGGCGCTGTTTCTCGTCGTTTCCCCAGAGGGGCCGACAGCCGCGGGAGCGGCCTCCGGCCCTGGCCTCCCGCGCACACCCGGGAGCCGGGGGCGAGAGTAAAGGGACCGTCATGAGTGTAGGCACTCGCGCGGTTATTCGGGAGGGACGGGACGAATCCACCGTGCCGCGAGGGCCCCGATGTGGTGGAGGTAACCCGATCCGAACAGCGAAATCGGGTGAACCGACTCTTTTCCCCGTGGTTGAGTAGGAAACGTGAAGGCTTGTGCGCACGACCCAGCGACCACCGCGCCCACGCGGTCGGACACCGCCGAGCGGTGTCTTCCGCTGCCCGGCGGGCGCTGTCGTGTCCGCCCGGTTCCGTGGACCCGCCCGCAGCCCCCGGACACCGGGGAGTAGGGGGAGACCACCGCCGAGGGCGGCGCGTCCCCCGACCGGCCGCCCCGCGCGGGCGAGCCGCCACCGGCACCCGCCCGACCACCGGCGCGCCGCCGCCCGCGCCCGCGGGGCGCTTCCGTACGCTCGGACGCGGGCGACGGGCCCGCGCCGGACCCCGCCGGGCGCCACACCACCGCCAGACGTCGATGGGAACACCGTGATTGACGCAGTGGGCCTCCACAAGGCCTACAGGTTGAAGAAGCACCGGGTGACCGCCCTGGACGGGGTCGACCTGCACGTCGAGCCCGGCGAGATCTTCGGTGTGGTCGGCCAGAGCGGCGCGGGCAAGAGCACCCTGCTGCGCTCGGTCAACCTCCTGGAGCGCCCCGACGCCGGAACGGTCCGGGTCGACGGCGAGGAGCTGACCGCGCTGCGCGGCGCGCGGCTGCGGGTCGCCCGCCGCCGCATCGGCATGGTGCACCAGCACTTCGCCCTGCTGTCCTCGCGTACCGTCGCGGGCAACGTGGCCTTCCCCATGGAGGTCTCCGGCGTCGACCGCGCCCGCCGCAGGAGGCGCGTGGGCGAACTCCTCGAACTCGTGGGCCTGGGGGACAAGGCGCGCGCCTACCCCTCCCAGCTCTCCGGCGGCCAGAAGCAGCGGGTGGGCATCGCCCGCGCGCTGGCCTCCGACCCCAAGGTGCTGCTCAGTGACGAGGCCACCTCCGCGCTCGACCCGGCCACCACCGACGCCATCCTGGCCCTGCTGCGCCGCCTGCGCGACGAACTGGGCCTGACCATCCTGCTGATCACCCACGAGATGGACGTGATCAAGAGGATCTGCGACTCCGCGGCGATCATGGAGAACGGCGCGTTCCTGGAGTCCGGCCGGGTGCTCGACCTCATCGGCACCCCCGGTTCACTGCTGGCGCGCTCGCTCTTCCCGCTGCCCGCGCACGGCGGACCCGACACGGTCTACGTCACCTACCCGCGCTCCTTCGACGAGCCGCTCATGTCCGAGCTCACCCGCCGCTTCGACGTGGACGTCAACATCCTGGGCGGCGGCGTGGAGGAGGTCGCCGGGCAGTCCGTGGGCCGCCTGAGCGTGGACCTGCGCGGCGACCGCCGCGACCAGGCGCTCGCCTACCTGTCCGAGCACGGCCTGCTGGTCGAGGAGGCCCGCAAGTGAGCACCAACCCCGCCGACGTCCTGCACCTCGCCGCCGCCACCGGGGGCACCGGCCCCTGGGACGCCGTCGTCGCGTTCGTCCAGGCCTGGCCCGCCATGTGGCCGGACCTGTGGCTGGGCACCCTGGACACCGTCTACATGGTGTGGTGGGCCACCGTCGTCAGCGTCCTGTTCGGCCTGCCGCTGGGCGTGCTGCTGGTGGCCACCGACCGGGGCGGACTCATCCCCGCACCCGCCGTGCGCGCCGTGCTCAGCGCCGTCGTCAACATCGGCCGCTCCCTGCCGTTCATCGTGCTGATGGTGGCCGTGCTCTCCCTCACCCGCCTGCTGGTGGGCACCACCCTGGGCCCCACGGCCGCGATCGTGCCCCTGAGCATCGGGGCGATCCCCTTCTTCGCCCGCCTGGTGGAGACCTCCCTGCGCGAGGTGGACCGCGGGGTCGTGGAGGCCGCGCACGCCATGGGCACCCGCCGCGTCACCATCGTGGGCAAGGTGATGCTGCCCGAGGCCATGCCCGGCCTCATCGCGGGTCTGGTGATGACCGTGGTCACCCTCATCTCCTACTCGGCGATGGCCGGCGCCATCGGCGGCGGTGGACTGGGCGACCTGGCCATCCGCGAGGGCTACCAGCGCTTCAACGACCACTACCTGTGGGCCACCGTCATCCTGCTCATCGTCATCGTGCAGATCGCGCAGAGCCTGGGCGACCTGCTGGTGCGTCGCCTGGCGCGGCGCTGACGCGACGGGGTACACCAGAGAACGACCCCCTCCCCCCACGAGTTGTCCCGGCGACACGGAGGGAGACGGCGATGACCGAGGACGCGAGGAGGCGCGCGGTGCGGGGCGCCGCCGCGGCGACGGCGGTGGCCCTGCTGGCGGCCTGCGGCAGCCCCAGCGAACGGGCGCGGGAGGAGACCGGCGGGGAGGACGTGACCGTCCTGCGGATCGGCGCCACGCCGACGCCGCACGCCGAGATCCTGGAGTTCGTCGACGAGAACCTGGCGGCCGACGCGGGGCTGGCCCTGGACGTGTCCGTCTACACCGACTACAACCAGCCCAACGCGGCGCTGGCCGAGGGCGAACTGCACGCCAACTACTACCAGACGCTGCCGTTCCTGGAGGAGTACCTCCAGGGCAACCCGGACGCCGACCTGAGCTACGTGACGGACGTGCACCTGGAGGCCTTCGGTGTCTACTCGCAGGAGCTGACCGACCTGGCGGACCTGCCCGAGGGCGCGCAGATCGGCGTGCCCAACGACACCTCCAACATGGGCCGGGCGCTGGACCTGCTCGACACCGAGGGCGTCATCACCCTGGCCGACACGGGCGAGGAGGCGCCCACGGTCGACGACATCGAGGACAACCCGCTCGGTGTCACGGTCACCCCGGTGGAGGCGGCCCAGCTGCCGCGCTCCCTCCAGGACCTGGACGCGGCGGTGGTCAACGGCAACTACGCCCTGGAGGCCGACCTGGTCTCCACCGCCAACGTGCTGGCCTGGGAGGAGACCGAGGACAACCCCTACGCCAACGGGCTGGTGGTGGCCACGCACGACATCGGCGACGAGGAGATCGCCCGGCTCGACGAGCTCCTGCACAGCGGCGAGGTGCGCGCGTTCATGGAGGAGCGCTGGCAGGGCGTCGTGGTCCCCGTCGGCGGGGAGGGCACCTGAGGGCGGCGTCGGACGGACTACGGGTCTCGCCGCGGGGCGCCGGGGCGGGGCGCTCCGCGGCGTCGCGGAACCGTCTCCGGCACCGCCTGCCCGTAACGTTTGGATTGCGGTGCTGAGGCTGTTGATTGACATCAAGGTACTTCTCTGTTTCTTTTATGGGAGCGCTCCCAAAACGATGTCCCCTCGTCATGGAAGGTGCGTACACCAGCAGTGAACAACCGCAACGATTTCCCTGAGGGCTTCCTCTGGGGGGCGGCCACCGCCTCGTTCCAGATCGAAGGCGCCACGACCGCCGACGGCCGCGGCCGCAGCATCTGGGACACCTTCGCCGAGACCCCCGGCAAGGTCCTGGGCGGAGACACCGGCGACCCCGCCGACGACCACTACAACCGCTACGCCGACGACGTCGCGCTCATGAGCCAGCTCAACCTGGGCGCGTACCGCTTCTCCGTCGCCTGGCCGCGGATCATCCCCGAGGGCACCGGCGCCGTGAACCAGGCCGGGATCGACTTCTACGACCGCCTGGTGGACACCCTCCTGGCGGCCGGGATCCAGCCCTGGGCGACCCTCTACCACTGGGACCTGCCCCAGCCGCTGGAGGACGCGGGGGGCTGGCCCCACCGCGACACCGCCTACCGCTTCCGCGACTACGCCCAGGTCGTGGCCGAGGCCCTCGGCGACCGCGTCAGCGACTGGATGACCATCAACGAGCCCTGGTGCTCGGCCTTCCTCGGCTACGAGAACGGTCACCACGCGCCGGGCCACAAGGACCCGGCCGCGGCCCTGGCCGCCGCCCACCACCTGCTGCTGGGCCACGGCCTCGCCGCCGAGGCGATCCGCTCCACCGGGCACCCCGCCCGGGTGGGCCTGGCCCACAACCAGGCGGTCATCCGCCCCCACGGGCCCAGCGCCGCGGACGCCCGCGCCGCCCGCCGCGCCGACGGCGTGCGCAACCGCATCTTCACCGACCCCCTGCTCAAGGGCCGCTACCCCGCGGACGTCAGGGAGGACCTCGCCGGCGTCACCGACTTCTCCTTCATCCAGGACGGCGACCTGGAGATCACCTCCGCCCCCCTGGACTTCCTGGGCGTCAACTACTACTCGCCCGAGTTCGTCGCCGCCTCCGCCAAGGGCCTGGACCCCGCGCTGGTCAGCGGCGAGGGCGGCGCCTGGCTCGGCGCCGAGCCCGAGGAGGTGCACGTCTCGCAGGGGCTGCCCGTCACGCACATGGGCTGGGAGATCGACCCCACCGGCCTGTTCGACGTGCTCTCCCGCCTGGCGGGGGAGAGCGGCGGCATCGACCTCTACGTCACCGAGAACGGTTGCGCCTTCGAGGACACCGTCACCGAGGCCGGCGAGGTCAACGACACCGACCGGATCGACTACTACGAGGGCCACCTGAGGGCGGCCAAGGAGGCCGTCCTGGCCGGAGTGCCCCTGCGGGGTTACTTCGCCTGGTCGCTCCTGGATAATTTCGAGTGGGCGTGGGGATACTCCCGCCGGTTCGGCATCGTGCACGTCGACTACGAGACGCAGCGCAGGATCATCAAGGACAGCGGTCACTGGTACGCCGAACTGGCCAAGACGGGGCAGTTCCCCGAACGCCGGTAACGCGTCCCGTGGACGCCGCCCGCCGCGCGGCGGGCGGGCGCCCGCGGAGCACGTCCTGGAGTACGCCGGACCTCCGCCGCGCACGCGGCGGAGGTCCGGCGCACCGCGGAAGGACCGTGGGGTGCCCCGAGGGGCACCCCACACAGTCGTTCCGGGCGGGTATGACCGTGGATGCCCGTCGCACACGCCGCCGCCCCGGGGAAGCAGTCCCCGGGACGGCGGGACACGATCCCAGAGGGAGCCTCGAAGTGGCCAAGACCGGTGCTGGTCGGAAGCGTCCGACCCTGGAGATGGTGGCGCAGCGCGCCGGGGTCGGACGAGGGACCGTCTCGCGGGTGATCAACGGGTCCGCGCAGGTGAGCCCCCGCACCCGGGAGGCCGTGCACGCCGCGATCGCCGAACTCGGCTACAGCCCGAACCAGGCCGCGCGCACCCTGGTCACCAGGCGCACCGACACGATCGCGCTGGTCGTCTCCGAGCCCCGGGACCGGCTGTTCTCCGACCCCTTCTTCGCCGACATCATCCGCGGCGTGAGCTCGGTCCTGCACGAGCGCGACCTCCAGCTCATGCTCACCACGGCCCGGACCGAGGCCGAGCACAAGCGCGTGGGCGACTACCTCAGCGGCTTCCACGTGGACGGCGCGCTGCTGATCTCCCTGCACAGCGACAACCCGCTCTCGGCCCGCCTGGCCGAGGCCGGGGTGCCGGTCGTCCACGGCGGTCGCCCGCACTCGCCCGAACAGCCCGCGCCCTACTGCGTCGACATCGACAACATCGGCGGGGCCCGGATGGCCATCCGCCACCTCCTGGAGCGCGGCCGCCGACGGGTGGCCGCCATCACCGGCCCCCTGGACATGAACGCCGGTGTGGAGCGCCTGCGCGGCTACCGCGAGGTCATGGCCTCCGCCGGGCTGGATGTGGACGACCGGCTCGTCGTGCAGGGCGACTTCAGCGTGGAGGGGGGAGCCGAGGCGATGGAGCGGCTCCTGGACACCGGGCTGGAGCCCGACGCGGTGTTCGCCGCCTCCGACATGATGGCGCTCGGCGGGCTGCGGGTGCTGCGCGCACGCGGTCTGAGCGTGCCGGGGGACGTGGCCCTGGTGGGCTACGACGACACCGTCATGGCCCAGCACAGCGACCCGCCGCTGACCACCGTCCACCAGCCCACGGTGCAGATGGGGCAGGAGATGGCGCGGCTGCTGGTGGACGTGGCGATCCCGCGCACGGCGGAGGCCGAGACCGTCATGCTCGGCACCCACATGGTCGTGCGCGAGTCCGCCTGAGCCGCGGGACCTCCCGGCAACGCCCGAGCCCGCGCACCCACCCTCCCGCAGCGCTCTGACCCGCCCGTTCACGCCCTCCCGGGTGGACGCGGCGCGGTGACTGTGCAAGGCTGGTCGCGATTTCGCGGGAGACGGTGGGAGCGCATGGAGCGGGAACCGACACACAGCCGGTGTGCGATTTCCTCGTGCGGATGGTGCGAACGGGACGGCGTCGAGTGCCGGTTCTGCTCCGGCACGGGCTGGTGGCGACCCGAGCGGCCGCATCGCGACGGCAGCGGGGTGATCGTCTGGCTCCGCGTCGACGAGCCCTGCCGCGGGTGCGCGGGCACGGGCAAGGAGCACAGTCCCACCGCCGCCCTCTGAGCGGGGGCGCGCCGCCCCTTCCGCGGTGGACAAGGAGAAGCACATGCGCTGGGTGACCTATCTGTCGCCGAGCGGCGGCAGTGAGCGCGTCGGAGCCCTGGACGACGGCGACGTGCTGGGCAGCCCCGACCCCGTCCGCCTCGCCGACCTGCTGGAGGCGGGCGGTGACGCCCTGGCCGGGGCCCACGAACGCGCCGTCGCCGCGCCGATCGAGATCATCGTCGAGCCGGAGGCGCGCATGTGCGCCCCGCTGGTCCCCGCCGAGCCGGTGCCGGTCCGGGCGGGCGACGACGTCTGGCGGGTCCCCCCGGAACTGGTGCGGGGCTCGGACGACGCCGTGCCGCCCCGGGCGAGGTCGGCCCGCGTGGGCGTGGCCGCCGTCGCCGGGGGAGGGGCGCCGGTGAGCGCCTACACGCCCGCCTGCCTGTGGCTGGACGGCGAGGGGCAGCCGGTGCAGCTGACCCTGGGGCCGGTGCTGACCACCGCCGACGAGGTGCCCGGGGAGCCGCTGAGCGTGAGCGCCTCGGTGGAGGAGGGGGAGCTGGGCCGCGGCCTGGCCGACCCCGCGCACGAGTGGCTGGTGTCGGGTCCCGGGCGGGTGCGCGCGCTGCTGCCGGTGGCGACACCGCCGCTGGAGACCGACGACGAGCTGTTCGTGGACGCCGACGTCCTGGGCACCTTCGAGGTCCGGGTCGGCTCCCAGGTCTGACCGCGACCGCGGGCGGACACGCGTGTTCCCTTTGGGCCTCCGCTCCGCTTCGTCCCACCCGTCGCCCACCACCACTCTCAACGGACGCCTACGGCGCGGTCCTTCTTGTGTTCGGGCGCCCGGAGAGCGGGAACCTCCGGCGCCTACACCGGGTTGGCTCGTGCCCACCCGTCGCCCGCCACCATCCTCAAACGACGCCTACGGCGCAGTCCTTCCGCGAAAACCCGCCTCCGGCACCTCCAGAACCCCGCGGGCGCCCGAACAACCCCTCAGTGCCTGAGACCCGGTTCGAAGAACTGGCTCTACGGGGTGAACTCCCAGTGCCAGGGCTCGAAGCCGCCCCGGGCCCAGGGCGGGTTGTGCCAGCCGTGGGCGGGCGCGTGGGCCAGCATCCACTGGTGCTCGGCCGTGCCGAGGCTGTTCACGCCGCCGCACAGGTCCACGGCCAGGCCCAGGCCGTGCTGGCTGGTCCCGGGCCGGGCGGCCATGCCGGGCAGCATCTCCTGGAACAGGCGCACCTGCTCGTGGTAGGGCCGGTAGGAGTCGGCCACGCACATCGGCCGTCCGAACGCCTCGCGGTAGTCCCCGTCGAGTTCGATGAAGGCCTCGGCCGCGTCGGCGCGCAGCCGCTCGCCGGGCTGGGGCAGGGGGCACAGCACAGACTCCGGGATCCGCCCGTTGGCGTGCGCGGTCGCGACGCCCCCGGTGCAACCGTGGTCGGCGCTTTCCGCGGCCGCGATTTCCTCCCCGCCCTCCTTTTCCCTCTCGTCATCGTGCCAATGGCCATTGTCGTCTTTTTCGTCCTCCGCCGAAACGGCGGTGACGGCGGCCTCCGCCGATCCCCCGGAGGAGTTCGCCGCCCGCGCGTCGCGCAGGGCCTCCTCGCGGCGCCTCTCGGCGGCCTCGGCGTCGCGCACCTCCGCGAGCCGGGCCTCCAGCCGGGTCTGCTCCTCCAGCAGGTCCTCCAGGGCCGCCTCCTGGTCGGCCACGGCCTCCACCGCGTCCTCCCGGGCGCTCTCGGCGTCCTCGACCGCCTCGGCCTGCTCCGCCTGCGCGGTCTCGGCGATCCCGGCGAGGGTGTCGGTGGCCACCCGCGCGGCCTCGGCGCGGCCCACGTCGGCCTCCCGGTGCGAACCGAGCAGGGTGAGGTAGGCGCCCCGTTCGAGCATCCCGGCGGGCCCCTCGGGTCCGGCCCAGGCGGTGACCATGCCCAGCTCACCGCCCTTGTAGGCGGTGGCGGCCTGCCGGGCGGCGGCCAGACGGGCCGCCTCGCCGCGCTCGTCGGCCTCGCCCGCGCGCTCGCGCGCCTCGCCGCTGCGCTCGGTCAGCTCCGTGAGGCGTTCGCGCTCGGCCTCGTAGTGCTCGATCTTCTCCGACGCCTCCCGGCGCAGCGTCTCCATGCCCGCGCGCAGCGCGGCCAGTTCCACCTGTACGCTCCCCAGCGCGGTTCCCGCCGAGTCGCCGTCGGAGGCGGCGCCGGGCGCGGCGGTGGAGAGGCAGAGCAGTACCGCGAGGCCGGCCGGGAGCGCGGTACTGACCGAAAAGGCGCGCACGGAGGGTCCGCGGGTTTTCCCGCGGTCTGAACCCTCCGCTTTCGTAATGTCACCGAGCGTGTGTGATTCAGGGCGTGACGAGGTACGCATTTCCGCTTCCTCCCCGGGACCTGCGTCTACCGTCTTGTCACGATGTCATGTCAGTGGGGTGTTGGTGGGGAAGCTGGCGGTGTGTCCAAAAAGTTACCTCAGTCCCGGGGTGGTTTCGGACGCTATCCCTGACCTGCTGCGTCGGCCATAATGCCGACAATGGCGGGCATTATGTACCGGTCGGGGGAAGAAGATCCCGCCGATCGCCGTCAAACAGCCGAAGCGAGTCCTTCGCGCCCATTGGTACGCTATCCACCGCACGCGCACCTACGGAGATCTTCGGGTGCGCGGCTCCTCTCATCCCAGGCGAGTCCAGCGGACAGTCTTCACATCTCCCCACATTCCCGCCGCTTCCGGCTCGGCGGACCTCCTGGTCTGTACCGGTTTCCCCGAAGAGCCTTCGGACGGAGCGGTCAACCCCTGGGGTCCAACCAGCCGCCCGAAGCGGTGACACGAAAGGTTGCGAGGGTCCGTGTCGACACGAGCGACGAAAAACGGGGCCGGCGCGCAGAGCGAGGCAGCGCAGGCCGAACATGCCGATGCCACGCCCAAGCGCAGAGCCGACTGGTGGCGGCCACGTAACTGGCGGGTGCGCTCCCGACTGGTGGCCCTCATCGTCATCCCCACCGCGGTAGCCCTGGCACTCGGCGGCCTGCGGGTCTACGAGGCGGCGGTCTCCACCGTCACCCACGCGCACATCCAGGACCGCGCCGAGGTCGGCGTCCTCATCGTGGAGCTGGCCAACCAGCTCGGCCACGAGCGCAGCGCCAGCGCGGTCTACATCTCCGACAACGCCGACCCCGCGCGGCGTTCGGACGAGCTTCGCCAGCGGATGGAGGAGGAGCGCGACGCCTCCCGCGACCTGCAGCAGACCCTCACCGCCCGCCTGGACGACATGGGCGAGGTGGACAACGAGACCGCCACGAGCCGCCTGTCCAGCATGCGCACCCAGCTCTCCACGCTGGACGCCCTGCGCACCGAGGTCGACGAGACCCGTATCACCGTCCTGCCGGTGGTCACCAAGTACCGCACGATCACCCGCTCGCTGGCCGAGTTCAACCAGACGATGGCGGACGAGACCGGCGACACCGACCTGCGCGAGAGCGTGCGCACGCTGACCGCACTGTCCACCGCCCGGGACCAGCTCTCCTACGAGACCGCGCTGATGGGCCACTCCCTGGCCCGCAACACGATGACCGGCGGTATCGCCGAGGCCATCGACTCCGCGCGCGCCCGCTACGAGAGCGAGATCTCCAACTTCGTCCAGGCCGCCTCCGAGGAGCAGCGGCAGATCTTCGACGACAACTTCACCGGTCTGGAGGTCAGCCAGGTCTCCACGATGCGCATGCGCGTGATGTACCGCGCCGACCGCAACGACGACCTCACCGGTGTGACCGCCAACGACGGCCCCGAGGACTACCGCGAGATCGCCGACGTGGCCCTGGGACGCCTCCAGACGGTCGAGGAGGGCATCGCCGAGGGCATCGCGGCCGACGCCGACTCCCTGCGTGACGAGGCCATGGGCCGCGCCCTGATCGACCTCTTCGTCGTCGCGGCCGTGCTCCTGGCGGTCTTCGTCCTCACCTCCCTCGTGGTCCGCTCCCTGGTGCGCCCCCTGCGCGCCCTGGAGGACGGCGCGCGCCGGGTCGCCGAGCGCGACCTGCCCGACGCGATCAACCGGATGCAGGAGGCCGGGACGGTCCCCGAGAACGTCAAGGTCACCCCGATCGAGGTCGACACGCACGACGAGATCGGCGAGGTGGCCCGCGCCTTCGACGACGTCCACCGCGTCGCGCTCACCCTGGCCTCCGACGAGGCCGCGCTGCGCAGCAACGTCAACGCGATGTTCGTCAACCTGTCCCGCCGCAGCCAGACCCTGGTGGAACGGCAGCTGCGCCTCATCGACGGTCTGGAGCAGTCCGAGCAGGACGCCGACCGCCTCTCCGACCTGTTCCAGCTGGACCACCTCGCCACGCGCATGCGCCGCAACAACGAGAACCTGCTGGTCCTGTCCGGCCAGGACAACACCCGCAAGTGGGCCCAGCCCGTCCCGCTGGTCGACGTCCTGCGCGGCGCCGTCTCCGAGGTCGAGCAGTACGAGCGCGTCAACGTGCGCGCCCCCTCCCACATCTCGGTGCTCGGCCGCCCCGTCAACGACGTCATCCACCTGGTCGCCGAGCTGGTGGAGAACGCCACCTCGTTCTCCCCGCACGACACCGAGGTCCTGGTCAGTGCCAAGACCCTCGACAACGGCGGCGTCCAGGTCGACGTCACCGACAGCGGCATCGGCATGGCGCCCGAGGACATGGCGGCGATCAACGCCCGCCTGGCCGCCCCGCCGGTCATCGACGTCGCGGTCTCGCGCCGCATGGGCCTGTTCGTGGTCTCGCGCCTGGCCCACCGCCACGGCGTCAAGCTGCGGCTGGAGGAGGCCCACGGCGGCGGAACCACCGCGCACGTCATCTTCCCGCCCGACCTGCTGATCACCCCGGTCGAGGGCCAGCACGCGCTGGGCGGCGCGGACAGCCGCCCCGAGCTCACCTCGGGCGCGCCCAACACCTACGCCGACGCCGAGGCGGCCTTCGCCTCCACCCCGGCGCCCGTCGAGCCGAACGACCCCTGGCAGACCCAGGAGAGCGGCGGCGTCCCCGGCGACCTGGGCGGCCTGCCCAGGCGTCAGCCCACCGGATCCCACACCGAGGAGCACCCGCCCAGCGGCCAGGACCTGTGGGGCAACACCAGCACCGGTTCGGTGTGGGACACCACCAGGGGAGCCGGGACCACCGGAGCCCCCTCCGGCGGCGCCAACGGCCGTCCCGTGGTCGACCCCTACGACGCCTCCGAGGACGACGAGCCCCAGCGCCCGCAGTCCGAGACCGGCGGACGCAACTTCTTCGACCCGAGCCCCCGCGGCGACTCCTTCGGCGGCGGCTCCGTGGGCCGCTCGTCGGACACCGGGGCCTTCAGCAGGCCCTCCGACACGGGGTCCTTCCGCCGCCCCACCGGCGACACGGGCGAGTTCCGCCGGCCCGCCACCGACACCGGCGCGTTCCGCTCCACGGCGAACGAGCCCTACGACGCGTTCGGCGGCGCGGGCGCGCAGTCGGGCGGCCACACCGGAGCCCCCGCCGGCAACGGCGCGTCCTCGGGCAACGGAGCCTTCTCCGACAACGGCTCGGGCCACGTGTTCGGCGGCCGCGACACCGGCGCCCACGAGCGCCCCGCGGCCCGCGAGCGCGACGACAACACCGAGACCTTCCCGGCGGTCCCCTCGTCCCAGGACGGCGGAAACTGGCGCTCCGGCGGCATCGACTCCCGCGAGGGGTACGGCTCGACCGCCTACCTCTCCCGCCGCTACGGTGGCGCCCAGGGGCCGAACAACACCGTCGTGCCGCCCACCCCGTCGGGTGAGGAGAGCGACTCGCTGCCGATCTTCGACGCGATCGAGTCCAACTGGTTCAAGCGCCGCAGCGGCGGCCCCACGGTGGACACGACCGAGACCGGCCCGATCCGGCAGGTTCCGGCGGCCCAGGAGCAGCGCTCCCCGGCCAGCACCGACCAGGCGCCCCGCTCCACCCAGGAGTGGACCTCCGAGGCCGACCGCGGCTGGAAGGCCGCGCGGACCGCGGCGGAGCCCAAGGCGGACGGACTGACCACCTCGGGCTTGCCAAAACGCGTTCCCAAGGCAAACCTTGTTCCGGGGACGGCGCCCAAGCCGGAGAACTTCAAGCAGATGCCCACGCGCAGCGCGGACCGCGTCCGCAACCGCTTCTCCGGCTTCCAGAAGGGCGTCCGCGAGGGACGGGACCGGCTCGGGGAAGGCTCGACGGAGGGGTGACCTCAGTGGAACCTGGCGGGACGGGGTCCCCCTTAATCCCGGGGGCTGGATGCAATAGCATCTACCGAGCTTCTCGGACGCGTCTTACCCACAGCTCGACGAGAGCAGAACACCAGACTCCCGGCCACCCCCACGGGAGGGGCCGGGCAGTTCGTAGAGGCAGTGCTGTCACATGCCGTGCCGGCGGTAGCAGTGCCCAGAGACCAGCCGGCGAAACTGGACAGGAGATCAGATGAGTCGACAGGTGAATGAACTCAACTGGTTGATCACTGACTTTGCCGACCGTGTCCCCGACGTAGCCCACGCGATCGTCGTCTCCTCTGACGGCCTTCCGTTGGCCTCGTCGGCGGGCTTCCCAGCGGACCGGGCCGACCAGCTGGCGGCCATCGCCTCCGGTCTGTCGAGCCTGACGCAGGGTGCTGCCCGGGTGTTCGAGGGTGGAGCGGTCGCCCAGACCGTCGTGGAGATGGAGCGGGGGCTGATGCTCATCATGGCCATCAGCGACGGCTCCTGCCTGGCGGTCCTGGCGTCGGCTGAGAGCGACCTGGGTCTGGTCGCGTACGAGATGACCCTGCTCGTCGAGCGGGCGGGGCGGGCGCTGACACCAACGGCGCGCACCTCGGGAATCCACTGAACCACCACCGACAGGAGGAAGTGGTGGCACCTCACAGTAGAGATGCCGGGAGCGCCTCGTGGTTCGGACAACAGCCGAGCGGTCCCCCCACGGGGGGAATGCCGGCGGTTCCGGGCGGCGGAGATGTTCCCCGACCAATCCAACAACCGTACGACCAACGATCCGCTGCGGGGAGCGCGCCCAGTTCTCTGGTCCGTCCCTACGCGGTGACCAAGGGCCGCACCAAGCCGAAGTCGCAGCTTCCCCTGGAAGCCCTGATCTCGGCCACCGCGGCGGCCCGCAACGAGTCTGGGACGCTGACGCCCGAATGGCAGGCGATCAGCGACCTGTGCCGGGAATGGCGTTCCGTGGCGGAGATCTCCGCGCTGTTGCGGATGCCGCTCGGTGTGGCGCGGGTGCTTGTGGCGGACATGTCCGAGCAGGGACTGGTCCAGATCAGGTCCTCGCTCAACAACGACGCCCGTCCCAACACCAACCTGCTTGAAAGGGTGCTCAGTGGACTTCGCAAGCTCTAGCCCAGCCGAGGAAGGCGGTGCTGGGGGGAACGCGATGACGTCGGTCAAGATCGTCGTCGCCGGGGGCTTCGGTGTCGGGAAGACGACATTCGTTGGCTCCGTCTCCGAGATCGTGCCGCTGACCACCGAGGCGGTCATGACCAGCGCCAGCGTCGGGGTGGACGACCTCGCCAAGACGCCGGACAAGCAGACCACCACCGTGGCGATGGACTTCGGCCGCGTCTCCCTCGACTCCGACCTGATCCTGTACCTGTTCGGCACCCCCGGACAGCACCGGTTCTGGTTCATGTGGGACGACCTGGTCAAGGGCGCCATCGGCGCCGTCGTCCTGGTGGACACCCGCCGCCTGGCGGACTGCTTCCCCGCGATCGACTACTTCGAGGAGGCGCGTCTGCCCTTCATCGTGGGGATCAACGGGTTCGACGGCTACTACCCCCACGCGGCCGACGAGGTCCGGGACGCGCTGACGCTCAGCCCGGAGATCCCGATCGTCCAGGTGGACGCCCGTGACAAGGCCTCCACCAAGTCGACGCTCATCACCCTCGTCGAGCACGCCATCACGGTGGGGGACCCCGAGGGCGCGGCCGGACAGCCCACTTCCACGGGCGGCCAGAGCTCCTGGCGCTAGGAGGGCCACCCGGGCCGGGGTCCCGCACAGAGCACGGCCCGGTTCCCGTCGGACGGGAACCGGGCGTCCGTGCTGGCATCATGGCGCCATGAGCTCTTCCTCCCAGCCCGACCCAGGGGCGATGACCCGGCGGTTCCGCGAGGTGGCCGAGCGCGTGCTCGACTCCCTGCTCCACGACGCCCCCGAGTGGGCGCTGGACCTGGGCGACACCCGTGGCGCCTCCCGCCTGTCCGACCGCTCGGTCGAGGCCGACGTGCGCCGCGTCTCCGTGCTCACCGACGCCCTCGGCTCCCTGGACGAGATCGACCCCGACCTCATCCCCGTCGGCGACCGGGTCGACCTGGAGGTGCTGCGCACCCGCGTCAGCGCCGACCTCTGGCACACCGCGGAACTGCGCCCGCACACGTGGGACCCGCTGCTGTACTCGCCGGGTGAGGCCCTGCACGCCCTCGTGGAGCGCGAGGCCCTGCCCCTGCCCGAACGCCTGTCGGCGCTCGCCGCGCGCTGCGCGGCCCTGCCCGACCACCTCGCCACCGCGCGCTCGCGCCTGTCGGAGGGCCCCGGCATGCCCCGCGTGCACGTGGAGACGGCCCTGGCCCAGGCGGCCGGGGCCCGTGCCATGCTCGTCTCCGACGTGCCCGCGGGAGCGGCGCCCCCCGCCCTGGAACCGGCCCGCGAGGCCGCCCTGGCCGCCGTGGAGGAACACGCCGCCTGGCTGCGGGACCGTCTGGAGACCGCCACCGCCGACCCTCGTCTGGGCGAGCGCGACTTCGCCGCCCAGCTCTGGTACACCCTCGACTCCGAGCTCTCACCCGAGGCGCTGCTGGTGCGCGCCGAGAGCGATCTGCTGGCCACGGAGGAGGCGATCGCCGAGGCGGCGGCGGAGTACTTGGGCGGAACCCGCCGCCGCGAGGGGGTGGCCGAGGCGCTCGCCGAGCTGGCCGCACGGGGCGCCATCGACGCCGACACCGTCCGCCCCGCCTGCGCCGACGCCCTCCTGCACCTGAACGAGCGGGTGCGCGCGCTGGACATCGTGACGGTCCACGACGACCCGGTCCGGATCGTGCCGATGCCCGAGGCCCGCCGCGGGGTGTCGGTGGCCTACTGCGAGCCCCCCGGCCCCCTCGACCCGCGGTCCGGGGAGCAGCCGACCCTGGTCGCGGTGGCCCCGCCGCCCGAGGACTGGCCCGCCGAGCGCCGGGAGTCCTTCTTCCGCGAGTACAACGCGGTCATGCTGCGCGACCTCATGGCCCACGAGGCCGTTCCGGGTCACGCGCTCCAGCTCGCCCACGCCGCCCGGCACGAGGGCGGCACCCGGGTGGGCCGGGCCCTGTGGAGCGGCACCTTCGTGGAGGGCTGGGCGGTCTACGCCGAGGAGGTGCTGGCCCGCCACGGCTGGTCCGGCGACCGGCGCGAGGACCTGGCGCTGCGCCTGGTGCAGCTCAAGATGCGCCTGCGGATGATCATCAACGCGATCCTGGACGTGCGCCTGCACACCGGCGACATCACCGAGGCCGAGGCGATCTCCCTGATGACCCAGCGCGGGCACCAGGAGGAGGGCGAGGCCGTCGGCAAGTGGCGCCGCGCCCAGCTCACCAGCGCCCAGCTGTCCACCTACTACGTGGGCTACGCGGAGGTCTCCGACATCGCCAGCGACCTTGCCTCGGCCCGCCCCGCGCTCACCGAGCGCGAGCGCCACGACGCGATGCTCGCCCACGGCAGCCCGCCCCCGCGCCACCTGCGCACCCTGCTGGAGCTGTAGGGACGCAGTCACCCGCCCGTAGAGCGCACAGCGGCGGCGCACCGTAGGGGTTGGGGTGGCATGTGTGGTGGCCGTTCACCCCTGGGGGGTTGGCGTAGGGCGTGCCGGTGACGGCGACCAGGCACCCGTAGGGCGTGCGCGTTCCACGTCAGCCCCTGGGGGGTGGGTGGTCGTGGTGGGTTCTGGCTTCGAGGTTGAGTGCTGGGGGCGGGGACCGACTGAGAGCAAGTTCGCCCAGCGAACTTGCCGAAGGAGATCCCTGCGCGTCGGTCGTTCGAGGTGTCTGGTGGGCGTCACGAAGGGGTTCGGGAGGTCGCCGGTGGGAACGCCCACCGGGAATCTCCCTCAGCCATCTGGGGTGGGGGGTACACGGTTCAGGCCAAGAGCGACCATGAAGCCCCGCGCGTGACCGCGCGTCGTAGGGGGTCCGCACGTTGTAGAGCGTCGCTGCGTCAGCAACCAGGCACCCGTAGAGCCCGGGCTGGCGCTGGGTACAGCGGGGTTGGCGTAGGGCGTGCTGGTGACGGTGACCAGGCACCCGTAGAGCCCGGGCTGGCGGCGTGCCGTAGGGGGTTGGGGTCGAACGTCGAGTGGGCCGTTCACCCCTGGGGGTTGGCATAGAACGTCCTTGCGTCAGCGACCACGAACCGTCGGCCCCGCAGGGCGCGGTGCGCTGAGGGCCCCACCCAACCACCCCCGCCCGGCGGGCGCGGCACCCGTCCATGTTCCGCCCACCTCGGCCCCGGGGCGAACACCTGCCCGGGCACTCCGCCCGCCCTTCACACGTTGGTACACCGGCGGCCGTGACGGGCACGACCGGTCCCTGCGGGTTCCCGCGGACACCCTCGGCCTCGGATGCCCGCGGAGTTGTCCACAGGCCGGGCCGGGTTCGGCCCGCGGTCGCCGTCGCGCTTCTATGCTGGAGGCGCGAGAGAGTACGGACAGGCGACGGAAACGGACGAGCCATGCGCGGTGCCGACGACGAGCACGGAGACGTTCCCGGCGACCCTCCCGCCGTGGGGACGGGGAGCCCCGACGGTTGGGAGCGGCTGTGGACACCGCACCGCATGGCCTACATCAAGGGCGAGGGTAAGCCCAGCGGTTCGCGCCCCGAGGACGGGTGTCCCTTCTGTCGCGCCCCCGGACTGTCCGACCCCGAGGGCCTCGTGGTCGCCCGGGGCAAGTCGGCCTACGCCGTTCTCAACCTCTACCCCTACAACAGCGGCCACATCCTGATCTGCCCCTACCGCCACGTGTCCGACTACACCGCCCTGGACGAGGAGGAGACCGCGGAGGTGGCCGCCCTCACCCAGGAGGGCATCCGTGCGCTGGGCGCGGCCTACGGGCCGCAGGGCTTCAACGTCGGCATGAACCTCGGCGACGCGGCCGGTGCCGGGATCGCGGCCCACCTGCACCAGCACATCGTTCCCCGCTGGGGCGGCGACGCCAACTTCATGCCCGTGGTCGGTCTGACCAAGGTGCTGCCCGAGATGCTGGAGCAGACCCGGTCCAAGCTGGCCGCGCACTGGCCCAGAGAGTAGGGCGCGCCCACGGGAGCACGCGAAACGCCCTCACCCGAGCACGCGACCGCCCCCCGGACGCCGCCCCGCCCACCCACGCGGCCCCGCCCGCCCAGTCCGACCCCCACGCCTAGTCCGACTCGCCCAACCACCCCGACCCGCCCGACCAGCCCGCTCGACCACTCCGACTCGCCCGCCCAGTCCGACCCGCACATCCAGTCAGCCCCGCCCGACCACTCCGACCCGCCCGCCCCGCCCGACCAGTCCACCCGAGCCCACCCAGCCCGGCCCCCGAGCCGCTCCGCCCGCAGGATTCCGACTTCCCCAGGGTTCCGACTCCCGCGGGATTCCGACTCCCGCGGGATTCCGACTCCGGCGGAATTCCGCATCCTGCAAGATTCCGACTCCCGCAGTCGGCCTCCCACCTCCTCGGTGGGTCCCCACCCCCGCCGGTGCGGTTCCCACCTCCACGACCGTTCCCGCCCTACGATTCCAAGAAGACATGCTGAGAATCCTTCGCCCCATGGTCTCCCGGGTCACCACTCCGCTCGGCCGGAGTCTGGCCCGACTCGGCCTCACACCGAACATCGTCACCATCGTCGGCGCCCTCGGCGTCGTCGTCAGCGCCCTGTTCTTCTATCCGCAGGGACAGCTGTACGCCGGGTCGGTCGTCGTCACGGTCTTCGTGCTCTTCGACATGCTCGACGGGGCCGTGGCCAGGGCCCGCGACAGCGCCAGCGCGTTCGGCGCCTTCCTCGACTCCAGCCTCGACCGGGTGGCCGACGCCGCCATCCTCTCCGGGCTCCTGTGGTGGTTCATCGGTGAGGGCGACGACCCCCTGCTCGCCGGACTCACCCTCTTCTGCCTGGTCAGCGGCTTCATGGTGTCCTACATCAAGGCGCGCGCCGAGGGCCTGGGCGTCAACTGCGACGTCGGCGTCGCCGAGCGCACGGAGCGCCTGGTGGTCATCCTCGTCGCCGTGGGACTCGGCGGCCTGGACGTGCCCTACGTCCTCGCGGGCGGCCTGTGGCTGCTGGCCGCGATGAGCCTGCTCACCGTCCTCCAACGCCTGGTGGAGACCCGCGCCCGACTCAACGACCCCGACTACGTCGAGGGTGCCGCGGGGACCGGCGAAGCCAACGGCGGAGCCTGAGCGTACGAGGCAACGTACGAGGCAACGGAGCCACGGGGAGAACGGCGAACGGGGAGACGACGTGGACGAACGCACGGCCGACCTGGCCTACACGGCGGGGTGGGCGATGATCCGCCGCACGCCCGAGAGCACGGGGCGGGCGCTGTTCCGACGCCTGGCCGACCGCTCCTGGCGCGCCCACGACGAGAGCACGCGCGGTCTGGAGCGCAACCTGAGGCGCCTGGTCGGCCCCGGGGCCACGGACGCCCAGCTGCGCGCGCTCTCCCGCGCGGGCATGCGCTCCTACATGCGCTACTACTACGAGATGTTCCGCCTCCCCGCGATGGGTGAGGAGTACGTTCTGGGCCGGACCCGCGCCACCGGGATCGAGGTCCTGGAGCAGCACGTCCGGTCGGGCCGAGGCGTGGTCGCCGCCCTGCCCCACATGGGCAACTGGGACCACGCCGGGGCCTGGATCGCCCTGAGGGGCACCCCCCTGACCACCGTCGCGCAGCGGCTGCGCCCCGAGAGCCTGTTCCAGCGCTTCACCGCCTACCGCGAGTCCCTGGGCATGGAGGTGCTGCCGCTGACCGGAGGCTCGAACACCGTGGGCACCCTGGCCCGGCGGCTGCGCGAGGGCGGACTGGTGTGCCTGCTCGCCGACCGCGACATCAGCGGCACCGGCCTGGAGGTGGACTTCTTCGGGGAGCGTGCGCGCGTGCCCGCCGGGCCCGCCGCGCTGGCCCTCAACACCGGCGCCGCCCTGATGCCGGTCTCACTCTGGTACGACGGCCCGTACTGGAACATCCGGGTCCACGACGAGATCCCCGTCGCCGGGGGAGCCACCCGCGCCGAGCGGGTCCAGGCCACGACCCAGGAGCTGGTCCGCGTCTTCGAGGGGGCGATCGCCGAGCATCCCGAGGACTGGCACATGCTCCAGCCGGTGTTCAGCGCCGACCACGCGCGCGCCGCGCGCGGCCACGGAGCCGACGGCGGCGTTCCGCCGACCTCGGTCGCCGCCGACCGCGCGCGCGTCTCGCGAGGGGCGACCGCGGAGACCGCTGCGCCTCCGGCGGCGGACGAGAGCACCACGCGGAGAAGGCCGGGCGACGGCACCGCACCGCGCGGCACCGCGCAGGAAGGGTCGGGCGACAGTGCGGTACCGAAGGGCGGAGCGCAGGAAGGCCCGGGCAGCGGCACCGCACTGGGCAGCGCTGGCCCGGAAAGCCCGGACGATGGCACCGCACCGAACGGCGGCGCGCGGAGAGGGCCGGGCGACGGCACCGCACCGGGCGCTCGGGACGGGTTCACCGCTGCGAACGGGGTAGGGGCCCCTCAAGGCAGCGGGGCGAGGCTCCCCGGACGAGACGAACGGAACGGGTGACCGTGGGCATGCGGGTCGGCCTGGTCTGCCCCTACGCCTGGGACGTCCCGGGCGGGGTGCAGCAGCACGTCGGCGACCTCGCCGAGGCGCTCACCGGCATGGGGCACGAGGTGTCGGTACTGGCGCCGGTGGGCGACGCGGACACCGGCGCCCTGCCGGACTACCTCGTTCCCGCCGGAAGACCGGTCCCCGTGCCCTACAACGGCTCGGTGGCCCGGCTCACCTTCGGCCCCAGGGCCGCCTCGCGGGTGCGCCGGTGGATCGCCGAGGGCGGGTTCGACGTCCTGCACATCCACGAGCCGTCCGCGCCGAGCGTCTCGCTGCTGGCGTGCTGGGCGGCGGACGGCCCCGTGGTGGCCACCTTCCACACCGCCAACCCCCGGTCGCGGGCGATGGCGGTGAGCTCCCCGGCGCTGCGTTCGGCGATGGAGAAGATCAACGGCCGCATCGCCGTGTCCGAGGCCGCCCGGCGCACCCTGGTCGAACACCTGGGCGGCGACGCCGTGCTCATCCCCAACGGGGTGGCGGTGCGCAGGTTCGCGCACGCCGAACCCCTGCCCGGCTGGCCGGGGGAGGGCGGCTCGATCGGTTTCCTGGGCCGCCTGGACGAACCCCGCAAGGGGCTGGGCGTCCTGCTGGAGGCCTTCGTGCTCATGGCCCCCGAACGCCCCGGACTGCGCCTGATGGTGGCCGGTCCCGGCGACGCCTCGGCCGCCATGGAGGCCGTTCCCGAGCACCTGCGCGAACGCGTCGTGCTGCTCGGGCGCCTGGACGACGCCGACAAGGCGCGCGCCTACCACTCCGCCGACGTGTTCTGCGCGCCCAACCTGGGCGGGGAGAGCTTCGGCATCGTGCTGACCGAGGCGATGGCCTCCGGTGCGGCCATCGCGGCCAGCGACATCCCCGCCTTCGCCGCGGTCCTGGACGGCGGTGCCGCCGGGGAGCTGTTCGCCGCGGGAGACCCCGCCCACCTGGCCGAACGCGCCGGTGCGCTGCTGGACGCACCCGGGAGGCGTGCCGAGCTCTCGCGCGCGGCCCGCCGAGCCGTGCGCGCCTACGACTGGGACACCGTGGCCGCCGACGTCGCCCACGTCTACCGGACCGTCCTGCTGTGGGACGGGAACGGGGACGGCCACTCCGCCGGGGTGGGCCTGGACGGCGGGCCCCGGGCCACCGCCCTGCTGCGCCGGGGAACGACGTGACCGCGGTCGTCGCAGGGGAGGCGTCCGCCGGGTGCGCGCCGGGATCCGCGGCGCCCTCTCCGCAAACCGCCCTCCGGACGCGCGTCCCGCCCCTTCGTGCGCCCGTCCCGCCCCTTCGTGCGCCCGCCCCGCCCCTTCGTGCGCCCGTCCCCGTCTTCCGGGCGCTTGCTCCGGCTCTGCTCACGTCCGTGTCCGCTGCCAGGACACCCGCCCCGGCGCCGCGCACGCCCAGCCCCGCGGAACGGGGTGAGCGGCCCTGACCGAGGACGTCCTCTTCGCCGCCACCGTCGTCGGCATCCTCCTGGCCCTGGTGCTGTTCGGCTTCTACCTCTCCTGGCGGGCCACCCGCCTGCACCGCCTCCACCACCGGGTCGACACCGCACGCGCGGCCCTGGAGGCCGCCCTGGAGCGGCGCCTGGCCGCCGCGTCGGCGCTGGCCGCCGCCGACGGCACCGACGCCACGCGCGCCCTGCCCGGGGCCGCCGCTGCCGCCGACGGAGCGCGCGACCGGCAACGCGAGCTGGCCGAGAGCGCGCTGTCGCGCACGCTGCGCGCGGCACTGGAATCTCCGGGGCCGCTCGGGCGTTCTGACATGCTGCGGCCCCATCTGATCGAGGTGGAGGCCGCCGCCAAGGGCGTCCACATGGCCCGCACGTTCTACAACGGCGCGGTCTCCGACACCCGCCGCGCCCGCCGTTCCCGGCTCGTCCGGACGTTCCGCCTGGCGGGCACGGCGCCCCTGCCGGACTTCTTCGAGATCGACGACCAGCCGCCGCGGATTCCGCTCCTCCCCGTCGGCCCCGACACCCCGTAGATACGGGCCCCGGGAAAACACCTATCTGGCCAAAACCCTCGAAAGGGGGTGGAAGTAGGATGGGGGGCTGGTCGACCAGGGTGCGCGGCGCCGACGGTGTCCGCGTACCGCCGCGTGGGGCCGCCGACTCCGCTGCCCGAGAGCAGCCCTCAGCAGAACCGAGACAACGGGAGTCCACCACCGTGGCCAACAACGCACCGAACACCTCCGACAACGCCGTCGGCACCGAGCGTGTCAAGCGCGGCATGGCCGAGCAGCTCAAGAACGGCGTCATCATGGACGTCGTCACGCCCGAGCAGGCCAAGATCGCCGAGGACGCCGGAGCCGTCGCGGTCATGGCCCTGGAGCGCGTCCCCGCCGACATCCGCAGGGACGGCGGCGTCGCCCGCATGTCCGACCCCGACATGATCGACGGCATCGTCGAGGCCGTCTCCATCCCGGTCATGGCCAAGGTCCGCATCGGCCACTTCGTCGAGGCCCAGGTCCTGGAGTCGCTCGGCGTCGACTTCATCGACGAGTCCGAGGTCCTCACCCCGGCCGACGAGGCCTACCACATCGACAAGTGGGCCTTCACCGTCCCCTTCGTGTGCGGGGCCACCAACCTGGGCGAGGCGCTGCGCCGCATCGCCGAGGGCGCGGCCATGATCCGTTCCAAGGGCGAGGCCGGAACCGGCAACGTCGTCGAGGCCACCCGCCACATGCGTTCCATCCGCGGTGAGATCAGGCGCCTGGGCACCCTGGACGAGGCCGAGCTGTTCGGCGCGGCCAAGGAGCTGCGCGCCCCCTACGAGGTCGTCAAGGAGGTGGCGGCGCTGGGCAAGCTCCCCGTCCCGCTGTTCTCCGCCGGAGGCGTGGCCACCCCGGCCGACGCCGCGCTCATGCGCCAGCTCGGCGCCGAGAGCGTGTTCGTCGGTTCGGGCATCTTCAAGTCCGGCGACCCGGCCAAGCGCGCCGACGCCATCGTGCAGGCCACCCTGCACTACGAGGACCCCGCGGTCATCGCGCGTGTGTCCCGCGGCCTGGGCGAGGCCATGGTCGGCATCAACCTGGACGAGCTGTCCGACTCCCAGCGCTACGCCGGCCGCGGCTGGTAGCCGCCGCCCGGCGGACGCCTCCCGCGACCGCCGCCCGACGACGCCTCCCGCGTCCGTCGTGCGGGTGGCGGGGCCGCACCGGCCCCGCCACCCGCACCCGGCAGAACACGAGCCTACGTCCACGAGTGAGGCCGTACTTGACCGCCACACCCACCATCGGCGTCCTCGCCCTCCAGGGCGACGTCGCCGAACACCTGCGCGCGCTCCAGGCCCTGGACGCGCGCACCGTGAAGGTGCTCTCCCCCGACCAGCTCGACGCCCTGGACGGGCTGGTCGTCCCCGGCGGGGAGTCCACCACCATGTCCAAGCTGGCCGTGCGCTACGGCCTGATGGAACCGCTGCGCAAGCGGATCGCCGCGGGGATGCCCGCCTACGGCACGTGCGCCGGGATGATCATGCTCGCCGACCGCATCCTGGGCGGGACCGCCGACCAGCAGACCGTCGGCGGGATCGACATGACGGTGCGCCGCAACGCGTTCGGACGCCAGACCGAGTCCTTCGAGGCGGCCGTGGACATCGACGGCCTGGGGGGCGACCCCTTCGACGCGGTGTTCATCCGCGCGCCCTGGGTGGAGTCGGTCGGGCCCGGGGTCGAGGTGCTCGGAGCAGTGCCCGGCCCCGACGAGGCCGGTAGGATCGTCGCCGTACGGCAGGGCGGCCTGTTGGCCACGTCCTTCCATCCCGAACTGACCGGCGACACGCGCATCCACCGCCTCTTCGTCGACATCGTGAAAGGACATTCATGAGCGGCCACTCCAAGTGGGCCACCACCAAGCACAAGAAAGCCGTCATCGATGCCAAGCGCGGCAAGCTCTTCGCCAAGCTGATCAAGAACATCGAGGTGGCCGCGCGGACCGGCGGTGGAGACCCCGACGGGAACCCCACGCTCTACGACGCCATCCAGAAGGCGCGCAAGAACTCCGTGCCGCTCGACAACATCGAACGCGCCCGCAAGCGCGGCTCCGGCGAGGAGGCGGGCGGCGCCGAGTGGCAGACCATCATGTACGAGGGCTACGCCGCCGGTGGCGTCGCCCTGCTGGTGGAGTGCCTGACCGACAACCGCAACCGCGCCGCCTCCGAGGTGCGCGTGGCCGTGACCCGCAACGGCGGCAACATGGCCGACGCCGGTTCGGTGTCCTACCTCTTCAACCGCAAGGGCGTCGTCATCGTGTCCAAGGAGGGCACCACCGAGGACGACGTGACCCTGGCGGTGCTGGACGCCGGTGCCGAGGAGGTCGAGGACCTGGGCGACGTCTTCGAGATCGTCTGCGAGGCCACCGACCTGGTCGCCGTGCGCACCGCGCTCCAGGAGGCGGGCATCGAGTACGACTCCGCCGACTCCAGCTTCCTGCCGACCATGGAGGTCCCGGTCGACGCCGAGACCGCCAAGAAGGTCATGCGGGTGGTGGACGCGCTGGAGGACTCCGACGACGTGCAGAACGTCTTCACCAACGCCGACATCCCCGACGAGGTCATGGCCGAGATCGGCTGACTTCCCGGTCAGGCGACCTCCCGCAGCAGGTCGCGAACGCGCGCGGGCGCCTCGTGGAGTGCGAGGTGGCCCGCGCTCGCGATCGTGCGCACGTCGGTGCCCAGCAGTCTGCGCACCGCTCCGCGCAGCAGCGAGGGTGTGAAGACGCGGTCGTGGGCTCCGGTGGCCACCGTGACGGGCGTGCCCGACCAGTCCCGGAAGTCCTCGCCCCGCAGTATGCCCGGGACCGGGCTGGGGCGGCAGTGCCGTGCGACCAGGGTCGCCCACTCCGTGAGCGGGTGGGTCGCGCCGCCCGCGGCGACGGGCCCGCTGAGCAGGCCCAGGAGCCGCGAACTGGTCCGCTCGCCCGGTGAGAGCCGCCAGGAGAACGTGGCGCGCAGCCTCTCCCCGTCCATGACGGGGGCGGCCAGGCCCGCCGGACCGACCAGCACGAGCCCCGCCACCAGCGGCGAGGGCATCGCCGCCAGGGCGGCCGCGGCGCCCGTGGAGTGCCCGAGCAGGATCACCGGTTCGGAGGTGACCTGGGGTAACAGCGCGTCCAGCCAGGCGCCGTAGGCGTCCGCCCGGCCGAGCAGGGGGCGCCGGGAGTCGCTCGTGCCCGGATGTCCGGGCAGGTCGGCCAGGAGCACGGTCCGGTCGGCGCGCAGTACCCGCGCGGTCGCGACCAGGTTCGCCGACCCCAGGAGGGCCCCGGACAGCAGCAGGACGGGGGTCCCCGGTCCGCCCGGCAGGACGTGCACCCGCGTCGCGCGCCCGGCGGCGGTCACCGCCCCCGGCGACCGCAGGTCGCGGGCCCCGCCCAGTGCGCGCTCGCACCAGGAGCGCACCGCGATCTCACCGGCGTCGGACCGGTAGATCCGGGTGAGGGACAGCGTGGACATCGTTCACCTTCTCGTGGCAGGGACGTCCCCGCTCTGGAGCCGGGACGCGGGGCGGGGCGCGCGGGAACCACGTGCGCGAGGAGGGGCGCCTTCGTCGACGCCTTGGTCGCAGACGCCTGAACAGGAATCCCGCGCCCAAGGGCTGGGCGCTCGTACGGCACGACCGCCTCTGCGCGAGGTCGGACCCCGCGCGAGCGGGAGCCGGTGGGCGGGTGGGTCCGCCCACCGGCTCCGTGTTCGGGGTTCCCGCACGCAAGGGCCGGTGCCCCTCGGGGACACCGGCGCCGGCGGTAGGAGCCCTCAGCGCAGCGGGTCGAGCGCCTCCAGCGCGCCCGGGCGGACGCCGGTCGCGATCTGCTCGGCCAGGAGGTCGCCGGTGACCGGGCCGTGCGTGAGCCCCCACATGCCGTGGCCGCCCGCGACGAATACGCCGGGGGTGCGGGTGGCCCCCACCAGGGGCACACCGTCGGAGGTGACCGGCCTGGGGCCCACCCAGGCGTCGGTGCGCTCCTGCCAGCGCACCCCCCGGAGGTAGGGGTCGGCCGAGCGCTCGATGGCCTCGATCCGCCGCGGGACGAGCGCGTCGTCGGGGCCGCGGAACTCCATCGTTCCGGCGACCCTCAGCGCCCCCTGGTAGGGGGTGCACGCCACGCGGGCCTCCGGCAGGTAGACGGGGCCGGGCACCGGCTCGTCGGTGGGGACGGTGAAGGAGTAACCCCTCCCGGCGCGGACCCGGGCGCGCACGCCGTGCTCGGCGGCCAGCCGGTCGAACCAGGCGCCCGTGCACACCGCGACCGCGTCCGAGCGCAGCCGTTCGCCGTCGCCGGAGACGGTGACGACCGCGCCGCCCTCCCGGTGGACGCCGACCGCCTCGAACCCGGTGCGCACCCGACCGCCGCGCTCGCGCACCGAGGCCGCCAGGTTGCGGACGAGGGTGCCGGGGTCCACGTGGCGCTGTCCGTCCAGGCGCACCGCCGCCCCCACGGCCCCCGAGGCGTGGGGGAGGACCTCGCGGACCGCCGCTCCGGTGAGGGCGGTGTGGTCCACGTCCAGCCCCGAGGCCGCGATCCGGTCCAGCTCGCGCAGGAGCGCGACGGCCGAACGCGGGGAGCGGAACAGCGCGGTGACGGGCGCGCGGACCTCGGTGGTCTCCACGCCGCCCTTGGCCAGGGCGTCGAAGGCGTCCAAGGCCCCGGTGTTGAGGGGCAGGTTGGCGCGTACGGCCCTCTCCCAGGCGTCCCAGCGGCAGTGCGCGGCGAAGCGGGCCAGGAACAGCCACAGGTCCGGCGAGGGCGACAGCGGAACCGACAGGGGCGCGTCGCGGTCGAGCAGGGAGCGCAGGCCGTAACGCAGCACGCCCGGCTCGTTCAGGGGGATGGCCAGGCCCGGCGAGAGCCATCCGGCGTTACCCCACGAGGCCCCGGAGCAGACCCCGTCCCGGTCTACGACGGTGACGCGGACGCCGCGCTCCTGGAGGAACCAGGCCGTCGACAGGCCGACCACCCCCGCGCCCACGACCAGCACGTGCTGGACCCCGCCGACACGCCCCACGTCCGCCATCGCCCCTGTTCCCCCTGTTCACCGTGTCCGTCGGTCCCCACCATGCTCGCTTTCCGTCGTGGGGGCCTTGTCCGGGGACGACAATCGGATACGGGGTTCCTGTGCTGTTCGGACAAGGGGACGGCGGGGCCCGCGTCCGGGTCAGGGCAGGCGGGAGAGCACCTCGGCGGTGAACTCGTCCGTGCCCGCGCTGCCGCCCAGGTCGGCCGTGCGCACGGGGGAGGAGGCCAGCACGGCGCGGACCGCGTCCATGACCTGCGCGCCCGCCTCCGGGTGGCCCAGGTGGTCGAGCATCATCGACGCCGACCAGATGGCCCCCAGCGGGTTGGCCAGCCCCTTGCCCGCGATGTCGGGCGCCGAGCCGTGCACCGGCTCGAACATCGACGGGTACTCGCGCTCGGGGTTGAGGTTGGCCGACGGCGCCACCCCGATACCGCCAGCCACGGCCGCGGCCAGATCGCTGAGGATGTCGCCGAACAGGTTCGAGCCCACGATGACGTCGAACCGCGCCGGGTCCAGGACGATCTTGGCGGCCAGGGCGTCGATGTGCTCCTGCTCCCAGGCCACCTCCGGGTGGCGCGCCGCGCGTTCGGCCACCAGCTCGTCCCAGAACGGCATGGTGTGCACGATGCCGTTGGACTTGGTGGCCGAGGTCAGCCTGCCGCCGCGCCGCCCGGCCAGGGCGAAGGCGTGGTCGAGCACCCGTTCCACGCCCCTGCGGGTGAACACCGACTCCTGGAGGGCCGCCTCGTACGGGGTGCCCTCGTGGATCCGTCCGCCCACGCGCGAGTACTCGCCCTCGTTGTTCTCGCGCACGACCACGAAGTCGACCTCGCCGGGCAGCGCCCGCGCGACCGGGCTGGGCACCCCCTCCAGGACGCTGATCGGCCGCAGGTTGACGTACTGGTGGAAGCCGCGGCGGATGGGGATGAGCAGCCCCCACAGCGACACGTGGTCGGGGACGCCGGGCCAGCCCACGGCGCCCAGCAGGACGGCGTCGTGGTGGCGGATCCGGTCCAGGCCGTCGTCGGGCATCATGGCGCCCTCGGCCAGGTAGCGCGCGCAGGACCAGTCGAACTCGTCGTAGGAGAAGGAGAGTGCGTGGTGGGCGCCGATCCGGTCCAGGACGGCCCTGGCGGGCGGCAGGACCTCCTTGCCGATGCCGTCACCGGGGATCGTGGCGACGCGGTAGTGCTTCATGGCGGTGTCCTTCCGTGGGGTGTGCGGGGTGTTCTGGGGCGTTCGGGCCCGACGGGGCCCTTTTCGTCCCGGCGGGGCCGGTCCGCCCCACCGGGATCGGGAGCGGCGGGGGAGGGCCCGGGGACCGGCCGGGGAGAGGGGCGCGGGAACCGGGTTCGGGGCGCGGCGAACCCGTGGCCGGGACGCGGCGGCCGCGCCCGGCCCGCGGGGGCGTGCTCAGGGCGCGGGGTCCCCGCCCAGGAACGCGCGCAGGTGCCGTGCCGTGGCCTCGGGCGCCTCCTCGGGCACGTAGTGGTCGCAGTCCAGCGCGTGGCCGCGCACGTCGCGGGCGTACCCGCTCCAGGCGTCCGGCACGTCGTAGTGGCGGCCCACGAAGCTGTGCCGCCCCCACAGCAGCAGGACCGGGCACTCCAGGAGGCGCCCGGCGTCGGCCCGGTCGTGCTCCAGGTCGACGGAGGCCGCCGCCCGGTAGTCCTCGCAGGAGGCGTGGATCGCGGCCGGGTCGCTGAAGCAGCGCACGTACTCGTCCACGGCGGCGGGCGCGAAGGGGGTGCCGCCGCGGTGGCGGGCGTTCATGCGGGTGCGGACCCAGAAGCCCGGGTCCTGCCCGATGAGGTGCTCGGGGATGCCGTCGCCCGCCGCCAGGAAGAACCAGTGGTGGTACCCGAGGGCGAACTCGGCGTCGGCGTGCTCGAAGGCGTACCGGGTCGGCACGATGTCCAGCGCGCACAGCGCCGTGACCGCCTCCGGGTGGTCCAGGGCGAGGCGGTGGCCGACCCGGCCGCCGCGGTCGTGGCCCGCCACGGCGAAGGAGTCGAAGCCCAGTTCGCGCATGACGAGGTACTGGTCCCGCGCCATGGCCCGCTTGGCGTAGGGTGCGTGCCGCTCGTCGGAGGCGGGCTTGTCGCTGTCCCCGTAGCCGCGCAGGTCGGTCATGACCAGCGTGAACCGGTCCGCCAGGAGCGGTGCGACGCGGTGCCAGATCAGGTGTGTCTGAGGGTAGCCGTGCAGCAGCAGGAGCGGGGGGCCGTCCCCGCCCATGCGGACGTTGACGCGCACGCCCCCGGCGTCCACGGTGCGGCGGGCGAACCCGGAGGGGAGGAGGTCGCTCATAGGTGGATTCCAGCAGGCCGGGGGCGCGGGCGTCCAAGACGGGCTGTCGATATCGTTGATAGGTCCGGCCTATAAGGAGGATCGGTGGACGTCCGGCAGCTGGAGTACTTCCTGGCCGTGGTCGACCACGGCGGGGTGAACCGGGCGGCCTCGGCCCTGTACCTTTCCCAGCCGTCCCTGTCCCAGGCGGTCCGGGCCCTGGAACGCGACCTGGGCAGCGACCTCTTCCACCGCATCGGCCGCCGCGTGGTGCTGACCGAGGCGGGACGCGCGCTGATCGAGCCCGCCCGCGAGGCGGTGCGCGCCCTGGACCTGGCCCGCTCGGCGGTCGAGTCGGTTCGGGAACTACGCGGTGGACGGGTGGACGTGGCAGTGCTGCCCACCCAGGCGATCGAGCCGCTGACCGGCCTGGTGGCGGGCTTCACCCGGCGCCATCCGGAGGTGTCGGTGTCGGTCCGGAGCGCGCTGACCACGCGCGACGCCGTCGAGATGGTGCGCACCGGCGCCTGCGAACTCGGCGTGGTGGCCACCTCCGAGCCGTTCGCGGGGGCGGGGGTGCGGGCCCATCCGCTGGCGCGCCAGAGCTTCGTGCTGCTCGCCCCGCCCGACGGGCCCTTCGCCGCGGGGGAGCCCGTGCGCGCCGAGCGCCTGGAGGGGCAGAGGCTCATCGTGGGCCAGCACGGCTCGGGCATGCGCCGGTTCGTCGACGAACTGGTCGCGGACGGCCTGGAAGCCCGGGTCGCCGTGGAGAGCGAGCACCGGGTGTCCCTCCTGCCGCTGGTGCTGGGCGGGGCCGGGGTCGCGGTGGTCACCGACGCCTGGCGGGACCTGGCCGAGCGGGCCGGGGCGCTGGTGCTGGACCTGGAGCCCACCGGCCACCTGCACGTGTCCCTGGTCAGCAGGAGGGGACCGCTCACCGCGGCGGCGGAGGCGTTCGTGGCCCACGCGGTGGGCTGAACCCGCAGGGGCGGGCCCGGGACCGCTGGACGGACCCGGGATCAACGCCCCCACCGGTGGTTCGGGCTGATCAGCTCTTCGGGGTCCGACGGGTTGGGTCTGCCCGGGCCGAAATCCGACGCGGTGACCCCGAAACCGTGTCGGCGCAGTACCGCCACCGCGTGGTCCAGGGACTCGCAGTCGGTGATGAAGCCCCGGTCACCCGCGCTGTTCGGCCTGATGCTGTAGTACAGCTTCTTCTCGTCATCGTTGTAGACGAACAGGGTCGCGTCCCCGGGGATGTTCACGGGCGGGCGCTCAGCCGACCATGTCGAAGGCGGAGACCACCCTGGTCGGGCGCAGCCGCACCGCGAGTTCGCCGGGCACGCCGTTGCGCCGCCCGAACTCCTCGGCCCGCTCGGGCCCCATGTAGCGGCGGGCGATCGCGGTGGCGGTGCGCACCAGCTCGTCGGGGTCCTCGGAGACGACGGCCTCTCCCTGCACCTGCACGAAGGCGTACGGCGGTTCGGGAAGGTCCACGGTGAGCGCCACCCTGGGGTCGCGCGCGATGGACCGGCCCTTCGCGGTGGAGGCGCCGGTGTTGAAGACGATGTCGCCGTCCTCGACGACGAACCACACCGGCGCGGCCAGCGGCCGTCCGTCCGAGGCGGTGTAGGCGAGCATGCCGGTGCGGGTGCCCTGGAGCAGGAAGTCGCGGACCCGGGGGTCGGAGAGAGAAGTCACGGGCCCACGCTAGTGGGCGGGTTCCGATCCCTCCGGGAGGAAGGGGCACCGGGGTGCCCGCGTGTCGGCGCGCCCCCGCGTATCGGTACGATCCGCGCAACACGGGCGTCCGCCGAGGGCGGTCGGACACGGGGGAGTGGTGCCATGGACGGGGTCGTGCCGGACGACGGGACGTGGCGGATCGGTGCCCGCGAGGGCGTCGCGCTCTCGGCGCGCTGGTGGAAGTGGGTGTGGTCGGCGCCGGAGGGGTGCGACCCGGTCCGGGACGCCACCGGCGAGCACGCGGCCCGCAACCAGCCGGACGACCTGTGGTTCCTCGCCGGTACCTACGGGGGCAGGGTCGTGCGCCGGTGCGAGGTGCCCACGGGACGCCCCCTGTTCTTCCCGGTGTTCAACATGCAGTTCCCCTTCGAGTACTCCAGGGAGCCGATGGCCATGCCGGTCGCGCGGGCCGACGCGCACCTCAACGGTGTCGCGCTGCCGCTGGAGGAGTTCCAGGGGGTGTTCCGCAGCCCCCTGTGGGTCCGTCGGCACAGCTGGGGGCTGTGGGGCGCGGTCTCGCCCCTGAGCCCCGGCGGGTACGTGCTGGAGATCAGGGCGGACGACGGGCAGGGCTTCCGGGTGGACACCACCTACCACCTGACCGTCGTCTGAGGCGTGCGGGACGGCGCGACCGGGGTCGCGCCACGAGACGGTCGGGCGCGCTGCCCGCACCGCTCGGCACGCGGACCCCGCCGGAGCCGGGCCGCGGGTCGGGCGGGGACGGTGCGACGGGCCCGGGCCCTCCCCGGTACCGCCGTCCGCCGGTGGACCGGACGGCGACGAAGGAGCGCACCGGGAGGTCTCCCCGGTGCCGCCGCCCGCCGGAGCGGACCTCGCCGGTCGGTCAGACACGTGACGGAACGCGGGCGTCGGCGCGGGTCGGACCCGAGAACACCGCCTCCAGGGGCAGCCCCAGCTCCTCGCCGACGGCCTCGGCGGGGGAGTCGGGTGCGGGGGCGAGCACGGGCCGCGCCTCCAGCAGGGCGCGGGCCAGGCGCTCCTGCCGGTCCAGGCGCGCCGCGGCGTCCCTCAGCGCCGCGCCCGTCACGGCGGCGCCTGGCCCGCTGGGCGCCGGGGCCGGTGCGGGAACCGGTTCCAGGCTCGACCCGTCCGGCGCGGTGTAGCCGGTGCACCAGCGCAGCCTCCCTCCCGCCCGCGCGGGGGCGTCGGCGTGCGTGACCACCAGCGAGTCCACCCCGCCGGTGGCGGCGAGCGCGTACCGGTGCGCCACCGCGTCGAAGTGCCCGACCCGGAACTCTCCCTGCCACGGGTGCGTGCCGTTGTGCGCCTCGGCCAGCAGCGCGCCCAGTTCCGGGTCCTCGGCCACGAGCGGGCCCGCGCCGTGCCGGGTGGTGTAGGTGCGCACCACACCGATCCGGCGGGCGTCGCCGGGGCGCCCGGCCTCGGCCAGGAGCGCGAGCGGGTTCGCGGTGGTCGTCGTGGACCAGGTGGTGTACGGGTGGAACCCGTGCCACTCGTCCAGAAGCACCCCCTGCGCCCCCTCGAACACCACGGGGGAGCGAGCGAGCAGCCGGGGCAGGTGGTCCTCGTCCACCAGCCGCACCCGCCGCGCGAAGGCCAGGTAGGCCTCCACGCACTCCTCGACGTCCGGCTCGGGGTCGGGCCGGGCCCCGGCACCGCGGTTCGGGGCCGCGCCGGACCCTGCCACCGTGCCGGAGGCCGCCGACGGCCCGGTTCCGGCCGCCGTGTGCCCGGCGCCGGGGCCGGGGCCCGCGCCCGGGGGCTCCAGGGAGCGGCGCACCGCGTGCAGGTGGTCGGCCAGGCGGCGCAGCTTGCGGCGCAGCGTGTCCGGCCGCGCGCAGTCACCGGCGGTCGGCGCGTCATCCGGGCGGGCCAGGGCGTAGGCCACGGTCTCGCCCACCCCCATCCCGCACGAGCCGTGCCGGTCCTCGCCCCGGGCCCGCTCCCGCGCCCGGTTGGCCGCCCGGTGCCACGGCGTGCTGATCAGCGCCCCGCGGTCCACGGTGACCAGCGCGAACGGGTCGGGCACGCCGAGCGAGGCCAGGTGCCCGGCCTCGGCGGCCAGGGCGAAGGGGTCCACCACCATCCACCGCGACAGGTGCGTGGGCACCGGGCCGCCGGGGGCCAGCGTGCCCGCGCCGAACTGGGCGAACGTGTGGTGGCGGCCGTCGGGGGTCACCACGTTGTGCGCGGCCTGGGCGCCCCCGTTGGCGCGCACGACGGCGCCGAAGCGCCGCCGCGCGCACAGCAGGTCGACCGTCACGCCCTTGCCCGCGTCGCCGAACCCCAGGTCGACGACGACGGCGCTCCCGTCGGCCCACGGGGCGGTCGCGCCGGTCACAGCCGGCCCACCCCGCCCGCTTCGGCCGGGCCGCCGAGCCCGGTCGGGCTGTCGGCCACGACCACGGAGCCGCGGCTCTCGGACAGCGTCCGCAGCGCCCTGCCCACCGCCTCGCCCGCGTCCGAGCCCGCCTCGGCCAGGTCGGCCAGGCCCTTCTCCAGGTCGATGGCCTCCTCGGCGAGTCCGACGGTGACCGCGATGGTCTCCGACACCGCGTCGAGGTCATCCAGGTAGATGACGTTCTGGCCCAGTTGGGTGTCCCAGAAGCCGCGCACCTTGTCGTTGTGGAAGTGCCCGCTGCCGGTCGGCATGATGAAGTACACCTCGAAGCTGCGCCGCAGCTCGGCCAGGATCCGTGGGAACGGGATGTCCTCGGTGATGTCGTCGCCGATCACCTCGCGCACCTCCCGCGCCTTGACCGCCCCGTAGGCCATCTCGTCTCCGATGATGAAGAGGTGGCCGCGCCGTCCGCGCTTCTCCAGGCAGTCCATGGAGGTGTGCCGGGCCATGAAGTACATGGCCAGCTCGTAGGACTCCATCACCTGGCCGCCACCGCCGCCCTCCAGCAGGATGTTGCCCAGGTCGTCCTCCAGTTCGTTGCCGGACTCGAACTGCCCCACCTGGAGCGGGGCCCGGTCGCACGTGGCGTCGCCGATCGCGCCGAAGAGGATCTGCGGGTCCCGCACGTACCCCTTGCGCAGCAGCAGGCCGAACAGGTCGGGCAGCTTGGTCTGGAGTACGCGCGGCACGTTGCGCATGGACCCGGTGACGTCGAAGAGCACCGAGATGGCCAGCGACTCGGGGTGTTCGGCGGAGTCGCGGCTCTCGCGCACGCCCACCCCGTGGGGGTCGAGGCTGTCGTGGACCCGCCAGGCGCTGCGCGGGGTCGAGGCGAGCACGTCGTCGGTGTAGCCGAAGCTGCTGGAGCCGACGGAGGAGTTGTAGGCCTGACGCGCGTGGTAGGCGTCGGTGGACCAGTGGCTGCTTCCCATGGGGTTCTCCTTGGAACGGGGGTGGGCGGATCGGGCCGCCGGGGTCGGGGGCGGGGTTCGTGAGGGGGACGGTGGTCGGGGGAGGGGGTTCTCAGGCCCCGGCGGCCGGTGCCGGGTCCGGCATGGTGAAGGGGCGGAACCGGCGCGGCCCGTAGAGGCGTTCCAGCACGTCGTCCAGTTCGCGGAGCAGGGCGAACCCGTCGCGGGGCCGCCGCTCGGGGGCGGGCAGGGTGCAGCCGCGCGCGAAGGACCGCAGCTGCGGGGGCAGGCGGCCCGCGGTGACGTACTCCACGCACCGGGTCGCCATGTGGATGTCGGTCTGGGCGAGCGCGGGGCGGCGCGCGGCCACCTCGGGCGGGTAGAAGTCCGCGCGGCCGGGCACCATCGCCGGGACGTGCGGCGCGGTGCGCGGGGCGTGCGCCGTCACCGAGTAGCACCAGTCGACCAGGACCAGGCCGTGATCGGCCGGGTGGATCATCACGTGCTCGGGCACGACCGCGCCGTGCACCACCCCCGCCAGGGCGGCGTTGCCGACGGCGACCAGCAGCCGCCGCCACATCCACGCCGCGTCGCGCGGGTCGACGCCGTCGGGGTGGGCGCGGCGCACCTCGGCCAGCGTGTGGAAGCCGTGCAGCCGTCCCAGGACGTTGGCCCGCCGCTCCACTCCGGTGGCGGCGTCGCGGTGTTTGAAGGACTCCACCAGTTCGGGGACGAAGGCCCGGTAGCGCTCGTGGCCGTGCTCCCGGATACGGCGCAGCGCGGTCGCCTCGGCCTCCAGCAGGTCGTTGTCGCGGGGTGCGCGGGGCAGTTTGAGCACCGCGTCGCGCCACTCCGGCGCCCGGTAGCGCACCGGGTGCAGGTCGGCGACGTCGCCGTGGGCCAGCCGCTCCCGGCCGACCCGGTAGGTGTGCGCGCCGGTGGCCAGGGTGAGGTCGTCCAGGCGCAGGTCGCCCGCGGCCATCGCCCGGTACAGGTCCCACAGCCGCGAGAGCCGGGTGAAGGGGCCGGTGCCGCTGCCGGGCGGCGCCGTGTCGGGGTGCAGCGCGCGGGCCAGTTCGCGGTGGCGGGCCGTGGCCGCCGGGGGCACGCCGCCGCCCTCGGGCAGCGGGCCGAACAGCTCCACGGGGTCGCCCGCCAGGGCGACCTGGCGCTCGGCGTCCTCGAAGGCGGGGCCGGTGGCCGTCATCGGACTCCTCTCGGGTATCACTGCGTGCTCCGCAGCAGGGGAGGGTGCAGCAGGGCGGCGCCGCCCGCGCGGTAGAGCCGGGCGCGCCGTCCGCCGCCCGCGCCGCCGCGCTCGGCGAGTTCCCCGGTGTCCTCCACGAACCCGGGCGCGGCGAGGATCTTGCGGTGGAAGTTGGCCGCGTGCAGGGACTGGCCCCACACGGCCTCGTACACTTCGCGCAGCGCCGTGATGGTGAAGGCGGGCGGCAGGAAGGCCGTGGCCAGCGGGGTGTACTCCAGCTTGGAGCGGGCGCGCTCGACCGCGTCGGCCAGGAGGCGGCCGTGGTCGAAGGCCAGGTCGAGTCCTGGGCGGGCGCCGTCGCCGTGGCCGAGGTCGCGCCAGGGGATCCAGGCGGCCTCCTCGGTGCCCCGGCCGGTGTGCGGATCGGGCAGGTCGGGGGCCAGCAGGACGTAGGCGACCGAGAAGACGCGCATGCGCGGGTCCCGGTCCCGGGCGCCGTAGGTGCCCAGCTGCTCCAGGTGCAGTTCGGTGGGCAGCAGGGTCTTCTCCGAGAGCACCCGCAGGGCGGCGTCGGGCAGATCGGGGTCGGCGGGGCCGTCCGGTCCGTCCTGGGCCCGGACGAACCCGCCCGGCAGCGCCCACCAGCCGCGCTGGGGGTGCTCGGCGCGCCGCGTCAGCAGCACGTGCGGCACGCCCGAACGGATGGTGAGGGCGACGACGTCGACGGTGACCGCGGCCGGGGCGAACGCGTGGGGGTCGTAGTCGGCGAGGAACCGGTTCTCGCCCTCCTCGTTGCGCGGGTCGGCCACGTGCGCCTCCAGTTGTTCTCAAGTCGAGTATTTCTCGATCTGAGAGCAACTTAGCACGCGCTCGGTGTTCCGTCCATCCCTTTTCTCCGGAAACCGAAGGCGGCGCGCGGACCCGGGCCGTGCGGCCGCGCCCGGTCGGGCGGCTACGCTCGCGACGGGGCGGCCCGCGGCCGCGGCGGGCTCCGGCCCGGCGGGTGCCCCCGGGGGGTCGACACGCCCGGGCGGGCCGGAGGCGGACGTCGTCGCCCGCCGCTAGCATGTGGGCGAACGGACGTTCGAGAGGACAAGGGTGAGGCGCGTGCGCGTGTTGGGGATCGACCCCGGGCTGACCCGGTGCGGTGTCGCCGCCGTCGAGGGCGCCATCGGCCGACCGCTCGCCCTGCTCGGCGCCGACGCCGTGCGCACCAGCCCCGACACCGACCTGCCCCACCGGCTCGTGGGCATCGAGCGCGGCATCGAGGAGTGGCTGGACCGCTACCAGCCCGACGCCGTCGCCGTCGAGCGCGTCTTCGCCCAGCACAACCTCAGCACCGTCATGGGCACCGCCCAGGCCAGCGGTATCGCCCTGGTCTGCGCCGCCCGCCGCGGCCTGCCCGTGGCCATGCACACCCCCAGCGAGGCCAAGGCCGCCATCACCGGCAACGGCCGCGCCGACAAGGCGCAGGTCGGCACGATGGTGGCGCGTATCCTCGGACTCGACGGACCCCCCAAGCCCGCCGACGCGGCCGACGCCGTCGCCCTGGCCATCTGCCACATCTGGCGCGGCGGGGCCCAGGCCCGCGTCGCCCAGGCCCAGCAGGACTTCGCCCGCAAGGTGGAGCTGGCCCGCCGCACCCGCGGCCGCTAGCGCCCCGCCCCCAGGAAGGAGAGGGGCACCGTCCCCGGTGCCCACACCAGATGATCGCGTTCCTCACCGGCCGGGTGGCCGCACGCGGCGCGGGCACCGCCGTCATCGACGTCGGCGGGGTCGGCATGACCGTGCAGTGCACGCCCTCCGCGCTCTCGCGCCTGCACGTGGGCGAGACCGGGACCGTGGCCACCAGCCTCGTCGTGCGCGAGGAGTCCCTGACCCTGTTCGGGTTCGCCGACGACGACGAGAAGCACCTGTTCGAGCAGCTCCAGACCGCCTCCGGCGTCGGCCCCCGCCTGGCCCTGGCCATGCTCTCGGTCCACAGCCCCTCCAGCCTGCGCCACGCCGTGTCCACCGAGGACACCACCGCCCTCACCCGCGTGCCCGGCATCGGCAAGAAGGGCGCCCAGCGCATCGTCCTGGAACTGCGCGGCAAGCTCGACGCGCCCGTGCTCACCGACGGCACCCTGCCCGGGGCCGAGGCCGCCGGGTCCGGCAGCGAGCCCAACGGCGCCTGGCGCGGACAGGTGGTCTCCGGCCTGGTCAACCTCGGCTGGTCGGCCAAGGACGCCGAGGCCGCCGCCTCCGCCGTGGCGACCGAGGCCGAGCACACCGACGACGTCGCCGTCCTGCTGCGCAGCGCCCTGCGCAGGCTCAGCCGGGCCTAGGAACAGGGAGGAAACCCCGTGTACGACTTCCACGAGGAAGACCCCCGCGGCTCGGCCCCCGTCGGGCCCCCGCCCTACGAGCGCGACGCGGTCTCGCCCGACGCGGGCACGGACGAGCGCCAGATCGAGGGCGCCCTGCGCCCCCGCGCGCTGGACGAGTTCGTCGGCCAGGAACGCGTGCGCGAACAGCTCTCCCTGGTGCTGCACAGCGCCAAGCGGCGCAACCGGGCGCCCGATCACATCCTCATGTCCGGCGGCCCGGGCCTGGGCAAGACCACCCTGGCCATGATCATCGCCGCCGAGATGGGGGCCCCGCTGCGCATCACCTCGGGTCCGGCCATCGAGCGCTCCGGGGACCTGGCCGCGGTGCTCTCCACCCTCCAGGAGGGTGAGGTGCTCTTCCTGGACGAGATCCACCGCATGGCACGTCCCGCCGAGGAGATGCTCTACGTCGCGATGGAGGACTTCCGGGTCGACGTCGTGGTCGGCAAGGGCCCCGGCGCCACCGCCATCCCGCTGGACATCGCGCCGTTCACCCTGGTCGGGGCGACCACCCGCGCGGGCATGCTGCCCGCGCCCCTGCGCGACCGCTTCGGGTTCACCGCGCACATGGACTTCTACACCCCCGGTGAACTGGAGCTGATCCTCCAGCGCTCGGCGGGCCTGCTCGGCGCGCCCCTGGACGCGGACGCCGCCGTGGAGATCGCCGGGCGCTCGCGCGGCACCCCCCGGATCGCCAACCGGCTGCTGCGCCGGGTGCGCGACTACGCCGAGGTGCGCGGGGACGGGCGGCTGTCGCTGGACACCGCCCGCGCCGCCCTCGACCTCTACGAGGTGGACGAACTGGGCATGGACCGGCTGGACCGGGCCATCCTCGACGTGCTCATGAGGAGGTTCCGCGGCGGCCCGGTCGGCCTGTCCACGCTGGCGGTGTCGGTGGGGGAGGAGGCCGAGACGGTGGAGACCGTCGCCGAGCCCTTCCTGGTCCGCTCCGGATTCCTGGCCCGCACCCCGCGCGGCCGGGTGGCCACCCCGCAGGCCTGGGCGCACATGGGGCTCACCCCGCCGCCGGACGCGGCCTTTGGTGCGGCGGCGGCCAACGGCGGCGGCACCACGGGCAACTCCGCCCCCGCGGGCAACGCGGGTCACAACGGCACGGCGAGTCCCTGATCAGTGCGTCTGACACGGAGCCCCGGTCCGGGCACAATGGGTTCCGGCCGCGCGGATCGGGGGCGAACCGTTAACACTCCGATCTCGTCCGGTGGGATACCGGTGACCCACGCCACGTAAGCTGGGACGAAACAGCCGATACGGGGCACGACTCCGTACGTGTCGTTCGACACCGGTGGAACGACTCGGCCCTCTGGCGCGTTGTACGTGCCGGACAGGCCCGGACCACGCGGTTCGTGCCGATGCGAAGAAGGTGGCCGTCGCGGTGTCCCATCCGACAGCGGTCGGCCACACGACGAAACGTCAGGAAGGACGCCCCCGTGCAGGGCCTTTACCACCTCGCTGCCGAAGGAGAGCCCACCGGTGGGCTCTTCAGCATGCTGTTCCCGTTCCTGCTGATCCTCCTGGTGTTCTGGCTGCTCTTCTGGCGCCCGGCCCAGAAGCGCCGCCAGCAGGAGACGCAGATGCACAACGCCCTGGTCCCCGGTGTCGAGGTGATGACCAAGGCCGGCATCTTCGCCACCGTCGTCGAGATCCACGAGCAGGACGTCCTGCTGGAGATCGCGCCCGGGACCCGCATCCGCATGCTCAAGGCCGGTGTCGGAGAGGTCGTCACCCCGGCCGCCGACGACACGCCTGTGGAGGACCGCCCCGACTTCGGCGACGACGACAAGCCCAAGGGCTAGACGTACCCACCTCCTCGGGGGTTCGGGCCTCCGCTCCGCGCCCCGCGCGGTGAGCGGACGGCCCGCGCGCGTCCGACCCCGGTACCGGCCCCCCGCGCGGGGGGCCGGTACCGCCGTGTCCGGCCGTCCGGACCACGGGTCGCCGCCGCGACTCCCGCGAGGGCCCCGGCCCCGACAGCACGAGAACCCAGCAGAAGGCCCATCCCGACATGCCCGACGACACCGCCACCGCGGCGCCCGTCCCCAGCCCGGAGCTCATCCGGGCGCACATCCGCGACATTCCCGACTTCCCGCAGCCCGGCGTCCTGTTCAAGGACATCACGCCGCTGCTCAACCACCGGGAGGCCTTCGCCGCCGCCGTGGAGGGCCTCGCCGCGCCCTTCCGCTCCGCGGGGGTGGACCACGTGGTCGGACTGGAGGCGCGCGGGTTCATCTTCGGCGCCCCGGTCGCCATGGCGCTGGGCTCGGGCTTCGTCCCCGCGCGCAAAGCCGGGAAACTGCCCTCACGAACCATCGGTCAGGCCTATGATCTGGAGTACGGCACCGCGACCGTCGAGATCCACGCCGACGCGGTCTCCCCGGGCAGCCGTGTGCTGATCGTGGACGACGTCCTCGCCACCGGCGGCACCGGCAGGGCCGCGGTGGACCTGGTCCGCAAGGCGGGTGGTACGGTCGTGGGATTCTCCGTCCTGATGGAGCTCTCCGCGCTCCGGGGACGGGACAGGGTGCCCGACGTGGAGCTGCACACCCTCCTCACGGTCTGATCCGGCCGACCCGCGCCGCGGCCGACGCCCCTCCCCACGGGGAATGCGCGACGGCCCGTCATCGTTGACGTACTCCACCACCGGGGGTGAACCCCCGGTGGCCAGTGTCACACCCGCCGCCGGGCGCGGCGGGAGCGGGGAGGCCGAGGCCGTTCCCGACGGGAACGGCCCCACTAGACTGGTGGGAGAGGTACCGCGGCGGCCACGTCACGACTGGCCCTGATGACACGCACGTGCACCGGTGGAGCCGGGCGGCGCTGACGGCGCCCGCGCGACCGGACGGATCCGCGGGAGGTAGGCATGCCAAGCGAAGTGGTTTCGACCGGGGCGGTACCGACGGACGAGACGCGGCGGGGCGCCTCCCAGGAACCGCGGCCGAACGCGCCCCAGGGGCAGGCGGACGGCACCGGCGCGCGGGGCGCCACCACAAGTCCACAGGGAGACCGGCCGGAGGGCGCCGCGAACGGAGCGGCGCCCTCCGACGTCTCCGGAGCGGGGGCCACGCGGCAGCCGTCCCCCTCCACCACGCCCTCCACGGTGCGAGTACGCAGAAGGCTCGCCCGACTCGGCGCCCAGCGGGGAGTGACGATGAACCCGGTGCTCGAACCACTGATCAAGACAGTGCGGGCCACCCATCCCAAGGTGGACGTGCGGCTGGTCGAGCGCGCCTACGAGGTCGCGGCCCACCACCACCGCGACCAGAAGCGCAAGAGCGGCGACCCCTACATCACCCATCCCCTCGCCGTCGCCACGATCCTCGCCGAGCTGGGTATGCAGGAGGCCACCCTGGCCGCCGCCCTCCTGCACGACACCGTCGAGGACACCGACTACTCCCTGGGCGAGCTGCGCTCGGACTTCGGCGACGAGATCGCCGAGCTGGTCGACGGGGTCACCAAGCTCGACAAGGTCAAGTACGGCGAGGCCACCCAGGCCGAGACCGTGCGCAAGATGGTCATGGCCATGGCCCGCGACATCCGCGTGCTGGTCATCAAGCTGTGCGACCGGCTGCACAACATGCGCACCCTGCGCTACCTGCCCTCCCGCGCCAAACGGGAGAAGAAGGCCCGCGAGACCCTGGAGATCTTCGCCCCCCTCGCCCACCGGCTGGGCATGAACACCATCAAGTGGGAGCTGGAGGACCTGGCCTTCGCCACCCTCTACCCCAAGCGCTTCGACGAGATCGCCCGCCTGGTGTCCGAGCGCGCCCCGCGCCGCGACGTCTACCTCCAGGAGGTCATCGAGGCGGTCTCGGCCGACCTGCGCGAGTCCAAGCTCAAGGCCACCGTGCGCGGGCGGCCCAAGCACTACTACTCGATCTACCAGAAGATGATCGCCCGCAACTGCGGCTTCGACGAGATCTACGACCTCATCGCCGTGCGGGTCCTGGTGGACAGCGTCCGCGACTGCTACGCGGCCCTGGGGACCATCCACGCGCGGTGGAACCCGGTGCCCGGCCGGTTCAAGGACTACATCGCGATGCCCAAGTTCAACATGTACCAGTCGCTGCACACGACGGTCATAGGGCCCTCGGGCAACCCGGTCGAGCTCCAGATCCGTACGCGCGCGATGCACCGGCGCGCCGAGTACGGTATCGCCGCGCACTGGAAGTACAAGGAGGACCGGGGCAGCGGGGGCGAGAGCAAGCCCCGGGGCAGCTCCGACATGCAGTGGCTGCGCCAGCTCATCGACTGGCAGCAGGAGACCAAGGACCCGGGCGAGTTCCTGGAGTCGCTGCGCTTCGACCTGTCGGTGCAGGAGGTGTTCGTCTTCACCCCGGGCGGCGACGTCATCTCGCTGCCCCAGGGCGCCACCGCCGTGGACTTCGCCTACGCCGTGCACACCGAGGTCGGCCACCGCACCGTGGGCGCCCGCATCAACGGCCGCCTCGTGCCGTTGGAGAACGAGCTGCACAACGGCGAGACGGTGGAGATCCTCACCTCCAAGACGCCCGACGCCGGGCCCAGTCGGGACTGGCTGAACTTCGTCAAGAGCGCCCGGGCCCGCAACAAGATCCGGCACTGGTTCACCAAGGAGCGCCGCGAGGCCGCCATCGAGCAGGGCAAGGACGAGATCGCCAAGGTCATGCGCAAGCAGGAGCTTCCGGTCAAGCGCCTGTTCAGCGGTGAGGCGATCATCGGCCTGGCCAGCGACCTGCGCTACCCGGACGTGGACTCGCTGTACGCGGCCGTGGGGGAGCGCCAGGTCAGCGCCCAGCACGTGGTCGGCAAGCTCGTCGACTCCATGGGCGGCCTGGAGAGCCACACCGAGGACATCGCCGAGTCGGCGCTGCCCACCAAGGCGGCCACCCGCCAGCGCCAGCACGGCAACCCGGGCGTGGTCGTGGAGGGTGACGCCGACGTGTGGGCGCGCCTGTCCAAGTGCTGTACCCCCGTGCCGGGCGACGAGATCGTCGGCTTCGTGACCCGGGGCAACGGGGTGTCGGTGCACCGCCGGGACTGCGTGAACACCGCGACGCTGGACACCGACCGCATGGTCAAGGTGGAGTGGTCGCCCACCGAGGACTCGATGTTCCTGGTGGCGCTGCACGTGGAGGCCCTGGACCGGTCCCGGCTGCTGTCGGACATCACGCGGGTGCTGAGCGACCAGCACGTCAACATCCTGTCCGCGACCGTCCAGACCAGCCGCGACCGCGTGGCGCAGAGCCGCTTCACCTTCGAGATGGCCGACCCCGCCCACCTGGGCAGCGTGCTGCGCGCGGTGCGGGGCGTGGACGGCGTCTACGACGTCTTCCGCGTCCGCAACTGACCCGGCCGGACGGCGGGGGAGGGGCCGCGGGCACGGGGAACGCCGCGGTCCCGTGTCCGGGGCCGCGCGGGCAGGACCGGACACGGCCGGGCCCCGGACGCCCGCGTGGGGAGCCCGGAGCCCGTGCGCGCCGTCAGATGCGGATCGTGGTCGAGCGCACGATCTCGAACACCGGGTGGCGTTCGGCCTCGGCCGCGAACGCCTCCTCGGGGGCGTCCGGCGGCGTCTCGAAGTACAGGCCCACCATGGCGGCGCGCGGGTGGTCCAGGTACTCCTTGAGCAGCGGGGCGGCCTCCGCGGCCCCCAGTTCGCGCACGCTGATCAGCTCGATCCAGCCGCCCTGGCGCAGCGTCGCGAAGCCGTCCTGACGCAGGTTGCGGACCCAGTCCACCTCCCCGTAGGGGGAGACCAGGAACCGTCCGCGGTCGCTGTCCAGCACACTGAGCGGGATGGTGCGCAGGAAGCCCGACTTGCGCCCACGCGTGGTGAGCAGGTGCAACTCGGGCAGGCACACCCCGTACTTGACGAAGCCGCTGACGACGGCGTTGGCGGTCCGCCGCAGCCCCGTCATCTCGAACCGCTTCGTCGGCTCGTTCCCCATCTCGGCAACTCCCTCGCTCGGCTGCTCCCCATTCTGGTGGCTGTGCGCGCCCGGCGGCACCGGGGGGAGGCGCGCGCCCCGCGGCGGACCACCGCCGACCGGCCCTGACCCGGACCGGAGAGCGGGCCCCGGGGGCGGGATTCAGCGGAAGGCCGAGATCCCCGTCACCGACTGGCCGATGCTGAGCGCGTGGATCTCCTCGGTGCCCTCGTAGGTGGCGACCGTCTCCAGGTTCAGCATGTGCCGCATCACCGGGTACTCCAGGGTGATGCCGTTGGCGCCGTGCACCGAACGCGCCGCCGCGGCCACCCGCTGGGCGGCGGCCACGCACGAGAGCTTGCCGAAGCTCACGTGGTTGTGGTGGCACCGGCCCTCGTCCTTCAGGCGCCCGATCCGCAGCGCGGTCATGGCCGCCTGGTTGACGTCCACCACCATGTCGGCGAGCTTGCGCTGGGTCAGCTGGAACCCGGCGATCGGCCGGCCGAACTGCTCGCGGCTCAGCGCGTACTCCAGGGCCGCCTCGTAGCAGGCGCGCGCGGCACCGGCCGCGCCCCACACGATGCCGTAGCGGGCCTCGTTCAGGCACGACAGCGGCGAGCCCAGGCCGCGCGATTCCGGCAGCACCGCGTCGGCGGGCAGGCGCACGCCCTCCAGCACCAGTTCGGAGGTGATGGACGCGCGCAGCGACAGCTTGCGGTGGATGACGTTGGCCGAGAACCCGGGCGTGTCGGCGGGCACCACGAACCCGAGCACGCCCTCCTCGGTGGCGGCCCACACCACGGCCACGTCGGCGACCGACCCGTTGGTGATCCACATCTTGGTGCCGTCGAGCACCCAGTCCGACCCGTCCCTGCGGGCGCGGGTGCGCATCGAGCCCGGGTCGGAACCGGAGTCGGGCTCGGTCAGTCCGAAGCAGCCGATCGCCTCACCGGCGGCCATGCGCGGCAGCCACTCCTGCTTCTGCTCCTCGGAGCCGAACTTGTGGACGGCCGCCATCGCCAGCGAGCCCTGCACCGACACGAAGCTGCGCAGGCCCGAGTCCACGGCCTCCAGTTCGCGGCAGGCCAGACCGTAGGCGACCGCGCTGGAGCCGCCGCAGCCGTACCCCTCCAGGTGCATGCCCAGCACCCCGAGGGAGCCGAAGGCCCTGGCCAGCCCGCGCGGGTCGGGCAGGGTGCCCGCCTCGAACCACTCGGCCACGTTCGGCGCCAGCTCGCGCGAGGCGAAGTCGCGCACGGCGTCGCGGACGTCGCGCTCGGTGTCGGACAGATCGGCGTCCACGGCCAGGAAGTCGTGCGGGTCCGGGGCGGCGGGCTTGCGGGAGTCGCTCATGGTGGGGTGTCCCTTCGTGGTGCTGACGGCCGGTGCGGCCGTGCGGGAGGTGGACGGTGTCCTCGGATCCGGGTGCGGGACCCGGAGGAGGGACGGGCGGTGGTCCGCGGACCGGGTGCGGGGCCCTGAACGGCCCCGGGGCGCGGCCGGGTGGATCCGGTGCGGTCCGCTGGGACCTCAGGACAGGTCGGGCTGCTGGACGGCGCCGCGCGCGACCATCGCGTCCACGTCGGCCCCGTCCACGCCGAGTTCGGCCAGGATCTGCCGGGAGTGCTGCCCCAGCAGCGGCGGCGCGCCGAGCGGGGGCGGGGTGCCCTCCAGCCGGAACCCCGCGCGGACCTGTTCGATCAACCCGGCGGTGGGGTGCTTGACGGTGCGCAGGACGTCGTCGCCGCTGGCGTCGGCGGTGCGCAGCGCGTCGAGCACTCCGCGCACCCGTCCCACCGGCACCCCGGCCCCCACCAGCAGCTCCATCCAGTGGTCGGCGGGTCGGGAGCGCAGGGTCGCCGACAGTTCGCCGACCAGTTCCTCCCGGTGCGCCACCCGGCCGGGGTTGGTGGCGTAGCGCGGGTCCGCGCCCAGGTCGGGGCGGTCCAGGGCCGCGCACAGCCGCTGGTACAGGGCGTCGTTCCCGGCGGCGACGACGATCTCGGCGTCCGCGGTCGGAAAGGTCTGGTAGGGCACGATCGTGGTGTGCGCGTTGCCGACCCGGGCGGGTTCGGCCCCCGTCACCAGCGCCTGCTGGGTGAGGTTGACCAGGCCGGAGAGGGTGGAGTTGATCAGCGACACGCTGATGTTCTCGCCGCGCCCGGTGACGCGGGCCCGCATGAGCGCGCCCAGGATTCCCACGGCGGCGTTGAGCCCGGTGAGCACGTCGGTCAGGGCCACGCCCACCTTGCTCGCCGGTCCCTCCGCGGGCCCCGTGGTGGCCATGAGCCCGCTCTCGGCCTGCACCACGATGTCGAAGCCGGGGCGCGTCGCGGGCTCGTGCCCGGGCCCGAACCCGCTCACCGAGCAGTACACGACGGCCGGGTTGCGGGCGCTGACGGCCTCGTAGCCGAGCCCGAGCCGGTCGATGACCCCGGGCCGGAAGTTCTGGACGACCACGTCGGAGGCCGCGCACAGCTCCCGGACCGCGGCCAGTCCCTCAGGGTCTTTCAGGTCCACGGCGAGGCTGCGCTTGTTGCGGTTCACCGACAGGAAGTAGGCGGCCTCGCCGTGCCCCTCCGGTCCGGCCTCCCCGGCCCAGGGTGGGCCCCAGGAACGGGTGTCGTCGCCGCGCCCGGGCTGTTCCACCTTGACCACCTCGGCGCCCATGTCGGCGAGCAGCATGGTGGCGTAGGGGCCGGCCAGCACGCGTGACAGGTCGGCGACGCGCACGCCCGCCAGCGGCAGCGGCGCGGCCCCGGTCGCGCTCTCGGTTCCGATCTGGGGTTCGGCCCCGCTTCCGGCCTCGGCGCCGGTTCCGGCCCGGGCTCCGGCGGGGGTCCCGTCCGCGCGCAGGTCGTCGGTCACGGCCGCGCCTCCTCCCCGGACTCGGGGTCCGCGGGCAACTGGTCGCCCTCCCGGAGCTGGACGTAGGTCTCCAGGCAGCGGCGCAGGGCGGTGGTCAGCGCGGCGCCGGACTGGCCCGCGTACCGGGTCTGCACCCGTCGCACCAGTTCGGCGACGTCCCCGGTCACCGACTCCCCCTCGACCAGGGCGCGGAAGAAGTCCCTGGCCAGCTCGGTGAGCAGGGTGGTGTCCGCGGCGACGACGCGCCCGTCGGCGGTGTCCACGGCCAGCACGACGCCGAGCCGCTGGTACTGGGAGTGGCTCGCCACCGAGTCGGGCAGGCGGGCGTAGCCGGACACCAGGACGACCCTGGGATTGCGCAGAACCTGCTGGATACGGTCGTCGCCGTACAAGGTGCACACCTCTCGCTCACGGGCACGCGAAAACTCCGACGCTCTGGAGTCTCGCGCCTGGAGGGCGGCCGGGAGAAACCGGACACCCGCGGCGTGAGGGCAGGCAGGCACAAGTATGTCCCCACCGCGCGCGCCGCTGTCAAGCGGCTCGGTGGTCCGGGCCACATCCCCTCCCCCTGCCGCGGGTCGGAAGGCTGTGTTAGTGTGCCTCGCAGGTCACGAGTACCAGCGTCAAGCCCCGGCTAGCTGGTCGGCAACCCTCCTACCGCGGTGGGGTGCCCCGGGTGAGGACCAGGTCCCGACACGACCGTGTCGGACAAGCGCGGACCCCTGAGGCGTTACCGGAGTGACATCTCCGCGGGTCCCACGACCCACAGGAGAGGTGCTTCCATGACCACTGCCGTTCCCGTCCACGCCGCCCGTTCCGCTGAGCCCCCGGCCGACGCCGCCGCGTGCACCGTCGTCACCTCCGACGAGGGCGTCCCCCTGGTCACCGGCGGACGCGTCGAGTACGCCAACTTCGACTACGCGGCCAGCGCCCCGTGCCTGACCCCGGTGGCCGAGGCCCTGTCCGCCGCGCTGCCCTACTACGCCAGCGTGCACCGCGGCGCGGGCCACCACTCCCAGGTCAGCACCGACGCCTACGAGCGCGCCCGCCGCAGCGTCGCCCGCTTCGTGGGCGCGCGCTCCCGGCCCGCCGACGCCGTGGTGTTCGTGCGCGGCACCACAGACGCCCTCAACCTGCTGGCCCGCTCGGTGCCCGAGGGCTGCACGGTGGTCGTGTTCGAGTCCGAGCACCACGCCAGCCTGCTGCCCTGGGAGCACCCCGCCGCCCGCGCCGGGCGGGTGGTGCGCCTGCCGCTGCCCGCCTCCCCCGAGGAGGCGGTGGAGGCCGCGGCCGCCGCGCTGCGCGGGGCCCCCGAGGGCCCGCGCCTGCTGTGCGTGACCGCCGCCTCCAACGTCACCGGCGAGATCTGGCCGGTGGAGGAACTGGTGGAGGCGGCCCACGCCGAGGGCGCCCGCGTGGTCGTGGACGCCGCCCAGTACGTGCCGCACCTGCCCTTCAGCCTGGAGGGGACCGGCGCCGACTACGTCGCCCTGTCCGCCCACAAGCTCTACGCCCCCTTCGGCTCCGGGGTGCTGGCCGGCCGCGCCGACTGGCTGCGCGAGGCCGCGCCCTACCTGTCCGGCGGCGGGGCCACGCGGCTGGTCGGTGAGCACGACGTGGTGTGGAACGACCTGCCCGCGCGGCACGAGGCGGGCAGCCCCAACGTGCTGGGCGCCGTGGCGTTGGCCGCCGCCTGCGACGCCCTCGCCCCCGCCACCCAGGAACTCCTGCACGTGCGCGAGTCGGCGCTGCTGGAGCGGCTGCGCGCGGGGCTGACGGCGGTCGACGGCGTCACCGAGCTGACCCTGTGGGGCGGGGACCACCCGCGGGTGGGCATCGTGTCGTTCACCGTGGACGGCCTGCCCGCCGACCTGCTGGCCGCGGCCCTGTCCGCCGAGTACGGGATCGGGGTGCGCGACGGCCTGTTCTGCGCCCACCCGCTCACCCGGCGCCTGCTGCCCCGGGGGCACGCTCAGGCGGCGCGGGCGAGCCTGGGGGTGGGCACCACGCGGGAGCACGTGGACCGCCTCGTCGGCGCGGTCGCCGAGCTCGTGGCCCGCGGACCGCGCTGGGAGTACGCCGACTGCGACGGCCGCCTCGCCCCGGTGCCCGACCCCGCGCGGGTGCTCTGACGGCGGCCCCGGGAACGGGTGCGATGGCTGCCCGGAAGGGTTCGGTCGGGCGCCACTACAGCTGGCTGTAGCAGCGGTCGGCGGGTGAGCGGGATGTTTCGGCGGGCCGCGCCTCCGTAGCGTCGGAGACGACACGGCGGGCGGTACACCGGCCGTGTCCAGTCACCCACCGAACCCCGGGAGCAGCCGTGTCCGACGACCCCTACCGCATCGACGCTCCGATCGCCGGAGCCCCGTCGCCCTCCGTTCCGCAGTCGTCCCCCGCGCCCTCCCGACCTCGGCGCACACCCGCCCGCCGGGCCCTGCTGGCCCTGCTCGGGGTCGTCCTCGCCGGGACCGCCACGGCCAACGGCGCGCTGTCCCTGCTCGGCCACGAGCTGATCGGGTCGGCCTTCGGACTCGCGGCGCTGGTCTCGCTCGTCGCGCTGGTCGTCCTGGTCCGCAGGGGCGACCGGTGAGGGGCGCGGAGGAGACAGCCACCGCACCGGCCCCCACCGCACCGGGTTCCGCCGGTCCGGACGCCGACGGCGAGGCCGTCCGGCTCACCGACGTCCACCGCGTGTACTCCGACGGCGAGGGCGTCGTCTCCGCCCTGGCCGGGGTGTCGCTGGGGGTGCCCCGCGGCTCCTTCCTCGCCGTCATGGGGCCGTCCGGATCGGGCAAGAGCACGCTGCTCAACTGCGCGTCCGGCATGGACCGCCCCACCTCGGGCTCGGTGGTGGTGGGCGGCACCGACGTCGGCTCCCTGCGCGAGCCCCGGCGCACCGAGTTCCGCCGCGAGCGGATCGGCTTCGTGTTCCAGTCCTACAACCTGGTGCCCACGCTCACCGCGGAGGAGAACATCACCCTGCCGCTGCGCCTGGCCGGACGGACCCCCGACCAGGGCTGGCTGCGTACGCTCGTCGACCGGACGGGTGTGGGGCGGCGGCTGCGCCACCGGCCCACGGAGCTCTCCGGCGGCCAGCAGCAGCGGATCGCGATCGTGCGCGCCCTGGCCTCCCGGCCCGACATCGTCTTCGCGGACGAGCCCACCGGAGCGCTCGACGGTGCGACCGCCGACAGCGTCCTGAGCCTGCTGCGGGAGGTCGTGGACGAACTCGGCCAGACCGTCGTCATGGTGACCCACGACCCCAAGGCCGCCGCCAGGGCGCACGCCACCGCGGTCATGGCCGACGGCCGCCTCGCCGACGTCCTGCGCGCCCCCTCCGCGGCGGACCTGGCCGGACGCCTGGCCTCCCTGGAGACGGCCGGGGCGGAGGCCGACCGATGACGGCGACCCCCGGACCGGGCCTGGCTTCCGGCTCGGCCTCTGGCTCCGGTCCCGCCTGCGACCAGGGCCTCGTGGGCGGACGCGGCCCCCTCGCGCTGAAGCTGGCGCGCGGCCGTGCCGGAGTGCTGGCCGCCGTCGCCGTCGCGGTCCTGGGCGGATCGGCGTTCGTCACCGTCGGCGGCGTGCTGGCCGACACCGGGCTGCGCTCGTCGGTCCCCGCCGAACGCCTCCGGGGCGCGGACGCCGTGGTCACCGCACCCCAGACGGTCGAGCAGGCCGAGGACCTGGACCTACCCCTGCCCGAGCGGGCCGGACTGCCCGAGGACCTCACCGCCCGGCTGGCCGCCCTGCCCGAGGTCGGCGCCGCCGTCGGAGACGTCGGGTTCCCGGCCGCCGTGCACACCGGGGAAGGGGTCGCCACGGGAGCCGATCCCCGCAGCACCGGCCACGGGTGGTCCTCCGCCGCGCTGCTGGAGGACGCCCCCTCGGAGGGGGAGGCGCCGCGGGGGCCCGGGGAGGTGGTCCTGGACGCCGCCACGGCCTCGGCCGCCGGCGCCGGGGTCGGCGACCGGGTGCGGGTCACCGCGGCGGGGCGCACCGGCGACCACCGGCTCTCCGGGGTGCTGGACACCGGCGCCACCGTGGTCCTGTTCGACGACGAAACCGCCGCCGACCTGGCCGGACGCACCGAGGGCCCGCGCGAGGGCACCGTGGACCTGGTGGGCCTGCGCGCCGCGCCCGGTGTGTCGCCGGAGCGGTTCACCGGGGCGGTGGAGGAGGCCCTGACGGGCGAGGACGCGCTCGTGCTGACCGGGGACCGGATCGGCGACGCCGAGTCCCCGGCCGCCGGAGCCGCACGCGGTGTCCTGGTCGCGGTGGCCGGTTCACTCAGCGGAGTCCTGGTGATGACCATCGGCCTGACCGTCGCCGGAGCGCTGTCGGTCTCCGTGGCCGCCCAGCGCCGCGACCTGGCGCTCCTGCGGGCCGTGGGCGCCACGCCCCGGCAGGTCCGCCGCCTGGTCGCCGCCCCCAACCTCCTCGTCACCCTGGCGGCCCTGCCCTTCGGTGTGGCCGGCGGCTACCCGCTGGCCGGGGTCGCGCTGGACTGGTTCGCCTCCCTGGGCCTCGTGCCGCCGGGTCTGCCGCCGGTGTTCGGACCGCTGCCCGCCCTGGCCACGGCGGTGCTGATGGTGCTCGCCGTGTGGCTGGCCTCGCTGGCCGCGGTCGGCCGGACCGCGTCCGCGCCGCCCACCGACGCGCTCGCCGAGTCCGTGGCCGAGCCCCGCGTTCCCGGCCGGGCGCGGACCTGGACGGGGGCGGCGCTGCTCCTGGCCTCGGTGGGGGCGTCGGTCCCGGCGCTGGTGCTGGGCGACGAGACGGCGGCGGTCGCCCCGGCCTCGGCCGGCCTGCTCGCGGTGGTCGGGCTGGCCCTGGTCGGCCCCGCCCTGCTGCGGGCGGTGAGCGGGGCGCTCGGCCGCCGTCTGCCCGCGCGCTCCTCCGCCCTGACCTGGCTGGCGGTGCGCAACCTGCACGGCCACTCCCACCGGGTGGCGGGTGCGGTCAGCGCGCTGGCGATGCTGGTGGCCTTCGCCCTCAGCCAGGGCTACGTCAACACCACCCTGCTGGCCGCGCAGACGGAGCAGCGCGAGGACGGGGAGCTGGCCGCGAGCACGCTGACGGCGCCCGCGCTCGGCGGGCTTCCGCTGGGGCTGGCCGAGGCCGTCCGGGAGGACCCGTCCGTCGCAGCGGCCGTCACCGCCACGCCGACCGCCCTCGTGTGGACCACCGGGCTGCCGTTCGAGGAGGGGGTGGCGCACCAGGAGACGCCCGCGCTGGTCCTGGGGCCGGGCGCTCCGGAGGTCGTCGACGCGGGCGTCACCGAGGGCGACCTGGGCGCGCTGACCGGCGACACCGTCGCGCTGGGCGCGCGGACCGCGCGCTCCCTCGGAGCGGAGCCGGGGCAGAGGGTGACGTTCCGCATGGGGGACGGGGCCGAGGTCAGCGCCGAGGTGGTCGCGCTGTACGAGCGCGAACTCGGTTTCGGTCCGGTCCTGGTCTCGCGGGACCTGGCCCGGGGACACCTGACCGGGGACCTGCCCGCCGAGTTGCGGGTGCTCGCCGAACCCGGGCGGGAGTCCGAGGTGCGCGAGGTCCTCGACGGCCTGGCCTCGGCCCATCCGGGGGTGGTGGTCGCCGACACCGCCCCGGACGCGGCCGGGAGCGGGCTCGCGGCGAACACGGTGCTCAACCTCGTGGTGCTGCTCTGTCTGGCGGGGTACGTGCTGCTCTCGGTGGCCAACCGCCTGTCCGCCCAGACCCTGCGCCGCCGCGCGGAGACGGACGCGCTGCACGCCGTGGGCATGACCCCCGCGCAGGTCCGGTCGCTCCTGCGCAGGGAGGCCGCCCTGGTCGCGGTCGGCGCGGTCGTCGCCGGTGTCCTGGCCTCGGCGGTCCCGCTCGCCTTCGCGGGGATGGGGCTCCTGGGCCGCCCGTGGCCCGGCGGCCCGCTCTGGCTGCTGCCCGCGACCGTGCTGGTGGTCGCGGTGGTGTCCTGGCTGTGCGCGGAGTTGCCCGCGCGGAGGCTGACCGCTGACCGGTGACGCGCCGGGGCCGGGGCCTGACGGGCTTCCCCCGTGAGCGGTCCTCCGCGCTGAGTGGCGTTCCCGCGGGACCCGCCTCCGTCTGGGAGCCGTCTCCGTCCGGGAGCGGCCTCCCGGTGGGGGCGGCCTTCTGATTGGGGCGGCCTCCGCCCGGGAGAGGTCCTCGTGACGGAAGGGCGGTCGCCTCCGTCGGGTGTGACGCCTTGGGACCGGCGGCCGGGGGCGCGGGGGATCCCCTCACCGACCGGGACCGTTTCCCGGGAAGCGCGGCAGAGAAGCGCTTTCCGGGATGACCCGGCCGTGTCGTAGGGCTTTCCCGGGAACACGGGGCGGTGACCTGCCGGAATCGTGGGGGAGCGTGGCGTGACGCACGCTCCCCGTCCGCGGGGCCGAGTTCGTTTACCAGAAACACTTGCGCCCCAGGAGTTCTCAAAGGGCGAAATAGGGCGCATAACACCCATGTGTGTGCTGAGGATCACTTTCACAGGGGGTACCATCGGGCCCTGACGGCATGGCGCGACGCTGTCCGGGCCCGACCGGCCCGCCCCGCCGAGCGTCTGCCTCCCGCGAGCGAACCGGCTGGGGGAGCGTGAACGTGACCAACGTCCGAGGGCCCGAGACGGGTCGGCTCACGGCCGTGTTCCGAGGACGCGGGTCCGTGCCCGTCCCCGGCCAGCGGCCCGGTGTGGTCGACCTCGGCTCCCGCGCGGGCGTGCGCCCCGACCCCCGGCACGCCGAGCACACCCGCCTGCACCAGGCCTTCCTGGGGCGCGTGGTCGACTACCTGTCCGTCGACGCGGGCGTGCGCCAGTTCGTCGACTGGGGGTGTCCGGTGCCCGGAACCGCCGAGCGCGTGCACGCCGCCGCCCCCGACGCCTCCGTCGTCCACGTCGCCCCGCACGGCGCGGCGGGCATGCTCTCCACCGCCGGGGCCTCCGTACTCTCCGGCGACGGCTCCGGCACGGACACGCTCCTGCGCCGCCTCGGCACCTCCGGGCTCGTCGACTTCGACGAGCCCGTCGCCGTTCTGATGACCCGCCCCTTCACCGCGGACGACCCGCCCGCCCGGATCGACGCCCTGCACGCCCTCATGCGCGGGGGCGGCTACCTCGCCCTCACCTCTCCGGCGCCCCGCGCCGCGGTGGAGCGCGCCTTCGACCCCTTCCAGCCCATCGAGCCGGGCGTGGCCGACCTGCGGTGGTGGCCCTACCCGGACGAGGACGTGTCCGACCCGGGCACCGGCGTCCTGGCGGGGCTGGGCCGCGCGCCCGGGCTCCGGGGAGGCGCGCGCGGGTGGCGGTGAACTGGACCGGAGAGGTCCTGGCCCAGCTGCGGTTCTACTGGGACTTCTCCCTGTGGCCCCGCCTGGAGGGGCTCACCGACGAGGAATTCCACTGGGCTCCGGTGCCCGGGGCCTGGACCGTGCGCGAGGGACCGGACGGGCGCCACCGGCCCGACACGGCCGTCCCCGAACCCGAACCGCCGCCGGTGACCACCATCGCCTGGCGGCTCGGGCACATCGTCGTCGAGGTCCTGGAGACCCGCGTCAACTGGCACTTCGGCGACCGCACCGCCACGCGGGAGAACGCCGACTGGCCCGCGACCGCCGCCGAGGCCCGGCAGCGGCTGCGCCACGCCTACACCGCCTGGACCGGGCACGTCCAGGAACTGGACGAGAGCGGCCTGGCCGCGCCGGTGGGCGGCGCCGAGGCGCCCCAGTGGGAGGACTTCCCGATGGTCGCCCTCGTGCTCCACGTCAACCGGGAGGTCATCCACCACGCGGCGGAGGTGGCCGCGCTGCGCGACCTGTACCGCGCGCAGTACGGCCGCTGAGCCCAACGGCCGTTCCCGTCGGACCCCGGGCTGGGCTGCCCCGGCCGAGGCCCTCGACAGGTTCCCCGCCGCGACGACCGCCCGACCCCGAGGTGCTCGAACCCGCCACGAGTACAGGGTCACCGCGGACCAGACCCCGTGTGTCACACCGGTGACACTTTCGGACGGGCGGGCCCCGATGCTCCCCCGGACGGCCCCGACACCGCCTAGACCACGTGCAGCGGGTCCATCCGCACCTGCGCCAGGTGCTCGTCGCGGCGCGCGCTGCGCGCCGAGGCCGCCACCTTGAGCGACCGGGACAGCGCGCCCACCCCGACCCGGGGCACCCGCAGCAGCGCCCGCTCGGTGGGGTGGGCGCCGTCGGGGCCGACCGCCCGGTCCGCGCCCACCGGCACCGGCCCCAGGAGTTCGGCGCCCTCGGGCAGTTCGATCTGGTCGAGCAGTTCGCGCACGTGCTCGGGAGCGCCGGTGACCGAGGCCATCGCCACCGCGGGGGGGAACCCCAGCTCACGGCGCTCGGCCAGCTCGCGCTCGGCGAAGCCCGTCGGGTCCCACCGCACGAACGACTGCACCACCGGCAGTGAGGCGTCGGCCGACACCACCACCGTGCCGCCCGGCCGCACCAGGGCGCCCGCGTTCAGCCAGCGACGCAGGGCCTCCTCCGAGGCGCGCAGGTCCATCCGGTTCAGCAGCGCCCAGCCGTCCAGCAGGACCGCCGCCGCGTACCCGTTGTCGGCCACCGGTTCGGCCCCCGGGGTGGCCACCACCAGCGACGGCGCGTCCGCCACCCGCGACAGCACCTCCTCGCGGCCCGAGGTGCGCACGGTCAGCGAGGGGAACGCCCGGCCCAGCTCCTCGGCGGTGCGGCGGGCGCCCACCACCACGGCGCGCATGCGGGTGACACCGCACTCCGGGCACGCCCACTGCCCGGCGACCCGGCCGCACCAGCCGCACGAGGGCATGGCGTGCGAACCGCGCACGGCAAGCGGGCCCCGGCAGGAGTCGCAGCGCGCGGGCTCGCGGCACCCGGCGCAGGCCAGCGTGTTCAGGTAGCCCCGGCGCGGAACCTGGAAGAGCACCGGACCGGTCCGCGCGGCCTCGCGGGCCGCGCGCAGGGCCACGCTCGGCATGCGCGCCGACCGCGCCGCCTCGTCGCGGGCCAGCTCCCGGTCGTCCCCGGCCGCCCGGACCACGGGCGCGCGGCGGCGCAGGGTCGCCCGGTCGGCGGTCAGCGGGTGCGCCCACCCCGACTCCACCAGCAGCTGGGCGTCGGTGGTGCGCGTGTGCCCGCCGATCAGGGCACCTGCCCCGGCGCGGTGCGCGCGCATCGACAGCACCGTGCGCGCGTGCGGGTAGGGGGCGTGCGGGTCGGCGTGCACGTCGTCGCCGTCGTCCCACAGCACCACCAGCCCCAGGTCGCGCACCGGCGCGAACACCGCCGCGCGCGTGCCGACCACGACCCGGACCCCGCCGCGCAGCACCGACAGCCAGCGCCGGTAGCGCTCGGCCGGTCCGAGGTCGGCGGTGAGCGCCGCGTACCTGCCCCCGCCCAGGCGCTGTTCCAGGGCGTGGTCGACGGCCTGCACGTCGCGGCCGTCGGGCACCACGATCACGGTGCCGCGCCCGGCGGCCAGGGTCTGCGCGGCGGCGACCGCCACCGCGTCCGCCCACCCGGTACCGGGCAGGGCGTTCCACACCGCGCGGGCGGGCTGGCCCGCGCGCAGCGCGCGCAGGAACGAGGGACCCTCGGGGTAGTCCGCCCAGGGGCCGGGGTCGGGGTCGGGGTCCGCCCCGGCGGCATCCTGTGCCGCTTCCGCACCGGAGGGCGTGTCCGTCACGGTTGCGGACACCCGTGGGGCGTCGGCGGCGTTCGGCGCGGTGTCGGGGACCGCCCCGGGCTGAGTGTTGTGCGGGACCGCTCCGGACGGGGTGTCGCCCGGGTTCTCACCGGTCGCCGTCGTCCCGGGGGCCGCGCTGGGCCCTGCTGTCTCCGGATTCACACTGGTTCCCGACGCCTGCGGAGGCGTGCCGGGCCCGCTCGCCCCCGAGGCGGTGTCGTTCGGGCCCGCTCCGGTCGCTCCGGTCTCCGGGGGCGGGGCCTGCCCGGGTGCCTTCGGGACCGCCCCGGAGGGGGTGCCGCCCGGGTTCTCCCCGGTCACCGCCGTTCCGGGGGCCGCACCTGACCCCGCTGTCTCCGGGGGTGCGCTGGACCCTGACGTCGCCGGGTCCGCACCGACCCCGGTCGCCTCCGCAGACGCGTCGGCCCCCGCTGCCTCTGCTGCCTCCGCGGCCTTGGCCGCCTCCTTCTCCACACGGGCGTGGCGGGGCGGCACCGCCAGGCGCAGCACGTCGCTCAGCGTGCCCGCGTAGCGGTCGGCGACCGCGCGGGCCAGCCCCAGGATCTCGGGGGTGAGCACGGGTTCGGGGGAGACCACCGCCTCCAGGTACGCCAGCCGCCCCGAGAACTCCGAGGTCTCCACCCGCTCGGCCAGGAAGCCGCCCAGCTGGCGGTTGTTGAACCGCACCTTCACCCGGCAGCCGGGCACCGCCGCCTCGTCCATGTCGGCGGGCACCCGGTAGTCGAAGTACCGGTCCAGGTGGGGCAGCGGGGTGTCCACGACCACGCGCGCGACGGGCAGCCGCTCGGCGGGCCCGCGTGGGGCCGGGCGGCGGGACCTGCTTGCCGCCCGAGCCGTGGCCTTCTCCTGTTCCGGAAGGTCGAAGAGGACCCCGTCGGGCTGACCGGGCTGCGCTGTCATCCTCCTCTGTCTACCAGAACCGTGCGACACCGCCCCGCGCACCGGGCGGCGCGGCCCGGCGCCACTGGTAGAACTGGGGAACCGACAGACCTCGGTGGAGGGGAACCCACGTTGAAGCTTGTCTTTGCCGGAACACCGCAGGTGGCGGTACCGTCCCTGCGCGCACTGATCGACTCCGGCCACGAGGTCGCCGCCGTGGTCACCCGTCCCGACGCCCGCTCCGGGCGCGGCCGGAAGGTCTCCGCCAGCCCGGTCGGCGAACTCGCCGAGAGCGAGGGCATCGAGGTCCTCAAGCCCGCCAAGGCGGGCGACCCCGAGTTCCTGGAGCGTCTGGCGCGGATCGCCCCCGACTGCTGCCCCGTGGTCGCCTACGGCGCCCTGCTGCCCCAGTCCGCGCTCGACATCCCCCGCCACGGCTGGGTCAACCTGCACTTCTCCCTGCTCCCCGCATGGCGCGGCGCCGCCCCCGTCCAGCACGCGGTCCTGCACGGCGACGACATCACCGGTGCGTCCACCTTCCGGATCGTCAAGGAACTCGACGCCGGTCCCGTCTACGGCACCCTCACCGAGACCGTGCGCCCCACCGACACCAGCGGTGAACTCCTCGACCGGCTCTCCGTCTCCGGTGCCGAACTCCTCGTCCGCACGATCGACGGCATCGCCGCCGACCGGCTCAGCCCGATCGAACAGCCCGCCGACGGAATCTCCTACGCGTCCAAGCTCACCCCCGAGGACGCCGAACTCGACTTCACCGCCCCCGCCCTGCGCGTGGACCGCACGGCCCGCGCCTGCACCCCCGCCCCGGGCGCCTGGACCACCTTCCGCGGCGGCCGCCTCAAGGTGGGGCCGGTCACCCCCCTCACCGACGCCGACACACCCGCGCTCGACCCCGGCCAGCTGCACGCCGACAAGAAGCGGGTCCTGGTCGGGACCGCCACCCACCCGGTCGTCCTGGGCGAGGTGCAGCCGCAGGGCAAGCGTGCCATGGCCGCGGTCGACTGGGCGCGCGGCGTGCGCCCCGACGACGAGGACCGCCTGGGGCGCTGAGCTGCCGTAGTCTCGACCTGGCGGGTGAACCCGCCGGTCCCGTCCCCGGTTTGTTGAGGCAGCACACGTTGAGCGAGCAGTCCCGATCCCCGTACCGCCGTCCCCGCCGCGGCGGGAAGCCCGCGCAGGGCGGCGGCCGGAGCGGGGACGGACAGTCCCGGCCCCGCGACCCCGCACGCCGCGTCGCCTACGACGTGCTGCGCGCGGTGGGCCAGCGCGACGCCTACGCCAACCTGCTGCTGCCCGCCCTGCTCAGCGAACGCGGTATCAGCGGCCGCGACGCGGCTCTGGCCACCGAGCTGACCTACGGGACCCTGCGCCTCCAGGGCACCTACGACGCGATCCTGGAGGCCTGCGTGGACCGCACGCTCGCCTCCGTGGACACCGAGGCGCTGCCGCTGCTGCGCCTGGGCGCCCACCAGCTGCTGTCCACCAAGATCCCGCCGCACGCCGCGGTCAGCGCCACCGTGGACCTGGCCCGCAGGGTCGTGGGCCACCACCGCGGCCGGTTCGTCAACGCCGTCCTGCGCAGGGTCTCCGCCCGCGACCTGGACGCGTGGACGGCCGTGGTCGCCCCCGACCGCGCCACCGACCCCAGCGGGTACCTGTCGGTCGTGCACAGCCACCCGCGCTGGATGGTCAAGGAGCTGGCCCGGGCGCTGGGGGAGCGGTCCGCCAACGGGCTGGTCGAGACCGAGCGCCTGCTCGCCGCGCACAACGAGCGCCCCCGCGTGACCCTCGTGGCCAAGCCGGGCCGCGCCACCGTCGCCGACCTGGTGGCCGCCGGTGCCGAGGAGGCCCGCTACTCGCCGTTCGCCGCCTACCTGCCCGAGGGCGACCCGGCGGCGATCCGTGAGGTGCACCAGAACCGGGCCGCGGTTCAGGACGAGGCCAGCCAGCTGGTCGCCCTCGCCCTGACCAGGGTGGACGCCCACGGGAACGACGCGCGCTGGCTCGACATGTGCGCGGGACCGGGCGGCAAGGCCGGTCTGCTGGCCTCCCTGGCCGGGCAGCGCGACGCCCGCCTGCTGGCCGCCGAGGTGCAGCCCGCGCGGGCCGGACTGGTCGCGGGCGCGGTGCGCCGCTCCCCGCGCGACGCGGGCCGGGTCGTGGTCGCCGACGGGACCAGGCCCGCCTGGCGGCCGGGGGCCTTCGACCGGGTGCTGGTGGACGCGCCGTGCACGGGCCTGGGTGCGCTGCGCCGACGCCCGGAGTCGCGCTGGCGGCGCACCGAGGGCTCGGCCGCCGAGCTGGCGCCGCTCCAGCACGACCTGCTGACGAGCGCGGTCGAGGCGGTGCGCCCCGGCGGAGTGGTCGCCTACGTCACCTGCTCGCCGCACCTGGACGAGACCGACGGGATCGTCCGCCGGGTGCTCGCCGAGCGCGACGACCTCACGCTGCTGCGCGCCGCCGACTACCTGGACGGGGTGCCCGACCTCGCGGCCGGTCCGGAGGGAAGGTACGTCCAGTTCTGGCCGCACGTGCACGGGACCGACGCGATGTTCCTGGCGCTGCTGCGCAGGTCCGAGCAGTCCTAGGTCCGAGCAGTCCTAGGTCCGAGCGGTCCTGGGTCCGAGCGGTCCTGAAGCCGTGGGGGCCGCTCGCGCTGTGGTCCCCTCACCGGCCCGGGCCGGTGAGCGCCCGGGCTCGTCCACAGGTGGAGATCCGGGGTGGGTGGGAGCGGGGCTGCCGGTCACACTGGAACACGGGGGCATGTCACCGCGCCGACGGACGCCCGCGGCGCCCCCGATACCAGAGCAGGGCTCTGCGCGCCCTTCCGCGGGGCCCTGTGGACAACCCGTCCGAGGGGGCGGGGCGCCCTTCGTTCCCCGGCCCCGGGTTCGGCGGTGTCCGCTGTCGACCAAGGCGTTCGCCACCGATGGTGCCGCTCGTGCCGCTCGTCCTCCGACCCGGGTTCGGCGGTGTCCGCTGTCGAGGGCGGCGTTCGCCACCGCTGGGGTCCCTCGTCCTCGGGCTCGTGGGCGGCGCTGTCCGCTATCTCCGGGGTCCTTCACCCTCCCGACCGGGGGCAGCGGCGTCCGCTGCCGACGGCGGTGCGGGCTCGGGTACCGGAGACCGGGACTCGGCTGTCGGAGGCCGGGTCTCGGCTGCCGGGGGCACCGGCGCCGGAGCTGGCGACGCGGCCACCGGAGGTACGGCCACCGGCGGCACGGGCGCGGACACCGAAGGCGCGAGCACGGGCGCCGGTGGCATACTCGCGCGCAGGCGCAGGGTCAGCCGCTCGCCCAGCTCCCCGCTGAACACCCCCTCGTGCGCGACCCCCACCCGGTCGGCCAGCTCCACCGCGTGCAGGCGCACGACGGCCTCCACCAGCGTGGCGTAGTTCCCGACCGCGGACCGGGCACGCACCCACGCGATCCCTGCCACGGCCGCCGCGACGAGCGCGGCGGGCCACCACCACACGGTCAGCGGCAGGTACAGCAGCGCCCACGCCGTCAGCCCGGTGGCGAGGGCCAGGTCCTCGCGGGCCGCGGTGACCTCCACGCGCTCCTCCTCCGGCAGGACCAGCCACAGGTGCGGCCACAGCACGGCCAGGTCCGCGCGGTGGTCGCGGGCCAGCCGCGTGCGCACGGCCGCGATCCGGTCACCGCACCAGGTGGGGCGTTCCGGCCGCTCGGGGGAGATCCTCGCCATGCGGTCGTAGGCCTTCGCGAACGCCTCCTCCCCGCCGCTGCCCCGCGCTTGCCGGGCTTCCCCGCTCCCTCGCCGCGCCCGCTCCGCCTCCCCTCCCCGGTTCCGCGCCCGTCCGGCCTCCTCGCTCCGCTCCGCCTCCCCGCCCCCACCGCGCGCTCGCTCGACCTCCCCGCGCAGCCGGTCCCAGCGCGCGCGGCGCGAGCGCACCCACCGCCCGGTCCAGCCGCGCAGCGGCGGCGGCCACCGCTCCCAGTCCGCGGCGGTCCACAGGCGCTCGACCAGCCAGCCCAGCCCCCGGGCGGCCAGGCCCACGGCGGTGCTCCCGGCCACCACGGCGGCCAGCACCAGGGCCTGACCGCCGAAGGTGTCCACACGCGGGTCCGCGGCCCATCCGGTGACCCGCTCGGCCAGGTGCCCCACGTCCCACGCCCCGGACCAGCCCAGGGCGTAGGCGGCGGTGGCGACCGCCAGGTAGAGGGCGCCGGGCAGCGCGAGGGTGCTGACCCACCTCTCGGTGAGCCTTCGGCCCAGTTCCGCCCACAGGTCGCCCACCGCCTACCGCCCCCGCGGCGGACGCAGGGAGGCGCCGCTGACCAGGCAGACCGGCACGTCCTCGGCCGGTGTGGGCTCCCACGTGCGCGCGCACCCGCCCCGGGGGCACCCGTACAGGGCGGAGGCGGGGCGGGGCAGGCCTGTCCCGGCCACCGCCGCGCCTCCCGAACCCACCAGGCGCACTCCGTCGGCGTGGGCGGCCAGTCCGCGCCCGTCGAGGGTGACCAGGGCCTCCTGGAGCGCGGCCAGCTCCGCCGACACGTCCCCGCCGCCTCGCGCGGCCCCGAGCACCGCGTCGACCAGAGCGGGGCCGCCGGGCACCGGTTCCAGCCGGTCCCGGATGTCGCGGGCGTGCTCGCAGACCACGCCCAGCCCCGCCGCGGTGTCCTCGTTCATGGACCTTCCGTCCTCCCGGCCGCTCCTGCGCGCGGGCGCCCGCCACGGCACCCGGCACGGGCCCCACCTCCCCGGGGGCCGTGCCCGGTGCGCGCGGACGCCCTCCCCCCACTCCTCTCGGCCACTCCTCATGTCCGAAAAGGGCGATTTGTGATCTACGCCGTAAAGATCCGCCGTGAAAAGACCCCCGACAGTGGGGGAAGAAGGAAAATCTCCGCACGTCCCCCCAGTTCCGGGCCCCGCACCCGGACCACCCGCCCCCGACCGCCATGGCTACACTGCACGCGTGGCCATCCAGATCTCACCCAGCATCCTGAGCGCCGACTTCGCGCACCTCGCCGACGAAGCGGCCGCCGTGTCCCCGTCCGCCGACTGGCTCCACGTCGACGTGATGGACAACCACTTCGTCCCGAACCTGACGCTCGGCCTGCCCATCGTGGAGTCCCTGCTCAAGGCGACCGACACCCCCCTGGACTGCCACCTGATGATCGAGGAGCCCGACCGCTGGGCCCCCGCCTACGCCGAAGCGGGCGCGGGCAGCGTCACCATCCACGCCAAGGCCGCCGGGGCCCCCGTGCGCACGCTGCGCGAGATCCGCCGCCTCGGCGCCCGCGCGGGCCTGGCCCTCAACCCCGCCGAGCCCGTCGAGCCCTACGCCGACCTCGTCGGCGAGATGGACATGCTCCTGCTCATGACCGTCGAACCCGGCTTCGGCGGACAGAAGTTCCTCGACGTGGTCCTGCCCAAGATCCGCCGGGCCCGCGAGATCCTCGACAGCCGCGAGGCCTCCGTCTGGCTCCAGGTCGACGGCGGCGTCAGCGACGAGACCATCGAGCGGGCCGCCGAGGCCGGAGCCGACGTCTTCGTCGCCGGTTCGGCCGTCTACGGGGCCCAGGACCCGGCCAAGGCCGTGGAGTCCCTGCGCGCCCTCGCCACCGGGGCGGCCGCCAGGGCCTGACCCCGGAGCCCCGACCCTCGCAACCGAACGTCCGTCTGAGCAACGATCGCGACACGGTTCCGCCCTTCGCTGGCCCCGCCCGGCGCCTCCCCCTAAGCTGTGCGACTCGTAGTCGTGAATCTCGCTTGGTCGCGGCTCCGTCTTCCCCTCCGCCTTCGCGCGCGTGGGGGAGCGGCGCGGCGTGAGCGCGTTGCCAGGCGCGGACCCCTGGGAGTACGCGTTGAACGCTTGGACCGCCGAGCATCTGGCCATGGACGCGCTGTGGGAGGCGGAGACCGTCCCCATCCTCTGGCTCCAGGGCCTGGGGGACTGGCTCGCCCACCCGCTGGGCCTGGTCACCCACCTGGGCTCCCACACGCTCGTCATCCTCGCCCTCACCCTGGTCTTCTGGTGCGTCAACCCCGGCCTGGGGGCGCGCCTGTTCGTCGTGGTGGCCTGCTCCGGCGTGGTCAACCAGCTGTTCAAGTCCCTGCTCTACGGGGCCCGGCCCCCCTGGTTCGACGCCCGCGTCACGGCCCACACGAGTTCGAACAGCTTCGGGATCCCCTCCGGGCACACCCAGGGCGCCACCGTCACCTGGGGCTACCTCGGCATCAGGTCCGGCCGCCGCGCCGTGCTGTGGGCGGCGGTCGCGGTCATCGCGCTCGTCTCGCTCTCGCGGATCTACCTGGGCGCGCACTTCGTCAGCGACGTCGTGGCCGGGCTGGTGCTGGGCGCCGCCCTGCTGTGGGCGGTCCTGCGCTGGGAGGAGCGCGTCACCTCCTGGTGGCTGGGGCTGAGCACCGCCCGCTGGGTGGGCTGCGCCCTGGCCGTCGCCCTGCTGCCCTGCCTGGCGGCCACCGTGTGGCAGCTGCTGGTGCGCGGTGACTGGACGGTCCCCCAGGAGTGGATCGGCGCCGTCCCCGCCGACCCGGCCGGTGAGACCCTCACCGGTCTGTACACCGTGGCCGGAACCCTGTTGGGCGGGCTCGTGGGCTTCACCCTGCTCGCCCGGCGCGGCTGGTACAGCGCCGCGGGCACCCTGGCCTCCCGGGCCGCCCGCTTCGTGCTGGGCGTCTCGGTGATCGTGCTGGTGCAGGTGTTCGTGAGCGTGCTCTTCGGCCACCTGAGCGGGCTCGCCGACGCCGCCGTGTCCTTCGCCGCCTACGGCGCGATCACCTTCTGGGCCTCCTTCCTGGCCCCGGAGGCCTTCGTCCGCAGCGGTCTGGCCGCCCGGCCCGGGGCCGCGGCCGAGACCCCCTGAACCGGCGGGGCGCGGTCGCGGCGACACGCCCGCCGGGGTTCCCGCCCGCGCGTGCGCCGTCCGCACCGGCGGCGGTGGGGAGCCGATGATTCGCGTCACACGGGCTAGGCGCTCCTGTTGACGAGGGGTTAGGATCCCTACCAGCAAGTTCAACACGTGCTCCGGGGTCGGTGTAATTCCGAACCGGCGGTGACAGTCCGCGACCCGGCCGAGTCCATCGGCCGGTTGAACCGGTGGAATTCCGGTACCGACGGTGAAAGTCCGGATGGGAGGCAGTACGTGTCGGGACGGCCCCTCGCCGCCCGCGTCCGCTGACGCGCGGCCCCGGTGCCGTCCTGTTCGTGGACCCTTCTCCACGCGTCCCCTCACCCCGGAGCCACCAGGCGAAGGGAAGGCAAGGGCGTGTTCACCGGAATCGTCGAGGAACTCGGCGAGGTCGTCTCCATCCAGGCCGCGGGCACCACGGGTGAGGCCGTACTGCTCACCGTCCGAGGCCCCCTGGTCAGCTCGGACGCCGCACACGGTGACTCCATCGCGGTCAACGGCGTGTGCCTGACCGTCGTCGACCGGGGTGAGGGCACCTTCACCGCCGACGTCATGAAGGAGTCGCTGGACCGCTCCAGCCTCGGCGGCCTGGCCCCGGGCTCCCGGGTCAACCTCGAACGCGCCGCCCGCGCCGACGGCCGCCTGGGCGGCCACATCGTCCAGGGCCACGTCGACGGCACCGCCGCCCTGGTCTCCCGGAATCCCGGCGACAACTGGGACGTTCTGCGTTTCGGGCTGCCCGCCCACCTGTCGCCGTACGTGGTCGAGAAGGGCTCGATCACCGTCGACGGCACCAGCCTCACCGTCTCCGCGGTCAGCGAGCCCGGGGCCGATGATGAGTTCTTCGAGGTCAGCCTCATTCCGGAGACGCTTCGGGCGACCACTCTGGGCGCTCTGGCCACCGGTGCCACCGTGAACATCGAGGTGGACGTCATCGCCAAGTACGTCGAGCGCATCACCGCCGTGGCGGCGGTCCGCCCGAGGGCGTGAGCGCCCGAGCACGGCACGAGGGGGCGGACCCGCGCGGGCGGGCCGCCGCCCGTCACACCACCCACATCCACGACCCATCCAGGGAGCGGCCATGACCGTCACCGAGCCCACCCCGGCCACGACACCGACCGACCAGGCCGTCGTCCTCGACACGATCGAGGAGGCCGTCGCCGAGTTCGCCGCGGGGCGGGCCATCGTGGTGGTGGACGACGAGGACCGCGAGAACGAGGGCGACATCATCTTCGCCGCCGAGCTCGCCACGCCCGAACTCCTGGCGTTCACGATCCGCCACACCTCCGGCGTGGTGTGCGTCCCCCTGGAGGGCCAGGACCTGGACCGCCTCGACCTGCCGCTGATGACCGCGCGCAACGAGGAGAGCCTGCGCACCGCCTACACGGTGACCGTGGACGCGCGCGAGGGCGTCACCACGGGCATCTCCGCCGCCGACCGGGCCCGCACCATCCGTCTGCTGGCCGCGCGGGACAGCGGCCCCGCCGACTTCGTGCGCCCCGGCCACGTCCTGCCGCTGCGCGCCCGCCCGGGCGGCGTGCTGGCCCGGCGCGGCCACACCGAGGCCTCCGTCGACTTCGCCCGCCTGGCCGGTCTGCGTCCCGCGGGCGTGCTCGCCGAGGTCGTCAACGACGACGGCACCATGGCCCGTCTGCCCCAGCTGCGGGCGTTCGCCGACGAGCACGGCCTCAAGCTGGTCTCGGTCGAGCAGCTCGCCGCCCACCGTGAGGCGCTGGGGGAGGCGCTCACCGAGGCCGAGGCCCACCCGCCGCTGGTCACCCGCGCGGTCCAGACGCGCCTGCCCAACAGGTACGGCCAGTGGCGTGCGTTCGGGTACCGGGGCACCGCCGACGGGGCCGAGCACGTCGCGCTGGTGTACGGGGACCTGACCGACGGCACCGACGTCCTGGCGCGCCTGCACTCGGAGTGCCTCACCGGCGACGCGTTCGGCTCCCACCGCTGCGACTGCGGCGCCCAGCTGGACTCCGCCATGGCCGACATCGCCGAGGAGGGGCGCGGGGTGCTCGTCTACCTGGGCGGTCACGAGGGCCGGGGGATCGGTCTGCTGCACAAGCTGAGCGCCTACAGCCTCCAGGACCAGGGGGCGGACACCGTGGACGCCAACCTGCGCCTGGGTCTGCCCGCCGACGCGCGCGAGTTCGGCGCCGGGGCGCAGATCCTGGCGGACCTGGGGGTGTCGTCGGTGCGCCTGTTGAGCAACAACCCCGCCAAGGCGGAGGGGCTGGAGCAGCACGGGGTGCGGGTCAAGGAGCGGGTGGCGATGCCCTCCTTCGTCACCGAGGAGAACATCGACTACCTGCGCACCAAGCGCGACCGCATGGGCCACGACCTGACCGGCGTCTCCCGCTGACACCGGTCTCGCGGCGCGGCCGACCGGCCGCTTCGCGTTCGGCGCCCCCCGCGGGCCGGGGCGGTGGCCGCCCCGGCGGCGGCCCGGGGCCCGCACAGTTCGTTCGGAGAGGAAGCAGGAGCCCATGAGTGGTGAAGGACGCCCCGACAGCAGCGGTGTCGACGCCTCGGGGATGTCGGTGGGCATCGTCGTGACCCGTTGGAACGCGGGCGTGGTCCAGCCGATGCTCACCAGAGCCCTGGATGTGGTGAGGTCCTCGGGTGCGGCCGAGCCCGTCGTGGTGGAGGTGGCCGGGGCGGTCGAGATTCCGGTGGTCGCCCAGGAGCTGGCCCGCAAGCACGACGCCGTGATCGCCCTGGGCGCGGTCGTGCGCGGGGGCACACCGCACTTCGACTACGTGTGCCAGTCGGTCACCCACGGCCTGACCGAGGTGGCGCTGCGCCATTCCACCCCCGTGGGCAACGGCGTGCTCACCTGTGACACCCTGGAACAGGCGCTCGACCGCGCCGGACTGCCGGGGAGCGCCGAGGACAAGGGCGCCGAGGCCGCGCTGGCCGCCCTGGACACGGCGGCGGTCCTGCGCGGGCTGCGCCGCTGATCCGGTCCGGTGGCGCGCACGGTGACGGTGGTGGGCCGTCCGCGCACGCGGGCGGTCGAAGAGGTGTCGCGCGCGGGTTCCGATCCGGCGGGTGGCCGCCGGGCGGTTCGTGGCGGGCGGTGCGCGCCGCGGGTCCTGGCGGGTCCGCCCGACGGTACGGCGTCGCGGGACGCGGCCCGGCGGCGTGCCGGGGCCGCGGCGGACACGGTCCAGAAGTGGAGCAGTTGGTGCGGACGAGGGAACAGCCCGTGGACGGCGAGGAGACGGGGCAGACGGTGCTGCCCAGGACGTGGCGGCCCCGGTCGGTGCGGTGGGTCGCCTACGGCCTGGCGCTGCTGATCGTGGCGACCCTGGCGGTCCTGGCGGCGATCCTGCCGGGCAGCTGGGGGGTCATGGACCGGGTTCTGATGGTGGGCCTGGGCCTGGCCATCGCGGCCGCCCTGCACCTGCTGGCCCGGCCGCGGCTGGTGGCGGCCGAGGAGGGTGTGACGGTGGTCAACAGCATCCGCACCCACGTGCTGTCCTGGGCGGAGGTCGTGGACGTGCGGATGCCCGAGGGCGAGCCCTGGCCCTCGGCGGACCTGTCCGACGGCACGACCCTGGCGGTGATGGCCATCCAGAGCTCCGACGGCGAGTCCGCCCGGCGCGCCATGGAGGAGTTCCGCGCGCTGCTGCACGAGCGCGGCGAGGGCCGCGAGCCCGACCGCTCGTAGGAACCTCCCGAGGGAGCCGCCGAATTCCTGAGGATCGGTGGCTCCCGAGTGTTGTGCGGGGCACATAGTTTGGTACCGAGAGCCACCGACGGAACGTGGAAGAGGTACCGCGTGCGCGACATTCGAGCGGCCGTGTCCGACCTGTACGCGTCGGGCGAGACGTTCGCGCTGGCCACCGTGATCGACACCTACAAGAGCGCTCCCCGCGACGCCGGGGCGGCGATGCTGGTCAGCGCCTCCGGGGAGGCGGTCGGCAGCGTGTCCGGCGGCTGCGTGGAGGGCGCGGTCTACGAGGAGGCCCTGGAGGTCATCCGCACGGGGGTCCCCGTGCGCCGCACCTACGGGGTCAGCGACGACGACGCCTTCAGCGTGGGCCTGACCTGCGGCGGGACGCTGCACATGTTCGTGGAGCCGATCAGCCGGTCCTCCTACCCCCAGCTGGGCTCGGTGATCGGCGCGGTCGACGAGCACCAGCCGGTCGCCGTGGCCACCATCGTCTCCGACCCCTCCGGTCAGGGGCGGGTGGGGCGGCGCCGGGTGGTCTGGCCCGGCCACGCCGAGGGGGACCTGGGCAGCGACAGGCTGGCCGACGCCCTGGACGACGACGTGCGCGGCATGCTGGCCCAGGGCAGCACGGGCCTGCTGCGCTACGGCGCGGACGGGCAGCGGCGCGGGGACGAGCTGGAGGTGTTCGTGCAGTCCTTCGCGCCCGCGCCGCGCATGCTGGTGTTCGGCGCGATCGACTTCGCGGCGGCCGTCGCGGACCTGGGCACCTATCTGGGCTACCGGGTGACGGTGTGCGACGCCCGGCCGGTGTTCGCGACCGCCAAGCGCTTCCCCACCGCCGAGGAGGTGGTGGTCAAGTGGCCGCACGTGTTCCTGGACGAGATCGCCGACCAGATCGACGAGCGCACGGCCATCTGCGTGCTCACCCACGACCCCAAGTTCGACGTGCCGGTGCTCAGCGCTGCGCTGCGCACCCGTGCCGGGTACATCGGCGCGATGGGGTCCCGGCGCACGCACGAGGACCGGTTGGAGCGGCTGCGCGAGGCCGGGGTGGGCGAGGCGGAGCTGGCGCGCCTGCACTCGCCGATCGGTCTGGACCTGGGGGCGCGTACCCCGGAGGAGACGGCGGTCTCGATCGCCGCGGAGCTGGTGCAGGTGCGGTGGGGCGGCAGCGGGCGGGCCCTGCGCGAGACCAGTGGCCGGATCCACCACGACGCGTCGGGTAAACCCCTGGTTCCGGCCGGATTCGGCCACCGTGTGAAGTGAACCGAAACCCGTCGGGCCGCGGAGTGCCTGGTCACGGCGGGTTGGTGGGGGCGGTCGCGGAACAGGGTGGGACGGGCTGTGCCAGGTCGCCCATCTCGCGCGCCCGTGCGTGGCATCATCACGTCATGGGTACTGGGGGGCAGGAGCAGGGCGGGGAGCGCACGTGTACGGGCCCGGTGGCGGGCCTGCTGTTGGCCGCGGGTTCGGGGAGCAGACTCGGGCGGCCCAAGGCGCTGGTCGAGGTGGGCGGCGAACGCCTGGTGGACCGCGGCGTGCGCACGTTGACCGCGGGCGGCTGCGCCCCGGTCATGGTGGTGCTGGGCGCCGCCGACACCCCGGTGCGCGGTGCCCACACGGTGCACAACCCCGACTGGCGGACCGGTATGGGGTCCTCGGTGCGTGCCGGGATCGACGCCCTGCCCGACACGGTCGACGCGGTGCTGATCGCGCTGGCCGACCAGCCCCTGGTCACCCCCGAGGCGGTGCGCCGCCTGGTGGAGGCGCACGAGCAGGGCGCCCGCGCCGCGGTGGCCACCTACCGAGGCAACCAGCGCAACCCCGTGCTGCTGGGCCGCGAGCACTGGTCGACGGCCTACGCCATGGCCGTGCACGACGTGGGGGCGCGCCCGTTCCTGCGCGCGTACTCCCATCTGGTCACCGCCGTGCCCTGCGACGACATCGCCAGCCCGGAGGACATCGACACGGTGGAGGACCTGGAGCGGCTCAGCGACGTGCTGGGCCGGGAGCCCTCCGGTTCGGGCTGACCCCCGCCCGGAGCCGTGGGCGTCGGTGGGCCGGGGCTCAGGCCAGGGGCTCGGCGAGGATGCCGAACACGTGCTGGGTCGACTCCCCGGGGGCCAGCACGATCAGGTCGGTGCCGGTGGCCAGCGCGTTGGCCGGGCAGGTCATGGGCTCGGCGGCCAGGTGGGCCCGGTGGTCGTCCCCGCCGAGGGTATCGGCGCTGAACAGCTGCAACCAGCCGAAGCTGGCGTCGCACCACAGCGACACCCGGTGCTCGGGGCCGCTCGCCCGCACCCACGCGCGCCCGTCGGCGTCCCTCTCCAGCTCCGTGAAGGCGGTGTCCAGTACGGTGTCGCCCAGTTGGCGGCCGGGCGTGCGGAAGTCGAAGTCGCCGCCGTCCACGGGGACGGGGTCGCCCACGGGCAGCATCTGCCCGTCCACCGGCTGGCGGGTGCCCGCGGTGACCTCCAGCGCGAACTCCCCGCGCGCGGCCAGGGCGGACAGCGGCTCGCCGAAGGTGAGGTAGGGGTGGAAGCCCAGGCCGAACGGCAGGGGGGAGCCGCCCGGGTTGCGGGCGGTGGTGGCGACCGTCAGTCCGTCGTCGGAGAGCCGGTAGGCGACGGTCATCTCCAGGGGGAAGGGGAAACCGGGTCCGCCCCCGAAGTCCAGCCGCAGTTCGACCGCGTCCTCGGAGACCGACGTCGGCGTCCACGCCCGGTCGTGGACCAGTCCGTGGATGGCGGTGCCGGTGGCCGGGTCGTTGGGTTCGGGACGGTGCTCGACCCCGTCGAAGCGGTAGCCGTGCTCGGTCACGCGGTTGGGCCACGGCGCGAGCACCTGGCCCTGGAAGGCCTTGGGGCCGTCCCCGTCGTAGGGCCAGACCACGTCGCGGCCGCGCCAGGTGAGCGCCCGCAGTCCCGCTCCCGTGCGGTCGACGCGCGCTCGGTACTCTCCCGAGCGCAGCTCGATCACCTCACCCACCTGACACCTGCTTCCCCGTCGTCGCCGTGCGTCCGTGTGCCGAACCGGGCGATCATAGCCCACGCTCCCCGCCGGGGGGACACGACGGGACACGTGACGCGTGCGACGGAAGTTGTTCAGGAGGTTCTGAGGCGGAGCGCGGCGACCGTTGACACCCACAGCATGGCGGTGACGGCTCCGACGGCCAGGGTCAGCGGGCCGTACTGGCCTCCGGTCATCGCCCAGCCGTTTCCGACCAGCAGAGCGGTACCCGCGACACGGGAGGCGGCGGCCGCGCCCCGGTGGCCGGTGCGGCCGTAGTGGTGCCCCAGTACGTAGCAGGCGGCGATCAGCGCGGTGAAGGAGACCGATCCGGCGGCCATGTGGCCGTAGCCGTGCCAGGTGAGCTGCTCGGGCATCCCCGCGGGGGAGCCGACGGGGAAGCCGTCGGCCGGGTCCATGACGAGCAGCCCCGCCGCGATCATGCCGAGGCCGTTGACCAGGACCAGTCGTGGCGCCCACGTGCCGCCGGGAGTATCGCGCATGGATCGGCGCAGCCCGAGGGCTCCGGCGGCGGTCAGGGCGCCCGCGACCAGGAAGTTCGTGATCTGGAGCCAGCCGAGTTCGCCGGTGCTGAGCGCGCTCAGAGGATGCCGGGTCAGGTCGAATCCCTCCCGTGCGGCGGCCTGCGCCAGGGAGACGGCGGCCCACAGGGGTGCCGCGAGGGCCGCGCCGGCGAGCAGCGCGCGGGTGGTGCCCGCGGTGGCGCGGCGGACACGGGGTGCGGTGGCGGTGGTGGCGATCATGGCCGGGGCCTCTCTCGTGTTCTGTGCTTCTCCCTCTCACGTCGCTACGCCAATGTGACAGGGAACGCGGACGTTCCCTGTCACATCACCTCGTTCGACGTGTATCCGAAGGCAACGAAACGAGACGAAGGAGCACGCCGTGCGCTTCCTGATGACCACCCGCCCCACCGAGGACGCCCGCGACGACGAGGGCCTGTACGTCGAGATGGCCGCGTTCGTGGAGGAGCTCACCGCCTCCGGAGTCCTTCTAGCCACCGGGGGGCTGGAGCCCGGCGGCGTCCGGATGGTCTCCGCCGGTGAGGAGATCACCGTGACCGACGGCCCGTTCACCGAGGCCAGGGAGGCCGTGGCCGGGTTCGCCCTGGTCGAGGTCCGCTCCCGTGAGGAGGCCCTCGAGGTCGCCCGCCGCTTCCGCCGCATCGTCGGCGACGGTGAGAGCGTCATCCAGCAGGTCTTCGGTCCCTGACCGGCCGCGGCGCCGGCCGGGTTGCGCACGAGCCCGGCCGGTGCTGTGATCTTCGGTGTGACCGATGTCCACCGCACCGTCGACGCGGTCTGGAAGATGGAGTCGGCGCGGATCGTCGCCTCGCTCACCCGTATCGCGCACGACGTCGGCGCCGCTGAGGAGTGCGCCCAGGACGCCCTCGTCGCCGCCCTTGAGCAGTGGCCGAGTGAGGGGATCCCCGACAACCCCGGCGCCTGGCTCATGACCGCCGCCAAGCGCCGCGTCCTGGACCGCCTGCGCCGGGAGCACCGCCTGGAGAGCAAGCACCAGGAGATCGCCTACGAGCTGGAGCGCGGCCCCGGGGTTCCGCCCGCCCCGGACGACGGCGTCCTGCGCCTACTGTTCGTGACCTGCCATCCGGTCCTGTCCTCTCCGGAGAGGGTCGCGCTGACCCTGCGCCTAGTGGCCGGGCTGACCAACGAGGAGATCGCCCGCGCCTTCCTCACCGGGGAGGGGCGCATCGCCCAGCGCGTGGCGCGGGCCAAACGGCTGCTCGCCGAGGAGGGGGTGGCCTTCGGTCTGCCCGACGGACGGGAGCTGGCCGAACGCCTCTCCTCCGTCCTCGGCGTCATCTACCTCGTCTTCAACGAGGGCTACGCGGCGACCTCGGGCGAGGACCTGATGCGTCCCGGCCTGTGCCTGGAGGCGCTGCGGCTGGGCCGCGCCCTGGCCGAACTGGTGCCGCACGAGGCCGAGGTGCACGGCCTGGTGGCGCTGATGGAGCTCCAGCAGTCCCGGGCCGGGGCCCGGACCGGTCCCTCCGGCGAGATCATCCGACTGCACGAGCAGAACCGGGGCCGCTGGGACCCCCTGCTGGTGCGCCGGGGCTTCGCCGCCATGCTGCGCGCCCGTGACGCGGGCGGCCCGCCCGGTCCCTACGTGCTCCAGGCGGCCATCGCCGTGTGCCACGCCCGGGCCACTCGCGAGCAGGACACCGACTGGGCCCGTATCGCCGCCCTCTACGACCAGTTGGTCGTCCGGCTGCCCACCCCGGTCGTGCGCCTGAACCGGGCGGTGGCGGTCGGTAGGGCCCACGGGCCGGGGGAGGGGCTCGCCCTGGTCGACGAGCTGGCCGAGGACCCGGTCCTGCGCGACTACCACCTGTTGCCCGGCGTGCGAGGCGACATGCTCCTGCGGCTGGGCCGGGCCGCCGAGGCGAGGCGGGAGTTCGAGCGCGCCGCCTTGCTGGTCGAGAACACCGCCGAACGCGCCTTCCTGTCGCGCCGGGCCGAGGAGACCGCGGTCCCCGAGCCGACCGGGCCCGACCTGGGCGCAACGGCCCGGGAGTTCCTGGGCCGCGAGGACCTGGACCCCGAGACGCTGCGCTCCTACGGCCAGACCCTGGACCGGCTGTGCCGTTCGCTGGGGGAGGGGCTGCCCCTGGCCGACCTGACCCCCGAACGGGTGGCGGGCGTGTTCGCCACCGCCTGGGGCGGTGCGGCCCCGCGCACGTGGAACCGGCACCGGTCGACCGTGCGCTCCTTCGGCGCCTGGGCGGGGCTGGAGGATCTCGCGGCGGACCTGGAACGGCGCGGCGAGACCCGCTCCCCGCGCGTGCCGCTCGACCCCGAGACCGTGGCGCGCCTGTGCGACGGGGAGGGTTTCGCGCTTCGCGAGCGCGTGCTGTGGCGGCTGCTGTACGAGTCCGGTGCCCGGGTGAACTCCGTGCTGGCGCTCAACGTGGAGGACCTGGACCTGGAGGACCGCCGTGCGCGGGCGGGCGACGGCTGGGTGGACTGGCGGTCGGGGACCGCCCGGCTGCTGCCCGGGCTCGTGGCCGGCCGCGAGCGGGGGCCGCTCCTTCTGGCCGACCGGCGTCCGGGACCGGCGCGGCGCCCCGCCGCGGCCGACCTGTGCCCGCTGACGGGGCGGGGGCGCCTGTCCTACCCGCGTGCGGAGTACCTGTTCAAGCGGGCCACGCGCTCCCTGGACCCGGCCGGGCGGGGCTACACCCTGAGCAGGCTCCGGCCCTGAGCGCACCCGCGCGCGGCGGGACGGAGGGGGCCGCCCCGTGGTCCCGGTCGGCCCGCTGGGGAGCGTTCCGTGCGGGCTCTCGGATCGGCGAGCGGCCGTCCGGGCCAGTGCCCGCACGGCAGGCTCCTAGGCGAGCAGGCCGTCCAGGGGGATCAGGACCCCCGAGCCCAGCGCCAGCAGGCCCGTGGACAACAGCACCACCACCATGAACAGGGTTCCCACCACGGCCAGACGGAAGGCACCCAGGCGCCGACGGGCCCGCGAGGTGGGCTTCCTGCTGGCCGCCGAGCGGCCCAGCGCCACCAGCAGCACCGACAGCAGCACCGGCAGCCACCACGCCGCGCCCGCGTCGCCGGGCAGCAGGCCGGTGACGGCGCCGGTCAGCTCCGAAAGCCAGCCCAGGACGGCGCCGTTGCTGGCGTCCAGCAGCCCGGTGTAGGCCGAGGTCACGAACTCGCTCTCGGGGTAGAAGCCCTCCTGCGGGCGCACCACGCGGCCCAGCCCGTCCAGGAGCCCGAGCAGCGCCGCGGGGTAGGCGAACCGGCGGCACGCGCCCGCCTTCATCGCCCGCTGGATCTGGCCCATGGTCTTGTCGGCCCGGCGCCTGCGGCGTTCCTGTTCGCGGGGGTCGAGCGAGGGGTCCTGCGGTCCGGCGGGGTTGTAGGGGTGCGGGCCGGTCGGACCCTCCGGGCGGCCGGTCGCGGAGGCCCCGGCGGCGCGCCCGCGGACTCCGGCCGCCTTCTCGCGGACCTGGGACCAGCGTTCACCGGCCGAACCGGCCAGCGACGCCCACCGGTCCTGTCGGCGCGCCCTGCCGTCGGCGCGCTCGCGCTCGGCGACCGCGCCGCCGACCCGTGCCGCCTCGGGCAGCAGGAGCACCGCCGTGATCAGGGCTGCCCGGGTGGCCAGGGCGTCGCGGCCGTTGGCGTCGCGCAGGGCCAGGCGCCGCTGTTCCACCCACCACGGGGCGTGCGGGGCCGCGGTGCGCTGGCGCGGGTGCCAGGACTGGCGGCGCAGCAGCGACCGGCTCCGGGAGGCGGTGTCGGGGAGCAGGACGAGTTCGACCGCCCTGGCCCAGGCGGTGTCGGTCTCGTGGGCGTCTGGGCGCCGGGGCGCGTCGGGGCCCGAGCCGACCAGCTGGTCGACGTTCTCGGACACCTTGCGCATGATCAGGGGCACCTCGTGCTGGACGCGCTCCAGCAGGGCGCACCGCCCCGAACCGCCCGAGCGGCAGGCCGGGTGCGGGCACCAGTGCTGGGCGCCCAGTCCGACCGCGCCCGAGGTCACGGCCTCGCGCACCACCGCGTGGCGGCTGGCGTCGCCGGTGGCCAGGTCCAGCAGTCCGTCGGCGCTGATTTCGTGGCCGCGAAAGCGCGGCGGCATCCCGGGCACGTAGCGGGCGGCCAGAGCGCTGATCGCCACGTGCGCCTGTTCGGGGTGGGCGTCCAGGCCGGTCAGGTAGGCGCGGTCGAAGGTGTAGTCGTTGACCTCGCGGTCCAGCCAGCTGCGCAGCTGCGACCAGTGGGTGCGCAGCCACATGGCGCCGGTCTCGGAGCGGTCGAGCAGGTCGAAGGCCAGGCTCGGCGGGTCCTCGTGGCTGGCTCCGGCGAACTCGATGGGGCGCAGGCGCGTGGCCGCGCGGATCTGCGGGCGCTCGCCCGCCAGCCACTGCACGACCTCGTCGTGGCCCCAGCGGGCCGAGGGCGCGAGCGTGAGCAGGCCGCGGGCCAGCAGGCGCCAGCGCTCGTCGGTGATGGCGGAGATGTCCACCTCGGTGTTGCGGGCGGTCAGCCAGTTGCCGCCGCGCTCGGGGCGGCGTCCGGCCACCAGCTCGTGCACGATCACGCCCAGGGACCACCAGGCCGCGGGCGCCTCGCGGCGGCCCTCGACGACCTCCGGCGCGGCGTAGTCCTCGGTGACCGCCAGTCCGCCGTAGACGCGGCTCATGGTGGCGCGCACGGCGCCGCCGAAGTCGGTGAGCGCCACGACCGGCGGGTCCAGGGAGCGCACGAGCAGGTTCTCGGGCTTGACGTCGGTGTGGTTGTGCTGGAGTTCGTCCTGCCAGTGGTGCAGGCAGTCGGCGACGGCGGAGACCACGGCGCGGGCGCGCTCGTCCGACAGCGGGGCCTGGTCGATGAGCGAGCGCAGCGAGCCGTGGGAGAAGTACTCCTGTGCCTCCCAGGCCAGGTCCTCGCCCCAGGAGCTGGCGGCGGTGCCGTACCCCTGGATGGCGGGGGTGTGCGGCGAGGCGGTGCCGCGGGCGCGCAGGCGGTCGAGGAGTTCGCGGTTGATGTCGTGGCCGGGCCGGTACACCTTGAGCGCGAGTCGGCGTCCGGGGGAGTCGGTGGGTTCGGCCAGGTAGACGACGGCCTCGCCGCCCGCGCCGATGTGGTCGAGCACGCGGTAGCGGCGGCGCAGTTCGGCGGGGACGGCGTAGTCGAGGTCGCTGGCGGGGCCGACCACCACGCGCGAGACCAGGCGGGCCATCCAGTCCAGGAGCGGGCCGAACAGGGTTCGCCACCAGGGCGCGCGGCCGTCGGTGCGGCCGTCGCCCGGGATGGTGCGGGCGGGGCGCGTGCCGGGGGCCGCGGCGGCCGTGCGGGTGGCGTCCGCCTGACCGGCGCCGGGCAGGACGCTGGTGCGGTCCGCGGTCGGGGAGGACACGCGGGTGGGCTCGGTGTCGCCTCCTGGGGCCGTTCCCGGGCGGAACACACGGGTGGCCCAGCGCGTGCGGGCCGCGGGCGTGCGGTCCGCGTCGGGGCCGATGCGTGTGGTGGGCGCGGTGGGTTCGATCCGCTGGGTCGGCGCGTTCTCGTCACCGGGGTCGGGCGTGACCATCGGGGTCGGAGCCATCCTTCGGATAGGCGTTGGTGTCGTGGACCTGCGGGGGAACGAGGTCCCTCCAGGGTAGGTCCGCGCGGCGCGGTTCGCGTGGCGTTCGCGGCACCGGACCCGTGTCCCCCGTCGTTCCCTCCATCCCGTTTGACTCCTCACGGCTCCGTGAAGTTCCACCGAAACCGGGAGTGGGACGGAGGGAGGCGGTCGAGCTTCGTCCGGCACGTTCCCCGGAGGTCGTCCACAGGCGCGGGCCGGGGCTGGCGGGAACGGGTGCCCGTGGGCTTTCCTGGATACAGGGGGCCATCCCTCCCGGCCACCGCGTGCTGCCCTCACACGTGTCCGCGTCCTGTACGCCCCGTGCGCCTCAGTGCTGCCCGCGCGGGGTCACGCCGAGCCTGTCGCAGGCCTCCTGGTACATGCGCACGACCTCGGCGCGGATCTGGGCGCGCTCGGTGAGGGGCCGCGCCCACGGCACGCGCACGGCGTGCTCGGTTCCGTCCACGGTGACCGCGTAGTCGCCGCCGTCGCCGTCCAGGCCCGTCATGCGCGCGGCGGTGGCCTCGGGCCGGCCGCCCAGCGCGCGGCAGATGAGCAGGGTGTCCTCGGGGTGGTCGCCGTTCATGTGGGCGGTGACGGCGGAGACGACCTCGGGGGAGAAGGGGTTGGACGGGGACACGGGACCTCCTGGTCGGCGGGTGGCGCGCACGCGTGACACGAGCGGGGGGAGGGCTGTGCGCCCTCCCCCCGCTGACGATATCCGAGCGGCCCCGAAGGTGATGACGGTGTGTCGTCAAAACTTCCGGGAGACCGTCCCGCCCCGCGTGTTCCCCTGTCCCATGCGGCCCGGAGCCCGCCCGGCCGTCACGGACGTGCTCAGGCCTGGCGGGTGAACTCGGCGTCGATGTCGATGGTGATCTTGTCGCCGACGACCACGCCGCCGCCGTCCATCGGCATCTCGATGTCCACGCCGAACTCCTTGCGGCTGATCTGCGTGGAGGCGGTGAAGCCGGCGCGGTTGAGACCGTAGGGGTCGATGGTGGAGCCGTTGAACTCCAGCGCGATCTCGACGGGGCGGGTGTTGCCCTTGATGGTCAGCTCGCCCTGCAGGACGAAGTCCTCGCCCTTGGCGACTGCGCCGGTGGAGCGGAAGGTGAACTCCGGGTGCTCCTCGACGTTGAAGAAGTCGGCGGAGCGGATGTGGTTGTCGCGGTCGCCGTTGTCGGTGTTGATCGAGCTGGCGTCGATGGTGGCCTCGACGGACGCCTGGGTGGGGTCCTCGGGCACCGTCAGCGTGGCGTCGAACTTCTCGAAGCGCCCGCGGACCTTGCTGACCATCATGTGTCGTACGGAGAAGCCGACGACGCTGTGGGCGGTGTCGATCTTCCAGGTTCCGGACTGGAGTTCCTGCGCTGCCATGGTGTCTCCCTGACGGGTCGGCGGACCCGGGGGCCGGGCCCATTCGCTGAGGTGTAACAAGGCTTCTTAGAAGAATCTTCCTCGGAAGAGGAGTTTAGGCAATGCGAGGCCCTCGTGCAAGGCGTTCCCCCACCACAGTCCACCACGGGCCGACGCGGGGTCCGACGGTGTGGCGGGGCGGGGGTTTCGGACACGCCGCTACGATGGGCCGCATGAACAACGCCGGGTGGCTTGACGTCGGAGAACAGCACGTCTGGCGTGGTTTCCTCAGGATGAACGCCTGGGTCTACGACGAGCTGGAGAAGGACCTGCGCGCCCGTACCGGGCTCTCCCTCATCGAGTACGGCATCCTCGTGCACCTGTCCGAGGCCGAGGGCCGGCGCATGCGCATGCGGGTGCTGGCCGACAGCGTCATCGTGTCCAAGAGCAGGCTCTCCCACCAGGTCGCACGGCTCGAACGCGGCGGCTACGTGCACCGGGAGCACTGCGACGACGACCGCCGCGGGCTGTGGGCCGTGCTCAGCGAGAAGGGCTCCCTCCTCCTGGAACAGGCCGCGCCCGGCCACGCCGAGCGCGTGCGCTCGCTGATCTTCGACCGCCTCAGCGAGGAGCAGGTCGCCCAGCTCGGCTCGATCATCGGCGCGCTGGAGGAGGGCGGGGCCGCCCGGCGGGGGTGAGGGCCGCGCCCGCCCCGCCCGCGGACCCGACCGTTTCGTGTGTCCGAATCCGCCGAAGACGGACCGGGCCCGGATCCGGGCGCGCGTCGCCCGGCCCGCGCCGCTTCGGGCGTGCCCGCCACGGGCCCCGCGCCCCACGGGTAGAGTCGGTGCACGTGAGCAGACCATCCATCATCGGCGCCCAGAACTTCCGCGACGACGACGGCAGCGTCGATCCCGAGGTCGAGGCACGCCTGCGCGAACACGCGACGGGCGCCACGGGCGACCGTCAGGTGCTGGCCGCGCTCAGCGGAACCCGCGTGCTCATCCCCGTGGTCGCCGTGGCCACCGAGACCGAGGAGGGCGTCGGCGGGCTCACCAAGGACAAGAACAGCGAGGTCGCCGTCCCGATCATGACCGGCAGGGACGGGCGGCGCGGCATGCTCGCCTTCACCTCCGTGGACGCGGTCCGCCGCTGGCGCCCGGACGCGCGCCCCGTGCCCTTCACCGTCAGGGACGCCTGCCAGGCGGCCCTGGAGGAGGAGGCGGACGCGCTGGTGCTCGACGTGGCCGGCCCCGTGCCTTACACCGTGCAGGGCCCCTTCCTCGGCATGATCGCCGAGACCGGCGCCGTCCCCGAGCCCAAGGACGACCCGCAGGTCCTCGGACTCATCTACCAGGTCACCAAGGGCGAGTTCGGCATCGAGCGCGTCCGCATCCACCCCTCCGAGCGCGGCGAGATCGGCATCCGCCTCGAACTCGACGAGCGCGACGACGAGGTCCTGCGGCGCGTGGCCGAGCGGCTCACCGCCGAACTGCGCCACGTGCTGCCCGGGGGCATCGAACTGAGCGCCGTCGTGCGCGCCCAGCGCGGCGACGCGCCCCCGAGCGGGCCCGGGACCGCCGACAGGGACTGACCCCGTCCCGGTCGCCTCCGGCCGGGCCGCGAGCCCCGCGGCTTCGGACCGCTCCGCGCCTTGGCCCCGTGCCTACGCCGTGCGGGCGTGCGGTGCCGCGGCGTTCGCGGACGGGGAGTTATCCACAGGCCGGACCGGGCGGTGTCGCCGCGGGCCCCGGAAGGGTAGCTTCCCATCATGCCCACCCCCTCGACACTCCTCCTCCACCCGCACCTGTGGACGGCGTCCGTCGCCGTCCTCCTCGCCCTGCTCGGAGTGGTGGTGGGCCAGGTCAACGGCCGCCTCGTCCACCTCTTCGGCCCCGCCGGCCCGCCGCCCGCACCCGCCTCCCGCGGTTCGCTCACGCCCTCCGCCGACCGGCACGTCCAGCCCGCGCGCGACGACGCCACCGCGGTCCCCGACACCGGGGAGGACGTGCACGGCGAGCACCGGCTCCCGCCGGAGGAGGACGACGAGGGCCCGCCGCCGCCCCGCTGCCCCCACTGCCGCGCCGAACTGCGCTTCCTGCGCTGGTTCCCGGCGGTGGAGGCCCGGACGTTCCGAAGACGGGGGGCCTGCCCCCACTGCGAGCAGGTCGTCCGGTCCCACCCCGCGGTCGTCGTCGTGACCGCCGCCCTCTTCGGCTGCGTCGGCCTGTGGGCCACCCTCCAACCCGACTGGTGCCCGTTCGGCGTGCTGGCCGTGCTCTGGCTGACCGCCGTCGGCGTGCCGCTGGCCGTCATCGACCTGCGGGTCATGCGCCTGCCCGACGCCGTCGTCTTCCCCGCCTACCCCGTCGCCGCGGTCCTGATCGGGCTGGCCGTCCTGCTGCCCCCCGAGGGACCCGACGCCGACCGGGCCGTCGGGGCGCTCGTCAGCATGGTCCTGGTCACGGTGCTGTACTGGCTGCTGTGGCGGGTGCACAGCGCGGGGCTGGGCTTCGGCGACGTCAAGCTCTCCGGGCTCACCGCGCTGTACGCGGGGTGGGCTGCGGGGACCCTCGGCGCGCTGGTCGCCGTGTTCTGGGCCTTCGCGGCCTTCTCCCTGGTGGGGATCGTGCTCATGGCGCTGCGGCGGCTCACCCGCAGGGACCCCTTCCCGCTCGGCCCCTTCATGCTCGCCGCCGCGCTGGCCACCGTCCTGGCGGGAGGAGCGCTCTTTCCACAACCCTGAACCCGCGGTGCCACCGCACGGCGATCCGTGAAAGGATCGTGCACATGTTGCGTTGGCTGACCGCGGGGGAGTCCCACGGACCCGCACTCGTCGCGATTCTTGAGGGCCTCCCGGCCGGTGTGTCCGTCACCTCGGACGACATCGCCGCCGCGCTGCTCCGCCGTCGCGCCGGGTACGGACGGGGCGCCCGGATGAAGTTCGAGAAGGACCAGGTCTCCGTCATCGGGGGCATCCGTCACGGCCGCACCCAGGGGGGTCCGGTCGCGATCGAGGTCGGGAACACCGAGTGGCCCAAGTGGGAGAAGGTGATGTCCCCCGACCCGGTGCCCGCCGAGGAGCTGGAGAGCGTGGCGCGCAACGCGCCGCTCACCCGGCCCCGCCCCGGCCACGCCGACCTGGTCGGCATGCAGAAGTACGGCCACGGGGAGTCCCGGCCGATCCTGGAGCGCGCCAGCGCCCGCGAGACCGCCGCCCGCGTCGCGATCGGCGAGGTGGCGCGCCAGTTCTGCCGCCAGGCCCTGGGCGTGGAGATCCTGAGCCACGTGGTGTCCATGGGACCCGTGGCGGTGCCCGAGGACGCCCCGGAGCCGCGCCCGGAGGACCTGGCCGCGATCGACGCCGACCCGCTGCGCTGCTTCGACGCCCAGACCAGCGCCCGCATGGTCGAGGAGGTCGACGACACCAAGAAGTCCGGTGACACCCTCGGCGGAGTGGTCGAGGTGCTGGCCTACGGCCTGCCGCCCGGCCTGGGCAGCCACGTGCACTGGGACCGGCGCCTGGACGCGCGCCTGGCCGGTGCGCTCATGGGCATCCAGGCGATCAAGGGCGTGGAGGTCGGCGACGGCTTCCGCACCGCCGCCCGCCGCGGTTCGGCCGCCCACGACGAGATCGAACCCGGTCCGGACGGCGTGCGCCGCCGCACCAACCGCGCCGGAGGCGTCGAGGGCGGTATGACCACCGGCGACCCGCTGCGCGTGCGCGCGGCCATGAAGCCCATCGCGACGGTGCCCCGGGCGCTGGACACCATCGACATCGAGACCGGCGAGCCCGCGCAGGCCAACCACCAGCGCAGCGACGTCACCGCCGTCCCGGCCGCCGGTGTGGTCGCCGAGGCGATGGTCGCCCTGGTGCTCGCCGAGGCCGCCGTCGAGAAGTTCGGCGGCGACTCGGTCGCCGAGACCGCGCGCAACCTCAGGGGTTACCTGGACGCGCTGACCATCCGCTGACCTTCGATCCCGGCCTCGGCGCGCTTCCGTCCCGTTCACGAACGGGACGGAAGCGGACTGGGAACCGCCCCGGCGCCCCCTGCCGCAACGGTTGTCCACAGGCGCGTCCTCGGGGCTGGCGGGGCGCGAAGGGAAGGGCCACACTGGATTCGGGGGCGCTCGTCGCACTCATGGGCGGCGAAGTCGCCCCCGAATCCGAGCATAGGGGCGGATCGAACGTCCCCACCAGTGCCGCGGCCCGGCCTGTGGACGGCCTCTCCCACCGCTCTCGGGGACCGATTTCCCCTGGAGCATGAGGGCGTCGGTCCGCTGGAGTGGTACGGCGTCGTGGCCGTGCTCTCCCCGCACGCGCGGGGGCGGTTCGCGTCCCCCCCCGGCGAGGGTTCGCGTCCCCCCGGCGAAGCTAAGGTGGGGGGACGGCAAGACCAAGGCCGGGGCAGCACTTCTCAGTGCGCGGTGCCCCGGATTCTCCAGATGGGAAGAGCGTGGCAAAAGCGATCGCGGTGCTCATCGGTTCGCCCGGGTCGGGCAAGTCCACCGTCGGCGAGGCCCTGGCCGGGCGCCTGGGCGCCGACCTGTTGTGCACCGACACCGAGGTCGAGAAGCGCGCGGGCAAGCCCATCGGCGACATCTTCGTCGAGGACGGCGAGGAGCGCTTCCGCGCCCTGGAGCGCGAGGTCGTCGCCGAAGGGCTGCGCGCCTGGGAGGGCGTGATCGCCGTCGGCGGCGGCGCGGTCCTGGACGAGGACACCCAGCGCGACCTGGCCGAGCACCACGTGGTCTACCTCCAGGTGGAGTTCGGCGAGGCCGCCAAGCGCGTGGGCATGGACGTGGCCCGTCCCCTGCTCGCGGGCAACCCCCGCACCCGGCTGCGCCAACTGCTCAACGAGCGCCTGCCCGTCTACGAGCGCCTGGCCAGCGTCACCGTCGAGACGACCGGCTACCACCCCGAAGAGATCGTCGACGCCATCCTGCCCTCGCTGGCCGGACAGGACTCCGGAAAGGCTCAGCAGTGACCGTGACCCGGATCGGTGTGGGCGACTCCGCCGGCCGCTACGACGTGGTGGTCGGCAGCGGGGTCCTCTCCGAACTCCCCTCCCTGGTCGGCGACGCCGCCCAGGTGGCCGTCATCCACCCCCGGAGCCTGGACGGGATCGCCCGTCCCGTGGTCGGCGCGCTGGAGGCCGCCGGTTACCGGGCGCACTCCATGCCCGTCCCGGACGGCGAGGCCGCCAAGACCGCCGCCGTCGCCGCCGACCTGTGGTCCCGGCTCGGGCAGCGGGGCTTCACCCGCAGCGACGCCGTCGTCGGCGTGGGCGGGGGAGCCGCCACCGACCTGGCCGGGTTCGTCGCCGCCACCTGGCTGCGCGGCGTGCGCTCGGTCCTGGTGCCCACCACCCTGCTCGGCATGGTCGACGCCGCCGTCGGTGGCAAGACCGGCATCAACACCCCCGAGGGCAAGAACCTCGTCGGCTCCTTCCACCCCCCGGCCGGGGTCCTGTGCGACCTCGCCACCCTGCCGAGCCTGCCCCGGGCCGACTACATCGGCGGCCTCGCCGAGATCGTCAAGGCCGGGTTCATCGACGACCCCGTCATCTGCGACCTGGTCGAGGACGACCCCGAGGGCGCGGCCGAACCCGAGGGCAGGCACACCCGAGAGCTCATCGAGCGCGCCATCCGGGTCAAGGCCGACGTCGTCTCCGGCGACCTGCGCGAGAGCGGCCGCCGCGAGATCCTCAACTACGGCCACACCCTGGGCCACGCCATCGAGCGCGCCGAGAACTACACCTTCCGGCACGGCTACGCGGTCTCCATCGGCATGGTCTACGCCGCCGAACTCGCCCGCCTGGACGGCCGCGTGGGCGACGACCTGGTCCAGCGCCACCGCTCGCTGCTCTCCTCGGTCGGCCTGCCCGTCTCCTACGCCCCCGAGGCCTGGCCCGAACTGCGCGCCGCCATGAGCGTGGACAAGAAGGCCCGCGGAGCCACCCTGCGCTTCGTCGTCCTGGACGGTCTGGCGCGGCCCACCATCCTCAGCGGCCCCGCGCCCGAACTGCTGGACGAGGCGTACCGCGCGGTCACGGGCGGCACCCAGGTTCCGCGAAGCCACTAGACTGCACACAGGCGACGTGCGCACCGGCGTGCCCGGGAAGCTTCCCGAGGTGCCCGTGCCCGGCCCCACCGAACACAGACCGGGCCCCCGAGGGGGCCGGTCCCCGACGTGTCAAACCCCTTGGAGAGACGACCGAAGTGGCCACGACGAACGACATCAAGAACGGCACGACCCTGCGGCTCGACGGCGGCGTCCTCTGGAACGTCCTGGAGTTCCAGCACGTCAAGCCGGGCAAGGGCGGCGCGTTCGTCCGTACCAAGCTGAAGAACGTCCTCACGGGCAAGATCGTCGACAAGACCTTCAACGCCGGGTCCAAGGTCGAGTTCGCCAACGTCGACCGCCGCGAGATGGAGTACCTCTACCACGACGGCGAGGCCTTCATCTTCATGGACACCAGCACCTACGACCAGATCCCGGTCCCGGAGGCCGTCGTCGGCGACGGCAAGGACTTCCTGCTGGAGAACACCAAGGCCACCGTGGCCACCAACGAGGGCAACCCCCTCTACATCGAGCTGCCCCCCGCCGTCGAGCTGGAGATCACCCAGACCGACCCGGGCGTGCAGGGCGACCGCTCCACCGGCGGCACCAAGCCCGCCACCGTCCAGACCGGCGCCACCATCCAGGTGCCCCTGTTCATCAGCCAAGGCGAGCGCGTCAAGGTCGACACCCGCACGGGTGACTACCTCGGGCGAGTCAACTGATGAGCGGAGCACGGCGCAAGGCACGGCGGCGCGCGGTCGAGGTCCTCTACGAGGCCGAGGTGCGCGCCACCTCGGTGGAGGACGTCATCCGGCGCCGGCGGGCCCAGCCCGAACCGCCGATCAACGACTTCACCGAGAGCCTGGCCCGCTCGGTCGACGAGCGGCGTGAGCGCATCGACGAGCTCCTGGACACCTACGCCATCGGCTGGACCCTGGAGCGCATGCCGGTCGTGGACCGCAACATCCTGCGGATGGGCGCCTACGAACTGCTGTGGGCCGACGACATCCCGGACGGTGTGGCGATCGCCGAGGCGGTCGGCGTGGCCAAGGAGCTGTCCACCGACGAGTCCCCCAACTTCGTCAGCGGACTCCTGTCCAGGCTGATGGAGAACAAGCCGACGCTCTCGCTCTAGGGCGCGACCGGCACCGGCGCGCGGGGGACCGTCGCGGCAACGTGGATTGAGGGAACGCAGGTGACTGACAGGACCAGCGTGGCCGCGGGCGGCGGCCTCGGCGCGAGCGGGGCGACCGGCCCGGGGCGGGCCGCCAACGCGGCCCGGACCGCGGTCGTGTGGGACGCCCTCGTCGGACTGCTGGACCGGCTCGGGGACGGGCCCCTGGAGATCGTCGACGCGGGCGGGGGCACCGGCGGCGCCGCCGTCCCCCTGGCCGAACTCGGCCACCGGGTGACCGTGGTCGAGCCCAGCCCCGACTCGCTCGCGGCCCTGGAGCGCCGCGCCGCGGAGCGGGGGGTGTCCGTGCGCGGGGTCCAGGGGGAGACCCGCGACCTGGCCGCCCTGTTCGCGCCGGCCAGCGCCGACCTCGTCCTGGTGCACAACGTGCTGGAGTACGTGGACGACCCGGCCGCGGCGCTGCACGACGTGGTCGGCATCACCCGCGAGGGCGGCGCGGTGAGCCTGCTGGTCACCAACGCGGTCGCCGGAGCCCTGCACCGCGCGCTGGCCGGACACATCACCGAGGCCCACCACCTGCTCGGCGACCCCGACGGACGCTGGGGCGAGGGCGACCCGATGCCGCGCCGCTTCACCCGCCAGCAGGTCCTGGAGCTGATCGGTCGGGCCGGACTGTCCGGGGAGAGCGTCCGCGGCGTCCGCGCGTTCGCCGACCTCGTGCCCGGGCACGCCTGGGAGGGCGACGCCCACGCCGGGCAGCACCTGGTGGAGCTGGAGAGGGCCGCAGCCGAGCACCCCGAGCTGATCGGCATCGCCACCCAGCTGCACGTCGTCGCGCACCGCGCCTGAACCCCGGTGCCGGGGCCGGGGCGTCCCCGGCACGGCATAACCTGGCTGTATGAGCCGACGCCAACTGGAACGCGGCGCCGCGATGCGGGGCATGGTCTCCCCGGAGGGCATCGCGGCGCTGGACGCGGACTTCCCCGCGGACGGCTCCGGACCGGACGACGACTGCCATATCCTGCACCTGGACATGGACGCCTTCTTCGCGAGCGTCGAACAGCTGCGCCACCCCGAGGCGCGCGGACGCCCGGTCATCGTGGGCGGCACCGGCCCGCGCAGTGTGGTCTCCTCCGCCGACTACCTCGCCCGCGCGCACGGCGTCCACTCGGCCATGCCCATGGCGCGGGCCCTGCGCCTGTGCCCGGACGCCCTGGTCTTCCCGCCCGACGGCCCCGCCTACCGCCAGGCGTCGGAGGCCGTCATGGACATCCTGCGCTCGGTGACGCCGCTGGTGCAGCCGCTCTCCCTGGATGAGGCCTTCCTGGACGTGTCCGGCGCGCGCCGCCGCCTGGGCGGACCGGTGCGCATCGCCGCGATGATCCGCGAGCGGGTGCGCCGGGAACAGCGCCTGACCTGCTCCGTGGGCGTGGCCGCCACCCGCTTCACCGCCAAGCTCGGCTCCACGCACTGCAAGCCCGACGGCCTGCTCCTGGTGCCCACCGCCCACGTGCGCGGCTTCCTGGACCCGCTGCCGGTCGGGGCGCTGCCCGGGGTGGGGGACCGGACCGAGCAGACCCTGGCCCGGCTGGGCGTGCGCACGGTCGGCCAGCTGGCCCGCTACGAGCCGGACCTGCTGCGCATGGAGCTGGGCGACAAGGCCGGGACCCGCCTGGCCGAGCTGTCGCGGGGGGTGGACACCAGCCCGGTCGTGCCCGAGTCCCCGGACAAGAGCATCGGCTCGGAGGAGACCTTCGACGAGGACGTGGCCGACCCCGGGGTGGTGGACCGCGAGCTGCTGAGGCTGGCCGAGAAGGTCGGGCGCCGCCTGAGGGCGTCGGGGCAGGCGGGGCGCACGGTGAGCGTGAAGCTGCGCCGCGGCGACTTCTCCACCATCACCCGGTCGCGGACCCTGGCCGAGGGCACCGACGTGGCCCGCGAGATCAGCGCCGTCGCCCGCGAGCTGTACACCGCCTCCGGATTGAGGGGGGTGCCGCTGCGCCTGGTGGGGGTGAGGGTGGAGGGGGTCGTGCCGGTGGAACAGGTGCACCGCCAGTTGGCACTGGGAGAGGAGGAATCGGGTTGGAGGGATGTTGAACGGGTTATGGATCGCGTAACGGCACGTTTCGGGCCGGGCGCGATACAGTCGGCCGTGTTGGCCAAGCGTGACGAAAACGACGTATGATGCGGCAACTTCCGGGGCCCTCGGAGCGTTCCCCAGGGTAGGACCGGAATGAGGGTAAGAAGAGAGGCATGGAAGCCGGTGTTTCCGATACAGGGCGAGGGTATCGTGGCCCCTGGTGGTCAGGTACGCACGCAGCTTTTCTTTCCACCGGGCGCTAGCTCATCGTATTCTGGGCATACCACTGACCAAGAGACTGTTCTTCAGTACCCGTCACCCCAACCGGGGACTGCCGTAGGGAGGCGCCGTGCCGCTCTCTGAACACGAGCAGCGCATGCTCGACCAGATCGAGCGGGCGCTGTATGCCGAGGACCCGAAGTTCGCGAACACCGTTCGGCAAACGAACCCCGCGGTCCATTACAAGCGCTGGATCATCAAGGCCGGACTCGGTTTCGTCGTCGGTATCGTGCTGCTGATGACGGGGTTGATGCTCCAGTCCACAGTCGCCCAGGTCGCCATCAGCGTCCTCGGTTTCCTCGTCATGCTGCTGTGCTTCCTGTGGGGCGCCAACGCCTGGCGCAAGGCCTCCGGGAGCGGCGGCGCCGACCAGGGCGCCGTGGCGGCCGAGCCCAAGCAGAAGCGCCGGGGCGGCAGCCGTCCCGGCATGATGAACCGTTTCGAGGAGCGCTGGCGCCGTCGCCAGGAGGGTGAGGAGTAGGACCCCGGTCCCACACCCTCGGCGGTCGTGCTCGGCCGTGCTCCGCCGGTCGGGGATCCCGGAAGGGATCCGCGCCGGACACGCAGTTCCCCGTGGTGGGCCCCGCACAGTGGTGCGGGGCCCACCACGTTTTCCGGGCGGGCTCCCGTGCGCGGGGGGCGGGCGAACATCCCGCACGCGGGGCCCGCGCACGCCACGGGGCGAGCCGGGAACCGGGCTCGCGTGCGCGGGCCCCGGCCGCCACCGCTAGGTCGTGTTCCTTGGATCATTTCGGTCCCGCCCGTCGCCCTCCACCACCCTCAACGGAGAGCCTTCGGCTCCGGTACTTCCGCGAGCACCGGGCTGCCTCTCGCTGCGCCGGTTTCGCTTGAGAAGCCAACCAGGCTGACCTGCGCGAACCGTCTTGCGAGAGATTGCCCGGACGGCCGCTCGCTGATCCGAAAGCCTCCGCGGAACACTCCCTAGGACGTCACGGGCTCGGGGTCTACCGCGCGGCGCGGACGGTGCCACGGGGCCAGCGACCGGGGCAGCAGCACCGCGCGGACGCGCGCCGCCGCGCCGACCACCCCGGTCAGCCCCGCCAGGGCCGTCCGCAGGTCCTCGCGCAACCCTTCCGGGGCCCCGGGCGAGGGCGCGTAGCGCGCCTCCTCCTCGGCCAGGGCCAGCCGCCGCAGCGCCGCCGCGGCCTCCGGCGACACCGGACCCGGGGCCGCCCCCGACATCAGCCCCACCGGGGCCGCGTCGGGTCGGGGCACGGGACCGGAACCGGCCAGGCGTTCGGCCGTGGCGCGCGGGCTCTCCGCCAGCGACCACGTGCCGCCCAGGTCAAGGCAGGTGTCCCGCAGCTCCCGCCACGCGGTGTGCGCGCCCGCCGTTCCCGCGCCGCCGGTCAGCGAAGCCGTCCGGGACCAGCGCGTCAGGGCGCGCACCAGCGCGGGCAGGGCCAGCAGCAGCAGCGCACCCGCGACGGCGCCCGCCACGGGCAGCCACGACAGGTCCGGGCCGTCCCGCGCGTCGTCGCCCGGGGCGGCCACCGACGAGGAGGGCTCGTCCCCGGGCTCCTCCTCGGGGGCCTCGCTGGGCTCCTCGGCCTCCTCGGTGGCCTCGTCCCGCGGGGCGTCCGGCTCCTCGGGCGAGGGCTCCAGCGGCTCCGCCGCGACCCCGTCCGGGTTGTCGACGCCCGCCTGCCCGCCCCGGGAGTAGTCGGGCACCGACGCCGAGCCCTGCCCCCCGGCGGAGGAGGGGGTCGGCTCGAACCGCACCCAGCCCGCGCCCTCGAAGTACAGCTCCGGCCAGGCGTGGGCGTCGCCCACGGACACCGCCCAGCGGCCGTCGCCCTGCTGCTCGCCCGCGGTGTATCCCACCGCCACCCGCGCCGGGATGTCCACCTGCCGGGCCATGACCGCCATCGCCCCGGCGAACTGCTCGCAGTAGCCCACCCGGTCCTCGAACAGGAAGTAGGCGAGCGGGTCGGCTCCGTCGGGCACCGCGGGCGGGGACAGGTCGTAGGTGAACGCGCCGCCCGCGAAGTGGTCCTGGAGCGCCACCGCGCGCTCGTAGGGGCTCTGCGCGTCCTCGGTCAGGTCCTCGGCCAGCTCCCGCACCCGCGGGTCCAGGCCGCCGGGCAGGTCGCGGAAGTCGCCCGGCAGCGACCGCGGGCCGCCGCTGTCGGCCAGCTCCTCGGCGGAGGGCTCCCGGCTCAGGGTCTCCACGGTGAAGTTCAGTCCCGTGGGCGCGCTCTCGGTCGTGAACACCACGTGGCTCGCCGGGTCGGCGTACCACTCGCCGGGCACGTCCACGGTCCGCACCCAGTACGGCAGCGGCAGGAAGTCGATCCCGGGCGCGTCCGAGTCCATCGAGATCCGCGTGGTCACCGCGTCGCCGGAGGGCTCCGAGCCCCACCCGGTGGGCAGCGGCAGCTCCCCGTCGACGACGGTGTCGCCCGAGACGCTGACCGGCGTCATCGTCCAGTTCGCGCCGTCGAACTCGTCCAGCACGTACGTGCGCAGGTAGTCGGGCCGTTCGGCGTCGGTCCGGTAGGTCAGCACCGTGCGGTCTGAGGAGGAGGCCAGCTCGCGCCGCAGCGAGACCAGCGGGTGCGTGGTGGTGATGCGGTCTCCGCCGGTGCCGATGTAGGTGCCGTCGGCCATCGTGTGGAGCACGTCGGTGCGCAGCGACGGCACCGCGAGCGGCACCGTCAGCGCCAGCAGCACCGCGGCGGCCGAGGCCAGCGCCACCGTCGTCGCCCTGCCCACCGCGCTCAGCACGCGGGCCGAGGAGTCGTGGCCGTCGGGGACGCGCACGCCCCACTCGCGGCCGCGCACCCACACGTCCACCGCGAGCAGCAGCAGGAAGCCGACGGCGCCGCTGGTCGCGGGCAGCCAGCCCAGCCCGGCGCCGTCCACGATCAGCGGGACCGCCATCAGCACGGCCACCAGGGCGCCGACCATCCCGGGGCAGCGCGCGGTCACCGCGAGGAGGTCCGCGACGATCGCGAACAGCACGAACACCAGCGCGATGATCAGCATGACCCCGGCGGTGGAGGAGACCGGGGGCGTGCTGGTGTCGATCGTCTCCAGGCCCTCGTCGAACACCCGCAGCAGGTGCGCCGCCACGTCACCGGAGGGCAGCAGCCCCAGGGGCGCGACGTGTCCGGCGAACAGCGGCGTCATCAGCAGCGCCGCCGCCAGCACCTGGAGGAACGGCACCGGGAAGGAGCTCCAGCCGCTGAGGCGGTACAGCGCGGACACGCCGCCCACCGCCGCCGTCATCACGAGGGCCGGAACCCACCAGGCCTCACCCCGTACGAGGCCGCCCAGCAGCGGCAGCGCCGTCAGCAGGCAGACCAGGGTGGCCAGGGGCATCAGTGCTCTCAACGCGCAACCTTCCGAGGGGTGTGCGGCCCGGCGGCGGGAGCGGACGCGCAGGCGCGGCGCCACAGGTCGGGCAGTTCGGCGGTGGAGCCCAGGACGAGGACGCGCCATCCGGCCCCGGCCAGCACGTCGTGGACCCCGCGCAGGGTGTCGGGGCCGGGCCAGGCGGCGTGCGCGCACAGCACGGCGACGCGCGTGCCGCGGCCGCCCGTGCGGGCCAGGGCGGCGGCCTCCTCGGGGTCCACCGCGCCCAGCACCGCCACGACCAGGCCGGTCGTCCCGCGGGATTCGGCCAGCATGCCGATCCCGCCGAGCAGCCCGGGGGTGTCGGAGGGCTCGGCGACGGCCAGACCGTCCAGCACGCCCGACGCGCTCGTGGTCCCGACCCGGCCCCGCTCGGTGTGCAGTCGCAGTTCGTGGCCGCCGTCGATCAGGTGCACCGCCACCGAGGCGGCGGCGCTCACGGCGGTCTCCAGGGACCCGGCGGGACCCGGGTGTCCGTGCGCCCCGCGCCGCGTGTCCAGCAGGACCGCGCTGCTCTCCCGCGAGTGCTGCTCGTCCCGGCGCACCATCAGCTCGCCGTGCTTGGCGGTGGACCGCCAGTGCACCTTGCGCAGGTCGTCGCCGTACCGGTACTCGCGGGGGACGGGGTCCTGCTCCCCGGCGCCGCTCATCGAACGCCGCGGCGAGTCCTCGCCCTTGGAGCCGTCCGCGGCGCCCAGCGCGGGCAGCGGGACGGTCACGGGGGTCACGAGCAGGCGCGAGGGTCCGCCCACGTCGCGGCTGACCCGCACGCACCCCAGCGGGTCGGTCACGCCGACCCACAGCGGGCCCACCGGGTAGTCCCCGCGTACGGCCGGGCGGACCAGGTAGGCGACGTCGCGCACGGCGCGCGGACGCAGGTAGCCCACCGTGTAGCGGGGTTCGCCGCCCAGCGGCACGGGCAGCGTGTCGCGCACCGACAGCGCGGCCACCGGCCAGGTCCGCGAGGAGTTGCCCACCCGCAGTTCCACCCGGGCGTTGTGTCCGGCCGGGATGCGCACGGGGGTCAGGGTGCGGCTGTGCACGACGCGGGAGGCGGCTCCCAGGACGGTCAGCGCCGACAGCGGCGGGAGCACGGTGAGCAGCACGCCCAGGCCCACGACCTCGCGCTGTCCCACGACCAGGCCGGCCACCAGGGCGGTCAGGCCGAGGATGAGCATGCAGACGCCTCGTGCGGTGAGGGTTCGGTGCGGGCGCATGGACCCTCTCTCGGGGGCGGGTGCGTACGGGGCGGTGCGGAGGGCCGCGGGCGCCGGGGCTACTGCGGGCCGGGCACGGGCAGGCGCGCGACCAGCTTGGCCACGATCTGCTCGGGGGTCAGGCGCTCCATCTGCGCCTCGGGGCCGGGCAGCAGCCGGTGCGCGAGCACCGGCACGGCCAGGGCCTGCACGTCGTCGGGAACGACGTAGTGGCGTCCGTCCAGGGCGGCGTAGGCGCGGGCGGCCTGCACCAGGTGCAGGGTGGCCCGCGGTGAGGCGCCCAGGCGCAGTTCGGGGCTGGTGCGGGTCGCGTTGACCAGGTCCACGACGTAGCGGCGCATGCCCGGGGCCACGTGCACCGTGCGCACCCGGTCGGCCAGGTCGCGGACCTGGGCGGCGCTGGTGACCGGCGTCAGGTCGTCCAGCGGAGAGCTGGAGCTGTGCGAGTCGATCATGTCGAGTTCTGCCTGGGGGGCGGGGTAGCCGACCGAGACGCGGGCCATGAACCGGTCGCGCTGGGCCTCGGGGAGGGCGTAGGTGCCCTCCATGTCGCCCGGGTTCTGGGTGGCCACCACCATGAACGGCCGCTCCAGGGCGCGGGTCTGGCCGTCCACGCTCACCTGGCGCTCGGCCATGCACTCCAGCAGGGCGGCCTGGGTCTTGGGCGAGGCGCGGTTGATCTCGTCGCCCACCACGATGTTGGCGAACACCGGGCCGGGGTTGAACTCGAACTCGCGCCGGTCCTGGTGGTAGACGCTGACGCCGGTGATGTCGCTGGGCAGCAGGTCCGGCGTGAACTGCACGCGCTGCACGGAGCAGTCCACGGCCCGGCCCAGGGCCTTGGCCAGCATGGTCTTGCCGACGCCGGGGACGTCCTCGATGAGCAGGTGGCCCTCGGCGAGCAGGACCGTCAGCGCCAGGCGCAGCACCTCCGGCTTGCCCTCGATGACCGTCTCGATCGCGGTGCGGACGCGGTCGGCCACGGCGACGATCTCACCGACGTCCCCCTGGACGTCGCCCCCGCGACCGCCGTGGTGTGTACCGAGTGACACCAGACCCCTCCCGCTCCCTGTGGCTCCGCGTGTCGCTGTTCGGAACCGAGGCTAAGCCCATTCGAACCGATTGCAAACCAAAGTGCCGGAATCAGCGGCCGATTGGTTCCAGGAATGGTCAAAGAGGTCAAAGGGCTCCGATCGCCCTCCTGTTTCCTCGGCGGTGGCACCGGTGCGGGGAGGGAGGGCGCGGAGGGAGGGAGGACCCCGGCCCCGACCGGCCCGGACCCCGCTGCGCCGGTCCGACACGCCGGGCTGCAACGCCGTGCACCCGCCCTGTCCCTCCGCGCACGCGCACGCGGGCACGCGCGCGGCGTCGCCGCAGGTCGCCGCGGCCCCGAAGGGCCGCGCCCCCGCGACACACCCCGCGCCCTCCACCTTCCCCCACCACCGCGCCCAACGCTGTGACCTGCGTTTTCACGACTCCCGGAGGTCGCAAAAGCCGGAAAGATCTGTTGACGGTGGGGAAGAGTGGAGTAAGGTGGGGCAACGTGGAGAGGGTGAATTCTCCACTTCGAGGGTGAGGGAGGTGGAAGTGTGTTCCTCGGCACCCACACGCCCCGGCTCGACCAGAAGGGGCGGCTCTTCCTCCCCGCGAAGTACCGCGACGAGCTGTCGGGGGGTCTGGTGATCACCAAGGGCCAGGAACGCTGCCTCTACGTCTTCCCGACGGAGGAGTTCCGGCGCATCACCGGCGCGCTCGCCACCACCCCGGTCACCGCCAAGGCGGTGCGCGACTACAGCCGGGTCCTCTTCGCCAGCGCCTCGGACGAGAACTGCGACAAACAGGGCAGGGTCACCATCCCGGCCAAGCTCCGCGACTACGCGGGCCTGGACCGGGAGTGCGTCGTGATCGGCGCCAACACCCGCCTGGAGATCTGGGACTCCCGGGCGTGGTCGGACTACGAGGCCGAACAGGAACCCGCCTTCGCGCAACTGTCGGAGGAGGTGCTGCCCGGGGTGCTGTGACCCCGGCGGAAACACCGCCGGGCCGACCAGCACACAGTCCACACCCTCGCAAGCCGGAGTCCGGCAACGGCCTCCGGGCGCGGTCTCCACGAGCTGGCGCGACTTCCCCGGTGCCAGGTCGTGAGCGCGAAGCCACCGGAAGGTGGACAATAGCGGCCGTGTCCGGAGGCCCGCCGGAACCCGCCGGGCCGTGCCAAGGACACCGTGGAGCGCACCGACCGCGGCGCTACCACGGCGACTCGGGGGGAGACGGCGACAGCGTGGAGGAACAGCAGCACATGGGGGATATCGGGCAGGACGGCGGGACCGGGGGCGCCCGCCCGGGCGCGGGCGGCGCGCCCGCCGAGGGGGAGCACACCGCCGGGGAGCGGACGCGCCTCGACGCGGCCCGCTCCGGAGCCGACCCCCTGCACGTGCCCGTCATGCTCGACCGGATCGTGGAACTGCTCGCTCCGGCCCTGGAACGGCCCGGCGCCGTCCTGGTCGACGGAACCCTGGGCCTCGGCGGCCACTCCGAGGCGCTCCTGCGCGCCTGCCCCGGCATGCGCCTGGTCGGCGTGGACCGCGACACCACCGCCCTGGAGCGCAGCGCCGCACGCCTGGCGCCCTACGCCGACCGCACCCGCTTCGTGCACGCGGTCTACTCCGACATCCCGCGCGCCCTGGACGAGGCGGGCGCCGCCGAGGCCGACGCCGTCCTGCTCGACCTCGGCGTCTCCTCACCGCAGCTGGACGAGACCGACCGCGGCTTCGCCTACGCCCACGACGCGCCGCTGGACATGCGCATGGACCGCGACCAGTCGCTGACCGCCGCCGAGGTCGTCAACACCTACCCGGTGGCCGAGCTCACCCGCGTGCTGCGCACCTACGGCGAGGAGCGCTTCGCCTCCCGCGTGGCCAGGGCCATCGAGCGGCAGCGCGCCCAGGCACCCATCGATTCCACCCGCGCGCTGGCCGAACTGGTGCGCGAGGCCATCCCGGCGGCCACCCGCCGCACCGGCGGCCACCCCGCCAAGCGCGCCTTCCAGGGCCTGCGCATCGAGGTCAACGCCGAGCTGTCCATCCTCGAACGCGCCCTGCCCGCCGCGATCGAGCGCCTGGCGGTCGGCGGCCGCGTGGCCGTGCTGTCCTACCACTCGCTGGAGGACCGGATGACCAAGAGGGCCCTGGCCGCGCTGGCCACCGACACCACGCCCGCCGATCTGCCGGTCCCCCTTCCCGAACGGCAGCCCGAACTCCGGCTGCTCACCCGGGGGGCCGAACTCCCCACGGACGAAGAGAACGAACGCAACCCACGCGCGCAGTCGGCACGCCTCCGGGCGGCCGAACGCGTGCGACCGCCGCGGCAGTAGGGAGACCCAGATGAGCACGAGGACGGACACGCGCCGCACGCCCGTACGCGGTGACAAGGCCCCCGCCGGGAAGGTTCCCGCCGGGAAGACCGCCCCCGCGCGGCCCAAGCCCGCGCGCAAGCCCGCGACCCAGCCCGCGGCCGCGCCCGCGCCGGCCAAGCGCGCCCGGTCCGGTGGCGGCGCGCAGGGCCGGGCGCCGCGCATCCCCTTCGTCCTGCTCATCCTGTTCCTGCTGGGGGCCACGCTCGTCAGCCTGCTCGTCCTGCGCAGCGTCGTGGCCGAGGAGGCCTTCGCGATCGCCAACCTCAAGGAGGAGAACCGGGAGCTGTCCTACGAGGAGCAGCAGCGGCGCAGCACGGTCGCCGAGCTGGAGAGCTCCGAGCGCATCTCCGACGAGGCCGAGGCCATGGGCATGGAGCAGGGCGGGGAGCCCCCGCTCTTCCTCGACCCCGAGACCGGTGAGATCAGCGGCGCCACCGGGAGCGGTGAGTGAGCACTCCCAGAGACCGGCGTCCCCGGGACCCCCGCAGGCCCGGAGCGGCCAACCGCTCGGGGTCCCGGCCCAACAGGAGGCCCCAGCGCGAGCCGCGCCGCCCCGACGGCGGCGCCCGACCCTCGGCGCGCACCTCGGGGCGTCCGGCGCGGGAGGCGCGCGGCGGCGGCTCCCCGCCCCCGCTCCCGCCCCTGCTGCGCCGTACCTTCCGCAGGGGCGAGCCGCCGGGCCGCATCAAGATCGGCGGCGCCCTGATCATGGCCGTCCTGCTGCTCTTCGCCGGACGCCTGGTGCAGATCCAGGTCGTGGAGGCCGAGCACTACGCCGAGGCGGCCTCCAACACGCGCCTCCAGACCATCGACATCCCCACCCTGCGCGGCCAGATCACCGACGCCGACGGCAACCCCTTCGCGCTGTCGCTGGAGGTGCGCACCGTCTTCGTCGACCCCGAGACGGTCGCCGAGGAGGATCGCGACCAGCTCGTCGAGGAGCTCGTCACCCGCTTCGGCCTGGAGGAGGAAGAGGTCGCCCAGAAGGTGGACGCCGCGCCCAGCCGCTACGAGGTGGTCGCCCGCGGGGTCCTGCCCGCGGAGTGGGAGGAGTTGGCCGACCTCAACCTGTCCGGTCTGGGCTCGCAGGTCTCCTACGAGCGCGTCTACCCCGAGGAGACCGGCGCCGCCGACCTCGTCGGCTTCGTCGGCGCCGAGGGCCACGGCCTGGAGGGGCTGGAGGGCTACCTCAACGACACCCTGGCCGGTGAGGCGGGCAAGCGCCGCGTCGAGGTGGGCGCCGACGGCACCCAGATCCCCATGGCGGGCGGCCTGGTCAGCGAACCCGAGCCGGGCCAGGACGTGCGCCTGACCCTGAACCAGGACATCCAGTGGTACGCCGCCCAGACCCTCGCCGAGCGCGTGGAGGAGCTGGACGCCCAGGGCGGCAGCGTCATCGTGGAGCGGGTCGGCACCGGTGAGATCCTCGCCATGGCCGACTACCCGACCTACTCCCAGAGCGACATCTCCTCCAGCTCCCCCGAACAGTGGTCCAACGGCGCGGTGGCCACGATCTTCGAGCCGGGCAGCACCAACAAGGTCGTCACCATCGGCGCCGCGCTGGAGGAGGGCGTCACCACCCCGGAGACGGTCTACACCGTGCCCGACAGCATGCGGTACCTGGACGTGACGTTCAAGGACTCCAGCCCCCACGAGACCCTGCGCCTGACCACCAACGGCATCATGGCCCAGTCCAGCAACGTGGGCACCATCGAGATCGCCGACCAGGTGGGGAGGGGCGTCCTGCACTCCTACCTGGAGGACTTCGGGCTCGGCCAGCCGACCGGGCTCCAGCTGCCCGGTGAGCAGGCGGGCGTCCTCAAGGACCCGGAGGACTGGTGGGGCACCCAGCTGCCGTCGGTCTCCATCGGCCACGGCCTGTCGGTGACCGCCGCGCAGATGGCGTCGGTGTACGCCACCGTCGCCAACGGCGGGGTGAGGGTGGAGCCCCGCGTGGTCGCCGGGACGGTGAACGCCCAGGGGGAGTTCACCCCGTCCGAGGAGCCCGACCAGCGGCGCGTGTTCAGCGAGGAGACCGCGGACCAGCTCGCGCTGATGCTGGAGGCGGTCACCAGCGACGAGGGCACCGCGCCCCAGGCCCGCATCGACGGGTACCGGGTCGCGGGCAAGACCGGTACCGCCAACCGGCTCGACCCCGAGACGGGCGGCTACGACGGCGGCGGGTACACGTCCACCTTCTCCGGGTTCGCGCCCGCCGACGACCCCGAGGTCGTGGTCCAGGTGGTGCTGCACGACCCGCAGCAGGACTACTACGGCGGCGAGGCCGCGGGGCCGGTGTTCAACGACGTCATGTCCTTCGCGCTCAAGACGCTGAAGGTCCCGCCGTCGGGGACCGAGCCGCCCGCCATCCGGCTGTCGGAGGACCAGGGCGCCGGTTAGGCGGGTACACCGGGGACGCCCGCGTCAGGCCGCGGCGTGGTCCAGGTGGGCGCGCACGGAGCGCACGTGCTCGGGGCCGGTGCGGCAGCACCCGCCCACGAGCACCGCTCCGGCCTCGTACCAGCCCACGGCGGCGCGGCCGAACTCCTCGGGGTCGGCCGTGCCGGTCCACCGCCCCCGCGCCGCGTCCCACTCCTCCCCCGAGTTGGGGTAGGCCACCGCCGGCAGACCGCACGCGGCGACCGCGCGCACCAGCGCGGGGACGTGCCGGGGCGCGGTGCAGTTGACGCCCACCGCCACCAGCCGCCCGTCGGCGTGCAGCGGGGCGAGTCCGGCGGCCGCCTCGCGCAGGGGCGTGCCGTCGCTGATGCGCTCGCCGTCGCGGCAGGAGAAGCTGATCCACGCGCGGGCGCCGGGGGTCTGGGCGAGCAGCCGTGCCAGCGCCCGGGCCTCGGCCGCCGAGGGCACCGTCTCGCAGGCGAGCAGGTCCGCCCCGGCGTCGGCGAGCACCCGCCAGCGCTCCCGGTGCCAGGCGTACAGGCCCTCCTCGTCCAGGTCGTAGTCGCCGGTGTACTCCGAACCGTCCGCCCGGGCCGCGCCGTAGGGGCCCACCCCGGCGGCCACCAGGCCGGAGCCGAACGCGTCGCGCTCGGCCCGCGCCAGCTCCACCGAACGGGCGATCAGGGCCAGGGCCTCGGACTCGGTGGCGCCCCGCGCGGTCAGCGCCGGAACGCTCGCCTGGTACCCGGCGGCGACGGCCACGTCCGCGCCCGCCTCGAAGTAGTCCCGGTGCACCCGGCGGACGAGGTCGGGCTCCTCGGCTAGCAGCCGCGCCGACCAGAGCCCGCCGCGCAGGTCGCGTCCGTAGGCCTCCAGGCGTGTCGCCAGCCCGCCGTCGAGGACCAGCGGGCGCCGCGACGGGAGGGTTCCGGTCATGCGCCACCTCCGCGTTCGGGCGGATTCGAGGACGCCTCCAGCCTAGACCCGGACGGGGCTCCCGGCCCGCCGCCCCGTCCGGCCGACCCGTCGGGGCACGGCCGCTCCCGCCCGCGGCCGCGGGTTCGCGGGCCCGCCCGCGGAGGGCGCGCCCCCGTCCGGGAGGGACACCGGACGGTCATCGACGCGTACGGCGAACCCGCGTAACCTGGGCGAAACGCCCGGTTCGGGAAACCTCGGCGAACGCAGCGTGGAAATTACCGGCCGGTCGTCGACAGCGGTTAACCTCCACACGTGCCACCGGTAATGCGACCTGAACACACGCCACTTCGTCCACTGTCCGCCCTCGCAGCGCTGCTCGGGCCGGACGCCTCCCTCCTGCGCCCGGACCTGGGCGCGGACCGACCCCCCGAGGTGCCGGACAGGGAGGTGCACGTCCGCGGCATCACCCACGACTCCCGCAAGGTGGGGCCCGGAGACCTCTATGCCGCCCTGCCCGGAACCCGCGCGCACGGCGCCGACTTCGCCGAGCAGGCGGCCGAGGCGGGCGCCGCCGCCGTCCTCACCGACGGGGACGGGGCCGAGCGGGCCGCCGCCACCGGGCTGCCCGTCATCGTGGTCCCCGACGTGCGCGCCGCGCTGGGCACGGCGGCCTCGTGGGTCTTCAAGGACCCGGCGCAGGACCTGCTGCTGATCGGCACCACCGGCACCAGCGGCAAGACCACCGTCACGTACCTGGTCGAGTCGGGTCTGCGCCACGCCGGAATGCGCACCGGCCTCGTCGGCACCGTGGAGATGCGTGTGGGCGACGAGCGCGTCGTCTCCTCCCTCACCACACCCGAGGCCACCGACCTGCACGGCCTGTTCGCCCTCATGCGCGAACGCGGCGTCTCCGCCGCCGCCATGGAGGTCTCCAGCCACGCCCTGGCCCTGAGCCGGGTCGGCGGCACCCGCTACGACGTCGCGGTCTTCACCAACCTGTCCCAGGACCACCTGGACTTCCACTCCGACCTGCGCGACTACTTCGACGCCAAGGCCCGCCTGTTCACCCCCGAGTACTGCGACATCGCGGTGGTCAACGCCGACGACCGCTTCGGCCGCGCGCTCGTGGACATGGTGGAGGCCGACGGCCGCGTCCCCGTCACCACCTTCGCCGTGGACGGCTACAGCGACGCCGACCCCGCCACCGCCATGGAGGCCGACTGGCGGGCCGTGGACGTGCGTCTGGGCGCCATGGGGAGCGCCTTTCGCATCGTGGGCCCCGGCGGCATGGAGGCCAACGCCTCCGTCGCCCTGCCCGGCCCCTTCAACGTCTCCAACGCGATGGCCGCCATCGTCGGACTGGTCGAGGCCGGGCTGCCGCTGGAGACCGCGATCGCCGGTGTGGCCGCCGCCCCGGGCGTGCCCGGGCGCATGGAGCCGGTCGTGGCCAACGCCGTGCCCCACGCCTTCCAGGACTTCACCGCGCTCGTGGACTACTCGCACAAGCCCGGCGCCATCGAGGCGGTCCTGGCCTCCCTGCGCGCCACCACCGAGGGCGGGCTGACCATGGTGGTCGGCTGCGGGGGCGACCGCGACCGCGCCAAACGCCCGCTCATGGGCGAGGCCGCCGCGCGCCTGGCCGACCAGCTGGTCATCACCAACGACAACCCGCGCACCGAGGACCCCGTGAGCATCGCCGCGTCGATGCTCGAAGGGGTCGCCAAGGTCCCCGAGGAGCACCGCGCCCGGGTCACGGTGGAGTTCGACCGGGCCGAGGCCATCCGCCTGGCCGTCGAGCGCGCCCGCCCGGGCGATGTGGTGGTTGTCGCCGGGAAGGGGCACGAGACCGGCCAGTACGTCAAGGGCGAGGTGCTGCCCTTCGACGACCGCGAGGTGCTGCGCGCGGCCATCGAGGACCACCTCGGCATGAGCGCCCGCGAGCGGCTGGGCGTCGCCCTCCAGGACATCCACCGGGTGCCTGACCAGGGCTGACACCCCGACACTCCCGGAGTGCGAACCGTCTGGACGAGGGGGCGCGGGCACGGCCCGCGCCCCCGCGCGTCCGCCCCGGAGGGCCCGCGAGAGCTTCCGGGCAGGTGCGGGCCGACGGTCACGAAGTGGCGCATATTGCCGCCAGTGGGGGCCCGGCGGGATTCCGGACGCCCGAAGATGTTCTAAGGTAGGTCCGGCAATCGCAGCCCGACACGTGACGCCCCCGGCGGCGACCACGACGCGGCCCATGCCGACACCGTGGTGAGGCCCGGCGCGGCAACGCGCGGCATCCGCGGTGCCATCCCCTGACCTGAGACTCCGGCCGGGTGGCCAGCCGCCCCTGTGGCGTCGTGGACCGGGCCTGACATGAGGAGTGGATTTGATCGCGCTCACGCTCGATCGGATCGCTGAGATCACCCAAACCGCCATCGGCGGATCAGCGCGCCCCGAAGCCGTCGTCGACGGCCCCGTCGTCATCGATTCGCGGCAGGCAGCGCCCGGCGCGCTCTTCGTCGCCCTGGGCGGCGAACGCGTGGACGGACACGACTTCGCCGCCTCCGCGGTCGCGGACGGAGCGGCGGCGGCCCTGGTCTCCAGGCCCGTCGACGCCCCCCACCTGCTGGCGCGGGGCGGCGACGAGGGAGTCGTCGCGGCCCTGACGCGGCTGGCCCGGCACGTGGCGCGAGAACTCAGCGATCCCCGCCGCGGAGCGGAGCGCGCCGAGGTCGTCGCGGTCACCGGATCCTCCGGCAAGACCACGACCAAGGACCTCATCGCGCAGGTCGTGGCCCGCATGGGCCCGACCGTCGCCCCGGCGGGCTCGTTCAACAACGAGATCGGCCACCCCCTCACCGTGCTGCGCGCCGACACCGGCACCCGCTACCTGGTCCTGGAGGCCGCCGCCCGCGGCATCGGGCACATCGCCCACCTGTGCGGCGTGGCCCCGCCCCGGATCGGCGTGGTCCTCAACGTCGGCAGCGCCCACATGGGGGAGTTCGGCGACCGCGACGCCATCGCCAAGGCCAAGGGCGAACTGGTCGAGGCGCTCCCGCTGGGAGCCGAGGCCAGGGGCGCGGGAGGGGTCGCCGTCCTCAACGCCGACGACCCGCGCGTGAACGCCATGGCCGCGCGCACCCGTGCGCGCGTGGTCACCTACGGACTGGGGGAGGACGCCGCCGTGCGCGCCACGGACGTGGTCCTGCGCGAGACGGGCGCCCCCTCCTTCACCCTCCACCTGGCCGGGCGCACCGCCCGGGTGGAACTGGCCCTCGTCGGCGCCCACCAGGTCCACAACGCGCTGGCCGCCGCCGCGGTCGCCGACGAACTGGGCATGGGCGTGGACGAGATCGCCGAGGCGCTCGGCGCCGCGACACCGGTCAGCCGGTGGCGCATGGAGGTCACCGAGCACGCCGGCGCCACCCTCGTCAACGACGCCTACAACGCCAACCCCGAATCCATGCGGGCGGCGCTGACCACCCTGGGCGCCCTCGCCCGGGACCGCCGCTCCATCGCCGTCCTGGCCCACATGGCCGAGCTCGGCGAGGACGGCGGGGTCGAGCACGAGAGGATCGGTGAGCTCGCCGCCCGCACGGGCGTGGCCCACCTGGTCGTGGTCGGCGGGGCGGCCGAGGGCATCGCCGTCGGCGCCGAGGGCGCCGCGAGGCAGGGACTGTGGCAGGGCGAGTGCGTCCGCGTGGCGGACGTTCACGAGGCCGCCGCGGCCGTGCGCGCGCGGATGCGCACAGGAGACGTCGTCATTGTGAAGGGATCACGCGTGGCAGGGCTCGAAAGGGTTATCGACCTCATCACGGAGGGTGACGCCCGGTGATCGGCATCACTCTGGCGGCGGCCCTCGCGCTCGTCGTCTCCATGGGGCTCATGCCCCCGCTGATCAAGCTCCTGTACCGGTTCAAGTTCGGCCAGGAGGTCCGCGACGACGGACCCGAGGGCCACAAGACCAAGCAGGGCACGCCCACCATGGGCGGCATCGTCATCATCCTCGGCGCCGTCGTGGGCTACTTCGGCTCCCACGTGGTGCTCCTGATCGTGCAGCCCAGCGCCAGCGGGCCCACCGCGTCGGGCCTGCTGGTGATGTTCCTGTTCGTCGGGATGGGCTGCGTCGGCTTCCTCGACGACTTCATCAAGATCTACAAGCGCCGCAGCCTGGGCCTGCGCAGCGGCGCGAAGATGGTCGGCCAGGCCATCGTCGGCGTGGGCTTCGCCTACGGCGTCACCCTCTTCCCCAACGGCTACGGCTACACCCCCGCCGCCCCCAGCATCTCCTTCCTCCGCGACTTCGGCCCCCCGCTGATGATCGGCCTGTTCGTCCTGTGGGCCCTCTTCCTCATCGTCGGCTTCTCCAACGCGGTGAACCTGACCGACGGCCTCGACGGCCTGGCCACCGGCGCGACGATCCTGTCCCTGGTCGCCTACGTCATCATCGGCAACTGGCAGCTGCGCCAGTCCTGCGTGTCCTACCTCTCGGACAGCTGCTACACGGTCCGCGACCCCCTGGACCTGGCCGTGGTGGCCGCCGCCGTGCTCGGCTCCTGCATCGCCTTCCTGTGGTTCAACGCCCCGCCCGCCAAGATCTTCATGGGCGACACCGGCTCCCTGGCCCTGGGCGGTCTGATCGTGGGCCTGGCCATCACCACCCGCACGCAGCTCCTGCTGCTGCTCATCGGCGGCCTGTTCGTCATCATCACCCTGTCGGTGATGGTCCAGATCACCTCGTTCCGCCTCACCGGCAAACGCGTGCTGCGCATGGCGCCCCTCCAGCACCACTTCGAGCTCAAGGGCTGGGCCGAACCCACCATCGTGATCCGCTTCTGGATCATCCAGGGCCTGTTCGTGGCGATCGCCATCGGGCTCTTCTACCTGGAATGGATGCCGAGGTAGGCATGGCGCACCACGTTTCCCCAACACCGTCCGGCAGCGCGCCGGAGGGCGCGCCCCTCCAGGGGCGCCGGGTCTGCGTCGCGGGCCTGGGCGTGTCCGGGCCCCCCGTGGCCAGGGCGCTCCTGGCCCGCGGGGCCCGCGTGACCGTCGTCGACGGCCGCGACGACGACACCGTCCGCCCGGTGGCAGACCGGCTCCGGGCGGAGGGCGCCGAGGTCGTTCTGGGCGACACCCCGCTGCCCGCGGACTGCGACCTGGTCGTCACCTCGCCCGGCTGGCGCCCCGACTCCCCGCTGCTGGTCCGGGCCGCCGACGCCGGGATCGAGGTCATCGGGGACGTCGAACTCGCCTGGCGGCTCAAGCCCGCCGACCAGGTGTGGCTGGCCGTCACCGGCACCAACGGCAAGACCACCACCGTGCGCATGCTGGAGGCGATGCTGCGCGCGGACGGCCGCGACGCGCTCGCCGTCGGCAACGTCGGCACCCCGGTCGTGGAGGCGGTCCAGCCCGACGCCGAGGGCCGCTTCCGCGAGGTCCTGGCGGTGGAGCTGTCCAGCTTCCAGCTGCACTGGTCCTCCAGCCTGCGCCCGCACGCCGCGACCGTCCTCAACGTCGCGCCCGACCACCTGGACTGGCACGGCGGCCTGGACCCCTACGCCCGGGCCAAGGGCCGGATCTACGCGCGGGGCACCCTGCGCGTGGTCAACACCGCCGACGCCTGGTCGGCGCGCCTGGCCGAGGAGGACGGCGACCCGCACACGCCGCTGGTCGGCTTCCGCCTGGACACGCCCCGCGCGGGCGAGGTCGGCGTGGTCGAGGACCTGCTGGTGGACCGGGCCTTCGTCGAGGACCCGCACAGCAGCGCCGAGGAGCTGGCCACGCTCTCCGACGTGCGCCCGGCCGCGCCGCACAACGTCGCCAACGCCCTGGCCGCCGCCGCCCTGGCCCGCTCGGTGGGCGTGCACCCCGGTTCGGTCCGGGCCGGACTGGCCGCCTTCGAATCCGAGCCGCACCGCATCGCCTTCGTGGCCGCCGCGGGGGGTGTGGACTACGTGGACGACTCCAAGGCCACCAACCCGCACGCCGCCGCCGCGTCCCTGGGCTCCTACCCGTCCGTGGTCTGGATCGCGGGCGGCCTGCTCAAGGGCGCCGAGGTCGACGACCTGGCCGCGATGGCCGCCGACCGCCTGCGCGCGGCCGTGCTCATCGGCGCCGACCGGGCCCGGCTGCGCGAGGCCCTGGCCGAGCACGCCCCCGGGGTGCCGGTGGTGGAGGTCGAGGGCCCCGCTGACGGGGACGGCACCGTCATGGACGCGGTGGTCGCCGCCGCCGCCTCCCTGGCCCGGGAGGGCGACACCGTCCTGCTGGCGCCCGCGGCGGCCTCCATGGACATGTTCACCGACTACCACGAGCGGGGCCGCCTCTTCGCCGAGGCCGTACTCCGATTGCCCTGAGTGATGGTCCGCTGCCCGCGCGTGACAGAACGCGCGCGGGCGGCCCCCACTGTGCCCTCCGCCACGCCCCGGGCCGCCAAAGATGGCCAACACGCGCGAAATGTCCACGGCTTGGCACCCGCCGGTACGCCAGTATTGAGGCGCGAATTTGGTGCGGAGGGTGTGGATGGCGGCGACGACGGCGGTTCCCGGGGCGACCCGGTCCAAGGTGCGCGCGGCGGCGGGCGGACGCGGACGCGAACGCGCCCTGTGGCGTGAGTGGGTCCGCCTGCTGGACCGGCCGCTCACCTCGTACTACCTGATCCTGAGCACCTCGGTCCTGCTCATCGCGCTGGGCCTGATGATGGTGCTGTCCTCCACGATGGTCAACTCCATCGACGAGACCGGCTCGGCCTTCTCGATGTTCCAGCAGCAGCTGGTCTCGGCCGCCCTGGGCCTGCCGCTGATGTTCCTGGCCTCCCACCTGCCCCAACGGATCTTCCGCCTGGTCGGCTACCCGGCGATGATCGTCTCGGCGGCGCTGCTGCTGCTCACCGTCTTCCAGGGCGTGGAGGTCAACGGCGCCACCCGCTGGCTGGACCTGGGCGGGCTGATCATCCAGCCCTCCGAACCGGCCAAGCTCGCCTTCGCCCTGTGGGGCGCCAACATCCTGGCCCGCAAGGAGGAACTGCGCGAGCTCACCGAGTGGCGGCACCTGCTCATCCCGCTGCTGCCCGGATGCGGCCTGCTGGTCCTGCTGGTGCTGATGGGCTCCAACCTGTCCACGGGCCTGGTGTTCCTGGTCACCTTCCTAGGGCTGCTGTGGGTGGTCGGCGCGCCCGGCAGGCTGTTCGGGGCCATGTTCGGCCTGGTCCTGGGACTGGCCGCGATCGCCATCGCCATCGAGCCCTACCGCATGGCGCGCGTCACCTCCTTCCTGGACCCCGAGGCCGACCCGATGGGCTCGGGCATGCAGTCGCTGCACAGCCTCTACGCCCTGGGCACCGGCGGGATCCTCGGCGTCGGCATCGGCGAGAGCCGCGAGAAGTGGGGCTTCCTGCCCTTCGCCGAGTCCGACTTCGTCTTCGCCATCATCGGCGAGGAGTTCGGCCTCATCGGCACCCTGCTCATGCTCGTCCTGTTCGGCATGCTCGGCTACGCCGGGATGCGCGTGGCCTTCCGCGTCAAGGAGCCCTTCCCGCGCCTGGCCTCCTTCGCCATCGTCACCTGGATCATGGGCCAGGCCATGATCAACATGGGCGCCGTCATCGGGCTGCTGCCCGTCACCGGCGTCCCGCTGCCCCTGGTCTCCTACGGGGGCTCGTCTCTGGTCACCACCATGGCGGCCCTGGGCGTGCTCCTGGCACTGGCCAAGACCGAGCCGGAGGCGCGCAAGGTGCTGGAGGCCCGGGGTCCCAGCCGGGCGCAAAGGGCTCTAAGCTGGCTGGGCCTGGACAACATCGCCGCCTCGGTGAACAACCTCGGCGGCGCGGCGGCGTCCGGGCGACCCACCACGGCACGCGGCCCGCGCACGGCGGGCGCCCGCGGTGGCAGGACAACGGCCAAGCACAGGAGCGGACCGGTCCCGGCGGGTGACCGGCCAAGGAGGAATCGGCGACGATGAGGGTAGCCCTCGCCGGAGGCGGCACGGCCGGGCATATCGAGCCCGCACTCTCCCTTGCGGACGCGCTGCGGCGCATGGACCCCAGCACGGAGATCCTCTGCCTGGGCACCGAGCGGGGCCTGGAGACCCGCCTCGTGCCCATGCGCGGCTACGAGCTGGGCATCATCCCGGCCGTACCCCTGCCGCGCAGGCTCACCCCGCAGCTGCTCAGCGTGCCCGGCAAGCTCGCGGGCGCCCTCAGCGCGGCCGGCGAGCACCTGGACCGGCTCCAGGCCGACATCATCGTCGGCTTCGGCGGCTACGTGGCCACGCCCGGCTACCTGGCCGCCCGCCGCAGGCGCATCCCCATCGTCGTCCACGAGGCCAACCCCCTCCCGGGCCTGGCCAACCGGCTGGGCGCGCGCCTGACCCCGCACGTCTTCACCGGCCACCCCCACACCCAGATCCGCAACGGCCGCTTCGTGGGCATCCCGCTGCGCGAGCAGATCACCTCGCTCGACCGGCTGGCCATGGGCGACAAGGCCCGCACCTACTTCGGCCTGCGCCACGACCTGCCCACCCTGCTGATCTTCGGCGGCTCCCAGGGCGCCCAGCGCATCAACGAGACCGCCTACGCCGCCCGCGACGCCTTCCGCGACAGCGGCGTCCAGGTGCTGCACGTGGTCGGCCCCAAGAACGCCGACGAGCCCCAGGACCTCACCCAGATGGGCGTCCCCTACGTCGCCGTCCCCTACGTGGACCGCATGGACATGGCCTACGCCGCGGCCGACGTGGCCATGTGCCGCTCCGGGGCGATGACCTGCGCCGAGCTGACCGCCGTCGGCCTGCCCGGCGCGTTCGTGCCGCTGGCCATCGGCAACGGCGAGCAGGCCCTCAACGCCGAGCCCATCGTCCAGGCGGGCGGCGGGATGATGGTCAACAACGCCGACGTCTCCGTCGAGTGGATCACCCGGCAGCTCATCCCGCTGCTCACCGACACCGACCGGGTCGTGGCCATGTCCGAGGCCGCCGCCCGGATGGGCCGCCGCGACGCCGACATGGAGCTGGCCCGCGAGGTCACGGCCATCGCCCGCGGCGACAAACCCACGCCCGACATGCCGGTGTCCGAGGACGACGGCGACGAGGCCTTCTACGACGACGGGAAGGACACCCGATGAGCCTGGTGCGGCCGACCGAGCCGGTGCCCGTGGACAAGCTGGGCCGTACCCACTTCATCGGCCTGGGCGGAGCGGGCATGTCCGGCATCGCCCGCGTGCTGCTCCAGTCGGGGGTGGAGGTCTCGGGCAGCGACGCCCGCGACAGCGACACCCTGCGCGAACTGGAGCAGATGGGCGCCGACGTCCACGTGGGGCACGCGGCCGACAACCTCGGCACGGCGGAGACCCTGGTGGTCTCCTCCGCCATCCGCGAGGACAACCCCGAACTGGTCGAGGCGCGCCGCCGCGGCCTGCGCGTGCTGCCCCGGGCCGCGGCCCTGGGCGCGCTGCTGCTGGGCCGCGAGGGCGTCGCCGTCTCGGGCACCCACGGCAAGACCACCACCACGTCCATGGTCGCGGTGGTGCTCCAGCACGTGGGCGCCGACCCCGGCTACGTCATCGGCGGCAAGCTGGTCACCACCGGCCTGGGCGCCGACGCCGGCATCGGCGGGGTCATCGCGGTGGAGGCCGACGAGAGCGACGGCTCCTTCCTCATGCTCTCGCCCAAGATCGCCGTGGTCACCAACGTCGAGGCCGACCACCTGGACAACTACAGCGGCATCGAGGAGATCCACGCCAACTTCGCCTCGTTCGTCGACCGGGTCGAGCGCACGCTCGTCGTGGGCGTGGACGACCCCGGCGCCCGCCGGGTGGCGGAGCTGGCCCGCGAACGCGGCAAGCGGGTGCTCACCTACGGCGAGGCCGAGGACGCCGACTACCGCGTCACCCGGGTCCGCGCCCGCGGCTTCACCACCGAGTTCACCATCCGCACCGCGGACGGCGAGCCCGTGGACGGCCAGCTCGCCGTGCCGGGCCGCCACAACGTGCTCAACGCGGCCGCGGCCGTCGCGGTCGCCGACGAGCTGGGCCACGACCTGGAGGTGGCGGTCGAGGGCATCGCCGACTTCGCCGGGGCCGCGCGCCGCTTCGAGCCCAAGGGCGAGGCCGGGGGAGTGGCCGTCTACGACAGCTACGCCCACCACCCCACCGAGATCGAGGCCGACCTGCGCGCGACCCGGGCGGCCCTGGAGTCCCTGGCCGAGGAGGCGCGCGAGGACGGCCGGGAGCACGCCGGGGGCAGGGTCATCGCCCTGTTCCAGCCGCACCTGTACAGCCGTACCCGCATCTTCGCCGAGGAGTTCGCCGCCGCGCTGGGCCTGGCCGACGAGGTCGTGGTCACCGAGGTCTACGCCGCCCGCGAGGACCCCGAGCCCGGGGTCACCGCGGAGCTGATCACCTCCCGTGTCGCGCACGACCGCGTGTGGTACGTGCCCGGCCGCGACGACGCCGTGCTCCGGGTGGCCGAGCTGGCCCGCCCCGGTGACATCGTGCTCACCATGGGCGCGGGCGACGTCACCGAGCTGGGTCCGCGCATCGTCGAGGCGCTCGCCCGCAGGGCCGACGGCATCGGGGGCTGAGGCCGCAACGGCCAGCGGTGGGGAAGCGGTCGCGCAGACACAGGGAAGGGGCGCAGGTGGTCGCTGAGCAGGAGGAGGCGACTGGGCACGCGGTTCCGCGCAAGCGGTCCGACCCCTGGAAGTTCGCCTTCGTGGCGCTGCTGGTGGTCGCCCTGGTCTGCGTGGTCGCCTGGCTGCTGCTCGGCTCCCGCCTGCTCGTGGTGCGCGACGTCGCGGTCACCGGCCTGGAGCGGACCCCCTCCGAGGAGGTGGTCGCGGCCCTGGGCGTGCCCACCGGGACACCCCTGGTCAGGGTCGACCTGGACCGGAGCGAGGAGCGCGCCGAGGCGCTGCCGCTGGTGGAGTCGGCCACGGTCACCCGCGGCTGGCCCGCCACCCTGGAGGTCGAGGTGGTCGAACGCCGGCCGCTGCTGGCCGTCCAGGCGGGGGAGGACTACCGGCTGATCGACGCCGACGGCGTGCGCATCGAGGACGCGCCTAGCCTGCCCGACGCCTACCCGCTGGTCCGCGTGACCGGGGAGGTCGAGGGCAACGAGGCCGTCGCCGCCGCCGCGGACATCGTCGAACGGGCACCGGACTCCCTCCTCTCCCGGATTCGCCTCATCGACGCCACCGACCCCGAGGCGATCGCGATCGAACTCGCCGAGGACGCCCGCGTCGAGTGGGGCTCGCCCGAGGAGACCGCGCGCAAGAGCGACGTCCTGCGGGTGCTCATCGGCGAGCACCCGCCGCAGGAGGAACGCGTCTACGACGTGTCCGCGCCCGACCTCGCCGTGGTGAGGTGAGGCGTTCCCGGGAACAGGACAGGCGGGGGTGCGGCGGCGGGGGCCGGTCCGCCGGGCGGCACGGGCGCGAGCGGGCCGGGGGACCCCGGCGGCACGCCCGGGCGGTCCGCGCGGACATTCCAGACGCGACGCGCCGAGGGCGCACATCGCTTCCCCGTGTCGTGCGCCGTTAGGCTGAACTCGTCATCGGTTGCCCGTGGTCGGCGGTCCGCTTACTGTCGGGAAACACAACCGAAGGTCAACAAAGCACCAGAACAGGCTTTTCGGGTACGCGGGAACCGTTCCGCCTCACGGCGGACCGCACCAGCCCCTTCCGGGCGGGTGGACGGAGGTTCCGGCGGTCCGGGGTCCCCCGGTCACGGCGTCGTGGACGACCCGTCGGGGAACCCGAAACGCACACTGTAGAACCGGATGCCGGACCAACGGCGCCTCCGGTGGCACGCAGCCACCGGACGCGGTGGCGGAACGGCGTAAGCGAGCGGAAAGGCCCCTCGTCGTGGCAGCACCGCAGAACTACCTCGCGGTCATCAAAGTCGTCGGCATCGGCGGCGGCGGTGTCAACGCCGTCAACCGAATGATCGAAGAGGGGCTCAAGGGCGTCGAGTTCATCGCCATCAACACTGACGCCCAGGCGCTGCTGATGAGTGACGCAGACGTCAAGCTGGACGTCGGGCGCGAACTCACCCGCGGCCTCGGAGCCGGCGCCAACCCCGATGTCGGCCGCAAGGCCGCCGAGGACCACCGGGAGGAGATCGAGGAGGTCCTCAAGGGGGCCGACATGGTCTTCGTCACCGCCGGTGAGGGCGGCGGTACCGGAACCGGGGGCGCCCCGGTCGTGGCCAACATCGCCCGCTCCTTGGGCGCCCTGACCATCGGCGTGGTCACCCGACCCTTCGGGTTCGAGGGCAAGAGGCGGGCCACCCAGGCCGAGTCGGGGATAGCGATGCTCCGCGAGGAGGTCGACACCCTCATCGTGATCCCCAACGACCGGCTGCTGTCCATCTCCGACCGCCAGGTCAGCGTGTTGGACGCCTTCAAGGCCGCCGACCAGGTACTCCTGTCCGGTGTGCAGGGCATCACCGACCTGATCACCACGCCGGGACTGATCAACCTGGACTTCGCCGACGTCAAGTCGGTCATGTCCGGGGCGGGATCGGCGCTCATGGGCATCGGGTCGGCGCGAGGGGACGACCGGGCGGTCGCGGCGGCGGAGATGGCGATCTCCTCACCACTGCTGGAAGCGAGTATCGACGGGGCCCACGGTGTGCTGCTGTCCATCCAGGGCGGCTCCGACCTGGGGCTCTTCGAGATCAACGAGGCGGCACAGCTCGTCGCGAACTCGGCGGCCCCCGAGGCCAACATCATCTTCGGCGCCGTCATCGACGACGCCCTGGGCGACGAGGTGAGGGTCACCGTCATCGCGGCCGGCTTCGACGAGCCGGAGGGAGTGATCCCGGTGGTGCGGGAGCGCCAGCCGGTGGACCCTCCTGAGGCCGCCGCCCCCAAGGCAGGCATCACGTCCGGCAGGGAGGAGAGGACCGCTCCGGCGGCGCCCGCCTCCGCGGACGCGAGCGGGGCGTCGGCCGCCAACATGCCGTGGATCACTCCGTCCCGTCCGGCCGAGCCCGCCCCGGAGCCGCAGTGGACGCCGCCGGCGACCCAGGTCCCGCCGGTCCAGCAGCCGGTCGAGGCCGAGCCCGTGCAGCAGGAGCACTACACCCAGGCCGCTCCGGCCGAGCCGGGCCCCGCCCAGCAGACCCCGCCCCACGGCACGTCCGCCTTCCAGGCGGAGGCCGAGCCCGCCGAACCGGTCCGCGCCGAGGAGCCCGCTCCGGTCGAGGAGGAGCCCGCGGCGCGTGAGGGTGGCCACACGGGCCACATCCACGCGGTCTCGGACGCCACCGCCGAGCGGCGCGGGGACGTGCCCACGCCCCGGCGCCGGGTCATCTTCGACGACCCCGACGACCTCGACGTCCCGGAGTTCCTGAAGTAGCTCCGACCCCGGCCCGCGGGCCGGGGTCGTCGCCGCTCCCGGGGCGGTGTCCGCCCAGCCCGGGGCGGTTCGGGCGGTGGTAGTGTCCTGGACCGGGGGACGGCGAGGCGGTCCCCGCGGGAGTCCGCTCCCGCGAGGGGGCCGCGCCGGAGCCGGAACACGGCCGGTACCGGCCACCGGCCCCGAACGCCTTCCGGGCGACGCGGCCCGGGGTTCCCCCTCCGGCAGGAGCGGGGAGGAAACACCACCGGATGAGCAACGTCATCGACCTGGGCCACGGGGTCCGCGCCGCCGTCACCGAACGGCACGGGGGAGTGAGCGCCCCGCCCTACGACTCGCTCAACATGGGTCTGAGCTCGGGGGACGAACGCGAGGCGGTGCTCGCCAACCGCAAGATCGCCGCCCGCGACCTGGGGTTCGACGCAGACCGGGTCGTGTGGATGCACCAGGTGCACAGCGCCGACGTCCTCGTGGCCACCGGCCCCGGGGGCGCGGGCACCTGCGACGGGGTGGTCACCACCCGCTCCGACCTGGTCCTGGCCTCGATGGCCGCCGACTGCCTGCCGGTCCTGGCCGCCGACGCCGAGGCGGGCGTCCTGGGCGCCGCGCACTCGGGCCGACTGGGCACCGCGAACGGCGTGGCCGCCAACCTGGTCGCGGCCATGGCCGAACAGGGCGCCCGTGCCGACCGGATCACCGTCTTCCTCGGCCCCGCCATCTGCGGCGGGTGCTACGAGGTTCCGCCGCACGTGCGCGACGAGACCGCGCGCGGGGTCCCCGAGGCCGCCTGCACCACGAGCCGGGGCACCGCCGGGGTGGACATGCGCGCCGCGGTCACCGCCCAGCTGCGCCGGGCGGGCGTCACCGACGTCCGGGCCGACGGCCGCTGCACCCTGGAGAGCCCCGAACTGTTCTCCCACCGCGGCCAGGCGCCGACCGGCAGGTTCGCAGCCTTCCTCTGGCGCGTCTGAACGTCGCACCCGGCCACCAGGATGGTGGCGTGGAACCACCCGGGCAGCCCGGTTTCCCCTCCCGCGGCGTGCGCGGCGCCCGTGCGTCCCCCGGCCGGGCCCGCTCCCGGCCCCCGCCTCGCGCGCGGCCCCCGACGGGCCCGGCGCCCCGGGGTCCGGGGCACACGGGGCGAGGGGGGTGTAGGAAGGACAGCGAGTGGGATCCGTCCCAGGGAAAGAAGGAGCACCGTGACACACGCAGACCCGGCTCGCGTCGAGCAGGTCCGCGCCAACCTCGCCGCCGCGCGGGCCCGGATCGAGGCGGCCTGCGCCAAGGCCGACCGCAGCCCGGACGAGGTGTCGCTGGTCGCCGTCACCAAGACACACCCGGCCTCCGATGTGCGGATTCTCGCCTCACTCGGGGTGACCGACGTGGGCGAGAACCGCGACCAGGAGGCGGCGCCCAAGGCCGCCGAGACCGCCGACCTCGGCCTGACCTGGCACTTCGTGGGCCAGTTGCAGACCAACAAGGCGCGCTCGGTGGCCTCCTACGCCGACGTCGTGCACTCGGTGGACCGTGCCAGGCTGGCCCGGGCGCTGGGCGAGCGCGCCGCCGCGGCCGGACGGAGCCTGACCTGCCTGGTCCAGGTCAACCTCGACGAGGACTCGCGGGCCGGGGTGATCGGTCCGCGCGGGGGAGTCGACCCCGGGGACGCGCTCGAACTCGCCGCGCGGATCGAGGAGCACGAGGCGCTCGCACTGGGCGGGGTCATGGCGGTCGCCCCCCGCGAGGGCGACCCCTCGGCCGCCTTCGCGCGTCTGCAGGAGGTCGCGGCCCGCATCCGCGATCGCTATCCTCGGGCGACGGTGGTGTCCGCGGGCATGAGCGGGGACCTGGAGGCGGCGGTCGCGCGAGGCGCGACACACCTGCGACTCGGTACGGCGTTGCTCGGCAACCGGGGACCGATCGTGGGGTAATGTCCCCACATAGACCTTGGAACCCGTCTGTGGAGTTCGCCCGAATGGACGCTCTCCCCGAGAGCGGACGGGACAGTGCGAAGGAGTCGGCTGCGGTGAAGACCGCGGGGACGACGGAGGACATGAGATGGCCGGCGCGATGCGCAAGATGGCGGTCTACCTCGGCCTCGTGGAGGACGACCGTTACGATCACCGCTATGCGGACGAATATGATGAGTTCGACGATTTCGACGAGGGGGTGGAAGAGCAGCGTGAACGCGACGCTGACGCCCCGCCCGGCGAGGAAGCGCGAGGCGACGTGATGGACACCGGCGGTTACCTGGGCTCAGGTCGCGGTGGCACGACCGCGACCGCCTCCACCGCCGACCTCGCGCGGATCACCACGCTCCATCCGCGTACCTACAACGAGGCGCGTACCATCGGAGAGCACTTCCGAGAGGGTACACCGGTGATCATGAACCTGACCGAGATGGTCGACAGCGACGCCAAGCGTCTGGTCGACTTCGCGGCTGGTCTGATCTTCGGTCTGCATGGCAGTATCGAACGCGTCACCAACAAGGTGTTCCTGCTGTCCCCGGCCAACGTCGAGGTGACCGCCGAGGACAAGGCGCGGATCGCCGAGCGAGGGTTCTTCAATCAGAGCTAGAACGTCACATTTGTCCAGAGATTGGGTCGAGGAACGACCGTGAGTACCGTCCTGTCCGTGCTGATCATCATCCTGCAGCTGTTTGTCTTCGTGCTGCTGGCCAGGGTGATCCTGGAGATGGTGCAGTCCTTCTCCAGATCGTGGCGCCCCACGGGGTTCGTGCTCGTGATCGCCGAGATCGTGTACACGATCACCGACCCGCCACTGAGGTTCCTGCGTCGGTTCATCAAGCCCGTACGTCTGGGGAGCATCGCGCTCGACCTGAGCGTCCTGGTGCTCTTCTTCGGCGTCTACATCTTGATCGCACTGCTCGGGAGCTTCGCCTAGCAGGAGAGTAGACGTAGGCGGAAGGAACCGCCCCGGATTCCGCTATGTGGTCTTGGTCATGATCTGGATTGCCGTAAGGTCACGATCATGTAGCGTCCCTACGGACAGACTCCAAGCGCGCCAAGGAGACGAACATGCCGCTGACACCCGCCGATGTGCGGAACAAGCAGTTCAGTACCACCCGGCTCCGACCGGGATACGACGAAGAAGAGGTCGACGCCTTTCTCGACGAGGTCGAGTCCGAGCTCGACCGCCTGATCCAGGAGAACGAGGAACTGCGCGGCAAGCTGGCCGAGTGCCTGCGGGGCAAGGTGCCCAACGCCGGCATGCAGGACTTCCAGCAGCAGGACCAGGCGCCCGAGCCGCAGCAGCACGAGCAGATGCGCCCCGAGCCGGTCCAGCCCCCGCAGGCCGTCGAGCCCCAGCCCCCGGTCCAGCAGCAGCAGATGCAGATGGCCGGCCCCGGCATGGGCATGGGCGGCGAGGAGAACATGGACACGGCCGCCCGTGTTCTGGCCCTCGCGCAGCAGACCGCCGACCAGGCGATCTCCGACGCCCGCCGCGAGGCCGACGAGACCCTCGGCCGCGCCCGCCACGAGTCCGAGGACATCCTCGGCAAGGCCCGCCGCCAGGCCGACCAGATCATCGGTGAGGCCCGCGCCCGTTCCGAGAACCTCGACCGCGACGCGCAGGAGCGCCACCGCCAGGTCATGGGCAGCCTCGTCCAGCAGCGCGAGGAGCTGGAGCACAAGGTCAACGTGCTCAAGGACTTCGAGCGTGAGTACCGCAGCCGCCTCAAGGACTACTTCGAGCGCCAGCTGCGCGAGCTCAAGAGCGAGGAGGAGAAGGCCCAGGAGCTGAACAACCCGAACACCACGGGCGGCTTCCAGACCATGGCTCCGCAGACCGGCGCGACGCCCTCGCTCCAGCACGGCCCCACGGGCAACCCGTTCGGGCAGCCCGAGCCGGCCCAGCACGGCGGGTTCCACCCGGGCGAGCCGCACGAGCGTCGCTGATCAGCGCGGCGTCTGCTCGAACAACTGAAGACTCCGGCACAACACGTGTAAAGGTCCTGGTCGACCCGTGATCCTTAGCATCCTCGCAACCGTGGCGGTGCTGACGGCCATCGCCGTCATCGTGGCCGCCCTGGTGTTCGCCGAGACCGTCCTGGTGTACGTCGCACTGGGACTGGCGGGCGTCAGCGTCCTCCTCCTACTGGGGGCGCTGCTCCAGGGAAGGTCCGGCGTCGGGGACAGACCGGATCGGACGGACGGTTTGGGGAAGGCGTCCGTCCCCGTCATGGCCGCCACGGCGGCATCGGCGGTGCCCATCGCGCACGTGGAGTCGGAGAACCCTGGGCGCGTACCCGCACCGGCCTCCGAGCCGGTGCGGGAGCCCCATGTCCCGGAGCGGCCCGCCTGGCCGACTCCGACCGCGGAGGACTCCGGTCACGGAGAACCCGAGTACGACGTCCCCCGCTGGCAGACCCCCACGGCCCACGACTGGCCGGAACCGGACACGGCGGCGCACGACGCCGCCCCCTCCGCTCCCCCCGCCGGGCCGAGCCCCTCCTGGGCGTTCTCGGAGCAGGAGCCGCAGCTCCGCGCCCCGGCGCCCTGGGAGAGCGGAACCGACACCGCCGACACCGCCGCGAGGGCGGAGTGGGACGAGCCGAGCGGTACCACCGCCGCCGAGGACGGACCCGGCATGGGGGACACCGGCGAGCGCACCGCGGCCGCCTCCGGCGCCGCCTTCACCTATGACATTCCCGGCCGTGTGCCCCCGGCCGATGACGGTTCCTCCGCCGAGGACCGCTCCCCGTCCGGAGAGGACGGCGCCCCCGGCGAGGAAGACGACCGGGAGCGGGGCGGCTCCGCGTTCGCCTCCGAGGAGCCCTTCGTCTACAGCATCCCCCGCCCGGCGCAGGCCGTGGAGGAGAGCTTCCCCGAAGGCGGGGACGACGACTCCGCGGGCGGTGCCCGGGACGCGTCCCCCTTCGCCTACGACGTTCCCGGGAACGGGGACCAGGACGGCGACGAGGACGGCGGTCAGGCGGCCGACGCCTCGGACAGGGCCTCGTTCTCCTACGACATCCCCGGCCGGTCGGCCACGGAGGAGACCGTCGAGGAGGACGCCTTCGCGGATGACGGCGACGACGGGGACCGTCCCGACGAGGAGGAGACCGCGGTCTTCGCCTACGACCTTCCCGGCGTGTCCACCGCCGGGGACGATCCCTCATACGGTGACGACTCCCGGGACGCGGTGGAAGAGGACGTCGACGACGCGCCCGCCACGGACGCCCCCGAGAAGCGTGACGCGGGGGAGCGCGACGCCGGGGAGCCCGGCGAGGACACGGCCACCGCCGGGGCTGACGGGGCTCCTGAGCCCGACGAGGCCTCCGTGCCCGCCGCTGACCACGATGACGCCCCGCAGAGACCGCAGGCGCACGACGCGGAGCGGCTTGAGGAACCGGACGAGGACTCCGGCCCCGCCGACGACGCAGAGCACGCAGAGGACGCACCGCAGGCGCACGCCTCGGAGCGGGACCCGGCCGGACCCGCGGCGGAGGGGGAGGACCCGGAGACGGCCGCCCTCCCGGTGGTCTCCGCGCACTCCGAGCCGGAGGAGGAACACGCCCCCGGCGGCGACCGCGACGACGCCTGGACCGGTGAGTCGACCGGCGAGGCGGCGGACGGCACCGGGGACGGTGCTCGGAGCGGTGACGAGGCCGCCGCGGACGCCGACCGGACCGAGGGCGCCGACGCTGACGACGACTCCGACGGGCGAGGGGTCGGCGGCGCCTTCTCCTACCGCATCCCCCGCGGCGCGGATGAGGAGGACGGGACACGGGCCGAAGACGCCCAAGCCGATGCCGAGCCCGACCAGGAGGCCACCGGGGAGGACGGCTCCGCCGCCCGTGCGGACCGCCCCGCCGACGGTTCCGGGGACGATCCGGACGAGGACGGGGCGCGGGACACCGCCGACCGCGCCTCCGGCGACGACGCCGCCGACACCAAGCGCTGAGACCCGACGAGGGCGCCGCTCACCCGAGCGGCGCCCTCGCGCGTTGACGGCCGGGTCCGGCGTGGACCGGTTACCGGACGCGCGGCGGCGTTCTCGCACGTGGCACGGTGTCGGCGCGGACCGGGCTGCTCGCATCCAGCGGTGCGGCGCCCTCGCGCGCCGGTCTCCCTCCCGGGAACCGGAGGAGGGTGCCCGAGGGCCCCAGCGGCGGACCGGTCCGGCAGCGGCGCCTGAGGTGTTGCCCGCGCGGCTCGACCGCCCGGACGTCCGGCGATCACCACGGCGCGCACCCGCCGCCGTGGAACGGGAGCGGCCCGGTCCGTCCACCGACGGCGGACGGACCGGGCCGCTACGGCCACTGCCTCCGGTCAGGCCTTGCGGAACCCGAAGGTCACACCGAACTCCTCCGAGGACGCGGTGTGCAGCTCCCGGCCCGGCTCACCGGCGACGAACACGTCGGCCAGCACCTCGGCGGCGATCGTCCGACCGTGCTCGGCCAGCGCCAGCTCGGTCGCCTCGTCCGTGACCGTCCACCACACCTCGATGCGGTCCGACACCTCCAGCCCGCTCCGCTTGCGGGCCTCCTGGAGCATCCGGACCATCTCGCGGGCAAGGCCCGCGCGGCGCAGCTCCGGCGTGAGCTCCAGGTCCAGGGCGACGGTCTCGCCCGACTCCGAGGCCACCGCCCAGCCCTCGCGGGGCTGCTCGGTCACCAGCAGTTCGTCGGCGCTCACCTCCACCGGCTCGTCCTCGACGTGCACCCGCGCCCAGCCGGTGGCGCGCACCTGCCGCACCAGTTCGGCCGGGTCGGCGGCCTGGACGGCCTTGGCCACCAGCGGGGTGCGCTTGGCGAACCGCTTGCCCAGCGCACGGAAGTTCGGCTTCACGGTGAAGTCCACCAGGTCGCCGCCCACCGAGGACAGCGAGTCCAGCGAGGCCACGTTCAGCTCGTCCGCGATCTGGCCGCGCAGCTGCTCGGGCAGGTCCGCGAAGCCCGGGGCGCCCACCAGGGCGCGGGCCAGCGGCTGGCGGGTGCGCACGGCCGAGTCCACCCGGGCGGAGCGGCCCAGCTCCACCAGACGGCGGGTCAGCGCCATGTTCCGGGACAGCTCGGGGTCGATCAGGTCCTCGCGCACCTCGGGCCAGGAGGCCAGGTGCACCGAGTCCGGGGCGCCCGGGCGGCGCAGCGCCGACCACACGTGGTCGGTCAGGAACGGCACGATCGGCGCCATCAGCAGGGTGACGGTCTCCAGGGCCTCGAACAGCGTCGCGAACGCCGCGGCGCCCTCGGGGGTGGCGGCCCCGCCCCAGAACCGGCGGCGGGAGCGGCGCACGTACCAGTTGGACACGTCGTCCACGAACGCGGTCAGGCGGCGCCCGGCGGCCGTGGTGTCGAAGGTGTCCATCGCCTCGGTGACGTCGCGGACGACCTCGTTCAGCTCCGAGAGCAGCCACCGGTCCAGCAGCGGCCGGTCCTGCGGCGCGGGCGCCGAGTCCAGCAGTGCGTGGTCCCAGCCCTCACCGGCGTTGGCGTACAGGGTGAAGAACGACACGGTGCTGTGGTAGGTCAACAGCACCTTGCGGACGATCTCCTCCAGGGCGGCGTGGCCCACCCGGCGGGCGGTCCACGGCGAGCCGCTGGCCAGCATGAACCAGCGCAGGGCGTCCGCGCCGTGCTGGTCCATCACCGCGATGGGCTCCATGACGTTGCCCAGGTGCTTGCTCATCTTGCGGCCGTCCTCGGCGAGGATGTGGCCGAGCACGACCACGTTCTCGAACGAGTTGCGGCCGAACACCAGGGTGCTCACCGCCAGCAGCGAGTAGAACCAGCCGCGGGTCTGGTCGATGGCCTCGGAGATGTACTGCGCCGGGAAGTTCTCCCGGAAGGTCTCCTCGTTCTGGTGCGGGGCGCCCCACTGGGCGAAGGGCATGGACCCGGAGTCGAACCAGGCGTCGATGACCTCGGGGACGCGGCGGGCCACCCGCTCCTCCTCGGGCAGGGAGGGGTCGGCGTCCGGGTCGGGGATGACGATGTCGTCGACGTAGGGGCGGTGCGGGTCCAGGGAGGACAGGTCGCGCCCGCTGAGGCGGCCCAGCTCCTCCAGGGAGCCCACGCAGATCTGGCGCCCGTCGGGGAACTCCCAGATCGGCAGCGGGGTGCCCCAGTAGCGGTTGCGCGAGAGGGCCCAGTCGACGTTGCCGCGCAGCCACTCGCCGAAGCGGCCCTCCTTGACGTTCTCGGGCACCCAGTGGGTGGCCTGGTTCTGCGCGATGAGCTCGTCCTTGACCGCGGTGGTGCGGATGTACCAGGACGGCACCGCGTAGTACAGCAGCGCCGTGTGGCAGCGCCAGCAGTGCGGGTAGGAGTGCTCGTAGCTGACGTGGCGGAAGAGCAGGCCGCGGTCGCGCAGGTCGCGCACCAGCGTCTTGTCGGCCTCCTTGAAGAACACCCCGCCCACCAGCGGCAGGTCGGCCTCGAAGGTGCCGTCGGGGCGGACCGGGTTGACCACCGGCAGGCCGTAGGCGCGGCACACCACCATGTCGTCGGCGCCGAAGGCGGGCGACTGGTGCACCAGGCCGGTGCCGTCCTCGACCGTGACGTAGTCGGCGAGCACGACGTAGTGGGCGGGCTCGTCGAAGGGCACCAGGTCGAAGGGGCGCTCGTAGGTCCAGCGCTCCATCTCGTCGCCCTCGAAGCTCTCGCCGGTGAGCTCCCAGCCCTCGCCCAGGACCTTCTCGAACAGCGGGCGCGCCACGACCAGGCGCTCCTGGCCGTCGGTGGCCACCACGTACTCCACGTCCGGGTGCACGGCCACGGCGGTGTTGGAGACCAGCGTCCAGGGGGTGGTCGTCCACACCAGCAGCGAGGTGGGGTGCTCGGCGGCGGCCAGCGGGCCCGAGGTCACCGGGAAGCGCACGTACACCGACGGGTCGGTGACGGTCTCGTACCCCTGGGCGAGCTCGTGGTCGGACAGCGTGGTGCCGCAGCGCGGGCAGTAGGGGCTGATCCGGTAGTCGCGGACCAGCAGCCCCTTGTCCCAGATCTGCTTGAGCGCCCACCAGACCGACTCCACGTACTGGGGGTCCATGGTGCGGTAGGCGTCGTCCATGTTCACCCAGTAGCCCATGCGCTCGGTCATGGAGGTGAAGGCGTCCACGTTGCGCAGGACGGACTCGCGGCAGCGGTCGTTGAACTCGGCGATGCCGAAGGACTCGATGTCCTTCTTGCCGGACAGGCCCAGCTCCTTCTCCACGGCGACCTCGACGGGCAGGCCGTGGCAGTCCCAGCCCGCCTTGCGGTCCACGTGGTAGCCGCGCATGGTGCGAAAGCGCGGGAAGACGTCCTTGAAGGCGCGGGCCTCGACGTGGTGCACGCCGGGCTGGCCGTTGGCGGTGGGCGGGCCCTCGTAGAAGACCCAGTTGGGGCCGCCGCGTGTCTGGTCGAGCGAGCGCTGGAAGACGTTCTCCTTCGACCAGCGGCCGAGGATCTCGCGCTCCATGGCGGGCAGGTCGATCTGCGCGGGCAGCTGGGGCAGCGCGCGGGATTCGGGCCGGGGGTCGTTGGCCACCGTCGTACCTTTCCATCAGGTGTGTTCCTGACGGAGGGACGAGGCGTGCGGCCCCGCGGTACCACCCTCCTTGGACCGCGGCCGTGCCGCTGGGCGGCGGGCGGCGGGTCCCTCTTCGTTGCGCTGTGCCGGTTCTACTGGGACGCGGCGCATCCGTTCCTCCGGCGGCTCCGGGGTGATCTTCGCGCTGGTCGTGCCCCCGGGCTCGCACCGCCCCCGGGTCGCTTGGACGGTCCAGCCGTTCTAGGCTGTTGCGCGTCCGGTCGGGGCCAGCGCTACTCGTCCCCATCGACACCTGAGGTCAGGATAACGCAGCGGGGAGGGCCCCGCCGCTCGTTCGGGGGAGGGCCGCCGTGGCTGAGGACGTCCGGGGCGCCGTGCTGGTGACGATGGCGGACCGCGAGGACGCCGAGGAGCTGGCCGACCAGCTCCTGGAGCAGGGGTACGAGCCGTGCCTGGTGCACCGCGACATGCTCGCGGGCGAGGACGACGCCGAGGACGTGGACTGGGTGATCGAGGTGCACACCGGGCCGCACGGCGGTCCGGCGGTGTTCGACGAGCCCCACCTGGCGGCTCTGGCCGAGGACTACGGCGGTTTCGCGTTCGCGGAGTGAGCCACGGTACCCCGCCTGGCGGGTGAGCGGGACGGGCGGCGCGCGTGGGTTGGGAGGGTTCAGCGGGTTGCGTGGGCCGGACGGGCCTCGTGCGTCGGCCGGAAAACCGGTTGGGCACGGGCCGGGGGAAGCGCGAGGATGCTCCCCATGCAGATACGCGAAGCCCTGCCCGAGGACGGTCCGGCCGTCGCCGACGTGGAGGTCCGCTCCTGGCGTGCCGCCTACCCGGGCATCGTCCCGCAGGACTACCTCGACGCCATGGACGCCGCGGAGCGTGGCGCCCGGTGGTCGGACTGGATCGCCGGAGCCGCCCGGCCGGGAGCGGGGCTGCTGCTCGCCGAGGACGACGCGGTGGCGGTGGCCTTCGCCTGCTTCGCCCCCGTCGAGGAGGCGGCGGGCGGCACCGCCGGGCCGTGCGAGGTGGAGGCCTTCTTCTCCGTCCCCGAGGTGTGGGGGAGCGGGGTCAACCGGCGGCTGATCGCCGACGTGCACCGGGCCGTCGCCGGGGCGGGGTACACCGAGGCCGTCCTGTGGGTGCTCCGGGACAACCCGCGCGCCCGGCGCTTCTACGCGGCGCACGGCTGGGAGGCCGACGGGGCGGTCACCGAGGAGGGGCCCCTCAACGGCGCGGTCCTGCCCCGCCTGCGCTACCGGCGGGGGTTCTGACCGGGGCCGGTCGGTGCGCGGCCGCGCGGGCCCCGCGCCCCCGGGACGAACGACGCCCCCACCCCGTGCCGGGAGTGTTCGGGCAGGTCGGAGCCGTGAACGGGAGGAAGGCGCGTCGTCCCGGATCTTTGCCTTGTCCCGGCGGATTGCCTAGGCTTCCGGCACCACTCGCGGTACCGCCCAGGGGGAGAGTCCGCGCTCCGGCGGACTCCCGGACCGGTGCCGAGCCGTCTGGAGGGATTGCGATGAAGGCCACCGACGCCGCCCGGCTGCCGGTCCTGCCGGGGGAGGACCCCTGGACGGCGGAAGAGGTCGCCGCTGTCCGCGGGCGCCTGGAGGAGGAGGTCGCCGCGGCGAAGCGGGAGCTCGGGGAGGTCGAGGCCGAGTTCACCGAGTCGCTGGAGGACCCCGTGGAGGGGGCCGGGGACGACAGCGCGGACGCCGGAGCCAGGGCCTTCCAGCGCGAACAGGATCTGGCGTTGGCCTACAATACTCGTGACCTGCTCGCCGAGGGCGAGCGGGCGATCGAACGGATGGACGCGGGGACCTACGGGGTCTGCGGCTCATGCGGGCAGGCCATCGGGAAGGCACGCCTTCAGGCCTTCCCGCGCGCGACCCTGTGCGTCACCTGCAAACAGCGCGAGGAGCGTCGCTGACTGAGGTAGAGCCCTCCGGGGACAGGAACATGACCACGACCGACAAGACGGGCGCGCGCCCGCGCAGGTACCTTCTCCTGCTGCTCGTCGCGCTCGCCGCGATCGGCGTCGACTTCCTCACCAAGGAGTGGGTCCTGGCGACCTTCGCCGAGGGCGAGTACCTCGACGTCATCGGCGACTTCGTCCAGTTCACCCTGGTGTTCAACACGGGCGCCGCCTTCTCCATGGGCACCGACTTCACGTGGGTGTTCACCTGCATCGCCAGCATCGTGGTCCTCGCCATCGGCTACATGGGTCTGCGGGTGCGCAGCGTGTGGTGGGGTGTGACGCTCGGACTGATGATGGGCGGCGCCGCCGGGAACCTGGTGGACCGCTTCTTCCGGGACCCGGCCCCCTTCCACGGCGCGGTCGTCGACTTCATCAGCGTGGGGACCTTCCCGGTCTTCAACATCGCCGACTCCTGCGTGGTGGTGGGCGCCTGCCTGGTGGTGGCGCTGACCTTCAAGGGACTCAACCTGGACGGGACCTTCATCGAGGACGACCGCGACGCCAAGAAGGACCCGGCCGAGGCCGGGAGCGGTGAGAACGCCGGAGGCGCCGGTGAGACCGGTGACGCCGGAGACGACAGGACCGGAGGGAGGGACCAGTGAGCGACGTCCGAAGCCTGCCCGTGCCCGACGGGCTGGAGGGCGACCGGCTCGACTCGGCCATCGCCCGCATGTTCGGCCTGTCCCGTACCCGCGCCGCCGAGATCATCGGTGAAGGCGGTGTCCTGGTCGACGGCTCCGAGGCGGGCAAGTCCGACCGCGTCAGCGCGGGGGCCTGGCTGGAGGTCACCCTCCCGCCGCCTCCCACCGCCCCCGTGCCGCGCCCCGAGGCCGTGCCGGGCATGCGGATCGTGCACGAGGACACCGACATCATCGTGGTGGACAAGCCGGTCGGCGTGGTCGCCCACCCGACCGTGGGCTGGACCGGCCCCAGCGTCCTGGAGGGCCTTCTGGCCTCGGGTGTGCGGGTGGCCACCAGCGGCGCCGCCGAGCGCCAGGGCATCGTGCACCGGCTGGACGCCAACACCACCGGCCTGATGGTGGTCGCCAAGAGCGAGACCGCCTACAGCGTGCTCAAGCGGGCGTTCAAGGAGCGCACCGTGGACAAGCACTACCACACGCTCGTCCAGGGGCACCCGGACCCGCTCCGGGGCACCGTGGACGCGCCGATCGACCGCCACCCGGCGGGCGACGGCCGCTGGGCCGTGGTCGCGGGCGGGCGCCCGTCGGTGACCCACTACGACACGCAGGAGGCCTTCCGGGCCGCGAGCCTGCTGGAGATCAAGCTGGAGACCGGCCGCACCCACCAGATCCGGGTGCACATGTCGGCTCTGCGCCACCCGTGCGTGGGCGACATGCTCTACGGCGCCGACCCGACCCTGGCCGAGCGGCTGGGTGTGCGCCGCCAGTGGCTGCACGCGGTGCGCCTGGGCTTCGACCACCCCACCGAGCACCGCCCAGTGGAGTTCTCCAGCCCCTACCCGGACGACCTCGCCGCCGCCGTCGAAACGCTGCGCGAGGACTGACCCGCCTCCGGACCGGCCCGCCGGTCCCGGCGCCCCGGCCCGGTCCGTCCACAGGCGCGGATCGGGCCTTGCCGTGCGTGCGCGCGGCGAAGGACACTGGAATCGGGGGAGCCCCACCCCCAGGGGGGTGCGCGGCGCCCCCGGTTCCCAGTCTGGCACGGGGCGGCGGCCCCGGCCAGGGCCTTTCCGGGGCTGTGGACGGCGGCCCGGCCTGGGCCGCCGCTCCAGCCCGAGGGGGCTCCGGTCACCTCCTCCGCGAGGGCGGGGCCACGTACCGGGTGCGGATCACGCCCTGGCACAGGGCGGCGCCCAGGATGATGACCACCGCGCCCAGCGGCTGGTTCCAGCTCAGGGTCTCGCCCAGCAGCAGGACCCCGGCGGCGATCGCCACCACCGGCGCCACGTAGGTGACCGTGGTCGCCACCGTCGCCCCTGCCTCGCGCACCACCGCGTACTGGAGGATGTAGGCCACGCCGGTGCCGAAGACGCCCAGGGTGCTCACCGCCGCCACCACCTGCCACGTCACGCCCGTGGGCATCTCGGTGAACAGCGGAACCAGGACCGCCAGCGGCACCGAGCCCAGCAGCAGTTGCAGGGTGCTCAGTTCCAGGGCGCCGTGGGAGCTGCCCGCCACGAACCGGCGCAGGTAGGGCGTGCCGATCCCGTAGCAGACGGTGGCGCCCACCACGGACAGCATTCCCAGCACGGCGTCGCCGTCGCTGACGGCCACCTCGCCCAGCGATCTCCACACCCCGAATACGGTGAGCACGCCCAGGAAGCCGATGCCCAGGCCCAGGACCCGGTCGCGGTCGGGCCGCTCGTCGGAGAGCAGCAGCATCGAGAACACCACGCCGAACAGGGGCGTCGAGGCGTTCACGATGCCCATGAGCGCGGACGGGATGAGCTGGGCGGCGAACCCGAACAGGGTGAAGGGGACGGTGTTGAGCAGCAGCGCCGCCACGAACATGTGCCCCCACAGGCGGGGCGAGCGCGGCAGTCGGCCGCCCCGCAGCAGCAGGACGACGAGCAGGGGCAGCGCTCCGGTGGCCATGCGCCCGAGCGTGAGCTGCATGGGGGAGAGCACCTCGGCCCCGATCTTGATGAACAGGAAGCTCATGCCCCAGATCAGGGAGAGCAGGACGAACTTGGCCCGCCAGTCGGAGAGCGCACGGCGCGGGCTGCCGGGTGGGGCGGACACGGGGGAGACAGCGGAGGCAGCGGACATGGGACGTTTCTATCCCCGAACGATGTGTTAGGTCTACTTCGTATTTCTTAAGTCAGCCCTTAGGCTTGCTTACATGCTCAGCGTCGACCGACTCCGGGTCCTGCACACCATCGCGGCCCACGGCTCCCTCAGCGCCGCCGCCGAAGCCCTCCACGTCACCAACTCGGCCGTCTCCCAGCAGCTCACCAAACTCGAACGCGAGGTCGGACAGCCCCTCGTCGAACGCAACGGCCGGGGCGTGCGCCTCACCGACGCCGCCGAACTCCTGGTCGAGCACACCGCCAGGATCCTGTCCATGGTCCAGCGCGCCGAGGCCGACCTGGAGGCGCACCGCGACGACGTCACCGGACACCTGCGCCTGTCCGCCACCCCCACCGCCGTCCGCGGCCTCCTGCCGCACGCGCTCTCCTCCCTGCGTGAGGCCCATCCCGGCCTGCGCGTGGAGCTGCACGAGGAGGAGCCGCACGAGAGCGTGCCCGCCATGGCCCGCGGGGACGCCGACCTGGCCATGGTCGTCGACTGGATCGGGGCGCCGCTGAACCTGCCCAGCGGCATGAGCCGCGCCCCGCTCATGGAGGACGTGGGCGACATCGCCCTGCCCGCCGACCACCCCCTGGCCCACCGCGAGATCCTCGCCCCCGAGGAGATCCTCGACCTGCCCTGGATCAGCTGGTCGCGCGGATCGATCTGCGACGACTGGCTGCACGGCCTGATCCGGGCGCACGGCGGCGAACCCAACGTCATCCACAACGTGGAGGAGCACCAGACCAAGCTGGCGCTCATCGCCGCCGGGATCGGCGCCGCCGTCATGCCCCGCCTGGGATGCGGACCCCTGCCGGAGGGGGTGCGGGTGGTGCCCGTGCAGCCCGCGCTGGTGCGCCAGGTGTACGTGTTCTGGCGCACCGACGCCTCCCGCCGTCCGGGCATCCGCGCCACCGTGCGCGCCCTGCGCGAGGCGGCCACCGCCTATACCACCTGAGTGCTGGGCCCCCTTCCGGAACGGTTCGGGTCCGACGAGGGTGCACGGGCGCCGTCCCGCGGGCGGCGGCCGGTACGGCGCCCGTGCACCCGTGCACGCCGGGGTCGGGCCCGCGAGGTTCCGTCCAGCGCCCCGGAGGTGATCCGTGGTCCGGAGGCCACTGGCGCCCCCGAGGCGATCGGGCAGCCTGGAGGCGGCTGACGCCCCGGAGGCTGCCAGTGGTCCGGTCGTCCGCTGCCCCGGTCACTCGCCGGATCGGCGGAGCGGTGGTGACCGCCAACCCGGAGGCGACCGGTGGCCGAATGCCCGGACGGCCCCGCGGGGCGGCGGCCCCCATTCGTGCGGCGGTACCGGCTCAACCGTTCAGCAGGCCCGACAGGGTGGCGGCCGGGCTGATCACCTCCGGGTCCGTCCGCACGTCGACCAGGGTGGGCAGGTCCGCCCCCACCGCCTCCGCCAGTGCCTTCTCCAACTCCTCACGCGTGTGCGCGGTCGCGCCCCTGGCACCCAGGGACCGGGCGTACCCGGCCAGGTCCAGCGGTCCGCTGATCCGGGTTCCGGCGATCCGCCCCAGCTCACGGGCCTGGTGCATGGCGATCGTGCCGTACAGCCCGTTCTGGAACACCACCACGGTGACCGGCGCGTCCATCCGCACCGCGGTCTCCAGCTCCTGCCCGGTCATCAGGGCGCCGCCGTCTCCGGCCACCGCCACCACCGTCCGGTCCGGGGCGGCGATCTTGGCCGCCACCGCGGCGGGCACGGCGTAGCCCATGGCCCCGCTGGTCGGCGCCAGCTGGGTGCGCGGATGCCGGAACCACCAGCCTCGGTGCAGGAAGGAGGCGAAGTTGCCCGCGTCGTTGGTGATCAGCGCGTCCTCGGGCAGGGCCGCGCGCATCCCCGCGACCACCGCCCACGGGTGCAGCCGGGAACCGGTGTGCCCGGCGGCCTCGGGCGGCACCGTCGCGGTGTCCACCCACACCCGGCGGGCCGAACTCCAGTCGCGGTAGGGCGCCTGGACCGGTGCCCCGGCGAGTTCGCGCAACGCCTCCCCGGCGTCGGCGACCGCGCCGAACCACAGGTCGGTACCGGCCCCGAGCTGCCCCGGATCGACGTCGATCTGCGCGACCCGGACGCGCCCGCCGCGTTCGGGCAGCCGGTACCCCTGGGTGGTGGTCTCGCTCATCCGGCAGCCGACCACCAGGACCGCGTCGGCCTCCGCCAGGGCGTTGAGCACCGGCGGAGAACAGCCCAGCCCGAGGTGGCCCAGGTACAGCGGGTGGTCGTTGGGGAACACGTCCTGGCGCCGCCAGGCGGCGTACACGCCCGTGTTGAAGCGTTCGGCGACCCGGATCAGGTCCTCCCGGGCCGCGCGGGCGCCGCCGCCCGCGACGATCACCGGGCGCACCGCCCTGGCCAGCCAGGTCGCCAGCCGGTCCCGGGCCTCGGTGCCCAGGACCGGGCGCGGGACCACGGGCGGTCCGGGCGGGTCCTGGGGGCCCACGCGCTGGCCGAACAGGTCGCCGGGCACCGCGATGGCGACCGGGCCGGGCCTTCCGGTGGTGGCGACGCGGACCGCCTTCGCGGTGACCTCCGCGAGCCGGTCGGCCCGGTGCACGGTGGTGGACCACTTGGTGATGGGTGCGTAGAACGCGGTGAGGTCCACCTCCTGGAAGGCCTCTCTGCCCAGGTGCTCGGTCTCGGCCTGTCCGAGGAACACGATCATCGGCGTCGAGTCCTGCATGGCGGTGTGCACGCCCACCGCCAGGTTGGACGCTCCCGGCCCCCGGGTGGCCGCGGCCACGGCGGGGACGCCGGTGAGCTTGGCCTCGGCCTCGGCCATGAACCCGGCGCCGTTCTCGTGCCGGGTGGAGACCAGCTGCATGCGCGGGTGCTGGTCGATCGCGTCGGCGAGCTCCAGGAAGCTCTCACCGGGGACGGTGTAGCACCGTCTGATCCCGGCCGCGGCCAGCACCCCCACCACCGCGTGCGCGGCGGTGTCGGTGGGCGGGCTGGGGCGTTGTGCTGCGCCTGTGGCCATGGGGGCGGGGTCCTTCCATCGTCGCAAGGTCCACTCGGCGCGTCCGGGCGGATCCAGACCGGGCCTGGCACGTCCGGGCGCGCGCGGTCGGTGGTGACCGGCCGCTGCCGCTTCGAGCCTCGTGGGCTCCGTGGCGTTCCGGGTGCTGCCACCCGGAGGCCGCCGTCCCGGGTCGCCGCTGTCCGGCGCCCGAGTAGGGTCTTGGGCTTCCTTCCCAGGGGGCGGGGAACTTGCACTCCCCGCCCGCCGTGTACGGGGACGGTCGTGGTGGGGCGACCGGTCGGCACCCGCGCCGGGGCTGTCCCGGCGCCGCACGGGCGAACGGGGAAGGCCCCGTCGTCGACTGGTGCGCCGTCCGACGTCCCATCACCTCCTCACTTCCAGGAAATCGCAGCGCGGTGGCTTCCGGTAGGGGGTTGTTAGCTGTTGGGTCGGGAGGCGACTCGAACGCACACAAGGGCACAGGAGTGAGCCCCTACTGCTGCCGGAAAGCGGTGTGTGGTGTGTGTCCCCACCCCGGTGGACGGCCCGCCGGTGAAATTCCGTCCGAGGAGTTCGCTGATTCTCCGGACAAGCGCCCCCGGTCCTGGCTACGGTCATCTCGAACACAGCGACGAAACCGGCAGGATCGGGAGGTGGGAAGGGATGGCGGGTACCGGCGCGCGGCGGTTGCGGACCCTCGCCGACCCGTTCCTGGCCCCCGTGCCGTCCGGGGTGAGTGTGCGTGACCGGCTCAAGGGCCTCACCCCTGAGGACGAGGCGGTCCTACGGGCCGTGGGCGCGCACCTGGGTTCGCTCGCCTCCACGGACCTGGCCGCCCGGTGTCTGGACGGCACCAGCCATGACAAGGATTCCTGGGCGGCCCGCAAACGGGAGCTGACCCCTGAGTCCTCGTCGCGGTGGGCGGGGACGATCACCAGGGCCTCCAATGAGCAGTGGGCGCTGGCCCGCCGCAGCCAGGCCGCCCACCTGCACCACCTCCAAACGGGGATCGACACCCTGCGCCACCGGCTCTCCCAGCCGCTGGGAACCAAGGGAACCCGGGGCGCCCCGGGCGGGTACGCCTCGCGTCAGGAGTGGCACGCCAAGTCCCGACGTCTGGCCACCCTGGAGCATCGCTATGCGGTGGCGGTGGCTGATTGGGAGGCGGGATGGGTCCATGTGGTACGCGGCGGCAAGCGGTTGCTGCACAGCCGCCACCATCTGGGGCGGGTGCAGCTGACCGAGGCCGGGTGGCGGGCCCGGTGGGAGGCCGCCCGCTTCTTCCTGTCCGCTGCTGGTGAGTCCGGCAAACGCCATGGCAACGAGACCATCCGCATCACCCCTGAGGGGCAGGTCTCGATCCGGTTGCCCGCCCCGTTGGCGGACCTGGCCAATGCTGCCCGTGGTCGGTATGTGCTCTCGGGTCGGGTGGCCTTCGCTCACCGGGGTGCGGAGTGGGCTGATCGGGTCGAGGCTGATGGGGCGGTGGCCTACCGCCTCCACCTGGACACCGGGCGGGGTCCTGGTCGGGGCCGGTGGTATGTGACCGCGTCCTGGACCCCGCAGGCGGTGCCTGCCCTGCCTATGCAAGCGGCGCTGGCCCGCGGGGTGGTGGGGGTGGACGCCAACGCCGACCACCTGGCCGCCTGGCGACTCGACACCCGCGGCAACCCGACCGGGAACCCGCGCCGGTTCGCCTTCGAGTTGTCCGGTAACTCCCAGCACCGGGACGCCCAGGTGCGCCACGCCCTGTCCCGACTGTTGCGCTGGGCCACCACACACGGTGTGCGGGCCATCGCGGTGGAGGACCTGGACTTTTCTGCGGACAAGTCCCGGGAGAAGCACGGGCGGCGTAAGAAGTTCCGGCAGCTGATCAGTGGTTTCCCCACCGCACGGCTGCGGTCCCGGCTGACCTCGATGGCCCACACCCTGGGGGTGTCGGTCATCGCCGTGGACCCGGCATACACCTCCCGATGGGGTGCCCAGCACTGGCAACAACCCCTCACCAACAAACGCAGGAAGGTCTCCCGGCACGATGCGGCCAGCATCGCGGTCGGGCGGCGCGCCCAGGGCCACCCGGTCCGGCGACGGACGGCACCGCCCCCACACCACCAGGGTGATGGTGTGGGGCATCGGACCGCCCAGGCCGCACCGGGAAGTTGTGGGCGTGAGGGAAACCGCCCACCCGTCACGGAGCGCGCACACGATGCGCGTGGCCGGACGGGGCAGGAACGCGGTGACCCAGCCCATCCAGCACCGTTCGGGATGGGTGCAGTGCCGAAGTGACCCCCGGGGTCACTTCTGGTCACTGTTCAGGAACGGTGTGGATAACTTCCCCGGGCCGCTCAGCCGACGCCGAGAGCGCGCAGACCCGCCGTGGTGGCCGCTGCGGCGACGATCACGACGAGGAAGGGCGCGCGCAGGACCAGGGCCAGGACGGCGGCACCCAGGCCGCCCATCCGTGCCGTGTCCCAGGCCAGGGCCTGGCCCTCGCCGCGCAGCGCCTCCACCGCGATCAGCGCGGCCAGCAGGGCGAGCGGTACGGCGGTGGCGAACCGCCGCAGCCACGGGTTGTCCAGGAGCCGTCGGGGAGCGGCCAGGCCCGCGTACTTGAGCAGGTAGCAGCCCGCGGCGGTGGCGACGAGCACGGTCCACAGGGTCATGACCGGGCCTCCCCGCGCTCCGCCTCGGACCGCCGGTCGCCTTCCTCGCCGGGCATGGCCGGACCGCTCTCCCCGGCAGCGGGACCGATCAGCGCCACGAGCGCGGCCGAGGCGGCCAGCAGCACCGGGACGCCCGAGGGCAGGAACGGGGTGGCCGCCAGGGCCAGGCCCGCGCCCAGGCCCGCGATCAGCCACGTGCGGGCGCCGCCCTCCCGCAGCCGGGGCCACAGCAGCCCCAGGAAGACCGCCGGGCCCACCGCGTCGAGCCCGAACGCGCTGATGTCGCCCACGCGCTCGGTGGCCAGCGCCCCGGCCAGGGTCGCCACGACCCAGGAGCCGCCCAGCACGGCGTAGGTCGTCACGAACGCCGTGCGCGCCGACGCGCGGTCCGGCTGGGCCAGCGTCACGGCGGTGGTCTCGTCGATCACCCCGTGCGCGGCCAGCGCCCGCCGCGCGCCCCGCCAGCCCAGCACGTCCGCCAGGCGCAGCCCGTACAGGGTGTTGCGGGCGCCCAGGAGCAGCGCGCCCGCCGCCCCGGCGACCAGGCTGCCGCCACCGGCGATCACCCCCACCAGGGCGAACTGGGAGGCTCCGGTGAACATGAACAGGCTCATGAAGACGGACTGCGCCGGGGACAGCCCGGCTGCCACGGCGGCGGTGCCGAAGGCCAGACCGGCGGCGCCCACGGCGACGCCGATCCCCACGCTGTCGCGCACCGCGGGTGTACGGAGGACGGAGAAGGATTTCACGCGCCCCACGCTAGGAAGGCCGACCCCGCGGTGTCTTGAACGTTCTTGCCGGGCCGCCGCCCGCTGCCGACCGCCCGCCCGCCGGTCGGCGCGGCCCGCTCCCGGTGGCGGCCGAAAGGCCCCGGCCACCAGGGTGGAAGAAGGGCGACGGGGCGACCGGAACCGGTCCCGCGGGAGGGGACAGCCCGGATGCCGCCGCCCCTGGCTCCACGGACCCCTCGGATACCTCGGCGCCGATCCGCCAGCGGCTCAGGTGGACAGCAGGGCGCGCTGGTAGGCCACCGGAGGAACCCCCAGGTGGCGCTTGAAGTGGCGGGTCAGGTGCGGCTGGTCGGCGAACCCCACCTCCGCCGCGACCTCGCCCGCCCGGCGGCCCGAGGCCAGCAGCGCCCGGGCCCGGTCCACCCGCAACTGGTTGAGGTAGGCGTGCGGCGGCAGACCGTGGGCGGCGCGGAAGGCCCGCGACAGCGCGAACGGGCCGATGCCCAGTCCGTCCGCCAACTCCTCCAGCGTCGGCGGGTCCACCAGGCGCCCGGCCAGTATCCGCCGTGCCCGCTCCACCTCGGGGCGGGCCGCGTGCCCGGCCGGTCCGGCCGCCCGTTCGCGGCCGTGGGAGCGCAGCAGCATCCCCAGACCCTGCCTGGCCAGGGAGGAGGCGGTGAGGCGGTCGCCGTTCTCGGCGGCCACGTGCGCGGTGGCCAGCACCCGGGCGGCCTCGGGCGCGTGGATGCCGGACTCGGTGAACGCCGGGGTTCCGCGCATGCCCAGTTCACGGGCGATGTCGGCCACCACCTCGGGCAGGGGATAGAACACGCGGTAGCTCCAGCCCTCGGGGATTCCGGCGTGGCCGGTGTGCACCTCCCCGGGGCCGACCACCGCCAACCCGCCCGGCCCCACACGGGCACGCCCCCGCTCGTGCGTGTACTCCTCGATGCCGCCGGTGATCACCCCGATCGTGTAGGTGGGGTGGGTGTGGCGGGTGAAGGCCGTGGTGACGAAGCGGGCGGTGAGCAGTTCGGTCTCGGGCAGCCCGGAGAAGCGCCAGTAGCGCGCCCGCTCGGCGCGCGGGTCCTCGATCCGGGGGTGAACGTCTCCGGGCATGCCCATCGCTCCAGGTTAGGCAGTGTGCTGCGCGGGCGCCGCCACGGACCTTGCGCTGGCGGGGCCGGGAACGCCGCCACGGGTTTCGGCGGAGGTCGCTGGTAAGCCGCCACGGGCCCGGGCCTCGGCCCAGACACCGGGGAGGCCACCTGGATTTGCGCGGGCGGGGGCGCGAACGCCGCTACGGGTTTGGGGGCGCTGACGCCGGAGACGGAGCGGGCGGTGCGACGGCACGGGCACCGGGGACGACGCGGACACCGGCTGGCGCCGACCGCAGGTCCGCGCCAGCCGGGGAACGACACCCACGATGCGTGTTTCGCCCCGTCATGGGACTAATCTGCCTGCATGACTACGACCGAGATCCGCCTGGCGCGGGACGAGCGCGACCGCGCCGCAGTGTTCGTCATCCGGGGAGCCGTGTTCGTCGCCGAGCAGCAGGTGCCCGTGGAGGAGGAGTGGGACGTGCGCGACGCAACGGCCGACCACCTCCTGGCCCTGGACGGCGGCGTCCCCGTGGGCACGGTCCGCCTCGTGGACCTGGGCGGAGGCGTGGGCCTCCTCGGCCGCCTGGCCGTCCTGCCCAAGGGGCGCGGCACCGGGACCGGCGCCGCGCTCGTGCGCGCGGTGGAGGAGCGGGCCCGCGAGCGCGGACTGTCCAAGGTGGAGCTGCACGCCCAGACCCACGCGCTGGGCTTCTACGCGCGGCTGGGCTACGCGGCCCACGGCGAGGAGTTCCTGGACGCGGGGATTCCGCACCTGCACATGGTGCGTGAGCTGGACTGACGCCGCCGCGCGTGCCGTCCGTCTCCGTTCCGTGTGACAGGGAGCGCACCGCCCGGCCCCGCCCCACTGGAATACGACCGAGTAGGATTCGGTTTGACGGTGGTGCCCCCAGCCGCCCGCGCACACCCCGATCCGACGAGGAACACATGACGGTCAACACGCAGCCGGTAGCCGACCGCCCCGACCCCCGCGCCTTCGGCCTCCCGGTGGTCGAGCAGGCCCAGATCCCCGCCGAGCTGCGCTCCCTCGTGGCCCGCGTCCACGACCTCGTCGACGCCGTCGCCAACACCGAGGTCGACACCGACACCCTGGCCGAGGCCGCGGCGACCGTCGAGGGCATCACCGGCAGGCTCAACGTCGCCCGCCGCCAGATCGGCACCATGGTCCAGCGCGACCTCCAGAGCGGAGACGTCGAGTACGGCACCATCACCAACATCGTCTCGGGCGACACCAACCCCGCCGCCCCGCCGCTCCTGCTGGAGCGCACCCCCGAGGGCCTGCGCGGCGAGGTCACCCTCAACACCGTCTACCAGGGCCCGCCCGGGCTCGTGCACGGCGGCTGGATCGCGGCCCTGCTCGACCAGGCCGTCGGCAGCGTCTCCGCCGTCGAGACCACCCCGGGGCTCACCGCCAAGCTGGAGGTGAACTACCGGCAGCCCACGCCGCTGTTCACCCCGCTGGAGGTCACCGCGGAGGTGGACCGTGTGGAGGGCCGCAAGGTCTTCGTCTCCGGACGGATCCGCGCCCACGGCGAAGTCACCGCCGAGGCCACCGCCCTCATGGTCCAGGTCAGGATTCCCGAGGCCGAGGTCCAGCAGAGCTGAGCCGCCAGCCGGTTTATCCGGCCCGAGGCACCGTGGGGCGGCCCGCGCCGACAGGCGGGGCCGCCCCACGCGCGTGCGCGGCAGTGGAGGCGGACCGGCATGAGCATCGTGTTGGAGCTGACCGCCCCACGCGCGTGCGCGGCGGAGGGGGCACGCCCCCCACACGCGGGGTGACGCCATCCCCGCAGGGGGCGGACCGTCGCGTCCTCACCGGCGGATTCGGTAGTATCTCCCCCATGACCCGCCGCTATCACGTGTTTAGCCAGCCGACGACCTCGTCGGCCGCTCTCACGTAGGCGGAACCAGGGGTCGTCGGCAACGGAGCACCAGGGCAGCAGCCCGGTGCTCCTCCTCGTTTTCAGGCGGCCGACGCCCCACGACACGCTCTCCACGCACCGCGCGCATCCCGCGGGGGCGTCCGGCCGCACCGCGACCGCGCCCGGCCCGTCGCCGGGACCGCCCCACCCGAGGGAGAACCACCGTGTCCGAGCACCGCACCACCCCGCCCGCCGCCCAGGAGCAGATCCGCCAGCTGCGCGGACGCATCGACCAGATGGACGCCGAACTGGCCTCGCTCCTCGAACGCCGCGCCCTCGTCGCCGCCCAGGTGCAGCGGCTCAAGCCGGTCGGCTACTTCGCCGGGCGCGACATGCGGCGTGAGCGCGAACTGGTCGAGCGCATGGCCGAGCACGCCCCGCGCCTGGGCCCCGACCGGCTCGCCGCCATCATGGACAGCGTCATCAGCGCCGGGCTGGCCGCCGCGCAGGAGGAGGCCGCCCGCGCCAGGTGACCGCGTCCCGGCCGCGGGCGGGCACGGTCAGTGGCGGAGCACGTCCACCCACACCATCCGGTGGTCGGAGCTGGGGAAGGGGTAGTCGCCGGTCAGCCGGAACAGCGGGTCGTCCACGGTCGGCCAGAACACCCCGGACGACCGGGTCGGCACGGTCCGCGAGGGCAGCACGTAGTCCACGCGCAGGTTGCCCGGGCCGGGCTCGTCCGCGAAGTCGGCGCTGTCCAGCACCGGGTCGCCCCCGTGCCCGTCGTTGGCCCCGCCCTGGCGCTGGGCCGCGCCCCTGCCGCCCTGGCTGGAGGGGCGCGCGTCGGTGATCCCGGGGTGCTCCAGGAGCTGGGTGATGGCGTTCGGGTGGCCGTCGCCGTCGTTGGGGTCGGCGTTGAGGTCCCCGGCGATCACGAACGGGGCGCCCACCGGCAGGCCGCCGCGCCGCCCCTGGTCGTCGTAGATGTAGGAGCTCGCGCGCGGGGTCACGTAGTCGGCCCAGAAGCGGATCTCGTCGTGGTTGCGGGCCACGTTGCGCTTCTCCGGGCCGTCGAAGGACGGCGGGGTCGGGTGGCTGGCCAGCAGGTGGACCGGGCGGCCCCGGCCCGTGTCGATCGGCAGGTCCCAGTGGCTCTTGGAGGACAGCCGCAGCACCTCAAGGGCCTCGGGGGAGTAGTAGGACTCGCCCGTCTCGGGGTCGGTGGGCAGGAGCGCGCCGGGCATGTCCGCCCACCGGAAGGTCTGGAACGTGCGCACGTCCTCGGTGACGATCGGGTACATCGAGTACACGACCATCCCGTACTGGCCGGGGAACAGCCCGTACCCGAAGGCGTCCTCGGCGTAGGCGGGGCTGCCGGGCTCGGTCACCGCCTCGCCGTCGCCGTTGAGGTCCGCGCCCGAGGCCACACCGGTGTTGACGGGCGCCGAGTAGACGTAGGGGTACTCGATGGCGTCGGCGCCGTTCTGGCCCACGGACAGGTAGTTGTCCTGGAACCGGCGGGGCCCGCTCCCCTCCTCGTCGTAGTCGAACTCGTTGACCAGGAGGACGTCGGGGCGCACGTGCTGGATGATCTCGGCGACGTTGCGCGCCTGCTCGCTGTCGGGTGTGGCCAGCTCCTCAGCGAGGAGTCCCTGGCCGGGGCGCTCCAGCGCGGTGTTGAAGGTGGCGAAGCGCACCTCGTGCGATCCGGGCGGCTGGGGGACCGACGGCGACACCTCGGCGGAGGCGGGGGCCGCCACCAGGGCGGACGCGGCCAGGACGAGGGTGGCGGTGGAGGCCACCGGTCTGACCAGCGGGCGTGAACGCGGCTTCATGGGAGCATCCTCTCAGCGGGGGAGCGGGGTGCGAAAGGCCGGGGACTCCGGAGGCCAGAGGCTCCGGCCGCCAGAGGCTCCGGCGGCCAGGGGATCGGGCTGCCGTGGGTTCCGGCCGCGGGAGGCTAACAGCCGGGGGTGAAGCGGAGGTGGCCCCGGGTTGTCCACAGGGCTCGAAATCCCGTAGCGGCGACGACCGCCTTCCTGCTTCCCTGGTTCCATGGCCCACAACGAACCCAACCTGCCCTTCCGCTGGGACGTCGCGGGCGGTGACCAGCTCGGTTCCCTGACCGAAGGACACGACCACGAGCCCCTCTACGTCGAGGAGCTGACCGAGTGCGCGGCCAAGGTGCTCGCCCGCAGCGCGAACGGGGACCTGTACTTCGTGGGCCGCTCCCCGGACAGCCTCTTCGACCTGCTCAGCGGTGTGCTCTCCGACACCCCCTACCAGGAGCGGCTCAGACGGCTGCCCCTGTCGCTCTACGGGTACGACGGACAGGGGCTCACCTCCGCCGAACGCGCCCAGCTGCGCACCAACCTGTCCGCCTCGGGCATCACGCCGCGGAGCCTGGCCGCGCGCGGGCGCCCCCTGGTCTTCGTGGACCTGGTCCTGCACGGGTCCACCTTCGGCAACCTGCACGAGCACCTGCGCGACTGGATCGAGGACGAGAGGGCCGCCTGGAACGTCATCCGGCGCAGGGTCCGCTACCTGGGCGTCACCCTGAGGGAGAAGACCAGCCCCAACACCTGGCGCTGGCAGCAGAACGCCGACTGGACCGACGATCTGCCCGCCAGCGCGGTGCGCAACATCTCCGTGCCCGGCTGGCTGTGGAGACACCTGGGCAACGACCAGCCCAAGACCACCGCGTCCTTCCGCCGTACCCGCTGGGCGGATCCGTCCGTGACCGAGCCCCGACACGACAAGGAGGCGCTGTGTGCCCTGTCCACGGCGGTGTACCTGGTCGAGCGGGGGCGCACCCACCAGGTCCGCGAGCAGGTCCACCGGGTGCTGACCGGCGAGCCCGCCTTCCGGGAGCCCTGGCTGCGCGACCTGGCCCGCTGCCTCCGCTGATCCGGCTCCGGCGGACGTGTCCGGCCGCGCGCGGTACCCGCGAAGCCGCCGGTTCCCATGGACCGGCTGGGACCCGTGAAGCCGTCTGTTCCCGGGAACCGGTTTGGGGCCCGCGAAGCCGTCTGTTCCCATGGGCCAGCCGCAGGACCGCGAAACCGCTGTCCCATGGAGCGGCGGTCGGGGCTTGAATCGTTTTGCTAATAGCTACTTCGGCTCCCTCTGTTCCGGTCGCATGGCGGTCGGATGTCCCATGTCAACTGGGACTCAGATCCTCCGATCGGATGTAAATCGGTTTAGAAAGAGCCGTTGTCGCGCCGCTACTCCCCGTGTTACATTCGCGTTGTTTTCGGGAGCGCTCCCATCACATCGACGCATCCGGGCCGCCGCGACACGTCGGCACCGGATGCGGTGAGGAGTGCCCTTCCCATGCCCCCCAACCCCCCCGCCGCCCGTCAACGCACACGGCGCGGCGCCTGCCTCGCGACCGCCCTCGCCACGGGCGCGGCGCTCGCCGCCGTGGCGACCGGTCCCGCCTCCGCCGCCGCCGGCTGCGAGGTCGACTACACGATCCAGAACCAGTGGAACAACGGGTTCACCGCCGCCGTGTCCGTCACCAACCTCGGCGATCCCGTCGACGGCTGGACCCTGGAGTGGGACTTCACCGCGGGCGAGCGCGTCACCAGCGGCTGGAACGGCGAGTTCTCCGGTTCCGGGGACCGCGTCAGCGTGGCCGACACCGGGTGGAACGCCGCCGTCGCCACCGGGGCCTCGGTCGGCTTCGGCTTCAACGGCTCCCACGGCGGCACCCCCGAGACCCCCGAGTCCTTCACGCTCAACGGCACCGTCTGCACCGGCGACACCGGGGAACCGCCCGGCGAGGAGCCGCCCGACGACGAGCACCCGCCCACCACCGGCGAGGGGCGCCAGGTCGAGGAACTGGGCCGCGGCCTGGTGAGCGTGCACGGCCCGCAGGGCAACCTGGTGAGCTGGCGGCTGCTGGCCACCGACCCCGAGGACGTCGCCTTCAACGTCTACCGGGGCTCCACGCGCCTCAACTCCCAACCCCTCACCGGGGCCACCTCCTACCTGGACGGCGGAGCCTCCGCCGACGCCGACTACACGGTCCGCCCCGTGGTCGACGGGCAGGAGGCGCAGGCGTCGGGGACCTCGCTGGCGCTGCGCGACGGCTACCTGGACGTGCCCCTGGACGTCCCTTCCGGCGGCAGCGGCTACACCTACGATGCCAACGACGCCAGCGTGGGCGACCTCGACGGCGACGGCGAGTACGAGATCGTCCTGAAGTGGGAGCCCACCAACGCCAGGGACAACTCCCAGTCGGGACGCACCGGCCCCGTGCTGCTCGACGCCTACGAACTCAGCGGCGAGCGGCTCTGGCGGATCGACCTGGGGCGCAACATCCGCGCCGGTGCGCACTACACCCAGTTCCAGGTCTACGACTTCGACGGCGACGGTCGGGCCGAGGTGGCCGTGAAGACGGCGGACGGCACCGTGGACGGCACCGGCGGGGTCATCGGCGACGCCGGGGCCGACCACCGCAACGGAGACGGCTACGTCCTGAGCGGGCCGGAGTTCCTCACCATGTTCGACGGCCGCAGCGGGGCCGAACTGGACTCGGTGGACTACGTGCCCGGGCGCGGTGACGTCTGCGACTGGGGCGACTGCTACGGCAACCGGGTGGACCGGTTCCTGGCGGGCGTGGCCTACCTGGACGGCCAGCGGCCCAGCCTGGTCATGGCGCGCGGCTACTACACGCGCTCGGTGATCGCGGCCTGGGACTGGCGCGACGGGCGCTTCACCCGGCGCTGGACCTTCGACAGCGACGAGGCCGGGTCGCGGTGGGCCGGTCAGGGCAACCACCAGTTGAGCATCGCCGACGCCGACGGTGACGGCCGCGACGAGGTCATGTACGGGTCGATGGCCGTGGACGACGACGGCAGCGGGATGTGGGCCACCGGTCACGGCCACGGGGATGCCATGCACGTGGGCGACCTGCTGCCCGACCGCTCCGGCCTGGAGGTCTTCACCATCACCGAGCGCACGGGAGGCGCGGCGGGCGCCTACGTGGCCGACGCCGACACCGGGAACGTGGTCTGGCGCAGGCCGACCGCCAGCGGTGAGGAAGGGCCAGGCCGGGGCGTGGCCGCGGACGTGTGGCCGGGCAATCCGGGCGCGGAGTTCTGGGTCACGGGCGGCGGCATCAGCGGCATGTACGACGCCGAGGGGAACCGCCTGGGCGTTCGCGCCCCCTCGTCCGCGAACTTCGTGGCCTGGTGGGACGGCGACCCGCTGCGTGAACTGCTGGACGGCACCCGCGTCGACGAGTACGGGACCGGTGGCGACACCCGGCTGCTGACCGGCTCCGGGGTGGCCTCCAACAACGGCACCAAGTCCACACCGGCGCTGAGCGGGGACATCCTCGGTGACTGGCGAGAGGAGGTCGTCTGGCGCACCGAGGACAACCGGGCGCTGCGGATCTACTCCACGCCGCTGCCCACCGAGCTGCGGATGCCGACGCTGATGCACGACACCCAGTACCGGGTGGCCGTCGCCTGGCAGAACACCGCGTACAACCAGCCGCCGCACCCGAGCTTCTTCATCGGGGACGGCATGGAGCCCGCTCCCTGGCCGGAGGTGTACACGCCCTGATACCCGGGCGGTGTGGGGCCTGGGCGGTCGTGCGGGTGTGCCCGTGCGACCGCTCCGCGCCCGGCGGAGTCCCCTAGGGAAAGGTGGCTGTCGGATAGGGGACCGGTCGGACAAGGAGTCAGTCGGAGAAGGGGTCGTCAGAGAAGGAGCCTGTCCGACAAGGGAGCCGTCAGGGAACCAGCCGTCATAGAACGGGCCCTCCTACCGGTCGTGTCTTCTTCCGGAGGAGGGCCCGTGGTTCTCCGCGTGGTGGCCGTGGGTCTCACAGGTACCTGCGGGGGAGGTCGCCCGCCTGGAGTTCGGCGAAGGTCACCATCCGCATGCCGGGGCGGGTGAGGACGGCCCCGCCCCGAGCGAAGAAGACGGTTCCCCCGGCCTTGCGCAGGTTGAGCAGGCCGACCGCCGAACAGAGGATCTGCCGGGGCGTCACCCTCTCCACCCCCGGCGTGGTGGCGAGGGACGCGGCCACCTCGGGGGAGACCTCAGCGAGGAAGCGGGGGAGTTCGTGCGCGCTCACGAGGTCTTCTCCCCGGCCTCCGCGATCTCCAGGACGCTGAGGAGACGGCGGGACATGTCCTGTTCCCGGCCGATCGGAAGGCCCTGCTCGTACTCCCAGGCGTCCTGCGTGCGGAAGGGCTCCCACATCCAGAACCAGTGCCACTGGTCTTCCACCCTCTTCAGGCAGATCCGCTGACTCTGACTGCCCTTCCTGACCTCTAGGACTCCTCCAGGGCGAGGCACTGGCTTGAGACCGTTTTCGCCTACCCAGTGGCAAAGGCGTTTTGCCGCCTCCCTGATTTCCGACATGTCCTGTTCCTCCTTGGTTATTCCAAGAGTCGCTGTGGTGATGGTGGTTAAGTCTTCCTGTCACCTCAGCTTGAGGAACAAGGAGCTATCTCGGAAGAGATATAACAGAGGTTCCCAGTACTGATAAGAGTGGGTGTATCGGAGTTGCCTTCTGGTTATGAAAGGTGAAGTCGTGGTGAAGAGGAAGGTGAAGCCACACGCTCAGAGGTGGGGAGCGGAGCTGAGGAAGTACCGTTCGGCGGTGGGCCGGACACAGAAGCAGGTGGCGAAGCAGATCCAAGCTACGGGCACCCTGATCAGCGGTTTCGAGTCCGGTACGCACTGGCCCAGTCGAGACAAGGTGGTGGTTATAGACGGTTTTCTTGAGGCTGACGGTCAACTGCTCGACCTCTGGGTGCGGTTGACGAACCGGGAGGCCTATCCTTCCTTCCTGGGGGAACTGGTGAAGGCGGAGCCGCTTGCGGTCCTTATCCGGGAGTTCCAACCTCTGGTCATCTCAGGACTCCTCCAGACCAGGGGTTACGCACGGTCTCTGGTCCGGGCGTCCAACCGTCTGGCCACCTCTGACGAAGTGGAAGAGGTTGTCGAGGCCCGTATGAAAAGGCAAAGGCTGTGGGGAGCTCCCAGGCCGCCCAAGATGCTCAGTGTCATCAACGAAGCGGTCTTGCTGGCTCCGACAGGAGGTGTTGCCGTCATGGTCGAGCAGTTGGACCGGCTGGTGGAGATGGTTGAATCTCATAGGGTCGGATTGCAGATCGTGCCGCTGAGCACCAGCTTCCATCCCGGGCATACCGGAATGGTTGTCCTGCTGGGCTTCGAGAACCAGCCTGAGGCTCTGTACATGGAAGATGCTCTTTCCGGGAGCATGCGCCATGGGCCCGAGGTAGACGACGCTCGGACGCTGTTCGGCGAACTTCAGGGAGTAGCCTGGTCTCCCGAGGTGTCGCTTGAGCGTCTGCGAGCGATTAGGAAGGGTTTCCTTGATGGAACTTACGAAGGACTGGCGTAAGAGCAGCTACAGCGGTGGCAACGGTGGCCATTGTGTGGAAGTCTCTGGTACCGCCACTGGAGCCGCTGTGCGTGACACCCAGAACCGCGACCTCGGATACCTGGAGGCCGACTGCCGTGAGTGGGCCGCTCTCCTGAGTTCCGTCAGGGTGGAGTTCTCCTGACCTCTTCCGACTCCTGCGTGGATGTGATGGAAGGAAGCCACGATGACGAAGCCGAAGCTCTCGACTGAGTGGAAGAAGTCCACTTTCAGCCATGGCAACGGTGGGAACTGTGTCGAAGCCCAGAGGACTGGAACGGGCGCGGCCGTGCGTGACACCCGTAACCGCCACCTCGGTCACCTGGAAGCCGACGGCACCGAGTGGACCGCCCTCCTGGAAGCCGTGAAGGGCTCCGCCCCCTGAAGCCCTGACCCCTGCCCCTGGCCCCTTCGAAGCATCCCCTAAGCACCCCCGAGACGCACCGAGCCCCCTCCCCGGACACCCGGGAAGGGGGCTCGCGCAGGCTCACAGCGCCACAGGACCACAGGGCTACACGGCTCTTACAGGGTCGGCAGGTATCTGTGCAGCTCGTACGGCGTCACCTGGCGGCGGTAGTCGTGCCACTCCGCCTTCTTGTTGCGCAGGAAGAAGTCGAAGACGTGCTCGCCCAGCGTCTCGGCCACCAGCTCACTGTTCTCCATGATCCGCAGCGCCTCGTCCAGGCTCTGCGGCAGCGGCCGGATGCCCAGCGCCCGGCGCTCGGAGTCGGTCAGCGCCCAGACGTCGTCCTCCGCGCCCGGAGGAAGCTCGTAGCCCTCCTCGATGCCCTTCAGACCAGCCGCCAGGATCACCGCGTAGGCCAGGTACGGGTTGCAGGCCGTGTCCAGCGAGCGGATCTCGATCCGGCTGGAGTTGGACTTGCCCGGCTTGTACATCGGCACTCTCACCAGCGCCGAGCGGTTGTTGTGGCCCCAGCAGATGTAGGCCGGAGCCTCGCCGCCCATGCCCGCCGAGGCGGCGGGGTCGTCCCACAGGCGCTTGTAGGAGTTCACCCACTGGTTCGTGACGGCCGTGATCTCGTCGGCGTGCCGCAGCAGGCCCGCTATGAACCCGCGCCCGACCTTGGAAAGCTGGAAGTCCGCCCCCGGCTCGTAGAAGGCGTTGCGGTCGCCCTCGAACAGCGACAGGTGCGTGTGCATGCCCGAGCCCGGGTACTGCGTGAACGGCTTGGGCATGAAGGTGGCGTACACGCCCTGCTCCATCGCCACCTCCTTCATCACGAGCCGGAAGGTCATGATGTTGTCGGCGGTGGTCAGCGCGTCGGCGTAGCGCAGGTCGATCTCCTGCTGCCCCGGCCCGCCCTCGTGGTGGCTGAACTCCACGGAGATTCCCATGGCCTCCAGCATGTTGATGGCGTTGCGCCGGAAGTCGTGCGCGCTGTTGTGCGGCGTGTGGTCGAAGTAGCCGCCGGAGTCGTTGGGCTCGGGCAGCTCGCCCAGTTCGGGCATCTTCTTGAGCAGGTAGAACTCGATCTCGGGGTGCGTGTAGAACGTGAACCCCAGGTCGGAGGCCTTGCCCAGCGTGCGCTTGAGCACGTGGCGCGGGTCGGCCGACGACGGCGAGCCGTCGGGCATGAGGATGTCGCAGTACATGCGCGCCGTGCCGTGCGGCTCGTTGCGCCAGGGCAGCACCTGGAAGGTGGAGGGATCGGGCTGGGCCAGCATGTCGGCCTCGTAGACGCGCGCGAACCCCTCGATGGCCGAGCCGTCGAAACCGATGCCCTCGGAGAAGGCCGCCTCCAGTTCGGCGGGGGCGACCGCCACGGACTTGAGGTACCCGAGCACGTCGGTGAACCACAGCCTCACGAACCGGATGTCGCGCTCCTCCAACGTGCGGAGCACGAATTCCTGCTGTCGATTCACGATCAACCTTCCTCGATGCGGTCGGTGTCCGGGCCCTCCCGGCGTACAGCGGGGCCGGTTCGGACACGGTCTCCCAGGTCCAGTGTGCCGTGCGGATATTTCCGGGGTATTTCCGCACACGCCGAACAGCCTGCCCGGTCCGTCACCCGCACACGCATTATGGCCCGTGACCGGGCGTTTCCGGCCATCCGCCCGCCGTCGGCGGCGGGACCCGCGTGGAACCCGCGCGGAACCCGCGGCAGCCCCCGGCGTGCGCGCCTCAGCTTCCCAGCCGTCCGTGCCCGGTGCCGTGCCGCGTGCCCGGGCCCGCCGCGACCGCTCCCCGGAAACATCCTGCGGCTAGGCTCGGGCCCGTGGCACAGCTCAGAATCGCACTGGCCCAGGTCAACCCCACCACGGGCGACCTGGACGGCAACCTGTCCCTCGTCGTCGACTCCGCGCGCAGGGCCGCCGAGGAGGGCGCCCACCTGGTCGTCCTCCCGGAGATGGTCGTCACCGGTTACCCGGTCGAGGACCTGGCGCTGCGCAACTCCTTCGTGTCGGCCTCGATCAAGGCCACCCGCGCCCTGGCCGCCGACCTCGCCCGGGAGGGCCTGGGCGAACTCCCCGTCGTGGTGGGATACCTCTCCCGCCGGGAGGGCCCGGGCGCCCGCTACGGCCAGCCCGCCGGGGCACCGCAGAACTCCGTCGCCGTCCTGCACCGCGGCGGCGTCGTCCTCTCCTCGGCCAAGCACCACCTGCCCAACTACGGCGTGTTCGACGAGTTCCGCAACTTCGTCCCCGGCGACACCCTCTCCGTGGTCCGGGTCCGCGGCGTGGACGTCGCCCTGGCCGTCTGCGAGGACCTGTGGCAGGAGGGCGGCCCCGTCACCGCGGCCCGCGCCGCCGGGGTCGGCCTCCTGGTCTCCCTCAACGGCTCGCCCTACGAGCGCCACAAGGACGACGTTCGCCTGGAGCTGTGCCAGCGCCGCGCCCGCGAGGTCGGCGCCGCCCTGGCCTACGTCAACATGGTCGGCGGCCAGGACGAGCTGGTCTTCGAGGGCGACTCGCTGATCGTGGACTCCGAGGGGGAGCTGGTGGCACGCGCCCCCCAGTTCGCCGAGACCCTCCTGGTCGCCGACCTGGACCTGCCCGAGGCCGGACCGGCGCCGGACGGCCCGGGCGCGCGGGTGGACGGCCTGCGCGTCATGCGCCACACCGTCTCGGCCGACCCGGTCGCCCCCTACCCGCCGCGTGCGGCCACCGTCACCCCGCGGCCCGACCCGCTCTCCGACACGGGCGAGGTCTACCGCGCGCTGGTCACCGGCCTGCGCGACTACACCGTCAAGAACGGCTTCGGTTCGGTCCTGGTCGGCGTCTCGGGCGGCATCGACTCCGCGCTGGTGGCCACCATCGCGGTGGACGCCCTGGGCGCGGACCGGGTGCACGGCGTGCTCATGCCCAGCGCCCACTCCAGCGACCACTCGGTCGGCGACGCCGAGGAACTGGCGCGCCGCCAGGGCTTCGCCGCCCGCACCATCGCCATCGCCCCGGCGGTGGAGGCGTTCACCCGGTCCACGGGGGAGGCGGGCGTGCCGCTCACCGGCCTGGCCGCCGAGAACCTCCAGGCCCGCGTGCGCGGCACGCTCCTGATGGCGCTGTCCAACGAGGAGGGCCACCTGGTCCTGGCGACCGGCAACAAGAGCGAGGCGGCCACCGGCTACTCCACGCTCTACGGCGACTCCGTGGGCGGGTTCGCGCCCATCAAGGACTGCTGGAAGACCCTGGTCTGGGAGCTGGCCCACTGGCGCAACGAGGAGGCCGACCGGCTGGGGCAGACCCCGCCGATCCCGGAGAACTCCATCTCCAAGCCGCCCAGCGCCGAACTGCGCCCCGACCAGCTCGACACCGACTCCCTGCCCGACTACACACAGCTCGACGCCGTCCTGGACGCCTACGTCGGCACGGACAAGGGGGAGGCCGAACTGGTCTTCGCCGGGTACGACCCCGAGCTGGTGCGCCGGGTCATCCGCATGGTGGACCGCGCCGAGTACAAGCGCCGCCAGTCCGCGCCGGGCACCAAGATCAGCTCGCGCAACCTCAGCCGGGACCGCCGCGTGCCCATCACCAACCGCTGGACGGTCTGAACCGGGTTCCGCCCGCATCCTCCGGTGCGGGCGGCCCGGCCGCTCCTAGGCCAGGCCCAGCTCCCGCAGCCGCGCTCCGGCCGCGGCCCGGTTGGGCACGTCGAGCTTGGCCAGGATGTTGGACACGTGCACGCTCGCGGTCTTGGGCGTGATGAACAGCCGCTCGGCGATCTGGGCGTTGGTGCTTCCCACCACCAGCATCCGCGCCACCTCCGTCTCGCGGGCCGTCAGCCCGGCGGGGACGGCGGGCGGGGCCGCGTCCTCCTCCAGACCGGAGCCCATCCTGCGGGCCAGGTCCGCGGCGGCGTCGGCCAGCGGCACCGCTCCGCACTCCCGGGCGGTCGCGTGCGCCTGCCGCACCCACGCCACGGCCTGTTCCCGCAGCCCGACCGCCACGGCGGCCTCGGCGGCCCGCAGCCGGGCCCGCGCCAGGTGCAGCCGCATCGGCGTGGCCTCCCAGGCCGCCACCGACTCGCGCCACCGCTCCAGCGGTGGCGCGTCCGGCCCCGTGCCGTCCACCTCGGCGAGATGCGCCCCGACGGACACCCGGTAGGCGTGCTGCGCCGTCCCGTGGGCGGGCATCGGCGCCACCAGCGCGGCCACCAGGTCCCGTACCCGGCGCGCCCGCTGCGCCGTTCCCTCCGGGCGGCCCGGCGCCGCGCCCAGCCGCGCGGCCTCGGCCATCACCTCCGCCATCGGCCACGTGTACCCGTGCGCGGACTCCAGGGCCAGCCGCTCCAGCGTCCGCTCGGCCAGGACGAGCGCGTCGTCCACGTCCCCCGCGACCAGGTCCGCCTCCAGCAGCGCCAGCAGGGACAGCTGCACGATGTTCATCCGGTGCGAGGCCAGCGCGTCCGCCCGCCCCGACACCCTCATGGTCCGGCGCGCCGCCTCCGGGTCTCCCTGCGCCGCCGCCGTGCGGGCCAGCACCGCGTCGACGTAGAAGCGGTGCTTGCTGGAGGGGTGGGTGCGCAGGACCGTTTCGAGGATGCCGCGGGCCTTGGCCAGGTCCCCCAGCTCGAAGTGGATCTCCGCGCGGTTCTGGTGGTTGAACGTCTTGTGGACGGCCGCCCACCCCATCGCCTCGTGCCGGGCCAGGGACTCCTCCAGGACCGTCAGGCCCTCCTCGTGGTGCCCCAGCTCACGCAGGAAGTGGCCCAGGTTGCCCGCCCCGCGCGCCTCCAGGCCGGGGTCGCGGGCCTCGGCGGCGTAGCGGATGGCGGCCTCGATCAGGGGGCGTCCCTTCTCCAGGTCGCCCGCGTCCATGTGCAGGCCGCCCAGGGTGATGCGGGCGTCGGCGGCCGCGCACATGCCGCTCTGCCCGGCGGGGTCGGCGAGGGCGATGGCCTCCTCCGCCAGCGCGCGTGCCGACCTCCCGGACCTCTCCAGCTCCCGCAGCCGCTCCTGCTCCGGCGTGTGGCGCCGGTCGGCGCGGTGCACCATGCTCTCCCGGGCCAGAATGGACAGCAGCAGGCCGTACCCCGGCATGTGCGGCGGGTGCAGCTCCAGGGCCGCGACCAGGTCGGTGATCCCGCTGCCGCAGGAGTCCGCGGCGCGTGCCAGACCGCGGCGGCGCAGCAGCCCCGCCCGCACGGTCAGCGTGTGGTCGTCACCCCCGTCCTCGGGTAGGGCGGCCAGGGCCTCGTCGGCCAGTTCGAGGGCGCGCCTGGCGCGGCCCGCCTCCACGGCGGCCCCCGCCGCGAGGCTGGCCACCTCGGCCCAGGTCCTGCCCTGGACCCGCTCCCGTGCGTCGGGGACGCGGTCCCACAGGGCCAGCACCCGCTCCAGCATGTCCAGTTCCTCGCCGTAGGCCAGGGTGTCGCCCGCGCGCACCGCCGCCCACCAGGCGGCCTGGAGGGCGCTGGGCAGTTCCTGTGCGGCGTTGTAGTGGTGGGCCTGCTCGGCGGCCCTGCGGTCGTAGGGGACGGAGTCGGGGTACTCGTCGATGAGCTGGGCGAAGCGCATGTGCAGCCGGGCGTGGGCGCCGGGCAGCAGGTCGCCGTGCACGGCGTCGCGCAGCAGGGCGTGCCGGAAGCGGTACCCGGTCCGGTCGGCGCGCAGGGTGTTGGCGTCGACCAGGGTGTGCAGCGCGGTCTCCAGTTCGCGTTCGGGCAGCCCGGCCGCGTGGTGGAGCATCTCGTGCTCGATGCTGCCCGAGACCGCGCCGACCGAGGCCACGCGCAGCACCGACAGGGCGGTGTCGTCGAAGCGGTGCAGCGGCTCCAGCAGCAGGTCGCGGAACTGGTCGGGCACCTCGTGGCCGCCGACGGAGGGGTCGCCGACCGCCGAGGCCAGCGACTCCACGAACAGCGGGACGCCCTCGGTGCGCCGGTACAGCTGGTCCAGTTCGTGGCCGGTGAGGTCGGCTCCCCGTATCGCGGCGGCCTGGGCACCGGCCTCCTCGCGGCTGAGCGGCGCCAGCTCCAGCGGCTCGACCCCGGGCGCGCGCCGCAGCTCGGGCAGCAGGCGGCGCAGCGGGTGGGCGCGGTGCAGGTCATCGCTGCGGTAGGTGGCCACGAGCTGCACGCCCGGCAGGTCGAGGTTGCGGACGAGGAAGACGAGCAGGTCGCGGGTGGCGCCGTCGGCCCAGTGCAGGTCCTCCAGCACCACGGTGACGCCGCCGTCCTCGGCGGCCTGGGTGAACAGGCGCAGGACCTGCTCGAAGAGGATCCCCCGGTTCTCCGGGCGAAGGACGGGCACCTCGCCCAGTTCGGGCAGGAGCCGGGCGAACTCGCCGGTGCCCCCGGGAGCCGCGGCCTCGAACGCCGTGCGTCCGCGCTCGCGCAGGAGTTGGCGCAGCACGGCGGTGAAGGGGGCGTAGGACAGTCCGTCCACGCCGAGCTGGAGACAGCCGCCGACGAAGACCGTCCCCCGGGGCAGGGCCGAGACGAACTCGCCGACCAGGCGGCTCTTGCCCACGCCCGCGTCACCGCTGACCAGCACCGTTCCGGACGCCTCGGTGTGGGAGCGCCTGGCGTGGTCCCGGAGGAGGCGGAGTTCGCGCTCACGGCCCACGAAAACGGTACGACTGTCGGCAAGAACGGGCATAGCGCCCATTATGCCTGTCAAGTGCGGCCTTCTCAGGGGGTTTTCGCCCGCCGCCCACCCGCCCGCCGCCGCATGACGCGCGGACGAGTCGGGCCCGGCTCCGCCTTCGGGTCCCGGCCCCGACTGCGGCACCGGTCCGGTTCCGACCACCGCGTCCCGCCGGGGTAAGGGGTCCGGCCCGGGGATCGCGTCTTCGGCTCCGGTCGGTTCAGCACGAGTCCCCGGGCGTGCTCGCCGAGCAGCTGGAGCCGGTCGCGGCGGCCGACGGGGTGCGGACCGGTCCGGGAGGGGAGGGGGCCGGTCCGACACCGTCCGGGTCCCTTCTCCCCTCCCGCGCGCCCTCACGCGGCCCGGCCGTAGGAGCGCCGCCGACGCTGGCGCTCACGGCGTTCCTCCCGGCGCCGCGCGCGCTCCTCGGCGCGTGCCCGCAGGGCCGCCCGCACGTTCTCCGCCTCGCGGACGCTCCGCTCGGTCATCTCCCGGGCGTTGGCGTTGAGCAGTTCGCTGTGGAACACGGTGCTCTCCTCTTCACTCGCGCGGCGGAACCGGTGTCCCGCCGTGTGCTCTTCACGATCTCCCTAAGACCCCGGGGCGCACATGGGGAGGAATCCCAGTCCTGGGAGGTCTGAGCGCCGGTGCTCCCTAAGACCCGGCCCCCGACGGCGTGTCACACCACGCATTCGACCGCTCACCCGTAGTTGTCTAGGCGGCAACGACGCACGTGGGAGGCGCGACATGACGCGGAAGTACAGGGCTGGGACGGCGGGCGCGCTCGTGGTGGGCGCGCTCACGGCGGGGCTGGCGGCGGGCGCGCTGGGCGCCCCCGCGCCCGCCGCCGCGGAACCGGTGGAGGGGGAGGGGCGGGTGGGCCTGTTCCTGGAGACGGGCGAGGCGCCGCGGCCGGGTGAGGAGTTCACGCTGAGCACCACCGTCGGCGACGGTCCCGTGGAGGACGCCCTGCTGGCCCAGCACGTTCCCGGGGAGCTGGAGATCGTCGAGGTCGGGCAGGAGGGGGTGGTCCGGGACGGGATCGTGAACTGGCGGGTGACGGTGCCCGAGGGGGAGGAGGCGGTGTACACGGTGCGCGTCCGCGCTCCGGAGACGACGGGGGAGCGCCTGACCAGCACCGCCTGCCTGCTGCTGGAACGCGACGCCGACCCGGCCGCGTGCGCCAGCGACTCGGTTCTGGTCGCGCAACAGACCGCCCTGTCGCGGGTCTCGGAGTACACCGACCCCGCGAACCTGCTGCGGGCCGCGGGGGTCGCCCTGGCGGCGGGGCTGGCCTGGATGCTGTGGCGGCGCAGGAGGGCGCTGTCGCGCGGGTGAGGAGCCGTGCGGGTGGGGGCGCCGGTTTTGTTACGTCAGTGTGTCATGAACCCGGGGAGGGAAAACTACAGGGCGTAGTAGTGTTTCCGGCATGGACATTCTCTACTCCGCGCTCGTCTTCCTGCACATGATCGGCCTGGCCGGGATCATCGCGGGCTTCCTCATGCAGGTCATCACCGACAACCCCAAGTCGACCAAGGTCCTGCTGCACAGCTCCCTGCTCCAGTTCGTCACCGGTCTGCTGCTGGTCGGGGTGGCCGAGATGGCCGACCTCGGTGAGCTGAACCACGTCAAGATCGCGGTCAAGCTGTTGGTCGCGCTGGCCGTCGTGGTCGTGGGTGTGCTCAACCTGCGCAAGCCCGCCAAGAACCTCGCGATCGTCGCGGGCGTGCTCGCCATCGTCAACATCGGCGTGGCCGTCTTCTGGTAAGCCCTCCCGGAGCGGGCCCCGCAGGCCGCGCCGGAGCCACCGCCGGTGGCGGCACGAACCGTGCCGCCACCGGTTTTTTTTGGGTGCGTTTCCGTAACCTTGCGAAACTTTTCCCACGGCCTTCGGGGTCTTGCGCGGGCGTCGTCCCAGCTCATGCGGGAGCACGCCCCGGGGCCAAGCCGGTGGGAAGGGCGACCCGAACCGCATCACGGCAGATGGGAGCGGAGGTCGTCGCGCTGGGTGAGCGGTGTGACGTTCAGATCAACACCCGTTCACAAGAGCGTTCCGGTCTGTTAGCTTCGTCACGCTCACGCAAACTCTTGCAAACACTGCAAGGGGACAGCGGACGGGGCAGTGTCGCCCCGCCGCGCTACCTCCCCCAAGGAGCGCACATGAAGCACATCCGACCCGGCGCCGTCGCCGGGGCGGTCCTGATGGGGGTCGGCCTGCTGGCCGCCCCCGCGCAGGCCGCCCCCGTTCCGGAGGCCCCCACGACACAGGTCCCGGCAGCCCCCGCCCCCGCCGAGGACGCCCGGGCCGCCGACAACGGCGAGACCATCGTCCAGCTCTTCCAGTGGAACTGGGACTCCGTCGCCACCGAGTGCGAGGAGTTCCTCGGCCCCCACGGCTTCGGAGGGGTGCAGGTCTCCCCGCCCCAGGAGCACGTGGTCATCCCCTTCGCCGAGGGCGGCGACTACCCCTGGTGGCAGGACTACCAGCCAACCTCCTACCGCATCGACAACACCCGGCGCGGCACCGCCGAGGAGTTCCAGGCGATGGTCTCCGCCTGCGCCGACAACGGCGTGAGGATCTACGCCGACGCGATCATCAACCACATGACCGGCGACGGCTCGGGCACCGGCAGCGCGGGCACCGACTGGGCCAAGTACGAGTACCCCGACCTGTTCGGCGACGGCACCGCCTCCCGCACCGGGGAGGACTTCAGCTCCTGCCGCAGGGAGATCAGCAACTGGAACGACAAGTGGGAGGTGCAGAACTGCGAGCTCGTCGGACTTTCCGACCTCGACACCGATGACCCCGAGGTGCGCGCCCAGATCCGCCGCTACCTCAACGGCCTGGTGGACATGGGCGTGGCGGGCTTCCGCGTGGACGCCTCCAAGCACGTCCCCGAGGCCCACGTCGACGCGATCTTCTCGGACCTGAACGAGGTCCCGGTCTTCGGCGGGCAGCCCGACGTCTTCCACGAGGTCTACGGGGACCAGACCATCCCCTACACCGCCTACGCGCCCTACGGCCGCGTGACCGCCTTCGACTACCAGCGCGACATCTCCAACAAGTTCGCCGGCGGCGACATCTCCGGCCTGGCCCAGCTGCCGGACTACGGCGGGCTCACCGACGAGCAGGCCACCGTCTTCGTCGACAACCACGACACCCAGCGCTACCACCCGACGCTGACCTTCAAGGACGGCGACCGCTACCACCTGGCCGTGGCGTTCATGCTGGCCCACCCCTACGGGCGCCCCGTGGTGATGTCCAGCTACGACTTCGGCTCCAACGTCACCCAGGGCCCGCCCAGCGTCGGCGAGGTGCAGGGCAACCCGGCGGGCTGGATCACCGCCGACACCGACTGCTCCAGCGCCGAGTGGATCTGCGAGCACCGCCACCCGACCGTCGCCGGGATGGCCGCCTTCCGCAACGCCACCGGCGACACCCCCGTCGTCCAGCGCGCCGCCGACGGCTCCTCGCGGCTCGCCTTCGACCGGGGCGACCGCGGCTTCGCCGCCTTCAACGCCACCGGTACCGCCTGGAACCTGACCGCCGACACCGGCCTGCCCGACGGCAGCTACGACAACGCCGCCGGGAGCGGAACCCTCACCGTCGCCGACGGCCGGATCAGCGCCCGGGTCCCCGCGAACGGGGCCGTCGCCCTGCACGTGGGCGGCACCTGCGACGACCCGGCCGAGTGCGAGGGCGGCGGTGAGCCGGGCCAGGTCAGTGTCTCCGCCACCGTGGAGACCTGGTACGGACAGGAGGTGTACGTGGTCGGCTCCACCTCCGCGCTGGGGTCCTGGAACCCTCAGAACGGGGTGAAGCTGTCCACCGACGCCTCCACCTACCCCGTGTGGTCGGGCACCGCCCCCATCGGCGCCGACACCGAGTGGAAGTTGGTCAAGATCGACGGCGCGGGCAACGCCGAGTGGGAGTCCGGCGCCAACCGCGTCGGTCCCGCCACCACCGTCGCCTGGCGCGACTGACCCGTGCGCGGCGCCCCGGTCGGGGCGCCGCGCACGGCCCTCCCGGGAGTCGCGGGCTAGTCGTCGTAGAAGACGCGCTCCATCACCGCCCGCGCCCGGCGCGTGGCGCGCAGGTAGGTCTCCGTCAACTGCTCGGCCGGGCCCTCCCGCACGTATTCCGCGCCCTCCCCGGCGCCCTCCTCCTCGTCCTCTCCGTCGCCGCCGCAGGGGCAGCCCATCGCCTCCGCCAGCGACGCCCGCACCCGCAGGTCCGAGGGCAGCGAGTCCCCGCCCCGGCCGCGCACCAGCATCACCATGCCCCGCACCCGCGACGCCAGCCGCCAGGCCCGGCCCAGCACCTCGCCGTCCTCCGCGTCCAGCAGACCGTGCGCCACGGCCGCCTCCAGCGCCTCCAGGGTTCCGGTGGTCCGCAGGTCGGGGTACTCGTGCGCGTGGCGCAGCTGGATCAGCTGGGCCACCCACTCCACGTCCGACAGCCCGCCCCGGCCCAGCTTGGTGTGCAGCGTCGGGTCGGCGCCGCGCGGCAGCCGCTCCGACTCCATCCGCGCCTTGAGCTTGCGGATCTCCAGCACCGCCGAGGAGTCGATCCCGCCCTCCGGGTACCGGATCGGGTCGATCAGCCTCGTGAACGCCTCCCGCAGCTGCGGGTCGCCCGCGACCGGCTTGGCCCGCAGCAGCGCCTGGCTCTCCCACACCTGCGACCAGCGCCCGTAGTAGGCCGCGTAGGACTCCAGCGTGCGCACCACCGGCCCGCTGCGGCCCTCCGGGCGCAGGTCGGTGTCCACCTTCAGCGGCGGCTCGGCCGCGGGCATCTCCAGCAGCCGCGCCAGCTCCCGCACGACGGCCAGCGCCTGCCTGGTCGCCGCGCCCGTGTCCACGCCCGGCAGGGGGTCGTGCACGTACATCACGTCCGCGTCGCTGGCGTAGGTCAGCTCACCGCCGCCGAACCGGCCCATCGCCACCACGCACACCCGGGTGAGCGGCTCGTCCCCCGACGCCGCCACCACCAGGTTCTGCGCCAGCCGCAGCGCCGCCTCTACGGTCACCGCGGCGATGTCGGTCAGCGCCGTCCCCACGTCCTGAACCGAGGCGACCTCCAACAGGTCGGCCGCGGCGGTGCGCAGCAGCTCGCGGCGGCGCAGCGCGCGCACCGCCGACACCGACTCCTCGGCCGTGTCGTACCGGCGCCGCGCCGCCTCCGCCTCCCCGGCCAGCACCTTCGGGTCGCGCCGCACCAGGTCGCCGTCGTCGTCGAACATCGCCACCGCCTCCGGGGCGCGCAGCAGCAGTTCCGTCACGTACCGGCTCGTCCCCAGCAGCCACGCCATCCGCTCGGCCACCCGCACGTCGTCGCGCAGCAGGCGCAGGTACCACGGCGTGGTGCCCAGGGCTTCGCTCACCTGCCGGAAACCCAGCAGGCCCGCGTCGGGGTCGGGGGAGTCGGAGAACCAGCCCAGCATCACCGGCAGCAGCGTCCGCTGGATCGCCGCCCTGCGCGAGACCCCCGAGGTCAGCGACTCCAGGTGGCGCAGCGCACCGCCCGGATCGACGAACCCCAGCGCCTCCAGGCGGTCCCTGGCCTGCTCCGGCGACAGCCGCGCCTCCTCGCCCGGCAGCCTGGCCACCGCGTTGAGCAGCGGCCGGTAGAACAGCTTCTCGTGCAGGCGCCGCACCTCCGACGACACCCGGCGGCGCGCTTCGGTCAGCTCCCGCACCGGGTTCGCGGTCATCCCCAGCGCTCGCCCCAGGCGGCGCAGCTGGTCGGGACCGTCCTCGGCGGCCGCGTCGGGCATCAGGTGCGTGCGCCGCAGCCGCTCCAGCTGCAACAGGTGCTCCAGCCGCCGCAGGAACCGGTAGGCCTCCGCCAGCCCCGCCGCGTCGCCGCGCCCCACGTACCCGTGCTCCGACAGCGCGGCCAGCGCCTCCAGGGTGTTGCCCGACCGCAGCCGCTCGTCGGTGCGCCCGTGCACCAGCTGGAGCAGCTGCACGGAGAACTCGATGTCGCGCAGCCCGCCCGGGCCCAGCTTGAGCTCGCGCTCCGCCTCGCCCGCCGGGATGTGCGCCACCACCCGGCGGCGCATCGCCTGCACGTCCTCCACGAAGTCCTTGCGGCCCGCCGCCTCCCACACCATGGGGGAGATGACGTCCATGTAGGCCCGGCCCAGCTCCGCGTCCCCGGCGATCGGCCGGGCCTTGAGCAGTGCCTGGAACTCCCAGGTCTTGGCCCAGCGCTCGTAGTAGGCGCGGTGCCCCGACAGCGGGCGCACCAGCGGGCCGTTCCTGCCCTCGGGGCGCAGTGCCGGGTCCACCTCCCACAGGGCGCCCTCGGCATCGGTCTCGGCGGGGATGCGCATCATCGCGGTGGCCAGCCGGATCGCCGCGCGCATCGCCGCCTGCTCGTCCACCGGCCTCCCGGAACCCGGGCCCGCGTCCGGGTCCCCGTCCGCTTCCCCGTCCACGACCGGCTCGGCCACGAACACCACGTCCACGTCGCTGACGTAGTTGAGCTCGCGGCCGCCGCACTTGCCCATGCCGATGACCGCCAGGCGGCACAGCGCGGCGTCCTCGGGGTGCTCGGCGCGGGCCACCGCCAGTGACGCGTCCAGCAGCGACGCGGCCAGGTCCGCGAGTTCCCCGGCGACCTCGTCCACCGTGCACAGCCCGGTCAGGTCGCGCCCGGCCAGGCGCAGCACCCGCCTGCGGTAGGCCACGCGCAGGACGTGCCGCAGGGCCTCCGGCGAACCGTCGCCGACCACGGCCGGGTCGGCGGTCGGCGCGGGGCTGTGGGGGTCGGCGCCCACGGTGTGCAACAGGCCGCGGCGCACCTCCTCCGGCCCGGGGGAGCGGGCGGCGTCGGCGCCCCGCAGCTCCCGCCAGTCGCCCGGGTGGCGCACCAGGTGGTCGGCCAGGGCGGTGCTCGTGCCCAGCACCCGGCACAGCCGGGCCCGCAGCTCCCGGTCCTCGCGCAGCGCGTGCAGGAACTCTGCGGGGTCGGGGTCGGACTCCAGGATGCGGATCAGCCCGAGGAGCGCCTGGTCGGGGTCCGGGGCGGCCGCGAGCGATCCGATGATCTCGGTGTCGGCCCGGGCGTCGAGCCCGGCCTCCTCCACCAGCCGCAGGGCCCGGGTGCTGTCGCTGAAACCGCGCCTGGCGAGCGCGCCTGCCGTCATGTTCGTCGTTCCGTCCCTCACCACGTGTTCAACGGTAACGGTCCGGCCGGTGAGCGGGCCCGGTGCCCCGGACCGGTCGGGCCCCCGGCGCACGGGGCGGACCGTCCCGCGCACCCGGAACCGGGTCGGGGCCGGTACCCGAACGGATACCGGCCCCGATGGGGGGAGTGCGCGGCGCGCCCTCCCGGAGCTGCCGTCTACGCCTTAGATGTCGTAGTAGAGCTCGAACTCGCGCGGGTGCGGGCGCAGGCGCAGGGAGTCGATCTCCTCGGTGCGCTTGAAGTCCACGTAGGTCTCGATGAGGTCCTTGGTGAACACGCCGCCTTCGAGCAGGAACTCGTGGTCGGCCTCCAGGGCCTCCAGGGCCTCGTCCAGCGACGCCGGGACGGTCTTGATGGCCTGGGCCTCCGCCGGGGGCAGCTCGTAGAGGTCCTTGTCCACGGGCTCCGGCGGCTCGATCTTGTTCTTGATGCCGTCGATGCCGGCCATCAGCATGGCGGAGAAGGCCAGGTACGGGTTGGCCGACGGGTCCGGCACGCGGAACTCGATGCGCTTGGCCTTGGGGTTGGAGCCGGTCAGCGGCAGGCGGATGCAGGCCGAGCGGTTGCGCTGGCTGTAGACCAGGTTGATCGGGGCCTCGTAGCCGGGCACCAGGCGGTGGAAGGAGTTCACCGTCGGGTTGGTGAAGGCCAGCAGCGCCGAGGCGTGCTTGAGCAGGCCGCCGATGTAGTAGCGGGCCGTGTCCGAGAGCTGGCCGTAGCCGGACTCGTCGAAGAACAGCGGCTCGCCGTCCTTCCACAGGCTCTGGTGGCAGTGCATGCCCGAGCCGTTGTCGCCGAAGAGCGGCTTGGGCATGAAGGTGGCCGTCTTGCCCGCCGCGTTGGCGACGTTCTTGACGATGTACTTGTACAGCTGCACCTTGTCGGCCTGCTGGAGCAGGGTGCCGAACTTGATGCCGATCTCGGCCTGGCCCGCGGTGCCCACCTCGTGGTGCTGGAGCTCGACCTCGATGCCCGACTTGATCAGCTGCTGCACCATGTCCGAGCGCAGGTCGCTGTAGTGGTCGACCGGCTCGACGGGGAAGTAGCCGCCCTTGTAGCGGGGACGGTAGCCGCGGTTGCCGCCCTCGATGGCCGAACCGGTGTTCCAGGCGCCCTCGATCGAGTCGATCTCGTAGTAGCCGGTGTTGGACCGGGTCTCGAACTTGACGTCGTCGAAGATGTAGAACTCGGCCTCGGGGCCGAAGAAGGCGGTGTCGGCCACACCGGAGCCGCGCAGGTAGGCCTCGGCCTTGCGGGCGACGTTGCGCGGGTCGCGGCTGTAGGACTCCAGGGTCAGCGGGTCGTGGACGAAGAACGTCATGTTCAGCGTCTTGTGCTTGCGGAACGGGTCCAGCACGCCGGTGCTCAGGTCCGGCAGCAGCAGCATGTCGGACTCGTGGATGGCCTGGAAGCCGCGGATCGACGAGCCGTCGAACATCTGGCCATCGGTGAACGTCGACTCGTCGACGTTCTCGGTCGGGAGGGTAACGTGGTTCACGCCCCCGAAAAGGTCCGTGAATCGGACGTCGAGGAACCTGACGTCCTCGTCCCGGATGTAGGCGAGCACCTCGTCGACGCTGCTGAACAAAACGAACCTCCGTGCAGGTGGCTGAGACGGTGGACCGGGGTCCGCCCCATCGCGGACACGTCGGATCGCGAGCCGTCTCCCGGCTTCGTCTCCGAAGCTAGGAGCGGGTGGTTTCCGCGCCATGTCTCGATTGTTTCCTGTATGTTACGGACCCGGCTGTTGTCGCAGACCAACGGGTCTGACCCGGTGATTCCGCCCTGTAGGGGCCGAAAAGGGACGCCGGACGGCCCTGTTTGCGGCCCTCGCCACGGCCTCCGGTGTGACCTCCGCCATGATCGGCCGCGCGGGGGATCACAGCCGCTCCGACGCCCCGGGTACGCGCCCTGCGACCGGGTGGATACCGTGGAGAGCATGAGCGACGAGAGCCGGGGCTCCGCCACCGCGGCGTCCGGGGACGACTTCCAGTACCGGGGCAACCGGCTCGGCCTGCCCGAGAACGGCCCGGGTTCGGTGCCCGGTGTGATGCGCCGCCTGGTGGGGCTCGTCCTGGACTGGATGCTGTCCCTCGCGCTCGCCTGGGGGGCCTACGGCGTCGGGCTGGTCGGCGCGGACGCCAGCCAGGCGGAGGCCGTCCCGATGGTCAGCAACACCGCCCTGGTCGTCTTCGCGGTCATGAACGTCCTCCTGCTCACCCTCTTCGGCACCACCGTCGGCCGCCGCCTGGTCGGCGTGGGCATCACCGCCACCGGCGAGCGCTCCTGGCCCTGGTTCGTGTCCATGACGGTGCGCACCCTCCTGCTGTGCCTGGTCATCCCCGCCGTCATCTACGACCGCGACACCCGCGGGCTGCACGACCGGGCGGCCGGGACGATCGCCACCCGCTACTGAGGCCTCACAGGGGGTTCCCGGCGGCCGGGGAGTCCGGGGCGCGCGTGGGCGCGGCCCCTCCGAGCTGCTGTTAGCATCCGTTCATTACTTGGCCCGGGAACGGACCGAAACCCTGCGCGCTCGACTCCCCGCCCCCACGGGGCTCCGTTCGCGCGCGGGGAACCGGGTCCGGACCCCGCGCGGGGACCCGGTCCCCGACGCGGAGCCCGTTCCCACCGGCGGGCCCCGTCCCCGCCGGGGGACCCGGCCGCCTCCCACGCACGCCGCCGCACCCGAAGGTTCGCATGGCTGGAAAACGCTCCGCCCCCCGCCCCTCGTCCGCCGCCGTGCACGCCGTGCGCATGTCCCCGGGCCAGTGGGTCGCCTGCGTGGCCACCGCCCTGGCCATCATCGCCAGCCTCGGCGGCTACGGCTGGTACCAGGGCATCGTCGGCAACATCACCACGGCGCAGGTGGACACCGACGCCTGGGACCGGCCCACCAGCGTCGAGGGCGTGATGAACCTGCTCATCATCGGCTCCGACGTCCGGTCGGGGGAGAACGCCAACTACGGCGAGGCCGAGGGCGCGCGCCCGGACACCATGCTCATCGCCAGCATCAACGTGGACAACGGCGCGGCCACGCTGGTCAACCTGCCCCGCGACCTGGTCGTGGACCTGCCCGGCTGCGACGCCGTGGAGGGCTACGAGGGGATGAGCCCGCACAGCGGCATGATCAACTCGGCGATGACCTTCGGCGGAGTGGGCTGCCAGTGGCAGACCGTCGAGGAGGTCACCGACGTGCACCTGGACCACTTCGTCATGATGGACTTCACCGGGTTCAAGGACATGGTGGACGCCATCGGCGGAGTGGAGATGTGCGTCCCCGCGCCGGTGGACGACCCCAAGGCGCACCTGACGCTGGACGCGGGGATGCAGACCCTCATGGGCGAGGAGTCGCTGGGCTACGTGCGCTCGCGCTACGGCCAGGGCGACGGCAGCGACCTGTCCCGGATCGACCGCCAGCAGGAGTTCATGGGCGCCATGCTGCGCCAGGTGCTCAGCAGCGAGGTCATGACCAGCCCGGTGACCATCACCAACTTCCTCAGCGCCGTCACCGACTCGGTGACCACCGACGAGGAGCTGACCGTGGAGACGATGACCGACATCGCCATCTCCATGCGCGAGGTGGACCTGGAGCGCATCCAGTTCGTCACCGTGCCCAACGGCCAGCACCCCGCCGACGCCAACCGGCTGGCCATGAGCCAGCCCGCCGCCTCCGAGCTGTTCGCGGCGATCAACTCCGGCGCCTACCTGGAGGACGAGGAGCCGGAGGACGAGGGGGAGGAGTCGCAGGAGGAGTCCGGCGAGGCCGCACCGGCGCCCGCCGACATCTCCGTGCAGGTCCTCAACAACACCGGTGTCTCCGGTCTGGCGAACGAGGTCCAGGGCGTCCTGCTGGGGGAGGGGTACAACGTCACCGGTATCGGCGAACCCGTGGTGCGCTTCCCCGAGCTGACCACCGTCTACTACGCTCCGGGTGAGGCGGCCGCCGCCGAACTGCTGGCGGGCTCGCTGGAGAGCGCGGTCACCGAGGAGGTCGCCGACCTCCCGCAGACCCTGGAACTGGTCATCGGCCAGGACTGGAACGGCTTCACGGGCGGGGGCGGCTCGTCCGGGTCCGAGGTCTCCATCACCGAGGACCTGGGCGGCACCACCGCGGCCGGGGCCCAGGAGAGCGCCTGCTGAGGGCTGATCACCGGCACCCGGAGACCGGTTCCGATCTGACACGGTACGTGCCCGTCCGGTACCATCCGGCCGTTACGTCCGTGTCAGCTCTCGCGCAGTACGACCTCCCCCACCGACCGGACCAGCCCTTGTCCCATACCGAATCGCAGGTGCCCTTTGGCTCCCAGAAACGCGTCCTCAGCCCTGGCGGGGAAGATGAGTGCCGGCCAGTGGGTGGCGTGCGGGGCGACCGGCCTGCTCATCGCGGCCAGTCTCACCGTGTACGCGGGCTACCGCGACGTCCTCAGCATCGCCACCGAGGAGGTCAACACCGACGCCTGGGGTGACCGTCCGGCCCAGGCGGAGGGCATCCACAACATCCTGCTGCTGGCCACCGACCAGCGCGCGGAGGAGAACGCCGAGTACAGCGTGGCCAACGGCGTCCGCCCCGACGTGCTCGTCGTGGTGAGCATCAACGTGGACGAGGGCGGGGTGACGATGGTCAACATGCCCCGCGACCTGATGGTCCCGATGCCCGACTGCCCGGCCAACGGCGAGAACCCCGGGGTGACGGCGGGCACGGTGGACCAGCTCAACCACGCCATGACCTACGGCGGGATGGACTGCCAGGGCAACACGGTGGAGACGGTCACCGACATCCACCTCGACCACATGGTGATGGTCGACTTCGCGGGCTTCCAGGAGATCGTGGACTCCATCGGCGGCGTGGAGATGTGCGTCCCCCAGCCGATCGACGACCCCAAGGCCCACATCACGCTCGACGCCGGGATGCAGACCCTCAACGGCGAGCAGGCGCTGGGCCTGGCCCGCTCCCGGGCCAGCACGGAGCAGGGCAGCGACCTCAACCGGATCGAGAACCAGCAGCGCATGATGGGCGCCATCCTGCGCAAGGTCACCAGCGGCGAGATCATGTCCAGCCCCGCCACGCTCTACGACTTCATGGGCTCGGTCACCGACAGCCTGGTGACCGACGACGGGTTCACCGTGGACCAGATGACCGAGCTGGCCATCTCCATGCGCGAGGTCGACCTGAGCCGGATGCGGATGGTCACCGCCCCCGTGGTGGACTCCCCCGTCCACGGCGGGAAGCTGGACCTCCAGCAGCCCGCCGCCGACGAGCTGTTCTCCGCAGTCGCCTCCGGCGACGCCCTGCCCGAGGAGGAGGGCGGCGACGGCGGTGGCGGCGGCGGAGGCGAGGGCTCGGAGGAGGCCGCGGAGCCCGCCGTCGAGCCCGCGGACGTGTCCGTGCGGGTGCTCAACGGCACGGGCATCACCGGCCTGGCCAGCCAGGTCGGGACGCTGCTCACCGAGCAGGGGTTCAACGTCACCGGTGAGGGCGACCCGGTCGAGCGGACCCCCGCCGTCACCACGATCTACCACGGCCCCGACCAGCGCGCGCAGGCCGAGGAACTGGCCTCGGCGCTCAGCGTCGCCCAGTTGGAGGAGGTCCCCGACTTCGGCCCGGAGCTGGAGCTGGTGATGGGCGCGCAGGACTGGGACGGCCTGGCCACGAGCGGAGGCGGCTCCGGCGGCGGGGGCGACGCCCTGGCCGGTCTGGGCGCCACCAGCGCCGCCGAGGACGAGGTCAGCTGCGAGTAGCCCCTTCGGAGGGCTTCGGGGCTCCGCAGGCGCCGTGCAGGCGTCCGCGGGGCCCTTTTCCTGTGCCGGGCGGGGTCCGGCGACGGTTCCCGTCGCACTGGGGGCCTCGTGCCGGGAGCGCTGCCGGACGAGTGGGCCACAGGGAGGGCGGATGGGCTCCCGGCGGCGCGCGAGGAGCCTTCGCCGTCCCTAGGGGCCTCTCCCCGGTGCCCCCGGTGGGACGCGTGCCACCCCGTGTGACAGACCCGGACTTATCGTTTATCGTTAATATCGAAAAGCGATAAGAGAAAGGCCGTCATGTCCCTTCGCAAGGCCCTGGACTGGTCCGGGGCGGACTCCGCCCTGCTCCGGTTCGTCCTCGTCGTCCTCCTGGGCTTCCAGGTGGTCCACGGGCTCTTCCTACTCGCCTGGAGCACCGGACTCGTCCCCGCCGCCACCAGCGCGGGCCTCAACGTGCTCACGCGGGACCTGCCCTCCGGCACGGTGCCGCATTCGCCGGACGTCGCCGTGCGCGGCGACGCCACCGTGGAGGGGGCGGGCGGCATGGAGATCGCCTTCCACGACCCCTCGGTGGCCGAGCGCGTCATGCTGGTCGCCCCCGCGCTGCTCACCGCCCTGGCGGCGGGACTGGTCGCCTATCTGCTGCTGCGCATGGTCCTGACCCTGGACGGGGGAGACCCCTTCGTCCCGGCGAACGTCCGTCGCATGTACGCCATCGCCCTGACGGTGGTCACCGGCGCCGTCGCGGTCCCGGCCGCGGAGGCCCTCCTCGGCGCCGTCCTGGAGCACCGGGCGCTGGGCACGGACGCCACCGTGGTGTTCTCCCTCAGCCTGGACCTCGACGGCGGTGTCCTCCCGCTGGTCGCGGTCGGCCTCGTCATCGCAGCCCTCGCCGAGGTCTTCCGCCGGGGCACCCGGCTCCGCGAGGACGTCGAGGGGCTCGTCTGATGCCACCCGAGGAGGCCACCGGCGTCCGCGTGCACCTGGACAAGCTCCTGGCCGAGCGCGGCATGACCCTCACCCAGCTGGCCGAGCGGGTCGGCGTCACCGTCGTCAACCTGTCGGTGCTCAAGAACGACCGGGCCAGGGCGATCCGCTTCTCGACCCTGGCCGCCCTGTGCCGCGAACTCCGCTGCCAGCCGGGCGACCTGATCAGCTACGACCCCGACTGATCCGCACCCGGGCACGCGCGAGGGGGCCGCCGCACCCGACGGTGCGACGGCCCCCTCGTCCGACTGCGGCCCCGGTCGGGGTCAGCCGCCCATCTGGCCGCGCATGCCCCGGGGCATCTTGGCGTTCTTGGGCATGGGCCCCTTGGGCATCTGCATCTTGGCGGGCAGCGCCTTGAGCCGGTAGTTCAGCTCGGCGGTCCCGGCCTTGTCCAGGTTGCGCGGGAGCCTGACCAGCGTGCGCTGGAGCTTGGAGACCGGCACCTGGTCCTCGCCGTTGCCCACCTTGAAGTCGTAGATGGGGGTGTCGTAGGCGACGCGGGCCACGCGCTTCTTCTCACCGGCGATCAGCGGCTTGAGGCGGCCGGGGTCGCCCTCGCCGACCAGGATCACGCCGGGGCGCCCCACCACGCGGTGCACGACGTCCATCTGCTTGTTGGCCGCCACGCCCGGCTCGACCACCCAGTTGCCGCGCATGTTGTCCAGGATCGCCATGCCCGCGCCCAAGCGTCCGTCCAGCATCTTGTACTGCACGCGCTGCGCGGAGCGGGTGAAGATGATGAACCCCACCAGGAAGGCGACCGGCAGACCGGTCAGCGGCCACAGGATCCACGACCCGGTCCAGATACCGATGCCGACGAACACCACGAGGATGACCAACGCCGCCGCGACCGCGAGCGGGATGCTGCGCGGACTCTGCTGGTGGACGACCTTGGCGACCATGCCGATCTGCTTGAGACGGCCCGGCTGCTTCTCGGCACCGTCCTTGCCTTGGGCCGTGTTCTGTGAACCCTTGGGCTTTTTCGCCATCGTGCTCTCAGGCAGCTCACGCCGACGCCGGATCGGCGGGGAAGGAGATCCCTCGGCTGCCTTGCCTCCTCTTCGCGGTCGTCGTGGGTGCGGCGCCTCGCGGCGCCATCGACGGGCGCCTGTCCACATCAGGATATGTGCGGGTGCCCGTAACTGAGGAACGGTGGCCAGCGGGCCACCGTTCCAGCTTGGTCACGACTCGGGTGGAAAGTCCGTTACGCGTTGTTCGCCAGGGCGGCGTTCTCGGCGTCCCGCTTCTCCCGGGCCTGCTTGTACAGGCGGCCCGCGCGGTAGGAGGAGCGCACCAGCGGCCCGGACATGACACCGGCGAAGCCGATCTCCTCGGCCTCCCGGCCCAGCTCCACGAACTCCTCCGGCTTGACCCACCGGTCGATCGGGTGGTGCAGCTTGGAGGGGCGCAGGTACTGGGTGATGGTCAGCAGGTCGCACCCGGCCTCGTGCAGGTCGCGCATGGCCTCGCTGATCTCCTCACGGGTCTCGCCCATGCCCAGGATCAGGTTCGACTTGGTGACCAGGTTGTCCGCGCGCGCCTCGGTGATCACCTTGAGGGAGCGCTCGTAGCGGAAGCCCGGGCGGATGCGCTTGAAGATCCGCGGCACCGTCTCGACGTTGTGCGCCAGCACCTCCGGACGCGAGCCGAACACCTCGGCCAGCTGGTCGGGGTCGGCGTTGAAGTCGGGGATCAACAGCTCCACGCCCGTGCCCGGGTTGAGCTCGTGGATCTTGCGGACGGTCTCGGCGTACAGCCAGGCGCCGCCGTCCTCCAGGTCGTCACGGGCCACACCGGTGATGGTGGCGTAGCGCAGGCCCATGGTCTTGACCGAGTTGGCGACCTTGGTCGGCTCCATGCGGTCCAGGGCGGTGGGCTTGCCGGTGGCGATGTTGCAGAAGTCGCAGCGCCGCGTGCACTGGTCGCCGCCGATGAGGAAGGTCGCCTCGCGGTCCTCCCAGCACTCGTAGATGTTGGGGCACCCGGCCTCCTGGCAGACCGTGTGCAGGCCCTCGCTCTTGACCAGGGAGTGGAGCTCGGTGTACTCGGGCCCCATGTGCGCCTTGATCTTGATCCACGGCGGCTTCTTCTCGATGGGGGTCTCGCTGTTGCGCGCTTCCACGCGCAGCAGCCTGCGGCCCTCAGGAGCGATGGTCAACGTGAACCCGTTCCCTTCTGTGCCCCGTGCCGGGGACCCTTCCCCTCGTGGGGGCTCGGCGTCCCCGCGGGGACTGGCTCATGGTGTGGTGTGTCATCCACGCGCGGTGGCGCCGGAGAGCAGGTCCGCGCCGTCGGTGTGGCGGTACTCCCGCGCGCCGAGCAGGTCCGCCAGGTGGCGTTCCATCCGGGGCCGCGCGTCGGCCACGGACACGTCGCGCCCCAGTTCGGCGGAGAGCGAGGTGACTCCGGCGTCGGTGATTCCGCACGGGACGATCCGGTCGTACCACGACATGTCATTGTTGCAGTTCAACGCGAGCCCGTGCATCCCGACCCCGCGGGCGATCCGGCAGCCGATGGCGGCCACCTTGCGCTCGATGAGGCCGCGCTCGGGGTCGGCGGCCAGCCACACCCCGGTGCGCCCCTCCACCCGCGTGCCGGTCAGGCCGTACTCCGCGATGGTGCGGATGATGGCCTCCTCCAGCATCCGGACGTAGGCGATCACGTCGATGGGGTCCGGCAGCCGGACGATGGGGTACACCGTCAGCTGGCCGGGGCCGTGCCAGGTGATCTTGCCGCCCCGGTCGATGTCCACCACGGGCGCCCCGGGGTCGGTGATGGGACGATCCCACCTCCCGGTGCGCTTTCCGGCGGTGTACACGGGCTCGTGTTCCAGCAACAGGACGGTGTCGGGCACCTCATCGGCGACGCGGCTCTCGTGGAGCCGCTTCTGGAGATCCCAGCCCTGGTGGTAAGGGACGGGAGCGTCGCCCAGCCATGCGTAAACGAGATCACTCACACATCCAACCTTACGCCCCGGTGGACTGTGCGGGTCTGGCCAGGATGTCGGATAGCGCACTGTCCACGGTGGGCAGCGCGAAGGAATAACCGGCCTTCGTGAGGCGTTCGGGCTCGGCCCTCATGTCGATCAGCGCGGTCTCCTCGGCGAAGTCCCCCAGCAGTGCGCGCATCGCCGGCGCAGGGACCGGCAGGACGGCGGGGCGCCGCAGGGCGCGGCCCAGAGCCCTGGTGAACTCGGCGTTGGTCACCGGCTCGGGCGCGCACATGTTCACCGGCCCGGTGATCTCGGGGTGCTCCAGCAGGAAGCGCACGGCCCCGATCTGGTCGCGCATGGCGATCCAGCTCATGTACTGGCGCCCCGACCCCAGGCGTCCGCCCAGCCCCGCCCGGTACAGCGGCAGCAGCGTGCCCAGCATCCCGCCCGAGCGGTCGAGCACCACCGAGGTGCGCATGTGCGCCACCGACAGGCCCGCCTCCTCGGCCGGGGCGGTGGCCTCCTCCCAGTCCCGGCAGACCCCGGCCAGGAAACCGGTGCCCGGCGGGGAGGTCTCGGTGGCCGCGCGCCCGCCGGTGTCGCCGTAGAAGTGCATCCCCGACGCGCTCAGCAGGCGCGGGGGAGGCGAGGACATCCCAGCCAGGGCCTGGCACAGGGTCCGGGTGCCGCGCACGCGGCTGCGCCGGATGAGGGTGCGCCGGTGCCGCGTCCACAGGGCCGGGCCGACCGGCGCCCCGGCCAGGTGCACCACGGCGTCGGCCTCGTGCAGGGCCACGGTGTCCACCCGTCCCTGTTCGGGGCGCCACTCCGCCTCCTCCACGTCCGGGTGGTCCCGCCCCCGCGGCAGGTGGCGCACCATGCGCACCACCGTGTGCCCGTCGCCGAGCAGGGACGCCTCCAGCGCCCTGCCGATGAGGCCCGTCGCCCCCGTGATAGCCACTCGCATGGTCCTGGGTCTACCCGAAGGAGGGCGGTCCTCGCGCGTGAAGACACACCAAACGGACGACGGAGGACACCCGCCCGGTTTTTCTTCGGCTTTTTCCTCGAAAGAGCTGCGCGAGGGGCCCTCGGTCTTCTAGTTTGAACGTGGGACAGGAACTCCGCGTCAACGCGGGGCTACTGTGGGCGACGCGCTGTCGGGCTGACTGCCGCGTCCCCGACCACAGACCTTTGATGATGGGGATCATCAGGGGATGGTGATTGGTGGGGTAGAAAGACGGGGCGGTGCCGAGAGGCGCCGCCCCGTCCACTTTCCCGCCGCGGGGCTCCGCGCCGCCCCCCGGGGAGGCGCGGGCCGCGGGTGCCTCAGGGGCCCGCGGGCCCCTCAGCCGGTCAGCCCCTAACCGGGGTAGGGGCGCCGCTCCCGGGCCTCGCGCAGGGCCAGCGCCCACCACGCCAGCTGGCGCAGCATCCGCTCCACGGCGGCCTCCGCGGACGACATGTCCACGACCGGGGTCCCGTCCGGGCCGAACATCGTCTGCGCGTTGTGCAGGCTGACCGTGTCGCGGATCGTGGCGGTGTGCAGCTCCGAGAAGACCGACCGCAGCTGCTCGATCGCCCGCAGGCCGCCGGACATCCCGCCGTAGGAGACGAAGCCCACCGCCTTGCCGAACCACTCCCGGCGCGCGGCGTCGATGGCGCTCTTCAGCTCGCCCGGGTAGCCGTGGTTGTACTCCGGGGTCAGCACGACGTACCCGTCGGCCGCCTCCACCGTGCGCGCCGACTCCGGGGCCATCGGGCCGCCGTGGCCGTCCTGCGGGCTGATGTCCTCCACGTCGAGGAAGTCGAACGACACGGAGGGGTCCGGATACTTCCGGGCCCGGTCCACGAACCAGCGGGAGACGGCGGGTCCGGTGCGGCCCCGGCGGTTTCCGCCGAGGATGACCGCGATCCGAAGGTTGTCCATGTGGGTCCTTGCTTCTTTGGTGCCGTCTCGGCCCACACGTGAGCGGGCACGTCGGGCGGGCACGCGCGGACCGGCTCAGGGAGCCGCGCGGCGCACCGTCGGTTCTTAGGGGACGGGTCAACGCTAGGACCTCAACAGGTCTTGAGGTCAAATCGGACAACACATTCCCCGATAAAGGACGCGCCGGGCCGGGTGCCGACATGCGGCACCCGGCCCGGCGGGTGGTGTGGAGGCCTTCGCGGCCCGGGCCTACAGGCCCAGGTCGTCCTCGAAGGCGCCCTCCTCCAGACGCGCCTTCACGCTCTGGAGGAAGCGTCCGGCGTCGGCGCTGTCGATCAGGCGGTGGTCGTGGGCCAGCGACAGGTACACCATCGAGCGGACCGCGATCACCTCGTCGCCCATGGCGGTGTCCTCGACCACGACGGGGCGCTTGACGACCGCGCCGGTGCCCAGGATGGCCACCTGCGGCTGGTTGATGATCGGCGTGCCGAACAGCGCGCCGGTGCAGCCGGTCTCGGTGATGGTGAACGTGCCGCCGCCCAGCTCGTCCGGGCCGAGCTGGCCGGTGTGGGCGCGCTCGGTCAGGTCCTTGAGCCTGCGCGCCAGCTCACCCAGGCCCAGCTTGCCCGCGTCCTTGACCACGGGGGCCAGCAGACCGCGCTCGGTGTCCACCGAGACGCCGAGGTTCTCCACGTCGTGGTAGGTCACCTCCTGCTTGTCGCTGTCGACCACGGCGTTGAGCTTGGGGTGGGAGCGCAGGGCCTCCACCGCGGCCAGCGCGAAGAACGGGAAGAAGTCCAGCCGCACGTCCTCGCGCTCGGCGAAGCGCTCGGCGGAGTGCTCGCGCAGGCGGGCGATCTTGGTGACGTCCACCTCGATGACCTGCGTGGTCGTGGCCGAGACGTGCAGCGACTCCACCATCCGGTCCGCGATGGACAGGCGCAGGCGGGTGAGCTTCTCGGTGCGGCCGCGCAGGGAGGTGTCGGTGGCGCCCTTGCGCGGGGCCGAGGACGGCGCGGGGGCGGCGGCGCGCGCGGCGTCGGCCTTCTGCTCCTCGGCGGCCTTGAGCACGTCCTGCTTGCGGACGCGGCCGCCCACGCCGGTGCCCTTGACGCGGCTGAGGTTCACGCCGTGCTCGGAGGCGAGCTTGCGCACCAGCGGGGTCACGTACGCCTCGGTCCCGGCGTCGGTGCCCGAGGCGCGGCCGGTGCCGCTGAGGGTGCCGATGTCCACGGACGGGCTCTCGCCGTCCTTGTCCCGGTCCGCGGCGGGCTCGGCCTCGGCCTCGGCCTCGGGCTCCGGGGCGGGGGCGGCGGGCTTGGCGGGCTCCGGCTTCGGCTCGGCCTTGGGCTCGGCCTCGGCCGGGGCGGCTCCCTCGGAGACGGCCGGGGGCTCGTCCCCGGTGCCGCCGATGACGGCGATCTCCGCGCCGATCTCCACGGTCTCGTCCTCGTCGACGAGGATCTTGGTGAGTACGCCCGCGACGGGTGAGGGAATCTCGGTGTCCACCTTGTCGGTGGAGACCTCCAGGAGCGGTTCGTCCACCTCGACGGTGTCGCCCACGCTCTTGAGCCACTGGGTGACGGTGCCCTCGGTGACGCTCTCACCCAGGGCGGGCATGGTCACCGACGTGGTCGGGCCCTGCTCGGAGGACGAGGCCTGCGCGTCGGACCCGGCCTGGGGCTCGGGGGCGGGCTCCGGCTCGGGCTCCTCGGCGGCCTCCTCCTCGGGCTCCTCGGTCTCCTCGGGCTCCCGCGCGGACTCCTCGGCGGCGGGCTCGGCGCCGCCCTCGTCGTCGGTGCTCTCGCCTTCACCGCCGATGACGGCGATCTCCGCGCCGATCTCCACGGTCTCGTCCTCGTCGACGAGGATCTTGGTGAGTACGCCCGCGACGGGTGAGGGAATCTCGGTGTCCACCTTGTCGGTGGAGACCTCCAGGAGCGGTTCGTCCACCTCGACGGTGTCGCCCACGTTCTTCAGCCACTGGGTGACGGTGCCCTCGGTGACGCTCTCACCCAGGGCGGGCATGGAAACGGAAGTCGGCATGGGTTTCCTCGTTGGATCTGGGCGCGGTCTCTGCCCAACCCCTTGATGGGCAGCGCGGATGTGTGCGGGGGCGGGCCCTTGCGGCCCGCCCCCGGTGGTGCGGTCAGTCGTGGACGTGCAGCGGCTTGCCCGCCAGCGCGAGGTGCGCCTCGCCCAGCGCCTCGGACTGGCTCGGGTGCGGGTGGATCAGCTGGGCCACCTCGGAGGGCAGGGCCTCCCAGTTGTAGATCAGCTGCCCCTCGGCGATCAGCTCGCCGACGCGGCTGCCGACCATGTGGACGCCCAGTACGGGGCCGTCCTTCTCGGCGATGACCTTCACCGCGCCCTGCGTCTGCAGGATCTGGCTCTTGCCGTTGCCCGCGAGGCTGTAGTTCATCTCCACGACGTCGTGTCCGCGCTCCTTGGCGACCTTGGTGGTCAGGCCCACGGACGCGACCTCGGGCTCGCAGTAGGTGACGCGGGGGACGCCGTCGTAGTCGATCGCGGGCGGGTTCTGCCCGGCGATGTGCTCGGCGACGAAGATGCCCTCGGCGAAGCCGACGTGGGCGAGCTGGAGGGTGGGGATGAGGTCGCCCACGGCGTAGACGTTGCCCACGCCGGTGTGCAGGTTCTCGTCCACCTGGACGAAGCCGCGGTCCAGGGTGATGCCCTGCTCCTCGTAGCCCAGGCCCTCCGAGACCGGCCCGCGGCCGATGGCCACCAGCAGGACCTCGGCCTCCAGGGTCTTGCCGCCCTTGAGGGTGACGGTCACGCCGGAGTCGGTGGTCTTGACCGACTCGAACGGGGTGCCCAGCTCGTACTTGATCTTGCGCTTGCGGAAGGCGCGCTCCAGCAGCTTGGAGCTGGACTCCTCCTCCACGGGCACCAGGTGCGGCAGGGCCTCGACGATGGTGACGTCGGCGCCGTAGGAGCGCCACACGCTGGCGAACTCCACGCCGATCACGCCGCCGCCCAGGACGATGACCGACTCGGGCACGCGGTCCAGGTCGAGGGCCTGGTCGCTGGTCATGACCTTCTCGCCGTCGATGTCCAGCCCCAGGGTCTTGGGCTTGGAACCGGTGGCCAGCAGGATGTTGCGGCCCTTGTAGACGGCGCCGTCGACGGTGACCTCGTCCTTGCCGGTGAGCTTGCCCTCGCCCTCGACGACGGTGATCTTGCGCGACTTGACCAGGCCGGTCAGGCCCTTGAACAGGCCGCCGATCACCTTGTCCTTGTAGGTGTGCACGGCCTGGATGTCGATGCCCTCGAACGTGGCCTTGACCCCGAAGTTCTCGCTCTCCTTGGCGGAGTCGGCGACCTCGGCCGAGTGCAGCAGGGCCTTGGTGGGGATGCAGCCGCGGTGCAGGCAGGTGCCGCCGAGCTTGTCTTTCTCGATCAGGACGACGCTCATGTCCAGCTCCGCGGCGCGCAGTGCCGCCGCGTAGCCGCCGCTGCCGCCGCCAAGGACGACGAGGTCGAAGGTGCCGCCGCTCTCACTCACGGGAACGAACTCCTTGTTGTGGCTGGTGATGGGTGGTGGCCGCGGCCGGGCCCCGCGCGGGCGGAGGGAGGGTGTGCGCGGCCGCGGTGGCCGGAAGGGGCGGCGCTCCGGCTCGGGAGGCCGCCCCCTGGGCGGGTGCTATCCGGCGTACTCCTCGGCGATGCGGACCAGGGTGCGGGTGCCCGCGCCGGTGCCGCCCTTCGGGGTGTAGCCGTGCGGACCGCCCTGGTTGAAGGACGGTCCGGCGATGTCGAGGTGCGCCCACGTGACGCCCTCCTCGATGAACTCCTTGAGGAAGACGCCCGCGGAGAGCATGCCGCCCCAGCGCTCGCCCGCCACGTTGGCGATGTCGGCGACCGCGGAGTCCAGGCCCGCGCGCAGCTCCTCGGGCAGGGGCATCGGCCAGGAGGCCTCGCCCGCCTCGGCGGCCGCGGCGACGATCCGGTCGCGCGCCTCGTCGTCGTTGGACATGACCGCGAACACCCGGGTGCCGAGCGCGACCAGCTGGGCGCCGGTCAGGGTGGCGATGTCCACGATCAGGTCGGGCTCGTCCTCCTGCGCCCGCACGATGGCGTCGGCCATGACCAGACGGCCCTCGGCGTCGGTGTTGAGCACCTCGACGGTCTTGCCGCCGTAGATGGTCAGCACGTCGGAGGGGCGCTGGGCGGTGCCGCTGGGCATGTTCTCGGCCACGGCGAGGTAGCCGACCACGTTGACCCGCAGGTTCAGGGCGGCGATGGCGCGCATGGCGGCCAGCACGGAGGCGGCGCCCGCCATGTCGGACTTCATCCAGTCCATCGAGCCCGCGGGCTTGAGGGACAGGCCGCCGGAGTCGAACGTGATGCCCTTGCCGACGAAGGCGACGGTCTTGGTGGCCTCGGGGTGGCTGTGGGCCAGGCGGACCAGGCGGGGCGGGTTGGCCGAGCCCTGGCCGACGCCGGTCAGGCCGCCGTAGCCGCCTTCGGACAGGGCGGCCTCGTCCAGGACCTCGACGCGCAGGCCGGACTGCTGGGCGATCTCCTGGGCGGTGGCGGCCAGGTCCTCGGGCACCAGGTCGGCCGGTGCGGTGTTGACCAGGTCGCGGGTGAGGTTGACGGCCTCGGCCAGGACGGCGGCGCGCTCGGCGGCCTCCCGGGCGTCCCCGGCGGAGCTGGCCAGGACCAGCTCGGCGGCGGGCTTGTCCTTGGCGGAGGTGCGGTACCGGTCGAAGCCGTAGGCGCCGAGGCGGGCTCCGAGGGCGACGGCTCCGGCCTCGGCGGCGGTCCCGGCGGGCAGGGCCAGGACGACGCGGCCCGCGCCCTCGGGGCGCGAGGTCAGCGAGCGCAGCGCGGCGCCGGCGGCGCGGGACAGGACGTCGGGGTCGACGGGGCCCTCGGCGGGCGCCGGGCCGAGACCGACCGCGACGACGACCGGGGCCTTGACGGCTCCGAGGGAGGCAAGGGTGTGCACCTCCTCGGGGGCGCCGCTCGCTCCCAGGAGCGACAGGGTCTGGGCGAGGCCGCCGGAGAAGGCGGCATCGACGTCATGAGCGCCCGACGCGGGCTCCGGAGCGTCGCCTCCGGAGTGGTAACCGACGACAACCGCGTCGGCGTCGAGCGAACTGGGGGACTCCGTATTTACTGACAACGACGTGCTCACGTCCCCGATGCTAGTCGCCCCGCGCGCCCGGCGGGGACGCGGCGCCCCGGGTCCGCGGGGCCCTGACGCGGCGCTGCGGGGGGCCGCGCGAGCCGGGGGTGTGCGGGGTCGGCTCCGGCCCGCGCGCGCGGCGAGGGTGCCTCTGGCCGCCGGTGAAGGGTGTCGTGGGCCGTCTCCGGGGCGGACGCCGCGTTCCCGTCTGCGAGAACCGTGAAACCTGTGTGAAAAAATGTGATGATCACGACATCGGGCACCTCCGAGCCGGTTACCGATTGGTAGGAAACTGCCTGGTGGGACGCCCCGGGGCCCGCCGACCGGGGCCGTGAATCCCCGTTCCGGTCCTCACAGCCGGGCCGAGGCCGCCGCGGCCACCACCAGCGCCGTCGTCACCGCCGTCTCCGACAGCGCGCCCAGCACGTCGCCCGTGACGCCGCCCAGCCGACGCACCGCCCGGCTCAGCACGAGGCCCGCCGCCAGCAGCCCCGCCGCGGCGGCGAGCGCGCAGGCCAGCGCGAACCCCGGCGCGTGCGCCCAGCCCGCCAGGCACACCAGCGGCACGGGGACGGCGGCCAGCAGCGCACCCGGAAGGCGCACGGTCCCCGCCACGAACGCGCCCAGCCCCTCGTGCCGCGCCGAGGGCACGCGCGGGGTGCACGCCAGAGTCACCGCCAGCCGCCCGGCGGCCCCGGCCGCCGCCGCGCCCGTCAGAGCCGCCCCGGCCGATGCCTGCGCAAGCTGGCCCAGGGCCAGGGCCTGCGCGGCGAGCACGACCACCAGGGTGATGACGCCGAACGGGCCGATGTCGGACCGGCGCATCACCTCCAGGGCGCCCTCGGCCGGGCGCGCGCTGCCCAGCCCGTCGGCCAGGTCGGCCAGCCCGTCCAGGTGCAGTCCCCGCGTCAGCAGCGCCCCCAGGCCGACGGCCAGCACCGCGGCCAGGGCGGCGGACAGTCCGACCGCCGTCCCGAGCACGGCCGCGGCGCCGGTGAGGCCGCCAAGGAGCGCGCCCAGCACGGGCGCCCACACCATCGCCCACCCGGCCACCCGGCGGTCCAGCCGCCCCGCGCGCACCGGGAACACGGTGAACGTCCCCAGCGCCATCCGGGCCCCCGCGACCGCGTCCGCGGCCCGGGAGGGGCCGGAGGAGCCGCCCGGGGGAGGCCCGTCCGGCGCGGGGTCCTCCGGAGGGGGACCGGCGGCAGCGCTCACGGCAGCTCCAGGACGCGGCCCGCGGTCACCAGCACCACGTCCTCGGACTCGGCGCCCACCCACTGGTTCAGCCGGCCCAGGTGGTCGCGGAACAGCCCCCCGGCGCGGGTCGCGGGCACCACGCCCGAGCCCACCTCGTTGGTGACCGCCACGACGTAGGCCTGGGTGGAACGCCAGGCCTCCAGCAGCCCGTGGACCGCGGCCTCCACCTCGTCCTCCGCGTCGGACGGGGGGCTGTCCTCCCACAGCCCCGCCTCGTCCATCACCCGGGTCAGCCAGGTGCCCAGGCAGTCCACCAGTACCGCGCCCCTGGTGCCCTTGAGCAGCGCGGCCAGGTCGGTGGTCTGCTCGGTGCGCCACCACCAGGGGCGGCGCCGCACGTGCCGGGCCACCCGGTCGGCCCAGTCGGGGTCCGCGACCGGGTCGGGCTCCGGGCCGGTCGCCGCGTACAGCACCTTCGGCTCCGCCATCAGGCGCAGCTCCGCCTCGGTGGACTTGCCCGAGCGGGCGCCCCCGGTCACCAGGGTCCGGTGCGGCCCGCGCGGCCGCGGCTCCGGCCACACCGCCGGAGGGCACGACAGGACCTGCCCGTCGTTCGGTACCAGGGCGCCCCACAGCCGGGCCCGGCGGGCGAACTCCTCCGGTGAGCGGACGCGGTGGTCGCCGCCGACCGCGACGACGGCCGTGGTCACCCCGATCACCCCCGAGCGGCGCAGCTCGCCGATGACCTCCGGGCGCTGCGCCGCGTCCACGACGACCATGTCCACCTGCTGGTCGGGGCGGACGGAGGAGTAGCCGGAGGAACCCTCGGCGCGCGCCTCCGCCGGGGGCACGCCGGGCAGGGGCCCCGGGCCCGTGCGCGCGTACATCAGCCTGCCCCCCTCGGGGCCCTCGACCAGGACGCCGTCGGGGGTCGGGCTCACCGAGTACCCCGGCGGCACCGGGCCGACCACCCCCGCCTCGCGGACGCGGAAGCGGTCGTCCACCGTCACGCGCAGGGGCAGGCGGCGCTCGGCGAGGGCCTTGTTGCAGGAGGCGCAGGTGCACTGGGGGGCGGGCCACCCCGAGTGCCCGGCAGTCCCGAGAAATCGGATACGCACCGAAAAAGTAAACAGCATCCTCCGCCAAGGCTTGGTTAAGCTCGGGCCAGGATCACGGTGACCGGCGCTGTGACCTCCGTGACGAAGGGGCGGTCGAACATGGCGTGGACCTGGCGGTACTTCGAGGCCGACGGAGCCGACCCGCTGGGGCAGGACCTGCCCTCGGAGTCGTTCACCTCGCGCGGCGACGCGGAGAGCTGGCTGGGGGAGAACTGGCAGGAGCTCGCCGAGGGCGGCGTGGGACGCGTCGCCCTGCTCGACGGCGACACGGAGGTCTACGCGATGTCCCTGGAACCCGTCGAGTAGCGCCCGCCCGTCCGGGGGCCGGGAAGGCCTCCGGCGGCGGGGTTCAGCCGGTCCCGGGGACGGATCGGCGGCCCTGCCACGGCCAGCGGTTCTCCAGCTCCACCTCCAGGGAGAAGCTGAGGAAGGTCCGGATGAGGACGATCCCGGCGAGCACCCCCACGGTGGCGAAGGTGGGCGACACCGCGACCGTGCGGATGATGTCCCCGGCGACGAGGAACTCCAGGCCCAGCAGGATCGCCCGGCCCAGCCCCTGCCGGTAGGGCCGGTAGGCCGCGTCCAGCCCGTGCCCGCCGACCCACCGGTACAGGAACAGCGCGGTCGCGCCCAGGGCCCCGACGACGATGACGCCGACCCCGGCGACGTCGACCGCGGTGCCCACCGCCTCGATGACGTGCGCGATGTCCATGGAGCCCCCTCCGTGCCGCGTGCGTGCGCGCCAGCAGCTACCCAGGTCGGGCGGGGGCGACACCAGGGGCCGGACCGGCATCCGGTCCCGGAAAGCGGAAGGGCCCGGCCGTCCTGGGGACGGCCGGGCCCGCGGCGTCGGACACCGCTCGGGCGCGGCTGGGGTCTGTTCTTCGAACCGGTCTCAGCTTGTCGGGGGTTGGTTCGGGCGCCCGAACACGGACCGAAGCGGAGCGGAGGTCCAAGAAAACGCGGCTAGCCGCGGATGTTCTCGGGGCTCTTCGTCAGCGCCGGGTCGCGCTGGACGCTGTCGCCCAGGACCTCGTCGATCCTCGCCATCAGCTCGGCGTCCAGCCTGACCCCAGCGGCCTTGACGTTGCCCTCCACCTGCTCGGGGCGGGAGGCGCCGATGATCGCGGCCGACACGTTCGGGTTCTGGAGCACCCAGGCCACGGCCAGCTGCGCCAGCGTCAGGCCCGCCTCGGCGGCCAGCGGCTCCAGCCGCTGCACGCGCTCCAGCATGACCCGGTCCTTCATCTGGTCGCTCAGGAAGCGGCCGCCGCCGGGGTCGGCGGCGCGCGAACCGGCGGGCAGCTCCTGGCCGGGCTTGTACTTGCCGCTCAGGACGCCGCCCTCGAGCGGCGACCACACGATCTGGCCGACGCCCTCGCGCTCGGAGAGCGGGACGACCTCGGACTCGATGACCCGCCACAGCATGTTGTACTTCGGCTGGCTGGAGATGATGCGGTCGAAGCCCATCTCGTCGGCGATCTTGAGCGCCTGCTCGATCTCCTCGGCGCGCCACTCGGAGACGCCGACGTAGAGGACCTTGCCCTGGCGGACCAGGTCCTCGAAGGCCCGCACGGTCTCCTCCAGCGGGGTGGAGTAGTCGAACCGGTGGGCCTGGTACAGGTCCAGGTAGTCGGTCCCCAGGCGGCGCAGGGAGTTCTCCACGCTGCGGACGATGTGCTTGCGGGACAGGCCCCGGTCGTTCTTGCCCTCACCCGTGGGCCAGAAGACCTTGGAGAAGATCTCCAGCCCGTCCCGGCGCTCGCCCTTCAGCGCGCGGCCGAGCACCTCCTCCGCCCTGCCCCCGGCGTAGCCGTCGGCGGTGTCGAACGTGGTGATGCCCGCGTCCAGTGCCGCGCGGACACAGGCTTTGGCCGTGTCCTCCTCGACCTGGGAGCCGTGCGTGATCCAGTTCCCGTACGCGATCTCGCTGACCATGAGGCCGCTGTTGCCCAGATGCCGAAATTCCATGTCGAGCACTCTAGTAGGGGATTGTGCCCGTTCGCGAGGTTCTGTGCCGTGCGGTTGGAAGCGCTCCCAATCCGAGGGGAGCGGGGGGCTCGGCGGGGAGTGAGGGGCCGGTGCTGGGACCGGCCCGGGCTCACGTCGTCGGGGAGGCGGTGGCGGGAGCCGTCAGCGCGCCTGGCGGGGCGTGGGGTCCTCGCGGACCTTGAGCCGCGGCTTGGGCAGGCGCAGGCGGCGGAACTGGAGCTGGCGCATGGCCGCGTACATCCCGATGCCCTTGACGGCGGGGTCGTCGGGGAAGTACCCGGCGGCGCGCTTCTTGACCGTGCGGCCCACCATGACGCCCTCGGCGATGATGGTGACCATCATCAGCGGCCACAGGACGTAGGCCACACCGATCTGGAACATCGGGTTGTTGATGAACAGCAGCGCGATGATCACGATCGAGAACGGCAGGAAGAACTCGCTGGCGCTGCGGCGCGAGTCGACGAAGTCGCGGGCGAACGCCCGGGCCTCGCCGAGGTCCTGCTGCCGGTAGTAGCGGGCCTCGTCCTTGGGCACGCCCTTGATCGCGGAACTCGCGGTGCCCCTGCCGCGTTGGCGGTCAAGACGATCCCGGTAGGCCTGGTAGGCCTCCTTGCGCGTCTCGGGCGCCTTGAGCGGTCGGCGGGGGTTGGGCTCGGATTCCCTGCGCTTTGGGGTGGGAACACCCTTCTTGGGCGTGTATCCCTTAGGTTGGGTGGACTCAGTGGCCTCAGGGCTGGCGGATTCGGCGGAGGCCGGATCCGTGGCTGCGGAAGCGGAGCGACGTCGGAACACACCCACAGGGTAGCCGGTCATAGCTTTATGGCGACCGCGGGCCAGAGCGCGTAGGGTTGGGCAAAGCGCCCGCTGGGAACAGCCGATGTACGCACCGAGAAGGGGACGGCCACGCCGATGAGCGTGTTTCAGCGACTTTCGATGATCTTCAGGTCCAAGGCCAACAAGGCCTTGGATTCGGTCGAGGACCCAAGGGAAACGCTCGACTACTCGTACCAGAAGCAGCTCGAGCTCCTACAGAAGGTGCGGCGCGGTGTGGCCGACGTCGCGACCTCCCGCAAGCGCGTCGAGCTCCAGATCCAGCAGCTGGAGCAGCAGTCCGGCAAGCTGGAGAACCAGAGCCGCGCCGCCCTGACGCAGGGGCGCGAGGACCTCGCCCGCGAGGCCCTGACCCGCCGCTCCGGCCTGTCCCAGCAGATCGAGGACCTGCGCGGGCAGCACGCCAACCTCCAGGGCGAGGAGCAGAAGCTCACCATGGCGGCCCAGCGCCTCCAGACCAAGGTGGACGCCTTCCGCACGCGCAAGGAGACCATCAAGGCCAACTACACCGCCGCCCAGGCCCAGACGCAGATCAGCGAGGCCTTCTCGGGCATCTCCGAGGAGATGGGCGACGTCGGCATGGCCGTCCAGCGCGCCGAGGACAAGACCGCCGAGATGCAGGCCCGCGCGGGCGCCGTGGACGAGCTGCTCGCCTCGGGCGCGCTCGACGACGTCACCGGCACCGGCAGGGACGACATCCAGAGCGAGCTGGACCGCATGGCCAGCACCACCGGCGTCGAGGCCGAGCTGGAGCGCATGAAGATGGAGCTCGGCCAGGGCAGCGGCGGTTCCACCCCCCAGATCGAGGGCGGCAACGGCGCCGGGAACACCGGCGGCACCGGTAACCGGGAGGGCGCGTGATCGTCCGCATCATGGGTGAGGGGCAGCTCGACCTCACCGACGCCGACCTGGAGCTGCTCAACTCCTTCGACTCCGCGCTGGAGTCGGCGATCGAGTCGGGCGACGAGGCCACGTTCCGCCGTGCCCTGCACGACCTCCTGGAGAGGGTCCGCGAGGACGGTCGGCCGCTGCCGCCCGACGCGCTGGAGCCCTCGCAGTTCATCCTCCCGCACGCCGACGCCACCATGGAAGAGGTGCGGGAGATGCTCCAGGACGACGGACTCATCCCCGGTTAGGACCGGGTCCTCCGTCCGGCGCACCGCCTCCGTCCAGGTGCGTCCGGACCGGTGAGTGCGCACGGCGGGCCGGATTCCGGTCGGCCGGTGCGGCGCTCGGTGCCTGCGCGCGCGTTTCCGGGCCGCCGTGACCACGTGTCACGGCGGCTTTCGCGTGTCCGGGGGCGTACGCGCCCGTCCGGGCCGCCCGCGACGGGCCGCGTGTGGCGGGCCGCGTGTGGCGTGCGCCGCTCCCGCCCCAGGAACCGCGGCGGGACCCCCGTCCGTTGGACGTGGTGGAGGGAAGGGGAGAGGACGGGAACCCGCGGTGCGCGCGGGGGACGGTCCGCCGGGGAGGCCGCACCGGCTCCGCGGGGCCGGCAGCGGGCGCTGTCGGCGAACACGCGGCGGGCGGACCACCTCATACTGTTTCCCACCTGCGCGAACTACACTCCGAGACAGTCGACGCGTCGGCGGAGGGGACTACGGCATGGCCGGATCCAAGTTCAGACCTGACCGGGGACTGACCGCCCGCATGGTGACGACCATGGGCCTGCTCGCCCTGGTCTACGCGGCCTTCGTCGTCGGGCTGGTCCTCGTGGGCCTCAACGTGTGGCTGGTGCTGCTCATCGTCGCCGGGTTCGCGCTGTTCAGCTACTTCGCCTCCGACAGGATCGCCATGTTCGCCATGGGCGCCAAGGAGGTCTCCCCGGAGCAGGCGCCCGAGCTGCACGCCCTCGTCGACCGGCTGTGCGCCATGGCGGACATGTCCAAGCCCCGCGTGGGGATCGCCGACACCGACGTGCCCAACGCCTTCGCCACCGGGCACAACGAGAAGTCCGCGGTCGTGTGCGTGACCACCGGCCTCATGCGCCGCCTCGACGGCCCCGAGCTGGAGGCGGTCCTGGCGCACGAGCTGTCCCACATCGCCCACCGCGACGTCATGGTGATGACCGTCGCCGGGTTCCTGGGCATCGTGGCCGGGTTCCTCACCCAGGCCGGTCTGCGCTTCGCGATGTTCGCCGGGGCGACGCGCGGCAACAACAACAACGGGCCCGCGCCGGCCGTGGTCGCCCTGCTCGTCGTGGCCGTCAGCGCCGCGGCCTGGGCGCTCAGCTTCCTGCTCACCCGGGCGCTGTCGCGCTACCGGGAGCTGTCGGCCGACCGCGCCGCCGCCTACCTCACCGGGCGCCCGTCCGTGCTGGGCAGCGCCCTGACCAAGATCACCGGCGACATGTCCCGCATCCCCACCCGCGACCTGCGCCAGGCGGAGCCGTTCAACGCCTTCTTCTTCGCTCCGGCCTCCTCCCGCAAGGGGTTCAGCTTCAGCCAGCTGGTCGCCACACACCCGCCGGTGCAGCAGCGGCTGGAGCAGCTGTCCGACATCTCGCGCCAGCTCGGGCAGGGGCGCTGACCCCGTCCGCGGGGGCCGCCGGAGGGGACGGCGGCACCGATCCGCGCGGGCGGACACGGGGCCGATCCGGTCCGCGCGCGACCGACACGACCACGAGAGGGGACCGGCCACGATGAGCTTCTGGCGAGCGCTGTTCGGGCGCTCCGAACCGGCCCAGCCCGACCTCGACGCCCTGTTCGGCCTGCCCTCGGCGTCGGTCACCCTGCGTGCCGCAGCGGGTTTCACGCCCACCGGCACCGGCTCCGTCGCCTTCCGCGCCACCGAGGGCGCCGCCTTCGCCGACCTGGAACGCGACGTCACCGAGCTGCTCGACGCCGACGGGGGGACGCCCGTCGAACAGGTCACCGACGACTACGGCTACACCTGGCTGGTGGTGCGCTCGGCCGACCCGGCCCGGGGCCCGGACGGCGCCGCCGCCCCCGACATCACCGGCCTGGTGACCGACCTGCACGCCGTCAACTCCACCCTGGAGGCCAACGGCTACGGGCCCTCCCTCCTGTGCTCCCTGGTCGGCTTCACCGACGGCACGCGCTCGCTGGGGCTGGTCTACCTCTACAAGCGCGGCACCTTCTACCCCTTCGCCCCGGTCGGCGACGGCGGCCGCAGGGACAACGCCCTGGAACTCCAGGCCGAGGCCGCCATCGGCCGCGACCTGCCCCTGGAGGAGGACCGATCCCGCTGGTTCCCCGTCTACGGGGCGCCCGGCCTCTGACCAGCGGGGGGTGCCCCGCGCCGGGAGAAATGTGGCCTGGCACACTGGTCCGGTGCGTATCCTCATCGCTCCTGACAAGTTCGCCGGTACCCTCTCCGCCCTCGAAGCCGCGCAGGCGGTCGCCGACGGCTGGCACCGGACCGATCCCTCCGCCACCACGGACCTGCTGCCGCTCTCCGACGGCGGCCCCGGCTTCGTCGAGGTCCTGCACACGGCCCTCGGCGGCGAGGTGCACCGGACCGAGGTGACCGGCCCTCTCGGCGCGCCCGTGACCGCGGAGTACCTCCTGGACGGCGACACCGCCTACGTGGAGAGCGCCCAGGCCTGCGGCCTGCACCTGGTGCCCTCCGGTGACCGCGACCCCGGCCGCACCACCACCCACGGCGTCGGCGAGCTGGTCGCCCACGCGGTCCGCTCCGGCGCCCGCACCGTCGTCGTCGGACTCGGCGGCAGCTCCACCAACGACGCCGGGGCCGGTCTCCTGGCCGCCCTGGGCGCCACCCCCGCCGACCGCCTGAGCCACGGCGGCGGCCCCCTGGCCGACCCCGGCGACGTCGACCTCGACGCGGCCCGCCGGGCCGTGGCCGGGGTCCGTGTCGTCGCCGCCACCGACGTCGACAACCCCCTGCTGGGCATCCACGGGGCCAGCGCCGTCTTCGGGCCCCAGAAGGGCGCCGACCCCGACCAGGTGCAGCGCCTGGACGCCGCCCTGACCGCCTTCGCCGACCGCGTCGACCCCGGCGGCGAGGTCCGCGACACCCCCGGCGCCGGAGCCGCGGGCGGCCTGGGCTTCGCCCTGCTCCTGCTCGGCGGCACCGTCGAGTCGGGCATCAGCCGCGTCCTGGACTCCGTGCGCCTGACTGACCGCCTCGCGGGGGCCGACCTGGTCATCACCGGAGAGGGCTCCTTCGACTCCCAGTCGCTGCGCGGCAAACTGCCCCACGGCGTCGCCCAGGCCGCCAACAAGCACGGCGTCCCCTGCGTGGTCACCGCGGGCGCGGTCAAGGTCGGCCGCGCTGAGGCGGCCGCGGCCGGGATCACCGAGACCTACTCCCTCGTGGAGTCCTCGGGATCGGTCGAGGCCGCCATGACCCGCTCCGCGGACGAACTGCGCGCCCTGGCCGCCGACATCGCCCGCCGCTGGACCCGCTGAGCCCCCGGTGAGGCCGGGTTCCGGCTGAGACCGGACCCCGGCGGACACGGAGGGGGCTGGCTGCCCCGCCCCCTCCCCGCGTTCCCCCCGCTCGGCCCGCGCCGCGGGGCGCGCACACGCGAAGCGGCGCCCCGGGAGAACCCGCTCCCGGGGCGCCGCTGCCGTGCGTCGTCACGGGCCGCGCCGTGACGGAGGGGTCCGTGCGCGGCGGGGGCCGCTACGAACCGTCGCCGCTACTCCTCCAGGGAGTGCTCCTCGTAGGCCAGGATCTCGTGGCCGTCCTCCCCGTAGTGGAAGATCTCGAAGGTGGCGGCGGTCGGGTCGCCGTTGTCGTTGAAGTCGATGTTGCCGCTGACGCCCTGGTAGTTGATCTCCTCACCGTCGGCCAGCAGGTCGCGGCACTCCTCGAAGGTGCCGCACTCGGTGCCCTCGGGACGGCTGACGTTGGGCAGCTCGGCGACGTACTCGGACGGGTTCACGCTGCCCGCGGCCTCGGCGGCCAGGGCGATCACGGTGACGCAGTCGTAGACCTGCGGGGCGAACTGGAAGACCTCCAGCTCCTCGTTGAAGCTGGTCAGGCCCTCGGTGAACTCGGGGTTGTCCGCGCTCGGGGCGATACCGGTGATGCCGGTGACGCTCCCGGGGTCGTCGGCGCTGACGGTCTCGCCCAGGTTCGGGTCGTTGAGGCCGTCGGTGACGTAGAGCTGCTCGCCCTCGGTGCCGCCCTCCAGGAGCTGGGCGATGACCTGCGCGCCCTCCTCGAAGGCGATGAGCGCGACGGCGTCCGGCTCCTCGTTGGTGACGCTGTTGACGACCGAGTCGAAGGTGGTGGCCAGCGGGTCGTAGGTCTCGTTGACCACGACCTGGGCGCCCAGGTTCTCCAGCTCCGTCTGGAGGGCGCCCGCGTAGCCGCCGCCGTAGTCGTCGGCGCGCGCGACGATGGCGATGTTCTGGTTGCCGTTCTCGACCATCGTGCGGGCCATCACGACCGCGGAGAGCAGGTCGCTCGGCGCGGTGCGGAAGTAGTAGCCGTTGTCCTCGATCTCGCTGAGCTCGGCGGCGGTGTTGGAGCCCGAGCACTGGACGATCTCGGAACCGGTGATGGTGTCGTAGGTCGCCTGCGTCATGCCGGAGGCCGCGGCGCCGATGACGGCGTTCACCTGGTCGGAGACGAGGTTGTTGGCGGCCTCGTTGGCCTGGGCGTTGTCGCCCGCCTCGTCGCCCTCGACGATGGCGGGGACCTCGGTGCCGAGGATGCCGCCCGCGGCGTTGATCTCGGAGATCGCGTACTCGGCGGCCGTGATCTGGGGCGGGCCGAGGAAGGCGAGGTTGCCGGTCTGCGGGTAGAGGATGCCGTAGGTGAACTCTTCACCGCCCTCACCGCCGCCGCCTCCCTCGCCGCCGTCGCTGCCACACGCGGTCAGGCCGAGGACGAGGGCCGCGGTTGCGGCAGTGAGGCCTAGGACCTTCTTGCTAGCCATGATCGTGGTCACTCCGTTCAACCGGCGAAGCACGTGCTGCGCGGGGCAGCCGTGCCATGAGCATGCGCGTCCTGAATGTCCGTGATGTGTGGCATGACTTAATCAGGAGCGTTAGCGGAGCTTAATCATGAAAGTTCTGGTGCGGAAAGGACGGAACGGGCGTTGGTGCCGACTCGCCGTCAGGCTGTTATGGCTCTGTAGTCATCATTGACATCCGACGTTTCGTCTCTGTACAGATCACAGCTTTCCGTGCTCGCGGGGTAGCGAACTGTCGCGGTGATCAGGCATGACGCGGCCCGGCCGTCAAGGGCGGCGGCCGGGCCGGAGGAAAGCCACAGGCGTACTACACGCGGGTGTGAAGCGGTCCTTCCTTAAAACGAGAAAACCCTTGACCGCTATACGCGGCGCAGAAGGGACGGCCACCCCGCGGACCCGCCGGGACCTCCCGGGCGGCCGGGCCCCCGCTACGCCCCCGGCAGCTCGCGCAGCATGCACGTGAGCCGGGAGGTGCACACCTTCCGGCCCCCGTCGTCGGTGATGGTGATGTCCCACGTGGCCAGCGTCCGGCCCAGGTGCACGGGTGTGGCCACACCGGTCACGTGCCCCTCCGTGGCCGAGCGGTGGTGCGTGGCGTTGATCTCGATACCGACCGCGACCTTGCCGAACCGGGAGGCGTGGGCCGTGGCGCCGATCGACCCCAGGGTCTCGGCCAGCACGCACGACGCGCCGCCGTGCAGCAGCCCGAACGGCTGGACGTTGCCCTCCACCGGCATCCGGCCCACCACGCGCTCGGCGGACGCCTCCGTCACCTCGATGCCCATGCGCTCGCCCAGACCGCCCGCGAGCGCGCCCGTGTCGAGCATCCGCCGCATCGCCTCGGAGTCCGTCGTCATCTGCCCTCAGCCTCCTCGGGACCCCGCCGCGGCCGGGCACGGGCCGCGCCGGACCGGGGGCGGCGTCCCCGCCGTCGTGTCACTGCCCTCGCGGTATGGCCGCGAAGTGTCTCCGTCGCATCCTAGGATTCACCTGTGGTGACCAAGCGAGAGACCCCCGACCAGACAACCCGGACCGGCGACGGCGGCAGGCGACCCCGGCTCCTCCTCCTGGACGGCCACTCGATGGCCTTCCGCGCGTTCTTCGCGCTCCCGGTGGACAAGTTCGGCACGAGTACCGGGCAGTCGACCAACGCCGTGTACGGCTTCGCGTCGATGCTGGTCAAGCTGCTGCGCGACGAGGAACCCACCCACGTCGCGGTGGCCTGGGACCTGTCCGGCCCCACCTTCCGGCACGAGGAGTACGCCGAGTACAAGGACGGCCGCTCCGACACCCCGCCGGAGTTCCCCTCCCAGGTGCCGCTCACCCAGGATCTGATGAGGCTGATCGGCGTCGCCAACCTGTCCGCCCCCGGGTTCGAGGCCGACGACGTCATCGCCACCCTGGCCCACCAGGGCGGCGAGGCCGGGATGGAGGTGCTCATCGCCTCCGGCGACCGCGACGCCTTCCAGCTGGTCACCGACTCCTGCACGGTCCTGTACCCGGGCAAGAGCCTGTCCGACCTGCGGCGGATGGACCCCGCCGCGGTCGAGGACAAGTACGGGGTCACCCCCGAGCGCTACCGCGACCTGGCCGCGCTGGTGGGGGAGAAGGCCGACAACCTGCCCGGCGTGCCGGGCGTGGGCCCCAAGACCGCCGCCAAGTGGATCACCAAGTACGGGTCCCTGGACGAGCTGGTCGCCCACGCCGACGAGCTTCCCGGCAAGGCCGGGCAGAGCTTCCGCGACCACCTGGACGACGTCCTGCGCAACCAGCGGCTCAACCGGCTGGCCACCGACGTGGAGCTGGAGGCGGAGGTCACCGCCCTGGCCCTGGGCGAGGCCGACCGCACCGGGATCGACGCGCTCTTCGACAACCTGGAGTTCGCCTCCAACCTGCGCGAGCGCCTCTACGCCGTCGTCCGCCTGCCCGAGGACGGCTCCGGGGAGACGGGGACCGAGGCGGTCGAGGGCTTCCGCGTCGAACTGACCGTTGCCGGGACCGGCGAGCTGGCCCCCTGGCTGGCCGCGCACGCCGCCCCCGACGACGCGGCCTCCGACACCCTCACGCCCACCGCGCCCGCCGGACTGGCCCTGGACGGCGCCTGGGGGCAGGGCACCGGCCGGGTGGACGCGCTGGCCATCAGCGTGCCCTCCGGCGACGCCGTGTTCGTGGACCCCACCGCCCTGGACCCCGCCGACACCGAGGCGCTGGCGGACTTCCTGGCCGACCCGCGCCGCCCCAAGGCCGTGCACGAGTACAAGGGCGCCCTGCTGGCCCTGGGCGCGCACGGCTGGGAGCTGGGCGGGGTGGTCAGCGACACCGCCCTGGCCGCCTACCTGGCCCAGCCGGGGCAGCGCCGCTTCGACCTGGCCGACCTGTGCCGCAAGTACCTGGGCCGGGAGCTGGAGGAGGACTCCTCCGGCGACCAGCTGACCCTGGACCTGGGCGGCGAGGACGGGGCGGGCTCGGGCCGCCAGCACCTGCTGGCCGTGCGCGCGAGCGCCACCCGCGACCTGGCCGGGGTGCTCTCCGCCGAACTCGACAAGCGCGGCGGCACCCACCTGCTGCACGAGGTCGAGCTGCCGCTGGTGGACGTGCTGGCCCGCCTGGAGCGCGCCGGGATCGCCGCCGACCGGGCCTACCTGGAGGAGCTCCAGGGCGAGTTCGCCGCGGCGGGCCGGGTCGCGGTGGAGCGCGCGCACGAGATCGTGGGCCGCGAGTTCAACCTCGGCTCGCCCAAGCAGCTCCAGCAGGTGCTGTTCGAGGACCTGGGCCTGCCCAGGACCAAGAAGATCAAGACGGGCTACACCACCGACGCCGACGCGCTGGCGTGGCTGGCCGCCCAGACCGACAACGAGCTGCCCGCGGTCCTGCTGCACCACCGCGACCAGACCAAGCTGCGCACCACGGTCGAGGGGCTGATCAAGACCGTCGCCGACGACGGCCGCATCCACACCACCTTCAACCAGACGGTGGCGGCGACCGGGCGCCTGAGCTCCACCGACCCCAACCTCCAGAACATCCCCGTGCGCACCGACGTGGGGCGGCGCATCCGCCGCGCGTTCGTGGTGGGGGAGGGCTACGAGGAACTGCTCACCGCTGACTACAGCCAGATCGAGCTGCGCATCATGGCGCACCTGTCGGGCGAGCAGGCGCTGATCGACGCCTTCAACAGCGGCTACGACTTCCACGCGCAGATGGCCGCGCAGATCTTCGACGTCGAGGTCGAGCAGGTGGACGGCGAGGCGCGGTCCAGGATCAAGGCCATGAGCTACGGCCTGGCCTACGGGCTGAGCGCCTACGGCCTGTCCCAGCAGCTGGGGATCACGCCGGAGGAGTCCAAGCGCCTCATGGAGGACTACTTCGCCGAGTTCGGCGGGGTGCGCGACTACCTCAACGCCGTGGTCGAGGAGGCCCGCCGGGTCGGCTACACCGAGACCATCCTGGGGCGGCGCCGCTACCTGCCCGACCTGACCAGCGACAACCGCCAGCGCCGGGAGATGGCCGAGCGGATGGCGCTCAACGCGCCGATCCAGGGGTCGGCCGCCGACATCATCAAGGTGGCCATGCTCCGGGTGGACGCGGCCCTCACCGGGGGCGGGTTCGCCTCCCGGGTCCTGCTCCAGGTGCACGACGAACTCGTGGTGGAGGTCGCGCCCGGTGAGCGCGGGGAGGTCGAAAACATCGTGGCGCGCGAGATGAGCTCCGCCTATGATCTGCGTGTGCCGCTGGCCGTCTCGGTCGGCAGCGGCCAGAACTGGCACGACGCCGCGCACTGAACAGGGGCCGCGCGGCCCGCGCACGACGGGAAGGTGGGGGACGGTGACGACACGGAGCACGGCCGAGGAGGGGCTGAGCGCGGGTCCGGTCACCGTCCCCGCCGACGCCCTCACGTGGCGCTTCTCACGCTCCTCGGGGCCCGGCGGCCAGCACGTCAACACCTCCGACACCCGGGTGTCGCTCTCGTTGGACGTGGCGGCCTGCCCCGGCCTGGGCGGCACGCGGCGCCAACGCGCGCTGGAGCGGCTCCGGGGGCGCCTGGTCGGGGACGTGCTCACGGTCACCGTGCAGACCCACCGCTCGCAGGCGCGCAACCGGGCCGAGGCCAGGGAGCGGATGGCCGCCCTGCTGGAGGAGGCGATCGCGCCGCCCGCCCGCGAGCGCCGCGCGACCCGTCCGAGCCGCAGGGCCAAACAGCGCCGCCTGGACGCCAAGAAGCAACGGAGCGCCATCAAACGGTCACGCTCCAAGCCTTCCGCGGACTGACCGTAACCGGCCCTTCGCACTTTTTCTTCCAGCCTCCGCGCCGGCGCTCCGGGCCGCCGCCGCGACCGTCCCGCGGGAACGAAACCCCCGTTCGGACGTGGGACTACCCCCCAGTTGATCTTGACCGCCATGCTCGGGTAAATTGCCGCCATTGCGACCTACGCCGGGTTGGCGGCCCTGGGTTCCGATTGACCAGGACGCCCTTGTCTCATATTCTGGCGGGAGCGTTGTGGGTTCCTGCGTGCGTCCGCTGTCTCCGATGAGGGTCGGCGCGACCGCGCCGCTCCGGTCGACACCCTGCACCTGGCGATTGGTGTCCAGGCGGTTCATCGCCGCCTCGGCTCCGCTCCTCGGACGACGGATCGACGGGTTCGAACCCGCGATGTGACCATCTTTCTGAATCTGTCCGTATCCGGAGTCCACCCACACATGACGAGCAGCACCGAGGCCACCTCGACACCCCAGGTAGCGGTCAACGACATCGGGTCCGAGGAAGCCTTCCTCGCGGCGATCGACGAGACCATCAAGTACTTCAACGACGGTGACATTGTCGAGGGCACCATCGTGAAGGTCGATCGAGACGAGGTCTTGCTCGACATCGGCTACAAGACCGAGGGTGTGATTCCCTCACGGGAACTCTCGATCAAGCACGACGTCGACCCCGGCGAGGTCGTTGCCGTCGGTGACCAGGTCGAGGCCCTCGTCCTCCAGAAGGAGGACAAGGAAGGCCGCCTGATCCTGTCCAAGAAGCGCGCCCAGTACGAGCGCGCCTGGGGCACGATCGAGAAGATCAAGGAGGAGGACGGCGTCGTCACCGGCACCGTCATCGAGGTCGTCAAGGGCGGTCTCATCCTCGACATCGGTCTGCGCGGCTTCCTGCCCGCCTCCCTGGTCGAGATGCGCCGTGTGCGCGACCTGCAGCCCTACGTCGGCCGCGAGCTCGAGGCGAAGATCATCGAGCTGGACAAGAACCGCAACAACGTGGTCCTGTCCCGCCGCGCCTGGCTGGAGCAGACCCAGTCCGAGGTCCGCCAGACCTTCCTCAACACCCTCCAGAAGGGCCAGATCCGCAAGGGTGTGGTCTCCTCGATCGTCAACTTCGGTGCGTTCGTGGACCTGGGCGGCGTCGACGGCCTGGTGCACGTCTCCGAGCTGTCCTGGAAGCACATCGACCACCCCAGCGAGGTCGTCGAGGTCGGCCAGGAGGTCACCGTCGAGGTCCTCGACGTGGACATGGAGCGCGAGCGCGTCTCCCTGTCGCTCAAGGCGACCCAGGAAGACCCGTGGCAGCAGTTCGCCCGGACCCACCAGATCGGCCAGGTCGTTCCCGGCAAGGTCACCAAGCTGGTTCCGTTCGGTGCGTTCGTGCGCGTCGAGGAGGGCATCGAGGGCCTGGTCCACATCTCCGAGCTGGCCGAGCGCCACGTCGAGGTGCCCGAGCAGGTCGTCCAGGTCGGCACCGAGATCTTCGTCAAGATCATCGACATCGACCTCGACCGCCGCCGCATCAGCCTCTCGCTGAAGCAGGCCAACGAGAGCGTCTCGCCGGACCAGGTGGACTTCGACCCCACCCTCTACGGCATGGCCGCGGAGTACGACGAGCAGGGCAACTACAAGTACCCCGAGGGCTTCGACGCGGACAGCGGCGAGTGGCTCGAGGGCTTCGAGGCCCAGCGCGACGAGTGGGAGCGCAGCTACGCCGAGGCCCAGGCCCGGTTCGAGGCGCACCGCAAGCAGGTCGAGGAGGCGCGCGCGGCCGAGGCCGACGCCGCCAACGCTCCTGCCCCGGTGGAGGAGGACGACTACACCGGTGGCGGACAGAGCAGCAGCTCGTCCGGCTCGGAGTCCTCCAGCGGCGCCCTGGCCTCCGACGAGGCCCTGGCCGCCCTGCGCGAGAAGCTCGCGGGTGGCGAGGCCTAAACAGCCTTCGAGGACACGCTGAGAAGCTGTTCGGGCCGTCCCCTCTCCGGAGGGGGCGGCCCTTCGCCGTGCCCGGCCCCGGCCGTGTCCCGTGGTACCCGCCGGGCCGGGGGCTAGGCTCGTGGCGTGCCCCCCGACGGAGGGGCCCTTCAGGAGGCGACGTGTTCGACATCCACCCGGCCGCCCCCGCCGACGCGGGCGAGGTCTTCACCCTCCAGCGCGCGGCGTTCGTCGACGAGGCCCAGGCCTTCGGCGACCCGTTCGTGCTGGCCCTCACCGAGAGCCTGGAGAGGGTGGAGAGACTTCTGGGGCAGGAGGACACCCTCGTGCTCAAGGCGGTCGCCGGAACCCGCCTGGTCGGCTCGGTGCGGGCGCGGGTGCTGGGCACCAGCGCGGTGGTCTCCCGTCTGGCGGTCGTGCCCGACCTGCGCCGCCGGGGGATCGCGCGGGCGCTGCTCGCCGACCTGGAGGGCCGCCTGCGCGAGCGCCACCCCGGCCTGGCCGCGCTCACCCTGTCCGCGGGGGCCCAGGACACCGGCCAGCAGCGGCTCTACCGCGGCCTGGGGTACGCCGAGACCTCCCGCGAGCGCGTCGCCGAACACCTGGTCATGGTGCACATGCGCAAGGAGCTCACCCCGGCCGCGGCGCGCCCGGACGGCGCCGCACGGGCCGCGCGGTAGGCGGGGGCGCCATGACGCGGACACGGGCGGCGGTCTAGGGTTTCCGACATGCTCACAGTGGGACTCACCGGCGGGATCGGCTCGGGCAAGAGCGCGGTCGCGACCGGACTGGCCGCCTACGGCGCCACCGTGGTCGACGCCGACGCCATCGCCCGGGAGGTCGTCGAACCCGGCACACCGGGCCTGGAGGCCGTCGTCGCCGAGTTCGGCGAACGGGTGCTCACCCCCGACGGGCGCCTGGACCGGCCCCGGCTCGGGGAGATCGTCTTCGCCGACGAGGCCAGCCTGGCCCGGCTCAACGCCATCGTGCACCCCCTGGTGGGCGAGCGCAGCTCCCAGCTCATGGAGGAGGCCGTGGCCTCCGGTGTGGAGGTGGTGGTCTACGACGTCCCGCTGCTGGTGGAGAACGGCCTGGGGCCGCTCTACGACGTGGTGGTCGTGGTGGACGCCCCCGACGAGGTTCGGGTGGAGCGGGTCGCCGCCAATCGCGGCATGCCCCGCGAGCAGGTGGAGGCCCGCATCCGCGCGCAGGCCGACCGGGACACCCGCCTGGCCGCCGCCGACCTGGTGGTGGACAACTCCGGCACCCGCGAGGAACTGACGGAGCGCGTGGCCGAGCTCTGGCGCGAACTCGTCGAGCGCGCCCGGTAGCGCGCCCTTTCCATCCCCCCACCCCGCCGGAGAGCCAACGATGTCCACCGTCGACGACCTGGTACGCCTGCTCTATCCCCAAGGGCCCCCGCCACCCGCCCGGGACGGGCCGCCCGACTTCCCCCTGCCCTCCGACGTCCGGGAACTGCTCACCCGTGTCGGCAGCGGCTTCGAGATCGACAACAGGTTCCACTTCACGGTCGACGGGAACCTGCTGGAGTACAGCCGGGAACACCAGGAGACCCAGCGGCGGATCTACGGGAGCGACGAGATCACCATCGACGGGGACAGCCGCTCGTACCGTGACGGGAGAGGCGACTACCGGATCGTCTTCTCCGACCTGCTCTTCGTGGGGTCCGACGACAACGGTTCGGACCTCTTCTGGGAGGCGGTGGGAGCACCGGACGGATGGGTCCTGCTGGCAGACGCACGGGGCCGGTGGGTCCGTCACGAGATGTCCACCGTCGACTACCTCCACGGCCTGCTCAGCGGGTCCCTGCGCTGCCCGGTCTTCACGTTGGCGGACTGGCCCGAGGCCGTTCTCGACGTGGTCCCGTCGGCTTAGCGCCGTATCGCCCGCCTCACGGACGGCCAGCACGTCAGCGGTGTCAGGCGTGCGCGAACCCGTCACCGTCCACCCCGCCCACGCCCAGGGCCGCGACGCCCCAGCAGGTCAGGGCGGCCGTCAGGTACAGCAGAGCCGTCGCGACGTCGCCCGGGAGCAGGAACAGATCCGGGGCCAGCTGTTCGACCAGGTACACCACGACGTCGCGCAGGACCGGCATCAACCCGACACAGGCCACGGCCGAGACCACGGCGTAGGCCGCGGCCTCGCCCCAGGACATCCACGCCTCCCGTCGGACCCTGACCCGCACGACCAGGACCCCGGCCGCCGTCCAGCCCAGGACCAGCAGCAGGTGGAACGCGTCGTACCAGGTCAGCGCCAGGGCCGCGCCGCCCAGGAACAGGAGGCCGACCAGGGCCGTCGCCACCCGTGACCGGGGACGCGCCCTGACGGTGCGGCGGACCGCCTCCCGCAGGCCCGCCGCGGAGGAGGCCGGAGCCCACAACCCGGCGCCGGGCCCGCCGAGTTCGGCCGCCCGGCCCAGGAACTCCTTCTCCAGCCGCTCCGAGGTCCGGCGGGACCTCCACAGCTCGACCGCGGGAACCGTTCCCGGCCCGGACCCCGCCAGCCGCCTCCAGCGCCGGTGCGCCGCGACCACCCTGTGCGCCGCGAGACCGAGCCGGAGCGGGCGGCGGACGTCCTCCACCGACAGCTCCGGCCGCCCGGGAGCGCCCCGGCGCGGGGAACCGCGCCGGTGCCGCAGGTTCACACGCACGAACGCCGCCCACTCCTCCCTTCGTGCGAGGGCGACCGCCTCGGCGGTCCTGCTGTCGGGTCCCAGCACGCGGTGGGCCTCGACGACGCGGTCGGTCGCCTCCTGGAGGTCGAGCAGGAGGCGGTGTTCGGGCCAGGGCTCCCCCGACCGGCCCGGGTCGCCGCTCACGTGCGGCAGCAGGTAGTCCACCCCGTGGACGAGAGCGCCGTCCCCCCGCCGGGCGGGGCCGAGACGTGCGGTGGCCAACAGCAGGAGGGCGGCGACGGCGAACAGCAGGGCCGCGGCGGTGTTCGGCCCCGCCCAGGGCATGAGGAACGCGAGCGCCCGCGCCAGGAGGAAGTTCAGCAGCGGCGGTTCGACGGTGACGGGGCTGGACACCGCGACCAGGAGGACGAACTGCCGGGTGCTGAACCCCGGGTACCTGCGCCCTAGGCCCGTGAACAGGTAGACCCACCCGCCGACGCCCAGGAACAGGGACGCCACCGCTCCGGCGAGGGGTTCGCCGGAGAACAGCAGCAGCACGGCGGTGCCCGCGCAGACCGCGGCCGACCAGGAGTGCAGGGGATCGCGCGGGGACGGCCCCCGCGCGGTTCGGCCGGAGGGGCCGCCCAGCGGGGCGGCCGCGTGCGCGGGCAGGCGCTCGGCGAGTTCGAGGGGTAGATCGGGGTGCAGGGTGGCGCGGGCGTGCATGGGGGCCTCGTGGGGGGAGCGGAGTTCGGCCGGGTGGAGAAGACTAACCCGCGGGCGCCCGCCCGGACACGGAGCGGGCGTGCGGGAACGCCTCCGCAACCGGGCCGTCGCCCACCGCTGTCACCGCCGCGGCGGCCGTCCCCGCACCCGTCACTCCCGTCCCCGTCCCCGCACCCGTCACTCCCGTCCGCGGTCGCGGTGCAGGACCTCGGACAGGGACGACCCGGCGGCCACGGCCTCGCGCACCAGCTCCTCGCGGACCGAGTGCGCGGCCTCCACGCTGAGCAGGCTGTCGTCGATCTCCTGGGGGCGCACCCGCTCCTGCGCCGAGAACAGCGCCAGGTCGGCGTAGTCCCCGGCGCGGTCGGCGATCTCCTGGCACTGCTCCCACTCGCGGTGCGCGGTCACCGCCGCGTGCACCCGGTCGCCGTAACCGGTCAGCACCCCGACCCGCTCGTCGAGCGCCTCGGTGGCGCGGGCCACCGCCTCCTCCTGCGGTTGCAGGGCCCGGGTGACCTGCTCGGACACGGCCTCGCGCCGACGCACCAGCAACTCCCTGCGCAGGGAGCGCAGCCGCAGCAGCTCCTGGGCCAGCTTCCACTCCTCCTCGCGCAGCAGCGGCAGGGTCTGGGCGGCGTCGAAGGAGTCGCCGAGCACCCGCACGCCCTCCTCCACCCGGTCGGTGGCCTGCTGGAGCGCGGCGAACAGGTGGGCCTCGGGCTCCTCGGTGCGGGAGGCGTAGCCGTGGGTGCGGCCGAAGTCCTGGGGCAGCACGTACCGGTCGGCGTACTCCGAGGCCAGGCGGGCGACCATGCCGGGCCGCAGGATGGCCCCGGCGCCGCCCGCGGCGGCGGTCAGGTAGAGGGCGGCGGTCGCGGGGTCGCCGGGGACAACGGCGCCGACCGGCCCGAACGCCTGGTCGAGCAGCGTCCGGGCGCCCAGGACGCCCACGGTGGAGGCGGGCAGCGCCCAGAAGGCGTGCATGACCAGGTCGGCCCAGTCGTCGGTGAAGGAGCCCCGGAGCGAGGCCAGGCCGAGGACGGCCGCGGTCGTCCCCAGGCAGAGCAGGGCCACCAGGACGGCTCCCGCCGCCGGGGAGAGCAGGGCGACGGCGGCCAGGGAGGTGCACCCCGCGGCCGTGATCGCGGCGCCCTGGCGCCAGGTGGGCCCGCGCCGCGGGCGGGCCGCGGCCGGGAGCAGTTTCTCGGGATGGGCCCTCATGCGCGCGACCGCGCGCGGGGGGAGGCCCGGGTCGAAGGTCGGTCTGGAGGGGTGTGACACGGCTGCCACCTCGCTTCGGACGCAGAGCGCTGGTCTCGATGGTAACTCCGCGCCCTCGGCCGGGAAGGGATGTCGTACGCGGTCTGTAGCGTTAGGGGTGAGGGACACGCGGGCCAGCGGGGGCGGCCCGCCTTCGACGGGAGAAGAGACGACGTGCGACCGGTCAGCGACATCAAACGCAGCGAGGCGCCCTTCGAGGTGATCTCGGAGATGACCCCGGCGGGGGACCAGCCGGGCGCGATCGCCGAGATCAGCAGGAGGGTGCGGGACGGGGAGCCGCACACAGTGCTGCTCGGCGCGACCGGCACCGGCAAGACGGCGACCGTGGCGTGGACGGTGGAGCAGCTCCAGCGGCCCACCCTGGTGATGCAGCCCAACAAGACCCTGGCGGCGCAGTTCGCCAACGAGCTGCGCCAGATGCTGCCCAACAACGCCGTCGAGTACTTCGTGTCGTACTACGACTACTACCAGCCCGAGGCCTACGTCCCGCAGAGCGACACCTTCATCGAGAAGGACTCCTCCATCAACGACGAGGTCGAGCGGCTGCGCCACTCGGCCACCAACTCGCTGCTCACGCGCCGGGACACGATCGTGGTCGCCTCGGTCTCGTGCATCTACGGCCTGGGCACCCCGCAGGAGTACGTGGACCGGATGGCGCAGCTGGCGGTGGGTATGGAGGTCGACCGCGACGACCTGCTGCGCCGCCTGGTGGAGATGCAGTACTCCCGCAACGACACCGCGTTCACGCGCGGCACGTTCCGGGTACGCGGCGACACCATCGAGATCATCCCGGTCTACGAGGAGCTGGCGATCCGCATCGAGATGTTCGGTGACGAGGTCGAACGCCTGCTGACCCTGCACCCGCTCACCGGCGAGGTGCTGGGCGAGAGCCGGGAGATGTTCATCTTCCCCGCCTCGCACTACGTGGCCGGCGAGGAGCGAACCGAGCGGGCGATCGCCACCATCGAGGCGGAACTGGGCGAGCGGCTGGCCGAGCTGGAGGCCCAGGGCAAGCTGCTGGAGGCGCAGCGCCTGCGCATGCGCACCACCCACGACCTGGAGATGATGCGCCAGCTCGGCACCTGCTCGGGCATCGAGAACTACTCGCGGCACTTCGACGGCCGTGAGCCGGGCAGCCCGCCCAACACGCTCCTGGACTACTTCCCCGAGGACTTCCTGCTGGTGCTGGACGAGTCGCACGTGACCGTCCCGCAGATCGGCGCGATGTACGAGGGCGACGCCGCGCGCAAGCGCACCCTGGTCGAGCACGGGTTCCGGCTCCCCTCGGCGCTGGACAACCGGCCGCTGAAGTGGGAGGAGTTCACCGAGCGCATCGGGCAGAGCATCTACCTGTCGGCGACTCCGGGCCGCTACGAGCTGCGCCAGGGCGGCGGCGAGGTGGTCGAGCAGGTCATCCGCCCCACCGGGCTGGTCGACCCCGAGGTGCTGGTCAAGCCCACCGACGGGCAGATCGACGACCTGGTCCACGAGATCCGGGTGCGCGCCGAGCGCGACGAGCGGGTGCTGGTCACCACGCTCACCAAGAAGATGTCGGAGGACCTCACCGACTACTTCACCGAACTCGGCATCCGGGTGCGCTACCTGCACAGCGAGGTGGACACGCTGCGCCGCGTGGAGCTGCTGCGAGAGCTGCGCGTGGGCGAGTTCGACGTGCTGGTGGGCATCAACCTGCTGCGCGAGGGCCTGGACCTGCCCGAGGTGTCGCTGGTGGCGATCCTGGACGCGGACAAGGAGGGCTTCCTGCGCTCGGAGACCTCGCTGATCCAGACGATCGGGCGCGCGGCGCGCAACGTCGCGGGCCAGGTGCACATGTACGCCGACAACGTCACCGACTCCATGCGGGCGGCCATCGACGAGACCAACCGGCGCCGGGACAAGCAGCTGGCCTACAACGCCGAGCACGGGATCGACCCCACGCCGCTGCGCAAGCAGATCGCCGACATCCTGGACACGCTCAACCGCGAGGACGTGGACACCGAGGAGCTCATGGCCACCGGGTACCGCAGCTCGGGGGGCCGGGGCGGCCGGGCGCCGGTGCCCGCGCTGGGCGAGCGTTCGGCGGACGTGTCCGCCATGCCGCGCGCGGAGCTGGCCGGGCTCATCGAGCAGTTGAGCGAGCAGATGCACCAGGCGGCCACCGACCTCCAGTTCGAGCTGGCGGCCCGGTTGCGCGACGAGATCGGCGAACTCAAACGTGAGCTGCGCGGCATGGACGCGGCCGGGGTGAAGTGACGCGAGTGCCTGTGGAGTAGTGTTTCCAGCTCTGGGGACACCGGGGTTCTCTGGGGGCGCTGGGGTTCTTGGGGGGCACGGGGATTCTCTGAGGGTACGAGGGGCCTCTGGGAACACAGGGCGCTCTGAGGGCACCGGGAGCGGGGCGGCGCCCACATCTCGAAAAAGAAACTTTTTGAGAACGGTGAGGTCGCACAGTTACCTCCGCGTGACATACTCTTGGCTTCGCGCAAGCCGTATGTCGCAATTGCCGGTTATCCGGTTGTGGGGGAGAACATGAGAGTTCGGCTTCTCGTGGCCGCGGGCGGTGGTCTGCTGATCACCGGCCTCCTTCCCGGCTGTGGTCTGGCCTTCGGGCACGAGGACGTCGAGCCGCCCAACGGTGCTCCGGGCACCCAGGGCGCCTCCGACGAGGACGAGCCCGACATGCCCAAGCACAACGTCAGCACCGAGGACGTGCTCATCGTCGTCGACGACGGCGCCGAGGTGAGCGAGGACTGCGGTGAGCGCGAGGTCGTCGTCACCGCGGACGACGCCGTCGTCGTGCTGCACGGCGAGTGCGGGCTGGTGCGCGCCACCGGTCGCGGGTCCACCGTCGACGTGGGCTCGGCGGACAAGATCGTGTTGGTCGGGGTGGACAACAGGATCTCCTTCGCCGCTGGTGAGCCCGAGGTGATCAACCACGGGCGCAACACCACCGTGGCCGAGGGCGGCGCCGCGCAGCGGTGATCCCGCGGGCGCCGCGTGCCGGGGGATTCGGGTTGGGGAATTCGTGCCGGGGGTCTGTGTCGGAGGAGCCCGGGTTGGGGCCCGTGCCCGGGGAAGGCCGCCCGCGCCGGGGGTTCGTGTCGGGGCGTTGACCGCCCCGGCACCCGAGAGTGACCTTCGATCCGTTACGGTGGTGCGCGTCCGTGCGCGCGCGGGGAAGCGGCGCGGGACGCCGAGGCCGAGCGGGCGTGGCGACGCGCAGTGAATTCTTGGTTGCAGTTGGCTGTTTCGTCCTCCTGATCGGTTCTGAGGCGGTACGGTCGTTTCGTTCCGCCCGCGGTGTGGCCTGCCCCGCCGGGGCGGTGCGACGGCCCAGGGGCGGTGCACGCGCCCTGCCGGAGCCGTTCCGAGGGCGCGCGTTCGACGTGAGGACCCGCTAGGGGAGGGGTGGATGAGCGGTTATGTCGCACGGGTGCGGCATGATGAGTCGCCCGGAGGCGACGTCGGCCTGGACCCGTTGGTGAGTTCGGCCGCCCAGCGCTGGGCGGCCGTGGATTCGCTGTTGCCCGAACCAATCAACTTCGCTCCGGGCTCCTATCCCCTCCTGACCGTCAGCGACGAGGACGGCCGTGCCGTCGCCGCCGGGACCATGCACTACACCTGGTACCAGCCGGGCGAGGTCGGCCGGATATGGGGTGTGCCCGACCAGCACTGGCTCACCCCCATCGTGGGCGGGCCCGACCCCGGCCGCGCCTTGGACTCGCTGCTGACCAGCTGGCGCGACCAGCTGGAGGACCTGCCGACCGGCACCGGTTCGGAGTCGGCGGCCCTGGTGAGCTGGCCCGCCCGCGACGTGTGCGGCATCATCCCGCTCCAGCGCCACGGCCTGCAGCCCTACACCGTGTTGGCCGCCCGCCAGCGCCGCCGCGGCGTGCCCCCGTCGCTGCCGCCGCGCGACGTGACCATCCGGCTGGCCGACCGCAGCGACCTGACCCAGGTGGTCGGTCTGCTCATGGAGGAACACCGCTACGAGCAGCACTTCGGCGGGGTGTTCCTGCAACCCGACACCGCCGAGCAGACCCGTGAGGTGGCCGCCCGGGCGCTGAACCGCTCCCGGTCCTGGATCTGGCTGGCCGAACGGCGCGGTCGCGCCGTGGGCCTGCTGTGGGTCTCCCCGCCCGAGCGTTCGCGCTGGGCCAAGTCGCTGGTCAACGCGCGCCCGATCGCGCACATCGGCTACGGGGTGGTGACCGCCGCGGAGCGCGGCAGCGGTATCGGCACGGCGCTGGTGGGCCAGGCGCACCAGGCTCTGGACAGCCACGGCGTGGGCGTCTCGGTGCTCAACTACGCGGCGATGAACCCGCTGTCGGGGCCGTTCTGGCACCGCATGGGGTACCGCCCGGTGTGGACGACCTGGGAGGTCCGCCCCGCGCTCGCCCTGCGCTGAGGTGGAGGGGAGCGAGGGGACGTAGGGCGGAGGGTCGTGGGGTTGAGGGTCGTGGGGTTGAGGGGTTCTGAACCCTCGGCTGCGGGGGTCGGGCGTGCACGGTCGCGCTGACCTCAGCTGGTGGGGGTTGGGCGTGCACCCCTTGGGCCTGCGCCCCGGGGTTTGGTCTGTGGTGCGGGAGGGCGGTGACCTGATCCGTGACTACCTGCTTGTGGTTGAGCTTCACACCCCCCTCTGCTCAAGGTCGCGCGTAACGCGTGCCTTTCACCCCCTGGCTTGGGGAGGGCGCGAACGTGCGCGTTCGTACCACCCCCAGTGGTCGGGACCTGGAGGCTGTTCTGACGGTGTGGGGCGGTGGCTGAGCCGCTTATCACGTACTTCGCGGACGTGTTGTTGACCGCGGCACTGGAGGACCGGGGCGAAGCACGCGATGCGCTCACCCCCTGGACAACCGATGTGCGCATCGCGTGGTCCCCAGCACTGGAGAAGACCCCCGGGGTCTGAGCGGGGAGCCCGGGACCTACGGCCACCCCCCGCACCCCTACCCGGCACTGGTGTTTTCCGTCTGTACCCCGCTGTGTCTGAGGAGGGCGGCACCGCACACCTGCAACCACCAGAGGGCTGGACTTCAAAACCCCCTTCGGTGGGGGTTCGAACCCCCTGGAGTGGGGGTTCAGAACCTCTGCGGGCTGGCCCCCTGGTGCGGGGCCGCGGACGGGTGCTCCACTAACCTTGCGCTGACGCAACGGCGCGTGGAAGGGGACGGACGATGGCGGAGCACGTCGAGATCGTCGAGGTGGGGCCGCGCGACGGCCTCCAGAACGAGGCGAGGACTCTTTCGGTCGAGGACCGCGTCGAGCTGATCGACCGCGCGGTGGCCGCCGGGGTGCGCCGGATCGAGGCGGTCAGCTTCGTCAACCCCAGGCGCGTTCCCCAGATGGCCGGGGCCGAGGAGGTCATGGCGGGCGTCACGCGCGCGCCGGGGGTCTCCCACATCGGGCTGGTCCTCAACCGGCGCGGCCTGGACCGCGCGGTGGCCGCGCGGGTGTCGGAGGTCAACGTCGCGGTGCCCGCCACTGACGGGTTCTGCGTCCGCAACCAGGGGTGCACCGTCGAGGAGATGCTCGGTGTCCTGGCCGACATCGACGCCGCGCTGGAGGGCACGGGCATCCCGCTGAGCGTGACCGTCTCCACCGCGTTCGGCTGTCCCTTCGACGGGGAGGTGGCGCCCGAACGCGTGGTGGAGGTGGTCCGCCGCATCGCCGACACGGGTGCTGTGGAGATCGCCCTGGCCGACACGATCGGCGTGGGTGTGCCCCGCCAGGTGAGGGAACTGGTGGCCGCCGTCGGCGAGGTCGCGGACGGACGCGCGCTGCGTTGTCATTTCCACAACACCCGCAACACCGGTTACGCGAACGCGCTCACGGCCGTGGACGCGGGCGTGCGGGTGCTCGACTCCAGCCTGGGCGGCTTCGGCGGCTGCCCCTTCGCCCCCGCCGCCACCGGTAACATCGCCACCGAGGACCTGCTGTACGCGCTGCACCGCAGCGGCCTGCACACCGGGATCAGCCTCTCCGGGGCCGCCGCCCTGGGTGGGTGGATGGGCGAGCGCCTGGACAAGCAGCCGCCCGCCTATCTGGGCCGCGCCGGGGCGTTCCCGGCCTGACCGGATGTGGTGTTCGTCGCCCGGCCCGCGCGGCCCGAACCGCTGCGGGCAAGGCGATCACGCTGGTGACGGGAGGGGACCCGGGGCGTCCCCGGGTGTGGACAGCCGGGGTGCCTGTTATCCTGGTGCCCCGTGGAGTCCGGCGGCCGGAGCGACGAAACCAACCGCCCGCAACCGGACCGCCGCACGGCCGCTCAGCCCGACCCGAGCCCGCCGTAGCCACTCAACCCACGGGAGCATCACTTTGGCATCCGCCGCGAGTACCAAGCACCTTTTCGTTACCGGCGGCGTCGCCTCCAGTCTCGGTAAAGGCCTGACCGCTTCCAGCCTGGGACGACTCCTGAAGTCGCGCGGCCTGCGGGTCACCATGCAAAAGCTCGACCCCTACCTCAACGTCGACCCGGGGACGATGAACCCCTTCCAGCACGGCGAGGTCTTCGTCACCGACGACGGGGCCGAGACCGACCTGGACGTCGGCCACTACGAGCGCTTCCTGGACACCGAGCTGTCCGCCACGGCCAACGTCACCACCGGCCAGATCTACTCCAGCGTCATCGCCAAGGAGCGCCAGGGCGCCTACCTCGGCGACACCGTGCAGGTCATCCCGCACATCACCAACGAGATCAAGGCGCGCATCTACGCGATGGACGCCCCCGACGTCGACATCGTCATCACCGAGATCGGCGGTACGGTCGGCGACATCGAGTCGCAGCCCTTCCTGGAGGCGGTCCGCCAGATCCGCCACGAGATCGGCCGGGACAACTGCTTCTTCCTGCACGTGTCCCTCATCCCCTTCCTCGGCCCGTCCGGCGAGATGAAGACCAAGCCCACCCAGCACTCCGTGGCCGCCCTGCGCAGCATCGGCATCCAGCCCGACGCCATCGTGTGCCGCTCGGACCGCCCCATCACGCAGAGCCTGAAGTCCAAGATCAGCCTCATGTGCGACGTGGACGAGGCCGGGGTGGTCTCCACCCCCGACGCCCCCTCGATCTACGACATCCCCAAGGTCCTGCACCGCGAGGGCCTGGACGCCTACGTCGTGCGCCGCCTGGGCATGCCCTTCCGGGACGTGGACTGGACCGAGTGGGACGAGCTGCTGCGCCGCGTGCACCAGCCCGACCACGAGGTCACCATCGCCCTGGTCGGCAAGTACATCGACCTGCCCGACGCCTACCTGTCGGTCAGCGAGGCGCTGCGCGCGGGCGGTTTCGCCACCGACACCCGCGTCAACATCCGCTGGGTGGCCAGCGACAACTGCGCCAGCCCCTCCGGCGCCGCCTCGGAGCTGGACGGCGCGGACGGCATCCTCATCCCCGGCGGCTTCGGCGTGCGCGGCATCGAGGGCAAGATCGGCGCCATCCGCTACGCCCGTGAGAACGGCGTGCCGCTGCTGGGCATCTGCCTGGGCCTGCAGGCCGTCGTCATCGAGTACGCCCGCGACGTGCTCGGGCTGGAGGGCGCCAACAGCACCGAGTTCGACGACAAGGCCGTCGACCCGGTCATCGCCACCATGGCCGACCAGACCGACGTCGTCGCCGGGGAGCGCGACATGGGCGGCACCATGCGCCTGGGCATGTACCCGGCCGCGCTGGGCGAGGGCACCGTGGTGCGCGAGCTCTACGACGGCAGCGCCGAGGCCTCCGAGCGGCACCGCCACCGCTTCGAGGTCAACAACGCCTACCGCCCGAAGCTGGAGGAGGCGGGTCTGGTGTTCTCCGGGCTCTCCCCGGATGGCAAGCTGGTGGAGTACGTCGAACTGCCCCGGGACGCCCACCCGTTCTTCGTCGCGACGCAGGCGCACCCGGAGCTGCGCTCCCGCCCGACCAAGGCCAACCCGCTCTTCCGCGGTCTGGTCTCGGCGGCCCTGGAGTACCACAACTCCTGATCCGAGGGGCCGGGCGGGGCACGAGGCCTGAGAGGCGAGAACCCATGCCCAGTGACACCGACCCGGCCCTTCCCACGGGGGCGGACGCGAAGGTCGCGGACGCCCCCGAGTCGTGGCCGGTGGAGCGGTCCGAGGAACGCTTCCGCAGCGTCAAGTGCGGCATGCGTACGGACTGGGTGCGCATGGTCGGCAGCGACGGCGAGGGCACGACCGTGGCCGCCCGCGACTACATGGAGCACCCCGGCGCCGCCGCGGCCCTGGCCCTGGACGCCGACGGCCGGGTGCTGCTCCAGCGCCAGTACCGCCACGCCACCCGGCACACCCTGTGGGAGCTGCCCGCCGGGCTCATCGACGAGGAGGGCGAGGGGCCGCTGCGCACCGCCCAGCGCGAACTCGTCGAGGAGGCGGGGCTGCGCGCCGGGCTCTGGCACGAGCTGGCCGAGTTCTTCCCCTCGCCGGGGTTCTCCGACGAGCGCATCCACGTGTACCTGGCCCGGGACCTGTCGGTGGTGCCGCCCGAGGAGATCGGCTTCGAACGCGAGCACGAGGAGGCCGACCTGGTCGCCGAGTGGGTGCCCCTGGAGGAGGCGGTCGCCCTGGTGATGGCGGGCAGGCTGCACAACGGCGCCACCGTCATCGGCGTCCTGGCCGCCCAGGCCGCCGCCGCGAACGGGTTCGCCTCCCTGCGCGAGCCGGCGGAGGACTGACCCGTGGCCGACCGGGCGGGCGAGGAGCGGGACCCGCTGGCGCGGGTGTGCGCCGCCTTCCTGGACCACCTCAGCGCGGAGCGCGCCCTGGCCGACAACACCCTCGCGGCCTACCGTCGCGACCTGCGGCGCTACCGCGCGTATCTGGCCGAGCACGGCGTCCTCTCGCCCGACCGGGTGGGCCCCGCCCAGGTGGGCGACTTCCTGCGGGCCCTGCGCGAGGGCGACGCCGACCACCCGCCGCTCGGCGCCGCCTCGGCCGGGCGGGCCCTGGCCGCCGTGCGCGGCCTGCACCGGTTCGCGGCCCGGGAGGGCTGGGCCACCACAGACCCGGCCGCCGACGTCTCCCCGCCCGCGCCGCCGATGCGCCTGCCCAAGGCGGTGCCGCTGGAGTCGGTGGAGCTCCTCCTGGACGCCGCCGGACCGGTCGGGGCCCCGGGCTCCGGCGACCGCGCCGAGCTGCTGGCCCTGCGCGACCGGGCGCTGCTGGAGGTGCTCTACGGCACGGGCGCCCGCGTCTCCGAGGCGGTGGGGCTGGACGTGGACGACGTCGCCGACGCGGTGGAGGGCGACGACGCCGTGGGCCTGGTGCGCTTTCGCGGCAAGGGCGGCAGGGAGCGCGTGGTGCCGCTGGGCTCCCACGCCCGCCGCGCGCTCTCGGGCTACCTGGTGCGGGCCCGGCCGGGCCTGGCCGCCTCCGGCCGGGGCGGTCCGGCGCTGTTCCTCAACGCGCGCGGGGGCAGGCTCACCCGCCAGGGCGGCTGGGGGATCCTGTCGGCCGTGGCCGGGCGCGCCGGGGTCGAGGGCGTCTCACCGCACACCCTGCGCCACTCCTTCGCCACCCACCTGCTCGACGGCGGAGCCGACATCCGGGTCGTCCAGGAGCTGTTGGGGCACAGTTCGGTCACCACCACGCAGATCTACACGCTGGTGACGGTCGAGCACCTGCGCGAGGTCTACGCGTCGAGTCACCCGAGGGCACGGCGCTGAGCGGGGACGCCGCCACGAGGGGTCCGCGCGCGGTGCGAAGCGGAACAACCCGGTTGGAGGCTCCGATTTCCCCCAGGGGCGCAGGCGTGGGATTCTACCCGTACGTTTTGTTGATGTGCGTCGTGTCGGCGTTCTAGAGTCGCCGCGCGGAGGTACGTTGCTGTCGACATATTGAGTTTCCGACGGCGGCCAGGGACAGGGGCGCGCGGCATCCCTAGCCGTGGCCGATCCGTAGGGGAGGTCAAGGGTTGTGAACTGGGACAACGAGGCTGCGAACACCGCACCTGTCGGCGAGGGGGAGCTCGCCGACCCGGTGACCAACCCGTGGGGGACGACACGCAACACGGGGGCTAACCTGCACACCTCAAGACCCGAGCGAGCCTATCCGGAGCCCGGGCCCGTAGATGAACACGGCCCGGCACGGATTGTAGCACTCTGTAACCAGAAGGGTGGGGTCGGCAAGACCACCACGACGATCAACCTCGGCGCCGCCATCGCCGAGTACGGAAGACGGGTGCTGCTGGTCGACTTCGACCCGCAGGGGGCCCTCTCCGTCGGCCTGGGCCGCCTCGACCCGCGCGAACTGGACCTGACCGTCTACAACCTGCTCATGCAGCGGGACGTGACGGTCGAGGACGTCCTGCTCAAGACCGACGTCGACGGCCTGGACCTGATCCCGAGCAACATCGACCTGTCGGCCGCGGAGGTGCAGCTGGTCGGCGAGGTGGCGCGCGAGCAGATGCTCGGCCGCGCGCTGAGACCGGTCATCAACGACTACGACGTGGTCCTGATCGACTGCCAGCCCTCGCTGGGCCTGCTCACCGTCAACGCGCTCACCGCCGCGGACGGCGTCATCGTGCCGCTGGAGTGCGAGTTCTTCGCGCTGCGCGGTGTGGCACTGCTGATGGACACCATCCAGAAGGTCCAGGAGCGGCTGAACGAGGACCTGGTCATCGACGGCTTCCTGGGCACCATGTACGACCCGCGCACGCTCCACGCGCGCGAGGTGCTGTCCACGATCATCGACGGCTTCGGGGACAAGGTCTACGGCACGGTCATCAACCGCACCGTGCGCTTCCCCGACGCCACCGTGGCGGGCGAGCCCATCACCAGGTTCGACTCGTCCTCGGCCGGGGCCAACGCCTACCGGGAGCTGGCCAAGGAGGTGCTGGCGAGGTGGCCTCTCAGCGGTCACGGCGCGTGACCCTACCCGGGGCGGACGAACTGTTCTTCCGTCCCAGCGGCACCGAGGAGGTGCCGGAAGAGACCGAACGCCAGTACAAGGCACCGGAGCAGGGCAGCAAGGGCAGCAGGGGCGAGACTCCGTCGCGCTCCGACGGCACCACCAGGGGCACGTCCGCCGTGAAGGCGGCGCGCGCGCCCAAACCGAGCGGGCGCCAACGCCACGACGAGAAGATCACCGTCTACATCTCCGGGCCCGAACTGCTGGCACTGGAACAGACCCGGCTCTCGCTGCGCGCCGAGCACGGGCTGTCCGCCGACAGGGGCCGTCTCGTCCGCGAGGCCGTCGCCGTGCTGCTGGCGGACTTCGAGGAGCACGGACCGGCCAGCATGCTGGTACGCAGGCTGACCGAGGACTGAGGGCACGCGCACCGGTACCGGAGGGGGTGCCGGTTCGACGACGGAGGTGCCACGGGTGTCACCGGCGGGTTCTGGCCGGTGACACCCTTGTCTCATGAGGAAGACGACGCGGGGCCGGTGCCATGGGGGCTGAGGGAACGTCGGCGGACACCGGCGCGGAGGTGGACGACAACGCCTTCCAGGTGCACCTCGACAACTTCGAGGGGCCCTTCGACCTGCTCCTCGGACTGATCTCCAAGCACAAGCTGGACATCACCGAGGTGTCGCTGTCCAAGGTCACCGACGAGTTCATCGCGCACATCCGGGCGCACGGCGACGACTGGGACCTGGACCAGGCCAGCAACTTCCTGCTGGTCGCGGCGACCCTGCTGGACCTGAAGGCGGCGCGCCTGCTGCCGCGCGGCGACGTCGAGGACGAGGCCGACCTGGCCCTGCTGGAGGCCCGCGACCTGCTGTTCGCCCGGCTGCTCCAGTACCGCGCGTACAAGGAGGTCGCCTCCTTCATGCGGGCGCGGCTGGCCGCGCAGGGGCGCCGCTACGCGCGCGCCGTCCCGCTGGAGGAGCGCTTCGCCGGGCTGCGGCCGGACGTGCTGTTCAAACTGGGCCCCCAGGAGTTCGCGGCCCTGGCGGGGATGGTCTTCACGCCCAAGGAGCCGCCCAGCGTCCCGGTCACCCACATCCACCAGGCCAAGACGTCGGTCAAGGAACAGGGCGAGCTGATGGTCGCGGAGCTGCGCGAGCACGGGCGGTTGACCTTCGCCCAGCTCACGGCCGCCTGCACCGGTACCTTCGAGGTCATCGCCCGCTTCCTCGCCCTGCTGGAGCTGTACCGGGCCGCCAACGTGGGCTTCGACCAGCCCGAACCGCTGGGGGAGCTGCTCGTCTCCTGGACCGGCGGCGAGGGCGAGGTCGAACTGGAGAGCGAGTACGACGAGGCCGACGGCGCCGGGGACACCGGTGGCGGGAGCGGGCCGGGGGAGACGGAGGAGCGCGCATGAGCGTCCGGGACACGGCGCAGGATCCGACAGCGGAGGGCCCGGCGGCGGGGGACACGGCGGCCCGGGAGGCGGTCGGCGGTGCGGTCGGCGGTGAGTCGGTCGGAGTGGTCGTGGAGGCGGCCGGGGACGCCCCGGCGACCCTGCGCCGCGATCTGGAGGCCGTGCTGATGGTGGTGGACCAGCCGGTGTCGGAGTACGACCTGGCGCGGGCCATGGACGTGCCCGTCACGGTGGTCGTCGGGGTGCTGGAGTCGCTGTCGCGGGAATACACCGAGCAGGGCCGGGGTTTCGACCTGAGGGCGGTGGCCGAGGGGTGGCGTGTGTACACGCGGCCCGAATGCGCCGACGTCGTCGAGCACTTCCTCCGGGAGGGGCAGGAGGTGCGGCTCACCCAGGCCGCACTGGAGACGATGGCGGTGGTGGCCTACCGACAGCCGGTCTCCCGGGGCAGGGTCTCCGCCGTGCGCGGTGTCAACTGCGACGGGGTTATGCGTACCCTCGTACTGAGGGGCCTGATCGAAGAGGCCGGACACGACTCCGAGTCCGGCGCGCTGCTGTATCGGACCACCTCCTATTTCCTGGAACGGTTGGGCCTGCGAGGCCTCGACGAGCTGCCTGATCTGGCGCCGTTCCTCCCCGACGACATCGAAGGTCTAGACGACACCGGTGAGCACACCTAACAACAGTTCCCGCGGTGCGCGGGACGACGCCCCGCGCGGTGAGCGCGGCGACTACGACAAGCGCGGCGCACAGGGCCGCGGCGACAGCCGGGACCGCCGGGATGACCGTCCCCGCGGCGGTCACCGGGACGACCGCGGCCCCCGGGGCCGCGACGACCGCGGCGGGTTCCGGGGTGACCGCGACAGCCGAGGCGGGCGCGACTTCCGCGGCGGACGTGACGGCCAGCGCGGTGAGGGCCGTTCCTTCGGCGGCGATCGCGACGGCCGCCGTTCCTACGGTGACCGCGACAACCGGGGCAACCGTGGCGGGCGCGACTTCCGTGACGGCGGGGACCGGCGTTCCTTCTCGGGCGGTCGTGACGACCGTGACCGCGGTGGCTTCCGGAATGACCGGGGCCCGGGCGGCGGCCGTGACGACCGTGACCGCGGTAGCGTCCGGGGTGACCGGGACAACCGGGGTGGGCGCGACTTCCGCGGTGGCCGCGACGGTCAGCGCGACGACCGCCGTTCCTTCGGCGGTGACCGTGACAACCGCGGCGGACGTGACAGCCGTGGTCCCGGCGGTGGCCGTGACTTCCGTGACGGTGGGGACCGCCGTTCGTTCTCGGGAGGCCGGGACGATCGCGGTGGCCGTGACTTCCGGGGCGGTCGTGACGACCGTGACCGCGGCGGCTTCCGCGCCGACCGCGACAACCGCCGCTCCTTCGACAACCGTGGTGGCCGTGACGGCCAGCGGGACGACCGTCGCTCGTTCGGTGACCGTGACAACCGAGGCTCGGGCGGTCGTTTCCAGGACCGTGACAACCGTGGCGGGCGCGGCTCCGGTGGTGGCCGTGACTTCCGTGACGGTGGGGACCGCCGTTCGTTCTCGGGAGGCCGGGACGACCGTGGTGGCCGCGACTTCCGTGACCGCGAGGACCGCCGTTCGTTCGGTGACCGCGACAACCGCGGTTCGGGCGCTCGCTCCTACGACCGTGGCGGACGCGGCCCCGGCGGCGGCCGTGACGACCGTGACCGCGGTAGCGTCCGCGGCGATCGGGACAGCCGAGGCGGGCGTGACTTCCGCGGCGGACGTGACGGCCAGCGCACCGAGGGCCGTTCCTTCGGCGGCGGCCGCGACGACCGCCGTTCCTTCGGTGACCGCGACAACCGTGGTTCGGGCGGTCGTTTCCAGGACCGTGACGAGCGCCGCGGGCGCGACTTCCGCGACCGCGAGCCCCGTGAAGACCGCGAGGACCGTCCCGGCGGCGACCGCTCCGGCGCCAAGCGCGTCACGAGCGAGAACCAGCTCTCCAAGGCGGCCCGCGAGCGGCTCAGCGCCCTGCGCGCCGACTACGACCCCAAGGACGAGGACCGCGCCGACGAGGCGCGCGACACCTACACCGACGTCGAGAACGGCATCCGCCTCCAGAAGGCGCTCGCCGCGGCCGGGGTCGCCAGCCGCCGGGCCAGCGAGGAGATGATCGCGGCCGGACGCGTCAGCGTGGACGGCCAGGTCGTGCGCAGGTTCGGCGCCCGGGTCAACCCCGAGTCCTCCGAGATCCGCGTCGACGGCATGCGCGTGGTCACCGCCCCGGACAAGCTGTACTTCGCGCTCAACAAGCCGCGCGGCGTCGTCAGCACCATGTGGGACCCCGAGGGCCGCCCCACCCTGGCCGACTACACCGGTCAGACCGAGGAGCGGATCTTCCACGTCGGTCGGCTCGACACCGAGACCGAGGGCCTCATCCTGCTGACCAACGACGGCGAGCTGGCCAACCGGCTCACCCACCCGCGGTACAAGGTCGTCAAGACCTACATCGCCAAGGTGCCCGGCCCGGTTCCGCACCGCGTCGTCCGCGAGATTCAGAAGGGCGTGGAGCTGGAGGACGGCCCGGTCGAGGTCGACTCCTTCCGCGTGGTCGACAACGACCCGCCCAAGTCGCTCGTCGAGATCCGGCTGCACGAGGGCCGCAAGCACATCGTGCGCCGCCTCATGGAGGCCGTCGGCCACCCGGTCGCCGACCTCGCCCGCACCCAGGTCGGCCCGATCGACCTGAACGCCCTCAAACTGGGCACGATGCGGGCGCTCACCTCGCGTGAGGTGAGTGAACTCTACGAGGCCGCGGGCCTGTAGATACAGTTGACGGCGGTCGCCTGCCCGGACACCGGGCGGCGGCCGCCGTTCCCCTTTCCCGGGCACGGCACGCTGAACGAGGACGAGGCGGGATCGAACGTGGCGGTACGGGCCATCCGCGGTGCGGTACAGGTCGACGCGGACGAACGCGAGCAGGTTCTGGAGGCCACGGCCGAACTGGTCTCGGAGGTGATGCGGCGCAACTCACTGGAGACCGACGACGTGATCAGCGTGCTGTTCACCGCCACCCCCGACCTGAACAGCGAGTTCCCCGCGCTGGCCGCGCGCAAGCTCGGCTTCTCCGACGTCCCGCTGATGTGCGCGACCGAGATCGCCGTCCCCCACGCCCTGCCGCGCGTGGTGCGCCTCATGGCGCACGTGGAGACCGACCGGCCGCGCTCGGAGCTCCAGCACGTCTACCTGCGCGGTGCCCAGGCGCTGCGGCTGGACATCGCCCAGTAACGGTCTCCGTCGGCCTCCGGGCAGGTCGTAGGCTTGGGAGGTAACGGGAACACGTCGGAGGCGGGGGAACAGTGGGCGACAGCGGCGGTGTGCGCGGGGACGGGGAGCAGCGGCTCCCGGTGCGCCGGGTCACGGTGGTCGGCACGGGGCTCATCGGCACGTCGGTGGCGCTCGCCCTGCGTTCGCGCGGCGTCGACGTCGCCCTCTCCGACCCCGACGCCGCCTCCCTGCGCCTGGCCTGCGACCTGGGCGCGGGACACCCTCTTGAGGAGTCCGACGACCCGACCTCGGCCCCGGCCGACCTCGCGGTCATCGCCGCGCCGCCCGCCGTCATCCCCTCCGTGCTGCGCCGCGCCCAGGACCGGGGCCTGGCCCACGTCTACACCGACGTGGCCAGCGTGAAGGCGAGCGTGCTGGCCGAGGCCGAGCGGCTGGGCTGCGACATGGCCACGTTCGTGGCCGGGCACCCCATGGGCGGCAGGGAGAAGCAGGGCCCCGGCGCCGCGCGCGCCGACCTGTTCCTGGGCCGTTCGTGGGCGCTGTGCCCCACCGGCAAGGCCGAGGCGCAGGCCGTCGCCGTCGTCGCCGAGGTCGCCCGCATGTGCGGCGCGGACCCGCTGGTGCTGGACGCGGCGGCGCACGACCGGGCGGTGGCGCTGGTCTCGCACGCCCCCCACGTGGCCTCCTCTGCGGTGGCGGCCCGGCTGCTCTCGGGCGACGACGCCGCCCTGACCCTGGCGGGACAGGGCGTGCGCGACGTCACCCGGGTGGCGGGCGGCGACCCCGCCATGTGGTCCGAGATCCTCACGCACAACGCCGCCCCGGTCGCGGAGGTCCTGCACGCGGTGGCCGCCGACCTCGCGGCGACCGCCGACGCCCTGCGCGCGCTGGCGGACCCGCCGGGGACGGGGGAGGCGTCGGACCGCGACCTCGCTCCGGTGCGCGACCTGCTGGAGCGCGGCAGGTCCGGCCACGGCCGCATCCCCGGCAAGCACGGCACGGTACGGCTGCCCGACTACACGGTCATGCCCGTGGTCATCCCCGACGAGCCCGGCGCGCTGGGCCGCCTGTTCGCCGCGGCGGCGGAGGCCGGGGTCAACATCGAGGACGTGCGCATCGAGCACACGCCCGGCCTACCGCTGGGTGTGGCGCAGCTGTACGTGCTGCCCGAGGCGGTGGACACGCTCGCGCGGGCGCTGGCCGCCGACGGCTGGTCGGTGCATCCGGGACTCTGAGCCTCCTTCGCGGTGGCCGTGCGCCTGCGGCGGGGTCCGAGTACCGGCACCGGCTGATCCGCAGGTCAGGGCCCTCGCGTCCCGCCGGTCCCGGTTCCGGCCCACCCAAACTTGGCGCGGACCGCACGGTCCCGCGCACGCACGGGCCACGGGTAGGGTTGGGCGTCGGCAACAGTGAACGCAAGCGGGAGTCAACGGCAGTGAGCGCGCAGGGCAGCACCGAGGGCATCGTCATCGCGATCGACGGTCCCTCCGGGTCGGGCAAGTCGAGCACCTCCCGGGGCGTGGCCAGGGCGCGGGAGCTGCGGTACCTCGACACCGGCGCGATGTACCGCGCGCTGACCTGGTGGATGCTCTCCCAGGGCGTGAACGTCAACGACGCCGACGCCGTGACCGCCCTCGTCGACACCCCCGTCATCACCATGGGCACCGACCCCGACGCGCCCTCCGTGGCGGTGGACGGCCGCGACGTGGCCGCCGAGATCCGCGGCAGGGAGGTCACCACCAACGTCAGCGCCGTCTCGGCCGTGCCCGCGGCGCGCGAGCGCCTCGTGCGCACCCAGCGCGAGATCATCGCCGCCGCCAGGGCCGAGAGCGCGGGCATCGTGGTCGAGGGGCGCGACATCACGACCGTGGTCGCCCCCGACGCCCCGGTCAAGCTCTTCCTGACCGCCAGCCCCGAGGCCCGCGCCCAGCGCCGCAGCAAGGAGGTCCGCAGCGCCGACGTCGCCGCCACCCAGGCCGACCTGGCCCGGCGCGACGCGCTGGACTCCAGCCGGGCGCACTCGCCGCTGCGCCAGACCGAGGACGCCACCGAGCTCGACACCAGCGGGCTGACCCTGGACGAGGTCGTCGCCCTGGTGGTCAAGCTGGCCGACGAGGCCCGCGACCGCTGACCCGCGGGATGGGGCGCCGCCGAGTTCCGGCGGACGGGCGGCCCGCACGGCCGGGCGCCGCCGCGACGGGCGGACGGTGCGCCCCGAGGCCGTAACACCGGACACATTCGTCCCCGACAGCCCTTTGCAGGGAACACAACGACATCCGCGGGGGTTCCTCCCCGTGGCCAGTACACGGGCGCCGTCGGCGCCCGCGTCGATCCGCGCGACCCGGGACACCGGGGCGGGTCGGCCCTTCGCATCCTCGCGGCACGCATCCTGGGCGCGCGGGGACACAGAACCGGGAGCAGTACATGAGTGACTTCGACATCTCCGACGTCGTCCACGGGGGAGCGGACGCCGAAGAACCCGCCGCCCTGCCCGTGGTGGCCGTGGTCGGACGCCCCAACGTGGGCAAGTCCAGCCTGGTCAACCGCATCATCGGCCGCCGTGAGGCCGTGGTGGAGGACGTGCCGGGCGTGACCCGCGACCGGGTCGCCTACGACGCCGAGTGGCAGAACACCAGGTTCACCCTGGTGGACACCGGCGGCTGGGAGACCAGCGTCAGCGGCCTGGCCGCCATGGTCGCCCGCCAGGCCGAGTACGCCGCGCAGACCGCGGACGTCATCCTGTTCGTGGTCGACGCGACCGTGGGCGTCACCGACGCCGACGCCGCCGTGACCCGCGTCCTGCGCTCGACCAAGCGCCCCGTGGTGCTGGCCGCCAACAAGGTGGACGGCAGCATGCAGGAGGCCGACGCGCTCGACCTGTGGCAGCTGGGCGTGGGCCAGCCCTTCCCCATCAGCGCCCTGCACGGCCGCGGCACCGGCGACCTGCTGGACGCGCTCGTGGCCGAGTTCCCCGAGCAGCCCCTGGGCGAGGAGGACGAGGGCGAGGACGGCCCGCCGCGCATCGCGCTGCTGGGCCGCCCCAACGTGGGCAAGTCCAGCCTGCTCAACCGCCTCGCCGGTGAGGACCGGGTGGTCGTCGACGCCGTGGCGGGCACGACCCGCGACGCGGTGGACGAGCTGATCGAGCTGGGCGGGAAGACCTGGAAGTTCATCGACACCGCCGGTATCCGCCGCCGGTTCCGGGCCCTCCAGGGAGCCGACTACTACGCCACCATGCGCACCGGCACCGCCCTGGAGCGGGCCGAGGTCGCCGTGGTGCTCATGGACGTCAGCGAGCCCCTCGCCGAGCAGGACATCCGGGTCGTCGAGCAGGTCGTGGAGGCGGGCCGCGGCCTGGTCCTGGCCTTCAACAAGTGGGACATCCTGGACGAGGAGCGCCGGACCTACCTGGAGAAGGAGATCGACCGCCAGCTGGCGCGGGTCTCCTGGGCGCCGCGCGTGAACGTCTCGGCCAAGACCGGGCGCCACATGGAGAAGCTGGTCCCGGCGATCGAGACCAGCCTGAGCGGGTGGAACCAGCGCATCCCGACCGGGCAGCTCAACAACTGGCTCAAGGAACTGGTGGCGGCCACCCCGCCGCCGGTGCGCGGCGGCAAGCAGCCCAAGATCCTGTTCGCGACGCAGGCGGGTTCGCGTCCGCCGCACTTCATCCTGTTCACCACCGGGTTCCTGGAGGACAACTACCGCCGCTTCATCGAGCGGCGCCTGCGGGAGGACTTCGGCTTCGAGGGCTCCCCGGTGCACATCAGCATGCGCATCCGCGAGAAGAAGGGCGGCGGGGTCCAGGGCCGCGCCTCCAAGGGCAGCGTGCGTCCGGACCGCAAGCACCGCCGCCGGTAGTCGTACCGCTCCGGCCACGGCATGAGGAAGGGGGCTCCCCGCCGGGGGAGCCCCCTTCTCCGTGTTCCCGGGCCGGGGCCCTGAGCCGGGGCGTACTCCCGGTTCCGCGGAACTCGGGGGGCCACTCCGCGTGTACCCGGGCGCACGGTGCCGTGGCCGCCTCGCGCGCGGGCAGCGTTCCCCGAGCGGGTCAGGCCTCCCCGCGCAGGCGGCGGACGTTGCCCTGCGGCGGGTGGCTCCCCGTCGATCCCCCCTCGCGGGCGCGGGGCGGTCGGTCCGTCTCCTCCCCGGGGACCGGGATCGCGGGGGCGCCGGGCAGCGGGCGGTTCGCGCTCTCCTTCATCCGCCACACCACCACCAGACCCACCACACCCGCGACCATCACCAGCCACGCCGGTGCGTACAGGTTTCCGGTGGCCTGTACCAGCGCCTCGGCGATCAGCGGGGTGGTGCCGCCGAACAGCGCCACCGACACGTTGAAGCTGATGGCCAGCGCGCCGTAGCGGACGCTGGTGGGGAAGAACGCCGGGAGCGCTGCGGGCGCGCCGCCGGAGAAGTGCACCAGGGTCACCGCCAGCACCACCATGCCCAGGGCCACCGTCCACAGGCCGCCCTGTTGCAGCAGCCAGAACGCGGGCAGGGCGAGCACGATCGAGAACAGGCTGCCCGAGAGCAGCACGGGCCTGCGCCCCACACGGTCGCTCAGGTGCCCGAACCCGGTCACCGCGAACAGCATCAGCACCATCGCCGCCAGCGTCAGCACCAGGGCCGTGGTGGGGCCGTACCCCAGCTCCGCCTCCAGGTAGGTGGGCATGTACGCGGTCAGGACGTAGTTGTTGACGTTGAAGACCATCACCAGGCCCACGCACAGCAGGATGTGGCGCCACTGGTCCACGACCGTCGCCCGCAGCTGTCCCTCGCGGTGCCCTCCGTGGGAGTCCTTGGCGAAGCCCTCGGTGTTCTGCTCGAAGACCGGGGTGTCCTCCAGTTTCACCCGCAGGTACAGGCCGACGGCGCCCAGCGGCAGCGCGATCAGGAAGGGGACGCGCCACCCCCAGTCCTGCATGGTGTCCGAACCGAGCAGGAGGGTCATCACCGTGACGACGGTGGCGCCGCCGACGTAGCCGCTGACCGTGCCGAACTCCAGCCAGGAGGTCAGGAAGCCCCGCCGCCGGTCGGGCGCGTACTCGGCGATGAAGGTCGTGGCGCCGCCGTACTCGCCGCCGGTGGAGAAGCCCTGGAGCATCCGCGCGACCAGCAGCAGCACGGGCGCGGCGAAGCCGATGCTCGCGGCCGAGGGGATGAGCCCGATCGAGAACGTGCTCACCGCCATGAGCAGCATCGTGAAGGCCAGGACGCGCTTTCGGCCGATCCGGTCGCCGAGGGGGCCGAAGAACAGCCCGCCCAGGGGCCGCACCAGGAAGGCGGCGGCGAAGGTGGTGAAGGTGGCGATGAGCTGGGTGCCCTGGGTCTGCTCCGGGTAGAACACCAGGCCGATCGTGACGGCCAGGTAGCTGTAGACGCCGAAGTCGTACCACTCGGTCGCGTTGCCGATCGCCGCGGCCACCACGGCCTTGCGCGTCGCCCTGCGGTCCGTGGCCAGGGCCGTCCGCCCCTGCGGCTGCGGCTCGTTCAAGTCTCCCCCTCGCTGCCCCGCGGTCCTGTTGTACCCACTTAATCACCCTGGGTGACGAGAGTGCGGGCTCTGCCCGTGTCGCCGCCCCGGTAGCGTGGTGGCGGCCGAGAGGGGGAGTCCATGCGCAGGGTGCTGGTCAGCGCGTGTCTGATGGGACGCCGGGTGCGCTACGACGGGCGCGCCAAACCGGTGGAGGACGACGTGGTCGCCCGCTGGCGAGCGGAGGGCCGCCTGGTGGTGCACTGCCCTGAGGTCGCGGGCGGCCTCCCGGTGCCCCGGCCGCCCGCCGAGATCGAGCCCGGCGCGACCGCCGCCGACGTGCTCGCGGGCCGCGCGCGCATCCTCACTCCCGAGGGGCGGGACGTGACCGCGCACTTCGTGGACGGCGCCCGGGCGGCGCTGGCCACCGCCCGCGCGCACGGCGTGGCGGTGGCGGTGCTCAAGGAGTCGAGCCCCTCCTGCGGGGTGCACCGGGTCTACGACGGCGCCTTCGGCGGGAACAGGGTGCCCGGGGAGGGGGTCACCGCGCGGCTGCTCGCGGACGGTGGCGTCGCGGTGTTCACCGAGGACGAGATCGCCGGGGCCGCCGCGCGCCTGCGCGAGCTGGAGGGCGTCTGAGGGTCGGCGCCGGGACCCGGCCGGTGGCGGCGGGCCCCGGAACCCCCGGATCAGGGACGGACGACCTCGTAGCGCATGCACGCGAAGTCACCGGCGCGGTGCACGTCCAGCACCCTCAGGTCCACGCGCCCGGCCAGCAGGGGTGAACCCGCGCCCAGGGTGACCGGCGCGACCGATACGAACACCTCGTCCAGAAGGCCGAGCCGGGCCAGGTCCGCGGCGATCCGCCCGCCGCCGACCAGCCACACGTCGCGCCCGCCGGCCGCCTCGACCATCTCCGCGTGCAGGTCGCGCAGTTCCTGGTCGGTGTCGGCGCTGGCGAAGCGGACGTCGCCCTCGACCTTGGGCAGGTCCCGGTGGGTGAGCACCCAGGTGGGGGCCTGGTAGGGCCAGGGGTCGCCGCCCTCGTGCTTCAGGATCCACTCGTAGGTGCCCGCGCCGGACACGATCGCGCCCGCCTCGCGGACGAAGGCCTCCGTCTCGTTCAGGGCATCGCCCCCGTCGGCGGCGAACAGCCACTCCAGGGAGTGGTCCTCGGTGGCGATGAAGCCGTCCAGGCTCGTCGCGGTGTTGTAGATCGTCCTGCTCATCGTGTACCTCCGTCGTGGTGTCGGTCCTGAAGCCATTCGATGGGGTCGCCGTGGTCCACCTTCATGCCCTCCGCGCGCAGCATGTGGCGCACGAGCTGCCTGCGGTGGGCGGAGAAGGTGAGCACGTGCGCGACGACGCTGCCCAGCACGAAGCTCTCGGGCGGGTCGCACAGGGCGTCGATCAGCCGGTCGCCCCAGGCGCCCCGCCGCCCGATGTCGTCGACCGCGGCGACCCAGCGCGCCCCCGAACGCGTGTGCCGCTCCGCCAGCGTCTCCAGGTCGTCCGCGCCCCGCTCGGGCAGGTCGGCGCCGTCGATCGAGGCGAGCCACATCTCCTTGGTCCGGACCAGGTGGTCGAGCACGGCGGCCACGGACTCCTCCGGTCCGTCCCACTCCAGGACGGTCTGTCCGGGGGACCGCACCCGCCGGTAGGCCTCCTCGGGCAGCCGCCCGGCGAGGCGGATCAGGTGGGCGGTGTCGTCCACGTCGTGGTGGACCTGGAGGGTGGTCAGGTCCATGCCGGTCCGCTCCTTGGGTCTGTCCTCGATCCACAGGTGGATCGGCGGATGGAAGTGGATGCCGTTGGGCGCGGACAGCCATGTGCCGCTGCCGGGCGTGGTGGCGCTGGGCGGGTGCCCGAAGGCGCGTCCGAAGGCGCGCGTGAACCCCTCGACCGACTCGTATCCGGCGGCGAACGCGGCGTCGGTCACGCTGCTGCCCTGGCTGATCTGCCAGGCCGCGCGTTCCAGGAGCACCCGGCGGCGCAGCGCGACCGGTGACTCCCCGGTGTCGCGGGTGAGTCTGCGGGTGAAGTGGAACGGTGAGGCGAAGGCGTGGTCCGCCATGTCGGTGAGGCGGGTGTTCTCCTCGTCCAGGACCGCGTCGAGCAGTTCGCGCAGGCGGTCCCGGCCCGGGGTGGGCTCGGTCATGGCACCAGTATGTTCACCGGCGGCGCCCGGGCGCCTGACCGATCTTGCCCACCCGTGCCGCCGCGCGGCCCGGGGTCGGCGGACTCCGTCTCCGGTGCGAGCGCCCCGGCGGATGCGGTAGAGTCTTCTGCGTCGGCGGGGCCGGAAACGGTGACCGCTCGACGAACGGGACGTAGCGCAGTTTGGCAGCGCACTTGACTGGGGGTCAAGGGGTCGTGGGTTCAAATCCCGCCGTCCCGACAGAGAAGTAGCAGGTCAGCGAGGGGTCCACCATCAGGTGGGCCTCTTTCTGCGTCTCCGGTGGGGTGGAAGTGGGGCTGTGACCGGGGCATGCGGGCGGTCAGCCCACGTCGTTGCCCCCGCAGTCCGGCCGGGCGCCCGCCGTTGCCGCAGGTGTCCGGACCCGGCGCCCCGGCACGCACCTCGGGGCGGAGAGGTCGCGTGGCCGGACCAGGCGCCCCAGGGCTACCAGCGTTCTTCCTCGCTCACCGGCTGCTGTGCCACCGGCCACTGGCCGGTGGTTGCGCGCCAGGCGAAGTACACGCCCGCGAGGAGCCAGATGAATCCGGCTGTGCCGTCCTCCAGGTTGCCTCGCTGGCCTCCTGGGTCCGCCGTCAGCGAGACGAGGAACGCGATGATCATGCTGACCATGTACGCGACGCCCGCGAGGCCGAGCCCAGCACCGATGCGCAGGCCGAGGGGCGCACGAAAGGCGCCTCCCGCGTAGACCGCGAGAGCGCACATCCCGGCGATGATCCCCCACCCGCCGAACTCCGTCAGCTCCGGCACGTACTGATCGGCGCCGAAGTAGACGACGACCATCACCACGAGCGCCGCCCCGCCGACAACGGCGAGCACCGCACAGACCCCGAGTACCACCCGGCTCACCACTGCAGTCATCTTCGGTAGCCTTTCCACAACATACGGTGATGCGTGCGGCCTCAACATAACCGGTCTGGTTTTGTCGGGCAGTGGTGAGAGCGGATCTCGACCGCTGCGGGGAACACCTTCGACGGCGGCCGATCCCGGCGGGCTGTGGCCGGTCACGGGCTGGTGGACCGAGCCCGACCGGTGGGACTGGGCTCCTGCTGCGAGAACAGGGCCCCGGGGCCCAGCACCCTCGTACGGAGCGAGCCGTATGTCAGCCGACGGGTTCGATGCGAAGGACGGCACTGGTGTCGAGGGTCTCGACGACCTCCAGGGCCATGGCGTCGTTGATGGTCGCGGCGGTCCCCTCACCGCAGGTGAACCCGACACCGCCGCCGCCCCCCGAGGTCACGCCGCCGCCACCGGAGCAGCCCGCGATGCTGTAGCCCGACCCTGTCAGCGGTGCGGCCATCTCGACCTCGCCGTCGGTGATCGCCGTCACCTCGATCGGCCCGAGGCCGTAGTCTTCCGGCACTGTCACGACGTCCCCCACGGCGACCTCGATCTCACACGTCCCGTCAGCGCACGGCCCGGTCGGTGTGTCCGTCTCCGTGGCGGTCGGACCGGGGTTCGACGCCGACGCCTCGGCGTCGGATCCACTGGGGCGGCCTTCAGCGTGGGACTCCTCCGAGGGATCGGCGGAACACGACGTGAGAGCGGCGAGCACGACGGCGACGACAGCGGCGACGACGGGGGCGGATGGCGTTCTACGCGTCATGGCCTCCATTGAACGCTGTCACCACCGGGGTGTCTACGGGTTCGGTCAAGCCGGTGGGGCTGGCTCCTTGGGACACCTCGCTCCACACGCGCTGCGCGGGCTCCCGTCACCGGTGTCGTTCCGCTCTCGGGCCACCCCGTGTGCCCTGTGCCGAGGGCGTCCACCTGCCCGGTGAGCCGGACTTCCCGGGGCCGCGCGGCCGGTCCGTGGCGCCGGTTCTCCCAGGGCCTCAGGAGCCGGGGTCGCATCCGTGGGATTAAAGGTGCTATACATGGACATACCGGCAATGAAAACGGTTTTCATTACTGAATATCCTGTCCGGTGCGACCGCAGGGGTGTGCAGCTCAGTGTCGAAGGAGGCCGGGCTGGAGGCCGAGGCCGCCTTGGGGGCCCTCTACGAACGAATCGCTGCCCTCCGCGCCGACCCGACCCGTTCGACCGGGACGCCGGGGACCCGACCCCCGGTCGCAGACACCTCCCGGGGCCGTTTCTCCCGCGGCCCCGCCCCCGAGAAAGGCCGAACGATGAGACGACGACTCCTGCCCGCGGTCACCTTCGCGGTGCTCCTGGCGGCCACCGCCTGCGGCGGCGGCGAAGCCGAACAGGCCTCCGCTGACGGCGCCACCCTGCGTTACGCCGCGGTCGGAGCTCCGGCGGCCACCACCCACGACCCGCACGGCCGCGTCAGCAACGAGGCCGACTACATGCGGTTCGCCATGCTCTACGACGTGCTGACAGTGACCGATGAGGAGGGTGCGGTCCAGCCGCGCCTGGCTCAGTCCTGGGAGCCGGCCGGAGAAGCCCTCGACCTGTGGACCGTCAGCCTGCGCGATGACGCCGTCTTCTCCGACGGCCAGCCCGTCACCGCCGACGACGTCCTGTTCTCGCTGAAGCGGATCCAGAGCAAGGGCGCCGAGAACAACGGACGCCTGGCGGTGTTCGACCTGGAGTCCTCCTCCGTGGTGGACGAGCACACCCTGGAACTGGCCACCCACCAGCCCTATGCCGAGGTCGGCAGCGCCCTCGCCTCCCTGACCTTCGTCGTCCCCGACGGCAGCGACGACATCACCGAACCCGTGGCCGGCTCCGGACCGTTCCAGCTGGAGGAGCACGACGACACCACCGCGGTCCTGAAGCGCAACGACGACTGGTGGGGCGGGGCCGCCGACTACGAGACCCTCCAGATCACCGCCATGCCCGACCCCGCCGCGCGCGCCGAGGCGGTGGCCTCGGGGCAGGCGGACGTCGCGGGCAGCGTGGCGCCCGTCAGCGCACAGCAGTACGAGGAGTCCGACGCGGTCCAGGTGGTCACCAGGCCCGCCGGGGTGAACTACCCGCTGGTCATGGACCTGGAGACCGAGCCCTTCGACGACCCGGGTGTGCGTGAGGCCGTCAAGCTCTCCCTGGACCGTGAGCAACTCGTCGAGACGGTCTTCCTCGGTTACGGGGAGCCCGGCACCGACGTCCTGAACCCCGACGCGCCCTTCGCCCCCGACCTCGAACCGGTCGAGCGGGACCTGGACCGGGCCCGGGAACTGCTGGAGGAAGCCGGGCACGCGGACGGTGTCGAACTCACCCTGTACGCCACCAACTCCTACCCGGGCATGGAGGAGACCGCGGCCCTGGCCGCCGAACAACTCGCCGAGGCGGGCATCGACGTCGAGATCGAGGTGGGCGCGCCCGACACCTACTGGACCGAGGTGTGGAACGTCGAACCCTTCTACCTCAACAGCCTGGGCGGGAACGGGTTCGTGGACTTCGCGCGTATGTCCCTGCTCTCCGACGGCCCCGTCAACGAGACCGCCTGGAACGTTCCCGAGTGGGACGCCGACTTCACCGAGGCACTGGCCACCGCGGACGAGGAGGACCGCCACGCGATGCTCGCCGACCTGCAGGAGCGCGTCGCCGACGACGGCGGGTACGTGGTCTGGGGTACGGGAGACGGTATCGACCTGACGGGCCCCGGTGTGAGCGGTCTGCCCACCGGTCCCGGTTTCCACCGCCTGTTCGTCGAGCGGGTCGAGGTCGCCGGCTGATGTCCGGCCCCGAGGCCGCCCCCGCGGCCGGCCGCCCCCGCGTCCCGGGGGCGGCCGCGGGGGTCTCGCTCCCGTTCGCCGTCGTGCGGGCGGTGTTCCTGCTGGCCCTGGTGTCGGTGGCGGTGTTCACGGCCACCGAGTTCCTGCCGGGAGACGCCGTGGACCTGCGTGCCTCGCCCGGGGCCGACGAGGCGCAGGTGCGGGAGCTGCGGGAGGAGCTGGGCCTGGACGCCGCGCCCTGGCGGCGCTATCTCGACTGGGCCGGATCCCTGCTCACCGGTGACCTCGGCACGTCCCTGGTCAACGGCCGCCCCGTCGCCGACGCCCTCGCCCAGCGGCTGCCGGCCACCTTCGCGGTCGTCGGGTCGGCGTTGGCGGTGGCGGCCCCCGCGTCCCTGGCCCTGGCCTGGTGGGCGGGGGGAAGCAGGCTGGCCCGCCGGGCGTCCACGGCCGTCCTCACCGGAGGCGCGGCCGTGCCCACGGCTGTCACGGCCGCGGTGCTGGTCACCGTGTTCTCCGGAGTGCTGGGTCTGGTGCCCCCGGTTTCCCTGCTCCCGCCCGGAGCCGCGCCCTGGCACCACCCGGAACTGCTGTTCCTCCCCGTGGCGGCCCTGGCGCTGCCCACAGCGTTCTACGGCGCGAGCCTGCTGACGGGCGCGGTGGCCGACACCGTGCGCCTGCCCCACGTGGCTGACGCCCGCCGGCGGGGCGTCCCCCCGTGGCGGATCGCGGCGACCGACGTCCTCCCCTTTCTCCTGGCCCCCTTCACCCGGGTCATGGCGGTGTCCGCAGGGGGGCTGATCGCCGCCGCGGCACTGGTGGAGACACTCTTCGGCTATCCGGGCGTCGGGTCCCTGCTGGTCTCCTCGATCGCCTCACGGGACCTGCCCGTCGTCCAGGCCACCGCCGTGGTCGCCGCCGCGGTCGTGCTGGCCGGACTGCTGGTCGCAGACCTGGTCGCCGCCCTGACCGAACCCCGCCGGAGGCGCTCGCCGTGAACCGCCGTCCCCTTCTGCCCCTCGCCTCCGCGGCTGTCCCCCTGCTGTCGGCCGCGGTCCTGGCCGCGGCCCTGTTCGGCGGTTGGTGGGCGCCGCACAGCCCCACGTCCCCGGTGGGGGCGCCCTGGCAGGAACCCGCACCCGGCCACCTCCTGGGAACCGACGCCCTGGGCCGTGACGTGTGGTCCCGTGTCCTGGTCGGCGGAGGGGGCCTGCTCGGTGTCTCCGTGACGGCCGCCGTGTGCGCCTGTGCGGTCGGGACCGTCGGAGGCCTGGCCGCCGGGTGGTTCGGCGGACCGGCCTCGCGGGCCCTCACGGCGGCGGCCGACCTGCTGCTCGCCCTGCCCTCCCTGCTGCTGGCCCTGGTGGCGGCGATCGCCCTGCCCGGGCACACGGCGGTGGTCCTCGCGACGGTGTGCGGAGGAGCCCCGCTCACCCTGCGCGTGGTCAGGGACGCGGTCCGTGCCGTCCGCACCTCCGGGTACGTCGAGGCCGCACTCCTGCGCGGCGAGACGACCGCCTCGATCCTGGCGAGGGAGGTCCTCCCCGCCATGCGGGGGGTGGTCACCGCCGACCTGGGGCTGCGCCTGGTGGTCGCGCTCCAGGTCGCCGCCGCCCTGAGCGTCCTGGGAATGGGCGCCGAACCGCCTGCCCCCGACTGGTCCCTCATGCTCAGGGAGAACATGCCCGGCGTGGCGATCAACCCCTGGGCCGTCGGTGCGCCGGCCGCGGCACTGGGCGTCACCACCGTCCTGCTCGCCCTCCTGGCCCAGCTGTACCTCTCCGACGACCGCACGAGCCGGGTCCGTGACAGCGCACCCGCACCGAAGGAGCCCACGGATGGCTGAGGGACTGTGCGCGCAGGCGCTGCTGGTCGAGGACGAACACGGCGCCCGTGTGGTGGGCCCGTTGGACCTGCGGGCGCCGGACGGCGCGGTGCTCGCGGTCATGGGCGCGTCCGGGAGCGGCAAGACCAGCGCCGTCCTGGCCGCGCTGGACGCGCTGCCGCCCGGCCTGGTGCGCCGGGCCGGGCGGGTGCGCTGGCAGGGAGCGCCGGTGCCCGCGGGGCGTGCGGCGCGCCGGTGGCGCCGGGCCAGCACCGGCGTGCTCGGACAGGACCCCGCCTCGGACCTGCACCCCCTGCGCCCGGTCTGCGCCCTGGTCGCCGAAGCCCTGCCGGGCGGTCTCCGGCGCGCGAACGCCGAGGCCGTCCGCGCGGTGCTCACCTCGCTGGGGCTGGACGCCGACGCCCTGTGGCGTCGTCGCCCGCACGAACTCTCCGGAGGCCAGGCCCAGCGTGTGGCCCTGGCACGGGCGGTCGTCGCCGATCCCGGGCTCCTCGTGCTCGACGAGCCCACGAGCGGTTTGGACCCCGCCACGGTGGAACTCGTGCTCGACGCCCTCGGACAGCGGCGGGGGCGCCCCGGAAGGAGCACCGTCGTGATCACCCACGACCGGGGTTTCGCCGACCGCGTGGCCGACGTCCGTCTCGACATCGGTGAGCCCGAACCGGTTCGCGGGGTCGGCGCCACGACCACGGGCCCCCGGGACCCGGGCGGTGTTGCGGTCCTCGGCCTGCGGGGGGTCCGTCTCACGGCTCCGGGCGGCCGGGAACTGCTCGACGGGGTGGACCTGACCGTCGCCCCCGGGGAGGCGGTCGCCGTCCTGGGGCCCTCCGGATGCGGTAAGTCCACGCTGCTCAGAAGCCTGGCGGGGCTCCATCCTCCCGCAGCGGGTTCGTTCTCACTCGACGGTCGGCCCCTGCCCGCCAGGCACACCGACCGTGCCGGGGAAACGCTGCGAGCCGTCCAGCTGATCGCCCAGGACCCGGCCGGAACCCTGAACCCGGCTCAGCGGGTCGCCACGGCACTCGCACGCCCGGCCATGGTGCTCCGCGGGCTGACCCGCGGCCGGGCCGCGGCCGAGGTCCCCGAGCTCCTGGAACGGGTCGGTCTGCCGGCGGACACCGCACGCGCGCTGCCGGGCCGCCTCTCCGGCGGCCAGCGCCAGCGCGTGGCCGTCGCCCGCGCCCTGGCCGCGCGGCCCCGGGTGCTGCTGGCCGACGAGGTGTCCTCCGCTCTGGACGCCGCGAGCGCACGCACGGTCCTGGACCTCCTGGACACCCTTCGGGCCGAGGAGGGCCTGGCCGTCGTCATGGTGACCCACGACCGGCGTGTCGCCGACCGTGCGAACCGGGTGCTGACGTTGGACCCGGAGCGCCGCGGTCTGGTACCGGGGCCGTAGTGCAGCCTGCGGCGGCGTTCGCGCCCTGCGCGGGCGGCGTCCGAGACGGTCGGCGCTCCGGAGCCGTGCGACCGGGGGCTCAGTCCGAGGGCCGTCGCCCGAGGGCGAGCATGGTCGGATGGACCATGTAGTAGCCCGGGGCGTCGAGCACGTAGTCCGGATGGCCCGGGGTCAGGAGCCGCTCGACTCCGGCCACCTCCTCACCGCTCAGACCCGCGTCGGTGCCGCGCTTGAGCACCGACTCCCGCATCTCCGGCCAGACGACGTTCTCCAGGTAGGGGCGCACGGTCGGGTCGGCGTCGACCGGCGAACCCACCCTGGGGAAGACGTGCACACGCACGTCGAGCAGCCCCGCGGCGGCCATCCAGGCGGTGTGGCGCTCATAGTGGGCGGGCCCTCCGGAGGGGAGCCCCCAGTTGAGTTCGGACGCGGTGCGCGCCGCCCGCTCCAGCCGTGAGTGGCCGGGCAGGAACATGGCCTGGTAGTAGTTGCTGGTGAACAGCCCCAGCAGGCCGCCGGGGCGCAGGGCGCGCGCGGCGCGTGCGACCAGGTCCCCGGGGTCGTCGAAGTTGCCGGGCCAGACCACGTCCGAGGCCCAGATCGCGTCGAACCCGTCGCCGGATCCAGCGGCCTCGTCGAGCACGTCGACCAGGTCGGCGGCGCGCACCTCGACCCTGTCCGACACCCCCTCGGACCGCGCGTGCTCCCGGGCGAGGTCCAGCACGTCGGGGTTGCGGTCGACGGCCAGGACCCGGGCCCGCGGGCCGGCCGCCCGGGCCAGCGCCACCAGCCCGCCTCCGGCGCCGGTGCCCGCGTCGAGCAGGCGCGTGCGTCCGGACAGGTCCATCGCCCCGACCGCCTGTTCGACGGCCGGGGCGACGAAGGCCCGGTTGGCGAGCAGGTAGGGGATCAGTCCGTTCTGTTGGATGTCTGTCATGGCATGGCCACCTCGGCTGTCTCGGATGGGGGACGGTCGCGCTTGTCGGTCGGCACGGTCACGGCCGTGAGGCGGGCACGACGTGCGGCAGTACGCTGGCCAGTTTCTCGCTGGTCTCCTCGAACTCGCGTTCGGGGCGGGAGCCCTCCACGATCCCGGCACCGGCCCGGAGCCAGGCCCGGCCCTGTTCCTCGTAGACCGCGCGCAGGACCAGCGCGGCGTCGAGTTCACCGCTGGATGTGGCGGTCACCACGGCCCCGGAGTACAGTCCGCGCTCCTCCTCCAGACGGGTGATCGCCTCGATCGCCTGGGACTTGGGGATCCCCGACGCGGTGATCGCCGGGAACAGGGCCTCGAAGGCGTGCCAGGGGGTGGCGTCCTCGTGCAGGCGCCCCCGGACGCTGGACGCCAGGTGCTGGACGCTGCCGCGGACGGAGACGCCCATGAACTCCGACACCGCGACGGAGTCCGGCACGCACACCGAGCGCATCTCCGCGACGGCCTCGCGAACCGATATGGCGTGCTCGTGGATCTCCTTGGGGTTGGCCTCCAGTTCGGCGCGGGCGGCGCTGTCCGCCGCCTCTCCGCGCCCCGCCGCCCGGGTGCCCGCGAGCGGGTTGGTCAGGACCTCGCGGTCGGGTCCGACCGTGACGACCAGTTCGGGGCTGAAACCCGCGCTGCGGAGCCCGTCCAGATCCAGCAGGAACGACCGCGCCGGGGTGTTGGCCCCGCGGCCGACCGCGTAGGTGGCGGGGACGTCCACGGGCGAGGGCAGCTCGACCTTCCGGGACAGGATCACCTTGTGGTAGTCGCCGCGTCCGATCTCGCCCAGGGCCTCGCCCACGAGCGCGCGGTAGGCCGGGGAGCCGGCCCGTGAATCGACCGTGACGCGGTTCCGCGCCGGTTCGGCGACCTGCTCGCGCAGCACGGAGAGCACCTTCCCGCGCATCTGCGCTCCGCCCCCGCTGATCCGGGCCCCGTCAGCGGTGATGCGGACCTCGGTCTGGGGCACGATGAGGCGGGCGAGCCGCGCGGACCTCTTCGGGGCGGACAGGTGGGCCCCGCGTAACCGGAGCGCGAAGTCGAACCCCACCCAGCCGTAGGCCCGCCAGGCCGGGTCGGGCAGCCCGGCCAGGGCCGCGTCCAAGGCGTCGGCCGGGCTGCCGGTGTAGTCGCGGGAGTCGGCGGTCCCGTCGGCGCCGCGGACCGTGACCCGGTCGCTGTCGAGGTCGATCCCCCACCGCGCACCGCCGCCGAAGAGCCAGACCCCCTCGCGTTCGTAGAGGACGTACTCGGGGAAGAGCCCCGAGCCCGCGAGCCGGGCGGCGGCCGCGACGGGGTCGAGCGGCCCTTCGACCTGTTCGGTTTCACGACTGCTCACGGCCGTCTCCTCGCCCGGGACGGCCCGTGGGCCGCGTCTGGTGTACCCGTGGTCAACATTCTTCTCCGGTCTTGTGTCGAGGCCAGCGAGGACGCCCGCCTCCTCGTCGGACGGGGGAGCGGGGGGAGCGCGTCCGGGGTTTCAGTCCGAGGTGAGCTCGATCGCGCCGGAAGGGCAGCGGTCGACCGCGTTGCGCACGTGCGCGGCATCGCGGGGGCCCGGCCGGTCGGTGCGCAGGCGCACGAGCCCGTCCTCCTCGCCCTGGTCGAATACTCGGTCGGCGGCGATGACGCACTGGCCAGCGCCGATGCAGACCTCGGGGTAGACGGTGATTCGCACGCGGGGACGTCCTCTTCACTGTGGAGCGGCCCGGGCAGGGCCGCCGAACGCCCGAAGGCGCCTTGGTGATCGTAAATGATAATCATTTTCGCCAGAAGCGCTCATCCGTGTGGCTGAGGTCGCAACGCCTTGTGTGTCGCTTCGGTCGCGAAGTGTGACGAAGGGTGGCGAAGTCCCTCATCGGATCCGCTCGCGCAGAGCGTTCTTGTCGACCTTGCCCACGGGGGTCAGGGGCAGCGCGTCGACGGCCTCGATCCGGTCGGGGGCCTTGTAACCGGCCAGGCCCCTCCCGCGCAGGAAGGCGCCGAGTTCGCGGACCGTGGGCGGGGCGCCCGCGCAGACCAGGAAGGCGACCGACCGCTCGCCGAGGTCCGGGTCGGGAGCGGCCACCAGGGCGACCGCCGACACGTCCGGGTGGGTGAGCAGCTGGCCCTCCACCTCGGTGGCGTCGATCTTCTCGCCGCCGCGGTTGATCTGGTCCTTCACCCGGCCGACGACGTCGATGTGGCCGCTGGGGTGGAGCCGGACGAGATCGCCGGTCCGGTAGAACCCGTCGGGTGTGAAGTGCGTGGTGGCGAGTTCGGGGGCGCGGTAGTAGCCGCGCAGTGTGTAGGGGCCCCGCGTCAGCAGTTCGCCCACGGCGCCGACGGGCACCGGGGCGCCCGTCTCGTCGACCACCCGCACCTCGTCACCGGGCGAGATGGGGCGCCCCTGCGTGGTGCACACCAGCTCCTCGGGGTCGTCGAGACGGGTGACGTTGATCAGGCCCTCGGCCATGCCGAACACCTGCTGTAGACGGCACCCCAGCGTCGGACGAACGCGGCGCGCGAGGTCGTCGGCCAGCCGCGCTCCCCCCACCTGGAGGACCGAGAGGCTGTCCAGCGCCGCTGAGCCCGGAGCCCGGTCGGCGTAGGCCTCCAGCCACACGGGCACCATCGGCGGACTGAGCGCCGTGACGGTCACGCCCTCGCGTTCGATCAGGGGGAACACCGTCTCGGGGGCGGGGCTGGGCGCCATGACCACCGTCGCGCCCACGGTGAGCGCGCCCAGGACGCCCGGGCAGGACATCGTGAAGTTGAAGGCGGCGGGCAGCACCGCGAGGTAGACGCTGTCCGGAGTGAGTTCGCAGGCGGCCGCGGCGGCGCGGGCGTTGTAGGCGTAGTCCCGGTGCGTGCGCGGGATGAGCTTGGGCGTCCCCGTGGTCCCGCCGGAGAGCAGGAGGAGTCCGATGTCGCCGGGGGAGGGGCGCCCGGAGCCGGGGACGCGGTCGCCGGGGGCGTCGGAGAGCAGGTCCGCGAAGCCGACGGCGTCATCGAGTCCGCCGGTGTCGCCGACGACGATCACCTGGCGCAGCTCCTCGTGCTCCTCGCGCATGGACGCGGCCAGAGTCCGGTAGTCGAACCGCGCGTGGCGGTCGGCCACCGCGTAGCCGACCGCGCGGGTGACCCGCAGGAGGTGGGAGATCTCGTGCCCCCGGTGTCCGGGCATGGCGTGGACCGGGACCGCGCCGAGGTACTGCAGCCCGAACCAGAGCAGCAGGAACTCCGCCCGGTTGGGCAGCTGCACCACCATCCGGTCGCCCCGGCGCAGCCCCAGCCGATACAGCCCGGCCGCCACCGCCCCCGCCTCCGCGGCCAGCTCGGCGTAGGTCCACCGGCGCTCGCCGTCGACGAGTGCGACGGCGTCGGGGCGCTGCTCCGCCTGGTGCGTCAGCAGGTCGGCCAGGACCTCCTCACGCCAGAATCCGGCCTCACGGTAGCGCTGACCCGCCTCCTCCGGCCACCCCGGCCAGTCCTGCTCCTGAGCTGTTACGGGCATGTTTGCGCTCTTGGTCATCTCTGCTCCTTTTGCGTTCTATGCCACACATGAGGGGGATCGCGCTCAGTGTGAAGCTTAGGATAAAAAAGATAACGGTTTTCGTTTTCAAGCAAGCCATCGACCCCCGGCCCCCACCGGGTTCACGTCGGCCCCCGAAGCCCGCTGCGAGTCAAGGAGACGATGACGCGTGTCGCTGCCAGCCGATCCGCCAACGGTGCCCACGACGGAAGGGGAGCTGCGCGCCGCGGTCGCCGCGCTGGTGGACATCCCCCCGGAGGAGGTCGGCCCGGACGACGACCTGTTCGAGCTCGGCATGGACTCCATCTCCCTGATGCGCCTGGCCTCGCGGTGGCGGCGCGCCGGCCTGGGAGTCGGCTTCGACGAACTCGCGGAAGCGGCGACCCTGCGCGGTTGGCAGCGGCTCCTGGCACCGACCGACCCGGCCCGGGAACCCGGCTCCGAGGCGGAGGACTCCGGCGGCCCCTTCCCGCTCGCCGCCATGCAGCACGCCTACTGGATCGGGCGCCAGCCGGGCCAGCCCCTCGGCGGGGTCGGCGCGCACTTCTACGCCGAGCTCGACGGTTCGGGAGTCGACGCCACGCGCCTGGAGGCCGCGGTGACGGCGCTGCGCCGCCGCCACGGGATGCTGCGCGTCACCGTGCTCGACGACGGCCGCCAGCGCGTCCTGGACCGCCAGCCCGAGCTCGCGCTGACCGTGCGCGACCTGCGCGAGGAGACGGCCGAGCGGGTCGACCAGGTGCTCGCCGAGCTGCGCGAGTACTACACCCACCGGCGGATGGACGTGGAGCGGGGCGAGGTCTTCGACCTCGCGCTGACGCTCCGCCCCGGCGGCGCCACCCGCCTGCACATCGACCTCGACATGCTGGCGGCCGACGCCGCGAGCATGCGGGTGCTGCTGCGCGACCTCCAACTGCTCTACGCCGACCCCGACGCGGAACTTCCGGAGATCCCCCTGGACTACCGCGCCTACCTGAGCGCGGCCGAGACCACCCGGGCGAGGGAGCGCGAGGAGGACCGCGCCTGGTGGAGCGGGCACCTGGAATCGCTGAGCGCCCCGCCGGCCCTTCCCACCGTCGTGGACCCGCTCGACCCGGACTCCTCCTCGCCGCGCTTCCACCCGACCACCCGACTGCACCACTGGCTCGCCCCCGAGCGCAAGGAACGGCTGATCGCCGCCGCACGCGGCCACGGGGTCACCCCCGCCGCCGCCTTGGCGGCCGCCTTCGCCGAGGCCCTCGGGGCCTGGAGCGACTCCCCGAGGTTCCTGCTGAACCTCCCGCTGTTCCACCGCGACCTGGACCTGGCGGGGGCCGAATCGCTCGTCGGCGACTTCAGCAGCTCGATCCTGCTCGACGTCGACCTCACCGAGGAGCGGACCTTCGCCGAGTCAGCGCGCCACGTGCAGACCCGGCTGCGCACGGCGGCCGCCCACGGCTCCTACTCCGGTGTCGAGGTGCTCCGGGACCTCTCCCGCGCCTCCGACGGTGTGCCGGCCCTGGCCCCCGTCGTCTACACCAGCGCCCTGGGCCTGGGCGAGATCTACGACTCCGAGGTCAGGAACGCGTTCGGCGACCCGGTGTGGATCATCTCCCAGGGGCCCCAGGTCTGGCTGGACGCCCAGGTGACCGAACTCGACGGCGGGCTGCTCCTGAACTGGGACGTGCGGCACCGCGCGTTCGAGCCCGGCGTTCCCGAAGCCGCGTTCGAGGCCTACCGCGACCTCGTCGAAGACCTCATCGACGACGCCTCGGCGTGGACCAGGCCCGCGGACCCGCCGCTGCCCGAGGCCCAGGCGCGCGTGCGCGAAGCGGTCAACGCCACCGACGCGCCGGCCGTGACCGAACGGCTGCACGAGGGCTTCTTCCGCTCCGCGCGCGAGAACCCCGCGGCCGTCGCGCTGGTCCCCGACTCCGGTGAACCGGTGACCTACGCCGCGCTCGCCGACCGCGCGGGCCGTGTCAGCGCGCTGCTGTCGGAGGCTGGGGTGGCACCGGGCGACGCCGTGGTGGTCAGCCTGCCCCGTGGCGTGGAACAGGTCGCCGCGGTGCTCGGAGTCCTGGGCGCGGGCGCCGCCTACATCCCCGTCGGGGTGGAACAGCCCGCGGAGCGGATGGCGCGCGTCCTGGACGCGGCCGACGCCGCGGCCGTGCTCACCGGCTCCGCGCACGCCGACCGGTTCACCGACCCGCCGCGGGGCCGACAGGGGACACCGGTCGTGCGGATCGAGGACGCGGACCGGTTCGCACCCGCGCCTCCGGACCTCCGGCAGCCCCTCGACACGACCGCCTACGTCATCTTCACCTCCGGTTCCACCGGGGTCCCGAAGGGCGTGGAGGTCGCGCACGCGGCGGCCGTGAACACCATCGCCGCTCTGAACGACCACTTCGACGTGGGGCCGCGGGACCGCGGCCTGGCACTGGCGGACCTGGACTTCGACATGTCCGTCTACGACCTCTTCGCCCCCCTGTCCGCGGGGGGTTCGGTGGTCCTCGTCGGAGAGGAGTCCCGCCGCGACGCCCACCACTGGGTCACCATGATCCGTGAGCACGGGGTCACGCTCCTGAACTGCGTGCCCGCCCTGCTCGACATGGTGCTGACCGCCGCCGAGTCGCGTCCCGAGGGCCTCGGCGACCAGCTGCGGTTCGTGCTGCTCGGCGGTGACTGGGTCGGTCTCGACCAGCCCGCGCGCCTGCGCGCCCTGGTCCCCGGCGCCCGGTTCACCGCCCTGGGCGGAATGACCGAGGCCGCCGTGCACTCCACGGTGTTCGAGGTCGACCGGGTCGACCCCTCGTGGGCCTCGATCCCGTGGGGGAAGCCGCTGCCCAACATGCGCGCCCGGGTCGTGGACCACCGCGGCCGCGACCGCCCCGACTGGGTGGCGGGTGAGCTGTGGGTCAGCGGCGCGGGACTGGCGAACGGCTACCGCGGCGACCCCGAGCGCACCGCCGACAAGTTCGTGACCGACCAGGGCCGCCGGTGGTACCGCACCGGAGACCGTGCGCGCTACCGGTCCGACGGCGTCCTGGAGTTCCTCGGCCGCGCCGACCACCAGGTGAAGCTACGCGGACACCGCATCGAACTGGGCGAGGTCGAGGCGGCCGCCGCATGGTGTCCGGTGGTCGGGGCCGCGGTCGCGCTCATCACGGGTACACCGCGCAGGCTCGCCCTGGTGGCGGCCGGGGTGACGGGGCCGGCGGCCGAGGCGGAGCTCCGCGCCGCTCTGGAGCGCAACCTCCCCTCCTACATGGTCCCCTCCCAGACCGTGCTGGTGGACGAGCTCCCCCTGACCGCCAACGGCAAGCTCGACCGGCGGCGCGCCGAGGCGCTGACGGCGGCCGCGACCGGCCGCGCGTCCGAGGGCGACCCCGCCGGGGACCAGTCCCCGCGCGGGTGGGCCGAGACCGTGGTGGCCGAAGTCTGGGGCGAGCTCCTGGGCGTCAAGGCCGTCCGGCGCGACGACGGGTTCTTCGCCCTGGGCGGTGACTCGCTGCTGGCGACCCGGATGATCGGCGCTCTGCGGGAACGGGGCGTGGGCGGCGCGCGGGTCGCGCGCCTGTTCGCCTCGCCCGCGCTGGCCGACTTCGCCGCAACGCTCACACGGCAGGAACCGTCGACCGACGCCGTCCTGGGGGAGGGCGACCCGGCCAACCGCCACCAGCCCTTCCCGATGACCGACGTCCAGAGGGCGTTCTGGATCGGGCGCGACAGCAGACTCTCCCTCGGGGGCGTGGGCACCTACCACTACAGCGAGTTCGACGGCGCCGACTTCGACCTCGACCGCTTCGAACGCGTCTGGGCGGCCCTGGTGGACCGGCACGAGATGCTGCGCGCCGTCTTCGACGAGGACGGAAGGCAGCGCATCCTGCCGCAGGCGCCGCCGGTCACGGTGGCGGTCACGGAGGTCGGCTCCGAGGAGGAGGCGGCGAAGGTCCTGGCCGGGCTGCGCGAGGAGTCCTCCCACCTGAGCATCGACCTGACCCGGTGGCCCCTGTTCGAACTGCGGGCCGTGCGCTACCCCAGCGGCGGCGCGACGCGCACGCGCCTGGCGATCGGGCTCGACTACATCGTCCTCGACGCCGCGTCCATCATCGCCCTGTATGGGGAGCTCGACCGGCTCTACAGCGACCCCGAGGCGGAGCTGGAGCCGATCGACGTCTCCTTCCGCGACTACGTCCTGCACTCCGAACCCGACCCCGACTCGGTCGAGCAGGCGCGCCGGCACTGGACGCGCCGGCTCCAGACGCTGCCCCCGGCACCCGCGCTCCCGCTGGTCGCCGACCCCTCCACGGTGGAGCGCCCCCGCTTCACCCGGCGCCAGCGCCCGTTCCACGCGAAGTCGTGGGAGGCGATCACCGACAAGGCCCGGGCACACGGTCTGACACCGTCGGTCGTCCTGCTCACCTGCTACGCCGAGGTCCTGTCGGCGTGGAGCGACCACCCGGACGTGGCGGTCAACCTCACCCTGTTCAACAGGCAGCCGGTCCACCCCCGCATCGACCTGATCATGGGCGACTTCACCTCGGTCTCCCTGCTCGGGTACGAGCCGCGCACCGGGGAGCCCTGGTCGGACGCCGCCCACCGCCTCCAGCGCGTCATGAGTGAGGACCTCGACAACCGCGAGGCCTCCGTGACCTGGCTGCTCCAGGAGCTCGCCAAGCGCACCGGCGCGGTCGACGCGGCCATGCCCGTGGTCTTCAGCAGCTCCGTCGGAGTGGGCGACCGCACCGTCAAGGACCTCTCCGACGGCTTCCCCGAGAAGGTGTGGGGCATCTCCCAGACCCCGCAGGTGCTCCTGGACAACCAGGTCACCGAGTCCCACGGCGGTGTCATGGTCACCTGGGACGCCATCGAGGAGCTGTTCCGGCCCGGCGTGCTCGACTCCATGTTCGACGCCTACAACGCGATGCTGGCCTGGCTGGCCGAGAACGACTGGGACACGGCCGCCCCGCCGGTGCTGCCGCGCGCCCAGGCGGACGTGCGGCTCCCCGCTCCGGACGCCGTCCCCGCCGTCCCCGCCGTCCCGGAGGGCACCCTCCACGGCGAGGTCCTGCGCCAGGCGCGGGAGCGTCCGGACCTGCCCGCCGTCCTCGGAGCACCGGAGCACGAACCCCTCACCTACGGCGGGCTCGCCGCGCGGGCGGCCCGGGTCGCGGGCGGGCTTGCTGAGCGGGGCGTGGGCCCCGGAGACGTCGTCGCCGTCGCCCTGCCCTCCGGAGCCGACCGGGTCGTCGCGATCCTGGGAGTGCTCTCCGTAGGCGCGGCCTACCTGCTGACCGACCCGGGGGAGCCCCGCCCGCGGCGCGAGTACGTCCAGCGGGCGGCCGGGGCTCGTACCGTGATCGTCGCTCCCGGGCGCGCGGACGGCCCGGACCAGGCCGACATCGGGGACCTGGCCGCCGCCGAACCCCTGCGGGGCGCGGTCGCCGCCGATCCCGGAGCACCGGCCTACGTCACCGTCGGAGCCGGTCAGGACGGGGCGGACCCCGCCGTCGAGTTCGTCGAGCACCGGTCCGCGGTGGCGACGATCGCGGCGGTACGTGAGAGGTTCGGCCTCGACGCGCGGGACCGGGTGCTGGCGGTCGACCCCCCGGCGGCCGGAGTGGACGCGTTCACCGTGTTCGGTCCGCTCGGCGTCGGCGGCGCACTCGTGTGCCCCGGAACCGAGGGGACGGGCGACCCGCACACCGCGGTCGCGCTGGCCGCCGAGCACGGCGCGACGGTGTGGAACGGCCCGCCGATGCTGCTCGACGAGTTGATCGCGGCGGCCTCGACCGCGGAGGGGGCGCCGCTGCGAGGCCTTCGCCTGGCGCTCGTCTCGGGCGACCGGGTGAGCACCGGCCTGCCCGAGCGCCTGCGCGGGGCCACCGGCGGTGGGGGCGGGCTCGTGGCGCTGTACGGCGGCCGCGGTGTCTCCGGCTGGGCGAGCGCCGTCGAGCTCGACGGCGGTGCCGACCGCTCCGCGCCGTCCGGGACGCCTCTGCCGGGCCACCGGTTGCGCGTCGTGGACTCCGCGGGCCGCGAATGCCCCGACCAGGTGATCGGCGACCTCTGGATCGGCGGTCCCGCCGACCCGTCCGGTCGCCTCCGCCCGGCGGGTGTCCGAGCCCGGTACCTGCCGGACGGCACGGTCGAGTTCCTCGGCCCCGAGCCGCAGGCCGTGCTCAGCGGTCGCCGCGTCGACCTCGGCGCCGTCGAGAGCGCGGTCGAATCGCACCCGGGCGTCGTCCACGCGGCGGTGGTCACCGTGGGGGAGGGGCGTGAACGGCGGCTCCACGCCTTCATGGCGACCGCCGACGGCGAGGAGGCGGACGGCCTCTCCCGGCACCTGGCCGACCTGTTGCCCCCCTTTGCCGTGCCGGCCCGGCTCACCCGGCTGCCGCACCTGCCCCTGACCGCCGCGGGCGCCGTCGACCGCGGCGCGCTGGCCGAAGCGGCCGTCGCCGAGGAGCACGCCGCCTCGGGCCCGCCCACGGGGGAGACCGAGGTCCGCATCGCCGCCTTGTGGACCGAACTCCTGGGCACGCGGGCCGACCACCGCTACGCCGACTTCTTCGCCGCCGGCGGCGACAGCCTGAGCGCGCTGCGCCTGGTCACGGCCACGGGCGAGGAGTTCGGCGTCGAGATCTCGGTCCGTTCGTTCCTCACCGCATCCACCCTCGCTGACCTGGCACGACAGGTCGACCACGCCCTCGCCTCCCGCGACGACGAAGAAAGCGGAGTCCTGTGAACGCCCATCAGATCGTTTCCGAAATGGAGAAGGACGGCATCCGGCTCTGGGAGGACGGCGGTGCCCTGCGGTTCCGAGCCCCCAAGGGCGTGCTGACCGAGGAGCGCAAGGCCCTGCTGCGCGAGAACCGCGCCGACGTCCTCTCCCACCTGACCGCCCGCCGCCGCGCCGCCCGGATCACCCCCGCTCCCGAGGAGGCCCACACCCCCTTCCCGCTCACCGACATCCAGGCCGCCTACCTGGTCGGCCGCGGCAGCGCGTACGGGTACGGCGGAGTGGCCTGTCACGTCTACGTCGAACTCTCCTTCCCGGCCGACACCGACCCGCGGCGGCTCCAGGACTCCTGGTGGTCCGTGGTGCGCCGCCACGGCATGCTGCGTGCGGTGGTCCACCCCGACGGTTTCCAGGAAGTGCTTCCGCAGATCCCGGAGGAGCCGGTGCCGACCGCCGACCTGCGCGGCGCCGCCCCCGCCGAGGTCGGGGCGCGCGTGGACCTGGTGCGTCGCGAGCTGGCCTCCAGGGTTCCCCCCACCGACGTGCCGCCGCTGTTCGAGCTGCGCATGACGCGCTGCGACGACGAACTCATCCTGCACCTGTCGATCGACCAGCTCATCGTCGACTACGCCAGCCTGCTGCTGGTCCTGTCCGAGCTGGAGGACACGTACCACGGCCGGGAGGGCGAGACCCTGGAGATCGGGTTCCGCGACTACGTCCTGGCGCGCCGCAACCAGACCCTGACCGGAGAGTACGACCGGGCACGCGACTACTGGACCCGGCGGCTGCCCACCCTGCCCCCCGCCCCCGACCTGCCGCTGCCCGCGGACGGCGGGCGGGTCGGCGCCTTCCGGCGCTTCGAGGAGGTGCTGAGCGCCGAGCAGCGCGCGTCCTTCGAAGCCAACGCCGTCCGCGCGGGCGTCACCGCCTCGGCCGCCGCGATGGCCGCCTACGCCGAGGTGCTGGGCCGCTGGAGCCGCAGTCCCCAGTTCACGCTCAACGTCCCCACCTTCACCCGCCTGCCCCTGCACGCTGACGTCGACCGCCTCGTGGGGGACTTCACCTCCGTCGAGCTCCTCGCCGTCGACCTGCGGCCCGCGCAGACGTTCGCTGAACGCGCCGCCACCCTGCGCGACACCCTGCTGGAGGACCTGGAGCACTCCCTGTACACCGGGAGCCAGGTCCTGGCCGACCTCACCCGTCGCAGCGACAGCGACACCGTGCTCATGCCGGTCGTGTTCACCAGCACTCTCGGCTCCGCGGCGGCCCGCCGCCCCGCGGCCGCGATCCGCCACGCCCAGACCCAGACCCCCCAGGTCTGGCTCGACTGCCAGGTCATGGAACGCGCCGACGAACTCGCCCTGAGCTGGGACGTCCGCGAAGGGGTCCTGGGCGGCGACACCGCCGCCGACCTCTTCGCCGCCTTCGCGGCCCTCATGACCCGCCTCGCGGAGGACCCGGACGCCTGGAACGAGGCGGCCCGCGTCGAGCTGCCCGAAGCCACCCGCGCCGTCCGCGAGCGGGTCAACGACACCACCGCCCCGGTGCCGCGCGCCCTGCTGCAGGACGGGGTGCTCGCGGCGGCCGAGCGCGACCCCCAGCGCGTCGCCGTCATCGACCGGGACCGCTCGCTGACCTACGGCGAGCTGGTCGCGCACGCGACGGCTGTCGCACGGGCGCTGGGCGCCAGCGGCGTCGGCGCGGGCGACCTCGTCGCGATCACGATGGAGAAGGGGTGGGAGCAGGTCGCCGGTGTCCTGGGCACCCTGCTCGCGGGAGCCGCCTACCTCCCCCTGGACACCACACAGCCGCCGCGGCGCCGCGGGGCGATCCTCGCCGATGCCGGTACCTCGGTGGTCCTGACCCAGTCCTGGCTGGTGGAGGAGGGCGAGTGGCCCCCGGGGTGCAGGACCGTCGCCGTCGACGTCCTCCCTCCCGTGTTCGGTCCCGCGCCGCGGCCCGACACCGGCCCCGACGACCTGGCCTACGTCATCTACACCTCGGGGTCGACCGGGGCGCCCAAGGGCGTCATGATCGGCCACGCCGCGGCGTTGAACACGACCACCGACGTCAACCGCAGGTTCGGCGTGACCGCCGACGACCGTGTCCTCGCGCTGGCCCAGCTCGGCTTCGACCTGTCCGTCTACGACGTCTTCGGCCCGCTGGCGGTGGGGGCGGCCGTGGTGCTGCCGGACCCCGCGCGCCGCGGTGACCCCTCCGAGTGGATCGAGACCGTCCGGAACAGGCAGGTCACGTTCTGGAACTCGGTACCGGGGCAGCTCCAGATGGTGCACGACTACCTGCGCGCCGACGACCCGCCCCTGCCGTCCCTGCGCGTCGCCCTGCTGTCGGGGGACTGGATTCCCACCGCCCTGCCCGAGGCCGTGCGGTCCTGGGCCCCGAACATGGCGGTGCACAGTCTCGGCGGGGCCACCGAGGCCTCCATCTGGTCCATCCACCACCCGATCGACCGGGTCGACCCCGCCTGGCGCAGCATCCCCTACGGCAGGCCGATGGACAACCAGACGTTCCACGTCCTCGACGCGGCGCTGCGCCCCTGCCCCGACCTGGTCGTCGGCGAGCTGTACATCGGAGGCGTCGGACTGGCGCAGGGCTACTTCGGCGACAAGGAGCGGACCGAGGCCCGGTTCATCCGGCACCCGGAGACCGGCGAGCGCCTCTACCGCACCGGTGACATGGGCCGCTACTGGCCCGACGGGGTGATCGAGTTCCTCGGACGCGAGGACCAGCAGGTCAAGATCCGCGGTTACCGGATCGAACTCGGCGACGTCCAGGCGGCGGTGGAGTCGCTGCCCGAGGTGGGCGCCGCCGCGGTCGTGCTCACCGGCGGGCGCGGCACCGCGCCCACGGGAGCGGGACAGAGCCTGACGGCCTTCGTCGAACCCGCCCGTCTGGACACCCCCCTCCCCGTCCCCGAGACACTGGTCCCCGCCGTCCGCGACGCCGGCCGGGAGGCCGGGCGGCGGGTGGACACCGCGGGGCTCGCCGCGTTCCGTGCCGCGCTCAGCGAGGCGGCCGCGGCGTCCGTCGCCGACACGCTCGCGCCAGTGTTCGCCGACGGCGGCGCGTACTCACCGGAGGAGGTGTCCGACGCCCTGGGAGCGGCCCCCGCACACCACCGGCTGGTACGGCGCTGGCTGAACGGCCTCGTCACGGCCGGTCTCCTGGAGCGCACGCCCCAGAGCAAGCTGAGCGGCCTGCGGGCCCCCGGTCCGCAGGCCACCGCCCGCGCCTGGGCCGAGGCCGCCCGGCTGGAGAGCGAGGCGGGGTGGAGCACCGAGCTGTTCGCCACGGTGCGCTCCAGCGCCGAGCACCTGTCCGACCTGATCGCCGGCCGTGAGGAGGCGGCTGCCCGGCCGTTCTCCGGAGCCGATCCGCGGGCGCTGACCGCCGCCTACGCGGAGAATGCGGGCTCCTCGGCACTGCGTTCGGTCCTGGCCGCCGCGGCCGCCGAGATCGCCCGGACCCGCGACACCTCGGACCCGCTGCGGGTCATGGAGGTCGGACTGCGCGGCGGCGGGGTGGCCGCCGACCTGCTGTCCGCTCTCTCCGACCACCCGGTCGACTACCTGGCGACCGACGGGTCGGCCCAGAACCGCTCCGCGTTCGAGCGGGACTTCTCCGACGACCCCCGGGTGCGCTGCGCGGCCTTCGACCCCGCGCAGGACCCGGCCGAACAGGGGCTGGCACGCAACTCCGTCGACCTGCTGGTCTGCGTCGGCGTCCTGGACAACCTCCCCGACGCGCACGCCGCCCTGGACCGGCTCTCCACCCTGGTGGCGCCGGGCGGGTGGATGCTCCTGCTGGCCAACACCGATGACGACGACCACGCGCTCCGCGTCTCCGCGGAGTTCATGGCCGAGCACGCGGGGCCGTTCACCGACGTCCGCAGGGAGCGGGAGCAGACCTTCCTCAGCCATGAACAGTGGCGGGAGCTGATCGGCGACAGCGACAGCGGCCGCCGGATCGCCGCGGAGTTCCCCGAGGACCCCGAAACGGCCCGGGCCTTCGGCCAGCACCTGTACCTGGTCCAGGCCAAACCGGCGCAGGCCCCGGTGGCGGTGGAAGCGCTGACGCGCCGCAGCCACGAGCTGCTCCCCGAGTACTCGGTGCCCGCGCACTGGGAGATCGTCGACGCCCTGCCGAGAACGGAGAACGGCAAACTGGACCGCGGCGCGCTGGAGAAGCGGTCGCTCCAGCTGGGGACCGGCTCCGCGGAGGAGGCCGGTGACCAGACGCCCCGCGACGACCTCGAACGCGCACTGGCGGACCTGTGGGCCGAGCTGCTCGAAACGGAGCACATCGGACGCGACGACGACCTCTTCGCGCTGGGCGGCGACTCGCTGCTGGTGGCCCGGATCGTCGGTCGGCTGCGCGACGGGCTGGCCGGGCACGAATGGGACCTGGAGTGGGAGGTCGTCCTGCGCCACCTGCTGCGTCGGCCGACCATCGCGGGCCTGGCGGCCTACCTGCGCGAACTCTCCGCCCCCGAAGCGGAGGAGGAGGCGGAGAACTCGCCGCTGGTGGAGCTGGTCGCGCCGCAGGCCGGCGCCCCGGTGACCGTGCTCGTGCACGCCGGAACGGGGACCCTGCTGCCCTACCGGCCCCTGGTCACCCGGCTCCGCGCCCGTTCCACCGAAGGACACGGGCTGGTGGGCCTGGAGCTTCCGGCACCCGAGGACTTCCGCAACGCCGACCCGAACGGGCTCATCGACCGCACGGCCGCCGAGTACGTGCGCGCCCTGGTCGACGCCGGGCACACGCGGGTCGACGTCGTCGGCTACTGCGTGGGCGGGGTCATCGCCACCGAGGTGGCCCGCGGGCTCGCCGAGGCCGGTGCCACCGTCCGCAGCCTCACGGTCATCAGCAGCCACAGCCCGACCTTCCGTATCGACGACGAACTGCTCTCCGAGTACTCCTTCTCGCTCATGATGGGCATGGACCAGGCCCGTATCGGGTTCCCCGCCGACTCCGACCGCGTCGGCGAGGCGGTCTCCTCCCTGCTCGACCGTTCTCCGGAGGCCGTCCTGGACGGCGCGATCGCCGATCTGGACGGGGAGTTCGCCGATGTCGGGGCCGCCTTCGAGGCCTTGGAGGCGCTGCCCAGGATGGCCCGGGTGAAGCGCATGTGCGAGGCGCTGCCGCCCGAGCTCGCCGACACCTACCAGCCCGAGGGCCTGCTGCGCGCGCTGCGCACCTACCAGCAGAGCATCTTCGCGCTGAGCCGGCACCGGGCCGAACCCTACGCGGGCGACATCACCTTCCTGCGGCACAACGGCGCCTACCCCTTCCCGGGAAGCGCCGACACCATCGCCGACCACTGGGCGCGCATCTGCCTCGGCGAGCTGCGCACCCGCGACATCCCCGGCGAGCACTTCACCTGCATGACGGGTCAGAACGTCCCCACCGTGGACGGCCACCTGCACGAGATCATCGAAGGGAAGACCTCATGATCGGCCTCATCGGCGCCTCGGGCGCGGTCGGCCGCCACACCGCCGCCGCCCTGGCCAGAGCGGGTGTCGGCCCGCTGCGCCTGGGCGCCCGGCGTCCTTCCGCCGTCCCCCCGGGCCCCTGGCCCGAGGGCAGCGAGACCGTCGGGGTCGACGCCCTGGACCCCTCCTCGCTCGCCCGGTTCAGCGCGGGCTGCACCCTGCTGGTCAACTGCGCCGGGCCGAGTTACCTGCTCAAGGACACCGTCGTGCGGGCCGGGCTGGCCGCGGGCGCCGACGTCGTCGACGTCCTGGGGGACGACCCCGTCCACGAGTCCCTGACGGAGTCGGGCGGGGTCGGGCCGGACCGCTGCGTCGTCCTGTCGGCCGGGACCGTCCCCGGCCTGGCCGGCCTCATCCCCCCCTGGCTCGCCGGATCCGACCCCGCGAAGGGGCCGGCGCGCAGGATGACCGGCTACGCCGGCGGGCTGGAACACGCGACCGAGAGCGTGGCGGCCGACATCGTCCTCTCCCTCGACACCGGCGGGTCCGGCGGCGAGCGCTTCGGCCGCCCCCTGGCGGCCTGGCGGCACGGCCGCCGCGCCGACAGGGTCCTGCGGGTGGCCGACGGAGCCGAGGTGCCCTACTTCCCCCACCGGGTCGCCCTGCACCCGCTCCTGACCGCCGAGGTGGAGCGCCTGGCCGCGCGGATGGGCCTGGCCGAGGCCGACTGGTACAACGTCTTCCCCGGAACGCGGGTGCGCGAACTGTTCACCGCGCTGCCGACACTGCCCATGGACACCGCCGGGGAGCGGGCCGCGGTGACCGAGCGCATCCGGCGCGCCGCCGAGGTCGACGCCGCGGGCAGCGTGCCCTACTACCGCCTGGTGTTCAGCCTCTCGGGGCAGGACTGGGCGCGCACCTGCGTCGTGTACAGCGAGAGCAGCTACCAGCTCACCGGCGCGGTCGCGGCGCTCGCGGTCCTGGACGTCCTGGCCGGCCGCGTCGGCGGGGGGCTGCACTACGCCGCCGAGGCGATGGACCCGCAGGCCACGGTGGCGGCGCTCAGCGCCGACGGGGACGCGGAGTTCGCGGTCCACGAGCACGCCGCCGCGCTGCCCGCCCCCGGGGACGCGGACGCCGCCGTCGAGGACGGTGCCCTGTGAGCCCCCGGACGCCGCTGCGCGCCGTCGTCTGCGGCACGAACTTCGGCCGCCTCTACATCGACGCCGTCCGGCGCCACCCGGAGTTCACCCTGGCGGGAATCCTCTCCACCGGCAGCCGCTACTCCCGGGAACTGGCCGAACGGCACGGCGTGCCCTGCCACACCTCCCCGGAGGAGCTGCCCGACGACATCGACGCCGCCTTCGTGGCGGTCCCCGCGGCGGTCATGGGCGGCAGGGGTTCGGAGCTCGCGCGCACCCTGCTCGACAGGGGGGTGCACGTGCTCCAGGAGCACCCGCTGCACCCCGACGAGCTGTCGGAGTCCCTTCGCGCGGCGCGGCGGGCCAACCGGCAGTTCCAGGTCAACACCCACTACCCGCACGTGGCCCCGGTGCGCGGCTTCATCGAGGCGGCCGGCAGACTGAGGAAGCTGCAGCGCGTCCTGTTCGTCGACGCGGCGGCCCCGGTCCACGTCCTGGCCCCCCTGATCGACATCCTGGCCCGGGCCCTGGGCGGTACGCGCCCCTGGCGGCTGGGTGATCCGGCCCCGGTCCCCGAGGACGTCGCCGCGGCCGCGAACGGCGAGGCGCCGTTGAGGCTGCTGCACGGCGCCATCGCCGGAGCCCCGCTGACGCTGCGGGTGCACAACCAGCTCCACCCCGGCGACCGCGACAACCACTCCCTCTTCTGGCACCGCGTGGCGGTGGGTACCGAAGGGGGGGTCCTGACCCTGGCCGACACGCACGGCCCCGTGCTGTGGCACCCGCGGGTGCACTCCCCCCGCGACTCCGGGCACCGGTTGGTGTTCACGCCCGGGGCCGGAGCCGAGGCGCTCCGGCTGCCCGCGTCGGCGGTCCTGGACGGGGTGGACCCGCCGCCCCGGATCTCCGACATCTTCTCGGAGCTGTGGCCCGCGGCGATCGGCGAGGCCCTCGACGGCTTCGCCGCGGCGATCGCCGCGGGCGGGGACCCGCTCCGGTCGGCCCAGCACGACCTCGCGGTCTTCGCGGTCTGGCGGGACCTGATGGCCCGTCTGGGGCCACCGGAGCTGATCCGCCCCGCCGACCCCGAACCCCTGGCGCCCGCCGTGCTCGCGGCGCCCGGCACCCCGGGCACGGCGGGGTCCGCCGGTCCCGGGCCCGAGGGGGCCCGCCCGGCCCCCGCCGGTGAACCGGCCCGCCCGCACGCGGCGGACCTGTCGGACTACAACGAGGCCGCGGAGTTCTTCGACCTCGGCGCGCGCGAGCACACCGCCCGCACCGGCCCCGCGGTCGTCGCGTGCCTGTCGGGGATCGATCCGGGCGCCGGACCCCTGGTGGACATCGGCGCGGGCAGCGGACTGGTCACCCGGCAGGTCGCGGCGGCCTACCCCGACTGCCGCCTGATCGCCACCGAACCCGCCGCGGGGATGCGCGCCCTGCTCACGGCCCGGGTCGGCGACGACCCCGGGCTCGCGCGGAGGGTGACTGTCCTGCCCCACGCCGCGGAGCGCCTGCTGGAGCCGGGAGTCCTTCCCGAACGGCTGTGCGGGGTCGTGCTCTGCGGTGTGCTGGGCCACCTCGAACCCGACCTGCGCCGCGAACTCCTGTGGGGGCTGGCCCGGCGCATGGCTCCCGGGGCCCCGATCGTGGTCGAGCTGACGGGGATGCGCGAGCCCACGACGATCCGCCCGACCCTCCTGCGCCACGCCGAGCTCGGCGACCAGCGGTACGAGTGGTGGATGTCCGGAGAACCGGACGGTCCGGGCCGGATGCTCCTCGACACCGAGTGGCGCGTCCTCCGCGGGGGTGAGCCCGTCCGCGAGGTCCGGGAGCAGTACCGCTGGTACACGCTGGAGCTCGCCCAGCTCGCCCGGGAGTGCGGTCTGCGCCTCACTCCGCCGCCCGCGCCCCACGCCGCGAGCGTGCCCTACCTGGGTACGCTCACGGCGCCGGGGGAGGGTCCGGTCACCACGTGACGAGCACCCGTTCGGGTCCGAAGGCGATTCCGTCGTGACGAAAGCGAACCGACGAGAACGGCTCGGCCGCCCGCAACCCGGGCATCCGGTCGACCAGGGTGCCGATGGCGACACCCAGTTCGAGGCGGGCGATGTTCTGGCCGACGCACTGGTGGATCCCGTAGCTGAACGCCACGTGGGTCCTGCCGGTGCGGTCGAAGTCGATCCGCTCGGGGTCGGGGAACACCGCGGGGTCGTGGTCGGCCGCCGCCAGCAGCGGGATGATCCCGTCGCCGGCGGGGATCACGGTCCCGCCGACCTCGATGTCCTCGGTCGCCGTGCGCAGCGCGATGGAGTCGCCCACGGAGAGCGCCCGCAGGAGTTCCTCGACCGCCTGCGGGAGCACCGCGGGGTCGCGCCGCAGCCGGTCGAGCAGGTCGGGGCGTTGCAGCAGTGCGAGCACGCTCAGCGCGATCTGGTTGGTGGTGGTCTCCCAGCCCGCGACGATGAGGATGCTGATCGTGGTCACCAGTTCCTGCCGGGTCAGCTCGCCCGACCGCAGTTGCTCGTGGACCAGTCGGCTCAGCAGGTCCTCACCGGGGTCGTCCTCCTTGGCGCGCACGGCGTCCTCCACCACGGCGCCCAGGGCGCCGATGCCCTCGCTGGCGCCCTCGGCGGTGCTGCCGCCCCCGCCGAAGACCTGCGAGCCCAGGGTCTCGGTGACGCGCCGAAACAGCTGGTCGCCGCGGCGCAGACCGATCAGTTCGCACATGACGGTGCTGGAGACCACGTGGGCGAAATGGGTCACCAGATCGGCCGGCGGGCCGTAGTTCAGCAATTCGTCGATTCGGTCGTCGACGATCCGCTGGATGTCACGGCGCATCCGCCGGGCCTTGCGCACCGTCATCTCGGCCAGCAGCATCCGGCGGAACCGGGAGTGCTCGGGCGGGTCCATCCGGATGAACGGCGTCGTCTTCGTGCCGGCCTCCTGTTCGCCCTCCACCAGTGCGGGGAAACCGGGGCGGCGGATGTCCGCGCTCACGCGGGGGTCGGCGAGTACCGCGCGGACCTCCTGGTATCCGGTGACGACCCAGGCCGTGCGGCCGGTGGGTAGGCGCACCCGCGCCACGGGCCCCCGCTCGCGCAGGTCGGCGTAGGCGCCCGGTGCCGAGAACGGGCACTCACGTGGCATGGGAAAACCCGGAAGCCTCGCGACGTCGGCGTCGGACATACGCGCACCAGCCCTTCTATGCAGGATTCAAAAACGGCAGGAAAAATCGGGGAAAAGGAGAATCCGACTGATCTTCACTGATAACTTTACAACGCGCGGATCTGATTTCCAACCCGATTGGAAATCTGCTGTCCGAGACCAATGTCACCGGTGTCGCCAATGGCGGCGCCATTAAAAGCCATTCTGTTTTCACCGGAAGAGAACGCGAGGAGTGGAATTCCCATGGACCTGCGGCATACGCCCATCAGCCCGTGGCTGCGCCGGCCCCAGCACCGCCCGCGCGCGGACGTGCGGCTCGTCTGCCTGCCCCACGCAGGGGGGTCGGCGTCCTCGCTGCGACCGTGGCAGTACCTGCTGCCACCCGGTATCGAGGCGTTGACCGTGCAGTACCCCGGGCGCGAGGACCGGTTCGGCGATCCCATGGTCGACACGATGTCCGAGGTCGTCGACGCGGTCGTGGACGCGCTCGACCCCCTCCTGGACCGCCCCTACGCGCTCCTGGGCCACAGCATGGGAAGCGCCGTGGCCTACGAGGTGGCCGTGGAAGCGCGTCGGAGGGCGATCCCGGCCCCGGTCCGGCTGTTCGCCTCGGGGCGGCCCGCGCCCCTCCACGTCAGACCCGGGGACGTCCACCTGCGCGACGACGAGCACCTGGCGGCCGACCTGACCCGACTGGGCGGCACCCCGCCGGAGGTCCTGGCCGACGAGGAGCTGCGGACCGCGGTCCTGCGCTACGTGCGCAACGACTACCGGCTGATCGAGACCTACCGGCCCACCCGGGCGGAACCGCTCGACATGCCCGTGCACGTCTTCGTCGGCGCACAGGATCCGGAGTGCTCCGAGGAGGCCGCGGCGACCTGGAGGACCACGACGACCGGTGAGGTCACGACCGAGGTGTTCCCGGGCGGCCACTTCTTCCTCGCGCAACAGCGCCGCCCGGTCGCGGCGGCCGTCGCCCGGGCCCTGGGCCACGCACCGACCGAGACGGCACCCACCTGGCCCAGCACACCCTGACGCCACCACGACGAGGGAGATCACCATGGTCGCCGACTACTACACGGCCTCGGCCGAGTTCTACGAGATGGTCGCGGCACGCCATGTGCGCACCAGTGCCGGACCGCTGCGCGCGGCGCTGGCCGGGGTCGTCCCCGGCACCGGCCCCGTCGTCGAGATCGGAGCCGGCACGGGCCGCATCACCGAAGTGATAGCGGAGGCCCTGCCGGGCGCCCCGATCATCGCCGCGGAACCGTCCACCCCCATGCGGGCGATGCTCACCAGCCGGGTCGTCGGCAACGACGACCTGCGCCGACGCGTGACCATCAGCGCCGAACCCGCCCAACGCCTGCGGCTGCCCGACCGGGTCGGCGCGGTGGTCGTCTTCGGAGTGGTCGGCCACCTCACCAGGGACGAGAGGCTGGCGCTGTGGCGCCGACTGAGGGCCCACGTCCCGCCGGGTGCGCCGGTCGTCGTGGAACTCATGGGCACCGGTTCCGCCAGAGCCGTTCCCCCCTTCCGCATGCTGCGGGAGCGCATCGGCGAGCAGACCTACGAGTGGTGGACGCGGGCCGAGCCCGTCGAGGGCGCCGAGACCGAGGTCCTCCGGTGGGAGACCACCTGGAAGGTCCTCCGCGGTGACACGCTGGTGCGCAGCACCAGCGACACCTACGTGTGGGAGAACCTCAGCATCGCCGGGCTCGCGGAGGAGGCCGGTATGACCGGGCGTCTGGTCAGCGAGCCCGGCCTGCCCGGAGCCCCCGAGATCGGCGTTCTCACCTTTCCGGAGCCCGGCCGGGACCGCTGACCGGTCCCGTCGGCGGCCCGCCCCGTACTCCGGGGCGGGCCGCCCGCTTCGCCCGACGCAAGACGTTCACTCCGAGCGGCCCCTCCTTCCGTTCCAGGCGAGGGGTCGCGCCCCGGCCCGGCCTGTCTCCCGCGCCCCGTCCGCCGCACCGCCTTCGGCGGCATTTCATGAGAAACAGCCCCGGATGCACACGATAGGCGCGTTCCGGCGGGGTAGGTGGACATGCGCCCCTGCCCCCCGGCGCCTTGGGAGAAGGCCTCCCGCGACGCCGCTCCCACCGGTGCCCGCGACCCCCCGCGGGGCCGCGCGCGCCGCCCGAACGGGGCGGCGCCAGACCCTTGACACACCGGTGCTTGTGCAAGATGGTTGCTTACCTTGATGGTTAATGTTTGGTTCCGTGGAAAAATGTGGGGAATGGTCCTCATGTGCACGGTGCACATGCGTGAACGGAGTAAGAACATGGGCGCACCCCGTCCTGAGGTGGAGACACGGGTACCGGTCCGCGACGCCGCGTCCTTCGTCGCCCGAGATCCGGTGCCGACCCGCGCGCATCACGTCCGAAGGTGTGAACAGGCCTTCCACGGAGGGGCCGCCGCGTCGAGAGAGGACCAGCCGACGTGACCGTGCTAGCACAGGACTCCCTGCGGCTGGACGCCAACGCCATCGACTACACCCTGCTCGCGGTGTACTTCGCGTTCGTGCTGGGCATCGGCTTCATCGCCCGGCGTTCGGTCTCCAACAGCCTCGACTTCTTCCTGTCGGGGCGCTCCCTGCCCGCCTGGGTGACGGGTCTGGCCTTCATCGCGGCCAACCTCGGCGCCATCGAGATCATCGGCATGTCGGCCAACGGCGCCAACTACGGCATGCCGACCATGCACTACTTCTGGATCGGCGCCGTCCCGGCGATGCTGTTCCTGGGCCTGGTCATGATGCCGTTCTACTACGGCTCCAAGGTCCGCAGCGTCCCCGAGTTCATGCTCCGCCGCTTCGGCACCGCCGCCCACCTGCTCAACGGGATCAGCTTCGCGGTCGCCCAGATCCTGATCGCGGGCGTCAACCTCTTCCTGCTGGCGACCATCGTGGACGCGCTGCTGGGCTGGCCCCTGTGGCTGTCGCTCCTGGTGGCCGCCGCCATCGTCCTCAGCTACACCGCGCTGGGCGGGCTCTCCGCGGCCATCTACAACGAGGTGCTCCAGTTCTTCGTCATCGTCGCGGCGCTGCTGCCGCTGACCCTGGCCGGACTGAACCGGGTCGGCGGCTGGTCGGGCCTGGTGGAGGAGGTCACCGCCTCGCCGCAGGGCGCCGAACAGCTCTCCGCCTGGCCGGGCAACGCGCTGACCGGTTTCGGCGACAGCTTCCTGAGCATCCTCGGCATCGTCTTCGGCCTCGGCTTCGTCCTCGCGTTCGGCTACTGGACGACGAACTTCGTCGAGGTGCAGCGCGCCATGGCCTCCAAGAGCATGTCGGCCGCGATGCGCACCCCCATCATCGGCGCCTTCCCCAAGCTGTTCATCCCGTTCATCGTCATCATCCCCGGGATGATCGCGGGCGTGAGCGTCTCGGAGATGGTCCAGCTCAAGGCCGGTGAGAACCCCGGGGTCGACTACAACGACGCGATCCTGCTGCTGATGCGCGACGTGCTGCCCAACGGTCTGCTGGGCGTGGCCCTGGCCGGTCTGCTCGCGTCGTTCATGGCCGGTATGGCCGCCAACCTCAGCTCGTTCAACACCGTGTTCACGTACGACATCTGGCAGGCCTACGTCGTCAAGAACCGGCCCGACTCCTACTACCTGGGCATGGGCCGGTGGGTCACGGTCGGAGCCACCGTCGGCGCCGTGGGCACGGCGTTCATCGCCTCGGGCTACTCCAACCTGATGGACTACCTGCAGCAGCTGTTCTCGTTCTTCAACGCGCCGCTGTTCGCCACGTTCATCCTCGGCATGTACTGGAAGCGGATGACGCCCCACGCCGGTTGGAGCGGCCTGGCGGCGGGAACCCTGGCCGCCGTGGGCGTTTTCCTGCTCGCCGAGACCGGCGTGCTGGCCCTGTCGGCGCAGGGCGCGAGCTTCGTCGGCGCGGGCGCGGCCTTCGTGGTCGACATCCTCGTCAGCGTCGTGGTCACCATGTTCACCCGGCCCAAGCCCGACTCCGAGCTGGTGGGCCTGGTGCACTCCCTGACCCCGCGCGAGTCGCGCAAGGCCTCCACCACCGGTGAGGACTCCGGCTGGTACCGCCGACCGGGGCTGCTGGCCGGGATCGCCCTGGCACTCGTCATCATCCTGAACATCATCTTCGCCTGAGCGACCCCGAGAGGTGCACCGTGCTGAGACAAGCTGGCAAGGAGGTCATCCGATGAGCGCTGACAGCCCCGGAACGAGGAAGGGCCGCACCGCCTCCCGGGTCTTCGACATCCGCACGATCATCGCGCTGCTGTTCGCGATCTACGGCGTCGTGCTGACGGTCATGGGGTTCGCGGCCACGCCGGAGGAGATCGAGCAGGGCGGCACGAACCTGAACCTGTGGTCGGGCCTGGGCATGCTCGCCTTCGCCGTGTTCATGGGCGCCTGGGCGCTGGTCAAGCCGCTCAAGGCCCCTGAGGAGCCGGGCCCCGACACCGAGGCCTGATCCGCGCGGTCACACGGGCCCCGGGCCCCGGGCCGCGGACGCGGCCCGGGGCCTCAGGTGTCGGGGAGCCCCCGCAGCAGGTCCCGCACCAGGTCGGGGCGTTCGTGGAGCGCGAGGTGTCCCGCGCCCCGGACGGTGTGGACGGCGGCGTCCAGGAAGAGCAGGGCCGGGCTGTGCAGCAGGTCGGGGGAGAAGAAGGGGTCGTGCGACCCGGTGGCGACGCTGACCGGGGTCCGCCGCCAGTGGCGCAGGGCCTCCGCCCGCAGCGGTCGGGGCGGCAGCACGTTGACCGCGCGGCAGGACCGGCCGACCAGGGTCGTCCACTCCAGCAGGGTGGCGTCCCGGGGTTCGGCCGAGCCGGGGCCGCACATGGCGCGCAGCAGCGCGGAGCTGGATCGGGCGTCGGGGTGGAACCTCCAGCGCACCAGGGCGGCGGCCAGGGCGGTTGCGCCGGTCGCCGGTGTCAGGCCGCCGGGGTTGACCAGGCAGAGCCCGGCCACCAGGGGCCCGGGGGTGGCCGAGAGCGCGATGGCCGCGCCGATGCCGTGGCCCAGGACCAGGACGGGCCGGTCGGTGATCTGCGGCAGCACCTCGTCCAGCCAGCCGCCGTAGTACGCCGGGCGCTCGACCAGGGGCCGGACGCCGTCGCTGAGCCCGGGCTGTCCGGGCGGGTCGGCGATCAGGACGGGGCGGTCCTCGGCCAGGACGCGGACGGCGTCCAGGAGCGTGGCCGTGCTCAGGACCGAACCGGGGAGCACGAGGACCGGGACGCCGGGGCCTCCGGAGGCGGTGAAGACGCGGGTGACGCCCAGGGAACAGGGGACGGTCGCGAGCGGGGTGAGCAGGGGCTGGGCGTTGAGCCTGTCCCAGCACCAGTCGTGGACGGCCTGCTTGGTGGTCCGGGAACGGTAGACGCGCTGTGCGGGGGAGGGGGCGGGGTGGTTCACGTTGCCTGGTTCCGTGGAGACGCCGGGGTTGGTGGACCCGACTGCCGACACACTAACTTCTCATCGTACGCCCCCGGGGAGTGTTCGAACAGGGGAGTGCGCGACCTGTGCGTTCGCTCCGAGGCGGTTCCCGGGTTTGGTTCCGGGACGGGAGAGCACGGTTGTGACGCCTGTGCTGAGCACCCGCCTCGCACGCCCCGGGCCACTCTGGCGGGCTCACGCGTCCCACACGCATCTGCTGCCTCGTGCTGCTACCCGCTCGGGATGGTCGGGTGTCCGTGTGGCTCACGCGCCTCATGCGCACCTGGCTTTCCGTGTGCGTCTGTCTCGCGTGGTCGGGAGGCCCTGCGGGCATCTGGCGCCTCACGCTTCCCGCCCGCCCCGCGGGCCCCGGGGCGGGTCAGATCTGCTTGGCCGCCGTGACCGCGGACGCCACGAGCACCACCGCCGCGAACCACAGCGCCCCGGGCGCGCCCACCGCGCCCGCGACCCCCGCGCCCACGGCCGGGATTCCGACCTGCCCGAGCCGGTTGCCCCAGATCCGCAGCGCCAGCGCGGCCCCGCGCGAGCCCTCCGGCGCGGCCGTGGCCACCGCCGACATCGTCAGCGGCTGGCCCAGACCCAGCAGGAACCCCCCGACGGCCAGCACCGCTCCCAGCACGAACACGTTGCTGACCGGCAGGGCCACCGCAGCCATCGACAGGCCCGCGGCCCCGGCGCTGACCGCGATCAGCGTCTCGCGAGACCACCGCAGCACCAGCCGGGACAGCACCAGGCGGGACAGCAGGGAGAACCCCGCGCGCAGGCTCAGCAGGACGCCGACCGTCATCGGTGAGATGCCGCGGTTCTCGGCGACAAGCGGCAGGTAGGCGGTGAGGATGTCCACGGCCGAGAGCAGCGCGAGGCTGGCGAACAGCCCCGAGGGCAGGCCCGGCCTGCGCAGCAGTTCCCGCGCGGGGGTCCTCTCCGAGCCCTTCTCGCGCGAGGGCGCGGGCATGCGCACCCGGACGAAGGCCAGGATCGGCACCAGCCCCAGTCCGCCGATCACCGCGGCCAGGAGCAGGGCGGCGGAGGTCGCCGACAGCAGCGCGTCCCCCGAGGCGTCGGCCAGCATCGCGCCCGACAGCAGGGGGCCCACGAGCTGGCCCAGGGAGGCCGCCGCGGTGAACCACCCGAAGTCGCGGTCCAGGTTCCCCGGTGCGGCCATGCGCGCGATGAGCCCCTGACCCGCGACCATGCACAGCAGGTGGCCCATGCCCAGCACCGTGCTGGCCGCGGCGATCGCGAACAGGTCCGTGCCGTACGCCAGCAGCAGCGAGCCCGCGCCGAGCACCGCCGCGCCCAGGCCGACGATCCACGCCATGCGCCGGGACCGGTCGGTCGCACGCCCCAGCGGGACCGCCACCAGCAGGGGCAGCAGCGCGTAGGCGGCGGTGACCAGCCCGACCGCCACGGCGTCACCGCCCAGGGCGATCGTCCGGTACGAGACCAGGGGACGGGCGAGGTTGAGCGCGGTGTGGGTGCACATGACGCTCAGTAACAGCGGCCAGAGCCACGACGCCCCCCTGACGCGGCCTCTTCCCAACGTTCTCTCCCCCTCGTCCGTGTGCTCCCCGCCCGACGCCACGGCGCCCCGGGGGCTGGGGGTCCCCCGGGACGTCCGATGACGTGACCATCCGGTTCTACACGGTGCCCACCCGGCTCCCGTCGGCCGGGGTCGCGGACCGGCGCCGGTCCCGCACCCGCTTGACCGCGAAGACCGCCACCACGGCCACGAGGATGGTGTAGATGCCGACCGCGATGCCGCTGTCGAACAGGATCGACACGTCGCCCTGGCTCGCGGCCATCGCCCGGCGCAGCTCGCTCTCGGCCAGCGGCCCCAGGATGACGCCGATGAGGACCGGCGCCACGGGGATGTCGTACCTGCGCATCAGCAGACCGAGGGCGCCCACCGCGAACAGCAGGACGACGTCGAACACCGAGCCCTTGACCGAGTACACGCCCACCGTGGCGAAGACCATCAGTCCCGCGAACAGGTGGCGCTGGGGCAGGCGCAGGAGCCGCGCCCACAGCGGCGCGAAGGGCAGGTTGATCACCAGCAGCAGGAACGTGCCGATGAACATGCTGGCCAGCAGCGCCCAGACCAGGTCGCCCTCCTGCTCGAAGAGCAGGGGTCCCGGCTGCATCCCGTACTGCTGGAACGCCGCCAGCATCACGGCGGCCGTCGCGGACGTGGGCAGGCCGAGCCCGAGCAGGGGGACCATCGCGGTCGCCGTGGTCGCGTTGTTGGCCGCCTCCGGACCGGCCACGCCCTCGATCGCGCCCCGGCCGAACTCGCTGTTCCCGCGCCGCCTGGCCAGCGCCTTCTCGGTTCCGTAGGACAGGAAGGTGGGGATCTCGGCGCCGCCCGCGGGGATCACGCCGAAGGGCAGTCCCAGCGCCGTTCCCCGCAGCCAGGGCTTCCAGGAGCGGCGCAGGTCCGCGCGCCCCAGCCACGGCGTGCCCGACGCCACCAGCTGACCCGCGGCGGCCCGCTTCGGCCGGAAGCCGGTGTGCAGGACCTCGCCCACGGCCAGCAGTCCGACCGTGATCACGACGATGCTGACCCCGTCCAGCAGCTGCGGGACGCCCAGGGTCAGGCGGATGGCGCCGCTCTGGTCGTCGATGCCGACCACGCTGATCGTCAGGCCGATGCCCAGAGCGGTGATGCCCCGCAGAGGGGAGGAGGTCACGACGGCGGCGGTGCACACGAAGGCGAGGACGGCGAGCGCGAAGTACTCGGCCGGTCCGAACCCGAGCGCCAGGACCACCATGCGCTGGGCGAAGAAGGCCACCACGGTCGTGGCCACGATGCCGCCGATGAAGGAGCCGATCACCGCCGCCGCCAGCGCCTGGGAGGCCCTGCCGCCCCGCGCCATGGCGTGGCCCTCGAACGCGGTGGCGATCGACGAGCTCTGCCCGGGGGTGTTGAGCAGGATGGACGTGGTCGCGCCGCCGAACTGCCCGCCGTAGTAGATGCCCGCGAACATGATGAACGCCGCGGTCGGCTCCAGCAGGAAGGTCAGGGGGAGCAGGAGGGCGACCGCCATGGACGAGCCCAGCCCCGGCAGGACGCCCACGGCCGTGCCCAGGACCACGCCGAGGAGGCACCACAGCAGGTTGACGGGGGTCAGGGCCTCGGCGAACCCCGACATCAGGAGGGAGAAGGTGTCCACGGTGTTCACAGGACCTTTCCGAGCAGGCCGCTGGGCAGCGACACGTCCAGCAGGCCGGAGAAGCAGATCTGCACGAGCGCGGCCAGGGCCACGGCCACGCACAGGTCCAGCAGGGGTGAGCGCCGGTCCAGGGCGAAGCTGACGCCCCAGAAGAGCAGGGTGCCCGAGAGCAGCCAGCCGAGCGGTTGGAGCAGCAGGACGTGGGCGGTCAGGGTCGCGGCCATGATGCCCAGGGTGCACCAGTCGCCGTGTTCGCTCTTCGCGTCGGAGGCGTCGGTGTCGGCCTCGGCGGCCGTGGTGGGAGCGGCCACGGTCCCGGTCGTTTCGGCGGACGGGGAGCGCCGCACGGCCAGGACCGCGCGCACCCCCGCCACGCACGCCGTGACACCCAGGAGGGCGCCCACGGTCAGCGGGAAGAACTGCGGGCCCAGGAAGCCGCTGCTCTCCGGCACGCGGATCACCATGCCGCCCACGAGCAGGAAGAGGGCCGTCACCAGGGTCACCGCGGGCACGGCCAGTGCCGTGCCGAGGGTGGCGGGCGCGGGGTCGGCCGCGGGTTCCGGGGCGGCGGTGTCGGCTCCGGTCACGCCCTCGGTGGTCCCGGCCCGGTCGCCGGTCACGCTCTCGACGGTGTTCCCAGCACCGGTTCCGTTGCCGTCCCCGGCCTCGGTCCGGGCGCTGACTCGCGTCTCGCTCCCGCTCGCGGGCCCGGTGTCCGTGCCGGTCTCCGCGTCGGTCTCCGGGGACTGCACCCCGGCGGGTCTTTCTCGGGTCACGACAGTCCCAATCCCTCGATGATCTGCTCCAGGCGCGCGGTCTCCTCGGTGAGGAACGCGTCGAAGTCCTCCCCGGCGACGAACGCCTCCCGCCACCCGAAGCGCTCCACGGCCTCTCGCCACTCCGGCGTCTCGACCAGCGCGTGGACCAGGTCCAGCAGGACCTCGCGCTGGTCCTCGTCCAGCCCGCCCGGCGCGGCCAGGCCGCGCCAGTTGGCCAGGTCCAGGTCCATGCCCGCCTCGCGCAGCGTGGGGACGTCCACGCCGGACAGCGGTTCGGCGGCGGAGACCGCCAGCGCCCGCACCTCCCCGGCCTCGATCTGCGACTGGAAGCCGTTGTAGCTGGACACCGCGATGTCGGAGGTGTGCGACAGCAGGGAGGTGAGCACCTCGCCGTCGCCCGAGTAGACGATGTAGTTCAGCTCGGAGGGCGAGATCCCGAGCCCGTCGAGCATGAGCGCGGCCAGCAGGTGGTCCGAGGTGCCGATGGCGCCCCCGCCTACCACGAGGTCGCGGGGTGCCTCGGTCCAGGCCGCGGCCAGGTCCTCCAGGGTCCTCAGCGGGGAGTCCTGGCGGACCGCGACCACGATGTAGTCCTCGGCCAGCCGGGCCAGCGGCGTGATGTCGGCCAGGGTGGTCCGCGAACCGGTGATCTCGATGCCGCCCAGGATCGAGCTGCCCATCACCATGAGCACGTCGCCGCGCCCGCGCTGCTGGGCCGTGTGGTTGAGGCCCACGGTTCCGCCGCCACCGGGCAGGTTGAGCACCTCGACCCCGCTGGCCAGACCGTTCTGCTGGAGCGCGTACTGCGTCTGCCTGGCGACGGTGTCGAAGCCGCCGCCCGCCGCGGCGGGAACCACGACCTCCAGGCGCCCACCGCCCGTACCCGCTTCACGGGAGGTCTCGCCGGCGCGGACCTCCACCAGGGCACCGGCGAGGGCGACCGCTCCGATCGCACCCGCGATCGCCTCGCGTCGGCTCGGAGCCGTTATCTGCATTGCTCTCCCCCACGGATCGCGTGACCGGTGCCGAGGCCCGGTCCCTGTGTGACGTGTGCCTCGTGAGGCGGGGCACACACCTGGAGATATTGCACCAAGATGAACGCGAGTGCAATATGCGGAACCCGAGATCGGCGCTCGATACTCCTCGGAAACCTTCCGGCTCGTCCCGCCTCGGGGTGGAGTTGGCGGGCCGGTCGCGACCTGGAAGGACGCCTTCGAGCATTGGGCAGCCGCTCCCGGGGGCTGACTCCACCGGGTGTTTCCACTTTGTACTAGTCTCATTGCTAGAACAATCATGGGTGTCCGGGAACCGGCGCACCCGAGGACCAGCGTGGGGAGACGATGGACGACTCCGTGTCCACAACCGCCAGAACCGCCGCGACAGCGGTACTCAACGCGGCCGGAAGCGAGTTCCGCTACGTCGCGCTCGATCGGCTGCTCACCCCCGACGAGCTGGACCGCGCGCCCTACACGGTCCGCGTCCTGGTGGAGAACGTGGCCCGCCGGGCGCCCGAGGCCCTGCCCGCGGTGCTCGCCCGCGTGCGCTCGGGCCACGGGGACTGCGAGGTCCCCTTCCACCCCAACCGGATGATGCTGCACGACACCACGTGCCTGCCCACCCTCACCGACCTGGCCGCCCTGCGTGACACGGTCACCGAACTGGGCGGCGACGCCGCGGACGTCAACCCGGTGATCGCCACCGACCTGGTCGTGGACCACTCCGTGATCGCCGAGGCGCACGGGTCGGCCGCCGCCTTCGCCCGCAACCTCGACATCGACTTCCGCCGCAACGCCGAGCGGTACGAGTTCGTCAAGTGGGCCGAGCGCAGCGTGCGCGGCTTCCGCGTGGTCCCCCCGGGCCGGGGCATCATCCACCAGGTCAACATGGAGACCCTCGCCCGCGTGGTCTGGCGTGAGGACGGCGGCGACGGCCCCGACCTCCTGCACCCCGACGTCCTCGTGGCCACCGACAGCCACACGCCGATGATCAACGCCATCGGCGTCCTGGGCTGGGGCGTGGGCGGACTCCAGGCGCAGGCCGCCATGCTCGGCGAACCCGTGATGCTCAACTTCCCCGAGGTCGTCGGCGTCCGGCTCACCGGGGCCCTGCGGCGCGGCGTCACCGCCACCGACCTGGCGCTGACGCTGACCGAACTGCTGCGCGCGACGGGCGTCGTGGACGCGTTCGTGGAGTTCTGCGGACCGGGGATCGACGGCCTGTCCTGGTCGGCGCGCGCGGCGGTGGCGAACATGGCGCCCGAGTACGGCGCCACGTGCGCCTACTTCCCCTACGACCGCGAGGTCCGCGACTACCTGCTCCTGACCGGGCGCGAGGACGAGCACGTGGAGGCGGTGGACGCCTACATGCGCGCCCAGGGGCTGGTGCGCGGCGCGGACTCCCCGGAACCGCGCTTCGACCGGCTCGTGGAGTTCGACCTGGGCGCGGTGGAGCCCTGCCTGGCCGGGCCGCACCGCCCCGACCAGCGCGTTCCGCTGTCCCGGGTGCCCGCCTCCTTCCTGGAGACCGCGTCCGCACCGGAGAGCGCTCCTGCCCTGGAGAGCGTTCCGGTGTCGGCGAGCGCTCCTGCACCGGAGAGCGTTCCGGCGTCGGACGCGGTCCCGGTGAAGGGGGAGGACGTCTTCGGTGAGCCCCTCCCGCGCGGACCGGTGGGCATCGCCTCCATCACCAGCTGCACCAACACCGCCAACCCCGCGCTCATGATCCAGGCGGGCCTGCTCGCGGCGCGGGCCATGGAACGCGGCCTGCGCGTCAAGCCCTGGGTCAAGACCACCCTGTCCCCGGGTTCGCGGGTGGTCGTCGGCTACCTGGAGAAGGCCGGGCTGATGGAGCCCCTGGAAGCGGCCGGTTTCCACACCGTCGGTTTCGGCTGCATGACCTGCATCGGCAACTCCGGCCCCCTGGTCCCCGAACTGGAGGAGCTGGCCGGGGAGGGCCTGGAGGCCGCGGCCGTGCTGTCCGGCAACCGCAACTTCCCCGGCCGGGTCAACCCCCGCGTCTCGCACGCCTACCTGGCCTCGCCGCCCCTCGTCGTGGCCTACGCCCTGGCCGGAACGGTCCTGCACGACTTCGCCGCCGAGCCCCTGGGCCGTGACCGCGACGGGAACCCGGTGTACCTGGCGGACTTGTGGCCCGAGGACGAGGAGGTCGCGCGCGTCGCGGAGAAGGCCGTCGACCCGCGGGCCTTCCGGGAGAACGCCGCCGCGGTCTGGGAGGGCACCGAGCAGTGGCGGGCGCTGGACGCGTCCGGGAGCACGCACTTCCCCTGGAACGGGCGCTCCACCTACATCCGCAGGCCGCCCTACCTCACCGGCGTGCGCCCCGAACCCGGCAGCGAGGTCCGCGTCGAGGACGCCCGCGTCCTGCTGTGGCTGGGCGACCACGTCACCACCGACCACATCTCACCGGCCGGGGCCATCCCCCGTAACAGTCTTGCGGGCGCCTACCTGCGGGAACTGGGCACCGAACCGCGCGACCTCAACCAGTACTCCACCCGGCGCAGCAACCCCGAGGTGATGCTGCGCGGCGCCTTCACCAATCCGGCCGTGGCCAACCTGCTCCTGCCGGAGGGCGAACGCGGCCGGGGAGGGCACGCCCGCGTCCTCGACGGCTCGCGCGTGGAACCGGTCTTCCACGCCGCCGCGACCTACCGCGAGGCCGGGGTGGACCTGGTGGTCCTGGCGGGCCGGTCCTACGGGACGGGGTCGAGCCGCGACGTCGCGGCCAAGGTCCAGGCCCTGCTGGGCGTGCGGGCGGTGATCGCGGAGAGCTTCGAACGCATCCACCGCAGCAACCTCATCGGCATGGGTGTCCTGCCGCTGCTGTTCCCCGAGGGGGCCACCGCGGCCGACCTGGAACTCGACGGCGGCGAGCGGCTGACCGTCCTCGGGCTCGGCGGGATCGGCGTGGGGGTGACGCCGCTCGTCCTCAGGGTCACCGGGGCCGACGGGAGCGCGCGGGAGCACACCGTGCTGCTGCGCCTGGACTCGGGGCACGAGGTCGCCTACCTGCGGCACGGGGGCACGATGCCCTACGTGGCCCGCCGCTTCGCGGACCGCCCCGCCTGGCCCGCCTGAGACCGGACCGTCCTGGGCCGTCCCGATCGGCGGACACCTGCGTGCCCGGGGCCGTCCCGGACCGGTGAACGCCTGCGCGCTCGGCCCGCCGAACCGGGGGCGCGGCGATCCCCGGCAACGGACGTCCGCGCGCCCGGGGCCGGTCCCCGATCAGGGCCTTCTCCGGTCAGGTCCGCACGCGGGCACGCTCGGTCGCGGGGCCGCCGCCCGTCACAGCAGGGCGGGCGGCTCCGCGCCGATCCCGGTCTTGATCCACCGGACCCGGTCCAGGTGCGCGTGCAGGGCCCGGGACGCCTCCTCGATTCGCCCCTCCCTGAGCAGGTCCATCAGGAGCAGGTGCTCGCGGGCCTGGTGCACCATCCGCGTGCGGTCCACCTGGTGGCGGTACTCGATGAGCCTGCGCACCCGGTTCTGCCGACGCACCGCGTCGAGCAGGACCGGGTTGTTCGCGCACCCCACGAGCATCTCGTGGAACTCCGCCCCCGTCTGGAACAGGGTGCCGCGCGCGGACGACAGCGCCCTGCCCCGCACCAGGCCCTCCTGGCGCTCCCGGTGGAGCGCGAAGGCCTCCGCGTCCACCGCGAACCCCGGCTCCAGCAGGGCGGCGGGCTCCACGATCATCCGGAACCGGTAGCTGTGGTCGTGCCCCTCCGCGGTGGACAGCACCTCCTGGAACTCCCAGCCGCGGCCCGCCCGCCGCCGCACCAGGTCCTCGGCCTCCATCCGGACCAGGACCTGCTGCACGTGCCGGGCCGCCACCCCGTGGCGGCGCGCGATCTCCGCGGCGGTGAACTCCCGGTCGAGCCGGTCGTTGAGGAAGTCGTCCACCACGCGGAAGTACAGGTCCTCCAGCCCGTCCCGCTCCGGCACGGCGTCCACCGAGGCCAGTTCGCTGCCCGGCCTGGTGAGGAAGTACCCCCGGTTCGGGATGTGCTCCACGATCCCCATCTCGTCCAGCAGCGCCAGCGCGCGCCGGACCGGGGACCGCGACACCTGGAGCCGGTCGGCGATCCACTGCTCGGTCAGGTGCGCGCCCTCGTCCAGGCCGCCCGTCCGCGCCAGCTCGCTGATCTGGGTCGCGAGAGAGAGCGCGAGCGCGGAGGCCCGGCCGTCCCCGCGCTTCTTGGCGGCCGTCTCGACTGCTCCGGTCATGCACGTTCCCGTCGTGTGGCTGCGTTCCCTTCCTATGATGCCGGTGTTCTCCGGTCGGGGGCGCGGGCGCCCGGGGCCGGGCTTTCAGGACCGGAGTGTCAGGAGCCGCCCAGCTCCCGGACCAGTGCCTTCTCCAGCCAGGTCCGGGCCCTGGCGAGGTAGTCGCGGGCGACGGAGGTCTTGGCGCCCCAGGAGTCGAACCCGTGGGGAGCGCCGGGCTCCAGGTAGAAGGTCGTGTCCACCCCGGCGTCGCGCAGCCTGTGCGCGTACTCGCGGGACTCGTTGTGGAACAGGTCGATGTCGCCGACGCCGATCCAGGCGGGCGGCAGGCCGCTGAGGTCCTCGCGGCGTGCGGGCACGGCGTAGCGCGGGACCGCGGCCGCACCGGGTTCGGCGCCCAGGTAGGAGCGCCAGCCGAAGCGGTTGACCTCGTTGTTCCAGATGCGGTGGCGGACCCTGTCCAGGTCGCGCCGGGCGGCGGTGCGGTCGTCGAGCATGGGGCACAGCAGCCACTGGCCGACCGGTTGCGTGCCGCCCTCGTCGTGCAACCGTTGGACGAGTGCGGCGGTGAGGCCGCCGCCCGCGCTCTGGCCGCCGACCGCCACGCGCGCGGGGTCCACGCCCAGGGAGGCGGCGTTGTCCTGGAGCCAGGTCCAGGCGGCGTGGCAGTCGTCCAGGGCGGCGGGGTAGGGGTCCTCGGGGGCCATGCGGTACTCGGCGGAGACGACGGTGACGCCCAGTTCGCGGGCGGTGGCGTTGCACAGCGGGTCGTCCTGCACGGCGCGGCCCATGACCAGGCCGCCGCCGTGGATCCAGACGAGGGCGCCGTCCGAGCGCTGCTCGTCGGGGCGGTATACCCGGACGCCGGGGGCCGCCTCCTCGGGGAGTTCCATGGTGACGCCGGGCAGTTCCCGGGCGTCCAGGTCCTCCATCAGTCTGCGCGTGAGTTGCAGTGCCCAGGGGCGGTGTACGGGGATTTCCGGTGAACGGAGCAGGGGGCCGCGCAGCTCCGGTGCCACCCTCGACAGCTTCACGACAGCGGTCCTGGAACGGTGGTCGTCGGCACGGGGCCTCCCTCGGTTCGCGGGCGGGCGAGCAGGGCGTCGCGCCGTCCGCCGCCGGGCGGCGCGGATGCCGTCCGGAGCATACCGGAACGGGTTGCGGGGACGGATGCCCTGGTCGGGTGTCCGGGAGTCCGCGCCTGTGGTCCCTGGGACAGAGGAGGGGCCTGGTCCCCCGGTCGTGGTTCCGCGGAACCACGGCCCTTCCGGGAGCCTTCCCGGAAGGGCCGCCGCGTTCCCGCATTCCCTCCGCTGCCTTGTGTCCTCCACACGAGTTTCCATGTGGACTTACAGGCCTGAGCTCCGGAGCCGAGCAGGACCAGGATCAGACCCGGGAACCAGGCGGAGTCTCAGGACCCGCGATCTACGCGCTGTACTGGTACGCCGGGTAGGTCAGGTAACCCCGGTCGCCGCCCTGGTAGTAGGTCGCCTCGTCCACCGGCGCGATCGGCAGCCCGGTGCGCAGCCGCTCCACCAGGTCGGGGTTGGCGATGAACGAGCGGCCGAAGCTGATGAGGTCGGCCCCCAGCCCGAGCCAGTGGTCGGCTTCGGTCCGGCCGACCTGCTTGGGGCCCATGGGGAGCACCGGGTTCATGATGAGGGTGGTCGGCCAGGCGCGGCGCAGCTCCAGCAGCAGTTCCTCGTCGGCGGTGGCTTCGAGGTGGACGTAGGCCACCCCGATCCGGGCCAGCTCGGCCAGCAGCGCGGTGTACAGCTCGCGCACGCCCGTCTCCTCCACCCCCCAGAACCCGGCGCCGGGGGAGAGGCGGATGCCGGTGCGCTCGGGCCCCACGGCGTCGGCGGTCGCGGCGGTCGCCTCGACGGCGAACCGGATCCGGTTGGCCACCGAGCCCCCGTAGGAGTCGGTGCGCAGGTTGGCGTTGTCCGAGAGGAACTGCGAGATCAGGTAGCCGTTGGCCCCGTGCAGCTCGACCCCGTCGAACCCGGCGGCGACCGCGCGGCGTGCTGCCCGGGCGTAGGACTCGGCGTGCTCGGGCACCTCGGCCTCCTCCAGCGCACGCGGCACCGGCACCGGCTGGGGACCGCTCGGCGTGAACACGTCGCCCACGGCCGCGACGGCCGAGGGGCCGACCGGCCGCGTTCCGGTGGTCTCGGGGTGCGAGACGCGTCCGCCGTGCATGATCTGGGCGAAGATGCGGCCGCCGTTGGCGTGCACCGCCTCGGTCACCGGCTTCCAGGAGGCGACCTGCTCGTCGGTGTACAGGCCCGGCGTTCCCGGGTTGGACTGCCCCACCAGGCTCGGCTGCACCCCCTCGGAGACGATGAGCCCCGCGGTCGCGCGCTGGGCGTAGTACGCCGCCATGGACGGCGTCGCCAGTCCGCCCTCCGCGGCGCGGACACGGGTCATCGGCGCCATCACGACCCGGTTGGGCAGGTGCAGTTCGGCGAGCCGGTAGGGCTGGAAAAGGCTGGTCACGACAGGTTCTCCTCCGTGGGCGGTGTGCTCCGGTCGGGCACGTCGACTACGCTAAAACCTGACATTGATGTGAGAGGCAAGCGGCTGTGTCGCAGGTCACGGGGGAGGAAGTCGTGCGCATCGGGGAACTCGCCAGACGGACGGGTGTGAGCGTCCGGTCCCTGCGCTACTACGAGGAGCAGGGGCTGCTCAACAGCACCCGCAGCGCCAGCGGGCAGCGGCACTACACCGAGGCCGCCGTCGAGCGCGTCGCCTTCGTCCAGCGGCTGTACGCCGCCGGGCTGTCCAGCCGCACCATCGCCGAGGTGCTGCCCTGCGCCGAGGCGCCCAGCGAGCGCAACTCCGACGCGGCGATCGAGCGCATGGCCCGGGAGCGCGACCGGCTCACCGAACACATCGCCGAGCTGGTGCGCACGCGCGACGCGCTCGACGGCCTGACGGAAGCGGCCCTCGCCTACCGGGAGCGGTTCCGCTCCGGCGCCGCCGCCTGACCCGTTCCGCCGGAGAGCCCTGGCCGTGCCGACGGGAGAGGCGGGTCGGGTTCGCATTCAGGTCCGTGGTCCGAAGATCCTCGTTTGACCTGGACCGAGGTCCAAGTGCGAGGCTCGCACCATGAGTGAGCAAGAAGAGCAGTTCGGCATCGGTGAGGTCGCCGCGCGTACCGGTCTCGAACCCGACACGCTGCGGTACTTCGAGCGACAGGGGACCCTGCCCGCCCCGCGGCGTGACACCGCCGGGCGCCGTCAGTACGTCGCCGCCGATGTCGACCTGATCCGCATGCTGGTTCACCTGCGCGAGACGGGGATGCCCCTGGCCGACATCGCGCAGTTCACCGGCGCCGACGCCGAGGTCACCGACCCGTCGCGGTTGCGGCTGGAGCTGCTCACAGCGCATCGCCGTCGCGTCGAGGACCGCCGTGACGCGCTGGACCGTGCCCTTGAGGTGATCGCCCGCAAGATCGCGGACTACACCGATCAGGTAACCGACTCGCCGGAAGTCCTCGAACGACCCGACACGACGATCGCCTACAGCGTCCAGGGGGAGGGGCCGCTGCTCTTCCTCGTCGGCGCGCCGGCGGGGCGGGGCGGGTTCGCCGCTCTCGCGGACGAGCTCGCGGGGCGGTTCACCGTCGTCACCCATGATCCCCGCGGTATCGGTGCCAGTCGCGTCACACCCGGAATGGCTGCGCCCACGCCCGAAGTCCTCGCTGGAGACCTCGCCGCGCTGGTCGACACGTTCACCGGCGCCCCGGCGATCTTCGTCGGCACGAGCGGCGGTGCCGTGACCCTTCTCGAACTGGCCGAGCAGCATCCCGACCTCGTCGGATCGGCCGTGCTGCACGAGCCGCCCCTGATCACCCTCCTGGACGACGCCACCCTCGCAGATCGCGCCGCGTCGGCGTTCGCCGTCGCGACGACTGATCCTCAGCGAGCCGTGCAGGAGTTCTTCGACCTGAGCGGCGCCGCCCACCACACAGCCCCGGACCAGGTGCCTCCCACACATATCGCGTTGCCGGAGTTGCCGCCCGAAGAACTCGACAAGAACCGCTACTTCCTCGGTCAGATGGCAGGCCCCGCCGTCTTCTACGAGCCCGACATCGAGGTCCTGCGCCGAGCCGGGCTGACCGTGTGCGCCGGTTCGTTGAGCCATCACCAGATGGCGCGTCGGGCGGCTGGCGCCCTGGCCGCTCTGCTGGGTCAGCCCTTGATCGACATGCCCGGCAACCACGTGGGCGCGAGCGCGGAACCGGCGGAGTTCGCTCGCGCTCTCGTGCCGCTGCTCGGCCTCTGAGCACACGTCCCCACGGGATCGTTCGGTCGTCCTGCACTCGAATGCACGCCCGGTCCGTCAGGGCCGGGAAGCTGACGAGAAGAGAACGCCGTCGAGCATGGCGACCAGCTCCTCGGCCGCCGCGAGCGGGTCGTAGTCGGGGTGGTCCAGGTGCTCGGCCACGATCGCGTCCATGCCGCCGCCGACGATCAGCGCCGTGGTGCGCAGGTCCGGCCCCTCCGTGCCCGAGTCCGCCCCGCGTGCCCGCCGGGCGGCCGCCATCAGGTCCGCCAGGGGGCGCCAGCGCTGGCTGGAGCGGCGGTCCTCATCGCTCACCGCCGCGATGACCACCCGGGTGTGCCCCGGGTGGTCGCGCAGGTAGCCGACCATCGAGCGGATGTAGGCGGCGGGGGCCCGTTCGGCGTCGACGCTCTCCACGGCCCGGCCCACGTGCTCGACCAGGCCGCTGAGCGCGCTCTCGTGCGCCGCGCGCACCAGGGAGTCCTTGGAGCGGAAGTGGTACAGCACCGCCGCCTTGGTGATGCCCGCGGCCTCGGCGATGCGGGCCAGCGAGGTCGCCGCGTCCCCGTGTTCGGCGATGAGCCGGACCGTCACGTCGATGAGCTGCGCGCGCCTCGCCTGCTCGGTCAGGGTGGGCTTGCGGGACCCGCGCTCCCGCCTCCGCGTCTGCACTTCTGCCTGCTCGTGCCCCTGTTCGGGCTCCCGTGACCGGGGGTTCTCTCTTGTCATGACTCCAGAACTTACCGTATGGTCAGATTACTTACCAAGCGGTTAGGAGTTGTCATGCAGAAGAAGAAGCGCAGCCGGTGGATCATCGTGGCGTGCGCCGTGGTCGTCGTGGTGCTCCTCGCCGCGGTCGCCCTGCGCACGCCCTCACCGGTGGGGCACTGGCGCTCGGCCGAGGGGCGGGACGCCTTCATGCGCACCTACGAGGCCGCGATGGCCGACCTGCCCCGGCCCGACGCCGAGATCGACGTGCGCACCGACTACGGGGTCGTGCGGATGTACCGCTTCGAGGGCGAGGGCGAGGGCGAGGGCGAGGGGGACCGGGGGGAACCGCTGGTCCTGCTGCCCGGCCGGGCGGCGCCCTCGCCGGTCTGGGCGGACAACCTGCCCTCCCTGCTGGAGGTCGGGGACGTCTACACGGTCGACCTGCTGGGCGAACCCGGGATGAGCGTGCAGGAGCGGCCCATCGAGGACGACGCCGACCAGGCGGCGTGGCTGCACCAGGCCCTGGACGGCCTGCCCGAGGAGGGGTTCCACCTGGTGGGGCTGTCAATCGGCGGCTGGACGGCGACCAACCTGGCCGTCCGCGAACCCTCGCTGGTGGCCTCGGTGACGCTGGTCGACCCGGTGTTCGTCTTCGACGACATGCCCATGGAGGCGATCCTGCGCTCCCTGCCCGCCTCGCTGCCCTGGTTGCCGCGCTCCTGGCGCGACGGCTTCAACTCCTGGACCGCGGGCGGCGCTCCGGTGGAGGACGTTCCGGTCGCCCGGATGATCGAGTCCGCCATGCAGAACTACGCGCTCAAGCTGCCCCAGCCGGGCAGGATCAGCGAGGAGGCCCTCACGGACCTGGACGTGCCCGTGCTGGCGTTCGTCGCCGGACGGTCGGTGATGCACGATCCCGACACCGCCGCGGCCACCGCCGAGCGCGCCCTGCCCCACGGCACGGTGGAGGTCTACCCGGAGGCCTCGCACGCGATCAACGGCGAGTACCCCGAGGAGCTGGCCGCCGACATCGCCGCCTTCCTGGACGAGGCGGACCGGACCTGAACCGGGCGATGACCGGACTCGGGACAGGCGTCGACCTGTCCTGAAGTCCGGCGATGACCGGCCCGGGGGCAGGCGTCGACCGGTCCCGGAGCCAGCGGCGCGCTTGTCCGGGACCGATCGCGGGCACCACACGGACATGCCCGAACGCACCGAGGACGGACGCTACGTCGTGGTCTCCGGCCGACGTTGGCGCGCGAGCGACCCGCAACTGCCGGAACCGGTACGCGAGCGCCTGGTGAGACACCTGATGTCCGCGCGCAGGGACGTGGCCGCCGCGCTGCGCGCCGGGGACCCGGACGCCGAAGGGCGTGCGCGCGCACGCGTGGCCCTGGCCAAGGAGGGCCTGGGCGAGCGTGGAACGCCCTGGTGGGAGATGCCGGAGGCCGACCGCCGCCACCGCTGGGAGGGCGCGCTGCGCCGCCTGGACCCCTGAGGGGCCGCAGCCCGGAAGGCCTTCGTAGCAGGAGGCGAACCCGCCGCCCTCCGATGCCGGGGTGCCGCGGCGTCCGCGCGGGTCGAGCGGACCGCCGCGCCCGGAACCGGAGCGCCGAACGCCCTCCCCGCCGTGCTTACCCCCGGACGGCGGCCCGGTGCGGTTACGGGCCCGTGGACCCGTGCACGCCCGGGTGGGCGGGGTCCCTCCGGGCGTGCACGGAGGCCCCGGCCGGCGGGGAGGTCCGCCGGCCGGGGCCTTTCGTGCCCCGGTCACGGTGCGGGTGCGGGTCCGGGGACCGAACCGTGGCGGGCGCCTCGGTCGCGTCAGCGCACCCGGCCCGTGGCGCCGGTTACGGCGTGACCCGCTGGCCCCCGAAGGTCACGACCAGGGTGCCGTCGGCGGAGTAGGACCAGTCCAGGCCGCCGTCGTAGGAGGAGCACCGCGACCCGTTCGAGCCGGACCAGAACTGGTTGGAGCTGTCGGCGTTGCCGATGATCCGGTCGTTGGAACCGCTGTCGCACGAGGTGTTGCCGCGGAACACCGAGGAGCCGTCGTCGAAGTTGAAGTTGCGCTCCTCGTTGCCGATGCTGACGTTGTCCGACACCGTCATCGAGCCCGGGTTGCTGTTGTAGGTGAACCCGTGCTTGCCGTTGTCGTAGGCGATGTTGCCCCTGATGACGTGGTCGACCCCGATGTCCTCGCCGCCGAGCTTGAAGCCGTTGCGGTCGCCGTTCCCGGCCTGGGAGCCGTCGCTGAGGATGCCGTTCTCGTAGGCCAGGGAGTCCTCGATGGTCACGGTGCCGATGGGACCGGTGTCGTCCTTGGTGTAGAGGTCCCAGCCGTCGTCGATGTTGTTGTGGGCCACGGCGTAGCGGAAGACGTTGCCGGGGCCGGAGGTGAGCTTGGCGGCGAAGCCGTCGGCGTCCTCACCGTCGGAGTCGGCGTTGTCGTGCGACTCCGCGCTCAGGATGAGGTTGTGGGCGGGCCAGTCGCTCTCGGGGGTGCTGGAGACGCGGCGCGAGAGCTGGAGGCCGGTGTCGCGGTTGAAGCGGGTCACCGTGCGCTCGATGACGTTGTGGCTGCCGCTGACGAAGATGCCGTTGTCCCCGGCGTGCTCGACGACGATGCCCTCGATGTGCCAGTAGGACGCCTCCAGCGCCAGGCCGCGGTTGGTGGAGTCCTCGCTCTGGGCGGAGAAGTTCAGCACCGGGGTCTCACCCGGGTAGGCGGACAGCTCCGTGCGGTCGCCGGAGGTGCCGTCCTCGCCCAGCGGGATGGTGACCGTGTCCGAGAAGGAGTAGGTCCCGCCGCGCATGTGGATCGTCCCGCCGGGCTCGATCCGGTCGATGGCCGAGGTGAGCGTGGTGGGGTCGGACTCGGTGCCGTCAGCGCCCGCGCTGCCGCCCGGGGCCACGTACAGCGCGTCCGAGGTCGGCGGGTTGCCGTCGTCGCCGCCCCCGTCGTCGCCGCCTCCGTCATCGCCTCCGCCATCGTCGCCGCCGCTGGTCTCCACGTCGAGGTAGTCGACGTTGGGCATGCCCTGGGAGCCGGTCGGGTCGAACCGGATCGTGTTGGCGCCCTCGTCCAGTTGGACGGTGAGCGTCTTGGTCGCCCACTCGTCCCAGTCGCCGGTGCCCTCGAAGGAGACCGAAGCCGCCCGGGAGCCGTTCACGAGGACGTCGGCCGGGCGGGCGGAGGAGGTGCCGTTGGCGAAGTGCACGGTCAGCGTGGCCGTTCCCGAGACGGATGCGTTCACGCTGAACTGCACGTGGGCGCCCTCCTCGTTCTCGGTGTCGCAGAACCCGTCGCCGGAGTAGCCCGGCCACTCGGTCTCGATGCTGCCGTTGCAGGAGGCGGAGGAGCCCTCGGCCTCGTAGCGGGTGGTGGCGGCGTGCGCCGCGGTGCCGGAAAGCGTGACGAGCGTGCCTGCCAGGAGGGCGGCGCACGCGAGGGCGGGTCTGGTCTTCATCGTTCGTCTCCAGGGGGGTTGGTGCGTCTGACCATTGGGACGGTGAACGGAAAGGACGGGAGTGCGGGAAGGGACGGAAGGGGCTGGGGGACGGGGACTTCGCGGGTGCGGTCGGCGCGGCACAGCCGGTGCTGTGGGGTCGGTGCGGCGCGGTAAGTGCGGCGCGGTCGGTCATGGGATGGTGCGGCCACGGGGGCGACCGTGCCGGTGGAACGGTGGCGCCCGTAGTTCGGAAAGCGCTTTCAAACGAGAAGTTAAGTGTTTGTTCTCAGCGCGTCAACGGTCTTGTTCTCCATGTGTTTTCGTGTTAATGGCGCGAAGTCCTTCCTGCTCGGAGCGGTGTTCACTTTCTCGGAAGTGCTCTGCGTCAGCCTCCGTGGCTCTTGGTCGCGGCGTCGGCGTCGCGCGGGCGGCGCGTTGAGGCGTCCGTTTATGTGTCCGGTGGGGAAGAAGGGGCGCGAGTGACGGAGGGTGTTTCGACTGTGTTCGCGCTACGCGCTTCGCGAGGGCAGTGACCTGGACGGACGGCCTCGTCGGAGACGCCGAACCAGGTGATACGGAAAGCCCTTACCAGGACATTGGTGAACGCTGGCGCGCTTCGTCGTCAGGCGGCGTGCAAGCGGATCTCCGAAGCGTTCATCGGAGTTCCGCAGGCAGGACGCAGGGCGCAATGTGCGAGGTGCGAGGTGCGAGGTGCGCGTATGAGGTCAGCGACCCACGTGACGGGTGGTGCACAGCGGGGAAGGCGCGCTGCCGAGGTCGGGCTGCGCCTGGTGGAGGCGGTCCGCCCTGAACGCCCGCCGGGCCCCGCACGGCCCCGTGGCGGTCCCGGCGAGGCGGTCTGTTCACCGGTTTCGCCGTCACTTCGCGCGGGCGGAGCCGTGGCCGTTTCCCAAGGCGGTCAATGTGCCTTTCCGGGGCTTCCGGGACTCAGGGGGTTACCGGGGAGTCCGGGTCCCCGGGGCCGCTGAGGCGTAACGGGTCCCCGGGGCTTCTGTCAGACCGGAGGTGTCCGTGGCCGCTGGGGTCTCCGGGACTTCCGGGGCGTCCCGGGCCTCTGAAATCGAGGGTGCCCGGGGCTTACGGGGTCTCCGGGACTCCCGGGGGCGCCCCGGGCCTCTGAAACTGAGGATGTCCGGGGCTCTTGAGGCTTGCGGGGCTCCCGGGAGACCGAAACGAAGGGTGTTCGGCGCCTACGGGGCCTCTGGGGCTCCCGGGGGCTCATCGGCGCCCGGGGTCTCCGCGACCCGCCACGTGCGCAGGCGTCCGCACATCCCGAACGCCCGGGGCCCCGGCCTCGGCTCGGTACGCACCACGGCGGCCTCCCGCATGATCCCCGGGTCGCCCCCGGCCAGCGCCGCGAGCTGCTCCCGGGTGCGCTCCACCTCCCGTTCCACGCCCTCGCGCCAGATCTCCCGCCACTCCCGCACGCGCGGCCGCACCACCTCCGCCGCGAGCCGGTGGAACTCCTCCAGCGCCCCCGCGCCCTCCTCCCGGACCGACGCGACCAGTTCCCAGTAGCCCCGCAGGGCCAGGTCGCGCCGGGCCCGCGCCCGCTCCGCGCGCAGCTCCTCCGACCCCTCCTCGGGCAGGGCCGCCGCGGCGGCGTAGGCCGCGGGGTCGGCCAGCACCTCACGGGGGAAGGTGAACACCGCGTCGCCCGCCTCGGGCAGGCCCGCGTTCTGCATGACCACGGTGATCTCCAGCCCGCCGGAGTTCACCAGCCGGTGCACCGTGCCCGGGGCGAACCACAGCACGGCGCCGACCGCGAGCGGGTCGGCCGCGACGCCCCCCGGGGTGACCGTGTGCACCTCGCCCCGGCCCGCGACCACCACGTAGGCCTCCGACGATGCGGTGTGGACGTGGGGCGTGCCGCCGTGCAGGCCGTCGGGCGCCTCCCAGTCGTAGACCCGCAGGCCGCTGACGGCGGTGCCGCCGGGGAAACGGGGCGTGTTCACGGCGTGTCCTCCCCGGGCGCGTACTCCCGCGCGAGCGCACCGGCCTCGTCGGCGGCGCACACCCGGTCGACGAACACCAGGCGGTGGCGCAGGCTCAGGGTGCGGTCCGGTTCCAGGACGATCTCCTCGTCGAAGGAGGGGGAGGGGCTGAACACGGGGAAGGGCTCGGTCCGCACGAACCACCTGATCGGGACGGCGGCGCTCGTGGTCCCGGCGTAGGCCAGGACGGTCGCGCCCCCGTCGATCTCGTCGTGCTGGCCGCTGAAGGCGATCCAGTTCGCCTCAGTGCCCATGACGTCGGCGCCGGTGAGGCCGGTCGCGCTGACCACGTCGCCGCCGGTCCACGACCGGGGGCCGCGCCAGAAGAGCCCGGTGTAGCCCGCGGCGGCGCGGCCGTGGGTGGTGGGGCTGCCCAGTTCGAGGGTCTTCCCGCGCACGTTGGTCAGCGAGGTCGCGAAGTCCAGCGCCCAGATGCCCCGTTCGCGGTCCGCCGAGTGGAACCGGTGGGTGCGCACCTCGGCGATCCACCGCTCGCCGTCCGAACTCGTCCAGGCCAGGCGCTCGGTGACCGAGACGCCGTCGCCGTCGCGGGCGACGGAGGTGAACCCCTCGTGGCCGATGGCGCCGTTGTCGCCCAGCCACCGGTAGCCCTCGCCGCGGACGAAGGTCGGCCCTCCCCAGAAGTTCTGTCCCGAGACGTGGGACCAGGTCATCTGGAGGCCCTTGTGCCACCGGTGGTCCCACGGCCGGAACGCGGTCAGCGGCGCGCCGCTGAGGGTGCGCAGGGGGTGCAGGTAGGGCTTGGGGGACTCGGTGGCGGGGGAGTCGGGGCGCAGCACGTAGCGCGCGATCTCGATCCCGCCCACCGCCACGGTGAGAGCGTCGTCGCCTTCGGTCAGGGTGGGGGTCTCAGACACCTGTGGTCTCCTCCGTTCTGGTGAGGACGGCCGCGGCGGTGACCGCGTCGCCCCCGTGCATCGCGTGGTAGAAGCCGTCGTCGGGGGTCAGGTCCCGCCGCCGTACCGTCGTGCCGGTCAGGGCCGACCGGTACATGCCCGCGACGAGTTCGAGCGCGCGCCGCCCGTCGGGGCCGCTGGCGCGGGGCCGCTCCCCGCGTTCCATCGCGTCGAGCAGCGCGGCGAGCTGGGCCCGGTGCGAACTCGGCTCGTCCTCCACCGGCGGCCAGGACGCGACCGCGTCGGCGTCGCGCACGTGCGGCGCGGGGGTCCAGCGCCAGTGCGCGTTGTCGTAGCCGTAGAGGTGCTCCAGCTCGACCGTGGCGTGCTCGAAGTCGAAGCGCAGGTAGCTGGTCTCGCGGGGGGAGAGCAGGCTGTTGGCCACGGAGACGGTCGCGCCCGACTCCAGGCGCACGATCGCCATCGACACGTCCTCGGTCTCGGTGGACCGTGCGGTCGTGGACATCACGGCCGTGACCTCGGACCAGTCGCCGAGCAGGGAGAGCATGAGGTCCATCTGGTGGATGCCGTGGCCCATGCTCGGGCCGCCGCCCTCGGTCGCCCAGCGTCCGCGCCAGGGGACCTCGAAGTAGTCCGGGGCGCGGAACCAGAGGGTGTTGCACACGCCGACGAGCGGACGGCCGAGCGTTCCCTCGGCCAGGTGGCGGCGCAGGCGCTCGGCGCCGGAGCCGAAACGGTGCTGGAACACGTAGCTGACGAAGGGCCCGCGCTCGCCCCCTTCGTGGGCACCGACCTCGTCGTACTCGGCCAGGGACAGCGCCGGCGGCTTCTCGCACCACACCCAGCACCCGGCGTCCAGGGCCGTGGTCACCGCGTCCTTGTGCGCGACGGGCGGCGTGCACACGATCACCAGGTCGGGGGACTCGGCGCGCAGCAGGGCGTCGAGGCCGGTGTAGCGGCCGGGAACGCCCCACTCGTCGGCGGTCGCGGCCACGCGGGACGCGTCGAGGTCGGCCAACGCGACCACCTCGACCCTGTCCCCCAGGGCGGCGAGCGCGGGCAGGTGCCTGCCCCGGGTGATGCCGCCGCTTCCGACGACGGCTACGCGAATCGGTGGTCTGGGACTCGGCACTGGCACACCCCTCGGATCACGAACCCATGGTGAACGTTCACTTTCTGCGGCCGGGTCTAAAATAGTGATCGTTCACATCCACCGTCAAGACCGACGCGGTCAAGACCGGTCCCGCCGACGGACGCCGCCGACGGGCCCCGCCCCAGGAGGAGCCGATGGCCGAGCCCGAACCGCCCAGGCGCCGACCGACCATCATGGAGGTCGCCCGCCTGGCGGGCGTCTCCCACCAGACCGTCTCGCGCTACCTGCGCTTCGAGGGCGGGCTCAAGGAGGCGACCCGCGAACGCGTGGACGCCGCGATCCGGGAGCTCAACTACCGCCCCAACCTGGTGGCCCGGTCGATGCGCACGCGCCGGACCGGGCGCCTGGCGATCCTCCTGCCCGGCGTTCCCGGCGCCAGTCCGAGCCGGTTGCTGGCCGGGGCCATCGCGACGGCCCACGCGGAGGGGTTCGTCGTCGAGGCGGTGAGCGTGGACGGCGGGGTCGGGGCCCGTACCGAGCGCATGCTCGAACTCGCCGGATCGGGCCAGGTGGAGGGCGTCCTGTCCCTGGCCCCCGTCGCCCCCGACAGCCTCCGGGACGCGGGCGAGGGCGCCTCCGTGGTCGTCTCCGCCGACTACGACGACGAGATGCGCGGTCTGGGCGAGATCGCCGACGGTTCGGTCGTCGCCGATCTCGTCGAGGGGCTGGCCAAGGCAGGGCACCGGCGCTTCCTGCACGTGTCCGGCCCCCTCCAGTACGCCTCGGCGCGGGGGCGCAGGCGGACCTACCTGGAGGCGGTCGAACGCCTGGGGCTGGAGTCCCACGGCGTGTTCGACGGCGACTGGACGGCCGAGTCCGGCGCCGAGGCCGTGCGCTCCCTGCCCGAGGACAGCGGGGTCAGCGCCGTCATCGCGGGCAACGACGTGGTCGCGGCGGGCGCGGTCCGCGCGGCGATGGAGCGCGGGTGGAGCGTGCCGGGCGACCTGAGCGTGACGGGGTGGGACAACAACCCGGTGGGCGCCTACCTGTCGCCCTCGCTCACCACGGTCGACGTGGATCTCGAACGGCTGGGCGTCAACGCCATGCGCCGCCTGGTCGCGGCCGTGCGGGGCACTGCGGCGGAGGTCGGGCGCGAGCCGCTCAACACGATCCTGTGGCGCGAGTCCACCGGCCCGGGCCCCTGGCGCTGACGGCGGGCCCGCCCGGGCCTCCGCGCCCCTCGCGTTCCTCGCATCCCTCGCGCCTTCGTGTCCCTCGCGTCCTCGTAGCTTCGTGTCCCCCGCGTGCCTCGGGCACCGGGGGCGACACGGAGGCGCCGGGCCCGGACCGTCCAGCGCCCCGCACGTGCGACTGTGCGATGTGACACCGCGCAGGTAACGGCGTATGACGTGCGTGTTTCGGAAATGTCGCGCACCGGGCGGTCGTTGTGCACATGCCTATCGCCGCGTGCCCAATCCGCTGCGAATCGCCATTGTTCGCCAGCTCACAGTTGCTGCAACCTGGAGGGAAATCCCAGGTGGGGGCGGCGTGAACCGTGCGGCACCAGCGGAGGCGGGAGCACGCGCGACCGCCACGGCGCGGGCGGTTCCACGCCCGCCGCCGACCCCGCGCGCGGTGCGTCCGGCGGCTCCGCTCCGCCCGTTTCCGTGCACGCGGCACGTCGGCTCAGCCCGTCGGATCCGCCGCGTCCGGCCGCGCGCCCCGCCCGGGACCCGACCGCCGCAACCGTCCCAACCGCTGCACCCCACGGAGAACGCCTCCAGCATGCTCGACCTCAAACTGACCAACGCCCGCATCCGCACGGTCGACGACGACCGGCCCTTCGCCACGGTGCTCGGCATCGCCGCCGGGCGCGTCCTCGGCCTGGACGAGGAGGTCGCCGACCTGCCCGCGCGCAGGACGGTCGACTGCGGCGGCGCCGTGGTCGTCCCCGGGTTCGGGGACGCGCACAACCACATGGCGTGGTTCGGCCAGTCGCTCGCCGAGCTGGAGCTGGAGACCGTGTCCACCCTGGACGCCCTCTACGACGCGGTCGCCCGCGCCGCCGCGACGCTGCCCGAGGACACCTGGATCGTCGGCTCCGGCTACGACGACGCCCTGCTCGGAGCCCACCCCGACCGCCACGGCCTCGACCGGGCCGGAGGCGGGCGACCCGTCTGGCTCAAGCACCGCTCCGGCCACATGTGCACCGTCAGCAGCGCGGTCCTGCGCCAGGCCGGGATCGACACCGCCGTGTCCGACACCGCCACGGCCGACCCGGACGGGGGAGTGATCGTCCGCGACGGCGCGGGCGCCCCCACCGGCCTGCTCCAGGAGCGCGCGCAGGAACTGGTGACCGCGCTGGTCATGCCCTACCCGGTGACCGAACTCGCCGACGCGCTCGCGCGCGCCTCCCGGGTCTACGCCTCCGAGGGCCTCACCCACGTCGTGGAGGCGGGCATCGGGCGCGGGCTGATCGGTCGCACCCCCGTGGAGGCCGCCGCCTACCAGCTCGCCCGCGACCGGGGCGAGCTGCTTCCCCGGGTCGAGCTCATGGTCGCCGCCGACAACATGCACCCGCTGGGCGGGCACGCCGACGACGGGATCGACACCGGCATCGACCTGGGGCTGCGCACCGGCTTCGGCGACGACCGGCTGCGTCTCGGGCCGATGAAGATCTGGCTCGACGGGTCCCTCATCGGCCGCACCGCCGCCGTCACCGAACCGCTCTGCGGGCACGGACACGGCGTGTACCAGAACTCCCCGGAGGAGATGCGCGCGCTGGTCGTGGCCGCCCACCGGGCCGGATGGCGCGTGGCCGCGCACGCCATCGGCGACGACGCCGTCGACGTCGCCCTGGAGGCGTTCGCCGAGGCCCAGCGCGCGCTGCCGCGCCCCGACGTGCGCCACCGCATCGAGCACGCGGGCGTGGTGCGCCCGGACCAGCTGCCCCGCATCGCCGAGGCGGGCCTGGTCCCCGTGCCCCAGCCCCGGTTCCTGTACGCCCTGGGCGACGGCATGGCCGCCGCCGTGGGCCCGGACCGCGTGCCCTGGCTCTACCGGCACCGGTCCTTCCTCGACCACGGGCTGCGCGTCCCGGGCAGCTCGGACCGGCCGGTCGCCCCGGGGGCGCCGCTCCTGGGCATGGAGTCGATGGTGGAGCGTGTGACCGCCTCGGGGACCGTTCTGGCCGCCGACGAGCGTGTCAGCGCCGAACAGGCCCTGCGGGCCTACACGATGGACGCGGCCTGGGCCAGCCACGACGAGCACCGCAGGGGCAGCCTGACCCCGGGCAAGCTCGCCGACCTGGTGGTCCTGGACCGCGACCCCGTGGACACCGCGGAGGAGGGCATCGGCACGATCCGCGTCCTGGCGACCCTCGTCGGCGGGGAGTGCGTGCACGGGGCGGACGTTCTCGACGGTCTGACCTGACCCGGCCCGGCCGGACCGAAGCGGTCCGGCCCGAACCGGCCTGACACGGCTGCCGGCCCGGTCCCACCCGGCCGGGCCCCGCCCGTGTCCGACGGGCGGCACCGGGCGAACGCCCGCCCGGCCCCGTCCCATCCCCTGAACACCGCGCCGCCGCCGGCGCGGACAGCGAATAGGAGAAACCAACCATGAGTGACCTCGACCCAGAGGCGACCGAGGAGCGCCCGGCACGCGGCGGGCCGGTGGTGAGCGGTCGCGAGGCGGGCCGGATCGCTTTCGCGGCCTTCGTCGGAACCGCGCTGGAGTGGTACGACTACTTCCTCTTCGGCACGGCCGCCGCGCTCGTGTTCAACCGGCTGTACTTCACGACGCTGGACGCCACGGCCGCCACCCTGGCCGCGTTCGCCACCTTCGGCGTCGGCTTCGTCGCGCGTCCGCTGGGCGCGGTGCTGTTCGGCTGGATGGGCGACCGGATCGGACGGCGACCAGCGCTGCTGATCACCGTGGTCTCCATCGGTGTGGCCACCGGCCTCATCGGCCTGCTGCCCGACTTCGCCTCGATCGGCATCGCCGCTCCGCTGCTGCTGGCCCTGCTCCGGCTCGTGCAGGGCGTCGCGGTCGGCGGCGAGTGGGGCGGCGCGGTGACCATCGCCGTCGAGCACGCCCCGCCGGAGAAGCGCGGGCGCTACGCGGCCCTGCCGCAGATCGGGTCACCCGTGGGCACCCTGCTCTCCTCGGGCGCGTTCTCGCTGGTCCTGCTCCTGCCCGCCGACCAGTTCGACTCCTGGGGCTGGCGCCTGCCGTTCCTGGCGGCCTTCCCGCTGCTGCTGGTCGCGGTCTACATCCGCCAGAAGGTGGAGGAGTCGCCGGTCTTCGAGGAGATGGAGAAGCAGGAGGCGCGCTCCAAGGTCCCCGCGATCGACGTGTTCCGCCACGCGTGGGGCAGGCTCCTCATCGCGATCGCGTCCGCCATGCTGGGCGTCGGCGGCTTCTACGTCATGACGACGTTCGCCATCAGCTACGGAACCGACACCCTCGGGCTGTCGCGCAGCCTCATGGTCAACGCCACCCTGGTCGCCGCGGTGGTGCAGATCGGCGTGATCGTCTACTTCGGGCGCCTGGCCGAGAAGCTCGGCCCCGGACGCGTCACCATGTGGGGCGGTATCGCCACGGCGGTGATCGCCTTCCCGGTGTTCTGGCTGATCGACACGGCCTCGCCGGTGCTCGTGGTGCTGGCGGTGGCCGGCGGCGTGGGCTTCCTGTCCATCGCCTACGCGGTCTCCGGCGCGCTGCTCACCGAGCTGTTCCCGGCGAACCTGCGCTACAGCGGCGTCGCGCTGGCCTACAACCTGGCCGGTGCCCTGAGCGGCTTCCTGCCGTTCATCGCGACGGCCCTGCTGGAGAGCGCGGGCGGCCGGTCCTGGATCGCCTCGGCGCTGTTCCTGGGGATCGCCCTGATCACGGCGGTCGGCGGCTTCTACGGCGAGCGGCTGCGCGTGCGCGACGACGTGGTGGTGCGCTGACACCGCGGGGAGGAACGCGACGGGCGGTGACCGGGGGGCTCCCCGGACACCGCCCGTTCCGCCGTCCGGGCCCGTTCCGCGCCGCGCACGGGGAGCCGGCGGGTACCGCGCCGCCCGATGGCGGGGGCGGCCGTCCTTCCCGGCGCCGGGGCTCCGTGTCCGGTGCTTCGCCCCGGACGCGGCGAGGGGCCCGCGCGACGCGCGCGGACCCCTCGCCGTCCTCCGGCTCAGCGGCCGGGCGGTGCGCTCACGCGCGTCCGGGCGTGTAGGACCCGTCGGAGGCCAGCTCGCCCGCGCCGAGCCGCCGGACCACGTCGGTGAGCACCGCCAGGCCCGCGACCAGGTCGGCGTCCTCGGTGTACTCGCCCTCGTTGTGGGACACGCCCCCGACCGAGGGCACGAAGAGCATGACCGTGGGCACGCGCTCCTTCATGTTGATCGAGTCGTGCCCGGCCACGGTCATGACCTCGTCGCTGCTCAGCCCCAGGCTCCGGGCGCTGGCGCGGGCCAGGGCCACGCCCTCGGGCTGGTAGGGATTGACGCCCCAGGCGTGGGAGAGGGTCTGCTCCACGGTGACGGAGGCCGCCGCCTCGATGCGGGCGACCTGCTCCTGGAGCAGCCGGTCGGCCTCGGCGAGCACCTCCTCGTCGTGCGAGCGCAGGTCGAGCAGCAGCTCGACGCGCGAGGGCACCACCACCGGCGAGTTCGGGTAGACGTCGAGCTGCCCCACGGCCGTGTGCAGGACCCCGGGGAACCGGTCGGCCAGCTCGCGCGCGGCCACGACCAGCATGGAGGCGCCCACGAGCGCGTCGCGGCGGTCGGCCATCACGGTCGCCCCCGAGTGCGCCTGCTCCCCGTGGACGGTGATCGCGTACTTGCGCGCGGCCCAGCTCGCGCTGACCAGGCCGATCGTGGTGGAGGACTCCTCCAGGACGCGTCCCTGCTCGATGTGGATCTCGGCGCAGAAGGCGGCCTCGGGGCCGTCGCCCTCGCCCAGGAAGCCCGTCGGGGCCAGGGCCTCGGCCACCGTGACCCCGTCCGCGTCGCGCGCGGCCAGCGCCGTCTCCAGCGGGAGCGCGCCGGTGTAGACGGCGCTGCCCATCATGGAGGGCGTGAAGCGCGAGCCCTCCTCGTTGAACCAGTTCACGACCGCGAGGTTGTACACGGGCGCGGGGGCTCCGGCGGCGGAGCCCTGCTCGGCGATCCGGAAGACGGCGTGGGCGGCGGCCAGCACGCCGTAGGCCCCGTCGTAGCGCCCCGCCGTGGGCTGGGAGTCCATGTGCGAGCCGACGACCACGTAGGGGGCGCCCGGCACCCGCTCCAGCAGGCCGAACTGGTTGCCGACGCGGTCGTAGACCACTCGCAGCCCCCGCTCGGTCAGCAGACCCTCCAGCCACCGCCGCTGGGCGATGTCGGGCCCGGTGGCGGCCTGCCGGTCGACGCCCCCCGACGGCGTGGCGCCGAAGGCGCTCATGGCCCGGAAGTCCTCCAGGAAGCGGGCGTCGGCGGATGCCGCGTCCTGCGACGGGCCCTGTTCGTGTGCGGTCAATTCGGTGTTCCTCTCGGAGAACGTCGGGTCGCGGGGGGCCGAGCGTGGGCCACGTCCATCCTCGCCACGCGCCCCGCGCCGCTCAATCGTCATCCACACAAGATTCCCCGGGGGTGCTGTGCATGTGCACATAGACTCGGTACCGGATGCCGGATGCCGGATGCCGAGCCCCGCACGCAGGGCCCCGCACGCCGAGCCCCGCTCACCGGAAGCCGGAAGCCGTCGAGACGCACGAAGGGAGGCGGCCGTGACGGACCCTGCGGAGCAGGTCCCGCCCGCCGACGAGCCCCGATCCTGGGCGGGCATGGTCGAACTGCTCGCCGAGGACCGGGAGAACCTCGTCGAGGACTTCCTCCAGCGCCTGGCGGCCCTGGGCAACTACACCGACGGCATGGTCCCCGACTCCGACCTGCGCCAGAGCGCCACGGAGACCTTCGACATGCTCACCCGGCGGATCGCCGGAGTGCCCCTGCCCGACCACCTGCGCGACCTCTCCACACGCCTGGGCGTGCGCCGGGCCCGCCAGGGCGTGGCGCGCGAGCACCTGCTGGAGGCGGTCCGGCTCGACTTCCGCGTGCTCTGGGCGGGTCTGGTGCGCGCGGGCGGGCCCGGGTCCTCGCAGATCCTCGTGCTGCACGCCGAGGAGATCCTCACCACGGTCGAGCAGTACATCAGCGACGTGCAGGCCGCCTTCCTGGAGGAGCGGGCCGCGCTGGAACGCGACTCCCGGGCGGCGGCGGCCCAGGCGTTCTCCCGGCTGCTCAACTCGGGGAGCCGGGCCGCCGCCGTGGCCTCCGAGGTGGCGGGCACCCTGGGGCTCCCCGAGCACGGGACCTTCGACGTGGCCTTCGTCGTGCCGCCCCCGGAGCGGGAGCAGCGGCCCGCGGCCCGGGTCCGCGAACGCGGCGGTGGGCTGGCGTGGGAGTTCGACGACGGCGTCGCCCTGGTGCGCGAGACCGCCCGGACGCCGTGGCCGGACCTGCCCTCGGGGGCCTCGGGGGGACTGGTCGCGCGGGTGCGTGGGCTGGCGGCGGTCCCGGCCTCCGTCGAGGCGGCCCGGGTCCTGTCCGGCTACGCCCCGACCGGCGGCGGGTTCGTGCGGGAGGAGGACGTCTGGTCCGCCATCGCCCACGACCAGCTGCGCGGCCTTATCCCCGGTTTCGGACGCGACCGGGTGGAGCGCTTCGAGCGGCTGGACGGGGACAGCAGGGCGCGGCTGCTGGAGACGCTGACCCACTACGCCGCGACGGGATCGGTCAAGGCCACCGCCGAGGCCCTGTACTGCCACCGCAACACGGTGGTCAACCGGCTCCAGGCCTTCCGCGAGACCACCGGCCTGGACCTGACCGTCCCGGCCGAGGCGGCCCAGGCCCTGGTGCTGTTCTCGGGGCGTTAGCGCAAGGATCGGCCGCGCACAGAGCACGTGCGGCCCGGGAGGGGTTCCGGGCCGCACGTGGCAACCTCCGTGCTCTGGCGCTCGTACTCCGACGCTGTCTGGGGGGTTGTTCCGAGGGAGGCGTGTGGGGACGCCGTTACTTCACGCTCACCGCCGTGAAGACCTCGGCCTTGTCTCCGTCCTCCTCCACGGTCTTTCCGGTGGAGGCGAAGTCGAAGGAGGCGTCCTCACGCTTGAACCGGTAGCTCTTCTTTGGGGAGGCCACCTTGGTGAAGGTCCCGTCGAGGTCGCGGATGCCGACGAAATCGACGGTGTCGGGCACGACCAGCTTGATGCGCTTCATGCTCGGCTGGATGATCCGCATGCTTCCTCTTTCTTTCTCGGTACTCCTCCTGTGTGACGGCAGCACTCTCCGTCTGGTGTCCAGGTCATTCCCCATAACGGAACGATAAAAATCAGGACAGCGATTTTCGTGTGTCCCGTGTCGCTCCGGCGGTGCGCGCCGAACCCGGGTGAACGTGGCGAAAGGAGTGTGTGAACTGCGGGAACACCCTCTGGAGGTCGGTGCGGGGCCGAGTCCCGAATCGGGCGATCTACCCAGGGCCACAAAGGGGCTTCTTTCCCGACCGAAATCCTCCAGGGAGGGCGTCCGCGGCGTACGGGCCCTCAGCCGCCCGTGTTGAGCCACCAGACGGAGAGGTTGAGCGCGGTCGCGAACACCGTCCAGGCCCAGTAGGGCACCAGCAGGGCCGCCGCCCAACGGGACCGGCGGGCGAACAGCACGATGGTCGCCGTCAGCGCCACCACCAGCAGGCAGATGTCGACCAGGGCCACCCCGCGCAGACCGGCGGCGAAGAACAGCGGGGTCCACGCCGCGTTCAGTGCGAGCTGGACGAAGTAGAGCGTCAGCTCGGTGCGGGCGCCGCGCCAGCCGTTGCGGCGCCAGACCAGCCAGCCCGACACGGCGATCATGGCGTACAGCGTGGTCCACACCGGGCCGAACACCCAGGAGGGCGGGGCCCACGAGGGCTGGCGCAGGGCGGCGTACTCCGCGGCGGTGCTGGTGCTGGAGAGCACCCCGACGAGCGCGGCGGCGGTGACGGCGGCGGCGAACCCGACCAGGCCCAGCAGGGACGCGCGGGTGGAGGGGGTGTGCGAGGCGGTTGCGGCGGTCATGGCTTCTCCCCGGGGTCGGCGGTCGGCTTCTGGTCGGTGCGGGCGCCCGGTCCGCGACCGTGTGCCCGTACCGCTACCTCCGTTCTTCCCTCACTAAACAAGTATCTTGGAAAGCGTGAAGAAAAAGAACCGGGAACGCGGCCGCGCCGCGAAGGCGCTGGGGATCGCCGCTCTCGCCCTGACGCTCCTGCTCGTCCTCGCGGTCGGCGGCTTCGCCGTCTGGGCGCTCAACCCCTACCAGGCGGAACCGCGGGCGCTGCGCGAGGCCGTCGCCGCCCCCGGCGTCGAGGTGGACGTGACCGACGACGCCGTGGTCGTCAGCTCCACCCACGCCCCGCCCGAGGCCGGAGTCGTCTTCTACCCGGGCGCGCGCGTCGCACCCGAGGCCTACGCCGCGCCCTGGGCGCTGGTCGCCGCCGACACCGCCGTGCGGGTGGTCATCCCGAGGATGCCGCTGAACTTCGCGGTGTTCGACACCGACCGGGCCGACCGCGCCATCGCCGACCACGGTGACGGAGTCGACGCGTGGTACGTGGGCGGGCACTCGCTGGGCGGCGCGATGGCCGCCTCCCACCTCGGCGCACGCACGGACGACACGGTCGTCGGACTGGTCCTGTGGGGCTCCTACGCCGCGGAGGGCGCGGGCCTGGCCGGGCGCGAGGACCTCGCCGTCATCTCGGTCTCGGGCAGCCGCGACGGCCTGTCCGATCCGGCGACGGTCGAGGAGAACCGCCCGAACCTGCCGCCCGACGCGCACACGCACCAGGTCCAGGGGATGAACCACGCCCAGTTCGGCGCCTACGGGGACCAGTCGGGGGACCTGCCCGCCGCCATCGGCGACGCCGAGGCCCACCGCCGCCTCGCCGAGGTGACGGGCGGCTTCCTGGGCCGGTAGGCCCCGCACGTGCCAGGAGTCCGTACCCCCGAGGCGGTACGGACTCCTGGCACGAGGGGGATACTCGCCTCACGCGGCGGCGGAGCGGGAGCCGCGCACCAGCACCACGGCGGCCAACAGGGCGTCCTCCGCCTCCTCCAGCGCGGCCTGGACGTGGTGTCCGTCCGGAGCCGAGTGCACCGCGATGAGCGCGTGCGCCGCGCACATCGCCGCCTCGGCCGCCGCACCCGGCCGTGAGGGGTCCGGGTCGGTCGCCCACTGCCAGTCGCTGACGGTCCGCTCCATCCTGCGGTACAGCAGGGCCTGACCCACCTCCCGGTCCTGTACCGCGTGGGCCCAGGCGTTCGGCGCTCCCTCGGCGGGGCGCACCGATTCCGGACCGGCCTGGATCTCCGCCGCGGCGATCAGGCTCTGCGCGAGCGCGGGCACGTCCTCCTCGTGCGCGCCGCCGCTGCGGTGCATGGGATCGAACACGGGAGGGAGTCCCAGAGCGGTCAGCGCGCGCACGATCGGTCCGGGGTCGCCGATACCCTGCGTCATCTCAACCTCCGGCTGTCTGCTTCGGCACATCTCCAGCCCTCTACCCAGTCATCGGCTACTTCCCGAACGCATTCCCAGCGTTTTCGTCGAAAAACTCGGATGAGTGCTACGGAGGTGCAACGACACGGCCCCGGGTCGGGTTCCTACTGTCCGTCGCGAATCACGCGGGTTCCGGGGATGCCGGGGCCCTCCACCCGAGCCGACCCCGGGGAGTGGAGACCGCGGGAGGGGGAGGCTCACCCGGTGAGGAAGCCGCCCAGGGCCGCGGCCAGCTCCTCGGGGGCCTCCTCGGCGACGTGGTGGCCCGAGTCGATGCCGTGGCCGCGGACGTCGTCCGCCCAGGACCGCCAGACACGCAGCGGGTCGCCGTACAGCTCCTCCAGGTCGTCCCGCAGCGACCACAGGACCAGCGCGGGACAGCGGACGCGGACCCCGGCGGCGCGGTCGGCCTCCTCGTGGGCCCTGTCGACGGTCAGACCGGCGCGGTAGTCCTCCAGCATCGCCCGCACCACTTCGGGGTCGCGCACCGCCCGCCGCCACTCCTCGTGGTTCTCCCGGCCCATGCTCTCCGGGTCGCCGGTGTACCAGCGGTCGGGGTCGGCGTTGATGACGCGCTCGGGGACCTCCGGCTGGGCGAAGAAGAACCAGTGCCACCACCGCGTGGCGAACTCGGGCGTGATCCGGGACAGGTGCTCGCTGATGGGCAGGCAGTCGATGAGCGCCACCCGGGAGACCAGTTCGGGGTGGTCCAGGGTCAATCGCAGGGCCACGTAGCTGCCCCGGTCGTGGCCGACGAGCGCGAACCGGTCGTGGCCCAGCAGGCGCATCACCGCCGCCATGTCCGCGGCGACCGCGCGTTTGGAGTGGTTGGCGTGGTCCGGCGAGGGCGCGGGTCCGCGCGAGCGCCCGTAGCCCCGCAGGTCGGCGCAGACCACGGTGAAGCCCCGTTGGACGAGGAGGGGCGCGACGCGGTGCCAGGTCGCCGAGGTGCGGGGGTGGCCGTGCAGCAGCAGCACGGCCGGTCCCCGGCCGCCGTGGCGCACGAAGACGGTCGCGTCGCCGAGCGGGACGTACTGGGAGGTGAAGCCCTCGAACATCGCCCCAGTATCCCCGCCGCCGCCCCGCCGGTACAGGGCCCGGCGCGGACGGGAGCGGGGCAGGACGGAGAAGGGGCCGCCGGGGCGGAGGGGAAGGGCCGCCCCTGTTGGGGCGGCCCGGCGGATCGGGACCGCGTTACGATCGCGGTCCCGGAACGCGGCGGACCCGGCCGGGCGTTCCGCTCAGTCCTCGGCGTTGATCCTCGCCACGAGCGCTTCGAGCTCGTCCAGCCCCGTCGGGCCGAAGCTCGCCAGGCGGCGGATCGGGATCGAGGCCATCATCCGCGCCATGTCCATCCCCATGGCGTTGTCGGAGCCCTCGGCCGCCGCCGGAGGTGTGAAGGCCTGGGCGAGGAGGGCCGCCGCCCCGGGGTCGGCCATGACCTCGCCCAGCGTGGAGTCGAGCGTCACCGGCAGGCGCAGCGCGTCGCCCTCGACGGCGACCGCCGCCGTGGCCCGCAGGTCGCGGCTCGAAGCGCCCGCCGACACCACGTACTCGCCGCCCTCGACCACCCAGCGGTCGGCCCGCACCTCCCAGTACGCCAGGTCCTCGCGCGGCAGCAGGACGCTGACGCGCTCGCTGCTGCCGGGCTCCAGGGTCACGCCCGTGAAGCCCTTCAGCTCACGCGGCGCCCGCGACACGGCCGAGTCGGGCTTGGCGACGTAGAACTGCACGACCTCGCGTCCGGCCCGGTCCCCGGTGTTGGTCACGGTCAGGTGCGCGGTGATCCCGGCGCCGTCCTGCTCCAGTTCGAGGTCGGAGTAGGCGAAGCTCGTGTACGACAGGCCGTGCCCGAAGGGGAAGGCCACCTCCATGTCGCGGGCGTCGTACCAGCGGTAGCCCACGTACAGGCCCTCGCCGTAGAGAACCGCGGAGTTCTCCCCGGGGAAGTTGAGGTAGGCAGGGGTGTCCTGCAACCGGACCGGCACCGTCTCGCCGAGCCGCCCGGACGGGTTGACCCGGCCGAACAGCACGTCGGCGACCGCGCCGCCGCCCGCCTGGCCCAGGAGGGCCCCGTCCAGGACCGCGGGGGCCAGGTCGGCGACCGGGGCGAGCCGCAGCACGCCTCCGTGGGAGAGCACCACGACCGTGCGGGGCTGCGCCCGCACGACGGCAGCGAGCAGGTCGAGCTGTTCGGCGGGGAGTTCGATGTGCTCCCGGTCGAAGCCCTCGGACTCCTGGTGCTCGGCCAGGCCCAGGAAGACCACGGCGGTGTCCGCGTCGGTCGCGGCGCGCACCGCCTCCTCGCGCAGCTCCGTGGCGTCGCCCGGCTCCGCGTCTCCCCGCGCGTCGGCGGCGTACCCGGCGGCGAAGGCGACCGCGCCGGAACCGGCCAGGGCGCGGATCTCCTCCAGCGGGACGTCCACGCGCGTGGGGTTCACGTGGGAGCTGCCGCCGCCCTGGTAGCGCGGGTTCCGGGCGAAGCCGCCGATCACCGCGACGGACCCGCCCGGCGCGAGCGGCAGGAGCGCGCCGTCGTTCTTGAGCAGGACGACGCACCGCGACGCCACCTCGCGGGCGAGGGCGTGGTGGGCCTCGACCTCCCGTGCGCCGACCTCCGGGGTGGGTGCGGAGTCCGCCGCGCGGTCCCGGCGGGAGCCGCGCGCCCTGGCGGCCAGTGCGGCCACGCGGGAGGCGGCCGTGTCCACGTCCTGCGCCGAGCAGGCCCCGTCCTCCACGGCCGCGAGGAGCCGCGCGTCGCTCGCGCCGCCGTCACCGGGCATCTCCAGGTCCAGCCCGGCGGCGACCGCGGCGGGTCGGTCCTGCACCGCGCCCCAGTCGCTCACGACCACGCCGTCGAAGCCCCACTCCTGGCGCAGCACCGTGGTGAGCAGCCAGTGGTTCTCCGAGGCGTAGACGCCGTTGATGCGGTTGTAGGAGCACATCACGGTCCACGGGGCGGACGTGCGCACGACCTTCTGGAAGGCGCGCAGGTAGATCTCGCGCAGCGTGCGCGGGTCGACGTCGGAGCTGGAGCGCATCCGGTCGTGCTCGGCGTTGTTGGCGGCGAAGTGCTTGAGCGAGGCGCCCACGCCGGTGCTCTGGAGGCCGCTCACCCAGGCGCCGCCCAGGACGCCGGTGAGGACGGGGTCCTCGGAGAAGTACTCGAAGTTGCGCCCGCCGCGCGGGTCGCGCTTGATGTTGATCCCCGGGCCCAGGAGCACGTCCACGCCCAGTGCCCCGGCCTCGGCGCCCAGGGCCGCGCCCACCCGTGCGACCAGGTCGGGGTCCCAGCTCTGGGACAGGCCGACGGCGGGCGGGAAGCAGGTCGCGGGCAGGCTCTCGGACAGGCCCAGGTGGTCGGTGGCACCGGCCTGTCGGCGCACGCCGTGCGGCCCGTCGGTGAGCACGAGCGAGGGGACGTCCCCCACGGCCTTGGTCGTCCAGAAGTCGGCGCCGCTGCTCAGCGAGGCCTTCTCCGCCGGTGTGAGCCCGCTGAGGTCGGGATTCGGGTCGTGGGTCATGGGTGCTCGCTCCTGTCCGGGGGAACGCGGGTCGGTGGCGCGTCCGTGCGAAAACAGTACGCCATGCGGTTTTCGCGCGGCAAGTGCTACAGTCGCGCCATGGCACGACGAGGCTCCTACGCGAAGGGTGTGGCCAAGCGCGGGGAGATCCTCGACGCGGCGCTCGCCGTCATCGGACGCGACGGGTACAGCCGCGCGACGGTGCGCGAGATCGCCGACGCGGTCGGACTCAGCCAGAACGGCCTGCTGCACCACTTCGGGAGCAAGGAACGGCTCTTCGTCGAGGTGCTGCGCCACCGCGACGAACTCGACGTGCTGGTCTACGGGGAGGGTGCGCGGCAGCGCTCCGGCGCCGACGACGGGCCTCCCGGGGCCGTCGGCGAGCGTCCTGAGGCCGCCGACGAGCGCCCCGGCATCGGAGAGTCGCTGGTCCGGCTGGTCCGGCACAACGCCGAGGTGCCCGGCCTCGTGCAGCTGTACTCGCGCCTGTCCACGGAGGCCGCCGAGGAGGGGCACCCCGCCCACGGCTTCTTCCGAGAGCGCTACGCCACGGGACGCGAGGCCATCGCGGCGGAGATCCGGCGCCTCCAGGAGGAGGGGAAGCTTCCGGCCGAGCACGACGCCGACCGCCTGGCGGTCCTGGGCCTGGCCCTCATGGACGGCCTCCAGGTGCAGTGGGCCTACGACTCCGGCGTGGACATGGCCGACCACATGGCTTACTTCCTCGGCCTCGTCGGCCTGCGGTCCGCCGGGCCGGACCCGGAGCGGGAGGGGCGGGTCTCCGGGGGCGCGGCCCCTGACGGCCCGGTTCCCGGGGGCTCCACCGCCGAGGGGTGAGCCGGGCCCGTTCCGTTCGGGTCGGGGCGTCCGCCCGCGGATGCCGGGGCGGCTCCGCCCGAAGCGCGGGCCGGTCGTACGCGGGCGGGCCGCGGCGCCGGGACCGCGCGCCGGGGCTCGGCGGCCTCAGTCCGACGCGCCGCCTAGTGAGTACCCGTCCTCCTCGGTCCAGGGAACCTCGGCGTCCTCGACCCGCACGCTCCAGCGCGCGTTCGGCAGGGCCCAGCGCAGCCGGGTGAGCGCCCCCAGGTAGTGCCGCAGCTGGCACAGGAGCGGTTCTACTCCGCAGGAGTGGTGCGGCAGCTTGCTGGAGCCCGCCAGCACCTCGCCCTCCGACAGGTGGCGGCCGTCGTACAGGAAGAGTCCCTCGAACACCTCCTCCGGCCGCCGGTGCGTCTCGGGCACCTCGCCCGCGGCGTGCCACCGGGGCAGCAGTGCGGCGGCCTCCTCCATGAGCGCCCGCTCGCCCTCGGCGAGCGCCTCGGCGGCCAGGGCGTGCTCGTGCGCGTCCAGGGGGGTGGCGCGCGTGGCGCTGTAGTGGAGCGAGACGCCCATGGTCCTGCCTCCGTGGCGGGGGGTGAGTGTGCGGGACCGAGCGTAGGGCCGTGCGCCGACGTTCGGGTCCTCCGGGGGCGGCCGCAGCTTGCCCGTAGACCTCAGGGGAGCGGATTCCGGTGCGGTTCGGGAGTTTTTGAGGTGATACGGGGGCGACCGTGGTACGGTTATGAAAATCATTTCCATGCAGTCTGTGTCACATGACCGGAGGCCCGTGACGTGTCTGGAGGCAGGCGACGGCGCCGCGCGCCGGGGGCGGCGGGCACGCCGTTCACCGTGAGGACCGACCGGACGGCTGCCTGAGATGCCCCGGGTGTCCCAGTACGACGACGTCGTCCTCAAGGCCCTGGGGCGGAGCACGCGCTTCCGCAGCTGCCAGGAGATCCACCTCGCCCTCTCCGGAGGGCGCTCCCGCGCCCGCAGGCCGCCCAGCCTGTCCACCGTCTACCGCACGCTCCACCGTCTGGCGGAGGAGGGCGTCCTCGACACCCTCCACTCGCCCGAGGGGGAGCGCCTCTACCGGCTGTGCAGGACCTCCTCCCGGCACCACCACCTGCTGTGCCGGGTCTGCGGGCGGGTGGAGGACATCGCGCAGGCGGACGAGCTGGGGAGTGTCGTCGAACGCATCCGCGAGGACAGCGGTTACGGCTCCCTGGACTACTCCTTCGAGCTGTCGGGCGTGTGTCCGGGCTGCACCTAGGCACCGCTCTTCGGGCCCGCGCCCTCCGGACACGTGCTCTCGGCCCCGCGCCCCGGTCCGCGCCCGGGCGTCCGCACCGTTCCGACGGGTGGGGGCCGGTGCGGGCGACGGGCGACGGGCCCGCGCACGACCGCCTGAGCCGCACCCCCGCCGCACGGGACTACGCGATCGTCCCGGCGGCGGGGGTGCTCCCCGGCCCCCGGCCCAGCACCCCCGACCACGCCGCAGAACCCGGAGGACACCATTTCCGCCATCGACGACCACTCACCGGAGACCGGGTCCTTCGACCCCGTCGGCCACCGGCACAGGGTCACCAGCACACCCGCTCCACGCGCGACGACGAACGGCCCGGACACCGCGCACGGCCCCGTCGTCGACGAGTACGACCGGGAGGCCTCCGGCGTCGAGCGCCTCGCCGAGGAGTCCGGCCTGTCCGTGCGGCGCCTGCCCGGGACCGGCCGCGAGGCCGACCCGGTGACCGGGGTGCTGGTCCGTTGAGCACCGCACAGGACACCGCACCGCGCGCGCAGGCCGCGCCGGAGACGGGGACCGAGCGCACGCCCTCCCCGCTCGACGTCCTCCTGGAGCCGGTCAGGGGACGCGTCCGCGCGGCCGTGGCCCTCCAGGGCCTGGCCGGCGCGCTCGGCCTCGTCCCCCTGATCTGTCTGGCCGAGGCCGCGGCGGCGCTGCTGGCCGACGGGCCGACCGACGCCGCCCTGGTGTGGACGCTGGTCGCGGTCGCGCTGGCCGGAGCGGTCGCCGCCCTGGCCGCGGGCACCGCCTCCACCCTGGTCGGGCACCTGGCCGACAACGACATGCAGCTGTCCGTGCGGCGCGCCCTGGCCCGCCACCTGGGGCGGGTCCCGCTGGGCTGGTTCTCCGGCCGCGGCTCGGGCCGGGTCAAGAAGGCCCTGCACGACGACATCGAGGACGTCCACTCCCTGGTCGCCCACACCCTGCCCGACCTGGCCGCCGTCGTGGCGGTCCCCGTGGTCGCCCTGGCCTACCTCGCCTCCGTGGACTGGCGCCTGACCCTGGTCGCGGTGCTGCCCGTGGTCGCGGGCGTGCTGCTGTTCGCGCGGGCCATGGCCGGGTCCATGAAGAAGATGGCCGAGTACGCCGAGGCGATGGGCGCGGTCAACACCGCGGCCGTGGAGTTCGCGGACGGCATCCAGGTGGTCAAGCACTTCGGCGGGCACCGAAGGGCCCACGAGCGCTTCACCCGGGCCGCCGACGCCTTCGCGGACTTCTTCGTCTCCTGGTCGCGCGCCACCACCCCGGCCACGGTCGCCTCCTTCCTGGCGCTGTCGGCGCCCACGGTCACCGTCACCGTCGTGGTGGCGGGGGCGGGCTTCACCGTCCTGGGCTGGAGCGAGCCCGTCTCGGTGGTGGCCTTCGCCCTGCTGGCCCCGGCGCTGTGCGCGCCGGTGAACGTGATCGGCGCGCGGGTGCAGCAGATCCAGACGGCGCGGGCCGCCGCCGGGCGGGTCCGCGACCTGCTCGCCACCCCGCCCCTGCCCGAGGGCTCCGGCGGGGGACCGCGGGGCGCCCGCGTGGTCTTCGACGGGGTGCGCTTCGCCTACCCGGCCCAGGGCGGCGCCGAGGGGAGCGGGGCGGGCGAGGAGGTCCTGCGCGGCGTGGACCTGGTCCTGGAGCCGGGCACCGTGACCGCCCTGGTCGGCCCGTCCGGCGCGGGCAAGACCACCCTGGCCACCCTGCCCGCGCGCTTCGCCGACGTCACCGCGGGCGCGGTCACCGTGGGCGGGGCGGACGTGCGCGACATCCCCGCCGAGGAGCTGTACCGCACGGTCGGCTTCGTGTTCCAGGACGTGCGGCTGCTGCGGGAGACCGTGGCCGACAACATCGCCATGGGCCGCCCCGGGGCGACCCGGCGGGAGGTGGAGGAGGCCGCCCGCGCCGCCCGCGTCGCCGAACGGATCGAGGCGCTGCCGCGCGGCTACGACTCCGTGGTGGGCGAGGACGCCGACCTGTCCGGCGGCGAGGCCCAGCGGGTCTCCATCGCCCGCGCCCTGCTCGCCGACACCCCCGTGCTGGTGCTGGACGAGGCCACCGCGGCCGTGGACCCGGTGTCGGAGGCGGATATCCAGGACGCCCTGAGCGGACTGGCCCGGGGCCGCACGGTCCTGGTGATCGCGCACCGGCTGAGCACCGTGGCCGGGGCCGACCTCATCGCGGTCATGGAGGAGGGCCGCGTGGTGGAGCGCGGCACCCACGGCGGACTGCTGGCGCGCGGCGGCCGGTACGCCGACCTGTGGCGCGCCCAGCACCCGCGGGACGGTGACGCGGACGCACCCGCCGGGGGCGTTCCGGGCACGGACGTTCGTGACGAGGACGCACGAGACGAAGAACCGGGAGCAGACCAGTGATCCGCGCCTTCCTCAAGGCCCTGGGACCCGAGCAGGTCGGGCCCATGCGCGCGAGCCTCGCGCTCACCACCGTCGTCTCGGCCCTCCAGGGTGTGCTGTTCGCCCTCCTGGTGCCCGTGCTGTCCCACCTCCTGGGCCCCGACCCGGACCGGGCCTGGCCCTGGGCGGCGGTCCTGCTCGCCGCCACCGCCGTCTACGCGGTCCTGCGCGCGGGCAGCCTCTACCTCAACTTCCGTGTCGGTGGCGCACTCTCGCGGGGCCTGCACCACCGGCTCGGCGACCACGTCGTCCGCCTGCCCCTGGGGTGGTTCACCGGAGGCCGGGTCGGGGAGCTCAACCGCCTCGCCACCGACGGCGTCTCCCGGGCCACCAACCTGCCCGTGCACCTGTACCCGCCCCTGGCCGACGCGGTGGTCACCCCCGTCGTCGCGGTCCTGGCCCTGTTCGTGTGGGACTGGCGGATCGCGCTCGCGGCCGCGGCCTGCCTGCCGCTGCTGTGGATGGTCTTCACCCTGTCCGGTGAGGCGGTGGGGCGCAACGACGCCGCTCGCGACGCCGTCACCGACGAGGCCGCCGACCGTGTGCTGGAGTACGCCCGCGCCCAGACCGTGCTGCGGGCCTTCGGCCGCACGGACACGGGCGGCCGGAGCCTCGACGCGGCGCTGGAGGCCGAACACGGCGCCGCCCGGCGCCTGCTGCTGCGCACGGTCCCCGCCCTGCTCTGCTACTCCTTCGCGGTGCGGCTGGTCTTCGGCCTGCTCCTGGTGGCCACCGTGTTCCTCACTCTCGGCGGCACCCTCGACGCACCTCTGGCGGTCGCGCTGCTCGTGCTCGTGGCCAGGTTCGTCCACCCCCTCTCCGGCGCGGCCGACCAGGGGGCCGCCCTGCGGATGGCGACGAACGGGCTCGACCGGATCAACGCCGTGCTGGAGGCGCGGCCCCTTCCCGAACCGGACGCGCCGGTGCCGCCCCGGGGCGCGGACGTGGAGTTCGACGACGTGTCCTTCTCCTACGACCCGGACGGGCCCCGCGTCCTGGACGGGGTCTCCTTCCGGGCCGAACCCGGGACGCTCACCGCCCTGGTCGGGCCCTCGGGTTCGGGCAAGACCACGGTGGCCCGGCTGCTGGCCCGCTTCCACGACGTCGACGCGGGCAGCGTGCGCCTGGGCGGGGTGGACGTGCGCTCGGTCGGCAGCGAGGAGCTGTCCCGGCACGTGGCGATGGTCTTCCAGGACGTGTACCTGTTCGACGCGAGCATCGCCGAGAACGTGCTCCTGGCCGACCCCGGGGCCGAGCGGGAGGACCTGGACCGGGTGGCCGCCGCCTCCGGCCTCGACGCGGTCGTGGCCGAGCTCCCCGACGGGTGGGACACCCGTGTCGGCGAGGGCGGCGCCTCGCTCTCGGGCGGGCAGAAGCAGCGGGTCTCCATCGCCCGCGCCCTGCTCAAGGACGCGCCGGTCGTCGTCCTGGACGAGGCCTCGGCCGCCTTGGACGCGGAGAACGAGGCGCTGCTGACCGCGACCGCCGTCTCCCTGGCGCGCGAGCGCACGGTGCTCGTCATCGCGCACCGGCCCGCCACCGTGGCCGCCGCCGACCGGGTGGTCTTCCTCGACGCCGGACGCGTCGCGGAGGCCGGAACCCCGGCCGAACTCCTCGCCGCGGGAGGGCGCCACGCCGAGTTCGCCCGTGCGCGCGAGCGGGCCCGGGGCTGGAGGCTCACCGCCGAACCCTCCTGACCCCGAGCGGGTGGACGGTCCGCTCGGTCCCGTCATCGTGCCGCGTCCGTCCGCGGCGGGAAACGCCTGGCCTTGTGCACCGTGTACAGGGCGAACCCGGCGCGGGCCGCGACCAGGACCAGCCACAGGGACAGCAGGTTCAGGAGCCCGGTCAGGGCCAGCAGCGCGATCACCGGCAGAGCGGTGCACCACAGCAGGACGACGAGGCCGCGCACGGTGGCGTGGGGTGCGACGACGATCTTGAGCACAGACGACAGGAAACCCGCCCAGGGTTCCAGCAGCAGTTGGACGCCCACCAGCCGCACACCCCAGAGCACCAGGGGCTCCTGTTCCAGGCCCAGCCGTGCGGCGATCGGGCCGGGAGCGGCCAGGAACAGCAGCGCGACCGGCCACAGCGCGAGGGCCATGGACGCGGTGAACAGGCGCAGCCGGTGCGCGCGGTCCTCGGGAACGCCTTCGGAGGCGCGCAGGAGACGGCCCGCCACCATGCCGTAGGGCTTGAGCGGCACCACCAGTGTGCGGACGACCGTGATGAGGGCGACGGTGGCGGCGGCCTGGGCCACCGGTAGGGAGGTGGCGATCTGCGCGACCAGGGCGAAGGTCACCACCAGCACGAGGACGTCGAACGATCCCGAGAAGGAACCCGGAACGGAGCGCATCACGTGCGCCGAGAACATCCTCCGGGCGCCGGTGCGCACCGCCCTGACGGCGGCGGCCCTCGCCTCCGGCTCGGTGCGCAGCACGGTGCGGACGAGCGTCGCGAGGTCGATCAGGGAGCAGCCCGCGCCGACCACCGCCAGCGCGACCACCGGCGGCGGCTGCCACAGGAACACGGCGGCGGCGAGTACCGCGTAACCGGCGAAGTTCTCCACACTCGTGCGCAGGCGCACGCCCTCCTGGCCGGTGACCACCAGGATCCCCCCGGCGGCGTGCATCAGGGGAGCGATGAACACGGACGGGAGGCAGGCGAGGTAGTAGGCGGCGAACAGGGCGGGTGAGTGCTGGAAGAAGAGGGCGCCGCCGCCCGCCACGAGTGCGGCTGCGGAGAGGAACACGGAGCCGGCCAGCACCACGGCGGCGAGGGCGGCCGGTTCCTCCGTGTCCCGCAGGAGCGTTTCCCCGCGCAGGCGGGCGACCACGAGGATCTGGTGGGCCGTGCCCAGGGACATGACCACCAGCAGAAGGGAGAGCGTGCTCCCGTAGGACGCCGCGACCTCGGGACCGTACGCGCTCAGAGCGGAGAAGAAGACCAGGACCCTGGCTCCGGTGAGGAACACGGCCAGGGCCGTCTTCGTGCCGCGTGACAGGAAGTCCCGTGTGACTCCGCCTTTTCCCTCGGCGGGTTCTTCTGGCATGGGTTTTCAACTCGACGGTGCCGGGGGGCTTGTGAAAAACACCGTGAGATTAGCAGGGAACTCCGGTGTGGCGCCAAGGGGCGGCCGTTCTCTGGAGCGGTTTCCGAATCGGATTGAAACCGCTGTTCAGGGGGCTGACGGATTCACGGAACGGCACGGGTTCATGTCCGGTTCCGGCCATTTCCAGGAGTCGGTGCGCGGTGGCGTGGAAAACGAGTAGTTCCGCCCTCGCTCGAATGCGCGGGCGGGCGCGGTCCCCGCGTTCACCGAGGCGCCCGGACTGTCCGGCGGCGGAGGAAGGCGCCCCGAGTTGCCGAGCACCGGGGCCAGGGCCGGGGAGACGTACGGGGGAGTGGCGGGCCTCACTGCCTTGCGTGGCGTGGGCCTCCCGCGCGGTACCCGGCCCGCCCGCGGTCCCGGCTGTCGAGCCCTCAGGACAAAACGGGTATCCCTTTCCACGCCGGGCTTCCGTGCCCCCCAGTGCGTCGGTCCGGCGTGCCCCTCCGTCCCGCTTCGTCCCTGTTGGGCGGGGCGCGGGGGATCAATAATGAAAACGGTTGTCATATGCTGCTCTGGTCCGCCGAGGCGTCCGCGCACCGCGGCGGCCTCCCCGCCCCCGACCCGGAAGAACCGCCGTGCACCTGCGCAAGATCCCTCCCGGCGCCTGCCTGGCCGCCGCCTCCGCCCTCCTGCTGACCGCCTGCTTCCCGTCCGGCGGCGACACCGCCACCGCCGACGAGGAGGGGCGCATCGCGGTGGCGATGATGCAGCCGCCCAGGTCGGCCCTGTCCCCGCTCACCGACGACGCCTTCAAGCTCTCGCGTTGGAGCACCGCCGAGACCCTCGTCGTCCTGGACGAGGTCGGCGACCCCCAGCCCGGCCTGGCCACCGAGTGGACCCAGGTCGACGACACCACCTGGACCTTCACCGTCCGCGAAGGGGTGACCTTCCACGACGGCACGGAGCTGACCGCCGACGTGGCCGCGCACTCCCTGGAGTACGCCGCGCAGGCCTCGCCCAAGCCGCGCATCCTCGACGGCGTCGAACTCGGGATCGAGGCCGAGGGCGACACCGTCACCGTCACCACCGCCGAGTCCGACCCGCTCGTCCCCCAGCGCCTGTCCTCGCCGCAGCTGTCGATCCTGGCCGAGAGCGCCTACGAGGGCGACACGGTCAGCCCGATCGGCACCGGCTCGGGCCCCTTCGAGCTGGTCGAGGTCAACGGCACCACCTCCGCCCGCCTGGACCGCTACGACGGCTACTGGGGCGAGGCCGCCCTGGCCCCGGGCATCGATGTCAGCTTCGTACCCGACGGCACCGCCCGCGCCGCCGCCCTGCGCACCGGCGAGGCCGACATCGTGGAGGCCGTGCCCACCTCCCAGGCCGCCCTGCTGGACCCGGAACTCATCACCGAGGTGCCGATGCCGCGCACCAACACCCTCTACCTCAACACCCAGGACGGGTCCTTCACCGACCCCGGCCTGCGCGCCGCCGCCCGCGAGGCCATCGACCGGCAGGCCCTGGTGGACGGCGTCTACGAGGAGCGCGCGGACGTGGCCGAGGGCCTGCTGGGCCCCGCGCTGCCCTGGGCCGCCGACCGCCCCGAACGCCCGGAGGCCGCCGAGGCCGCCGACCCCGACGGCGCCGCCATCACCCTGGCCACCTTCACCGACCGCGCCGAGCTGCCCGAGGTCGCCACCGTCCTGGAGCAGCAGCTGGAGGACGCCGGGTTCGAGGTCGAACAGGTCGTGCGCGAGTACGCCAACATCGAGGAGGACGCCCTCAACGGCGAGTTCGACGCGTTCATCCTCTCCCGCGCCACCGTCCTGGACTCCGGCGACCCCGCCGCCTACATGACGAGCGACTTCTCCTGCGAGGGCTCCTTCAACATCGCCCAGCTGTGCGACGAGGAGGTGGACGCGGCGCTGGAGGAGGCCGAGCGCACCCCCGCGGGCGACGAGCGGCGCGCCGCGATCCTGGAGGCCGAGGCCGCCGTCCTGGCCACCGACGCCGCCATCCCCATGCTGCACGAACGCGTCATCCAGGGTGACGCCGCCAACGTCGTCGACTCGGCCAAGGACCCGCGCGAGCGCCTGCTCGTCACCCCGCGGACCCGGCTGAACTGATGGCCGCCGCCGCTCCCGACCGCACCGGCGCCCCCGGTCGCACCTCGCCACCCGGCCACCCCGAGCCCCCCGGGCGCACGGCCGCCTCCGACCGCGCCGACGCCCGCGGGGCCGGGTGGCTCCTGCCCCTGGTCTCCCGCGTCGCCGCCCTGGTCCTGGTCACGGTCGTCGTCGGGCTCCTGCCCTGGCTGTCCGGGCGAGACCCCGCCCTGTCGGTGCTGCGCGCCCGCTCGGCCGAGCAGGCGCCCACGCCCGAGGTGCTCGACGCCATCCGCGAGGACCTCGGCCTGGCCGACGGCCCCGCGGTGACCCTCGCCCGCTGGTTCGGCGGCGTCCTCCAGGGCGACCTCGGCCGATCCTGGGTCTCCGACGCGCCCGTGCTGCCCTCGGTCGTCTCGGCCATGGGCGTGTCCCTGACGGTCATGGGCGCCGCGCTCGCCGTCGCCCTGCTCGTCGCGGCCGTGCTGTGCGCCCCCACGCTGGTGCGCGGGGCGCGCGGCACCCTGCGCCCGGGCGGGTCGGGCAGCGGGGCCGCCGCCGCGATGCTCACGGCCCTGCCGGAGTTCCTCGTCGCCGTCCTGCTCATGGTCGCCCTCTCGGTGTGGCTGGGCTGGCTGCCGCCCTACGGCTGGCAGGAGCCGGTGAACCTCGTGCTCCCGGCGCTGGCGCTGGGCCTGCCCGCGGGCGGACTGCTGGGACGGCTGCTCGACGACGCCCTGCCCGCCGTCCTCACCGAGCGCTGGGTGGGGCTGTGGACGGCCTCGGGCTGCTCCCCGGCCGCCATAGCCGCCGCGGCCCTGCGCCGGGCCACCCCCGCCCTCATCCCCCAGTTCGCCATGGTCGTCGTCGGCCTGACCGGCGGCGCCGTCGCGGTGGAGACGGTCTTCGCCGTCCCCGGGATCGGCCGCACCGCCCTGGGCGCCGCCCAGTCCCAGGACCTGCCGCTGCTCCAGGGCGCCGTGCTCGGCCTCGTGCTGCTCGGCACCGCGGCCGGGATCGCCGCCCAGGCCGCCCGTCGCCTCCTGCTGGGCCCCGGCCTGCACGACGCGGCCCTGACCCTGCCCCCGCCGCCCACCGCCCCCGCAGGAGCCGTGCGCCGCGCGGTGCCCGCGGTGTGCGCGGCGCTGATCCTGGCGGTGTGCCTATGGGGCCTGACCCGCGACGCCATGACCGTCGAGGTGGCCCAGCGCCTCGCCGCCCCCTCCTGGGACCACCCCCTGGGCACCGACGCGGTCGGCCGCGACGTCCTGGCCCGGCTCGGGCACGGCGCCCTGGCCACCGTGGGCACCGCGGCGCTGGTGTGCCTGGCCAGCCTGGCCGTGGCCCTGTTGATCGGGTTCGTTCCCGCGCTGTCGGCGGGCGCCTCGGAGATGGCCAACGCCCTGCCCCCGGTGATCGCCGGAATCCTGGTGGCCGCCATCGCCGGGCCCGGACCCCTCGGCGCCGCCGTGGCCGTGGCCCTGGTCTCCTGGCCCCCGCTGGCCGCGCACACCTCCGCGCTGGTCCAGGAGACGCGCGCGGCCGCCTACCTGACCGCGCAGCGGGCCCTGGGCGCCGACCCCCGCTGGATCCTGGTCCGGCACGTGCTGCCCGCGGTCCTGGGGCCGGTTACCCGCCACGCCGTGCTGCGCCTGCCGGGCATCGCGCTGGCCATCGCCTCGCTCGGCTTCCTCGGCCTGGGCTCACAGCCGCCCTCGGCGGAGTGGGGACTGAGCCTGTCGGAGTCCCTGGCCTACGTGGAGCGCGCGCCCCTGGCGGCGCTGGCCCCGGCCGCCATGCTCCTGCTGCTGGCCGCGTTCGCCGTCTCCTCGTCCACGCTTCCCCAGGGCTCGTGGACACCCCCGTGGCGCCGGGGCTCCCGGTCGGTCGCGACCGCGACGCCCCGAGGAGCCCTGACGTGACCCGCGAAGAAGGCGGGCTCCCGCCCGAGGGCCGCGCGGGCGCGGCGGGCGGCGACCCGACCCGGGCGCGCGGCCGCCTCCGCCGCCCCGCTCCACGGTGCCCGGTTCCCCTCTCCGGCCCGAAAGCCGAACCCTCCCCGGAAGGACGCAGATGAGCGACGAGGCCCTGCTGTCGGTCCGCGACCTGCGGGTCACCCTGCCCGGACGGCGAGGGGGCGGGGTCCGCGCCGTGCGCGGACTCTCCTTCGACGTGCGCCCCGGCGAGGTGCTCGCGCTCGTGGGGGAGTCCGGCGCCGGGAAGTCGGTCACCGCCCGCGCCGTCCTGGGCATGGCGCCCCACGGCGCCTCCGTCACCGGAAGCGTCCGCCTGGACGGACAGGAGCTGGTCGGCGCCCCGCCCGCCGTCCTGCGGCCCCTGCGCGGGCGTCGGATGTCCCTGGTACCCCAGGACGCGCTCGCCGTGCTCAGCCCCGTGCACACCGTGGGCGCCCAGCTCGTGCGCGCCCTGCGCTCCGTGCAGCGGATGAGCCGGGCCGCGGCGTGGGAGCGGGCGGTGGCCGCCCTGGACCGGGTCGGCATCCCCGACGCCGCCCGGCGCGCGCACGCCTACCCGCACGAGTTCTCCGGCGGCATGCGCCAGCGGGCGGTCATCGCGATGGCCACGGTCAACGAGCCCGCCCTGGTGTTCGCCGACGAGCCCACGACCGCCCTCGACCCCAGGATGCAGGCCCGGACGCTGGAACTGCTGTGCGGGCTGCGGGAGCTGACCGGCACCGCGGTCGTCCTGGTCACCCACGACCTGGGCGTCGTCGGCGGCTACGCCGACCGGGTGGTGGTCGTCTATGCCGGGCGCCATGTCGAGTCGGGCCCGGTGGGACCGGTCCTGACCCGGCCGCGCGCCCCCTACACCGCCGGCCTGGTCGCCGCGCTGCCCCGGCCCGGGGCCGGGGACCGCCGCCTGCCCGCCATCGCCGGGACGCCCCCCTCGCCGGAGGCACTGCCCGGCGGCTGCGCCTTCGCGCCCCGCTGTCCGCTGGCGGAGGATCGGTGCCACGCCGAGGAGCCCTCACCGGCTTCGGCGGGGGAGTCGGGCAGGCTGGTCTCGTGCCACCGCTGGCAGGACCTGCCCGACCCGGCGTCCTCCCTGTTCACGGACACCGCGCACACGCCACGAGGAAGGACGACATGACCACCCCACCGCTGCTGAGCGTGCGCGACCTGGTGGTGCGCTACCCGGGCCGCACCCGGCGGGCCGCCCCGGTGACGGCCGTCGACGGCGTCTCCTTCGACATCGGTGCGGGGGAGACGCTCGCCCTGGTCGGGGAGTCGGGGTGCGGCAAGTCCAGCACCGCCGCGGCCGTGATCGGACTGCGCCGCCCCCAGGGCGGAACGGTGCTCTTCGAGGGCCGGGACCTGACCGCCATGGCGGAGGGGGAGCTGCGCGCCCTGCGCCCCGCGATCCAGCCGGTGTTCCAGGACCCCTACGGTTCGCTCAGCCCGCGCCTGCGTGTGCGCGACGCCGTCGCCGAACCCCTGCGCATCCACGGCCGCTGGGACCGCGCGACCGGTCCCGGTCGGGTGGCCGGACTCCTGGAGAAGGTCGGACTGGACCCCGCGCACGGCGACCGGCTGCCGCACGAGCTCTCCGGCGGGCAGTGCCAGCGCGTGGGGATCGCCCGGGCGCTGGCCTGCGAGCCGCGCCTGCTGGTCCTGGACGAACCTGTGTCGGCCCTGGACTCCTCGGTGCGCGCCGGGGTGCTCAACCTGCTCACCGGCCTCCAGGACGAACTGGGACTGGGCTACCTGTTCATCTGCCACGACCTGGCGCTCGTCGGGCACGTCGCGCACCGCGCGGCGGTCATGCGCGCGGGGCGGCTGGTGGAGACCGGACCCGCCCACCAGGTCTGCTCCGACCCCGCCGACCCCTACACCCGCGAACTGGTGGAGGCCGTCCCGGCCCTCCCCGGCGCCTCCGGGGACCGGTCGCTGCCGAGCGCCCCGTGAGCCCGGCACGGCCGCCCTGCGGGAGCGGGAGCGAGAGCGGACACGGGAGTGGAAGCGGGCACCAGAACAGGGACGGAAGCGGATCCGGGAACACGGCCGGGACCGGGCTCGGGAACAGGGGCGCGAACGTCCTGTCCCGGACCACCGCGCGCGGGGCCGCGGCGCTGCGCGACGTGTGCGGCCTGCCCGCGCTGCCCCTGCTGCTGATCGGCTCGCAGTTCGCGTTCAACGTCGGCTTCTTCGCGGTCCTGCCCTACCTCGCCGACCACCTCGGCGGCGCCCTGGGCCTGGCCGGATGGCTGGTCGGCCTCGTGCTGGGCCTGCGCACCTTCAGCCAGCAGGGCCTGTTCGTGGTGGGCGGCACGCTCACCGACCGGTTCGGTGCGCGCCCGGTGGTGCTGGCGGGCTGCACGCTGCGCGTGGCCGGGTTCTGCTGGCTCGGCTTCGCGCAGGGCACCGCGTCGGTCATCGCCTCGGTCCTGCTCATCGGTTTCGCCGCCGCGCTGTTCTCCCCGGCCGTGGAGACCGAGATCGTGCGCCAGGCCGTGCGGCACGAGCGGAGGACCGGTGAACCCCGCACCCGGATGCTCGCCCTGTTCTCCGTCGCGGGCCAGGCGGGAACCCTCGTCGGCCCGCCGCTGGGCGCCCTGCTGCTGCTCGGCGGCTTCCGCGCCGCCTGCCTGGCCGGGGCCGCGGTCTTCGCCGCCGTGCTGGCCGGGCACCTGCGGCTGATGCCCCGCACGGCGCCGGGCGCGCCCGCGTCGGCCGACCGGGGGACGCCGCGTCTGCGGGAGGGGCTGCGGCTGCTGCTGGGCAACCGCCGGTTCCTGGCGCTGAGCCTGGCCTACAGCGGCTACCTGCTGGCCTACAACCAGCTCTACCTGGCCCTGCCCGCGGAGGTGGAGCGGGCGACCGGCTCCCAGACCGCGCTGGGCTGGCTGCTGGCCTGGGCATCGCTGCTCTACATCGTCACGCAGATGCCGATGCTGCGCTGGGCCTCCGCGCGTCTGACGCGGCGCGCGACGCTGGTGTGGGGGCTGGTGCTGATCTGCCTGGGCTTCGCCGGGGCCGCCGCGTCCATGCCGGTCGGCGCGCTGGGCGGGCTCGTGCCCTCCGCTGTGTTCGTCACCGCGCTGACCCTGGGCCAGGTGCTCATCGTGCCCACGGTGCGTGCCTGGATCCCCGACCTGGTCGAGGACCGCCACCTGGGCCTGTTCACGGGCGCGCTGTCCTCGCTGTCGGGGCTGGTGGTGCTCCTGGGCAGTGTGCCCGCGGGGGCGCTGCTGGACCTGGGCGGGCCGCTGCCCTGGCTCCTGCTCGCTCTGGTGCCGCTCGCCGGAGCGGCGTTGGTTCCCGGCCGGGGCCGCCCCTGACCCGGGCCGGCGCGGCTCCGCTCCACCGTGCCGACGGGTGCCCCGGACCGGAACACCCGTCGGCACCGCCCTCACCACGGCGCGGTGTCGCCCACGGGTTCGGTGTTCTCCTGGCACCATCCGATCATCCGCTCGATCGTCGGCCCCCGGTCATTGACGCTTCGGTCCCAGACGATCTCCCGCAGGCCCGGCTCCGCGTCATCCTTGCGCGCTTCCAACATCGCCTCCACCTCCATGACGATGACCTGGTCCCTCTCCACTTCGGACAGGGAGTCCTCGCGCGCCAGGTACGCGTCGCGCAGGCGCAGCCTCTCGCAGACGGACTGCGCCGAGTGCCGATTCACCTCGGTCGACGGCGATGCGGACGGGGAGGGAGAGGGGGACGGGGACTCCGAGGCGGTCGGTGCCGGAGCGGCGGATCCCTCCTCGGCGCCAACGCCGGTGGAACATCCGCACACCATGAGCATCAGAACGGCGCACGCCAGCGCACACGAGAGCTTCATCGCAACACTTTCAGAAGGGGGAAGGAGACGCCGCGGACGGCGGCTCGGAAGGTCTCCAGTCTTTCACCAGCGGCCGTTTCCCCGGGGGAGAGGGCAAGAGGGCGGCCGGGCCCGGCACGTCCGCGGACGCCTCCGCCGCTGCCGTTCCCGCGCGTGCGGCTCTGCGGCGTGAGCCGGAGCGGATGCTGTTCGGAGCCCTTGGAAATCGCTTTCCCCTCAGGGGTGTCAGGAGGGGTGCTCCGTCATGCCGGGAGTGCCTGGCGATCCCGTGCTGCCTCCGGAACGCGCGGCTCGCCGTGGCCCTTCGCGCCCGCTCGTGTGGCTTCTGTGGCCGAAGGGGGCGCCGTTGTGGCGAGGCGGTCCACCAGGCGGTCCATGGATGTGAACCATTGACACCCATGTGAACGCGGTGCTAAAAACTGACCATTGTAGTCCTTGGATAGCGCTTACCAGTCCACTTCGAGCCGTTTCTTCCCTGTGTTCCCACGCACACGTCCGTGTCCGCGTCCCCCGGACGGCCGGGCGCGGACGCCCCCACCGAAGCCACAGCCGTCACCGGCGCGAGCCGGAAGCCGAAGGGAAACACCACCATGCGCGTACCCCCGGGCCGAGGGCGCCGACACGGCCGCCGCGGCACCGCCCTGTCCGCGACCGCCGCGGCCGCGGCGACGGTCCTGCTCGCCTCCGCCTGCTCGGGCTCCGACGACGGCACCGTGGAGCTGCGCTTCTCCTGGTGGGGCTCCAACGAGCGCCAGGCCACCATGCTCCAGGTCATCGAGAACTTCGAGGCGGACAACCCCGACATCCGGATCACGGCGGAGACCACCGACTGGTCCGCCTACTGGGACCGCCTGGCCACCACCACCGCGGCCAACGACTCCCCGGACATCCTCATGCAGGAGGAGCGCTACCTGCGCGAGTACGCCGACCGCGGCGCCCTGCTCGACCTGAGCGAGGCCGAGGGCCTGGACCTGTCGCTGATCGACCCGCTGGTCGCCGAGAGCGGCCAGCTGGACGGGCAGACCTTCGGCGCGGCCAGCGGAGTCAACGCCTACTCCGTCCACGCCGACCCCGAGGCCTTCGCCGCCGCCGGGGTGGAGATGCCCGACGACGACACCTGGACCTGGGCGGACTACGTCGAGATCGCCGGGCAGATCAGCGAGGGCACCGGCGGCGATATCGCCGGCGCCCAGAGCATGAGCTACAACGAGGCCGGTTTCCAGGTCTTCGCCCGCCAGCACGGGGAGGCGCTCTACAACGAGGACGGCAGCCTCGGCTTCTCCCAGGAGACCCTGGAGGCCTGGTACGAGATCACCCAGGACCTGCTGGAGAACGGCGGCCAGCCCAGCGCGGCCCGGAGCGTGGAGATCCAGGCGGGCGGCATCGACCAGTCGGTCGTGGCCACCGGAGAGGGCGCCATGGCGCACTTCTGGAGCAACCAGCTCGGCAACGTGGTCGAGGCCTCCGGTCGCGAGATCCAGCTCCTGCGCTACCCCGGCGAGACCGAGTTCGACCGGACCGGCCTGTTCTTCAAACCGGCCATGTTCTACTCGATCTCCGCGGGCTCCGAGCACCCCGCGGAGGCGGCCCGCTTCGTCGACTACATGCTCAACGACCCGGCGGCGTCCGAGCTGCTCCTGGCCGACCTGGGCCTGCCCGCCAACACCGAGGTCCGCGAGGCCATCCTCGACGACCTGCCCGAGTCCGACGCCCGGATGGCCGAGTTCATGAGCGAGATCGAGGGCACGATCGTGGACGGCAACCCGCCCGCGCCGATCGGCGCCGGGCAGGTAGTGGACATCAGCAGCCGCGTCAGCGACGGGCTCGCCTTCGGCGACCTCACCCCGGCCGAGGCCGCCGAGCAGTTCATGACCGAGGTCGAGGCGGCCATCGAGACCTCCTGAGCGGTTCGGCGCGGCCTCCGGCACGAGCGGGCGCCGCGCCGGACGCCGCCCGGTGGGCCCGCAGGCCCACCGGCCGCGCCCGCGCACGCACGAACACGGGCACGGGCGCGGCGAGGACGAGGGCATGCGCCTGTTCGCCGGTTCCCGGGCGCGGGCGCGGCTCCGCCACGGCGGACGCCCGCCATCGCCGTACACGCACGCATCCGCATACGCACACGTGCACGCCCGTGCGCACACACGTCCGTATTCGTAACCACATACGCACACGACCCACACGTGCACGCCCTCTACGCACACGTGCACGGCCGCACACGAGCACGAGAAAAGGACGTCCATGACCCCGCACGCCGGAGCGGCCACGCAGGACCGCATCACCAGCGTCACGATCTCCTCGGTCACCCTTCCCCTGGACACGCCCATCAGCGACGCCAAGGTCCTCACCGGGCGCCAGCGGCCGATGACCGAGGTCGCGATGCTCTTCGCCGAGATCACCACCGAGGCCGGTCACGAGGGCGTCGGGTTCGGCTACTCCAAGCGGGCGGGCGGCCCGGGGCAGTTCGCCCACGCCCGGGAGGTGGCCTCCGTCCTGCTGGGGGAGGACCCCAGCGACACGGGCAAGATCTGGGACAAGCTCGTCTGGGCGGGGGCCTCGGTGGGCCGCAGCGGGCTGGCCACCCAGGCGATCGCGCCCTTCGACATCGCCCTGTGGGACCTCAAGGCCAAGCGGGCGGGCCTGCCGCTGGCCAAGCTCCTCGGCAGCTACCGCGACTCGGTGCGCTGCTACAACACCTCGGGCGGCTTCCTCCACGCCCCCGTCGAGGAGGTCATGGAGAGGTCGGCCGCGGCGGTGGCCGACGGCATCGGCGGCATCAAGCTCAAGGTCGGCCACCCCGACAGCGCCACGGACCTGGCCCGGGTCGCGGCGGTGCGCGAGCACCTGGGCGACGGCGTGCCGCTGATGGTGGACGCCAACCAGCAGTGGTCGCGCGCCGACGCCCAGCGCATGTGCCGGGCCTTCGAGGAGTTCGGGCTGGTCTGGATCGAGGAGCCGCTGGACGCCTACGACTTCGAGGGCCACGGACGCCTGGCCGCGACGTTCGACACCCCCATCGCCACCGGGGAGATGCTCACCAGCGTCGCCGAGCACGCCGAGCTGATCCGGCACGGGGGCGCGGACATCGTCCAGCCCGACGCGCCCCGGATCGGCGGCATCACGCAGTTCCTCCAGGTCATGGCTATGGCCGACCGGCGCAACCTCCAGCTGGCCCCGCACTTCGCGATGGAGGTCCACATCCACCTGGCCGCCGCCTACCGGCACGAGCCGTGGGTGGAGCACTTCGAGTGGCTCGACCCCCTCTTCAACGAGCACCTGGAGATCTCGGGCGGGCGCATGCATCTCTCCGACCGGCCCGGCCTGGGGGTGACCCTGAGCGACCAGGCGCGCGCGTGGACGGTCGACACCCACCGGGTCGAGGCCTGACCGCGACGGTGCGCGGGCCGGGGGAGGCCCCGGCCCGGACACCGGCCCGCGGGTCCCGGCACGGACCGGCGCTGCTGGCCTCCGGAGAGCACGCCCACCCGGCGGTCGAGGAAACCGGTGAGCCGGAGCGCGTCGGCGACCTCGTCCACCGCCGTTTCCAGGGAGCGGCGGCGCAGACCGTGCAGGCCGCCGAACAGGCGCAGGGTCCCCCGGGGCGTGAGGGTCGGGTACAGAGCGAGGTGCTGGGGCGCCAGGCCCAGGAGGTGGCGGGCGGCCCGGGGAGACTCCCCGCCGAGCTCCCGGAGGCGATGCGGGTCGTGGACGCGCTCTACGCGGCGCTGCTGGACGCGGGTGTGCCGGACGCGCGGGTGGCGGCCCTGGAACGGATGATCAGCACGTTCGTGCTGGGCTTCGCGGTCTCGGAGGTCAACGGCCGCTTCGGGGAGGGCAACCTCGGCACGCGCGGGCGGCGCGAGCTGGCGGACCCGGCGCTGGTGCCCGCGCACCACCGGCTCGGCGAGGTGCTGGACCGCCCGGTCGACTGGGACGCGGAGTTCGAGGAGGGGCTGCTCCGGCTGCTGGAGATGGTCGAGGGGGCGGCGCGGGCAGGGGAGGAGCCTTCGGCGCCCGGTCGGCCGTAGGCGGCGCGCGGACGGCCTCCCCGAACGCTCGGCCTGCGCCCACGCGCGCGGACGGCCTCCCCGAACGAGCGGGCGACGCCCCCGGGCGTGCGGGTGACACGGGCCGGGGAGCAAGGTAGAACAGCACGAGCGCCCCGAGAGCACCGGAGCCCGCCCGGCCGAGGACCCCGACGCCGCGGAACCCGGCGCGTCATCCACAGCTCCGCCGCACACCACCGCGGGGGAGCGGGGCCGGTACCGACGAACGAGGAGCACGATCCTTGACCGACAACCCGTTCCTGTCCCCGAGCGAGCTTCCCTACCGGCTCCCCGACTTCGCCGCCGTCCGCGAGGAGCACTTCCTGCCCGCGTTCGACAAGGGCGTGGCCGAGCACCTCGCCGAGGTGGACGCGATCGTCCGCGATCCGCAGCCCCCGACCTTCGACAACACGATCGCGGCGCTGGAGCGCTCCGGAGCGCTCCTGGCCAGGGTGGAGACGGTCCTGCACACCCTGGCCGGGTCCGACGCCACCGACGGCATCGAGGAGATCGAGCGGGAGATCGCCCCGAGGGCCGCCCAGCACCGGGACGCCGTCTCGCTCAACCGGGACCTGTGGGAGCGCGTGCGGCAGGTCACCACCTCCGACCCGCAGGAGGCCTGGCTGCTGGAGCGGTACCGCCTCGACTTCGTCAAGGCGGGCGCCGACCTGGACGACGACCAGCAGGCCCGGCTGCGCGAGCTCAACGCCGAACTCGCCGGACTGAGCACCGAGTTCTCCCGCAACGTGGTCCGGGCCACCCGCGAGGCCTCCCTCGTCACCGGCGACGTCTCCGACCTCGACGGCCTGGACGGGGCCCACATCAGCGCGATCGAGCGGGACGGGGAGTACGTCCTGCCCCTGCTCAACACCACCGTGCAGCCCGCGCTGGCCCAGCTCACCGACCGCGCCACCCGCGAGCGGCTCTACACCCTGAGCGCCGAGCGCGCCCCCGAGAACCTCGGCATCGCCGCGCGCATGGCAGTCCTGCGCGCCGAGCGGGCCGCGCTGCTCGGCTACCCCGACCACGCGGCGTACACCGTCGCCGACCAGACCGCCAAGACCGTCGACGCGGTCGAGGAACGGCTCGGCCAGCTCGTCGGACCCGCCCGGCGCAACGTCGAGAAGGAGGCCCGGGCCCTGGCCGAGCACGCCGGGCACGACATCGAGCCCTGGGACTGGCCCTTCTACGCCGAGCAGGTGCGCAGGGAGCGCTACGACTTCGACGACAGCGTCCTGCGCCCCTACTTCGAACTCGGCAGGGTGGTCGAGGACGGCGTCTTCCACGCCGCCACGCTGCTGTACGGGATCACCTTCGCCGAGCGGCCCGACCTGCGCGGCTACCACGAGGACGTGCGGGTGTGGGAGGTGTTCGACCGGGACGGCTCGCCCCTGGGGCTGTTCCTGCTGGACCCCTACGCCAGACCGACCAAGCGCGGCGGCGCGTGGATGCACAACCTGGTCGACCAGTCCTTCCTGCTGGACGAGCGGCCGGTGGTGGTGAACAACCTCAACATCACCAAGCCCGCCTCGGGTCCCACCCTGCTCACCTTCGACGAGGTCGAGACGGCCTTCCACGAGTTCGGCCACGCCCTGCACGGGCTGCTGTCGGCCGTGCGGTTCCCGCGCGTGCAGGGCACGAGCGTGCCGCGCGACTTCGTGGAGTTCCCCTCCCAGGTCAACGAGATGTGGGCGACCTGGCCGGAGGTCCTGGCCCACTACGCCCGCCACCACGAGACCGGTGAGCCGGTGCCAGCCGAACTCGTGGAGCGCCTGACGGCCGCCCGCCAGTTCAACCAGGGCTTCGCGACCTTCGAGTACCTGGCCGCCGCGCTCCTGGACTGGTCCTGGCACCGCCTGGCCCCGGGCGAGGCCGTGGAGGACCCGGCCTCCTTCGAAGCGCGCGCCCTGGAGGCCGCGGGGGTCCTGCACCCCCTGGTCCGTCCGCGCTACCGGTCGGCGTACTTCATGCACGTGTTCGCCAACGGCTACAGCGCGGGCTACTACTCCTACGTGTGGAGTGAGGTCCTGGACGCCGAGAGCGTGGAGTGGTTCACCGAGAACGGCGGCCTCACCCGGGAGGGCGGCGACCGCTTCCGGGAGAGGGTGCTGTCCGTGGGCGGCGGCGTGGACCCCATGGAGGCGGTCCGCGACTTCCTGGGCCGCGAGCCCCGGATGGAGCCCCTGCTGGTCCGCCGCGGGCTGGTCTGACCCGCAGCCGGGCACACCGGGAGGCGGTGTGCCCGGCCCCGCCGCCCGTGCGGCCGGCCCCGGGAGGGCGGGGCCGCACGGGCGTCGGGGACCCGACGGGCCCGCCGGAGCCGCCCGCCCGGGAGGGGGTGCGCGCCCGCCTACGAGCCCTACTCCTCGGCCTCCTCCCGGAGCAGCTCCGCGTAGGCCTCGGCGTCGAGCAGCCCGTCCACCGCGCCCGGGTCCGAGGGCCGGGCCCGGTAGAGCCAGCAGTCGTAGGGGTCGTCGTTGACCTGCTCGGGCTCCTCCGTGAGTTCGGTGTTGACCTCGACCACCTCGCACCCGAACGGCGCGTAGAACTCCGACACGGCCTTGACCGACTCCACCGTGCCCACCGCCTCTCCGGTGTCGAAGCTGTCCCCGACCCCGGGCAGCTCCAGGTAGACCACGTCGCCCAACTGCCGCTGGGCGAAGTCGGTCAGTCCGACGGCGACCGTGCCGCCGGGCTCCCGGCTGACCCATTCGTGGGTCGTGGTGTAGAGCAGGTCGCCCGGAATGCTGGCCATGGCAGAACCCTTCGTGTCTTCGCGTGTCCGAAGCGCGATCGCCGCTGGTGGGCGACCGGCAAGGCCAGTGTGCTGGACCGGCGGGCGCGCGGGGGCGCCTTTGGCGCAACCGGGGGAGGGGAGTCGGCCCGACGGTTTGCGCCGCACGCCGCGCGCGTGGTGCGGGCGATTCCCCGCGCCCGGTTCGTCCGTTTCCTCTGGCCTCGGCCGCGCGCGGGTTGGGGAGGGGCGGTCGCCCGCGGGTGGCCTACCCAGCGGTAACATCGTCGCCGGTCACACCGAACGCACGGGAAGGCGTCAGATGAGCGAGGAACTGTCCGTCCGCCTCGACGGCCACGTCGCCGTCCTGGAGATCCACCGGCCGCCCAACAACCACTTCGACCACGCCCTCCTCAAGGAGCTGGCGGACACCGCCGAGGAGCTGGCCGCCACCGGTGACCACCGTGCCCTCGTGCTGTGCTCGGAGGGCAAGAACTTCTGCGCCGGGGTGGACTTCGCGGCGGGCGGGGTCGGCGACACCCCGGTCCGGACCCTCAGCGCCATCTACGGTGAGGCGCTGCGCCTGTTCGCCCTGCCGGTGCCCGTGGTGGCCGCCGTCCAGGGCGCGGCCGTGGGCGGCGGCCTGGGCCTGGCCTGCGCGGCGGACTTCCGGGTGGCCGCACCCTCCACCCGCTTCCACGCCAACTTCGGACTCCTGGGCCTGCACCAGGGCTTCGGGCTGAGCGTGTCCCTGCCCGCGATCGTCGGCCGCCAGAAGGCCGCCGACATGTTCTACACCGCCCGCCGGGTGACCGGCACCGAGGCCCACGCCACCGGCCTGGCCGACCTGCTGGTGGACGAGGCCGCCCTGCGGTCGGCGGCCGTGGACCACGCCCACCGCATCGCCGCCTCCGCCCCGCTGACCGTGCGCTCGATGAAGGCCACGCTCCGCGCCGACCTGCTCGCCGCGCTGCCCGCCGCCCTGGACCGGGAGGTCGTGGAGCAGAACAAGCAGCTGGGCACCAAGGACCACGAGGCCGGGGTCAGCGCCTCCCTCGCCCGGGTCAGGCCCGCCTTCACCGGCGAGTAACCGCGGCGGCCCCGTCCCGGGCGTCCGCCGCCCGCCCCGCTCAGACGGACGCGCTCTCCCAGACGAAGCCGTCCGGGTCGGTGAAGGGTCCGGCGCCGCCGCCGAGCACGATGCGGTGCGACCCGGTGCCCTCCTGGGAGACGCCGGTGTCCTTGGCGAGGGCGCGACGCGGGTAGAGCGCCAGCGTGACGGACGACGAGGGGGTGTCGAACTCGACGTACTTGCCGCCGAAGCTCTTGGCCACGCTCAGGCCGCGTTCGACGTAGAAGCGCCTGCTCGCCTTGACGTCGGCCACTCCCAGCAGGAGCGCGACCCGGTCCACCCTCCGGGCGGCGGGGCCGCTGTCCTTCTTGCTCGATGACGCGATCTTGCAGACCGTCCCGTCCGGGGTGCGCACGGCGCCGCCGTAGCCCCAGAAGCTCTTCGCGGCGGGGTCGAGCGTCGTGGCCCCGGCGTCGAGGGCGGCGCCGACGAGGGCGTCGACGTCGCCCGGCTGGGACGCGACGAGGGACAGCGCGAACCCGCGGAAGCCGGTCGTCGGCGCGTCCGACGCGCGCACGTCCACGTACGCGCCCAGTCCGAGTGCCTCGTAGAAGGCCTGCGCCGACGCGGGGTCGCCGACTTCGAGGGTGAGGGAGGTGAAGGGGGCGAGGGAGGTGGAGGAAGTGGAGGAGGTCATGTCGGGCCCTTCGTGTGCGGTGAGGGTGGTCCTCGCGGGCCGCATCGACCCGCTGTCCGTGTACGCACAGCCTCCCGTCCGGCCCCGCCGGTCGGCATCCGTGGTGACCACGGAAACCCTCCACGGACCCGGACGCGTGGTGGCCCGGACGGGCCCACCAGCGACCAGGGGAGCTTCCGGCCGGGGGCCGGTCCGACGGGCGCGGCGGTCCCGGACCCGGGCGCGGACTCCGGATTCCCGGCCTCGCGGCGGCTTCCGGTCACTACACTGGTGCGACTCGGATCAGCTTGCGGACAGGGGGTCGCGATGGGTGCACCCGATGTGACGGCGTCCACCCAGTGGTGGCAGGGGCTCAACGCGGCCAAGGCCACCTCCACCCCCGCCGACCGGGTCCGGGCCCTGGTCAGGGAGCACCAGCGCTGGTACCCCAAGGCCGACGTGGCGCTGCTGAGCCGGGCCTACGCCGTGGCCGAGCACCTGCACAAGGAGCAGAGGCGCAAGAGCGGCGAGCCGTTCATCATCCACCCGGTCGCCGTGGCCACCATCCTCGCCGAGATGGGCCTGGACACCGCGACGCTGGTCGCCGCCCTCCTGCACGACACGGTGGAGGACACCCCGTTCAGCCTGGCCCACCTCGCGGCGGAGTTCGGCACCGAGGTCGGCGTCATGGTGGACGGCGTCACCAAGGTGGACCGGTCCATGTACGGCAGCGCGGCGGCGGGGGAGACCTTCCGCAAGATGGTGGTGGCCGCCCGCGACGACCTGCGCGTGCTGCTGATCAAGCTCGCCGACCGGCTCCACAACCTGCGCACCCTCCAGTTCCAGCCCCCGCACAAGCGCGTCAAGATCGCCCAGGGCACCCGGGAGCTCCTCATCCCCCTCGCGGAGCGGCTGGGCGTGTACCGGCTCAAGCGCGACCTGGAGGACCTGTGCTTCGAGTACCTGGAGGGTGAGGACTTCGAGCGGGTCAGCACCCGGGTGGCCCGGGTCCGCGAGAACTCCGCCCACGAGGTCGACGCGCTGCGCGTCTCCCTGCGCGACGGCCTGGCCTCCTTCCGGGTCAAGGCGCGGGTGGAGGTGCGCCCGCGCCACCCGTACTCGGTGTTCACCTCCGGAACCGGCCTGACCGGCGACCCCGACCCGCTGGACACCGTCCGGTACGTGGTCGTGGTCAAGGGCGACGAGCGCAACGCCTACCTGGCCCTGGGTGCGGTCCACGGCAGGTGGAAGCCCTACCCGGCCAAGTTCCGCGACTTCATCGCCACCCCCCGGTACAACCTGTACCGGGCGCTGCACACCACCGTCCTCACCGAGTCCGGCCGCCGCGTGCAGATCATCATCTGCGACTCCCACGCCCAGCGGGTCTCCGAGTACGGCATCATCGCCGACATCCGCCAGGCCACCGGCAGGGACGGCCGCCTGACCACCGAGCGCACCACCGACCCGGAGTGGCTGACCCGGCTGCTCGGGTGGCAGGAGCAGGCCTCGGCCGAGGAACTCCTGGAGGGCGTGCGCACGGACCTGGCCGACAGCATCACCGTGCTCACCGGGCAGGGCCAGGTCCTCACCCTCCCCGAGGGGGCCACGCCGGTCGACGTGGCCTACGCGCTCGGCGCCGACACCGGCGACCGCTACTCGGCGGCGGCCATCGACGGCCGCCTGGTCAGCCCCGCGACCCGGGTCCGCGAGGGGGACACGGTGCACATCATCACCAAGTCCGTGCCCGCCCCCGACCGGGGGTGGCTGGAGTCGGTCAGGACCGGCAGGGCGCGGGTCGCGATCGCCGCCTGGCACCGCACGCGCGCCCACGAGCAGGCCGAGCACACCGGCCGGGAACGGATGATCGCCCTGGTGGGGGCGGACCGGCTCATCGAGGCCGAGTCGTCGGGGGCGATGACCGGGGTGGCGCGCCGTTCGGGGTACCCGTCCCTGGAGGAGCTGTACGTGGCCCTGGGATACGAGCAGGTCGACTCCGAGGACGTGGCCGCCCTCCTTCCGGCGTCGGCCTGAGTACGACCGGCTCGACGGTGGTCGGGCGGGGATGGCGCTCCGGACGTCCCGGGCGTCCCGGGGGTTCCGGGACGCCCGGAGCGGTTACGGCTGACGCGTTCGTGGGCGGCGCCCGTCACGGGTGCCGCCCACGAACGGGTTCTCCGCAGTCGGGAGCGCAGGGGAAGAACGCTCCCGGCACCGGTCCCGCCGGAGCCCGCCGAAGGCCCCCGGCGGGTTCAGGGGCGGCGGACCCGGAGCCGTGCGCTCCGGGCCCGCGGAGCTCTGCTCCACCCGGTTCAGGCTCCGCTGGCGGCGCGCGGGTGGCCGACCGCGTAACCGTACTGCTCGGGCCAGTGCGACTCCGCGCCCAGCTCATCCGCGGCGCGGTGGGCCCAGTAGGGCTCGCGCAGCAGCTGCCGTCCCAGGAACACCGCGTCGGCGCGGCCCGAGGCGACGATCTCCTCGGCCTGGGCGGGTTCGGTGATCGCCCCGACCGCGCCGGTGGGCAGACCGGTGGCGCCGCGCACCCGCTCGGCGAAGGGCACCTGGTAGTTCGGGCCCACGGGGATGCGGGCGTCGGCGACCAGGCCGCCGGTGGACACGTCGAGCAGGTCCACGCCCCGGGCCTGGAGCTCCTTGGCGAGCAGGACGGTGTCCTCGCCCGTCCAGCCCTCGCGCTCGTCGGTCTCGTCCTCCGTCAGCCAGTCGGTGGCCGAGGTGCGGAAGAACACCGGCAGGTGCTCGGGCCACACCTCGCGCACGGCCTCGACGACCTCCAGCGCGAAGCGCATCCGGTTCTCGGGGCTGCCGCCGTACTCGTCGGTGCGGTGGTTGGTGACGGGCGACAGGAAGGAGTGCAGCAGGTAACCGTGCGCGCCGTGCACCTCGACCACCTGGAACCCGGCGGCCAGGGCCCGCTCGGCCGAGGCCGCGAAGTCGCGGACCAGCTGCCGGATCCCGTCGGCGGTCAGCTCGGCCGGCGCGGCGTAGCCGGGGAAGGCCTCGGTGCCGGGGCCCACCGTCGGCCAGCCGCCCTCGGACTCGGGGACGTACCGTCCGCCCAGCCAGGGTTTGTCCGTCGAGGCCTTGCGCCCGGCGTGCGCGAGCTGGATGGCCGGGACCGCGCCGTGGGCGCTGATCGCGGCGGTCACACGCGCGAAGGCCTCCTGCTGGCGGCTGTTCCACAGGCCGAGGTCCCAGGGGCTGATCCGCCCGTCGGGCCGCACGCCCGTGGCCTCGACCATGACCAGGCCGGTGCCGCCCGCGGCCCGGTCGGTCAGGTGCGCGAGGTGGAAGTCGGTCGGGGCGCCGGTGTCGGGCCCTTCGGAGGCGGCCGAGTACATGCACATCGGGGACATCCACACGCGGTTGGGGATCTCCAGCGACCTCAGCTTCAAGGGGGTGAACAGCGTGCTCAAGGGGTGTCCTTCCGTCTGCGGCAGGTGGTCGGCTTCCATCGGGGAGCGGGTCCGGCGCACGGCGGCCGGGCTCTAATACGATGGGTGTCGTACTACGGTAAGCAACGTACTACGAGGATTGTCAAACTACGACCGCCCTCGTACTTTGTGGTGGAAGTCGCACGGCGCACGGCAGCGGAGGTTATGGCATGCCCGGCAGGGAACGAAGGACCGGAGGCGGTCGCCGACTGGAGCACCCGCCCGCCGAGGAGATCCGGGTGGAGACGGTCATGCACGCCCTGGCCGACCCCGTGCGCCTGCGCATCGTGCGCGAACTGGCCCGGGGCCACGACGACATGGCCTGCATCGCCTTCGAACTTCCGGTGAGCAAGTCCACCTCCACCCACCACTTCCGCGTGCTGCGCGAGGCGGGCGTCATCCGCCAGTACTACGAGGGCACCTCGCGCATGAGCTGCCTGCGCCGGGAGGACCTCGGCGCGCGCATGCCCGGGCTCCTGGAGGCGGTCCTGCGGGCCGCGCACATCGCCGAGGGCGACGCCGCCGCGAGCGGGTCCGCCGAGGCGGGCCCCGACGGGGCCGCCGCCGAGGCGAGCCCCTCCGGCCCGGTGTCCTGAGCGGAAGGGGCAGGGCGGGTGGCCACGGTCGGCGGGCCGCGGGCCCGCCCGGCCGATCCCTCCTTCGAAGCAGTGGCGCCGCCTCCTAGGCAGCAGCGCCGTGAGCGTGTTTCGGCCAGGTGAGGGCCCCGCCCTCCGGGGACGCCGGAGGACGGTCCGGCGTCCCCGGAGGGCGGGGAGGGTTCAGTCCGCGACGTGCCACCGCGCCTCCGGTCGGGTGGGGAGGGTTCAGCTCGCGACGCGCCCCCGTGCCTCCGTGGTGCCGAGGGCGGCGCGCGCCGCCGCGGCCGCCCCCGCGTCGGCGGCGACCAGGTCCGCGTTGAGCGCGGCCCCCGCCTGGGCCCCCGACGCCGCCGCGACCGGGACGTTCGCCATCACGTCGGCGACGTTGCCCGCGGCCCACACCCCCTCGACACCGGTGAACCCGCCCGCCTCCACGGCCAGCTGCGCGCCCATCCCGGTCGGGTGCTCCGTCAACGCCAGCCCCAGGTCGGCCAGGAAGGCCGTGCGGGCCGCGAACCGCGGCGCCACCGCCAGCGTCCGCACCGCGAACTCCCGGCCGGAGGCCAGGCGCACACCCGCCAGCCGCTCCCGGTCGTCGACCTCCAGGCCGCGCACCTCGCCCTCGACCACCCCGACGCCCAGCGCGGCCAGCTGCTCCCACTGCTCGTCTCCCAGGTCGACGCCGGTGTGCAGGAACAGCGTCACCTCGGACGACAGCTGACGGAACATCAGCGCCTGGTGGAACGACCCCGGACCGGTCCCCAGCACCCCGACGGCCGTGTCGCGCGCCTCCCAGCCGTGGCAGTACACGCAGTGCACCACGTCCCGCCCCCACAGCCGCGCGAGGCCGGGGACGTCGGGCAGCTCGTCCACCAGCCCCGTGGTCAGCAGCAGCCGCCGGGCCACCGCGCGGCCCCCGTCCTCGGTGCTCACCACCAGGTTCCCGTCCTCCCGGCGCACGCCCGAGACGCGGCCGGACACGATCCGCCCGCCGTAGGAGGCGACCTCCTCCCGCCCCAGCCGGAGCAGTTCCAGCGGCGGAATCCCGTCCCGGGACAGCAGGCCGTGCGCCCCGGCGGCTGGCGCGTTGCGCGGTTCCCCGGCGTCGACGACCAGCACCGAACGGCGGACCCGGGCCAGCGTCAGCCCGGCCGACAGACCCGCCGCACCGCCCCCGACCACCACGACGTCCCACGCCTCACCGGATGCCCGTACCAACTCGTTCTCGTTCATACCGCCACGATGCGGCCGGGGCGCCGGACCGCCAAAGTCCTTTGCCGGTCCGGCAAAAACCCGGCGGACCAGAGGACCGCGGGACCCCGGGCCACGGCTGCGGACCGCCGCGCGCCGGTGGTGTTTTCCCGGGAAAAACGGCATCCTGGCGCGATGACGGATACGTGGTACCGCGGCTCACCGGGCAGGCCCGCCTGGTCGGATCGTTGCAGTACCCACTCGTCACCGGTGACGACGGCGCGGCCGCTGCGGTTCTACGGGACCTGGCCCCCACCTACGGGGTCCTGCGCGACCAGCTGGCCGGGTTCCGGAACCGGGAGGGCGCGTCTACCGCCGCTCCGGGCGGGTCCGGCGGTAGATGAGCCGACGGAGTAGGAACTCGGCCGGGCCGGGGCGGCCGGTGCGCTCCAGGGCGTAGGCCGCCACGACCGTGACCAGCCACACGGCCAGCGCGAACGCCGCCATGGACGCGCTGTTGAGGTGGGCGCCCAGCCCCAGACCCCAGGCGGCGAGCAGCGGCGAGAAGAGCAGCGAGTGGGCCATGTAGCCCGACATGGAGCGCTTGCCCAGCGCCGCGACCGCGGTCACCGTCCGGCCCGGGCCCGTCCGGCCGACGCCGCCCCGCCGCGACAGCCGGTGCGCGGCCAGCGCGAACAGCGCCACGTAGCCCAGCCCGCAGGCCAGCCCCGTGGCGTCCTGGACCGCGGGCAGCGGCCCCCCGTCCCCGATCGCGCCCGGGGCGGCCTCCACCAGCCCCGCGTGGACCAGCGCCGACGGCAGCCCGCCCAGCCAGCCGACCGGTATCCCCACCGCCGCCGTCCAGCCCAGCAGCCGCAGGTGGCGGTGCGGCTCCTCCAGGATGCGCCGCCGCGCCGCCCAGAAGCCCAGCAGGATCATGGTGAACCCGCCGAAGGACAGCAGGCCGCCCGCCAGGGTGACGAACGCCCAGGTGACCAGCCGTGTGCCCGCCGCCGCCAGCGGGTCCTCCTCCTGGGCCGCGTAGGCGAGGTAGGACGGCTCGGCCCCCGCGCCGCTGACGCCCTCCAGGCTGTGCGCCGCCAGGCTCCACACCCCTTGGACGGCGGGTACCGCGATGAGCACGGCGAACACCGCGGCCGCCGCCAGCAGCACCCGGTTCCCGCGCCGGATGAACAGCCACACCAGCAGCAGGCTCGCCACCCCGTAGGAGCCGATGATGTCGCCCGCCATGAGCAGGGCGGCGTGCGCGAACCCGAACACGATCAGCCACAGGCTGCGCCGCCGCAGCAGGGCCACGGCCGTGCGTTCGGAGGTCCCGTGCGCCCTCTGCCGCAGGAACAGCTGCATCATCCCGTAGCCGAACAGGAAGGCGAACAGGGGATAGGCGCGCAGGTCCAGACCGACGATCATGGCGAACCGGACCGCCCGGTCCGGCCACGAGCCGTCCACCGGGTGCCAGCCGGAGGGGCCGTGCTGGGCCGCCCACAGGTGGAACGCGGTGTTGGACAGCACGATGAGCAGCAGCATCATCCCGCGCGCCAGGTCCGGGGCCAGCGCGCGCTCACCCGGCAGGACGCCGCCGCGCGGGACGCGTTCCGCGCCGCCGGGGCCGCCGGGGTCGTCGTCCCTCCGCCTCCGGTCCTGCGCCGCGCCCCCGGCGCCGCAGTGTTCCTCTTCGTCCGTGGATCCGCGCATACCGCGACCCTAGGAACCGGGCCCGGGCCACCGCCTCGGCCGATCGTCCCGGTTCCGCCGCCGTTCGGCCGCTCTCGGGGGCCGGGAGTCGGAGGCGGCCGCGTCCCGGACCCGACCTCCGGCCACCGCTCCCCTGCGCCGGACACACCCGTGCCGGAGCCACCCGGCCCTCCTTCCCGGCCGTTCGGCTCCGCCGCCACCGCTGACGCGACGGGCACGGGGACGCCTCCTCTTTGCCCGCCGGTGGTATTTCCGCGCGCGCCGTCCGGGTAGCCGACGGGAGTCCGTCGCACCAGCACGCGAGACCGGGAGGAACCCATGGCCGACCTCAACCCCATCGAACTGCAGAAGGCGCTCAAGGGAGCCGAGTACCCCGCCAGCCGCGACGACCTGGTGTCGCTGGCCAAGGGCAACGGCGCGGGCGAGGACCTGGTCCGGAAGCTCTCCGACGCCGGTACGAGCCGGTTCGACGGTCCCGACGACGTGCAGAAGGCCCTCTTCGGCAAGTAGCGGCGCCGCCGACCGGGGCCGCCGGGGAGCCGCCGACCCGCGCGGCCCCCGGCTCCCGCCGCTCAGGCGTGGGAGAGCGCGAAGGAGACCAGGAACCCGCAGACGGTGATGACGCCGATGGCCAGGTGGGTGTCCTCGAAGGCCTCCGGGATCATCGTGTCGGCGATCATCGCCAGGATGGCCCCTGCCGCCACGGCCGTCACCGTCGCCACCACGAACGCGGGCAGCCCGCCCACCACGGCGTAGCCCACCATGGCCGAGACCGTGCTGGCGGCGGCGATCGCCCCCCACACGCCGAAGACGTACCCCTTGCCGCGACCCGCCCGCCGCATGCCCGCCGAACTGGACAGCCCCTCGGGGATGTTGCTGATGAACACCGCGGCCACGGTCACCGTGCTGACCGCGCCGCCCTGGGCCAGGCCGACGCCGATGACCGCTGACTCCGGAACGCCGTCCAGCAGCGCCCCCAGCGCCAGCGCGAGGCCCGACCCGGCCTGCTGGCCCTCCGAAGGCTGCTTTCCGGGCTGGCCGGACCGCTTGCGGTGCCGCGCCCCCCGCCTGGCCAGCGCGATGTTGCCCGCGGTGTAGGCGGCCGCGCCCGCGAGGGTGCCGACCACCGCCGGGAGCAGCCCGGCCTCCGCGTGCGCCTCGGCGATCAGCTCGAACGAGACCGCCGACAGCAGCACCCCGGCGCCGAAGGCCATCACCGAGGCGATCACCAGGCGCGGAATCCGCAGGGCGTACCCCAGCACCGCGCCCACCAGCAGCGCCGACCCGGCCAGCAGCCCCCAGGCGCCCGCCTCCACCACTCCCGACATTCCCAGCCCCTCCCGCTACCGGCGCACCGCCCGGCGGCGCGCCTCCCCTACGGGTGGTAGCAGGAGGAGGTGCCGCGGGCGGCACGGCGCGCCGCGGATCCGGTCGCGGCGGTCCCCGACCACATCGCCGCGCCCCCCGGATCGCCTCGCGGCGGTCCCGCCCGCAACGGTCGCGCGAAAGCCCCGCCGGGTGTTCCCGAGCGCGGGGGCGCGCCGTGTCCGAAGGCGCGCCCCGCACGTCCGTGAACGCCCGTGAACCGGGGGAAGGCGGCCCGTCGGCGTCGGGGGAGCGGGCGCGAAACTGTACCGGATGTAAGGTAAATTTCGGCCCATGGGCTCACATCAGACGCACGCGACGGCCATGACGGCGACACGCCGGTGGCTGCTGCTGGTGACCGTGGCGGCCGGACTGCTGCTCGTCACCGTGGACAACACGATCCTGTACACCGCCCTGCCGACCCTCACCGCTCAACTGGGGGCGACCGGCGCGCAGAGCCTGTGGATCATCAACGCCTACCCGGTCGTCATGGCCGGTCTGCTGCTGGGCAGCGGCACGCTGGGCGACCGGATCGGCCACGTGCGCATGTTCGTGGTCGGGCTGGTGGTCTTCGGCCTGGCCTCGCTGGTCGCCGCGTTCTCCCCCACGGCCTGGGTCCTCATCGCCTCGCGCGCGCTCCTGGCGGTGGGCGCGGCGGCGATGATGCCCGCCACCCTGGCGCTGATCAGGATCGCCTTCCCCATCGAACGCGAACGCAACATCGCCATCGCGGTCTGGGGCAGCGTCTCGGTGGTCGGCGGCGCGCTGGGGCCGATCGTGGGCGGGGTCCTGCTGGAGTTCTTCTGGTGGGGCTCGGTCTTCCTCCTCAACGTTCCCGTGGTCGTCGCGGCCCTGGTCGCGACCGCGCTGATCGCGCCGCCCAACGTCCCCGACCCCGGCAAGCACTGGGACCTGGTCTCCTCGCTCCAGGCCATGGCCGGCCTGGTCGCCTCGGTGCTGGCGATCAAGGAGCTGGCGCACACGCCGCCGCGCTGGCCGATCTTCGCCGCCGCCGTGGTCGTGGCCGTGGTGGCCTTCGTCCTGTTCACGCGCCGCCAGCGCCGCCTGGAGGACCCGCTGCTGGACTTCGCGGTCTTCCGCAACCCCGCCTTCACCTCCGGCGTGCTGGCCGCGGCGTTCTCGATGTTCGCCATCGGCGGCATCCAGCTCGTCACCACCCAGCGCTTCCAGCTGGTCGTGGGCTTCACGCCGCTGGAGGCCGGGCTGCTGGTGGCCGCCGTGGCGGCGGGTTCCCTGCCGACCGCGCTGCTGGGCGGCGCGTTCCTGCACCGGACCGGCCTGCTGCCCCTGATCGCGGGAGGGCTCGCCGCGGGCGTGGCGGGTGTGGTCGTCTCGGTCCTGGGCTTCCAGACGGGCATCGGCTGGCTCGTCGCGGGGCTGCTGCTGACCGGCGCCGGGCTGGGCGCGGCGATGTCGGTGGCCTCCACGGCGATCATCGGCAACGCGCCCGCCAGCCGCGCCGGGATGGCCTCCTCGGTGGAGGAGGTCTCCTACGAGTTCGGCAACCTGACCGCGGTGGCGCTGATGGGCAGCCTGGTCACCTTCGTCTACGCGGCGGCCGTCCAGCTGCCGCAGGGCGCCCCGGCCGCCGCCGGGAGGAGCCTGGCCGACGCCCTGGCCTCGGCCGGGGGCGACGGCGCGGTGGTCGCCGCGGCCCACGACGCCTTCGACACCGGCTACCTCGTGGTCATGGTCGTGGTCGCGGCGGTCCTGGCGTGCGGCGCGGCCCTCACCTGGCGGCTGCTGCGCCACCATGGTCCCGGCACGTCCTCGTCGGCGTACGCGGACCACTGACCCCCGGGGGAGAGCATGCGCAAGAGCAACCGGACACAGATCCTGGACGCGGCCTTCCGCGTCGTCCAGCGCGACGGCGTCACGGCCCTGACCTACGAGTCGGTGGCGGCCGAGACGGGTCTGACCAAGGGAGGGCTGCTCTACCACTTCCCCTCGCGCGAGGCCCTGCTCCAGGCCCTGCACGAACACCTGGCCCAGGGCTGGGACGACCACCTGGCGGAGGCCGCCGGGAGGGGCGCGGACCGGGCCACGTCCCGCGAGCGCCTGGCGGCCTACGCCCGGGTGGCCGCGCACAGCTCCACGCGCGCCGAGCTGCTGCTCCTGCTGGAGACCGCGAACGAACCGGCCACCCGCGCCCCCTGGGACGAGGTGATGAGGCGCTGGACGCCCGAGCCGTCCGCCGGGCCGCTGACGCCGGAGGAGATGGAGCTGTTCGTGCTGCGCCTGGCCGCGGACGGCCTGTGGCTGTACGAGTCGCTGTCCAGCGGCACGCTCCCGCCCCCCACGCGTCGCCAGGTCGCCGAGCACCTGGCCCGCGCCATCGCGCCCGAGCAGGACCGGGACACGGAACCGGACCGGGACGCGCCGGTTCCCGGTCCGGACGCTCCGCACACCTCGGACGCGGACCCGGGCGCCGGGGCCCGCTGACCGGGGGCCGGGGCCGGGTTGACGTTCCCACCGGCCCCACTCGCCCCGCGACATCCAGGCGTGCGCTCCGCACCGGGGAGCGCACGCCGGTCCGCCGCCCCTCAGGCCCCTCCGCTCACCAGGGCCTCGCCCAGCGGCGTGCGCGCGTGCATCACCCGTGTGCCCTCCCGGCGGCCCCCCACCAGCCCCGACCGCCGCAGGATCGACAGGTGGTGCGAGGCCGTGGAGACCGCCATCGCGCAGTCCCCGGCCACCTCCGACGTGGACCGGGGCCCGTCCAGGGCCAGCAGGACGCGGGCGCGCCCCGACCCGAGCAGTTCCTCCAGCGCCTCCGCGGCGGCCGTGCCCTCACGCGTCCACGACGCCGACAGCCCGTGCACCGGGTAGAACAGCGTCGGCTGCACGGGCGGCTCGGTGAGCACCGAGCAGTGCGGCACGCTCATCACGGAGGGAGTGAGCACCACGCCGCTGCCCTCGCAGGCCACGTCCTCGTTGTGCCTGCGCATCCCGACCTCGATCGCGTCCCGGTGCCAGCCCACGGACTCGTGCAGCGTGCCCACCATCGCCGCCACGCCGCCCGCGCCCATGCGCCGCACCCGCAGGTCGATGTCCGCGCCCAGCAGGCGCCGGATCTGCGGCCAGTGCGGGGCCAGCGCGGCCTCCCAGACCGCCGTCCAGGCCTCCGAGACCAGCGCGCGGGTGCGCTCGGGGTGGGCGAACATGTCCGCCACCAGGGCGTGGCGGCGCCCACGCGAGCGCGCGAGCACCTTGGTCAGGTCGGCCCGGACGGCTTCGGGCGGCACGCGCCGCAGGCGCTCGGCCTCCTCCTCGGGGGTCATGTCCCAGGACGGGGCCGCCGTGAGGAAGTCGGGGAAGTAGCCCTCGCGGCCGATCACCGTGGCCAGGTACTCGAACGGCCGCCTCGGCAGCGACCCCCGCACCGCGCGCAGCCAGCCCCACTGGAGCGGGTGGCCCGAGGGGTCGAGCAGGACCCGGACCGCGTGGCACAGCTCGTGGCCCGGCGAGACGCCGAACCGGATCGCCGAGACGTCGGCCGCCCCGATCCGGAAGCGGACCCTGTTTCGACGCACATCGAAAGTGTAGAGCGCGGCGCGCCCGCCCGGCCATGGTGGAGCCACACCGAGACGGGCACACCGAAGGGACACCTCGATGAGGTTCGCACCGCTCCACCACCACGATCCGGCCGCCTCCCCGGGCCCGACGCCGACCGGGTACCGCGTCACCGACGCGGCGGCAGGGCGGGCCGCGCGCGTGCCCGCGGCGGCCCGCGGGCCCGTCGAGGTCCGCCGCGTGACCGGGTTCGGGGAGTGAGCGCCGTGGAGAGCACGACACACGACCGCGTGGTCCCCGCCGACGAACTCCGGATGGGCGACTCGCGCACGCTGCGCTTCGAGGGCCGCCCCCACGGCTCGGGGATCTCGTTCTTCCTCGTGGACAACGACCCCGGGCAGGGGCCCGGCCTGCACCGCCACCCCTACACCGAGACGTGGACCGTCCTGGAGGGCGAGGCCGCGTTCGCCGTCGGCGACCGCAGGCTCACCGCCGCGGCGGGCGACACCCTGGTCGTCCAGCCCGGGGTGTGGCACGGCTTCACCAACACCGGCACGGGGCGGCTGCGCGTGATGTGCGTGCACGCCTGCGACACCATGATCCAGGAGTGGAAGGACTGATCCCGGCCGGACGACGCGCGCCGCCGGGCCCCGGGACCGGCGGCGCCTCAGCGCGCGGCGGCGTCGAGCCGCTCGACGTAGGCGTCCATGGCATGGTCGCGCACACAGTCGGCTCCGGGGGAGAACAGGTCGGCGGTGTGCCCCCGGAAGGAGTCCGCCAGCCCGTCCAGCAGCGGCATCCGCCCCTCGCGCAGGCGGCCCCGCGCGTCGATGTAGCGCATCTCGGAGACGTGGCGGTACAGGGGCTCGGGCGGCACCTGGGCGACGATGTCGTTGTTGTTGACGAAGCGGAACATCCGGCCCCGGAACGCCTCGTCGTAGGCCCCGGCCAGGGCGGCGTCGCAGGTGCGCGGCTGGCCGAAGGTGTAGACGCCGTCGGCCAGGACTCCGTCGGAGAAGTACAGGCGCGCCGCGGCCAGCATGGCCAGCGCGCCGCCCAGGCTGTGGCCGGTGAACCACACCGACTGGCCGTTGGCGCGCATCTCGCCCACGGCCGCGTGGATCGCGGGGTAGACCGCCTCCAGCGCCTGGTTGAACCCCCAGTGCACCATCCCCCGGTTCGCCTGCCCGGGGGCCAGCGGGGCGTTGGCGTCGGAGAGCCAGTCGCGGATCTCGGTGGGCTCGGTGCCGCGGAAGGCGGTGATGATCATGTCGTCGCTGGCCATGGTGTAGGCCTGGGTGTCCTCCAGCGGGAAGGGCGGGCGGAAGGCCACCTGGAAGCATTCCACGCGGTCGAACCCCCACGCGGCCGCCTGGTCCCGGACCCGCGCCTCGTCCTCGTAGGCCAGCCGCGCCGCGTGGGCCAGGCACCGCGCGTGCGGCAGCCGGTAGCCGCTGGTCGTGTGGTCGAAGACGATCTCGGTCATGCGCGTGTTCCTCGGCTCGGCAGGGTCCGTCACTGTGCGTAGCAGATCTGTCCCATGCCCGGGCTCGGCAAACACGCCGGGTCGCGGCGCCCCGGCGTGTTTGCCGAAAAGGCCAGCTCAGAGGGGGTGTGGGGTGGCGGGCGGTGGCCGGTCCGGCGCCGCTCTCGCTGCCGGTCGCGGCGGCATATCCGGCATAAACGGACAAAAGTGAATCTACGCCGTAAAGGAGTAGCGTTTCGGGTGGAACCAACAGCGTGACGACGGGATCACGAGGACAGGTAGCCGCCCACCCACCGCTCGAAGGACTCGCCGTGGCGGTCCCGCGCGCCCTCCAGCACGGCGTCGACCTCGGATTCCGTGGGCAGGCCGCGTCCGAAGTGCTCCTGGAGCCAGGCGCGGTACCGGGCGCGCCGGGGCCCGTCCTCGTCCTGGGGCTCCCCGCGCAGGTAGGGCGGGTAGCCGTGGTCGACGCCGATCTCGGAGTCCGCCCCCAGGAGCAGGACCAGCCCGCGGGGATTCTCGGCCACCACCGCCACGGCGCCCTCGTCGCCGAGGACGATGACGGGCAGGTCGGCGGGGTTCTCGCGGTCGTCGCAGCGCCACAGGGCGTAGACGGAGCCGGAGCCGTTGGCCAGGGCGAAGGGGATGAGGCGGGACCGGAACGCCGGGTCCTCCGGCCAACCGGTCAGCTGTTCCGGGTCGCCGTAGTCGAGCGTCTCGAAGCCGTCCGCGACGAAGTCACCGTCGGCCCGCTCCTCCAGCTCCCTGAGCAGGTTCAGTTCCGGCACGGGCGAGTAGTGGGCCACGTCTCCTCCTGGGCGGTGCGGTGCGCGGGCCCGAAGAACGTACCGCGCCGCCACGACACCGGGGCGGACCGGCGGCGCGGACCGCCGGGGGAGGGGCGCGGAGCCCCTTCCCCCGGAGCGGACACGGCGTGCGCGGACCCGGCCGGACCGCGGGCCCCGCTGGGCCGCTGGGTCCACCGGAGAGCGGAAGCCCTGTCCCGCCGCGCCTACCGGGGCGCGGGACGGAACCCGGCGATGGGGTTCTCCAGGGTGCCGACCAGTTGCAGGCCCGCGGACGGGTCCTCCAGATCGACCATCTGGCGGTTGTTGCGCAGTTGCAGCCGGTTCAGGCACGAGAGCGCGAAGCGTTCCGCGAACAGGTCGTCGCGCGCGAAACGGTCGGCCAGGTGGGGCGCCGACGCCTGGTAGTCGGCCACGCACGCGGCCACGGTGCGCCAGAAGTCGGTCTCGGACAGGACGCCCTCACCGGCGAGGATGCCGTTGAGGAAGCGCAGGAAGCAGTCGAAGACGTCGGTGAACAGCGACAGCACACGCATGTCCTCGGGCACCGCGCCCTGGACCCGCTCGACCCCGGCGGGCAGTTCGGCGTCGTCGTTCATCACCGCGATCTCCTCGGCGATGTCCTTGAGCAGGACCCGCTGGGGCACCCCGTCGCGCAGGACGAGGATGACGTTCTCCCCGTGCGGCATGAACACCAGGTCGTGGGCGTAGAAGCAGTGCAGCAGGGGGACGAGGTAGGCGTCGAGGTAGCGGCGCAGCCAGTCCGCGGGCTCCAGGCCCGACTCGGCGATGAGCTCGGCGGCGAGGGATCTCCCCTGCGCGTCGGTGTGCAGCAGCGAGGCCATCGTGGCCAGGCGCTCGCCCGACCGCAGCCGTGTCACCGGGCTCTCGCGCCACAGCGCGGCGGTCATCTTCAGGTAGGGCGACTTCTCCGTCGAAGCCTGCGCGTAGTGGGTGGTGCGGTAGCCCACCGCGGCCAGCTCGCGCAGGATCTCCACGCGCGTGCCGCGCAGGACGGGGTCGTCGGCCACGACCGAGGCGACCCAGTCGTTGATGGCCGGGGTGGCCTCCATGTACCTGGCGGACAGCCCGCGCAGGAAGCCCATGTTCAGCACCGACAGAGCGGTCTTGACGTAGTGGCGCTCGGGGGCCGAGGTGTTGAAGAAGGTGCGGATGGACTGCTGGGCGCGGTACTCGTCGGGGCCGTGGCCCAGGCACACCAGGTCGCGGCGGGCGACGTCGGCGGCGAAGGTGACCGCCAGCCGGTTCCACCACTGCCACGGGTGGACCGGGATCAGGTGGTAGTCGCCGGGGCCCAGGCCCATGTCGGTCAGCCGCGCGTCGAAGACGGCCAGGGCCTGGGCGCCGAGTTCGCCGCGTAGCAGTTCCTCGCGGTCCAGGTCGGCCGAGCAGCTGAACGTCGTGCGCTCGCGCCGGGCGGCGACCCACACCAGCCGCACAGGGGCGGCGGCCTCGGGGGCGTAGGCGCGGTACTCCGCGGCGTCGAAGCCCAGCCGCCCGTTGTTGGCGACGAAGCAGGGGTGGCCCTCGGTCATCCCCGCCTCGATCTCCTGGAACCCGGCGCGCGCCAGCTCGGCGGCGCTCGGCTGCGCGTCCGACATGCGGTAGGCGCTGCTGGCCAGGGTGCTGGTGATCTCCTCCAGGTAGACGGGCAGGACGTCCTCGTCGAGGGCGAGCGTCTTGCGCAGGTCCAGGATCAGGTCGAGGGCGTCCAGGGGCAGGCGCGCGCCGTCGCGCCGCAGGTCGCGGCGGACGATGCTGTCGGCCTCGATCCGCCAGTGGTCCAGGGCCATGACGCGGGCCGCGAACCGGTACTCGACGTCGCCGTCGTCGCTGGTGACCGAGAAGAGGCCGTCGGGGCCGGGTTCGGGGCTGAGCAGCCGTTCGTGGGCGAACTCGGCCAGGGCCTTGCGCACGAGCAGCCGGTTGGCGCGCTCCCAGGTCCGGGGGTCCAGGTGGCCGACCGCGTCGCGGGGGTCCTGGAGGCGGGGCCCGTGGGTGTCGGGTCGGGTGGTGGGCGTGGTCATCGGCCGATGCCTCCTGTGGTCGGGGCCGCGGCGACGGCGGCGCGGAACTGGTCGCGGGTGCAGGTGCTCAGGTGGGCGTCCTTGTCCTTGAGGGTCACGGTGGTGAGGACCCGGAAGCCCATGGCGGTGTTGAGGGTGTGGACGGCGGTGTTGCGCACGTCCGGTTCGACGACGACGCGTCGGGCGGCGGGGTCGGAGAAGAGCAGTTCCATGACGGTGGTGATCACGGCGCGGGTGAAGCCGTGTACGGGCGTGTCGGTGGGCGCCACCAGGAAGTGCATGCCGGTGTCGCCTGGGAGTACGGGGTAGTGGGCGGCGAGTTCGCTGTGGCCGGGGTCGTAGCGCTCGACCAGGAACCGGGGGGTGCCGCGCCACTCGCCGACGTAGGCGTGTTCGTGCGGGGAGGCGGCCATGGCGCGGTAGTCGCGGGCGACGTCGTCCTCGGTGGCCTCGGACATGAGCCAGAAGTGGGATCTGGGGTGGGTGAGCCAGCGGTGCAGGAGGGGGACGTCGGCGTCGGGGTCCACGGGCCGGACGCGGAACTCGCCGAGTTCGGGGTCGGTGCGGGTGAAGACGGCCGCGGCGGCCCGGTCGGGCGCGGTGTCCTTGCCGGTCGCGGTCCCGCCGTCGGGTGTCCTGCTGCGGCCGGACACGTCGCCCGGGGCCGGTGCGTCGTCGGCCTGGTCGGGCGCGGCCGGTGCCGGTGTCTGGTCCCTCATCGGCGCGCCGCCTTCCGGGCCGGTCCGGAGGCCGGGAGGGCCGTCTCCACGGTGTCTTCCTGGTTCGGGCCTTCGTGGTTCTGGCCTTCCCCGGTCGGGCCTTTCCCGTCCCGGGCGTCGGCGTCCGGCGCGCCCTGCCCGGGTGCGCCGAACTCCTGGAAGGCGATCGAGCGCTCGACGGCGTAGGGCTCGCGGCCCAGCATCGCGCGCAAAATGCAGGAGTTGCGGTAGGCGCCCATGCCCAGGTCGGGGGCGACGAAGCCGTGCGTGTGCAGTTCGGCGTTCTGCACGAAGACGGCGCCCCGGGCGAGCTCCGGTCCGCGGCCGTCGTCGGGGGAGCCGTCCGCGCCGGCGGTCGGCGCCCCGCGGTCGACGCGGTAGTCGCGGCGCACCGCGAAGCGCCCGGACCCGTCCCAGGCCAGGCGGTCGGTGATGGGCTCCAGGAAGTCCGGCATCCGGTACTGGTAGCCGGTGGCGAGCACCAGGCCCTCGGTGTCGAGGGTGAAGTCGCGCCCCTGGTCGGTGTTGCGCAGGTCCAGGGTGTACGCGCCGCTCGCCGCGTCGTGGCGGGCGCCGGTGACCTCGGTGCCGGTCATCAGGCGTACGGGCGGCGGGCCCAGGCGGCTCTTGACGTAGAGCAGGTCGTAGATGGCGTTGATGAGGTCGGAGTCGATCCCCTTGTACAGGTTCTTCTGCGAGGCCACGAGGCGGTCGCGGGTGGGGGCCGGGAGCGCGTGGAAGTGGTCGGCGTACTCGGGGGAGGTCATCTCCAGGGTGAGCTTGGTGTACTCCAGCGGGAAGAAGCGCGGGGAGCGGGTGACCCAGTTGAGCTGGTAGCCGTGTCCGTCCAGGTCCTGGAGCAGGTCGTGGAAGATCTCCGCGGCGCTCTGTCCGCTGCCGACGACCGTCACGCTGCGCTTGTCGCGCAGCCGCCGCGCGGCGGGCAGGTAGCCGGAGCTGTGCACGGCGTCGCCGGGCAGGTCGCGGCAGGGTTCGGGCAGGTAGGGGGGTGTGCCGGTGCCGAGCACCAGGCGCCGTGCGCGGTGGGTGTGCCGGGCGCCGGTCGCGGTCTCGGTGCTGTGCAGCAGGTAGAGGGCCTGGTCGGGGTCGTACTCCACCGAGTCCACGCGCTGGCCGAAGCGGACGGCGTCGCCCAGGCGCCGGGCGGCCCAGCGGCAGTAGTCGTCGTACTCGGCGCGCAGGGGGTAGAAGCGCTCGCGGATGTAGAAGGGGTAGAGCCTGCCTGTCTCCTTGAGGTAATTGAGGAAGGAGAAGGGGGAGGTGGGGTCGGCGAGGGTGACCAGGTCGGACATGAAGGGGGTCTGGAGTTCGGCTTCCTCCAGGAGCATGCCGGAGTGCCAGGAGAACTCGGGTTTCTCGTCGAGGAAGAGGCCGTCCAGGCCGGGGATGGGCGCGGTCAGGCAGGCCAGGCCGAGGTTGAAGGGGCCGATGCCGACGGCGGCGAAGTCGTGGATTCGGCCGGGGTCGGCGGCCGGGGCGGGGTGGCGGCTGGTGGTCAACGGGACCTCCCGGTGGTGGTCGGCAGGGCGGGGGCCGTGTGGGCCTCGGGCGGGGCCGTGTGGGCCTCGGGCGGGGCCGGGTGGTCGGGCGTGTGGTGTGCGTTCACGAAGTGGTCGACGTGCGCGGCGATCAGGTCCAGTACCTCGGCGACGTCCTGCGGGGTGGCCCTGGGGTTGAGCAGGGTGAGTTTGAGGTGGGGTCTGCCGTCGACGGTGGTGCGGGCCACGAAGGCGCGGCCCGAGGCCAGCAGCGCCTCGCGTGCGTAGCGGTTGGCGGCGTCGGCGGTGTCGGGGTCGGCGCCGGGTACGGCGCAGCGGAAGACCAGGGTGCTGAGGCTGGGCCGGGTGACGACGGTGAAGCGCGGGTCGGCGTCGAGCAGGGTCCAGGCGGCGGCGGCCAGGTCCAGGACGCTGTCGAAGAGGGCGCCCACGCCGTCGGCGCCCATGACGCGCAGGGTGAGCCACAGTTTGAGGGCGTCGAAGCGGCGTGTGGTCTGGAGGCTCTTGTCGACCTGGTTGGGGGAGAGCAGCGGGGTGCTGCCGTCCGAACGCGAGTTGAGGTAGTCGGCGTGGTAGGTGACGTGGCGCAGGACGTCGCGGTCGCGGACCACGATCGCGCTGGAGCTGACCGGCTGGAAGAAGGACTTGTGGAAGTCCACGGTGACGGAGTCGGCGCGTTCGACGCCCTCCAGAAGGTGGCGGTGGCGCGAGACCAGCAGGCCGCAGCCGTAGGCGGCGTCGACGTGCATCCATACGCCGCGCTGTTGGCACAGGTCGGCGATGCGGGGCAGGGGGTCGATGCTGCCGAAGTCGGTGGTTCCGGCGGTGGCGACGACGGCGATGGGCAGGAGTCCTTCGGCGCGGCACCTGCGCAGTTGGGCGGCGAGGGCGTCGGGGCGCATGCGCCGTCTGTCGTCGCAGGCCACGGTGATGACGGATTCGTATCCCAGGCCGAGGAGGGCGGCGGACTTGGCGACGCTGAAGTGTCCGGCCTCGGAGGTCAGGACGCGCATCCTGGGCAGGAGTTCGGCCAGGCGGGTGTCCTGTCCCTCCTGCGCCTTGGCGCGTTGGTGGGCCTCGTCGCGCGCCATGAGCAGGGCCTGGAGGTTGGACTGGCTGCCGCCGCTGGTGAAGACGCCGTCCGCGGTCCCGCCGAAGCCGACGCGTTCGCACGTCCAGTCGATGAGCCGCTGTTCGATCAGGGTGCCCCCGGCGCTCTGGTCCCAGGTGTCGAGGGAGGAGTTGACGGCGGACAGGACGGTCTCGCCGAGCAGGGCGGGCAGGACCACGGGGCAGTTGAGGTGTCCCATGTAGCGGGGGTGGTGGAAGTAGACGGCGTCGTCGAGGTAGACGCGTTCGAGTTCGTCCAGCGCCGCGGTGGGGTCGTGGAGCGGCTGGTCGAGGTCGACCTTGTCGATCTGGGGGCGCAGGTCCTCGGCCGTGGCTCCGGTGAGCGGCCGGTCGGCTCCGGCGATGCGCCGGGCGACGCGGGCCGCGGCTTCCCCGGTCAGGTCGCGGTAGTGTTCGGCGCTCCGGGCGTCGAACAGCTGTGTCCGGGGGTCGTCGGGGTCCTGGTCGGAGGGGGGTGTCGGCTCGGGCCTGGTGCCGAGGGCACCGGCGTTCCCGTGCAGCGGGCCCGGTGCGGACCGCGCGAGGGAGCTCATGGATCATCCTCCTGGAAACGGGCATGCCGACAGCATCCGCAAAGCGGATGTGGGCATAGGGTGAGGAACTTCGCGAACACTCTTATGTAGGGCGCCCTAACTAAGGGGAGGCTAGCCTAAGCGTCCGGGCCCGTACAGTGTGAGGAGAGTTACAGTGGCGACCGTGCTTGTCACTTAGGGTAACCAAAAGTCGCTGACCAGGGCGAACCGACGTTACGAAGAGTGATGCGGCCTTCGCGGGAGCCCCACATCCGACACGGCGGGCTTTTCTCGCGAGATCGGACGTTTACTCCCCGGAAACCCCGTGGCGCTTCGGCAGAGAGGCCCACGCCTCGCCCCGCGCCGGGGGAGCGGTCGGAGTCGTGACCGGGCGGGTCCGCCGTGGCGCCGGAGGGGCGGTGTGGCCGGTTGCGGCACGAAACCCCCGCGCCACCGGGCTTTCTGGGATCATCGGGGCAGAACGGACCACTCCCTGCGCGCGGAAGCGGTGCCATGGCACACCCCCCACACGACGGCGCGCCCTCCCCGGGCGACTCCCGGCCGCACCGGAACACGGCGGTGCGTCGGGGGCGGGCTCGGCGCCTGACCAGGATCGCGGCCCCGGTACTGGCACTCCTGGTCACGGGCACCTCCTGCTCCCTGATCGGGGAGTTGACCGAGGAGCCGTGGGAGGCCCGGATCTCCGTGCGCGCGCTCGCGGAAGGGCCACTCACGCCCCGCGCCGACCACAGCCTGGCCTGGTCCGGTGAGGAGGTCCTGGTCTGGGGCGGGCACGTCGGGAGTCAGCACGACTCCTTCTCCGACGGCGCCGCCTACTCCCCGGAGAGCGACACCTGGCGCCCCCTGCCCGACAGCGGACTGGAGTCCAGGACCCGCCACAGCGCGGTCATGGTCGGGGGCCGGATGCTGGTCTGGGGAGGCTTCACACCGACCTACGACGGTGAGCGGGACGCGCACCTGGCCCGGGACGGGGCCCTCTACGACCCCGAACGCGATGTCTGGGAGCCGATCGAGCCCGCGCCGGAGAGCAGGACCGGGGCGCGCGGAGTGGTCGCCGACGGCCACGTCGTCTTCGGCGGCGGGTACAGCGAGCGGGGCGGGGAGGGCTTCCTGGTGTACTCGCCTGAGGAGGACGCCTGGCACACCGTCCCCCTCCGCCACGCACCCGAGAGGGCCGTCGTCCACGACTTGGCGGCCTTGGACGACACCGTGGTGGCCGTCGGCGGCTCCCGCGACGGGATGTTCCTGGCGACGATGCGCCTCGGGGAGGAGGCCGCGTCGGTCCAGGACGTCTCCGACCTCCCCGGGGCGCGGGAGCAGGACGCCTTCGTCGGGCTGGCGGCCTCGTCCGAGGGGCGTGTGCTCCTGGCGCTGAGAGGCGGTGAGAGTGCGGGCGTGTACGAGGTCGGTCCGGCCGGTGCGCAGCCGCTGGACACGTTGGACTACTCCGACTTCCGCCCTCCGGTGCCGACCTACACCGGCGGCCTGCTCTCGGGAGGAATGGACTTCGCCGCCGGACTGGGGCTGGTCGCGACCGGACCCGGCGAGATCAGCCTGTGGGACGTCGGGGCCGGGAGGGCCCGCCGCTTCCAGACTGAGGCGCTGTCCGGGTACTGCGGCCCCCTCGTACCCGTTGCCGAGGACGCGCTGGTCGGCTGGGGCGGTCCGGACTGCGCCTCCGCCGGTGTCCGGGTCGACGTCTCGGTTCCCGAACCGGGGGAGCCGTCGGCGTCGTGACCGGGCGACCGGGCGGATGCGGACGAGCGCGCCGCGCCGGTCAGGCGGACGCGCCCTTGCCGGTGGCCATGACGGCCGTGCGGACCGCGTTGCGCAGTCCGGGGGCGGCGGCGTCGAAGCGCTCCTGGAGCGCCCTGACCGCGGGCCGGTGCCGCCAGCGCTCGTTGGGGGCGAACACGGTCCACACGTCGCCCTCGGTCGCGATCGCGACCAGGGCCGCGTCCTGGAGGGGCACCGCCGCCGGGTCGCCGCCACCCAGGACCGCCCCGCGCGTGCGCTCGCGCAGCCGGTCCACCTCCTCGGGCCGGTCGGGGGTGACCGTGCGGGTGGGGAACACCCCCAGCGTCCGGCCGCGCCTGACCGTGACCGCCCCGTTGGCGACCAGTTCCCCGCGCACCATCTCCTCGGCCCTGCCCATCTGGGGGTAGAGGAGGTTGATCCAGTGGTGCGGCTCGTCGGGGGACAGGTCGGACAGGACCCGGGCCAGGAACGGGTCCCGGGGGGCCCGGGCGATGGCGCGCGTCACCTTGCCGTCGCGGGGGCGCAGCAGCCCGCCCAAGGTCAGGTCGGCCAGCGCCGCGGCGCACAGCAGCTGGCCGCGGTAGCCGGCGCTGACGGGGTCGAACCGGTTCTTGTCGGTGTCGTAGCTGAGCAGGTAGAGCCGCTGCGGCAGCGTCAGGTCCATGTCGTTCTCCTCTCGAAGGCGTCCTCGCGGGGAGCCCGCACGCGGCGGGAGACCTCGCGGGCCCGGTCGGGCTCTGCCGTGGAAGCACCCCGTTCGCGTGCGCGGGCGGTCCGTCACGGGGTCCTCACCTGCGCGGTTCCCAGCGGAAGATCCGGGTGGCCGCCGCGACGGCGACGACGACCCAGGCCAGCGTGGGCGCCAGCAGGAACAGGGACTCGGTGACCGGGACGCCTCCGCTCCAGGCGTTGACGACCAGCTCCGAGGCCGAGCCGCCGGGCAGCAGCCGCTTGAGCAGGGTCAGCTCCTCGGTGCCGGTGAACCCGACCCATCCGGAGACGGCCAGGACGCCGAGCATGATGGGCAGCGTGGTCACCTGGGCGTGGTCGGGGGAGTTGGTCAGTCCGGCCGTGGCCAGCCCCAGGCCCGCCATCATGACCATCGTCGCGACGACGGCCGCCACCAGCAGGAGCACGTTGTCCGGGGCGCCGCCGACCACGGCCAGCACTGCCAGGATCACGGTCACCTGCACCAGCGTGACGGCGGTGACCGGGAGCAGCAGCCCGGTGAGGATGCCGGCGTCGCCCGACGCCGTGGAGCGCAGCCGCTTGAGGAAGAGGTTCTGCCTCCGGGAGGCGAGCGTTGTGACCGAGGTGGTGTAGAGCCCCATGGTCACCACGAGGAACACCAGGATCGAGGCGATGGCGCCCAAGTCCACGGCCTCGCGCAGCGCCGGGAAGGTCTGGTGCATGTAGATGTAGAACGCGCTGGAGGCCGCCGGGACGATGAGCATGGTGACCAGGACCAGTCGGTTCCGGAAGATCTGGATCAGCTCGCTCTGAGCGATCGTGAGCATGGTGCGGGTCCTTTTTCCTGGAAGGTGCGGGGAGTCGGAGCGTGTTCGGCGCGGGCCCCGGAGAGCACGGGCCCGGTGAGAGCGGGCTAGTCGTCGCCGATGGAGCGGAAGACGTCGTCGAGCCGGGTCGGCCCGGCCTCCAGCCCCCGCAGTTCGACCGCGTTGTCCTGCGCCCAGCCCAGCAGGGTGTACAGGTCCTTCTGCAGGCCCAGGGTCTCGACGAGGAACGCCCCGTCGCCCTGGCGCACGGCCTGGACCGGCGGCGTCGGCGCGGTGTCGGGCAGGGAGAAGCGGATCGTGGCCGGAAGGGTCTGCGTCAGCTCGGCCACGGTCCCCTCCCTGTGGAGGGAACCCTTGTGCATCAGCCCGATGCGGTCCGCGCGCTGCTGGGCCTCCTCCAGGTAGTGCGTGGTCAGCACGATGGTCGAGCCGTCCTCGCGCAACCTGTCCACGGCCTCCCACAGCCCGTCCCGGGACTGGATGTCCAGACCGGTGGTGGGCTCGTCCAGGAAGATCAGCTCAGGCGACCCGTACGCGGCGGTGGCGAAGTCCAGCCGCCGCTTCTCGCCGCCCGAGAGCTGGGACACCTTGGTCCCGGCCTTGGCGGTGAGGCCGACCATGCCGAGCACGCGTTCGACCGTGTCCGTGCGCCGGGTGAGCCCGCCGATCAGCCGGACTGACTCCTTCACCGTCAGGTCCGGGGAGAACCCGCTCTCCTGGAGCATGATGCCCACCCGGGGCCGCACGGCGCGCCGGTCGCGCGGGTCCTGGCCGAAGACCCGTACGGTGCCCGAGGTGGCGGTGCGGTGGCCCTCGACGGTCTCCAGGGTCGAGGTCTTGCCCGCGCCGTTCGTGCCGAGCAGCGCGTAGAGTTCCCCGCGCCCCACCTGGAGGGACAGGTCCCTCACGGCGTGGAAGTCCCCGTACTTGAGGTTGAGCCGTTCGACGTCGATGACTGCTGTGGAGGTCATGCTTCCATTGCAGCGCTCACCGCGCCCGCGGGGCAGTGGGACCACGTCACCACCTGGCCGTGACGTTTGTGGGGGTGAGCCCATGACGCGGTGTCACTGGTGGGCGCGGCCCGATCGGCGGAATACTGGGAGGGACCCCCGTCCTCGGACCCGGAGAGCCGCACATGGACACCCGGCCCCCGCGCACCCCGCCGACGGCGGCTCCGGCCCTGCCGCGGCCGCCCCGCCCGGCCGCCGGGCCGTTGGCGGAGGGGCGGTGAGCCGCCTCTCCCGCGTCGGGCTCCCGTGCCCGGCCGCCACCGAGGCGGTCGGTCCGTCCGGGACGCCGGTCCGGGACGGCCCGTCGGCGTCCTATGGTTGCGCTGCCGTGGCCGTTCCGAGCGAACGCGCGGCCGACCGCTGCGGCGGGTCGGCGGTCCGACACGACAAGGGCCGGTCCCCGACCGCCGCGCAGTTCCCGCGCCCGGCCCCGGCACAGCGCACGACAACGCGGAAGGACTGCAGATGACCACCGTGGTACTCGCCGACGACGAGGCCCTCCTGCGCAAGGCGATGGCCGCCCTGCTCCCGCTGGAGGGGGAGATCACCGTGCTCGCCGAGGCGGAGGACGGGGAGGAGGCCGTGCGGGCCGTGCTGGACCACCGGCCCGACGTGCTCGTCATCGACCTGGAGATGCCCAACGTGGACGGGCTCGGCGCCGTCGAGCGGATCCGCCGCGAACTGCCGGACCAGGTGATCCTCATGCTCACCCGCCACGCCAGGCCCGGCGTGCTCCGCAAGGCGCTCAAGCTCCGGGTGCAGGGCTTCGTCAGCAAGTCCGCGGAACCGGCGCACATCGCCTCGGTCATCGACAACCTGCACCGGGGCAAGCGGTGGATCGACCCGGACGTCTCCGCGCTCGCCGTCATCGACGACTGCCCGCTCACCGACCGCGAGGTGGACGTGCTGCGGGCGACCAGCGAGGGCTACTCGGTCGCCGACATCGCCGCCCAGCTCCACCTGGCGGAGGGCACGGTGCGCAACTACCTGTCCAACGCGATGCAGAAGACCCAGACGCGGACCCGGCACGAGGCGGCGCGGTACGCGCGCGAGCACGACTGGCTGTGAGCCCCCGGCGGCGCCCGTGCGGGCGCACGCTTCCCGGACGCCGCGGTCCCGTGACACGGGACCGCGGCGCCTTCCTCACAGATCGGTGACCTCGCGTTTCGCGTTCCACCAGTGACACCACGTCATGGTCTGCCTCAGCGCGACGTCACGGCGAAGTGGTGACGCCGTCGCACTGCCCGACGAGCGCGCGAACCGGTGGAATAGGGGTCAAGAACTTCACACCGGCCGCCGCCGGGAGACACCCGGAGCGGACGCGGGACACCCCGTCGCCCCTTCCCCGCACGGGGGCGGCCCGGACGCGACCGCGACGGGGCGCCGACCCGGCGGCGGAGCCGGACCCGGACGCGCAAGAGAGGAACGACATGGCACGCAGCGACACGACCGCCTACCGGAACCTCCTCGACTCCCCCGAGCACACCGACCCGACCACCTCCCCGGACGGAGTGACCATGACCGAGCACCACCCCGCCCAGCCCCAGCCCGAGCAGGCCCCCGGCCCCGCCCAGCCCGAGCAGCCCGTCAGCGCCAAGCAGGCGGCGATGGACGCGGCGGGCGGTCCCTGGGGGATGGTCCTCTCGGCGATTCCGGCCCTGGTCTTCGCGGGGGCGGTCGCCTTCGTCCCGCCGCTGGTCGCCGTCGGGATCGCGATCGCCCTGGCCGTGGTGATCGCCGTGGTGCAGCTCTGGCGCGGCAAGCCCTTCAGCTCCGTGTACGGCGGGGTACTCGGCGTCGTGATCGCCGGAGGCATCGTCGCCTGGACCGGTTCGGCCAACGACTTCTTCGTGATCGGGATCTGGGCCGCCCTGGTGGTGGGCGTGGTCGTGCTCGTCACGACCCTCATGAACCGGCCGGTGACCGGCGTCGTCTGGAACGCCGTGCACGGCGGCACCCACGCCTGGCGTGAGGACCGGCCCACGCTGGTCGCGCACCACGCCGCCACGTTCGCGGTGCTGATGCTGTGCGTGCTGCGGTTCGTGGTGCAGGGCTGGCTCTACCTGGCCGACTCCACCGCCTGGCTGGCGGTCGCCGACACCGTGATGGGCTTCCCGCTGCTGGCCCTGGTCGCCGTGGTGGTCATCTGGGCCTTCCGCCGCTCCACCAAGCGCCTGGTCAAGTCCGCCGACTCCGAAGCCGCCGAGCGGGGCTGACCGTCCCCCACCGGCCTCCGGGCCGCCCGCCCCGGCACACCCCCACAACACGCCCCCGACACCCCGCCGCGCGGGCCGACCACCCTCGGCCCGCGCGGCGGGGTGTCCGGTACACGGTCCCGGCGCGCGGCAGGACGGGCGGCGGTCACCGCGGCGCGTGCCGACGCCCCGCTGTCCCGCAGCCCTACCGCCGCGCCCCCCTGCCTCTGGGCCGCCCCACCGCCGCGTCCGGCGGGGTCTTCCCCTTTCGCGGGGAACACCCTCCCCCCGGGGCGCGCGCGTCTTCGGTGCCGGGGCTTTCCCTTTCGTGAGGAAATACCGCCGGTAAGGGGAGGAATCGGGCATTCGGTGGGGGGCGTGCACACACGGTGTGGATAGCATCGGTGCGAGCAGTTTCCCCGACCACGGCGGTGTTCCGGCTCCGTGAGCACCGGGGGCTGCGTTCCGTGACGTCCGCCCCCGTCTATCGAGGTAGATGCCCAGATGACCGACGATGCGTCCACTCCCGCCTCCGCCGGCCGCCCGCCGCAGATCGACACCACCCGGACCCACTCGGCCCGGATCTGGAACTACTGGATGGGCGGCAAGGACCACTACCCGATCGACCGCGAGGCGGGCGACGCGGTCGCCGCGGGCTTCCCCGAGATCGTGGACCTGGCCCGCACCAGCCGGGAGTTCCTGATCCGCGTCGTGACCCACCTGGCGGGCGAGGCGGGCATCCGCCAGTTCCTCGACATCGGCACCGGCATGCCCACCGCCAACAACACCCACGAGGTCGCCCAGTCGATCGCCCCGGAGGCCCGCGTGGTCTACGTGGACAACGACCCCCTCGTGCTCGCGCACGCCCGCGCGCTGCTGGTCGGCACCCCCGAGGGGGTCACCGACTACATCGACGCCGACCTGCGCGACCCCGACGCGATCCTGGAACGGGCCGCCCGGACCCTGGACTTCGACCAGCCCATCGCGCTCATGCTCATGGGCGTCCTGGGCCACGTGCCCGACGGCGAGGTCCTGCCGGTCGTGCGCCGCTTGGTGGACGCGCTGCCCCCGGGCAGCTACCTGGCCAGCTACGACGGCACCAACACCAGCGAGGCCTACAACGAGGCCATCGAGGTGGGCAACAAGCAGGGCGCGGTCCCCTACCTCCTGCGCAGCCCGGAGGAGGTCGCCGCCCGCTTCGAGGGTCTGGAGCTGCTGGAGCCGGGCGTGGTCCCCTGCCCCCTGTGGCGCCCCGCCCCCATCGAGGTCGGCTCCCGGCGCGGCATGGACCAGTACGGCGGCGTGGCCCGCAAGCCCTGACGCCGCGCGGTGCCGGTTCCGCCCGCGGCCCGGCCGCGGGCGGAACCGGCACGGGTACCGCGTGGTGGAGGCGGCCGGGCGGGCGGCCCCGCTCCCGCGCGGGGCCGCCGGTGCTCAGACGTCGCGGCCCCGCTCCCGTTCACGGAACCGGCGCGCGCTCAGGGCGCGGGGTAGACCTCCGCGCGGTCGATGGTGACGATGGCGTCGCTGGACCCGGCGGGCCGGTCACCGGTGACCGTGACGGTCAGGGTGTGCTCGCCGGGGCCGAGTTCGGGGCTCAGGTACACGCGCTGCTCGCCGACCCGGAACGGGTTGTGGTAGCTCACCGGCTCCGAGGGCGGCCCACCGTCCACCGAGAACGTCGCGTAGCCGTGGTCGGTGTCCAGGGAGGCGTACACCGCGATCCGCGACCCGGTGAAGTGGTAGGTGGCCGTGGCCCCGGCCTGGGCGGTGTAGTGGTCGTCGCCGTAGAAGCAGTACGCCCCGCAGCGGTCCCCCGTGGTCCAGTCGCCCCCGTAGGAGATCCGCGGTCCGCCCCGGCCGGTGTCGGTGTCGTTGACCGCCGTGCTGCCCGCCCCCGGGTCGCCGGAGGGGAGGCGCTGGGTCGCCCCCGCCGCCAGCGGCCGTCCGAGGTCGGGGGTCCCCTCGGGGGTCCAGCCGATGCGCTGGGCGCGCGTGGACCGGAAGGAGTAGGTGTACTCGGGCGTGTTCTTGGCGTGGTAGGCGATCCAGTCCTCGGTGCCGTCGGGCGAGCGGAAGAAGAAGTGGTGCCCGGGACCCCAGACCCCGGCCGCGTCGTCGCGGCTGAACAGCGGCCCCGGCAACTGCTCCCAGTCGTCCGCCGACAGCGGGTCGGCGCCCTCGTCCAGTGCGATCGACCAGATCTGGTAGTCGGGTTTGCCGGTGTCGCAGGTGGAGTAGGTGAGGAAGGTCCGGCCGTCGCGGTACAGCGGGGTCGGCCCCTCCCGGACCTCGGGGCAGCCGCCCTCGTTGGGCAGCGCGACGGGTTCGCCCTCGACCGTCCAGGGGTTGCTCATCCGCGCGGCGTAGAGCTGCTGGGGGCCGCCGTCGAACCCGCGTCCGGGGCTGCTCCAGGCGAAGTAGGGCTGCCCGTCGTGCACGAACGGCTCGCCGTCGATGGCGTAGGTGCCGGTGTCGGCGATCCGCGCCTTGAACTCGTAGGGACCGGCCGGATCGTCGCCGGCCGACTCCAGGACGTAGAGCCGGTGGCTGGCGTCCCGCTCCACGGGGTCGGTCAGCCTGCTGTCGGCGGCCGTGTAGTAGAGGTACCAGCGCGGCCCGTCCCCGGTCTGGAACCGGTGCAGCGCCGGGGCCCACAGTTCGGTGTCGCGGCTGGGGTCGCTGTCGCGCCACACCTCCACGGGTTCGGCGGTGGCCAGGGTGGCCAGGCTGGGTGAGCTCCACACGGAGATGCGGTCGCCCTGGGTGGTGGACAGGTGGTACTTCCCGTCGTGGTGCACGATCGTGGGGTCGGCTCCGGCGTTGAGGGGGTTGCGGAACGTCCCCTCCCGCGCGGCTCCGGCGGCCGTGTCGGCGTCGGCCGCGCTGGCCGTCGTGGCGGCGTTACCGCCGGAGGCGTCGGCGGTGGCGGATGTGGCGGCGGTGGCGAGGGGGAGTGCGAGCAGCGCCAGGGTCAGGGCGCTGAGAGCCCTCAGGCGGCGTCGCGGGCGAGGGGACGTGCGTGGTGACATCGCTGTTTCCCGTCCGGTGAGTGGTGCTCTTCCTGTTTCTTGCGTCGTTGTCGTCGTGCGGTGGGGCCCGCGCGCCCGCGGCCCCGGCGGCGCGCGGTGCGCCCGCGGGTACGCCGCGGCCGGTCGGCCCCGGACGCGCGGGCCGGCCCTCACTGTCCGCCCAGACCCGTCGTGGCGACGCTGTTGACGATCTGGCGCTGGAACAGCATGAACACCACCACCATCGGCGCCGCCGCCACCATCGACGCCGCCAGCTGCGAGGCGTAGAAGGTGCCGTAGGAGTCCAGGATGTTGGGGATGCCCACGGGCAGCGTCATCAGGGCCGGATCGGTCGTGACGATGAACGGCCACAGGTAGTTGTTCCAGGCGGTGATGAACACGAAGATCGACGCCGCCGCCAGGATGGGCCGCGACAGCGGCATGATCACCGTCGTGAACAGCCGCCAGTAGGAGGCCCCGTCCATGCGGGCCGCCTCGTCCAGCTCGCGCGGCACCGCGTCGAAGAACCGCTTGAGCACGAACACGATGACCGGCGCCACCAGTTGCGGCAGGACCACCGCCGCGTAGGTGTCCACCAGGCCCAGCGACACCATCTGCTGGAACAGCGGCACGATGAGCAGCTGCGGCGGGACCACGATCGCCGCCACCGTGAGGGCCGCCAGCGCCGCGCGGCCCCGGAAGTCCATGCGCGACATCGCGAAGGCCGCCGGGGCCGCCACCGCGATCGTGAGCAGGGTGACCAGCACGGCGATGACCAGGCTGTTGAACAGCCACATCTGCACGTTCCCGGCCTCGAACAGGTTGCGGTACTGCTCCAGGGTGAACCCGGTCCCGGGGACCAGGGTCGGCGGCAGCGAGACCGCGTCCCCCTCGGTCTTGAACGAGGTGACCAGCGCCCACCCCATGGGGGCCAGCCACAGCACCGCGAGGACCGTCAGCGCCGTCATGGCGGCGATCCGCGGTCCGCGGCCCCCGCCCAGCATCAGGTCGCGCTGCCTGGCGCGGTCCAGGGCCGCCTCGGCCCGCCGCGTCGAACGAATGCTCCGCGTCGCCATGTCAGACCCTTCTCCGCGCGCTGATCCACAACTGGAGGGCGGCCACGCCCAGGACGAGCGCCAGGAACAGGTAGGAGACGGCGGCGCCGTACCCGAACCGGTAGCCGGTGAAGCCCACGTCGTAGATGTAGAGCAGTAGCGAGCGGGTCGCCTCGCCCGGGCCGCCCCCGGTGAGCAGGTAGATCTGGTCGAAGACCTTCAGCGAGGCCAGCACCTGCAACAGCAGGACGACCACCGTGGTGCCCCGCAGTTGGGGGAGGGTGATGTGGCGCAGCCGTGCCCACACCCCCGCGCCGTCCAGCGCGGCGGCCTCGTACAGGTGGCCGGGGATCGACTGGAGGGCGGCCAGGTACAGCAGGAAGTTGAACCCGACCGTCCACCACACCGTGGTCAGCGCCACCGACCACATCGCCACGCCCTCGTCGGTCAGCCAGCCCAGGCCTTCCGCCCCCAGCAGTCCCAGCGTGTGGTTGAGCAGGCCGAAGTCCTCCACGTACAGGAACTTCCACACCAGCGCCACCGTGGCCACCGGCAGCAGGAACGGCAGGAAGAACGACAGCCGCCACAGCCACTGCCCGGGCAGCCCGGTGTGCACCAGCACCGCCATGGCCAGCGCGACCACCACCAGGGGGACGGTGGTGATGAGGGTGAACAGGACGGTGTTGCCCAGGGTCCGCCACACCATCGGGTCGCCCAGCGCCTCGGCGTAGTTGCCCAGTCCGACGAACGCGCCGCCCGCCCCGTTGAGAGCGGTGTCGGTGAAGCTCATCCACAGGCCGCTCACCAGCGGCCAGGCCAGGAACAGCGCGTACACCAGCAGGAAGGGCAGCAGGAACACCAGGGGCGAGTCCGCCAGGCGCAGCCACAACCGCCGCGCGAGGCCGGGGCCGCCCGGCGTCAAGGCCCCGCCCGCGCGGGGGCGGGCCGGGGCCCGCGTGGTCACGCTCATTCCTGGCCTCCCGGGTTGGTGCGGGCGGCCCAGGAGTCCAGGGTCCGGCCCAGGTGGTCCACCGCCGCCTCGGGTCCGTCGCCGGTCAGGGCCGTGCGCAGCGCCTCGCTCACGTCGGAGTGGAACCGCGATCCGGCCCCGGCGAACCACACCTCGGGGTCGAGCACGGGGGTCTCCCCGGCGGCGGCGTAGTCCGACTGCGGGTCCAGCGCCAGGTACTCCGGCGACTGGGCGATCGGCGAGTAGGCCGGGATGTGGCCCGCCTCGCCCCAGATCAGGCTGTTGCGCACCATGAGCGCCACGAACTCGTGGGCGGCGCGCACCCGTGCGGGGTCGGGGTCGCCCTGGCGAGGCAGCACGAAGGCGTGGGAGTCGGCGTACCCGCCGGGCTGGTCGAAGACCGTGGGGAAGGGGGCCGCCCCCAGGTTCTCCACGTGTTCCGACAGGTAGGGCAGCTCCCACTCCCCGCACACGAGCATCGCCGAGCGCCCCGAGGCGAAGGCCGCCAGGGCGGTGGGGTAGTCCAGGTTCGGCTCCGACGTCCGGCCGTCGAGCAGTTCGGCGAGGAAGGAGTACACGCGCAGCGCCGCGTCGCGGTCGAACACCGCCGGTCCGCCCTCGGGCAGCTCCATGGATGCGCCGGTCTGGTTGTACAGCATCCAGAACAGCCGCCACCCCTGGGAGTCGTCGTTGACGTGCCCGTAGGAGACGCCGTTGCCGCCCCCGGCCTCGGCCAGCGCCCGGGAGGCCGCGAGGAACCCCTCGGGGGAGTCCATCCCGGTCAGCTTCCCGTCCCCGTCGAGCAGACCGGCCCGGTCGGCGACTTCGGCGTCGTAGAAGACGATCACCGGGTGGGTGTCCAGCGGGACGGCGTAGGTGGCGCCGTCGTGGATGCCGCGTTCCCACAGGTCGGGTACGAAGTCCTCGGCGGTGACCCCGAACTCGGCCAGCAGGTCCAGGTCGAAGGGTTCGAGCAGCCCGCCGGGGGCGTACCCGGGCAGGCGGGACAGGTGCAGCACGGCCGTCTCGGGGGCCCGACCGCCCACGGAGGCCACCGCCAGCTTGGTGTAGTACGGCGGTCCCCAGGCCAGTGTGCTGGGGGTGACGTCCAGGTGCGGGGCCTGTTCGCGCACCGCGTCCAGCATGGTCTGCACCCGGGCGCCGTCGCCGCCCTGGAACAGGCTCCAGAACCGCACTTGCGTGGTCGATCCCGAACCGGGGGCGGGGGCGCATCCGGCGGCGCCCAGGGCCGAGCCCAGGGCGAGGGCTCCCGTGCCCAGGAGCACGCGGCGCCGCGAGAACGGCGGGGGAGATCCTGTGGGCGGGCTGGGTCTGCGTGGTGGGTGCGGCATCGGCGGACTCCAAGGGGGGGCGGGGGGTGGTGGGGGGCGGTGGTCCCCGGGGCGTCCCGGGGACGCACTCACTCGGGCCGACGATCGGCCTTCTCGTACGCGGCGGTCCTGCGCTGGGCGGCCGCGATGCGGGCGGTGTCGAGCTTGTCGCCGCGGTCGAACCGGTAGACGCCGTTGCGTTCCTGGAACACGTCGGTGAGCTGCGTGTAGCAGTAACCGAACATGTCCGGGTCCTCCAGCAGCACGCCCGTCAGACCCTCGAAGCGGGTGTGGAACTCCTCCGGGGTCCTGGGGTCGTCGCCGTACCCCCACGACTGCTCGCCGCCGTCGGTGCCGGGGTCCCAGCGGATCCCGCCGAACTCGCTGCAGAAGTAGGGCTGGCCGCGGTAGGGCACCGACCAGTCGCGGCCGTCCGCGCCGCGGTTGACGTAGGGGTCGTCCTGGGCGAGGCCGCTCATCTGCTTGCGGAACGCCTCGGGGTCCTGCTCGTAGCTGTGGGAGTCGTAGACGTCGGTCTCGGGGACCCGGTGGGCGTATCCGGAGGCGTCCACCACCGGGCGGGAGGGGTCGATCGCCTTGGTGGCCAGGAACATCGCCCGGGTCACGTCGTCCAGCGCGGTGAAGCGGTCGTGCAGCCGCTGGAAGGTCTCGTTGAGCGGGCACCACCCGACGACGCTGGGGTGGGAGTAGTCGCGTTCCACGGCTTCGGTCCACTGGGCCACGTAGGAGGCGTCCGGCCGCTGGTTGTCGTCGGCGGGGCCGCCGTGGGCCGCGCACCCCCAGTCGCCGAATTCGCCCCAGACCAGGTAGCCGAGCCGGTCGGCGTGGTAGAGGAAGCGCTCCTCGAAGACCTTCTGGTGCAGGCGGGCCCCGTTGAACCCGGCCCGCAGACCCAGTTCGATGTCGCGCACCAGGGCGGCGTCGTCGGGCGCGGTCATCAGCCCGTCGGGGTAGTAGCCCTGGTCCAGGACCAGGCGCTGGAACACGCGTCGGCCGTTGATCAGGATCGCCTTGCCCTGGACGGAGACCGACCGCAGGCCCGCGTAGGACCCGGCCCGGTCCACCACCCTCCCCTCGGCGTCCAGCAGTTCCAGGCGCAGCGTGTACAGGTGCGGGTCCTGCGGCGACCAGGCGCGGCGCCGCTCCACCGGCACCGCCAGTGTCAGCCGGGGCGCGGTGTCCAGGTCGGCGCGGGCCTCGGCGGCGGTGACCTCGCCGTCCCCGTCCTCCAGGACGGCGCGCACCCGCAGGCCCTCGCCGCTGCCGGACAGCGGCAGGAGCAGGTGGAAGGCCCCGTTGGCCAGGTCCGGGGTGATGCGGGGGCGGCGCAGGTGCGTGTCGGGGACCGGTTCCATCCACACGGTCTGCCAGATCCCGGTGGTGCGCGTGTAGTGGCATCCGGTGTTGGCGTACCAGGTGGCCTGCTTGCCGCGGGCCTGGAAGCCGTGTCGGCTGTCGCGGGCGCGCACGACCACCACGGCCTCCTCGCCGGGGGCCGCGACCCCGGACAGGTCGGCGGTGAAGGGGGTGAACCCGCCGCGGTGGCGCACGACCTCCGTGCCGTTGACCCACACGGTGGTGTCGTGATCGACGGCCTGGAAGTGCAGTAGGACGCGCCGTCCCGCCCAGGCGTCGGGGACGCGGACGGTGCGCCGGTACCAGACCGCCTCCATGAAGTCGGTGTCGCCCACGCCGGACAGCTCCGACTCCGGGCAGAAGGGGACGGTGATGGTGCCGGAGAGTCCGGCCTCGCGCAGGCCCCGTTCGAGCCCGCTGTCGCCGCGGTCGATCTCGAAGTCCCAGGTGCCGTTCAGGCACAGCCAGTCGGGGCGGGTGAACTGCGGGCGCGGGTACTCGGGGCGGGGCGGGGTGGCGGGCCCGTCCCCGCGCTGTGAGCGCTGGTGCGTCGGCACGGAGGTGTTCTCCTTCTCACGGCGTCGTCCTGTGACTGGCGTCACGCCACATGTCAGCACATTTTTACATCGATGTAAATACCTCGATCCGAAGGTCAGGAGGCTCCGAACGCCGTGCTGGGGAGGGCCGGGTCCGAGCGCCGGGCGGCGGCCGGGCGCGGGCTAGGATGGCGCTGATCGGGGGTGGACGTGGGCACGAGGCCGCGTATCAAGGACGTCGCGCGTCAGGCCGGGGTCTCGGAGAAAACGGTTTCCAACGTTATTAACGACCACCCGCACGTCAGGCCCGCCACGCGCGCCGCCGTGGAGGCGGCCATCGACGCCCTGGGCTACTGGGTCAACCTGGCCGGACGCCACCTGCGCCGCGGCCGGACCGGCGTGATCGCGCTGGTCGTGCCCGAACTCGACCTGGGCTACTTCGCCGAACTCGCCGACCTGGTCATCCGCGAGGCCGAACGCCTCTCGCGCACCGTCCTGGTCCACCAGAGCGAGGCCCGCCGCGAGCGCGAGGAGTCCGCGCTGGAGGGGTTCGGCGCCGACTTCGTGGACGGGGTCATCCTCAGCCCGCTCGCCATGGACGACGCCGCCCTGCGCACGCACCCCTCCCGGCTGCCGGTGGTGCTCCTGGGCGAGCTGCCCCGCACGGTCCGGCACGGCCACGTCGCCATCGACAACGTGGCCGCCGCCCGGGAGGCGACCGAGCACCTGCTCGACGGCGGACGCACCCGGATCGCGGTGGTGGGCGGTCGGCCGCCGGGCCCCTCCGGCACGGCCGAGCTGCGCACCCGCGGTTACCGCGAGGCCCTGGAGGCGCGGGGGAGGGACTACGATCCCGCGCTGGTGCGACCGGCCGGGCACTTCCACTGGAGGGACGGGGCGGAGCTGGCCGCCGAACTCGTCGCCGGGCCCAGGCCGCCCGACGCCCTGCTGTGCATGAACGACCTGCTGGCGCTGGGGGCGATGCGCGCGCTGCACGACGCCGGGGCGCGGGTCCCCAGGGACGTGGCGGTGGTCGGGTTCGACGACATCGCCCCCGGGCGCTACTCCGTGCCGAGCCTGACCACCGTCGCCCCGGACAAGCCGGGCCTGGCCAGGGAGGCGGTGCGGCTGCTGCTGGAGGAGGTGGAGGCCCGTCGCGGCGCCCCGGACGCCGAGCCCCGGAGGGAGGTTGACCGGGCCTCGGCCAAGGTCGTCGTCGGCCACACCCTCCTCGTGCGGGAGAGCAGTGCCAGTGCGCTCTGAGGCTCGTCCTCCTCGGAGAGGCCGGTGCCGCGAGAAGGAGCGCAAGCCGCTTTACGGAAATGCATGGAAATGGTCTGATTTTCTCTTCGTGCTTGCGTAGGTGAATGAGAATGGACCCCACGGCATGGCGGAGGTGGGGTCCGTTTCCGTGTCACTCCTCCTGTTCGCGCGCACGCCTCCACTCGCTTCGGCGGGGGAGTGGTGGTGCTATCTTTTTGGCGGTTTTGTTCCATTCGGGCAGTTCGAGTGGGGTCGAGGTTCCCGCCCGGGTGCGGATGAGGTCGTCCACGACCAGCCCGACGAAGACGCGGGGGTGCGTCCTGTAGTCACCCTTGCCGTCCAGCCATCGGTAGAGGCCGTGTTCGGTGACGGTGACCTGCGCGTACCCGAGATAGGGGCAGCAGGTCAGGGTGGGTACCGGGTTCAGGCTGAACCAGTGGGGCTTGTCGCTGATCTGCGAGGGCAGCCCGCGTGCGGTGAGTTCTTCCTGGAGGTGCTGTAGCTGTTCGATCGCATCCATACACCAACGGTGCGACTGAACAGTGGTTTTGCACAGCTACCAATATCTGCCTGTATGGACATGGTCCAGGGTGCAGATTCCTGGATAGCTTTGAGGTGTGACTGAGAACGAATTCACATCTCTGTTTGCCAAGCTTCGTGAACTGTCCGGTTTGAGGCAGGAGGAGCTTGCCGAACGTGTGGGGTCCTCCGCTGCCTCGGTGTCCCGGTGGGAGACCGGCGTCATCACGCCCAAGCGGGCGAAGGTCGAACAGCTCGACAAGGCGCTCAAGGCCGAAGGGCGCTTGGTGCGCACGTGGGAACCGGTGGCCACCGGTTCGCAGATTCCGCCTTGGATGCGTTCCAAGGGCGCCCTGGAGGAGAAGGCGGTGGAGATCGACACGGTGACGGTCTCCAACCTCGTGCCCGGCCTCCTCCAGTCCCTGCCCTACGCGCGCATGGTGTTCCGCGCAGGACATCCCAGCGCGTCCAACGACGATGTGGAGCGCTTCGCCCAGCTTCGTGTCTCGCGCTACGAGGTGCTCAAACGAAGGAATGACCCGTTCGTCACCGCCGTCTTCCCCATCTCCGCGCTGACCTGCCTGCCCGACAGCGTACGCACCGACCAGGTCAAGACGATCCTGCGGCACATGGAACGGGAACGGATGGCGGTCCACCTGATTCCCGACGGCAATCCGATGCTGCTGATCGCCGCCTCTGTCCAGGTCTACCGGCTGGCGGATGGTGCTGCCGTGGCGGCCTCCGACTACGCCCGGGGCAACCTCCTGATGGACGAGCCGGAGGACACCGCGGCGGTAGTGTCTGTCGTGAGGAACCTGATCGGATTGTGCTCTCCCTTGGGGGAAACGTCCGCCCTGCTAGGAAGGCTGCTGTGATGTGGCATAAGTCCAGCTACAGCAATGACGCCGCTCACTGCGTCGAGGTCAGCGAAGGGCCGACCACCCTGGTACGCGACACCCAGAACCAGGAAGCGGCCACACTGGCCTTCCCCGCCGCCGAGTGGGCCGCTCTGCTTCGTTGTGAAGGCCCCGCCTCCTCGCGCTGACACCCCGCTCAGCCGACTCCCCGTCCGGGGGAGCGGGGGCGCTCACGACAGCGCGACGTAGACGGTGTTGGACGCGTCGTGGTCCTGCTGCGGGTTGGGGAAGTCCACGACCTCCGCGCGCGCCGTGGTGAAGACCTCCGCCAGCAGGGCGGTGAACTCCTCCTCCGGCGCGTCGTTGGACCACAGCGCGAAGACGCCGCCCGGCGTGAGCAGGCGCTCGCGCAGGCGGCGCAGCCCTTCGGCCGTGTACAGACCGGCGTGACTCGGGTGGAGCAGGTGGCGCGGTGAGTGGTCGATGTCCACGATCACGGCGTGGAACGGCTCCGTGCCCAGGTCGGGGGCGGGCCCCGACCCGGCGCCGACCGAGGCGAAGAAGTCCCCGTGCTCCAGGCGGCAGCGGGAGTCGGAGACCAGCGCCGCACCCGAGGGGATCAGCCCCTCGCGGTGCCAGTCGATGACCTCGCCCAGGGCCTCCACCACGACCAGGGAGCCCACACGCGGATCCTCCAGCACCGTGTGCGCGGTGTAGCCCAGGCCCAGGCCGCCCACGGCGACGCGCAGGTTGTTCGCCGCGTCTGTCCCATCCGCCCCATCCGCCGCGTCCAGTTCGGCCAGGGCCAGCCGGGCCAGTTCGACCTCGGCCGCGGTGAACAGGCTCGACATCAGGAAGTCGTCGTCGAGTTTGATCTCGTAGACCTCCTTGCGGAAGAGGGGGTCGTGGCGGCGACGGAGGCTGAGATCCCCCATGGGGGTCGCCCGCCAGTCCAGTTCCTGAAAACGGGCGCTCATCTGTTTCTCCTGCTCGTCGTGGTCCTCGGGTCCCCTTCGTACCACGTACCAGCGGGGTGCCGGGCGGCGTTCGGGACCAGTCGGTGGAAGCCCGGCCCCGGCGGGGCTCGTGCCGCCGCCGGGCCCGCCGCCCGGCGGGTCAGGGCTCCGTCGTGGTCCGGGCGGTGAGGCCGTCCAGCACCACCTCACCCGCGTAGGCCCGGCTCGGGTCCTCCTCCAACAGGTACACCCGCGAGACCGTGACCGGGTGCCCGACGTCCTCGGGCACCTCCAGGCGCACGTCGCGCCAGCCCTCCCAGTCCACGGCGGGGCCCTCCAGGGAGTGGCCGACACCGTGCGCGTCGGTGAGGCTGAGCACGAGGCGGGCGCCGTTGCCGTCGCCGCGCACGCCCACCGTGAACGCGAAGGCCTGGCGGTCCAGGGCGAGCGGCTCGGGCGGGTGGGCGGCGGCGGTCCGGGTGCGGATGTCGCGGGTGAAGTCGTAGGCCAACGCCAGGCCGGGGCCGTCGCGCCCGGCCACGGGGCGCACCTCGGCCGCGCCGCGCGCGGTCCGCGCCGTCCACTCCCGGGCGTCCTCGAAGTCCGCCAGGGGAGTCGTCCGCGTACCGATGGAGAACGGTATCCGCGTGCTCACCCCGCCCGCGGTCACCGTGAGGACGCCCGACCCCTCTCCGGGCCCCGTCCCCTCTCCAGTCCCCGTCCTCTCCCCGACGGCGGTGCCCTCCCCGGCGCGCGGTCGCACCTCGAAGCCTCCGTCGCCCCGGTCCGTGACCTCGACCAGGTCGGGGACGGCCTCGACCCGTGCGTCGACCGGTTCGACGGGCGCCCGCCGCCCGTCCCCGGTGACGCCGGTGAGCACGAAGGAGGCGGTGTCCTCGGTGGAGGCCATGCCCAGGCGCTGGGGCGCGGCGAGGAGGGTGTCCGGGGCGGGCAGCACCTCCAGGTCGACGGTGTCGCGGACCCGGCCCGCCCGCCCCGTGACGGTCACCGGGCCGGGCTCGGCCGCCACGAACCGGGGGCCGTCGCCGTGCCCGCTGGGCGCGGACAGCTCCAGTTCACCGGTGCGGTCGTCGGGGGAGTGGGGCGCTCCGGGCCCGGACGGCCCGAAGGCCTCGTCGTGCCCGGTGGCGGCCAGGGTGCGGTGCATGCCCGTGAACACGAGGCGGGGGTCGGCCTGGGGCGGCACGGGGGAGCCGTGCGCGGGCCGGGGTTCCAGCGCGGGCCGCAGCCACAGGCCCGAGGTCCGGGCCGAGCCCTCCGGCGCCGTGAAGATCAGGCCGTCGGGGACCTCCCGGAGCTGGTCACCGGCGCGGTTGCGCAGCACCGGACCGGTGCCGCCGGGTTCGCGCACGAGCAGGGTCGAGGACCCGCCGCCGTCCAGCTCCAGCGCCTGCTCGGCCCCGGACGCGGCGAGCAGTTCGGCGACCTCCGCGAGGGTGGCCCCGGAGTGGCCGCTGTTGCGTCCGTCCGCGGTCACCACGTGCATGGCCTCGCCGTCCTCGGAGAACCCGATCGCGGTGCGCGGCGCGCGGGAGTCGTCCTCGACGGGGACGGGCTCGCCGTCGCGCACCAGCACGTGCCGTCCGCCCACGACGACGCGGGGTTCGACGCCCTCGGCCGTGAGGGCGTGCTCCAGTTCGACCGGGTCACCCTCGGACAGGGCGGCGATCCGCTCCGCCGCCGAGCCGCGTGCCACCAGGACCTGCTCGTCCTCCTCGATCGGGCCGCTGCCCGGGGTGTCGTTGACCCGCTCGACCGCGCCCTCGGAGATCACGGCCTCGGCGACGGCCGTGTCCCCCGGGTCGGCCCCGGGTTCGTACACCACGTGTGCGCGGGGGTGCCCGCCCCAGTCCGACGTGTACAACCCCAGACCGTCCGCGGGGACGGCGGAGGTGTTGAGGGCGTCGAGGTCGAGGTCCCCCGACGGCAGGGACGCGGTCCCGTCGAAGGCCACCCGCCGCACGCTGCCCCTGCCCTCGGCGTCGATGACCGCGGCGTTGGCGAACCCGGGGTCGGGCGAGGTGAGCAGGCGCCCGTCGCTCATCCCGGCGCCCAGTGGGGCCTGGGTCGCGCCGATGTCGAAGTAGCCGCCGTTGACCGCGGCGACCACGGTGGAGCCCTCCGGGGGGTCGGCGGCGGCGACCATGTCCGCCACCGTCGCGGGGGAGGTGAGGCCGCCCCCGTCGACGTACTCGACCCCGATCTCCTCGGTGAGGTCGACGGTGAGGAGGCTGGCGAACTGCTCCCCGCCGTCCCCCGTGGCGGGGAGGGGGCCGGAGGAGAGGCCGACCCCGGTGGCGATCCGCTCCTCCACGGCCCCGGCGATCCCGCCCACCGGCGCGGCGACGTCAGCCGTCACCCGGGACGAGGGCGCGGCCAGGACCAGGGGTACGACCAGCACGGCGACCACGGGGAAGGCCGCGGAGCGGACGGGGCCCGAGGGCCTCGGACGGGACAGGTTCACGGGGGCACCCCTTCGCGGGAGGGTTCGTCTGGGCGGTGGGTGGCGCGCCCGGTGCCCGGTCGTGCACATCCTCCACGACGGGTGCTCTTTCCAACGGCGGTACACACCGGAGGGTGAGGAAATGAACACGGGGAGAACAGGGGTGTTCGCGGCGGCCTGGGAACCCCGGGAGGCGGCGCGTTTCCGGACTCCAGCGCCGCGCGGCCCCGGGGGAGGGCGCCCCGGGACGTCGCGCACACCCCGCGGGCCCCCGTGGGGAGCCCCGGGCCCGGGCGATCCGACCCCGGGTGTCCCGGGAACACCCAGGGACTACGGGAACCCCCGGGTGTTCCGGGGCCCCCGGAACTTCGGGAGTTCTCAGGAGTCCGGGAGTCCTCAGGAACTCCGGGAATCCTCGGGCGCCCCGGTCGCGGCGACGGCCGCACCGGCCTCCTCCGCCGACGCGGAACCGGGCGCGCGCCGCAGGCGGCCCTGGACCTGCGTGGTGACGACCGCGAAGGCCGCTGTCGTCACCAGGGTGACCGTCATCCACACCCGCCAGTCGCCCACCGCGACCACCTGCGGCGCGAACAGTACCGCGGCGAAGATGAACAACCGGCTCACGAAGTGGTTGAGGCCGAAGGCCACTCCCTGGGCGTCCGGGTGGACCTCCTCGGTGTACTCCGAGAAGCTGGCCATCCACGGGCCGAGGACGGAGCCGAGGGAGATGCCGACCCCGGTCAGCAGCACGACGACCAGCGGCAGGGAGACGGACGCCCCCGCGCCCATCGCGACGACGAGCGCCCCGAGCAGCAGCGTCGCCGCCAGCGCCCCGAAGACCAGGAACGGCTTGCGGTTCTGCGCCCTGTCGGAGAACCGGGCGAAGACCAGGCTGGCCACCAGGTTGCCGACCCAGAACGACATCACGATCGCGGACGCCGTGCGCACCTCGACGGCGAAGTGGTCCACCAGCATGGTCTGGCCGTAGGCGTTCATGGTGGCGAGCAGTACGTAGAGCAGCGACATCGCGGCCACGTGCGCCCAGATGACGCGGTGGCGCAGGAGCAGCCGCAGCCGGTGCCCGGCGGGGGCCGCCCCGCTTCCGCGGGTCGCCTGTTCGGTGAGGCGGATGGTGCGCCGCAGGTTCGGAGCCAGGTCGCGCAGGGTGAGGGCGACCACCGTCGCGCCCACGAAGGCCAGGCCGGACATCACGAAGATCTGCGCGCGCCAGGAGCCGTCGAACAGGTCGAGCGTCAGCGCGGCGACGGCCGCCGCGAAGAAGTTGGCTCCGACGGGGCCCCAGCTCCAGAACGCGAAGGCCTGGGCCCGCCCCATCCGCGGCGTGAAGTCCCGGATCAGCGGCTGGGTGCCCGCCATCGCCACTCCCTCGACGAAGGCGAGCAGGATGCGTGCGGCGGTGAAGTGGACGACCGTCTGCGACAGCGCCATGAACAGGCACGCCGCCGCGGACAGGAACATGAACGGCACCAGTACGCGGACGCGGCCGACCCGGTCGACCAGCTCACCGCCCAGGTAGCCGGACACGGCGCCGAACAGCAGCGACACGGCGGTGATCAGCCCGTAGACCTCCAGGGACAGCCCGAGGTCGGCCAGCAGCAGGGGCAGGACCGGCGCGAGCTGTCCTTCGAAGGCGGAGATGAACAGCGCCAGGACGACGACGGCGAGCAGGAGCCGGCGCCGGGCTCCGGTGGGGTACTCGTGGAGCAGTCTGCGGTACGACGGCACGGCACCGACCCTTCTCTCATTCCTGGACAGAACGTCCGATAATGTTCTGTGCGTCCAGAACATAAGGGCAGTGACCCGCGCCACACAACCCCTACGTGGGAACCGAGTCGAAACCCGTCGCCCAGTAGCGTCCGCGCCGGGACAGCTCGACCAGCGTCTCCACCACCTGTTCCGCCCCGGGGCGCGGCGCGGGCAGCTCCAGCCACCACAGGAGCACCGAGACCTGCTCTCCGACCCAGGCCCGCGCGATGACGCGCAGGTCCACCCGCGGGCTGATCCGCTGGGTCCGCGCCCGTTCGGCGAAGATGTCGTGGGCCGCCGTGGTCCATGCCTCGACCAGGGCCCGCAGGCCGCGGCCGTCGCCCTCGCCGCGCAGGATCAGCCGGTAGACGTCGGGCTGCTCGGCCGCGTGGCGGAAGAGCTCGGCCACCGGCCGCCCGGTGAACCCGACCCCCTCCCAGTCCGCCGGGGTCATCCGCTCCCGCAGCTCGGCCAGGACGACCTCGACCACGTGGTCGTAGAGGGCCTCCTTGTCGCGGAAGTGCGTGTAGAACGTCGCCCTCCCGGTGTCGGCCGCCGCGGCGATGTGCTCGACCCTGACCCCGGCGTATCCGTGTTCGAGCACCTGGGCGACGAAGGCCGCCCGCAGTGCGGCCCGCGTGCGCAGGGTGCGTCGATCCTCGTTTGTCATGAGGCCTTTCTAGCAACGTTCACGCCGCTGGACAGATCCTGGACAGTATGTCTACTATCTTCGCGTTCGCTCGTCGTCTCTGGAGGGTCCGTGAACCTTGGTGGCTACCTCACCCGAAGCGCGTCCTACTGGCCACAGGCACAGGCCCTGGTGTCCGGGGACCGGCGCTGGAGCTACCGTGATCTCGAACAGGAGGCCAACCGGCTCGCCTCCGCCCTGCTCGCGCGCGGCCACGGTCCCGGCACCGCCGTCGCCACCCTCGCCGGCAACCGCGGCGAACTGGTCGTCGCCGAGATGGCCCTGTGCAAGGCGGGGTGCCTGCGCGTGCCGATCAGCGCCCGACTGGCGGCGGCCGAGGTCGAACACGTCCTGCTGGACGCGCGGGTGCGGCTGATCCTCGTCGACGCGGCCAACCTCGGGGCGGTGCGCGAGATCGTCGACAGGCGCGCGCTCGACTGCCTCGTCGTCGCCTTCGACGAGGGGGCCGACGCGCCCCTGACCTACACCGCCCTCCTCGCCGAGGGCGCTCCCGACCCGGTGGCCGTGGACCTCGACCCCCACGCGCCGGCGGTGCTGAACTTCACCTCCGGTTCCACGGGCACCCTCAAGGCGGCCGTCCAGACGGTCGAGAACCGCCTGTCCAACATGCGCAAGCTGGCGATGAACCCGCAGGGCTCGGTCGGACAGGACTCGGTCTACCTCGCCCCCGGCCCCATCACCCACGCCAGCGGCATGGGCATCCTCGGCTGCTTCTTCCGCGGCGCCGCGGTCGTGGTGCTCCCGTCCTTCGACGCCGAGGCCTACCTCGACGTCCTCGAACGCGAGGGCGTCACCCACACCTTCCTGGTGCCGGTGATGCTCAACCTGGTGCTGGCCTCACCGACCGCGGGGCGCCGGGACCTGTCCCGGCTGCGCAGCGTCACGGTCGGCGGCGCGCCGGTGAGCCCCGCGCGCCTGCGCGGCGCCGTCGAGCTGTTCGGACCCGTGGTCAACCAGGGCTACGGGCAGGGGGAGACCACGAGCGCCGTCACCTTCCTCACCTCGGAGGACGTGGTACGGGGGATCGAGTCCGACCCCGAACTGCTGCTCTCCTGCGGCCGTCCGGTCTTCGACACGGAGGTCCGTGTGGTCGACGACGGGGGAGAACCGCTGCCCGCGGGCGAGGTGGGCCAGATCGTGGCGCGGGGGCCCGACTGCGTCCGGGAGTACCACCACGCCGCGCAGGCCACGGCCGAGACCTTCCGCGACGGCTGGGTGTACACCGGCGACCTCGGCTTCCAACGCCCGGACGGCTACCTGTTCATCGTGGACCGCCAGAAGGACATGATCATCTCCGGCGGCTACAACGTCTACTGCACCGAGGTGGAGGCCGCCCTCTACGAACACCCCGCCGTCTTCGAGGTGTGCGTGGTGGGCGCCCCGGACGAACGGTGGGGGGAGACCGTCAAGGCGTTCGTGGCACTCCGGCCCGGCGCCGAGGCCACCGGGGAGGAACTGCGCGAGTTCTGCGCCACCCGGCTGTCCCGGGTCAAGCTCCCGCGCGTCGTCGAGTTCGTCCAGCAGCTCCCGCGCAACCGAAACGGCAAGATCGACCGCCGCGCCCTCCGCCAGCGCGAGTGGGCGGGCACAGAGCGAAAGGTGGGGTGAGCGGGCCGTGACTTTCATGCTGCGACCGAGCTACCACGACAATCCGCGCCTCGACGCGCTGGTCACCGGGCTCCGGGACTACCTGTCCGGAGAGCTCGCCGACTACGAGGAGGAACTCGGCCTGACCCCCGAGGCCGAGCTGCGACGGTCCGTGCTGGAACCGGTGTGGCGGCGCAGCCGCGAACTCGGCTTCTACGGCGTCCACCTGCCCGAGCACCTCGGCGGACGGGGACTGTCCCACACGGAGCTGGCGGCGCTCAAGGAGGAGGTGGGCGCCTCCGGCCGTGTGCTGGCCACGAGCGTGCTCGGCGACATGGGCGGACCGCTGCGGATCGGCGCGATCTTCGAGCACGCCACCGAGTACCAGACGGAGAAGTACCTGCTCCCGGTCGTCAGGGCCGAACGCGCGTGCTGCTTCTCCATGACCGAGGACGACGCGGGCTCCGACGTGCGCCGCATGCGCACGACCGCGACCCCGGTCGCCGGTGGCTACCGCGTCACCGGGCACAAGGTGTTCAGCACCGGCGGCACCTTCGCGGACTTCTCGATCCTGGTCGCCCGCCTGGACTCCTCCGACGACCGGTACTGCGCGTTCTTCGTCGACCTGGACTCACCCGGCTGCCGCGTCACACCCGGCAGGACGCCCCTGTCGGGCCAGAACATCGAGAGCGACGTCGTCCTCCAGGACTGCTTCGTCCCCGCGGAGAACCTGCTCGGCGAGGAGGGGCAGGGCCTGCGCATCGCCCTCGGCCGGGTCACGACGAACCGGCTGCTCCACTGCCCCACCGCGCTCGGCGCGGCCCGGCGGGCCATCCGCCTGGCCCTGGACTTCGCCGCCACACGCCAGGTGTCCGGCGGGCTCCTCATCGAGAAGCAGGCCATCCAGCACAAGCTCGCCGACATGGCCACGGACTTCTACGCCGCCCGCTCGATGACCTACGACGCGCTCGCCGCGCTCGACGCGGGGGAGCGGCCCCGGGTGGAGTCCTTCATGTGCAAGCTGTTCGTGGCCGAGCGCGCGTTCGCCATCGCGGACCAGGCGATGCAGATCCACGGCAAGGCCGGGATGGTGCGGGGCGCCCCGGTGGACGTGATCTGGCGGCAGCTGCGCATGTTCCGCGTGCTGACCGGCGCGTCGGAGATCCAGCGCAACGGCATCATCCGCGAACTCGTCAGAGCCGAGGGGGCCCCGGCATGACCGACGCGAAGTCACCGGAGCGGAACCTTCCCGCCGAGGACGGACAGGACACGCGCGACGCCGAACGCGGCTTCCTGGGGACTCTGGAGCCCGCACGCGTCACCGACGCCGCCGGGCGCGTCGTCTACGACGCCGACGCCTACGCGTTCCTGGACGGGCCGGCGCCCGCCACGGCGAACCCGAGCCTGTGGCGGCAGAGCCGGCTCGCGGCCGGGCACGGCCTGTTCGAGGTCACCGAGGGGATCTACCAGGTCCGCGGGTTCGACCTGGCCAACATGACCCTGGTCGAGGGCGACTCCGGTGTCATCGTGATCGACACGCTGACCTCGACCGAGACCGCCGCCGCCGCGCTGGCGCTCTACCGGTCCCACCGGGGCGACCGGCCGGTCACGGGCGTGGTCCTCACCCATCCGCACGCCGACCACTTCGGCGGGGTGAGCGCCGTCCTCGCGGACGCGGCCGACGACGTCCTGGTGCTCGCGCCCGAGGGCTTCATGGAGCACGCGGTCTCCGAGAACGTCTACGCCGGACCGGCGATGGCCAGGCGGTCGGGTTTCATGTACGGCACCGCGCTGGAGGCCTCCGCCCCGGGGCACCTGGGCTGCGGCCTGGGGCAGCGCCCGGCCGCCGGAACGATCGGACTGGTCGAGCCCACCGAGTCGATCACCCGGACCGGCCAGGTCCGGGTGATCGACGGCGTGGAGATCGAGTTCCAGCTCACGCCGGGGACGGAGGCGCCGGCCGAGATGAACATGTACTTCCCCGCCCGGCGGGCGCTGTGCCTGGCCGAGAACGCCGTGCACACGATGCACAACATCATCACGCTGAGGGGCGCCCAGGTCCGCGACGCCCGGCAGTGGGCGCGCTACCTCACCGAAGCCCTCCAGCTCTTCGGCGGCCGCTCCGACGTCGCCTTCGCCACCCACCACTGGCCCACCTGGGGCGCCGACCGGATCGAGGAGTTCCTGGCCGGGCAGCGCGACCTCTACGCCTACCTGCACGACCAGACGGTGCGCCTGATCAACCGGGGCCTCACCCCCAGGGAGATCGCGGAGGAGCTGACGCTGCCGCCCGCCCTGGACCGGCGGTGGGCCAACCGCGGCTACTACGGATCGCTGAGCCACAACGTCAAGGGCGTCTACCAGCGCTACCTCGGCTGGTTCGACGGCAACCCCGCCCACCTGTGGGAACACCCGCCGGAGGAGGAGGCCAGGCGGTGGATCGGCCTGCTCGGCGGCGTCGACCGGGCGCTCGCGCACGCGGACGCCCTCGTGGAGGAGGGCGACCTGCGCTTCGCGGCGACCCTGCTCAACCACGCGGTCTTCGCCGAGCCGTACCACAGCGGTGCGCGGCAGCGGCTGGCCGACGTCTACACCGCGCTCGGCCACGGCTGTGAGAACGCGACGTGGCGCAACTACTACCTCACCGGGGCCGGGGAACTCCTGCACGGCCCCAGGACCGCGCGCCGCCCCGGCGGCCCGCGGCTGCTGGCGGCCCTCGACACCGGTCAGCTGCTCGACGCCCTCGCCGTGCGGGTCGACGGGCCCGCGGCCTGGGAACTCGACCTGCGCATCGACCTGCGCGTCGACGACGAGGACGCCCTGTGGCACCTGCGCCTGGCCAACGGCGTGCTCGTGCACTACCGCGACCCCGACCCCGACCCGCGGGCCGGGCTGACGCTCACCACGACCAGGCGGCAGCTGGTCGGCGTCATGACGGGCCGCGGGTGGGAGGACCTCCGGTACGAGGGCGACCTGCGGGTGCTCCGGGCGCTGCTCGACGTGCTGGAGGCGCCGGACCCCGCCTTCGACGTCGTGCGTCCCTGACCCGCCCGGCCCGGACCCGTGGCCGTGCCCCCGGCCCGGCCACGGGTCCACCGTCCTCCCACCGGTGCGGACGGTCTCCTCCTACTGCCCGACCACCGGGTGGCCGCTGGCGATCGAGACGCGGTTGAACGCGTTGATGAGGGTGGTCGTCCACTCCACCGCGGAGATCTGGGCGGTGGTCAGGTGAGCCGCCGCGCGAGCGTTGACGGCCTGCCGGTCGACGGTCGGATCGAGCACCGTCAACGACTCCGCCAGTTCGAGCGCGGCCCTCTGCTCATCGGTGAACAGCCCGGCCTCGCGCCAGGCCGGCAGCACGTCCAGGGCGCTCTGCTTCACCCCCGCCTTGCGCGCCTTCGGGATGTGGACGCTCAGGCAGGTCGGGCACCCGTTGATCTGGGACACCCGGATGTTGACCAGTTCGATGGTGTCGTCGCCCAGGCCCGCCTCCCGTGCCGCGGCCCTGGAGGCCGCTGCGGCCTTGAGCATCGCCCCGTAGACCTCGGGGTGCTCCTTGTCGATGTAGGGGCGCTCCGCTCTCATGCGCCGCCCCCCTTGACGGTCTCCTCGACCAGGGCGAGGTCGGCCGGTCTCGGCCGACGGAACCGTCCGCCCCCGGCCGTGTACTCGTCGCCGTGCTCCCGCAGGTGCCTGGCGAAGAGCGGGCACACGGGGACGACGGTGAGGTCCTCGCGGGCGCTGTCGGCCAGCGCCTCACCGACCAGCAGTCCGGCCAGGCCCCGGCCGCCGAACTCCGGTGCGACCTCGGTGTGGAAGAAGACGCGCTCACCGGGGTTCTGGGGCGGGTCGACGAAGTCCGCGCGCCCGGCAGGGGTGCCGTCCTCCAGACTCACGGTGTAGGCGCTGACGGCGCGTGCCTCGTCCAGCGCGATGTGGACGACGGCGCCGGTTCTGTCTGTTCGCGGCTCTCTCACGGAAGGCCTCTCTGGTGGGGACGGTGTTCGGCTCGGTCGGTGGCGGACACGGTGGCACCCCGGACCGGGGGTGGACGCCGGTCGGGCCGCCCGGGGGCACGGCGGCGGGTTCTCGTCGTGACCGGAACGGGAACGCGCCGTGGGGATCGGTCGTCGCGCCTCAGCCCGTTGCCGCCGCGGAGGTGTTCGCGGCGTCTCGGGCGGAGAGCAGTGAGGCGTGGGTGGGCGCGTCGGGCACGTGCGCGGGCCGCCCGGCGGCGAACTCCTTGCGCAGCACCGGCACGACCTCCTCGCCGAGCAGGTCGATCTGCTCCAGGACCGTCTTCAGGGGTGTCCCGACGCCGTCGACGTTGAAGAGCTGGCGCTGGTAGTGGCCGAAGCTGTCGCGGAAGGCGAGGGTCTTGTCGATGACCTGCTGGGGGCTGCCGACGGTCAGCGGGGTCTGGTCCATGTACTCCTCCAGCGACGGCCCGCCGCCCATCAGGGGGTGGTGGTCGAAGTAGGGGCGGAACTCCTTCACCGCGTCCTGGGAGTTCTTGCGCATGAACACCTGCCCGCCCAGGCCGACGATGGCCTGCTCTGCCCTGCCGTGCCCGTAGTGCTCGAAGCGGCGGCGGTAGAGCGAGATGAGCTTCTTGGTGTGCGTGGCGGGCCAGAAGATGTTGTTGTGGAAGAAGCCGTCCCCGTAGTAGGCGGCCTGCTCGGCGATCTCGGGGCTGCGGATGGAGCCGTGCCAGACGAACGGGGGCACGCCGTCCAGGGGGCGGGGGGTGGAGGTGAAGCCCTGCAGCGGAGTGCGGAACTTGCCCTCCCAGTCCACCACGTCCTCGCGCCAGAGCCGGTGCAGCAGGTTGTAGTTCTCCAGCGCCAGCGGGATGCCCTGGCGGATGTCCTGGCCGAACCAGGGGTAGACGGGGCCGGTGTTGCCGCGGCCCGTCATCAGGTCCACCCGGCCGTCGGCCAGGTGCTGGAGCATGGCGAAGTCCTCGGCGATCTTGACCGGGTCGTTGGTGGTGATCAGCGTGGTGGAGGTGGACAGGATGAGCCTGTCCGTCTGGGCCGCGATGTAGCCGAGCATCGTGGTCGGTGAGGAGGCCACGAAGGGCGGGTTGTGGTGCTCGCCGGTGGCGAAGACGTCCAGGCCGACCTCCTCGGCCTTGAGCGCGATGGTCACCATCGCCTTGACGCGCTCGGCCTCGGTCGGTGTACGGCCGGTGGTGGGGTCGGTGGTCACGTCACCGACGGTGAAGATCCCGAACTGCATCGCACCCGTCTCCCTGTGGTCGCTGTGCCGACTGCCGTGGCGAACGCGGTGCCGGGCGTGGTCGCCCCCGTCACGGCATCATCGTCTTTTTGTTGATGTATCAACCATGGTAGCCCAAAGGAAAGTCGATCCGTCAACGGAATAGCGCGGTATTCCCCGGGGCTGCGCGCCGCCCGCTCAGTCCGGCTGCTTCTCCATGTGGTCCACGACGCGCTGGGAGAGCCGGGCGAACGTCCTGAGCTGGCTCGGGGTCAGGGCGTCGACGAACAGGCGGCGGACGTGCTCGACGTGCAGGGGCGCGGCCTCCTCGATCGCCGCGTATCCGGCCGGGGTGGCGACGATGAACGCCCCGCGTGCGTCGTCGGGGCATTCCTCCCTGGCCACGAGCCCGCGCTTGGCCATCCGCCGGACCTGGTGGGACATCCGGCTCTTCTCCCAGTTCACGAGCCTGGCCAGTTCCAGGAAGCGCATCCTGCCGTCGTCCGTCGCGGTGAGGTTGACGAGCACGAGGTAGTCGGAGGCGGACATCCCGGAGTCGGACTGGAGGAGACGGGACAGCCGCCCGACGAGTGTCTCCTGCATGCGGATGAAGCCGTCCCAAGCGGCCTTCTCATCCGCATCCAACCAGCGCGGCGTCTCGTTCATCTGAATCCTTCCGAGGAAACTCTGGTCTTCAGGCCAGGGAGGAATCGGACCCCTGCGGAGCAGGCCGGGAAACGGCGATTCGCCCCCAGAGCGGATCGCCGCCCACCACAATCGCCAAACCCGCGAACCACCGCTGGAGTCGGTACTAACCTGACCTGCGTCGGCTCAGACGAGAACCAAGTCCGGGTCGGCCTACCGCCGGGCTGGCGGAAAGTGATGTCGGGCCCCCGCTGTGTGATCCTGGCGAAGCCCACATAGTAGGGGCGGGAGCTGGTGTAAGACCGATGGGCGGTACCCCGTCCCCCGCCGTTAGTTCGGGTCGGCAACCGGCAACGAAGCAGAAAACTCAACCCGCGAGGGAAGAACCTCCCTGCTTCAGCTGGGGGAGAAGTCAAGGGCGCAGTGTAACGAAGAAGTTGACACCTTATCCACCTGGGGCGAAGCGGCCCAGGTGCGGCCCTCCGTCGATCCGGGCCCTCCGCAAGAGCGGAGGGCCCGTCGACGGGGGCCACCACCACGGCCCGGTCCGTCCCGTCGTTCCTCAGGACGCGGGGGTGCCCTGCCACCGCAGGGGGTCGTCCTCCAGCGCGGAGCGGTCCCAGTTCCCGAGGTTCGCGGCGGCCTCGTAGGTGGTGCGCAGGAACTCGGCCACCGCGCGGTCGGGGTCGGGCGCGGTGCGGGCGGCCTCGTAGGGCAGCAGGAACTGCTGGAACTCGGTGCTGTAGTACGCGCCCTCGGGGCCCACCGGCTGGTCGGCGAACCCGTCGGGTGCGGGGTAGGCGTAGGAGTAGAAGGCGCCCTCCTCGCCGCCGCCGGGCCAGAACCCGCAACTGGACAGTTCCCGGGAGTAGCCCTCGACCATGACCCAGTCCCCGCAGTTGGGCGCTCCGCCCGGGTGGGGCGGGGCCGTCCGCCCGGAGAAGCGGGTGCAGGCCAGGTCCATCGCTCCCCAGAAGAAGTGCACCGGGCTGACCTTGCCCACGAAGTGCGACCGGAACTCGCCGATCACCCGGTTCGCCTGGAGGAGCTGGCGCCAGAACAGGGCGGCCGCCTCCCCGTCGTAGGAGGCGTGCTCGTGGTCCTCGGCGAAGGGGATCGCGGGCTCGACCTCGTTGGGTCTCGGCCGGATCGGGGCCTCGATCCCGAGTCGGCCGAGCGTGTCCATGATCCGGGTGTAGAACTCGGCGACCGGCATCGGCCGCAGCGCGAAGCTCCGCTCGCCGCCGTCGCTGCTGCGGATCCGGAGCTGGTGGCCGACGAAGTCGAACTCGATCTCGAAGGCCCCCGTGCCGTACGGGACGGCCGAGGTCGTCAACCCGCGCGGGCTGACGTAGAGGGTCACCTGCCACCAGTGGTTGATCAGCGGAGCGTGGGCCATGCGGATCTTGCCCACGATCTGGGTCCACATGTGCAGGGTGTCGCGGGTGGGGGTCCAGTCCGAGACCCGCAGGCTCGGCCAGTTCGCCGCTGAAGGGCTGGTCATCGCTCACTCACTTCCTTCTGTGCGCCAAGGGGCGGAGGCGGTCGTGCGCCGCGGACGGGCGTCCTGGCCCCGTCCCTCCCGGAGCGAGGCGGGCCGCGGTCCTGTCGGCCCCCGCCGCACCCCCGGCGGCCGACGGCCTCCGGAGGGGCGGCGCCCCGCGCCGCCTGTGGGTGCGAGACCCCCGCTGGTCGTTGATACATCATCCGGACAGTAGGTGACAAGTCAACTTGCTGGTAGGCGATCCGCGTTCGGTGGCGCTGGCGGATCCAGGGTCCGATTTGGTTGACACATCATCCAATGATGCTAATTTTGGTGATGCGTCACCTAACTCGGCGGAGACGCGCCGTCACCGACGCGGAGGGCCGTCTCCCATGCGGAGAGGTCGCGCTGGTCCGCGCAGCGGTGTCGGCCGACGCCGCGTGACGTCGGCCGGTACGGGCGGCACGGGCACGGGCGCGTGCGCCCGTGCCGCCCGCACGGCGGCCGGCGGTGTCCCGGCCGAGCCCCCGGAGTACGAAACCCCTGAGAGGAACCCCCTGTGAGCACCAAGGCCAAGAACGGACTCCAGGCGCTGCTGACGCCGGAGGAGAGCATCCTCGTCCTGATCGACCACCAGCCGTTCCAGTTCGCCAACCTCAACAGTCACGAGCCGTCCATGGTCGTCAACAACACCGTCGGCCTCGCCAAGGCCGCCAAGGCGTTCGGCGTTCCGACCATCCTGACGACCGTGCTGGAGGAGCGCGGCGGCTACCTCATCCAGGAGCTTCAGGACGTGTTCCCGGAGCAGAAGCCGATCGACCGCACGTTCATCAACACCTGGGAGGACGAGCGCGTCGTCGACGCCGTCAAGGAGACCGGCCGGAAGAAGGTGGTCATGGCCGGGCTGTGGACGGAGATCTGCCTGGCCATGCCGGCGATCCAGGCGGCGGGCGAGGGCTTCGAGGTCTTCGCCGTCACCGACGCGTCGGGCGGTGCCACGGCGGAGTCCCACGACATGGCCGTGCGGCGCATGGTCCAGGCCGGCGTGGCGCCGATCACCTGGCTGGCCGTGGCGGGCGAGTGGCAGCGCGACTGGGCCCGCGAGGAGACCATGCAGGGCATGGTCGACGTCCTGACCCAGCACGGCGGTGCCACCGGCATCGCCTTCGCCTGGGAGACGCAGATGCTGGCCAGCCGCGCCGCGAACGGCGCCTGAGGACACGACCGCGCGACGGGGCCGGTCCGCGGCGGGCGCGGCCCGTCCCCGGCCGGTCCCGTCGCCGACGAGGACACCGCCGGTCAACGGCGTGAACAGGCTGACACACCAACACGAGGGGAGGACCCGTGGCGGTCCAGGTGGGCGACGTACCCCAGGCGAAGCGCTATGAGGCCCGCGTCGACGGAGAACCCGGGGTCGCGGGCGTCGCGGAGTACATCCGCACGCCGGAACTCGTCGCGTTCGTGCACACCGAGGTCGCGCCGGAGTACGAGGGGAGGGGGGTCGGGTCCGCGCTGGTGCGCACTGCCCTCGACGAGGCGCGGTCCGCGGACCTGCGCGTGCTGGCGACCTGCCCCTTCTTCGCGGGCTGGATCGCCCGTCATCCCGAGTACCAGGACCTGCTGTACCGGTCCCGGAGCAGGGTCAGCGACTGAACGGTCGTGCCTTCGGGCGCCGGGACGCCGCGCGGAACCCCTCCCTGACCGGGCCGACCGCCGACGGCCGTCCCGGCGTGTGAACACGTGTGCGCGTCGCTGACTCCGCTGAGCGGCGCCCGCCCACCAGCCTCCGGACGGACAGGTACCGGTTCCCGGACCGAGGGCCGCGAGGGCCCGGGCGGGGAACGGCGAGGCGGTCCGGACCGCCTCGCCGTTCCCCGTGTCCGGGGCATACTGGTGCCATGCCTACCCCCTTTCGTCCGATGGGCTGGGTCTGCGCTGTCCTGGTCCTGACCGGATGTGCTCCCGACATGACCCCCGAGCAGGAAGCGGTCGCGCGTGAGGTCTGCCTCCACGCCGGTGAGGTGGACAGTTCTGCTGAGGCCCAGGCCCGGGGTGAGGCCTACAGCGTGCTGGTCGCCACTGCCATGGCCGCGATCGGGGTCGAGGAAGGCCCCGGTGACCTGCCTCCCGGCCTGTACGAGATCTTCGAGGAGGAGGACTTCACCGGGTCCTACGACGCGGTCCCGCGGATCCTCGACTGGTGCCGTGACAACGATCTGCCGACCACGGGGAACTGACCCGCGGGAGTCACGGCGAGCGGTGGAACGAGGTCAGAGGCCGTGAAGGTGGAAGCCCCGGCTCCGGTGGAGCAGGTGCAGCGTGTTGGCGACCAGCAGCAGTGGCAGGGCCGCGAACACCAGTCCCAGCCAGAAACCGGCGATCACCGCCCAGACGGCCAGGGCGAGAACGAGCACCAGTAGGAGGAGTTGCAGCCCCACGGCGGACACGTACACCGCACGGCTCGGTCGTCCAAGCAGGTATCCGCAGATCAGGCAGGCGGCACCGTAGACGGCCACGAGGGCCACCAGCGCGGTACCGGACGAACCGGTCTGGCCGCAGGAGGCCAGTCCGGCGATCAGGAACAGGCCGCCGGTCACGTACATGGAACGCCGCGAGGACCGCGCCTGCGTCGGCGGGGGGACCGGAGGGGTGGGGTGGGGGGAATCCGAAGGGGGCATGCTCCCATGTTGCCACCCCGACGCTCTCCGTGGCGGCGTACTTCCCCGACGTAGGGAGACCGTGGGTACCGGTCCGCCGCCACCTGCTCCTCCCGGGTCGCCGGTCCGAGCCCGGGGACTCTGGAGCGCGGTCGACTGGGACTTCGCCGCCCAGCAGTTCGCGGGCCTGACTTCACCATCGCCGAACACGCGCTCGTTCGGCTGGCCGTCCCCGACATCGATCCCGGGGTCTGTCAGTCGAGGACCCGGTCGACGACATCGGCGATGAACTCCTCTGTCGCCGCCTCGCCCTCGTAGGTCACGCGGACCAGGACGGCGCCGACGAGCATGGCGAGGGAGGGGTCGACATCCCGGCCCGGGAGGTGCGCGTCGAGGACGTCGCGAATGCCTTTCGTGGCGGTCTCGTAGAGGCGGTCCCGGAGTTCGCGTGCGACCTCGTTCTGTCCGGCGCGCTCGATGACTCCGGCCATCAGTTGGTCGTAGCGGCGCTCGGACAGGGTGAGCGCGAACCTCCCGAGGAGCGTGCGCAGGTCCTCACGAAGGTTTCCGCTCGGCGTCGGGCTCGTGGAATCCTCGCAGATCCTGTCGATCCGCAGCCGGGCGATGTCGTCCTGGACGCCTCCAGCGACCTCGCGCCCTTCCGGGCATGGGCGGGGGCGGCGCCGAACAGTTCGCTGTGGATGCAGATCAACCACCCGGGTCGCGTGGTCCAGCGCGACACCGGTTCCAGGGCGCTCGCCCCCTCGGCGGTCCCGGTGAGGGTCGGCTCGCTGTCCAGGCTCTTCGCCGCTCCGGTACCGATGACCGAGGACGACATCCACGAGATCATCGAACGCTTCGCCACCACGGCGGCGCTGGCGGAGGAGTCCGGTTTCGCGGGTGTGCAGATCCACGCCGCGCACGGCTACCTGCTGGCCCAGTTCCTCTCCCCGCTCGTGAACGTGCGTGAGGACCGGAGGGGCGGGTCGCTGCGCGGTCGCGCCCGGCTGCTCCTGGAGGTGGTGACCGCTGTCCGCGCACGCGTGTCAGCGGGCTTCGGTATCGCCGTCAAGCTCAACTCCGCGGACTTCCAACGCGGAGGCTTCGATCTCCACGACGCACGCCAGGTCATCGACTGGCTCAGTGACAGCGTCGACTTCGTCGAACTCTCCGGGGGGAGCGTCGAATCACTCGCCACCGCGGGGCACCCCGCGGACGGACGCACCCTCGAACGCGAGGCCTACTTCCTCGAACTCGCCGGGGAACTCGTCGAGCACGCTTGGGTGCCCCTCATGCTCACCGGCGGCATCCGGCGGGGGCGGGTCGCGCAGGACGTGCTCGCCCGCGGGTTCTCGCTCGTGGGTGTGGCGACCGCGCTGGCCCAACAGCCCGACGCCCCTCGGCGCTGGCTCGCGGGCCAGGACGCCGAAGTCGAGCCGCCGTGCACGCTGGCCCGCTCCGAGCCCCTGCGTGCGGCGGCCGTGCAGGCGAGCATCACCGCACGAATCCACGATCTGAGCCGCGACAGACCGGAGCGGTCCGTGCCCCCGCTCGCTGCTCTCGTTCTGGACCAGTACCGGCGTTCACGCGCGATTCGTCGCCACCGGCGGGTGGGAGCGCCATCGCCCTGATGAGGCCTGGAGCTCCCGGGGAACCCGCTTCGGAAGCGGTCTTCCGGATGTCTCCCGCTCAGGGGCCCCGGAAACGACTCAGGCCGGAGCGTGTGCTCCGGCCTGGGAAGGTGGTGGGCGATACAGGATTCGAACCTGTGACCTCTACCGTGTCAAGGTAGTTCCGGCTCCGCAGCGACCTGCGCCGATGAGCATTCGCCCAGGTCGGAGGGTTCCGTTGAGGGATCTTCGCGGCGGTTGGGAGCCGTTGGGAGAGGTTCGCGTCTCCCAGAAATCTCCCAGTGCGGGGTGGGAGACGGGTGTCTCCCACCCCGCCCGGCAAGGTGTTTTCGGCCCTGTGAAGGTTCCTCGGTCACCGGGAAAGGGTGATCGGGATGGAGTCCTCCCGCTGGTCACGATGGGTCACCATCGCGGCTGTTCTGCTGCTCGCGGGCATCGCCGCGGTGGTGTCCTACTCGCACATGTACGAACTCGCGCTGCGCCACGGTGAGCCGGAGTGGCGCGCGGCCCTGTTCCCGCTGTCGGTCGACGGCATGATCGTGGGCGCGTCGATGACGCTGCTGAGCGATGCCCGCCACGGTCGGAAGGGCAGCCTGCTGCCCTGGACACTGCTGATCGTCGGCTCCGGCGCGTCCCTGGCCGCCAACGTCGCGGTCGCCGACCCCACGATGTGGTCGCGGATCATCCACGCCTGGCCGAGCTTTGCGCTCATCGGTGCGTACGAGTTGCTCATGCGGGAGTTCCGCGCAACCGCTCGGAGCGTACGCACTGCGTCCGCAGCCCATGAGCAGGCCATGAAACCGATGTCGGGGGTGAAGAGCCAAGTAGCCCAAGGCCCAACCGTCTCGGGTGCTTCGAAAGCCACCGGTCTCCAGGCTGTGCATGGTAGGGATGCCGAGACCACCGCAGGACCCGCCCTGTCACCGTTTCAAGACCGAGCTTGGCAATGGGCGTTGGAACAGCAGCGAGAGACAGGAGAGCTGCCGAGTGGTCGAGAGATCGCGTCCCACTTCGACCGCAAGGAACGTTGGGGGAGGCTGGTCAAGCAGCGAGGACTGCGAGGAGGAGGCCTCCTCGCCCAAGCCGGGTGAGAACCCTTCCCCAGGCTGGTGGAGATCCGCCGCATGACACGAGGCTTCTCAGCACGTCGCAAAGTCGTGCTTTGGTAACCACCGGATTAACTGTTCGTCTGCTAGCTGCACTGTCCGCGTTCTTGTGCTCTTGGGGCGTCGCTCTGCTGGTATGGAAACAACGAAAGCCATCCAGACAAAGGTGGACTCTGGGAGACTGGGTAGTGGCTGTGGGCAACAGCCTCGCGGGCAGCCATCGACCGGACAGTGGAAACCGACGAGGGGTGACGCATTGCGAGAGACCTGTGTAACCATCTTTCTGGGGTCCTTTGCAACAGGCATCACCTGTTGTTAATGTACGGACAGTTGTTCGAATCAAACCTTGCTCATACTGACTGACCGGCCCGCAGCTGGGGTCGCTTGCCCTTATCCGTCTTTGAAAGCTGGTGCCGCTGTGGCAGAACGAAGCTCGATCGAGTGGACCGAAGCCACCTGGAACCCCACCACCGGCTGCGACCGTGTCGCCTCTGGCTGCGACAACTGTTATGCCCTCACCCTGGCCAAACGTCTCAAGGCCATGGGTGCGGAGAAGTACCAAAACGACGGCGACCCACGCACCTCAGGCCCCGGGTTTGACGTGACCATCCACCCGCGAGCTTTGGACATCCCACGCAAATGGAAGAGCCCGCGTCTGGTCTTTGTCAACTCGATGAGCGACCTGTTCCACGCTCGGGTACCCAAGGACTTCATCACCCAGGTCTTCGCCGTGATGGCCGAGACACCCCAGCACACCTACCAGATCCTCACTAAACGCTCTCTGCGCCTGGCCCGCCTCGCTGATCAACTGCCTTGGCCGCCCAACGTCTGGATGGGGGTCTCAGTGGAATCGGCTGATGTGCTCGAACGTGTCGACCACTTGCGCCGAGTTCCTGCGGCCGTACGGTTCTTGTCGTGCGAGCCGCTGCTCGGGCCGTTGCCAGAGCTGAACTTGTCTGGCATCGACTGGGTGATCGCCGGTGGGGAGAGCGGTCGCGGTCACCGTCCCATGCATGTCGACTGGGTGCGCCAGATCCGTGACGCTTGCCAGCAGAGCTCCACCGCCTTCTTTTTCAAGCAGTGGGGCGGACGTACCCCCAAGGCCAATGGGCGCCTCCTCGACGGGCGTACCTGGGATGAGAAGCCGCAGTCTTCCGTGTTGGCCAAAGGCTAGCCGTAGGCCTCGGCATCACGAATGTCACCGGGGGAATAGAAGCGCACCCGGCACCCCTCCGGCCATGGCGTGCGAGCCGTGATCGGTTCGATACGCATCGCCAGTCCCCGCTGGGCGAGTCGGTCCAATACCTGGCGCAGGTGCCTGTCGACATACCGGTGCTCAGCTGCCTCCCGGGACAGCTGGGACCAGGTCCGTTCAGTGCCGGCATGGGCTTCGAGTGCGGCCTCCAGAGCGTCTACCACAGGGGAGTCAGCGAACAGGGTGTCAGCGGCTGCGGTGTCGGCCGAGGCACTGCGCCCGGTGTAGCTGTCCAGTTTCCAGCCGACCGGATTCCAGCACCTGAGCCCGGCTTCACTGTGGGTGGCCATGACCAGATGGTAGACCTCGGTGGTGTTGCTGACACGGACACCGAAGCTGCCCGTGAACAGGCCGAGCTGCTTCAAGCCCTCCTCGTAGGCCGAGGCGAAGGCAGCCTTCCTCGGGCCGTCCCCTGACACGGTCACTGCCGACTTCCAGTGCTCCCCACCGAAGCAGCGGTCCATGGTCCTGCCGTATCCGTCTTTTTCGCAGAACCGGTGCATGTACCCCGTGAAGAGGGTGAGGATGACTTCGTCCCGCCGGTTCTTGAGGCATCGGCGAACCAACTCGAAGGGAGCGTCCCTGATCTTGAACGGGTCGATGATCCACAGTACCGGGCATCCTGGACTGCTGCGCCGCGCGAGCGTGGACAGGTACTCCTGTTGTTCGGTGAAGACCCCGGGTGGCTGGATCATGACATTCAGGTTCGCGTCATGGGGAAGCTTGGCGAACTGCCGGTGCAGCTCCTCGACACGATCGTCTCGCTCTTCCAGGCATATCAGGTCGAGCTTGTTGAACCTCGGGCGCGAGCTGTGCTCCAGATAGGCCTTGGCAGCCAGGATAGGCGACCCCGGGGCTCCGTCTTCGTATATCCCCGGACCAGAAAATGCGTCTACGATAGTCGCCTTCGGGAACCTCTGCAGAATCTTCGCCATCCAGCAGTCCATATATTTGCGGTAGACGAGATGCTTTACCTGCAAGTGCGGATCGCTGGACCAAATCGTTTTGCTATTGAGCTCTTCCGATCGCTTCAACCCGAGCTCCTTGCGACTCGAATCAATTATGACAACCGATACAAGTGTCATACATAGAAAAGTTCGGGAGCAAGTATCACGGGGGCGAATGATAGTCTTTGTCAGGGGCAGGAGCAGATCGGACTGTACTTGACCTGCTACTTCTTGCCTTGGTCGCCCGACGTGACGGCCGGATGCGGTCATCTTGTTGACAGGTCTTCCAAAGACTGATGCGGATACGCTATGCATCGATGCGGCCCGCGAGCGGGGTTGTGGTGTGGTAGGCCAGATTTAGGCAGCCATCGTAGCGGTGGCGAGATCGGTGACGGCCACGATGAACCAGACTGGCAGCGCTGGTATCCGGCGATCGGCTGGTACCCGTAGGCATCCGATGGATGCAAGGTGTCAAGCCACGACCCCCAGCTCGAGTTCGAGCGGATTCGGGAAGGTGGTGGTCTCGTCGTAGGGAACGTCGTGCTGGAGGTAGTGGAACGAGCAACCTACTCAGTTTTTCGTTAGCTGTGTGGGGCTGGAGGGTGGATCTTCAACCCCAGGTGGGTCAGGAAGGACCATGGAAGCCGATCGTCTTCGCAGACACGATTGATGTCTCGTTTGACTGCGTCGCCGACCTCTGTCAGGTGGCACCAGCAGGATTGGCCAACTTCCGTGCCTTGAGGGCTGACCACAACATCTCCACGGGGTTGAGCTCGAGAGTGTAGACAGGTAGCCCTTCCAGAGTGAGCCAGTCCTGGCCTGATGCGTTCTGGGTTTTCCGGAGTCGAGTTTCTAGGTTCTGAGGCCACGTGTCCTCAAGGAGAACATCGTGCGACGTCGTAGCTACCCAGCCGAGTTCCGGTACAAAGTGTTGGTCCTGGTCGAAGCCGGACGTAGTACCGCGATGTGGCGCAGCCAGCTGGTGGGCGCCCCGATCAAGCGATCACTGCTTGCTTACGACTGCTGACCAGGACACACCAACCCCTCAGGACGGTACATCTAGACCAGCACCGCGACCACCGCCTGTTCGTCACCCCACCGGGCACGGAGTCGTCGTCTTCCCTCGGAGGCGGCTCCCAGGACACGCGGAAGCAGCATCTTCCCGTTCGGAATCAGTCGATCGGCGTCATTTGCGGTCTCGGGTTCACTGGAGACCAGGACCTGCTGGGGCCTCCGCTCCAGGAGGCGGCCTTCCTGCCAGACCTCCAGCTCCGCCTGTGCCTGCTCTCCGGCGAGGGCGCGCTGGAAGCAGGCGACGGCCACCGCGTCCTTGGTTCCGTCGTAGACCCAGCGTGTCCCCAGAGTGGAGTGCTCCAACGTGCCGACCAGGTGCTCTTCGTAACCGTGTAGGGGTTCGCCCCGGTAGGTCAGCGGAATGTGGAGCAGTCGTGCCCCGCGTCGAAGCAGGAAGGCCTCCACGCCGACCTCCCCCTCCGGGTCGTCGAACCTGTACTTGCCGAGGTTCTCGTCGCACCCCCGGCCCGCCCACGATTGGTTGTCCAACCAGGTGCTGATCAACGTCATTTTGCTCGGGGTGACAGTAGCTTTGTGAATGATCGCCATGGGCGCCAGTATCCGGCAGAAGTGTTCATGGAGGAAGCTGACTTCCAACCCGGTCCCAGCATCTCGATTGCAGTACAGGACGTCTGTCCTTCCGCTCTTTCTTTTCTGCCGGGGTCATGCTATTGGTCCCCGCCGGGAACCTTGGAGCGCCTCACCCCTGGGATCAGGGCGTGCGGTATCTGGCGTTGCGCTGGGCCCAACTGCTGACCAGTGCTGGCCTCGGCTGTCGACGTTCCGGCGAGGAGATGCGCCGTGCGGATCCGTGCTGAGCTTTTCCTCCGCGAGCCGGGGAAAGCGGCCACATGCCGTCCTCCGGCTCACTGTGATAGCAGAACCCTGAGTTGGCACGAAAAGACACCATCTCAAGATTCCCAGAAGGTACATCCTTTTAATGTCGCTTTCTTGGTGCAGGGTGTGGTACTGGAGCAGAGTCAGTGCCAGAAGCACTGTCCTCTCTTGTGAACAGAGAGATCCACTGTGGCCGGATTCGGCCACAGCTTTGGTCTTTGTGCTGCTCTCCACCTTCCTTTGGGGCAGCCGTCCCGCCTTGGGCGGCTGTGACCTGTGCTCGAGTATCCGCGAAGCGGCACGGTGATCGACCATTAATTCATCCGACGCGGGATGGCAAACGCCTCATCATCCACGGGGCTTATCCCAATGTCAAACAACAGGGAAGAAGGCAGGTGTGTGCGATAACCGCGCCCTACGAAAGGGTTGCCCTCCGAACTGGAGGGTGGCAACCTGGTGTGGCTCCAGAGCCTCAGTCTTTCCATGGTGGGTTTCGGGCAGGTTTCTGGAGTGCAGGTGTGTCTTATAAAGATTTGGGCGAGATCAGTTCTTTTGGAAGAGGACTTGAAGTCTGTCCTCGTGCTTGCCGCCCATGCACCAGGCGTGGCAAAGGGAGAATCCAGATGTCAGTCGAAAACCCGGGGTCAAGTCGTCGTTCTTTCTTTTTCCAGAGCGGTCTCGTCGGAGGTGGTATGGCGCTGGGACTGCAAACTTCGTCCGCCCCGCCTCCGGCGTCTCTCTCGTCGGGGCCGAACTCCGGCCATGACGCAATGTCGAACGATTCCGTGGTGAGCGGAGGCGGGTTCGACTTCACCCAGGAATCTGCGGCACTATCTCCGGAAGAGATCGTCGACACCGCATGTCAGTTCTGTAATTCTCATTGCGGTATGAAGGTGTCTCTGAAGTCTGGACGTGTGATCGGCATCAGCGGTGAAGACGAGGACCGCGTCCAGGACGGAAACCTCTGCGTCAAAGCGAAGATGATGCCCGAGTTGGTCTACAACCATCACCGGATCACCACGCCCCTGCGTCGGGTCTCAGGACAGAAGGGCAGTAAGGACTCGCGTTTCGAGCCCGTCTCGTGGGACGAGGCGCTACGTGCCATCGCTGAGAAGATGGTGGGACTACGCGACGCAGGAGAGGCCCGAGCCGTCGCCAACCGCACCACCGGGCGTATGCCCCGGGGCTCCGCGGACCTGATCGCACGTTTGTTCTCGCTACTCGGCAGCCCCAACAACACCGACGTGGGGCCGGTCTGTAACGATGCCGGGGCCAACGCCCTGTCCAGCACCTTCGGGCTGGGTTACTTCACCAACGGCTACGGCGTGGACGAGGCCACGGGAGAGCAGGATCTCGGTTCGGCCAGGTACTTTCTGTTCCTCGGAACCAACCAGGCCGAAACCCACCCGGTCACCTTCGAGTACCTGCTGCGTGAGCGGGCCAGGACGGGGGCGAAACTGGTCGTGGTCGACCCCAGACTCACGCCCACCGGAGCCCAGGCCGACCTGTGGGTGTCCCCGAAACCCCACACCGACCAGGCGCTGGTGCTGGCGATCCTGTACCACGTCGTGGCGCAGAATTTGTATGACAGGAATTTCATCGACCGATGGGTGGTGGGATTCGAGGAACTGCGCCGCCATCTGGTCGACCACGCCTACACACCCGAATGGGCCGCCGATGTCACCGGTGTGCCCGCCCAGACCATCAAGCAGATCGCTGAGGAGTACGCCAGCGCGTCTCCTGCCGCCATCGTCTGCAACGCTGGTATCTCCCATCAACTCGGGGCCTTCGACACCTATCGCTGCCTGGCCTTCCTTGCTGCGATCACCGGCAACATCGGTCTACCCGGCGGTGGCTGCAACTTCATGCACAACACATGGCCGGGAAAAATGTACCTGCCTCCGCTCGAATCGACCGTTCCCGAGACAACAGAGGCGCTGCCGGTAGGTCCCGATTACTTCGCCGAGTCCATCCTGGAGAAAAATCCCTACCAACTCAGGGCCGTCATCACCCAGGGCAATCCACTCCTGTCGTCAGCGAATACCGCCAGGGTGCGCAAGGCGTTTGAGAAGCTCGACTTCTATGTCTATACCGGCCTGTTCATGGAAGAGGCAGCCTACTTCGCCGACATCATCCTGCCGGTGTGCAGCGGTCTGGAGATGGAGGGCGTCTACATGCGTCGGGACGATCGCGCGATCCGATGGCAGAACCAGGCTGTGCCGCGGGTTGGGGAGTCACGTCCGGACTGGGAGATCTGGATCGACCTCGCCCATACCCTGGAAGAGGTGGACACCAGCAGTCCCAGAGGTTATTGGGCAAACGCCTTTCCTGCCGAGTGGAAGGACTACCGAACCCTGTGGTCGCAGTTCGTGGCGCACACCCCGGGGATGAAGGGAATGGACGCCGAACGGATGAGCGCCAGAAGGGAACCCCTGCGCTGGCCCTGTCCCGGTTCCGAGCACCCTGGGGTGAGCACCCTCTACATGGATCACCCGAGCTGGTACGAAGCGGCTGATTCCTTGGGGGAGGAAAACAAGGGGAAACGCTTCCTCACCCCTTCGGGGAAGGTTGAAATCCACACCGAGGAACTGGAGGAGGCCCTGGCCAGGGCCGGCCACTCCGCTCTGCCGATCTTCTACACCCATCCCGAGGTAACCGGCGGGCACCCGACCATCGAATACACCAATGCCTTCGTCACCAACCCCCTCTACCCCCACGCCAACACCGTGAAGGTTCGGCTGGGCGTCCAGGCCCAAGGTGACGTGCACAGGGACTACCCACTGATGGGTATGACCGGCAGGCCCAGCGTGGTGCACTTTGCCTCGGTCACGCAGTGGACCCCCACGGGCAAACAACTCAACGGGGTACGCCTGATCCAGATCCATCCTCGAACAGCCCAGAGGAACGGTATCGCCGAGGGGGAACAAGTCCGTGTGGAGAGTCCCCGCGGAGCGGTCACCGGAACTGCTCTTCTCTGGGAGGGCATCCGCGAGGACACGATCTTTGTGCCCAGTACCTTCGGCCCCTCGCAGGCGGTCGGTGACGTCTCGGGTGCGGACCGCTACGAGTCCGCCAACCTGCTGACCGACGACCGCTATTTCGACAATGTCTCGGGGCAGCAGGCCTACAAGTGCTTCGCCTGCCGCGTCACCAAGGCGTAAACGGGAAAGCACCCGCTGTCACCCAGCAGGCAGTCCGAGCCGGGACTCCCCCGCCGAGAGAGCCTGGCTCTGCGACCTCACGGGTCGTCCTCCTCTCCCGAGCGCCACTCGGTCCGCAGGCTCATGGTGGCCGTCCTCGCTTCCTGGTTCCTGGGGGAGGCCCGCCTTCGCCGATGAGGCAGCGGATCCCGGGCGACTGCCCGAGCCCTGAGGTCGAAACACCGCTCCCAGGTGATCGGTCCAGGTCAAGGGACTTCCTTGTGGGTTTTTGCGACTACTCGAGGAGGAATGACTCAAGTTCGACTGAGGAATTCCTCAGTCGGACAGTGATCGGTGGTACTGGTGGCGGCCTGTTCGACCGGGTGCTGGGGAGGCCGAGGGGTGTGATCGAGCTATGCAACTCGTAGTCCCGGCCACCGACCCGGGGACGCCCTGCCCTGGGAAAACCCCTGCGGCGGGCGTCTCCTTGCCCGGCTTCCCTGGCCGGCAAGGTTCCGTGACGGAACGATGGCCGACAAACCACCATGAATCACCACCAAGGTGACATTTTTTAACTTTCTTTCCTCTTTGTTCTCTACTCTCACACGAGTCACAGACGACACCTTCGTCGCCTGTCTCCGTGGTCAGCTCATTGACAATTCTTCTGTTGATTCATACCTTCTCTCTCGCGCCTTCATCCGCCTGCTGAATTTTTGACCCTCAAGGTCCCTTGACAGTCAGCATCGTCATTGGATCCAATGTCGACGCAAAAGCCAAAGACGAAATACGGTAATCGATGACGAGCATCAAGGGTGAAACCGGATTGCGCCGCCAAGAGATGGTCTGCGAACCACTCGGGGTCAGTTATCCGTCCACCTGTGCGGGAAATGATCTGGATCTTTCCCACGTTCTCTCCCCTGCTGCATCCGTATCGAGTCCGGATTTGGGAAGCGGACTGCGAAGTGCTTTCCGCGTATCACTGAACGGCCTCAAGCGCACCCCGAACACGCTGGTCAGTCTGCTCGGGGTGCACAATCCCACCTCGACTCAGGCGGAGTTCACCGTTACCTCGTGCTTTCCCGAGGTGGCCGCGAGCAAGGCCCATTTGGCCTTCCTCGGCGGTTCGGTCGAGACGTCCGGGCAGAGCGGAGCGGATCTCCGTCTCCTCCTCCAGCCTGGAGCCCACGTCTGGTTGACCCAGACTGCGGTACCGACCGGGGAGCCGCTCTTCTCCACCACCTCTGTTCCGCGGAAGGACGCATACCGATGAGCTCTTCTCCGGAGGGGGTTCAGAGGACCGCTCTCGTCACCGGTGCCGGAAGCGGGATCGGTGCGGCCACCGCTTACCGGCTGGCCGACGAGGGCTACCGCGTCGTCCTGACCGGCCGCCGGGTCAGCGCTTTGGAAGAGGTCGCCAAACGCATCGCAGCGGACGGGAAGGCGGCCGATGTCCAGCCCATGGACGTCACCGACCCATCGGCCATCGCGGCCGTCGTCAACGGGTTGTCCCGCTGCGACGTACTCGTCAACAACGCCGGCGGCGCCATCGGGACCGAAGAGGTCGCGGACGCCGCCCCCGCCGACTGGCGCACCATGTTCGAGACGAACGTCGTGGGAGCGCTCGCGACCACGCAGGCACTGCTCCCGCTCCTCACCGAGAGCGGGAACGGGACCATCGTCGTCATCTCCTCGACCGCCGCCTTCACCGTCTACGAAGGCGGTGGGGGATACAGCGCCGCCAAGCACGCCGAACACGCCCTGGCCGGAACCCTGCGCCTGGAGTTGTGCGGCCAGCCCGTGCGCGTCGTCGAGGTCGCCCCCGGCATGGTCCACACGGAGGAGTTCTCCCTCAACCGCTACCGAGGTGACAAAGACCGAGCGGCAGCCGTCTACGCGGGGGTCGACCAACCCCTCATGGCCGAGGACATCGCTGACGCCGTGGCCTGGGCAGTCAGCCGTCCCGCACACGTGAACGTCGACCTCCTCGTCGTGCGGCCCCGAGCCCAAGCCGCGCAGCACAAGGTGCACCGGCGGAGCTGACATCCCACCGACCCGTACCGCGTATCACCCTCACCCCCGACCCAAGGATGGGCACCGCTGTGACACGTTCGACCCGCAACCCGATCATGGACCTCCCCGAGGTCGGCATCACCCCCCTCAAGGACCTCGACGCAACGGTCACCGTCGTCGGTTCGAAGAGCTACACCAACCGGTTCCTGGCGATCGCGGGACTGGCCCCGGAGCCGACGGTCCTTCGCCACGCACTGCACTCCCAGGACACCCTGCTCCTGGCCAAGGCCCTGCGCGCCTTCGGACACGTGGACGTCGAGGCCGACGCGGACAGCGAGACGTTCTCGGTGGTCCCCAACGGCCGCCCCATGCGTGCGCCCGACACCGCCATCGACATGGGAAACGCGGGTACGCCGATCCGCTTCCTGATCACCATGGCGGCCCTGGCGGAGGGCCGCACGGTCCTGACGGGCAACAAGCGCATGTGCGAGCGGCCCATGGGCCACCTCCTCGACGCGCTCGGCAAGCTCGGCGCTGAGGTCCGGAGCACCGCGGGCAACGGTTCGCCGCCGATCGAGATCGGCGGCGGCACCCTGCGCGGCGGCTTCACCCGCGTCGACGGCACCGTGAGCAGCCAGTTCACCAGTAGCCTGCTCATCGGCTCGGTCGGAACGGAGTCGGGCCTCGAACTCGTCGTGGACGGGGACCCCGTCTCCAAGCCCTACGTCGACATGACGATCGCCGCGATGGCCGCCGCCGGGGTCCCCCTCCGGCGGTCGGGGTACGAGCGCTACGCCGTACCGGGTGCCGTGCGCTACCGCGGGGGCGACATCACGGTGGAGTCCGACGCCTCGGGCATGTCCTACTTCCTCGCCGCGGCCGCGATCACCGGCGGGAGGGTCACCATCCCGGGGATCAGTCTCGACTCCGCGCAGGGAGACGTCGGCCTGGTCACCGCCTTCGCCGACATGGGGTGCGCCGACCGCTCCGACACCACCGGCATCACGTTGACGGGTGGCCCGCTCACCGGGATCGACATCGACATGTCGAACATGCCCGACGTCGCCCCGACCCTGGCCGTCGTCGCCGCTTACGCCCGCGGAACGACCCACATCACCGGAATCGGCAACCTGCGCGTCAAGGAGTGCGACCGGATCGACGCGGTCAGCACCGAACTCCGCAAGATGGGCGTCTCCGTCGACACCACCGAGGACACGATGACGGTCCACGGCGGCAAGGAGCCCCAGGGAGCGGTGATCGACACCTACGACGACCACCGGATCGCCATGGCCTTCGCCATCGCGGGTCTGCGCACCCCCGGCGTCGTCATCCGCGACCCCGCGTGCGTGACCAAGTCCTTCCCTGACTTCTGGGACCGCTTCGAGGCTCTGCGAGGCGACCGGTGACCACTCTCGCACCTGGCGTCCTTCTCGTCCTCGACGGCTGGGGGTACGCACCACCCAGCCCCGCAAACGCCCTCACCGCGGCCCGCACTCCGTTCCTCGACGCCTTCTCCGGCGGACCCAACGGGCGGCTTCTCGACGCCTCCGGGGCCTCGGTCGGCCTTCCCGAGGGAACCGTGGGCAATTCGGAGACCGGCCACCTGGTCATGGGGGCGGGCCGTGCCGTGGAGTACGACAGTCTGCGCGTCGAGCGGGACGTGTCCTCAGGTGATCTGCGGTCCCACCCGCTGCTGCGTGACATGTGTGCTGCGCTGGCACGGAACGGGGGAACCCTCCACCTGGTGGGCCTGTGCTCCGACGGGCGGATTCACTCCGACATCGGTCACCTTCCGGAGATCCTGCGGGCGGCCTGGGAGGCCGCGCTGTATCGGGTCCGGATCTGGGTGATCACCGATGGCCGTGACGTGGCCGACGGCACAGCCGCGCGGTACCTGTCCCGGCTCGCCGCCATGACCGAAGAACGGGGGGTCGGTTCGATCTCCGGAGTGGTCGGCCGCGACTACGCGATGGACAAGAGCGGGAAGGAGCACCTGACGGCCGCGGCAGCGCGGCTCCTCCTGGACGGCGACGCGGAGCACACCGCCGTCACCCCCCAGGACGCGCTGCTCCCCTCGGTCGGTGACGGAGCGATCCCGCCCACGGCCGTCACCGGCCTCTCGGGACACCGCGCACGCGTCGAGGACGGCGACGGCATCCTGTTCACCAACTTCCGCAGCGACCGCACGGCGCCGCTGGCGGACATGGTCGCGGACCTCCTCGCCGCGAGCGGCCGGGATCGGGTGCGCTTGCTGAGTCTGGCCCAGTACGACACCCGCACCGCGATCCCCGCACTCGTCTCCCGGGCGGACGCCTCGGGAGGACTCAGCGATGTGCTCGAAGAAGCCGGCGCACGGTCGCTGCGCGTCGCGGAGCCGGAGAAATTCGAGCACGTCACCTTCTTCCTCAACGGACGGGACTCCCGGCCGAGGAAAGGGGAGGAACACCTCAAGATCACCGGTGCCCCCGACGGGCCGGTCCACGAACACCCGGAGATGAACGCCGCAGGGGTGGCCGACGCCATCGCCGAAGCGTGCGGACGCGACGACATCGACCTCATCGCGGCCAACCTCGCCAACATCGACGTGGTCGGGCACACCGGAAACTTCGACGCGACCCGGCGCTCGGCCGAGGCCGTCGACACGGCGGTGTCGCGCATCCACGCAGCGGCACGAGCCGCAGGCCGGTGGATGCTGGTCGTCGGCGACCACGGTAACGCCGAGCAGATGCTGCGGTCCGCCGGAGACAAGGGTGAGGCCGTCCCCTACGGGGGACACACGCACAATCCCGTCCACTGCGTCCTAGCCCCGGCGGGCACACGGAGCGATGCCGTCTTGTCCACGGACCCGGCGGCGATCACCTCCGTCGCCCCGACCGTCCTCCGCCTCCTCGGGCTTCCCGTCCCCCCGCCGATGACCGCGCCCTCGCTTCTGCGGGAGCCCGTCCTCGACCCGGCAGCGCCGGGCCCGACCGGAGCCGCCCAGGAGGGACGACGATGATCTCCGCCGCGTTCTTCTGCGACGAGCTGGAGCGGCACGGCTTCGGCTTCGCCAGCGGCGTCCCCTGCTCGTACTTCGGTGGACCGATCTCCCTGCTGAGCCGCACTCCGGGCCGCTATGTCGCCGCGGCCAACGAGGGCGGTGCGCTCGCCACGGCCGCCGGTGCCGCGTTGGCCGGTGAACGCGCCTACATCATGTTGCAGAACTCCGGGCTCGGTAACCTCGTCAACCCCCTGACCTCGCTGATCATGACCTACCGGATTCCGGTGCTCACCTTCGTCAGCCTGCGGGGCTGGCCCGACCCAGCCGGCGACGAGCCCCAGCACGCCGTCATGGGACCGACCACCGCTCCTTACCTGGACCTCCTGGGCCTGCCGTACTGGATACTGCGCGCGGACGCCGACGAAGCACGTTTCCAGGAGATCCTGGAAGCCGTGACGACGGCGCTGGACGAGGGGCACGCGCCGTTCGTACTCGTGGAGAAGCACGCGGTCGACGCCGCGGCACCGGCCCGGGGGACCGCGCGCGGACACGCGGGCACCGACCGGATGGACAGCGTCGACGCCGTCCGCCTGATCACCAAGCTCATCGGTGACGCCCCGGTAGTCGCGACCACCGGCTACACCGGACGCGAGCTGTTCGGGGTCGAGGACAGGCCGGCCAACTTCTACATGCAGGGCTCCATGGGGCACGCGTCCTCGATCGCCTTGGGCATCGCCCTCAACCGGCCCGACCGCCCCGTCATCGCTCTCGACGGCGACGGCGCCGCGCTCATGCACCTGGGCGCATTGTCGGTGATCGGCGCCCAGGCGCCGCCCAACCTCGTCCACGTCGTGCTGGACAACGGTACCCACGAGTCGACCGGCGGCCAGGGCACGACATCGGACACCACCGGTCTGGAGAAGGTGGCTGCGGCGGCCGGATACGCCGACGCCAGGCGATGCGCCACCCCTGAGCAGCTCCACACGGGTGTCACCGCGGCGCTGTCCTCCCCGGGGCCGCACATGCTCGTCGTGCCGACCCTTGCGCGCAGCGGCCCCATGCCTCCGCGCGCGACCAGCACCCACCCGCCCGAGACCATGCGGGACCGTTTCGCGGCCGCGACGCGCAGATCCCCCTCGAGCGCTGTGGGCGACTGACACAGCTCGTGCCCCCAGCCACCTCGTCCCCCCTCTGACCGGAAGGGCTAGCACCATGCCCGGAAAGCTCTTCAGAACGACCGCGCTCTGCGCCGTGGCCCTCACCATCGCGCTGGCCACCGCCTGCGGCGGCGCCTCCAGCGCCGAAAGCGCCTCCGACCCCGACACACTCGTCCTGGGTTTGATCCCGAACGAGAACGCCGCTTCCTTGAACGCCTCGTACGAACCGCTCGCGGACCTGATCGCCGACGCCTCCGGCAAGGAGGTCGATCTACAGGTCATGACGAACTACGCCGCGCTCATCGAGGCCCAGCGCGCGGGCACCGTCCACATCGCCATGTACGGACCGTTCAGTTACGTCCTGGCGAGGGACTCGGGGGTCGACATCTCCCCGATCGGGGCCGAACTTTACGAGAAGGACGGCAACCCCAGCTACCACTCCTATATGGTCACCCAAGCCGACAGCGGAATCAGCGAACTCGCCGATCTACGGGGAAAGACGGTCTGCTTCGTCGATCCCAACTCCACCTCCGGACGCCTCTACCCTTTGGCCGGACTGATGGAGGCCGGTCTGAACGAGGGTGACTACACCGAGAGGTTCTCCGGCGGGCACGACGCCTCCCTCCTAGCGGTCCGGGACGGAGAGTGCGACGCGGGAGCCGTCCGTGACCTGCTGTACGACGAGGTCCTGCCGGAGCAGGAGGGCATCGACCACGACGACTACACCGTCATCTGGACGTCCGACCCGGTCGTCAACTCCCCTCTGGCCATCCTCAACTCCCTGGATCCCGAACTCCGCGACGCGATCACCGAAGCGGTGCTGGAACGGGGGAACGCCGACGCACTCGGAGTTGACGACATCGCCGGCTACTGGGGGTTCACGGAGGCCGACGACTCGTTCTACGACCCCATCCGCGAGATCTGCCAGATCACCGGGGCCGAAGCCTGCGAGACGGGATAGCGCACATGCGCACCGGCACCTCCCTCCACCCCCACCGACGATTCGAGGTTCACATGGCAGACCCAGCGGTGTTCGACGATGCCGACCGTGGGCCGGTCGTCTCACTGACACAGGTGACGAAGGAGTTCGACGGGGGAGTCACCGCGCTGCGCGGGGTCGGGTTCGATGTCCCGAGAGGGCAGATCCTGGCCCTGTTGGGCCGTTCCGGTTCCGGGAAGTCCACCCTGCTCAGGCATATCTGCTGTCTGCACAGGCCGACCAGTGGCAGCCTGCGGGTGCTGGGTACCGATGTGGCACGCGCACGTGGGTCCCAGCTGCGTCAACTCCGCCGCAGAACCGGCTTCGTCTTCCAGCAATTCAACCTTGTCGGACAGTTGAGCGTGCTGGAGAACGTGTGCAGCGGCGCGCTCGGGCGACTGGTGGGCCCCCGGCTCGGCCTGTTCTCCTATTCACGCGCCCTCCGTCTGGAAGCGCTGGAGCACCTCGACCGGGTCGGTATGGCCGATCACGCGTTCCAGCGCACGAGCACCCTCTCGGGCGGTCAGCAGCAGCGTGTGGCCATCGCACGAGCGCTGATGCAGCATCCGGCCATTCTCCTCGCCGACGAACCCGTCGCCTCGCTCGATCCGGACAGTGCTGACACGGTCATGCGGCTGCTGCGCGAGATCGCGCGGGAGAGGTCGCTGACGGTTATTGGCAGTCTGCACCAGGTCGACCTGGCCCTGGGGTGGGCGGACCGGATCATCGGGCTCCGCGATGGCGAGGTCATGCTGGACGCTTCCACGGCCACCCTGGACACCACGACCGCGATGGGTGTCTACAACACCGCGCCGGGAGTGGGAACGGTGGCATTGGACGCCACAGGATGATCGCGCCACCACCGGTACGCTCGCCTGTTCGCGGGCCCCTCCCGGAGGGCCCGCGGCGCCCTTCACGGAGCACGGGGGTGGTCCTCGGATTCCTCTGCCTGTTCGTCGGGACCGGCACCTGGTCGCTGAACTCCCTCGGAGTGAACATCGCGGCTCTGGTCCAAGGGGTCTCCAACGCCGAAGCGTTCATACGGCGGACCTGGCCCCTGTCCTTCCCCAGCGCTGAGGAGGTGCTTCAGCAGACCGGGATCACACTGGGCACCGTTCTGCTGGCCACACTGCTCTCCGTCGCGCTCAGTCTTCCGTTGGCCGTGTGGGCGTCATCGGTGACAGCCCCCAGTAGGCCGCACCGGCTCGCGTCACGTGGACTGATCGTGGCCGCCCGCGCCGTTCCCGACGTCGTCCTCGCCATCCTCTTCGTCCGACTGTTCGGGCTGGGGGCACTCCCGGGCATCCTCGCCATGGGACTGCACTCGATCGGAATGGTGGGCAAGCTCTACGCCGACGCGATCGAGCAGACATCGCCTGGTCCTCGGGAAGCCCTGAACAGTATCGGCGCCACCCGCGTCCAACGGCTCCTCACCGCGGTCGTTCCCCAGGCCCTGCCGTCGTTCATCGCGATCGGGCTCCACCGCTTCGACATCAACCTGCGGGTGTCGGCCGTCCTCGGAATCGTGGGCGTGGCGGGCATCGGTTTCGAGATGACGAACGCGTTCGCACGCCTCGATTTCGGGCTCGGGATCTCCTGGGCACTGATCCTGTTGTTGCTGTGCCTGCTGACCGAGATGGTGTCCGCCTCGATCCGAAGGATTCTCCTGCGCGGGTCCGGGGACGGCGAATTCGGTGCGCAGGGCTTCCGTACCCGGTTGTTCCCCGGACGCCCAGCCTCTGGCACGGACGCGCCATCCGCACCGTCCCTCACGGCCCTACCGGCGGAAACGGCACGACGGGTCTCTCCCCCCTTCGGCTTCGCCCGAGCACGCCGCTGGGTGTATGGCGTCATCGTCGTCGCCGCCGTGGTGGCGTCCCTGTTCGGTAGCGGTGCACTGGAGGCCAGGGCCTCGGCCGGCTGGACAGGATTCTTCACGACGTTGGGCCTGTTCTGGCCGCCCGGGGACGCGGGAATGCTGGACCGACTGCTGCTCGCCCTGGTGGAGACCGTCCAGATCGGTCTTGCGGCTACCTTCCTGGGTGCACTGCTGGCGGTGCCTGTCGGGACACTCGCCGCCCGGAACATCTCGGGCAACCACGCGGTGCACGGGCTGTTCCGAGGGTTCGTCCTCGTGGTCCGCGGGCTGCCGGAACTGGTCGTGGCCATTGTCTTCGTCGTGGTGATCGGGCTGGGGCCGGTGGCAGGGGTGCTCGCGTTGGCGCTCGGGTCCGTCGGCCTCCTGGGCAAGCTCGTCGCCGATTCTCTCGAAGAGGTCGATGCCGGGCCACTGGAGGCCATGTCCGCGCTCGGCTCGTCCAGGACCCAGCGCTACTTCACCGCAGTCCTTCCCCAAGCGGCCCCCGCACTCATCGGCGGACTCCTGTACCAACTCGACGTGAACATCCGGTCCGCGACCCTGCTCGGGCTCGTCGGAGCCGGCGGGGTGGGCTTCTACCTCCTGCAGGCAACGCAGACGCGTGAATACGAGGTCATCACCCTGATCACGCTCATGACATTCACAGTGGTCTTCGCCCTTGAACTGGTCAGCATGCTCCTGAGGCGTTTGGTCCGCTGAGACCACCGAAGTTCGATCAACTTCCATGGTTGACACCAGCGTTGGCTGTTGTTATTAATGGAGAGGAGAAAGACGTTCCCCATCCCAGAGGTCCATCACGACGCTCCGCAGGCCGGAAGGAATCCATTCGGGTACCGTCCTGGCGTGGACTCCCGTGTGCTGGGGTCCTTGACCCGGCCTCTTGTCCCAACGGTCATTCGAAGAGCGGGGCATCGATTTCCCTCTGGCGGACACCAGCGGTTCGTCGGAACGAAAACAGATTGGAGGCCAAACATGGCTGGAGGATTCTTCAAGAAGCTCACCGGCGGTGGCTCCAAGCAAGAGCTGGACAGCTGCTGCGGCGCCGTGAGCGTTACCGAGGAGGAAGAGGAGACGCCCCAGGCGGAGACCCCGGCGAAGGTCGACGTGAGGGCTGAGGAAACCTCCTCCCGCTAGGTCGACAACCGAAAAGAACTCTCGGGGGATCGTGGCAAGGTTTCCCTGGAAGTAATATCGACCAGCAGAAAAAAACAGCCTGCATCGATCAAGTGATCGGTGCAGGCTGTTTTTTCTGCCAGGTGCAACGCACAAGCCCTCTCGGTGCTGACGCCGTCAAGCCGAGATGTCTGCCTTCAGGTGTTTCCACGTGCGGAAACTCATCTCTGATCGTACCGAACGTGCTGTTCGAGGTACGCCGGGGGAAAGCATGTGCTGCACCCTCTGGACATGTCCGACATGTCGCCTCTAGGGTTCATCTCAGTCGAACAATTGCTGTTTCGAAGTCGCAGGGCCGCTGCCGAAGAGCGATCCTGATCACCGACACCCCCACCGTCCTCCCCGTCGGCCGAGAGCACTCCTCAGATATTTCGGAGTTTGCTCATTCGGAATTCATGTTCGCACTTCACTCCGCCGGGCGGCGGATCGCCCTGCTGCGGACGCGAACCTGTCTACCCTGCATGAAAGTGGAGAACGATTACAGTGAGCGTCATCCCCGCGATCGACACGCGACTCGGCAGAGAACGTCCAGCTCCCCGTGAGGGCTCGCAGGCGACAACCATCCTCGCGCTCAAGATCGGCGGAAGCCTCTTCTCCGACAAGAGTGTTGAGAACAGCCTCGACATGTCAGCGATAGCGGATTACGCTCGAATGGTTTCCAGGCTCTTCCAGGGGCACTGCGGACGTCTCGTCTTCATCACCGGCGGCGGGGCCTTGGGCCACGGGGCACTCCGCGGAAACGACGGCGCTGACCCGTTCGGGTGCATCCCCCTCACCAAAGCGCTCGCGGATGTCCGCTGGTCGTGGACGGAAGCCCTGCGGCGCCAGGGTGTCCGGGCGCTTCCCCTCCAGCTCGGCGCGATGTCGGTCCTGGACGACGACGGATCGTTCTCGGTGCGCGGCGACGTCCTGACCAAGGTTCTCGACTCCAGTGCCCTTCCGGTCCTGTCCGGCGACAGTGTCCTGGACATGGACGGCAGGCTCCACGGCATCTCCAGCGACCGAGTGCCGGAGTTCCTCGTCCGGGCCCTAGACGCCGACTTGCGGGTGGTCAGCCTGACGGACGTCCCCGGGATCCTGCTGGACGGCCCCAACGGTAAGAACGTCCTGGCCCATGTCGACCCGGCCTTCCCGGAGCGCGCTTACTCAGCGCTGTGGGCGAAGAGCCCGTGGGACTCGACCGGGGCGCTCAAGACGAAACTCGACGCGCTCCTGGCCTGCGCTTCGGCCGGGGCCGAATGCTTCATCATGCGCGGATCGGCGCAGGGCACGGACTACTCCCACCTGTTCAGTCCCTTCGGAGACTGGCCAGACGGCGTCTCGTGCACGCGCATCTCGTCCCCCTCGGCCACGGCCTGAGCCGTTGTACGGCGCGGAGCCATCAAGACCTCACGGTGCGAGCCCGCACCGTGATCCGCGAAGAGGAGAAGGAGGTGCCAGGGCCACCTGGTCCCGCTCGGCAGACTCGCCATCGGACGTGTCAGCCGGACCACCGCTCGGTTTCCTTTGCCGCTTCGCCACCACCGAATCACCGAAGGAGAAAGAGAAATGGCAGCGACTCCTGCCCTTGAAGAGACCTACGGTCAGAAGATCAAGGACCGCCGCGAGCACATCAAGATGGACCGAGGGTCCTTTGCGAAGATGCTGGACCTGAGTGTCGACGACGTCGCCGCCATGGAGGAGAAGGGCGGCGGCGAGCTGACCCTCGAGAAGCTGACCCAGATCGCCGGCATCCTGGGGACCTCGACCGCGGAGCTCACCCCCGGGTTCGTCACCGACCTCGACGAGGGCGTCCGCGTCCAGATGCCGAGCGACAACCCGGTGGTCGAGGGCATGCGGGACGGTACCGAGTACTACACCTACAACTGCCTGGTGCGCACCCGGACCCTGCCCAACCTCGTCCCGCTGCTCCTCGAGGTCAACGTCGACGACCCGGACAAGGCGGCGTTCAACAGCGGCCACGACGCCCACGAGATCATCTTCTGCATGGAGGGCGACATCCACTTCAAGTGGGGTGACCCGGCCAACCCCAAGGAGGCGACGATTCCCCAGGGCGGCAGCTTCTACATCGCTCCGAACGTCCCCCACACCCTGACCGCGACCAAGGGCTCCGGCCCGGCCAAGGTCGTCTCGGTCAACTTCTGATCCCCGGCGGATCGGACTTCCGGCTCGGTGGCCCCGTCCCTCGACGGGGCCACCGGCTCTTTGCTCTGCCTGCGGTCGAACCTGCCGCTCACCGTCGCCGTACCGACGGCAGCGGTGCGCCGATGACCTCCGCTGGGGGAAATCGGCCACCGCGCTACGCGCGGAACGACGATCGCGGCCCCTCTCACGGTCGTCGACCGGAGAGGAACCGCGGGTGCGGGAACGGAGGGAATCAGGCCACGAGGGGGATGAGAAGGCCACCGGCAATGGCGACCACCAGAACGCAGGCGACGTAGGCGCCGACCAACCGCGGTTTGAAGATCGCGGCCAGCATGGCCAGTTCGGGAACACTGGCTCCGGCCCCACCGATGATGAGGGCGAACACCGGGCCCAGCCCCATTCCGGCCGCCTGTAGGGCGAGGCCGATGGGAAGGGCGGCCTCGGTGCGAATGTAGAGGGGGATACCGATGAGCGCGGCGACCGGCACGGCGAACAGGTTGTCGGGACCCGCGACGGAGGCCAGGAAAGTCTCGGGAACCACACCGTAGATGAAGGCACCGATCGACACACCGATCAGCATCGGAATCGCCAGCGGCTTGAAGAACGACACGGCCTGGTCCCAGGCGGGACGGGCCTCGGCCTTGAGGCCCTGCCAGGGGGCGTCACTGTGTCCCTCCGCACTGACCTTGACCCGGCGGACGTACTTCTCCATCCCCAGCGCCTCCAGGAGGAGAGCGAGCAAGATCGTGCTGACAAAGACCACCAGGAAGTAGCCGACCATGACCTGCCAGCTGAAGAGGATCCAGGTGATACCGAGGATGATGGGATTCAGCAGGGGAGAGGCGAGCAGGAACGCCGCCGCCGCCCGAAAGGGTGCCCCGACCTTCAGCATGCCCATGAGCATCGGGAGCGTGGAGCACGAGCAGAAGGGGGTGAGCGCACCGAGAACAGCACCCTTCAGAGGGGCCGTCAGCTTTCCCCCCGCCAGCCAGCGCTGGAGTCTCTCCTCACCCAACCGGCGCTGCAGCAGAGCGACGAGGAACGCGACCGCGAAGAAGAGCAGGACCAGCTCAATCGCGATCGTTCCGAACGTCTTGATCGTCTCGATCCAGTTTTCAGACATCTGTTGGTTCCTCTGGGGGGGTAGTCGCTTCGTCGTCTTCTTCGCTGAGGCAGCATGCCTTGGCGCCTTCGGGGGTCAGCGCCGCGAGCGAGGCGAGCCAGCGGACCGGCATCCCGAGCTCCTCGCAGCAGAGCGCGTACACGTTGGACCGGCCACGGGGCATGACCTTGACGAGTTCCTGCTCACGCAGGGGGCGCAGGTGGTGACTGATGAGGGTCTGGCTGAGTCCGGTTGCTTCCTGGAGTTCCTTGACGGTGTGCGGGCGCTCGGCGAGGAGAAGGCACAGGATCGTACGGTTCTCGTCGGCCAGCGCCTTCAGCTTGGGAACGAGCAGCCGAGCCCGCTCCCAGTTCGACAGCTCTTCGCCTTCGAGCAGCCGGATGTCCAGTTCCTTCGACATAACCCTACTCCTATCAACAGTAATTATTCATGTCAACAGCTTTTGCTGTTGTGTCCTTCGGTGGTGCCCCGCGAGCCGGGCGAGGAGCACCGACATCTCCCTGATCAGGGCGCCATTACGGCATCACTCATGATCTCATCAGCGAGCACTGTTGCCATCAGTGAACCTGCTCTGCCGGGTGGGCGCCCAGGGGCCTCGGCCCCTGCCCGAACGGTCAGTTGTTGGGTGTGGGGCCGCCGCGGGAGAGCGGGCCAACTGAGGACGACAGGAGGAGGGGAGCGGACCCGGGGCCCAAGGGGCATGGTGCCGTGGGTGCCGAAGATGGCGCCTACCTACGCGGGCAGGCGCAACCGGTCCTGGGAGCGCGGAACATCGGACACCTCGTCCACCACGGTCCGTGCGCATCGCGTGACGTCGGCACCCCATGTGCATACGGCTTCGATCAACGCCGCCTTGGACGAAAAACGGAAGGTCAGTGCTTCTATGGTCACGCCAGCACTGGTACCGACCCGGTTCAGAGTTGTATCAGCGTACCCAGAACGAACTAACTTCACGCTCGCATCCTGGATGAGAAGAACCCACGTCCGCTCCGACCACTCCTGCCTCTTCATGGTCCTGACTTCCGAGGCCAATATTGATCATGATCAGCGGGTACACGCGTCCACTACCTGCGTCAAGGGCCACTGGTGCGGCTATCCGCGCCCGACTCGGTGCCATCATCGAGCACGTACGGTGCCAAACCTCCCAGAAAAACAGAGCAGGTGATCTGTTGTTGGTTGAAAACAGAGAAAATACACTTTATTCTTGGTCTCTGTGAGTACTCACCTCAGCGCTGCTCCGGAACCCCGTGCGCGTCGGCGCGTCCTCGCGCTTCTTTCCCCTGTCCGGCTTGACCACGGCATCCGCGTCCACGTTCTCCGTGCCGAGTCCGTCTCTGGCTCTGTCGATGGCGAAAGGATTCGGCGCACCGCTGGCGACCATACTGAATCCGCCACGCTGACCATGGATAGCGTTCTTCGTCAAAGGAGCTGAGATGGCGACCACTTCGGAGCGAGTCCGGGTCGACGTCCTGTTGGACGCCGATTCCCCCCGGGTGGAAGGGATCGACCGCGATCACGTGGCACGTCTGGCCGAGCGGATCGAAGAATTACCTCCGATCCTTGTCCACCGGTCGACGATGCGGGTTATCGACGGGATGCACCGCCTGCAGGCGACACGGATGAGTGGCCGCACAACCATCGAGGTGGTCTACTTCGACGGCTCGGTCCCTGACTGTTTTCTCACAGCGGTTGAAGCGAACATCCGACATGGGCTTCCTCTGACTCTGGCCGACCGTAGGGAGTCCGCGAAGAAGATCCTGGCCAGTCACCCCGAATGGTCGGACCGAGCGATCGCCGCCAGGGTCGGCTTGTCCGGAAAGACGGTCGGTACCCTGCGCCGCGCCTCGACCGACCCCGCTGTCCAATCTGCGGTTCGAGTCGGGCTCGACGGCCGTGTCCGGGTCGTCAACCCCGACGAAAAACACCGAAGGGCTGCTGACCTCCTGTCGCAGAACCCGGAGGCATCACTTCGGGAAATCTCCAGGCTAGCCTGTGTCTCCATGGAGACGGTGCGGGACATCCGTGACCGGATGGGAGGTGAGGACAACCCCCAATCCAGCGATGACACCTTCGCGCCCGGGACGAGAGGCGATGCGGTCGGCGACGCGTTGACCACGGCTGACCATCCGGCTGCGTCCGAGCTGAACGAACAGGTCAGTGCAAGGATGAAAGGCACGAAGCAGCGCTCCGCCGAGGTCCGACCCATCGATCTCGGGGTTGTGCTCGACTCGCTCAAGAGGGATCCCACTCTCCGGTACAACGACGAGGGCCGCACGATGATTCGTTGGCTCGAGGCCCGCGTCATACGCCACGATGAGGCCGACCTCGTCGAACACATCCCCCCGCACCAGGCAGCCAGAATCGCGGCGGTCGCGCGCGCCTGTGCCGTGAACTGGAATGTCATCGCGTCCCTACTGGAGAGCCGCGGGGATCAGCCGACCCATGCGAGCGCCAGCACCTGACGACCGGTGTACACGGATCGGAACCCGGCCAAGAGAGCTTGGTCGGGCTTTTCCGTCCCTCGTGTGGAACGATTTCCAGTATCTGATTCCCGCCATGGGGTACGCCTCGGAGTGGCGAAAGAGCCACCACTGAGCGGGGAGGGCGAAACTAGAAGCACGAGTATGTTCAATATGCTTCCAGGTGGCGTTGCCAAGCACGGGTCGCGGCAGCGACCAAAGTTTCATGTGACATGGTTCACATTTCATTCCATTGACGAATCAGGTCCACTGCTGTTACCTATTTCCATCTCTGCTGGAGGCCTGTCGGGCGAGGAAGTGGTATGAGAGGTTCTCCGGGGCGGGCGAATCCGGCTCCCCGGCTTCTGCTGCCTTCGGTTTTTCCTGGGGACGAAGACAGCCTTGCGCAAAGCCGGGGCTGATTTCGTGGCTCTCAAAAAGAGCCTCCTTCGATGAGCAAGTGCCGACTGTCCCACTTCGGCCAGCCAAGAAAAGAGTTATCGCTCCCTTTGGGATCGAGAAGGCCGTCGAGGCAGAGGATTTGGGGCGGCCGATTCTGCATCGGTGCCACGTGCCGCGGCACCGTGGCACCGCGGCACCGCGGGCTCAACGGTGAACGAGAAAGCACGCGGAGCGCGTTCGCTGGAGCAGTTGCGCTGCGCGGCAATGTCCCCCGTCCTTTCCTCTGCCGTGTCGGCGGATTAGGATATCGGTGTGGGCGAGGGATAGTCGTTCGCGGACTTCACCTCGGTCCCGTTCTGGGTCCGGCGCTTCCCGCTGTCGCTCATCCTCTTGGCTCGAAAGTTCTGGGGAACGAACGCCGGCGTGCCGGGTTTCACCGTCGCAGGCCGGACCCGACTGGGCTCTCCCGGAATGGGGGACCCCTGTCGCACGAAGACAGCCGGGCGTTCAGGCCGAGTCTGGGAGGCCGTGTCGAAGGCGGATGGCGACGAGCGAGCGCGTCGGAAGCGTTGTGGTTCCCGCGCAACAGGCATGGCGCACTTCAGAGCAGGTATCGAATCCCAGACGGGCTTCGAGCGAAGAGAAGGAGCGAGGGCTTGTCCCCGTATGTTCACCCTGTGAATGTTGACCCGATGAACGCTGAGCTTGCCTTGGAACACCGGGCCAGGCTGCACGCGGTGCTGGCGGACAGCGCCCGCCTGGCCGTCACCGACGTCCTGCGAACAGGCGACGCCTCCCCCACCGAACTGGGCGAACTGTTGAGCATGCGTTCTAACCTCGTCGCCTACCACCTACGCATCCTGGAGGAGGCTGATGTCATCACCCGTGTCCGTTCCGAAGCGGACCAGCGCCGGGTCTACATTCGCCTTCGCCCTGAGGCGCTCACAGCCCTGACACTGGCCCCCCTCCTGAACACGCCCCGCGTGGTGTTCGTGTGTACCCACAACACGGCCCGCTCCCAACTGGCCGCCGCGCTGTGGGAACACCACAGCCCGGTCCCCGCAGCATCGGCCGGTACCCATCCCGGCTCTCGCGTCCACGAAGGCGCGCTGACCACAGCCCGCAGTCACGGTCTGCGAATCGGATCCCGAACCCCCGCCCACGTGGACGACGTGCTGCGCGAGGGCGACCTGATCGTGGCAGTCTGCGACAGCGCTCACGAGGAACTCCCTCCCGCCCGCGATCGTCTGCACTGGTCGGTTCCCGACCCGATACGGGCGGACACCGCCACCGCCTTCGAGGACGCCTTCACTCAGATCAGCGGTCACATCGAGCGGCTCGCGCCCACTGTCCGACACCAGAAGAGACCGTGACCGGCCATTCTCGCCGGTTTACCGTCGATCAGCAGTACACCCTGAACATCGCCTCACGTGGGCTGGAGAAGGAGCGCAAGAGGTCCTCAACGCCGCCACTGTGGCCCGTGCCTGCCGCTGCTGGCCACGAGTTCTTCCGAGTTCGAGCAGGGCTCGGAGTGCTTCTCTGGTGGCGTGGGGCGGCTGGGCGGTCCAAGAACCCGCTATGTGCTATTCCAGCTGCCCTGTCCACTCCTGAGTGGAGAGCTCCTTGATCAGTTCCGCGACGCGCTTCTTGATCTCGTCGCGGATGGGGCGGACGGCGGCCACGTCCTGACCGGCGGGGTCGGGCAGGGTCCAGTCCAGGTAGCGCTTGCCCGGGAAGATGGGGCAGGTGTCGCCGCAGCCCATGGTCACGCACACGTCGGAGGCCTCGACGGCCTCGGTGGTGAGGATCTTGGGGTGCTGGTCGGTGATGTCCACGCCGACCTCGGCCATGGCCTCGACCACGGCGGGGTTGAGCGCGTCGGCGGGCGCGGACCCGGCGGAGCGGACCTCCACGCGGTCCCCGGCCAGGTGGGACAGCCAGGCGGCGGCCATCTGGGAGCGGCCCGCGTTGTGGACGCACACGAACAGGACGGACGGCTTGGCGGAACTGGTCATGGGTACTGCCTCTACTTCGTTTCAGCGGTGATGGACGGCGAGGCCAGGAAGGCCACGAGGCCGCCGACGTGCGTGTTAATAGTGTCGCGGATGTGGCGCAGGTCCTCGATGGAGGCGCCGTGGGGATCAGCAGTGGGCCAGTCCAGGTAGCGCTTGCCGGGCACGACCGGGCACGCGTCCCCGCAGCCCAGGGTCACCACGACGTCGGCTGCCTCCACGACCTCCTGGGTCAGTGGCTTGGGGTAGGCCGGGCCGAGGTCCACCCCCACTTCTTGTAGAACCCTGGCCAGGTTCGGCTCCACGTCCGCAACGTGTTCGGTGCCCGCGGAGGAGACGGTGATCGGCTCCGTGGCGCGGTGAGCCAGCAGGGCGGCGGCGATCTGGGAGCGCCCGGAGTTCTGCGTGCACACGAACAGCACTCGGGGTGGCCGGTCATGAGAAACCTGCTGGATGGAGGCGAGGGCGTCCAGGCGTTCGGTAGCCAGACGTTCGGCCAGGACGTTCAGGTGAGTGGTGACCCGGGCCGTGGCGGCCAGGCGCTGGTAGGAGTCGAGGATGAGTGCCTGCACGGTCTCGATGGAGAAACGGCCCTGGTGACGAGTGGCCAGGCGGGCGGCACCGACATTGACGCGCTCGTGCAGGAGCGACTGCGGCTCGGGGATGGTCATACTCTGGATTCCTCTGCGAGAGAAGAGGCCGTTCGGCAATTCATCAGCCTCGAATGATGAGATAGTATCAGCGCATGCTGATATCAGTCGACACTGACCTCATGAGGGCGCTGGGAGACCCGCTCCGGTTGCGGATCGTGACCCTGCTCGCCCGGGAGACCCTGTGTACGACGCACCTGGTCGAGGAGACCGGGGCGCGCCAGACCAACCTGTCCAACCACCTGCGGATCCTGCGCGAGGCGGGGGTGGTGGAGACCGAGCCCTGCGGCCGGTTCACCTACTACCGGCTGTGCCCGGACCGGATCGAGGACCTCTCCGGGGCCCTGTCCGGGCTCGCCGCCACCGCCCGCGCCAGCGGCGCCGCCGCGAACAGGAGGCCCTGCTGATGGCCTCGACCGACAGGACCACCAGTGGTACGGACGGGTCCGTCGTCGCGAAACTGTCGTTCCTCGACCGGTTCCTCGCGGTGTGGATCCTGCTCGCCATGGCCGTCGGCCTGGGTCTGGGGCGCCTGGTCCCGGGGCTGAACGAACTCCTGGCCGCCATGGAGGTCGGCGGGATCTCCCTGCCCATCGCGCTCGGCCTGCTGGTCATGATGTACCCGGTGCTGGCCAAGGTCCGCTACGACCGGCTGGACACCGTCACCCGCGACACCCAGCTGCTGGTCTCCTCCCTGGTGATCAACTGGCTCATCGGCCCCGCGGTGATGTTCGCGCTGGCCTGGATCTTCCTGGCCGACCTGCCCGAGTACCGCACCGGCCTGATCATCGTCGGCCTGGCGCGCTGCATCGCGATGGTCATCATCTGGAACGACCTGGCCTGCGGTAACCGCGAGGCCGCCGCCGTGCTGGTCGCGCTGAACTCGGTCTTCCAGGTACTGGTCTTCGGCCTGCTGGGCTGGTTCTACCTGGACCTGCTGCCCGGGTGGCTGGGCCTGGACACCGGCGGCCTGGACGCCTCCCCCTGGCTCATCGCGCTCAACGTGGTGATCTTCCTCGGCATCCCCCTCGTGGCGGGGTTCCTCACCCGCCGGATCGGCGAGCGGCGGATGGGCCGCGAGCGCTACGAGTCGGCCTTCCTGCCCCGGATCGGCCCGTGGGCGCTGTACGGCCTGCTGTTCACCATCGTGCTGCTGTTCGCCCTCCAGGGGGACCGGATCACCAGCCAACCGCTGGACGTGGCGCGCATCGCGGTGCCGCTGCTGGTCTACTTCGCCCTCATGTGGTTCGGTACCTTCGCCTTCGGCAAGGCGGTCGGGATGGACTACGACCGCACCGCGACGCTGGCCTTCACGGCGGCGGGCAACAACTTCGAGCTGGCCATCGCGGTCGCGATCGCGACCTTCGGCGTCACCTCGGGCCAGGCCCTGGCCGGGGTGGTGGGTCCGCTGATCGAGGTGCCCGTGCTCATCGCCCTGGTGTACGTGTCCTTGGCCTGGCGCAGGCGCTTCGACCCGGAGCGGAGGTAGCACGGCTCGTCTATGGGGCCCGCAGATAAGCGGGCCCCGTTCACGTGAGCGTCGGGAGGACGTATGGAACACTTAGTTGACATCGCGGTCATCGGCGGTGGACAGGCCGGACTGGCGGCCGGGTACTTTCTGCGCCGCGCCAAGGCCGACTTCGTCATCCTGGACGACCGTGAGGAACCAGGAGGGTCCTGGCCCGAGTACTGGGACTCCTTACGGCTGTTCTCCCCGGCCTCGCACAGTATGCTGCCCGGCTGGTGGATGCCCGTTGAGGAAGGGCAGGAGTATCCGAGCGCGCGGCACGTGGCCTGGTATCTGACTGAGTACGAGCGCCGTTATGCTCTCCCGGTCCGGCGCTCGGTGCACGTGCGTCGGGTCGAGCGGGTGGGGAGCCGACTGAGACTGGTCACTGACGGGGACACCTGGTCAGCCCGGTATGTCATCAGCGCCACCGGTACTTGGCGGGCACCCCACATCCCAGACATCCCAGGCCGTGACGTCTTCGAGGGCGAGCAGTTCCACACGGTGGACTACCGCCGCCCCGAAGAGTTCGTCGAGCGGCGCGTCGCGGTGGTAGGCGGAGGAAACTCGGCGGCCCAAATCCTGGCTGAGGTATCCGCGGTTACGCGGACCACCTGGATCACCTCGCGTCCGCCCCGGTTCCTGCCTGACGACGTCGACGGTAGGGCTCTCTTCGCTCTCGCCACAGGCTCACAGAAAGCGGCTGAACGAGGAGAAGCCCACCCCGGGGGAATTGCGGAATTGGGAGACATCGTGGTGGTGCCGAGCGTGAGCGAGGCCCGCAAACGCGGAGACACCAAAGCTGAGCCGATGTTCGACCGCCTCACCCACACCGGTATGGCTTGGGCCGACGGCAGCACGGTGGAGTGCGACGTGATCGTGTGGTGCACGGGGTTCTACCCGGTGTTGCGCCACCTCGATTCCCTGGGTCTCGTCAACGAACGGGGCAGGGTCGTTGTGGAGGGGACCAGGGTCGTAGCCCAACCCCGCCTGCACCTGTTGGGCTACGGCGATTGGACAGGCCCTGCCTCGGCCACCCTCATCGGTGCGGCGCGCACGGCCAAGGCGACTGTCGCGAAGATCATCCAGGAGCTTGAGCGTGAGGCGCGGCCTGGGACGAAGTGAGGGGGCCGAGCGTTCAGTGCCACTGCAGGGCCCGTGCACCGCGCGCGGTGGCGCGGTAAACCCCCGGCGCACCAGTGGGCTCGGCGTAGTCCAGGGACTCCAGCACCCACAGCAGCCGTGCGATGAGGTGGGCCCGCGCCGTGAGTGGGGTGCTGTGCCGCCACATGTCGGCGACGTCCTGGGCCGAGGCTGGTCCGTCGTCGCACAGGGTCCGTAGCGCCCGGCGCCTGGCGGCGCTGAGGTGACGCAGGGAAACCGTCTTCTCCTCCTCAGAGCTGACCGCTTCCGCTCCAGTGGTCGCTTCTGTCTGTTGCATGGTCCTCTTCTTTCCATGGTGTGTGATTCGGTCCGGGCTGGCCCTTTTAGCGTGCGTTCCTTGGACGGAAGCAGATGTTTCCCTCATCGGCGCACTCCGACGAGGAGTCGTCGCACGACGTGTCGGGCGTCGCGTCCGACTCCGCGCAGGGTGGCCGAGGAGAAGCTGCGCTGGAACTCGAGTCCCACGTACCCCAGCCCTGGCACGGTGGTGGATATCCCACCGCGGTGCAGCGGACGCCTGCGGGAGTCCAGCGCCGTTGTGGGGGAGAGGTAACCCAGTGCGGGCCGGTACCCGGTGGCCAGCAGAACGGTGTCCACCTCCTCCACCGCGCCGTCCGCCCACACCGCCTTTCCGCCCTCCAGTCGGGTGAACATCTCCCGCCGGTCGGGGTTGCCCGTGGTGAAGGCCGCACGGTGGCGGCCGTCGTCGTTGACCAGGGTCGGACCCTTCTCCCAGACGCCGCGCAGCGGGGCGGCGTCCAGACCGCTGCGGGTGAACCACCAGTGGATGTCCCGGCCCAGGGGCCGCTGGTTCGCCCAGGTCACCGGTGCCCGGGTGGCGAGGCTGACCCGGGCCACGTCGGCGAGCTCCGCGGCGATCTGGACTCCGGAGTTGCCGCCGCCGACCACCACGACGCGCTGGCCGGTGAAGGGCTCGGGGACACGGTATTCAGCGGCGTGCAGGACGGTCCCGGTGAAGTCCGCCAGCCCCGGCAGGTCGGGGCGATGGGGTCGGGTGAAGCCGCCGGTGGCGGCGACCACCACTGCGGCCCGCGCCCGGGAGCCGTCGGCGGTGGTGAGCGTGAACCCGTGCCCGTCGCGCTCGACCCGCTTCACCCGCTGGCCGCAGCGCAGGTCCGCGTCCAGGTGCGAGGCGTAGTCGCGCAGATAGTCCACCACCTCGTCCCGGCGCGGATAACGCTCCGGATCGCCCGGTAGCGCGTGTCCGGGCAGGGAGGAGAAGCGGGCGGGGGAGAACAGGGACAGGCTGTCGTAGTAGTGCGGCCACGAGCCGCCCGGCAGGTCGGCCGCCTCCAGCACAAGGGGGCGCAGACCGCGCCGGTTGGCGGCCCAGGCGGTGGCCAGACCTGCCTGGCCAGCACCGATGACGGCGAGGGGAACGTCGTCCATAACAGAGGCTCTTTCATTCTGGCGAGGGCGCGCACCTCGAGGGGAGGATCAAGAAGAGGTGACAACCCGCTCGGTGCGAGTGGCTAGGGCGGTCAACGCGCCGAGTGCCGCCAGCGCTCCCAGTGCCGCGAACGCCGCCGGGTATCCGCCCAGGGGACCAGCCAGGGCGGCGCCAGCCCAGGGCGCGACCGCGACGGCCAACATCAGCGGGGTGTGCATGACGCCGTTGAGGGTGGCGTAGTGCTCCGTTCCCCACCGGTCGGCTACCGCGGTGGCCTGGAGGAGGGTGAGGATGCCACGTGCCATGCCCGCTAGGGCGGCGACGACCAGGACCAACCCCAGAGGGCCAGGGGCCAGAGCCAGAAGGAGAGTGGTCACCGCGCAGGCACCCAGAACGGCCGCAGTGCGCAGAACCGGGCCGGTCCTCCGTTCTAGGGGCGCGTAGACCAGACGGCCGAGCACCTGTCCCACGCCACCCATACCCAGGGCCCAGGCCGCTTCCGTCGTGCCGAATCCCTGTTGCTTCAGCAGAGGGACGATGTTGATCACGACCGCGTACATGGTGAAGGACCCTAGGAGCAGAGCCGCTGTGAGGGCCCAGAAGGCGCGGCTGCGCACCACAGAGCGCACATCCTTCTTCTGGCCGCCCGAATAGCCATCGTTCTCGGAAGATAGGCCTCGGGGTAGGGCGAAAGCGTGTAAGGGCACCACCACGAGGAGCAGGATGGCCGCGAGCACCAGATAGGCGCCTCGCCAGCCCCACGCTCCCTCCAGTAGTGCGGTCAATGGAGCGAAGATGGTGCTGGTTAGCCCGGTGACCAGGGTCAACGCGGTCAGAGCTCGCACTTTGTCCTGCCGGTACCAGTGGGTCAGGGCGGCGAAGGCCGGAGGGTAGAACAGCCCAGCCATCGCGGCTCCCGCCACCAGCCACGCGACGGCGAAGCCCCACAGGTTCGGGGCCAGAGCTATGGCCGCCACGGCGGGAGCCGCGAGCAGAGCCGCCGCCGCCATTGCCGGGCGCGGGCCCCGGGCCTGGACCCAGCGCCCCACTGGGATACCTGTCAACCCCGCCATGACCTGGGAGGCGGAGAACAGCGCGGTCACCGTGGTCAGGGACCACCCGGTGTCGGCGGTGATGCTCGGAGCTAGGACGGGGAAGGCGTAGAACAAGGCCCCGTAGCTGGCGGTGACGGTGACACACAGGACCGCCAGGCCTCGGCGCGCACCGACCACGGCGGGTGCGGACGCGCCGGAGACCCGACTGGACACAGGTGTCACGAGACCCGGTCCGGCTCACCCAGCTCGACCTGCTGAACCGATGTGGAGCAGCAGCCGCTTCCGGCGGACGCAGCCGCCTCCTGGGAGGGCACGGTGCGGCTCTCGCCGAGAGAGATCACCGGCGCCTCGGAGACGGCCAAGCCGCCGCAGCAACCACCTTGCTCGGCTGCGGGCTCCTCTGCGGTTTCGGGCGTGGGTCCGCAGCAGCCGCCGCTCTCGACCGCCGCGTCCGGCTCCTCGGACAGGCCTCCGCCGCTACAGACCCCCGTCTCGGGCAGGACCAGCTCCACCCGGGCGGCGGCCTCGCGGTCCCCGGCCAGATGGGCGGCGACGCTGCGCACCTGCTCGTAGCCGGTCAGGGCGAGGAAGGTCGGGGCGCGCCCGTAGGACTTCATTCCCGCGAGGAAGAACCCCTCCTCGGGGTGGGAGAGCTCCTGCGCTCCGTGGGGGTAGACGGTGCCGCAGGAGTGCTGGTTGGGGTCGATGAGCGGGGCGAGTTCCACCGGTGCCTGGAGGGCGCTGTCCAGGCCGAGGCGGATCTCGGACAGGAAGGACAGGTCGGGGCGGAATCCGGTGAGGGCGACCACCTCGTCCACGGGGTCCAGCTCCCGGCCGTCCTCGTCGGCCAGTACGAGACGTCCGTCCTGCTCCGTGCGGACCTCGGCCGTGCGGAACCCGGTCACCACCTCGACGTGCCCGGCCTGAACGGCCTCGCGGGCGCGCTGTCCCAGGGCGCCGCGCGCGGCCAGCTGGTCGGCGGCCCCGCCGCCGAAGGCGTCGCCGACCTCTCCGCGGCGCAGCACCCACAACGCCTTCGTTCCGGGCTCCTGCTCGGCCAGCGAGGTCAAAGCGACCAGGGCGGTCAGCGCCGAGTGACCCTTGCCCACGACCGCCGTGGTGCGGCCCGCGTACCGGGCCCGTTCGGTCGGGGCGGCGGTGTCGGGAATGCGGTACGAGACGTGCTTGGCGGCCGTCGACTCGCCCAGTGCGGGCAGCCCGTCGCCGCCCACCGGGTTGGGCGTGCCCCAGGTGCCGGAGGCGTCGACCACCGCGCGGGCCAGGATCCGCTCCTCGCCCCGGTCGGTGCGAAGGCGCACGGTGAAGGGCTGCTCCCCGCGTCCGGCGTCCACGACCCGGTCCCGGCCCATGCGGCTCACGCCGGTCACCTCGGCGCCGAAGCGGACCCGTTCGCCCAGGGCCCCGGCCAGGGGAGCGAGGTAGGCCTCGACCCACTCGCGGCCGGTCGGGTAGCCCGCGTCGTCCGGGCGCCGCCAATCGGTGGCGGTGAGCAGCTTCTCCGCGGCCGGGTCCACCAGGTCGCGCCACATCGAGAACAGGCGCACGTGGCCCCAATCGGACACGGCGGCACCGGCGGAGTTCCCCTTCTCCAGGACCAGGACCGGCAGGTCGCGCGCGACCAACTCCGCAGCTGTCGCCAGCCCTACCGGACCGGCTCCGATCACCACGACCGGATGCTTGCCACCCATGACACACCTCTTTCATTGACTAGTGTCTATGAAACAGGACCCTATCGATGTCTGCCGATGGACGCAACCATAGATCGTGGTCGATAATGTGAAGTATGACCGTGATACAGCCTGAGCGCACCACTCCCGAACTCCCTCAAGCCGACGCCGAGACCTACGCCGCCTGGTTCGCCTGCCTGGCCGAACCCATGCGCGTCCAGCTCCTGCACGCCATCGCCACCACCCCCGGCTCGGTCAGCGTGGGGCAACTCGCCGAGATGGTGGAGGTCCGCCAACCCACGGTCTCCCACCACCTGCGCAAGCTCGCCGACGTCGGGTTCGTGACCCTCACCAAGGCGGGCACCTCGACACGGGTGACGGTCAATCCCGCCTGCTGCACGGGCCTGCCGCACGCCGCCGACGCGGTGATGGGCATGCTCACCGCCCGTCCGTGCTGCCCCACCGACCTGCCCGCCGACGTCACCACCCGCGCCATGGCCGACGCCGACCTGGACGCGGTCCGGGAGATCTACGCCCAGGGCGTCGCCACCGGCCACGCCACCTTCGAGACACAGGTGCCCGCCGTCGAGGACCTGAAGGGCAGATGGATGCCTGACCACCGGTGGGTCGCCGAGTCGGACGGCCGCGTCGTCGGCTGGGCCGCCGCCTCGCCCGTCTCCGCCCGCGAGGTCTACTCCGGGGTGGCCGAGACCTCGGTCTACGTCGCCGAGGACGCGCGCGGCCGGGGCGTGGGCAAGGCGCTGCTGTACCGGCAGGTCACCGAGGCCGACACCGCCGGACTGTGGACGCTCCAGACCTCGATCTTCCCCGAGAACCGGGCCAGCCTGGCCCTGCACCACCAGGCGGGTTACCGCACCGTGGGCGTGCGCGAGCGCGTTGCCCGCCACCACGGGATCTGGCGCGACACCGTCCTGCTGGAGCGACGGAGCCCAGAGGAGGGCACTGAGCCTAGAGAGGCTCCCTGCGTCGACGGCCCCCGCTGCCCGACCTCCTAATTCGGTCACCTCTGCCGTTCGTTCGCCCCGCGCTGGGTTTAGGAGCGGTTCCGTCTGCGGGTCCACCTCTCCGCCTTCGGTCGCGGCTTCGCGCACGGATCCCTGGGGCGTGAGCCCTTCGATGGTCTCGACTCGTGGATCACTCGGGTCCTGGGTGTCCAGGGCGGAGCAGCGTGGGCTGCGGCAGTGGTGGGTCCCTGGCGCGCGAAGCTTCCTCAGGCGGTGCGATCGGTCGCGCCCTGGGCGCTTTCTGCAGCCTTGACGAGCTCCTTGTGCGCGCGGCTCTGGGTGAGGGTGATCAGGTGGGTCGTGATGGTAGCGCCGTTCTTGAGCGCGTCGTAGGTGGCGTACACGCAGGCGGCGACCTGTGCGGGGTCGACTTCGGGGTGGCGGGCGACCAGGGTGTCGATGACGGCGTCGAGGGTGGATGTATGGATGATCACGCTGATCGCCTCCAAATATCGGATCACGATGTCGAAGGACGATATCTACGGACAGCTTCGCGCGGATGTCCAGGGAGTGAACAGCAGCCTCGGCCCGGTATCTGATCCCGATATCGGGCTCGTGATATAGGGTGCGCGCAGCACAGTGTTCGAGGAGGCGAGGCATGCGCGACTTCATGCGTGGGGCGGTGCGGCTGCACATCCTGCACCACGCTGCCGAGGAGGAGATCCACGGTGCTTGGATGACGCGGGAGTTGGCCACCCACGGCTACGACATCAGCCCGGGCACGCTGTACCCCACCCTGCACCGTCTGGAGTCCGACGGCCTGCTCGTGTCCGAGCAGCGGGTGGTGGAGGGCCGCACGCGGCGGGTCTACCGCGCCACCGAGGCCGGGAGGAAGGTACTGGCCGAGGATCGCGCGGCGCTCAGGGAACTGGCCCGCGAGGTGCTGGGCACTGAGGAACCCCGGTGAGCGCTTTCTTCGCCGCCAGCGGCGGCGAGGGGAAAACCAGTGGTGGTTGAGTGCGTGCTGGCTCGGGTAAGCGAAAATAACGCGAGTCGATATCGTGAAGCGATGGGTAGCTGCCGTGTGTTTTCGGTCAGGCACGCTCTGATGAGGCGGCATGGCGGGAACGACCGGTCCCGAGTCCTGAAAGGAACGGATCCGCCGGATGGCGTGGGGACGTCCGGACCGCGTCGGGGCGGCGCGTGAACCCGCTGGACGCCGTCGCCGCCGGTACTCCGCTCAGTTGCCCGGTCCTCATCGTGTGTCTGGCAGGTTCGGCGGTGTTCCCGCCGCTGCCCAGCGAGGCCGCTATCTTCACGGCCGGGGCGCTGGCCGGTGCCGGACGCCTCAACATCCTCGCCGTGGGCGTGTGCGGCGCGGTGGGATCACTGGCCGGTGACGGTGTCGGTTACCTGTGCGGCTGACTCCTGGGTTGGCGTGCTCTGACCCGACTGGAGCGGGGAGAGCGCGGTCGACGCGCGGCTGGCTGGGCCCAGCGCCGGATCGAGCGCTACGGCGGCCCGGGCACCGCCGCCTCCCGATTCGTCCCCGGCGGTCAGACCGCCTTCAGTGTCACCGCTGGCATGTTGGCCTACCCGCTGGGCCGCTACGTCCTCTACTCCGCCGTCGGCGCCGCTCTGTGGGCGGTCTGCGGAACCCTGGCCGGCTCACTCGGCGGCCGTGCGCTGGCTGCGGGCAACTGGATCGGCCTAGTCGTCGCACTCCTGGCCGTGGTCTTGCTCTTTCTCGCGCCCAAGCTGCTGCGTCGGGGCACCGGACGGATCCCCACAACGGATCGCGCCGGGGAATGGTGAAGCGGGGTTGGTACCGCGACCCGGACCGCGCCGTGGCCGCTTACAGGAATACGAACCCGGCCGCGCTGGCCACCAGGACGACCGCCCAGGTAGGCAGGCGCCACACAGAGAGAGCCACGAACGCAACCGCGGCCACGGCCATCGTGCCGGAGGAGACCACGCCCTGGACGAAGACCGGGTCGTACAGGGCCGCGGCCAGGATCCCCACCACTGCCGCACCGGCTCCGGCCATGGCGCCGCGGGCGCGCGGCGCGGTGCGCAGCCGCTCCCAGAACGGCAGTGCGCCCACGACCAGAAGCGCCGAGGGCAGGAAGATCGCGGCCAGGGCGATCGCTGCGCCCAGCAGCGGGCTTCCGGCTACGGGCATCAGCGCGCCCAGGTAGGCGGCGAAGGTGAACAGCGGTCCGGGCACGGCCTGTGCCGCGCCGTACCCGGCGAGGAAGGACTCGTGGTCCACGGCTCCGCTGCTCACTACCTCGGCCTCCAGCAGCGGCAGCACCACATGCCCGCCACCGAAGACCAGCGACCCCGCTCGGTAGAAGCCGTCCGCCACTCCTACGGCGGGATTGGCTGGCAGCGTCGCCAACACGGGCAGAGCCACCAGCAGGGCGGCGAACACTCCCAGGCACACCAGCGCGGTCCCGCGCCTCACACCGACCCCGCCGCCGTCCGTACCGTCCTGGGTGGACGCGGTCGTGTGCAGACAGAACAGGCCCAGTACACCGCCCACGAGAATCGCCACGACCTGGCTCAGAGCCGAAGGCAGGAGCAGGACCAGCACCAGAGCGGCCACCGCGATCGCGGCCTGGCGTTTTCCGGAGGCCAGGCTTCGGGCCATGCCCACCACGGCGTGTGCGACCACGGCCACCGCCGCCGCCTTCAGCCCGAGCAGCCATCCGGCCCCGGGCTCGGCTCCCACGGCCTGCACGCCCAGCGCAAAGGCCACCAGCAGTATCGCCGAGGGCAAGGTGAAGGCCACCCACGCGGCGGCCATCCCCGCGTACCCGGCCCGGCGCAGCCCGATGGTCATGCCGACCTGGCTGGAGGCCGGTCCGGGCAGGAATTGGCACAGCGCCACCAGGTCCGCGTAGTCGGACTCGGTGAGCCAGCTGCGGCGCACCACGAACGCTTCCCGGAAGTAGCCCAAGTGCGCCACCGGCCCGCCGAACGAGGTCAGGCCCAAGGTGAGGAAGACTCGGAACACCTCGCCGACGGTCCCGAGTCCGGCGGCGGCAGTAACCTTCTTCTCGGTTGACCCGTTCATCTCCACACCATCCCCACCACGTCCGGTGCTGGGGTTGCGGGCGACGGTCGCCGAACCGTCGGGGGTGTCGGCGGTGTGTTCACGGGTGGCTGCTCCGTCTCTGCTGACGTGGTCCGATATCGGAGGACGATATCGAAAGTGGAGCAGCGACCGTCGGGCGGGGTGCCGAAACGGTGACGCGGTGCAGGGCACGCCGATCCCCTGTGCCGACAGCCGCATCTCCAGGAGACCCGCTGTGCTTGCTGCAGGGCCGGCACATCGCTGCTCGGGCACCGGGTCGCGTATCAGCGCAGCCATGGGACTTCAGCGGCCGTCGGTGGTGTCGCCGGGGGTGAGTAGAGCGCCGTGCGCATGTTCACCGACAGAATCCTCAGGTGCGCAGGGACGACCTTGCCTGTAGTGCGGTCGTGAGAAGCCGGTGGTCACTGACCATCGCTCCTCTGGGCAGATGGACCGCTGTCTCCTCAGGCAGTACGGTCTCAGCCAGTGCCGGACTGAGCAGGGCGTGATCGATGACCATTCCTCCGCCCAAGTCGATGCCGTCATTGACCGTGGCGGGGAAGAGCCCGGTGGGGCGACCGCGCAGCTCCCATGCGACCTCGACCGCGGTATGCCACCCGATACCTCCCACGCGAGCTCTGGTGGCGGGATCCCAGGTACCGAGTAGGTGGTCCAGGGGTGCGGTATGTGCTGCCCACGGGCCCGACGGCCCGTTGGGCTGCCACCCCTTGTGGTGGCGTTGGTGAATTGGCATCTGGGTGAAGTCGGTGAACGGCCACAGGGCGGAGTCTCCGCTGGGGGAGCAGTTGAAGTCCCCGGCGAGAATGGCGAACCTCTCGGGCCCCAGCAGCCCGGAGGCGGTCAGGGCAGAGTGCAGCCGATTGGTGCGGTCCCACGGGTGCCAGTGGGCGGCCATGACGGTGAGCGGGCTGTCCCACCAGGCGGTTTCGAAGATCGCTCGGTTCCACACGTCGGAGTTGTTCGGGGTGCTGGAGGGGACGTCCCACCGGATCAGGGCAAGCTGGTCCGGATTCCAGATGATTGCGGGCGGGACCGGCGCGCGCTCCAGGTGGCCGATGCGGATCTGATAGCGGGGGCCGAAGATGTCGGCCAGGACGCTGGTGGCTCGTAGTCCGAGCCGGGTGCCGTTCTTGTCCCAGTCGCGGGCTTCGGTGACTACGACTGCGGTTGGCGGGGCCTTGACGGTCGCGAACAACTCCGTCAGCACGTGGTCCATGCCGAGCGGATGCCGAATACCACCATCCTTGATGTTGACCACAGCGAGTCGGAAGGGCGTGCTGTTGGTCGGCATGGCTCTCCTCGGGGTGCACAGGACGTGGGGCAGAAGACAAGACAAGAGCAGGTCGACCGTTTCCAGAGGTATGACTGCGGTCGTCTTGGCGGCGATGAGGACCCCGTTGAGCCAGGTGTGCAGGATCAGACGGTTGCAAGTCGGGCGGGCGACGCCGTCGATGCTTGGCCCCTGGCCAGACGGTTGAGTGAGCAGGTCACCCACGGTGGTCACCAGGTGCAGGTCGTCCATGCCGGTAGCTCCGGCGTGGTAGCCCTGCTCAAACGCGGATGATGGTGTGCGAACGCGTGGCCAGAGTGGGGTTGGTGCCCAGGTGACGGGTGTTCGCGACTGGGGAGCCCACCCGGTCACCGGCCTTGCTGAGCAGGCGCATCATCTCCGCGAGCCCGCCCTCGACGTCCACTTCGGTATCACCCTCGAAGAAGGCCAGCTCCTGCCACCAGCGGCGTCCCTTCCGCATGAGGTGCGCCTGGATGCGGCGGTCCTGTTTGGCGGAGGAGATGGTGACGCGGTACCCGTGTGAACACGCGGTGATGGTGGTGTCCACGGTGGCGCGGCGCCCGTGGGCGGCCAGGTGGCGAATGATGGCGGGAGCGCTCGACAGCTCCTGCGCACTCAACGGCTCGGTCATCGTCTTCCTGTCATGGCGGGGACCGGGGTGGTGATCGCCTGCTCCCAGTCGGTCGGGTGTTGCTGGAGGAGTTGGCGGCGCTGGCGTGCGGTCATGCCGCCCCACATCCCGTGCTCTTCCTGGTTCTTCAGGGCTTCAGGCAGGGACGGCAGGCGTATCGCGCAGCTGCGGCAGATACGGGTGACCTCGCGTTGGGCGCGGCCTGTGACGAACAGGGTGTCGGGGTCGATGTCGGTGCGGCGACAGGCCGCGCGGGTGTCGGAAGAGAGGGACATGGCGTGGTCCTGAAGAGTGTGGGGGTGCCCCCGCCCGTTTCCAGCTGAGCGGGGACACCCCTGGGGCGCCGCTCCGGGATCAGGGGAGAACGGACGGGCGCCCGGCGGAAAGGGTCGAAGGAGCCGGAAACAGGGCTTGGAGGTCCTCCACGACCCGGGACAGAGGGCGACTGGGCAGGAACAGCCGGATGTTCACGTGTCGCCAGGCCGGAACGCGGCGTAGCCGGGAGGTCAGCTGAAGGAGCTGGTGGCTCTCCAAACCCAGCTCGGTCCAGGACGCCGTCATGTCCAACCCATCAGGCAGATGAAGCAATCGGCAAACCTCGGCGGTCAGGTGCTCCGCCACCCCGTCAGGCGTGGGTGCTGGGACCTGTCCGGGCACGGTCCCCGCCGTTGATGCCCTGGTGCGGTCCCAGCCCGGGGCGATGACCAGGTCCGGATGGGCGCGATGTGCTGGTCCCGTGGGAGTGACGCCGCGGGTGTACAGCTCTCCGATCGCGTGGGCGAACGTTGTGGGATCGGCGGTGGCGGCCACAGGACGGTGGACGGTATCGCCCAGTGTGTGGGCGATGTGCTCGACCAGCAGTGTCCGCGGCCCGATCTCCACGAACACCATCGGCCCGCCGGGGATGTCAACGGCTCGGTGGAGAGCGTCGGTGAACCGCACCGGCTGTCGGGCCTGCGCGGCCCAGTACGCCGTCCCCCACATCTCCGCCTCGGCCGTGCCCTCGTGCGGGTAGGCGGTGGAGATGATCGGTACCCGGGGCGCCTGGACACGCAGCCCGAACAGGGCCTGTTCCAGTGCGGAGACGAGTGGATCCACAGCGGGGGAGTGGGCGGGGATGACATCGGCCACCGGTCTGCTCCACACCCCTTCGGAGTCCAGGGCGGCGTGCAGGTGCAGCAGGTCCCCGTGTGGTCCGGCGACGACCTGGACCCGCGGAGCGCTGTAGGAGGCGATGGACACCCGCCCGTCGTAGGCGGCCAAGAACTCACCGGTCTCCTCGACCCCGGCGCGGACGGCCAAGAGTCCGCCCGCCTCGGTCAGCCCGCCCAGCAGGCGGCTGCGGTGGGCGAGCACCCGCGCGGCCGAATCCAGGGGCAGGGCCCCGGCGGTGTGGGCGGCGGCGATCTCCCCGACCGAGTGCCCCAGAACCAGGTCTGGGACGATGCCGCGGTCGGCCAGCAGCGCGGTGAGCGCGACCTGGGCGAGGAAGGTGCAGTGCTGGGCGTCGGTGAAGGACGTGATGCCCTGGCCCGGCTCCCACACCGGATAGCCCGTGTGCTCAGCCAGCTTCTCCCGGGCCTCGTGGAGAACGTGGGCGAAGGCGGGTACGCGCAGCAGTTCGGCTCCGGCGTCCGGGTGGTGGCCGCCGTGCCCGGTGTAGACGAACACCGTCTGTGGTCGGAGGTCAGCCGCGCGGCCAGGGTCGACCACGTCGGCGTTGGGTGCGCCGTCTTGGATGCTGCGCAGTCCCTGGACCAGGGTGCCCAGGTCGGCGGCGACCACAGCGGCCCGGTGCCGGTGGTGGGGGCCGTGAGCAAGGCAAGTGTCGGCGACGGTGCCCACCGATCGGCCCTGCGGGGCGCGCTCGGCCAGGCGTTCGGCGGCCGAGGCGAGCGCGGCCGAACTGTGGGCGGAGAGCAGGACGGTCTCGGGCAACGGCATCGGATCCTGCTCCAACGGCGGCTCCACCGCGGGTGCCTGGGTGATGACGGCGTGGGCGTTGGCGCCACCGAACCCGAAGCTGCTCACCCCGGCCACACGGGTCCTCTCCTGCCCGGGGTCCTCACCCGTGGGCCAGTCCTCCACGGTGGTGGGTACCCGCACCAGCCCTTTCACCCGGTGGCGCAGGGTGCGGTGGTGCAGGGTCGGCGGGATTTGGCCGTGGTGGACGGCCAGCGCGGCGACCATCACCCCCAGCGCTCCGGCGCCGCCTTCGAGGTGGCCCAGCGCGGCCTTGACCGACCCCACCGGCACAGGCGTGCCCCGGCCCAGAGCCTCGGCGAGGGCGATCGCCTCGATACGGTCCCCGGCGCGGGTGCCGGTGCCGTGCGCCTGCGCCCACCCCACCCGGTCCGGGTGGACGGCGGCATCGGCCAGGGCCTGGCGGATCACCGCTGTTTGGCGTTCGGCGCGCGGGCGCAGCAGGTGCCGGGAGGCGCCTCCGTGGCCGATGGCGGTCCCGGCCACCTGCGCCCACACCCGACGCCCCTGCTCGCGCGCCCGCTCGGCGCGCGTGAGGACGAGCACCACCGTGCCCTCCGAGCGCACGTACCCGGCAGCCTGGGCGTCGAAGGGGCGGCACCGCCCGTCCCAGGCGAGCACACCGGCCTCGACGAAGCTGGCGGTGATGACCGGGCTGGTGAGGATGTTGGTTCCGGCGACGACCGCGGTCTCCACCGCTCCGGCGCGCAGGTCGCGCACCGCGTAGTGCAACGCGGTCAACGAGGAGGAGCAGGCGGTGTCGAAGGTCAGCGACGGTCCCGACAGGTCCAGCAGGAAGGAGACGCGGTTGGCCAGGATCGCCATCCCGGCCCCGGAACCGGTATGAGTTCCGGCCCGGTGCCCGGCACCGAAGTTCACGCTGGCCTGGTCGGTGCTGGCCGCCCCCACGTACACCCCCGTCGCCGACTCAGCCAGCGAGGAGGGGCGCAGTGAGGCGTCGGCGAGCGCTTCGTAGATGGTCTCCAGCAGGAGCTTCTGCTGGGGGTCCATCTCCGCGGCCTCGTCCGGGCCGATGCCGAAGAACTCCCGGTCGAAGGCGTCGACGTCGACCACCCCGGCGGGGAACGGCTGGCCGGGGACCTGGTCGGGGTGCAGGTGCTTAACCATCTGCTTCCACCGGTGCTCGGGGATGCGGGTGACGCAGTCCCGTCCTTCGAGCAGCGCCTCCCACAGGCCAGCTGGGGAGATGATGCCGCCGGGGAGGCGGCATCCCATGCCGACGATCGCCACGGGTTCACGGTTGGTGGTGGTCATCGGCGCGGCCCCTTCGCCACCCACACCCCGGCCGCTCCCATGACGCTCACCTGCACGTCGGTGAAGTGCAGACTCAGCATGTGCCGGAGTTCCACGAACCGGTCACCGTGGTTGTTGAGCACGGTCGGCTCGGCCTTGTTGTAGACACGCTGCAACCGGCGGGCGAGCCAGTTGTTGCGGGTGAAGGGATCCTCCAAGCCGAGCAGGGTGGAGCCGATGAACACCCCGCCGGGCGCCAGAACCCGGGCGATCTCGGAGAAGGGCGTGTGCTTGGCGAACAGCGAGGCGCCCTCGACGCAGTGCAGCACATGGAACATCGCCACCGACCCCACCGCCTCGTCGGTCAGCGGCCACGGACGGGAGAGTACGTCGTGCTGATGGGTGCTCACCTGGGCGCGCTCGCCCAGCAAGCGCGCACACCGTTCCAACGGTGCCGCGTGCAGGTCCAGAAGGTGGATCTGGCGCAGACGCGGTGAGAGCGGCACACCGTCCGGGCCGACGGGGTCGGGGGCGTTGACCAGGAAGTGGCCGTCGGCCGGGCCGACCTCCAGGTGCGAGGCGGCCAAGTGGCGGGCATAGAGGGCCGCGATCGCGGTGTTGTCGACCTTCCACGCGAGCCGGTGGGACAGCCCCACGACCAAGCGGCGGTACCGCTGGAGGTTGCGGTGGCTGTACAGCTTCGGGTTGGGGGTGGATCTCGGAGGGGAGGCGTTTTCGGGCATGGTGAAGCAGGTCCTTCGTGCCGGGGGTGAGGGAAAAGGGGTCAGGGCGAGAGGAGGCGGGCCATGCGCGCGGGGTCGTCCAGTCCGGCGGCCCAGGCGTTGGCGCCTTCAGGGATGGCCACGGTCTCGGCGAAGGCCGTCAGCAGGGCCCCAGGCAGAGAGCCGTTCCAGTAGCCGGTGACGAACTCGCCGAAGCCGCTGGTGTACTGGCCGTGCCGAGCCCAGTACGCCTCCCACGCTCCGGTGAGGAAGTCTCCGTCCAAGGGGCCGTTGAGGTGGCGCTGCTGCCGGATCTGGTCGCGGACGGTGGTGGCCACCAGAACGGAAGCCCCCGCTCCCTGACCGGAGGCGTGCTCCACCGTCACCGTGGCGTCGCCGATGCCCAGAACCGGCGTTCCGCCCACAACGGCGACCGGGTGCCGTACCCGGGGGCGGATGTGGCGTACCAGCTCCGAGCGGGGAACCACGCTGGCCTTGGCGCACTGCTCGGCCACGTCGGGCGCCAGCACTCCTAGACGAGGCAGCACATGGTTCCAGGCGTTGCGCGCGTGGTGGCCGTGCCGGGAAGGCAGTCCCGCCGCGGTGGCGGCGTTCGCCTTCTGGCCCAGAGCGGGCGTGGGGTCCAGGTCCGTGCCAGGGCGTGCGAGCACCTGTACACACACCGCCCAGAAGGGCGCGACGTCGACAGGGGCTTCGCCAGCCCCCGACAGCTCCCGGACCTGGCTCGGGCTGAGCACGTCGTGCGTCAGCGCCGGGTAGACCAGCACCTCTCCTTCCGGGTGGGTGATGACCTGGATGTCGGCGTCCCCAGGGGCACGGTCGAACCCGTCCAGGTGCACCTGTACCGCTACCCGGTCCGTGGCACCGCCGACACGGCGCTCATCCGGGGCGAAGAGTCGGCCCAGGTCGCTGTCCACACCGGGGGCGACCACGACCAGGTCATACATCCCGGAGGCGGCGAAGGAGGCCACGTCCGCGACGGTGCAGGTCTTGACGTAGACCCCGCCGCCCAGCGCTTCGAAGCGCTGCAACCAGTACGCGGTCTTCAGCCGGTGGTCGACGGCGGTGGCCGCCGCGGGTAGTTCGGCCCTGAACTCCCACGGCCGATCCGCGGAGGCCATCGCCATGCGCACGCTCTGCGCCTTCGGCGCGGTGGCGGCCCACAGGTCCAGCCCCAGGGAGCGCTCGGCCGCGCGAACCGACGGCAGGGTGATCTGGGTGAGCCCGGCCGGGCCGCCCAGGAGTTCGGGGGTGGAGTGGCGGGTGAACACGTCCACGCGCCAGCCGTCCGCCAACAGCCCGGTGCCCAACGTCAGGGCAGAGTGCCCGGAGCCGAAGATCACCGCACGGGGCTGGTTCATCGGTGGCCTCCGTTCTCCAGGTATGTGCACAGGTCCATCAGCCCTTCGGCGCTGGCGGTGGACGAGCCCAGATCGGCGGCCACCACCGGGTCAACGTCATCGGCCAGGCCTGCGGCTGCGCGGAGTTGTTCAGGGGTGGGTTCCGCGCCGTCGTGTACGGGGACCAGAGCCACCAGCGTGACTCCCAGAGCGCGCAGGACCGCGATCCGGTCCGCGGTGTGAGCGGGCTCGGTGGGGTCGGCGATCACCAGGGCTCCGAAGGCGTCCCGGCACAGGTCCGCCCATGACGGGTGGTGCGCCTCCACCGCCACACCGAGCCCCAGCAGGTGCAGGTCCTCAGCGATCCGGGCCACCGCGACATCCACACCGCACCCCGGGTCTAGAGGAAAGGGCTCCCTCCTGGTCAGGTGCGCGAGACATCGGCGCACCTGCTCGGGTTGGCCTCCCACGACGAGCAGCTTGGCCACGCGCGGAACGGGGCCCTCGGCCGGCCCACCGCAGGCCCACGAACGCAGACGTGCCGCCAGCGCGGGAGAACGCACGATCCGAAGCAGGTCCACCTGGGCCAGGTCGCAGACCAGCACACCGGCCAACGCCGGAGAGAAGCCCAACCGGGCCGCGAGTTCGGCGACCGTCACGGGGTGCTCCGCATCAAGGCAGAGCCGCCACACCGAGACGGCCGGCTCGGGCAGGTCGGGCTGGTAGGAAGCCGGTATGGACGGAGTGGCCCGCACCAACGTGTCCATGAGCACCCGTGTACCGGGCCGCACCGTCAGCGGTGCGGGTGCGATCGTGCTCATCCCCGCCCCTCGTCTCCGCTGGCCTGGTGAATGAACGGGCGCGGCTGGCGCGGGAGGAGGTGCTGGACGGATCCGGCGAACAGCGTCAGGGCACGGGCCGTCTCACGCAACGACGCCGCATCGTCCACCACGAGCGCTGCTGTGGCCTCGTCGGTGAGCGGGGCGATCACGACCGCGCCGCTCCGGTAGCGCACCAGCACGGTTTCCACTTCTCCCCGCTTGTGCTGGCGTCCGGCTTCCCTGGAGAACAGGTGCAGGCCGTTGAGTGCGGCGGTGGCCCGCTCGGCTTGGACCTGGTCCATCCCGGCGCGGGCCAGGTGCAGCCCGTCGCGGCCGAACACCACGCCGCCCAGCGCCCGGGTGTCCTCCAGAAGCTGGACGAGCGCCTGCACCAGGGCACGGTCGCGTTGCTCCCCGTCCGGGTACGTCGTGTCAGGGGCGGACCAGAGGTGGGAACGCTCTGTCCCTGTTGCTGCTGCGGTCATACACGGCAGTGTGGTTTCGCTCGGAGGGAGAACCTATGCGTGCGAGGTTAAGCGCGGCGTTCGAATAATGCGTGCCGTTCGATTTCCGGGTCATGACGAGGAGAAAGCTCTCCTGGCGCACCTGGCTGGTTTCCGAAGGCGCTGAAAAGGAATCGGATTCACCGCTACTGTGAGGGCGTCTCGTTACGCCCCCAGGTGACGGAGGAGGCTCCGATGTGCGGGAACTGCGGACGCCCGCGCCATGACGGGCGAGGAGCGTGCCACTGCATTCCGGCCTGGGTGTGGCAGGACCCGGAGATGGTCGACGCGGTCCGGGAACGCGACGCCCGGGCAGTGGTGCGGTTCCTTCGACGCCGAGTGCCTTCGCTGACGCAGGAAGCGCTGGCGAGCATGTGTGGAGTGGCGCAGAGCACCATCACCCGGGCTGAGGCTGGGAAGGGACTCACCGACCGTCGCAAGGCCATAGAAGCCCTGCGGGGGCTCGGCGCACCTCTGGAGACACTGCCTTCTGCGGCTCCTACCGTGCGGATGACTGATGACCGCGCTTCCTCGGATGCTGATCTGTTCACCGAATCCGTGCAGGAAGCGGTCAGACAGGCAGGAACGCTGTGGGACGCCGATCTTTCACAGCGCATTCCTGATAACTGGCCCATGATGCAGGCGGAACGCCTGAGCACGCCCCTGCTCCGGTGGTTGGTCGCACCCCCAGCCCTCATCGGTACCGAAGCCGATGCCCAGCTCAACGTCACCGAGGACGACGTCCACGCCATCACGCGAGCCTGCGACCTCTTCGAGACTCTGGATCATGAGTTTGGAGGCGGACACGCACGAACCGCAGCCGTCCAGTACCTGACCAGTGAGGTCGCACCCCTGTTGCGGGGCCGCTTCACCCCACAGGTGGGCAGAGCGCTCTTCTCCGCGAGCGCTCGCTTCGCCGCCAAGACGGGAGCCATGGCTTATGACGCGGGGCTGCACGCCTTGGGCCGCCGCTACTTCCTCCAATCCCTGAACCTGGCCCACCTTGGGTCGAACCGCCTGCTGGGGGCGAAGGCGCTCGCCCTACTCAGCCACCAGGCCAACTTCCTCGGTGACTTCCGCAGCGCGGTCGATCTCGCCCGTACCGCCAAGGCCGGTACCGGTGCCCAGGCCACCCCCGCTATCCGAGCCATGCTCGCCGCCATGGAGGCCCGAGGACTGGCCTCCCTTGGAGAGGAACGCGCCTGCGCCAGCGCGCTGAAGGAGATGGAGAACGCCTTCGCCGCTATCGACAATGAACAGGAACCCGCCTGGATGGGGTACTTCAACTCCTCCGAGATGGCCGACGAGTTCGCGCACTGCTTCCACGACCTTGGACGAGGTCCACAGGCGGTCGAACACGCACAGAGGTCTATCGCGCTGGCACCCACCAGCTTCCGGCGCAGTCGTACCTTCGCCGGTCTGGTACGGGCGGGAGCTCACCTGATGACCCCGGCCAAGGACATCGAAGCCGCCTGCACGGTCGCGCGGCACACCATCGAGGCTGCCAGCCGACTGCGCTCGGCCCGCGTCCACGCCTACATCACGCGCTTCCAAGCCAGCCTGGAACCCTATGCCACGACCCGCCCCGTACGGGAGTTCCAGGAGTTCCTCGTCGACTCTCCGTTGGCGCGGCCCTGAAGTCAGGTTCCGGGCTGCCACCGCTTGAGGCCGCAGGCCTGGTCCAGGGAAGCGATGCGGCTTCGAGCCTCGGGCAGAAGGTGCGGCTCCCGTCCGGTGCGGGCACACAACCACGCCGTCATCCGCAGCTCCCGAACCGCGGCCATGGTCTCGAACTCCGACCACTCCCGGACGTCCCAGCCGTAGGCCGTGACGAACCCCGCGTACTCGGCGGCGGTGTACCAGCCCAAGCGCTCGTACACCGCTGCCACGACGAGATCCCATTCGCGAAGCCCGTTGCTGAAGCGCTCAAGGTCGAGGACCACCGGTTTCCCGTTCTGGTCCTGCACGATGTTCTTGCGGTGGGCGTCGCCGTGGACAGGACCAGGAGGAAGCACGGGCTCCAGATGCACGTAGGCGTTACGCAGGCGATCGAGCCGGTGGCGGAGGAAAGACTTCTCCCCGGGTTCCAGGTACGACTGGTCGATGTAGTCCTCGGTCCCGTCGAGGGGGTCCAAGGACGGAAGCTCCGTGTCCGGAGGGTCCTTCAGCTCATGCAGCCGACGTAGGACCGTGCCGATGACATCGGGCGATGCTGGTCGGACGCCCGGAACGTACTTCCACACGGTGATCGCCCAACCTTCACGCAGAAGGGGGCCGTCCATGCCGTTGACCGCCTGGACGGCGGGGACATCGCTGTCGTGCAGCCACCTGGCCAGACGTAGCTCCCGTCGCCCCCGGTCATAGCTGCTACCAGCACAGATACGAAGGACGAGCTGCTCGCGGGGGAGTAGCACGGAGGCGTTCTCACCCACGGGCCCGAGGATGTGTGCGTCCAGGTACGACCAGGAGAACTCGGCTGCCGTGCGGGCCGCGGTGCGCAGCGCGGTCTCAGCCGTAAGAGAGGGAGAGGGTTCGGCCACGCTGCCACTGTAAGGGCCCCTGGCGCGGCGCACAGTGGGTTTCAGGCCTCGGAGAGCAGAGCCGGGAGGTCGTGTACCGAGTCGATCACCCAGTCCACGCGTTTGGTGACCTGGGGGTCGTTCGCCCACAGGTGCCCCCACGGGCCGCGCCGGATCAGAGCGGTCCGCAGGCCGGCGGCATGGGCGGGGAGGACGTCGTTGTCGCGGTGGTCGCCCACGTACACGATCTCCTCGGGCGCGCCGGGAGCCATGGCGATGACCTCGACGAAGAACGCGGGGTCGGGTTTGGCGACCCCCCATTCACCCGACGTGGCGATGCCGTCCACCGGCAGATGTAGTCCGTGGAGCAGTTCTCCGGCCCGTGCCGTCTGGTTGCCGGCGATCCCCACCCAGACACCCGCGTCACGGAGCGCGCGCAGCCCCGCGCGTACGTCCGGGTACAGGTCCACCTCCTCGATGAGCTCTCCCTGTCCTGCCTCCTCGCGCAGCTGCCGTTCCCGTGCGAGGTCGAAGCCCGGCCGGAAGTAGTCGAAGGTCTCGGCGTTGTCGCGGCCCTCGGCGGTCACCGCGCCCAGGACGGCGGAGAACGTGTGCCGGGGGACGTTGATCCAGTCCGCCCACCGCGCCCACTCGCGGGTGTCGTCCAGCAGGGTCCCGCCGACATCGAACACCACGGAACGGATCATGCCTTTGGTCTTCCCCACCCGAGTCGGCCGCCTTGTCCGTACCTCATTGTGCCCGGGCGCGAAAACGCTCCGCCCGGCCGCGGCTGCCCTCCCGGCTCCTGTCTGGGAAAACGGCACCTTGCTGTCGGGTTATCGAACCTGTTCAAAGGCAGTGAATCGAACGCCGCGCATAATCCGAACGCGAAGGTTATGCGTGCGCGCATAGGTTGACGCGATCCCGGGCGGAACACTGCTGCCGTTGGCGAACGACCGAGCAACGGCTACAGGAGTTCATGTGAGGGTGTTGGAAGGTCCGGTCCGATGACCGGCGGGCAAAGGCCCTGGAGAAGGGCTGTCACAGGAGCCAGCGGCTTCGTGGGTTCCCACCTCGTGGCACGTCTGGCGCGGGACGGCTATCAGGTCGTCGGTCTTGACGAGGTGCCCGTGCCCCGGGAAGCGGATTTCCGCTGCGGTGCGACGGACATCAGCACGGAGGGCGATTTCTCGTTCCGGCAGTGCGACCTGGCCGTCAACGAGCTGGTTCCGCTTCTGCGAGACGTGGACACGGTCTTCCACCTCGCGGGCGTGAGCGGGGTCCGTGAGTCGTGGGGCAGCCGCTACGCCGACTACGTGCATGCGAACATCCTTGGGACGCAGCGGCTGCTGGAGGCGTGTCGTGAGGCCGGCGTCCGACGGGTCGTCGTCGCCTCGTCCTCCAGCGTCTACGGTTCCACGGTCCGGCCATCACGTATTGAGGACCTTCCGCAACCGGTGTCGCCGTACGGGGTCTCCAAACTCGCGGTTGAGCGGCTGGCCCTGGCCTATGCCGAGGTGTCCAGCTTCGACGCCTGCATTCTGCGCTACTTCACCGTCTACGGTCCGTACCAGCGTCCGACGATGCTGATGTCTCGCATACTCCAAGCCGCTCACACGGGGCACCCCGTGACGGTGTTCGGAGACGGCTCTCAGAGGCGGCACTTCACCTATGTGGACGATGCCGTTGAGGCGACGGTCCTGGCCGGTACTCGTCCGCTCACGGGCTCGCACGTGGTCAACGTGGCGGGCCCACGGAGCGCCAGCGTCTCCGAGGTCCTGGCCGTTGCCGAATCCGTAATCGGGGCGCCCATCCGGGTGCATCACGGAGAAAGCCAGGCGGGAGACGTCACCGCTTCTGAGGCGGACCTGAGCGAGGCGTACGCGTTGCTGGGCTACCGACCACGCACCGACCTGGCCGAAGGGATCGCCGAGCACTGGGAGTGCTACCACGCCGATGCCACCGTGCACACGGTCAGTTCGCGCATCGCTGCGACCGCCACCGGGGGCGCCCTGTGATCTCGATTCGAGGCGGATCGGCGAACGAGGTGTTCACGTCCGCCGCGCACACGGTTCTGGCCCAAGGCGATCTCGTGTCCCCACGCGGATCCGCGACCAAGGAGATCCTTGGGGCCCATCTCGTGATCGCCGAACCTCGCCGCAGGCTGGTGTCGCTGCCCCCGGTCCGGCTTCTCAATCCGGCCTTCGCCGTGGCTGAAGCGGTCTGGATCCTCTCCGGCAGCGACGGGGCATGGATCTTCGACTACAACCGCCGTCTGGCGGAGTTCGCGGACAACGGGCTCCTCCGCGGTGCCTACGGCCCGCGACTGCGCAAGTGGAGGGGAGAGGTCGACCAGTTGGACCGTGCCCGCCGTCTGCTCCTGGAGGATCCCGACACCCGGCGCGCCGTCATCCAGATCTACGACCCCGCCTGCGACGTCGTGCCGAACAAGGACATCCCCTGCACCCTCAACTTCCGGTTCTTCGTACGCGAGGGCCGGTTGCAGATGCACACCACCATGCGGAGCCAGGACCTGTGGTTGGGGTTCTGCTACGACATCTTCACCTTTTCGATCCTGCACGAGCTCATGGCGCACTGGATCGGCGCTGAACTGGGCGAATACCACCACCACGTCGACTCCCTCCACCTGTACGCCGAGCACTGGGAGAGCGCCGCCGAGCTTCCCAGCGATCCGCGTTCCAGCCCCAGAGGCCTCCCGCTCGTACTGGCTTGGGAGGACTTCGACGCGACCCTCGCTCACGCCCAGGACGGCGGGCTCGCGCACCCCGGCTGGGGAGCGTTCTCCCAGATCATGCGCAGCTACCAGCAGTGGAAGACGAATCAACGCCACGAAGCCCAGCAGGGGGCCCAAGCGATCCCGGGAGACCTGGGGATGGCGCTCACCCACTGGTACGAGCACCTCGCGCGCCGCTCGTCTGGAAGGAGGGACAGTGACGACACCTGTGCTCCTCGGCCTGTGCTCGGGAACGCATGACTCGGCCGCCGCGCTCATCAGCGACGGCAAACTCGTCGGCCTGGTGGAGGAGGAACGGCTCAACGGGGACAAGCACACCCGTGCCTTCCCTCGTCACGCCATCGACTACCTGCTGACACGCGCGAACCTCACGGCCGACGACGTCACCTCGATCGCCTACAACTTCGACCCGGGCCTGTACCGCAACGCGATCCCCTCCAGCCTGCGGTACCTCCTTCATAAAACAGCCCGGCGTAGGGCGCTGCCCCGAGCCACCAGCTTCGCGAGGGTTCATCGTCGGGCTTCTGAACGCCTGTCCGCCCTGACAGACACCTTTCCCCGAGCCCGTGTCACAGGGGTGGAACACCACCGTGCCCACGGCATCTACGCGTTCGCCGCCTCCGGCTACGACAGCGCCGCCGTGCTGATCGTGGACTCCCTCGGGGAGACCACGACCACCTCCATCGCCAGAGTGAGCCTGGACGGTGACCGGGCCATCTATGAGCCGGTCGCGCGGATCAGTGATCCCGCCTCCCTCGGCTACGCCTACGGGGCGGTCACCCAACACCTGGGGTGGCGTCGCGGGGACGAGGAGGGAACGGTCATGGCCCTGGCCGCGCTGGGTGACCCCTCGCGCTTCCGAGCCCTCTTCCGACGGGCCATCCGCCTGACCGAGAACGGCTTCTCTCTCGACTCCGCTCTCTTCCCCCTGCGGGTCATCTCCAGCCGCTATCCCCGGCTCTCACCGGTGTTCACCGCCGCCACCTGCCCTCCACGCACCGAGGGATCCCCGCTCCTGGACGTGCACGCCGACCTCGCCGCGGCCTTGCAGGAACGCACCGAGCAGACCATGGTCCACCTCGCGCGCAGAGCCCGGGAGCTGACAGGGGAACAACTGCTGTGCGTGGGCGGCGGGGTGGCGATGAACTGCGTGTCGATCGGCGCGATCGTGCGCGAATGCGGATTCGAGGAAGTCGCGGTTCCTCCCGCTCCAGGAGACGCGGGTACCGCGGCTGGAGCCGCGCTCTCCCTCTACGCCGAAACCACCGGGACCCTGGCCAGCGGGACAGCGCGTCGCTGCTACCTCGGTCCCGACTATCCCGAGATCACTCTGGACAGTCGACCGCGTGAAGGGCTCTCTGCTCGGCGCATCACCGACCCCGTGCAGCACCTGGCCCGCCAACTCGCGGACGGACGGATCGTGGGTCTCTTCCAGGGCTGCCTGGAAGCAGGCCCGCGCGCCCTGGGCAACCGGTCGATCCTTGCCTCACCGCTCCACCCCGAGGTGGTCAACCGTCTCAACGCGACCGTGAAGTTCCGCGAACCGTTCCGGCCCTTCGCCCCCGTCGTGCTGGAGGACAAGGCCGCGGACTACTTCACGCTCTGTCTCGTTCCGGGTGTGATGGAGGCTCTCAAACTTGGGAAGGATGAGAGTCATGCCGGCACCGAGGAAGTACCCGCCTGAGCTGCGCGAACGAGCGATCCGGATGGCTGTGGACGCCCGCCGCAACCCGACCACCCGCGATGGGGCCATCGCCCGAGTGGCCGACCAGTTGGGCGTCAACCGTGAAACGCTGCGCAACTGGGTCACCCAGGCCGAGATCGACGACGGGACCCGGCCCGGCACCACCACCGACCAGGCCCACAAGATCGCTGAGCTCGAGCGCGAGGTGCGGGAGCTGCGGCGGGCGAACGCGATCTTGAAGTCAGCGTCGGCTTTCTTCGCGGCGGAGCTCGACCGCCCACACACCAGGTAGTGGCCTACATCGACCTGTACCGGCAGGAGTTCGGGGTCGAGCCGATCTGCGAGGTGTTGCAGGTCGCCCCGTCCACCTACTACGCGGCCAAGAGCCGGACCCCGTCGCTGCGTTCGCGCACCGATGAGGCCACCACCGCCAAGATCCGGCAGGTGCACGCCGACAACTACGGCGTCTACGGGGTGCGCAAGGTCCACGCCGAACTCAACCGGCAGGGCCACCGGGTGGCCCGCTGCACCGTTCACCGGCTGATGCGCCAAGCCGGTTTGCGGGGCATCACCCGCGGCAAGAGCCCGCGCACCACCACCCCGGCCCCGGGCCCGGACATGCGCCCGGACCTGGTCGAGAGGGCGTTCACCGCGGATGCTCCGAATCGGTTGTGGGTCGCCGACATCACCTACATCCGCACCTTCGCCGGGTGGGTCTACGCCGCGTTCGTGATCGATGTGTTCTCTCGCCGGGTGGTGGGCTGGCAGGTGTCGCGGTCGTTGCGCACCGATCTGGCCTTGGACGCGTTGGAGATGGCGGTGTGGAACCGGGCACACGTGGGACGGCGCATCGATGGGCTGGTCCACCACTCCGACCGCGGGGTGCAGTATCTGGCGGTGCGCTACACCCAGCGCCTGGCCGAGGCGGGCGCGGTGGCCTCGGTCGGCACCACCGGCGACTCCTATGACAACGCTCTGGCCGAGGCGTTCCACTCGTTGTTCAAGGCCGAGCTGGTCCGTAACCGCGGCCCGTGGAGGAACCTTGACCACCTGGAGATCGCGGTAGCCGAGTACGTGGACTGGTTCAACCACCGCCGTCTGCACGGCGAGATCGGTCTGGTCCCGCCAGCGGAGTTCGAGGACGGCTTCTACCGGCAGCAGGCCGGGGCAACAGAAGGCGAAGCGTTGGTTCCGAGCCTCCAATAAACCCGGCACGAGACAAGCATCTGACGCCACAGGTCCTCGGCCCCGGCCAGATCGCTGCGTGGCGGGGGCAGGATCTCCACCAGGCGGGCAGCGTTCCGCCACCGCCACTGCCGCGCCCACCCCAGGACGTAGCGGACGAGAACCAGGCCGACCACGGCGGGCGGGACAGCCGCTGCGAGCGTGAAACCGAAGGAGAACGCCCATCCGGTGATGGCGGCCCCCAATGTCGCGGGCAACTCTCCGAGGTCGATGAGCCAGCCGCTCACAGCAGGTCCTCCTCGTCCTCGTCTGCCAGGCCCGCGAACGGGGTGTTCTCTTCGGGACGGGTCGAGGCCAGCTCGGCGGGGTCGGTGGTGACCAGGGCGTGTTCGGCGTCGCTGGCCACCACCCGGTAGGCCACCCGCAGATCCGCGCCGCTGCACAGCAGGGCATCGCCGGGGGAGGCGGTGAGCAGGTACTGCTGCTCGCCCTCCGACAAGGCGAAGGCGTCGGCGACCTGGGCGATGGCCTGAGGCGCTTGTCGCATCAGGATCTGCGTCGCGCTGTTGGCGACGATCGCCTTGCCCAGTTCGCTGCCGAGCACATCCGCGGCGTCCTGGGTGGCCAGACCGAACGCGGTCCAGCGTTTTCGTGCGGCCTTGGCCAGCCGGAACAGGAACCGGGCGCCTTCGGGCTCCTGCATCAGGATCCATCCCTCGTCCACCAGCACCATGCGCGGGTGATCAGGGGTGGCATCGGCCACGGTCCGCCAGATCGAGTCCAACGCCAGCAGTGTGCCGACCGCTTTGAGTTCGTCGGGTAGTTGACGCAGCGACCACGACACCAGGTGGCCGGTCGGGCGCTGGGTGGTGGGAGCACGAAACAGCTCGGAGTAGGACCCGTTCACGAACGGCTGGAGCTGAATCGCCAGGTCTTGGGCGTGCTCGTCGGAGTCGGCTTCCAGAGCGGCCACCAGATCCGCCAGCAGCGGCGCGGACCGGGACCAGGTGGAGGCGTCAGCGGTAATCCCAGCAGCTCGGTAGGCGGCCACCAGAGCCCGGTCCAGCGCGGAACGTTGCCGTGCGGACAGAGCACCGCCGAGCATCACCGCCATCAAGGTGTGCAGGAACAGCGCACGCCTGGATACCGCGTCGCGTCGCGCGGAGGCGTCCAGGGCTAGGTCGAGCGGATTGAGGTGGACACCCGGTGCTCCCAGGCTGATGACCGTTCCGCCCACGGCGCGGGTGAGACGGGTGTACTCGTCCTCGGGGTCGATGACCGCGGCGGTGACCCCGGTGTACAGGGAGCGCAGTAGGTCGAGTTTGCAGAAGTAGGACTTGCCCGCGCCGGAACGTGCGAGCACGACCGAGTTGTAGTTGTCGGACGCCCACCGGTCCCAGACCACTACGCCCGAGGAGGTGGCGTTGAGCCCGTAGAGCACCGCCCGTTCGCTGGTCTGTACGGCCAGGTCCGGGCTGGCGAAGGGGAACGCGGCCGACAGAGCGCTGGTGTCCATGCTGCGCCGCTGGTCCAGCAGGTCCACACCCAGGGGCAGCCCGGAGATCCACCCCTGGAGTTGGCGGTAGGAGGCGGGGCGGGCATCCAGCAGCATGGAGGCGGCGAGGGAGCGGACGTGGTCGACTTCCTCCGCCAATTCCTCTTCCGTGCGAGCGTGGACGGTGAGGTAGAGCCCGACCCGGAACAGCTTGCCCTCACCTCGGGCCAACGAGGCAGCCATCTCCCGGGCATCCTCGGCGGCCACCTCCGCCTCGAAGTCCTCCAGCTTCCCCTTCTCCGCCGTGGTGCGGCTGGAAGCCTCCAGCTTCGACATCTGTCGCCTGAGCCGGTCGGCGGCGGTCTGCGCAGGGATCGGTTCGATGTGCAAGGACACGTCAAGCCGCCCCGGGTAAGTCAGTAGGGGCTCCATCCACCCGTGACCCACCTCGGCGGGATAGCCAGTGATCGCCCAGGACGCGCTCACCCCGCCTCCCACACGCAGATGGCGGACGGCGACCTCCACCTCAGCGGGTACAGGCCCACCTGCCGAGGTCTGGGGCTTCCGGCGGTTACGCATTACGGCTCCTGAGCGGTGGCGGGGCCGGTGATGACCGTGTCCAAGCCAGCCAGCCCAGCGGGTGGTACGTGACGGCTGGAAGGGTCAGCAGCCGAGGCGAGCACAGCGAAGACCTCCGGCCCAGTGAGCACACGAGCACGTGAACCAGCGGAGGCCAGGCCACGCACGGCGTCCTCGGCACGGCGCCGCACCGAGACGGCCCCGTGGGAGGCATCCCCGGGCTCGGTGAGCACCAGGACGATCTGGCGCCGCAGCAGGTCCTGGGACTGGGACAGCACGGCCAGGTAGTCGGCGTGGTCGCGAGCGGCGCCTTCCAGCGCCGGGTGCGGCAGGTTCGGCGCGGCCTGGTCGAGCGCGTCCACCAACGGGTCCAGACGGATCGACTCCGCCCGGATGAGGAACTGCACCGGGGTGTTGAGCGAGTTCAGGTAGGACGCGAAACCGTTCACCAGCCCGTTCTGCTCCGAGGGCGTACGCAGGGCGAAACTCACCGTCGAGCACGACACCAATACGGCGCAGCCGTGCTCGGCCAGGTCGACCACACCGTCGTCGGAGACGGACCGGAGGGGCAGGTTCAGCGGTGAGGGCAACGGTGGTGTGGTGGCGCCGACCCAGGAGGGCAGGGGCGCTGCGGGGGCGGCACCGGTTGCTCGGCGTTTGGGGGAGCGGGCGAACCGGAACGCGGCCAGCATCAGCCGGTCCAGGCTCAACCCGTCGCGCTGGACCAGTGCCGCGGCCACCGCCGCGCCCATGACCGGAACCGCGACGACCACGACCACGATCGGGGACACCAGGTGGCCGAGCACCGAGTAGGCGGCCCACAGGCCGATCCCCGCGGAACGCCGATGATCACCAGTTGGCGGGCGGTGAGTCCGGCGAGGATCTTGTCCTCGCGCTCCACATCGGCGGGCATACGTACACGTGACACTCAGGGCCTCCTCCGAGGGCGGGAACGGGTTGGGGGATCGAACAACGCGGGCTGCCGAGGGCGTGGTCGCGGCCGGGGCGGTGGCAGGTTGCGGGCTCCGGGCAACATCTCCTGCCGGGGAGTGGGCTCCTGCCACTGCGGCAACGGCTCCTGACGCCACCGCGGAGGCGGCATCTGCCGGGGAGGGGTCAGCTCGGGCTGGTGGTAGCGGCGCCGCTCCCGTAGCCGCGCCTGCTGAGGGCGGTCGATCCGCCGGTCGATCCCGGGCAGCGGATCTTGCCGATACGGCAACCGTGCGGAGAAGTTCGACAGCTCGGGTTGACGCCACCGCGGTGACGCACGGGTGGGGGCGGGCGCTGCCGCTGTGGCGGGTGCGCGGCTCGCTGCCCGGGAGGCGGCAGCGGTCCCGGCGGTCTTCTTCGCGGCGAACGCCCTGCCCAGGCCTCGGAAGACCAGCAGGCTGGCCGCGAGCTTGGTCCCCTTGACCAGGGGCGACTTCTGGTAGTTGAACACCTGCTTGAACGCCCAGAAGGGGATGCGCACCAGCACGTACATGCAGCAGATGATCAACAGGACGTCCATGACGCCCTGGGCCGCCTCGACGAAGTCCGGGGCGGCGTCTCGCGACAGGAACAGCACCACCATCAGGCGCAGCACCAGGGCCTGGGCGATCTGGATCACCATCAGGGCGCCCATCGCCCGCCACCACAGGCGGGCCAGGCCGTCGATCTGGGGGAGCGCGTGACAGGCCAGCGCGAGCGGGGCGATGGCGGTCAGCAGGATCCACAACACGATCCGCACGATCGCCGCCAGCATGAAGAAGAAGACCAGCAACGAACCGATCAGCATCAACAGCAGCACGAGGAGTGCTTCACCACCGGGATCACCCAGCACCCGGGCGAGCGTCTCGGTGATGTTGTCGACGGTGGCGGCCCCATCGAGCATGGTCACCGCGATGCCGTTGGCCAGCTCACGCATCATCTCGGTGAGCAGGAACGAGGTGTTCGCGCCCACGAAGCCCAACACCACCCGGGGCAGCAGCTCCTTGAGCCCGGCCGAGGTCTGCACGGTCTGGTAGCTCATCAGCAAAACCCCGGCAGCCACGACCACCAGCAGGTACAGGCTGTTGGTGACGGCCAGCACCTCACTCCACGCGGTCCTGACCCCGTCGGTCGGGGCAGGGGTGGACAGCGCGGGCAGTGCCGCCAGCGTGATCGTGAACTCCACGCTCTCCGCGACGAAGTCGGCCACCCACACGTAGAAGCCGACCGAGACCCGGCAGCCGTAGTCGAAGGTTCCGCACTCCTCGGGGTCGGTCGGCGCGGACTCACCCGGCTCTTCGGGGACGTCTGCGGGGACCGGTGCGGCCTCGGCGCCTGTCGGTGATCCGACCAGGACCACGCCGCTGAGGGAGAGAACCAGGACCGCCACAGCCCACGGGCGCGGTCTCATCACAGCCCCACGAACCCGCGCAGGATCTGCACCAGGATCGGTGCGAGGATCGCCACCAGGTAGCCCAGCGCGGCGTACTTGAGGGTGTCCTTGGCCTTGTTGACCTCACCCGGGTCACCGCCGGCGAGCAGGTAGCGCAGCCCGCCGATGGTCAGCAGCAGCGTGGCCAGCACCACCAGCAACCCGACGATCCAGTTGCGGATGTTGGTGATGACGGCGTCCAGGTCAGTGACACCCGGATCCTCGGCCTCCTGCGCCCATGCGGGCCACAACTCGGCTGAGGCCAGGACGACGCTCACGGTCACCACGCCGACCACCAGGACTGGGCGAAGACATCTCCTGAGAGCTTTCATGATCGCCACCTCGATTCGGTGAGACCCCGCAGAAAGCAGGGAAGGCACGCGAACCAAAGGGCCGGGGCGGAGGGCCGATCCCTCCTTTCACTCAAAGGCTGTATCGGTAGGCGCTCGATACCTGCTCCGCCCCGGCTGCCGTGCTTCCTCTGCGGGTGAGGAGAGATCCCTCCTCACCCATCAAGAGGAATTCAGGGTGCGATAGCGCTCATCGTCTCCGTGGACTTCTCTTCTTCCAGGCCGGCCGTCAGCTTCTCCTCGGCCGAGCGGCGCCAGCGACGTGCGGTGATGTAGGTCAACCCCAGTTCCTCGGCGACTCGGGCCAGGGTGCTGCGCTCCAGCCGGGTGCGGGCGATCAGGTCGGCCTCCACCGGGGACAGGGCTCCGGTGAGAACGGCATCGGCCAAGACGGTCACCGGCCCTCGCCCGTCGGCGGCCTGGTCGGTGGCGTGCGCGTTGGGGTTGTACTCCACACACCGGTACACGTCGCGGGCGTGGCGGTAGCCGTACCGGTTGGCGGTGTTGGCCACCGCCGACCACAGCCGCGCTCCCACATCGCTTGCCTCAAGGGGTAGGGACCGTACCTGCTCCAGCAACGCGGTCAGCATCTCCGCCTCCACGTCGGGGATGTGCTGGGAGGAAACCCGCGCGTACCGGGAACAGGCCACCACCATGCGCGGCAGCATCGCTCCGGCCGCGATCACCGTCCAGGTCGCCTCGCCTGCCCGGGAACGGGCGAAAAGGCGGTGCCAGAGGGCGTCAGTGACTTCCTGAGGGGCGTGACGCAACAGCTCTATGACCTGGGCAGCGCTCACTTGCCGGGCGTCGACCTCGTCCAGATCCCAGGTCGGCAGTGTCGGCTGCCCAGAGCCGCAGGTGATCAGTTCCACCGAACGCCGCAGCACCTCAAAGGGCCGCTCTTGGTCGTGCAGCATGGCAACTCCCTTCGTGTCGGGGTTTCCATGGAGCACAACTTGATTCGCAACAAATGAGCAGAAAATCAGCAGGATATTAGCACCCTGGCCTGCGTAAAGGAGTCCTGTGAGGGCGCCAAGAAGGGAAGAATTTTTAGCTTTATCCTCGACTTAGTCTTTGTTGGTGCATCACGTTTTTGTTAATTATTGCTGCGCGATTGATCGTCTTTTGGTCTTCTGGGTGCTGAATATGCATAGAATTTTTCCATGGTGCAGGTTGGTCTCAAATTGGTTCAGCGTGAAACGCTCAGGCTTCAGATTGGGGAGAGCCTAGCTCAGCAATAAGTGCACGCACAGTTTCCTCAGACCTGACGACTCCAGCCTCGCTTAAAAATGCACGAGCTGCGGGGAGGGCTAGCATTGGATCGCCGGCATCTTCGAAATCTCTGGCGACGCGACGGGCGTTGCGGCAGCTCTTGGCGAGATCTTCGAAAACCGGTTCGTCGTTGACATTATGGTCCCATCCGAGAAGTGCAAGGATTGCCAAAATGCGGCTAATTTCCTCAGGGGTTGACCTCCATCGAGCGGCCCCCAACATTGCGGCATACTGCCATTCAGGAAGTTGTGTCGCATCAGATTCTCTGATAGTCGCATACAGCTGCAGGAGTTCATTGATCGGATCCTCCTGCCATCCCCACCAAGCGGGTCGAGAGATCGCCCAAGCAGCTGCTGCAGGAACCCAGCCGTCTGCTGATGCCTGAGCGGTAAGTTGCTCGAAGGTGACTGGGATGTCGACTACGTACTCAGCCAGCAGCTCTTCCGTGACACGTGCTGCGAATTGGACTGCCCCGTCGATCTCATCAGTCCCTGCTGCTGACTGAAGTCGCGAGTCACGTAGCACTTCGGCCATAGCCATAGTGGAGAAGGCCATAACACCGATACTCCGAGCAAGTTGACGCACCGCGAGGTCGTCGCACCACAGAGGCACACCTTCCTGCGCTGCCAGCTCGATCGCGGCCGTCCATGGTGCATTTCGAATCATGTCCGACACGTCCCCGAACAACGTCGACGGAGTTACGTCCTTGACCAATGTACGCCGGACCATAGCTTCCATCGCCTCGGTGCGCTCGCGCACAAGGCGGTATTCCTCACCAGTTTGTTCGTAGAAGACTGGACGCCCGGAACGACCGTCCCATCCCAGCCTGCCCGTACTTGCTCCCAGGCTCTGCGCTTCGACTGATGCTCGCAGCACATCTTGCTTAGCCATGCGAGGCAGAAGCATGGCGGAAACCTGACCAGTGAGGATGTCTGCATCTGAGAGCTGGGAGAGCACGAGCAGAGTTGAGAGATCCACGACTGCTGGACCTTCTCTCGCCTTGGTCGCAGCCTCAATCTCACCCTGGTGCTCATCGTCGTTGACGGCGACAGCGACGAGCTGCCCCGCAGCCCGACGTACTAGCACTGCGGTGTAGGTGGTGCGGGCCACGAATGCCACTACGCCTGCGGGAAATTGGCCGCGAGCGATCTTGTTCAGCAGATCGGTGAGGTCCGGTGGCGCGGAGCTTCGAGCCAGCTCAATGACCTTTCCCATCATTTCTTCGGACGAGGAGCCCTGGATGACCTGTGCCCCGGTGGCCGCGCCGTGGGTCTCGATCAGCTCTTGGAGTACCTCGAATGCACGTCGGTGCAAATCAGTAGGTACCATGGGGCGGTCATCAGTAGGAGTCGTCTCCAGGACGTTGCTCTCGTCGTAGGAGCTATCTGGTTCAGTCGTGTCTTCATCGGTAGCGGTGCGGGTCGTTGTGACGAGATGCGTCAGCAGACCCGTTGCCAGATCGGGAGTGTCAGAGAATCGAGAGGCCAAAGCAATTGCTTCCGAGGCGATGGCGTCGTCCCATGCGACGTTGATCATCGCAGTCGCCCACAGGCGCGCCTCGGCTTCGGAACGGCATTGGGGGCGATGACGGGAAATAGTCGCTGCGGCCCGATCCCCAGCAGCTCCGAAGATCTGAACTTCGGTGAGGTTCCATACCAGTGCGTCCGGAGGAGGATCTTGGTATGTGAGCGCGGTCGACAGGATTGACTCTGCTTCTGACCACCGATGAGCATCGGTCGCGATTTTTGCCAGGCGAGTGGCGAGCATAAGCTGCTCAAAAGGTGCTTCTTCAATCCTCAATGCCTCCCGCAGGGCACTTTCAGCCTGCTCCGGGTCTTTGTCAAAAATGATCAAGGCACGCTGTGTCAGGAACTGAGAACTTCGGAACCGTTCGAAGGCTGCAGAACAGGCCTCAGCAGCATTATCGACATAGCCCATGGACACCAGTGTCTGGACCAAGTACTCAGCCGCGCTGACATCCTCAGAAGCCAGGGAACGCAGCAGAGCTATCCCTTCCTCGGGGCGTTGCTGAAGGACAAGGACCGCCTTCGGCAACCGCTGAGTGCCCAATGGGAGGATGCCGTTACGCATCAGTGGATCGAGACGATCAACGACATCGACGCCCAACGTGGCAAGACGATGTACTACCTGAGCGATCGCTTCCCAATCCTGGTCGGCCTCGGCTCGAGAAAGCTCTTCAGACCACAACTTTTTCGTCTCTGGTTCGGTCAGCTTAAGGAGACCGAGCTGCGCCTGTGCAACCCGATCTTCGAAACTGCCCGTCATCTGAGCCGTCACCGAATCGACAAGTTCAGAGGAACCGTGACAGTGCGCCGCCCCTAGGGCGTACCGCAACAGGACCGGATCGTTGGCCTCCCCAGAGCTGGCTGTTCCATACGGTGGCGGAAGCAGCCAGCGCAGTGTAGCGCCGTGCTCGCCACGTAGCGTGAGCACTCGCGCGAGACTGACCAGCAGATCGAGCGTGGGCCCCGCCCATTGGCGACGCTGCTCAACAGCGGCACTCAACAATTCCACTGCCCGTGTCATGTCGTTGACTTGGGCATCAGTGGTCAAGGCACGTTGTACGTAAATCTGCGCGACGAGGGCCATGACTTCGGTTGCCTCTGGTCCCAGCGTCAACGCGCGCTCGGCATGACGGGCTGCCCTGTCCAAGTCACGAGCTCGGAGCGCCTGTTCGGCGAGGAAGGCCTGCGCAGTCGCGTTCGTGCTGATGTCCGTCCCTCCGGCGGCGAGGACTGCATCGATACGCAGCGAAGAGGCATCACCTTCCGGGTGTTCAAGCCCGGCCTCGACGATTGCTACGAGCAAGTCTGCGCCGCCGCGTTCTCGGGCCGCCTTCACCAACTCGCCTGCTCTGGTCCTGTCCTGGACGGCGCTGTAAATGGCAGCGGCAGCCAGGCGTTCGCCGCATGCATCACCACCGGACTCCGCCGCGATCTCCAGTGCGTCCGCGGCTTCGCGCATGGCGTCGTGGTTAGCGCAGTAAGAGGCCAACGCGCGCCAGGCCCAGGAAGTCTGGGTGCGCATCCACGTCGGTCGTGCGGTCATGAGCGCTTGTGCAGTACCGGCTGGATTTGCACGGCCTTCGGCAAGGTGCAGCGCGACGAGTTCACTTTGCGCACCACCTGCGCCCTCGGTCTCGATCAATCCGCGAACTGGAGGCGGGAGAACTTCGAGATTCGCCTCGTACCTCTCGGTAGCACGTTGCTCCAAGCCGCTCGCGGCCAGCTCCCACGCCTCCGCAGCCGTGTCCAAAGTCTGGTCCACGGGGAGCGTCACCGCGTAACCCTTCTTGGTCTGCCGCTCCGTCGAAGGACTGATCCGCTGCCAGTAAGCTTTCCGGCTGTCCAGATCGACCATGACGACCATCACCGGTAGGGCGTGGCCGAGCCACAGTTGCCGCTCGCGTGCGGAGTAATAGAAGGCCCAACCGCCCTTGACGCGCCGGAAATATGAGGGGCCCGACTTGATCTGCACAGCGATCAAGCGCCCTGTCCCGTGACCCTCGACGGCGACCTCGACATGGCCGTCAACGCCTTGGTCCACGACCGTCTGTTCCCGAAAGATCCAGCCCAGATCCTGGGTGACGATCAACTCCACGATTGCCGTGCCAGCACGGTCGGTGAGTGCAGTGCTGGCGTGTCCCGACATCCCGGCTCCTAGGCTCGAACAACTGGACAACTTGACTGTATTGCCTAGGCATAGGCCTGAGGTCTCGGTCGCTGAGTCTGTGCAACACCGCGTTCATGACTCCGATGAGTGCCTTACTGCCGTTGCGTCTGCGTAGCAGGGACTCAGCGTCGGTACAGTCGCGCTCGTCTAACAGAGCCTCGATGGAGGCGCGGTTTTCTGAGTTTAGGAGGAAGGTGCAGTTCCTACCACCTCAGGCAACCTCTACTGCGTACCCACACATGGTCCCTACGCACTGACAGGCGCACGTAGCTCTCGTCCATCGGCGATCTCTCTTCGTGGTCGAAAAGGCCGTCTGAGTTGACGGCGGCGCTGTTCTTCTGAAACCTCAGCCAGCGATAGCCTTGCGTGCGCATTACGTGCACTGCTAGTGAGCGAAATCGGGTCCCTCGGTCCTCTTGACGGGTAGAGGCGTTCGATACCGGCCGACCACGCGATGAGAACACCCACTCCGCAACCACGATTGCGGTTGCTGCTCCTGGACGGCAGCCCCGGAGCCGCAGCATTGCTCCTCCTGGCTGCTCACCGGGCACTGCCTCCCTTCGACGCGGTGCTCGTCCCCGACACCGGGTGGTACCCGGCCAGCGGCTACCACATCCTGGACCGCTTGCGCGGTATCGCCTCCGAGGCCGCCATCGGCTGGGAAGCGGTCAAGATCGCGCCGATCGCCCACCGCACCCTCAACCCCCGCAGCCCCATGCCGCTGCTCCCCCTGTTCACCCTCCACCCCGACGGAACCTCGGGACGCCTTCCCCAAGGGTGCGCACGCAGCACCGCGATGGCCCTGACCCAGCGCATCCGCCGCCTGCTCGGCTACCCCCGCCCCACCCCGATCCCCGACGGCATCGTGGCCCAGTGCGCGATAGGAACCGGCACCGGCCAAGCTCATCAGGGGCCTGCCGTCGGTCCCTCGTTCGTGCGCTTGCACCGACCTCTGGCCGACCTCGGCTGGAGCGCGCAGGACTGCCAAGCGCTGCTGTTCCACCACGGCCTGGACCCGGCCGCGGACATGTCGTGTACGGCATGCCCCCACCGCTCTAACCGGTCCTGGGCGCGTTTGAGGCGAACGGAGCCGGACGTGTTCGCCGACGCGGTCGCGGTGGACACCTTGGTCCGGCACGGCCGCCCCCAGGTGGCAACGCACGGCATGCCGCCCGGCACCACCTTCTTCCTCCACCCCTCCCGGACACCCCTGGACCAGGTCGACCTGAGCACCGACACCGATGCCGCGACGGACAGGTGTGTGCCATGGGCATGCCACGGCCCTGCCACCGTCGGCACAACGAACGGGGACGGTACCCGATGACCGCGACCCTGCCGCCGAACCAGCTCGCCGCCCCTGACCCTGCTGCGGTGACGATCGGTTCCCTGTGCACCGGCTACGCCGGGCTCGACATGGGCGTGGCCGCGGCCCTGAACGGCAACGCCCGGCTGCTCTGGACAGCCGACAACGACCCCCACATCACCCGGTTGCTCACGCACCGGCTCCCCGACGCTCCCAACCTCGGAAACCTGGCAACGGTGCGCTGGACGGTGGTAGAGCCGCCTCAGGTGCTCACCGCCGGGTTTCCCTGTCAGGACGTCAGCGCAGCCGGCCGAGGAGCCGGAATCGAGAAAGGAACACGCTCTGGTGTCTGGCACCAGGTCATGGACGCCGTTCGCCATCTACGACCCCGCCTGCTCGTGCTGGAGAACGTGGCCGCCCTGCGCTGGAAAGGCCGAGGATTCGACCGCGTACTCGCGGACCTGGCCCGCGCGGGGTATGACGCGAGCTGGTGTTGCGTACGCGCCTGCGACATCGGCGCGTGCCACCGCCGCGAACGGATCTTCGTTGTTGCCCACCCCGTGCGCCAGCGACGGCCACCGGGGTTCCTCCGATCCGCATCAGCGCACGCGACAGAAGCGGCAGGTGCGGGTCGGCGATGTGCTGTGTCACCCGCCCCACACTCCCGCGTACGCACGCACCCGCACTGCGCACACCACGAACCGCACCCGCGCCCCCGAACCTCTGCTGCCCACACCCTTGGCCAGCGACGGCACCAAAGGCAGTCCTCGGCAGAGGGATTCACGCGGGCGCCCCACACTGCCCTCCGCGGCCATCGCTACCCACACCAGCGACCCCACCCCGAAGCCGCAGCGGCGCCGTTCGCGTACGCATGGGGCGCCTACGAACCCGCCATCCAACGGTGGGCGAAGGTGCTCGGCAGAGCGGCACCCCCTCCCACCGAACCCGGCACCCGGAGACAGCCCCGGCTGAGTGCCGCGCTGGTCGAGTGGATGATGGGCCTGCCCGAAGGCTGGGTCACCGACCCTGACCTCGCCCTGCCGCGCGCCGCCCAGCTCCAGGCGCTCGGCAACGGGGTGGTGCCGCAGCAGGCGTGCACTGCCGTGCGGCACCTGCTCGCTGAGACCGCTCTTACCGACACAGAACCGGGTGGGGAGGGTCGTCGGTGAACCGGGACGCCTCCACACCAGGCGGCATGCCGCACCAGGGCAGCGGCACCGAACGGCAAGGCACAGGTCGCAACCGCGAAAGCGTTCCCCAGCAGGGAAAACGCCACTACCGTGCGGGCTGCGACGAGCGCGACCGACCGGAGCTGAAGGTCTTCACTCCCGCGGAGGCCGCCGCACTGCTCAAGGTCCCCGAGTCCTGGCTGCGCAAGCGCGCCTCCGCGCGCCAGGTGCCCTGCACCTTCATCGGCAAGCACCTGCGCTTCAGCTCCAGCGACCTCGAGCAGATCATCCGCGACGGCCACCGCGATCCCGTCACCGGCTCCCCACGCGCTCGTCGCACCGCCACCTGAAACACACCCGAGAAGGGGAGTACGCATGGCGTACGCAGAACGCCGGGGCAAAATCTGGCGCGTGAAGTACAAGAAACCCAACGGCGCCTGGGCCTCGGAGTCGGGGTTCGCGACCAAGGAAGCGGCTCTGACCTGGGGCCGTGACCAGGAGACCGACATCCGCCGCCACACCTGGATCGACCCGGCCCAGGCCGAGGTCCGCTTCGGCGTCTTCGCGGAGGAGGTCTTCGACGCCGCCCGGTTGGCGGGCAACACCCGGGCCAAGTACCGCTCCTACCTGGACCGCCACATCCTGCCCCAGTGGGAGGACTGGCCCCTGGGCGCGGTCTTCAACGACTACCTGGAGATCGAACGCTGGGTGAGGGACCTGCACGAGGAGCTGGCCGAGCCCTCGGTGGCGTCGATCTTCGCCTACTTCTCCCGGTTGCTGGAGGTCGCGGTCAAGGCCCGCAAGATCCCCGCCAACCCCGCCCGCGGAGTCCGGGTGACCAGCGGCGAGTACGAGGCCGAACGGCAGGTGGCCACCCCGGCCCAGTTCCTGCGCGCTGCCCTGCGGCTGCACGAGACCTTCGGCAGGGCGGGGTTCGTGCTGGCGCTGATGAACGGCTACACCGGCGCACGCTGGTCGGAACTGGTCGCCTTGAGACCGCACGACTACGACGAGATCAACCACGCTGTCCCGGTGCGCACACCGCTGCGCGAGGTCGGAGGGAGGTTGGAGAGGGCCCCGAGCCCCAAGACCCCGGCGGGCAAGCGGTGGATCCAGCTCCCGCCGTTCCTGGACACCCTCTACACGGAGCTGATCGAGGACTGCGAGGACGACTACCTCTTCAGCGGCCCCCGGGGCGGGTTGCTGCGCCGGGGCAACTTCCGGGCCCGCTTCTGGCGTCCGGCCTGGGACGGCGACCCCCGTAGCGGTGAGGCCCGGTGGCGGCGTCCGCTGCTGCCGGGGTTCACGTTCAACGAGGGACGCCACACCCACCGCACGTGGCTGGCCGAGGACGAGATCCCCGAGGTGGCCCGCGCGGCGCGGCTGGGACACCGGGTGCCGGGGATGGCCCGGGTCTACGAGCATGTGACCCCGGAGATGAAGCGGCGTGTACTCAGCGTGCTCGAGAACCGGTGGCGGGGGAGCGTGACGGCCCTCACGGACCGGGATCGCGAGTGGCTCTTCACCGTGGCGCCGACGCTCGAAGAGCACTACCGTGGAAACAGCGAAAGCGGGCTCCCGGAGGAACCCGCTTCGAAGACGATCTCCCAGATATCTCCCAGTCTGGGCTGACCGGTCTTCACTCACATGTCAGATAAACCCTCTGACCTGCGGTGATGCTGGTGGGCGATACAGGATTCGAACCTGTGACCTCTACCGTGTCAAGGTAGCGCTCTAACCAACTGAGCTAACCGCCCGCGTGTAGCGATGGGGAGGTGGAGACGGGATTCGAACCCGTGTAGACGGCTTTGCAGGCCGCTGCCTCGCCTCTCGGCCACTCCACCGAGTTGCACGTAAGGCGCCGGGGCACCTCGCGTCTCCTCCGAGCGGACGACGGGATTCGAACCCGCGACCCTCACCTTGGCAAGGTGATGCTCTACCAGCTGAGCCACGTCCGCTTGCTGCCTGGCGTCCGGCCCGTGGGCCCCGCCGTGCTGCTGGTAAGAACTCTAGCGGAAAGTCGGCAGACGGCAAATCGGCGCTGGGAGGGGCCGGTTCGGCGCTCTCGGCGCGGGTAGGCGGCCGTGCGGTCGCAGGACGCGCCGGGGCCGTCGGAGCGGACGTTAACGTCCGCGTCATGCGCCCGGGTGGACAATGGAGGACACCGGCGTGACGAGGGGGAGACGGATATGGGAGCGGGCGGCTGCACCGGGGGACACGGCGGGCACCGGTCGTGGCCGCGGGCGCGCGTGGCCGCCCGGCTCCTGGGCGGCGGCAGGCCCCCGGTTCCGCGAGAGCTTCCCCTGGAGGACGCCCTGGGCGCCGTCCTCGCCGCGGACGTGCACGCACTGACGGGGCTGCCCGCCTTCGACGCCTCGGCCATGGACGGCTTCGCGGTGTCGGGCCCGGGGCCCTGGCGGCTGGTCGGCAGGCAGCTGGCGGGAGCGGCTGAGGCGCCCGTGGGCCTGCGCCCGGGCGAGGCCGTCGAGATCGCCACCGGCGCCCGTGTGCCCAAGGACACGGAGTGCGTCGTGCCCTACGAGCTGGCCGCCGTCCGGGACGGGACGGTGGAAGGGCCCGCTGAGGCGGGCCGCCACGTGCGCTGGGCGGGGGAGGAGACCGCCCCCGGCGAGACCGTCCTCGAACGGGGAGCGGTGGTCGGCCCCGCCGCACTGGGTCTGGCCGCCAGCCTGGGCCACGACACCCTGCCGGTGCTGCGCCCCCGGGTCTCGGTCCTGGTCACCGGTGAGGAGATCACCACATCGGGGCTGCCCGGCGACGGCAGCGTGCGCGACGCCATCGGTCCGGCGCTGCCCGGGGTGGTCGAGCGAGCGGGAGGCCGGATCGCGTCCCTGCGCCACCTGGGCGACGAGCGGCGCCCGCTGCTCGACGCGCTGGCGGGTGCGGACGGCGACGTGGTCGCGGTGTGCGGTTCCTCGTCCCGGGGCCCGGCCGACCACCTGCGCTCGGTCCTGGAGGAGCTGGGCGCCGAGGTCGCGGTGGACGGGGTCGCCTGCCGTCCGGGCCACCCGCAGCTGCTCGCGCACACCGACCGGACCGTGTTCGTGGGACTTCCCGGCAACCCCGGGGCCGCCCTGGTCGCCGCGGCCACCCTGCTGGTTCCCCTGCTGGCCGCCATGACCGGACGCCCGGACCCCGGAACGGGTCTGGCCCGCGCCGCCCTGGAGGGCGCCGTCACCGCCCACCCCCGGGACACCCGGCTGGTCGCGGTGCGTCTGGACCGCGGCCGGGCGCGGCCGGTGGGCCACGACCGTCCGGGCAGTCTGCGCGGCGCCGCGCTGGCCGACGCCTACGCGGTGGTGCCGCCGGACTGGGACGGCGGCGAGGTGGAGCTGCTCCGCGTGCCCTAAGAACGCCCCCGCGTCCGCCCGTAGGCCGGTCCGGCGTCGGCTCAGAGGCCGGTCCCGCGTCCGCCGGAAGGCCGTCCCCGCTCCCCGTTCAGAGACCGGACCAGGGGTCCTCTCGCCTCCACGACGTCGGGGCGACCGAACCGCGTTCTCATGCGAGGACCCTACAGAACTCCGCGGCGCGGCCCCAGGGGTGTGACCCCGCAGGGGGCGGACACGCGCCGGGCCCCGGAAGGCGTCGCCTTCCGGGGCCCGGACCCTCACCTGCTAGCCGTCGGAGCGGGTCCGCTCCGGCGCGGCCTGGGTGTCACCGGCCGCCGGGTCGGCGGCCGCCGGAGCGGGCTCCTGCCCGGCACCCGTGGTTCCTTCGGCCTCCTCGGAGCCCGCGGCCTCGGCGGCCACCGTGGCCCCCGCGGTCCCGGCGGTGCCCACGGCCTCGACCGTCTCCTCCAGGGCCCCCTCGGCGGGGCCCTCCACCGGCTCCACCGCCGGGTTGCCCCGCCCGCGCAGCAGCACCCATGCCTGCGCGGCGGCCGCCAGGACGATCACCACGGCGATGACGCTGGTCAGGTGCATGCCGTCGGTGAACGCCGTCCGCGCGGCGAGCATCAGCGCGTCGCCCGCGGCGCCGCCCACGTCGGCGGCGGCGTTCGCGGCCCCGCCCAGGGTCTCCCGGGCGGCGTCCACAGCCTCCGAGGGCACGCCTTCCACTGTGGTCAGGTTCGCCCGGTAGGACGCGGTCAGCACACTGCCCAGCAGCGCGACGCCCAGCGCCGCGCCCAGCTCGTAGGCGGTCTCGGAGATCGCCGAGGCCGCGCCCGCGCGCTGGGGAGGGGCCGACGACATGATCGCGCCGTTGGTCAGCGTCTCGGCGAACCCTGAGCCGGTGGCGATCAGCGCGAAGCCCGTCGTCACGAGCACCACACCGGTCACCACGTTCCCCTGCGGCGCGAAGACCAGGACCGCGAACCCCGTCGCGGTCACCAGCAGGGACCCGCCGATCACCGTGGCCAGGCTCAGGTGGCGCGACAGCCGCACCGCCACCAGTCCGGCCAGCACCGACAGCACCAGGCCGGGCACCAGCACGAAACCGGCCCGCATCGGCGAGATGCCCAGCACCAGCTGGAGGTACTGCGTCAGGAAGAACAGCGACGACACCAGCGAGAACACGATCATCAGGTTGGTGGCCACCGCCACGCTGAACACGCGGTACCGGAACAGGCCCACGTCGATCAGCGGGTCGTCCAGGGCCTTCTGGCGCCGGACGAACAGGTAGCCCAGGCCGAGGCCGACCGCCAGGGACGCGACCGGGACGACCGCCAGGCCCTCGGTGGCCAGGTTCTTGACGCCGTACACGACGGGCAGGATCGCGGCCATGGACAGGACCACGCTCAGCGGGTCGAGACGGCCGGAGTCGGGGTTGCGCGACTCGCGCACCAGCAGCGGGACCAGCACCAGGATCAGCGCCATCACCGGCAGGTTGATCAGGAACACCGAGCCCCAGAAGAAGTGCTCCAGGAGCCAGCCGCCCAGGATCGGGCCGAGCGCCGCGCCGCCGGAGAACCCCGACGCCCACAGGGCGATGGCCAGCAGGCGCTGGCGCGGGTCCAGGAAGATGTTGCGCAGCAGCGACAGGGTCGAGGGCATCAGTGAGGCGCCCGCCAGGCCGAGCAGGGCGCGGGCCGCGATGAGCACCTCGGCGGTGGGCGAGAACGCGGCGAGCAGCGAGGCCGCGCCGAAGGCGGCCGAGCCGATCATGAGCAGGCGCCGTCGGCCGATGCGGTCGCCGAGCGAGCCCATGGTGATCAGCAGTCCGGCCAGGACGAAGCCGTAGACGTCGACGATCCACAGCAGCTGGCCCGCGTCGGGTCGCAGCTGCTCGCTGAGCGCGGGGACGGCGAACCCGAGCACGGTGGAGTCGACCGAGATCAGGATCACCGGGAGGACCAGGACGGCGAGCGCGGTCCATTCGCGCGGGCCCGCGAGGGTGGGCGTCGCGCCGTCGCGGCCGCGCGCGCCGACGGTGCCGTTTCCGGTCTGGGCGGAACTCATCTTTCCTCGTTACGTGTCGCTTGTGTGCGCGCCGCACGGCTGTGAGGGCGCGTTCGGACCGGCGGGATGCGGAGGGCGAACGGCCGGGCGGAAGGACGGGAAGCCTGGTCGACCGGGGGCGTACTCCCGGGACTCTTCAACCGTCCAGACGGTACAGTACCGTCCAGCCGGTACAGTGTCAATCGTGAACGCTTCGAACACCCGCGACCGCATCCTCGACTCCCTACAGGACATCCTCGTCGGTGAGGGTTATTCCGCGGTGACCCTGGAGGCCGTGGCCCGTGACGCCGGGGTGTCCAAGGGAGGACTGCTGTACCACTTCCCGTCCAAGGCCGCCATGCTCACCGGGCTCATCGAGCGCCTGCGCGTGCTGGCGGAGGAGGAGTTCCGGGAGGCCGTGGAGGGGGAGGAGGGCGTGGTCCGCGTCTTCCTGCGCACCTCGCTGCCCCGCAGCCCCGAGGAACGGGAGCTGTACTGGGCGGTCATCGCGGCCCTGCGCGGCCAGGAGGACATGCCCGAGGAGGCCGTCCGCACGGTCCAGGGCCTCTTCAGCCGCTGGGGCGACCTGCTGCACGAGGAGCTCACCGACCCGGTCCTGGCCGAGATCATCCTGCGCGCGGGCGACGGGCTGTACATGGCGGCGATCGCCGGGCTGCCCCAGCCCGACCCGGCGCTGACGCAGCGGATGATCGACCGCCTGGTGGAGGCCTCCGACAAGGTGCGCCGCGAGCGCTGAGCGTCCGCCGACCGGGCCGGTCGCCCTCCTCCCGCCGCTCCTGAGGGCCCGGCCCGGTTCGGCCCCGGTCGGTTCAGACCCGGTACTCGAACATCTGGACCTCGGTGCCGCCCACCGGCACCCGCTCGACCGGGGTGAACCCCTGCCCCTCGTAGTAGCGCACCAGGGCCCCGTCCCCGCCCGCCCAGCAGTCCACCCGCACCAGCCCGACGCCGCGCTCGCGCGCCCGCCTGCGGGCGAAGGAGAGCAGTTTGCCGCCCACGTCGCGCCCGGAGTAGGCGCGCGCGACCAGCAGCAGGTGGACGTAGAGCTCGCGTTCGCGCACCCGCGGCGCGTAGCCGGGAGCCCGTTCGGTGACGGTGAGGAACCCGGCCGTGCCGTCCCCGACCTCGGCCACCCACAGGCCCTCGGCGACCAGCTCCTTCACGCGCGCGACCCGACGGGGGTCCTGTGACCAGGGGCGGTCGCCCCACTGGGCGGAGCGCCCGTGCTCGACCAGCCACGCCACGGTGGCGTCGAAGGTCTCCAGTACCGCTGACAGGTCCGCTGGTCCGCCCTGGCGCAGCCTCAAGTGTCCGCCTCACACGTCGGGGAACAAACACGACCAGAGCACGTTAACCGGTCGCCCGTCCGCCGGGCACCCCGGTTCCCCGGAGGGAGGGAGAGGTTTCGGCGGCGCGGCGGGTAGGCGGTTCCACAGACGGGGCCGTGGCACCACGGGCGCCGCTGCGGGACAATGACGGAACCCCGCCAGGGGAGCGCGGGGCCCGTGAGCCGCACGGTCCGCGCGGTGGCGGCCGGTCGCCTCCACGGGCGGTCGGTACGGGATTCCCGCCGCTTCGCGGGGCGCCCGACCCGTCGCCGGGTGGAAGGAGGAGGTCAGGATGTGGCGCTGTTCACGTGCTTCCGATCATGGTTTACTTCCCAGTAACTTCGTTGCCGCAGCCGGTACCCGTGTTCGTGGGGTGCCCGCCCACCCCGCGAGGTGAAGTGTGCACTACCTCAAGGTGTGGGGCGCGCCGTGTCGACCGGGACAGCGCCCTCCACGAGACTGTTGCAGCCTCGCCGGGGTGTCCACGGGGTGAGAACACGCAGACGGGAAAGCGGGGGGCGCATGCACAGGCTCACCAACCAGGTAAGGCCTTACGCCTGGGGAGCGCGCACGGCCATCCCGCGGCTGCTGGGCGCCGAACCCGACGGCACACCCCAGGCCGAACTGTGGCTGGGGGCCCACCACGGCGCGCCCAGCACGGCCCACTGCGAGGACGGCCCGCGCCCCCTGCCCGGCCTCATCGCCGACAACCCCCACCGCGTCCTGGGACGGCGCACCGCCGAACGCTTCGACGGGCGACTGCCCTTCCTCCTCAAGGTCCTGGCCGCCGAGGCGCCCCTGTCCCTCCAGGTCCACCCCGACGCCGTCCGCGCCCGCGCCGGGTTCGAGGCCGAGGAGCGCGCGGGCATCCCCCTGGACGCCCCGCACCGCAACTACCGCGACCCCCACCACAAGCCCGAACTCCTCCTGGCCCTGGAGCCCTTCGAGGCGCTGTGCGGCTTCCGCGAACCCGCCGCCGCGCACGCCGACCTGCACGGACTCACCTGCGAACTGGCCGTGGCGCTGCGCGGCGACCTCGCCCTGACCGACGCCGGAACCGCGCTGCGCGGCGCCCTCACCCGCCTGCTCACCCTCACCGAGGGCGAGCGCGCCCGGCTGCTGGACGACTTCGTGCGCGAGTGGTCGGACTCCGGTCCGCGCGGGTCCCACGGCGCCATCGTCGCCGACCTGGCCGACCGCTACCCGGGCGACCCCGGCGCGGTGGCCGCCCTGCTGCTCAACCGGGTCACGCTCTGGCCGGGCCAGGCCCTGTTCCTGCCCGCGGGGAACATGCACGCCTACCTCCAGGGCACCGCGGTCGAGGTGATGGCCAGCTCCGACAACGTGCTGCGCGCCGGACTGACCGGCAAGCACGTGGACGCGCCCGAGCTGCTGGACGTGGTGGACTTCTCGGTGCTGCCCATCCCCTACGCCAGACCCGGGGTCTGCGAAGGGCGCCGGGAGTTCCGCACGGCCGCCCCGGAGTTCGCGCTGCACGAGATCGGCCCCGGCCGCATCACCGCCCACCTGCCGGGGGAGGGGCCGACCGTGCTGCTCGCCCTGCACGGGCAGGTGGAGCTGGTCGCCGAGGTGGGTCAGGGGATGACCCTCCAGCGCGGTGAGTCGGTGTTCGTGCAGGCCGACAGCGGGCCGATCAAGGTCGAGGGCCACGGCCACGTCATCGCCGCCACCGTCGGCGATATCTGAGACCCGGATCTGCGGACCCGAGACCGTACACCTGATACCCCACACCCGAGATCCGGGACCCGAGCCCCCACACCCGAGATCCGGGACCTGAGATCTGGGACCCGGGATTCCACACCCCAGACTTCGCACCCGAGATCCGACTCCCCGGACCTGAGACCCGAAGCCCGAGTTTCTCGACCCGAGACCCCAGACCCGGGTTCCCACACCTGGGTTTCGAGACCCGAGACTCCGGGCCTGAGAACCGAGGCCCGGACTTCCAGACCCCGGCCTTCAGCCCCCAGGTTCCAGAGCCCGGTCCCCAGCCTCCAGACCTCAGGCTCTAGATTCCAGACTCCAGGTCCCAGCCTGCGGATCTCACATTCCAGGCCCGGACTCCGGAACTCAGGCCTGGGACCGCGTCAGGGCAGCGCGAGCGCGTCGCAGAGCACCCGGGCGGGACGTCCATTTTGCTCCAGGAGGTTCCCGCGCAGCGATAGCCTGGGCCCCTCTGTTCACTGTGACCACACGAGGGGTACCACCATGGCGCTTGAGCGTCCCGAGATCGACTTCATCGAGGGCCCGCCGCCCGCCGAGCTGGAGGTCACCGACATCCAGGTCGGTGAAGGCGCCCAGGCGGGCCACGGCAGCACCGTCGACGTCCACTACGTGGGCGTGGCCTTCTCCAGCGGCGAGGAGTTCGACGCCAGTTGGAACCGCGGCGCCCCGCTGAGCTTCTGCCTCGGCGGACGCCAGGTCATCGAGGGCTGGGACCAGGGCGTCCTGGGCATGCGCGTGGGCGGCCGCCGCAAGCTGGTCATTCCGCCGCACCTGGCCTACGGCGAGCGCGGCGCCCCCGGCGCCATCGCGCCGAACGAGACCCTGATCTTCGTCTGCGACCTGGTCGGCGTCCGCTAGGACCTCTTCCTCTCCCGGAGAGGGCTCCGCGTGGTCGCCGCACCCCGCCCGCGGTCCCTCCCGGTCCGGGCCGGTTCCACGCGCCCGGGCCCGGGAAGCCCCGCTCTCCGGCTCCCCTCGGCGACCGGTCGGGACACGCGCCCGCTCCGGCCGGGGGGCACGTACCCGCCGCTCCGGCCGGGGGCACGCACCCGGCCCGCTCGGGGCGGAGGCGGCCCGATCGGGGCACACGCGTACGGCAGGGGCCCGTGCCGCGCTCCCACGTGCGGCACGGGCCCCTCGTCCCGCCGCTAGCCCAGGGTTGCGCCCACCTTGACGTGGCCCTTGAGCAGGTCGCGGGCGATCGTGCGGCGCTGGATCTCGTCCGTGCCCTCGAAGATGCGCAGTAGCCGCACATCGCGGTAGAAGCGCTCGATGGGCAGCTCACGGGTGTAGCCCATGCCGCCGTGGATCTGCATCACGCGGTCGACGATCTCGTTGGCCTTCACACCGCCGAAGAGCTTGGCGATGGACTGCGCGTGCCGCGAGTCCCGGCCCACCGAGACCTGCCACGCGGCGTGCAGCACCAGCAGGCGCAGCGCCTCGATCTCGGTCTGGGAGTCGGCGATCATCCACTGGATGGCCTGCCGGTCGGCGATGGGCGCCCCGAAGGTCTCGCGGGTGCGCGAGTACTCGATCGCCATGTCCAGCAGGCGCTCGCAGCCGCCGAGCGCGCGGGCGGGCAGCAGGTAGCGGCCCTTGCCGATCCACTTCATGGCCAGCTCGAAGCCGCGGCCCTCCTCGCCCAGGATGTTCTCGTGCGGCACGCGCACGTCCTGGAAGACCAGGGAGGCCGGACGGCGCTCGCCCATGGTGTCGATGGGCTCGGAGGTCCAGCCCGCCTCGCGGTCGACCAGGAAGCAGGTCACGCCCCCGTCGGCGCCCTTGTCCGGGTCGGTGACCGCGAAGACCATGGCGAAGTCGGCCTCGTTGCCGCCGGTGATGAAGGTCTTCTCGCCGTTGACCACCCACGTGTCGCCGTCGCGGACCGCGCGCGTGCGGATGGCCTTGGCGTCGGAGCCCGCGCCGGGCTCGGTGATGGCGAAGCAGGAGCGGCGCTCACCGGCGATGGTGGGCAGCAGGTAGCGCTCCTTCTGCTCCTCGTTGGCGTGGTAGAGGATGTTGTCGGCCTCGCCGCCGAACTTGAAGGTCAGGAAGGTCCTGCCCAGCTCGATCTCGATGATCGCGGCGGTGACCGGGTCCAGGCCCATACCGCCGTACTCCACCGGCGTCTCCACGCCCCAGAAGTCGGACTTGCGGGCCAGTTCGCGCAGCCGGGTGCGCTCCTCGGCGTTGAGGCCGGGCGGCTGCCCCTCGCGCTCGCGGCGCAGCACGTCGTTCTCCAGCGGCATCAGCTCCCGCTCGACGAAGGTCCGCACCCAGTCGCGGACGGCGCGCTGTTCATCGCTCAGTGAGAAATCGATCACGGCCTGTCTCCCCAGTAACCTAACGGCGTTCGGTTTGAGGGTACGGTCTTCCCCCGGGTGTGTGCAAGAGGTGCCGCCGAACAGGAGGAAACGGGTGCTGCGTCCGGTTCCGGACAGCTCCCCATGCCGGGGCGCACGGGCCCCGAAGACGGGCCCCCAGGTGCGCGAACACCGCCAGGGGGCCGCACGCGGTGTGCCGACGTGCGATGATCGGGCCGGACGCCGGAGGGTCCGGTCCGTCCGCCGCAGTGGAGAAGGGGACCCCTCCGTGGCCCGACCCAAGACGCCGATCCTGAGCCGTCCGGGCATCCGCCGCGCGGCTCTCGCGCTCATCGACCGCGACGGGCTGGACGGCCTGTCCATGCGCAAGCTCGCCCAGGAGCTAGACGTGCAGGCGGCCTCCCTCTACAGCCACTACCGCACCAAGGAGGAGTTGCTCACCGAGGTCGCGGACGAGGTCACCTCGCGCATCGACGTCTCGGGCTTCGAGGGCGGGGACTGGCGCCGGGGCCTCACCGTCTGGGCGCGCTCCTACCGCGACGCCCTGGCCGAGCACCCCCATCTGCTGCCGGTGGTCTCCTCCGGGCCCGGACGCCGCGAGGAGGCGCTGCGCCGCGCCGACGCGGTGCACGGCGGCCTGGTGGGCGCCGGATGGCCGCCCCGCTACGCCACGATGATCGGCGCCTCCACCAAGTACCTGGTCGTGGGGGCCGCCACCAACTCCTTCGCGCGCGGGTTCGACGACGACGTGCGCGTCTACCGGGACCGCTACCCGAACCTGTCCCAGGCCCACCGGCTGCCCGAGCACGCCGCCGAGATCGACGACGCGAGCTTCGAACTCGCGCTCTCGGCCTTCCTGGACGGGCTGACCGGCGTCTTCGGCGAGGTCGGGAACCGGGGCTGAGCGCCCGCACGCGAAGGGCCCGGGGGCGGTCACCACCGCCTCCGGGCCCCTGGAACGCGTGCGCCTCAGCGCCGCTCGGAGGACACCCGGTCCGTGTCGTCCTCCTTGTGGGAGGGCGAACCCGTGTCCCCGGCGGCCGACGCGTCGCCGGTCGTTCCGTCGGCGTCCCCGCCGGTTCCGGCCCCCTGCTCACGCGGGTGGCGGCGCTCCAGGGAGGCGCCCTCCACGTCGATGTCGGGCAGGATCCGGTCGAGCCACCTGGGCAGCCACCACGCGGCGTTGCCCGCCAGGTGCATCAGCGCGGGGATCAGCGCCATGCGCACGACGAAGGCGTCGATGAGCACGCCGAAGGCGAGCGCGAAGCCGATCGAGCTGATCATGACGCTGTGCGAGAAGACGAACCCGCCGAACACCGAGATCATGATGATCGCGGCGGCGGTGACCACCGAGCGTCCGGCCCTGAAGCCCTGCACCACGGCCAGCCGCGAGGGCGAACCGTGCACGTAGGCCTCGCGCATGCCCGTGCCGATGAAGAGCATGTAGTCCATCGCCAGGCCGAACAGGATCCCGACCAGCAGTGTGGGCAGGAAGTTCAGGACCGGTCCGGTGTTCTCCAGCCCGAAGAGGCCGCCCAGCCAGCCCCACTGGTAGACGGCGACCACGCCGCCCAGCGCCGCGAAGAAGGACAGGATGAACCCGAGCGTGGCCACGACCGGCACGAAGATCGACCGGAACACCAGCAGCAGGATCACCAGGGACAGGCCCACGACCACCGCGAGGTAGGTCGGCAGAGCGTCGCTCAGCGTCTCGGAGATGTCGATGTTGCCGCTGGCCATGCCCGCGACGCCCAGCGGGCCGGTGCCCTCGATCGGCTCCATCGCGCGCAGGGTGTGCACGAGCTGCTCGGTGGAGGCGCTGGCCGGGCCCTCGACGGGCACGACCTGGAAGATGGCCAGGGTGTGGTCCTCGGAGACGCCGATGGGCGCCACCGCCGCCACGTCGTCGTGGGAGTAGATCTCCTCGGCGACCAGCGCCTGCTCCTCCTCGGCGTTGCGCTCCGCGGACTCCTCGTCGGGTCCGCCGGTCAGCTCGGCCACGACCAGGAGCGTGCCGTTCTGCCCCGCGCCGAAGTTCTCCTCCACGGCGGTGAAGGCCTGGTACTGGGTGGAGTCGGTGGGCTCGGAGGAGCCGTCGGGCATGCCCAGGCGCAGGTCCAGTGCGGGCAGGGCGACCACGCCCAGGGCGATCACGGCCACCGCGGCCTGGGCCAGCGCGCGGCCGGTCGACATCGGCTTGACCCGCTCCGCCTCGTGCGCGTCCCCGCCGGCGGCGGAGGTGCTCTCGGCGAGACGGGCGCGCTCGCGGCGCGACAGGATGCGCGCGCCCACCAGCGACAGCAGCGCCGGAACGAGCGTGATCGCGATGAACACGGCGATGGCGATGGAGACCGCGGCCACGCTGCCCATCAGGCCCAGGAACCCGATCCCGGTCAGGTTCAGGCCCAGCAGCGCGATGAGCACGGTCGTGCCCGCGAAGACCACGGCGTTGCCCGCGGTCCCGTTGGCCAGGCCGATGGACGCACCGACGTCGACGCCCTGCTTGAGCTGGCGGCGGTGCCGGTTGATGATGAACAGCGCGTAGTCGATGCCGACGGCCAGGCCCAGCATCAGGCCCAGGATCGGGGTCACCGAGGCCATCTCCAGCACCCCGGACAGCGACATCGCGATCAGGGTGGCCACGCCGACGCCGACGAGCGCCGTCAGGATCGGCAGGCCCGCGCCCACCAGGGTGCCCAGCATGACCACCAGGACCACACCGGCCACGATCACGCCGATCACCTCGGCGGTGCTGACCAGGGAGGGCATGGTCATGGCCATGTCGTTGCCGAAGTCGACCGTGGTGCCCGGCACGGGATCGCTCTCGAAGACCTCCATGACGGCGTCGCGGGTCTCCGGGGTGATCTCGGTCTGGCTGTCGCTGAAGGCGATACGGACCAGGGCGGTGTCACCGTCCTCGGAGACCGAACGGATCTCCGAGGCCATCTCCAGCATGGCCTCACCCCGCTCCAGCTCCTCCAGGCCCGCGTCCAGCTCCTCGCGGTTCTGGTCGATCACGGCCTGTTCGGCGTCGAGCCCGGGGCCGACCTGGTCGATCAGCCCGGCGGCCTCGGCCTGCTCGCGGCCCGCGTCGAGCTCGGCCTGACCGGCTTCGAGCTCCTCCAGGCCGCTCTCCAGCTCGTCGCGGCCCTCCTCCAGCTCCTGCTGCTGGTCGGCGCGCTGCTGCTCCGTGGCGAACGGGTCGATCGCGTCCTCCACGCCGGAGAGCCCGGCGGCCTGCTCGGCGCGGTCGGCTATCGCCTCCCGCTGCTCCTGGGTGAAGTCCGAGCCGTCCTCGGTCTGGTAGACGACGGTGCCCGAGCCGCCTCCCATCCCGGAGAACTCCTGCGACAGGAGCTGTTCCACCTCGTCGGTGGGCGTCCCGGGGATGGAGAAGCTGTCCTCCAGCTCGCCGGAGAAGAGGAAGAAGGCGGTACCGGAGGCCACCAGGAGGGCCAGCCAGACCGCGATGACGGTTCGGGCGCGACGTGCGCACGCACGCCCGAGTCTGTAGAGAAATTCAGCCATGGTTCCTGCAAACGGAGTGGGTGGGAGGGAGCGCGTGTGCTCTCAGGAGGTGGGCGATCCGGCGTTCCCGTAGCCGTCACGGGTCACGGCGAGCATGCGGTCCAGCAGGTCGGCCCAGACCCGGCGGGAGTCGTCGTCGTCGACCCCTCCGGTGGTCTGCTCCCAGCGCTGGACCGTGATCGTGCCGCCGCTGATGACCGCGCCGCACATGAGGTCGACCACGAGCGGGTCGGCGTGCGGGTGGCGGCGCGTCATGATGGCCGCCAGTCGGACGCTCACGTCGTTGATGGCCCGCTCGAACAGCGCGGCCTGGCTCGGGGCGGGTTCGTTCCCCTGCTGCCGGAGGAGGCGCTTGAGCCGGGTGACCGGGGTGACCAGGTCGGTCCGGCGGATGGCCGCCGCGAACTCGTCGAACATGTTGCCCGCCCGGTCGCCGGTGACGGCGGGGAGGTTGGCCTCGATGCTGTCGACGATCGCCTCCAGCATCTCGCCGAACACCTCCAGGACGATGTCGTCCAGGGACCTGAAGTGGTTGAACACGGTTCTTCGGGAGACGTCGGCCCGTTCGGAGAGCTGGTCGACGGTGAAGCCGGTGTCCCCGCGTTCGGTCATCAGCGCTGCGGCCGCGTCCACGATGGCGCGGCGGTGGCGCGACTTCAGTGCCTCACGCCGGTCGCGTGCGGGCGGTTCGTGCTGATTGTCCACGTCTCCACGGTACGGAGGTGGTTGCACCAAGTGCAACGAAGCACTGAGTGCACCCAGTCACACTCGGGGCGCGGGCTCACGAACTGCCATGGGGGCGGCGGGGGCGGTGTCCCGTGGTGCCGGTGGGGCCGCCGGGAGCGGCCCGCGCGCGAGAAGGCGGCCGCGCGGCCCCCGTCCCGGGTCGCACGGCCGCCGGTCCCTCAGGAGCCCGTGGGCTTGGTCTCGGCGTTGCCCTCGATCGCGGACCGCTCCAGGCGGTCCAGCCATCCGCCCCGTTTCGGCACGGTCTGGAGCGCGACCTCACGGCCGTACCGGATCCGGGTGAAGGTCTCCGGGAGCCGCGCCTCCAGCCTCCGGTAGGCGACGCGGCCCAGCAGCCAGGCCACGAACCCCCCGTTGAACACGCCCACCGGCACCGCCAGCCACGGCAGCCCCCACAGCGACAGGAACACGGCGGCCAGCACCGAGGGCGTGCACAGCACCGGCAGCGCCACGAGCGCGATCCACACCTGCACCGAGTTGTCGCCGGAGTCGTTGGCGTCCACCCGCAACTGCGGGTCCACACCGGGGGAGAGCGCCACCACCGACAGCAGCAGCGCCAGCCCGCTGCCCACGCCGAAGAACGCCGCCAAGCCCGTGAGCACCAGCGGCCACGCCCAGTGGGCTCCGGTGGCCGCGATGAACACCGCGCTCAACGCGGTCGCGGCCGGGGCGATCAGCAGCAGGATCGCGATCTGGCGGCCGCGCACGTCCGCGCGCAGCGTGTCCCGGTCCTGGCCGACCACCGACAGCCACAGCGCCGTGCCGTCGTGCCCGTACATGTTCGAGGTGGACAGCGCCATGACGAAGGCCGCGATCACCCCCGTGAACGGAGCGAAGAACGCGTACAGGTCGGTGGGCCAGGCCATCAGGCCCATGAACAGCGCCGCCCACAGCGACGCCCGCAGCTCCAGGCCCCGCCACGGGTCGCGCCACCACTGGCGCAGTTCCCGGCCGACCACCGCGCCCAGCGGGGAGTCGGGCAGCAGCGCGAACGCCCGGCGCGTGAGCGCGCCGCTCCCGCTCCCGCGGCGCCGCCGGACCCCGCGCGAGGTCACCCGGGGCGCCAGCAGCACGCTGGTCACCACCACCATCGCCGCCGTGAGCACGGCGAACCCGCCCAGCCAGGCCGCGGCCGCAGGCCAGGAACCGGACGCGGCGGCCTGCACGGCCAGTACGGGCCACGAGGTCGGCAGCGCCGCCAGCACGGCGCCCACCACGCCCTCGCCCAGACCGTTCTCGCTCAGGCTCAGCGTCGCCCGGAACGCGGGCTGCACCACCATCCACCCGAAGAAGAGCCCGGCCAGGATCAGCCCCCACTGCACCGACGCGATCTCCATGCCCAGCCGCGAGTGCATCGCCGCGCCCAGCGCCCGGAACACCAGCCGGGACAGCGTCACCACGAACACCCACAGCACCAGGACCCCCGGCACCGCCACCACCAGCGCGGACGGGTCCAACGCCAGCGCGTGCCACACGAGCGCGCCCAGCGCCAGCAGCGTGACGACGGGACCGAGGTCCACGAACATCGTCACGAGCAGCAGGGCGCCCACCCGGCGCCGGTCCAGGGGCAGCAGCGCGAAGTACTGCGAGCGCAGCACACCCGTGCCGTTGGCGACGGTCGGGCCGAGCATCCAGCCCACCGCCCACACCGCGAACGCCAGGCAGAGCAGGTCCGCCCGCACGCCGTCCGAGGCCGCCGCCACCGCCAGGTACCAGGTCAGCGCGGTCCCGCCGACGACCAGGGCGATCCCGAACAGCCGCATCCCCGTCGCCGAGTGCCGCAGCAGGGTGAACTTCAACCGGATCAGGAGGCCAGCCACGCCAGCTCACCCTCCTCCATCTCGCGTGCGCCCACCAGACGCACGAAGGTGTCCTCCAGGGTGGTGTCCACGCCGCGCACCTGCTCCAGCGCCCCGTCGGCCAGCACCCGGCCGCGGGCGATGATGGCCACCCGGTCGGTGAGCTGCTCCACCAGCGCCATCACGTGGCTGGAGATCACCACCGTGCCGCCGCCGTCGGTGAACCTGCGCAGGATCGCGGTCAGCACCCGCGCCGAGACCGGGTCCACGGCCTCGTAGGGCTCGTCCAGGACCAGGACCTTGGGCGCGTGCAGCAGGGCCGTGGCCAGCCCGATCTTCTTGCGCATGCCGGTGGAGTACTCCGCCACCAGCACCGCGTCCCCCTCGGCCCGGTCCAGTTCCAGCACCCGCAGCAGCTCCTCGGCGCGCGCCCGCGTCACCTCCCGGCCCAGCCCGCGCAGCTGCCCCCAGTAGTTCAGCAGTTCCCCGCCGGTCAGCCGCTCGGGCAGGGCCAGGCCGTCGGGCAGGACGCCGAGCATGCGCTTGGCCCCGACCGGGTCCGACCACACGTCCACGCCCAGGACCCGGGCCGTTCCGGCGTCGGGGCGCAGCAGCCCCACCGCCATGGACAGCGAGGTGGTCTTGCCCGCCCCGTTGGGGCCGACCAGCCCGAGCATGGCTCCCCGCGGCACGGACAGGCTCACCCCGTCCGCCGCCGTCGTGCCGTTGAAGACCTTGGTCAGCCCGTCCAGTTCCAGGGCGGGCGCGTTCTCACTCATACCGCCACCCTCCCCGCGTTCCCGGTGCGGGCGCATCCGCCGAACGGTCACGGCCGCCTGTCCGGTCGGCCAGGTCCGCGCCGGTGCGGCGGCCCGTCGGCCGATGCGGCGCGGGTGCGGCCGTCCTACTCTTGGCGTGGAGGAGGGGGTCCACGTGGACACGACACCGGCCGCGGACGGCGGCACCGCGTCCGGGGAGCGCCGGGGCCCGCGGGGATGGGCGGCGGACGTCCTGTTCTTCCTCGTCGCCGCGCTGGTGTGGGCCTACTACGTCCTGGCCTACAGCGTGGGCCTGCACCCGTACGTGCCCTCCTGGCTCATCCTCCCGGACCTCGCCCTGGGCGTGGTCGGCTGCCTCGCGCTGTGGTGGCGCCGCGGCCACCCCCTGGGCGTGGCCGTCCTGCTGTGCGTGGTCCAGAGCGTGTCCAGTTCGGTGACCGCGGCCCTGGTCGTCGCCCTGTTCAACCTCGCCGTCCGCCGCCCCTGGCAGCAGGCCGTGGTGACGGCGATGGCGAGCCTCATCCTGGGCCTGCCCTGGATCGTCATGGTCCCGCCCACCCGCGGAGACAGCGTCGTCGTCCTGATCATCGCCACACTGCTCTTCGCGGGCAGTATCGGCTGGGGTGTGGCCATCCGGACCCGGAGCCAGCTCATCGAGCGGCTGCGCGAGGACGTGCGGCGCGAACGCGAGGACCGGGGGCGGCGCCTGGCCGCGGCCCGGACCGAGGAGCGCCAGCGCATCGCCCGCGAGATGCACGACGTGGTCGCCCACCGCATGTCGCTGCTGTCGGTGCACGCCGGTGCGCTCGCCTACCGAACCGAGCGCGCGGAGCGGGGCGAGGCGCCGCCGCTGGAGAACGCCGAACTCGGCGCGGCCGTGCGCGTCATCCGCGACAACGCCCACCAGGCGCTGGAGGAACTGGGCGGCGTCCTGTCGGTGCTGCGCGCGGCCGACACCGCCCCGGGGGAGGAGGGCGACCACGCGGGCACCGCCGCGCCCCAGCCGCCCGCCCTGACCGAGGTCAACCGTCTGGTGGAGGAGGCGGTGCGGGCGGGTCAGCGCGTGCGCTCCGTCCACGACGTCCCCGAGGGCGCCGAGCCGCCCGGCCAGGTGCGCCGCACCGCCTACCGGCTGGTGCAGGAGGGGCTGACCAACGCGCGCAAGCACGCGCCCGGAGCCCGGGTGGAGGTGCGGATCGGCGGCGCCCCCGGGCGAGGCCTGGAGGTGTCGGTGGTCAACCCGCTGCCGGTGGGGGTGGCGCCCGCGGAGATCCCCGGGGCCGGGGCGGGGCTGACCGGCCTGTCCGAGCGGGTGGCCCTGGACGGCGGAACCCTGCGCCACGGGCCCGAGGACGGGGAGTTCCGCCTCCGGGCCGCGCTGCCCTGGCTGGAGACGACGGAGGTGCCATAGTGGTGCCCGTGAACACTCCCGTGCGCGTCCTGCTCGTGGACGACGACCCCCTCGTCCGCTCCGGCCTGCGGATCATGCTCAGCGGCGACGGGGACACCGAGGTGGTGGGCGAGGCCGGGGACGGCTCCGAGGTGCCCGCGGCGGTGGCCGAGCACCGCCCCCACGTGGTGCTGATGGACGTGCGCATGCCCGGCACGGACGGGATCGCGGCGACCGAGGCGCTACGCGGCGACGGGAGCGGGCCCCAGGTCCTGGTGCTCACCACCTTCGACGCCGACGCCACCGTGGTGCGGGCGCTGCGGGCGGGCGCCGCCGGGTACCTGCTCAAGCACACCGCTCCGGAGCGGATCGTGGAGGCGGTGCGCCGCGCGGCGGCGGGCGAGCCCGTGCTCTCGCCGGGCGTGGCCCGCGCGCTGATGGACCGGGTGGCCGGGGCCGACCCGCTGGAGCGCGACGAGGCGCCCTCGCGCCGAGAGCGCGCCCGGGAGCGGCTGGCGCTGCTCACCGAACGCGAGCGCGAGGTGGCCGAGGCGGTGACCGCGGGGCTGTCCAACGCCGAGATCGCCGAGCGGCTGTACATGTCGATGGGCACCGTGAAGGCGCACGTGTCCAGCGCGCTGACCAAGCTGGACCTGTCCGGGCGGGTGCAGCTGGCGCTGCTCACCCACGACGCCCGCACTCCCGACTGACGTGGTACGGATGAGCCCCGTGGGGAAGTGATGTTGGCAGTGCTGTCGGCCAGCATGATGAGCAACGACGAGGGAGACGATTCCATGCCGCTCGAAGGCGAGTACGAGCCGAGTCCGACGGAGTGGGTGCGCGACCAGGTCGAGCAGATCGAGCGCTCCGGCGGGAGGGAGGGGATGACCCTGCGCGGTATGCGGGTCATCCTGCTCACCACGCGCGGGGCCAGGAGCGGCAAGCTGCGCAAGACGCCGCTGATGCGGGTCGAGCACGAGGGGCGCTACGCCGCCGTCGCCTCGCTCGGCGGTGCGCCCAAGCACCCCGTCTGGTACTTCAACGTCCTCGCCGAGCCCCACGTGGAGCTGCGGGACGGGACCGTGAACCAGGACATGGTGGCCCGAGAGGTCACGGGCGAGGAGAAGGCGGCCTGGTGGGAGCGCGCGGTGGCGGCGTTCCCGGACTACGCCGACTACCAGAAGAAGACCGACCGCGAGATCCCGGTCTTCGTGCTGGAGCCCGTCGCCGACCAGTGACGTGTTCTCGGAACGGACCGGCCGGGGAAGGAAACCGGCCGGTCCGTTCAGGGGCGTATGCTCGCGCCCACACCGGTCCGTGGAGATGTGAAAACCAGCCTCGCGGTGATCCAGCACCCACTTTCCTGCTCGCATTAGCCGGCGAGAGGTTTTGTTTAATGCTTTTGCGGGCTGAGGGTGTCTGATCGCGCTCACGCCAGCCCGTGGGGGTTTTGAACCCCCGCTCCAGGGGGTTTGAACCCCCACCGAAGGGGGTTTTGAAGCCCGGCCGTCTGGTGGTTGTAGGTGTGCGGTGCTGCCCTCCTCAGACACGGCGGGGTACAGACGGAAAACACCAGTGTCGGGTAGGGGTGTGGGGGGTGGCCGTAGGTCCCAGGCTCCCCGCCCGGACATAGGGGGTTTTCTCCAGTGCTGGGGACCACGCGATGCGCACGTCGGTTGTCCAGGGGGTGAGCGCATCGCGTGCTTCGCCCCGGTTCTCCAGTGCCGCGGTCGAGGGCACGTCCGCGAAGTGCGTGATAAGCGGCTCAGCCACCGCCCCACGCCGTCAGGACAGCCTCCAGGTCCCGACCGCTGGGGGTGGTACGAACGTGCACGTATCCGCCCTCCAGAAGACAGGGGGTTGTAGAGCGTGCAGCAAAGCCCGGCCACAGACCCTGTACGTGCGCGCGACCTCGACCACAGACCGTGCAGATGCGTGGAACCCGAGCCACAAGCCGTGGACGTACGCGGGACCCGAGCCACAGACCCTGTACGTACGCGGAGCCCGAGCCACAGACCGTGCACGTACACGGGACCTGAGCCACGGCCCTCTTTCTTCCGTTTCCCCTTTGTGTTTTCTGTGGTCGCGGTTGTCCCGGACCACGCTCCAGGTGACCGGCGAACCCGAACCACAGCAAGGCCCTGGTCTTCAGTTCACCGGTGGTCGCTGTCGCGTTGGGGCATGGGGTTTCGTGCTCAGTAGTGGTGCAGGAGGGCAGTGAAAGGAAATGAAGGAAAGCGAAAGGAAGGGAAGCGCGGTAATCTCCGCACCCCCGTGCTTCGGTTCGGCTTGCGGAAACCCAATTCAAAATAAACCAAAAAAACCAAACCAACCCAAAACCACCCGAACCCTCCCCTCTCTTCCCCTTCCCCATCCCTTCCCTATCCGGTTCCGCCCTTGACCCCGCAGCGCCCGGACCCCGTTGGTAGCGTTGTGGTCCGGGTCCCGGCTGGGACTGGGACGGTGAAAGTGTTCGACGAGGAGGGCGGCCCCCGTGGCGAAAGAACGCGTGATCTGGGCGAAGAAGCTTCCCGAGGTCTACAGCAAACTGGACGAGATCGACAAGGTCATCTCCGGACACCTTGACCTCGGCCTGCTGGAACTGGTCAAGCTCCGCGCCTCGGTGCTCAACGGGTGCTCCTTCTGCATCGACCTGCACACCCAGCGCGCCCTGGAGGCGGGGGAGTCCCAGCAGCGGCTCTTCCTCGTGTCCGCCTGGTACGAGGCCGGTGAGATCTTCACCGACGCCGAGCGGGCCGCTCTGGCGCTCACCGACGAGATCACCCGCCTGGGCGAGCACGGCGTGTCCGACGAGGCCTACGAGGGCGCCGCCGAGCACTTCGAGGACCAGGAGTTGGCCGCGCTCATCGCCGGCATCGCCATGATGAACCTCTACAACCGGCTGGCCGTCACCAGCCACCTGCACCCGCGCAAGCGCTGAGCCCGGCTCCGCTCCGGCCGCCGAGGGGACGGCCCTGCTCCGGCTGCCGAGGGGGCGGCCCCGCTCCGGCCGCCGACCCCTCGGAGACCGGAGCGGGGCACCCGGAGCGGGCACCCGTTTCCCGGGTAGGGATGAGTGCACCCGACACCCCCCGTCGGCCGTGTACGGAGATCCCGGACCCAGGAGCGCCCATGCCCCCCGCCGGACGAACCCTTCCGAGCCTGCTCGCCCGCAACGCCGCCGACCACCCCGACGCGCCCGCCCTGTCCTGGCGCGCGCCGGACTGCGGCGACTGGACCACCCTGACCTGGTCGCGGGTGCGCGACCGCGTCGCCGTGCTCGCCGAGGGCTACGCCGCCCTGGGAGTCGAACCCGGCGACCACGTCCTGCTCATGATGGGCAACCGCCCCGAGCACTGGCTGTCCGACCTCGCCCTCGTCCACGCGGGTGCCGTTCCCACCACGGTCTACGACACCGCCGCCTCCGAACAGGTCGCCCACATCGCCCGGCACAGCCGAGCCCGTCTCGCCGTGGTGGGGGACACCGCGGCCGCCGCCGTATGGGAGGGCCTGCTCGCCGACCCCGAGATGCCCTTGGCCGCGCTGGTCGTCGTGGACGGGGCCGACCCCGGCCGCGGCCACACCGACTACGCCTGCCTGGAGGGCACCCCCGCCGCCCCTGCCGCTCCCGACGTCCCTGCCGCCCCTGCCGCTCCCGTCGTCCCCGTCACCCCCACTGCCCCCACCACCCCCGCCGCCCCCACCACCCCCGCCGCCCCCGCCGGGACGGCCTTCGAACGCTGGCGCGACCTGACCCCCGACGACCTGCTCACCGTCGTCTACACCTCCGGGACCACCGGGGACCCCAAGGGCGTGGCCGTCACGCACCGCGACGTGCTCGCCAACGCCACCGCCCTGGACGCGGCCATCGCCCTCCCCGACCACCCCGCCCTCCCCGACCACCCCGCCCTCCCCGACCACCCCGCCCTCCCTGCTCTCCCCGCCCTCCCCGACCACGTGTGCTACCTGCCCCTGGCCCACATCGCCGAACGCATGCTCGGCCTCTACCTGCCGGTCTTCCGCGCCTCCCACGTGTGGATGTGCGAAAGCCTCCAGGACCTGCCCGGGGTCCTGCGGCACGTGCGCCCGCCCCAGTTCTTCGGGGTTCCCCGGGTGTGGGAGAAGTTCGCCTCCGCCCTGCGCGCGGGGATCGCCCGCATGCCCGAGGAGAGGCGCGCCGCCGTGGACGCGGCCACGGCCGTGGCCACCGAGCACGTCGCCCACCGCGAGCGCGGCGAGGAGGTGCCCGCCGAACTCGGAGAACGCTTCGAGCGGGCCCGGGCCGAGGTCCTGCTTCCCCTGTTGGCCCAGGTGGGCCTGGACCGGGTGAGCTGGGCCTCCAGCGCCTCCGCGCCGATGCCGCTGGACGTGGTGCGGTTCTGGGCCGGGTTCGGGGTCGTGGTCATGGACGCCTGGGGCCTCACCGAGTCCGTGGGCGTGGCCACCGTCAACAGCCCCGCCACCGGGTTCCGGCTGGGCTCGGTCGGCCGCCCCCTCGCGAGCGTGCGGGTGCGGGTGGCCGAGGACGGCGAGGTGTGGCTGCGCGGGGAGTCGGTCTTCGGCGGCTACCTCCAGCCCGACGGTTCGGTGCGCCCGGCCACCGACGCCGGGGGGTGGTTCGCCACCGGCGACGTCGGCCGCCTCGACGCGGACGGCTACCTGTGGATCACCGACCGCAAGAAGGAGCTCATCGTCACCTCCCAGGGCAAGAACGTCGCGCCCGCGCCGGTGGAGAACGCCCTCAAGGAGCACCCCATCGTCGGCCAGGCCTACGTGCACGGGGACCGCAGGCCCTACCTGGTGGCGCTGCTGGTGCCCGACCGCGAGACGCTGCCGGTGTGGGCGGCCGTCCGGGGCATCGACACCGGCGGGGACTGGGAGGCGCTGGTCGCCCACCCCGAGGTGGCGGCGGAGGCCGAACGCGCGGTCGCGGCGGCCAACGCCCGGTTCAGCCGCGCGGAGGGGGTCAGGCGCCACCTGCTGCTCCCGGGCGAGTGGGGACCGGACACCGGTGAGCTGACCCCCTCGCTCAAGCTCCGGCGCCAGGTCGTCCGGGAGCGCTACGCCGACGCCCTGGCGGAGCTGTACCGCGACTGACCCCGGGTCCGGTCAGTCCGCCTCCTGCGGGCGGTCCAGTCCGGTGCCGGTCGCCTCGCGCAGACGGTCCGGTTCGGCGCCGGACGCCTCCCGCGGGCGCTCCGGTTCGGTGCCGATCACCTTCCGCAAGCGGTCCAGTTCTGCGCCGATCGCCTCGCGCAGCGCGTCGTGCCGCGGACCGAGCGCGTGCCGCGGGTCGGTCCACCTGTCCCGCGGGTAGAGCCACACCGGTCTGCCCACCAGGTCGGGCGGCTCCCAGTCGAACCGCGGCCACACATGCGCGTGCAGGAATGCGTCGGTGTTGCCCAGGATCTCCAGGTTGACCCGCCGGAACGCCGGGTCGCGGCGTCGGCAGGCCAGCTCGACCGCTTCACCGAGCCGTTCCATGCCGGACAGGAACGCCAGCCGTTCGGGTCGGGGCAGGTCCGACAACCTCTCCGCCTCCGGGCGGTCTGTGAGCAGCACCGAGTACCCCGGCAGGAACTGGACGTCCCCGATCACCGCGAAGCCCGCGTCCAGACGCCGCAGCACGGTGGGGTTGGCGCCCCGCAGCGCGCTCCCGACCCGGTCCGCCCGCCAGTCGTCGTCCATGCCCGCAACGTCCATGCCCGGAACCTACACGGCCGGGACCCGAGCGCGTCCGCCCGTCCCGGCGGGTGACGCCTCAGGCGGGTGACACCTCAGGCGCGCACCCCGATGGCGTTGGCGCCCCGTGACAGCTCCGGAAGCTGGGACAGCAGCTCCTCGGGGCTGGTCCTGTCACTGGTGGTCACCAGGTTGACGGCGCCCAGGGTCTCGCCCTCGGAGTCGTACAGCAGCCGGGTCAGGCTGAGGGCGCCGGGCTCCCGCTCGGACTCGGCGAGGTGGTAGCCGACCTCCCGGATCCGCTCGATCTGCGCCCGGAGGTCGGCGGCGTCCTGGGTCCTGCCCGAGGCCAGGCGCACCTCGGCGTGGTCGGCGAGGTAGGCGTCGAGCTCCTGGTCGTCCCAGTCGCTGAGCAGCACCTTGCCGCCGCCGATGTAGAGGGGCACCCGGCGCCCGATGGGGAACTGGTAGCGCAGCGGGTCGGCTCCGTCCACGCGCGCGATGAGGATGCGCTCCTGTCCCGAGCGCACGTAGACCGACGAGGTCAGACCGGTCGTGGCCGACAGTTCGGTGAGGATCGGCGTCGCGACGCTGCAGAGGCGGTCGTTGACGACGAAGGAGTGCGCCAGGGACAGCACCACCGGCCCGAGCGAGTAGCCCAGGCGCTCCTGCTGGACGTATCCGCGCCGTACGAGCTGGTTGACGGTGCGCTGCGTCGTGGCCAGGTGCAGCCCGCTCTCCCGCGCGATGTCGCTGAGCCGCAGGGGGCCGCGCGCCCGCTCCAGGCACTCCAGCACGTCCAGAGCCCGGTCCAGGGTGCGCCCCTGGTTGCCACCCCCAGCCGTCGCTCCCATCCGTGCCCTCGCCCGCCCTTCCGTCGTCGTTCGCTCTGTCCCGGGAGTTCGCCCTGCCGCGGGAGTTCGCCCTGTCGCGGGAGGGACCGATGTGCCCGTCCCCAAGGCGATGCGCGCATCGCCGCCCTCCCCTCAACGTAGCGGACGGGTTTCCGGCAGGTTGACACCGCGAAGCGTCGCAGGTCACACTCACTATCAACAGGCAACAGTAACTATCACTCAATGATAGAGGGTGGGATCATGAAGGTCGCCGTGCTCGGGCTCGGAGAAGCCGGTGCCATCTACGCCGGCGCGTTCGCGGCCGCCGGTTGGCAGACCGTCGGCTACGACCCCTCGCCGGGGGCGCGGACGCCCGAGGGGGTGGCGCGGGCCGCCTCGACCGGCGAGGCGGTCGCCGACGCCGACCTGGTCCTCAGCCTCACCACGGCCGCGTACGCGGTGACCGCGGCCGAGGACGCCCGGCCGGTGCTGCGCCGGGACGCGGTGTACGTGGACCTCAACGCCGCCGCCCCGGCGACCAAGATCGAGGTGGAGGCGGCCCTGGGCGAATCCGCCCAGGTCGTGGACGGTGCGATCATCGGTTCGGTGCTCAGGTACGGTGCCGAGGTCAACGTCCTGCTCTCCGGCCCCGCCTCCGAGGCCGCCGCCCGGCTGCTCCGGGCGGTGGGCTCCGACGCCGAGCCCGTCGGCGGCGAGGTCGGGGCCGCGTCACGGCGCAAGCTGCTGCGCAGCGTCTTCATGAAGGGCCTGGGAGCCCTGATCACCGAGGCCGTGGACGCCGGAAGGGCCGCGGGGGAGGAGGCGTGGATGCGCACCCAGGTCGCCGACGCGCTCGCCGACGGCACCTCCGCGCTGGAGCGCCTGGACAAGGGCACGCGCCTGCACGCCCTGCGCAGGGCGCACGAACTCCGCTCCAGCGTCGAACTCCTCGATGAACTGGGCGTCCAGGCGCCGGTGAGCACCGGGGCCGCCGACCGCCACCTGTTCCTGGCGCGCTCGGGCGGGGAGGACGCGCGCGAACTGGCCGACGCCTACGTCGGCGTCCCCACCGCCGCCATCGGCGACGGCCGCGACCGGTTGGGCTTCGTCTCCTCGCGCGTCCGTCCGGTCTGGCCCGGGGCGAGCGTCACCGGCCGGGCGCTCACCGTCCTGACCCGCCCCGGCGACAACCGCGCCCTGCACCGGGCGCTGACCCTGGCGCGGCCGGGGGACGTCCTGGTCGTGGACGGCGGGGGCGACACCTCACGCGCCCTGCTGGGCGAGCTCATCGCCGAACGCGCCCTCAACCGGGGCGTGCGCGGCATGGTGGTCGACGGCGCGGTCCGGGACGCCGACGAACTCCGCGACCTGGGCTTCCCCGTCTGGGCGGCCGGGATCTCGCCCGCCGGGCCCTACAAGGACGGCCCCGGGCACGTGGGCCGGACGGTCTCGGTGGGCGGCGCGGTCTGCTCCACCGGGGACATCGTGGTCGCCGACGGCGACGGGGTGTTCTTCGTCCCCCGTCTGGAGGCGGAGCAGACCCTGAGCGCGGCCCGCGAGGTCGTGGCGGAGGAGGAGCGCCGCCGCGGCGCCATCCGGGCGGAACGCCGGTGAGCGCCCGCCCCGCCGGTCTCCGCCCCGCCGAGCCCCGGTCGGACCGGTCCCCCGCCGCACCCGGCCGCCACCACTCCCCGACTCCCCTCCCGAAGGTCCACCCATGCCCATCGCACTCCTAGCCCTGGCGGCCTTCATCGCCGTGATCATCGTCTGGAACGTCGTGTTCAAACGGAACATGGGCGAGGCGATGCTGCTCGGACTGGTCGTCACCGCGCTGTTCGCCGGGGCGCAGGCGCCCGCGTACCTGCTGCGGGGGCTGGTCGACGCCCTCACCCACGAGGTGCTCTACGCGGCCCTGGCCTTCGTGTTCATGGCCTACCTGATCGACGTCACGGGCCTGATCCAGCGGATCCTGGCCATCCTGAACTCCCTCTTCGGGCGCGTCCGCGGCGGCCCCGCCTTCATCGACACGGCCGGTTCCGCGGTCTTCGGCGCCCTGTCCGGGTCCAACTCCGCCAACACCGCCTCCAGCGGCTCCTTCACCGGCCCCTGGATGGTGCGCACGGGGTGGTCCCCCACCCGCGCCGCCACGGTGATGGCCGGCAACGGGGGGATGGGCGCGGCCCTGCCCCCCAGCGCCTCCATGGTCATCATGATCGGTTTCGCCGGGGGCATGGTCAGCACCGGCCAGGTCTACATGGGCCTGCTCGCGGCCGGGGCCTACCAGATCCTGCTCAGGTTCGCCCTGATCACGTACTTCGTGCGCAGGGACGGTATCCCCAGGGCCGACGAGACCGACCTGCTGCCACTGCGCGAGTCCCTGCGCCAGGGCGCGGGAGCCCTGACCATCTTCCTGGGCGCGCTCATCCCGATCGTGGTCACGGCGGGGCCCCTGGCCGACTACCTGGAGAACTCCACCCCGCTCGGCGAGGCCATGGGAGAGATCTCGCTGCTGATCTGGATCCCGATCCTGATCATCGTGTTCTCCCTCGTCGCCGGACGCGACCGCCTGCCCCGGAACCCGCGGGACTGGTCGGCCCTGCTCGACGGCGCCCTGCCCAAGTTCGCCACCATCGGGGCCCTGCTGTTCTTCGCCATCGCGGCCAGCGAGATCCTGGCCCGCCTCGGGCTCGCGGAGGACGTCAACACCCTGCTGGAGAACCTGCCGGTCAACCGCGTCCTGCTGGTGGTGGCCGTCGGACTGGTGATCGCCCTGGTCGCCGGGCCGCTCTCCTCCACGGCCACCCTCACCGCGGTCGGGCAGATCTCCTTCCTGGCACTGGTGGGCGTGGGCGTCGACCCGCTGCTGGCGGTGATCGCCATCTTGGTGTTCGCCTCCACCGAGGGGGCCTCGCCGCCCGCGTCCGGGTCGATCTTCGTGGCGGCCGGACTGACGGGTGCCCGGCCCGAGAGCACCTTCCTGCCGCTGATCGTCTACTACATGATCCCGATCTTCCTGATCGGCTGCCTCATCGGTTGGGGCGTCCTACCGGTCTTCGGAGGCTGAACAATGACCACCATCAGATCCCGCGCCCTCCTCGTGGTGCGCACCCTGTTCAAGCTGGGCCTCGTCGCCTGCTTCCTCCTCGGCGTCCTGCTCGTCGCCGGTCAGCTGGCCGGAGTCGTCGCGCAGCGGCCGGACTGGATCACGACCACCTCGGACCTGCTGTTCGTCCCCGCGGTCGCGGCCGCGGCGGCCTTCGGGGTCCTCGGATTCCTGGCCAACTACCTCACCGAGGACGAGGGCGGGGGAGAGGACTGAGGCGCTCCGCGGGGGAGTGACCGACCCGCCGGGGGCGGTGGCCGAGGCCGCCGCCCCCGGCCGTGTCCGCGGCGGCCGTCCCCGGGCGCGCGAAGGGGTCCTCCCCCGGCCCGACCGCGGTCCCACCACCGACCGCGCACGGGCGCGGGCGCGCGAAACCGCCCCCGTCCTGGGGAACGGGGGCGGCCCGGGAGGGGCTCTCAGTAGTTCTGCCCGGTGGTCTGCTGCGGTCCCGCCGTCTGCTGCGGCGAGCCGGTGCCCCCCTCCGGGGACTGCGCGGGCCTGGGCGCCGCGTGGGCGGCGTTGTACCCGCTCTGGTAGGCGCCCTCGTGGTGTTCGGTGCGCCCGGACTCGCGCTCGCGGTCGGGCCAGCCGGCGGTCAGGCCGTAGATCACCAGCAGGTCCACGGCGATGGCCACCATCGACCACAGCGGCATCGCCATGACGAAGCCCAGTTGGGCGATGGCGTTCACCGAGGCGAGGATCAGGGCGAAGCCCCGGGCCCACGTGCTGCGGGACAGCACGGCCAGACCGGCGACGATCAGCACCGCCCCCCACAGGCCCAGCAGCACGCCCCAGGAGGTGTACCCCAACAGGAGCACCTCCGTGCTCGCCGCGGCGTAGAACTGGGGGGTCAGGAGCGCCACCAGCCCCTGGATGACGTTGATCGCCCCGATGACGATCAGCAGTGTCGCGACGAAGAACTGCCAGCCGTTGGCTGCCTGCGTTCGCATGTTCACGGATCCTTCCCGGCCGTCCCCGCTGGCCTCTGCGCGGTCCGGGACGTGGGAACGGCCGCTCGGGTGTCCCTCTCGCGGATGCGCGATCCGCGCGCCTTGTCTTCATCATCCGACCCCGCGGGTCAGCGACACCCCACCCGTTCCTACGGATCGGGCAAAGCTCACGGGCCTGGTAATCTAAAATTACGTAATTACGGAAAAGCATGTAAGGTGGAGGTGTGGTGGACGGGACGACGGAGGAGCGGCTGGCCGAGCTGGAGGCGCGGGTCAGTGCCCTGGAGGCGGCCGGCGAACGCGCGGCCGAGACGCCCCGAGCGGAGGAGCTCGGAGACGTGTTCTTCGCGCTCAACGCCCTGCGGGAGCGCGTCACCGGACACGGCGGCGTGGTCTTCGCGGGGATCGTCCGCGACGGGGAGGGGGAGGAGAACGCGCTGGAGTGGCAGCAGGGGCTGCCGGTCGAGCGCCTGGAGGAGTCCGACTGGGCCCGCCACGCCGCCAGCCTCGACGCCCTGGGCAACCCCGTCCGGCTCCAGTTGCTACAGGCGGTCTGGAGGGGGACCGGGACCGTCGCCGCCCTGGCCGAGCGTTCCGACTTCGGCACGACCGGCCAGATCTACCACCACGTCAACCTGCTCGCCGCCGCCGGATGGCTCATCACCGTCCGGCGCGGCCACTACGCCATTCCACCGGAACGCGTCGTCCCCCTGCTCGCCATCCTCACGGCGGCCGGGGGAGCGCCCCATTGAGGAGGGTTCCGTGAGAGCCAGAAGGGGGACCGTCGCGGTCGCCTGTGCGGCGGCCGTCCTGGTCGTCGTACTCGGGATCGCCGCACGGCCGCACACACCCGCCCTGTCCGCCGAGGAGTCCGGGGACGCCGGGCTCCTGGACCGGGCGCGCCCGCTGCTGTCCGAGGGCGTGCGCGACCGCGTCAGCGTCGTCGAGGTCGACGGCGGACGGGCGCGCTTCGCGCACTTCGGCGCCGACGACGGCACCGACTACGAGATCGGCTCGGTCACCAAGGGCATGACCGGGATGCTGCTCGCCATCGCCATGGAACGCGGCGAGGTCACCGCCGACACCCGGCTCGGGGAGCTGGTCGAGCTGGACGGCGCCCCCGCCGCCGACGTCACCCTGGCCGAGCTGACCAGCCACCGCTCCGGCCTGCCCCGGCTCTCCACCCGCGTGTCCGACATCGTGGTCTCGGTGGCGGCCTCCTACCTGGGCAACGACCCCTATTCCTACGACTACGACGACCTGGTCGCGCAAGTGGCCGCGGCGGAGCTGTCCGACCGCGGCGAGTCCCACTACTCCAACATGGGCACCGCGATCCTGGGCCACGCCCTGGCCAACGCCGCCGGGACCGACTACGCCACCCTCCTGCGCGAGCGGCTGCTCGACCCCCTGGGGATGGACGACACGACCCTGCCCGACTCCGGGGACGACCTGCCCGAGGGCGCGACCCGGGGCTACACCGACAGGGGGCGCCGGGCCGACCCCTGGCTGGCCCGCGCCTACGCGCCCACGGGCGGAGTGCGCTCCACCCCCGCCGACATGGCGCGCTTCGCCGGGGCGCTGCTGGAGGGCGCCGCGCCGGGCGCGGCGGCCCTGGAACCGCGCTGGGACGACGGGCCGGACCAGCGGATCGGGTTCGCCTGGATCACGCAGGAGCACGGCGGTACCGAGGTCACCTGGCACAACGGCGGCACCGGCGGCTTCTCCTCCATGGTCGCCCTGGACCGGGAGGGCGGGCGCGCGGTCCTGGCCTTCGGCAACACGACCACCGGACTGGAAGGTCCCGTCCTGGAGCTGCTGACGGGGGAGGACGCCCGATGAGCGTGATGGACGTGCTGACCTACGCCGGGGCCGCGTTCCTCAACGGCATCTGCGTCCTGAGCGCGGCGGACGTACTCCTGCGGCTCCGCGGCCGGGGCAGGTTCCGCTTCGCGGACCGCTGGGACGTGCTGAACCGGACGGCCCACACCCTTTTCTTCCTGGTGCTCTCGCTGCTGCTGACCACGTGGGCGTCCTTCCCCGTGGCGGTCTGGTACCTGGACGTGGCCCTGAGCGCGGGGGCCGCCGCGGCCGCGGTGCTGTGCTGGCCCGGCCTGCCCGCGCGCGCCGACGACGCGGGCGCCGCCTCCCGGCGCCACTCCGCGATCGGCGCGCTGGTCTTCCTGGCGGTGGTCCTCGCGGTCTTCCTCCTTTTCTCCTGAACCGGGCATCCGTGCGAAAAGCGCGCAATGCAGGGTTATGTCAGGATTAAGAAGAGCGGAAAAAGCGGGATGCCGCACTTCTCCGCCGTCTGACCGGGGTTCCTCGCGAGAAAGCCCACGTGCCTTTCGCCCGTGGTCTACGGTGATTTCCGTCCGCCCTCGAATTCCCCGAGGGAAAACCGGGTGGACCTCCCCTGCCCGGAGACCGGGCGACGGGACCGGGCACGGCCCCGCTCCCTTCGCGCGATTGCCCCGCGAGGAACCCGCCCATGCCAGTTCACCCGTCCGACCGACGACGGCGGCCACCGCGCCCCGGACGACAGGCCCTGGTCGCCCTGTTCGCCGTGACCGCGCTGGCGGCCCCCGCCTGGTCCTGGGCGGTCGTCACGGCTCACCCCGACGCCCGCCAGAGCGTGGCCCTGGCCGTCGGCGCGGCCGGAGCCGCCCTGTGCGCCGCCGTCACCGCGGCGGCGCACCAGGCCGCGGCGGCCCGCGCCGCCCGCGAGCACGGCACCCGGGTCGACACCACCGCCCAGGCCCTCGAACGCGAGGCCGAGCACCTGGTCGACGAGCTCCTGCCCGCCCTCGTCGAGGGCCTGCGCGCGGGCCGCGCCGCCCGCGAGGTCCTCGACGAGCACCCCCAGCCCCGCCACGTCGCGCTGCACAGGCTCACCCACGCCGTCACCGCCGAACTCGACACCGCGCGCGTGCGCGCCGCCGACGCCCTGGCCCGGCGCACCGCGCTGGAGGAGCAGATCGCCGACCTCGACCGCGTCGGTCTGCCGCTCATGGTCGCCCGCATCCGCGAGGACCGCGTCGGCGCCGCCGAAACGCTGGGGGAGGAACTGCCCCCCGTCCACGACGCCCTCGCCCGCCTGCGCGCGCACACGCTGGAGGAGCTGCTGGCCTCCGACCGCCGCTCCGCCTCGGCCATGGAGGCGACCGCCGCCTCCGGCGCCCGCGTCCAGGCCCACCTGACCTCCCTGCTGGCCAGGCTCCGCGAACTCCAGGACCGCTACGGCGACAGCCCCGGCATCTTCGGCGACCTCCTGGACATCGACCACGGCGTCTCCCGCACCGGCCGCCTCGCCGACGGCCTCGTCGTCCTGGCCGGGGGCCGCTCGGGCCGCCGCTGGACCCGGCCCATCGTCATGGAGAGCATCCTGCGCGGAGCCATGGGCCGCATCAGCGCCTACCGTCGCGTGCGCCTGCACAACACCAGCACCGCCTCCATCGCCGGGCACGCGGCCGAGGGCGTCATGCAGGCCCTGGCCGAACTCATGGACAACGCCGCCAACTTCTCCGCCCACGGCACCGAGGTGCACGTCTACGTCCAGGAGGAGGACACCGGCCTGTCCGTCACCGTCGAGGACAGCGGACTGGGCATGCGCGTGCGCGAGCGCAGGCTGGCCGAGAGCCTGGTCACCGAGCCCCGGGACCTGTCCACGCTGCGGGGCACCCGCACGGGCCTGGCGGTCGTGGGACGACTGGCCGACAAGCACGCGCTCGGCGTCAGCTTCCGCCCCTCGGCCCGCGGCGGCGTCGGCGTCGTCGTCCTCGTGCCGCCGCACCTGGTCACCGAGTCCCGACCCGCGCACGGCGGCCCGCGCGCCGGGCACCACCCCCGGCGCCCCGCGGGGTCCTCTCCGGCTTCGGGGCCGGATCTCCGGACGGGGGCGGCCCCGGGACCCGGCACCGCTCCCGCGCCCTCCCAGGCCGCCTCCGGGCTGCCCCGGCGGCGGCGCGGCCAGACCCTGGCCGCGGCGCTGCGGGAGGAGCCCGACCAGCTCTCCGCGGCTCCGGCCGCGCCCGCGCCCGGCGGCGACCCCGGCACCAGGTTCGCGTCCTTCCGCAGCGCCCGCCAGCCACAACGAGCCGAAGAGTAGAGAAGAGAAACGGAGGGAGGGGCACGCGACCGGACCCGCGCGCGGCTGCCCCGCGACCCCGATGAACACCATGGACACCAGTCTCGACTGGCTTCTGGAGAACCTGCGCCACCGCACACCCGGCATCCGCCACGTGCTCGTGCTGTCCAGGGACGGACTCAGGATGTGCCACACCCGCGAACTGCACACCGACCGCGCCGACCAGCTCGCCGCCATCGCCGCGGGCATCCAGAGCCTGTCCCTGAGCGCCTCCGCCGAGTTCGGCGACCGCGGCGGCGCGGGCCAGGCCATGGCCGAGTTCGGCGGAGGCGTCCTGCTCATCATCCGCGCCGGGGAGGGCGCCCACTTGGCGGTGATCGCCGACGGGGAGGCCGACGTCGGCGTGATCGGCCACAGCATGAACCAACTCGTCGAGCGGATCGGCGGCTTCCTGACGGCCGCCCCGCGCCGCGGTGAGCGGGCCCGCGCGGGCGCCGAGCAGCGGTGACCCACCACGACTCCCTCCCGGGAGAGGCCCCCGACCGCCTGTACACCGTGACCGGCGGGCGCTCCGACGCGGACACCCGCGCCCTCGACCCGGTCACCCTCGTCGTCGCCGAGTGCGACCCCGCGCCCGGCATGCAGTCCGAGCACGCCGCGATCCTGCGCCTGTGCGCGTACCCGACCGCCGTGGTGGAGCTGTCCGCGGAGCTGCGGCTCCCCGTCAGCGTCGTGCGGATCCTCCTGCTGGACCTGCTGGACACGGGGCGGGTGACGGCCCGCCACCCGGTGGTCCCCACCCGGCAGGAGGGCGGACACGACCCCGAGACCCTGAAGCAGGTGCTCCTTGCCCTCCAACGACTCTGAACGGCCGGCCCAGCCGCGCCGGGCCCCGCTCGCCGCGACGGCCGACAACGCGCTCAAGATCGTCGTCGTCGGCGGGTTCGGCGTCGGCAAGACCACCCTGGTCGGCTCCGTCAGCGAGATGTGCCCGGTGAGCACCGAGGAGGTCATGACCCGGGCCAGCGCCGGGATCGACGACATCAGCGCCGTCCGCGACAAGCGCACCACCACCGCGGCCTTCGACTTCGGGCGCGTCACCGTGGACGAGCGGCGTGTGCTCTACCTCTTCGGCGCCCCCGGCCAGAAGCGGTTCTGGTTCCTGTGGAACCAGCTGTTCGAGGGCAGCCTGGGCGCGGTCGTGCTCGTGGACACCGACCGCATCCAGGACTCCTGGTACGCCGTGGACCGGCTCGAACACCACCGCACGCCCTTCGTCGTCGCGGTGAACCGCTTCGGCCCCGGACCCGCCCTGCCCGAGGTGCGCCGCGCCCTGGACCTGTCCGAGCGGGTCCCCGTGGTGGACTGCGACGCCCGCAGCCGCGAGTCCAGCCGCGACGTCCTGATCACCCTCGTCCAGCACGTGTCCGGACCCGTGGCCGGGTACCCGTCCGCGCCGACCCAGGAGGAGACGACGTGAACCACACCCCGGGCCCGGAGGCCGCGGCACCGGCCAGCAGCGGCCCGCCGCCCCCCTCCCCGGACCACGCGGGCGCCGCCCGCTTCTACGGTCCCGACATCGCACGCGACCCCGCCGGGCTCTACGAGGAGCTGCGCGGGCGCTACGGCCCGGTCGCGCCCGTGCTGCTCGACGGCGACGTTCCGGCGTGGCTCGTCATGGGCTACCGGGAGCTGCACCACGTCACCAGCAGGCCCGAGTGGTTCGCCCGCGACTGCCGCCGCTGGAACCAGTGGGACCGCGTCGGCCGCGACTGGCCGCTCCTGCCCTACGTGATGTGGACGCCCTCGGTCATGTTCGCCGAGGGGGCCGAGCACCAGCGGCGCGCGGGCGCGATCGGCGACGCCCTGGACGCCGTGGACCGCACCGACCTCAGGGCCCTGTGCCAGCGGGCCGCCGACACCCTCGTCGACGCCTTCCGCGCGGAGGGCGAAGCCGACCTGGTCTCGCAGTACGCCCACCACATCCCCGCGATGGTGGTCGCCCGCCTCTACGGCCTGCCGGAGGCGGAGGTCCCGGCGCTGGTGCGCGACGTCGTGCTCTCGCTCGACGTCACCGCGGACGCGGGCGGCGCCCACCGGCGCCTGCACGCCCGCCTGGACGCCCTGGTCGCCGACCGCCGCGCCGAGCCCCGCGACGACGTGCCCTCGCGGCTGCTGCTGCACCCGGCGGGGCTGAGCGACGTCGAGGCGGTGGTCGACCTGCTGGTGGTCCTCGTCGCGGCCCAAGCGCCCACCGGCAACTGGATCGGCAACGCCCTGCGCCTGATGCTGACCGACGACCGGTTCTCCCTCGTCCTGCGGGGCGGGCGCAGCAGCGCGGGGGAGGCCCTCAACGAGGTGCTGTGGAAGAACACCCCCACGCAGAACTTCATCGGCCGGTGGGCCGTGCAGGCCTGTGAACTGGGCGGCCGCGGCATCCGGCGCGGCGACATGCTGGTGCTGGGGCTGTCGGCCGCCAACGCCGACCCCCGCCTGCACGCGGGGCTCCCCGACGTCTACGGCGGCAACCGCGCGCAGATGTCCTTCGGCCACGGCGAGCACGGGTGCCCCTTCCCGGCACCGGAGGTCGCGGAGACGATCGCCCGCACGGCGGTGGAGAGCCTGTTGGACCGGCTGCCGGACGTGCGGCTGGCGGTGCCCCCGGACCGCCTGGAGTGGCGGCCGTCGCTGTGGATGCGCGGACTGTTCGAGCTCCCGGCGCGCTTCACGCCGCAGCGGTAGGGGGCGCACGCGCGCCGCGGTGCCGGTCGGCTCGGGAGGGGACCGGACCGTAGGTTTTCCCCTCCGCCCGACTTCAGAGGAAACAGTGTTCTACGGATATGGAATATCGCGGGCCGCCCGGGTGGAATTCCTTTCATGAGAAATATGTCGGTTGTGGGGCTTCGGTGGTGATCCCGTGCCGCCGCCCACGGGGCGCGGCCCCGCGGACCGCGGCACGGGACGCGACCGGCCGCCGCTCAGGCGAGCGCGTTCTCCCCGGTCAGCTCGGCGGAGAACGCCCACAGGCGCTCGGCCTGCGCGGGGTCGGCCGCGTGGTCGCGCACGCCCTCCGTACCGGCCTCGGTTCCGGCGGGCACGGCGACGTCGCAGTCCTCGCAGTACACCCCGCCCATCCCGGCCAGCCGCGGCGAGGTGGCCGCCCACACCTGGGTGGCCGCCCCCTGCTCCGGCGTCTTGAACCGGGGGTCGACCAGCTCACCGTTCCCGTCGACCCACCCCGCGTCGACCATCTCCCCCCGCGTCATGTGCCGCTGCAAGGGGGTGAGGATCGCGCCCGGGTGCAGGGAGAAGGCCCGCACGCCGAAGGGCTCCCCCAGCCGGTCCAGGTGGAGGGCGAACAGCGCGTTGGCCGTCTTGGACTGCCCGTAGGCCAGCCACCGGTCGTAGCCCCGGGCGAACCACGGGTCCTCCCAGCGGATCGGCGAGGCCTGGTGCCCGCTGGAGGAGACCGAGACCACCCGCGCCCCGCCCTCGGCCAGGGCCGGCCAGAGCCGGTTGACCAGGGTGAAGTGCCCCAGGTGGTTGGTGGCGAACTGGTACTCCCAGCCGGGTCCGGCGACGGCCTGGGGGCAGGCCATCACCCCGGCGTTGTTGACGAGGACGTCGATCGCGCGGCCGGTCTTGAGGAAGCGTTCGGCGAAGGCGCGCACGTCGTCCTGGTCGGACAGTTCCAGGCCGTCGACCTCCACGCCCCCGATCCCGGACAGGGCCTCGGCCGCCGCCTCGGGCCGCCGCGCGGGAACGACGACGCGGGCGCCCGCCTCCGCCAGGGCCCGGGTGGTCTCCAGTCCGATGCCCGAGTACCCGCCGGTGACGACGGCCAGCCGTCCGGTCAGGTCGATTCCGTCCAGGACCTCGCGCGCGGTGCTGCGCCCGCCGAAGCCCGAGCCGATCCTTCGCTGTGGTGTGGTCATGGACCGGACTCTAGGTACTGGAGCGCGCTCCACTTCAAGCGGCGCAGGTGGGAGGAGGCGCCCGCCCGGGGACACGTCCGGCCCCCGCCCCCGAGGGAGCCTGGAGGAGCCGGTCCCGCCGGTATAGCGTGACTGTGGCCCCACCCCTCAGCGACGAGGAGCACGTACACCATGAACGTGGAACACAGGGACGTCGAGGTCAACGGAATCCGGCTGCACGTCGCCGAGCAGGGCAGCGGACCGCTCGTCCTGCTCCTGCACGGCTTCCCCGAGAGCTGGTACTCCTGGCGCCACCAGTTCGCCCCGCTGGCCGGGGCCGGGTACCGCGTGGTCGCACCCGACCAGCGCGGTTACGCCCGCAGCGACCGGCCCGAGGCGGTGGACGTCTACACCCTGCCCCATCTGGTCGGCGACGTCGTCGCCCTCGTCTCCGCGCTGGGGGAGGAGGGCGCGGTCGTGGTCGGCCACGACTGGGGGGCGCCGGTGGCCTGGGCCACCGCCATGATGCGCCCCGACCTGGTCCGCGGCGTGGCGGGCCTGAGCGTTCCGCCCGTTCCGCCCGCCATGATGCCGTCGGTCTCGTCCTCCCGCGCCGTCTACGGTGACGGCTTCTACCAGGCCTACTTCCAGGAGCCGGGCGTCGCCGACGCCGAGCTGGCCGCCGACCCCGCATCGACCCTGCGCCGCCTCCTGGTCGGGGCCTCCGGCGACGCCCCCTTCGACCAGCCCCGGCTGTGGATTGTGCCCGAGGGCGAGAGCGCGCTGGGCTCCCTGCCCGAACCGGAGGAGCTGCCCTCCTGGCTCACCGAGGAGGACCTGGCCGCTTTCACGGCCGACTACTCCGACCCCGGCGCCTTCACCGGTCCGCTCAACTGGTACCGCAACATCGACCGCAACCAGGGGCTCATGTCGCCCTTCCAGGGGCGCGTCATCGACGTGCCCGCGCTGTACGTGGGCGGGGACAAGGACCTGGTCAGGGCCATGCGCGGCGTTCCCGAACTCCTGGAGAACCTGTCGCTGGTCGCACCGGGGCTGCACGCCGGCGTCACCCTGCCCGGCTGCGGCCACTGGACCCAGCAGGAGCGCCCCGAGGAGGTCAACGCGGCCCTGCTGGACTTCCTCGCCGCCGTCCACGAGGGCTGAGCCGTGCCCGTGCGCGCCGGGGTCGGCGGCGCGCACGGGCACGGTGGCGGCACCGGCGCGCCGCTCAGGCGCGCACCCCCTCGACGATGCTGGTCCCGTAACTGGGCAGGACGCGGGTCAACTTCAGTCCGGCCTGCTCGAAGAGCTCGGCGAACTGGGTCCTGGTGCGCTGCTTGCCGTCGCAGTGGGCGAGCATGCTCAGGTCCATGAACTTGGCGGTCCGTGCGGGACCCGGGGAGTCGGGCACCACCACCTCCGCGAGCAGGACGCGCCCGTCGCGGGTCATCGCCTCGCGGCAGTGGGAGAGGATCCGCGCGGCGTCCTGGTCGCCCCAGTTGTGGATGACGTTCGACAGCAGGTAGGCGTCGCCCCCTTCGGGGACGAAGGAGAGGAAGTCCCCGCTGACGACGCGGCACCGCTCACGGACGCCCTCCAGCACCGGTTCGGCGTGGGTGACCACGTCGGACCGGTCGAAGAGCACGCCGTGCAGACCTGGATGGGCCGACAGCACGATGGCCAGCAGCCTGCCCCGGCCCCCGCCGACGTCCACGAGGGTGTGGTGCGCGCCGAAGTCGTAGCTGCCCGCCACGCCTCGGGTGAGCTGGGCGGAGATGTCGGTCATGCCCTCGTCGAAGACCGCCGCGGTCTCGGGGTGCTCGTCCAGGTAGGCCCAGGCCGTCAGGCCGTGCACCTCCTCGAACACCGAGCGCCCGGTCCGCACCGCCCGGGCCAGGTGGGCCATGGTGGACCGCTCGGCCTGGCTGCCGACCCACCGGGCGTAGCCGCGCATGGAGTCGGCCGCGTCCCCGCGCAGGGCGCGGCCGAGCCCGGTCAGGGCGAAGTGCCGCCGCGGCCCCTCCTCGACCAGGTCGAGGTCGGCGCAGGCGCGCAGGAGGCGGTGGAGGGCGTCGGCGTCGGCGTCGATCCTCTCGGCGATCTCCTCGACGGGCAGGGGCTTGAAGGTCATGGCGTCGGCGACGCCGAGTTCGGCCGCCGCGCTCACGGCGGCCGCCACCCAGCTGGCGGTGATGAGCTCGAACAGTTTCGTGGCCGAAGGACTCGGGGGTGCGGATGCGGACATCGCGGTCCTTTCAGGGGTGCCCCTCCGGGGTGCGGAGAGGGGCGGCCAGATGCGCCTATGCGGCATCCATGGAGCCGTATAACAGGGTAAACTACGGAGCGTGCTTAGAAAATCGCATACTGTGGACACAGGTTCGAGTGATACGGATGCGAACCTGTGCCCCTCTCAGCGGTCATCACACGCCCTCCAGACCCTGACCACCCGCCGTGCCGTACGCGCCTTCACCGACCGGCCGGTGGACGACTCCCTCCTCGCCCCCATGCTGGACGCCATGCTCGCCGCCCCCTCGGCGTCCAACAAGCAGGCGTGGGCCTTCGTCGCCGTCCGCGAGCGGCGGAGGCTGAGGCTGCTGCGCGCCTTCTCCCCCGGGATCATCGAACTCCCGCCCCTGGTCGTGGCGGCCTGCTTCGACCGCTCTCGCGCCGTGGGGGGCTCAGGCGGCTCCACTGATTCCAGGGATTCCAGGGACTCCTGGGACGAGGGCATGCTCTGCGTCGCGATGGCGGTGGAGAACCTCCTCCTGGCGGCCCACTGCCTGGGGCTGGGCGGGTGCCCGTCCGGGAGTTTTCGCGCCGGCCCCGTCCGCAGGCTCCTGGGCCTGCCCGACCACCTGGAACCCCTGCTCCTGGTTCCGATCGGGCACCCCGCCCGGCCGCTCGCCCCCGCACCCCGACGAGACCGGAACGAGGTGGTCAGCCATGAGCGCTGGGGAACCTGAGGTCCGACAGGTCGGCGAGGAACTCCTCCTGCTCTCCGCCTACCTGCTCAGCAGCGGCCGCGGCCTGCTGGACGAACCACGGCAGTACGGCACGTTCCGCTGTCTGGACGCCGCCCGGCGCGTCCTCGCCCTCGCGGCCGGAACCGGCCCGCACCACCCCGAACTCGACGCCCTGCGCGGCCGGATGGACGACGTCATGTGCGGGGCGATGGGCGACCACGAACTGGACACCCTGCTCGACCAGCTGTGCGATCGGCTGGCATCCGTCCTGGAGGATCCCGATGTCATCCCCGACTGAGCCGGAGCCGCCCCCGGAGCCCCCGGACGACTTCGACGTCCTGCCCTTCACCGGTTCCTGCCGTCGCGTGTTCGAACGCGGAGAGCACGCCCTCATCGGCATCAGCGCCGGGAACAGCTACTTCAGCCAGCAGCGGATCGCACGGCTCCTGTGCTGGGCGCGGGGCCGCTTCGCCCGGGTCGACGTGCTCTACACCGACCTGCACCTGGACGCCATGTACATGGCGTCCGGCAGCAGCAGGGAGCACGCCGCGGTCCGGGCGAACAGGACGCTCAGGGACGTGCGGCGGCGCATCCGGCGCGCGGTGGAGTCGGCGGCCGCGGAGTCGGCCGCCGGGGCGGACGTGCGCGTCCTCGCCCTGTCGCAGTGCACGCGTCTGCCCGGCTACCGGGCGGTCGAGCGGCGCCTCGACCGGGAGTACGCCGCCGATCCCCGCATCCGCCGCTGCTGGGAGGAGCACGTACGCCGGGTCGTGGGCGCCCAGCCGGACCCGGAGGGCGCCAGGCTGCGCGCCGGGCTGGCCTACCTGCGCGCCGAACTGCCCTTCCTGCTCAGCACCCCCGAGGTACTGGAGGTGCCGTCCTCGGTGTCCTGCTACCACGACCTGTTGCCGATCCTGTCCGCGCTGCGCGGCGTCACCTCCTGCTTCCACCCCGGACAGGCCCACGTGGTCGTCCGCCCGGCCCTCCGGTGCCGTACCTCCCCGGAAGCGGAGGCGCTGGCGTCCCCGTGACCGCCGTCCGGTGGCGCCCCGGGCGGGGCGCCACCGGACGGAGCGGTTGCGGCTGGGGCGTCGTCCCGGACGGGACGGGGCCCCTACGCGCGGCGGACGTCCATGACCGACTCCCCGTCCTCGACCCGGTGCACGGCGTGCAGCGCGAGGCCGGTCTCGGCGAACAGTTCCCGGTACTCCTCCGCCGTGCGCAGCGGGGCTCCGTAGAGCACGAGCATGTACAGGCTCATCGCCTGGAGGAAGGGGGTGGTGCCCTCCCGCTGCGGCAGGTGCCCGATGATCAGCAGCCGGGACCGCTCACCCATCGCCGCGCGGACGTTGCGCAGGATCCGTACCGCCTCCGGCCGTGGCCAGTTCTGCATCACCCGTGCCATCAGGTAGACGTCCACCCCCGTCGGCACCCCGTCGAAGAAGCTGCCCCCCACCACGGCGCACCGGTCCGCCACGCCCCGTTCCCGCAGCAGCGGCCCGGCCCCGGACACCACGTGCGGAAGGTCGAACAGCACCCCCTCCATGCGCGGGTGGCGCCGCAGGAGGGCGGCCAGCATCGAGCCCTCTCCACCGCCGAGGTCCGCCACGCGTTCGGCCCCGGACAGGTCCACGTTCTCCAGCAGGGTGTCGGCGGCCACGGACGTGACCATCGCCCTGCGGAACAGGGCCTCGGCGTCCCCCCGCTCCTGCTCCAGGTAGGCGAACAGCGGGTGGCCGGTGTGCACCTCGAAGGCCGTACGGCCGGAACGCACCGCCTGCGACAGGCAGGTCCACGCCTGGAGGAAGGCGCCGTGCGTGCACATCCGGAAGAGGTCGTACAGGCCGCTGGGGTCCCCGGCGCGCAGGTGCCCGCCCGCTGCGGTCAGGGCGAACGACCCGGCCTCCGGCTCCGAGAGCAGCCCGCTCACCGTCCCGGCCCGCAGCACCGCCGACAGGGTCTGCTCGGAGACCCCGGTGCGGCGGACCAGGTCCGCCACCGGACGCGGCCCGTCCGCCAGGTCCTCCACCACGTCCAGTTCGACTATCGCGACGACGGCGTGCATGAGCATCGCCGACGCCACCAGTTGGTTCAGCGGCAGGTCCGTGCGCTCCGCGCGTACAGCGGCCTCGTCCATCGCACCCACAGTCGGTCCTCCCCGGGGGACGTCGTCATCGGGGCCGACGCGGCCTCCCTTCCGGGACACGGCGCCGACCTCCCAAGACTACGGGGAGTGTACGGATATGTTCTCGGGGTTGTGGAAAACGTAACCGGGCGGGAAGGGGTGAGGACCGCGGCGGTGACGGCCGGCGTCCGGGTCAGGCCGGGGCGGCGTCCTCGGCCTCGTAGGCGTGGACCAGGGCGGTGAGCACCTCGGAGCAGCCCGCGTCGACGGTGAGCGCGGCGACGTCGTCGGCGCGGGTGGCGCCCCGGTTGAGGACCACCACCGGCTTGCCCTGCTCGACGGCGCGCTTGACGTAGCGCCGCCCCGAGAAGACGGTCAGGGACGAACCCGCCACCAGCAGCGCCCGCGCGCCGTCCACCATCGCGTAGCCCTCCAGCACGCGCGCCTTGGGCACGTTCTCGCCGAAGTAGACGATGTCGGGCTTGAGCACGCCGCCGCAGCCCTCGCAGTCGGCCACGCGGAACCCCTCGGTGGAGGCCAGGACCGCGTCGGCGTCGGGGGCGATCTCCACGTCGGGGACCCCGTCGGCGAAGTCGGGGTTGAGCGCGCTCAGACGCCCGGCCAGGATCTCGCGGGAGGTCACGGCCGAGCAGGCCAGGCAGATGACGCGGTCGTAGCGGCCGTGCAGGTCGATCACCCGCCTGCTGCCCGCCGCCCCGTGCAGGGTGTCCACGTTCTGGGTGATGACGCCGGCCAGGGCGCCGCCCGCCTCCAGCGCGGCCAGCGCTCGGTGGCCGTCGTTGGGGCGGGTCCGGTGCACGTGGCGCCAGCCCACGTGGTTGCGGGCCCAGTAGTGGCGTCGGAAGGCGGCGTCGCCGACGAACTGCTGGTAGGTCATGGGCTTGCGCGGCGGTGAGTCCGGGCCGCGGTAGTCGGGGATGCCCGAGTCCGTGGACAGGCCCGCGCCGGTCAGCGCGACCACCGGGCCCGAGCCGAGGACCTCGCGCATCCGGGCGGCCAGGACCGCCGGGTCGTCGAGCGTGTTCCTCACGCCTTCGAGGGTACGCGGCGCCCCGGTGTGGCCGCCGCCACCCCGCCGGGTTCCGGTCGCCGTCCCGCCGGTCCCCGGCCCGGCGCGGTACTGCCCCGCCGGTTCAGGCGGCGCGCTCCAGCTTCTCCACCGCGCGGGACAGGACCTCCTCGAACTCCTCCTCCATCAGGGCGTCCCTCTCCCTGTCCACCTGAGCCCGGTGGGCGTCGCGGCACTCCTCGCTGAAGTCGTCTTCCCGGCAGGCCTCCATGAGCTCCGTGGACGACACGTCCGAGTAGCCGCTCGTGCGCATCCCCACGAGGACGAAGTACACCTCTCCGACCTGGCCCCACGCGGTCCTCGCCGCCATGTGCGAGCGCTCGCCGTACAGGGTCACCGAGAACATGCCGCCGCCCTCGGGAAGGGAGGGCGAGTCCCTGGAGACGAGCGCGCCCTCGACCCCTCCGTTCGCGGACACGCTCATCCTGGAGCAGGTGTCCAGCAGGTTCCCGAACCCGGTGCCCTCGACCGGGGCGTCGCCGAAGTCCCCCGAGACCAGGACGTAGCCGTAGACGGCTGAGCTCCGCGCGGAACCGGGCGGGGTCGCGATCTGCGCCGCCCCCTCGACGGCCCCCGCGGGCAGCCGCCCGGTGCCCCCGTTGAGGACGGCACCGCACTCGGCCGGTTCCACGTCGCCGAAGTCGTCGGCGCCCGCCTCGCCGCCGAAGTCCACCCCCTGGATCTCGTCGACGTCCAGATCGTCCACGTCGAACCCGTCGGGGTAGGCGTTCGGGGAGGGCAGCAGGGCCTCCAAGCGTGAACTCTCCCGGAGGTCGAGCTGGGGGCCGCAGCCGGTGGTCAGGACCAGGGCCGCGAGGAGGGTCAGGGCGCCGTGGCGGTGCAGGGAAGCCAAAGGGGGAGCCTTCGTTCTCGTGTCAGCGGTTTACCGACACGTTCCGACGCCGCCGGGACACGTGGGGTTCCCGCCCTTCCGCGGCCGGTTGCGGCCCAGTCCTCGTCCGGTCCGGAGGAACCCCCGCCCGAGCTCCGGACGGACAGCGCCCCCGCAAGGTCGCGCCCGGCTCCGGCCGGTGCGGCCTCCCAGGGGTCCGGGGAGTTGAGGCGGGACGTCAGGGCAGCGTGCAGACCGAAGGTGCCGCGTGTCCGAGACGGCACCTCACTCCGGAGCGTCGGCGAGGGAGTCGGCCTCCGTGTCCGCCTGTCCCTTCAGTACCAGGTCCCGGTACGGAAGAGCCACCACCGGGTGAGTCCGCAGGCCCAGAAGCCGTTCGGTCTCCTCCAACCGCCGCACGGCCTCCTCCCGGGCACTCTCCGAGACGATCTCGACCTCGACGAACACCCCCAGACCGGCGATCACGTCCACCACCACCGACAGATCCGGCTGGCCGGGAGCTCGGTAGCAGCTGCGCGACTTCTCCACACGGGTCAGCGGGACCATGCCCAACGCCTCCAACAGACCGTGGGCGTGCACGGCCTGGTCGGCGTTCGCCAGCACGACGTTCGTCTCCTGCTTGGCGATGACACCGCCTGCCGTGCGGGTGGTGGTGTCGGAGGCGGGTTTGTAGGTGACCTCGCACCCGCTGTCACGCTCACGGACCCGCAGGCACTCGACCGTCTCCAGGAAGTCGACGTCGGGCCTGCTGTAGTAGGTGTCGACCTCTGCTGTCGGTCCTGTGGCGACGAAGCCCAGTTCGACCAGCCGTCGCTCCAGGACCTCGCGGCTCCGCAACGCGCGCTTGCGTTCGACCTCGACCAACGGCATCGGGAACTTCATCCCCTTCCAGGGGCGAGGGCCGCGTACACGCGGGCGAGGTTGTGTTTGCTGAACGACTCTCGTGCACCGGCCAGTGCCTTGGTCAGCATCACGGAATCCGACACCGGGATGTTACGGAACAGCACGAGCTGTTTGGCGTCCCAGAGGGGGTTGGCGAGCCGTTTGGTCAGGTACCGGTTGTAGTAGTGGCGCTGCCTGACCACGATGTCCTCGGCTCCGGAGGGCAGGAGCACGGTCGGACGACCGGGGTTCGCCTGCGCGGAACTGACCGCGAACTCGGTGAGCAGTTCGTCGGTCGTCAGGTAGGCGTAGGTCTCACGCCCCTCGCGGGCGCTCCACTCGTTCCAGACCTGGGAGCACTCCGCGTCGCCCTCCTCCGCAGCGGTCAGGAAGGCGTTCAGTGCCACGTCGGTGCACGTATCGAAGATGTCCCCGTCCACGGTGCGGTGGTCGGCGTAGGGTTCGCTGAGCGCCTCCAGCATGTCCTGGTAGGCCCCGGGCAACCACTCGGTGCCGACGAGAGCGTAGTGCACGAGCTTGTGTCCGGTGCGTGCGTCCAGCCATTCCGCCGACAGCTGGCCGTCCAGTACGGGGACGAAGCCCAGGGCTCCGGAGCGCCACACGTGGTCGCGGAAGGTGATGTAGTGACGCTGGATCTCGCGGAACAATCCGATGGGGGCGCTGACCACGGCGCAGATCCCCACGTCCAGATCCGCCACTTCCACGAGTCGTGAGTTCTGGCGGGCCAACACCTGATCGTGAATGTGGTGGTAGGGGTGCCTGCCGTGATCCAGGTAGTGCGGAGTGAACATGCGCAGGAACCGCAGCCAGGAGGGCGCGTCGTAGGCGTGTGTGACCCGTTCGTGCAGGCTCCGGTCCCGAACGGAGAACAGGTCCCTGTAGACGAAGTATCCGTGGGGTTCGATCACCGAGCCGAGCACGCGTATGAGCGCGTGCAGGCCGCCATAGCCGCCCCCGTAGGAGTAGACCTCGTGCACCAGTGACGAGGCGCTGACGACGTCGGCGGGGCGCTGCAGGAGTGACTCCAGATCCTGGGCGAAACCGTGGGCGAGCACGCAGTCGCCGACCTCGTTGAACTCGGCGACGGCTAGTGACAGCGCGTGCGAGGTGACACCGGGGACCTCCACCAGGGTCAGGTCCACGGAATTCGGCCCATTCCGGTTCTCCCGCAGCCGGGAGGCCAGGAAGCGCACTGCTGCTCCTCCGCCAGGGCCGATCTCCACCACGTGGGGACGCTGCGCCCCCACCTGTTCCAGCGCCCGCAACACGAGGAACGCCTTCTCCTCGCCATGGGTGTTCGCTGCGACATCAAGGTAACGGGGAGCGGACTTGTGCTCGGTGGCGAACACGGTCAACGGACACCTCCTCGATCAGGGGGACTCCACCCGCTCCGACAAGCCGGAGACGGGCGGGGCGGCGACGGTACTTCGAGTAGAACCGGCACCGGCGGCGTGAGGCCAGAATGAGACCGGCTCAGTCACGTTTCACTCAGCCGCTCACGCTCCGTGTACGCGATAATCAGCGGTATGACCACCCCTCCCCCCGCCGACTTCCGTACCGCGCTCGCCCACTGGCGCAAGCTGCGCCGCCTGACGAAGAAGGCCCTCGCTGGGGCGATGGGCTTCGACCCCTCCTACATCAGCCATGTCGAGTCCGGGCGTTACCCCGCCAGTGAGGAGTTCGCGCGCCTGGCGGAGCAGAAGCTGTCTACCGGCGGAGACCTCTGGCGGTTCTGGCAGGGGACTCCTGGAGCACAGCCCGCTTCCGCTGGAAACGGTGAGTTGTTCGTCGATCTCGACCACGCAGAACTGCGTTACCACGAGGGAACCTACACCGCGTCCATGCGGCGCCGCGTGGTCAACGGCGGTAACGAACCGGTGACCCGTTACCTGGTACGCATCAGCGTCGATCGCTATCCGGGTCGCCCCGAACTGTCGAACGAGCTCTACCGCAACCATCCGCTCACATGGGAGCGGCTGAACCTGACCGCCTCCTGTGACGGTGAACCCATGACCTGCGTGCCCAAGCACGACAGGGACTCCTTCAAGGAGGTCTGGTTGGGCTTCGAGAACGAGCACTCGATGTTTCCCCTCTACCCGGGGCGGTCCGCGCTGCTCGAATACTCCTACGTCGTCGGCTCCGACCAGTGGGGGCAGTGGTTCCAGCGCGCCATCCGGCTGCCGACCCGGGCCGTGAGCGTGGAACTGCGCTTCCCGGCTGCGCTGGGCCCCGATGTCTGGGGTACCGAGACCTCGACCACGGCCGCGGCCGTACCGCTGCGGTCGGCCATACAGTGCGGGGAGGACGAGAACGAGGTGTCCTTCACCTGGCACACGAACGATCCGCCGATCGGAGCCCGGTACCGGTTGGAGTGGCGCTGGCGCAACGACACCGCTCAGGAAACCGGCACGCGCCCGTCTCTCCGTACCGCCAGCGACCGTATGCGTGCGGCGGGGATCGCTCAGGAGGGCGAGGAGATACTCACACGGGCCGCGAGTCCTTTTCGCCTCCCTTGCGAGGCGAAGCAGGCCGCGGATGCCGTCGATCAATTGCACCGCGCTGTCCAGCGTGTGCGCGACCACCACCACTTCGGCAAGGGCATGGGGCTAGCCGCGCCGCAGATCGACATCGACCGGGCAGCGGCCCTCGTGCTCCCACCGGACCCCGACGCCGCTCCGGTGGTCCTGCTCAACCCGACGATCATCAACGAGTCCGGTGAGACCGACTCCCAGTATGAGGGGTGCCTGAGCTTCTTCGACGTGCGAGGGCTCGTTCCACGTTCACGCCGTATCGAGGTCGAGCACACCCTGGTCGACGGGGCTACGGTCATCACCGTGTTCACGGACGCCCTGGCCCGCCTGGTGGCGCACGAGGTGGACCATCTACACGGTATGACCTACAAGGACCGGATGGCCGAAGGGTCGGCGCCCATCCCCGTGGAGGAGTACCGGGGGACGGGCAGGTCCTGGAGCTACGACCGCAGTACGGGGTAGCCGGAACGGAACCAGGCGGGGCGGCATGGCGGTGGTTCCCGAGGTCACACCGCGCTGATGACGTGATTGTCCTGGAGCTGTCGGAGGACGTGGCGCTGTGTCTGGCAGCGCGCTGCAGGCTGTTCTCTGGCACCGGCGGGCGTCCCGCGAGTCGCGGGGCCGCCACCGAGGGCCAGGACGAGGCAGGCCCGGTCCCGCTTCCGGCCGGGGCGTGAAGAGCGCTCCGCTCTGCGAGCATGGGAAGCGGCCGCCGGGCCGCTCCGTACGGCACGGCCGAAGGCGTCCGTACCGAGTGTCCCAACCGTCTCAGCGGGGAGCACGTGACCTACCTACACGTATTCGACATGGACGGAACGCTCCTGAGGGAGACCACCGCGAGCCTGGAGATCGCACGGGCCCTGCGCTGTGAGGAGCAGTTGGTGGACCTGGAAGCGAGTTTCCGCCGACGGGAGATCGACACGCCCGACTTCGCGCGGGGGGTGCACCGGCTCTGGAGCGCCCTGACGGAGGACGACGTCCTCACGGCATTCGAGCAGAGCCCCTTTCTCACCGACATCCCCCGGGTGTGCGACGACATCCGCTCCCGGGGGGAGTACTCGATGGTGGTGAGCATGTCCCCGGACTTCTACGCGCGCCTTCTGCTCCGGTTCGGCTTCGACGAGGTGGTCGCGTCGCGGTTCCCGCCGCTACCCTTCGCCTCTCCCATCGTCTCCGGTGACATTCTGACTCCCGAGGACAAGGTGGACATCGTGGAGCGCGAACGTCTGCGCAGGGGAGTGGGGCCCGAGAACTGCGTGGCCTACGGGGACTCCATGTCGGACGCTCCACTGTTCCGTCATCTGACCAACACCGTGGCGGTGAACGGCGACGAGCAGATCACCGGGATGGCGGCGGCAAGCTACACCGGTGCCAGCCTGTGGGAGGCCTATTCCATGGCGCGCGGGTCCTTCACGGTCCTGTCCGCGTCCAGTTGACCGGCATGTGACCTCGGCCGGGCGCGTAGGGACCACCCGGCCCGCCGGATGTCGGGGCCGCAAGGCGCGTTCCGGGGTCTTCGAGGACTTCCTTCCGGCCGGGCTCCGGCCGGAGCCGCCACTTCTCCGGCCGAGCCCTCGGGCGGCAGAGGGCCCGGCGGACACCCGCAGGTGCCCGCCGGGCCCGGACGAACGGCCGCCCTGCCGTCCTGGTGCCGGGCTCAGCCCAGGCAGACCAGCAGGTCGCCGCCCTCCACCTTCTGCACCCGGTCGACCGCCACCCGCGTGACCGTCCCCGACACGGGCGCGGTGATCGCGGCCTCCATCTTCATCGCCTCGATGGTGGCCACCGTCGCACCGGCCTCCACCGCGTCGCCCTCGGCGACCGTCAGGGTCACCGCGCCCGCGAAGGGCGCCGCGACCTGCCCGGGGTCGTTGCGGTCCGCCTTCTCGGCGGTCCGCACCTGCGAGGCCAGGGCCCGGTCGCGGATTTGGAGCGGGCGCAGCTGGTCGTTGAGCGTGGCCATCACCGTGCGCACGCCGCGCTCGTCGGCCTCGCCCACCGCCTCCAGCTGGATGAGCAGCCGCACGCCCGGCGACAGGTCCACCGCGTACTCCTCACCCGCGCGCAGGCCGTAGAAGAAGTCCGCGCTGGAGAGCACGCTGGTGTCGCCGTAGGCCGCCCGGTGCTCCTCGAACTCCCGCGTCGGGCCGGGGAAGAGCAGCCGGTTGAGGGTGGCCCGCCGGTCCTCGGCCAGCCCCGCGCGGTCCTGCTCGCTCAGCTCCTGCGCGGGCCGCGCCTCGGAACGCCCCTGGAGCGCCCGCGTGCGGAAGGGCTCGGGCCACCCGCCCGGCGGGACGCCCAGCTCACCGCGCAGGAACCCCACCACCGAGTCCGGGACGTCGAAGCGCCCGGGGTCGGCCTCGAAGGCGGCCGGGGAGACCCCCGCGCCGACCAGGTGCAGGGCCAGGTCGCCCACGACCTTGGAGGAGGGGGTGACCTTCACCAGGTGCCCGAGCATCCGGTCGGCGGCGCCGTACATCGCCTCGACCTCCTCGAAGTGCTCGCCCAGCCCCAGCGCGACCGCCTGCGTGCGCAGGTTGGACAGCTGCCCGCCCGGGATCTCGTGGTGGTACACCCGGCCCGTGGGGGAGGAAAGCCCGGCCTCGAAGGGCGCGTAGACCCGGCGCACCGCCTCCCAGTACGGCTCCAGCTCGTTGACCGCGTCCAGGCTCAGGCCCGTGGCGTGCTCGGAGTGGTCGAAGGCGGCCACGATCGCCGACAGCGACGGCTGCGAGGTGGTGCCCGCCATCGACGCCACCGCGCCGTCCACGGCGTCCGCCCCGGCGTTGACCGCCGCCAGGTAGGTGGCCAGCTGCCCGCCCGGGGTGTCGTGGGTGTGCACGTGCACCGGCAGGTCGAACTCGCTGCGCAGCGCCGTGACCAGCTTCGCGGCGGCCGGAGCGCGCAGCAGGCCGGCCATGTCCTTGATCGCGAGCACGTGCGCGCCCGCCTCCACGATCCGCTCGGCCAGCTTGAGGTAGTAGTCCAGCGTGTAGAGCTTCTCGCCCGGGTCGGACAGGTCCGAGGTGTAGCACAGCGCCACCTCGGCCACCGAGGTCCCGGTCGCGCGCACGGCCTCGATGGCCGGGCGCATCTGCTCGACGTCGTTGAGCGCGTCGAAGATCCGGAAGACGTCCACGCCCGTCTCGGCGGCCTCGCGCACGAACGCGTCGGTCACCTCGGTGGGGTAGGGGGTGTAGCCCACGGTGTTGCGCCCGCGCAGCAGCATCTGGAGGCAGATGTTGGGCACCGCCTCGCGCAGCGCCGCCAGCCGCTCCCAGGGGTCCTCGGCCAGGAAGCGCAGCGCCACGTCGTAGGTGGCGCCGCCCCAGCACTCCAGGGACAGCAGCTCGGGCAGGGTGTGCGCGACCGCGGGCGCCGCGGCCAGCAGGTCGCGGGTGCGCACCCGCGTGGCCAGCAGCGACTGGTGGGCGTCGCGGAAGGTGGTGTCGGTGACGCCCAGGTTGGGCGACTCGCGCAGCCACCGGGCGAACCCCTCCGGGCCCAGCTCGGCCAGGCGCTGGCGCGAACCCGGGGGCGGCGGCCCGGCGGGCTCGGGCAGCGGCGGCAGCTTGGTGGCGGGGTCCACCAGCTGGGGGCGCTCCCCGTGCGGCTTGTTCACCGTGACGTCGGCCAGGTAGGTGAGCAGGCGCGTGCCGCGGTCGGCGGAGGGCCGCGCGGTCAGCAGGTGCGGGCGCTCCTCGATGAAGGAGGTGGTGATCCGCCCCGCCTGGAAGTCGGGGTCGTCCAGCACCGCCTGGAGGAAGGGGATGTTGGTGGCGATGCTGCGGATGCGGAACTCGGCCACGGCCCGGCGCGCCCGGCTGACCGCGGTGGCCAGGTCGCGCCCCCGGCAGGTGAGCTTGACCAGCAGCGAGTCGAAGTGCGGGCTGATCTCGGTGCCCGCCGCGGAGGTGCCGCCGTCCAGGCGGATGCCCGAGCCGCCGGGGGAGCGGTAGGCGCTGATGGTCCCGGTGTCGGGGCGGAAGCCGTTGGCGGGGTCCTCGGTGGTGATGCGGCACTGCAGCGCCGCGCCGCGCACGTAGACGCCCTCCTGGGAGATGCCCAGGTCGGACAGGGTCTCGCCGGAGGCGATCCGCAGCTGGGACTGCACCAGGTCCACGTCGGTGATCTCCTCGGTCACCGTGTGCTCGACCTGGATGCGCGGGTTCATCTCGATGAAGACGTGGCTGCCGTCCGCGCCGACCAGGAACTCGACCGTGCCCGCGTTGCGGTAGCCGATCCGGCGGGCGAAGCGCACCGCGTCCGCGCAGATGCGGTCGCGCAGGTCCGGGTCGAGGTTGGGCGCGGGGGCCAGCTCGATGACCTTCTGGTGGCGCCGCTGGAGGGAGCAGTCGCGCTCGTAGAGGTGCACGACGCCGCCCTCGCCGTCGGCGAGGATCTGCACCTCGATGTGGCGGGGATCGACCACGGCGCGCTCAAGGAACACGGTGGCGTCGCCGAACGCGGCGGAGGCCTCGCGCATGGCCGCCTCCACCGACTCGCGCAGCCGCTCGGGCTCCTGGACGCGGCGCATGCCCCGCCCGCCGCCTCCGGCCACGGCCTTGACGAAGAGCGGGAAGCCGATCCGCTCCGCGGCGGCCACCAGCGCCTCCACGTCGTCGGAGGGCTCGCTGGACTCCAGGACTGGCACGCCCGCCTCCCGGGCGGCGGCCACGGCGCTGGCCTTGTTGCCGGTCAGTTCCAGCACGTCGGCGGGCGGGCCCACGAAGGTGATCCCGGCGCGCTCGCACGCGCGGGCCAGCTCGGGGTTCTCCGACAGGAAGCCGTAGCCGGGGTAGACGGCGTCGGCCCCGGCCCGGCGGGCGGCGCCCACGATCTCGTCCACGGACAGGTAGGCGCGCACCGGATGGCCGGGTTCGCCGATCTGGTAGGCCTCGTCGGCCTTGAGCCGGTGCAGGGAGCCGCGGTCCTCGTGGGGGAAGACGGCGACGGTGCGGGCGCCCAACTCGTAACCGGCGCGTAGCGCGCGGATGGCGATCTCGCCCCGGTTGGCCACGAGCACTTTGCGGAACATGGCGCACTCCTCCTGGTCGGTCAGGCGTGGTGCCGGGGCGCAAGAACCGGCACCGTCGCCGGGGGCCCGCGGCCGGGTGGAACACCCGTACGTTAACCAGAAGAGGGTTCGGCGGAGCCCACCGGGGCCGTCCTTCGCGCCGAGTACCGCTTCCGGCGGGCCTTTCGGGACGTCGGCGTGTCGTGCGGGGCGGGGGCGCGACGAACCCCGGCGGGTGTTTCGTGCTGTTCGCGTGTCGCGTGGGAACGGGGGGACGACGACATCCGGTGCCCGCCCGGATGAGTGGACGCGGCCCTCGCACGCCCGCTCCCGACCGCCCGCCGGTACGGTCGGTCCGCATGCGCCGGTGGCCCTCGGCGCGGTGCGCCCCGGCCGGTCCGGGCTCCCGTCACCCCCGGGGCGCCCCGTCCGTCCGGGCGTCCCCGCCGTCGTTCGCGTCCGGGGACCGCGCCGGGTAGGTGACGGTGCGGTCGGCGTGCACGACGGCCCCCGGCGTGAGACGGGCGGCGTCGGCGCGGTGGGCGGCCATGACGTGGAGGACCTCGTGGCCTCGGGCGAGCAGGTGGTCGGCGATGATGCGCCGGTGGCACCGCCACCAGACCGCCTCCGAGCACATCACGGCGGCGCGGTGGTTCGCACCCGCCTCACGCAACCGGGCGAGCCCCGATCCGAACCCGGCTGAAAGCGCGTAGTCGGCGTAGTTGTGGAAGCTGCGGTTGCGCCAGAACCCGTTGACCTCGGGGGAGACGTCCTTGGCGACCGGACGCCGTCCACCGAGTTCCGCGACGCGCGAGTAACGTACGCCGACATTCCGCAGGGCCCTGGAAAGGGCGTCCTCGTCGAACTGCGGGTTGCGGCGCGAACCCGGGAGTTTGCGCACGTCGACCACCACGTGCACGCCGTTCTCGTGCAGCAGTGCGGCGAACTCCTCGAACGTGCGGTCGGAGTGGCCGACGGTGAGGAACGGCGGCGCCATCGCGGTCAGCCGTCGCCGGAGATCCGGGTCAGGGCCCCGTCCTTGTGCGCGGCGACGTGGTCGGTCTTGTCGCTCCTGATCTCGTACTGCGGCTCGTCCTCGGAGGCGCGGCGCGTACGGCCCATGAACTCGAAGTCGCTGGTGTGGATCCTCGTGATCGTGCCGGATACCCGTCCGGCCTCGGAGTTCCAGCTCACATGGTCACCGACGTCGAAACGGCGTGTCATCGCGTACACCCTCTCCTCCGGCCGTGGCGCGGCGGCGCCTGGTGGGACGGACCCTCGCCTACCCCGGACGGCCTCGGGGTATGCGGGCGGGGCTCCCGGCGCCCGCCGGTTCAGCCGAAAGGCGGGAGCGTGTCCGGTGACAGGGTCAGCGCGCGGGGCAGGGCGTCGAAGGCGGCGGTGACCTCGGCGACGAGCGTCCCGGCGTCGCCGGTGCGCTCGCTGTGCCGGTAGGCGCGCACCCAGTTCATGCTTCCGTAGCGCACCGCGGACAGGGCCATCTCACCGACCAGCCGCAGCCGCACGTCCGTACGGCTGTCCACGCCGGTCTTGTCCTCCAGCAGTTCGGTCAGCCGCACCTGGAGGCCCTGGACGGCGCCCGCGTGGTGCGCGCCCAGCGCCGGGTTGTGTGCGACCAGTTTCCGGGTGGCCAGGTAGCGCTCGGTCCAGTCGTCCGGCAGGCCGCGCACCGCGTCCGCGTAGCAGTCGCGAAGGAGGGGCAGGACGGGGCCGGTGACGCTCATGCGCTCCACCTCGGCGGCGTAGGCCTCCCAGAGTTCACCCTCGGCGGCCAGGGCGACCTCCTCCTTGGAGGAGTAGTAGCGGAAGAAGGTGCGCACCGACACCTCGGCCGCGGCCACCAGGTCGTCCAGCGTGGTCTGGTTGAAGCCACGCTCCAGGAACATCCGCAGGGCGGTGTCGGTGAGCACCCGGCGCGTGCGCAGTTTCTTGCGTTCGCGCAGGGGGAGCGCGGACTCCTCGTTCCGGAAGGGCTCGGCGGTCATCGGGCCAGGATACGGCGGTCCCTCCGGGGCCGGGAAAAACCCGTTGCTTAAATCTGCCAGTCACTGGCACTATGCCATCACTGGCGTTTTTCGCCGACCCCACCCCTCCACCGGGAGAGAACCCATGAGCGACCGGACCGCCGCCCCCGTACCCGAAGGACAGCGCATCGAGGCGCTGGGCGACCAGCTCGTCAAGATCCACGACATGCTGCGGGGCGAACTCGCCTCGCTGCGCCGCGACCTCGCCGGGGGAGGCGGCCCCTCCGGAGGCCCGGCGCCCCTGGACGAGCAGTTGCGCAAGAAGTGCCTGTCCTTCTGCGACTTCCTGCACGGCCACCACACCGCCGAGGACGAGGGCGTGCTGCCCGGACTGGCGAAGAGCCACCCCGGGCTCGCGCCCGTCCTGGAGCGCCTGACCCGGGAGCACGTGGTCGTCAGCAGGTCGCTGGACCGCATCCGCGTGCTCATGGACGGCGACGACGCGGCCGGGGTCCGCGACGAGGTCGAGCGCCTGGCCGCCGAGGTGGAGGCGCACCTGGACTACGAGGAGCGCCAGATCGTGGAGGCGCTGAACTCCTACGGCCCCGTCACGCTCTGAGAAGCGCCCCGCGGCGCCCCGCGGGCTCGGCCGCGCCCCCGCCGACCCGCATACCCGTGCTGCGTCCGTGGACGGGTGACCCGAAACCTCCACCGCGGCCCCCACCCGCGGGTGCGCCACGTCCCGGGGGCCGCCCGTGCGTCGGTGAGCGGTCCCGGCGCCCGCGCGCTCTTGGCGCGGGCCTTGGGCACCGACGCCCCGGCGACCGGCCCCCACACCCGGCGACCCGCGCGCTCCGTGGCGTCGGCCTCGGACCGGACCCCGGACCGGGCCCGGGGAGACCCCGGGCTAGTGTTCCCGTCAGACGGGGCCCGCGGTGCGTCCGCACCGCTTCCGGCCGCCCGAGCGCCTGCCGCCGCGCCGGTCGGGCCCCGCGCTCCACCGAGAGAGGCGGACCACCGGTGCGCGACACGGTACGGGTACCCCCGTGGCTGAGGACGACCCTGTGGGCGCTGCGGTGGCTGATCGCGCTCGTGGTCCACGGCGCGGTGCTCACAGCCCTGCTCATGGGTCTGATGACGGCCTTTCCGGACGCCACGTACGGGCTGACGCTGCTGACCATGGGACTCGGCGCCCTCTACGGGCCCGTCCAGCTCCTGGGCCTGGTCATGCCGCTGTGCACGGCGGGCGCACACCTGGCCGACGCGCGCGGCGGCGGCCGGGTGCTGTGGTCGCTGCTCCTCGCCCTGGTGCCGCTGGCCCTCACGGCCGTGGTCCTGGCGTTCCTCGTGCCCCCGTGGGCGGTGGTGTACGTCATGTACTTCGCCACCGGGCTGCTGCTGAGCACGACGGCGGTCTACGCGGCGCTGCCGGGGCGTCCCGAACGGAACGCGCACCGGAACGCGGACGGGGCGGCCCTTCCCGTCCCGGACGGCGTCGGGACGCCGTAGTCTGTCCGTTCCAGATGTCCGTATATCGGGCGCCTCGGGAGGGCGACGCCCCCTGGCGGCCGAAGGCACAGCGAGGGGTCGGGTTCGTTGACGACCGGGGAGGACGCGCGGATCCGCGCGCTCGAACGCCACGTCCGGGAGTTCTGGCAGGGCCACGCCGTGGAGCCCGCCACCTGGGAGGAGGGGCCCATCCTCGACCGGGTCCCGGGCTTCGCCACCTACCGGGTGGCGCCCCGGAACGCGGGCGAGGGCTGGACCTACGTGACGGTCGGCTCGTCCGTCCACGAGGCGGAGGGCGGCACCGAGTTCTTCCTCATGTCGCCGACCGCGGAGCAGGAGCACGCCGAGACCCTGGCCATGGTCAGCCACCTGCACTCCTTCGAGGAGTACCGGCTCGGCGTCGGCTCGGTGATCGACGTGGGCCGCCCGTGGACGCGGGGCTCGCGCATGGACCACCTGCTGGTGAGCCTGCCCTACCCCCACGGGCCCGCGCTGGAGTGGGCGTCCGCCGAGGCCGGGGGAGCGAGGTTCCTGTGGCTGCTCCCCGTCCACCGGAGCGAGGCCGCCTTCGTCGCGGCCGAGTCGCTCGACGCCTTCGAGGAGGTCCTGGAGGCGGAGGGCGTCAACGTGCTGGACGACGACCGGGCCCCGCTGGTGTGAGCCGACCCCGTCCGGTGTGAACCGCCCCCCGCCTCCGGGGTCAGCCGCGCGGGTCGGCGATCCCGCCGACCGGACCCTCCACGCGGTAGTCGTCCAGCGCGGTGACCACGTACGCGGAACCGGACTCCTCGCCGCCCTCCTCGGCCTTCGCGGCGTCCTCGGCGGTGTGGTCGGAGTCCTCCAGCGAGGTCCCGCCGGTCACGCCCACGAGGTTGTCGGACGAGAGCACCTCGCAGTACTCCTCCGGATCGCCCGAGTCCGCCCGTGCGGCCTCCTGCGCGTCCAGGCGGTAGACGGCGTAGAAGCGCGCGTCCTCCACCCGCTCCCACTCCACCGAGGTGTGCTCGTCCGCGACCTCGGCGGTCACGTCGTCCACCGGGCCCGCCAGGGACTCGCCCCCGCGGTCCCCTCCGGCCAGGGGCGGCAGGGCGGGGTCGCCGTAGTGCTCGTCGGCCAGGTGCGCGTAGGCCTCCTCGGCCACGCCCGTGAGGGACTTGAAGGAGAAGTAGACGTCGCCGTCGACCTCGGGGTGGTCGGAGGAGTAGTCCAGCTGGGTGCTCAGCGCGTCCTCGCCGGTCCAGTTGCGGTCACCGACCCGGTACGCGCCCTGGCCGATGTACAGGTCCACGTCCGTGCCCTCGACCTGCTCGGCCCACCACGGCAGCAGCTCCTCGTAGTCGGCGGCGTCGAAGCCCCGCTCCCAGTACAGCTGCGGGACGACGTAGTCGACCATCCCCTCCCGGATCCAGGCGCGGGTGTCGGCGTGCTGGGCCTCGTAGGACTCCAGGCCCGAGGTGTCGGACCCGGCGGGGTCGTTCTCGGCGTTGCGCCAGATGCCGAACGGGGAGATCCCGAAGCGCACCCAGGGCTTGGCCTCCTCGATGCGCTCGTGCACGCCGCTGACGAACTCGTTGACGTTGTCGCGCCGCCAGTCCTCGCGGCCCTCGAAGCCGTCGCCGTGCTCCTCCCACGTCCGGTCGTCGTCGAACTCCTCGCCGTCCTTGGGGTAGGGGTAGAAGAAGTCGTCGAAGTGCACGCCGTCGATGTCGTAGCGCTCCACCACGTCCATGATCACGCGGGTCACCCACTCCTGGACCTCGGGCCTGCCCGGGTCGAGGAAGCCCTCGCCGCCGTAGCGCACCAGCCAGTCGGGGTGCTCCCTGACCGGGTGGTCCTCGGCCAGCTCCTCGATGTCGGAGTCCATGCCGACCCGGTAGGGGTTGAACCAGGCGTGCAGCTCCAGGCCGCGCTCGTGCGCCCCGGCCACCGCGTACTCCAGCGGGTCGTAGCCCGGGTCGCCGCCCTGCTCGCCGGTGAGGTACTTCGACCACGGCTCCAGGTCCGACTCGTAGACCGCGTCGGCGGTGGGCCGCACGTGCAGGAACACGGTGTTCAGGCCGAGCTCCACCGCCTCGTCCAGGCGCTGGTCCATCTCCGCCTTCTGGTCCTCGGCGGACAGGCCCGGCTCGGAGGGCCAGTCGATGTTGCCGACCGTGGTCAGCCACGCCCCGCGCATCTGCCGCTTGTCCTGGGCGGCCTCGCATCCGGCCGCACCGGGGCCGGGGAAGGAGCCGGAGGAGGAGTGGGCGGCGCCGACGAGGGCGTATCCGGAGATCATGAGCCCCGACGCGGCGGCCGCGGCCACCCACCGGGAGCGCCAGCGCGGTGAGAGGCCGGCTCGTCGTCCAGGGGTCAAGGGAACTCCTCTGAGCTGCGTTGACATCCGTTTGACGTCACGTCGGGCATCAGAGTAGGCGAAGAAGTAACGTTTTGGACAACATGGGCGGTTTTGGTGGTTTGAATCTCATCTGTCTGGGAAAAGCAACCTCCCGCCATCCCAGGCGGCACCCGCCTCAGACGGGGACGAGCGCGCCCGCCAGCAGGAGCACGGACACGAGGGCGACCACGGCCCCGACCGCCACCAGGTAGTGGCGGGGCCGGGTGGTCCCGGGCATCCACGCCAGGACCGCGAGTACGGCGGCCAGGGCCGTGGCCCCGATCGGCAGCAGCAGCCGCCAGGCGCGGTCGAGGGAGTCCAGCGGCAGGTAGGGGTTGGCACCGTACAGCGCCAGCACCAGGGCCGGAAGGCCGATCACCGCCGCCCCGGCCCCGACGGCCAGGGTGAACCGCTCCTGCGCCTCGGCCCCCTGCGCCACCGCGAAGCTCGACATGCCGCCCAGCAGCGCCTGGAGCCGGTCCGCCTCCTCGGACAGCTCGCGCTCCATCGCCTCGCAGTGCCGTACGCCCGCGCGCAGCCTCGGCGTCCACGCGGGTCCCCCGTCCGGCTCGGGGGCCGACTCCTCCCGCAGGCGCAGGTAGGCCGCCCTGTCCCACGTCCAGACCCCCAGTCCCGCGCGGACCGCCTCCAGCGCCTGGTCGCGTGCCCGGCCGACGGCGGTCGAGAGCTCCACCGCCGCCGCGAGCAGGGGCCGCAGCTGCCCGTCCGCCCGACCGGCGAGGTGGTCGGCCATGCGCTGCTCCAGTTCGTAGCGCAGCTCCCGCAGCCGCAGCACCTCGTTGCGCGAGGACTCGGCGAACGCCTTGGCCATGGTCACCGCCCGTGAGCGCGCGTCCCCCGCGACCCCGTGGGCGGGTTCGGCCAGCGAGGCGGCGAGTTCGTCGTCGGGGCTCGGGGCAGCGGGCCGCTCCTGGCGCCAGCCGCCGTCCTCCGACCACACCGCCTGCACGGCCAGGACGACCAGCGGGGCCTCGCCGCGCCCGGTACGGACCCGGATCCGGCCGACGACGACCCGCCGCCGACCGCGGGGGCCGACCACCCGCAGCAGCGGGGCGGTCAGGGACGTCCCGGGGTCCGAGGAGGCGGAGCCGTCCCGCTCGGGGGAGTCCCCGGCGGACCGCGCCCGCGCGTGCAGGATCCGCGCCTCGATCCCGTGCCCCTCCCGGCGGGGTTCGCCCGCGAGGACCCACCGCCGACCATGCCTGGTTTCCATGGCAGGAGACACTAGTGACCCGGCCTGTCGGCCTTTCCCCCGGCCCGGGGGGAACGCCACGCCTTCTGTCGGAACGTCTCCGCCTCCGTTGAGGAGGGTTCCACCGCCGAGGGGAACATCCCGCCTGGGGCGGGAACGCCGCACCCCCGTCCGGGAACGTTTCCGCTCCGTCCGGGAGCGTACGCTCCGGCGCGGGTCGACGCCCCCGCGGACAGCGGAGCGGCTGCCCGCGCTCAGACCCCGGGCGGCGCCGTGGACTCGCGCACCACGAGCCCGGGAGGGGCGATCGCGGGCACGTCGGCCGGGGACCCGTCCAGCGCGGCCACGAGCGTCAGCGCGGCGGCCCGCCCGAGCCCCACCAGGTCGTGGCCGACCGTGGTCAGGCGCGGCTGCACGAGCGCGCCCAGGGGCAGGCCGTCGTGGCCGACGACGGACAGATCCCGGGGCACCTCCAGCCCCCGCCTGCGCGCGGCGCTGATCCCGGCGATCGCCATCATGTCGTTGGCGAACAGGATCGCGGTGGGACGCTCGGCCGCCGACAGCGCCTCGTCGGTGGCCGCCGCCGCCCCCTCGGTGGTGAAGTCGGGGACCGTCAGCACGACGGCGGACAGCCCGTGCCGCCGCACCTGCTCCTCCACGATCCGGCGGCGGAACCCGGTGTGCACGCGGTCCTCGGGGCCGCACACGTAGGCCACCCGCCGGTGCCCCAGCGAGGCCAGGTGCCGGACCGCCTCGACCAGCCCCCGCTCCTGGTCGGGGGCGAGCACCGAGGCGACCGGGTCGTCGCGCCAGGGCATGCCGATCAGCACCGAGGGGAGCCCGAGCCGCCGCAGCAGGTCGAACCGGGGGTCGCGGACCAGGCTCTCGGTGAGGATGACGCCGTCCACCCGGCGCTCCTCGGCCAGACGCCGGTAGGCGCGCCGTTCGGCGTCCTCCTCCTCACCCACGATGTGCAGCAGCAGGCCGTAGTCCAGGGGGGCGAGTTCGCGCTCGATGCCCGAGATCAGCACGCCGAAGTGCGGGTCGTAGGACAGCAGGTCGGGGGAGCGGCGCGAGACCATGCCGATGGCCCGGGTGCGCGCCCCGCGCAGCGCCACGGCCGCGGCCGAGGGCGACCACTGGAGCTTGTCCACCGCGTCCAGGACCCGCCGCCGGGTGGGTTCGGCGATGCGGCCCTTGTTGTTGACCACCTTCGACACGGCCGAGACCGACACCCCCGCCAGCGCGGCGACGTCGGAGATCGTGGGGCGGCCGGTGGATCCGCGGACGGCCGTCATGGCGTCCTCCGGCCGGACGGGGCGCCGGGGGTCTGCTCGCGCACCAGTGCCGCTCCCTTCGCTGTGGCGGGCCCCGCCGCGTTCGCGCCGCCGTTCCCGGGTGTGGCGGGGCGGGCGGGGCCGGGGCGCGGACAGGCTACCAGTGGGTGTGTGGAGGGCCTCCCGGCGCGTACCGGAGAGCCCTTGGGAAAACGATGAACCCGAACGTTTCGGCGGACCCTACCGCAGCGGGAGCGGTTTTTCCAGGTCTCGACACCCGCATGGGAAAACGATATACCTACCACGTCAGGCCAGCACGGGGAGTCGGCGCGAGCGCGGCGCGACTCCGCCGGGCTCACCAGGGCCCCGGGCCGCGGGGGCGCGCCACCGTCCGGCCGCCCCCGCGGCCCGGTCACGCCGGGTGTCGCGGTACACCCCCACCCACGAGGAAGCACCCATGAGGATCACCTCCGCCGACGTCATCGTGACGTGCCCGGGACGCAACTACGTCACCCTCAAGATCACCACCGAGGACGGGACCACCGGCCTCGGCGACGCCACCCTGAACGGCCGAGAACTCTCCGTCGCCTCCTACCTGCGCGACCACGTCTGCCCGCTGCTCGTGGGCCGTGACTCCGGCCGTATCAACGACATCTGGCAGTACCTGTACCGCGGCGCCTACTGGCGGCGCGGCCCCGTCACCATGACCGCGATCGCCGCCGTGGACTGCGCCCTGTGGGACATCCTCGGCAAGCGGGTCGGCAAGCCCGTCCACCAGCTGCTCGGCGGCGCCGCGCGCGACGGGGTCATGGTCTACGGCCACGCCAGCGGCCGGTCCGTGGACGACCTCCTGGACTCGGTCGGCGGCTTCCTGGACCAGGGGTACCGGGCGGTGCGCGTTCAGGCCGCCGTCCCGGGCCTGGAGAGCACCTACGGGCTGCACCACCCCGGCACCGGCCACACCTACGAGCCCGCCGACGCGGCGATGCCCACCGACAACGTCTGGCACACCCCCGCCTACCTGGACTTCGCGCCCGAGATGATGAAGGCGGTCCGGGAGAGGTTCGGCTACGGCTTCCACCTGCTGCACGACGTGCACCACCGGCTCTCCCCGCTGGAGGCCGCCCAGCTGGGCAGGTCGCTGGAGCCCTACCGCATGTTCTGGATCGAGGACCCCACCCCGGCCGAGGACCAGGAGGCGTTCCGCACGATCCGCCAGCACACCACCACCCCGCTGGCGGTGGGGGAGGTCTTCAACACGATCTGGGACTGCCAGCACCTGATCACCGAGCGGCTCATCGACTACATCCGTATGTCGGTCTCGCACAGCGGGGGCATCACGCACCTGCGGCGGATCTTCGACCTGGCCGACCTGTACGGGGTGCGCACCGGCTCGCACGGCGCGGGCGACCTGTCGCCGGTGTCGTTCGCCGCGGCCCTGCACCTGGACCTGACCGTGCCCAACTTCGGCATCCAGGAGTACATGGGGCACCTGGAGCCCGCCAGCGAGGTGTTCCGGACCTCCTACACCTTCGCGGACGGCTACATGCACCCGGGCGACGCGCCGGGTCTGGGGGTGGAGATCGACGAGGAGGCCGCGGCCCGCTACCCCTACGAGGCCCGGTACCTGCCGGTCAACCGCAGGCTCGACGGCTCGATGCACGACTGGTGAGACGCCCGTTCCGGACCGGCGGGACCCGGTCCCGTTCTTCGGACCGGTCTCAGCTCGCGGGGGTCCGGTTCGGGCGAGCACGGGCCTTGCCCGCCCGCGCCCGGCGCCGCGCACCATCCGGCGCGCGGTGCGCTGTGCCTGACCGGTGCGTCCCGGTACCGGGACGCACGTCGGGGCGGGCGCGCGGGGGACGCGCGCCCGCCCCGACGCGGGAGGAGCGAAGCGGAGGTCCGGAAAGCTAGGACGCCACGCCGCTGAGCTCGTTGGGCTCGACGTCCAGGGTCACCGAGGCGGTGACCTCACCGGACTCCAGGTCCAGTGCGTGGACCTGCTTCGTGGCGGGGTCGCTCACGTAGGCGGTGGCGCCGCGCACGAACAGCGCCGGGCGGGGCTGCTGCCACTCCAGCGGCTCCCGCCACTCGTCCATGACCTCGATGCTGTCCACGACCTCGCCCGCCTCGGGGTCGATCACGTGCAGGCTGCCGTCGGTGCCCAGGACCAGGGCCTCCCCCTCGGGGCCGCGGCCCAGGGAGCGGAAGGTGTAGCTGGCGGGCAGGTCGACCAGGGTCAGTTCTCCGGCGGCGGTGTCCACGAGGGCGACCCGCTCGGGGCGCTCCAGCTCGGCGTCGGGGTCGGTCTTGTAGTCGCCCAGCACGATCGGCGACTCCTCGCTCCCGGCCTGGTTGCCGATGCGCCCGTACTCGTCGGGGCTGTCCACCTTGGTGAACTCGCCGTCCTGGTAGACCAGGACACCGTCCTCGCAGCCGATGACGACGGCCTCGCCCTCGGCAGTGGTCTCGCCGTGCACGCCCGGGCACTCCTCGCTGCGGGCGACCTCCTCGCCGGAGGCGTCCAGGACGACTGCGCCGACCCGCTCCTCCTCGTCGCCCAGGGTCAGCAGCATCTCGCCGCCGGCCAGCTCCACGGCCACGCCGTGGTGGGCCTCCTCCGCGCTGCTCACGTCGGTCTCGGGCAGGCCGTCGCCGAGGGAGTCGGTGTCGAAGGCGGTGATCTCGCCGCTGCCGTCGGCGAACAGGACGGTCCTGCCCGCGTGCCGGACGACGTGGCCGGGGGTGTCGGCGGGGAAGAGGGTGTCGGTCAGCTCCGCGCCGGCCGCGTCCAGGACCTGGAATCCCTCCGAGGTGGAGACCAGCACGTGCCGGTCGTCGCCAGCCGGGTTGATCCGGTTGAACCCCTCCAGGGCGATGTCCTGGACGACCTCCAGGGTCTGGCCGTCCAGGACGTACAGGCCGCCGTCGTAGGTGGTGACGACCGGGTTCTCCACCACGGCCTCCGCGGCGGCCTGCTCCTCGCCGCCCTGCTCCTGGCCGGTGTCCTCTCCGGTGCCGCAGGCGGTCAGCAGCAGTCCAGCGGACAGCAGCACGGGCAGTGCCGCCCGCGCCGGGAACCGCGTCGTCGCGTCGTTCGTCGGGGTGTTCACGTTTCTCTCTTTCGGGGTGGAAGGGTCCGCTGCGGGCGGGGGGAGGGGCCGCCGCGGTCGTGCCGGGGCTGTGGCCCGGTCACTCGCCACGCAGTCCGGTGGCGATGGCCTCGGTGTTGGAGCGCATCATCTCCAGGTAGGTGGCCGCGCCCCCGCCCTCCTCGCTCAGCGACTCGGAGAAGAGGGGGACGACCTCGATGTGCACGCCCGCCTCCTCCGCCATGGCCGTGGCCAGGCGGTCGGGCTGGGAGGAGTCGGCGAAGACGGCCTCGACGCCCGCCGCGCTCACGGCGTCGGCCAGGGACTTGAGGTCGGAGCTGCTGGGCGAGGCCAGGGTGGTGCCGCTGGGGATCACGGCGCCCACGACCTCGAACCCGTAGCGTTCGGCGAGGTAGCCGAAGACGTGGTGGTTGGTCACCAGGTTGCGGTCCTGCTCCGGGATCGCGGCGAACTCCTCGGCCATCCACGCGTCCAGCTCCTCCAGCTGCGCGGTGTAGGCCTCGGCGTTGGCGCGCACGGCCTCGGCGTCCACGCCGTCCACCTCGGCGACGACGTGTTCGGCGATCAGCTCGACCGCCCGGACGACCCGCCGGGGATCGGTCCAGAAGTGGGGGTCGGGCTCGCCCTCGTCCTCGTTGTCCGCGGCGTCCCCGCCGGGGGAGAAGGCCAGGGGGTCGACCTGTGCGCCGACCTCCAGGGCGGGTATCCCGGCCTCCTCGGCGGCGGCGACGTTGCGCAGCACGCCCTCCTCCAGGCCGAGCCCGTTGTAGACCACGAGCGCCGCGTTCTCCACGAGCGCGGCCTCGCGCGCGGAGATGCCGAAGGAGTGCGGGTCGGCGTTGGGCTTCATCAGGACGGTGACCTCGGCCTCCTCGCCCACGACCTCCCGCGTGAGGTCGCCCAGGATGTTGGTGGTCACCACGATCCCCTCACCCCCGCTCTCCGAAGGAGAACAGGAGGCCGTGCCGAGGAGGGCGGCCCCGGCCAGGGCGGCGGCGGTCGCGGCGCGCAGGAGCGCCTTCGGATTCGTCACGGCGGTCACCATCCCGTCTCGACCATGAGGTGCGGCGCGATGCCCGGGTCGAGGGTGCGCGCCACGCGCAGGTCGTCGTTGTAGTCGATCTCGTGCACCACGCCGCGCCCGGTGTCGTTGACGTAGGCGCGGCTGGTGTCCGCGCGGATGACGGGGGCGTGCGCGGTGTCGGTGCCGTCGAGCAGGTCGGCGGAGGCCAGTTCCTCACCCGAGGCCGGGTCCAGGGAGTGCAGGGTCCCGTCGCCGGTCAGGGCCAGGACGGGGGCGCCCTCGCCGACGGCCGTCGCGGTCACGGCGTCCTCCAGCTCCAGCGCGGTCCACCCGGGTTCGGCCAGGTCCAGGACCCACAGGTCGCCGCCGGTCGAGACCGAGGCCAGGGTCGCCGAACCGGGGCGGTGCCCGAACTCCTCGACCCGCTCCTGCGAGCCCTCGGGGTAGTCCACCAAGTCGCCGGAGAGCTCCCCGTCCTCCTCGGTGACGTGCAGGGCGCCCTCGGCGCAGCCGATGACCGCGCCGCGCCGGGTGACGGCCTGGCCGAGGGGGTCGGTGCAGGCGGCGTCGAGCGTCGCGAGGGGGGAACCCTCCCGGTCGTATACCTCGACCGCGCCTTCGGAATCGCCCCCGGCCACCAGGAGGTGCTCGGCGAAGGGCAGGACCACCGAGGCGCCGTCGGGAAGAGTGGCGGCCTCCTCGACCGATCCCTCCTCCAGAGCGGCCCGGTCGAGCACGGCGGCGCCGTCCGTCGCGGTCAGCGCGGTCAGGGCCGTGTCTGAGGCGACCCGGCCCGCGGCCAGGCCCTCCACCGTGCCCGCCAGCCCGACGCCGGTCCGGTAGTAGTGCTTGTGGTCCCCGTGGTCGACGGTCCACGCCCCGCTGTCCACCACGGTGGTCATCCGGTGGTCGGATGAGTACAGGTACGCGAAGCGGCCGTCCCCGGCGATGCCGTCGAGGCCCTCCACGGGGTCGAGTTCGGTCGTCTCCTCGGTGATCAGGTCCAGCACCCGGACGTCTCCGCTGCCGGGGTCGGCGACCACGAGGCGGGACTGGGGCTCGGCGGTCTCCTCGGCGCCCTCGACGTAACCGTGCGGGACCTCCTCCTCCGGCTGCTGCTCCGCGCCGTCCTGCGCGGCGCCGCAGCCGGTCAGCAGGACGAGGGCGGACAGTCCGGCCGCGCCCAGCGCGCCGGTGCGGTGTTCACGCCTCATGTGTCATCGGCCTCTCCATCTGTACGGGGTGGTCGGGGGTGGTGTCGGGGGTCGGGTCGGGGGAGGCGCGCCCGCGGGAGCGCACGGCCGCCGCGAGCGCGGAGGCGAAGAAGAACGCGGTGGCCGTGGCGGCGATCGTGGCCCCGGCCGCCGTCTCCCAGTGCCAGGAGGCGAGCAGGCCGAGGAAGGTCGCGGCGCTGCCCAGCACGGCCGCGCCGAGCATGATCGCGGGCACGCTGCGCGCCCACAGTGCCGCGGCCGCCGGGGGCGCGATGAGCAGCCCGAACACGAGCAGCGTGCCGACCACGTGGAACGAGGCGACCACGGCCAGGGTGACCAGGCCGAGCAGGACGCCGTGGGCGGCCCGGGGCGCCAGCCCCAGCGTGGCGGCCTTGCGCGGGTCGAAGGCCAGGGCGAGGAACGCCCGGTGCCCCGCGACGGCGACGACCAGGGCCGCGGCCAGCGCCAGGCCCAGGTGGACCAGGTCCTGTTCGCGCACCGCCAGGACGTCCCCGAACAGGAAGCCCGTGAGGTCGACCGCGAAGGAGGACGAGTGCGAGACCAGGATCACGCCGAGTGAGAGCATCCCGACGAAGAGCAGCCCGATGCTCGTGTCCTGGGACAGCCGGGACGAGCGGCCCAGCGCGGTGACGCCCGCGGCCATCGCCCCGGCGGCCAGGGCCGCGCCCAGCATGAGGTTCTGGCCCAGCAGGGAGGCCAGGGCCACCCCGGGCAGCATCCCGTGCGACATCGCGTCGCCGAGGAAGGCCATGCCGCGCAGCACCACCCAGGTCCCGGCGACGGCGCAGATGAGGGAGACCAGGATGCCTCCCCACAGCGCACGCTGCACGAACACGACCCCGAACGGGGCGAACAGAGCTTCCATAGTGGGACACTGTATAACGATAACCATTGTCATTTGCACATCGGGGTGAGCGTGAGGAGCGGGATGAACCGTCTGGAACTGGACGGCGTGTACGCCGGATACGGGCGCGAGGACGTCCTGCGGGGCGTCGACGCGGCGGTCCCGGAGGGCGCGGTCACGGCGCTCGTGGGGCCCAACGGGTCGGGCAAGTCCACGCTGCTCGGCCTCATGGCGGGCACGGTCGCGGTCCGCCGGGGCGGGGTCCGGGCCTCGCGTCCGGGCCGCCCCGCCTTCGTGGTCCAGCGCAGCGCCGTCCCCGACGCCCTGCCGGTCACGGTGCGCGAGGCCGTCGCGATGGGGCGGTGGGCCCACCGGGGGTTCTGGCGGCCGCTGACCCGGCGCGACCGCGCCGTGGTCGCGGAGTGCCTGGACCGCCTGGACGTCGCCGACCTGGCCGACCGCCGCCTGGGGGAGCTGTCGGGCGGTCAGCGCCAGCGGGTGCTCATCGCCCAGGGGCTGGCGCAGGAGGCGGACCTGCTCCTGCTGGACGAGCCCTCGGCCGGGCTGGACCACCGCGCGCGCGAGTACGTGCGCCGCGTCCTGGAGCGGGCCCGCGCTGACGGGGTCACCGTCGTGCACGCCACCCACGCCCCCGACGAGGCCTTCGACGCCGACCACTGCCTGGTGCTCGCGGGCGGTCGGATCGCGGCCTCGGGGCCGCCGGAGGAGGCCGCGCGGGCCTGGGAGGGGGCGCGGGGCGCCGGATCCCGTTAGGGGGACCGGCGGGACGCGGCCGGGCCGGGGCGGAGAGGCCGCCGTCCGGGGCGGTGGATTCCGCGGACGGAGCCTTCCCTAGGCTGGCCGGGTGCTCGTACGGAACCGCTGGGCCGTCCTCTCGGTCAGCATGGTGGCGCAGGTGGCCAGTGTGTCGGCGATGTTCGGCGTGCCCGTCGTGCTGCCGCAGCTCAGGGAGGCCTTCGGCGTCACCACGGCGCAGGCCGGGATGCTGGCCGGACTGCCCTCGCTCGGCCTGCTGCTCACGCTCCTGGTGTGGGGTCTGGTGATCGACCGGTTCGGAGAGCGGCCGACGATGGCGCTGAGCCTGGTGCTCACGGCGTGCGCGCTCGGCTCGCTCTGGGCGGTCTCGGGGCTGTGGGGCGCTGTCGCGGTCCTGCTGCTGGTGGGCGCGGTCGGCGGCCCGGTCAACGCGGCGAGCGGGCGGCTGGTCCTGTCCTGGTTCTCCGAGCGCGAACGCGGCCTGGCCATGGGCGTCCGCCAGTCGGCGCTGCCCCTGGGCGTGGGCCTCTCCGCCCTGGCGCTGCCCTGGGCCGCCGGTGCCTGGGGGTTCGTCGGCGCGATGACCCTCCCGGCGGTGCTCGCGCTCCTGGCTGTCCCGTTCGTGCTGGCGATGCCCGCCTCCGCCCCCGGACGGCCCCCGGCGCCGGAGTCGGCCCACGCCTCCGCGGGCGCGGACACCGCCGACGACGCCGCGCACACCGAGGCCAGCGAGGCTTCCGCGCGTCCCGCGGCCGGATCGCCCTACCGGCACGGGCACATCTGGCGGGTGCACGGCGTGAGCATGCTGCTCGGCGTCCCGCAGATCGCGCTGATGACCTATGCCGTCATCTACCTGGTGCAGGAACAGGGGTGGAGCCCGCCCGCCGCGGGCGCGGTCGTCGCGGTGGCGCAGGTGCCCGGGGCGGCCGGGCGGCTGCTGCTGGGCGTCTGGTCCGACCGGACCGGGGACCGGATGCGCCCGGTGCGGTGGCTGGCGGCGGTCTCGGGGGTCTGCCTGGTGCTGCTCGCGGTGCTGCCGGGGGTCTGGGGGTGGACGGCCGTGCCGTTGCTCCTGGCCTGCCTGGTCCTGACGATGTGGCACAACGGCCTGACCTTCACCGCCGTCGCCGAGACGGCGGGGACCTCCTGGGCGGGGCGGGCGCTGGCCGCGCAGAACTGGCTCCAGGCGGTCAGCACGACCCTGACGCCGGTGCTCATGGCGGTGGTGATCACTCTCGCGGGCCTGCCCTTCGTCTTCGCGGTGAGCGCGCTCTTCTCCGCCGCGGCCCTCGCGGTGGTCCCGGTGACGCGGGGGAGCCGAGAGAAATGGGGTATTTGACCGGTTTGTGGGTACTGAGGTCTTGATCACGAAGCCCTCATCACATAAGTTCGCTTCCGGCACAGACGTTCGACATTCGCACGATCACTCTCCGTGAGGAGGCTGCTCCCGAAAGGGTGGAACACCCCGCCCAGCCCGGTTCCCGGCGACCCCGGGATGATCCCGGACCGGCAGGAGCGGCCCCCGCGTCCGCGCCCCCACCGCGACAAGCAGAACACGAAGCGGGATCCATGACGCGCACCAGTCCCCTGACCTCGTTCCTCGACTACGAGAGGAGCATCGCGCCACCCGGCTACAGCCGGTGGCTCATCCCGCCCGCCGCCCTGGCGGTACACCTGTCCATCGGCCAGGTGTACGCGTTCAGCGTCTTCCGCAACCCGCTGGTCGAGCGGTTCGACACCTCGCTGACCGCGATCGGGGTCATCTTCAGCATCGCCATCGTCATGCTCGGCCTGTCGGCCGCCTTCGGCGGCAAGTGGGTGGAGCGCAACGGCCCGCGCAAGGCGATGTTCGTCTCCGGCCTGTTCTGGTCCGGCGGGTTCGCGGTCGCCGCGCTGGGTGTGGCGACCGGACAGCTCTGGCTGGTCTACCTCGGCTACGGCGTCCTCGGCGGGCTCGGCCTGGGCATCGGCTACATCTCGCCGGTCTCCACCCTCATCAAGTGGTTCCCCGACCGGCCCGGCCTGGCCACGGGCATCGCGATCATGGGCTTCGGCGGCGGCGCGCTCATCGCCTCGCCGCTGTCCTCCGAACTCCTGCGGCGCTACGCCGACACCCCCGCGGACGCCATCGCCCCCGCGTTCCTCACCCTGGGCGCGGTCTACTTCGTGATCATGATGCTGGGCGCCTTCACCGTGCGCGTCCCGCCGCGGGGCTGGCGGCCCCGGGGCGCCGCTGCCGAGGAGCCCGAGGGCGCCTCCGCCAGCACGCCACCGGCCCTGGAGGGGGTGTCGGTGGAGACCGCCGTGCGCACCCCGCAGTTCTGGCTCCTGTGGACCGTGCTCTTCTGCAACGTCACCGCGGGCATCGGAATCCTGGAGCAGGCCTCGCCCATGGTGCAGGAGTTCTTCACCGGGGTCGGCCCGGCCGAGGCGGCGGGCTACGTCGGCTTCCTCTCCCTGTGCAACATGCTCGGGCGGCTCGTGTGGTCCTCGGCCTCCGACGCGATCGGCCGCAAGCGCGTCTACATCGGCTACCTCGGCCTGGGCGGGCTCCTCTACCTGCTGATCGCCATCGCCGGAACCAGCTCGATCGTGCTGTTCGTGGCGTTGACCGGCGTCATCCTGTCCTTCTACGGCGGCGGCTTCTCCACGGTGCCCGCCTACCTCAAGGACCTGTTCGGCACCTTCAACGTGGGCGCCATCCACGGCAGGCTCCTCACCGCCTGGTCGCTGGCCGGGGTCGCCGGGCCGATGATCGTCAACGTCATCGCCGACGCCCAGCTGGCCGCCGGACGCGACGGGGCCGAGCTCTACGGGCTCTCCCTCTACGTCATGGTCGGCGTCATGGCCGTGGGCTTCCTCGCGAACATGCTGGTCCGGCCCCTGCCCGAGCGGGTCCACCAGCGCGACCGGGAACGCGTCGCCGGGCGCGGCTGAGCCCGAGACCGGGGGCGGGTCCGCGACGGATACCGCCCCCGGAACCCAACACACGCCTCACCGGTCACCGAGGAAGGGCCACACATGTCAGGCAACCGGACCACCAACGCCTCCACCGTCACCGCGATCCTGCTGTGGGTGATCGTGCTCGCCGCCCTGGCCTACGGGGTGGCGCAGACCGCCGTGGACGCCGCGGCGCTCTTCGCCTCCTGAGGGACGGCTCCGCGCGAGCCCGCCAGGCGGTACGCCGCCGCGTCGGCCGCCCACCGCTCCACCCCCGCGGGGAGCGGTGGGCGGCCGGCGTTTCGCACGCTCCCCTCCGGGAATCCCGGCCGTGTGCCCGCGGGCGACGACGGGTCCTGCGGCCGACCGGCCGCCAGTGGAGAGCGGGGGAGTGGAGCGTGGACCGGCCCGAGGGGGCAGCGGAGGAAGGACCGCAGCGGGAGGAGACGCCTCGCGAGCGGACGAGGCGCCGTGCCGTCGGCCTCGGGTTCGTCCTGGGTGTCCTCGCCGGGACGGTAGCGCTGATCCTCGGCCTGAACGCGGCGGGAGCACCGCGGCAGGCCTCCTGGATCGCTACGCCGCTCCTGGCCGCCGTGCTGTGCCGGGCCGTCCCCCGCAGGTGGGTGCTCCAGGCGATCATCCCCGCCGCCTGCGCCGTTCTGCTGATGATGCCGGTGGCCGTGGTCGTGCAGCAGTTCGTCGACTGGCTGCCCTTCTACTCGGTTCTGGTCTCAGCCATCCCCGGGATCGCTGTCGCGATCCCGGTGTGGCGCCGAACGCGCGCAGACGCGGCCGACGCCACACCGGTCGGGGACCCGCTCCAGGAGGCGCACCGCCGGGACGGAGGGGAGCCCCGGCGTCCCGACCGTCGCCGGGGCGCGGAGAATCCGCTGATCCTCGGACGCCTGCGCCGTTACCTCGACGGCCCCGGGAACGCCTCCCGGGGCGGCCCGTCCTGACCCGGGGAGCGGCCGGACCCAGCTCCCCGGCACCCGCCCCGGACCGGTTCAGGGCTTCGCTATCCGGCCCCGCCCGTGTTCTCGCCCTTGGCCCAGGCGGTGACCAGCCTCTGGGCGTCGGGACGGCGCGGCATGGCCACGATGAGCAGGTCGTTCTCACGGACCCGGGTGTGCGCCGAGGGCACCAGCACCCGCTTGCCCCGCACGATCGTGGTGACCAGGCCGTGCGGCGGTTCCAGCTCCCCGAGCAGCCGGCCCACGATGTACAGCCCCGGCGCCGCGCGCACCTCGATCAGCTCGGTGCCCAGGTCGCTGATGGGCACGTCCGCCACCACGGGTTCGAGCGAGTGCCCGCCCCGGGTCAGCCCCAGCAGGCCCGCGGCGGTGCGGATGCTGGTGCCCTGCACCGCCGCGGAGACCAGCACGACGAAGAAGACGATGTCGAAGATCAGGGCGCCGTCGGGGTACCCGGCCACGAACGGGAACGTGGCCAGCACGATCGGCACGGCACCGCGCAGCCCCACCCAGCTGACGAAGGCGATCTCCCGCCACGTGTAGTCGAACCACACCAGGCACAGCGCCACCGTCGCCGGACGGGCCACCAGCACCAGGACGGCGCTGACGGCCAGCCCCGGGAGCGCCACCCCCGGCAGGTCGGAGGGGAAGACCAGCATCCCCAGCAGTAGGAACAGCCCCACCTCGGCGGTGCTGGACAGGCCCTCGTGGAAGGTCCGGATGCCCCGCCGGTGCAGGGGCGCGCGGGCGCCCACGACCAGCCCCGTGACGTAGACCGCCAGGAAGCCGGAGGCGCCCGCCAGCGCCGCGGCGCCGTAGGAGACCCCGGCCACGCCCAGCGCCAGCACCGGGTAGACCCCCGCCGGGCCCAGGTTGATGCGGGTCAGCAGCCAGCTTCCGGCGAGCCCCGCCGCGGCGCCCACGACCAGGCCCCCGACCAGCTGCATGAGGGCGAACAGCGCCCACTCGGCCGGGGACGGCGTGTCCTGCCAGGTGGCGATGAGGCCGATGGTGAGCAGGACGGCGATCGGGTCGTTGGCGCCGGACTCCACCTCCAGCAGGGACGCGACCTTGCGGGGCAGCGGGGCCCTCCGTAGCATGGCGAACACCGCGGCGGCGTCGGTGGAGGCCACGACCGCGCCGATGAGCAGGGCGGTCAGGGGGCGCACGTCCAGCAGCAGGTACGTGCCCGTCGCCAGGATCAGCGCCGTGCCCGCCACGGCCACGGTGGCCAGCGCGAACCCGGGCGCGGCGGCGCGCCTCAGGTCCCCGGGTTTGGTCGTCAGGCCGCCCTCGAAGAGGATGAGGATCAGCCCGACGGCTCCGCCGATCTGGGCGACCTCGGGGTTGTCCAGCCGGATCAGCCCGAGCCCGTCGTCGGCGATGAGCATGCCCAGCGCCAGGAACAGCAGCAGGCCGGGCAGCCGGATGCGGTTGGCGAAGCCCGAGGCCAGGATCGCCGCCACCAACAGGAGTCCGGCCGCCAGGATCCACCCGTCGGCGGGCAGGTGTACTGTCATGGTCCCCCGTCGTCGGCTCTGGGACGCGGTGGAGGGGGGGAGTGCCGATGGCCGCCGGTGGTGAGGACGGCACCGCACGGGCCCCCGCCCGCGCCATCACCCGGTTCCTGGTGCCCCTGGACGGCACCGCCGGTGCGGCGGCCGCCCTCGGCCCGGCGCTGCGCGCCGCCCGCGTCCTGCGGGTCCCCCTGGAACTGCTGACCGTGCGCGACCGCGTGAACCGCGCGTGGGTCGAGGACGTCGACGCCATCGCCGCGGGCCTGGACTACGACCGCGTCGAGGTCTCCATGGTCGGCTCCGGCTGGCCGGGGGACGTGATCGTCGACGCGGTCGCCGAGCAGCCCGGAACGGTCGTGTGCATGGCCACCCACGACCGGGACCGGTTCTCACGCCTGGTGGCGGGCAGTGTCACCGGACACGTGCTGCGCCAGGCCGCCGCCCCGGTGCTCATGATAGGTCCCGGGTACCTGTGTGACGGGGGAGGCGGGGCCGGTGGCCGCGCCCTCGTGTGCCTGGACGGCGGTTCCCGCGACGCCGACACGCTCGTCCTGGGGCGGGGGTGGGCCCGCCAGCTCGGACTGGAGGTGGAGCTGGTGCACGTGGCCTCGCCCGGCGGGGCGGCCGTGGCCGGGGCGCGGCTGTCGGGGGCCGCGCGGAGGCTGGAGGCGGACGGCCTGGCGGTGCGCACGACCGTGCTGACCGGCGCCGACCCCGCGGGCGACATCACCGGGCTGCTCCACCGCCGCCCCGGCGCCCTGGCGGTGCTCGCCAGCCGCGCCCGGGTGGGGATTCCCAAGCTCGTCCTGGGCAGCGTCAGCTCGCGGATCCTCGCGGCCAGCCCCCGCCCCGTCCTCCTCACGCGCTCGTCCTGAGGTCGCGCTCCCCGACGCACTGACCGGCAAACGCCGCCCGCGAGGCGCGGGGGGCCCGGCCCCGGAGCGCGCGGGGGTCGGCGTCCCCGCGCGACCGGTGCGTCAGTCGGCGGCCAGGGTCTGGCGGTAGTGCGCGATGAGCGCCTCGTCGGGACCGGCCTGCGCCGGTTCCGCGCGTCCGTCCAGCACGGCGGCGAGCGTGCGCAGGCACACGTCCCACCCCGCCGCGGTGTTGGCCGTCCATGCCGGGTCGGCGACGGTGTTGGACAGGCGCAGCACGCACCCGTCGCCGTCCTCCTCCAGGGTCCAGCGCAGGTCCTCGCCGTCCCAGCGGAAGGCCAGGACGTGCGGCGGCGCGAACTCGGTGATCGGCGCGGTCTCCGGTTCCTCTCCGGGGAAGGTGAGCGTGAGCGCGCCGCCCTCGCGCGCGTCGATCGCCACCCGGCAGGGGAACCACCGGCTGAGCGCCTCGTCGGTGGTCAGCGCGGCCCAGACCGTCGGCAGCGGGTGCGGGTAGCGGCGGGTGAAGCGCAGTACGGGAGCGCCGGACGTGCTCGTCCCGACGCGGACCTCGGTGCTCATGGCTGCTGCCCCTCCTGTGGGTGCGTGGAGTCCAGGTACTCGCCCAGTTCGTCCAGCCGGTCCGTCCAGAACGCCCGGTAGGGGCGCAGCCAGTCGTCCAGGTCGCGCAGCGCCTCGGCCCGCAGGCGGTAGCGCCGCCCCTGCCGTTCGGCGGTCTCGGAGACCAGCCCGGCGGTGCGCAGCACGCGCAGGTGCTTGGAGACGTTGGGCTGGCTCATGTCCAGCCCGGCGACCAGGTCCTTGACGAGCAGGCCCTCGCTGCGGCGCAGCGCGTCCAGGATGCGGCGCCTGCTGGGCTCGGCCAGGACGGCGAACAGATCGGGCATGTGTTGAGTATGCCTGAGTGATTATATAACCGTCAAGGCATCAACGGGGGAGTGCGCTCCCCCGGGGGAGGGTCCCGGCCTGCCTGGGGGCGGCGCCGGACGGCCGTCCGGAGGACCGGCTGCCCGGAGGGCCCGGGTCCCGCCGGGAGCGCCCGACGGGGCCCGGAGCGGTCTAGCCGCCCGTCAGCCGCTCAGCTCCGGTTTGCCGAACAGCGCGGCGTAGCCGGAGGGGAGCTGGCTGAGGATGTGGTTGAGCTGGCCCCCGGTGACCCGGCGGGAGACGGTGGTGAGCACGGCGCTGGCGTCCCACTCGGCGGTCCGGGGCCGGGCCCCGGTGGCGGCGCCCACCCGGGTGAGGAACTCCTCCACACCGAAGGACTCCGCCTCCAGCAGTTCGCCCTGCTGGATCGCCTCGCCCAGTTCGTCGGGCAGCTGCGCGACCAGGTGTTCCGCGCCGTTCGCCTGGAGCCGGGGCGCCAGCACGCCCAGTACCGCGCGGCTGACCTGCTCGGCCTCGTCGCGATCGGCGTACTCGCCCAGCTCGCGGACCTCGTTCAGGAACTCGTCGTAGTGCATCTCGACCTCCACGTGGTGGCGGATGTCCGGGTCCCCTGCCCGCTCCCCGGCGGAGGCAATCACCGGGGAGCGGGCGGGTCCGCCCGTGCGGGGCGCCCTCAGCGCAGGGCGCCGACCCCGGAGTCCGTCGCCAGATCCGCGTACCCGGCCGTCCAGCCCTCCGCCCCCAGCCGCCTGAGCAGCGGTCCGGCGGCGGTGGCCGGCGCCGCGAACTCCGCCGTCAGGGTGTCGTGGTCCCAGGAGGCGGACACGTCGTCGGCGGTGACGCCGGACTCGTCCAGCACCGCCAGCAGCCGTGCCAGCTCTCCGGGGGCCTCCTCCACCGCCACCCGCAGACGCGCCCCGCCCGGCGGCTGCTCCCGGAGCAGCCCCAGACCCTGGGAGCCCCGGTCCAACAGGTCGCGCACCCGGCCCGACTCCCGCGCGCCCTGCCCCGGACCGGAGCGGGAGAGCACGTCCAGGGAGGCCAGCACCAGTGACAGGTCCTCGTGCAGGTCGCGCAGCACCCCGACCAGCGGCCCGGAGTTGGCGCGCAGGATGTCGGTCCACAGCCGGGGGTCGCCGCCCGCGACGCGGGTGGTGTCGCGCAGCCCCTGCCCGGCCAGGCGGAAGGCCTCCTCGGTCCCGCCGCGCAACCGCGCCGCCATCAGGCTCGCCACCACGTGCGGTGCGTGCGAGGTCAGCGCCACCGCGTCGTCGTGGGCCTGGCTGTCCATCATCACCGGGACCGCGCCGCACAGGCAGATCATCTCCAGCGCCCGGTTGAGCACCGGCCGCGCGGTGGCCGCCGTCGGCGTGAGCACCCAGGTACGGCCCTCGAACAGGTCCGCGCGGGCCGCCAGGGGACCCGCCCGCTCCCGTCCGGCCAGGGGGTGGCCGCCGATGAACGTCGCCGGGTCCGCGATGGCGCTCAGCACGTCCCGGCCGGGCGCGGACTTCACGCTGGCCACGTCCGTGTAGGCCCGGGCCAGGCCGCGCAACTGCTGCTCGGCCAGGACGGCGCCGACCATGCTGGGCGGCACCGCGATCACGGCCAGGTCCGCCGCCTCGGCCGGGGCGCCGACGGTTCCGGCGCCCAGCGCGGCGGCGGTGCGGGCCGCGGCGGGGTCCCGGTCCATCAGGTGGACGGCGACCCCGTGCCGTCCCGCGGCCAGCGCCACGGACGTTCCGATGAGCCCCGTGCCGACCACCGCCATGGTGCGGATCACGGCGCACCGCCCTCCAGGTCCTCGCGCAGGCACGCGGCTCCGCCCAGGTAGACGTGCTGGACGTCCGCGCGGGCCAGGCCGCTGCGCGCGTGCACCATCAGGCGCACCGTCCGGGGCAGCGCTCCGGACACGTCCAGCTCCCGCGCGCACATCAGGGGCACGTCCAGCAGTCCCAGCTCGCGCGCCGCCTCCGCCGGGAAGGCGCTCACCAGGTCCGAGGTGGAGGTGAACAGGATGCTCACCAGGTCCTCGCCGCCGATGCCGTTGGCGTCCAGGACCTTGGTGAGCAGCTCGCGGACCCCCGCGAGCAGGTGCTCCCTCTCGTCGCGGTCCAGCTGCACCGCTCCGCGTACCGCGCACACGTTCATCGGCGCGCCTCCCCCGCCCGGCGGGCCTCTCCCAGAACCTCGGCGACCAGGAAGGCCAGGTCCAGGGACTGGCTGCGGTTCAGGCGCGGGTCGCAGGCGGTCTCGTACCGGCGCCGCAGGTCGTCCACGCCGATGCGGCTCCCGCCGCCCACGCACTCGGTCACGTCGTCGCCGGTCAGCTCCACGTGGATGCCGCCGGGGTGGGTGCCCAGGGCGTGGTGGACCTCGAAGAAGCCCCGCACCTCGTCCAGGACGTCGTCGAAGCGCCGGGTCTTGTGCCCGCTGCCGGCGGTGAAGGTGTTGCCGTGCATGGGGTCGCACACCCACGCGATCCGCGCGCCGGACGCCGTGACCTTCTCCACCAGCGCGGGCAGGCGGTCGCGGACGCGTCCGGCGCCCATCCTCGTGATGAGGGTCAGCCGTCCGGGCTCGCGTTCGGGGTCGAGCCTGTCCACCAGCGCCAGCACCTCGTCGGGTTCGGCGCCGGGGCCGAGCTTGACCCCGACCGGGTTGCGTATGCGCGAGGCGAACTCCACGTGCGCCCCGTCCAGCCGCCGCGTGCGCTCGCCGATCCAGACCATGTGCCCGGACACGGCGTAGAGTCCGCCGGTACGCGAGTCCACGCGGGTCAGCGCCGCCTCGTAGTCCAGCAGCAGGGCCTCGTGGGACGAGTAGAACTCGGTGGTGCGCACGGCCTCGGCGTCGGTGACCCCGCACGCCCGCATGAACGCCAGCGCGTTGTCGATCTCGCGGGCCAGGCGCTCGTAGCGCCGTCCGGCGGGGGAGTCGCGGACGAAGTCGCGGTTCCAGGCGTGCACCTGGGACAGGTCGGCGTAGCCGCCGGTGGTGAAGGCGCGCACCAGGTTCAGGGTCGCCGCGGAGGCGTGGTAGGCGCGCTTGAGCCGCTCGGGGTCGGGGCGCCTGTCCTCGGCGGTGAACGCGCGTCCGTTGACGGCGTCGCCGCGGTAGGAGGGCAGGCTCACCCCGTCACGGGTCTCGGTGGGGCTGGAACGCGGCTTGCTGTACTGCCCGGCGATGCGGCCCACCTTCACCACGGGGACGGAGCCCGCGTAGGTGAGCACGGCGCCCATCTGGAAGAGCGTCTTGAGCTTGTTCCTGATCTGGTCGGCGGAGACGCCGTCGAGGGCCTCGGCGCAGTCGCCTCCCTGGAGGAGGAACTCCTCGCCGCGCGCCACGGCGCCCAGGCGGGTCCTGAGCTGGTCGCACTCGCCCGCGAAGACCAGCGGCGGGTAGGAGGCCAGGTCGGTGAGCGTGTCGGAGAGGGCTGCGGGGTCGGGCCAGTCGGGCTGCTGTTCGGCGGGTAGGGAACGCCAGTCGTCCACGGTGGTCGTGCTCTGCTCGGGGTTCATGGTGGCCATGCCTCACAAGGGGGTGGGGGAGGGGCGGCACGGGGCGGTGGCGGGGCTCGGCGGGGACGGGGCCGAGGAGGCGCGGGCGGTCCGGTGGTGGTGGTGGGGCGGGGGGAGAGGAAAGGGGGTGCCGCCCCGGGTCCGGGAGGCGGCACCCGGTCGGTGTCAGGCCCCCGTGGGGTGGGCGGCCCGGTCCTCCTCCACCGGCCTCGGCGCGGTCTGGGGCGGCACGTACAGGTCGGTGGCCTCGTGGCCAACCCTGCGCGCGGTCAGGGCCGCGGGCACCATGGCCAGCAGCGCGAGCAGGGCCAGGACGACGCCGACCCACAGCGGTGCGCGCAGGCCGAAGGCGTCGATGCCCATGCCGCCGATCCAGGAGCCGACGACCACGCCCATGGTGATGAACGAGGAGTGGACGGTGTTGACCAGGGCGCGCGGGTTCCCGGCGCGCTGGACGCGGGTGATCATCGCGGGGTTCAGCGTGATGCCCACCAGGCCGATGCCCGCCATCGCCAGCAGGGCGGGGACCGGCAGGTCCGCGAAGAGCGCGAAGACGCCCAGGAAGACCGTGTTGAGCGCCAGACCGGCCACGATGACGGTCACGGTGTGGGACATGGCCAGGCGGCCGACCACGATGTTGCCGATGACCGTGGCCCCGCCGTAGCCCAGGAGCAGCAGCGGCACGATGTCGCGGGAGAACCCGGTGACCTCGGTGAGGATCGGTGTGAAGTAGGAGAACGCCGCGAAGGTGGCGCCGATGATGAGCGTGGAGGTGGCCATGATGGTCCACAGGCGCGGGCGGCGGAACACCTCCAGCTCGGAGCGCAGGGCCCCGGCCTCCTCGGCCTTCTCCAGGCGCGGCAGGGCGAGCATGGTTGCCGCGGCCACGACCACGGTCAGCACGCCGACGGCGGCGAAGGCGGCGCGCCAGCCGAACTGGCCGCCGATGAGCGTGGACAGCGGCAGGCCGAGCAGGGTGCCCACCATGAGGCCCTGGAGGGCCACACCGGTGGCGCGCCCGCGCAGGTGCGGCGCGGTGACCTGCGCGACCGCCGACAGGGCGACGCCGAAGAAGGCTCCGGCGGCCGCTCCGGTGACCACGCGGGCCACGAGCATGGGCCAGTAGGAGGTGGACAGGGCGGCCAGCGCGTTGCCGACGAAGAAGATCGCGAAGAGCACCATCAGGGCGTGGTTCGTGCGCAGACGGAGCACCGACAGGGTCGCCAGCGGACCGCCGAGCGCCATCGCCAGTGCGAACGCGGTGATGAGGTAGCCGATCTGCGGGATGGTGGCCCCCAGGTCCTCGGACATCTGCGGCATGAGTCCACCGACGAGCAGCTCGCTGGTGACCATGGCGAAGATGCCGAGCGCCATGAGGTAGACGGACTTGGGCATCGGAGCTTCCTTCTGAGTTTTGAATTGATCAGAACAAAACTAGGGCGCACGGGGAGACGCACGCGGGCGCGCGGCCGCGCCGACGCGGGTCGGGGGAGTCAGCGCGGACGTGCTGGTCGGGGGTGTTGGCCGGTCGGTCCCGGGGTCAGGGCCTGAGTGCCTCGATCCCGCTGGAGGCGATGCCCTCCAGCACCGTTCTCCCGGCGCCCGACTGGGCCGCGACCCTCATCCCGGAGATGAGGGAGGTCACGTACCAGGCGAGGTCACCGGGGTCCCGGTCGGCGGCGATCGAACCGTCGAGCTGGCCGTCCATGACGGTCAGGCGCAGTGAGGACAGGCGCTTGTGCAGGTCCGCCTCCACCACCTGGGCGATGCCCGGGTTGCGCGAGGCCACCGCGGTGATGGTGTTGACGGTGAAGCACCCCGACCCGCGGCCGTTCTCCCGGTTGTCGGTCTCGTCCTCCACGATCACGGTCAGCAGCGAACCGATCCGGTCCAGTCCGTTGCCCTTGGTGGAGTCCAGGACGGACCCCTGCCGCGCGGTCATGGTGGTGACGTAGTAGGAGAGCGCCCGTCGGAACAGGTGCTCCTTGGAGTGGAAGGTGTTGTAGAGGCTGCTGCGGGTCAGTCCGGTCGCCTGGCACAGGTCGGCCGTGGAGGTCCCGTCGAACCCCTTGGCCCAGAACTCGCGACAGGCCGCCCGGACCACCTGCTCCTCGTCGAACTGGCGTGGTCTCCCCATGGTCCAGACGGTACCACTTTATGGATGGCTCGTCACAAAAAATCGGGGATCCGTGAGAGGCGCGCGGGCCGCCGGCGGCCCCGGCGGCCCGCGCCCGGTCAGGCGTTGCGACCACCGTCCACACCCAGCCGGGCGCCGGTGGTGAACCCCGCGGACGGGGAGACCAGGTAGGCGACCGCCTCGGCGACCTCCTCCGGAGTCGCGAACCTGCCCAGCGGCGACGCCTCCTTCTGCGGCGCGGAGTTGGGCCCGTCCTGCGGGTTCATGTCGGTGTCGGTGGCGCCCGGGGCCACCTCGTTCACCGTGATGCCGCGCGGCCCGAGGTCACGGGCCAGCGCCTTGGTCATACCGGTGATCGCGGCCTTGGAGGTCGCGTAGACGGTGTACCCGGCGCCGGGGACGCGCTCGCCCACGCAGGAGCCGAGGTTGACGATCCGTCCGCCCTCGCCCAGGTGGCGCGCCGCAGCGCGGGAGGCCAGCAGGGGGCCGCGCACGTTGACGTCGAGCACGCGAGCGGCGACCGCCGGGTCCAGGTCGTCGATCACGGCGGAGGAGGGGTCCAGCACCCCCGCGTTGTTGACCAGGATGTCCAGGCCGCCCAGCAGTTCGGCGGCCTCGTCCACGACCCGCTCCGCGTCCCGGGCGTCGCCCGTGTCGGCCTGCACGATCACCGCCTTGCCGCCGGTCCGCTCGGCGATGGCCGCGGCGGTGGCCGCGGCCGACTCGGCGTCGGCGCGGTAGCTGATCGCCACCGCCGCCCCGTCGCGGGCCAGGCGCAGGGCGATGGCCGCCCCGATCCCGCGGCCTCCGCCGGTCACCAGTGCCCGCCTGCCTTCGAGGACGCCGCTCATACCCTGATCTCCTGCTCCGTGTCGGTGTGGTGGGCGAGGTCGGCGCGCGCGTCGGCGGTCCGCCCCCGCGTGAACTGGATCTGGACCGACCCGTACTTCTCGCCGACGTCGTTGATCCTGCCGTCGTCGGCCGGGTCGCGCGGCGGCGCCGGGCGCGCGGCCACGACCGGGGACCCCGCCTCCAGGAAGAAGCGCTCATAGCCCCCGGGCGTGAAGATCAGCAGCTGGCGCGCCGGATGCGTGCCGGTGTTGCGGAACCCGTGGACGGTCCCGTGCGGGATGAACACGTAGTCCCCGGCCCGGGCCCGGAAGGTGCGCTCACCGGCGTAGATCTCCAGCTCCCCGTCCAGGACGTAGAACGCCTCGTCCTCGACGTCGTGCGTGTGCAGCGGCGGCCCGCCCCCCGGCGGGACGGAAGCCTCGATGAGCGTCATCGCGCCCCGGGACTCGTCCCCCGAGGCCTTGACCGTGTACACGTCGCCGTTGAGCCACACGGTCCTGCCCTCGCCGCGGGCGCGGAACACGACCCCCGGCTCGGGCGCGGGCGTGGTCAGCAGTTCCTCGGGCACGCTCATACCGGGGCCCCCTTGCGTTCCGGGACGGCGGAGGCGGACAGCACCCGCCCGTCGCTGAGCACCCTTCCGGCCTGGGCGGGCGCCTCCTGCCCGTCCTGGTCGATGGTGAGCACGCGCAGCCAGGCGTCCCGGCAGCCCACGAACACCCCCTCGGGGGAGGTGCGCACCAGGCCGGGCACCGGCGGCCCGTCCGGGGCGGGGCCGCCGCCGGTGACGGAGAGGATGGTGACCGTCTCGCCCTCGGGGGTCTGGGCGAACGCGCCCGGGTGCCGGTAGCCCGCGCGTACGTGGCAGGAGACCTTGTGCGCGGTGTAGGTGAAGTCCAACCGGTACTGGTCGGCGCCCGGCCGGGTGAAGTAGGTCCGCTCCGAGGGGTCCTGAGGGACGCGGGTCAGCGTCCGCCGGGCCAGGCTCGGGATCAGGTCGAGCAGCATCAGGACGTTGGCCCGCTCCTGGATGGTGCGCAGCTCCAGGGCGGTCTCCCGGCCGGTCAGCGGGGTGGCGTGCTGGGCGAGGATGGCACCGGTGTCCAGTCCCTCGGCCATCTCGATCGCGGTCACCGCGCCCTCGGTCTCGCCGTTGCGCACCATCCAGTAGAAGGGCGCGAGACCGGCGTAGCGGGGCAGCGGGCTGGGGTGGAAGTTGACCGAGGTGACGCGGGGGACCGAGAGCAGGTCGGCCTTGAGCACCTGCTGGAAGTTGCCCACGACCAGGTAGTCGGGGGCCATCGCCCGCAGCGCCTCCACCGTGTCGGGGGAGTTCACGCTCCCGGGGCGCAGGACCGGGACGCCGAGGCGTTCGGCCCGGCCCTCCAGGTCCACCTGCTGGTCGTCGCTGACGAAGTAGTCGCACACCTTGCCCGGAGGGCTGGTCACGACGGCGGCGAGGTCGATCAGGGGGTGGTGGTGGAGCATGTCGAGGAAGGGGGAACCGAGTTTGGAGTTGACCTCGGATAAGAGGACGACGCGTGCGGTCTCGGGCATCACTGCTCCTTGTGCGTGGGGGGCGGTCCGTGGCGCGGGGCGGGGTCTCACAGGAAGGGCGAGGTCGACTCGCCGCCCAGCAGGATGTTCCCGGTGAGCTGGAGGATGGAGTCCTGGGCCACGGCGTGCTGGCACATGGTGTTGGCGTCGCGCAGCCAGCGGTCCATCGGGGACCGGTCGCGGTAGACCGACGCGCCGCCCACCAGGTCGAACAACCGGTGCACGATCGAGCGCGCGGTGCGGAAGGCGTGGTATCGGGCCAGCGCGGTCTCCGCGCGGGCGTCGACGTCGCGCTCGCTTCCCAGCTCCAGGGCCTCCCACTGGCGTTCCAGGGTGGAGTACACGGACGCGCGGGCGGCGGCCAGCTCCATCTCCATCTGGGCCACGGCCTGCTGCACGCGGTGGTCCGCGGGCCAGGGGAGGCCGGTCTCGCGGTCGATGCGGCCCGGCGCCAGGCCGCGCACGTGGTCCAGGGCGGCACGGGCCAGGCCCAGCGGGACGCCGGACATCTTGCGCAGGATCGCGTCGGGGGCGTCGTGCAGCGGTCCGGTGCGCACCGGCCGGTTGAAGGCGAAGGTGCGCTCCGCGGGCACGAACAGCTCCTCGACCGCGTAGTCCAGCGACCCCGAGCCGGCCAGGCCCGTGGTGTGCCAGGTGTCGACGATCTCGTACTCGTCGGGGGAGGCCAGCGCGATCCGCCACTCGGGCTTGCCGGTGCGGGGGTCGATGACGGGCTCGCCCTCGTCGTCGCGCACGGTGCACCCGGCGGCGAGCACGTCGCAGTGGGTGATCCCCGAGCCGAACCGCCACCGGCCCGAGACGAGGTAGCCGCCCTCGACCCGGCGCGCGTTGCCCTGCGGGAAGATCCAGCCGGACTGGGCCAGGTCCAGGGACGGGTAGACCCGCCGGGCCGTGTCCTGGTCGATGAAGCCCGAGTAGATGCCCGAGTCCATGCCGATCATGGCGCACCAGCCCACGGACACGTCGCCGTAGGCCGCGGCCTCGACCACGCGGGCCTGCTCGACCGAGGTCAGGCCGGGGCCGCCCCAGGAGGCGGGCGCCGCGGCGCGGAAGACACCGGCGCCGCGCAGCAGCTCCACGACGTCGGCGGGAAGCCTGCGGTGCTCCTCGATGCGGGCGGAGTGCTCCCTGAGCAGGGGCTGGAGGGCCACGACGGCGGCGTGGATCTCCTCGAAGCTGTTGGGAATGGTTGTGCCGGCGGTGGAGATGGGGGCCGTGCCCGTGGCCAGGGTCGTGCTCATCAGGGGGTGTTCCTCTCCGTGGTCGTCGTCGTTCAGGAGTAGCGGCCGCGCGCGATCACGTCGCGCGGGTCCAGGGCGGTGCGGATCGTGCGGATCAGGGCACGGGAGGCGGGGTCGCCGAGGAAGTCGGTCCGGGACGCGTGGTCCACGTCGAGCCGGTAGGGCAGGTATCCCGCGGAAGCGAAGGACTCGTGGAGCAGGTCCAGCCCGAGGTGGGCGCGCTCGGTCTCGTCCGGGTCGGACCGGTCGAAGCGCAGCGAGACCACCAGGTCCACCACGTCGGGGTCCAGGGCGTTGACGGTGGCTCCCGGGCGCAGCCCGGTGCGAGCGTGCACCCAGTCGAGCAGCGCGAGCGCGGCGGTCACGTCCCGGCCGGTGTAGGGGACCAGCGGCAGGAAGAAGATCCAGCCGCCGCCCAGGGTGTCCACGTCCGCCGCGCTCCGGCCCACGGCCGAGCGCAGCATCTCCTCGTGGTGGGAGACGTCGCCCGCGTACCCGGCCTCGACCACGCGCGAGACCACGTCGGAGGGCTCGGGCGGGTCCTGGTCGGAGCGCAGCACGGAGGTGAACAGCTTGGCGGCCTCGGCCTCGGCGGCCAGGACCGCGAGCAGGGCCTCCACGGACTCGGCGGTGCCGCCGACGCTCAGGTGCGCCAGGTATCCGGAGGAGGCGGCGGTGCCGTAGGAGGAGGCGGAGGTGGTGTCGTAGACCTTGAGGACCCCCTGGAAGAGGCCCTGGCCCTGCCACCGGCGAAAGACGTCCACGGCCGCGCCGAGGTCGGCGGGCCCGAAGGTCAGGCGCAGCACCCGCTGGACCTCGGGACGCACGGGCAGGCGCACCACCCCCGCGACGGCGACGCCGAGGTCGGACTGGGTGAACAGGTGCAGCGGGGAGGGTCCGAGCCCGTGGGGGTTGGGCGCACCGCCCCCCTCGCCGGGCCACCAGCCCACGCGCGCCACCTCGCCCCCGGGCAGGACCACCTCCAGGCCGACGAGGTCGTGGACGCGCTGGCGGCGCAGCCCCACGCCCCGGTCCAGGGCGTTGCCCAGGACGCTGGTGTGCGCCGAGGAGGCGGTGACGTTGAGCATGCGGCCGGTACCGGCCAGCTGTTCCGACAGTTGGCGCTGGGTCACGCCGGTCTCGATCACCGCCCAGCCCGCGTCGGTGTCGACGCGGCGGACGCGGTCCAGTCCGTGCAGTTCGAGGCGTACGGCGCCGTCCCCGACCGGCTCGCGTGAGCCCAGGCCCCAGTTGCGGCCGGTGGAGACCGCGTACAGGGAGGGGGCGTCGGCGTCGTCCAGGGCCCGCAGGAGCGCGGGGACCTGCTCGGCGCGGGTGGGGCGCAGCACGGCCAGTGTGTCGCGTGTGGCGAAGCCGGAGACGTTGGCGTGCCCGGGCGCGGGGCCCAGGACGCGGTCGGTGTCGGGTCCCAGCACGGAGCTGATCCGTCTGCGGAGGTCGGACAGGGCGTGGTCGGTCACAGCGGTCTCCCCGGCTGCGGTCGTCGGTGGGGGTGGGGGCGGGGGCGTCTCAGGGGCGGTCGCGTGTGGCGCCGTCGAGGTAGACGTGGCGGACCTCGTGTCCGGGCTTCATGCGCGCCAGCGCCATCACTCGGACGGTGCGGCGCGGTGCGCCGTCCCAGACGGGCTCGGCGGCGCACAGCGCCGGGACGTCGTCGAGCAGGCGGTGCTCGCGCAGGACCAGCGGAGGGACGTCCGCCGTCAGGTCGGGGGTCACGGTGAACCACAGGCACGCCACGTCGGCGGGGGAGAGCCCGTTGAGGTCGAGGACCCCGCGGACCATGGCGAGGGTCGCCGCGGTGATCGCCTCGCGGGTGTCACCGGCGACACCGGTGCCGCCGCGCACCGCGCGCAGCACGGGGTTCACGCCGTTACCATCCGCCCCTGGTGGAACAGGAGCGCGCCGTCCGCGGGGTCGCCCAGGTGGGTGGCGCTGACCCGCCCGGTGTACATGCGGTGGTCGCCCTCCTCGCGGACGGAGGTGGTCTCGCACGTGAGCCCGCCCAGGGCGCCCCGCAGGACGAGGCAGCCCGAGGGGGTGGTGGTGAAGTAGGGGCCCAGGGCCTCGCCGCGGGGTTTGTCGGAGGCGGCGAACAGCCGTGCGTGCGTCTCCTGGCCGCCGGAGAGCAGGCTCAGGCAGAAGCCTCCGGTGGCGTCCACGACCCTGCCGGCGCGGGAGGTCTCGTGCAGGGAGACCAGGACCGTGGGAGGGTCCAGGGTGACGGAGATCAGCGAGTTCACCGTGGTGGCCACGGCCTCGGCTCCGCTGCCCGAGGTCAGGACCGCCACGCCGGTGGGGAACAGGCGCATGACCGAGCGGAGGTCGGGCGGGTGCGCCTGGGGGGTCTGCGTGTTCATCCGTGGTGCCCTTCGTCAGCTGGGTGGTGCTCGACGGACGCCTCCGGGGGCGGAGAAGGCGCGTGAGGGAGGGGCTCTGGTTTTAAACAGCTCGTTCCAATACGGAGAATTTACCACGTTCCGCTCTTTTGTTTTAGGTGGCGTGGATCACATTCGAATGCGGGTGAACGGCTCCCTCGTTTTCCCTTTATTTTGGGTGAATGTGCAGGTTGAAAACGGGTTGACTTGCGTCTTCGCGGCTGCTCTAGCGTGTGATCCGTGCCTTTTTCGGCCAGAAAGAGGGCCTTCCCTGGCGCGGTTCTCCGGTGGTAATGGGAGGGGTGGCGGTGGTGGCTCACCGTATTCGGTAATCGTTGCCGGAGTCGGGTAAAACCTTTTCCTGGTGACGGTGGGTCGACCATTCGCCGTCGTCCGACACAAAGGAGAGACAGGAAATGGAACGCAGTCCCGTTAATCGTGTCCGGCTGGGCGGGTCCGCGGTGGCGATCAGCCCCCTCGGGCTGGGCACCGCCCCGCTCGGCAACGGCGGCTACCAGGAGGTGGGCGAGGAGGCCGCGGCCGCGACGGTCCTGGCGGCGTGGGAGGCGGGCGTGCGCTACTTCGACACCGCTCCCCACTACGGCCTGGGCCTAGCCGAGCGCCGCCTGGGCCGTGCCCTGGCCGGGCTGCCCCGCGGGCAGTACGCGGTCTCGACCAAGGTCGGCCGCCTGCTGGAGCCCACCCCGCACCGCGCCGGGCGGCTGGACGACCAGGGCTTCGCCGTCCCCGCCGCGTACGGGCGGCGGTGGGACTTCAGCGCCGACGGGGTGCGCCGCTCCCTGGAGCAGAGCCTGGAACGGCTGGGCCTGGACCGGGTGGACGTGGTGCTCCTGCACGACCCCGACCACCACTGGGAGCAGGCGGTCGGCGAGGCCTACCCGGCCCTGCACGAGCTGCGCGATCAGGGCGTGGTCGGCGCGATCGGCGCGGGCATGAACCAGGCGCGCATGCTGGAGCGCTTCGCCGTGGAGACCGACGTGGACGCCGTGCTGCTCGCGGGCAGGTACACGCTGCTGGACCAGGGGGCGGCGGCCACGATGCTCCCGGCCTGCCTGCGCGCGGGGGTGTCGGTGATCGCGGCCGGAGTGTTCAACAGCGGGATCCTGGCCGTGGACGAGCCCTCCGCCGACGCCACCTACGACTACGCGGCCGCCCCCGCGCCGCTGCGCGACCGGGCGCTGCGGATCGCCGCGGTGGCCCGCCGCCACGGGGTCGGCCTGCCCCGGGCGGCGATGGCCTTCTGCGCGCGCCACCCGGCGGTGGCCGGGGTCCTGGTGGGAGCCCGCTCGGCCGGGGAGATCACGCACGACGCCCGCCTCCTGGCGGCCCCGGTCCCCGAGGCCCTGTGGACGGACCTGGAGGCCGAGGGCCTGATCGCCCCCGGAGCCGCGTCCTGACCCCGCGGCCCGAGTCCGCCTTCCACCCGCCCGCACCGGCGTCGCGGCGTTCGGCCGCACCGGCGCCGCGGGGTCTCCCGGAGCCGCGGGTTCGCGTCGTAGGGTGGCCGTGCGGTCCGCGGCCGCGGACCGCACGGCCTACCGAGGGGACCGCCACGTGCGCCTGGTCTGGGTACTCGACACCAACGACCTCCACGCCGCCGCCGACTTCTGGTGCGCCGTGCTGGGCTTCGAGCGCGAGGAGGGCCAGCACCCGGTCTACCTCGCCCTGAAGGACCCGGGCGGGCGCTGGCCCGACCTGGTCCTCCAGAAGGTGCCCGAGCCCCGCTCCGGCAAGAACCGGATGCACCCGGATCTGGTCGTCCACGACCTGGACGCCGAGGTCGAGCGGGTGCGCGCACTGGGCGCGCGGCTGCTGCGCCCGGCCTACGAGGAGGACGGGCACCTGCTGGCGGTCCTGGCCGACCCCGAGGGCAACGAGTTCTGCGTGGTCGAGCGCCTCGACGGCACCCTGGGCGGGTAGCGCCGAACCGGTCCCGGAGGGCCCGCCCGGTCCATGTGTGCGCCGAGGGCCCCGGGGTAGCGCTCACCACACGGCCCGCGCGCGCCGCCGAGCCGCGCGGACGCGGGCCGTCGCGCCACGGGATCCAGACGACGCGACCGGGTGAGGTGGCACACGTGTTTCGGGACCGGCGAGAGGCGGGCGAGCGGCTGGCCCGCGCGGTGGCGGAGCGGGCGGGACCGCGCCCGCGCGTGCTGGCCCTGCCCCGGGGCGGCGTCCCCGTGGCCGAGCCCGTCGCCGAGGCCCTCGGCGTACCGCTGGACATCGTGGTCGCGCGCAAGATCCCCGCCCCCGGGAGTCCGGAGACGGCGATCGGCGCGACCACGGCCGAGGGCCCCGCGCTGTTCGACCAGAGGGCGCTGGACCTGCTGGGCATCCCCGAGGGGCGCCTGGCCGACATGGTCGGGGCACAGCAGGCCGAGGCGCGGCGCAGGCTGCTGGCCTACCGCGGGGAGGACCCCGAACCCGAGGCCGCCGGATACGACGTCGTGGTGGTCGACGACGGGCTGGCCACCGGACTGAGCGCCCGGGCGGCGCTGACCTCGGTGCTCGCCCGGCGCCCCGCGTCCCTGACGCTGGCCGTCCCCGTGGGCGCGCCCGAAGCCGTCCGCGCGCTCTCCGACGTCTGCGACCGGATCGTCTGCCTGGAGACGCCGCCGGACTTCGGCGCGGTCAGCCTCTGGTACGAGAGGTTCGCGCAGGTCACCGACGACGAGGTGCGCGGCCTGCTGGCGAGGCCTCCCGGCGGTCCCGGCGGCCCTCCCGGCCGCCCCTGACAGCCACCGGCCGCCGTGCACACGGCGGACGACACCGGGTCGGCGCACCGCACGGGAGCCCGGCCCCCACGAAGGGAGAGGACCATGACCGCTGTCGACGTGACGGTACGCACGCCGGACGCGCTACTCGACGGGCGGCTGGCCGTGTTCCCCGGGGCGACCGCGGTCGTGGCCTTCGCGCACGGCAGCGGAAGCTCACGCCACAGCCCGCGCAACCGGGCCGTAGCCGAGGAGCTCAACCGGGTCGGGGTCGCCACCCTCCTGCTGGACCTGCTCACCCCGGAGGAGGAGCGCGCCGACAGCGCGACCGGGCGGCAGCGCTTCGACATCGACCTGCTCACCCGGCGGCTCACCGGAACCGTGGACTGGCTGGCCGCACACGAGGACACCGCGGGCACGCCCATCGGACTGTTCGGCGCCAGCACCGGCGCCGCCGCCGCGCTGAGGACCGCCGCCGAGCGCCCTGACCTGGTCGCCGCGGTCGTCTCGCGCGGCGGCCGCCCCGACCTCGCGGGCACCGAGGCGCTCCAGGTCGTGCGCGCCCCCACGCTGCTCATCGTCGGCGGCGCGGACACCGAGGTCCTGCGGCTCAACGAGGACGCCGCCGACCGGCTCAGCGCCCCGCACCGGATCCACGTCGTCCCCCGCGCCACCCACCTGTTCGAGGAACCGGGCGCGCTGGAGGAGGTGGCCGACGCCGCCTCCGGCTGGTTCGCGGGCATCCTGGGCGAGGTGGAGCGATGAGCGGCGGAACCCTCCCGGACGCCCTTCCGCGGCTGACCGGACCGAGATCGCTGGACCCGCTCATGGAGCGGATCGGCGACGCGCGCTACGTGCTGCTGGGCGAGGCCTCGCACGGCACCGCCGAGTTCTACCGCTGGCGGGCGGAACTGACCCGGCGGCTGATCGAGGAGGCGGGCTTCTCCTTCGTCGCGGTGGAGGGCGACTGGCCCGACTTCCAGCAGCTGCACTGCGGCGTGGTGGGCGCGGAGGGGGCGCCCGAGGACCCGAAGGAGATCCTGGAGGGCTTCCGCAGGTGGCCGCAGTGGATGTGGGCCAACACCGAGGTGCTGGAGTTCTCCCGGTGGCTGCGCGGACACAACCTGGGGCTCGCGCCGGAGCGGCGCACCGGGTTCTTCGGCCTGGACGTCTACAGCCTGTGGGAGTCGCTGTACGCGGTGCTGGGGTGGCTGCGCGAGAACATGCCCGAGCAGGTGGAACCGGCCCTGAACGCCTACCGCTGCTTCCAGCCCTACGGCGAGGACCCCCAGGCCTACGCCCGCGCGACGCGGCTGGTGCCCGAGAGCTGCGAGGCCGAGGTCGTGCGCCTGCTGGCCGGGCTGCGCGAGCGGGCGGGGGAGGCCTCCGCCGCCGAGGACCTGGCCGAGTTCGCCGCGCGCCAGAACGCCGAGGTGCTCGCGGACGCCGAGCAGTACTACCGGGCGCTGGTGCGCGGCGGCCCCGAGTCGTGGAACGTCCGCGACCACCACATGGCCGACACGCTCGACCGGCTCATGGAGTACCACGGGCCCGGTGCCAAGGCCGTCGTGTGGGAGCACAACACCCATGTCGGCGACGCGCGCGCCACCGACATGGCCGCCGCGGGCATGGTCAACGTGGGGCAGCTGGTGCGCGAGCGCCACGGCGACGAGGGCGTGGTCCTCGTCGGCTTCGGCACCTACGAGGGCCGGGTCATGGCCGCCCGGGCGTGGGGGGAGACCCCCGAGCCGATGCCGGTGCCCGCGGCGCGCCACGGGAGCGTGGAGGCGCTGCTGCACCAGTCGTTCGAGGGGGAGACGGGCCTGTTGCTCCTGACCGGCGACGGTGCGGTCGATCCGTTCGCGGGCGAGGTCCTGCCGCACCGCGCCGTCGGCGTCATCTACCACCCCGGACGCGACGGGCTGCGCAACTACGTCCCGACCGTGCTGGGGGAGCGCTACGACGCCTTCGTGTTCGTCGACCGCACCCGCGCGCTCACGCCCCTGCACGAGGTGGAGGAGGACTCGGGCGAGGAGGAGACCTGGCCCAGCGGCCAGTGACGCGGACCGGCTGCCCCTGGCACGTGCGTGGACTCCGGTGGCGTGCGCGGATTCCGTCTGTGTGCGCGGATTCCAGCCGTGTGCATGGTTTCCGTCTGTGTGCACGAATTCTGGTCGGATGTCTGGAACCGGGCGGGTGTGCGGGCGGGACCGGACGCCCCTGCCGTCCGGATTCCGTCCGCTGCTAGGTTGTCCGCGGACATGACCGACGGTGCGGCCGCGCGGACACGGCGCCGCCGTCTCCGGCGCGCGGCCCCGGAGCCGGGGAGAGCAGTGGACGGGGCAGGGGCGCCGGAGCGGCGCCGACGCGTGGGGAACGCCCTGGCGTGGGCCGGGTCGGGGCTGCTCGCGGGCGCCCTGCTCCTGGCGGCCGCCACGGTGGTCCGGAACTGGGGAAGGTACGAGGACGGCCTGCTGGAGGAGACCGGCGGCTGGTGGATTCCAGGGGTGGCCGTCGCCGGACTGGCCCTGTTCTACGGGATCCGCTGGAGCCTGGCGGATTCCCGCCGCCTCGACGACGAGCCCGAGGGCCGGGCGTACGTGGTCTGGCTCGCCCTGGCCGCCCTCGGCGGCGTGTACCCGGCCGTCGCGGGCTTCCCGCGCGACTCCTTCCCGGCCACCGCGGAGACGGCCTGGCACTACGACCCCTCGCCCGCGGCGGCGGCCATGTGGCTCGTCGTCTGCGCGGTCGTGCTGGGGTGCCTGTTGATGCTGGCGTCCGTGCGGCCGCAGAGGCTCGCGCCCCTGCGCCGCTCGCTGCCCTCCGCCACGGCGGGCGCCCTCGCCGTCGTGTTGGTCAGCGTGCTGGTGGGCGTGACGGCCTTCCCCCGGGAACCGCACACCACCGCGGCGCAGGGCGGTGATCCGCCCCCGGTACCGGAGACGGTCAGCCGGGTGGGGTGGAGCTGGGCGCCCCCGATGGGCACGCGGATCGAGGAGGTCCACGCGGGCACCCACGGCCCCCTGGTCCTGCTCGGCGACGGCGCGGTCTCCCTGGACGGGGAGACCGGTGAGGAGCGGTGGTCCTTCCGGCGCCCGCGCGACCACGGCCGCGGCGTGTGGGCCGACGACGCGCACGTCTACGTGCGCTACGTCCGCGGCGACGTTCCCGAGGGCGCCGAACCCGGCGCGGACGGGGAGCCGGTGGAGCGGACCACGGCGGTGCTCGACATCGCGACCGGTGAGGTCACCGGCGAGCACACCGCGTTCCAGCCGGACGGATGGGGCGGACTCGTCGCGATGACCCCCGAGGCGCGGATCGGGCTCGTCCGGACGGGGCCCGGCGGCTCGCTCACGCTGAGCGCGAGGGCCCTGGACGGCGGAGAGGAGCTGTGGTCGCGCGCGCTGGCGGAGGCCGACGACGGCCGGGCCTGCCGCAACGAGGACCCCCTGCGCTACGGCGACCTCCTGGTCACCCTGCACGGGTGCGCCCCCGAGCGGCAGAGCAGGTTCGGGGACCACTCGGACTACGAGAGCTTCTCCGACCTCTTCTCGGGCGAGAACCGGGTGGATGTCGCGGTCACGGCGGTGGACCTCACCACCGGGGAGGAGGCCTGGCGCCACACCTGGGTCACCGAACCGGGAGGGACGGCCCCCGAGCCGGTGGGAGGCGGTTACCCGGTCGGAGAGGGCGATCCGGTGGTCGTGCTGGAGCAGTACGACGCCGATCCGCCCCTGCGCGTGCTCGACGCGGCCACCGGGGAGCGGATCGACCGCCTTCCCGAACTCGTGGCGGGCGGGGACTGGGGCAGGGACGAGGACTACGAACCGGAGAGCGTGGTGCGGGCCGACACCGCGGGCGGCGTGCTCCGCGAGGACCTGCGCGACGGTTCGCTGTTCCACCGCGTGGACGCCTCCGGCGGGATCACCGCGACGGCCGACGCGGGCGACCTCCTCAGCGGGCTCGCGAGCATGGAGAACGTGGTCGCGCTGGAGGAGGCGGTGGTCATCCCGCGCGTGCCGCCCACCGCCTGGGGCGACGAGAGGGTGGTCGAGGTGGCGGTGGCGCCCTTCGGCGAGTCGGTGTCCCGGGACACGGCGCGGTGGATCGTCCCCGAGGGACAGGTGCTGGTCGACGTGCTCGCGGTCCCCGGAGCGGTGGTCGTGCACACGGGTGAGGACGAGGAGTCCCTCGTGGAGGGGCTGGTGCCCTGAGCGAGCCCTTCGGGTCCGGTGCCCGCGGCCCGATATCCGGTTCGAGAGCCCTGCCGGATGCGATACAGTTTCACCTGTTGGCGGCGCCGGGAACGGCGTTCGCGCAGCGGACGGGACGTAGCGCAGTTTGGCAGCGCACTTGACTGGGGGTCAAGGGGTCGTGGGTTCAAATCCCGCCGTCCCGACAGAGGAATAGCAGGTCAGCGAGGGGCCCACCGGACGGTGGGCCCCTCGCTGCGTTCCAGGTGGGTTGGACCGGGGGCGGATGGGCACACGAGGTCGGACGTCCCCCCGAGTAGTGGACATCTCCGACACTGAAAAGCACGAGGAGGACGACCAGCTCAGCCCGCTCGTCTACGAGCGAAGAGGTCGCGGACCGCTTCGATGTCTTCGAGGCGGCGGAGACGTTGTTCGAATGTGGTGGCGGTCATGACCATGCCTCGCTCGCTGTTGTCTCGACGGTGTGGGCGGGCATAGCGGTGGCGTTCAACGCGGCGTTGAGTGCTTGGGCGGGATCGGGCGGGGCGGTGGTGGTGCGCCAGGCGATGTAGCCGTCGGGGCGGACCAGGGCGGCCCCGTCGGATTCAAGGCCGTAGGCGGTGCGGAAGGCGTTGGGCTGCACCGGTTCCGCATCAGTGCCGATGTGTACGAACGTGACTGGGGTGTCCATCTGCTCGGCGGCGCGGGCCGCGGCGGCGGCCCAGCGGTCGTCTTCGGACAGCAGCACCCAGTCGCGCCGGAACAGATCCAGCGTCGAGCTCTCCCCGCCGTCGATGGTGACCCAAAGGTGCGGGGCCCGGGTGCCGGGCTGACCGGCCCATTGGTCGGGTCGCTGCGCGGGCGGCAGGTCGGCGTCCGCGCCCAGGACCGCGGCCGAGCGGTAGAGCTGGCCGAGTTCGATGGACGCGTCGTCGAGCACCGGCACGTCTGTCCTGGGGGCCGTCAGGTAGGCCTTGTAGTCGGCGCGGGCGAAGAGCTGGTCGTGGCGCAGGTCCGCGATAGGCCGGCGTTCGGCGTCGTAGGTGTCCAGCAGTCGGGGCGCGGACTTCCCGGCCAGCACGGCGGCCAGTTTCCAGGCCAGGTTGTGCACGTCGTCGATACCGGTGTTGGCGCCGAAACCGCCGCGGTTGGGCGGCAGTTGGTGGGCGGCGTCCCCGGCGAGGAACACCCGGCCGTCGGAGAAGCGGTCAGCGATGAGCCCGGCCAGGTCCCAGCGGCCGGTGGTCATCAGTTCGATGGGGATGTCGGTGCGGCCGATCGCCTGCCGCACCACCTGGATCTGCTCGTCGAGGGCACGCTCGATGTCGTCGCTGAGCATCAGCACCCAGCGCCCGTCGGAATAGGTGGTCAGGAATGCCTTCAGGCCGGGCTGCTCGATCTCGAACTGGACCACACCGTGCCGCAGGTACTCGTCCAAGGGGGCACGGAACAGGATGCTGCGCTGCACCGACAGCGGACCCGCCCCGTGGCGGCCGATGCCCAACGCCTCACGCACGGCACTGGTCGCGCCGTCCGCGGCCACCACATACCGGGCGCGCAGGCGGTATTCGTGACTGTCGTCGCGACGGCGCAGGGTGGCTGTCACGCCGTCGGCGTCCTGGACGAAGCCGAGCAGTTCGGTGCCCAGGCGCAGGTCGGCACCCAGTTCGACCGATCGGTCACGCAGGAGGGGTTCGAGCCGGTCCTGGGTGACCGCGATGGCGTGCACCGGGGAGTCCTCCGCGCCGTAGGCGCCCTCGCCGCCGGGCGTCCACGGGTATTCCTCGAACCAGGTCCCGGTCAGGCTCTCCACCCGGGCCCGCCGCGGCGGCTTCATGCCCTGCAGCGACGGCGGCACCTCGACCCCGACCTGCCGGAAGTGTTCCACCGTACGGGTGGTGAAACCGATCGCCCGCGGATGCGGGGAGCTGCCGCGGTGCTTGTCGACCACCACGACCGGAACGCCCTGCCAGGCCAGGAACACCGCGGCGGACAGCCCGACCAGGCTGCCGCCGACGATCAGTACCGGTGCCGTTTCGTTGCCGTTCATCTCGATCATCCCTTCGCTTCGGTGGATCCAACTCCGACCCGCCCAGGAAAACACAACCTGATTAAAAATACAACTGAGTTAATATTCTTAGTGAGTTAAGTCATGTGTTAGGGTGGTGGCATGTCTGTTGAGCCACCCGGACGTCGGGAACGCAAGAAGGCCCAGGTTCGCCGGGCGCTGGCCGAGGCCGCGCAGCGACTGTTCCTGGAGAGGGGCTACGACCAGGTCAGCGTCAAAGAGATCGCCGACGCGGTGGACATCTCGGGCCCGACGGTGTTCAAACACGTCCCCGACGGCAAGGAGGCGTTGATGTTCGACGATGGCGTCGAACGCCGGGAAAGCCTGCTGTCCGCGGTGCGTGAACGTCCCGCCGGAGTGTCGGTGATGGCGGCGCTGCGGGACTTCATGGCCGGGCGTGGGCCGTTCGTGGCCGACCCCACCCCGGAGGCCCGCAGGCTCACGGAACTGATCGTCAACACCCCGGCCTTGCGCGACTACTCACGCAAACTGTGGATTCGCTGTGAGGAACCCCTGGCCGAGGCCATCGCCGCCGGACTCGGCCGCGACCCCGACGATCTCACCGCCCGCGCCGTCGCCCGCTACGTCCTCGAGATCCCGCAGTTCCTCAGCGACGAACCCGACCCCCGCGCCGCCCTCGACGCCGTGTTCGACCTGCTCGAACACGGCGTCGAGGGTGCGCCCTGACAGCGTCGGCACCTTTCGCCGAGCCGGTCCTGCCGACACGGGCAGGGGTTCGCCGCGATCAGCCCCGGAAGCGGGGTCCAGCCGGGTACAGCCGATTCGTCCAAGCGCCGGTGTCGAGAAACCGCATCAGCCCCGAGGCCGTGGAGCTGACGACGCCCTGCGCCAGAGCCGGAGCGCAACACGGATTCCGTGTGCGACGGCCCCTGCCAAGGGTGTTTCGTGGCCGTGTCCCCTGGCCGGGGTGTTCGTGTTCCTGAGCGACCCTTCTCGACCTCTCCTGGCCGGGCTCCCTTCGCCCGGGGGCCGAGGGGGCGTGGGTTCACTCCCCGCCGTCCCGGGCCGCTGCGCCGGTATAAGCCCTGCTTATGAGCCCCATGGAGACGGGCCCCTACCAGGCGACCCCGACTTCGTGTTGCATGGTCAGGTCTGTGGCGCGGACCACAGGGCGACGCGTCCACCCCGCCGCCGCGCGGCGCAGCGCCGTTTCCGGCCTTCCGCGGGACGACCCGCCCGCGATACGGCCCCGGCGCACGTCGGGGCGGACCCGCTCACGCCGTTCAAGTGCGGATGTGCGAGCGTTTCCGCCAAGGCGGCCGCGCTTTCGCGCGGCCTCAGGCGGTGGAGAGACCGGGCCGGTCGCGGTCCGCCTCAGTGACCCAGAGCCTGACACCGCCCCCCCATCAGGTATGAACGGAAAAGAGCCAGATGACTGACACCTTGGTCGTGGCGCACACGGCGATAGCGATTATCGGCGTGGTGCTGCTGATCCTGGCCGCCCGCGTCGAGCCGGTGATCGCACTCGTGATCGGGTCGATCTACCTGGGACTCGCGGCCGGGCTGGGGTTCGAGAAGACCATCTCGACCATCGCCCAGGGCTTCGGCGACATCATGACCGAAGTCGGGCTGCTCATCGGATTCGGCGTCCTCCTGGGGTCGCTGCTGTTCCGCATGGGCGCCCTGCAGAAACTGGTGGAACTGCTGCTGAGACTGCTCGGCCCCAGACGGCTTCCCTACGCGCTCGCCTCCGTGCTGAGCACGATCTTCCCGTCCATCTACGTGGACGTGCAGCTCGTGCTCGCCGCCCCGCTGGCCCGCTCCGCCGCGCCCGGCCTGGGCCGCAACGGCGTCGGCATGATGGGCGGCGCGCTCAGCACCGGCATCCTCGTCGGCTACGTGTTCGTGATCCCCGGTCTGGGAACCGTGTCGATCGCCGGTCTGCTGGGCGTCCCGCTCGGCACGATGCTGCTCTACGGCTTCGGGGTCGGACTGGCCACGGCGGTGCTCACCGTGTTCCTCTACGGCCTCCTGCTGAAGGTCGGGTTCTGGAACCCGGACAAGGACGAGACCGCCCCGGTGGCGGTCGGCGACCGCGAGCCCGCCGGTGCCGTGCAGCCCGCGGGCGCCGCGCCCGGCGGCGGCAGCGGCGGCGCCGGTGGAGCCGGTGACGGCGGTGGCGGCGACGGCACGGCGAAGGTCGCCGAGACGGCGCCGCGGACCCCGCCGCTCTACGTCTCCCTGCTGCCCATCCTCATCCCGCTGGTCATGATCGCCGCCGGGGCGATCGCCGAGGCCGCGGGCGTGACGTCTCCCGTGATCGCCTTCTTCGGCGACCCGGTGCTGGCGCTCTTCGTGGGCCTGCTCGGCGCCTACCTGCTGTCGCGGGGCGTGCTGGGCAACGCGCGCACCAACGACGCGCTGGGCGAGGGACTCAACACCACCGGGCAGATCCTGCTGGTCACCGGCGTCGGCGGTTCGCTGGGCGCGGTGATCGGTGAGACGGCCCTCGAAGGGGTCCTGGGCGGCCTGTTCTCGGCCGACGCGGGCACGCCGACGCTCGTGGCGGTGCTGCTGGCCTGGCTGGTGGCGGCCGTGCTGCACGTGGCCATCGGCTCGATCTCCGTCGCCGCCATCGCGGCCGCGGGCATCCTCGCCCCGATCATGGGCAGCCTGGACCTGCCGCCCGCGGTCCTGGGGCTGTCCATCGGCGCGGGCGCCCTGTTCGCGCTCCACGTGAACAGCAACTTCTTCTGGATGTTCCAGTCGCTGCTCGGTGTGACCACCCGGGGCACGCTCAAGGCGCTGACCTTCGTGACCTCACTGGCCTCGGTGGTCTCGCTGGTCATCGTCGTGGGCATCAGCCTCGTCGTCTAGGGAGTGTTCCGCGGAGGCTTTCGGATCAGCGAGCGGCCGTCCGGGCAATCTCTCGCAAGACGGTTCGCGCAGGTCAGCCTGGTTGGCTTTTCAAGCGAAACCGGCGCAGCGAGAGGCAGCCCGGTGCTCGCGGAAGTACTGGAGCCGAAGGCTCTCCGTTGAGGGTGGCGGAGGGCGACGGGCGGGACCGAAATGCTCCAAGGAGCACGACCTAGCCGGGACGACCGCCGCGAGCCGCGGCCACCGTCCCTACGGGTCGCCGCGCACGCGGCGGCCCGGGGGGACGCGGCTCGCGGCACCCCCCGCACCCGTGGCGCGCCCGACCTTCCCACACACGCAGGAGAGAAGAAACCATGCAGCCGCTTCGCGGTGTAACCGTCGTGTCCCTGGAGCAGGCCATCGCCGCTCCCTACGCCAGCCGCCACCTGGCCGACATGGGAGCCCGCGTCATCAAGGTCGAGCGCCCCGGCACGGGCGACTTCGCCCGCGGCTACGACTCCCGAGTCAACGGCATGAGCTCGCACTTCGTGTGGGTCAACCGCAACAAGGAGTCCCTGACGCTGGACATCAAGGACCCGCGCGGCAACGAGGTGCTGCGCCGGCTGCTGGCCCGCGCCGACGTCTTCATCCAGAACCTGGCGCCGGGGGCCGCGGCCCGTGCCGGGCTGGGCGCCGCCGAGCTGCACGCGCGCCACCCCGAGCTGATCGTCTGCGACATCTCCGGCTACGGTTCCCCCGGCCCCTACGAGACGATGAAGGCCTACGATCTGCTGGTGCAGAGCGAGTCGGGGCTGCTGTCGGTGACGGGCAGCGGAGAGGAGATGGCCAAGGTCGGCATCTCGGTCTCCGACATCGCCGCGGGCATGTACGCCTACAGTTCGATCCTGGGCGCGCTGCTCGAACGCGCACGCACCGGGAAGGGCGTCCACCTGGACGTGTCGATGCTGGAGGCCACCGCCGAGTGGATGGGCTTCCCGCTCTACTACACCTACGACGGCCAGGAGCCGCCGACGCGCGCCGGTGCGGCGCACGCCACGATCTACCCCTACGGCCCCTTCGTCGCGCGCGATGAGCAGGTGGTCCTGATGGCGATCCAGAACGAGCGCGAATGGCGCGCGTTCTGCGAGCGCTTCCTGGAGCGCCCCGCGCTCGCCGAGGACCCCGACTACGCCACCAACGCCGCCCGCAGCGCCAACCGCGACACGCTCAGGGCCGTCATCGCCCGGCGTTTCGCCGAACTGGACGGCGACGAGGCCACCTCCCTGCTCGCCGACGTCCCGGTCGCCTACGCCCGGGTGAACAGCCTCGCCGACGTGTGGAACCACCCGCAGCTCGCCGCGCGCGGGCGCTGGCACGAGGTGGACACGCCGACGGGGCGGGTCCCGGCGCTGGCGCCGCCCGGCCCGCGCGACCCGGCCCCCCGCATGGACCCGGTCCCCGGCCTCGGCGAGCACACCGACGCCATCCTCGGCGAACTGGGGATGACGGCCGAGGAGACCGGCGAGCTGCGGTCGGGCGGGGTGGTCTGATGGCGCCGCGGACGAACGCCGCCGCGCGCGCGGACGCGCTCGCCTCGGCCGTCACCTGGCTGTTCGTGCCCGCGTCCCGCCCCGACCGGTTCGCCAAGGCGGTGCGCAGCGGCGCCGACGCCGTCATCATCGACCTGGAGGACGCCGTCCCGGCCGACGGCAAGGACGCCGCGCGCGAAGCGCTGCGGGCCGGGTGGCCGAGCGTCGCCGCCTCCCGTCCCCCCTCCGGCGGAGCCCCCGCCGTGGCCGTGCGCGTCAACGCGCGCACCACCGCGGAGTTCGCCGCCGACACGCGGCTGTGCCGCGAGCTGGCGCCGGACGCCGTCGTCCTGCCCAAGGCCGAGTCCGGCGACGACGTGCGCGCCGCGGCCGAGGCGAGCGGGGCGCCGGTACTGCCGCTGATCGAGTCCGCCCGCGGGTTGGTGGAGCTCTCCGGCATCGCGGGCCGCCCCGAGACGGTCCGGCTGCTGTTCGGCGGGATCGACCTGGCCCTGGACCTGGGCACCTCCGACGACGCCGCGCTCGACCCGTCGCGGAGCGACCTGGTGCGCTGGTCGGCGGCGTGCTCGCTGCCGCCGCCGGTCGAGGGCGTCACCACGGACGTGCGCGACGGCGCGGCCGCGGCACGCGACGCCGTCCGCGCCCGCCGCTGGGGGTTCGGCGGCAAGCTGTGCGTGCACCCCGCCCAGGTCGCGCCGGTGGACACCGCCTTCGCCCCCGACGCCGCCGAGCTGGAATGGGCGCGCGGGGTACTCGCCGCGGGGGACGGGGGCGCTGTTCAGCGCGGTGGTGAGATGATCGACCGGCCGGTCGTGGAACGCGCCCGCCGACTGCTGCGGCGCGCCGAGGGGAGGGACCGGACCGTGTAGGCCGAGGGGACAACCAGTGGACATCGCCCAGTTGCGGGACTTCATCGCGGTCATCGACAGCGGGAGCTTCACCCGCGCCGCCTCGGTGCTGTTCGTCTCGCAGCCCGCGGTCAGCCAGCGGATGAAGCAGCTGGAGAGCGAACTGGGCGTGCGGCTCGTGCAGCGCGGCCCCCGCGGGGTGGTTCCCACACCGGCGGGGCGGACCCTGTACCGGGACGCCCAGCAGCTCATCCGCCGGTTCGACCAGATCGCCGAGGACGTGGCCAAGGAGCCCCGGGCCATCCGCGGTCCGGTGGCGGTCGGACTGCCCACCGCTGCCGCCGTCCACCTCGCTCCGGCGCTGTTCTCCTGGACGAAACGGAACTACCCCGGCGTCCACCTGCGGCTGTTCGAGTCGGTGAGCGGGTACATCCAGGAGCTGCTCACGGTCGGGCGGATGGACCTGGCCGTCCTGTACCGCGACGACGCGGCGCCCCGACCGGCCGAGACGCCGCTGTACTCCGAGGAGCTGTACCTGGTCGGGCGCTCGGAGGCGGAGGAGCCGCCCGGAGACGACCGGGCCGCCGGGCCCGCCCCGGCGGGCCCGGCCGCCGCCGACACCGCGGCGTACGGGGACATCAGCCTGTCCGACATGCTCCGGGTGCCGCTGGTCGCCCCCGGAGCGCGCAGCAACCTGCGCGTGCTCATCGACCGCGTCTTCACCGAGCACGGCGCGGTGCCGACGATCGCCGCCGACGTGGAGTCCCTGGGCACGATGGTGCGCATCGCCGAGAGCGGCGAGGCCTGCGCCCTGCTCCCGCTGTCCAGCGTCGAGGCGCTGCGCAGCGCCCCCGACCTCATGGTGCGGCGGGTCGTGGACCCCGTGATCGAACGCCACATCGCCGTGTGCGCCGGTTCGGACTACTACGAGCCGCGGGACGCGGTGTCCGTCGTCCGGCACGGCATCGTGCAGGTGACTACCCGGCTCGCCGAGCGGGGGGCCTGGCCGGGGATCCGCCTGGCGGCCCGGACCGGGACGCGCGCCGGCCGGCCCTGACCGGGGTGTGCGGGCTGGCGGTCCGCGCCGGCCGGGACGCCGTCCACCGGCGTCGTCGCCGCGTTCGGCGGACCGTACCGGCGCTCTCCGGTGTCCGGCCGCCTCCGGGACCGCGAGGCGTCGGTGCGCCGCGGTCCCGGCCCGCCGTCACTCCACCCGGGAGAGGGCGTCGCAGAGCAGGTCCACGGCCGCCCGGGGAGGGGGTGGCCCTGCGGCTGCCCGGTGGGAGGCCGGTGGCCGGGGGGAGGCGCCTGGTGAGGGGGTTGACGGGGAGGGCGGGGGCCCTGGGGAGGCGGGGCACCGTGTTCGTGCATGGTGCGTACTCTAGCCACGCCTGACGACGCTGCCGGGGGACGGGCCGAGCCGGGGCGCGGTGCCTCGTACAGTGGGAACTCCGTTCCGGGCGGAGGCGATCCTCGACGGCCCGCGACCGAACACGAACACCGACCCCCGCCCCGGCGGGGACGCCCCGGAGGGGAACTCCTTGTACCTGTCCCGCATCAACCTCGACCCCAAGCGCAGCGCCCGGATGGACCAGTGGGCGGTCATGGGGCAGGCCGTGCGCAGAGCGGTCGACCCCGACCCCGATTCCGACGCCCGCGTGCTGTGGGCGCGCACCTCGCCGAGCACGCTGGTGGTCAGCTCCGACACCGCCCCCGCCTGGGGCAAGGTCCCCGGCGCGACCTCCGCCGCGATCCACCCGATGCCGCGCTACTCCGAGGGCGAGACCGTCCGCTGGGAGCTCATCACGGCGCCCACCGCGCCGCGCGGAGCCGGGGCCGCCGGTGAGGGGGAGCGCCCGCGCGGCAAGCGGGTCCCCCTTCCGGAGGAGGAGTTCGAGGGCTGGCTGGACGGCAAGCTCGCGGGCGCGCTGGACCTCACCTCGGTGCGGTGGAAACACCTGGGCGGCAGGCCCGCGCGGTACCACTTCACCGGCGAGGCCGTGGTGCGCGACAGCGAGGTGCTCCAGGAACTGTGCCTGGACGGCGTCGGCGCGGGCACGGCCACGGGGGCCGGGCTGCTCCTCGCCAGCCCGCTCGCCCCGAGGTAGACCCGGACTCCCCGGGCGCCCCGCGAACTCCCGGACTCCGCCGGGCCCGCACGCCCACCCGGGTGCCCCCGTGTCCTCGAAGCGCCGGTCCGGAGCCCCTCCCGGCGGGGCCCGGGGCTCCCGCCCGCCGCCGTCCCCGGTGCCGGAGGCGGGCGGGCCGGGCGTCTCGCGCACGTGTCGGACCACGTCCGGAGCCCGGAAGCGTGCGACTGTGTATCCGACCGACGCGGGCGCCTTCGACCGGGCGAGCGGGCCGCGGTGCCTCGGGAACACTGGCGGCGGGGCCAGGGGACGAACGGATATTCGTGTCGGGTTTGAGGTAATTTGACGCTTTTTGCAAGATAATTGTCGTATTGCAACAAAAATTTGGATTCGTGGCTTTTGAAGCCGTTCCTCAGGGAACCTAGTCTGTGCATCGCGGCTGTCCCGCCAGCCACAGGGCCACCGGCCCCGCGGATCGGGCGCGGGATCGCGCCGCCGGTGTCCTGCCCAGGCAGGTACATGAGCACACAGGACAGAGCACCGGGGGGTTTCCTCTTGTCCACGTCTCTCAACGAAACACACACGTCAACGACCGTCACCGGCCGACTGCCCGTGATCCCCAGACCGCGCAGGCCGGTCGAGGACACCGTCCCGGAGGACGCGGGGAACGAGGATGTCCGGGAGGCCGGGGAAGCCGGGGAGGCCGGGAAGGACCGCCCCGAGGAGCTGATCTCCCAGCTGCGTGACCTCGCCGAGGACGACCCCAGGGCCGACGAGCTGCGCGAACGGGTGGTCGTGCTCTACCAGCCCCTGATCAACAAGATCGCGCGCCGCTACGGGGGGCGCGGCGAGCCGCTGGAGGACCTGAAGCAGACCGCGATGGTGGGTCTGGTCAAGGCCGTGCGCGGCTACGATCCGGACCGCGGCAAGCCCTTCATCTCCTACCTGCTGCCCACGGTGACGGGGGAGATCAAGCGGCACTTCCGTGACCACACCTGGGCGGTGCGGGTGCCGCGCCGCCACCAGGAGAATCGGGTGAAGCTGCGCCGGGTGACGGGGGAGTTCCAGCAGGAGCACGCGCGCACGCCCACGATCGCGGAGCTGGCCCACGAGATGGGGCTGCCCGAGGCCGAGGTCAGCGAGCTGGCGCAGGTCTCGGAGTCCTACCGGTCGCTGTCGCTGGACGCGCCCGACTCCTCCGATTCGGAGGGGCAGGAGGGCACGCGCCTGGAGGACCACCTGGGCTGCGAGGACGCGGCGCTGGACCGGGTGGTGGAGCGCGAGTCGCTCAAGCCCGCGCTGGCGCGGCTGCCCGCGCGCGAGCGGGAGATCCTGCGGTTGCGGTTCTTCGGGGACCACACCCAGTCCGAGATCGCGGACCGGTTGGGCTATTCGCAGATGCACGTGTCGCGGTTGCTGTCGGGGGTGCTGGAACAGCTGCGCGAGGAGGTCGGCGGGCACGCGCCCGGCCACGGCTGAGTCCGTGGCCGGGCCGCCTCCCGGAGGACGGCCCCCGTGGCGCCCTCCGGGAGGCGGCCCCGCCCCCGCCCCGCACCGCGGGGTCAGCGGGCCGGGATGTCCTCGGGCAGCAGGGTGGTGAAGTCCTCCCGGGTGGCGTTCTGGACGCCGTTGACCAGGCGGCCCGCCTGCCGGGTGATCATCCGCTCCAACACCTGGCGCGCGTAGCGGGCGTTGCCGAAGTTCACGTCGCGGACCACCCCCGAGAAGTGCTCGTGCAGGGCCGCCGTCGTCTGCTCACCGCAGGTGTAGCCCGACCCCTTCGCCATCCGCTCGACGATGGTGACCAGCTCGTCGTCGCTGTAGTCGGGGAACTCCACCTGGTGGTTGAACCGCGAGGCCAGACCGGGGTTGGAGTCCAGGAAGCGCTGCATCTCGTTGGTGTACCCGGCTACGATGACCACCGCCTCGTCGCGGTGGTCCTCCATGAGCTTGACCAGGGTGTCGATGGCCTCCTGGCCGAAGTCGTTGCCCGCTCCCCGCGGCGCCAGCGAGTAGGCCTCGTCCACGAACAGCACGCCGCCCTTGGCCCGCTCGAACACCTCGGCGGTCAGTTGGGCGGTGTGCCCGACGTAGCGACCGACCAGGTCCGACCGGGCCGCCTCCACCACGTGGTCGCCGCGCAGCACCCCCAGGGCGTGCAGGAGCTTGCCGTACAGACGGGCCACGGTCGTCTTACCGGTACCGGGGGGACCGGCGAACACCAGGTGGTGGCTCATCGGCGCCACCTGGAGCCCCATGGCGCGCCGCTGCTGCGACATCAGCAGCAGGTTGGCCAGGTCGTTGACGGTCTCCTTGACGCTGGCCAGGCCCACCATGGCGTTGAGCTCCTCGCGCAGGGCCGCGATCCCGTCCGCCGTGCCGCCGAGCTGCTCCTCCTCGGCCGCCTCCCCGAGGTCCTCGGGCAGCAGGAGGGTGAGCGAGTCCGGGCTGTCGGGGATGCTCCCGCCCAGCCGGAACGCCTGGCGGTCGATCATCTCCTCGAACAGCTTGCGGGCCTCGCGGCCGTTGCCGAACGCCGGCCCCTTGGGCACCCGCTCGAAGTGGGCGAGCAGGGCCGCCTCGGTCTCCTCCGCCATCCGGTAGCTGTGCGAGACGCACATGTTGCGCACGATCTGCGTCAGCTCCTCCGGCGAGTAGTTGGTGAACTCGATGGTCCGGCTGAAGCGGGAGGCCAGGCCGGGGTTGGTGTCGAGGAAGCTCTGCATCTCCTCGGTGTAGCCCGCGACGATCACCACGACCTCGTCGCGGTGGTCCTCCATGAGCTTGACCAGGGTGTCGATGGCCTCCCGGCCGAAGTCCGGGCCGCTGCCGCCGCCCTCGCTGCCGTTGGCCAGCGTGTAGGCCTCGTCGACGAACAGCACGCCGCCCTTGGCCCGCTCGAACACCTCGGTGGTCTTGATCGCCGTGCCGCCCACGTACTGCGAGACCAGGTCGGCGCGGGCCACCTCCACCACGTGCCCGTAGCGCAGCACGTCCAGTTCGGCGAGGATCTGCCCGTACAGCCGCGCCACGGTGGTCTTGCCCGTACCGGGCGCGCCGCCGAAGACCAGGTGGCGGCTCATGGGCGGCGTGGGCAGACCCATCTCCGCCCGGCGCTGGGCCATCTGGTTGCGGGTGACGAGCGTCTTGACCTCGTGCTTGACCCCGGCCAGACCCACCAGCCGGTCCAGCTCCATCATGGGGCCGACCTCCTCGGTCTCCCCGTCCTCCTCCTGGGGGGCGGGGACGTCCGGCATCGGGACGGGCGCGCCCGCCAGGTCGCCGAACGCGTCCGGGGCCCCGTTGCCGCGGCTGAGCAGCTCCTCCGTGCGCATGCTCTGGCTGGCCACGGTCTGGCGCAGCCCGGAGCGGCCGTTGTCGCGCACCGAGCAGTCCTCCACCGCCACGTCCTCGGCGGAGTGCACGAGGATGCCGTCGGCGCCGTTGCCGAACACCTCGCACCGGCGCAGCGTGGCGCTCGCCTTGGCCGCAACCAGCACGCCGTTGCGGCGGCCGTTGTAGACCCGGGTGCGCAGCACCGTCGCCCTGCCCCCGGCCCGCACGGCGATGCCGTCGCCCGTGCACTCGGACACGTCGCAGTCGCGCACGTCGGCGGACCCGCCCGAGCCCACCGAGACCCCGGCGTCGCGGCTCCCGGAGATCTGCACGCCGGTCAGCAGGGGCGCACCGCCCTCCTCCACCGACACCGCGCTCTTGCCGGTGCGCTCCAGCGTCACGTCCTCCAGGCGTCCGCGCCCGCCCCTGCCGAACACCACACCCTGGCTCCTGGTCCCGGTGATCGCGGTCGCGCGCAGGAACGGGGCGCACTGCTCGACGACCACGCCGGGACCGGCGGTCTCGCTGACCAGCCCGCGGTCGAACTCCACGACGCTGTCGCCGCCCAGGCTCAGCCCCTGTCCGCCGCGCACGACCAGTCCGAGGAAGGCGGTGGAGGCGCGCTCCTCGGCGAGCACGGCGTTGCCGCCCGACTCCTCCACCTCGCACTCGGTGAAGGTCCCGCGCGCCCGGCCCGACAGGTGGATGGCCACGCCCTTGGCGCGCGCCACGCGCACCCGCGCCACCTGCGGGTCCGACCCGTTGTGCACGGCGACGCCGCGTCCGCCCACGTCCTCGAACACGCAGTCCTCGACCAGCGGGCGGGACCGGCTGGAGACCACCAGCCCGTCGCCCTCGACGTCGTGCACGCGCGCGCCCAGCAGCGAGGTGGCCGAGCCCTCCTCCAGCGCCACCGCGGGCTTCTTGGTCCCCGAGATCTCGCAGTCGCGGACCGTGCCCCCGGACTGCCCGCTGGCGAACACGCCGTTGCCCCCGGCGTCGCGCAGCACGCAGGAGCGGATGGTGGGGCGGGCCTGCTCGCCGATGACCACGGCGCTGGTGTCGACCTCCTCGACCACGCAGTCCTCGATGACGCTCGGCCCCGAGGAGGTGATCACCACGCCCGCCCCCGCCGAGCAGGTGACGCGGCTGTCGCGCATGGCGAGCGCGCCCTCGCCGCGCACCGACACCGCGGTCCAGGAGGCGCCCTCCACCTCGCAGTCGGCCATCTCCAGCTGTCCGAGGGGGATGTCCACCGCGGGGTAGTCGGCGTGGCGGCCGCGCAGGACCAGGCCCGACAGCTTGACCGCCTCGGCGCCCGAGACCACGGCGCAGCCGCTGGCGGTGGTGATCTCCACGCTGCCCAGGCCGTCGCGGGCCATCAGGGTGACCACGTCGCGCAGGACGAGGCTCTCCTCGTAGCGACCGGGGGCGATGGTGATGAGGGCGCCGCTGTCAGCGGCCTCGACCGCCTCGGTGATCGTCGCGTGCCCGTCCTGAGCGTCGGCGTCGACGGTGAGGAGCTGCCTGGTCATCGGTGTCTTCCTAAGTCGGGGGAGGGCGGTGGCGGGGCGGCCGGAGCCGCCCCGCCGGGGGTGGGGTCAGGAGCAGGACGCGCGCACCGCCGAGGCGGCCACGTGCGAGCTGGCGTGCTCCTGGTCCGCGAGGGCGTCGGTCCCCGCGTTGGTGAGCTGGACGGTGAACTCCTCCGTGGGGGAGGTGAACCCGGTCACCTGGACCCAGCCGCCCCGGATCCCCGCCTGGTCGATCCCGAACACCGCCACGGGCGACCCCTCGGCCGAGGGGCCGGAGAAGAGCTGGTACTTCGCCTCCCCGGGGGAGATCCACAGCGGGCTCTCGTCGTCGGGCACGTGGACGTAGAGCTCGCACGCGACCCCCGCCTCCCCGGGAGTGAAGGTCCAGGTGGCGTACTGCCCGTTGCCCTGTTCCGGGTCGCCCGAGACCGGAAGGGCCTCGTAGCCGCCGTCACAGCCCTCCTGAGCGTACCCGCCGGGCCGGGTGGCCCAACTGGCGGTGCCCTCCGCGCTGTCCCAGCGCCCCTCGTTGGTGTAGGAAGCGCCGGGGGAGGCCTGGCAGCCGGGCCCCGCGACGGCGAGGAAGGACTCGGGCTCCGAGGCCGCCGTCAGCGCGCCCGAGTCGGCCAGGACCGATCCCCCGCCGTCCGAGGCCGGAGGGTCGGCGGGCGCCGAGCCGCCGCTCGCGGTGTCGCCGTTCCCGGCGGCCCCGCTCTCCCGTGCGGTGTCCCCGGTGCCGGTGCCGGTGGTATCGGAGAGGGGGGCGTTCATCTCCTCCGGGGCGGTGCCGGTGTCCCCGGTACCGGTGTCGCCGTTCCCGGCACCCTCTCCGGCCGCGGCTCCCTCGGTCTCCCCCTCACCGGAGGTCCCGGCGCCCTCGTCTCCCGCGGCCGCCGTGTCCTCCCCGGCCGTCTCGTCCGCGCCCGTCTCACCGGAGGAGGGACCGGCGGCCGTGTCACCGCCTCCGGCCGTGTCACCGCCTCCGGCCGTGTCACCGCCTCCGGCCGTGTCACCGTCCCCGGCCGCGGCTCCCTCGGTCCCCGGCTCTCCGGCGGCGCTCCCGGTCCCCGGCTCCCCGGCGCTCTCCGCGCCGGGCTCCCCGGCGGCGGTCGCCTCGCCCGCGCCTCCCCCGGACTCCGGGGCACCGGCGGCCGCCGTGTCCGGGACCTCCTGGGCGGCCGGGGCGGTCTGCACGGGGTTGCCCCCGCCGGCGGCGGCGTTGCCCGGATCGGGCATCGTCGGCGTCGAGGCCCCGTCCCCGCTCACCTCGGGGACGTAGCCGGTCTCCTGGGGTGCGCCGCCCTGCTGGGCCGCGGGCGCGGCGCCCGTGTCCGCCGGCGCCGCGACGGCTCCGGACTCGCCGCCGGCCGAGGCGCCCGCCTCGGCGGTGCCCGAGGTCTGGCCGCCGGTGCCGTCCGCGCCGCCCGCGCCCGAGGCGAGCGGCGTCGTGTCCAGGGTGACCCCGGGAACCCCCGCCGTCATGGCGAAGGGGGCGGCGACCAGCAGCAGGCCCGCGATGGCCGCGCCCGCCAGGACGGGCTTGCCCGGGCGGTCCAGGGCCACCTCCGGCGCCTGGGGGGCGGCGGGCTCGTGCAGGGCGCCGGTGATCCGGGGGCCGGGCACGGCCTCGGCCGCCCCCGCCCCCGTTTCCTGGGCCGCTCCGGACGGGGGAACGGCCCCGACGCGCGCCGCGGAGCCCGCGGAACCGTCGGAGACCGTGCCGTCGGCTCCTCCGCCGAGCGCGGACCGGAAGTCGGGCGCCGGTGCGGGACGGCCCTCGGCCCCGCCGCGAGCCTGCGCGCTCTCAGACATCGGAACTCCTTCTCGGGGGGCCCGTGCGGCCGCGGGAGCGGCCGCACGGGGAGGTGGGGGTGGGGTCGGGGGTCACCGGCGTCCTCCGGTCCCGTCCGGGCCGTCCATGTCCGGGACGGTGTTGATGTTGTCCTCCTCGGAGCGGCCGAACTTCTCCTTGGTGCCGCCGAGGATGGCGCTGGTGTCCTCCGCCGCGATGACCAGGAATCCCAGGTACTCGTCGATGGAGGTCTTGAGCACGCCCAGGGACTTGTCCATGTCGTCGGCGAACTTGTCGCCCTCGCCCCAGAGGGGACCCAGGGCCTCCAGTTCGCTCCTCAGCCACTGCTGGAGTTCACGTGCGTACTCGGCCGCGTCGTTGACGCTCCAGCTGTTCCTGTCCATGCCGTCGAGGTCGACGAAGAGATCGTCGCCGCCGGTCGTCATGTCCGTCTCCTCTCGTGGTCCTCAGCCGCGGGTGTGGCGCGGGACGCCTAGTGCCGCGGGTTCTCGGAGGGGATGCCCAGCCGGTCGAGCAGCTTGAGCGGGTCCAGCTCGCCGCTCATGACCTCCTCCGCGCTCGTCACGTCGGGCATGAAGGGGCTGTAGGCCTTCGAGACGCGCTCGGCCATCTGGCTCCGCGCCTTGTTGACCACCTCGGTGATGGCGGCGGCCAGCTCGGTGGGGGCCATGTCCCGGTAGGCCTGGGTGTGGAACTTCAGCTCGACCAGCTCACCCGTCGCGTTCACCTTCGCGCCCACGAGCCTGTTCTTGGCCACGACCTCTTCGGTTGCCGCCTCCAGGTTTGCGCTTGCGTCCGCCAGCAGGCCCATCGTCTTGTGAAGCTGTGCCAGTTCCTCTTCCATCTGGCGTTGCATCTGCGAACTCATGCCGGGTGGCTCCCTTCTTGCTCTGACCGGGCACGGGGCGTCCCAGTGCGGATCTCTGCGCGTCGGCCGTGGTTCCCCAGACCTTCTCGTCCTCGGAGAGCCAGGTGGAGCGCTGGCGGTCGCGGTTGTTGTCGCCGCCGCCACCGCCCATACCGCCGCCCATGCCGCCCATCATGGGGGGCATCATCGGCATGCCGCCCATGCCCCCCATGCCGCCGGCTCCGGTTCCGGCGCCGCCGGTGCCCGCGCCGGGCTGGCCGCCCAGGCCTCCCACGCCGCCGAGCCCACCCGCGGTGCCGGGGGCGCCCGGGCCGCCGGCGGCCCCCTGGGGGCCGCCCGCCGGGTACTGGGTGCCGTCGGGGTTGGCGAACAGGGAGGAGCGGTCGGAGCTGTCCGGAGCGCCGGGGCCGTCGCTGGAGTAGGGGCTGGGGCTGAGGCCGCCGTAGTTGAGGCCGCGGTCGTCGGGGGCCAGCGGCGGCGGCAGGACGTCCGGGGGCTCCTGTCCCGAGCCCGTGTAGTTGCTCGTGATCGGCTCCCCGGTCTCGGGGTTGATCGGGTAGGGCCGACCGGTCATGGGGTCGATGACGTAGGGCTCGCCGGTGATCGGGTTGATCGGTACGTCGCTGCCCGTCCCCGGGCCGTTGAGGCCCAGGTCCTCCGGCATCGGCGGCGGCCGCAGCCCGTAGTCGTAGTCGTCGGAGGTGCCGGGTCCGTTGAGGCCGAGGTCGGGCGGGGGAGCCGGTATCTCGTAGTCGTAGTCGGTCGGCAGCCCGGTGACCGGGTCGATGCCGACCGGCTGGCCGGTGACGGGGTCGATGGGCAGGGCCTGCCCGGTCTCGGGGTCGTAGTTGATGGGGAGTTCGGTCTCGGGGTTGTAGGGCAGTCCGGTTTCGGGGTCGACGGGGAAGGGTTCGCCGGTCTCGGGGTTGATCGGGAGTCCGGTGGCCGGGTCGAACTCCAGGGAGCTGCCCCTCTCCCCGATGGGGACGGGTTCGCCGGTGACGGGGTCGATGGGCAGGGCCTGCCCGGTCTGGGGGTCGTAGTTGATGGGCAGCCCGGTGACGGGGTCGATGGGCAGGGCCTGCCCGGTCTCGGGGTCGTAGTTGATGGGCAGCCCGGTGTCGGGGTTGTAGGGCAGTCCGGTTTCGGGGTCGACGGGGAAGGGTTCGCCGGTCTCGGGGTTGATCGGGAGTCCGGTGGCCGGGTCGAACTCCAGGGAGCTGCCCCTTTCCCCGATGGGGACGGGTTCGCCGGTGACGGGATCGATGGGCAGGGCCCGGCCGGTCTCGGGGTCGTAGTTGATGGGCAGCCCGGTGTCGGGGTTGTAGGGCAGTCCGGTTTCGGGGTCGACGGGGAAGGGTTCGCCGGTCTCGGGGTTGATCGGGAGTCCGGTGGCCGGGTCGCGCTCCAGGGAACCGTTGTAGCCCCCAGGGCCGCGACCGCTTCCCGGGCCGTTGAGGCCGAGGTTCGGAGGCGGGGGCGGCGGGATGAAGGGCCCGTTCATGCCGGGGTCGTTTCCGCTACCGCTGCCGAAGCCGGGGCCGTTGAGGCCCAGGTCGTTCGGCGGCGGCGGGGGTGTGAAGGAACCGTTGTTGGCCCCCTGGCCGAAGCCGGGGCCGTTGAGGCCCAGGTCGTTGGGGGGAGGCGGGGGCACGAGGCTGTTGTTGCCCAGCTGATCGAGACCGGGGCCGTTGAGGCCCAGGTCCGGGGTGGGAGGCGGCGGGCCGCCCAAGCCCTCGGGGTTGCCTGTGCCGGGCCCGTTGAGCCCGAGGTTCGGCGGAGGCGGCGGCGGAGGCAGGAACTCTTCGTTCCCGGGACCGCGCTCGCCGGTTCCGGGGCCGTTGTAGGGGAGCTGCGGAGGCGGCGGCGGGGGCGGGGGCGGCGGCGGGGGCGGACCGCCTCCCTCGTTGTCCCAGTCGCCGAAGGGGTTGTCGATCTCCCAGTCCCCGAAGGGATTGTCGATCTCCCAGTCCCCGAAGGGGTTGTCCCAGTCCCCGAAGGGGTTCTCGCCGCCGGGCCCGTCGCCGCCGCCACCGGTCTCGGGGGTCGGCGGCGGGAGCGGAGCGGGGTCCACGATGACCGGCACGGCGGCGTGCGCCCGCGTGTAGGTGTGCGCCATGAGGTCGCGCACGTGGTTGGCGGCCTCGTAGACGCCCTCGTAGTGGTTGCGGAACCTCTGGTAGAGCACGTTGTTGATGTTGTCCTGGGTCGGCGGGTCGCCGGGGATACCGGTCAGTTTGTCCCCGCCGGTCTCCTCGGGGTAGGCGATCGTGACCCGGAACTGGTCCCGGTCCGGGTCGAACTCCTCCGTCCCCGCGGAGGTGTAGAAGTACCAGTCGTCGAGTACCTCCTGGACGCGCCCTCCCCTGGAGTTGAGGGCCTGGTCCACCGTGTAGGCGAGGACGGCGGTGGCGAACGTCAGAACCGTCTTGACCCGCTCCAGCTCCGCCTTGAACTCGGGGAGCTCCATGTGCACGGAGGTCATCCGGTACGCCATGTCCTGGAGGCGGTACTTGTACGCCGCGGCGGCCGAGCCCTGCATGGCTCCGTCCGGGACGTCGATCTCCTGCCAGAGCTTGTTGAGGCTGCCGCCCTCACCGTCGATGTAGGGGGTCAGCGTCTCGTGGAGCGTGCCCAGGCTGTCGATGGTGTTCTGCAACCGGGTGAGGTCCCAGTTCTCGGAGGTCAGCTGGTTGTTCCCGTAGTCGGCGAGGTGCGCCAGGTTGCTTAGTTGCTGTCGGAACCCGTCCTGCGGGGGAGGGGTGTCGTCTGTGTGCAGATCCTCCTTGCCGTCGCTGAGGGTCTCCTCGCCCCACAGGTGCTTCTGCATGGTGTAGCCGGCGTAGTCGATGCCGTAGGTCTCATAGGGATAGCTGCCGCCGCCGTACCCGGTCGAGTACGCCGTGTAGTACTCCCTGTAACTCCACCAGCGGTCCATCTCGTGGCCGCCGTAGTTCCAGGAGAAGCCGCCGATCCCGCTCGTTTCATGGAAGTGGTAACGCCCGTCCGCGACCCAGGGGTCCTTGGTGACCGTGTCGATGCTCTCCATCGGTTTGTAGTCGCCGTCGCCGCCGGCGAAGATGTTCATGAGCTCGTGCAGCGGCTTGTCCGGCAGGTCTTCGTACTTGATCTCTGGTTCTGGCATGGTCCCTCCCCCTGCGGATCGCGTTTCCGTACTAGGCTTCGCTGCTGTCCTCGTCCTGACCGTTACCGTTACCGGGACCGCTTCCGGAGCCGCCCGAGCCGCCCGAGCCGCCGAAGCCACCCGAACCGCTCTGGCTCGAATAGATCAGGTTCTGGACTTCCTGGGCGGTGAGGTTCTGCTCGTCCTCCAGGTTGGCGAAGACGATGAGGTTCTCCGAGAGCCTGCGGTCGATCTCGATCAGTTCCTGGTTCAGGCCGTAGACGAAGTCGTAGATCCCGCCCATCGAACTGTCGATCTTGCTCGTGAGCCGCCCGGCCTCTTCGAGGATGCCGGGGTCTCCGAGCCTCTGGTAACCGCTTTCGGCCACCCCTTCGTACACGGAGAGTTCGGTGACCAGGATGTTGAGGTCCCTCTGGAGGGGCTCCACGACCTTCGAGCGGAAATCCTTGATCCGGTCGAGATCGATCTTGGTGCCCTTGTCACCGCTGCCGGAGCCCGCGCCCTCGTCACCACCTCCGGTGCCCCCGGTGTCGGTGTCCTCGCCGTCCTCGCCGTCCTCCTCGCCGTCCTCTTCGCCGTCTCCCTCGCCGTCCTCGTCGCCCTCTTCGTCGTCGCCCTCGGTGTCTTCTTCGTCCCCGGCGGTGTCCTCCTCGTCGCCGGGTTCCTCTTCGTCGTCGCCCTCGGTGTCCTCTTCGTCCCCGGCGGTGTCCTCCTCGTCGCCGGACCCCTCTTCACCGCCGCTCCCGGCAACGTCCTCGCCGCCCCCGGTCTCCTCGCCGGGCGTTTCGGAGGTGTCCTCGACCACAGGCTTGAACGAGACGGCCGGTTCCATCGGTACCGGTTCCTCGCCGGGGGCGGGGTCGTCCGTAGACGTCTCGTCCTGGCCCGTCTCCGTGTGCTCGGGACCGCTGTCGTCCCCGGTGGCGCCCGGGCCCGGGAGCAGGCGTTCGTGCTCGGTGTCGTCCCCGGCGTTGCCGGAGTCGTCGTCTTCGCCGGTGATGTGTTCGTCCCGGTGGGTCCCCGCCGCGACCGGGGGCGGGGTGGTGCCCGCGGGCACGCCCGGAGTCCCGCCACCGCTCGGGTCGTTCGCGCCGGGGCGGTGGCTCTCCACGTGTTCGGGGGAGTCCTGCTCGTCGGGCTCGCCGGGCCTGTCTCCGCCGGGGCGGTCCTGGCCGGAGGTGTCCTCCTGACCGGGCCCGTCTCCGCCGGTGTGGTCGTGGTCGGAGGTGTCCTCTTGGCCGGGTATGCCGGGTCCGTCGCCTGTGGAGTGGTCGTTCTCGGAGGCCCCGTCCTCTTCTCCGCCGGGGCTGTCTCCGCCGGGGCGGTCGTGGTCGGAGGTGTCCTCCTGGCCGGGCCTGTCTCCACCGGGACGGTCGTCGCTGTCCTCGTCGCCGGTGCCCTCCTCCTCGCCGTCGAGGTCCTCGGACACGGTGATCAGGCCGGTCTCGGGATCGACCTCCACGTCCCCGCTGCCGGGGTCGAGGGAGACCTCGCCCGTCTCGGGGTCCAGGGTGAGCTTCAGGTCGCCGATCTCGATCGTGGTCGGCAGGTTCTCCCCGCCGTCACCGGAACCGCTCGTCTCGATCCCGACGGTGCCCTCGACCGGGTCGATGGTCAGGCCCAGGTGTCCTGCCTCGACGGTGACCGGCGCCGCCTCGGGGTCGAGGGGCACGTTCCTGTCCCCGGGCTCGATGCTGATCGTGCCCGCGTCCGAGTCCAGGACGAACTTCAGCTCGCCCGCCTCGACGGTGGTGACCCCCGTCTCGGGGTCCAGGGTCACGACCGGAGCCCCGGGGATCTCGGAGCCGGTCTCGCCGAAGGCGGGGTCGTCGGCGTCGGCGGAGATGGGCTCCACACCGGAGACCACCTTCGTGTTCTCGGTGTTCACGGGGGACAGCGGCTCCAGCAGCTCATCCTGCTCGGCCTCCGTACCCACCAGAGGTTCCATCGCCTCCACGCGCTGGGCGGGCTCCGCGAGGATCGCCGGTTCCGCGGGGATCGCCGGCTCCAACGGCTGCATCGGTTCCAGGCGCTGGGCGGGCTCCGCGAGGAGCATGGGCTCCAGCGGCACGGGCTCCGTGGTCTCGCCCTCGGGGACCGGCTCCGCGTTGGCGGGCACCCCGACGGACCTGACCGCCGGTTCGGCCGGGAGCGCCGGTGTCCCCGGGTCCACGGGTTCGAACCGGCTCTCCGTGTGGGACTCCTGGCCGGAGACGTCCCCGGACTCGGGCGCGGACACCGTGACGACCCGCGCGACCCCCTGGTCGGCGAGCACGTGCGGGGAACCGGTGTCCCCGGCCTGCTGCGTGCCGAACAGCATCACGCCGTCGTCGCCGACGCTCACCTCGGAGTCGCCCGGGTCGAGCACCGCCTCCCGGGTGGCCGTGTCCACCTCGACCGAGGAGCCGGCGTGCCGGAGCATGAGCAGGCCGCTGGTCAGGTCCACGCTGATCGGGGTGGACTCCGACCGGTTCGTGCTGGCGTTCTGCTCCTGGAGGGTGGCCTCCTCGGTCTCGGTCGGATCCGGCTCCTCCCCGGAAAGGGCAGCACGGAAGTCGAAGAGGGGGGACTCCACGTCAGGACCTCCTCACCGCCCGTAGGGCGGCAGTTCGTCTGGGTTGTGTCGGGGGTGGCGGGGGATGGGGTGGGGCGAGGTGGGGCGGGCGGCCGCGAGGGGAGTGGTGGGCCGCCCGCCCCGGGGGGAGGGGAGCGGACTAGAGCAGCGCCTGCCAGTTCATGGCCTCGCGGCTGTCAGTGGATTCGTACTGGTCGCTGATCTGGATCAGCGCTCTCTCGGCTTCCTTCAGCAGGGTGTTCATGTCCTCGACGTTGAGCTGCCAGGACGCGTACTTCTTCTCGTACTCCGTGAACATGGCGCCCTCGAGCTGTGTCTTGAGGGACTGCATCGTGGTGTTGAGGTCCTCGATCTGCTGCTGCACCTTCACGGTCTGGGCGCGCAGGTCCTCGGTGACGTCGTTGACGTGGGCGTAGGTGACGCTGAAACCGTTGATGCTCATGGTCTCGCCTTCCGGAAAGGGACGGGTAGGTGTGGGCGCGGTGGTCCGGCCTCAGCCGGGCTAGTTCGTATTCGTGTTGAGCGCTTCCATCCACCGCGAACCGGAGATGATGTTGGCGTCCTCCGTGCTGTGCATGGCCTGGACGGTGCCGCCGAAGGTGCCGATCATCTGGTTCATGTCGTTGGTGATGAGCCGAAGCTCCTCCAGCCAGCCGACGACCGCCTCGCTGTAGCTGTTGGAGGCCGCGCCCTGCCAGGAGGCGCGCAGCTTGTCACGCGCAGCGTCCACCTGGGTGTAGACCTCGTTGCACTTGGCGTGGGCGTTCATCATCGCCTCCTGCGCAAGCCGTTCGCCATCGTCCGTAGTCTGTGTCATCTGCGCCATGGGATCTCCTTCGTCGGTTCCATCAGGGGCATCCGGCGTCCTCGGCCATCGGCGAGGGCGCCAGCGGGAGGGCGGCCGCCTCCGGGTCGAGCACCGGCCCGGAGGGCAGCAGCCGCAGCAGGGAGGTCGGGACCGGGACGGCCTGGGCCGTCTGGTAGCCGAGTGAGGTCAGGGCGGTCTCGTCCAGCACCGGGTACTTGGCCGCGCTGTCGGTGACGAGGTAGTGGGTGGTGGCGCTGCCTCCGCCGCCCACGGGCTGGGCGGCGGCGAGCGAGCCCCGGCCGGAGGCGATGCCGACCAGGTCGGGGGTCGGGCACCCCGGGGCGATGCCGGGCCGCTCCTGCACGGGCCACGCCTCCACCCCGGCGGGGTCGTCCATGCTCACCGACAGGGAGCCGTCGGGGGCCAGCCGCAGGCACGGCACGCCCGCGCCGGCGCCCACCAGTTCCGGCGGGGCGGCGGGGTGGCGCTCCTCGCGCGGCCCCTGGCCGTCGGAGAGCCGGCTGTGCGCCTCGCCCGCGGGCAGCGGCAGCGCCTCGGCGGGGGCGTCGGGGTAGGCGGCGCCCGAGACGTCGGGGTCGGCCAGCAGCAGCAGCGCGTGCGTCACGGAGAGCGGCACCAGGCCGTCCCGGGTGAGCAGGTAGTGCTGGTCCTCCTGCCCGGGGGTGGAGACCGCGAACACCTGCCCCACGCGCCGGGGCTCGCCCGCCATCTCGCCCGCGTCCTCACCGGCGCCCGGGACCCCGGGCGCGGTCAGGTCCGGGCCGGTGGGCACGGTGTTGAGGAAGGCGGAGGTGACGGGCGGGGCGTCGCTCGTGCCGTAGCCCAGGGCCTGGACGGCGCCGCCCTCCTCGTCCAGGCGCAGGCGGGTGCCGTTCCACAGCAGGTGCGGTGCGCCGTCGGGGCCGGAGACCAGGACCGCCTGTTCGGCGGAGGGCGGGTTCGGGGCGGGGGCCGTGCCGACCACGAGGGCGGTGCGGCCCCGCTCGTCCTCCTCGCCCTCGGGCGGCAGCGCGCACACCCGCCAGACCGACTGCTCCAGCCCCTCGGTGGTCGGCAGGGCGTCGGGCGCGCCCGCGATGCCGACGGGGCCGCCCACGGGCACGCCCTCCAGTGAGTCGGCCGAGACCAGGCTCACGGCGGCGTCGGCGCCCTGGACCAGGCGGGCGGAGGCGCCGTTGGCCACGGGGCGCAGCGTCCCCGCCGAGTACAGGTAGGAGGCCCCGGTGTCGCGGTCCACGATCAGCCGCCCCTCCTGGCGCCAGCTGGTGGCGCCTCCGGGGAAGATCAGGCCGAACACGAGGAAGCCGACGCACAGCACCGCTCCGATGGCGATGCCGATGTAGGTGCCGGTGCGGGTGCGGCGCATGGGGGCGTCGACCGCGTCGGGGTCGCCCTCCAGCATGGCCGTGCCCAGGCGGCCCACCGTGAAGTTGTGGGCCATCACCCTGTCGCGACGTGACTGCATGTCAGCCGCCGATTCCGCGCAGGAGCGAGAACACGCCGAAGATCGCCAGGACCAGGGGCACGATGGCCACAGTCAGCAGCGACTGGATGATCTCGGCGGCCCGGCCCCAGTGGGGCAGCGGCCGCGTGCCCGGCAGGTTCCACGACACCACCGCCAGGATCGCGGAGGCGGCGAACAGGCCCACCATGGCGAGGGTGCGGGGTAGGGGGTCGGCCGTCCACACCAGGACCAGGACCAGCGCGGTCAGCCCGATCCAGGGCGGCGCGACCACGAAGGAACGCTGCCAGGCGCTGGCCAGGCCGCGCGACTGGAGCAGCATCACCAGCGACACGATCACGCACAGCGTGATCGGCACCCAGCCGGGGGAGGCGGCGAGTACGACCAGGCAGACCGTCAGGACGGCGCCGGTGGAGGCGTACAGGGCGGTCTGGAAACGGTCGGCCAGCGCGGCGCGGTCCAGGACCCCGCGCGCGGGGTAGGGGTCGATGCCCTCCTGGAGCTGGTCGGGGTTGGAGGGCAGCGGCGGCAGTTTGAGGCCGGAGAGGCGGAAGGCCAGCTGGGGGGCGAACGTGCCCAGCAGCAGCGCGATGAGCGCCGTCAGCGCCGCCACGGCCGGGACCGTGGCGCCGGGGATGAACATCAGGGACAGCGCGCCCAGCGCGCAGAGCACCTCGGCGGTGAACAGGCCCGCGAAGAAGGGCACCGATCCCGCCACGGCCGCCAGACCGAGCACGCTGGCCCCGGCGGCGGTCACCGCGCCGGTCAGGACCCGGGCCCCGGTCAGCGCGGTGCCGGGGTCGCCCGAGGGCACGGAGGCTCCGGCCACCGCCATGTACAGGGTGGCCGCCGCGGCCAGGCCGGTGGCGGCGGCCAGGTCGCCCATGGCGCGCGAGGCCGCCCAGGCCGACAGCAGCATGAGGACGGAGGAGCACGCGGCGGACACGGCGGTCAGCAGGCCGGGGCCGCCGCTGACCAGGACCGCCAGGCCGGTGAACAGCACGACCAGGCCCAGCGCCTGGAGCAGGACGCGGGTGGCCTCGGGGCGCCACCGGTCGGCGCGCTCGCCCATACCGGTCGCGACGCCGTCGGTCAGGTCGTCGAAGTGCACCGGCGGCAGCTGGTCGCGGCGGGGGCGCAGGTAGAGGGTCTCTCCGTGGCAGAGCCCGAGGGAGCGGAGGGTCTCGTCCTCCTCCAGGGGCTCGTCGCCCAGTTGTTGGAGGACCCAGCCGTCGTGCTCCAGTCCGCTCTCGTCCAGGTCCTCGCCGTTGTCACCCTCGGCGTAGAGCACCAGGGTGGGCAGGATCTCTGAGAGGGGGACCTCGGTGGGCGCTGCGATCTCGAAGGAGCGCGCGGGGGCGCGGATCAGCAGTCGGCACAGGTCCGGGGAGGCGACATCGTTCATCCGGTGGGGGCCCATCATGAGGCGGGGTCGTGACAGGGGTGGAAGTGACGGTAACACTCCGGCGACCCATTTTGGAGGTGTGTTGTTTTAAATTTTGGTGTCTGTCACTTTAGTTGGCAACAGTAGTGTTCTGCTGTCAGTCTTCGGTTCCGGACGGCCGGTACGGCCCCGTTCCGGTCCCGACTTTCGGACCGTTCCCCGTTGTTCCCTGCAAGGGAGGACCCCGCCCCGTGAGTACGATCCTCGTCCGGCGCCCCCCGCGGCGCCCCGGGCCGGACCTGCCCTCGGGCGAGGTCAGCCTCCAGGAGCCCCCGGAGCTGCCCGAACCGCAGGCCAACGTTTCGTCGGTGTTCACCTACCTGCCGATGGCCCTGACGTCGATGGCGATGCTCATGATGATCGTCCGCCCCGGCAGGATGGGTGACGGCAGCAGCATCATGCCCTATCTGGCGGGCGGCATGATGCTCGTGGGCGCCGTGGTCATGCTCGGCGGCCAGTACCTGCGCAGCATGCTGGAGCGCCGACGCCAGCTCAACGACGACCGCCGGGACTACCTGCGCTACCTCAAACAGATGCGCACCCGTCTGCGGAGCGTGGTCACCGAGCAGCGCGACGCGATGCTCTGGCGGGCGCCCCACCCCGACGCCCTGTGGTCGATCGTGCGGACCTCCCGGCTGTGGGAGCGCAGGGGGACCGACGACGACTTCGCCGAGGCGCGCATGGCCGTGGGCGAACAGGCGCTGTCCATGACCATCTCCCCGGTCTCCTCCAAACCGGTGGAGGACCTCGAACCCCTCAGCGCCCACGCGCTGCGCCGCTTCATCCGCGCCTACGGCACCGTCGAGGACCAGCCGGTCCAGATCTACCTGCGCGGCTACTCCCGCATCACCATGCGCGGCGACCTGGACACCAGCCGGGCCCTGGTCCGCGCCCTCGTCGGCCAGCTCACCGTCTTCCACGCCCACGACGAGCTGCGCGTGGCCGTGTGCTGCTCCGAGGAGTCCCGGCCCCTGTGGTCGTGGACCAAGTGGCTGCCGCACAGCCAGCACCCCACCGCCCGCGACGGCGCGGGCCAGGCCCGGCTGCTGTGCACGGACGCGATGGAGCTCGAACAGCTCATCCCGGACCTGGCCGACCGGCCCCGCTTCGACCCCACCGCCGCCCCCAGCCGCGAGGAGCCCTTCACCGTCGTCGTCGTGGACGGCGGGCGCATCCCCCCGGGGTCGCGCATGCTGGGCGGCGGCTACCGCAACGCCGTCGTCATCGACGTCGCCGACCCGATGCCGCCCGAGGACGACCCCTACACCCTGGCCCTGCGGGTGGAGACCGAGCGCCTGGTGATGCTCTCCCGCGACAACAGCGGCCGCGACACCGAGGAGGTGCTGGGCCGTCCCGACACCCTGAGCCTGCCCCGCGCCACCTCCCTGGGCCGCCTGCTCTCGCCCTACCGGATCGGCATGGTCGTCGAGGTCACCGAGCCGCTCACCACCGACTTCGAGCTGACCACGCTCCTGGGCATCCCCGACCTGCACCGGCACGACAGCGAGCGCATGTGGAGCGAGCTGCACGAGAAGGACCGGCTGCGCGTGCCCATCGGCATGAACTCCGACGGCGCGCCGCTGGAGCTGGACCTCAAGGAGTCCGCGCTGGGCGGCATGGGCCCGCACGGCATGCTCATCGGCGCCACCGGTTCGGGCAAGAGCGAGCTGCTGCGCACGCTGGTGCTCGGCCTGGCCCTGACCCACTCGCCCGAGACCCTCAACTTCGTGCTCGTCGACTTCAAGGGCGGCGCGACCTTCATCGGCCTCGACAAGCTCCAGCACACCTCCGCGCTCATCACCAACCTCGCCGACGAGGCCATCCTGGTCGAGCGCATGCAGGACGCCCTGCACGGCGAGCTGGTCCGCCGCCAGGAACAGCTGCGCGCGGCGGGCAACTTCAGCTCCGCGCTGGAGTACGAGAGGGCCCGCGAGACCAACCCCGACATGGAGCCGATGCCCACGCTGTTCGTGGTCGTCGACGAGTTCAGCGAGCTGCTGGCCGCCCACCGCGACTTCATGGACCTGTTCGTCATGATCGGCCGCCTGGGCCGCAGCCTCGGCGTCCACCTGCTGCTGGCCTCCCAGCGCCTGGACGAGGGCCGCATGCACCAGCTGGAGGGCCACCTGTCCTACCGGATCGCGCTGCGCACCTTCTCCGCCATCGAGAGCCGCGGCGTGCTCGGCGTGCCCGACGCCCACCAGCTCCCCTCCGCCCCGGGCAACGGCTACCTCAAGACCGACACCGAGACCCTCACCCGGTTCAAGGCCGCCTACGTCTCCGGGCCCTACCGCGTCAAGCGCCGCGCCACCCGCAGGAGCACGGTCGGCGGCGAGGTGGTGCTCTTCGCCGACACCGCCGTGGCCGCAGCCGCCCCCGAACCCGAGGAGCCCGAGGTCCAGGAGGAGGAGACCAGCGAGTCCCTCCTGGCGACCGCGCTGGCGCGGATGGACGACCTCGGCCCCGCGGCCCGCGAGGTGTGGCTGCCCCCGCTGGAGGTGCCGCTGCTGGTGGACGAGCTGCTCGCCATGGTCGGCACCCGCCTGCCCGAGGGCGGCCTGGCCTGGAGGAAGGAGACGGTCCTGCGCGTGCCGCTGGGGATCATCGACCGCCCCTTCGAGCACAAGCGCCTGCCCCTGGTCGCGGACCTGTCCGGAGCCGGGGGACACGTCGGCATCGCGGGCGGCCCCCAGAGCGGCAAGAGCACCATGCTGGCCTCGCTCATCCTCACCCTGGCGGTGTGCAACACCCCCGCCCAGGCCCAGTTCTACGGGATCGACTGCGGCGGCGGCGTGCTCACCTCGCTCAAGGACCTGCCGCACATGGGCAGTGTCGTCACGCGCACCGACGAGCGGCGCATCACCCGCACCATCATGGAGATGAACGAGATCCTCACCAAGCGTGAGGTCTTCTTCGCCGAGAACGGCATCGACTCCATGGGCACCTACCGCAGGCGCCGCGCCGCCGGGGAGTTCGCCGACCAGCCCCACGGCGACGTCTTCCTCGTCATCGACGGCTGGGGCACCATCCGCCAGGACTACGCGGACCTGGTGGGCTCCATCGTCCAGATCGTGCAGCGCGGCCTCAACTACGGCGTGCACGTCGTGGTCGCCTCCCCGCGCTGGGCCGACTTCCACACCGGCGTCCGCGACCTGATGGGCACCCGCTTCGAGCTGCGGATGGGCGACCCCGTGGACTCCATGGTCCACATGCGCGCCGCGCAGACCGTGCCCCGCGTGCCCGGACGCGGCATCACCGACACCAAGCACCACTTCCTCACCGGTCTGCCCCGCGCCGACGGCCACGCCGACTCGGTCACCCTGTCCGAGGGCATGAACGAAATCGTCAACCGCGTGCGCGCGGCCTGGGACGGGCCCTCCGCCCCGGCGGTGCGCACCCTGCCCGCGATCCTGCACGCCCGTGAGCTGCCCGGGTCCGAACTCACCAAGGCCAACGGCCTCAAGGTGCCGATGGGCCTGGAGAGCCGCCGGATGCAGCCGTTCTGGCACGACTTCGGCGTCACCCCGCACATGCTCGTGGTCGGTGACACCGAGACGGGCAAGACCACGCTGCTGCGCCACATCACCAACGCGATCCGCAGCCACTACGGCCCCACCACCGCCCGGGTCGTGCTGGCCGACCAGCGCCGCCAGCTCTACGACGCGGTCCCCAAGGAGATGCAGCTGGGCTACGCGGTGTCGGGCGAGAACGTCAAGGAGATGATGGCCGCCGCCGCGCAGGCCATGAAGGCGCGCCTGCCCGGGCCCGACATCACCCCCGACCGCATTCGCAAGCGCGACTGGTGGACCGGTCCCGAACTGTTCATCCTCATCGACGACTTCGAGATGGTCTCCGGAAGCGGGCCCAGCCCGCTGGCCCCGCTCCTGCCGATGCTCGGCCAGGGCGCGGAGATCGGCCTGCACGTGGTCCTCGTGCACGCCGCGGGCGGTTTCAGCCGGGCCTCCAGCGACCCCGTCATCCGGACGCTCATCGACTCCAACACGCCCAGCATCCTGCTGTCCGCCCCGCCCTCGGAGGGCATGATGTTCGGCAGTGTCCGGGCGAGGACGATGCCCGCGGGACGCGCCCTGTGGATCGCGCGCCGCGACCCGATCGAGGTGCAGTTGGCCATCGCCGAGGGCGCCGAGGAGTGATACGCCGGGCCCGCCCGCGCCGCGCGGGCGGGCCCCCGAACGGGTTGGGGGGCGTCCGGTGCGCCGGACGCCCCCTTCCGCGTCGGTCCGGTGTCAGCGCACCGGTTCGTCGGAGCGCATGGGCACCGGCTCGCCCGCGGCGGCGGGTCGCCACCCGCGCGCGCGTCCGAGCTTGAACACCGCTCCGCCCAGGACGCACAGCACGATGAGCAGGAGCCCGACGGACACCACGACCGCCGTGGACGGCGCGTCCACCGAGCCCTCGGGGGAGGGGTCGGGGACGAACCCCTCGCCCACCACTCCGGCGGGGGCGCCGCCCGGGGCGATGGCCATCGCCGCCAGCGGGTCCACCCTGCCGTGCCCCGACAGCGGGTCCGCGTCCCCCCGCGGCGACGCGTAGGCCGTGGTGGTCAGCCGCTCGCGCACCTGTTCGGCGCTCAGGTCCGGCTCCCGCGCCATGAGCAGGGCCGCGGTCCCCGCGACGAAGGCCGCGGCCACGCCGTCGCCCGCCGTGGCCACGTGGCCGTCGCCCGGGCCGGTCCCCACCACCCGGTCGCCCGGCGCGGTCAGGTCCACGCGGGCCAGGTCCCCGCTGGGCAGGACCAGCGGACCCTGGGCCACGGGCAGGCCCTCCACGTCGTGCGCGGCCACGCTCAGCACCGACGCGTGCTGGGCGGGCTGGCCCGGCAGCGGCCCCCGGGAGGTGGGGACCGTCGCGGGGGCCACGACCACGGCGCCGGCCTCCTCGGCGGCGGCCACCGCCGACTCCAGGGCTGAAGACGCCTCCCACGTGCCGGTGCCCACCAGGACCACGCGGGCCCCCGCGTCCACCGCGCTCCCGATCCCGGCGGCGATCTCCTGGGCCGAGGCCAGGCCGGTCTGCGGGCTGCCGGTGGCCACTGCCGTCACCGCCGAGTCCGGAGCCACCCCGACCAGGCCGCTGCCCTCCACGGACCGGGCGGCGACCACTCCGGCCAGCGACGTGCCGAACCCCAGGCAGTCGGCGGACTGCCCTCCCTCCACGGCGTCGGCCAGCGCGGGGACGCCGCCGTCCACCTCCGGGGCCAGCAGCGCCACGCCCACCCCCTCGCCGGTGCTCAGGTCGTGGGCCCGCGACAGGCCCAGGAAGTGGTGCGTCCAGGGCCTCTGCTCCACGACGTCCCCGCCGGTGGCCGCGCACGGCTGGTTGTCGGCCTTGAAGGGGTGGACCTGCGCGAGCGAGACGGGGTCCCGGGGGGCCTCGGCCGCCGCCGGAGCAGCCGGGAGGGGGGCGAGGAGCCCGAGGGCCAGCGCCGCGGCGGCGGTGCGGCGGCGCCGGGACCGGGCGGTCCCCGGATCGGTGTGTGCGGTCACCTGACGTGTGCTCCAGACTCTCTGGGGGTGTCCTGGGGGCGCTTGGCGCCCGGCGGTGCGGCCGGGGCGGTGGCGTCCTCCCGTGCGGATCCCCTCTCCAGTCCCGACGGGTGCGTCCCGGCGAACCCCTGTGGTCATCGCGCGGGCCGCCCCGGGACGTTCCGGGCCCCGGGCGGCAGCCGTTCGGGGCCGTCTGCCGGGGCGGGGTCGCCCGTCGCCGTGCCGTGGGGGCCTTCCGCGCGGGGGACGGGGCCGCGACCGTCGTCGTGGGGGCCGCCGTCCGTGCGGCCGGGGCCTCGGACGGGAGGGCCGACTGCGGTAGCGTACTCGGTTTCCCGTGTACGTTCCATGAGCGTCCGGTGACCGGTCCGCGTCGTTTCCTCCGGAGCGGGCTCCACGGAGGCGGGTACGCGGCTCCGCGGCCCCGGTACGGGAGCCCCGCCGCGCCTTTCAGAGCCAGGGGGCGGGGTGCTCCCGGCCGGTTTCGGGGTCGCGGGCCAGGCGTGCGGGGGGTCTGCGCTCCTCGCGGGCGATGTTTCCGGCCTCGTCGAGTTGGCGGACGATGATGCGGTTGCCCAGGGCGTCGTGGACGACCTCGCGGAGGAGGCGTCCCTGTTCGTCCCACTGGTGCCAGGGGCCGACGGGGCCGTGGGGGCGCTGGGTGATTCCCTGGATGACGAGTTTGCCGCTGGGCGCCCAGGTCAGGGTGGGGCCGTCCTCGACGCCCTCGACGAAGGTGTGCATCTCGGTCCTGCCGTGGCGGTCGCGGGTGACGGCCTCCCCGGTGAAGGGCGCGCCGTCGTACAGGACCCGGCGGCCGAGCCCCTCCACGTCTTCGACGGTGAGGTCGTTGACGTCGGGCACGACCAGGAGTTCCTGGTGGGCGGGGTGGCGCATGGCCGAGGAGACCCGTAGTCGGTGCCAGGCCAGGAACACTTTCCGGCCGGTGCGGGGATCGTGGGAGGCGAACAGCCTCTGGTGTCGTTCCTCGCTGATGAGGCGGCCTGAGGTATCCCAGTTGCGGATGACGCGCTGGTTCGCGAACGGGTCGTTGACGTGTTCGTACGTGAGTCTGCCTTCGGTGTCCCAGTGGTGCAGTGGTCCTACGGGCATCCCTCCGGGGGAGGTGTGGTTCAGGGAGAGGAGCTGTCCGTCGTTGTGCCAGGAGAGTTCGGGTCCGCTCTCGATGCCCTCGATGAACGTCTGGGCGCTGGTTCCGGTTGTTCCTTCGGTGATGGCTTGTCCGGTGAAGGGACGGCCGAGGAGCGTTGTCCTTCCTCCTTCCGGGAATTCGAGTTCCCTGTGGTCAACCCTGCGCATAAGGGGGAGTCCAATCGGTGTCCACCACTCTGCGGTCGGGGTGGCCGGAGGCGTAGGTGGATTTTCCGGAGCGCGGTGCGGGTGCTCCCCAGGTGATCCGGGTGCAGTTCGCGCAGCACGGGCAGCCCTCGCGCTCCCAGGGGTCCATTTTGAGGGTGAACAGGTTGTCGATCTGGAAGTCGCTGATCCTGGCGTTGTTCCTGGCTCTGAGCAGTGCGTTGATCGCCTTGATCTCGGCGTGGCGATGGGGGGCGTCCGCCATGGGGTGGGGGTTCATCTGTCCGGTGGGCCTCTTGTTCCTGTATATCTCGTAGGGCCCGGCTTCACGCATCGCGTTGATTCTTCTGGTGATTTCTGAGTGCAGTCTGTTCGTCGGGATGAGCGAGGCGCCCTTCCTTCCGTTCATGCCTTCTGCGACGAGTCCGCTCACTCTGTCGACGACGATGGAGTTCACCGCTCCCGCTTCTCCTCCCAGATCGTTTTCGTTGAGGGTGGTCATGCCGTCGCGTCCGGGTTTCCACCATGGCTGGTTGGCGAGGTCGAATTTGACCTTGGTCTGGTTTTCGAGTAGGTCACGGACCTCTTGGGCGCGTGCGTCCACGAGATTGAACTGGAATTCTTCCAGGGGTTTCCCGTCGACGGTGACGATTTTTCCTGTGCTGTCTTTTGTGACGCGTGAGTCGGGGATTTTTCCGAGGATTCTTCCGTCTGTGAGGTTACGGGAGAGGAGGTGGTTCTCCGTGGTCGTGTTCTCGAGACCGAAGCGGTTGATGGCCGAGTCGGGGTCGCCTCTGAGGGCGGGAGTGCTGCTGCTTCGGGCGGCCGGTGGTGGGTCGGCCATCGGTCCGGGGCGCTGGGCGCCGGTGTCGCCGAAGAGGTTCTTGGAGGTGTTGCCGCCGCCCCAGGCGGGGCGCGGGGGCGCGCTGGCGGGAGGCTGGTCGCCGCCTTGGGAACTGGTGGGGGCGGGCGCGGTGGGCTGGTCGCCGCTGGGCGCCGCAGGGGTCTGGGTGGTCTTCGATGTCGGGTTCGGGGGCGTGCCGGTGGGCTGCGGGGTGCCGGTGTCGCCGAAGAGGCGTTGGGAGGCGCCGCCGCCCCAGACGGAGCGCGGGGGCGCGCTGGCGGAGGGCTGGTCGCTCGCGCCCGCCACGGGGGGCCGGGGGGCGTCGCCGCTCCGGGCGGGTGACTGTGCCGGTCCGGACGCGGGCGGAGGACCGCCGCGCCCGCCCCGGTCACGGAAGGGGAGGCTGCCGCCGCGCCCGCCCCGGCTGGTCCCGCGTTCGCCGCCTCGGCTGCCGCCGCGTCCGCGGGGTCGCTCGTCGCCGTCCCGGTCGGCGGAGTCGGCGGGTGTGCTCGAAGGCGCCTGGTTGTTTCCCCACGGGTTGCGGGGCGGGTCACCCTGCGGGTCCCCCGAGCGGCCGTTGTCCCCGAACACGGGCATGACCAGCAGGTCGGTCATCGAGCTGGGCAGCGGCTGGTCGAAGCCGGACTCGGGGTTGAGCAGCCCCGGGAAGTCGTAGGGGAAGGGCTTGGCGCCGAGGGCGTCGGGGGAGCCGTTCTCCTTGTCCGGGGACTTCGGGTCCACGGAGTCGGAGGGGGAACCGTCCTCGTCACGCGGCGGTCGGACCCGCGGTTCGTCGAACGTCGATCCGCGGGGCCGCTGTACCGGTGTGTCGGGGACGTCGTACAGGGGCAGGTCGTCGTCGCTGTCGTAGCCGTCCGAGTCGGTGTCCGGGATCAGGTCCGGAACCGGGTCCGCGTCGGGGTCGGTCTCGGGACGGGCCGGGTTCCCCCCGCGGCCGTGGTTCGTGCCGCCCTGTCGGCCTCCATGCGGGGAGCGGTCCTCCTCCTGCTTCCCGCGGTCCTTCTCCTCGGAACGGTCCCGGTTCCCGGAGCGGTCGGCCGAACGGTCACCCTCACCGGTCCTGTCGCTGCCACCGCTGCCGCCCTGCTCGCCTCCGCCTCCGGAGCGGTCCTGGCCGGAGCCTCCGTTGCCGCCGGTCCGGTCTCCGCTCCTCCCCCCGGAGCCGTCCTTGTCGGGACCGCCGTCGTCGCCCTCGTCCTTGCGCTGGTCCTTGGTGTCGGTGGGGGCGTCCTCGGTCTCCTCCTCGGTGTCCTTCTCCTCCTCCTTCTTCTCGTCCTGCGTGTGATCGGGGTCCTTCGCCGTCTCCCCGTCCTCGGGCTCGGGCTGCTTCCGGGACGGGGCGGGCTCGGTCACCGCGGGCGCTGTCTCGGGGGCCGGGGTCTTCTGGCCCTCGTCGTCGGCGGCGGTCGGGGCGGGACCGGTGGCCGTCTCCTGCCCGGAGGGGGTGTGCGTGGTGTCCTGCGCGGAGCGGTCGTCGCCGCTGTTCGCGGGACCGTTCAGCTCCTGCTCGAAGAACGCGAACAGGTCGGACGCCGGATCGGAGGCCGGGGGAGTCTGTTCCGCCGGGGGCGCGGTTCCCTCCTGCCGGGAGGTGTCCGCGCGGTCCCGGGGCGGGGTGGAGGAACCCTCGTCGTCCCGGTTCCGGGTGAGGGGCTGGGGGGCGGGGGTCTGTTCGGGTGCCGGTTGGGTCTGGGGGCTGGAGGTTTCCTCGGTGGCCGGTCGGGTTCGGGCGGTGGGGGTCTGTTCAGGGGACGGTCGGGTCGGTTGCGTGGTCGCCTGGCTCTGCGGCGGGCTGTGGGGATCCGGGTTCGTCTCGGCCTGGGCGGGGGAGCGCGGTTCCTCCCCGGCAGGGGCGGTCTCCGTTCTCGGGGCTGGCTGGCTCTCCGGGGCGCGATCCGCCTCGGTCTGGCCAGGGGAGCGCTGGGGACTGTGGCCGTCCGTCGGGCCGGTGTCGTCCTGGGAGGTTCCGTTCCCGCTCGGCCGAGTCGTCGCCGGTAGCGACCACTTGGCCCTCCAGTCCTCTCGTAGACGCTCCCTCTCCTCCGGTGTCCGCGCCTCGTGCTCCCAGTTGGTCCGCCAGTCCTGGATGGCCTGGAGCCGGTTGTTCCACTCGTTCCGGTCCGGGTTTGCGGAGGGGACGCGCAGGACACGGGGCTGCGGACGGCGGAGGGCGGGCCGGTCCTCGGGAGCGCGGTCGGTCTCGATCCGGTCGGGGGAGCGCTGTCCCTCCGGTGCGGGGTCGGTCTCCGGCGGCTGGGGAGCGCGTTCGTCTCCGGGGCCGGTGGATGACGCCTCGGGGTGACGGTTCAGCTGGCTGACGTGTATCACGCTCTGCGGCGCCTCGGTGGACAGCGGCTGCTGTCCGTCCTGGTCCCTACGTGTACGGAGCCAATCCTCCAGCCCCTGCGGCTCCGTCTGGTCGGGGGAGCGCTGCTGGACGCGGTCGCCCGTCAGACCGGTGGCGGCTGGGGACGGCTGGTCGCCCTCGGAGGGGGCCGGGTCCGACGACATCAGCCGCTCCAGCCGCAGCCGCATGTCCCTGAGCGTGTCCGAGTCCACTGAGGACACCTCGGAGAGGGTGTCCTGGTCCGGCTGGGGGAGGGTGTCGTGGTCGGGTTCGGTCCGCGTGTGGAGGGGGAGGCGCTGCCCGTCGAAGGTGGACACCGCGTCCTCGGCGCCCTGGGCCAGCGCGTCCTCTTCGGACGGCGTCGGCTGCGGCCGCTGGTCCTGGCCTTCGACGGGCCGGTCCTGTTGCTGCGGTGCGCTCGGGACCGTTGAGGGCCCGGGCGGGACGGTGGTGTCGGACTCCCAGGGAAAGCCCTGTGCTCTCTGGGTTTGGAGCCAGGCGACGTCGTCGGGCCCGCCCAGGTCCATGTCGTACCGGAACCCTTCGGGGACGGGCGGGCCCACCGCCAGGGACCGTTCCATGAGCGACCGCATCAGCTCTGTGCGCTCCTCCTCGCTGAGCGAGGCCGCCTCCGGGTAGTGCCTGTCGAGCCAACGGACGCGCGGCGCCTCCTCCTCGTCGCTGGACTCCTGGTCGGTGGCGTCGTACAGGTTCTCCTCGTCGTTCGCCGTGTACCTGTCGGCGGGGTCGTCGACGCGCTCCGGGGCGGGGCCGCGACGGGTCCCGGTCAGCTCGGTGGTCGCGGTGTCCGGGGTGTTCCGCTGCGGGGTCTGGGGAGGCGCTTCCTCCGGCGCGGCCTCCCGCGGCCGGATGTTGAGGTCCGCGCCGAGGGTGTCCATGAGGTTCGGGGCGGTGCCGGGCTGTCGGGTGCCCCGCTCGGGCTGTCGGCCCTCCTGCCCGGGCTGCCGGTTGTTCCGTTCGGGCAACTCGATGGCCTCGGGGTCGGCTGCGGGGTCGTCGGCGTTCCGCTGCGGAGCCGGGGGAGGAGGCGGTTCCTCCTGGATGGTGTCGAGGTCCGGTGCGGTCGCGGTGCGCGGCCTGGGCAGGGACGACAGGTCGCCCAGGCCGTCACGCAGTTCCCGGAGCGCCGTCACCCAGTCGCGTACCGCCTCCTCGAAGTCCTGCCGCCGGTCCTCGTAGGCGTCCTCCAGGTTCCTGTAACGATCCCGGACCTGCGGGTCGTCGGGTGCGGCGATACGGTCGGAGGCCGCCTGGTCCAGAGGCCAGCGCGCGTCGAGGTAGGCCTTCTCCGCGTCTCCGAGCGCCTTCTGGATCCGGGCGAAACGCTCGGTCAGGGGGGCCATCCGGGTGGCGTGGTCGGGCGTGATGACGCCCATCCTCACCGCGTCGCCGTGGGAGACCCACCGGGTCGTCTTCACGGTGGTCTGGCCCTGCTGCCACCGGGCGGGGCGGGTCGGGACGGACGAGGGGGTGCTCCGTCCGCCGAAGGCGCCGCGCACCGCCCGGCCCGCGGACGCGGCCTTGTCCCCGACGTAACGCGCTGAGCGCTTGTACCAGGGGCCGCTCAGCTCGCTCCTGGCCCCGATGAACACGTCGGTGTCCATCTCCACCAGGTAGCCGGGGCCGGTTCGGACGCGGTCGGAGTGGGGAGGCTCCTTCGGCCTGCTCCCCCGTGCGGTGTCGCCTCCCGAGGTGGACGATCCCGTGTTGTTGGCCGCGCCGTAGTGGGTGGCCGTCGTCGGGGGTCCCGTTCCGGTGCGTCCGGAGGGGCGCGCCTCGAAACCCATGGTCGTCGTGGACGACTCGTTGTGGAACGGGGAGAAGGTCCTGCTCGTCTCCGAGGAGTCGGTCAGGCGCATGCTCGGGTTGTAGTCCTTGATCTGCGCCGTCTCCGGGTGGGGTATGGCACGCATCATCCACGTGGTCGCGCCCAACTCGGGCAGTTCGGCGCCCGTCTCCGAACTGGCCTCGGCGAAGGAGGCCTTGATGCCGAGTTCGGTGAGCGCGTGGTCGATGGCGTTGTTGCGGGAGTTCAGTTTGAGCTTGTCCGCCGCGTAGCCGGCCGCCTTCTCGATGGCCTCCTGGGTGTAGCGCCCGTCGTGGACCGAGTCCGCGGGCGGGTTCCAGCCCAACGACTTCGCCAGGACGATCCGGCCGAGGTCGAGGACGTCCTTGCCCTTGTTCTCCACGGAGGCGAGCAGGGTCACGGCGTCGTTGAAGGCGTCTCGGGTCCGCGGATCCATGTCGCGTGTCAGGGAGCGCGCCATGTCGGTCAGCGAGGCGTGGTTGTCGTTGGAGGGGTTCTCCGGCGCGGGCTGGTTCCCCGTCCGCTGCCCGCCGGGCTGTCTGTTGTTGCCCTGAGCGGTCGTCTGGGTGGTGTTGGCGGCCTCGGGAGTGGTGCGGGGGACGCTGTTTCCGTCGGTGGTCGTCTGGGGGGCGTTGTTTCCCTCGGGAGTGCTGCGGGTGGTGTCGCTGCCCTCGGGTGTGGCGCGGGGGTTGTTGTCGCCCTCGGTGGTCGTCCGGGGGGTGTTGTTTCCCTCGGGGGTGGTGCGGGGGTTGTTGTTTCCGTCGGTGGAGGTCTGGGGGTTGTCGTTCCCCCGGGTCGTGCCCGCCTCGTTGCCCAGGTCGAGGGAGAAGGCCGGGTACATCTCCTGCGCCCGGCCCGAGTTCCCCGTGCCGGTGAAGTCGCGCGTGCGCGAGCCCGGGGTCTCCCCCAGGAGGGAGTTGGCCGTGCCCTGCTTCTCCGAGATGTGCAGGTCGAGCGTCAGCATGGTGTCCGACGACACCCGCGCGTAGGGCGTCTCCATGGTCAGCTGGGTGGAGCGCTTGTCCGTGTCCCGGACGACCCCGCCCTCGCCGTGAGCGTTCGTCGTGGTGCCGTCGCCCTGCAGGCCCATCAGGTAGGGGCGGCTCGACGGGGGGGTGCCCCCGGGCTGGTCGCCCCCCGACTGGGGCAGCGGTGTCAGGAGTGAGCCGTGGGCTCCCTGGAAGGCGGAGCTCTCGTTGCCCTGCTGGAGCCTGTCCCCTTCCTCCGAACCCTGGCGCTGGCGGTACTCCGTCTTACCGCCCAGGTACTCGACCTTCGCGTTGCTCCTGTCCAGCCGCAGCTTCACGGTGGCGTCCAGGGACAGCGGCGCGGTCGTCGGGGCGTTGAGGTTCCCGATCGAGTGGTCGATGGGGCTGATCTTCACCGTCACCGGCACCCCGGTGTTGGGGTTGAGCCCGGTGTGGGAGTCGAGGGCCTTCAGGATGATCTCCCGGCTGCCCTTGGTCAGCTGCCAGCCCTGCGAGGCCAGGTCGTCGACGAGGCTCTGGATGGCCTCGTCGGGGTTGACCGGGTCGAGCATCATGCCGGAGTCCTCGAAACCCGGGCGCGGTCTCACGGACCCGGGCGTCTCCGGCTCCGGCTGGGGAGAGCGGACCAGCCCGCCGTCGACCTCCTCAACCTTGTCCTCGACCATGCCCGACGCGTGGGCGTCGCGGATGTGGATCAGCCCGGTCTCCAGGTTGTCGGAGTCGGCCTGCCACCCCCGGTAACGCGCGGAGCGGGGGAAGGTCGGCCCGATGCTCCAGTTCTTGACGAACTCCAGCGCCTGCGTGATGCGCCCCGAGGCCGAGTAGGAGTACGACATCGGGATCTTGGGGTGGAACTCGACCGACTCGTTGAACCTCGACGTGGGCTTGGTCATGGTGTAGCGGTCGAACAGGCTCTTGCCAGCGGAGGGGCCGAGCTGGATCAGGGGGGCGCTCGCGGAGTTGGGCGCGGGCGCGGTCCCGCCCGCGGGCTGCTCGGCAGGCTGGATGGGGTTGGGGTTGACCCGGCCGCCGCCCGTGGCCAGGAGGGTCAGGTCGGTCCTCTTCCCGTCCCTGGAGAACGTCTCCAGGGTGTTCTTGCTCTTGAAGACGACCGCGCCGTCGGACTGCTCGAAGCGGTCGACCGAGTCGATGTCGAACCGGGTGGACGACGTCGTGCGGAGGTGCATCGGGGAGAGCAGGCCACCGCTCGTCTCCGTGCGGGTGCGCGCGCCGCCGGAGGAGCGCGCCGCCGGGTTGTCCGCGAGATTCTCCGGGGAGAGCGCGTTCTCGTAGAACCGTCGGCTTCCCTCGCCCCGCCTCAGGAAGTGCCGCAGCTTGCGCTCGAAGCCGAGTCCCCTGGAGGGGCGCTGGCCGCCCGTGCCCCTCTCCCAGGGCGCGATGGAGGAGAAGCTCTCGTAGGTGGCTTCGAGCAGGCTGCTCACCCGGTTGCCGTCGCCCGTGTTGAACCGGGTGTTGACGTTCTCGACGGTGGTGGGGGTGTCGCGGAGCTTCTCGGCACGGCGCTGTTCGACGGGGCGGGTGTCGGGGGCGTTCTCCGCGGGGTTCTGCTGTCCGCTGGTGGTCTGCGCGGTCTCGGTGTTCGGCGCCGGGGCGGTGTCGGTGTTCTGCTGTCCCGTGGTGTCGCCGGTGGTTTCCGTCGCCGGTGGTGTCCGGACGTCGCCGTTGGTTTCCGTCGTCGGCGGTCTCCGGACGCCGTCGTTCTGGGAGCCGGTGTCCTGTTGCCCGGTGGTGTCCGCAGCGGTGTCGGTGTTCTGTTGGCCGGTGGTGGTCTGCGCGGCCTCGGAGGTCTGCGCGGTTTCCGTGTTCGGCGCGGTCTCGGTGTTCGGCGCCGGGGTGGTGGTCTGCGCGGTTCCGGTGTTCGGCTGGTTGGTGTTGGTGTTGGTGTTGGTGTTGGTGTTGGTGTTGGTGTCGGGGGCGGGTGTCCGCTGACCGTCACCGGTCTGGGAGCCGGTGTTCTGCTGCCCGGTGTTGTTCTGCTGGCCGTTGGTCTGCGCGGTCTGCGTGTTCGGCGCAGGGGTCGTGCCCTCTTCGGCCCGGGGGCGCTGGCTCTGCCCTCCGCCGAACAGCCTCTTGACACCGCCGGTCAGGTCGCGCGTCTTGCGGACCCTGTCCGGCGTCGGCCTCGTGGGGCCGTCGATCATCTCCTGGGCCCGGTCGACCGGTATCGGCCGGATCCGGGTGACCTGCGGCGCGGAGGCGGTGCCGTTCCTGCCGCCGCGTTCCCCGCCCGGCACCGCCTTGGCCGTGTCCATCGTGGCCATCGCGTGGATCGGTCCGCTGAGCAGGTCCTGTCCGCGTTCGGCCAGCGGTGTGTCGCCGCCCAGGACCATGCCGAGGTCGTCGTCCTGGTAGAGCCTCGCCTTGAACCGGACCCCGGAGTTCCAGACGCTGGAGTCCTCCGCGTACTGGATGGTCCTCTCGCTCTGGGTCTTCATGCCCAGGCCCCGGCTCTTCCCCTTGGTGTCGTTCAGCTGGAGGGAGACCGAGAACACGCCGCCGTCGCTCGGGTTGTCGGCCGCGTCGACGGCGTCGATCCGGCGGATGTAGCCGCCGGAGGAGAACCGGACCGTCTTGCGCTTCTGCGAGCCGTCCGCGGTGCTGATCTCGGACGAGCCCGAGTACTCGCCTCCGGTGCCCCTCGTGGTCTCTCCCGCGTGCCTGAGCGAGGAGAAGTCCGCGCTGACGCGTACCGCGACGAACGGCGAGCGCATCACCTTCTGGCCGGACTTGAAGAGCGCGCTGGGGTCGAACCTTCCCGTGTCGATCAGGTGGACGGGCTGGCCGTGCAGTGTCAGGCCGTCCGTGCCGCTCTTGAACTCGGACGCGGCGATCGCGTCGATGATCCTGTGCGTGTTGAAGACGGCGATCTCGTGGTCGCGCCGGAAGGGGCGGTGCTCGCGCGTGGAACCGGTGAACGGGCCGCTGTTCTCGTGGCCGGGCCGTTTGGCGAAGTTCTTCGGGTCGCGGGCCATGTCGGGCAGGACTATGCCGGGCAGCTTGTCGGCCAGCCCGGTCAGCACCTGGTGCGCGATGTGCTGGTAGATGCTGCGCTGCTGCCCGTCGACGTCGCGGTACTGGCTGCCGTCGGGCCAGGTGAAGTCGCGGGGCACGGCCCCGTGGAAGGTGACCGGGTTCTCCTGGGCCAGGTTCGGGCGGGGAGGCCGCAGGGTCTCGGGGCGCCCCTCCGGGGGCTGTTGCCCGGGCGGTCGTTCCTGTTCCGGGGCGTTCTCCCGCTGCTGGCCGCGCTCCTCGGTTCCGGTGTTCCGGTTCCGGTCCTCGCCGTCCGGTGCGTTCCGGTTCCCGTCGGTCCCGGTCTGCTGGCCCTCGGTGGTGTCGGGCTGCCGGTCCCCGGTGTTCCCGGGCTGCTGGTTCCCCGTGGTGCCGGGAGGGTTCACCGTCCCGGGCGCCGTGCCGCTCCCCTCGGTCCGAACGGGGGCCGGGGGCGCGGGCACCTTGTCCGAGGGCTCGTCCCCGTTCAGGATGCGGGCCTCCTGGACGGTGAGGATCTCGACGGTGTCGCCCTGGAAGCGGTACACCTCGGATTCGCCGTCGAAGTGCACGTAGTAGTTGCGCTGCACGTCGTAGGCGGACGACTCGGTCTTGCCGTAGTTCATGCGGTTGACCGCTCCCGACGACACCTGCGCACTCTCCGCGGTCGACCGGCCCCGCACACCCCCCTCCACGGCGAACGCGTCCACACGGGCCTTGTGGGTGCCGCCCACGGCCCCCGCGTCGACGCTGACGCCCGCGCCCAGGGTGCCGCCGAGGAAGTCGCTGTGCCGGACGGAGCTCCCGCTCTCGCGTTCGGCCTTGTTGCCCTTGATGTACTTCGCGGGCGGGATGGTGTGGGACTTGGCGTCGTAGGCGGTGGGCACGGACTGGATGCTCACCAGCCGGGGCCTGCCCGAGGGGTCGGTGACCGTGAAGACCGCGGGTGCCGAGGTCATCTCCGGCAGGTTGTTGCGGACGGACTTCTTGGAGAAGGTCCCCCCGACCTGGTCGTGGAAGGCGTCCAGCTTCTGCTGCCTGCGCCTGTCGACGAACCCGGGCGTCACCTTGTCGACCGCGGACTTCCACCACCCGCGGTCCTGCTCCGGGGACCACAGGTGGTCGGCGATCCAGTCGGAGAAGGACTTGTCGGAGGACCCGTCGCTCAGTCGGATGTCGCCCACCGACACGGGGTGGCCCTTGTCCGCGTGCGGTCCCACGGGCCTGTGGTCGTTGTTCCGGCCGCGCTGGTGGTCCTGGGTCGCGAATGGGTCGCGCAGGCGGATCGTCTCCGGACCGGTGTTGGCCGAGACCTCGCCCGGAAGGACCAGGATCACCCCGTTGTCGGACTCGGCCCGGGAGTTCACGGGCCGGTCCGGCGGGGTGGTGTTGTTCGGGGTGGTGTTGGTGTTGTCGGCGGGGACGGTGTTGTTCGGAGCGGTGTTGGTGTTGTCGGCCGGGGTGGTGCCGCTGGCCGGGGCCTGCCTCGGGGGGACGTGGACGGGCGTCAGCTCGAAGGACATGGTCAGGTCGGAGGCGTAGACCTCGGGCTTGCCCTTGATCTCGTAGCTGCTGTAGCCGTCGTGGAGGCTGACCGCCGTGTCCACGGTCTGCCGTTGGCGTGTTCCCCCCGAGAAGCTGAACGTGAAGCGGGGGCCGATGTCGGCGCCGCCCACCGTCCCGAGGAGCAGGGGGGAGACCTGGAACCCCATTCCGATGAACTTGGTGCCGCCGTGGCTGCCGCTGCCCTCGGCCGGGTTGGCCTCCCCGGCCTCGTCCACCAGCTTCAGGTCCGTGGGGGCCGAGCCCTCCTTCGGCTGGGTGGGCGCGTGGTGGAAACCCCCACGTGAGGGGTTCAGCCGCAATTTCGCCTGCCACGTGGAGCCGTCGGCCCCGTTGACCGTCGTGGAGAACCCCTCCGGCTGGAAGAACACGCCCGTCTGCTCGCGCACCTGGGCGTCGATCCGTTCCCTGACCGTGTCGCGCACCGTGGCGTCGACGTGTCCGGCGTCGTTGGTGAGGGTGTCGTCCACGAACGAACGCAGGTGCTCGGCGTGGATCATGCTGGAGTTGACCAGGTTGGACGTCAGCAGGTAGCCGAGGTCGTAGGGGTTGTCCGTTCGGACCGGCTGCACGGTACCCGGGTAGTTCCGCGGCGGGGGCTCCTCGCGTCGCCGGGTGTCGCCGGTGTCGGTCTGCGGGAGCTCCGTCTCCGTGCCGTCGGTGGTGGTGCGGGAGTCCTCCTCCGGAAGCGGGGGAGGGGGCGTGCGTTCCGTCTCCTCGGTGCGCGTGGTGTGCGTGATTACGTCGGTGTTCTCCTGCTGGGGCGGCGGAGGTTGTTCCGTGCCCGTGGTGTCCACCGTCTCGACGTGCTCTGTGGTGGTGTCGTGCTCGTGCTGCGGGGACGGTGGTGGCGCGTGCTCCGTGTCCTCGATGTGCGTGGTGGCGTCGGTGTTCTCCTGCTGGGGCGGCGGAAGCTGCTCCGTGCCCTCGGTGTGCGTGCCCTCGGTGTTCTCCCGCGGGGACAGCGGAGGTTGTTCCGTGCCCTCGGGGTTCGCGGTGCGCGTGGTTGTGTCGGTGTTCTGCTGCTGGGGCGGCGGAAGCTGCTCCGTGCCCTCGGTGTGCGTGGTGGTGCCGGTGTCCTCCTGCGGGGACAGCGGAGGCTGCTCTGTGCCGGTGGTGTCCACCGTCTCGACGGGTTCTGTGGTGGTGTTGTGCTGTGGGGACGGCGGTGGTGCCTGCTCCGTGTCCGTGACGTCGGTGTCGACGGGCCGCACCGACGGCTCCTGTTCGGTGCCGTCGTTCTCGGTCGGAGCGGGTGCGGGAGGCGGGGGAGGCGCGCCCTCCTCGTGTTCTCCGCTCCTGGTCCGCGCCTCCTCCGTGGGCACGCGCGTCTCGGCCTCGGGCGGCGCGGGCGGGCGCACCGTCTCCTCCGTCGTCTCCCCGGTGCCGGTGGTCAGCGGGTCCGGCGGTGTCTCCTGTTCCCGCGAAACGTCGGTGCCGGCAGGGGCGGCCCCTGTGGTCTCGGTGCCCGTGTTCGGTTCGGGCGCCGACTGGGTCGGAACCGGTTGCGGGGACGGTTCGGCCGCGGATTCGGAGGACTCCTCCCCGGTCACCGGTCCGCTCCGGACGGGCGGGGTCTGCGTGTTGGGGGTGCTGTGGAACGTTTCCGGGAGCGAGTCCGCCGCGGGGTCCGCCCCCGGCTTCCGCTCTGTCCGGTCGCTCTGGGGTGTGCCGGTCACGGGGCCGGGTGCCTCCGACAGGGCCGACTCCGTGTCGTCGGTGCCGGTCAGCCCCAGGCCGCGGGCCAGGGAGCCGAGGTCGGCGCCGCTCGTCCCGGTGTCGTCCCCGTCGGGGTCCCGTACCTCTCCGGCGATGTCGGTCAAGGCGAAGACGAAGGGGTTGTTGGAGCCGGCCGGGCCGGAGAGCCCCATCGCGTTCATGCGCATGTTCAGTCTCGCGCGCGCCGTGGAGCCCGGAGGGGTCAGGTCGGCGATGGATCGTGCCCGGTCGAGTGCGGCCGCCCTCGCGGCGGCGTCGCCGCGGGAGGCGGCCGCGTCGCTGAGGGCGATACCGACGGCGATGCTCGCGGCCACGTTGACGTCGTGGACGAGGCGCCCGTGCCGGTCGGCCGCTTCCTCGGCGGCCGTGATCGCGTCGCGGCGGTGGGTGTCCGCCCTCTGGGCGGCCGCGCGGGCCTCCTCGGCCCGGGGTCCGGTGTCGTGCCCGGTGGTCCGTGCGGTGCGGGCGGCGGTGTCGGCGGCCTCGTAGGCGATGTGGGAGGCGCGTTCGGCGTCGGCGCGCGCGGCGTCGGCGTCCGAGACCCCTGTGAGGGCCGTGTCTCGCTCTCGCGCGGCGTCGGCGATCCGGTCCGGGTTCTCCGGGTCCACCTCGGACGGCTCGGGGACCCCGTCCCGGGCCGCGGCCGCGTCGGCGGCACCGCGCGCGGCGACGCTCTCCGCGGCGGCGGCGAGGTCCGCGGCCAGGTCGACCGCGGCCGCGACCGCCTCCGGGGCGGTGTCGGCGATCTCCGAGGCCCGGTCCGCCAGATGCTCGGCCGCGTCCCGTAGTTGTTCGAGGCGGCCGATCGTCGCGGTCCGGTCGGGGCCGTCGGCATCCCGGAGAGTGGATGCCAGGTCCTCGGTGAAGCGTTCCGCCGCCCCGCGTATCCCGTCCAGGGCCGCTGCCGTGTCGTCCGCGTCCAGGGCCCGGTCGATGCGGTCCAGCACCTCGCCCGTCCAGGCCGGGGGCGCCGCGGCGCCCCCGTCGTCGTGCGCGGGGGGCAGGATCTCGGCGTGGAAGAGGTAACCGTGCCTCCCCCAGGGCTCGACCGAGGTGATCCGGTAGCGGGTCCCCCGGGCGAGGATCACCTCGCGCTCGTGGGGGTGGTGGCTCCGGTCGCCGACCCACAGCCCCCGGGAGCCTTCCGGCACGGTCAGCCGCATCAAGTCGATGGGGGAGCCGCCCGACGCGGACGGAACGGTACCGAGGGAGGCCGAGAAATACCCCGGGCTCACGTGCGTGGTCCCCGCGAGGGTGCGGGGATCGGTGTTGCCCTCGCCCAGTAGGTGCTGGTACTCGTACGTGCCGCGCACGGCCTCGAAACCCTCGGGGAAGGGCTGGCCGGTGGCGCGGTCCAGGCGTCGGAACAACGCCAGGGCTTCCGAGGCGTCGGGGAAGTGCGCCGGTTCCCCGCCCAGGGCGAGGGATTCGGCGATCCGGCCCGCGCGTCCGGCGTGTTCGCGGAGGTTCTCCAGCGCCGCCTCCGGGTACGGGTTGCCGAGGACGCCTCGCACGATCCGCTCCTGCTCGGGACTCAGACCGCCCCGCTCCACGGCTTCCTCCAGCCGTGCCAGGTCGGGCCACCGGCCGCCGCCGATCTCGTAGACCTGCCATCCGGGGTGGGACCGGCTCTCCTCCCGGATCCGGTCCAGTTCGGCCTGCACCGTCGCCTCGTTCAACGGGTGCAGGCGCGCGAAGCTGTTCAGCCAGGAGGACCTGGTGTAGGAGAAGACCGCGTCCTGGGTCGCGATGGGGAGCGTGTCGAAGGCGTTGGGGTTGTAGTCGGGGTCGTGCAGGAGGTCGCCGTAGCGATTGGTTTCGGCACCGGTCGGCAGTCGGCGGATCGTCCCGGTCCCGGACGCGGCGGGGCCGTCGGTGTCCGTCGTTGTCCGGACCGGCGCCGACGACTCCCCGGACCGTCCTTGCGAGGCCGATGCGTCTCCGTCGCCGTCCACCAGCGCCATGTTGACGGTCTGTACCGTGTCCGGTGCGCCGTAGGGGAAGGGCCCCCGGTCCGCGGGGTCCTGCATCGCGTAGCGGACGTAGTCCGTCGTGAGCTGCCCGCCGGGCTGCCAGAGCCGGGCGCGGACCGGGTCGTGGCGGTCCCGGAGATGGCGGTCGATGCCGCGGGCCAGGACCTCGGCGTCCTGGACGCGTTGGGGAGGGGCGGACTCGCTGCTCAGCGGGACGCGCCTGTCCGACGGGTCGGAGACGGTGTACACCAGTGCCTGCGCCAGCTCGCGTGCATCGCGGATGGAGCGGTTCTCCGGGGTCGGACCGTCGACCGGTCGCAGCAGCCTCCAGAACTCGGCTCCCAGCGCCCGCGCCCTGGGAATGTCCTTGTCCGCGAGGGCCCGGGTGAGTTCGGGCAGGCGGTCCAGGACCGACGCGGCGCGGGCGTCGGCCCTCGGATCGATCCCGGAAGCGGTGGGGTCGGTGCGCGTCCCTCCGGGGGTGCCGGAGCCGCTGTCCGCCGCGCGCTCGGGTCCGGCGGCGGACGGTGCCGGAGGCGCGTCCGCGTCCGCGGGAGCGTCTGTGTCCGTGTGCTGCGTGGGGACCGGCGTGCCCTCGGTCGTGTCGGGCGTCGTGACCTCGGCGGCGGGCGGGGCGTCCCCGGTGCCCGGTACCGGCGCCCCGCTGTTCTCCGTCGGCGGGGCTGGGGTCTCCCGGCTGTCGGCCGTGGCTGAGGGCTCCACGGTGGAGGGAGAGGGAGAGCCGTTCCGCTCCGGACCGGCCTCCCCGTCGGGGAGCGGTTCCGGCCGGGGCCGCGGCGTCTCCTGATCCTGCGGGACACCGTCCGTGTTCCGGGGCAGGGCCGCTCCGGACGTCTCGGCCTCGGGCGGCGCGGGCGGGCGCACCGTCTCCTCCGCCGTCTCCCCGGTCCCGGTGGTCAGCGGGTCCGGCGGTGTCTCCTGTTCCCGCGAAACGCCGGTCTCGGCGGGGGTGACCTCGGGGGCCTGCTCACCGCCCTGCTCCTGGCCGTCCTTCGCGTCGGTGGACTCCTCCTCGGGCGCGGACTCGGCGTCGTCGTCCGCGCGTTCGCCGTCCTTGTCCTTGCCGTCGGATCCGTCGCCCTTCTCCTCCCCGGAGCGGTCTCCGTCGCCCCGGTTCCCGCCGTCTCCGGAGCGGTCGCCGCTCTCCTCGCCCGATCGCTCGTTTCCGTCGCCGGACCGGTCCCTCTCGCCGTCCCGGGAGCGGTCGTCGTCGCGGGAGGTGTCCTCGTCGCGGCCCTCGGGCCGTTCGCCGTCACGTTCGGACGGGCTGTGCCCGGTGTCCTCCGTGTCCTGGGGCTGCCCGCTCTCGGTGACGGGGGGCGGGGGCAGCGGGACGTCGGCAGGGGAGGGCGCGCCGGAGGCGGTCGGGGTGTGGGGGGTCGCCCGCTGTTCGTCCGTCGAGGTGACCTGGTCGTCCTGCCCGGTGGTGTCGCCGGTGGTCGCGGTCTCCGTGGCGGGAGGCGCGCTCTCCGTGGAAATCTGGGGGCCGTTGCCGGTCGTCTGTCGGGTGGACGGGTCCTGGGTGCGGGCGTCACCGGTGCTCGGGGACGGACGTCCACCGCCGCTGCGTTCGGTGGGTGCGGAGCGCTGGCCGGTGTCGGGGGCCGGGTTCTGCGGGGCGGACGCGGGTGGCGGAGTCGCCTGGCCGACCGGGGGCGCCACGGCGGCGGGAGCGGGGTCGTGCTGCCGCTCCGGTCCGGGAGCGGAGCGGTCGGCCGGGTTCGCGGTGTCGCGGTCGCCGGTGTTCCCCGTGTCCGATGCGGCCTGTTCGGCGCCGGGGGGCACGGCTGCCATGGGGTTGTCGGGGACGATGGCGTTGAGGAAGTTGACGCTCAGGGGGCCGTCGTTCATGCCCGGCGGGAAGGGGTCGTCGCCGGATCTGGGGGCGGGGGAGTCGGCTCCTCGCGGCTCGTCCCTCGGCCCTGGGACGGAGGGCGCGTCGGGGCCGGGTTCCTTGTCCGCCTTGGTGGCGGTGGTGTCCTGCTGGGGGGCGGTCTCGTCGGTGTCGAACAGCGAGGTCTCGTCGTCGCTGTCGTAGGGCGAGGAGTTCTCGTCCCGGTCGAAGACGGACGATGTGTCGCTGTCGTAGTCGGAGTCGCTGTCGTACAGGGACTCCGTGTCCGCTGGCCTTTCCGGCGGGGGCGTGGTGCGGACGTTCGTCTGGTCGTCCGCGCCGTTGCTTTCGGTCCGGGGCTGTGACGGCGGTGTGTCGAGGTCGGGTTTGTCCTTGTCCTTGAACAGGTCGGCGCCGTGCAGGATGCCGTCGGTGGCCCCCTGCTGGATACCCGCCTGGGAGGCGCCCGCGGTGGCGGACCAGACGGAGGCCTCCCAGCCGCGTCCGTCGGCCATGCTGCCCAGGCCCTCGCCGAGGTAGCCCTCCAGGGCTCCGGTGCCGATGCTGCCGCCGGTCTGCTGGGCGTAGGTGCTGGCCTTGGAGAAGTAGTCGTTGAGGGGTTGTTGCAGGGTGACCGGCACATCGGAGAGGTGATCGCGGGTGGTGGGGGGCAGGCGGTCGCCGATGGTGTCGCGCAGGTGCTGGCCCAGGTTGGGGTCGGTCCAGTTGCGGGCGAGGGTGTCGGCGTAGTCGCGGCCCAGATCGCGTGCTGCTGTTTGGCCGATGTGGTCGCCGAAGTGGCGGGCGAACAGGTCACCGAACTCGTTGCGCGCGGCGGCTGCTTTCGCGGCGTTGTCGAAGACACCCGCGCCGATGGGGCTGGCGGGGTTGTAGGGGACCAGGAACTCGTCCTTGTGGCGGACGAAGACCTCGGCCAGGTCCTTGTTGAGCGAGGGCCCGGGCAGATCCGCGCCCGGTGTGTCCTTGGGCGCGGGGGAGTCCGGTCCCCGGTCGGGGTTCGTCGCCGGCGGGTCGTCCTTGACCGGTCCGGTGGGCGGCCCGTCGGGTCCTCCGCCGGGCGGTGGTGGCGTGTCGGTGTCGCGGTTGGGGTTGCCGGGGGGCGGGGTGTCGTTGACGGGCCCTCTGGGGTCGGGCGGGGGCCCGGTGGGCGGTCCGGTGGGCGGCCCGTCGGGGGTCTCCCGGGTGGGGGGTCCGGTGGGGGGTCCGCCGGGCCCTGGTTCGGGGTCGGGTCTGGTCAGGGGCGGGGGGTCGGGGAGGTCGGTGATGCGGGCGACGCGGTCGCTGAACAGGTCGGTGAGTTGTTTGCTGAAGAGGCCGTCGAGTCCGGCGGAGAAGACGGCGGACAGGGCGCCTTCGATGGTGGCGCCGATGTGGGCGCTGCGGGTGAGGTTGGGGTCTTTGTGGTGGCGGGTGCCGCGTCCGATCTGGATGCGTTGGATGATGCTGTCCATGCTGGCGAAGATCTGGCTGATGATCTGGTGGCCGGGCACGGTGATGAGGAGCCAGGTGAGGATGCGGCGCATGGCCAGGCTGCGGATGGCCTTGAAGATGGGGATCCACTTCAAGGAGGCGCCGAAGGTGAACTTGGCGGTGGCGATGGCCCAGGCGATCTCGGCCAGGAGTTGGACGAACTGGCCGATGACCATCATGTGCATGTACTCGACGTTGGCGCGGGCCTTGAAGAGTTCGCTGGACATGGTGGCGGCGTTGGAGCGGGCGGAGCCGACGTAGTCGTTGTCGCCGGTGGTGAACTGGTCCAGGGAGCGTTCGTAGTTTCGGGCGGTGCGGCCGTCGAAGTGGCGTCGGGCGTGGACGCGGCTGAGGTCGAACAGGTCGTCCAGGGCCTGGATGCGTTTTTCGAGGGCGGCGTAGACCTCCGAACCGCGACCCAGCGTGGCCAGTCCGGCTTTGGGGACCTCGATGCCGGTGAGGACTTTGATCGCGCCGCGTGAGGAGTCGGACATGTTGTGGTCCAACGGCATACGCGTCTCCCCCTCTACCCCCTGGTGCCGCTGCGCGGCCACGAAGGTAACACCGGAGAAAACGCGCGAATCGGTGGTTCGTTACCCGGAACGGAACCCTCGTCCAAGGGTTCCCCGGTGAATTGCCGGAGGTCACGGGCGGGCTATGGGGGTGGCGGAAGTTTTCTGTAACATGTTCCACCCCGTTGGCGCGCTGAGTATTTCCGCAACGGTTCTCCTGGAGCCGGGTGGATATTCTCTTCCCGTTCCCCTCGCGTCGGGGGTCGGCTCGCGGGGAGGCCGCTCCGGCGCGCGGACGCGAGGCCTGGTGGGGGCGGGTCGAAGGCCCGGCGCCGCCGACCGCGAGCCGGTGCCGACCGGCCCGGTCCACCGCGTTCGCGGAAGGGTTTCCGTGCCCGGAAAGGGGTGGCGGCGTGCGGAGCGGATCGCGCGAGGGCATGGGGCCCGCGATCGGCCCCGGGGAAAGGGGTGTTCATTCCCTGTTCTGCGGGAATTCGCCTCCTGCTTTCGAGGAGTACATCCATTCCTGTCGGAGCCGAGCCCGGTCACTCCGGTTCTTCGAAGTAGCGGACGTAGGCGTTGGACTGCGCGGCGCACTCGTCGAATATCCGCTCGCCGGACCAGCCGCGCGTGGCGCGCAGGCGCGGGATCGCGTCGGCCGTCTCCGGGTCGTGGGCGGTGAGGGTGCCGTCGTCGTGCAGTGTCAGAAACGGCCGTGTCCGCTGCGTGCGGCGGTCCTGGGCGTAGAGCACACGGGTCACCGGCGTCCCCCTGAGAACAGGCCGGTGGTTCCCCGCGCGTTGCGGGCCAGCATGTCGAAGCGCTCCATCATCTCGTCGAACCAGTCGGACCGGCCCAGGCGGGCGAACTCGCCGGAGAGCCCGGCGAGTCGGGACCGCAGGAACCGGATGTCGGCCCGGGTCAGCGGGTTGGCGATCCACGCGTTGGCGTCGAAGTCGTAGAAGGGCCGCATGCCGTTGGTGTAGGCCAGCCCCTCCAGGTCGGTGGGGTCCTCCGGCGTGTACTCGTACTTGAACCAGGCCTTGCCGTGGTCGATGCCCGCGACGCGCCCCCGGCCCTGGTCCAGCCAGTTGCCGGGGTTGCGGTCGCCGTTGGCGATCAGCAGGTCCAGCAGGCCCAGCACGTGTCCGTCCCGTGTGTTCAGGAGCGGGGATCGCGGGTTGTCCAGGTGGGCGAACCCGGATTCGCCGTTCATGAAGTGCATGAACACCTCGGTCTCACCGATGCGCAGGACACCGGGCACGTTGGCGCCGATGGCGCGTCCCACCAGCGAGGCGAGCTGTTCGGCGTCGGCGCGGTCACGGGCGAAGGTGGCCCCCTCGGTGTCCTTGTAGACCGCCTGCGCGCCGTTGGCGAAGCGCATGAGCGTGGTACTGCCGTCGGAGCCGTCCTCGACGAGCGCCTGCTGGCTCACCACGTCGAATCCGGTGGTTTCGGCGAGGTCCTCGACACCGGCGAAGGTCCCGTTCCACAGCGTGAGCGCCGCGATCCGCTCGTCCCGGTCCCCGTCCCGGTCCTGCGCGGCCTCCTCGGCCGAAGCCACGGGCTGCTCGTCGTACGCCACCGCGGAGGGGTCCTGGAACCCGGTGCCGTACTGGTCGTCATCACGGGGGTCGGCGGAAGCGCTCGCGGAAGGCTGGCCGTCCTCCCCGTCCACGGACGTGTTCTCCCACCGGCCCGAGCCCCCGATCACGGGGTAGGCCACGATGTCGGTCAGCGAGCTGGGCAGGGGGCGGTCGCTTCCGAAACCGGGGTCCAGGAGGCCCAGGGGGGTGTCCAGGGATTTGGGGTTGAGGAAGCCGAGGGGATCGCTTCCGTAACCGGGGTGCTTGGGGTGCAGGGAGTCGAAGCCGTGGTCGTCCCGGGGCCACGGGGGCTTGAACGGGTGGTCGTCGTCGAACGGGGTGCGGAAGGGCCGGTCCTGGACCGGTGTGTCGGGGGAGTCGTACAGGGACAGGTCGTCGTCGGAGACCAGGTCCGGAACCGCGTCCAGGTCCGGGGCTGAGTCCGTGTCCGAATCGGTGTCCGAGTCCGAGTCGGAGAACGGGTCGCGCCGGTCCGTGGGCGCGCTGTCGCGGGGGCCCCGGCCGCCCTGGCCGCCTCGGCGCGAGGAACGGCCGTCGTCCCCGCCTCTTCCGCGGTTCCCGCCGTCGCCCCCGGAACCGCGCCCGGTGCCGGAGCCGCCCCTGCCGTCGGAACGGTCGTCGCCGCTGCCGGACCGGTCGCCCTCGCCGCGGGAGCGGCCGCTTCCGCCGTCTCCGGTGCGGCCCTTGCCCGAGCCGCCGCCGGTGCCGTCCTCGTCCCCGCGCCCGTCCTTCGGGGGGCCGTCGTCGGAGGACGTCCTCCCCGGCTCCACGGCCGCGTTGATCCTCTCCAACAGCCTCCGTACGCTGTCGGCGCGCTTGCGGGCGCTGTCGGCGATCTTCTCGGCGTCGTCGCGGGCCTCCCGCGCGGTCTCCGCGGCCTCCTCCGCGCGCTCGGCCGCGGTCTCCGCCTTCTGGGCGGCCTGCTGCGCGTACTCATGGGCACGGCGGGCGTCGGCGGCGGCCGAGTCGGCCGTCTTCACGGCCGCGTCGGCGGCGTCCCGGGTGCTCTGGGCGATCCCGCCTGCCTCGTTCGCGCGTACGGCGGCCTCCCGGGCCTCCCGTGCGGTGGTCTCCGCCCTGGTGCGCAGGTCCTGTGCCTGCCGGGCCAGCCGGTCCGCGTCGTCGGTGGCCCGGGCGGCGCGCTCCGCCGCGTCGCGCGCGGTCTGCCGGGCCTCCTGGGCCCGTGCCCGCGCGTCCTGCGCGGCCCGGCGGGCGGCGTCCTGCCGGGTGTCCGTCGCCCTCGCGCGGTCGTCGGCCGTGTTCGGCGCGGTCCGCGTCCCCGTGTCGCCGGGGGCCCTGTTCGGCGGGTTCGTCGTCCCCCGGGTGCCGGTGCCGACCGGCGCGGTCCGCCCGCCGGAGGAGGTCCGGGAGGCGTTCGCGGCCTGGGACGCGAGGTCCGCGGTGGTGCGGGCCGTGCGGGCGTCGGTCTCGGCCCGCGCCGCGTCCTCAGCGGCGTCCGCGGCGCGGGTGCGCACCTCGTCGGCCCTGGCCGCCGCCGCGTCCGCGGCGGTGCGGGCCTCCCCGGCCGCGCCAGCGGCTCGCCGGGCCGTCTCATGGGCGTTGCGCGCGTCCCGGACGGCCCGGTCCGCGCTGTCCCGGTGGTTGGACGCGCGGGTGTTGAGCCCCTCGGCCCAGGACCGCAGGCTCTCGGCGTCCGCGGTGGTCCGGTCGGCCTTCGCCTTCGCGGCGTCGGCCTCCGACTTCGCCGTCCCGGCGTCGGTCCGCGCCGTCTCCGCCGCCTCACGGGCGGTGTCGGCCCGCTCGGCGATCCCCACCAGGTCGGAGATCAGGCTGTCGGCCTCCTCGCGCGCCTCCCGCGCGGCCCTGTCCCGGGCGTCCTGGGCGGCCGGGTCGCCGCCGACGGGCCGGTCCCGCCCGGACAGGCCGTCCACGGCGGTGTTGAGTGCCTGGTACCGCTCGGGGGTCTCGTCGAGTTCGTCCACGAGATCGGCGACGGCGTCCTCCTGCTCGCCTGCGGCCTCCCGGGCGCTGGTCGCCGAGGTGTCCGCGTCCGCCGCCTCGGAGACGGCCGTCCGGACCCGTTCGATGAAGGCATCACGGTCGGGTTCGGGCATCCTCGCGCGGGCGTCGTCGCGGTCGGTGGTGAAGGCGTCGCGGGCGGCGGTGGCGTCGGTGTGCGCCGTGTCCGCCGCCGTGCGCGCGTCCCGTACTTGCCGTTCGGCCCCTGGCGAGGGGGCGCCGTCGGTCCCGGAAGCGGGGGCCCCTCCTTCCGTCCCGGCGGCGGGTGTTTCGCCGTCGGAGCCGGTGAGGACGCGGGTGCCCTGCTGGATGTCGGCCCTGCCGCGGTCCAGGGAGGTGGAGAGGCCGTTCGCGGCGTCGCGTGCGTCACGGGCCTCCCGGGCCGCCGTGTCCGCGGCGTCGGAGGCCTGCTGGGCCCGCGCGTCCACGGTGTCCGTGTCCTGCTCCCGGCCGTCCCGGAGTCCGCTGGAGCCGCCGGGGTCCCGGACGGGGGTGTCGGGCTCCGGCGCACGCAGGTTCAGCTCCGACATGAACCGGTCGACCAGCGCCTGGCTCGGCCCCGCGGGTGCGGGCGACGGGTCCGGCGGGGTCACGGTGACGGTCGGCCGGGGCTCTCTCGCGGTCGTGGTGGTGCCATCGGTGTCGCCGGTGGTCGTGGTGCTTCCGGAGGTGACGCCCGCGTCGCCGGTGGTCGTTTGGCCAGCGGTCGTGTTTCCGGTCGTGCCCGTGGTCCTGTTTCCGGTCGTGCCGGTCGTCGTGCTCCCGGTGTTCCCGGTGGTCGTGTTCCCGCTGCCCGGTGTGCGGGCGGTCGTCCCGTCGCCGCGCCCCGCGCGCACGGGGGGAGTGGTACCGCCGTCCGGTCCCTGCCCGGCCTCCCCCAGCGTGGTGCGCGTGGTGTTCACGGTCTCGACCAGGGAGTCGATCCGGCGGTCGAAGTCGCGCAGCGCCTCCTTGTACCTGTCCTCCTGCTCCTTGTAGGCGTTCTCGGCGCTCTCATCGTCCGGCTCGGCGGCGAACCTCTCGGCCAGGCCCTCCAGCGGTGCCCGGGTGTCGGCGTACGCGGTCTCCGCCTTGCCGAACTCCTCCCGCGCCTGGTTGAGCCGGTCCATGGCGGGGGCCATGCCCTTGGCCTGGTCCGGCGTGAGGAAGCCCATCGCGACGGCGTCGGCCTCCGAGAACCAGCCGGCCATCCTGACCGTGACGTCGTCCACGCCCCAGCGGGTGGGCCGGGAGTAGAACGGGGCCGGCGCCAGCTTCGGGTCCTTCTGGTGGAAGACGGAGGGCGCCCTGAGCTTGCTGCCCGCGGCGAACGCCCAGGTGGCGTCGTACTCCACCAGGTAGACGGGACCCTGGCGGAGCTTGTCGGACTCCTGGTAGCCCTTGACGGCCTGGTTGGAGCCCCTCTCGGTTCCCTGGGACGAGCTGGTGTTCACGGCCGCCGAACCGGTGTGGATGCCCTCGTGGCTGTCGTAGGGGATGCCGCCGGTGGTCAGCCCGGACGGGCGGAACTCCCCGCCGCGGCCCTGGCTCCCGCCGTGGGAGTCGCCGGCGCTGTTCGTCCGGGGCTGGACGCGGGAGTCGCTGAGCTGGCTGCCCGGCAGCGCGTCCAGGATCTTCGCCCCGCGGCTGCTCGGCACGACCTTGGCGCCCCACTCCGTGCGGCTGATGTCGGTGAACCGCACCCCGTCGGAGTTGCGCGAGGCCGACGGGTACACCCCCTTGAGGGCCTTGTCGCTGAGGCTGTGGTCGATCTCGTTGTACACCGGGTCCTGGCCGTAGACGTCGGCGAGGTAGGCGCGCGCCGCGTCCGCCGCGGCCCGGGTGGGCTGTCCCCCTTCGTCCGTGCCGTGGGGCGGCTGCCAGCCGAGGGACCGCGCGATGACGACGTTGGCCTTGTCGCGCAGCGCCTGTCCGCCGTCCTGCACCATGGCCGGTTTGGTGACGGCGCCGTCGTTGCCGGGCCGGGGACCGGCGTCGTTCGTCCAGGCGCGAAGGGCCTCGGACACGGACGCGTGGACGGGGGCTTCGGGCTGCCGCGTGGTGCCGCCGTCCTCCGCGGGCGCGGGGGCGCGGTCGTCGCCGGTCGTGTCGGTTGCGGTCCGGTCGCCGGTGGTGCCGGTGGTGTCGCCGCCCTCCGGGGCCGGAGCGGTGCTCCGGTCGGCGGGGGCGGTCCCGGTGGAGCCGGTGCCGTCCGTGGACGTGGTGACGGTGGGGGGAGGCGCCGACAGGCCGGTGCCGGTGCTCCGCGCGCCGTCCCCCGTGGTGGTCGTGGTGGTGGTCGTCGCCGGGGGGTCGAAGGTCATGTACGCGAACGGGTACAGCGTCTCGACCCGCCCGCTGTCGGCGGTGCCCGTGTACGTCGATCTCGGCGGGTTGCCGTTCTCCCCGCCCTTGGGTTCGCCGAGTTCGAGGGTGAGGGTCAGCCTCGTGTCCGCGCCGACCTTGGCGTACGGGGTGTTCAGGTGCAGCTCGGTGGTGCGGGCGTCGTCCTGGGACTGCCCGGAGGAGCGCCCGTCGTTGCTGGAGGAGGACACCGCCCCGGCGGGGGCGCCGAACAGCGGGCGGTGCTCCGGCTGCCCCTCCGAGCCCTGGTCGTCCTGGGCGTAGGGGAGGGGTTGCAGCAGCACGCCGTCCGCGCCCACCGTCGTCCCGGTCCCCCTGCTCCGGGAGTCCGCGTCGGTCGCCTTCCACGTGTGCGACTCGATGTAGTAGCCGGACTGGCCGACGTACGAGACCTCGGTGCGGCTCGGGTCCCTGGTCAGGTTCACGTAGACCTTCGCCGGGGTGGCCGAGCGCATGGCGTGCGGATGCGTGTCCGGGCCGGGCTCCGGACCCAGCGCGCGGACCTTGACCGGCACCGGGACGGTGGAGTCCGGGTTCTGGCCCAGGTGCGTGGTCAGCTTCTGGAGCAGGGCCTCCCGGCCGCCGCCCGTCAGCTCCAGCCCGTTGCGGGCGAGGTCGTTCACCAGCTCCTGGATGGCGGCCTCGGGGTCGGCGGGCTGGATCTGCCTGCCGTTGTCCTCGAAACCGGGCCGCACCCGCGCGGTGTCGGGCTTCTTGGGGTTGGGCTGCGGGCTCAGGTCCACCCCCGTCCCGCTCTCGTCGCGGGTCGCCCGGTCCATCACCAGCCCCTCCTGCTGGGCGTCGCGGGAGTGCACGTAGCCCGCGAGCAGGTTCTGGACGGGAGCGGTCCAGCCGTGGAACAGGGTCTTCCAGTTCAGGGGCGGGCCGATGCTCCAGTTCTTCGTGAACTCGATCGCCTGGGTGAGGCGGCCGGAGGCGCGGAAGGCGTACACCCTCGTGTTGTCCGGGATGAACAGCACCGACGACGTGAACGAGGTCGACTGGGTGTGCGAGGTGCCGCGGGAGAAGAACGTGCGGGAGAGGGAGGTTCCGAACACCGGGATCGGTCTGACGGCCTCGTTCGGCAGTGAGTTGTCGGAGGGGTGCGGGTTCGGGTTGCGGGTCCCGCTCCCGCCGAACCTGAGTCCGAGGCCGCCGGTCAGGGAGGAGACGGTGGACAGGGTCACCTCGCTGCCGCCGTTCCACCGCATCTGGGCGCCGACGGGCCGGAAGTCGGTGACGCTGTCGATGTCGACCCTGGTGGCGACGGTGGCGCGGACGTCGTGCGGTGACCAGAGGCCGCCGCTCATCTCCTGGCGGATGCGGGAGCCCGACGGCGTGGTCGCGCTCCTGCTCGCGGCCAGTTCCTCCGCCGACAGGTGGTTCTCGAACTGCCGACCGCCCCCGGAGGACTGGGAGAGGAACGTCTCCAGCTTGCGCCGGTATCCGTCGTGGAGGCCGCTGCGCGTGTCGGAGAAGGTCCGGTAGGTCTCCTCCAGCAGCCCGCGCATGCCCCGGCTTCCGGCGTCGAAGTGGGTGTTCACGCGTTCGAAGGTGCCGCCGATGCGGCGGATCGCCTGGGCGCGGGCCTGGTCCAGGGTCAGCGGGCCCTGCTGGGGACGGTTGGACGGGGCGCCGTCTCCGTTCCGGTCGCCTCCTGCCGGGGTGTTCTCCGGTGTCGTCCCGGTGGCGGTGTTCGTGGTGCCGCCGGGGGGAGGCGGTGAGGTGAGCGCGGCGGGCTGGTCGGTGCCGGTGGTCGTGTCGGCGGTGTTGCCGGGGGGAGCCGGTGCGGTCAGGGTGGCGGGCTGGCCGGTGCCCGTGACAGTGGTGGTGCCCGCGGGAGGCGCGGTGGTGGTCTGGGAGGTGGTGACGACCTCGGTGCCCCCGCCGAACAGGCGTCCCCAGGTCTGCACGACCCCGTCCCGCACGACGGTCCACCGGCCTCCCCGGTCGTCGCCGGCCGTACCGTCGGCGGTGGTCCGCGGGACGAAGTTCCGGACGATCATGTCCCGTGCCTGCTCGGGCGTGAGCGGTTGCCGCACGCCCGTCGTGGCGGGCGCTGTGTTCCCGGTGGTGTCCGTCCGCGCGGAGTCCCCCTCCCGTGTGGCGGTGGTGGCGGTGGTCTCGGGGGCGTCCCGCGTCTCCCGCCCGTCGGAGGAGGCGGCGGTCTCGCCGTCGCGGGTCGTGCCCGTGGGGTCGGACACGGTGGGCGGGGAGTCGGAGGCGGTCGGCGGCATCTTGGGGGTGAGGAGGACCGTCTGGGCGTCCACCCCCTTGCCCAGGAGCGGGATGCCGTGTTCGCGCTGGGGCCGGTCGTCGCGCGCCATACCGATGTCGTCGTGCTCGAACAGCCGCGCGGTGAAGCGGGTGCGGGACGTCCACACGTCGGAGTCCCCGTTGAACAGCACCGTCTCCTCGGAGCTGTGCGAGAGCCCCTGGCTGGACCCCTTGCCCTTGTTCAGGGACGCGTTCAACGAGACCGAGGGGTTCCCCATCACCCGGGGGACGCCGCGTGCGTCGGCGCCCGCGTCGGTGCGCACGCTGGCGCCGACGTTGACGCCGACCGAGTGGTTGACGCTCGACCCCTTCGTGGTGGTGATCCCCGCCGAGCCCGCGAACCGGGCGCCTCCGCTGGCGGTCGTGTCGAACTGGTGCTCCAGGCGGTCGAAGTCGCCGTAGACGCGCACGGTCACCGTCTCGGGGCGGCCGCCCCTGTCCTTGCGGATCATCTTCGGGTCGATGACGGCGGATTCCTTGAGGCGGACCGGGATGCCGTTGCCGGGCAGGTCGGACGCACCGCTCCTGAGCCCGGACTCGGAGAGCGCGTTGATGACCTTCAGGGTGTTCTCCCGCGCCACGTCCACGTTGCGGCGCAGGCCCCAGCGCTCGCGGAAGCTGCGGACCGCGTCCGGGGCCGTGTGACTGGGGCGGAGGGCGTAGTCCTTGCCGGTCCGCGCGAGGTCCGGGATGACCATGCCGGGACGCTTCTCGGAGATGCCCTTGAGTACTCCGTACGCCAGGTCGTCGTAGAACGGGTCCCGTGGTGCGGGAGGCGTCCGGGTGTCGCCGTCGGCGCCGCTGTCCCCGGTGGTTCCCGTCGTCCCGCTGTTGTCCGCCGGAGCGGGTGAGGGGAGGTGGCCGAAGCCGCGTACGGTGGCCCCGCTCAGGTCCGTGGGGTGGTCCACCGCGAGGTTGGGGAACGGGGGGCGGGGCGGCGCGGTCGGGCCGTCGGTCGAGGACGGGGGCTTGGGGAGTCCACCTTTGAGCTGGCGGGCGTCCTCGACCGTGAGCAGTTCGACGGAGCCGCCCTCGAAGCGGTGCGGCCGCGGCTCGCCCTGGATGTGGACGTAGTAGTCGCGCTTGACGTCGTAGGCCGCGTGGCCCGACGGGGCGTGCACGACGTGGCTGCTCGTCCCCGAGGTGTTGAGCGTGGTCCCCGTGCTCTTCTCGAAGGCCGCCGAGTACTCCACGAAGGGCACGTCGAGCCGGACGCTCTTGCCGCCCGGCAGTTCGAGCCAGATGCCGAAGCCGCCGCCGATCGAGCCGGACGCCACGCTGGAGTGCTTCACGCTGGAGGAGTCGCTCTTGACCGCGGTGTTGCTGTGCACGAAGTCGGCCAGGCCGGGGGCGAAGTCCTTGCGGTCGTACTCGGTCGCCACCGACCACATCCGCATGATGCGGGGGTGACTGCCGGGGATCTCGATCCGGATGTGCGCGGAACTGTTGGACATCTGCGGCAGGTACTGCTGCAACCGGTCGTTGTCGAAGGTGGCCTCGATCCGCGCGCGGTAGTCGTCGTCGCGCCGTTCCCTCCGGGAGGGGGTGTGGTCGCCGCCCCGGTTCCCCTTGGGGCGGGGGAGGAGGTGGTCGGCGAGCCAGGTGCCGAGGGTGCTCCCGCCCGGCCTGCCGCCGCCTCCCGTCGTGGCGGTGGTGGTGCCGTCTTCGCGGTCGCCTCCGCCCCTGCGGTCGGTCCCGTTCCCGCGTTCGCCTTCACCGCCGCGGCCGGTTCCGCCGTCGCCGGACGCGGTGCTCCCGCCGGTTCCGGTGCCGGACACCGCCGGGACCGGGGAGAAGCGGGTGATCTCCAACGGGTGGCCGGTACCCGTGAACGGCCGGTTCACTGGCTTGTGGTGTCCGTTGGCGTCCGCCCTTCCGTTGTCGGGCACGATGCGCAGGGGGGCGTCGGAGGTCACCACCTCGCCGGGCAGGTTCATGGCCAGCCCGTTGTACGCGGTCCCCTCCTGGACGCGCGGCGCGGTGAGGCCGGGCCCGGTGACCGACGCCCTCATGCCCAGGTCACCGACGTAGACGTTCGGGGCGCCGAGCAGTTCGATGCCGCTGGCGGCGTTGGCGCTGGCCGAGGCCGACCCGGAGGTGCCCCGGACCCTGGCGCCGCCGCGCCCGCCGACGGCCGCGATCGGTCCGGCGTCGTTGCCGTCGACACCGGTCATGTAGAAGGGGCTCATCGTGAACTTGCCGCCGACGGTCTTGCCCGCGCCGCGCGACCCGCCGTCGCTGGAGTCCACCCCGGGCCCCGCGTCGTTGAGCCGCAGGAACCTGGAGTCCCCGCCGCCGCTCAGGGCCTCGGCGTCGACGTGGTAGAAGTCGTCGCCGAGGGAGCGCAGGTCGATGTCGGCGCTCCACGTCTGCCCGTTGTGGGTGGTGCTGACGGTGCGCCCGCCCTCGCGCAGGAAGGGCCGCGGCCCCTCCCTCGTGAGGATGGCGGCCACGCCGTCCACGATCCCCCGCCGCGCGGTGTCGGGCATGCCCGGCGTGTTGGTCAGGACGTCGTCGACGAACCCGGGCAGGTGCTCGGCGAAGAGCATGTGCGGTCCGAGGAGGTTGGACGTGGTCAGGTAGCCCAGGTCGTAGCTCTGACCGCTCCGGTCCGGCACGAAGCCGCCGTCGTAGGTGAGGGTCGGAAGCGGCCGCGGGGGTGGCGGTGCGCCCTCCGGCGGGGCTCCCTCCGGTGATGCGTCCTCCCGGCGGACGGGTGGGTCGGTGTTGAGGGGGCCGAGCGGAATGTCCCTGCTGGTCCCGCCCAGGGGGACGGGGCCGGTGTCGCCGCTCGGGCCCGCGGGGTCCGTCATGACGGTCATGACGGTGATCGGGTTCCTGGGGCGCAGCAGGTCGGCCTGCATCCGGGCGAAGTCGTGGTAGTTGAGGTAGGCCTCGTTGGCTTCGCGCTGCGTCTGGTAGGCGCGGGCGCGCAGGTCGGCGGCGTCGGGGCGGCCCTGGCTCTCGGCCGCCCGGCTCTGGCCGACCAGCTCCTGGGCGCGCTGGTAGCCGCTGAGCGCCTCCTTGATGCTGGCCGAGGCCAGCTCCTGGAGCCGGGTGGCGGCGGCGATCCCGTCCGACACGGCCCGGGGGGAGGGGCGCCCCCGACCACCGGTGTTCGCGGGAGCGGAACCGTCCTGGTCGCCCCCGCCCCGGGAGCGGTTGCCGTGGTCCGGTTCCGTGCCGCGGCCCCTGTCACCGCCTTCGGTGCCGGAGCCGTCCTGGTCGTCGGAGCGGTCACTGTCCTGGCCACTCCGGTCGCCGCCGTCGGCGCTGTTGCCGCTGTCGCCCGAACCGTCCTCGCCCTGGCTGCCGTCCTCGTCGTCGTCCTTCTTCCGGCCGTCGTCGGAGGAGGTCCTCCCCGACTCCACGGCCGCGTTGATCCCCTCCAAGAGGTTCCGTACGCTTTCGGCGCCTTCGCGGGCGCTGGTGGCGATGCTCGCTGCGTCGTCGCGGGCCTTCTCAGCGGTCTTCGCGGCTGCCTCGGCGCCCTCGGCCGCTGTCTGCGCCTTCTGGGCGGCCTCTTGGGCGGACTCGTGTGCGCGTCGGGCGTCGGCGGCGGCCGAGTCGGCCGTCTTCACGGTCGCGTCGGCGGCGTCGCGGGTGCTCTGGGCGATCCCGCCTGCCTCGTCCGCGCGGGCGGCGGCCTCCTCAGCCTCCCGTGCGGTGGTCTCCGCCCTGGTGTGCAGGTCCTGTGCCTGCTTGGCCAGTCGGTTCGCGTCCTCGGTGGCCCGGGTCGCGGTCCGCACCGCCTCGCGTGTGGTCTGCCGGGCCTGCTGGGACCGGGCCCGTGCGTCCTCCGCGGCCCGGCGAGCGGTGTCCTGCCGGGTGTCCGTCGTCCCCCGGGGATCAATGCCGTCCGATGTCGTCTGCCCGCCGGGGGAGGGCTGGGGGGCGTTCACCGACGCCCGGACCGCGCGGTCCGCGGCGGCGCGGGCCGCGCGGGCGACGCCATCGGCCTGCTCGGCCTTACCGGTGACGTCCGCGGCGCGGGTGCTCACCTCGGCGGCCCTGTCCGCGGCGGCACGGGCGTCCTTGGCCGCGCCGGCGGCCCGCTGGGCCGCCTCATGGGCGTTGCGCGCGTCCCGGGCGGCCCGGTCAGCGCTGTCCCGGTGGTCGGACGCGCTGGTGCTGAGCCCCTCGGCCCAGGTCCGCAGGGCCTGGGCGTCCGCGGCCGTCCGGTCGGCCGTCGCCTTCGCGGTGTCGGCGTTCGCCTTCGCGGCGTCGGCGTCGGTCCGCGCTCTCTCGGCGTCGCTCCGCGCGGTGTCGGCGCGCTGGGCGATCCCCTCCAGGTCGGAGACCAGGCTGTCGGCCTCGTCTCGCGCCTCCCGCACGGCCCTGTCCCGCGCGTCCCGGGCGGCCGGGTCCCCGCTGGCGGGCCGGTCCTGCCCGGACAGGCCGTCCACGGCGGTGCTGAGCGCCCGGTGCCGTGCCAGGGCCCCGTCGAGGTCGTTCCCGAGCCCGGTGACGGTGTCCTTGTGCTTGCCGGCGGTCTCCTGAACGGCGGCGGTCGCGCTCTCGGCCACCGTGGCGGCCGCCTCGGCCTGTTCGACGGAGGCGTCCCCACGGGGTTCGGGTCTCTTGGTGAGGGCGTCGTCGCGGGTGGTGGTGAAGTTGTCGCGGGCGGTGGTGGCATCGCCGTGCGCCGTGTTCGCCACCTCCCGCGCGTCACGCGCCTGCCGTTCGGCCCCCGGTGAGGGGGTGCCGTCGGTCCCGGCGGCGGGTGCCCCGCCGTCGGTGCCCGTGAGGACGCGGGTGCCGTTCCCCAGTTCGGTCGTGCCGCTCTCCAGGTCGGTGGAGAGGCTGTTCGCGGCATCGCGTGCTTCACGGGCCTCCCGGACAGCGGTGTCCGCGGCGTCGGAGGCCTGCCGGATCCGCGCGTCCACGGTGTCCGTGTCCCGGTCGGGGGTGTCGGACTCCGCGGCGACGAGGTTCAGTTCCGCACGGAAGCGGTCGGCCAGCGCCTGGCTCGGCCCCGTGGGCGCGGGCGCCGGGTCCGGCGGCGGGGGCGGGGCGTTGGTCGGCTGGGGCGCGCTGGTGGTCGTGGTGGCGCCATCGGTGGTGCCGGTGGTCGTGGTGTTCCCGGAAGTGTCACCCCTGTCGCCGGTGGTGCCGCTGGTGCCGGTGGTCGTGTTTCCGGTCGTGCTGGTGGTCGAGGTGGTGTTGGCGGGGGCCGGTGCACGGGACGTCGTCCCTCTGCTGGTGTCGCCGCTCGGCGTACGCCCGGGGGGAACGGTGCCGCCGTCCGTCCCCTGGCCGACGCCCTCCAGGGCGGTGCGCGTGTCGTTCAGGGTCTGGACCAGGGCCCTGATCTTCTGGTTGAAGCCGGCCAGCGCCTTCGTGTACTCCTTCTCCTGGTCCTCGTAGGCCTTCCTGGCGCTCTGCTCGTCCGGCTTGTCGGCGTACTTCTGGGCCAGGCCCTCCATCGGGGCCCGGGTGTCGGCGTACTCGGCCTCCGCCTTGCTGAACTCCTCCTGCGCCTTGTTGATGCCGTCCTTGACGGGGCCCAGGCCCTTGACCTGGTCCGGAGTGAGGAAGCCCATCGCGATCGCGTCGGCCTCCGAGTACCACTTGGCCATCCGGATCGTGGCCTGGTCCACGATCCAGCGGGTGGGCCGGGAGTGGAGCGGGGTCTGCGGAAGGCTCGGGTCGTTCAGGTGGAAGGCTGCGGGCGCCGTGAGCTTGCTGCCCGCGGCGAACGCCCAGGTGACGTCGTGCTCCACGAGGTAGAAGGGCCCCTGGCGGAGCTGGTCGGACTCCTGGTAGCCCTTGACCGCCTGGTTGGAGCCCGACGCGGCCCCGTGGGACGGGCCGGTGCTCCCAGACGCCGCACCGGTGTGGATGCCCTCGTGGCGATCGTAGGCGGGACTCTCGGTGGTGATCCCGGCGGGGCGGAACCCGCCCCCGAAGCCCTGGCCCCCGCCGTGGGAGTGTCCGGAACTGTCCGTCCGGGGCCGGGCGCGGGAGTCGCTGAGCTGGCCGTCCGGCCGCGCGTCCAGGATCTTCGCCCCGCGGCTGCTCGGCAGGGCCTTGGCACCCCACTCGGTGTGGTTGCTCCGCACGACCCTGTCGATCCAGTCGGGGAGTTCGATGTCCTTGAAACGCACCCCCTCGGGGTTGAGCGAGGCCGACGGGTCCATCGCCTTGATGGCCTCGTCGCTGAGGCTGGCGTCGATCTCGTTGTAGACCGGGTCCAGTCCGTAGACGTCGGCGAGGTGGGCCCGCGCCGCGTTCGCCGTGTCCTCGGCCGACCGCCCCTCGGGCGGCTTCCAGCCGGCGGACCGCGCGATGACGATGTTGGCCTGTTCGCGCAGCGCCTTTCCGTAGTCCTGCACCATGGTCGTCAGTGCGAGGGAGGAGTCGCTGCCGGGGCGGGGACCCGCGTCACGGGTCCACGTGCGCAACGCGTCGGCCTGGGAGGCGTAGATGGGGGCTCCGGGCCGCCGCGTGGTGCCGCCGTCCTCCGCGGGCGCGGGGGCGCGGTCGTCGCCGGTCGTGTCGGTGGTGTCGCCGTTTCCCGGGGCCGAAGTGGTGTTCCGGTCGGCGGGGGCGGTCCCGGTGGAGCCGGTGCCGTCCGTGGACGTGGTGACGGCGGGGGCGGGCGGAGGCGCCAGCGTGTCGGTTCCGGTCCCCTGTGTGTCGCCTTCCGGGGTGTCCGTCGCCGGGGGGTCGAAGGTCATGTACGCGAGCGAGTACAGCGTGTCGACCCGTCCGCTGTCAGCGGTGACCTCGAAGGTCGATTTCGGCTTGCTGCCGTTCTCCCCGCCCTTGGGCTCGTCGAACTGGAGTTTGAGCTTGAGGGACGTGTCCGTGCTGACCTTCGCGTACGGGGTTTTCAGGTGCAGCTCGATGGTGCGGGCGTCGTCCTGGGACCGCCCGGAGGAGCGCCCGTCGTTGCTGGACCCGGAGATCTCCCCGGCAGGAGTGGTGAACAGGGCTCGGTGTCCCGGCTGTCCGTCCGGCCCCTGGTCGTCCTGGGGGTAGGGCGGAGGTATCAGCAACGCGCCGTCCGAGCTCACCGTGCTTCTGGTCTCGGTGCTCCGCGAGTGCGCGTCGGTCGCCTTCACCGTGTGCGACTCGATGTAGTAGTCGGCCTGGTCGACGTGCGAGACCCTGGTGCTCTTCGGGTCCCTGACCAGTTCCACGTAGAGCTTCCCCGTGGAGCTCGAACGCTGCGACCGCGGCTTCGAGTCCGGGGCGGGCTCCGGCCCCAGCGCGCGGACGTTGAGCGGCAGCGGGGCGGTGGGGTCCGGGTTCTGGGCCAGGTGCGTGGTCAGCTGCTTCAGCAGGGCCTCCCGGCCGCCGCCGATCGTCAGCTCCAGTCCGTTGCGGGCGAGCGTGTCCACCAGGGCCTGGGCGGCGGCCTCGGGGTCGGCGGGCTGGATCTGCCTGCCGTTGTTTTCGAACCCCGGGCGCACCCGCGCGTTCTCGGGCTTCTCCGGGTTGTCGTGGGGGCTCAGGTCCACCCTGTCGCCGTTGCGGGTCGCCCGGTCCCGGACCATCCCCTCCTCTTGGGCGTCGCGGGAGTGCACGTAGCCCGAGGCCAGGTCCGTGACCGGACGGGTCCAGCCGCGGAACAGGGTCTTCCAGTCCAGGGTCGGGCCGATGCTCCAGTTCTTCAGGGACTCGGTGAGGAGGGTGAGGCGGCCGGAGGCGCGGAAGGCGTACGCCTTGGTGTTGTTCGGGATGAACAGCACCGACGAGGAGAAGGTGGACGCCTGGGTGTGCGAGGTGCCGCGGGAGAAGAACGTGCGGGAGAAGGAGGTTCCGAACACGGGGATCGGTTTGACGGCCTCGTTGGGCAGGGAGCCGTCGGAGGGGTGCGGGTTCGGGTTGCGCGTCCCGCCTCCGCCGAACTTGAGTCCGAGGCTGCCGGTCAGGGAGGAGGTGGCGGACAGGACCGACTCGCTGCCGCCGCCGTACCGCATCTGGGCGTCGACGGGGCGGAAGTCGGTGACGGCTTCCAACTCGGCTCTGGTGACGCTGGTCATCCGGACCTTGTGCGGTGACCAGAGACGGCTGCTCATCTCGGTGCGGAAGCGGGAGCCGAACCGGCCGGTCGTGCTCCTGTCCGCGGAGATCACCTCCGACGACAGGGACTGCTCGATCCGCTGACCGTTCCCGGGAGACCGGGAGAGGTGCGACACGCGCTTGCGCGTGAATCCGTTCTCGGAGAGGGTCCGGTACACCTGCTCCCGCAGCCCGGGACTCTGGTCCCTGGCGCCGAAATGGGTTCTCATGTGCTCGATGAAGGCACCGGCGGGGCGGAGCGCCTGGGCGCGGCGCTGTCCCAGGGTCGGCGGCGGGTCCTGCGACGACCCGTCGTTCGGGGAGTCGTCCCCGCCCCGCTCGCCTTCGGGAGGAGCGGTCTCCGGCGTCGTGCCGGTGGTGGTGTTCGTGGTGCCTTCGGCGGGAGGCGGTGGGGCGGGGAGGGCCGTCTGGTCGCCGTCGGTGCCCGTGACCGTGGTGGTGCCGGCGGGAGGCGCGGTGGTGTTCTGGGAGGGGGTGGCGGTGTCAGCGCCTCCGCCCAACAGGCGTCCCCAGGTGTGCACGGCCCCGTCGCGGACGGAGGTCCACAGGCCGCCCCGCCTGCCGCCCGCCGTGGTGGACCTCAGGGTGAGCATGTCCCGTACCTGCTGGGGCGGGACCGCCTGCCAGTCGCCGGTCGTGTCGGTGTCCGTCTGTGCGGGGTCCGAGGCCGTCGGGGTCGCCTTGGGCGTGAGGAGGACCATCTGGGTGTCCATCCCCCCGTCCTTCAGGAGCGGTGTCCCGTGTTCGTGCTGGGACCTGCCGTCGCGCGTCATCCCGAGGTCGTCGTTCTCGAACAGCCGTGCGGTGAAGCGGGTGCGGGACGTCCACACGTCGGAGTCCCCGTTGAACAGGACCGTCTCCTCGACGCTGTGGGAGATGCTCTGGGCGGATTCCCTGCCGAAGCCCAAGGAGGTGAGCAGCGCGACCATCGGGTTTCCCATCACCCGGGGGACGCCGCGTGCGTCGGCGTTGGCGTCGTCGCGCACGCTGCCGCCGACGGTGACGTTCAGCGAGTGGTTGAGGTTCGACCCCTTCGTGGTGGCGGTGCCGGACGAGCCCGCGATCCGGACGCCGCCGCTGGCCGTCGTCTCGAAGCGGTGTTCGAGTTTTCCGAATTCGCCGTAGACGCGCAGGGTCACGTGGTCGGGGCGCAGACCCTTGTCCGTGAGGACCGTCTTCCCGTCGATCACGGCGGTTTCCTGGAGGGAGACCGGGATGCCGTCGTAGGGCAGGTCGAACTTGCTGCTCTTGATGCGGGACTCGGAGAGCGCGTCCCTGACCTTCTGGGTGTTCTCCCGTGCCACGTCCGCGTTGCGGCGCAGGCCCCAGCGCTCGCGGAAGCTGCGGACCGCGTCCGGCTCCATGTGGCTGGGGCGGAGGGCGTAGTCCTTCCTCGTCCGCGCCAGATCCGGGATGACCATTCCGGGGTGCTTCTCGGAGATGCCTTTGAGTACTTCGTACGCCAGGTCGTCGTAGAACGAGCTCTCCGGTGAGTCGTACGTCCTGGTGTCGCCGTCGGTGCCGTCGTTCCCGGTGGTGTCCGTCGTGTTCGTGGTCCCGGTGTTGCCGGTCCCTGTGTTTCCAGTGGTGTCGCTTGTGGTGTTGGTGTTTCCGGTGGTGTCAGTGGTTCCACCGTTGTTCGCCGGGGCGAGCGGGGGGACGTGGCCGAACCCGAGCACGGTGGACCCGCTCAGATTCGTGGGGCGGTCCACCGCGAGGTTCGGGAACGGGGGACGGGGCGGCGCGGTCGGGCCGTCGGCCGAGGACGGGGGCTTGGGGAGTCCGCCTTTGAGCTGGCGGGCGTCCTCGACCGTGAGCAGCTCGACGGAGTCGCCCTCGAAGCGGTGCGGCCGCGGCTCGCCCTGGATGTGGACGTAGAAGTCGCGCTTCACGTCGTAGGCCGCGTGGCCGGAGGGGGCGTGCACGATATCGCTGATCGTCCCCGAGGTGTTCAGGGCGATGCCCGTGCTCTTCTTGAGCGTCGCCGAGTACTCCACTGCGGGAGCTTCGAGCCGGATGCTCTTGCCGTCCGGAAGTTCGATCCAGATGCCGAAGCCGGAGCCGATCGAACCGGACACCGTGGTGGCGTGCTGCACGTTGGAGGAGACGCTCTTGACCGTGGTGTTGCTGTGCACGAAGTCGACCAGGCCGGGGGCGAAGTCCTTGCGGTCGTACCGGGTCGACACCGACCACATCCGCATGTACCGGGAAGGGCTTCCGGGGATGTCGATCCGGATGTGCGCGGAACCGTTGGACATCTGCGGCAGGTACTGCTGCACCTGGTCGTTGTCGAAGGCGGCCTTGATCCGTGCCCGGTAGTCGTCGTTGCGCCGTTCCCTCCGGGACGGGGTGTGGTCGCCGCCCCGGTTCCCCTTGGGAGGGGGGAGGAGGTGGTCGGCCAGCCAGGCGCCGAGGCTGTTCTCGTCCGATCGGCCGCCGCCCGTCGTCGCCGTGGTGGTAGTCCCGTCGGACGTGGTGTTCCCACCGGTCCCGCCGTCGGACGCCGGTGGGACCGGGGAGAAACGGGTGATCTCCAGCGGGTGGCCGGTACCCGTGAACGGGCGGTTCACCGGCTTGTGGTGCCCGTTCGCGTCCGCCGTTCCGTTGTCGGGCGTGATCTGCCGGGGGCCGTCGGAGGAGACCACCTCGCCCGGCAGGTTCATGAGCAGCCCGTCGTACGCGGTCCCCTCCCGCACGCGCGGCGCGGTGAGGCCGGGCCCGGTGACGGACGCCCGCATGCGCAGGTCGCTGACGTAGACGTTCGGGGGGCCGAGCAGCTCGATGCCGGTACCGGAATTGGCGCTGACCGAGGCCGATCCGCCGGTGCTCCGGACCTGGGAGCCGCCGCGTACGCCGATGGAGAAGATTGGCCCGGCGTCGCTGCCGCTGATGTTGCCCAGGTAGACGGGGCTCGCCGTGAACTTGACGCCGAAGGACCCGCTCCCGTCCTGTGAACCGGCTTCGCTGGAGGCCACCCCGGGACCGGCGTTGTTGAGCCTCAGATACCTGGAGTCCTCGCCGCTCAGGGACTCGGTCTTGAAGTGGTAGAAATCGCCGTCGAGCAGGCCCAGGTCGATGTCGACGTTCCAGGTCTGCCCGTTGTGGGTGGTGCTGACGGTGCGCCCGCCCTCGCGGAGGAAGGGCCGCGGCCCCTCCCTCGTGAGGATGGCGGCCACGCCGTCCACGATCCCCTGCCGTGCGGTGTCGGGCATGCCCGGCGTGCCGGTCAGGACGTCGTTGACGAACCCGTGCAGGTGCTCGGCGAAGAGCATGTTCGGACCGAGGAGGTTGGACGTGGTCAGGTAGCCCAGGTCGTACGGCTTGTCCCGGTCCGGGGTGAAGGCGCCGTTGTAGGTGGGGGCCGAGGGCTGCTGCGGCGGGGCTCCCTCCGGCGGTGCGCCCTCTGCCGGGGTCTCCTCGGGTGGTGCGCCCTCCGGCGGGGTCCCCTCCTGCTGGACTGGGGAGTCGGTGTCGATGGGACCGAGCGGTATGTCCCCGTCGGCCCCGCCGAGGGGGACGGGGCCGGTGTCGTCGCTCGGACCCGCGGGACTCTCCCGGACGGTCATGACGGTGACCGGCTGGTCGGTGCGCAGCAGGTCGGCCTGCGTCTGGGCGAGGAAGTCGTAGGTGCGGTAGGCCTCGTTGGCCTTGCGCTGCGCCTCGTGGGCCTGGGATCGCAGGTCGGCGGCGTCGGGGCGGCCCTGACTCTCGGCCTCCCGGGTCTGACCGACCAGGTCCTGGGCGCGCTGGTAGCCGCTGATCGCCTCCTTGATGCTGGCCGAGGCCATCTCCCCGAGCCGGGTGGCGGTGGTGATCCTGTCCGGCGCGGTCTGGGGGGAGGGGGTCCTCTGCCCGTTGGCGGGAGCGGGGGTGGACGGATCGCCCTGAACGGGCGGGGTCGGCGGGACGGGCGCGGTGGGAGGAGCGCCGTCCTGCTCCTCCGCGCGGGGCGGCGGAACGGCGTCCTTGTCGTCCTGGGAGTCGACCGGAGGGGCGGGCTCGGGGGAGCGGTCGTCCAGCGCCCCGGAGAGGGGGGCGATGTCCTGGGCCTGCGGCGGCGGCCCGCTCTCCGTCCTGACGGCGGTATCGCTGTGGTCGGCGCGTTCTTCGGCGGCGGGCGGTGAGGGCGGAGGGCCGTCCTCCGACTCCGTCCGCTGCTCGGAAACGCTCACGGTGTCGGGGTTCGCGCGCTGTTCGTCCGTCGAGTCGTCGTGGTCGTCCTGCCCGGTGGTGTTCCCGGCGGTCTCGGTCTCCGTGGCGGGAGGCGCGCTCTCGGCGGCGCTGCGCACGTCGTCGCTGGCCGACGGGTCGGCGGCGGTGTCCGGGGTGGTGGTGTCGTTGGTGCGCTGGGGTGAGCGTTCGCCGCTGTTGCGCTCGGTGGGTGCGGAGCGCTGGCCGGTGTCGGGGGCCGGGTTCTGCGGGGCGGACGCGGGCGGCGGAGTCGCCTGGCCGATCGGGGGCGCCACGGCGACGGGAGCGGTGTTCTGCTGCTCCTGTTCGGGGACGGAGCGGTCGGCGGTATCGCGGTCGCCGGTGTCCCCCGTGTCCTGTGTGGTCTGTTCTGTTCCGGGGGGCGCGGCCGCCATGGGGTTGTCGGGAGCGATGGCGTTGAGGAAGTCGGCGGTCAGAGGGTCGTCGTTCGCGCCGATCCGGAAGGGGTCGTCGCCGGACTCGGGGGCGGGGGAGTCGGTTCCCCGCGGCTCGTCCCTCGGCCCCGGGACGGAGGGCGCGTCGGGGCCGGGTTCCTTGTCCGCCTTGGTGGCGGTGGTGTCCTGCTGGGGGGCGACCTCGTCGGTGTCGAACAGCGAGGCCTCGTCGTCGCTGTCGTAGGGCGAGGAGTTCTCGTCCCGGTCGAAGACGGACGATACGTCGCTGTCGTAGTCGCTGCCGTAGTCGGAGTCGCTGTCGTACAGGAACTGCTCGTCGTCCTGTGAGGACGGGGCCGGTCCGTCGTCGCGGTCGTCTCCCCGCTGGGACCCGTCGCCGCCGCGCTCGGAGGTCCGGTCGCCGGACACGGGCGAGGGGGAGCTGTCGACACCGCGTTCGGGGGTCCGGCCGCCGCCCTGACCGGGGTCGTCGTCCCCGCGCCACCAAGGGTCGGTTTCGTCGGGGTCGGTGCGGTCGTCGGTCCGGTTGCCGGAACCGTTGCTCTCGGTCTGGGGCGGGGATGTGTCGAGGTCGGGTTTGTCCCTGTCCTTGAACAGGTCGACGCCGTGCAGGATGCCGTCGGTGGCGCCCTGCTGGATGCCCGCCTGGGTGGCGCCCGCGGTGGCGGAGTAGCCGGAGGCCTCCCAGCCTTTGCCGTCGGCCATGCTGCCCAGGCCCTCGCCGAGGTAGCCCTCCAGGGCTCCGGTGACGATGTTGCCGCCGACCTGTTGGGCGTAGGTGCTGGCCTTGGAGAAGTAGTCGTTGAGGGGCTGCTGGAGGGTGACCGGCACATCGGAGAGGTGGTCGCGCATGTGCGGCGGCAGGCGGTCGCCGATGGTGTCGCGCAGGTGCTGGCCGAGGTTGGGGTCGGTCCAGTTGCGGGCGAGGGTGTCGGCGTAGTCGCGTCCGAGGTCGCGTGCCGCGCTGTCTCCGATGTGGTCGCCGAAGTGGCGGGCGAACAGGTCGGCGAAGTCGTTGCGCGCGGCGGCTGCTTTCGCGGCGTTGTCGAAGACGCCCGCGCCGATGGGGCTGGCGGGGTTGTAGGGGGCCAGGAGTTCGTCGTTGTGGCGGCCGAAGACCTCGGCCAGGTCCTTGTTCAACGAGGGCGGGGGCAGCGGCCCGTCCTTGGGGGCGGGTGTGGTTTCGGGTGTGGTTTTGGGCGCGGGGGAGTCCGGTCCCCGGTCGGGGTTCGTCGCCGACGGGTCGTCCTTGACCGGTCCGGTGGGCGGCCCGTCGGGCCCTCCGCCCGGCGGTGGTGGTGCGTCGGTGTCGCGGTTGGGGCCGCCCGGGGGCGGAGTGTCCTTGACGGGCCCGGTGGGCGGCCCGTCGGGTCCGCCCCCGGAGGGGGGCCCGGGCGGCGGAGCGTCGGGGGTGTCGTTGAGGGGGCCGCTCGGGGGCGGACCTCCACCGTCGGGACCGGTCCGGACCAGAGGGGGCGGATCGGGCAGCAGGTTGAGGTCTTTGAGGCCGTTCCTGAACAGGTCGGTGAGTTGTTTGCTGAAGAGTCCGTCCATGCCCGCGGAGAAGACGGCGGACAGGGCGCCTTCGATGGTGGCGCCGATGTGGGCGCTGCGGGTGAGGTTGGGGTCCTTGTGGTGGCGGGTGCCGCGTCCGATCTGGATGCGTTGGATGATGCTGTCCATGCTGGCGAAGATCTGGCTGATGATCTGGTGGCCGGGCACGGTGATGAGGAGCCAGGTCAGGATGCGGCGGATCGCCAGGCTGCGGATGGCCTTGAAGATGGGGATCCACTTCAAGGAGGCGCCGAAGGTGAACTTGGCGGTGGCGATGGCCCAGGCGATCTCGGCCAGGAGTTGGACGAACTGGCCGATGACCATCATGTGCATGTACTCGACGTTGGCGCGGGCCTTGAAGAGTTCGCTGGACATGGTGGCGGCGTTGGAGCGGGCGGAGCCGACGTAGTCGTTGTCGCCGGTGGTGAACTGGTCCAGGGAGCGTTCGTAGTTTCGGGCGGTGCGGCCGTCGAAGTGGCGTCGGGCGTGGACGCGGCTGAGGTCGAACAGGTCGTCCAGGGCCTGGATGCGTTTTTCGAGGGCGGCGTAGACCTCCGAACCGCGACCCAGGGTGTTGATGCCCGCCTTGGGGATGGGGATGCCGGTGAGGACCTCGATCGCCTTGCGCTGGGAGCCGCTCATGTTCTCGTCGAACGGCATGCGAGCCCTCCCCCCTCCACGACCGCTCCCCCAGGAGAGATGAAAATAACACCATTGCGGTCAGATGTGGAAGCAGTTGCACTTATGTTTCCGTTCCCGTCCGTGTGCGTTGCCTTGTGTCCTCTTCGGCTGTGGTAGGCGGCCCTGTTGCGGATTCCTCTCCGTCCCGCCGCCGCTCCGCCGCCGCCGCGGTGCCCGACCCGCAGGTCGGCGGCTCCCGTGCGAGGCCCGCACCCAGGGTGACGTTGCCATTTCGCAACGGTTTTCCCCGAACAGCGGGGGTATTCGCATACCGTTCCCCTTCGGCCGGGATGCTCTCTTCGTGAGGAAGCAGAGGACCCGATCGAATTCACTCGCCGGGCCGGGGCCCGTCGCCCCCTCGGCCAAGGGGTTGACCATCGACGGATCGGAGGACCTTGTGAGTGGTCTCAGCGGTGGCGCCACGGTTGTCAGGCAGACAGCGGGAGTGAGCGCCACGACGACACCGTCCGGAACGGGGCGGCTCTCGGCCGCCGAGGGCAGGATCGCCAGGGCCGCCCTGGCGGAACTGCCGAGGGACGGGGTGATCATGCTCGACGCCGGGCTGATGGCGGAGCGGATCGCGTGGTTGCTGCCCGCCGGGTGCGGGCTGAGCGTCCTGACCAACTCGGTCCCGGCCGCGCTGGGGCTGGCCTCGCGCCGCGACCTCTCCGTGCACCTCCTGGGGGGCCGGGTGAGCGCGGCGGCCGGGACCACTCTCGCCTCCGTGCGCCTGCTGGAGCAGCTCCACGTCGACGTGGCCTTCATCGTCGCCGACGGCGTGTCCCCCGGGCGGGGCCTGACCTGTGCCGACCCCGCGGAGGTGATGACCAGGCAGGCCATGGTGCGGGCCTCGTCCAGGACCGTGCTGCTGGCCGACCACACCAGGATCGGCGGCGACCGCATCTCCCGCTTCGCGCGGCTGCACGAGGTGGACTGCCTCATCACCGACACCGGCACCGACCCCGAGGACGTCCGGAGGCTGCGCGGACGCGGACCGCGCGTGCGCGTGGTCTGAACCCCGTCCGGGGCCGGACACGTCCGGTGACGAACGCGTCGGCCGCCGGACGCGTCCGGCGGCCGACGGATGTGTCGCGCTCCACACCGCGGCGCCCTCCCCGCCCCGTCTCCGACCAGTTCCGCGGGTCGGAGGCGGGGGAACCGGCTCCGAAAGCGGTGTCGTTCAGATGTTGTTTTGCGTGTGTTTGTCGCAGGGCTGCGGATGCGTGGTCTTCTCGGGTTGCTGTGAGGCTGATGTCCGGAAGCTCCGCCGGTCCACAGTCACAGAAGGGGCACGGGGGGTTGTTACGGCAGGCGACTTCTCTATAAGCTCACGCAAGGACAGATAAAACCCAACCAATACCACGTGGTTTCGGTCAGTCCTCGGGCTCCGCCCCGCGCGACCCAGGTCACGCCGGCCCGCGGCGGACCGCAACCCGGGCGAGGGGTCCCCTCCTCCGCCCGTTCCACTCAACGGCCTCCGCGTCCGGTCCCGTGACCTCCCGGCGCAGGAGACCGCCCCCGCCCCTCGTCGGAAGGGAAAGGGCCCGTTCACCGGGTCGGTTCCGCCATGCTGCACCACCCCTCCCCCTCCCCGGCAGTGGAGAACGCACCGATGACGACAGCCGCGAGAAGAACCGGCGCCGTCCCGCGCGCGGCCGCGATCGCGGGATTCTGCGCGGTCTTCGCCTTGACAGCGGGCTGCTCATCCTCCGGAAGCGGGGTCTCCGAGGGCGCGGTCTCCGGGGCGGAGGCCGCACCGAGCTCCCCGGCAGCCCCGTCCGGCGACGAGGAGGCCGCGGCGCTCGCCGCCTACACCGGCATGTGGGACACGGTCGTGGCCGCCTCCCACGAGGGCGGCGAGGTCCCCTCCGAACTCCGGGACTACGCCGTGGGCGGCGCCTACGCCCTCATGAGCGCGGCCCTGGAGGGGGCCCGCACCTCCGGTGCGCAGGTCACCGGCGAACCCGTCCTCCAACCCGTCGCCGCGGTCGAGGGACCCGACAGCGCGACGGTCGAGGACTGCCTCGACGACTCCGGCTGGAACCTCGGCATGGGCGGCTCCTCCTCCGGGCAGGGCCCGCGCCTCGTCGAGGCCACACTCGTTCACGACGGACTCGCCTGGCGCGTGTCCGACCTCAGGATCTGGGAAGCGGGATCATGCTGAGACTCGTACGACCCGCGGCCACGGCCGCGGTACTGACCCTGCTGGCGGCCGGAGCCGTCGCCACCCCGGCGCAGGCCGACGAGGGCTCCTTCCTCGGCCAGGTCGAGTGCGGCAGCTCGGGCGGCCTGGGCTGCTCGATCCTGCTGCGCTGGTGGCAGACCCACGCCGGTCAGCAGGGCTCCGGCGGCTCGGGGGGCTCCGGCGACCCGGGCGCCCCGGCCGCCCCCTCCGACGGCGTCGACTGGAACGCCATCGACTGGGACGCGATCGACTGGTCCCAGGTGGACTGGGACGCCATCGACTGGGAGGCGATCGACTACACCGGCGAGGGGGAGACCCCCACCGACCCGGTCACCCTCATCCAGGAGTCCATGGCCGACTTCGAGCTGCCCCCGCCCCGGATCGAGACCTCCCCGGGCAGCGACTCCCTGGTCCTGGTCAACACCCCCGTGTGGCTGTGGGTGGAGTCCCAGGACTGGGAGGCCGCCGAGGCCTCCGCCGAGGTCCAGGACTGGTCCCTCACGGTCACCGCCACGCCCACGGCCACCGTCTGGAACCTGGGCGACGGCACGCAGATCCGCTGCGAGGGCCCCGGAACCCCCTTCGACCCGGCCGTGCACGACCCCGAGTCGGCCTCTCCCGACTGCGGGCACGTCTACACCCTGCCCTCCGCCAGCCAGCCCGGCGGCGTCTATCCCGTCTCCGTCGAGGTCGGCTGGGACGTGGGCTGGGAGCTCTCCGAGGGCGAGTTCGCCGGGGGCGAGACGGGCGCGCTCGACTCGGTCACCACGACCTCGCAGGTCGAACTCCAGGTGGACGAATCCCAGGGCCTGGTCACCGGCACCGGCAACCGCTAACACCGAAAGAAGACGACAGACGTGGTGGACACGAAGACGGCACCGGCCCCCGCGGCCTCCCCGCGGCAGGGGGAGACCCCTCCGGTGCGGCTCCTGGGCAGCGGACCCCGCCGCTGGCGGTGGCTGGTCCTGGCCCTGGGCATGATGACCGCGGGCGGCCTGACCGGAGTGGTGGCCCTTGAGCAGATGGACGACCGGCAGGGTGTGCTCGTCGCCGACACCGACCTGCCCGCGGGCCACGTGGTGACCGCGGAGGACCTGCGGGTCGCGCGGATCTCTGTCGCCGACGGGGTCTCCTTCGTCGGCGCCGACCGCCTGGAGGCGACCGTCGGCCAGACCCTCACCGTGCCCGTCACCGAGGGCGGCCTCCTCCCCGAGGCGGCCCTGGGCACCGAGGCCGCCTTCCCCGAGCGCGACCGCGCCGTGCTCGGCGTGGCCCTGCGCGTGGGCCGCTTCCCCGCCTCGATCGGCCCCGGCGCCGCGGTCTCCGTGGTGGTCCACCCCGAGGAGGGCGCCACGGGCGGCGGCGTGGAGGCCTACCGCGCGCTCGTGCGCGACGTCCAGCCCTCCGCCGCCGAGGACGGCTCGGTGGAACTCGAACTCGTCGCCTCCTCCGCCGACGCCGCCGCCATCGCCTCGGCCGCCGCCGTCGAGCGGGTCAGCGTCGTCCAGGTCAACCCCCGGGGAGGCGCGTGATGCCCCGGACCGTGGCGCTCTTCTCCCTGGGCGGAGCACCCGGCGTCACCTGCGCGGCCATGGCGCTGGCCGCGGTCTGGCCCGACGGGGCCGGAGCCGTCCTGGTGGAGACCGACGCCTCCGGCGGCGACGTCGCCACCTGGCGCCGCCTCCAGCCCGACCCCGGTCTGACCGGCCTGGCCGCCGCCGCCCGGCACGGCGGGGCCTCCGCCGACCTGGCCGCGCACACCCAGGTCCTCCCCGGAGGGCTGTCGGTGTGCCACGCGCCCGTCACCGCCGACCGCGCCGAGGGCGCCGTGCGCCTGCTCGCCCAGAACCCCGGCGTGCTCGTCTCCGCCGACGGGCCCGCGGTCGTCCTGGACCTGGGCCGCCTGACCCCCGGCGCGTCCGCCGCCGCACTGGCCACCTGGGCCGACGAGGCCCTGCTGCTCGTCGCCGACGACCTGGCGCAGCTGCGCCGGGCCAAGGAGGCCTCCGAGGCCCTGACCCGCAGCCTGCCGCGCCTGCGCACCGTCGTCGTCGGCGGCTCCGGCAACGTCCGCGAGATCGAGGGCGCGCTGGGCCCGGGCGTGTGGGGGCGACTCCCCGACGACGCGCGCTCCGCGGCCTTCCTGCGCGGGGAGACCAACCTCCGCAAGCCGCAGCGCAGGCCCCTGCTCAAGGCGGCGGCACGCCTGGCGAAGGACCTCGCCGAGGGCGTGCGCCCCGCTGAGCCGGCCGACGGCACCGGAGTCCCGGTGCCCGCGCCCGAGGCGACGGGGGTCCACGCATGAGCAGCGGACACGACGCCGGATACGACATCACCGACGGCTACTTCCTGGACACCGACCGGGCCCGCACCGTGGCCGACCGCGTGGAGCGGACCGTCACCGAGGCCACCCGGCGGCTGAGCGAGGAGACCCGCGGCCAACCCGAGGACACGCCCGAGGAGTACCGCGCCCGCGCCGAACGCGTCATCGCCCAGATCCTCGACGAGGACGCCAGCCGCGCCCTGTCCGAGGGCAGGCAGGTGCTCGACGCCACCACCGAGGCCTCCGTCGCCGCCGGTGCCCTGGCCCGGGTGTGCGGGCTCGGCCCCCTCCAGCCGCTCCTGGACGACCCCGGGATCGAGAACATCAACATCAACGGCGTGCACGTGTGGGTGCGCCGCGCCGACGGCAGCCGCGAGCGGCACGACTCCCTCTTCGCCGACCCCGACGAGGTCGTCGCCCTGGTCCGGCGCCTGGCGTCGGAGTCCGCCACGGGCGAGCGCCGCTTCGACCCGGGCGCGCCCATCCTCGACATGCAGCTGCCCGGCGGCGAGCGCCTCAACGCGGTCATGGAGGTCGCCCGGCAGCCCTCGGTGTCCATCCGCCGCCACCGCTACGGCCGCACCACCCTCGAACAGCTCCACGGACTGGGCACGATCGACGACATCCTGGTCGCCCTGCTGCGCGCGGGGGTGCGCTCCCGCCGCAACATGGTCATCACCGGCGGCACCGGCGCGGGCAAGACCACCCTGCTGCGGGCCCTGGCCGCCGAGATCCCCGTGGACGAACGCCTCGTCACCATCGAGGACGTCTTCGAACTCGGGCTGGACCGCGACCGCGACGCCCACCCCGACTGCGTCGCCCTCCAGGCCCGACCGGCCAACGTCGAGGGCGTCGGCGAGATCACCATCGCCGACCTGGTGCGCACGGCCCTGCGCATGTCGCCGGACCGGGTCATCGTCGGTGAGACGCGCGGCCACGAGACCGTTCCGCTGCTCAACGCCATGAGCCAGGGCAACGACGGCAGCCTCACCACCCTGCACGCCGCCAACTCCGCGGGCGCCTTCACCAAGCTGGGCGCCTACGCCGCCCAGTCCGCCGAGCGCCTGCCCCTGGACGCCACCGCGTCCCTGGTGGCCGCCGCCGTGCACCTGGTCGTGCACGTGTCGGCGCTGCCCACGGGCGGGCGCATGGTCACGAGCGTGCGCGAGGTGGTGGGCGCCGAGGGGCAGAACGTGGTCTCCAACGAGGTCTACCGGCGCGACCGCAACGGGCCCCTGCCCGCGGCGCCGCCCAGCCCCAACACGCTCGACGCCCTGGCCGAGGCCGGGTTCGACCCGGCGATGCTGAGCCCGGACACGGTGGGGTGGGCGCGGTGACGACTCCTGTTCTGCTCGTCGCCGCAGCGGGCGTCCTGCTCGGCGCGGGGCTGTGGCTGGCCCTGGCGTCGCTGGCGGCGTCCGGCGGCTCGCGTACCTCGCGGGTTCCGCAGTGGCGGGCGCTCCTGTTCGGCCAGCAGCGGCCGTTGAGGTTGGTCGCCGCGATCGTCGGCGGCCTGCTGGTCTGGTTCGTCACCGGGTGGCCGGTGGCCGGTGTGCTCGCCGCCGCGGGCTGCTGGTGGGGCCCGGCGGTGCTGGGTCCCGACCGCGGTCATGAGAAACAGGTGGCGGGGGTCGAGGCCGTCGCGGCCTGGACCGAGATGCTGCGCGACCTGATGGCCGGTGCGGCCGGTCTGCACCAGGCCGTGGCCGCCACGGTGCCCATCGCGCCGGAGCCGGTGAGGGAACCGGTCGCCAGACTGGCGGAGCGGCTGCGGGCCGGTCAGCCCACGCAGGGTGCGTTGCGGGCCTTCGCGGACGAGGTGGACAACCCCACTGCGGATTTGGTAACCGCAGCGCTGAGTACGGCTGCTACAAGGCACGCCACCGATCTGGGGACGCTGCTCGGCAGCTTGGCCGAGGCCGCACGTGAACAGGCGGCGATGCTGGTGAGGGTGGCCGCCAGCCGCGCACGTTTGCGTACGTCCACCCGGATCATCGTTGGCACGACTCTGGGTATGGCCGCGCTTCTGCTGGTGTTCAACCGCGAATACATGGAGCCCTTTGACGGGTTCATCGGTCAGACGATGCTTGCGGGTGTCGGCGTGTTGTGGGCGTCCGCGCTTGTGTGGCTGCAACGCATGTCTCGCTTCGACCTGGGGCCTAGGGTGCTCGCGCCCGCCTCTTCCCCTGCCCGTGCCTCGGAGGCCGTCCGATGACCCCCGTCCTGGCCGCAACGCTCGCTGGTGCTGCACTTGGGCTTGCCCTGTGGGCGCTCTTCGCTGCCCGCTGGGCTCGGCCCACTCTCGCGGAACGCCTGGCTGCCCCGCCCCCGCCTCGACCCGTCATGGTGGCGAGCCCTGATACGGGGGTACTGACACGCCTGGGAAGGATCGGTGTTCCGATCCTGGATGGATTCGGCATGCCGGGCCCTCGCGTTCGCCGTGACCTGCGTGTATGCGAGCGCGATTCTGCGTCCTACCTTGCCGAGAAGTTCACCGCGTTACTCCTAGGCCTGGCTTTTCCCCCGTTGCTGGGTGGCATGCTTTCCCTGCTTGGATTCTTTCCGTCCACCGCCTTGGCTGTTGCGCTATGGGCGCTGTTCGCCGTGGTCGCCTGGTTCGCCCCTGACTTGTCTCTGCGCGATGAGGCGAACAAGCGTCGAGAGCAGATGCGCCGAGCCTTGGCGAGTTTCGCTGATCTGGTCGTGGTGTCCCTGGCTGGGGGAGCAGGCGTCAACGGTGCTCTTGCCGATGCTGGGGCTGCGGGCAATGGGTGGGCCATGGTCCGAATCCGGGACAGTCTGCGCGAAGCGGTGCTCAGGAGGCAGCCGCCCTGGACCGCCTTGCGCGACCTCGGTGAGCGCTACGACACTTCTGAGTTTGCCGAGCTTTCAGCCAGCCTTCAGCTCGCAGGAGCGGACGGCGCGCGCATTCGTAGTTCTCTGGCTTCTAAATCCAAGACACTGCGCACTCAGTTCCTGTCTGAAATGGACGCCGAGGCACAGTCCGCCACCGAGCGGATGAGCCTGCCGGTGGTTCTGCTCTTCGTTGGTTTCCTGGCCCTGCTGGGTTACCCGGCGATGAGCCACATCCTGTTCAGCTCATGAGATATCAACACGATCTGGAGAACTCTGATGCAACGCATCACGGCCTACCTCAGTTCCCTGCTGCTCAGTCGAAGGGACGATGGCTACTCCACCGAGACCGTCATGATCACCGCAGTACTGATCGGCCTCGCCCTTGCTGCGACAGTTGCCATCGGTGGTTTCGTGAGAGCCGAGATCGACAAGATTCCCACGGGCTGAGCGTGCAACCTCCTCGGGACGACCGCGGCAGTGCAGAGTTGGCCGTGGCCGCTCCTACGCTGCTGCTCTTGGTCCTGCTTGTCGTCCAGACGGCCCTATGGATGCACGGCGACCATGTCGTGGCCGACATCGCACGCAGGACCGCTGAGCAGTCTCGGACAGCGGGAGGTGGCACGTCGGTGGCTGAGGTAGGGGGAAGCTCTTTCCTCTCCGGCCTCGACGTGTCCGTCAACCGTAGTGCGGAGGAGGTACGCGTGGTGGTGGACGCTGAGGTGCCCAGCATCGTCCCCGGCTTCAGCTGGCCGGTGGGCCATGAGGTCACCGCGCCCGTGGAGCGTTTCGTCCCCTCGGAGGCAGCTCCGTGAACCTTGTTCACCCGGCGGAGTCCGGACGTGCCGACCATGGCTCAGCGTCGGTGGAACTGGTACTCCTCACCCCCGCCCTCCTGGCGTTCGCACTTCTCATGGTGCTCGCCGGGAGGGTGGCGGACGCCAACTCCACCGCCGACCAGGTGGCGCACTCCGCCGCCCGGGCGGCCTCCCTCGAACGCAGTGTGGCCGCTGCAGAGGGGGCTGCATCGAGCACCGCCGCGAGTTCCCTCGCCGAGAACGGCCTGGCCTGCGGCGACCACTCCGTCAGCCTCGACCACGGCGGCCTGACCCCCGGAGGGGCGGTCACCGCCGTGGTCGAGTGCCGCGTCGGACTGAGCGATCTGACCGGACTAGGTGTCCCTGGGACGCTCACGGTCACCGGAGATGCCACCGTCGTCGTCGACACCTTCAGGGGGCAGCCGTGAGACGCACGGACGACAGGGGCCAGACAACAGCGTTCGTCGCCATTCTGGCCTCGGCCTTCATCCTCTGCCTGGGTCTGGTCACCGACGGCGGCGGCCTGCTGCGTGCCCGCAACGAGGCCGCCACCCTGGCCCAGGAGGCCGCCCGGGCGGGCGTGCAGCAGCTCGACTGGGCCTCCTACCGCGAGGGCACGAGCGAGGTCGCCCTCGACCCCTCGGCGGCCTCCGCCGCCGCGCAGTCCTTCCTCAGCGCCGCCGGTGCCACCGGGACGGTCGCGGTCAGCGGCGACACCGTGACCGTGACCTGTTCGGTGGACTACTCCTTCACCCTCCTACCGATGGGCTCGACCACCGTCGACGCCACGGCCACCGCACGTCCCCACACCCAGCCGACTCCCTAGCTCCAGTGAGGCGGACATGACCCAGATCCGACGGCTGAGCGCCCTCCTGCTCGCGGCAGCGATCCTGCTCGGCATCCCCTACCTGCTCCTGTGGCATCTGCCCTGGCCGGAGCTGCCGGACTCCTGGGCCGTGGCCGCGGCCCACCTGCGCGGCTGGCGCCTGCCGCCGGGTGTGTTCACCGCCCTGCTCATCACCGTGCTGTGGGCCCTGTGGGGCCTGTACGCGGCCGGACTGGTCGTGGAGACCTTCGCCCGCCTGCGCGGCATGCCCCGCAGGCTGCGCCCCCTCGGACCGCTCCAGGTGGTGGCGGCGGCCGCCGTGGGAACCGTGGCGGTCGCCCCGGCCACCGCGTTCGCCGACACCGTCACCACGCAGGAGGACCGCGAGGCGGACGGCGAGCAGGACGCCGACGCGCCCCCCGCTCCCGAGGAGGCCCCGTCCGCGCAGCCCGTCGAGCGGGTGCGCACCGTCTCCGGCTTCGGCGTCGGCTCTGCCGAGCTCACCGAGCAGATGCGCGACGACCTCGCGCCGGTCGCGGACATGATCGACTCCTACGGCGACACCGAGACGCCCGTGCGCATCACCGGTCACACCGACCCCAGCGGGAACGCCCAGGTCAACCAGGAGCTGTCCGAGCGCCGGGCCCAGGCGGTCGCGGACCACCTCGACGAGGTCCTGGGCGAGGAGGCCCCGGAGATGACGGTGGAGGGCGTCGGCTCCGAGCAGCCCCGCGAGGGCGGCGCCGCCGCCCAGCGCAGGGCCGAGGTCGCCTACACCGTCGTCCCGCAGCCGACCTCCCTCCAGTCGCGTGTGATGGCCGCCGAGACGCCGGACACCGGTGCCGGGGAGACCGCTGCCCCCGTCGAGGAGGATGACCCCGTGGAGGCGGCGGCCGTTGCCGCGGCCGAGGCCGCCGAGGACGGCGAGAACGTGCTGGTCGTGGAGATCCCCGACGGCGCCGTCACCGGAGCGGTGGCCTTCGCTGGCCTGGCCGGGGGATACCTGCTGGGCAAGCGGGGCGTCCGTATGCCCGGCGTCAGCCTGAGCCTGCCCCGCCTGCCGCGTGCGCCCCGCCGCCTGGCCCTGACCGCTCCGCCGCCCCGGCCCACCCCCGGGGACGAGATCGACGAGCGGGTGACGGTGGAACTCGACCACGTGCCCGGCCTCGGCATCACCGGCCCGGGCGCGGCGGGTGCCGCCCGGCGCCTCATCGTCAACGCGCTCGACCGCCTCAACGACGACTCCGTGCGCGTGCTGCTCACCGAGGCCGAGGCCGCCCGCCTGGTGGGCGACCGGGGCCGAGACCTGCTGCGCGCGCACCCCTGCGAGCCCGTGCGGATGGTCGGCACGATGGAGGAGGCCCTGACCGTCCTCCAGCGCGAGCTGCACCAGATCGTCGAGGAGCCGGGAGAGCGGCCGCACACGCCCCTGGCCCTGGTGACCTCACCCACCTCCGAGCACGAGACCGCGCTGTCGGGTCTGCTGCTGCACGGGCAGCAGCAGGGCATCACGGCCGTGGTCCTCGGACGCTGGCCGCTCGGCGGAAGCTGCGTCATCGAGGAGGACGGCCTCATCACCGAGACCAGTCCTCCGCTCAACCCGGTCTTCCACTGCTCCTGGCCCGGCGCGACAGCCGAGGAGGTCATGGACGCCGTCCGCGCCTACCGCCACTCCTCGCCCGCCCTGGAGGAGACCGGCGAGCGGGTGCCGAGCCAGGGGGCCGCCGAGGCCGTGGAAGAAGAGGCCGTCGAAGAGGAGGCCGGTTCCTTCGCGGAGCCGTTCCTCGGCGCCCTGGGGGAGCAGGTCGCCGCTGAGACGGCGGAGACGAACGAGGCGATCGAGACGGCTGAGCCGACCGAGTCGGTCGATACGGTCGATGCCGCTGTGAGCGAGGAGAAGGAGCGCAAGGCCGAGACGGCCGCGAAGCCCAGGAGGACCAAGGGGATCAGGAAGGCCAAGGCGGCCGACGCCTCGGAGGAGAGCTTCTGGGACGCCGACGTCTGGAACACCGACTTCTGGGAGACCGACGCGCCCGCGGCCGGGAAGGCCGACACCGCCCGGTCCGCGACCGAGTCGGCTGACGCCGCGCCGTCCGTACCCGAGCGGGCCGGTGCCCTGTGGTCCGGGGCCGAGCCGGACGACACCGCGCTGACCACGGCCGCGTCGGAGGTTTCCGCGCGGTCGGACACCCGGTCGGACGGTTCCGTCATCGGGCGGCCCGCCGTGGAGGAGGGCGCGACGCGGCCTTCCCCGTCCGCACCGTCCGTTTCCGAGGAGGCGGTTTCCGGGTCGTCCGCAGTTGCGGAGGCCGCGCCCGAGGCGGCGGTTTCCGCGCCGCCCACCGCCGCCCATTCCGTTCCGGAGGCGGCGGAGTCCCGGAAGGAGGCGTCCGAGCCTTCCGAGTCCGAGCGCGCGGCCACCGCGCGGACGGACGCGGAATCCCCGGACACCGGGGCGGGCCGCTCCACCCCCGAGCCGTCCGCGGCCGAGGAGGCCGTGCCCGACCTGTCCGCGTTCGAGCAGCTCGCCTCCGAGGCACGGGTCTCCCGGGAGACCGCGCCGGAACCGTCCGGGGCCGCGCGGCCCGCCGTCTCCGAACCCGCTCCGGAGAAGGCCGCCGCCGAGGAGGCCGTGCCCGGGCAGCGTGCGCCGGAACGGGCAGCCCAGGAGGAGGGCGCTCCCACGGCGGACGCCTCCGAACGGCCCTCCGCCGAGCAGTACGCCTCCGAGCTGTCCGCGCCCGCGCCGTCCGCGGCCCGGGAGCAGCGCGCGCCCGAGGAGACCGCTCCCGAGCCCGCCGCGGCCCGGGCCGACGCCTCCGCTCAGGTCACCGCCCCGGCACGGACGGAGCAGCCGAAGGAGAACGCACCCGCGGAGCCCGCAGCCCAGCGCCCCGCGTCCGAGGAGACAGCCCCCGCGAGGCCCGCCGCCGAGCACCCCGCACCCGAGCAGCGTGAGCCCGAGCCCGAGCCCGAGCCCGCCAGGCCCGCCCCCGGGCGTCCGAGCACCGGCACGGTCCCGTCGGTGGTCGCCTCTCCCGCTCGCGCTCAACGCCCGTCCCAGCAGACGCGCACGGCGCCCGCCCAGCAGGAGCGGACCCCCGAGGAAGAGGCCGCCCCCGTCCGCAAGGCCGCCAAGCGCGCCGTGCGCTCCCGTCTACCGAAGCCGAGCGGGACCGCGCCCGCTTCGCCTGCCCCGTCCACCCCGTCCGCTCCGGCGGCGCGGTCCGAGCAGCCCGCGCCCCCGGACCAGCCCGCACGCCCCGAACGGGCCCGCGCCCGTGCCCAGAACGCGGCCGCGTCCGGCGCGGACCCCCTCACCAGCCGCGCGGAGCGCCTGGAGAGGCGCACCAGGGCCGAACGCAGGAACGCCACCGCCCCCGCCGGAGCCGTCGCCGAGCACCCCGTGCCGAACGCCGAGGGCGGGGAGTCGGACGAGTCCCAGCCGTCCCGGCCCCTGCTCCGCAAACCCAAGAAGGCGGGGCGCGGAAGGACCTGGCGTCCCCGGGACAACTCCTGACCCGGGGCCCGACCCCAGGTGTCGTGGCGCGGACGGCCGGAGCCGACTCCGTACACTGCACGGACAGTGTGCGCGGCTCCGGCCGCGTCCCGCCAGCGTGACGAGGGGGTCGCAGATGAGGGCCAACCAGATGCCCACCGAGGAGATCACCCGCGACCCGGCGGCCTTCGCCGACCGGGTCACCGCAGACGGCCGCTTCGGCCGCCGGGCCGAGCCCGGCCGCTATCGCCTGGTCGTCAGCCGCGCCTGTCCCTGGGCGCACCGGGTCGTCATCACCCGCAGGCTCATGGGCCTGGAACAGGCCGTCTCCCTGGCGGTCACCGACCCCCGCCAGGAGGTCATCGAGGGCGACCCGCACTGGGTGTTCACCGAGGCGACCGGCAGCCCCGGCGACAGGGACCCCGTCCTGGGCATCCACGCCCTGCGCGAGGCCTACCTGGCGCGCGACCCCTCCTACGACGGCGGGGTCAGCGTCCCCGGCCTGGTCGACGTGGAGAGCGGCCACCTGGTGACCAACGACTTCGACCAGCTGGTCCGGGACATGGACACCGAGTGGGGCGGCCTGGTCAGGGACGGCGCCCCGGACCTGTACCCGTCCGCGCTGCGCGACGAGATCGACGCCCTCTCCCGGGAGGTCTACACCGACCTCAACAACGGCGTGTACCGGGCCGGGTTCGCCCCCGACCAGAGGCGCTACGACGCCGCGGTCGCCGCCGTCTTCGCCAGGCTCGACGCGCTGGAGGAGCGCCTCTCCGGTCGGCGCTACCTGGTCGGGGACTCGATCACCGAGGCCGACATCAAGCTCTTCCCGACCCTGGTGCGCTTCGACGCGGCCTACCACGGCCACTTCAAGTGCAACATCCGCAAGCTGTCGGAGTACCCGGCGCTGTGGGCCTACGCCCGCGACCTGTTCCAGACGCCGGGGTTCGGCGACACCACGAACCTCGATCACGTCCGGATCCACTACTACTGGGTCCACACGGGGATCAACCCCACGCGGATCATCGCCGCCGGGCCCGATCCGCGCGGCTGGCTCACCCCGCACCACCGCGAGGAGTTGGGCGGCAGCCCCTTCGGCGTCGGGACCGCCCCGGGGCCGGTCCCGAGGGGCGAGCGCGTCCCCGACATCTCCTGACCCTCGCGCCCCGGCCGCGCCCCTCCTGATGCGCCCCTGCCCGCTGGCGGACCGGCCGGAACCGTTGCTGGTGTGACGCCAGGGTTCCGGCCTGGGACGAGCTTGTGCTTATAGTGCGTCTCGACCGTCCAACCTCGCTATAAGCACAAGTTCACGGCGGAGGGAGTGGGCCACCGCCCCTACCGGCCCACCACTTCTACCGGGTCGCGCGTGCGGGGCCGCGGCGGGCGAAGCCCGGTATGTGCTCGGGGCGCAGGCCCTTGCCGATGAGGTAGGCGGGCACGAAAGACAGCCAGGGCGCGCGGTCCAGGGCCGCCAGCACGGGCTTGGGCGGGCCCTGCCGCTCACCCCTGATGATCGGTTCGGCCAGCCCCCGGTGCATGATGCGCTGGAGCGTCTGGACGGCGACCGTCGGCACGATCCGCCGCCTGCGCACCGCGGCCAGGTCGCGGGAGGTGAGCGAACGCCCCTTCAACGGCCGGGCCAGCAGCGTCGCGGCGGCCACGGCGTCCTGCACGGCGAGGTTGATCCCCACACCTCCGAGGGGGGACATCGCGTGGGCCGCGTCGCCGATGCACAGCAGGCCCTCCACGTGCCAGCGGCGCAGCCGGTTGAGCCGCACGTCCAGGTGCTTGACCTCGTCCATGGACCGCAGAGCCCCCACCCGGTCGGCCAGCTCCGGCATGAGTTCGGCGAGGTCGCGCCGGAAGGCCCCGATCCCGCGTGCGCGCAGTTCGCGGTCGGCGCCCTTGGGTCCGATGTAGGCGATCTGGAGGTAGCCCTCACGGGGGATGACCACGGCGAACCTGCCCGGGGCCGCACGCGGGGTCAGGGTCGCGAGGTCCCCCGCCTCGCGGGGCAGACGGAACCACCACGCGTCGATTCCCACCGGGAACTCCCGGGACACCAGGCCCGTCTCGCGGCGGGCCAGCGACCACCGCCCGTCGCAGGCCACCGTCAGGTCGGCGCGGATCTCCCCGTCGCCGTCGAGGTCCCGGTAGCGCACGCCCGCGACCCGGCCGGACTCGTGCAGCAGCCCCGTCACCTCGGTGTCCATCCGCAGCGTGAAGGCCGCCTCCTCGCCTCCCGCCTCGGCGATGAGGTTGAGGAAGTCCCACTGCGGGACCATCGCGATGTAGGGGTGGGCGAGCCCCCGCAGCCTGCGGAAGTCGGCGATGGTCACCGTACGGCCCCCGCCCAGCGGGAAGGCCACCTCGTCCAGCCTGCTGTGCGGCAGCCGGGCGAACCGCTCGTACAGGCCCAGTTCCTCCAGCAGTTCCAGGGTGGAGGGGTGCACGGTGTCCCCGCGGAAGTCCCGCAGGAAGTCGGCGTGCTTCTCCAGCACGGTGACCTCGACGCCGGCCCTGGCCAGCAGCAGGCCCAGCACCATTCCGGCGGGGCCGCCGCCGACGACCACGCAGGTCGTACGCTCGCTCGTTCGTTCATTCATCTGTTTGTTGGGCGTGGATACCCCGTCCTTCAGGGCGGGGAGGAAACGCCCGCTCCCTTCTCGTGACTTTCTGTTGGATTTCCCTCACGCGACCACAGTGCGGTCGCTACGGTGTGTTCCATGACCAGGAAGAGCGTGAAGCGGGCGTTCAAATACCGCTTCTACCCCACCGATGCGCAGGCGGCTGGGCTGTCGCGCACGTTCGGGTGCATACGCCTGGTCTACAACCGTGCTTTGGCCGAACGCAGCACCGCCTGGCAGCAGCACCAGGAGCGGGTGGGCTACTCCCACACCTCGGCCATGCTCACCGCGTGGAAGAGGACGGAGGAACTGTCCTTTCTCACCGAGATCTCTTCCGTCCCGCTCCAGCAGACACTGCGCCACCTGCACACGGTCTTCCGGAACTTCTTCGACCAGCGTGCGCGGTACCCGCGGTTCAAGTCGCGTAAGAAGTCCCGGGCCTCGGCGGAGTACACCGCGAGCGCGTTCCGCTACCGCGACGGCCACCTGACCCTGGCCAAAATGAGCGAACCCCTGGACATCGTGTGGTCGCGCCCCCTGCCCGAAGGGGCACGGCCGTCCACGGTGACGGTCTCGCGTGATGCCGCCGGGCGCTGGTTCGTCTCGCTCCTGTGCGAGGACGCCGTCGAGTCGACTCCAGCTGCCAACGATGCGGTCGGTGTCGACATGGGTGTGACGTCGCTGGTGGCGTTGTCCACGGGGGAGAAGGCGGCCAACCCCCGCCACGAGCGGCGCGACCGGACGAAGCTGGCTCGGGCGCAGCGGGCGCTGTCGCGTAAGGCCAAGGGCAGCGCCAACCGGGACAGGGCCCGCCGCAATGTGGCGCGGGTGCACGCCCGCATCACCGACCGCAGGCGCGACTTCCTGCACAAACTCACTACTCGACTCGTCCGCGAGAACCAAGCGGTCGTGATCGAGGACCTGTCCGTGAGCAACATGGTCAAGAACAGGAGGCTGTCCCGGGCGATCTCGGACGCGGCCTGGCGGGAGCTGCGCACCATGCTGGAGTACAAGTGCACCTGGTACGGGCGAGACCTGGTCGTGGTGGACCGATTCTTCCCCTCTTCCAAGTTGTGCTCGACGCCCGGGTGCGGGTACGTGCACGCGTCGTTGCCGCTGCGTGTACGGATGTGGACGTGCCCCAGCTGTGGGGTGGCCCATGACCGTGATGTGAACGCGGCGAACAACCTCAGGGCCGCCGGGCTGGCGGCATCTGCCTGCGGAGCTGGTGTGAGATCTCAACGGGAGTCCTCCCGGACGGGGCGACCGGCGACGAAACAGGAAGGCCACGGGGCGACCCGTGACGAGGCGTTGGCCTCGAACCACCGGTAGGTGGTTCCGGAATCTCCTGCCTTCGGGCAGGGAAGGAAGTCAAGGCAACTCCGCTCACTCAGGGCGATTCCGGTGACGTGTCGGCGATGTTCGGATCGGTCGCGACGGCGCGCAGGAAGGACTCGGCCAGCACCGCGCCGACGTCCTCGATCGGGGGGAACGCGATCTCCTCCACCTTGTCCAGCGCCGGGCGCAGCATGCAGTGCACGGCGATCGGGGCGAGCATCTGCTGGGCCAGCAGGGGGACCGGCAGGTCGCGGACGCGGCCCGCGGCCACCTCCTCGGCCAGCCACCCGCCCAGTCCGGCGAGCATGCGGGGCAGGAAGAGCCGGATGAGCAGGTCGGAGGTGGGGCCCTCGGGGCGGGCGAACACGTCGGCGAGTATGGCGGGCAGCACCCGGGGTTCGCGGCTGAAGGCGTCGCCCATCAGGCGGTAGATCGTCCGGACCCGGTCGGCCAGGTCCCCCGCCGGTCCGCTGAGCACCGCCTCCAGGTCCAGGATCGGGCCGTAGCGCTCGAAGACCGCGCGCAGCAGCTCGTCCCGTCCGCCGAAGGTCGCGTAGAGGCTGTGCACCGAGCACCCGGCGGAGGCGGCGACCGCCTCCAGGGTCGCCGCGGCCAGGCCCTGTCCACTGATGAGGCCGCCCGCCGCCTCGACCGCGCGCTCCCGGACGGGGCGCTGCCCGCCCGGGTCCACGCCCGAGGCGCGCACCGCCTCGTCCAGGGCCCGGCGCGAACCCCCCACGCGGCGCAGGAGGGTGCTGCGGGAGATCCCCGCCTCCTCCGCGATGGCGATCAGGGGCACGTCGGCCACGTCCTTTCCGAGGTTCTCCGAGGCGCGGACCGCCGCGCTCACGAGGTCGGCCGGAATCCGGGGACTGTTGAACTCTGACATCGCGACAAAGGTAACACGTAATCGAGTGTCAGAAAAGGGTGGAACCCCGTCGTCCTCGGAGCGCAGGAGCCGGTCCGACCCGCGTCCCCGGCGGGCCCCGGTTGAGGGATCGACCGGAAGCGCCACCGGTGTGCTCCGCGAACCCCGAGCCGCGGTGCGGCCCCGTGCCCGTGCGGCGGGTCCGGGGCCGCGGCCTTCCAGCCCGTGGCCGTGAACGGCCACCGCCCGCACCCGCCGTCGGAGAACCGGGTGTGCGCGGGGGCCCCGCGCGCGGGCAAGGACGCGTCGCCGGACCCCCTCGGGTGGACGTGCCCTAGTGTTGGCCGCTGGGGGAGGTCCCGTGCGCGGGGGCCGGTGCGGACACCGGCGACCGCCGCCCTCGCCCCGCCGGTCGAGCGGCCGGTCCGACGCCGACAGGGAGAGAGAAGTGAGCGGCCGGTGCTGAGACTGCGCGGTCGGGAGTACGACGCGGACACGACGCTGGTCATGGCGATCGTCAACCGCACCCCCGACTCCTTCTACGACAGCGGTGCCACCTGGGACGACGGTCCCGCCTTCGAACGCGTGCGCAGGGTCGTGGCCGAGGGCGCCGACATCGTGGACATCGGCGGCGTCACCGCGGGCTACGGCCAGCCGGTCGGCGCCGACGAGGAGAAGCGCCGCGTGGTCGACTTCGTGGCCGCCGTCCGCGCCGAGTTCCCCCAGCTGGTGATCAGCGTGGACACCTGGCGCGCGTCCGTGGGCCGGGCGGTGTGCGAGGCGGGCGCCGACCTGCTCAACGACGCCTGGGGCGGGTACGACCCGGAGCTGGCCGAGGTCGCCGCCGAGTTCGACGCCGCCCTGGTGTGCACCCACACCGGCGGCATGGCCCCGCGCACCCCGCCGCACCGCACGCGCTACGAGGACGTGGTGCGCTCGGCGGTCGAGGACACGGTCGCCCTGGCCGAGCGCGCGGTCTCCCTCGGCGTGCACCCGGCGTCGGCGATCATCGACCCCGCGCACGACTTCGGCAAGAACACCTGGCACTCGCTGGAGCTGACCCGGCGCCTGGACGAGATGACCGCCACCGGCCGGCCGGTCCTGGTGTCGCTGTCGAACAAGAACTTCGTCGGCGAGACCCTGGACCTGCCCGTCGGTGAGCGCCTGACCGGCACGCTCGCCGCGACCGCCGTGTGCGCCTGGCACGGGGCGCAGGTCTACCGCGTGCACGAGGTGGCCCAGACGCGGCAGACGCTGGACATGGTCGCCAGCATCCGCGGAGTCCGTCCCCCCGCGCGGGCCGTCCGGGGACTGGTGTGAGGGAGGGGAAAGCGTGATCGTCGCGACCGCCGTCTGTCCGCACCCGCCGCTGCTCCTGCGCGAGCTCGGCGGCGGCCTGGACCCGCTGGCCGAACTGCGCAAGGAGTGCGCTTCGGCGGTGGAGGCCCTGGCCGCGGCCGAACCGGACGTCCTCGTCGTCGTCGGCGGGCACGACGTCTCGGCGGAGCACGCTGAGGCGCTCGTGCCGGTCCGCGAGTTCGGCGGAACGGGGGAGCGGGTGCCCCGGGAGCGGACGCTGCCGCCCAGCCTGGGCGTGGCGCGGCGCCTGCTCGACACCGTCGGCTACCGGGGGCGCGTGGAGATGCTCACCGTGGCCTGGGACGCCTCCGCCGCCGAGGTGGAGGAGCTGGGGCGGCGGATCGCCGCCCGCACCGGACGGATCGGCCTGCTCGTGCTGGGCGACGGCAGCGCCCGGCGCGGCGACAGGGCCCTCGTGCGGCCGGACGAGCGCGCCTTCGCCTTCGACGAGGAGGTCCGCCGCTGCCTGTCCGAGGGCGACTGGCGGGGACTCGCCCGGCTGGACCCGGCCCGGGCCGCCGAGCTGATGGCGCAGGGCCGGGCCGCACTCCAGGTCATGGCGCACGCGCTCACCCCCGACGCCGCTGCCGATGCCGCCGACGACGGCCGCGGCGGCGGACCGGCGCGGCCGCGGGTGCTCTACGCCGACGACCCCTTCGGGGTCATGTACTTCGTGGCGGTGTGGCCGTGCGACTGCTGATGAACGACGCCGCCCCCGGCGCCGCCTCCCCGGGCGACGCCCTGGACGCCTCCGCCCTTGAACGGCTCTACGCCTACCCCGACCGGCCCTGGCTGCGCGCCAACATGGTCGCCAGCCTGGACGGGGCGGCGGCCGGGAACGACGGCCGCACCGAAGCCCTCAACACCCCCGCCGACCTGGTGGTGTTCACGCTCCTGCGCGACCTGGCCGACGTGGTCCTGGTCGGAGCCGGAACCGCGCGCGAGGCGGGCTACCGCAGGACGGGCCCGCGCACCGGCGACCGGGCGGCCCGCGCCGTCGCCGAGGGCCGCGCGGACCGGGCCGAGATCGCCGTGGTCAGCGGCAGCGGACGCGTTCCGCCGCTGCTGGCCGAGCCGGCCGGGGACGGCGGCGGAGTGCTGCTGGTGACCTGTGCGGCGGCCGGGGACGAGGCCCTGGACCGGGCCCGCCTCGCCCTGGGCGAGGACCGGGTGCTGGTGTGCGGGCGCGAGCGCGTGGACCTGCGCGCGGCGGTCGGGGCCCTGGCACGGCGCGGCCTGCCCCGGATCCTGTGCGAGGGAGGGCCCCGGCTGCTGGCCGACGTGGCCGCGGCCGGTCTGCTGGACGAGATGTGCCTGACGGTCGTTCCGCTGATGGCCGGGGGAGTCCAGCAGCGCGTCGCGGTCGGCACGGCGGCCGACGCGCCGCTCGTGCCCGGTGTGCTCATCGAGTCCGAGGGCACCCTGCTCCAGCGCTGGCTGCGCCCACCGGGCTGACCGACGGGCGGTCCCTGCGCGGGACGGAGCCCGTCGCGCTCGCCTCCCTCGCGGTCGGCCGGCCGGGGCGCGGCCGCCCGGTCACCGGCCTTTCCCGCGGCCGGTGGTCCCCGCCCCGCCCCCGGAAGCGCCTCCGGCCGCGTCCACCAGCGGGGCCAGCACGAAGTCGGCCAGCGGGAACGCGTGCTCGTCCACGTGCTCGCGGGCGCGTTCGCGCTGGCCGGGGCCCATGGTCAGCGCGTGCACCAGGACCGTCCCGTACAGCGCCTCGCTGAAGGGCGCGGTGTCGGCGCCCGGCGCCAGTTCGCCGCGTTCGACGGCCCTGCGCACCATGTCCGCCATCCCGTCGCGGTGCACGCGCACCAGCCGTTCCTGGAGGCCCACGAAGGTCTCCATCCCCGTGGTGGCGTCCACGGCCACGCGCAGGGTGACCCAGCCCGACGGGGCCAGGAAGTGGCCGAGCAGGGCGGAGGCCAGCGCGCGGGTGTCGCCGCGCAGGCTGCCGGTGTCGGCCGCGGCGGGCGGCCGGGTGTGCTGCTCGATGGCGTCGGCGAGCAGGCGTTCCTTGGTCGGCCAGCGCCGGTACAGGGCGGCCTTGCCCACCCCCGCCCGGCGGGCCACCGCGTCCAGGGTGAACGCGGCCCAACCCGCCCTGCCGTACTCGGCCAGCGCCGCCGCCATCGCCCGCGGCGTGAGGCTGGGGTCGCGTGTGCGCCCCCGCCCGGTCCTCGGCGGTGTCGTTCCCGTGCCCCTCCGTGCTCGCTCACCCATGGGGCACGTTATGCCCAGGTAACGGCCGATGAAAATCCGCGGTGCCGTCCGCGCGGGCGTTCGCGGCGGGACCGCCGCCGTCCGCGTGCTCCACGGCCCGCCCGACATCCGGTCGGCCCGCTGTCGGATCCGCCCCGTCCGGTCGGCCCGTGCCCGCCGGTCACGGCGTCCGGCGCACCGCCCGGTCCTCGGCGATCGCCAGCATCTGCTCCTGGCGCCTCTCCACGGCGGGCCGCTCCGGTTCGGCCACGTGGCGCAGCTCCCCGACGCGGCCGCGCCGGTCGGCCAGGGCCACCGCCGCCGACCGCCGCATGCCCAGCGCCCCGCCCTCGGAGGCCAGCGTCGCGCGCACCCGGCGCCGGTAGGCGTGCCGGACGGTGAAGTACACGGCCATCGTGGTCAGGAAGACCACCGCGACCTTGAACACGACGCCGCCGAACCCGCCGAACAGCGGCGAGTCCAGCAGCCAGTGCAGCGCCATCGCCAGGACCACCAGCAGGACGGCGGCCACGGCCCTGCGCCTGCCGGGCCGCCACGCCACCGCCGCCAGCAGGCCCACGGCGGTGCCCGCGACCGCCGACATCGCCCAGTGCGAGCCCAGCCCGGTCAGGACCAGCCGCACCACGGTCGTCTGCACCACCGGCACCAGCCCGCCGGTGCCGCCCGACTGGACGATCGCGTTCATCGAGTAGACGAAGTTCTCCGTCACCTCGAAGCCCAGACCCACCAGTGACCCGATCACGAACCCGTCCACCGGGCCGCGCACCGCGGCGGGGAAGGCCACCGCCACCAGCACGATCCCGGCGAGCTTGAGCACCTCCTCGTTGAGCGGCGCGGTCATGGCCGCCCCCCAGACCTCGGAGAAGGGCAGCCCCAGGCTCTTGGACCAGATCGAGCCCAGGCCCGCGTTGGCCACGACCCCGCCCGCCGTCGCGGCGGTCAGACCCCAGGCCACCGCGGCCACGGAGGCGTCCAGGGCGGGGTCGCGCACCGGACGGATGCGGCGCAGCACCCAGAACCCGAAGGCCAGGGTCACCAGCCCCAGGAACACCGCCAGCGCCGCCTCGGAGAAGAAGACGCGCACCAGCCCGGTGAACCGCACCGCCAGGTAGCCCAGGCCCACCGCGCACAGAACCCCGATCAGGACGAGCGCGGCCAGCGCGGGCAGCCGCTGCCCGCGGGCGTGCCCGCCCCCGGTCGGCCGTTTCCACGCGTGCCGGGGCTCGGAGTCCTCCTGACGGGCGCGGCGCGGCGAGGGCACGGAGCCCCGGTCGGTCGCGGCCGGACGGTTCTCGGGTTCGGGGTTCACGAGCCCTCCCGGGTGAAGGAGACCGAGCGCACGACGTCGGCGACCGCGCTGAGGTCGGCCGGGGTGGCCTCGCGCCCGGCCAGGGTCATCTCCACGGCCAGCTGTCCGTCGGGGGAGGGGTAGACCACCGCGGAGCCGTCCCCCTCCCGGCTCTCCAGGGCCCCGGCGAGCCCCTCGACGCCGCCCCGGGTGGAGATGGCCTCGGGGTCGCCCAGCCTCGCCGTCGCCTCACCGGCGCGCACGATACGCCGCAGGCCCGCCCACAGTTCCTCCAGACTGGGCGGCGGCGAGGTCACGGGGGTGACCGAACTGAGCGTCAGCTCCACGGGCCCCCGGGTGAAGCGGTAGATCTGCCCGGCCTGGCTGGAGCCGGTGTTGAGGTGCCAGCCCTCCTGGGGGAAGGTGAGGGAGGCCCGGTAGCCGCCCGCGGACCCCACGGGCACCGGTTCGCCGGAGGGGACGGACTCCGAGCCGGGCAGGAGCGCGTTGACCAGCGGCCAGGCCACCACCAGCAGCGCGATCGCCGCCGCGGCCACGCCCAGTGGCACCCAGTTGCTGCGGGGGCCGCGCCGCCGTGCGCGCGCGTCCTCCCCGGTCGCCTCCGCCATGGCGTTCCCCCTCGTCGCCCACGGTGATGCCCTGTCACGGCAAGCGAAACATCCGGGGGTGCGTGCGTTGGTGGAGCGACGTCGACTTGGCACACGTTTACGGTGATTTCACCAATCCGAGGGATCGGTGCGGGGGCGCGGTGACCGGCCGGGAGCGCTCAGAGGCCGGTGGGCATCAGGCCCCCGTTCCACTCGACGGCGTCGGACAGTGCCGCCACCAGGTCCATGTCGGTGCCGGTGAGGTCGGCGTGGGCGCGGTGCAGGTTGAGCACGATGCGCTCGGCGTCGTCCCAGTCGCGGAACCCGCCCAGGTCGCAGGCCCTGGCGTTCTCCAGCGGGGTGAGCCCCCGGGCGACCCCGTCCCTGGCGGTCTCCAGCACGAACCTGTAGTAGCGCTCGTGGTCGCCCAGGACCGCGTCCAGGTCGGCGGCGCCCAGCAGCGGGCCGTGCCCTGGGACCACGTGATCGGGGCCGAACGCGTGCAGCCACTCCAGCGAGCGCAGCGCGCCCTCCAGCGAACCCATGAACACCAGCGGGGTCAGCCCGTGGAAGACCAGGTCGCCGGTGAACAGCACCCGCTCCTCGGGCAGCCAGGCCACCACGTCGCCGGGGGTGTGCGCCGTGTGGCCGGGGTGGCGCAGCTCCACGCGCCGCCCGCCGACGTGGACGGTCAGCTCCCGGTCGAACACGATCGACGGCAGGCGCCGGGTGACGTCCCCCCAGTCCGGCGGGGGAGACCAGAACGGCGGGCAGGCGTCCATGATCGGGTCGCGCGCGAGCGCCTCGCGCATGGTGGCATGTCCGATGAGCACGGCGGACCCGGGCAGCAGGCTGTTGCCGTACGCGTGGTCGCCGTGGTGGTGCGTGTTGACCGCCCACCGGACGGGCGCGCCGCCGGTGGCGCGCGCCAGGGCGCTGAGGAACGCCCGGGTGCGGGCCTCGGACGCGCAGGTGTCCACCACCAGGAGCCCGTCGTCCCCGGCGACGGCTCCCGCGTTGTTGACCCACCAGGTGCCGTCCGGCTGCACCCAGGCGTACACGCCGTCCACGACCTCGGTCAGGCTCGCCGCCTCCGGCCCGGTCCGGTCCATGGGGGACCTCCCTCGCGCTTGCTGACTCCAGGGAAAGAAAGAAGGAAGAGGGTACAGCGTCCCCGGGGTCGTCACCGCCTACGACCGGGACGAGGGCACCACCGTGTACGGCCTGGTGCCCTGACCCGGCACCTCCGCCACCCCTCCGGAGCTTCGTCGGAACCGGGCCCGCCCGCCTCCTCGGGGAACCCCCGAAAGCATGTACGGGCCTCCAGGGGCTCGTGTAGCGTCGCGGGCCATGGACACCTCCCACTACATCTCCGCCCTCCGCGAGAACGGCGCCGCCCTCGCCGACGCGGCCGAGGGCGACCTGGACCGCCCCGTCCCCAGCTGCCCGGAGTGGAACGTCGCCGACCTGGTGTGGCACACCGGCGAGGTCCACCGCTTCTGGCTCGCGATCACCGTGGGCGACATCAGCGGCCCGCAGGACTACACCGAGCCCGACCGGCCCGCCGACGACGACCTCCTGGGCTGGTACCGCGACGGCCTGGAGGAGACGGCCCGGGCCCTGTCCGGGGTGGACCCCTCCGCCGAGCGGTGGACGTGGGCCGCGCAGAAGAACGCCGGGTTCATCCAGCGGCGCATGGCCCAGGAGACCCTCGTGCACGCCTGGGACGCCCGCAACGCCGTGGGACGGGCACCCGAGCTGCCCGCGGACCTGGCCGCCGACGGGGTGGACGAGTTCCTGGCGTTCATGCTGGCCCTGGGCGACGGACCGCCCGAGGGCTTCGAGGCGGTGGTGTGCCTGCGGGCCGCCGACTCCGGGCGGGCCTGGACGGTGGACCCCTCGGCGGGAACCTGGCGGACGCGGCCCGTCGCTGAGCACGGTGCGACGACCACGGTCGAGGGCACAGCCTCCGACCTGCTGCTCCTTCTGTGGGGGCGCACCGACACCTCCCGGGTGCGGGTCTACGGGGACGGGGACGCCCTCGCGACCCTCCTCGCCGCCGCCGGAACCGAGTAGGCCGAGCGGTCCGAGGGCGCCGCGCCCGGGCGGAAACGCGGCGGTCCGCTCATCCCTCCCCGGTCCGCGCCCCGGGAGGCGCCCCCGAAACGGGGGTCCCCGGGGAGGAGGTTCCCGGCCGCGGCGCGGACCGGCTGGTAGTTTCGCCGCATGCGCGAACGGCTGACGAACCTGGAACCACGCCTGCACGACGCGCTGGCGGCGTGGGGCATCCACGCGACCGCGATCGACCACGTCCCCCTGGGCTTCGGCGACCACCACTGGAGCGTCACCGACACCGCGGGCCGCCGCTGGTTCACCACCGTGGCCGACCTCGCCCACAAGTCCTTCCTCGGCCCGGACCCGGCCGCCGTGCGGCGGCGCCTCACCCGGGCCATGGACACCGCCGCCCGGCTGCACGACGACGAGGGGCTCGGGTTCGTCGTCGCGCCCCTGCGCACCCCGGGCGGGGACACCGTCGTCCCGGTCGGCGACGGGTACGCGCTCAGCGTCTTCCCCCGCGTGGAGGGCGAGTCCGGCGACTTCGGCCAGGGGCTGGCCGCCGACCGGCGGGCCCGGCTCCTGGACACCCTCGCCCAGCTGCACCGCAGCGCACCGGGCGACGCGCCCGCCGTCGAGACCCGCCTCCCCGGCCAGGACCGGCTCGCCGCGCTGCTGGACCGCCCCGCCGCGGTCGGCGACGCGGGCCCCCACGCCGCGCCCACCGCCGACCTGCTCGCCGAGCACGCCCCGGTGCTGCGCGAGCGCCTGGCCGAGTCCGACCGGGGCGCGGCCGCCCTGGAGGGCGCGCCGGCGGTCCTCACCCACGGCGAACCCCACCCCGGCAACCTGCTGTGGCACGGCGACCGCCCGCTGCTGGTCGACTGGGACACCGTCGGCCTGGCCGCCCCCGAACGCGACCTGTGGCTGGTCACCGACGACCCCGCCGAACTGGACCGCTACGCCCGGGCCAGTGGGCACGAGCCCGACCGCGCCCTGATGGACCTGTACCGGCTGCGCTGGGACCTGCGCGACGTGGTCGAGTTCGTCGACTGGTTCCGCGCGCCCCACGAGGGCGGCCCCGACACCTCCCAGGCCTGGCGGGACCTGGTCCGCATCGTCGAACGCCTCGGCGCGGGGGAGCGGTCCGGCACCCGCTGACACCGCCCGGATCCGGGCGGCCCGGCGGGTCGCGGCCCGCCCACGCGGTTATCGGTCGGTAACATCTCCCTGACTCTTGGCGACCGGAAAAGACCTGTTGCCGGTGCGGCCGGGCCGGAACCGGCCGACCGGGCACGCCACGGACCCGACCAGCTGTTGGAGCGACATGAACCTGCCCCTGAGCACCCGCGACCTGCCGCTGCGCGTCATCACGGGGGCGTTCGTCCTCAACTCCGGGCTGGAGAAGCGCGGCGCCGACGAGGAGGCCGCGCAGGGCCTGCACGGGATGGCGGCGGGGACCTACCCCTTCCTCAAGGACGTGGACCCGGTCACCTTCGCCCGGCTGCTGTCGGCCGGTGAGATCGCCCTGGGCGCCGCCCTGCTGATCCCCGTCGTGCCGAGCCGCGTCGCGGGCGCGGGCCTGACCGCGTTCGCCGCCGGTCTGCTCGGCCTGTACCTGCGCACCCCGGGCATGCGGCGCCCCCAGAGCCTGCGCCCGACCGAACAGGGGCTGCCCCTGTCCAAGGACGCGTGGCTGCTGGGGGCGGGGCTCAGCCTCCTGCTGGGCGGTGACACCGGTCGGGAGCCCTCCCGCGGCTCCCGGCGGTGCCGCCGCTGACGGTCGGGCCGACGCCGCTTCCGGGTTTCACCGGTTGGTCTCGACAGCGGGCACGAACACCCGCAGGGCCGCGTGCCGCTTGGTGAAGACCACCGTGCGCGAGCCCTCCACGACCTCGCCGTCCACGGCCAGCAGCCTGGGCTCGCCCGGGATGGTCAGCGTCAGCCCCGTGGTCAGCCGCTCGGAGTAGCCCTCGCCGTGCGCGAACTTGCCCAGCAGCACGTCCGCGACGGCACGCAGCCTCGGGAAGGGCGCCCGCGCGGTGAGCACCCGCACGTCCAGCCGCCCGTCGTCCAGCTGCTCGCGCAGCGCGGGCACCCGGCCGTGCGTGCGGTACTGGCAGTTGCCCACGAACGCCCACCACACCTTGGTGGGCTCGCCGTCCACCACCGCGGAGATCGGGCTCACCTCCCGCAGGTCCTGCCACAGGGCCAGCGCGAACGCGGGCCACTTGCCGATCCGCTCGGCCCACTTGTCGCGCCGGTCCACCATGCGCGGGTAGGAGCCGAAGGAGGACGTGTTGAGGAAGATCCGGCCGTCCACCTCGCCCACGTCCACCCGGGCCAGCCGTCCGTCGTCGAAGGCCCGCAGCGCGATGTCCACCGAGGACAGCCCGAGCGTGCGGGCGAAGTTGTTGAGGGTGCCGTCCGGCAGCACCAGCAGCGGGCGGTCGTGGTCCAGCGCCGCCTGCGCCCCGGCGTTGACGGTGCCGTCGCCGCCCGCCACCGCGAGCACGTCGCTGGTGCGCGCGGCCTGGTCCATGACCCCGACCACGTCGTCGTCGGCGGACAGCGGGATGATCCGCGCCTTGGGCAGCGCCCGCGCCACCCTGCTCGTGACGTCGGCCGCGGTCAGCCCGGGCATCGTGCCCGAGGCAGAGCGCGGGTTGACGACCACCGTCACCCCGGAGCCCTCGCGGTCCACGTCGGTCTCCCCGTCGGCGACGGTGCGCGCGCCGAAGACCAGTTCGGGTCGGGGCGGCACCACCGTCCCGGCGAGCAGGGCCGCGCCGCACCCGATGGCCACCCCGGCGAGCACGTCGCCGGGGTAGTGGACGCCGCTGTGCACGCGTGAGAACGCCACCCCGCCCGCCAGGAGGGCGACCAGCCCGGCCAGCGGCTTGGGCGCGTCGGTCATGACCCCGGCCGCGTAGGCCGCGGCCGCGGCGGTGTGCCCGGAGGGGAAGGAGGTGCTGGGGTAGGAGCGGTAGGGGCTGCGCGCGGTCGGGACGGCCGAGTTGTCCGGGCGGGTGCGCCCCGAGAGCTGCTTGATCCCCGCCGAGACCAGGTTGGCGGTGCCCGCGGCCAGGATCGCGCGCAGGGCGGTGCGCCGCAGCCTGGGGCCGCCGGTGGCGGCGAGGGTGGCCGACATCAGGAACCACGGCGCCATGTTGTCCGTCGCCTGCACGAACTTGGGGGTGTAGGCGTCCAGGGACGGGGGCCCCAACCCCGTTACGTGGTCGTAGACCTTCTTGTCAGCCCGTTGGAGTCGACTCATAAGGCTCATTGCCCCAGATTGGGCAAAGCGCCGTCAGATGTCCATAAGGGCGCGCCCGCAGGAGAAGCTTCAGTGTGTTGATGACATCACACACGATGTTGGTTTTGGCCGGACGCGGTCGCCGGTTCGCCTGGGCGGCCGGGCCCGGTGCACGCGGGTCACGGTCGACGCCGGGGCGCTCGGACCCCGGTCCTCACCTCCTCTCTTTCGAGACCTTTTCGTGATTTTGCGGACCAATCCGCCTGGTTCCCGGTACCGAATCACCTCCGCCACACAACCCCCGGAAGTGAAGAGGACGCATTGGGTACAGGGCAGCACACCCTCCGTCGGCGCAGGGTCGCGGTCATCGGCTCCGGCGTCTCCGGACTGACGGCGGCGCACGTCCTGCACCGGGACGACGACGTCACCCTGTTCGAGGCCGACGACCGCCTGGGCGGACACGCCCACACCCACCGGATCGACGGCGGACCGGGCGGCGAGCTGGGGGTCGACAGCGGCTTCATCGTGCACAACAGGCGCACCTACCCCCACCTGCTGCGCCTGTTCGACGAACTCGGCGTGCACACCCAGCCCACCGAGATGAGCATGTCGGTCAGCTGCCGGGGCTGCGGCCTGGAGTACGCGGGCGCGCGCGGCATGCGGGCCATGCTCCCCAACCGGTCCCGGCGCAGCCCCGCCTACCTGCGCATGCTCACCGAGATCCCCCGCTTCCACCGGGCCGCCCGGCGCCTGCTCGCCGCGACCCCGCCCCCCGGCGCGGCCGAGCCCACCCTCGGCGCCTTCATCCGCCACCACCGGTTCACGCCCTACACGGTCGCGCACTTCCTGCTCCCGCTGGTGTCGGCGGTGTGGTCCTGCCCGCCCGGCACCGCCACCGACTACCCCGCCCGCTACCTGTTCTCCTTCCTGGCCAACCACGGCATGCTCAGCGTGTGGGGCTCGCCCCGCTGGCGCACCGTCACCGGCGGCTCGCACACCTACGTCGAGCGCGTCGCCAAGAACCTGCACGCGGTGCGCACCGGCACCCCGGTCACCTCGCTGGCCCGCACGGCCCAGGGGGTGCGCCTGCGCGCCGGGGGAGAGGCCCTGGACTTCGACGCCGCGGTCGTGGCCACCCACGCCGACCAGGCCCTCGCCCTGCTCGCCGACCCCACCGACGCCGAGCGCGAGGTCCTCGGCGCCTTCGGCTACTCGCGCAACCGCACCCTGCTGCACACCGACGCCTCCGTCCTGCCCGCCGACCGCGACGTCTGGGCCAGCTGGAACCACCGCCTGGCCTCCTGCGAGCCCGACACCGAGCCCGTGCGCGTGAGCTACCACATGAACCGCCTCCAGCGCCTGGACGCCGACGAGCAGTACGTGGTCACCCTCAACGGAGCCGACGAGGTCGACCCCGACCGGGTCGTGGCCGCCATGGACTACGCGCACCCCGTCTACACCCCCGCCTCCCTGGCCGCGCAGCGGCGGCTGCCCGAACTCAGCGACCGGGCCGTCGCCTTCGCCGGGGCCCACCACGGTTGGGGCTTCCACGAGGACGGGTGCCGCTCGGGCGTCCGGGCCGCCGCGAGCCTGGGGGTGCACTGGTGACGCCCTCCCCGGCGCCCGCGCTGTACGAGGCCACCGTCCGCCACGTCCGCTCCGAACCCGTCCGCAACGCCTTCGCCTACGGCACCTACTACTGGCTGGTGGACCTGGACGACCCGCCGCGCCTGCGCTGGCCGCTGCGCGCCCTGGCCGGGTTCCGCGCGAAGGACCACGCGGTGGACGGCGACCGCTCACCGGCCGTCACCCGCGCCTCCGCCGAAGCCGGGGCCCCGGCCGACACCCGCGTTCCGACAGTCGCCTGCGCTTCTGCTGACACTGGAGCCCCGACCAGCACCCGCGCCTCTGCTGACACCGGAGTCCTGGCTGACGCTCATGCCTCGGCGGACACCCGGGCCTCCGCTGAAGCCGGTGCCCCGACCGGCACCTGCACCTCAGCTGACACCGAAGCCCCGACCGGCACTCGCGCCCGCACCGCGCGCCGCGACCGCGCCGACGGCTGGGCGCGCGAACTGCGCGCCGACATCGACGCCCTCCTGGCCGAGCACGGCGTGGACCTCGACGGCGGCCGGGTGCTCATGCTCGCCCACGCCCGCGTCCTGGGCCACGTGTTCAACCCCCTGACCGTCTACTGGTGCCACCACCGCGACGGCCGCCTCAGCCGCGTCGTCGCCGAGGTCCACAACACCTACGGCCAGCGCCACCGCTACGTCCTGGACGTGGACGGCCGCGGCCGGGCCGAGGCGGACAAGGCCATGTACGTCTCCCCGTTCAACGCGGTGGACGGCCGCTACCGCCTCAGCCTCCCCGAGCCCGGTGAACGCCTCGCGCTCACCGTCGCCCTGCACCGCGACGGGCGCCCGCCCCTCACCGCCTCGGTGCACGGCCTCCGACGCCCCGCCACCACCGCGTCCCTGCTGCGCAGGGCGCTGCGCCACCCCCTCGCGCCGCTGGTCGACGCGCTGCGCATCCGGCGCCAGGGCATCGGCCTCTACCTGCGCGGGCTCCCCGTCCAGCCGCGCGGGCACACGCACACACCAGCGACCGAACGGAAGACCAGGACACGGCCATGACCACGACCAGCCCCCACACCCATCCGCCCCTGGACGCACGGCGCTGGCCCGACGTGGCCCGGGTGCCCGGCGGACGCCTGCGCGCGGCCGTCGCCCGCGCCATCGTCCGCCACGCCACCGCGCGTTCGGGCGTGCGCGTGCGAACCGGCTCCGCCGCGCCCGCCGCCGACGACGGCGCGCCCACCCTGGAGTTGCGCGACCCCGACGCCTTCCACCGCCGTCTGGCCGCGGGCGGCCTCATCGGCTTCGGCGAGTCCTACATGGCCGGGGAGTGGGACTCGCCCGACATCGTCGCCCTGCTCACCCGCCTGGCCGCGGACTACGAGAACCTCGTGCCGCGCCCCCTCCAGCCCCTGCGCCACGTCACCCTGCCCCGCAGGCCCGCCTCGGACCGCAACACCCGCGCCGGGTCCAGACGCCACATCAGCCACCACTACGACCTGTCCAACGACCTGTTCGGCCTCTTCCTCGACCGGACGATGACCTACTCCTCCGCGCTGTTCGAGGACGGCGAGGCCCGCGACCGCGACACCCTGCCCCGCGCCCAGGAGCGCAAGATCGACCGCCTCCTGGACGCCGCGGGCGTGGCCGAGGGCGTCGAGCTGCTGGAGATCGGCACCGGCTGGGGCGAGCTGGCCGTGCGCGCCGCCCGCCGCGGCGCCCGCGTCACCACCGTCACCCTCTCCGCCGAGCAGCGCGACCTGGCCGTCGAACGCGTCGCCGCCGCCGGGCTCTGCGACCTGGTCGACGTCCGCCTGTGCGACTACCGCGACGTCACCGGAACCTACGACGCCGTGGTCAGCGTGGAGATGATCGAGGCCGTCGGCGAACGCTACTGGCCCGCCTACTTCGCCGCCCTGGACCGGCTCGTGCGCCCCGGCGGACGCGTGGGCCTCCAGAGCATCACCATGGAGCACGCCCTGATGCGCGCCTCGCGCGGCTCCTACACCTGGATGCACAAGTACGTCTTCCCCGGCGGACTCATCCCCTCGGTCACCGCCGTCGAGGAGCAGCTGCGGGCGGGCACCTCCCTGCGCGTCACCGACCGCCTCTCCTTCGGCCGCGACTACGCCGACACCCTGCGCGTGTGGCGCGAGGACTTCACCGGCGCCGCCGAACAGGTGGAGGCCCTCGGCTTCGACGCCACCTTCCGCCGCATGTGGTCCTTCTACCTCGCCTACTGCGAGGCCGGTTTCCTGTCCGGAATCATCGACGTCGAGCAGATCACCATGGAGAAGGCCCGATGAGCACCACCGCGACCCCCGCCCCGCCCCGCGGGGCCGCCCACTTCCTCGCGCCCCTGGCCGCCGGGCTGTTCAACGGCGTGCTCCCCGTCCGGCTGCGCGCCTGGGACGGCAGCGAGGCCGGTCCCGCCGACGCCCCGCTGGCGGTGATGCGCGACCGCGACGCCCTGCGCCACATCCTGGCCCGCCCCGGCGAGCTGGGCCTGGCCCGCGCCTACGTCACCGGATCGCTGGACGTGGAGGGCGACCTCACCGACGCCCTGAGCCGGGTGTGGGCGAGCGTGCGCGAGAACGGCACCTCGCTGCCCGGCCCCGCCGAGTGGGCCCGCGCGGCCCGCACCCTCCTGGCCCTGGGCGTGGTGGGCACCCCGCCGCCCGTCCCGACGGCCGAGGCGCGCCTGCGCGGACGCCTCCACTCCAGCGAGCGCGACGCCGCGGCCGTCTCCCACCACTACGACGCCGGGAACGACCTGTACGAGCTGCTCCTGGACGAGTCCATGGCCTACTCGTGCGCCTACTGGACCAGCGACGACCCCGGCTACACCCTCGCCGACGCCCAGCGCGACAAGCTCGACCTGATCTGCCGCGAACTGCGCCTGGACGAGGGCGACCGCCTGCTCGACGTGGGGTGCGGCTGGGGATCGCTCACCCTGCACGCCGCCCGCCACCACGGCGCGCGCGTCACCGCCGTCACCCTCTCCGCGCGCCAGCGCGACCACGTCGCGGCCCGCGTCCGCGAGGAGGGCCTGTCCGACCTGGTCGAGGTGCGCCTCCAGCACTACCGCGACGTCACCGACGACGGCTTCGACGCCGTGGCCTCCATCGAGATGGGAGAGCACGTGGGCCACGACGAGTACGCGCCCTTCGCCCGCCGCCTGTACGACCGGCTGCGCCCCGGCGGGCGCCTGCTGGTCCAGCAGATGTCGCGGCGCGGCGCCCAGCCCGGAGGCGGTCCCTTCATCGAGCGCTACATCGCCCCCGACATGCACATGCGCCCCCTGGGCGAGACGGTCGGGCTGCTGGAGGACGCCGGACTGGAGGTGCGCGGCGTGCGGGCCATGCGCGAGCACTACGTGCGCACCGCCCGCGCCTGGCTGGAGGTGCTGGAGAGCCGCTTCGACGAGCTGGTGGCCCTGGCCGGACCCGAGACCGCCCGCGTGTGGCGGCTCTACCTGGCCGGGGGCGCGCTCGCCTTCGAGGAGGGGCGCATGGGCGTGGACCAGATCACGGCCGTGCGCCCGGACCGCGCCGGGAGCCGCTGATGGACGCCTCCGCGCTCGCCCTCACCCTGGGGCTGTCCGCCCTGGCCGTGCTGGCGCTCATGCTCGCGACCTTCGCCCTGGCGCTGCGCCTGGGCAGGCACAGCGTGGTGGACGCGGCCTGGGGGCTCGGGTTCACCGCCGTGGCGGCGGTCGGCGCCCTGACCGCCTCGGGCGACCCCGCCCGCGCCTGGCTGCTGGCCGGGCTCACCGCCGTGTGGGGGCTGCGCCTGGCCGTGCACATCGGGCTGCGCTCCCGGGGCAAGGGCGAGGACCCCCGCTACGAGCGCCTGCTGGCCGGGGCGCCCGGGAACCGGAACGCCTACGCCCTGCGCGTGGTCTACCTGCTCCAGGGGTTCCTGGTGTGGCTGGTCGCCATGCCGGTCCAGGTGGCGGTGCACGCCGGTGCGCCCCTGCTCGGCTCCCCGCAGGTGTGGCTCGCCGTCGCCGGTGCGGCCGTGTGGCTGCTGGGGTTCGTGTTCGAGACGGTGGGCGACGCCCAGCTGGCCCGGTTCAAGCGCGACCCCGCCAACAGCGGGCGGATCATGGACCGCGGCCTGTGGGCGTGGACCCGCCACCCCAACTACTTCGGCGACGCCTGCGTGTGGTGGGGGCTGTTCCTGGTCGCGCTGTCGGGGTCGTGGTGGGTGCTGCTCACCCTGCCCGCGCCCGTGGTGATGACCTGCCTGCTGACCCGGGGGTCGGGCCAGCGGCTGCTGGACGAGCACATGTCCGGTCGGCCCGGCTGGGCGGAGTACGCCCGGCGCACCAGTGCGTTCGTGCCGATGCCGCCCGGCAGGGGCTGAGGACCCCGGGCACGGGTTCCCGTCCCGGGGCCCTCGCGGAAGGGGGAGGGCCCCGGGGCGGTCCGCACACGGGCACGGCGCCCCGGCGGCCCGCCGCTTCCATCGCGCCTTCGCGGTCGGCCCCGGCGCGCCACCCGGAGGCCCGCCGGTCGCGCGAACGCCCTGAGCGGTCGGCCCCGGTGCGCGTCGCGCTGGCCCGCCGCCCGCGCGGAGGCGCCCGGGGCGGTCAGCTCTGGTGCGGCACGACCACGGCGCGGCCGAAGACCTCCCCGGCCTCCAGCCTCCGGTAGGCCTCCAGGGCGTCCTCCAGACCGAACCTCTCGACCTCCGGACGGATCTGCCCCGCCTTGTACATGTCCACCACCTCCCACAGCTCTCCCACCGTCCCCCAGTAGGTGTTGGTGATGTAGGACTCGTAGGGGTTGGTGAAGAACGAGAACTCGTGCGTGCCGCCCGCGATCCCGACCACGGTCAGCCGCCCGCCCCGGGCCATCGACGCCGCCGCGGTCGCGATCGTGGGGGTCACGCCCACGAAGTCGAAGGCCGCGTCCACGCCCCGGCCGCCGGTGATCTCGCGGATCTCCTCGACCTGGTGCGCGCCCGCCCCCACGGTGACCGCGCCGTTGCGCTCGGCCCAGGCCCGCGGCTCGGCCTTGACGTCGGTGGCGATCACCGTCGCGCCGGTCAGCGCCCTGAGGATCTGCACGCCGATCTGCCCCAGCCCGCCCAGGCCGATCACCAGGGCGTGCCGACCGCCGCCCTCCAGGTGCGGCAGCGCCTCCTTGATCGCGTGGTACGGGGTCAGACCCGCGTCCGACAGCGGCGCGGCCTCCACCGGGTCGGCGTCGCCCAGCGGAACCAGGTGGTGGGCGGGCACGGTCACGTACTCGGCCATGCCGCCGTCGCGCCCCAGGCCCACCGCCAGGTAGGGCATGGTCGCCGCGTTCTCGCAGTAGGTGTCCTGGCCCCGGACGCACATGCGGCAGTGTCCGCAGCCGATCGGGCCGTAGGCCATGTAGGCGTCGCCGACCCGTACGCGCTCGCTCACGCCGTCGCCGAGCGCCTCCACCCATCCGGAGTTCTCGTGCCCCAGGACGAACGGCGGTTTCTGGGCCCCGGTCTGCCCCTCCTTGAAGTGGCGGTACACGCTGACGTCGGAATGGCAGGCGCCCGCTCCCGCCACCCGCAGCAGGACTTCGCCCGGTCCCGGTTCGGGCTTGGGAACGTCGGTGAGTGACGGGAACCGCTCGTAGTTCTCGAAGACCACTGCTCGCATGGAGTACCCCCAGGCTCTCGCGGAGAGCGGGCACCGGCGCGCGACGACCGCGTTCTTGGCGCCCGTATGGCCGCTCGACACTGTCCGTCCAGTTCACGGCTGTCCGCCCACCACCTACCCGAAAGCCTTTCGTCTTATTTGTCGCTTTAGTCGGAATTTGACCGTGCGCCGTACGGCCGGGAGTGGTGCCACCACTACCGAACCGGGTGGTCAACGCCAGACCCGGTTCGGGGGGACAGCGCCATGGAGGCCGACCCCGCCGCGGACCTAGCGTGAAAAGGGTCCGTTTCCCCCACCTGTCGGCACTCGAACTTCCCCAGGAGAGTCATGATCGCGGCGGGCCCACGTCACGCTTCGCCCCCCACCCCCCTGCGCTACGAGGAGCGCGAGTGGCACGGCCTGCGGCTCCTGGCCCACGACGAGACCGGAGACGGGCGCATCGTCGAGGCGCTGGGGGACGTGGCCGCGGCCGACCACATCGTGGTCCTGGTCCCGGGCAACGACAACTACCTGGGCAACTACTTCGACGCCAACCGCCCCACCCGGCCCCGGGTCAACGGGGGGACGGTCCTGCGCACCATGCGGGCCCTCGCCCCCGAGGAGCGCTCCGCCGTCGTGGTCTGGGTCGGCTACGACACCCCGCGCGGCTTCGCCGAGGCCGCCTTCCGGGGACCGGCCGAACGCGGCGCCGAGGACCTGGCCCGCCTGACGGCCTTCCTGCCCCGCACCGCCCGCATCACGCTGGTGGGGCACAGCTACGGCACCGTCGTGTGCGGGCTGGCCCTGCGGCACGGGCGCGTGGACGAGTGCGTGGCCCTGGGCAGCCCCGGCATGGGCGGGAACTCCGTCGCCGACCTGGGCTTCACCGGGAACCTGTGGGCGGCGCTGGGCCCCGCGGACTGGATCCGCTTCTTCCCCCGGGGACGCTGGCGGGACCTGGGCCACGGGCCCTCGCCGCTGCGCCCCGGGTTCGGCGCCACCGCCTTCGCCACCGGCCCCATCCCCGGCCACTGCTCCTACTACACCGAGGGCAGCGAGTCGGTGCGCAACATCGCCCGTATCGGCCTGGGCCGCCACGCCGAGGTCACCCGGCCGGACGTGCCCGCCCAGCGCACGCGCCCGGGCTGGCTCCCGGCCGCCGGGGCCCCGGTCGAGGAGGCCGCGCCGTGAGACCCGCTCCCGCCGTCGACGACCGTGTAACCGAGCACCGCACCGCCGACCCGGTGATCCTGGCCCGCGACGTGCGCAAGGCCTACCCCGGAGCCCGCGGCCGCGCCGCCCTGGACGGCTTCGACCTGGAGGTGCCCCCCGGCGCGGTGCACGCGCTGCTGGGGCCCAACGGCGCGGGCAAGACCACCGCCGTGCGGGTCATGTCCACCCTGCTGCGCTTCGACTCCGGACAGGTGCGCGTCGCCGGGTTCGACGTGGCGCGCCAGAGCGCGCGGGTGCGCTCGCGCATCGGCTTCGCCGGACAGTACGCGGCCCTCGACGAGGTCCTCAGCGGGCGGCGCAACCTGGAGATGTTCGCCCGCCTGCACCACCTGCGCGCGCGGGCGGCGCGGGCGCGGGCCGCCGAACTCCTGGAGCGGTTCGGCCTCACCGACGCCGCCCACCGCCCGGTGCGCGAGTACTCGGGCGGCATGCGCCGCCGCCTGGACCTGGCCGCGAGCCTGATCCCCGACCCCGCCGTGCTGTTCCTGGACGAGCCCACCACGGGCCTGGACCCGCGCAGCCGCGCCGAGGTCTGGCGGGCTGTACGCGACCTGGCCGAGGGCGGCACGACCGTGCTGCTGACCACCCAGTACCTGGAGGAGGCCGACCGCCTGGCCGACCGGATCTCGGTGGTCGACGCCGGAAGGATCATCGCCGAGGGCGCCCCCGAGGAGCTCAAGTCCCGGGTCGGGGGCGGCCGGGTGGAGGCCGTGGTCGCCGACGCCGACGCGCTCCCGCCGGTCGCGGAGGTCCTGGGCCGCGTGGCCGGGGCCCTGCCCGAGGTGGACGCCGACGCCCTGCGGGTGTCGGTGCCCTTCAACGGCCGGGGCGCGGGACTGGCCAAGGCGGTGCGCGCCCTGGACGAGGCCGGGCTGGACGTGGAGGACATCGCCCTGCGCCGACCGACCCTGGACGACGTCTTCCTGGGGCTGACCGGCCGTCAGGGCACGCGCGGGGAGGGGTCATGATGTCCGTGACCGAGGCGGGGCCGTCGGCCCCGGAGGAGGGAGGCGTCATGGCGTCCGTGACCGAGGCGCGACGTCCGGTTCCGGAGGAGCCCGGACCCCTGGCGCGGGCACGCTGGGCGGTGGCCGACACCTGGGTGGTGGCGCGCCGCTACCTGCTGCACCTGGTCTACAAGCCCGACGAACTCGTCGGCACGCTGATGGTCCCCGTCCTGGCCGTGCTGCTGTTCGGCTTCGTCTTCGGCGAGGCCATGGGCGCGGTCATGGACGCTCCCGGCGAGGAGTACCGCGAGTTCCTGATGCCGGGGCTGTTCGCGCTGACCATGGCCTTCGGGATCGGCAACACCACGATCGCGGTGGTCACCGACGCCGGACGCGGCGTGGTGGACCGGTTCCGCACGCTGCCGATGGCCCCCGCCTCGCTACTGGCCGGGCGCAGCCTGGCCGACGTGCTCTCCGCGGTGGTGGACCTGGCGGTGCTGGCCGGAATGGGGCTGCTGGTCGGCTGGCGGTGGCACGAGGGCCCGCTCTCCGCGCTGGCGGCCCTGGGGCTGCTGTTGCTGCTGCGCCTGGCCTTCACCTGGATCGGCATCTACCTGGGACTGGTGGTGCGCAGTCCGGAGGCGGCGATGAAGTTCTTCTCGCTGGTCTTCCCGCTGGCCATGGTCGCGGACACCTTCGTGCCCACCGACACCATGCCGGACTGGCTGGTGCCGGTGGCCGAGTGGAACCCGCTGTCGGCGACGGTGATCGCGGCCCGCGACCTGTTCGGCAACCCGGTGGCGGCCAACGACTCCTGGATCGCGCAGAACGCGCTGCTCATGGCGGTGGTGTGGCCGCTGGTGCTGATGATGGTCTTCGTGCCGCTGGCGCTGCGGCGCTTCCGGAGGCTGAGCCGCTGAGGCACCGGACGGGGCCGATTCCCGCGATGCGCGGGGCCCGGCCCCACCGGCGTGTCCGGCGCCGACCGCTCCGGTGACCGGGACGGGGCCCGAACGGGCCGAGGGGCGGTCCCTTCCACCGCCCCGCGCCACGGCGCCGCCCGGAACATCTCCGCTTCTCCGGTCCGGGCCGATGATTTCCCGCCGCCTTCGGAGTCCGTACACACGAACGAACCGCACCGTGCGGATCCAACGGACGAGGAAGACCACGATGAACGGCGCGAAGCCGACCCCCGCACGCGCGGGAGGGCGCGAGTGGCTCGGGCTCGGGGTGCTGGCCCTGCCCACCCTGCTGCTCTCTCTCGACATGAGCGTGCTCTACCTGGCGCTGCCCCACCTGGCCGCCGACCTGCGGCCCTCCGGCAGCCAGCTGCTGTGGATCATGGACGTCTACGGCTTCATGATCGCCGGGTTCCTCATCACCATGGGCACCCTCGGCGACCGCATCGGCCGCAGGCGCCTGCTCATGATCGGCGCCGCCGTCTTCGGCCTGGCCTCCGTGGCCGCGGCCTTCGCGCCCAGCTCCGCCGCGCTCATCGCCACCCGCGCCCTCATGGGCGTGGCCGGAGCCACCCTCATGCCCTCCACCCTGGCCCTGATCAGCAACATGTTCACCGACCCGCGCCAGCGCGCGGTGGCCATCTCGGTGTGGACGAGCTGCTTCATGGGCGGCACCGCCATCGGCCCGGTCGTGGGCGGACTCCTCCTGGAGTGGTTCTGGTGGGGGTCGGTGTTCCTGCTCGGCGTCCCCGTCATGCTGCTGCTCCTGGTGTGCGCCCCCCTGCTGCTCCCCGAGCACCGCGCGCCCGAACCCGGTCGGCTGGACCTGGTCAGCGTCGCCCTGTCCCTGGCCGCCATCCTGCCGGTCGTCTACGGCCTCAAGGCCGTCGCCGAGGGCGGGCCGCTCCTCGGGCCGCTCGCCTCCCTCGCCTTCGGGCTGGTCATGGGCGCGGTGTTCTCCCGCCGCCAACTGCGCCTGCCCGACCCGCTGCTGGACCTCACCCTGTTCCGCCAGCCCTCCTTCGGGGTCGCGCTGGGCGTGATGATGGCGGGAGCGGTCACCATGGGCGGCACGTTCCTGCTGATCAGCCAGTACCTCCAGATGGTCGCCGGGCACTCCTCGCTGGTCGCGGGGATGTGGCAGGTGCCCCCGGCGCTGGCGATGATCGCCGCCACCATGGCCGGAGGACCGCTGGCCGCGCGCGTGGGCCGGGCCAACGTCATCGGCGGCGGCATGCTGGTGACCGCGTCGGGGTTCGCCCTGCTGTTCCTGGTCCCCGTCGAGGGCGGAACGGCGCTCGTGGTCGCCGGGCTGCTGCTGGCCTCGGTGGGACTGGGGCCCGGCGCCGCACTAGTCACCGACATCGTGGTGGGCTCCGCGCCCCGGGAGAGGGCCGGGGCCGCCGCGTCGATGTCCGAGACCAGCGGGGAGTTCGGCGTCGCCATGGGCGTGGCCCTGCTGGGCAGCCTGGCCTCGGCGGTCTACCGCGCCGAGGTCAGCGTTCCCGAGGGCCTGCCAGAGGAGGCGGGCCAGACCCTGCCCGCCGCCGTGGCCGTGGCCGCGGAGCTGCCCGCGGGCCCGGCCGAGAGCCTGCTCGGCCCGGCGCGCGAGGCCTTCACCTCCGGCATCAACCTGGTCGGGGTGATCGGCTGCCTGGCCATGGCCGTGTTCGGGGTGGCCGCCGTGGTCCTGCTGCGCCCCGCGCCGTCGGGGACACCGCCGGAGCGCGAACCGGCGGAGGCACCGGTGGACGCCGAGGGGGAGGGCGCCGCGGACACGCCCGAGGCCGGGGCCGAGAGCGCCCCGGCGCCCGGACCGGCGGGCGGCTGACGGGAGGGGAACCGGTGGCGGCGGACCCCGCCCGGAAAACGGTGGCATGAGAACCGCCGAAGGCCGATGAGTCCGCGCACGCCGGCGAGTCGGTACGGGTGAGCGGCACAGGGCACCGGACCGGGGACCGCCCGGGACCGGAGGCCCCCGGCAGGGGCCCCGGACCCGGCGGGCCCGGGACCGGCGGTGCCGACCGGCACTGGGGCCCGCACCCGATGACGCGGACCCGGACACCACACCACCCGGAGGACACCATGGAACGCCCCAACCTCGACGGCATGCTCCTCGCCACCACCGACCCCGACCGCCTGCACGACTGGTACGCCGATGTCCTCTCACCCCAGGACGACATCGACATGGACGGCTACCGCGTCCTGCGCCTGGGCACCTTCCACCTGCTGATCGACCGCCGTGACGACGTCGCGCCCAAGGCCGGCGACCCGACCCGCATGATCCTCAACGTCGACGTGGACGACGCCCGCGCCGTCGCCGCCCGCGTGGACGCGCGGGGCACCGGATGGCTGGCGCCGCTGGAGGACCGCGACGGCAGCCTGTTCGGCACCGCCGTCGACCCCGACGGCAACCACGTCCAGATCATCCAGCTCAGCGACGAGCACCGCGCCGCCATGGCGCGCGAGAGTTAGGAGAGGACCGTGTTCGACACCACCAGGGCCTTCGGCTCCTTCGCCGTCCGCGACCCCGACCGGGCCAGGGAGTTCTACGGAACCACCCTCGGGCTCACGGTCGGGCCCGTGGAGGGCATGGAGGAGCACGGCCTGCTCAGCATCGACCTGGGGGAGGGGCGGGCGGTTCTCGTATACCCCAAGCCCGACCACGAGCCCGCGGGCTTCACCGTGCTCAACCTCCCCGTGGACGACATCGACGCCGTCGTGGACGAGTTCGCCCGCCGCGGCGTCGGGATGCTCCGCTACGAGGGCTTCGACCAGGACGGCAAGGGGATCTCGCGGGGCGTCCCGACGGTGGCGTGGTTCGCCGACCCGTTCGGGAACGTGTGTTCTGTCATACAGGAGGCGTAACGTGACGGTCGTGGTGGAACACGCGTCCGACCAGGACTTCATGAGTCTCGCCGACCCCTACCGGCGCGAGCTGTTCGCGCACTGCTACCGCATGCTGGGGTCGGTGCACGACGCCGAGGACCTGGTGCAGGAGACCTATCTGCGCGCCTGGAAGGCCTACGACCGGTTCGAGGGCCGCTCCAGCCTGCGCACCTGGCTCCACCGGATCGCCACCACGGCCTGCCTGACCGCCCTGGACAGGCGTCGGCGGCGGCCCCTGCCCACAGGGCTCGGCGGGCCCACCGCCGAGCCCGAGGGCGAACTGGCCGACCGCCCGGAGCTGCCCTGGCTGGAGCCGGTGCCCGACGCCCTGGTCGGCGCGGACGACCCCGGCGCGGTCGTGGCCGCGCGCGAGAGCGTGCGCCTGGCCCTGGTCGCCGCGCTCCAGCACCTGCAACCCAGGCAGCGGGCGGTGCTGATCCTGCGCGACGTGCTGCGCTACAGCGCGGCCGAGGTCGCCGACACCATCGGTGTCTCCGTCCCCGCGGTCAACAGCCTGCTCCAGCGGGCCCGCGCCCAGCTGGCCCGGGTCACCCCCACCGAGGAGGAGGTGGCCGAGCCCCGGCCGGAACAGCGCGAGGTCCTGAACCGCTACGTCGACGCGTTCGAGTCCTACGACATCTCGGCGATCACCGAGCTGTTCACCGCCGACGCGGTGTTCGAGATGCCGCCCTTCGCCACGTGGGTGCGCGGCGCCGAGCACATCGGCCGCCTCATCGCCGCCCACTGCCCGGCCAGCGGTCCGGGCGACATGGCGCTGGTGCCGACCGGGGCCAACGGACAGCCCGCCTTCGCGCTGTACATGCGGGGCGGCGACGGCGTCCACCGGGCGTTCGGCATCCAGGTGCTGGAGCTGGCGCCCGGGGCGGGCGCGGTCGCCCACACGGTGATGTTCTTCGACACCTCGCTCTTCCGGCACTTCGGGCTGCCCGCCGTGCTGTCCCCGCGCCGCTGAGGCGGCGGGGCGCGCGTGCGCCCGTCGCGGCGGTCGCCGGGGCCGAGGACAGGGGCCGGGACCAACGTGTTTTCCGGGTGGATCCTTACCACGTTTTCCGGTGCCATGTGACACACGGTATTTCTGTGGCGCAGGGGAGAAGGTGTGCTAGGTTCAGTGGAGTTGCAGTCGTGATTCCCGTTGGATGTACATCTTTTTCGGGTTATTGCCGCAGTGACGGGAAAATCGTCAGACCGCGGTTTTCTTCATACTCCCGAACGAGAGGAACACCCATGGCGACCGGCAAGGTCAAGTGGTTCAACGGCGAAAAGGGCTTCGGCTTCATCGAGCAGGACGGCGGCGGCCCCGACGTCTTCGCCCACTACTCCGCCATCCAGGGCAGCGGCTACCGCGAGCTCGCGGAGGGCCAGGCCGTGGACTTCGACATCACCCAGGGTGCCAAGGGCCTCCAGGCCGACAACATCACCCTGATCTGACCCAGCTCAGACTTCTTCCGGGGCAGGGGCCCGCCCTCGCGGCGGCGGCCCCTCCCCGGTTCTGCTTTTCCCGGACCGTTTCTCTGGCCGTCGTTCTCCGACAGGCGCTGGTCCGGCTACTCCGCCACGACCCCGGGTTCTCCGTGCCGGCCGTGGATCCTCGAAGACTCTTTCCGGCGCACACCCGGTGTCACACGCCGAAGCCCCCGAGGGCTTCCCGCCAGGCACGCGTCGGCGGCGAAAGGCCCCATATGAACCAACCCCGTACCGACGCGCGCCGCGGCCGCCCCTCCGGCGGCTACGGCCGTCAGCGGCCCCGCCCGTCCGGCGGACGCCCCCAGCGCGGCGGCTCCGGCGGGCGCCAGGCAGGACGCTCCTCCGGAGAGTTCGCGCTCCCCGTCTCGACCACCCCCGCGCTCGACCCGGTCCACGCCTTCCAGGACCTGGAGATGCCCGCGCCGCTGAAGTCGACGCTGGCCCGCCAGGGCCTGACCACACCGTCGGCCATCCAGGCGGCGACGCTGCCCAACTCGCTGGCCGGACGCGACGTCCTGGGCCGCAGCCAGACGGGTTCGGGCAAGACCCTGGCCTTCGGGCTGGCGCTGCTCGCCCGGCTGGAGGGTCGCGTGGCCGAGCCCCGCCACCCCCTGGCCGTGGTGCTCGCGCCGACCCGCGAACTCGCCCAGCAGGTGAACGACTCGCTCGCCCCCTACGCCCGTTCGCTGCGCGTGCGCACGACGACCGTGGTGGGCGGCATGCCCATCGGCCGCCAGTCCCGCGCCCTGGGGCAGGGCGTGGAGCTGGTCGTGGCCACCCCGGGCCGTCTGCGCGACCTGATGGAGCGCGGCGACTGCGTCCTGGACCAGGTGGACGTCACCGTCCTGGACGAGGCCGACCAGATGACCGACATGGGCTTCATGCCGCAGGTCACCGCGATCCTGACGGAGGTGCCGACCGGGGGCCAGCGCATGCTGTTCTCGGCCACCCTGGACCGCAACGTCGACACGTTGGTCCGCCGGTTCCTGGACGACCCGGTGGTCCACTCGGTGGACCCGTCCGAGGGCGCCGTCTCCACCATGGAGCACCACGTCCTGCACGTGTCGCACATGGACAAGCAGGACACCGCCACCCGCATCGCGGCCCGCGAGGGGCAGGTCATCCTGTTCCTGGACACCAAGCACGCAGTGGACCGGATGGCCAAGCACCTGCTCAACAGCGGCGTCCGGGCGGCGCCGCTGCACGGCGGCCGGTCCCAGCCCCAGCGCACCCGCACCCTCAAGCAGTTCAAGGACGGCACGGTCACCGCGCTGGTCGCCACCAACGTCGCCGCGCGCGGCATCCACGTGGACGGGCTGGACCTGGTGGTCAACATCGATCCGCCCACCGACCACAAGGACTACCTGCACCGGGGCGGGCGCACCGCGCGCGCGGGCGAGACGGGCAGCGTGGTCACGCTCGTGCTGCCCAGCGAGCGGCGGGACATGGCCAGGCTGATGCAGCGGGCCCGGATCGACGCGCACGTCGCACAGGTGAGCGCCGACGACCCCGAGCTGGCCCGGGTGACCGGCGCCCGCGAACCCTCCGGCGTTCCGGTGACCCTGCCCAGCGCTCCCCGGGAGGAGCAGCGCCGCCAGGGCGGTCGCGGAGCGGGCTCGCGCGGCGGATCGCGTGGGTCGGCTGCGCGCGGCGGGTCGGCTGGCCGTGGTGCGGCCTCGGGTGGTGGGTCGGCCTCGCGCCGCCGCGGTCCGCGCCGTCCGGCCTGAGGACCGCTCGTGTGCGCCGGGCCCGGGACCTGATGCTCCGGTCGCTCGGGACCTGATGCCCAGGTCGCTCGTCCCCGGGAGCCTGTCCCCGGTCGTTCGTTCCCGGGAACCCGTTCCGGGAGTCCGTTCCAGGGGTCCTGTCCCCGGTCGCTTGTCCCTGGGAACACGTTCCGGAAGCCTGTCCCCGGTCGCTCTTCTCCGGGAGCTAGCCCCCGGGCGTCTGTCCACAGGGACGGATCGGGGCTTGGCCGGGTAGGGCGGGCCGGGGGACACTGGATTCGGGGGCGCGTGGCGCGCTCATGGGCGGCGCGACAGCCCCCGAATTCGAGCCTACGTCCCCCGGTCGTCACCCCACCAGTCCGTACCATCCGCCTGTGCAAAAGCGTCCGCCCCGCCCACGAGCGTCCGCCCCACTCACGCGGGGCGTGACCGGGCTCCACGAAACGACGGATCGTCCGGGCGATATCCGCCCCGCTCATGAGGGTCCGCCCCGCTCACGCGAGGCTTGATCGGGCACCGTGCCGCCCGGCCGCGCGACTCCCGGTCGGGTGCGCGGTCCTCGGCCCACGACGACCGGACACGCGGTACGGGCCGCGGACCGATTGGTCTGCACTAGCGTTCCCGGTGGAGCGAAGGTCGCCGGACCGTGAGCGCGGAGGGAACGTCATGGCGTGGAGCACCCGTCAACTGGCCGAACTGGCCGGAACGACCCTGCGGACGGTGCGGCACTACCACGAGGTCGGTCTGCTGGCCGAGCCCGAACGCGGCGCCAACGGCTACAAGCGCTACAAGGTCGAGCACCTGGTGCGGGTCCTGCGCGTCAAACGGCTGTCGGACCTGGGGTTCTCCCTGGTGCAGATCGCCGAGATGGGGGAGGCCGACGCCTACCCCGAACAGGAGCTGCGGGCCCTGGACGACGAACTCGCCCAGGCCATCGAACGCCTGCGGCGGATGCGCGAGGAGCTGGCCCTGGCACTGCGCGGGTCCGGGCCGACCGAACTACCGCCCGACATGGCCCTGGCCACCGCCGGGATCGCCATGACCGAGGCCGACCGCTCGCTGGCCGCGGTCATGGCGCGCCTGTTCACGCCGCAGACGCAGCGGGCCCTCACGGAGTTGGCGCGCGCCTACGGCTCCGGTGCCTCCGACGAGGAGTTCGACAACCTGTCGGCCGACGCCGACGAGCGGACCCGGCAGGAGCTCACCGAACGGCTGTGGCGCGCCTCCCGCGACCTCCTGTCCGACCGTCCGGAGCTGCGCATCTCCCAGGCCACGACGGCCATCGACCGGCACAAGGCCGCGCAGGCGTTCACCACGGCGCTGAACGACCTGTACAACCCCGCCCAGCTCGACGTCCTCAACCGCCTCTCCCGCGCGGCGATGGCGGACCAGCAGGCCGAAGAGCGGACGAGCCAGCAAGCCGGCCAGCAGGCCGAAGAGCGGACAGACCAGCAAGCTGATCGGCAGGCCGAAGAGCAGGCCGACCAGCGGCCCTGACCGGTCGGGTGGCCCGCGGGGTCTGCGATCGCCGCTCCCGCCCGACCGGGACACGGTGGAGGGCTGGGCCCCGGCCGCACCCGTGCGGCCGGGGCCCAGCCTGGCTCAGTCCCGGCGTCCGCCGAGGTGGCGGGCGAGGAAGCGCTCGGCCGTGCGGTGGAGGTCGAGCTGGTTCTCCGGGTTGACGAACCCGTGCCCCTCGTCCTCCTTGAGCAGGTACTCCACGTCCACTCCGCGCTCGCGCAGCGCGGCGACGATGTTGTCGGACTCGGCCTTGACGACCCGGGCGTCGTTGGCCCCCTGCGCCACCATCAGCGGCGCGGTGATCCGGTCCACCCGGCTGATCGGTGAGCGGGCGAGCATGTCGGCCTCCTGCTCGGGGACGGCCGGGTCGCCCACGTAGCGGTACCAGTTGTTGGCCAGCGCGGGCCGGACGAACGCCGGTTGGTTGCGCATGAAGTTGGCCAGGTCGGAGATGCCGACGTAGTCGACGGCGGCGGCGAAGCGGTCGGGGGTGAAGGCGACCCCGACCAGGGCGGCGTAGCCGCCGTAGGAGCCGCCGAAGATCGCGACCCGGTCCGGGTCGGCGTAACCCTGGGCGGCGGCCCAGTCCACGGCGTCGATGAGGTCGTCGTGCATCTTCCCGGCGAACTCGCCGATCGCGGCCTTCATGTGGGCCTTGCCGAATCCGACGGAGCCGCGGAAGTTGACCTGGAGCACCGCGTAGCCCCGGTTGGCCAACAACTGGACGGTCGGGTCGAAGCCCCAGGCGTCCCTCGCCCACGGGCCGCCGTGCACCATCAGCACCATCGGCAGGTTCTCGGGCTCCACGCCCACCGGCAGGGTCAGGTACGAGGGCATTTCCAGCCCGTCCCGGGCGGTGATGGTGACCGGCCGCATGGGGGCCATCGCCTCGGGGGCCAGGTGCGGGTGGGGGCGGAACAGCAACCGTGACTCCCCGGTGGAGTGGTCGTAGAACCAGGTCACGCCCGGGTCGCGGTCGTGGGTGAAGCCCACGATCCACCGCCGCCCGTCGGCGTCGGATGACAGTCCCGCCACATCCCCCTCGGACAGCTTCTCCAGCTCGGCCAGCACCTCGGCGAAGTGCGGGTCCAGGGCGTGGATGACCTGGCGCTCGCCCAGGTAGCGCACGCCCAACAGCTCGCCCCGGTGGTCGAGGATCAGCGGCGGGGGAAGGGTGGAGACCTGCGCGCGCGTGTCGATGTCGAAGTCCGGGTGGCTGTCGACCTCGGTCTCCTCACCCGTGGCCATGTCGGCGCGTACCAGGCGGGTGCGGTCGGTGCCCCGGCTGGAGCCGACCCACATCCCGGTCCCGTCCGGTGTGACCTGTGCCGGGAAGACGCCCAGCGGATAGTCGGCGCCCTCGTACACCAGGACGCTGCTCGTGGTGCCCGTCGCGGAGTCGTGACGGGAGATCTCGAAGTCGTTGTTCTCGTTGAGAGTGGTGGAGAGCAGCTCGCCCTCCCTGCCCCGCGTCCAGATCCTCGCGGCGCCGGGGCTCTGGGCCAGCATGGTGAGCTCGCCGGTGGCCACGTCCAGCTCGTGCAGGTCGAACTCCGCGATGTCGCGGGCGTTGAGCGAGACGGTCATCCTCCCCGGCCGCCCCCGGGAGGGCTCGAAGCTCACCACCCGGGCGCCGGGGAAGGGGGTCAGGTCCACCGCCGTGGGTTCGGCGGCGTCCAGGTCGACCCGGAACAGGTGCCAGTTCTCGTCCCCGCCGCTGTCCTGGAGGTAGAGCAGCCAGCGCGGGTCGTCGGTCCACTGGTAGCTCTGCACGCTGCGGGTCTCGTCTGCGGTCACGCAGCGCGGTTCGCCGTCGAAGTTCCCGGCCGGGTCGAGGTCCTGGACCCAGACGTTGAGCCGTTCCTTCCACGGCGCCAGGTAGGCGATGCGGGTTCCGTCCGGCGAGATCGTCGCATCAGAGCGCTCCGGTGGGCTGAAGAAGTCCTCGACCGGGATCAGGTCGGGCAGTGCCATGTCGTTCCTCTCGTTCGTGCCCGGTGAGACCGGGGAGCCGAAGATCATGAGAAACCATGCCGACACGGCACACTCAAGAATCCGCGAGTGTGACGGGGGACACTTCTCGCGCGTGCGGGGGACGTTCGCCGGGAGCGGTGTCGAGGTGAGGGCCAGCCGAAGGCCGGGGGACTGCGGTGGTGACGAGCCCTCTGCGCGGGGCGCGGCCGTTCACCGCGTGCTCGGTCCCGGGGCTTCCGGCCGGGTACACGGCTCTCGGCCCGTAGCGACCGGGCACGCTGCCCGGTTCACAGCGATCGGGCGAGCCGGAATCCCAGGTCGTCGACGCGCAGGGTCGGGTGGCTCTTGCGGCGGCATGAGGCCCGGCAGCCCCGGGGGTGGTCGTTCCACCCTCCGCCGCGGAACACGCGGTACGGGCCGTAGACCGCGGGATCGTAGACGTCCCAGCACCACTCCCACACGTTGCCGATCGTGTCGTACAGCCCCCAGGCGTTGGGCGCCCGCGTCGCGACGTCACGCGCCCCGTCGCCGGAGTTGGCCCGGTACCAACCTGTGTCGTCGAGTTCTCCGTAGCGAACGTCGCGGCTCCCCGCCCGGCACGCGTACTCCCACTCCGCCTCGGAGGGCAGACGGTAGCCCCCGGCGTTCCAGTCGCAGACCACGTCCAGCGCGTCGGGGTCGTCGCCAACGGAGTAGCAGGGCCCGAGCCCCTCCGCCCGCGAGAGCAGGTTGCAGAACCGGACGGCGTCCAGCCAGGAGACCTCGGTCACCGGCGTCCTCGGTCCGGCGGCGCCCGCAGTGCCCGCCTCGTTCGCGACACCTGACCCACTCGCGGTACCAGCCGTACCTGCGACACCCGCGGACGCTCCACCGTCACGCGTCCCACGAATCCCAGTGCTCCCGAACACCCCTCCCACAACAGCGGCGTACAGATCGCGGGTCACGGGATACGGCGCCAGCCGGAAGGCGGCGACCTCGACCTTCCATTCCGTCCTCGTTCCCTCGTCCCGCAGAACGATCTCTCCGGCGGGGATTCCGATCATGTGCTCCGCGAACGCGTGGTAGGGGGCGGTTCCAGGACTCGTCACAGGGTCCTTCCTACACGACCGCCGTGCGTCGGCGGCCAGCAGGTACGTCAGAGGCGACGGCCGGACCCGACCGACCCTTCCCCGGTCAGGTCCGCTCCGGAGCGGCGCTCGTTCCCGCTCCGGCGCCGGTCCGCGGTCGCGGTCGGGTCGTGCGTCGGGCCCCGGCCTTCCCCCGCCGGGGCCCGTCCGCCAGCCCGCCTCCAGGGCCGGTCCGCGTGCTCGTCCACCGGCCCGCCTTCGGGTCCGGTCGGCGCGCCCGTCCACGAGCCCGCTTCAGGGCCTGGTCCGCGCGCCTGCCTCCGGACCCGGTCACCGCGCCCGTCCGCGAGCCCGGCCCCGGGCCCAGCTCCAACCCGGGGCCCGAACCGCCTACGCCGCCACCCGGCGCGGGCTCCACCGCGGCGCGAGGTCGAACTCGGCCCAGATCACACGGCCCCCGTCCTCGCCCGGCGCACCGGCCCGACGGGTCCCCCAGCGGGCGGAGAAGTGGCCGATGAGCAGCAGCCCCTGCCCCAGCGCGAGTTCCCGCCAGTCCTGGTCCGCCTCCGGACCCGGCACGCTCGCCAGGGCTCCCGGAATCCACCGGTCCGCCACCGACAGCCGCAGGACGCGGCGGCCGCCGGGGTCATGGCGCAGCACGAGCGTGCGCACCACCTCCGCCCCGCTTCCGCTGGGCAGGACACGCCCCATGGTGCTGGTCAGCATCTCGCTGGCGCACAGCACCACGGCCGCGACCAGTTCCTCGTCGGCGCCCGAGACCCGCGACAGGTCGGCGCGCAGGTCGGCCCGGGCTCTTCGGATGGCTGCCAGGTTGGCGGGGTAGCTGCGGCGCTTCCAGCGCCTGTCCAGGTCGAGCGGTCGCCGCGGGCGTGGTAGGACGGTCATCTGTCTTCTCCTCGGTTCGTGCGACGGCCGCACGGGCGGTTCCCACGGGAACGGCCTCCGCGGTCCGTCGGGTCCTGGTGTTCTCTCGTGTCTGTGTGCCTTCATGCCTCGGCGTCCTCGGAGGCCCCGGGAGCACGCGGCCCCGGCGCTCCGCCCGCCCCGTCACCTCATCGCGGCGAAGATCGTGGCCTCGTCGTCCAGCCACACCAGCTGGTGTTCGGCCGACACCGTCAGTCCGAACCGGGTGTGGACGGGACGCCCCGCCTCCACCCACAGCAGGTGGGCCGCCTCCAACTCGTCGAACAGCCTGCGGGGGCCGTGCTGGCGCACCTCGTAGCCCTGGTCCCGGTGCCCGGGGTCGATGTGCCAGGAGGCCCACGACCAGGTCGAGGAGTCCAGCAGGTACACCGTGAACCGCGGGTCCTCGGGGCCGCCCCCGAGCCGGACGATCCGGTGCACGTCCGGCATCTGCAACCCCACCGCGAAGGCTCCGTCGGAGTCGCCGACCACCTCTCCCGGGTGCAGCCGGGAGCACGTCGTGGTGTGCTCGTCGTCGTCCGGGCGGACGTAGGTCTCCAGCAGGTGGCGCGGGGTGCGGTCCGCGCGCGCCCACATGCGGTCGGTGTGCCCGGTGAACCGGCCGTGCGCCGTCCCGTGCGGGCCGACCACGAGATCGGCCGTTACCCCGTGGTGGAAGGCGGTGCCCCACGGAGTCAGGACGCGTCCGCCGGGCTGGCACTGCGCCACCCAGGCGTAGGGGACGCGCTGCACGGTCACCGCGCTGACCACCCGGTCGTAGGGCGCGCGCCCGGCCCAGCCGCGCATGCCGTCCCCGCTGACCACCAGCGGTGTGAGCCCCGCGCTCATCAGCCGCACCCGCGCCTGTTCGGCCAGCTCGAAGTCGATCTCCACCGAGGTGACGGCGTCGTCGCCCAGGAACCGCGCGAGCAGGGCGGCGGTGTACCCGCTGCCGGTGCCCACCTCCAGCACCCGCATACCCGGCGCCAACCGCAGCCGCTTCACCGTCTCGGCCACCGAGGACGGCGCCGGGGACGAGGACGTGGGCTCTCCGGGGCCGTAGCGGGCACCGTCGTCGACCTGGGTGACGACGGGAACGTCGGCGTAGGCCGCCTCCAGCCACCGCAGTTCGCCGCGGTAGCGGTCCACGGGCACGCCCGTGTCGGGGTCGGCGATCTCGTCGGGCAGGAACAGGTGCCGCGGCACCGCCGCGAAGGCCCCGCGCCACTCCGCGGCCAGAGCGCCCTCCTCGACGAGGCGTTCGACCATCCTCTCGTGCGGGGGGATCATCTGCCGCACCTCCCGCACCGTCTGACGCACTGTGCGCTGACGCCCCGGGCACGCCGGGCGTGCCAGGCGTGCCCGACGCGTCCGCCGTACCTGATGCGCTCGCCGTATCTGACAGGTCCGGAGTGTCCGGCGGACGGAGCACGCCCGGCGTGCCCGGGGTGTTCGACGTTCCCGACGCGGCCGGGACCATCAGAGGTTCTGGTGTGGCTGATTCGCCCAACAAGCCCGATGTGTCCGGGCTGCTCGACGTCTTCGACGTGTCCGGGGCGCCCGCTCCGGTCGTGCCTTCCGCGCCGCCGGACGGGCCTATCACTCGTGTGAACAGCACCGACACCGGCTCCGGACCCGTGGCCCGTGCCGCCGCCGTGCCCTGCCTGTGGGGTGGAGGTCACCGCTCTTCTCCTCGGGGGTGCCCCCGGCATGGACGAACCAGGGTCTTGCGTCCATTACGGGGACGGGAGTTTCCGGGTAAGGATTACTACGGAAGATGTAACGCCGTTCGTCCACGAGGACGGAATTCCGTGCCGATATACACCGGCGGTATGCATGACGAAATCCCAGGTCGGTCCACGTCTTTCCCCGTCACGGGCTTTCTGGGCCCGTGCCGACGTCCTGCGGTCGCTGGCCGAGCACGACGCCGGAGCCCTGTTCGGGCTCGTCCGACAGCACACCGGTGCCAGCCAGCAGACGATCGGCTCCGCCGTCGACATGGCCCAGCCACACGTGAGTGCGATCATGGCGGGAAGACGCCTGGTCACCGCGCTCAGCACGTGGCAGCGCATCGCCGACGGCCTGGCCATGCCGTCCGAGGCCCGCCGGACCCTCGGCCTCGCGGATTCGGGTGACGAGTATTCGAAGGGCGTTTCCTGGACAGAATCCTCTCTGCAAGAAGGCGATTTATGGTCCGCGTCCAGAACGGCGCAGGACATCGTCGACATCACGCTGAAGGACCTGATGAAACGCAGAGACGCATTCGCGGTCGGCGGCGCGCTCCTGATGGGCGCCGCGCTGACGGAGACGCTGGAACACTGGCTGCTGCCCGGCCCGGCCGCCCCCGGCCTGGTCCGCGGCACCATCGGAGAGGCCGAGCTGGGGCGCATCGAGGCCGCCACCGTGGCGCTGCGGCACTGGAACGACCGGTGGCGCCTGGGCGTGCGCCGCAAGGCCGTCGTCGGACAGCTCTCGGAGGTGTCCGAACTCGTGGAGACCCCCCAGCCCGCCTCCGTGCAGAACCGGCTGTTCGCGGTGATGGCCGAACTGTCCAAGACCGTCGCCTCGATGTCCTTCGACGCCGGGGACCACCCCACCGCGCAGCGGTACTACACCCTCTCCCTGCGCGCGCTCCACCAGGCCGGACCCGAGCACCGCCCCTACGGCGTCGGGGTCCTGGCCGACATGGCCCGGCAGATGCTCGACCTGCACCGGCCCGAGGACGCCCTGGACATCTCCCGCCTCGCGCTCGACAGCGCGGACTCCACCGGCGCGCCCGCGCTCGTCCGGGCGATGCTGCGCACGCGCGAGGGCTGGTCCTACGCGCGGATGGGCAGGTCGGAGGCCTACCGCCGCACCGTCATCCAGGCCGAGGACCTCCTGGAGGGCGCCAACGGCGAGGAGGTGCCCGACTGGGTGGGCGGCTTCGACCACGCCGAACTGGCCGGGGTGGTCGGCGCCCGCTACCGCGACCTCGCGGTGCTCCAGGAGGACCCGGGCGCGCGCCGCAGGCACGCCGAGTCCTCCGCCGCCTACATCACCAAGGCGCTCCAGCTGCGCGCGCCCTCCGGCAAGCGCGGCCGCGCCTTCGACCTCATCGGGCTGGGCCGCACCTACCTGCTGCTCGACGAGCCCGCCGAGGCCGCCCGGGTGGTGCGCCAGGCCGCGGCCCTCGAACCCTCCCTGGGCTCGGGCAGGGTACGCAGACGCCTGCGCGACTGGTACACCGAGTCCGCCACGCACCACCGCGACCCGCACGTGGCCGCGGTCCGCGATGAGTTATCACATACGCTGCTGCACCATCAGCGAAATGTGAAAGGGATGACGTGACTCGTATCGGAATCACCGGTCATTCGAATCTTTCCGGCGACAGCGTCACTTTGGTGCGCAAAGCGCTGGTGGCGGCACTCGATCCCCACGCCGACGACAGGCTGGTCGGCGTCTCCTGCCTGGCGCGCGGCGCGGATCAGCTCTTCGCCGAGGCCGTGCTGGATGTCGGGGGCAGACTGGAGGTGGTGCTGCCCTCGGCCGACTACCGCGAGGCCAAGGTCAAACCCGCCAACCTCGACCGCTTCGACGACCTGCTCGTACGCTCCTCACTGGTGCGCTACATGCCGCACCGGCGGGCGGGCCGCGCCGCCTACGAGGACGCCAACGAGGCCGTCCTGGACTGGGTGGAGCTGATGTTCGCGGTTTGGGACGGCCAGCCCGCCGACGGCAGAGGCGGGACCGCCGACGCGGTCGAGGCGGCGCGGGTGAGGGGCGTGCCCGTGGAGGTCATCTGGCCGGAGGGAGTCCGGCGGGACTGAACCCGGCGCCTGGCACACCGCCCCGCCTTGCGCGTGGAGTGGCGTGGCGCGGCGGGGCGGCACGGGCCGGTTCCGGGGCGCGTGCCGGAGCGGACAGGCCGGACCACCCGGTCGTGTGCGTCCGAAACCCCGGTCGGTGTCGGGAGAGGGCGTGGTCGGGACCGGGCGGTCCCGACCACATCCGGCCAACTTCACTCCGGTCGGCCGGTGTTTCCCCGGTCGGTCAGCGCCGCTCCGGTGCGCCGTCCAGCGCGCCGTGCAGTGCTTCGGCGAAGGCGCGGGGATGGGTTCCGAAGCCCGTGTGGTCACCCGGGAAGGCGACCGGCTCCGTGCCCAGGAGCCGCACCAGCGCGAGCCCGATGTCGTGGATGGGCTTCCCGGCGGAGGCGTCGCCCAGACCCACCGTCACCGGGACCCCGCCCGCCCGCAACGCCTCCACGTCCGGCCGGTACAGCGACAGCGGCATCAGCCCGTGGGCCAGGAAGTACCCGAAGTTGCCGCTGACCCGCTCGAAGGTCTCGGGGTCCTCGTGCATCGGCCCTTCCGTCGCGGCGCCCTCCGGCTCCCGCCCGTCATCCTCCTGTGCCTCCCCGTCCTCCTCGTCCAGGCCGTTGAGCGTCATGAACTTGTCGATCGCCGCCTCCACGCCCTCGCGCCGGTAGGTGTCGTAGACGTCCCTGTCGCGGGCGAGCACCTCGGAGGGGTCGTCCAGCAGCATGAGGCAGGGCGGCTCGTGTGCGAGCAGCGCGCGCACCGCCTCGGGGTGGCGCACGGCCATGTCGAGCCCGATCTGGGCGCCCGCGCTGTTGCCGAACACGTAGGCCGGGCCCCCGCCCACCTCGGCGACCAGCCTGGCGGCGTCGTCGCTGTGCACCTCCACCCGCTGGTCCTCGGGTTCGCCGTCCAGCGTGCTGCGCGAGTTGCCGCGGGGATCGTAGGCCACGGTCGTGTAGCGGTCGGCCAGGTGCTCGGCCAGGGCGGTGTAGACGCCCGCGTCCTGCGGGCCGCCGGGGATCATCAGCAGCACGGGGCCCGAACCGCGGACCTCGTAGTGGATGCTGGCGCCCGGCACCTTCAGCGTGTGCGCTCCCGGTGAGTGGCGCGAGTGGTGCGACATGTCTGCGTCTCCCTGCCTCTTCCGTCGTGTCCGGCGGTCAGCTGTCGCTGAGCACCATGCGGTTGCCCTCGCTGTCGCGGAACTCGGCGGCCGTGACCCCCGGCTGCCACATCGCCTCCCCCGGTTCGGTGACGATCTCCACGCCCGCGGCGCGCAGGGCCTCGACCGTGCCCTCGACGTCCTCCGTCACCAGGACCATGACCGGCTCCGCGGACGGGTTCTCGTCCGCGCGGCGCTGGAAGTGCAGGCGGGTCCGCGAGCCGGGGAAGCCGAGCTCGATCCACCGCCACCCGTCGTCGGACATGGGCGCGTCGGTCGCCACGGTGCAGCCGAGGCGGTCGGTGTAGAAGGCCTTGGCCCGCTCCTGGTCGAAGACGGGGAGTTCAGCGAACTTGACGTACATGTGGTTTTTCCGTTCCCTCTGACGCGCTACCGCGTTCGGTCCGACTTCAAACTGGACCGTCCAGTACCGCATGTGGTGTGGAACTAGACCGTACGGTACCCATAGGACAAAAGGGTCGAAACGAAACCTGGAACCACGAAGACGAGGTGTTGAACAGCGTGAACCCGCCAGCGGAGGAGGAGCTGAGCCGCTCGGCCCGCAAGCGCCGGGCCATCCTGGGCGCCGCGGAGGAGGTCTTTCTGAGGGGCGGTTACCTCGGGACCAACATGGACGAGATCGCCGCGCTGTCGGGGGTGTCGAAGCAGACGGTCTACAAGCACTTCGGCAGCAAGGAGGGGCTGTTCGTCGAGATCGTCACCAGCATGACCTCGGGCGCGGGGGACGCGGTGCGCGACGAGACGCCCGAACCCGACCGGATCGAGGACGTGGAGGCCTACCTGCGGGACTACGCGCGGCGGCAGCTTGCCGTGGTGCTCACGCCACGGCTGATGCGGTTGAGGCGGATGGTGATCGGTGAGGTCGCGCGGTTCCCGGAGTTGGCGCGGGTGCTGTACGAGTGCGGGCCGCAGCGGGCGATCGAGGGGCTGGCGGAGAGCTTCGCCCGGCTGGGGGAGAGGGGGCTGCTGGTGGTGGAGGAGCCACTGCGGGCGGCGTCCCACTTCAACTGGCTGGTGATGTCGGAGCCGGTGAACCGGGCGATGCTGCTGGGGGACGAGGCCATTCCGACGGAGCGGGAAGTGTGCCAGCATGCGGAGGAGGGCGTGCGGGTGTTCCTCGCTGCTTATGGGGTCGGCGTTCGTTAGGGGAGTCGTGGGTCTTATGGGTTTTATGGGTCCGTTGTCTGTTTTTCGAGAAGTTGGAAAAACGGCTGCTTGTCGCTGGTAAGTTTGCAGGTCGCTGACTGTGCTCCCCGCGCACGCGGGGATGGTCCGCAGAGGACGGAGAAAAGGCCCTAATCGCGGAGGTGCTCCCCGCGCACGCGGGGATGGTCCTCGACCTGGGGTCCGCACCCATCGTCGGCCTGGGTGCTCCCCGCGCACGCGGGGATGGTCCCCAAGGAGAACCCTCGAACCGGCTTCTCGGCACGTGCTCCCCGCGCACGCGGGGATGGTCCCCACCAGGTCCCCGACACCACGTGCGAGGGCGAGTGCTCCCCGCGCACACGGGGATGGTCCCAGGTCCTCGTCCAGGCGCGCATCCACGGGGATGTGCTCCCCGCACACGCGGGGATGGTTCTGGGTCACAAGCTTTTGACGTGACCCGCCGGGAAGGTGAAGAACCACGCCAGATTGACGTCTTTTTAGGGCCTGACGGAGAACATGAACGCCGACACCAGCCATACGCAAGAACTGTCTGTGACCGAGGCTCGCAATCACTTCTCCGAACGCGTCAACCGCGCCGCCTACGGCGGAGAGGTCACCTTCATCACTCGCGGATGTCGTCACCAACGGGCCGCTGCAATCGTTCCGGCTGACATGGTCGATCACTACGAGGAGCTGTTGGACGAGCGCGACGCCCGTATCGCCGCCGAGCGCTTGGCTGACATCGAAGCGGGACGATCGACGGTCGTTCCCTTCGATGAAGCGATGCGCCAGCTCGGGCTGACCGAAGGCGAGCTGGGCCGGTGAACGAGCCCTACGCTGTTTCCTTTGCTGCCCCAACGCTTCAGTAGCTCGGCAAGCTCGACGAACCGATCCGCCTTCGAATCGCGCGCAAGGTCCGAGAGCTGGCAGTGGACCCACGCCCGGCCGGGAGTATCCCGCTCAAGGGAGATACCGAATCCTGGCGCATACGGGTAGGCGACTACCGGATCGTGTACGCGATTCACGACGGTCGGTTGGTGGTCCTTGTGCTGAGTGTCGCTCATCGCCGTGAGGTCTACCGGGACCTGTAACATCTCTCCCCGCGCACGCGGGGATGGTCCCGAGCACCGGCCCGCCTGGGAGGCGCTTGTTGCATGCTCCCCGCGCACGCGGGGATGGTTGCAGTTCACGCCGCTTTACGGGAGCGAAGCCTTCTCAGCCGCACCGCGGTTCGCCTTCTCCAAGGCCGCGTCGATCAGTACCTCGGCGGCCTCGCGCGCCCGGTCGGCCGCTTCCGCCTGGCCGGTGATCGCGGCGGTGGTCTGCGCGCCCTCCGCCAGCAGAGCGAGCTGCGCGGCCAGGGAGGAGTCCACGCCGATCCGTTCCACCAGTTCGCCCAGGTAGCGCTGGAAGGACAGTTTGTGCTCGCGGGCGATATCGGCGACGTCGGAGTTGACCGCCCCCAGTTCGGCGAAGGCGTTGATGAACCCGCACCCCCGGAAGTCCTCCTCGCAGAACCAGTCGGACAGGAACGCGTAGACCGCCAGCAGCTTCTCCCGGGGTGTCCCGGCCGCGTTCACGTGCTCGTCCAACCCCTCGGCCCATATGCGCCTGCGCCTGCGCAGCACCGCCATGACGATGTCGTCCTTGGAGGGGAAGAGCTGGTAGAGGCGGCGCAGCGAGACCCCGGCGGCGTCCCGGAGCTGGTCCATGCCCACGGACGAAAAGCCCCGCGTGTAGTAGAGCTGGTCGGCCGCCGCGACGATCTGCTGTCGGTACTCCTCGTTGTCCATGCCACCAGTGTACTTGCGCCGAGAACGATCGTTCTCTATGGTGTGGAGCAGGCGAGAACGATCGTTCTCGCACACGGCTTCGGATGAGAACGACCGTTCTCGTCGAAGGAGGGAGTTCACCATGGGCCGCATCACCATCGGGACTGAGAACAGCACCCCGATCGAGCTGCACTACGAGGACCAGGGCAGTGGCCAGCCCGTCGTCCTCATCCACGGCTACCCGCTCGACGGTCACTCCTGGGAGAAGCAGACCGCCGCCCTGCTGGACGCCGGTTACCGGGTCATCACCTACGACCGCAGGGGTTTCGGCCAGTCCTCCCAGCCCTCCACCGGCTACGACTACGACACTTTCGCCGCCGACCTCAACACGGTCCTGCAGACCCTCGACCTCACCGACGTCGTCCTGGTCGGCTTCTCCATGGGCACCGGCGAGGTCGGTCGCTACCTGGGTACCTACGGCTCCGCCCGCGTCGCCAAGGCGGCCTTCCTGGCCTCCCTTGAGCCGTTCCTGCTCCAGACCGAGGACAACCCCGCAGGGGCCGCGCCCCGGGAGTTCTTCGAGGGTGTCGTCGCGGCGGTCAAGGCGGACCGGTACGCCTACTTCACCGACTTCTACAAGAACTTCTACAACCTGGACGAGAACCTGGGCACCCGCATCAGCGAGGAGGCCGTCCGCAACAGTTGGGACGTCGCGGCGGGCTCGGGCGCGGTCGCCTCGGCGGCGGCCCCGCTGACCTGGTTCACCGACTTCCGCGCGGACATCCCCAAGATCGACGTCCCCGCGCTGATCCTGCACGGCACCGCGGACAACATCCTGCCGATCGACGCCACCGGCCGCGCGTTCTCGGCGCTGCTGCCCTCGGCGGACTACGTCGAGATCGAGGGGGCGCCGCACGGCCTGCTGTGGACGCATGCGGAGGAGGTCACCGAGGCCCTGCTGGCCTTCCTGGCCAAGTAAGGCGGGAGGCTGTCAGGGGGCATGCCGTGCCCCACGACGAGCAGTGCGCAGATCCTGTGGATCGGACTCGGGAGCACGTACCTTCCCGGGGGCGATCGATAGGCCACCTCGTCGAAAGCCCTGAGACGCTCTCGGCGTGAGCAGCCTCAGCCGATCCGCGGAAGCCGGGAGGATCTTCAGGCACTCATGCGCCGTATGTGCAGGTGGCCATCGCGGGGGAAGGAGGGCGGTGCCGCGGGCAGGATGGTGGCGAAGTCGTAGCGGCTCTTCCGCGCGACCCGGCACGATGCCAGATTGTCCACCTGGTGCAGGAGTTCGAGACGCTCCAGCCCGTCGGCGCCGAAGGTGTCGAAGGCCCAGCTGGTGAGTGCCTCCAGAGCACGGGAGGCCACTCCCCGCCCGCGAGCGTGCGCCGCGGTCCAGTAGCCCACTTCGGCCGCAGGTTTGCCGGGGGCGACTTCCTTGAGGACCACATTGCCCGCCAACTGTTCGCGAGCCGAACCTGGTCGTACCTCAAGGACGGCGAAGCCGAAGCGGTTCCCAGCTGCCCAGCCCCGCTGCTGGGCCCGCACCCAGCGTGCCCCGTCGGCATCGTTGTCCACGACGGAGTTCACCCACTGGCGCAGCGCGGGATCTCGGCTCACCTCGACCAACGCGGCAACGTCCCCCATGTGCCAGGGACGAAGGAGGAGGGCGGGAGAGACCGGCGACGCGGCTACCTGGAGTTCGATCGGGGCACCCATCAACCGATCATATGGGGCGGCGTTTTCGCCCGATGCCGACCACGTCCGCCCCATACCGCCTTGCGGCCGCCCCGCCATTGCTGTGCCCGGACCCGCAGAGCTTGGACGGACCAGTTGAACAGCCGGAGCCAGACTCTCCGGGGCAGGCCAGTCGTCTACTACTGTGAGTAGCTGAAGGTAGCGCTCTTAGCGGAGGTCGTTCACGCTCTCCAGTCGGGTCGCCAGGCGGCGGCGAAGCTCCACGTCTTGACAATTCCTCCCTCACGATCTCGGGGGCGCGTTAACGGGGGCGCTCCCGAGGGCGTCATCTGTGTCAGGACCGATAAACCGCGTTATGTTGCTGTGGGGCGAGGCTGCTGTGGGATGACAAAGTGACACGGTTCGTCTCATGGAACGTGGCTTGTTGGCTTTTAAGGTTTTTGTACCCTATGGGATTTTGGTGGCTAGTGTCTGTTTTTCAAGAAGTTAGAAATTCGGCTGCTTGCCGCTGGTAAGTTCGCAGTTCGTTGACTGTGCTCCCCGCGCACGCGGGGATGGTCCCGGGTCGCACCGTCGCTCGCGACCACGGACACGGTGCTCCCCGCGCACGCGGGGATGGCCCCCCGGCAGGGGCCCCGTCCCCGCGCGGTCGTGTGCTCCCCGCGCACGCGGGGCTGGCCCCGGATATTCGGATATCTGATTCGGTACAGAGTTGTGCTCCCCGCGCACGCGGGGATGGCCCCATCGACCTGCCCGACAGCGCCCTGGCCGCGGTGTGCTCCCCGCGCACGCGGGGATGGCCCCCGCTGCACCGGGCCGGGGAACACTCCCCCGTTGTGCTCCCCGCGCACGCGGGGATGGTCCCTGGCCCGGGATGTACGTCGACAGCGTGGAGGAGTGCTCCCCGCGCACGCGGGGATGGTTCAAGACCAGACGAAGAGAGAACGTCATGAGCGCGATGTCCATGGAACCTGAGAACGGCCCCGGAATCGGTCACGACCTCAGCGGATACGTGCTCGTTCCTGCAAGATGGGTCGAACACTACGAACGACTTCGCGAAGAGCATGACGACGCCGAAGCAGCCCAGATCTTGGCAGACGTCCGAGCAGGTCGGGAACAGGTCTTCGCTCATGACGAGGTGTGGGGAAACGACGATTGAGCCGCAGCTACGAGCTTCAGCGAGCGCGGCCAGCCAGCGCTCTGCACGCACGCGGGGATGACCCCGTCGGCTGACGAGCCCTGCCGCCCGCTGGTTCCCCAGCCCGTCCGGGCCCAAGGGAAAAGCCCCCGCGCGACAAGAGCTGTCGCGCGGGGGCTCCCGCGTCTCGCCGGACCGTCGCGGATCCCCCGAACCGCCGGTCCGGCGCGGGTCGTGCGCGCTCACCCCCGAGAGGCGCCGACCCGGCACCTGCGCCGCGTCATCCCGGGCCGTACGGCCGTGGAGGCCGTCCCCGCGGCCCGAGGAGCGCGCAGGTGCACACCCACCTCTCTACCCGCCCAACGGCGGGTAAACATGGTCAATCCCGACCCCGGCCGGGCGCACGGTATGGCCAAACCCCCCATCAAAGGGGGACGGTACCGCTGAAGAACACCGCGTCGTCCCCTTCGGGTTCGACCGCGATCAGCACCTGCTCGTGGTCGGGATCCACGTTGAACCCGTAGGTGAGTGTCGCCTCCTCGCCGTCGGGAAGCGGTTCGTCGAAGTGGGCCGAGCGCCCGGAGCCGTTCTCGTCGAACTCCAGGATGGTCGGAGGCGCCTCCTGGGTGTCGGGGCCGTGGAAGGCGAACACGGCCACGCGGGTCGCGTCGAAGGTCTGGCCGGTGGCGTTGGTGAGCGTGAGGTCGAAGGTCAGCGCCGGTTCCCCCTGGGCGTCCTGGGTGCGCTCGAAGTTCTCCACGGCCACGGTGAGTCCTTCGGTGATCTGGGCCCGCGTGGTGCCTTCGGGGTCCAGGCCGGTGACCCGGGAGGAGGACTCGCTGACACCGGTACCGGCATCGGCACTGGCACTTGCGCTGGCGGAAGGCGTCGGCTCGCTCGCGGCGGGGCGCTGTTCCTCCTGCGGAGCGGAGGGGGAGCAGGCGCCGACCGCCAGGACCGCGGCGGCCGACACCAGGGTCCGGGCCACGCTGACGGGGCGGAGGGCAGGCGTGTCGTTCATGGGTTCCAGCATGGATCACGACTCGACCGGTGTCCCTGGAAAACGAACACGATCCTACGCGGGAACGCGTCGAGCTTCCGCGTACGCCGAGGCGGACCGCCCGACACTGTCGGCGGCCCGGGAAGGGGCCCGTCGCCGGGTCACCGCCTCCGGCTTTCCGTCACCTTGTCCTCACGATCCGTGTTACTGGTCTTGACAGGTCTAGACCACCCTTGCTTTGGTGACGGCACCCCCAGCGGCGCGCGGTCGGACGACGCGCCGCACCCTAGGAGTGTGAACACGTGATCCGTCGTCTCCTGAGCAAGCTGGCCGCGCTCGGCGCGCTCGCGGCTGTGCTCGTCGTCCTCCCCGTGACCGTCGCGCAGGCCGCCGCCACCTGCGCGCCGGCCTGGAGCTCCTCCGCCGTCTACACCGGCGGCGGGCAGGTCTCCTACGACGGCCGCAACTACACCGCCAGGTGGTGGACGCAGAACGAGCGTCCCGGCACCTCCGAGGTCTGGACCGACCAGGGCCCCTGCGGCACCGACGGTGGCGGTGAGGAGCCCGGCCCCAGCGGGTTCGTCGTCACCGAGGCCCAGTTCAACCAGATGTTCCCGAACCGGAACCCCTTCTACACCTACAGCGGCCTCACCGCCGCCCTCAGCTCCTACCCGGCCTTCGCCAACACCGGCAGCACCGAGGTGAGGAAGCGAGAGGCGGCCGCCTTCCTGGCCAACGTCAGCCACGAGACCGGCGGGCTGGTGCACATCAGGGAGACCAACGAGGCCAACTACCCGCACTACTGCGACTGGAACCAGCCCTTCGGCTGCCCGGCCGGTCAGGCCGCCTACTACGGGCGCGGCCCGATCCAGCTCAGCTGGAACTACAACTACAAGGCCGCCGGTGACGCCCTCGGCATCGACCTGCTGAACAACCCCTACCTGGTCGAGCAGAACGCCTCGGTCGCCTGGCGGACCGGCCTCTGGTACTGGAACACCCAGTCCGGACCCGGCACGATCACGCCGCACAACGCCATCGTCAACGGCCACGGCTTCGGCGAGACGATCCGTGCGATCAACGGCTCGATCGAGTGCAACGGGGGCAACCCGGCGCAGGTCCAGAGCCGCATCAACAAGTTCACGCAGTTCACCCAGATCCTCGGCACCACCACCGGATCGAACCTGAGCTGCTGATCCCCGGACGCGGCTGAGCGCCCGCCGGACACATCCGGGCGGGGGCGCGCCCGGCCATCGCGGCCGGGAGCGCCTCCGCCCGGCGCTCCGTGAGCGCGGGGCCGGGTCACGACGGCCTCAAGCAGCCGAAGCGCGGGAAGTCAGCCGCGCGAGGAACTCACCGAACGATCGCGCTATCCGCCGGGGGACGCGGTCTTCGTCGATGTAGGCGATGGCGGGTTCTCCCGCGGGACCACAACCGGAGTAGTCGAGCATGACCGTGTCATGGCCACCGGAAGGCGTGTCGCAGACCACCACGCCGATTTCCGGATACCCCCATTCGGTGACGAGGTACGGGCTTCCCCCGTCGGACGCGGAGTCGATCCCCCAGTCTCCGCCGATTCCACGGATCCCGCTGATCTCGAAATGGTCGTCGGCCCAGGACGTCGGAAACGGCGTGGGGTAGCAGCGGCGTCGCGGGGTCCCTCCGTTCCGTAGCAGCAGCACCTCCACGTAGCCGCGAGGAAGCCGCACGCCGAGGTCCGCCTCGGCACGGCGGACCATTTCCCCGTCGAGAGGAGGGCCGGTGTAGTAGTCGCTGTCCTCGAACAGCTCTGTCATCAGCAACCTCCGGTGTGTCCGGTGCCGACACGGACTCGCCCCTCGACGAGTTGCCCAGGCCCGGGGTATCGATGATGCCGGTAGGACAGCCGGAACCCCCGTCCGGGGTTGTGGCAGTGCCCGTCCTTCGGCTCACGTACTGCGGATCCTGGCGCGGCGGCTCCTCCCGTCCACGCGGACCGTAATCGAAGGCTGTCCGGCGGGCCGTGCGCACACTAGGCTCCAGCGATGGACCGAGTCACCGATGTACCCCACACCCCCGCCCAGGCCGTGGATGCGGCCCGGACGAACGACTACGACAGCTTCGCCGAGGCGTACGCGGCGGACAACGAGAACAACATCCAGAACGCCTACTACGAACGGCCCGCGATGCTGGCCCTGGCCGGGGACGTGACCGGCCGCCGCATCCTGGACGCGGGCTGCGGCGCGGGCCCCCTGTCCGCCGCCCTGCGCGACCGCGGCGCCGACGTCACCGGTGTCGACGCCAGCGCCGGAATGCTGGCGTTGGCCCGGCGGCGGCTCGGGGACGACGCGGACCTGCGCGTGGCCGACCTGAGCGATCCCCTCCCGTTCGAGGACGGCGCGTTCGACGACGTGGTCGCGTCTCTGGTGCTGCACTACCTGGAGGACTGGGGCCCGACGCTGGCCGAGTTCCGGCGCGTGCTCAGGCCCGGCGGTCGGCTGATCGCGTCGGTGCAGCACCCGTTCACGGACTACGCGATCCAGGACCCCCGGCCCGACTACTTCGCGACCACCAGCTACAGTGCCGAGTTCGCGTTCGGCGGGCAGACCGTTCCGCTGAGGTTCTGGCGCAGGCCGCTGCACGCGATGACCGACGCCTTCACCGCCACCGGTCTGCGCCTGTGCGCCATCAGCGAGCCGCAGCCCGATCCGGCCGCCCGTGAGCTGTTCCCCGACGAGTTCCACGCCCTGTCGACCAGGATCGGCTTCCTCTTCTTCGTCCTGGAGGCACCGCCGTCGCCCGCCGGTGCGTGACGACCGCGACCACCGCGCGGCCCCGGCGCGGGTCAGCCGACGCGTAGCGCCTCGATGACCGGACGTTCGACCGGAGTGGGCCGCCGCGCGTCGAGGTCGAGTTCCCCCATGGGCAGCAGCGGCGGCTGGGCCAGAAAGCGCGGGGCGGCGCCCCGGTGCGGCTGGGCGGCGTGCACGAGGAACGGGTGGCACAGGAAGACGTCTCCGGCCGCGCCGGTGGCCAGCGCCTCGGGGCGGCCCTCGCTGGCCGGGACAGCGGCACCGCACAGGTCCATGAACTCGCGGCCTTCGTCACCGGCGTCGGCCAGCAGCGGCGGCACGTCGCGGTGCGAGCCCACCCGGATGCGGGTGGGCGCGTCGTCGGGGCCGACGTCGGAGAACAGGAAGAGCATCAGCAGGGCGCGCCCGCGCGAGCGGAGGTTGACGCGGGGCTCCCCCCGGGTTCCGGCGAACGAGGCGTCGAGGTGCCACCCGGCGTCGCCGGGGTCCTCATCGCTGGGGAAGCGTACGGGGAAGGTGCCGAGCCCTCCCGGGCGCTGCCAGCGGCCCTCGCCCACCAACTGGTCGAACGCCTCGTGCAGCGCGGGGGCGGTGGCGGCCTCCCGGAACGGCGGATCGTGGTAACCGCCGAGGCGGACGACCGGCCGGGTCCAGGTGGCGGGGTCGTCGGGGTCGCAGCCGAGGTCGGCCCACAGCCGTTCCCGGCCCCGGTCGGCGAGTTCGCGCGGAAACGCCCCGCGCAGGGCGACGAACCCGTCCTCGACGAAGGACCTGATGTCGTGATCGGTCAGCATGAACCGGTTCCCCTCTCGTTCACCGGCCACGTTAGGGAGCCTTCCGGGGGAGCGGCCCGACAGTTGCGGTTCGCCTTCGGTCGGGAACTCCGGCCTCCGGCCGCTCGCGACGCACGGAGTCCGCCCCTGCCCCGGTGGAGCCCCGGGTACGGCCCGGCGTCAGCCGAGCTTCTGCGTTCCGATGACCGACAGCATCTGGAGCTTCTCGTGGCTCTCGCTGCCGGGAACGGCGGTGTAGACCCTCAGCGAGTGGGCCTGGCCCGGATCGACCAGCCGCTGGCAGGTCAGCTCCAGCGCGCCGACCTCGGGGTGGACGAAGTGCTTGACCTCGTGGGGACGTATCCCGATCTCGTGGTCGCTCCACACCCGCCGGAACTCCTCGCTGCGGGTCAGCAGCAGGTCGGCCAGTTCGGCGGCGCGCGACCGCGGACCGCGCAGGGTGACGAGCCCACGCAGCCCCGCGGCGTAGGTCCGGGTCAGGAACGGGTGCTCCTGCGGCGCGTAGATCCTCCGGGAGGCGGGGTCGGTGAACCACCGGTACCCCGCGCTGCGGGCGGGCCCCGTGAACCGCGTCGTGTCCCCGGTCAGCGCCACGCCCATCCGGGACTGGCGCAGGGTCTCGCCCAACTCGGTGGTGATCTCGGCGGGAGTGTCGTCCAGGCGGTCGAGCACACGCAGGAGACCGGGGCCTATGTGCTCGTTGGACCCGCCCCGGGGCGGCGGGTTGTGTCCGGCGAGGCGGAACAGGTGGTCGCGCTCGTCGAGCGACAGGTGCAGCCCCTGGGCGATCGAGGCGAGCATCCGGTGCGAGGGCTGGGGGCCGCGTTCGCGCTCTAAACGGGAGTAGTAGTCGGTCGACATGTGGCACAACGACGCGACCTCCTCGCGCCGTAGCCCGCTGGTCCTGCGGCGCTGCCCGCGCGGCAGGCCGACGTCCTCCGGTTGCAGGGCCTGACGCCGGTTGCGCAGGAACTCCGCCAGCCCGGTGCGATCGATCACGACGTCCCTCTCCTCGGGTGCTGCCTGGTCCGTAGGGCCTGTCTACCGCCCGCGGACGGCGCCAGCCACGACCCGCCGATCCCCCCGTGAACGGCGCAGAGGCGGCCCGGCGAGCCTGTGATCGGGAGGTCCTGGATAGGTCCGCGCCGTGCGCCCAGGATCGGTGCCAAGGCCCGAGCGGGACCCCGGAAGGCGAGCGGACGCATGCTCGCCCACCGCCCCGACGTGCCGTCGCCGACCGCCCCGCAGCGGTCACCGGCGAACGCGACCGGCGCCCCCGCCGGTGGCACGACCACCCGCACGACCGCCCGCTCCGGGACCAATCCGCACCGTGACCAACCCGCTTCGGGGCCACCCGATCCGAAACCGCCCGCACCGGGACCACCCGCGCGGACCGGGGACACCGGATCGGCCCGGCGACGGGCCTCCGGTGACGGGGACCCGGCGGCCGACATCCAGACACGACATGAGGGAGAACGACCATGCCACGTCGAACCATCGACATCACCGTGCCCGACCTGACCGGCAAGCGCACCGTCGTCACCGGCGCCAGCGACGGGATGGGCCTGGCGATGGCCAGGCGGCTGGCCGCCGCGGGCGCCGAGGTGATCATGCCCGTCCGCAACGAGCGCAAGGGCGAGGACGCGATCGCCACGATCCGGCGGACGGTGCCCCGAGCGAACGTCTCGCTGCGCCGCCTCGACCTGTCCTCCCTCGCCTCGGTCGCCGCCCTCGGCGACACCCTGCGGGAGGAGGGCCTGCCGATCCACATCCTCATCAACAACGCGGGCGTGATGAGACCCCCGAACCAGCAGACCACCACCGACGGCCACGAGCTCCAGTTCGGCACCAACCACCTCGGCCACTTCGCCCTGGTGGGCCACATCCTCCCGCTGCTGCGCGCGGGCCGGGCACGGGTGACCTCTCAGATCAGCGTCTCCGCGCGCCGCGGCTCCATCAACTGGGAGGACCTGAACTGGGAGCGCTCCTACAACGAGATGCGCGCCTACAGCCAGTCCAAGATCGCGTTCGGGCTCTTCGGCCTCGAACTGGACCGCCGCAGCACGGCGCACGGGTGGGGCATCACCAGCAACCTCTCCCACCCCGGGGTGGCCCCGACCAGCCTCCTGGCCGCCCGCCCCGAGATCGGCCGCGGCGAGGACACCCCCTACATCCGCCGGATCCGGGCCCTGTCTGCCCGCGGAATCCTGCTGGGCACCCTCGAAACGTCCAAGCTGCCCGCGCTCATGGCCGCGACCGACCCGGCCGCCAAACCCGGCGCGCTCTACAGCCCCAGCGGCCTCGGGAGGCTGGGTGGCCCGCCGTCCGAGCAGCGGCTGTACCCGCCGCTGCGCAGCGCGCTGGAGGCCGCGCGCGTCTGGCAGGTCTCCGAGGAACTGACCAGGGTCTCCTTCCCCGCCGCCGTCTGACCGCCGTCGTCCGTCCGCCACCGCCTGCCCGACCGCCCCACGACCCACGGAGACCGCATGAGTACAGTCGCCCCCCGCACGCCCAGACCCAGGAGCCCCTGGTGGGTGCTTATCGGCAGCGGCACCGCCAACGCCGTCGGCCCCCAGATGTACCTGGCCACCATCGGCCTGTTCGTACTGCCGATCGTCGAGGACACCGGCTTCAGCCGCACGACCGTCACCGGGGCCTTCTCGGTCGCGGCGGTCGGTATGGCGATCGGCCTGGTCATCGTCGCCCAGCTCGTGGACCGCTTCGCCGCGCGGTACATCCTCGTGCCGGGGTTCGTGCTGTTCGCGGCCTCGATGGCGCTGATCGGGCTGGTGCCGCCGGTCGAGTGGGTCTACCTCATCCCGTGCTTCTTCGTGGGCTTCTTCGGGGCCGGGACGGCCGTGCCCGCCACCAGGGCGGTGGTGAGCTGGTTCGACAACAACCGCGCCCTCGCCGTCGGAGTGGTGACGGGCATCATCGGGCTGGGCTCGGCCCTGGCCCCGCTGCTGGCCGGAGCGCTCATCGAAGGCGTCGGATGGCGGACGGCCTACGGCCTCATGGCGCTGATCTCGGTCCTGGTGTCGGTCACGATGGTCACCCTGTTCGTGCGCGCCCGCGCCGAACGGCACGTCCGCGGACGACTCGTCCGGGAGACCCGGGTGGAGGGTCGCGAGGTCAGCCTCGAACTCCCCGGCCTGACGGTCGGCGAGGCGGTCCGCACCCGGCAGTTCTGGGCCATCGCGCTCGGACTGGGACTGGTCGGCGTCGTCGTCTACGGTCTCCAGGTCCACCTCGTGCCGATGATGACCGACCGCGGGCTGAGCGCCGACCAGGCCGCCACCCTGCTGGTCGTCTTCGGCCTCGCCTCGCTGGTGGGCCGGGTGGCGGGCGGCCTCATCCTCGACCGGGTGCACGCGTGCGTCATCGGTCCGATCGTGATGATCGCCCCCATCGCCGGGATGTTCTTCCTGGAACCGCCGTTCGGTGGCGCCGCCGTCGCGGTCGCCTTCATCGGCGTCGCCTTCGGCATCGAGGGCGACCTGCTCGCCCTGCTCATCACCCGCTACCTGGGCACGCGCTACTTCGGCCGCATCCTGGGCCTGGTCCAGGCCGCGTTCCTCCTGGGCAGCGCGCTGGGGCCGCTGCTCCTCGGGCTGGGGTACGACCTGCTGGGCTCCTACGACCCCGTCATCCCCGTCCTGATGGGCGTCCTCGTCGTCGGCGCGGTCCTCATCGCGACCCTGGGCCGCTACGTCTACCCCGCCGTCAACGGCTTCGACCGCCTCGCCGCCCGCGACGAACTCGCCGCCTCCGAGGTGCTGAGCGACATCGCCGGGAGCGGCGACACCCACGGTTCCCCGGGCAGGCCGCGGGCCGAGGCCCACGGCTGAGCCGCCCCGGACCCGTACACCACCGGGCCGTCGCGGGCCCGGGGACCACGGTCCCGTTCGCCCGGGTCAGAACCCGTGGGCACACCACCTGGCCCGGGCGGACGGCCGACACCGGAGCGCCGGGCGGCCGAGCTCCTCCAGCCCCGTCCGCAGCAGAACCATGTCAGCCGTACCTGGCACTACCGGGGGCCTTCCGGCCCCACGGACGGTCAGGGACGAATTCTCAGAAGAAAGGTGAGGAGACCATGACCGAGCAGAACCCGTGGCCGACGCGCAGGGCGGGGCGGTCGACCGTCCTGGCCCAGTTCGGCCAGGCCCGAGCCGACCTGATGCAGTGGGCGCTGACCACCGGTGACGTGCTCGCCGACGCGGTCGTCGCCGAGATGCACGAGATCGGGATGCGGCAGGCCAGGCCGGTGGTGAACCAGGGCATCCGGGAGGGCCTGGCCTCCCTCACCGACCCGCCTCCGGCACTGGCGGCGCTGCTGCGGCAGGCCGAGAGCCCGCCCGACTACGTGGACGACGCCCTGCTCGACCAGGGCCCCATGCCGTTCTACACCTCGCCGCCGCCGGTGCACATCATCGCGCTCAACGCGGGCTCCCTGATCCGGGTCTACGAGTCGCCGTCGATCTCCAAGGTGCTGACGACGACGGGACGGCTGGTCGAGTCCGCGCAGCGGCGCATCCAGGAGACCGGGGCGTGGCTCACCCAGACCATGCTGCCCGGCGGCCTCCGGGTCGGACAGCCGGGCTACGTGGCGACCCTGGAGGTGCGGATGCTGCACGCGCACATGCGAAGGCTCGCGCTGGAGCGCGGCTACGACAGCTCGGCGGACGGCTGCCCGATCAACCAGGTCGACCTGGGGCGGACCTGGATGGACTTCACCCTGACCGCCTACACCGCCGAGGGGCTCCTGGGGTTCGGACTGAGCAGCCGCGAGCAGGCCGACCTGTACCGCTACTGGTGGTACGTCGCCCACCTGCTGGGGATCGACGCGCGCCTGGTCGAGGGGATCACGGGCAACGAGGCCGCCGCACGCCTGGACGCCGTGTTCCAGACCGTGACCGGACCGGCCACGGAGGAGTCGGCCGTGCTGGCGGACGCGACGCTGGCCTCGGCGACCTCCGCCCTGCACGCGATGCTCAAGGTCCCCGGCGAGCTGGCCCGACCGGCGCTGAACGCGATCGCCCGCCGCATCCACGGCGACGGAGCGTGCCAGGACCTGCGGATACCTCCGGCCCCGATCGCCGACGCGTGGCTGGGACCGGTGCTGTCCGGGCTCGCGCTGGCGCGCGAACGCCGCCGCCGGGACCCGGGGCGGTGGCAGGCCGCGATCGACCAGAACCTGGCGGCCGCCCGCGAACTGGCGGCCAGGCCAGGACAGCCGACCGCCTACCAGCGCGGCGCGACCGGTTCCGAGGACTGAGGGGCCGAGGCCGTGCCCGCACACCGGCCCCGCCGGAACCGGAACGCCGACCCTGCCGGGCAGTCGACCCACCAGAGCAGCCGAGCAGCAGAAGGAACCCGATGCAGACCAACGGCTACACGAACATGTTCTATGTCAACGGGCGCTGGATCCGCTCGCACAGCACGCGACAGGTCGTGGTGACCAACCCGGCCACCGAGGAGAGCCTGGGCCAGGTGACGCTGGGGGACGTCACCGACGTCGAGGCGGTGGTCGACGCCGCCCGCCGGGCCGCGCCGGGCTGGGCCCGGACTCCCGTGTCCGAGCGTGCGGCGCTGCTGCGGGCCGTCGCGGCCGAACTGACCCTGCGCCAGGAGGAGATCGCGCAGATGGAGACGGCGGAAGTCGGTTCCCCGATCACCCTGTCCCGCCGAGCGCACGCGCAGAGCCCGATCGACCTCTTCACCGCGGCCGCCGACCTGATCGAGCAGGCCGGACCGGACGAAACGATCCCCGGCGCGACGGTGCTGCGCGAGCCCTACGGGGTGGTCGGCGCGATCACCCCGTGGAACTACCCGCTGCACCAGAGCGCGGCCAAGACAGCCCCGGCACTGGCGGCCGGGAACACCGTCGTGTACAAGCCCAGCGAGGTCGCCCCGCTGGGGGCCTACGCCCTGGCTGAGGCGATCGACTCGGTGAGCCTGCCGCCCGGTGTGTTCAACATGGTCATGGGTGACGGGACGACCGTCGGAGCGCGCGTCGCCGCTCACCCGGACGTCGACCTCGTGTCGTTCACCGGTTCCACCCGGGCCGGTGTCCAGGTCGCGACCGCGGCGGCGGCCACCGTCAAGAAGGTGTCCCTGGAACTGGGCGGCAAGAGCCCCGCCGTCATTCTTCCGGACGCGCCGCTGCGCCCGGCCTTGCGGCGGGCACTGCGCTCGGGTTTCCTCAACTCCGGCCAGACGTGCATGGCCCTGACCCGGATCCTCGTGGATCGGGCGCGCCTGGCCGAGACCGAGGAGATCGTCCGCGCCACGGTCGCCGACTACGTCGTGGGCGATCCGACCGACCCGGACACCGAGTACGGCCCGCTCGTCTCGAAGGCGCAGCGGGACCGCGTGCGCGACTACGTCCGCCGGGGACAGCGGGAGGGCCTGCGCCTGATCACCGGTGGCCCCGACCGCCCGGCCGCGCTGGAGCGCGGCTACTACCTGCCACTGACGGTCTTCTCCGACGTCCCGCCCGCCTCGGCCCTGGTGACCGACGAGATCTTCGGTCCCGTGCTGGTGATCCAGGTCTACGACTCGGTCCACGAGGCCGTCGACCTGGCCAACCGCACGCCCTACGGTCTGTGCGCCGGGGTGTGGGGCGCAGACCGCGCCGAGGCCGTCGAGGTGGCGGGGCGGCTTCAGGCCGGTCAGGTCTTCGTCAACGGTGCCGGGTTCAACCCTGCCGTCCCCTTCGGCGGCTACAAGCGGTCGGGGGTCGGCCGCGAGTACGGACGCTACGGGCTGGAGGAGTTCCAGCAGACCAAGGGGCTGGTGTTCGGCGCCGACACCGCCGGTTCCGGTTGAGGCCGCTGACGGAGGCGGTGCGGTCAGGCGGCCGCCGTCGGGACACGACAGGAAGGGCGGTCCGTCCCGCCCCGTCTCCTGGAGGCCGTGCGGCCCCGGAACCCAGGGATCCGACTCCGCAGAACGCGGAACACACCGCTCACCAGGAGGACAGCGGGCCCGGCCGCCCGCGCGGGGTGGCCGGGCCCCTGCCGTGCTCGGCGCACGCACCGACACGCCACGGACTACTGCTGGCGGGGGTACTGGTCCCAGGAGCCGTTCTGCGGCGGCTGCTGCTCGAAGCCCTGCTGCGGATACTGCTGGGGCGGGTAGTAGCCCTGGTTCATCTGGTGGTGCGGGTCATAGGCCGCGTGCTGCTGCGCGTACCCCTGGTTGGCGGCCTGGTCGCGGACCGTGAAGAACCACTGGGACAGGGGCCGGTGCAGCAGGACCACTCCGGTGACGGCCAGCGGGAGCAGGAACAGCGCCCAGAGGACACTGGTCCCGCTGAACAGCATCAACGACTGCAGGACGATCTGAATGATGAGGACGACCTTGGCCATGGTCCGCGCCCAGGAACGGCCACGGACGACCGGGATCGCCACCACGGCCAGGAGCGCGCCGATGAAGGTATGGGGCAGCGAGTAGCCGAACGCGTACCCGGGCTCGACGCCGAACATGGGCGCGGTGGTCATGTTGAGGACGAGCACGGCCAACGAGATGGCAGCGGAGATCCAGAGCACCACGGCCAGGCCACGCACCGGTCCGGGAGCGCGGAGCTGTTCCGGGTGGGCGGTCGGGCCGGGCTGTGGGGGGTGGGGTTGCATGGAGGCCTTTTCGGTGGGGAGGAAGGGCGGGCCGAGAAACGGCCGGGGAAGGAGTTTCGCCACGGTCGGCTCGTACCGTGCCCGGCAGGACCGAAACCAACGGGGACGGAACAGCCGAAGCGGAACCAGGACGCAGTTTAGTGGCCGTTCGGACACGCATCGTGTCGGATTGTCTGGCCACATGTGGCCGTGTGTGTTTCCCGGGGACGGCAGGGGTTGTCGCCCGCCTCGCCGAATGCCTGTGCGTTTGCCCGGGCGAACTCCGAGGTCCGAACTCGAACAGTGCGCGAAGGCAAGGGATTGTTGTTTTACCGATGTGCCCGACACGTGCGGTGCAGGAATGTGCTGCCCCGGAGCCGAGTGTTTTCGAGGAGCTGTTGAGAACGCGTCACACGGACTCCGGAGGAGTGGTGGATGCGGTCAACGAGGCCCGCGTCGAGCCAGGGCGGATCGACGCCCCTGATCATGCTCGACGCGGCTTGCCCGGTAGGAACCCCGCCGGCAGGAGGCGGATCGCCGTTCGGTCGAACCCCTCGTGCGACGACCGTACTCCGTGGTGTGCTGGAGGCTCTGGTGGCGCGGGGACCGCCTCCCACCACGAACCAGAGCCTCCGTCATATCCGGGCCGCGGGTGCGGGGCGGCCGCTGCCCCCGCTCCACCGGCGATCCGTCGAGCGCGGACCCGATACCAGCACCGGACCGCCCTGGGCGTCACCGCGTGCGAAGGGTCACCTCGCAGCCGGGGTCGGCGGGGACGGAGGCGTGTCCAGTCCCGGTTCCTTCCCCCGATCCGGGTCGAGACCGGGCTCGGCCCCTGAACCGGTCCCGGGCCCGGTATCAGGGCTCGGAGCACTGGAACGGTATCTGTCGTCCTCGCGGAGCCAGCGCACCAGGGAGGCGGCGACCAGGCTCAGGATGAAGATCAGCGGGAAGGCGGTCACGACCGACAGGGTCTGCAAAGCGTCGGTGCCTCCGGCCGACATCACCGACACCGACACCGCCGCGAGGACGACGGCCCAGAGCACGCGGTTGGACCGGGAGGGCTCGACCTCGTTGGGCAGGTCACGGGAGGTTGCCGAGCCCATGATGTAGGACGCGGAGTCCAGCGTGGTGGCCAGGAAGACCAGCAACAGCAGCAGGAACAGCGGGGTGATGATCCAGCTGAGCGGGAACGCCTCCAGCGTGGCGAAGATGGCCGAGACCGCGCCCTCGGACTCCAGGGTGTCGACGATGGGCGCCTGCCCGCTCAGCTCGAAGGCCATGCTGGAGTTGCCGAGCAGCGCGAACGAGAGCCAGCAGCCCAGGCTGCCGAAGCCGCACATGCCCACGATGATCTGCCGGACGGTGCGCCCCTTGGAGATCTTGGCGCAGAACATGCCGACGAAGGGTCCGTAGGAGATCCACCAGCCCCAGTAGAAGACCGTCCAGATCTCCTCGAAGCCGGACCCGCCGACCGGGTCGGTGTAGGTGCTCATCCGGACGATGTTCTGGGCGAGCATGCCGACGCTGTTGGTGAAGGTGTCGATGACGAAGACCGCCGGGCCCAGCACCAGGACCAGGACGCCCAGGGCGGCGGCCAGGTAGAGGTTGAGGTTGGCCAGGCGCTTGAGGCCGCGGTGCAGGCCCAGGGCGACGCTTCCCCCGAACAGTACGGTCCACAGACCGATGACGATGGTGTTGAGGGTGGCGCCCGGCTCGAAGCCCAGCATGCGGGAGGCGCCCTCGGCGACGGTGGGCACGGCCAGGGCCAGCGAGGTTCCCGCAGCCCCGATCATCCCGAGGATGAAGAAGACGTCGATCAGGCGCCCCGGCCAGCGGTCGACGCGGTCGCCGAGCACCCCGCGGCAGGCCTCGCTCAGGCGCAGTCGGCGGATCCTGCGCACGTGGTAGGCGTAGGCCAGGGCCAGGGTCGGGACGCAGAAGACCGCCCAGGCGGTGGGGCCCCAGTGGAAGAGGGGGTAGGTGGCCGACCACTCGGCGGCCTCGGCGCTGTGCGGTTCGAGTTGGAACGGGGGATCCACGTGGTAGTGCGCCCACTCGATGATCCCCCAGTACATGAGGCCGCCGCCGATCGCGGCGGTGAAGATCATCGCGAGCCAGGTGGGGGTGGAGAACTCGGGGCGGTCGTCGGGGCCGCCCATCCTGATGCGGCCGTACCTGCTGAAGAGCAGCCAGCCGAGCAGTACCGCGAGTCCGACGACGAACCACATGTACACCCAGCCCAGATCGGACTGGAGCCAGGACAGGACCTCGCCGAGCAGGCGTTCACCCGTCTGCGGCGCGATCACGAACGGCGCGCTGAAGCCGATCACCATGATCAGCGCGGGCCAGAAGACTTTGTTGTCGATGTTCCAGCGGATAGCTCGGGTCACCTCCGGGGTCGAGGGCGTGGACCATCCAGTTACTACTGTGTTGCGCTTGACTAATCAACCAGTCAGAATCGCCTCACCGCTGTTCTCCGCCCGCTGCCGTGCGCTGCTGTTATGAGGAAAAGCGTTTGGTAGCAAGGGTTTCCCGGGTAGTGGGGCGCTCGGGACGATGCCTGTGTAACGAAGTGACAACCACGTCCGCGTTGCGAAAATCGCCATCGTGCTGTTACGTTCCCACCGTGAGCGACAACGTGGCCGACGACGTGCGCGGCAGGGCCCGCGAGGCGATCCGCCGATCCGGCCTCTCCCAGCGCCAGTTCGCGACCAGACTCGGCATCGACCCCAGCAAACTCTCCAAGTCCCTGACCGGCACCCGGCGCTTCACCGCCCTGGAACTGGCCGGTATCGCCGACGAGACCGGGGTGACGGTCAACTGGCTGCTCAACGGCAAGGACGACGCCGAGACGGTCTCGGCGGTACCGCGCGACTCGTCGGCGGTGCGGCCGACCTCCGCGAGCCTGGCGGACCACCCCACGGCCGCCCGGGAGCACAGCCGCAGACTCCAGATCATCGAGGCGGCGTGGACCCTCATCGCCGAACGCGGCTTCCACTCGGTCCGCGTCGCCCAGGTCGCCCAGGCCTGCGGGACGTCCAGCGCCACCGTCCACTACTACTTCCCGACCCTCAACGACCTGCTGGTGGAGGCGCTGCGCCACTCGGTGAAGCAGGCCTTCGACCGCCAGGTCGCGGGGCTGCACACCATCGAGGACCCCTACGAGCGCCTCCTGCGGCTCATCGAACTCCAGCTCCCCGACTCCGAGCGCCTGCGGTTGGAATGGTCGATCTGGCTCCAGGTCTGGACGGCGGCGGCGCTGGACCCGGGGATGCGCGGGCTACACACCGACTCCTACCTGCGCTGGCACGAGACCATCGCCCGCACCCTGCGCGAGGGCCGGGAGAGCGGGGTCTTCGCCGACTTCGACGTCGAGGAGATGACCAGGCGCCTCACCGCCCTCATCGACGGCATGGGCATCCAGGTCATGACCGGGATGCCCGGGCGGTCGGTCGCCCACATGCGTGACACCCTGCGCTCGGTCATCGACAGCGACGTCCTGGGCCGTCGCGACACCCCGGGGGACAGCGACGCCCCGAGGGACTGAGCCGGCCCGCACCCGACCCAGCCCGCACCCGATCCAGACCCTTCCGGAGCCCCGACCTCGGTTCCGCGCGCCCGAAAACGCCCCTGAGACGCCCGACGGCCACCCGTTCACAGAACCCGCGACGCCGCACACACACGGAGACGGAGCACCGCCATGAGCGACACCATGAACCCCAAACCCATCCTGACCTGCGCCCTCACCGGCGCCGGGGACACCGTCGGCCGCAGCGAGCACGTGCCGGTGACACCCGAGCAGATCGCCGCAGCCGCGGTCGAGGCCGCCGGGGCCGGCGCCAGCGTGGTGCACATCCACGTCCGCGACCCCGAGACGGGCGCCCCCTCCCGGGACAACGCCCTCTACCGGGAGGTCGTCGACCGCATCCGCCAGACCGGCGTGGACATCGTCATCAACCTCACCGCGGGCATGGGCGGCGACCTGGTCATCGGCCAGGAGGACCCGCTCAAGTTCGAGGAGGGCACCGACCTCGTCAACGGCCTGGACCGCCTGCCGCACGTGGAGGAACTGCTGCCCGACATCTGCACCCTGGACTGCGGCAGCCTGAACTTCGGTGACGGGAGCCAGGTCTACATCTCCACCCCGGACATGCTGCGCGCGGGCGCCAAGCGCATCCAGGAACTCGGGGTCCGCCCGGAGCTGGAGATCTTCGACACCGGCCAGCTGTGGTTCGCCAAGACCATGCACGCCGAGGGCCTCATCGACGACCCGTCGCTGTTCCAGCTGTGCACCGGCATCCCCTACGGGGCGCCGTCGGACCCCGGTGTCCTCCAGTCGATGGTGAACCTGCTCCCCGAGGGCGCGCAGTGGGCGAGCTTCTCCATCGGCCGCAAGCAGATGCCGTGGGTGGCGCAGTCGGTGCTGCTCGGCGGGCACGCCCGGGTGGGGCTGGAGGACAACCTCTACCTCAGCCGCGGGGTGAAGGCCACCAACGGCCAGCTCACCGAGAAGGCCGTCAACATCATCGAGCAGCTCGGCGCCCGGGTGGCCACACCGGCCGAGGCCCGCACCATGCTCGGGCTCCGCAGCGCCGCCTAGCCGCAGCCCCACACGAACCGCCGACCACACGAGGAGCACGATGACGGAGAACGCGAGAACCATCCCCGAGGCCGTGCGCACGGTCGCCTGCGTCGGAGCGGGTGTCATCGGGGGCGGCTGGGTGGCCCACTTCCTGGGCCGCGGCTACCGGGTGGTGGCCTGGGACCCCGCCCCGGACGCCGAGAGCAAGCTGCGCGGGCTGGTCTCCTCGGCCTGGCCCGCCCTGGAGGAGTTGGGCCTGGCCGAGGGGGCCGACACGGCGAACCTGCGGGTCGTGGACACGCTGGCCGAGGCCGTAGCCGACGCGGACTTCGTCCAGGAGAGCGCCCCCGAGCGCCTCGACCTGAAGATCGACCTGCTGGCCGAGATCGACGCCGCCGCCCCCGAGGGCGTGGTCATCGCCTCGTCCACCTCCGGCTACAGCATGAGCGAGATGCAGGTGGGGGCCCGCACGCCGGGGCGGCTCGTCGTCGGGCACCCGTTCAACCCGCCCTACCTGGTGCCCCTGGTCGAGGTGGTCGGGGGCGAGCGCAGCGAACGGTGGGCCGTCGACTGGGCCTCGGACTTCTACCGCGCCGCGGGCAAGTCGGTGATCACCATGGAGCGGGAGCTGCCGGGGTTCATCGGCAACCGGATCCAGGAGGCCGCCTGGCGCGAGGCCCTGCACATGGTCGCCGAGGGGGAGGCGACCGTCGAGCAGATCGACCTGGCGATGACCAGCGGACCCGGGCTGCGCTGGGCCTTCTTCGGCCCCTGCCTGACCTTCCACCTGGCCGGGGGAGAGGGCGGCATGGCGCACATGCTCGACCACTTCGGCCCGTCCCTGAAGTCCCCGTGGACCCGCCTGGAGGCGCCCGAACTCACCGCCGACCTGCGCGACCGCATGGTCGCGGGCACGGACGAGGTCGTGGCCGGGCGCTCCACCGCCGAGCTGATCGCCCAGCGCGACCGTCGCCTGATCGCGGTGGCCCGCGCGCTGGAGGAGGTCGAACGCGCCGAGGCCGCCGAGGCCGCCGAGCGGGCGGGGGCGGACGCGTGAGCGCGACGCTCACCCAGCGGCTGCGGCCCGAGTGGATCGACTACAACGGCCACCTCAGCGAGGCCTACTACGTCTTGGTCTTCGGGTTCGCGACGGACGCGCTGATGGACCGGGTCGGTCTGGACGCCGCCTACCGCGAGCGGTCCGGCTGCTCGCTGTACACGGTGGAGGCGCACGTGCGCTATCTGCGCGAGGTCGCCGCGGACGACGAGGTCGAGGTCCGCACCCGGGTGGTCGGTCCGGGCCCGGACCGACCCGGCGCCAAGAAGGCGCGGATCTGCCACGAGATGCGGGTCGGCGAGGTCCTGGTGGCGACCGAGGAGCTGATGGCGCTCCACGTCGACCAGGCGCTGGGCCGGGCGGTCCCCTTCCCCGAGGAGGCCGCCGCACGCCTGGCCGCCCTCGCCGAACCCGCGCCCGACTACGCGGGCCGCGCCGTCGGGGGGTAGTCCGCCGTCGGGGCGCGGGCGTCGAGGACGACGACCATGCCGCGTCCGGCGTCCGGGAAGCCGTCGCGCGGTGTGGTCCGGCGTCCCCTGGGGCGGCCGCGTCCGGCGTCCGGGAAGCCGTCGCGCGGTGTGGCCCGGCGTCCCCTGGGACGGCGGGGACCGGCTCGGCGGCACCGACGCGCGAGCACCCGGTCGCCGTGGGCGGCCGGGTGCTCCGCTGGTGGTCCCCCGTCCCGCTGACGCTCCGGGATCAGCCCGCGAGCATGCGGGGGACGAGGTAGACGAGCTCGAAGGCCTCGTAGGCCGCGCCGACGACGAGCAGCGCCAGCGCGGGCAGGCTCAACCAGCCGGCCTGCCGGAGGCCGTGGAGGTAGCCGCGGCGGCGGTCGGGGGCGCCGACCGCCGCGGGGTGCAGCCAGGCCCTTCCGACGAGGTAGGCGCCGAGCATGAACAGGGCGTAGGCCTGGAACTCGATGAGGACCGCCAGCGAGTGCGGGATCATCAGCGTGGCCGTGGCCGCGTCGACGGGGGCGAGGATCACGCCGGTCTCGTACGCCTTGTAGGCGAAGAGGGGTATCCCGGCGAAGGGCACGATCATCGAGGGCAGCAGAATCCTCAGCACGGCGACGGTCAGCACGTTGACCCCGAGGATGATCAGGCCGAACAGCCAGGGGTTCGCGAACAGCTCACCCACCAGGTCGGCCGTCCCGTCCTCCTGCTGGGAACCGACCTGGGCGGCGTTCAGCTCGGGGAAGGCCAGGGCCGCCCCCATGCCGACGAGGAACACGCCGTAGGCGATCGCGTTCATCACGAGGTAGGCGCCGAGGTTCGCGCGGATGATCCGGAAGGGCTTGCGAAGGCTTCGCATGTGTCTGGCTCCGTGTTCGACGGGGTCGGTTCGATGGGGTCGGGTGAGCCGCCGGGGCTCGCGGTACTCGGCGCCGCGCCGCGCGAACACGCGCCCGCGGCGTCGGCGGTCAGCCGCTGCCGTCCAGCAACGCGTTCCAGCGCAGCCGGGTCGCCCGCTCCACGCTGGAGGTCGAGGCGCACAGCCCGAGCGCGACGTTGAGCCATAGCGGCAGGTCGACGGGTGAGGTGAAGGTGCCGAAGCGCTCGGCCACCGGCGGCACCCGCGAGACCGCCTCGGCGATCTGCGGGACGACGAGAAGGATCGGCACGACCAGCAGGACCAGCGACACCGCCCTGACCAGGTGGCTCAGCGCCGGGTGCTCGCGGTCCAGGCGGGCGCGGCGGCCCTCCGCCGAGCGTTCGTCCGGAACGAGCTGGCGCTCGTCGCCCCCGGCGGTCACGTAGTGGCAGCGTTTGAGTCCGAAGGCCGTCGACTCCACCTCGACCGCCCCTCCCGGCACCGGGAGGACCGCCGGGAGCGTGGACTCCAGGTGGTGCCTGCCGTCCAGGTAGAGGTGAGCCCTGCCCTTGCCGTCCTCGGTCATGACCCGCTGCCAGTAGGGCACGTCGACGGAGTAGACCGCGCGGTGTCCGTCTCCGTCGGTCAGGTGCAGGTGGAACAGGGCGCGGGAGAGCGGCTGCCACCAGCGGAAGCGTTTGAGCGGACGGCCGTTCCCGTCCTTGACCCGCTTGGCCGCCTCGCGCCGTCGGCGTTCCTTGATCACTTCGGGCTCCCTGTCCACTCGTGAGGGCCGGTGGCCGACCTGGCGCGGAACCGGGACCGCCGCATGCCCGTCGCCGCTGGAGGCGCACCCGGCATGCTCGGTCGCGAACCGGTCACGATCGGCGTTCGTCCCCATTCCAGAGGCTGCCCTCGGGGCAGGGTCAAGCCGGGGAGCCGTCCGGTGTCGGGGACGGCGGACGAACGGGGGCGAACGAGGGGACGCCGCTTGACCCTGCCCCCGGGGCAGGGTGTGGACTGTGTGTCCGCGTGGGGCGCGGCGCCGCCCGCGGTCGCGGCGGAGGAGGAGGCATCGCGTGGCCTGGAGTACTCAGCAGCTCGCCGAGCTGGCCAACACCACGGTGAAAGCCGTCCGGTACTACCACGAGGTCGGCCTGCTGGACGTGCCGGAGCGGACGGCGAACGGCTACAAGCAGTACCAGGTCCCGCACCTGGTCCGTCTGCTCCAGATCAAGCGGTTGAGCGATCTGGGCGTCCCGCTGTCGGAGGTGGCGTCGATGGGACGGGCGGACGAGGACCCGGACGAGGCGATCCGCGTGCTGGACAAGGAGCTGGAGGCGACGGTCGACCGGCTCAACCGCGTGCGGGCGGAGCTGGCCGTCATCCTGCGCCACCGCGCACCGGCCTACGTTCCCCCCGCGTTCGCGCCGGTCTCCCACGAGTTCTCCGACCGGCAGCGGTCGTTGCTGATGGTCTACTCGACCGTTCTCAGCGAGAAGTCCGTCGAGAAGTTCCGCGAACTGATCAACGACCCCGACGAGACGGACGAGGAGTTCGAGGCCCTTCCCGAGGACGCCGACGACGACGCGATCGACCGCCTCGCCGCGCGCATGCTGCCGGTCGTGCGCAGACGGAGTGAGGAGAACCCGTGGTCGGCCGACCCCGCCGGTGACGCGCCGGGCGGCGCGGAGCGCGCCGAACGCACGATGGCCGAGGCCATGGTGCAGTTGTACAACCCCGCGCAGCTGCGGGTGCTGAAGCGTCTGAGCGACCTCCTCCGGGAGGAGGCTCCGGGCGGGGGCGGCGACGCGCCCTGACGCGGTGTCGGGGGTGGCCCGGAGCCCGGGGCGGTCAGCGCTCGTGCCCGTACCCCTGGCGGGTCCGGGCCGGAGCGGACCCGTTCGCGGCCGGCCGTCGGACCCTCACCAGCTGCGCGAGCAGGGCCAGCACGGGCAGCTCCACCAGCGGTCCCACCACCAGCGCGACCGCGATCAGGGGCCGGTCGGGGAAGGCCGCGACCGCGATGGCCAGCGCGATGGGCGAGTTGCGGGCCGTGGTGGTCATGACCAGGGTGACCCCCTGGTCGGCCGGGAGGCGCAGCAGCCGGGACAGGCCGGTGGCGATCAGGGGCAGCGCCACGAAGAAGACCGCCAGCGGCGGTAGCAGGGCGAGCAGGTCGGCGCCGTGTTCCAGGACGGTGCGGGCCTGCCAGGCGAACATCGCCAGCACGGCCGCGTACAGCAGCGGCAGGACCAGGCGCGAGGCCGGTCCGGTGACGTACCGCTCGCGCCAGGCGGCCCCCTTGAACCGGTACGAGACCCACCGCAGCACCGCGGCCAGGGCCAGCGGGACGACGAGGACGAGCAGGACCGACTCGGCCAGGGTGGCGGCGTCGACCATGGCGGCCCGCCCGCCCAGCAGCAGCACGTACACCGGCAGCAGCGCGAGCTGGAGGACGAGGTTGACCGGCAGCAGTGCGGCGGCGATGCCGGTGTGCCCGCGCGCCATGGCGGTGAAGACCAGGTACCAGTCCGTGCACGGGGTCACCAGCAGCAACAGCAGACCGATGCGCAGGTCCGGTTCGCCTCCGAGCAGCCCCGCTCCCAGGGCCCAGGCCAGGGCCGGGGTGAACACGAAGTTGAGCACCAGGCTGACGGCGACCAGGGTCCTGGCGCGCCCGACCTCGCCCACGTGCGCGGCGTCCATCTGCACGAACACGGCGGTGAGCATGGCCAGCAGGGCGGGCAGCACCACGTGCTCGGCCGCCGGGCCGACGGGCAGCAGCAGGCCCGCGGCCAGTCCCGCCACGGCTGCCACGGCCACGAACAGGCTCTGGAGGCGTTCGGCCAGCGACATCGGGTCAGTTCTCCTCGACGGGGACGAGGGCGCCGAGCAGGCGGGCGGCCTGCCCGGCCGGGGTGTCGGGGGCGGGGCGGTGGCCGGGGTGGACCCCCACGTGCAGGTGCACCCGCTGCGGGGTGAAGTCGATGCGCAGGTCCAAGAAGGCGCAGCACTGCTGTTCGGCCGCGGCCAGCTCGGCGACCTGTCCGGCCCGCTCCGAAGGCAGGCTCCAGGAGCTGCCGTGGGTGCGTTGAGTGTGGGCGGCCCCGGTCAGTAGCCCGCGCCAGGCGTCCAGGCGGCGTTCGTGGTCGCCTGTCCCCAGCAGGCAGATGGCACCGCTGGTCTGGGCCAGGGGCAGGGCGCGCGGGTGCGTCGCCCGGCTCGGCGGTGCCAGGTCGGCCAGGAAGGCGCACCCCGGATCGCAGGGGGCTTCGCGGTCGGGGAGCTGGTGCAGGCGGGTGTGCGCGGCGCGCAGCAGCGCCTGGAAGTCCGCCAGTTCGGCGGCTTGGGCGCGGGCCTGTTCCAGGCGTTGCTCCAGGCGCGGGCTCAGAGCGGCCTTGACGCGCGAGCAGGGGTGGGCCGCCCACAGTGCGGTGAGCTCGCCGATCTCCTCCAAGGCCAAGCCCAGGTGTTTGGCGGTGGTGATGAACGTGAGCCGGTCCAGGGCGCGCTCGTCGTAGAGGCGGTACCCGGCCGAAGACCGCTGCGCCGGGAGCAACCCGCGCTCCTCGTAGTAGCGCAGGGTGGTGGCCGCCACGCCGGAGCGTTCGGCCAGTTCGGAGACCCGCATCAACACCATGGGCACACGGTAGACCTTCGAGTCGACTCGAAGGTCAAGCCCGGGACGCGCACGTGCCGTGGACGGCGCTTCCCGTGGCCGGACCGCCGTCCGCTCCGGCCACGGCGGTGGCCGCGTCCGCCGACCCCCGGGTGCGGGTGCCGGGGCCGCGCGCCGCATCCGTGTCGCCTCGCCCCTCAAGCGCCCGGGGCAGCGGGCAGCGGACACGCGCGGGCCTGCTTCAGGCGCGTCCTGAGTGCGACCGACAGCAGTACGACGCCCGCGACCGCGAGCAGTGGTTGCAGGGGCGCGAACCAGGACAGGGCGCCCGAGGTGCCCAGGGCCAACAGGACGAGTTTGTTGCACACCGGGCAGCCGATGGCGAACCACGTCAGGACGACGCCGGTGACGCTCCTGGCCTCATCGGCCCTCTCCGGGGAGTTTCCGTTCCTGACGTAGGTGGCCGCCAGGAGGCCGCACAGCACGGCGGTGACGCCCCACACGGGATAGGACCACCACGTCGGTTCGATCTCCCTGGTGAAGAGGCTGTTGGGCAACAGCACCGTCGGCACTCCCAGCAGTACCAGCGCCCCCAGGGAACCGCCTGCCGCCACCAGCCACTGCCTGTGCGTCCACCGCGTCATCGCTTCGTCATCCTCTGCTGAACAGTCCGCCCGCCGGTCAGCGCGTTCACGCTCCTCCTCCGGCGGTCTCGGAGCGCGTGCCCCGGGCAGGCCCCTCCTGCCCCTCCTGAGCGGGGCCCCTCCCCTCGGAGCCCTTCGGCCCGCGCGACCGGCTCCACTGCCAGACGCCCGCCGAGAGCAGGGCGATCCCGGCCGCGGCGAGGACGAACACGTCGATCCCCGCCCCGCCGACGGCGAAGAGCCACTCCTGGACCCGGTAGCTCTGGTCGTCGAACGCCCCGACGCCGCCGAAGAGGGACGCCGTTCCGTCATAGCGCAGGAACACGATGCCGATGGCGACGAACAACAGGCCCGACAGCGTGCTCGTGGTGTGGACGCGTACGGGGCCGAGGGAGACGGCGCGTCCGCGCAGCCAGCGCTTCTCTCCCAGGTCGTAGCGGTCCCACAGCAGCGCCAGCACGAACAGCGGACCGGCCATCCCCAGCGCGTAGACCGCCAGGAGCACGGCACCGCGCAGGGGCCCGCCGGTGGCCGCGACGGTCAGGACCGCGCCGAGGATCGGCCCGGAGCAGAAACCGGCGAATCCGTACACCGCGCCCAGCCCGAAGACCGAGACGGTGTTCGTGCGCCCGGAGAAGCGCCCCTGGAGGCGCTGGGCCAGCCGCGAGGAGAACCCGAAGCCCACGATCTGCGCCACGCCGAAGGCGATGACGAGCGAGCCCGCGACGGTGATGAGGAGTTCGCGCTCTCCGTAGAACAGGCGGCTGACCGCGGCCGACCCCGCGCCGAGCGGAACCAGCGTGGTGCACAGGCCCAGGTAGAACACGCCGGTGCGGGCCAGGAGGCGGCGCGGGTCGCGGAACGCGTACCCGAAGAAGGAGGGGAGCAGCAGGGCGCTGCACGGGCTGAACAGGGCGAGCACGCCGCCCGCCAGGGCCGCGACGAGACCGACGTCAGCCATCGCCGTCCCTCCCGGCGTCCGCCAGCGCGTCCTCGACCGCCGACACGAACACGGAGAGCGGCTGGGCGCCCATGAGGGGCTGGCCGTTGACGAGGAAGGCGGGGGTGGAGGTGACCCCGATCCTCTGCGCCTCCGCGAAGTCGCGGCTCACCATCGCGGCGGCCTCGTCGCCGTGCCGGTCCTCCTCGAAGCGCCCGGGGTCCATGCCCAGCTCCGCGACGATCCCGTCCAGCACCTCTTCGAGGGCCTCGCCCTCGAACTTCTCCCCGTGGGCGAAGTAGGCCTCGTGGAACTCCCAGAACCCGCCCTGCATCCCGGCGGCCCGGGCGGCGTGGGAGACCGTCTCCGAGGAACCGGTGATGATGGGGAAGTCCCGCCACTCGATGCGCAGGTCCCCCCGTTCGACGTAGTGCATCAGCTCGGGTTGGGTCTCCCGGGCCCAGCGGCCGCAGTAGGGGCAGTTGTAGTCGGAGTAGGCCACCATGACCACGGGGGCGTCGACCTCGCCCATCGCGGCGGGGTCCCCGGGGTCCCGGCGGGCCAGCAGGGCCCCGAACTCCCGCTGGTCGGGGGTCTGGCCGTCGGCTCCGGCGGCGTGGGGAGCGGAGTCGGCCGCCGGCTCCCGCGCCGCCGGTTCCCGCGCACGGTCGTCCATGGCCCGGTTGGCCACGAGCAGACCCGCGACGACCACCAGGGCGAGGCCGGCGAACAGGAGGCCCCGCCAGGAACCGCCGCCGCCCCCGTCCGGGGTGCGCCCCCGCCCGCGCTCCGCGCCCGGCGAGGGCCGGGCGTTCACCTGCTTCTTCCCGTGGCCGGGTACGGACCCGGATGAGCTGGACATGTGGGTGCCCCTCGGTCGACTCACGCTGTTTCTATCCAGCTTAGTACAGTTTCTATGCCGGATAGAAGAAGCGTGCGGGGAACGGTGAGCGGTGTCTCCTCGGGGGCGGGCCCGCGGCGGTGGCCCCGACCGGGAAGCACGTGGACCGCCCCCAGAGAGCCGCGCGCGGGGACGGGCACGGCGCACCGGGTGTGCTCCGGTCGGGGCGGCCGGGGCGCCTTCCGGTGCGGACCGCGGACGGAGGAGTCAGTAGGCCGCGCAGTCGCAGTACGGGAGGAGGACCCCGGCCAGCGCCGAGGCGACCGTGATCACCAGGGGAGCCGAGACCAGGGCGGCGACCAGCGCGGTGCGCGCACGCGTCCTCCACCGTCGGCATCCGGCGAGCGGTGCGACCTGGCGCCGGACCCGGTCGACCGGACAGGCGCCGCCGATGGACAGGACCTGCGGGGAACGGCTCCGACCGGCCTCCGCCAGGGCTCCCAGGGCGTGCACCAGCGGGCGCACGCCGACCTCGCGCACGGCCCGGTCGTCGGCGGCCCACTCCACGAGGACGGGCACCTCGGACGCCGCCGCCCGGAAGAGGGGGACCCGGGGGAAGGCGGAGTCGAGCAGGCGCACCCACCCGACCACGAGGTGGTGGCGTTGGCGCAGGTGGGCCCTCTCGTGGGCCAGGACGGCGCGTACCTGGGGCCCGCTCAGCACCGCCAGGGCGCCACGGGTGATGACCACGCCACCCCGCGCGCCGGGGACGCAGTAGGCCCCGCTCTCGGCGGAGTCGACCAGCCACACCCGCTGACCGTGCAGGAGGCGGCGCCGCGCGCGGGAGAGCAGGTCACGGTGGTGGGAGCGCCTCCAGGAGCTGCCCGCCCTCCCGCGCCGCACTCCCGTCCACAGCAGGCGCAGCGCCGCCGCCAGGACCAGCGCGGCGCTGACGCCCACGCCCCACCCGGCGTTGCCGCGCTCCAGGGCCTGCAACACGCTCAGGCACGCGGCCAGGACGGCCTTGACCGAGGGCCCCAGGAGTTCGGCTGCGAACACGGCTGCCAGAGCCGCGCAGGAGGCCGTCCAGACCGCGGTCGCCAGGGTCCACAGCGCCAGCATCGCCCCCGGCCCGGGGCCGCAGGAGCGGGAGGCGCGGCGCAGGAGGTCCGGCCCTCTGACGCCGAGTGCGACGACAGAGCAGACGGCGGCCAACGGCCAGATCACGCCTCCTCCTCGGGAGGGAGGCCGTCGAGCAGGGTGCGCAGGGCGCGCACGTCCTGGGGGCTCATGCCGTCCACGAACCGCAGCAGCGTGGCCTCGGAGTCACGGCTGCCGGTCAGCGCCTCGTGCATCACGTCGGCGGCGTGCGCCGAACGGTCCCGCACGGGGCGGTAGAACCACACGCGGCCGAGCTGTTCGCGGTCGACCCACCCCTTGCGCCTGAGGTTCTCCAGAACGGTGGAGATGGTGGTGTAGGCGGTCGCGTGGTCGGTGAGGCGCTCGCGCACCTGCCGCACCGCCAAGGGTTCGGACGCCTCCCACAGGACCTCCATGACCGCCGCCTCCAACGGTCCGAGTCCAGGAATCATGACGACCGTGTCCCACCTTTCGCCGCGCGGATCGGGTTCAGCATAGTGGTGCCCCCTCTCAGTCCCGTTCGGCCTCGGAGCGGGCCACGGCGACGTAGGAGCCGTCGCCGTCGCCCGCCTCCACCAGTACCGGGCCGCGCTCCGGCCCCGCCACGGGGATCTCCCACGCTCCCTCCTCCAGGGGCCGCCCGTCGGCCGTGGACAGGACGCGGTTCCCGTCGTCGGCGGCGGTGTACAGCAGGCCGCCGACGACGCGCACGGGGCGTTCGCCGGAACGGGCCCCCACCGACCAGAGCTCTTCCTGGGAGGGTCCCCCGCGGCCCAGGAGCACGGGCGCGTTCGTCGCCGCGGAGACGCCCGCGACCGCCGCGCGCCCGGAGCCGTCCCCGATCGTGACGGGTTCGGTGTGCGAGGACAGCTCCGCCAGGAGGCGGCCGTCGCGTATGTCGTGCACCGTGTACACCGCCGCCCCGCCGCGTTCCCAGCGCAGGGTCACGAGCCCGGCGGAGTCGCTCGCGGGACGGCGGCCGTAGGTCAGGGTGCTCTCTCCCGGCTCGTGGGCCAGGGAGTCGGGGACGGGGAGTCCGGCACCCCGCCACAGCTGTTCGCCCGAGGAGGTGTCGATCGCGCGGAGCCCGCCGTCGCGGTGGACCAGGAGGGTTCCCTGGTATTCGTGGAGCACCGCGTCACCGTCCTCCTCGTCGGCCGCCACCGCCCCGGTGTCCGCGGCCAGGGCGACCTTGGGACCGGTCTCCTCGCTCATGACCGTGTGCGAGACCCGGGCGAAGACCAGGCCGGGGCCCACCCACGTGCCCGGCACCTCGGTGGGCCCCCAGACCCTACGCCCGGTGGAGGGGTCGTAGGCCGCGGCGGTGACCGTGGCGGCCAACAGGCCGCGTTCGGGCGCGGCGTCGCTGTCCAGGAGTACGACCAGCTCCCCGCCCCGGCCGTCGCGGGTCGTGGTGAACCCCGTGCAGCTCGGGTTGCGCGGCGTCGACCAGCGGGTGCGCCCTCGGGCGTCCACCCCGAGGAAGCGCAGGTCCCCGCCCCCGTCGTCGGCGACCAGACCGACGAAACCGTCGTCGGTGGCCTTGGGCTCGGAGGAGTAGGGGGAGGTCCACAGCCCCCGGTCGCCGAGCACGCCGGGGACGCGCGCGGCGTCCACGGCCACCGGGGGAGCGGGCGGTTCGTCCAGGGGCCGTGCGTCCCGGGGAGCGGCGAGTTCGGGCCTGCCGCAGGCGGTGAGCACCAGCAGCAGGCACGCCGCGGCGGCCGTGCGCACCGGGTTGCGTGACCGTCGCGTTCGGCCCGGTCCGGGGGCGTTCCGGCGGGGCAGGGGCCGTCCGGGAGTCTGGAGGGGGGTCATGGTCACCGCCCGGCCGCGCGCAGTGCAGCGTCGATGCTGTCGGTGAAGGCCTCCAGGGGCTGGGCGCCCAGCACGGGGTCGCCGTTGACGAGGAAGGCCGGTGCGCCGCTCATCCCCATGTCCTGCCCCTCGGTGAAGTCCCGTTCCACGGCCGCCGCGGCCCCGGCGGAGTCCAGGTCGCGGGCGAAGGCGTCGGTGTCCAGGCCGATTTCCCCGGCGGCGCCGCGCATGCTCGCGCGCACCTCGTCCGCGTCGCCGGTGAAGTCCTCCGGGGCGGCGTAGACGCGGGCGTGGTACTCCCAGAAGCGGTCCTGGTTCCCGGCGGCGACCGCCCCCCGGGCGAGCAGGCGGGAGCCCTCTCCGAGGTAGGGGAACTCGCGCCATTCGATCCGGACCAGCCCCGGGTCGACGTAGGCCCCGACCAGTTCGGGCTGGGTCCGGTGGACCCAGTCGGCGCAGAACGGGCAGAGGTAGTCGGAGTAGACGATGAGCACCACCGGGGCGTCGGCGGCCCCCATCGCGTGCGGGTCGGCCGGGTTCCGGCGGGCCAGTTCCTCTCCCGCGGCCCGTGTCTCCTCGCTGACCGTGTCGGCGGCGGTCCCGCTGGGAGAGCCCGCGGCCCCGGAGCCCTCGGCGTTCACGAAGAGGGCCGTGAGCAGTAGCAGCGCACAGGCGGCCCCGGCCAGCAGGAGGGCCGGGGCGCTGTTGCGTCGGGATGGCTCGGACATGGTCGGGGGCCTCGCACGCGGTAGCTTCTATGGACGATAGTTTTTATTCTATTCAGGATAGAACAACGTCCGTCGGCGGGCCGGGCTCCGGTGCGCGCCGAGCCGCGGGCGGGGCGGGGACCGGTCGACGGGGACGCCGACGCCCGGGGCGCTGCTCGGGGCGCTTCGGCCCGCGCCCGCTCCGGTCCGGGGTGAGCGCGCCCGCGCGTGCTTCCCCGCCGCCGTGACCGTCGGGGAAGCCCCCATTCGTGCGCGTTCGGGATGCCCCTGTGGACGTCAGGCGTCGTCGAGATCGACGGTGGGCAGGGGCGTGACCGCCGGGCCGTTGAGCACGCTGCCGTCGGTGTCGTACCGGGAGCCGTGGCAGGGGCAGTCCCAGCTGGTCTCCGCCGCGTTCCAGGCCAGTCGGCAGCCCAGGTGGGTGCAGTTCAGGCTGACGGCGTGGAGCCCGCCCCGCTCGTCGCGGTACGCGCCTACGGAGTCGCCGTCGATCTCGATGACGCCGCCCTGACCCCGGTCCAGGTGGCTGCCGTGGTGGGGGCGCAGTCGGCCCAGGTGTCCGCCGACCATGTCCGCACCGACCTTGAGGTTGTCCTTGATCAGCCGTCCCACGGCCTTGGCGTCACCGACGCGGGTCGCGTCGAACATCGCCAGCCAGGGGTTGTCGCGGCCCTGCAGGAGGTCGCTCAGGATGACGGCGGCGGCGGTGCCGTTGCTCAGGCCCCACTTGTTGAACCCGGTCGCCACCAGGATCCGGTCGTTCATCGACGAACGACCGATGTAGGGCACCTGGTCGGCCGTGGTGTAGTCCTGGCCCGACCAGCGGTACTCCACCGCATCCACGTCGAAGGTGGACCTGGTCCACTGTTCCAGGTCGTCCCACAACGCCCGGGTGTCCTGCCCGGTGCCGACCTCGTGACCGCCGCCCACCACGATCAGCCCGTTGGGGCCGCGGTCCAGCCACGGGCGTGTGGACCTGCTGGGCGAGTCGATCGAGATCGCCATCTCCTGGGGCGCCGGACCGTGGAGCCGAGCCGCCAGCCCGAAGGACCGGAAGGGGCGCGTCCTGGCGAAGTACCCCCCGATCATGTTGATCGGCAACAGCGTCGCCACCACCACGGAGCCTGCGCGGACCGTCGCGTCGTCGGTGCGCACGCGCACGGTGCCGTCCCGGTCCTCATCCACCTCCAGCACGCGGGTGTGCTCGAACACCTGACCGCCGGCCGCCGAGAGCGCCTCGGCCAGCCCGGCGACGTAGCGGCCCGAGTGGAAGTGCAGCTGGTGGTCGAACCGTACCGCCGCCTCGATCCCGAAGGGCAGGTCGGTCGTCTCCACCAGCGACGCCGGAAGGCGCAGGCGCTGGGCCGCGGCCGCCTCCTCCTCCAGGGTCCGGCGCTGCTCGGGGTCACGGGTGTAGGCCACGGCGGGCGCGCGGGTGAGGTCGCAGTCGATGCCGTACTCACCGGCCAGTTCCGCGACCAGTTCCACCCCGGCCTGGTTGGCGTCGGCGTACACGCGGGCCCGATCCTGGCCGTAGCGGTCGACCAGCCCCGCGTAGACCAGCCCGTGCTGGGAGGTGACCTTGCCGGTGGTGTGCCCCGTCGTGCCCTGTCCCAGGCGCCCCGCCTCCAGCACCGCGACGCTGCCCGCACCGGCCCGCCGCGCCAGCAGCGCCGTGGTCAGCCCGACGATGCCGCCTCCCACCACCGCTACGTCGACCTCCACGTCTTGGTCCAGACGGGGAAACTCCGGTCGGTTCTCCACGACCGTCCACACGCTCCTGTGCTGCATCCTCTGCCCCTCCCGTTCAGGTCCAGACGCCGTCGGCCCCCGTGCGACGGACAGCGCCTACACCAGCTACCCAGCGTTCCCGGTCGCTACCGCCGGGGTCCTGGGAAGGGCGTTGGCCCGTGCCACTTTCAGAACCGGGGGAGGGAGGACGGCGAACCAACCGGAATCCATTCCGGAGAGTCCCCCGGCGACACCGCTGAAGCCGACCGGGCGGTGTCGCCGCCGAAGCCGCGGTCCGGGATGTTGGTGTGACCAGTGCCCGGGACCCCGTGTTGGGGAAGGCCGTCTGGTCAGTCACCGAGTGCGTCGGCCATGGCGTCGAGGTCGGTGAGCAGCGTCGCCAGGCGGCCTGCGGGAACACCGCTGATCATGCGTTCCTCGACGGCGTAGACGGCTCTGCGGGCGGAGTGCAGGCGTTCCCGACCCGCCGGGGTCAGGTGCACGGGCAGGGTGCGGCCGTGTTCCGCGGACACCGGCCGGGTGACCAGACCGGAGCCCTCCAGACCACGCAGGACGACATTGGCGGACTGCCGGGTGACGAAGGTGCCGCGGGCGAGGTCGGCGTTGGACAGTCCGGGCCGCTGGTCGAGGAGTTCCAGGCAGGAGTACTGCGGAACGGTCAGCCCGTGCTCGCGCAGCGCCTTGTCCATGGCGTTGCGCAGAGCGGACGAGGTGCGTTTGAGGCGGTATCCCACATGTTCGGTGACGTCCCGGGCCGGATGCGGCGGCGGGACGGGTGTCCGATCTTCCATGTCAGTATTTTGACATAAGCGGCGGCGGTCGCCTACAGTCGCCTATGTCAAAGTCCTGACATAAGAATCCCTGGAGGAGTCATGACCGCCACCGTCGAGGGCCCCGACTTCGTCGCCCTGCAAGTCACGGACGTGCCCGCCGCCGCGGCCTTCTTCGAGGAGCACCTCGGCCTGCGCCGCGCCCCCGTCTCCCCGCCTCACGCGGTGGTCTTCGCCACCGCTCCGATCCCCTTCGCCGTCCGGGAGCCGCTCCCGGGCACCGACCTGACCGGCGACCGTGCCCCGGGCCTGGGCGTGGTGCTGTGGCTGCGCACCGACGACGCCGTCGAGTTGCACGCGCGGCTCGTCGAGGCGGGGGTCGAGGTGGCCGGTCCGGTGCAGGACAGCCCCTTCGGTCCGAAGTTCACCTTCACCGGCCCCGAGGGTTACCAGCTCACCGTCCACGGAGGCTGACCGCGTTCGATGTCCGGCCCGGCTGTGTCGGCGATGGGTGGTGCGCTCCCCGTGCGCGGGGATGGGGCGCGACCACTGCTGACTTCCGCGTTCGGCGGCCACGGAAAACCGCTCGACGGCTTCGCGGCGTCCTGACACAGTGGCGCACCATGACGAGTTCCGAACTTGTGACCGCCGCGGACGTGCGGCTCATGCAGGGGCTGGCGCAGCGCGTCACCGCGATCCGCCCGGACCTGGTGAACAGCGACGCCTCGTTCGGTGAGCTGGCCTGGAACTGGGGCAGGGGGCACGCCAGCGACGGCGCGACCTGGCCGCGTCGCCTGTGGTTCTCCGGCGGGGAACTGGTGGCGTGGGGCTGGGTCCGCCTTCCGCGCCGGGTGAGGCTGAGCGACGGCTCGGTCAGGGACGTCACCGGCGCCTACCTGATGCACCAGGTCCACCCCGACCACGCCGAACTGGTCGACGAGGTGATCGCCTGGTACGACGCCACGGCGGCGGGCCTCGAACGCACGGTGCTGCCCAGCGCCGCCGACGGGTTCGCCCTGGAACGGTGGGCGGCGCACGGCTACGGGACCGACCCCGAATCACTCGGCGACGACGGGACCTGGACCCAGCTCAACGAACGCGACCTCACCGACGTGGAACAGCCGGTGCTGCCGACCGGGTTCCGGTTCCGCACCGCCGACGAGGCCGGGCCGGAAGCCGCGGTCCGGGCCCATCTGGACGCCTGGGCACCCTCGGCGTACACGGCCGAGGCCTACCGGGGCGTCCGGCGGACGCCGGGGTACCGCGGCGACCTGCACGTCCTGGTGGAGGCGCCGGACGGGACGATGGCGTCCTCGACGATCATGTGGCTCGACGAGGCCAACGGGGCCGTCGAGTTCGAGCCGGTCGGCACGCATCCGGACTACCGGCGCCTGGGGCTGGGCAGGGCGATGCTGCTGCACGGGATGCACCTGGCGAGGGCGGCCGGGGCCACCCACGCGACGGTCGCCTGCCTGGGCGCGCCGGGGCACCCCGAGGCGCGCGGGCTGTACTACGGCGTCGGGTTCCGGATGCTCGTGCGCGACGCGCCGCTCGCCAAGGCCGCGACCGAGAAGTGACGTCCGTGTGACTCCTGATGCATGAGATGGGCGTGTGGTCCCTGGTGTCCTCGGGTAGGGGCGGGCCAGTCATCCGACAGGGAGGAGACCGGACATGAGCGTTCCGGAGGAGTCCAGGCCCAAGACCACGGACACCGACCAGGTCGTCGACGCCGATCACAGCGACGACGCCCGCGAGCCGGACACCCGAGGAGAACTGGAGGCCGAGCTCCAGGACAGGATGGAGGAGCAGGACCTCAGCCGCGAGGACTTCGGCAGGGAGTGAACCGGCCACGGTCCCGGGGCCGCACCGACCGACGGCGGCTCCGGGACCGGCCTGTCCGCGCGGCGAATGGATAGGCTCCCCGAATGAGCGACCCCTCCGCGCACGCCGCTCCCGAACCGCGGGACCCCCTCACCCGTCTCCGCCTCCGCGCCAACCGGAGCGAACGCAGCAGGAAGGTCTTCTACGGTCTCTACCAGGGCCTTTCCTTCGGCTGCGTCATGGGCCTCGCCCATTTCCTACTGCGCGATTCCGACCCGTGGACCTCGCTCCTGTACGGGGTCGGCTTCGGCGCGTTCTTCGGCTCGTCCATGGCCCTGTTCACCACCCCGCCGCGACCGCGGGTGTCCCGCGACCCGGCGGTGCAGGCCGCCATCGCCCCCGAGACCCTGCGCGCCGCCACCGAGCGGCTGATCCTCGGTCGGCCCGGCGCCGACCCCGAAACCAACCGTGTGGCCGCCCTCCAGGCCGAACAGGTGCTCAACGCCCCCTCCGTGAAGATCCCGGTGGCGGTGGCGGCCCTCGTCGCGGCCGCCTGCGCCCTGGGCGCCCTCGCGCTGCCCTCCGGTGGGACACTGGACTTTCCGCGCGCACTGCTGGGGACGATCGCCCTCGCCTGTGTCCTGATCCCGTGCCTCATGTTTCCGGCGCGGCTCCTCCACCGGCGGCGCAGCAGGGAGTTCCTGGCGCTGCACACCCCGCCCGACCGCGACCGCTCCGACTCCGGCCGCGACTGACCCGAGGCCCCGTCCGGGACCGCGCGTCGGCCCCGACCGACCCCGCCCACAGGCGGATACGCTGTCCCGGTCCGCGCGAGGCGCGCGCGGACCCGCGAACAGCGAAAGCGAGAAGATGAGCCCTTCGATCGCCACCAACACCCGTGTCGACCTCGATGGCCTGCTGGAGTTCGTGCGCCCCCGCCACCACGCGCTCCTCATCACCCGCCGCGCGGACGGCGGGCCCCAGGCCTCCCCGGTGACCTGCGGCGTCGACACCCAGGGCCGGATCGTGGTCTCCACCTATCCCGAGCGGGCCAAGACCCGCAACGCCCGGCGCGACCCCCGGGTCAGCGTCGTGGTCCTGTCCGACGACTTCGACGGCGCCTGGGTCCAGGTCGACGGCGAGGCCGAGGTCATCGACGGGGAGGACGCGGTCGAGCCCCTGGTCGAGTACTTCCGCGTGATCTCCGGCGAGCACCCCGACTGGGACGAGTACCGCGAGGCGATGCGCCGCCAGGGCAAGTCCCTCGTCCGCGTCACCCCGAAGCGGTGGGGCCCGGTCGCCACCGGCGGCTTCCCCGCCGACCGGGTCTGAGCCCGACCGCCGAGCGCGGCCCCGGCCCGGGACGGGGTTCCGCCGACCGGACCCGGGCCCGAACCCGGCAGCCCGGCCGCCGCGGCCTCCGGGTCACCGCCCCGCGGGCGGCGGCCGCCAGTCGTCGTCCGGAGGCGCGGCCCCGCGGTCCGGCGGATCCCCGCCCTCGGGCGGCGGCTTCCAGTCCTCACCGGAGGAGGCTCCCGTGGTTCCCTCCCCGGGCCGGGCGGTCCCCAGGCCAGGCATGCTGCCCCTGTCCCAGCCGGTCGGGTACCGCCTGCCCTCGGGCCGCTCCTTCCAGTAGTCCGGCGAGCGCACGGCCTCCTGCTTGCGGATCGTGTCCCTGCGGATGATCCACAGCACGAGGAGGATCACCCCGATCGGGATCACGAGGGCCATCAGGATTCCGAACAGCGCGCCGGGTGACGTCCACTCCATCGCCTTCCTCCTTCAGTTGGGGGTGCGGCCCTCACAGGGCCGCGAGAAGCTCGCGGCACGCGCACTCGCAGCGGCGGCACGCCTCGGCGCACACCCAGCAGTGCTCGTGCCGGGCGGCGTGCCGGTCGCACTCCTCGCCGCACAGGCGGCAGGCCTCCGCGCACGCCTTGACCAGCGTCCGGACGAGGGTGTCGTCCTCCCCGGTCCGGCGCGAGAGCACCCGCTGGGTGGACTCGCACACGTCGGCGCAGTCCAGGTCCAGGCGCACGCAGGCGACCAGGTCGGCCACCGCCCGTTCGGCCAGGCAGGAGTCCGCGCACAGCACGCACGCCTGAGCGCACGTCCCGCAGGCCTCGATGCAGGCCCGCACCTTCTCCTCGACACCGTCGCCCCGGCGGCCGGAGCGGGTGTCCAGCATCTGTTCGACGACGCTCATGACTCCTCCTCGAACGTTTCCGGTCCGGACCCGGGGCGGGACCGGACCGGGACCTTCAGAGCGTGAACCGCAGTGCGAAGTGGTTCAGCGAGGCGGGAAGTCCCGACGCGGGCAGCGGCCCGCCCGCGTCCACGCGGGTCAGGTCCCGGCCCCGGAGCAGGGCGCGCAGGAACAGCGACACCGTCAGCGGCACCAGGTCGCGCGCCGCGCACCCGGCGGGGCCGTAGCTGAAGGGCACGATCCCCGGTTCCGCCTCGGCGCGCCCGTCGAGCCAGACCTCCGGCTCGAACGCGTCCGCGTACGGAAGCCGGGAGGAGTCCCGGTGGAAGTAGGAGCTCGCGATGAGGAAGGCCGTTCCCGCCTCGAACACCTCCTGCCGCCAGGCCGTCTCCCGCGTGCTCTCCCGGATCACCATGAGCGTGGTCGGCCACAGCCGCACCGACTCGCGCACCGTCGCCCGCAGCAGCGGCAGGTCGAGCCCCTCACGGCCGTCCGCCTCCTCGCGGGCCGCGTGGGCGCCGGGGCTGAGCGAGGTCAGCAGCGCCAGGGAGCGGAACGCGGCGACGGCGGCCGCGTCGAAGGCGAACAGCCAGTGCGCCACCTGGTCCTCCGGGTGTACGTCCCCGCCCTTACCGTCCGCGCCCTGGCCCTCCCCGCCGGGCCCGCTCCCGCCGGGGGCCGTCGCGCCGCGCTCCCGCCCGCTCTCCCCGCCCCCGCCGTGAGGGCACCCGGCGGACGACTTCGCGGCGGCCGATCCCGCGACCAGACGGGCGGCGAGGCTGCCAGGTTCGGCGCGTTCGATGTTGGCGCGCACCCGCCCGAGGAACTCCTCCCTCGCCGCGTGGTCGGTCGGGGCCGCGTAGGCCCAGTTCGCGCGCGAGCGCAGGGCGTGCAGGAGTTCGGTCGTGCGGCGGTCCTCCGCGGCGAACGAGCCGAAGACCACGCGCCTGGCCATGGCGTGGAAGGAGTCGGCGAACCTGCGCCAGTCCAGGACCTCCCCGCCGCGCAGGGCCAGCCTGAGCGCCAGCGCCTCGTCGTCCGCCTGCCCGGCGACGACGTCCCCGTCGGGGTGGATCGTCTGGCCCGGCACCAGGGCGGCGACGTTGGCCGCGCGGCGCCCGGATCGGGCGTCGTGATCGGAGACCAGCACCCCGTGCGGCTGGAAGTGGGAGAGCGCGCCGTGCTTCTCCATGCCGCCGGGGGAGAAGGGTTCGGGCGTCTCCCGCAGGAGGCGGCCCACGTCCTCCGGGGACAGGACCAGGGCGAGCCGCCGTCCCGCCAGGCGCAGCGGCAGCGGGTCGTCGCCGTGGCGCTCGCGCAGGCCCCGCAGGAGCGAGACCGCCCTGCGGTCGGCGTCCAGACCTGCGACCAGGCCCGTCATCAGCGGGCGGCGCACGATCACGCCCCGCGCCAGGTTGGGCAGCAGAACCGAGGACAGCACGCGCGCCGCCTCCGCGGCGGTGGGGCGGCGCGCCCCCCGCCGGAGTTCCGCCTCCGGCCGGGAGCCCGCGTCCTGCGGCGGGTGCGCTCCCTGTCGCCGGTGCGCCTCCTGGTGTTCTGTGGGCATCGAGACCGTCCCCTCGATCGGTTCGCTCCGGTGGATCGCTGTTCTCGGCTTCGGGCCCTTGCGGTTCCGGCTCCGTACCGGTCCCCGCAGCTCTCATGGCTCCCGCGGGTCCCACGGCCCTCATGAGTGCCGGTGATCCGGTTACCGTGTTCCCGGCCCGGGTGAGGTGCGGGCCTTCCGGACCCGGTTTTCTCCGCCTTGGCCGCTCACTTGCCGGTTCCAGGCTCTACTCCGTCCCCTGCCCCGGTCCGGGCGTGTCCGAACGGGGACGCATGGGACTTCTGTGACTTACGGGGTCGCCGTGCGCCGTTCGGCCCCACCGGTCCGGCCGTTTCGGGGCCGGGACGCCCCCGCGCACACGGGCGCCCCGGTCCGCACAGGACCGGGGCGCCCGCCGTTCCCCGACCGCGAACGGCCGCGGGTCACCGGCCGCGGATCACAGGTGGTCCCGGGGCAGAGTCTCGGTCCACTGCCGGGAGAAGACCCGCTCGTCGTTCTCGAACGCGTCCAGCGTCGCGTACACCCGGAACTCGGTCTCGGTGCACTCCAGCGACGTGTGGGTCTCGGTCCGGGTCCGCCACCCGTCCCGCACGAAGCGCATCGTCCACGTCGACTCACCGCGCGCGGACGTGAAGTCGCCAGCCACCGACTCGTAGTACTCGTAGGCGCGCCGACCGACGTCCAGGTCGATGTCGTCGAAGTGCAGGATGCCGCCGTCCTTGACGATCTCCAGGGCCGACCGGGTGTCCACCAGGTCCCTGTAGACGGTCCAGCTGTGGTCCGGCTTCTCCCGGCGCGTGGTGGAGATCTCCGGCGAGCCCTCCGGCTCCCCGAAGGGCTCCGGGTGCGGATCGTCGGCCTCCGAGCGCGGACGGACCGGCAGCAGCAGCCTGCTCTCCTCCGGGTGCACGGTCAGCAGGGCGGGCTTGGGCGGCGGCCAGGCCAGAGGCCAGTAGGAGGTGGACAGCGACAGCCGGATGCGGTGCCCCACCGGGAACGCCTGCGCGACACCGTTCATCGTCACCCTCACCCGGTAGATCTCACCGGGTTCGAGCTTCTCGGGGTGTTCGTGGCTGTCGCGGTGGGTGAGGTTGAGCAGCCCGTAGGTCACCCGCGTGGCGCTGCCGTCCGGCGCGACGTCCACCAGCCGGGCGGCGACCATGGCCACCGGTTCGGTGACCGACACGTCCAGCTCCACCTCGGCGGCGCCCAGGATCTCCACGTCCTCCGACAGCACGTCGCTGTCGAAGACCAGGGAACCGCCGTCCTCCTCGCGCTGGTCGTAGGGCAGGTCCGGCGGGGCGTTGTAGGAGGCCCACTTGCCCGCGAACTGGCCCACGGTCAGCGGCGACCGCACGGTCAGCGACTCCGAGTGCACCTCCTCGCCGGGGCGGCCGATCCGGTACTTGGCCAGCGGGTACCCGCGGTACTCCACGTTCGGCGAGGGCCACTCGTCCTCGCGCACCCACCGGCCGGGGCGCTCGGTGTAGGCGGTGGAGGGGGGCACGCTGTCCTGCATCCACGCCCACAGGGACGGGCCCTCGTCGACGCCGTTCTCCTTGCCCTTGAGCCAGCGGTCCAGCCAGCGCACGACCTCCTGGAGGTAGCCGATCGCCGGGCCGGGGGCTCCCATGTGCGGGTAGCGGTGCGACCAGGGGCCGATCAGCCCACGGCTGGGCGCCTGCAGGTTCTCCAGCAGCCGGAAGACGGCGTTGGAGTAGCCGTCCGCCCACCCGCTGGAGGCCAGCACCGGGCAGCGCACCTCGGAGTAGTCCTCGCTCACCGACGCGTGCCGCCAGTAGTCGTCGCGCCGCTGGTGGCGCAGCCACTCCAGGACCCACGGTTCGGTGGCCTCCAGCCTCTCGTGCCACATCCGCCGCCAGTCGTCGCCGACGGTCACCGGGTCCGGCGGGCAGGTGCCCGCGGAGAACATCGTTCCCGCCTCGGCGAGGTTGTCCGACAGCAGACAGCCGCCCATGTAGTGGAAGTCGTCGCCGTACCGGTCGTCGGTGAAGGAGCTGATGACGATCGCGCCCAGGCTCGGGGGCTGGCGGGCGGCCACCTGGAGCGCGGCGAACCCTCCCCAGGACAGCCCCATCATGCTGGTCTTCCCGTTGCACCAGGGCTGCTCGGCCAGCCAGGCCAGCACCTCCTCGGCGTCCAGCTGCTCGCGCTCCAGGTACTCGTCGGTGAGCACGCCCTCGGAGTCACCGGTGCCCCGCAGGTCCACGCGGACGCAGGCGTAGCCGTGCCCCGCGATGTAGGGGTGGTGCATGGAGTCGCGCACCGACGTCAGGTCGCGTCTGCGGTAGGGGATGTACTCCAGGACCGCGGGGACGGGGGACACGTCGGAGGAGGTCGCCCGCCACACCCTGGCGGCCAGGTGCACACCGTCCGACATCGGTATCCACAGGTGCTCGTCCTCCTGGACGGCGTTGGGCAGGTTGTTGACCACGTGCATGGACCGGGGCCCCTCCTAGTGTTCGGCCAGCTTGTCCTTCGTGCCGTGCTCGTCCTCGAACTCGAACGCGAGTTCGTCCACGCAGCGCTCGTACTTCGCGCGCATCTCGGTCTCGTCCTCGGCGCCGATGGTGATCTTGGCGAGCTCGTAGCTGTAGCTGTCCTGGGCGGTCATGTCCGAGAGCCGCTGCCCCCGCTTGGGGACGATCTCGATCGTCACGCCGGGCAGGGACTCCTCCAGCGCGGACACCTCCTCGGGGGTGGGCACGCGCGCGGCGACGCCGTCCTCGAAGCGGCGGTGGTACCACTCCGCGGCCACCCGGTACTCGCCCCGGGCGTCCTCGTCCAGGGCGGGATCCTGCCCGAAGCCCAGCCGCAGCATGCGCTCGTGGTTGGCGACCCCGTCCACCAGCTCGAAGAGCTCGGCGTGGGACTGGGAGTGGCGCGTGTTCACCTCAAGCAGGCCCAGCTTCTCCTCCACGGGGTCGTAGAAGAACTCGACGCTGAACGTGGAGTTGTCCATCCCCACCCGCTCGATGACCTTGACGGCCACCTCGGACATCCACCGGCACACGTTCTCGGGGAGGCCGGAGGGGTACTGGTGGCGCAGGAACACCGAGCTGCCCGGGTAGTCGACCGAGTCCAGGGCGCCGTAGACCACGACCTCGCCCTTGTACACGTAGCCCTCGACGGCCGCCTGCACGCCCTGCATCGCGGCCTCGGCGAGGGCCGTGCGCCCGCCCACGGAGGAGACCTCGGGAGGCAGGTCCACCATCTCCAGGATCTGCTCGAAGGGGCGGCCGATGCGGTCGACGCCGTCGCGGAGCAGGGACACCGCCTGCTGGAACGCCTCGTCGTCGCCGACCTTGTAGGCCAGCTCGGAGGAGGCCGACTTCACCGGCTTGAGCCACATCGGGTACTCCGGGCTCTCGGGGGGAGTCGGGTCGTCCTCGGACAGCTCGACCAGGCCGAAGGCGGGGTACTCGTCGATGACCTTCTGCTGTTCCAGCCTGCTCCAGTACTTGTGCTCACACTTGACGAAGGACTCCAGGGAGGACGAGGGGAGGCCGCGGCGGGAGCAGAGGATGGGCACGAACAGGGTCACCGGGAAGTCCCAGTAGCCCACGATCGCGTCGACGCTCCCGTCGAAGTCGTCCAGGATCCTCTCCGCCTTGGCCAGGAGTTCCTGGATGTCGACCTCGCCTACCTGGAGTTCGTCCAGGTTCAGCAGCTGGTGGAACTCACAGTGCCGACCTGTGGGGGTCCTGCGCAGGATCTCCAGGTTGTGCTCGTCCAGGCCGACCACGAACACGTTCTTCACGGCTACCTGCACCGCCTTCCTCTTCTGGTGCTCTTCCGAGCGGGGATGCATACGCATCGCCTAACCCGTGCCGGGTGCTCCAAACGCGGGCGTGTCGCGCCTCACGCCGCGGAATCGCTGGTCGTCGCGCCGCGACGGCGCGCGGCGCGCACGCGCGGGCCCCGCCGCGGACGGTCGGAAGTCCGCGGCGGGGCCGGTGGTGCGGTGGGAGAGGTCAGCGCGTGCGGGGGGCGTACCGGTCGATCTCGGCCAGCTCCTCGGCGTCGAACTCCAGGTTGGCGACCGCCGCCACGTTGTCCTCCAGCTGCGCGACGCTGCTCGCGCCGATGACGGCGGAGGTCAGCCTGCCGCCGCGCAGCACCCAGGCCAGCGCCATCTGCGCCAGCGACTGCCCGCGCCGCCGGGCGACCGCGTCGAGCCCGCGCACCCGCTCCAGCACCTCCTCGGTGATGCCCTCGGCGTTCAGGAACGGGCTGCTCCCGGCTGCCCGCGAACCCTCCGGCACTCCGTGGAGGTAGCGGTCGGTCAGCAGCCCCTGCGCCAGCGGGGAGTAGGCGATGGAGCCCGCGCCGACCTCGTCGAGCACGTCGAGCAGCCCGTCCTCCACCCATCGGTTGAACATCGAGTAGGAGGGCTGGTGGATGAGCATCGGCGTGCCCAGGTCGCGCAGGATCGCCGCGGCCTCGCGCGTCTGCTCGGGCGAGTAGTTGGACACGCCCGCGTACAGGGCCTTGCCCTGGCGCACGGCCGTGTCCAGCGCCCCCATGGACTCCTCCAGCGGGGTGTCGGGGTCGGGCCGGTGGTGGTAGAACACGTCCACGTACTCCAGGCCCATGCGCTCCAGGCTCTGGTCCAGGCTGGACAGCAGGTACTTGCGCGAGCCCCACTCGCCGTAGGGGCCGGGCCACATCAGGTACCCGGCCTTGGTCGAGACCACGATCTCGTCGCGGTAGCGGCGCAGGTCCCGGGCCATGACCCGCCCGAAGTTCTCCTCCGCCGAGCCGGGCGGGGGACCGTAGTTGTTGGCCAGGTCGAAGTGGGTCACCCCCAGGTCGAACGCGCGCAGCAGGACGGCGCTCTGGTCCTCGATGGCGCGCTCGTGGCCGAAGTTGTGCCACAGTCCCAGGGACAGGGCGGGCAGCCGCAGCCCGCTGCGTCCGCACCGCCGGTAGGGCATCGTCTCGTACCGCTCGGGGGCGGCGACGTAGGTCATGGCATCTCTCCCTCGTGTGGCTGTGCGCCGGGCCGTCGCGCGGGGGCGGGCCGACCGGCGTGCGGAGAGTACAGCGCGCGGGGCGGGCGCACCAACAGCGCCCCCGCCTCGGCGGTTCGGGGCGTCCGGGGCTGTGTCGGCCACGACCGTCCCCTGTCGCCCCCGCGCGTGCCGAGCAGTCCCGCCGCCAGGGGCCTGAACCCGCCCCCGCCACGGCCACCTGCGGTTTCGCGTGGGGGCTCACGGGTAGCCCGTACGCCTGTCACCCCGGTTCCGTACCGACAGAAGAGGGAGTGAACGTCGATGCACCACGAGACCCAGCCCCCGATCGAGGGCTACGAGGGCCTTCCGCTGGGGACGCTCCAGCACCGTGTCCGCTCGCTCGACGCCGACCAGATGCGCCAGCTCATCCACTACGAGTCCGAACACGCCAACCGGATCAACGTCCTGGAGATCCTGGAGCACCGCCTGATGGAGCTGGAGCAGGGCGCCGAACCCTCCGGGGGCTCGCAGGACTTCCAGCCCGAGCGCCCGGGTCCGCCCACCGGCGGCTCACCGGTGAGCGAGGACACCGCGGCTCCCGCGTTCAGCCCGCCGCCGAACGGCGTCCCCAACCAGCCCGCCAAACCCAAGGGCGACTACCGGCCCGGCGGCCAGTGAGGCGGTCCCCGGCCCCGTCGGGACACGGGGGCGCGCGACACCGTTCCCGTGTTCGCGGCGGTGCCCGCCGTCCCCGCCGCCGTTGACGGGGACCCGGCCCGGGGAGGCGGACCGGAGTGCGGCCACCGGCCGTTTTCGCTCCGCCGCCTCGGGTAGCCGTACACCCACATCCCCCTGGAACGCTCTTCTCCGACGCACAGGGAGTGACATGGCGCTGGCATCCACCGCGGGCCCGGCCCGCGGCCACGGCGGACGGGGCGGCCGGTGATCCGCGGCAGGGCGCCCCTGGTCCTGGCCGGTGCGGGCTGGGCGGCGTCCCGACTCCGGGACAGGCGTGACCGGTGGGACGAACCCGAACCGCGGCGGCGCCGTCGACGCGGAGGGACGGTCCCCTGGATGGTGGCCGGTGTCGCCCTGGGCCTGGGGGCGGCGGCGCTGGCCGGTCCGCGGCGGCCCGCCCTGCTGGACGGCAGGGTCGCGCTCATCACCGGCGGCTCGCGCGGGCTCGGCCTCCAGTTGGCCCGCGAGTTCGGCCAGCGCGGCGCGTCCGTCGTGATCTGCGCCCGCGAACAGGACGAGATCGACCGGGCGGTGGCCGACCTGGAGAGGCGGGGCGTGCGGGCGCGCGGCGTCCGCTGCGACGTCCGCGACCCCGAGTGCGCCGAGGGCCTGGTCGAGGAGGCCACCGCGGCCTTCGGCCACCTGGACTTCGTCGTCAACAACGCGGGCATCATCCAGGTGGGGCCGCACGAGACGCTCTCGGAGGACCACTTCCGCGACGCCATGGAGACCATGTTCTGGGCGCCGCTGCGCATCTCGCGGGCCGCGATCGGCCCGCTGGAGCGCACCCGCGGCTCCCTGGTCACCATCACCTCGATCGGCGGCCACCTGAGCGTGCCGCACCTGCTGCCCTACTCCTGCGCCAAGTTCGCCGAGGTCGGCCTCTCCGAGGGGCTGGGGGCGGAGGTCGCGCGCCGGGGCGTGCGGACCACCACGGTGGTCCCGGGGCTGATGCGCACCGGCTCCCACAAGGCCGCCGTCTTCTCCGGGGACCCCGAACACGAGTACACCTGGTTCTCCCTGGGCGCCGGGCTGCCCCTGGTCTCGGTGAGCGGGGAGCGCGCGGCGCGCCGGATCGTGGAGGCGGCCGCGCGGGGGCGCAGCTACCTGGTGCTCACACCGCTGGCCCGGGCGGCCATCGCCGCGCGGGGGCTGTGCCCCTCTTTCGTCCAGGGCGCCATGCGCGTCATGGACCGGGTCCTGCCGGACCCCGGCGGACCGGTGGAGCACAAGCCCGGGCGCGAGGCGGACGACACCGCGGTCAACCGGGTGCTGAAGCTGCCCACGGCGCTCAACGAGCGCGCGGGCAGGCGCCTCAACCAGAGGGACGACGAGGGCGGCGGCGCCTCCGGGGACCGGGGGCCGGACGCCGACGGACCGGAGGGACCCGGGTCGGGACCGGGCGGGCCCGGCCGCTGACCGGAGGCCGCCGCTGCGGACGGCGGCCCGCGACCGCGAATCGGGAGAACACGACGTGACGCGTTTCGGATACTTTCTCGCCAGCGAGGAGCACGGGCCCCGGGAACTGGTCCGCCAGGCGCGGGCCGCCGAGGAGGCCGGGTTCGACTCCCTGTGGATCTCCGACCACTACCACCCCTGGCTGGACGCGCAGGGGCAGAGCCCCTTCGTGTGGTCGGTGGTCGGCGCCATCGGGCAGGTGACGTCCCTGCCGGTCACCACGGCGGTGACCTGCCCGACCACGCGTGTGCACCCGGCGGTGGTCGCGCAGGCCGCGGCGACCGCCGCGTCGATGGTCCGGGGCGGGTTCACCCTGGGAGTGGGCACCGGCGAGGCGCTCAACGAGCACATCCTCGGCCAGCCCTGGCCGCCCGCGGCCCGGCGCCTGGAGATGCTGGAGGAGGCCATGGAGGTGATGCGCAAGCTGTGGACCGGCAAGCTCGTCACCCACCGCGGCCGCCACTACGAGGTGGACACCGCGCGCCTGTACACGCTGCCCGAGGAGCCGCCGAGCATCTACATGTCGGCGTTCGGCCCCAAGGCCACGGGGCTCGCGGCCAGGGAGGCCGACGGCCTGATCCAGGTGGCGCCCAGCGACGAGACGGTCGAGAACTTTCGCTCCTGGGGCGGCGACGGCAAGCCCGTCCAGGGCGGGCTCAAGGTCTGCTGGGCGCCGAGCGAGGCCGAGGCCCGGCGGGTGGCGCACGAGCGCTGGCCCAACGAGGCGCTGGCGGGGGAGGCGCCCCAGCTGCTGCCGCTGCCCCGCCACTTCGAACAGCTCACCCAGGGCCTGGTCACGGAGGACATGGTGGCGGAGGAGATCGCCTGCGGACCCGACCCGGAGGTGCACGTGGCGGCGATCCGCCCGTACCTGGAGGCCGGTGTGGACGAGGTCTACGTCTGCCAGGTGGGCGACGACCAGGACGGCTTCTTCGCGTTCTACGCGGAGGAGGTTCTGCCCCGGCTGCGGGCCGGGGCCTGACGAGCGGTGCGGCGCGCGGGCGGCGTAGTCCGCGGGCCGCGCCCGTGAGGAGGACAGATGCACACCCGTACCCGTGACGGCACCCTGCGCGAACCGGGGCCGATGCCGCCGGATCCGTTCCCTCCGACCCCGATGCCGCCTCCCTCACCGCCCGAGCCCGTGCCCGAGCCGGAACCGCCCGGCCCGGGGCCGCTCCCCGAACCGCCGGGACCGGAGCCCCAGCCCGAACCCGCCTGAGACACCCGCCGGACCTCCGCGCGGGTAGGACCGTGGGGCGCGCACCGCGGGTGACCCGCGCGCCCCACGGGTTCGACGTGCGCGGGGAGGGGTCGCCCGGCCCGCGTGCGCCGCCGGGCGAGTCCGCTGGGCGGGACGACTGAGCGGGACCACTGGGCGGGTCCGCTGAGCGGGGCCACCGGGCGGGGGACACCTACCGGACGCCCGGCGCGGGCGTGCGCGGATGTGAATCCGTGGCGTCAGGGGGATTGTCCCGTGCGTGACGGTCGGCCTAGGTTGCACGGGAAAGACTCCTTCCGGTCCGGACCGCCCGCCCGGGCGGCTCCGGGCCGCCACCTGCTGGAGGAACCACAGTGGCGCAACCCCCCGCCCCCGCCCGACGGCGACCCGCCCCCGTCCGCACCGCCCTCGCGGGCGCGCTCCTGCTCGCACCCCTCGCGCTCGTCGCCGCGCAGGGCCCGGCCGCGGCCGCCCCCGCCGCCCCCGCCTCCGCGGTGGCCGAGGCGCCGGCCCGGGCCGCCGCCAGCCCCGTCGAGACCCACGGCCAGCTGCGGGTCTGCGGCCTCAAGCTCTGCGACGAGAGCGGCGAGACCGTCCAGCTCACCGGGATGAGCTCCCACGGCCTCCAGTGGTACAGCGACTGCCTCACCGACGGCTCCCTGGACGCGCTCGCCCACGACTGGAACGCCGACGTCCTGCGCGTGTCCATGTACATCCAGGAGGGCGGCTACGAGACCGACCCGCGCGGTTTCACCGACCGGGTCCACGAGCTGATCGAGGAGGGCACCGCGCGCGGCATGTACGTCATCGTCGACTGGCACATGCTCACGCCCGGCGACCCGAACCACAACACCGACATGGCACGCACCTTCTTCTCCGAGATCGCCTCCGTCCACGCCGACAAGGACAACGTCCTGTACGAGATCGCCAACGAGCCCCACGGGGTCTCCTGGGACGCGATCCGCGGCTACGCGGAGGAGATCATCCCGGTCGTGCGCGCCGGGGACCCCGAGGCCGTCGTGCTCGTCGGCACCCGCGGCTGGTCCTCCCTCGGCCTGTCCGAGGGCTCCGACCACACCGAGATCACCGCCGACCCGGTGGACGCCGACAACATCATGTACGTCTTCCACTTCTACGCCGCCACGCACGACGACTTCCACCGGGAGGGCCTGCGGGCCGCGGCGCGGGACCTGCCGCTGTTCGTCACCGAGTTCGGCACCCAGGAGGCCACCGGCGACGGGCCCAACGACTTCGCCTCGGCCCAGGCCTACCTCGACCTCCTGGCCGAGGAGCAGATCAGCTGGGTGAACTGGAACTTCTCCGACGACTTCCGCTCCGGCGCGGTGTTCGAGACGGGCACCTGCGCCGCCGACGGCCCCTGGACCGGGACCGAGTCGCTCAAGCCCGCGGGGGAGTGGATCCGCGACCGCATCCGTGAGAGCGGGGTCGCCCCGACCGACCCCACCGACCCGACGGACCCCGCCGACCCGGACGCGTGCGAGACCCCGGCCTGGTCCTCGGGAGAGGTGTACACCGGCGGCGACCAGGTCAGCCACGGCGGACGCCTGTACCGGGCCCAGTGGTGGACGCGGGGGGAGGAGCCCGGGACCACGGGTGAGTGGGGCGTCTGGAGGGACCTCGGCGCCTGCTGACCGACCCGGGTCCGGCGGTCGGACCCGGGCCCTGAAGCGGATACCCTTCCGGCCCGGCCGGAGCCGCGGACACCCGCCCCCAGCCGGAGCCGCGGCCCCGGCACCGGCGCCCGGCCCGTCCACGGAGAACACGGGGGCCGCCCGCGCCGAGTGCGGGCGGCCCCCCGCCGTCCCTGGACGAGGCCCCCACCGGAGTCCGGTCGCGGGCGGGTCCGCCCCCTGGGGGCCGTCGTCCGGCCGCGAAGAGCCCGCCCAGGCCCCGCCGTGCACGGCGGGGCCCTCCGTCAGTACGACTGCACGGTGGAGATGCGCAGCTCACCCTGTTCGTCCACGTCCACCAGCACGTGGTCGCCCGCCACGAGCTGCTGGTCCAGCACCATGCGCGACAGCCTGTTGCCGACGTTGCGCTGGATGGTGCGCGCCAGCGGCCGGGCGCCGTAGGCGGGCTGGTAGCCGCGCTCGGACAGCCACCCCACCGCCTCGTCGGTGAACCGCACGGTGATGTCCTGCGCCTTGAGCCGCTCCTCGGTGCGCTCCAGCAGCAGACGGGTGATCCGGCCCAGCTGCTCCTCGCCGAGCTGCTTGAAGACGATGACCTCGTCGATGCGGTTGATGAACTCGGGGCGGAACTCCTCGCGCAGCCGCCGCATCACCCGCTGCTCGGTGTCGGGGTCCATCTGGCCGTCGGCGGTGAAGCCCATCGGCGCGCCCCCGGTGATCGCCTCCGACCCCAGGTTGCTGGTCATGATGACCACCGTGTTGCGAAAGTCCACGGTCCGTCCCTGCCCGTCGGTCAGGCGCCCGTCGTCCAGCAGCTGGAGCAGCAGGTTGAACACGTCCGGGTGGGCCTTCTCCACCTCGTCCAGCAGCAGCACCGAGTACGGGTGGCGGCGCACCGCCTCGGTGAGCTGGCCCGCCTCCTCGTAGCCCACGAACCCCGGGGGCGCCCCGGTCAGGCGGCTGGCGGTGTGCCGTTCCTGGAACTCGCTCATGTCGATGCGGACCATGGAGTCCTCGGACCCGAACAGGGCCTCGGCCAGCGCTCGCGCCAGCTCCGTCTTGCCCACGCCGGTCGGACCCAGGAACAGGAAGCTGCCCACCGGCCGGTCGGGGTCGCCCAGACCGGCCCGCGAGCGGCGGATCGCCTCCGAGACGGCCGTGACCGCCTCGTCCTGGCCGATCACCCGCTCGTGCAGCACCTCCTCCAGGTTGACCAGCCGGTCCCGCTCCTCCTGGGTCAGCTGGGAGACCGGGATGCCGGTGCTGCGGGAGACGACCTCGGCGATGTCGGCGCTGGTCACCTCGGGAACCGACGAACCGGTTCCGCGCGCCTGGTGGATCGAGCCCCGGGCGGCGGCGATCTCGTCGCGCAGCGCCGAGGCGCGCTCGTAGTCCTCCTGCTGGACCGCCTTCTCCTTCTCCTCCTCCAGGCCCTTGAGCCTGCCCTCCAGCTCGCGCAGCCCGGAGCTGGAGGACTTCAGGCGCAGGCGCACCCGCGCGCCCGCCTGGTCGATGAGGTCGATGGCCTTGTCGGGCAGGAAGCGGTCGGTGACGTAGCGGTCCGACAGCTCGGCCGCCGCCACCAGGCTCTCGTCGGCGAACCGCACCTGGTGGTGGGCCTCGTAGCGGTCGCGCAGCCCGCGCAGGATCTCGACGGTGTCCTCCACCGACGGCTCGGGCACCTGGATCGGCTGGAAGCGGCGCTCCAGGGCCGCGTCCTTCTCGATGTTCTTGCGGTACTCGTCCACGGTGGTCGCGCCGATGATGTGCAGCTCGCCGCGGGCCAGCGCGGGCTTGAGCATGTTCCCGGCGTTCATGGACCCCTCGGCGGCGCCCGCGCCGACGATGGTGTGGATCTCGTCGATGAAGACGAGCAGCTGGTCGGACTGGGCGCGGATCTCGTCCACGATGGCGTTCAGGCGCTCCTCGAAGTCGCCCCGGTAGCGCGTGCCCGCCACCACCCCGGCCAGGTCGAGCTGGACCAGGCGGCGCCCGAGCAGGGTCTCGGGGACGTCCTCGTCGAAGATGCGCTGGGCGATGCCCTCCACGATCGCGGTCTTGCCCACGCCCGGGTCGCCGATGAGCACCGGGTTGTTCTTGCGCCTCCTGGCGAGCACCTCGATGCACTGCTCGACCTCGTCGTCGCGGCCGACCACCGGGTCCAGGCGGCCCTCGCGGGCCAGCCCGGTCATGTCGGTGCCGTACTCGTCCAGGGTCGGGGTGGCGGAGGGCTCGCCCTCGCCCTGGTCGGCGGCGGGCGGCGCCCCGGCGGCCTTCTGGAGCGACTGCGGGGTGATCCCCGAGCCGCGCAGGAGCTGGCCGACGGCGCTGTCGGTGTTGACCGCCAGCGCGAAGAGCAGGTGTTCGGGAGTGATGCTGGAGCTGCCCGTGGCGCGGGCGATCTGGAGGGCGTCGAGGAGGGCGCGCTTGGCGGCGGGGGTGAGCCGGGCGGACCCGCGCACCGACCTCGGGGTCTGCGACACCGCCTGGTCGATCACGTCGATGATCTGCTGGGTGTCGGAACCGCTGTTCTGCACCATCTCCCGCGTGGGCGGGTAGCGCAGCAGGGCCCACAGCAGGTGGACCGTGTCGACGTCGGCGCTGCCGGCCTCCAGGGCGCGGCGCACCGCGGCGTCTGCCACCTGCTGGGCCTCGGGGCTCATCAGCTTGGACAGGTCCACGCGGCGTACCGGTCCCCGGGCCCCCAGGAAGCGTGCCAGGAACTCGTCGAAGGAACCCGGGTCGCTGCCGCGGTCGTCGGGAAGGTCGTGTGTCATGTCGTCTTCGTCCCCCGTGCGTGCGGTAGTGGCTTGTTCACTCTAAGTGAGTGCCCGGAGTTTGTTCGGTAGCGGTGGTCGGCGTGGGGACCGAACACGCGCGGGGCGGCCGGTCCGCCCCGGCCGCGCTGAATGCTCCCGCCGAGGGCCGCTCCGGGCCAGGTCGTCCTCCGTCCCGGCCCGCTACCCGGCCCGGCGCGGGGATAACACCCGGCGAGGGGACGCGGGAGGCCCGTCACACCCGGTGAGTGGCCCGTTCCCGCCGACCCCGCACGGGCCCCGGCACGTGTGCGCGCCGGAGCCGCGCACGGGCCCCGGCGCGCACACGCGCCGACCGCCGGTCAGTCGGGGCGGTACCGCCACAGCCGCACCGACACCACGACGACCGTGCAGGCCAGCACCACCGCGCCGACCACGGAGACCGTCTGGAGCGCGTCGCCCAGCGCCGTCTCGGCGGCCTCGCGCAGCGCGGCCCCCACCGCGCCGCCCAGGTCACCGGCGACGGCCGCGGCGGCGCCGACGCCCTCACCCGCGGTCTCGGCCGCGTCCGAGGGGACACCGGCGGGCAGGGAACCCTTCAGGACGCCCCGGTACACCGCCAGCCCCAGCCCGCCCAGCAGCGCCAGGCTCAGCGTCTGCCCCATGCCCGAGGCCACGTCCGTCACCGCCGAGGCCGTCCCCGCCCGCTCCCGCGGCGCGGAGGACAGCGCCAGCTGGCTGCCCAGCGTCATCGCCGGGCCGCCGCCGAGGGAGAGCAGGACGGTACCCGTGACCAGCCCCCACAGGGAACCGGGACCGGCGGACGCCGCCATGGACACCAGCCCGACGAAGGCGACGGGCATCGACAGCGCCAGTACCTGGCCCGCGGTCGCCCACCGCAGCAGCAGCGGGGTGAGCATGGTGCCCGCCAGGCCCGCCACGGCGGGAAGGACCAGCAGCAGGCCCACCAGACCCGGCGGCACCTCCAGGGCGGACTGGAGGAACTGCACGAGGAACAGGTTCGGGCCGCCCGCGACCAGCAGCATCAGCAGGGACAGGGACACCGCCGCGCCGAACCCCCGCGCGGAGAACAGGCCCGGGGGCAGCAGCGGGTCGTCCAGCCGCCGCTGGCGGCGCCAGAACAGCCAGCCCAGCGCCAGACCCCCGGCCACGGCGGCCAGCAGCGGCGGCTCCGGCCCGCGCGACACGGCCTCCTGGAGGCCGAACACGGTCAGCACCAGGGCGGCCGTGGACAGCAGGACGCTCGCGGGGTCCAGCCGCCCCGCGCCGGGGTCGCGGAACTCCGGCAGCAGGAACGGCAGGGTCACCAGCGCGAACAGGGCCACGGGCACGTTCACCAGGAACACCGACCCCCACCAGAGGAACTCCAGCAACAGGCCGCCCAGCGGAGGGCCCAGCGCCATCCCCACCGAGAACGCGCTCAGGTACAGCGCCACGGCGGTGGCGAACTGCCGGGAGTCGGGGAACATCTGCCGCAGCAGCGCCAGCGCGGACGGCGAGATCACCGCCACGGACGCGCCCAGCACGGCGCGGGCCGCGATGAGCGTCACGGGATCGGGGGCGAAGGCGGCCGCCGCCGAGGCGACCGCGTACACGGCCAGGCCGGTCAGGAGCAGCAGGCGCCGCCCCACCCGGTCGCCCAGGCGCCCCATGGTCAGCACCAGCCCGGCGCCCAGCAGTTCGCCCACGTGCAGGATCCACAGCGACTGGGCGGCCGAGGGCAGCAGGTCGGCGCCGATCCGAGGAAGCGCCAGGTAGAGCACCGACACGTCGTTGGCCATCATGAACACGGGCAGGGTCAGGATCGTCAGCCCGAGCCACTCGCGCCACGTCGCGCGGCGGTGCGGGGCCTGGATGGTCATGGGTTCTCCGTGGGTCGTCGGGCGGCTCGGAGGGGTCGGCCGCGGGTGTGGGGTCCTCCGCCCCGGCGACGGCGGGGGATCGGCCGCTCGTGCCGGGGCGGAAGTGCGGGCTTCAGGCCGGGTAGGGGACGGCCGCGCGGTGGGCGCGCAGGGCCCGCGCCCACCAGGTGAGCTCGTCGAGCATGCGCGCGGCGGCCTCCTCGGCGGCCTTGGGCTCGGAGGGCCAGCCGCCTTCGGCGTCGAACCGGTCCCAGAAGTCGGCGAAGGACACCGAGTCGCGCACCGTGACGGCACGCAGCTCGGCGAAGACCTGGCGCAACTGCTCCACCGCACGCAGGCCGCCGGAGACGCCGCCGTAGGACACGAAGCCGACCGGTTTGGCCCGCCACTCGGCGACGAACCAGTCGATCGCGGTCTTGAGCGGGGCCGGGAAGCTGTGGTTGTACTCGGGGGTGACGACGACGAACGCGTCGGCGGCGGCCAGGCGCGGCGCCAGCGCCGCCACGGCGGCCGGGGGCTCGCCCTCCGTCAGGCGTTCGGGCAGACGGGTCCCGGCCAGGTCGACCGGGTCCACCGCGACGCCGCCGTGCTCGCGGGCGCGCTCCCGGAACCACGCGGCGGCGGTCGGACCGAAGCGGCCCTCCCGGGTGCTGGCGACGATGACGCACACGCGGACGGGCGCGTCACCGGGAACGTTGGCGGTGGTGTCGGCGGACACGGGAACCACTCTCCTTCGGGGTCGGTGTGTCGTCGGGTCCCACGCTCGCCGCCCCCGCACTCGGTCCGGCCCCGGTCCGCACTCGGTCCGGCCCCGGGCGGCCCCGGTCAGGGCGTTCGCGTATACGGCCGGTATCCGGCCGGGGGTTTCCGGGCCCGGCCCGTACCGGGTCGGCGTCCGCGCCCTCGGCTACGGTGAGGCCATGCGCTTCGGTGTCCTGGGTCCCGTCCGCGCGTTCACGGACGGCGGCCGGGCCGTGCCGATCCCCGAACGCAAGGCCCGCGTCCTGCTGGCGGCCCTGCTCGCCCACCGGGGCTGGCCGGTGTCGGCGGACCGGCTCGTGGAGTGGCTGTGGGCGGACGGGCCCCGGCCCGGCAGCCCCGAACGCGCCCTGCAACGCAAGGTGTGGGCCCTGCGCCGGGCACTGGAGGAGGCCGAACCCGGCGCCCGCGACCTGGTCCGCCACCGCCCGCCCGGCTACCTCCTCGACGTGCCCCCCGCCTCCGTGGACGCCGAGCGCTTCCACCTGCTGGCGGACGCGGCCCAGGGCGCCGCCGGTCCCCGCGAACGGGTCCGGCTGCTCAGCGAGGCCCTGGAACTGTGGCGAGGCCCCGCCTACGCCGACGTGGCCGACGAGGAGTTCGCCCGGCCGACGGCCGCACGGCTGGAGGAGCGCCGCCTGGGCGCGCTGGAGGAACACGCCCTGGCCCGGCTCGACCTGGGCGAGCACCGCGGGGTGACCGGTGCGCTGGGCGCCCTCGTGGCCGAGCACCCCCTGCGCGAGCGGCTGGTGGCCGCGTACATGCGCGCCCTGTACGAGGGCGGACGCCAGGCCGAGGCATTGGCCGCGCACACGGCTCTGGCCGGGCGCCTGCGCGAGGAGCTGGGGGTGGACCCCGGCCCCGAGGTGGCCGAGCTGCACGGCCGCATCCTGCGGCACCAGCCGACCCCACCGGTTTCCGGGGGCGTCTCCGGGCCCGGAACACCGGCGGAACCCGCGTCCGCGACGGCACGCGCCTTCCGAGTTCCGACGGAACCCGCGCCGCGCGCGGGGGCCGTCCGTGCGACGCCGGGAGCGCCTGTGCCAGGGGCGGGAGGCGCCGCCGTGGCACCGGGGGAACCGTTCCCGAAGGCGGGGAGCTTCCACGGGACGCCGGAGGAGCCCTTTTCCGCGCCGGGGATCGCCTCCGGAGTTCCGGGGGAGCCGTTCCCGCAGGCGGGGAGCGGCCACGGAACACCGGAGGCGCCTGCCTCCGGTACGGGGAACACGCCTGGAACGGTTTCGAACGTTCCTCCCCGAGCGGGGAACGCACATGGAACACCGGAGGTGTCCGCCCCCGGACCGGGGACCGCGCCCGGAACCCGGGTCGCGCCCTCCGCCGGTGCAGCCCCGGCGCACGCGGTCACCGGCCGGGCCTTCCCGCCGCTGCCGCTGACCGCGCTCGTGGGCCGCGAAGAGGAACAGCGGCGGGTGGCACGGCTGCTGGCCGAGGTCCGGCTGGTCACCCTCACCGGGATCGGCGGGGTCGGCAAGACCCGCCTGGCCCTCGCTCTCGCGCACCAGCTCGCCCCCGGCTTCGGCGGCGGGGCGCACGTGGTGGAGTTCGCCGCCCAGCGGGCCGTGCCGGGCTCCTCCGCCTCCGAACCGGACCCGGTCACGGCCCTGGCCCGGGCGCTCGGAGTCCGCGACGGCGGCGGCGCGGACCCCCTGCGCCACGTGCTGGGCGCGCTGGAGGGCAGGCACGCCCTGCTCGTCCTGGACAACTGCGAGCACATCGCGGGCGAGGTCGCCGACCTGGTCGGAGCCCTGCTCGGCCGCCTGCCGGACCTGCGCGTCCTGGCCACCAGCCGCGAACCCCTCGGCGTGCCCGGTGAGGTCCTGTTCGGCGTCGAACCCCTGCCCGTGCCCTCCGCCGACACCCCGGCCGACCGCGTCGGCGACTCCGGGGCGGTGCGCCTGTTCGCCGAACGCGCCGCCGCCTCCGCCCCCGGGTTCGCCCTGACCCCGGACAACGCCGCCGACGTCGCCCTGCTGTGCCGCCGCCTCGACGGCATCCCCCTGGCCCTGGAGCTGGCCGCCACCCGCGTGCGCGCCCTCGGCGTCACCGGTGTGCTCTCGCGCCTGGACGACCGCTTCCGGCTGCTGGCCACCGCCCGCCGCCACCTGCCCCCGCGCCAGCGGACCCTGCGCGCCATGGTCGACTGGAGCTGGGAACTGCTCGACGAGCGCGAGCGCGTCCTGCTGCGCCGCCTCGCCGTGTTCACCGGCGGGTGCGCCCCCGAGGACGCCGAGGCCGTCTGCTCGGGCGGGGGCATCGACGCCGCCGACGTCGTCGACCTGCTCACGAGCCTGGTCGACCGCTCCCTCGTCGTGGCCGTGGACGACCCCCTCACCGGCCGCCGCCACCGGCTCCTGGAGTCCATCGCCGACTACGCCTGCCAGCGCCTGTCCGAGGCCGGGGAGGCGCACGTCCTGCGCGGGCGCCACCTGGACCACTACACCGCCCTCGCCCGCCGGTACGCGGGGCGGATACTGGGCTCCTCCCAGGGGGAGGCGCTCCGGCGCCTGGACGCGGAGGCGTCCAACCTGCGCGCGGCCCTGGACGAGGCCGTCGGGCGCGGAGCCGCGGGGCACGCCGCCCGCCTCGTCAACTCCCTGGGCTGGTACTGGTACATGTGCGGCCGCTACCGGGAGGGCCGCCGCCTCACCCGGCGCGTGCGCGACGCGGTGCGCGGGTCCGCCTCCGCGGAGGCGGCCATGGCCGGGGCGACCGCCGCGGTGTTCGAGATCCTGGCCGGGGACGGGGACGACCACACCGCCCTGGCCCGCACCGCGCTCAGGGCCTTCGACGACCTGCCCGGGGCGTCCGGCGACACCGTGCTCGAACGCGCCCGCGCCGCCTGGACGATCGGGTTCGTGCTGTACAGCCGCGGGGACCGGGCCGTCAGCGAGGACCTGGTCGCCCAGGCGCTGGCCGTCTTCCGCGAGCGCGACGACCGCTGGGGGCTGGCCGCGGCCCTGACCGCGCGGGCCTCGCACGCCCTGGGACGCGGAGACCTGGACGCGGCGGGCGTCCGCGCGCGTGAGGCGCTGGAACTCTTCCGCGGGCTCGGGGACCGCTGGGGCCAGCTCAACGCCCTGTCCGTCCTGGCGATGCCCGCCGAGGCCACCGGCCGCCTCGCCGACGCGGCCCGCTTCCGCGCCGAGGCCCTGGGCATGGCCGAGGAGCTGGAGCTGTGGTCCGAGGCCGCCGGGGCGATGGCCGGGCTGGGCCGGATCGCCCTGTTGGAGGGGGACCTCGACCGCGCCGACGAACTCCACCGCAGGGCGCTGGAGCTGGTGCGGGGGCAGGGCGACGTGCCGGGGGAGCAGTACGCCCAGCTCGGTCTGGGGCTCAGCGCGCGGCGCCGGGGAAGGCTGGAGGAGGCCGAGCGGCACGTGCGCCCGATCGCGGAGTGGTCGGCCCGGGTGGGCTGGCTGCCGGGCGCCGCCCTGGCCCTGGCCGAACTGGGCTTCTCCGCGGAACTGCGGGGCGATGCGGCCGAGGCGCTGCGCCTGCACCGGGAGGGGCTGGCCGCGGCCCGCCTCAGCGGCGACCCGCGCGCGCTGGCGCTGGCCCTGGAGGGCGTGGCCGCCGCGCACACGCTCACCGGCCGCCACGGCGAGGCCGCCGGGCTCCTGGGCGCCGCCGAGGCCCTGCGTGAGGGCACGGGCGCGCCGGTGCCCGCCGGTGAACGGGGCGACGTGGACCGCGCGGCGGCGCGCGCACGGGCGGCCCTGGGCGAGGCGGAGTTCGCGCGGGCGTTCGCCCGGGGTCGGACGCGCCCGCCCGCGGACCTCCTCGCCGGCGGGGAATCGCGCCCCGACCCGGCCTGAGCGCCTGAACACGCGCGCGGCGGGGACGGCCCGAGGGCCGGTTCCCGTACCCCGGGGCGGTGCGCGTGCTCCTTGACCGACCCGCTCCCGCGCGGCCGCGGCCTGTGTCCGTCCCCGCCGGCGCGCCCGTCTCCGGGCTCCCTCCGCGTCGCCGCCCCCTGCCGCCGTGACCTTCTCCAGACGGCCGCAACGCCCTGTCCGCAAGGGATGCGGTGTGCCCCGCGCCACTCGAAAAATAATTAATTACTATTTATTCTTGACGTTACCTGAGTCACTCTGGCATGCTCTCCTGCAGTTGAGGAAGGCGTCCGCGCAGGTGAGCGCGTACGCCCTACGCCAAGGAGGACCCCATGGGCAGACGACCGCCGCGCCCCCCGGGCCGCGCGCTCGCCGCTCTCACCGCCGCCCTGTGCGTGCTGCTGCTCGCCGGATGCGGCGCCAGGCTCGGCGAGGACGGCCGCATCGGCGTCGTCTACATGGACGCGCAGGGCTTCTACGCCGGAGTCCGCGAGGGCATGCAGGACTACGCCGAGGACTCCGGCCGCGAGCTCCAGCTCCTTGAGCTCAACGCCCGCGGCGACGCCTCCGAGGAGAGCACCTTCGTGGACGTCGTCTCCTCGGCCGACGTCGACGCCCTGGTGCTGTCCCCCGTCTCGGCCACCGCCTCGGTCCCCGCCGTGCGCTTGGCGCACGAGAGCGGCATCCCGGTGATCTGCTACAACACCTGCATCGAGGACGAGGCCGCCAAGGAGTACGTGACCTCCTACATCCTGGGCGACCCCCACGAGTTCGGCCACCTGCTCGGCGACGCCGCCGCCGACCACTTCGAGGACGAGGGAGTCGAGGACCCCCGGATCGGCGTCCTCAACTGCGAGTTCGTCGAGGTCTGCGTGCAGCGCCGCGAGGGCTTCGAGGAGGCGCTCTTCGCCCGCCTGCCCGACGCCCGGATCGTCGCCAACCAGGAGGGCGCCACCATCGACGAGGCCGTCAACGTGGGCGAGCGCCTGCTCACCGCCCACCCCGACCTCGACGCCTTCTACGGGGAGGCGGGCGGCGCCACCATGGGCGCGGTCCGCGCCGTCACCAACCGCGGCCTGGCCGGGGAGGTCGTGGTCTTCGGCAGCGACATGTCCACCGACGCGGCCCGCGCCCTGTCAGACCACCGCATCCTCAAGGCCAACGTCGACATCTCCGGAATCGCGGTCGGCCTGCTGGCCGGGGAGACGGTCGAGCGCATCATCGCGGGCGAGGCGCCCGAGGAGTTCGTCACCGAGGCGCCCATCGACCTCTACACCACGCCCGAGGACGGCGAGGAGTGGCTGGAGGAGCACCCGGACGGCGTCCCCTAGACCGGCCGTCCGAGCACGTCCGCCCCCTTCGTCCCACCTGTGGAGTACCCATGAGCGACACCTCCGCCCCGGCACCGGCCGACACCGACGTCGTGGCCCGCGTCCGCGGCGCGACCAAGAGCTACCCCGGCGTCCGGGCGCTGGACCACGCCGACTTCGAGATCCGCGCCGGAGAGGTCCGCGCGCTGCTCGGACGCAACGGCGCCGGAAAGTCCACCCTGATCCGCCTGCTGTCCGGCGTGGAGGCGCCCGACGAGGGCGAGATCGAGATCGGCGGCCAGCCGCTCGGCCAGGGCGGCATCCGCCGGGCGGCCAAGCTCGGCGTGGGCACCGTCTACCAGGAGCTCAGCCTGGTCCCGGAGCTGTCGGCGGCCGAGAACCTCTACCTCGGCACCTGGCCCAAGGCCGCCGGGCGCATCGACTACGGCCGGATCAGGGCCGGGGCCGAGGAGGTCTTCGCCGAACTCGGCGTCGACATCGCCCCCGACACCCGGGTCGGCGAACTGCCCCTGGCCCAGCAGCAGCTCGTGGAGATCGCGCGGGCCTTCCGCGCCCGGCCGCGCCTGCTCATCCTCGACGAACCCACCAGCGCGCTCGCCGCCGGTGAGGCCGAGACCGTCCTCAAGGCCGTCGAGCGCGTCGCCTCCCGAGGCGTCGGCGTCATCTACGTCAGCCACCGCCTGGACGAGATCCGCCGGGTCGCCGACACGGTCACCGTCATGCGCGACGGCGCCGTCGTGGAGACCACGCCGGTCCGCGGCGCCACCACCCGGCACATCGTCTCCCTCATGCTCGGAGGCGAGGCCAAGGAGGAGAACAGGCCGGTGCGCCGCGCCGCCGCCTCCGGAACGCCGCTCCTGTCGGTCCGCGACCTGGCGGTCCCGCCCAAGGTCGACGGCGTCTCCTTCGACCTGCGCCCCGGCGAGGTCCTGGGCCTGGGCGGCCTCATGGGCTCGGGCCGGACCGAGATCCTGCGCGCGCTGGCGGGCTTCACCCCCTCCCGGGGGACCGTGGAGGTGGACGGCTCGCCGGTGGCCCGCCCCACCCCCCGCGCGATGAAGCGCCTGGGCGTGGGCATCACCCCCGAGGACCGCAAGGGAGAGGGCGTCGTCCCCCTCCTTGGCGTCTCCGAGAACATGGTCATGACCTGGTTCGGCGGCGCCTCCAAGGCGGGGACCGTGCTCCCCTCCCGCGTCTCGGGCATCGGCCGGGGCCTCATCGACCGGCTCTCGATCAAGGCCGCCGCGACCGACACCCCCATCGTCAACCTCAGCGGCGGCAACCAGCAGAAGGCCGTCATCGGCCGCTGGCTGCACGCCGGGAGCCGCATCCTGCTGCTGGACGAGCCCACCCGGGGCGTGGACGTCGAGGCCAAGGCCCAGATCTACGCCATTGTGCGCGAGCTGGCCGAGCAGGGGGCCGCGGTCCTCTTCGTCTCCAGCGAACTGGAGGAACTGCCGCTCGTGTGCGACCGCGTGCTCGCCCTGCGCGGAGGACGCCTGCAAGGCGAGTTCACCGGCGACGACATCACCCTGGACAACATCATGGCCGCCGCGATGGCGGCGTGAACGGCGAGGTAGAGCAATGACCACCACCACCAAGGTCACCGGCGAGGCGGTCCCCGCCCGCGGCGACCTCATCGGCCGCTACGGCCACCGCCTCAACGAGATCGGCCTCCTGGCCGCCATCCTGATCCTCTACGTCGTCCTCGGGCTCTCCGCCTCCGGGTTCCTGAGCCTGGACAACCAGCTCGGCCTGCTGCGCAACGCCGCCACGATCGGCATCGCGGCCTGGGGCGTCACCCTGGTGATCATCGCCGGGGAGATCGACATCAGCATCGGCCCGGCCGTCGCCTTCGCCTCGGTCATCGTCGCCAAGGGCGCCACCGAGTGGAACCTGGGCGTGATCGGCGCCATCATGCTCACCCTGGCCATGGGCGTGCTGTGGGGCGCCCTCGCCGGCTGGCTCCGGGCCCGGTTCAACGTGCCCTCCTTCATCACCACGCTGGGGCTGTGGAGCGTCCTGGGCGGCCTGGCGCTCTACATGACCGACGCGCTCCCCGTGCCGCTGCCCGAGAGCGGCCTGCTCGACGTGCTCGGCGGCTCCGTCCTGGGCATCCCCACCGCCGCGCTGGTCATGCTCGTGCTCTTCGCGGTCTTCGCCTACGTCGCCAAGTACACCGCCTACGGCCGCTCGGTCTACGCCACCGGCGGCAACGCCGCCGCCGCGCAGCTCGCCGGGCTCAACGTGGCCCGGGTGCGCGTGCTGCTGTTCGCCACCACCGGCCTGCTCTCCGCCATCACCGGCGTGCTGCTCGCCGCCCGCCTGGGCTCGGGCAACGGCGGCGCCGCCGCGGGGCTGGAGTTCGACGTGATCGCCGCCGTGGTCATCGGCGGTACCGCCCTGGCCGGCGGACGCGGTTCGCTCGGCGGTACCTTCCTCGGGGTCGTCTTCATCACGGTCATCGCCAACGGCCTGGTGCTGCTCGGCGTCAACTCCTTCTTCCAGGACGTGGTGCGCGGCCTCATCATCGTGGGCGCCGTCCTGATCAACGTCGTCATCAGCAGGCGCAGCGCCGCCAACCGCCTCGCCTAGCCGCTCCGAACGGGGGAAACACAGTCATGAACACCACGGACGCCGCCACCGCACTCCCCGAGACCATGCGCGGGGTGCGCCTGCCCGGGGACTCGACCGCGGTCCTGGACACCCTGCCCGTGCCCGAGCCGGGCCCCGGACAGGTGCTGATCCGGGTCGGCGCGTCGGGCATCTGCGGCAGCGACATCGGCTTCATCTACCACGAGCACAAGACGCACCGGGGGGTCGAGGGCCCCGCCTACCAGGGCGTCGTCGCGGGCCACGAGCCCTCGGGCACGGTCGTGCAGGCCGGGCCGGGGTGCCGCAGGTTCGGCCCCGGCGACCGCGTCATCGTGTACCACATCGCCGGGTGCGGGCTGTGCGACAACTGCCGCCGCGGCTTCATGATCAGCTGCACGGACCCCTCCCGGGCGGCCTACGGCTGGCAGCGCGACGGGGGCCACGCCGAGTACCTGCTGGCGGAGGAGTCCACCTGCGTCCCCCTGCCCGACGAGCTGTCCTTCGTGGACGGCGCGCTCATCGCCTGCGGGTTCGGCACCGCCTACGAGGGGCTGCGGCGCATCGGGGTCAACGGCGACGGCGACCTGCTCGTCGTGGGCCTGGGCCCGGTGGGGCTGGCGGCCGGGATGATCGGCCGGGGCATGGGCGCGGCCCGCGTGATCGGGGTGGAGCCCAACCAGCGCCGCCGCGAGTGGGCCGCCGGCCTGGACGTCTTCGACGCCCTGGCCTCGCCCGAGGAGGCGGCCGACGAGATCGCCCGGGTCACCTCCGGCCGGGGCGCGGCCACGGCCATCGACTGCTCCGGGTCGCGCCCGGGCCGCTCCCTGGTCCTGGAGAACGCCGCCGAGTGGGGCCGCGTCTCCCTCGTCGGCGAGGGCGGCACCCTGGAGACCGAGGTGTCGGACACCCTCCTGCACAAGCAGCTCACCCTGTACGCCTCCTGGGTGACCTCGCTGCCCGCCATGGCGGAGCTGTCGGTGAACCTGGTGCGGTGGGGCCTGTCCCCGGAACGGGTGGTCTCCGACCGCTTCGACCTCGCCGACGCCGACGCCGCCTACCGCCTGGCCGCGGGCGAGAGCCGCGGCAAGGTGTGCCTGGTCAACGGAGCCGAGCGGTGAGCCGCCCCGTCGAGGTGCGGCGCGACGCCTCCGGGGCGCACGAACTCGTGGTCCTGGACAACGGCGTGCTGCGGTTGACCGCCGCCCCCGCGCTGGGCGGGCGGCTCCTGTCGGTGCGCCACCGCGGCCGCGAGCACCTGTACCGCAACCCCCGCCTGCTGGGCGACGACCTCCAGCCGGTGGAGGGCGTGGTCCTGGGGCCGGTGGACGGACCCATGAGCGCGTGGAACAACGTCGGCGGCGACAAGACCTGGCCCGCGCCCCAGGGGTGGGACGGACCCGACGAGTGGGCGGGGCCGCCCGACTCCGTCCTGGACTCGGGCCCCTACACCGCCGAGACCTCGACCGACCCCGACGGCTCCGCCGTGCTCACCCTCACCAGCGGGGACGACCCGCGCTCGGGGCTGCGGCTCACCCGCCGCCTGACCCTGGCGCCCGACAGCGCCGCCTACCGGCTGGACCTGGAGGCGGTCAACGTCTCCGGCACCGCGCGCCGGTGGGCGCTGTGGAACGTCACCCAGCTCGACGGCGGTCCCGGAGAGACTGGCGGCCCCGGCGGCCCCGGCGGGCAGCAGGACGGGCCTGACGGACCGGACGGAGCACGCGGGGTCTACGTGGGCGTCAGCGGCCCGGGCCCGCACACGGTTCCGCTCGTCGCGGGCAACGGCCGCCCCCGGGTGGTGGAGCACACGCCCTCCGTGGTGCGGGTCCCCCTCCAGGACGTGGTCGGCAAGGTCGGCTTCCCCACGGCCTCCGGATGGCTGGCCGACGTGGGCGCCGAGGGCACCCTCACCCAGCGCTTCGCCGTGCGGGAGGGTGCCGAGTACCCGGACGGCGGCTCCCGGGCCGAGGTGTGGCTCGAATGCCCCGTGGACCGGCCCCTGGAGCACCTGGGCGGGCTGCGCCCGGTGGACCGCGTCACCGAGGTCGAGGCGCTGGGTCCGCTCACCGGGCTCGAACCGGGGCAGTCCACGTCCCTCGCCGTCGAGTTCGGCTTCGGCACGGGCACGGGGCCGGTGGCCGAGGTGACCCCCGACGGCTTCTGGAGCGAGGAGCCCCGCTGGGGCGCCCCCGAGCCGGGAGGGCAGCGCCTGAGCGGGGTCTTCACGTCCTCGCGCGCGGGCGCGCTGGTCCACCGGGAGTCCGGCCGCACGGTCGCGCGGACCCTGCCGGGCGAGCCCGCGCGCTTCGACGCCGTGGTCCCCGAACCCGACACCGACACCGCGCCCGCCGTCGTGTTCGCGCCCGACCGGGCCTGAGCACCACGGCGCCGCAGAGCGACGACGCTCCCCGGCCCGGCCGGGGACGCAGCAGAGGACGGAACGATATGACACACACCAGGCACCGCGGAGTCACCGCCGTGGTCACCGGCGCGGCCCGCGGCATCGGGGAGGCCACCGCCCGCCGCCTGGCCGCCGAGGGCGCCTCGGTGGTGCTCACCGACCTGTCCCCGAGCCTGGAGGAGGCCGCCGAACGCATCCGCGCCGAGGGCGGGCGCGCCCTGGCGGTGCGGGCCGACGTGAGCGACGAGGCCTCCTGGGACGGGGTCGTGGCGGCGGCCCGGGACGCCTTCGGGCCGGTGGGCGTCCTGGTCTCCAACGCCTACACCTTCGAGCAGGCGCCCGCCCACGAGACCACGCTCGGTTCCTGGGAGCGCCAGCTCGCCGTCAACCTCACGGGCGCGTTCCTGGGGGTGCGCGCCTGCCTGGACGACCTGTCCGCCAGCGGCGGCAGCGTCGTCATCACCTCCTCGGTCCACGCCTGGTTCGGGCTCCCCGGCCGACCGGCCTACGCCACCACCAAGGGCGGGCTCACCGCCCTGACCCGCCAGCTCGCCGTCGAGTACGGGCCGCGGGTGCGCGTCAACTGCGTGCTGCCCGGTCCCATCCTCACCGCCGCCTGGGAGGGCGTGGGCGAGGAGGACCGCCGCGACAGCGTCGCCCAGACCGCCGCGGGCCGCTTCGGCGACCCCGACGAGGTGGCCTCCGTCATCTCCTTCCTCGCCTCCGAGGAGGCCTCCTACGTCACCGGGACGAGCCTGCCGGTCGACGGAGGGTGGAGTATCTACAAGGCGTCGTCGTGACGGGACGCCCGGAACGGAGGAAGTGATGGCGGCCTACTCGGGGCGCGGTGTGCACGGCCAGACGGTGCGGTTGCTGGGAGAACGCGTGCTCTCCGGACGGATCGGCGAGGGGGAGACGATCGACCTGGCCGCGCTCAGCGGCGAACTCGACCTGAGCCTGACCGCGATCCGCGAGGCGATCAAGGTCCTGGCGGCCAAGGGTCTGGTCGGCTCCCGGCAGAAGAAGGGGACGTTCGTGCGCCCCCGCGGTGACTGGAACCTGCTCGACCCGGACGTGGTCCGGTGGCGGATCGCCGCGGGCGCGGGGGACGTCTTCTTCGGCGAGCTGGCCGAACTGCGCGACGCCCTCGAACCCGCCGCGGCGCGCCTGGCCGCGCTGCGCCGCACCGACGCCGACGTCGCCGAACTGCGCGCGGCGCTCACCGACATCGCCGACTCCGGCCGCGGCCCGGCCGAGGAGGCCGCGCGGGCCGACCTGCGCTGGCACCGCGCGCTGCTGGCGGCCACGCACAACGAGCTGTTCACCCGCACCGACGTCTTCTTCGCCGCGGGGCTCTCCGAACGCGACCGCCTGGTCCACGGGGGCGCCCACGACGACCCGGTGCCCACCCACGGCGCGGTCACCGAGGCCGTCGCCGCGGGCGACCCGCGCGCCGCCGAGTCCGCCATGCGCTCCCTGCTGGAGCAGGCCCGGGAAGACCTCCTCCGCGTCACCGAGGACGACGCGGCCGTAGACGATCTGGAGACACCTCAGTGAGAATCACCCGTATCGAGACCTTCCTGGTCCCGCCCCGGTGGCTGATGTGCCGGGTGGAGACCGACGACGGCGTCGTGGGCTGGGGCGAGCCCGTGGTGGAGGGGCGCGCGGAGACCGTGCGCGCCGCGGTCGAGGAGCTGTCCGAACTCCTCCTGGGCCAGGACCCCGCGCCCATCGAGTACCACTGGCAGCGCCTCACCAAGGCCGCGTTCTACCGGGGCGGGCCCATCCTGTCCAGCGCCGTCGCGGGGCTGGACCAGGCGCTGTGGGACATCGCGGGCAAGCGCCTGGGCGTCCCCGTCCACCGGCTCCTCGGCGGCCCCGTCCGCGACCGGGTGCGCGTGTACGGCTGGGTCGGCGGCGACGACCCCGCCGAGCTGTCGGAGGCGGTCGCGGCCCGCGTGGAGTCCGGGCTCACCGCCGTGAAGATGAACGCGTCCGGGGTGATGGGGCGCTCGGCCACCGTGCGCGAGATCGACGGCGTCGTGGAGCGCCTGGCCGGGGTGCGCGACGTGCTCGGCCCGGACCGGGACGTCGCGGTGGACTTCCACGGCCGCTTCAACGCGGCCACCGCCCGCCGGGTCCTGCCCCTGCTGGAGCCCCTGCGCCCCATGTTCGTGGAGGAGCCGGTCCTGCCCGAGTACGGGCACCTGCTCGGCGACGTCGTACGGTCCAGCCCGGTGCCCATCGCCACCGGCGAGCGCCTGTTCGGCCGGAGCGAGTTCCTGCCCGCGCTCCAGGCGGGGGTCGCCGTCGTCCAGCCCGACCTCTCCCACGCGGGCGGGGTCTCCGAGGTGCGCCGGATCGCCTCCCTGGCCGAGACCTACGACGCCCTGCTGGCACCGCACTGCCCGCTCGGCCCCGTGGCCCTGGCCGCGAGCCTGCAGGTCGCCTTCGCCACGCCCAACTTCCTCATCCAGGAACAGAGCATGGGCATCCACTACAACCGGGACGCCGAACTGCTCGACTACGTCCTGGACACCGAGGTCTTCGCCTTCCCGGACGGGCACATCCACCGCTCCGAGGCCCCCGGCCTGGGCGTGAGCGTGGACGAGGACGCCGTGCGCGCGGCGGACCGGATCGGCCACCGCTGGAGGCCGCCGGTGTGGAGCCACCAGGACGGGTCCTTCGCGGAGTGGTGAGGAAGGAAGTGACGCGCATGCTGTGCGAACCGTGGAGCACCGACCGCTTCGAACTGGGTGAGGGGCTGCGCCTGCGGGGCCGCGACCTGCTCATGGTGGACATCCTCACCGGCCGCCTCCTGCGGCTCGACCCCCGCACACCGGGCCCGGCCCAGGTGGTCGCCGCCCTCGACGTCCCCCTGGGCGCGGTCGCCCCCGTCCGGGGCGAACCGGGGAGGTTCGTCGCGGCGGCGGGCACGGGCGTGGCGCTGCTGTCCGAGGGCGGCGCACCGGAGTGGCTGGCCAGGCCCGAGGACGGCGCGGCCACGCCGATGCGGATGAACGACGGCTGCTGCGACCCCGACGGGAGGTTCTGGGCCGGGACGATGGCCTACGACGGCACCCCCGGGGCCGGTTCGCTCTACCGCGCCGACCCCGACGGCCGGGTCACCCGGGTCCTGGAGGGCTACACCGTCCCCAACGGCCCCGCCTTCACCGCCGACGGCGCCCGCATGTACCTCGCCGACAGCGCCGAGGGCCGCATCGACGCCTACGAGATCTCCCCGGACGGCACCCCCGGTGCGCGGACCGTCTTCGCCCGGGTCGGGGAAGGCAGCCCCGACGGGATGCAGGTCGACGCCCGGGGGCACCTGTGGGTCGCGGTCTGGGGCGCGGGGAGGGTGCACCGCTACGACCCGGACGGAACCCTGGAGCGCGTGGTGGAGCTGCCCGCCGCCCAGCCCACCAGCGTGTGCGTCGTCGACGCCCCCGACCCGCGGCTGTTCGTCACCTCAGCCGCGACCGGCCTCGACCGCCCCGGGCCCGGCGACGGCGCCCTCTTCTCGGTTCCCGTGGACGTGTCCGCCCCGGCGGCCCAGCCCTTCGGAGGAAACCCGTGACGCCCCAGGTCGCCTGTGTCGGCGAGACCATGCTGCTGCTCACCGCGGCCGAACCGGCCCCCCTGGACGGCGCCCCGCTCCTGTCCATGGGCACCGCCGGCGCGGAGTCCAACGTCGCGTGCGCCCTGGCCGCCCTCGGGCACCGGGCCGCCTGGCTCAGCGGCGTGGGCGACGACCCCTTCGGGCGGGTGGTCACCCGGAGCCTGCGCGAACGCGGCGTGGACGTGTCCGGCGTGCGGACCGACCCCGACCGGCCCACCGGCCTGCTGTTCAAGGACCCCTCGCCCTCGGGCAGCGCGGTCCACTACTACCGCGCGGGGTCGGCCGCCTCGGCCCTGGGCCCCGAACTGGCCGCGCACCCCCTCGTCCGGACGGCGCGGGCGGTGCACCTGTCGGGGGTCACCCCGGCGCTCTCGCCCGGCTGCGACGCCCTCGCCGAGCGCCTGCTGTCCGACCCCGCCCTGACGGTGAGCTTCGACGTCAACCACCGGCCCCGCCTGTGGAAGGAGGGGCAGGCGGCACCCCGCCTGCTGGAGCTGGCCCGGCTCGCCGACGTCGTACTCGTCGGCAGGGACGAGGCCGAGGAGCTGTGGGGCACCCCCACCGCCCGCGACGTCCGCGCCCTCCTGCCCGACGTGGACCGCCTCGTGGTCAAGGACGCCGAGCACGGCGCCACCGAGTTCCGCGGCGGCGACGAGGCGTACGTGCCCGCTCCGGTGGTGGAGGTGGTCGATCCGGTGGGAGCCGGGGACGCCTTCGCCGCCGGGTACCTGGCGGGAGGGCTGCGCGGCCTCGACGCGCGGGGCCGCCTGCGGCTGGGGCACCTGTGCGCCGGGCGCGTCCTGCGCGTGGTGGGCGACCTGGCCGACCCGCCCCCGGCGGAGTCGGTGGACGAACTGCTCGCGGTCCCCGACGACCGGTGGACCGACCGGGCTTCGGCGGCCGTGGCCGCAGTGAGAGGAGACGGACATGAGTGACCAGGGACTGGACGGACTGTTCGGGGGGCAGCGCGTACTGGCGATCCTGCGGGGCATGCCCGTGGACACCACGGTCGCGCTGGCCGAGCGCGCGTGGGACCTGGGCGTCACCGCGGTCGAGGTGCCCGCCCGCGACGCCCTCGGCCTGGAGGCGCTGCGCGCGACCGTCAGGGCCGGGGCCGAGCGCGGCCACCCCGTGGGCGCGGGCACGGTGATCACCCCCGAGCAGGTGCGCGACGTGGCCGGGGCCGGTGCCGCCTTCACCGTCGCGCCGGGCTTCGACGCCGAGGTCATGGCCGCCTCGGAGGCGGCGGGGATGCCCCACCTGCCAGGCGTGGCCACCCCCAGCGACATCCAGGGCGTGCTCAGGGCGGGCGGCCGCTGGGTGAAGGCCTTCCCCGCAACGTCGCTCGGCTCGGCGTGGTTCCGCGCCATGCACGGGCCCTTCCCCGACGTGCGGATCGTGGCCACCGGCGGCATGGACGCCCGCAACGCGCGCGAGTACCTCGACGCGGGGGCGCGGATGGTGGCGGTCGGCTCGGCGCTGGCCGACCCCGAGCAGATCCCCCTGCTGGCCGAACTCGTCTGACCGCGCCCGGAACCCGGAACCCGGAGCCCCGGGGCCCGGTGGGCCCGAAGCCCCGGCCCGCTGACCAGCGGGCCGGGGCCTGTGGAGTCCCGGGACTCAGGCGTCCTCGGGCGGCTCCGGGTCGGTGGCCCTGGTCAGCAGGGCCGCGGACTCCTCGTCCAGCCGCAGGTGGTTGGCGGGCAGGAGGTCGGCCAGCTGGCCGGTGTCGCGGGCGCTGGCCAGCACCGAAGCCACGGACGGCCGGTCCGCCAGCCACGCCAGCGCCACGGCCGCAGGGGAGGCCCCGCACCGCTCGGCGACCGTGTCCAGGGCGTCCAGCACCCGCCGGCCGCGCGGTTCGTCCAGGTAGGCGCGGGCCTTCCCGGCGCGCGGGCTGTCCACGTCGGTCGAACCCGGCCGGTACTTGCCGGTGAGGAAGCCCCGGGCCAGGCCGAAGTAGGGCAGCAGCGCCAGACCGCGCTCGCGCGCCAGCGGCACCAGATCGGCCTCGATCCCGCGTTCCACCAGGTTGTACAGGGGCTGGACGCACACCGGGGCGTGCAGCCCCCGCTCCTCGCACACCTCCAGCCACGCCCGGATGCGGCCGGGCTTGTGGTTGGACAGCCCCACGTGGCGCACCACGCCCTCGTCCACCAGCTCGGAGAAGGCCTCGGCGCTCTCGGCCAGCGGTGTCTCGGCGTCGTCGAAGTGCGCGTAGTACAGGTCGATGGTCTCCACGCCCAGCCGTTCGAGCGAGGCCTTCGCGGCGGCCTTGACGTTGGACGCGGACAGGCCGCGAAAGTCCGGGTGCTCGCTGACCTTCGTGGCGATCACCATGTCGTCGGGGCGTCCGCGCGAGGCGAGCCAGCGGCCGATGACCGTCTCGGACTCGCCGCCCCGGTGCCCCTCGACCCACGCGGAGTAGGAGTCGGCGGTGTCGAGGAAGTTCCCGCCCGCCGCGGTGTAGGCGTCCAGGATCTGGAAGGAGGCGTGCTCGTCCGCGGTCCAGCCGAAGACGTTCCCGCCCAGGCACAGGGGAGACACGCGCAGGGATGACTCCCCCAGTTGGCGAAGCCGTACGTGGTCCATGTTCGCCCCGCTTTCGTCGAGTGGTGGATGCGCCGACAGGCTAGACCCGAGGGTGCCGGAGAACCGGTGTTTCCTCCCTTCTCGGGGTGTCACACCCGGCGGCCGTGGCCGGAACCGGCCACCTTCCGGCCGCGCGGCCGGGTCGTCCGCGGGCCGCTGGGTAGGCTTCCCGTGCCCCAGCAGCGACGCGGCCGTGAGGTGTGACCCTTGAGCGACGACAGGCGTGACGACGAGCGGTCCGAGGGCACCCGCAGCACCGCGGGGGGCGTCTCCGGCCACGGGGCGCTGCTCCAGGGCAGGGACTTCTCGTTCACCGTCCTCCAGGGAGGGGAGCGGGGAGGGGCCGGGGCCGCGGCTCCGCCGCGCTACGCGGTCCCCGCCCCGCCGCTGTTCGTCAACCGCGTCCGCCAGCTGTCCCGGGCCCGCGCCTTCATCGCCGACGGCGGCGCCCACGCCCGGGTCCTGGTCGTCCAGGCCTCGCACCGGGGCGGCGGGGCCAGCGCGTTCGGGCTCAAGGCCCTGCACGACTCCTACTCCGAGGACCCCCACCGGTTTCCCGGCGGCTACTTCTTCGCCGACGTCGAGCGCGATGGGGTCATGGAGTCCGTCAGCGAGATCCTGCGCCGGGCCGAGGTCCCCGAGGAGGAGATCCCGGCCGCCCAGGACCGGCGGCGCCAGCGGTTGCGCGGCGAGTTCGACCGGCGCGGCGCCGTCGCCGTCATGGTCGACGGCCCCGGTTCGGTGAACGACGTCCTGCCCTTCGTCGCCACCAGCCCGGGGAGCATGACCCTGGTCGCCACCGCGCACGACCTCGACCTCGGCGAGGTCCTGCCCCACGTCCACGACGAGCTGGTCGAACTCGACGCGCTGGACGAGGAGCACTCCGCCGAACTGCTGTGCGCGAAGGCGCGCCTGACCCCCGGCCGCGACGACGAGCGGGCGGCGGTGGCCGCGCTGGTCCGGCTCGCCGGAGGAAGGCCCGAACTGCTGCTGCGCTACGGGCGCAGGCTCTTCCGGGCCCGCCGACGGATGGGCGTACCGGAGGCGCTGGAGGCCGTGTACCGGGAGGCGGTCGGGGAGGAGGCCCTGCCCGGGAATCCTCCGGGTCCGGGGCCGCGCGGCCCCGAGGAGGGGTGGGGCTGGCCCCGGCCGGTCGGGGCGGGGAACGACGCCGGTCCGGGGCGGCCGTCCGGTGGCGCGACCTCCGGCAGGGGACCGGAGACGGGGCACGGGGGTCCGTCCGGGGACGGAGCCGTTCACAGGTGGACGCACAACGCGGACGCGGTTCCGGGCACACCGTCCGACGAGGCCTCCGGGGACGTCGTGGACCGCGTGGGGCCCACGACAGAGGTGGCCCCCGGGGCTCTGGCCGTCGCGCTGGCCTGCCACCCCGACACCGACTTCGGGGAGGCGCTCGCCCTGCGGCTGGCCCGCCTCGGACCTCCGGCGGAGTGGGGTCGGGAGCCCGCGACGCCGCGCGGGAGCGGCCCCGGGGCCGACGTCGACGCGGTGCGCGAGGCGCTGGCCGCGCTGGTCGAGGAGGAGGTCCTGACCGTGTCCGGGGAGGGCTCCGGGCGCCGCCACCGGTTCCTGTCCGCGCGCGTGCGGCGGGCCTGCGCCGCGCGGGCGCTCGACCGGGACCGGTTCCTCCGGGAGGTGCTCACCCACTACTTCGAGCGGGCCGCAGCGGCGCACCGGCTGCTGCTGCCCGGCCGCTGGCTCCAGGCCGACCTCGACGGACGGTCGGCCTTCCCGGCGGGCGCCGCCACCGCGCACGCCTTCGCGGACAGGGAGGCCGCCCGCGCCTTCCTGGACGCCGACCGCGCGGCCCTGCGCGCCACCGTCATCGAGGCGGCCGTGCGCGGCGAGTACGAGCGCGCCGCCGAACTGTGCGAGCACCTGTGGGCCCTGTGGTTCACCTCCGGCCGCTTCGCCGACGTGGTCGACACCCACACCGAACTCCTCGACCAGACCCTGGGCACCCACCGCCTGTCCCCGGCCCGGCTCTCGCGGCTGTGCGTGCAGCGCTCCATCGCCTACCGGCGCGACGACAGCCTCGCGCGGGCCCGCGAGGACGCCGAACGGGCCCTGGAGCTGGCCCGCGCCGTCGCGCCGCCGCAGCCGCTGGTGCTGCTCACCGCGCTGGAGGCGGTCGGCGACGCGGCGCTGCGCGGCGGCGGGACCGAGGAGGCGGCCGACCGCTTCGCGGAGGCGCTGGAAGTCGCCGGGACCGCGGGCGACCCGCGTGCGGTCCGCAACGCGCTGCGCAAACTCGGCGGGGTGCGGCTGGAACAGGGCAGGGAAGCGGAGGCCGAGGAGCTGCTGGTCCGGGCGCTGGAGCTGGCCGCCGGGGACCCGGTGGACGACCTCCAGAACCGGGCGCGGCTCGGCGCGGCCCTGGGCGACCTGCTGCTGCGGCGCGGCCGCCGGGACGAGGCCCTCCACCGGTGGGCGCGGGCCGCCGAACTGCACGGGCGCCTCGGTGACCACCGCAGGGTCGGCGACATGCACCTCAGGCGGGCCGACGCCCTGGAAGCGGTGGACGCCGCGGCGGCGCGCGCCGCGCTGGAGGAGGCACTGGCCGGATACGAGGCGGCCGAGGACCGGCGGCAGGCCGAGCGGGTGCGCGCCCGCCTGGAAGCGGGATCGGGGCGCTGAGGGCCGCCGGTCCCCGCAGCGGAACGGGAACGCCGTACCTCAGCGGGACTGCTCCCGCACCGCCCGGACCCGGACGGCGCGGTCGCCCAGCAGCACGGTGAAGACGAACCCTTCGGCGGGACCGGTTCCGGCGGCCCGGAGACGGGGATCGCGCCGCAGCCGCCAGAACGCCGAGGCGAACACCGCCGGGTCCACGTCCCGCGCGTCCTCCTCGGGGGAGAGCCGGTGGCGCAGGGCGGCGCGGTCACCCACCAGGCAGTCGGCACCGTCCACGGCCGCGGCCAGGCGGGCGCCGGGATGGGCCTCCAGCGCCTCGCCGATCCGCCGCCACGGATCGCCGCGGTCCGGCCCGCACACCACGACGTCCGCGGCGTCGCGCCAGCGGGTCTGGGGTTCGTCGGCGTGCGTGACCGTGTGCGGTCGGCGCAGGGACAGCCGGCCCGTGACCGCCGGTTCGGCCGGGTGGCGGGCCACCCGGATGCCGCCGTCCTCCTCCTCGGCGGTGGCCAGAAGCGGGGCGCAGTCGGCCGTGTCCGGCCATCCGCGCCGGTGGGGGACCGGCGGGTCGGGCGGGGCCACCCGCACCTCGTGGACGGGTTCGGGCAAACCGAGGACGCGATAGAACGCGGACCGGAGAACGGCTCCGGATCTCCCGGGAACGGAGGTGAGCATTCGCGTGGTGTGCGCGAACCTTTCCGCGGTGTGCTTCTCCGCGTCCGCCGCGATCTGGGAAAGGAGCGGTTCGTCCGGGCGCAGGAGCGTCGCGTTCCTTCCGAAGGCGGCGATGGGGGGAGTCGCTGGCCATTTCGTGGTGGGGGAACGCGCCGAGAACCGTGTGGGTGCCCAGGGCGGCACCGTAGAAGGTGACCGAGCCGTGGTCGCCGACGACGTGGTCGGCCGCGACGAGGGCCGCCTGCCAGCCCTGCCGGGGCGGCAGGACGCGCAACCCGGCGCGTTCGGCGTCGGCGAGCCAGGCACGCACCTGCCAGGGGCCGTGGCCGTGCCAGACGTTGGGGTGCAGGGCCAACGCCACCCGGTACTCGTCCACCGGGAGTTCCTCCAGCAGGCGGAGGGGCAGGTCGGGCCAGCGGCCGAGCAGGGAGGTCGGACCCCAGGTGGAGCTGATCAGCACGAGTCTGCGCCGTCCGGTCTCCAGGTGGTCGCGGTAGCGCTCACGCCAGGGGAGCCCGGCCAGGACGCGGTCGTAGGTGGGGTCCCCGGCGACGAGGGCCGCGCCCACCGCCTCGGGGCAGGCGGCGTTCAGCCGGTCGAGCTGCTCGGTGTGGGAGAGCACCAGGGTCTGCGGGACGAGTGCGCCGTCGCGGAGCAGGGTCTGGCGTGAGAGGCCGAAGACCGCCTCGTCCTCCGGTGGGAGCTCGGCCGCGGGCGCGCCCGCGGTTTCCGGTTTCGCCAACTTGTTGTATCCGGCGCCGTGGGAGAACACCACCATGGGTGCTTTGATCCGGTGCAGATCGTCGCCGTAACTCGCGGAGAGGGCGAGGTCGAACTCCTCCTCCACGGCCTGCTCCCACGGCGCGACGACGGCGCCGATGTCACTGAGGAACTCGGTGACGCCCTCACGGAAGTTGGAGGTCCGCGCCCGGGTGAAGACGACCTGCACGCGGGGGTCGGACTCCAGCAGGGGGAGGATGTCGAGCAGCCGGGTCAGCGCGGTCACGGTGTGGGCCACCACGAGGACCCGGCGGCTGTCGGGAGCGGTGGACCAGGCCGGTGCCGACCCGATGGGCACCCGCAGCCGCTCCTCCACCGACATGCGCCCTCCCGACACCGCTCGCGTCTATTCCGCCCCGCCCCGCGACGGGACAGCGTACCCAAGGGCCCCGCCCGCCCCGCGCCCCGGTACCGTCCGCCAGGGGCGGCCGCGGGGACGGCCCTGCCACCGGTGTCACCGCCGGTCCACAGCGGCACCGGCGGCGGGACCACCGGTGGGGGAACCCCGTGCGTCACACCGTCAACGGTCCCGGTCAGTGCGCCGGAGCGACGGCGGCGGGCACGCGCCTACCGCGGCCCGTTCCTGCCGCCCGGTGTTCGTCGTCCGCTCCTCCTGCCCGTCGCCCGCTCGCCGGGGCGATGCGCGCGACCCCGGCGATCCCTGTCCGTAAGCGGACTCGGTGCCTAGAGGCCGTGGGCGGAGCGGCGCGCCTCGGCGTAGCGTTCGCGCACGTGCGGCGCGTCCACGGGCTCGGCGGAGGCCTCCGGCTCGCCCAGGTCCCAGGTCGGCGCCTCGGCGGTCCCCGCCAGCGCCCACGCCGCCTGCCGGGCCGCGCCCACGGCCACGTACTCGGCGGGCCGCGGCACGACCACCCGCGCGCCCAGGACGGTCGGCGCCACCGCGCGCACGGCGGCCGACTGCGCCGCCCCGCCCACGAGCAGCACCCGGTTGACCGGGATACCGGTGTCGGTCATCGCGGACAGCCCGTCGGCCAGTCCGCACAGCATGCCCTCCACCGCCGCGCGGGCGATGTTCTCCGGGCGCATGTTGGACCGGCGCAGCCCGTGCAGCGACCCCGCGGCGTCGGGCAGCACCGGCGTGCGCTCGCCGTCCAGGTAGGGCAGCAGCACGACGCCCTCGGCGCCCGGCTCGGCCGCCAGCGCCAGCTCGTCCAGCCCCGCCAGGTCCACGCCCAGCATCGCGGCGGTGGCGCCGAGCACCCGCGCCGCGTTGAGGGTGCACACCAGCGGCAGGTACCGGCCGGTCGCGTCGGCGTACCCGCAGATGATGCCGCTGGGGTCCTGCGTGGGGCCCTCGCTCACGGCGAACACGGTGCCGCTGGTGCCCAGCGAGACCACCGCGTCCCCAGGGCGCAGACCCAGGCCCAGGGCGCTGCCCATGTTGTCCCCGGTGCCCGGGGCCACCAGCGCGCCCGAGGGCGTGCGCCCCACGGCCTCGGCCGGTTCGGCCACGCGTGGCACCCGGATCTCGCGTCCGAACGCCCGCGCCAGCAGGTCGGGGCGGTAGGCGTTGTCGGTCGCCGACCAGTAACCGGTGCCCGAGGCGTCGCCGCGGTCCGTGGTGGGCTCGGACCCGGCTCCGGTCAGCCGCCAGGTGAGCCAGTCGTGGGGGAGCATCACCGCGGTCGTGCGGTCGGCGTGCTCCGGCTCGTGCCGGGCCAGCCAGCGCAGCTTGCTCACGGTCAGGCTGGCGTTGGGCACGTTGTCCACGGCCTTGGCCCACTCGGCGGGGCCGCCCAGCTCCTCGATCAGGTCCAGGGCCGTTCCGGCCGAACGGGTGTCGTTCCACAGCAGCGCCGGGCGGACCACCGCGCCGACCTCGTCCACGGCGACCATGCCGTGCTGCTGTCCGGCGACGGAGACGGCGGCCACGTCGTCGAGCAGGCCGGAGGAGGCCTGTTCCAGGGCCGACCACCAGGCGTCGGGGTGGACCTCGGTCCCGTCGGGATGCGGGGCGCGGGCCTCGCGCACCACCGCGCCGCTGTCGGCGTCGCAGACCACGACCTTGCAGGACTGGGTCGAGCTGTCGATTCCGGCGACCAGGGGCATGGTTCTCGCTCCGTGAGGGCAGGGTGGGGTGGCAACTCCCACAACCTAGAGGATCGGGGCCGGTGCTGGAAAGCGTTGTCACTGTCCGTTGTCCCGTTGTGACCGTTTTCCGCCGCGGTGCTCGGCGGCGCGTCGGCCTTAAGGTAACTAAACAAGTAGGGAATGTGGTTAACTGCGGTCATGGCAGTCAGCGCACCACCACCGCACCCGCGGGCGACCGTCTTCGACGAGCGGTGTCAGCGGCCCGTGTGACCGACCGGGGACCGCTCACGACCTTCCGAAGGACCACGCCATGACCGACACCGCAGCGGCGCCCGCCGCGGCGCCCACCCCGCTCACCCTGGACCGCCTGTCCGAGCTGACCGCCGAGGTCGCCCGGGAGGTCCGCGAGGGGCTCCACGAGGTCCGCTTCGACGCCGGGAACCGCTGGTCGGTCCGGCTGCGCGCCGACGACCACACCGACGTCTGGCTGATCTCCTGGACCCCCGACCAGTCCACGCGCCTGCACGACCACGCGGGTTCGCTCGGCGCGCTCACGGTCGTCGCCGGAGACCTGGTCGAGCGGTACTGGGACGCCGGGCTGCGCGAGCGCGCCCTGCCCGACGGCGGGGGAGGCCGCTTCCCGCTCGGCCACGTGCACGACGTCGTCAACGCCTCCGAATCGCCCGCCGTGAGCGTGCACGCCTACTCGCCGCCGCTGACCGCCATGCATTACTACGAGGTGGGCGGCGACGGGGCGCTGCGCCGGACCCGGAGCGTCCTGACCACCGCCCCCGAGCCGGACGCCCCCGCCCTGGAGGACGTGTCCGCCGGGGGAGGCCGCCGGTGAGCGCCGTCGAACGGCTCCTGGAGAGGGGGCGCGCCCGCCTGGACCGGCTCTCGCCCGCCGAGGCGCTGGCGGCCCAGCGCGCGGGCGCCCTGCTGGTCGACACCCGCCCCGCCGCCAACCGCGAGGCCGAGGGGGAGATCCCCGGCGCGCTGGTGATCGACCGCAACGTGCTGGAGTGGCGGCTGGACCCCACCAGCCCGGACCGGGTCCCCGAGGCCGACTCCGCCGACCGGCTCGTCGTGCTCTTCTGCAACGAGGGCTACGCCTCCAGCCTGGCGGCCGTCCAGCTCCAGGAGCTGGGCCTGTCCCGGGCCACCGACATGGTCGGCGGCTACCGCGCCTGGCGGGCCCGGGGGCTGCCCGTCACCGGGCCCGCGCTCGGCGGCTGACGCCCCGGACCCCGGCCCGGAACGCGCCGCGCGGCCCCGCTCCCGGGGCCGCGCGCGGGCGTCTCAGCCTCCGGCGGCGGACACCGACGCCGGAGGCCCCTCGTAGACGTAGCCGACCCTGCGCACGGTGGTGATGAGACCCCCGGCGGGGCCGAGCTTGCGGCGCAGCCGGTGGACGTGCACGTCGATCGTGCGCGTGCTCTGTCCCCTGCGCGCGCTCCACACCCGCTCCAACAGCTCCTCGCGGGGGATGGCGCGCCCGGGCGAGGCGGTCAGGCAGTCCAGCAGCTCGTACTCCTGGTACGTCAGCTCGATCTCCCGGCCGCCGGACCAGACCCGGCGGGCGCCGCGGTCCACGAGCAGCCCGGCGCGCACGCGGGGCAGCGGCCGGTCGGGTGCGCGCGGCTCGTCCACGACGACGCCGTAGACCAGCATGTACCTGTCGCCGTCGGGCAGCGGCAGCACGCCGAGGAGCGAGTGCTCGGAGCCGGGTTCACCGGCCGGGGGCGGCGGGTTCCAGGGCGGTGCGGGGGCGGGTGGTGCGCCGAGAGGGCTGTGTGCGCTGGGCATGCCACCATGATGCGCGCATAACCCTATAATTTCTACCGCTTTAGTAGGTAATATCGCGCGTGTGGCCGATGCCACGTGTCCGGAGTCCCAGAAGTGATAATTCCTACCAATTCGGTGGATTAGGCTCTGATCAGCCCCGCGGTACCCCACAGGGTCCGCGGAGCCGCACCCTCGCCGGCACCCGTACCGGCCGCCGCGGGGCCCGTCCCCGCGATCCTCCATCCACGATCACGAAGGAGCGCACCATGCGCACGACTCCAGCCGCACTCGGAGCAGCCGCCCTCACCCTGGCGCTCGCCGCCTGCGGCGCGCCCAGCGAGCAGGCCGCCGAGTCCGGCGGCGAGGGGGACGTGCTGCGGGTGGGCGTCAGCCCGGTGCCGCACGGCGACATCCTCGCCTTCATCGAGGAGAACCTCGCCGAGGAGGCCGGACTGAACCTGGAGATCGAGGAGATCTCCGACTACAACATCCCCAACACCGCCCTGGTCGAGGGTGAGCTGGACGCCAACTACTTCCAGCACCGCGCCTTCCTCAACGAGTGGACGGCCAACGGCCCCGACGCCGAGCTGACCTACCTGACCGACGTCCACATCGAGCGGCTCGGCCTGTACTCCGAGAGCGTCGAGAGCATCGACGACCTGCCCGACGGCGCCGAGATCGCGGTCCCCAACGACCCGGCCAACCTCGCCCGCGCCCTGGGCATCCTGGAGGCCGAGGGCCTGGTGACCGTCGACCCCGAGGCCGGGGAGTCCGCCACCGAGAAGGACATCGTCGACAACCCGCGCGACATCACGGTGACCCCGCTGGAGGCCGCGCAGCTGCCCCGCTCGATCTCCGACGTGGACGCCGCGGTGGTCAACGGCAACTACGCCATCGAGGTCGACCTGCCCGAGCAGTCCAACGTCCTGGCCTGGGAGCCCGAGGGCGACGACTACGTCGAGTCCTACGCCAACGGCCTGGTGACCCTGGCCGAGAACGCCGAGGACGAGCGCGTCCAGCTGCTCGCCGAGCTGCTGCACGACGAGCGGGTCCTGGAGTTCATCCAGGAGTCCTGGCAGGGCGTGGTCCTGGCCGTGGACGCCGAGGGCAACATCGTCGAGACCGCCGCCGACGACGCGGCCGAGAGCCCCGAGGCCAGCGCTGACGACGCCGCCGAGGAGAGCCCCGAGGCCGACCAGGAGTAGCCGGGTCCACGGGTACCGGCGGACCCCCGACGGGGACCGCCGCCCGCACACCCCGTCCGTTCGCGAGGGCGGTGGAGCAGTCGGCTCCGCCGCCCTTCGCCGTGTCCGGCCGCCGGGGCCGGGGTCAGTGTCCCCGCGCGGTGCGCTCCGTGCGCTCCCGCACCGGGTTCCACCCGTCGTCCCCGGCCAGGTAGGCCTCGGCGGTGTGCCGGGCCGCCTCGGCCGGGTCCATCTGCGGCCGGTCCGCGGTGACCAGCGCGCCTGGACCGGAGTTGCGGTACTCCAGCATCCGGAACCGCCGCCAGTCGTGGCCGGAGGCCATCGCGATCCAGCCCTGCCCGCGGAAGTGGCGGTCCATCCAGGAGTCGCGCACCAGCACCCGCGGCTCGGCGTCCGGATGCGAGCTGGGCACCCACGGGCGGCCCAGGTAGACGGTCCCGGCGGGAGCGTCACCGGTGAAGCGGCCGCGGGTGACCAGGAAGCCGAACTCCCGGCCGGGCCGGGTGCTCGGCGCGGTCACGTAGCCGTTGTCGGTGTCGCTGCCCCGGTCCAGGGAGTGGAACACGCACCCGTCGAACACGGCCGTGGCCCGGCCGAAGACGAAGTCCACGTCGCCCTCGGCATAGCAGCCGCGGTAGTACTGCCGCGCGGGGGCGTCCGCGTCCGGCGAGTCCGCGTACAGCGTGTCCTGGTGGCCCAGGAAGCGCACGTTGTCGAAGACCAGCCGGTCCCCGGTGGCGCGCACCGCGACCGCCTGGGTCCCGGTGACGCCGGGGTGCTCCTCGCGCAGCCAGGAGTTCTCGAAGGTCAGGTCGCGGACGTGCGTGTCATCCCCGCGGACGAGGACGCTGGCGCTGCCGGACGTGCCGTAGGTTCCTCCGCCGGGCCTCGGGGTGCCCGCCGCGCGGTCGTGGGTGAGGACCACGTCGCGGGGGTCGCCGGTCGCGCCGAGCAGGGTGATCCCGGGCCTGTCCTCGGGAAGCACCACCGGCCCGCGGTAGACGCCCGCCCCGACGCGGATGGTGACGCGTTCGGCGCCGCCCGGGGGAACGGAATCGACCGCGGCCTGGACCCCGGTGTGGTCGCCGGAGCCGTCGGCGGCCACGGTGATCACCCTGCCCTCCGCTGAGGATGGCCGGGCGCCCGACCCGGGGTCGGCGGGGGAGCTGCGGCGGACCATGGGGAGGCCCCTCTCCTGTGGTAAGCGCTTGCTTCAAGGGCGCGATGGTGCTGCAACCGATTGCAGAACTGTCCCCGACCCGGCCGCGCCCCGTCAACCCCCGAGCGCGTCGAGGGGTCCGGCGCGACCGCCGGACCCCTCGTCACGTGTGTTCCGTCCTAGGTGCGCACCAGCGGGGTGTCCACCAGGTGCTCTGCCACGAACCAGGCCTGGAGCTCGTTGGTGCGGATCACGTCCGACACCAGCAGGTCGTTCGTGCCGTCGTCCCCCAGCTCCTGCGTGCGCGCGGCGGCGTCGTGGCAGTCCTCCAGGATCGTCTCGTGCGCCTCCAGCAGGCGGGAGAGCATCGCGGGCACCTCCTCTGCGCCGTTGGGCGGGCGCGGGATGTTGGTGATCTCCGCGACGTGCCTGGGGTCGCCGACCGCCACGCCGCCGAGGGTCTGCACGCGCTCGGCCAGGTCGTCGATCAGCGCGGTCTGCTCGCCGGCGTGCTTGTCCATCAGCAGGTGCAGCTGGTAGAAGGTGTGCCCGCGCATGAGCCAGTGGTGCTTCTTGTACAGGTCGTGCAGGATGCGCGTGTCGCACAGCACCTGGTTGAGCCGCTGGCACGAGTACATCCGGGTGTCGTAGGACAGCCCGACCGGGAACTGGCGGACCGTCCCGAACTCCTGGATCTCCTCGCCGCTCTGGTGCAGCCACGGCTGGCTGCTCCTGGGCTTGGGCGCTCCGGTCTTGCGCTCTGCGGTCGTCACTCTGGTCCCCCTCCAGTCGCTGTGACCCGTGTCGCGGGGAGCGCGCGCGGTGGTCGCGCTCCGCCTGCCAGTCTCGGCTACCCACCGCTCCCGGGGGCCTAACCCCGCGCCAACCGAGGGTAAGTTTCGTGTGCTTTCGCCGGTCGGAGTGCTCCGACGGACCCGGGGCGGCGCGCGCCGGGCCCCCGGTGCGCCGGGACCGTCGCAGGCGCCCGCTAGTGTCCGGCCCGAGCACCCCCGTGAGAGAGGAGTCCCATGAGCTGGGACGTGCTGCTGACGCCGGCGCCCGCGGACGCGAGGTCCGTCGACGACATCCCCGAGGGCCCCGGGACCGGGTCCATAGCGCCGCTGGCCCGGCTCCTGGAGACGCTGCGCGAGGCCTTCCCCGAGGCGGACCTGTCCGATCCGGCCTGGGGCCACCTCCGGGACGAGGAACAGGGCTGGGACATGGAGCTCAACATCGGTACCGGGGACCCGGTCACAAGCGTGATGCTCCACGTCCGCGGCGGCGACCCCGTGCCCGCCATCCTCCGGATGGCCGGGGTGCTCGGCTGCCGCGCCCTCGACTGCTCGACCGGCGACTTCCTGAGCGAGGACGGCGGCGACGGATGGGAGTCCTTCCAGGAGTACCGCGACCAGGTCCTGCTCCGGGCGGCACCGGAGGAGACCGGGCCGTCCGCGGCGCCCTGAACCCGTCCGTGCGGGAGCGGGTCAGGGCGCGATCGCGCAGGCGGTCTCCAGCACGAACCGCTGCCAGGGCCGGTGCGGGTCGTGCCCGGTCAGCTCCCGCACCCGGCGCAGCCGGTAGCGCAGCGTCTGGGCGTGCACGTGCAGCGCCTGCGCGGCGGTGGTCGCCGCGCCCTCGCGCAGGTAGGCCCGCAGCGTCTCCAGCAGGTGGGCGTTGCCCTCGGCCAGCAGCGGTCCCAGTACGGTGCGGCGGACCGCGGCCGGGGTGACCGGGCCGCCGTTGAGCAGCGCCAGCACGCACGCGTCGGAGGTCCCGAGCAGCCCCCGGGAGTCGAAGGCGTGCGGGGGCGCGGTCTCCAGGGCGTCGTCGGCCAGCCGGTAGGCGGCCGACATGTCGGTCAGCGCCCGCGGCTCCAGCACGCACCCGCGCCAGGGGCGTGTGCCGAGCACGGAGGCCACCCGGTCGGCGTCGTCGGGGCGGACCAGCAGCACCACCCGTCCCGAGCGCGTGGTGACCAGCGGGTCGCCGCCCGCCGGTTCCACCAGGCCCAGAAGCTCCATCCCGGCGGCGAGCGCGGCCGACCGCGGCGCCCCGTCGGAGGGACCGCCGTCGGCCTCGGCCACCACCAGCACAGCCGGGTCGGGCGGGGCGATGCCCAGGGTCCGCGCCCGGTCGCGGATGGCCCCGCGCGAGGCCTGTCGGCCGATCAGCAGGTCGTCCAGGAAGGCCCTGCGGGCCCGCTCCAGGTCCGCGTCCAGGCGGTGCGCGGCCTCGGCGTGGCCCGCGGACAGGCTCTCGGAGATCTGGTCGATCGAGGTCAACCACAGTTCGCCCAGAGCGAACACGTCGGCGGCGTCGAGCCGGTCGGAGGCCAGTTCGGCGACCAGGCGCACCGCCGCCGCCGAGCCCACCCGGTGCGCGCGCACCACCGCGCCGATCGAACGCCCGTCGGCCGCCCGCGACCGGCCGATCCCGCGCAGCCGCTCCACGTCCTCCGGCGGCAGCCGCGTCGCCCCGGCCGCCCACAGCTCCAGCGAACGGCCCATCAGCCACCCGGTGATCGCCCGCACCTCGGTGAGCTGGGACCCGTGCAGCGCGCGGTAGGCCGGGACCTCGGCGTGCACCTCGGCGACGATGCGCTCGACCAGCCCGGCCCGCTCCCGCGCCAGCTCGGCGCCGACACGGGCACGCTGTTCGTGTCCCATCGCCCCACCTCCGAAACGGCCAGGGCAGCCTATCGGCGGCGGCCCCTCGGGCACAGGGGAGCGAAGGGCGTGTGGGCACGACCGGTTCCACGGGGTAGGGGGAGAGAAGAGAGAGCACAGTGACGCGTGGGAGGTGCCGCCAAGGTGGAGAGGAAGAAACCGGAGGGAACCCCGCGCCGCTCCCGCCGGGGCTCCCTCCGTCCGTGCGGCGACCTCGGTGTCCGGGATGTCCCCACACGTCGGCTGTCACCGGGCGTGAACGGTAAAAAGCCCGCACAGTCACGGCGCATCTGGGACCGCGACCCGCGCGGACGTGGCAGTATGCGACTGCGGTGGGGGAAGACCGCACGCTGGAAGAGCAAGGCAGACCGTTCGGCGCTGACGGGGGATGAGACAGATGCAGCAGATGACCGTTCCAGAACTCACTCTGGGTAATGGCCTGCGCATTCCGCAGCTGGGCTTCGGCGTGTGGCAGGTGCCCCAGGAGGAGGTCGTGGCGGCCGTCTCCACCGCACTGGAGACGGGCTACCGCAGCATCGACACCGCGGCCGCCTACGGCAACGAGGAGGGGGTGGGCGAGGCGCTGCGCCGCTCCGGCCTGGAGCGCGGCGAGCTGTTCGTGACGACCAAGCTGGCCAACCCCGACCAGGGCTACGACGCCACCCTGCGCGCCTTCGAGGCCAGCCTGGGCCGCCTGAACCTGGACACCGTGGACCTGTACCTCGTGCACTGGCCCATGCCCCGCAGGAACCTGTACGTGCCGACCTGGAAGGCGCTGGAGCGCCTCTACGCCGAGGGCCGCGTCCGCGCCATCGGCGTGTCCAACTTCCAGCGCCCGCACCTGGAGCGGGTCATGGAGGAGGGCGGCATCACGCCCATGGTCAACCAGATCGAGCTGCACCCGCTGCTCACACAGGCGGACATGCGCTCCTTCGACGCCAAGCACGGCATCGTCACCGAGGCGTGGAGCCCCCTGGGGCAGGGCAAGCTGCTCGGCCACCCGACCGTCGTCGCGGTCGCCGAGGAGCACGGGCGCACGCCCGCCCAGGTGCTGCTGCGCTGGCACATCCAGCTCGGCAACGTGGTGATCCCCAAGTCGGTGACCCCCGAGCGCATCCGCTCCAACTTCCAGGTCTTCGACTTCGAGCTCTCCCGCGCGGAGATGGACCGGATCAGCGGGCTCAACACCGACAGCAGGTTCGGCCCCGACCCCGACGACTTCGACGGCGCCTGAACCTCCCCGTCGCCCGCCGGGGCGCCCGGACGGGCCCTCCTAGCCGCGCAGCTCCCGGTGCCTGCGGGCCCCGGCCAGGACGGCCTCGGTGCCGTTGCGGCGCACGCGGCCGACGTAGACGGCGCCGCCGACGAAGATGGCGGCGAAGACCCCCAGCGCGGCGACGAGGGCGAGGGCGGACAGCAGCACAGTGATCGACATGCGCTCATCGTAGCCGCACGCGCGGCGGGTTCCCAAGGGGGCCGTCCGGGACGGGCGGCGGGCGCGACACGGGCAGGAGGGGCCGCCGATGGGCCGCACACCGCACGAGATCGTCAACCCGCTCACCCTCGCCGAGCCGACGGGCTCCTCCCACGCGCTCGTGGTCAGCCCCGGGCGGGTGGTCCACGTCGGTGGGCAGCGCGCGTACCGTCCCGACGGCAGGATCGTCGGGACGGGCCTGGCGGAGCAGTTCGACCGCGCGCTCGCCAACGCGGTGGAGGCGCTGCGCGCGGCGGGCGCAGCGCCCGCCCACGTGGTGGACATGCGCGTCTTCACCACGTCCATGGCGGCCTACCGGGCCCAGAGCCAGAGCGTCGGCGCGGTCTACCGGCGCCACATGGGCCGCTTCCACCCGCCGATGACGGTCCTGGGGGTGGTCGACCTCCTGGACCCCGACGCCGTGGTGGAGGTGGTGTGCACCGCCGTGGTCCCCGACGCGGCCGGGAGCGGGCCCCCGCTCGCGGAGCAGGTGTGGAAGCCGGTCGAGGAGGGCGGACGGCCCGGGGTCACCGTCTCCGCGGACGGGGTCGGCCCGCTTCCGGCCCGGGAGCGTCCGTAGCGTCACCGGCCCCGCGTTCCGGCGCCCCAGCGGGAGCACCGGCGGCGGCCTCGGCCCGCCGTTCCGGTCCCCGGTCGGGGGTGCTCGTGGTGGTCGCGGCCGTGTGCTCCGGTTCCCGGCCGGGAGCGCCGGTAGCCTTCGCGTCCGTCCGGGCGGCGCGGCTTCCGGTTCCCCCGGCGCTCACCAGCACCACGGCCACCGCGCACACCGCCATCCCCGCCAGGGCGGCCGGGCCCACCGGGTCGCCGAACATCAGCCACGACCACACCAGCGTGGTGGGCGGGGTCAGGTACAGCAGGGCCGACACCCGGGCCACGCCCGAGCGGGCCAGGACGGCCCAGTACAGGCCGTAACCGCCCAGGGTGGAGAGCCCCACCACCCACGCCACCGCAGCCCAGAAACCGGGGTCGGCGGGCGGGGCCAGCGTTCCGGTGGCCGCGGCCAGCCCCGTGAACAGCACCGCGCTCACCGCGCACTGCACCGCCAGGGCCTGCACCACCGAACCCCCGGGCCGCGCGCGGCGCTCCAGCAGGGTCGCGGCCACCAGGGACAGCATCGCCCCGAACGGCAGCAGGTAGCCCCACCACGGCGCCGCGCCCGACCGGAACAGGTCCGCGCCCACCACCAGGCCGACCCCGGCCAGCCCCAGTGCGAGGCCCGCCAACTGGCGCGGCCGCACCCGCTCGCCCAGCAGCGGGACGGCCAGCGCGGTCGCCACCAGGGGCTGGAGGGCGGCCACCAGCGCGCTCGTCCCGGCGGCCACACCCGCCTGCGCGGCGGCGAACACCCCGTACAGGTACCCGGACTGGGCCAGCAGGCCCAGCACGGCGTGCGCGGCCAGGTCCCGCCGCGGCATCCGCGGGCCGCGCCACAGCCACCACCCCGCCAGCAGGGCGGCCACGACCAGGAAGCGCCAGGCCAGCAGCGTGGTCGCGGGCGCGTGCCGGGTGCCCAGCTCCGCGCCGACGAAGCCGGAGCTCCACATCACCACCAGTCCGGCGGCGAGCAGGAGGAACGGTACGGAACGGGAGGTGCGTGTCTCTGTGTGTTCCATGCGGGCAGGTAAACACACCGGTCGGTATACTCACAATGTAGTCCGAACGATGCGCCCCCGACGGCGGGGCGCGAAGGAGGGGGTGGGCACCGTGCCCGGTACCGCGACGAGACCGCTGACCCCGGCCGCGCGCCGCGTCCTGGACGTGGCGACCGAGCTGTTCTACACCCGCGGGATCAACACCGTGGGCATGGAGCTGGTCGCCGAGCGGGCGGGGGTGACCAAGAAGACCATCTACGACCGCTTCGGCTCCAAGCAGCAGCTCGTCGTCCACTACCTGCGCGCCCGCGACGCCCGCTGGCGCGCCTACCTGGACGGCTACCTGGAGCGGGCCCGGACCCCGAGGGAGCTGGTGGCCGCCACGTTCGACGCCCTGGACGCGTGGATGGGCGAGGAGAACCCGCGCGGCTGCGCCATGGTCAACGCCTACGCCGAGCTCTCCGACCCCGAGCACCCCGGCCGCGCCGTCGCCGAGGAGCAGAAGCGGTGGCTGCGCGGCCTCTACGCCGACCTCGCCGAGCGGTCGGGGGCACGGGACGCGGGGGCGCTCGGCGACGCGCTGGCCATGCTCCACGAGGGTGCCGTGGTGGCCCGCAACGTCACCGGGGTCGCCGACGCCGCGCGCACCGCCCGCGCCGCCGCGGACGCCCTGATGACCGTGCACGGTGCCGACTGAGGGCGCCGGGGTCGGGGCGTGTTCAGCCGCTTCGGACGGGGGCCGGGGCCCGAGGGGTGGTGCCGGAGCCCGTCCGGGCCCGCGAACAGGGGACCGGGGCCGCCATGGGCGCGCGCCGGTCCCGCCGGGGCTCAGGTGTAACCGAGCCGGGACAGCTCCGTGCCCGCCACCTCGCGCACGTCGCCGTACTGGTCGCGGGTCAGGCGCTCGCGCCACGACCCCACGCCCCAGGACTCCGAGGTCAGCAGCTCCGAGGCCGACACCCGCGCCCCGGTGAACTCCCGCAGCCGCTCGGCCGCCTCCACCTCGCCGCCGTGCACGTCCTCGTAGCGCAGGGTCAGCAACTGCTCGGCGCCGATGGAGCGGCGCAGCAGCGCCGACATGCGGATCGCCCCGCGCCAGCGCATCGCGCACTTGGCGGCGGTGGAGCCCTCGGTGAACGAGGACAGGTCCGACTCCTCCTCCAGGCCGAAGAAGTGGTTGGGGAACTCGTGGTCGAGCTTCATGAAGCTCGGCTTGAGCCAGGCCAGCGAGCGCTCGTCCTCCATCATGTCCGCGATGACGTCGCGGCCGTCCCGGATGACCTGCACGAACAGGGCGTCGGGGAAGGCCGCGTGCAGGGCGGTGGCGCAGAACAGCAGGTCGGGGCTGGCGTCGCCGTAGCGGCGCACCTCCGCGCTGTGCTCGCACGGCTCGGCGGCGGCGTTGGCGGGCACGCGCGCCCACGGCCCCGGACAGCGCGGGCAGGTCAGCGGCGTGAGCTGCCAGGCCTCGGCGTAGGCCTCGCGCAGCAGGCTCGCCGTCCCGGCGACCTTCTCCAGCGCGAGGGAGGGGCGTCTGGCCACGGCGTAGACGGCGTTGAGCACGCCCGACGAGCCCGCGCCCAGGTGCAGGCCGGGCACGCGCGACAGGGCACGGGCGACCTCGGCCACTCCCGAGTGGGGAGCGCCCAGGACGAACACCGGGCGCTCGACCTTGGTCCCGTTGACCACGAGGATGTAGGACGGCTGCTTCATGACGGTGTCGATTTTCGCACCCTTTGCCCACCTCGTGTGCATCGGCAGGGATGTGGCCCCCGTGCCCTTCCTGTACCCCCGAGATTACGCCCCGGGTCGGACCGGCGCCGCGCGCCGTTCCGGCCCGGGGCGGGGCCGGGCGGGGCGGCACGGCACCGGCGGGCGGGCGGCACGAGGCGGCGGGGCGGAGCGCCGCGGGGCGCGCCGCACGGAGCGGTGGGCGCGGTGGGGCGAACGGTGCCCCGACCGCGTAAGAATGGGGGGTATGGCCTCGACGACCACCGAATCAGCGCCCTTCTCCGACCCGGCGGAGTTCGAACGGGCCGCCGAACTCCTGGAGTCCGCCGAACGCGTCACGGTCCTCACCGGGGCGGGGGTGTCCACCGACTCCGGCATCCCCGACTTCCGCGGACCGCACGGGGTGTGGACCACCGACCCGGACGCGCAGGCCCTGTCCGACATCGACATCTACATGGGCGACGCGGACGTGCGCCGCCGGGTGTGGGCCCAGCGCCGCACCCACCCGGTGTGGCGCGCCCGGCCCAACGCCGCCCACCGCGCCCTGGCCGACCTGGAGGCCACCGGACGGCTGCGCGCCCTGATCACCCAGAACATCGACGGCCTGCACCAGCGGGGCGGGACGTCCGAGGACGCGGTCATCGAGGTGCACGGCACCATGCTGCGGGTGGTGTGCATGGCCTGCGGCCTGCGCACGCCGAGCGGGACGGTGCTGGCGCGCCTGGACGAGGAGTCCGACCCCCGCTGCCCGGAGTGCGGGGGCATCCAGAAGTCGGACACCATCTCCTTCGGGCAACGGCTCGACGCGGAGGTCGTCGACGCGGCCAGCCGGGCGGCCCGCGAGTGCGACGTGTTCCTGGCCGTGGGCACGTCGCTGACGGTCCACCCGGTGGCGGGGCTGTGCGACGTGGCCATGATGGCGCGGGCCGCCCTGGTCGTCGTCAACGCCGAGCCCACGCCCTACGACGACTTCGCCGGCGCCGTGGTCCGCGACCCCATCGGCACGGCGCTGCCCGCCCTGGTGGAGCGGGTGCGCGCGGCCGGGTAGGGGCGGCGAAGGCCGTCTCGGCCGTGCCGGAATCCGGCACGGCCGGTGGTCGGGGCGGCGCTCAGCCGCCGCTGTTGTACTGGCCCGTCGGGGAAGGCTTCCGGCGCAGCCCGGGGACGGTGTCGGCGGCCTGTTCCCCGATTTCCCCGATCCGCCCGACACCGCCGACGGCGCGGGGGCCGTGCTCCGTTGCCCACGAGGCCCGGGCGAGTCCGAGGACCCGCTCGAAGACGTCCTCGTGCGTGTGCGGGGCCAGGACCCGCAGGACCGGCACGACCGTCTCCTCCCGGAGCTGGGGTCCGACCACGACCGTCCGCACACCGTTGAGGTAGAGGTTGACGATCTCCACGAGTTCGGTGCCGAACGCGGACGCCTCGGGCACGAGGGCCAGGTCCTCCGCCGCCTGCCTGAGCACCACCAGTTCGAGGCGTCCGAGGGCCCGCTGCGCGAGCAGGCGCCGGTAGGTGTGCAGGCGCTCCCCGGGGCGTTCGGCGGCGGGCTCCAGCCGTAGCCGCATGACCTCGTGGGCCTCCGTCCACGCCGCCTCGGAGTGGACGTCCGAGTACCAGGTGCCCAGGTCCTCCGACACGTGGTTCAGGTAGGGCAGAAGCCCGAACATGAAGCGCGCGGCCGTGCCGTTGACGCGCATCGCCATGGACCGGAGCAGACGGGAGGCGACCGTGTCGTAGGACACGGAGATGTCGTAGGGGTCGGTCACGGAGGGCACGGCGTCGTTGTTCTTGCGCAGTTCGAACCCCATGCACTCCCCGACGTTGACCGGTGTGCCGTCCTCCCTGCCGACGACCGTCACGGGGCCGTCGGCCTCCCAGCCGTCCAGGTGGCGGACGCGGAGCACGGACACGATGCTGAACCACTCGGCGCCGGGCAGGGTGCGCCACATCGTGGTGGTGCCCTGGAGGGTCTGGTCGGGCTCGTGCGCCTCCGGGAAGAGCTCGCGCGCGTCCACCGGCTCCTCGCGCACCAGGCACAGCAGGATCATGAGGTTGCTGGTGTAGTTGGCCTCGCGCTGGGTCAGCGGCAGCCGCGTGGGCTCGTAGGCACCGTAGGAGCGGTTGGGGGCGGGGAAGGGCGCCTCCTGGAACAGCTCCACGAGCAGCCGCGCGTAGTCCTCGCGGGCCTCCGGTTCCTCGGTGAACCGCCGCTCCAGGAGTTCGGCGAGGAAGTCCACGACCTTCTCCCTGCCCGCGTAGCTGGCGAAGGAGGACAGGGCGTACAGCTCGCCGTCGTCGGGACGCGTGCTCCGCACCCGGCGCCGCGAGGAGCGCGCGCGTGAGGCGTCCAGCTCGTCCAGGGCGACGATCACCGCCCTGGCCACCAGGTACTCGCCGAAGGTGGCGTGCAGGAACTCGAACACGCTCGCGGTGCCCTCGCCGCGCCTGGCCCGGGACTCGTGGACGAAGAAGAACCTGCCCAGCACCTGGTGGGCGGGGTCGATCCGTCCGTGCAGGTCGGTCTCGGTCGCGCGCACCGCGGCGTCGGGCATGAGGACCGCGAGGTCCCGGTCCAGCTCGTCGGCGCCCACACTCTGCTTGCGCCGGGTGAACATCGCCAGCGCGGCGATCTCCAGGCGGCGCAGCTCCTCCTCGACCGCGTCGTCGAAGTCGTTCCTGCCCAGGCCGGAGTGGTGCTTGTCCACCTCGCGCCTGGCGAACATCGTCAGCAGCCGTTCGTACAGCTCCCCGTGGGACAGGGCGTGCGAGGCGCGCCGCAGACCGTTGTCCCCGGCGTCGTAGATGAGCAGCATGAGCAGCAGCAGGGGCTGCTCGGCCAGCTCGCGGTAGGGCAGGAGGGAGTCGACGGTCAGCGGTTCGAGGCCCCGGGAGGCCAGGGTCCGCGCGTTCGCTTCGTTCCACACCCGGACCATCTGCCCGATCTGGGCCTCGGTGAAGGGTTCCAGCCGGACCACGGTGGTGCCCTCGGGGAAGCGCGCCCGGTCCGCCACGACCGTGCGGCTGGTGACGATGACCGCCACGGGTTGACCCAGGGCCTCCTGCTTGTGCTGGAACTCCTGCACCCGCTCCAGGTAGTCGGAGCGGTCCACACCGGTCGCCTGGAGGAGCTCGTCGAAGCCGTCCAGGATGATGACGGGCAGCGCGCCGTCCGCCGACTCGGCGAGTTCACGCCAGGACACGCGGGTGTGGAGCGTCGCGGCGAGGCCTTCCTCGATCTGCGCGTGGATGGGCGCGTTCGGCTGGACCGAGCGCAGCTCCACCCGGATGGTGAGGAAGTCGGCGGCGGGCAGATTGGCCGCGAGCATCTCGGTGAACTTGGACTTGCCCGCGCCCGGGTGGCCCAGGACGACCGTGGGCGCCTCGGCGGAGCTCGAATGGATCAGGTGCAGGGCGAAGAAGCGCCGGAGGTCGTCCACGAGCACGGCCTCCTGCCACGCCTCCTCCGTGGAGGGGGAGCCGTGTGCGCCGGCCCTCAGCACACGGCCGCACGGCGCAACGTAGGCGTCCTCCAGCGCGGGCAGGACCAGCCCCGACGACGCCTCCTCCGAGCGCAGCACGGGCTGGCGCAGCACCGCCCGGTAGGAGGCGGCGAGTTCCCGCCTGCGCTGGTCCACCGGTCGGCCGGAGCCCGCCAGCTCCAGCAGTCTGCCCAGCTCCCCGAACCCGTGGGCGAGGGTCTGGCGGGTGCGGTCGTGCTCGTACAGGTGCACCCACATGCCGAACTCGGGGACCTCGGCGGCGAGCTGGCGCAGGTACTCGGTGAGCCGCCGGGCGGCGTCCTCGGGGACCTCGTCGACCAGCCGCGTCATGAGGGGGTGATCGTGGTCCACACCGTGTTCGACGGCCTCGGGGTGGCTCACCAGGATGTCGCTGAAGCTGCCCGTGAGGAGGTGGAAGACCTGGAGGATCTCGTAGGGGGCCACGGCCTCGGTGTGCACCTCGGTGGGGGAGGGGAGCGCCCCCAGGTCCTGGAGCGCCGAGTCGAAGTACGTGAACGGTTCGGCCTCGGTGAGCCTGAGCGCGTCCAGGGAGAAGGGCGCCTCGGCCCTGGCCATGCACTCCTCCACGGCCTCGAAGAACGAGATGACGACCAGTACCTTGTGCGCCGCCTCGATCTTCTCCGTCCGGGACAGGCGGCTCTCACCGCTGATCTTGTCCCGGATGCCCTCGATGGCCTGGCGGCCCTTGCTCACCAGGAACCCGCGCAGCCCGAAGAGGTCGGGCACCCCCACCAGCCCCAGTCCGCCGTCCGTGAGCCTCTCGGCGAGGTTCATCACCTCCGAGTCGTTCTGGCCGAGGATCTTGAGCGCGTCCGCGTAGGTGAGCCGTTTCGCCATCGGGGGTGCCTCTTCCCGCTTCGAGGGAGGTTGTGGAAACACGGTCGGACCCGGCACCGGGAGCGGTGCCGAGTCCGCAGGTCAGCATGGGTGTCGGGGGTCGGGGAGGAGTGAGCGTGCTCCCGTGGTGGGATCCGCTAGGGCAGCTCCCAGTCCACCAGGTCGGAGTTCTGCTCCTTGAGCATCTCGTTGGCGCGGCTGAACGGCTTCGAGCCGAAGAACCCGTTCCGTGCCGAGAGCGGGCTCGGGTGCGCGGACTCCACGCACGGCACGCCCGGCATCAGCGGGCGCAGGTTGCGGGCGTCGCGCCCCCACAGGATCGCCACCATCGGCTTGTCGCGCTCGGCGAGCGCCCGGATGGCCTGCTCGGTGACGGCCTCCCAGCCCTTGCCCCGGTGCGAACCGGCCTTGCCCGGCTCCACCGACAGCACCCTGTTGAGCAGCAGCACGCCCTGCCGGGTCCACGGGGTCAGGTCGCCGTTGGAGGGCATGGGCACGCCCAGGTCGTCGACCATCTCCTTGTAGATGTTGCGCAGGCTCGCGGGCAGGCGCACGTCCGGGGCGACCGAGAAGCTCAGGCCCACAGCGTTGCCCGGGGTCGGGTAGGGGTCCTGGCCCACGATGAGCACGCGCACGTCCTCGAAGGGCTGCTTGAAGGCGCGCAGGACGTTCTCGCCGGCGGGGAGGTAGGTGCGGCCCTCCGAGACCTCCTGGCGCAGGAAGTCGCCCATCGCGGCGATCTGCGGCGCGACCGGCTCCAGGGCCTCGGCCCAACCGCTGTCCATGATTTCTTTCAGGTCCTTCGGCATGGCCAGAACACTAGCGGCAGCGGGCGACATCCACGTCCGCTTCGGGCCCGTCCCGCTCCCGGGAGCCGGGTTTCTCACCCGAGGACGCGGAGCCGCGAGCCCGTCTCGTCCATCCGACCGGCCGATCGCCGACACGGCGGCGCGGGTGGCGGAGCCGTCCGGAGCGCCGGCCTCACGCGTCGGGGACGAGCACGACCTTCCCGACGACGGTGCGGGACTCGGCGAGGGTCATCGCGCGGGAGGCCTCCGAGAGCGGGACGCGGGCGGCCACCCGCGGCGCCAGGACCCCGTCGGCGAGCAGCCGCAGCACCTCGGTCAGGTCCTCGCGCAGGCGGGCGCGGAAGGCGTCGGCGCGGCGGCCGCGTCCGGCCCAGAAGTTGTAGAAGTGGGCGCCGCGGCCGTTGGGCAGGGCGTTCCACACCAGGAGACGGCCGAAGAGCGCGAGCACGGGCAGCCGGGAGTCGCCCTCGACGTCCTTCGTCGACGCCGTGCCGTAGGAGACGAGCGTGCCGCCGCGCCGCAGCAGGCGCCACGAGCGGATCAGGCCGCCGCCGCCGACGTGGTCGAACACCGCGTCCACGCCCTCGGGTGCCAGGTCCCGGATCCTGTCGTACACGTGCGGGTCGCGGTAGTCGACGGGGGTCGCGCCGAGCGCGCGCACGGCCTCGTGGTGGCGCGGCGCGGCCGTGCCGATCACGGTGATCCCGGCGTGCCGGGCGAGCTGCACCAGGACCGTGCCGACGCCGCCGTTGGCGCCCAGCACGACGACGGTGCCGCCCCGTCGCACGCGGGCCGTGCGGTGCAGCATCTGCCAGGCGGTGATGCCGTTGACGAGCAGCGCCTCGACCTCCGCCGGGTCCGTCCCCTCCGGCACCGCCACGAGGTCGCGCGCGTCCAGCAGCAGGTGGCTGGCCCAGGCGCCGGTCTTGGTGACGGCGGCGAAGCGGCGCCCGACGAAGGAGGCGTCCACGCCCGGACCGGCGGCCTCGACGGTGCCGACGACGTCGTAGCCCGGCACGAACGGGAACGGGGGCTGGTCGAAGTACTTGCCCCGGCGCATCTGCTGCTCGGCGAACGAGACCCCGGTCGCCTCCATCCGCAGCAGGACGTGTCCGGGTCCGGGAGCGGGCAGGGCTCGGGTCCGCACCCGGAGGCCGGAGGGTTCGACCCTGCCGGGCAGCAGGACCTGGGTGGCGGTGGTGGCGGCGACGGCGTTCATGGGGCCTCCTGTCGGAGCAGTCTTGGTAACACTCGTAAACTTACACGCGTAAACTCAAGGGTGCAAGACGGGCCCGTCGACTTCCAGCCGTAAGGTGACACCTTGACTTCCTCTCCTGCCTGAAGGCGGGAGATTCCGGAACCACCTACCGGTGGTTCGAGGCCAACGCCTCGTCACGGGTCGCCCCGTGGCCTTCCTGTTTCACCGCCGGTCGCCCCGTCCGGGAGGACTCCCGTTGAGGTCTCACACCAGCTCCGCAGGCAACAACCGCCAGCCCGGCGGCTTCGAGATTGAGCGCCGCGTTCACATCACGGTCATGGGCCACCCCACAACCGGGACACGTCCATTCCCGTGCAGGCAGCGGCAACGACATGTGCACGTACCCGCACCCGGGGGTCGAGCACAACTTGGAGGAGGGGAAGAACCGGTCCACCACGACCAGATCGCGTCCGTACCAGGCGCACTTGTACTCCAGCATGGTGCGCAGCTCACGCCAGGCCACATCGGAGATCGCCCGGGACAGCCTCCTGTTCTTGACCAGATTGCGCACCGTCAAATCCTCGATCACGACCGCTTGGTTCTCGCGGACGAGTCGAGAGGTGAGCTTGTGCAAAAAGTCCCGACGCCGGTCGGTGATACGGGCGCACACCCGCGCCACCCTGCGACGCGCCTTGTCCCGGTTGGCGCTGCCCCTGGCCTTACGGGCCAGCGCCCGCTGCGCCCGGGCCAACTTCTTCCGGTCGCGTCGCTCGTGGCGGGGATTGGCCACCTTCTCCCCCGTCGACAAGGTCACCACCGAGGTGATTCCGACATCGACGCCAACCGCGTCGCGAGTGGCCGGGACCTGCTCGATGGTGTCCTCGCACAGCAGCGAGACGAACCAGCGCCCGGCCGCGTCGCGCGAGACCGTGACCGTGGAGGGGCGTGCTCCTTCGGGCAGGGGGCGCGACCACACGATGTCCAGGGGTTCGCTCATTTTGGCCAGGGTCAGGTGGCCGTCGCGGTAGCGGAACGCGCTTGCGGTGTACTCCGCCGAGGCCCGGGAGGTCTTCTTGGACTTGAATCGCGGGTACTTCGCGCGGCGGTCGAAGAAGTTGCGAAAGGCGGTGTGCAGGTGGCGCAGCGTCTGCTGGAGCGGAACGGAAGAGACCTCGGCGAGGAAGGACAGCTCCTCGGTCCTCTTCCAGGCGGTGAGCATGGCCGAGGTGTGGGAGTAGCCCACCCGCTCCCGGCGCTGCTGCCAGGCGGCGGTGCGTTCGGCCAGGGCGCGGTTGTAGACCAGGCGCACGCACCCGAACGTGCGCGACAGCTCAGCCGCCTGCACATCGGTCGGGTAGAAGCGGTACCGAAACGCCCGCTTCACGTTCTTCCTGGTCATGGCACACACCGTAGCGACCACTCTGCGATCGCGTGAGCCAAATCCAACAGAAAGTCACAGAAAGGAGAGGGCGTGTTCTTCCCGCCCTGAAGGACGGGGTGTCCACGCCCAACAAACAGATGAAGGACACGAAGGAGGCCTCCGCGCCGCGCACCCGTAACCGCCGGGGCCAGGGCGGCCGCCTGCGCGAGGAGATCGTCGACGCCGCGGTGGAGATGCTCGACGAGACGGGGGACGAGCGCGCCATCACCCTGCGCTCCCTCGCGCGCCGCGTCGGGATCGCGGCGCCGTCGATCTACCCGCACTTCGCGGACCAGCCCGCCATCATGCTGGCCGTGGTCCGCCGGGCCTTCGACGAGCTGGAGGCGGCGCTGAACGCGGCGGTGGCGCAGGCGGGCGACGACCCCCGCGCGCGCCTGTACGCCACGTGCCACGCCTACCTCGGCTTCGCCCGCTCACGCCCCGAGCGCTACCGCACCATGTTCGGCGGCCTGTGGATGCCCACGCTCGGAGACTCCTCGGTGACCGAGCAGGACCTCGTCAGCCTCGGGGACGCGAGCCTGCGCGTGCTCGGTGAGGCGCTCGCCGCCTGCGTCGAGGCCGGGGTCTCCACCAGCACCGACCCCGGCGCCGACGCGGTCGGGCTGTGGCTGGGCCTGCACGGGCTCGCCCACCAGCGCGCCGTGACCCGGGTGTTCCCCGGACCGGAGGACATCGGCGAGCGGATGATCCCGGCGCTGGCCCGCCTCCGCGAGGACTGAAGACCCCCGCGTACCGGTCCCGGGAACTCGGGACAGGAGCGCGGGGGCGTGCGTCCGCTCTGGTGCGCGTCCGCTCCGGCGGGGACGGGAGCGGACGGGGGGAGGGCGTCGGGGGAGACGGATCGGTGCGGGGGCGGCCGGGCGGCGCGGTCTACTCGGCGCGCCATCCCCCCTGGCGGGTGGACAGGTTCAGCGCGGTGGTCACCAGCGGCACGTGGCTGAACGCCTGGGGGAAGTTGCCGACCTGGCGGTTCTCGCGCGGGTCCCACTCCTCGGCCAGCAGGCCCACGTCGTTGCGCAGGGACAGCAGCCGCTCGAACAGCTCGCGGGCCTCGTCCTGGCGGCCGATCGACAGCAGCGCGTTGGCCATCCAGAAGCTGCACGCCAGGAACGCGCCCTCGTTGCCGGGCAGCTGGTCGGCGGAGTCGTCCAGGTCGGTGCGGTAGCGCAGCACGAACCCGTCCACCATCAGGTCCTTGCGCACCGCCTCGATCGTGCCGACCACGCGCGGGTCGTCGTAGGGCAGGAAGCCCACCTCGGGGATCAGCAGCAGCGCCGCGTCCAGCTCCTTGCTGCCGTAGTACTGGGTGAACGTGTTGCGCTGGGGGTCGTAGCCGTACTCGCACACCTCGGCGTGGATCGTGTCGCGCAGGGCCTTCCAGCGTTCGATGGGCCCCTCCTTGCCGAACTCCTCGATGCTGCGCACCGCGCGGTCGGCCGCCACCCAGGCCATCACCTTGGAGTGCACGAAGTGCTGGCGCGGCCCGCGCACCTCCCACAGGCCCTCGTCCGGCTCGTCCCAGCACCACTCCAGGTAGTTGACCAGCGAGCGCTGGAGGCCCCACAGGTAGTCGCCGCCGCGGATGTTGTGGCGGCGGGCCAGGTGCAGCACGTCCATGACCTCGCCGTAGACGTCGAGCTGGTACTGGCCCACGGCGGCGTTGCCGATCCGGACCGGGCGGGAGGCCTCGTAGCCCGGCAGCCACTCGGCCTCCCACTCGGTGAGCCTGCGCTCGCCGCGGATGCCGTACATGATCTGCATGAGCTGGGGTTCGCCCGCGATCGCCCGCACCAGCCACTCGCGCCAGGCCAGCGCCTCGTCCTTGTAGCCGGAGCGGATCATCGCCTCCAGCGTGATGGTGGCGTCGCGCAGCCAGCAGTAGCGGTAGTCCCAGTTGCGCACCCCGCCGATCTCCTCGGGCAGGGAGGTGGTGGGGGCGGCGACGATCCCGCCGGTGGGGCGGTAGGTCAGGGCCTTGAGCACGATGAGGGAGCGGATCACCGCCTCGCGGTAGGGGCCCTCGTAGGTGCACTGGTTGACCCACTTCTCCCAGAAGCGCTCGGTGCGCGAGAGCGCCTTCTCCGCGTCCAGGTGGTCGGACTCCTCCACCTGGGAGGGGTGCCAGGTCATCACGAAGGGCACCCGCTGGCCCGCGGTGACGGTGAAGGTGGCGTCGTGGGTGAAGTTGTGGCCCTGGAGGGGGATGGGGGTGCTGAGCCAGATGGCGTCGGGTCCGGCGATGGCCACCAGTTCGGCCCCGGTCCGGTGCACCCACGGCACGACGTGGCCGTAGTCGAAGCGGATGCGCATGGTCGTCTCCATGCGCACGGAGCCGCTCAGCCCCTCGACGATGCGCACGATGTGCGGGGCGCCGCCGCGCGGCGGCATGAAGTCGATGACCCGGACCGATCCGGAGGGGGTGTCCCACTCCGACTCCAGGATGAGCGTGTCGCCCCGGTAGCGGCGGCGGGTGGCGCGCGGATCGCCCTCGGCGGGGCGCAGGGTCCAGCAGCCGTTCTGCTCGTCGCCCAGCAGCGCGGCGAAACAGGCCGAGGAGTCGAAGTCGGGAAGGCACGCCCAGTCGATGGACCCGTCGCGCCCGACCAGCGCGGCGGTCTGCATGTCGCCGATCATTGCGTAGTCCTCGATCCAGCCGGGCACGCGGCTCACCCCCATCAGGTCGTCATGGTCTCTGCGGTCGGCGCCTCGTGGGGTGCGCGGTGTCCTGCGACGGCCGCCCGCGCGCGCACCCGTGTGCGCGTCCCGCCGGGGTCCCGTCTCCTGCCCGTCATGGGGGGCGGCACCGCCGCCAGGCGCCGTTCGGGCCACGTTCCGCCTCCGCACCAGCCGCCGCTCGCCTTCCACCCGGTAATGTGCCCAGGTGAAGGCAGCCGAAAAGGCCGGTGCCCAGGAACCGTCCCGAACACGGTCCTTTCCGTTCACCGCGGTCCCCATCTTCCCTTCTCCTCCGGAGGGGCGCCACCCGCAGTTGCACGTGCACCGGCAGGTGCAGCGAAGTATGTGGCGGAATGGGGGAGTTTGTTGGACCAGAAGTTATGACGCGGTGATCAAGATCCGGTGACGGGAAGGCCAAGGTCAGCCGGAATGGGCATACTCGGCGCGTCCACAACCCCTCCGGGCCGCCGGAGCCGCGCGCCCGGCGGTACCGTGCGGTACCGCCGCCCCTCCACACGGGTCCGCTCTCGGGCGGCTCACTCCCGGGCGGCTCACTCCGGGTGGACGGCTCCCGGCGCACTCCCGTGTTCCGCTCTTGGGGACCGGCGGGGACCTGGCCGCCCGGCGACCGGATCGGGCACGCGCATCAGGGGCAGGAAGACCTGGGCCAGCGGCCCGATCGCCACCGCGAACACCAGCGTGCCCACCCCCACGGTTCCGCCCAGGAGGAAGCCGGTGACCACGACGGTCACCTCGATCACGGTCCTGGCCAGGCGCACCGACCACCCCCGGGCCGCCAGGCCGGTCATCAGCCCGTCCCGGGGGCCCGGGCCCAGCTGGGCGCCGATGTAGCAGCCGGTCGCGACCGCGCACACCACCACCCCGAGCCCCAGCAGCAGCACCCGCACCAGCAGCGAATCCGCATCGGGCAGCAGCCACAGGAACAGGTCCACCGTCATGCCCACGACGACCACGTTGCTCAGCGTGCCCAGGCCCGGCTTCTGGCGCAGCGGAATCCACAGCAGCATCAGCATCGCGCCCACCAGCACGCTCCACGTGCCGATGGACAAACCCGTCTGGCGGGACAGCCCCTGGTGCAGCACGTCCCAGGGCATCGCGCCCAGCCCCGCGTGCACCAGCAGCGCGCCGCTCAGTCCGTAGAGGACCAGGCCCGCGTACAGCTGCGCCAGGCGGCGCCGCCGGGGCCGGGGCAGGGCGGGGGTGACCAGCACCCGGCCCAGCAGGGCGGCGGCCGCGTCACGGGCGGGACGGGGCTGTGCGGTCACGGAGACACCTGTCTTTCCTGGGATCATCGGACGAGAACCCGCGCGGAGGCACGGGCACGCGGTCCCGGCGGGGCGCGGCCGGTGGCGGCGGCCCGGGGCGGGAGCGTACGCGGCACCCGGCCGGACCGTCCGCCGTCCCCCGTGGCTCCCGCGCCGGGCGCGGGTCCAGTAAGGGGGCCACCTGGGTATCGTGGCGGATGTGGCGCCTGGAATGAAGAGCCAATCCAGGTAACTGGCCCTTTCAACGCGGCGGCAGGGGACGGCATGGCGAGACAGAGCGCTCACCGCGCGGCGGAGCGTTCCGGGGGCGGCACCCGGCGGATCAACGGGCGTCTGCTGGCGCGCCTCATCGGTGAGGCGCCCGTGGAGCGCCCCTTCTACCTGGCCATCGCCCGCGCCGTCAGCGGACTGGTCCTGGACGGCCGCGTGCCCACCAACACCCGCCTCCCGGCCGAACGCGACCTCGCCGCCGCCCTCGGGGTCAGCCGCAACACCGTCACCGCCGCCTACGCCTGGCTGCGCGACAACCGCTTCCTGGAGAGCAGACAGGGCGCGGGCAGCTGGACCGTCCTACCCGACTCCGCGACCAGCGAGCCCTCGCCCTTCGTCCCCACCGCCGAGCACATCGACCTGGGGGTGGCCGCGCCCCCGGCGGTGGAGGGGCTGCGCGCCGCCGCGTTCCGGGCCGCCGAACAGCTCGCCGCGCACGTGGGAGGGCTCGGCTACTACCCCTACGGGCTGCCCGAGCTGCGGCACGCCATCGCCCGGCGCTACGTCGAGCGCGGGCTGCCCACCACCCCGGAGCAGATCTTCGTCACCAACGGCGCCCAGCAGGGCGTGGCGCTGGCCGTGGACATGCTCGTGCAGTCCGGCGACGAGGTCCTGGTGGAGTCGCCCACCTACCCGCACGCGCTGGACGCCATCCGGCGGGCCGGGGCGCGGGTGCGCACGGTCGGGGTGACCCCGCAGGGCTGGGACATGGAGTACCTGGTCGACGCGTTCCGCCAGTGGAAACCCCGGCTGGCCTACCTGATCCCCGACTTCCACAACCCCACCGGCGCCCTGATGGACGACGAGGAGCGCCGGGTCCTGGTGCGCGAGGCGCGCCGGGCGGGAACCCATCTGATCGTCGACGAGACCGTCGCCGAACTGGCCATCGACTCCGGCGACCTGCCCGCGCCGGTGGCCGCCCACGACACCGACGGCCGGGTGCTGACGGTGGGGTCGGTGGCCAAGCTGCTGTGGGGCGGCCTGCGGGTGGGGTGGGTGCGCACCACGCCGCCGATGGTGGCCCGGCTCATGGCCACCCGGCAGCGCTTCGACCTGGCCGGGGCGGTGCTGGACCAGCTCACCGCCACCCACCTGCTCGCCGACGTGCTGCGCATCCGGGCCGAGCGCAGCCGCCAGCTGCGCCGCAACCGCGACGCGCTGCTGCACGCGCTGCGCGAGCGCCTCCCCGACTGGCGGCCCAGCGTGCCCGGGGGCGGGATGGTGCTGTGGGCGACCCTGCCCCACCCCGTGGCCAGCGCGCTGGCCACGGCCGCGATCCGGCACGGGGTGCACCCGGCAGCCGGGCCGGTGTTCGGCGCCGACGGAACCCTGGAGCGCTACCTGCGCCTGGCCTACACCCAGCCGCCGGACGTGCTCGTGGACGCCGTGGAGCGCCTGGCCGCCGCCTACACCGAGACCCTGGTCCACCCGGCGCAGCCCCGGGGGCAGCTGTACGTGTGAGGGCACACCGAGGGGAGGGGAAGGTACGAGGTCCCCTTGCCAACAGCTCACCACGCCCGGCCGCCCCGGCACCACCCTCGATCCGCGCCTGTGGACAAGTCGGTGCCGGGTTACCGTCCGCTCCGGCACGCCCCTCAGGCGTCGCCCGCGGGCACGGCGAAGCGCTGGGCGAAGCGGACCACCTCGCCCAGCACCTCGTCCCGGTTGGTCTCGTTGAACACCTCGTGCCGGGCGCCGGGGAAGACCCGCGCGGTGAAGTCCTCGCCCATGATCGCCATCACGCCCACCCGGGTGCCCTCCAGCGGTACCAGCCGGTCGTCGGAGCCGTGCACCCACAGCAGCGGCAGCGGCCCCACGCTCCCGGCGGCCAGGCCCCGCTCGATCTCGGTGAGCATGGCGTTCACCGTGGCGCGCTTGAAGGGTCCGTGCCAGACCAGTTCATCGGCCACGTACGCCTCGCCCACGGCCGGGTCCCGCGAGAGCGTGGACGGGTCGATGGGGGCGTCGGGGATCTCCTCGGCGGCGGCGATCCGCTCCAGGGCCTCCCACCGGCCCAGCACCGGCCCGGACAGCACCAGCGCGCTCAGCCGCTCGGGGTGGGTCTGGGCGTAGCGGGAGGCGATGAGCCCGCCCATGGAGTGGCCGATGAGCACGAGCGGCAGCGTCCGGTAGGCGGTGCGCGCCTGGGTGATGAGCCGGTGCACGTCCTCGACCACGCCCGCGTAGTCCTCGATCAGGACCCGCTCACCGGAGGAGCCCCCGTGTCCGCGGTGGTCGGCGCCGTAGACCACCGCGCCCGCCCGGACCAGGTCCTCGGCCACCGCGTGGTACCTGCCCAGGTGTTCGCCGTAGCCGTGCACCAGCACCGCGAGCCAGGTCGGCTCGCCCTCGGCCGGGGCCCACGCCCGCGCCGCCAGCTTCCCCGAACCGTCCGGTCCGCCCGCCAGGGCCCACTCGCGTGTGGTGATCACCGTGTCCCGCCTCCTCGCCCGAGCCTTCGTCTGCGACGATCGAAGCCGTGTACGACCGTCGGATGGTCACCCTACGGCGGGCCGGGGCCGGTGCGCAGCAGGGCGGAGCGGGTCCGCGCGGCCCGTGGCCCCGGGGGAGTGTGGGATCAGCCGATACGCCGACCGGTTTCTCGTGTCAGCCCACGAAAAACGGCATATGGCACGATCGGGACTGCCCGCCGCTTAAAGGGATCTTCTACGCTTATCTATGGGTACCCCTCGGGCCGGGTACACCTCCGTACACGGACCGCCCGACAACCCGGACTGGAGAGGGTGACGCCCGTGCTGGCCGACTCCTACGGACGAGTGGCGACCGACCTGCGGGTCTCGCTCACCGACCGCTGCAACCTCAGGTGCACCTACTGCATGCCACCGGAGGGGTTGGAGTGGTTGCCCAAGCCGGAACTACTCACCGACGACGAACTCCTGCGCCTCATCCGCATCGGTGTCACCCGCCTCGGTATCACCGAGGTGCGCTTCACCGGCGGAGAACCCCTGCTCCGCCGAGGCCTGCCCGGCCTCGTCGCCGGGACCACCGCGCTGGAGCCCCGCCCCCAGACCGCCCTGACCACCAACGGCATCGGGCTGGCCCGGATGGCCCCCGCCCTCGCCGAGGCCGGGCTCGACCGGGTCAACGTCTCCCTTGACACCCTGCGCCCCGACGTGTTCGAGACCCTCGCCCGCCGCCGCAGGCTCGACGACGTCCTCGACGGCCTGGCGGGCGCCGCCCGGGCCGGGCTCACCCCCGTCAAGGTCAACGCCGTGCTCATGCGCGGCGTCAACGACGACGACGCCCCCGACCTGCTGCGTTTCTGCGTCGAACACGGCTACGAGCTGCGGTTCATCGAGCAGATGCCGCTGGACGCCCAGCACGGCTGGCGGCGCGACACCATGATCACCGCCGAGGAGATCCTCGCCACCCTCGAAACCGAGTTCACCCTCGACCCGGCCGACGCCGACACGCGCGGCAGCGCCCCGGCCGAGCTCTTCCACGTGCGCGGAGCCCGCTTCCCCAACGGGGAGCAGGCCACCGTCGGCGTCATCGGATCGGTCACCCGGCCCTTCTGCGGCGCCTGCGACCGCGTCCGCCTCACCGCCGACGGACAGGTGCGCAACTGCCTGTTCGCCCGCGAGGAGTCCGACCTGCGCTCCCTGTTGCGGGGCGGCGCCACCGACGACGAGATCGCCCGGAGCTGGACCGCCGCGGTGTCCGCCAAACTGCCCGGACACGGCATCAACGACCCCAGCTTCCTCCAGCCCTCCCGGCCGATGTCGGCGATCGGCGGCTGAGCCCCGGCCGGGGCAGGTCACCGGTGCGCCCTGATCCCGCGCCCGCCCCGGCCGAAAACCCGTTGCCTCCTCCGGCCGGCTCTGGCTTGATGTTCCGGGGGCGCGACCGCGTACGCGCCCCGTACGAACGAATCCACAGGCCGTGCCGGGAAAGGGAGGTGGCCTGAACATGTCCTACACCGAGGTTTCCGGGGAACGCGTCCCCATCCGCATGTGGGCCGCACCCGACGGGGTCGAGGCCGCGGCCATGGAGCAGCTGCGCAACGTCACCCGCATGCCGTGGGTGCACGGACTGGCCGTCATGCCCGACGTGCACTACGGCAAGGGCGCCACCGTCGGGTCGGTCATCGCCATGCGCGACGCGGTCAGCCCCGCCGCCGTCGGCGTGGACATCGGCTGCGGTATGACCGCCGTGCGCACCGACCTGACCGCCGAGCGCCTGCCCGACGACCTCCGGCGGCTGCGCTCCGCCCTGGAGGCCGTGATCCCGGTCGGTTACCACGCCCACGACGAACCGGTCGACCCCGCCGCCGTCCCCACCCTGCGCGAGGCCGACTGGTCCGGCTTCTGGGCGGGGTTCGACGCCCTGGCCGACGCCGTGCACCCCCGCCGCGAGCGCGCCCTGCGCCAGATGGGCACCCTCGGCGGCGGCAACCACTTCCTGGAGGTGTGCCTGGACGACGGCGGCGCCGTGTGGCTGGTGCTGCACTCCGGGTCGCGCAACATCGGCAAGGAACTGGCCTCCCACCACATCGAGCGGGCCCAGGCGCTGCCGCACAACCAGGACCTGCCCGACCGCGACCTGGCGGTGTTCGTCACCGGCACGCCCGAGATGGACGCCTACCGCCGGGACCTGTTCTGGGCCCAGGAGTACGCGCGGCGCAACCGCGACGTCATGATGGGCCTGGCCTGCCGCACCCTGGCCGAGCAGGTCCCGGGCACCCGCTTCGAGCAGTGGATCTCCTGCCACCACAACTACGTGGCCGAGGAGACCTACGACGGGGTGGACGTGCTCGTCACCCGCAAGGGCGCCATCCGCGCCGGTGCGGGCGACCTCGGGATCATCCCGGGTTCCATGGCGACGGGCACCTACATCGTCCGCGGACTGGGCAACCCGGCCTCGTTCAACTCCGCCTCGCACGGCGCCGGGCGGCGGATGAGCCGCAACAAGGCCCGCAAGACCTTCACCGAGGCCGACCTGGTCGAGCAGACCAGGGGAGTGGAGTGCCGCAAGGACCGGGGCGTCGTGGACGAGATCCCCGCCGCCTACAAGGACCTGGAGTCGGTGATCGAGGCCCAGACCGACCTGGTCGAGGTGGTCGCCCACCTGCGCCAGGTGGTGTGCGTCAAGGGCTGAGGCGGTGCGCGGGACCGGCCCCCGGGGTGCCCGCTCCCGGAGCGCTCCGTCCGCACGGACGGAACCCCGGGAGCGGCGTACCCTTCCCTGCATGGGACACCGACACCCGAGCAAACTCAAGAACTCCGAGGTGAGCCACGCCCGCGCCCGCTGGCTGCTGCGGGCGGAACTGGACGGCTGCGACGAGTGCCGCCGGGAGGGGGACCGCGAGGCCCTGGCCGACCTCGCCACCGGCGGCGTGTTCGACTCGCTCCTCACCGGGTTCGTGCTGTCCCGCACCCAGCACTGGTACTCCCCGAGCAGGCCGGTCACGTACCCGGCCACGGTGTACCGCATCGCCCCCGTCGACGAGCGCGACTTCTGGCGCCAGCCCACCCAGCACTGCATGCGGGTGTGCACGGTGCGCGGCTCGGAGGGCACCAGCGTGGACACCGTCCCCGCGCTCAAGGAGCTGCGGCTGATGTCGATGGACCACCGCCGGACCGTCCTGGACGACGTGATGGACGGGCTCGCCGAGACGGAGGGGTGAGCGCGCCGCCGGCGCCGTGGTCCATGCTGGGACCATGAACGAGACCCTGGACGCCGTCGTCCTCGCCGGGGGCGCGGCCCGCCGCATGGGCGGCGCCGACAAGCCCGGCCTGTCCGTGGCCGGACGCACCCTGCTGGAGCGGGTCACCGACGCCGTCCGCGCCCACAACGCCGAAGCGGGGGACGGCGGACGGGTGATCGTGGTCGGCCCGCCCCGCGAGAGCCCGCGCGCGCTCTACGTCCGTGAGGACCCGCCCGGCTCCGGCCCCGTCCCCGCGCTGCGCGCCGGTCTGCCGCACGTGCGCACCCCCCGGTTCGCGCTGCTGGCCGCCGACCTGCCCCACCTGGACCCCGGACACCTGGCCGCCCTGAGCGCCGCCGCCGACCAGGACGCCGACGGCGCGGGCGCGGTGTTCGTGGACTCGACCGGACGCGAGCAGTGGCTCACCGGCGTGTGGCGCACCGAGGCCGTGCGCGCCGCCCTCGCCGACCACCGGGGGCGCTCCCTGTACGGGCTGCTCGGCCCCCTCGCCCCCCGCGCGGTGGCCCTGGCCGACGACCTGGCCGTGGCCGACTGCGACACCCCCGACGACCTCGACCGCGCCCGCCGGATCCTGGAGCCGCCGACCGGCTGAGGGCCGCACCGGGGTTGCGCGGGCGCGTCGCGGTGGTCCATGATGTGCGCCATGACGATCAGGAAGGGCGGATTCCGCCCGGGCCGTTGAGCCCCACCGCGCCGACGTACGGGTCGGCCACCTCACTCCTCCGCTCCGTGGAGGACCGCGCCGTCTCCCGGCGCATGCGCGCTCTGGCGCTCCACGCCCGCGACCACGCGGGCACACCCCACCTCACCGGAATCCTCCGGCAGCTCGAAACCTCCGGTCACGGGCGCCTCGCCGTGCACATGGCCGCGGCCGCGCGCGACACCGACACCCTGGCCCTGCATCTGGCCGGACCCGACCCCGAACTGCGCCGGGCCGCCCTGCGTGCCCTTCGCGAGCCCTCCCTGCCCGACGAGGCCGTGCCGCCCGTTCTGGACGACGCGCCCACCGGTCTGCGCCGGGCCCTCTACCGGACCCTGTACCACACACGGCGCACCAGCCTCGCCGACTCCCTCCTGTCCCGGGTGCGCGCGGAGTACGGCGACGCCGAAGCCGCCGCCCTCCTGCCCGCGTGCTCACCCGGCCGGGTCGCCGAACACCTGCCCGGCCTCCGCCACGCCGTGCGCTCCTGGCGTCGGCTGGCCCGGCGCCACCCCGACGCACTCCTGGACCTGCTCCGAAGGACGCACGCCCGGGGCGGGTGGACCTTCGAGCGCTTCCGCGACCTGAGGCGCGTCCTCCAGGCGCTCGACCCCGTCCGACCGGCCGAACTCGGATCCCTGCTCGGCGAACTCGGCGAGGAGCGCCGCGACCTCGCGCTCCTCGCACCCCACACCCACCGACTGCTGTACCGCGACGGCGACGAACGCCGCTACTCCACCCGCTATCCCGCCGGACCCGGCGGTACCCGCGACACCCGTCGCCTGCTCAGGCACGCCAGGCACACCCCCGCGCAGGTCCTGCCCGTCCTGCGGGCCATGCCCCGGCCCGTGCGCACCGCCCACCTGGACCGGATCGCCCGGCGCGGGGACGGCCGCGGGGCGCTGCTCCTGCTGCCCTACCTGGACCTGCTGCCCCGCGACCGCGCCGAGGCCGAGGCCCGCCGCGCGCTGGCGGAGATCACCGCCTTCCAGAGCCGCAGCGCCCGCTACGGCGACCCCGACCAGGACCTGGACGCGATCGCCCACCTCCCCTACGGGGAGGCGGTCGGACCGCTGGAGGATGCCGCCTCGGCCGGAGACCCCGTCCGCCGTGCACGCGGCCTGGCCCGGCTGGTGGAGGCCACCGCCCGCACCGGCGACCCGCACCTGCTGGCCCGCGTGCTCACCGAGCGGGCCGAGCGCTCCCGGGCCGAACGCGACCCGGTCCGCCGCTCCCTGTTGTGCTCCCTCTCCCGGGTCGCCCCCGCGCTGCTCGCTCGGGCGTCCCTGCCCGCCCTGCACCGCGTGCTCGCCGACACCCTGGGCTCACGCGACACCTCGGCCGACACCCGCCGCGCCCTGCGCGACCTGGCCGCCGCCCTGCTGCGCCACCCCCTGACCAGGCGGGAAGCGGAGGCGACGGACTGGGCGCTGGAGGCCTACACCGGCCTGGTCGCGCGCTTCGGCGCGCGGGGGCTGGGCGAACCGGGCCGTCCGCGCTCGCTCCCCCCGTGGTGGAGCGCGCCGCGCCACCGGGCCGACCTGGACCCCGCCCTGGACCAGGTGCTGCCCCGGGGGCTGGAGCGGGAGCTGTACCGGCGGCTCGCCCCGGCGCTCGACGACGCCCGCGCCCGGGACGACTTCGGCCCCGCCGTCGCCCTGGCCCGCGAACTCGGCCGCCGCGTGCACGGCGTTCCGGAACTGCGCGAGCACCTGGCGGCCGCCCTCGGCCACGACGCGTCCGCTACGGGTTCCACAGACACCACGGGCCCTTCCGGTATCAGGGGTGCCGCGCCTCCCAGCGGGACCGGGGACACCACGGTCCCTTCCGGTATCAGGGGCACCGCGGCTCCTACCGGAACCGAGGACACCACGGGCCCTTCTGGTATCAGGGAAGCTGTGGTTCCCGGCGGGGCAGGGGGCACTACCGGCCCTTCCGGTATCAGGGGCACCGCGGCTCCCACCGGGACCTGGGGCACCACCGGCCCCTCCGGTCTCCGGTTCACCGGCGCCCCCACCACCGCGGAGGCCGAGGCCACCGCGCGCGAGGCGGCGCGGCTGTACCTGACCGGCCCCGGCGCCCGCGCCGACGCGCGGGCGCTGTTCGGTGCCGACCCGTCCGCGGCCCGCGTTCCCCGGGTGTGGAGCCTCCTCGTGCGCCACGCAGAGCCGTCCGCGCTCCGCGCCGCGTTCGACGCGGCCGGGGAGCGCCGCGCCGCCGACGCGGGTGCCTGGGTGCCCGACCTCGACCGGCGGATCGTGCGGGACTGGCCGGAGGCACTGCGGGCCCGGGCCGCCGACCACCTGGCGGGGATCGCCGACGACCCCTCCCAGGCCATCGACGACCGCGAACGCGCCCTGCGCGCCCTGGCCGCGCTGCCCGGCGCGGCCGACCGACTGGCCCCCTACCTCGACGGTCCCGACACCGTCCTGCGCGAGGCCGCCCTGGGCGCCCTCGGCCGCTGCGACGAGCCCGAACGCGCCCTGGACCTGGTCCTGGCGCACGCCGACGGCCCCCGGTCCCGGACCGCCGGACCGGCGATGTCGCGCTGCGCGATGGGCGTCGCCCCCTCCCGCCTCGGTCCGGCGCTGTGCCGGGTCCTGGACGGTCCGGCCAAGGTCACCGTCCGCAGGACGGCCGCCCGGCTGCTGGAGCACCACCGCCCGCCCGGCGGGATCGAGCACCTCGCCCGCGTCCTGGACACCGGCGACGGACTGCACCGGGACGTGCGCGCGGCCGTGGCGGGCGCGCTCGTGCGCGCCCTGGACCACCCCGCCGCGCTGCCCGCCCTGACCCGTCACGCGCCCGGGTTCACGCCGGTGGAGATCCAGTTCGCCGTGTTGCGGGTCTCTCCGCTCGCCTGTCCGCCGTCGCGGAGGAAGGGGGCCGCCAGGGTGGTGGCCTCGCTGCCGGAGCCCTCCCGCGACCACTGGCGGTTCCCCGGCTGGACCGGCCGCTGGGCGCCCTGGACCGACCACGACCTCGACGCGCTGGCCGAGGCCGTGTGCGACATGGAGAGGGACGGCGAGCGGGCGATCCGCGCCTTCGAACAGCTGATCGCGGACGGGCGGGGGACCGGCCGGATCAGCGGGATGCTGGCCCGGCTCCTGTCGGCCCTTCCCGGGCCCGGGCACGGGGTGCCCGCACGCGGGCCCCTGCGCACGTCGGAGGACTCCGCCCACCGGAGGGTGCGCAGGCTGGTCGGGCTCCTCCAGAGCCGGATGTCGTGGGACGGGGACCGCGACCCCGTGCTCCGGGAGCAGGTGGACGCGGTGCTCGGCATGCTCGGAACCCGTAAGGAGTTCGCCCCCGAGGCGCTCCTCCTCGTCCAGCGCAGGATCGCGAACGAGTGCGAGGCACCGGACGGCGCTCCCCGGGCGCGGCGGCTCGTGGACCTGCTCCTGGCCGGTGCCCACCTGCTGGCCCGGGGGACCGTCGGCCGGTGGGAGCTGGACGGGCTCCTCATGCCGGTCCAGTCCTCCTACGGCGAGTCGGATATCGAACCGCGGACGCGGGAGGAGGTGGTGCGCCGCCTGTTCGCCGCGGCCTCGGTGACCCAGGGCGCGGCGGGGGAGACGGCGGCCCTCGTGGGGCTGCGCCTGGTGGAGAGGGCGGGCGGGGAGACCGGCTGGGCCGGGCCCTGGCCGGAACTGCTCTCCCGCGCGGGCGACCTCGGCCACGAGAGGGTGCGCGACGCGGCCTGGCGGATGGTGGTGTAGCGCGGTCCTTCCGGGCAGGGCGGGCGCGGTCTCCGGCCGTCCCGCCCGGAGGGCGACCCGCCGCGGAGGCTTCCGCCGGGCCCGGTCCCCGGAGGGCCGGACGACGGGTCCCGGCGGCCGGTCAGCCCTCGAACTCGTCCATGGGGACGGTCTCGCGCAGGAACCCCCGCATGTCCAGGAAGGAGGACAGGTACTCGCGGTGCTCGTCGCAGGCCGTCCACACCTTGCGCCGGTCGGGGGTGTGCAGCTTGGGGTTGTTCCACACCAGCGCCCACGTCGCCTCGGCGCGGCACCCGCGCCGCGAGCACTGCGCCTCCACCGGTTTGCCCAATGCTGACCCCCAAGCCGGGAAACTGCCTCCATGGTCAAGCCAGGGGCACGTTCGGGTCTTCGCCTCCGGCCGCCCGCGCGGGCGGCCCGGGGCCGGACACAAGGCGACGCCGGGTGGTTACGGGGGCAAACCACCCGGCGTCGCAGGCGGTGCTCCAACGGGGGCTCGGAACACCGCTCCCGCGCTCCGACGGGGGACCGAAGCGCTAGACCCAATGTACACCGATGCCCCCCGGTGTACGTCAAGAGTCAGTTACGACGTTGTCTCGGGAGAGTCCCGCCGATAAGAGGCCTTAAGTCCCATATCAGTACTCACCTGGCTTTTCGCTCATAACTCCTGGCTCGTGGGGCGCGACCACGGGTCAAGCCGGTCCCAACGGCGTCCCCCGAGAGCCCCCGCCGACGGCAAAGCGCCCGGCCCCCGCACGTCGGCGCGAGGCGGGTGCGCCGGGAGGGCTCCGTGTGGCTCCAGGGGATTAAGGGGAGGCAGAAAGCGGGGGGTCGCGCTCCGCGCGGCCGAGAACCGACCACGCAGGGGGTCCCGCATGTCCCACAACACCTACCGCGTCACGGAGATCGTCGGCACTTCGCCGCAGGGAATCGACCAGGCCATCCGCAACGGCATCGACCGCGCCTCGGCCACGCTGCGCGCACTCGACTGGTTCGAGGTCACCGAGATACGCGGCCACATCGAGGAGGGCGACGTCGCCCACTTCCAGGTCGGCCTCAAGGTGGGCTTCCGCCTGGAGGAGTGAGGACGGGCGGCCGCGGTCACGGCCCGTGTCCGCCGTGACCGCGGCCGCCTCACCCCCGTGCCGACAGCGGTTTTCCCCGCCGCCCTCCCCCGAGACCGCGCCGGGTCCGGGGCCGCCTCACCCGCCCTCGGGGGCCTCCCGCCCGCGCTGCACGTCCACGTGCACGTGGTCCAGGTGGCGCAGGATCTCGTTGTCGGGGTCGGCCTCGTAGTCGCGCCACCCCAGCGACGGGAAGCTCGTGCTCCAGATCCGGTCGTCGAAGATGATCACGTCGATCTCGTAGTCGGGCGCGTGCGCGATCAGCCAGTGCGCCATCACCCAGCCCGCGCGGCGGTTGTCCTCGTTGACCGGCCGGTAGAAGACGTCGATCGCGCGGCCGTCGTAGTGCGCCGAGTCGTCGCCGTGGCCGGTGTCGAAGCCGCCCGGCTCGTAACCGCCCAGGCTCAGACCGGAGAAGTGCTCCTCCATGCCCTCCAGCAGGCGCTGGGCGCGCGGCCTCAGGCCCGAGGGCTCAAGCCCCTCCTCCACCGCGAGGTCCGGGTTCTTGGTGGAACGGCAGGTCAGCGAGGGCCCGGCGTCCTCCTCCGGTCCCTCCTCCAGCAGCGTCATCGCCGTCTCGGGGATGTCGCTGGTGTCGGGCGCCCCGATCGGGGCGCTGTCGCCCTGCACGGCGACGGCGGCCGCGGTGGTCGCCCGCCGGGCCTGGTCCCGGTCCAGGCGGACGTCCACCTCGCCCGTCCACACCGAGCACTCCGGCCCCCAGGGCGTCGAGGCGGGGAACAGGTCGGTGTTGCGCGCCACCCAGCGTGCGCTCACGACGGCGACGACGGCCAGCACCAACAGAACGGCCACGGCCATGAGCGCGCCGGTCCACCGGCGCTCGGGCCGCGAGCTGCTGTGTGTCATGCCCCGCTCCTCCGTGTTCGTGCCGGGCGGTGCCGTCACCGCCGACGCGTTTTCAGAGAGACAACTCCCGGGAGGACCCCCGGGTTTCCGGCACCGCGGACATTTTTCCCCCTGCCGGGGCGGCTCTACCGTCCCCGGAGGCCGTCGTCGCGGGTCACCGGATCGACCACAGGACGAACAATCCGCCCAGGACCAGGGTCAGCGCCCAGATCCGGTCCATGGTCACACCGCGCCAGCGCAGCGCGTGCACCCCCAGGAAGTCGTGCGCGAGCAGCGCCGCGACCCCCGCCGCGCCCAGCATCGCCAGCGTGTGCACGCCGGTCGCGGCCAGGCCGACCAGCGTCGCGTCCCAGAGGGTCCAGGCCCCCTCGGCCACCGCCCCGCCCGCCGCCTCCGCGCCGGCGCCTCCGGCCGCCTCCGCCGCCGGGCCCTCCCCGCCGCCGACCGGGGCCGCGCCCTCCTCCACGTCCTCCGCCGCGGCCCCCTCCGCCCCGGCGCCGTGTCCTCCGTGCCCGCCGGAGTGCGTGTGCGCGAGCTGCCCCGCCAGCACCGGCAGCACCATCAGCCCGGCACCGTGCGCCGACGACATCAGGAACGACCACGCCGACAGCTGCCACAGCGGCAGCCGCACCTCGCGCCACTGGAAGTGCCGGTGCGACAGCAGCATCACCAGCCCCACCAGAACGATCAGCGTGCCGCCCGCCACCGGGAAGAGCACCGAAGCGGTGACCGAGCCGGTCGCGGTGACGGCCACGGCCGCCACCGCCACGCTCGCGGCGTGCCCGGCGGCGATGGCGGGCAGCGACCGCAGCACTTCCGCGCGACCGCCCTCCTGGAGGCCGCGGCCCACGGCCAGCAGCCAGCCCATGCCCGGGTGCAGGCCGTGGAAGGCGCCCAACGCGACGAGGGTCCAGATCTGCGCGGGGGTCACCGCGTCAGGGTCACACGGCGGTGAGCGGCCCGCAACGGTCCGCGTTCTTCTGACCGACACCGGTCACGCGGGGTTGCGCGCGGCCCCCGCGGGGGAGCGGGGGCCGCGCACCGGGTTCAGCGCCCGGTCAGGGGCACAGGGCCTCCAGGCTGCTGGGCTCCTCGCCCACCTGGCGGCCCGGCTCCTCGGGCTCCTCCTCGTCGAGGCCCGTGTACTCCTGCCACTCGGTCAGCCCGTCGTCCTCCGTGGGCTCGGCCGGCTCCGAGGGCGCGGCGGACTCCTCCGCGGAGGGGGCGCCGGAGGGCTCGGCGGCCACGTCGTCGCCCTCGGACCCGCTGCCGGCGATCGCCTCGGCGACCAGGGCCTTGACCTGCTCCCAGTCCGGGTTGGCCGTGTTGACCTGGGGCGGCGACAGCTGGAACGTGCTCATGCTCCCGGTGTCGGTGACCCTGTCGGCCAGCTCGACGAACGCGGGCACCTTGGCCTGGGGGATGTCCGTGCTCAGGGTGCGCTCGGTGGCGCCCGCGAGCCTGCGGTAGCTCGTCAGGACGGTCATCGGGTCGACCTGCTCGGCCACGTACTTGATCAGGCAGCCCTGGCGGCCCATCCGGCCGTAGTCGTCGCTGTTGGTCCGCGAGCGGCCGTACCAGAGCGCGTCGTGGCCGTCGAGGCGGCGCAGGCCCGGCTCCAGTACCCCGCCGTGCACGCCGTAGGGGATGGGCTCCTCGATGAGCACCTCCACGCCGCCGATCGCGTCGATCAGGTCGCGGAAGCCCATCATGTCGACCATCGCGTAGTAGCCGATCTCCAGGTCGAGGTTGTACCCGATGACCCTCTTGAGGGTGTCGGCGGAGGGGTCGGCCGCGTCCGGGTTGAGCGCCAGCTCCTCGGGCTCCTCGGCCACCGTCTGGTACACGTCGTTGAGCAGCAGGTCGAAGCCGTAGGGCTCGGGGTAGCGCTCGGCCAGGGCGCTGTCCTCGGGGAAGTGCACGTTCTCCAGGTTGCGCGGCAGCCCCACCAACACGGTGTCGCCGGTGGCGGTGTCCATGCTGGCCACCATCATGCTGTCGGTGCGCACCCCGTAGCGGTTGTCCGCCGAGTCCGAGCCGATCAACAGCACGTTGACCCGCTCCTGGCCGTTCCACGGGTCGGCCTCGTCGTGCGGGGGCAGGAGGGGGTCCTCCTCGGCGTGGAAGACGCTGTTCAGCGTCTGGTAGGCGGTGTAGCCGCCGTGCAGGGCCAGCGCCGAGGGCGCCGCGACGGTCAGGCACAGCAGCAGCACCACGGCCGCGCCGAGCACCCGCGAGTTCCGGGGCGCCCCCGCGGGCCGGGTGATCACCCACGAGTGCACGATCACCGTCAGCCACAGCACCGCCACGACGAACACCACGCCCATGGCTCTCAGTAGCCACTGGTCCTGGAGCGCCATCGTGGCCAGCCGCGCCATGGTGTTCGCCTCGTCGGCGCCCAGCCGCCACGCCCACACGACCAGCCCCACGATCGCAGCCAGGTAGACCCCCAGGATCACGGCGCCCGCGACCCTGCGGCGCATCCGCAGGTGGGCCAGCCCGGGGAGGGGAACCGACGCCGCGGTCCACAGCAGCGCCCGGCCCGTACCCGGGCGCGCGGGCGCCTCGTCCCGCTGATCGTCCTCCGCTGTCACCGGTGGTTCCTCTCAAGCCGCGGGGCGGGACCGCCCCGTTGTCTTCGCCGTTCCCGCCGCGGTCGCCGTGCGGTGCCACGCCGCGGGCACGGACTCGTGTCCGAAACCTCTGATATGTACACGCCGGAGAAGGGTCGTTCGATTCCCCTACGGGCCTACCCGTGCTTTTCGGACGTACCGTGCGGGCCGTCCTCCTCCGGGCGTGGAGAGCCCGCGGGGTGCGTGTGCGGGCCCGACAGTTCTCAGTGTGGCGCTTTGCGCGGGTTTGTGTGCACCGCTACTCAGTCATGAGGGATGTTCTATACAAGTCTGTTATGTGTCTCGCACGCGGCGGATGGGGCGTTGGTCGACCCCTCCCACGACGCCAAAGGGGGAGATCAACCGATTTCTTTGGCGATCAGTAGTGCGAGCACGCCGCAGCTGCGATGATCTGGCCGCAGGAGGGGGCGTCGTCCGGGGGAAGGGCGGCGTCATGGGAACGAAAGGCAAGCCATCGTGCTCGATGCGGTTGACACCGCGCTCATGCGCGCGCTGCAAGGGGACGGCCGAGCGACGTTCCAGGCACTGGCCGACGGGGTCGGTCTGTCGAGGACCGCGGTACGCGCCAGAGTGCGCCAGCTCGTGCAGTCCGGGGCGATCAGGATCGTCGGGGTGCTGCACGCCGGGGTCGTGGGAATGGAGGTCCTCAGCCACGTGTCGTTCCGCGTCAGCGGCCCCGTGGGGCCGATGCTGGACGCGCTGGGGGAGAGGGAGGCGGTGACCTTCGCCGCGCACTCGGCCGGGCGTTTCCCGGCCGTGGCGCAGGTGCGGGTGGCCGACGACGCGGCCCTGACCAAGGAGCTCTCGGAGCTGCGCGCGCTGCCCGGTGTGGACGGCGCGGAGGTCTTCCGCGCCAACTCGGTGTTCAAGGACGCCCACAGCAGCGTCCGGGAGCTGCGCGACATCGAACTGGACGCCCTGGACTGGCGCCTGGTGCGGCAGCTGCTCAGGGACGGCAGGTCCTCCTACGCGGACCTGGCCCGCCAGGTGGGGCTGTCGCAGGCCGCGGCCCGCTCGCGGGTGGTGCGGCTGCTCGACTCCGGAGTGGTGCACGTGACCGCCTTGGTGGAGCCCACGGCGGTGGGGGCCAACGAGCGGCTGGGCTTCGGCCTGCGCTGCCGGGGCGACGCCGAACTGCTGGGGGCCGCGCTGGCGAACATGCCCAGGATCTCCTTCCTGGCCAGCGGTTTCGGGCGCTACGACGTCATCGGCACCCTCACCGCGCCCGACCGCTGCCAGCTGGTGGAGGCCCTGGAGGGGGTGCGCGCCACCCCGGGGGTCGGCTACGTGGAGTCCTGGGACCACCTGTCGGTGCGCAAGGAGCGCAAGGGGGGCGACCGTCCCCTGGAGTGGGTCGCGCCCTAGAGGGACCGGTGATCCGCGGCGCGACGGACGGAGAGGAGCGCGCCGCGGACCGGCGGTCCCCGGCGGCGGGCACGCTGGGTAGGCGCGGGCGGCCTCTTCCGTCCGTATCTGTAACCAGCGGTAGCATTTTTACGTGTTTCCGGCGTGCATGGCTTGCGTCACGCTTAAGTTACCGGTGAGTATGGGAAGGGGTCGGTCCGTACCGGCCGCACCGGGCGCGGGTGTAGTGGGAGGCTGACGTGGCACTGGCGGATACGTTGACGGCTGTGGGCACGGTGGCGCTCGCGCGGTGCGGCGGCCGACCGTTCGGGACGCACCTGTTCTCCGTCTGGCCGGGGGCCGCCTTCGCGGCGACCGCCTTCCCGGTCCGCTGCACGCCGGGGGACAACCTCGCCATCCACGTTGCCGTGGCCCAGGCTCCGCCCGGCTCCGCCCTGGTGGTGGACGTGGCGGGGGAGGCCGAGTACGGCTACGTCGACGAGATCCTCGCCGTGGCCGCCAGCACCCGCGGGGTCGCGGGCATCGTCCTGGACGGCTGCGTCCGCGACATCGCGGCCATCGCCCGCTGCGCGCTGCCGGTCTTCGGGGCCGGGGTCGCGGTCCGCGAGGCCGCGCACGAGGCGGGCGGCTCGGTGGGCCGCCAGATCAGCATGACGCCGGGCGGCCCCGCGCCCCTGCCGGTGCGCCGGGGCGACTGGATCGTCGCCGACGACGACGGCGTGGTGTGCCTGCCCCGGGGGCAGGTCGGCTCCATCATCGCCGCGACCGTGGACAGCGTCTCGCGCGAACGCGAGATCATCGACGCCGTCTACGCGGGGGAGAGCACCCTGGACCTGCTCGGCCTGGACCCCTCGCGGGTCGCGGGCTGGGAGGACCACTCCGAGCACCGCTCGCGGCGCTCCGGGCGCCCGCGGACCCTGGGCGCCCTGCGCGACACCGCCGCGCGCGGCGCCGAGGGCCACCCTGCGGCCCGTTCGCGGGTCTGGCCGCGCTCGGCCGTGGGCGACCCCCGGGAGTGAGCCGTGGGCCCTCTCGGCGGCGGCCGGAGGCGGAGCCGGAAGGCGTCGCCCGGACCCGGGGCACCGCGGTCGCGCGGCGCACCCGCAGGGCCCGCACGGACTCCGCGGCGGCGGGCCGGACCCGGCGCGTGCGCACCGGCCCGGAAGCGTGTGGGAACGCTCCCAGGCCTTCGAGGCGCCGCTCGGCCGGACCGGGTCCGACGCGGGCCGCTCAGTCCTCGGTGAACGAGAGCAGCTCGTCGATGTAGCAGGTGGCCTCCCGCGCGGCCCCGGCCGCGTCGGCGTCGCGGATCGCCTCGGTCAGCTTGGAGTGGTCCACGCCGTCGGTGGCCGAGGAGGGCCGGTCGGTCGCCTCGGCGCCCTGCTCGTAGGCCGTGTGCGCGATGCTCGCGTACACCACCTGCGCGATGTCGTCGTACAGGTCGATGAGCAGGGTGTTGTGGGTGGCGTTGACCACCGCGCGGTGGAACGTGAAGTCCGCCTCCACGAACGCGCCCATGTCGCGCTCGCGCCAGGCGGCCTCGCGCAGCGCCATGGCGCGGTCGATGTCGGCCATGTCCTCGTCGCTGTGGCGCAGCGCGGCCAGCCGGGCCGCCTCCACCTCCAGCGCGCGGCGCACCTCCAGGTTCTCCCGCAGGCGGGAGCGCTCCAGACGGCGCCGCAGGGCGCCGCCGAGTTCGCTGGAGGCCCGCACGAAGGTGCCCGCCCCCTGGCGGATCTCCAGCAGCCCGGCGTGGGCCAGGGCGCGCACCGCCTCGCGGACGGTGTTGCGGCCCACCTCAAGCTGGTCGGAGAGCTCCGACTCGGTGGGGATGCGGTCGCCCACGCCCCACTCGCCCGAGTCGATCTGTGCTCGTAACTGACTGATGACCTGGTCGACGAGACCGGTCCGGCGTGTCGAGGCGAGGGGCACGCGTATACCTCCTAGGGGCGGGTCGCCGGATGACTGGGCCAGCGCACAGGTACGGAACGGTTAAGGCCGGAGCTTAGACCAGTTACCGTCGGGAATTGGCTTTGAAGGGTAATGCGTTATCCTCATGAAGTACATCGGGTCATCCTATGAATTTATGCGAGTCGCCTCCATGAGCGCCGGACCAGCCCCCCGCACACCCGTGACGAGCGGCCCCGCCGCAGGCCGGACCGCCCCGAGCCGTCCCCCGCGCGCGGCACTGCTGCTGCTCGCCGCCGGGATCGCCCTGGCGGCCCTGAACCTGCGCACCGCCATCACCAGCGTCGGCCCCGTGCTCGACGAGGTGACCGCCGGGTTGGGCATGACCGCCGTCGGCGCGGGGATCCTCACCACCCTGCCCGTGCTGTGCTTCGCGCTCTTCGGCGGCCTGACCCCCGTCCTGGGACGCCGCCTGGGCGAGCACCACCTGCTGGTCTACGCGCTCGTCGCCCTAACCGTCGGCCTCGCCGCCCGCGCCGCGGCCCCCGAGCCGTGGATGTTCCTGGCCCTGAGCGTGGTGGCCCTGTCCGGTGGCGCGGTCGGCAACGTCATCCTGCCCGCCCTGGTCAAGGAGCACTTCCCCGACCGCGTGGGCCTCATGACCACCGTGTACACCACCGGCCTGGCGCTGGGCACCACCATCGCCGCCGCGGCCACCGTGCCCCTGGAGCAGTCCACCGGGGAGTGGCGCGCGGCGCTGGGCGCCTACGCGCTCTTCGGCGTCGTGGCCGCCGTCCCCTGGCTGCTGGTGCTGCGCCACGAGCCCGCGCGCGGCGACGCCTCCCAGGCGCTGGGCTTCGGCCAGGTGCTGCGCACCGGCCTGGGCTGGCAGTCCGTCCTCTACTTCGGCACCCAGTCCTCGGTCGCCTACATCATGTTCGGCTGGTACGCGCAGATGCTGCGCGACCAGGGCATGGACGCCCAGACCGCGGGCCTGGCGCTGTCCTACCTCACCGTCCTGGGCATCCCCATGTCCCTGGTGCTGCCCACGCTGCTGACCCGGACCAGCGACCAGCGCCCCTTCGTGCTGGCCTTCTCCGCCGCCTACCTCGCGGGGCTGGCCGGGCTGTGGTTCGCCCCGCTGTCGGGGGTGTGGGCCTGGACCACGCTCGTGGGGATCGGCATGGGCAGCTTCGTCTTCGCCCTGACCGCCTTCGCGCTGCGCACCCGCACCGGGGCGGGTACGGCGGCGCTCTCGGCCGTCAGCCAGAGCCTGGGCTACCTCATGGGCGGGGCGGGGCCCTTCCTGTTCGGGCTGCTGCGCGAGGTCAGCGGCGGCTGGCACGCGCCCCTGCTCCTGCTGGCGGCGCTGGTCGTGGTCAACCTGGCCACGGGCCTGTTCCTGGGCCGCCCCCGCTACCTGGAGGACGCCATCGCCGCCCGCGGCCTCACGAGGGCAGCCAGTCCAGACGGCCGATGAGGTAGACCGAGCCGACGAAGGCCACGACGTCGATGACCGTGTGCGCCACCACCAGGGGCATCACACGTCCGTGGCGCAGGTAGAACCAGCCGAAGACCAGCCCCATCACCAGGTTGCCGAAGAACATCCCGACGCCCTGGTAGAGGTGGTAGAAGGCGCGCAGCACCGAGCTGGCCAGCACCGCCTTCCACGGCGTCCACCCCAGCTGCCCCAGCCGGTGCAGCAGGTAGCCGACCACGATCACCTCCTCCAGGATCCCGTTCTTGGCCGCCTGGAGCACCAGGACGGGCACGTCCCACCAGTTCCCGGCCAGGGTGCTGGGCCTGATCGTGACCGTCAGCCCCAGCTGCCAGGAGACCACGTACAGCGCCAGGCCGCTGAAGCCGATCAGCGCGGCCAGCAGGGCGCCGGTGCCCAGGTCGAAGCCGGGACGGCGCACGTCGAAGCCGATCGTGGCTGAGGAGTCGCCCGAGCGGCGCAGGAGGTAGGCCACCAGCAGGACCGGGACCAGGGCGCTGGCCAGCGCGAACAGCTGCCAGGACAGGTCCAGCCAGGGGCGCTCCTGTTCCGCGCGGGGGCGCACCAGGCTGGCGGTCTGCTCGGCCAGGGACTGGGGCTCGGTGAGCACGCCGAGGAAGGAGATGGTCGCCGAGACCGCCGCGGCGCCCAGGGACAGGGCGAGCACGCACAGGATCTCCCAGCGCAGCAGGCCCCGCTCGACGGGGGCGGAGGGGGCGGGCGGCGCCCCGGAGGGCAGTCCGGCGTCCGGGGTGTGGGTCTTGTCGGTCACGCGTTGCAATGTACGCGCTGTCGGCGGGGGCCGGTGGCCTGGGGGAGCGGGGCGGGCCGAGGACGCGCCGGGGCGGGCCCTCGGGCCGCGCCCCGGTCCGGGCGGTCGTGCCGACGCCGACGCCGGGGGCGGTCAGTCGGTGTCGTTGTTCTCCATGTCGCCCTCGCCGCCGTTGTCCTCGTTCCCGCCGTCGTCGTCCTCGCCGCCGTCCTGGTTGTTCTCCTGGCCGCCGTCGTCCTCGTCACCCTGGTCGTCGCCCGGGGTGTCCACGGTCGGGGCGTCGGCCCCCTCGGGGTCCTCGCAGGCCGCGACGCCGAACACGGCCACGGCGGCGATCGCCGAGCCCGCCAGCGCCCGGCGCAGGGCGGTCATGGTCTGCCTGCTGATGTCCTCGAAGCTCATCGCTGACTCCCTCGGGTCGCGGCTGGTGCCGGGGGACCGCCCGATTCAGGGCGGCGGGCACGAGCCGGGTGTTATCCGTCCGTGACCCACCCTAGGGTGTGCTCCGCGTCCGTGGCCAGGAAAGCGCGGAGAGTGACGGGCCGCGGTGCGGCGCGGGTGCGCCGTCCGGTGGGTGGTGGGAGGGGGCGGATGCGCGCGGGGGAGGAGGGGGAGACCGACCCGCGCCGCCGTCCGGGGCGTGCCCGGCGGCGGCGCGGGTCAGCGGGGCGCGGGCTCAGTCCTCGCCGTCGTCGCCACCGTCATCGTCGCCGCCGTCATCGTCCCCGTCGTCGCCGTCATCACCGCCGTCGTCTCCGTCGTCCCCGCCGTCGTCGCCCTGTTCGACGTCCACGTTCGGCATGAGGTCGTCGCAGGCCGCGGTGCCCAGGACCACGACGGTGGCCAGGGCACCCACGGCGAGCACCCGACGCAGTGCGGCCAGGGCGGTGAGGAGCGGTTCGAACATCTTCAAGACCAGACCTCCGGATCTGCGGGCGGGCCGCGGGGGCGCGGCCCCGTGCAGCGGCCAGCCTAGGGCCCGGCCGCGCGGGCGGGCAGGGCGCCCCCGTCCCTCCGGGGGCCGGGCCCGCGCCCGGGGCGGCCGGGGGCGTCCGGGGGCGGACGCGGCGGACACCGCGCACGGGACAAGCCGCCGGCCATGCGCGTGTGACACGGAGCGCGCATGGCCGACGGCTAGGGGGCGGAGGCCGCCCGCCCCGCCCCAGCCACGAAAGCGGGGAGGGACGGCCTCCTGGGAACGAAGACCAGTGTCAGTGAGCCGCTGAGAACTGGTCTTCCTCGGTGGAGCCGGTGAGAGCCGTGGTGCTGCCCTCGGGGGAGATGGTCGTGCTGATGGAGTCGAAGTAGCCGGTGCCGACCTCGCGCTGGTGGCGGGTGGCGGTGTAGCCCCGCGACTCGGCCGCGAACTCGGCCTCCTGGAGCTCGACGTACGAGGTCATCCCGTTCTGGGCGTAGCCCTTGGCCAGGTCGAACATCGAGTAGTTGAGCGAGTGGAAGCCCGCCAGGGTGATGAACTGGAACTTGTAGCCCATGTGGCCCAGTTCGCGCTGGAACTTGGCGATGGTCGCGTCGTCCAGGTGGCGCTTCCAGTTGAAGGACGGCGAGCAGTTGTAGGCCAGCATCTGGTCCGGGTACTCGGCCTTGATCCGCTCGGCGAAGTCGCGGGCCACCTCCAGGTCCGGGGTGGCGGTCTCCATCCACAGCAGGTCCGAGTGCGGGGCGTAGGCCAGGCCGCGCGCCACGCAGGCCTCGACGCCGTTGCGGAAGCGGTAGAAGCCCTCGGCGGTGCGCTCGCCCGTGATGAAGGGCTGGTCGCGCTCGTCGACGTCGCTGGTGATCAGGGTCGCGGCTTGGGCGTCGGTCCGCGCGATGACCAGGGACGGGACGCCGGCGACGTCCGCGGCCAGGCGGGCGGCGTTGAGCGTCTTGACGTGCTGCCCGGTGGGGATGAGGACCTTGCCGCCCAGGTGGCCGCACTTCTTCTCGGAGGCCAGCTGGTCCTCCCAGTGCACGCCCGCCGCGCCGGAGGCGATCATGCCCCGCATCAGCTCGTAGGCGTTGAGGACGCCGCCGAACCCGGCCTCGGCGTCGGCCACGATCGGCGCGAGCCACTCGGGCGCGCTGTCGTCGCCCTCGGCCCAGGTGATCTGGTCGGCGCGCATCAGCGCGTTGTTGATGCGGCGGACCACGGCCGGGACCGAGTTGGCCGGGTACAGGCTCTGGTCGGGGTAGGTGTTGCCCGAGAGGTTGGCGTCGGCCGCGACCTGCCAGCCGGAGAGGTAGATGGCCTTCAGCCCGGCGCGGACCTGCTGGACCGCCTGGTTGCCGGTGAGGGCGCCGAGGCTGTTGACGTAGTCCTCGGTGTGGAGCAGGTCCCACAGGCGCTCGGCGCCGCGACGGGCCAGGGTGTGCTCCTCGGTGACCGAACCGCGGAGCTTGACCACGTCGTCGGCGGAGTAGGTGCGCTCGATACCGGCCCACCGCGGGTTGGTCTCCCAGTCGCGCTGGAGTTCGGCGCTGGCTTCCTGTCGTCGAGCGCTGGTGCCCATGTTCGATCCCGCCTTACGTGTAGTCCCCAAGTGTTCACACCGGTCGAGAAGGCCGGGTCAGAGCCAGGGGGTGAGCCCTGAGCGGTAAGTTCCCCGCCGGTAACTAGATTCTTGGGCAACTTCCGAGGCTTTTCCACTCGAAATCTTGTGAAGATCGACGTTTCTTTCCGTACTATGAAGCCATGGCGTACTTTGGTGCTGAAGAAATACCGTCTTTGACGGGTGACCTGGATCTCGTCACCTTTGGTCAGCGGCTCCGCCACCTGCGGCGGGCGCGCGGCCTCACCCTCTCCGACCTGGGCGAACGCGTCGGCCGGGCCCCCTCCCAGCTCTCCCTGCTGGAGAACGGCAAGCGCGAGCCCAAGCTCTCCCTCCTCACCTCCCTGGCCTCGGCACTGGGCGTCTCGGTGGAGGAGTTGCTGTCCAAACAGCCCCCGAGCCGCCGCGCGCAACTGGAGATCGCGGTCGAGGAGGCCCAGCGCGACACCCTCTACCAGGACCTGAACCTGCCGCACCTGAGGATCGGCAAGCGGGTCCCCAACGACGTGCTCGAACACATCGTCGGCCTGTACGGGGAGCTGCGGCGGCGCACCGCCAAGCCGACGGCCACCCCCGAGGAGGCCCGCCGGGCCAACGCCGACCTGCGGCGCCAGATGCGCGAGCGCGGCAACTACTTCGAGCACATCGAGAAGGCGGCGGCCCAGACCCTCGATGCCGTCAACTACACCGCGGGCGCCCTGTCCCAGGGGCAGATCCTGGCCATCGCCACCCACCACGGGTTCTCCCTCAAGTACGTGCAGGACCTGCCCCGCTCGGTGCGCTCCCTCACCGACCACGTCAACCGGCGCATCTACCTCAAGCGCGAGACCACGCTGGGCATGCACAGCCCGCGCACGATCCTGCTCCAGACCCTGGGCCACGTCGTGCTGGGCCACGGCAGGCCGCGCGACTTCGGCGACTTCCTGCGCCAGCGGGTGGAGGCCAACTACTTCGCCGCCGCCGTCCTCATCCCCGAGACCACCGCGGTGCGCTACCTCCAGGAGGCCAAGCAGGCCCGCGACCTGTCGGTGGAGGACCTGCGCGACGTGTACTCGGTCTCCTACGAGATGGCCGCGCACCGGTTCACCAACCTGGCCCACCGCCACCTGGACCTGGTCTGCCACTTCATCCGCAACGACGAGACCGGCATCATCTACAAGGCCTACGAGAACGACGGCCTCGTCTTCCCCACCGACGACACCGGGGCCATCGAGGGCCAGCGCATGTGCCGCCAGTGGTCGGGGCGCCAGGTCTTCGCCTCACCGGACCGCTACTCGATCTACTACCAGTACACGGACAAGCCCAACGGCACCCACTGGTGCGTGGCGCACGTGGACCCCAGCCGCGAGCGCAACTTCGCCATCACCCTGGGCGTGCCCTACAAGGAGTCGCGCTGGTTCCGCGGGCGCGAGACCACCAACCGCACCAAGTCCAACTGCCCCAGCGGCGAGTGCTGCGTGCACCCGCCCGCGGACCTGGCCGCGCGCTGGGAGGGCAACGTGTGGCCCTCGGCCCGCGCGCACTCCCACGTGCTCTCGGCGCTGCCCTCGGGGAGCTTCCCGGGCGTGGACGAGCACGACGTCTACACCTTCCTGGAGAAGCACAGCGTCGACTGAGCGGCGGGTCCGGCGGGGTACGCCGAGGAAGGGGGTCGGCGCGCGCCGACCCCCTTCCTCCGCGCGTGCCGCCGCACGGCGGCACACCGGTGCGTCAGCGCACCGGCAGGCCGGTGACGGCGCGGCCGATGATGAGCTTCTGGATCTCGCTGGCCCCTTCGAAGATCGTGAAGATGGTGGCGTCGCGGTGCCAGCGCTCCACGGGGTACTCCCTCGTGTAGCCGTTGCCGCCCAGGATGCGCACCGCGTTCTGGGTGACGAACGTGGCGGTCTCGCTCGCGTAGAGCTTGCTCATCGAGCCCTGCGCGCTGTCGAAGTCCTTGTCGTTGCGCGCCATCCACGCCGCGCGCCACACCAGCAGGCGGGCCGCGTCGATGCGGGTGGCCATCTCGGCCAGGGTGAAGGCCACGCCCTGGTTCTCGCCGATCGGGCGGCCGAACTGCTCGCGCTGGGTGGAGTAGTCGCGGGCGTACTCGTAGGCCGCGCGGGCGCAGCCCACCGCCATCGCGCCGACCGTCGGGCGGGAGGCCTCGAAGGTCTTCATGGCGGCCTGGCCCTTGGACCCCCTGCCCTCGCGGGCGCGGGCCAGGCGCTCGTCGAGTTTCTCCTTGCCGCCCAGCAGGCACGAGCCGGGCACGCGCACGTCGTCCAGGACCACCTCGGCGGTGTGCGAGGCGCGGATGCCGTGCTTGGCGAACTTCTGCCCCTGGCTCAGCCCCGGCGTGTTCGGCGGCACGATGAACGTGGCCTGCCCGCGCGAGCCGAGCTCGGGCTCCACCGAGGCGACCACGACGTGGATGTCGGCGATACCGCCGTTGGTCGCCCAGGTCTTGGTGCCGTTGAGCACCCACTCGTCCTTGGCCTGATCGTGGACGGCGCGGGTCCGGATGGCCGAGACGTCGCTGCCCGCGTCGGGCTCGGAGGAGCAGAACGCGGCGAGGCGGATGTCGTCGGGGGTGCCGAACATCTGCGGTGTCCACTCGAAGAGCTGCTCCTGGGTGCCGTTGGCGGCGACGGACACAGCGGCCAGTCCGGTGCCGGTGATGGCCAGGGCTATGCCCGGGTCGCCCCAGTACAGCTCCTCGAAGGCCACGGGGATGCCGACGCCGCTGGGCTCCAGCCACTGGTTGGCGAAGAAGTCGAGGGAGTACAGGCCGATCTTGGCCGCCTCCTGGATGATCGGCCAGGGGGTCTCCTCCCGCTCGTCCCACTCGGCGGCGGCGGGGCGGATGACGTCGGCGGCGAACCCGTGGGTCCAGTCCCGGACCTCGCGGACGTCCTCGCTCAGTTCCAGGCTGAAGCCGGGCGCGGTGGCCTCGCTCATGCGCTCACATCCTTTGTCGGGGGCCCTCCGGGGGAGGGGGCCAGTATGTGTTACCAACGGTAACAGCTGGCTTCGCCTGCCACAACGCCGTGCCCGCGCGCGGGGCGCCCCGGGCGCCCGCCGGTGCCCGCCTGGCCCTGACGGCGGCCGGTGGCGGATCGGCCCTTCCGGCCCGGGTGCCCTCCGGTGCGCTCCGGAGCGTGACCGGGCGGTTTCGGCGGCCGAAACCCCTGCACCGGCGGGGGTTCGCGGCCTAGACTGAGGGCATGGACCTACCCTTCCCCCGGGTTCGAGTTCCTTCCACGCCCCCTCGGACGGCCCCCGTCCGCCTCCTCCTCGCGCTCCCCCTGTTCCTGTGCCTGGGCGCCTCCTGCCTCCCCTCCGCCGACGACGGGACCGCGGACGCCCCGCCCCGCTCGGTGTCGGACCTGGACGCCGGGGAGCGCGAGCGCCTGGCCGACGCCCTCGCCGCCCGCTCCCTCGACACCGCGGCCGAGGACCCCCGGCTGTCCAGCGCGCTCGCGCTGGAGGCGGCGGGCCTGGCCCGCACCGACACCTCGGCGGCGGCGATGGCACGCCTGGCCGAGCCGCACCAGATCATGGAGTTCGACAGCGGTGGCGAGGGCCTGACCTCGCTGCTCTTCTCCGCCCATGGCCGGTTCCTCGCCGGGAGTACCGAGCGCGGACGGGTGCTGGTGTGGGACGTCTACACGGGCGACACCGTGTTCGACGAACAGGCTCCCGGACCCGTCCAGGAGCTGACCCTGGACTGGCGTTCGCTCCTGGTGGCGGCGCGCACCGGGGATGACGTCATCGTGTGGGACGTCGACTCCGGCGAGGAGGAGGCGCGGATCGACGCGGCCGGGGGGCGGGGAACGGCCTTCGTCAGCAGCATTCGGAGTTCGCTCATCGAAGCCCATTTCCTGGCGCTGGGGTCTGAGACGGGAGAGGTGGCCCTCTGGAACACCCAGGGCTGGGAGTTCGACGCCGAGATCACCGTCGCGGAGGAACCCGTCTCCCTGATGGCGTCCTCGTACTCTGCCGCGCTGGCCACCCTGACCGACGAGGGAACACTCGGACTGTGGGACGTCGCCACCCGCCAGCCGCTCGGCAGAGCCGACCTGCGCGACAGCGGCCTGACAGGACGTGACTTCCGGTTCGCCCCCTCCGCGTTGGGCCCGGAGGACATCGCCGTGGCCAGCGACGAGGGAGTCTTCATCGTCTCCTCCGACGCGGTGCGGTCCGGAGACGGTCCGGTGAACATGCCCCAGTACTGCTCGGGCGTCTTCTGCGACAAACCCTCGACCCGGCCCAGCGCCCACCAGAGGCTGGACACGCCCCCGGGCCCGGCGGCGCAGGGCAACGTCCGCTTCCTCGTCACCGCGGACCGCGAGAGCGGTTTCGAGGAACTGACCCTGTGGGAGACGCCTCCCGGGACGGTCGCGGACTACCGGCCGGTGGAGAGCCTGCCCACGGCGCGCGCGGTGGAGCTGGTCGCGGCCGCCAGCACGACCACGGGCCTGCACGTCGTGGCGGTCGCCTCATCCGGCTCGGGCCCCGCGCTGTGGGATCTGAGCCGCGACCCCTACGCCCCCTACCTGGACGAGGGGTCGCTCACCATCGCGCTGGAAGCGCGCTGTGTGGGCGCGCCCGTCCTCCTCGGGCCGCGGGAGTGGGAACGCGAACTCCCGGACCTGGCCTACGAGCCCGTGTGCGTCAGGATCCGGGACGAGCAGACCACCGACACGCACGGGACGACCACCGGCCCTACCCCGCCGACCCCGGGCCCCGCGGCGCCGACCGCCGACTGAACCCGCCCCGCACCGGGGCACACCGATCCGGCGGCCGGGAGCCGCCCTCAGACCGGGAGCGCACATGGCACCGACCGACGGGCAGGGCGCCTCCGCGGGCCGCGGACGGCGCGGGCGCGGCGGAGCGCGCGACTGGAAGCAGCACGCGCAGGTCGTGGGCTGCCTGGCGGGCGTCCTGGGCGCCCTCCTGGCGGCCGTCCCCCTCATCTGGGGCGGGGGCGCCTGGTTCGGCCGGGGAGCCTTCGAGGTCGTTGAGCTGTCCGCCGACGGCTCGCAGGTCGTCGACGGTCAGGCCACCGACCCGCTCCAGGGGGCAGCCCAGGACGTGGAGGTGCACGCCACCGTGCTCACCGTGGTCCTCAAGAACGACTCCGACGACCTGAAGGTGTTCGAGCGGATCACCGTCGAGACCGAGGACTTCGTCCCGGTCACCGACTGCGTCGACGGCGTCGGCGGACCCGTCGGGGTGACGGGCTCCTACGAGGTCGACCTGCCCGCCGTGGGCGAGGAGTCCTCCACCGACATCGCCTACGCCCTGGAACCCAAGAAGGCGGAGGCGCTCGAACTCCCCGTGGGCGGCAACGACCTGGGCGGCGGCGTGGCCCTCGTCCGCGTCACCCTGCACGAGAGCGGGGGCGACGCCGAGGAGGTGGGCAGCATCGCCGTGCTGACCGTCCCGGGCACCTGGAACCTGTATCCCCGCCCCCTGCACCGGCTCGACATGGGGAGTATGCCCTCGCCCCGGTGCGTGCACGAGACCCACGACGGCCTCCTCGCCCTCATCGAGGACGCCCCCGAGGTCGCCGACAACGTCCGCACGCTCACCGAGAACGTCGGCGAGACCTCCCGGCAACTGGGCGGCTGAGCGGCCCGGACACCGGCCCCGGGGCGTCCCGGAGCCCGATCCCACAGCCGGGCGCTCGATCTCCGCGGCACCCGCCGACCGGGGCCGAGGCGGGAGGCGGACCGCCCGGTCTCCGCCTCCACGGCACACGCCGACCGGGAGGGGCGACGGCGGCGGAACGGGCCGCCCCGACCGGTCCGAACGTGCGACCCCTACCCTGGCTCGCATGGACACCACCGCGGGCAACGGCGCCCCCACCCTCACCATCCCCACCGGATACAACGGCCCCGACGGGTCGGGCAACGGCGGCTACACCGCCGGACTGCTCGCCGCGCGGCTCACCTCCGTCGGCGGACCGGCCGTCCAGGTCACCCTGCGCACCCCGCCGCCCCTGGGCCGCCCGCTGATGGTGGAGAGCGGCCCCGGGGGCGCCCTGCACCTGACCGACCCCGACGCCGGGGAGGGCGCCCGCCTGGTGGCCGAAGCGGTGACCGCCGACCTCCCCGGCGCCTCCACCGTCCCCGGCGGTCCCGTCACCGTGCCCGAGGCCCGCGAGGCCGGGGAACGCTACGCGGGCCTGACCGACCACCCCTTCCCGCGCTGCTACAGCTGCGGCCCCGAACGCGCCGAGGGCGAGGGCCTGCGCCTGTTCGCCGGTTCCGTGCGCCCGGGCACCGGCCCCGACGGGATCGGCAACACCGTCGCCTGCGCCTGGACCCCGCACCCGTCCCTGGACGAGGGTTCCGGCATGGTCGACCCCGCCCAGGTGTGGGCCGCCCTGGACTGCCCCGGCGGCTGGTCCAGCGCCATCTCCGGCCGCCCCGCCCTCCTGGGCCGCATCACCGTCCGCGTGGACGGGACGCCCCGGACCGGTGAGGCCCACGTGGTGACGGGGTACCTGGAGGCGGTCGACGGCCGCAAGATCACCACCGCCAGCGCCCTCCACGACGGCGCGGGCCGCCTCCTGGCCCTGGCGAGGGCCACCTGGATCGCGCTCCGGGCCTGATCCGGGGCTCCGCGAGCCGCTACGGTGAACCCTTGTGGCACTCGAACGCGCGCGGCCGACCGCGCTGACCGACAGCAGTGACGCCTCCGGCGCGCCCGTGCCGGAGGCCCCGGCCGCCCCGCGCGGGGGGCGGGGCGCGCGCGGGCGCGACCCCGAGCGGCGCCGCGCCATCCTGGACGCGGCCGACCGGGTGATCCAGCGCGACGGACCGGACGCGTCGATGGTGGTCATCGCGGCCGAGGCCGGGATCAGCAAGCCGATCCTGTACCGGCACTTCGGGGACAAGGGCGGCCTGTACCGGGCGCTCGCCCGCCGCCACGTGGACCCGCTCATCGAGCGCATCCGCGAGGAGCTGCACCAGCACACCGGGTTCGAGGTCCGGGCCCGCGCCACGGTCGGCGCCTACCTGTCGATGATCTCCCAGAACCTCAACCTCTACCGGTTCCTGATGGACCGGGCCACCTCCGAGGACTCCCGGACCCGCGGCGACCTGGGCATGATGGTCCGCCGCCTGGGCGAGGAACTCGCCGACCAACTCGTCGCCGAAGGGCGCGTCGGCGACCGCCCGCGCTCCCAGATCGTCGCGCACGCCGTCGTGGGCATGGTGCAGGCGGCGGGGGAGTGGTGGCTGGAGCACCCCGGGGTCGGGGAGGAGGAGATCATCGACGACCTCACCGCCGCGGTGGTCGGCGCGATCCGCGCCAGCGAGACCTAGACGGCTTTTTCCCTTTCTCCCTTGACCTGGAGTGCGCTCCAGGTCCCATGCTTGCTGTCCATGAGGGACTACTACACGCCGGGTCAGGTCGCGCAGCGCTTCGACCTCACCCTGGACACCCTGCGCTACTACGAGAAGGCGGGGCTGCTGCGCCGGGTCGAGCGCTCCCCCAGCGGGCACCGCCGCTACCGGGCCGACGACGTCGAGCTGCTGGACATGATCCGGTGCCTGCGCGAGACCGACATGCCCATCGTCCGGCTGCGCGAGTTCGCCGAACTCATCCGCGAGGGCGAGCACACCGTTCCCGACCGCCTGGACCTGCTCCAGGGCCACCAGGAGCGGTTGGACGAGCGCATGGAGGAGATGCGCCGGTGCCAGACGGTGATCCAGCACAAGATCGACCACTACCGCGGCGTGCTCGCCGCCCGCGCCCCCGAACCCCTCAAGGAGACCTCCTGATGCGCTACACCACCATCGGCGACCGCCGCGTCAGCGCCCTGTGCCTGGGGGCGATGAAGTTCGGCAGCGAGACCGACGACGCCACCTCCGCCGCGCTGCTCGACCGCTTCGTGGCGGCCGGGGGCACCTTCGTGGACACCGCCGACTGCTACCAGTTCTGGGTGGAGGGCTTCGAGGGGCACGAGAGCGAGACCTTCCTGGGCCGGTGGCGGCGCGAGCGCGGCGTCACCGACGAGGTGGTCATCGCCACCAAGCTCGGCGCGCAGCCCACCGTGCCCGGCACCGGGATGGAGACCAAGGAGGGGCTGTCGGCGCGGGCCGTGGCGACGGCCGCCGAGCGCAGCCGCGAGCGCCTGGGAATGGAACGCCTGGACGTGCTCTACGCCCACAACGAGGACCCCGGGACCCCGCTGCCGGAGACCCTGGAGGCCTTCGCCGCGCTGGTCGACGGGGGCGCCGTCTCCCACCTGGGGCTGAGCAACCACCGCACCTGGAAGCTGGAGAGGGCCCGCGCCGTCACCGAGGCCCGGGGCTGGCCGCGCCCCCGGGTGCTCCAGTACCGGTACAGCTACCTCCAGCCCCGCCTGGACGTGCCGCTGCGGTCCGCGGGCCACATGCACGCCACGCCCGAACTCCTGGACTTCGTCCGCGCCGAGACCGCCGAGGGCCGCGACTACACGCTGGTCGCCTACACCTCCCTGCTGTGGGGCGCCTACACCCGGCCGGAGAAGGCCGCCGGGCTGGACCGGGCCTACGACCACCCGGGGACCCCCGCACGCCTGGCCGTCCTGGACGAGGTCGCCCGCGAGACCGGCGCCACCCGCAACCAGGTCGTGCTCGCCTGGCTGATGGGCGGCGACCCGAAGGTGGTGCCGCTGGTGGGTGTGAGCTCCCTGGAACAGCTGGACGAGGCGATCGAGGCCACCGACCTGGTGCTCAGCGACGAGCAGTGGAGGCGCATGGCCGAGGCGGGGTAGCTCGGCGGAGGGCGTGGCCGGGGCCGGTCACCAGTCCCGGACAAACCACGTGTAACACCTCATATGTATTCATGCGCGGTTTTCACCATCCTTTGACCGGATACCTTCCCTAGTGGCGGCGGAGCGGCCGCGCCGCATCGGTCCGCGAACCCGTGGGAGGGGCGACTTGCCCGACAGCACGTACCACCAGATCCACTTCGCCTGGGCCGAACCCACCCTCCTCGGCCGGTTCGGCCCCGGGCCGGCCGCCTCCTCCCTCCCCGAGGCCGAGCAGCCCGTCCTGCGCTCCTGGCGTGACCGCCTCCTCCCCGCGCTCACCGCCGACTACCGCTCCGCGCTGCCCGACACCGACCCGGGGGAGTACCCCGAGACCCTCTGGGCGCGCGCCTACCCCGACGGGCAGGCCGCACTGGTCTACCGCTGGCCCGGCGACGTCCGGTCCGCGCACGCCTGGGCCATCGTGGGGCCCGCGCACGGCCTGACCCCGCCGCGGCTGCTCTCCCTGCACGAGAACCCCCACACCCGCCCGGCCTCGCGCCGCCCCCCGGAGCCGGGCTGGGCGACCATGGACACCCTGCCCACGCCCGAGCCCTGGGAGCGCACCGCCGCGCCCGGGGCCGTGCGCACCCGCGACCGGCGCGCCGCCGAGACCACCGTCGGGGACGAACCCCTCCTGGTGGGCGCGGTGGCCGCCGCCCTGTACCGGCCCGACGCGCCGATCCACATCGCCCTGGCGCCCGAACGGGCCGACCTGTGGCAGGCGGTGCAGCTGCGCTTCCTGTGGGGCGTGCACCGGGTGCTGCACGACGTGCTCACCCCGCCCCGCGCCATCCCCGCGGCCGGGTGGAGCTGGTCGTTCTCCACCTACGACCCGGTGCTGGGCACCTCGGACGGCCAGCACCTGGCCTTCGGCCCGCCGGTCGCCGACGCGCCCGGGCCCTTCCTGCGACCCCCGGCCCCCGACTACCGCGCGGTCGCCGAAGGGCTCGTGTCCGTCCTGCGGGAGGAGGGCGGGGACGCGCTCGCCCGCCACCTGGCCGAACGCGGCATCGCCGAGGCCCCGACCTTCGCCGACCGCCGCGCGCTGCTGCGCGACTGGCTCGACCCGCGGCCCCGGCGGTTCGACGACGTCCCCGTCCCCGAACGGCTGCCGGACGAGGACGCCGTCTACGGCGGGGAGCCCCTGCCCGACCTGCCCGAGGCCGAGGCCCCGGGGGAGGAGGAGACCGGCCCGTGGCCGCTCCCCGTGTCCCGCGTCCCAGTGGGCCGCCCGGGCCTGGAGGCGGAGGCGGTTCCGGGTGTGCCCGGCGGCCAGCGCTCCCTGAAGGGGATCACCGACGAGGGCGTGGAGTCCTCCGCCGCCGGAGCGGGCGGCGGACGGTTCGGGGACGGCCGCGCGGACCCCGCCGTACCCGGGGCCGAGGGGACCCACGGAGGCGACGGGGCACACCGGGAGCGCGGGACACGCGGGGGCGGTGAGCCGCACGGGGACGAGGAGGCCCACGGACGGAGCCGGACGCGCGGGGACGGCGGGGCGGACGGGGACAACGAGGCGCTCTGGCCCGAACCCGCGTCCGAACCCCCGCCGCGGGAACCGCAAGGCGACGGCCCCGGTGACGCCCCGCCGCGCCCGCACCCGCGCATCGCGCCTGCCCGGGGGCAGGCGTCCGCGGCCCCAGAGGCCCCCTCCGCGCGGTCCGGTGTCTTCGGGGCGCCCGAACCCCACCGCAGGCCGCGTCTGGTCCCGGACACCGGCGGACCGGCTGACCGTGCCTTCGAACCCGGTGACCCCGGGCCCCGCCGGTCCGCCTCCGCGGGCGAGGAGGCGGAGCGGAGCGGGTTCCGGTCCGCCGGTGCGCCGATGCCGGACGGACCGGAGGAGGAACCGTCCCGCGAGGGCGGACAGCCCGCCTTCCGGAGCGGCCGGGAGACCTTCCGGTTCCTCGGCCGCGGCAGACGCGCCGTTCCGGAGCCGGACGAGCCCCCGACCCGGGATGAGGAGCCACGGGACGAGGCCGCGCCCGCCCACGGAGCACCCGAGAGCGGGCCCGTTCCCGCGTCCCCGAGCGGGACGCCGGGAGACCACGCCGCCCACCCGTTCGAGTTCGCGGGCGGAGCGGAACGGAACGGGGACGCGGAGGAGGCCGCGTCCCGGAGCGGGTCGCGGGAGGACGCGGTCGCGACGGCGCCCCTGTTCGCGGACGGAGCGCGGCCGGAGGCGGCCGTGCCCGCGCCCGAGGACGGAGCGCCCCCGGGCGGGTCCGGCCCCCGGGCCGGAGCCCCGCGCGAGGAGAGCGCGCAAGCGCCACCGGCCCCGGCCCAGGACACCTTCGGAACGGGCGGCACGGTGAGCCTCGCCGGCGAGTCCGCCCCGCCCCCCGAATCCCTCCTCCAGCCCCCCGCCCCCGCGGACGAGTGGACCATCGCCGCCTCCCCCAGAACGCGGGGGACGTCACCGGACCGAAGGACCGCGGACCCCGACCCGGCTCCGGGGCCCGGCCTCACGGACGGCCCCGAGGACCGCGCCCCCGCCGACGCGCCGCCCCTGCCCGTGGTCCCCGACCCGGAGACCGGACCCCCACCGCCTGCGCCCCTCGACTACGCGACCGAGACCGAACCCGACCCGGAGCACTTCCCCGACGGCGAGGTCCCCGAGGACAACTGGCCCACCCAGTACGTCGACCTCCCCCTGGCCCGGCTGGAGCGCTGGCACTCCCGGCACGGACCCGAGGGCGCCCGCGTCGACATCCTCGACGCCCGCGCCGCCGTCCGGGCCGAACGCTCCGAACTCCAACGGGTCCGCGAGGAGCGCGACCACTACCACGCGGAGGTCCAGGACCTGCGCCGCGAGGTGGCCCGCCTGGACCGGCCCTGGCTGGACCGGGCGGACGAGGAGGAGGACGCCCCCGAGGCGCCCCGTCCCCGCCGCTGGCCCTCCCGCGCCCTGGCCCTGATCCTCCTGGCGGCCTTCCTGGCCACCGGACTGGAGGCGGGAGCCCGCTTCGGCCTGGGCACCCTGGACCTGTTCGGGCTGCTGGGCGCCGCGATCACCGGCGCCTCCTGGTGGCCCCTCTGACCAACTGACCGGCGTCACCGGAGCCCGGCCCGCCGGCCGGGCTCCCCGCGTGCCCGCCACCGTGCGCGGGTCCGTCCCGGCGCGCCCGCCGCCGGGTGCGGACCGCCCCGGCCTCACCCCTCGGCGGCCCCGGCCAGGCGTCCCAGCACCCGCGGGAGCTCCCCGGTGTGGGCCACCGCCAGCCGCCGCGTGGCCCGGGTGACCGCCACGTACAGGTCGTTGCCGCCGCGCGGCTGCGCCATTACCGCCCCCGGTTCCACGACCACCACCGCGTCGAACTCCAGCCCCTTGGACTCGGTCGCGGTCAGCACCACCACCACCGCCTCCTCCAGGGGGTCGCGCACTCGCCCCGGGGCCGCCGTCCCCGGCCGCGCGGCCCCCGGCAGCGCCGCCGCCACCGCGTCCGCGTGCCGGTCCGCGGTGACCACCGCGACCCGGCCGTCACCGACCGCGGCCGCCTCCTCGGCCACCAGCGCGGGCAGATCCGCCAGCGACGCCAGCCGCACCGCGCGCGGCGGGTCGCCCTCCTCGCGCACCGACTCCGGCACCTCCTCGCCCGGAGCGGCCACCCGCAGCACGTCGGCGGCCACCGCCATGATCGGCTCCGGCGTCCGGTAGTTCACCCGCAGCCGCTCCACGTGCACCTTGCCGGGCGCGTAGGGTTCCAGCGCCTCCGTCCACGAACGGGCCCCCGACGCGCTGCCGGTCTGCGCCACGTCCCCCACCACGGTCAACGACCGGGTCGGCACGCGCCGCATCACCGTGCGCCAGGCCATCGGAGACAGCTCCTGGGCCTCGTCCACGATCACGTGTCCGTACGTCCACTCCCGGTCCATGCCCGCCCGGTCCGCGGTGGTGCGCGCGGCCCCGGCGTCCCGGTGGCGCGCCGCCAGCGCCGCCGCGTCCATCATCCGGTCCTCGAACAGGCCGGTGAACTCCAGCACCCCCTGCGCGTACCGCTCCTCCTCGGCCCGCTCGGCGTCCTCGCGGCGCTCGCGCGCCCGCGCGGCGCCGTCGTCCTGCCCGAGCAGGTCCGCGGCCTCGTCCAGCAGCGGCACGTCCTCCACGGTCCACGGCTCCCCTGCGGAGCGCGCCAGGAGCGCGCACGCGTCCCCGCCGAACCCGGCCCGCGCGCCCACCCGCTCCAGCGCGGCCGGGTCGGCGAACAGCTCCCGCAGCAGCCGCTGCGGGGTCAGGTGCGGCCACAGGGCCTCCAGCGCCTCCCGCACCGGGTCCTCCGACCACAGCCGCGCGCCCGCGAACTCCAGGTCCTCCTCGTCCGCGGGCCGCCCGAGCAGGCGCGACTCGGCCCGGGCCAGCTCCGTGAGCAGGGAACCGACCGCGTACTTGCGCGCGGTGTTGTGCGGCAGGCGCAGCCCCCGAGCGGTCCGCAGCACCCGTTCGCACAGCGCCCCCGGCACGCGGAGCGCGCCCGCGTCGGTCTCCACGACCAGGTCCGCGCCGCCGAACGCCTCCAGCGGCGTGCGCTGGCGGTCGGCCACGGCCGCGTGCAGCAGGTCGGCCATCGCCAGGCAGCCCTTCACCGCCGCCGCGGCGTGCGCGTCGCGGCGGGTGGCCGCCACCCCCGGGAACAGCTCCCCGACCGTGCGCATCACCGCGTCGGTCTCCCCGAGGGAGGGCAGCACGTCGCCCACGTAGCGCAGGAACGCCGGGTTGGGCCCCACCACCAGCACACCGCGCCGCTCCAGCACGGCGCGGTGGGTGTAGAGCAGGTAGGCGGCGCGGTGCAGGGCCGCCACGGTCTTGCCGGTGCCGGGCCCGCCCTGGACCACCAGCACCCCGGCCAGCCGGGCGCGGATGACGCGGTCCTGTTCGGCCTGGATGGTGGCCACGATGTCGCCCATCCGCCCGGTCCGGCCCCGGCGCAGCGACGCCAGGAGCGCGGCCTCCCCGACCAGTTGGCGGCGGTCGGTCTCGCTCAGCCCGTCGGGGTCGAACACCTCGTCGTCGAGCCCGAGCACCCTGCGGCGGCGCACCCGCAGGTGGCGGCGGCGGGTGACCCCGTGCGGGTCCCCGGGCGTGGCGGCGTAGAAGGGGCGTGCGGCCGGCGCCCGCCAGTCCACCAGGATGGTCTCGTACTCGGCGTCGCGCAGCCCGATCCGGCCCACGTACCGGGTCTCGGGCCCGTCGCCCTCAGGGGAGAGGTCGACGCGGCCGAAGCACAGGCCCTCCTCGACCGCCCCCAGCTGGGCGCGTCGGCGCGCCTGCTCGTAGGAGCGGGTCTCGCGCTCCACGAGGGCCGCGTACCCCCCGCGCTCCTGGAGGTGGGCGGAGGCGAGCTGCTCGGAGGTGTGGGCGCGCAGGGCGTCCAGGCGCTCGTACATCGCGCTGACCCTGGCCTGTTCCGCGGTCAGGGCCGACGATGCGCCCCCGTCGGCGCCGGTTTGACAGAACTCCATCGGCTTGCTATGCTCCATATGTTGGATTTTTTGTGGGCGAATCCAAAAAGCGACAATGGGCTACGCACCCTAGCACAGCGCCGCGCGCCCGCGCGAGAGCGCTTTCGCGTCATCCCCCTCGACGCGCCGCCGCACGCCCCCACCCTCCGCTCCGCGCGAGTTCCCCGCACGTCGCGACCGGAAAACCTCCGCGTCGGCCTCCCCAGCACACACCGCACCCGCTACACTCGTGCCCATGCGACAGACGACCACCCAGGCTCAGTGGTGGCGCCGCCCCTAGGCGGTGCTCCGAGTTCGCATACCCATGCAGCGACCGCCCCGGACCGGCGGTCGTTTCGTGTTCCACGGCCCCGGACGGTGCGGCCCATCCGACCGCGCAGCCAAAAGGACCGGCCGTGAACCCCAGCGACGCACAGACCAGCACGTACCTCACCGAGGGCGGCGTCACCGTCCACCGCAGCGCCACCGCCTGCGACCCCGAGATCCTCACCGAGCTCGTCCGCTCGGTCGAGCTGCGCCGCGGCGGAGTGCTCTCCTCCGGCATGGAGTACCCGGGCCGGTACGACCGCTGGCACCTGGGCTACGTCGACCCGTGCCTGGAGATCACCACGCGCGGGCGCCGCGTCACCGCCACCGCCCTCAACGCCCGCGGCCGCGTCCTGCTGCCCGTCCTGGCCGGGGCCCTGTACTCCGTCGGCCTGCCCGACCCCGACAGCACCCTTGCCGACCTCCGGCACGGCAGTGTCGCCGTCACCGTCCCCGAACCCGACCCGGGGGAGTTCTTCACCGAGGAGGAGCGCAGCCGCCGCCCCAGCGTCTTCACCGCGCTGCGCGCCGTCATGGCCGCCCTGCGCAGCCCCGAGGACGCCAACCTGGGCCTGTACGGCGCCTTCGGCTACGACCTGGCCTTCCAGTTCGAGCCCATCGAGCAGCACATCGACCGCGACCCCGATGACCGCGACCTGGTCCTGCACCTGCCCGACGCCGTCATCGTCCGCGACCGCAAGCGCGAGACCTGCGTGCGCTACACCTACGACTTCACCGTCCCCGCCGACGGCGACCGCGCCGAGGCCACCACGCGCGGCCTGCCGCGCGAGACCGAACCCACCCCGCCCGTGGTCGCCGCCGAGGTGCCCGAGGGCCCCGAACCCGGCTCCTACGCCCGCGTCGTGGCCGAGGCCAAGGAGAAGTTCCGGCGCGGCGACCTGTTCGAGGTCGTCCCCGGGCACCGCACCTACGCCCGCTGCTCCTCGCCCGCCCGCTTCTACGAGCTGCTGCGCGAGCGCAACCCCGCCCCCTACGAGTTCTTCTTCAACCTCGGCGGGGGCGAGTACCTGGTCGGCGCCTCCCCGGAGATGTTCGTCCGCGTCACCGGCGAGCCCGGCACCGGCCAGCGCGTGGAGACCTGCCCCATCTCGGGCACCATCCGCCGCGGCGAGGACGCCCTGGGCGACGCCGAGAACATCCAGGAGCTGCTCTCCTCGGTCAAGGAGAAGTCCGAGCTCACCATGTGCACGGACGTGGACCGCAACGACAAGTCGCGCGTGTGCGAGCCGGGCAGCGTCCGCGTGATCGGCCGCCGCCAGATCGAGATGTACTCGCGCCTGATCCACACCGTGGACCACATCGAGGGCACCCTGCGCCGCGACTTCGACGCCCTGGACGCCTTCCTCACCCACATGTGGGCGGTCACCGTCACCGGCGCGCCCAAGACCTGGGCGATGCGGTTCATCGAGCAGCACGAGACCAGCCCACGCCGCTGGTACGGCGGCGCCGTCGGCGTGCTCAACTTCGACGGCTCCATGAACACCGGCCTGACCCTGCGCACCGCGCACATCCGCGACGGCGTGGCCGCCGTGCGCGTGGGCGCCACCCTGCTCTACGACTCCGACCCCGAGGCCGAGGAGCGCGAGACCTTCCTCAAGGCGCGCGCCCTGCTGGAGACCCTCGCCCTGGGCGAGCGGGAGGACTCCCCGGCGCGGGCGGACAGTGAGACCGCGGCCGGGCCCGCCCAGCTCCCGGGGGAGGGCATGCGGGTGCTCCTGGTCGACCACGAGGACTCCTTCGTCAACACCCTCGCCGACTACGTGCGCCGCCACGGGGCCGAGGTGACCACGGTCCGCTACGGGTTCGACCCGGCCCTGCTCGACCGGCTCGCCCCCGACCTGGTCGTGCTCTCGCCCGGACCCGGCCTGCCCGAGGACTTCGGGATGTCGGCCCTGCTGGACGCGCTCGCCGTCCGCGGCCTGCCGGTGTTCGGGGTGTGCCTGGGCCTCCAGGGGATGGTGGAGCACGCCGGGGGAGAACTGCGCACCCTGGACGAGCCGGTGCACGGCAAGCCGGGCCGTGTGCGGGTCCACGGCGGACGGCTCCTCAGCGGTCTGGACGAGGCGGACGCCTTCCCGGCCGCCCGCTACCACTCCACCTACACCCTCCCCGAGCTGGTCAAGCACTTCGAGGTCACCGCCGTCCTGGAGGGCGGGGCGGACGAGGAACCCGTCGTCATGGCCGTGGAGGACCCGGCCGCGCGGTGGTACGCGGTCCAGTTCCACCCCGAGTCGATCCTCACCGCGACGGTCGGCGAGGGCATCGTGGCGCGGGTCCTGCGCCTGGCCCGCGGCTGAGGGCCGCGGCGGCGCCCCGGGGACCGTCCCCGGGGGCCGCGGACCCCCGCGCCGAGGTCGTGTGCGGAGGGTCACGCGGGCATTTCGAGGAGTGCGGAGATATCCGGTGCACGGGCACCCACCTGCACCAAGACGCCTTTCCCAAATCACATCCAACCGAAAAGTTTGATCAACCCGTTACGGGACAGTGGTTGTGTATGGGTATTCTGCTGACAATCCTCGGAATCATTCTCATCGTCGCCGGTGTTCTCGGGGTGCTGCGCGGGCAGCTCCTGTGGGGCATCATCGCCATCGTCGTCGGGCTCTTCGTGGCCCCCGGCTACTTCTACGGCTTCTAGCGGGTTGTCCCTCCTCTCCACGACAGGAACGCACGACCAGGAAGCACGCACGGCACAGATCGCGGGCCGGGCGCCCGACCGGGAACACCCGGCGGGCGCCCGGCCCGCACCCTGTCCCCGGCCGACCCCCGCCGACCCCGTGTACCCTCGGGGAGGGCTGGTCAGCCCCCGCCCCCGTCACGCCCTCCGCGCCCCGCGCCGCCCGTCGGCCGCGGTGCTCAGGCGTGCGCACGGGGAGCCGGGAACACGAACGGGAGGCATGCTGTGAAGAGGGTCGAGCCGCAGGTCCGTCTGGTGGCGCGTCCGCAGGTGGACTACGACGCCGTCGCCGACTACCTCAAGGAGGTCGGCGGGGAGGCGTGGCTGGAGCGGTTCGACCGCGGTGAGCTCGACGCCCACCTCAACGACCCCCAGAATCTCGCCGAGTTCGCCGGGCGGCTGTGCTACCGCTCCTGGGAACCGGGCCTGAACCCCAACGTGACCCGGGTGCGCACCGACCAGGACGCCTACCTCGGCAACATCCTGGCCAGCATGCACGGCTCCGTCCTGGAGCACATCAGCTTCAGCTTCGTCCTGCACAACGTCTCGCGCGTGCTCACCCACGAGCTGATCCGGCACCGTCCGGGCGTGGCCGTCTCCCAGGAGTCCCTGCGGTTCGTGCGCCTGTCCGACCTGCCGTTCTGGTTCCCCGACTGGGCCGAGGAGGACCCCGAGCTGATGGAGCGCGCCACCGCGATGCTCCGCCAGATGGAGGAGTTCCAGCTCTGGATGGCCGACCACTTCGGCCTGGACGACGAGGGCGTCAAGTTCGCGGAGAAGAAGCACAAGACCTCCTTCATGCGCCGCTTCGCCCCCGAGGGCGTGGCCACCGGCCTGGTGTGGACCGCCAACGTGCGCACCCTGCGCCACACCCTGGAGGCGCGCACCGCCCCCGGCGCGGAGGAGGAGATCCGCCTGCTGTTCCACCTCATCGGCCGGACCCTCCAGGAGGAGGCCCCGGCGCTCTTCGGCGACTACGAGGTCCAGGACGGCGCCTGGGTGCCCAGGTACCGCAAGGTCTGAGCGCCGTGCGACACTGCGGCCCGCCCCTCGGGGCGGGCTTTTTTGTGCGCGCAGGAAACCGGGACTTCTCCCCTTCCGGCGGGTGCGCGGCCCGCCGCGCCCGGCGCGGGGCGGGGGAGCGTCCGGGCAGCCGTTCCCGCGCCTGACCCGCCGTCACAGAGGGCTTCCCGGCCTCTCGTGCCCCCTGCGCACCCCGGAGAAACCGCCCGTTCCGGACCCCCTCCCTTCCGGAGAACGCACCTTTTCTTCGATAACGCTATCTAAGCCGCGAGCGGTACACATCTCAGCGAAGGCATGGAAAGCATTCTTTTCGGTATTTTCCTCCCCTGATGCTTTCTCTCCGGTTCGGCTCCGGGTAGCGGCTGCCCGAAATCCTCCGCTGGACCGCACCGGCTCTGGCCTTTGCGGTGACGACGGGCCAGGATGTCCGGGTCGGCTTCGCCGTATCGGTGATATGCGCGGGCCGATCCTTCGGAAAAGGTGCGGAACGAAAATGGAGGCAATCGGAATGAGGGCTCTCGTGTCCGCCGCGGCGGCACTCGCGTTCGCGGCGGGCGGGTCCGTGGCGGGCGCCGCTCCGGCCCACGCCGCGACCGGTGAGGTCGTCGTCTTCACGACCGAGTTCGAGGAGCTGCGCCGCTACCCCGAACCCCCGTCGGGCACCTGCCAGCGGCTCCCCGAGACCGCACACGTGCTGGTCAACCTCACCGACGCGGACGTGCGCATGCACGCCGGCACGACCTGCTTCGGGCCGTCGGTCCTGGTCGCGCCGGACCACGGCTGGCACGCTCCGCCCAGCGGGCTGTTCAGCTTCTCGGTGGCCTGACCCCGACCGGTCCCGCGGCTCCCTTCCGGCGGTCGCGGGGCCGTCCGGTGTTCCGGCGGCGGTGTGGCCGCCGGGGAGAAAACACCACGAAAGTACGCATTTCCTTCTCGCAGTGCGGACGGCAACATGTCCGTTTCCGAGTTTTCGGACCCAGGGACATGTTCTCTGCTTTGACGCTTTCGGCGCGATGTCCCAGTGTGGTCGGAAAGCGCGTGGCCGCTGCGCCCCGGGATTCGGCAGCGCACCGCCGTGAAAGCAGAAGGGAAAGGTGCCCGTACGTTATGCTGCACACCCTCATCGTCGGCCTGGGCAGATCGGGAGAAGGGCTGCACCTGCCGTCCCTGGCCAAGGCACGGGCCCAGGCCCCCGCCCTGTTCGCCCCGGGGCCGGTGATGGGGTTCGACCCGTTCCGGGGCCCCGTCGAGGGGGTCCTCACGGCCGACTCCCTGGAGGAGGCGACCCGCTGCGCGCCGCCCCCGCGCACCGTGGTCCACCTGTGCACGCCTCCGCACCTGCGCTCCGGCCCGCTGGAGCATCTGGCCCGCCTCGGCTACCGCATGGTCGTCGTGGAGAAGCCGCTGGCCTTGGACCTGGTGGAGCTGGCCGCCGTCGCCCGGCTGCGGCGGCGCTGGGACCTGGACCTGACCGTCACCACCCAGTGGCTGGACAGCGCGCTCACGCGGCGCCTGCGCGCCGCGGTGCGGGGCCGCGTCTTCGGCGACCTGCGCGCCATCACGGTCCTGCAGAACAAGCCCCGCTTCACCCGCACCGCCCAGACGCCGGGCCACCCCACCGCCTTCGACGTGGAGGTCCCGCACGCGCTGGCCGTGGTGATCAGCCTGGCCGGGGGAGCGGACGTCACCGCGGCCTGTCTGGAGGACATGGTCACCGAGCAGACCCGGCTGCCCGGACTGGGCCGCGCCCGCCTCGACCTCGCCCACCACGGCGGGGTGCGCAGCCGGATCGACTCGGACCTGACCTCCCCCGTCCGCGAGCGCCGCATCGCGCTGGAGTTCGACCGCGCCGTGCTCACCGGCCACTACCCGTGCAGCGCGGCCGACCACACCGCCCAGCTGTCGGTGGACGCCACCGGACACCGGGCCTCCCACTCGGTCTTCGCCGACGACGCCCTCCCCGCCTTCCTCCGCGCCGCCTACGCCCGCTACGCCCGCTCCTTCCGCGGTCCCGGCACGCTCCCGGTCCAGGTCGAGGCGGTCCGGCTGCTCACCGAGGCCAAGCGGATGTGCGCGGCCCCCGGCCGCAGGCAGGAGGTGGGCAGTGCCGTCGGCGCCTGAACACACCGCTCCGCCGCTCGCCGGGATCGGCGACGAGGCGGCACCCGACCTCGACGGACAGCTCGCCGCCCTCGCCGAACTCGGCTGGAACCGCCTGGAACTGCGCACCGTCGACGGGACCGCGCTGGCCGCCCTGGACGAGCGGACCTTCGACCGCGCCGCCGGACGGATACGCGAGGCCGGGACCGACGTGGTCGCCGTCGCCTCCCGAATCGCCGACTGGTCCAGGCCCGCCACCGGCGACTTCGCCCCCGACCTGGCCGAACTGGACGTCCTGGCCCGGCGCTGCGCGGCGCTGGGCACCCGGATGGTACGGGTCATGTCCTACCCCCGCGACGGGCTCCCCGAGGTCGAGTGGGGGCGGCGCGTCCGCGCCCGCCTGCGCGAACTGGCCCGCCGGGCCGAGGACGCGGGCCTGGTGCTGGTGCACGAGAACTGCGCGGGCTGGGCCGGGGACCGCGCCGACCGCGCCCTGGAACTGCTGGCCGAGGTGGACAGCCCGGCCCTGCGGCTTCTGTTCGACACCGGCAACGGCGTCGCCCACGGCTACCGGGCCCCGGAGATGCTGCGCCACCTCCTCGACCACGTGGAGCACGTGCACGTCAAGGACGCCGTCACCGCGCCCGACGGCGGGGTCGACTACGTCCTGCCCGGTCAGGGGGAGGCCGGAACCGCCGAGTGCCTGCGGCTGCTGGCCGCCGACGGCTACACCGGAACGCTGTCCATCGAGCCCCACCTGCACCTGCGCCCGCACCTGCGGGTCTCGGGCGCCGACCCCGGCCGCGGCGACCGGCCCGCCTTCGTCGCCTACGGGCGCGCACTGGAGGACCTCCTGGCCCGCACCTGGCACACCGGGGACGACCCCCACAGCGGCGGGGACACGGACCCCCACGTCGCGACCGGGGCCGCCCGTACCGCTGACGGTCTCCGCCGCACCGAGGGGGTCCGGTGACCGCCGTGCTCAACCCCGCCGACCACGACCTGCTGCTGCGGCTGCTCGAACTGCCCACCGCGGGCCCGCTGGAGACCGGCCCCGACGGGCCCCCGCCGCTGCTGCGCGAGGCCCAGCTCCTCTACGCCCGCGCCGCCGCCGAAGCCGGGTTCGACGTCGTGCACCACGCCCCGGCCCGGCCCGCCGACATGGACCGGCCGGACGTCCCGGCCCCGGTCCGCGAGGCCCTGGCCCGCCCCGGCTTCCTCGGCTGCCAGCCCAGCCTCGTGCTCCGGCTGGGCCCCGACCTGCCCGCCGAGCGCACCGTGATGTTCAACGTGCACCTGGACACGGTCGCCGGGCGGCAGCCGGTCGGCTTCGACGGCGAACGCTTCCACGGGCGCGGCGCCATCGACGCCAAGGGCCCGGCGGTGGCGCTGCTGGCCGGGGTGCGGGCCGCCCGCGAACGCGACCCGGCCGTCGGCCGCGACGTCGCGGTGCTCGTCCAGGCCGTGGCCGGGGAGGAGGGCGGAGCCATGGGCACCCTCGGCACCCGGCCGCTGGTCGAACGCGGCCACACCGGCCGCCTCAACATCTTCTGCGAGCCCACCCGGATGCGGTTCCTCACACGCAGCACCGCGGCGATGACCGCCCGGATCTCGGTCCGCGGGGACGACGCCATCGACGACCGCCCGCACACCGGGCACAACGCCTCCGTCCTGCTGGGCCACCTGGCCCGGCACCTGGGCCGCGCCCTGGACGCGTACGCCCGATCCGGCGCGGTGTGCCTGGCCGGGCTGCACACCGGCACCCTGCACAACAGGGTCTACGGCAGCGGGTCGCTGCTGCTCAACCTCGCCTACGCGGACGCCGCCGCCGGACGCGCCCTGGAACGCGCCCTGACCGACGCGCTCGACGCGGGACTGGACGCCTTCACCAAGGACTTCGCCGACACCGCGCTGTTCGCCCGCACCGCCGCCGACGCCCGCGCCCTCACCCGCCTGGAGTGGACCAAGCGCGGCCTGCCCGCGCTGGACGACCGCGACCCCTGGGGGCCCGCCCTGCTGCGCCGCGCCGGAATCGCACCGTGGCCCGCGGACGAACCCGCCTTCACCTGTGACGCGATCTGGATGTCCGGGGTCGCCGGAGCCAGCACCGCCGTGCTGGGCCCCGGCGACCTGGCCGCCAACAACGCGCACGCCGACGGCGAGTTCGCGCGCGTCGACGAACTCGACGGGTTCGCCGACGCGGTCGCCCGCGTCCTGGCCGCCTTCACCGACCAGATCCCGCGTCGGGCCCCCGGGCCCGACGACCCGCCCGAGGCCCGAGAGCCGCACACCGACGAAGAGCCCCACACCACCGACGAGGAAGGCGACGAGGACATGCGCGCACACCACAACCCCGCCCGGGAGGCCCGGTGACCACCGCGGCCCCCACCCAGGCCCCGCCGGAACACGAGGCCGTGCGGGTACGCCACGACGACCTGGTCGCGTTCGCCGCCGGGGTGTTCGCCGACCGAGGCCTGCCCCCCGACCGGGCGGCCGAGGCGGCGCGCGCCCTGTGCCACGGAGACCTCGCCGGTCCGCGCTCGCACGGCCTGGCCAACCTGACCCGCCTCTACCTGCCGCTCCTCGACGAGGGCAGGGCCGACCCCGCCGCCGAGCCGCGCGTCCTCGCCGACCTCGGCGCCGCCGTGCTCTGGGACTCCCGGAGGGCCCTGGGCCTGTGGGCGGCCAGCGAGGCCATGGACCTGGCCGCCGAGCGCGCCGCGCGCCACGGCATCGGACTGGTGTCCGTGCGCGGCGCCACCCACCTGGGCTGCGCCGGGTACCACGCGCTGCGCGCGGCCGAACGCGGCATGGTGGGCCTGGTGGCCAGCAACTGCGGACGCCAGCGCATCGCCCGTCCGCCCGGCGGCGCGGTCGCGATGCTGGGCACCAACCCGCTCAGCGTCGCCGCCCCGGCGGGGGAGCACCCCCCGTTCCTGCTCGACATGAGCACCACGGCCGCGCCCACCGGCCGGGTCCGCCAGGCCGCCCGCGAGGGCCTCACCCTGCCCGAGGGCCTGCTGTGCGACGACACCGGCGCGCCCGTCACCGACCCCGCCGCCTTCGACGCCGGGCGCGCGCACCTGATGTGGCTGGGCGGCGACGCGGGACGCTACAAGGGCTTCGGCCTCGGGCTCATGGTCGAGGTGCTCTCCGCGCTGGTCCCGGGGGCCGGGACGGGCCCGCACCCCGACGCCCTGGACGGGGACGGCGGCCCGAGCGGACGCGACGACGACATCGGCTTCTTCGTGGCCGCGATCGCGCCCGACGCCCTGCGGCAGGGGGCCGAGGACGACGCGCGCGAGCTGTTCGGCGCGCTGCTGGACTGCCCGCCCACCGACCCGGACGCGCCGGTGCGCTACCCCGGCTGGCACGAGCACCACCGGGCGCGGGAACTGCGACTGACGGGCGTGCCGCTGGAGGCGGAGCTGTACGCCGAGCTGGCGGAGCTGGCCGACCGGACCGGCCTGCCCCTCCAGGCGATGCGGGAGGAGACCCGATGAGCGCCCCGCTGCGCACCGGGCTGGTCGGCCTCGGCGTGATCTCCCGCTTCTACCTGGAGGCCCTGCGCACCGCGCCCGGCCTGGACCTGGTCGCGGTGTGCGACCGCGACCCCGGCGTGCTCGCCGCCCACCCGGTCGGGGCGCGGGGCTACACCGACCACGTCAGGATGCTCGACGAGACCGGACTGGACGCGCTGGTGGTCACCGCGCCCAACGACGCCCACGCTCCCATCTGCGCCGACGCGCTGCGGCGCGGGGTGGCCGTGTGCGTGGAGAAGCCGCTCGCGCTGGACGCCGTCCAGGGGGAGGCGCTGGCCGCGCTCGCCCGCGACCGGGACACGGTGCTGTTCACCGCCTTCCACCGCCGGTACAACTCCGCGCTCGCGCGGCTGCGCCGGGACCTGGCCGGACGGCGGGTGGAGGAGCTGACCGTGCGCTACCTGGAACGGATCGAGGAGCACGCCGGGACCGACACCTGGTACCTGGACCCGGCCCGCTGCGGCGGCGGGTGCGTGGCCGACAACGGACCCAACGCCTTCGACCTGGTGGAGTGGCTGCTCGGCCCCGCCGAGGCCGAGTCGGCGCGCGTCACGCGCGACGCCGCGGGCACCGACCGCCGGGCCGAGGTCGTGCTGCGCGCCGCGGGGGCGCGCGCACGCGTCCTGCTCGACTGGTCCCACCCCGGCGAGCGCAAGGACGTCGAGGCGCGCACCGCCGACGGGGAGGTGCTCACGGCGGACATGCTGGAGGGCCACCCCGGGTTCAAGGACTCCCTGTGGCACGAGTACGTGGGCGTGCTCGCCGAGTTCGAGCGGCGGGTGCGCGGCGGCGTGGTCGAGGACCCCGGCGGGCCGTCCGCGCTGCGGCTGGTCGGGGACGCCTACCGCCTGGCGGAGGCCGCGGAGCCGACGAGGGAGGGGGCGCGGTGAACCCCCGTGAGGACGGTCCCAAACGGGACGTCACCGCGACGCTGGTCAAGGTCCTGGTGCACCGCAGGAGCGAGCGGGGCATGCGGCTCGAACCCCACGCCAGCCGGTGCGTGCGCGCTGGGGAGGTGCACGAGCTGGTCGCCACCGACCACACCGAGACCGCCGAGGGGGCCCGGATCGACCGGGTGGGCTTCCTCGGGTTCGCCGAGATCACCGGCGCCGGGGTGGTGGACCGGGGCGACGAGGTGTGGATCGGCCCGCGCCGGGTGGGGACGGTGCTCGGCTTCGACGCCTGCCACATGCCCAACCACTACAACGTGCTCGTCCACGCCGACCCGCTGCCGACCGGGCGGGACCTGGGTCTGGCCGCGGGTGAGTGTCTGGTGTTCCGGCAGGGGGAGCCGGTCGGCGCCGACCCGGCCGCCGCAACGGTTTCCGAAGAATCTGGCATTTGCTGAAAGATGTCCGATATAAAAAATCAATTACCCCCGTGGATTCTTCTGAACCCCTTTTGTGGGACACGCTCGCAGGCTAATGTTCTGGGTGTGGGGAGGGTCCGGCCGGACTCGGCCGGAGGGTCCTTTCCTGTGCTCGGAGAGAGCATCGTACGTCTGTTTTTCCATGGGAACTGAGAGGGAAAATAAATGACGACCGCAACCAAGGCCAACAGCCGCCTCGAAGAGCGCTTCCGCCTCTGGGACTCCAACGGCAACGGGACCATCGAGCGCTCGGACTTCGAGACCGAGGCGAACGACATCGTCTCGCGCCTGGGAGCCGAGGGCACCGCTCAGGGCAACGAGCTCAAGACCGCCTACCTGGCGATGTTCGACCACCTGGCCGCCGCCGCCGGCACCCAGGAGATGAGCCAGGAGCAGTTCGTCCAGGCCGCCGAGCAGGAGATCATCAGCAAGGGCGACGCCGGCTTCGCCTCGGTCGTCCAGCCGACCATCCAGGCCATCGTCAACGTGCTGGACACGAGCGGCGACGGTGAGATCAGCCCCTCCGAGATGCAGAAGTGGTTCGCCGCCATCGGTCTCCAGGGCGCCGAGGCCGACCGTGCCTTCGCCGAGCTGGACACCGACGGCAGCGGCAAGCTGTCCACCACCGAGCTGGTCGACGCGGTCCGCGACTACCACCTCGGCCGCAACGACATCCCCCTCCTCGGGAGCTGAGACCCCTCGTCCCGGCCGCGGCCGACCGCCGCGGCCGGGACCACTTCCCGCCCCTCTCCCCTCCGCGGTGCGAGAAGGCGGGAAAACGAAGTGCACCGGCCCTCCCGTTCCGTCTTTCCCGAGGCGCACGGGAAGGGCTTTATTCGGCGTGGAAAACGGTCGGAGTCCGGTTTGCGGCGCCCTTTTCGAATGCCGGTATGACGTCGTGCTTCTGTTGTTCCACGGAAGTTGTTCCACAGAAGAAGTGAGGGAAAGCCCATGACGACCGCGACCAAGACCGCCAGCCGCCTGGAGGAGCGTTTCCGCCTCTGGGACGTCGACGGCAACGGGGTGATCGAGCGCTCGGACCTCGCGGCCGAGGCCGACGGCATCGTCTCGCGCCTGGGGGCCGAGGGCACCGCCCGTGGCGACGCGCTCAAGGCCGCCTACCTGGGCATGTTCGACCGCCTGGCGGCGGCCGCGGGCACCGACCGGATGAACCGCGACCAGTTCATGGAGGTCGCCGGGCGCGAGATGGTCGGCAGCGAGGACGGCTTCGCCGAGATCGCCCGGCCGACGCTCCAGGCCACCATGGACGTGCTCGACACCGACGGCGACGGCGAGGTCAGCCGGAGCGAGATGCGCCAGTGGCTCGACGCCGTCGGCGTCAGTGCGCGGGACGCCGACCGCGTCTTCGACGAACTCGACACCGACGGCAGCGGCACGCTCTCCGCCTCCGAACTGGTCGACGCGGTCCGCGACTACCACCTCGGCCGCAACGACATCCCCCTCCTCGGCGGCTGAGCCCCCGATCCGGCCGGGGCCCGCCGCCCCGGCCGCCGACCGCCCCCCTCCCGCAGCGTAGAAACGTGGAGAAGTTGAAGAGAACGCTCCAACCCCCCGAGGCGGCGCCCCCCGGCAGAACACGCCTCCCCGTCCCCTTCTTCGACCAGTCCCGGAGCTTCGCGCAACTGTGGCCGCGCATCCGGGAGAACTGCCTCCGGGTCATGGACCGGGGCAAGTTCTCGCACGGGGCCATGGTCGCCGAGTTCGAGGACGCCCTGGCCCGCTGGACCGGCGCCCGGCACGTGGTCGGCGTCAACTCCGGAACCGACGCCCTCGTCATCCTGCTGCGCGCCGCCGGGCTGCGCCCCGGCGACGAGGTGATCGTCCCCGCCTACTCCTTCGTCGCCACCGCCAGCTCCGTCGTCCTCGCCGGGGGCGTCCCGGTCTTCGCCGACATCGAGGAGCACGGGTACGGCATCGACCCGGCCTCGGTGGACGCGGTGGCCACCTCCCGCACCCGGATGGTCATGCCGGTCCACCTGTTCGACCGCTTGGCCGACATGGAGGGCGTGCGCGAGGTCGCCCGGCGCCGCGGCCTGACCGTGCTGGAGGACAGCGCCGAGGCCATCGGCATGCGGCTGCGCGGCGTGCACGCCGGACTGCTCGGCACCGGCGGCGTGCTGTCCTTCTTCCCCTCCAAGACCCTCGGCGCCATCGGCGACGCGGGCGCGCTGCTCACCGACGACGACGCCGTCGCCGAGACCGCGCGGGCACTGCGCCACCACGGCCGCTCCGGGCGGACCCTGGACGACTTCCCCGGCATCGCCAACCCGACGGTCGTCGCGGGCTGCAACAGCAAGATGGACGACATCCAGGCCGCCGTGCTGCTGGCCAAGCTCTCCCGGCTCGACGCCGACATCGCCCGCCGGGCCGAGCTGTCCGCGCGCTACGACGCCCGCCTGCGCGACCTGCCCGGGATACGCGCCGTGCCCGGCGCCGTCGCGCCCCATCCCGGCGGCGACCGCGTCGTCTACGTCCACCTCGTCGAGGCCGACGACCGCGACGCCCTGGTCGCCCACCTGGCCGGGGCCGGGATCGGCACCGAGACCTACTACCCGATCCCGCTGCACCTGCAGCCCTGCTTCACCCACCTGGGATACGCGCCCGGCGACTTCCCGCGCGCCGAGGCGGCCTGCGAGGCGGCGGTGGCCCTGCCGCTCTACCCCGACCTGACCGACGCCCAGGCGGACCGGGTCTGCGAGGAGATCGAGGACTTCTGCGTTCGGAGGCACCGATGACCACGGCGACCGGGCAGCGCATCCCCTTCTTCGCCCCCGACCTGTTCGACGCCGACCGCGACGTCCTGCTGGAGGCCGTCCACGCCACCGGCACCGGCGGCGCGCAGAAGTTCATCCTCGGCGAGCGCACCGCCCGCCTCGAACGCCAACTGCGCGACCGCCTCGCCGCCGCCGACGTCGTCGCCTGCTCCAGCGGCACCTCCGCGCTCACCCTGGTCCTGGCCGCCATGGAGATCGGCCCCGGAGACGAGGTGGTGGTACCGGCCTTCGGCTGCGCGCCGCTGGCCAGCACCGTCGTCGAACGCGGCGCGCGCCCGGTCTTCGCCGACATCGACCCGGTCTCCCTGACCCTGGACCCGGACGCCGCCGAGGCCGCCCTCACCGCGCGCACCCGCGCGGTCATGCCCGCGCACGTGTTCTCGATGATGGCCGCCATGCCCCGGTTCCGGGACCTGGCCGACCAGTACGCGCTGCGCCTGGTCGAGGACTCCGCGCTGGCCCAGGGCGGAACCCTCGGCGGCCGCCCCGCCGGGCTGTGGGGCGACGCCGGGGTCTACTCCTTCGTCCAGGTCAAGACCTTCGGCATGCCCGGCGAGGGCGGCGTGGTGGTCACCGCGGACGCCGAACTCGCCGTGCGCGTGCGGATGCTGCGCAACCACGGCCAGGACGGCACGCACCGCTTCCTGCACCACCGGATCGGCTTCAACAGCCGCTTCGACGAGGTGATGGCCGAGTTCCAGCTGCACCGGCTGAGCGGGCTGGAGGAGCGGCTCGCCCGACGGGCCGAGATCTCCACCTACTACTCCAGCCGGTTCGCGCAACTGGCCGGAGCCGGGATCACGGCGCCGCCCACGGGCGGCGACGGGCGCTGCCACTACGTCTACACGCTCCTGGCCGAGGAGCGCGACGACCTGCGTGTCCACCTGTCCGCGCACGGGGTCGACACCCACGTGTACTACCCGCGCGCCCTGCCCGCCCAGCCCGCGTTCGCCCCGTACGCCCGGGCCGGGGCCCGCTGGCCCAACGCGGAGTCGGCGGCCCGGCGCAACATCTCCCTGCCGCTGTACCCGCACCTGGACGACGCCCAGGTGGAGCACATCGCCGACACCGTGTGCGCGTTCGCCGACCGTTCCAGGAGAACAAGATGACCGACCACACCGCCGCGCCCCCCGCCGGACCGGCGACCGCGGCAGCGCCGCCCCGGGGCACCCCGGCCGCCTACGCCCGGCTGGCCAAGCTCGACATCTACGACTACTACATCGGCCTGCCCCTGGTACTGGCCATGCTCGCGCCCGCGCTGCGCTGGGAGCCGGGCACGCTGGGGCTGCTCCTGCTCATCCTGCTCGCCGAGGTGGCCGTGGTGGCCGCCATGGTCGCCTTCGACGACGTCACCGGCTACCGCGACGGCAGCGACGCGGCCAACTACGGCTCGGACGCGGCCCGCCGCCGACTGGCCCGCAAACCCCTCGTCGCCGGGACGCTCACCGAACCGCAGGCGCTGCGCTTCGCCTGGGCGGCGACCGCGGTGAGCGCCCTGCTCTGGGGCCTGGTCGTCCTGGCCGCCCCGCACCGGCCCGCCTGGGCGGTCGCCCTGGCCGCCCTGTGCGTGGTCGCCTCGGTCCAGTACTCCTGGGGCCTCAAGATCAGCTACCGGGGCTTCCAGGAGATCTTCCTCATCGGCCTGGGCGTGGGCTGGGTCCTGGTGCCCTACGGGCTGCTCACCGGGGAGCTGAACGGCTTCGTCGTGGTCCAGGCACTGCTGTTCGGCTTCGGCCCGATGCTCTTCGGCCTGTACTCCAACACCAACGACGCCGCGGGCGACCGCGCCGCAGGGCGGATCACCGTGGCCGCGCTGGTGCCCAGGCGCCTCAACACCGCCTTCATCATCGCGGCGACCGCGGCGGAGAGCCTGCTCATCAGCGGCTCCACCCTGGCCGGGATCTCCCCGTGGTGGTTCCCGATCGTCCTGGCCCCCGTCTTCCTGATGCGGGTGGCCCAGCTCTTCATCGGGTTCGTCCAGAACGACATCCTGCGCGCCCGCCGCCTGGCCATCCACACCCACCGGGTCACCGTGGTCCTGCTCATCGCCGCCCACCTGCTGGCGCCCGTGCTCCTGGGAGGCGCCGTATGAGCGAGGTGCTCGACGTCGCCGTGGTCGGAGCGGGCCCCGCCGGACTGGCCGCCGCCCACGCGCTGGCCCGCGCGGGCCGCTCGGTCCGCGTCCTGGAGGCCGCCGAGGCCGTGGGCGGACGCATGCGCACCCTGCGCGAGCACGGCTGCCTCATCGACACCGGCGCGGAGATGCTGCCCCCGGCGAAGGCCTACCCGGCCACCTGGAAGCTGATCCGCGAGGTCGGCCTGGACGCCGACCGCGGCGCGGTGCCCCGCATCCGCGGCGCCCTGGCGTCCTGGCGCGGGGGCCGGGCCCGACCGCACGTGGGCCGCCCCCTGGGCCTGCTCACCGGCGCCGGGCTGTCCCCGCGCGCGCGGGCCGACCTGCTGCGCCTCCAGCTCCAGTTGGCCCGCCTCGGCCTGGACCCCGAACACCCCGAGCGCTCCCCGCTGGGCGCGCGCACCCTGGCCGAACTGCTCCGCCCCTACCACCCGGAGCTGCGGTACCGGCTGCTCGGCGCCCTGGCCGCCGGGTTCTTCGGCTGGGACCCCGAGCACACGGCCGCCGCCCCCTTCGCCGCGCACCTGGTCTCCGCGGGCAGCAGCGCGCGCTGGCGCACCTACCGCGACGGCATGGACACCCTCGCGCGGGCCCTGGCCGACCGGCTCGACGTGGTCACCGCCCACCCGGTGACCGGCGTGTCCGCGGGCCCCGACGGGGTCAGGCTGGAGTCCCCGGCGGGCACGGTCAACGCCCGCGCGGCCGTGCTGGCCGTGCCCGCCCCGCTCGCGGCCGTGCTCCACCCCGGCGCGTCCGGCGTCGAGCGCGCCTACCTGGAGGCCTGCGAGTACGCGCCCATGCTCCGCGTCTCCCTGGTCCTGGACCGCCCGATGGAACCGGCCGGGGCGCGCGGCGGCTTCGCCACCCTGGTGCCCGCCCTGGAGGACCCGCTGCTCAACGTGGTCACCGCCGACCACAACAAGCACCCGGGCCGGGCGCCGTCCGGCCGGGGCCTGGTCTCCCTGGTCGCCTCGCCGCGCGGCGCGGCCGAACTCCTGGACGCCTCCGACGCGCTGGTGGCGGAGCGGCTCACCGCCCGCGCCGAACTCCTGCTGCCCGGCCTGTCCCAGCACGTGGAGGCCGTGCGCGTGCACCGCTTCCGCCACGGCCTGCCCGCCGCGGGGCCGCGCGCCCTGCGCGAGCGCGCCGCCTTCGCCGTACGCCCGCCCGCGGCCGTGGACTACGCCGGGGACTGGATCTCGCTGCGCCCGTGCAGCGAGGGCGCGGTCTCCTCCGGGGCCACGGCCGCCGCGCGGGTCCTGGCCTTCCTCGCCTCGACGGCCCAGACCCCCGTTCCCGCCTCCAGTGAGGACCGACGACGATGACGCTGTTCACCAAGCCCCTGCACCTGGGCACACTCTTCGACGACCTGGTCGAGCGCGGCTCCACGACCGCCGTGCACCTGAGCAGGCCGCTGGACATCGCCCCCGGCCTGGGCACCGAGCTGGACGTGCCCCGGGTGGCCGAACTGGTGCGCGAGGCGGCCGGGTGGCTCGCGGCGGCCGGTGTGCGGCCCGGCGACCGCGTCGCGATCGCCAAGCGCAACCACTGGGACTACGTACTGCTCAACTGCGCCGCGGCCCGGCTGGGCGCGGTGCCCGCGTCGCTGTCGGCGCACCTGGAGCCGGACGCGCTGGAGGTCCTGCTCAAGCGGCTGGACCCGGCGCTGCTGGTCACCGACGCCGCCCTGCTCGCCGCGTCCCGGGAGGCGGGGGCCGACCCCGCCGTGCACGCGGCCCGCACCCTGGTCATCGACGGTTCGACAGGGGGCGCGGGTCCGGTCGGGGACGGGGTCCCCGTCGGGGGAGGGGGCCCGGCCGGGAGCGTCCTGCGCCTGGACGACGTGCGCGGCACCGAGGCACCGCCGCCGCGCAGGCCGCACCTGGACGCGCCCCTGGCGATCATGCACACCTCCGGCACCACGGGCGTGCCCAAGCTGGTCCCGCACTCCACCCGCACGATCATGCGCCGCCTGGCCGGGTTCGAGGCGCACCGCTGGCCCGTGCTGAGCAGCCGCCCCGACGACACGGTGACCGGCGCGTACTCCTTCGCGCACGGGCGCGCGCTCGCCTGGACCGCCAGCGTGCTGTGGCTGTCCCCGGGCGGGCTGTCCGTGGTCACCGGCGCCGACTGGGCCGAGGCCGGACCGCTGCTGGAGCGGCACCGCCCCACCACCCTGGAGGCCGCGCCCGCGGTCTTCGCGCGCTGGCAGAACCGGGCGGAGCGGGAGGACGCCCCGTTCGACCGGGTGCGGCTCTACGTCAGCACCTTCGACGCCGTGCACCCGCCGACCGTGCGCGCCTTCCTGGGCGCCACCGGCCACCGGCGCCCGGTGTGGATGCAGGGCTGGGGCCAGAGCGAGACCGGGCCGCTGACCTTCCGGTTCCTCACCCGGCGGGCGATGGCCGCGGAGAACGAGCGCCACCCGACCACCCGTCACCTGGGCCGCGCCATCCCCACCCGCACCAAACTGCGCGCGGTCGACCCGCACACCACGCGCCCCGTCCCGGCCGGTACGCCCGGCCTGATCTTCTGCCGCACCGAGGCCCTGTGCCTGGGCTACGTCGGCGAGGAGGGCCGGTGGCGGTCCAAGCTGGTGGGCGAGTGGTGGAACACCGGCGACATCGGCGTCCTCAGCCGCACCGGCGCGCTGCGGTTGGTGGACCGCGAGGTGGACGCCCTGCGCGAGGGCGGCTGCCTGGAGGTGGAGGACGTCGTGGACGACCGCCTGCCCGAGGTGCTGGAGTGCGTCGTCCTGAGCGTTCCGGACGGGCCCCCGGTGCCGGTGGTGGCCACCGAGAGCGGGGGCCTGGACATCGTGGCCTGGCGCGGCGCCGTCGCCGACCTGCCCGAACTCGCCGACCCGGTGGTGCTGACCTGGGACGAGCTGCCGCGCACCGGCACCGGCAAGGTCCGCCGCTCCGTGCTGCGCGAGCACCTGGGCCTGCGCCCCGACACCTGCGGAACGGGGAAGTGGACGTGACCGCCCCGCCGGTGGACGCGGCCCCGCTCCCGCTGGCCGGGGCCGCCGCGCGGGCGGTGGGCGACTCGGTCGCGTTGCGGATCGCGGCGGCGCGCCTGGAGGCGCTCGGCTGCGCGGTCTCCCGGGTCGAGGGGCCCCTGCCCCCGCAGGCGCCGGCCGGGTGGATCGGCCTGGTGGCCGTCCCGGGCGAGTGGGGCCCGGGCGGGAACGGCTCCGGCGCGGCCCCGGGCGCTGACGGCTCCGGCGGAGGGGGAACCCGGGTGCTGCCGGTACCGGTCGGCTGCGCCATCGGCTGGTCCGGGCCGGTCGCGGCGCCCCTGGCGGGGGAGCGCGACGTCCAGGCCGCCTGCGGGCTGGCGCACCTGCACGGCCGGGCCCGCGGGGCGGCCCGGTTCCTGGGGGTGGACTACGCGTCGGTGTGCGCGGGGGTGCTGGCCGCTCAGGCGGTGGCGGCCTGCGCGCTGGCCCTGGCGCGCGGCGGCCCGGCGCTGTCGGCGTCGGTCTCCGCGGCCCAGGCCGCCCTGCTCGCGGCGGGGCCCTACGTCGCCGCGGCCACCGCCCCGGGCCGGGAAGCCGCGGCGGGCGCGTCCGTGCCCGGCAGGGCAGGAGCCGCGCCCGGTGCCGGAGCGCCGGTGACCGGTGAGGCCGACCCCCGCCGGAGCGCTCCCGGGCCCGGCACGGGCTCGTCCGCGCTCGACGCGGGAGGCGCTGGTGCCGGTGGTGGCCGTGGTGCTGTCGTGCCCGGAACCGTTCCGCCCTTCCGCTCCGCCGACGGAGCGCGCTTCGAGATCGAGACCCTGGACGCCGAGGTCTGGCTGCGGTTCTGGACCGACCTGGGCGCTGCCCCGGCCGCGATCGCCGCCGGGTGGCCGCCCTTCCAGAGGCGCTTCGCCACCGCGGTGTGCCCGCTGCCGCCCGAGCTGCCCGCCGCGATCGCGGCCGTGGACCTCGCCCGGGTCCGCCTGGCCGCCCGCGACGCGGGCATGAGCCTGGCCCTCGTCCGCGCCGTCCGGGAGGCCGAGGAGCCCGACCCGGCCTCGGAGTGGCGGCTGCGCGCGCGGGACGCCGCCGGGACCCCGGCCGCCCCCCTGGCAGCGCTCGGGCCCGATGCCGCCGCGCCCCTGGCCGGACTGCGGGTGGTGGAGGCCACCAACCGCGTGCAGGGCCCGCTCGCCGGGCTGCTGCTCGCCATGCTCGGCGCCGAGGTCGTGCGGATCGAACCCCCGGGCGGCGACCCCATGCGCGGGGTGGCGCCGATGGCGGGGGACAGCTCCGCCCGGTTCCTGGCCCTGAACCGGGGCAAGGGCGCGGTCGAGACCGACCTCAAGTCCGCGGCCGGGCGCCGGGCCGCCCGTGACCTGGCCGCCACGGCCGACGTCCTGCTCTACAACTGGCCGCCCGGGCGCGCCGAGGGGTTCGGCCTGGGCCCCGACGACCTCGCCGGCCCCGCCCCCGGCCTGGTCCACGTGCACGCCGACGGATGGGGCGGCCGGGCTCCCGAACCCGGCGCGCTGGCCACCGACTACCTGGTCCAGGCGCACGGCGGGGTGGCCGACCTCCTGGCCGGTCCCGGGCGGGAGCCCGCGCCGTCCCTGCTCACCCTCACCGACGTGCTCGGCGGAATCCTCGCCGCCGAGGGGGCGGTGGCCGCGCTGCTGCTGCGCGCCCGCACCGGCGCCGGGGTCCGCGCCCGGACCGCCCTGTCGGACGCGGCCCGGCTGCTGCGCCGCGCCGGACGCGGCACCGCGGCCGAAGAGGGGGAGCGGAGCGCCCCCGTTCCCGGGGAGCGGAGCGCCCCCGTTCCCGGGCGACGGAGCGGTACCGGACCCGGCCAGCGCGACGGCGCCGTGCCCCAGCGGTGGGACCGCACCCGGACCGGACCACGAGGCGGCACCGCGCCGGGGGAACGCGGCGGCCTCGTCGCCGTGGAGCACGACGGCGCCGCGTCGCGGACGGGAGGCGTCACCGCGCCCCTGGAGAGCGGCGGCCCGGCTCCCGGTGGGCGGAGCGGTCCCGTACCCGTGGAGGACCTGGCGGCGATGGCCGCCGCACCGGCGTTCGCGGCGGCCTTCGACACGGTCGGCGGCGCTTCCTGCGTCCGTGCCCCGTGGAGCTTCGCGCCCGCCGCCGACGCCCCGAGCGCCGGGACGGGGCCGCGTGACGGCGCCGCGCGCCGGGGCGCGCCCGTACGGAACGAACCCGCTCCCGGCGGCACCAGCGGCGCCCACGACGGCGCCGGCGGCGGCACCAGCGGCAGGACCACCGGCCCGGACATCCCACACGCCGCACCGTCGACGTCTCCGGACGGCGCCGTGGCCGCCCACACGCCCGCGGAGAACCGATGACCTGGACCTCCTCCAACGGCCTGGAACTGCGCGACCTGGTCCCGGCCGACCTGCGCGCGCGGTGGACCGCGCGCGGCTGGTGCCCGGGCCGGGACCTGTACACCCTCTTCCACGAGCACGCGCTCGCCCACCCCGGACGCGACGCCGTCGTCGACGACCACGGCACGCTCGACTACGCCGGGCTGGACGCCGCCGTGCGCCGCGCCGCCGCCTCGCTGGCCGCAGGGGGAACGGGGGAACGCGACGTCGTCGGCGTCCTGCTGCCCAACGGACGCGAGGCCGTCGTGGCCGAACTCGCCGTCGCCGCCGTCGGCGCGGTCGCGCTGCCGATTCCCGACGGCCGGTCCCCGGCCGACGTGCGCAGCCTGCTCGCCCGCTCCCGGGCCGCCGACCTCGTCACCACCCCGGAGCGCGCCCGACGGATCCGCCGCGCGGACCCGCCGCCGACCCTGCGCCGGACGTGGGCGTTCGGCCCGGCCCGCCCCGGGACGCGCAGCCTGGACCGGCCCGACGCCGGGACGCTGCGGGACTGGCGTCCCGCCCGGCCCGACCCCGAGTCCCCGGCCCGCGTCCTGGTCTCCTCCGGCTCGGAGGGCGAACCCGGCATGGTCGCCTACAGCCACAACGCCATGGCGGGCGGCCGGGCCAACTACGTGGCGGCGCTGCACACCGGACCCGGACCCATGCGCAACCTGGTCCTGGTGTCGCTGGCCTCCTCCTTCGGCTCCTGCGGGGTGCCGGTGACCCTGGCCGGGCTCGGCGCGACCCTGGTGGTCCTGCCCCGCTTCGACCCGGCCGCCGCGCTGCGCGCGATCGAGCTGCACCGCCCCACCCACCTGATCGGCGTGCCCACCATGCTGCGGCGGATCACCGCGCTGCCCGAGCGGGCCGACACCTCGTCCCTGCGCGCGGTGGTGGCCAGCGGCGCCCCGCTGCACCGGGAGGTCCGCGACGCCTGCGCCGCCCGCTTCGGGCGGCCCGTGGTCAACGTCTACGGCTCCACCGACGGGGTCAACTGCCACACCGCCCGCCGCCCCGAGGCGTGGGAGCCGGGCCTGGCCGGAGACCCCGCCCCCGAGGTGGCCGAGGTGAGCATCCGCGACCCTCGGGGGCGCCCGGTTCCGCGGGGGGAGACCGGCGAGATCTGGGCCCTGGGCCCGATGACACCGCTGTGCCGCGTCGCCGCGCCCGAGCTGGACGCCGAGCGGCGGGCCCCGGGCGGGTGGGTGCGCACCGGCGACCTGGGCCGCCTGGACCCCGACGGCGCGCTGCGGGTGGTGGACCGCCTGCGCCGGACGGTGATCCGGGGCGGCGTCAACATCTTCCCGGCCGAGGTGGAGCGCGAACTCGGCGCCCACCCCGCCCTCGCGGAGGCCCACTGCGTCCCCGTCCCCGACCCCGACCTGGGCGAGCGCATGTGCGCCTGCGTGTCCCCCGCGGAGGGGGCCGCCGCGCCCTCCGCGAAGGAGCTCATCGCCTTCCTGCGCGACGAACGCGGCCTGGACGTGCGCGCGCTGCCCGAGCACGTGGTCGTGCTGCCCGAACTGCCGCTCGGCCCGACCGGGAAGGTGTGCACGGCCACCCTGACCCGCGTAGCCGCCGAGGCCGTCGGCGCGCACCGACCGCCGGGCCGGGCCGCGGCCGAGGGCGGTCGCGCTCCGTCAGACCCCGTAGTCCGACCGGCCGGACCGGCCCGACCGGCCCCGACGATCCGACCGACCCGACCGACCCCCGAGGAGACACCGGTGACCGACGCCGCCGAGGACCAGCGCTACGTCTTCGACAACCACAGCGAGCACGCCTTCGACCAGCACCGCTTCCTGGCCGCCGCCTACGACCCCGTGACCACCGAACGCCTGGAGCAGACCGGTGTCGGGCCGGGGTGGGACTGCCTGGAGGTGGGCGCCGGGGGCGGCAGCGTCGCGCTCTGGCTGGCCGACCGGGTCTCCCCGGGCGGGAGCGTGCTGGCCACCGACATCAAGCCCGAGCGCATCCCCGCCGTCGAGGGTCTGGAGGTCCTCCGCCACGACGTGGTCCGCGACCCGTTGCCCGAGGCCGCCTTCGACCTCATCCACTCCCGGCTGGTCCTGTTGCACATCCCGGAGCGGATCGCGGTCCTGGAACGCCTGGTGCGCGCGCTCAAGCCCGGCGGCGTGCTCCAGCTCGACGAGTTCGACATCACCTACGGCCCGGCGCTGCTCATGCCCGACGCCGAGTCCCAGAAGCTCTACGAGGAGTTCCAGGAGGCCAAGACCAGGCTGATGGTCCGCGCCGGGGCCGACCCGGCCTGGGGGCGCAACGCCGCCGAGGCGATGCGCGGCGCGGGTCTGGTGGACATCGACCCCCGGCCCCGGCTGGAGCTGTGGGACGCCGACTCCCCCGGCGTGCACCTGATCGCGCACCACACCCGTCACCTGCGCGACGCCTTCGTGCGCGAGGGGATGAGCGACGAGCGGCTCGCCCGGGTGCGCGCGCTCCTGGCGGACCCGTCCTTCCGGGCCAGCTCCTGCGCGATCTACTCGGTCCAGGGCCGCCGCCCCCTCTGAGCGCGTGGACCGCGTCCGCTGAAGCGGGTGACACCGGCCGGAAACGTCGCTGGTGTGACGCGAGTGTCTTGACCTGCGGTGATCTTGTACTTATGGCGAGGTTCGGTGCTCCGAACTCGCTATGAGTACAAGACCACGCGGGTGAAACCGGCCTGCCCGGGGCGCACGCCTTCTGTCGGGAGCGTCGGCTAGGTTGCCCGCGTACACGCACAGCAGTGGCCGGGAGGGTGACCATGACATCGAGAGCACCGCGCACCGACCGGGGGAGCAGGACCGTCCGAGCCTCCGCGGCGGCGGTCTACGCGGCGATGACCGAACCGGACGCCCTCGCGGCCTGGCTGCCGCCGGAGGGCATGACGGGCAGGATCGACCGCTTCGAGCCGTGGCCCGGGGGCGGGTACCGCATGGTGCTGACCTACCTCGACCCGCGGGAGGGGCGGGGCAAGACCTCGGAGACGGAGGACGTCACCGAGGTCGCCTTCGCCGAGCTGGTGCCCGGGGAGCGGGTCGTGCAGCGGATCGGCTTCGAGTCGCCCGACCCCGACTTCGCCGGGACGATGACCATGACCTGGACCCTCGCGGCGGCGCCGGAGGGCACCCTGGTCACCGTCGAGGCCGCCGACGTGCCCCGGGGCATCGATCACGCCGTCCACGAGGAGGCCCTCGCCTCGTCCCTGGCCAACCTCGCGGCCCACGTCGAACGGTGACGCGCCGAGCGGTGACGCGCCGAGCGGTGACATGCTGAACGGTGGCACACGGGCGGTGAGGCACCCGCCCCGGCGGGCGGGCGCCCCGGTCTCCCGAGGCCGGGCCCGGCCCTTCGAGGTCAGTCCCGACCGATCGCGGCCGGTCCCGCGGCTCCCGACCGCGCCGGCGTCCTCCGGCCCCTCACCCGCGCCCCGGTCCGGCTGTCCGCGGCCGCTCGCGGCCCGCTCCGGCCCCTCACCCGTGTTCCGGCCCGGCGGCCCCGGCGCCCAGGTAGGCCAGGATTCCGGCGACGGCCGCCCGGGTCCCCGTGGCCAGCGTCGGCTCCATGAGCGGGCCGAAGTACGGGGAGTGGTTCACCGGGGGCTCCCCCGCGTCGAGGTCGAACCCGCCGAACATCCAGTAGACGGAGGGCACGCCGATGGAGTCGGCGAGGTGCCCGAAGTCCTCGCTGCCCATCACCGGCTGGCCGACGGCCACGTTCTCCTCCCCGAGAGCGGCGCGCAGCGCCGCCTCCACCCGCCCGGCCGCCACCGGGTCGTTGTGGCAGCGGGGAAAGGTGTAGATCTCCTCGACCAGCGGTTCGGGGGCGTTGGAGGCGGCCGCCTCGGCGGCGATGATCCGCCGCACCGCGGCGAGCACCGTCTCACGCACCGGCTGCTCGAACGTGCGGATGTTGAGGGTGAACTCCGCCCGGTCCGGGATGATGTTCTCCTTCAACCCGGCGTGGAAGGTGCCAGAGGTGATCACGGCGGGCGAACGCGGGTCCAGCTCGCGCGACACGACCGTCTGCAACCGGGTGATGACGTGCGCGCCGAGCACGATCGGGTCGATCGAGGACTGCGGCTGCGAACCGTGGGACTGCTTGCCGTACAGCGTCACCCGCAGCGCGTCGGCCATGGCCATGGCGGTTCCGTGGCTGATCGTCACCGTTCCGGCCGCCAGCGGCATCACGTGCTGGCCGAGGACCACCTCGGGACGGGGCGCGCGCTCCCACAGGCCGTCGTCGACCATCGCCCGGGCGCCCGCCGCGGTCTCCTCACCCGGCTGGAACACCAGCACCAGGGTTCCCGCCCACGCGTCGGCGCCCTCCAGCAGCACCCGGGCCGCCGTGAGCAGGGAGGTGACGTGGGTGTCGTGCCCGCAGCCGTGCATCACGGGCACCACGGTGCCGTCGTCGAGGGTGCCGGTGGCCGTGCTGGCGTAGTCGAGCCCGGTGTCCTCGGCGATGGGCAGTGCGTCGGTGTCGGCGCGGAAGGCCACCACCGGCCCCCGGCCGTTGCGGATGACGCCGACGACGCCGGTGCCGCCGCAGCGGAAGTTCTCCACGCCCAGATCGTCCAGTTCGGCGGCGATGAAGTCGGCGGTGGCGTGTTCGCGCATGGACAGTTCGGGGTGGGAGTGCAGGTGCCGGTAGATCCGGTGCATGCGTTCGGTGTCCGGAGCGGCCGGGAGGGGGCAGGGTGCGGTCTCGGGTCGGGCGGTCATTCAGCGGCCTTCCTCGGAGTGGGCGGTGCCTCGGGCGACGGGGTCGTCCGTGCCTGAGACGTCGGTGCGGGGGACTTCGGTGTCGCGGGCGTTCGTGCCGGGAATCTCGGTGTCGCGGTTCGTCGTGCCGTGGGTGTTCGTGTCGGGGGCGTCGGCCCCGCCGGTTCCCGTGGCGGTGGGGCCCGCCTCGGGAGCGGGTCCGTTCCCGCCCGGCGCCCCGTGGACGACGCGGCGGTCCCGTAGGAACCAGGACAGCACGATCGTCACCCCCACGCACAGGGCGGTGGAGAACAGGGCCAGACCCGGGACCAGGGCGAGCACGCAGAACTGGATGCCCAGCGCGGTCACGACGGCCACGGCGGCGGTCCGGGGCTGGCGCATCGTGGCGAAGCATTGCACCAGCACCGCCCCCATGACGGCGGGGAGGATGTACAGCCGCGACACCTCGATCAGCGCGGGCGGCAGCACCGAGACCAGCCAGGTGCCCAGCAGCCCCACGCCGACCAGGAGGGAGGTCAGGTGCACGGTCGCGGCGCCGCAGATGGCCAGGACCGCGGTCAGATCCCCGCGGCGCGTCCCGGGTCTGGCGTCCACGCTGGCCTGGGCGACGACGGCCGCGGGCAGCAGCTTGTTGGAGATGTTGCCGACCATGAAGGCCTGGTACATCGCCGCCGGGCCGAGGATGGGGAAGTAGGTCAGCGGTTCCAGCACCCAGAACACGCCGAACGTGGCGGCGACGGCGATGAACGCCACCCAGATCCGGGACGCGTCGAGGTCCAGTCCGCCGAACACCACCAGGTAGGCGGGTCCGGCCAGGGACAGCAGCAGGCCGGCGGACATGGTCAACCGGCCCCACCGGGAGGTGGTGTCCTCGAACCTCGCCATGCTGGCCTCGGCCCGTCCGGAGGCGTCCGTGCTCATACTCTCTCCTTCTCCGTTGCCGGGGTTCGGACGGTCGGGGTTCACGCCGGGTGGAGCAGGTAGGCGACCGCGAGGGCCGCGATGATGGAGAAGCCCAGGGCCCACTCCTTGAGCCAGCGCGCGTCGATGAGCCTGGCCAGGTACAGGCAGGCGGCCATGACGGCGGCCGACGCCAGGACGGTGACCGCGTGGACGGCGGACTTGGGCACCTCGGTGACCGCCAGCATGCTGAACGCCCCGAGCAGGGCGGCGCACGGGACGACCGCCATGACGGCGGGGTTCACCGCGCCCAGCCTCTCGCCGCCGCGCCTGAGCAGGGGGGTGAGCACCAGGGTGGCGAGCATCCACATCCCGCCGGACAGGCTCATGGCGACGAAGGCCAGGGCGAAGACGGAGGGGTCGTAGCCGTTGCCGCCCAGGGTCGCCCCGGCGGTGCCCGCGGCGATACCGGCCGAGGCGACCTCGGTGCTCGCCGACCCGATCAGCCCGATGCGCACGAGCACGGCGGGCGTGCCGAAGAGCGCCAGCAGGGCGACGGCCACCAGGACGACGGCGAGTGAGGGGCCGATCGAGGCCACGGCACCGGCGCGGTAGGCGTTCCTGAGGTCGGCCCGGCTCATCCCGACCCCGGGTCCGGCGGTGCGGGCGGCCCGCATGTAGACGAGGCTCTGGGCGAAGATGGCGGCGAAGACGCCGAGCGCGCACAACCAGATCACCGGGGAGTTGGCGACCGCCAGGATGTCGGCGGGTCCGTCGGCGCTCGGGGCGGCCGTGTTCGGGGGTGCCATGGCTTCGAACGCTCCTTCTCGCGTATGACGCAGAACACACTTTCGGGCCCTGATTTCGACAACCCTCAGGTAGGCGCGTCGGAGGTGGCAATACCTGCCAGAAAACGACACGAAGATGGCCGTTTCCCCCGAAGTGCGCCGCATCACCCGGGCGCTGTTCCGGAACGCCCGGCCGCGGCGCAGACTGGGGCGCGGCAGTCCGGAAGGCACCGGAGCGGCGAGGAAGTCGGAGAACGGCCCATGAACGAGATTCAGCAGATGACGGCGACGGCCCTGGTCGGCGCGATCCGCCGCCGGGAGGTCTCCGCCCGGGAGGCCGTGGCCGCGCACCTGGAGCGGATCGGGGAGGTCAACCCGGCCGTGAACGCCGTGGTCACCGTCGCTGCCGAACAGGCCCGCGCCGCCGCCGAGGCCGCGGACCGGCTCACCGTCTCCGGCGCCGACCTGCCGCCCCTGCACGGGCTGCCCATGACCCACAAGGACACCCACGCGGTGGCCGGGATGCGCAGCACCAACGGCTCGCGCGTGTTCGCCGACCACGTGCCCGCCGAGGACGACCCGGTCGTCGCCCGCCTGCGCGCCGCGGGCGCGGTCGCCACGGGCAAGTCCAACGTCCCCGAGTTCGGGGCCGGGTCGCACACCTTCAACGAGGTCTTCGGCACCACCACCAACCCCTACGACCCCGCGCGCAGCGCGGGCGGCTCCTCCGGCGGGGTGGCCGCGGCCGTCGCCGCCGGGATCCAGCCGCTGGGGGAGGGCTCGGACATGGGCGGCTCGCTGCGCATCCCGGCCTCGTTCTGCAACGTGGTGGGCCTGCGCCCGTCCTACGGGGTGATCCCCGCCCCCTCTCCGGGCAACGACGGGGCCTGGTTGGGCCGCACGGGACCGATGGCCCGTGAGGTGTCCGACATCGCCCTGTTCATGTCCGCGGTCGCCGGGCCCTCGGACCGGGTCCGGCCCCCGGCCCCGCTGACGGGCGCGGACTTCTCCGGCCCGCTGGAGGGGGACCTGCGGGGTGTGCGGGTGGCCTGGAGCCCGGACCTGGGGCTCGGCATCCCCGTGGAGTCCGAGGTGCTGGAGGTGCTGACGCGGCGGTTGGCCGTCTTCGAGGAGGCCGGGGCCGTAGTGGAGGAGGCCGCTCCGGACCTCACCGGAGCCGACGAGGTCTTCCGCGTCACCCGCGCCCTCGACTTCGCCGCCAACCTGGGCCCGCTCGTGCGCGAGCACCGCGACCTCATCAAGCCCGAGGTGGTCTGGAACGTCGAGGCGGGCTGGGAGCTGAGCGCGCAGCGGATCATCGACGCCACCGCCGCGCGGACCCGGCTGGCCGCGGCCGTCCGGGACTTCCACGCGCGCTACGACCTCCTCCTCAGCCCGGCCGCGCAGGTGCTGCCCTTCGACGCCCGGCTGCGCTACCCCTCCGCGATCAACGGCGTCGAGCCCGCGACCTACCTGGACTGGATGCGCGCGGCCTGCGTGCTCTCGGCCACGGGACTGCCGGTGCTGGCGATGCCCGCGGGGTTCACCCCGTCCGGGCTCCCGGCGGGGTTCCAGATGTCGGTGGACCACTACCGGGACGTGGCGCTGCTGCGCTACGCCAAGGCCTTCGAGGACCGCACCCGGTGCGTGGACCGGCGGCCGGAGGTCGGTGCGGGCACGGGCCAGGACGTGCGCCCGGTGACGACGGTGGCCGCGGGGTAGGCGGAGGGACCGGGGGAGACTGCCGGGGTGTCCGTCGGGAGTGCCCGTCGGGACCGTTCGGCCCCGGCGGACCCCGGCGGGGCCTGCTCCGGGGGCCGGCCCCCTCAGCCGACGCCGAGCATCCTGCCGCCGCGTTTGCGGGCGTGCAGCACCAGGGTGGTCTCCACGGAGTCGACCCCGGCGGCCCAGGGCGACCCGGTGATGAACCGGTAGAGCGAGGCGCTGTCCGGAACGGTCACGTTGGCCACGATCTGGTGGTCGCCCGCCAGCGCTGCCGCGTACCGGACCTCCCGCGTCCCGGCCAGTTCCCGGCCGATCTCGTCCACGCGGCTCGGCAGTGCCCGGATCCAGAGCACGGCCTCCACCGGGAGTCCCACCAGAGCGGGCTCCACCAGGGCGCGCAGGTGCACGTGGCCACGGCGCAGCAGCCAGTCGGTACGGCGGCTCGCCGTGGTCTCGGAGACCCCCGTGCGCCGGGCGATCTCCTCGAAACCGGCCCGGCCGTTCTCGGCCAGCACCCCGGCGATCCGCAGGTCCTGGGCCGTGAGCTCGTCGCCGTCCGGGAAGTCGGTGTGGTCGGCTGCGTGGTCGGCGGTCAGGGCGGTGGTCTGGGCCGCGGTGAGGGGACCGAAACGCCAGCCGCGGATGGTGCGGAAGTAGCGCAGGATCGGATAGGTCACCGCGGCGCGCAGCCCGACCGTGGCGGGGATCTCGGTGCCGAGCACCTTCGGCAGCATTCCGGCGTCGAACATCAGCTCGGCGACGCAGTCGGTGGCGCCGGTGGTCATGTAGGCGAAGGTGCAGTCGGCGCGCTGGGCCAGCGCCTCGGTGGTGGTGCGCGCGGTCCCGGGCGCGCAGCGCACCCGCAGCACCACGGAGTCGGCGTGGGGGAGCATCCCGGCGACGGTGACGTCTCCCGAGGCCAGCATCTGGTTGCCGCGCCGGGCGACGGTGCGCTCGGGCTCGCCGAGCACCGAGGCGATCCTGCGCCAGGAGGCGCGTCCGTCGACCTGTAGGGCGGCGGCGATGCGCCGCTCCAGTCCGTCCAGGACGCGAGTCATCTCAGCACGCCTTTCGCGGGGTCCGACCAGGTGAGGACGACCGTACCGGGTCGGCTCCGCGCGGCGGCGGCCGGGGATCTCCTGCGTCACACTCCGCGCCCCCCGCCCCTCGCTTCCCTTCCTTCGCCTGAATCCGGAGCCCAGGGAATCCGGTTTCGGTCCTACGCGTGTGCCCGGTGCCGATTTCGCCTCTCGGGTGTGGTGGGTGTTCACGGCGCGGCGGAGGCGGCGAGGGTCCTCGCCAGGCCTTCGAGGATCAGGTCCAGACCGCGTTCGAACTCGTTGGCGTAGTCATAGCCCGGCCGCAGGGCGTGGTCGGTCATCATCTCGGTCAGATGGGGGTAGCGGTCGGCGGGCATTCCCTCGCGGATCGCGCCTGCCACGTCCTCCAACTCCTCGGACGTCCGGAAGGGCAGGCTCGCCTCCTGTAGGACGAACCCGTAGACGTAGCTGTCCAGGGTCGAGAACGCCTGGGCCGCCAACGCGATGGGGAACCCCGCACGCCGCAGGCACCCGATCACCCGGTCGTGGTGGTTCAGCGTGGCCGGGCCGGGGTTGCGGCGGGAGTCCATCAGCCCCAGCGCCCAGGTGTGGCGCGAGAGCGCCTCCCGGGCCGAGAGCGCGCGCAGGCGCATGGCGGCCCTCCAGTCGGCCGCCTCGTCCGGTAGTTCGATCTCGCCGAAGACCAGGTCGACGACCCCGTCCAGGATCTCGTCCTTGCTGGCCACGTGGTGGTACAGCGACATCGCCTCCACCCCCAGGTGCTCGGCCACCTTGCGCATGCTCACCGAGGCCACGCCGCGCTCGTCGGCCACGCTCGCGGCCGCCTGGAAGATGCGCTCCCGGCTCAGTGGGGGGCGCTGCCGTTGGGGACTCGGTGCCACGTGGACTCTCCGTGAACTGTTCGGTGTTCCGCCGTCTCTCCTTGACGGCCTTACTGGTGTAAGGCTAGCCTTCAAGTGCAGCCTTACAGGTGTAAGGGAGAGGTTCGCGGCCGTGCCGGTTCCCCGGGGCGTTCGCCGGACGATCGGAAGGGAACGGGTATGGACACGGAACAGGGGAGGCCGGGAGGCGCGCGCCGGTCGCGGGTCTGCGTCATCGGGGCCTCCGGCAAGCTCGGACGGTACATGGTCCAACACGCTCTGGACCGCGACTACGAGGTCGTGGCCGTGTGCCGGGCCAGGAGCGTGGAGAAGCTGGCGGACTTCGGGGACCGCGTCACCGTGGTCCCGGGGCAGACGGACGACCGTGAGGTCGTCGCCCGCGCGGTCGCCGGATGCGACGCGGTGCTCACGGTCCTGGTCCCTTGGGGGGTCCACGGCTACTCCTCGGGCACCGCCCAGGCAGTGCTGGACCTGGCGCCGAAGGGCGCACGACTGGTGTTCTCCTGCGGCTGGCACATCACCCGCGACGGCCGGGACGTGTACTCGCGCCGCTTCCTCGCCACCGTCCGGATCATGACCGTGCTGGCGCGGCTGGTCCGCGCCGTCGACATCGACGACCAGGTGGAGGCGTGCCGCAGGATCTTCCGCAGCGGCACACGGTGGACGGTCGTGCGCGGCAGCGACCTGGAGGAGGGGGAGAGCCAGGGGCTTCCGGTGTGGAGCAGGCACATCGGGGACCCGGTGCTGGCCAGCAACGTCACCCGGCGCACCGACTTCGCGCTGTTCATGGTCGAGGCGGTCACCGACGACGCGCTGGTCCGCGAGGCCCCGGCGATCGTCGGTCGCGAAACTCCCTCGGCGCGCGCCCACGCCCGTCCGGCAGCGCCGCGGAGCGGAGAGGAGCCTCGCTGAGGGCGTCCGCCCGGTGCGACGAGCGCCTCAACCGCTGGCGGTGAGGCGCTCCAGGCGTTCCTCCACCTCGTCCGCGCGCGGGTCGTCGTGGTCGCGCAGGTACTCCAGGGCCGCGTTCCACACCTCCCGGGCCCCGACCGCGTCGCCCAGTTCGGCTCGGGCGTCGCCCAGGCCCAGCAGTGCGACCGCCCGGCTGTCCCGGTCGTCTCGCTCCTCGAAGACGCGCAGGGCCTGCCGGTATGCGTTCACCGCTTCGTCCGCCCTGCCCGAACCGGTCAGGCTCCGGCCCAGGGTGCACCGCGCCCACGCCACGCTCCAGTCGGCGCCGATGGCCTCGAAGGCCTCGATCGCCGCCCTGCTGTGGTCGAGGGCCTCGTTCCAACGGCCGAGGTCCACGCCGAAGTCGGCCAGGCTGAGCAGTCCCATCGCCGCTCCGCGCCGTTCGCCCGCCTCACGGAAGACCGCGATGGCCCGCTCGACGTGTTCGGCGGCGGTTCCGTCGCGCTCGCCGCGCTGCCAGGCCACCACACCCAGTTGGCGCAGTGCGAACCCCTCCACCCACGGGTCACCGGCCTCCCGGTTGGCCTCCAGGGCGGACTCGTAGTGCCGCACGGCTGCGTCGAGATCGTCCAGCAGCCACTGGGCGTCGCCCATGCCCAGATGGTTGCGGGCGAGTCCGAAGGCGGTGCCCGCGTTCTCGGCCGCCCGGAGGCCGACCGCGTGCAGGTCGCGCCACTCGTGCCAGTGCCGGTGCAGCTCGAACAGTGGGTAGATCGTCGCGGGCAGCCGCCAGGCGGTGTCGTGGTGGCCGTGGTCCAGGGCGGCCCGCACCACGGCCACGAGGTTCGCGCGCTCGGTTTCGAACCAGGCCAGCGCCTCACCCACTGAGCCGAAAACCGGCAGTTCCTCGGGCTGCCCGTCACCCGGGACGACGGGGAAGTTCGGGTGTTCCACGCGCTGGGCCCGCGCAGCGGCGTGCGTGTACCACCGGGCCACCCTCCCGACGGCTTCGCCCGCCGCCTCCGGTCCTTCCTCAGCGCGGACCCGCTCGACCGCGTACAGGCGAACCAGGTCGTGCAGCCGGTAGCGGTCCGCGCGCGGGCGCTCCACGAGGTTCGCACGGGCCAGGCGGTCCAGGAGCCTTCGGGCCTCCGCCTGCGGGGTGTCGGTGAGCGCGGCGGCGGCCCCGTAGGAGAACTCCGGCCCCGGGTGCAGGCCCAGACGCCGGAAGAAGCGGGCGGTGTCGTCGTCCAGGGCCCGGTAGGAAGCCGTCATCACGGCGCGCAGATCACTCAACTCGTCCTCCTCGGCAAGGGCGTCCAGACGGGAATCCTCGGCGGCCAGTTCGCGTACCAGGTCGCTCAGCGCCGCGTCCGGCCGGTCGAGCAGCCGCTCGGCCGCCACCCGCAGGGCCAGAGGGAGGCGTGCACAGTGCTCCGCCAGTTCATGGGCCGCACGCGGTTCGGAGTCCACGCGGGGGCCGACCGTACTCCGTAGCAGGGCCACTGAGTCAGCCACCGGAAGAACGTCCAGGGCCAGGCGCCGAGCCCCGTCGCGTGCCACAAGACCGGGCAGCGTGTTCCGGCTGGTCACCACGACCATGCAGCCGGGCGAGGCGGGCAACAGGGGACGGACCTGCGCTGGGTCGAGCACGTCGTCGATGACGACCAGGAGACGCTTGCCATCGACCTCGGAGCGGTAGAGGGCCGAGCGGCCGTCTAGATCCAGGGGGACGCGCTCAGGAGGAACACCGAGGGCCCGCAGGATCGCGTCGAGTGCTTGTGAGGCCTCGGCACGCGGACCGGGAGCGTGCCCGTGCACGCTGGCGTACAGAGCTCCGTCGGGGAAGAGGTCTCGCGTCCCGTGCGCCCAGTGGACGGCCAGAGCGGTTTTACCAACGCCCGGAGGCCCGGCCAGCACCGCGACCGGGACGCCCGTCTGCGCCTCGGCTGCCAGCGCGTCCAGCTGTCGCAGGTGAGCTGAGCGGTCCACGAAGCCGGTGACCGCCAGTGGTAGCTGGCGCGGCACGGCGGCGGGCCTGGCGGAGCCGGAGACGATGTGGACGTCGCCGTGCACGACACCCGCCTGCACCAGCGCTTCAGGACTGCCGTGCACGGTGTTCGTGGCCTGGTGGTGATCGGTGTCTGTCACAGGGGGCGCATGTCCGCGTCGAAACGTTTTTCGTACTCAGGAAAGGGAGTGGCCAGGTGCAGGGCCCGGTCACGTACCGCGTTGGCCCGCACGATCTGCTCGGGATCGGTCACCAGTTCGGGGGTGAGCATGGTGCCGTCGGACGCGTAGTTCATCTTCACCAGTTGCTCGGAGTCGAACAGCCAGTAGTCGGACCGGGGGACGCCCTCGGGCCAGGAACCCTTGCTCACGGGCAGGATGTTGACGTCCTCGCCCGCCTTGACGTTGGAGCGGTAGGCCCACACGGACTCGAACCGCAGGTAGTCCGTCAGGGGTTCGACGACGACGTGGACCCGGCGGAACCGTCGCCCGCTGCCGACGATGCGGGCCCAGTCATCGTGAGAGTCGGTAGTGATCACCTCACCGTTGGTTAGGAAGCGGTGGAACGCCTCTTCCTCGTAGCCGACGTCGTAGACCTGGAGGGTTTCCAGCCGAAAGGCCGTGTAGCGGCATTCCTCGAAGAAGCGGTCGAACTCCTCCTCGCTGACGGGCCGGGACCCACCGCTTTCAGGGGTCACACGCCCCTCCGCCGGTAGCGCTCGACGGCGGCGAGAACGATCTCGGGGGAGATACGGACCGCGGTCTCACCGGGCAGGGGGTCGGCCAGCTTCGCGAAGTCGGCATCGTCGAGACCAATACCCTGGACGACGAACTCGCCCGTGTCGCTGAGGTAGACGGAGGGGCATCCTCCGTGTCCGGACTTGTCGTCCTTGGCGAGCAGTTCCAGTTCCATGGCTCTCCGATCAGGCCTCTCAGGAACGTTCCTCAGGCCTCGAAGCTAACACGGAAGCCCTGTCCCGTAGGGCTTGTGGCCGTCTTCGGCCTATCCGCCCACGTACCTTCTCCGTATCTGCTCCACTTCGTCCCCGTCGCCCTCACGGGACGCGCGCACGAGCCGTTTGATGTCCGCCGCGGCGAGTGCGTCGAGCAGGGCTTGAATCTCTTCCCCGGAGACGGCTGGTTCGTTGCTCTCGTCCTCGTTCACGGTTTCCACTCCATCACGTCAGCCTGTTCTCTCCATGGTGGTTCCTGCCCGTTGCGGAAGAAAGCCTGACGGTTGGGATCGTTGCTGGTGTAGTGGGGCGCCGCGTCCGGCCACCGGTCGCGGCGCCCCTGAGGGTCAGGGGTTCCGGCGGAACCCAGGGAAGGGCGAGGTACCAGATGCTCCTGCGACGGCGGTGACCGAGCGGATCAGCTCCTCGGGACTGTCGGCGCAGACCAGCCGCATGCGGCCGGTGTGCGCGGCCCAGTACTGGTGGGTGTGCTGGCCGAACCAGACCGTCCAGCCGTGGTGGGGCAGCGCCGCGAGCCCGCCTCGGGGGTCACCGCCCGGGCCGGTCCTGGGCGCTGGAGGGCTGGAACCGCGTCCGGGGTCCGGACGGGTGACGGGGCTGGGCCACCTGGGGAAGGCCTCCGGTCGCGGTGCCTCTGCCACGGCGGTCACCGGGCGCTCTTCCGCTGCGGAGGCAGATGCGGAGACAGAGCCAGGGCCCGGCGTAGCTCGGTCGGGTCGCTGGCGGTGACCAGGTCGGCCGGGCAGGGGCAGCACCGGCGGGCCAGTGTGGCGACGAGGACCGGGCGCCCCGACTCGTCGTGGAGTTCGCAGATGAGGTGGTCGGGGAAGTCGCCGCGCAGGCGACGGATCTCCGGGCTGGGATAGAGGCCGTAGCCGGGCACGGTTCACCACCCGCTCTGGTTCCGCAGGGCCGCGCGGGGTGTTGGAACCGCAGGTGGCTGCTGCGGCGTCTGGGACTGCGCGGTCCGCTGCCTGGGCAGCCTGAGCGGCCTGACGGGGCCCGGCGGCTGGTCAGGCTGGTCCGGGTTCCATCCCAGGGTGAAGAAGACGGCCGGTCCGTGCGGTGTGCGTTCGACGCCCCAGGTGTCGGCCAGGGCGTTGACGAGGAAGAGGCCGCGCCCGTGCTCGGGTTCGGGGTCGGCCGGAACCGCTTGGAGGGCGGGAATCCGGGTGTCGTCGCAGCCGCGCACGGAGACACGGAGGCAGTGGGCGGAGACGAACACCGACACGAGGAACGCCCCGCCGCGTGCTCCGGCGGGGGAGTGCAGCAGGGCGTTCGTGGCGAGTTCGCTCAGGATCAGGAGGGCGTCCTGGGCGGGGAAGTCGGGGGTCCGCGCCAGTTCCAGACGGCGGGAAAGCCAGTCGCGCGCGTCCTTGACGGCGGACAGCGCCCCGGGGAAGCGCCCGAGGTAGCGCCGAAGCTCGGGCCGCCGAGGGGGTTCGGGCATGGGAGTACTACGGTTGTCCAAGGTCCTCACCTGCTCCTACAGGTTGTGGGCTCAGGTCCTGGCCAGGTGTGTCCGCACCCGACCAGGGCCGTTTTTCGTAGGCACGGCATCCGGCGACTTCACCAAGTCACCTCTGAGCTGTGCTCTTGGTCTCTATCATCAACACTACAGAGGGTTAACGCAAGGGATCTTTAATAGTTCATCGCATTTTTAGTCCTCGTGATGGAGCTGGAGGCTGGCAAGATGGGCCGACGTACACCGGACGACGCCATGAGTGGAGTGACTATGAGGACGCGGCTCAGCCTGTCGGTGCGGGGGAAGCGCCTGCTGCGCGAGCTACGGCGTCTTCGCGACGAACGGCGGATGAGCCCTGAGGACGTCGCCGGGCAGCTCGGGTGGCACAAGACGAAGCTGTACCGGATCGAGCGTGGCGAGAGTCGGCTCATCCTTGACGATCTGGACGAGTTGCTGGAGCTGTACGGGGTGCGCTCGCCCGAGCGCGAGTCGCTCTTCCAGTTGGGCAAGGACGCGTGGAAACGCGGGTGGTGGTTGGCCTACCGGGACCTCTACCAGGGCGAAAGCTTCTTCGTCATGGAGAACGACGCGGCGCGTATTGGTATCTATTCGCCTAGTCAGCTTCCTGGTTTGTTCCAAACTGAGGATTACGCCCGGGTCGTGATCCGTACCATGCTTCCGGAAGCTTCGGCCGAGGAAGTCGAACGTCAGGCCGCAGCGAGGATAGAGCGGCAGGGCATCCTCGCTCGTAAGGAACCTCCTCAAGTTCATGCAGTCCTTGATGAAGTTGCTCTGCTGCGAGGAGTGCAGCCTGAGTCGGTTCAGTGGGAGCAGCTTGAAAGGCTGGCCGAGCTGGGTGAGCGCCCCAACGTCACTATCCAGATCGTGCCCTTGAGTGCAGGCTTGTACATCGGCCAGTGGGGGCAGTTCACGCTCTTCGAGTTCCCTGATGTGGAGGATCCGCCTGTGGCGTACCAGGAGGGTGTCTTCGGAGATGTCTATGTGGAAGACCCTGTTGACCTGGCCCGGTATAAGGTTTCTGCCGCGCATACCCGCGATGTAGCGCTGGACCCAGTTTCGTCTCTCGCGCTCATCAAGAAGCTAGCCAAGGAGAGCCGTAGGTGAACGACTTCATGTCGAAGAATTGGCGGAAGAGCAGCTATAGCGGTGGTGGCAAGGACTGTGTCGAGGTGGCCGACACCGAGTCCGGCACCTACGTCCGCGACTCCAAGCAGCCTGAGCTGGGCCACCTGGCCTTCGCCTCCGCCGAGTGGCATCCCTTCGTCTCCTCGCTGAAGGCAGCGAACGCCACCTCCTGACACCTCCACCCCTCCCGCATCCCCACAACGTCGAGCCCCGGAAGCACCACTGCTTCCGGGGCTGCGTAGTACCCGGCCTCTTTCAGGCCTGAGCTAAGCAGGTCGCCTGGTGCGCGCAGAAGACTGTGTGGGTTCTGCACCCCTCCGCCCTTCGGAATCCAGTCCCTTCCCGACCGTAGTCGCACGGCTACCGTAAAAACGTTTTTCGTGTTAGCTTCCCGTGCAATGGGAGCGCTCCCCACCCCCACTCCTTCCGGACACCGTCGTCCGGAGTTCGCACAGAGGAGCAGCAGTGCCCATCAACCCCCCACGCCCCGGTTCCTCCGGCGCGCACCGGACCGCGCCGCCGTCCTCCCCGCCCTCGCGCAGACCCCTCTCGCACGCCTCGCGCCTGCGGCGGTTCCTCTACTCCGCCCTGGCCGTCCTCCTCTGCACGAGCGGCCTCTCCGCCGCCGCCGTCACCCCCGCCCAGGCCGCCGACATCGACACCGGCGCCTACTACGTCCTGCGCAACCAGCACAGCGGCCTGGTCGCCGACGTCGAGAGCGCCGGAACCCAGGACGGCGCGCGGATCATCCAGTGGGAGCGCACCGACCGCCCCTGGCAGCAGTTCCGCTTCGTCCCCTCCGGCGACGGCTACTACCGCCTCGTCAACCGCCACAGCGGTAAGGCCGTCGACGTCTGGGAGCACTCCACCGCCAACGGTGCCGAGATCCGCCAGTTCACCGACCTCGGCAACGCCAACCAGCAGTGGCGTCCCGTGGACACCGGCGGCGGCGTCCAGCTGATCAACCGCCTCAGCGGCAAGGCCCTGGAGGCCTGGGAGTGGAGCACCACCCCGGGCGACCGCCTGTCCCAGTACGACTCCCTCGGCGGCGCCAACCAGGTCTGGGACCTGGTCCGCGTGGACGACAACGGCGGAGGCGGGGGAGACGGCGACTGCGGCAGCGGTTCCCACCACGCCGAGGCCGTCCAGAACGGCTCCACCTGGACCGCCCGCAACGGCGGCAGCACCGTCTACACCGGCGGCGACATGCTCGCCGCCATGCGCGCTGCCGTCGGCAGCCTCGACTCCGGCCGCACCTCGCAGCAGAGCGTGGTGGTGCGCGGATCCGGTTCCATGCCGGGCAACACCTCGCTCGACCTGCCCAGCCACACCTCGCTGGAGGTCTGCGGCACGATCAACGTCACCGGATCGGCGACCGGCAACAACGCCGCCGTGCGCGTCAGGCACGCCGAGAACGTCTCCGTGCCGCACCTGACGGTCACCGGATCCCCGTACTTCGGCGTCTACGTCCGCACGTCCCAGAACGTGCACTTCGGCCAGATCGACCTGCGCCTGTCCGGCGGGCTGGGCATGCGCATCGACAGCCGTGACAACGACGCGGTCCGCGAGGCCCGCGACATTCGCATCGACGACGTGTACGTGTCCGGTGCCGGCAACCACGGCGTGGAGACCTACGGCGTGGACGGGCTGACCATCGGCACCGTCACGGCGCGCGACACCGCCTACTCGGGTCTGCTGCTCAACGACACCGTCAACGCCACGATCGGCCTGGTCGACGCCGAGGGGGCCGGAACCGGAACCGGCTACGCGGCCTTCCGCATGGCCAACCGCAACGGGCGCGTCGGTAGCTCCTACCCCACCAACATCCGGGTCGGGGAGGTCCGCGCCCGCGGTGGCGGCCGGGGGATCTTCTGCGTCTCCGAGAGCGGCGGCGCGGTCATCGACCGCGTGGACATCGCCCAGACCGGCAACAACGCGGTACTGGTCGAGAACTGCCACAACGTCACCATCTCCGGGGGCACGATCGCGGGTCCGGGCAGCGTCCGGATCGCGGCCCGCTCGGAGTTCGCCAACACCTCGAACATCACGTTCCAGAACCTGACACTGGCCAACACCTCGCTCGTGGAGAACCCGTGCTCGGTCAACCTGACCGTCCGCAACGTCACCTTCCAGAACAGCAGCGACCAGACCTGCTGACTGCGGTCTGAGCCGCTGACCACGGTCTGACCGCGCGTGACGCCGGGGCCCGACCCCCTGGGGCCCCGGCGTCGCCCACCCCGGCCCTGCCCGGCCCTGCTCCGCCCGGCGCTCAGCCCCGCCCGGCGCTCAGCCGCGCGCGGCGGCCAGGCGCTCCGCCAGCCAGGCCGGGACGTGCTCCCGCGAACGCGGGTAGTACGCCTGGTCCAGGGCGTAGTCGAAGTCCAGCGGGGCCATGTCGAAGGCGGGCTCGGAGTCGTGGTCGGCCTCCACCAGGCTCGCGTCCCGGCCCACGGTGTACCGGAGGCCGAACCAGGTGCCCCGGCCCGGCCGGTACATGCCCTCCCGCAGGTTGCGCACCAGGTCGGGGAGCCGGTAGTGCCCGCGCCCCTCGCGCACGGTCCCGTCCTCCAGGACCACCCTCACCCGCAGCCGTTCGTAGCCCACCAGGAACCGGGCGTCCAGCACGGCCTCCCGCCAGCCCTCCGGCCTCGGCAGGAACCCCGCGATCCTCCCGAGCAGCTCACGCTGCTCCTCCTCGTCCAAGGCGGCCACCGGGCGGCTCGGCCGTTCGGACGGAGCCGGGGCGGGCGGACGCACGAGGGCCCCGTCCTCCAGCAGCTCCGCCCACGCGGGCCGCCATTCCGGAGCCCGCAGGGCGCCCTCCCCGTTCAGCAGGTACGCCGTCTCCGGCAGGTAGCCGACGAGGTGTTCGTGAGCCTCCTCGGGCCAGCGGTCGTAGCGGCGCCGGGCGTCGTACCCCTCCTCCGACACCGCCAGCCGCAGGTACAGCCACCGGCCGCGCCCCCGGACGTCCTCGGCCGCGCGCAGGGCGTCGAGGCGGTCCATCAGGTCCGTGTCGTAGTCCTTGAACTCCTCGCCGGACGCGTCGAGGACCCTGCGTTCCCCCGCGAAGGTGTACTCCACGACGGCCTCGCCGCCCTCGGCCAGGCCCAGCGCGCGTACCCGTTCCAGGACCCGGAGGAGCTCGTCGGTCTCGGGGACCGGGGGCCGGTCCCGTTCCGGCTCCCGGCGGAGCGCGTCCCACAGCAGCAGCGACCGCGTCCTCTCACTGATGACCGGACGCGCGGGGCGTTCGGGCCCGTCTCCGCCGAGGGGGAGGAAGGGGCGGTGCGACCCCGGGGTCAGGCCGAGCCGCTCGGCCGCCGCCAGCGCGGTTCCGGCGTCCCACCCGGGTGCCTCGTACCCGTCGTCCTCGTCCGTGTACTGGGTGTCGAGGACACTCAGCACCGCCGCGAGCGAGTCCGCGTCCACCGCGCGCTCCCACGCGCGCCGCATGAGGGCGGCGCCCGGCTCCGGAAGCAGCGGCTCCCCGTGCTCGTCCTCGGGAGCGAACCCCCCGAAGACCAGCCCGACGGCCGCGTCCACGGCCGCCTCCACCGACGCGTACCGGTCCAGGCGCAGCCCGTCGCCCTCCCAGTCGTCGGGGTAGGGGCCGCGCGCCCACGCCCGCCCGTCCCACCAGTAGGCGAACCCGACGTTCGCGCGCGCCTCGTGGGCCGCGATCCACTCCCAGGGCAGCCAGTCGGGCGCCTCGGCGAACAGGTCGACGGGGCGCTTGTCGTTCTGTGTGCTGTCGCTGGTGTCGCTGTCGTAGCCGACGATCACGGCCCGACCGTCACCGCCGCACCAGGCCAGGTACCAGTCGCTGCCGCCGTCGTGGTAGCGCAGCACCCCGTCCGCCAGGGAGAGGAGCCCGAGTTCGTCCTCCAGCCCGGCGTCCAACGCGGCGAGCGCCCCCGCGTGGGCCCACAGCACCTCAGGGCGGGGCAGGTCCTCGGGGCGTCCGGGGCTGTGGCTCATGGGGCGGCCTCTCCTGTCGGGAACACTGGTGCCGGGGCAGGGGTTCCCGTTCTAGCGGACGCTCCCGACAGATCCTCCTCCCGGGCCGCGGAACGCGGCGGCCGGTCCGCCGGTACGGCGTCCGCGCCCACGAACCCCCGCCAGGACGAGATGTCGGCCGAGCGAAGCCTTCGACGGTGCCGCTCCGCTCAGAGCGGTGACCCGCCCCATGTCTCCTGGCGTCCGGGCCGTCTGTTCACGCCGTCCGTCCCACGCCTCCCCACGCCTTCTGACCTCCGGGCCGACCGCTGACGCCGCCCGACCCCTGGGGCCCGGCGCCGCCCGCCCCGGGGTCGGCCCCGCCCGTGCCCGCCGTGCGCGGTCCCGGGTCACCGGCTCAGACGCAGACCGACTCCAGCGCGCCGGACAGGGCGGCCGACGACAACCGGTCGAGTCCGCGCGCGGCCGCGGTCTCGTCCGTGCTCCCCGCGAGCCGAGCCGCGCAGCCGGGGGCGGTGCGCTCCTCCTCGGCGGCGGCCAGCGCCTCCACCAGCGCGGGGGTGATCCGGTCCAGCTCGGCGCGCACCCCGGCCAGGTCCGGCGCCTGCTCCGGTCGCCGGTCGGCCTGCGCGTACCACTGGGCGTGCAGGCCGCGCTGGACCACCTTGTTGGCCTCCATCTGGTCGCGCGTGACCGCCACGGCGGAGGCCGGGTCCGCGCCGAGTTCGGACGCCCGCCGCTCGACGGCGGCCAGGACCCGCGCCTCGCGCTCGGGGGCCTCGACGGGGTCGCCGGTGTGCCACTTGGCCGCGGCCACCAGCGGAGCGGTGGCGAGGCGGTCGGCGGACAGGAGCACGACCGCCTCCAGGCCGTTCGGCGGTGCGGACGCGGCGGCGGTGGAGGAGGCCAGGAGCAGGGCCGCGACGGCGGCGGCGAGGGCGGCTGCGGTGCGCATGGACGAGGTCCTCGGGGCGACGGCGGGAACGGCGGGACCCCCGTATCCTAGCCCTGTGTGCCGAGCCGAACGCAAAGGGTCACAGCCCGGTGTGAATTCCCTTTCCCGACGCGCCGTGTCCGTCTATCCTTCGGGCAGCGGTAACCGCCGCGACGCCGGGTAGTGGCGGCCCCCGCGGTCGCCGGACCGCCGCCGTCCCCGTGATTCCCGAGCCCCCCCGCGACCGCCGAACCCCCGTGACCCCCCGCCCCGGCGGACCGACCTTGAGGGCCGAACCCGTGCAGATCCTCGAACCCGTCACCCCCGACACCGTCCTCCGGCGCTTCCGCGCCACCCACCCGTTGGAGGACGAGGTCTCCCGCGCCACCAACACATACGCCGAGAGCGCCCTGACCCTGGCCACCCGCCAGCTCGGCGGGACGTGGCACCGGGTCGCCCTGGACCGCGCGGACGTCCTGTCCGTGCTCCTGCCCTGGCACACGGGCGAGTACGGGGAGCGCGAACTCGTCCCCCCGGCCGGGGCGACCGTCGCCGAGACCCTGGGCACGCTCACCGACTGGCGCCGGGAGTACCCCGCCAGCAACCCGGTGTGCTGGGGCAAACTGGACTGGCACACCGGCGCGGCCCACGCACCGCTGTTCCTGAGTTCGCGCGCCCTCGACCACCCCTTCTACGAGCGGCTCGAACGCACGGACGCGGTGACCCACCTGGACGGCCTGCACCGCATGCTCGCCTGGGCGCTGGCGGACCGGCTCCCCTCGCGCCCCGCCCTTGAGGCCTACCTGGCCGGCCCCCTGCCCGACCCGCGCGGTTCGGACGCCCCCTCCGCGGCCCGTCCCGCCGCGGCGGCCCCGGTCGAGGCCACCGCCGACACCAAGGACGCTTGACCCCGAGGGGTCGAACCTCCCGGTTCCGTCAAGGCGCGACCGTCCGGGGCAAGGGGCGCGCCAACACTCGCCCCGGACTCGTTAGCGGCTTGGGGGAGCCGTTAGTCCGCGCAGCTCACGGCGGGTAGGGGGTGGGCGGACAGCGTTGGGGCACCCGCCCCTCGACCACGCCAACCACTAGGGGGACATCGTGGCACGCGATCGCACACCCGCAGACCTGATCGGGCACCACGTCCTCGATCGGGAGGGCCACAACGTCGGCAAGATCAACCAGGTCTACCTCGACGACAACACCGACCAGCCGAGCTGGGTGTCCGTGCACACCGGCCTGTTCGGCAGGCACGAGACCCTCGTTCCGCTCCAGGGCTCCCAGCCCGTGGAGGAGGACATCCGGGTCCCCTACGACAAGTCCGTCGTCAAGGACGCCCCGCACGTCGACGCCGACCGGCACATCTCCCCTGAGGAGGAGCAGACGGTCCGCCGGTACTACGCCGAGCACGGCGGCCCCCCGATGCGGGGCGAGGAGACTGAGATGGGCCGCGGCCCCGGGCCGCAGACCACCGGCCGGGAGGACATGGCCGGGGGAGCCGCAGGAGGCGCGGCGGGGGGCATGGCCGGCGGTATGGCCGGTGACGCCGCCATGCGCGACCGCGACCCGGCGATGGCGGACGAGCGCGACGACATCTCGATGACGCGTTCGGAGGAGCGCGTGGACATCGGCGTGGAGCGGCGCGAGGCCGGTCACGCCCGCATGCACAAGTACGTCGAGACCGAGCAGTTCGACGAGACGGTCCCGCTGCACCACGACGAGCTCCAGGTCGAGCGCCGCCCGGTGGACGACCCCTCCGCGGTGCGCGAGCCCCGGGAGATGGGCGAGGACGAGCAGACCTTCACGCTCTACGAGGAGCGCCCGGTCGTCTCCAAGGAGCAGGTACCCGTCGAGGAGATCCACGTCCGCAAGCGCGACGTGACCCGCGACGAGCACGTCCAGGGCCAGCGCCGCCGTGAGCGGGTCGAGCTGGAGGACGACGAGGGGGAGCCGCCCGCCAACGCCTGACCCGGACGCACGGCCGGGCCCGGCCGGGGCCGGAGTCGTCCCCGGACACACGGTCCGGGGACGACGCGTGCGCACCGCTGTCGCGCGCCCACACGGAGGGGGAGGTACATGACTGAGCCGGGGGACGTCAGCGAGGAGACCACCGAGGGCGGGGACGAGGAGAGGGAACAGGCCGCGGTGTCCCCGCCGCGCGGGCGCGAGGCCGGGCCCGGGCGCGGCCACACCATCGTGGTGGGCGCGGGCGTCGCCGGGCTGGCCGCCGCCGACCGGCTCGCCGAGGAGGGCGAGCGCGTCACCGTCGTGGAGGCCCGTGACCGCCTGGGCGGGCGCGTCCACTCCCTGCGCGAGTGGGACGGCACGACGGCCACCCTGGACGTGGGCGCCTCCTGGATACGCGGCGAGGAGAACAACCCCTTCGCGCGTCTGGTCCGCGAGATCGGCGTCCGCACGACCGTGTTCAACCGCTCCACCGAGACCGCCTACGACCCCAAGGGCCGCAGGCTGCTCTTCGACCGCCACCGCCGCAACATGGAGGACGTCAACCTCCTGCACGAGCACATGTACTGGGACAACGTCGGGGCCACGCCGCAGGAGTCGATGGAGGAGGGCATCAAGCAGGCCCTCTACGACGCCAACCTGGTACGGGCCAGGGCCCGCGACGCCAACGAGATCGTGCACCGCCTCGTGGAGGGCGACCACGGCGCCGACGCCGACGAGGTCGCCTTCACCGCGGTGGCGGCCCTGCACGAGTTCAGCGGTGACGACGTGGTCTTCCCGGACGGCATGGCCCAGGTCACCGACCACCTGGCCCGGGGGCTGGACGTGCGCCTGGAGCACGTGGTGCTGTCGGTCTTCCACGACGGGGACGGCGCGGGCGTGCGCGTGGACACACCCGACGGGGAGGAGACCCTGACCGCCGACCGGGTCCTGGTGACGCTGCCCCTGGGCGTGCTCAAGGCCGGAGGGGTCGACTTCGACCCGGCGCTGCCCGAGGACAAGGCCGGTGCCGTCCGACGCCTGGGCAGCGGCCGCTTGGAGAAGCTGTTCCTGCGCTTCGAGGAGGTCTTCTGGGGGGACGCCGAGGTCCTGGTGCACCTGGGGACCGAGGAGGGGACGTGGTTCCACTGGTACGCGGGGCAGCGGGTCATGGGGGCGCCGATCCTGGTCTGCCGCAACGGCGGCAACGCGGCCCGGTTCCTGGAGGAGAAGGACGAGGCCGACGTGGTCGGGCACGCGATGGACTCGCTGCGCGGGCTGTTCCGCAAGGTGCCCGAACCCGTCGGCCACCACCTCACCCACTGGATGGACGACCCGTTCGCCCGGGGCAGCTTCTCCTTCACCGCCGTGGGGTCGGGGGACGAGGACCGGACGGCGCTGGGCGAGCCGGTCGGCGAACGGCTGTTCTTCGGGGGAGAGGCGACCGAGACCGAGCACACGGCCACCGTGCACGGCGCCCTGCTCTCGGGCCGGAGGGAGGCCGAGCGCATCCTGGAGCTGTGAGCCCGCCACGGCGCATCCGCGTGCGGACCGGGGGCCTGAGCCGGGGCACCGGTCAGAGCCCCAGGCGGCTCTCCACGGTCCGGATCCCCGCGCGGCAGGCGCGTTCCACCTCGCGGTGGTTGCGCAGCCGCTCCAGCAGGCGGAAGGGCCGCGGGTCCGCTTCGGGACCGCCGTCGGAGCCGGTGACTTCCAGGACCTGCCGCGTCAGCCTTCCGGTGCGCGTCCAGCGCTCCCAGCGCTCGAAGTCGGGGCTGGCCTGGTGCCCCATCACCAGGGCCCGGCCGCCCCGGCCGGACAGGTCGCCGCCGTCGCGCGACCACAGTTCCACGCTCCGCCCCGGACCGGCCGACCAGTCCCGTGCGGTGACCACGTCCACGCGCACGTCCGCGCCGCGGCCCGCGCCCATGCCGTCGTCAGCACCCGTGTCCGCGCGCGGCCCGCCATCCGTGGCGGGCGTACCCGGGTCCGCTCCGGTGCGCGCGCCCGAGCCGGTGTCCGCGTCGACGTTCGTCCCAGCGCCCGCGCCCCACTCGCGCACCAGCAGGGCGTCCTCAGAGCGGTCGCGCCTGCGCACCGCCTCCACCCGATCGGCCCCGACCAGGGTCACCAGGGCGCGCGCCATCCACCACCAGTTCTCCTTGCGCGCCATCAGGCTCCCCGCGCGCAACCGGGTCGGCGGGTGCTTGGCCGCCTCCTGCTCCACCAGGTCACGGCCGAACAGGCGGCCTCCCGGGTCCAGCCGCACCCGCACCGGACCCACCCCCACCAGGCCGGTGTCCGTCCCCGGCACGGGCGAGGTCAGGCTGAACGCGGCGCGCGCGCCGAGCGAGTCCACCAGGTCCAGGTGGGCCAGGGGAAGGGCCGCGCACGGAGTCCCGCCGTCCGAAAGCGGCACCACCGGGACGCTCACCGGCAAACCCAGCGGAGTCACCCAGGAGAGCTCACCGACGGCCGAACGCCGCCAGACCGTGGCGAAATCTTCCACATACTTCCTTTTCTGTGATGTGTGACTCATGTTAATTTCTCGGGACTGTACCCGAACCGCCTGGACAGAGCACCCGCAGGTCCCGCCCACCCGGTCCGCACACCGGAAAGAAGGAACTCCCCGATGCCCGCTGTAGCAGTACTGCTCGGCACCCTGGCGATCTTCGCGCTGGCGTACCGCTTCTACTCGGCCTACCTGGCCAAACGGGTCTACGCCCTCGACCCCTCCTTCACCACGCCCGCGCACACGCTCCAGGACGGTGTGGACTACGTCCCCACCAACAAGCACATCGTCCTCGCGCACCACTTCATCTCCGTGGCGGGCGCCGCGCCCATCGTCGGCCCGGCGATCGGTGTGTTCTGGGGCTGGGGACCCGCCCTGCTCTGGGTCATCCTGGGCACCATCTTCGGGTCGGGCGCCCACGACTTCGGTTCGATCGTGGTCTCGCTGCGCAGCAAGGGCCGCAGCATCGGCACCCTGGCGGGCGACGTCATCGGTTCCCGGGCGCGCATCCTGTTCCTGCTGATCATCTTCTTCCTGGTGACCCTGGTGAACGCGGTGTTCGCCATCGTCATCGCCGGGTTGTTCGTGAGCACGCCCGAGGCGGTGCTGCCCACCCTGGTCACCATCCCGCTGGCCATCGCCGTGGGCCAGGTGGTCTACCGCCGCCGCACCGCCGCGCTGCTCCCCTCGATCATCGCGCTGCTCCTGGTCTACGCCTGCATCCCGCTGGGTCAGATCCTGCCGATCAGCCTCGCGCCGGTCGCCGAGGCCACGGGGATCGCGGAGAACCTGCTGTGGATCGTGATCGTGTTCGCCTACGCGTTCGTGGCCTCCCGCCTGCCGGTGTGGCTGCTGCTCCAGCCGCGCGACTACATCAACCAGCAGCAGATGGTCGTGGCGCTGCTGGTCATCATGGGCGGTGTGATCGTGGGCATGGACACGATCGCGGCACCGCTCTTCCGCGACACCCCGGCCGGCTCCCCGCCCATCTTCCCGCTGCTGTTCATCACCATCGCCTGCGGCGCGGTCTCGGGTTTCCACAGCCTGGTCGCCTCCGGGACCACCTCCAAGCAGATCGACAAGGAGACCGACGCGCGCTACGTCGGCTACCTCAGCTCCCTGGGCGAGGGCACGCTGGCGCTGTGCTCGATCCTGGCCTGCACCGCGGGCGTCATGGTCTACTCCGCCAACACCGGCGCCGAGTGGGGCACCCTCTACGTCGACTGGGAGGCCGCCTCCGCCGACCCGCAGGGCATGTTCGTCCAGGGCGTGGCGGGCTTCGCCTCCAACATCGGCGTCCCCGAGGCCACCGCCCTGGTCTTCGGCGCCCTGGTGATCGTCAGCTTCGCCGTCACCACCCTGGACACCGCGGTCCGGCTCAAGCGCTACATCATCCAGGAGATCGCCACGATCGCAGCCGACCGCTTCTCCACCGGCACCGCGCCGCACCGGGCGATGTCCTTCCTGGCCCGCAACATCACCGTCGCCACGCTCATCGCGGTGCTCATCCCCCTCGCCCTGACCCTGGTCCCGGGCGACTTCGCCGTGGGCACCCTGTGGCTGCTGTTCGGCACCACCAACCAGCTCACCGCGGGCCTGGCCCTGTCGGTCATCGCCGTGTGGGTCACCAAGCGCCACCGCAACCCGGTCATGATCCTCGTCCCGCTGGTGTTCCTGGTCGTCATGACCGTCTGGGCGCTGGTCATCCAGCTCCGCGACTTCGCGGTCTCGGGCGACGCGATGCAGACCTTCCTGCTCGCGCCGCTGGACGGCGTCATCCTGCTGCTGGCCCTGTGGATGATGGCCGAGGCCGCCATCGCCCTGAACAAGGCGCGCAAGAGCCCGCCGGTCGCCGAGGCCGCGACCGAGGAGACCACCGCCGGGAGGGACGAGGGTGAGGTCAGGTAACCGCCGCGCCCTGGGCGCCGCCCCGTGAGCGCACCGGGCACCGGCGCCGGGCCCCCGCCGGGGGCCTGGCGCCGCGCCGTCGCCGCCTGGCGCCGCTTCGAGGACTTCCACCAGCAGGTCTTCGAGGCGCGCTGGGGGCACGCGCGCCGACGCGAGGCCCGCACCCAGCAGGACACCCTGCGGGCCCTGCTCATGCTGGAGAGCCTGGGAGTGGACAACCCCGTCGCCTACGAGACCCTCGACCTCATCCCGTACATGGTCGCCGACCTGCACGAGTGGCACCAGAGGATGGGCCGCAGGGACTTCGGAGCCCCCGGAGGCTGCTGTTGACCGAGTCCGCGACCGGCCCCGCCGCGCCGATCACCTTCTTCGGCGGCAAGGGCGGGGTCGGCAAGACCACCCTGGCCGCCGCGCACGCGCTGGCCCTGGCCGACGCCGGGCAGCGGGTGCTGGTGCTCTCCACCGACCCCGCCCACTCGCTCGGCGACGCCCTGGAGGCACCGCTCGGGGACGAGCCCGTCCCGGTCGCCCCCGGCCTGTGGGCCGCCGAGCCCGACGCCGACGCCGCCGTGCGCCGCCGGATCGCCCAGGTGCTCCGGGACGCCGAGCGGGCCGTCCCGCCCGAGGTGATGCCCGCCGTGCGCCGCCACCTGGAGCAGGCCGGGGCCAGTCCCGGCATGGCCGAGTCCGCCCTGGCCGACCTGCTCGTGGACCGCATGGAGGAGGTGGGGCGGCGCTGGGACGCCCTGGTCGTGGACAGCGCCCCCACCGGGCACCTGCTGCGCCTGCTCAACCTGCCGACGCTCCTGACCCCCTGGGTGGTGGGCCTGACCCGCCAACGCGAGCGGGCCCGCCGCGCCGAGGCCTTCGCCGACGTCGTCGGCGGCTCGCAGGAGGAGGCCGACCCCCTCACCGAGCGCCTGCACGCGCGCCGCCACCGCCTGGAGCGCGCCGCCGAACGCCTGCGCCAGGACGCCCGGGTGCGCCTGGTGACCCTGCCCCGCCGCATGGTGCTGGCCGAGACCGCCCGCGCCGTCGAACAGCTCACCGGGGCCGGGTTCCGGCTCGCCCCCGTGGTCGTCAACCAGATCCCGCGCGGGGACGCCGCGGGACCCGACACCGCCGAGGCCCTGGCCGCCACCCGCGAGCGCTTCGCCCGCCTGGGAACGGTGGAGGTCCCGCTCCAGGACGCCGAGCCCACCGGTCCCGAACGCCTGCGCCTCCTGGCCGCCCTGCTCGCCGCCCGCTGAGGGGGAGCCCGAGGTCGGGGAGAGGCGGCCGGAACCGCCCCGGCCGGGGAACCCCGCCGGGCCGCCCCGCGTTGGACGGTGGTGAGGGGTCGCGGCCGGGGAGGCCGCAAAGCGTACACGGTACGATCGGGGTGCGGCCGCCCTCCGACCAGGGCGGGTGGACCCACGATGGCGGGAAACGACCCTCCCGCCCGTTATCGTTGGCGCCATGGGGCGATCCGCGCAAGAAGGCAGACACACGGCGGGGGGCGATGTGGTCAGCCCGGCGGTCAGTGACCGCGTCTGGACGGTTCCCAACCTACTGAGCATGCTCCGGCTTCTGGGCGTGCCCCTGTTCCTGTGGCTCGTGCTGGTGCCCCAGGCCGACTGGTGGGCCCTGCTCGTGCTGGCCCTGGCGGGCCTGAGCGACTGGCTCGACGGCAAGATCGCCCGCGCCTGGAACCAGACCTCGCGCCTGGGGACCGTGCTCGACCCCCTCGCGGACCGGCTCTACATCTTCGCCGCCCTGCTCGGCCTGGTCATCCGCGGCATCGTGCCCTGGTGGCTCATGGGCATCCTCGTGCTGCGCGACGTCCTCATCCTGGGCGCCCTGCCGCTCCTGCGCCACTTCGGCTACGGGCCCCTGCCGGTCAACTTCGCGGGCAAGGCCGCCACGCTGTGCCTCCTGTACTCGTTCCCGCTGCTGTTCCTCGCTGGTTACGCCACGATCGCCGCAGATGTGGCGAGAATTATAGGTTGGGCCTTCGCGCTCTGGGGAACTGCTCTGTACTGGTGGGCCGGACTGCTCTACGCCGTACAGGGACTGCGCCTGATGGCCCAGACCCGCCGCGACGAAGGCGCTGATCGCACCGGCGGCCCCAGGGCCGTGGGCGACAGCGACCCCGTACGCGGTCACGCCCAGGACCGACCCGGTCCAGCCGCACCGGCGACCGCTGACGGCGACCCCGGCGCGGCCGCCGAGGGAGCGGACCGACCGAGCCGCCCGGACCAGGGGCGGACCGGCCCCTGATCCGCACGCGGACCGGCTCACCACGAGTCCTGTCGGATCGAGAGGGAGTGTCGTCTCCGCATGAGAACATGTCCCGCCGCCCGCAACGGCGTGCGCTCCGAATACCGTCCCCCCGCGGCGCGCACCGGCGGCCCAGCGGTACGGAGGTACCGGCGATGAGCCAGGCCGCAGACACCACCCCGGAGGTCGCCGCGCCTCCGATGAAGGCCGTCGTGATGGCGGGCGGCGAGGGAACCCGCCTGCGCCCCATGACCGCCAACCAGCCCAAACCGCTTCTGCCGGTGGTCAACAAGCCCATCATGGAGCACGTGCTGCGCCTGCTGCGCAAGCACGGCTTCACCGAGACCGTGGTCACCGTGCAGTTCCTGGCCACCCTCATCCGCAACTACTTCGGCGACGGCGAGGACCTGGGCATGAAGCTCAGCTACGTCGCCGAGGAGGTGCCGCTCGGCACGGCGGGCAGCGTCAAGAACGCCGAGGAGCACCTGCGCGGCGAGCCCTTCATCGTCATCTCCGGCGACGCCCTGACCGACATCGACCTGACCGACATGGTCCGCTTCCACCGCGAGAGCGGCGCCAAGGTCACCATCGGACTCAAGCGGGTGGAGAACCCGCTGGAGTTCGGCATCATCATCGTCGACGAGCAGGGGCGCGTCCAGCGCTTCCTGGAGAAGCCCACCTGGGGCCAGGTCTTCTCCGACACCGTCAACACCGGCATCTACATCATGGAGCCGGAGGTCCTCGAACGCGTCGCCGCGGGCGAGGTCGTCGACTGGTCCGGCGACGTCTTCCCCCAGCTGCTGGAGGAGGGCGAGCCCCTCTACGGCTACATCGCCGACGGCTACTGGGAGGACGTGGGCACCCACGAGAGCTACCTCAGCGCCCAGGCCGACGTGCTCTCGGGCAAGGTGGACGTGGACATCGACGGCTTCGAGGTCTCCCCGGGGGTGTGGGTCGGCGAGGGCGCCGAGGTCCACCCCGAGGCCGTCCTCAAGGGCCCGCTCTACATCGGCGACTACGCCAAGGTCGAGGCGGGCGCCGAGCTGCGCGAGTTCACCGTGGTCGGCAGCAACACCGTCGTGCGCTCGGAGGCCTTCGCCCACCGCACCGTCCTGCACGACAACGTGTTCATCGGCCGCGGCGCCAACCTGCGCGGCGCCGTCATCGGCAAGAACACCGACGTCATGGCGGCCGCCCGGATCGAGGAGGGCGCGGTCGTGGGCGAGGACTGCGTCGTCGAGTCCGAGGCCTACCTGCACAACGACGTCAAGGTCTACCCGTTCAAGACCATCGAGGCCGGTGCGGTGGTCAGCACCAACGTCATCTGGGAGTCGCGCGGTCAGCGTTCGCTGTTCGGCCCCAGGGGCGTGTCCGGCCTGATCAACGTGGAGATCACCCCGGAACTGGCGGTGCGCCTGGCCAACGCCTACGCCACCACCCTGAAGAAGGGCGCGATCGTCACCACCTCGCGTGACGTCTCGCGCGCCGCCCGCACGCTCAAGCGCGCGATCATCAGCGCGCTCACGGCGGCCGCCATCGAGGTGCGCGACCTGGAGGTGGTGCCGCTGCCCGTGGCCCGCTTCCACACCTCCCAGAGCGGCGTCAGCGGCGGCATCACGGTGCGCACCACCCCGGGGGACCCCGAGTCGGTCGACATCCTGTTCCTGGACGGCGACGGCGCCGACCTGTCGCCCGGCGCCCAGCGCAAGCTCGACCGGGTCTTCTCCCGCGCCGAGTACCGCCGGGCCTTCCCCGGCGAGATCGGCGAGCTGACCTTCCCGTCGCGCAACGTGGAGAGCTACTCCCACGAGCTGCTGCGCAAGGTGGACACCTCCGGCGTCGCCGAGGCCGAGCTCAAGGTCGTGGTGGACTGCGCCGGGGGCAGCGGCTCGCTCATCCTGCCCTCCCTGCTGGGCCGGATCGGCGTGGACGTGCTCACCGTCAACAACCGGCTGGACGAGTCCTCGCCCACCGACACCGTCGCCAAGCAGAACCGCGACCTGGCCCGGCTGGGCGAGCTGGTCTCGGGGTCGGGCGCCGACTTCGGCGTGCGCTTCGACCCCGTGGCCGAACGGCTCTCCATCGTGGACGAGAGCGGCGACCTGGTCCACAACGACCGGGCCCTGCTGGTCGTCCTGGAGCTGGTCTGCGCCGAGTACGGGACCGGGACGGTGGCCCTGCCCGTCACCACCACCCGCGTCGCCGAGACCGTGGCCGCCTCGCACGGGGTCAAGGTCCACTGGACGGCCACGGCCACCGACGAGCTGACCAAGGCGGTCCAGGCCCAGGACGACGTCATCTTCGCGGGCGACGGCCGCGGCGGGTTCATCGTGCCGCGGTTCAGCCCCACCAGCGACGCCATCGCCGCCTTCGTGCGGCTGCTGGCGCTGGTGGCCAGGACCCGCCGCTCGCTGAGCCAGATCGACCGCACGATCCCCCAGGCGCACCTGCTGCGCCGTTCGGTGCCCACCCCGTGGGCGGTCAAGGGGAGCGTGATGCGCGCCGTCGTGGAGGCGGCTGGCGGCCGCGAACTCGACACCACCGACGGCGTCCGGGTGATCGAGCCGGACGGAAGCTGGGCCCTGGTCCTCCCCGACACCGCGGAGGCCGTCACCCATCTTTGGGCCGAAGGTCCCAACTCCGACACCGCGCACCGTCTGCTGGACGAGTGGGCGGCCGTCGTGGAACGGGCCGAGGGCTGAGGCGGGCAGCGCGGGCGCGGACAGGTCCTCCGTCCGCGCCCGCGCGGCGTGTGCCCGCTGTGTCACGATCCGTGCCCGGGTGCGGGTCCCTACCGTGCGTGACTCTGCGGGTTAAAATGGGCATACAGGCAGGTCGTGGCGGTTCGGTGAAGTCGGTGCGAATCCAGGGGGATCCGTGGAGAACCAAACCCGCCGACACGGCATCAGCACCAGGACAGGCGTGTTGCCCCGACCCGGCCCTCCGTTGTCGCCGGACACCCTCCGCGACGACGGGCGCACCGCTCGGCGATCCGTTCCAGGCGGGTCGTCCACAGCGGGCGGGGGAGGAGCAAAACCCTTCCTGGACAGGGATATGGTTTAAAGTCGAGTGTTCCCCGAAGCGCCGCGTCGCCCACCGGACCGGGTATCCCGGCAACGGCGGACACCCTCGCCGGTGGTGACAAGGAGTGCGACACGGGGGATGAGACCTAGCGACCGACCGCGTGAGGCGCACCGCTGCCGCGACAGCGGGCCGTCTCACCGCGTACCGGACGGCGTGCGGGCCCAGTGCCCGCCCGACGCCCGGTACGTGCCACCGATCAGCCCAATCAAGCACCGCCCCGTGCGGTAGGAGGCCGAGCCGACCTATGTCGAGCGTTTACTGCACGCAGTGCGGTCACGCCGTTGCGGATGATGCCCGTTTCTGCTCCCACTGCGGAACTCCGATCCGCAGAGCCGAACAGCAGGGCCCCCGACCCGGCACTGGCAGGGACTCCGGCGGAGACGTCACGTCCACCATCTCCCTCTCGGGCATACAGGCCCTGGAAGAGGAGGAGTCCGGCGACGAGCTGGGCGGCGACGACCCCGCCAACCCCGACGCTCTGCCGCCGGGCACGGCGCTGCTGGTGGTCAGGCGCGGCCCCAACGCCGGGAGCCGTTTCCTGCTGGACAGTGACGTGACCACCGCCGGCCGCCACCCCAACAGCGACATCTTCCTGGACGACGTCACCGTCTCCCGGCGCCACGTGGAGTTCTTCCGCCGCGGCGACGGGTTCGGAGTCCGCGACGTGGGCAGCCTCAACGGCACCTACGTCAACCGCGAGCCGGTCGACGAGGCCCAGCTCGGCGGAGGAGACGAGATCCAGATCGGCAAGTTCCGGATGGTCCTGCTGACCAAACCGCGCCGCTGACCGGCGCGGGGACGACCGCGGGAGCGGCGGGTGGGCCGATGAGGTTTGCGGCCCCCCGCCGCCGGAGAGCTTTGTAACGAAGGGTGCCGATTTCGCCCTCGGGTCCTGATCCGCAGCGGGAGCAGGGACGAGCGCCCATCCGGCATCACGACTCGTGGGACGGAGACGCTGTGAAGCACATGGAGGTCGTCGGCGTCCGTGTTGAGATGCCCTCGAACCAGCCGATTGTCCTGCTCAAGGAATCCGAAGGCGACCGCTACCTGCCGATCTGGATCGGCGGTGTGGAGGCCACCGCGATCGCGCTGGCCCAACAGGGCGTCGCACCGGCCAGACCGCTCACCCACGACCTGTTCCGGGACGTCCTCGACGCCCTGGACACCGGGCTCAAGACGGTGAACATCACCGGCCTCAGCGACGGCATCTTCTACGCCCAGCTGGTCTTCAGCAACGGCGTGGAGGTGAGCGCGCGCCCCTCCGACTCGATCGCCCTGGCGTTACGGACGGGCACGCCCATCTACGCGCACGAGGACGTGATCGACGAGGCCGGGATGCCCATCCCGGACGAGCAGGAGGACCAGGTCGAGGCGTTCCGGGAGTTCCTGGACAACATCTCGCCCGAGGACTTCGGCAGGCGCGCGGAGTAGGGGCCCGTGGCGCACGTGCACTCCCCCGGGGCCCGCGCCCAGGCGCGGGTCCCGTGCCGCGGTGGTGGCGCGCGCCGGGGAGGACACGCCCCGACCTGCGACTTCGCCCGCGGAGCCGGTGATAGATTGGGTAACGGAAGTGGTCGTGATGATCAGGGCCGAAACCCCCGCTTGCGCGTCGGGCGCCACCGGGGAGGCCCCGGCACACCGGCGCCGCGCGCACTTGGCGACGCGCCGCGCGGTGTCGTTGACGCTGCCGGTCGGCCGTCCTACCTTCAGTGCAGTGGAACCCACGGCGCACCCGTTCCCTGAGTGGACATCCCCTGTCGAGACCGCCGTGGGACGAGAAGCCGGAGGTCGGCGTGGCGGTAGCGAGCGGCAAGCGGGATCCCCATGACAGGCGGTCCGCGCTGCGGCTAGCGGGGCAGCAGGGCCTACTGTGCGAAGAAGACTTGGTGGCGCTGCCTATGGACGTCGGGTATCGGGGCCCCGCGGCGTGTACGGCCGCCGGGATCAGCTACCGCCAGCTCGACTACTGGGCCAGGACCGGCCTGGTGGAGCCGAGCGTGCTCACCGGAGCCCACAACGCCCCCCTGTACAGCCTCCCCGACATCCTGTTGCTCAAGGTCGCCAAACGGCTCCTGGACACCGGGATATCCCTCCAGCAGATCCGCACCGCGGTCGACCACCTGCGCGGCCGACCCGCCCCCGACCTGGCCCGCATCACCCTCATGAGCGACGGCGTCAGCGTCTACGAGTGCACCTCCCCGGAGGAGGTCGTGGACCTCATGCAGCGCGGTCAGGGCATGTTCGGCCTGGCGCTGGGCAACGTCTGGCGCGAGGTGGAGGAGGCCCTGGGCGTGGTGCCCGCGGAGGAGCGGGCCGACCTGCCCGCCGCCGCGCCCCAGCCCGTGGACGAGCTGGCCAGGCGCCGCCGGGAGCGCCGCACCGGCTGAGACCGGCAGGCGCCGCCCGCAGCCCAGGGGCGGCCGTGCGTCGGCCGGGGGCGCGGGCACTTCGGGCCCGCGGCTACTTGGAGGAACCTCCAGGCTCTCGGTGTGATGTGGGCGAAACGCCTGCCCGGGAGCGCTACCCCAGGCGACGATCGAGTACGGTCGTAGTCACAACAGGGATGAAAAACGACATTCACCCTGCTTGTACACACGTACAGATCGTCAGCTGGCTGTCGACACCGCGCGAGAGAGACCCCGCAACGGGGCGCCGACGGGGCAATACTCCCCAGTAACCTCTCAGGCACCATGGACCGCGTGGAGGAGGCCGCTCTGAAGCCTGGGCACCCTCGTGCCCGGTGACAGAGGGGGAGACCGTGAGGAACACCGCCGACCCGACTCGGCCCTGTCACCAGGAGGTCTCCGTGCCAGACCAGCCCGTGCACACCCCGGGCGCGCCCGCCCGGGTGTTCGCCGACCGCCACATCGGCCCCACGCCCGCCGAGGTCCAGGAGATGCTCAAGGCGGTCGGCTACGGCTCCACCGCCGAACTCATGGCCGACGCCGTGCCCGAGTCCATCCTCACCGGCCCCGGTCGCAGCGCGCCGCTGGATCTGCCCCCGGCGCTCAGCGAGGCCGAGGCCCTGGCCGAGCTGCGCGACCTGGCCTCCCGCAACCAGGTGCGCACCTCGCTGATCGGCCAGGGCTACTACGGCACCCTCACCCCGCCGGCCATCCTGCGCAACATCATGGAGAACCCCGCCTGGTACACGGCCTACACGCCCTACCAGCCCGAGATCTCCCAGGGCCGCCTGGAGGCCCTGCTCAACTTCCAGACCATGGTCTCGGACCTGACCGGCCTGCCCGTCTCGGGCTCCTCCCTGCTCGACGAGGCCACCGCCGCCGCCGAGGCCATGACCCTGGCCCGCCGCGCCTCCAAGAGCAAGGCCGACGTCTTCGTCGTCGACGCCGACGTCTTCCCCCAGACCCTGCACGTGCTGCGCACCCGCGCCGAACCCCTGGGCATCGAGGTCGTGGTCGCCGACCTGTCCCGGGGCCTGCCCGAGGGCGACGCCTTCGGCGTCCTGGTGCAGTACCCGGCCTCCAGCGGAGCCGTGCGCGACCCGGGCCCGGTCGTCGCCCAGGCCCACGAGCGCGGCGCCCTCGCGGTGGTGGCCGCCGACATCCTGGCCCTGGCTCTGCTGCGCAGCCCCGGCGACCTGGGCGCCGACATCGCCGTCGGCTCCACCCAGCGCTTCGGCGTCCCGCTCGGCTTCGGCGGCCCGCACGCCGGTTACATGGCCGTGGGCGAGAAGCTGCGCCGCCAGCTGCCCGGCCGCCTGGTCGGCGTCTCGGTGGACAACGCGGGCAAGCCCGCCTACCGCCTGGCGCTGCAGACCCGCGAGCAGCACATCCGCCGCGAGAAGGCCACCAGCAACATCTGCACCGCGCAGGTCCTGCTCGCCGTCATGGCCGGGATGTACGCGGTCTACCACGGCCCCGACGGCCTGCGTGCGATCGCCCGCCAGGTGCACACCCGCACCGCCGCCCTGGCCGACGCCCTCGCCGAGCGCGGCTTCGAGGTCCTGCACCACGCCTACTTCGACACCCTGCGCGTGCGCGTGCCCAGCGCCGCCCGCGTCGTGGAGTCCGCCCTGGAGGCCGGGTACAACCTGCTGGCCGCGGACGAGTACACGGTCGGCGTGAGCGTGGACGAGACCACCACCGAGGCCGACCTGGAGAAGGTCCTGGCCGCCTTCGGCGAGGCCGAGCGCGGCTCCTCGCGCGTGCGCCTGAGCGTGGACGAGGACGCCGACCGCCTGCCCGCCGAGCTGGCCCGCCAGGTGGACTACCTCACCCACCCGGTGTTCGGCACCCACCGCAGCGAGACCTCGCTGCTGCGCTACATGCGCCGCCTCTCCGACCGCGACCTGGCCCTGGACCGCACGATGATCCCGCTGGGCTCGTGCACCATGAAGCTCAACGCCACGGCGGAGATGGAGCCCGTCACCTGGCCCGAGTTCGCCGGACTGCACCCGCTGGCGCCGCTGGACCAGGCCGCCGGAAGCGTGGCCCTCATCCGCCAGCTGGAGGCCTGGCTGGCCGAGGTCACCGGCTACGACGCGGTGTCCCTCCAGCCCAACGCCGGGTCCCAGGGCGAGTTCGCCGGACTGCTGGCCATCCGCGGCTACCACCGCTCGCGCGGCGAGGCCCACCGCGACGTGTGCCTGATCCCCAGCTCCGCGCACGGCACCAACGCCGCCAGCGCCGTGATGGCCGGTATGCGCGTGGCCGTGGTGGCCTGCGACGACAACGGCAACGTCGACCTGGAGGACCTGCGCGCCAAGACCGACAAGCACGCCGGCGACCTGGCCGCCATCATGATCACCTACCCGTCCACGCACGGCGTGTACGAGGACACCGTCACCGAGGTGTGCCGCCTGGTCCACGAGGCGGGCGGCCAGGTGTACGTGGACGGCGCCAACCTCAACGCGCTGCTGGGCTGGGCCAAGCCGGGCGAGTTCGGGGCCGACGTCAGCCACCTCAACCTGCACAAGACCTTCTGCATCCCGCACGGCGGCGGCGGTCCGGGCGTGGGCCCGGTCGCGGTCCGCTCGCACCTGGCCGGTTTCCTGCCCAACCACCCGGGCCAGCCCGAGGCGGGCCCGCACACGGGGGTCGGCCCGGTCTCGGCGGCCCCGTTCGGCTCGGCGGGCATCCTGCCCATCTCCTGGGCCTACGTGCGCATGATGGGTGAGGAGGGGCTGCGCTCGGCCACCGAGACCGCGGTGCTGTCGGCGAACTACCTGGCCAAGCGGCTGGAGCCCTACTTCCCGGTGCTCTACACCGGCGCGGGCGGCCTGGTGGCGCACGAGTGCGTCGTGGACATCCGCCCGCTCCAGAAGGCCAGCGGCATCAGCAACGAGGACCTCGCCAAGCGGCTCATGGACTACGGCTTCCACGCGCCGACGATGTCGTTCCCGGTCAACGGCACCCTGATGGTCGAGCCGACCGAGAGCGAGAACCTCGCCGAGCTGGACCGCTTCGTGGAGGCGATGGTCGCGATCCGCGGCGAGATCGACAAGGTGGCCTCGGGGGAGTGGGACGCGCAGGACAACCCGCTGCGCAACGCCCCGCACACCGCTGAGGCCGTGACCGCCGACGAGTGGTCGCACGGCTACACGCGCGCCGAGGCGGCCTACCCGCTGGCGTCGCTGCGCACGGACAAGTACTGGCCGCCGGTCGGCCGGATCGACCAGGCCTACGGGGACCGCAACCTGGTCTGCTCCTGCCCGCCGCCGGAGGCCTTCGAGTTGTAGGGCGGCCCGGGCCGCGGTGAGGGGCGCCGGTCCGAGGACCGGCGCCCCTTCTTCTGTCCCTTTGGAGATCTACGTCGTAAAAGTCCGTTTTGTTCTCCACGCCCGTCAGGAGAGGGGCGGGGAACGGGGCGGTGCCCACGGCCGCGGCGCGGGCCCCGGTCCCCGGCCGCCGCAGGCGTTAGAGTTGCGGCGACACGGATCGCGTTCCCACCACGCGGACCGCCACCCCGCCACCCCCATGGAAAGCGGAGACCATGACCACGACGTCCGGACCTTCCGCGCGCTCTGGCCCCGCCGACCCGCCCCCGGCCACCGATCCCCGGGACACGGACGAGGCCGAGGCGCCGACCGGGCAGGGCGCCGCCGAACTGTGCGACCAGGCCCAGGACCTCGCCGGGAGCGGCCACCTCAAACGCGCGGCCAGGCTCTACCAGCAGGCGGTGGCCGCCAACCCCCACCCGCGGGTGCAGGCCCGAGCCCTGCTCGGCCTGGCCGTGGTCGAGGACCAGCGGGGCGACCTGGCCGCCGCCCGTGAGGCCGCCCGCCGCGCCCTGGCCACCGGCGACCCGCGCTACGCCCCGCGCGCCGCCTACCACCTGGCGCTCTCCCTCGAACAGGACGGCGACCACGCCGAGGCCGACCGCGTCTGGCACCGCCTGCTCGACCTGGGCGGCTCCGACTACACGGCGGTGGCGCACTACGGGCTGGCCCGCTCCGCCGAGGGCCGCGGCGACACCGGCGGGGCCGAGGAGCACTGGGAGGCGGCGCTGGCCCTGCCGCCCGATCCCGGTTCGCTCGGCCGCCTGCACGCCGCCACCGTCGTGGACGCCTCCCGGGACCTGGCCGAACGCCTGCTGGGTCGGGGGTTGCCGGGCGCCGCCGCGGCCGCGGTCGAACGCGGCCTGTCGGTCGCGGACGATCCCGGTCTGCGCCTGCTGCGCGCCGCCGCCCACCTGGAGCACGCCATCGCCGACGTCGGCGCCATCGTGGACCCGGACCCGGACGCGGTCTCCGAGGACGCCGAGGGGCCGGGGGCCGAGCCGGGCACCTTCGCCGCGGCCGTGGAACTCCTGGCGGGGCTGCTGGCCCTGCGCGGGGACCCCGGCGCGGCCGAGCGGGTCTGGCGGCTGGGCTTGGGGGGCCGGGACCAGGACACCGCGGGGCAGGTGCGCCGGAGGCTGCGCAGGGGCTTCGCCGCGCCCGAGGAGGACGGGGACGGCGGGGCCGGGGAGGCGTGGTGGGACCCCTACCTGGAGGAGGCCGCGGCGACCGCGAGCGCGCCCGCGCTGGCGGGGGAGCTGTTCGCCGTGGTCACCCAGATGCACGCCCTGCTGGCGCTGCCGGTGGCCGAGGGGGAGGCGCGCCCGGCGGCGCTGCGGGCCGCCATGGAGCAGGCGCTGCGCACGCCGAGCGGACTGGTGTGGGGGCCCGGTGTGCACGCCGACTTCCGGCGTCGGCTGAGTGAGGCGATGGGGGGCCAGGACGTGCTGCCGGAGGGGTGGCCCGACCCGGTCCGGGAGTGAGGGCCGGGGACGGGCCCCGGCGCTCGCGCGGTCACCGGGGGCCGTCGGGGGACACGTCGCCGCCCGGGGGTGCTTGCCGGGCGGGGTACGTCGGCCTCGCGGCCGGGGTGTGTCGGTGCGGTCGGGCGTCAGGCGGCGACGCGGGGCCGGTGCGGGGCGACGACCGCCCCGTCGGGAAGCAGCTCACCGGTGTCGTCGAAGAGGACGACACCGTTGCAGAGCAGGCTCCAGCCCTGTTCGGGGTGGCTGGAGACGACCCGGGCCGCTTCGCGGTCGGTGTCCTCGAAGGACGGGCAGGCAGGTTCGTGGCTGCACATGGGACAGGCCTTTCGGTCCAGAGGTGCTCGTCGTTGAGCTGACGCCAAGAGTAGTGGTTCACATCACATGCTTGTCGCGGTTTAACACGGATGTGTTCGCCCCGCCGCTGTCGTCCGCTCTCGGTAAGTGAGACACCCCCAGGCCAGCAATGGTTCTGCCCTGTCCGGCCTCGGACACGAGGAACTCAGTACCCGCCGCGTGTCCGGCGCGCCGCCGGGCGGCTGCGCATCCCCGCGCCGGCCAGTCCGCCGTGCTGGAAGGCCCTGACCAGCTCGCCGCCGAGGTTGACCCCAGCGCCCAGCGCCAGGCCCACCGTGACCGCCTCCGCGAGGCTGAGCAGCCCGGCTGAGGGGTCGCCCTGCGTGATCTCGATCAGGCCCCGGTACAGGATGCTGCCGGGCAGCAGCGGGGCGATCGACGGGACCAGGTAGGGCAGCACCGGTCTGCGCGTGCGCCGCGCCAGCCAGTGGCCCACCACGCCCACCGCGACCGCGCCCGCGACCGTGCCCACCACCGCGGGCACGTGCAGCAGGTCGCGCATGCTCGCGTAGATCACCCAGATCATCACGCCGAGCACGCCGATCATCGGCAGCATCCGGGGCGGTACGGCGAGCGAGATCGCGAAGGCGACCGCGATCCCCGCCGCGCCGATCAGCACGGGGACCTCCATCGAGGTTCCCGCGGAGGGGAGGTCCTCCAGGTTGATGCTCACGCCCAGGCGCTGGGCGGTGTAGGCGACCGCGCCCACGCCGGACACGATCGCGCCCAGGATGAAGAAGGTCTCCAGCAGGCGTGCCGCCGCCGAGACGTAGGTGCCGCTGATGCCGTCCTGGAGGCTGGAGACCAGCGGGCGTCCGGGCAGCAGGGCCATGATGTTGCCGGTGATGATCGCCCCGGCCTGGAGGCCGAGGTCCAGCGTGGTGCTGGCCCACAGCAGCGCCACGCCGATCGTGGCGGCCACCACCGCCGCGCCCGCCATCTGGTAGAACTCCGCGACGCCACGCTTGGCCAGGAACACCGACGTGCGGTCGCCCATGACGGTGGCCAGGAAGGCCGCGGTCGCCACGATCAGTCCGCCGCCCACCATGAGGCTCGCGCTGGAGGCGATGAGGCCGAACCCGACCGCGATGAGCCAGTTGGGGTAGGGCATGCGGGCGCGCCTGATCTGGGTCAGGCGGGCGGTGGCGTCCTCCAGTTCCAGCAGGCCGAGCGCGCACTGCTGCACCAGGGTGTGCAGTTCGTTGACGCGGAAGTAGTCCAGGGTGCGGCGGCGCACCACACGTTCGCCGGTGATCGGGGGGTGTTCGCCCCCGGGGTGGGTGGACAGGGTGATGGTGGTGAAGGTGACCGAGACCTCCGAGCGGGGCAGGTCGAAGGCGACCGAGAGGCTGAGCATCGCCTCGCTGACGGCCTCCGTGCCCTCTCCGCTGGCGAGCATCAGCTCGCCCACCCGCAGCACCAGGTCGATGGCGCGGGCGTCGGGGAGGTTGACGTCCTCGGTCTCGTCGAAGCCGTCCGGGGTCAGCTCCCGCTCGTGCGCCTCCCGCCAGTCCCGCATCCTGCTGAGCAGGCGGTCCTCGCTCGGGGGCACGGGCCGCTCCCGCTTGCTTGGCATTCCTGTCTCCGTCTCCTCCCCGCCTGTACCCGTGGTGACCGGCGTGCTGTGGACAACCCATGAGGGGACGCGGCCCCCGGGGGCGGGGTTCGCCCGGAACGGGGTTCGTGGCCGGTGAGTTCGATCACCGGATCATCCTGTCAAGGCCGGGGGCCCGTCCACAGCGACGCGCCGGGGTCCTCGGCGCCGCGCCCGGGGCCCGTGCGCGGGGGGTCGGGGCCGGGACCTGATCGGGCCGCAGCCCCGGCGGGGCGGGGCCTGGCGCGCCGGGGCCGTGTGTCGGCGCAGGCCGGTGAACCTGGTGGCCCGGTGCGCGTGTCGGGGGCAGGGGGCGCGGCACCTGGTGGCCAGGTCCTCCCGGAACGCGGGTCGGCGGTGTCAGCCGGGGCCGTTGTCGCGCTCGCCGGGGCGGACCAGGCCGTGCTCGTAGGCGTAGACCACGGCCTGGACCCGGTCGCGCAGTTCCAGCTTGGTGAGGATGCTGCCGACGTGGGACTTGACGGTGGTCTCGCCCAGGACCAGGTGGGCGGCGATCTCGGCGTTGGACCACCCGCGCGCGAGCAGGCGCAGGACCTCGTGTTCGCGGGCGGTCAGGGTGTCCCCGGCGGGTTCGGCGCCGGGGGAGGCGGAGGGCAGGAGCGGTGCGAAGCGGTCGAGCAGGCGGTTGAGCACGGTGGGGGAGACGGCCGCCGCCCCGTCCGCGACCACCTCGACGGCCGAGACGAGTTCGGCGGGCGGCGCGTCCTTGAGCAGGAACCCGGAGGCGCCCGCGCGCAGCACCTCGACGGCGTACTCGTCCAGGTCGAAGGTGGTCAGCGCCAGGACCCGCACCCGGTGGCCCAGGGGCCGCGCCCACGACACGATCTGCCGGGTGGCCTCGATCCCGTCCATGCCGGGCATGCGCACGTCCATGAGGACGACGTCGGGCAGCAGGCTGCGGGTCGCTCGGACCGCCTCGCGGCCGTCGGAGGCCTCGCCCACGACGGACAGGTGCGGGGCGGACTCCAGGATCATGCGGAAACCGGCGCGGACGAGGGGCTGGTCGTCGACCAGCAGTACTGAGACGGGCACAGGGGGAATTGTGCCGTATCCCGGACGGCGCGCGGGCGGGGTCACCCGCGCGGGCGGTCCGTCGGCGCGGGCAGGGGCGGCGGGGTGCCGCCGAACTCCGGGCACAGCGCCTGGTGCTCGCACCAGCCGCAGAGCTTGCTCCTGCGGGGCTCCCACACCCCGGCGCGTCCTGCGGCCTCGATCCGCGCCCAGATGTCGGCGATCTCGGTCTCCGCGGCCCGGAGTTCGTCCTCGGTGGGGTCGTACCAGCGCACTGCTCCGTCGCCGCCCAGGTAGACGAGTTGGAGGCGGGTGGGGACGACGCCGAGGTCGCGCCAGATCATGACCGCGTAGAAGAAGATCTGGAACCGGGCCTTGTCCTCGAAGCGGGGCGCGGGGGACTTGCCGGTCTTGTAGTCCACGATCCGGATCTGGCCGGAGGGGGTGACGTCGATGCGGTCCACGTAGCCGCGCAGCCGCAGGCCGGTGGGCAGGGACACGTCCAGGCGCATCTCGCGGTCGCGGGGCTCCAGGGCGGTGGGGTTCTCCAGGTCGAAGTAGCGGCGGACCAGGTCGCGGGCGGACTCCAGCCAGGTGTCGCGCTCGGCGTCGTCGGCGAACAGTTCGTCCAGCTCGGGCTTCCTCTCGCGCAGCTTCTTCCACTGGGGCTCGACGAGGCCGACGGCGTTGCGCGGGTTGCGCGACTCGGCGGGCAGCTCGTACAGGCGCTCCAGGCAGGCGTGGACGAGGGTGCCGCGCAGGGCCGCCGCGCTGGGCGCCTCGGGGAGGCGGTCGATGGTGCGGAAGCGGAACAGCAGCGGGCACTGGAGGAAGTCGGAGGCCCGGGAGGGGGAGAGGGCGGACGGGAGGAGCGCGGTGGTCATGGATCGAGCCTATGAGAAGGTCGCGACAGGCCGCGAGGGGAGAGGGCGGCCTGTGGACGGGCGGGCGGTGCGGCGCGGAGCACGTTCGTGGGCACCGCGGGGTCGGGGCGGGCGGGCCGTAGGCTGGGGGTGTGACGACCGGTAGTGACCCATCCGCGCCCAGACCCCGCGAGCGTTCCGCCAGACCGGGGTTACTGATCGGCCGCCCCTTCGGCATCCCCGTGTACGTGACCTCCTCGTGGCTGATCGTCGCGGCGCTGATCACCCTGGTCTACGGCGGCGTGGTCCAGGGGCGCCTGGCGCTGGGGCCGGCCGCCTACCTGCTGGCCTTCGTCTTCGCCGTGCTGCTCTACGCGTCGGTGCTGGTGCACGAGCTGGCGCACGCGGTGGTCGCGCGCATGTACGGCCTGCCGGTCCGGCGCATCGTGCTGTACGTGCTGGGCGGGGTCTCCGAGATCGAGCGCGAGGCGCCCACGCCGGGGCGTGAGTTCTGGATCGCGTTCGCCGGTCCGCTGTTCTCCCTGCTGCTGGCGGCGGGCGGGTTCGGTCTGTACCTGTTCACCGAGCCGCGCACGGTGGTGGGTGAGCTGCTGTTCCAGCTGTGGATCGCCAACCTGCTGGTGGGCGCGTTCAACCTGCTGCCGGGGCTTCCGCTGGACGGCGGGCGGCTGCTGCGCGCCGGTGTGTGGAAGGTGACGGGTCGGCCCTTCGCGGGGAGTGTGGCCGCGGCCTGGGGCGGTCGGGTGCTGGCGCTGCTGGTGGTGGCGCTGCCGTTCCTGATCACGTGGTGGGCGGGTGGACGGCTCAGCCCGTGGAGCGTGGTGTGGGGCTTCGTCCTGGGCGGTTTCATGTGGATGGGCGCCTCCGACGCGCTGCGCTCCGCCCGGGTGCGTGAGCGCATCCCGCGTCTGCGTGCCCGGGACCTGGCCCGGCCCTCGGTGACGGTGTCGGCCGACACGCCGCTGGCCGAGGCCGAGCGCCGGGCGCGGGAGGCGGAGGCGGTGGAGGTCGTGGTGACCGACGCCCAGGGCGCTCCCACGGCGGTGGTGCACCCGGCGGCGGCCGGGGCGATCGAGCCGGAGCGCCGGGCGTGGGTGCCGGTGTCGAGCGTGTCCCGGGCGGTGACCGAGCATTCTCTGGTGCCGGTGGGGTTGGAGGGTGAGGAGTTGCTGCGGGAGCTGACGGGGCATCCGCTGCCGGAGTACGTGGTGGTGGACGAGGTCGGCGGGGTGCGCGGGGTGCTCAGGGCCGCGGACGTCAACGCGGTGGTCTCGGACGGACGCTGAACCGGGTCAGCGGCGGGCGCCCTCGGGCCACAGCACCGAGACCGGGCGAAAGAGCGAGCGCGCGTAGGCCACCACGTCGGCGGTGCCGCCGGGGCCGCGCGCGGGCTGGCCGTCCCAGACGGCCACGAGCTGGTCGCAGCGCCGTACGAGCAGCCTTCCGGCCTCCAGGTGCGCCTCGGGCGTGGACTCGGTGTGGGGCAGCGTGTGCACGAGGACGGCCCGTCGCAGGAGGCGGTCGTAGACGGGGTGGTGCTCCTCGGGCAGCGCCTCGCGGTAGCCGGAGGCGGGGATGACCGCCTCCAGCGGGGCTCCGGCGGCGACGACCGTCTGGGCGAAGACGGCGTCGGCGCCGTCGGCCAGGCAGGACAGGCCCACCATCTCGCAGCCGTAGGGCTCCAGGTGGGCGGTGAGCAGAGCGGTGACGGTGCGTCGCACCTCCGGGGCCAGGTCGCGGTGACCGGTGACCGCGATGTGGATCACGGGACCTCCCTGATGGTCGCTTCGCGGTTTTCCTACCCCTGTGCGGCGGCGCCCCTCACCAGGGACAGGAGCCGGTCGTCCAGGGCGGCCGCGCAGCGCGCCCGCGTTCCCGAGTAGCGGCGGCGAAAGGCCCGGACCCGGCCGATGATCCGCTCGGACTCGTAGCGCACGCCCGTGTTCAGCGCCTCGTTGACCAGGCGGAAGGCCTCGTCCACGTCCCCCGCCTCGGCGTGCGCCGAGGCCAGTTCCACCTGGAGGACCGCGGACTGCTTGGGGTTGCCCCCGTGGGGCGCGAAGGCCTCGGAGAAGGCCCGCCGGGCGTCGTGCGGCTGGCGCAGCCGCACGCCCACCCGGGCGCGGTAGCCGGCGACCTTGGCCTCGTCGAAGGCGAACACCCACGGCCAGGGCGGGTCGGTGTTGGCGGAGCGGGCCACCTCCCGCTCCGCCCGGCCCAGGGCGCGGGCGGCCGCCGTGCCGTCCCCGTTCCCGGCGTGCGCGAGCGCCCCCACGCAGGCCAGCCAGGCGCGCGCGGTGGGGTGGGCGGCCGGGCCCAGGACGCGTTCGGCCTCCTGGACCAGCCCCAGGCCCAGGTGGTGGTCCTCGGCGGTGTCGGTCTCGAAGGCGGCCAGGGAGCCCAGCATGTACACGTCGAGCAGGCGCATGTCCGCCTGGCGGGCGCGCGTCACGGCGGTGCGGTAGTGCGCCCTGGCCGATCCCATGTCTCCCCGGTCGGCGTGCAGCCAGGCGGCGAAGCCGGAGGCCTCGCTGGCCGCGGCGCTCAACTCGCCGTGGAACGGCGTCCCGTGCGCCTGCCCACGCATGTGCTCGGCCAGATGCACGTGCGCCACAGCACTGGGCAGCAGGTGGCGGGAGGGGGAGGTGGCGTCCATGCGGCGCTGGCCCCCGGTGATGGCGCGCAGGGAGTGCGCGGTCGTCTCGTTGACGGTGTCGGGGCACGGGTCCGACGCCACCGGGGCCGGAGCCGCACCGGTGGTGGCGGTGGTGGCGGTGAGCAGGGCTCCCGCGGCCACCGCGCGTCCGAAGTCGCGGCGCCTCGTGGTGTCCACCCCCTTCTCTGCGGGACGGGCCTGGGGCGCGGTGCCGCCGAAACGCAGCAGGTGCAGCGGGATGTCCAGGCGTCGGGCGAGGTCGTGTACCTGGCTGATGGTCAGCGACTGCTGGCCGTTGACCACGCGCGAGACCCAGCTCTGGGAGTAGTCGATCGCGCGGGCGAGGTCACCCTGGGACCAGCCGTGCGCCGCGCGCACTCCCTCGATGACCGTCGCCATGTCGCAGGTGGCCAGGGCACCCGCCATGCGGGGACGTGTCCACAGGTCCGCTGGAAGAACGCCGTCTGGTTGGGGCATGAGCTTAGGTTAGGGACTCCGGGCGCCGCTGGTGGCTATGTGTAAGAAAGAAGTACGTATGCGTGATCCGCATAGGACCGGCGGTTTTCCTTCCGGATACGGCAGAGTGCAAGGGTCGTTGGTCCCAGAGGCGTCTGGGAAGGGGAGGGGAGTCCCGTTGACCGTTGAGACCCCGCCGGCGGGGAGTCCGAGCCTGAGGTGTGACCCGGGTACGGCCGGGCTGGTGGACCGCGTGGAGCTGACGAACCTCGCCCTGCGCGGGCTGGTCGCCGAGTTGCGCTCACGCGGGGTGGAGGCCCGTGAGGACGGGTCGTGCGGGGCGGTGGACGCCGGTCCCCGCGCCCGGCCCCACCGCGCCCTGCTGCGGCCCCACCGCGGGGACCTGTGGTGGTGGATGCGCTGGCCGCTCCAGGACGGGCTGCCCACGGCGCTGGCGGGTGTGCCCATCTCACCGGTGGCGCACACCTCCGCCGCCGCGCGGCGGATCGTGGTCGCCCTGTCCCTGTCCGTCGGCGAGGGCTGAGCGGGGGCGGTCCGCCGCGCGGAAGGCCCCCGGCGTGATCCCGTAGGAGCGGCCGAACCACCGTGTCAGGTGGCTCTGGTCGGTGAACCCCGAGCGCGCCGAGGCCTCCGACAGCGGCACCCCCGCCGCGATCAGTTCGCGGGCCCGCCGCAGCCGCAGCTGCCGTTGGTACTCGCTGGGCGCCATCCCCCGCACCGCGCGGAAGGCCCGGTAGACCGCGAACCGGCTCCGGCCCGCCGCCGCGGCCAGTTCGCCGGCGCCCACGTCCTCGGTGAACCGCTCGCGCAGCACCGCCTCCACCCGGGCCGCCACCCGCGACGCGTCCGGGTCAGACACCGGCGCCAGCGCCGGCCGTCCGACCGCCCCGCGGCGGGCCATCGCCACCACCGCGCCGCGCAGGGCCTCGTCCACGGCCAGCCGCGGACTGCCCCGCCACAGCGCCGAGTGCAGCCCCAGCAGCGCCCGGGCCAGGCGGGGGTCCCCCACCAGCGGGTCGGCGAACAGCGGCAGTGCGGCCCGGCCCTCGGCGGCGTCGGCCAGCACCTCCCGCACCAGCTCCGGTCCGATGTGCACGATCCGGTAGGTGAACCCCGGTTCGGCTCCGGCGTGTCCGTCGTGCGGGTCGTCCGGGTTGAAGGCCAGCACCGTCCCGGACACGCTCGCGTGCGCGCCGCCCCGGCAGTTGAACGCCTGCACGCCCGACTCGGTCACCCCGAACGAGTACGCGTCGTGGCTGTGCCGGTGGTAGGCGTGCCGCTCGAAGTGGGCGTGCATCGCCTCCAGCGGCCGGTCGGGCGAACGCCAGTACCTGGCCCAGTCCCCTGTCACGCCTCCATTGTCCGCCGCCCGCGGCCCCGGGCGGTAGCCGCGGGCGGGCACCCGTTCACGCGAGCCAGGGCGCCACCCGCGCGCACCAGCGTCCAAGACGGCGGTGCCGCGGGCGCGGCATCCTCGCACCCATGCGTTTCGACACCAAGATCGCCGTCGCCGTGCGCGAGGACCTGGCACCCTGGCAGAAGCTCAACGTCACGGCCTTCCTCAGCAGCGGCGTCGCGCACGCACGTCCCGGCTCCATGGGCAGGCCCTACGAGGACGCCTCGGGCAACACCTACCTCGCGATGTTCCGCGAACCCGTCCTGGTCTACGGGGCCGACGCGCGCACGCTGGCCCGCACGCTGGAGCGCGCCCGCTCTCGGGGCCTGGCCGCCGCGCTGTACACCGAGCAGCTGTTCGCCACCGGCAACGACGACGACAACCGCGCCGCCGTGCGCGGGGTGGCCGCCGCGGACCTGGACCTGGTGGGCGTGGCCGTGCACGGGCCCAGGGCGGACGTGGACAAGGCGCTCAGGGGGTTGCGCCCGCACTCCTAGGTCCGGCCGCCCGGGCCGCCTCAGCCCGCCTCGGACTCGGCGGCGGCCAGGGCGGCGCCGACGATCCCGGCCGTGTTGAGCAGCGAGGCGGCCACGACGGGCGTGCGGATGTCCAGCAGCGGCAGGAACTTCTCCGCCTTGCGGCTGACCCCGCCGCCGACCACGATCAGGTCCGGCCACAGCAGGTCCTCCACGACCCGGTAGTAGCGCTGGAGCCGCTCGGTCGCCCACTCGCGGTAGGACAGCTCCTCGCGTTCCTTGGCGCCCGAGGAGGCCCGCGTCTCGGCGTCGTGGCCGTCGATCTCCAGGTGCCCGAACTCGGTGTTGGGCACCAGGCGCCCGTCCACCACCAGGGCGGTGCCGATCCCCGTGCCCAGGGTGGTCATCAGCACCACCCCCGGCACGTCCTTGGCCGCGCCGTAGCGGGTCTCGGCCACGGCGGCGGCGTCGGCGTCGTTGAGCACGCGCACCGGGCGGCCGGTGGCCTCGGCGAACAGCGACCGCGCGTCGGTGTCGATCCAGCTCTTGTCCAGGTTGGCCGCGGTGCGCACCACGCCGCCCTGCACCACGCCGGGGAAGGTCACGCCCAGGGGCATGCCCGCCGCCTCGGGGAAGTGCTCGGCGATCCCGTGCACGATCTCGGCCACCGCCTCGGGGTCGGAGCGGTCGGGGGTGAGGACCTTCGTCCGCTCCTTGAGGAACTCGCCGGTGGTCAGGTCGACCGGCGCGCCCTTGATCCCGCTGCCGCCGATGTCGATTCCCAGCCCCGTGGTCAGCTGTGACATGGGTCGTCTTCTCCCGTGGTCCTCGTGTGGTGGTCGGGCGCTGTCAGGGGCCCGTCAGGCTGAATACTGCCCTGGGGGCGGGGATTTCGCACGCGCGGGCGCCCCGTGCGCGTTCGCCGCGGTACCGGGGGGCCGATACCCTGGGCGATCGCCCTGCCAACCAATAGCGACGTGGGAAGACGAGAGCGACGTTGACCGGTATCCATGGCCGCCGCGGCCCCTTCACCGACGGCGACACCGTGCAGTTGACCGACCCCAAGGGTCGCATGCACACCATCACCCTGCGAGAGGGCGCCGCCTTCCACTCCCACAAGGGCAAGGTCGACCACGACGACCTCATCGGACAGCCCGAGGGCAGTGTGGTGCGCTCCAACACCGGCACGGCCTACGTGGCGCTGCGCCCCCTGCTGATCGACTACACCCTGTCGATGAAGCGGGGCGCGACCATCGTCTACCCCAAGGACGCCGCCCAGGTGCTCGTGGAGGCCGACATCTTCCCCGGCGCGCGCGTGGTGGAGGCCGGGGCGGGCTCGGGGGCCATGTCCAACTGGCTGCTGCGCGCGGTCGGTGAGAACGGCATGGTGCACTCCTACGAGCGCCGCGCCGACTTCGCCGAGATCGCCCGCAAGAACGTGGAGAGGTTCCACGGCGGTCCGCATCCGGCCTGGAAGCTCACCGTCGGCGACCTGGTGGAGGAGCTGGACGAGACCGACGTCGACCGCGTCTTCCTGGACATGCTCGCGCCCTGGGAGTGCCTGGACGCGGTCGCCGACGCCCTCATCCCGGGCGGGCTGGTGTGCTGCTACGTCGCCACCACCACCCAGCTCTCGCGCGTGGTGGAGCAGCTGCGCGAGGACCCCCGCTTCTACGAGCCGCGCTCGTGGGAGACCATGCTGCGCACCTGGCACGTGGAGGGCCTGGCGGTGCGCCCGGACCACCGCATGATCGGGCACACCGGTTTCCTGGTGGTCGCGCGCCGCCTGGCCGACGGGGCCGAGGCCCCCGAGCGCCGCCGCCGTCCGGCCAAGGGCGCCTACGGCAAGGACTTCACCGCCGCGCGCGAGCAGGACCGGCGCGCGGACGGAGCGGGGGAGGCGGTCCCGGCCGAGGAGGTCCGGGCGCTGGCCACCGACGCGGCGGTTCCCGAGGCGCCCCGCGGTGACGGTGGGACCGTCGGGGCGGCCGACGCCTCCGGCCCGCGGGCCCCGGAGGGCGCCGCCGACTCGCAGGCCCCGCGGGACGGCGCCGACGGCTGAGTCCGCGGCCCCTCACCCGAGCCCGTCTTCTGAGCCCGCCCTTCTGAGCCCGCCCGCGTAGGCCGCACGCCGCTCCTCACCGTGCGTCCTCGGCGCGGTCCCCACGGGGACCCGCCCGGGCGGGCTCCGGCGTGTGCGGGCGGGTCCGCTGACGTGCGCGGGGAGGGATCGCCCGAAGGGGGCGGACTCCTTGCCCGCGGCCGGACCCAGAGGTTACGTTCTCATTACGTCGGGTCATCCGGTAGCACTCTGACCTGTACTGACGCAAGACCTGGAAATGAGGCCTACGACACTCTGTGGCCTTGGGAGGTTAGGAATAGGGCGAGGGTAGGTAGGCTCCGATGTAGTTCCTCATAGGGAGGTGGCGGACGTGGCTGAGCGCGACGACGAGCGTCAGAGCGACCGGGACCGTGAAGTCGAAGAACTCACGGCCCAGGTCTCCTACATGGAAAAGGAACTCAGCGTTGTTCGGCGCAAGCTCGCCGATTCGCCCCGGCATGTACGCCTGCTGGAGGAGCGGCTGAGGGAGGCACAGGCCAACCTCGCCGCCGCCAACGGCCAGAACGAACGGCTCGTCTCCACTTTGAAGGAGGCGCGCGAGCAGATCGTGGCGCTCAAGGAGGAGGTCGACCGGCTGGCCCAGCCGCCGTCGGGCTTCGGCGTCTACCTCGGTTCGCGCGAGGACGAGACCGTCGAGATCTTCACCAACGGCCGCAAGATGCGGGTCAACGTCAGTCCCTCGGTGGACCTGGACAACCTGCGCCCCGGCCAGGAGGTCATGCTCAACGAGGCCTTCAACGTCGTCGAGGTGGAGTCCTTCGAGACCGTCGGCGAGGTCGTCATGCTCAAGGAGATCCTTGAGGACGGCGAGCGCGCCCTGGTGATCTCCCACCACGACGAGGAGCGGATCGTCCGCCTGGCCGAGCCGCTGCGCGACCAGGCGATCCGCCCCGGCGACTCGCTGCTGCTGGAGCCGCGCTCTGGCTACGTCTACGAGCGCATCCCCAAGTCCGAGGTCGAGGAGCTCATCCTCGAAGAGGTCCCCGACATCGCCTACACCGACATCGGCGGCCTCTCCGGGCAGATCGAGATGATCCGCGACGCGGTCGAGCTGCCCTACCTGTACAAGGAGCTCTTCTACGAGCACCAGCTGCGCCCGCCCAAGGGCGTGCTGCTCTACGGCCCTCCCGGGTGCGGTAAGACGCTCATCGCGAAGGCGGTCGCCAACTCGCTGGCCAAGCAGGTCGCCGAGCGCACCGGCCGCGACGTCGGCAAGAGCTTCTTCCTCAACATCAAGGGCCCCGAGCTGCTCAACAAGTACGTGGGCGAGACCGAGCGGCACATCCGCCTGGTCTTCCAGCGCGCACGGGAGAAGGCCTCCGAGGGCACCCCGGTCATCGTCTTCTTCGACGAGATGGACTCGATCTTCCGCACCCGCGGCTCGGGTGTGTCCTCCGACGTGGAGAACACGATCGTGCCCCAGCTCCTGAGCGAGATCGACGGTGTGGAGGGCCTGGAGAACGTCATCGTCATCGGCGCCTCCAACCGCGAGGACATGATCGACCCGGCGATCCTGCGGCCCGGCCGCCTGGACGTCAAGATCAAGATCGAGCGGCCCGACGCCGAGGCGGCCCGCGACATCTTCGGCAAGTACATCACCACGGACCTGCCGCTGCACGACGAGGACCTCGTCGAGCACGGCGGTTCGGCCAGGGCCACGGTGGACGCCATGATCCAGCGGGTCGTGGAGCGCATGTACACCGAGGGCGAGGAGAACCGCTTCCTGGAGGTCACCTACGCCAACGGTGACAAGGAGGTCCTGTACTTCAAGGACTTCAACTCCGGCGCGATGATCGAGAACATCGTCTCCCGGGCCAAGAAGATGGCGATCAAGGACTTCATCGACCAGCAGTCCAAGGGCATCCGGGTCTCGCACCTGATGCAGGCCTGCGTCGACGAGTTCAGCGAGAACGAGGACCTGCCCAACACCACCAACCCCGACGACTGGGCGCGCATCTCCGGCAAGAAGGGCGAGCGCATCGTCTACATCCGGACCCTGGTCACGGGCAAGAAGGGCGCGGACTCCGGGCGGAGCATCGACACGGTGCCCAACACCGGCCAGTACCTGTAGGAACACGGCTGTAGGAGCGCTCTGAGGGGCCGACCGGACCACCGGTCGGCCCCTTCTCGTACCGTTCGTCTCCGGTCCCCGTGATGGCAGGGTGATGGCGCTTTTTCGGGGTCCGAGCGGGCCGAGGAACGTCCCTGCCGACATCCGCCCGAATCCGGCCGACAAGCCGGGGGCGGTCCCCGGGCGGGGTTGTGAGAGGCTCTGGTGCCACGGCCCGAACGGATCGGGCCGGAGCACTACAGCATCGGAGACGACAGCAGTTATGGAAAGCTACGGGGTTCAACTCGGCCTCGTCCTTGTCCTCGTTCTCGTCAACGCCCTGTTCGCGGGGAGCGAGATCGCCCTGATCACCCTCAGGGAAGGGCAGATCAAACAGTTGGCGGCACGGGGGCCCGGCGGCCGTGCGGTGGCTCGCCTGGCACGGGACCCCAACCGTTTCCTGGCCACCATCCAGATCGGCATCACCCTCGCGGGCTTCCTGGCCTCGGCCACCGCGGCCGTGTCCCTGGCCCAGCCCCTCATCGAGCCCCTGGGCTTCCTGGGCTCGGCCGCCAGCCCGGTGGCGATCGTCCTGGTCACGGTGCTCCTGTCCTTCGTCACACTGGTCTTCGGTGAACTGGCGCCCAAGCGCATCGCCATGCAGCGGGCCGAGACGTGGGCGGTGCTGGTCGCCCGGCCGCTGGACCTGCTCGCCATGCTCTCCCGCCCCGTGGTGTGGCTGTTGAGCGTCTCCACCAACCTCGTGGTGCGCCTGACGGGCGGTGACCCCTCCGCGGCCAAGGAGGAGGTCAGCGAGGAGGAGTTGCGCGACATGCTCGCCACCCAGCGGGGCATGACCCGGGAGCAGCGCACCATCATCTCCGGGGCCTTCGAGATCGACGACCGGCGCCTGCGCCAGGTCGTCGTCCCCCGTGGCGAGGTGTTCACCATCCCCGCCCGCACGCCCGCGGCCCAGGCGGCGCAGATGCTCGCCGAACACGGGCACTCCCGGGCCCCGGTGGTGAACGACGACGACCTGGACGACGTGCTCGGCGTCGTGCACTGGTCCGACCTGGTGCGCGGTGAGTCCGACGCCGGGGAGCTGGCCCGCGAACCGCTGCTCCTGCCCGATTCCCTGGTGGTGTCGTTGGCCCTGCGCCGCATGATCGCCGAACACCAGCAGTTGGGCGTGGTCATCAACGAGGTCGGCGGCGTCGACGGCATCGTGAGCCTGGAGGACCTGCTGGAGGAGATCGTCGGGGAGATCTACGACGAGACCGATTCCGACATCCGCACCGTGGCCCGCAACGCCGACGGGTCCTTCACCCTGCCCGGGACCTATCCCGTGCACGACCTGCCCGACATCGACGTCCATCTGGACGACCTGCCCGAGGGGGACTACGTCACCGTCGCCGGACTGGTCATCGCCGTGCTGGGCCACATCCCCCGGGAGCCGGGGGAGGAGGTGGTGCTGAACTCCTGGAAGGCCAGGATCGACCAGGCCAACGGGCGCACCGTCACCCAGGTGACCATGTACCCCGCCGCGACCTGACACCGCGCGGCCCGCACGGACGCGCCGTACCGCTGCCTCACCCGCTTCCGGAGGGCGCCGTGTGGGCCGCCCTTCGGAAAGCGGGCCCGTCACCCGCTCGCGGCCGCCCGGGCCTCCCCCAGGCTCGTGTAGAGGGGAACGGCCTTCTCCAGGCCCACCAGGTCGAAGACGCGGCGCACACTCCGGTGGGACACGACCACGCTCATCGTCGAACCGCTGGCGGAGGCGCGGCGCAGCGCCCGAGCCAGTGCGCTGAGACCGGAGGAGTCGCAGAAGGTGGTCGAGGACATGTCCACGATCACGTGCCCGGGCTCGCACGTCACGGCTCTTTCCAGGCCCCGGGTGAGGTGGTCGCGCACGCTCAGGTCGATCTCGCGCGGAGTGGTCAGCACGCGTACGGGCCGGGACACGGGTGTGACGGTCATGAGTGGCTTTCCCCGGGTGTGTTGGCGGGTGGGGAGGAGGGGGCCTGCCGCGCAGGCGGACAGGTGCGGGCACGGGAGCCTCCACCCTGCCGTGCCCTGCTACCCGCTCTTGGAGGGAGGAAACCCGCGACCGCCGGAAGCAGGTCCTCGTGTGCCGTGACCTGCGAGGGAACGGCGCGCCGCGGTACCGCGCAACGCCCCAGAACACGGCACTTGGGCCACAATTGGCGCGGAAGCGTTCAAGACCACGCCTCGGTGGATAACCTCTCACCATGAGTGTGCGGCGGATTATGGGTATCGAGACCGAGTACGGGATCTCCGTACCAGGCAACCCCGGGGCCAACGCGATGGTCACCTCCACCCAGGTGGTCAACGCCTATCTGGCCGCCTCGGCGGCCCGGGCGCGGCGTGCCCGCTGGGACTTCGAGGAGGAGAACCCGCTGCGCGACGCGCGCGGCTTCGACCTGGCACGTGAGGTCGCCGATCCCACGCAGCTCACCGACGAGGACCTGGGCCTGGCCAACGTCATCCTCACCAACGGCGCCCGCCTGTACGTGGACCACGCCCACCCCGAGTACTCGGCGCCCGAGGTCACCAACCCGCGCGACGCGGTGCTGTGGGACAAGGCGGGGGAGCGGGTGATGGCCGACGCCGCCGCGCGGGCGGGGGCCACCCCGGGCATCGAGCCGATCCAGCTCTACAAGAACAACACCGACAACAAGGGCGCCTCCTACGGTTGCCACGAGAACTACCTGATGCACCGGTCGACGCCGTTCGGCGACATCGTCCGGCACCTGATCCCGTTCTTCGTCTCCCGCCAGGTGGTGTGCGGGGCGGGCAAGGTCGGCATCGGCTCCGACGGGCAGGGCAGCGGGTTCCAGATCTCCCAGCGCGCCGACTTCTTCGAGGTCGAGGTGGGGCTGGAGACCACCCTCAAGCGCCCCATCATCAACACCAGGGACGAACCGCACGCCGACCCCGACCAGTACCGGCGGCTGCACGTCATCATCGGCGACGCCAACATGAGCGAGATCTCCACCTACCTCAAGCTGGGGACGACGGCGCTGGTCCTGTCGATGATCGAGGACGGGTTCCTGAGCGCGGACCTGTCCCTGGAGACCCCGGTGGCCGACCTTCGGGAGGTCTCGCACGACCCCGGCCTCACCCACCGGGTGCGGCTGCGCGACGGGCGGCGGATGACCGCGCTGGAACTCCAGTGCGAGTACCTGGACCAGGCCCGCAAGTACGTGGAGGACCGCTTCGGCACCGACGTGGACCCCGACACCGCCGACGTCCTGGACCGCTGGGAGTCGGTGCTCGACCGGCTGGGCGCCGACCCGATGAGCCTGGCCGACGAGCTGGACTGGGTGGCCAAGCTCAAGGTGCTGGAGGGCTACCGCTCCCGGGACTCCCTGGAGTGGTCGCACCCGCGCCTGCAACTGGTGGACCTGCAGTACTCCGACGTGCGGGCGGACAAGGGCATCTACAACCGGCTGGTGGCGCGCGGGCGGATGAAGCGCCTGCTGGAGGAGGCGCGGGTGGACCGGGCGGTCACCGAGCCGCCGGAGGACACGCGCGCCTACTTCCGCGGGCGCTGCCTGGCCAAGTACGCCGACGAGGTGGCCGCCGCCTCCTGGGACTCGGTGATCTTCGATCTGCCGGGCTACGACTCGCTCCAGCGGGTGCCGACCCTGGAGCCGCGCCGGGGCACCAAGGAGCACGTGGGGGAGCTGCTGGACGCCTCCCCGACCGCGGCCGACCTGGTGGCGGTGCTCACCGGGGGCCGCTGACCCGGCGGGCGCCGAGGCCCCGGGGCCGTGTGCGCCCGCCCGCCGCCCGGGGCCCGCGTCCCGGTCGGCGGAGGGGCGCCTCAGGTGTGCCAGGTGCCGTCGTGGCAGCGGACGGGCTCCAGGCTCAGGGCGGTCCACAGCTCCAGGCGGGTGCGGGGCTCGTCCAGGCGGCGGCCCATGACCCGCTCGGCGGCGCGCAGCCGCGAGCGCAGGGTGTTGCGGTGCACGCCCAGGTCCCGGGCGGTCGCCTCCACCTGGGCGCTGTTGTCCAGGTAGTGGCGCAGGGTGTGCGCCAGCTCCGTGCCGTTGCGGGCGTCGTGGGCGCGCAGCCTGCCCAGGACCGCCTGGTCGAAGGCGCGCGCCCCCTCGGCCGGGACCGCCGAGCGCAGCAGCGCCCAGGCGTCGGTCTCGTCCACGTGCCGGTACCCCTCCGTCGCGGCCTGGCGCGCCCGCTCCACGGCCGAGGACAGGTCGTCGGGTCCCCGGGCGGTGCAGGCCCCGGCCGCGACCGGGCCCCCGTCCGGGGCGGACAGCGCCTCGAACAGGCGCCTGCCCGGGCGCGGCGCGCCCCCGCTGTCGGGCAGGACCGCCACCAGCACGTCCTCCAGGGGGCACAGGCCGCCGTTGCGCGCGGCACCGGTGTCGCCGAGCACGTCGGTCAGCGCGTCCGCCGCGCGGTCCAGCAGCCGGCCGGGCGAGGGGGTGCGCAGGCACACCACCTCCCAGGGCGGGGCGGGCAGGGGCGGCGGCACCCGGGGCCGTCCCGTCACCGCGGCGAGCAGGACCGGGGCGCGTTCGCGGTACAGCGCCCGCCGGGCGTCGCGCGAGTGCAGCAGGTCCACCGCCAGCAGTGAGGCCGCGTGGTTGGCGAGCATCCGCACGTGCGGCGTCACCGGGGACGGGCAGCGCAGCGCCAGCCAGCCCAGCGTCCGGCCCGCGGGGCCCAGGGTCTGGAGGAGGACGCTCGCCTCCCCGTCGGCCAGCACCGTCATCCCGCGCGGGCGCCCCGCCAGGGCCGAGCGCACCAGCGCGTGCCAGGGGGGTTCGGTGTCGGGCACGGCCGCGCTCGTCATCCCGTTGCGGTCCAGCAGCAGCGACGCCCCCGAGGTGGCCGAGGACAGCTCGCCCATCACCCCGGCCGGGCCCGAGCGCAGCGACGCGCGCGCCATCGCGTCCTGCGCGGTGAGCACCCGGTGCTGTTCGCGCGTGCGCTCGGCCGCGTAGTGGTCGGCCACCGCCTCCACCACCGCGACGAAGGGGGTCTCGCCCTCCACGCGCAGGATCGGCAGGCCCAGGGCGTCGCCCTCCTCCAGCACCTCGGGCGGAACCTCGCGCCGCCACACGTCCACGGCCATCCCCAGGCCGACGCACCCGGCCCCGTGCAGTCGGCGCACGTAGGCGCGGCGCGCCCGCTCGTCGGCGCCCAGCCCCAGCCCGACCGTGAGCACCAGTTCCCCGCCGCGCAGCCAGCGCACGGGGTCGTGCAGCTCGATCACGTGCGCCCAGCGGATCGCCCGGTCCAGGCCGGACCGGCCCGCCGCCACCCGCACCTCCAGGTCCGGGTCGGCCGTGATGTCGCGGACCGTGATCGCCAACGCCCCTCCTCCCGCCTCGCGGATTGTGCACTGTGCACATGTGTAACAGCTTGTCCGGTGCACACCGTCCCGGCGTGGACGGCCGGGGAGTGTCTACGGTCACAACAACACCCGAACCACGGGCTGCGGCCCGCGGTGGCGCCCGTCCGCGACGTGTCGGCGGCGAAGGCCGCCGACCGCGGGCGGGCCCCGCCACGGCGGAGCCGCGCCGGTCCGCGGTGCCGGTCCGCGGCGCCCGCCGACCGGACGACCCGGTTCGGGGCCGCACCGAACGCGCAACGGAGTACACATGTCAGAGCGGACCGCCCCCACGTCCTCGCACCCCGCGCGTGCGGCCGTGGCGGCCTTCGTCGGCACCACCATCGAGTGGTTCGACTTCTACGTCTACGCCACGGCCGCCAGCCTGGTGTTCGGCACCCTGTTCTTCCCGCCCGGCACCGACCCGGTGATCGGCCTGATGGCCTCCTTCGCCACCTTCTCGGTGGGCTTCTTCGCCCGCCCGCTGGGCGGCCTGGTCTTCGGCCACTTCGGTGACCGCCTGGGCCGCAAGTCCGCGCTGGTCATCACCCTGCTGATGATGGGCGCGGCCACGTTCTGCGTCGGCCTGCTGCCCACCTACGAGCAGGCGGGGTTCATCGCCCCGGCGCTGCTGGTCCTGCTGCGCTTCGTGCAGGGCATCGCCGTGGGCGGGGAGTGGGGCGGCGCCGTCCTGATGGCGGTCGAACACGCCCCCGAGAACCGCAAGACCTTCTACGGCTCCTTCGCCCAGCTCGGCAATCCGGCCGGTGCGCTGCTGGCTACGGGCTCGTTCGGGCTCATCGCCGCCTGGGACGCCGACCTGCTCCACACCTGGGGCTGGCGCCTGCCCTTCCTCGCCTCGGTCCTGCTGGTCCTGGTGGGCCTGTTCATCCGCCTGAAGGTGGAGGAGTCGCCGGTCTTCGAGGCCATGCGCGAGGACACCGGCCAGCCGCGGGAGCTGCCGCTGCGCGAGGCCGTGCGCGGCTCCTGGCGCCCCCTGCTGCTGGGCATCGGCGTCCTGCCGGTGGCCGTCGGCGGCTACTACGTCGTCACCACCTTCCTCCAGGCCTACGGCGTCACCGAGGTCGGGATCAGCGAGCAGGTCATCCTCAGCGGCCTGAGCCTGGCCGCGTTCGTCGAACTCGTCGCGACCCTGGGCGTGTCCTGGCTGGGCGACCGCTTCGGCACCGTCCGCGTGGTCACCATCGGGCTGGTCGGCGTCATCGTGCTGGCGCTTCCCCAGTTCCTGGTGCTGGAGACCGGCAGCACCGTGCTGATCTTCGCGGTGCTGTGCGTGATGCGCCTGGCCATGGCCGCGGTCTACGGGCCCATCGCCCGCGTGCTCGCCCAGATGTTCCCGCCGCGCACCCGTTACACCAGCATCTCCATCGCCTACCAGGTCGCGGGGGCGGTCTTCGGCGGCCTCTCGCCGATCGTGTGCACCGCCCTGCTCGCCGCGACCGGCAGCATCCTCCCGGTGGCGGCCCTGCTCATGGCCATGTCGGTGGTGAGCATCCTGTGCCTTGCCAGGGCGCCGCGCCACCGCGACGACGAGCTCGCCGCCGCTTGAGGACCCCCGTACCACGAGCGCCGCGGGGAACCGGGGAGCGCCCCGGGCCCCGCGGCCCGTGACCGCCGCGGCCCGTACCACCGCACCCGCGAGCGGTGGCCCGACCACCGCGCGTCCCCCCGCACCGCCGCCGGGCCGACCGGCCCGGCGCCAGCCCACCGAGGAGGAACCCCACCCGTGTCCGGTCTGCTCATCCACAACGCCAACGTCCTGACCATGGACGACGCCAACCCCCGGGCCCGCGCCGTGGCCGTGCGCGAGGGCCGGGTCCGCCTGGCCGCGGACACCGAGGCCGCCCGCGCCGCCGCGGGCCCGGGCGCGGTGGAGGTGGACGCGGGCGGACGGACCGTCCTGCCCGGGTTCATCGACCCGCACAACCACCTGCTCTCCACCGCCGAGTCGCTGGCCGCCGTCGACGCCGGGTACCCCCGGGTGGGCAGCGCCGCCGACCTGGTCGCCGTCATCGGGGCCGAGGCCGAGCGCACCCCGCCCGGCCAGTGGATCCGCGCCTTCCACATGGACGACGCCAAGTTCCCGGGAGGGCGGCCCACCCGCCGCGACCTGGACGGGGCCACCGGGGAGCACCCGGTCATCGTCTACCACGTCTCGGGCCACCAGGCCGTGGTCAACTCCGCCGCCCTGGCCTGGAGCGGCATCGGCGAGGACGTCCCCGATCCGGCGGGCGGCTCCTTCGTGCGCGACGAGGGCGGGCGACTGACGGGCATGGTCCTGGACTCGGCCATGGAGCTGCTGCTGCCCCTGGCCGTGGACATCGGCTGCCACGGCCCCAACTTCCACACCGACCTGCCCGCCGAACAGCTCCTGGGCTGGCTGGCCGCGGCGGCCGACCCCTACCTGTCGGCCGGGGTCACCACCGTGTGCGACCCGCAGGTCTCGGCACGCGAGCTGCGCGTGTACCGGGCCGCCCGCGCGGCCGGGACCCTGCCGCTGCGCACGTTCGGCATGCCGCTGTCCCACCAGCTGGACGCGCTCACCTCCGCCGGGCTGGCCAGCCCCTTCGGCGACGACTGGCTGCGGCTGACCGGCATGAAGTTCTACTCCGACGGCACCCTGCTGGGCGGCACCGCCAAGTTCAGCGTCCCCTACGGCGAGCACGGCGAGTTCGCGGGCAGCCTCTACCACCACCCCGACCAGCTCGTGGACCTGGTCACGCGGGCCGCCGCGGAGGGCTGGCAGGTCGCCATCCACACCCAGGGCGACGCGGCCATGGACAACACCCTGGCCGCCATCGCCTCGGCCGCGCGGGTGTCGGGACCCGACCCGCGCCCGCGTGTGGAGCACTGCGGCTACCCCACCCCGGAACAGGCCAAGCGCTTCACCGACTACGGCGTCATCCCCGTCAACCAGCCCAACTTCCTGTACGACAGCGGCGGCGACTTCCTGCGCCGCCTGGGGGAGCGGGCCCACCGGCTCCAGCCCATGCGCGAGGAACTGGACCTGGGGCTGCGCCCGGTGCTCTCCAGCGACTCCTTCGTCTCCAGCCTGCGTCCGATGGACACCGTGGCCAACGCGGTGTGCCGCACCACCCGCGAGGGCGAGGAGATCGGCGTCGAGCAGGCCGTCACCCTGCACGAGGCCCTGCGCGCCCACACCTTGGACGCCGCGCACGCGCTGGGCGTGGAGGACCGCCTGGGCGCGCTGCGCCCCGGGCACCTGGCCGACCTGGTGGTGCTGGACCGCGACGTGGAGTCCCTGCCCGCCGAGCGGCTGCGCGAGGTCGACGCGTGGATGACAGTGCTCGACGGCCGCGTCGTCCACCGCGCCCCCTGAGTCCCGGCCGGGACCGTGCCCGGCTCGCGCCCGCCGCCCGAGCGGGCCTCGCGGTCGCACTGCCCGAGGCCCGCACACGGGCGTCCCCCGCCCGCGCCTGCGCGCGGACGGGGGACGTGCTGGAGAGTGTGTCAGCTGGTGCGGATGCGGACGCCCCAGGAGTTGATCATCGGCGTGACCTCCTGGTAGTAGGTCGTGCCGCCGACGGAGCAGTTGCCGGAGCCGCCGGAGGTGACGCCCTGGGCCTGCGAGCCGGAGATGAACGAGCCGCCGGAGTCACCGGGCTCGGCGCACACGTTGGTGCGGGTGAGCGAGTAGACGGTGCCCTGCGGGTAGCGCACGGTCTGGTTGCGGGCCTGGATGGTGCCGCAGTGCCAGCCGGTGGTGGAGCCGGAGCGGCACACGGCCGAGCCGGCCGGGGCCTGGCTGGCGCCGGACACCGACTGGTAGCCGCCGGAGTTGTAGCGCGAGACCAGGTTGGTCAGGGTGAAGTTGGAGGTACCGCGGACGAAGGCGGCGTCGTTGCCGGGGAAGACCGAGTTCTGGAAGGTGCCGCGGCCGTTGCCGATGGTCACGCTGGTGCCGACGGTGCCGCAGTGGCCGGCGGTGACGAAACCGGGCTGGCCGGCGCTGTTGGTCGCGGCGAAGCCGACGGAGCAGCGGCCGCCCATGTAGTAGGCCAGGCCGCCGATGATGTCGGCGTAGACCTGCGGGGCCTCCTCGGCCTCCTCCACCCGGACCGAGGAGGCGTCCACACCGGCGTCGGCGAGCAGGGCGGCGACGTCGGCGTCGGAGCCCTCCAGCACCTCGACCACGACGGTGTCGCTCTCCACGTCCGGGTACCAGCCGAGGACGCTCGCGGGGGCCTCGGCGCCGTTGAGGTCCTCGACGACCTCGGTCAGGCCCTCGGTGCCGTGTGAGACCACGGTGGCCTCGGCGCCGGTGGCCTCGACGGCCTCGACGGCCGAGGAGTCGGTCACCAGCACGGTGAGTTCGAGGGTCTCGGTGTCGAACAGGGAGCCGCCGTAGGCCTCGCCCGCGGCCTCGGTGGCCTCGGCGTCGGTCTCGATGGCGGCTTCCTGCGCCGAGAGCAGCTCCTCGGCCTCGGCCGAGGTGAGGTCGAGGTCGCGCTTGAGGGCCTCCGTCATGCTGGCGGCGCTGTCGTCGGCGACGGGGGTCTGGGGGACGGGGGCCGGGGCCGCGAGGGCTCCGGGGGCCATGGCCAGTGCCATACCGAAGGCCAGGGCTCCTGTGCCCACGGCGGAGATGATGCTGGAGGGTCTCATGGGGGTCCCTACTCTCCAAGGGGGATAGACGGGGGATTCGGGGCTCTGCGTTCCTGTAGGAGCGGAAAGCCCCTTTCGGGCAACGAAGTTGATCCGATTCCCGAAATTCACCGAGACGTCCGGTAAACGATCACCAACATAAGTGCACACTTTGACGCTGCAAAGACCCGTGTGGTGTGTATTCATTCAGAAGGACGAGGGATTGTCCCATGACCCTTCGTTTCGCGATGGCTACGCGTAGTCGCTCTGCGTGCGACCTTGCGATCCTCGCGTTCGCCCGGTGACGGAGCGAAGCGGTGCGGTCGTGTCAAGGGGTGCTTGATGGCCGGATGCGGACGCCGGTACCGGGTGCCATCCGTAACACCGTGGCTACAGGGGTGTAACTCCAAAGGTCAGGGGCGGCCGTCGGAGGCCTCTCGGGCGGGTGCCGGCCCGGGGCGGAACGGACGCGCCCGTGGCCGGACCCGGACACGCGAGGGGCTTGCGGGACGCCTGAGGCTTACGCGTGCGCCCTCGGAGCGGCGCCCGCGCGGCGCCGCCGCGACAGCGTGAGCGCCCTGGCGCGTGCTCGCGGAAGCGGGGGCGGGGCGCTCCGGCGCACGGCCCGGGAGCCCGCGCGGACACGGGAAAAGGGCGGCCGTGGACGCGCGCGGAGAAACGGAGAAACGGAGAACGGGCGTGCCCGCGCGAGGCGCCCCACGAGAAAAGGCGCCCCCGCCCACTGCCGTGGACGGGGGCGCCGTGGGCGCTGCCGGAGCGCTAACCGGTCACCAGGGACAGCCCCCAGCTGCTCAGCAGGGGAGTGACCTCCTGGTAGTAGGTCGTGCCGCCGACGGAGCAGTTGCCGGAGCCGCCGGAGGTGACGCCCTGGGCCTGCGAGCCGGAGATGAACGAGCCGCCGGAGTCACCGGGCTCGGCGCACACGTCCGTCCGGGTCAGGTCCTGGACCGTGCCCTGCGGGTAGCGCACCGTCTGGCCGCGGACCTCGATGGTTCCGCAGTGCCAGCCGGTGGTGGAGCCGGAGCGGCACACCGCCGAGCCGGCCGGGGCCTGGCTGGAACCCGACACGGCCTGGGGGCTGCCGGAGTCGTACCGGCTGACCAGGTTGGTCACGTTCCAGTTGGAGGTGGCCGCGACGAAGGCGCCGTCGCTGCCCGGGAAGACGGACTCCTGGAACGTTCCCGAGCCGCTGCCGTCGGAGCTCTCGGCTCCGGTGCCGACGGTGCCGCAGTGGCCCGCCGTCACGAAGCCGCCCGCGCCGGAGCCGTCGGTCACGGCGAACCCGACCGAGCAGCGTCCGCCGCCCATGTAGTACGCCTCGCCACCGACGATGTCGGCGAACAGGCGCGGCGTCTCGTCGGTCTCCTCCACCTGGACGGCGGAGGGGTCCACGCCCGCGGCCTCGATGAGGCCGTCTGCGCTGGCGCCCTCGGAGACCTGGACCACGACGGTGTCCTTCTCCACGTCCGGGTACCAGCCGACGACCCCTTCCCGGCCGCCGGTCTCGTTGAGGTCCTCGACGATCTCGGTCAGGCCCTCGGTGCCGTGTGAGACCACGGTGGCCTCGGCGCCGGTGGCCTCGACGGCCTCGACGGCCGAGGAGTCGGTCACCAGCACGGTGAGCTGGAGGGTCTCGGTGTCGAACAGGGAGCCGCCGTAGGCCTCGCCCGCGGCCTCGGTGGCCTCGGCGTCGGTCTCGATCGCCTCTTCCTGCGCCGAGAGCAGCTCCTCGGCCCCGAGCGGGGTGAGGCCGAGGTCTCTCTGCAGCGCTTCCATCATCGTCTGGGCCTCGCTCGCTGGCTCGGCCGGTACGGTCGCCGCACTGGCGCCCGGCGTCACGGAGAACGCCAGACCGAACGCGAGTGCGCCGGTGCCGATAGCGGAGATAGCGGGGGAGGGTCGCATAGATCCCTACTCTCCTCGGGGAACTGACGGGGGTTCGGGGCCCGACGCCCGCCGGCGAGGGCGTCGGACTCCGGTGGGGCCGTGCAGGGGGCCCGACCCCACGGTGTGCCTGCCGAGGGCCCTGTCGCCAAGACACTCGGTAAGCGAACACACACCATAAGTGCACAACCTGGATAGCGGAAGAGCGGATGCGGGGGTCCACCTTTCCAGGGATGATCGGGTCATCGGATGACCGAATTAATCGCAATATGTGACGCATGGTGATGATGTGTCTGACCTTGCGCTTCTCCACCGGTATCGCTTCCGCAACACGGAAGCGCGGTGTTGGCAAGGGGTACCCCGTGGCCGGATGCGGCCATCGGAAACGGATGCCATCCGTGACCATTCGGACACGTAGGAGTAACCCCGAAGGTCAGGGCGGTGACCCGCGGGTAACTCCCGTGCGCGGACCGAACAGCGGTACCTGTGGCGCTCCACCCCGGAGGGCGCGGTGCGGGTTCCCGCGGGGCGCGTGGAGGGCGGGAGCAGGCCCCTCCGCGCCTCCGTGCGGGCCGCCCCGCTCCCTCCGGACCGGAGGGAACACGGACCCGGCGGCCCTGTCGATCCCGCGCCGAGGCGGCTGTGACACGCCCGGGGCGCGGCGCACACGCGTACGAGCACGTGCGCGCGCACGTGGGACGACCCGAGGTAACTAGCGAGTATCGGGCCCCGGGAAGGGGGTTGAGGCGCCCGGTGTTGGGCCAAGATAAGGGCAAGAGCCCCGAACGGGGAGCCCGAACGGGAGGTAACAGGCTATGGCGACGAAGGACACGGGCGGCCAGAAGCACGCCTCGCGCCGCGACGAGGAGGTCGAGGAGACCGAGGCCTCGGCGGACGTTCAGGAGCGCAAGGACCAACTGGACGAGGACGTCGACGACATCCTCGACGAGATCGACGACGTGCTGGAGAGCAACGCCGAGGACTTCGTCCGACAGTTCGTGCAGAAGGGCGGCCAGTAGCCGCCCCGCGGCGGTTCGCTGACAGCGCACTCCAGCGCCGCCAGCCCCGCCGCGCACAGGACTAGGGTCAGTTCCAACGGTCGGCGCACAGCCACCGCAGACAACAAGGACAACAGGCGCCCCACCCGCCCCCATGCCGGGGTGGGGCGCGCGTGGAGGGAGTCGCGTGTTCGAAGGGTTCGAGGGCGGACGGTTGCCCGCCGCTTTCATGAGTGCGGGAACCTCGTCCTTCACCGAGTTTCTCAGTTCGGTCCGCCCCGAGATGCTGCCCGGACACAAGCTGCCCCCGGGCGGCGGGACCGAGCACCTCACCCCCGACGCCACGACCATCGTCGCGCTGACCTTCCCCGGCGGCGTGCTCCTGGCGGGCGACCGCAGGGCCACGCAGGGCAACGTCATCGCCAACCGCGACATGGAGAAGGTCTTCCGCACCGACGAGTACTCCGCCGTGGCCATCGCGGGTTCGGCCGGGTTCGGCATCGAGCTGGCCCGCCTCTACCAGGTCGAGCTGGAGCACTACGAGAAGATGGAGGGCCGCTCGCTCTCACTGGAGGGTAAGGCCAACAAGCTCGCCCAGATGGTGCGCGGCAACCTCGGCCTGGCCATGCAGGGCTTCGTCGTCGTCCCGCTGCTGGTCGGCTACGACGAGAACACCGGGCAGGGCCGCGTGTTCAGCTACGACGCCACCGGCGGCCGCTACGAGGAGCAGCGCTACCACTCCATCGGCTCCGGATCGGTCTTCGCCAGGGGCGCGATCAAGAAGCTCTACCGCGAGGACCTCGACCAGACCGGCGCCGCCAAGGTCGCCCTGGAGGCCCTCTACGACGCCGCCGACGACGACTCCGCCACCGGCGGCCCCGACCTGCACCGCAAGATCTTCCCCCTCGTCGACGTCGTCACCGAGGACGGCCACCGCCGTCTGCCCACCGAGGACGTGGCCCGCCTGGCGACCGAGGTGGTCCAGGGACGCGCGGCCGACCCCGACGGCCCCACGGCCACGCTGGGCTGAACCGGCCCCGTCCCACACCAGACATCTCCCGACTAGGTAAGGAAACGATCCGCGGTGTCGATGCCGTTCTACGTCGCCCCCGAACAGCAGATGAAGGACAAGGCGGACTACGCGCGCAAGGGCATCGCGCGCGGCCGCAGCGCCGTCGTCCTGCAGTACGAGGGCGGGATCCTCCTGGTGGCGGACAACATGTCCCGCACCCTGCACAAGATCAGCGAGCTCTACGACCGGATCGGCTTCGCCGCCGTCGGCCGCTACCCCGAGTTCGAGAACCTGCGCCTGATGGGCGTGCGCTTCGCCGACGTGCGCGGGTACCAGTACGACCGCCGCGACGTCAGCGGGCGCCAGCTCGCCAACATCTACGCCCAGACCCTGGGCACCGTGTTCAGCGAGAGCCTCAAGCCGTGGGAGGTGGAGATCGTCGTCGCCGAGGTCGGCGACACCTCCGCCGACGACGAGATCTACCGCATCACCTTCGACGGCTCCATCGTCGACGAGCAGGGCTTCGTGGCCGTGGGCGGCTCCTCCGAGCACGTGTCCGGGGTGCTCAAGGACCGCTTCGCCGCCGACGCCCCCCTCAGCGCCGCCCTCAACGCGGCCACCCACGCCCTGGCCAGGGAGAACGGCGAGGAGCGCGAACTGGAGGCCACCAACCTGGAGGTCGCGGTCCTGGAGCGCTCCAGGGAGCACCGCAAGTTCCGCCGCATCCACGGCCAGCGCCTGACCGACCTCATCGAGGAGGGCAGGGCGGCCGGAGGCGGCACCGCGAGCACCGGGAGCACCACCACGGGCGGGACCGACGAGTGACCTGGAAACGATGATTCACGGTGCGGCGCTCCCGAGGCGCCGCACCGGCCGGGCGGGTGTGGACGGCGCGGCCCCGTCGTCCGCACCCCGGTGACGGGAAGTTGGTGAGGCCGCGTGGAACGACGGATCTTCGGGCTGGAGAACGAGTACGGGGTCACGTGCACCTTCCGTGGACAGCGACGGCTGTCCCCGGACGAGGTCGCCCGCTACCTCTTCCGCAGGGTGGTCTCCTGGGGGCGCAGCAGCAACGTGTTCCTGCGCAACGGCGCCCGCCTGTACCTGGACGTGGGCAGCCACCCCGAGTACGCCACCCCCGAGTGCGACAGCCTCGTGGACCTGGTGGCCCACGACAAGGCCGGTGAGCGCATCCTGGAGGGGCTGCAGGTCGACGCCGAGCAGCGCCTGCACGAGGAGGGCATCGCCGGGGACATCTACCTGTTCAAGAACAACACCGACTCGGCGGGCAACTCCTACGGCTGCCACGAGAACTACCTCGTGGGACGGCACGGGGAGTTCGGACGCCTGGCCGACGTGCTCATCCCCTTCCTGGTCACCCGCCAGATCGTCTGCGGCGCCGGAAAGGTGCTCCAGACCCCCCGGGGCGCCCTGTTCTGCGTCAGCCAGCGCGCCGAGCACATCTGGGAGGGCGTCTCCTCGGCCACCACCCGCTCGCGCCCCATCATCAACACCCGCGACGAGCCGCACGCGGACGCCGAGCGCTTCCGGCGCCTGCACGTCATCGTCGGCGACTCCAACATGAGCGAGACCACCACCCTGCTCAAGCTGGGCTCCACCGACCTGGTGCTGCGCATGATCGAGGCCGGGGTGGTCATGCGCGACTACACGCTGGAGAACCCGATCCGGGCCATCCGCGAGGTCAGCCACGACATGACCGGCCGCCGCAAGGTGCGCCTGGCCAACGGGCGCGAGGCCAGCGCGCTGGAGATCCAGCGCGAGTACCTGGACAAGGTGCAGAGCTACGTCGACCGGCACGGCACCGACGCCACCGGAAAGCGCGTCCTGGAACTGTGGCAGCGCACCCTGGAGGCGGTCGAGACCCAGAACCTGGAGACCGTCTCCCGCGAGATCGACTGGGTGGCCAAGTACCTGCTGCTGGAGCGCTACCGCGACAAGCACGATCTGTCCCTGTCCTCGCCGCGGGTGGCCCAGCTCGACCTGACCTACCACGACATCCACCGCGACCGGGGGCTGTTCTACCTGCTCCAGAGCCGCGGCCAGATGGAGCGGGTGGTCGGCGACCTCAAGATCTTCGAGGCCAAGTCGGTGCCGCCGCAGACCACGCGGGCCCGGCTGCGCGGCGAGTTCATCCGGCGTGCCCAGGAGCAGCGCCGCGACTTCACGGTGGACTGGGTCCACCTCAAGCTCAACGACCAGGCCCAGCGCACGGTGCTGTGCAAGGACCCCTTCAAGTCGGTGGACGAGCGGGTGGAGAAGCTCATCGCCGGCATGTAGGACTTCCGGTCCCCTGCTCCCGGAGCCCCGTCCGGCGGTCGAAGGCCGTCCGCGGCGGGGCTCCGGCGTTCGTGGTGTTCCAGGGGATGGTTACGGCCCTTCTTTTCGGTAGTGTGACTCTGTCCCAAGCCGGAAATCAGAGGTTGTGACCCATGCACCGACGTGCTGCCGCCCTCGCGGTGCCGCTGACCGCGATCGCCCTGGCGGTCTCAAGCTGCGGAAACATCCCCGAAGAGTGGCGTACTCCCGCCTTCATGCGTATGGGGGAGGACCAGCTCGACCCGCGGCTTCCCGAAGTCACCGGCGAGGTCGGTGAGGAACCGGAGGTCGCCTTCCCCGACGAGGAGCCCCCGACCGAGCAGATCTCGGGCGTCGTCGACGAGGGCCCGGGCGAGAACGAGCTGGTGCGCGCCGACGACCTCCTGATCGCCAACGTCGTCCAGTTCCAGTGGACCGGCCCCGGCGAGGGCGAGCCCGTCGAGGGGCAGTCCAGCTACGAGACCGGCGCCCCGGACCTGATCCGCATGGAGCAGATGCCCGCTGAGATCAGCGACGTCCTGGTCAGCCAGCCGGTCGGCAGCCGCGCCGTGTACGTCTTCCCGCCCCTCACCGAGCAGGAGCGCCAGCAGGCCGAGATGTCGGGGCAGCCCGTCCAGGAGGGCGCGAGCGTCCTGGTCATCGACCTGATGGACCGCTTCAACAAGGGTTCGGTCGTGCAGGGCGAGCAGGTCACCGACGGCGGCGACGGCCTGCCCACGGTGACCCAGGAGGGCCACAGCGAGCCCACCATCGAGGTCCCCGACACCGACCCCCCCGAGGACCTGGAGGTCGTGCCGCTCATCGAGGGCGACGGCGCCGAGGTCGAGGAGGGCCAGCAGGTCATCGTCCAGTACAGCGGTGTGCGCTGGGAGGCCGACGAGAACGGCGAGCACCCGGTGTTCGACTCCACCTGGAGCCGCGGCGGCGACCCCTTCGACACCACGATCGGCGCTGGCGCGGTCATCGAGGGCTGGGACGAGGGCATCGTCGGCCAGCCGGTCGGCAGCCGCCTGATGCTGGTCGTGCCCGGCGACATGGCCTACGGCCAGACCGAGGAGGAGTCCGGGGGAGCCCCCGCAGGGACGCTGGTCTTCGTCATCGACATCCTGGGCGCCTACGACAACCCGCCGCCCCCCGAGCCCGCCGAGGGCGAGGGCGCCGGCGGCGAGGAGGCCGCACCGGAGGAGTCCCCCGCGCCCGAGGAGGGCGGGGAGTAGCCCACCCGGCGCGTCCCGTGCACGCCCGGGACCGGGGAGCGGTCCCCGGCCGAGCCGAGCGCGCACACCCGGACAGCCGACACCGGACGCCCCCGCGGGGAGGACACCCGCGGGGGCGTCCGCGTGTCCGGAGCGCTCCCGCCCGGGCGGACACGCCCGGGTACCGCGTTCCACTGCCCTTCCCCGGCCGGTGCGTAGAGTCGAATCCATCGGTGGACGGGCGAGGGGGAAGCTCATGTCAGACCGTCGGCGCTACTGCTACGTCTCCGGGCTGGGCCTCGGGGTCCCGGCGCTGGAGGAGCTGTGCGCCCAAGGCTTCCCGCCCAGCCTGGTGGTGTCCCACCCGGCCGAGCTGGCCCACTGCTCCGGCTACCACGACTACGGGACCCTCGCCGGCCGGCTCGGTCTGCCGCACCTGCGAGCCGCCCTCGGCTCGCCCGAGGCGCGCCAGGCCCTCACCGACCACGGCATCGACCTGATGGTCGTCGCGGGCTGGTCGGGAGACGTTCCGGAGGATGTCCTGTCCTCCCTGGCGTTGGGCGGGGTCGGACTGCACCCGGCGCCGCTGCCCGTCGGCCGGGGTCGGGCGCCCATCCCGTGGACCATCCTGCGCGACATGCGCTCCAGCGCCGTGACCCTCTTCCACATCGAGGGGGAGGAGCACAGCGGCGACATCGTCGACCAGGCCTGGTTCGACGTGGCCCCGGACGCCACCGCCGCCGGTCTGTACGAACGCGTGGGGCTCCTCCAAACGGAACTGCTCGTGCGCCACGTGGAGGGGCTGCTGGAGGGCAGCGCGCCCCGGCGGCCGCAGAGCGGCCACGCGTCGGTGTGGCCGCGTCGGCGCCCCAGCGACGGCCACCTCGACCTCACCGCCTCCGGAAGCGACGTGGACCGGATGGTGCGCGCGCTGGCCGAGCCCTACCCGGGGGCGTTCGCGATGTTCGGCAGCGCCCGGATCACGCTGTGCTCGGGCCGCCTGGTGGACGGGGTCACCGGCGGGGCGCCCGGGCAGGTGGTCGCGACCGGCCGGGGACGGGAGTGGGGGATCACCTGCGGGGACGGGGCCGTGTTCGTGCCCGAGGCGCTGCGGGTGGACGAAGGGGTGCGCGCCCGGCCGACCTCGTTGGCGATGTTTCGGCCCGGAACCTTCTTCGAGGCCCCCTCCCAGCACATGCTGGAGGGCACCCGGCGGGCGCCCCTGCCCGGCCAGGCGCCGAGCGGGCCGAACAGGGTCGTGCCCGCGGCCCGGACCGCGCCGGAGGCGCGGGTCCCTGGGGAGGGGGAGGGAGACGCGCGGTCGCGGGCTTCGGAGGAGCGGTCACGGGCACTGGAGGAGGGGGCTTCCGGGGCGGAGGTGTCGGGTGCGCCCGATGGATCGGGTGCTTCGGGTGCTTCGGGTGCGTTGGGGGTGGACGGGGCGGCCGGGGCGGAACCCCGGACCCCGGAGGCGCAGGCGGGGGACGGTACGGACCTCGCGTCCGGGATCATGGCGGGTGACCCCGGTCCGGCCGACCAGCGCTGAGGAGCGAGGCAGACCGGAGCCCGCGGCCCACGAAGGGGCGTTCGAGGCCGGAGCCTGGAACCCGTGGTTGTGGGGGGACGCGGAGCCCGGCGCTTTGGATGGACGCGATGGTGCGTGGAAGCCTTGGAACGCGGAGCCCAGCACCTTGGAAGGACACGGCGGGGGCACGGAGTTCTGGGCGGGGCGAACCGGCCGAGCCCGGGGCGGGAGGCGCGGAAGCCTTGGAGGCGGAGCCCGGAGCACGGAGCCTTGGGCGCGGAGCCCGGGGCCTTGGGGCGGACCTTCCGAAGGGCGGGCAGCACGGAGCGGTCGGGGTGGGAGCACCCCCTTTAACCAGGGTAGAAGCCCGGCCCCAGCCCGAACCAGACCGTTTTGGAGCCTGTGGACAACCCGCCCGCGCCTACAGCAGCGCGGCCGCGTGGCGGCCCGCCGCCGCGGCGCTCAGGAAGGCCGCGCGGTCCTCCTCCAGGCCCCGGCCCATCGTCGACACCTTCACCGGAAGCGTCCGCACCGCCTCCTCCAGCCCCTCCACACCCACCTCCACCAGGGTGTGCCGCTCGCCCAGAGCCCCGGCCTGCACGCGCACGCGCTCGCCGAACACCCCTGGCAGCAGCGGCACCACCACCTCCGCCCGAGCCAGCGCCACCCGCCCGTAGGCGGTCAGGCTGTGGTGCGACACCCCCCGGTGCCGCTCGCGCGCGTCGGCCTCGCTCACCCGCAGCGACGCCACCGGACGCCCGCCCAGCACCGCCGCCGCGTTCACCGCCTCACCGCACGAGACGCCCGAGAACCCCCACGGAGTCCCGGTGCCCAGGTTGCCCGGGCCCTGGCACACCACCGCCACGTCCGCGCCCAGCACGTGCCGGGCCGCCAGCAGACCCGAGTGCACGGTCACCGCCTCCAGGTCGCCGCCGAAGGACTGCCCCGTGGTCACGCACCCCGCCAGCAGCCCCTCCTCGCGCAGCGCGCCGACCAGCCGCGAGAACGCCGCGGGCAGCGCGCCCCCGTCCAGCATCACGTGGACGATCCGCGTCCCCGGCCGGTGCGCCCGCACCCCCGCCACCACCGCGGGCAGCGCCGAGTGCAGGTCGGCCACCACCACCGGCATGCCCTCCACGCCCTCGGCCGAGCGCAGCACCTCGTGGTGGGGCGAGCCCTGCTCGTCGGCGCCCAGCACGGTGGCCTGCAACGGCGTGTAGCGGGCCTTGACCAGGTGGCCGGGGCCCCGGGGGTCGGGGGGCAGCCGGTCGGGCACGGCCACCACCAGCGCGTACCCGCCCGTCCCCAGCCCCAGGTCCAGGGCGCCGGTGTTGAGCAGCACGGTGTCGCCCGCCTCGGGCGAGCCCACCAGGTCGGTGTAGGCCAGCGCGCGGCACGTCACCTCCCCGCCCGCTCCCGCGGCCCCGCGGCCTCTTCGGTCCGCTCCGGGCACGGGTTCCAGCGCCACCGCGCACAGCACGACCCCCGGCCAGGAGGGGAGGATCTGACGGACTTCACCACGGCGCCACCGGATCATGCAAGGCACGGTACCGTCGTTGCTGAACCGGTGCCCGGGCGACGCGCCAGCGTCAGCCGCCGCCGGTCCATCCACCACGGGCGAGAAGGGTGCGGACGATGTCGCGCAGGAAGACGGAACGACAGCTGAACCTGGTCATCTGTCTGTTGTCCACGCGCCGCCACCTGACCGCTCAGGAGATCAGGAAGACGGTGCACGGCTACGCCGAGGCCGAGACCGAGTCCGCCTTCAAGCGCATGTTCGAGCGCGACAAGCGCGAACTGCGCGACAGCGGCATCCCCATCCAGGTGGGCACCGGCGACGCCATCAGCGGCGAGGAGGGCTACCGCATCTCCCGCTCCGACTACGAGCTGCCCGAGATCGAACTCCTGCCCGACGAGGCCCTCGTCCTGGGCCTGGCCGCCCGCGCCTGGCGGCACGCCTCCCTCGGCGAGGCCGCCGCCAACGCCCTGTTCAAGCTGCGCTCCGCGGGGGTTCCCGTCGACAGCGAGGCCGCCCCCGGCCTCACGCCCGCCATGCGCACCGACGAGCCCTCCTTCGGCCCCGTCTGGCAGGCCGTGCGCGACCGGCGCCCCGTCTCCTTCGCCTACCGCAAGCCCGGCCAGACCGAGGCCGAGACCCGCGAGGTCGAACCCTGGGGCATCGTCAACCTGCGCGGACACTGGTACGTGGTCGGCCACGACCGCCTGCGCGACGCCCGCCGCGTCTTCCGCCTGGGCCGCATCCGCGGCGAGGTGACCGTCCTGCGCGGCGGCCCCGACGTCGTCGTCCCCGAGGGCGTGGACCTGCGCTCGGTGGTCGCGGGCCACAGCGCCGAGTCCGAGCGCACCGCCGTCCTGCGGGTGCGCACCGACTCCGCGCACGCCCTGCGCCGCAGCGCCCTGCGCGTGGTGCCCGGCGAGCGCGACAGCTCCGGCGTCGGCTGGGACACGCTCACCCTGCCCTACACCGACACCCCCGACCTGGTGCGGCGCGTGGCCTACTTCGGCTCCAACGCGGTCGTCGTCGAACCCGTCGGCGCCCGCGAGGCCATGGCCGCGCACCTGACGGCCACCGCCGAGACCGCCACCGTCGCCGAGGCCGCCGACGGTCCCGGCTCCGCGGAGGAGGCCGAGACCCCCGCCCGCGGTCCCCGCTCCGCCGACCAGCTGCGCCGCCTGCTGATGCTCGTCCCCTACGCCCTGGGCCGCGACGTGCGCGTGCCCGAGGTGGCCCGCCACTTCGGGCTCAGCGAGAAGCAGGTGGTCGCCGACCTCAGCCTGCTGTGGATGTGCGGCCTGCCCGGCTACACCCCCGGAGACCTCATCGACGTCGACCTCGACGCGGCCAGGGAGACCGGCGAGATCATCATCGCCAACGCCGACACCCTCGCCCAGCCGCTGCGCCTGACCGCCGACGAGGCGGCCAGCCTGGTCGTGGGCCTGTCCCTGCTGGAGGCGCTGCCCGAGACCGAGGGACTGGAGACCGGTGCCCTCAAGCGCGTGGGCGAGAAGCTGCGCGCCGCCGCCGGGGCCGCCCTGGGCTCGCTGGCCGACTCGGTCCAGGTGCGCCTGGAGGGTGACGAGCAGGTCGCCCAGACCCAGCGCCGCTGCGCCGACGCCCTGGAGGCGGGTCAGCGCCTGCACCTGCGCTACCTGTCGGGCTACCTGGACCAGGTCACCGAGCGCGACGTGGACCCCATGGGCCTGGTGGTCCAGGACGGCTACCCCTTCCTGGAGGGCTACTGCCACCTGCGCCGGGACGTGCGCCTGTTCCGTCTGGACCGGGTCCTGGAACTGACGGTGCTGCCCTTCGCCGCCGAGGTGCCCGCGGGAGTGGGCCGCCGCGACCTGTCCGGGGGCGTCCTCCAGCGCTCGGAGCGCGACGCCCTGGTCGTCCTGGACCTGGAGCCCGCGGCCCGCTGGGTGACCGAGGACTACGTGTGCGAGTCGGTGACCGAGCTGCCAGGGGGAGGCGTCCGCGCCACCCTGCGCACCCCCGCCCCGGCCTGGGTGGTACGGCTGGCGCTGCGCCTGGGACAGCAGGGGCGCGTGGTGTCCCCCGCGGCTCTCGCCGAGGAGGCCCGGGCCGAGGCCCGCCGTGCGCTGGAGCACTACCGGACGCCCCAAACCTCCGCGAAATTGGTCGAGACCACTTCGTCGCCCGAGTGAGGCCCAGACGTTCACCCAGGGTCAGGGGACAGGTCGGTCCGGAAAGGATAAGGTTGCAGCGTGATCGTCCTCGCTGTCCTGTTCGGTGTGGTCACGGCCGGACTCGTCGCCATCGGCGCCCTGGCGCTGCGCGCACGCCGCGCGGCGGGGGTGCTGTCCCGAGCGGTGGCACGTGCGTCGGACGAGTACCGGGCGAGCAGCGCTGACCTGCGTGAGCGCGTCGGCCGCGGTGACGCGGGGCCGTGATGGCCCCGCGTTCGAATGCGCGTACCATCGAAGGCGCTTGGTCGCGCCCCACAGAGAGGTAGAACCATGGGACCGTTCAACGGACCTACCATCGCCATCCTCATCGTCCTGGCGATCCTGCTCTTCGGAGCCAAGAAGCTCCCGGACCTGGCCCGCTCCCTGGGGCGCAGCGCGCGCATCCTCAAGGCCGAGAGCAAGGGCCTGGTCGACGACGACAACAACGAGTCCGAGGACAACGCGGACACCCGCGCCCAGACCCACCAGCAGCAGGCCCCCCAGCAGAACGCGCCGGGCCAGCCCCAGCAGGGCTACCAGCAGCCCCAGCAGCAGGGCTACCCGCAGCTGCCCCCCGGCCAGCGCATCGTCGACGAGTCCGGTGAGACCACGCACCGCACCTACGGCAACTAGGTTCCCGGAGGCCGCGCGGCGACGCCGCGCGCGCGGGCTCCGCCCCGCCCCGGAGTCCAGGGCCCCGACGCCGAGCGGTACGGGGCCGGAGCAGACGACGAGAGAGTGACCGCACGATGAGGGCACGAAGCCGGGCCACCAACCCCGAGGCCCGGATGCCGCTCATGGACCACCTGCGCGAGCTGCGCAACCGCCTGGCGAAGGCGATGATCGCCCTCGCCCTGGGCGCGGTGGTCGGCTTCCTGGTCTACGACTGGGTCTGGGCCTTCCTGGTGGAGCCCTACTGCTCCCTGCCCGTGTCCCAGGTGACCGGTCCCGACGACTGCTCCCTCATCGTCACCGGGCCCTTCGACGCCTTCTTCGTCGCCTTCAAGATCTGGATGTTCGTCGGCGCGCTCGTCTCCGCGCCGTTCTGGCTGTACCAGCTGTGGGCCTTCGTCGCCCCCGCCCTGCACGGGCGCGAGAAGCGCTACGCCTACATCTTCGCGCCCCTGGCCGCGGTCCTGTTCGCGGTGGGCGCGGCCCTGGCGTACTTCATCACCTCGTACGCGCTGACGATGCTCTTCGGGTTCCTGCCCGAGGACGCCGATCCCTTCCTCACCATCAGCGAGTACCTCAACTACATGCTCATCATGATGGGCATGTTCGGCCTGGGCTTCGTGCTGCCGCTGCTGGTGGCGCTGCTCAACATCATCGGGATCCTGCCGCACGCGGCCATCGCCAAGTGGCGCCGCGTCATCATCTTCACGGTGTTCGTGATCGCGGCCGTCATCACCCCGGCCGAGCCGATCTCGATGCTCGCGCTGGCCCTTCCGCTCGTCGTCCTCTTCGAGGTGGCCGAGCTGTTCGCCTTCCTCAACGACCGGCGCAAGAAGCGCGACGACCCCTACGCCGACCTGGACGACGACCAGATCTCCGAACTCGACGAGACGCCCTCCGAGTTGGACGAGACCCCCTCGCCGCTGGACGGCCCCGACGTCGGCGAGGAGAGCGGAAGGCGCTCCTGAGCCCCTCCGGCACACGCTAGGGTCGGGCGGTGGGACGGACCGCGGCGCCGTCCCGTCGGCCCGGGGAGCCCGGCCGACGCCGGTTGCTGGGAAGAGGAAGTGCGATGAGCGAGCGGACCGAGACCGAGCGGGAGCTCCCGCCCGAGGCCATGGGCAACGAGAAGTGGCACGACACCACCGACGCGGTCTGGATGCGGTCCTCCCTGTCCAAGGAGGAGTCCGAGGCCGTGGTCGAGGTCGCCACCTTCGACGACGGCTTCCGCGCGGTGCGCGACGGCAAGTCCCCCGAGAAGGGCACCCTGTTCTTCACCCCCGCCGAGTGGGAGGCCTTCGTCTTGGGCGCCCGTGACGGCGAGTTCGACATCCCCGAGGAGTACCTCACCGAGGAGGAGCGCCGCATCCAGCGCGGCGAGGTCGACACCGAGGTGGCCTGGGTCCCCTCGCCGCTGAACACCCCCAAGGCGATGGAGGAGTACCACCGCCGCCAGCGCGAGGAGGCCGAGCAGGGCAGCGCGGGGGCCCCAGAGTAGGCCCGGCCCTCCAGCGCGCCGGGCCCCGCCAGCACGGCGGAGCCCGGCGCGCGCCGAGCGGGGCGGAAATCCGGCCCGGAGCCGGACCCGGCCCCGAAGCGGTTCCCCGCCCGGCGGCGCGCACCCCGGAGGCCCGCCCCTACTCCTCCTCTTCCACCTCCTCGGGCTCCTCCTCGCCCTCGAAGGCGTCGCCGATCTCGTCCACGACCTCGGCCGCCACGTAGCCCGCCGCGAGGCCGCCCGCGACACCGAGCGCGACCCCGCCGACGGCGCCGAGCATGCCGCCGCCCTCCTGCTCCCCGTACTCCCCCTCGTGCCCGGAGAACCCGCGGCGCCGGTACAGCGCCTGCCCGATCCACTCGTCCACCGCCCGCGCCCAGTCGGTGTGGTCGGCGTCGGAGTGCTCGGCCCGGAACCAGCTGGGGGCGCCGCCCTCCGAGAACCCCTCGGCGTGGCGGTCGAAGGCGAAGCCCACCCCGACGCCCGCCGGGTCGGCGGAGAAGAGGACCTCCACCTCGCCCACCTCGTGCGCGTGGTGCTCGGCGGGGTGGAACACCAGTGTCTGGAGGAACCCGGCCTCCTCGTGGGGCCCGGGCGCCGGCCAGCCCTCCACTCGAACCCCGGCGAACACGGCCCCCAGCCGCAGCATCGCCTCCAGCACGCGGTCCTGGACCGGCAGCGGGTGGACGTGGACGCGGTCGAGGTCGCCCTTGTCCGCGTCCCCGTCGACGATCACCTCGGTGCGCAGACCCGCCAGGACGCCGGGCAGCGGCGAGCCCCCGGCCTCGGTGACGGGCGCCTGCCAGGGGACGGGATGGCTGAAGGGGATCGACAGGTGCTCCCCGGCGTCCAGGCTCACGCCCGCCGCCACGGGGACGCGGGTGCACTCCGCGCCGCCGGTGGCCTCCCCCTCCTCGTCCTCGGTCCGGGCGACCAGCACGAGGACGATCTCGGCGATCTCGGTGCGGCTCCCGCCGCCCGTGAGCTCGACGCTGCCCTCCAGCAGGTCCCCGGGACGGGTGTGGGGGTGCGGCAGGACGGTGTCGACGGTGGGTCCGTCGTCACCGAAGGCGGCGAGCAGGCGTTTGAAGACCATGGTTTCCTTCCGGGAGGCGTCGTGTGCGCCCCGGCGCGCGGATGGCCGGTGCGCTGGTGTCGCCCGCCCAACGCGGACGCGGTGCGCGCCGGTTCCGCGGGGACCGGGTCCGAGTTCCGGGGGAGGGCTTTGGGGGCGTCCGCAAACTCACCCGTGCTCAGTGTGGCCGGGAGTGTGCGAACGGTGTCCGGCGATGGCACCGGTGGGACCGGCGGGCTCCGCAGGTCCCCGGTGGGTCGCGTCGTGGCCGGGCAGCAGTTGGGAAGTGTTCGGGCAGGGTGGTTGTGGTCCGGCCGATGTCGTTTGGGGCGGGCCGCAACACGGCTGCCCCGTAGTAGCGCCACCCCTGCCCCGTGGTAGCGCCACCCCACCGCAGCGCCGCTTCGCTGCCGTAACCCTTGGCCGGAAGTGGCCAGGGGGTGCGCCGACCGTGGGGCGTGCCTAATCTTGTCCCCATCCTGTGGCCGACCCGACGCGCATGGTCACGGCCCTCAGTGAGCCGTGCCCGGGCGGTCCTCCCGACTCGGAAGGTGCGTGATGGTGCGATTCCTTACCGCGGTCCTCCTGCTCGCGGCGGTGACGGCGTGCGCGGGCACCGACGGAGGCGCTGACGACGGTGCCGCTCCTTCCTCTTCCCTGTCGCCCTCGGCTGCGGAGGCGGTGACGCCGTCCCCGTCTTCCTCACCTTCCCCTTCGTCCTCGGAGTCCGCGGCGGCCGGTTCCGAGGAGGACGCCACTGCCGACGTCTGCGGCAGAGCCATCGAAGCGGCCCAAGCCCGGGAGGACGGCGCCGTCCAGCTCGCGGAGAGCGGGGAGCGGCTGGCTCTGATGGCGGTGGCGGCGGCGCCCGCGATCGACGACGAGGTGCTCCAGATCTACAACGACAACTACGACCAGCCGCAGGAGGCGGTGTCGCTGATCGCGGACTGGTGCGAGGAGAACGGTTACTAGGTTGTTGAGGGGAGCCGCCCCGGAGCGCCCCGGAGCGGTCGCGGGCATGAGGCAGGCGGTCAACGCTTGCTGTGCGCGCGTGGTTGCTCGCTCCGGCGGTGGCGTCTGCTGCCGCGAAGTGGTGCGGGAGGGTGACTAACGCCCGGGGTTGGGAGATGGTCGGCCTCTGCTGCGTTGGCACCAAAGGCAGCGGGTGTCTGGGGGCGCCGTTCAACGCCCCACCTGCTGATGGTGGCCGCAGGTAGCGGCGCCTGCTGCCGCGAAATGGCCCGGGAGGGCGACCAACGCTTGCTGTTCGCGCGTGGTGGGGCTTTGCTGCGTTGGCACCAAAGGCGAGCGGGCCCTCCGGCCTTGGGCAGCGCTACCGGCCCCCGTGGCGAAGGCGGGCGACGGTGGCAGCGACGACGGCTGGCGGCGGGGCCCGGGCCGCCTGTCGGGCGCGGGCATGCCGGGGACCGGCCCGGCCGGGGTCACTCCCGGGGCGGCGGAACCGGAATTCTGTCGGGCGGATGATCTCGTCCCCGTCCCTGCTGTTGGTGTGTGCGGAGTTCGCGTTGGTACTTGGCCCGGTTATGCGGCCCGCACAGCGGTTGCAGGTTGGCCACCACCGTGCGCCCGCCTCGGGAGAAGGACTGCACATGATCGGCCTGGCAGAACGCCACCGGCACCTCACATCCGCCCGGGTGGGCGCAGGTGGTGTGCCCGTGGAAGGCGGCGGTGCGCTGGCGGGCTGAGGCCAGCCGTCGGCTGTGGCCCACGTCCAGGACCTGTCCGGTGGGTGGGGCGGTGAGCATCCGCACGACCTCAGAGTCGGCGGCAAGTTCGTGCACCACACCGGCCGGAATCACCCGACCGTTCTCGTCCAGCGCCGGAACCTCCTGACCCTGAGCGTTCAGGTAGGTCTGCACCGGCACGACGATGCGGATCTGCGCCAGCGGAGCGGGAGTGTTGTCGCACCCGGTGTGGGTGGTGGCAAAACGCAGTGCCGCGATCAGCGCGTCATGCTCACGCTGCGCACGACTGCGTGTGTCCTCGTCCGAGAGCGGGGCGTCGAAGGTCTCGATGGCCGCGCGCACGACCAACGCATCCCCGGACCCGCCCCAGGCCTGCAACTGGTAGCTGCCCTGGAAAGTCTCATGCAAGCTCAAACCACGGGCGGCGTGAGCCGCCTCGTGGTCGCGGTCCAGGCGGTGGGGGTCCAAACGATGCGCGACCTGGCGGGCCACCGCCTGGAGCTGGTTGACCGACAACGCAGGCCGTTCCGCCTTCGCGGCTACCAACGCCGCTTCGAACCCCTGCCGGTACTCCCCCTGATCGGGAAAATGGTCCTCGTCGCGAGTCTGGACGGCTTTGTCGGTGACCTTGGCGATCACCACCGCCTCACCCAACCCCACGGTGCCCTCGGCTACGGCCTGGGCGGTGACAGGCAGGGTCTCCTCGTGTACGTGCTGGGCCAGCCGCGCCAAATCCTTCGCTTGGGCGGTGGGCAGCTTGCCGTGGTGCACCAACCACTTGTCCAACGTGGAGTAGCCGCTGTAGCGGGCCACCGCACCGCGCGCGTACAGGCGCGCCATCCTCGCCAGAGCCTGGTACCGGATCTGGTCCAGCTGGGCCCACAGCGCCGCGACCTCCTCAGCGGCGGCCTCGTCCGCCCCGGGCGGCACTTCGACATTTAGCGCCTGGTCGATGATTTCGCGCGCACCGGCCAGCGCGGCCACGGCCGGGGAACATTCCCCGGGGGCCGCCTTGGGCGCTGTGATCATCATCTCCATACTTCTTATTATAGGCGAGCGCCCGCCTTTTCTCCACTATTCACAGCATCAATTGCCGACTTTTCTTCCCGGGGGCCACTTTTTCGTTGACTGAAATTGGGTTGGGTTAAAGGGTGTCCGAAAAGGCGCGCCCAGAATGGCCTCTTGCCGTTGGCGCGATCGTCGCCCGCGCCGACCACGGGAGTCGGAAGCGTTGCCCTAGGCCGGAGGGCCTGCTTGCCGTTGGTGCCGACGCAGCAGAGTCCGACCACCCTCACACCCCGGGCGTTGGTCGCCCTCCGGTGGTTGCTCCTGCCTTTGGTGCCGCTTTTCGTCGGGGCCCACACCCCCACCCGGCGCCCACCGTTTTCCGCGAACCTTGCCATTTCGCGGCAGCTGGCGCGCTTTCGTTGCCGCCAACAACCCCCAACAGGAACGGCGTAGGGGAGAGGCCTGATGGCGGTCCCTCCCTACCCCTCAACCCATTTTCCTTATTGAGCGCCGAGAGTTTCAGGGCATGCCGAAACATCCGTGGGTGGGATCCCCCCTATTTCCAGGAAACCATCACCACACCACCCACGACCACCCCCAACCCCCGCCTGTGGAAAACCCAGTACCTCCAGAAAAACCGCCCACCCCCGTCCCATCCCAACCCGCCCCGCCCCCTCCTGCCCCGCCCCCGGACCGACCCTCCCGGACCGACCCTTCCCAACCGCCCCGCCCCGCCCTGCCCCACCTCCCCCGAGACACCGAGGTGTAGGGACTCCGTTAGCGTTCGCGCCCCGCCCGCATGGAAACCGTTAGGACGCGCTCCGTCCGCTTTCGCGGGGTCTTGCATGGCTTCGGGGTCCTTCGGGGCCCGCGTCTTCCGCCCTGGAGGACGCACCCGCCCGCGCCTTCCCTGGAGTCCCGCCGTGCTCGACGCCGTCTATCTCCTCGGCGCCCTCGCCGTGTTCGCGCTCGTGGGCGTGATCGGCCGGGGGGTCGAGAAGCTGTGATCGTCCTCGACCTCCTGGCCGCCGCGCTCGCGGTGGCCGCGATCGCCTACCTCGTGTGCGCCCTCGTCAGACCGGAGTGGTTCTGATGACGGTGCTCCTCGCGGCCCTGCCCGTCGCCGCCCTGCCCGTCGTTGCCCTCGCCCTGATCCTGGCCCTGCTGTACCGGCCGGTGGGCGACTACACGGCCCGGGTCTTCACCTCGCCCAAGGACCTGCGGGTCGAGCGCGGGTTCTACCGCCTGGTCGGCGTGGACCCCCGCTCCGAGCAGTCCTGGCCCGCCTACCTGCGCGCCGTGCTCGCCTTCTCGGCCGTGGGCCTGGTCCTGCTCTACCTGCTCCAGCGCCTCCAGCACGTCCTGCCCCACGCACTGGGCCTGCCGCCGGTCCCCGAGGGGCTGGCCTTCAACACGGCCGCCTCGTTCGTGACCAACACCAACTGGCAGTCCTACTCGCCGGAACTGACCCTGGGCTACACCGTCCAGTTCGCCGGGCTCGCCGTCCAGAACTTCGTGTCGGCGAGCACGGGGATCGCCGTCGCGGTCGCCCTCGTCCGCGGCTTCGCCCGCCGCCGTTCGGGCACGATCGGCAACTTCTGGGTGGACCTGACCCGCGGCACGCTGCGCCTCCTGCTCCCCGTGTCCCTGCTGGCCGCCCTGGTGCTCGTCACGGGCGGCGTGGTGCAGAACCTCAACGGCTTCACTGAGGCCGCCACCCTCAGCGGCGCCGTCCAGACCGTCCCCGGCGGTCCGGTCGCCTCGCAGGAGGCCATCAAGATCCTGGGCACCAACGGGGGCGGGTTCTTCAACGCCAACTCGGCGCACCCCTTCGAGAACCCGGCTCCCTGGACCAGCCTGTTCCAGACCGTGCTCATGCTGGTCATCCCGTTCTCCCTGCCGCGCGCCTTCGGGCGGATGGTGGGCAGCCACCGGCAGGGCTACGCGGTCCTCGCCGCCATGGCCGTCCTGTTCACCGCCTCCCTGACCGCGCTCACCCTCCTGGAGGCCCACGGCGCGGGCACCGCGCCCGAGGCGGCCGGGGCCGCCTGGGAGGGCAAGGAGCAGCGGTTCGGCGTGTACGCCTCCACCCTGTTCGGGTCGGCGAGCACGCTGACCTCGACCGGTGCGGTGAACTCGATGTTCGACTCCTACACCGCGCTGGGCGGCATGATGCCCATGGTCAACATGATGCTCGGCGAGGTCGCGCCGGGCGGCGTGGGCTCGGGCCTGTACGGGATGCTCGTGCTGGCCGTCCTGGCGGTGTTCGTCGGCGGCCTGCTGGTCGGGCGCACCCCCGAGTACCTGGGCAAGAAGCTCGGGCCGCGGGAGGTCAAGCTCGCCAGCCTGTACATCCTGGTCACCCCGACCCTGGTGCTGGCCGGTACGGCGCTGAGCTTCGCCGTCCCCGCAGTGCGCGCCGACGTCGTGGCCACCTCCCTCCTCAACCCCGGCCCGCACGGGCTCTCGGAGGTGCTGTACGCGTTCACGTCGGCCTCCAACAACAACGGCTCCGCCTTCGCGGGGCTGACCGCCGACACGCCCTGGTTCAACACCGCCCTGGGCGTGGCCATGCTGCTGGGCCGGTTCGTGCCCGTCGTGTTCGTCCTGGCCCTGGCGGGCTCCCTCGCCGCCCAGGACAGGGTGCCCGCCACACCGGGGACCCTGCCCACCCACCGGCCGCAGTTCGTCGGCCTGCTCGTGGGCGTCACCGGCCTGGTGACCGCCCTGACCTACTTCCCCGTTCTCGCGCTGGGCCCCCTGGCGGAAGGACTGTGAACACCGTGTCCCTGACATCGCACACCTCCGGCACCGACCGGACGACCGCCGAAGTCCCCGGTTCCGGCGACGGTTCCGGCACCGGCCCGGGCAGACCCCGGCGGACCTTCGGCCCCCGCCAGCTCGCCGCGGCCCTGCCCGGCGCGCTGCGCAAGCTCGACCCCAGGTCGATGCGGCACAACCCCGTCATGTTCGTCGTCGAGGCGGGCGCGGCGCTCACCACCGTCCTGGCGGTCGCCGAGCCCTTCCTCGGCGGCCCCGAGCCCTCCGGCGGCTCCCCGGTCCCGGCCGGGTTCACCGGGGCCATCGCCGTCTGGCTGTGGCTGACCGTCCTGTTCGCGAACGTGGCCGAGTCGGTGGCCGAGGGGCGCGGCAAGGCCCAGGCCGACAGCCTGCGCCGCACGCGCACCAGCACCACGGCCAACCGGGTCCGCGACTACGACCCCGCGGCCGACCCCTCCGCCGAGCACGCCGCGACGCATCCGGTCGCCTCCTCCGAGCTGGCCCTCGGCGACGTCGTGGTGGTCTCGGCCGGTGAACTCGTCCCCGGCGACGGCGACGTCGTCTGGGGCATCGCCTCGGTGGACGAGTCGGCGATCACCGGCGAGTCGGCCCCCGTGGTCCGCGAGTCCGGCGGCGACCGCAGCGCCGTGACCGGCGGCACCCGGGTGCTGTCGGACCGGATCGTGGTGCGCGTCACCTCCCGGCCGGGGGAGACCTTCGTGGACCGGATGATCTCCCTGGTCGAGGGCGCCTCGCGTCAGCGCACCCCCAACGAGATCGCGCTCAACATCCTGCTGGCGAGCCTGTCGGTCGTCTTCGTGGTCGTCGCGCTCACCCTGAGCCCGATCGCCGCCCACGTGGGCGCGCCGGTGAGCGTGCCCGTCCTGGTCGCCCTCCTGGTGTGCCTCATCCCCACCACCATCGGCGCCCTGCTCCCGGCCGTGGGCATCGCCGGAATGGACCGGCTCGTGCGCCGCAACGTCCTGGCCGTGTCCGGCCGGGCCGTGGAGGCCGCCGGGGACGTGAGCACCCTGCTGCTCGACAAGACCGGCACCATCACCCCTTCGCCATCGACGAGTTCCTGGCGCGGGTGCGGGCCCTGACCCGCCGGGGCGCTGGCGGCGACGCCGAACCGCTCGTCAGGCTGGGGGAGCTGACCGTGGACCTGTCGGCCCGGACCGTGACCCGCGAGGGCGGCTCGGGGATGGAGGGCGTGCGGCTGACCCCCACCGAGTGGCGCATCCTGGAGATCCTCATGCGCCACGCGGGCAAGCTCGTCACACGCCAGCGGCTGCTGGCGGACGTGTGGGGTTCCGAGCACGTCACCGACACCGGTTACCTGCGCCTGTACGTCTCCCAACTGCGTAAGAAGCTCGAACCCGACCCCAAGGCGCCGCGGTTCCTCATCACCGAGCCCGGCATGGGGTACCGTTTCCAGCCCCCCGGATGACAGGCGCCGCACGCGTGGTTCATCGTTGAGTCGAGCGGCCGTGGACCCGGGGGACCGGGCACCCGAGCCGAGGAGGCCGTGCCACGGGGCACGCCGCGGAAGAAGGAAGTGAGAACGATGGGTTTCGGGGCACGTGAGATCCTGATCCTCCTGGTCATCGCGCTACTGCTGTTCGGAGCCAAGAAGCTCCCGGACCTGGCGCGCTCCCTGGGCCGCAGCGCCCGCATCCTCAAGGCCGAGACCAAGGGCATGCACGACGACGCCGACGGCGCGCGGCCCGCCGAGCCGCAGCGGGCCGCCGCGCAGCCCCAGCCCCGGCGGTCGGCCGCGCAGCCGACGCTGGAGGGCAGGATCATGACCCCCGAGGAGTACGGCACCGCGCGTCCCCACACCGCCGGGAGCTGAGGCCGCCTCGCTGGCCGGGGCCGGGTCCTCGCCTCGGCGGTTGCACGGGCGCGTGATCCGGTACGACCGAAATCCGGGGCCCTCGGTCGGCACGGCGGGGCCCGCGCGGGGCCGCCAGAAACCTGGTGGCCGGCTGGTGCGGCGGCGGGGCCGGTGTGGGTAGTGTGACCGAGCGGGTACCCCGGCAGGGCCCGAGGTCCGGGCCGGGAAGCCCGCAGCCACACCGCCGCGCGCCGTTCCCGCCCCCGTGGCCGACGGGAGACGAGCGCACCGGGCACGAGGCGCCCCGGCGCGCCCCGCGCCCCCGTTCCCGCTAGGACTCCCATGCCCCCACACATCGCCCTCCTGGTCAATCCCGACTCCGGGCGGCGCCGCGCGGCCGTCGTCGCGGTCCGCCTCAAGGAGGCGCTGCGCGAGGCGGGGGCCCGCGTGCACGTGTACACCGGCCGCTCGGCCGCCGACAGCCGCCGCATGGCCCGCCTGGCCGCCTCCGACCGTCCCGACGCGCTCGTGGCCGTGGGCGGCGACGGCCTCGTCCACCAGGCCCTCCAGGCGGTGGTGGGCACCGGGGTCCCGCTGGCCGTGATCCCCACCGGGACCGGCAACGACATCGCCCGCGCCTTCGGCCGCCCGAGAGGGTCGGCCGGGAACGTGGCCGAGGCGATCCTGCGAGGGCGCACCCGCCCCGCCGACGCCGTGCGCCTGACCCTGGCCGACGGCACCCAGCGCTACTTCCTCAGCGTCCTGGCCTGCGGCTTCGACGCCCGGGTCAACGAGCGCGTCAACGGTTTCCGCCACCGGATCGGCCGTGTCGGGTACGTGGCCGGAATCCTGGCCGAGCTGCGCTCCTTCCGCCCCATCGACTACGACATCGAGGTGGACGGGCGCCGCATCGCCGAGCCGGGGATGCTCGTCGCGGTCGGCAACACCAGCGCCTACGGCGGCGGCATGCACGTGTGCCCCGACGCCGTCCCCGACGACGGCATCCTCGACGTGGTCTTCGTCCGCCAGGCGCCGATCGGCCGCTTCCTGAGCGTGTTCCCCCGCGTCTTCAACGGCAGCCACACCGGCCTCGACGAGGTGGTGGTCGAACGCGGTCGCACCGTCACCATCCGCGGCGCGACCGGCGTCGCCTACGCCGACGGTGAACGTATCGGGGAGGCGCCCCTGGTCTGCGAGGTGGCGCCCAAAGCGGTCGAGATGTTGGAGCTGACCTCATAGGCTGGAGGCCATATGAGTAGTCACGCTGAGCGGTACGCCGCCTTCCGTCGGCGCCAGGGGTCCTCCAGCGCCGCCATCGAGGCCTTCCAGGGCCTCTACGGGTTCGAGTTCGACCCCTTCCAGATCCGGGCCTGCAAGGCGCTGGAGAACGGCCACGGGGTGCTGGTGGCCGCGCCGACCGGCTCCGGCAAGACCGTGGTGGGCGAGTTCGCCGTACACCTGGCTCTGGGCGAGGGCACCAAGTGCTTCTACACCACGCCCATCAAGGCGCTGTCCAACCAGAAGTACAACGACCTCGTCAAGCGCTACGGAGCCGACCAGGTCGGCCTGCTGACCGGTGACAACAGCGTCAACGGCGAGGCGCCCGTGGTGGTCATGACCACCGAGGTGCTGCGCAACATGCTCTACGAGGGCTCGGCCACCCTCGGCGGGCTGGCCTACGTGGTGATGGACGAGGTGCACTACCTCGCCGACCGCTTCCGCGGCGCGGTCTGGGAGGAGGTGATCATCCACCTGCCCGAGTCGGTGCGCATGGTCGCCCTCTCGGCCACCGTCAGCAACGCCGAGGAGTTCGGCGAGTGGCTCCAGCAGGTGCGCGGCGACACCACCGTCATCGTGGACGAGAAGCGGCCCGTGCCGCTGTGGCAGCACGTGATGGTCGGCAACCGCGTCCACGACCTGTTCGTGGACATGGAGGAGGACGCCGACCCCGGGTCCGAGGACGGGGAGGGGCGGGAGGGCTCCACCGGGCGCGCCAAGAAGCGAAGGCGCGAGCGCCGCCGCCAGGGCTGGCAGCCCCGCGAGATCGAGGTCGGCGGGCAGAAGCTGCGGATCAACCCCCGGCTGACCCGGTTCGCCGAGGAGGACTCGCGCGTCACCCAGCTGGCCAACCGGCGCCGCCACCCGCAGTCGCGGGCCCGCGGCAACGTGCGCCCGCGCTCGCGGTTCGCGCCGCCCTCGCGGCCCACCATCATCGAGGAGCTGGACGACGACGGCCTGCTGCCCGCGATCACCTTCATCTTCAGCCGGGCGGGGTGCGACGACGCCGTCCGCCAGTGCCTGGCGGCCGGGCTGGTGCTCACCAGCCCGGAGGAGGCCGACGAGATCCGCGAGTACGCCGAGACGCGGTGCGCCGACATCCCGCCCGCCGACTTGGCCGTGCTCGGCTTCGAGCAGTGGCTGCGCGCCCTGGAGGCGGGCATCTCCTCCCACCACGCCGGGATGCTGCCCGCCTTCAAGGAGATCGTCGAGCACCTGTTCTCGCGCGGCCTCATCCGCGCGGTGTTCGCCACCGAGACCCTGGCCCTGGGCATCAACATGCCCGCGCGCACGGTGGTCATCGAGAAACTCGACAAGTGGAACGGCGAGACCCACGCCCAGCTCACCCCCGGCGAGTACACGCAGCTCACCGGACGCGCCGGGCGGCGCGGCATCGACGTGGAGGGCCACGCGGTGGTCGTGTGGCAGGCCGGGACCGACCCCGAGTCGGTGGCCAGCCTCGCGGGCACCCGCACCTACCCCCTCAACTCCAGCTTCCAGCCCTCCTACAACATGGCGGTGAACCTGGTCGGCCAGGTCGGCCGCCAGCGCAGCCGCAACATGCTGGAGGCGTCCTTCGCCCAGTTCCAGGCCGACCGCGCCGTCGTGGGCCTGGTCAAACAGCTGCGCAAGAGCGAGGAGGCCCTGGAGGGCTACGCCCAGGCGGCCGAGTGCCACCTGGGCGACTTCATGGAGTACGCCGCGCTGCGCCGCGCCCTGAGCGACCGCGAGTCCATGCTCTCCAAGAACCGTTCGGCCCGGCGCCGCGACGAGGCCCTGGAGAGCCTGGAGAAGCTGCGCACCGGCGACATCATCCGCATCCCCTCGGGCCGCTACTCCGGGCACGCGGTCGTGCTGGACCCGGGGCTGCGCCACGACCTGCCCGCGCCCCTGGTGCTCACCGTGGACAAGCAGGTCAAGCGGGTCAACGCCAGCGACTTCACCGTGCCGGTGCACCCCTCCGGGCGTATCCGCGTGCCCAAGTCGTTCTCGGCCAAGTCGCCGCGCTCGCGCCAGGACCTGGTCTCCACGCTGCGCAACAAGCTCAAGGAGCGCGGCACCGACCCCGTCTACGAACGCGGTTCGCGCGACGCGGGGGAGGACTCCGAGGTGCTGCGCCTGCGCGGGGAGATGCGCCAGCACCCCTGCCACGGGTGCGCCGACCGCGAGGACCACGCCCGCTGGGCCGAGCGCTACTTCCGCCTGCGCCGGGAGACCGACGGCCTGCGCCGCCGGGTGGAGGGGCGCTCGCACGTCATCTCCCGCACCTTCGACCGCGTGTGCGGGGTGCTGGACGACCTGGGGTACCTGGAGGGCGACAGCGTCTCCGACGACGGGTCGCGGCTGGCCAAGGTCTACTCCGAACTGGACCTGCTCGTGGCCGAGTGCCTGCGCCGCGGCCTGTGGAAGGGGCTGACCCCGGTCGAACTGGCCGCCTGCGCCGCCTCGCTGGTCTACGAGGCGCGCCGGGGCGACGACGCCTATCCGCGCCTGCCCGGCGGGCGGGTGGACGAGACGCTCGCGGAGATGGTGCGCCTGTGGGGCGATCTGTCGGAGGTCGAGTCCCGGCACCGGGTGTCGTTCCTGCGCCAGCCCGACCTGGGCTTCGTGTGGACGGCGCACCGGTGGGCGGGCGGCGACCGGCTGGACGCCATCCTGCGCCAGGCCGACATGCCCGCCGGCGACTTCGTGCGCACCGCCAAGATGCTGGTGGACATGCTCGGCCAGATCGCCGGGGCCAGCGGCGACGCCGAGGTGCGCACCACCGCGCGCAAGGCCGGTGACCTGGTGCGGCGCGGAGTGGTGGCCTACTCCTCGCTCACCTAGCGCACCGGCCGGGACCGTCGCCGGTGGGTCAGGCGGCTGCACGGCCGCGACGGGAGGGGCGGGCCCGGGAGGGCAGTCAACGCGGGTCCGGCGGGGGGATCTCCCCGGACCCGCGCACGACGAGCGCGGTGGGTACCCGCTCCTCGCGGGGCGGGCCGTCGTCGCCCGCGATGCGCGCGAAGAGCCGCCGCACCGCCAGGGCGCCGATCCGCATCACGTCCTGGGCGATCACGGTCACCCGGGGCGTGAGCAGGTCGGCCATGGGGAAGTCGTCGAAGCCCACCACCGCGACGCGCTCGTGCAGGCCGCGTTCCTGCAGGGCCTGGATGGCGCCGATGGTCAGCAGGTTCTGGGCGGTGAACAGCGCCGTGGGCGGGTGCGCGGAGTCCAGCAGCGCACGGGCCGCCCGCGCCGCCGCTGCGGAGCCGCCCAGGTCGCACACCACGCGCCCTGGGCGCTCGGGCAGGCCCCGCTCGGCCAGGGCGGCCCGGTAGCCGGTCAGGCGCTCGCCCGCCGTGCTGACGCCGCGCTCGTGGCCCAGGAAGGCGATCTCGGTGTGCCCGTGGTCGGCCAGGTGCAGCACCGCCTCGCGGGCCCCCTCGGCGTTGGCGGCCATGACCGCGTCGGCGTCCAGGCCGCGCGGCGGGCGGTCGGCGAACACCACCGGGGTGCCGGTGCGGATCTCGCGGTGCAGGTAGCCGTGGTCGGGCGCGGCCGGGACCAGCAGGATGCCGTCCACCCGGTGCAGGGTGGCGGCCCGCACCAGCTCCAGCTCGCGCCGGGGGTCCTCGTCCAGGCTTCCGGAGAGGACCAGGGTGCCGTGCTCGCGGGCCACGTTCTCCACCGCCCGGCTCAGCGTGGCGGAGAAGGGGTTGGCCACGTTCTCCAGCAGCAGGGCGATCTGGCGGGTGGCGCCGTCGGTGCGGCGCAGGCTGGAGGCGGCCAGGTTCGGCCGGAAGTCCAGCTGCGCGACGGCCCGCATGACGCGGTCGCGCAGCTCCTCGGAGACGGTGGAGACGTCGTTGACCACGCGCGAGACCGTCTTGAGGCTCACCCCGGACAGTGCCGCGACGTCGCGCATGGTGGCCCGGCGCACCGGGTCCGCCGTGGTCCGACCGCCGTTGTGGTCCACCGCCACCAACCCCCTCGTCCCGACACCGGCCGCGGCGTCCCCGGCACGGGGCGGGGCGCGGCGTGCGGCGACCGCCCGGGGGCTCAGGGAGGTCCGGGCAGGCGCGGTCCCATTGTGCCCCAGCGACCCCGGCGGGTGAGCGCGAACGCCGCAGACGTCTCCCCTTCAGCGAAGGGGGCGGTGGGGGCGCGCGGACACGGGAGAGCGCCCGGGTGGCGCACGCCACACGCGGAACACCCCGGCCGCGGGCGCTGTTGGACGCGATGGCGTACCCCGGTGGCCGGAGCGGCACCCGGAGGGGGTCATCATGGAGAGACACGGGACCCTTGGGCCTGTAGTTCGCAAGACACCTGAAACGAGGCTTGAGCAGTGCTGCGCACCCTCATCAACGGCAAGATCCACCGCGCCACGGTCACGCAGGCCGACCTGCACTACGTCGGGTCGGTCACGATCGACGCCGACCTGATGGACGCCGCCGACATCGTCGACGGCGAGCAGGTCCACATCGTCGACATCGACAACGGCGCCCGGCTGGTCACCTACGCGATCACCGGAGAACGCGGTACCGGCGTCATCGGCATCAACGGCGCCGCCGCCCGGCTGGTCAGCCCCGGCGACCTGGTCATCATCATCTCCTACGCCCAGCTCACCGAGGCCGAGCGGGCCGAGCACGTCCCGCACATCGTGCACGTGGACCGCGACAACAGGGTCATCTCCCTGGGCGACGACCCGGCCGAGCCGGTGCCGGGCAGCACACTGGTCTCCGGGCGCTGAACCCGGCCCCCCGGAACCGGAGCGCCGACCCCGGCCCCGCCCGTCGGACCTCCCACGGTGCCCGCGCCGACGTCCCCGCGTCGGTGCGGGCACCGTCGCCGTACGGGGGCCGGCGTCCTCGCAGGCGGGACGCGCCTCCGGGGCGGGGACGCGGCGTCCGCGCGGCTCCCCGACCCGCTTCCGTGCGGCCGAAACCTGCGAACCGGGAGACCGAATCCCGTGTTCGGCAAGGGTCGCAGGTCACTGGTGCCGTGGCCGGTTCCGGCCTGATCACCCTCGCCCGTGCCGGGTATGTCCACCATCGGCATGGACAGGACTGGGGAGCAGGAACAGCGCCGGATCGCCGAACACATCGAGTGGCAGAAGCAGGGTGCGTGGGTGGTCCTGTGGGGTCCCTACACCCGCTGTTTCTGGGCGTTCGCGTGCTGGCCCGTGATCCCCGCGGGCGGCGTCGTCATCAGCGCGCGCGACCCGCACACCCTGTATTCGGAGATGCGCTACGTCGAGCGCGAGCACGACTTCCTGCGGTGGCGCTACGGACGCCACTGAGCGGTGTCCGCGAGGGTGGGTATTGCGACATAGCGGATATAACGCGCTTCTGACTAGGATTCCTCCGTTGGTAGGACCAAACAGAGGACGCACGCGTGTCGACACACACCGCTCAGCCAGGGAACCCCCTCACCGAGCCGGAACGGGCCCGGCTCCAGCGGCGCACCGTCCTGGTCCTCATGCTCGCCCAGATCGTCGGGGGCGTGGGCATGGGCGCGATGATCGCGGTGGGCGCGCTCATCGCCCTCGAACTCACCGGTTCCGACACCTGGTCCGGCATGGCCACCACCATGATCACCCTGGGCGCCGCCGTGTTCGCCCTGCCCCTGGCCTCTCTGGCCGCCCGGCGCGGCCGCCGACCCGGCCTCGCGCTGGGCTGGATGCTCGGCGCGCTCGGCGGCACCGTCGTCATCGCCGCCACGGTGCTGGAGGCGTTCGCGCTGTTCCTCGCGGGCATGGTCCTGGTCGGCGCCGGGACCGCCACCAACCTCCAGGCGCGCCACGCCGCCGCCGACCTGGCCTCCGAGCGCAGCCGCGGCCGGGACCTGTCGATCGTGGTCTGGGCGACCACCGTCGGCTCGGTGGCGGGCCCCAACCTCACCGGCCCCGGCGCGCGCGTGGCCGACCTGTTCGGCCTGCCCGACCTGCTGGGCCCGGTGCTGTTCACCACCACCGGGTTCGTCCTGGGCGGGCTGCTGATCCTGGCCCTGCTGCGCCCGGACCCGCTGCGCGCGGCCACGGCGGGCCGCCCCTCCGGCGGCGCGGCCCCCTCCGGCGACCGGCTGTCGGTGGCCGGGGCGCTGCGGGTGGTCGCGGCCAGCCCGGGGGCGCTGCTCGCTGTCGTGGGCATCGTGGCCAGCCACACGGTGATGGTCGCGGTCATGACCATGACCCCCGTGCACATGTCCCACCACGGCGCGGCGCTGACCGTGATCGGCCTGACCATCTCCCTGCACATCGCCGGTATGTACGCCCTGTCCCCGGTGGTGGGGTGGCTCACCGACCGGTTCGGGCGGGTGCCCGTGCTGCTGGCCGGTCAAGGGATCCTGGTCGCCGCCGCGGTGGTGGCGGGCACGGCCGGGCACGACGAGGCCAGGGTGACGGTCGGGCTGGTGCTGCTGGGGCTGGGGTGGTCGTTCGGGCTGGTCTCCGGGACGGCGCTGCTGGCGGAGTCCCTGGACGCGGACGTGCGCCCCCGCGTGCAGGGCGTGAGCGACCTGGTGATGAACCTGGGCGGCGCGGCGGCGGGCGCCCTGTCGGGTGTGGTGCTGGCCCAGGCGGGCTTCGGCGGCCTCAACCTGTTCGCGGCCGTGTTCACCGTGCCGGTGTTCGTGCTCGCCGTGCGCGCCCGGCTGGCCCGGGCGGACCGGCGGGAGCGGGCCGGGGAAGCGGGCTGACCGCCGGTCCGCCCGCCGCCGCGGAGTGGGCGGACCGCGCCCCTCGGCCCCTGTCGTGCGCCCTTTGCCCGGGCATTACCGAAAACGCCCCGTCACCTCCACGCGCGCACCCGTCCCCGCGGTTACCGTGCAGGCGTGAGGCGCCCGGCGGCGGTGAACCGGCGGGCGGACCGCGCTGACATGAGGGGTGTTCTCAGTGTCCGATCGGGAGTCCGAGGGTGTGCCGCCGGAGCGGTCGGGGCAGCACCCGGACCCGGTGAACCACCGTCCGCCGGAGGAGTGGCGTCCCGGCGATGCCGGTGACCCGATCGAGGGCGGGCCGCAGCCGCCGGGGGAACCGCCGCACCGCTTCCCCCACCGGGAGACGCCGCCCGGAGAGGGCCGACCCCCGCACGGCCGTCACGAGAGCCCTCCCTCCACAGGTGCCCACGCCTACGGGGAGCCCCCGGCCGGGGGAGGCGCCCCCGCGGACGTCCCCCCGGGCGGACACCCGACGGGCGCGCCGCCCGAGCCGGTGACCGGTGAACTCTCCGAGGGGCCCAACGGTCCCGGCCAGGCCGGATACGAACACGCGGGCTACGCCCCCGGATACGGGGAGTCGGACGGGCCCGCGACCGGCGCGGGCGGGCAGCCCCCCGGCGGGCCCCCGGGCAACTTCAGCTCTGGTCAGGGGCCGGGCTACGCCACGGCGGGCGGCTACCCCTCGGGACAGGGGCCGGGGTACGCGCCGGGGCAGACCGGCGGTTACGGGCAGACCGGCGGCTACGGACAGGCCTACGGCTACGGACCGGAGTCCGGCGCGGGCCAGGGCTACCCGCCCCAGGGCGGCTACGGGCCGCCGGAGACCAGACCCACCCCGTGGGGCAAGATCCTCGGGATCGGCTGCGGCGTCCTGCTGCTGCTGATGTTCGTCATCGCCGGGTGCACGACCGTCGTCCTGTTCGCGGCTGCCCACAGGCAGCCCCCGGCGCAGGAGACCGAGTCCCGGCAGGAGGGCGGCGAGGCGGCCGGGCCCCGGGTCGAGCTCACCGCCTCACCCGCCGACTTCGACCCCGGGCCGCTCTACACCGAAGGGGACTACACCAGCATCGACGTGTCGGTGACGAACACCGGCCAGGAGGACGTCGAGGTCAACCCGCTCTACTTCCGGGTCGTGGACGCCCGGGGCGACCAGCACAGCACCTCCGAGGCCGTCGGAATGGACGCCGACGAGATCGGAGCGCGCACGCTCGCCCCCGGGCAGAGCGTCTCGGGGGTCATCACGGTGGAGGGCGAGGTGGAGCCCGAGACGGTGGTCTTCTCGCCCTTCTTCGGCGAACCGGTGGAGGTGCCGGTCAGCTGACCGGGCGGCGCCGGGGGAGGTCTCAGGGGGCCAGCGCCGGGTCGCGCAGCCACTCCGACAGGTCCTGCTGGCGCTCGCCGTCGCACTTGAGCGGGCACGTGGTGCAGTACCCGTGCTCCGGGTCGCCCTTGTAGTCGAAGCAGCAGGTGCCCCGCACCGCCCAGGTCCCGCGGGGGTGGTCGGGCGCGAAGGGGAACAGGCGCGGGCGCCTGCGGGTCACCGCGCCCGCCGCGACCACCGCGTCGCCCAGGCGGGTGGCCAGATCCCAGGCCTGTTCGGGGTCGCGGCCCAGGTAGCGGGCCGGGTTGAGCATGTAGAAGTGCAGGGTGTCGAGGACCCAGCCCCACAGCGTGCGCTTACCCGAGCGCGTGTGCCCGTGCAGGGCGTCGATGATCGGCTCGAACGTGGCGAACAGGGCCTCGGCGGCCATCCGCAGCTGGGCGTCCTCGTCCTCGGCGACCACGGTGCCGGGGTGGCCGACGGCGGGGTCGTCCGGCAGGACCGCCGTGCGGGTGCCGACCGAGGCGGGCGTGCCGAAGCGCGCCAGCCCCGAGTCCCAGGGCAGGTAGAGGGTGTCCGGGCTCAGCAGCGGGGCGCGCCCGGTCAGGTACAGCGAGGCCGAGACCAGGAAGATGGGCTCGCGCAGGGTCACCCGCAGGAAGTTCGTGGCGGCGGGGAGGCGGTGGCCGGGGCCGTGCTCGCTGCGGAGGCGGTCGTACAGGACCGGCAGCCAGCCGTCCGCGGCCATGGCACCCGCCTGGTGCCACCGCACGCGGCCGCGGGGAACGGCGGAGAGCTCCTCGAAGGAGAGCAGGTCGGGCAGGGGCGCGAACTTCAGCGGCGCACAGGCGTCGCGGAACGCGTCGAGCGGGTCTGGTGTCACCGCTGAACCTGCCCTTCGTCGCACGATGTCGTCATGTCCGGGGGTCGTGTGAGTGCAGTGACCTTCGGGGGACGAGTACATCTGCGCCTCTTAAGTGAGGCTACCCTAACGAACACGTGTCCCGCAATGATCATCGCATTATCCCCTAACCGAAACGCGGGTAGAAGATGCAGGTCCGGACGGTTTTCTCCGGGTGTGTGCCGGGGGTGGCGTAGGTCACCGGTGCCGTTTCCGTTGCATGTGCGGTGTGACGTGGGTGACGTAAGAGACGACAGAGACAGGCTCACGCGTCCCTCCAGTCCCACGCGGGCGGTGTCGAACGCGGGCGCCCGGGACCGCGCACGCCGCCCGGACGCGGCAGGGCCGGACGCCGCGGGCCCGGGGGAGGCACCGGGACGGGACCCCTCCGGAGGCACTGCCCGACGCGCACGCCGCTGACACACGGAAGGGGCCCTTCCCGCGGCCGTACCGCGGGAAGGCCCTTGCGCGGGCTTCAGGCCGCGGCGCGCGGACGCCGCCCGGGCGGGCGGCGGTACTTGAGCCACCACTCCACCAGCAGCAGCGGCACGATCCAGGACAGGAAGGCGTTGGCCGGGGCGATGGCCAGCCCCAGCGCCGCGGTGTCGCCGCCGTACTCGCTCTCCAGCCGGGGCATGTTCACCATGACCAGCACGACGGTGAGCACCCGGCTGAACGCGATGCCGTAGACGAGGGCGAAGCTGCGCAGCATCCACTCGCGGTGCGGGGCGAAGCGGCGCCGACGCGCCATCCGGTACCCGATGACGGTGAAGGACAGCCACAGGAGGGCCCAGATGAGGTTGCTGATCCGGACGCTGGCGCCGAAGCCGCTGAGCGGGGCGATGAGCAGGCCGGGGACGCCCACGAGCGGGATTCCGGCCAGGACGTAGACGCGGCCGCTCCAGCGGTGGACGGCCGGGTGGCGGGCGCGCAGCCACGGCCACACCTGGAGGATCACCAGCAGCGTCAGCAGGGAGCCGCCGAAGATGTGGGTGACCAGCAGCGGGTAGTACCAGGCGACGTCCTCGGGGACGTCCGCGCGCGCCTGGGCGGGGTCCAGGCCGAGGTAGGGCGGGAGGGCGTAGACCAGGAAGGTCGCGCTGAACAGGGCCAGGGGCAGGATCCAGGGGCGCTGCCACCAGCGGGGGCCGGGGCGCTGGGCAGGCCGCTCCGGAGGGGCGGCGGCGGTCGCGGTCATGTCGGTCGTTCCTCTGGAAGAGACGGGGATACGGGCAGGGGACCGCGCCGCGGGGCCGGGCTCGCGGGGGAGAGGGGAGGTGGGCGGCCGGACTCCGGCCGCCCGGCGCCGCGGCAGGGCGGGGCCGGGCGGGCCTCCGGGCGGCTCCGCCTCCGCGGGAACCGCCCGGAGGCCGGGGGCGCCGGACCGCCGGGGCTTCGTCGGTCCGCCGGGTCAGCGGCTGAGCCGCCGGAAGCGGCGCACGGCCAGCGGGGTGACCAGGAGCATGACGGCCACCGGCAGGGCCACGGCCACGAGCAGCGCGTTCTCCGCGGGCCAGGAGTCCGAGGGCAGGGAGGGGTTGCCGAACAGGTCGCGGGTGGCGGTGACCACCGCCGACAGCGGGTTCCACTCGGCGACCGGGGCCAGCCACGAGGGCATGGCCTCGGACGGGATGAAGCTCGTCGAGAGCATGCTGAGCGGGAACGTCAGCGGGTAGACGATCATGCTCACGGAGTCGGCCGTGGGCAGCACCAGACCCAGCAGCACCCCGAGCCACACCAGAGCCAGCCGGAAGAGCAGCAGTACGCCGACGGCGGCCAGGGCCCCGGAGACCCCCTCCTCGGCACGCCAGCCCATCGCGAACCCGACCAGGAGCAGCAGGGCCACCTCCAGGCAGGCGCGCGCCATGTCCGCCAGGGCGCGGGCGCCGAGCAGGGCCGCGGGGGACATGGGCATGGACCGGAAGCGGCTCATCACGTCGCGGGCGGTGTCGCGGGCGATCCCGGAGGCGGTGCCGCCGATGCCGTAGAGCATGACCATCGCCAGCATCGCCGGGACCAGGAACTCGCGGTAGTTCTCCGTGCCCGGGGGCGCCATCACGTCACCGAACACGTAGCCGAACAGGAGCACCATCACCACCGGCATGGTGATCGCGATGGCCGGTTCGAAGGGGTCGCGGACCATGTGCCGGAAGTTGCGGCGGGTCAGCACGAGGGTGTCGGCCCCGGCCTTGCGCAGGCGCTGGGCCCGGGTGAGCTGGCGGGGCGGCAGGCTTCCGTTGGTCAGCGGACGCTGAGCGGCAGAGGGAGCGGTGGCGGCGGTCATCGGGACACCTCCTGAGGGGCTCGGCGGGCGCCTTCGCCGCCGCTGGCGGTCGTTCCGGTCAGGCCGAGAAAGACCTCGTCCAGGCTCGGGCGGCGGACGCCGACGTCCTCCACCCGCAGTCCCGAGCCGTCCAGGGCGCGTACGGCCCGGGTCAGCGCCTCCATGCGGTCCTCGGCCGGAACGCTGACTCGCTGCTCGTCGCGGTGCACGCTGGCCCGGGCGGACACCGCCGCGCCCAGGAGCCGCGCGGCGGCGTCCAGGTCGGCGGGGTCGCGCACGACCACGTCGAGGCGGTCGCCGCCCACCTGCGTCTTGAGGGAGTCGGGGGTGCCCTCGGCGATGACGCGGCCGTGGTCGATGACGGCGACGGCGTCGGCGAGCTGGTCGGCCTCCTCCAGGTACTGGGTGGTGAGCAGCACGGTCGTCCCGGAGGCGGTCAAGGCCCGCACCGATTCCCAGACCTGGAGGCGGCTGCGGGGGTCCAGCCCGGTGGTGGGCTCGTCCAGGAACAGGACGCCGGGCTTCTGGATGAGGCTGACGGCCAGGTCCAGGCGGCGGCGCATCCCGCCGGAGTAGCCGTCGGCGCGCCGGTCGGCGGCCTCGACGAGGTCGAAGCGCTCCAGCAGGGCACGGGCGCGCTCGTCGGCGCCCCGGGGGGTGAGGCCGTACAGGCGGCCGAACATGACGAGGTTCTCGCGTCCGGTGAGGAGTTCGTCGACCGAGGCGTACTGGCCGGTCAGGCCGATCTCGGCGCGCACGCGGTCTGCCTGGGTGAGCACGTCGTGCCCGGCGACGCGGGCGTGACCGGAGTCGGGGCGCAGCAGGGTGGCCAGGACGCGCACGGCGGTGGTCTTGCCCGCGCCGTTGGGGCCGAGCAGGCCGAAGACGGTTCCGGCCTCGACGGTCAGGTCGAGGCCGTCCAGGGCGCGGGTGGCGCCGTAGCTCTTGTACAACCTCTCGGCGCTGATGGCCGGGGTCGTGTGGGACATGGCAGTGTGCTCCATAAACTGTTTATGACGTACATTTATTAGTGTAAGTAACACACAGATCTAGGATGGTGTCAACGACGCAGCCGACGACGGGTGGGGTATGACGGCCGAGCACCAGGGGACGAGCCGGATGGAGCGGGATGTCGAGCTCCTGTGGGGACTGCGCCAGCCCGAACCGCGGAGGGGGCCCAAGCCCCGGCTCAGCCGGGAGGCGGTGGTGGCCGCTGCGGTCGCCCTCGCCGACGCCGAGGGCCTGGAGGCCGTGTCCATGCAGCGGGTGGCCAAGGAGCTGGGCTACACCACGATGTCGCTGTACCGGTACGTGGACAGCAAGGAGGACATGCTCGTCCTCATGAACGACGCGGCCATGGACGGCGATCCGCCCCCGCCGCGCGAGGACGGGGACTGGCGGACCGGTGTGGAGGAGTGGGTCCGCACGGCGGAGGCCATGTACCGCCGCCACCCGTGGACGGTCTACCTCACCCTGAACGGGCCGCCCAGCGGGCCCAACGGGCTGCGCTGGATGGAGGCGGGGCTGCGCGAGGTCTCCCGCTCCGGCCTGGACATCGGCTGGTCGCTCCAGATACTGACGATGCTCTCCGCCGTCCAGCGCGAGACGATCCGCATCGAGCTGGACATCAGCCGCGCGGCCCGGGCGGCGGGCGGCACGATGGCCGACACCGGCCGCGACTACAGCAGGGGCCTGCGCCGTGTCGTCACCCCGGAAAGGTTCCCCACCATCGACCGGCTGCTCCGGGAGGGGGTCCTGGAGGAGACCCCCGACATCCCGCAGGAGGGCGCGGGCGGGCCCGCGGAGGACCTGGACTTCTCCGTCCGCCGGATCCTGGACGGCATCGAGGTCTACGTGGAGCGCCAGCGCGCCGAGGGGGAACGGGAAGGCCCCGCGGGCGCGGGGGAGTAGCCGCCTCCCGGCCCCGCTGCCCGGTCTGGCGGTCGAAGACCCCCGCGCGGGGGAGCGGCGGGCCCGGCCACCGGGCCGGAGAGGCGGCGGACGCGCGCGGGTGCTAGCTTGCTGTGCCGTGACAGAGCACCAGGAACGGACCGGGTCGGCCTACGACGGGGTCGTGGAGCTGTACGCGTCGTTGTTCGCCGACCGGCTGGAGACGCAGCCGTTCTCGCGCAACATGATCGGCACCTTCGCCGAGCTGGTACGCGCGACGGGGAACCCGCGTGCGGCCGACGTCGGCTGCGGGCCCGGGCACCTGACGGCCATGCTGTGCGAGCTGGGGCTGGACGCCCGCGGGTTCGACCTCTCCCCGGGCATGGTCGAGCACGCCCGGCGGGCCCATCCGGCGCTGCGGTTCGACCAGGGGCGGATGGAGGCCCTGCCGGTCGGGGACGGCGCGCTCGGCGGCGTGCTGGCCCACTACTCGATGATCCACACCCCGCCCGGGGAGCTGCCCGCGCTGCTCGCCGAGCAGGTGCGCGTCCTGGCGCCGGGGGGCCTGCTCCTGGCCTCGTTCTTCGGGACCGAGGGACCGGAGCCGGTCCGCTTCGACCATAAGGTGGCGCCCGCCTACAGCTGGCCGGTGGACCGGTTCGCGGAGCTGCTGACCGGGGCCGGACTGGTCGTGTTCGCCCGGCTGCTCCACGACCCGGCCTCCGAGCGGGGCTTCCTGGACGCCCACGTGCTGGCGCGTCTGCCCTGAGCGGTGCCGGTCGCCCTCGGGGCGCGGGCAGCGCGAAGCGGGCGGGCCGGGGACCCCCCTACTACTACGGTAGGCGCGCGCGGGCCCGGCCCACCAGGCCCTTCGCGCGCCTGTGGACGGCTACCGCACCACCACCAGGTGGTGCCGCGACAGCGCGGACACGACCTCCGCCGTCCGCTCGACCTCCGCGCCCGCGCGCTCGGCCAGTTCGGCCACGGTCAGCTCCCGGTGCTCGGCCAGCGCCTCCAGGACCGGTCCGACCACGGCCGGGAACCGGTACCGGCGCCCGCCCACCGTCACGGCCACCCTCTCGCCGTCGTGCGACAGCGGCGGCGGCAGGATCGGCACGAACTCCACCCGCGCGTGCGCGGGCGGCGCCCCCTCCTCCACCGGCCACGGCAGCGAGAACGAGGTCCGGCGCGGGAAGCGCGCGTCCCGCTCGGCCAGGAAGCCGTCCAGGTCCAGCTCCTCGGCCAGCTCCGCCACCCGGGCCGCCAGCGCCCTCTGGTGCTTGCGCCGCACGTCCGGGTCGGCGAAACGCGGCAGGTCCCTGCGGAACACCTCCTCCTCGAACAGCCGCCGCACCAGCGCGTCCGCCCACTCCACCCCGGTCGCCCGGGTGAAGCCGAAGGTCAGGTGCATGCTCACCCCTCCGGTCCCGGTCACCGTGTGCCACCAGCCGCGCGGCACGTGGATGACCTGGCCCGGCCGCAGCACGCCCTCCCACACCAGGTGCAGCTCGCCGTCGGCGTCGCGCGGCGGCGTGTGGGCGTGGTCCACGTCGTTCTTCATCGGGTACGGGCGCGACCCCGGGCCGTGCACCTGCCAGTGCTTGGTCCCCTCCACCTGGACGATCACCGTGTCGTGGTCGTCCCAGTGGGTGTCGAAGCCGCGCGAGCCGCCCCAGATCAGGTACAGGTTGGCCTGCGCGCGCTCGCGCACCAGCCGCATGAGGTCGTCGGCCGCCGCGCCCACCGGCGGATGCATCCGGTCCACGCTGTCCAGGACCAGGCTCGCCCCCTCCCGCAGCTCCCGGTACAGCGCCTCGGGCCGCACCACCCGCCGCGCGCTGCGCGAGGAGGTCGCCGCCTCGGTGTAGCGGTCGGCCGGGACCGGGGACCCGTCCCGGTGCAGGCGCAGCCTGGGCGGCTCGGGGGAGCAGGTGGCCAGCAGGCCGTTGAGGTCGTCGAAGGTCAGCAGCGAACGCACCGCGTCCGCGCCCAGGTCGGCGAAGACGAACTCCTCGGACAGGCGCTCGGTGAGGGCCTCCCTTCCCACGACGTCGCTCAGGGTCCGGGTGAACAGGTGGCCGGGATCGGTCATGAGGGGGCGTCCTCTCCGTGCACGGGGGCTGGGCCCCGCCCGACCCGGGGGGACCGGGCCGGGCGGGACGCGATCAGATGAAGTCGGAACTGGAGTCGGTGCCGTCGCTGTCTCCACCCGCGGTGATGTCGCGGGAGGTCACCTCGGCCAGGTCCTCGGTCTCGACCTCGATCGGGTCCATACGCACCACACCTCGCTTTCTGTGTGCCGTTTCTCTTGCCAGGGCCGCCCCCCGCGCTCAGCGCGGCGACAGCCCCGTCCGGTGGGCCGCGAACGCGTGCGCGTCGGCGGCCAGTCCCACCGCCCGGCTGACCGCGCGCGGGCCGTGGCCCACGTCGCGCTCGTACCGGAGCAGGACGGGCGGGCGCCCCTCCTCCCGCGCGGCCGCCGCCAGCAGCGCCGCGCACATCTTGCGCGGGTGGGCGGCGTCGGTGCGGGTGTCACCGTGGAAGCCGGTGAGCAGGACGCCGGGGAAGCGCCGTCCGGGCCCGTCCCCGGTGCTCTCCAGCACCCGGTGGTAGGGGGAGTAGGACATCAGGGCGGCGAAGTCGTCGGGGTCGGCGGCGGTGCCGAACTCGCGGGTCCACATCCGGCCCAGGCCCATCCGCTCGAACCGGGCCATGTCCGCCAGCGGAGCGGAGGCGATCACCGCCCCGCACAGGTCCGGGCGCGCGGCCGCGGCGGCCAGGACGAGCAGCCCGCCCGCCGAGCCGCCCGACAGGCACAGCTGTTCGCGGGTGCACATCCCCGCCCCGACCAGGGCCGCCGCCGCGGCCACCAGGTCCTCCACGGCGCGCGGCTTGCCGCGGCCCGAACCGGCCAGATGCCAGTCGCGGCCCGCGTCCCCGCCGCCGCGCACGTGGGCGACGGCGTACCGGCCGCCCGAGAGCAGCCAGGCCAGCACGGTCGCGCTGAACCCGAACTGGCGCGGGCGTCCGAAGCCGCCGTAGGCGTGCAGGAGGGTCGGCTCGGGGATCAGCCCGCTGCCGGGCGCGGCGTGGTCGCGGCCCGCGGCGGTGAACACGGTCACCGGGACCCGGGTGCCGTCCGCGGAGCGGCACCAGACCACCGAGCGCTCCACGGCCGGGGAGGGCGGTGCCTCGGCGGCGCCGGGCGGCCAGGGGCGCGGAGTGCGCTCCCCGGGGGCCAGGCGCAGGACCCGCTGCTGGGTGGCCACGTCCGCGTACCCCAGGTACACCGACCCGTCGGGCGCAGTCTCCGGCGTGGAGACCATCCCCTCACCGGGCAGGTCCACCGTGTACAGGAGCCCGCCGGTGCGGGTGTCGTGGACGGCCGCGGCGCTGATCCCCAGACGGGTGCGTGCGACGAACAGGGCGGTGCCGCCCTCGGGTCCGGCGGGGCAGGGCGCGAAGGCGTCCAGGGTCGCCCCGTCCTCCTCGGGCACCACCTCGCGCCAGTGCCCCACCCCCGGCTCCTCGGGGGAGACCGCGCAGATCCGCCGCCACGGCGCGCCCAGGGTGGTGCGCAGGTACAGGAGGCCGTCCGGGCCCAGCCGGGCCTCGGTCTCGGCCTCCTCGCCCACCTGGACGGGCCGCAGCGGGGGCCGCTCGGGCAGGTCGGTCGGGCCGGTCTCACAGGTCGGGGCGCTCGGGTCGGCCGGAGCGGCGGGGCGGGTCGGGCCGGTCAGGTCGGCCAGCCACAGGTCGGTGCGGTGCCCGGTGCCGTGGCTCTCGGACACCAGCAGCCACCGGCTCCCCAGGACGCGCACCCCGGGCACGGTTCCGGACGCCGCGCAGGCGTGGACCAGAGTCTCGGTGCCGTCCAGGACCCGGCGCAGCCACACGCCGCGCACGCCCCTGGCGCCGTCGCGGCGCACGTAGTAGAAGGCGGGGACGCCCCGGGGCGCCCAGGCCACGTGGGAGTAGCGCACCTCGGGCACCTCGGGGCCCACGGGCTCCCCGCTGCCCGCGTCGATCACGCGCAGGGCGCCGCGCTCCACGCCCCCGGACGAGGTCTGCACGGCGACCAGCCCCCCGTCGGGGGAGGGTTCCCAGGCGTCCAGGGTGGTGTGTCCGGCCGGGTCCTCGGCCACGGGGTCGTAGACGGTGCGCGGCGGGCCGTCCCCGGTCAGGACCACCAGGCGGGGGTGCTCGCTCCCGGCCGGGCGCACGGTGGCGAACACCGCGCCGGGCCGGTGCACCGGCGGGCTCCACAGGTCGGTGTCCACCAGGGAGCGGATGAGTCCGGCCAGGCGGTCGCGCAGGGGCCAGGTGAGCGCCTCCGCCGCGTACTCGCGGCCCCGTTCCTCCAGCCAGCGCAGCGTCTCGGGAGAGTCGGCGGACTCCAACCACCGGTAGGGGTCGGGCACGGGACGGCCGTGCAGGACGTCGACGGCGGGCTCGGGCTCGGGCGCGGACTCGGTGACGAGAGCGGCTCCGGGGGCTCGGTTGGACACCACACAATCGTTGGGGTGCGCTCATCCGGGGGTCAAGAAACAGATGCCTTGCCCCAAGGTGCGTGACTGTGTCCTCGGAGCAAGGTTTGCCCCGGTGCGGACTGGATAAGGTCCGCGCCCCCGCCGGGCCTGTTCCCGCGGGCGCGCGACGGCGGTCGCGACCGCCGGGCCCCGCGCACGGGTGCGCCCCGCCGGGCCCCTCCCACAGGAGGGGGAGAGGGCCCGGCGGGGCGCTGTGAGACGGGCTCAGGCGTTGTCGGGGTGGCCGATGGCCAGACCGCTCTGCGGGTCGAAGAAGTGCAGCTGGCTCACGTCCACCGACAGGCTGACCGGCTGGCCCGGGCGCACGTTGCTGCGGGGGCTGACCCGGGCGGTGAACAGCGAGGTGTTGCCGCCCAGCGGCAGGCCGTCGCCCTCGCCCTCCTCGCCCGCGGCGTCCTTGGCCAGGGCGGTGGCGTCCTCGTGGCGCACCGGCGGGGCGTCCACGGTGAAGATCACGTTGATCTCCGTGCCCAGCTCCTCGGTCACGCTCGCCTTGACCTGGATCTGCGGGTCGCCGTTGCCGTCCAGGTCGGCGTCGTTGAAGTCCGAGGGGCGGATGCCCAGGATGAGGCTGCGGCCCAGGTAGTCGCGCAGGCCCTGGCGCGCCTCCAGGACGCTCGCAGGGACCGGCAGCTTGTGCTCGGCGAAGGTGAGCACCGCGCCGTCGCCCTCGGCGACCAGCTCGGCGTCGACGAAGTTCATCGCCGGGGAGCCGATGAACCCGGCCACGAACAGGTTGACGGGGGCGTCGAACAGGCGCTTGGGGGTGTCCACCTGCTGGAGGCGGCCGTCGCGCATCACCGCGACCCGGTCGCCCAGGGTCATGGCCTCGATCTGGTCGTGGGTGACGTAGATGGTGGTGACGCCCAGGCGCTCGTGGAGCTGGTTGAGGGAGGCGCGCATCTGCACGCGCAGCTTGGCGTCCAGGTTGGACAGCGGCTCGTCCATGAGGAACGCGCGCGGCTCGCGCACGATCGCGCGGCCCATGGCCACGCGCTGGCGCTGACCGCCGGAGAGGGCGCCCGGCTTGCGCTTGAGGTAGGTCTCCAGGCCCAGCATCTCGGCCGCCTCCTTGACGCGGCGCGCGATCTCGGGCTTGGCCACCTTGCGCAGCTTGAGGCCGAAGGCCAGGTTCTGCTCGACGGTCATGTGGGGGTAGAGCGCGTAGTTCTGGAAGACCATCGCGATGTCGCGGTCCTTGGGCGGGCGGTCGTTGACGATCTCGTCGCCGATGACCAGCGTGCCGCCCGTGATCTCCTCCAGACCCGCGATCATGCGCAGCGCGGTGGACTTGCCGCAGCCGGAGGGGCCGACGAGCACCATGAACTCGCCGTCCTCGATCTTCAGGTTCAGGTTGTCGACGGCCTTGACGTCGCCGCCGTAGATCTTGTCAACGCCATCGAGGACGATCTCCGCCATGGTTGTCAGCTCCCGGGCCGGGGTCGAGGTGTGGGGTGACGCGGATCATCGGGGTGTCCGCGCCGCCGACCTGGGACTTTCGCAATTGATCGAACCAGGCCGTTGTACTGATCACATCAGACACGATCTTGATCGAAAAGTCCATACTTGGGTCGATGTCGATCCGATTGCGGTCAGACACAAACCCCGTCCGCTCAGCTGGCGTGGCGGCCCCAGGTGCGTTAGCCTGTCCGACGGTTCCTTCCTTTCTCCCCTCCACGCCCTCGGGGCGGCGGCCACGACACGGCAGCCGGGTTGAGGCATCGGGTCGGGGAGTCTGGGTAACCTAACGACCAGTCCAGCACTGGACGGACCGGTTGTGCGGCCCCCACTCGTCCGATCGGACGCTGCATCACGCGCCAGGTGCAGCTGGGATCGGGTGAGGGGTGGAGTACCGCGACCGGGCGGGGGGTTGGACCCGGAAAAGGCCCGAACATCCAGTAGACAACGGTCTTCCGAGCTCGCCGCCGACGGGACGGAGCCGGTCCGAAGGGTGGCTCGGGCCTTTTCCGCGTCCCCCCATATGCTGACCGCTAGCACCTCTCACCAGCCAGCGGAAAGCGAGCACCCCACGTGGTTGCCGAGCACACCGAGCAGGGCAGCGCCCACGGCTCCGACAGATCCTCGCCGGAACCGGTGGGGCGGGAGCGGACGGCGAACCCGGCACGCTCCCTCGCCTCCGCCTTCGCGCCGGGACACCGCTGGGGACGCCACGACCTGCTGTGGCGGGTGCTCGCCGCGGTCGGCTCCGGTCTGGCCCAGCTCCTCGCGCTGCCGCCCTACGGCCTGTGGTGGCTGGGCCCGCTCAGCGCCGCGCTGCTCGCCCTCGCCGTCGCGGGGGCCCGGACGCGCCGCGCGGCCTGGCTCGGCGCCCTGTCCGGGGCCACGCTCATGGTCCCGCTGGTGCACTGGCAGGACATCTTCGGCGTCGACGTGTGGCTGCTCATCGCCGGGGCCGAGACCGTCTACTTCCTCCCCATGGCGATGGCCCTGGGCGTGGCCATGCGCCTGCCCGGCTGGCCGCTGTGGACCGCGGCCCTGTGGGTGGCCCAGGAGGCCGTGCGCGCCCGCTGGCCGCTGGGCGGCTTCCCCTGGGGCAAGCTCGCCTTCGCCCAGCCCGACACGCCCTTCGTCGGCTACGCCGCCCTCGGCTCCTCCGCCCTGGTGACCTTCGCGGTCGCCCTCACCGGCGGCCTGCTGCTGTGGAGCGCGCTGCGCCTGGCGGGCGCCCTCGGGGCCGGACGCGGTGATCGGGACGACCGAAACGATCGCGACGCCGCGCACGCGGCGGGCACGGGCCCGGGCCGCCCCGCGAACACGGGCGGCCCGCTGCGGACCGGCTGGGTCCCGGCCGTCATCGGACTGGCCGCCGCGGCGGCCGTCGTCGCCGGCGGCGCCGTGGCCCCCGCGATCGGCCGCCCCGACGTCTCGCACACCGTCACCGTCGGCATGGTCCAGGGCAACGTCCCCAACGTCGGACAGATGTCCATCGCGGGCGAGCGCATGCAGGTCCTCAACAACCACGCCGACGGGGTCCACGAACTCGCCGACGCCGTCCGCGCGGGGGAGTACCCCCAGCCGGACATGGTGCTGCTGCCGGAGAACGCCAGCGACATCGACCCCTTCCGCGACCCCCAGGCGCGCGAGATCATCGACGCCGCCGCGGCCGACGCGGGCGTCCCCCTCCTGTGGGGCATGAGCCGCTTCAACGACGACGGCACCCGCTACGTCAGCAGCGTGGTCTGGGACCCCCGGACCGGGCCGGGCGAGATCTACGACAAGCGCTACCTCGTGCCGTTCGGCGAGTACGTGCCCTTCCGCGACTTCTTCACGCGGTTCGTGGCCCGCCTCCAGCAGGTCAGCTCCGACGCCGTCCCCGGCACCGAACCCGGCGCCCTGGACGTGGGCGGCACCACCCTGGCCGTGGGCATCTGCTTCGACGTGGCCTTCGACCTGCCGGTGCGCGAGTCCGTCGCCGCGGGCGGGCAGGTCATCGTGGTCCCCACCAACAACGCCAACTACAACTTCACCGGCCAGACCAACCAGCAGCTGGCCATCACCCAGCTGCGCGCCGTCGAGCACGGCCGCCCGGCGGTGGTCGTCTCCACCAGCGGCGTCAGCGCCGTGGTCAACCCCGACGGGAGCCTGGCCTACAGCTCGCCCGAGGCGGTGCCCGACATCCACGTGGCCGAGCTGGAGGCGATGGAGGGCACCACCGTCGCCACCCGCCTGGGCGCCGCGCCGGAGGCGCTCCTGAGCGCCCTGGGGCTGGGCGCGGTGGCCGTGGCGGTGGTCCTGGGCCGCCGTCGCCGCGCCTGAGGGGGAGAGCCCGCCCCGCGCCCGGGAGGCAGGGGGCCGGCGGCAGGGCCCTGTGCGGGCGCGTGCGGACGTGCGGGAGGACGCGTCCGAGGGACGTTCACGCGGACGCCCGGCCGGGAAGCACGCGCCCGGGGGAACCCTGGAGGCCGCGCGCGCGTTCTCTCCTGTAGGGGAGCTCCCGCCGACGACCCGGAGGATGGTTACGCATGCCGCTGCTGACAGTGCTGGCGCTGATGGCGCTGCCCTTCCTGGAAGTGTGGCTGATGATCGTCGTCGGCGGCTGGATCGGCGTCCCGTGGACGCTGGCCGCGCTGGTCTCGCTGATGGTCCTGGGCGTGGCCGTGCTGCGCCGGGCCGGGACCAGGGCCTTCCGGGACGCGGACCAGGCCATGCGCTCGGGCGAGCAGCCGCGCGGGGGCCTGCTCGACCCGCTCATGCTCATGGCGGGCGGCATCCTGCTCGTGATCCCCGGGTTCATCACCGCCGTGCTCGGCCTGCTGATGGTCCTGCCCTTCACCCGCCCCGTCCTGCGCTGGGCCTTCGCCTCGTGGGCGCAGCGCCGCGTGCGCAGGATGCAGGAGCGGATGAACGAGGAGTTCGTCGTCCGCGGGTCCACCGCCCCCGGCGGCCCGGGGGCGGGCCCGGCCGCGGGGCCGTTCGGCCCCGGCCAGAACCCGTTCGGCCCCCGCGCCGACGAGGACGCCGCTCCGCGCGACCGCGGCCGCGTCATCCAGGGGCGGTTCGAACCCCGCGACGACGACAAGGACTGACGGCGTCCACCGCGTCGACCGGCCTCACGCGCTGACCGACCTCAGACGCTGACAGCGCTCACCGCACCGACGGCCCCGCCCGCGCTCAGCGCGGGCGGGGCCGTCGACGGGCTGCGGGGAAAGCGCCGGTGTCAGCTCCGGCCGTGGAAGCGGGCCTGGAGCGCCCGCACCCGCGCGACCAGGGAGTCCACCGGCCCCTCCACCGCGACCGCGGGCACGATGTCGCCGATCGGCAGCGCCCGCACCGGCGCCGGGGGCACGCCCCACTCCTCCAGCCACGAGGCGAGCTGCGCCGAGGAGGCCACGTACACGATCCGGCCCAGCCCCGCCCAGCCGTGGGCGGCCGAGCACATGGGGCAGTGCTCCCCGGAGGTGTAGACGGTCGCCGCCGCCCGTTCCCCGGGGCTCATGCGGGTGGTCGACCACCGGGCGATGGCGAACTCCGGGTGCTGCGTCGGGTCGCCGCCGGCGACGCGGTTGCGGTCCTCGAAGAGCACCGTCCCCTCCCCGGACGCCAGCACCGAGCCGAAGGGCTCGTCACCCGCCTCCAGGGACTCCTCGGCCAGATCGACCGCGCGCCGCAGGTGGCGCATGTCGGTTTCGCTCAGCATGTCCTGCCTCTCTCCCTCTCGCCCTCTCCAGGTCCCGCCCCCGGCCCCTCCGCCTCCCGGAGAACGGCTGTCACACCGGCTCCGGGGTGCGCTCCTCGGCCTCGCGCTCGTCCTCCCTCTCCGCCGCACGCGCCTCCGAGCGGGCCATCATCCGGTCGTCCACCACCCGGATCACCGTGATCACCACGATCGCCACACCCGCCACGGCCAGACCGGTCAGCACCTTGGTCGGGTCGCTCACGTCCAGGTCGAAGAACCACTGCCCCAGCGGTGTCACCATCGCCAGCGTCAACAGGCCCACCATGGAGCCCACCATCAGCACCTTCCACCACACGTACGGCTTGGCCACCAGCAGCAGCACCCACAGCGTCGTCGCGCACAGCGTGATGACCACCGCCGTCCGGTCGGCCGGGTCGGGCACCGTCCGACCGCCCAGCACCAGCAGGTAGGTCGTCACCGCGGCGAAGCCCGCCACCATGCCCGAGGGGATCGCCAGCCGCAGCGTCCGCATCACGAACCCCGGCCGGGCGATGTCGGTGTTGGGCGCCAGCGCCAGGAAGAACGACGGGATGCCGAACGTCACCGCGTTGATGAGCGTGGCGTGGCGCGGGAAGAAGGGGTAGGCCACCGCCAGCAGGCCCACGATGATCGCCAGCGTCATCGTGTACACGGTCTTGGTCAGGAACAGGTTGGCCACCCGCTCGATGTTGCCGATGACCCGGCGGCCCTCGGCCACCACGCGCGGCAGCACCGCGAACCGGTTGTCCAGCAGCACCAGCTGGGCCACCGACCGCGACGCCGGGCTCCCCGAGCCCATCGCCACGCCGATGTCGGCCTCCTTCAGCGCCAGCACGTCGTTGACGCCGTCACCGGTCATCGCCACCGTGTGCCCGCGGTCGCGCAGGCCCCTGACCATGTCGCGCTTGCGCTCGGGCGTCACCCGGCCGAAGGCCGAGCGCTCCTCCACCTCGCGGGCCAGCTCTTCGCGGTCCTCCGACAGCGCCCGCGCGTCCACCGGCTGGTCCGCGCCCGGCAGCCCCAGCTCACGGCCCACCGCGCCCACCGACGCCGCGTGGTCGCCCGAGACGATCTTGACGTCCACGCCCTGGTCCCCGAAGTAGTCCAGGGTCGGGCCGGCGTCCTCGCGCAGCCTCTGGTCCAGCACCACCAGGGCCACCGGCAGCACGGCCCCGGGCGCCTCGTCGGAGTCCACCCGCGCCGACGCGCGGGCCAGCAGCAGCACGCGGTGGCCCTGCGCGCCCAGCCGGGCCGCCTCGGCGGCAGCCGGGTCCTGCGGGGAGGCCAGCACGTCGGCCGCGCCCAGCACCCAGTGCTCCTCGCCGCCGGGGGCGAGGAAGCTGGCCCCGCTCCACTTGCGGGCGGAGGAGAACGGCGCCAGCGCCGTGACCGTCCAGTCGGGCGCGGCCTGGCCCGCGGCCTCGCACCCGCGCGCGATCGCCGCCATGCTCGCGTTGTGGTCGGGGTCGCTGGCCGCCAGCGCCGCCAGCACGAGCGACGGGGACGCCTCCCCGCCGTGCCCGCCCAGGTCGCGGATTCCGGCCAGCTTCATGCCCGCCTCGGTCAGCGTGCCCGTCTTGTCGGTGCACACCACGTCCACGCGGGCCAGGCCCTCGATCGCGGGCAGCTCCTGCACCAGGCACTTGTGCCGCCCCAGCCGGATCACCCCGACCGCGAACGCGATGCTGGTGAGCAGGACCAGGCCCTCGGGGATCATCGACACCAGGGCCGCGACCATGCTGCGCAGGGCGTCCGCCAGCGGTCCGGAGATCTGGCCGCCCGAGGTCGACTCCTCCAGGCCCACGTGCCCGCCCAGGACCAGCTGGCTGTAGATCAGCAGGGCGCCGATCGGGAACAGCGCGTAGGTGATCCAGGTCAGGATGCGGTTGATGCCCGACCGCAGCTCCGAGTGCACCAGCGAGAAGCGGCTCGCCTCCTCGGCCAGCCGCGCCGCGTAGGCGTGCCGCCCCACCTTGGTGGCCCGGAACCGGCCGGTGCCCGCCACCACGAAGCTGCCCGACATCACGGTGTCCCCGGGCCGCTTGACCACCGGGTCGGCCTCGCCGGTCAGCAGCGACTCGTCGACCTCCAGCCCCCCGGCCCAGGTGACGGTGCCGTCGACCACGATCTGGTCGCCCACGCCCACTTCCAGGACCTCGTCCAGGACGATCTCCTGCGTGGCCACGTGCACGGTGGCGCCGTCGCGCACCACCCGTGGCCGGGCGGCGTTGACGATGGCGAGCTTGTCCAGGGTGCGCTTGGCCCGCAGCTCCTGGACGATGCCGATCAGCGTGTTGAAGAGGATGACCATCGCGAACAGGCCGTCCTGCACCGGGCCGATCACGGCGATGATCGAGAACAGCACCGCGACCATGGCGTTGATCCGGGTGAACACGTTGCCGCGGATGATCTGGCCGACGGTGCGGCTCGCGCGCACCGGCACGTCGTTGGTCCGCCCCGCCGAGACCCGTTCGGCGACCTGCCGACTGCTCAGCCCCGTCTCGGGCGGAGGGCCCGCCGGGCCCCTGGGGCCTGCGGGAACGGGCTCGGCGGAGGCTCCGGCGGGAGCTGCGGGGGCTCCGGCCGCCTCGGGGGCGCCGCCGCCCGCCTGCGGTCCGGGGACGGCGGAAACCGCGTCCCGCGGCCTGTCCGCGGTGCTTTCCGCACCGTCGTCGGTCCGGTCGGGTTGCTCGGGCACGCACTACTCCTGTGTGGTCCGGGAAACTAGACGGGCGGGAAGGCGCCTCGGACGCGGCATCCGCCCCGCACACGCGAAGGGGGAGGGAGACTACAGACTAGAAGACTCCCGGACCGGGAACAGGCACACCGTCCCCCCGGCCCGGGTGGTGCCCGCACCACCCCGGGCCCGCGCGGAGCACCGCCGGGGACACCCTCCGGGTACGGTTGCGGTTACCTCCTGTCCACATCCCCGTTCCGCCCGCACCGCCGCGGGGACCGCACCACACCGGGGACCCACAGCAAAGGTCACAAGGTCGTCATGTGCACTGTCATCGTCGGCTTCGACCCCGGCGCGGACACGCCCCTGGTCATCGCCGCGCTCCGGGACGAGATGTCCTCCCGGCCCTGGGACGGGCCCGCCCGGCACTGGCCCGACCGGCCCGACCTCGTCGGCGGCCGGGACCGCCTCGCGGGCGGCACCTGGCTGGCGGTGGACCCGTCGGGCCCGCGCACGGCGGCCCTGCTCAACGGCTGGCCCTGGGACGGGCGTATGCCCTGGGAGGGCACCTACCCGGCCAGCCGGGGCGAACTGCCGCTGCGCGCCCTCGCCCACGCGGGCCGCAACCCGGGCCGCGACCCGCTGCACGGCGACGACCCCACCCTCTACGCGCCCTTCCACCTGCTGGACGCCGACGCCCGCCGAGCCGGGCTGCACAGCTGGGACGGTCGGTGCCTGGACACCCGTCCGCTGCCGGTCGGCGTGAGCATGGTGGTCAACACCGGGCTGAACCCGGACGATCCGCGCGCCGCCCGCCACACGCCCGAGTTCGCGCGCACCCGGCCCGACCCGGCCGACCTGTCCCGCGCCAAGGGGGTGGAGGAGATCTGGGGGGAGTGGCCGCGCCTGGTCAACGAGGCCGCCGGCTCCGCGCCCCGTTCGGCGGGCCCCGACGAGTCCGGCGACCCGACGGGCCTGGTCGCCCGCGCCGACCTCGGCGGGGGCAGGGTGTGGGAGACCGGGTCGGTGACCCTGCTGGCCATGGACCGCGAGACCGTGCGCTACGCCTTCACCGACGCCCCGGCCGACCCCGGGGCGTGGCGGATGATCGACACCTCGGCCCCCCGGTTCTGAGACACGGGGGGCCGAAGGCGCCGCCGACCGCCCGAGGAGTGGCGGACGGCGGTGCGCCGTCCGCCGGAGGGGGTCGGCGGGCGGCACGGGGGAGGGGTCAGTCGTTCAGGCTCCAGCGCTGGACGGCGCTGCCGTCGCAGTCGGCGATCACCATCCGGGTGCCGTCGCTCTGCGCCCGGCCCTGGGGTTGCAGGCAGCGCCCCGACTGCGGGTTGCGCAGGGCCTGCGTCCCGCTGTCGTGGGTCCACCGCTGCGCGCCGGTCCCGTTGCAGGTCCACAGCTGTACCGGGGTGCCCGCGGCGGTGGCGCCGCCCGCCACGTCCAGGCACTTGTTGAACGCCCGGAACGTGCCGTCGGAGCCCTCGGTCCACTGCTGGGCCTGGTTGCCGTTGCAGTGCGCCAGCTGGATCGGGGTCCCGTCGCCCGTCTGGGCCCCGGCCACGTCGAGGCAGATGCCGTTGGAGGCGGTGATCGTGCCGGTGCCGCCGCCGGGGCTGCCGCCGTCCGAGTAGATCCGGACGTAGTCCACGAGCATCTGCTGGGGGAACTGGGTGGTGCCGTCGGGGTAGCCGGGCCAGTTCCCGCCCACGGCGATGTTGAGGATCATGAAGAAGGGCTGGTCGTAGACCCAGGGGTTTCCGCGCGTGTCGGCGGGGGTGTAGGTCTGGTAGGCGTTGCCGTCCACGGACCAGGTGATGGAGCCGGGGCTCCAGTCGACGGCGAAGGTGTGGAAGGTGTCGGCGAAGGACCAGCCCTGCGGGTGCATGTAGGAGCCGGTCAGGGGGTTGCCCCCGGAGTAGCCGGGCCCGTGGAGGGTGCCGTGGACCAGGTGGGGTTCGCGGCCGATGTTCTCCATGATGTCGATCTCGCCGGAGTCGGGCCACGGGGTCTGGGGGAAGTCGGCGCCGAGCATCCAGAAGGCGGGCCAGATGCCCTGGCCGCGGGGGATCTGGATGCGGGCCTCGATGCGGCCGTAGGCGTGTTCGACCTTGTTCTGCGTGGTCATGCGGGCGGAGGTGTAGCCGCCGTTGGCTTCCCTGCGCGCGGTGATGACGAGGTTGCCCTGGCCGTCGAGGGCGGAGTTGGCGCGGCTGTCGGTGTAGTTCTGGAGTTCGTTGTTGCCCCAGCCGTGGGCGCCGGTCTCGTGGTTCCAGTTGGCGGGGTTGGGGGCGCTTCCGGCGGCGCCGTTGAACTCGTCGGACCACACCAGGGCCGCCGCCCGGGCGGCTTCGGCGGACGCCGGGGCCGTCGTGTCCTCGGGGACGGGGGCGGCCGAGGCGACCCCGACCGGGATCACGAGCGCGGCGGCGGTGAGGAAGGACAGTGCTGCGGAGGCGAGGGACCTGCGGGGCCGGTACGCGATGCGCATGGGCTACTCCGGGGGGAAGCCCCGCCGCGGCGGGGCGGTGACGGGCGGAGTCGGTCCCGGGCACGGGGGGCGTGCGCGGGACCAGGTGGGCGACTGCGCGCAGTCGCCGGGTTACGCAACGAATCTAATTGGTAAGTTACTGTACGTTTAGTTTTCCTTCAGCACAAGGGGTGTGAACGGGGGAAGGGCGACGCAACGGGGACGCCCGCGGCGCGGACCGCTCGGGCGGGCGGCGGCGGGTCGGCGGTTGGCGGGCGCGCTCGTGCGGGCGCGGCCGGACGCGGTCGGGCCCTGGTCCCGAAGGCGGACACGTGTGGCTTCGATGCGCCAACTCTGTGCATTCCGGACGGAACAACGGGTAGGGGACGGGAACGCCGTGGAACGCTCCCTCCTCGTTCCCCGTTGACCTGGGGTGGAGCGAAAGGATTCCGGAACCGCGCTGGAGGCGGGTTGCGGGATCGTGTTCACGGTGAACCCGGGGCGCGGAGGCAGCGTCACACCGTGACCCCGGGTACCCCACAACCGCCGACCCACCCTCGAAGGACCGCCCATGAGCGCTATGCCCGTCCGTGACCAGGCCGCCCCCTCCCACCACGCCCTCAGCCCGCGACGGGAGCGCCGCGACGTGTCCCGCGCCCGGTGGCGGCTCCGGGCGGTCCACGCCGACATCGTCGAGTTCGGCCCCGCCGGGGACCCCGAGCTGGCACGCACGGCCGAGGCGCTGGACCTGCTCGAACTCGCGGACGCGGCCCGGCCCTGACCCCGGGCGGTCGGCCGGGGGCCGACCCCGTCCGTTCCGGCTCCGTCCGCTCCGGCCCCACCTGCTCCGGTCCGGCCCCTCGGCCCTGATCAGGGCGGGCGTGCGTCACCGGTGCGCATAACCACCGTCACACCCCCGGGTCGCGACGGCGTGTCAACCCCGAGAGTGACCACGGCGTCTCAGAGAGAGACGGCGTGTGCCGTCAGGCTCGCGTGAGGGCACGCGTTCACGGCAGGGGGCACGATGGAGGGCCGTAACGGCAACCTGGTGGAGAGCGGAGCGTACTGGCTCCTCTACGTCGTCTCGGTCAGCGGCGCGCTGCTGCACTGGCGCCTGGGCAACGAGGGGATGGCCGCCCTGTGCGCCGCCGTGGCGGTGTTCGGCGCCCTGCTCATCAGCCGCAGGCACCACAACCTCGCCGCGTGAGCCCCGGCTCCGGGCCGTGCGCGCTCTCCGCCGCGCGGGTCGCGTCCGGCTTATTCCCACCTCTTCTGGGGTGATCATCACCCGCGGTGCCCACCCTCCCGCGCACGCCTCCCGCCCACCCGTCCGGATAGGCTGCGCGGTATGCGTTCATGGTCTGCGCCTGACATCGTCCCCCTGCCGGGTACCGGCGGTCCCCTTCGTGTCCACGACACCGCCACCGGCCGGATAAGGACGACGACGCCGGGCCCCCGGGCCGGGATGTACGCCTGCGGCATCACTCCCTACGACGCCGCCCACCTGGGCCACGCCTTCACCTACCTCACCTTCGACCTGGTCAACCGGGTCTGGCGCGACGCGGGCCACGACGTCAACTACGTGCAGAACACCACCGACATCGACGACCCGCTGCTGGAGCGCGCGGAGGCCACCGGCGTCGACTGGCGCGACCTCGCCCACCGCGAGATCGACGTCTTCCGCGAGGACATGGCCGCCCTGCGGATCATCCCCCCGACCTCCTACGTCGGCGTGGTGGAGTCCGTCGACCTCATCAGCGACCTCGCCGCCCGCATCCGCGACACCGGCGCCGCCTACGAGCTGGACGGGGACCTGTACTTCTCCGTCGCCGAGGCGCCCGAGTTCGGTGAGATCAGCAACCTGGACCGCGGGCAGATGCTGGAGCTGTTCGGCGAACGCGGCGGCGACCCCCAGCGCACCGGCAAGAAGGACCCGCTCGACTGGCTGCTCTGGCGCGCCGAGCGCCCCGGCGAGCCCGCCTGGGACAGCCCCCTGGGCCGCGGGCGCCCCGGCTGGCACATCGAGTGCAGCGCCATCGCCCTGGACCGGCTCGGCCCGGCCTTCGACCTCAACGGCGGCGGCAGCGACCTGATCTTCCCCCACCACGAGATGGGCGCGGCCGAGACCCGATGTGCCACGGGCGGACCCAATGCCCACAACCACCTGCACGTGGGCATGGTCGGCCTCGACGGCGAGAAGATGTCCAAGTCCCTGGGCAACCTGGTCTTCGTCTCCAAGCTGCGCCAGCAGGGCGTGGACCCGGCCGTCATCCGCCTGGCCATGCTCGCCCACCACTACCGCGCCCCGTGGGAGTGGACCGACGCCGAACTCCCCGCCGCCACCGCCCGCGCCGAGCGCTGGCGCGCCGCCCTTGCCCTGGGCGCGGCGCCCGACGCCGCCCCGGTGCTCGCCGCGGTGCGCGCGGCCCTGACCGAGGACCTGGACTCCCCGGCGGCCCTGGCCGCGGTGGACGCCTGGGCCGACACCGCCCTCACCGAGGGCGGCGCCGACACCGGCGCGCCCGCCCTGGTGCGCGCGACCGTGGACACCCTGCTGGGCGTGCGCCTGTAACCGCGGGCCGTCTGACGCCGCCGGATGCGACCGGCGACACCGAAGGCCTTCGGTGTCGCCGGTCCGCCGCTCTAGGGAGCGGAGAGGTCGGGGTGGCGCTCACCGGCGGCCCCCGCGGGGGACAACCGGATGACCGGGATGTCGTTCCCGATGTCCGCGCCCCTCCGCTCGAACCACTCCTCGCTGTCGTCCACCTCGTACCCCAGCGCGCGCAGCAGCGCCACGGCGGCGGCGGGGTGCCGCTCGGCGTAGCCCACCAGCGCCTTACCGGACTCCTGCGGCGACAGGACGGTGGCGGTGCCCCGGTGGCGCCGGTTGCCCAGCTGGAACAGCACCCGCGGCTCGTGCTCGACGTTGCGGAACCACTGCGACCGCCTTCCGTACCCGGAGGCCACCAGCACGGTCCCCGCGGCGTCGTCGCCGCCGATGACCTCCAGCACCGCCTGGCGGGCCTCTCCCGTGGCCCGCCCCCTGTGGGTGAGCAGTACGAACCGGCGGCCCATCAGCCCGCCCAACCCGGTCCGGTAGATCCAGATGGGGGCGCGGAACAGGGCCCGGCGCAGGGGTGTGGTGGGCGGCTGGGCGAACGACATGGTGTGGCCTTCCTCGGGGGGCGGCGGGGGCCCGAGTATAGCCAGACCGTTCCCAGCGCTCCCCGGCGGCACACCCGCGGACCGTCGGTGGGCGCTGCCACAATCCGGAACATGCAGACAGGACCGGACGTACTCCACAGCACCGACTGGACCCGCACCTTCCACGCCTACGGCTCCGGCGCCGACGCCCCCGGGCACCTCGCCGACCTGCTCACCGGCGACGCGCGTGAGCGCGGGCGCGCGCTGGACCACCTCCACGGCGCGCTCCTGCACCAGGGCACGGTCTACCCGGCCACCGTCCCCGCCGCCCTGTTCGTCGCCGGGATCCTGGACCGCCCCGAACTCGACGGCCCGGCCCGGGGCCCGCTCCCCGAGGCGTCGGGCGAGGACCGGGGCTCCCCGCGCCGCGTCCTGCTGGGCTTCCTGGCCGCCGCGGCCGAGGGCGCGCTGTACCAGACGCCCTCCGGCCCCGTGGCCGAACCCCCCACCGGGGCCGAGCTGGACCGGGTGTACGCCGCGCTGGCCTCCGAGGACGAGGAGGAGGCGGTCGGGGTGTGGGAGACCCCCGCCGTGGACGCGCTCATGCGGAGGGTGGGCCCGGACATGCGCGCCGCCGCGCCCGTGCTGTACGCGGCGGTCGAACCCCACCTGACCGCCCCCGACGCGCACACGCGCATGTGCGCGGTGGAGGCCGCCGCGGCCCTGGCCCGGCTCGGCGGGCTGGAGCCGGACCTGTCCGGGGCCGCCGACATGGCCGAGACCCGCGACGAGGGCGCGGTCATCGTCCTGGCCCTGGGCGCCTGCGGCGCCGACACCACCGAGTTCCTCACCCACGCCGACCCGGCCATCCGCGCCTGCGCCGCGCTGGCGCCCGGCCAGCGCGCCAACCCCGCGGCCGCCGCCGAGCTGGCCGCCGCGCTCGCGGACCCGGAGGCCGCCGACGCCTGGTTCACCAGGCGCCCCGCCCACTTCGCCGGCCACGTGCGTTTCGCCCTGGTCCGGGAACTCGCCGAGCGCTCCACCGCCGAGGACGCCGCGCGCCTGCTCCCGGTGCTGCGCGCGCTGGCCCCGCTGGCCTCGCCCCTCACCGCGGCGGCCGACGCCGGACCGCTGCTGGACCTGGCCTTCCGGGCCGCCGACCCCGCCGGGCTGACCGCCGTCCAACGCGACTACCTCCGGGTCCTGGCCGACCACGACGGCTTCTGGGACGGCCGGTTCGCCAACTTCCTGGTCGTGCTCGCCCGGCTGGGGCTGCCCCGCGAGCGCCACGGACTCCGCGCGCTGCTCGCGGCCTGAGCCGGTCGAGCGCGGAGCCCCACGGTGAGCGGACCGGGAAGCGCCGTTTCCGTTTCGTCCGCGCATGTCGTGTTATGCACGTTCGCGGTGACCACCTGTGGCCACGGACTCGCGAAAACACCGGTATCCGGGGCCCGGCCGTGGTGGGATAGCCCCCATGACGACCCCCACGCGGCACAGCGCGGCCGCCGAACTCATCGCGGACTTCGTCTCCACCGGTGCCGGGCTCGCCGACCGGGCCGACCTCGCGCGGTTCCTGCGCGAGCACCGCCTGGCCACCGAGGGAGCCATCCCCATCACCCTCGCCGACCTCGACGAGGCCATCGCCCTGCGCGACGGCATCCGGGCGGTCCTGGAGCGGCGGGCCGAACCCGACCACGAGGCCATCGCCCGTGGCCAGAAGGTCCTGGACGGCCTCCGCGTCACCGTGCGCCTCCAGGCCTCACGCGAGGCCCCCGTGCCGCTGGCCCCCGCGGTCGTGGACGAGGTCCGCCGCGGGCTGGCCCGCATCGCCGGGGCCTGGGCCGTGGTGCTGTCCACGGGGGAGTGGCGCCACATGCGGGTCTGAGGGCCCGAGGCGCGCCCGGGGCCGCCGCGGGGGCCTCAGCCCTCGTCGTGGCGGCGCAGGTAGCGCTCGAACTCCCGGGCGATCGCGTCGCCGGAGGCCTCCGGCAGGTCGGCGGTGTCCTTGGCCTCCTCCAGGCCGCGCACGTACGCCGCGATGTCCTCATCCTCGGCGGTGAGCTCGTTGACGTTGGACTCCCACGCCACCGCGTCCTCGGGCAGGTCGCCCAGCGGCACCCGCGCGCCCAGGAAGTCCTCCACCCACGCCAGCAGCGCCAGGGAGGCCTTCGGGCACGGCGGCTGGGCGACGTAGTGGGGGATGGCCGCCCACAGCGACGCGGTCTCGATCCCCACCGCGCTGAACGCCTCGTGCACCACGCCCACGATCCCGGTCGGACCAGAGTAGGTGGTCGCCTCCAGCCCCAGCCCTGCGCCCAGCTCCACGGGCGAGGCCATCCCGGTCACCGGGATCGGCCGCGTGTGCGGGGCGTCCGCCAGCAGCGAACCCAGCATCACCATCCGGGTGACGCCCAGCTCCCGCGCCACGGCCAGCAGGTCGGCGGCGTAGGAGCGCCACCGCATGTTCGGCTCGGGACCCGTCACCAGCACCACGTCGCGCTCCGACCCCGGCGGCGTCGCCACGCGGACCCGGGTCGTGGGCCACTCGACCTCACCGACCACACCGTCCACGATCGACATGCGCGGCCGGGTCACCTGGAAGTCGTAGTAGTCGTCCGGTGCCAGCGCGCACAGCTCGTAGGCGTCCCACTCCCTCGACAGGTGCTCCACGGCCAGGCTGGCCGCCTCACCGGCGTCGTTCCATCCCTCGAACGCCGCCACCATCACGGGATCAACAAGCTCCCGGACGAGCTTGGTCATGTGGCTCCTCCCTGCACGCGGACGAAGTCCACCCTACGGCGTGCCGACCCGCCCGGGGAACCGTTCGGGGCGCTCGGCCGAGGGGCACTCGGGCCGCCGCAGCGCGGGATGCCCGTCTCATCTAGTGGAACAGGCGATGGGATAACCTCACAGACAGCGACTGACAAGGACACCGCCGTCCCCGGACGACCGACCCGCCCCGCACCGCGGGTCCGCCCAGTGCCACGCGTCACGGGGACACCAACTGGGCCGCCGCGGTGCTCCGACGTAGAGTTGCCAGATATGAGAGCCAGCCCCACCTTCCGCGAAACCCTGTCCCGCCGTGTGGTCGTGGCGGACGGAGCGATGGGCACCATGCTCCAGGCGTACGATCTCGACCTCGACCAGTTCGAGGGGCACGAGGGATGCAACGACATCCTCAACCTCACCCGTCCCGACATCGTCCGCGACACCCATGCCGCCTTTCTTGCCGTGGGTTCGGACGCCATCGAGACGAACACGTTCTCGGCCAACCTCGGCGGGCTCGCCGAGTACGGCATCGAGGACCGCACCTACGAGATCGCCCAAGCCGGAGCGCAGGTGGCCCGCGAGGCCGCCGACGCCTACTCCACCCCCGACCAGCCCCGCTACGTCCTCGGGTCCGTGGGCCCGGGAAACCGGCTGCCCACCCTGGGCCACGCGCCCTACGCCCAACTGCGCGACTACTACGAGCAGTGCGCGCGCGGCCTGATCGACGGCGGATCCGACGCCATCCTCATCGAGACCTGCCAGGACCTGCTCCAGGTCAAGGCCGCCGTGGTGGCCGCCCAGCGCGCCCGCCGCGCCGCGGGCAGGGACGTGCCGATCATCGCCCAGGTCAGCATCGAGACCAACGGCACCATGCTGCTCGGCTCCGAGATCGGCGCCGCGCTGACCTCCCTGGAGCCGCTGGGCGTCGACGTCATCGGCCTCAACTGCTCCACCGGCCCCGCCGAGATGAGCGAGCACCTGCGCTACCTGTCGCACCACTCGCCCATCCCCATCTCCTGCATGCCCAACGCGGGCCTGCCCCAGCTCGGCCCCAACGGCGCGGTCTACAACCTCTCGCCCGCCGAACTGGCCGACGCCCACGACTCCTTCACCTCCGAGTTCGGCCTGAGCCTGGCCGGCGGCTGCTGCGGCACCACCCCCGAGCACCTGCGCCACGTGGTGGAGCGCGTCCAGGGGCGCGGCATCAAGAACCGCAAGCCCCTGGTGGAGGCGTCCTCCTCCTCCCTGTACCAGAGCGTGCCCTTCCGCCAGGACGCCAGCTACCTGGCCGTGGGCGAGCGCACCAACGCCAACGGCTCCAAGAAGTTCCGCGAGGCCATGCTGGAGGGCCGCTGGGACGACTGCGTGGAGATCGCGCGCGACCAGATCCGCGACGGCGCCCACCTGCTCGACCTCAACATCGACTACGTGGGCCGCGACGGGGTCAGCGACATGCGCGAGCTGGCCTCGCGCCTGGCCACCTCCTCCACGCTGCCGATCATGCTCGACTCCACCGAGCCGCCGGTCCTGGAGGCGGGCCTGGAGGCCCTCGGCGGCAGGAGCGTGGTCAACTCCGTCAACTACGAGGACGGCGACGGCCCCGACTCCCGCTTCACCCGCATCATGGGGCTGGTCAAGGAGCACGGCGCCGCCGTCGTGGGCCTGTGCATCGACGAGGAGGGCCAGGCCCGCACCGCCGAGTGGAAGGTGCGCGTCGCCACCCGCCTCATCGAGCAGATCACCGGAGAGTGGGGGCTGAACACCGGTGACATCGTCATCGACTGCTTGACCTTCCCCATCACCACCGGGCAGGAGGAGACCCGCCGGGACGGCCTGGAGACGATCAACGCCATCCGCGAGCTCAAGCGGCTCTACCCGGACGTGCAGACCACCCTGGGCCTGTCCAACCTGTCCTTCGGCCTCAACCCGGCCGCCCGCATCGTGCTGAACTCGGTGTTCCTGCACGAGGCGGTCCAGGCGGGGCTGGACTCGGCGATCGTGCACGCCTCCAAGATCGTGCCGATCAACCAGATCCCCGAGGACCAGCGCGAGGTCGCGCTCGACATGGTCTACGACCGGCGCGAGGGCGACTACGACCCCCTCTCGCGGTTCATGGAGATGTTCGAGGGCGTGGACGCCAAGTCCATGAAGGCCTCCCGCGCTGAAGAGCTGGCCGCCCTGCCGCTGTGGGAGCGCCTGGAGCGGCGCATCATCGACGGCGAGATGGCCGGGATCGAGGCCGACCTCGACGAGGCGCTGGAGTCCAAGCCCGCCCTGGCCATCGTCAACGACACCCTGCTCTCGGGCATGAAGACCGTCGGCGAGCTGTTCGGCTCCGGCCAGATGCAGCTGCCCTTCGTCCTCAAGTCCGCCGAGGTCATGAAGGGAGCCGTCGCCTACCTCGAACCCCACATGGAGAAGAGCGACGACGACGGCAAGGGCCGCATCGTCCTGGCCACCGTCAAGGGCGACGTCCACGACATCGGCAAGAACCTCGTGGACATCATCCTGTCCAACAACGGCTACGACGTGGTCAACATCGGCATCAAGCAGCCGGTGTCGGCGATCCTGGAGGCCGCAGAGGAGCAGCGCGCCGACGTGATCGGCATGTCCGGCCTGCTGGTCAAGTCCACGGTCATCATGAAGGAGAACCTGGAGGAGATGAACTCCAGGGGCCTGTCCGAGCGCTTCCCGGTCCTGCTGGGCGGTGCCGCGCTCACCCGCTCCTACGTGGAGCAGGACCTGGCCGAGGTCTTCGACGGCCACGTGCGCTACGCCAAGGACGCCTTCGAGGGCCTGCGTCTGATGGACGCGTTCATGGCGGTCAAGCGCGGTGAGGAGGGCGCCGAGCTGCCCGCCCTGCGCCAGCGCCGGGTCAAGACGGGGGCCAAGCTCAAGGTGACCGAGCCCGAGGAGGTGCCCGCCCGCAGCGACGTCTCGACCACCAACCCGGTGCCCAAGCCGCCCTTCCTGGGCGACCGGATCAGCAAGGGCATCCCGCTGGCCGACTACGCCGCCTTCCTCGATGAGCGGGCCACCTTCATGGGCCAGTGGGGACTCAAGGCCGCCCGCGGCGGCGAGGGCCCCAGCTACGAGGAGCTGGTGGAGACCGAGGGGCGGCCCCGGATGCGGATGTGGCTGGACCGCATCCAGACCGACGGCCTGCTGGAGGCGGCCGTGGTGCACGGCCACTTCCCCTGCTACAGCGAGGGCGACGACCTTGTGGTGCTGGACGAGGAGGGCGCCGAGCGCACCCGCTTCACCTTCCCGCGCCAGCGCCGGGACCGCCACCTGTGCCTGTCCGACTTCTTCCGGCCCAAGGAGTCGGGGGAGCTGGACGTGGTGTCCTTCCAGGTGGTGACCGTGGGCCCGGCGATCAGCCGCGCCACCGCCGAGCTGTTCGCCAAGAACGCCTACCGCGACTACCTGGAGCTGCACGGGTTGTCGGTGCAGCTGACCGAGGCCCTGGCCGAGTACTGGCACACCCGGGTGCGCGCGGAGCTGGGCTTCGCCGGTGAGGACCCGGCCGAGTTGGACGCGTTCTTCAAGCTCGGCTACCGGGGGGCCCGCTTCTCCCTGGGCTACGGGGCCTGCCCCGACCTGGAGGACCGCGCCAAGATCATGCGCCTGCTGGAGCCCGAGCGGGTGGGCGTGACCCTGTCGGAGGAGTTCCAGCTGGTGCCCGAGCAGGCGACCGACGCGATCGTGGTCCACCACCCGGAGGCGACCTACTTCAACGTCTGACCGGCTCGTCCGGGGCGGACCGCCCGGGGCGCGGCCCCGTCCCCCGCATGGAGGACGGGGCCGCGCGCGTGTGCGGGAGGCGCGCGGTGCCCCGCCCCGGGCCGCGCGTGCGCGGGCGCAAGTGTGGGGCAGCTCTCCACCCGCCGGCGTCCGAGTGTTCGTAGTGTGGAAAGGACGCCGACAGGTCCTCTTCACGGCGCGGGCGCCCCGCGTCCCGCACGATGATGACGCACAGCCCGGGTGTCCCGTGGGCGAGCGGGCAACCCATGACACACGAGGGGAGAGCGTGGTGCCGCCCGGTCCGGAAGGCGCCACCGAACGTATGAGCGAGCAGAGCACGCTGAGTCCCGAAGCCTCCGACACCCAGACCCCCCAGGCCAGACGCCTCCAGGCCGTACTCCTGGACATGGACGGCACCCTCATCGAGAGCGAGCACCTGTGGGGTGAGGCCGAGGCCGACCTGGTCGCCGAACTGGGCGGCGTGTGGACCGAGGAGGACCACCAGCGCAACGTCGGCAACGCCGCCGAGCCCGTGGGCCGCTACATCATCGACCTGACCGGCGCGCACCACCTCACCCCGCGCGAGGTCGCCGACCGCCTGTACGCGAGGTTCCGCGCCAGGCTCGCCGGAGGCGCCGACCTGCGCCCGGGCGCCAAGGAACTGGTCACCCTGCTGTCGGAGTCCGGCGTTCCGGTGGTCCTGGTGACCTCCACCGAGAGGACGCTGGTGCAGGCGGCGATCGGCGGGATCGGCCTGGACAACTTCGACGACTCGGTGGCCGGGGACGAGGTCGAGGCGAACAAGCCCCACCCCGACCCGTACCTGAGGGCCGCCCGGCGGCTCGGCGTGGACCCCGCGCGCTGCGTGGCCTTCGAGGACTCGGTGGTCGGCGTGACCTCGGCGGCCGACGCCGGGTGCGTCACGGTCGCGGTGCCCAACCACGTGCACATCCCGCCGCGCGAGGGCGTGGTGTTCCGCGACAGCCTGGTGGGCGTGGACCTGGACTGGCTGGAGTCCCTGGTCGCCGACCGCTGAACCCGGGTCCGCCGGTTTCCCCGCTCCCACCTGCCCCGACGCCCCCTTCCGTGCCCCGGCCGCCCGTCCGGGGTACGGGAGTAGCGTGGGTGGACAGGCCCCCGACTCCGGGGCCTGACCCAGGGCGTGTTCGGCGGACACATACCCTGCTGCGCGACGCCCCAGCACAACTCTCGCGGCGTTCTCATCAGTCGACAGCCAACCAGGATGACTCCTTCTTCGGCCTTGCGAGAGCCGCACTGGTGCGCCGCTCGCGACGGGCAGCATCCACCGAACACGCCCTAGGGGATCGACCGGATGTGCGCTCCGGCGCCGGATGGGAGACTGGGCCCATGCCTGAGAACTTGACGTGGATGACCGGTCTGGTCCTGGGAGGCGGACTCACCCTCGCGGGACTGGTGATCTCCTTCTTCGTGTGGCGCGCCAAGGGCGCCGCCTCGGGTCTGCGGGGCGTGGCGTGGTCGCTGCTGCCGCTGGCCGCCGGTCTGATCGGGCTGATGAACGCCGTCTGGCAGTTCGCCATGAACATCTTCGGCATCCTGGTCGGCCTGCTGTTCAACCCGGCGGTGTGGGCCGGTGTGGCCCTGGCGGGTCTGGCGGTGGTGCTCTACGTCGTCTCGGGCGTCATGCGCGCCCGTGACGTGGGCACCCGCCCCGGCAAGGCCAAGGCGCCCAAGGCCGGAGCCGGCGGGGCGGGCGGCGCGGCCGCGCCCGGTGCGGCCACCGCGGCCCCGGGCGCCAAGGGGAAGGTGGGCCCGGCCCCCAAGACCGGGGGTGCCGACGACCTCTCCGACCTGGGCGACATCGAGGAGCTGCTGCGCAAGCGCGGCATCGAGTGACCGACGCGGGCCCGGCCCGCACACCCTCGTGACGACGGTTCCGCAGGCGCGGGGCCGTCGTTCTCGCGTACGCCGTGACCGTCACCGTACGTGTTCGTGGCGGGGCCCTGGCCTGCCCGTGGCCGTCGCTCTGCGCTTCCAATCGGACACGCTGAGACGTATAGCACTTGCCATAGCGTGCCACTCCGGGGGTCGAACCGGTGCATATTCGGACGTATCGTGGGCGCGGCGGTGGAGGACGTCGCCGCAGCTCGCGACCGGTCCTCGGATGAATGCGAACTCTGTAGCCTTTTGTTGTTATATAGGCCTTTTAACGTTGTTTGTCACGATTTAGATACATGATCGGATATTGGACGCTATGCGTTCAGATCGCGAGTAAGTTGGTCGCTGTGTAACAGCCCGGGCGCAACGGTCCCGGTGTGTCCAACTCCTCAGGTGATGTGGCACACCCTGCGGACCGGGTCTGCGGAGGCGGGTCATCCGCCCTCCCCGCCGACACGCAAGCCCACGCCAGCCAGCGTCGAGAACCGGCCGGCCCCACCGTGCGCGAACCGCAGGTCACCCCTCCTTGCGGCCGTACGCGTGGGTTCTGTCCCGTTCCCCTCGGCCAGAAGCGTATGAGTGGAGAGTGGTGGCCTGATGAGCGCGCCCTCGCATGCCCCCGATTCGGCGGAGCAGGCGGAGCAGAACGACGCCGTGAACGTCGCTGCGCAGGCCCACGAGGTCCGCGGAGACTCCGACAACCGGTCCCTGCGCCAGATCGCCTGGCAGCGGCTGCGCAAGGACAAGGTCGCGATGATCTCCGGCGTGGTCGTGGTCCTGCTCATCCTCGCCGCGGTTCTCGCGCCCCTCCTGGCCAAGTGGTTCGGGCACCCGCCCACCCAGTTCCACCAGGACCTGATCGAGCCCAACACCGGGTTCCCGCTGAGGGACCCGTCCCTTCCGCCCCCCACCGACGGCAGCATCCCCAGCGACAACCTCGACCCGTGGGGCGGGATCAGCTCCGACCACCTGCTGGGCGTGGAGCCCAAGACCGGCCGCGACCTGTTCAGCCGCATCGTCTACGGCGCCCAGATCTCCCTGCTGGTGGCCTTCCTGTCCACGCTCCTGTGCGTGTTCATCGGCACCGTCCTCGGCATCATCGCCGGGTACAAGGGCGGCTGGGTCGACACCCTCATCAGCCGGGCCATGGACGTCTTCCTGGCCTTCCCGCTGATGCTCTTCGCCATCGCGCTCGTGGGTGTCATCCCCGACGGCGTCCTGGGCCTGAGCGGCAACGGCCTGCGCATCGGCGTCATCGTCTTCATCATCGGCTTCTTCAACTGGCCCTACATCGCCCGCATCGTCCGGGGGCAGACGCTCTCGCTGCGCGAGCGGGAGTTCGTGGAGGCCGCCAGGAGCCTGGGCGCCAGCAACCGGCACATCCTCTTCAAGGAGATCCTGCCCAACCTGGTCACGCCGATCATCGTCTACTCGACCCTGCTCATCCCCACGAACATCCTGTTCGAGGCGGCCCTGAGCTTCCTGGGCGTCGGCATCAACCCGCCCACGCCGAGCTGGGGCAAGATGCTCTCCGACGCGGTGCCGCTGTACGAGAACGCGCCCTACTTCGTCATCTTCCCGGGTCTGGCCATCTTCATCACCGTCCTGGCGTTCAACCTGTTCGGCGACGGGCTGCGCGACGCCTTCGACCCCAAGACCTCCGACTGACCCACGGTCGGTGGAGGCTGACCCGCCCGGCCTCCGCAAGGCAGGGATCCGACGACAGGTTGATCCCATCATCACCATCAGGTTCGCATGAGAGGCAGTTCCTTGAGGAAACGCACCCTCGGCTTCGTCGCGCTCGGCGCGGCGGCGTCCATCCTCCTTTCGGCTTGCGGCGGCGGTGGCTCCGCCGACGGTGGCTCCGCGTCCGGCGCCGAGTTCAACCAGGGGGCGACCGAGGTCGTCAACCCGTCCGACCAGACCGGCGGCACCCTGCGCTACGCCATCGCCACTGACTTCGACTCCACCGACCCGGGCGACACCTACTACGGGTTCAGCTGGAACTTCACCCGCTACTACGCCCGTACGCTGCTGGCCTTCACCCCGGCGCCGGCCGAGGAGTCCACCGAGCTGACCACGGACATGGCCGCGGGCATGCCCGAGCCCAACGAGGACTTCACCGAGTGGACCGTCAAGATCCAGGAGGGCCTCAAGTACGAGGACGGCTCCGAGATCACGGCGCAGGACATCAAGTACGCCATCGCGCGCTCGAACTACAACGGCGGTGAGCTGCCCAACGGTCCGCGCTACTTCGAGGCGCACCTGGACCAGGAGCCCTTCAACGTCTACGAGGTCGACAACCCGCTGGAGACCTTCACCGCGGTCGAGACCCCGGACGACCACACCCTGGTCTTCCACCTCAAGGACTCCTTCTCGGAGTTCCCCTACGTGCTGACCCAGCCGCAGACCGCCCCGGTGCCCATGGAGGCCGACCGCGGCGCGCTGTACAAGGAGAAGGTCCTCTCCTCGGGCCCGTACAAGTTCGAGGGCAACTACGAGCCCGGCGTCCAGCTCAACCTGGTCCGCAACGAGCACTGGGACGCCGAGACCGACCCGATCCGCCCGGCCCTGCCGGACGAGGTCACCGTCCAGATCGGTGTCGACCAGGACGAGATCGACCAGCGCCTGGTCAACGGCGACCTCGACGTCGACCTGGCCGGCGTCGGCGTCGGCCCGGCGATGAAGGGCACGCTGCTCACCGACGAGGACGTCCAGGCCAACCTGGACAACCCGTACTCCGGCGCGCTGCGCTACGTCAACATCCACACCCCGGTCATCGAGGACGTGTCCTGCCGCCAGGCGATCATGTACGCGGCCGACCGAGACAGCCTGCACCGCGCCTGGGGCGGCGCGACCGGTGGCGACATCGCCACCAACGTGCTCCCGCCGACCATCCCGGGCTCGAACCCGGAGTCGGACCTGTACCCCTCCGAGGACAACAAGGGCGACCTCGAGGCCGCCGAGGCCAAGCTGGAGGAGTGTGGCGAGGCCGAGGGCTTCAGCACCACCATCGCGGTCCGCGACGGCCGTCCCAACGACATCGCCACCGCGGAGTCCCTCCAGGAGTCCCTCAAGCGCGTGGGCATCGAGGTCGACATCCAGACCTTCCCGGCCGAGGACTTCTTCGCCCAGTACGCGGGCTCGCAGGACTACGTCCGTGAGAACAACATCGGTCTGAGCGTCTCCGGCTGGAGCCCCGACTGGGCCACCGGCTACGGCTTCGCCTCCAAGATCACCGACGGCGACGCCATCCAGGCCACGGGCAACTACAACACCTCCGAGCTCGACGACCCGGAGATCAACGGCCTGTGGGACGAGGCGCTGGCCACCGAGGACCCGGAGGAGCGCGCTGCCATCTACGAGCAGATCGACACCCTGGTCATGGAGCAGGCGGCCATCCTGCCGGTCGTCTTCGACCGCGCGCTGTACTACCGCTCGGACGAGCTGACCAACGTCTACCACACGTCCGCGTACGCGATGTACGACTTCATGGCCCTGGGCGTGGACCGGGGTTAGCGCTCCGACCGGCCTGAACTAGTACGAGAAGGCAGGTGATGGCGGCGGGGGTGCCACGGCCCCGTGGGTACCCCCGCCGCCGACCGCGATGCTGAACTATATTCTCCGCCGCCTCGGTGCGGGACTGCTGCTGCTCGCCGTCGTCACGGCGGTGACCTTCTGGATCTTCTACGTCCTGCCCCGCTGGGCCGGCGTGACCCCGCGCGGTATGGCCGCGTTGTACGTGGGCAAGGCCCCCACGCCCGAGGCGCTCGACGCCACGGTGGCGCGCCTGGGCCTGGACCAGCCCATCGCCGTGCAGTTCCTGGACTTCGTCAAGGGCCTGGTCCTCGGCTCCGAGTACACCTTCGGCCGGGAGACGATCGAGTGCGCGGCGCCCTGCCTGGGCTACTCCTTCACCACCAACAGCCCCGTGCTGCCCCAGCTGCTCGACCGCCTGCCGGTCACCGCCTCGCTGGCCCTGGGCGCGGCCGTCATCTGGATCATCGGCGGCGTGGCCGTCGGCGTCCTCTCCGCTGTCAAGAAGGGCAGCATCTTCGACCGCATCGCCATGAGCGCCGCGCTGGTGGGCGTGTCCATGCCGATCTACTTCACCGGTCTGCTCGCCCTGGCCTTCCTCGTGCACCAGTGGGAGCTGTTCCCGGTCTCGCGCTACGTCCCCCTCACCGAGGACCCGGTCGGCTGGTTCCAGGTGATGTTCCTGCCCTGGGTCACCCTGGCCTTCCTGCACGCGGCGCAGTACGCGCGCCAGACGCGCGCGGGCATGCTGGAGGTCCTGGGCGAGGACTACATCCGCACCGCCCGCGCCAAGGGGCTGAGCGAGCGCCGCGTGATCTTCAAGCACGCGCTGCGCCCGACGCTGACCCCCATCGTGACCATCTTCGGCCTGGACGTCGGCCTGGTCCTGGGCGGCGCCATCCTCACGGAGAAGGTCTTCTCCCTGAACGGCATCGGCGCCTACGCCATCGACGCGATCATCGGCAAGGACCTGCCCGTGGTGCTCGGCGTGACCCTGATGGGCGCTGTCTTCATCGTCGTCTGCAACCTGATCGTCGACCTGCTCTACCCGGTCGTCGACCCGCGCGTGCGCATCGCCGCCTGACGACCGACAGCGTTGAACAGAGCAGCTCTAACGAAGGAAAGTGACATGGCCTCGACCGACCCCGTCGTCCGCGTGGACGACCTGCGGGTGACGTTCCCGACCATGGACGGCGACGTTCACGCGGTGAAAGGGCTGTCCTTCGAGGTGCCCGCGGGCGGTGCCCTGGGCATCGTGGGCGAGTCGGGCTCGGGCAAGAGCGTGACCTCGCTGGCCCTGATGGGCCTGCACCGGGGCAGCAAGGCGAAGATCACCGGCTCCATCGAGGTCGCGGGCCAGGACGTGGTCAGCGCCTCGGACAAGAAGCTGCGGCGGATGCGCGGCAACGACATCGCCATGGTCTTCCAGGACCCCATGCAGTCGCTGCACCCGCAGTACACGATCGGCAACCAGCTGATCGAGGCCTACCGCATCCACCGGCCCAAGGCCACCAAGGCCGAGGCGCACGCCCGCGCGGTGGAGTCGCTGGACCGGGTGGGCATCCCCGAGCCCGGCAAGCGGGTCAACTCCTACCCGCACGAGTTCTCCGGCGGCATGCGCCAGCGCGTGGTCATCGCCATGGGTCTGATGTGCGAGCCCAAGGTGCTGCTGGCCGACGAGCCCACGACGGCGCTGGACGTGACGGTGCAGGCCCAGGTCCTGGACCTGCTGGACGAGCTGCGCCGCGACCTGGGCATGGGCCTGATCCTGGTCTCGCACGACCTGGCGGTGGTCGCGGGTTCGGTGGACGAGGTCGTGGTCATGCGCCACGGCGTCGCGGTCGAGCGCGGCGACGTGCGCAAGGTCCTCTCCGAGCCCGAGCACCCCTACACCCAGGGGCTCCTGGCCGCCGTGCCGCGCGTGGAGGTCTCCCGCGCCCAGCGGCGCGCCCAGGACCGGGCCGACCGGGTCGAGCGCGACAAGCGCGAGGGCAGGGTCACCGAGCCGGGCCAGTTCGCGGCCTTCACCCCCTCCGCCGGCGGCGAGGGCTCCTCCGAGGAGACCCCGCTCCTGCGGGTGGAGGACGTGGCGCAGCGGTTCAAGGTGCGCGGCGGCACCTGGGGCAAGGCCACGGACTTCTGGGCGGTCAAGGGGGTCTCCTTCGACCTGCACCGCGGCGAGACCCTGGGCATCGTGGGCGAGTCGGGGTCGGGCAAGTCGACGCTCTCGCGGATGGTGATGCGTCTGCTGGAGCCCACGCGGGGCCGGGTGGAGTTCGAGGGCCGCGACATCACCCACATGCCCGATCGGGCCTTGCGTCCGCTGCGCCGGGACGTGCAGATGGTCTTCCAGAACCCCTACTCCTCGCTCAACCCGCGGGTGACCGTGGGCGACGCGATCGGGACCGCGCTGCGGGTGCAGGGGGAGAGGGACACCAAGAAGGTGCGCCGTCAGGTGCAGGAGCTGTTGGAGCGGGTGGGGCTCGAACCCCACCACTACAACCGGTTCCCGCACGCGTTCTCGGGCGGTCAGCGCCAGCGGATCGCGATCGCGCGGGCGTTGATCCTCAAGCCGAAGCTGATCATCTGCGACGAGCCGGTGTCGGCGTTGGACGTGTCCACGCAGGACCAGGTGCTGCGGTTGCTGTCGGAGTTGCAGGACGACTTCGGGTTGACCTACATCTTCGTGGCCCACGACCTGGCGGTGGTGCGTCAGGTCAGTGACCGGGTCGCGGTGATGCGTGCGGGCGAGGTGGTGGAGATGGGTGACAGCGACGCGGTGTACGAGAACCCCGCCAGCGACTACACCCGCCAGTTGCTGACGGCCGCTCCGGTCCTGGACCCCGACGAGGCCCGCCGCCTGCGCGCCGGGCGCGTGGAGAAGCGCGCCGAGGGCAAGGTCGTCGCCTGACGGCCCTACGGGCCCCACAGGCCTGAACGGTCCTGACAGGCCGGTGGCCGACCGGCAGAAGGACCGACCCAGCGCCGGTGCCGCCGCGGAACCCCGCGGCGGCACCGGCGTTTCGCGTGCGAAGGGGCCGACACCTCTACCGTGATCTTGCGACACACCAGCAACGGTTCCGGCCGGTTCGCTAGGGAGTGTTCCGCGGAGGCTTTCGGATCAGCGAGCGGCCGTCCGGACAATCTCTCGCAAGACGGTTCGCGCAGGTCAGCCTGGTTGGCTTTTCAAGCGAAACCGGCGCAGCGAGAGGCAGCCCGGTGCTCGCGGAAGTACCGGAGCCGAAGGCTCTCCGTTGAGGGTGGCGGAGGGCGACGGGCGGGACCGAAATGTTCCAAGGAACACGACCTAGGCCGAGGGCCCGCGTTCGGTCGCCGCCGCGGCGAACAGGCGGGCCAGCTCCCGGGCGTACTCCTCGTGCTCCTCGACCGGTCTGCGCCGCAGTCGGCCCGGGACCGCGTTCAGGGCCGCGAAGAGGGTGTCGGTGAACACCTCCGGGTCGAAGGCGCGGAACTCCCCGTGGCCCTGCCCCTCGGTGAGGAAGCCGACCAGTTCGGCGCGCCCGGCGTCCTGGCTCCGGGCGATCCACTCGCGGACGGAGGCGGGCACGTCCGCGCCGCCGATCTCCTGGCGCACCGCCATCTCCCGGGGGTGGCGAGAGCAGTGCATGACGTGGCCGCTGATGATGCGCGTCAGGGCGTCCTCGAACCCCGCGAGCGGCTCGGGTCCGCCCTCCATCGCCCGGTCCAGACGGGCGTTGACGTACTCCAGCACCTGCCGGAGCAGCCGCTCCTTCGTCCTGAAGTGGTACGTGATCAGGCCGGGGCTGACCGAGGCACGCGCGGCGATGCGCACGAAGGACGCCCGGGCGTACCCCTCCTCGGCGATGGTCTCGACCGCCGCCCGCACGATCTGTCCGCGGCGCGCCTCCTCGATGAAGGAGCGCCGGTCCTCCCCGTCCCCACTGTCGACTGTTTGCATGTACAGAATCCTATATGCTCAACTAGGAAGGAGTTGACCACCACGGAGGACGCGTCGGAGAGCGGGTCGGGGGCGATGCCGCCACCGCTTCGCCGCGGCCGCCGAGAGGGAGAGGACTTCCCCATGACCGACACCCGCCGACCTCCGTCCGTGGTCCGTGAGCACGGCGCCACCCACGTGCTGCTGTGGACCCTCTTCCCCCTGCTCGGTGCCGGGCTCGGCTGGGTGCTGTCCCGGGTTCCGAGCTGGCTCGCCCTTCTACCGGAGTGGGTCCACCAGCTGCCGCTGGTCCCGGGCCAGGAGCAGGTCGCCCTTCTGGCGCGCCTGGACGGGCCGGTCCTCACGACCGTCCTGGTGGTCCTCGGTGTCCTCGCCGGCGGCTTCGTCGCGCTCGCCTCCTACGACGACATGGTCACCGTCGAGGCGGGCGGGGGCGGGGTGCGCGTCATCCGGTCCGGTCGGAACACGGAGTTCGCCCGCGAGCGGGTGGGGGCGGTCTTCGTCGACGGCCGGGACCTGGTCCTGCTGGGCGCGGACACCGCCGAGCTCGCCCGCGAGCGCACCGGCCACGGCGCCGACCGGCTCCGCGCCGCGTTCGAGGAGCAGGGTTACCCGTGGTGCGACGGCGACCCGTACGCGGACCGGTTCCGGCGCTGGGTCGACGGGATGCCGGGCCTGGAGCAGCACGCCCAGGCGGTCCTGCGGGCCCGCCGGGAGGCGCTGAGGTCGAAGGATGCCGACGACAGCGCCGAGTTGCGCGCCGAACTCGCCGCTCTCGGCGTGGTCGTGCGGGACGAGGGCGACCGCCAGTACTGGCGTCCGGTCCGCGGCGGTTCCGGCGGCTGAACGCCGTCGGGCGGGGGGTCGTCCACAGGGGAGAGATGACCTGGCCGGATCGGGAATGAAAACGGTTATCATTGACTTGTAACGCGTGGGAACCCTGAGGAGGCATCCATGGCACGCAACGAGATCCGGCCGATCATCAAGCTCAAGTCCACCGCGGGGACGGGCTTCACCTACGTCACCCGCAAGAACCGGCGCAACACGCCCGACCGGCTCACCCTGAAGAAGTACGACCCGCGCGTGCGCCGCCACGTCGAGTTCCGCGAGGAGCGCTGAGCCGGGCCGCGCCCCGGCCGCCCGTTCCCGCGGGGCCGGGGCCCCGGCGAACCGGCGCCCCGACCGGCGGCGGAGCCGCCGACCCCGACGGGCGCCGCCCCGTCGCGCGCCGCCGAGCAGGCGGACCGCCGCGCCCAACGACCACCCCAAGGGGGCACACATGAAGCAGGGAATCCACCCCGACTACCACCCGGTCGTCTTCCGCGACCGCGCGGCCGACTTCTCCTTCCTCACCAGGTCCACCGCCACCAGCGACAAGACCATCGAGTGGAGCGACGGCCGCACCTACCCGCTGATCGACGTCGAGATCTCCAGCGCCAGCCACCCCTTCTACACGGGCAACGCCCGCGTGGTGGACACGGCGGGCCGCGTGGAGCGCTTCCAGCGCCGCTACCAGCGCAGGGGCTGACCGACACGAGCGCGAGGCGGGGCCCGGCGCCCCGCCCCCGACCACCCGAGAAGAAGGCAGAGTTCCCATGGCCGTACCCAAGCGCAGGATGTCGCGGTCCAACACCCGCACGCGCCGCTCCCAGTGGAAGGCCGCCACCCCCGACCTGGTGCGCGTCCACATCCGCGGCCGCGAGTACCTCGTGCCGCGCAACCTCGTCCGCGCCTACGAGCGCGGGCTGCTCGCGCCGCCCGAGTAGAGGCCCGGCACGGTCCGCCGGGCCCCGTGCGCCCGGTCCGCCGCGACACAGGGCCCGGGCGCCGCTGACGCCGCCGCGCGTCCGCCCGCGCCGCCGCGCGCCGGGGCCCTCTCCCGCCCGGCGCGCGGCGGCGTGAGCACCGTCACCGGGCTCCTCTGCCGGGCAGCCGGGCGGGTCGGCCGAGCGCCGTAGGGTGGTGGGCATGCCAGCCCGAACGCCTCCCACCGCGCCCGGCGGCGACGCCCCGGGACTGCGCGCCGACGCGCTGCACAACCGCCACCGCATCGTCGAGGCCGCCCGCGCGGCCTTCTCCGAACGCGGGATCGACGTGCCGATGTCGGCCATCGCCCGCCGCGCCGGAGTGGGGGTCGCCACCCTCTACCGCCGCTTCCCCACCCGCGAGTCCCTGGTCTCCGAGGTGTTCGCCGACCAGTTGGCGGCCTGCACCTCCCTGGTGGACGACGGCCTCGCCGACCCGGACCCCTGGCGGGGCTTCTGCTCGGTGGTCGAGCGGGTGTGCGCGATGCAGGCCGCCGACCGCGGCTTCACCGGCGCGTTCCTCACCGCCTTCCCCAGTGCGGTCCCCTTCGAGGAGAAGCGCGACCGCGCCGAACGCGGCATCACCGAACTCATCCGCAGGGCCAAGGCGGCCGGGCGGCTGCGCCCCGACTTCGCGGTCGCGGACCTCACGCTGCTGTTCCTGGCCAACTGCGGGGCCGCCTCCGGCCCGCCCGAGGCGGCCGCCGCCTCCTCGCGGCGCCTGGTGGCCTATCTCCTCCAGTCCTTCGAGAACACGGAACGGCGCCGCCCCCTGCCCGCCGCCCCCGAGATCGGACTGGGCCAGATCCCCGACCTCCTCACGGGCTGAGCGCGGACGGTCCCGCGAAACGCACCGCCCCTGGTCCTTGACCCCCACGGAGTCGGGCAGTCTTGGGAGTGTGACAACGCGAACCGACGAGATCCCCCCGCCGGACCCACGGACACCGCGAGCCCCGCGCAGGCCCGTCGACCTCCTCACGGGAGCGCTCGGCCTGATCGCGGTGGCGGTGATCATGATCGCCGTCCGCATGGCCACCGACGGTGTGGAGGGGGCCGACCCCGACCGGCTCCGCGCGCTGCTGCCCTCCGGCCTGCTCCTGCTCGTCGCCGCGGGCGCCAACCTCCTGCTGATCGTCCTCGTCAGCTACGTCGTCCTGCGCACGCTGTTCACCGGGCGGCGGCGCTCCCTGGCCCGGCCGGTCGCCGCCGGGATCGCCGCCTACACGCTCGCCTCGCTGATCAACGCCACCCTCTTCGCGCTGATCGGCCCGGAGCGGTTCCCCGACGCGCTCGCCCCCGACGACGTGTTCACCAGCGCCACCCTCGGCTACGTGGCCGCCGTCCTGGCCTTCATCCGCACCATGCCCACCGGTCTGCCGCGGGTCCGCTCGGTCCTGTGGGCGGGCAACACCACGGTCGCGGTCTGCGCCCTGCTGGCCGGGGTCACCAGCTTCCTCGCCCTCGTCCTGACCGTCCTGGTCGGCCTCACCTGCGCCGCCCTGGTCCGGTACGCGCTGGGGGAGAGGCCGCCGCCGCAGACCGACAACGGCCTGGACGCCGAACTGCGCCGGTTCGGGCTGGCCGCCACCGGCGTCTCCCGCGCGGACGACGACGAGGAGGGCAACCCGCGCCACCTGGCCGAACTCGACGACGGCCGCCGGGTGGAGCTGGTCGTGCTCAGCTCCGAGAACACCGCCGGGTTCTGGCGGCGCCTGCGCGACCTGCTGTTCCTGCGCGGCCCCGTGGCTCCCCGGATGCTCTACGGCGTCCGCCGCCGCGCCGAGCACGCCGCGCTGATGAGCTTCTCCGCCCGGCAGGCGGGGGCCGCCGTCCCCCGCGTCCTGGCCGTCGGCGAACTCGGTCCCGGCACCGTCCTGCTGGTCCGCGAACTGCCCGCCTTCCGCGCCCTGGACGCACTCGACGACGAGGAGCTCACCGACGGGCTGACCGACCTGTGCTGGCGCGAACTGGGGCTGCTGCACCGGCACCGGCTCGTCCACGGCAACGTCAACGGCGCCACCATCGGTGTCCTGGACCAGCCCTCCGACCCTGCCAGCGCCTCCGCCCCGGCCAGTACTCCCACCCCGGCAGGCGCCTCCGTCCCCGAGGGCACCTCGGAACCGGCAGGCTCCGCCACCCTGGCCGACGCCTCCGAAACCGCGGCCCCGCCGGGCCCCCGCGAGTCGGCGGTCCTGCTCACCGGCCTGGACCGCGGCGGTGTGGCCGCCCCCCAGCTCCAGGTCACCCTGGACCAGGCCGCCATGCTCACCCTGCTGGCCATGCGGGTGGGGACCGGGCGCGCCGTGGACTCGGCGGTGCGCGCGCTGGGTGTGACCGCCACGGCCGCGGTCCTGCCCTTCCTCCAACCCGCCGGCCTGCCCTACGCGCTGCGCAGGGGGCTGCGCGGGGACCGCGGGCTGCTGGCGCGGCTGCGCGAGCGCGTGGTGCGCATAGCCCCGGAGGCGCCCTCCGAACCCGCCCGCCTGGAGCGCATGCGTCCGCGCACCGTGGTCAGCGTCATCGTCGCCACCGTCGTCGGCCTGGTGCTGCTGTACCAGCTCACCGGCGTGGACTTCACCGCCATCGGCCGGGCCGACCCGGTGTGGACGCTGGCCGCGCTCGCCGCGTCGGTGGTGTGCACGCTCTCCGCCGCGATGATCCTCATCGGCTTCGTGCCCGTGCCGCTGCCGTGGTGGCGCACCGTCATGGTCCAGTACGCGGGGTCGTTCGTGCGCATCGCCGCCCCCGCCGGGCTGGGGTCGCTCGCGATCAACACCCGGTTCGTCACCAGGGAGGGTGTCTCCACCTCCCTGGCCCTGTCCGCGGTGGGCCTGACCCAGCTGGTCGGGTTCCTGGTGCACGTGCCGCTGCTGCTGGTGTGCGCCTACCTCACCGGCACCTCGTACTGGACCGGGTTCACGCCCTCACCGACCGTCGTCGTGATCAGCGTCGCCGGGACGGCCGTGGTGGGGGTGGTCCTGCTGCTGCCCCGGCTGCGGCACGCCCTCGGCGCCCGGATCCGTCCCTACCTGCGCGGAGTGCTCCCGCGGCTGCTGGACATGCTCCAGAGCCCGTCCAGCCTGCTGCTGGGCTTCGGCGGAACGCTGCTGATCACCGCCGCGTTCGTGCTGTGCCTGCAGTTCTCGGTCCTGGCCTTCGCCGACCCGGGCGCCCAGGTGAGCCTGGTGGCGGTCGCGGTGGTGTTCCTGGCGGGCAACGCGATCGGCTCGGCCGCGCCCACGCCCGGAGGCCTGGGCGCGGTGGAGGCGGCCCTGATCGGCGGCCTGACCACGGTGGCGGGAGTCCCCGCCGCCGTCGCGCTGCCCGCGGTGCTCCTGTTCCGCGTGCTGACCTTCTGGCTGCCGGTCCTGCCGGGCTGGGGGGCCTTCTCCTACCTCCAGCGCCGCGAGGCCATCTGAGCGGGGCCCGCGCGTCAGGAGACGCCGGAGCGGGCGGGCACGAGCTTTCCGATCCCCCAGGCGGCCAGACCGGTGACGGCGCCGACGGCCGCGCCGGTGAACAGGCTGCTCACCACCGCGAAGCCGCGGACGACGACCGCGTGCGCGAGGGGCGGCAGGTCGCTGAGGTTGCCGCCGAGCGTCGGGGGGTTCCCCTCCCAGGCTGTGTTCCACAGCAGCTGGTGCCCCAGGGCGAGGAGGACGCCGTAGAGCAGTCCGACCACCAGCAGCGTCGGGAACGGGTTCGGGACCCGGGCCAGGACGGCCACCGCCACCCACACGAGCGGGGGGACGAACACGAACAGGGCGTTGACGAGGGTTCCCTCCTGGATGACGCCGAGGTCGTGCAGGACCACGCGGGGCGCCGCGAGCAGGGCCAGCAGGGCCATGGCGGTCCAGGACAGGCCGAGGGCGGGACGTCTGTGTTCGGTCATGGCCACGACCCTAGGGAGAGCGCCGCGCCGCCACATCCGCTTTCGGTATCGACCGTGTACGCCCGTGGTCGTTCTCCGGGGCCGCGCTCCGTCGTTTAACCGGTTGAGCCCGCCCCGCCGGATGCGCACAATGGCCGGGTGACCACAAGGAGGCGGGAACCCGTGCGCGACTTCGACGACCTGGTGGAGGAGGCCGAGCGGCGGCCGACCTCCGGATGGGACTTCCGGTTCCTGGACGGCAGGCTGGTCGAGGAGCCGCTGCCCTGGTCCTACGAGGAGCGTGCCCGGCGGCTCGTGCGCGCCGCGCGAGCGCCCGTCCTGGACCTGGGCACCGGGGGCGGCGAGTTCCTCTCGTCCCTGGCCCCGCTGCCGCCCGGCTCCCGGGCCACCGAGGGCTGGCCGCCGAACGTGCCCGTCGCCCGACGCAGGCTCGCGGCCCTGGCGGTGGACGTGGTGGAGCCGGGCCCCGACGGGGGCCTGCCCCTGCCCTCAGGGGGGTTCGGCGCGGTGCTCGACCGCCAAGAGGCCTACGACCCCGCCGAGGTCGGCCGGGTCCTGGCCCCCGGCGGTGTCTTCCTCACCCAGCAGGTCGGCGGAGACGACGGGTACGAACTCAGCGCCCTCCTGGAGGGGCCGCCCCCGGACCGGAACGCGAACTGGGACCTCGACGCCGCGGTCGCCGGCCTGGAGGGGGTGGGCCTGGCCGTCACCCGCGCCCGCCGGGCCCGGACCCTGCGCCGCTTCCACGACGTGGGCGCGCTCGTGTCCTACCTGCGCATGGTGCCGTGGCAGGTGCCGGGCTTCGACGCGCGCACACACCGCGGGCCGCTGCTGCGGCTGCACCGGGACATGGAGCGGGGGACGCCGCTCACGTGCACGGTGCACCGCTTCCTCGTCGAGGCGTGCGGGCGCTGACCGCGCCGCGTACCGGTGCTCACGCGCCCGTGGTGATCGCCTCGGCCTCGGCCCGCGCGGACTCGGGGCCGTCGTCCACCCTGCGCAGCGCCCCGCGGCCCAGGAGCACGATCCCCGCGGCCAGCGCCACCGACCCCGCCGCCGCGTACATCGGCGCGCCGGGGGACAGGGCCGCGGCGAGCGCGGAGGCGGCCGGGGGAGCGGCGGCGCCCCCGAGGAAGCGCACCGCCGAGTAGGACGAGGACGCCACCGAACGCGGCAGGTCGCTGGCCTCCATCACGCATTCGGTCAGCACCGTGTTGAGCACGCCCAGCAGCAGGCCGCCCAGCACGATGGCGGTGATGAGTCCCGCCGTGGAGGAGATGAGCGCGCCCGCGGCGACCAGGTCCGCGGCCAGCAGGAGCAGGGTCGTCCACAGCACCCGCGTGCGCGGCCACCGGCGGGTGAGCACCGGGGCCACGAAGACCGAGGTCACGGCGACCGCCAGGCCCCAGCCGAAGAAGGTGAACCCCAGGCCCATCTCGTCCAGTCCCAGCGGGAAGGGCGTGTAGGCCAGCAGGGCGAAGAAGCCGATGTTGTAGAACAGCGCGGCCAGGGCCAGCACCAGGATGCCCGGGACGCGCAGCGCCGCGAACGGGGCCGACAGCGGCACCGGCGCGGTCCGCTCCGTGGCGTCGCTCCTGAGCAGGACGGCGATCGCGACGAACCCGGCCGCCATCAGCGCGGCGGTACCGAAGAAGGGGCCGCGCCAGCTGACGCTGCCGAGCAGTCCGCCCAGGAGCGGGCCCGTGGCGATGCCCAGGCCCAGCGCCGCCTCGTAGAGCACGATCGCGGAGGAGGCCCCACCGCTGGCCGCGCCGACGATGGTGGCCAGGGCGGTGGAGATGAAGAACGCGTTGCCCAGCCCCCACCCTGCCCGGAAGCCGATGACGGACTCGACGCTGCCGCTGGCCCCGGCCGCGGCGGCGAAGACCACGATCAGCGCCAGGCCGACCAGGAGGGTGCGCTTGGCGCCCAGGCGGCTCGACACCCAGCTGGTGACGAGCATGGCCAGGCCGGTGACCAGCAGGTAGCTGGTGAACAGCAGCGAGGTCTGGGTCTGCGTGGCCTCCAGGCTGCGGGAGATCGCGGGCAGGATCGGGTCGACCAGGCCGATGCCCATGAAGGCGATCACGCAGGCGAACGCCACCGCCCACACGGCGCGCGGCTGCCGGAGGATGGACCCCTCCGGCGCGTGTCCCTGGTCCGCGCCCTCGGGCGGTGCCGTACGCGGGGTGTCGGTCTTCGCCACCATGTTCTCGTTGCTCCCTGTCGTCGCCGATGGTGGGGAGGACGGCGGCCGATCCGGTCGGGGCCCTCATTCACATAGGAAACCTATGTTAATCCCCGCGCATTCCCGACCGGCACGCGAAGGGCGCGAGGGAGGGGAGGCGTCGATCACCGCGACCGCGGCGGGCGCGAGGGCGGTGCGAGCCGAGGGTGTGACCGGGCTCCGGGAACGGAACCGCTCGCTCAGGCCCCGCCGCGGCGCAGCCGCTCGTCCAGCAGCCGCACCGACTCCGACAGCAGCTCCCGCTCACGCGCGGACAGGTCGGAGAACAGCGGCTCCAGCGCGTCGCCGATCCGGTGCCTCCAGTCCTCCAGCGCCGCCGCACCGGCCATGGTCAGCTCGTGCAGCTGGGCCCGCCGGTCGTCGGGGTCGGGACTGCGCGCCACGTACCCGGAGGAGAGCAGCGACTCCACGATCACCGTCATGGTGGGCTGCCTGACCCGGCAGTGCTCGGCCAGGACGCCCAGCCGCAGCGGCCCCTTCTCCTGGAGCACGCTCAGCGCGCGCCACGTCGCCGGGGATGTACGCTCGCCGGTCTCGTGCGCGGCGTAGCGCCCGATCCGCTGGCTGATGTTGAGGAGGCGGACCAGGAGGTGGGCGACCTCGGGGCCCCGGCCGTCCCCGGCGTCCGCGTTTGCGGCGGGCTCGTCGTCGTGGTGCACGCCGCCAGGCTAGGGCATCTTCGGCTGGCGTGCCCCGTCGCGGGGCGGGCGGTGTTCCCCCGCGGCGTACCGCGCCGCGGGGGAACACCGGTCACGGGCGCCTGCGGGCCCGCACCACGGGGTCGTGCGGGGTGCCCTCGCGGCCGCCGTGGTCGGCCGTCCCGGTCCCGGGGTCCTGGGGTGGCCAGGCCCTGTCCACATCCTCGGACGCGCCGTCCCCGCTCCCGCGACTCACAGGCCGTGGCGGCCCTCGCCCGACACCAGCTCGCTCACCCGCGCCTCGGACCCGGCCGAGAAGGCGTCCCGGTGGGCGGCGACCGCCCGGCGGGTGTCCTCGTCGACCAGGTCGGCGTTGATCTGGGCCCCGGCGGCGGCGCCCGAGGCCGCCGACGCGCCGACCTGTGCGCTCAGGTCGGTGACGTTGCCCGCGGCCCACACCCCCGGCACGTCGGTACGGCCGCGTTCGTCGGTGGGGACGTACTCGCCGACCCCCATCGGGTGCTCCCGGGTGCTCAGGCCGAGCGCCGCCAGGAAGGAGGCGCGCGCCACCATCCGTGTTCCGACGGCCACCACCTCCCGGTCGACCACCGTGCCGTCAGCCAGCCGCAGCCCCGTGATCCGACCGTCGGCGGTCTCCAGGGAGGCCACCGGACCCTCCACCACGCGGATGCCGCGGGCGGCCAGCTTCTCGGCGTCCTCCTCGCCCGGCGAGGGCATGGTGTGGGTGAACAGTGTGACGTCCTCGCTCCACTGGCGGAACAGCAGCGCCTGGTGCACCGCCATCGGCCCGCTGGCCAGCACGCCGATGGCCCGGTCGCGCACCTCCCAGCCGTGGCAGTACGGGCAGTGCACCACGCCAGAGCCCCACTGCTCGCGCACGCCCGCCACGTCCGGCAGTTCGTCCACCAGCCCGGTGGTCACCAGGATCCGGCGCGCGCGTACGCCGCGGCCGTCGGCCAGCTCCACCCGGAACCCGTCGCCGTCGCGGGTCACGGCCGTGACCTCCCCTGTGTTCACGTGGCCGCCGTAGCCGCGCACCTCCGCCCGGCCCCGCTCCAGCAGCTCGGCCGGGGACACGCCCTCCTGCGCCAGCAGTCCGTGCACGCCCGAGGCGGGCGCGTTGCGCGGGGCTCCCGAGTCGACCACCGCCACCGAGCGCCGCGCCCGGGCCAGCATGAGGGCGCCGTTCAGTCCGGCGGCGCCACCGCCGACCACCACCGCGTCGTAACCCTTCTCCAACTGATCGTTCACCGCGATCACCTCCATGCCCCCACCATGCGACCCCCTCGCCGGTTCACGCAATCTTCGTTGCCGTTATGGCAAAATGGCGGCATGGAACACGACCTCGACCAGGCGCTCGACGCGGTCGGACCCCGGCTGCGCGCGCTGCGCAAGCAGAAGGAGACCACGCTGACCGACCTGTCGGCGGCGACCGGCATCTCGGTGAGCACCCTGTCCCGGCTGGAGTCCGGTTCCCGCCGCCCCACCCTCGAACTGCTGTTCCCGCTGGCCAGGGCGTACGGAGTCACCCTGGACGAACTCGTGGACGCGCCGCCCACCGGCGATCCGCGCATCCACCTGCGGCCGGTCACCCGCCACGGCATGACCATGCTGCCCCTGACCCGCCGTCCCGGCGGCATCCAGGCGTACAAGCTGGTGATCCCGGGTAACGACCGCCCCAGCGAACCCGACCCGCAGACCCACGAGGGCTACGAGTGGCTCTACGTCCTCAACGGGCGGCTGCGGGTCGTGCTGGGCGAGCACGACCTGGTGCTCGCACCGGGGGAGGCGGCTGAGTTCGACACCCGCGTGCCGCACTGGTTCGGCTCGGCCGACTCCGGCTCGGTCGAGTTCCTCAGCCTGTTCGGCCGACAGGGCGAGCGGGCGCACCTGCGCGCCCGCCCCAGGGCGGAGGGCGCGTCCGGCGACGCCGACCCGTGACCGGGAAGGGCGTGTCGGCCCGCGTCCGCTGAGGGAACCCCGTGCGCCACACCGTCAACGCTTGCGGCCGGGGCGTCGGCACCCGGGAGCCGCGAAGAGGTCCGCGCCCCTCACCGGACGGAACCCGGTCCCACCCGGCTCCGGGGCGCGGGGGTTCAGGAGCCGCGGACGGCCTCCTCGGCGGCGGGACGGCCGGAGGCGCACACGCTCCGGCACGCGGCGACGACCTCCTCCACGCCGATCGCGTCCAGACCCGGGTCCAGTTCGGCCGAGTGCGGGTCGCCCGTGCGGCCCGCCCACAGACACACGTGGACGTCCCGGTCCACGCGCGGACCCCACAGCTCCGGGGAGACCGGTCCGAACAGGCGCACCGACGGCGTGCCGTAGGCCGTGGCCAGGTGGCCGACCCCGGTGTCCCCGCACACCACCAGCCGCGCTTCGCCGACCAGCCGCGCCAGCAGGTCCAGGGAGGTGCGCCCGGCCAGCACCGCCCGGCCGCCGAGCCCGGCGGCCTCGGCCACCCGCTCGGCCAGCGCGGTCTCGTTCTGCGAGCCGGTCACCAGCACCCGCAGCCCCGAGGCCGTCAGGTCCTCCGCCACCCGTGCGAAACGCTCCGGGGGCCAGCGCCGCGATCCGGAGGCGGCCCCCGGGTGGACGATCGCGGTGTCCCCCTCGACCACCGCGTCCTGCCCCCGTGACGGGTCCGGCCACCGCAGGTCGTCCGGGTCGGCCGCCACACCGTGCGCGAGCAGCAGGCGGCACCAGATCTCGGCGTCGTGGACCCCCTCGGGCCACTCCGGGCCCGGCCACTGCGGGGCGGACGGGTGGCCGTGCGTCCACAGCCGCCCCGGCGTCAGCGCCGCCAGGGCCGCGGTGCTCTGCGGTCCCCGGCCGTGCAGGTTGACCGCCAAGTCCGGGGAGCGCGTGTCGGGCGCGCGCAGCGGCCCGGTCGGCAGGACCTCCCAGTCCAGCCCGGCCAGCGCGACCAGGTGCCGGTACCAGAAGGGGCCCGCCAGGGTGCGGCGCCAGGACGGCAGCGCCCGCTCCAGCGCGCGCAGCGCGGGAACGGCCGTGGCGAAGTCGCCCAGCCCCAGCGCCCGCAGCGCCAGCAGGGACGGCCGTCCGTCCGTGCCGGGGACCCGGCCCCCGTCCGGGCCCCCGCGGTCGGGCGGCGGCGTCCCTCCCACCGGTTCCACCGGCGCCTCAGCGGTTGGGGTCGGCGGCGCTGACGTCGGCCAGCGCCGAGTCCTCGTCCACGGCCCGCGCCAGGTCGCCCATGGACACCACGCCCACGACGCGGTCGCCGTCCACGACGGGGAGGCGGCGCACCGCGCTGGTGCGCATGACGTGCACCGCGTCGGCGATCCCGCTCTGCGGCGGCACGGTGGCCACCTCCGCGCTGCACACGTCGCCGACGCTGCGCTCGCCCGGGTCGCCGCCCTCGGCCACGCAGCGCACCACGATGTCGCGGTCGGTCAGGATGCCCGTGATCTGCTTGTCCCGGGTCACGACGACGTCGCCCACGTCGGCGTCGCGCATGATCTCCGCGGCCTCGCGCAGGGACGTGTCCGGCGAGACCGTGCGGACCGGGCTGCTCATCACCTGGTCGATGGTTCGCACCACCATGGTCCTGCTCCTTTCGTGCCGGTCGTACCTCTCGGTTCTCACCGGTCCCATAGCCCGCATCGGTGGGGGCAAACATGACGGCTTCCCCGGTGCCGCGGGGCGGACCGCGGGCGCGCGGGCGGCGGACCCGGGGCAGTCCCCGCGCGCGTCGCTGCTGGTGAGCGGGTTCCGGTTCTCCTGGGGTCGATGTTTACGAGCCGCTGCTGCTGGTAGTCGAGTGGGTGCGCTCGGCGTCTGAGTCGCAGACCGGGCCTGAGGAGGGAGCGGTTACATGCGTGTCCTCGGTGTCAACGCCGTCTTCCACGACCCGGCGGCGGCGATCGTCGTCGACGGTCGCACGGTCGCGGCGGCGGAGGAGGAACGGTTCTCGCGGCGCAAGCACGGCAAGGCCGCGGTCCCCTTCTCCACGTGGGAGCTGCCGGAGCAGGCGATGCGCTGGTGCCTGGAACGCGCGGGGCTGCGCCCCGCCGACCTGGACGCGGTCACCTACTCCTACGACCCCGCGCTGGCCGACCCCGACGGGCCCGGGCAGGACCGCGGGTGGGAGCGCCTGCGCCTGTTCTACGTCGAGCGCGCTCCGCACTTCCTGGCCACCGCCCTGCCGGGCCTGGACCCGGCCAAGGTCACCTACGTCCCCCACCACGTCGCGCACGCGGCCTCCACCGGGCTCGCCGCCCCGCCGGAGGCCGGAGGCGGCGAGTGCGCGGTGTTCGTGGCCGACGGCCGAGGCGAGAGCACCTCGCACCTGGCGGGCGTCTACACCGGCGGGAAGCTGGACGTGCTGGCCCGCCAGCCGCTGCCCGAGTCCCTGGGACTGGTCTACGAGGAGCTCACCGAGCACGTGGGCTTCCACCGCTCCAGCGACGAGTACAAGGTGATGGCCCTGGCCTCCTACGGCGAGCCCACCATGCTCGACGCGGTGCGCAAGTGCGTGGGCTACGAGGGCGACGGCCTGGTCCGCGCCTCGGGCCTGGACTGGAACTCCCTCACCGACCCGTGCGAGCCGGGGCGGGAGCCCTCCAAGGAGCACGCGAACCTGGCCGCCAGCGTGCAGGCCGCCATGGAGGAGACCCTCCTGGCCGTCGTCGGCTGGCTGCACGAGCGGACCGGCCGCCCGCACCTGACGATGGCGGGCGGGGTCGCGCTCAACTGCGTCGCCAACAGCCGCATCGCCCGCGAGGGGCCCTTCGAGAGCGTGTGGGTGCAGCCCGCCTCCGGCGACGCGGGCACCGCGCTGGGCGGCGCCCTGCACGTGGCCTCGCTCGTGGAGGACGTGGCGCCCATGCCCGGGGCCGACCTGGGCCGCTCCTGGGACGAGGACGAACTGCACGCGATCCTGCGCGAGGCCGACGTCGCCTTCGAGCGCCCCGACGACCTGGCCGACACCGTGGCCGAGGCCCTGGAGCGGGACGCGCTGGTGGCCTGGTTCCAGGGCGCCGCGGAGTACGGTCCCCGCGCGCTGGGGCACCGCTCCCTGCTCGCCAACCCGTCCAACCCCGACAACCTCGAACGGCTCAACCGGGTCAAGGGTCGCGAGCAGTTCCGCCCCGTCGCGCCGATGGTGGCCGAGCCCAGGGCGGCGGAGATCTTCTCGGGCGGACCCCTGCCCAGCCCCTACATGCTCTTCGTCCACGAGGTGCACCCCGACTGGCGCGACCGCCTGCCCGCCGTGGTGCACGTGGACGGCACCGCACGCGTCCAGACCGTGGCCGAGCGGGACGACCCGCTCACCGCGCGCCTGCTGGACCGCTTCGAACGGCGCAGCGGCCTGCCCGTCCTGGTCAACACCAGCCTCAACACCGCCGGACGGCCCATGGTCGACTCCCCGCGCGACGCCCTGGAGTGCTTCGGGTCCGCGCCCGTGGACCTGCTGGCCATCGGCCCGTTCGTCGTGCGCCGCCGCACGGGCGAGGGGGCGCACCGGTGAGCGCTCCCCGCTACTCCGTGGTCGTGCCCACCGTGGGGCGCGACACCCTGCCCCGCGTCCTGGAACCGCTTCTGGACGCGCCGTCGCGGGAGGCGCCCGAGGAGGTCGTCGTCGTGGACGACCGGCCGCCCGACGACTCCGCGCCGCTGCCCGGGACCGACCACGCCCGCGTGCGCGTCCTGCGCACCGGCGGAGGCGGCCCCGCCGCCGCCCGTCAGGCCGGGTGGCACGCCTGCGCCACCGAGTGGATCGCCTTCCTGGACGACGATGTGGCCCCGCCCGCGGACTGGCCGAGACGCCTGTGCGCCGACCTGGCCGACCTGCCCGCCGAGGTGGGCGCCAGCCAGGGCCGCATCACCGTGCCCCGCCCGCGCGGGCACCGGCCCACGGACGCCGAACGGGCCACCCTGGCCCTGGAGGGCGCCCGCTGGATCACCGCCGACATGGCCTACCGCAGGAGCGCGCTGGAGGCGGTCGGCGGCTTCGACGCCCGCTTCCCGCGCGCCTACCGCGAGGACACCGACCTGGCCCTGCGGGTCGTGGACGCCGGGTTCGTCCTCGTGCCCGGAGAGCGCGAGTGCGTGCACCCGCTGCGCGGCGGCGGGCGCTGGGCGAGCCTGGCCGCCCAGCGCGGCAACGCCGACAACGCGCTGATGGACCGCCTCCACGGGCGCGGCTGGCGCAACCGGGTCGGCGAGGGCCCCGGCGGACTGCGCGGGCACGTCCTCACCACGGCCGCCCTGCTGGGCGCCGCCGGAGCGGCCCTGACCGGCCACCGCGCCGCGGCCGCCGCGTGCGCCGCGCTGTGGACCGCGCGCACCGCCGCGTTCGCCCGGCGCCGGATCTCCGGCGGACCCGCCACCCGCGACGAGGTCACCGACATGCTGGTGACCAGCGCGCTCATCCCGCCCCTGGCCTGTTGGCAGCGGCTGCGCGGCGAGATCCGCCACGCCGGGGCGCGGCCCGCCCCGGGAGTGGCGGCCGTGCTGTTCGACAGGGACGGCACCCTGGTCGAGGACGTCCCCTACAACGGCGACCCCGACAAGGTGCGGCCCACGCACTCGGCCGAGCGGGCGCTCGCCCTGGCCCGCCGCGCCGGACTCGCCGTCGGAGTGGTCAGCAACCAGTCGGGCATCGCCCGCGGGCTGATCACCCGCGACCAGGTGGACGCGGTCAACCGGCGCGTGGAGGAGCTTCTGGGTCCCTTCGACGTGTGGCGCGTGTGCCCGCACGGCGAGGAGGACGGCTGCGGATGCCGCAAGCCCGCGCCCGGCATGGTCCGCTCCGCCGCGGCCGAACTGGGCCTGCCGCCCTCCCGCTGCGCGCTGGTCGGCGACATCGGCGCCGACGTGGACGCCGCGCGGGCCGCGGGCGCGCGCGGGGTGCTCGTGCCCACCGCCGCCACCCTGGACGCCGAGTGCCGTTCCGCGCCCGAGACCGCGCCCGACCTGGAGGCCGCCGTCCTGCGCCTGCTCGGAGAGGACGCTTCGTGAGCGGGGGGACCGTGATCGTGGCGCGCCTGGACAGCATGGGGGACGTCCTGCTGTCCGGACCGGCCGTGCGCGCCCTCGCCCACGGAGCCGACCGGGTCGTCTACCTCGCCGGACCCCGGGGCGCCGAGACCGCCGCGGCGCTGCCGGGCGTGGACGAGGTACTGACCTGGTGCGCGCCCTGGATCGCCGCCGACCCGCCGCCGGTGGACGCCGCCGACGTCACCCGCCTCGTGGAACGCCTGTCCGGCCTCGGCGCGGACGCCGCCGTGATCCTGACCTCCTTCCACCAGTCGCCGCTGCCGCTGGCCCTGCTCCTGCGCATGGCCGGGGTGCCCCGCGTCTCGGCCGTCAGCGAGGACTACCCGGGCAGCCTGCTCGACGTGCGCCACCACGTGGCCTACGGCGTCCCCGAGGCCGAACGCATGCTGTCGCTGGCCCGCGCCGCCGGGTACCCGCCGCCGCCCGGCGACGACGGGCGCCTGGCCGTGCGCCGCCCGCTGCCGGACACCCGCGAGCTGACCGGGCCCGACGGGTACGCGGTGGTCCACGTCGGCGCGGACGCCCCCTCCCGGGAGCTGCCGCCCGCCCTGGCCGCCAAGACCGTCGCCGCGCTGGCCGAACGCGGTCACCGGGTCCTGGTCACCGGCACCGCCGGGGAGGCCGAGGCCGCCCGCGAGGTCGCCGCGCACGGCGCGGCGGACCTGGCCGGGCGCACCACCGTCACCGAACTGGCCGACGTGCTCGACCGCGCCGCCGTCCTGGTCTCGGGCAACACCGGCCCCGCCCACCTGGCCGCCGCCGTCGGCACGCCCGTGGTCTCGCTCTTCTCCCCGGTCGTGCCCGCCTCCGCGTGGGCGCCCCACGGCACCGCGGTCCGCGTCCTGGGCGACCAGTCCGCGCCCTGCGCCGACACCCGTGCCCGGGTCTGCCCCGTACCCGGCCACCCCTGCCTGAACTCCGTCTCCTCCGACGACGTCCTGACCGCCGTCGACGAACTCCTGGGGGCACGATGACCGTCCACCATCCGACACCCGCCGCCCCGGCGCGCGCACCCCGGGGCATGGCGCAGGGCCGCGCCAGGACGCCCGCGCGCGTGCTGCGGATCCTGCTCTGGCACGTCCACGGCTCGTGGACGACCGCGTTCGTCCACGGCGGACACACCTGCCTGCTGCCGGTGACCCCGGACCGGGGGCCCGACGGGCGGGGCCGCGCCCGCACCTGGGACTGGCCCGCCAACGCCGAGGAACTGCCCCCCGGGGCGGTGCGCGACAGCGAACCCGACCTGGTGGTCCTCCAGCGTCCGCACGAGATCGCCCTGGCCGAGGAGCTCCTGGGCCGCGTACCGGGACGGGACGTGCCCGCCGTCTACGTCGAGCACAACACCCCGCGCCGGGACGTGCCGGTCACCCGGCACCCCGTCGCCGACCGCGACGACATCCCCGTCGTCCACGTCACCCACTTCAACGACCTGTTCTGGGACTGCGGGCGCGCGCCCACCCGCGTGGTCGAACACGGCGTGCCCGACCCCGGGTACCGCTACACCGGCGAGGTCCCCCGCACGGGCGTGGTGCTCAACGAGCCCCTGCGCCGCTGGCGCTTCACCGGCACCGACCTGCTGCCCGCGCTCGCCGAGCGCGTGCCCCTGGACCTGTTCGGCATGGGTGTGGCCGGGGTCCCCGACCACTTGGGGCTGGCGGCCCCGCGGCTGCGCGCCCACGAGGACCTGCCCCAGGGCGCCATGCACGACGAACTGGCCCGCCGCCGCGCCTACGCCCACCCGCTGCGGTGGACCTCGCTCGGTCTGTCCCTCATCGAGGCGATGATGCTGGGCCTGCCCGTGGCCGCCCTCGGCACGACCGAGGCCTACGAGGCCGTACCGCCCGAGGCGGGCACCGTCTCGACCGACCCCCGAGTACTCGCGGAGGCGCTGCGCGCGTTCCATGAGGATCGCGACCTCGCCGTCCGCGCCGGCAAGGCCGCCCGTGCGGCGGCGCTGCGCCGCTACGGGCTCACCAGGTTCCTCGACGACTGGGACCGGGTGCTACAGGAGGTGACGTCATGAGGATCGCCATGGTCTCCGAACACGCCAGCCCGCTGGCGGCGATCACCGGAGAGGACGCGGGCGGCCAGAACGTCCACGTGGCCGAGCTGGCCGCGGCGCTCGCCGCGCGCGGGCATGAGGTCGTCGTCCACACGCGCCGCACCGACGCGGAGCGGCCCGACAGCGTCTCCCTGGGCCCGGGCGTGCGCGTGGAGCACGTGCGCGCCGGACCGGCGGCCCCGATCAGCAAGGACGAACTGCCCCAGTACATGCCCGAGTTCGCGCAGCGGCTGCGGGCGGCCTGGCGCGTCCAACGGCCCGACGTGGTCCACGCCCACTTCTGGATGAGCGGTTTCGCCTCCCTGCGGGCTGCCAGCACCCTGGACCTGCCCGTGCTGCAGACCTTCCACGCCCTGGGCACCGTCAAGCGCCGCCACCAGGGCACGGACGACACCAGCCCCGCCGAGCGCGTCCCGACCGAACGCGCCGTGGCCGGTCAGTGCGACATGGTCGTGGCCACCTCCACCGAGGAGCGGCGCGAACTCGCCGAGTGGGGGATCCCGGCCGCGCGTGTGGCGGTGGTGCCCTGCGGCGTGGACACCTCCCGCTTCACCGCGAAGGGCCCCGCCGCCGAGCGCGGCGACCGCCCGCGCCTGCTCAGCCTGGGCCGCCTGGTCAGGCGCAAGGGCGTGGACACGGTGATCCGCGCGCTGGCCCAGGTGCCCGAGGCCGAACTGGTCATCGCCGGGGGAACCGACCGCGAACGCCTGTGGACCCAGCCCGAGGCGGTGCGGCTGCGCATGGCCGCCGAGCGCGCGGGCGTGGACGAGCGGGTCCGCTTCCTGGGCTGCGTGGACCGCGCCGATGTGCCCGCCCTGCTCAGGTCGGCCGATGTGGCCGTCAACGTGCCCTGGTACGAGCCGTTCGGGATCTCCACCGTCGAGGCGATGGCCTGCGGTGTCCCCGTGGTCGCCTCCCGCGTGGGCGGCCACGTCGACACCGTCGTGCACGGGGAGACCGGACTCCTCGTCCCGGCCAGGTCGCCCGAGCGGCTGGGCCGCGCCGTGCGCTGGCTGCTCTCGGACGAGGCGACCAGGACCTCCTTCGCCGAGGCCGCGGCCGAGCGGGCGCGCGACCACTACTCGTGGGCGGAGGTGGCCCGGCGCACCGAGGAGTGCTACCTGCACGTGACCACGACCGCGACCGGCACGGCCGTCCCGGCGCCGCGCGCCGGGCTCAGCACGCCGGTCGCCACCACCACCGGGGGAGGCGAGGAGTGATGCACACCCACCTGAGACAGCTCAGCTCCGCGCTGGACGGCACGGACGCGGCCCTCGTCGAGGAGTGGGGGCGCCGCGCCGCGCGCGCCCTGAGCGGGGGACAGCGCCTGTTCGCCTGCGGCAACGGCGGCAGCGCGGCCGAGGCCCAGCACCTGACCGCCGAACTGACCGGACGCTTCGAGGACGAGCGCGAGCCCCTGTCGGCCATCGCGCTGCACGCGGAGACCTCCAGCGTCACCGCCATCGCCAACGACTACGGCTACCAGCAGGTCTTCGCGCGCCAGCTGCGCGCGCACGCCCGCCCGGGCGACCTGCTGGTGTGCATGTCCACCAGCGGCAACAGCGAGAACGTCGTCGCCGCGGCCAAGGCCGCTCGGGAACTCGGCGTCACCTGCTGGTCCCTGACCGGCCCCGGGCCCAGCGCCCTGGAGTCGCTCAGCGAGGAGACGGTCCCGGTCCCCGCGCCCAGCACCTCCACCGTGCAGGAGGTCCACCTGGCGCTGGTCCACGTGTTCTGCGCCGCGGTGGACGCCGAGGTCGCCGCCCGCGCGCACGGGGTCTTCGTCCCCGAGGGGAGGGCGGCCACATGAGCGGGGGAACCGTGGTGGTGGTCGGCGACGCCCTGCTCGACGTCGACCTGCGCGGCGTGTCCCGGCGCGACTGCCCCGACGCGCCCGCGCCCGTACTGGAGGAGCCCGAGTCCTGGTACCGACCCGGAGGCGCGGCCCTGGCCGCCCGCCGCGCCCGGCAGGACGGCCACGACGTGGTCCTGGTGACCGCCGTGGGCCGCGACGCGGCCGCCGACGACCTGGCCGCGCTCGTGGGCGAGGGCGTCCGGCTGGTGGGGCTGCCCCTGATGGAGCACACGCCCACCAAGACCCGGGTCCAGGCCAACGGCCGCACCGTCGCCCGCCTGGACCGGGGCTGCGAGGGCGTGGAACTCGACGCCCGCGCCGAGGACGTCGCCGAGGCCCTGGCCGGGGCGTCGGCCGTGCTCGTGGCCGACTACGGGCACGGGCTCACCCGCCAGCGCGCCGTGCGCCGGGCCCTGACCGCCTGCGCGCGGCGCGGCGTCCCGCTCGTGTGGGACCCGCACCCGCGCGGCGCCGACCCCGTGCCCGGAACCCGCCTGGCCACGCCCAACGCCGCCGAGGCCGGGGTCGCCGGGGGCGCCGACGGGCGGGCCCTGCGCCGGGCCGGTGAGCTGGCCGGGGCGTGGGACGTGCACTCGGTGGCCGTCACCCTCGGAGCGCGCGGCGCCGCCTGGTCGGGCACCGGGGACGAGTGCGCCCTGCTGCCGGGCACGCCGGTCGACTCGCCGACCGACACCTGCGGCGCCGGGGACGCCTTCGCCGCCGCGTGCGCCACGGCGCTCGCCGACGGCGATGACGTACGCGACGCCGTCCGGCGCGGGGTCGCCTCCGCCTCGGCCTTCGTCGCCGGGGGCGGGGCCTCGGCCTACGCCGCCCCGCGCCCCGCCGCCGGGCGGGCGCGCGACGCCGCGGTGCCCGGCCCCCGCGCGGGGGAGGGCCGCAGGGCGGAGCGGGTCGTGGCGACCGGGGGCTGCTTCGACGTCCTGCACGCGGGCCACGTCGACCTGCTGCGCCGCGCCCGCGCCCTGGGCGACCGCCTCGTGGTCCTGCTCAACAGCGACGCCTCCGTGCGCGCCCTCAAGGGCAGCGGCCGTCCGGTGGTCGCCGAACAGGACCGCGCCCGCGTGCTGGGCGCGCTCGACTGCGTGGACGAGGTGGTCGTCTTCGACGAGGACACGCCCGTGCGCGCCCTGGAGGAGCTGCGGCCCGACGTGTGGGTCAAGGGCGGCGACTACGAGGTGGAGGACCTGCCCGAGACGCCCGTCGTGCGCCGGGCCGGGGGAGAGGTGGTCACCGTGCCCCTCGTGCCCGGCCACTCCACGACCGGGCTGATCACCCGCATCCGCGGCCGGGGCCGCGACGGCGTACCCGCCCGCTGAGGCACTGGGACCGGACGCCCCCGCCCCGGCGCCCGGAAACCGCACACGAACGACCGACGACCACGGAGAACGAGGGAGACAGATGCGTCAACTCGGAAACACGCTGATCACCGGAGGGTCCTCGGGCCTGGGAGCGGCCACCGCGCGGGCCGTCGCCGACGGGGGCGGCCACCCGATCATCCTGGACCGGCAGCACCCCGGCAACGACCTGTCCTTCCACCAGGTGGACCTGGCCGACCGCGAGGCCGTCGAGCGCGTCGTGCAGCAGGTCAGCGTCCAGCACGGCCGCATCGACGCCCTGGTCAACGCGGGCGGGACCGACGCCTGCGGCACGCTCACCGACGTGGCCGCCGAGGACTGGGAGCGGGTCGTCCAGGTCAACCTCCTCGGCACCGCCGCCGTGACCCGCGCCGCCCTGCCGCACCTGCGCGCCTCCCGGGGCACCGTGGTCAACTGCGCCTCCACGCTCGGCCTGCGCGCGCTCAGCGACGCCACGGCCTACTGCGCCTCCAAGTTCGGGGTCGTGGGCTTCACCCGTGCGCTGGCCGCCGAACTCGCCGGGCAGGTCGGGGTGACGCTCCTGGTCCCCGGGGGCATGAGCACCTCCTTCTTCGACGACCGCCCCGACCAGTACAAGCCGGGCCCGGACGCCAAGCTCAACGCGCCCGAGGACGTGGCCCGCGCGGTGGTGTTCGCGCTGAGCCAGCCCCCCGGCTGCGAGGTGCGCGAGATGGTGATCTGCCCCTCGCAGGAGACGTCCTGGCCCTGATCGGTGTCTTTCGGGGCCTCCGCTTCGCTTCGGCCCGTGTTCGGGCGCCCGAAGTACGGGAACCTTCGGTGTCTCCGGTGAGACGGCTCGTTCCTCGCAGTCTCACCTCCGGCACCTCCAGAACCCCGTGGGCGCCCGAACCACCCCCCTCACGCCAAGACTCCGTTCACAAGACAGGCCCCAGGGGCCACAGAACAGCACCCAGGTAAGCGGTGAGACCATCCGAGGAGGTGGGCGACGATGCGCGAGCACGCGTCGAGAGGAAGGGCCCTGGTCACCGGTGGCGCCGGGTTTCTCGGCTCCCATCTGTGCGAACGGCTGCTGGAGAGGGGCACACGCGTGGTGTGCCTGGACAACTTCGCCACCGGCCGGGCGCAGAACGTGGCGCACCTGGCCGGGCACCCCTGGTTCGAGCTGATGGAGGCCGACCTCACCGAACCGTTCACGCTGGAGGAACCCGTGGACACGGTGTTCCACCTGGCCTCGGCCGCCTCGCCGCCGGACTACCTGCGCCTGCCGGTGGAGACGCTGGAGGTGGGCAGCCTGGGCACCCGCAACGCGCTGGAGTGCGCCGAGCGCCACGGCGCCCGCCTGGTCCTGGCCTCCACCAGCGAGGTGTACGGCGACCCGCTGGAGTACCCGCAGCGCGAGACCTACTGGGGCAACGTCAACCCGGTCGGCCCGCGCAGCGTCTACGACGAGGCCAAGCGCTACGCCGAGTCGCTGACCATGGCCCACCACCGCGCCCGCGGGGCCGACGTGGGCATCGCCCGCATCTTCAACTGCTACGGGCCGCGCATGCGCGCCGACGACGGCCGCATGGTGCCCACCTTCGTCAACCAGGCGCTGGAGGGCAGGCCGCTGACGGTGGCGGGCGACGGCCACCAGACGCGGTCGCTGTGCTACGTGGACGACACCGTACGGGGCCTGGTCGCCCTGGCCGACAGCGAGACGACGGGGCCGGTCAACATCGGCAGCGACGAGGAGCTGTCCGTGCTGAACCTGGCCCGCGTCGTCATCGGCGTCACCGGGACGAGGTCGGAGATCACCTTCGTCGAGCGCCCCGAGGACGACCCGCACTTTCGGCGCCCCGACATCCGCCTGGCCGAGCAGGCCCTGGGCTGGCGGCCGCGGGTCCGCCTGGACGAGGGGCTGCGCCGCACCGTCGCCTATTTCGTGGACCAGCGCGACCGCTACGAGGACCTGCCCGAGGGGACCGCGCCCGCCAACTGAGGGCCGGACCGCAAACGGTGCCGGTGCGACGCGAGAGGTCCTGACCCGCGGCGGCCCCGTACCCGTGGCGGGTCCGGAGCGCCGGACCCCGCCGTGAGTACGAGGCCGCGGTGAGGGGCGGGTCGGGCACGAGAGGGGAGAGAGGACCAGCGTGGGGAATCCGGAGTGCTCACGGGTCACCGTGGTGGTGGCCACCCGCGACCGGCGCGAAGAGCTGCTGCGCACGCTGGGGCACCTGGAACGGCTGGAGCCCCGACCGCCCGTGGTGGTCGTGGACAACGCCTCCACCGACGGCACCGCCGAGGCCGTGCGCGAGGGGTTCCCCGGCGTCGAACTCGTGCGCCAGGACCGCAACACCGGCTGCGTCGCCCGCAACACCGGGGTGGCGCGCGCCCGGACGCCCTACGTCGCCTTCTGCGACGACGACTCCTGGTGGGCGCCGGGGTCGCTGGAGGCGGCGGCCGACGCCCTGGACGCCCACCCGCGCCTGGGGCTGGTCGCCGCGTCGGTGTTCGTCGGCGAGGAGGGGCGGCCGGACCCGCTCAACGGGGCGCTGGCCCACAGCCCGCTGCCGGACGGCGACGGTCTGCCCGGCCCGCGCGTCCTCGGCTTCCTGGCCTGCGCCGCCGTGGTGCGGCGCGAGGCCTTCACGGAGGCGGGCGGCTTCAGCCACCTGCTGTTCTTCGCGGGGGAGGAGGCCCTCCTGGCCCAGGACCTGGCGGCCTCGGACTGGGAGCTGTGCCACCTGGAGCACGTGCGCGTGCACCACCACCCGTCCTCGGTGCGCCCGCCGGGCCTGTGGCGGCGCACGCTGGAGGAGCGCAACGCCCTGCTGACGGTCTGGCTGCGCCGCCGCCCCGGCCTGGCCCTGGCGCGCACGGCCCGGCTGGCCGGGCGCGCGCTGCGCGACCCCGTCTCGCGCGGCGCCCTGACCGGGGCGCTGCGGGTCCTGCCCGCGGCGCTGGCCCGGCGCCGCCCGGTGCCCGCGCACGTGGAACGCGACCTGGCCCTGCTGGAGGAGGCATGAACCCGAGCGCGCGCGTGGGCGTCGTGGTCATCACCCGCGACCGCCGGGAGGAGCTGCTGCGCACCCTGGACAGGCTGGCGGACCTGCCGGGACCGCCGCCGACCGTCGTCGTGGACAACGCCTCGGGCGACGGCACGGCCGCGGCCGTCGCCGAACGCCACGGGTGGGTACGGCTCGTCCGGGCGGGGGCCAACCTGGGCTCGGTGGGCCGCAACGTCGGGGTCGAGGCCCTGGACACGCCCTACGTCGCCTTCTGCGACGACGACACCTGGTGGGAGCCGGGCTCCCTGGAGCGGGCCGCCGACCTGCTGGACGCCCACCCCGGACTGGGTTCGGTGACGGCGCGGCTGATCGTGGAGCCCGCGGGCGGAGAGGACCCCATCACCCCGGAGCTGCGCCACTCGCCGGTGCCCGGGCCGGACTGGCTGCCCGGTCCCGCCCTGCTCGGGGTGCTCGCCGGGGTCACCGTGTTCCGCGTCCGCGCCTTCTGGCAGACGGGGGGCTTCTCCCGGCGCCTGTGGATGGGCGGGGAGGAGGAGCTGCTGGCGCTGGACCTGGCCGCCGCCGGGTGGTGGATGTGCTGGGACGAGGACACGGTCGCCCACCACGCCGCCTCGCCGGTGCGCGATCCCACCCGGCGGCGGTGCCTGGGCATCCGCAACACCCTGTGGACCGCGTGGCTGCGGCGCCCGGTGGACGGGGCGTGGCGGCACACGTGGTCGGTGCTGCGGTCGGTGCCGCGCGACCTGCCGAGCGCGATGGCCGTCGCCGAGGCGCTCGGGGGGCTGCCCTGGGTGCTGAGGGAGCGCGCGCCGGTCCCGCCGCGGGTGGAGCGCGGGCTGCGCGCCCTGGAGGCGCCCCGCAGGGAGTCCCGGGCGCGGCGCTACGTGGGCTGAGGCGCCCGGGGCGTGAGAGGACTGGGCCGTGAGCCGTCCGGACCGCCAGGTCCGTGAGCCGTCCGGGTCGCTGGTACGGGGCCGCCCCGGGGACGCCCGGGACGGCTCCGGGTTACGGGCGAACGCCTGCCCGCGATCCCGGGTGCGGCGTCTTCCCGGGGTCGGCGCCGTCCTCCCGTGCGCGGCGTGGAGATGGCCGGTATCCGGGGACAAAAGCTGGAATTCCAGGTAAGCGACGGATGGCCATTGGGTGAATACTCGGTGTAGTAACGCGGGTATGTACACGAACGCGTCACCTGTCCGTTCGATCCCTGGGTCTGCCCCTCCCAGGGCGAGGAGTCCCCCCGTGCAAGCGCAACGGAACCCTGCCCCCGTTCCCCCGCTTCCCCCGAACACCCGACCGGCGCCGCGCGGGCGGCGCGTATGACCCACCGACCCCTCCGCGCGTCGGGCCGGGCACCCTCCGGCACGGACGCGCGCAGGGCGTTGACCGCCCTGTGCGTCACCGTCACCGCCAGCCAGGGAGTGCTGTTCTACGCCTTCCCCGTGCTGGCGCCCGCCATCGCCGAGGACACCGGCTGGTCCCTGCCCGCCGTCATCGCCCTGTTCTCCGGCTCCCAGGTCGTGGCCGGGCTGGGCGGGCCCCTGGTGGCCCGCTGGCTGCGCGTGCGCGGCCCCCGCCCGGTCATGACCGCGGCGGCCCTGCTGGGCGCGGTCGCCGTCGCCGGACTCGCGCTGGCCCCGAACCTGTGGTTCTTCGGCGCGGCCTGGCAGGCGGCCGGAGTCGCCGTGGCCGGGCTCTCCTACCCGCCCGCCTTCGCCGCCCTGACCCGCTGGTACGGGCCGGGCAGGGTCCGGGCGCTCACCGCGCTCACCCTGGTCGGCGGGCTGGCCAGCACCGTCTTCGCCCCGCTGACCGCCGCCCTGGAGTCGCAGGTCGGCTGGCGCGGCGCCTACCTCGTCCTCGCCCTGGTCCTGGCCCTGGTGGTGCTGCCGCTGCACGCCCTGGCCCTGACCCCGCCCTGGGCTCCCGGCGGCACCGCCGACCGGGCCGGGGACCGCAGGGCGGTGCGCGGAGTGGTCCGCAGCGGCGCGTTCTGGGCGCTGACCACGGCGCTCGCCCTGGGCACTCTCACCGTGTACGCGGTCGTGGTCGGCATCGTCCCGCTCATGGAGGGACGCGGGTTCGGCACCGCCGAGGCCGCCTGGACGCTCAGCGTGGTGGGCGTGGGCCAGGTACTGGGCCGCCTCGTCTACGCACCGCTGGCGCGGCGCAGCGGGGCGGTGCACCGGATCGCCGCGGCGCTTCTGGCCTGCGCCGGGGCGACCGGACTGATCGCCCTGGTCAGCGGGCCGCTGACCTTGGTCATGGCCGCGGCGGCGCTGGTCGGCGCCGCGCGGGGCGTGCTCACCCTGCTCCAGGCCACGGCCGTGGCCGACCGCTGGGGGGAGGAGCACTACACCACGCTCAACGGCATCATGCACACCCCGCTCATGCTCACCATGGCCCTGGCGCCGGGGGCGTGCGCGCTGCTGGCCGGGCCCCTGGGCGGCTACCCGGCGGTGTTCCTGCTGCTGGCGGCCCTGTCGGTGCTCGGCGCGCTGGTCGCGCTGGCCAGCGGACCGGCCCGCCGTTAGCGCTTGGGTGTCGGCAGGGGCCTCCGGGGCGTGCCCGCCGGTCAGGCCCCGGGTGCCGACGCGGCCCGCAGCAGCCGCAGCTGCCCCAGCTCGGCCACGTTCTTCATCAGCTCGCCGTTGACCCAGGCGGCCGTGTGCTCGACCGCCAGCCCCGAGTCCGGCGGCCAGGGGAACGCGGCGGGGGCGTCCAGGTCCGCGCCGGTGAGCCCCTCCAGCACCTCCAGCACCTCCAGCCACTGCGTCCGCAACCCGCGCAGCCAGTCGGCCGCCTCCTCCGGGCCCGGCCAGCGGACCTCCTCGCGCTCGCGCGGAACGCGCCCCCGCAGGTGGTCGAGGGCGGTGGACCACCACCAGCCGATGTGCCAGGTGACCCAGGCCGCGGTGGGGACGGGCACGGGATCGGGTTCGGTGTCCGCCCAGTCGGGCACCCACCGGCCCTCGCCGTCCCGGCGCACCGTCCAGCACAGGGGGCCGGGCTCCCAGAGCAGGTCGCCGGGCTCCAGGCGCTCCAGGTGGTACTCGAACAGGGACCAGGTGAAGTCGAACTGCCAGCGCAGCAGCGCGCGACGAGGGTCGGACATGGGGCCAGCCTGGCACAGGACCCCGCCCGCGCCGAAGCGGTTTTCCCGCGTCCGCCTCCGCGCGGGCGCGGGAGAACCCGGGCGAGAACGCGTTGCGGTTGACGTAGCGTCAACGCCTAACGTCGTTCCCCGGGCCGGAGGGACCGGCCCGACGAGGGAGAGACCGCGATGTCCTGGTCGATGGGCGAGGTGTGCCGTATGAGCGGCGTCACCTCCCGCGCCCTGCGGCACTACCACCGGATCGGCCTGTTGGAGCCCGAGCGGATCGGCCCCGGCGGGATCCGCCGCGACGAGGACGGCGAGGTGCTCGGCTACCTCGAACCCGTGGGGGAGGGGCGCTACCGTCCCGTCACCCCCTTCGGCCGTCCGCTCGACGGTCCCGGTGACGAGGACTCCGCCCGCGCCGCCCTGGACGCCCGGGGACTGTCCTACCTGGCCGACCCCTGGCTGCTCAGCCTCCCCGGGCGCGAGGAGCCGATCAGGGTGCGGATCGTGGAGGTCAGCCCCGAGCGCGTGCGGGTGGCCAACGCCGACCACGGCTACCAGGAGGCCAACCTGGGCCGCGTCTTCCTTCTGGACGTGCCCGAGACCGAACGCCTCCGCCCGGCCGGGGGCTGAACGGCGCCGCCGTCCCTTCGCCGGGGTGTCCTGCGCCCGGGAACCGGCGGCCGGGAGGCCGGGGCGCACGCGCCCCGGCCTCCCGGCACCGTCCCTCAGAGGACGTCGGGCGAGACGTCCAGCACCGTGCGGTCGCGCGAGGCCACCAGGTCGAACTGCGGCCAGGTGCGCGGCAGCTCGTGGCGGAAGAAGTACGCCGCCGCGGCGCGCTTGCCCTCGTAGAAGCCGCCCTCGCGCCCGTGCGCGGCCACCAGCTGCTCCAGCCACATCCAGGCGACCACCACGTGCCCCACCGCCTCCAGGTAGGGGGTGGCGTTGGCCAGCGCCACCGCCGGGTCGCCCCCGGCCCAGGCCGCGGCGGCCGTCTCCGCGGTCCGGTCCAGGGCCTTCGACAGCAGCCCCGCGTACTCGGCCTCGCGTCCGCCCAGCTCCCGGGCACGGTCCGCCGTGGCGCGCGCGGTCTCCACCAGCAGCGACAGCCGGGAGCCGCCGTCGAGCACGGCCTTGCGGCCCAGCAGGTCCAGGGCCTGGATGCCGTGGGTCCCCTCGTGGATCGGGTTGAGCCGGTTGTCCCGGTAGTGCTGCTCCACGTCGTACTCGCGCGTGTACCCGTACCCGCCGTGCACCTGGATGGCCAGGCTGTTGGCCTCCACGCACCACTGGGAGGGCCAGCTCTTGGCGATCGGCGTGAGCACGTCCAGCAGCAGGTGGGCCCGCTCGCGCGCCTCCCCGTCCCCGGCGCTGGCGGTCTCGTCCACCAGCCGGGCGCAGTACAGCACCAGGGCGAGCGCGCCCTCGACGTAGCTCTTCTGGGCGAGCAGCATCCGGCGCACGTCGGTGTGCTCGACGATGGGGACCTGCGGCCGCTCGGGGTCCTTGCCGCCCAGCGGGCGGCCCTGGAGGCGCTCGCGGGCGTAGGCCAGCGACTTGAGGTAGCCGGTGTAGCCGACGGCGGCGGCGCCCGCGCCCACCCCGATCCGGGCCCCGTTCATCATGTGGAACATGTACTTCAGCCCCTGGTGGGGCTCGCCGACCAGGTAGCCCACCGCGCCGGGCCGCCCGCCGGGGGTGTGGCGTCCCTCGCCGAAGTTGAGCAGCGCGTTGACGGTGCCCCGGTAGCCCATCTTGTGGTTGAGCCCGGCGGGCACGACGTCGTTGCGCTCGCCGACCGACCCGTCGGCCTCCAGCAGGTACTTGGGCACCACGAACAGGGAGATGCCCCGGACCCCGGGCGGGCCGCCGGGGATCCTGGCCAGCACCAGGTGCACGATGTTCTCGGTCAGTTCGTGGTCGCCCCCGGAGATCCACATCTTGTTGCCGAACAGCCGGTAACCGCCCTGCCCGTCCTCCTCGGCGCGGGTGGTGATGTCGGCCAGCGAGCTGCCCGCCTGCGGCTCGGACAGGCACATGGTCCCGGTGAAGCGCCCCTCCACCATGGGGCGCACCCAGGTGTCGACCTGCTCGGGGCTGCCGTGCGCCAGGAGCAGGCGCGCGTTGCCCGAGGTGAGGAAGGGGTAGGCCGAGGTGCCCAGGTTGGCGGCCTGGAAGTAGGCGCCGCACGCGCTGGAGACCACATGCGGGATCTGGGCGCCGCCCACGGAGGCGGGCATCCCGGCGGCGCTCAGCCCGGTCTCGGCGTAGACCTCCAGGGCCTTCCTCACCTCGGGGATGACGTGGACGCGCTCGCCGTCGAAGCGGGGCTCGTTGGCGTCGTTGGCCTTGTTGTGCGGCGCGAAGTGGTCGGTGGCCACGCGTTCGGCCAGCTCCAGCGCGGCGTCGAGGGTCTCGCGGGAGTGGTCGGCGTAGTGTGGCCGGCTGGTGAGCGCCTCGGTGTCGAGCCACTCGTAGAGCAGGAAGTGCAGGTCGCGCGTGGACAGCAGGGCGGACGCCACGGGTCGCCTCCTCGAATCGTTGACCGACTGGTCGGTATGCTACCCCGTCCGCAGGACTCCGGGGCGACCGGGGCCGCGCCGCCTCCCGGGCCCTAAGCTTGCTGCCACCGACCCGAGAAGGAGCGCTGACCCGCATGTCCGCTGTGTCCGACCCCTCCCGCACCGTCCTGCTGCTCAACGGCCCCAACCTCAACCTGCTGGGCACCCGCGACCCCGGGCAGTACGGCACCACCACCCTGGCGGAGGTCGAACGCCGCGTGGTCTCCCTCGGAGAGGAGCTGGGTGTGCGGGTGGTGTGCGCGCAGAGCAACAGCGAGGGCGTGATGGTGGACCGGATCCACGCCGCGCGCGACTGGGCGGGGGTGGTGCTCAACCCCGGCGCCTACGCGCACTACGGCATCGCGCTGCGCGACGCGATCGACGCGGTCGAGGCGCCGGTGGTGGAGGTGCACATCTCCAACGTCTACGCGCGCGAGGAGTTCCGGCACACCTCGGTGACCGCGCCGGTGGCCGCGGGCTACGTCGCCGGGTGCGGGGTCTTCGGCTACGAACTGGCCCTGCGCGCGGTGCTGCGGCGCGACGCCGAGCGCCGGGAGGCGGGCGGCACGGGCGCTCAGCGGTAGGTCATCAGCGCGGGGCCGCCCTGCTCCAGGTGGGCGTGGTCGTTGAAGGACAGCAGCCGGGTGCCGCCCCGGCCGTGCAGCAGCTTGCTCACCGAACCGTTGACCACCACGCGGTTCAGGGCCAGGAACCCGGCGGGCGCCGTGCCCAGCAGGATCGAGCACACCGTCGCGATCACCCCGGCGGAGGTGAAGACCAGCGCCGTCTCCCCCCTGCCCAGCCCGGCGACCAGGTCGTCCAGCGCCTGCCGGACCCCGCCCCGGAAACCCTCCCAGGTGCCCGGACCGCTGCCCCCGGCCTCGATCCACGAGGTCAGGGAGGCGTCGAGCCGATCCTGGAGCGAGCCGGTCGCGACCGGGTGGGCGCCCAGCAGGCCGAGGTGGTCGTACTCGTTCCACCGCTCGTCGCCGACCGGTTCCAGGTCCAGGCCCGCCTCGGTCAGGGCCGCGGCCGCCGTCTGGCGCTGGCGGCGCAGCTCACCGGTCACCACGCGGCCGACCCGGGGGCCGCGCCGCCGGAGTTCGGCGCCCAGCAGGCGCGCCTGCTCGTAGCCGGTCGGGCTCAACTCGTCGTAGTCCTCCGCCTCGGGGGAGGCCTTCCCGTGACGGATCAGGTAGATGCTCGGCATCGCCCCAGAGTACGAGCGGCTCCGCGGGAGCCCCCGCGCCGGGGACGCGTTCGGGGGCGCGGGGCGAGGGCCCGGACCGGGTCCGGCAGAAGGCCCTGACGGGTTCGAGGGGCGGGGCGGGCGAAGGCGCCCGTCGTTCGCGAACGCCCGCGCACACGGCGTTTTCGCTTGCGTCACGCTTTCCGCAAGCAGGACAATACGGGCGCGAACCGCGTTTCCCGTGAGAGGGCACACCATGACGGACACACCCCCCATCGACACCACCGTGGCACACTCCGCCCGGGTGTGGAACTACTGGCTGGGAGGCAAGGACAACTACCCGGCCGACCGCGAGGTCGGCGACTACGTGCTCCAGGCCTACCCGGAGATGGTCACCGCGGCCCGCGCCGACCGGGAGTTCCTCATCCGCGCGGTCACCCACCTGGCCCGGGAGGAGGGCGTCCGCCAGTTCCTGGACGTGGGCACCGGGCTGCCCACGCACAACAACACCCACGAGGTCGCCCAGGCCGCCGCACCCGACGCCCGCGTGGTCTACGTGGACAACGACCCGCTGGTGCTCACGCACGCCCGCGCGCTGCTGGTCGGAGAGGGGGCGGGGGAGGTCCACTACGTCGACGCCAACCTGCACGAGCCCGAGCAGGTCCTCAAGGCGGCCGCCGCCCACCTGGACTTCGACCGGCCCATCGCGCTCACCATCCTGGGCACCATGGGACACACCCCCGACAACGCCCGGGCCTACGCCACCGTGCGCGCCTACGTGGACGCGCTGCCCCCGGGCAGCTTCCTGGCCCTGTGCGACGGGACCGACACCAGCGAACCGATGATCGAGGCGTCCCGGCGCTGGAACGAGACCGCGCCCCTGCCCTACCACCTGCGCAGCCCCGAGGAGATCGCGGGCTTCTTCGACGGGCTCGACCTGCTGGAGCCCGGCGTGGTCTCGGCGCCCTTCTGGCGGCCCGACGCCGCGGAGGTGGGCGAGATCGTCGCGGCCGACCAGTACTGCGGCGTCGCCCGCAAGGCCTGACGGCCCCGCCGGGCCCCGGGGAGCGCGCCCCGGGACCCGGTCGGCGGGACGGTCTCCGGCGGGCCGACCGGAAGGGCTCCCGGTGCGGCGCGCGGGGCCCGGCGAAGGGGCCGGGCCGGGGCGCCGCACCGGTCACGGGGTCAAACGGCCCCGGAGTCCGGCTCGAAGCGCACCACCACCGACTTCGACGTCGGCGTGTTGCTCACCTCGGCCGTGGAGTCCAGCGGCACCAGCACGTTCGTCTCCGGGAAGTAGGAGGCCGCGCACCCGCGCGCGGTCGGGTAGTGCACCACCCGGAAGTGCGCCGCGCGCCGCTCCCTGCCGTCGTGCCACTCGCTCACGAGGTCGGTGTAGGCGCCGTCGGCCAGCCCCAGCTCCCGGGCGTCCTCGGGGTTGACCAGCACCACCCGGCGGCCGTCCTTGATGCCCCGGTACCGGTCGTCCAGCCCGTAGACCGTCGTGTTGTACTGGTCGTGCGAGCGCAGCGTCTGCAACAGCAGCCGACCCTCGGGCACCTGCGGTGCGTACGTGCCGTTCACCGTGAAGTTGGCCAGCCCGGTCGCGGTCGGGAAGCGCCGGTCGTCGCGCGGCGCGTGCGGCAGGGTGAACCCGCCGGGCCTGCGCGCGCGGGCGTTGAAGTCCTCGAACCCCGGCACCACCGCGGCCACGTGCTCGCGCACCCGGTCGTAGTCGGTCAGCTCCGACCACGCCACCGGGAAGTCGCCGAGCACCCGTCCGGCCAGGTCGCAGACGATGTCCACCTCCGAGCGCATGCCCGGAGCCAGCGGGGCCAGCACGCCGTGGGAGGCGTGCACCTTGCCCATGGAGTCCTCCACCGTCACCCAGCGCGGCTCGCCGTCGCGCAGGTCGCGGTCGGTGCGCCCCAGGGCGGGCAGGATCAACGCCCGCGTCCCCGTCACCACGTGCGAGCGGTTCAGCTTGGTGGACACGTGCACCGTCAGCCCCACCCGGCGCATGGCGTCCTCGGTCACCAGCGTGTCCGGGGTGGCCGCGACGAAGTTGCCGCCCATCGCGAAGAACACCCGCACGTCACCGCGCGCCATGGCGCGGATGGCGTTGACAGTGTCGTACCCGTGCTCGCGAGGCGGCGTGAAGCCGAACTCGGCGCCCAGGGCGTCCAGGAACTCCTCGGCCGGGCGCTCGAAGATCCCCATCGTGCGGTCGCCCTGCACGTTGGAGTGGCCGCGCACCGGGCACACACCCGCGCCGGGGCGGCCCACGTTGCCGCGCAGCAGCAGGAAGTTGACCACCTCGCGGATGGTGGGCACCGAGTGCCGGTGCTGGGTCAGCCCCATCGCCCAGCACACCACGATCCGCTCCGAGGAGGTGACCATCGCGGCGATCCGCTCGATCAGCTCCCGCTCCAGGCCGGTGTCGCGCTCGGTGCGCGCCCAGAACTCCTCGTCCGGCTCGGCCAGCAGCGCCTTGGCGAACTGCTCGAAACCGTGGGTGTGGGCGGACACGAACTCCCGGTCCAGGACCGGCTCACCGCGCTCGTCGGCCTCCAGCAGCAGGCGGTTGAGGGCGGAGAACAGGGCGAGGTCGCCGCCCAGCCGCACCTGCGCGAACAGGTCGGTCAGCTCGGTGCCGCGCCCCAGCAGGCCGCCCGGGCGCTGGGGGTTGCGGAACTCGCGCATCCCCGCCTCGGGCAGCGGGTTGACGGTGACGATCCGCGTCCCGGACTTCTTGGCCCGCTCCAGGGCACTGAGCATGCGGGGGTGGTTGGTGCCGGGGTTCTGCCCGGCCACGATGATGAGGTCGGCCTCGCGCAGGTCCTCCAGGGACACGCTGCCCTTGCCCACGCCCAGGGTCTCGGTCAGGGCCGAACCGGACGACTCGTGGCACATGTTGGAGCAGTCGGGCATGTTGTTCGTCCCGAGGGCGCGGGCGAACAACTGGTAGCAGAACGCCGCCTCGTTGCTGGTGCGCCCGGAGGTGTAGAACACCGCCTGGTCCGGGGAGTCCAGCGCGCGCAGGTCCTCGGCGACCAGGTCCAGCGCCCGCTCCCAGCTGACCGGCTCGTAGTGGGTGGCGCCCTCGGCCAGGTACAGCGGCTCGGCGAGGCGGCCCTGCTGGCCCAGCCAGTACCCGGACCGCCCGGCCAGCTCGGAGACCGGGTGCTCGGCGAAGAACTCCCCGGTCAGCGCCGTGGCCGTGGCCTCCTCCGCGACGGCCTTGGCGCCGTTCTCGCAGAACTCGGCCCGGTGCCTCTTGTCCCCCTCGGGCCAGGCGCAGCCGGGGCAGTCGAAGCCGCGCTTCTGGTTGATCGCGAGCATGGCGGGCAGTCCGCGCCGCACGCCGGTGTGCTCGTTGAGGTGGCGGAGGCTGTTGAGCACGGCGGGGAGTCCGGCCGCGCTGCTCTTGGGCGGGCTGATCCGGGGGGAGTCCTGGGCGGGGTCTGCGTTGTCCGAGTGCTGGTGTCTCACACTGCGCATTCTGGCACCGACCGTCCGATGGTGGGACGTCCGGGTGAGCGTCACCGGCCCGGACGGGGTGCCGGGCGCACGGGGGCCGCCCGCGCGGGGCGCCGCGCAGCGGGCCGCCGGACCCCTCAGCGGGGGAGCGCCAGGTCGTTCTCCTCCTTGACCGCGTGCAGGTGCGTCCACGACTCCACCGCGCGGACCCCGGGAAGCCCGCGCAGCTTCTCCAGAACGATGAACACCTCCTCACATCTGGTCGCCAGACCGGCCGCTGCCACTCGATGTACTGCCGCATGGCAACGAAAAACGCGTCAGCATTGATTTCGTTGACGGCCCATGCCGGCACTTATCGAGGAAAACAAATGTGTACAAAAGTGGAAAAAACTTGCTGCTGGCCCATGTCAAGTAATTAGTTCCACGCTACGGTGGCATAAGTGAAGGGTAGGCTTATAGTCATGAGTCAGGACACCTTGGTCAAGCGTCAGTACGGGCACCGTGCCCGGCTCGCGCTGTCGCCCATGCAGGTGGCCAAGCTCGATGGCCAGGGACACGCCGCCCGTGCCCTGTGAAACCTGCTGCATGAGTGGTGGACCATGGTCGGCCAGAACCGGCGCGTGGATCTCAAGGACGCCGACACGGCCATCAGACAAGCCCGCGCGGACATCGACTTTCTATCGGTGTTGCCTGCTCAGGCTGCCCAAGCGGTCCTGAAGACCTACCACCGGGCTTGGAGAAACTGCTGGGACGGCCGGGTGAAAAAGCCCGTTTTCAAGTCCCGTATCCGGTCCACGATGTCGGTGGACGTTCCCCAGGGACGAAATTTGAACGTCGTCCGCGTGCACCGTCGGTGGGGCATGGTCAACGTTCCCAAGGTGGGTCGGGTGCGGTTCCGTTGGACCAGGGACCTGCCCGTGGGCAAGTACGCCAACGCCGAGAACCGGATCACTGGGGCACGGCTGGTCAAGGACGCGCTCGGTTGGCACATCGCCTTCCGTGTCCAGGCCTTGGAGAGTGCACCTGGTTCCCACCGTGGGGCTGAGGTCGGTATCGACGTGGGCGTCACGATTCCCTTGGCCCTGTCCGATGGCAATCACCAGGATCACGGTCGCCTTACCAAGACTGAGAGCGGCAAAGCTGATCGCGACAAGTGGCTCGACTCCAAGGAGAAGGCCAAGCTTTTGCGCCTTGAGAGACAAGCCGCCCAGCGAAAACAGCATTGCGAGCCCGGCCAGAGCGTATCGCGCCGTCTGCACCACACTTATGACCAGATCCGCGGGTTGCGCGCAAGAGCCACGCGACGCCACCAGGACTGGCAGCACAAGACCACCACTGCCCTCGCTCAGCAATACGCGATCGTGGTGGTCGAACAGCTCACCATCACGAACATGACCCGTTCCGCCAAGGGCACCGTCGCCGAGCCTGGCAGGAACGTTGCGCAAAAAGCCGGGCTGAACCGTGCCATCAGTCAGGAGGCGTGGGGACAGACGGTCACGATGTTGGCGTACAAGCTCGCCCAACGAGGCGGCACTCTGGTGAAGGTCCCTGCGCCTGGTACTTCCCAACGCTGCTCGGAGTGCGGATTCACCACGCCGGGCAGCCGGATGAGTCAGGCCACGTTCGTGTGTAAGAAGACTGGTTGTGGTTTCACGGCGAACGCCGATTGGAACGCGGCCCGTAACGTCTTGCACCTGTACCGGATCGGCCTCGTGGCGGTCCCGGCTGCCGGGAGGGCAGTCGTCAGGCGCGTTCGTCGCGTCAAGCCCGCCACCGCGAGGTAGGCGGGAGTCCTCCGGCTTCAGCCGTGAGGAACGCTTCAATACATGGGATCAGCGTCGGAGTTCCCTGCCCGGGGCGTGGCGCGGCGTTCGCCGGAGAGGGCCCGTGCGGCGGTGTGTGACATGCCGCCGACTCCGCAATGCGCTTCCCGGGCCGCCTCGCGGGGCAGACTGGCGACGCCGGTCGTCAGGAGAAACGTGGGTACGCGAACCGCATGGGTGTCTTCGAGCGCAACCTTCGGACGACCCCGGTGAGGCCGGGGCGAAACTCCGCGCGGCGGCGCGGTGACCGGAGGGCGGCGCGATGAGCGACGACGGCTGGCCGCTGGAGACCGGCCTGCTGCGCGCGGTGTTCGACAGCGTGGGCGCGGGGATGTTCGTCATCGACACCACCGGCCGCATCACCGCCGCAAACCCCTACGCGCAGCGCATCCTGGACCGGCCCAGGGAGGAGATGCTCGGCCTGGACCTGCACGACCTGCTGCACCGCGACCCGGAGGGGGAGCCGACGCCTCGGGAGGAGTGCCGCGTCCTGGCCGTGCTCGACAGCGGCCACCCGGCCGAGGGGAGCAGCGAGTCCTTCCTGCGCGGGGACGGCACGCTCGTGCCCATCATCTGGGCGACCACCCCGCTCCAGAAGGAGGGGCGCCTGGAGGGCGCGGTCATCGTCTTCCACGACTTCAGGGCGCACCGCGACGCCGCCGAGCAGACCGCGGCGCACCTGGCGGCCCTGGAGGAGCTCACCGCCCGGTTGAGCCTGGTCGCGGAGATCTCCGTGGTCCTGGTCTCCACCCAGGACGTGCCCGAGATGCTGGACAGGCTGGTCCGGCTGCTGGTGCCGGAACTGGGGGACTGGGCGGTGGTCGACATGGTCACCGACGGGCGCACCAAGGAGGTGGAGCGCGTCGCCGTGCACGCCTTCGGCGACCAGGACACGGCCGAGGCGCTCAAGGGCCCGCTGCCGCCGCTGTCGCCCGCCTCCCACGCGGCGCTGATGCGCGCCCTGTACAGCACCCAGCCCGTCCTCTTCGACGCCGGTGACCTCGCCCGCGAGCCGGACGAGCCGCTCGCCCGGGCGCACCGGCGGCTGTTCGACCGCCTGGGCGGGCACTCCGCGGTGGTGGTGCCGCTGCACACCCACCGGCAGGTCTTCGGGGCGCTGACCGTGGCCCGCACCGGGGAGCGCCCCGCCTACACCGACGCCGAGGTCCTCGTGCTGGGGGACGTCGCCCGGCGCGCCGGTCTGGTGATGGAGAGCGCCCAGCTCTTCGCGCAGCAGCGCCACGTCGCCGAGACCATGCAGCGCCAGCTCCTGACCCCGCTGCCGCAGGTCGACCACCTGCGGTTCGCCGCCCGCTACCAGCCCGCGCAGCAGGCCGCCGAGATCGGCGGGGACTGGTACGACGCCTTCCTGCTCGCCGACGGCGTCATGACCATGGTCATCGGAGACGTGGTCGGCCACGACCTCCAGGCCGCCGCGCACATGGCCGAGGTCCGCAACATGCTGCGCGCCCTGGCCTGGGACCGCCAGGAACCGCCCAGCCTGATCGTGCGGCGGCTGGACGAGGCCATGACCAACACCAGCGACGCCTCCATGGCCACCGCCGTCTTCGCCCGTATCGAGGGCCCCGAGGGAGGTCCCTGGTACTTCCACTGGGTCAACGCCGGGCACCCTCCACCGCTGCTCGTCACCGCCGACGGCCGCACCCGCTACCTGGAGGACGGCCACGGCCCCCTGCTGGGCATGAGCGCCGCCCTGCACCTGGGCCTGGAGTGGACCGACGCACGCGAGGAGCTCCCCGCGGAGTCCACCCTGCTGCTGTACACCGACGGCCTCGTCGAGAGCCGCGACCATCCCATCGACACGGGACTGGCCAACCTGCGCCGCCACGCCGCCGCCCTGGCCGACCGCGACGTCGAGGACTTCTGCGACGAACTCCTGGCCCGCATCGCCCCCGGCGGCGACGACGTCGCCCTGCTCGCCCTACGCGTTCCGGCGGCGGGCGAGGGCGCGGGCGAGGACACCGCACCGCCCCAGCACGCGCACAGCCCCGCCGCTCCCGAGCGCGGGGCGCCCGGCGCGGCCGTCGAGGACGGCCCGGTCAGGGACACCTCCGAACCGAGGTGAGCGTGGGTGGCCACCGGGTCGGGAACGGACCGGTTCCGGGGCGCCCGCGCCCCCGTTTCCGCCTGAACGGGCCGGGTAGTGGCCGAGGGTAGCCCAGGGGGCCGCGCGCTCCCCAGGCGACGACCGCGACCGTCGCGAGACCAGGGGGAACCGATGAGGGCAGTGGTGTGGAACGGCACCAGGAACGTCGACACCGTGACCGTTCCCGATCCGCGGATCGAGGAGCCCGGCGACGCCGTCGTCCGGATCACCAGCTCGGGCCTGTGCGGCTCCGACCTGCACCTGTACGAGGTGCTCGGACCGTTCATGACCCCGGGGGACATCCTCGGACACGAACCCATGGGCGTGGTCGAGGAGGTCGGTTCCGGCGTCACCTCCCTCACCCCCGGACAGCGGGTCGTCATCCCCTTCCAGATCTCCTGCGGGCACTGCCTCATGTGCGACACCGGTCTCCAGAGCCAGTGCGAGAACACCCAGGTCGAGGAGCAGGGCATGGGCGCCGCGCTCTTCGGCTACAGCAAGCTCTACGGCGCGGTGCCCGGCGGGCAGGCCGAGTACCTGCGCGTTCCGCGCGCCGAGACCACCGCGGTCCCGGTGTCCGACCAGGGCCCCGACGACCGCTACCTGTTCCTGTCCGACGTGCTGCCGACCGCCTGGCAGGCCGTCCGCTACGCCGACGTCCCCGAGGGGGGATCGGTGGCCGTCCTGGGGCTGGGGCCGATCGGCGACATGTGCTGCCGGGTCGCCCGCCACCTGGGCGCGGGCCGGGTGTTCGGCGTGGACCCGGTGCCGGAACGGCGTGCCCGTGCCGCCGCCCGGGATGTGGAGGTGTTCGACTCCTCCAAGGGCACCGACGACGTGGTCCGGGAGATCCGCGACCGCACGGACGGGCGCGGCCCGGACGCGGTCATCGACGCGGTCGGCATGGAGGCGGCCGGGCACGGCTCGGCCAAGTTCGCCCAGCGCGTGGCCAACCTCATGCCGCGCGGCGTGGCAGCCAAGATGATGGAGACGGCCGGAGTGGACCGGCTGACCGCCCTGCACACCGCCATCGACCTGGTGCGGCGCGGCGGGACCGTCTCCCTGATCGGCGTGTACGGCGGCATGGCCGACCCGATGCCGATGCTCACGCTCTTCGACAAGCAGATCCAGCTGCGGATGGGGCAGGCCAACGTGCGCCGGTGGGTGCCGGAGATCCTGCCGCTGCTGGAGGGGGCCGACCCGCTGGGGGTGGACGACTTCGCCACCCACCACGTGGGCCTGGACGCGGCCTCGATGGCCTACGAGAAGTTCCAGAAGAAGCAGGACGGCGTGTTCAAGGTCGTCTTCCGGCCCTGACCGGTCGCAGGCGGGCGCCCCGGGCCGAATCCCCGGCCCGGGGCGCCCGCCTGCGGGCCCGGGCGCCCCGGAGGCGGGCGCTGCCCGCCGCGTCGAGCGGGCACGGCCCGGGCGCGGGGCCGCTCCGGTCCCGCGCCGGACGCACGCGGACCGTTCCGTGCGCCGGGTCCGGCGCCGACGCGGCCTACCGGCCGGTCGGTCCGTGGGCCGCGTCGGCCGACGACGCCTGACGCCCGTCCCCGGGCGCCGCCAACGAGGTGATGAAGCGCTCGGCCGCGGCATCGACCTCGGCGGTCGGGGTCAGCAGCCTCTCCAGCAGGAGTCCTCGCAGGCACGCGGTCGCGATGATGCTCCGCTGCCTGGCGTCGGCCGCCGTGGCGCCGTCGCGAAGGGCCGCCGCTTCCAGAAGGTTCGCCAGGCCGTCGATGTCGAGGACGAGCTCCTGGAACGCGTCGCGTTCGTAGACCGCGAGCCCGACCAGGTGGAAGAAGGCGTGGGTGCGGTCCTCGTGCGCGGGGTCCGAGTAGAAGTCCCAGACCGCTCCGCACAGGGCCGCGAACCCGAGTTCGCCGCCGGTCGCGGCGATGACGAGGTTGTCGCGGCGGCGCGCCTCCAACAGCACCGCGCGCAGCAGTCCCGGCCGCGACCCGAAGTGGTACGTCAGCAGCGTGTGGTGCACGCCGAGCCGCTCCGCCACCTGGCGCATCGACAGGTTCGGGCTGGGGCCGTTCTCGCCGAACTCGTCGAACAGCGACTCCAGGAGACGCTTCTTCCCTTCCCCCGCCGGCGATCTCACGTTGCCTCCGTTGACGGTTTCACCACTGTTGAGGACAGTGGGCCGCGGCCCGCGGGAGGGGTTCGCTGACCGGTGCACGGCCGGTCGGCGGTGCCGTCGCGGACGGACCGGGCGCTGACCCGACCGCGGTCGACGTGTGCGTCGAGGACGGCCTGACCAAGGGAGAGACCCGTTGAGCGAGATACTGCACGGCTGTCTGCCGGACACGGAGTACCTGGAGGTGACCGCCCGGTCGGGGCACCGCTACGGCGTCTGGGTGACCACGCCCCCCGGTTACGCGGACTCCACGGACCCCCTGCCGCTGATCTACGTGCTGGACGGCAACTGGGCGGTCGGCCTCACCGCGCCCCTCATCGTCACCCAGGCGGACCCGTACCTGGCGATCGCCCCCTACGTCCAGGTCAGCGTCGGGTACGCCGGTGAGGAGGCCGCGGACTGGGCGCACATCCGCAACCGCGACCTCGTGCCGCCGGGCGAACCCGTCGGTGACGACATGCTGGCCACCCTCGCGGCGGCGCGCGAGTCGGGTGCGATGACCCGGGAGCAGGTCGACGCCTACCTCGCGGAGCTGGAGGAACCCCGGGCCGACCTCTTCCTCGACTTCCTGACCGGCGAACTCCACCCGCACCTGCGGTCGAGGCTGCGTGTCAGCGAGTCCGGACACGGCCTCTTCGGTTACTCCTACGGAGGTCTCTTCGCCCTCTACGCGTGGCTGCGCGACACAGGGCTCTTCGCGAGCGTCGGCGCGGGCAGCCCCGGTGTGGCCAGTACGGACAGCCGGGTCTTCGACCTCGTCCAAGCCCTGCCGGAACCCGGCGGGGACGCGGCCGCCCCACGGCTGCACATCACGCTGAACGAGGCCGAACTGCTGGGGGAGGTCCCCTTCTACCGCGCGATGGCCCGCAACGTCCTCACGGCGGTGGAACAGCTGCGCACCCGGGGGCGGTCGGAGCGGGTTTCGAACGCGTTGTTGCGGGAGACGCACGTCACCGGGTTGCAGGCATCGTTCCTCAGCTACCTGAAGACGTGCCACGGGCGCTGACGGCCCTTCCCGGAGTCGCGCGCGCGACTCCGGGAAGGGGCGCTCAGTTCTCGTAGATCCGGACGTAGTCGACGACCATCTGCTGGGGGAACTGGGTGGTGCCGTCGGGGTAGCCGGGCCAGTTCCCGCCCACGGCGATGTTGAGGATCATGAAGAAGGACTGGTCGTAGACCCACGGGTTGCCGCCCACGTCGGCGGTGGTGAGGGTGTGGTAGGCGTTGCCGTCCACCGACCAGGTGATCGATCCCGGGCTCCAGTCGACGGCGAAGGTGTGGAAGTCGTCGGCGAAGGACCAGCCCTGCGGGTGCGTGTAGGAGGAGCCGATGCCGTTCGCGCCCGAGTAGCCGGGACCGTGCACGGTGCCGTGCACCATGTGGGGCTCGTACCCGACGTTCTCCATGATGTCGATCTCGCCGGAGTCGGGCCAGGGGGTGTCGGGGAAGTCGGAGCCGAGCATCCAGAAGGCGGGCCAGATGCCCTGGCCGCGGGGGATCTGGATGCGGGCCTCGATGCGGCCGTAGGCGTGTTCGACCTTGTCCTGCGTGGTCATGCGGGCGGAGGTGTAGGAGCCGTCCGCCTCCTGGCGCGCGGTGATGACGAGGTTGCCCTGGCCGTCGAGGGCGGAGTTGGCGCGGCTGTCGGTGTAGTTCTGGAGTTCGTTGTTGCCCCAGCCGTGGGCGCCGGTCTCGTGGTTCCAGTTGGCGGGGTTGGGGGCGCTTCCGGCGGCGCCGTCGAACTCGTCGGACCAGACGATGTCCCCGGGCGCGGCGCTGAGTTCGGCGTTGGCCCCGTCCACGGCGCCTCCCGTCCACTGTGGTGCGGTGAGGACCGCCGCGGCCAGCGCGGCGGAGGCGGTCACCGCCGTGGCGACGGTGGCGGTGCGGCGGGTACTGCGGCGGGCGCTCTTTGTCATGGCGTACTCCGGTGAGCGGGGGGGACGGGCGCGCCCGGTGCCGTGACGCGTGCGAAATAGCGGGTTCCGCACGGGCCGCGGGGGGCGTGCCCGCGTGGGCGGGCGCCCACTGAACAAGCGTTAAGTGACTGTACGTACGCGACCGCTCGCGGACAAGGGGGGTCGGGCGAAAAGTTGGGATCGCTCCCATGGGGCTGGGGTGAAAAGTGTGTTCTGTGTTCTTTTGGGGCGGTGTCGCCTTCGCGGGGGAGTGGCCCCGACGACGACGGGCCCCGCGGAGCGCGCGCTCCGCGGGGCCCGGCAGGCGGGGGCCTCAGCCGTTCAGGGTCTCCTGGAGCAGCGGAACCAGCTCGTCCAGCGCGTGGGAGATGCCCGGGTACGAACCGCTGGAGAAGGCGTTGGCCAGCTCCATGTCGTCCAGGATGACCATGCGGCCGTCCTCGGCGGAGGGGATGCCCTGGAGCACCGGGTCCTCGCGCAGGTGGTCCGCGGTGCCGCCGATGGGGAACATGACCGTCAGGTCCGCGTCCAGGACCTCCAGCCGCTCCGGGCTCAGGTCCACGTAGAAGGCGCCGTCGGCCATCTCCTCGACCTCGGGCTTGTACTGGAAGCCCAGCTCCTGGAGCAGGTCCACCCGGGAGTCGCCGGGCACGTAGGCGCCGTACTGGCCGTCGAAGTAGGCGCCCACGGTCAGGGTCATGTCGGCGAACTCGGGGTTCTCCTCCCGGATCTGGGCGAAGCGGCCCTCCAGCTCCTCGATGAGCTCCTCGGCGCGCTCCTGCTCGCCGACCACCTGGGCGACCTGGCGGGTCTGCTGCTGCCAGGTGGTGCCATAGGTGACCTCCACGCCGGGCGGCGGGCCGACCACGGGGGCCACCGGCGAGAGCAGGTCGTAGCGGTCCTGGCTGTTGTCGGAGCGGGTGTCGAGGATGACGTCGGGCTCCAGGGAGGCGATCGCCTCCAGGTTCGGCTCCATGGTGCCGAGCTGGACCGGCTCCTCCTCGAACATGTCGGCCGCCCACGGGCCCACGCCCGTGCCGCCGTAGGCCTGCCAGTCGGCCACGCCGACCGGCTGCACGCCCAGCGCCAGTGCGGTCTCGGCGTCGGACCAGCCCATGGCGACGACGTTGGTCGGCTTGTCCGCGATCTCCACGTCGCCGAAGATGGTCTCGACGGTGACCGGGTACCCCTCGGCGACCTCGCCGTCCGAGCCGCCTTCCGCTGAGCCGGAGGTCTGGCCGCCGCAGGCGGCGAGCAGCAGGAGGGACAGCGCGCCGGCGGCGATCGCGCCGCCGCGGGTCAGCGGACCGGGGTTCATGGGGCCTCATTCGGTGGAGTGGATGAGCTTAGCCTTGCCTAAGCAAAGGTTATGGTGCTGGAGTCGGTGGTTTTGCGCAAGCCCGTGGCGGAGGGCGCGGAAAACCGCGGATGACGGTGAAGTCCGTTGTGCACGGTCGTCCGCGGGGCCGCGCGGCGCTCCTCGCGGGCCGCGGCCGTGTCGAGGGTCACACCGTCATGAGTAGGCCGCCACGCCGTGGCGCCAGTAGCCGATGAAGGCGATGTCGTCTTTGGGGATGTGGTGTTGGCGGACGAGGGTGCGGCGTAGTTCGGTGGGCAGGGCGTTCTCTCCTGCGACGAAGCAGTAGGGGCGTCCCTCGGGCAGTTCGGCGGCGCGTACGGTCTCCAGGGCGAGTTGTCCGGGGATGGTGTGGGGGTCGGTGCGGGGTAGCCAGTGCACGTCCACTCCGGGCGGGGCGGTGACGGGTCGGATGTCGGCGCTGCTGGGGACTTCGAGGTAGGCCTGTCCGCGTAGGTGGGCGGGGGCTTGTTCGAGGATGGAGAGGAGGGCGGGTACGGCGCTCTCGTCTCCGACGAGCAGGTGCCAGTCGGCCTCCTCCGGAGGCAGGTAGTAGATCCCCTCGGCGTACAGGCCCAGTTCGTCGCCGGGCCAGGCGGCCAGCGCCCACGCCGACGCCGGGCCCTCGTCCCCGTGCGCGACGAACTCGATGTCCAGCTCCAGCGCCTCGGCGTCGAAGCGGCGGACGGTGTAGTTGCGCACGTGCGGGCGCAGGTCGTCGGGCATGGCGCGGAACGCGGCCACCCACCCGTTGCCGTCGCCGCCGCTGTCGGCGACGGGCAGGTGCAGCCTCTCCTGGCCCGGTCGGGCGAAGAGGATCCGCGTGCACTGGTCCAGGCCCAGGAACTCGAACCCGGTCAGCTCCTCGCCCGTGAGCGTCACGGTGAGGAAGTGCTCGCTGGTCCGCTCGGTGCGCGCCACCCGGGTGCGGATCATGGTGCGGTGGTTCGGATGCCTGATGCGCAAGGCGCGGCCCCTTCGTTCGGGTCGGAGAGCGGCGGGTGTCGGGTTCGTCCGGTCTCGGGGTGCTGTGACCGTATGTCGACACGGGAAAGGTTAGCCTAACCAAGGTTGGTGTGGCACGGTGGTCCGGGGCCGGTCCTCCCGGTTCCGCGGGCGCTCCGCCCGCCCACTAGCCTTGCCCAGGGCACGACACAGCGGGGGGAACAGGACATCGGATGAGTAGACGTCTGTACGGGGCCGCGCGCCCCGCGCCGAGCGGACCCGCCCTGTGAGCGCCGCCCCCGCGACCGCCCCCGCCGCCGAGCGTGAACCGCGCTCCCCCGGCGTCCCCGGGCGTGAGGTCCCCGACAGCGTGCGCGCCCTGCGCCGCCGCACCCTGCGGCGCAACCGCGGCCGCGTCCTGGTCGGCGTGGTCCTGCTCTCCCTGCACCAGGTCGCCGAGGCCCTCGTGCCGGTGGCCATCGGCCTGACCATCGACTGGGCCGTCTTCTCCGGCGACGTCGGCGCCCTCGCGGTCTGCGTCGCGGGCATGGTCGTGCTCTTCACCGTCCTGGCCCAGGCCTACCGCAACGGCGCCCGCTTCACCCTGCGCGCCGTCGAGAACGAGGCGCACCTGCTGCGGGTGGAGGCCGCCCGCCGCGCCCTGGACCCGCGCGGCGAGCGCAGCGGCCTGCGCGCGGGCGAGGTCCTGTCGGTGGCCACCTCCGACGCCGAGCAGGCCGCCCTGTACGTGCGCGCCTGGTCGGCCTCGATCGCCGTGGCGGTCGCCATCATCGTCACCACCGTCGCGCTCCTGGCCGTGGACGTCCCCCTGGGGATCGGCGTCCTGGTCGGCGTCCCCCTGCTCATGCTGCTCCTGCGCCTGCCCGCCGCCCGCATCACCCGGCGCAGCGAGGCCAAGCAGGCCACCGCCGCCGGGGCCACCGCCCTGGCCACCGACCTGGTCAGCGGTCTGCGCGTCCTCATGGGCATCGGGGCGCGGCACAACGCGGCCGCCCGCTACCGCAGGGCCAGCACCCTGGCCCTGGACGCCTCGGTCGGCGCCGCCGCCAGCAACGGCGTCTACCGCGGCCTGGTCACCGCCGCCAGCGCCGTCTTCCTGGCCTGCGTGGCGGGCGTGGCCGGGTGGATGGCCCTCCAGGGCCGCCTCAGCGTCGGCGAACTCGTCACCGTCATCGGCCTCGCCCAGTTCCTGGCCGAACCCGTGCAGAGTCTGGGCATGGTCGGCCAACTGTTCGCCACCGCCCGCGCCTCCGCCCGGCGGCTGGTGCGCCTGCTCAACGCCCCCGACGCGGTCACCCCGGGCGAGCGCGCCTGCGCGGAGGAGCCCGTGGTCGCGCTGTCCGGGGTCGGCTACCGCACGCTGCGCGGGGTGGACCTCGAACTCGCCCCCGGCGAACTCGTGGGCGTGCTCACCACCGACCCCCGCGACGCCGAGGCGCTGCTGGAACTGCTCTCGGGCCGGGCCGAGCCCGCGGCCCTGGAGGGCACGTTCACGGTGGGCGGCGTCCCCGTCCCCGAACTCGCCCTGGACGCCCTGCGCGAGGCGGTCCTGGTGGAGGAGCACGGGGCCACCCTGTTCGAGGGCACCCTGCGCTCCAATCTGGACACCGGCGCGGGCGGCGACGAGGAGCGGCTGCTGGACGCCCTGCGCGCCGCCTCGGCCGCGGACCTGGTCGACGGCCACCCCGAGCGCCTGGACCGTCCGGTCGCCGACCGCGCGGCCAACCTCTCCGGCGGCCAGCGCCAGCGCGTGGCCCTGGCCCGAGCCCTGGTCGCGGACCCGCCCGTCCTGGTGCTGCACGACCCCACCACCGCCGTGGACGCGGTCACCGAGGAGGCCATCGCCCGGGGCACGGCCGCCGCCCGCGCGGGTGCGGCCAGGTCCACCCTGGTCGTGGCGAACAGCCCGGCGCTGCTGGCCCGCGCCGACCGCGTCGTGGTGCTGGCCGAGGGGCGGGTGCGGTGCACGGGCACGCACGCGCGGCTGGTCGAGGAGGACGCGGACTACCGCGAGGCGGTGCTGCGGTGACCGCCCCGCCGGGTGCGGCACCGACGCGGTGCGCCCCACGGCCGTTCGCCGCGCATCGGAGCGCCCCGCCGCCGACCGCCGCCCCGGGCCGCCGCGCCCCCCTTCCCCGCCACCACGACCCCGAGGACGACCGATGAGCACGCCGGTGGAGGACTCCGCGAGCGAACACGGGGAACTGCTCCCCACCGCCTCGGCCCGCCGCACGTGGGCCGTGCTGGGCGAGGGGGTGCGCGGCACCGGCTGGGGCGCCCCCCTGGCCCTGGCCACCGTGCTCGCGGGCAGCGCCGCCGGACTGGTCGCCCCCTGGGTGCTGGGCCGGATGGTCGACGACATCTCGGCGCAGCGGGGGCTGGACACCGTCCTGTCCTCGGTCCTGCTCATCGCCGGGGCGGGGCTGCTCGGCGGCCTGCTCACCGGTGTGGGCAGCTGGCTGGTCAGCCGGGTCGGCGAGACCGTCCTGGCCCGCCTGCGCGAACGCGTCATGGACCGCGTGCTGCGCATGCCCGCCGCCCGCCTGGAGCGGGTGCGCATCGGCGACCTGCTCTCCCGGGTCGGAGACGACGTCGCCGTGGTCACCGCCAGCATCGCCCGCAGCGGCCCCGACGCGGTCGTGGCCCTGGCCACCGTCCTGCTGACCGCGGTGGGCATCACCGCCCTGGACTGGCGCCTGGGCCTGGCCGCGATGCTCTGCGTGCCGGTCTACGTGACGGCCGTGCGCTGGTACCTGCCCCGCTCGGGCCCCTACTACGCCCGCGAGCGCGTGGCCATGGGCGAGCGCTCGCACGCGATGATGGGCGCCCTGCGCGGTCGCTCCGCCGTGCGCGCCTACCGACTGGAGGACGAGCACGAGTCCCGGGTGCGCGACCGCTCGACCGCCGCCATGGACATCACGGTGTCGGTGTTCCGGCTGTTCACCCGCTTCGGGTCGCGGCTCAACGCCGCCGAGTGCGTCGGACTGACCTCGGTGCTGGTGGCCGGGTTCTGGCTGGTGCGCGCCGACCTGGCCAGCGTCGGCATGGTCACCGCCGCCGCCCTGTACTTCCACCGCCTGTTCGGCCCGCTGATCTTCCTGGTCATGAACTTCAACGAGGTGCAGTCGGCCGGGGCGAGCCTGGCCCGCCTGGCCGGTGTGGTCGACATCCCGGTGGAGGCCGACCCCGGCGCGGAGGAGGGCCCGGCCGGTTCCTCGGTCCGCGTCGCGGGGGTCACCCACTCCTACGGCACCGGCGGCCCGGCCGCGCTGGAGGAGGTGTCGCTGGAGGTCGCCCCGGGCGAGCGCGTGGCCCTGGTCGGGGCCAGCGGCGCGGGCAAGACCACGCTGGCCGCACTGGTCAGCGGCCTGCGCACGCCCACGGCCGGAACCGTGTACCTGGGCGGGATCCCCCTGGAGGAGCTGGGGGAGCGGCGGGTGCGCGAACACGTCTTCCTGGTCAGCCAGGAGACCCACGTGTTCGCCGGAACCCTGCTGGAGGACCTGCGCCTGGCCCGCGCCGGGGCCGACGCGGCCGAGGCGGAGGCCGCCCTGGCGGCCGTCGGCGCCCTGGAGTGGGTGCGCGCCCTGCCCGAGGGGCTGGACACGGTGGTCGGCGAGGGCGGGCACGCCCTGACCGCCGAGCAGGCCCAGCACCTGGCGCTGGCCCGGCTGGTGCTGGCCGACCCGGATGTGGCCGTCCTGGACGAGGCCACAGCCGAGGCGGGCAGCTCCGGCGCCCGACGGCTGGAGCGCGCCGCCGCCGCGGCCACCGCCGGGCGCACCACGCTGGTGGTGGCGCACCGGCTGACCCAGGCGCAGACCGCCGACCGCGTGGTGGTCATGGACCGGGGCCGCGTCGTGGAGCAGGGGACGCACGCCGAGCTGGTCGCCGCCGGGGGGCGCTACGCCGACCTGTGGCGCAGCTGGCAGGGCGCGCCGGACGACGGGGAGCTGCTCTCCCGCTGACCGCGCCTCCGGTCGGTGCGCCAGCGTGCCCGGCCGCACGCGGTCGGCGCGCCGTTCGAGACGGGGCGCCGGGGCGCCGGGGCGGGAGAGCCCGCGCAGGGCCGCAGTCCGTGCCCGCGCCGCCCCGGGCGCAGGACGGGCCGGGTCAGAGCTGGAGTTCGCTCTCCACGCGCCGGAGGGTGTGGCGGGCCATGGCCAGGTTGGCGCGCTGGCGGTCCAGCGCCAGGTAGAGGAAGACGCTGCCGTGCGCCTTCTCCAGCAGGCGGATGAGGTGATACTGGCTGCTCAGCGTGATGAGGATGTCCTCGATGCGGTCGTCGAGGCCGAGCGCGCCCAGGGCGCGCGTCTTGGCGCGCACGACCTCGGTGTTGGCCGCCGCGGCCATCTCCAGGTCGAAGTGGCCGCCCCCGCCCATGGTGCCCAGGGACATGCCGCTCTCGTAGTCCACGACCGCGACGCCGATGGCGCCCTCGATCCCCATGGCTTCCTTCATCGCCGCGTCGGCGTTCATGGCGTCTCCTCACGCTCGGTGTCCACCGCAGGAGCGGCGATACATGACGAAAATTAGCGAAACGCCTGGAGGGTGCGTAAGTGGACAGTTTGTGGCTGGAGTCCATCGTTACCACAGTGTGTCCTCTTTGCTCATCTTTGACTGTTAAATGTCTTTTGGAGGCAACCAGACACCGGGGGGCACGTGTCGAGCACAGCTGTATCCACGGAGCGTTATCTGAGCTGTGACGGCGTCGTGGCCGCGATGCTCGTGGACCGCGCGACGGGCCGGGCGCACGCGCGGTCGGGGGCGGTGTCGGCGCTGCCCGACCCCGAGCACGTCGCGGACTCCCACCACCTGGCCCTCGACCTGGCCCTGGCCTCCCGCGAACCGGAGGTCCGGGAGAGCGTGGTCACCACCGGCGGGCACCACGTGCTGACCCGCCCCGTGCCCTCCCCGGGCGCGGACGAGGCCCTGCTCGTCCTGGTCTTCGACCGCGCGCGGACCAACCTCGCGCTGGCCCGCCTCCAGGCCGACGAGCACACCTCGGCGCTGCTGTCATGAGCGCCGCCGCGCCCCCGAGGGCCCTGGCCGAGGCCCTGCTCCGCGCCCGCCAGGAGGAGTTCACCGGAGCCCTGCGCCTGACCGGCCCGCCCGAGGCCCTGGTCCACCTGGCCGCCGGACGCGTCACCGCCGTCACCACACCGGCCGCTCCTACGCCCGAGACCCTCCTGGTCAGGTCCGGCGCGGTCCCCGCCGGGGTCTGGGCCGCCGCCTACGAGGCCGCCGCCCACACCGACGGCCTGGCCCGGGAACTGCTGGACCGCGGCGCGGTCTCGGCCGCGGTGCTGGAACTGGCGTGCGCCACGGCCCTGGCGGACGGCGTCCTGGCGCTGTGCCTGTCCCCTGAACCCCGCGTGGAGGCCGTGCTCTCCGACGCCGCGCCGCCGCTGCTGGGCCTGGAGCACGGCCTGGACCCGGAGGAGGTGCTGGCCGAGGCCGGGCGCCGCCTGGTCTTCCTCGCCGACCGGTGGGGCCCGCCCGCGGACCTGGCCCGCCGCCGCCCCGTGCCCGCCGGGCCGGTACACGACTCCCTGCCCTCCGCCTACCGGCTCCTGCTCACCCAGGCCAACGGCCGCCGCACCCCCCGGGACCTGGCCTTCGCCCTGGGACGGGGGCTGACCGGGGTCATGGCCGACGTCGCGCGCCTCACCGAACGCGGGCTGCTGGAGGCCGCGGCCCCCGGCGGCGCGGACGGCCTCACCCGACGCACCCCCGAGGCCACCGCCCCGGACGAGGGACCGTCCGCGCTGGCCAAGCGGCGCCCGGGCGCCAACACCGTGCGCCCCGCGCCCCCGGCCCCGTCGGTTCCGGTCCCCGGAAGCGTGCGCGAACGCCTGCGCTCGCTGGGCGCCGACCATGGGACGGCTGCGGAGGTCGGGGAAGAGGCGGTTCGATGAGCACGACCGGACGACCCCGTCCGGCCCGCGGCGGCGAACCGCCCGACGGCGGACACGAGGCGGGCGGCCTGACCGCCCTGCCCAAGCGCACCCCCTCCCCGGTTCCCCGGGGGCCGCGCCCCCGGCCGGGGCTGTTCGGCCCCAAGGAGCCCGAGCCCGGGCCGATCGCCGCCCTGCGCCGTGCGCAGCGCGCGGCGGTGCCCCTGGAGAGGGTGCGCAGCGCGCTTCAGGACCTGGACGCCCACACCGGCCGCACGACGCGGCCGACCGACGAGCACGGGAGCGAGTAGATGGTTCAGGGTCAGATCGCCGAGGAGTTGGCGCTGCTGCGCGAGCGCGTCGTCGGCGTGACCGACAGCGCCGTGGCCGCCTCCGACGGCATGCTGGTGGCCTCCGACATCCAGGGCGGCCGCCCCCACGCGCTGGCCGCGCTCGCCGCCGCCTCCCTGGGCCTGGGCAAGCGCACCGGCGACGAGACGGGGCTGGGACCGCTGCGCGAGGTCGTCACCCGCTGCCAGGGCGGCTACGCGGTCGTCTACGCGGTCGGGATGGAGGCCCTGCTCGTCGTCCTGGGCGACGAGGGCATGGACACCGCCGCCCTGCGCCGCGAGTCCCGGCTGACGGTGGAGCGCGTGGGCTCGCTGCTGGAGGTCACCGCCGCCGGCTGAGGCCCCGGCGGCGGGGCCCTTCCCGGGCCCGGCCCGCCGCCCGGTGGGCAGCGGGCCGGTCACCGTTCCGCTGCGGTGCGGGCCCGGGAACGCCCGCAACCGGTGAGGGTCCGAAAGGGCCGTGCCGGGTGGCCGTTTACGGTCAAACCCGGCGACCGACAGTGATCCCTGGGCTACTCTCGCCGGGTGTGTCCCCCGAGCGGAGGAGGTCCGGCGTTCGACATGGGCGAGAACGACCAGGAGGGCTTCCCGGGCTCGGAGCCCGCAACCCCTGAGCAACCCCCGCGCCCGCCGGGGCGACGGCCCGCGCCCCCGCCCCCGCGGCGGCCGAGACGACGGCCCCGGGCCCCGGCCCCGCGCTGGACCCGCGCCCGCGGACGGTCCAGGCCGCGCCCGGAGGAGCCGTCCGTGCTCGGCATCCTGGAACAGCGGTACTTTCCCGAGGGGCGCGGCGCGCGGCGGCGGACGCGCCTGGGAGCGTGGGCGGTATGCCTCGCGCTCCTCCTCCTGGTCTCCCTGGGCGGGTACGCCGCGGGCTACGCCTACGACCTGTGGTCCACCGAGTCGCTGCTCCGCGAGCAGCGGGCGGCCGAGGCCGAGGCGGACCGGGAGAGGGCACCGTTCACCAGCTCCGTCACCTACGACACCGCACTCCCCGAGGGTTACAAGATCGTCCTCGACCGGCCCCTGACGGAGCAGGAAGGAGAGCAGCTCCAAAGCACCGAGTCCGCCGAGGTCTGGGAGTTCCTGAGGCCCCTGGGCGGGCGGCTGGTCCGCAACCTCGACCGCATGAGCGCCGAGCCCGCGGGGGGATGGTCCTGGCGGGGGGAGGACGGGCCGCCCGCCGCCACCGTGTTCACCATGAACCTGCTGTCCGCGCGCAGCTCCCAGCTGAGCATCGTGGACATGACCCCCGTCAACATCTCCTGCACCGAACCCGCGGCCGTCACCGTCGTGGACTCCCCGCCTGCGGGCGAGGCGTCCTATCCGGGCGTGACCGTCGACCTCCACCACGACGATCCGCAGCTGTACATCGCCGACGAGGGCCCCGACCGCGAACAGCCGTACTTCAGCCGCAGGCGGATCGACCTCGGCGGCGGCCTCGACCCGGGCGGGCTGCGGGTGGAGGCGGTGGTGCACGACCGCTCGTGCGAGTGGGAGCTGAGCGCGCGCTACGTCGACGCCCGCGAGAACGAGGACGAGGTCGTCCTCCGCGACGGTGACCGGCCCTTCTTCGCCGAGGCCCTGCCCAGGCGGCCCGAGCAGTACTGGGTGGCGGGCTTCACGGTCTCCGACACCGAGGAACGCGCCTTCGTCTCGTGCGACGAGGTGCCGGAGGCGCCCAGCTGCCAGCTCGCCTTGGGAAGCGGGGGATAGCCGCCCGGCCGGTCACGGACCCGCCCCGGTACTGGACGGGCGCGGGACCGGCCGGCGCTGTTGCCGGGCGCGGGCCGGTCAGGCGCCGACGTAGGCCGCGAGGTGCTCGCCGGTGAGGGTGGAGCGGGCGGCGACGAGGTCGGCGGGCGTGCCCTCGAACACGACCCGGCCGCCGTCGTGGCCCGCCCCGGGGCCGAGGTCGATGATCCAGTCGGCGTGCGCCATGACCGCCTGGTGGTGCTCGACGACCACGACCGACTTCCCGGAGTCGACGAGCCGGTCGAGCAGACCGAGCAGCTGCTCGACGTCGGCCAGGTGCAGGCCGCTGGTCGGCTCGTCCAGGACGTAGACGCCGCCCTCCCCGGCCATGTGGACGGCCAGCTTGAGCCGCTGCCGTTCGCCGCCGGACAGGGTGGTCAGCGGCTGGCCGACCCTGAGGTAGCCCAGGCCGACGTCCTCCAACCGCCGCAGGATCCGCTCGGCCGCGGGCACCTTCGCCCCCTCGCCGCCGAAGAACGCGCGCGCCTCGGCCACCGACATCGCGAGCACCTCGCTGATGTCGCGGCCGTCGTCCGGGCCGCCCAGGCGGTACTCCAGCACCTGCGGCTGGAACCTCCTGCCCTCGCACTCCTCGCACGGCGAGGCGACCGTGTCCATCATGGCCAGGTCGGTGTAGAGCACCCCGGCGCCGTTGCAGGCCGGGCAGGCGCCCTCGGAGTTGGGGCTGAACAGCGCCGGCTTGACGCCGTTGGCCTTGGCGAAGGCCTTGCGGACGGGGTCGAGCAGCCCGGTGTAGGTGGCCGGGTTGCTGCGCCGCGAGCCGCGGATCGCGCCCTGGTCCACCGACACCACTCCCGCGCCGGCGGGCATCGACCCGTGGACCAGCGAACTCTTTCCGCTGCCCGCCACCCCGGTCACCACGCACAGCACGCCCAGCGGCACGTCCACGTCCACGCCGCGCAGGTTGTTGGCGTCGGCCCCGCGGATCTCCAGTGCGCCCCGGGGTGTGCGCGTCTTCGGCTTGAGCCGGGCCCGGTCGTCGAGGTGGCGGCCGGTGAGGGTGCCGCTGGCGCGCAGCCCCTCGACACCGCCCTCGAAGACGATCCGCCCGCCGTCGTCACCGGCGCCGGGGCCCAGGTCGACCACGTGGTCGGCGATCGCGATGGTCTCCGGCTTGTGCTCCACGACCAGTACGGTGTTGCCCTTGTCGCGCAGCCGCAGCAGCAGGCGGTTCATCCGCTCGATGTCGTGCGGGTGCAGTCCCACGGTGGGCTCGTCGAAGACGTAGGTGACGTCGGTGAGCGAGGAGCCCAGGTGGCGGATCATCTTGGTGCGCTGCGCCTCGCCGCCCGAGAGCGTGCCCGAGGAGCGGTCGAGCGAGAGGTAGCCCAGCCCGATCTCCACGAACGAGTCGAGCGTGTGCCCCAGTTTGTCCAGCAGGGGCCCCACGGACGGCTCGTCGAGGCCGCGGACCCACTCGGCCAGGTCGCTGATCTGCATCGCGCACGCGTCCGCGATGCTGATCCCGCGGATCTTGGAGGACCGGGCCGCCTCGCTCAGGCGGGTGCCGTCGCACGCGGGGCAGGCGGTGAAGGTGGCCGCCCGGTCCACGAACTCCCGGATGTGCGGCTGCATCGCCTCGCGGTCCTTGGACAGGAACGACTTCCTGATCTTGGGGATCAGCCCCTCGTAGGTGAGGTTGACGCCCTCGATCTTCACCTTGACCGGCTCCTTGTGGAGGAAGTCGGCGAGTTCCCCCTCGGTGTAGTCGCGGATCGGCTTGTGGGGGTCCACGAAGCCCGACTCGGCGTAGACCCGCACCGTCCAGAAGTTGTCCGACTTCCAGCCGGGGATGGTGAACGCGCCCTCGGCGATCGACTTGGAGTCGTCGTAGAGCTGGGTGAGATCGATGTCGGAGACCGTGCCCCGCCCCTCGCAGTGCGTGCACATGCCGCCGGTGCGGCTGAAGGTCTGCTTCACGGCCTTGCCGGTGCCCACCTTGATGGCGCCGCTGGCCTGGACCGAGGCGACGTTGAACGCGAACGCGTTGGGCGAGCCGATGCGCGGTTCCCCGAGGCGGCTGAAGAGGACGCGCAGCAGCGAGTTGGCGTCGGTGGCGGTGCCCACCGTGGAGCGGACGTTGGCGCCCATCCGCTCCTGGTCGATGATGATCGCCGTGGTCAGCCCGTCGAGGACGTCGACGTCGGGCCTGGCCATCGTCGGCATGAGGCCCTGCACGAAGGCGCTGTAGGTCTCGTTGATCATCCGCTGCGACTCCGCGGCGATGGTGTTGAACACCAGGGAGCTCTTACCCGACCCGGAGACGCCGGTGAACACGGTCAGGCGGCGTTTGGGTATCTCGACGCTGACGTCCCCGAGGTTGTTCTCGCGCGCGCCGTAGACGCGGATCAGGTCGTGGCTGTCGGCGGCGTGCGGTCCGGGCGCCCCTGCGTCCGTCCTGGTGGCCGTGCTCATCGTGATCTCCCTCGGTCGGGCGAGGCCTCTGCGTCGGTGTCGTCCGGATCGGTCCCACCGGCGCCGGGAGGCGGCCGTCGCGCGCCGGTCCGTGTGACCGGTGGGGTCCGTGGTGACAACGCTAGACGGGGGAGCGGGGGCGGCGCTTCTCGATTCCTGACCGGACCGCCGCAGGTGTCTCCTGTGTGACGCGAGGGGGCGGCTCGGGTCAGTCCATGGCGGCGCGGCCGTGGCGCCAGTAGCCGATGAAGGCGATGTCGTCTTTGGGGATGTGGTGTTGGCGGACGAGGGTGCGGCGTAGTTCGGTGGGTAGGGCGTTCTCTCCGGCGACGAAGCAGTAGGGGCGGCCTTGGGGGAACGCGGCGGTGCGTACGGTCTCCAGGGCGAGTTGTCCGGGGACGGTGTGGGGGTCGGTGCGGGGTAGCCAGTGCACGTCCACTCCGGGCGGGGCGGTGACGGGGCGGATGTCTTCGGGGCTGGGGGCTTCGAGGTAGGCCTGTCCTCGAAGGTCGGTGGGGGCTTGTTCGAGGATGGAGAGCAGGGCGGGTACGGCGCTCTCGTCTCCGACGAGCAGGTGCCAGTCGGCCTCCTCCGGAGGCAGGTAGTACACGCCGTCTGCGAGCATGCCCGCCTCGTCGCCGGGAACGGCGGCGGAGGCCCAGGCCGAGGCGGGACCGGCGTCGCCGTGGTCCACGAATTCGATGTCCATCTCCAGGGCCCCGGGGTCGAAGCGGCGCACCGAGTAGCTGCGCACGTGCGGCTGGCGGCTCGGCGGCATGGCGCGGAGTTGCTCGAACCACCGCTTGCCGGCGTCGGTGGGCATGTGCAGCCTCTCCTGGCCCGCCCGGGGCAGGAACAGGCGCACGAACTGGTCCCGGCCGAGGAAGGCGAAGTCGGCCAGCTCGGCGCCGCCCAGGGTCACCGTGACGAAGTGCTTGCTCAGGCGCTCGGTCCGCACCACGCGGGTGCGGATCATGGCGCGGTGGCCGGGCTGTTCGACGCGCACGGGGCTTCTTCCTCCTTGTACGGGGGCAGGGGGGTAGGGGCGGATCGCCTCCAGGTGAGGTTAGCCGAACCTTGCTTCGTCCGGGCCGCCCCAGCTCCGGGGCCCCTCTGCCGGCGGGGCCGAGCGCGGAGCCCGGACGCCCGGCCGGTCAGTCCCTGGGCTCAGGGCCTGCCCCGAGCCATGCCTCCTCGAAGTCGTCGCCGCTGGTCTCCAGGGACGCGTACCACGGGTCGTACAGGTCGAAGGGCGGGTTGAACGGCCAGTCCTCCGGGCCCGTCTTGACGGCGGTGCCATCCGGAGCGATCTCGACCTGCCGCGACCGCCGACCGTCCGGACCGATCTCCATCAGGAAGACCTCCGGGACGTCCTCTCCCTGCCAGCGTAGGTACACACGGTCCCGACCCGCCAGGGCGCCGAAACCGGGCTGGTCGCGCTGGGCGTCCCGTTGGGCGCGCAGACTGGACAGCGGGTTCGGGTCCGGTGCGTCGAGGTGGACCTCCTCCAGAGCCCATGTCCGCGCACATGCGAGGATGGAGGGGTCGGCGACCACCTCGACCTCGGCGCAGGCGCGCACGATCTCCTCCGCGGACACGGCCCACACCCACCACCACAGGCCGCCCATTCCGTAGTCGTGGAGGACCAGATGGCGTGTCTTCGGACCTCTGCTTCGTCGATGCACGACCCCTGAGCCTACGCCGTCCTCGAACGGTTCCGGCAGACGGACCGCTGCTCGGATTTCGCGGCTCTTGTCCGAGATGTGAATCTACGTGGTAAAGGTATCGCTTGTCCGTTTTATCTTCGGTCGGGGGCTTCTCCGGCCGAAGGCCGCATCCCACAAGCGGACACGACTGTCGGCGTCGTGCCGGAGAATCGGCGTATGACACAGCTAGCACACCGACACCACGCCATCGACTACCTGGAGCTCACGGTCACCGACCTGGACCGGGCGCGGAGCTTCTACTCCGAGGCGTTCGGGTGGCGCTTCAACGACTACGGCCCCGGCTACGCGGGAATCCAGAACCCCGAGGGGCCGGACGCCCCCGAGGTGGGCGGCCTCGCGCTGGGCGAGGAGACGCGCCCGGGCGGCCCCCTCGTCCTGCTGTACTCGGCCGACCTGGACCGCTCCGTCGAGGCCTTGGAGGGCGCGGGCGGCAGCGTGGTGCGGGGCCCCTACGCCTTCCCCGGCGGGCGCCGCTTCCACTTCACCGACCCCAGCGGCAACGAACTGGGCGTCTGGGCCGAGGCCTGATGGGCGGGCAGGCCCCCGAGGGGGGAGACCCCGCCGTGGAGCACCTGGCCGCGACCCTGCGCCGCCGCCGGGAGGAGTTGGCGGGCGCGGGCGGGGTGCGGATCGGCAGCGCCCTGGTCGTGCACGCGCTCAGTACGCACATGTGGGCGGGGGTGCCGGTCCCGGCCGTGGCCTGCCACGCCTCCGTCGACCCGCTGCGGCTGCGCGCCTCCGCCGGGCCGGTGACCTGCCGCCGGTGCCTGGCCCAGAACGGTCAGGAGCGGCAGCGGCAGGTGCCCGGGCAGACCGAGCTGGAGGTGTGACCGGCCGCCGCCCGGCTCAGGCGGGGCGGCCGGTGTGGCGGGCGACGGCCTCGTTGAGGACCGCGCAGGCGCGGCGCAGGTCGGCGGGGTGCGCCGACCCGTAGCCGAGGACCAGGCCGTGCACGGTCGGGGCGCCGTGGCTGGCCCGCGAGGTGTCGTCCACCAGCACGCCCCGTTCGGCGGCCTCGGCCATCACGGGGGCGACGGCGTCGGCGGGCAACGGGAGCAGGACGTGCAGGCCCGCGGTGTCCCCGACGGGGCGCGTGGTGAGGAGGTCGATCAGCAGCCCGCGGCGGCGGGCGTACTCCAGGCGCATGCGGCGCAGGTGCCGGTCGAGGTCGCCGCGTTCCAGCAGCAGGGCTGTGGCGGCCTGGACCGGAACGCTGGTGCGGTCCGACAGGTCGTGGCGGACGGCGGCCAGGCGTTCCAGCAGCGGGGGTTCGGCGACGATCCAGCCGATGCCCAGGTCGGGGGAGAGGGTCTTGGACAGGGTGCCGAGCAGGATGACGCGGTCGGGGTCCAGGCCGTAGAGGGCGGGCAGGGGCGCCACGTCGTAGCGGAACTCGGCGTCGTAGTCGTCCTCCACGATCATCGCCGCGTTCCGGCGGGCCCAGGCCAGGAGGCGTTCGCGGCGCGGGACGGGCAGCCGTCCGCCGAGCGGGTACTGGTGGGCGGGCGTGGTGTGGACGAGGGACAGGTCGTCGGGCAGGTGTTCGGTGAGGATGCCGTCGTGGTCGACCGGGCAGGGGAGTACGCGGGCTCCGCGGGCGGCCAGGATGGTGCGGGCCTTCTGGTAGCCGGGCTCCTCCACGCCCGCGCGGGTGCCCGCGCCGAGCAGGGCGGCCCCGACCAGGTCCAGGCCGTTGCCGGTGCCGCGGGTGACCATGACGTTCTCGGGGCCGATGCGTACTGAGCGGGTGCGGCGCAGGTGGTCGGCCAGGAGCGCGCGCAGCCGGGGCAGGCCGCGGGGGTCGGGGTCCTCGTCCAGGGGTTGTTCGGCCGCGTGCCGCCAGGCCCTGCGCCAGGCGGCGCGGTCGTGGTCGCGGACCCAGGGTGCGCCGGGGCGCAGGTCGATCATGCCCTGGCTGCGGGCCTGTTCCCGTGAGGGGCGGGGGACGGTGGTGTGCACGGCGGGGGTCGCGGTGGCGGAGGGGGCGTGGTGTCCGCCGACGTCGTCGTTTCCTCCGGCGTCGTGCCGGGTGGGGGAGGGCGGTGCGCTGTCCTGTGCGACGAAGGTGCCCGAGCCGTGGCGTCCCTCCAGCCAGCCCTCGGCGTAGAGCTGCTGGTAGGCCTCGGTGACCACGGTCCTGCTCACGCCCAGCTGCGCGGCCAGGGCGCGGCTGGAGGGCAGGCGTTCCCCGGGTGCGAGCGTTCCGCCGGACATGGCCTCCCGCAGTGCGTCGGACAGCTGTGTCGTGAGGGGGCGGGCGGCGGAACGGTCGAGGTGGAAGGCCGGTTCGGCCAGGCGGCGGGGCACAGTGGTCCTTCGTTTTCGGGCAGAAGTGGCCATGGTCGAAAGGTCCACTTGATTTCTAGGCTAACGCCATGCTCTCCACGACAGAACGCACCCGGCTGCGCCGCGGCAAGCACAAGGCCCGTACCGACCGGGCCGACCTGTACGACCTCCTGGACCAGGGGTTGGTGTGCCACCTGGGGGTGGTGGTCGACGGCGCGCCCATGGTGGTGCCCACCGCCTACGGGCGGATCGGGGACACCCTGTACCTGCACGGTTCGTCCGGGGCGCGGTCGCTGCGCGCGGGCGGTGAGGTGTGTGTGACCGTGACCCTGCTGGACGGCCTGGTGCTGGCCAGGTCGCTGTTCCACCACTCGGTCAACCACCGCTCCGCGATGGTCTACGGCGTGCCGCGGGTGGTCGAGGACGAGCGGGAGCGCCTGGAGGGGTTGCGTGCGCTGGTCGAGCAGTTGGCTCCGGGGCGGTGGGAGGAGGCCCGGGAGCCGACCGCGAAGGAGTTGGCGGCCACGCGCGTGCTGGCGCTGTCGCTGGAGGAGGCGTCGGTGAAGGTGCGGACGGGGCCGCCGGTGGACGACGAGGAGGATCTGTCCCTGCCGGTGTGGGCGGGTGTGGTGCCGGTGCGGCAGGTGTTCGGGGAGCCGGAACCCGATCCGGGTCTGGCGGCGGGGCTGGAGGTTCCGGTCGGGGTGGCGGGGCGGTCACCGGTCCCGTCGCCGCCGTCCTGAGGTCGGCCGTTCCGGGAAAACGGCGCGCGGGAAAACCTCGGCGGTCGCGCCTCGGGCATTGTTTGGCCTATTGGATAGGCCAATAGGCCTTTATTGCGGCGTGTTCACCGGGCGGACGCCGTCCTGGTCACCGCCGCCGCGGGCGGCGGCCCTCCGGTGTGGCCAAAATCGCGTGAAACGGGGGTCGGGTGGTGCCGCCGGGCGTTTTTTGTGGGGTTCCCACAACGCATCGCCTTAGCTATGCGTGGTTCGGTCCATTGGTGTACCCGGCGGTAATCCACCAGGGTAGAAAGGGTAGGTGCAGGCGACGCTCCGAGACCCGGACGTCGCCTTCTGCGCGTGGTACTTGGGAGGCTCAACCGGTGTTCAGTCGTGTCGCCATCGTCAACCGTGGAGAGGCCGCTATGCGGCTCATCCACGCTGCCCGGGACCTCTCAGCGGAAACCGGCACGCGGATCGAGACGGTGGCCCTCCACACCGACGCCGACCGCGACGCCACCTTCGTCCGCGAGGCCGACGTCGCCTACTCGCTCGGTCCCGCCTCGGCCCGTCCCTACCTCGACCACGCCGTCCTGGAGCGCGCTCTGGTCCGGACCGGCGCCGACGCGGCGTGGGTGGGCTGGGGCTTCGTCGCCGAGGACCCGGCCTTCGCCGAGCTGTGCGAGAGGATCGGCGTCACCTTCGTCGGGCCCAGCGCCGAGGCCATGCGCAAGCTCGGCGACAAGATCGGCGCCAAGCTGATCGCCGAGGAGGTCGGCGTCCCGGTCGCGCCGTGGAGCCGCGGCGAGGTCGCCACCCTGGAGGAGGCGCTGCGCGCCGGTGAGGAGATCGGCTACCCGCTGATGCTCAAGGCGACCGCGGGCGGCGGCGGTCGCGGTATCCGCATGGTCGCCTCGGGCGAGGACCTGGCCGAGGCCTACGAGCGCACCAGCCAGGAGGCGCTGCGCGCCTTCGGCTCCGGCGTGGTCTTCCTGGAGCGCCTGGTCACCGGCGCCCGCCACGTCGAGGTCCAGATCATCGCCGACGGGCAGGGCACGGCGTGGGCGCTGGGCGTGCGCGACTGCTCGGTGCAGCGGCGCAACCAGAAGATCATCGAGGAGTCGGCCTCCCCGGTCCTGGACGCGGAGCAGACCGCGCACCTGAAGGCGTCGGCCGAGCGGCTGGCGCTGGCCGTGGACTACCGCGGCGCGGGCACCGTCGAGTTCCTGTACCACCCGGGCGAGAAGCTGTTCGCGTTCCTGGAGGTCAACACCCGCCTCCAGGTCGAGCACCCGATCACCGAGCTCACCACCGGCACCGACCTGGTCCGGCTCCAGCTGCACGTGGCCGGCGGCGGGAAGCTGGAGGGCCCCCAGCCGGTCGAGTCCGGCCACGCCGTCGAGGCCCGCCTCAACGCCGAGGACCCCGACCGCGACTTCGCGCCCGCCCCGGGCCGCATCGCGCGCCTGTCCCTGCCCACCGGTCCGGGAGTGCGCGTGGACACCGGTGTGCGCGAGGGCAACACCATCCCGGCCGACTTCGACTCGATGATCGCCAAGGTCATCGCCTACGGCCGCGACCGCGAGCAGGCGCTGGGCAGGCTGCGCCGCGCGATGGCCGAGACCACGGTGATCATCGAGGGCGGCGCGACCAACAAGAGCTTCGTGCTCGACCTGCTCGACCAGCCCGAGGTGATCGACGCCAGCGCCGACACCGGCTGGATCGACCGCGTGCGCGCCCAGGGGCGCCTGGTCAGCCACCGCCACTCCGCGGTGGCGCTGGCCGCGGCCGCGATCGAGGCCTACCAGGACGAGGAGGAGGTCAGCCGCCAGCGGCTGCTGTCCACCGCGCACGGCGGCCGCCCGCAGGTGCAGCACGAGAGCGGCCGTCCGCTGGACCTGAAGCTGCGCGGCGTGGGCTACCGGGTGAGCGTGGCCCGTGTCGGGCACCGGCGGTTCCGCGTGGGCGTCTCCGGCGGCGGTGACGTGCACCCGGCGGACGTGGAGGTCGAGCGCTTCGACGCGCACAGCGGCCAGATCGTGGTCAACGGCCACCGGTTCCGGCTGGTGTCGGCCACGCACGGGCCGGTACACCTGGTCGAGGTGGACGGTGTCACGCACCGGATCAGCCGCGACGAGGGCGGTGTGCTGCGCTCCCCGGCGCCCGCCCTGGTGGTGGCGACGCCGTTGGCGGTGGGCGACGAGGTCGAGCCCGGCGCGCCCGTCCTGGTGCTGGAGAGCATGAAGATGGAGACGGTGCTGCGCGCGCCGTTCCGCGCCCGGGTGCGCGAGTGCCCCGTGTCGGTGGGCAGCCAGGTCGAGACCGGTGCGCCGCTGATGCGGTTGGAGCCGCTGTCCGACGGGGACGCCGAGGAGGCGGAGTCGGACACGGAGGCCGTGACGATCGAGCTGCCCGAGGAGGCCGGTGAGGCGTCCGCGGCCGAGCGCGTGGAGCGCGGCCTGCAGGACCTGCGCGGTCTGCTGCTGGGCTTCGACGCCGACCCGCACGACCGCGGGCGGGTGCTGGCCGACTACCTGGCCGCCCGCGCCGAGCTGGGCGGGCGTCCGGTCGAGGGTGAGCTGGACCTGTTCACCGTGTTCGCCGACCTGTGCGAGCTGAGCCGCAACAAGCCGGGCGGTGAGCTCGACACCGAGCCGCACAGCTCGGTGCACAGCCCGCGCGAGTTCTTCCACAGCTATCTGCAGAGCCTGGACGTGGAGCGCGCCGGGGTGAGCGAGGGTTTCCAGGCCAAGCTCACCCGGGTCCTGGCCCACTACGGGGTCGAGGACCTGGACCGCACGCCGGAGCTGGAGGCCGCGGTCTTCCGGATCTTCCTGGCCCAGCAGAACACGGGCGCCGCGCTGGCGATCGTGTCGGAGCTGCTGCGCCGCTGGCTGGCGGGCGGGCCGCCCGCGGAGGCGCTCAGCGAGCGCGCCGGCCTGGCCCTGGAGCACCTGGTGGAGGCCACGCAGGTGCGCTTCCCCACGGTGTCGGACCTGGCCCGCGGTGTGGTCTTCCGCTGGTTCGCCCAGCCGCTGCTGCGCCGCAACCGGGCCCGGGTCTACGCCGCGGTGCGCGACGACCTGCGCCACCTGGACCGTAACCCGGACGCGCCGGACCGGGCGGAGCGGATCCAGGCCATGGTGGCCAGCGCCGAGCCGCTGGTGCGGCTGGTCGGCCAGCGCATGGGGCGGACCGGGCGCGACCACGCCCCGCTGCTGGAGGTGCTGACCCGCCGCTACTACGGCAACCGCGGGCTGTCCGGGGTCGCCGCGCGCGAGGTCGGTGGCTGCCGGTTCGTCACCGCCGACCACAACGGCGCGGGCGGCCTGACGCGCGTGGTCACGACCGCCGTGGACATCGCCGCGCTGCCCGGCGCCGTCGGCGCGGTCGGTGAGCTCGCCGCCGACGTGGCCGAGCACGGCCTGGTGGCCGACCTCTACCTCACCTGGGAGGACCAGCCCGACGCCGACGCGATGGCGGTGCGGCTCGGCGGGCTCCTGGCCGAGCACCCGCTGCCCGCGGGCGTGCGCCGGGTCACCGCCACCGTCGCCGGTACCAGCGGCGCGGTGATGCACCACCACTTCACCTTCCGGCCCGAGGGGGACGGCTTCGCCGAGGACCGGCTGATCCGCGGCCTGCACCCGCAGATCGCGCGGCGCCTGCAGTTGCAGCGCCTGCGCGAGTTCGACCTGACCCGGCTGCCCTCGGCCGACGAGGAGATCTACCTGTTCCGGGCGGTGGCCAAGAGCAACCCGGCCGACGAGCGCCTCTTCGCGATGGGCCAGGTCCGCGACCTGACGCCGCTGCGCGAGGCGGACGGGCGCCTGATCGCGCTGCCCGCGCTGGAGGACACGGTCACCGGGTGCCTGGACGCGATCCGCAACATCCAGGCGCAGCGCCCGCAGAACCGGCGCTTCGACACCAACCGCATCATGATGTACGTGTGGCCGGCGACCGAGCTGACCCCCGAGGAGCTGGACACGCTGGTCCAGCGGCTGCTGCCGACCACGGCCGGGGCGGGGCTGGAGGAGGTCCAGTTCCTGGCCCGCCAGCGCACCTCCTCCGGTGAGCTGACCGAGGTCGCGGTGCGCATCAGCCTGGACCAGGGCCAGGACGCGCGGGTCCACGTCGAGGAGCCCTCGACGGAGCCGGTGCTGCCGCTGGACGACTACCGCCAGAAGGTGCTGCGCGCGGCCCGGCGCGGGACCGTCTACCCCTACGAGCTGACCGGTCTGCTGTCGGGTCCGGGCGGCGGTTTCACCGAGTACGACCTGGACGACAACGGTGTGCTGGTCCCGGTGGACCGGCCGCGCGGGCACAACTCCGCGGCGATCGTGGCCGGTGTGGTCACCACGCCGACCGTGCGCCACCCCGAGGGGGTCACGCGCGTGGTGCTGCTGGGCGACCCGACCAAGGCGCTGGGCGCGCTCTCGGAGCCCGAGTGCTCGCGGGTGATCGCCGCGCTGGACCTGGCCGAGTCGATGCGGGTGCCGCTGGAGTGGTTCGCGCTGTCGGCGGGCGCGCGGATCTCGATGTCCTCGGGCACCGAGAACATGGACTGGGTCGCGGCCGCGCTCAAGCGGATCGTGGAGTTCACCCAGGACGGCGGCGAGATCAACGTCGTGGTCGCGGGCATCAACGTCGGCGCCCAGCCGTACTGGAACGCCGAGGCGACGATGCTCATGCACACCAAGGGCATCCTGGTGATGACGCCGGACTCGGCGATGGTGCTCACCGGCAAGCAGTCGCTGGACTTCTCCGGCGGGGTGTCGGCCGAGGACAACTTCGGCATCGGCGGCTACGACCGGGTGATGGGCCCCAACGGGCAGGCGCAGTACTGGGCGCCGAACCTGGCCTCGGCCCGCGAGATCCTCATGGCGCACTACGACCACACCTACGTCGTGCCGGGGGAGGAGGCGCCGCGCCGGGCCAGGACCCTGGACCCGGTCGACCGCGACGTCTCGGCGTTCCCGCACGCGGTGGCGGGCAGCGACTTCGCCACCGTCGGCGAGATCTTCTCCGCCGAGCACAACCCGGACCGCAAGAAGCCCTTCGACATCCGCACGGTGATGCGTGCGCTCTCGGACCAGGACCACGCGGTGCTGGAGCGCTGGGCGGGCATGGCCGACGCCGACACGGCGGCGGTGCAGGACGCGCACATCGGCGGCTGGCCGGTGTGCCTGGTGGGGATCGAGTCGCGGTCGGTGCCGCGGCACGGCTTCCCGCCCACCGACGGGCCCGACACCTACACCGCGGGCACGCTGTTCCCGCGTTCGTCCAAGAAGGTGGCGCGGGCGATCAACGCGGCGTCGGGCAACCGGCCGCTGGTGGTGCTGGCGAACCTGTCGGGGTTCGACGGCTCGCCGGAGTCGCTGCGCAAGCTCCAGTTGGAGTACGGGGCCGAGATCGGGCGGGCGATCGTCAACTTCGACGGCCCGATCGTGTTCTGCGTGATCTCGCGGTACCACGGCGGCGCGTTCGTGGTGTTCTCCAAGGCGCTCAACCCGAACATGACGGTGCTCGCGCTGGAGGGGTCGTTCGCCTCGGTGCTGGGCGGGGCCCCGGCGGCGGCCGTGGTGTTCGCCGGTGAGGTCAACACGCGTACCGCGAGCGACCCGCAGGTGACCGGGCTCCAGGAGCAGGTGTCGGCGGCCAGCGGCGCCGAGCGGGCCGCGCTCAACGCGCGGCTGGCCGAGACGCAGTCCTCGGTGCGGGCGGAGAAGCTCGGTGAGGTCGCCGCGGAGTTCGATCGGGTGCACAGCATCCAGCGCGCGGTCGAGGTGGGTTCGGTGGACGCGATCATCAGCGCCGCCGAGATGCGGCCGCGCATCATCGAGGCGATCGAGCACGGCATGAAGCGCTAAGCAGTGTTTTTTTGGACCTCCGCTCCGCTTCGGTCCGTGCTCGGGCGCCCGGAGAACAGGAACCTTCGGTGCCTACGGCGGGTTCGCTCGTTCCTCACGAACCCGCCTCCGGCACCTCCAGAACCCTGTGGGCGCCCGAACGGACCCCTCCAAGCTGAGGCCGGTTCAAAAAACAGAACCTAGGGCCGGGCGCGGGTGGACCGCGGCCGTCCGCGCGGGGCTGGCGGGGCGGGGGTGCGGCGGCAGGCCGCGGCCCGCCCCGCCCGTGCGGTCAGCGGATCTTCTCGCCGTACACGTGGTCGACGGGCATGGTCATGAGCACCCTGCGGTCGGAGACCATGACCGACCGGTACTCCTCCCAGTCGGGGTGCTCCCCGGCGGCGAGGCGGTAGTAGTCCACCAGCGCCTCGACATCGGGGCCGTGCGGGTCGGTGCCCGGCCCGGTGAGGGTGGCCACGCCCTCGGCGGTGGCCCACGCCCAGCCGTCGGCACTGGTGACCTGGAGCGTGGCGCGCGGGTCGCGGCGCAGGTTGGCGGTCTTGGCCCGGCCCTCGGTCATGGAGACGTGCAGCAGGTCGGTCTTGACGTCGTAGAAGGGCTGGACGGGGGAGAGCTGGGGGCGGCCGTCGGTCTTGATGGTGGCCAGGACGCCGAGCTTGCTCTGGGCGAGCAGTGCGCGCGGGTCGAACGTCGTCGCGGTCATGGTTCCAGGACCCCTCTCTGCCGGGTGGTGGCGGTGCGCGGTGGCGCCGTCCGTGTGCGGCCGGTCACGATCGTACTCCCGGTGCGCGCGGCCGTCCCGCTCCCGCCGCGCGGCTCGCACCGCCGTGTCCGTCGGCCGGGGCCCGCGCGAGAGGGCCCGCCACCCGGCGCTCCGGGGCACCCGTGTCCGTATCGGCCGGGGCGAGGGTGCGGCCTGAGCACTCCAACGGCTCCGCCGGAGCCGCGCTGACCAGGGCGGGTACCGGAGCGGTGGCGCGGGCGCGGTCCCTGTGCGCCTTCCGGCCGCCAAGGGCCGAGGGGGCCTTGATAGTCTGCCGGGGCCAGTCGTACCACGTACGTGGTCAGGGAATCCGGTGCGAATCCGGAACTGACGCGCAGCGGTGAGGGGGACGGGCGGGGTACTCACGCCACTGGGGCGGAGGCCGCGGAGACCACGGGGTCGAGGCGGCACCGACCTGGGAAGGCATCCCGTCCGGACGAACCCGAGTCCGAAGACCTGCTGGCCCCTCCGCGTCGAGTGCGCGGAGGCGTCCCGTGCCAGGCTCCGCGTTCGAGCCCCGACATCCAAGGCATGCCCATGCTGCGTCGCGCCCCGCGCCCCCTTCCCCTCCTGCTCGCCTCCGCGCTGCTGCTCACCGCCTGCGCCCCCTCCCCGGAAGGGGGGAGCGGCGAGGGGGAGGCCGCCGCCGGCGCCCGCACGGTCGACAACTGCGGGCACCGGGTGGGCGTCGACTCCCCTCCCGAGCGCGTCGTCTCCCTCAACCAGGGCAGCACCGAGATCCTGCTCTCCCTGGGGTTGGCGGACCGCCTCGTCGGTACCGCCACCTGGACCGATCCGATCATGGAGGGGCTGGAGGAGGCCAACGGGGGCATCCCCCGCCTGGCCGACAACGCCCCCTCCTTCGAGGTGGTCCTGGACGCCGAACCGGACTTCGTGACCGCCTCCTTCGTCTCCACGCTCGGCACGGGCGGTGTCGCCACCCGCGAGCAGTTCGAGGAGCTGGGCGTGCCCACCTACGTCTCCCCGACCGACTGCGCCACGGGCAAGGACAACGACAGCGGGGGAGACGGCTCGCGCAGCGAACCCCTCACCCTCGACGCCGTCTACGGCGAGATCCGCGACCTGGCCCTGCTGTTCGGGGTCGAGGAGCGCGGGGAGGAGCTGATCGCCGAACTGGAGGGGCGGGTGGCGGCGGCCACCTCGGACCTGGACGCCTCCGGCGTCTCCCTCATGTACTGGTTCGCCAACTCCCAGTCGCCCTACCTCGCGGGCTGCTGCGGCGCCCCCGGCGCCATCACCCGCGCGGTCGGCGCGCGCAACGCCTTCGACGACACCCACGACGAGTGGCCCCAGATCAACTGGGAGACCGTCGCCGACCGCGACCCCGACGTCATCGTCCTCGGCGACCTGACCCGCGACTCCCAGACCGCGGAGTCCGCCGACGCCAAGATCGCGTTCCTGGAGTCCAACCCCGCCACGAGCAACCTCACCGCCGTGCGCGAGGAGCGCTACGTCCTGCTCAGCGGCCAGGCGATGAACCCCTCGATCCGCACGGTCGAGGGGATCGAGCAGGTCGCCGAGGGTCTGCGCGGCCTCGGGCTCGGCCGGTGAGCGGTGCGCGTCTGGCGCTGCTCTCCTGCGGTGGACTGGTGCTCCTGGCCGTGTCGGTCTCGGTCGCGGTGACCATCGGCCCCGCCGACATCACCACGGCCGAGGTCTGGAGGTCGGTCGCCGCGCGGCTGGGGTTCGGGGAGAGCGGCCTGTCGCCGCTGCGCGAGGGCATCGTATGGGACCTGCGCATGCCCCGCACCCTGCTCGCCGCGGTGTGCGGGGCGGGGCTGGCGCTGTGCGGGGCGGTCATGCAGTCCCTGCTGCGCAACCCGCTGGCGGACCCCTTCGTGCTCGGGGTGTCCTCGGGGGCCTCCACCGGGGCGGTCGCCGTGCTGGTGCTGGGCTGGGGCGGCGCGGTGGTGTCGCTGTCGGCGGGTGCCTTCGTCGGCGCCCTGCTCTCCTTCGGGCTGGTGGTGCTGCTCGCGCACACCCTGGGCGCGAGCATGGACCGCGTGGTGCTGTCGGGGGTGGCGGCCATGCAGCTGTTCTCGGCGCTGACCTCGTTCATCGTGCTGACCTCGGCGGACGCCGAGACCACGCGCGGGGTGCTGTTCTGGCTGCTGGGCTCCCTCAGCGGCGCCGGGTGGGACGACGTGGTGCTGTGCGCGGTGGTGCTGGCCGGTGTGCTCGCCGTGTGCCTGGCGCACACCACCACCCTGGACGCGTTCGCCTTCGGTGAGGAGGCCGCGGCGAACCTGGGCGTGCGAGTGGCCCGCGCCCGCATGGTGCTGCTGTGCGCCACGGCGCTGCTCACCGCGGCCCTGGTCAGCGCGGCCGGGGCGATCGGCTTCGTGGGGCTGGTCCTGCCGCACGCGGCCCGCGCGCTCACCGGCGCGGCCCACGCCAGGCTCCTGCCGGTCACCGCCCTGGCGGGCGCCGTCTTCCTGGTGTGGGTGGACACGGTCGCCCGCACCGCGCTGGACCCCCAGGAGATCCCGGTGGGGGTGGTGACCTCCCTCATCGGGGTGCCCGCCTTCGTCGCCGTGCTCTACCGAGCCAGGAGGCACACGTGATCCGTTCCAACCAGGCGGTGGCGCGCGGCCGCGACGGCGCGTCCTCCGCGACGGCGCCGGGGACAGACGCCGCGCCCGAGGTGCTCGGCGCGGGCGCTCCGCCCGCCCGCCCGGCGCTCACGACCGACGGCCCACGGCCCGAGGTAGGGGAGCGGACGCGGCGCGGCGTGCCCGGCGCCACCGGGCTGCGCGCCGAACGGGTGAGCCGCCTGATCGGCGGAGGGCTCGTCCTGGACGGAGTCACCCTCGCTCCGCGTCCCGGCGAGACCGTCGGCCTGCTCGGCCCCAACGGTTCGGGCAAGTCCACGCTGCTGCGGCTGCTCTCCGGTGTCCTGGCGCCCTCCGCGGGCGTGGTCGCCCTCGACGGCGAGCCGATCGGCCGGACCGCGCGCCGGACGGTGGCGCGGCGCGTGGCCGCCGTCGAACAGAACGCGCACACCCAGACCGAGCTGACCGTCCGCGACGTGGTGGCCCTGGGGCGCGTCCCCCACCGCCGCGCCTGGACGCCCATGTCCGCGGCCGACGCGGACGCCGTCACGGCGGCACTGGAGCGCACCGGCCTGACCGCCACCGCCGACCGGTCCTGGCACACGCTCTCCGGCGGTGAGCGCCAGCGCGCCCAGATCGCCCGCGCCCTGGCCCAGGAGCCGAGCGAACTACTGCTCGACGAGCCGACCAACCACCTCGACATCCAGTACCAGCTCGACCTCATGGAACTGGTCGCGGGCCTGCCGGTCACCACCGTCATCGCCATGCACGACCTCAACCTGGCCGCGATGTACTGCGACCGGCTGCTGGTGCTGCGCGGCGGGCGCGTCGTCGCAGAGGGCGCGCCCCCGCGGGTCCTGACCCCCGCCCTCATCGAGGAGGTCTACGGGGTCCGGGCCGAGGTCGAGACCGGACCCGGGCACCCGGTGATCCGCTTCCTGAGACGCGGCGCCGAGCCGCCGCGCCACCGTGACGCCCCCGCCGCCGAGGCGCGGGCGACCCCCGGACCCGAACGGTCCGACCGACGACGGAACACCAACCCCAAGGGAGGAATCCGGCCTTGACTTTCTCTCCTGCCTGAAGGCAGGAGATTCCGGAACCACCTACCGGTGGTTCGAGGCCAAAGCCTCGTCACGGGTCGCCCCGTGGCCTTCCTGTTTCACCGCCGGTCGCCCCGTCCGGGAGGAGTCCCGTTGAGGTCTCACACCAGCTCCGCAGGCAACAACCGCCAGCCCGGCGGCTTCGAGATTGAGCGCCGCGTTCACGTCCCGGTCATGGGCCACCCCGCAACCAGGGCATGTCCACTCCCGCACACGCAGTGGCAACGACGTGTGCACGTACCCGCACCAGGGGGTCGAGCACAACTTGGAGGAGGGGAAGAACCGGTCCACCACGACCAGATCGCGTCCGTACCAGGCGCACTTGTACTCCAGCATGGACCGGAGCTCACGCCAGGCCGCATCAGAGATCGCCCGGGACAGTCTGCGGTTCCTGACCATGTTGCTCACGGACAGGTCCTCGATCACGACCGCTTGGTTCTCGCGGACGAGTCGAGTAGTGAGTTTGTGCAGGAAGTCGCGCCTGCGGTCGGTGATGCGGGCGTGCATCCGCGCCACCTTGCGCCGCGCCTTGTCCCGGTTCGCGCTGCCCCTGGCCTTACGCGACAGGGCACGCTGGGCCTTGGCCAGCCTGGCCCGGTCGCGTTGCTCGTGGCGGGGGTTGGCCACCTTCTCCCCGGTCGACAAGGTCACCACGGAGGTGATTCCGGCATCGACACCGACCGCGTTGTTGACGGCCGGGGCCGATGTGATGGTGTCCTCGCACAGGAGCGAGACGAACCAGCGCCCGGCCGCGTCCCGCGAGACCGTGGCCGTGGAGGGGCGTGCTCCTTCGGGCAGGGGGCGCGACCACACGATGTCCAGGGGTTCGGCCATCTTGGCCAGGGTCAGGTGCCCGTCGCGGTAGCGAAAGGCGGACCGGGTGTACTCCGCCGAGGCTCGGGATTTCTTCTTGGACTTGAACCGCGGGTACTTCGCGCGGCGGTCGAAGAAGTTGCCGAACGCGGTGTGCAGGTGGCGCAGCGTCTGCTGGAGCGGGACACAGGAGACCTCGGCGAGGAAGGACAGCTCCTCGGTCCTCTTCCATGCGGTGAGCATGGCCGAGGTGTGGGAGTAGCCCACCCGCTCGCGGCGCTGCTGCCAGGCGGTGCTGCGTTCGGCCAGAGCGCGGTTGTAGACCAGGCGCACGCACCCGAACGTGCGCGACAGCTCAGCCGCCTGCGCATCGGTGGGATAGAAGCGGTACCGAAACGCCCGCTTCACGCTCTTCCTGGTCATGGCACACACCGTAGCGACCGCCCTGCGATCGCGTGAGGCGAATCCAACAGAAAGCCACAGAAAGGAGAGGGCGTGTTCTTCCCGTCCTGAAGGACGGGGTATCCACGCCCAACAAACAGATGACGGTACGGATCGCACTGCTGTCCACCTCCGACACCGACCTGCTCTCCGCGCGGGCCAGCGACCGCGCGTACGCGTGGGCCAACCCCTCCCGCGCCTCCGACACCGAACTCACCGGCGTCGTCGAGGACGCCGACCTGGTGGTGGTGCGGCTGCTCGGCTCCCCGCACGACCTGTGGCCGGGCCTGGCCGCCGTCCGGGAGCGGGGCACGCCGCTGGTCGTCCTGGGCGGCGAGCAGCAGCCCAGCGCCGAACTGATGGAGCACTCCACCGTCCCGATCGGCCTGGCGGCCGACGCCCACCGCTACCTGGCCGAGGGAGGTCCGGCCAACCTCGCGCGCCTGCACGCCTTCCTGTCCGACACCGTGCTGCTGACCGGCGAGGGGTTCGAGGCGCCCGCGCCCGTCCCGCTGTGGGGCCTGGCCGAGCGCGACCGGCCGCAGGACCCCGGCCTTCCGAAGGTGGGCGTCCTCTACTACCGGGCGCACGAGGCGGGCGGCAACACCGCCTTCGCGCACGCCCTGGCCGACGCCGTCGACGCCACCGGGCAGGCCGTGGGCGTGCCCGTGTTCGCCGGGTCGCTGCGCTCGGCGCCCGACGAACTGTACGAGGCGCTCGGCGGCTTCGACGCCTTGGTGGTCACCGTCCTTGCGGCGGGCGGCAGCGTTCCCGCGTCCGCGAGCGCGGGCGGCGACGACGAGGCGTGGGACGTGGAGCGGATGGCGGCCCTGGACGTCCCCGTCCTCCAGGGGCTGTGCCTGACGAGCCCGCGCGCCGACTGGGAGGCCTCCGACGACGGCGTCACCCCGCTGGACTCGGCGAGCCAGATCGCCATCCCCGAGTTCGACGGCCGCATCATCACCGTCCCCTTCTCCTTCAAGGAGATCGACCGCGACGGCCTGCCCCGCTACGTCGCCGACCCCGAGCGCTGCGCCCGCCTGGCCGGGATCGCGGTCGCCCACGCCCGGCTGCGGCACGTGCCCACCGCAGACAAGCGCGTCGCCGTCGTCCTGTCCGCCTACCCCACCAAGCACTCGCGCATCGGCAACGCCGTCGGGCTCGACACGCCCCGCTCGCTGGTGCGCCTGCTGCGCCGGATGCGCGCCGAGGGCTACGACCTGGGAGAGCCCGGCGCCCTGCCCGGCCTGGACCTGCCCGACGAGACCGAGGCCGGGGACGCGCTGATCCACGCCCTGATCGCGGCGGGCGGCCAGGACGAGGACTGGCTGACCTCCGTGCAGCTGACCGACGCCCAGGTGCGCATCACCCCCGAGGAGTACGCCGCCTGGACCGGGGGCCTGCCCGCCCCGCTGAGGGAGGCGATGACCGAGGCGTGGGGCGCCGCGCCCGGCAGCCTCTACGTCAACGACGCGGGCGAGCTGGTCCTGGCCGCGATGCGCGCGGGCAACGTCGTCGTCCTGGTCCAGCCCCCGCGCGGCTTCGGCGAGAACCCGATCGCCATCTACCACGACCCCGACCTGCCCCCCAGCCACCACTACCTGGCCGCCTACCGGTGGCTGGAGCACGGCTTCGGCGCCCACGCCGTGGTCCACCTGGGCAAGCACGGCTCGCTGGAGTGGCTGCCCGGCAAGAACGCCGCGCTCTCGGCCGCCTGCGCCACCGACGCGGTGCTCGGCGACCTGCCGCTCGTCTACCCGTTCCTGGTCAACGACCCGGGCGAGGGCGCCCAGGCCAAGCGCCGCGCCCACGCCACGGTCGTGGACCACCTCATCCCGCCGATGGCCCGTGCCGAGTCCTACGGGGACATCGCCCGCCTGGAGCAGCTGCTCGACGAGCACGCCAACATCGCGGCCATGGACCCGGCCAAGCTGCCCGCGGTGCGCGGCGAGATCTGGTCGCTGATGCGCGCGGCCGAGATGCACCGCGACCTCGGCCTGGAGGAGCGGCCCGACGACGAGGAGTTCGACGACTTCCTGCTCCACGTGGACGGCTGGCTGTGCGAGATCAAGGACGCGCAGATCCGCGACGGCCTGCACGTGCTCGGGGAGGCGCCCGAGGGTGAGGCCCGGGTGAACCTGGTCCTCGCAGTTCTGCGCGCCGCCCAGGTGTGGGGAGGTGTCGGTGCGGCGGTGCCCGGTCTGCGTTCGGCGCTGGGCCTGAAGGAGGACGCGCCCGCCGCCGAGGTCGACCAGGTGGAGGCCCTCGCCCGCGGACTCGTCGAGCGAATGGAGGCCGCCGACTGGGACCCGGCCGCCGCGTCCGGCCTGCACGACGACCCCGGGGTGCGCTCCGTCCTGGAGTTCGCCGCCGCGCAGGTGGCGCCCCGCCTGGCCCGCACCACCGACGAACTCGACCACGTCGTCCACGCCCTGGCGGGCGGCTTCGTCCCGGCGGGCCCCTCCGGCTCCCCGCTGCGCGGCCTGGTCAACGTGCTGCCGACCGGCCGCAACTTCTACACCGTCGACCCCCGCGCCGTCCCCTCCCGGCTGGCCTGGCAGACCGGGCAGGCGATGGCCGAGTCCCTGCTGCGCCGCCACCTGGAGGAGACCGGGGCCTACCCCGAGTCGGTGGGCCTGTCGGTGTGGGGCACGTCGGCGATGCGCACCTCCGGCGACGACGTGGCCGAGGTGCTGGCGCTGCTGGGCGTGCGCCCGGAGTGGGACGAGGCCTCGCGCCGGGTCTCGCGGCTGGACGTGGTGCCGCTGGAGGAGTTGGGCCGCCCGCGCGTGGACGTCACGGTGCGCATCTCCGGCTTCTTCCGCGACGCCTTCCCGCACGTGGTCGCCATGCTCGACGACGCCGTGAACCTGGTGGCCGACCTGGACGAGCTGGAGGAGAGCAACTTCGTGCGCGCCCACACCCGCGCCGACCTGGCCGAGCACGGTGACCGGCGCCGCGCCACCACCCGGATCTTCGGCTCCGCGCCCGGCTCCTACGGCGCGGGCATCCTCCAGGTGGTGGAGTCGGGCACCTGGCGCGACGACCGCGACCTGGCCGAGGTCTACACGGCCTGGGGCGGCTTCGCCTACGGGCGGGGCCTGGACGGCGTCGCGGCGGCCGACGACATGCGCGCCAACTACCGGCGGATCAAGGTCGCGGCCAAGAACGTGGACAGCGCCGAGCACGACATCGCCGACTCCGACGACTACTTCCAGTACCACGGCGGCATGATCGCCACCGTCCGCGCCCTCACCGGCGCCGACCCCAAGGCCTACGTCGGCGACTCCACCTCGCCCGACGCGGTGCGCACCCGCACCCTGGCCGAGGAGACCGCCCGCGTGTTCCGGGCCCGGGTGGTCAACCCGCGCTGGATCTCGGCCATGCGCCGCCACGGCTACAAGGGCGCCTTCGAGCTGGCCGCCACGGTCGACTACCTCTTCGGCTTCGACGCCACGGCCGGTGTCGTCCACGACTGGATGTACGACAAGCTCGCCGCCGAGTACGTGCTGGACGCCGAAACCCAGGAGTTCCTGCGCCGCTCCAACCCGTGGGCGCTGCACGGTATCGTCGAGCGGCTGCACGAGGCCGCCCGGCGCGGTCTGTGGGCCGAGCCGGACCCGGCGACGTTGGAGGCCCTCCAGGAGGTCTACCTGGAGGTCGAGGGAGACCTGGAGGACCGCTCCGAATGAGGGTGCGCATCCTGGGCATCGGCATGGGGCCGCGGCACGTGACCCCCGAGGTCGCCGACGCGCTGCGCGGCTGCGACTACGCGGTGGCCGCCCGAAAACGCGGGGACGACGGGCTGCTGGCCCTGCGCCGGGCCGTGTGCGAGGCGCACGGCGTGCCGCTGGTCGCGGTGCCCGACCCCGAGCGCGACCGCGACGACCCGGCGGACTACGCGGCCGCGGTGGCCGCCTGGCACGAGGCGCGGGTCGCCGCCTACGAGCGGGTGCTGGGCGAACGCGGCGGCACCGCGGCGTTCCTGGTCTGGGGCGACCCGGGTCTGTACGACTCCACGCTGCGGATCGTGGAACGGATCGCCGAGCGGGGGGCCGTCGCGGTGGAGTACGACGTGCTCCCCGGCGTCAGCGCCCCCCAGCTCCTCGCGGCGCGGCACCGGATCGTGCTGCACGAGGTGGGCCGTCCGGTGCACGTGACCCCCGCGCGCCTGCTGGGCGAGGCGGTGGCGGCGGGGCAGGACAACATCGTGGTCATGCTCGGCGGCGAGGCCGTGCTGGGGGGCGAGCTCGCGTTCGGGGAGTTGAGGGACTGGACGGTCTGGTGGGGAGCCAACCTGGGCACCGACACCGAGGAGCTGGTCGCCGGGCGGGTCGGCGCGGCCCAGCTCGACATCGCCGCGCGCCGCAGGAGGGCCAGGGCGCGGGCGGGCTGGGTGATGGACGTCGCGCTGCTGAGGAGGCCGGTGTGAGCGGAACCGGGTCGGAGGCCCCGTTCGAGGGTGGTCCGTCCCCGCGCGGAACGTCTGCGACGGAGGGCGGCGGGCGACGAGGAGGGGAGGGCCGCGTGGGGAGCGCGTCCGTTGAGGGCGGCGCCGGGCCGCAGGCCCCGGCGGGCCGCGGAGGAGGAGGGCTGCTGGTCGCCGGGACCACCTCCGACGCGGGCAAGAGCGTGGTCACCACCGCCCTGTGCCGGGCCTTCGCGCGCCGCGGCGCGCGGGTCGCCCCCTACAAGGCGCAGAACATGTCCAACAACTCCATGGTCTGCCACGGCCCCGACGGCCGTCCGGCGGAGATCGGCCGCGCCCAGTGGGTGCAGGCCCTGGCCGCCCGCGCCGTGCCCGAGCCCGCCATGAACCCCGTGCTCCTCAAACCGGGCACCGACCGGCGCAGCCACGCCGTCCTGCTCGGCCATCCCGCCGGGGACGTCTCCTCGGCCGACTGGGAGGCGGGCCGCCGCCACCTGGCCCGGGCCGCGCACGCCGCCTACGACGACCTCGCCTCCCGCCACGACGTCGTCGTCGCCGAGGGCGCGGGCAGCCCCGCCGAGATCAACCTGCGGGCGGGCGACTACGTCAACATGGGCCTGGCCCGGCACGCGGGCCTGCCCGTGGTGGTGGTCGGCGACATCGACCGGGGCGGCGTCTTCGCCGCGATGTACGGCACGGTGGGCCTGCTGGAGCCCGCCGACCAGGAACTGGTCGCGGGCTTCGTGGTCAACAAGTTCCGCGGGGACCCCGGGCTGTTGCGGCCCGGCCTGGAGGACCTCGAACGGCTCACCGGCCGCCGGGTCTACGGCACCCTGCCGTGGGACCCGGGGCTGTGGCTGGACTCCGAGGACGCCCTGGACCTGGAGGGCCGCCGCACGCGCGGGGGAGAGGGGCTGCGGGTGGCCGTGGTGCGCCTGCCCCGGATCAGCAACTTCACCGACGTGGACGCCCTCGGGCTGGAGCCGGGCCTGGACGTCGTCTTCGCCTCCGGCCCGCGCGACGTGGCCGACGCCGACCTGGTCGTCCTGCCCGGCACCCGCTCCACCCTGGCCGACCTGGCCTGGCTGCGCTCGCGCGGGCTCGACCGGGCGATCGTCGAGCACGCCCGGCGCGGTCGGCCGCTGCTGGGGATCTGCGGCGGATTCCAGATGCTCGGCCGCACCGTCACCGACGCCGACGGGGTCGAGGCCGAACCCGGGGCGCGCGCGGACGGTCTCGGGCTGCTGGACGCCCGGACCGACTTCACCGCGGACAAGACCCTGCGCCTGCCCTCGGGGGAGGCGCTCGGGGCGCCCGCGCACGGCTACGAGATCCACCACGGCCGGGTCACGGTCGGCGGCGGCGCGGAGGGGTTCCTGGGGGGAGCCCGCGCGGGCAACGTCTTCGGCACCATGTGGCACGGCAGCCTGGAGGGCGACGCCTTCCGCGCCGCCTTCCTGGCCGAGGCGCTGGGCTGCGCGCCCTCCGGGGTGCGCTTCGCCGCCGCCCGGGAGCGGCGCCTGGACCTGCTCGCCGACCTGGCGGAGGAGTACCTGGACGTGGATGCCCTGCTCGCCCTGGCCCGCGAGGGCGCCCCGGCGGGTCTGCCCGCGCTGGCCCCGGGGGCCCCGCCGGCCCCGCCTGCCGCCCGTCCGCGGCACGGGTCCGGAACGGAGGTGTCCCGGTGAGGCTGCTGCTCTTGGGGGGAACGTCCGAGGCCCGTGAGCTGGCCGCCCTCCTGGTCGAGGCGGGCGTGGACGTGACCACGTCGCTGGCCGGGCGGGTGGCCCGGCCCCGCCTGCCGGTGGGGAGGGTCCGGATCGGCGGCTTCGGGGGAGTGCCGGGCCTGCGCGCGGCGCTGGCCTCCTACGACGCGGTGGTGGACGCCACCCACCCCTTCGCCCTGGGCATGACCGCCAACGCGGCGGCGGCCTGCACGGACCTTCCCCTGCTGCGGCTGGAGCGGCCGGGCTGGGACCCCGATCCGGCCTGGTGGTACGCCGCCACCCACGAGGAGGCTGCGGAGCGGGCCGCGGGACTCGGGGAGCGCCCCTTCCTCACGGTGGGCCGCCAGGAACTCGCCCGCTTCGTGCCGAGGCTGGGACGGCGGGCGGTCCTGGCCCGGGTGGTGGACGTCCCCGAACTCGTGTTGCCCGGCACGTGGTCCCTGCTGACCAGCCGGGGGCCGTACACCCTCGACGGCGAACTGGACCTGATGGGCGGGCACCGCGCGGACGTGCTGGTCACCAAGGACTCCGGCGGCGCCTACACCTGGCCCAAGATGGAGGCGGCCGGGCTGCTGGGCGTCCCGGTCGTGGTGGTGCGGCGCCCGCCGGGCCCGACCGGCGTGCCCACCGTCCACGACGTGGCCGCCGCGTTCGCCTGGGTGACCGCCCTGAGGTGAGAGGAGACGCCTCCCGTCGCCGCGGCCGACACCACCGGCGCACGCAGGCCCTTCCGGCGGAGACGGATTCCCGTTCGGGCTCCGGGGACGGCTCCCCGCGGCCCTGGCGCGGGAGCCGACCCCGACCGGGGCGGCACGGGCCGCAAGGGGCCGCCCGTCCGTCGGCCAGCGGACACGTCCGCTCCACCGGGCTGGACGATGACGAAGGTATCGCAGCTTCTCGCCCATGGATTCGTCCGAGCGGGTGCCGTTGAATCGCTTCCATGAGCAACGACACCACCCTCGTCCTCGGCGCCACCGGCAAGACCGGCCGACGGGTCGCCGCCCGACTGCGGCTGCGCGGCACGCGGGTGCGCACCGCCTCCCGGACCAGCCGGACCCGCTTCGACTGGTCCGACCCCGACGGCTGGGGCGCGGCCCTGCGCGGCGTCACCGCCGCCTACGTCGTGCCCCCGACCGTGCCCGGACCCGTGCACGAGTTCGTGGCCAGGGCCGAGGAGGCTGGCGTGCGGCGGCTGGTCCTGCTCTCCGGGCGCGGCTCCGACACCTGGGGCGACTCCGCGTTCGGCCTGGACATGCGGTCGGCCGAGGAGGCCGTGCGCGGCTCGTCCCTGGAGTGGACCGTTCTGCGGCCGTCGAACTTCGACCAGAACTTCGACGAGGACCTCTTCCACGCCCCGCTGGTCGCCGGGGAGCTGGCGCTCCCGGCCGGCGCGGTTCCCGAGCCGTTCATCGACCTGGAGGACGTCGCCGACGTCGCGGCCGCGGTGCTGACCGAAACCGGTCGGCACGCCGGCCGGATCTACGAACTGACTGGACCGCGTGCGCTCACCTTCGGTGAGGCCACCGAACTGATCTCCCGGGCGTCCGGTCTGCCCATCGCCTACAAGCGGATCTCCCCGGACGAGTACGCCGCGGCGCTGGTCGAGGAGGGCTGGGGCGAGGGCGACGCCCACCACGTCGCCGAGATGTTCGTGCTGATGGAGCGCGGGGTCCTCGCCGAGACGACGGACGGTGTGGCCACCGTGCTGGGGCGCGCTCCCCGCACCTTCGAGGACTACGTGGTCCGGGCCGCGGCGGCTGGAGCCTGGCGGCGGTGACCGTCCGGTGGCTCCGGGCCGGGGCCGACCGCGGAGGCGCGCGCCTCGGGCCCCCGGCCGGTCCGGAGGCGCTCGCCCCGGGCCCCCTGCCGGTTCGGGGGCGGTCGTCCCGGCTGGTCAGGGCGTGTGTTCCGGCTCCGTTGAGGGGGCCTCGGCGCGGGGTCCGCGCAGCGCGGGCATCAGGACGCCGTCCACCAGCGACACGAGGAAGTCCCGGTCGAAGGGCCTGCGCTGGACGAGCGCGCGGTAGGCGGCCATCGACGCGACCACCTGCGAGAGGGTGTCGACGTCGGCCGCGGCCGAGGCCTCCCCGCGTTCGACGGCGCGCCGCATGAGGAGGCGGTGGGCCTCGGCCCAGGGCTGGACGATCGCGGCGCTGACGGCGTCGGCGCAGGCCTGGTCCTGGACGAGCACCGACGCCAGCCCCGCCATGATCCGGAGCCTGCGCTCGCCCTCCCGTGCCGACTGGGGCCGGAACAGGCCGAGCAGGTCCTCCCGGAGGTCGCCGGTGTCGGGCAGGCTCCCGGTGTCGACCTGGTCGCGTTTCATGCGCGCCACCGCGTCGATCACCAGTTCCGTCTTGGAGGTCCAGCGGCGGTAGAGCGTGGCCTTCCCGGCTCCGGCGCGGGCCGCGACGGCGTCCATCGTCAGCCCGGCGAACCCGGAGTCGGCCAGGACCTCCAGCGTCGCGTCGAGGATGGCGCCATCACGGGAGAGGTCCCGCCTGCGTCCGGGTCGCGCGGGACCGCCGCCGGTCGCGGCGGGGGCGCGGGTGTCGCTGTCTCGTGTCATGGCGGTCTCCTCCTCGTCTCACCGCTGGTCAGAACGATACACACCAGTTCCGGAACAGAGTAGTTCAGGAACGGAATAGTTCCGGAACTGGTTTGTATCGAAATGTCCGGGCGGTGTGGCACGATGAGCCGATGCACCACGTGAGTGACGACGAACGGCGTGCCCGCATCGGCGTCCGGCACGCCCTGGCCGCGGGTTTCCACGCGGACTCCCCGGAGGCGGCCACGCGGGCGGTGACCGCGCTGCACGCCACCGAACCGGCCACCGTCTACCTGTCGTGCCGGGCGCGCGTGCCCTCGCTGACCGTGGCCGACCTCGACAGGGCGCTCTACGAGGAGCGGCGGCTGGTGAAGCAGCTGGCGATGCGGCGCACGCTCTTCGTCTTCCCGCGCGAACTGCTGCCCGCCGTGTGGCCGAGCGCCTCCGCGCGCGTCACCGCCGCGGAGCGCGCCCGCATGCGCAAGGACCTGGTCAGAGAGGGGATCGCCGACGACGGCGACGCCTGGCTCGACCGGGCCCGTGCCGAGGTCCTGGCCCTGCTCGCCGACGAACCCGGAGGTCTGGTGGCCGCCGACGTGCGCCGGGCGGTGCCCAGGATCGACGTGAGGGTGGCGGGGTCGGCGGGAGAGGTGTGGTCGGCGCCGCGGGTGCTCACCCTCCTCGGCGCCGCCGCCGACATCGTGCGCGGCGCCAACACCGGCCGCTTCGCGGTCTCACAGCCGCGGTGGACCCTGACCGGGCACTGGCTCGACACCGTTCCCGCCCCGTGGAGCGCCGCCGAGGGTTACCGGGAGCTCGTCCGCCTCTGGCTGCACAGTTTCGGTCCGGGTACCGAGGACGACATCGTCTGGTGGCTGGGGTCCACCAAGACGGCGGTGCGCACGGCGCTGGCCGAACTCGGCGCGGTCATGGTCTCCCTCGACGGCGGCGCCACCGGCTGGCTCCTGCCCGACGACCTGGGCGAGGCGGCCGACCCGGGCCCGTGGGTCGCCCTGCTGCCGGTGCTCGACCCGACCGTCATGGGCTGGCGCGGCCGTGACTTCTACCTGGGCCCGCACCGCGCGCAGCTCTTCGACAACCGCGGCAACGCGGGCACGACGGCCTGGGCGGACGGCCGCGTGGTCGGGACGTGGGTGCAGGACGGCTCCGGCGCGGTCAGGGTGCACCTGCTCGAACCGGTGTCGACGGCCACGCGCCGGGCCCTGGGGGAGGAGGCGGCGCGCCTGACCGAGTGGCTCGGCGGTGTGCGGATCGGCACCGGCTACGTGTCGCCCGCGATGAGGGCCGCCCGGGCCGCATGGGAGTGAGGGCGGCGCGGCGGTGACGGGGCGGCCCCCACTGTCGGCAGGGCGGCCATCGCGCCCGCAGGCCCGGCGGCGGGCTCCCGGCCCGCGGTCGCACGCGGCCTGACCGGAAAAGGCGGCGAAGTCGGGTCCCGGCCAGCCTCGATAACTGCCGTCGCCCGAGGTGGCAGCGCGTTTTCCGTCTGGTGCCCGTCCGGCCCGAACTCGGTCGCTGTCGCCCCGGGACCCCCCTTCCGGTGCCACATCGGAGCGTGTAACGTGACCGGGGACCAATGTACGGAAAGTACACGTGGCGCCCGAATTCCGCTGACTGGGTGGGCGATTCTTTTACGAATGCGCCGACGCGCCGGTGACGTGCGTGAGATGGCCGGGGCCGTCGGGGGCGAAGAATGGTGCGAACCGCGTTAGTCGGCGCCATTATGCCCCTGCGCGGGAGACCGTTATGCCCAGCACGACTGTGAACAGCGGAAAGGCGGCCGTCTACGGCGCTTTCGCGACGAACGGAGTGATGTACGCGGCGCTCGTGAGTCGAGTGCCGGCCTTGGGGTCGGAGCTGGGTCTGTCCACGGCAGAACTCGGTCTGCTCCTGTTGTGGCTGTCCGCCGGTGCTGTCTCGGGGCTGCCCGCAGCAGGCCTCCTGGTCCAACGCCTCGGTGGGAGCCGGGGGGTCACCGCAGGTATCTCTCTCGCCGCGGCGGGGCTGCTGCTGCTCGCCATCGGCCTGGGCATCACCTCGTGGCCCCTCGCGGCGGCAGCGCTCTTCGCCGTCGGACTGGGGATGGGGCTGTGGGAGGTCAGCATGAACGTTGTCGGTTCACGCACAGCGCACCTCATCGGCAGCGAGAACCTGTTGCCGCGACTTCACGCCACGCTCAGTCTGGGAACAGTTCTCGGTGCTCTTCTCGGTGCGTTCCTGTCGAGTGTTTCGGTGACGCTGCCGATTCAGAACCTGGGTATGGCAGGCCTGCTTTCGCTGGTCGCTCTTGTGCTCAGGCGGGCCACCCAAGACGCGGATGATCCTGGCACAGGCGATGTCACGCGTGCGCCCGGAGGCGTGCTGCTGGGCTCCTGGCGTGAGCGGAGAACATTTCTTGTCGGAATATGTGTTCTCGGGTTCGCCTTCACCGAAGGAACGGCCAATGAATGGATCGCGTATGTCCTGGTCGACGGTTATGGTGCCGCCGAGCACACGGGAGCCCTGGCGTTCGCCGCCTTCGTGGCGGCGATGACGGCGGGGCGTCTCACCGGAGGCGCTCTCGTGGCCCGCTTCGGCCGCGTCCGCGTTCTTCAGGCATCGGTCGCACTGGCTCTTTGCGGCGTACTCGTCATGGCCTTCGGCGACGCGGTGGCGTGGGTACTCGTGGGAGCGCTTCTGTGGGGGCTGGGGGCCGCGATGGGATTCCCGGTCGGCATCGCGGCTGCGGCGGACGACCCCGCGAGAGCCGCGGCGAGGGTGTCCGTGGTCAGCTCGTTGGGATACGCGGCCTTCCTGGGAGGCCCACCACTGCTGGGACTGCTCGGAGGGCTCTACGGTATCCAGCAGGCGGTACTCGTGGTCTGCGCGGCGCTTCTGCTGGCCTTCCTCGCGGCCGGGGCCACTCGGCGAACCACCGAGACCGAGAAGGCGGGCGACCCCGGCGGACCCCGCTGAGAGGACCGCGCCACAGGCGCTGCCCGACCCGGTACCGCTGTCCGCGGTCCCCGGTCAGACGGCGCGCACGGCGTCCGCGAAGCGGGCGGCGAGCCGGGGGTGCCCGGCCCAGTGGACGTGCAGGTAGGAGGCGTGCAGCGTCGGCGAGGCGAAGCCCTCCGGCGCGCCCTCGATCTCCCACGCCGGACGGTCGCCGCAGGCGCCGGGGGTCGTCGCGGTGCGGTGGAACTCGTGCCCGGTGACCCGCTCCCCGGCCCGGGTCAGCAGGGTGTCCCCCGGTGAGACCGCCTCGGGGTAGCGCAGGGTGAGCCGCCCCGTCATCCGGGCGCGCGCGGGGACGGCCCCGGCCATGGGTTCGCCGTCGAGCGACTCGGCCAGGTAGAGCAGGCCCGCGCACTCGGCGACGGTCGGCACCCCGTCCCGCACCGCCTCGCGCAGCTGGGTCAGCAGGCCGCGGTTGGCGGCGAGCTCACCGGCGTAGACCTCGGGGAAGCCGCCGCCGAGGTAGACGCCCCGGGTGCCCGGGGGCAGCGCGGTGTCGCCCAGCGGATCGAAGGCGACGACCTCGCACCCGGCGGCGGCGAGCAGTTCCTCGGTCTCGGCGTAGCGGAAGGTGAAGGCCCGGCCGCCCGCCACCGCGACCACCGGCCGCCGGGGCGCGGGGGGCTCGTGGGGTCCGTGGTCCGTGTGGGCTGTGTGACGACCACAGGGTTCGCCGGGGACACGAGCCGTGTGGGGCTCATGGTCTGCGTGTGTGGAATGGGAAGCGCGGGACGCCTCCCGCGCCCATGCCGGACCTCCGAGCGGGGCACCGGGACCCGAGTTCTCCCGCGCCCATGCCGAGCCTCCGAGCGGGGCACCGGGACCCGAGTTCTCCCGCGCCGGGCCCCCGGGCGGGGCCCCCAGCGTCCGCGCCGGATCCCACGGGCGGGCCTCCAGCGCGGGCGCGGAACGGGCCACGGCGAGCAGCGCGTCCAGGTCCACCTGGCGCGCGACGTGCTCCCCGAGCCGTTCGACCACGCGCGCCGACTCCACCCGCTCCGACGCCGGGACCAGCCCCAGGTGCCGGGACGGGCTGGCGATCCGCTCGTCGCGGTGGACCACGCCCAGGACCGGCAGGTGCGTGGCCCGGATGATCTCGGCGACGTTGCGCGCCGAACCCGCCTGGTTGAGGATCACCCCGACCACCTCGACCGCCGGGTCGTAGGCGGCCATCCCCGCCACCAGCGCGCCCACCGAACGCGACATCCGCGACACGTCCACCACCAGCACCACCGGTGTCCGCGTCAGGGCCGCGACGTGCGCGGACGAGGCGAACCCGTCGGTGCCCAGCCGCCCGTCGTGCAGGCCCATGACCCCCTCGACGACGGCGACGTCCGCACCGCGCGCCCCGTGCAGCAGCAGCGGCACCACGCGCTCCTCGCCGACCAGGTGCGGGTCCAGGTTGCGGCCCGGACGCCCGGTGGCCAGGGCGTGGTAGCCGGGGTCGATGTAGTCGGGCCCCACCTTGTGCCCGCTCACCGCGTGCCCGGCGTCGCGCAGCGCCGCCATCAGCCCGGTCGCGACCGTGGTCTTGCCCTGCCCGGTCATGGGCGCGGCGATCATCAGCCGGGGCAGCGCCGTCGGCCGGAGCAGCCCTGTCGGCCGGACCGGCGGCGTCGGCCCGCCCGCCCACGGTCTCCCGGCGCCCTGCTCTCCCGCCGAGCCCCCGGAAACTCCGGGGGAGGTCACCACTCGATCCCCCGCTGCCCCTTGCGCCCGGCGTCCATGGGGTGCTTGACCTTGGTCATCTCGGTGACCAGGTCGGCGGCCTCCAGCAGCCGCGGGTCGGCGCGGCGGCCGGTGATCACCACGTGCTGGCGGCCGGGGCGGTCCCGCAGGGCGGCCAGGACGTCCTCGACGTCGACCCAGCCCCAGTTGAGCGGGTAGGTGAACTCGTCGAGGATGAGCAGGTCGTGCGTCTGGTCGGCGAGCCTTCGCCTGATCTCCGCCCAGCCCTCGGCGGCGTCCGCCGCGTGGTCCTCGGCGTCGCCCTTGCGACGGCTCCACGACCAGCCCGAACCCATCTTGTGCCACTCGACCGGACCGCCCTCGCCGGTCTGCTCGTGCAGCTCGCCCAGGCGTTCCAGCACGGTCTGCTCGCCGATGCGCCACTTCGCCGACTTGACGAACTGGAACACCCCGATCCGCCAGCCCTGGTTCCAGCCGCGCAGCGCGAGGCCGAACGCGGCGGTCGACTTGCCCTTGCCGTCACCGGTGTGCACGGCGAACAGGGGCTGGTTGCGGCGCTGGCGCGTGGTGAGCCCGTCGTCGGGGACGACGAGCGGCTGTCCCTTGGGCATCAGGCGGCCCTCTCTCGTACGGCGGTGCCCAGCGCGTCGGCGCTGACCTCGCTGACGGGCATGTGGTCGGCGCCCAGACGGGCGGCCAGGGTGGCGGCCAGGCCCAGGCGCAGCGGCCCGGACTCGCCGTCCACCACGACGGTGGTCACGCCCAGCCCGGCGACATGGTCGGCGGCGGCCATCGCGCGGCCCACCGCGCCCCTGCCGCCGGTGGCCCGGCCGTCGGTGACCACGACCAGGAGCGGGCGCAGCCTCGGGTCCCGCAGCCGCTCGCGCCGCAGGACGCGGGCCGCCTCCTCCAGGCCCTCGGCCAGCGGGGTCCGCCCCCCGGCGGGCAGGTCGTCGAGGCGGGCGGCGGCCACGTCCACCGACCGGGTCGGCGGCAGGGCGAGTTCGGCCTCGCGCCCCCGGAAGGTGACCAGGCCGACCTTGTCGCGGCGCCGGTAGGCGTCCAGGAGCAGGGACAGGATCGCGGTCTTGACCTCGGTCATGCGCCTGCGCGCCGCCATGGAGCCGGACGCGTCCACGCAGAACAGCACCAGGTTGGTCTCCTGCCCCTCGCGGACCGCGACGCGCAGGTCGCGGGGGCGCAGCCGCAGGCGGCCGCCGTGCTGGGGCCGCAGCGCGGCGGCCCGCACGGTCTCCACCAGGTGGACGGCGCTGCCCGAACCCCGTCCGGGCGCGGCGGCGCCGATCCGGCGGCCCCGCGTGCCCACGGCCCGGCTGCGCCTGCCGTCGGCGCCCTCGCCGGAGCCCCGCACGGTGAGCAGCCGGGTCCGGTAGGGGGCGGCGGCCCTGGCGGTGGCCGGTGGGGCGCCGGAGGGGCGGGGCTCGGGGGAGTCGCCCTCGGCGTCCTCGGGCGCGTGCTCGGCGGAGGCGGGGGAGTGCTCCGGGTCGGGCTGTTCGGCGCCGGGGGCCTCGGCTTCCCCGTCTCCCCCGGAGTGATCCGGGGGACTGGCGTTGTCGGAGGGGCCCTGTGGGTCCTGTGCGTCCGACGGGGTTTCGGAACCGTCGCCGTCGTCGCCTCCGCGCGGACCCGGCGGCTCCGGGGGGTCGGGCGGCGGTTCCTCGTCGCCCAGGATCCGGTCCAGGAGCTCCTCGTCCAGTCCCGGCGCGTCGAAGGGGTTGCGTCGGCGCCGGTGCGGCAGGGCGAGCGTGGCGGCGCGGCGGATGTCGGCCCGGGTGACCCGCGTCCGGCCCGCCCAGGCCGCGTGCGCCATCGCCGTGCGCGCGGTCACGATGTCGGCGCGCAGGCCGTCCACGTCGTAGGCCGCGCACACCTCGGCGATCTTCAGCAGCGCAGCCTCGGACAGGCGCACCCGGCCCAGCGCCTCCCGGGCCGCCGCGATGCGTTCGGCCAGGGCCTTCTCCGCCTCGTGGTAGCGACCGGCGAAGGCGGCGGGGTCGGCGTCGTGGGACATGCGCCTGCGCACCACCTCGGCGCGGGTCGCGGGCTCGGACGGCGCGGCGACCTCGACGGTGAGCCCGAACCGGTCCAGGAGCTGCGGGCGCAGCTCGCCCTCCTCGGGGTTCATGGTGCCGATGAGCAGGAACCGGGCCGCGTGCTCCACGGAGAACCCGTCGCGCTCCACGGTGACCCGGCCGGTGGCGGCGGCGTCCAGGAGCAGGTCCACCAGGTGGTCGTGCAGGAGGTTGACCTCGTCGACGTAGAGGATGCCGCGGTGGGCCCGGGCCAGCAGACCGGGTTCGTAGGCGACCCTGCCGTGGGTGAGGGCCTGCTCCAGGTGCAGGGAGCCCAGGACGCGGTCCTCGGTGGCGCCGACGGGCAGTTCGACCAGGCGCACCGGGCGGCTCTCCACGGCCGTGCCGGACCCGAAGGGCCCGTCGGGGGAGTGCTGCGCCGGGTCGGCGGGGTCCACGGAGAACCGGTCGCCCTCGTAGACGTCGACGGGCGGCAGGAGGGAGGCCAGGGCACGGACCGCGGTGGACTTGGCGGTGCCCTTCTCGCCGCGCACCAGGACGCCGCCGATCTCCGGGGAGACGCTGGTGAGGACGAGGGACAGGCCCAGGTCGTCGAGTTCCTCGGCGTCGCAGCCGACGATCGCGGAAAAGGGGTAGTGCGGTGACCGCAATGGCATGTAGAGGCTCCCGCTCATGTCGCCATCGGTAAGGGACGGGCGTGAGGCCGGTCTTCGGACTTGCCGGGTCCTTCCTGGACGGAAGGCTCGGTTCACCGCAGCGGGCCTGTGCCGGAGTCTCACCGGGCTTCCCAGATTCTCCCCGTCGGCCGTCCCCACCGTTTCCGATGGCTGGGCCGTTGGGGCACCTCATGCCTGCCGCCACGATAGCGTCCGAGGAATGAAGGATGACGCGCCCCCTCCCCCCGAACCCAGGATCACCGTCGTCGGCGTCGGCGCGGACGGCTGGTCCGGCCTGCCCGAGCGGCTGCGCGCGCTCGTCCTGGCCGCCGACACGGTGCTGGGCGGTCGCAGGCACCTGGCGATGCTCCCCGACCGGCCCCGGCAGCGCCGCCGGGTCTGGCCCTCACCCCTGCGCGAGGGCCTGCCGCCACTGCTGACCTCGCTCGACGCCGCCTCCGCCGACCACGCTTCCACCGGCGGCGCCTCCACTGACACCCCCTCCACCGTGGCGCTGGCCTCCGGCGACCCCCTGGTGTCCGGTATCGCCACCACCCTGATCGACCTGCTGGGCGCGGACGCCGTGCGGGTGGAACCCGCCGTCTCCTCGGTCGCCCTGGCCCGCGCCCGCATGGGCTGGCCCGCCGAACGCTGCGCGGTGGTGGGGCTGGTCGGCCGCGACCCCCGCCTGCTGCTGCGCCAGCTCGCCCCCGGCCACCGCGTCCTGGTGCTCTCCTCCGACGGCGCCACCCCCGCCGCGGTCGCCGCCCTGCTGGTCGGCGCGGGCTACGGCGCCAGCCGGATGACCGTGCTGGGCGACCTGGGCGCGGACTCCGAGTCGCGCCTGGAGACCACCGCCGACCACTGGCTCGCCTCACCTCCCGGCACGGTGCCCCCGCTGCACGTGCTGGCCCTGGAACTTCTCGGCCCGCCCGGCTACGGCCTGGTCGCGGGGCTGCCCGACGACGCCTTCGAACACGACGGGCAGCTCACCAAGCGCGACCTGCGCGCCTCGGCGCTGGCCCGCCTGGCTCCCTCACCGGGCCAGCACCTGTGGGACGTGGGCGCTGGCGCGGGGTCGGTCGGCGTCGAGTGGATGCGCGCCCACCCCTCCTGCACCGCCACGGCGGTGGAGGCCCACCCCGAACGGGCCGCGCGGATCGGCCGCAACGCGGGCCGCCTCGGTGTTCCCGGCCTGGATGTGGTCACCGGCCGCGCGCCGGACGCGCTGGCCGGGCTGCCCGCGCCCGACGCGGTGTTCGTCGGCGGCGGCGCGACCCGGCCGGGCGTGCTCGACGCCTGCCTGGGGGCGCTGCGGCCGGGAGGGCGGATCGTAGTGCACGGGGTGACGCTGGAGACCGAGCACCTGCTCGCCGACGCCCACCGGCGCCACGGGGGCGAGCTGACCCGGATCGCCGTCGAGACCACCGCGCCCATCGGCGCGTTCACCGGCTGGTCGCCCGCCCGCACGGTCACCCAGTGGTGCCTGACGGCGGGCCGCTGACCCGAGGCCGGGCCGGGTCGTAGAGGTAGGACTCACCACCCGTCTCGGGATCGAGCGCCCGCCCCACCAGGATCACCGCCGCCTGCCGGAACCCGGCCTCCTCCACCGCGTCGGCCACGGTGGAGACCGTGCCGCGCAGCACCGCCTCGCCCGGTTGGCTGGCCCGGTACACCACGACCACCGGGCAGTCGCCGCCGTACTCGGGTTCGATCTCGGCCATCAGCTCGCGCACCCGCCGGATCGCCAGGTGCAGCACCAGCGTGGCCCGGGTCGCGGCGAACGCGGCCAGCGACTCGGTCCCTGGCATGGCGGTCGAGCGGGCCCTTGTCCGGGTCAGCACCACCGACTGGGCGACCAGCGGCACGGTCAGCTCCCGCCCCGCCAGCGCCGAGGCGGCCGCGTACGCGGGCACCCCGGGCGTGACGTCCCACGGAACGCCGTGCGCGTCCAGCCTGCGGGTCTGCTCGGCCAGCGCCGAGTACAGCGACGGGTCGCCGGAGGTGAGCCGTACGACGTCGCGGCCCGCCGCGTGCGCGCGGACCAGGTGGTCGGTGATGCGGTCCAGGTCCAGGCCCTGGGTGTCCACCAGCTCCGCGCCGGGCGCGCAGTGCGTCAGGACCTGCGGGTCCAGGTAGGTGCCGGGGTAGAGCACCACGTCGGCCCCGGCGAGCATGCGCGTGGCGCGCACGGTCAGCAGGTCGGCGGCGCCGGGCCCCGCGCCCACGAAGTGCACGGTCACGGCTTCACCCACCTGGGGGTCCACACGCGGCCCGCCTCGGTGACCCGGGTTCCGGACGCGCCGACGATGAGCAGGCAGCGCATGTCCACGGCGGCCGGGTCGAGTTCGCCCAGGGTGGTCACCGTCAGGGACTCGCCGTCGCGGCCCACGTCGCGGCCCACGACGACCACGGTGTCGGGTTTGCGGTGCTCCAACAGGATGCGGCGCGCGGTGACGATCTGCTCGGTCCGGGACCGGGAGGCGGGGTTGTAGACGGCCAGCGCCAGGTCGGCCTCGGCGACGGCGCGCAGCCGCCGCTCGACCACCTCCCACGGTTTGAGGCGGTCCGACAGGCTCATCACCGCGAAGTCGCCGCCGACGGGGGCGCCCGCGCGGGCCGCGACCGCCTGGACGGCGCTCACCCCCGGCAGCACCCGGACGGGCACGTCCCGGTAGGCGGGGTCCTCCGCCGCCTCGAATACGGCGGTGGCCATGCCGAAGACCCCGGCGTCCCCGCCGGAGACCACGGCCACGCGTTCGCCGCGCCCGGCCAGGTCGAGGGCGAACCGGGCGCGCTGGAGCTCGACGGTGTTGCCGGAGGCGTGCCGGGTCAGCCCGGGGCGCTGCGGGACCCGGTTGACGTAGGGGCCGTAGCCCACCACGTGGTCCACCCCGGCCAGCGCCGCGCTCGCCTCGGGGGTGAGCCAGCCCTCGGGGCCGGGGCCCAGGCCCACGACCAGCAGTTCGGCCGCCGCTCCGGTGGCCTCGGACGCCGTGCCCGCCGCCGGTCCGGCGGAACCGGGCTCGACCCCGGTCGCCGGTTCCGTCCGCGTCCGCGCGTCCGCGCCGACCCGCCGGGAGCGCGGGCCGTTGCGGCTGTCCCCGGTCACCAGCACCAGGGAGAAGTAGGGCACCGTCGCCGGGTCGACCTCGGCCACCGGCAGCCGCCGCTCCCCGCCCATCGAGGCCCGCTCCACGTACACCGCGTGCTCCAGCCGCCCTGCCGCTGCCAGGGCGCGGCGCACGGCCGGGAAGGTCCGGCCCAGCTTCATGACCACGGCCGCGTCGGTGTCCGCCAGGCGCCGGGCCAGTTCCGGTTCGGGCAGGGTGCCGGGCAGCACGGTGAGCACGTCGGTCTGCCGGGCCAGCGGGGCGGCCGCGGCGGCCGTGGCGGCGGCGAACGCCGGGACGCCCGGCACGATCTCGGTGGGGTAGCGCTCGGACAGCCGGTCGTGCATGTACATGTACGACCCGTAGAACAGCGGGTCGCCCTCCGAGAGCAGGACGACGTCGCGCCCGGCGTCCAGGTGGGCGGCCAGCCGCGCGGCGGACTCCTCGTAGAAGTCGGCCAGCGCCCCCGCGTAGCCGCCCGGGTGGTCGGTCGCCCCGGTGGTCACCGGATAGGTCAACCGCTCCTCGACCACCCCGTCCGGGATCAGCGCGTCGGCGATGCGGCGGGCGTTGGACTCCTTGCCCACACCCGCGTGGTAGGCGACGACGTCGGCCGCGGCGATGAGCCTGGCCGCCTTGAGGGTGATCAGCTCGGGGTCGCCCGGGCCGACGCCGACACCGTGGAAACGGCCGGTCATTCCTCCTCCTTGGCGAGTGCGTTGAGGGCCGAGGAGGTCATCGCCGAACCCCCGCGTCGGCCGCGCGCGGTCACGTAGGGGACGTCGACGCCGTGCCGGTCGCGCAGCTCGGTCAGCGCCTGCTTGGACTCGGCGGCGCCGATGAAGCCGACCGGGCAGCCGACGATCGCGGCGGGTCGCGGAGCGCCGTCGATCAGCATCTCCAGCAGGTGGAACAGGGCGGTGGGCGCGTTGCCGACGGCGACCACGGCGCCGTCGAGCAGCGGCTCCCACAGCGACACCGCGGCGGCCGTGCGGGTGGTGCCCCACTCCCGGGCCAGGCCGGGCACCCGTTCGTCGCCCAGGAGGCAGAGCACCTCGTTGTCGCTGGGCAGGCGGCTCGCGGTCACGCCGGAGGCCACCATGCGCGCGTCGCACAGGATCGGCGCACCGGCCCGGAGGGCGGCGCGCGCCGCGGGAACCAGGTCGGGGTGGACGACGAGGTCGTCGGCGAGGTCGACCTGACCGGTGCCGTGGATCATCCGCACGGCGAGCCGCTCGGCGTTGGCGGGCAGGTGGTCGAGCCGGGCCTCGCGCCGGATGGTGGCGAAGGAGTCGGCGTAGATGGCGGGACCGTCGTCGACGTACTCGTAGTGCCGGTTCGGTCTTCTAAGGGAGGTCATCGCGCCTCCCCGGGAACGAGCCCGTGTTCTCCGGAAACGAGACCGTGCCCTCCGGCTCCGGGAACGAGCACGGACCGCCACGGCGTGACGACGAGTTCGCCGGAACCGGCCCCGACGGCTTCGGCGGCGAGCGCTTCGGCGGCGGCCCGGTCCAGGCCGTCCTCGGGCACGGGGACGTGCCGTCCGATCCCGGGCACCGAGCCGTGCGGCAGCGGCGGCGCGGGCTCGGGCAGCCCCGGGTCGGGCGGCGCCGGTTCGGTCAGGGGCGAGGGGAGTTCGGCCACATGCCAGGGGGCGTCGGGGCCGTCGCCGCGCAGCTCCAGGAACCGGTCGGCGAGGCGCACGAGCGCGGCCGGGGCCTCCTCCAGCGGCGTCAGCGGGCCCCAGTGCTCCCCGACCCTGAGCTGGGCGGTACGCGCGTCGAGGGCGACGAGCCCCAGGTCGCAGGGGCGCTCCAGCAGGTCGCCGCTTCCGTCGTCCAATACGAAGAGGAAGCGGCCGGGTAGGGCGGCGCGGCGCGGTTCGGCGCACAGCAGCGCGTCCAGCTCGGCGGCCACGGGCCGCAGGTCCGCCCCCGCGCCGCTGAGCCCCGTGCGGGGGGAGACCATGACGTTGCGGACCAGTTCGTGGGAGGGCGAGGGCAGCAGGCCGGTTCCCTCCAGGGCCCGGAGCACCTCGGGGGACAGCCGCCCCCCGCTTCCGGGCAGGGCGCGCAACTGCACGTTGGCCCGGCCGGTGACGTGGATACGGCCGTCGCCGTACTCCTGGGCCACGGCGGCCAGGGCGCGCAGCGAACGGACGGGGAGCCTGCCGCCGACGAGCCGGAGCCGCACCAGCAGCCCGTCGTCGGCGGGCCAGGGCCGCAGGGCGCCCGGGCAGCGGTCGCGCCGGGCGCGGACGGTGGGGGATGGGGATGGGGAACCCATCGGGGACATGCGCGTCCTTCTGGTCAGGGACCCGTTCGCGGGGTCCGCGGTCGACCTGGCGGCCCGTCACCGCCAGCGCCAGCAGGTCTTCGGACTCGGGATCGACCGGTGCGGAGCGCCTTCCCGGAGCGTTGCGCTCCAGTGGCTGTCCCGGGGAACCGCGTCCCCGGGGCGTGCCCGCCCGTCACCCTCACCGCTGCGCGTCAGTCCCGGATTCGCACCGGGTTCCCTGCCCCACGAGGTGGAGTTCGACTGGCTCGACGAGGGTACCGTTCCCCTCCCGGGCCAGGTCCGGGGGCCTTGCCCCCAAGGGCCGCGGGCCGGTGCGGCCCCGGGGCGCCGTGGCGGAGTCCGGAGGCCCGTGAGCGCGGCCCGCTCCCGGAGGCGGCACCCGGGCCCACGGCGCCGAACGGTGCCCCGCGCGGCTGTCCGCGACCGACAGCGGCGGTGCCCGGGCCCGCTGCGGCGCGTGTTTTCGGGCCTGGTTCCGGTCCGTGTTCGGGCGCGACAGCGGTGGTGGCGGCGGGTGTGGAGCGTTCCGAGGGCTTTGCGGGGATTTTAGGGTTTCCTGTTTCGGGCAGTGGGACGGGCGAAGGGCGGTTCGCAGCAGTACGCCGCTCCTCGCGAGGACCACCGAAGGAGGAAGAACATGAGCGCCAGTGAGAAGGGCCGCAGCCAGGCCGAGATGGTCAAGGGCAAGGCCAAGGAGACCACCGGCAAGGCCACCGGCAACGACCGCATGAAGAACGAGGGTCGCGCCGAGATGGCCAAGGGGCGCTTGCGCCAGGGCAAGGAGGACATGAAGAAGGGCCGGTAGGTGCCGCCTTCGCGGACGGTCGCGGACGGCCCCCCGCCAGCGGGCGTCTCCCGACCGGCCGGACGGGGAGGGCCGCGAGCCCCCGCCCCGCCGGGGCCGCCGACCCGGCCGCCCTCATGCCCGAGGGGAGCGGAGCACGTGCCTCGCACGTGCTCCGCTCCCCTTTCGCGTGGCCGCCCCGGGTGGGGCTCACGTCGTGGAGCGCTCCTGCTCCGGTTCGAGGCGGCGGATGCCGAAGCCCCGGGTCAGCGGCGCCAGGAAGGCGATCAGGGCGGAGAACAGGAAACCGCCCCAGTTGAACACCGCCCACGGCAGGAACTCGAAGTTGGCCACGCCCAGGGTCGTGGCGAAGAAGACTCCCGACACCGTCCACGGCATGAGCACCTCGGTGATCGTGACCGAGTCCTCCATGCTGCGCGACAGGTTGACCGGGTGCAGGTTCCTGGCCCGGTAGGCGTCGCCGTAGACGTCCTTGACCAGGAAGAAGGTCACCAGGGCGTTGGAGGTGCCGTTGATGATGGTGAAGCCGGAGAGCAGGGTGGTGAGGATGAGGCTGCCCGTGGACCGCAGCCTGGCGATGAGCCCCTCCAACAGGACCCGCAGCACGCCCGACTTCTCCAGCGCCGAGGCGAAGAAGAAGGCGCAGAAGACGAAGAACGCCGAGTTGTACATCGAGTACAGCCCGCCCCGGTTCAGCAGCTCGGCCAGGACGTCGGAGACCCCGTCCCCCTGCGGCAGCATGTCGGTGGTGAATCCGGAGACGACCGCGGCGAACAGGTCGCCCACGCTCGCCCCCTGGACCAGCAGCGCGATCAGCAGCGCCGTCATGGACGAGGCGAACAGCACGACCAGCGGCGGTTTCCTCATGATGGACCCGGCGAGCACGACCACCGCCGGGATCAGCAGCAGCGGGTTGAGGGTGAACAGCCCGTTCAGCTCGGTGACGACCTCGTCGATACCGCCCAGGCCGGCGGGCGAGGTGGTGATGGTGGTGCCCGCGAGCAGGAAGACGACGGCGGCCAGCACCGACGAGGGCACGGCCGTGTAGAGCATGTGCCGGATGTGCTCGTACAGGTCGGCGCCCGCCGCGAGCGAGCTCATGTTGGTGGTGTCCGACAGCGGCGAGAGCTTGTCCCCGAAGTAGGCGCCGGAGACGACCGCGCCCGCCGTGATCGCCAGCGACACGTCCATCGTCTGGGCCACCCCGATCAGGGCGACCCCGATCGTGCCGCCGGCGCCCCAGGAGGTGCCGGTGAAGGTGGAGACCAGCGCGGTGGCCAGGAAGGCCAGCACGTACAGGTAGGACGGGTTGATGAGCTCCAGGCCGTAGTAGACCATGAGGGGGATCGTTCCGGCGATCATCCACGAGCCGATGAGCATGCCGATGCTGAGCAGGATCAGGACCGCGGGCAGGGCGCTCCTGAGCTTGTCGCCCATGTTCGTCAGCACGTCGTCCCAGCGCACGCCGTGCCAGAGCGCGAAGAGGGCGAACACCACCCCCGCGAAGATGAGCATGAGCTCGGCGGGGTACTTCAGGACGCCGATGCCGCCGACCAGAATGGCGACGGTGATGACCACGGGGACGCACGCCGCCGCCACGCCGGGTCGGCGGACGTTTTCGTCCGGGGGGTTAGCCATCTACTTTCCTCTCGGTGATGACCGCTTTCGGTCTTCTACAGTGCGGTGAAAGCCCTTTCGAGATCCTCGATCTGGCTGTCGGCCCCCTCCAGGCCCACGGAGAGGCGGACCATTCCGGGGGAGAATCCCTTCTCCCGCATCGCCTCCTCTTTTCCGGGCCTGACGGGGGCGGTGACCAGGCTTTCGTAGCCGCCCCAGCTCGCGCCGATCCGGAACAGCGACAAACGGTTGATGAAGGCCGCGACCTTCTCGAAGGAGGCGTCCTTCAGGTCGAAACTGAGCAGCCCGGAGAAACCGCTGAACTGGTTCCTGATCAGCGGGTCGTCGGGCCGGTGGTCGTGGTGGGGGTGGTGGATCGCCGCCACCTCGGGCCGGGTCGCCAGGTAGTCGATGACCCGCACGGCGCTGCGCTCGTGCTCGGCCATCCTGATCGGCAGCGTCCGCAGCCCGCGCAGCACCATCGACGCCTCGACGGCCGACATGACCGAGCCCAGGAGCTGGAACCCCGTGTAGAAGAGGTCGCGCACGAAGGAGGCGGGGCCGATTACCGCCCCGCCCAGGACGTCGCTGTGACCGCCGATGTACTTGGTGCACGAGTGGATGACGATGTCCACCCCGGCCAGGATCGGCTTCTGGAAGAGCGGCGTGGACCAGGTGTTGTCCATCACGGTCCAGATCCCCCTGGCCCGGGCCGTGCGGGCGATCGCGGCCACGTCCAGGACCTTCATCCGCATGGTCCCGGGGCTCTCGACGTAGACCAGCGCCGTGTTCTCCCGCAGGTGGGGCTCGATGTCGGAGGTGCCGTCGGGGAGCACGGTGTGGTCGATGCCGAAACCGCGCAGGTGCTCGGCCATCTCCAGGGCCGGGCCGTAGGTGCTGTTGACGAAGAGGATGTGGTCCCCACCGCGCAGCAGGCTCATCAGAACGGCGCTGATCGCGCCCATTCCGGAACCGAAGCACTTACAGGCCTCGCCGCGCTCCAGAAGGGCCAGCCTCTCCTCCAGAAAGGCGACCGTGGGATTGGCACCGCGGCTGTAGACGTACCTCTCGTGTTCCTGTTCCTGCTCTTCGATGAACGCCTCGAACGAGGGTTTGGTGAAGATGCTGGTCTGGAACACCGGAGGGGCGACCGCGCCGTGGACGTTCTCCGCCCCCTCCCACGCGCTCATGCAGATTTCCCTGTCGGACCTGTCCACCGTTGCCCTCCGGTCGGCTCGTGGGCGCGGTCGTGCGGGCGCGGTGGGGGGAGGGTTTCCGACCCGCCGCCGCGCCCGCCGTCGCCGCCCGTGCGCGGGCGGTACCCGCGCTCGTGTCGGTGCGGTCGGCGGCCGTCCGGGGTCGGACACACCGCTCGCACGCGTGCTCACGGCAGGGCCGCGCGGTCGAGACGACGCGGGCCCGTGCCGGTGCGGTCATCTTGTAGTACAAGCTGCTAGGTAGTCAATGGGGTGGCGCCGGTCCGCCCGCGGGCCCCGGCGTCTGTACGCTGAGGATTCGGCACATCCCTCCAGCGAAGGACGAGGCGTACACGATGGGATCAGCGTCGCCGGGAACCCAGGGCGAAGGGCTCGCGGGCCGGTCCCAGCCGCGGCACGCCCGACCGAACTCGCTGACCTCGCAGGTCGTCGCCTTCGTGGAGGAGCTGTGCGTGGGCCCCGATGCGCAGCCGGGCAACCAGCTGCCCTCGGAGAAGGAACTCGCCGAACGCTTCGGGGTGAGCCGGGTCGTGCTGCGCGAGGCGCTGAGGACCCTGGAGGCCAAGGGCCTGATCCACCGCCGCCAGGGCAAGCCCGCGGTCATCGCCTCGCCCAACGCCCTGCCGGTGGAGAACTTCGTGGCCCTGTCGGTGCTGCGCGACCGCCGGGCGCTGATGGAGTTCACCGAGATCCGCAAAGCGCTGGAGGTGCACGGCGCCCGGCTGGCCGCGCAGCGCATCGCCGGACCGGAGGAGGAGCAGACCCGCGAGGACATCGCCCGGGCCCGCCAGGCCATCGCCGACATGCGCGCCGCGCCCCTGGACGTGCCCAACCGCGTGCGCACCGACTTCGCCTTCCACCAGGCCCTGATCTCGGCCTCGGGCAACCGGAGCCTCACCCAGATCCTGGACGCGCTCGAACGGTCGCTGGCCGACAGCCGCGAGCAGAGCCACCGCCGCTTCCTGGCCACGGCGGATGACCCGGCGGTGTCCGCGACCGAGCACGAGGAGGTGCTGGAGGCGGTGCTGAGCGGCGACCCGGCCCGCGCGGTGGCGGCGATGGAGGAGCACCTCCAGGTCACCCTGCGCGAGATCGAGACCCGCCCCAAGGCGGAGGGGGCGCGGGAGGACCCGGCCTGACCGGCCGCCGGGACGGGTGCGTGGCCGCCCGTGCGCACCCGCCCCGGAGGGGCGGTGCCCCGCCCCACGCGAACGGCGTCCACCGGGCCGTGGACGCCGTTGCTCCCAGCACTCCCGCGTTAGGGGGCACGCCGACGGGACGCTCCTGCGTGCGTCAGTCGACGTAGCGCAGACCGGCCGTCGTCAGCTTCTCGCGCATGCCGTAGATGTCCAGGCCCAGCTCGCCGTTGCGGAACCGGGCGCGCTTGGCCTCCTCGTTCTCCTCGCGCAGTCGTGCGGCCTCGGCCACCTGTGGGGCGCGGTCGCGGGGCACCACGACGACTCCGTCGGCGTCGGCGACGACGACGTCGCCCGGGTGGACCAGGGCGTTTGCCACGGTGACGGGCACGTTGACCGAGCCCAGCGTCGCCTTCACGGTGCCCTTGGCGTTGATCGCACGGCTGAAGACGGGGAAGTCCATCTCGGCGAGTTCCGCGGCGTCCCGGCAGCCGCCGTCGATGACCAGGCCCGCGGCGCCCCGCGCACGGAACGAGGTGGCCAGCAGCTCGCCGAAGAACCCGTCCTCGGACTCCGTCGTGCAGCCGGCCACGACGACGTCGCCGGGCCGGATCTGTTCGGCGACGACGTGGAACATCCAGTTGTCACCGGGCTGGAGCAGCACGGTGACGGCGGTCCCGCACAGCCTGGCCCGCGGGTAGACCGGACGGACGTAGGGCCGCAGCAGGCCCGTACGGCCCTGCGCCTCGTGCACGGTGGCGACCCCGAAGCGGGACAGCGCCTCGACGGCTTCTGGCGCGGCGCGCTCTATGGAACGGTGGACGACTCCGAGCTCGGTCATGACTCTCCCTCGTGGGTGTGTGGATGGGTTCGGGGCGGTCCTCAGCGGCCCTGCTCCCTCAACCTGGCGTCGAGCCGCGGGTACACCCGGCGCGCGTTGCCCTCCAGGATCGCCTCGCGTGCGGCCCCGGGCAGGTCCGCGCCGAGGAGGTAGCGGCCGGTGTCGTCGAAGTGGTGCCCCGTGCGCGGGTCGATGTCGCGGACGGCGCCGATCATCTCCGAGGCGAACAGGACGTTCTCGTGCGGGACGACGTCGAGCAGCAGGTCGATGCCCGGCTGGTGGTACACGCAGGTGTCGAAGTACACGTTGCCGAGCACGTGCTTCTCCAGTTCGGGCCTGCCGAGCGCCATCGCCAGCCCGCGGAAGCGCCCCCAGTGGTACGGCGCCGCACCGCCCCCGTGGGGGATGACGAGCCGCAGGTCCGGGAAGTCGGCGAAGAGGTCGCCCTGGACGAGCTGCATGAAGGCCGTGGTGTCGGCGTTGAGGTAGTGCGCCCCGGTGGTGTGGAAGGCGGGGTTGACGCTCGTGGACACGTGCACCATCGCGGGGATGTCGTACTCGCACATCGCCTCGTAGACGGGGTACCACGAACGGTCGGTGAGCGGAGGGGAGTCCCAGGCCCCGCCGGAGGGGTCCGGGTTGAGGTTGATCGCCACCGCGCCGAGCTCCTCCACGGCGCGGCGCAGCTCGGGCAGGCATCCGGCCGGGTCCGCACCCGGTGACTGCGGGAGCATGGCGGCGGGGGCGAAGCGTTCCGGGAAGAGCTCGGCCACGCGGGCGATGAGGTCGTTGCAGATCCGGGCCCACCGGGAGGAGGTGGTCGAGTCCCCGATGTGGTGGGCCATGAAGGAGGCCCGCGGGGAGAAGACGGTCAGGTCGATCCCGCGCTGGTCCATGAGGGCGAGCTGGTTGCCCTCGATCGCCTCGCGCAGTTCGTCGTCGCCGATGTGCAGCTCACCGGGCTCGGGGCCGCCGTCGAGCGCCGCGATCTGGGCCTGGCGCCACTGGCCCAGGGCGGCGGGCGCGGTGGTGAAGTGTCCGTGGCAGTCGATGATCATCAGAGTTCTTCCTTCGGGTTCCAGGCGTTCAGGGGGACGCGGATGTCTCCGGCCATGAGCGCGCGTGCGGTGCGCACGAGGGCGGAACGGGTGACGCGGGCGGGGTCGCCGGGTTCCCAGCCGAGCCGCACCTCGAAGGCCCCGCTCGGATGCTCGATGGACAGCGTGGCCTCGGCGTCGCGCGTGACCGGCAGGACCGCCAGCTCGTGCGCGACCGTTCCGGGGAGCACGCAGGCGGTGGCGGCGGTGACGGCGGCCAGCACCCCGATCGACTCGTGGACGACCCGGGGGATGAAGCTGCGCGTGGACAGGGCCCCTCCGTCGCGCGGCGGCGAGACCAGCGTCATCTTCGGGTAGTTGCGGGCCGAGACGTCGCCCAGGCCCATGAGCGCTCCGGCGGCCAGCCGCAGCGCCTCGACCCGTTCGCGCAGCACGGAGTCCGCGGCGAGTTCGGCGGGGCCCTCCCGTCCGGTGGCGCCGAGTGCCGAGGCGGCCACGATGACGAGGGGCTGCCCATTGTCGATGCAGGTGACCTCGACCGGTCCCAGGCCGGGCACCTCCACCGTGTCGCGGCGGTTCCGTGTCGGCAGCAGGGAACCGGCGACCGATCCGGCGGTGTCGAGGAAGCCGATCGTCACCGGTGAGGAGGAGCCGGGCGCGCCGTCGATACGGGTGTCCCCGGCGTACTCGACGCCGCGCACGCCGTCGCGGTCGCGGGGCGTGCGCACCGAGACCTCCGCGACCGCTCCGGTGTTGAGGGTGCGCACCCGCGCGGTCGTGGTGTCCGCGACGGGCACGACCATCCCGGTCTCTACGGCGAAGGGCACGACCGCGGCCAGCAGGTTGCCGCAGTTGGCGTTCATGTCCACGGAGTCGTCGTCGGGCCGCAGCTGGGCGAAGCGGAAGTCGAGGTCGACACCGGGCTCCGTGCTCGGACCGACGATGCCCGCCTTGGAGGTGAGCGGATGCCCGCCGCCCAGACCGTCGACCTGCAACGGGTGGGGGGAGCCGAGCGCGGCCCGCAGCACCCGGGCGAGGGTCTCGTCGTCGGCGGGAAGGTCCGCGCGGGCGAAGAACGGTCCGCGTGAGGTGCCTCCGCGCATCAGGACCGAGGGGATCGCCAGCTGGTGCCCGCGGACCCGCGTCCCGGGGCGCGGCTCGTCGGCCCCGGGCGCGGCGGCCGGGCCGGTCGCCGCCGGGGCCGGCCGCGCCTGCTCTCCCGCGAGCCCTTCCCCGGCCGGCGGTGTCTTCGAACGTGTCATCCTCGTCCTCGTGCGGTCGTGCGCGGAGCCCGTTGTGCTCGGCGCGGTGTGGTGGCCGTCGGGGCGGGCCGCGCGCCGCCGCAGCGGCGGCGCGCGGCCCGCCCCCGTGCCGTGCTACTCCTGGACCCCGGACCAGACGAGGGAGGCGTAGTCGGGCGCCTCCTCGACCAGCTGGGACTCCTGGTGGAAGTTCACCGCGACGTCGAAGGAGTCCTCCGTCACCAGGGTCGAGGCGGCGAACTCCTGCGGGAGGATCGTGGTGAGGGCCTCCACCGCTTCGGGGTCGGTGCCCTCCAGGTAGGCCGCGAGCAGCTCCGCGCTCCCCTCCCGGTCGGTCGCGATGAACTCCAGGGCCCGGTTGACGGCCCGGTTGAAGGCGTCGATCTGCTCGCTCTTGCGCTCGATCACCGCGCCGGTGCTGAACAGCGTGCCGTGCAGTGCGCCGGACAGGTCGGGGATGTCTCCGCGTTGCGGGGAGACGTAGATCTGACCGGCCCCCTCCGCCGCGGCCATCTGGCCGGTCGGCTGGAAGAAGGCCAGCGCGTCCACCTGCCCTCCGGACAGGGCGCCGATGGCCGACGAGGGGACCGCGCCCAGGTTCACCAGGGTGGCGTCGGTCTTGGCGTCGAGGCCCACCTGCTCGAACAGGTAGATGAGCAGCGCCTCGGTGCCCGACCCCGGGCCGGTGATGCCGATGTTCCTGCCCTCCAGGGCCCGGATCCTCTCCTCCAGGGGAGCGTCGGCCGCCGGTCCGTCGAAGTCCGTGGTCGTCACGATGTCCACGTAGTACTCGGTGACGAGGGAACCGGTGATCTGGGTGTCCGGATTGCTCTCCGCCAGGTTGAACGCGTCGGTGAGGACCCCAGCGGCGACGTCGATGGAACCGGAGGTGAGGGCCGCCGCGAGCTTGGCGCCGGTGCCCAGGCGGGGGCGCTCGCCGAGTTCGACGCCCTCGTCGTCGAAGTAGCCCTGCTGTTCGGCGACGTAGAGGGGGAAGAACGCGACGGAGTCGCTGATCTGGCCCACGTTGAGGACGTCCGGGTCGGAGTCGGCCGCGCCGCCGGCGCAGCCCGCGGTAGCGACGAGGCTCAGGGTCGCCGCGACCGCGGCAGCCCTCTTGAGGTGCGTGCTGAGTTTCATGGTGTGTTGCTCTCGGTTGAGGGGTGGGCGGCCGCGGAACGTCCTCGGCCTCGGGGGATGCGCCGCACGGCGTTCGCTCGGGGCCTACTCGGCGTCGAGCGGCTTCCAGCGGTTGGCGCGGGAGGCCAAGACGCCCACGATGGCGTTGAGTGCCATGGCCAGCGCGGTCAGCACCACGACCGCGGCGAACACACCCGCCGTGTTGAACTGCGCGGCGGCGTCGTTGATGAGGTATCCCAGGCCGCGGTTGGAGGCGACGAGCTCACCGATGACCGCGCCGATGAGCGCGTACGGGATGGAGACCTTCAGTCCGGTCATCAGGCCGGACATGGAGCCCGGCAGCACCACCTTGAACGCGATGTCCCTGTTGGAGCCGCCCATCAGCCGGACGGCGTCGATGAGGCCCCGGTCGACGTCGCGGACGCCGGCGGCGGTGTTGAGGAACACCAGGAAGAACACGCTCACGGCCGCCAGGATGACCTTCATGTCGATCCCGATGCCGAACCACACGATGAACAGCGGCGCCAGGGCCACCTTCGGGATCGAGTACAGCGCCATCATGAACGGCTCGAACACGTCGTAGACGAGGCGGACCGAGGCGAGCGCGAACCCGGCGAGGGCGCCCGTGGCGGCGCCGATGACGTAGCCGAGCAGCACCTCCTGGATGGTGATCCAGGTGTGCGTGCCCAAGGTGCCGTCCACGATCCAGTCGCGCAGCTGTTCGCCCACCGCGACCGGACTGGAGACGAACATGGGGTTGGCGACCGCCCCGCCGGCCACCTGCCAGAACAGCAGGAAGACCAGGAGCGCGCCCGCACGCAGTCCCCACACGAGGGTGGTGCGGCCGTTGCGGTGCCACCAACTGCGTCGGCGGGCCTCCTTGACGGGTCCGCTCGTGCTCAAACCGTCGTTGGCACGGGTGCCCGAAACCGATCCGGTGGTCATCGCCGCGCTCCCTTCTTCAGCGCGGAGGCCAGTGTGGTGTGCAGTTCCACGAACCGCGGCAGCACCTTGGTCTCGTCGGGGTCGCGCGGTCGGTCGATGTCCACCTCCTGGTCCAGCAGGACGGTGCCCAGCGGGCCCAGCACGACGACGCGGTCGCCGAGCAGCAGGGCCTCCTCGATGTCGTGGGTGACGAACACGATGGTGTGCCCGGTCGCGGCCCACAGGCGCAGCAGTTCCCGCTGGAGTTCGGAGCGCAGCTGCGCGTCCAGGGCGCCGAAGGGCTCGTCCATCAGGATGGTCTCGGCGCCGTTGGCCAGCATGCGGGCCAGGCTGGCGCGGCGGCGCATGCCGCCGGAGAGCTCGCGCGGGTAGCTGTCGGCGAAGTCGGCCAGGCCGACCGTGGCGATGAGCTCGCGGGCCTTGGCCTCGCGCTCGGCCCTGGCGGTACCCGTGATCTCCATGGGCATCTCTACGTTGCGCTGCACGCTCCGCCACGGTATGAGCGTGTCGGTCTGGGTGAGGTAGCCGATGTCGGGGGTGGGGCCGGTGTGCGGCCTGCCCCGGTGCAGCACCCGCCCCGAGGTCGGCTTGGACAGCCCGGAGAGCAGGTTCAGCATGGTGGACTTGCCGCAGCCGGAGCGGCCGAGGATGGTGACGAAGGTGCCCTCCTCGATGGTGAGGTTGAAGTCGCGCAGGGCGACCGTGGCAACGTCGTCGCGCTGGAACTCCTTGGTGAGGTGCTCGACCTCCAGGACGACGCTCACGGGGAGACCGCCTCCTCCGCGCGGTGGGCCGCCGGGGCGTCGGGGAGCGGGTCCGCGCCCGCGAGCCGACGCGAGTTGTGCACCACCATCAGGCGCACCTCCTGATCGGTGAAGCCGTTGTCGAGGAGGACGTCGGCGGCCAGCGCCAGGCCGTCCTCCACCGGGGGGTTGAAGGGCTGCCCCAGGTCGGAGCTGATGACGGAGGACTCCGGGCCCGCCGACCGGATGTTGTCCAACCACACCTGCCAGGACACCTTGCCGGTCAGGGGGGTGGTCAGACAGCGCTCCAGGTAGGCGCCGTGGTCGGCGAGCGCTCTCTGGTTCTGTGCGGGGATGCGCTGCGAGGTGAACTCGGGGTGGGTGACGACGAGGCGCCGGACGCCGCGTTCGCGGGCGAGCGCGATCACCTTCGCGGACTCGTCCCCGTGCAGGTGCCCGGTGGCCAGTGTCATGTCGTGCTTGGCGATGACGTCGATGACCTGGCGCGTCGCTGCCGTGACCTCCCCGTCCCCGTCGAGCACGTCGACGGCGGGACTGACGATGCCCGCGTCCCGCAGGTCCTGCTGGATGCGGGCCCACATGGGAGGCGTGGCTCCCTCGGGGGTCTCCTCCAGACAGCTGCGCTGGTTGTCGCTGTCCACGGTCGGCAGCCAGACGAACTGGGCGCCGCCGCGCGCCGCGATCTCGACCGCGACGGGGTTGAGCCCGCCCACCGAGGCGTTGAGCGTGATGGCGCCGAGCACGTCGACGCCCGGGTGGACGCTGCGGACCACCTCGGCTCGTTCGGCCGTGGGCGTGTAGTGGGACTTGAGCACGAAGCCCGCCATGCCGAGCTGTTGGAAGCGCGGGGCGAGTTCGAGGTCGCTCACCCTGCGCTTCATCACATCGGGGGCGATGTGGACATGGATGTCGTAGGCACCCCGGACGAGCTCGCGGGCGTGAGCGCTGGGTTCTTGATGATGCAACATGTCGCCCCTTTGTAAACAAACTGGTCAGCGACATTGTTAACGATCTTGGTGACGACAGTCAATACCCGCGTAACATCTGGTCAGAGCCGGTGCCCCCCCGGGGCGGGTGCTCATCCCCGCTCGGCGAAGTACTCCCGAGTGGCCTGGTGAACGCTGTTCAGGTGCGCCCGCATGGCTTCCGCGGCGCGCTCCGGGTCCTTCGCGCAGACCGCCTCCACGATCTCCAGGTGCTCGGGTAGCGACGTGGCCGGACGGTTGGGCTGCATGGCCAGCCGGATGCGGTACCTGACGTTCTGGGCGCGCAGGCGCATGACGACGTCGGGCGCCACCTTGGCGCCGCTGATGTCCATCACCTCCTGGTGCAGGTCCCGGTTGGCCTGCGAATAGGCCTCGCCGTCGCCCGCCTCCACGGCCTCGCGCATCACCTCGCCGAGGGCGCGCAGCCTCGCCACACCGGTCTCGTCGATGCGTTCGGCGGCCCGGGCCGCGCACAGCGATTCCAGGGCCGCGCGCACCTCGACGATCTCCAGTGCCTCGTCCAGGTCCACGGCGCGCACCCGGGCGCCGCGGTTGCGGACCCTCTCCACCAGGCCCTCCACCGTGAGCGTCGCCAGGGCCGCGCGCACCGCGCCCCGGCTGGCGTCGAACATCTCGATGAGATCCGTTTCCACGAGCCGCTGCCGGGGTGCGAACTCTCCGGCGACGATGGCCTGCCGAAGCTGTGACGTCACGCGTTCGGCGTCGCTCACGCCCTGGCGCGCCCCCCGGTCCACTGCTTCCTGGGTCATGGTCTTCCTTTCGCTCAACTTGGTATGCATTATTGTAAACAATGTTGTTGACGCCAAGATGGCTTCGTTGATGGAGGACGAGATGACCGTCATCACAATGGTCGGCCTGGGCGAGGCGGGCCGACTCATCGGTGAGGGACTGGCGCGGGCCGGGGCGCGCGTCCAGGGCCACGACCCCTTCGTCTCGTTGTCCGACACGCCCATCGTGCAGCGCTCCGAGCTGGAGGACGCGATCACCGGTGCGGAGGTCGTGATCAGCCTCGTCGGCCCCTCCGCCGCGGAGGAGGTCGCCGCGCGGGTCCTGCCCCTGCTGCCCGCCTCGGCCGTCTACGCGGACCTGAACACCCTCTCCCCGGGTGAGAAGAGCGCGATCGGTGCGCTGGCCGCCGACTCCGGGGTGCCCTTCGCCGACGTCGCGGTCATGGCCCCCGTTCCGCGGGCGGGCAGCCGCACACCGCTCCTCGCGGCCGGAACCGGAGCGGAGGCCTTCACCACTCAGCTGTCCCCCCTGGGTACGCCCGTCCGCGCGGTCTCCCGCGAGGCCGGTGACGCCGCGGCCAGGAAGCTGCTGCGCAGCGTGTTCATGAAAGGGCTGGCCGCACTGATCATCGAATCCCTCGACGCCGCGGACGCCGCCGGGGCGGAGGAGGAGATCCGAGACCAGATCGCCGCCGAGCTCGGCGAGGGAGGCCGGGACCTGGTGGACCGGCTGGTGGAGGGCACGCGTCAGCACGCCGGTCGGCGCGTGCACGAGATGGAGGCGGCCGCGGACTACCTGGCCGAGCTCGACGTGGAGCGCCCTGTCACCGAGGCCACGCTGACGCACCTGCGACGGTTGAGCGCCTGAAGCCGCCCGGTGCGGCGGCCCCGGGGGCGGCGTACCCGCGCCTGCCCGGGATGACCGTGCACCAGGTCGTCGGAGACGAGGCGCACGGCGTCCCGGCCGCCGCCCTGCGGGGCTGAACGGGCGCGGCCGGCACCCGCGGTCACCTGTTCCGCGAGCTCCGGGCACTGCGGTCGGCGGGCGGCGCCCGCCGACCGTGCCCTAACCCGACGCCCCCGCCACGGGCAGGGTCAGGCGCAGCGTCAGCCCGCCGCCCGGGGTGGTCTCGGGCAGCAGCGAGCCCCCCATGGCCTCCACGAGCCCGCGCGAGAGCGCCAAGCCCAGCCCGAGCCCCGTGGCGCCGTCGGTGTCCCCGAGCCGCTGAAAGGGCACGAACATGCGCTCGCGCTCGTGCTCGGGCACCCCCGGCCCGTGGTCGGTCACCAGCAGTTCCACCTGGTCGCCCGTCCAGGAGGCGGTGACCGAGGGCGGCCGGTCGGGCGGGCTGAAGCGCAGGGCGTTGCCCACCACGTTGGCCAGCACCCGCTCCAGCAGGCCGGGGTCGGCCGCGACCTCCGGCAGCTCCTCGGGCACCCGCACCCGCACGGCGCGCCCCTGCCCGCCCAGGTCGTCCAGGACCGCGAACACCGACTCGCGCAGCGACAGGCCCGTGACCGTCACGCCCAGCACGCCCGCCTGGAGGCGGCTCATGTCCAGCAGGTCGGTCACCAGCCGGGTCAGGCGGTCCAGGGACTCGTCCGCCGTGGCCAGCAGTTCGGCCTGGACCTCCTCGCTGAAGCGCACCTCCCGGCTGCGCAGACTGGTCACCGACGCCTTGGCCGAGGCCAGGGGAGCCCGCAGGTCGTGGCTGACCGCGGCCAGCAGCGCGGTGCGCATCCGGTCCGCCTCCGCCAGCGTCCCGGCCGCGGCCGCCTCCTGGGCCAGCCGCTCCTGGCGCAGCGCGACGGCGGCCTGCGCGGCGAAGGCCTCGATGATGCGCCGCTCGCCCGCGCGCGGCCGGTGCCCGTGCAGCACCAGGGTCAGCCCCTCGTCCACCGGCACGTCCACGTCGGCCCCGCCCGGGGCCCCGCGGGGGCGCTCCCCGACGGAGGCGACCGCCTCCCACGCGGCCGGGTCGTTGCGGTGGTCGGGCCGGGAGGAGGTCTGCGGCCTGCGCTCCAGCAGGGCCACCGACTCCAGGGAGAAGGTCTCGCGCAGCCTCTCCAGCAGCGCCTCCAGGGGGCGTGAACCCCGCAGCACGCTTCCGGCCACCGTGGCCAGGGTCTGGGCCTCGGCGCTGGCCCGCGCCGCCTCGCGGGTGCGCCGCGCGGCCTGGTCGACCACCACGCTCACCGCCACGGCCACGAACACGAACACGACGAGGGTGAGCAGGTTGCCCGGCTGGTTGACCACCAGAGTCTCGTAGGGCTCGGTGAAGAAGAGGTTGAGCACCACGAACCCGCTGAACGCCGCGGCCAGCGCGGGCCACAGCCCGCCGACCAGCGCCGTCGCCGTCACCGTGGCGAACACCAGCAGGATTCCGCCGCTGAGGTACTCCTCGCTGTGGGGGACGCCGGTGCCGAACGCCAGTAGCGCCAGCGCGGTGAGCGCCAGCGCGTACCCCGCCAGCCTGCGGCGGCGCGAGACCGCGCCCGAGCGCGTCCGCCCGGAACCGCGGTCGGTCTCCTCCAAGGTGACCAGGTGGACGTCGATGGACTCCGACAGTGCCGCGGTGGCCGCGCCCACTCCCGGCCGCAGCAGACGGGCGAGCCTGCCCCGACCGCTCGCGCCCAGGACCAGCTGGGTGGCGTCCGCCCCCTGGGCGAACGCGGTCAGCGCGGCGGGCACGTCCTCGCCCAGGACCTGGTGGTAGGTGCCGCCCAGGTCCTCCACCAGCACCCGCTGCCGGGCGAGCATGGCGGGGTCGGCGCCCACCGGCCCGTCCCCGAGCGCCACGTGCACGGCCAGCAGCTCGACCCCCTCGCCGCGCCCCGCGATCCGGGCGGCCCGGCGGATGAGCGCCTCCCCGCCGGGGCCTCCGCTCAGACCCACGACCACGCGTTCGCGGGTCTGCCACGCCGGGGCCGCGCGGTGTCCGCCCCGGTGGCGCCTCAGTTCGTCGTCCACGCGTCCGGCCAGCCACAGCAGCGCCAGCTCGCGCAGGGCGGTCAGGGTGTCGACCCGGAACCGGTGGCCCAGCGCGGCGTCGATCCGGTCGGGGCCGTAGACGTTGCCGTGCGCGAGCCGCCGCCGCAGGGCCTCGGGCGTCATGTCCACGAGTTCGATCTGGTCGGCCCCGCGCACCCACGCGTCGGGCACGGTCTCGCTCTGGCGGGTGCCGGTAACGCGCTCGACGACGTCGTTGAGCGACTCCAGGTGCTGGACGTCGAGCGTGGACAGCACCGTGATCCCCGCCTCCAGCAGGGCCTCGATGTCCTGCCAGCGCCGGGCGTTGCGCGCCCCGGGGGCGTTGGCGTGCGCGAGGTCGTCCACGAGGACGACCTGCGGTCGGCGGGCCAGCACGGCGTCCAGGTCCATCTCCTCCAGGCGGGCGCCCCGGTGGGTCAGGACGGCGCGCGGGACCGTCTCCAGGTCGTCCACCATCGCCTCGGTCATCGCCCGGCCGTGGCTCTCCACGAACCCGATGACCACGTCGGCGCCGCGGTCGCGGCGCCGGTGCGCCTCGTCCAGCATCCGGTAGGTCTTGCCGACACCGGGCGCCGCGCCCAGGTAGACGCGCAAGTGGCCGCGTGTCATCGTGTGCCCCCTTCCGGCCTCCCCATCCTGACTGGTCACGGACGTGTTTTCGGACATTTCACTGCTAACGGGGCGCTAAATCCGGCACCGGGGCTGGGAGGGAGCGTTAACGTGCCTCTCGTACCGGCCGCCACCGCGCGGAGTCGCCGCGGCGCCGGTGCCGTCGCGACCTGCGGACACGGCGCCCGCACCGCCGTCCGCGGACGCGGCGCGCCTGGCATCGTGAGCGCGGAGCCCCGCCCGGGGCGTCCGAACGGGGGAGATACGGACCAGCATGGACACGGACACCGGCACCGGCGCGGACAGAGCGCCCTCGGTCCTGGTCGTCGACGACGACCCCCTCATCCGCAGGACGCTGGAGGTGAACCTGCGGGCCCGCGGCTACACGGCCTACCTGGCCGACACCGGTGAGCACGCGCTGCGGCTGGTGGCCCGCCACCGCCCCGACCTGCTCCTGCTCGACCTGGGCCTGTCCGGGATGGACGGCCTGGAGGTCCTGCGTGGGCTGCGCGGGTGGACGGACGTGCCGGTGGTCGTGCTCTCGGGGCGCGACACCGAGCCGATGAAGGTCCAGGCGCTGGACCTGGGCGCCGACGACTACGTCATCAAGCCCTTCGGGATGGACGAGCTGTTCGCCCGGGTGCGCGCGGCCATGCGCCGTTCCGCGGTGCCCGAGTACACGGCGTCGGTGGTCACCGCCGACTTCACGGTGGACCTGGCCGCCAAGCAGGTCCTGCGCGGCGGTGAGCCGGTGCGGCTGACGCCGCGCCAGTGGCACATCGTGGAGGTGCTGGCGCGCAACCCCGACCGTCTGGTCACCCACAAGCACCTGCTCAACGAGGTGTGGGGGCCCTCGTACGGGCGCGAGACCAACTACCTGCGGGTGTTCATGACCAAGATCCGCCAGCGCCTGGAGCCGGACCCGCCCCGGCCGCGCTACTTCCTCACCGAACCCGGACTGGGCTACCGGTTCCGGCCCGCCGGTGGCGGCCTCGGGGGAGGGGCTGCCGGGGGCGTGCCCGGGTCGGAAGGTCGTGAGAGCGGGCCGGAAAACCGGGAGGCCGGGGCGGGTGGCCCCGTTTCCGGGCCGCAGGGCGGGGAGAGCGGGCCAGACGGCCCGGACGCCGCCGGACCGGAATGCCGGGAGAGCGGCCGGTGAGAACGGGAACCGGGCAGCACCCGACGGGCCCACGGCCCCAGCGGGTCCCGCGGAACCCGGTCCGCGCCGGTGCCCGCGCGGACCGGAGGCTGCGCGACCTGTCCGGATGGTTCAAGCCGCCGCAGCTCACGGCGGCGGCCTTCGCCGCCCTGATCCTGGTCGGCGCGGGCCTGCTGTCGCTGCCCGCCGCCACCGGGGCCGGGGAGCGCGCGCCCTTCGACACGGCCCTGTTCACCGCCACCTCGGCGGCCAGCGTGACCGGCCTGGCGGTGGTGGACACCGCCTCCTACTGGTCGGGGCTGGGCGAGACGGTGATCCTGGCCCTGATCCAGGTCGGCGGGTTCGGCATCATGGCGCTGGCCACCGTCCTGACCCTGGTGGTCGGTCGGCAGCTCGGGCTGCGGATGGCGGTGCGCACCGGTTCGGAGGCCAAGGTGGTCACGCTGGGCGAGGTGCGCCAGCTGGTCACCGGGGTCCTGGTGGTGACGGTGGTGTTCGAGACGGCCCTGGCGGTGGCGCTGACGCTGCGCTGGTGGCTGGGGTACGGGCTGCCCCTGCCCGAGGCCGTCTACACGGGCGTCTTCCACGCCGTCTCGGCCTTCAACAACGCCGGGTTCGCGCTCTACGCCGACAGTCTCACGGGGTTCGCCGAGGACCCCTGGATCACGGTCCCGGTGGCCCTGGGGGTCCTGGCCGGAGGGCTCGGGTTCCCGGTGTGGGTGGAGCTGTGGCGCTTCACCCGGCGCCGGGCCGAGCACCGCCACTGGACGCTGCACGTCAAGATCACCCTGGTGATGACGGGGCTGCTGCTCGTGGTGGGGTTCGTGGCCTTCCTGGCCCTGGAGTGGACCAACCCGGCGACCATGGGCGGGCTCGACCTGCGCGGGAAGCTGCTCACCGCCTTCTTCCAGTCGGTGATGCCGCGCACGGCGGGCTTCAACAGCCTCGACTTCGGACAGATGAACACCCAGACACTGCTGGTCACCGACATCCTGATGTTCGTCGGGGGCGGCAGCGCGGGCACGGCCGGGGGCATCAAGGTGACGACCTTCGCCGTGCTGGCCTTCGTGATCTACGCCAACGTGCGCGGTGAGCCCACGGTCCACGTGTCGGGCCGCCGCCTGGCCGAGGGCACCACCTCGCAGGCGACCACGGTGGTGCTGCTGGCGCTGGGCCTGGTGCTGGCGGGGACGCTGACGCTGATGACGATCACCCCGTTCACCCTGGACCAGATCCTGTTCGAGACGACGTCGGCCTTCGCCACGGTCGGGCTGTCCACCGGCATCACGGCCGACCTGCCCTTGCTGGGGCATGTGGTGCTGATGTTCTTGATGTTCGTGGGCCGGATCGGGCCGATCACGCTGGCCTCGGCCCTGGCGCTGCGCCGTCGTCCGCGCCTGTACGAGCTGCCCGAGGAGCGGCCGATCGTCGGTTGAGCGGTGAGTGGTGAGCGGTGAGCTTTCAGCGGTAGACGATGGTCAGCGCGCGGTCAGCGGTGAATGGTCAGCGGTGTAAGGGCCGCTGGAGTCCGATTCCCCGTTCCTGTCCGGTGTTACGCCGGTGGTTGGGTTCCGCGCTCCGCACGGGACGCGGCTGCCTGGGATCGGCGGCCCCGCCCTACCCGGCATCACGCCGGTGTCAGGGGCCACGTGCACCACACGAGTCGCGGCGGCCGAGGGACACGGCGGCCTCCGCCCTGGTCGGCGCCGGGGCTTCGCGCCCCGCAACGGTCGCGACGGTGGAGCGGGCGGTGGCCCCGCTCCGGTCGGCGTCACTCCGCTGGCGTGCGACGCTGTCAAGGCGGCGATCGCCGGACGAGGGCGACGGCCCTCAACCCTTCCCGGCGGGAGCCGCGGCCCTCACCCCTGCCGGGCGAGGGCGGCGGTGATCTCGGCGACGGTGGCCTTGGCCGTGCGCCCGGCACCGATGAGGGTGGCCGACGCGGCACCGGTCCAGTCCCCGTAGCCCAGCAGGAACAGCCGGGGTTCGGCCACGGAGCGGGTCCCCTCCAGCGCGATCCGGCCCCGGCCGTCCGCCAGCCCCAGCGGGGCCAGGTGGTCCAGCACCGGCCGGAACCCCGTGCACCACAGGACGGCGTCGCAGTCCAGGGCCGTGCCGTCGTTCCAGGCCACACCGGTGCGGGTGAGGCGGTCGAACATCGGCTCGGCCTTGAGCGCGCCGCGCTCGCGCGCCTCGCGGACCCTCGGCACCGCCACGATGTCCCCGAGGCCGCCGACGCCCTCGGGGGCCTGCCCGCCCCGCTGCGCCGCCCGCTGCGCGCGGGTGGCGATGTCGAACAGGGCGCGCCCGTCCAGGTCGTCGGGCATGAACCGGGGCGGGCGCGCGGTGGCCCAGGTGGTCTCGGCCACCTCGGACAGTTCGGCGAGGATCTGGGCCGCGGAGTTGCCGCCGCCCACGACCACGACCCGCTGCCCGGCGAACTCCTCCGGCCCCCGGTAGTCGACCGTGTGCAACTGCTTGCCCGCGAACAGCTCCCGGCCCGGGATGTCGGGGACGTGCGGCGCCCGCCAGGTACCGGTGGCGCTGATGACGTGGCGGGCGCGCCAGCCCACCAGCGGGGCAATCCCGGCGGGGGAACCAGTGGAACTACTGGTACCGGGGGAACCAGTGGTACTGGGGGAACCGGGGGAGGCGAGGGAGCCGGGGGAACCAGTGGAACCGGGGGCGGCCGGTGGAGGCCCGCCGCGCGTTTCCCCCTCCTGCCGCCCGCCGCCGTCCACGGGCCGCTCCGCCACGGAGCGGGGCGTCCCCGACGGGAGCCCGCGCCCGGTCCCCTCCCGGGCGAGCACGCGCAGCGCCCCGTCCGCCCGTTCGACCGCCTCCACGCGGACCGGGCGGCGCACGGGCAGCTCGTAGCGGCGCTCGTACTCGGCCAGGTAGCGGGCCACGTGCCGCGCGCTGGGGTACTCCCGCCCTTCTTCGGCGGGCATCCACCAGCCCGGCAGCATGCTGTGCTCGGCGGGGGAGAACAGCCGCAGCGAGTCCCAGTACTCGGTCCAGGAACCGCCCGGCGCCTCACCCGCGTCCAGGACGGCGAAGTCGAGCCCGGCCCGCCGCAGGAAGTACCCCGCGGCGAGCCCGGCCTGTCCGCCGCCGACCACCACCACGTCGTGCACGTGCTCCGCGTCGTCCATTCCCCGTCCCCCCGTCAGCGGTGCCGCGGCGACCGCCGCGCCCGGATTCAGCAGACGCTGTCGCCCGGCTTGGGCACGCCCAGACCGAACAGGCTGCGGGCCCGCAGCCCCGCCCAGGTCCCGGCCAGGGCGAAGACCGCCCACAGCCACCCGTGCAGGCTGCCCGAACCGATTCCGGCCAGGTAGGCGCCGATGTTGCAGCCGCCCGCCAGGCGGGCGCCGATGCCCATGAGGATGCCGCCCAGGAGTCCGGCGGCGACCAGCTTCCAGCTCAGGCCGGTGTGCAGCTTCCACGCCCCGGCGGCGGCCGCGGCCACGGCGGCGCCGAGGATGATGCCGATGTTGGTCAGGCTGGTCTTGTCCTGGAGCACCGGACCGGCGAGCTGCGCGGCCTGCTGGGGCTGGTTCCAGAACGCCCAGGTCTCGGGGTGCGCGCCCACCAGCTGGAGCGCCTTGGCGCCCCACAGGTTGAAGGCGGAGGTGACGCCCCAGGCGCCGCCGGAGACCAGCAGCACCGCCGCGCCGAGCACCGACAGCACCAGGGCACCGATGATCATGGGCCAGCTGCCCCGGACCACGCGCAGCAGGCCCCGCGCCGAGGGCGGCGTGCCCACGGGCGGCGGGACGCGGCGGTTCTGCACCGCGCGGGTGCCCACGACCACGGCCGCCAGCACGGCGATGGTGATCGCCCAGGAGCCGCCCCACCCGACGTGGTCGGAGAGCAGGAACGGCGGCAGCGCGGGCAGGTCGTTGACCAGCGGCCACGCGGCGCTGTAGATCACCGATCCCGCGATGAAGCCGACGAGGGTGATGACGATGGCCGACTGGCCGGAGCCGACCGCGAAGAGCGTGCCCGAGGCGCAGGCGCCGCCCAGCTGCATGCCGACTCCGAACAGGAACGCGCCCAGGAACAGGGCGATGCCGATCGGTCCGGCCGAGGCCTGCGGGTCGTTGCCGAACAAGCCGGTTCCGGTGCCGATGACCAGGGCGAACAGGGTCGCGGTGGTGCCCAGCAGCACGGCGTGCGCGCGCAGGCCGGTGCCGTTGCCCACGGCGAGGAACTGCCGCCAGGCGGAGGTGAAGCCGAAGCGGGAGTGGAACAGGGTGAAGCCCAGTCCCGTGCCCAGGAGCAGCAGAACGGCGGGCAGCGCGCCGTGGGTGTTCCACACGTAGGCGGCCAGGCCCACGGCCACGGCCAGGGCGATGCCGAGCGGCCACCAGCGGACCGGTTCGGCCTCGGCCGCGCGTGGCTGGGGCACGGACAGGGCCGGGCGCCAGCCCAGGGACAGGGCGGACGGCATGGGCGCGGCGGCGGCGTCCGGTGCGGCGTCCGCGGAGGCGGGTTCGGCGGCGCCGGGAGGCGCGGAGGGGTGAGTGGTCACGGAGAAGCTGTCCAAACGGTGACGGAGCGGGTGTCGGCCGTGGCCGAACGGGGACGGGACACCGGTACCGCGGGGACGCCGGGCGCGGAGGAGACCGCGCGCGGGGGAAGGGGACGGGGCCCGGTCAGCGCACGCCGTCGCGGCACCGGCGGCGACAGAGTCCGTCGTCGGTGCTCGTCAGCGACATGGAGATGAGCACCATGCGCAGGAAGCGGGCTTTATCGGACACGGGGCTCAGTGTAGGACAAAGTCCGGTGGGGGTGAGGAGACCGTGACGAAGCGCACGGACGCGCGCCGGTCCGGGAAGCGGGGTGTGTCGTCCCGGAACCGGTGTCGCGTACCGGTGCGCGGAGGGGATTCGCGCGGAATTTGCGCGGAATTCGCGCCGGATGCGCGGAATCCACCGGACGCCGTCGTTCCTGGTGGGCGGGTGTCAGGGGCTTGTGGTGCCCGATGTCCGCGGCGGGTGGCCGGGCGGGTCCGTGTTTACCCGGAGCAGGACGGGTAGACAGGGGGTTGTGCACCTGCGCACCCCGCGGACCACGGGGGCGGCCGTCACGGCCACGAGGTCCCGGGGGCACGGCGCGGGTGCGGGGTCGGGCGCCCACGGGGGTGAGCGCGCGGCCCGCGCCGGACCTCCGCTATCGGGGGATTCGAGAGGGTCCGGCGAGACGCGGGAGCCCCCGCGCGACCCGGTCGCGCGGGGGCTTTTCCCTTTCCGGAAGGCGGCTTGGCCACCACGTGCATTTACTAAGAGTTGCTGTATAACTACTCTTGGTGAACACTGGATGTGTTCCGCCGCCGCGGCCCGTCCGCGGGCCTCCGCCCGAGAAGGAAGAACCCTCCCCGTGCGCATGAACCTGACGCGTGCCGCCCTCACCGCGGCCGCCGCCCTGGCCCTGGCCGGGCTGGCCAGCGCCCCCCTCCTGGCCGACGAGGCCACCGCCGAGCCCACCACGGAGCCCTCCTGCGGCAGCCCCCTGGTACTGCTCTCGCCCGGCGCGAAGGTCGAGGGCAGCAGTTGCTCGGTGGTGAGCACGGTCGACCAGGAGCTCCAGAGCCTCGCTCCGGGCGGCCTGCTGCCCAGCGCGCCCGACATGTCCGGCATGCCCGGCACCGGCTGGGGCTGATCGCGGGCTCAGTCCTCCTCCGCGTGCCGGGGCACCACGACCACGGGCACCGGCGAGCTGTGCATCACGCCCTGGCTGACCGACCCCAGCAGCACGCCGCGCACACCGCCCCGGCCGCGCGAGCCCACGACCACCAGGTCGGCCTCGGCGGCGGCCTCCACCAGTGCGTCCACCGGGTTGCGCTGGGTGCGCACGGCGGAGATGTCCACATCGGCGGTGGCGTCGTCCATCACCTCGGCCAGCACACCCGAGACGAGTTCCTCGGACTGGCGTTCCAGCAGGTCGTCGGGCGGTGTCCACCCGGACTCGGTGAGGGAGGCGGTGGCGAAGGGCAGCGGGACCTCCCAGCTGTGCACCACCACGACCGAGGAGCCCTCCTGGAGCGCGGCCCGGTGCAGGGCGAAGTCCAGCGCGCGCCGGGAGTCCACCGAGCCGTCCACGCCGACCGCGATCCGCAGCGGTTCTGACGGTTGCGGCGCGCGTCCCTCGGTGCCGGGGACGACGACCACCGGGCAGTGCGCCTTGGCGGCCAGCCGCATTCCGGCCGCGCCCGCCAGCACCGAGCGCACCGGACCCATGCCGCGCGAACCCACGACCACCAGGTCCCCGTGGCCGACGCGGTGCAGCAGCGCCAGCGGCGGCTCCTCCAGCCCCAGCGCGGTCTCCACGCGCAGCCCCGGCCGCAGCGAGCGCACGTGCTCGGCGGCCTCCTCCAGGAGGCGGCGGCCCTGGGCGGTCATCTCCTCGGTGGGAGGAAAGCGGGTGGGACCGGCGTAGACCGACATCACCAGCGGCATGGACAGGGCGTGCACGACGTACAGGGGGAGTTGCCTGAGCTCGGCCTCCGCAGCGGCCCACTCCAGGGCTCCGCGCGCCGACGCCGATCCGTCGACGCCCACCGCGACCTTGGGAGAGGGGATCGGGTCATCGGGCATGGTTTCCTGCCTTCTCGTCGCGGGACGTGTTCTGCGGGAGGTGGACTCCTCCCACCGCAGAGCGTGCCCTACGGCGGGGGTCCGCACCCGCCGCGGCGGCGGTGTGGCGCGAAAAACGTCCGCCTTTCCGCCTGGTTCCCCTACCCGGGTCGCTTGCTCGGACGCACTGGTGTGAGTGGTGGGGGGTGAGTGCTGTCGTGTGCTGGGTGAGGATGTACGCCGAGGCCAAGAGTGTTTCCCCTGGCTCCGCGGCTCCGCGCACGCGGAGGCGGACTGGTCTTCTGGGGAGCGCGACAGGGACGCCCGACCCGCACGGGCGCCCCTGTCCGCATTCGGCCACGGCCCCCCACGCCACTGCCGGGTACATCCCCGTGTGGAGGTGGTCATGTCAGGCAACTGCCCAGCGGGCCAGCACGACTGGCAATCCGGCCCCAACGGCACGGCCAAGTGCAGCAGATGCGGAGCGATCAGCTCGAAGAACTACTGAACCCCGACCTCGCAGACCGGGGGGTGGCAGTCCACACAGTCCTCCCGGCACTCGCCGTAGTTCGTCATCGACATCGACTTGCACCGGGTGCACAGCAACCGCTTCCCGCCCGGCGGGTCGTGCCGCCACTGGTGGTGGCCCCGGCGGCAGATCCCGGACGGTTGGATACGGGTGCGGTCTGTGGAGGTCTCCATGGATGCTCACCGTAGCCGTGACGAGACAGGCGGGGAAGGCCAAACGGCCACACCCGCACTCATCTCCTGGCGCTCGGGTGGACCAACAGCACCCCCGACGCTGACAGGAGCCACCCCTGGCCCAGCGCTCCATCCGCAAAGGTGAAGGCACCGTAGTGATCGAGTCCGACGGAGACGGCAGCGGCGGCGGTTGGACACACCGCCAGGTGGTCACGTGCAGCGGCTGTAAGGGAACGGGAGAGACGTGACGGATGACCTCGACGCGCTTCACACCGCCCTGATAGAGCGCCTGGACACCACCGCCACGATCCGCGACGCGTTCGCGGCTCACCCCCGGCACCTGTTCATCCCCGACCTGGTCTGGCCCGACGCGACCGGCCTGCCCCTGCACCGGACCTCCGATCCTGGCCGGTGGACGCATCTGGTGTACGGCTCCGACGCGGTCACCACTCAGGCCAACGACGGCGGTCCGGGGCCGCGCAACGAACCCAGCTCCTCGTCGTCAGCGCCCCAGGTGATGGCGGACATGATCGCCGCGGCCGGAATCGATGAGGGCATGCGGGTGCTGGAGGTCGGCACCGGCACCGGGTGGAACGCCGCGATCCTGAACTCCCTCGTGGGGGAGAAGGGGTCTGTCACCAGCATCGAGATCGACCCCGGTGTGGCTGCCCTGGCACGGGAACGGCTGACCGGAACCGGCGTCATCGTGCGAACCGCCGCCGAGCCGCCTCCCGGGGAGGTGTACGACGCGGTCATCGCCACCTGCGCGGCGACCCGGATACCGGGCGGGTGGCTCGCCGCCGCTGAGGGTGCGGTGCTCGTGCTTCCCTGGAGTCCGCACCCGGTCGCCCACAGTACGCCGATCGTTGCCCTTGCTGCTCGCGAGGGACGCGGGTCGGGGCCGTTCGTGCGAGAGGCCGCGTTCATGCGCGACCGCACACAGCGCCCGGGTGACCTCCCCTTCCCCGGCCTCGGGCAGCAACCGACTCGGGCTGCCGACTTTCCCGTCGGGTCGGTGGAACTCATCGGCTCGGGGATGATGACCCAGCTGATGTTGATGATGCCCGGGGTCCGTCTGGGAACAGGGCTGCGGCCCTTCCGGGGTGAGCCCGGCCGGATCGTGTGGTTGGGCTTCGGGCGGGCGTGGGCGTACGTGTGGCCGGACGGCACCGTCACCGGCGGCGGTGATCGTGCCTTGGGCGAGGAACTGGGTCATGCTTACCGGCTGCTGCGGGGTGCCGGGCTCCCAGGTCTGGAGAGTTTTGACCTGGAAGCCGACACCGGCCAGGATTCCTGCCGGGTGGTGTGCGCGGCCCTGGAACAGCACTGGGATCATCCCGTATCGCCCTAAGCTTCTCGCCTTTCATCCTGCTCGTGCTGCTCTTCAGAGCTATTTCTTCGGGGCTGTGAGCCTGCGACCGCAGCCCAGGCATGGAACGCCTGTGTGCCCGGCGCAGTAGTGGGGATGAGCGCCGCCGTGCACTGTGTGAGGATGTACGTCTAGGTCAAGAGCCCCCAGCACGTTCCGGGCCAAGGTTGCGGCGAGATAACGGCCCGCGTTGTCGCAGGTCGTTAAGCGTGAGCCCCGCGCACGCGGGGATGGACCGACCTTCACCACCCCCATGTGGGAGATCAACCCGTGAGCCCCGCGCACGCGGGGATGGACCCGCGCCCCGCAGGCTCTCGCGGGGCGCGCTAGGTGAGCCCCGCGCACGCGGGGATGGACCGCGCCGCAAGACCATCACCGACGCCATCCTGCCGTGAGCCCCGCGCACGCGGGGATGGACCGCGCCGCAAGACCATCACCGACGCCATCCTGCCGTGAGCCCCGCGCACGCGGGGATGGACCGGACGATTGAGGCCGGGATACGGCCGCGCTCGGTGAGCCCCGCGCACGCGGGGATGGACCGCAGCGCAACGAGCTGGAGATGGAACTGCAGATGTGAGCCCCGCGCACGCGGGGATGGACCGCTCGGCGGCGGGTGGCGGACATGGCCGCGCGTGTGAGCCCCGCGCACGCGGGGATGGACCGACGCCTGGGTGCGCACCGCGGACTGGTCCAAGGTGAGCCCCGCGCACGCGGGGATGGACCGGTAGTGGAGCTCGCCGCGCGGGCACAGGTGTCGTGAGCCCTGCGCACGCGGGGATGGACCAGCCGGGCCCGGGGACGCGGCAGGCTACGGCCTGTCCTTGATCCGCTTCTCTCGATCGGCCTGCATCCGGACACGGTCCGGTGCTGGCGTGGCCGGTTCGCCGACCAGGGCCATCAGTGTTTCGAGTTCGGTGCTGTTCCGGGGGTGAGCGCGGTTGCCAGGGCGGCGAGGCGGTCATGTTCCTCGGGTGTGAGACGGCGGAACCGGTCGGCGACCGATTCGGCGAAGCGCTCCCGTAGGCGCGCAATCAGCTGTTCGCCCTCCTGGGTGGCCGTTACGCGAATCACCCTGCGGTCCTCGCTGTCGCGCTCTCTCGCCAACAGCCCCCGCCTCTCCAGCCGGTCGATCATGCCGGTGACATTGGTCCTGTCGCAGCCGAGAGTGGTGGCCAGTTCACTGAAGGACGGCCGATCGGTAGTCAGGACGCACAGCAGCTGGGCCTGCTGAGTGGTCATGCCGAACTCGCGCCCGATGAGCGCGTAGAGGGCGGCGGCCTCGCGGTGCAGCGTAGTTACGGCGGCAGCAAGGGCATGCGAGTTCATGAGAGACAGTCTAGATGATTGACCTCATCGACAATTTAGGAGAGCATCTCACCTATCGACACCATCACCTTTCGAAGGACTCAGGCATACGCATGAACAGCAAGGTCGCAGTCGTGACGGGAGCGTCCCGGGGGATCGGGCGCGCTGTCGCCGAACGGTTGGGGGCGGATGGAGCGCGGGTGGTCGTCAACTACCACTCGGACGCGGTCGCGGCGAAAGATGCCGTGGCCGCCGTCGAGCGTGCGGGCGGACGGGCCACCGCGGTGCGAGCCGATGTGCGCGACGCGACGCAGCTGAGCTCTCTGTTCAAGGCGGCCGTTGCGGAGTACGGCGGGCTGGATGTCCTCGTCAGCAATACGGGGATGGCGCGCCCTACATCCCTGGCGGATGCCACGGACGAGGACTTGGAGCTGCACTTCGCCATCAACACCTGGCCCGTCTTCAGAGCCCTGAAGGAGGCCGCACTCCACATGCGCCACGGTGGGCGGGTCGTCGTGGTCTCCAGCGGTGCGACCGTCGTGGCGCATCCTGGCGCGGGCCTCTACGCCGCGAGTAAAGCGGCAGCTGAGCAACTGGCCCGGACAGCGGCACACGAGCTCGGACAGCGCGGAATCACGGTGAACAGCGTGTTGCCCGGCGCTACCCGCACCGATGCCCTGCAAGCCCAGATGCCGGCTGACGTGGCCGCATCCATCCGTAGCCAGACGCCCCTCGGCCGCCTGGGCGAGCCGGCCGACATCGCATCGGTGGTCGCGTTCCTGGTCTCGGACGAAGGCGCATGGATCAACGGCCAGACCATCCACGCAAGCGGTGGCCTCTTCTGAGGTGCCCTGGCAGCTGTTGCCCTTTCAAGCCTGATGACGGCGTCTTCACTGGTCAGGCACAGAGTCGCTGAACCGGGGAAGTCGTGGCCTGTGCGGATTGACGGCGCAGCAGCACGTTCCCGCGCTCCGAGTCACCGACCCGCCCGCTGGAGTGCTCTCCCATCAAGGAGAGACATGTCCGACCCCTGGCCGGAAACCCGACCGAAGCGACCACGTCGTGAGCCCCGCGCACGCGGGGATGGGCCGCTACGGGCGACGCTGGTGGTGACGGTGTGGCGGTGAGCCCGTGAAAGGAAGAGGGGCTGCCCGTCGCGGGCAGCCCTTGAAGCTCATGACCAGGTGCGGGTCTCGTTCAGCGCTTCCTTCTCCCGTAGCGCCTGGCTCAGATCGATGCCTTCGCGGTTGGCGATGGCCGCGAGGTAGATCAGCACGTCGGCCAGTTCCTCGCCGAGGCCGCCCACCGTGCTGGTGGGGTCCATGCTGAGCGAGGCACGCTTGCGCACGGCCTTGCACACCTCCCCGGTTTCTTCCGCCAGCTTCAGGGTCTGCTCGACCAGGGTGCTGTCGGAGAATCCGCGCTCCACCTCCATCTTCGCCACGTAGTTCTGAATCTGGGCCAGGGTGAGCGGGCGGTCGGGTAGCGGCTCCATAGCGAGATTCCTTCGCGAGGTGGTGAGCACGGACAGAGCGAAAACGATTTCAGAACAAGGTTGCGTTCTCCCTGGACAGAGGTGATCCGGCCACACGCGTCAGGTCGGACAGCGAACGGAAGGGACAGGAAACGTCGGAGACAAGCGCGGACAGCACCAACGCGGCAGCGACGGTGTCCCACAACGCCCGGTGAGGGCGTCCCCCTGGCACCAAGGTGTTGACGCGCTCTCTGAGTTCGTACCGTTCCACCAACGACGCCAGCGCTTTGGGCCCCGGAACCTTCAGGGCCCGAGCCAGACGCAAGGTGTCGATCAACCCCGCCGGGCGCAACCCCGGGTAGTGGCGGTGGAGCAGCCGCCAGTCCACCGCCACGTTGTGCCCCACCAGGTACCGGCCCTCCACCCGCGCATGAAGCTCGGTGCCGACCTCCTCCGGCGGTGGGGCGCCGACCAGCACCTCATCGGTCAACCCGGGGCTGATCCACGGCCGAGACGGCACGGGCCGCCCCGGGTTGATGAGGGATTCGTAGGCTTCCCCCATGGTGGGGAACCCGCCTGCCAGCGGTACCACCGCGATCTCCAGGATCGCCTCGCGGTCACGGTCCTGGGCTCCGGTGCCTTCCAGGTCCAGGGCGGACAGCGGGGCGTGGGTCCACAGCTGGCCGGTCATGGCGGGTCCCCCTAGGGTGTAGGAGATGGTATTTGGACGGTAGCCCGTTGGCACGCTAAGCCAGTCCGGATTTCGCAGCCGTTTCTTCGGGCCGGTTACAGCGGCGCCTCGGCCACGGTCAGGTCCAGGTCGCGGACCATGACCTCGCTGAGCTGACGCAACTGCATCTCGGTCACCTTGGCCCCGCGCAACGACGCCAGTCCCGACAGCCCGGACAGGTCGCTGCCTCGCAGGTCCGCACCGGCCAGGGAAGTGTCCTGGAGGTCCACACCGAAGGCGCAGTCGTCGAAGACCGCTTTCCGCAGGTCGCACCCCTCGAAGGCGGCCTCCTTGAACGAGCAGTTCACGAACGCGACGTCACTCGCGGCCCTGACCTGGGCCCAGGTGGCGTAGTCGAACTGGCAGCCCTCGAAGACCACATCCCGCAGGGACACCCGTACCAGTGACACGCCCATCAGCCTCGACGTGCGGAACCGGCAGCGGTCGAGAGTGACGTCCACCAGGCGGTGCGAGGACAGGTCCACCGACCGAAAGTCGGTGTTGGCGACCCGCTCCTCTTCCAGGGGGTTCGGGTACGGCCAGGAGTTCACCGGCTCCTCGTCGTCGCTGGGTAGGAGTACGTTCGCGCTCCGGATTCGGGCTGTCTCCATGCAACCTTCTCCGTTCTGGTTGTCTCAGATGTCGCGGTTGTCGGATCGCCCCATTGGGATGCTCGGCCGGGGTTGGCTGATCAGGTCGGCGACCTCGCAGGGCCGTTTCAAGTACGGCGATGACACTGCTCATCGTTCACACTTGCACCTCCCGGCTCAGAGCACGGGTGAATTCGACGGTGATGACGAAGTCGCGTTAGCTGTTGTCGGTAGGAGAAGGTGGGGATGAGCGCAGCCGTGCGCTGTGTGAGGATGTACGTTGAGGCCAAGAACGCTCAGCATGTCCCGTGCCAAGGTTGCGGCGAGATAACGGACTGCGTTTTCGCAGGTCGTTAAGCGTGAGCCCCGCACACGCGGGGATGGACCGATGACCGTCAATACGCGCGGAATGCGCAAGCTGTGAGCCCCGCACACGCGGGGATGGACCGTCGGGATGACCCCCATGGAGGTGAACCAGTTGTCGCCGTTCACTCAGGCGTACAACCGGAGGATCGCTGAGGGTACGGGGCTGGAGTCACAACCACGAGGGCCGAAGAAGAAGCCCTAGACGCACGTCAGCCCCCGCATGGCAGGGGCTGACGCTGTTCCTCTGAGGAAGTATGAAAAAGGACAAAGGTGATGCCTTGCCCGTGAATCGCGACTTTTTGCTACCCCTCTAAGGGCGTATGAAAAAGCTCAATCTTATTATACTCCCGCGATGGTGAGCCCCGCGCATGCGGGGATGGACCGCCGGTCAGCTCCGCAGGGGTCGCGTACTCGGTGTGAGCCCCGCGTATGCGGGGATGGGCCGTCTTGGGAAACTCCCGCCTGGTGGGGCGCGGTCTCGGTACGCTCGCCGGGACGGTGGTGCCGAGACGCGAGGGGGCCTGTGGTGCGGGAGATCGAGACGAAGTACCGGGTGGCCGATCTCGAAGCGCTGCTGGCCGCGCTCAAACAGGCCGGGGTGCGCATGAGCGACCCCGCCTACCAGGACGACCAGGCCTACGCCCCCGCTGGCTGGCGGCCGGAGTTGGGCCAGGTCGGTCACACCTTCGCCCGTGTGCGCACCCAGGACAGCGTGCACCTGCTCACCACCAAGACCCCGCTGGCCAACGCCATGGAGTGCGTGGAGTACGAGACCATCGTCGCCGACCGCGAGCAGATGCACGGTGCCCTGCTGGCGCTGGGCTACGAACCCACGGTGCGCATCGTCAAGCACCGTCGCACCGGCACCACAGGACCCATCGGGGTGTGCGTGGACCTGGTCGAGGGCCTGGGCGCCTTCGTCGAACTGGAACTGGTGGTCGATGACGACCGCGACGGCTTGGCCGCCCAGGCCGAACTCGACGCGTGGGCGCGAAAGCTCGACGTGGCCCTGGAACGCACCACCGACACCTACGACACCCTCGTGCGCGCCGCGACGGCCTGACGGTTTCAGGGGGTGGGGGCGGACTCATCCGGCTGGTTGAGGAGGGTGGCGATGTGTTCTTTGGGGTAGCGGCGTGCTCCGCCGGGGGTGCGGAAGGGTTTGAGGACGTTGTCCCATTGGCCTCGGTGGAGGCTGCGGGGGCGGATGTTGAACAGGGCGGCGACTTCGCTGGGTGTGAGGACGTCGGGTCGGCCGTCGAGGAGGTAGCTGTAGTCGGGCATGAGGGGCTTTCCGTGTCCGGTGTTGTGTGAGTGGTCGATCGGGTGGCCCCGCCTCCCCGGGGAAGGAGGAGGCGGGGCTTCGGGCTGGTGTTGAGGTCACCGGCCCTGGTCCGCGCCGTCACGGTGGAGGGCGCGGAGGCCGAAGGGCGGCCAGGGACGCGTGGGTTACCAGGGGAAGACGGCGCGGACGGTGATCGCGCCGCAGGAGTGTTGCTTCCAGTCCCAGTAGGAGCACAGGGCTTCGACCAGGCGCAGTCCGTTGCCACTGGGGCGCAGGGGCTCGGGGCTGGGCACGGCCGGGAAGCTGGGTTGTTCTCCGGGGCGGGGGCCGTTGTCGGTGACGCGGAGTTCGAGGTGGCGCGGGGTGCGTTCGATCTCCACGCGGATGCTGCCGCCGGGGAGCCCGGACGCCGAGTGACGCAGCGCGTTCGTGGTCATCTCGGACACGGCGATGCCGACGGGCTCGGCCAGGCTGGGGCGGGAGCGGGTGGCTTGGACGGCCCAGCGGCGGGCGATCTTGACGTGGCCGAGTTCGGGGCCGAGCAGAATGCCTGAGTTGGTGGCGGTTCCGCACAGTCGGCGTGGAAGCGTTGGGACCTGGACGATAGGCTTGTTCATGTCTCACCTCGGGGCTTTCCGGGTGGGGCACTTTGCCTCGGAGACCGCTCTCACCTTCGGTCTCCGGGGCTTTTTCATGCCCTTGTGGATATTTCGCCCGATATGGGCTGCCAAGCTTTCTGTATTTGCTTCGTCATGAACCTTGCCAACTGGTCTGTCTTCGGCGCTATGCTTATCGCTTAAGACGGTAAAAGTTCTATGGCCAGCGGTATGTTCAGTTGACCTGGTGGTGGGATGGTGCAAGAAGAAGACGCAGACAGGGCTGCGCAGCTTCGTTTCGGCAAGCTACTCAGGAAACTCCGGGACCAGGCGGGTCTTACTCAGCAGGAACTCGCTGACCTGGCCGTGATCGCGCAGAGCACCGTCAGCGATTTGGAACTGGGGAAAAAGGGGACGCGGAGAGACCCAGTAGTACGTCTCGACAAAGCCCTTACCGCTCGGGGCGTGCTCGTGGACGCATGGGATGCGGTCTTCTCAGGGGTCGGGGTGACCGCATATTTCCGTGAGGTGGCCGAGGCGGAGCAGATGGCTCCCAAGATCCGCGACTACTCCTACGGCCTGGTTCCTGGACTGTTCCAGGTCGAGAGTTATGTGCGGGCCATCAGTGAACTCTCCAACCCCGAAGCCACCACGGAGGCCATCGACCAGATCGTGAAGGCCAGGAAGTACCGACAGCAGATCCTGGACCGGCCCCACCCGCCGACGATCACGGTGCTCCTGGACGAGGTGGTGCTGCTGCGACGGTTCCGGGATCCGGAGGTGATGAAGGAACAGATCGATCACCTCATTGACCTGTCCCATCGCCCGCGAGTGAAGCTCCAGATCGTGCCGATCGCAACCGAGGGACATCCGGGTCTGTTCGGGTCCTTTACGCTGATGGACGTACCTGATTCCGGCACATTCGCCTATGTCGAAAGCCAGAGGACAGGGGTGTCACTGAAGCAGCCGGACGTTGTGGCAAGCTACGACCGGGTATTCGCGGAGCTGAGGAGCGCCGCCCTGCCGGTGCCCTCGTCGCGGTCCCGCATGGAAGAGATTCGAGGCAGCATCACATGATGACCGAGGACTGGAGCAAGTCCAGCTACAGCAACGGTGAGGGCGGCCACTGTGTGGAAGCCCGTCGTGACCAGGCGGCCGTCCTGGTCCGCGACACCCAGAACCGGCCGCTCGGCCACCTGGCCGCTCCGGCTGCCGAGTGGACCGCCCTGTTGGGTGCGGTACGCGGTCGGTAACGCCAGCCCCTGAACGGATCCCTCATGGCAGAGATTCGAGGCATGATCGCATGATGACCGAGGACTGGAGCAAGTCCAGCTACAGCAACGGTGAGGGCGGCGACTGTGTGGAGGCCCGTCGTGACCAGGCGGCCGTCCTGGTCCGCGACACCCAGAACCGGCCGCTCGGCCACCTCGCGACCCCCACCGTCGAGTGGACCGCACTGGTCAGCGCCGTTCGCGCCCAGTAGTCCATAGACACGACCGGCCCCGCCCAGACGCACCGGGCGGGGCCGTGCACTGTCCCGCCGCGTAGTCCCGGGGCGATGACCCCAGCACGCGCAGGAACATCGTGGAGAACGCCGACGGGCTCTCGTACCCCAACCCCATCGCCACCCTGGTCACCGGCTCACCTCTGGCCAACAGCGGCAGCGCGTGCAGCACGCAGGCCCGCTGCCGCCACCGCGCGAAGCTCATCCCCGTCTCCGCCCGGAAGAGCCGGTGCACCGTCCGCTCGCTGACGTGCAACCGTCCCGCCCACCGTGCGGGCGGATCGTGCACGTCCGGCGCCCCCAGGAACTCCTCGCACATCCGCCTCAACCCCTCGTGCCCGGGCAGCGGCAGGTCCAGAGGCAGCGGCACGAGCTGACGCAGTTCGTGCAGTACCAGCGCGAACACCGCCGCGTCCCGGCCGTGCGGGGAGTAGCGCGGCTCCAGGTCCACCGCCGTCAACAACAACTCCCGGAGCAGCGGCGATACCTCCACCACCTGGCAGCGCTCCGGGAACCACACGACCGCACTCGGTTCCAGGTACAGACTGCGCGTGCTCACCCCCGTCATGACCACCCGATGATCGGTCCCGGCCGGGATCAGCACGGCCCGGTGCGGCGGCACGGTCCACTCCCCGTCCGCGGTCTGGACCCGCATCACCCCCGTCGCCCCGTAGAGGAACTGCGCCCGCCGGTGCCGGTGGGCGGGCAGCACGTGCTCGGGCGGGTAGTCGGTGCCGATCGCCAGGACGGGCCGGTCGATGGAGTCCACCTCGGCGACGGGGATGTTGCGCATGGGGTGGACGCTACCGGTGTTGTCCGCTGCGCGAAGGATGGTGGCCTTCTTTCGAAAGCGCGCCAACCACCGCCTGCCTAACGTGGTCGGGGTGCTCACCTTCGTCCTTCCCCTGCTCGCCCTGGGCCTGCTGACCGGCGTCACCACCGTCCTGTTCGGCTTCGGCGGCGGCTTCGTGGTCGTCCCCGTCGTCTACTACGTCACCCGCGCCCAGGCCGACCCCGGCGTGGATCCGATGGCCGTGGCCGTGGCCACCTCCACCGCCGTGATGGTCGTCAACGCGCTCAGCGCCACCCTCTCCCAGCACCGGGCCGGGCGGCTGCGCCGCGACTACGTGTGGCCGCTGGCCGCCTACATCGGCGTCGGCGCGGTGCTGGGCTCCCTGGCAGCCACGGTCGTCGGGGGAGGGGCCCAGCGCGTGCTGTTCATCGCCTACATCGCCGTCACCCTGCTCGACACCCTCCTGCGCAAGGGCTTCCTGACCCGCGACCCCGACGCCGGACCCCGCCTGCTGGGGCGGCGCACCACCACGGCGGGCGGTGTCGGTATCGGCGCGGTGACCAGTTTCCTCGGCGTGGGCGGCAGCGTCATGACCGTCCCCCTGCTGCGCCGCAGGGGCCTGCCGATGGGGGAGGCGACCGCGATGGCCAACCCGCTCAGCCTGCCCGTCGCGGTGGTGGGCACGGCGGTGTACGCGCTGTTCGGCGACGGGGGAGGCGCCGGGCCCGGACACCTGGGTTCGGTGGACCTCGTGGCCGGGGCCCTCCTGCTCGCCGGGTCGCTGCCCGCCATCGCCGTCACCCGCCGCCTGGTGGGCCGGGTGCCCGACCGGGTGCACGCGGTCTCCTACGTCGTGCTGCTGGCGGTGGTGCTGGCGGCCTTCCTGTTCGTGTGAACGTTCGGCCGCGGGGTGTCCCGCCGCTGGCCCCACCGCCGCGTACCGCTGGCCGCCGGGGCGCTCCGGCGGAGGGGCCGTACCGGTGCCCGGGGGTGCGTGTCGGTGCCCGGTCCCCATACCACCTGCGGAAATACTGGCCGTATGGATCTTGAGGGAGCCCGAGTCCTGGTGGCCGGGGCCACGGGCGTACTCGGCGGACACATCAGCAGGGCACTGAACCGGGAGGGCACACGGGTCGTCCTCGCCGGACGAGACGAGGAGGCGCTCGACGCGCTCTCGCGGGAACTCGACGGGTCCTCCACGGCCGTGTTCGAGGCGGCCGACACCGAGGGCTGCGCGGCGCTCGTGCGCCGCACCGCCGAGGAGCAGGGTGGTCTGGACGGACTGGTCATCGCCTTCGGCGTCGTGGCCTTCGACACCGGCCCCGACTCCGAGGGCGGCATCGAGGACGCCGCGGTCGAGAAGATGTTCCAGGTCAACACGCTCGCGCCGATGGCGATGCTGCGCGCGGCGGTCGACGCGGTCAAGCCCGGCGGGGCGGTGGCGGCGGTCACCGCCGTGACGGCCGAGTACCCGACCCACGGCATGGCGGCCTACTCGGCCAGCAAGGCCGCCCTTTCGGCCTGGCTGACCGCCGCCCGCGCGGACTACCGGGCCAGGCACGTCGCGGCCCTGGACGTGCGCGCGCCGCACATGGACACCGGCCTCGCCGACCGCCCCCTGGCCGGGACCGCGCCCGGGCACCTGCCCGAGCCCCACCCCGTGGACGAGGTGGTGGACGCGATCGTGCGGGCCCTGCGCTCCGACGCCAGGTCGGTGGCCTTCGACCCCCGGGAGCGGAAGCTCAACGTTCGGTAGCCGCTGGCTCCCTGCCCGTCGGCTGCCGGGCTGCTGAGTTCCGGGGCTGCGGGGCGGGCCCCGTACCGTGCCCGCCGGTGGCCGGTCGGAGGTCTGGGCCCTGTGCGATGCTCGCCGGTGGCCGGGTTGCGGGGCGGGCCCGCAACTATGCGCTGTCCGGTGGCCGTTGGCCGCCGAACGGGCGGTTGCGGCGGTCGACAGCCCCGCTCCCGTCCGCCGGTGACACCCGGGCCGCCGCCCTGTGCAAGGGTTCGGCTATGAGACCCCGGCCCTCCGCGCATCCCCCCGTTTCCCCTGAGTCCGGCGAACCGGCCCTCGCCGCGCTGGGCGCCCTGGTGGACCGCTCCGTCGTCCAGATCGCCGAGGCCGCACGCGACGCGCGCAGGTTCGACCGCGAGACCGTCCGGGCCGTCTCCGACCTGTGGGACAACGCCGTTCTCCCCCTGTTCCGGGCCGCGACGGGCCGCCCGGGGCCGGAGCGGGAACGGCGCGCCCGCGCCGCTCTGGAGTGGACGGCGCGCCTTCGGCCGACGCGCTGGGACTGGATGGTGGAGCAGGCCGCGCTGTGCGGGCACCGCCTCGACGCGCTCGTCCCACCCCCGCCCGTGTACTTCGACAGGCCCTACCGCGACTGCCGGGGCAAGATCCATCCGGCGTATTCCCGGTGGACGCCGCAGGCGCTGGCCGACCTGGCGGACGACTACGCACTCGGCGCCGCCGCCCTGCGCCACGTGCGGCTCGAACGGGAGGGCACCCGCCTGTGCGGGTTCCTGACCCTGGAACTGACCCGCTCCTACGACCCCGGCGACGACGCTCCCGGCGGCCCTCCCACGCTCGACGTGCACCTGGAGGACCTGACCGGGGTGGACGTGGACACCGACTCGGCGCGCGGGGCGCGCCTGGAATCCGACGCGCGCGGGGTCGTGGTCGGCCTGGGAAACGGGAGAGCGCTGCGGGCCCGGTCGGCCTCACTGCGGCTCGCCGACGGCTCCTGGCAGCTGTCGGGGGCCGGTCGCCGCGCCGACGCGCTGACCCCGCCCCGTGGGGACGGGCCCCGGCCCGCCCAGCCGCCGCAGGAGGGGAGTGTGGAGGGCTCCGCCCGGGGCGCGGCGACCTTCCTGCTCTGGGCCATGTTGACGATCCGTAGGGTCCGCTATCCCGGTGAGATCGCGCGCGTGCCGGTGGACGCGTACTGCCGTGCGCTGGAGGGGGCCGGGCGGGACATCCTGGCGGCGGGGGCCCTGCGGCCGCGGCGGCGCGAGGCCGCGTTCCGTGCCCTGACCGCCGAGTGGCTGCGGCGCGGCGGAACCGATCTGGCGGCGGACTGGAGAATGCTCCTTCGAGGTGTTCCGGACGCCGGGGAGCTGGCTCGGGGCGTGCGCGACGAACTGCTCGCGCGGGGAGAGGCCCCGCCCGCCCCCGTCACACCCCAGGAGGTCACCGGACTCCCGGAACGGGCCGCGTTGCGCATGGTCTCCTACACGGCCGAGCACACCGACGGGCGCGTCCGCCGTGAGGCCGACACCGTGGTGCACCTGGCCGTGCCCGGTCCGGAGGCGGACGGGCCGTGGCGGATGCGCGTCCTGACCGCGACCGACCCCGTTCGGCTGCGGGTGCGGACCGGGGCGTTCGACGGGACCGGCCGCGCCCGCGTGGACAGGGACGGGGGCGGGCGGGAGGTCCTCGCGGTGGACGGCGACGCCCTGTGCCTGGACGCCCGCGCCTGGGTCCAGGAAACCCCGCCGCGCTGACCTCGGGTGCTCGCGCTCGGGTTCGCGATCCCTCCGCGTTGGTTCTGGACCCCGTGCCCGTGCCCGGGGTCATGGCGCCTTCGCGCGCTGGCTCTGGACGCCCGGGTCCGGGCCGAGACGCAGGGCGCTGATCCGAGAGGCGCGGGGCGGTGGGAAGGGGCGCGCCCCGGCGGCGCGGGGCGGTGAGGGGCATGCCCCGGCGGAGTGTTCGCCGCCGGGCGGTGGTGCGCCGCGCGCCCGCCTCCGCGCGGTGTTCTCCGGGTTCTCCGGGAACGACCACGACGTGCCCTCCCGCTCCGGGCGGGCCCGCCGTCGCCGGACCGGGCGGCGGGTCAGCCTTGAGGGTCCAGCATCGCCGCCGCGGCGGCCAGATCGTCGTCGGCGCCGGTGGTCAGCGCGTACAGGGCGTACCCGACGGGGGAGGCGTCCCACAGGTGCCTGGCCTGCGCCGCCAGGCCGGGGTGGACGTGTCCGCCCGCCCGCTCGTAGGCGGTCAGGGTGGCCTTCAGCATCTCTTCGCCCGCGGCGCCGTACTGGGCGGACAGGTCGCGGGCGGGGTCGTCCACGCGTGCGGTCGTCCAGTCCAGGACCCCGGTGACCGCGCCCTCCTCGTCGAGCAGCACGTGCGCGGGGTAGATCTCGCCGTGGGTCATCACGGTCCGCTCGGGCCAGCAGGTGTCGTCGTCGAGCCAGGCCCGCCAGGACTCGGTCAGGGCGGGGGAGACGGTGAAGGCCTCGCTCACGCGGGCGATGTCGTCCCGCCACGCCTGACGTACCCGGGCCGGGGTACGGACCTCGACGCCCGCGGCCTCGGCCCGCTCCGGGGAGATCGAGTGCAGGCGGGCCAGCAGGCGCCCCAGACGCTCGGCGTAGTCGGGGCTGGCGGGGTCCATGTGCCAGACGGGCTCCCCGGCGTCGGTCAGGGTCAGGCCCGGGGCGCCGGGCAGGGCCGGGTAGGCGATCAGCTCGGGGGAGCGGACCCGCCAGTCGGGGACCGCGACGCCGTCCTCGGCCAGGACCGGGGCGACCAGGTCGAGGATGCGCTTCTCGGCGGTCATGCCCTCGGTGACGTCGGCGCGGCGCGGGACGCGCAACACCCACTTGCGGCCGGTCGCGTCGTGGGCCATGACGACGCGGTAGTCCAGGCCCGCCTCGTTCACCGTGGCGTCCCGCGCGGACAGGTGCAGGCCGTGGGCGGCCGCCAGGGTGATGGTGTGATCGATGGTGCTCATGGGACCAAGCTCCCACCCGCGCCCGCGTAACGCGAGGCGACAGGTCGTGCGGGCGCCGCCGGGCATGACCCGCGAGCGGACCGCTCCGGACCGGCGCTGAGCCGCCGCCGAGCACCGGCGCGGGGCCGTCGTCGCCTTCCGCTCAGGACGGGGCCGAGCCCCCGCCGCCGACATCCCGTCGTGGACGAACCGGAGCGGGCGGCCGGATCAGTCGTCCGCTCGGCGGACCACCCAGTCCGGGGTCCACACCTCACCCGGGGTTCGCGGGCCCGAAGTGCGCAGGTACTCGCGCAGCGCGCTCAGTACGGGGTGCCGCTCCCCGCTGCGGGAGAGCAGCACGTGCGGGTAGACCGGCGTCGGGTCGCGCAGGGGGACGCGCCGCAGGTCGTGGGCCCCGGGCCACAGGTACCGGTCCCCGCCGCCGACGAGGGTGGCCAGGGAGGCCGAGTCGGCCAGCGCGTCCATCAGGGCCTCGTCGCCGAAGTTGGGGCCGAGCGCGTCGATGCTCAGGCCGAAGGCCTCCGACAGCGCCCGGTAGAACGCCGCCCACTCCGTGTCGGGCCTGATCCCGGGTATCCAGATGCGGTGACCGGCCAGGTCCGCGGGCCTGATCCCGCGTGCGTCCGCCAACGGGTGGGCGGGTCCGACCAGGAGCTCCAGGGGCGCGTCCAGGAGCCGTTCGGCGCTGATTCCGGCCGGGACCTGCTCGGCCGCCAGGGCGCGGAAGGACGCGTCGACGGTTCCTTCGAGCACCGCCCGGGCGGCCTGGGCGGCGTTCTCCTCGCCCAGCGTGACCGCGTCCAGGTCCGCCCCGGGGTGGGAGCGGTAGAACCGGTAGACGGCCTGGGCCGGGGCGATGCGCCGGTTGAGTACGTCCACGCGCAGGGGGCGGCTGCCGGGGCGCACGGCCCGCTCGGCCTGCTCCAGGGCGGCGAGGACCCTCCGGGCGTGCGGCAGGAGGACCTGCCCGTCCAGGCTCGGCCTGGAGCCCCGGGAGGTCCGCACCAGGAGCGCGGTCCCCAGGTGCCTCTCCAGGGCCGCGATCCGCTTGGAGACCGCCTGCTGGCTGATCCCGAGCTCGTCCGCCGCGGCCTGGAACTGGCCGGTCCGGGCGACGGCCACGAACGTCCGCAGCGCTTCGACATCCACGGCCCCAGCCTACTCGCACAACCAGTGGTTGTGCCCGGCGGGCCGTGCGGTTGTTTGACCGCGCGTTCCGCCGGGTGGTGGGATCAGCGCATGTCCACACGCACAGAGCAGGTCATGTACGTCAAAACGCCCGAGTTCGCACGTCACGCGGAGCGCATCGCGGAGGTGACCGACGCGACGTCCCGGCTGAACGTGCTGCCGTTCAGCGACAGTGAGGGCCGCGGTGAACTACTTTCGGTTGTGTTCGGCGGCCCTCTTCCGGAGTCGGTGACGATCTATCCGCCGTTCTTCACCGAGTACGGACTCAACACAACGTTCGGGGATGACGTCTTCGTCAACCAGGGGTGCACGTTCATGGACAGGGGCGGCATCCGCATCGGCAGCCGCGTCATGATCGCGCCGAGGGTCAGCCTCATCACCGGAGGGCACCCCCTGCCCCTCGCCGAGCGCCGCGAGTACCTCTCCTTCGCCCCCATCGTCATCGAGGACGACGTCTGGATCGGAGCGGCCGCCGTGGTCACGCAGGGGGTGACCGTCGGCGCCGGGGCCGTGGTCGCCGCGGGCGCGGTGGTCACCCGCGACGTCCCCGCCCGCACCCTGGTCGGGGGAGTCCCCGCCCGCGTGATCACGGCGATCGACTGAGCCCGCCCCGGGTCAGCCGGCCCGGGGCGGGCCTGACTCCGGCGCCGGGGCGGCGAAGTACTCGTGCGCCGTGCGGGCGAGCAGCGTGGCGCCGTCGGCGATGACCCCGTTGGCGGCCTCCCCCACGCAGACGGCGGCGAACTCGGGCTGGTGGTTGCTGACCGGGAAGCAGCCCAGGCCGATGTAGGGGTGGATGGCCGGAACGTGCTGGGAGACGTTGCCCATGTCGGTCGAGGCGCGGTTCATCGTCTGGTGTTCGGGGGGCGCGTCGAAGCGCCGCCCGAGCGCCAGGGCGTGGCGGGTGTAGATCTCCAGGGCGCGCTCGTCGGTACGGAACTCCGAGTAGGGCTGGGACTCCGGGGTGAACTCCAGGGCGGTGTCCGTCGCCAGCGCTCCGGCCCGGAAGCACTGCTCCACCCGGCGGCGCAGCGGCTCCAGCTCGGCCAGGCTCCCGGCCCGGGTGTACCAGCGGCCCTCGGTCACCGCGGGGATGGCGTTGGGCGCCTGCCCGCCCACCGTCTGGATGCCGTGGACGCGGGTGCCCGGCGGGAGCTGCTGGCGCAGCAGGCCGAGGGCCACCTGGGCGACCACGAAGGCGTCGTTGGCGTTGCGGCCCTCGTGCGGGTAGGCGGCGGCGTGGGCCGACCGGCCGGTGAAGCGGACGTGGTCGTGGGCGACGGCGTAGGGCTCGGCCCGCGGGGCGTCCACCGGCCCGGGGTGGGCCATCAGCGCCAGGTCCAGGTCCCGGAAGGCCCCCGCGTCCAGCAGTTCGATCTTGCCGCCGCCGCCCTCCTCGGCCGGGGCGGCGATCACGTCGATACGCAGGTCGAGCCGGTCCGCCCAGGGGCGCAGCGCGATCGCCGCGCCCGCCGACATCGCGGCGATCAGGTTGTGCCCGCAGGCGTGGCCCAGGCCGGGCAGCGCGTCGTACTCCACGACGAAGCCGACCCGGCGCCGACCGGACCCGTAGGTGGCGTGCAGCGCGGTGGGAAAGCCGAGGTAGGCGTTCTCGACGGTGAAACCGAACCGCTCCAGCAGCTCCGCCGTCCACCGCGCCGCGCGGTGCTCCTCCCAGGCGGTCTCGGGGTGGGCGTGCAGCGTCTCGGAGTAGGAGACCAGGTCCGGCAGGTGCTCCGCGGCGCTCGGCAGTGCGCCGTGTTCAGGCGCGCCGGGTTCAGCGGTCATCGCCCGGCACCCCGTATCCCGGTGAGGCGGCCGGTTCCAGGCCGCGCCGGACGTAGTCGTCGCGCTGGGGGAGCCAGACCCCGAGCAGTTCCCCCAGCTCCTCGATCGGGTCCTCCCGCCAGTCCACGCGCAGGTCCGTGTCGCGCCAGCCGTGCGCGGACACGGTGGACAGCCCCGCGGAGTAGACCGGTCCGGCCTCGCCTCCGGCGGCCAGGCCCGCGGCCAGGGCGGTGAGCAGGCGTTCCTCCAGCTCCCCCCGGGCCGAGGCGAAGGCCTCGCACATGGCCGCGGGGACGCCGGGGTCCGCGAGCATGTTCCCGGCGGCGGCGCAGTGGGGGCCGGTGGCCTCACCGTGGACGCCGAGGGTGAGGCCGCCGCTGAACGTGGCCGCGTCGCCCGAGGCGTCCACCACGGTGAGCTGCCGGTAGGCGGTGTCCGGTGCGGTGCCGGTCACGGCGTCGAGCGCGGCCCGGGGGCTCGCGCCCGCGGCGAGCCGGTCCAGCAGCGCCGTTCCCAGCCGCGGGTCGGTGATGTTCTGTGAGGCGACCGCGCCGACGCGGTCGCGCAGGTGGACGACCCGCGCGGCGACGGCGGGGGAGGACGAGGACGCGGCGATGCCGAACCTGCCGTCCTGGTGGGCCGCGATGGAGAAGGTCACTTGTCGCCTCCCGAGATCACGGCGGTCGCGTCGATCTCCACGAGCCATTCGGGCCGGGCCAGGGCCTGGACGACGATGCCCGTGGAGACCGGGTGGACCCCCTTCAGCCAGCGCCCCATCTCGCGGTAGACCTCCTCGCGGTAGCGCGGGTCGGTGAGGTAGACGGTCACCTTCACGATGTCTTCCAGACCGCTGCCCGCCTCCCTGAGCAGGAGGTCGATGTTGGCCATGGCCTTCTCGGCCTGCGCGCGGACGTCGCCGACGCCCACGGACTCGCGGGTGTCCAGGTCCTGGCCGATCTGGCCGCGCAGGTACACGACCCCTCCGGCCACCACCGCCTGGCACAGGTCGTTGTCGAGGTTCTGCTCGGGGTAGGTGTCCCTGGTGTTGAACTTGCGGATGCGCGTGTGCGTGGTCAAGGTGTGATCACCCCTGGGTGTGGGACGGGTGCGGGTGCGCGTCGTGGTGTTCCATGTAGCCGCGCTGGATGCAGATCTGGTCGGCCACGTACTTGGCGTCGTGCCAGGCCCCCCAGATGAAGCTCGAACCGCGGCGCGACTGCCACGGCAACCCCATGAAGTAGACGCCGGGCTCGGAGGAGACCCCGCGCTGGTGCCGGGGCCTGCCGTTCTCGTCGAACGCGTCCACTTCCAGCCAGCCGTAGTCGGCGGTGAAGCCGGTCGCCCACAGGACGGTCCGGACCCCGGCGGCGGCGAGGTCGAGTTCGAGGAGGGGGTCGGTCACCGACTCCGGGTAGGCGCCCAGGGCGCGGGCCCCGGGCTCCTCGGGCAGGTCGAGGCCGTTGCGCTTGACGTAGGCGTCGGCCTCGTCCAGCAGCGACAGGTAGTTGGCGTCGCCGCGGGCGATGTTGTCCCGCAGGTCGGGCGCGAAGCGGACGGTTCCGGCGTCGAAGGACTCCGTGCGGCCGACCAGTGTGACGCCGCGCCCGGCCAGGTCCCGGAAGTCCACGGTGTGGCCGCCGTGCGCGCCGCTGACCGCGATCGTGACGTGCTCGGCGCCCTGCGCGGGGGCCGAGGCCTCCCACTTGCCGAGGACCCCCAGCCACCAGACGAAGTCGTGGTCCCGGTACCTGCGGGGCGGGCGGTCGTGCGGACCGACGGACAGGTACACCCGTCGGCCGCTGGCGCGCAGTTCGTCGGCGATCTGGACCCCCGAGGAGCCCGACCCGACCACGAGCACGCCGCCCTCGGGCAGCTGCGCGGGGTTGCGGTAGGCACTGGAGTGGAGCTGGACCGGGTCCGCGTCCTCGGGGATGACCGGGGGGACGACCGGCCGCTGGAACGGGCCGGTGGCGGCCACGACGTAGCGGGCGTCGAAGTCCCCGTCCGAGGTCCGGACCCGGAACCCCCGGCGTCCGGTGTTACGGCGCACCGAGGTCACCTCGACCCCGCACCGGATCGGCGCGCCGATCTTCTCGGCGTAGGTCGCCAGGTAGTCCGCGACGCCGTCCTTGGAGGCGAAGTCCTCGGGGTCCAGGCCGGTGAACTCCAGGCCGGGGAACCGGTCGTGCCAGACGGGCCCGTTCGTGACCAGCGAGTCCCACCGCTCCGAGCGCCAGCGCTCGGCGACGCGGCTCCTCTCCAGGACGACGTGGGGCACCCTGCGGTCGCTGAGGTGCTCGCTCATCGCGATCCCGGCCTGCCCCCCTCCGACGACGACGACCTCGATCTCTTCCAGTGACATGCACAGCCTCCAGGCTCTGGTCAACGCGTGTGTTCAGGGCGGGTGTGTCCCGCGTGCCCTCCCCGACCGGCCGGGGAGGGGGGAGGGTTCAGCGCGGGGCCCGGTCGCTCTCGTGCAGCAGGTCGGAGCCGCTGGTCTCGGGCATGGTGCGCAGCGTGACCGCGCCGATGACGCCGATCACGACCATGGTGAAGGCGGGGACCATGCTGCTGCCGGTGAGGGAGATCAGCCAGGTCATCAGGTACGGCAGGGTTCCCGCGAAGAACGCCCCGGCGACGCTGTAGGCCATCGACAGCCCGCTCTGCCGGGTCCGGGTCGGGAACAGCTCCGCCACCGCGGACGCGTGGGTGCCCAGGATGACCGCCAGGATCGCGGCGAGGCCGAAGGTCGCGGCGAACGCCGCCCACGAGGTCTGCACCTGCATCAGCCAGAACAGCGGCACGGAGGCCGCGATCAGCAGCGCGGCGGCGGTGTAGAGCACCGGCTTGCGGCCCACGCGGTCCGAGATCCTGCCCGAGAGCGGGATGATCCCCATGGCGACGACCGAGGCCACCGCGGAGAGCAGGGCCGCCCGGTCGGCGGGCACCCCCACGATCTCCTCCTGGTAGGTGATCAGGTACACCAGGACGATGTAGAAGGTGGAGTTCATGAAGGTCTCGATGCCGACCGTCTGGAGGAACTGCCTGCCGTTGGAGCGGAACACCTCGACGACCGGCTGGCTCGGGACGTTGTTCATGTCCTCCAGCGCGCGGTACTCGGGCGTGTCCTCGATGCGCAGGCGGATGTAGAGGCCCACCGCGGCCATGGGCACCGTCAGCAGGAAGGGGATCCGCCACGCCCAGTCGAGGACGACCTCGGCCGGGAAGGACGCGTGCAGGGCCCACACGGCGAACGACGCGCACAGGAACCCGCCGACCGAGCCGAACTCGATCCAGGAGCACCCGAACCCGCGGCGCTTGGGCGGCGAGAACTCCGCGAGGAAGGCCGCGGCCGAGCCGAACTCCCCGCCCGCGGCGAGCCCCTGGACGATGCGGGCGACCACCAGCAGGATCGGCGCGAGGATGCCGACGGACTCGTAGCTGGGCAGCAGCCCGAGCATGAGCGTGCCCGCCGCCATCGAGATGATGACGATCGACAGCGTGGTCTTGCGCCCGAAGCGGTCGCCGAGGTGGCCGAAGAGCACCGAGCCGAGCGGTCGCACGAAGAACGCCACGGCGAAGACCGCGAAGACCGACAGCAGGGCGGTGGTGCCGTCCTGCTCGGGGAAGAACACCTGCGCCATGGTGGTGGCCAGATAGGCGTAGACGGCCCAGTCGAACCAGTGGACGAACACGCCCACCGCCCCGGCGAACACACCCCGCCGCAGGTCCTTCTCGTCGACTTGCTCCGCGACCTCGCTCGTCATCTCTTCTCCTGGGGTCTCGTCCTGGCGCGCACCGGGGTCGGTGAGGCCGCGGCGGCCTCCCCGGTCGGGGCGTCCCTGTGCATGGTCAGGAGGCCGCTCGTTCGCGGGAGTGTGGTCTCGAACGCCTGGCGGGAGCGGGGTGGGGCCCACGGCGCCGTCGGCAATCGACCTGCCTGTGTCATGGGTCACCACTATCCAGGCGGGGACTAGGATCTGTAAAACACATAGTTCCGAAGATCTCCTTCGGAAAAAGCGATAGCTCCGAAGGGAGGGCCGGACCGATGGGCGACGTGAGCCTGCGGCAGTTGGAGTACCTGAGGGCCATAGCCAGGCTCGGATCGGTGACGGCGGCGGCGCGGGAGCTGTTCGTCTCGCAGTCGACGGTCTCGACGGCGTTGTCCGACCTGGAGGCCGCGCTGGGGGTCACCCTCTTCGTCCGCTCCCCGAAGGGGATGCGCCCCACCGCGTCCGGGCAGCGCGCCCTGGCCGTGGCCGACGACGTGCGGGCCAGCCTCGAACAGCTCCGGGAGACCGCCAGCCGGGAGAGGGAGGAGGTCGAGGGGGACCTCACCATCGGCTGCTACGCGACCATCGCGCCGATCCTGCTGCCGAGGGTCATCGCGGAGTTCTCGCGCCGGTATCCGCAGGTGCGGCTCTCGTTCGTCGAGGCCTCCCACGGGGCCCTCGTGGACGACCTGCTCAACTCCCGCATCGACCTGGCGATCACCTACCACTACGAGCTGGCGGGCGTGCGCCCGGCGGTCGGCGTGACCTCGCAGTGGCTGCGGTCCGACCCCCCCTACGCACTCACCCCGGTGGACGGGCCCCTGAACGCGAAGGGGGAACTGACCCTGGCGGACCTGGCGGTCGAGCCGCTGATCCTCTTCGACCTGCCGCCCGGCGGCGACTACTTCCTCGGCCTGTTCGACAGGGCGGGGCTGACGCCCAACGTGCGCTTTCGCACCACGAGCTTCGAGATGGTGCGCGCCCTGGTGGCCCGCGGCCTGGGCAACGCCCTGCTCACCCAGCGCACCGTGCTGGAGCGCAGCTACGAGGATCTGCCCTACACGACCAGGGAGCTCGACATCCGGTCCGAGGGGCTCGGGATCGAGGTCATGCGGCTGGCGGGGCGCAAGCCGGTGCGGCGGATGGAGGCCTTCGTCGAGGTCTGCAGGGAGGTCGTGGTCTGACCCGCCGGGGCCGCACCGCGCTGACATGGGGCGCGGCGCTCACCCCCGCGCGGTGTTCTCCGGACTCGGCGCGGGGGCCAGGTGCGGGAACTCCGCGGCGGTCGTGAACCGGCCCCCGTCGTGTCGGACCGTCAGTTCGCCGCCGCTGTCGGCCACCCGTTCGCGCAGGGTGGCCAGCCCCCGCAGGCGCGCGGGCGGCTCCTCGGCGGCGCCGTCGTTGACGATGGTGATGCCGGTCTCGGTCAGGGTGATGCGCACCTGCGCGGCCTGGGCGTGGCGCAGGATGTTGGTGGTGGTCTCGCGCAGCACCTGGCCCAGCAGCTCGCCCGCGCCCGGGGCCACCTCGGCCTCGCGGTCCACGCGCACGTCGATCTCGGCGGCCTCGAAGAGGTTCTTGGCGTTCTCCAGCTCCGCGGACAGGTTCAGGCGCCGTTGGGCGTGGGCCAGCTCCCGGGTCTGGGTGATGGTGTCGCCCACCAGGGACTGGATCTCGCCCAGTTCCTCCTCGGCGCGGTCGGGGTCGGCGCGCACCAGTCTGCGGGCCAGCGCGGTCTTGAGCTTGACCACGTGCAGGGTGTGGCCCTGGATGTCGTGCAGGTCGCTGGCGAAGCGCATGCGCTCCTGTGCCACGGCCAGTTCGGCCTCGCGCTCACGCGCCGCCGCCAACTCCGCGATGAGGCCGTGCATCGCGTGGACGAGGATCGTGAGGACGACCCCGCCCAGGGCGACGCCCGCCGAGGCGACCACGTACTGCAGCAGGAAGTCGACCACGCCCTCGCGCGACACCACCAGTTTCGCCGTGAGCCCGGCGACGGCGAAGACGGTGATCCCCGCCATCGCCGCCCGCTGGTGGCGCGGCAGGTCGAGGATGAGGATGGTGGCCACGATGGCGAACCCGTAGGCGGGCATGGACACGTCCACCAGGAGCATGCCGAGCAGCCACAGGAGCGCAGTGACGGCCAAGCCCGCGAGCGTGGCCCGGGAGAGGCGGCCCACGTGCCACCGGCCGACGACCAGCAGGGTCACGGCCAGGCTCACGGCCATGAGGATCGCGTCCTGCCACGAGCTGGCGTTCACCGCCACCAGCAGCGCCCCGACGGCGGAGACCGCGCCGGTGATGAGGTCCACGTGGAGCTTGCGCAGCCGTCCCTGCGTCTCCTCGGTCTTCTCGGACGCCATGCGTGTCCCTTCCAGGTTCGTGTCCACCGCGCACGGTCCTCCGCCCCGGCCCCTCCGCCGCCGGAGCGGCGCCGCACGGGCCGCGGGGTCCGGGCCGAGCGCGGGTGTGCCGCCCTCCTCAGAAGCGGGAGAGCCGCGTCCGCGTGAGGGCGCTCCGCACGAGCGGGCGCCGGGTGCGCCCCCAGTATTCTCCCGGCTCCGCCGCGTGCACCAGTGACGCCGCGTCATGACCTGGACCCGACAAACGTCACGGCCGGGTGGTGACGTGGTCCCACTGCCGCCGGAGCGCGGCGACGGCTGCAATGGACACCAGTCCCCCGAACGCAGACCGATCGCCGCGAAGACCCTCTGGAGCCCGTCACCATGACGACCGACCGCGCCGAAGGCCCGCCCTCCGTCCCCGGAGGCGAAGACCCGCCCGCAGCCGCCGCCGACACCCGGGCCCCGGCGGGTTCGACGCCGGTGGCCGAACGGGCCCTGGCCCCCGACCTGGCCCGCGGCATGATGCTGCTGCTGATCGCGCTGGCCCACGTGCCGTGGTTCCTGTACCAGGCGCCCACCGGCCTGGCCATGCTGCACCCCGTCGACGGCGACCTGGCGGACAGGATCGCGCAGTTCATGACGATCGTCGTCGTGGACGCCCGCACGCACACGATGTTCGGCTTCCTCTTCGCCTACGGCATCGGGCAGATGTACCGCCGGCAGAGGGCGCGCGGCACCAGCGAGAAGGAGGCCCGCGGGCTCCTGCGCAGGCGCCACCTGTGGATGCTCGTCTTCGGCGCGGTGCACGCCGCCCTGCTGTGGCAGGGCGACATCCTGGGCACCTACGGCCTGATCGGGCTCATCATGGTGCCGCTGTTCCTCAACCGCAGCGACCGCACCCTCAAGATCTGGCTGTCCGTCCTGCTGGCCCTGGGCGCCCTGGTCACCCTCGTCTCGGTGGCCGCGGTCCTGCTGGCGCCGGACGCGGCGTCCACGGCCGCGGCGACCGACATGCAAAGGGCCAGCATCGCCGAGACGGGCTACCTGCTCTCCGCCGTGTTCCGCCTCCCGGCCTGGTTCTTCGGGCTCTTCTCCGGCCTGTTCACCCTGGCTCTGCCAACGGTGTTCCTGATCGGCCTGCTCGCGGCGCGGCACCGGTTCCTGGAGGACCCGGCGCGACACCTGGGGCTGCTGCGCCGGGTCGCGGTCCTGGGCATCGGCGCGGGGTGGGCCGCCGGAGCGGTGCTGGGCCTGCAGCACGTGGGCGTCCTGGACGCCACCTACATCTCGGCGGTCTCCTCGGTGCACTTCTACACCGGGATCTTCACCGGGGTGGGCTACGCGGCGCTCTTCGGGCTCCTGGCGCACCGGCTCTCCGCCCGGGGGGCGCAGCGGTCCCTGCCGGTCCGGGCGCTGGTGTCCCTGGGGCGGCGCTCCCTGAGCGGCTACCTCGCCCAGTCGGTGGCCTTCGCCCCGTTCCTGGCCGCCTGGGGACTGGGCCTGGGCGTGTACCTGTCCAGCTGGTCGGCGGTGCTGGTGGCCGTGGGCACCTGGCTGCTGACCGTCGCGGCGGCGTTCTGGCTCGACCGCGCGGGCAGGCGCGGACCGGCGGAGGTCCTGCTGCGGAGGCTGACCTACCGAAGGTCGTGACGCGGGGCCGTGGCGCGCCCCCGCGACGGGGCGCCACCACCCCGGCGTGACGTTATCCCCCCTTCCGGCTCATGACGCGGTGTCACCGGTGGCGCCCCGGAGCCGGGAGAACACCGAAAGACGGATACCAACCGACGCCGCGGAGCCGCGGACGGGCGCGAGGGCACGGCCCCTCAGATCCGCGGCTCCCGTCACCGAACACCAACGAAAGGAACGACATGGCACTGCCCGCGAGGATCTCGGTCGAGGACTTCTTCGGTGCGCCGGAGCGCGCCGGTGCGACGATCTCGCCGGACGGCACCCGCATCGCCTACCTGGCGCCGTGGAAGGACCGGCTCAACGTCTGGGTCCAGGACCTCGACCCGGCCGGAGGCTTCGACGGCGAACCGCGCTGCGTGACGGCCGACGAGACCCGCAGCGTGCAGAGCTACCAGTGGACGGACGATCCGCGCTGGCTGCTCTACCTCCAGGACAGCGGCGGGGACGAGAACTGGCACCTGTTCCGGGTCGACCTGGACGCCGCCGAGCCCACGGCGGTGGACCTGACCCCCTTCCCCGGCGCCCGGGTGGTGGACTTCGAGCCCTCCCGGGGGCGGCCGGGGAGGATGACCGTCTCGCTCAACGCCCGCGACGCCGCCGAGTTCGACCTGCACGAGCTGGACGTGGCCACCGGCGAGCTCACCATGCTGGCCCAGAGCTCCGGTGCCGGGGAGGCCTGGTTCCAGGGCCGTGAGGGCGAGCTGTTCAGCATCTCCCTCACCGCCGAAGGCGACTTCGAGGTCTCCCGCCGCGACCCCGAGACGGGCGACCTGCACCCCGTTCTGGTCCACGAGGGCGCCGACTATCCGGTGGGCGTCTTCCCGACGCAGGTCACGCCGGACGGGACCGGGATGTGGATCGGCTCCAGCCGGGGCACCGACCGCACCCGCCTGGTGCGCGTGGACCTGAGCACGGGGGAGGAGACCGAGGTGGACAGCCACCCCTCCTTCGACATCGACCTGCGCTCGCAGGTCTTCCCCACCTTTCCCCCGCCGCTGATCCGGGACCGGCGGGGTGAGCTGCTGGGGGTGCGCTACACGGGCGGGCGTCAGGTCGTCCACGCCCTGGACCCGCACTTCGCCGAGGTACTGGCCGAGCTGGAGAAGCTGTCCGAGGGCGACCTGTCCGCGGTGTCCTGTGACGACAGCGGGCGGCGGTGGGTCGTGGGCTTCACCCACGACCGCGACCCGGGCGTGACCTGGTTCTACGACCACTCCACTGGCGAGTCCCGGTTGCTGTTCCGCCCCCACCCGCACCTGGACCCCGAGGCGATGGCGCCGATGACGCCGGTCACCATCACCGCCCGGGACGGGCTGGAAATGCCCTCCTACCTGACCCTGCCGGTGGGCGTGGAGCCCGAGAACCTGCCGATGGTGCTGATGGTGCACGGCGGCCCCTGGGCCCGCGACAACTGGGGGTTCAACGGTTCCGCGCAGCTGTGGGCCAACCGGGGCTACGCGGTGCTCCAGGTCAACTTCCGCGGCTCCTCCGGGTTCGGCAAGGCCCACATGAAGGCGGCGATCGGCGAGTTCGCCGGGAAGATGCACGACGACCTCATCGACGCCGTGGACTGGGCCGCCGCCCAGGGTTACGCCGACCCGGAGCGGGTCGCGATCCTGGGCGGCTCCTACGGCGGCTACGCGGCTCTCGTGGGGGCGGCCTTCACGCCCGACCGCTTCGCCGCCGCCGTCGACGTCGTCGGCATCTCCGACCTGGCCAACTTCATGCGGACCCAGCCCGCGTTCGTGCGGCCGTCGCTGGTCAACAACTGGTACCGCTACGTGGGCGACCCGGCCGTCCCCGAGCAGGAGGCCGACATGCTCGCCCGTTCGCCGATCAGCCGGGTGGACCGGATCACCGCGCCGCTGATGGTGGTGCAGGGGGCCAACGACGCCCGGGTCGTCAAGGCCGAGTCCGACAACATCGTCGCTTCGGTGCGCGAGCGCGGCGTGGACGTGGAGTACCTGGTCTTCGACGACGAGGGACACGCCATCGTCAACACGGAGAACCTGATCACCATGTTCGGCGCCATCGACCGCTTCCTCTCACGCCACCTCGGCGGACGGTGAACCCGTGACCGGTCGCGGCCGGGCCTTCGGAGCCGGGGCCGGGGACCGGGGCAGGAGTAAAGCCTCGTCCCGGGTCCGGGCCCGGGCCCGGGTGTGGGCCGGGTCCGCGGTCGGTCGGGAGCACGCGGGGGCGCCTTCGCCTCCCGTTTCCCGGGAGGCCGGGAACCCCGGTCAGTAGGGGACGCGGTTGCGTCCGACGAGGAACCACAGGATGGCCCCGATCAGGGGCGCGACGCAGACGAAGATGAGCCAGACGACCTTCATCGCCCCGTCCACCCGCGACGTGAGGATGCTGAACACGGCCGCGATGATCAGCACGACCGCCACCAGGGACACCAACGCGATCCCGACCAGCAGCAGGATCGGGAGCACGGTGTGGACGAGGTTCGGGTCGTTCAGCGCCAGGAGCGGCATGTCGTTCCCTTTCGAGGTCCGGGGTCGGGCGTGGTGTCCCCGCCCGGCCGCGGCGGGACCGCGGGCGGAAGGGCTCCCGGCGGTCCGTCGGTGCGGGCCGACCGGGCGCCCCTGCGGGGACGAACACCACGCTAGGTGCGTGGCCTGCGGGGGCGCATCCGTCTGGAGAACCCACCGTGCCGTCTCCTAAGGCGGCACGCCCCGGGGGAGGGGCCTCGCTTTGGTCGGTGCGCCGACCGACTTTCGTCGGTGCCTCCCGCTCCCGGGACACGCTCCGGCCACGGGACACGGTGCCGATGCCCTCCACGGCCGGTGTGACCGTGCCGTCTGGGGAACGGTTCCGGGCCCTGGTGTTCGCGGCTCTCCAGGGCGGAGCCGAACAGTCACGCAGTGGTGCGCGGCCATGTGTCGTGCGCCACTCCGGCTTGCGCACGCGCGGCGTCGGGTAGAAAGTGGGACGGGCGTCCCAGTTTTTTTGACGGGGCGCTCCCCGACCACGAACCCCGTACACGCGGAAGGACCCCCCGCCATGCCCAACCCGTACGCGCAGATCTTCGCGGTGCGTGGAGCCAAGGGCTTCACCGCCGCAGGGCTCATCGGGCGCATGCCCGTGGCCATGACCAACATCGGCATCATCACGATGCTCTCCACCACCCACGGCAGCTACGCCCTGGCGGGCGCGGTGGCCGCCACCTTCACCCTGTCCATGGCGCTGATCACCCCGCAGGTCTCGCGCCTGGCCGACCGCCACGGCCAGCGACGCGTCCTGCCGCCCGCCGCCGCCGTCAGCGTCGCGTCCCTGCTCCTGATGCTGCTGTGCGTGCGGTTCGACGCGCCGTACTGGGCCCTCTTCGCGTTCGCTGTCCCCGCCGGGACCATGCCGAACATGTCCGCGATGTCCCGCGCGCGCTGGACCGAGCTGCTGCGCGGCTCGCCCCGGCTGCACACCGCCTACTCCTTCGAGTCCGTGGCCGACGAACTCACCTTCATCACCGGCCCGGCGCTGTCGGTGGTGCTGAGCACCATGGCCTTCGCGCAGGCGGGTCCGCTGGCCGCCGCCGCCTTCCTGGCCCTGGGCGTCACCCTGTTCGTGGCCCAGCGCGGCACGGAGCCGCCGCTCCAGACCTCCGAGGCGCGGGGGGCCAGGGGCGCGACCGTGCTCAGCGGCTCCCTCCTGGTCCTGGTCCTGACCCTGCTCGCGGGAGGCGTGATCGTCGGCGCGGTCGACGTGGTCGCGGTGGCCTTCGCCGAGTCGCTCGGCGTGACCAGCGCCACCGGCGTCGTGCTGTCGGCCTACGCGCTCGGGTCGGCGATCTCCGGACTGACCTTCGGGGTGCTGAACCTGCCCTGGCGGCTCCACACGATGCTGATCGTGGCCGTGGCCGGCACGTTCGCGACCACCCTTCCCTTCCTGGTGGTCGGTAGCATCTGGACCCTGTCCGTGGCCGTGTTCCTCGCGGGGATCTTCTTCGCCCCCACGATGATCCTGGTGATGACGCTGATCGAGCGGACCGTCCCGCCGTCCAAGCTGACGGAGGGCATGACCTGGGCCCTGACCGGCCTGACCATCGGTACCGCGATCGGCACCTTCTCCTCGGGTCTGGCGGTGGAGGAGAGCGGCACCACGGGCGGCTTCCTCGTCGCGGTCGCGGCCGGCGCCCTCGCCCTGGTCCTGGCCCTGGTGTTCGCCCCCCTCCTGGCCCGAACCCAGGCGAGGGTCGAGCTGGCGCAGGAGGAACAGACCGAGGAGGGGGCGGCCGGGGCCGCTGGGTGAGCGCGCTCCGGAGCCCGCGCCGACCTCCGCCCCGCGGCACCACCCCACCCGAACCGGAGGAGAAGCGTTGAAGCAGTCGGACGGACGCCGCCTGAAGGGCGAGCAGCGCCGCCAGGCCCTGATCGAGGCCACCCTGCGCGTGATCGAACGCGACGGGGTGGCCGGGGTCAGCCACCGCACGGTCTCCCAGGAGGCGGGGGTGCCCACCTCCGCCACCACCTACTACTTCACGGGCCTGGGCGACCTGCTGACCGCGGCCCTGACCAGTGTGATGGACGAGGACTCCGAGCGGATGCGCCGCATGTCCTCGGGGGGCGACCGCCGACGCGACCTGGCCGAGCTGTTGGCCAAGGTCGCCTCCGACCCGGGCCGCCTGCTGGCCGAGTACGAACTGTTCCTGCTCGCCGCTCGCCAGCCCCACCTGCGCGGGGCCACGGACCGCTGGCTGGCCGCGGTCTCGGCCTTCGCGCGGTGCTACACCGACGACCCCGTGCGGGTGCGCAACGTGGCGGCGGTCATCGACGGCATTCTCCTGCACACCCTGCTCAGCGACCACAAACCCGACGCCGACGAGTTCGCGGCCCTGCTGGAGGACGTCCTTCCACGCGCGCCCCGGACCTGAGGCGGGCCGTCCGCAGAGTCCCCCTCCTCTGTGGTGCGGGGCGCGCCCCGGAAGGAGGGGCTCAGGCCGTCCGGGCGGGCGCGCGGCCCAGGAGGGCCGTGGCGAGCGCGCCCAGGGCCAGCGCGGCGGCCAGCCACAGGAGCGCGGTGCCGCCCGCGCCGTCCAGGACCGGGCCGCCCACCAGCGCGCCCAGCGCGATGCTGCCGTTGAACACGCCGACGAACAGCGACGAGACGGCCTCTCGCTCCTCGGGGGCCGCGCGCATCATCCAGGTCTGGGCGCTGACGGACACCCCGCCGTAGGCCAGACCCCACACGACCATGAGCACCCCCGCCCCCAGGACCGTGACGCCGATCCAGGGGAGGAGGAACACCGATCCGCCCAGGGCAGCGCTGAGCACCACGAGGGTGGCGCGCGGGGCCCGGACGGCGCGCGGGCCGGAGGCGAAGTTGCCGACGACACCGGCCAGGCCGTAGACCAGCAGCATCGTGCCGATCAGACCCGCGCTGACCCCCGCCGTCGTCTCCAGGACGGGGCGGACGTAGGTGTAGGCGGCGAAGTGGCCGGTCACCAGGAGCACCGCGAGGAGCAGGCCGGTGACCACCCTGGGGTTGCGCAGCAGGCCGGTCACGCCGCTCAGGCGGGCCGCCCGCTCGGAGGGCAGGCGCGGCAGCAGCACGACCATGGCGACCGCGACGGACAGGGCCAGCACCGCGAAGGCCGCGAAGGCGGCGCGCCAGTCGGTCAGGGCCCCGATGTAGGCGCCCACCGGCACGCCGAACACCGAGGCGACGGCGATCCCGCTGAAGACGGCGGCGGTCGCCGACCCCACCGACCGCTCGGGCACCAGCCGGGGCGCGAGCCCCGCCGCCAGCGCCCAGACACCGCCCATGCCCAGGCCGACGAGCACGCGTGCCGTGACCATGACCGCGAAGTTCGGCGCCCACGCCGACAGCAGGTTGGCGGCGGCGAGCAGGAGCATGAGAGCCACGAGGACGGCCTTGCGGTCGGCGCGGCCGACGAGGGTCGGGACGAAGGGCGCGGTGGCCGCCGCCACCAGGCCGGTGACGGTCAGGGTCAGCCCGGCGGTGCCCTCCGTGACCTCCAGGGAGGCGCCCATGGGGGTCAGCAGTCCGACGGGCAGCATTTCCGTGGTGACGACGGTGAAGGTGCCGAGGGCCACCGCGACGACGGCGGACCATCCCCGGACGGGGGAGGGCACGGGCGGAGAGGCCTGGGGAGACGAGGTCGTGGACATGCCCCGAGTCAAGTGCCCTCCCGGTCGCCGAACAACGGCGAATCCCTCATACTTCGATCAGCTGGGCTCATCGATCCCGGAGTCCGCGGCCGCGGCGCCCGGGCACCGACGCCGGAAGGGTACGGCCGTGGCGCGTGAGATCGACTTCCACGAGATCGAGTGCTTCCTGGTACTGGCCGAGGAACTCCACTTCGGCCGTACCGGTGAACGCCTCCGCGTCTCCCAGAGCCGGGTCAGCCAGCTGATCCGCTCGCTGGAGGGCCGGGTCGGCGCGCGCCTGGTGGAGCGCACCAGCCGCCGCGTACGGCTGAGCGAGTTCGGCGCCGACTTCCTGGAGTCCCTGCGCCCGTCCTACGGTGCGCTGGTCGGCGTGTTCGAGGACGCCCGCTCCCGGGCCCGCTCCACGGTCGAACGCGTGCGCATCGGGTTCCAGGGGGCCGTCTACGAGCCGCTGGCGCGGGCGCTCACCGTGTTCGAGCGGCGCAACCCGCTGGTGGCGGTCGACCTGGTGGAGATCCCGCTGGCCGACCCCTTCGGCGCGGTGCGGGAGGGCGGGGTGGACGCGGCCGTGGTCCTGACCCCCGTGCGCGAACCGGACCTGACCCTGGGCCTGACCTTCTCCCGGCAGCCGCAGACCCTGGCCCTGTCCAGCGCCCACCCGTTCGCCGGGCGGGACGAGATCGGCGCGGAGGAGCTGGCCGGTGTGCGGCTGGTCCCGCTGGCCGGAGGGGCGCCCGCATACTGGCGGCACGTCAACTCGCCCCGCGTGACCCCGGGCGGGGCGCGCATCCCCCAGGAGGGAGGGGCGGCCACGCTCCAGGAGGGGTTGTCGCTGGTCGCGGCGGGCAGGGGCGCCCTGCTGGTGTGCGGAGCCGCCGCCGAGTACAACCGGCGGCCGGACGTGACCTATGTGCCGGTCACCGGGCTGGCCGCGTCGGAGCTGGGGCTGGTCTGGCGGACCGCGGCCCGGGGCTCGCGGCTGGCGGCCTTCGCCGCCGTGCTTGCCGAGACGGTCGCCTGACCGCGGGGACGGATGATCGCCCGGCCCGGGGACGAACGCCTTCGCGGTGTCCGGGGTCTCCGGGGCAGGGGCGTGTCACCGTCCCACGAATTCCCGTGCGGGCGAAGTAGCCTCGGCGGTGAGAGGGAGGACCACCATGACAGGACAGGGCAGGACACCCGGACCCGACCACCCCATCACCGTCGAACCCGCCGGCGCGCGCGTCGTCGCGCGGGTGGGGGACCGGGTCGTCGCCGACACCGAGGACGCGCTGACCCTGCGGGAGTCCGTCTACCCGCCGGTTCAGTACGTTCCGCTCGCCGACGTGGACCCCGCGGTGCTGCGGCCGAGCGCGACCACGACCCACTGCCCCTACAAGGGCACCGCGACCTACCGCACGCTCGCGGTCGGGGAGGGCGAGGAGCTGGTGGACGCGGTGTGGGCGTACGAGGAGCCCTACCCGGCGGTCGCGGAGATCGCCGGGTACGTCGCCTTCCAGCCGGACAGGGTTCGGGTCACCGTCGATTCCTGAGCGGTCGCGCGGCGGGCGTTCCCACCGGGGAGTGTCCGCCGCGCGTCGAACAACCCGGCTCCCGTGCTCATCGCCCGCGTCACCGGAGCCCGCACGCCCATCAGGACCATCGTCGCGTCGGTGGCGAAACGCACCGCGATCGTGCCGACGACACCGCCGCGCTCGCAGGCGTCTGTCCGGTGCCGAACGCTCCCCACGCCGCCACGGACGGCCTTGGGCGCCTCCCACGGGACGCGATCGTTGGACGGGCAGGCGTCATACTGGCTGGCGTGAGTCATGATGCCGTTCCGACCCCCGTCCGGATTCCGGGGTACCACTCGGAGAACCCCCTCAACCGGCGCCCGGAACTCCTGGATGAGAGGCTGTTCTGGCTGGTGCACCTCTACGACGGTGCCCAGGGCGAGGTCGGAAGGCAGCTGTTCGGTCCGGACCACGCGTGGGACGACTACGTACGCTTCCAACGCAGGGTGTGGCGCCGAGACGCCCTGCCGACCTTCACCCTCCCGCTCGCCACCGGCCACTGCCTCTACGTCGTCTACAGCATCAGCGACGGCGATGCGGGCGTCGTCTACCTCCTGCACCATCCGGACTGGGACGAAGCCGATGTCATCGCCGTCCACGCCGGGGAGGGCATGGTGCCCGGTCTGTCCTGGCCGGAACTGCTCGCCGCCGCGGACAACGGTCCGTCCGGGACAGGGAGCATCGATTCCCACGCCCGTCTGCTGCTTCTCCTGCCCGCCTGCGCGGACGGTTCCGCGCCGGGCGGCGCGGTCCGCCGGTTGGCGGCGGCGCTGCGCGCACGTGTGGGAGTCGAGGCCCCGGAGGTGCTCGCCTCCGCCATCGTGGAGCGCTGGTCGGCGTCCGGTCCGGTGCGCTGGAGGACGACCGGTGCCGGGGTCCGGGTCAACGACGGAACGTACTCCTTCCGCAACCCCGACACCTTCTCCGCCCTGACGGGGGCGAGCCTCGTCCGTGTGTCCGCCGCACTCGCCCCGTGAGGCGGATTCGGCTCAGCCCTGTCGCGGGGCCGTGTTGACGCAGTACACGTGCGCGTTCAGGTCCGGCTCGTGTTCGAGGAGGTGGTCGACGGTGTTCCAGAACAGCGGCAGCCACGGGTGCGGCAGGGCCTCCTCCCGGTCGAGCCGGTCACCGTAGAAGGGGTTTCCCTCGTGGAACCGGGCGGCCTGGACGAGCGAGCACGCGGGAGCGGGGGAGCCCTCCACCGGGCCGACCCGGCAGCCGAAGGTCGTCCGGTGAGGGCCGGGCTCCGAGGGATCGCCGGGTGCCCAGGCGTCGTCCATGACGAGGTCGACGTAGGCCTCGTGCACGCCGCCGTGGTGGTAGAGGTGGGCGTAGTAGATCGCGAACAAGCCGTGCTCGCTGTCGAGGGAACCGCGGATCCGCAGGTGCTCGGAGCCGCAGTGGTCACAGGTGAAGGGGGTGACACGGCGGTCCGGGTCGATGCTCAGTCGCATTCCCGGATTGTCCCACCGGGTACCGACTCCCACTGCCTTGACGGCGGTCCGCCGCAGGCGGCCCCGGGCGAGCCGTTGGTTCAGGAGCGGTCGAACCAGCGGCTGCCTGGACGGTGCGGACGTTCAGTGCCGCTGCTCCCAGGTTCCGGCTTCGGTCAGGGCCGTCGTGACCACGGCGACGTCCATGGTGACCACGGCCATCTCCCAGACCTGTGCGCCCGCGCGGAAGCGGATGACGCGTACGTCGCCCAGCACGGCCTCCCGGAAGGAGGTGGGCTCCCGTACGCCGAGCACCTCGGTGGGACCGGGCACCGGAACGGGGCCCGCGTAGGTGCGCAACGGCCGCCACCTGCGCCAGGTGAGGCGTTCGGCCGCGGCGAAGTGCATGACGAGAACGCCCTGCCGGAGGGAACGCCCGTACCGCAGGTGGGCCACGGAGTGCAGCGGGAGGCCTTGGCGCAGGTCGTGGAGGTCCTGCCTGGCGACTTCGGGGTTGCCGCCCATGAGCCCCCACCACCACTGGCGAGGGTCTCGGACGACGTCGGGGATGCTCCTGGTGCCCGCGGTGTTGCGGGAGGCGAGGGCCATGTGGGGGCTTTCTGGGACCGGTCCTGGTGTCGCACCCTCTGACGGAGGGGACGGCGTACGGGTTCCCCGCCCCGGAGATCGTCTCCGGCGGGTGCGGCCCGTGAGCGCGTCACAGGCCCGGGTGTCCGGGAGGAGGCCGGGCTCCGGTCAGCCTCTCAGGTGCCTCCACGGGCTCCGGGCCCTCGCGGAAGGGATCGGCGAACTTGTGTTAGCGAGTAACATCTCTTGTGTCGGAACCGGTCGGGGGAGGGGCGGACGTGGACCAGCGCACGCGCCGCAGGCAGCGCAACAGGGCCGCCATCCAGGAGGCCGCCCTGCGCCTGTTCGAGCGGCAGGGCTACGAGGCGACCACGGTCGCCCAGATCGCCCGTGAGGCGGGCGTCTCGCACATGACGTTCTTCCGCTGCTTCCCCTCCAAGGAGGACGTGGTCCTGCGGGACGAGTACGACCCGATGCTGGAGGAGCTGGTCCGCGAGCAGCCCGACACGCTCCCGGCCGTCGAGCGGATCCACCGGGCCACCCTGGTCGGACTCGGCCGGGTCTACGAGGACAACCGGGAGGCGCTGCTGGCCCGGGCCCGCCTCCTGCTGTCCATCCCGGCCCTGCGCTCGCGTATCGGCGAGAACCTGGCCTCGGCGAGCACCGCCTTCGAACGCGGTCTGGCCCCGGCCCGGAATGAGGCCTTCGATCCGAATCCGCCTGGAAGCGACGCCCCCGCTCCGGATCCGTCTGGAAGCGCAACCCCCGGCCTGTCTCCGCCCGGAACCGAACCCCCCGACCTGGAGACCAGGGCCGTCGCCGCCGCCTGTTCGGCGGCGCTGTCCGAGGCCGTCGTCGCCTGGGTCGACTCGGACGGGCAGGACGAACTGCCCGCGCTCGTCGACCGGGTCTTCCTCGCCCTGCGCGCCGCCCCACCCTCCCACCACCGATCCTGAGGACCCCCCATGACCGACCAGGTCATCACCGTCGAGGACCTCATGGTCCGCTACCCGAACGCCGACCGGCCCGCGGTCGCGGGGATGAGCTTCTCCGTGGCCCGCGGCGAGGTCTTCGGCTTCCTCGGACCCAGCGGCGCCGGGAAGTCCACCACCCAGAAGGTGCTCACCCGGCTGCTGCGCCGTTACGAGGGCGAGGTGCGCGTCCTCGGCCGGCCCCTGCGCGACCGGGGCGCGGACTACTTCGAGCGCGTGGGCGTGGGCTTCGAGCTCCCGGCCGGGTTCGGCAAGCTCACCGCCCGCGAGAACCTCGCCGCCTTCGCCTCCCTCTACCGCGGTCCCGTCGAGGACCCCGGCGAACTCCTGGCCCGGGTGGACCTGGCCGACGCGGCCGACCGCAGGGTCGACGACCTGTCCAAGGGCATGCGCATGCGGCTCAACCTGGCCCGGGCGCTGGTCAACAGACCCGAACTCCTCTTCCTGGACGAGCCCACCTCGGGCCAGGACCCGGTGCGCTCCGCCCTGCTGCGGGAGGTCGTCCGGGAGGCGGCCGACCGGGGGTGCACGGTCTTCCTCACCACGCACGACATGGTCACCGCCGACCTGCTGTGCGACCGGGTCGCCTTCGTGGCCGGTGGGCGCATCGCCGCCGTGGACACACCGCGCGGCTTCAAGCTCCGCTACGGCCGCCCCGGTCTCGTGGCCCGGGTGCGCGGGCGGGCCGCCCGGGAGATGCCGATGGAGGCCCTGGCCGAGGACGCCGAACTCCTGGAGCTGCTGAGGCGGGGCGAGGTGGAGACGCTGCACACCCGCGAGGCCTCGCTGGACGAGGTCTTCGCGACGGTCACCCGGGAGAAGCTGTGAACCGCCTGCTCGCGGCCGCCGCACTGGAATCGCGGGTCGCACTGCGCTACGGCGTCGTACCCGTGGCCGCTGCCCTCGGCGCCGTGTGGACCCTGGTCCTGCTCGCGGTCCCCGCCGAGGCGGCCGGGACGGTGGCGGCCTACCTGCTCTTCCTCGACACGGCGGGCTTCGGCGCGCTCTTCGCCGCGGCCCTGCTGCTCTTCGAACGCACCGAGGGAACACGTTCGGCGCTGACCGTGACCCCGCTGCGCGCGGGGGAGGGGGTGGCGGCCCGACTCGCGGTGCTCACCGCGCTGACGCTGCTCATCGCCGTGCCGATGCTCGCGGCGGCGCTGCGGGGCCGCTTCACCGACCTCGCGCAGGCCCTGCCGCCGGTCCTGGGCGGGGTGGCGCTCACCTGTCTGCTGCTGCTCACCGTGTGCCTGGCGGTGGGCGCCCGCTCCCGGGACCTGTCGGGCTTCCTCCTGGCGGCCCCGCTCACCGTCGCGCCGCTGGTCCTGGTCCCCCTCGTACACGTCAGCGGAATCCTGGAGCACCCGCTCCTGTACGCGGTGCCGACCACCGCGGGCGCCGACCTCATCCGCCTGGGGGCCGCGCCCGGATCCCCCGACGCGTCCCCAGCGGCCCTGGTCGCGGGCACCGTCTACGCCGTGGCGTGGGCGGCGACCGGGGTGGTCGCCGCCTCCCGCGCGGTCGGGCGCGGAGCGGCTCCCGCTCCCCGGAGGCACGCGAACGGCAGGGGCGCGGGCGGGCCCGCCCGGCCGGTCACCGGGCCTGTCCACCCGCGCCCCGGGCCCGCCCGGCCGGTCAGCGGGCGCGGCGGCCTCCCGGTGATCGTGCGCTTCGCCCGCGTCGACCTCTTCGGCACCGGGCGCGACCCCCTGCTGCTGCTCATGCTCGGCGCCCCGGTCCTGCTGGCGCTGGTCATCCGCTTCGCCTTCCCGGCGGCCTCGGAGTTCGTCCTCGGCTCCTACGGGTTCGACCTCGCGCCGCACACCCCCGTGGTCCTGGCGGCGCTGGTCCTGCTGCACGTGCCCATGATGTTCGGGGTGGTCGGCGGCCTGCGCGCCGTCGAGGACTCCGACGAGAACGTCCTGCTGGTGCTGCGCGCCTCGCCGGTGTCCGTGCCCGCCTACCTCGGCTACCGGACGGTCCTGGTCACCGTCCTGTCCCTGGCCGGGCTCGCCGCGGCCCTGCCCCTGAGCGGGCTCATGACCTCAGGGTGGACCGCGCCGGTCGCGGTCGCCCTCGTGCTCGCTGCTCTCCAGGCGCCGCTGCTGACGGCGTCGATGACCGCGCTGTCGGCCAACAAGGTGGAGGCCCTGGTCGTGGTCAAGGGGATCGGCGCGCTCCTGGTCCTGACCCCCGTGGCGGCCTGGGTCCTACCCGCGCCCTGGAACCTCCTGCTGCTGCCGCTCCCGCCGTCCTGGCCCGCCCTGGCCCTGCCCGGTTACGACGCCGGACCGCTGGGGCCCTGGCTGTGCCTGGCGGGCGGGGTCCTGGTCTCGGCCGCCGCGCTGGCGCTCCTGCTGCGGCGCACCGTGCGGCGGATCGAGGGCGCGTAGGCCGACGCGCGGGGGAGGCGTCCCCGGCCCCGCGGTGAGGCCGCGGACCGGGGCCACCGGGACCTCCCGTGGCGCAGGGAAGCCCCGGAGGCGGACGAGCGGTCACCCGTGGCGTTCAGGCGGGCAGGTCGCGGCGGCGCAGCGCCCACAGCCCGACGGCCGTGAGCACCGCGGCCAGTGCCGCCAGCAGCGGGTAGGAGGCCCAGGTCCCCCGGTAGTACGGGTTGACGTGGGCGAAGGGCGAGACCAGCGTGAACACCGCGTCCGGCACCAGGTTCACCTTGACGGCGATCTCGGTCAGTATCCCGAGGGCCAGGAACCCCCAGCCCACCGCCGCGCACGCGCGCGGAACCGTCCCGTAGGCCAGGAGGGTGACGGCCACGACCACCCACACCGCCGGGGCCAGGGACAACGTCAGCGCGGTGAAGCGCCCGACGTCGAACCAGACCCGCTCACCGCCCAGACCCGCGCCCAGGCCCACCGCGACGCCCAGGGCGGCCAGCAGGACCACGGGGGCGGTGAAGGCCGCCGCGGCGTGCGCCAGAGCCCAGGCCGTCCGTCCGGTCGGCCCCGCGAGCAGCAGTTCCCCCGTCCCGGCGTTCTCCTCGGCGCGCACGCGCAGGGCCGTGAGCACGGCGTGGGCCGCCACGGGGAACACGAAGGCGAAGACGACGTAGACGAAGAAGGTGTCGGCGGGCGCCACACCGAGTTCGGCGGCCATCGCGCGTACCCACGGCATGTCGGCGTACTCGGCCATGGCCTGCGCGCCGGTGCGGCCCATCGCCAGTCCCATGACCGCGAGGGCGGCCGCCCACATCAGCACGGAGTTGCGGTGCAGCCGCCACACCAGGGCGGGCACCGAGCGCAGCCAACCGGCCGCCCGCACGGGGCCGCCCCGCCGGGAGAACAGGGCGCGACCCAGGTCACGCCGTTCCACCAGGGCGAAAGCGGCCCCGACGGTCAGCGCGATCCAGGCCAGGACCGGGAGCAGGGCCCACCACCGCTCGTCTGCGAAGGGGCGCACGTTCTCCAGCCACCCGTTGGGCACCGCCCAGGTCAGCCACCGGGCGTCCCCGCCCGCCGCGGCGCCCGTGCCGCGCACCATGTGCATGACGTAGAACGCGCCCAGGGCCAGCCCCGCCGCGGCCCCCGGGCGGGTGGTGCACTGCACCGCGACGGCGGCCAGGCCCGCGCCCACCCCCGCCGCGGCGGCGGTGACCAGGGCCAGCGCCACCGAACCCGCCACGGGCAGCCCCAGGGCGAGCAGACCCGCGGCGACGACGGCCGCCAGCACGACCGCCGAGCCCAGCGCCACGGTCAGCGCGGATGCCAGGCCCGCGTGCCGGCCCAGCGGCGCGCCCCCGAGCAGTTCGCTCCGGCCCGAGGCCTCCTCGGTACGGGTACCGCGCACCACCAGCAGCACCGCGCCCAGCGCGGCGCACATGGTGGCGGCGGCGAACGCCTGCTGGGCCACCAGGGCCTCGGCGCTCGCGGCGAAGGCCCGGCCCTGGAACAGGGCGAACATGGGCAGACTCTGGAGCTGCTCCCACCGCTCCTGGCGCGCTTCGGGGGTGGGGTAGGTGGCGTCGGCCGCGGCCGCGCCCCCCAACACGATTCCGGCCGTGACGGTCAGCCACACGGCGACCAGGACCCGGTCGCGGCGCAGTGACAGCCGCACCAGGTGCCGCGTCCCGGCCGGTGGCGGGCGGAAGGCCGCGCGGACGGGCCGTGCCGCGGCGGGCGCGCTCATCGGACCCGCTCCGTGTCCTCGCCGCCGCGGTCGGCCGCGGTGTAGTGGCGAAGGAACAGCTCCTCCAGTGTGGGCGGCCGCACGGTCAGGTCGCGCACCCCCAGCCCGGCCAGGAGCGAGCACAGCGCCTCCAGGGCCGACGGCTCGGCGTGCAGGCGTACGCGCGGGCCCTCCACCGCCAGGTCGTGCACACCGGGCAGGGCGGTGAGCCCGTCGGGGGACCCGGTGAGTTCGGCGGTCACGGTCAGGCGGGACAGGTGGCGCAGTTCGGCCAGGGTCCCGCTCTCCACCGTGCGTCCGGTCCGGATGATGCTGACCCGGTCGCAGAGCGCCTCCACCTCGGACAGGATGTGGCTGGAGAGCAGCACGGTGCGTCCCCGGGCTTTCTCCTCGGCGACGGTGCGGCGGAAGACCTCCTCCATGAGCGGGTCCAAGCCCGAGGTGGGCTCGTCCATGACCAGGAGTTCGGTGTCGGCGGCCAGCGCGGCCACCAGCGCCACCTTCTGCCGGTTGCCCTTGGAGTAGGCGCGGCCCCGGGTGCGCAGGTCCAGCGCGAAGCGGTCCACGAGTGCGGCGCGGCGCCGCGGGTCGGCCCCGCCGCGCACGCGGCCGAGCAGGTCCAGGATCTCCCCGCCGGAGAGGCCCGGCCACAGGGCGACGTCGCCCGGGACGTAGGCCAGTCGGCGGTGCAGGGCGGCGGCGTCCCGCCAGGGGTCGCCGTCGAGCAGGCGCGCGGTACCGGAGTCGGCCCGGGCCAGGCCGAGCAGGACGCGGATCGCCGTCGTCTTGCCCGCGCCGTTGGGACCGAGGAAACCGTGCACCTCACCGGTTCGTACGCGCAGGTCCAGTCCGTCCAGGGCCCTGGTGGACCCGAAGTGTTTGGTCAGGCCCGCGACGTGGATCGCGTCCGTCATGGTTCTTCTCCCGGGGGGTCGGGGTGGGGGAGGGCGTCGGTGATCCGCCGCCCCTGCTCGTCGGCGAAGAAGTCGGCCATCGCGGTGTAGACCCCGGCCATGGCCGCTCCGACGCGCGGAGCGTGGGCGGGGTCGAGAGAGTCGGCCGCCATGCGGCGGGACAGGTGGGCGTGCAGGACCAGCGTGCCCAGGTGCATGGCGCCCATGACCGCGGCGGTGTCCCGTGTGACCCGCGCTCCCGGCGGATAGCGGTCGGGCCAGCGCTCGCTGAGGAAGCGCTCGGCGAAGTCGGCGCCGGTGTCGAAGAACTCCGAGGCCGAGGCGGACCCCTCCACCAGGGCGCGGGCGAGGTAACGGGTGCTGGTGTGGCTGGCCTGGTACATCGCCGCCCCGAACCCGGGGGCGGACGCCTCCTCGCCCAGACTGCCGCGGGCCTGTTCGAGCAGGGTGCCGATGGCGTAAGCGTCGCAGGCCGCGCGCAGGCCCTCCTTGGAGCCGAAGTGGTGGCGGATCAGGCCGGTGGACACTTCCGCCTCGGCGGCGATGGCCTGGACGGTCGCGCCCTTGACCCCGCGGTCGGCGAAGACCGCCAGGGCGGCGTCGCGGATGCGCGCCCGTCCGGTGAGGTCCTCGTTGGGCGGTGGTGTGGAGCTCATACGGCCAGACTACACGTCCGTGTAGCGAACTACACGTCCGTGTAGCACTTTTTGCCCAGGGCCGACCGGTCGACGTGAAGGCGGGTGGCTCCCGTGCTCCGTGGGGCGGCGGTGTTTCCTGACCGGACGGTCACGCGCGGGGCGAGGCCGGACTCCGGCCGAGGGGATTCCCGGCCGGACGACCGCGCGCGTGGCGGCGAGGGCCGGGCCTGGAACGGCGAGGGGTGTGCACGGGAGGCGGAGCCGGTCCCGGGGAGTGAGGGGGCGTGAGGGGCGCGCACGGGATGGTGGAGACCAGGACCGAGGCGGCGAGGGGCGGGCCCGGGCCGGGGACCGCACGCGGGACGGCGGTCTGCGGCGCGGTCACCAACGGCGCGCTGAGGGAGGTGGGGGCCGCGCGCGTGGCGGCGAGGGCCGGGGCGTAGGGGGACGCCATCGCCGGATCCCCGTCCCGGCCCGCCGGACACAGCGCGGGGCCCCGCCCCAGCGACGTCCCTAGACCGGCTGGTCGAAGCGGGGCGTGCGCGCGAACAGGTCGGTCACCTCGCCCGACACCTCGAAGGGGGCCGTGCCGCGCCGGAAGACGATCGCCGGGCCCGGGGCGTCCGGCTGCACGGCGGTGCCGCCCACGGTCGCGCGGACCACGTCCGACCCCGTGCCCCGCACGCGCAGGTGCGTCCCCTCGCGCAGGCCGAGGACGTCCACGTCGTTGGCCTCCAGGAACTCCGTCAGCCGGGTCTCCCGGGTCTCGCCCTGGTGCGTGGACCGGGGGTCGGCGTCCAGGTAGTGCGGGTTGATCTGGAAGGGGACGAAGCCCAGCGCGGTGAAGGAGGGCGGCTCCACGATGGGCATGTCGTTGGTGGTGCGCAGCGTGGGAGCGGTGATGTTGGTGCCCGCGCTCGCCCCCATGTAGGGCAGCCCGGCCAGGACGCGGTCGCGCAGGTCGTCCATGAGCCCGGTGCGCTGGAGGGCGGCCACCAGGCGGAACGTGTTGCCCCCGCCCACGAAGACGGCCTGCGCCTCGTCCAGGACCCGCGCGGCCCCGGCGTCCGCCGCAACCCCCGTCACACGGATTCCGCGCGCCGCGAAGGCCTCGGCCACCCGCGCGGTGTAGGCGGCGTGGTCGCCCCCCGCGAACGGCACGAAGGCGACCGGGTCCCGGCCGTCGAGGAAGGCCTCCACCTCCTCCCACGCGTGGTCGAGGTAGTCCCGGCCGTGGTTGGTCGAGTTGGAGAAGAGCAGAAGCTCGGGCATGGTCCCCCTTCAGGGAGCGGTCGGGCGCGGGGAGGAGCGGGAGCCGTGCCCCCGCCTCCAGTTGCGCGTGGGCGGTGCCGGGCGGCGGTTGGAGAGCAGCCCGGTGAGACCGTCGGCCGCGGCGCGCAGCGGCGCCAGGTGGTCGAGCAGGTCGTCCTCGTGGTCGGAGTGCTTGTTCTCCACCAGCGTCACGGAGCCGACCGGGCGCTTGCCGCCGAACACGGGGACGGCCAGCGCGCGGGACGCGGCGTCGTACTCGCCCTGGGAGAGCGCGTAGCCCTGCTCGACGGCCTCGTCGAAGAGCTCCTCGACCTGCTGCTCGTCGAAGGGCGTGAGGTCGGAGAAGCGGGCGGAGGGGCGCCCCGCCAGCAGGGCCCTGCGCTCCGCCGGGTCCAGGAAGGCGAAGTAGGCCCGGGAGGTGGCCCCGGCGTGGGCGGGGTAGAGCTCGTCGAGGAAGGGGTGGGAGCGGCGCGGACCCTCCGAGCCGCCGACCGCGGCGATGCAGCGCACGTGCGCGCCGTCGGGGACGCAGAACAGGCAGGTGCGGCCGCTGGAGCGGGCCAGGTCGGCGAGCAGGGGCTCGGCCAGGACGGAGAGGCCGCCCGAGCGCTCCCACAGCCCGGCCATGCGCCACATGGCGGGGCCCATGCTGTAGCGGCGCGTGTCGGGGTCGGCGCGCAGGAACCCCTTGCCCGCGAGGGAGGCCAGGAGGCGCTGGGCGGTCGACTTCGACAGGCCGAACTCGTCGGCGAGTTCGAGGACGCCCCAGCTCGTGCGGTACTCGTCGAAGCTGAGGAGGACGTCGAGCGCCCGGTCGACCGTCTGGAGCGGGCCGGTGCGTTCCGTGGAACCGGTGGACATGGAAGCCCACCCTACGTCCGCCGCGGGGTCCGGGACCCTCGGCTCCGGGGATCGAAATGTGATCTTAACTCCCACATAGTGGGAAACCTTTGCCCCGGCGGGTGAACGGGAGGCAGCCTGGGCGTGACGGGCCGGGACGCGGCAGCCGCGCACCGCAGGTCTTTGGCCAGCGACACTCCGTCCTCGACGGACGTGAGCCACCCCTGAAGGACACACATGGAACCGTCGGCACCTGGTTCGTCCACCGAACCGCAGACCCCGGGAAGCGCCCGCCACCCGCGCGCGTTCGAACCCGTCGTCGTCATCGGAATCCACATGTTGACTTCCTCTCCCTCGTGAACGAGGAAGATTCCGACCGGGCCTTACCGCCCGATGGTGCTGCGCGCCTCGCGGCCGCAGCTGGTTCCTGCTTCATCGACATGGCATCCCAGAGGTCTCGGCAGGCTGGCACGGTTCACCCCGAAGGGCTAGTCCATCCGCGCATCAGAATGTTCTGGGCCGCGTTCACGTCCGCGTGTGTCCTGTGCTCGCACCTGCCGCAGCAGAAGACCGATTGGCTCTCTCGGTTCTCCGCCGCGACATATCCGCACGAGTGACAGGTCTGGGACGTGTACGCGGGATTGACCTCCACGACCCGGGTACCGGTGCGCCGGGCCGCGTTCTGACAGGCGAGCTTGAACCCGTGCCATCCCTTGGCCAGGATCGCCCGGTTCAACCCCGCCTTCTGACGCACGTTGACGCCCGGCGCCTCAACGGTGCCTCTGGCCGAGGCCGTCATACCTCGGGTGTTGAGCTTTTCCAACACCACGACCGCGTTCTTGGCACACAACGTATGGGCGACCTGCGCGGCGAAATCGGCGCGCCGAGCCCGCACCCGCCCGGTGAGCTTGCCCAGGGCGGCCCTGGTCCTGGCCCGGTTGCTCGATCCCTTGCGTTGGCGGCACAGGCGTCGGCGCAGACGGCGCTCCCGCTCGGCCTCTTTGGGGGTTTGGAAGGCGAGGTCGAGCAGGTCGCCGTTGGAGGTGGCCACCGCTACCGCCACACCCCGGTCGATGCCCACCGCGCTGTCGGGGCGCTCATGCGCCTCGGGGGTGGTTTGGCCGTCCTCGCACAACAGCGACACGTACCAGTGGGCCCCATCCCGGGAGACAGTGGCCGAGCGGACCGCGCCCCGGGGTGCGCGTGACCAGCGAAAGCGCACCCATCCCAGCTTGGGCAGCTTGATGCGTCCCCACCTGCGGCCCAGGCGTTCGATGCTCATCCGCCCACCGTCGGGGAAGCGGAAGGAGGGCCTCCACCGGTCCTTGGCGCGCCACCGCACCTTGAACGTGCCGTGGTCCTTGCAGGCCCGGTCCAGGTCACGCAGGGTCTGCTGGAGGATGTGGGAAGGGGCGGCCTGGAGCCAGGTCTCCTCGCTCTTGGCCTCGGCCAGTTCACGGGCCTGGAGGTGGTAACCGCAGTAGGGCAGGCGCTGGCCGCGCCGCCAACGGGACACGGCCTCACGGCGCTGGTCAAGGCCGGTGTTCCACACCGCCCGACAGATATCGCCATAGACCTGACACGACTCGGCCTGCTCGTCGGTGAGCGCGAGCCGGTACCGAAACCCCGTCAACACAGTGTGCACACCTCCCCTCGAACCAACACACACCGTAGCCACGCCCTACGACATTGCGGCGGGGGCGGCTCGCCCCGCTCTGAAGGACAGAGGCTGCCCCTCTACCGGCCTGCTCGTGGCCACGCCCAACGCCGGATGGCTGGTCCTCGCCGGGCTGGCGATCCGCCTGGTGTGGGAGCGCCGCCGCGGCGAGAAGGGCGAGCAGGAGATCGCCCTGGTCGGCGCCGGGCTCATCGCCGGGGACTCCGTCCACTCCGTCGGCACCGTCTTCAGCCGCTGAACCCGGGAGGAACCATGACACGACTCGGAGTCGTCACCATCGGCCAGGCGCCGCGCACGGACCTGACCCCGGAGATCACCGCCCTGGTACCCGAGGCCACCGTGGTCGAGCGGGGCGTCCTGGACGGCCTCACCCGCGCCCAGATCGAGGCGCGGCCGGTCGCCCCCGACGACCACGCCCTCACCACCCGCCTCGCCGACGGCACCTCCGTCGTCCTGGGCGAGTCCCTGGTCATGGAGCGCCTGCCGGGCCTGCTCGCCGACCTGGAACGCGAGGTGGACGCGGTGCTGCTCGCCTGCACCGGCGCCTTCCCGGAGCTGGAGCACACCAAGCCGCTCTTCGTGCCCGACCGGATGATCGCCTTCGGGGCCGCGGCCCTGCTCGGCGACACCGGACGCCTGGGCGTGGTATGCCCCCTGCCCGAGCAGAGGCGCGACACCGAGGCCAAGTTCGGCCGCCGCCTGCCCGCCGGGACCCGGGTGCTCACCGACGTGTGCTCCCCCTACACCGGCACCCCCGACGACCTCGCCGCCGCCGCGCGGCGCCTGGCCGACGCCGGAGCCGACCTCCTGGCCCTGGACTGCGTCGGCTACACCGAGCGGATGCGCGCCCGCGCGGCCGCGGCATCGGGCCTGCCGGTGGTCCTGGCCCGGTCGGTGTGCGTGCGCCTGGCCTCGGAGGTCCTGGACTCGCTCGGCGCGCGGACGGAGGCGGCGGCATGAGGATCGGCGTCATCCGGGTGGTCACCACCGACGACCGGGAGCAGCTCGACGCGCACGGCCGCGTCATCCGCGAGGAGCTCGGCGTGGACACCGTCTCGCGGTGCCTGCCCGACCAGCCCGACGGCGTGCACGACGACGCCACCTTCGCGCTCGCCTCGGCCAAGGTCGCCGACCTGGCCGCGCGCATGGAACGCGAGGACGGCGTGGACGCGCTGCTCGTCAGCTGCGCCGCCGACCCGGGCCTGGCCCCGGCCCGCGCCGCGGTCGGGATTCCCGTCGTCGGCGCGGGGGAGGCCGCGGCCCGCCGGGCCCTGGAACTGGGCTCGCGGGTCGGCGTCCTGGACCTGACCACCCGCACCCCGGACTCGGTCACCTCGGTGCTCGGGCCCTCCCTCGTCGCCGCGCTCGTGCCCGAGGGCGTGCGCCGGACCCACGACCTGCGCACCGACGCGGGCCTGGCCGCCTCGGTCCGGGCCGCCGAACGCCTGGTCGCCATGGGCGCGGACACCCTGATGTTCGCCTGCACCGGCATGACCACCATCGGCCTGGCCGCCCGGCTCACCGACCGGGTCGGCGTCCCCGTCGTGGACGCCGTCCGCGCCGGTGCGCGCGCCGCCGTGCGAGCGGTGGAGGGTGCGGCCCGGGGCTGAGCCCGGAACCGCGACAACACGACAACCGGCTGACGCGCCAACGCGGCAAGCCGTGTCGCCCGCGCGCACAGGCCGCGCGGCGACCATCCGAACGACCGCCCCGGCCGGGGCGCCGACCGCGGTGTCCGGCCGGCCCGGCGGTCCACCACCTGAGAGAGGGAACCCATGTCCTGGAGCCACGTCATCGAGACCCACGACCTGCTCGACACCCCGACCGCCGACGGGGCGTCCGTGGCCGAGTACCTGCGCCGCCACGGCGCGGCAGACGGCGAGGTCCTCGTGGAGACCGTCGCGGGCGAGGGCGGGTCCACCGACTTCGTCCGGGTGACGATCGCCGGTACCGACGGCGCCGCCTCCGGCGGTTCCGCGCCCACCCTGGGCATCCTCGGCCGCCTCGGCGGCCTGGGCGCGCGCCCGGAGCAGATCGGCTTCGTCAGCGACGGAGACGGCGCCCTCACCGCCGTCTCCGCGGCGGCCAAGCTCCTGGACATGCGCCGCCGGGGCGACACCCTGCCCGGCGACGTCGTGCTGGCCACCCACATCGACCCCGACGCCCCGACCCAGCCCCACGACCCGGTTCCGTTCATGGGCTCGGTCGTGGACCAGGACGTCAGCAACCGGCACGAGGTCCTGCCCGCGATGGACGCGATCCTGTCCGTGGACACCACCAAGGGCAACCGGGTCTGCAACCACCACGGCATCGCCATCACCCCGGCCGTCGTCGACGGGTGGATCGTCCGGGTCCCGGAGAGCCTGCTCGACATCGTCTCCCGCACCACCGGCCGCGCCCCGGTCGTGATGCCGCTGACCATGCAGGACATCACTCCGTACGGCAACGGCGTCTACCACGTGAACTCGATCCTGCAGCCGTCGACGGCCACCAGCGCCCCGGTCGTGGGCGTGGCCATCGTGACAGAGGAGGCCGTGGCCGGGTCGGCCACCGGCGCCACGGACCTGCGCAGCGTGGAGAGCGCGGTCCGGTTCGTCATCGAGACCGCGAAGGACTACGGCCGCGGCATCGCCCGCTTCGTCGACGCCGACGAGGTGCGGCGGCTCCAGGAGCTGTACGGGAGCATGTCCCACCTGCGCGGCGCGGGCGAGTCCGCCGCCTCCTGAGGCGCTGAGCTTCGGAGACTTTGGGGAACGCCGTCCCGCTCGGGCCACGGGGCGGGACGGCGTTCCCTGTTTCCAGGCATGGGCTTCCTGGGCGCCCCCGGGCGGGTCTGCGGCGCCGAGCAGCGCGCACGCGCCGGGGCGCGGCGGCGACACGGTGATCGTCCGACTCCCGCGGAGGAGGCGCGTGCGGTCAACGGACCGGGCGTCGCTCCCACTGAGCCCGATCACGACTGTTTCCAGTACGGGTGTCTTCGGCTGGAGCCTCTGTAAGGTTGGCGGTGCTCGTATTCCGACGCCCCGGAGGGATCACCGTGGGATTCCGTGTCCATGGATCCGTCTTCGAGGGTTCGGTGAGAGTGTGCCCCCTGGAGTTCTCCTTCGGGTTGGAAAAGGGTTTCGTTCATCCCTCCGATGTGATAAGAGCGTGTTCCCACTATTTCTCCCTCGGTCTTTCGTGTGACTTCGAGGAACGGATCGGGATGCTCCTGTCCGACGAGGAGGACCAGGTCGTTCCGCTCTTCTCTCGTTGGCGCTCCCGCCTTCCCCGAGACTTCCCGCACGAGGATCCCGCCAGGGTGTGGGTCTTCCTCGTCTCCGGTGAAGTGTCCGGGAAGGACATCCCCCTGGAGAGGAAACTCAGCGCGGTCGAGGACCTGTGGGCAGAACTGGATTATCCGGACATCCTTCTGGACGTCGTCCACCCTCCTCCGCATTTCGATCACTACGGGCTCAACCTGCCTCACGCGCGAAGGGAACTGGATTCCCTCGTCGCCGTTATGGGTGCGTCTTTCGGTGCGAGGGAAAGGTGTATGTGCTGCTCTGTCGAGGGTGCCGGTGCCGACTGGTAGAACGGCGCGGAGAACGCCCGCCCTCGGGTGCTGCCGAGAGGAGTTCCGTGGACCACGTGATCGAATGTCCACTCGCCGATGACGCACCGGCGATCGCGCGGGTACTGCTGACCGCCTGGATCCAGACCTATCCCAACAGGCAAGCGGGGATCGACGAAGACTGGATCCGTGAACAGCGTGGTTCTGGCACCATGCCCGATGCGATCGCCCATTGGCGGGAATTCATCGTCCGCGCCGCGCGCCAGCCCGACCGGCTCTTCTGCCGTGTCGTACGGCGCCAGGGCGAGATCGTCGGAGTCCTGTGCGGACGCCGGGAGGAGGAAGCGGTCGACCTCGGCCCGATGTACCTGCTGCGAAGGACCCAGGGCAGCGGCATCGGCGGTCTGCTGATGAACGCCTTCCTCGACTGGGCGGGAGAGGCACCCATGCGCCTGTGGGTGACGGCCTACAACGAGCGTGCCGTCCGCTTCTACCAGCGCTACGGGTTCAGGGCCACCGGTGAACAGCAGCTGTGGCGGGGCAGGCTCCCGAATCTTCGCATGGTCCGTGCCCCCCTGACCGACCGTTGACCGACCGCGTCATCTGACCCCGTCGCATGTGACGGGACGGGCCCCGCCGACTCCCTCGCGCCGGGGAGCGGCGGGGCCCGCCGTGCTCAGGCCCTCGGGGCGGTCAGGCGCCGCCCAGGGTCGAGGCGTCGATGACGAACCGGTACCGCACGTCCGAGGCCAGCACCCGCTCCCAGGCCTCGTTGATCTGGTCGGCACCGACGATCTCGACCTCGGGGGCGATGCCGTGCTCGGCGCAGAAGTCCAGCATCTCCTGGGTCTGGGCGATACCGCCGATCTTGGAACCGGCGAACGAACGGCGGTTCTCGAACAGCGTGAACAGCGTCACCGCCACCGGCTCCGGCGGTGCGCCCACGCTCACGATCGCGCCGTCCAGCGCCAGCAGGTTGAGGTAGGCGTCCAGGTCGATGGGCGCGCTGACCGTGTTGACGATCAGGTCGAAGGTGTTGGCCAGTCGCTCGAAGGTGTCCGGGTCGCTGGTGGCGTAATAGTGGTCGGCGCCGAACCGCAGCCCGTCCTCGCGCTTCTTCAGGCTCTGCGAGAGCACCGTCACCTCCGCCCCCATGGCGTGGGCGAGCTTGACCGCCATGTGCCCGAGGCCGCCCAGCCCCACCACGGCGACCTTCTTGCCCGGTCCGGCGTTCCAGTTGCGCAGCGGCGAGTAGGTGGTGATGCCCGCGCACAGCAGCGGCGCGGCCTTCTCGAAGGGGATGGCCTCGGGGACGCGCAGCACGAAGTGCTCGTCCACGACGATGCGCTGGGAGTACCCGCCCTGGGTCACGGTCCCGTCCCGGTCGGTGCCGTTGTAGGTGTCGGTGAACCCGCGCAGGCAGTACTGCTCCACACCGGCCAGGCAGTTCGCGCACTCCCGGCAGGAGTCGACCATGCAGCCCACCCCCACCCGGTCGCCGACCTTGTGGCGGGTGACCTCGGAGCCGACCTCGGCGACCACACCGGCGATCTCGTGCCCCACGGTCAACGGATAGGGAACCTCGCCCCAGTCCCCGCGGACGGTGTGGATGTCGGAGTGGCAGATCCCCGCCCAGGCGATGTCGATCAGGACGTCCTTCGGGCCGACCTCCCTGCGCTCGATCGTGCCCGGCGCCAGGGGCGCGGTCGCCGAGGAGGCCGTGTAGGCGTGAACGAGGGACATGAATCTCCTCAGAATTTTTTCGTGTCGGACGTGCGTCGAACCCCGCGGGAGGGCGCGGTCAGCCCTCCGGGCACGGGTCGACGGGACGGCCGCGCATGCCGCGTCGACCGCCTCCGGCAGTCAAACACCCCGACGCCACCTCTGGGAGGGTCTGTCAGTGCCCGTCACGGCAGGTCCCCCTTTCGGTGCTTCACCGTCCCCGCCCGACCGCCACCGGCGAACCCCCGTCCGGCGACCGGAGCACCCGGGTGCGCCCCAAGGGACGCGTCCGGGTCGGCCGGATCGCCAGGACCGTGGCCTTCGTCGACGCCGACCCCGGCGTCAACGACCGGATCGACGCCGCATACCAAGCCAAGTACGGTCACTACGCCACCAGCCGTCTCAGGGCCATCACCAGCCCCGAGGCTGTGGCCACGACCCTCCGGGGAGGGCTTCACCCCGATGCCCGTTCCGGCTAGCATGCGGCACATGCCCGACTGGCCGCACGCCCTGGTCGTCCTCCCCGCCCGTGCTCTGAGCGCCGTCCACCGCCGCCGCCGGTGCCAGCTCTGCCGGTCGCGCATGTCGTCGAAGACGTACGGGCGCCACAGCGAGCGCCGTCCCGCCACCGAGACCCTGTTCCTGAACGGGTACACCGACTGGCGGGGGCACTCGCGCACCCGGGTGAGGTACCTCTGCGACCGCTGCCGGAAGAGGAACGACGAGGCCGGTGCGACCGTGCGGGAGAGGTCGGACCGGACGCTCGCCGCCGCGGTGCGCAGGTACACCGCGTGGCTGCGCGAGGCCCCCGTCCTGACCCGTCTTCCGGACGAGGTGGGCACCTTCGACGACCCCGGTCCGGAGCCCTTCGTGGAGATCCTGGACCCGGCCACGGTGGCGGACCAGTTCGCGCGCCACGCCTACCATCACGAGCGCTGGCTGCACCTGAACGTGTACCACCCCCGGTACAGCACCGCCAAGCGCATGCCGAAGACCTACCAGGACATGGCGATGCGCATCCTCACCGTCCCCGGCAGTCAGGACACGTGGGTGTGGACGGGTTCGGTCTTCCGCCTCCAGGACGGCAGGATCGCGCTGCACTGGCACACCCACTGGGAGAACCGCGTCGACTGACCCCGAGAGGACGTCCCGGTTCCCCCTCCCCGCCCTGTGCACGACCGGCCCACCCCGGTCGTCGCGGTGCCCCCGCCCTGCGCGCGACCGGTCCGACCCTGGCGCGGCGTGGGATGATGGCACCCATGGCCGACAGGGACGCACAGGAACAGCGGTTGCGCGACATCGCCGCCATCCGCCGTGTCCGCGACAGGATCGACCGCGAGTACGCCCAGCCGCTCAACGTCGAGGCGCTGGCCCGCGGGGCGCACATGTCGGCCGGGCACCTGAGCAGGGAGTTCCGCCGTGTCTACGGCGAGTCGCCGTACTCGTACCTGATGACCCGGCGGATCGAACGGGCGATGACGCTGCTGCGGCGCGGCGACCTCAGCGTCACCGAGGTCTGCTTCGCGGTGGGCTCGTCCTCGCTGGGCACGTTCAGCACGAGGTTCACCGAGCTGGTCGGCGTGCCGCCGAGCGTCTACCGCCGCGACCACTCGCGGGCGGCGGCGGGCATCCCGCCCTGCCTGGCCAAACAGGTGACCAGACCGGTCAGGAATCAAGAAGCGCGCTCCCTGTAGCCCGGCCTAGCGTTGGGGGCATGGACATCACCATTCACCACGCCTTCCTGCCGCACACCGACGCCGAGGCCGCCCTGGCCTTCTACCGCGACATCCTCGGGTTCGAGGTCCGCAACGACGTCGGCTACGAGGACATGCGCTGGATCACCGTCGGACCGGCGGGGCGGCCCGCGACCTCCATCGTGCTGCACCCGCCCGCCGTGGACCCCGGTGTCACCGAGGAGGAACGCCGCACCGTCCTGGAGCTGATGGCCAAGGGCACCTACACCGCGATCACCCTGGCCACCGACGACCTCGACGGCCTCTTCCAGCGCCTGGAAGCCGCCGGGGCGGACGTGGTCCAGGAACCCATCGACCAGGACTACGGAGTCCGCGACTGCGCCTTCCGCGACCCGTCCGGCAACCTCGTGCGCATCAACCAGACCGTCTGAACGGGGGGCTGGACGGGCCTCCGTAAGACCCTGCGGCCCGGCCTTCGGCCCGCCCACCGGTCGAGGCCGGTCTGATCGGGACCGGTCCGATCAGGGCCAGTCCGGGCCGGGACCGGTCCCGGCCGGGGATCAGTGCGACCGCTTCCGGGCCCGCCTCACCTCGCGGTCCACGGCCCAGGCGTCGGCGACCGGGCCGAGGTGGCCCAGTTTGTCAGGGTTGATCACCCCGCGCACGGTCTGGACCCGCCCGTCGAGCACATCCAGGACCAGCGCCTGGAGGACACGGCCGTCCCGGTCGCGCAGGAGCGCGCCGGGCTGGCCGTTGACCTCGTGCGGCTCCAACGACACACCGATCCGCAGCAGCTCGGGGAAGACCGTGCCCAGCAGCCGCGCCACGCCCGCCGCGCCCGTGACGGCCCTGGCCAGCTGCGGGGCCCGGCCGCCGCCGTCCCCGACCAGCTGCGCGTCGGCGGCCAGCAGGTCCCGCAGACCGTCCACGTCGCCGTTCTCCAGCGCGTCGAAGAAGCGCGTCGCCAGCTCCCGCTGCTCGCGACGGTCCGCCGCGAACCGAGGCCGCCCGGTCGCCATGTGCCGCCGGGCCCGAACGACCAGCTGTCGGCACGCCGCCTCCGAACGCCCCACCGCCGCGGCGACCTCGTCGAACCCGAAGGCGAACACCTCCCGCAGCAGGAACACCGCCCGCTCCAGCGGGCTGAGCCGCTCCAACAGCAGCAGCGCCGCCATCGACACCGAGTCGGCCAGCTCCACCGACCGCGCCGGGTCCTGGTAGGGGTCGCTCAGCAGCGGCTCGGGGAACCACGGGCCGACGTACTCCTCCCGCCGCACGCGCGCCGAACGCAGCACGTCGATCGAGATCCGGGTCACCGCGGCCGACAGGAAGGCCTTGGTCGACACGGGGCGGGTCGTCGAGCGGTCGAAGCGCAGCCACGTCTCCTGCACCGCGTCCTCGGCCTCGCTCACGCTGCCCAGGATCCGGTAGGAGATCGAGAACAGCAGCGGCCGCAGCTCCTCGAAGTCCTCCACCTTGCCCACGCCGACCCGCTCCTCTCCCATGCCCTTCCGCCCGGCCGTACTCCCCGGTACGGGCGGCTCGCGCCGACCGGTCCGCCCGGGGGCGGACCGGTCGGCGCCGGGTCCGGGGGCGGAACCCGAAGTCCGCAGCCGCCGGGCCCGTGTCAGAACCTAGTGGAACTGCCCGGGCTCGTAGCTTCCGGCGGGCTGCCGGGTGATGATGTTGAGCCGGTTCACGGCGTTCATGAACGAGACCAGCATGACCAGGGCGGTGAGCTGCTCCTGGTCGTGGTGCTCGGCGGCGCGTTCCCACACCTCGTCGCTGACCCCGTCGGCCGCGTCCGCGACCCGGGTGCCCTCCTCGGCCAGCTCCAGCGCGGCGCGCTCGGCGTCGGTGAAGACCGTGGCCTCCCGCCACGCCGCGACCAGGTTCAGCCGCACGGCGGTCTCACCGGCAGCGGCGGCGTCCTTGGTGTGCATGTCGAGGCAGACGGCGCAGCCGTTGATCTGGCTCACGCGCAGCGCCACCAGTTCCTGTGTCGCGTCCGGCAGCGCCGAGTCCTTGAGCGCCCTGCCCACGGACATGAAGGGCTTGATGACCTTGCCCGCGGTCGGGCTGGTGAAGTAGTCGAGTCTCGCGTCCATGGGGTGCTCCTTCGCGGTCGTCGTCGGTTACACCCTCTGAGACGAGATGGCCCGCCGCCCTGTGACACGGTGGGTTGTGACCCGGGTCTCCCGCTGTTCCGGAGGTTGGCTGACGTGCCCCTGGGATGGGACGGCCCGTCGCCCCGTGACCCGGGCGGGCCGTGGCCCGAGCCCTCCCCTCCCGCCCGGGAGTTGGCCGACGTGCTCCCGGGCGGGCCGCGCGACCGCTTCCGACCCCGCGCGACCGGTTTCGACCCCCTCCGCGCGGGGCGGACGGTCAGCCGCCGTTGGACTGGCGGATCCCCTCGGCGAGCGCGTCGAAGGAGTAGACGAACCCGCCGTCGTCCCCGCTGACGGTCATGTAGGCCTCGGTGGTCCCCGGCGCGATGGCCACGTTGGTGGCCGAGTACAGCCCTTCGGCGGCGTCGGCCGGGACGCCGACCGTCGCCAGGTGCTCACCGAGCGGGCTGTACACGAAGATACGCGGCTGGCCGTGGACGGCCTGGTAGAGGTTGCCGTCGGCGTCCACCGCGATGGAGTCGATCCGGCTCGTGCCGCCGCCGAAGTACAGGGCGGCGTGGGAGGTCACCACCTCGGTGCCGTCCTCGTTCAGCGCGTAGTGGTCCACGCGGTTGTCGCCGTACTGGCCGACCCACAGCCCCGAGAAGTCCGGGGTGAACGAGATGCCGTTGGGCGCGGGCAGCTCCTCGGCCAGGACGGTCGCCTCCGCGGTGTCGCGGTCGACGCGCACGACCCTGCCCCGGGCCTCCCACGCCGGGCCGTCGAACCCGGCCGAGTCGCTGACGTACATGTTCCCGGCCTCGTCGAAGGCCAGGTCGTCGGGGTTCATCGGCGCGCCGTCGACCTCCCCGGAGAAGAACGTGGTGTGGTCCTCGCCCTCGGGGGTGATGCTGTCGATCCTTCCTCCGGCGAAGTCGGTCAGGTAGAGCCGGCCGTCGTGCGGGCTGAACTGCGCGGAGGTGTAGGCGCTGGTCTCGTCGGTGAACACCGGGGTCACCTCCCGGGATTCGGTGTCCACCCCGAGCACCTTGGGCTCCCCGGCGGGGGCGGTGACGTCCACGACGAGCAGGCGCCCGTCGGCGTCGAAGGTCGGGCCTTCGAGCAGGGTCATCCCCGTCTCCTCGTGGACGGAGGTCACCTGGACCAGGAGTTCGGCGGTGCGCTCGGTTCCGCCGTCCTGGCCGTCCCCACTCGTGGCGGCGGGGGCGGCGCATCCGGCCGCCGCGCCGGTCAGGGCCAGCGCGGCGAGTGCGCGGGCGGCCACCGTTCGTCGCGGCCTGGGGCAGTGCGGTTCCATACGGTTTCCCTCGGGGTCTGGGATGCGGGATCGGGTGTCGGGGGGCGTGCCCGGCGCACGTGCGTCCCGCCGCGCGGCGGGACGCACAGGTGTCGAACACGCTCGGGAGGATGGGGACGCTCCGGAGGAGGGCGCCCGCGAAGGTTCCCGGCCGGAGCGGCCGGGCCGACTAGGGCCGTGCGTCCATGACCTCGTGCATGCGGCTCCCGCGCCAGTCCGCCAGCAGCCGGTGGAAGGCCACGGGGCCGGGGCTGTAGGAGAACCCGCCGTGCACGCCCGCGCCCTCGCGGTTGTAGTAGCCGGGCGTGCACTCGGCCTGGAACGCCGAGTTGTCGTGCGCGGTCTCCCGGACGGTCCGGCCCCACGCGTCGGCGGCCTCCTGGGAGGGCTCGACCACCGGCGCCCCGGTCTTGCGGGCCTCGGCGACGACGGCGGCGATGTGCTCGGCCTGCTCCAGCAGGATGTGCGCGAAGTTCACCGAGTTGGCGTTCTGGAGCGCGCCCAGGTGGAACAGGTTCGGGAACCCGTTGCTGTAGAAGCCGTGCAGCGTGCTGGGCCCGCGGCTCCAGGAGGCCAGCAGGTCGCGCCCGCCGCGCCCGCGCACCGGCAGCGTCCCCGACATCACCCCGGACACGCCCACGTCGAACCCGGTGGCGAAGACGACGCAGTCCACGGGGTACTCGGCGTCCCCGACGACGATCGCGTCCTCGGTCATGCGGGTGATGCCGCCGTGGTCGGCGGTGTCCACCAGGGTGACGTCGGGCCGGTTGAAGGTCTGGAGGTAGTGGTCGCTGAAGCAGGGCCGCTTGCACATGTAGCGGTACCAGGGTTTGAGCAGCTCGGCCGTGGCCGGGTCGTCCACGACCTCGTCCACGCGCGCCCGGATCTGGTTCATCTTGCGGGCGTCGACGAGTTCGTCGATCCGCTCGCGCTCCTCGGCCGGGACGCTGGTGTCCAGCGCGCCGGTGATCATCTTGCGCTGGAGCCGGGCGGTGGAGGTCCAGCCGTCGCGGGTCAGGTCGGTTTCGACCGGCTCGCCAGAGAGGATCGCCAGGAGGTTCTCCATGCGCTCGCGCTGCCAGCCGGGCTGGAGGGAGGCCGCCCACTCCGGGTCGGTGGGGCGGTTGTCGCGCACGTCCACCGAGGAGGGGGTTCGCTGGAACACGTACAGGTGCTTCGCGTCGCGGCCCAGGTGCGGGATGACCTGCACGCCGGTCGCGCCGGTGCCCACGACCGCGACCCTCTTGTCCGCCAGGCCGGTGAGGCCTCCGTCCTGGTCGCCTCCGGTGTAGCCGTAGTCCCAGCGGCTGGTGTGGAAGGTGTGGCCCCGGAAGGTGTCGATCCCCGGGATGCCCGGCAGCTTGGGCTGGGTGAGCGTGCCCGAGGAGGTGATGACGAACCGCGCGCGCATCCGGTCGCCGCGGTCGGTCTCCACCACCCACTCGTCCGCGTCCTCGTCCCAGTTCAGCGCGGTGGCGCGGGTGTGGAACAGCGTGTCGCGGTACAGGCCGAAGGTCTCGGCGATGGCCACGGCGTGGCGGCGGATCTCCTCGCCGGGGGCGTAGCGCCACTCCGGGACGTAGCCGACCTCCTCCAGCAGGGGCATGTAGGAGTAGGACTCGATGTCGCAGTGGATGCCCGGGTAGCGGTTCCAGTACCAGGTCCCGCCGAAGTCGCCCGCCTCGTCCATCATCCGGATCGACTCCACGCCCGCCTGGCGCAGCCGCGCGCCGGTGGTCAGGCCGCCGAAGCCGCCGCCGATCACGAGCACCTCCACGGCGTCGGTCAGCGGTTCGCGTTCGGTCCAGGGGGTGTAGGGGTCCTTGGCGTAGTAGCCGAACCCGCCCGCGGCCGAGCGGTACTGGCCGGTGCCGTCGGGGCGGATGCGGCGGTCGCGCTCACGGGCGTACCTGGCCCGCAGCGCGTCGAGGTCGATCTCCTCGGTGCGGTCGTCGGTGTCGGCGGTCGTGTCGGAGGCTGTGCCCATGTGCCGTCCTCACTTCGTTGCCGTCGCATCGCGACGCGGACGCGGCGCCGGGCTCGCGCGGGGGATGGCCGTGGTGCTCACGGGAGCGTGGAACGGGATCCGGGCGGCTGCCATCCCGATGCGGCGGCGGTGTCGTTGAACCGTGCGCCAAAAAGCTTAGCATCAGGCTAAGTATTTGGGCCCCGGGGGAGCCCGTCGCGGAGCTCTATCATGGCGGCATGCGGCAACAGGTTTCCGAACAGGGCGAACACGAACGCGAACGCATCGTGCGCGAGATCCAGACCCTGAACGGGGTCATGGAGGAGACCGTGATGGCCGCCCTTCTGCAGAACCTGCTGTCGATGGACCTCACCATCCAGCAGCTCAGGGTGCTCATGGTCCTGGTCACCACGAAGGAGGGCGCGACGGGCAGGGGGCTGTCGGAGTCGTTCGGCGTCTCCATGGCCTCGATGTCGGGCGTGCTCGACCGGCTCGTGGCCCACGGCGTCGCCGAGCGCTCGGCCGACCCCGACGACCAGCGAGTCCGCCGGGTCCGCGCCACGCCCTTGGGCGCCTCGGTCGTGCGGCGCCTGATGGTGGCGCGGCCCTTTCGCGACGACATCCTCATGGGCCTGCCCATGGAGGACCTGCGCGCCCTCGAACAGGGGTTCCGCGCGGTGAGCAGGGAGATCTCCCGGCTGGGCGCACCGGACTGACTCCCTCCGCCGGGCGGGCCGGTCACCGGGCGGCTACAGGACACCGAGCAGGACCGCGCGTACAGGGGTGCGCCCCGCCCGTACGGGGCGGGGCGGGAGGGTCACCGGCCCGACCGGGCGGAGAGGCGCGGCGAGACCATGCGTCCGACCGCGCGCAGCAGGGCCCGGAACTCGGCCCCGTTCGGGCGCACGCCCAGACCGGCGTACATGAGCGCGTTCCCGTACTCGGCCATGAGGACGATCCGGCCGTCCTCCACGTCGAACCGCGTCACATAGGTGTTGCGGTAGGGCTGGCCCGTGCGAGCGACGACCATGTCGCCGACGCCGTGGAAGAAGAGCTGGCCGCCGTCGGGCGAGACGCGCCACGCCTGGTCGCGCCACCGCAGCGGGGCGAACTTGTCGAACAGCGCGCCCGTGTAGGCCAGGACCTCGCTCCTGCCCTTGACGTCCGCGACGCACAGGCCCCGTGTGCGGCCCTCGATGATGTCCGTGACGCCCTCGGGGGTCGTGGCGCCCCGGGCGTGCATGAACAACTGCCGCGCGTCCTCGGCCAGGGTCCGGGTCACGGCGTCGATGTCCTTGGCCTCGACGGCGCGGATGAACTCCCGGGCGACGGCGAGTCCGGCGTGGGCGGCGGGGGTGGCGGGGGTCAGCTTCTGGTCGTGCATGAGGGTCTCCGATCGTCGTGTTCTGCGGGTTCGTCGTGTCGCGCGGGCGGGGAGCCGGTTCAGGCGTCCCAGGACAGCAGGGGCTCACCGAACGACCCGGGGAGCCCGAAGGATCCGAAGCGGGGCGTCCACCACCGCGTGAACTCCGACTCGTAGGCCAGGAGCCGCTCGGAGAAGGCGGCCAGGTCCACGCCCTCGTCGAATTCGAGGTAGACGATGAACTCGGCGCCGCCGTCGTCGTCGGGCTGGAGCCACATCCGTTCCCGGTGGTAGCCGACCTCCCGGGCTCGGGCGTCCAGGCCGGGGAGGTGGTCCCTGTTCAGGGCGGTGAGCAGGTCCCGGAACTCCTGGACGCGCTCCCGGGGGATCGGGAGGGTCCACGCTGTACTGGTCATGCCGTCTCCTCGGCCTCGGGTGTCCGCCGCGCGTTCCGGGCGGTCCCGGCCCGCCCGGTGCGGTGTGCTCTCGATGATCCGGGGAGCCGGGCGGGGGAGGAAGACCGCGTCGAGGGTGGTACTGGCAGGACCAGGCTCGCCCGACGGCACGGGGCGCGGGGCGGGGACAATGGGGGGTATGGCGAGCAGCGATCGGACCGAGTTCGGGGAGTACCTGCGGCGGCGCAGGGCCGCGATGAGCCCTCCGGAGCCGCGGGGCGGTGTGCGGGTCTCCCGGCGGCGGGTCCCGGGGCTTCGCCGCCAGGAGGTCTCCGACATCGCGGGTATCTCGGTGGAGTACTACACGCGCCTGGAACAGGGCAGGGCGCCGCGCCCCTCGCGTGAGATCCTCTCCTCGCTGGCCCAGGCGTTCGCGCTCTCGGACGCCGAGCGCGACCACCTCTTCCGGCTGGGGGGCGAGCCCCCGCCCGAACCGGACTCGCCCTCGTCGGTCATTCGCCCCGGGCTGCTGCGCCTGCTGCGGGGCCTGGACGAGACGATGCCGGTCACCGTGCACGACGGGCGGCTCGACCTCCTCGCCCGCAACAAGGCCGCGCGGGAGCTGCTGGGGTCCCTGACCGGCGGCGGTCCGTTCGAGCGCAACATCGCCTACCAGGCCTTCACGACCGACGTGCTCGCGCAGCTGCTCGGGGGCGAGGGCGCGGACCGGTTCCTGCGGGTCGCCGCCGCCGAACTCCGGACGGCGCTGAGCCGGTACCCCGGCGACGCCTACCTCCGTGCCCTGCTCGCCGAGCTCACCGCGACCAGCCAGAGCTTCCGCGACCACTGGGAGGAGGGGGAGGTCGGCGTTTCGAGGTCCGCCGTCAAACAGATGCGCCACCCGACGCGGGGGTGGGCCCGCTTCGAGATCGAGGTGCTCCACGACCCCGAGCGGGACCACTGGATCATGCTGTACACGCCTCACGGCGACGAGTAGTCCCGCGCGCCGGGAGGGGCGGAGTCACTCCCTGGGCGCGACGGCGTGTTCGAAGCCCAGCTCCCGGAGGGCGGTGCGCAGCAGCTCGGCCGAGTGGTCGAGGACGCCGTGGTCCGTCTCGGTCTCGACGCCGCTGAGGTCGAAGTCGGACATGCCCCAGACGGGGGCCACGTGGACGTGCATGTGTGGAACCTCGAAGCCCGCGACGAGCAGCCCGGCGCGGGGCGCGTTCCAGGCGGCGCGAACGCCCCGGCCGACGGCCTGGGCCACTTCCATGCACCTGGTCAGGAGGGCGGGGTCGGCATCGGTCCAGTGGTCGACCTCCGCCCGGGGGACGACCAGGGTGTGGCCCGGCCGGAGCGGGGCGATGGACAGGAAGGCCACGACCTCGGGGTCCTTCCACACGAAGTGTCCGGGGAGGTCGCCGGCGATGATCTTGGAGAAGAGGGTCGGCAAGGGCAGGCCTTTCCAGCAAGGGCGGGGACAGACGGTCCCTCACAGTGTGGGGGCCGCGAACTCATGGAGGTGTCGAGAGCCTCCGCCAGGGTGGTGAGCACCATCGACGTGACCGAACTGACCAGCACCGAGACGAAGCCGATGACTGCCAGCGCGGCGACCGCCAGGGGGAGAAAACGCGCGGAGACGCTTGTGGGCATCATCGGTCCGTTCCGTGCCAGACGGCGACCAGCGCGGTGACCCTCGGGAGAGCCGGGAGACAGAGCAGGGTCAGGCCCAACCACAGGGGAACGATCCGGTCGTACGCACCACCTGCGGCCCCGGCGCTGAGGATGAGCACTCCCATGCCGACCGCGAACAGGGCCGTGACCACGCCGCGCTCCCGCCACCCGCGCCGAACCGCCGCCAGGGCGAAGAGCCATCCCGCGAGCCCCGTCGCGCCGCTGCTCGCCCATCCGGGGGTGGTCACCCTCTTCGCCACCCGCCCTGCCCTGACCAGCCGGAACCTTCGCGAACTCGAAGGCCTCCTGCGCATCCTCACCACGGCGGGTTTCGCCGCTGGGACCGCACTGGCCATCGTGCACGCGACGGCCTCGTCCGTGCTCGGGCAACACCTGACCAAGCAGGGCGAGAACTCCGGCGACCCCGTTCCTGGAAGTGCCGACCTGCTCTTGGTGAACGAGGCCCTCGAAGCGGGGTTCCCCGGTGTCGACGCCCGGGTGGGGTTCACCCTGACCGCACTCGTCACCGGTTATGAGAGTCTTCTGTGAAAGTTGCGGGATTCCCGGCGCACCGCACGTCATCGTCCTCCGCGCGCTGATCAGGTTCCGGAACGGGGCACGCCTCCGAGCAGGGCGGGACGGGCGGATCCTGTGGTGGGTGTTCACCGGTTCGTGCACGGTCTCCCCGTGTCGGTGTGACCTACGCGACTGGCGGCGTGGATACACCCGGGGGTATGGTGGGGGCACGGGCGGAAGGAGACCAGATGAAGCCTGAAATGGTGGGCGACGCCATCACGCGACTCAAGCGCGCGCAGGGTCAGCTCTCCGGTGTCATCTCGATGATGGAGGCGGGGGAGGACTGCGCCGCCGTCCTCCAGCAGCTGGCCGCGGTCTCCCGGGCCCTGGACCGGGCGGGGTTCAAGATCGTCGCGAGCGGCATGCGGCACTGCAACACCGCACGCGAGCGGGGCGAGGAGCCCGAGCTCACCGAGGAGGAGCTGGAGAAGCTGTTCCTGGCCCTGGCCTGAGGGTTCGCGGGCGCCGACCGGGTGTCGGGCGCCCGCACGCCGCCTTTCGCGCGGAGTCCCCCTCCGGCCTCGACCGGGGCGTCTCCATGACCTCTGGATACTCCCCCCAGTATATGGGGGCGGATATCGGGTAGCCCGGGCTCCCGCGCGTCCGGAGCCCCAGTCCGTCCACTGGATACCCCCGGGTGTATCCAGACCCACTCCTGCACCACCGAAGGAAGGAAACACATGAGTGACCACGGCATCGACGTGCGCGCCGTGCGCGTACTGCTCGAAACCGACCCCCGCGCCCTGATCGTCGACGTGCGCACCCCCGCCGAATACGAGGGCTCACACATCCCGGGGGCCGTCAACCTGCCGCTGGAGCAGGTGGACGCCCACCTGGAGCGCATCGTCACCAGCGCGGGCGGCCGCCTCGTCCTGGTCTGCCGCTCCGGCAGGCGGGCCGGGCGGTGCCGGAACACGTTGGCGGGGGCGGGCTTGGGCGACACGGTCGTGCTGGAGGGCGGCATGAACGCCTGGGAGGCGCAGGGGGCGCCCCTGGAGCGCGGCCGCGAGAGATGGGCGCTGGAACGCCAGGTCCGGTTGGTGGCAGGCGGCATCGTCCTGGGCTCGGTGCTCGTCTCCCCGCTGTGGTTCCCGGCGGTGGCGGTCGCCGGGGTCGTCGGCGCGGGGCTGGTCCTCGCCGCCGTCACCGACACCTGCGCCATGGGCATGGCCCTGTCCCGCCTTCCCTACAACCGGCCGAGCGAGGAGGTCGACATCGAGGACTCCCTGGCCCGCATCGGCGCTGGCCGATGAGCGCACGCGAACAGGGCTGCCTTCTGCCCTCTGGATACGCCCCCCGGTATCTGAACAGGGCTGACACGCCACACAGCACCCACCGGACAAGGAGCAGAGCATGCTGCTGGAACGCCTCTACGACGACGACCTCGCCCAGGCCGGCTACTTCGTCGGCTGTCAGGCCAGCGGAGAGGCCGTCGTGGTCGACGCCCGCCGGGACATCGACGACTACCTCGAACTGGCCCGCGCACACGGCATGCGCATCGTCGCCGTGACCGAGACCCACATCCACGCCGACTACCTCTCCGGCACCCGCGAACTCGCCGCGGCCACCGGCGCCACCGCGTACGTCTCCGGCGAGGGCGGTCAGGACTGGCAGTACGGATTCGACGCCGAACGGCTGCTCGACGGTGACGCCATCACCGTCGGCAACATCACGGTCCGCGCGAGCCACACCCCCGGGCACACGCCCGAGCACCTCTCCTTCCTGGTGACGGACGGGGCGTTCAGCCGCGACCCCGGCTACCTGCTCTCGGGTGACTTCGTCTTCGCCGGCGACCTGGGCCGTCCCGACCTGCTCGACGAGGCCGCCGGGGGGACCGGCACCCGGTTCGAGGGCGCCCGCCAGCTCTTCGAGAGCCTGCGCCGGGTGTTCCTGAACCTGCCGGACCACGTCCAGGTCCTTCCCGGACACGGGGCGGGCAGCGCCTGCGGCAAGGCCCTCGGCGCGCTCCCGGCCACCACGGTCGGATACGAGCGGCTCAACGCCTGGTGGGGGCCCTACCTGCGCGCCGACGACATGGAGGGCTTCGTCGCGGAACTGCTCGACGGGCAGCCCGACGCCCACGCCTACTTCGCGCGGATGAAGCGCCAGAACAGGGAGGGGCCCCGAATCCTGGGCCGCCTCGCCCCGCCGCCCGCGCTCTCCGGCGAGGAGGTCGGCAGGTCCCTGAACGAGGGCGGGAGCGTCCTCGTCGACACCCGGCCCCACGCCGAGGTCCACCGGGGCACCGTGGCGGGGGCGCTGAACATCCCGGGTCCGGCCAAGGCCGCGACCTTCGGGGCCTGGGCCCACGACCCCGAGTCCGAAACCCGCCCCCTGGTGCTGCTCGCCGACGACGGGGACACCGCCCGCCGGGTGCGCGACCACCTGTTGCGCGTCGGCATCGACCACGTGTCCGGTTACACGACCAGCACGGAGGGCCTGCCGAGGACCGTGCCGCCGCGCGTCACCCCCGAGGAGCTCGAACAGGACGGTGCCGCGCTCCTGCTGGACGTGCGCACCAGGGGCGAGCACGCAGAGGGGCACATCCCCGGTTCGCGGCAGCTCAGCGCGGGCCGTGTGCTGTGGAACCTCGACGCGCTGCCGACCGACGGCACCATCGTGAGCTACTGCCAGTCGGGCGCCCGCAGTTCCGTGGCGGCCTCGGCTCTGCGCCGCGCGGGATACGACGTCGTCGAACTCGACCGGGGTTACGGAGCCTGGGAGGACTGGAGGCGGGACCGGGACGCGTCGGTACGCGCTGGTGCCGACTGAGGCACACGGCGGGGCCGCGCCCGCCGCCCCGCGGAGCGGGGCGCGTGCGGGCGCCGCCCGCCCCGCGTCGTCCGGGCGGCCACGCGCTGTCACCGCCACGCGTTGTCCGGGCGGCCCCGCGTCGTCGGACCGCCCCCCGCGCCCACCATTCCCGAGCCAACGGCCGCCCGCACCCGCGGCGGCGAGCCACGCAAGCGGAGTCAACATGGAGTTTCAGATCGTCCTCGCCCTGGGCCTCGCCGTGGTGGTCGGGCTCGCACTCGGACTGCTCGGCGGAGGCGGTTCCATCCTGATGGTGCCGCTGCTGACCTACGTCGCGGGCATGGACCCCAAGGAGGCCATCGCCGCGTCCCTGTTCGTCGTGGGCGTCACCTCGCTCGTCGGCGCGCTCGCGCACGCACGTGCGGGAAACGTGCGCTGGCGTACCGGGCTGGTGTTCGGAGCCGCCGGGATGGCGGGGGCCTTCGTCGGCGGTGTGGTGGGAGCGCACGTCCCCGGCGCCCTGTTGATGACCGCCTTCGCCCTCATGATGGTCGCGACCGCCCTGGCCATGCTCCGGGGCGGGAACGCGATCTCCGGCCGGGGGACGGCCGCCGCGGCGCCGCCGCTGGGACGCGTCGTCCTCGACGGAGTGGTGATCGGCGCGGTCACCGGGCTGGTCGGCGCCGGAGGAGGCTTCCTCGTCGTGCCCGCCCTGGTGCTGCTGGGCGGACTGGCCATGCCGGCCGCCGTGGGCACCTCCCTGCTCGTGATCGGCATGAAGTCCTTCGCCGGACTCACCGGTTACCTGACCGCCGTGAGCCCGGACTGGGCCCTGGTCGGCGCGGTCAGCGCGCTCGCGGTGGCCGGTTCGCTCGTCGGGGTGCGCCTGACCTCCCGCGTGCCCGAAGCCGCCCTGCGCAAGGGGTTCGGCGGCTTCGTGCTGCTCACGGGGGTGTTCGTGCTGGCCCAGGGGCTCTTCGACCCCCTCGGCGCGGTCCTGGTCGCCGTGGCGGCGGGTCTGGCGGCCCTGGCCCTGGTGTGCCGCCTGGTCGGTGACCGCTGTCCTCTGGTCCCCCTCCTCCGGCCGCGCGCTGGATGACCCCGCCCTCCGTCGGAGGCGCGACGGCCCCGCGTGGAGGCGGACGCTCACGCGGTCGGCGGGCCCCGCCCGCCGGGGCCCCGCCGACCGCGAGGGCCGGTCCCGCGCGGGCGCGACGGGGTGTGCGAAGCCCCGGGCGTCGGCCCGCCGATGCGGACCGACGCCCGGGGCCGTCGGGCTTGGAGCCGGGGCGCCCGGGCGGGCGCGGTCGGCTCAGAAGCGGTCGACCAGGAGCTGCCCGTCCGCGACGCGCTGGCCGCTCAGGCCGCTGCCGTAGTTGGCCTCCACCCGCGAGCGCTCGGAGGCGTTGGGGTAGCGGCTGGTGCAGTTCACGCCGCCGGTGGAGCCCGACATCAGCGACGAGCACGGGCCGGGCTTGGCGTCGGGCAGGCCCAGGCTGTGGCCGAGTTCGTGCGCGGCGATGCGCACCGCGTCGTAGCCCTGGGCGGTGCCCTGGCGGCCCATCCAGACGGTGACCTGCCCGCCCGGGCGCACCGGGCCCAGGTGGGCGCGGGGCCAGCCGTCGTCGGCGACGATCCGGATCTCGGCGCGCCGTCCGGCGGAGGCCGGTTCCAGGCGCACGTTGTCGACGCTGGAGTTCCACACGTTCACGGCCGAGGCGACGGCGGAGGTGTACTCGGCGGCACGGCTGGCGTCGTAGTACAGGACGGTCTGGCGCAGCGGCTGGGTCTGCTCCGCGGGCGCTGCGGTGGCCGGCGCGGTGCCCACCAGCGTCAGCGCCAGGGCGCTCAGGGCGATCAGGACGGGCATGAGGACGCGTCTCAGCATGGGGGTCTCCCGGGGGTGAGGGTGCTGATGCTGCCTGGTGACCCGGTGGGGTCGGGTCGATGCTATGCGTAGCGGTGTGCCGCCACAAGACGTGCGGGACGCCTAATTGGGGTACCGCGTACCGGTTCGGAGGCCCCGGGGGAGAGAGCGCCGTTCTGTCGGAAAGGTCCGATAAAACGGAGGAATCCGTACGCCACGACCGCCGAGAGGTACCCCCTGATGGACCACCGTCCCGCCCTGCCCCTGCCGCCCGCCGACGACGCGTCGCACGTGCCCGGGATGCTGCTCCTGCGCACCGACCACGACGACGAGGCCTGGGACGACGTGCTCTCCCGCATGGGCGAACTGCCCGGTCTGGTGGCGCCCGCCCCCGGCCAGCAGGCCCCCGCGGTGTCGGAGGCCCCCGTTCCCCGGCGCCTGGTCGTGGTGGACGACCCCGCCTGGCGGGGCGCCACCCCCGAGGAGGTGGGCGGAGCCCTGGGCCGGGACGGGGTGTGGGTTCCCGACGTGGTCCTGCTCGCCAACGACAGGACCACGGCCAACGCCGGTCCGCGCCCGCTGCTGGCGTTCCGCGGCACCGGCGGGGACGCGTTCCGCATCACGCCCCGCCAGGCGGCCCTGACCTACCTGGTGATGCACTGCCAGGACCTGGACACGGTCCTGGACGACTTCGAGGAGTGGGCTCCGGCCGAACCCGAGTGGGAGACCGAGGAGGACGAGACGGTGGAGGACTGGGAGTCCGGCCTCCCCGACCCCGTGGGCGCCCACCTGGAGTCCCTGGAAATCCCGCCCCGCTACGAGCCCCCGGCCCGGCCCCTGCCCCCGCTCACCCACGCCAACGACGGTCTGCTCGTGCGCACCGACTTCACCGACGAGGCCGCCTGGACGGCGCTCCTGAACACCGTGTACCGCCCGGGCCCGGGCTACGGGAATCCGATCGACGACTTCGGCGACTACATCGGGGTCGTGGACGACCCGGTGTTCGAGGGCGCCACCCCCGAGCAGCTGATGTCGCTGGTACGCGCCGACCCGGAGGACTCCGACGAGGACGTCGCGGACGCCCTGCTGGTCGCGGACCGGGCCGCCATGAGCGATCCGGAGCACCGGCTCCTGGTCGTCCCGCTGGAGGAGCACGTGGGGCGCACCTTCCGGCTCGTGCCGGAGAAGGCCGGGCTCATGCTGGTCAACCTGGCCATCGCCAACCAGGACGTCGAGGACTACATGGACACGGAGGAGAAGGCCCGCATGCACGGGTGGTGGTGACCCGTGGGGGCGGGGCTCCGCCCGGCCGGATACGGAAGGGCGGAGCCGGACCGGCCTCGGTGCGGGCGGGCCTCCGCGTAACCGGTTCCGGCCGGGGAGGGGCGGACGGCCGGGGGGCAACCACCTGCCGACCGCGCTGCTGGGCGGCGCCTTCCTGCAGGGAGGGGTGGGTCGTCGGGGGCACAACCGCCCCGCCGCCCCGGACGGGCCGCCGTTCCCGCCGCCGCGCGATAAGTTGCGGATATGGATGAGAGCGGGAACCACCCTGCCGACGAGGGCGACGCCGATGTGCTGCGTGCCGTGGGCGCGCGGTTGCGGGGCCTGCGCAACCGCGCGCGGCTGACCCTCGCCGAGCTGTCGGAGCGCACGGGGGTCACCCCGAGCACGCTGTCGCGCCTGGAGACCGGGCGCGTGCAGCCGACGCTGGGCCAGTTGCTCCCGCTCTCGCGCGTGTACCGGGTGCCCATCGACGAACTGGTGGACGCGCCCAGGGTGGGCGATCCGCGGGTGCACCTGCACCCGGTGCGCCGCTTCGGCCTGACGTTCGTCCCGCTCACCCGGCGCGCGGGCGGGGTCCAGGCGTACAAGGTCCTCTACCCGCCGGCGCGGACGCTGCCGCCGCCCGAACTGCGTACACACGAAGGGCACGAGTGGTTCTACGTGCTCTCGGGGACCATCCGGCTGGTCCTGGGCGCCGAGCAGGACCTGCTGCTGGGCGCGGGGGAGGCGGCCGAGTTCGACACCCGGACCCCGCACTGGATCGGCAACCCCGCCGAGGACGGACCGGCGGAGACCATCGCGATCTTCGGAACCCAGGGCGAACGCGTCCACCTGCACGGGACCTGAGAAGGCGGGCGCGCGGAGCGGACGGGCACCCGCGCCGTAGCGCTCCCGCCCCGGCCCGCCGGAGACGGGGCCGCGGGGGAGGGGCCCGGAGCCACCGGGAGGGGTCCGGGACGATCACGGGAGACGTCCGGAACTGTCGGGGACGCGCCGTGCGCACGTGCTTTTGCAGTTCTGCAAGAGAACTGGCCCCGCGGCCCCGGCGGGGCGAACACTGGCGTCCATGGAGACAGACGAGAACACCTCGCCCAGCCGCGATTTCTGGGAACCCCGCTACCGGGACGATGACCCCTCGACGCCGCCGCCCGGCCCCAACGCGGCCTTCGCCCGACTCGCCGGGGAACTGGCCCTGGTGCCACCGCCGGAGCCGGGAAGCGGGGCGGGCGCGCGCCGCGCCCTCGAACTCGCCTGCGGCCGGGGCGGGGACGCCCTGTGGCTGGCGGGCCGGGGATGGAACGTCACGGCCGTCGACGTCTCGGAACACGCCCTGGCCGTGCTGGCCGAGCGGGCCCGCCGCGCCGGGGTCCAGGGCTCCCTCACCACGCGGCGCCACGACCTGGCGCTGTCAACCCCCGACACCGGACCGTGGGACCTGGTCTACGCGAACTACTTCCACACCCCGGTGGACATCGACCGTGACGCCGTGCTGCGCCGGGCCGCGCGGTCGGTGGGCGAGGGCGGGCTGCTGGCCGTGATCGACCACGCGTCCAGCGCGCCCTGGTCCTGGGAGCAGCGCGAGGACTTCCCCGACCCCGAGGACCTGTGGCGGTCGCTGGACCTGGGCTCCGACTGGACCGGACTCGTGTGCGAGCGGCGTTCGAGAACGGCCCACGGCCCCGACGGCCGGAGCGCGCGGGTGAGCGACAACGTGGTGGTGGCCCGGCGCCGCACGGGGGCGGCGCCTAAGGAACCCGCGAAGACGTCCGCCGCGCCTTCGCACCGAGGCGACCGGCCCCCGCCCAGGACCGGGCCCGGGGAGAAGGAGGTCCTCACCGGGTTCCTGACCTACCTGCGCGAGAGCGTCCTCGCCAAGCTGGACGGCGCACCGGAGCGGCACGTGCGCGCCCCGGGCGTCGCGTCCGGCACGAACCTGCTCGGCCTGGTCAAGCACCTGGCCCACGTCGAGCGCTCCCTCTTCCTCGGGGAGGAGGTCGACGACTGGCAGGCCACGTTCCACGCCGATGCGGGAGAGACCACGGCGGGCGTTCTGGAGGGGTACCGCGCCGCCGTCGCCGCCGCCGACCGGGCCATCGCCGCCTGCGACGACCTCGGTGGGCCCGCGCACGCGGGGCGCCGGAATAGACCGGCCCCGTCGATGCGGTGGGCGCTCGTGCACATGATCGAGGAGACCGGCCGCCACGCCGGGCACCTGGACATCCTCCGCGAGCTGGTCGACGGCCGCACCGGCCGCTGACCGCCACCGCGTCCTCCCGCGCACCCCTCCCACCGCCTCACGGGCCGGGACCGGTGCGGCGGGGGTCTCAGCGGCCCCCGGAGGAGGGGGCCGGGTCCGCCGCGACCGCGCCGGGGCGCCACAGGACCGCCGCGGCCAGGGCGCACGCCCCCGTGAGCACCCCGGCGCCGCCCAGCACCAGGACCGGTTCCAGGCCTCCGGCCCACCCGGCCAGCGGGTAGGTGAGCAGGAAGCAGGCGTGGGAGAGCGAGAACTGGGCGGCGAAGACCCCCGCCAACGCGCCCTCGGGAGCGGCCTCGCGCAGCAGCCGCCCCGTGGGCGCGGACACCAGCGCGCACCCCGCGCCCAGCACCGCCCACCCCGCGCCGAGCACCAGCGGCCCCGGCGCCAACGCCCAGCCCAGAGCCAGTGCCGCCGCTCCCGCCGTGAGGACGCCGGGGCCGGTGAGCATGAGCGCGCGCGTGCCGAACCGGTCCACCAACGCCCCCAGCGCCAGCGCCACCGCCATCGAACCGCCGCCGAAGCAGGCCAGCACCAGCGCCACGGCGGTGTCGCCGCCGCCCAGGTGGGAGCGGACGAGGACGACGGTGTCGACCAGGACCAGCGCGGTGACCACGGCCACCGCCGTGTTCAACGCCGTCAGCGCCAGCAGGCGCCGGTCGGTGCCGAAGGCCCGCCAGCTCGCCGCGGCCCGGCGCGGGCTCCGCGACCCGGGCGTCGGGGCGGGCAGGGCGGTGGTGGCCACCAGGGCGGCGGAGACGGCGAAGCCGAGCGCGGTCAGCGCGAACAGGCCGTCGAAGGGCACCGCGAGCAGCACGAGCGCGGCCAGCAGCGGTGAGGCCAGCGCCTCCAGGTCGTAGGCCAGCCGGGACAGGGCCAGCGCCGAGGTGTAGCCGCGGTCGTCCACCAGTTCGGGGATGACCGCCTGGAAGGTGGGGGTGAAGGCCGCCGAGGCGCACTGGAGCACGGCGATGAGCGCGTACACCTGCCAGACCTGGTCCACGAACGGCAGGCAGGCCACCGCCAGGGCACGCACCGCGTCCGAGCCCACCAGTACCGCCTTGCGCGGGGCCCGGGCCAGGGCAGCGGTCAGCAGCGGTCCCGCGCCCACGTAGGCGAGCATCTTGACGGTCAGGGCGGTGGCCACCACCCGTCCCGCCTGGCCCGGGGCCAGATCGTAGGCCAGCAGCGCCAGGGCGACCGTGGCCAGCCCGGTGCCCGCCAGCGCCGCGACCTGGGCGTAGAACAACCTGCGGTAGGACGCGAAGTCCGCCAGTACCCGCCACACCCTGACCACCACCCGGAGAAGTAGGAAGAGCTCGACCAGGCGCACCATATAAGTGCGCAAGTACGCACATGATGTCATATGGCGCGGGGTCCTTCCCCCTCCGGGCCCTAGACTGCGCACATGCGCACCAGCGACGAGCAGGACGTCCCCAGCCGCGTGCACCCGGCTCCGCCCGAACCCGAGCGGCTCGCCGTGGCCGCGAGCGTGTTCGCCCTGCTGGCCGACCCCACCCGTCTGCACCTGCTGTGGACCCTGGCCGGGGGCGAGGCGGACGTGGGCCAGCTGACCGAGGCCTGCGGAGCGTCGCGCACCGCGGTCTCCCAGCACCTGGCCAAACTGCGCCTGGCCGGACTGGTGGAGTTCCGCAAGGAGTCCCGGCACGCCATCTACCAGCTGCGCGACGGCCACCTGCGCCGCCTGGTGCTGGAGGCGCTCAACCACGCCGACCACGTCGTGACGGGCGAACCCTTCCACGACTGACACCGGATCGACGGACACCGCGCGGCGCACACGGCGCGAACGGGCCGCGCGCCCGCCCGGAGCGGGCGCCGGAGGGCAGGACCCGGTCCGGTAGCCGCCCCGGGCGCGTCCGCGCCGCCGCGAGGCCGACGCGGCTCCCGCCCGGCTCCGGGGCCAGTACGAGCACCGCCGCCGCACGGCGTCGAGGACTGTTGGTCGCCCGGCCGCTGCTGCCGAAGCGACGTGTCACGACACGGCCGAGCGGTGAGCCAGTGCGTTCGGGCGGAAGCGGGCGGTCGCGGCCCGCTGTGACGAACGGGCCGCGACCTCCGGCGGACCGTGCCGACCGCCCCGAACCGGGCCCGCCTGCGCGATCCCACCGGTGCGGGGACCGTCCCCGGTTCAGCCGCTACTCCTCAGCGAACGTCGCCGCGCGGGCATGCGCCTGGATCCACTCGTGGGCCTCCTCGGAGCCCAGGACGTTACATCCGCGCACGAAGGCCAGCACCGCGGCCAGAGTGGGCCTCGCTCCGGCCAGGGTGACTCTGCGCAGCGCGGCGTGGGAGCGCGTCTGGTGCATGCTCCTGTACTTTCCACGGAAGCGCTGCTCGGAGCCTGCCGCCATCTCCCTCAGGCTGGGAGAGCCCTGGGTCCTGTGCAGAGCCTGCAACGCCCGCACCAGCTCGGGGAAGGAGCTGACCTTGCGGGGGTCGCTGAGCTCGTGCACCGACAGCTGGGCCCGCCTCCCCATCAGCCGGTAGCCGCGTTCGTGCAGTTCGTCGGCGCCGATGTGGGTCCGTCGGCCGGTGTCGTTCCGCAACCGGGTGAGCTCGCTCTCGAACACGATGCGCAGTTCGGGCTTCGGCTCGCTCTGCCTCTCCTTCTTCTCCTCTGCGGTTTGTTTCCTCTCGTCTGTGAAGAACAGGGCCTCCAGCAGCGCGCGGCCACGTCTGCGGCCCATCTCGGAGCGCAGTGCCTCGGTGCGCCCGTTGAACAGGTCGTGCACGATGCCCACGGGGTGGTTCTTCTCCCTCTCCTTCAGGAGGTCCGCCAGCAGGACGTCGACCAGCCCTTCGACGCGCAGCGCGAAGAGCAGGGCGTTCAGACGGTCCTCCTGGGAGTAGCGGTGCAGGGGGAAGTGCTCCTCCAGGAGCTCGTGGGCCCTCTTCGGCGGGTGGTGGTTCTCCTCCACGCCGTGGGCTACCGCCCCAGGCGGCGGGACACGGACACCGCCGTGCAACCGGCCGCCGAGGCCAGGGCGACGGCGGCGATCGCTTCGTAACCCAGGACCATGGCGTACATGACCAGAACGATCACGACGACGGTGACGACCACTCTGGACCAGGGGACGGTGTTCGTACGGTCGCAGGCGTGGGAATGGGACACGGGGTTGCTCCTCTGTTGACGCAGGCTTCTTCTTGTCGGATTTCGATGGATGCGTGACCGTGCCAAAACGGGGAGAGAACCCGTATGGAGGCACAGATGGTGCTATGGAGAGAGAAATGCCTTCTCTTCCCGAAGGAACTATGGCAGGTCGCTGGCCTCTCGGTGGGGCCCCCGGGGGAGGATGGGCGTATCTTTATGTAACACGCCTTCTCACCTGCTCTTATGTGGTGAAAGTTATTTGGCTCTCTCCGGGAGAGGACTTCCCTCGCTGCCGGTGGAACGTTTTGTAACAACCGACACCGGGGGTTCTGTGGGAACCTTTCTCGTGAGAGACTGACAAATGGGTGCTAGGCACCTTTTTTGTCTCTTTCGATGAGATAAGTCCACTTAGAGGACGTAGGGGACCCTGAGGCGGGTAACCGTCCGGTCGCGGTCGGGAGAGAGACTCCGCAAGGTGCCCGGCCACGGCGCGTCGGGGTTCCCTGTCCTCCCTGCGGACCCGGGGCCCGCGGCCTGTTCTGTCGCCGCTGGCCTCCACAGGGCGGTGGCCCGCTCGGAACATCGGGCGGGCCGCCGTGCCGAGGGCCGCGGTATCCGACTTGTGGCGCCCGGTTCGACAGGACCACGGGTCGGTGGCCCCCGGCAGGGGCGGGTGCACGGTGTGGCGGGGGTACTGGCCTTGCGTCAACGCCGCCGCGGGGCCGAGACGGCCCCCGCCCGGCTCCGGGGAACGCCGGACGCACCGGTCAGCCGGAGGCCATCCCGCGGAGCCCGTTCAGGCGTCCCGGTCCCCGGGACCGCCCTTCCGAACACGGACCACGCTGACGGACTCCCTGACCCGTTCCGCCTCCCCCTCGGGAGCGTCCACCCGGATGTCGAGCTCGTCACAGGTCAGGAGCAGGCGGACGTCCACGCGGTTGTGCAGGTACCTGCCCTCGTACAGGCGTACCGGGGCCTCCTCCGCGCGGATCCGCGGGGCCAGTCGGGGCAGCAGGGCGAACAGTTCCTCGGGGAGGGCCTGTCTGTCCACGCACCCGCGTACCCATACGTGGGCGTACGTGTGGTGGAACTCCGAGAGCCAGGCGCCGTACCCCCCGGCGGGACGGACCCGGCCCCGCGCCATGGCGTCGGCGATGCCGGTGCTCTCCAGCAGGCGCAGCCAGACGGCGCCGTCGGTGACCGAGGTGGGGAAGAGCGAGGCGATACCCGGCTGGTGCTCCGGGGTTGGCGGGACCTTGGCGAAGACCCGCTCGGCCTGCCGGAACAGTCCGTCCGGAACGGGGTTGCCACGGGCGCGGGACAGGTACCGGCCGAGCACCCGGGAGGTCTCCTCCGCGCTCGGGCCCGCGCCCAGTCCCAGGGCCTTCACCGAGGCGCGTACCTGGGTGGCCAGGTCGGCCGGTGGTGCGACGCCGGTGGAGGCCTGGTTGTGGGGGAAGTACAACCTGGAGGCCGCCACCGCGCCTCCGGCGGCCCAGGCGTCCAGGAAGCGGACGAACTCCCGGTGCGCGTCCTCGGCGGAGAGGAGCGCGACCAACCGGTTCCGGTGGGCCTTGACCTCCGAGACGGGCAGCACGCCGTGGCGGGCGAAGAGGAGAGCGTTCTCCGCGGTGTGGTGGGGATCGGGCACGAGGCCGTGCTCCGTCTCCAGTTCGCGGGCCCCCAGGTAGGCGGCGGCCGCCTCCTTGCGATGGCGCGGGAGCAGACGGTGCCCGACCGTGTCACAGAGCCAGGGCAGGTGACCGACGGGCAGCCCGGCCCGGTCGAGACAGCCCCGCATGTACCCCGCGACGTAGGCGGGTTCCAGGCGGTGCCAGCGCATCCGCTCGTCGAGCTGGTCCATGAGGCCGAGGGCCTGGGGTTCCCGTTCGGGGGCCCGGGAGCGGACCCAGTCCAGGTACAGGGTGGAGGCGGAGGGGTCCTGGGGGAGGGGAGGGCTCGAAGACATGCGGGGGAGTATTCCAGCGCCCGCCGACAGCGGTGCGGGGTTCCCCTATCCCGTGGCCGCCGAACACCCCGGCGACACCACCGCTACAGTTCCTGACATGGACCGGCACACCTCCACGCGGCGACAGCGCACCCTCGCGGTGCCGCTGGTCGCGCTGGTGCTCATGTGCTTCATGTGCGCGCTGTGCCACAGCACGGGCCCGGTCACCCAGGCCGTTTCCGCCGCCTCAGCCGCCGCGTCCACCGCTGCCACCGCCGCCGCGACGGCCGACTGCCCGGGACAGCCCCGGGAGGCCGTCGCGGTCACCGACGCGGCCCCGGCCGCCGCCCCGCAGGCCGCGCACGCGTGCGAGGTGACCGAGGGGCACGGACTGCCCACCGCGCCGCCCCTGTTCCTCGTCGCCCTCGGCGTCGTCCTGGTCCTCGCGCTCCTGCTGGCCCCGCGCCCGGGACCGGCCCCGCGCCCCGTCAGCCGCCCGCCCCTGGCCCCCCACGGGTACGGGCTGCTGACCCTGCTCTGCGTCCAACGGGTCTAGGACACGGTCACCCGCCCCCTCCCCGCACCCCGCGCGAGGGGGCCTCGGCCGCGCCCCGCGCGGCCCCTTCCCCGTGACCGTCTCCCCGGGCGCGCTCCGCCGCGCCCCGCACCCCAGGACGCACCCACATGAGCAAGAACCTCGGCATCACCCTCGGCCTGATCATGGTCGCCGTCATCGGCCTCGGCCTCCTCATCGCCCTCGATGACCGGGGCGGCACCGCCGCACCCGCGGCCACGGACGCCTCCGCCGACCCGCAGGCCGCACCCACCGCACCGGCCGGACTCCTGGTCCGCGAGGACAGCCGCCACCTCGACCGGGTGGAGGAGGCGCCGGTGACGGTCGTGGAGTTCCTCGACTTCGAGTGCGAGGCCTGCCGCGCCCAGTTCCCCGTCATGGAACGTATCCGCGAGGACTACGACGGGCGGATCAACACGGTCATCCGCTACTTCCCCATGCCCGGGCACACCAACGCCGAGCCCGCCGCCGCGGCCGTGGAGGCCGCCGCCCAGCAGGGCGCGCTGGAGGAGATGTACGTCCGGATGTACGAGACCCAGGCCGAGTGGGGCGAGTCCCAGGACTCCAAGGCCGAGGTGTTCGTCGGCTTCGCCGAGGACCTGGGCCTGGACACGGAGGAGTTCACCGCGACCATGGAGGACCCCGCCACGCTGGAGCGCGTGCGGTCCGACTTCCGGGACGGCGTGGCCCTGGGCGTGCGGGGCACCCCGACCATCTTCGTCAACGGCCGCCCCACCCCCAGCATGCCCGGCTACGAGACGCTCTCGGCGATGATCGACCGGGAGCTGGAGGGTTGAACGCCCCAACCGCGCCCCGCCGCGCCGCGGCGGCCCCGCCCGGTGCCGAGACACCCGTCATCAGCCGGGCCCTGCCCTGGCTGCTCACCCTGGGCGGCGGCACCGGACTGCTCGCGGCACTGGCCCTGCTGGTGGAGAAGATCCGGGTGCTGGCCGACCCCGGGCACGTGCCCGCGTGCAGCCTCAACCCGGTACTCTCCTGCGGCACCGTCATGGCCACCCCGCAGGCCGAGGTCTTCGGGGTGCCCAACCCGGTCATCGGCGTGGTCTGCTTCGCCGTGGTCACCACCGTGGGCGCGGCGCTGGCCGCCGGGGCGCGCTTCGACCGCTGGTTCTGGCTCGGACTCCAGGCGGGCGTGGTGTTCGGCGCCGTCTTCGTGCACTGGCTCATCTTCCAGAGCCTGTACCGCATCGGCGCGCTGTGCCCGTACTGCCTGGTCGTGTGGGCGGTGACGATCCCGCTCTTCTGGTACGTCACTCTGCACAACGTGCGCTCCGCGCACCTGCCCGCGCCGGGGTGGGCCGCCGGGCCCCTGGACATGCTGGCCCGCAACCACACCGTCGTGCTCACCGTGTGGGCGCTGGCGGTCGTCGGCGCCGTCGCCCAGGCGTTCTGGACCTACTGGTCCACGCTGCTGTGAGCCCGTCCCCCGGCGGGCCGCCGCGCACGTCGGCGAATCGGCGCCGGCGTGCGTGGCGGTACCCGTGACGGAGCGTGTACGAAACGTAGGTTGGGTCCATGCGCGTACTGGTCACGGGTGGTGCCGGGTTCATCGGATCGAGGGTCGCGGAGGAACTCCGCCTGGCCGGGCACGAGGCGGTCACCCTCGACGCCTACCTGCCCCAGGCCCATACCGGGAGGGACACCGAGCACAGAACCGTCGACGTCGTGGGCGACGTCCGGGACGGCGAGATCGTCGAGCGCGCCCTGCGGGGCGTGGACGCGGTCTGCCACCAGGCGGCGATGGTGGGGCTGGGCTCCGCGGACTTCCTGGACGCCCCCGACTACGTCCGCTGCAACGACCTGGGCACGGCGGTCCTGCTGGCCGCCATGGCCCGGACCGGCGTCCGCGACATCGTCATGGCCGGTTCGATGGTCGTCTACGGGGAGGGGCGGTACACGTGCCCCGAGCACGGCGACGTCCGCCCCGGCCCGAGGTCGGAGGCGGACCTGCGGGCGGGGGTGTTCGACCCGCCGTGCCCCCGGTGCGGGGCGCCGCTCGTGCCCGGCCTGGTGGGGGAGGACGCGCCGAGCGACCCGCGCAACGTCTACGCCACCACGAAGCTGGCGCAGGAGCACCTGTGCGCGTCGTGGGCCCGGTCCGTCGGCGGACGCGCGGTGTCGCTGCGCTACCACAACGTGTACGGGCCGGGGATGCCGCGCGACACCCCGTACGCGGGCGTGGCCTCCTTCTTCCGCTCGGCGCTGGCCCGGGGCGAGGCGCCGCGCGTGTTCGAGGACGGCCGCCAGCGGCGCGACTTCGTGCACGTGGGCGACGTGGCGCGGGCCAACGTGGCGGCGCTGGAGGCCGTCGCGGGCAGGGCCCCGGGGGAGCTGTCCGCCTTCAACACCGGCAGCGGGACCCCGCACACCATCGGTGAGATGGCCCGGGCACTGGCGGACGCGCACGGCGGCCCCGAGCCCGTGGTCACCGGCGAGTACCGGCTCGGCGACGTCCGGCACATCACCGCCTCCTCGGACCGCCTGACGCGGGAGCTGTCCTGGCGGCCCGGGGTCGGCTTCGCCGAGGGGATGGCCGAGTTCGCCCGCGCCGAACTGCGCGGTTCGACCGGTTCGGCGGCGCCGGAGGCCGAGGCGTCCGCGTGTCGCGACCGCCTTTCCCGGCCTGTGTCCACATGACTTCGTAGCGTAACCAGGGTGAGCAGAGAACCACACGAGTACGGCCAGGACGAACCGGCGCAGGCGTCGCCCGACACGGCGGGCGGCGACCCGCCGCCACCGGTCGACGTGGTGCTGCCCTGTCTGGACGAGGCGTCCGCCCTGCCCTGGGTGATGGAACGCGTCCCGCCGGGGTGGCGGGCGATCGTCGTGGACAACGGGTCCACGGACGGTTCGGCGGGCGTCGCCGCGGAGCTGGGGGCCCTGGTCGTCTCCGAACCGCGCAGGGGGTTCGGCGCCGCGTGCCACGCGGGCCTGTCCGCCGCGACCGCCGAGTTCGTCTGCTTCTGCGACTGCGACGCCTCCCTGGACCCCGCCCTGCTCCCGCGGATGGTGGAACGGGTGCGGGTCGGCGGGGCGGACCTGGTCCTGGGCAGGCGGCGCCCCGTCCGCCGGGGGGTCTGGCCGCTGCACGCCAGGGTCGGCAACGCCGTCGTCGCGCGGATGCTGCGTTCGCGGACCGGGGTGCGGGTGCGCGACATCGGGCCGATGCGCGCCGCCCGCAGGGCGGACCTGCTCAAGCTGGGGATGACCGACCGGCGTTCGGGCTACCCCCTGGAGACGGTCGTGCGCGCCGCCGACGCCGGGTGGCGGGTCGACGAGGTGGACGTCCCCTACCTGCCGAGGTCGGGAGCCTCCAAGGTGACGGGGACGTGGCGCGGTACGTGGACCGCCGTGCGCGACATGACGGCGGTGCTGCGCGAGCCGCCGGGCCCGGAGGGCGTGCGCGCGAGGGGAGGGCGGCCATGACCCGGGCCGGTGACCCCGACCTCCCGGCAGGGGGGACCACCCTGTTGGTGATCGCCAAGGAACCCGTCCCCGGACGGGTCAAGACACGGCTGTCCCCCGAGTACTCGCCTCGGGAGGCCGCCGCGGTCGCCGAGGCGGCCCTGGCCGACACCCTGCACACGGTGCGCTCGCTCCCCGCCCGCAGGAGGCTCCTGGTGCTGGAGGGGCGGCCCGGGCCCTGGCTCCCGTCGGGGTTCGAGGTGGTCCCGCAGTCGGGCGGCGGGCTCGACGAACGGCTCGCGCACGCGTTCGCCCGGTGCTCGGGCCCCTCCCTGCTGATCGGCATGGACACCCCCCAGGTGAACGGGGAACTCCTGGGGCCCGCCCTGGCCCCGGACGCCTGGGAGCGCGCCGACGCGTGGTTCGGCCCGAGCGAGGACGGGGGCTTCTGGGCGCTCGGCCTGGCCGCCCCCGACCCCCGCCTGCTGCGGGGAGTGCCGATGTCCACGGAGCACACCGGGCGCCTCCAGCGCGCGCGGCTGGTCGGGGCCGGGCTGCGCGTGGGCGACCTGGACGTGCTCACGGACGTGGACACGCCCCGCGACGCCGCGCTGGTCGCCTCGCTCGTCCCCGGCAGCCGCTTCGGCAGGGCGGTCCGGCTCGCCGGAGCGGGGTGTCGGCGGTGAGCGCGACCGAGACCGGGATCGACACGAGGTCGGCCCCGTGGCTGTGCGACCCCTACTCGCGGGCGCTCGCCGACGGCCGCGGCCCCCTCTTCCTGCGACGGCCCGACGGGTGGATGCTGCGTCTGGACGTCGAACGCTGGTGCGGGGGGACCGACGCCGCGGACGAGAGCGTGCTGGAGCGCTGCGAGGGCGACACGCTGGACGCCGGGTGCGGGCCCGGGCGCATGGTCGTCGCGCTCGCCGCCCGGGGCCGCCGGGCGCTGGGCGTGGACATGAACCCCGTGGCCGTGTCGCGCGCGGTCGAGGCGGGCGGACGGGCGGTGTGCGCCTCGGTGTTCGACCCCCTGCCCGGCGAGGGGGACTGGCGCACCGCGCTGCTGGTCGACGGCAACATCGGTATCGGCGGAGCCCCCGGGGACCTGCTCGCCCGCATGCGGCAGGTCGTGCTGCCCGGCGGCCTGCTCATCGTCGAGACCGCCGCCCACGAGGTCCACGAGTGCGTGACGGTGCAGGTCACCGACGGCCGGGGGGAACCGGGCTCCCCGTTCCCGTGGGCGCGGATCGGCCCCCGGGCCCTGCGGTGGTGCGCGCGGGAGAGCGGGTGGGAGTGGTCGGAGACCTGGCAGGTGCGGGGACGCCGGTTCGCGGCGCTGCGCGCGCCGCGGGGCAACCCGGCTCCGGGGCCCGCCCGCCCCGCGGTGACGGCGTGACGCGGCCCGGACTCCACCAGCGCGACGTCCGGGGCGCGGTCGGCGCCGCTTGGACGGGAGCGCGCGCCGACCTGGCCGTGGCGGCCCTGGCCGCGCTCCTCTTCACGGCTGCCGCCGTCATCGGCTCCCGGATCGAGCGCGCCCACGGCGTCCTGCACGTGGACTGGCCGCCGCTGTACGCGTCCTGGTTCCCCCACACGGGGCCCGGCACGGTCCCCGCCCTGGCCCTGGCCGCGGTGGTGGCGGCCTGCGGGCCCGCGGCGGCGCGCGCCCTGCCCTGGCGCGCCCTGGTGTGGGCGGTCTGGGCCGCGTCCGCGCTCTGGACAACCGCGCTCGCGCTGGTCGACGGGTGGCGGCGCGGGATCGTCGGCCGCATGCTGTCGCCCCACGAGTACCTGTCCTCGGTCGACCGCTTCGAGGACGTGGGCGCGGCGCTGAGCACGTTCACCCGGCACATCCTCATCGGGCAGCCCGACAACTGGCCCACGCACGTGGCCGGGCACCCCCCGGGCGCCGTCCTGACCTTCGTCGCGCTGGACCGGATCGGCCTGGGCGGCGGGGCGTGGGCCGGGCTGTGGTGCGTCGTGGTCGGCGGCTCGGCCGCCGCCGCGGTCCTGGTCGCGATGCGCGCGCTCGGCGCGGAGGCGACGGCGCGCCGGGCGGCCCCGTTCCTCGTGCTGCTGCCCGCCGCCGTGTGGGTGGGCACGTCGGCGGACGGGTACTTCGCGGCGGTCACCGCGTGGGGCCTGGCCCTGCTCGCCGTGGCCGCGGTCCCCGACGCGCGTGCGCCGCGCGCCACCGCGCTGGCGGCCGGTCTGCTCCTGGGGTGGTCGGTGTACCTGTCCTACGGGCTCGTCCTCATCGGGCTCATGGCCGTGGCGGTGCTCCTGTGCGCGCGGACCGCGCGCCCGCTGCCCTACGCGCTGCTGGGCGCCCTGGCCGTCGCCGCGGCCTTCACCGCGGCCGGTTTCCGGTGGTGGGAGGGCTACCAGCTGCTCGTGGAGCGCTACTATCAGGGGTTCGCGTCGGTCCGGCCCTACGGCTACTGGGTCTGGGCGAACCTGGCCGTCGCGTGCCTGACGACCGGACTCGCGACGGCGGCGGGCCTGCGCCGGGCCCTGGCGCGCCTGCCCGGGGCGGTGCGCGGTCTGCGCCGGGCGCCGCCCAGGGAGGAGGCCGCGACGGCCCTGCTGGTGGCCGCCGCCCTGTGCGCGGTCGCGGCCGCCACCCTGTCGGGGATGAGCAAGGGCGAGACCGAACGCATCTGGCTGCCGTTCGTGCTGTGGCTCGTCCCGGCCGCCGCCCTCCTGCCGGACCGCCACCACAGGGCCTGGCTGGCCGTCCAGGCGGCCACGGCACTCCTGGTCAACCACCTGCTGCTCACCGGTTGGTGAACCCGGGCGCTCCGCGGGGCCGGTGTCCCAAGCCCTGGTGCCCGAGGCCCCGGCGTCCGCGCGGGCACCGCGAAGGAACCCGTCCGCGGCGCGGCCGGGGGCGTCTCCGTGTGCGACCGGCCGTGGGTGGGCGAAGTCGGCGGACAGCGGGTGCACGCCGGGTGTCTCAAGGCGCGACCGGCGGTGGGGACACCGAGGGGCGGGACGAACGGTGCCGTCCCGCCCCTCAGGGCTCAGGGATGCTGGTCACCCCCACCGAGTATTCAGGCGTGGTCGCCCAACTGGTCGAGGGTCTCAGTCCGCGACCGCTGAGCCTCCTCGTCCAGCCCCAGGCCGGAGGACCCGGACGCCCCGCAGGAGACGTCCTGTTCCGGGAACTCGCCGTCGACCAGGTAGCTCGTGGCCACGTCCCAGGCGCATGGGTTGTCGCCGTAGACGTATGTGCCGTGACCGCTGTCGTCGACGCTCACCAGCCGGGAGCGCTGGCCGAACTTCTCGTCCAGCAGCACGCCGCCCAGGTGCGGCGTGGCCGGGTCGCGCAGGTTCTGCATGATGAGGACGTTGCTCGGGCCCTCACCGGTGATCTCCACGGCGGGCTCGGACGGCTCGTCGCTCCAGTAGGCGCAGGGCATGACGTTGGCGGTGGCCGCGCCGTACATCGGGTACCTCTCCCGGTCCTCGGCCACGCCCTGCTGGTAGGTGGCCAGGTTCTCGGGCCACTCGACGTCGTTGCAGGTCGTCGCGAGGAACACCGACCAGGGATTGTCGCCGGGCGACAGCTCGCTCGCCGCCGCACCGGCGCCGCCGACCGGCGCGCCGCCGAGCCCGCTCTCCTCCATGTGCCGCCGCACAGCCTCCTCGTCCGCGAGGCGCACCGACTGCCACAGCTGCGCCGTCCGCCCGTAGCTCCGCTCGTTGTACAGCCCCGCGAAGACGGCCAGCCGGAAGACGTGGCCGTTGACACCGGCCACCGGACCCTCCTCGTCGAGCCGCTCGGCGGTCTCGAAGTAGGTCTCCCGGACCTGTTCGGGCGAGCCGCCCAGGCCGTAGCTGCCGTCGCGCTCCGCCGCCCACGCGGCGAAGTCGGGGAAGGTCTCCTCGAAGCCCAGGGCGTACCTGCGCATGCCGTCGTAGTCGAGGTGGGTGTCACCGACATTGCTGTCGAGCACGATCCGGTCGGTGCTCCCGGGGAACATCGAGGCGTAGGCGGCGCCCAGCGCCGACCCGTAGGACAGCCCGAAGAAGCTGGCCTTCTCCTCGCCGAGCGCGGCCCGGATCCGGTCCAGGTCGCGGGCCGTGTTCGCCGTCGAGATGTGGCGCATCAGCCCGTTCTCGTCGCTCTGCGCGCACTGGTCGGCGACCGCCTCGGCGACCGCGGCCTGTTCGGTGACCGCCGCCTCGTCGACGGCGTAGGGCGGGATGTTGCCGAAGTACTCCTGGTCGGTGGTGAAGCCGCAGCCCACCGCGGACGAGTGCCCGACCCCGCGGGTGTCCATGCCGATCAGGTCGTAGCTGTTCAGGACGCTGGCGGGCACGCCCAGGGAGGCCAGGTCCGCGGGCATCGACAGCCCGGACCCGCCCGGGCCGCCGGGGTTGAGCAGCAGCACGCCGCGCCTCTGGTCCGGCTCCGTGCTGGCCAGCCGCGACACCATGATCTCGATCCGGTCGCCCTCGGGGTCGTCGTAGTCCACGGGCACCGGCACGGTGGCGCACTCCAACGGGTACGTCCCGGTCGGGACGTCCTCGGGGCAGACGCCCCACGCCAGATCCGTCGTCGGCGCCCCGCCCCGCTCGTCGGCCGCGGCCGACACCGGGGCGACCAGTGAGCCCACGAGGCCCACCGCCACCACCACGGGGGGCAGACCTCGGCCCGCGCTCCGCCTTCGTCCCATGTCTCCAGCCTCCTGGATGTCGATTTCACCGGCGCTCCGTCGGGCACGGCGCCCCGCCGTCCGTCGCGGGAGGGCCGTGACCGCCGTCGCCGGAGGCACGCGTCCAGCCTGCTGTCACTCAGCCGAGTCCACCAGTGACACCGTGTCATGCGTTGGCGGTGCGAACCTCACGGAAAAGCCGTGACAGGCACACATCGTTCGCGGGTGGTGTCGTTCCGCGACGGAGGTCCGGGCGCCGCGCGCGGCGGGGGAGGGTTCGGGGCTCAGGAGTCCCCTGCGGGGAGCGCGAGCCGCGCCCGACGGGGAGGCCGTGCCCGGCGGGAGAGCCCGGGCGGGCTCAGCTGGTGACGTGCCGGTCGAGCCACTCCATGAGGGGACCGGTGGCCCGCCAGTCCGCGCGGACGGTGTCCAGGAGCTTCGCGGACAGCGGCACGTCCGACCGCTCCACGTTGTGCTCGGCCCCCAGGGAGCGGTGGCGCAGCAGGTGCACGCGCGGGTGGTCGCCGCTGTACCCGCGGGGGTGGGTCTTGAGGGTGTCGCCGACGATGTCGAAGCCCCGCGCCGTCAGCTCCTCGACGATCCGCGCCAGCCGCGGGCCCTGGCGCTCGTTGTCGACGCCGTCGCGGTAGCGCTCCACCTGCGCGCCCGACATCGCGTGGTAGCCCGCGCCCACCGAGAGCCCCTCCAGGCCGAGCTGGAGGTAGTGGCCGACCGGTCCCCGGGACCGGCTGACCAGGCCCACGTGGGTCTTGTACGGGCTCTTGTCGTGGGAGAAGCGCACGTCGCGGTTGGGGCGTCCCACCTTCATCGGGCCGAATTCCTCCTCCAGCGCCTCGGCCAGGGCGCGCGCGGGCTCGCGCACGGCACGCACGTACACCTCGTGGTGGCCGTGGAAGTAGTCCTTGGAGTTGTCCCGGGCCAGGCCGTCGAAGAACGCGAAGGTCTCCTCGGTGAAGCCGGTGAAGTCCATCCCTCTCCCGGTGCTGTGGCGGACGCGCGCCCGCCGTCCTACCCCGGCGGCACCTCCCCGAACCCGGCCACCGCCCGCAGGGCCCGCCGGGAGAAGGCGTGCTTCGAATCAGAGGACTATGTCGGCCAGGCGGGTGACCTCGTCGAGGTCGTCGGTTCCGGGGCCCAGGATCAGTTCGTCGGCCCCCAGGGCCTCGAACCGCTTGACGGCGTCGCGCAGCGATTCCGCGTCGGTGTGCACGTTTTCGACGACTATGTCCTGGTATTCGCCGGTAGCGGCGTAGTAATCGGCGATGTTGGTCCGACCGCGGTCGGGATCGCCCAGCGCGAAGTAGTTGAGGGCGACCAGCCGGGGCTGTCCCGGTCGCCCGGCCGCCTGCCACGCGGCACGGGCGGCGTCGAAAGCGCTGGACGCCAGGGCCGCCGGCACTGATCCGGCTATGTAGCCGTCCGACGACTCGGCCATCCGGCGGTAGGCGGCCGGGGTGTTGGCGCCGAACAGCAGCGGCACCTGCCGTCCTCCGGCCGGAACCGCCGGATTCGTGCTTCCCGAAAGGGGCTCGCCGGCCCAGACCGACCGATAGGTCGCCAGGTCGCGGTCCATCCTGGCGCCCCGGCCCCGGGGGCCGTGCCCGGGCACGACGAAGTCGTCCTCGCGGATGCCCACCCCGATGCCGAGGGTGAGCCGGCCGCCGGAGACTCCGTCGATCGACGCCGCCTCCTTGGCCAGCAGCGTGCCCGGCCAGGTGGTCGCCAGCAGTACCTGGCTGATCAGCCCGATCGTGGTGGTGGCCCCGGCGGCCGCGGCCAGGGCGACGGTGTCCATCACGCCCGGATAGGCGATCCGGCCGGTGGTGCCCAGGGTGGCGAAGCCCGCTTCCTCCGCTCGGCGGGCCCAGGCGGGAATCACCGGGGCGTGGACGTCGCGGACCTGGTTGGGTAGTCCGATGCCGATGCGCATGGAGACGGTCCTTAGCTGGTACGGGTGTCGACGTTGCACGGGCCGTGGAGCGGCCCGCTCCGTGATCCTGGCCAGGCACCCCTACACCCGGGTTGCAACCGTCAGACAGCGCGCACCGGGGCGTTCAGGACGGCGACGGCGTCGTCGAGTGTCGGCGGCTGTGAGGGAGGGGCGCCTTCGTACCAGCCGTGCGGTACGACCGACTGGAGGTAGCTGCCGGCCGGCCGGACGTCGCTGCGCGCTTGGTGGAAATGGACGACGTCGCGGAGCAGCGCGGCACCGGCCGCATCGCCGACCGCGTCCAAGGCCAGGGCCCCGTTGTGCAGCACGGCCAGCTGATTGCTCAGGTCGCCTTCGTCGAGGAAGCGCCGCAGCGAGGTCCGCAGCAGGGGCAGCGCTTCGCCGTCCCCCGCGTGGACCAGGGTCTGGGCCAGCATCAGCTCGCTGAGCGCGGCCGTCCAGACCAGCCCGGAGGCGTCGGCCAGCCGCACGGCGGCCCGCAGCCGGTGCTGGCCGTCGGCGATCCGGCCGGCCATGACGAGGGCGGCGCCCCACGCCATCGAGGTGGCCGCGATCAGCCAGGTGGTCCGCGTCTCGGTGGCGATGGCGTGCGCCTCGGCCGACGCGGTCAGCGCGATCGCCGGGTCGCCTCCCGGCAGCTGGACCAGAGCCTGGTAGTAGCGGACCTCGGCGAGCAGGTTGCGATGCCCCGGTTCCGAGCCCACCGCCAGGAGCGCCTCGGACAGCATGCGCCGTGCTGTGGTGACGTCGCCGGTGAAGTAGAACAGTCCGGCCGACGAGGCCCTGGCCCGCACGGAGTCACCGAGCGGGGCGTCCGGCGCGGCGGCCAGGGCTGCGGCCAGCATCCGGTTGCCCTCGTCGAGCAGGCCGCTGCGGATCCAGAACCACATGAGCCGCGCGGCCGTACGCAATGCCTCGACCGGGGCGTGCGTCAGGTCGTGCGCGAGCCCTGCGCGCAGGTTCGGCAACTCCAGACGCAGCGCCGCCATCGTGCTCGCTGACCGCACGCCCTGCAGATCGCCCGCGGCCCGGGCGGCCAGCTCGCGGACCCAGACGGCATGGGCGGCCCGGGTCGCCGCCGGGTCTTCGTCCACGGACCGGCAGTACGCCCGGATCGTCTCCAGCATCCGGTAGCGCGCCGTGCCGCCCCCGGTCTCGGCGGTGACCACGGACTGGTCGACCAGCGAGACGAGCGCGTCGAGCCCGGCGGCGGCGGAGGCCGCGGCCTCCACGGGAAAACCGCCCTCGTAGGGCCAGAGCCGCACCGCGAGATCACGCTCGTCGCCGGAGAGAAGGGCGAAACTCCAGGCGACGGCCTCCTGCAACGTCGCGTGCGAGGTCATCGTGCCGTGCGGGATCCGGCCCAGCACGGTGAAACGGTCGTTCAGATGCTCGATCAGCCCCCGTACGCCGAAGGTCCGCACCCGCGCCGCCCCCAGTTCCAGGGCCAGCGGCAGACGGTCCAGCGCGTCGGCGAGGCGGCGCAGGTCACGGCGGTCGGCGTCCTGCTCGACCCAGCCGGGCCGGCCCGCGCGGATGCGATCGGCCAGCAGCGCCACGGCGTCGTCCGCGGCCAGCGGTCCGAGCGGGAGACTGTGCTCGCCGTCGACGCCGAGCGGTCCGCGGCTGGTGGCCACCACCCGCAACGCGGGGATCCGGTCGAGCAGGTCGATGACGAGCCGGGCCACCTCGCCGACGAGGTGCTCGCAGTTGTCGAGCACCAGGGGTCTCCCGCGAAGACGCAGTCGCTTGACGAGTACCTCGTACGGGTCCCCGGTGAACCCGGTGACGTCGAGCGCCGCGGCGACAGCCGAGACCAGGTGGGCGGGGTCGGTCACATCGGCGAGCCGGACGACGGCGTCCCGCCCCGCCCATTCCACGGCCAGGCGGGTCTTGCCCGACCCGGCGGGCCCGACGACGGTGACGAGCCGGTGCATGCCGACGAGACGGTCCAGCATGGCCAGATCGGCGTCGCGGCCGATGAACGACGACAGCGGCCGATCACCGGGCGTCGCGGCCCCGACGCCGGAGGCCGCCAGGGCCGGGTCCTGTGACAGGATGCGGCCTTCGAGCTGCCGCAACTCCGGTCCGGGGTCGACACCCAGTTCCTCGGCCAGCAGGGTCCGGACCCGGCGCACCGCGTTCAGGGCGTCGGCCTGGCGTCCCGAGCGGTAGAGCGCCAGGGCCAGCAACTGCCATCGGCGTTCGCGGTACGGCTCGGCGTGCACCAGCAGTTCGAGCCCGGCCGCCGCACCGGCGTGGTCGCCGGCGGCCAGCAGCGCCGCAGCGCCCTCCTCCTGGGCGCTGTCGCGCTGTTCCACCAGGGCGGCACGGATCGCGGCCGTCGACTCGTCGTCGGCCAGATCCTCGTACGGTGTCCCGCGCCACAACCGCAGCGCCGTGTCGAAGGCCTCGTGCGCGTCGGCGTGGCGGTCGCCGGCCACCAGCGCACGGGCGCGGACGAGGTGGCCGCGGAACCGTTCGACGTCGGTGTCGGCGGCAAGAAGCCGATAGCCGCCGGGGGACCGCTGCAACGCCGTGCCCGGCAGCACCCGGCGCAGGCGGGAGACGTACACCTGCAGGGCGCCCGCCGGATCGCGTGGCCGGCGGTCACCCCACAGTCCTTCGGCCAGGCTGTCATCCCGGACCGGACGCCCTTCCGCGGCGATCAGGATCGCCAGCAGCCTGCGGGGCAGCCGGCCCCCGACGTGGACCGGCTGATCTCCCGCGCGAACCTCGAACGGACCCAGCACCGAGAATGTCAGCACCGCACCATGTAAGCCCATGCCACCGACGGCGGCAAACGGCGCGGCGGCCGCCGTATCCGTGCTGTAGGCGGCTTGAAAGGTACAGCTTCGAAGCTGCTCCCATGCACAACGAGAAGATGGCCGACAGCCGCGACATGATCGGCGCGCACGACGCCATGCGGCGGGAGTTCGCCGCTCTCCCCGCGCTGGTCGCCGGCGTGTCGGCGCGTGACGCGGACGGCACCACCGTCGTCGCCCGCCACGTCCTGATGATGGTCGACTTCCTGCACGCCCACCACACCAGCGAGGACGACCACGTGTGGCCCCGGCTGCGGGAGCGTTGCCCCGCCGACGTCGAGCCCCTCGTCGAGACGATGGACCGGCAGCACGCCTTCATCGACGGCGAACTGGAGGCGCTCGCCGCGGGCAGTCGGCGCTGGCGGGCCTCCGCCGACGCCACCGACCGGGATGCTGCCGCCGCCGTCGCGGAGCGTCTGCTGCCGGCGCTGTACGAGCACCTGGCGCTGGAGGAGGAGCGGATCCTGCCGCTCATCGATCGCTACCTGACCGAACGCGAGTGGAAGGCGACCGTCGAGGCGTCCTTCGGCAAGGTGACCTTCGCCCGGCGTCTGCTGATGCTGGGCATGGCCCTGCACGGGGCGAGCGAGGAGCAGGCCCAGCTCCTGCGCGCCGCCGTCCCCGCCGTCGTCTGGCACGCCGGTCGCCCGATCGGGACCCGCCTCTATCGCACCCACCGTCAGCGCCTGGCCGCCGCGAGCCCGGGTTCAGACCTCTGATCCTCGACCACTCGCTCGCGCGCGAGCCGCGGCCGTGATCACCACGTTGTCGCGGTAGTGCGCGGTCCTCTCGTCGAACCGCCCGCCGCAGGCGATCAGGATGAGCCGTGCCGCTCCACCGTGGGCGAAGGACTCCTCCTCCCGCTCCCCGGACCGGTGGACACCGGTGTCGACGGTCTACCTCATGACCGGCGACCGGGAGCGGACCGGGGCCGCCCTGGAGGACCTGTGCGCCTGGATCGACTCCCGCGTGGCCGCGGCGCGATCCGGCGGGTGAGGCGGAAGGCCCGGCATCCGGCGGAACGCGGGGCACCCGGCCCGCACACCCGTCCTCGTGTTCGGGGCCCCGCCCGCGCACCCGTCCGAGGGGACGGGCGAGGGGGTCCGCCCGACTGCCCGGAGCCGCTGCGTGCACCCGCGCCCTCCCGGGGCTCCCGTAGGGCCGGCCGGTCGAAACCAGAACATACTGAGATCCTGTTCACATCCAGCGTGCGGCGTCCTCGTCTGGCCCGCATGAAGTAGCAGCTGGTACGGTGGCACCCGCTGTGACCCAGCGAGACGTGAGAGGAGGTGCTGTGATGTCCCGGTCAGTGGCCACGGTGCCCCCGTCGCGTCGTCACGCGCCCGTACTCCTCGAAGGCGCGCACTTCCGCGCCCTGGACGTCTACGCCCGCGTCGGCCGTTCGCGTTTCGCCGAACGGCACAAGCTGCCCGTGCGCAACCCCCGCCCCCTGGGCACCAACGGCTACTCCACCTCGTGGGGTACCAACGCCCACGGCGAACTCAGCTCCTGCCCGCCCGGACGCAGCTGACCCTCCCGCCTCGCCCGAGGCGTCTTCTCCTTTCCGCATGACGGTCGCCCCGTGCCCGCGCGCCGTCGGGTACCGGCCTGCCCAAGGCACCGGTACCTGACGTCGGCGTCCGCGGTCCTCTTCGGGTACCGGTCTGCCCACGGCACCGGTACCCGACGTCAGTACCCGCGGTCCTCTTCGGCTTCCGTCCTGCGCGAGGCACCTTTCGCGTGCCCTCCTCCACTTTTTCGCTGAACGCCGACCGTGCCGCACCCTGTGCGCCACGGCCGTCCCCGGCGTGTGCCCGCATGCCCGGGGACCGGCGCGCAACCGTGAAAGGATAGCGGCGTGCTGCTGCTCCTCCTTGCCGTACTCACCGTCACCACCCTGCTCGTCCCGCTGCTGGGACGCCCACTGGGCCGCGCCGCGGGGTGGCCCATCGCCCTGGTTCTGGCCCTGGCGGCCCTGTGGGTCGGCGCCCGGGGGCCCTCCCTGTGGAACCACGACCGGGTCCTGGAGGCGTCCCTGCCCTGGATGCCCGCCCTCGACGTGGGCCTGCACCTGCGCATGGACGGCCTGGCCTGGCTGTTCTGCGTGCTCGTGCTCGGCGTGGGAGCCCTGGTCATGGCCTACTCCACCCGCTACTTCCCGCCCGGGCGCAGGACCGGCTTCTACGTCCTGATGAGCGCCTTCGCCCTGTCGATGACCGGCCTGGTCCTGGCCGACGACGTGGTCCTGCTCTTCGTCTTCTGGGAGCTGACCACGATCTGCTCCTTCCACCTGATCGGCCTGTCCGGACCGGGCGCCTCACGACCGGCCGTGCGCACGTTCCTGCTCACCGCCATGGGCGGCCTGGCGCTGCTGACCGCGGTGGTGCTGCTGTGGGTGCGCACCGGAACCACCCGCCTCAGCGCGATCCTGGGCGACCCGTCCTGGACCCAGGACACCGCCTTCACCAGCACCGTGGCGGTGCTGGTGGTCATCGCGGTGTTCACCAAGTCGGCCCAGTTCCCCTTCCACTACTGGCTGCCCGACGCCATGGCCGCGAGCACCCCGGTGAGCGCCTACCTGCACGCGGCGGCGATGGTCAAGGCCGGCGTCTACCTGGCGATGCGCTTCTCACCGGCCTTCAGCGACACGCCGCTGTGGGGTGCCACCCTGGTCGTCGCCGGTCTGACCACCGCCGTGGTCGGCGCCGTGCTGGCCCTGCGACGGCACGACCTGAAGGAACTCACCGCCTACTCCACGGTCAGCCAACTCGGCTTCCTCGTCGCCGTCATCGGTGTGGGAACCCCGCAGGCGCTCGTCGCCGCCGTCGTGCACACCGCGGCCCACGCCCTGTTCAAGTCGGCGCTGTTCATGTCGGTGGGCGTGATCGACCACCAGACGGGAACCCGGGACCTGCGTGAACTCGGCGGTCTGCGCCGGGCGATGCCCGTCACCGCGGCGGTGAGCGCGCTCGCCGCCCTGTCCATGGCCGGGGTTCCCCCTCTCCTGGGATTCGTCAGCAAGGAGAACCTCTTCGAGGCGCTTCTCCAGACACCGGGGCCCGCCTGGGCCGGTCCGGTCGCCGGGGCCGTCGCGGTCGCCGCGGCGTCGTTGACCTTCGCCTACGCCTTCCGCTTCGTGTACCTGGCCTTCGGCGGGAGCGGCAGACGCCGTCCCGACCGGGAACCGCCCCGCGAGGCGGGCGCGCTCCTCCTGGCCGCACCCGTGGTCACCGCGGCGGCGGGCCTGGTCCTGGGGCTGGGAGCCACGGCGCTGAACCCGGCCGTCTCCTGGGCGGCCGGCGACGCGGTCCTGGCTCCCGCGGACTCCCACTTGGCGCTGTGGCACGGACTCAACCCGGCCCTGGGGATGTCGGCCGCCGCCCTGCTCCTGGGCGCCCTCCTGACCTGGGCCTCCCGCTCCGGGGAGAAACTCGCCGGGCACCGGTTCCTCCCCGTCCGGGGCACAGGAGTCTTCGAACGCGTGCACGCGGCGGTCATCGCCCTGGGAGCGCGCGTGGGCGACCTGACCCGCACCGACGCGCCCACCCGCCACCTGGCCGTGCCGTTCGTCATGCTCATCGTGCTCGCCGCCGTGGTCTGCGCTCTCGGACTGGACTACGGGCTGCCGCCCGCTCCCACCTCACGCGCGCTGGACTGGCTCCTGGTGGCGTTGGTGGCGGTCGCGGTGCTCACCTCGGTGGTGACCCGCTCGCGGATGGCCGCCCTGGCCCTGGTCGGGGTCGCCGGGTTCGCCACCGCGCTGTGGTTCGTCTTCCTCGGCGCCGTCGACGTGGCGCTGACCCAGTTGCTGGTGGAGACCCTGACGGTGGTCGTGGCGGTCCTGGTGCTGCGCCGGCTCCCCCGCGAGTTCCACCGGGTCCGCCGCTCACGCACCGCCCTCACCGCGGCGGTCGCCCTGGCCGCGGGAACCGTGGCGGGGCTGGGCGCCTACCTGCTCACCGGCCGCAGGGAGCTCTCCGGGGTCAGCGACTACCTGCTCTCCAACGCGCCCGAGGACACCGGCGGCACCAACGTGGTCAACACGATCCTGGTCGACTACCGGGCCCTGGACACCCTGGGCGAACTCACCGTCCTGGGAGTGGCCGGCCTGATCATCATCGCCGTCCTGCGCTCGTCCGGTCTCACCGCGAACGGCGAGGTCTCCTCGCGCGTGGCCGGGACCAACCCGGTCTGGAACGCCGACGACAACACCGTCATCATGCGCACCGTGGCGCGCTGGCTGATCCCGCTGCTGGTGCTGTGGTCGTTCTACCTCCTGCTGCGGGGCCACAACGCCCCGGGTGGTGGCTTCATCGCCGGACTGGTCGGCGGTTCGGCCTTCGCCCTGGCCTACCTGACCGCGCCCAGCGCCTCGGCGGCCCGCATCCGCCTGGCCTACCCGGCCTTCATCGCCGCGGGCGTCCTCACCGCCGCGGCCACCGGGCTGCTCGGCTACGCCGACGGGTCCTTCCTGCGGCCCCTGCACGCCGAGATCCCCCTGCCCTGGGGCGGTTACTACCACTTCACCAGCGCGCTCGTCTTCGACGTGGGCGTCTACCTGGCCGTGGTCGGCGTGCTGCTGACCGCGCTCAACCAGTTGGGGCTGCCCCGGAGCGGCCGTGAGAGCCCCCCGGAGCCCGAAGCGCACCGCACACCCGACCCCGTCCAGCACGGTCCGGCCACCGGAGGTACCCGATGACCCTGGCCATCACGATCGGCGTCCTGACCGCCGGAGCCGTCTACCTGATCCTGCAACGCGGCATGGTCCGCGTCGTCCTGGGCTTCGTCCTGCTCAGCCACGGGGTCAACCTCCTGCTGATGTCGGCGGGCGGAGCCTCCCGCCGGGGCGAACCCCTGCTGGGACGGGACACCGGCGCCGCCATGGCCGACCCCCTGCCCCAGGCGTTCGTGCTCACGGCGATCGTCATCGCCTTCTCCATCACCATCTACATGCTCGCCCTCGCCGCGACCGGTGGGAGCGACGACACCGAGGACGCCTCATGAACCCCGTTCTCCTGCCCGTGCTGGTCGCGGTCCCCCTCCTGGGCGCCGCGCTGCTCGTCCTGCCCCTCGCGCGTGCGGCGGCCCGCGCCCTGTTCCTGGGGACCAGCGCCTTCGCCCTCGCCGCCGGTGTCGTCCTGCTCTGGGCCACTCGGGAGGGACAGGTGCACGCCCACCAGGTGGGCCTGTGGCCCGCCGGGGTGGCCATCCCCTTCGCCGCCGACACCTTCAGCGCGCTGATGATCACCACGACCGCCCTGTTGGTGCTGGTGTGCTCGGCCTTCGCCGTGGCCACCGGCGAGGCCGACCGGCGCTTCTTCCCGTCCCTGGTCCTGGTGCTGTCCGCCGGGGTGTACGGGGCGCTGCTCACGGGCGACCTGTTCAACCTCTTCGTGTTCGTCGAGGTGATGCTGCTGCCCTCCTACGGGCTGATGGCCATCGCCGGGACCCTGCGCGGCCTGCGGGGCGGGCGGACCTACGTCGCGGTCAACCTGTTGACCTCGACCGTGTTCCTGGCCGGTGTCGCCCTGGTCTACGGCGCCGCCGGAACCGTGCAGCTCGGCGAACTCGCGGGCGCCGCCCAGGAGTCACCCGTGGTCGCGGTCGCCATGGGCGTGGTGCTGCTGGCCATGTCGGTCAAGGCCGCCGTCGTGCCGGTGCACGGATGGCTGGCGCGCACCTACACCGCGCCCTCCCCGGCGGTGACCGCCCTGTTCTCCGGCCTGCACACCAAGGTCGCCGTCTACGCGATCTACCGCCTCTACGCGGTGGTCTTCGGCGGCGAGTCCTCGCTGCTGTGGGTGGGCCTGGTGTTGTTCGGCGCGACCATGCTGATCGGGGTCCTGGGAGCGGTGGGGGAGGACACCACCCGCTCGATCCTGGTCTTCCACATGGTCAGCCAGATCGGCTACATCCTCCTCGGCGTCGCCCTGTTCACCGAACTGGGACTGATGGCGGGCATCTTCTACCTCATCCACCACATGGTGGTGAAGGCGTCCCTGTTCCTGTCCACCGGCGCGATCGAGCACGTCCACGGCACCGGCAGGCTCGACCGGCTGGGAGGCGTGGCCCGCCGGGAACCGCTGCTGGCCCTGGCCTTCCTGGGCGCGGCCCTGTCCCTGGCCGGACTGCCGCCCTTCTCCGGGTTCGTCGCCAAGCTCACCCTGGTCGCCGCCGCCTTCGCGGACGGCCAGTGGGCGGTCGCCGCCGTCGCCGTCGCCGTCAGCCTCATCACCCTGATGTCGATGCTCAAGATCTGGGGCTCGGTGTTCTGGGGCCCCGGCCCGGGCTCCGGTCCCGAACCCGGGGGCGGACGGTCGGCGGAGGGGGCCGGGACGGTCACCGCGCCCCCGGCCGCCACGAGGATCCGCGCGGGCCTGGTGCTGCCCGCGGCGGCGTTGACCGGCGTCACCCTGTGCGTCGGCCTGGGCGCCCAGGTCCTGCTCGACCTGAGCGCGCAGGCCGCGGCCCATCTGCTGGACACCTCCACCTACGTCGAGGCGGTGACGAACCGATGACCCCCTTCCTGCTCAGGGCCCTGCGGATCGCGTGGTTCCCGTTCTTCTACGGCTCCCGGGTGGTGACCTCCACGCTCCAGGTCGCCTGGGACATCCTCACCCCGGGCAGCGCGTCCGTGCCGGCCCTGATCGAGGTCCCGTTGCGCTGCCGCACCGACCTGGAGATCACGGCCGTCGCCAACATGGTCTCCCTGACCCCCGGAACGGTGACCGTGGCCACCCGCACCGACCCGCCCACCCTGTGGGTGCACGGCATGTACACCGCTGACGAGCGGGCCTTCCTCGACGACATCCACCAGATGGAGGACTACCTGTTGGGCCTGACGCGCGCCGGACGGACGAAGGCCGAGCCCCGCGGGGAGGAGACCCGATGAACCCCGTCGACATCGCGCTGCTGCTGCTCGGCGCGTCCATGGTCCTGGCCGCGTACCGGATCCTCTCGGGCCCCGACCGGGCGGACAGGGCCGCCGGGGCCGACGTGGTCCTCTTCGGCTTCGTCGGCCTCGTGGTCGTCCTCGGCCTTCGCGTCGACTCCGCCCTGGTGGTCGACATCGTGCTCGTGTGCGCCCTCGTGGGGTTCCTCTCCGCCCTGTCCCTGGCCCGACTGATCTCCGGAGGCAAACGATGACCCCGTTCGAGACGCTCGCCGTGGCCTGCGTGATCGCGGGCGCGTCCGTGTTCACCGTGGGAGCCCTCGGCCTGGTGCGCCTGCGCGACTTCTACGCCCGCCTGCACGGGGTGTCGGTCTCGGCCGGACTGGGGACGGCCCTGCTCCTGCTCGGTCTGCTGCTGTGGTTCCCCTCGGTGGAGAACGCGCTCAAGATCGGCCTGGCGCTGCTCGTGCAACTGGCCACCGCCGCGGTCGGCGGCAACGCCCTGGCCCGGGCGGGTTACCTGGCGGGAACACCGCTTTCCCCCGCCACCCGGCACGACGCCCTCGCCGACGCGGACACGGACCGCTCGGAGGAGGGCTGACCCTGCTTCGTGCCGGTGGCCCGTCACCACGGCCGACGGCACGAGGAGGCGGTGACTATGGATGACATGTTCGTCGGTGGGACGCGGACCGCGTTCCAGCTCCTGGCCCTGCTGGCCACCGTGCTCAGCGCCCTCCTGCTCGCCCGGGTGCTGCGCACGCGCGCACGGTCCACGAGGATGCGCCGCTCCCGGACGCCTCCGCTACGGGACCTGCCCAGCTCCGGTACCCCGGTCCTGGTCGACGGGAACGCCGTACCGGGGTCCTCGGGACCGCTGGTGGCCCCCTACTCCGGGACCAGGTGCGTGTGGTACCGGACCGAGGTGTGGGACCACCGCCCCGCCGAGGACTCCCACCACGAACGCCTGCGCGTGACCCTGGTCCACGCGGAGCAGAGCGAGGCGCCCTTCCGGCTCCAGGACAGGACGGGGAGCGCGTGGTGCCACCCCCGCGGGGCCGTCACGGACAAGGTCGCCCTCACCCACGACTCCTTCGTGGTGGACCCCCTGGCGGAGGGCGCTCTCGGCAGGACGGAGGCGAGGCGGGAGCTGCGGCCCGAGCACGCGCATTCGAGCGCCGGCCGCTCCTACCGGGAGTGGGCCATCGCTCCCGGGACCCGCCTCCTGGTCAACGGAACCGCCTACGAGTGGAACGAGGACACCCTCGTCGCGAGCTCCTGCGACGGGTACCTGCTGCTCTCCACGCGCACCGCCCCGCAGTTGTACGACGCCCACCTGACGAGGCAGGTCCTCGCCGGAGCCGCCTTCCTCGGGTCGCTCGCGCTCACCCTGTGGCTCTCGTGACGGTTCACGCCGGGTTCTCGGAGGCGGTCGGCCAGCCCACGGGCGGAGGCGCTGCCGACCGCCGTCCGGACCCGCGCGGCGGCGCCCGGCGCTGTCGGGCCGTCGGAACCCGCCCTTCCGAACCGGACACTTTCGAAGCGGGCACTTCCGGGCCCGACACAGGACCTGACCAGGGCTCCGGCCGCCGCGGGGCGTCAGCCGCCGTCCTGTTCGAGGTCGAAGCGCTCGCGTGCCCGCTCGATCTCGGTCGTGTGCGCCGCGATCCAGTCGAGCAGCACGTCCACCGGGTGCCGGAGGGTCTTGCCCAGCGGGGTGATCCGGTACTCGACGGCGACCGGCCGCGAGCCGACCACCGCGCGGTGCACGATGCCGTTGCGTTCGAGGCGGCGCAGGGTCGCGGTGAGCGACTTCTGGGTCACCGAGGGGATCGCGCGGCGCAGTTCGTTGAAGCGCGAGGGGCGCTCGCAGAGCACGTTGAGCACCTCCATGGACCACTTGTCCAGGATCTGGTTGAGGAGCTCGCGGTGCGGCGCGGTGATCCCGATGTCGTCGTGGGCTGCCTGCCCGGTATCCGTCATGACACCTGGTTTCGTTGCAGTTTCTTTCTGATACCAGGTATCAAGATTAGACCAAGTCGGTACCAGTAGCGAGGACACAGAAAATGAGCGTTCAGCGTTTCACCCCCGAGGGCATGATGCAGCCCACCCCGTACCACCACGTCGCGGTCGGCACCGGTACGCGCCACGTGCACGTCAGCGGACAGGTCGCCCGCCGCGCCGACGCGACCCCGGTAGCCCCGGGCGACCTCGCCGGACAGGTGGCCCAGGTGCTGCGCAACACGGCGGCGGGCCTGGCCGGGGCAGGAGCGACGTTCGACGACGTCCTGCGGCTGACCTTCTACGTCACGGCGTGGGAGCCCGGCAAGATCGACGCCTTCATGGCGGGAGTCGCCGAGGTCGCCGAGGAGGTCGGCCTCCCGACGCCTCTGCCGCCCTCGTCGCTCATCGGCGTGGACTACCTCTTCGAACCCGACGTGCTCGTCGAGGTCGAGGCGACGGCCGTCCTCGACTGACGGCGGCCCACCGGTCGCGGCGGGCGGAGGCCGTGACGCCCCCCCCCGCGCGTCGGCTAGGAAGGGAACGGCCGCCGGTTCGCGGGCGCGGGGGTGCGGTCCACGGGCGCGGCGGCCGCGCGCTCGCCTTGTTCGGGCTGGTGGAGGCGCTCTGACCTGGTTATTTGTCGTGCGACAACAAAAAATTCGCTCTGCGGCTTTTGAAGCGGTTTCTGAGGGAACGGTAGTGGTCGCACCGGCGCCGCCCGCCGGGCCGCGGCACCCGAACCGCGGTCGCCAGCGGGTCAGCGCACCGGTGTCTGCCGAGGCAGACAGACAGGAGCACACAGGACCAGAGCACCGGGGGTTTCCTCTTGTCCACCACGCTGAACCAGGACACCGTGTCGCAGACCGACACCGACCACACGACCCTCATCCCCAGGACGCGCGCGTCCTCCCCGGGGGAGGAGATCCCGGTCGAGGAACTCCTCGCCGAACTCCAGCGCCTGGACGGCGACGACCCGCGCGCGGTCAGCCTGCGCGAGCAGGTCGTGGTCCGCTACCAGCCGCTGGTCAACAAGCTCGCCCGCCGCTACAACGGCCGGGGCGAACCGCTGGAGGACCTCAAGCAGACCGCCATGGTCGGCCTGGTCAAGGCCATCCACGGCTACCAGCCCGACCGCGGCAAGCCCTTCATCTCCTACCTCATGCCCACGGTCACCGGCGAGATCAAGCGGCACTTCCGCGACCACACCTGGGCGATCCGCGTCCCCAGGCGCCACCAGGAGAACCGGATCAAGCTGCGCCAGGTGCTCAACACCTTCCAGCAGACCCACGCGCGCGTCCCCACCAACGCCGAGATCGCCAAGGAGATGGGGCTGGACGAGGAGGAGGTCGTCGAGCTCGTCCAGGCCTCGGAGTCCTACCGCTCCCTCTCGCTGGACGCCCCCGACTCCTCCGACTCCGAGGGTCAGGAGGGCTCCCGCCTGGAGGACCACCTGGGCAGCGAGGACGAGGGCCTGGAGCGGGTCGTGCAGCGCGAGTCGCTCAAGCCCGCCCTGGCCCGCCTGCCCGAGCGCGAGCGCGAGATCCTCAAGCTGCGCTTCTTCGGCGACCACACCCAGACCGAGATCGCCGACCGCATGGGCTACTCCCAGATGCACGTCTCCCGGCTGCTGAAGAACACCCTGGAGCAGCTGCGCGAGGACGTGGGCGAGCGCGGACCCGCCCGGGGCTGAGGACCCCGATCGCTTTCCGGAGGGCGCCACGGGGGACGCCCTCCGGAGAGCGGGTCGTCCCGCCCCGGTCGGCCGTCCGCCGCCCGGCTGTCACCAGCGCGACTCCCGGTCCAGGTGAGCGGGAGGCACATCCCCGTCGGGGCCGATGACATCGGCCGTCCGCCGGTCTCCCGACCTTGCGGCCCCTGACTCTTCAGCCGCAGTGGGCGGCGTCCCTCACGGACGCCGCCCATCGTCGTGCGCGCGGGAACCGTCCGTGCCCGACCGGCCCGGTCCCGGCGAACCTGTCGGTCCGCTCCGCTAGCGTGGCCCGGCACGTGAGGTCACACGCTGGCGAAAGGAACCGCCCCCTATGCCCAGAGTCCTCCTCAGGGTCGAAAGCCCCCTGGGCGTCGGCCTTCCCGCTGTCGAACCGCCCGATCTCCCCGACCGGGTCCGCGTACGCGAACTGATCCGGACGCGCGTGCGGGAGGAGGTCGCCCGGTACAACCTCGACCGTTCCGCCCCCTACCAGGGCCTGGTCGTCCCGACCGCCGCCGAGCGTCAGCTCAACACCGCGGTCCGGCGGACCGAACGGCCGACCGTGGACTGGGAGGAACAGGCCGACCTGGCCGAGCGTGCCTTCGAGAAGCAGCGGTTCGTGCTCATCGTCGGTGACCGCCAGGTGGAGTCCCTGGAGGAGCACGTCGACCTGACCGGCGAACCCGAGATCGTGTTCGTCCAGCTCGTCCCGCTGGTGGGTGGCTGACCATGACCGGGAGCACCACCGAGACCATCGCGGCCCCGCCCTTCACCTCGATCGTCCCCTCACCCGCCGGGCGGGCGTGGGCCGGACGGACCGCCGAGGAGTTCGCCTCGGGCATCGACGCCATGGGGAGGAGTTCCTGGGCCTACCGGAGCACGATGCCCGCCCAGGTCGAGGAGGTCCTGGGCCGCCTGTACGCCCCCGGTCTGCCGGAGCTGATCGAGGAGTGCGACCGGGTCATACGCGCCCACGCCCCCGACCGGGGTTGGCAGGGGTACACGGGGATCTCCTCACTCGACCGGGGCACCCCGCTGCGCGTCCTGGTCGACCGGTGCGACGACGACCTGAGGGTGCGCCTGGCGGTCTGGTTCCTGGTCAACGCACGGCATCCCCGGCCTGTCGCGGTCGACGGACAGGGACGCCACAGCGACTACTTCTCCAGCGTTCACCGTCGTGCCGCGTTCACCCTGTGCCGTAGGACACTGCCGTGGGACAGCGCCCTGCTCTCCCTGCTTCTGCACGCGCAGGCGCGGGGACTCACCGACGAGCACGCCCACATCGACGTCTGCGAGCGGGTGGAGGACCACGTCCTGGCGCCGTACGCACGACAACTGCACGAGTACCGGGCCCGCTGCCAGGAACGGGGGTACCGCCTGTTCACCTGGGAACCCGATGAGCCCGAACCCCGTGCGCGCGGACTCCTTCTGCTCCTTCGCCTGGGAACTCCCCTGGCCGTCGACCACCTCCTCCCCGAGGGGGACCTGTTCGGCGACCTGCTGCGCGAACGCGAACCCTCGCTGGTCACCCGTCCAGGGTTGGCGGAACTGCTCGTCCACCTCCTGGTCCCGCCCGGTGCCCGGCCCGGCGGTGCGTGGCGCGAAGGGCTGCGGCGCAGGTTGGCCGCCATCCCCGAAGCGGAGGACGCGCTGCGGCGCCTGGTCGAGGTGGTGCTGTGCACGCCGCGGGCAGAGGAGGGCCATTTCGGTTCGAGCACGGCCTACTTCCTGATCCACGTGCACAACATCGTCAACGGCCTGGCGTGGGCGGTGCGGGAGCTGGCCTCGGAGGCGGACACCTGGTCGCTGCCCCTGCTGGAGCGGGTCGCGGTGTTCACCGGAACCGGACCGGGCGGCTCCAAACTGCTGCGCTCCGAACGCACGGCCTCCGCCTGTGTCCGGATCCTGGCCGAACGCGGTACCGACGAGGCGGTCGCCGTCCTCGCCCGCGTCCGCGCTCGGGTCAAGAAGAAGACCCTGTCGAAGGTGATCGACAGGGCCCTGGGGGAGATCGCCGACCGGCTGGGCATCACCGGAGAGCAACTGCTGGAACGCACCGTCCCCGACTTCGGCCTGGGTCGGGACGGGACTCGGACCGACCAGCTGGGCGGGCACCCGGTCACACTGGCCCTGGCCGCGGACGGCAGCGCCGCACTCGGCTTCGCCTCCGCCAAGGGGCGTCCGGTCGCGAACCCGCCCGCGGCCCTGCGCACCTCGCACCCCGACGAGATCAAGGCGCTGCGGGCCGAACTCAAGGAGCTGCGCCAGGTGGTGGCGGCCGAACGGGTCCGGCTGGAGGAGTTCCTGATCCAGGGGCGGGCGTGGGACGCCGCGTCCTGGGTCCGCTACTACCTCGACCACCCGGTCACCGGCGCGCTCGCCCGGCGACTGCTGTGGGAGGTGAGCGCCGACGACGGCCGGACCTGGGTATGCGGGCTGCCCGGGGCCGACGGGGACCACTGGCGTCTGGCCGACCCCGACGGGACGGAGGTCGCGCACACCGCGACCGTGGACGGCGGCGCCCGGGTGCGGCTGTGGCACCCCGTGCGGAGCCGGCCGGAGACGGTGCGGCGATGGCGCGAACACCTGACCGATCGGGAGATCGCCCAACCCCTCAAGCAGGCGTACCGGGAGATCTACCTGCTCACCCCGGCGGAGGAGGCCACCCGGGTCTACTCCAACCGCTATGCCGCCCACATCCTCAAGTACGGGCAGGCCAAAGCTCTGCTCAACGAGCGCGGGTGGAGCGTCCACCAGCTGGGCGGTTGGCACGGCGGCGAGGACGGCCCCGCCGAGCGCGTCCACACTGACCGGGAGAGCGGGGCCTCTTGGCGCGTCACCCTCGACATCGCCCTGGTCGACGACGACTGCGATCCCGTACGGCACTGCGGCACCGATCAGGTCCGCTTCCAGCGTGCGGGCGAGAGGGAGCCCGCACCGCTGACGGAGGTGTCGCCGCTGGTGCTGTCCGAGGCGATGCGCGACGTGGATCTGGCTGTGGGTGTGTCCTCGATCGCCGCCGACCCCCAGTGGGTGGACCGGGGAGAGAGCGCGCACCTGCCCTACTGGCGTCGGGCGGCCTTCGGTGAACTCACCGAGAACGCCGTCGTACGGCGCGAGGCCTTGGCGCGCCTGCTGCCGCGGCTGCGCGTGGCCGACCGGTTGGAGGTCGACGGCCGCTTCCTGCGGGTGCGCGGTGACCTGCGCTCCTACCGGATCCACCTGGGCAGCGCCAACATCCTGATGGAACCGGACGACTCCTACCTCTGCGTGGTGCCCTCGGGCAGGGGGAGGGGACCGGGGGTGTTCCTGCCCTTCGAGCAGGACGGCGGCCGCCTGGCGCTGATCCTGTCCAAGGCACTGATGCTGGCCGAGGACAGCGCCATCGAGGACGCGAGCATCACCGGGCAGATCCGACGCGGACTGGAGTAGGGGGAGTTCCGAGGTTTGGGAAGCCGCGGAACAGCGGAGCGGAACCCGGAGTCCCGCGCGAGTCCGCGTTCTGGTGTCTCCTTGAACCGGGACTGAGCTGGTCGGAACTGTTCGGGGCCCGCCACTCGGCGGGGCAGCGGACCCCGGCACGTCTCGCACACCCGCCCGGGGCTGAGGACTCCGATCGCTTTCTGGAGGGCGCCACGGGGGCCGCCCTCCGGAAAGCGGGTCGTCCCGCCCCGGTCGACTATCCGCCGCCCGCCGGGCGGCGGACCCCGGCACGTGCCTCACGTCCGCCCGGGCGCCGCGACCGTTCTCAGGGCGCGCCGAACCACGTGGAGAGCGCCTCGCGCAGCGCGGGCGCGGCTCCGTCGGCCGGTTCGTCGACCGCCGTCGCCCAGGCGACGTGGCCGTCCGGGCGGATCAGGAGGGCGTCGGCCGGTCGGTCGTCGGTCCTGGCTGTGTGCACGTCCACGCGCCCGTGCCAGGCCCGGGCGGTCTCGTGGAGCCCTCCACGGCCGGTGAGGTCTAGGAGCACGGGGCGCGCGGCGCGCATGAGTTCCGCGACGCTGGTCACGCCCCGCTCGGTGTGCAAGGTGAGGTCGGGCGCGAAGGCGCCGACCAGTGAGTGGCGGTCGGCGCCCGGCAGCGGGTAGCGGATGTCGGACCCGGCCACGAGCGCCCCCATGCGGCGCAGCGGCTGCTCGTCGGTGAGCAGTTCCCGGAAGACCTCCCGGAGCGCTTCGGCGGCCGGGTCGTGTCCGCGCCGCAGCGCCACCTGGGCCCTGGTGTGCAGCATGGTGCGGGCTCCGGCGAGGTGGCGTTCGCCGTGGTAGGTGTCCAGCAGGCCCTGCGGCGCCCGGCCGCGGACGTCGGCGGCCAGCTTCCAGGCCAGGTTGACCGCGTCGAGCATGCCCGCGCTGATCGCCACGCCGGTGGCGGGGAACAGGTGCGCCGCGTCACCGGCCAGCAGGATCCGCCCGTCGCGGTAGCGCTCGGCCTGGTGGGCCCTGAAGGTGAACCGCGACAGCCGCAGCGGTTCCCCCAGGGGCAGGTCCACGCCGATCACGCGGCGAAGGCTCCCCTGGAGTTCGGCCACGGACATCGGTGTGTCGTCGTCGTACTCGGCTGCCTCGTCCTCGACGGTGTAGAGGGAGGCTACCCCGGAGTCCGGCGACGCGCTGACTCCGAGGAGGCCGCCCTCCGTCCGGGTGAAGCCCGCGCGGACCGTGCCGAAGCCGGGAACGTCGAGGCCGCCGTCGTCGAGCACGGTCACCGTGTCGGGCAGGGCTACCTGGGCCAGTCGGTTGACCTCCGGGTAGGTGGTGCCGGGGAAGGGGATACCGGCCCGTTCGCGGACCCGGCTGCGCGCGCCGTCGCAACCCACGAGGTAGTGGGCGCTCGCCCGGTACGGCCCGTCCGGACCGCGCACGTCCACGGTCGCGGCGGCGTCGTCCTGGCTGAGCCCGACCACCTCGTGTCCGCGGCGGAGGTCCACGCCGAGTTCGGCGGCGCGTTCGTCGAGCAGCTGCTCCAGCCGCTGCTGGGGCAGGGGCAGGGCGTGCATCGGGGGGTCGGCCAACCGGGTGAGGTCCAGGTGCACACCGCCGAACGGGAACCGGGGAGCCGGGGCGGGGCCGGTGCAGGCCGCCTCGAACCGCTCCAGCAGTCCCCGGTGGCGCAGCAGTTCCAGGATCTGTCCGCCGAGGCCGCCGGCCTTGGGGGTGCTGCGGCGGTGCGGATACCGCTCCAGCACCAGCGGCCTCAGCCCGGCCAGACGCAGTTCGGCGGCCAGCATCAGGCCGGTCGGACCGGCGCCCACGACGATCACGTCAGCGTCCATGCACTTCCCTCCACAAGAACGGCACGGACCGTGCCGTTCCACCCGGTTCGGGGAGAATGCCCGAGCCGGTACACCGGTGTCAAGTACGGTCCATGCCGTGCGGTCGGCCGGGCGCGTGGACCGTCTAGCCCTCCGCCCCCGGGCGCCCGCCGCCGAACACCTCCTCGACGAGCCGCTGCGTCGTCTCCTGGAACGTCTGCGCCAGGGACAGTCCGGCGTCGTCCACGTAGGTCAGTGAGGCGGTCAGGGTCCTGCCGCCGTCGGCCGTGGCGTACATCAGCGCCGCCGAGCCCGCGATGCCGCCGTTGTGGTGGAAGAGGGTCTGGCCGTCGGTCTCCTGGACGAACACCCCCAGGCCGTAGCCGACCTTCTCCTCCGGCGTGCGCATCTCGGCCAACAGTTCGGTCGGCAGGAGCCTGCCGCCCATCAGCGCGGAGAAGTACGTGTGCAGGTCCCGGGTGGTCGAGATCATGTCACCGCCGCTGGAGATCCAGGAGGGGTTCTGCCGGGTGACGTCGACCGTCCTCTCCCGGCCCTCCTCCTCGTACCGGTAGTAGGCGTGGGCGTGCGGCTCGGGGATCTCCGTCCGGGTGGTCGGCACCACGGTGCCCGTCAGCCCGAGCGGGCCCAGGATCAGCCGCCGCGTCTCCTCGGCGAGCGAGCGGCCGGTGACCCGCTCGACCAGCAGCCGGGCCAGCACGTAGTTGGTGTTGGCGTAGCTCCAGTCCGTCCCCGGCTCGAACCGGGACGGCTTGGACAGGGCCAGCCGCACCAGCTCCTCCGGCGGGTAGGTCCGGAACCGGTCTTCCACCCACTCCCGGCCCGACCAGGTGATCCCCGGCGCGAAGGTTCCGTCCTCGTAGACCTCGCCGGTGTGGTTGAACACCCCGCTGGTGTGCTGGAGTAGCATCCGCACCGTGATCCGCCGGTCCAGCCCGAACTCGGGCAGGTGGTCGGCCACCCGGTCCTCCAGTCCGATCCCGCCCTCGGCCACCAGCATGAGCACCGTGGTCGCGACGAAGTTCTTGGTGGCGCTGCCGATCCGGAAGTGCCCGTCGGCCGGCGGCAGCTCCGGCTCGCCCAGCCTGCGCGCCCCGGCGCTGCCGACCCACTCGCCGTGCTCGTCGTGTACGCGCAACTGCATTCCGACGAAGCCGGAGTCGACGATCTCCTGCATGGTCTTGTGCAGTTCCGGACGGTCCTGCTCGGTGGGGGCGAGGGACATGGTGGTGTTCTCCTTCGAAGCGGTGACGCGGTGGGAGCGGGGGGAGGGGATCGCCGTGCGAGGTGGCGGCGCGGATGCCGGGTCCGGTGGTGCCGTTGTCCACGAAAACGGTTCGGTGCTTTTCCCCCTGGTGCGCCGCTGGCGCGGCTCGCTGTTTCTGGCAGTGGAAAAGCTACGTTGCGTTCGTGGTTGTGGCAACGGGAACTTCGCGGCAAATCCCCGTGTTCGCAGGTGAATCCAGGGAAATTATTGCAATGGCTCTGAATCTAATGCAACAAAACTCGCCTCAGGCGTTGCAATGGCTGGAAAGCGAACGCTACGGCCGCCCTGCGGCGCTGGCGCAGGGCGGCCGGGCCCCGTCGGGCGGGGCGACCGCGGTCAGAACCCGAGGCGCCGGGAGGGCGTGCGCCAGGAGCCGGCGAAGACCGCCGCCGACGTCTCCGGGTCCTCGAAGTTCCCGATGCGCTGCCCCTGGAGGAGCTGGAGCGCGGGGAACCTACCCTTCTCGAACAGGAGGATGTTCAGCGAACCGCCGTACTTGAAACACCCGATCTCCTCCCCCTTGGCCACGTCGGCGGGTTCCTCGGGGGTCACCTTGGCGAATTTCGGCCTGAACTCGACGGAGGCGATCGAGTTCAGTCCGACGGGGACCATTCCGACCAGACCGTTGTCGTCCTCACCCGTGGCGATGACGAGATAACCCCGGCGGAAGTACTCGAACATGCTGTAGTCGTACCCGTATCCGACGTTGCCCTTGTTGAGCAGTTCGGGGAAGTTGCGCATGCCGTAGTAGACGCCGCCGACGTCGTCACGCGATTCCAGCACGCGCCCCCTGACGGGGGAGTGGTAGCGGTGATACGACTTGGGCAGCAGGATGCAGGACACCGCCGTGCCGCCGACGAACCTGCTGGCGTAGTCGGAGCCGTCGAGCAACTGCCCGACGTTCATGGTGACCGTCTTGACCGGAATCCGCGTCTCCTCGGTCAGTTCGTCGACGATCATGTTGATGACGCAGTCGGCCGGGGCGACCACCACGGATTCGTCGTCGGGGGCGTCGACCGGTCGCTTTCCCTGTTTGACCTCACGGACGAAGAACTCGTTGAAGTTCTTGTAGCCGCCTGCCGGGACGACGTAGTCGTCCATCCTTCGCCCGAGCTCCCTCATCCACTCCTCCGCCAGGCCGAGGGAGGCCTCGGAGTCCATGTAGCGCCCCTGCAACTCCGTGAAGAGGGCGGTCATCCGGCATCCGGGGCCGGAGGTGACGAAGACCATGCCGTAGTCGTTCTCGTAGTTGATCCAACTGAACTTCTCGATGTAGTTCAGCCCGCTGGAGACACCCGGCCGCCACTGGTCCCATTCGCGGAAGAAGTCGCACAGGTCGTTGATCGTCCTTTCTCGCCAGTCGTAGCGGACCTCCTCCGGTGCGTCCTCGGGGATCGGTTTCACGTGCCTGATCGCGGCGTCGTACATGGTGGCGAAGCCCTCGAAATCATCCCTGTACCAACTCTCGATCAGTTCGACGAATTCGTCGATGTCCTGGATCTGGTCCTGTGTCAATGTTCCCCCTCTGTCGTTTCTGCCTGGCTTGCGCGACTTCGGTGCGGTGGTCGGCGACCAGTCGTCGGGCGCGTTTCCGCCGGATGCGGAGAGCGGTCGAACGGGCACGGTTCCCGTTCGAAGCGCCGACCGTCGTGCGCGACGCGGCGCGTATGCGCGACATCGGGAGTTCCCGGGGCTCGCGAGGCCGTAACCCCGGGGCGGCTTTCTGCTTTTCCCGCGGCAGGATTGGTGATCGCTATTCCTTTTTGGGGCGGCGATGCGAGGGGTTTGTCCGTGTGCTTTCGGCTGGGTTCCGTCCGGGTTTACCGCCTGTCCGCGCCGGGGGGGCTCCGTGCCGGTCGGCGCGGTACGTACCGGTACGACCCGCCGCCGGTGGGGTGCCTGCCGCCCCGGTACCGACCGGCCGCGGGAGCGTCCCCCCTCCGCCGACCAGCCCCATCCCACCTCTGTCGGCCAGCCCCGCCGGAACGGCAATCGCGAAACGGCCGCGGGCCCGCCGGTGTCCGTGGTTGCATGGCGTGCGTACCCGCCTCGACCGTCCCCGGACACGGAAGGGCCCGCGTGAACACACCGCCGACCACACCGAGGCAGGAACGGGACCGCGGCACCGCGGACGTGCGCGTCCTCGCGCGCCGAGGCGGCCGCCTCGGCCTGCCCCCGGAGCACACGGCGCCTTCCGGAGCGGGGCGGGGCCGATGACGCGGACGGTGCGGGTGGGCTCGCGCGGCAGCCACCTGGCCAGGGCCGGGGTCGCCGGGGAACTGCGCGAGCGCGGTGCCGCCGACCTGCTCGCCGGGCCGCCGACCCCGGCGTGAGCGGGTTCAGTCCCCGCCCGCGGCCTCCCGGCGGGGGCGCGGAGCGCCGGCCCGGGTCTCCCGGGGTGTGACGATGTTGAACTCCGGGTCCGGCTCCTCCAGCAGGCCGAACAGCGTGGTGAGCAGTGACGCGTCGCCCGAGGTGTCCAGGTCCTCGGAGCCCCCGCCCGCGACCAGGCCCAGGAGTTCGGGCTTGGTGAGCGTGACGGTCAGGTCGGCGCCACCGCCGCCGGGGGACTCCCAGGAGATGAGCGCCCCGTTGGACAGTTTGGTGCGGTGGGTCGTGTCCAGGTCGGTGAACACCCAGTCCACGGTGAAGCGGTGGTCCCAGGCCCGGGGGCCGTCGATCCGGATGGCCAGGGAGTCGAAGAGCTGTTCCACGGTGAGCGCCGAGGTCATGCCCCCGCCGATGGCGAGCGGTTGGGCTCCCGGCGCTCCCCGCAGCTCCCGCGCGCCCTGGAGGTAGAAGTTGCGCCAGGTGCCGCACTCGGCCCCGTGGCCCAGCCGCTCGTACACCCCGGCCAGCGCCTCCCTGGCCCCGGTGTGGTCGGGGCGGGCGTACACCGCGTGGTCGAGCAGGGTGGCGGCGAAGCGCAGGTCCCCCTCGTCGCGGTACCTCCCGGCCTTGGCCACCACCTCCTCCACACCGCCCATGCAGTCGACGTAGCGTCTGGCCTCCTCCGCCGGCGGGTGCTCCCACAGGTGGGCGGGGTTGCCGTCGAACCAGCCCATGTAGCGCTGGTAGATCGCCTTGACGTTGTGGCTGACCGAACCGTAGTAGCCGTGGGTGTGCCACTCCCGCTCCAGCCCGGGCGGCATCCGGATCTCCTCGGCGATCTCCGACCCCACCATGCCGCGGTTGACCATGCGCAGCGTCTGGTCGTGGAGGTAGGCGTACAGGTCGCGCTGCTGGGACAGGAAGCGGACGACCTCCCCGCCGCCCCAGGTCGGCCAGTGGTGCGAGGCGAACACCACGTCGGAGTCGCGCCCGAACAGCTCGACCGCCTCGTTGAGGTAGCGCGACCAGACCCGGGCGTCGCGCACCAGCGCGCCGCGCAGGGTGAGCAGGTTGTGCAGGTTGCGGGTGGCGTTCTCGGCCATGCACAGGGCCCGGTACCCGGGGAAGTGGAAGTTCATCTCCGAGGGCGCCTCGGTGCCGGGCGTCATCTGGAAGACCATCCGCACCCCGTCCACGACCTCCTCCTGGCCGGTGCGGGTGATGTCCCGGTTGGGTTCCAGGAGCGTCACCGTGCCGCTGGAGGTGCTCTGGCCGAGGCCGTCGCCGATCTGCCCGTCGGGGCCCTTGGGCAGGAGGACACCGGTGTGGAAGACGCCCCGCCGTCCCATCGCGACACCGGCGTAGACGTTCTCCGACACCGCGTGCTCCATGAACCCGGCCGGTGCCAGGATCGGCACGTTCCCGTCGGTGACCCCGCCGACGCCGCCGAAGTGGTCGATGTGGGAGTGGGTGTAGACCACCCCGGTGACCGGGCGGTCGCCCCGGTGCCTGCGGTACAGCTCCAGCCCGGCCGCGGCGGGTTCCGCCGACACCAGGGGGTCGATGACGATGACGCCGGTGTCGCCCTCCACGAGGGTCATGTTGGACAGGTCGAACCCGCGGATCTGGTAGACGCCCTCGGTGACCTCGTACAGCCCCTGGCGCGAGCACAGCCGGGACTGCCGCCACAGGCTGGGGTTGGCGGTGTCGGGGCAGGGCCCGTCGAGGAAGGCGTAGGCGTCGGCGTCCCACACCACGCGGCCCTCGGCGTTCGTGATCCGCCCCGGTTCGAGCCGGGCGATCAGCCCCCGGTCGGCGTTGGCGAAGTCGGCGGTGTCGGTGCGGTCGGGTCCGGTCGTGGTCAACTCTTCCTCCTGGCTCCTGGGCACGGAACGGTCGGTCGGGCTCAGGAGCGCGGGGCCCGGACGCACTGGGCCATGACCGCGTGCCCTCCCGTCGTCGCCGGGCCGCCCGGTCGGGCCTTGGACGGGCCCGACCGGGGCGAGCCTTCCCGTAGGCGTCTCTGGCTAGAACCAGCGACCGGCAAAAGGGGTATCCGCACCGTCTCGACGCCGCCGGGTGCCTCGTCGTGGTCGCCCCGGACGAGGAGGAACTCGTGCCGTGCACACCCACCGCCCCCGAGGGCCGCCGACACCTCCCCACCCGGACGCCGACCACGGTTGGGGCCGGGGGTGGGCGGGCCCCGCCCGGGGAGTGGACGCCCGCGGCCCGCCGTACACTACGGGGCCGGGGCGGACGCCCCGTTCCGCACTCCTGGGAAGGCAGCACCGACCATGGCCGGTTTCTTCGAACGTCTCCTCAGCCCCGAGCCCATGAGAAGGCCGGTCGACCAGGGCACGGTCGACGAGGCACAGGCCCTCGTGCGGGCGGACCGCAAGATCGAGGCGATCAAGCTCGTGCGCGAGCGCACCGGCGCGGGACTGGCCGAGGCCAAGCACGTCGTCGACGCCGTCGAGCAGGGCCACTGGATCCCGGTCGAGCCCCCGCCCGGTCAGAGCCTCGCCGACCGGGCCCGGGAGCTGCTCGCTCAGGACCGTGCGGCCGACGCCGTCACGACGGTCTCCCGCGAGACCGGGATGACCGAGGCCGAAGCCTCCCGCTTCGTCGACGCCCTCGACCGCTGAACCCGGCGGCGCCTCCGCGCCGTGTCCGCCGCCGCGCGCCCGTCCCCCGCGAGGCCGGGGCCATCCCGCTCCGGCGGTGCGTGAGGGGGGTGAGACGATATGCGGGAGATGTCAGAGAGCCAGCCGTGCCGTCCGTTGCGCACCGGGGTGTTCACCCTGGTGTGCGCGAGCGTGTCCGCGCACGGCCACGCCCTCGGCTCCGGCCACGACGTCCCCCTCGCGGGCCTCCTGCTGGGCTGCGCGGCCGTCCTCGGGGTGTCCTGGGCCGCCGCCGGACGCCGCTACGGCCCGGCGATGCTCGTCGGCTGGATGCTGTGGGGGCAGCTCGCCCTCCACGTGGCCTTCAGCTACACCCAGAACACCGGGCGGGGCCGGACCGCGCACGGCGCCCACTCCGCCGACGCGGTCGCCCACTCCGCCCTGTCGGGCTGGCAGATGATCGCCGTCCACGTGCTGGCCGCGCTGGTCAGCGCGTGGTGGCTGCACCGGGGGGAGAACGCGCTCTTCGCGTTCCTGCGCTTCATGGCGCTCACCCTTCTCCCGCTCCTGCTGATCCTGGGCTGGGGCTCCGTGCCGCCCGTCCGGGCGGTCGGCCCCGGTCGGTGGAGCGACGAGCGCCCGCCGTCGCTCCTTCCCTACCTGCGCCACACCCGGGTCCTACGGGGTCCGCCCGTCCCGCTCGGCGCCGCCTGAGCCTTCGGCGCCCTTCCGGCCGTCGCACCGTCCGCACCGCCCGCTCCCGGCGCGCGGAGCCGTCGTGCGCGCCGTGATCCTCCGCCCGCGCCCCTGGCCGGGTTCCTCTCCCGTGCTCCGGCCGCTTCGCGCCGCCCTCCGCGGGCGTTTGCCGACCGGCACGCCCGGGCCCCGGTGACGCGGCCGCGCTGATCCGCCTTCCGCGGTGCGCCCGGACGGACCCCGCGCCGCCTTCCGCGCGCTCCAGGGTCCCACGCGCCCACGGCGCGGGGCTCCCGCGTGCCGTGTGCTGCGCGCGTGCGCCGCGACCCGCTGCCCGTGCCCGGCGAGACCGTCCGGTCAGCGAGGCCGGGGAGCCGGGGAGGGCCGGACGGCCACTCCTCCGACGTCCCACCCACGCAGAACCACATCCGGCCCCTCCGGGCCGTTCAACGACTTACGGAGACACACGATGACCCGATCACCCCTCTCCCGCACAGCGCGCGGTGCGCTGGCCGCGGCGGCCTCCCTGGCCCTGGTCACCTCCTGCGCCGCGGACCCGGCCGACACCCTGGCCGAGACGGAGTACTTCCTGGACCTGTCCGACGAGCCGATGGCCGCCTCCACCGTCCGGCTGGCCACGGTCGAGGGCGAGCCCTGGACCTTCACCGACGTCGCCGACGACCGCCTCACCCTGCTCTTCTTCGGCTACACCAGCTGCCCGGACGTGTGCCCGATGACCATGGCCGAGATCAACCTGGCCCTCGACCAGGCGGGGGAGGAGGCCGGGGACTACGACGTCGTCATGGTCAGCACCGACCCCGAGCGCGACACCGACGAACAACTGCGCTCGTGGCTGGACCGCTTCGACCCCGCCTTCCAGGGGGTGCGCGGGGACATCGACGCCACGGTCGACGCCGCCGCGGACTACGGCATCCCGGTCGAGGCTCCCCGGGAGACCGAGGGCGAGTACCTGGTCTCCCACGGAGGCCGGATCGTCGTCCTGCTCCCCGACGGGAGAGCGGCGGGCATGTTCGACGAGGGCACCGAGGCGGACCAGATCGCCGAACTCCTGCCCGAGCTCAGGGACGCGCTGCTGTGACGGGGGACGCGCACCAGCCGCCCCGGTTCTCCCGGCGCGGCCTGCTCACCGCCGCGGGGGCGGCGGGGATCGCCGGAATCGGCACCGGAGGGCTGACGGGGTACGCCTCCGCCGCCGCGGCCGCGGAGGAACGGGCCGCCCTCGCCCTGACCGCCGCCCGCTCCCGGGGCGGTCCGCGGGAGGGACGCCCTCCCGCGCTGCTGACGCCCGCGCCCGCGCACGTGCGGGTGGTGGCCGTGGACGTGGACGCCCGGGAGGCGGCGGACGTGCGCGGGGCCGCCCGCGAGGTCCTCGGGACCTGGAGCCGTGAGGCCCGATCCCTGCACGAGCGGGGACCGGCCGCCCTCGGGGAGGGCGCGCCCTCCCAGGGCCTGCACCCCGCCTCGCTGGGGGTCACCCTCGGTATCGGCCCCTCCCTGCTGGAACGCGCGGGTCTGGCCGACCGGCGCCCGCCGCACATGGAGGACCTGCCCGCCTTCGACTCCGACCACCTCGACCCCGCCTGGTGCGGCGGCGATCTCATGCTGCACGTGGGAGCCGAGGACCCCCTGGTCCTCAGCTCCGCGGTCGACCACCTGCTGCGCGCGGCCTGGGGCCGGGTCGGGGTCCGCTGGTCCCTGGCCGCCTTCCAGCGGTCGGCCGCGGCCGCCGCCGACCCCGCCGCCACACCGCGCAACCTCATGGGCCAGGTCGACGGGACGGTCAACCCGCGCCCCGACGAGGCCCTGTTCGCCACCCAGGTCCTGGCCTCCCACACCGAACCCTCCCTGGCGTGGATGGACGGGGGGTCCTACCTGGTCGTGCGGCGCATCCGCATGCTGCTGGACGACTGGTTCGCCCTGGAGACCCGACGACGCGAGGACGTCATCGGACGCCGCCTGTCCGACGGCGCGCCCCTGGGCGGGGACCGCGAGCACGACCGGCCCGACCTGTCGGCCCGGGACGGCGCGGGGGAGCCGGTCATCGCCCGTGACGCCCACATCAGGCTCGCCAGCCCCGAGAGCACGCTGGGGGCGCGGATGCTGCGCCGGGGCTTCAGCTACGACCTGGGCTGGGACGCCGACGGCCGCAGGCAGGCGGGCCTGCTCTTCACCGCCTGGCAGGCCGATCCGCGCACCGGGTTCACGGCCGTGCAGCGCAACCTCGACGAGGGCGGGGACGCGCTCGGCGCCTACGTCAGGCACGAGGGCAGCGCCCTGTTCGCGGTGCCGCCGCTGCGGGAGGGGGAGCCGCATGTGGCGCACACCCTGCTGTGAGACCGGGGTGCCCGGGAACCGGAGCGGTTCCCGCGACGACATCACGGTCGGGCCCGGCAGCGGAGCCCGACCCGACGCAGGGGAGGAAGAGGTAAGTGAGGACCATGCCGCGTACACGGGCTGACAGACGACGTCTCGCACGCCGCGCCGCACCGGCGGCCCTGGGGGTGCTGCTGTGCGTCACCGCGTGCGGGGGCGGGCAGGGCGGCTCCGGGGAACCGGCCTCCGCCGCCCCCGCGAGCGAACGGGGCCGCGCCGAGGCCGGGCACCTGCTGGTGTCGGACGCCTGGATGCCCGAACCGGCCAACCCGGAGGTGGGGGTGGTCTACCTGCGCGTGTCCAACTCGGGGGAGTCCGACGACGCCGTCACGGGCGTGTCCACCGACGCCTCCGAGGACGCCGACCTGTGCAGCACCGAGACCGCCGACTCCGGAGCCGCGCGCATGCGGGTCGTGGAGGAGATCCCGGTTCCGGCCGGGGGAGCGACCACCCTGGTCGAGGGCGGCTACCACGTCATGGTCAACGACCTGCCCGAGGCCCCGGTCGTCGGGGACGAGGTCACCGTCACCCTCTCCTTCGCCAGCGAGGAGGAGGTGGAGGTCACCGTTCCGGTGGAGCCGATGACCGCGCGGAGCGGGGAGAGCGGCTCCGGGCACGACCACCACCACTGAGCCCGTCGCTCCGTGCCGGTCCGGGGGGCGGCCGCCCGGCGCGGCGACCGCCCCCCGGCCCCGGACCCCCGGTCCACGGGTCAGGCGGTCCCGCGGCCGCCCGTCACAGGCTCCGCGCCCCGGACGGGGGCGCGCCCGCGGACTCGGGCCCGGCCTGCCCGCCGCTGCCCGGAGCCCGACCGCCCGGCGCGGAGCCCCCCGGGGCACGTGACCGGGCCCGCCACCCGAGGACGGCGTCCACGACCAGGAACACCAGCAGCGAGGCCCCCAGCAGTGGCACCGCCCAGCCGACCAGGGCCAGGACGGCCACCACCGCGACCTTGGACAGCGGGGGAAGGGCCGCGAAGGAGCCGCGCGGGTAGGGGCGCCCCACGCCCAGGGCGCGGGACCGGGTGGGGCGCCGCTGCCACCACATGCGGTACCCCAGCACGATGACGGCGACCAGTCCCGCGGCCAGGGCGGACAGCACCAGCTGGTTCGGCACGCCGAACAGCACACCCATGTGGGCGTCGATCCCCCACCGGCTCAGCTTGGCCATGACCGGGTAGTCGGCGAAGCGGACCACGTCGGTGACCTCGGCGGTGTCCGGGGCGACGGCGGCCGAGTCCACCCGCGTCGGCCAGCTCCGGTCGATCTGGCTCACCACGTAGGGGGAGGTGTGGTCCTCAGGCAGGGCCACCTCGACGGGGCCGTCCAGGCCCGCCTCGCGCGCGCTGGCCAGGACGGCGTCCACGCCCGCGTCCACCCCGGGCGAGGCCACCGGCGCCTCCGTGGACACCGCGGGGGTGCTCCAGTCCAGCCGCTCGCGCAGGTCGCTGATGTTGGCTCCGGCGTACTGCGACCACGTCATCCCCGTCGCCGACAGGAACAGCAGGCCCACCAGCAGCCACAGCCCGGTGGCCCCGTGCACGGAGACCGACCTGGACCGCCCCCCGGAGGTGCCTGCGCCGGGCAGCAGCAGGCGCCGCAGGCCCGCGCGCGGGCGCCGGTTGCGCGCCGCCCACAGGACGACGCCGCCCAGGGCGACCACCCACATCCAGCTCGCCGCCAGCTCGCTGTACAGGCGTCCGACGTCGCCCAAATGCAGGCTGCGGTGCAGGGTGTCGACCCACGTGCGGGCCGGGAGGGCGCCGCTGGTGCCGTAGGTCTCCATCACCCCGAGCACCTCGCCGCCGTAGGGGTCCACGAACACCGTCATCCTGTGGCTGGCCTCCAGCCCCGGCACGTCGAACAGCACCCGGGTGGAGTCCTCCGCGCCGGTGGCCGGTCGCACCGCGTCGAGTTCGGCTCCCGGCAGCTCCTCCTGGGCGACGCGCACCTGTGCGTGGAGCGGGATCGGTTCGCCGGAGGGCTCCACCCGCAGCTGCTCGGCGTAGACCGCCTGCTCGATCTGGGGCGTCCACACGTACAGCAGACCCGACACGGCGGCGACCAGGACGAAGGGGGCGACGAGGACCCCCGCGTAGAAATGCAGGCGCAGCACCAGGGGGCGCAGCGCCGCCCAGGTGCCGCGCCGTCCGGGCTCCGCGCGCGTCCCGTCCTGCGGGGGTGCGCTGTCTTCCTGTCCCATGTGGCCGCTCTCCTCGTTGTCGGCGCGACCGTTCCGGTGGCACCGCGGTGCTCCCCGGCCGGTGCGGGGCGCGCCGATCGTGATGGTTTCCTCCTGTTCGGGTCGTCCCGGAGGGCGGGGGAGTTCCCGGCGGGGGTGATTTCCCCGGAGCCGCGCACGGGCTGCCGCGCCCCCGGCGGCCGTGGGGCGGACGTGCTGCCGGTCCGCGCGGCGCGGGACGTACGGCAGCCCCGCGCTGTCAGGAGGTCAGAAGGAGTAAGCCGGTCGCTCCGGGCCCGGCGGCGGTGGCCTCACACTCCGTCGGGCGCGGTCGGCGGGGCCGGGGCGCGGCGGGAGTGCGCGCGGTGCGCCACCGCGAGGGAGGACGCCACCAGCAGGAGCGCGAAGCTGCCGACGAGGGCGGCCCGCAGGCCGAGGAGGGCGAGCAGGCCGCTCACGGCGATGATGCCGAGCGAACTCGCGGTGCGTAGGAGCGCGAACATCTCCGCGCGGCGGTCCGGCGGCGCGAGCCCGTCCAGGGCGAGCGAGTAGAACGTGCCCAGCATCGGCAGGAAGAGCCCGATGACGGCCGCGCCGGTGAGCGTCAGGGAGAGGTGCCCGCCGACCAGGACCAGCCCGGAGCCCGCGGTGGTCGCCGCCAGGAAGGCGACGACCTGCCAGGGGGCGGGCGTGCGGTTGCGCACGCTCACCCAGACCCCGCCCGCGACCGAGCCCGCGCACAGCACGAGGGCGAACAGGAAGGCCCAGCCCGGTTCGAGTCCGAAGGACAGCGCGAAGGAGACCGCTCCGACCTCGACGGCCGCGACCGCCCCCGCGCTCGCGGTCGCGCAGAACAGCCACAGGAGCACCGCGCGGGGTACCGGCGTCCGTACGCGGGGCGCTTCGCGGCCCTGCGGCCCGCGGGCTCCGGGGACGTGCGGCATCAGGAGCAGCGGGCCCACGCCCAGCGCGGTGACCGCCGCCATGGCCCAGACGGGCGAGACGGCGCCGAGCACCGAGGCGAGCACGGGGGACAGCGCGAAGCCGACCTCGTTCAGCGTCGCGGCCACGCCCAGCGCTCGGGGGAGCCCGGACGGTTCCACGAGGTGGTTGAGCAGGAGCCGCTGGTAGCCGTACGCGGCGCCGTTGACGGCCCCCGCCGCGGTGACCGCGACCAGGAGCAGCCCGAAGGGGGCCTGCGCCGCCGCCAGCACGGTGACGGCGGCGAGCGCGAGCGTTCGGACGGCGATGAGCGCGCGCAGGTAGTGGGCGCCGTTGAACCGGCGGCCCATACGGGACACGGGGACGGCGCCGAGCACCTGCGCGGCGGTCATGGCGAAGACCAGCGCCGCGCCGGACTCGGCCGTGCCGGTGATGGGGAGGGCGAGCAGGGCGAAGGCGATGGGGGCGGCGGCCTGGGGCACGCCGAACATCCCGTACCCGACCTGCCAGCGCACGACGTCGAGCCGGGAGCGCGGCGCGCCGGTGTCCCGCCCGGGCGGCCTCGCCTGGGTCCGTGCCATCAGGGCCTCGCATCCTCGCGTTCGCACGCGGTGGGGGTCGGCCCCGGGGCCGAACAAGGCAGACGATGGGCAATATAGCGCTCACCGATGTGACCGTCGACGGAACTGCCGAGCGAGGACGCGTGGCCGAGCGGATACGACCGGAGGTGGCCGTCCTCGTGGGCGGGCGCATCCGCTCACTGCGGTCGGAGGCGGGGCTGAGCGTCGCGGGGCTCGCCGAACTCAGCGGGGCCAGCCGACGCATGCTCACCCAGATCGAACTCGGCCAGGCCAACCCCAGCCTCGCGACGGTCGACCGGATCGCCTCCGCGCTCGGGATGACGTTCCCGGTGCTCGTCGGACTGCTCCCGGATCCCCCGCCCGACGGGGTCGAGGTCTGGTCGACCCCGAACGGGAGCTGGGCCTACCTCCTCAAGGCGACTGAGACGCCCCAGGTGTCGGTCGAGCTGTGGAAGTGGCACATCGCCGGGGACGACGGCTACCGGGCGGCTCCGGCGGCGGGCGCCCCCGACTCCATGACGCACGTGCTGCGTGGCCGCCTCCGCGTCCGGTCGGCTTCGGGCGACCTGTCGTGGGCGAGGCCGAGTCAGCGCGGATCGGGAGCGGTTCCGGGCACACGTTCGAGGCCGCCTCGGACGCGGGCGACTTCCTGTGGGTGGTGACGGTTCCCCGCACCGGCGGCTGACGGGCGGTGCCGCGGGAGCGGTCCGCGGGCCGACCGGCGGGCCCGGCCCCCACCGCGGCGGCGGGGGCCGGGCCGGTCCGCGGGCTCACAGGCCCTCGCCGAGGGCGGCGACGACCTCACGGGGATAACCGGCGGCGGCCAGGGGGGCGACCACGTCGCGATCCAGGTCGGGCAGGTAGCCGAACAGCACGTCGGCCGGGCCCTCGACCTCCACCCCGCCCACCGCGGCGGGCAGCAGCAGCGTCCGGGCCCGGCCCAGCTCCCCGCGCCAGTCGCCGCAGCGCACCCGCACGGGCGCCCCGACGTTGGTCAGGACCTGCGCGGTGGCGAACGTGTGGCGCAGGGGCTCGGCGGTGCCCGCGTGCCAGCGTTCGAGCGCGAAGTGCGGCCCGGCGCAGCAGAACACCCGCTCCACGCCGTCGCCGACCCCGATCCTCAGCCCCGGGTGGAAGTCGGGCCTGTGCTCCGGCCGGACCTGGGCCATCAGCGCCTCCAGGTTCGCGCGCCACCGCCCGTCCGGGACCGGTGAGCCGTCCTCCATCTCCCAGCGCATCGCGTGCTGCTGGACGTCGGAGGTCTGCTCGATCTCGTAGACCAGGGTCCGGGGGCCGAAGCTGTGCACCGTGCCGCCCGGGACGTAGACCGTCTCGCCGGGCCGCACCGGCAGGCGGCGCAGCACGGCGTCGAAGTCCTGGTCGAGCAGCGCCCGGTGGAGCTCCTCCCCGGACACCCCGCTCCTGATCCCGCACAGCGCGGTGGCGCCGGGAGGCGCGTCGAGGATGTGCCAGGCCTCGGTCTTGCCGTTGGACTGCCCCTCCAGCCGCCGGGCGGTGGCGTCGTCGGCGTGCAGGTGCACCGGCAGCGTCCCGGAGGCGTCGATGAACTTGGTCAGCACCGGGAAGACCTCCCCGGACCAGCCCTCGCCCACCAACCCCTCCGGCCACCGCGCCACGAGCTCGCGCAGGGACCGTCCGGCGAGGGGCCCGTCGAGTACCGTGCTGCCGTTCCCGTCGACGTCGCTGACCTCCCAGGTCTCCGCGATCGCCCAGTCGGGCAGCCCCTCCCGGCCCAGGTGGCGGGCGATGGCGTGGCCGCCGAACACCAACTGCCGGGCCGGAGCGCTCACCCTCAGCGGGTACCAGTCCACGGCCGTCCCCGTCACAGGACCGGTTTGCCGCCGGTGACCGCGATGCGGGCGCCGGAGACGTAGCTGGACTCGTCCGACGCCAGCATCACGTACACCGGTGCCAGCTCGGACGGCTGCCCGGCGCGGCCCAGCGGTACCTGGGAGCCGAAGTCCTCCACCTGCTCGGGCGGCATGGTCGAGGGGATCAGCGGGGTCCAGATCGGTCCCGGCGCCACGGAGTTGGCCCGGATGCCCTCGGGCGCCAGCATCTGGGCCAGCGTGGCGGCCATGTTGGCGATGCCCGCCTTGGTGGCGTTGTAGGGCAGCAGGGTGGGCGGCGGGGCGTCGGAGTTGACCGACGTGCTCGCGATGATCGAGGAGCCGGGCCGCATGTGCGGCACGGCGGCCTTGGCGAGGTGGAAGAACGCGCTGAGGTTGACGGCCAGGGTGTGGTCCCACTCCTCGTCGGGGATCTCCTCCAGAGTCTCGTGGGTCATCTGGAAGGCGGCGTTGCTGACCAGGACGTCCACCCGGCCGAACTCCTCCACCGCCTTCCCGACGAGGGCGCGGCACCGGCCCGGGTCCGCCAGGTCCCCGGGGAACAGGACGGCCCTGCGGCCCGCCTCGCGCACCCAGCGCTCGGTCTCCCGCGCGTCGTCGTGCTCGTCCAGGTAGCCGATGAGCACGTCGGCGCCCTCGCGGGCGAAGGCGATGGCCACCGCCCGCCCGATGCCGCTGTCGGCACCGGTGATGACGGCGGCCTTCCCGTCGAGCCGCCCCGACCCCCGGTAGGACTCCTCACCGTGGTCGGGTCTGGGGTCCATGGCGTCGGTGCGGCCGGGCGGGGTCTGCTGCTGTGACGGCTGGGGCACGAGGTCCTCCCGTAGACGAAGTGACCACAAGGCTACGTTCCGTGCGCGCCGGTGGCGGGGAGGGGCACGGCACTCCCGGCGAAAGCCGGGCCCCGCGCCGGGCGCCTCCCCGTGGACCGGGTCCCGGGCCGCGGCGGCGCCGGGTCGAACGCCACCGCCCGGATCATCGCGGCCGAGGGCGCCTGGATCTCCCGCGGAACTCCCCGCGGCCCGCTTCGGCGGTGCGCCCACGGACGTGACCGCCGGTCAGCGCATGTCCTGGGACCGGCCTCCGGGACCGGACTGTCGCCGCGGGTCCGGATGTCCTAGGGTGTGTGGTCCGTTCCGTGAACGCCGTACGAGGAGGTGGTCGTGATGGGGATGTTGACCTAGCCGCCCGCCCGGAGGGTCCGGGAGAGGGCGGCGGGTTCCGGAAGGAACGAGATGTCCCGTACGGACAAGACCAAACCGCTGTGGGTGCGCCAGCGCGAACACGGAGCGGTGGCGCTGCACGACCACAGCCACGGACCCTGCGACCTGCCGCCGGAGCCGACGCGTGCGACTCCCGACACGCGGTGCCGGTGGGCGCACCCCGATTCGGTCCCGATGGGCCACGGATGCTGTTCCGGGTGCCAGAGGCGCGGATGCACCGCGGAGTGGCAGCAGTACGTCAAAGCCGGCAACCGCAGGCGCCGTCACGCTGACCGTCTTCTGACGCACCGCTGGGTGCGCGAGGCGAACAGCCGCTGAGAGGGCTCTTCCGCGTCCCTCCGCGCGGGTGCGTCCGTTGCGCGGAGGACGCGGTCCCGTCCCCACCCGGCGGGCCCCGGCGGCCGGAGGGCCGCCACGCGTCCCGAGTAAGGAGAACTCTTCGGAGAGGGGTTCCCCGGCGTTTTATTCCAGTACTAGAATACGTGCGTGGAGCTGACACCCGCCGAACTCACCGTCCTGGGCCTGGTCATCGAGCGCCCCCGACACGGCTACGACCTGGAACAGGCCATCGAGCTGCGCGGCGTCCGCCAGTGGACCGACATCGGCTTCTCCTCGATCTACTACCTGCTCGCCAAACTGGAGAAGCGGGGCCTGGTCCACGTCCCGCAGGCCCCCGCCGCCGCGAAGTCGCGCCGGGTGTTCCACGCCACCGGCGCCGGAAGGCGGGCGGCGCGGGACGGCGCGCTCGACCTCATCCGGCGACCACGGCCGGTGGCGCACCCGCTGCTGGCGGGCGTCGCCAACCTGCCCCTGCTCTCCGAACGCGAGTACTCCGACGCGCTGCGCGCCCGGCTGGCCGGGGTGGAGGAGCGCATCGCCGCGGTCAGGGCGGCCGAGCGGGCGCAGGCGCCCTCCGCGCTCGCGGCGCGCGAGGTGTTCTCGTACTCACTGAGCCTCCTGGAGGCGGAAAGGTCGTGGCTCGCCAGCCGAGTCCAGGTGCCCGATGACGGACAAGACCGACTTCAAGAGAACCCTTGACGCCTACCGGGCGCGGCGGAACCAGTTCCGGATCACGCACGTGCCGGACCTGAGCTACCTCATGGTCGACGGCCACGGCGACCCCAACACCTCACCGGCCTTCACCGAGGCGGTCGAGGCGCTCTACCCGGTGGCTTACAAGCTCAAGTTCGCCAGCAAGCGCGACCTCGGGCGCGACTACGTGGTCATGCCCCTGGAGGGCCTGTGGTGGGCCGAGGACATGGACGCCTTCACGGCGGCGCGCGACAAGTCGCGGTGGGACTGGACGATGATGATCATGGTCCCGGACTGGATCGACCAGGACATGTTCGCCGCCGCCGTGGAGCAGGTCGCCGCGAAGAACGGACCCGCGCGCCTCGGCGACGTCCGCATGGAGACGCTGTCCGAGGGCCGCTGCGTGCAGACGCTGCACGTCGGCTCCTTCGACGACGAGGCGGACGTGCTCCGGCGGATGCACCACGAGTTCGTCCCCGGCAACGGGCTGCGCATGGTCGGCAGGCACCACGAGATCTACCTCAGCGACTTCCGCCGGGTCGCGCCGGACAGGCTGCGCACCATCCTGCGGCAGCCGGTGTCCTCGGCCGCCGATAGCGTCCCGCCATGAGTTACGCGCTGACGACCTACGTGGTCGACCTCGACGTCCTGCACGGCTCCGTCGGGTCGGGGGACGACAAGCTGCGCCGCATGATCGGCGGCCGGTTCAAGCAGCACCTGGCCCACTTCGACGCCCAGTTCGACCACGTCGTCGACGCGGGCGGTCCCGGCATCCGCGACGCGATCCGCGCGGTCATCGAGGGAGGCCCCTTCGACGACCGGCACGGCACCATGTACGGCTACGCGTACAAGTGGATCTGCGAGTTCCACGGCCGCGCCCTGTTCAACAACGACTTCTCCCCGATGAGGTCCGGGTGGCTGGAGACGGTCGACGCGGGCCTGAACGCACTGGGCGTGACCGCGGTCGGCGTCGAGGAGTTCGGCTTCGGCGGCGCCCCCTCGCCGATCCCGGCGCCCGAAGACCTGCCGGGCTACGGCGAGTGGAGCCTCACCGAGTGCCGAAAGGCCCTCGAACAGTGGGAGGCCGCCACCGACGAGGGCAGGGCCGCGCTCGACCCCTCCGTCCTGAGCGCCGCCGAGTCCTGCATGGAATGGTGCAGGACCGCCGCCGCGGCGGGCCGGGGCGTGGCCGGTTTCTTCCACTGACCGGCGGCCGGACCCCGCTGGACCTCCGTCTGAGGGGGTCTGGCAGGGCCTGCCGCTTTCCGGCGGGTCCTGCCTAGCCTGGTGTTATGGACAAGAAGACCGTGCGCGAGTTCCTGGTCACCAGACGAGCGCGTGTGACACCTGAGCAGGCGGGGATTCCGGCCTACGGGGACGACCGCCGGGTGCCCGGGCTGCGCCGCGAGGAGGTCGCGATGCTCGCCGGGGTGAGCATCGACTACTACACCCGCCTGGAGCGCGGCAACATCGGCGGCGCCTCCGACAGCGTGCTGGAGGCGGTCTCCCGGGCCCTGATGCTGGACGAGGTCGAGCGCGCCCACCTGTTCGACCTCGCGCGCGCCGCCTCCGGCGCCCGCGCCCGCCCCGCCGAGCCGCCGGTCCCGGCCGTGCGGCCCTCGGTGCAGCGGATGCTGGACGCGATGGACACGCCCGCCGTCGTGCACAACGCCCGCCAGGACCTGGTGGCCGCCAACCGCCTGGGCCGGGCCCTGTACGCGCCGCACTTCGACACCGAACGGCGCACGCCCAACACGGCGCGGTTCATCTTCCTGGACCCCCGCGCCCGCGACTACTACGTCGACTGGCCCCTGGCCAGGCGCACCACCGCCGCGATGATGCGCCTGGAGGCCGGACGCAACCCGCTGGATGGCGAGCTCACCGCGCTGATCGGGGAGCTGTCGGCGCGCAGCGGCGTCTTCGCCCGGGACTGGGCCCGCCACAACGTCCACAGTCACCGCACCGGCACCAAGGCCTTCCGCCACCCCGACGTCGGCCTGGTCGAGGTCACCTTCGACGTGTTCGAACCGGCCGGTGAGGAACGGTTGTGGATCGTCACCTACACCGTCGAACCCGGCACCCCCTCGGCGGACGCCTTCGCCCTGCTGGGCACCCTCGCCGCCACCCGCGCGGAGGCCGACGGCGGGCGCGGCGGCACCGGCGTGGACCTGCCCGACCGGCCCTGAAAGGGCGCTGACGCTCCTCCGGCTGATCGGCCGCCCCGGAGGCGGGGGAGCGGCCGACCGGCGCGCCGGGTTCTTCGACCGGCCGGGGTCCGGCCGGATTCGTCCGCCCGCACCCCGGCCGGCGCGCCGGGCCCTCCGGGCGGGGTCACACCGTCAGGAGGGTCTTGACCGCGCGCCGCTCGTCCATCGCCCGGTAGCCCTCGGCGGCCTCCTCCAGGGGCAGGGTCAGGTCGAAGACCCTGCCCGGGTCGATCTCGCGGTCCCAGATCCGCCGGATCAGATCGGGCAGGAACCGGCGCACCGGGGCGGGGCCGCCGTGCAGGTGCACGGTGCTGAAGAAGAGCTCGTCGCCGGGCAGTCGCACGTCGTGCGAGACGCCGACGTAGCCCACGTGGCCCCCGGGGCGGGCCGAGCGGATGGCCTGCATCATCGACTCCTGCGTGCCGACCGCCTCGATTACCGCGTGCGCGCCGAGCCCGCCCGTCAGCTCCCGGACCCTCTCCACGCCCTCGTCGCCGCGCTCGGCGACGACGTCCGTGGCCCCGTAGAAGCGGGCGAGCTCCTGCCGGTCCGCGTGGCGCGACATCGCGATGACGCGCTCCGCGCCGAGCTGGCGGGCGGCCAGCACCCCCATGAGGCCCACCGCCCCGTCCCCGACGACCGCCACGGTCCGGCCCGGGCCCGCCTGGGCGGCGTCGGCGGCGAACCAGCCGGTGCCCAGGACGTCGGACGCGGCCAGCAGCGAGGGGATCAGCTCCGGTTCCGGCTGCCCCGGCGTGGCGACCAGGGTGCCGTCCGCGTAGGGGATGCGGGCCCGCTCCGCCTGGGTGCCGATCGCCTGGGCCACGAAGGAGGCGTGCACGCACCTGGACTGGTAGCCCGCCCGGCAGATCTCGCAGGTGTTGTCGGAGATGACGAACGAGCCGACGACGAAGTCGCCGACCCCGATCTCGCGCACGTCCGCGCCGGTCTCCTCGACCACGCCGACGTACTCGTGCCCCATGACCTGGTGGTCGGCTGGTTCCACGCCCCGGTAGGGCCACAGGTCCGACCCGCAGACACAGGTCGCGGAGATCCGGATGACCGCGTCGGTGGGCTCGATGATCCTCGGGTCCTCGCGCTCCTCGACCCGCACGTCTCCGGGTTGGTACATCACTACACCGCGCACGGTTCCCCCTCGTGTTCGTGTGCCGTGCGGTGGGCCCCGGCGCTCCCTCGGGCTCCGCTGTCCCCTCCGGCCCCAGCGCTCCCTCGGGCTACGGCGCCCCCTCAGGCTTCGCTGTCCCCTCTGCTCCGGAGCCCCCTCACGGGCTCTGCCGCTCGCTCTGGCCCCGGTGCTCCCCGGGTACCCACCGTCCGACCACGGTAGGCGTCCGGACCCTGCTCCTGGGAGGGCCTGTCACATCCCCCGACGACTGTTTGCCACCCATGGGGAAACCGGTGCCCGAACGCGCGTCCCCGCGTGCCCGGCTCCGGCTCGGCGTCCGGGAACTCTCCGGAGTCCGGCCGCGCTCGGCCCCGTCGCCCTCCGAGGGGCCTCACCGGGGTCGAGGAGGGGGTCGGGGCGCTCCGGCCGCCCGGCCGCCGCCCCGCGCCGGCGCCGCCGGGAGGGGCGCTCCGGGCCAGGTCGGGGTTCCCTGTTGTCACAACATATCAACGAGCGTTAGTTTGTTGGTATGTCCTCCGACTCCTGTGAACTCCTCTGCCTCGACCTGCCCCAAGCCGAGGCCGTCCGCGCCCGCGTGCCCGCCGACGGGGACGTCCGGTCCGCCGCCGACCGGGCCCGGGCCCTGGCCGACCCCACCCGGCTGCGCGTCGCCCGCGCGCTGGCGGTCGGCGACGAACTGTGCGTGTGCGACCTGGCCTGGGTCTGCTTCGCCTCGCAGAACCTCGTCTCCCACCACGTACGCCAGCTGCGCACCGCCGGCCTGGCCTCCTCCCGGCGCGAGGGCAAGCTCGTCATGTACCGCCTTACCGACGCGGGACACGCCCTGCTGGCACTGCTGCTGCCCGACCCCGAACCCGCCGTGAGAGAGGGCTGACCCGTGTCCGACCTGTGCTGCGGCGACGACGGGGCGCCCGAGCCCCGCCGGGACCGCCCGACACTGAACCTGACACCCGTGCCCCGGGCCCCCGCCTCGGTCACCTGCTCCTGCTGCTCGGGCGGTGACGCCCGCGGGCGACCCCGGGCGGTCACCGCCGACGGTGCTTCCGACGACGGTCCCGGCGGCGGTCACGCCGGTGCCGGGGCGGAGGCCGACGCCGACGCCGACGCCGACGGCTGCGGCGACCCCACCTGCGGCGCGGACGCCCCGGGGCCGGAGGAGAAACCGGGCGCGTGGTGGGACTCGGCCACCGTCCGGTGGGCGGGCCTGGCGGGTGCCCTGTGGCTGTCCGGGCTGATCGCGCAGTGGCTCGCCCAGGTCCCCATCGTGCCGACCGCGCTGTTCGCGGGGGCGATCGTGGCGGGCGGGCGGACCTTCGTCCCCGGCACCCTGCGCGCCCTCGTCCGTGGAAAGCTGGGCGTGGGCACGCTGATGACCGTGGCCATGGCCGGAGCCGTCCTGCTCGGCGAGGTGGGCGAGGCCGCCATGCTCGCCTTCCTGTTCTCCCTGGCCGAGGCCCTGGAGGACCACGCCGTGGCCCGCACCCGCCACGGCCTGCGCGCCCTGCTCGACCTGGTCCCGCCCAGGGCCACCGTGCTGCGCGACGGCCGCGAGGCCGCCGTGGACCCCGCCGAACTCGTCGTCGGGGACCTGCTCCTGGTCCGGCCCGGCGAGCGGATCGCCACTGACGGCGTCGTCCGCGCGGGCCGCTCCACCGTGGACACCTCCACCGTCACCGGTGAGTCCGTCCCCGCCGAGGCCGTCGAGGGGACCGAGGTGTTCGCCGGGACCGTCAACGGCGGCGGCGCCCTGGAGGTCGAGGCCAGCGCCCGGGTGGCCGACAACTCCCTGTCCCGCGTCGTGCACATCGTCGAACGCGAGCAGGCGCGCAAGGGCGCAGCCCAGCGCCTGGCCGCCCGGATCGCCCGCCCCCTGGTTCCGGGCATCCTCGTCGCCGCGGCCCTGATCGCCACCGCCGGTTCGCTGTTCGGCGACCCGGGAGTGTGGGTCGAGCGCGCCCTGGTGGTGCTGGTGGCCGCCTCCCCGTGCGCCTTCGCCATCGCCGTCCCGGTCACCGTGGTCGCCGCGATCGGCGCGGCGAGCCGGTCGGGCGTGCTGGTCAAGGGCGGGGCCGCCCTGGAGGCGTTCGCGACGGTGCGGGTGGTCGCCCTGGACAAGACCGGCACCCTCACCCGCAACGCGCCCGCCGTGGTGGCCGTGGTGCCCGCGCACGGGCACACCCGCGAGGAGGTCCTGGCCCCGGCCGCCGCGCTGGAGGCGCGCAGCGAACACCCGCTGGCCGCCGCGATCCTGGCCGCCCACCCCGACCCCGTACCCGCCCGGGACGTGGAGGCGGTGACCGGGAGCGGCCTGGTCGGCACCTCGGCCGACGGCACACCCCTGCGGCTCGGCCGCCCCGGCTACGTCGACCCCGGGCCGCTGGCACCGGAGGTGGCCCGACTCCAGGAGGAGGGCGCCACCACCGTCCTGGTCGAGGCCGACGGCCGCCTGGTCGGCGCCGTCGCGATCCGCGACGAGCTGCGCGGCGAGGCCGCCGAGGCGGTCGCCGCCCTGCACCGCATGGGCGTGCGCACCGTGATGCTCACCGGCGACAACGAGCGCACCGCCCGCGCCCTGGCGGCCCGGGTCGGCGTCGACGAGGTCCACGCCGACCTGCGCCCCGAGGACAAGTCGGCCCTGGTCAGCGCTCTGCGCCGCCACGGACCGGTGGCGATGGTCGGCGACGGCGTCAACGACGCCCCCGCCCTGGCCACCGCCGACACCGGGGTTGCCATGGGCGCCATGGGCACCGACGTCGCGATCGAGACCGCCGACGTCGCCCTCATGGGCGAGGACCTGCGGGCGCTGCCCCGGGCCCTGGCCCACGCCCGTCGGGCCCGGCGGGTCATGCTCCAGAGCCTGCTGTTGTCGGGGGCGATCCTGCTGCTCCTCATCCCGTTGTCGGCGTTCGGGGTGCTGGGCCTGGCGGCGGTCATCCTCACCCACGAGCTGGCCGAGGTCCTGGTCATCGCCAACGGGGTGCGTGCCGGGCGCCGTGCTCCGGCCGCCGCGCCCCCTCCCGTCGCCTCCGGCCCGGAAGCCGCGCGGACGCCGGAGCGCAGGTGAGAGCCGCCGCGTTCCGGCTCCACCCGGCCCGAACCCTCTGATGCATACATCAATGCATGCATCACCTACCCTGGGTCCATGTCCACCCTGCCCGCGCTCCCCTGGGAGCGCCCCGACGACCGATCGCCCCTGAGCCACCGCCTGGCCGCCGACACCGCGCGCGCCGTCATCGAACGACGGCATCCCGCCGGAACCCTGCTCACCGAGACCGACCTGGCCGCCGCCCACGGCGCCAGCCGCACCCCCGCCCGGGAGGCCATGCTCCGCCTCCACTCCTGGGGACTGGTGCGCCTGCTGCCCAAGAAGGGCGCGATCGTCTCCGAGGCCACCCCGCGGGAGCGCCGGGACCTGCTCGCGCTGCGCGCGATGCTGGAGGTCGAGGCCGTGCGCACCCTGGCCGCGGACCCGGGGCGGGGGAGCCGAACGGCGACCGACCAGGAGGGCGGGCCGAGGACCGGCCAGGAGGACGGACCGGCTACCGGACCGGAGACCGGACTGGCGGCCGACCTGGAGGTGATCCTGGCCCGTCAGCGCGCCGCGCTGGAGTCCCACGACGTCCTGGACTTCGCCGGGGCCGACTACGCCTTCCACGCCCGCGTCATCCAGAGCGGGGGCAACCACGTCGTGGCCGAGCTGCTCGACACCCTCGGGCCGCGCTGGGCCCGGCTGACCTACCTCGCCGTCACCGAGAACCCGCCCCGGCTGGAGACCTTCCTGCGCGAGCACGAGGGGCTGACCGCGCGCGCCCTGGCCGGGGACGTGGAGGGGTTCTCCGCGCTGGTGCGCTCCCACATCGAGTACGGCCACTTCACCGACGGGGGCCGCCCGTGAGCACCCGTACGCGCGCGGGGGCGCCCTGGCTCAGGACCGTCCCGGCGGTGTTCCTCATGGCCTGGGGCGGCAACCACTTCACCCCGCTGCTGCACCTGTACGAGCATCTCGGCGGCTACGCCGTGTGGCAGGCCAACCTGCTGCTGGGCATGTACGTCGCCGGTCTCGTCCCCGGCCTGCTGCTCGCCTCGGCCCTGTCGGACCGGCACGGCCGCAGACCGGTACTTCTGGCCGGGATGGTCCTGGCCCTGTTCGGCAGCGCCCTGCTGGCCGCCGGGCTGCCCTTCTTCGGACTGCTGTGCGCGGGCCGGGCCCTGGCCGGAGCCGGGGTGGGGGTGGCCATGTCCGTGGGCACGAGCTGGATGAAGGAGCTGTCCGCGCCGCCCTTCGACCACCGGGCGGGGGCCACGGCGGGGGCGCGCCGACCCTCCCTGACCCTCACCCTGGGCTTCGGTGTCGGCGCCGCGGTGACCGGCCTGCTCGCCCAGTGGGGACCGGCCCCGGCGCTGACCCCCTACCTGGTGCACGCGGCGCTCGGCACCGCGGCCCTGGTCGTGGCGGCCACGGCACCGGAGTCGCTGCCCCGGGAGCGGCGCACCGCCCAGGCGTGGTGGCGCGACCTGCGCGTCCCGTCCGCCGGGCACCGCCGGTTCACCCGCCTGGTGCTCCCGGCCGCCCCCTGGGTGTTCGCCGCCTCCGGCGTGGCCTACGCGATCATGCCCGCGATCTCCCAGGACCGGTTGGGGGACTGGACCACGCTGTACGCCACCGCCCTGACGGTGCTCACCCTGGGCGCGGGCGCGGCGGTGCAGAACCTCGTGCCCTGGATCGACCGGCGCACCGGCGGGCGCGCCCTGGTGGTGGGCCTGTCCCTGATGTCGGCGGGAATGGTCCTGGCCGTGGTCGCGGCCCTGCTGGCCCACCCCGTCCCGGCGCTGCTGGTGGCCGTGGTCCTGGGCGCGGCCTACGGGATCTGTGTCGTGGCGGGGCTGCTCCACGTCCAGGCCGTGGCCCCGCCCCGGGACCTGGCCGGTCTGACCGGGGTCTACTACTCCCTGGCCTACACCGGTTTCCTGCTGCCCACCCTCCTGGCCGTGCTGCTGCCGGTCGCGCCCTACACGGTGTCGCTGTCGGCGGTGGCCGCGGTGTGCCTGGCCTGCCTGGTGGCGGTCGCCTTCGGGGTGCGCGCCGTGGGCCGCGACGCCGCCTCCACCGGCTCACCGGTCCGGGAACCGGCGGGCCGGTCCTAGGCACGGGCCGCCGCACCCGCCGTCCCCGGGCGGGCGGGCGGGGTGGCGCGCACGGGCCCGGTCGGCGGGGCGGGCCGCGCCCCGGGTCCGTGCTAACCGGTGGCCGCGTTCTGCCCCGAAATCACGGTCTCGCCTGGCCTTCCTCGGTACGGTCGAACCCTCACCCCGAGCGTATTCCGGAGGTCACGTGCAGCCCTTGTCCCTCGCCCAGATCGCCGCCGCCACCGGTGGCCAGGTCACCGACGCCGATCCCGAGACCCAGGTGACCGGGGTCGCCTTCGACTCCCGCGAGGCGATCCCCGGGGACCTGTTCGTCGCACTGCCCGGACAGGGCCGCGACGGACACGACTTCGCCCCGTCCGCCGTCGAGGACGGGGCAGTCGCGGTGCTCGCCGCCCGCCCGCTCGGCCTGCCCGCCGTGGTGGTCGAGGACCCCCTCGCCGCACTGGGCGCCTGGGCCCGCGCCCACGTCGAGGCGCTGGCGGAACTGGACGTGATCGCGGTGACCGGTTCCTCCGGCAAGACCTCCACCAAGGACCTCATCGCCCAGGTCCTCGACCGCGCCGGAGCCACCGTCTTCACGCAGGGGTCGTTCAACAACGAGATCGGCCTACCGCTCACCGCCCTGGAGGCCACCGCCGACACCCGCCACCTGGTGGTGGAGATGGGCGCCCGCGGTCAAGGGCACATCGCCTACCTCACCGGTATCACCCCGCCCCGGATCGGGGCCGTGCTCAACGTCGGCACCGCGCACGCCGGGGAGTTCGGCGGCCCGGACATGACCGCGAGGGCCAAGGGCGAACTGGTCGAGGCGCTGCCCTCCGCGGCCGAGGGCGGCGTGGCCGTGCTCAACGCCGACGATGCGCGGGTGGCCGCGATGTCCGCGCGAACGAAGGCCGAGGTGGTCACCTTCGGGGTGGAGCGCGGCGCCGACGTGTACGCCACCGACGTCGCCCTCGACGGGCAGGGCAGGGCCTCGTTCGCCCTGCACACCCCGGCCGGGCAGGCCCCGGTCCGCCTTCAGGTGGTGGGGGAGCACCAGGTGCCCAACGCGCTCGCCGCCGCCGCGGTGGCCGGGGCGGCGGGGATGGACGTCGACCAGGTCGGCAGGGCGCTCACCGCGGCGGTGCCGGTGTCGGAGGGGCGGATGCGCGTCACCGAACGCCCCGACGGGGTGACGGTGGTCAACGACGCCTACAACGCCAACACCGACTCCACGAGCGCGGCGCTGCGCGCGCTGGCGCACCTGGGCCGGGGGAGCGGCGGACGCACGATCGCCCTGCTGGGGGAGATGCGCGAACTCGGTGACAGCTCGGAGCGGGAGCACCGCAGGGTCGGCGCGCTCGCCGCGTCGCTGGGCATCGACGTGCTGGTCGCGGTGGGCCGGGCGGAGGCGCACGCGCTCGCGGGCGAGTACGGGCCCGGCGGTCAGGTGGTCGCGGACAGGGCCGAGGCCGGGGAGTGGCTGGAGCGGTACGACCTCCGGGCGGGGGACGTGGTGCTCGTCAAGGGCGCCAACTCCCTGAAGCTGGGGGAGCTCGCGGACGCGCTCGCGGCCCGGTAGGCGACCGGGCCGGGCGGGGCCGCCACGGGCGCCCAGCCCGGCGGGGCACCCGCGGCCGCCGTCGCCGACCCGTCGGCCGATGCGCCACAATCTCCCGATGACCGACGACCGCTTCATGCCGATCCACGACCCGGAACTCCAGGCCAGGGGTGAACGCGTCCTGGGCGCGGAGTTCCGGGCGATGAGCGAGAGGGTGCTGCGGGCCACGGAGCTGACCTCCCGCCTCAACGTCCTGCCGTTCGACGACGAGGAGGGGAGGGCGGCGCTGTTCGAGCAGATCCTGGGCCGCCCCCTCCCGGCGCGGGTGACGATCTATCCGCCCTTCTACACCGACCACGGCCTGCGCCTGGAGTTGGCCGAGCGCGTCTTCGTCAACCAGGGCTGCACGTTCCTCGACTACGCGGGCATCCGGCTGGGCGAGGGCGTGATGGTCGGCCCGAAGGCCACGTTCATCACGGTGGGCCACCCGGTGGACCCCGGCGAGCGGCGCCGGTTCCTCAGCGGCGCGCCCATCGACGTGGCGGAGAACGTGTGGATCGGCGCCGGTGCGACGATCCTGCCCGGCGTCAGCATCGGCCGCGACGCCGTCGTGGCGGCCGGGACGGTCGTGGCCGACGACGTTCCGGCCGCGAGTCTGGTGGCCGGGCCCAAGGGCACGGTGCGCCGACGCTGGTAGCGCCGGACCCCTCAGCCCGGACGCACGTTGCCCAGGAACCGCTCCACGGCGATCTCGATGACCACCCGGCCCGGGTTCTCCCGCGGCGTCTTGTAGCGCTCGCCGTAGCGGCGCACCGCCTCCGCCACCCGCTCGGGGTCGTCGGAGACCGTCGCGGAACCCTCCACCGTGCACCACGCGCGCCCCTCCACCTGCGACACCGACACCCTGGCGCCGGGGTGGGCCGCGAGGTTGCGCGCCTTGTAGCTGCTGCCCGAGGAGATCACCCGCACCAGGCGCGCCTCGGCGTCGTAGGTCGCCCCCACCGGGACCTGGTGGATGGACCCGTCCGGGCGCGGTGACGCCAGCATGCACAGTCGCCGCTGCGCCCAGAACCGCGTGAACTCGTCCTCGTCCATCCTGTCCCCCCTGGTCCGACCGCCCCCAGCATCCCACCGCCCCGCCCCGGCCCTCCACCGGGGCCGGACCACCGTTGTGCCCCGCGGCATCGGTGCCGGTTCCCGTCGGCCGAAGCCCGGAGGGAGGGGGCACCGCGGCCGTCCCCGCCGGACATCCGGGCCGCCGTCCGCGCCCCGCGTGCCGGTGGCCGACGAGCCCGCGCACCGCGGCCCGGGCGCCACCTGGGCGGGGACCGGCAAGCCTGGCGGCGCAGGCGTTTTCGCGCCACAATCGGCGCCATGACACGTACGCGGTGGGTCCGGGCGGGTGCCGCGGCGACCCTGCTCCTGTGCGCGGCGGCCGTCCTCCTGTGGCTCGGCGGCGGCCCCGACCCGCTCCGGGCACGGGCCGCCGCCGGTGTCGGCGCCGCCGCAGTGCTGGCACTCGCCGCGACCTCGCTCGCCCGGGCGGGGCGGCCCGCGCCGCGCCCCACGGCACCGGCGACCGGCGAGGGCGCGGCCAACACCCTCACCGGGGGCGTGAACGGCGGCACCGTGATCCAGGGGCGAACCCTCACCGTGCACCAGCCGAGGCACCACACGGTCATCGACACGCAGATCGTCCACGCGCCGACCGCCGGGCCCGACTGGCCGATCGTCGTCGGGGTCCTGCCCAACGAGGCCGACCACTTCCAGGAGCGGGACCTGACCGACCGGATGGACCACGCGGCCCGGGGCCGCCCCGGAACCGTGCCGGGCCTGGTCCTGACGGGGATGGGCGGGGCGGGCAAGACCCAGCTCGCCGCCCACCACGCCCGCGCCCTCCTGGCGAAGGAGCTGCTCGACCTGGTGGTGTGGGTCCCCGCGGCCGAGCGGTCCGCCATCACGCAGACCTACGCCGACGCCGCCCGCCGGGTGGTCTCCGGCCACGTGGACGAGGACCCCGAACGGGCGGCCCACCAGTTCCTCGCCTGGCTCCAGACCACCGACCGGCGCTGGCTGGTCGTGCTGGACAACCTCGACGTCCCCCGGCACGCGAGCGGCCTGTGGCCGCCCAGCGCCACCCCCGCCGCCGACGCCCCGGGACCACAGGGCCGCCTCGTGGTCACCACCCGACGCACCGACACCGCGCTGGCCGGTCGGGGCCGCACCTTCGTCGACGTCGGCACCTACACGCCGCCGGAGTCCCTCGCCTACCTGGCCACTGCGCTCCACGGCCTGCCCCGAACCCCCGGCGAAGCGGAACTCAGGGCCCTGGCCGACGAACTGGGCCACCTGCCGCTCGCCCTGTCCCACGCCGCCGCCTACGTCCGCGACCGTAGGGACGGCATGACCTGCGACTCCTACCGCGCCCTGCTCCGGGACCGGCGCCGCACCCTGGCCGGGGTGTTCCCGGAGAGGGAGAGCCTGCCCGACGACGGAGCCCGGACGGTGGCCACCACCTGGGCGGTCTCCGTCGAGCACGCCGACACCCTGGCACCCGAAGGGCTGGCGCGGCCGATGATGCGGCTGGTCAGCGTGCTGGACCCCACCGGCGTCCCCGCCGCGGTCCTGACCTCGGAACCCGTTCTGGACCACCTCCACCGCGCACGCCCCGACGGCCCGCGGCCCACCGCCCAGGACGCCGACGACGCCCTGTCCGCGCTGGCCAGACTGCACCTGGTCACCCGCACGGGGTTCGGACACGATGCCGTGGTGGGCGCGCACCGCCTCGTGCAGCGCGCCACCCGGGACCACCCCGCGACCGCCGCCGACCGCGACAGCGCGCACACGGCCGCCGAGGCGCTCCTGTCGGTCTGGCCCGTGCGCGTGCACGCCAGCCCCCTGGGACAGCGGCTGCGCGCCAACGCCGCCGCGCTGGACGAGCACGGCGGCGAGTGGCTGTGGGAGGACGGCGCGCACCGGGTGCTGTTCGCGCTCGGGAGCAGTTTCGGCCGCTCCGGTGCGCTCTCCCAGGCCACGGCCCGGTTCGAGTCCCTGGTGGAGGCCGCCGACCTCCGGCTGGGCCCCCGGCACCCGGACTCGCTGGCGGCCCGCCACGAACTCGTCCTGTGGCGCGGCATGGCGGGCGAGGCCACCGACGCCGCCCGGGGCTTCCGGGACCTGGCCGACGACATGACGCGGGTCCTGGGCACCGACCACCCCCAGACCCTGGTCACCCGGGTTCAGGCGGCGCGGTGGCGCGGACGGGCGGGCGACCCCCGCGGCGCGTGCGAGGCGCTGGAGGACCTTCTGCCGGGCCTGCTGCGCCGCCTGGGCCCCGACCATCCCGAGGCGCTCGCCGCGCGCGGCCACCTGGCCTCCTCGAAGGGTCGGGCGGGGGACGCCCGGGCCGCCTTCGAGACCTACCGGTCGCTGATCGGGGACCACCGGCGCGTGCTGGGCCCCGACCACCCGAGCACCATGGTCATCCGCAGCCAGACCGCCCGGTGGCGGGCAAGGGCGGGTGACGTCGACGGCGCCATTGCGGGCTTCGAGGCGCTGCTCCCCGACCAGCTGCGCCTCCTGGGGCCCGGCCACCCCGACACCCTCAGCACCCGCGGCCAGATCGCCGCCTGGCGGGGTGTCCGGGGGGACCACGCGGGAGCGCTGCACGGGCTCGGCGAACTCCTGACCGACCAGGTTCGTTATCTGGGCGCCGACCACCCCCACGTCCTCACCACCCGCCACAGCCTGGCCCGTTTCCGCGGTGAGGCGGGCGATCCCGTGCGGGCGGCCGAGGCGATGGAGGCACTTCTGCCCGACCAGCTGCGCGTCCTGGGGCCCGACCACCCCAAGACCCGGGAGATCGGGGCCGACCTGGAGCTGTGGCGCCGGAGGGCGCGGGCCGACGGGGGAGGGTGACGCGGTGGCCCCGGCCGTGAGGCCACCGCGCTCCCGGGCGCCGCGCTCAGTCGGCGAGGTTGTCGATCAGCGCCGAGGTGACGTCCTTGGTGGAGGCGCTGCCGCCCACGTCCGCGGTCAGCACGCCCTGGGCGCACGTCGCCCGGATGGCCCGCTGCACCCGCGCGGCCTCCTCGTCCAAGCCGAAGTGCTCCAGCATGAGGGCGGCGCTGCCGATGGCGCCGATCGGGTTGCACACGCCCCTTCCGGCGATGTCGGGGGCCGACCCGTGCACCGGTTCGAACATGCTGGGGTAGCGGCGCTCGGGGTTGAGGTTGGCGCTGGCGGCCAGGCCTAGGCTCCCGGCCAGGGCGCTGCCGAGGTCGGAGAGGATGTCGGCGTTGAGGTTGGAGGCCACCACCACCGACAGCTCCTCCGGGCGCAGGACGAACTTGGCGGACATGGCGTCGACCAGCACGCTCTCGGCCTCCACGTCGGGGTAGTCGGCGGCCACGCGCGCGAACACCTCGTCCCACAGCACCATGCCGTACTGCTGGGCGTTGCTCTTGGTCACCGACGACACCTTGCGCCTGCTGCGGGTGCGGGCCAGGTCGAAGGCGAAGCGGATGATGCGCTCACAGCCGGTCTCGGTGAAGACCGCCGACTGCACGGCCACCTCGCCGCCCCGGCCGCGGGCGGAGAAGTTGCGGCCGCCGAACCCGCCGTACTCGCCCTCGGAGTTCTCGCGGACCACGACCCAGTCCAGTTCGGTGGTGTCGGCCTTGCGTAGGGGGCTGGTGACGCCGGGCAGGAAGTGGACGGGCCGGACGTTGGCCCACTGGTCGAAGCCCTGGCACAGGCGCAGCCGCAGGCCCCACAGGCTGACGTGGTCGGGGACGGTGGGCCAGCCCACGGCGCCGAAGTAGAGCGCGTCGAACTCCCTGAGCCGCTCGGGGCCGTCGTCGTCGATCATCTTGCCGGTGCGGGCGTAGAAGTCCGAGCCCCACGGGAACTCCTGCCAGGTGAAGCCGAGGGTGCCGTGCGAGGCCGAGGCCAGGGCGTCGAGCACCTGGCGGCCCGCGTCGACCACCTCGCTCCCGACGCCGTCACCGGGGATGGCGGCGATGCGGAAGTGGCGGGTCTGGGTCATGTCTCCTCCGTCGGTCGGGTTCCCCGGAAGTCAAGCGCGCCGCACCCGGCCGCGTCCAAGACGCATCGGCGATGTGACCCATAGGCGGTGCCTATGCCTGCGCGGAACCCTCCGGCCCCGCCTCCGAGCGGGTCCTGGCGTAGTGCTCGGCGACGCCGAGGAAGGCCTGCGCGGCGGGCGTCATCCGTGAGGCGCGGCTGACGATGACGACGCGCAGGTGGGAGACCGGTTCGATGAGGCGGACCCGGGCGCCCATGCGCGTGGCGATGGGCTGCCAGGACGAGGGCATGACGGCGTGGCCGAGCCCGGACAGCACCAGGGGCAGGATCGAGGTGCGGTGGTCCACCTCGGCGGCCAGGTGCGCGTCGGTGCCGCCCGCCAGGATGTCGTCCACGATCTGGCGCATGAGGCTGCCGCGCTGGGAGGCGATCAGCCGCAGACCGTCCAGGTCCGCGCGGTCGATCCGCTCCGGGCCGGGTCCGCCGCCATCGGACGCGGCCCCGTCCCGGCTGGCCCCAGCGCGGCCGGACGCGTTCCGGTGGGGCCCGTCCCGGTCGGCGCCGCTCCGCCCGGACCTGTCCCACTCCGGCGGGACGCCCTCCTCGGGCGGGGACAGCAGCACCAGGGGCTGTTCCTCCACTGGCAGCACCCGCAGGTCCGCGGTGCGCGGGTGGCCCGCCGAGCCCAGCAGCCCGATCTCGGCCGCCCCCGAGCGCACGTGCTGGACCACCTCCTCGGGGGTGAACGCCCCCGCCACGTTGACCGTCATCAGCGGGTACTCCCGCGCGAAGGAGGCCATCAGCGTCGTGAGCGGCTCGATCCCCGGCGAGGGCGTCGAGACCAGGTCCACCCGCCCCCGCCGCAGCCCGCTGGCCGAGCGCGCGGTGTCGCGCACCGCCTCCAGGTCCCGGACCACCTGGCGGGCCGGTTCGATCAGGCGGGTGCCGGTGTCGGTCAGCACCACGCCCCGGCCCACCCGGTGGAACAGGTCCACGCCCAGCTCACGCTCCAGACCCCCGATCGCCTGGGACAACGAGGGCTGGGCGATGTGCAGGTGCTCGGCGGCCCTGCCGAATCCGCCGTGGTCGACGATGGCCAGGAAGTAGGACAGCTGTCGCGCGTCCATGTCAGCTCACCCACCGATTCATAGGCGCAGTCTATGGGTCTGAGAGAAACTACGTCTTGGACGTGATGGCGGTCACACGTTGAGAGTGGTCTGCGCACCGACCGAAGGAGAGCGCATGTCATCGGAGACCACGCCCGCACCACCCTCCGCCTCCCCGCCGCCCGACCCGACCGGGCGCACCGACGTGGAGGCGGCCCTCCTGGGCGGACGGTCGCGGGAGGACCTGGCGCGGCAGAGGCTCTCGCCCGCCGAGGAGCGGTTCGAACGGGGCCGGGCCACCCTGGGATGGGTCCTGGCCCCCGCGCTCGCCATCGTCTTCGCCCTGCTCCCGCTGGGGATGGACCGGCAGCAGCAGCTGCTCGCCGCGGTCCTGCTCGGGGTGATCGGTTTCGTTGGCGGTGCAGACCCCCCGTCCTTCAGGGCGGGGCAAGCCGCCCCCGCCGCAATGTCGTAGGGCGTGGCTACGGTGTGTGCTGGTTCGAGGGGAGGTGTTTTCTCATCATGTTGACGGGGTTTCGGTACCGGCTCGCGCTCACCGACGAGCAGGCCGAGTCGTGCCAGGTCTATGGCGATATCTGTCGGGCGGTGTGGAACACCGGCCTTGACCAGCGCCGTGAGGCCGTGTCCCGTTGGCGGCGCGGCCAGCGCCTGCCCTACTGCGGCTACCACCTCCAGGCCCGTGAACTGGCCGAGGCCAAGACCGAGGAGACCTGGCTTCAGGCCGCCCCCTCCCACATCCTCCAGCAGACCCTGCGCGACCTGGACCGGGCCTGCCGGGACCACGGCACGTTCAAGGTGCGATGGCGTGCCAAGGACCGGTGGAAGCCCTCCTTCCGCTTCCCCGACAGCGCATGGATGAAGGTCGAACGCCTGGGCCGCAGGTGGGGACGGGTCAAGCTGCCCAAGCTGGGGTGGGTACGGTTCCGCTGGTCGCGCGCACCCCGGGGCACGGTCCGTTCGGCCACCGTCTCCCGCGACGGGGCCTACTGGTACGTGTCGCTGTTGTGCGAGGACGGCCAGGCCACACCGGAGGCACATGAGCGTCCCGACAGCGCGGTAGGTGTGGACCGGGGTGTGGCGGTGGCGGTGGCCACCAGCGATGGAGACCTGCTCGACCAGGTGTTCCAGACCCCGAAGGAGGCCGAGCGCGAACGCCGTCTGCGCCGACGCCTGTGCCGCCAACGCAAGGGGTCGGCGAACCGGGCCAGGACCAAGGCCGCCCTGTCCGCGTTGACCGGGCCGGTGCGGGCTCGGCGCTCCGATTTCGCCGCCCAGACCGCGCACACGCTGTGTGCCAAGAACGCGGTCGTGGTGCTGGAAAAGCTCAACACCACGAACATGACGGCCTCCGCGAAAGGCACTGTTGAGGTGCCCGGCGTCAGCGTGCGTCAGAAGGCGGGGTTGAATCGGGCGATTCTGGCCAAGGGCTGGCACGGCCTCAAGCTGGCCTGTCACAACGCGGCCCGGCGCACCGGGACCCGGATCGTGGAGGTTGATCCCGCGTACACGTCCCAGACCTGTCACTCGTGCGGATACGTCGCGGCGGAGAACCGAGAGAGCCAATCGGTCTTCTGCTGCGGCAGGTGCGGGCACACAGCGCATGCGGACGTGAACGCGGCCCAGAACATTCTCACGCGCGGATGGACTAGCCCTTCGGGGTGAACCGTGCCAGCCTGCCGAGACCTCTGGGATGCCATGTCGGTGAAGCAGGAACCAGCTGCAGCCGCGAGGCGCGCAGCGCCACCGCCCCGCCAAGGGGCGGTCGGAATCTCCCTCGTTCGCGAGGGAGAGGAAGTCAACATCGCGCTCGTCCCGCTCATGGTCGCGCTCACCGGCATCGGAACCTGACCCGAGCCCTGCGGAGTCGATGCCGTTGGGATCAGGCCTTGATCTCGCGGAACCCGGGGACGCCGGTGAGGAGCACGACCGCCTCCCACAGGCGCAGGGACTCCTTCCGGCCCGGCGGTTCGGTGACGACGGGGCCGAAGACCGCCCGCGGCGCGCCGTCGGCGCCGGCCAGGGCCAGGATCGGCGTTCCGACCTCGCCGGGCACCCGGCGCACGGCGTCGTGGTGGGAGGCGCGCAGGAAGGGATCGTGCTCCCCGGAGAGGCCGGCCCCGGCCAGGTCCCCGGGCAGCCCCGCCCGGCGCAGGGCGTCGGCGAGGTCGCCGATCCACCCGCTCTCCGCGGCGTCCTCCCCGGTCCACAGCGCCTCGTGGAACCGGCCGAGCGCCTCGTGCCCGTGGCCGCTCTGCACCGCCGCGCACACGCGGGCGGGGATCCACAGGTAGCCCTCCGTGTCGCCCTCGGGGTCCTCGTCCCGGCCCTCGTTGAGCACCGACAGGCTCATCACCCGCCACCGGACCGTGACCGGGCGCTCCCGGGCGACCCCGCGCAGCCAGCGCGCGGTGACCCAGCTCAGCGGGCAGGACGGGTCGAACCAGAAGTCGACCGTCCAGGGCTCACGGGTCATGGCGGGGCCTCCTCGTAGCGGCGTCACGGCCGCCCGAGCGTACTCTCCCTGGGCACCAGCGCGAACCCCGGGCGCACGCGCCGCGACTCGGACGCGCCCTGCGCGCCGCCCTCCAGCCGGGCCAGCAGCGCGTCCACCGCGGCCCGCGCGATGGCCTGCTTGTGCGGCGCGATGGTGGTGAGGGTGGCCGTGCAGTAGCGGCCGTCCTCTATGTCGTCGAAGCCCACGACCGCGACGTCCTCGGGCACCCGCAGGCCGCGCTCGGCGAGCGTGCGCATGGCGCCGATCGCGATGAGGTCGTTGTAGCAGAAGACGGCGTCGGGCGCGGTCCCCGAGTCCAGGAGGCGGGCCATCGCCTGGGCGCCGTCCCGGCGGGTGTAGCCGTCGGTGGTGGCCACCAGCGCGTCGTCCGCCGCCGCGCCCGCCGCGGTCACGGTCTCGCGCCATCCGCGCAGGCGCAGGTGGGCGGGCTGGCGCGAGCGGCCGTGGCGGGCGCCGATGAAGGCGATGCGGCGGCGGCCCAGGTCGAGAAGGTGCTGGGTCGCGGTGCGGGCGGCGGCCACGTTGTCGATGGCGATGTGGTCGTAGGGCGCCTCGTACTCGCGCTCGCCCAGCAGGACCAGGGGGGCGTCGTGCCCGCGCGCGAGCAGGTCCTCGTTCTCCAGCTCGATCGGGCTCAGGATCAGCCCGTCGATCAGCCGGGCGCGGAAGCCCTGCGCGAACAGCACCTCCTGGTCCCTGCGGCCGTAGGTGTGGTCGAGCAGGACGATGAGGTCGAGCCCGGCGGCGTAGTTGATCACGGCGTCGGCGAGTTCGGCGAAGTAGGGGTTGCCCAGCTCGGGCAGGGCCAGCGCGATGATGCCGGTGCGGCCCTTGCGCAGGTGGCGCGCGGTCAGGTTGGGCCGGTAGCCGAGTTCGTCGATGACCTGCTGCACGCGCTGGCGGGTGGCGGGTGTGACGTGGCGGTAGCCGTTGACCACGTTGGACACCGTCTTGACCGAGACGCCCGCGCGCTCCGCGACGTCCTTCAGGCTGATGGCCACAGCGCCTCCTCCGCACATGGTGCACACGTGCACGACCGTGTGCGTCCGCGCCGACCCGCGGTCCCGGCGGCGTTCCCGCGCCGTGCGGCCCGTGCCGACCGCCGTCCTCCCGCCGCCGTGCCCGCCCCGCCGACCGTCCGCCCACACGTGGACCCGTGCGTTCTCCGGCGATTTTCTATCGTTATACAGCACGTGGCGGCTTCCCGTGCGGCGCTTCTATCGGGGAACTCTCTCGATCATACGTTTCAGAGCGGTTCTGTTCAGGGTTTTTCCGGGCGGGTTTCCGGACCCGGACGGGCTGTTGTGACCGTGGTCTCATCATGGGGAAACCGTTTTTCTCACGTTGTAAAAGACGTGACGGCGTCGCACGCGGACCCTCGCCCCGGGCCACGGGACGTGGCGGGCACGGGCGCCAGCGGAGGCCCCTGGCCTCGGGCGCGGTCCAGTACCGCGTCCGAGGCCGTCCAGCGGGCCGTCCAGCGGTGTGTCGAGTCCGCCCTCCCATCCTCACGGTGACGGCCGCACCCGTGCGGAACCAGCTGGGAGGGAGCTTCGGATGGGGAACTCGGAATGGGCCCGTGCGCCGATCGGGATGGACGCGGGGCGGTGGACCACCTGGGACGGGTGCCGCCGCGTGCTGGCCGTGGCGTGCACGGTCGCCGACGCGCAGCGGCTGATGGACCCGGTGGCGACCGTGGCCTCCGACCCGCGCGTGCAGGTGGTCTTCACGGCCGCGCCCGACCAGGTGTTCGGGGCCGGACTCGCCGCCTGGCTGGCGCGGGCCGGGGTCGTGGTGGTGCCCTGGCAGCAGGCGGTCAACACCCGCTTCGACCTGGCCCTGGCGGCCAGTTCCAGCCGCGTCCTGGACCGGGTCCACGCGCCCGTGGTGCTGTTCGCGCACGGCGTCGGCTTCAACAAGCTCACCCCCGCCCACCCGGGCGGACAGGGTGCGCTCGCCCGGGCCACCTACGGCCTGGGACGCGAGGGCCTGGTCCGGGACGGCCGCCTGGTCGCGGAGCGGATCGCGCTCGCCCACGACGACGAGGTCCTGCGTCTGGCCTCCGCGTGCCCCGAGGCGGTCGGCGGCGCCCGTGTCGTGGGGGACGCCGCCGCGGACCGGATCCTGGCCTCCTTGGAGCGGCGCCCGTGGTGCCGGTGTGGCAGTCCCCACTCCGGCTGGAGCGGGGGGTGTACCGGGGCGGGTCCGGCGGCGGCTACGGTGCTGTTGGGCACAGGACGAGCGCCGCGCCGCTCCGTGTGGCCCTTTTCTTTGTCGGTAGCTTCTTGCGGCCCCGCTCCGGGGCATCCTCCGGGAGGAACTGGTGAACAGCGGCAACCCCCCTGCACGGGACATGCGCCTGATCGTGACCGGAGGAGGAACAGGCGGACACACCTATCCGGCCCTCACCGCCGTCCGCGCCCTGCGCGACCGGCTGGCGGCGGCCGGGGTCGCCCTGAGCGTGCTGTGGGTGGGCACGGCGGACAGCCTGGAGTCCCGGGTCGCCGCCGCCAACGGGATCGCCTTCGAGTCGGTCGCGACCGGCAAGATCCGGCGCTCGAAGAACCCCCTCAAACTCGCCTCCCGGGCCAACATCAAGGACATGAGCAACGTCCCCCGGGGCGTCGCGCAGGCCCGCGCGCTGGTCTCGGACTTCGCCCCCGACGTGGTGCTGGCCACCGGCGGCTACGTGGCCGTGCCCGTGGGCCTGGCCGCGAAGATGTGCCGCCGCCCCCTGGTGGTGCACGAGCAGACGGTCCGGCTGGGCCTGGCCAACAAGGTCCTCGCCCGCGTCGCGGCCCGTGTGGCGGTGTCCTCCCCGTCCACGACCGAGCTGCTGCCCGACTCCGCGCGCGACAACGCGGTCATCACCGGCAACCCGGTGCGCCCCGAGGTGCTGACCGGGCAGGCCGACCGGGCGCCCAAGGAACTCGGGTTCACCGGCTACGACTCCTCGCTGCCCACCGTCTACGTCACGGGCGGGGCGCAGGGCGCCGTGCAGATCAACGGCATGATCCGCGACATCCTGCCCTGGCTGCTCGCGCGCGCCAACGTCGTGCACCAGTGCGGACCGGCGAACCTGGAGGAGGGCCGCCGAAGCGCGGCGCAGCTACCGCCCGGCCTCGCCGAGCGGTACCACCTGACCGACTTCGTCGGCCCCGAACTCCCCGACGTGCTGGCGCTGGCCGACGTGGTGGTCTCCCGCAGCGGCGCGGGGACGATCGCGGAGCTGACCGCGCTGGGCAAGGCCGCCGTGTTCGTTCCGCTGGCCTCGTCGGCGGGCGACGAGCAGCGCCACAACGCCCGCCACCTCCAGGAGTCGGGCGCGGCGGTGGCCCTGCTGGACCGGGTCGACGCCCAGGGGCTCCAGGCGGCGGTGGAACCGCTGCTGGCCGACCCGCGGCGGCGCGAGCGGATCGCGGAGCGGGCCCGCGAGCACGGGCGTCCCGACGCCGCCGACCGGCTGGTGGACGTCCTGCTGGCCACGGCCCGCGGTTAGCGGACGCGGAGGGCGCCGTCGGGCTCCGCTCCCGCCGGGGCCCGGACGCGGCTCGCGGCGGCTCCGGCCCCGGCCGCCGGACCGTTGCCGCGCCCCCGGGAGGGCCGCGGTGAACGGCACCGGCCCCGTTCAGATCCAGCCGTGTTCGGCGGCGATGTGCGCGGCCTCGTGCCGGTTGGCGGCGCCGAGTTTGGCGACGGCGGCCGCGAGGTAGTTGCGCACCGTCCCCCGGGAGAGCGAGACGCGCCGGGCGATCTCCTCCACGGGCGCGCCGTCGCGGGCCAGGGCCAGCACGTCGGCCTCGCGCGGGCTGAGCGGGGAGTCGCCCGCGCTGATCGCCTCGGCCGCGAGCTCGGGATCGACGTAGCGGCCCCCGGCCGCGACCTTGCGCACGACCTCGGCGAAGGTGCGCGAGGACACGGTCTTGGGCAGGAAGCCGCTCACACCCGCCGCGAGCGCCGACTTCAGGTAGCCGGGGCGGCCGTGGGACGTGACGATGACGCACCGGCACCCGGGCAGTTCGGCGGCGAGCCTGCGGGCGATCTCGATGCCGTCGGGGCCGGGCAGCTGCAGGTCGAGCAGGGCCACGTCGGGTCGGAGCTTGAGGGCCATGGCCAGCGCCTCGTCGCCGGAGGCCGCCTGGGCGACGACCTCGAAGTCCTCCTCCAGGTCGAGCAGTCCGGCGATGGCGTCGCGGATGAGGTGTTCGTCGTCGGCGACGAGGATGCGTGTCATCTGGGGGCGTCCTTCGCGAGTGGGAGCGCGGCGTCGAGCAGGAACCAGTCTCCGTCACGGCGCGCCGTGACGCGTCCGCCGAGCGCGTGCAGGCGCTCGGACATCGCGCGCAGCCCGGTGCCCTCGCCGTCCCGCGCGGATCTCGGGGGACCGGCCCCGTCGTTGGCGATGGTCAGGTGCACCTCCCCGTCCTCGTTCGCGGTGGCGATGGTGACCTGGGTGGCCGAGGCGTGGCGCAGCAGGTTGGTGACGCCCTCGCGCACGACCCACGCCAGGGGCTCCGCGCCCCGCTGGGGGACGGGGTCGCCGGTCACCGTGCAGCGGATACCGGCGGACCTGAGCAGCGAACGGGCGCCCGACACCTCGTCCTCCCAGGTCGTGCGCAGCTCACCGCGTACGACACGGCGGACCTCGGTGCCCGCCTCCTCGGCCAGCCCGCGGATCGCGGAGATCTCCGTCGCGGCCCGCCCGCCGTGGCCGCGCTGGACGAGTTCGGAGGCCAGTGAGCTCTTGACCGCGATGGCGGCCAGGGTACGGCCGAACACGTCGTGCAGGTCGCGGGAGATGCGCAGGCGTTCGTTGGCCAGGGCGAGCGCGGCGCGGTCCTCGTGCGCGGCCTGGAGTTCGAGCAGCACCCGCAGCATCCACGCGCTGGACCAGCACAGCCACAGGACGGCGCTGATCATCAACGCCCCGACCAGCAGGACCGCGACGTCCGCGAGTCCCACGAGCACGGCGTTCAGCACCAGCGCCGCCGCGTGGAGCAGCAGCGCCCGGCGGGCGTGGAGGACCGGTGCGAGGCTCGCGGCCGCCGAGGCGATCGCCGCCGCGACGGTCATGTCCATCGCGGGAAGGGGAAGCATCAGGGACACGGCGACGAAGGCCGCCAGGGCCAGCGCCCACCCGACGACGGCGGTGACGGGGAACCTCCGCGCGCGCCCGACGACGGTGTCGATGCTCCACTTGGTGACGAGGACGTTCCCGCCGACCAGGAGCAGGCACAGCACGGCCGCCGCGACCAGCGCGATCAGGGGCGCTCCGGTGAGCCGGTCGGCCTCCACCGCGCTCCGGATGAGGGTTCCGACCGGAGTCGCGACGGCCAGGTAGGTGGACCAGCGCACGTAGGTCTCGAACCTGCGCGCGCCGACCAGCGGCGGATTGCTCATGGACGTGATTCTCCCGTCACACCCGCGCCTGTCGCGGGCCGGAGGGGGTCAGTGCGGGTCCCGTCCCGCGCGTGCGCCACCACACCACCGCCGCGACGGCCGCGACGCCGACGCAGAGCACGGCCACGGCGGCGGACCCGGTACCCGCCGAACGGTCGAGCGCCGGGTTCGGATCGGCGTGCAGGACCGTGAGGACCAGGGCGGCGAGTGTGTTGTGCAGGGCGTGGACCGCGACCGCGATCTCGATGCCGCCGGTGCGCCAGGTGACGACGGCCAGGCTGACGGAGAGCGTGAGGCACCAGAGGTTGAACCACGGATCGGTCGAGATGTGGACGGCGGTGAACGCCAGACCGGAGACGAGGATACCGAGGAACAGCGCCGTACGCGGGCCGCGCCCCCAGCTCGCGGCGACGCGGAACACGAGCCCGCGGAAACCGTACTCCTCACCCGCCGCCTGGAGGGGCGTCAACAGGAGGTTGACGGCGAAGACCGTGAGGAGCGTGGCGGTGGACCAGTGGACCTCCCGCAGGGGCATGACGGCGGGGCCGATGAGCGAGAGGAACAGCCAGAGGGGGCCGATGAACAGGAGCGCCCGGCCGAGCAGGTCGAAGCGGAAGCTCGACAGCACCGAGTGCAGCGAGGCGCCCTTCACCCCGTAGAGCCACCGTTGGAGCAGCATGCTCCACGGGATGAGCAGGGCGATCGACACCAGGTTCGCGGCGAGGAAGAGCGGTGTGTAGTCGGTGCCGCCGAAGGTCGGGTTGGTCCTGCCCATCAGGCTGTCGGCGGAGGCGGCGGCCACGGCCAGAACGATGTTGGAGGCGAACAGCCCGGCCACCAGGAGCGCGATGGCGAGGACGCCCCGACCGATCCGGCGCTTGTCCCCGGCGAGTACCCGGTGGTACTCCACGCCCGGCGGGACGGGTCGCGGGCCGCGGCGGCGCGGGTGCGGCGCGGCCGGGCCGGAGGGCGTACGCGTGGGAGCCTGCGCCCCACCCGCACCCGAGGTCGTGGAGAAGGGTGCCTCCGGCTGCGGGAGAGGTGCCCGGGAGAAGGAGGAGCCGTCGTTGCTGTGCATGGTTCGAAGCTAGTACGGAGCGTGATCGCCGCAGGGTGCCGCGGGTCACGAGTTCCCGCTGCGTTCCGCACGGGTCGGGCATGACATCTGTCATGCCCCTGACACGGTGGGCTCGTCGCGGGCGCGCCGCACCGCCGCCCGGCACCGTGTGGTTGGAACGACCGGCGACGCCGTCCAGGACCACCGCCCTGAGCGGCGTCGCCGAGGAAGGCGCCCTCGCCGCCACCGTTCGCGTCGGCCTTCCGTCACGCCCGCACCGGCTGCGGATCGGAAGGGGTCAGTGCGGGTCCCGTCTTGCGGGTGCGCCACCACACCACCGCCGTGATCACAACGAGGGCGACGCAGGGGATGGCCAGGGTGATCGTCCCAGAACCCGTCGAACGTTCCAGCGCGGCGTTCAGGTCGGCGTGCAGGAGGATGTAGATGAGGAAGCTGAGCGTGTTGTTCAGGGCGTGCCAGACGATCGAGACCTCGATCCCCCCGGTGCGCCAGGTGATGAGGGCCATGCTGGCGCCGATCACGAAGAACAGGACGTTGTGCCACAGGTCACCGGAGAGGTGGACGACGGCGAACACCAGGCTGGAGACCAGGACGGCGACGACCAGCGCCGTGCGCGGTCCCCGGCTCCAGCTCCCGGCGACCCGGAAGACGAGTCCGCGGTAGCCGTACTCCTCACCGGCCCCCTGCAGGGGCGTCAGCACGAGGGTGAGGGCGAACAGGCTGAGCAGGCTGACGGGCGACCAGGGGACCTGCTCCTGGGGCTTGAGGGCGAACATCGCGATCGAGACGGCCAGCCAGAGGGGGCCCATGAACAGGAGTGCCCGGCCGAGCAGGTCGAACCGGAAGCTCGACAGCACCGAGTGCAGCGAGGCGCCCTTCACCCCGTAGAGCCACCGTTGGAGCAGCATGCTCCACGGGATGAGCAGGGCGATCGACACCAGGTTCGCGGCGAGGAAGAGCGGTGTGTAGTCGGTGCCGCCGAAGGTCGGGTTGGTCCTGCCCATCAGGCTGTCGGCGGAGGCGGCGGCCACGGCCAGAACGATGTTGGAGGCGAACAGCCCGGCCACCAGGAGCGCGATGGCGAGGACGCCCCGACCGATCCGGCGCTTGTCCCCGGCGAGTACCCGGTGGTACTCCACGCCCGGCGGGACGGGACGCGGGCCGCGGCGGCGCGGGTGCGGCGCGGCCGGGCCGGAGGGCGTACGCGTGGGAGCCTGCGCCCCACCCGCACCCGAGGTCGTGGAGAAGGGTGCCTCCGGCTGCGGGAGAGGTGCCCGGGAGAAGGAGGAGCCGTCGTTGCTGTGCATGGTTCGAAGCTAGTACGGAGCGTGATCGCCGCAGGGTGTCGCGGATCACGAGTTCCCGCTGCGTTCCGCACGGGCCGCGCATGACATCTGTCATGCACCGACGGGGCTCGCGCGGCCCGGGCGCGCACCGGCCGTATGTCGGCGGGGACGTCTAGCATCGGCCCCATGACCACTCTGTCCCAGCTGCGCAAGGCCGCGCTCGCCCTTCCGGAGGCCGAGGAGGGCACCCGCTTCGGCACGGTCGTGTTCTCGGTGCGAGGCGGGGACTTCGCCTCGGTGACCGGGGACGGCCGGGTGCTGCTCCACCTCCCGGACGCCGAGGCCGAGGCCGCGGCCTCCGCGCACCCGACGGGGGAGCGGTGGGAGCGGGCGGGCACGCCCGTCGGCTTCGGTGTACCCCTGGCCGACGTGAACGGCAAGGACCTCAACGCCCTGGTCCGGCGCGCCTGGCTGTCCCGCGCGCCCCGGCGGCTGGCCGAGGCCGCCGAGGCCGCCGCTTCCGCGGTCCCGGGTGAGGTGGGGGACCTGCCCCGGGCCATCGGCGCACCGGCGACCCGGGCGCTCGCGGAGGAGGGGCTGACCACCCTGGAGCGGGTCGCCGCGCTCACCGAGGCCGAACTGGGCGCACTGCACGGGGTCGGACCCAAGGCGGTGCGGATCCTGCGCGAGGCCCTGGCCGAACGCGGACTGTCCCCGCGCTGAGCGGGCCGAACGCCCCTCGGGCGCGGGCCCCGGCACGGCCGGGAGAGGAGGATGCCGGTCGGCGCTCCCTCTGACGTGGTGGGGCGCTCCAGCGGGCCGAGCCGCCTTCGGGTCAGGACGTCCCGGCGGACCGGTCCGGCAGTCCGGCGGCGCGCCGCAGGCGCGCGAACTCTCCGATGAGCGGCCCCAGCTGCCAGTGCGCGTTGCGGCCGCTGGGGTTGGGCAGCAGCCACACCTGGGCGCCGCCGATCTCCGCGTCCTGGGGGCCCACCGCCGCGCGGCGTTCGGCGAAGGCCTCCCGGTAGGCGGTCACGCCCAGGACGGCGAGCCACCGGGGCCGCCACCGCAGGACCTTCTCCCGCAACCTGTGCCCGCCCTCCACGTACTCCTCCCGGTCCAGCTCGTCCGCCTGGGCCGTGGCCCGTTCGACGACGTTGGTGATGCCCAGGCCCAGGGACAGGAGTTCGTCCTCCTCGTGCGGCCTGAGCTGGCGCGGGGTGAAGCCGGACCCGTGCAGGGAGGGCCAGAAGCGCGTACCCGGCTTGGCGAAGTGGTGCCCGACCGCGCCCGAGGTCAGGCCGGGGTTGATCCCGCAGAAGAGCACGCTCAGGTCCTCGGCGATCACGTCCGGGACCAGCCTGTTCCGGGCCGCCTCCAACTCCGCCTTGCTCGGGCCGGGCCTGCGTCCGGCCGGTGCGGAGCGTGCGCGCGGGCGCTCCGCCCCGCCCTTCGACACGCCCTCTGCTCGTCCGCTCGCGGAGTCCATGTGCCACCCTTCCGTGTGCGCTGTCGGTGACGCGGGCGACCGCGTCGCTGTCGCGGTCACCTGCCCGGAACCACTGTGCCCCAAGCACAGCGGGGGCGGGCGCCGCCCCCGGGAGCGGTGCTAGGCCTCCACCGCGGGCAGCAGGCGCAGCACCAGCGGGGCCGAGCGCGGCTCGGGCAGTTCGGCGCCGTCGAGGACGACCAGCCCGGCCCCGGGCGGCACGGGAGCCTCCGCCCCCTCCCCGGGAGGGACCCGGCGGAACCGGAACTCGGGTTCGCCGGCCTCCTCGCGCATCGCCGCCTCGTCCTCGGGCCCGGGCTGCCGTGCGGTCGAGCGGCTGGTCCGCCCCACCGCCTCCGAGGGGCCCGGGTCTGCGCCGCCTCCCCGCGGCCGGGGCGGCGGCAGTCCGGGCACCAGCCACAGCGTCTCGCCGGGCGTGCACAGCCCGGCCAGCAGGCCGGGCAGGGTGTCGCCGGGTCCGGTGAGCCGCAGCGACGCACTGCGGCCCTCGACCAGCCGTCCCAGGGCGGCGACCTGCCCGTCCGAGAGCGCGACCGCCTCCAGCAGTTCCGCCGCCTCCTCCACCGGCGTCGCCGCCGAGGTGCCGCGCCGCAGCGGCCACCGGGGGAAGGCCGGCCGGGGCCAGACGTAGGGCAGGCCGCCGGGCGTGCCGGGGAACAGCGGCGCGTAGTGCGCCGGGTCCTTGTACACCAGGGCCGAGCGGTGCGACAGGTGCAGCGCGTCGTCGCCCAGCCACGGCGGGAGCATGTCGCGCTCCCACAGCTCCTCCTCCTCGGGGACGCGGCCCCCGGTGAAGGCCAGCAGCGAGGGCAGCACCGAGTCGGCGTACCCGCGGCGGCGCCACTCGCGGCACACCGCCACCCCGTAACCCACCAGCGCGGGCACGAAACCGCGCCACATCGCCACGGCCGGGTGGCGCTTCCACCCGTACTCGGGCCACACCAGGGCCCGCAGCACCTGCATGGTCTCCACCCGCTGCTTGCCCAGCCTGCGGTCGTCCAGCACCCGTGCGCACTCGGCGAACCCGGGGTGGGGTAGGAAGGTCTGCATCGTCCCCCCGTCCGGCCCGCGGCGTCCTCGCCGGTCAGGCCCTCGTGCGGTCCGCTACCCGCCCGCCGCCGGTGTTATCCCTGGTGCCGGTCCGCTCGTCCCCGGGCGGTACCCGATCGGCGTTCTCACCCACCTCTCACCTCCACCCGCGACCACGCGCCCACCAGGGGACGCCGCCCCGGCTCTCAGGAACCTCTCAGGAAGTTCTCCGCCTCTTCGCAGGGTCGTCGGGTTGTGTCCTTCCCGTCGTCACCACCATCAGGACAGGAGGCACCGTGGTAGCACTACGCCACCCCGGCCCCGCCGGGAACGCCGGGAACGCCGGGCACGCCGCGAAGGCCGCACCGGCCGGTACCCCGACCGGCACCGCCGCCGGGGACCGGCTGAGGGCGCCGAGCAGGCTCCACGCCTTCAACCGCTACGAACTCAAGTACCTCGTCCCCGCCGACCAGGCCCGGGACGTGCGCGCCGAACTCACCGCGCGCATGCGGGCCGACCGCAACGCCGGGCCCGACGGCTACGGCGTGTGGAGCCTGTACTACGACACCGACCGGCTGCGCTTCTACCACGAGAAGATCGAGGGCCTGAGGTTCCGCCGCAAGCTGCGCGTCCGCCGCTACGGCGAGGTCGGCCCGGCCGCCGAGGACACCCCCGTCTCCGTCGAGATCAAGCAGCGCGTCAACCGCGTCACCCAGAAGCGCCGGGTCCTGCTGCCCTACCACCTGGCCCGCGACCTGTGCGACCGGCGCGTGCGCGTGGAGCACCCCGGTGCCGACCAGGCCTTCGTGGACGAGGTCCTCGACCTCGTGCACCGCCTGGACCTGCGCCCGACCGCGATGACCGGGTACCGGCGCGAACCCTACGTGGGCACCGGCTCCGACCTGGGGCTGCGGGTGACCCTGGACCACCGGGTGCGCGGACGCGACCGCGACTTCGACCTGCGCGCCGAGGCCGAGAGCCGCTACATCATCAGTCCGCACCTGGCGGTCATGGAGGTCAAGGCCAACGAGCGCGCCCCCTACTGGGTCACCGACATGGCCGCCCGCTTCGGCCTCCAGGTGCAGCGCGTCTCCAAGTACTGCCAGAGCGTGGAGGCCCACGGCATGGCCCCGCGCTCGGTCTTCCACCTGCCCGAGGAGGACGTCGTGGCCGAGACGCGTCCGCTCGGTCCCGTTGACGGGGCGCGTCCGCCCGGCCCCGCGGCCGGGGGCGCGTCTCCCGGCACCCGTTCCTGAACCCCGTTCCCCACCCGCTCCGTACGAAGGCACACCCGCACCATGAACCTCGATTTCGGCGTCACCGACCTGTCCGGCACGTTCAGCGTCATGGACGTGGTCCTGTCCCTGACCCTGGCGTTCGTCACCAGCCTCGTGGTGGCCTGGACCTACCGCGCCACCCACCGCAACATCAGCTACTCGCAGAGCTACGTCCACACGCTGATCATCCTGGGCATGCTCATCGCCCTGATCATGCTGGTGGTGGGCTCCAACATCGCCCGCGCCTTCGCCCTGGTCGGCGCGCTGTCGGTGGTGCGCTTCCGCAACGCCATCAAGGAGACCCGCGACGTCGGGTTCATCTTCCTGGTGATGGGCGTGGGCATGGCCTGCGGCACGCGCTTCTACACGCTGGCGGTCATCGCCACCGTGGTCATCTGCGCGGTCGTGCTGCTCATGCACCGCTTCAACTGGTTCGCGCTCAACGTGCAGCGCCAGGTGGTCAAGGTCCAGGTCCCCGCGGACGGCGACGACTACGGACCCGTGATCGACGACGTGCTCATCCGCTTCACCGACGAGTACGAGCTGATCAGCACCGAGACCGTGCGCGGCGGCTCCCTGCTGGAGACGGCCTACACCGCACGGCTGAAGAAGGGCGTCAAGCCCGGCGACGTCATCCAGCGCCTGCGGGAGATCAACGCGGGGCAGAAGGCGACCGTCCTGACCGGCTACGACCAGACGGACATTTGACATGCGCGGACTCGACGACGAAGAGGGCGGCGGCGACACCGCTGCCCGCGACACCGCCGCCGGGCGGGGCCCGCGCAGGTCCGCGCGCCTGCGGCACCGCCTTCCGGTGCGCCTGCGCCAGCACTGGAGGAGCACCGCCGTCGTGTGCGCCGCGCTGCTCGCCCTGGTTCTGGTCTTCGGCGAGGCGCGGGTGCGCCCCTACGTCACCTCCGAGTTGGTCTCGCAGGACGCCGTCACCCAGAACATCGAGGGCGAGGGCGACCTGTTCGACGGCGGGGAGCACACGATCGAGGTGAGCTTCGACCAGACCGAGTACGCCGACATGATGAGCACCTTCCGCGAGGAGGGCGAGAAGGAGTACGTCCGGGCCGACGTCACCATCGACGGCACCACCGTCGAGGACGTCGGACTCCGCCTCAAGGGCAACTCGACCCTGATGAGCCTGCGCGGTGACGCCGAGGCGGGGGCGGCGGCCGACACCGGGGGTGAACAGGGGGCCGGTCCGGGCGCCGGGGGAGCGGCCGGGCCGGGCTCGGTCACCCTGTCCGAGGACGAGCCGGAGAACCTCCCCTGGCTGATCAGCTTCGAGGAGTTCGTCTCCGGCCGGGCCTACCAGGGGCACACCGAGATCGCCCTGCGCCCGGCGACGGCGACCTCCGACACCGCTCTCAACGAGGCCCTGGCCCTGGAGCTGACGGCGGCGGCCGGGCAGACCACGCAGGACTACACGTTCACCTCGTTCGCGGTCAACGGCGGCGAGGAGGTGCCGCGCCTGCTGCTGGACGCGCCCGACGCCGCCTGGGCCGACGGGTACGGGGACGGCGTGCTCTACAAGGGCCGCGCCGGGGGCTCCTTCGACTACCTGGGCGGTGACGCCACCGACTACGAGGAGGCCTTCAACCAGATCAACGGCGAGGGCGCCCACGACCTCCAGCCGGTGATGGACCTGCTGCGGTTCGTGGCCGAGTCCGACGACGAGGAGTTCGCCCGCGAGCTGGACGAGCACCTGGACACCGAGTCCTTCGCCCGCTACCTCGCGTTGCAGAGCCTGATGTCCAACAGCGACGGCATGGACGGCCCGGGCAACAACTACTACCTGTGGTACGACAGCGCCGAGGAGCGGTTCACCGTCCTGTCCTGGGATCTGAACCTGTCCTTCGGCGGTATGGGCGGTATGGGCGGCGGTGGGGGAGCGATGCCGGAGGGTGCGCAGTTCCCCGGCGGGGGCACACCCCCCGAGGGGATGGAACCTCCCGAGGGGATGGAACCGCCGGAGGGCATGGAGGCGCCCGGGGGAATGCCCGCGCCCGGGGAAGGGGAGGCGGCCGGGGGCGGTATGTCCATGGGCGGCAGCGGAGCGCTCAAGGAGCGCTTCCTCGCCGACGAGGACTTCCACCGCCTCTACGAGGAGGCCTACGCCGACCTCCACCAGGACCTCGTCGGGAGCGGTACCGCCACCGAACTCCTGGAGTCGGCCGTCTCCCGGGCCGGGGCCGCGGGCGACACGGGGGCCGACGCCGCGGGCGAGCAGCTCGCCGAGCGGATCGCCGCCGTCTCCCAGACCCCGCAGGAGGACGGCCGGGAGGCGGGGGAGGAGACCACCGCCGACCAGCGGGGTTCCTGAGGGCTGTCCGGTGCGGGTGGACCGCCGGGGGCAAGCGGGGCGGTCCCCCGGTGCGGTTCTCGCTGGCCGGGGCCGTGACCACGACAGGTACCGACGTTCGGTGCGTGCCGAAGGGATCCGTCCGCTGATCGCCCGCCGCGGCCAGGAGCCGGTTCGGGATCGGGAGCCCAGCGGTGGGTGGTGGAGCGGGGCTTCGCTCTGCTCCGTTGACCGGGCCCGGCACTGCGGTGTCCGGGGTCGCGGCCGACGCCCGAGCCGGCCCCGGCGGGGGACGGGGGCCTGCACCGGGTCCGAAGGGGGTTCCCACCGCCAGAACCCGGATCGGTCCTTCCCGGAAGCCGGCCGCGCCCCCGGGGGGAGACCCCCGGGGGCACGGGACGGGTCAGACCCCGAACGCGGCGGGGTAGCCGATGGTGCCGGTCGGGACGGGGCGGTCACCGTCCAGGGCCATGGCCATCATGGCCTCGTCGGGAACCTCGAAGGGCGCCCGGATACCGAAGCGGGAGGCCGGGGTGAAGCCGAACCGCGGGTAGTAGTCGGCATGGCCCAGGACGAGGACGAGGTTCTCCCCCATGGCCTGGGCGGTGCCCAGGGCAGCGCGGATCGCGGCCGAACCGGCCCCGGTGCGCTGGGCGGAGGGCGCCACCGCGCACGGGGCCAGGGCGAGGGCGGGTTCGCCGTCGACGTGGCAGCGGCTGAGCAGGGCGTACCCGACCGGAGTGCCCTCAGAGGTCGTGGCGACCATCGACAGGCCCTCGATCCACGCCTCGGGGTCGGCGCGCAGGGCGTCGACGATGTCGGCCTCGGCGTCGGTGGGGAAGGCCGCCAGGAGGATGTCGCGGATGGCGGGGGTGTCGTCGGTGGTCTCGGGGCGGGTGGTCCAGGTGGTCATGGTTCCGTTCTCGGTGTCGTCGTGGGGGCGGAGCAGGCGGGTGGCGTGGTCGTAGCCGCCGCCGTACCGGCGCCGCGTGTCGATTTCCGTCTGGTGTGCGGTACCGCCGGTTGCCCGCGCCGTGTCGGCGTCAGCGGCGTGGGTGTGCGGCGGGTGGGCCGCCTCGGCGGTGAGGCTGTCCGGGAACGCCTGCGTCACCGGGTCGCCGTCGGCGTCTCGGCGGGTGTTGTCGGTGTCCTTCACCGCTGGCGGTCCCGGAACCGGTAGGTGGCACGCAAGTGCCGGGTGATGTCCTTCCTGGCGGCCTCGCGGCCCGCGCGCAACCTCGCGTCGGTGCGGGAGGCGGCGTAGGCGTTCTCCCGGAGTAGCTGGTGGTAGCTGTCCAACCTGCGGTGGGGGATCTCTCCCTCCTCGACTGCGGCCAGCACCGCACAGCCCGGTTCGCTCGTGTGTGAGCAGTCGGCGAACCGGCACTCCTGTGCGAGGTGCTCGATCTCGGCGAAGGCCTGTTCCAGGCCGCCCTGGGCGTCGTGCAGGCCGATCGCCCGCAGACCGGGGGTGTCGAGCAGCACGCCCCCGCCGGGCAGCGGGAGCAGCTCCCGCCGGGAAGTGGTGTGCCGTCCCCTGCCGTCCGCCTCACGCACGGCGCCGGTGGCCAGCAGGTCCTGGCCCAGTAGCCGGTTGCCCAGGGTGGACTTGCCCGCCCCGGAGGGGCCGAGCAGCACGACGGTGCCGTTGAGGACGGCGGTCAGGACGTCCAGGCCCTGCCCCGTCTCGGCGCTGGTGACCAGCACGTCCACACCGGCGGCCACCTGCGACACCTGTTCCTGCGCCGAGGGCGGGTCCGCGCACGCGTCGGCCTTGGTCAGGACCACGACCGGTTGGGCGCCGCTCTCCCATGCCAGGGCGAGCATGCGTTCGGTGCGGCCGTGCTTGAGCGGTGCGGCCAGGGAGACCGTCACCACGACGGTGTCGACGTTGGCGGCCAGGATCTGGCCGTGCGAGGTTCGTGAGGCCGAGGCGCGCACCAGGGCGGTGCGCCGCTCCAGGATCTCGTGCAGGAGCGGTGCGGCGCCGGTGAGGGGGCGCAGGGCCACCCAGTCGCCGGTGCACGGTGCCGTCAGCGGATCGCTTTGGTCCGCGGTGCCGGGGATGTCCGCGCGGACGGTTCCGGTGTCGGTGACGGTTTCGCACGAGCCGCGGTCGGCCCGGACGACGCGGGCCGGGACCAGTCCGTCGGCGCGACGGGGGGAGAAGGCGCGTTCGCACGCCTGGTCCCAGCCGTAGTCCGTCAGGGAGTACGGCTGAGTATGACGCGAAAGGGATTGAGACAACGTAGAGACCCTAGAACAGGGGCCCCGATGAGCACGGAGTACCGTCTCCTGCGAGCCGTCAGGGCTCTGGCAGGGGGATCAGCGTCAGGTCAGACCGGGGCCCGGGACGTGAGGATGGTCCAACGGGCGCCGCGCAGGGCAGCGGCCTTCACCGCAGACATCAACTCACCTCCCACTTCTGGTCCCGCAGCCGACCGGGTTGTCTCTGCGCCGACGATGGTAGCACGGAGGCGGGAAGCCCCCGGCCCCGTCAGCGGAACCCGCCCTCCCACTGTGGCCCTCCTCCTGGAAGGGGCGGCACAGGTACCCGACGGAGACGTGGTGCGCGGCGGCGATGGCCCCCGGCGTCAGCTCAGGGCCGTGCGGGTTGCGCTGGACGGAGTCGCGAACCTCCAGGACGAGGGAGCGCCGCCTGCTGCGCGGGACCAGCGCGTCCTCCGCCGCCACGGGGTCAGCCCAGCGGCAGCACCACGGTGAAGACGCAGCCCCCGCCCGGCGGCGACTCAGCGGTGACGTAGCCGTCGTGCGCGGCCACGAAGGCCGCGCTGATGGCCAGGCCCAGCCCGGCCCCGGCCCGCTCGCGGGGCCCGTCCGCCCGGTAGAACCGGTCGAACACCCGGGGCAGCTCCCCGGCGGGGATGCCGGGCCCCTCGTCGCGTACCGCTATGACCGCGACCTCCGCCACCCCCGGCGGCAGCGCGCCCGCGCGGGCCGGTCCCGGAGGCGGCGGGTCCTGGGTCCGGCGCACCGACACCCGCACCGGCGTGCCCTCGGGTGTGTGGGTCAGGGCGTTGCCGACGAGGTTCTCCAGCACCTGGCGGATCCGGTCGCCGTCGCCCACCGCCCGCACGGGCCCCTCGGCCTCCAGCGCCACGGGCGTGCGCGGGGCCCGGGCCCGGGCGCTGAGCACCACCCGCTCGGCGATGGCGACCAGTTCCATGTCGGAGTGCTCCAGCCGCGGCGCCTCGTCCACGCGCGAGAGCGTCAGCAGGTCGTCCACCATGCTCCCCATCCGCCCGGCCTCGTCCTCGATCCGCGACATCCACCGGTCCGCCCGGGCGTCCTCGGCGACCAGCCCCTGACCCCTGCCCTGCCGGTACAGCTCGGCGAACCCGCGGATCGAGGACAGCGGCGTGCGCAGCTCGTGGGAGGCGTCCGCGACGAAGCGCCGCGTCGTCTCGACCGCGCGGTCCCGCTCGCCCAGGGCCCGGGTCAGCTCACCGAGCATCGTGTTGAGGGAGGCGCCCAGCCGTCCCGTCTCGGTGGCCGGGTCCTGGGGCGGGATCCGCCGGTCCAGGTCGCCCCCGGCGATGGCCCGCGCCGTGGACTCGATCTCCCGCAGCGGCCGGAGCTGGAACCGCACGATCGCCGCGGTGCCGAACCCCACGGCCGCCAGCGCCACCAGCCCCGTCACGGCCTCGATAAGCACGAGCCGGTCGAGCGTGTCCTCGATCCCCGCCAGGGACTGGGCGGTCATGAAGACCCCGCCGTCCTCCCGGGCGGTGGTCAGCACCCGCCAGTTTCCCTCGTCCCCTGTGCCGGGCAGCGTGAACGGCTCCCCGGACCGCGCCCGCAGCTCCTCGGCCGTCACCGCCGACACGTCCGGCAGGCCGTCGTCGGAGCCGGTCTGGCCCACGCTGTCCACCACGTCGCCGTCGGCGTCGACGACCAGCGTGCGCAGGTCGGTGGGCAGCGGGGGCGGCTGGGCCCCGACGGGCGGGTCCACCTGTCCGGTCGCGTGCCGGGGCGCGGGCAGGGTCCGCAGCCGGTGGTCGACCTCCTCGGTCAGCGAGTGCTGGAGCAGCAGGGTGGCGACCGCGCCGAAGGCGACCAGGCACACGGCGGTCAGGCACAGCACCGCCAGGGGTATCCGGCCGCCCAGACCCCGCGGCCAGCGGAGCCCGCGGCAGCCGCTCACCCGTTCCCCCCGGCCGCCAGGCGCAGACTGTAGCCCACGCCCCGCACGGTGTGGATCAGCGCGGGGCGGCCCGCGTCGACCTTGCGGCGCAGGTAGCTGACGTAGGTCTCCACGACGCGGATGTCGTCGCTCTCCCCGCCCCACACCCGGTCCAGGATCTGCGCCTTGCTGACGACCTTGCCCGCGTTGAGCATGAGGTAGCGCAGGAGCGCGAACTCGGTGGGCGAGAGCCGCACCGGCGCGCCCGCGCGGCGCACCTGGTGCCCCTCCTCGTCCAGCTCCAGGTCGGCGTAGCGCAGGGGCTCGGCTCCCTCGGAGCCGCGGCGGCCCGACCTGCGCAGGATCGCGTTCAGCCGCAGCACGACCTCCTCCAGGCTGAAGGGCTTGGTGACGTAGTCGTCGGCGCCGACCCTCAGGCCCGCCACCCGGTCCTGGACCGTGTCGCGCGCGGTCAGGAACAGCACCGGCAGGCCGGGCACGACACCGCGCAGGTCACCGGCCAGGTCCAGGCCGCTGCGGCCGGGCAGGGTCACGTCCAGGACGGCGATGTCGGGGGTGAACCCGTCCAGCGCGGCCAGGGCGGCCCCCGCGTCGGGCGCGCCGCGCGTGGCGAAGCCGCTCAGCTCCAGGGAGGCGGTGAGCAGTTCGAGGATGTTGGGCTCGTCCTCGACGATGAGGGCCCGGGCCGCCGGAGCGGCGGTGCCGGAGGGCGCGTGGGTCATGCGGGAGTCCTGAAGGTTCGTGGGACGTGCGAACACGAAAGGTTACGGGCCGCGGGCAAGAGTTCGGTGAGAACTCTCCGGCACCGGGAGACACCGCCGTGCCGGTCACGGGGAACGGTTGACGCACCGCGACGCGCGGTATACCGCTGGTACGCGTTCGAGACCGGGAGGGTTGGTCGCATGGGTGGTGTCCACGGGTTTCCCGCAGGTCGGGTCCGCGCAACCCGGCCGGGGGACCGGCCTCCGCCCGCGTTCGGACTCCGGGTTCCCGTCTCCGGACGCGTCTTCGGGCCGCCCGCCTCCATGGTCGGACCCAGGCCGCCCGTGCCCCCAGGACCCGGGTGCGTCAGCGGACCGCCCGCGTCCACGGCCGACCCCGGGGAACCCGTACCCGGGCCCGGGCCCATGCTCCACGGACCCGGGGCCGGGCCCGTGTCGCCTGCGGCAGGGGCCGCGCATCCGCCTCCCGGGCTGACCGCGTCCCGGACCCGACCCGACGCGCCCGCCCACCCCCGCCGACCCCGGGCGGGCGCCGCGTGATCGTCATCGGCCTGTCCTCGGGAACCTCGGCCGACGGCATCGACGTCGCCGCCGCCCGCTTCGCCCTGGACGGCGACCTCGTCCTCCTGACCCCGCTGGGGCACCGCACCGAGCCCTACCCGGGCGACCTGCGGGAGGAGATCCGCGGCGCCCTCCCCCCGGCCCGCACGACCATGGAGACCGTCTGCCGGCTCGACACCCGCATCGGCCGGGCGTTCACCGACGCGGCGCTGCGCGCGGTCGGCGAACTCGCCGGGGGCCGGGCCGACCTGGTGGCCTCTCACGGTCAGACCCTGTTCCACTGGGCCGACGGCGCCGCGGTCCACGGCACCCTCCAACTGGGCCAGCCCGCCTGGATCGCCGAGGCCACCGGACTGCCCGTGGTCTCGGACCTGCGCGCGGCCGACGTGGCCGCGGGCGGACAGGGCGCTCCGCTGGCCAGCCTGCTCGACGCCCTCCTGCTCGGCGCGCGCCCCGAACCCACCGCCGCCCTCAACCTCGGCGGCATCGCCAACGTCACCGTCCTGCGGGGCGGGCAGCCGCCGCTGGCCTTCGACACCGGCCCCGGCAACGCCCTGCTCGACGCCGCCGCGCGCCGGGTGAGCGGCGGGCGCGCCGACTTCGACGCGGACGGGGCCCTCGCCCGCTCCGGCCGCCCCGACCCCGCCCTGTTGGAACACCTGCTCGCCGAGCCCTACTACCGCCTGCCCCCGCCCAGGACCACCGGTCTGGAGCTGTTCGGCCCCGGCTACCTCGACGCGGCGCTGCGCGCCGCCGGCACACCCGACGACGCGGACCTGATGGCCACCCTGGTCGAACTCACCGCCGCCACCGTCGCCGAAGCGCTGCGGCCCCACGGCGTGGCCGAGGTGCTCGCCTCGGGAGGCGGCACCCGCAATCCGGTCCTCATGGAACGCCTCGCCGCCCGGCTCAGCCCGGCGCGGCTGGCCGCGTTCGACGCCCTGGGGCTGGACAGCGACGCCAAGGAGGCCTACCTGTTCGCGCTGATCGGCTTCCTCACCTGGCACGGGCTCCCCGGTTCCGTGCCCTCCTGCACCGGAGCCCGCCGCGCGCCTGTGGCCGGACGCCTCACACCGGGCGCCTCACCGCTCCGGCTCCCCGAACCCGCGCCCACCGTCCCCGCGCGCCTGCGTATCGAGGCCCCGGGAGAGGACGTGACCGACGAGGACCCCACCGTCCCCGCGCGCCTGCGCGTCGGGGCACGGGACCGGTAAGCCCCCGCCCCCCACCACCCGGAGTAGCGCAGTGCAGACAATCGACCTCGTGGTCATCGCGGTGTACCTGCTGGGATCGGCCTGGCTCGGCCTCAGGCTCTCCGGCCGACAGCGCGATATCAAGGACTACTTCATCGGCAACCGGCAACTGCCCTGGTGGGCGGTGTGCCTGTCGGTGGTGGCCACCGAGACCAGCGCCCTGACCGTGATCAGCATCCCCGGCGTGGCCTACCTGGGCAACGTCACGTTCCTCCAGGTGGCGGTCGGCTACCTGATCGGGCGGGTGGTCGTGGCCTTCGTGCTGCTGCCCCGCTACTACCGGGGCGAGATGACCACGGCCTACGCCTACCTCGGCATCCGCTTCGGCCGGGGCATGCAGGGCACAGCCTCGGTCGCGTTCCTGTTCACCCGGCTGCTCGCGGACGGGGTGCGGCTGTTCGCCGCGGCCATCCCCGTCAAGATCATCCTGGACTCCTACGGGATCGACTTGTCCTACTTCGCGATCATCGCGCTGCTGGGCGTGGTGACGGTCCTGTACACCTTCGTCGGCGGCATCCGGGCCGTGGTCTGGGTGGACGTCCTCCAGATGGCGGTGTACGCGGTCGGCGGCGTCGCCGCCCTGGCGGTCATCGCGGGCAGCCTCGACGTGAACTTCCTGGCGGTGGCCGCCGACGCGGGCAAGACCCAGTTCCTCGACTTCACCTCGAACCCGGTCTCGGCCCCCTACGCGACGGTCACCGCGGTCCTGGGCGGCGCCCTGCTCTCCACCGCCTCCCACGGCGCCGACCAGATCATCGTGCAGCGGCTGCTGGGCTGCCGCAGCCTGCGCGACGCCCAGAAGGCGGTGATCGGCAGCGCCGTCGTGGTGTTCTTCCAGTTCGCGCTGTTCCTGACCGTGGGCTTGGCGCTGTACGCCTACTACGAGGGCGCCTCGGTGGAGGAGATGGGCCTGGCCAACTCCGACGAGCTCTTCCCGACGTTCATCGTGGAGGGGCTGCCGGTCGGCCTGTCGGGCCTGCTGCTGGCGGGAATCCTGGCCGCGGCGATGAGCACCCTGTCGTCCTCGCTGTCGGCGCTGTCCTCCTCCACCATGGCCGACCTGTACCAGCGGTTCAGCAGGCGCACGCTCACCGACGCCCAGGGCCTGCGGCTGGGCAGGCTGTTCACCCTCGGCTGGGGGCTGGTCTTCATCGGGGCGGCGGCGATGTTCACCGGCACCGACAACCCGGTCGTGGAGCTGGGCCTGTCCGTGGCCAGCCTGACCTACGGCGGCCTGCTGGGCGCGTTCTTCCTGGGGTTGTGGGTGCGCGGGGCCCGCCAGCTCGACGCGATGATCTCCTTCGCGGTCGCGGTGGCCACCATGGTCTGGCTGTTCCTCTTCCAGCCCGACCTGGTCGGCTTCACCTGGTACACCGCCATCGGCACCACCATCGTGCTGGGCTTGGGATACCTGCTGTCGCTGCGCCACCGCGGCGCCGCGCCCCGCCCCGAGGAGGCGCCCGCGCCCGGGGAGGGCTCCGGAGCCGGAACCGGGGAGGGCTCCGGCGCCGCGACCGGCTGGGCGCCCCGCGCGGAGGGCGAGCCCACCCCGGCGGACGAAGGGGAGCGGCCCTGACCCCCGCGGCGCGGGCGGATCAGGAGACGCGTTCGACGATCCACGAGACCAGCGCGTCGTGGCCGTGCCCGCTGACGTGGTCGTGCAACCCGTCCTCGGCGACTGCGGCACCGCACAGCGGGCACCCCGGGGGCTCCTCGACGGGGGTCTCCTCCACGGGCGCGTCCCGGTCGGCCGGATCGACGCCCTGGCCGCGCAGGTCGGAGTAGACGGTGTCGCGGGTCACGCCGTAGGCGTCGGCCAGCCTGGTGACGTTGCGGTGGCCGCGCCGCCAGCTCTGGGCCACGGACTCGGCGCGCACCCGGGCGGCGAAGCGCCGGATGTCCAGGGGGCTGCGGGGGGCGTCGTCGGGTCGTGCCATGCGCGCAGCCTACGGCGGGTCACCGACACCGCCGTCCGGTGCGCCCGCCTCCGCGCACACGGGAAGGGCCGGTCCGCGACAACCCCGGACCGGCCCCCGCGCACGCGACGCTCACCCCGCGTCGACGGTCTCCTCGCGCCGCGCCTCGCGCGAACGCGCGCGGGCGCGGATCCGCAGGAACGCCACCAGGGCCACGGCGGCGACGAGGACCGCGTAGATCCCGATCGTGATCGGCCCCGCGAAGAGCACCCCCACGTCGCCCTGGCCGATGGCCAGGGCCCGGCGCAGCTCCGTCTCGGCCAGCGGACCGAGGATGACCGCGATGAGCACCGGCGCCACCGGGATCTCGTACCGCCGCATCATGAACCCGAGCAGCCCCAGGACGATCAACAGCCACAGGTCGGTGATGGAGTAGGACGCGGCGTACACGCCCAGCGCCGCGAAACCGGTGATGCCCGCGTACAGGTAGCGCCGCGGGATCAGCAGCAGCTTGGCCCACAGCGGCGCGAAGGGCAGGTTGAGGATGAGCAGCATGACGCTGCCGATGAACAGGCTGGCCAGCAGTGCCCACACCAGGTCGGCGTTGCGCTCGAACAGCAGCGGGCCGGGCTGCATCCCGTACTGCTGGAAGGCGGCCAGCATGATCGCGGCCGTGGCCGAGGTCGGCAGGCCCAACCCCAGCAGCGCACCCATCGCGGTTCCGGCGGTGGCGCTGGCGGCCGACTCGGGCGCGGCCACGCCCTCGATCGCGCCGTCGCCGAACTCGTCGGGCCGCTTGCCCCGGCGCGCCCGGAGCTGGGAGAGCTTGCGCTCGGTGCCGTAGGCCAGGAAGGTCGGGATCTCCGAGCCGCCCGCCGGGATCGCGCCGAAGGGCAGGCCGAAGCCCAGCCCGCGGATCCACGCCGGGACGGCGCGGCGCAGGTCGCGCCCGCTCAGCCAGGGGGTGCCGGTGCCGGTGATGAGCTTGGCGCCCGCGCCCCCGCCCCGGTGCACGCGCGAGACCACGTGCAGTACCTCGCCGAGTGCGAGCAGGCCCACGGTCACCGTGACCACGCTGATCCCCTCGAACAGGGAGGGGACGCCCACGGTGAAGCGGGCCGCGCCGCTCTGGGCGTCGATGCCCACCATCGCGATGGCCAGGCCGATGGAGAGCGCGATGAGCCCGCGCACCATGGACTGGGCCACCACCGCCGAGGTGGCGACGAAGGCCAGGATCGCCAGCGCCAGGTACTCGGCCGGGCCGAAGCGCAGGGCGATGTCGATGATCACCTTCGAGAAGAAGGCCACCACCGTCGTGGCCACCACCGCGCCGGTGAACGCGCCGATGGCCGACGTGGCCAGGGCCTGGGAGGCCCGGCCCTTGAGCGCCATCCTGTGCCCCTCGATCGCGGTGGCGATCGCGGAGCTGTTGCCGGGCGTGTTCATCAGGATCGACGTGGTCGAGTCGCCGAACAGGCCGCCGTAGTACACGGCGGTGAACATGATGAAGGCCCCGGTGGGGTCCAGCTTGAACGTGACGGGCAGCAGCAGGGCGACGGCCATGGCCGAGCCCAGGCCGGGCAGCACGCCCACGGCGGTGCCCAGCAGCACGCCCACGAACGCCCACAGCAGGTTCTCGGGGGAGAGGGCGGCGGCGAACCCGCCGCCGAGCAGACTCAGGGTCTCCACTTACAGCACCCCTCCCAGGATTCCGGCGGGCAGGTTGAGGCCGAGCCCGCCGACGAAGGCGAGCTGGACCACGGACGAGTAGGCCAGCGCGACGGCGGCCTCGAACAGCGGGCGCCTGCCGCCGAAGGCCCAGGTCACGCCGTAGAACAGCAGCGCGCCGGACAGCAGCCAGCCCACCGGCTGCAACAGCAGGGCGAAGAGCACCACCGAGCCGAGCACGGTGCCCACGGCGCGCCAGTCGCTGTGGGCGGCGGGGGCGCCCGCGGCCGGGCCGCGTCCCTCGACCAGGTCGCCGACCACGCCCGCGTCGGCGTCGGAGTGGTCGGCCCCCTCCGGTTCGGGCACCGCGGGGCGCAGGGCCACCTGGACGACCAGGGCCGCGCCGAGGGCGAGCATCAGCACCGCGACGATCGCGGGGAAGAGCTGGGGGCCCGGGGAGGCCGAGTTGTCGGGCACGTGCATGGTGAGCGTCTGCACGCCCACGAACACGCCGATGCCGATGGTGAGCAGGCCGACGAAGATCTCGCTGCGCCCCCTCCACCAGGTGCGCCGCTCCTCCGGCGGCCGCGCGCCGGGCCCGCCCGGAGCGGTGGATGTACTGTGCTGGCTCATGAGAGTCCCAGGTCCTCGGTGACGTCGGTGATGCGTTCGATCTCGGCCGCGAGGAACTCCTCGAACTCGGGGCCGCTCTGGAAGGTGTCGTCCCAGCGGTTGCGCTGGAGGGTGTCGCGCCACTCGTCGGTGCGCACCATCTCCTCCACGATCGCGGTGAGCTCCGCCCGCTCGGCCTCGGTGATGCCGGGCGGGGCCATGAACCCGCGCCAGTTGGGCAGCACCGCGTCCACGCCCTGCTCGGGCAGGGTCGGGGCGTCGATGCCCTCGACGCGCTCGTGGGCTGAGACCCCCAGGACGCGGATGTTGCCCGCCTCCACCTGGTCGCTGAACTCGTTGTAGCCCGAGACGCCCACGTCGAGGCTGCCCGAGAGCAGCGAGGTGAGCGCCTGCGCGCCGCCCGCGAAGGGGATGTAGTTGACGGCCTGGGGTTCGACGCCCTGCGACTGGGCGGCCAGCCCCGCCAGGAGGTGGTCGGTGCCGCCCAGGGAGCCGCCGCCGACCGCGACCGCGCCCGGGTCCTCCCGCCAGGCCTCGACGAGGTCGCCCATGTCCTCCATCGGTGAGTCGGCGGGGACCACGAAGACCTCGTAGTCGTCGGCGACGCGGGCGATGGGTGTCACATCCTCCAGGGTCTGGGCCGAGTCGTTGACGATGATGCCGCCGATCATGACGGTGCCCGTGGTCATCAGCGTCGTGGCGCTGCCCTCGCGGCGCACCGTCTGCGCCAGGCCGATGGTCCCTCCCGCGCCGGGGAGGTTGAGGACCTGGGTGTTGTCGACGATGTCGTTCACGCGCAGGGAGTGCTGCGCCTCGCGCGCCACCAGGTCCCAGCCGCCGCCGGGGTCGGCGGGGACGACGATGTCGATCCTGGCGCGGGCCTCCGACGCGTTCGTGTCGGACAGCGCGGCGTTCGTCGCGGCGGCGCCCACCAGGAGCGCGGTGGCCACGGCCCCCGACGCGCGGAGGATCCGCTGTCTGTTCATCCTTCACTCCCTTTCGGCCCGCTGGTCCACTAGGTGGTCCAACGGGACCGTTTCGTGGTCTGGGAAATCATGCGAGCCCCCGTGATCACTGTCAATGGCGATTCGAAACCTTTTGTTAACGAGTGTGTTGCGGCGCACAGTCCCGTATCGGTCTTCCCTTCCGCCCAGGCCAGTCCGGGTTCCGCCGGTGGAGGTGCTCTTCGGGGAGGGGCTGGCCGTGCGCCGAGGGGTTGCGCTACGCTGACGGCGCGATTCCACTCAGCGGTCTATGTGAACCACCTAGTGGACCAAATGGAAGGGGGAGGGATGCCTGACGGCGACTCCGGCGGCACCGTGCGCAGCGTCGCGCGCGCCCTGGACCTGCTCGACCTGTTCGACGAGAGGAACCAGCGCTACTCCACACGCGAACTGGTGGAGCGCACCGGCCTGGCCAAGACCACGGTCCTGCGGCTGGTCGCGACCCTGGAGCAGCGCGGACTGCTGTGGACGGCCCCCGACGGCCGGGTCGGTGTCGGCCCCAGCCTGCTGCGCTGGTCGCGCCTGGCCCACGCCGTCTGGCAGGTGCCCGAGGCCGTCCGGTCCGTCATGCGCGAACTCGTCGCCGACACCGCCGAGACCGTCAACCTCTACGTCCGCGCCGACGCCACCCGCGTGTGCGTGGCCAAGGAGGAGGGCCCCCAACGGCTGCGCCACGTCGTCAACGTCGGTGACGAGATGGTCCTGTGGGGCGGGGGCGCCAGCAAGGTGCTGCTCATCGGCGCGGGGGAGTCCCTGCTGCTGCGCGTGGCCGCCGCCTCCCCCCACGGCCCCGGGCACGTCAGCCGCCTGCGCGAGGAGGTGGAGCTGGCCCGCGTCCGGGGGTTCGCCGTCAGTCACGGCGAACGCGAGCGGGGCGCCTCCGGCGTGGCCGCGCCCGTCTACGGCCCCGCCGGCGGGGTGCCGGTCGCCGCGCTGGCCGTGGGCGGACCCACCGCCCGCTTCACCGACGCCGCCGTGGAGGGCTTCACCACGGCGGTGGTCGACGCCGCCCGCCGCATCACCGACATCGGGCTCGACCCCTCGGGAAGGACCGCGGGACCCGGAACACAGGAGAGACGTTGACCGACAACCACACCGACACAGGCTCCGGCTCCGAGGCCGGGGAGAGGGCCCTGCCGCTGGCGGGGGTGCGCGTCCTGGACATGACCAACGTCCTGGCCGGACCCTACGCGGGCTACCAGCTGGCGCTCATGGGCGCCGACGTGGTCAAGGTCGAGGTCCCCGGCTCCGGTGACCTGGCCCGCCAGCTCGGCGCCTCGGCGGAGCTGAACGGACGCGGGCTGGGCGCGTCGTTCCTGGCCCAGAACGCGGGAAAGCGCTCCCTGACCCTGGACCTGAAGACCCCCGGCGGCCGGGAGGCCATGACCCGCCTGGTGCGCCGCTCCGACGTGCTGCTGGAGAACTTCCGGCCGGGCGTGCTGGAGCGCCTGGGCTTCGGCTGGGAGGACCTGAGCGCGATCAACCCAGGCCTGGTCTACTGCGCGGTGTCCGGGTTCGGCTCCGACGGCCCCCTGAGCGGGCGCCCGGCCTACGACCAGATCATCCAGGGCCTGTCGGGGATGATGAGCACCACCGGCACGTCCGGCACCGGCCCCCTGCGCGCGGGCTTCCCCATCGCCGACGTCCTGGGCGGCCTCGCCGCCGCCTTCGCGATCAGCACCGCCCTGGTCAGGAGGGAGCGCACCGGCCGGGGGAGCAGCGTGGACGTGTCCATGCTGGAGACCGCGATCACCGCCATGGGCTGGGGCGTGTCCAACTACCTGTCCGCGGGTGTGGAGCCGGTCCCCATCGGCAACGAGAACGCCACGGCGGCCCCCTCGGGCACCTTCGCCACCGCCGACGGCGCGCTCAACATCGCCGCCAACAAGCAGGAGCAGTTCGAGGCGCTGTGCGCGGTCGTGGGCGCGCCCGAACTGGCGCGTGACCCCCGCTTCGTCCAGCGCGAGGACCGCAAGACCCACCGCGAGGCCCTCCGCGAGGCCTTGGAGGAACACCTGGGCACCCGGCCCGCCCTGGAGTGGGAGGGGGAGCTGGCCCGGGCCGGGGTCCCCGCCGCCCGCGTGCTGACCGTGGCCCAGGCGCTGGAACTGGACCAGGTGGCCCACCGCGGGCTGGTGCACACGCTGCCCTTCCCCGGCGGTGAGGAGCGCGAGCTGCGCGTGCTCGGCAGTGGCGTCCGCGTGGACGGCGCGCCCCTGGGTCCGCGCACGGCGCCGCCCCTGCTGGGCGAGCACACCGAGCAGGTGCTGCGCGAGACGGGGTTCAGCGACCGGGAGATCGACGCACTGCGCGAGGAGAGAGCCGTATGAGCACGACCGACACGCCGTCCATGACCCACGAGGAGATCGGCAGCTGGTGGCGGACCGGGCTGATCCGGATCGCCCCCGGTGAGATCGAACCGGGCGGCTACCCGGTGCAGGAGCTGATCGGCCGTGTCTCGTTCGTGGACACCGTCTGGCTCATGCTGCGCGGCGAGCTGCCCGACCCGCGCCGCTCCCGCCTGCTGGAGGCCGCCCTGGTCTCCGCCGTGGACCACGGCCCCCAGGCGCCCTCCATCGCCGCCGCCCGGATGGCCGCCAGCTGCGGGGTGGGTCTGAACAACGCCGTCGCCACCGGCGTCAACCTGCTCGGGGACGTGCACGGCGGCGCCGGCCAGCAGTGCGTCGCCCTCCTGGAGGAGATGGCCGGGCGCGTCGCCGAGGGGACCCCGGTGGCGCGGGTGGCCGAGGAGGTGGTCGCCGAGTACCGCGGGCGCGGCGCGTACGTACCCGGCTTCGGCCACCGCTTCCACCCGCGCGACCCGCGCCGCGACCCGCTCCTGGGCCTGGTGCGCGAGGCGGTCGAGGACGGCCTCGTCCCCGCGGGACCGCTGGAGGCCGCCCTGGCGCTGGAGGAGGCGCTGGCCAAGGGGCGCGGACGCCCCGTGCCGATGAACATCGACGCCGCCACCGCGGTCGTCTACGCCTCGCTGGGCTTCCCCTCGGAGCTGGCCCGGGGGCTGTTCGTCCTCTCCCGCTCCGTGGGCATCCTCGCCCACGCCTGGGAGGAGCACCAGGGCGGGGCGCGCATCAAGGGGCCCCTGCCCAGGGCGGTGCTGGCGGGCTACGACGGTCCCGCGACCCGCCACCTCGCCGCCGACGACCCGCGGCTCTCCGCGGACCCCGGCCGGGACTGACCTGCGGGTCCCCCTCGAACGGCGGGCACCGGTACTTCCGTCCGGTCCGGTGCCCGCCCCCTTCCCGGTGTTCGCTACCGCTGCTCGTACCCGGGTCCGGAGTCCCACCGCTTCAGGTCCGTGTCCGTGATCTCGGCGACCCGTTCGGCGGGCTGGGTGATGCGGATGTGGTTGCCGAAGGGATCGCGCAGCGCGCAGTCGATTCCGTAGGGCTGTTCCACCACGTCCTGGGTGAACTCCACGCCCCGCGCCCTCAGGGTGTCGTAGGTGGCCCGGCAGTCGGGCGTGGTGAGGATGCAGGCCACGCCCAGCGCCCCCTTGGTCAGCAGGTCGCGCACCTGCGCCGCGCTCTCCTCGCTGAGCGCGGGCGGGCCGGGGACCTCCAGCAGCAGGTGGCGGTCGGGGGCCTCGGGCAGCGCGACCGTGAGCCAGCGCATGAAGCCCATGTCGACGTCGTTGCTGACCTGGAAGCCGAGCTTGCCGACGTAGAAGTCGAGTGCCTCGTCCTGGTCGAGGACGTGGACGGAGGTGATGGAGATGTCGTCGAACATGAGGCCTACGTTACGGACGCGCGTCCGCCGCGCGCTTCTCCGAAACTGCTCGGTCGCGTCCACGCCTTGACGAAGCACACCGTTCCGGCCGCCGGCGCGGCCTGCCCGCGGTAACGCGAGGGCGGTGAGCCCACCACTGCCAGGAACGTGCGGCTGAAGGTGCCGAGGCTGTCGAACCCGACCGCGAGGGCGATGTCGGTGACGCTGCGGTCGGTCTCGCGCAGCAGCGCCATCGCCCGCTCCATCCTGCGGCGCTGGAGGTAGCGGTGCGGGGTCTCGCCGAAGACCGCGCGGAAGGAGCGGGAGAAGTGCGCGGGGGACATCAGCGCCACCCGAGCCAGCCCGGGCACGTCCAGGGGTTCGGCGAAGCGGCGGTCCATCGCGTCGCGCGCCCGCAGCAGCCGCCGGTTGCGGTCCTCGTTCGGGGTCATCGTCCCACCGTAGGGACCGGATCGGACAGAAGAGGGGCCCGCTTCCACCGGTGGCGCCGGGGGGCGGCGCCGTTCGCGCGGGTCGGCTCCCCGCCGTCCCGTCAACCCGTGTGGACCACCATGACGGGGCAGGGCGAGCGGTGCAGTACCCCGTGTGCCGCCGAACCGAGGGCCATGCGGGTCAGCCCGTACTCGCCGCCCGCCCCGACCACGAGCAGCCGCGCTGCTCGCGCCGCGTCCGTCAGCGCCGCTACGGGGCGGCCGTCCACCACCTCGGTGCGCACCTCCACCTCCGGGTACCGGGCACGGAGGGGCCCGACCGTGCGCTCCATAGCGAGTTCATCGTCAGGGCCGCTCTCCCGGCCCCGGGGAGACGACGCGACCACGGGGGGAAGGAACGGCAGCGGCGACTCCCGGACCCGCACGACGCGCAGCGGTCCGCCCCCGGTGGAGGCGGCCTCGAACGCCTCGGCCACGGCCCGCTCCGCGCCGGCCGACCCGTCGTCCCCCACCACCACCTCGGCGCTGTCGTCGGCCGCGGGCCGCGGCCCCACCACGACGACCGGCACCGACGACTGCGCGGCCACGCGGTAGGCCACCGACCCCACCCTCAGCCCCGAGAACCCGCCGCGCCCCCTGTGCCCGACGACCACCAGGGCCGTCCCGTCCTCCCCCGCACGCGCCAGCAGCGCCCGGCCGGGGGAGTCCACCGCCACATCCCGGTCCACGGCCACACCGGGGGCCGCGGCCGTCGCGTGTTCCCCGGCCAGGTCCAGGACGGAGCGCGCGCTCGCGCGGATCTCCTCCTCGGGCCAGACGAAGGCCGCCTCCGGCGACGGCGCGGGGAAGGCCGTGAACGTCCGCAGACGGAAGTGCCGCCGGGCGGCCTCCGCCGCGGCCCACTCCACCGCCCGCAGGCTCTCATCGGAACCGTCCACCCCGACGAGGACCGACCGCTCCATGACAACCTCCACTGGTCTCGTCACCACCGCGTCACCCACCATCATCACCAGTACGGGCTCTGGGAGCGGCCGCTCCCGGTTTCCGGGCGAGTCCCGCCCGGTCCGTCCCGGTCCGCTCCCCGAGGCCGCGGCGGGCGTGCCGCACGCACGGCCGCGGGGCGGGCCTCCAAGGGCCCGCCCCGCGGTGTCGCGCGTGGTGTCACGCTGTGTTGTGCGAAGCCGTCGTCCTCCGTGCCCGGCGCCTGTCGCGCCGAACCGGGTCCGCCACCCGGGTCAGATGCGGGGCCTGCGCCTCCTGGTCAGGGAGTTGATCCACCGCAGGGCCTGCCCGCCGGGGCTGCTCCGTCGTCCCGGAGGCGTTCGGCGCGCCGGACCCCGTAGCGGATCCGGGCCGCCGCGCCCCAGCGGGCTGCCGCCCCGGGACCGGGTCGCGGACCGGGCGAACCGCTGGGCCATCGCCAGGGGGTCGCTGCCGCGTCCACCCGTGCGCCCACCGGCACGCGGGCGCCTGCCCGGTGCCGGGCGGGCCAGCCCGGTGCGCCGCATCAGCTGGTTCTTCGCCGTCCTCAGGGGGTTCCTCATTGCGGTTTCCTCCTCGTCTGTCGGTCCCGTGTCCCGGTCGGCCACCCCACTGCCGGGCGGATGGTGACGAACGGAGCACGTTCCTTGTTCCTGTCTGTTGCGCTACCCCGAGGTGTGATATTGATGCGTCTTTCCTCGATCGGGCTGGCGGAGTGACCCCGGAGGGGAAGCCCGTCGGCGTGTCTCCCGGGAGGGTCAGCGCAGGCCAAAAGGGTTCTTGAACCTTCGGAGGACTCACGCGCCCTCGGGCGCATTCCGTCGCGCTTCGCGCGGCAGCACCGGTGTCAGGGCGGCCGCCACGAGCTGCACGGCCGCGAGCAGTCCGAAGACCGGGCCGTACGCCTCCCCTTCGGGTGCGTGCCCCGAGACGGCCGTCGTCATCAGCGCGGCCAGGCCCAGGGCGCCGCCCGTCTGCTTGGCCGCGTTCATCAGGCCCGAGACGGCCCCCGCCTCCCCGGGGGCGGCGCCCGAGGTCACGACGGCGGTCAGCGGAGTGGTGAACAGGCCGCCGCCCACGGACATGAGGACCGCGGGCCCCAGCACCGCTGCGGCGTAGGTCTGCTCGCTCACCGCCGCCGCCTGCCAGGCGAAGCCCGCCGCGGCGGTGAGGCAGCCGACCCCGATCAGTGTCCGCGCCCGCACGAACCCCATCAGCCACGGGGTGACCAGCCAGCCCACGGCCATGGTGACCAGGGTGTGCGGCAGGAAGCCCAGGCCGGTCAGCAGCGGACCGAAGCCCAGTTCCTCCTGCATGTAGAAGGTGAGGAAGTACCACATGGGCACCTGGAAACAGGCTCCGGCCAGGAACACCATGGCGTTGCCCGCCCAGACCGCGCGGCGGCGCAGGATCTCCGGCGGCAGCAGGGGAGCGGGCGCACGGGACTCCACCGCGGCGAAAAGTGCCAGGGCGAGGACGCCCGCGGCCAGCACCGCCACCGTGGCCGGGTCCCCCCAGCCGTGCTCCGCCGTGCGGGTGAGGCCGTAGGTGAGCGCGACCGTCCCGCCGGTCGCGGTCACCGCCCCGGGCAGGTCGATCCGTCCGCCGCGGCCCTCTCCCGGGTTCCGGCCACGCGGGTCTCGGCCATGTGGACCCGTGCTGTGCGGATCGTGGTCGTGGCGCTCCCGGCCCAGGAGGTAGGGCGTCATGGCCAGTGCCGCGATGCCGACGGGCACGTTGACCAGCAGGATCGCCCGCCAGGACAGCGCCTCGGTCAGCGCGCCGCCGAGGAGGTTGCCGACCGCGCCGCCCGCCACGCTCACTGCGGTCCAGGCGGCCAGTGCCCGCACACGGGCCCGCCCCTCGGGGAAGGAGGCGGTCAGGATGGTCAGGGTTGCGGGGGCCAGTACCGCCGCGCCCACTCCCTGGAGCGCGCGGGCGGTGACCAGCAGGACGGGGGAGGGGGCCGCCCCGCCCAGCAGGCTGGCCGCGCAGAACAGCGCGAGCCCGGCGGCGAACATCCGCCGGTGTCCGTACAGGTCGGCCAGCCGTCCGCCCAGCAGCAGGAGGCCGCCGAAGGCCAGGGTGTAGGCGTGGGCGACCCAGGACAGCCCCGTCGCGGAGAACTCCAGAGAGGAGCGGATCGAGGGCAGGGCGACGTTGACCACCGACACGTCGAGCACCACCATGAGCTGCGCGGCGCACACCAGGGCGAGCAGCAGACGCGCGGTCGTCTCCCCCGTCCGGGTTCGGGGCACGTGACACCTCGTTCCAGCAAAGCAATGTGGTTACATTGATTTGAACGGTAGTGCCGACGTGGCCACAAAGCAATGTGAATACATCGATAAGGGGGTCGGATGAACGCACCGACGCGTGGGCCGGGAGCCGAGCACGAACAGCGCCGCCTCCAGATCGCCGACGCGGTCCTCGCCGTGGCGGCCGAACACGGCATGGCGGCCGTGTCCCAGACCAGCGTGGCGGCCCGCGCCGGGGTCTCACCCGGTCGCGTCCAGCACTACTTCCCCGCCAAGCACCAGATGATCGAGGCCGCCTTCGACCGGGGCAACGCCCTGAGCTCCGCGCGCATTGCCGCCAAGGCGGGCCCAGGCGACGACCCGCGCCGCCTCCTGACGACCGTGCTCACCGAGCTGATCCCCTACGACGACGCCACACGCGCCCACATGCGCGTCCGCCAGGCCTTCACCGCGCTCGCCCTGTCCGATGAGACCATCGCCCGGCGCATGCGCGAGGAGTACGCGCGCTTCCACGACCAGGTCGCGGACCTGCTGCGCCGCGGTCAGGACGGGGGAGTGGTGCCCCGCGCCCTGGACCCCGCGGGGCGGGCGGTCGCGCTCGTCGCCCTGGCCGAGGGGCTGGCCTACTACGTGCTCGTGGACGTCCACCCGGCCGGGGCGGCCCGGGAGCGGGTGCTCGCCGAGATCGCCGCCCTCCACGCGCCCGGCCCCCGCATGGAGGGTTGACCGGCCCCCGGCCGCCGTCGTGCCGGCCGCGAGCGCGAACACGGGTTCCGGCACTGACGGGTGGTCGGGAAGGAGGCCGGTCCGCACGGCCGGGTCGAGGACGAGGTCCCTCGTGGTGGTCTCGTCGGCCGGACCCGCGGCGCCAGCTGACGTCGGCTTCACCGCGCCCAACCGCGGAAAGGCCTCACGTGTCCGACGACCAGCACTCCCGAGGGGCCTACCGCATGGCAACCAGTGCCCAGCAGCTGATCGAAGCGGCACGCCCGGCACCGCCGGCCGACCCGTTCGACTGGGAACAGGTCGAGCACCGGATCGGGGCGTCCGTGCCGCAGGACTACCGTGGTCTTCTCGACGCGGGGGGCGGCGGACTCTGGCTGGACTTCCTCAGGCTCTACGTTCCGGCGCCCGGCCCCGGCCTCAGGCACGTCGATCTCGAACGGTCGGGGTTGGAGTTCCAACAGCTCCAGGACCTGTTCGATGACGGGGTCGTGGGGCGGCCGGACGACCTCGCCCCTGATTCCGGGCTGCTGCCCTGGGCCTCGACAGGAGCGGGGGTCACGCTCTACTGGCAGGTCTCACCGAGGATGGCGGCCGATGCGTACCCGATCCGGATCTCGGACCGGAACGGCGACGTGTGGGAGAGGTACGACCTGCTCACCACCGACCTCCTCCTGGGAATCGTCCGGGGAGAGGCGCGCGGTGAGCTGCTCAACGAGTCGTGGACGGAACGCGATGCGCTCTTCAGGTCCTACGCGGAGGAAGCGGCGCACGGTGGGTGACGCGCCCCATGCCGCGGTTTCCTCGCCTCGTTCGGGGACTCGGCCCCGCGGCACACCGCGCCCCGGACAGTCGCCGGAAAACCCGTCGCGCCCCGGGCGGCTTGCCCCGTAATGTGCTCCTCGCCGACCCTCCGGCCCCGCCCCCCAGGGCATGCCCGGCTTCTGAGAGGACCCCCGATGCGCGCCACCACCGTGCCCCCGGTCACCGGTGACCTCGACGACCGGGAGCGGGTATGAACGCGGACGCGGACCGCCTCCCGCCCCCGGCCACGCGGTGGGTGCTTCCCGCCCTGGTCCGCTACACCTTCTCCGTGGCGCCGGGCTCGGCCGCCCTGACCGCGGTGCTGGCCGTCCTCGCCGGTGCGGCCCCGGTCGGCATCACCATCGGGGTCGGCGGACTGGTGGACGGACTCGCCTCGGCCGTCGGCCAGGGGCTGGACAGCCCGGCGGCGCGGGAGTGCTACCGCTGGGTCGCCCTCATCGTCGTGCTGTTCCTCCTCACCCACGTCGCCGAGTCGGCTCGGACGGCTCTGGGGCGGGCCCTGGGCCGCCGGGTCACCGGCCGGCTGAGGGAGCGCGTGATGGCCTCCGCCTCGCAACCGGCGACCATCGGACACCTGGAGGACCCGGACTACCAGGGCAGACTCGGGCGGGCGCGCGGTGACGGCACCATCGACATGCCGCCCGGGGAGGCGGTCTTCGGCCTGACGGCCAAGGCCTCGCTGTGGGTGACCGCCGTCGGTTCCGCGGCCCTGCTCACGCAGGTCACCTGGGGGCTGGGGCTCGTCGTCTTCGCGGTCTTCGCGGTGCTCCACCTCCGGCTGGTCCGCAACTACCGGACCGCCGTCGTCGAGACCGCGAACCAGACGCGGAAGCTGCGCCGCACCTCCTACCTGCGGGATGTGCCGACCACACCGGACGCGGCCCGGGAGGTGCGCCTCTTCGGGCTCACGGCCTTCTTCCGCGACGCCTACCACGCCGAGTGGCGCGTGAACATGGCCGAGGTCTGGCGGCGAAGGCGTGAGCACCGCGTGTTCGTCGTCGTGGTCGTCGTGGTCACCGGAGTCACGGTCGCCTCGGTCTTCTACTACCTCGCCTATCGGGCCGCCACCGGAGGCACGACGGTGGGCGACCTGGCGCTGGGCGGACTGGCCCTGCGGGCCCTCCTCCAGGTGCTCCGGGCGGACGAGGACGACCTGCGCACCGGCTTCGGCTCCAGGGCGGCCGCCGAGGCGTTCGCCCTTCCGGCCGCGGACCCGCCCGGCGGGTCCGACACCCCGCTCTGGACCGAACCGGCCGCGACCGTCTCCTGCGAGGGTCTGCGCTTCCGTTACGGCGGCGCCGCGGACGAGGTGCTGCACGGCATCGACCTCGACGTTCCCGCGGGTCAGTCGCTCGCCGTCGTCGGCCTCAACGGGGCCGGAAAGACGACGCTGGCCCGGCTCCTCGCCGGTCTGGACGCTCCCAGCGGGGGATGCCTGCGCGTCGGCGGGACCCCCATCGGGGGCGCCAACCGCCGGAGCTGGCAGCGCCGGGTGGTCGCCGTCTTCCAGGACTTCGGCCGCTACGAGCTGACCGTGCGGGACAACATCGCCTTCGGCTCCCTGGCCCACGCGGACGACGAGGAGGGCCTGCGGGAAGCGGCGCGTCAGGCCGGACTGCTGGAGTTCGTCGAGGGGCTTCCCAAGGGCTGGGACACGGTGATGTCCAGCGGGTACACGGGCGGGGTCGACGCGTCGGGCGGTGAGTGGCAGCGCATCGCCATCGCCCGGGCGCTGTTCGGCCTGCGGCACGGCGCGCGGCTCCTGATCATGGACGAACCGGCCGCGAGCCTGGACGCCCGCGCCGAGGCCCGGCTCTACGACACGTTCCACGAACTCACCGCGGGGGCCACGACCGTCGCGATCTCCCACCGGTTCGCGACCGTGCGCAGGGCGGAACGGGTGGTCGTGCTCGATCAGGGCCGCATCGTCGAGGACGGCACGCACGAGGACCTGATGAGCGCCGACGGCCGGTACGCCGAACTGTTCCGTCTACAGGCCAAGCGTTTCGAGGAGGCATCGTCGTGATCAGCGCCCTGCGCTTCGTCCTCACCAGTGGACCCCGCGTCGACGGGTTCCGTTCCCTGGTCGTGGTGGCGATCGCGCTTCTCGAACAGGCCACCGGGATCGGCCTCGCCGTGGCGATCGGACTGTTCAGCGAGGCGGCGAGCGGCGGTTCGACCAACGGCCTGGTGGTGCTCGCGCTGTGCGTGGCGGTCTTCGTCATGCTCACCCAGGGCACCTTCGTCGCCGGTTACTTCACCCGCCTCCGGCTCCAGGAGGAGATCCAGAGCGACGTCGACCGCCGGTTCGTCGACGCGGTCGGCACGACGCCGACGCTGGAGGTCCACGAGCGTTCGAGCCGCTCCGACCGGGCGGCGGTGGTGCGCGGCGCGCGGGGCGAGATCGGGCCGGGCTTCGACCGGCTGATGTGGCTGGCCGGAGCCGCGCTGGCCCTGGTCGCCTCGGCCGCCCTGATGGCCTCGGTCGTTCCCGTCCTGGCCCTGCTGTCGCTCTTCGCCCTCCCCGCCGTGCTGGCCACCCGGGCGGCGGACCGCAGGCGCGGGCAGGCCGTGGAGCGCGCCACGCCCCGGACCCGGCTGGCCGGTCACCTGTTCACGCTCGCCACGACGGCCGCGCCCGGTCGCGAGACCCGTCTCTTCGGGCTGGCGGACGAACTGCGGCGCAGGCACCGCCGGGAGTGGGACTCCGCGGGCCGCGACATCGCCCGGACCGACGGACTGGCCCGGGTCCCGGTCGCGCTGGCCTGGCTGCTCTTCGTGCTGGCGTACGCGACCGCCGTCGCCCTGATGGTGCGGGCCGGACTGGTCGGCGACGCCCCGCTCGGCCTCATCGTCGCGGCCGTCGCCGTCAGCAGCCAGATCACCGGCCAGGTGCAGAGCCTGCTCAACCTGTCCTTCTGGACGCTGGAGTCACTCCGGGCCACCCGGGCCTTCCTCGACGTGGTGCGGGACGGCGCCGCCGAACGTGCCGCTGTCGTGCCGACCGCGCCGGTGGCGGTGCCCGCCCGGCTGGAGGGCGGCATCAGGGTGGAGGGTCTGGGCTTCCGGTACTGGAACCGCGATCGGCCTTCGCTGAGCGATATCGACCTCGAACTCCCGGCCGGGGCCGTGGTGGCCCTGGTCGGCGAGAACGGCGCGGGCAAGTCGACGCTGGTCAAGGTGCTCAGCGGCCTCTACCAGCCCGGTCAGGGGCGCGTCCTGGTGGACGGGACCGATCTCGCGCGGTTCGCCCCGGACCGGTGGCGCTCCCGGATCACGGCGGCCTTCCAGGACCCGGTGCACATCGAGCTGTCCCTGCGGGACGCGATCGGACTGGGGCGGCTCGAAGACCGCGACGACCCCGAGCGGATCCTCCGGGCGCTGCGGACGGCGGGCGGGGACAGGCTCCTGGCCTCGCTGCCCGAGGGCCTGGACACCCGGCTCGGGCGCGGGTCGTGGGACGGCGAGGGGCTGTCCGGCGGCCAGTGGCAGACGGTCGCCAACGCCCGGGCGGCGATGCGGAGGGCGCCGCTGCTGCGGGTCATGGACGAGCCCACCGCCAGCCTCGACGCGCGCGCCGAGGAGTGGCTGTTCCAGCAGTACGCCGACCTGGGCCGCCAGGAGGGCGGCGTGACCGTGCTGGTCACGCACCGCTTCACGACCGCCCGGGCGGCCGACCTCATCGTGGTCCTGGACGGCGGCCGGGTCGTGGAGACCGGCACCCACGACACGCTGAGCCGGGCCGACGGGCTCTACGCCGAGCTGTTCCGCCTCCAGGCCCGGTACTTCGTCTGACCGGACGCGCCGGGCCCGGACCGGCGCCCGCCCCTGCCGCGCGGGCTTCGCCGGATCACGTAACGGGGCCCGGCCGCACCAGGGGTCTCCCTGGCTGTGGCCGGGCCAGTCGCAACGGCATCGCTGGCAGCCTGTCCTCCATGGAACCCGCCGCGACGACGATCACCGACTACGACCCGCACTGGCCCGGCATGGCTTTCGCCGCCATCGCGGAACTGCGCGATGCGGCTCCCGGACTGTTCACGGAGATCGAGCACATCGGGTCCACGTCCGTCCCGGGGCTCGCGGCCAAACCCGTCATCGACCTGATGGCGGCCACCGATTCCCTGCGACAGGTCCGCGACCACGAGTTCGTCCTGGCCCGTCTCGGCTTCACCCCGCACACGAACGGGATGGACGACCGGCTGCTCTACGTGCGCGTACCCGACGGGGTGCGCACACACATCCTGCACGTGGTCACGCGGGCGAGCTGGCCGACTCGCAACCAGAGGATTCTGCGCGACTACCTGCGCTCCCACCCGCGGGAGGCGGCACGCTACGCGGAACTGAAGCGAAGGCTCGCGGCCACCACCGCTTCCCCCAGCGATTACACCGCGGCGAAGACCGAGTTCATCCAGGAAGTGACCGACCGCGCGCGGAGGGAACTCGGTCTACCGGCCACACCCGTGTGGGAGAAGTGACGCCGGTGATCCGTGCCGATCACCCGTTGCAGGGAGCCCCTGTCCCCACACGGGTAGGGGGCCGTCACCGCACCACGAGGCCGACGCCCCGACCCGGCGATGCGGGCGGCGCGAGCACCACGCGCCCGTGGGCGACGGGGCGCGGAACTGTCGCAGGCCTGGGCCATAATCCCGGCGTCCGCCCACCACCGCAGGGCGGGGCGAGAGCCCGTCCCGAGGAGAACCCCATGACGTCACCGACACCCCGCCCACGCCACGGAACCCGCCGGTGAGCGGCCGCGCGGACCTGTGGCCGCTGATCCACCGGGAGCGGGCGGCGCTGGCCGACGACCTGTCGGGACTGACCGAGGAACGGTGGGCGACGCCGTCGCTCTGCGCGGGACTGACCGTGCGCGAGGTGCTCGCGCACCTGACGTCGTCGGCGAGCCTCAACGGCCTGCGATGGCTGGCCGGGGTCGTCCGCTGCCGGTTCGACTTCGACGCCCAGGTGGCGATGCGTCTGGCGGAGCAGATGGGGGACTCCGGAGCCGACACCCTCGCGCGCTTCCGGGGGATCGTGGACAGCACGACCTCACCGCCCCTGCCCAAGCCCGCCGTCCTGGGTGAGGTGATCGTGCACGGTGAGGACATCCGGCGGCCCCTGGGCGTCGTCAGCGCCCGTCCGATCGCCGCGCTGACCCTCGTGGCGGACTACTACCGGGGCTCGGACCAGGTCGTCGTCGCCAAGAGCCGGATCCGGGGGTTGAGCCTGCAGGCCACCGACGGTCCGTTCGCCTCCGGCGCCGGACCCCTCGTCCGCGGGAGCACGCTCGCCCTGATCATGGCGATGACCGGCCGTTCCGCGCACCTGGACGAGCTCACCGGCGACGGTGTGGAGATCCTGCGCGAACGCGCGGAGGGCTGACCCGCAGCCGTGGAACGGGGGGCCGCTGCCGCGCCGACCGGCCCCGCGCAGCGGGCGTCCGCGCTCTTCCCACGGACGGACCGGACCGGCCATGAGGCGAGAGCGGCCTCGGCGTCCGTTCCGTGAGGACCACCGCGCGGGCCGCTCCGCGACACGCGCGCCCCGACCCGACTCGACATGCAAGTGCTTACTTGCCTATCATGGTGGTCGTGGCAGACGACCTCTTCAAGGCCCTGGCCGACCCGACTCGTCGCACCATCCTCGACGAACTCACGGAGAAGTCCGGCCAGACACTGTTCGAGATCTGCTCGCGGTTGGCCATGAAGCACCAGCTCGGCATCTCACGCCAAGCGGTCTCCCAGCACCTCGCCGTGCTGGAGGCCGCCGGGCTCGTCGAGACCAGGCGCGAGGGCCGCTACAAGTTCCACGACCTCAACACGGCCCCGCTGCGGCGGATCGCCGAGCGATGGCTTGCGCCAGACACATCCGGACCGGAGGAGAGCAACCCGTGAAGATCCACCTGACCAGCATCTTCGTCAACGACCAGGCCGAGGCCGAGCACTTCTACACCGAGGTCCTCGGCTTCGTGAAGAAGCACGACGTCCCGGTGGGGGAGAAGGACCGGTGGCTGACCGTCGTCTCGCCCGACGAGCCCGAGGGCACCGAGCTCCTCCTGGAGCCCTCCGGCCACCCGGCCGTCGGCGCCTACCGCGACGCCCTGGTCAAGGACGGCATCCCGCTCGCCCAGTTCGCCGTCGCCGACGTGCGGGCGGAGCACGAGCGCCTGCGGGACCTCGGCGTCCGCTTCACCCAGGAACCCCTGGAGATGGGCCCGGTCACCACCGCCGTCTTCGACGACACCTGCGGCAACCTGATCCAGATCGCGACCGAGCCGCGGTAGGCGGTCGCCCGAACCCGGATGCGGGACCCGGCCGCCCCGGCGGCCGGACTCCGCCCGGGCGCACGGGCGGCGCGCCGGTCCGGGCTGCTCGGGCCAGACCTGGCCCCGCCCGCGCCCGGTCGCGCGGTGGACGGCCGACTACCGCGTCGTTGACCATGTCCGGGCTGCGCCCGCGCCCGGACGCACGCACGCGTACGGGCGGCCGTGGCCGCCTCGCCCGGGCGGATTCACCCCCTGGTGGCACGGGTAGGGGACCGGCGCACAACCGCTACTTCGTCCCGGGGGACACTCATGCCACACCTGACCGAACTGCACGGAACCGCGATGGGGGAGTTCGACCGCCGGGTCCGCGAGGTCAAGCTGACGGACTGGGCGCTGCCCACGCCGTGCGCCGACTGGGACGTGCACGACCTGGTCAACCACCTGACCACCGAGCAGCTGTGGGCGCCGCTCCTGCTGGACGGCGCCCGGGTCGAGGAGGTCGGCGACCGCCTCGACGGCGACAACCTGGGCGAGGAGCCCATCACCACCTGGGAGGTCGCCTCCCGCGAGGCCCGCACCGCCTGGCTGGCGCCGTCCTCCCTGGAGAGCACGGTCCACCTGTCCTTCGGCGACGCGCCCGCCGAGCTCTACCTCTGGCAGATGACCTTCGACCTGACGGTGCACGCCTGGGACCTGGCGCGCGCCCTGGGCGCCGACGAACGCCTCGACCCCGACCTGGTCAAGGAAGTCCACGCCTGGCTGAGCGATCAGGACCTGGGCCCGGGGCCGATGTTCGGCGCCCCGGTCGAGGTCGGGCCCGACGCGAGCCCCCAGGACCGCCTGATCGCCCGCACCGGCAGGACCCCCTGACCGACCGCGCGGCCCCGGCCGGGTCCCGCACCCGGCCGGGGCCGATCCGCGTGCCCGGCCCGCCCCGCACGCACACCCCGCACCGGCTGCGCGGCCTGACCGCCGCCGGGGACAAGCGGGCCCGCCCCCGCCCCACCCCCGCGGGCGGGCGCCGGATGGACCCCCGGGCTGCCCCGAGCACATGCCGATGGCCCGCCCCCGGACGCGGGCGCCGGACCCACCGCGACCACGGCCCGGGTGACCACGTGCGGGTGTTTAGCCCTCCCCCTGCGGGTTACGCGCCAGAGTGGCGGCTCCCCGGACTCCCGCTTCCCGGCCCCGCGCGCCGTGTCGGCTTCCGGGAGCCCCACGACTGTCACAGAATGTGACGAGTCCCTGGCGCGGTGCGCCGGGCGGGCCGCGTGGACGGCGGCGCGCAGGACACCGACCCACACACGAGGAAGGGCACTGCCGGTGGAGGCCACGATCACACTGCACGTCGACGGGGAGAAACGCGAGCTCACCGTCGACACACGCACCACCCTGCTGGACGCGCTGCGCGACCGGCTGGGCGTCACCTCGCCCAAGAAGGGCTGCGACCACGGCCAGTGCGGGGCCTGCACGGTCCTGCTGGAGGGCCGCCGCGTCGTGTCCTGCCTGACCTTCGCGGTCGCGCACGACGGCGCCAGCGTCACCACCGCCGCCGGACTCGCCGGGGAGGGGCAGCTGCACCCCGTCGCCCGCGCCTTCGTCGAGAACGACGGCTTCCAGTGCGGCTACTGCACGCCCGGCCAGGTCTGCTCGGCCGTGGGCATGCTGGAGGAGGCCGCCGCCGACTGGCCCAGCCACGTCACCGAGGACCTCGAAGCGCCGGTCGGCCTCGACGACGACGAGATCCGCGAGCGCATGAGCGGCAACCTGTGCCGCTGCGGCGCCTACGTCAACATCGTCGCCGCGATCCGGGAGGCCGCGCAGTGAAACCCTTCGACTACACCCGCCCCGCCGGAGCCGCCGAGGCCGTCACCGCGGTCGCGGGCGACCCCGGGGCCTCCTACATCGGCGGGGGCACCAACCTGGTCGACCACATGAAGCTCGGCATCGCCGAGCCCACCTCCCTCGTGGACGTGCGCGACCTGCTCAGCCACCGGATCGAGGAACTGCCCGACGGCGGCCTGCGCGTGGGCGCCGCCGTGCCCAACAGCGACCTGGCCGCCCACCCCGGCGTCCGCCGCGACTACCCCGTGCTCTCCCAGGCCCTGCTGGCGGGCGCCTCCGGCCAGCTCCGCAACGCCGCCACCACGGGCGGCAACCTCCTCCAGCGCACCCGGTGCGTGTACTTCCAGAACACCGCCATGCCCTGCAACAAGCGCGAACCCGGCACGGGCTGCTCGGCGATCGAGGGCTACGGCCGCTACAACGCCGTCCTGGGCGCCTCCGAGCACTGCGTGGCCACCCACCCCTCCGACATGGCGGTCGCCCTGACCGCCCTGGGCGCCCGGGTCCACGTGCTGGGACCCGCCGGGGAGCGCACCGTGGACATGCCCGGCCTGCACCGCCTCCCGGGGGACGAACCCCAGCGCGACACCGTCCTGGAACACGGCGACCTCATCACCGCCGTCGACCTGCCCCGCCTGCCCCTGGCCGCCCGCTCCGCCTACCGCAAGGTGCGCGACCGCGCCTCCTACGCCTTCGCCCTGGTGTCGGTGGCCGCGGCGCTGCGCGTGGTGGACGGCACCGTCGAGGACGTGCGCGTGGCCTTCGGCGGCCTGGCACACGCGCCCTGGCGGGCCAGCCGCGCCGAGGAGGCGCTGCGCGGGGGACCGGCCACCGAGGAGGCCTTCCGCGAGGCCGCCCGCGCCGAACTCGCCGACGCCGCCACCGGCCCGGACAACGCCTTCAAGGTCCCCATGGCCGTCAACACCCTGACCGCGACCCTGCGCGGCCTGACCGCCGAGGAGGCACGATGACCGGGACGCTGGACGCGCGGGCCATGGGCCGACCGCTGACCCGCCTGGAGGGCGCCGACAAGGTCACCGGGCGGGCGCCCTACGCCTACGAGCACCCGCTCGACGACCCCCTGTACCTGCACCCGGTGCTGTCCACCGTCGCGCGCGGGCGCGTCACCTCGGTCGACGCCTCCGCCGCCGAGGCGCTGGCCGGAGTTCGCGCCGTCCTGACCCCGGACAACGCCGAACGCCTCGCCGACACCGAGGACCGCGAGTTCGCGGTGCTCCAGTCCCACGAGGTGTCCTTCCACGGCCAGTTCGTCGCCGCGGTCGTGGCCGACACCCCCGAGACCGCCCGCCAGGCGGCCGGACTCGTGAAGGTGGACTACGAGCGCTCCGCGCACGACGTGGTGCTCACCGCCGACCACCGCGGCCTCTACCGGCCCGTGGGCGAGGACGACGAGGGCCCCGCCTCCGACACCGAGCAGGGCGACCCCGACGCGGCCCTGGCCGCCGCCGAAATCGTGGTCGACCAGACCTACAGCACGCCCACCGAGCACAACAACCCCATGGAGCCGCACACCACCACGGCCCTGTGGGAGGAGGACACCGGCGACCTCACCCTCTACGACTCCACCCAGGGCGTGCACGTGGTCCGCGCCTCCGTGGCCGGGGTGTTCGGGCTCGACCCCGAACGGGTCCGGGTGGTCGCGCCCCACGTGGGCGGCGGCTTCGGCTCCAAGGGCGAGGCGCACGCGCACGACGTCCTGGCCGCGATGGCCGCCCGCGCCCTGCCCGGGCGGCCGGTCAAGTTCGCGCTGACCCGCCAGCAGATGTTCTGCCTCGTGGGCTACCGCACGCCCACCATCCAGCGCATGCGCCTGGGCGCCGACCGCGACGGGCGTCTGTCCGCGGTCGTCCACGACTCCGTGGAGCAGACCGCCAGGATCAAGGAGTTCACCGAGAACAGCGCGATGTGCTCTCGGTGGATGTACGCCGCGCCCAACCGCCGCACCACCCACCGGATCGCGCCCCTGGACGTGCCGGTCAACTTCTGGATGCGCGCCCCCGGCGAGGCGCCGGGCATGTACGCCGCCGAGGCCGCCATGGACGAACTCGCCCAGGCCTGCGGCGTCGACCCGATCGAGCTGCGCGTGCGCAACGAGCCCGAGACCGACCCCCAGAGCGGCTCCCCGTGGTCGGACCGGCGCCTGGTGCGGTGCCTGCGCGAGGGCGCCGAGCGCTTCGGCTGGCACGGACGCGACCCCCGACCCGGGGTCCGCCGAGAGGGGGACTGGCTGGTGGGCACCGGCGTGGCCTCGGCGAGCTACCCGCACCTGTTCAACCCCGGCTCGGTGGCCCGTGTCCGCTACGGCGGGGACGGCCGTTACGAGGTGTCCATCGGCGCGGTGGACATCGGCACCGGGGCCTGGACCGCGCTCACCCAGATCGCCGCCGACGCGCTGGGCCTGCCCGCCTCCGACATCCGGCTGCGCATCGGCGACACCGCCTTCCCGTCGGCCTCGGTCGCGGGCGGCTCCAGCGGAACCAGCTCCTGGGGGACGGCCATCGTGACCGCCGCCCGGGCCTTCCGCGACCGGCACGGGGCCTCCCCGGCCCCGGGCGCGGAGGCCGAGGGCAGCGGGGCGGAGGACACCGTGGACGAGTCGTACTCGGTCTACTCCTTCGGGGCGCACTTCGCCGAGGCTCGGGTGAACGCGGACACGGGCGAGGTCCGGGTACCGCGCATGTACGGCCTGTTCTCCATCGGCCGGGTGGTCAACCCGCGCACGGCGCGCTCGCAGTTCCTCGGCGGGATGGTCATGGGCCTGTCGATGGCGCTGCACGAGGAGAGCTTCCGGGACCCGCGCCACGGCCACATCGCCAACGGCGACTTCGCCGAGTACCACGTCCCCACCAACGCCGACGTGGGCGACCTGCGGGCGGAGTGGCTGGACGAGGAGGACCCCCGCGCCACCCCCATGGGGTCGCGGGGCGCCGGTGAGATCGGTATCGTCGGCACCGCCGCGGCGGTGGCCAACGCCGTCCACCACGCGACGGGGATCAGGGTGCGGGACCTGCCGGTCACGGCGGACAAGCTCCTGCGCTGACGCCCGGTCGTGGTGCGCCCGCGCGGGCGCACCACGACCGGACGCGCCGACCTCGACGACGGTGGCCTCGGGTCTCCGCGCGCGGCGGGCGCCGACCGGTGGAGGGGTCTGTCGGCCCCGGCCGGACACCCGTTCCGTGTCTTCGCCCTGGTCCGATCCGGGGCCCGGCCGCCGCGGCCGGGCGCGTCGGGGGCGGATCGCACGGCGAGGGCGCAGCGCTCCGCCCCCGGCGGGCGAGGAACGCTACGGGAGGAGCGGTCCCGTCCGGGGAGCGGGCAGCGGTGAGGGGCGCACACCGGTGTCCACGCCGGGCGACCACAGCACCGACACCGGTTCCGGGTCGTCGACGCGCACACCCGCCGCCCGGAGCAGGTCTCCCTCGTAGGCCCAGGAGTGCGCGCGAAACAGCGGCCAGCGCGGGTGGTCCACCCGTATCCACCACGTGCGCCCCGCGCGCCGAGTGTGCAGGCCCCAGCGGGCGGTCACGAACCGCTCCAGCGGGGACTCGTGCTCCACCCGTTCTCCGACGGTCGCCCGCCACCGCCCCCGGGCCCCGCCCAGGGGAAGGCGGCGGCGCACCGCGCCCGCGCGCACGCCGCCGCCCGCGCCCAGGGACACGTCCGACCACATGTACGGCACGCCGACCAGGGCTCTGGCGGCCAGGACGTTGTGCGCGGAGCTGGCGTCCATGGACAGGAAGACCACGCCCCGGCGGCCGTACCCGTCCACCGAGTACAGGCGCACGTTGACCTCGCCGAACCCGCCGACGGGGATCCCGGCGGCCGTGGTGAAGGGCACGCGGAAGGCCACGAGCCCGACGTAGGTGGTCCCGTCCAGCACGTCGGGCCGGGTGTCCTCGGGCAGCAGCGGCGCCACGCGTTCGGGAGGGACGGCCCAGTGCGCGAAGAGGACGTCGTACCAGCCCTGGTGGAGCGGCGCGGGCCCCGGCAGGGGCGGCGGGTCCGGGTCCAGGGGCGGCAGTCGCCGCCGGTCCGCGCGCGCTGGCTGCTCCCGCACCGGACCTCCCGCTCCGCCGGGGCGCGGACCGCGCCCGTGTTGTGGCAGAGCCTACGCCCGCGCCGTCCGGGTCGGGACGCGGCCCCGTTCGCGGACTGCGGCCCTTCGGTAGCCGTCGGAACCGACGCGCCGAAACCGCGCCAGTGCGGCCGGGACCCGAGTCCCTCGTGTCCGGGGCCGCTCCGCCCGCCCGCGAGGCGGCCCCTCACCGCGGGCACCCCCGAACACGGGTCCGCCCGCCCCGCGCCGAGCGGGACGGGCGGACGGTAGAGCCGGTTCCGGTCACTCCAGGGAGTCCTTGAGCTTGTCCACGAACCCCTCGCCCTTGGTGGCCTTGGACGGGCCCTTGACCGAGCCCTCACCGCTGGGGCCGCCGTCGGTCCCGTACAGCGCGGGGTCCGGGGGCGGCGCGGAGGCCGGGCCGCCGAGCGGCTGGGGCTGGTCGAGGTAGCGCAGCTCGTGGCGGCCGTCCGGCGCGGGCCGGTGCGACCAGCCGCCGTTGGCGGCCGCCGTGCCGTCCGACAGGCCCCAGATCGTGTTGGCGTGCTCCTGGTTCTCCTCGTCGAAGAGCGCGTTGGGCGCGATCTCGCCCTCCATGCCGTCCTCCTGGAGTTCCTCGATCGCGGCCAGCCACATGTTCTGGTGCACGGTGTCGCGGGCCAGGTTGAACTGGAGCATGGCCTTGACGCCGGGGTCGTCGGTCATGTTGTACAGGCGCGCGGTCTGGAGCCTGCCCTGGGCCTCGGCCGCGGCGTTGGCGCGGAAGTCGGCCAGCAGGTTGCCGCTGGCCACGATGTACTTGCCGTTCCAGGGGGTGCCGCCGGAGTCGGCCGGTACGGCGCCGCCACCGGCGACGATGGCCTGCTGCGGGTTCATCCCGCCCACGACCGCGGCCACGGCCGGGTCCTTGACGGCCTTGGCCACCGTGGTGGCCGGAGCGCCCTCCAGCAGGCGCGCCACCATCGTGGCGAGCATCTCGACGTGGCCGATCTCCTCGGTGGCCACGTCCATGATCAGGTCCTTGTACTTGCCCTCGACGCGGCAGTTCCACCCCTGGAACAGGTACTGCATGGTGACGGTCATCTCGCCGTAGGCGCCGCCGATGAGCTCCTGGAGCTTGGCCGCGTAGAGCGCGTCGGGAGCCTCGGGCTTGGCCTCGAACTGCAGGTGTTTGGTGTGCCGGAACATGTTCACCTCATCACTGGGGGATGTGGCCGTCGCACTGCGTGCCTCCGCATCCGGCTACCCGGGGCCTCCGGCCGGTAACGGTGATTGGAGGGGATTTGGCCTTTTCCGTGTAGCCGCACCCGCCGTCCCCGGCCGCTCGGCCGACGCCCCTTCCGACGGCGGCCCGCCCGTGTCCGCCCGGGTTTGTCGTACAGGGAGGGGGTAGATGCGGTCCGGAAGCACAGCAGAAGGAAGAGGTGGGCATGCTGGAGGCGTTATCTCCCCCTTGGCCGCTGGGGTGGAGCGTCGCGATCTTCGTCCTGGTGGCCGCGGTGACCGTGGTGGCCAGTGTTCGGATGACCTCCCTCGGCGACGTCCTGGCCGACCGCACCGGCTGGGGTGAGGCGGTCTTCGGCGCGGTCTTCTTCGGACTGGCCACGTCCCTGTCGGGGATCGTGATGACCGCTGTCAGCGCCGCCGGGGACCAGCCCGGACTGGCCTACAGCAACGCGGTCGGGGGCATCGCCGCGCAGACGCTGGCTCTGGCGGTGGCCGACTTCTTCTACCGGCGCGCCAACCTGGAGCACGCCGCCGCGTCCTCGGCGAACCTGCTCTTCTGCTGCCTGCTCATCGGACTGCTGTCCGTGGTCGTGCTCACCGCCCTGGGCCCGGACGTGACGCTGCTCGGGGTGCACCCGGCCTCGGTCGGGATGGTCGCCTTCTACATGGGCGGGCTCTGGCTGATCAGGCAGGAGAACGAGCAGCCGATGTGGCAGGCCGTGCGCACCCGGGAGACCGTGGTGGACGTCCCCCACGACGACGGCATCGACGAGGAGGACGGCACCGGCACGGGCGTGCTGTGGGCGCGCTTCCTCGCGGTGGGCGTCGTGGTGGCCGTGGGCGGGTGGGCGCTCGCCGAGGCGGCGGGCGTGATCGTGGAGTCCACCGGGCTCAGCGCGGGACTGGTCGGCGCCGTGGCCATGGGCGCGGTGAACGCCATCCCCGAGACGGTCGCGGCGGTCGCCGCGGTCCGGCGGGGCGCGATGACCCTGGCGGTGTCCGCCGTCATCGGCGGCAACAGCCTGGACGCGCTCAACGTGGCCGTGGGCGACGTCTTCTACCGCGGGGGTTCGCTGTACCACGCGGCCACGGCCGACGAACTCTTCCTCACCGTCGGCGCACTGCTGATGACCGTGGTCCTGCTCGCCGGGCTCATCATCCGCCAGGCGAAGGGGTGGGGCCGGATCGGCTTCGAGGGCGTGCTGCTGATCGTGCTCTACCTGGGAATCCTCGGCGTGCTCGCGTTCTGACGCCGACCGCGCCCCCGGCGCGGGCTCCGGGCTCCACTCCGAGCGGGACGCCCTCCGACGCGGGTGGCGGCGCCCCTTCTGAACGGGGCGGCTCCTGCGGCGCGGGCCCCGGGCTCCCTTTCAGCCCACCCGGTGCAGCCGGACCCCGTCCAGGTGTCCGTCCTCGGCCATCAGCGTCATGTACGTGTGGTGGGGCTGGCGCCGCCGGTCGGTGGGGGAGCCCGGGTTGAGCAGGCGCAGACCCGAGGGGGCCGTGGTGTCCCAGGGGATGTGGGAGTGCCCGAACACCAGCACGTCGCAGTCGGGGAAGCGCTCCTGGCAGCGCTTCTCGCGCCCGCGCGCGTCGCCGGTCTCGTGCACGACCGCGAAGCGCACCCCGCCGAGCGTGGCGCGGGCGACCTCGGGCAGCCGCGCGCGCAGGTCGGCGCCGTCGTTGTTGCCGTGGACGCCGACCAGGAGTGCGGCCCGCGCGTCGAGGCGTTCCAGGCTGGCCAGGTCGCACCAGTCCCCGGCGTGGATCACCGCGTCGGCCCGGTCGACCTCGCGCCAGACCTGTTCGGGCAGGTCACGGGCGCGGCGCGGGATGTGGGTGTCGGACACGATCAGTACGCGCATGCGCGCAAGCGTAGGCGACGCGGGCGTCGGTCGCGTGCCTCCTCGCACGGGTCGGCCGGGGAGACAGCCTCGCAGGGGCGTGGCGGAGCCCGGTCACGCTCCGGCGCGCGGGTCGAGATCACGTGTCGCGGACCCGCGCGAGGGTCACTCGTCGGCGCCGAGGGAGTTGTACCCCTTGGCCCGCTCCTGGCCCGACAGCGCGTGGATGGAGTCCATGATCCGGTCGGTGATCTCCCGGCGCGCCTTGCCCGGGGCGAGGTGGTCGTAGCCGGTGGAGAAGTCGAGCGGTTCGCCGAAGCGGATGCTGTAGGGACGCGGGCGCGGCATGGACGCGCCGACCGGCTGCACGTCCTGGGTCCCCGCCACCGCCACCGGTACGACCGGGGCCTTGGACTCCATCGCCAGATGGGCCACGCCGGTGCGGCCCCGGTACAGGCGCCCGTCACGTGAGCGGGTGCCCTCGGGGTAGATCACGCAGGCCTCGCCCTCGTTCAGCCGCTCCAGCATCATCTCCAGGGACAGCATGGCCCCGCGCGCGTCGCGGCGCTGCACCGGCATGGCGCCCAGGGAGGAGAACACGGTCTTGGTCATGCGCCCCTTGAGGCCGGTCCCCTCGAAGTAGTCGGACTTGGCCAGGAACCGCACCCGGCGCTGGGTGACCGACAGCGGGATGATCACGCTGTCGATGAAGGACAGGTGGTTGCTGGCCAGCAGGACCGCTCCGTCGGCGGGGACGTTCTCACGGCCCTCGACGGTCGGACGGCACAGGGTACGGGCGAGTACCGATACCGTCTGCCGCAACGCACCGTAGAACACGTGTTCTCCCTCACCAATGGTCGGATGACGGAGTCCAATGTAAGGCCGACCCGCGGGTAACAACGGGTCGGCCACGAGGAGAGTGTTCCAGGTCACCATGCCGGGAGGGCGGGCGGAACAAGCCCGTGACGTGCGGATTCCCCGCGGGGTCAGGCGGTGCGGCGCCACTCGGCGTTGGCCCCGCACACCACCAGGCACGGCCGCTCGCCGGGGACGCGCCCCGCCAGCCATGCGGCGAAGGGCACGGCCGCGGCCGGTTCGGTGGCGATGCGGAACTCCTCCCATAGCCGGTCCTGGGCCCGCAGGATCTCGGCGTCGCTCACCAGGGCCCGGGTCACCGGGTGGGCGCTCAGCACCTCGAAGGGGACCCGCCCCAGGGTGGCCGCGCCCAGCGCGGAGGAGGCCACCGAGTCCACGGGGGTCTGTACGGGGTGCCCGGCGGCCATCGCGGCGTGCATGCTCGCGCAGCCCTCGGGTTCGGCGCCCACGACCTCGCGCTCCTCCGCGCCCAGGCGCACCCCGGCCACCAGTCCGCCGCCGCCCACCGCGACGGCGATGGTGTCGCACTCGGGCGCGTCGGCGGCGATCTCCAGCCCGATCGTGCCCTGACCGGCCACGACGAGGGCGTCGTCGAAGGCGTGCAGGTAGCGCACGCCCTCGGTCTCGGCGCGGGTGCGGGCCGCCTCGGCGGCCACCGCGTAGTGCTCGCCCACCCTGACGACCTCGGCGCCGGTGGCGGCCAGCGGCGCCGCCTTGGCCTCGGGGATGGACTCGGGGACGTAGACCGTCGCGCGCACGCCCAGCAGGCGGGCGGCGGTGGCCACCCCCAGGCCGTGGTTGCCGCCGGAGGCGGTGATCACCCGGTCGGTGTCCTCCCCGCCCAGCAGGGCGTTGAGGGCGCCGCGCAGCTTGAACGCTCCGGTGAGCTGGAGGTGCTCCAGCTTGAGCGTCAGCGGACGCCCGTCCACCTCGGCGTGCATGACCGGGGTGCGGCGGGCGTAGGGGGCGATGCGTTCGGCGGCGGCACGGACGTCGGTGGCCGTGGGCGCGGCGTGCGCGGTCGTGGTGCTCATACAGCCCACTGTGCCCCTACCGGCCATTAACTTAAAGTTGGGTCTGCTAAAGATCGTTAAGCGAAACTTTGTAGCTTGCTTTGTGTGAAAGGAGGGCCGCCGTGCTGGACGCCAACCGGGTGCGGGTGCTCGTGGAGATCGCGCACGCGGGGTCGATCGCCGCCGCCGCCGAGCGCCTGTCCTTCACCCCGCCCGCCCTGTCCCAGCAGCTCACCAAGCTGGAGCGCGAGGTCGGCTGCACCCTGGTCGAACGCGGCCGCACCGGGGCCACCCTCACCGAGGCGGGCCGGGTCCTGCTCGAACACGGCGAACGGGTGCTGGGGGAACTGCGCGACGCCGAGGCCGCCGTGCGCGCCGTGGCGGGCGAGGCTCCCGACCGCCTGTCCCTGGGGGCCTTCGCCAGCGCGGGCAAGGTCCTGCTGCCCGCCACCCTGGCCGCCTTCGGGCGCAGGCACCCCCAGGTGCGCCTGTCGCTGTCCGACATCGAGCCCCCGGGCGGGTACGGCCTGGTCGCCTCCGGCGACTTGGACCTGCTCCTGACCCACCGCTACCCGGGCGTGCCCCTGCCGCGCGCCGGGGGCCTGCACCGCGAACGCGTTCTGGTGGACCCGCTGCTGGTGGTCGTGCCCGAGGGCCACGCCCTGGCCGACCGCGAGGTGGCGCTGGCCGACCTGGCGGGCGAGGAGTGGATCTGCGGGGCCCCGGGCATCTACAACCGGATCAGCCTGGACACCGCTGCCGCTGCCGCCGGGGTGCGCCTGAACGTGGCCTACGAGACCCGCGACTACGAGGTGGCCCTGGCCCTGGTCGAGGCCGGGGTGGGGGTGGCCCTGGTCCCGCTGAGCATCCTGCGCTCGGACCGCCGGGGCGGCTGGGTCAGCCGTCCGCTGCGCGGCACCCGCCTGGCCCGCGAGATCTACGCCGTCCACCGGCGCCGCCCGCCCGAACCCGTCCCGGCGATGGTCGAACTCCTGCGCGGCGTCGCCTCCCGCGTGCTCGGCGGAGCCGGGGAGGCGGGTGTTCCGGACACGGGCGGGGTCCGAGGAATCGGGGACGCGGGCGCGACTCACGGCACCGGAGAAACCGCAGGGCCGGACTCCGGCGCTTCTCACGTGGGCGGGGGAGCGGGAGGCCGGGGCTCCGGCGGTTCTCACAGCGGAGGCGACCCCGGCGGGCTGGGCGCGTTCCAGCGGTAGAGCAGCGCCAGCAGCCGCACGGTGAAGCACAGCACCGCCCCCACCACGGCGATCCAGCCCCAGGTCAGGCCCGCCCAGTACGCGACGGCGACCAGGCCCGCGCCCAGCAGGGCGGGGACGGCGTACAGGCGCGAGTTGGCGCTCAGCACCGTCGGCACCCGGTTCAGCAGGACGTCGCGGATCGTGCCGCCGCCCACCCCGGTGACGACGCCGAGCAGGGTGGCCTGGAGCGGACCGAAACCCAGCTCCAGGGCCTTGGTCGCCCCGATCACCGCGAACAGGCTCAGCCCGGCCGCGTCGAAGACGAGGATGGGCCGGTTCAGGTGGGTGAGCTGCCTGCTGAGGAAGAACGCGGCGGTCGCGCCCAGCAGCGCCGTGCAGATGTAACGCCAGTCCTGGAAGGTCGCGGGGGTCACGCCGAGCAGCAGGTCGCGGATGACGCCGCCGCCCAGCGCGGTCACCACGCCCAGGGCCAGGACGCCGACGATGTCCAGGCGTGCGGCGCGGATGCCGGTCAGCGCACCGTCGACGGCGAAGGCGAGGATGCCGACGAGGTCCAGGACGAGGATCAGGGTCTGCGTGGACATGCGCGTGCGCCGGGGACGGCGGTTCCTTTCGGACGGGGCGGCGGCCAGAACGCCGATCGGCTATTCCACCACGTCCGGGACGCGTGTGACGCGCGCGGGTGCTGTGACGCGCCGCACCGGGTCGTTCCGCCGCCGATGGCGGCCCGAACCTCGGCGCGCACGGCCGCGACCAGGGCACCGTCCCCCCGGCCCGGACCGGGGCGCGCGAACCCGGAGAATGACGGCGTGTCGGGACTTCCCCGGAACACGGGCAGGCGACACCATCGGGGGTGACCGGGACCCGGGCGGAACGAGGACACATGCAACACATGGACGCGATCGTCATCGGAATGGGGCCGGGCGGTGAGACCGTCGCGGGCAGGCTGCTCGCCGCCGGCAAGCGCGTGGCGGTGGTCGAGCGCGAACTCATCGGCGGCGAATGCGGCTACTGGGCCTGCATACCCACCAAGGTGCTGCTGCGCCCGCCGGAGGTGCGCCAGGAGGCCGACGGCGCCGCCGGGGTCTCCCGCCCGGACCTGCGCTGGCCCGAGCTGCGCGACTACCGGGACCAGATGATCCGCCACCTGGACGACTCCGCGCAGGTCCAGGGGTACCGGGACCAGGGCGCCCTGGTCCTGCGCGGCGAGGGGCGCGTCATCGGCCGCGACCCGTGGCGGGTGGCGGTGGGCGACACCGAGCTCACCGCCGACCACGTCGTCGTGGCCACCGGCTCGGAGGCGGTGCGCCCGCCGATCGAGGGGCTGGACGACCTGGACCCCTCCGTGGTGTGGACCAACCGCGAGGCCACCACCCTCACCGACGTGCCCGGCCGGGCCGTCGTGGTCGGCGGCAGCGCCGTGGGGGTGGAGCTGGGCCAGTTCCTGGCCCGGATGGGCTCCCAGGTCACCCTGGTCCAGCGCGGCCCGCGCCTGGTGAACCGCGAGGAGCCCCGCCTGTGCGAGCTGATCAGCGACCAGTTCGACCGCGACGGCGTCACCGTGCACCTGAACACCCAGGTCTCGGCGGTGGCCCGGGACGGTGACGGCATCCGCGCGACCCTGGACAACGGCGAGCACGTGGAGGCGGACGTGATCGTGCTCGCCACCGGCCGCCGCCCCCGCGGCGGCGGCCTGGGGCTGGAGGAGCTCGGGGTGGAGCTGGACCGCGCCAGCCTGCGCGTGGACGAGCGCTGCCGCGCGGCGCCCGGGCTGTGGGGGGTCGGCGACGCCACCGGCCGCGCCCTGTTCACGCACGTGGCCAAGTACCAGGGGCGCGTGGTCGCCGACAACATCCTGGGCACCGATCGGGCCGCCGACTACACCGGCGTGCCGCGCGTGATCTTCTCCTACCCCGAGATCGCCGGGGTGGGGCTGACCGAGGCCGAGGCGCGGGAACAGGGGATCGACACGGCCACCGCCGAGGCCGACCTGCCCCAGAGCCTGGCCCGGCCCTGGACCTACGACACCGACCCGCGCGGCACCCTCGGCCTGGTCGCCGACCGCCGCCGCGGGGTGCTGGTGGGCGCGTGGGCGTTCTCCCCGATGGCCTCGGAGTGGATCCACACCGCGGCGCTGGCGATCCGCACCGGCCTGCCGGTCGCGGCGCTGCTCGACTCGATCCCGCAGTTCCCCACGTACAACGAGGCCTACCTCATCGCCCTGGAGAACCTCGAAATGTGAGGTGGCGGCACCGGCGTCCGGCAGGAGGGCCGGACGGCCGTCCGGTGTACGAGGTGCCGGGACGCGGACGCCCCGGGGGAGAGGCCAGGGGCATCGGGGGCGCGGAGGCACCGACCTCCCCGGAGGCGGAACGCACCGGGGCGCGGGCGCGCCCGGCGGGGAGGTCAGGCCCTCCCCGCCAGGGCGGCCTCCTCCTCGGCCTCCACACCCCGGTTCCACTCGGCCTTGCTCGACTGCCAGCCGTCCTCGTCGCGGCCCAGGCGCCAGTAACCCGACACCGACAGCTGCTCCTTGGGCAGGCCGTGCTCGATGCGCAGCAGACGGCGCAGGTCGCGGACGAAGGCGGCCTCGCCGTGCACGAACGCGTGGACGCGGCCCGCGGGGAAGTCGAGGGCGCGCACGGCGGGGACCAGGACCGAGCCCACGGCCGCCTCCCCCCGGTGCAGCCAGTGCACGTGGACGCCCGGGCCGCCCTCCAGCTTCAGCTCGTCCTCGGGACCGCCGACCTCGACGAACACGTGGGCGGTGGCGTCCGGGGCCAGCGCCTCCACGGCGGTGGCGATGGCGGGCAGGGCGCTCTCGTCCCCGGCCAGCAGGTGCCAGTCGGCGCCGGGGTCGGGGGAGTAGGCGCCGCCGGGGCCCATCAGGCGCAGCCGGTCGCCCGGCCTGGCGCCCGCCGCCCACACCCCGGCCAGTCCGGTGCCGCCGTGGTGGACGAAGTCGAGGGTGAGCCGCCGGGCCTCGGCGTCCCAGTCGCGCACGGTGTAGGTTCGGGTGACCGGCCACTCCTCGCGGGGGCGTTCGGCGCGCACGCGCTCCAGGTCGAAGGGTTCGGTGTCGCCGGGCGCGGGCGGCGGGAAGAGCAGCTTGACGTAGCTGTCGGTGTGCCCGTCGGTGGAGAACGCGTCCAGGCCCTCCCCGCCCAGGACGACCCTGACCATGTGCGGGGTGATCTGCTCGACCGCCTCGACCCTTCCGGTGTGGACGGTCCTGGCCCGTCCCTGCCGCTGTGCCACGGCGCCCTCTTTCTTCCGGGGTGAGTTAGGTAAACCTAAGTGGGACTTACCGTAAGGCACAGTGACGCACCAGGGCAAAACCTGCGCCCCGGTGGAACCCGAATCAGGACCGATCGTCGCGCCGCGCCCCGTCGGGCGGCTGCGGCAGCCCGCCCCCGGGCGGGACCGGCTCGCGAGTGCGGATCGGTCGCGGTGGGGAGTGGGCTCCCCCGTCCGCTTACGGGACCGGCTCGCGAGTGCGGAGTGGTCGGATCGGGCCCGAAGCCTGCTCCTGCGGCCCCGGGCCCGCTTCCACTGCGGGCGGTCGACCGCGCCGAGCCGGATCGCGCCCGACGGGGACGATCCCGCTGCCAGGGCCACCGCCGACACCGACAGCGACGCCGGTAGCGAGATCACCGTGGGCAACCCCGCTGCCACGGTGCAGTGCGGTCGTGCGCCCTCAGGCTGCGTCGGTGCGGTCCTTGCCCGGGGCGCGGTCGGCCAGGGTGAACGCCGCGTGCAGCCGCCGGTCGTCCTCGGGCGCCCCCGCCCGCAGGGCCGCCAGCCAGGCCGCCGCGCCCGCCGTGCACCCGGCCGTGGCGACCCGCGCCCCCGCCGCGCACAGCGCCAGCTTGCGGGTGAGCGCCGCGCGCACCGGTTCGGACCGCGAGAGCACCCCGCCCGCCAGCACCACCGGCAGGCTCTCCCCGGGCGAGCGCACCTGGTGCACCGAGTGCGCCAGGTGACCCGCGGCGGCCTCCACGATCACCTCGGCCGCCGGATCGCCCTGAGCGTGGGCCTCGCTGACCAGGGGCGCCAGCGCGGCCAGCGTGACCGGGGCGGCCGTGGTCAGGACCCGGGCGAAGTTGCGGGCGTGCTCCTCGGGCAGGTGTTCCTCCCCGTCCGAGGGGCGCTGGCCCGGAATGACCCGCTTGGCCACCGCGCGCGCCAGCGGACTCAGCTCCCCGCCCCGGGACAGCTGCCGCGCCGTCTCCCGGGCCGCCTGGTGCCCGATCCAGAACCCCGACCCCTCATCGCCGATCAGCCAACCCATGCCGTCCGCGGAACGGGTCCGCCTGCGCTCCTCGACCCGGGTGGCGATCGCCCCGGTCCCCGCGATCAGCACCGTGCCGTCGGGCCCCGGTGTGCCCGAGGCGAAGGCCACCTCGTCGTCGCCGGTGAACGCCGTGTTCTCCGGAGCCAGCCCCACCCCGGCCAGGGCCCGCTCCAGGTACGCGCGCACCTCGTCGTCGCGCAGCGCGGACACCCCCGCCAGGCCGACCACCCCGAAGGCCACGGCCCCGCGCGCCCGCGGCCCGGCCGCGTCGAGCGCACCCGACACCGCCTCGGCCAGCCGCTCGGCGGCCTGCTCCGCGCCGTGGGAGTTGGGGTTGGCGCCCCCGGCCCGGGCCTCGCCCAGCCGCTCTCCGGAAAGGGCGGCCACCAGCGCCCGGGTGGCGGTGCCCCCGGCGTCCACTCCCAGGACGAGTCGGCGCCGGTCGCCCGACTGGTCGGATCGGGCACGGGAAGAAGAGGAGATCGTACGTGTCACAGGGGAGAGGTGCCCCGTCGCACCGCGTGTTACTCGTCCCGGTGGCCGGTCCGCCTCCTCCGGTCCGCCTCCTCCGGTCCGCCTCGTCCGTCCCACCTCGCCCCGGCGACCGGGTCCGCGCCGCGCACGCGCAGGAGGCCGTCCGCCGCAGCGGCCGCGCACGGGGGAGCGGGCGCCCGCGATGCGGACGGTGAGGAGGCGGGCGGCACGCCGGGAAATCCACTGGCGCCCTCCTTGCGGCGGCTGAGAGGCTCGGTGCCATGACAGGAGCGCCACAGCACGACCCCTCCCGCCGCGACGACGCCCCCGCGTGGACCGTGCGCGAGGGTACGGAAAAGGACCACCCCGAAGCCGTCAGGGTCTTCTGCGAGGCCCTCAACCTCTCCGTCCGGGAGATCCTGGACAACGAACGCGACCACCCCACCACCGAGCACGACCGCACCCTGCTCGCTGTGGACGGCGACCGCGTCGTCGGCACCGCCCTGTCCAACGGCTTCGAGATGACCATGCCCGGCGGACCCCGTCGCGTCGCGGGCGTGACCGGTGTGGGCGTGTGGCCCACGTACCGCCGCCGCGGCGTCCTCAGCGCGCTCATGCGCCGTCAGCTCGCCGACGTCCGGGACCGGGGAGAGAAACTCTCCACGCTGTGGGCCTCCGAGGGCGGCATCTACGCCCGCTTCGGCTACGGCCTGGCCTTCCGGGAGACCAACGCGACCCTCCAGCGCGCCCACGCCCGCCTGCGCCCCGACGCGCCCCGGGACCCCTCCCTCATCCTCGAACTGGCCGAGACCGCCGAGGTCCGCCAGGAGGTGGAGCGGGTGTACCGCGAGGCGCTGCCCCAGCGCGCGGGCCAGCTCGCCCGCGACGAGCACTGGTGGAGCCTGATGCTCCAGGACAAGGAGGCCGGCGGGCCCGGACGGCTGCGCGCGGCCCTGGTGCGCGGCCCCGACGGGCCCCGCGGCTACGCGCTGTACCGCGTCGTCAACCGCTGGGAGGACGGTCTCGCCTCGGGGCGGGTGGTGGTGCGCGAGCTGGCCTCCGTCTCCACCGCCGCCCGGGTCGCCCTCTACGAACACCTCCTGGACCGCGACCTGACCAGCGAGGCGGTCTTCGAGAAACTGCCCGAGGACGACCCCCTCACCGTTCTGCTGGCCGACCCCCGGCGCCTGATCCGGCGGGACTTCGACGCCCTGTGGGTGCGCCTGGTGGACCTGCCCGGCGCCCTGTCCGACCGCCCCTACGCCGCCCCGGTGGACACGGTGCTGGAGGTCGCCGACCGCTACGCCCCCTGGAACGCCGGGCGCTGGCGCCTGGAGGCGGACACCGGCGGCGCCCGCGTGAGCCCGACCGACGCCGCCCCCGACCTCGCCCTGGACGCCTCCCACCTGGGCGCGGCCTACCTCGGCAGACGCACGCTGACCGCCTTCGCGGACGCGGGGCTGCTCACCGAACACACCCCCGGCGCGGCTGTCCGCCTGGACACCGCCCTGCACGCGCCGCGCGCGCCCTTCTGCGGCACCGACTTCTGAGGTCCCGGCCCCGCGTACCGGTCACGGTGCGCGGGGCACACGGTCCCGTGCGTCCGTCATCACTCGGGCAGCGGTCGGCTCCATACGGCGGATGCCCGGGGACCTCAGCGCCCCCAAGTACCCCAGGGACCTCCAGTGGTCCCAGGCGCCCTGTGGCCCCAGGGGCTTCCAGTGGCCCTAGACGCCCCTGCGGCCCCAGGAACTTCCAGCGCCCACATGACCCCAGGGGCCCCCAGGGGCCCTCAGGGGCCCAGTGGCACCAGGCACCCCCCCCGGGGCCACCGGGGCCCGCTGGTAGCATGACGGCCATGGAGCTCATCGAGGTCGACAGACTCTAGCCACCGAACCGCCGGTGGCCTTCACCCGCGAGGGCGCGTACCGCGCCCCGGTGAACGACCTCGACCTCGTCGGGGACGCCCCGTCCGCGTACGCCCCGCGGCGTCGCGGCCCGCTCCCCGCCCCGGTCCGTTCCGGCGTGTTCCGACGCCGACCACCGATCGCGCCCCCGTGCGCGCGGTGACGTCCGCCCCGCCTCCGGGAGCGCAGACGATCGGCACCCCGTCCGCGTGCGCGTGGTGACGGCCCGGGAAGTCGTCAAGGATTCCCGCCTCGTCCGTGTGCGCACGGCGCCGCTGATCCGCCCGCTCCCACGGCCCGCCACGGGTCGAACACGCACCCGCCCGGCACAGCCCCGTCGGCGTTCGCGTGTTCCCCCGCCAACGACCCCGCCCGCGGCCCGACCACGCTGGTCGCCCGCCGCCGGGCACGAGGAGAGCTCCCAGCATGTCCACCAAGTCCGCCGTCACACTCACCGACCTCACCTTCGCCTGGCCGGACGGCACGGTCGCGATCGACCGCGTGAGCGGCACCCTCACGACCGGGCGCACCGGACTCGTCGGCCGCAACGGCGCGGGCAAGTCCACCCTGCTGCGCCTGATCGCCGGTCTCCTGCGCCCCATCTCGGGGCGCGTCGACGCGGTCGGCGACGTCGGCTACCTCCCGCAGAACCTGACCCTGGGCACGGACGCGACGGTCGCCGAACTGCTCGGCATCGACGCCACCCTCGCCGCGCTCCGCGCGATCGAGGCGGGCGACGCCGACGAACGCCACTTCGACGCGGTCGGCGACGACTGGGACATCGAGGCGCGCGCCGACGAGGCCCTGCACGAGATCGGGTTCACCGCCGCCGACCTCGACCGCCGCGTCGCGCAGGTCTCCGGCGGTGAGGCGGTCCTCATCGCCGTCACCGGTATGCGCCTGCGTCGCACCCCGGTCACCCTGCTCGACGAGCCCACCAACAACCTCGACCGGCCCACGCGTGCCAGGCTCGCCGCGTTCGTCGACACCTGGCCCGGCACCCTCGTCGTCGTCAGCCACGACCTCGAACTGCTCGAACACATGGACAGCACCGCCGAACTCCACGCCGGGAACCTCGACGTGTTCGGCGGCCCCTACAGCGTCTGGAAGGAGCACCTCGAACAGGAGCAGGCCGCCGCCGTCCAGGCGGCGCGGTCCGCGCAGCAGGCCCTCAAGGTCGAGAAGCGCCAGCGCGTGGAGGCCGAGACCAAGCTCGCCCGCCGCGAGCGCACGGCCGGGAAGACGCAGAAGGACGGCGGCATCCCCAAGATCCTCGCGGGCAACCGGGCCAGCAAGGCGCAGGCCTCGGCCGGGGCGATGCGCTCGACCCTCGACGACAAGGTCCAGGCCGCGCAGGCCGCGGTCGACGCCGCCGACGCGCGCGTACGCGAGGACGAGCACATCCGCCTCACGCTGCCCGATCCGGACGTGCCGCGCGGCCGCCGCCTGGCGGAGTTCCACGCCCGGGGCCGCACCGTCGTCGTCCAGGGGCCCGAACGCGTCGCCCTGGTCGGCCCCAACGGAGCCGGGAAGTCGACCCTGCTCGAACAGCTCGTCCACGGCGGCGATCCGGTTCCGGGCCGCTCGCACGGCACGCTCCTCACCGACCGGGTGGGCTATCTGCCCCAGCGCCTGGACGGCCTGGACGACGCCGCGAGCGCGCTGGAGAACGTGCGGGCGGTCGCCCCCGGCACGCCGCCGGGCGGGGTCCGCAACCAGCTCGCCCGCCTGCTGCTGCGCGGGGACGGCGTCGACCGCCCCGTCGCCACGCTCTCCGGCGGCGAGCGGTTCCGCGTCTGCCTCGCCACGCTGCTCCTGGCGGAGCCGCCCGCGCAGCTGCTCGTCCTGGACGAGCCGACGAACAACCTCGACACCTCCAGCGTCGAGCAGCTCGCCGAGGCCCTCGACGTCTACCGCGGCGCGCTCCTGGTCGTCAGCCACGACCACGGGTTCCTGCGCAGGCTCGGGATCGACACCGTCCTGGAGATCGACCGGGAGGGAGGCCTGCGCCAGCGCGCCGAACTGGGGGAATGACACCGACCGGTGCCCGCCGGCGAGGGAACCGGCGGGCACCGGGGCGGGGCCCGGTCCCCGGCCCGTCGGGCCCTTGTGCTCATCGAGGGTTGATTGCCTGTTTCGAGGTGGACAGGACTCCTATGACCAGCAGTTGCGGGAGGCCGCCACGGACGCCACCGAACAACGGCACCGCCGGAGGACCGCCGCGGTCCTGTTCGAGCAGGTCCAGCTCCGCGAAAGTCAGACCGCCCAGAAGCTCGGTGTCCACGACGTCCCACGATGCCCTCCTGAGGTCACGTGGTCCCAGAATCCAGACATCCGGCCCCGAAGAACGCAGGACCCACCAGAGCCTCCATCACACCCGGCACGAGACACCTCCGACCTGTTCCAGGCCTTCCCCGCTGGGCCGCATCTGTTGACCTACGACGTGCGCGGCACGATGACGACGACCGGGCAACCCGAGACCACCCGGCGGACCGGCCTGGTCAACCACTGTCGGAGCCATCGCGGGAGTGCGCCACGTCCGGGCCTATGACCTGGTCGGGCGACGCCTTCCCAAGGGGGGGCGGCCCCGAAAGGCGTCCTCCAGGTGCTCGGTGTAGGAATCCGGGTGTGCTGCCCCGCCTGGACCGTTCTTCGCAGATCGGGTACATGACGATATGTGTCTTGTCCCCTCGATGATCAATTCTCATTGAAGAGCCGAGGCCAGGGGTAGTTCCGCGTGGCCAGATCGTGCCAGGAACCTGTTCTTCCCCCGATTCCCCGAAAGAGTCAATATGCGTGCCGTATTCTGATGACTCGATTGTCGGACGGAAACCAAAGGACGCGTCCTGTGTTCGAAACCCCCGTTCCCCCAGGTAGATCCGTGACCATTGATGATGTGGCGAGAACCGTGGTGGCCCGTGTGGCGCCGGACGAGGTCGCTCATTACCAGGACGTCCGCAACGAGTACTTCATGCGTGGAAGAGCAGGGCGGGCGGGGGACAATCCGCTGGGATTCGGTGACGTCGTCATCGGGGTGGTCACGGGGGTAGCGCTCACCGTTCTCCATGACCTGGTCGTCGGTTCCCTGACCGACGCGGCCCGTCCCTGGTGGAACCGGGCCTGGCAACGGGTCGCGCAGCGCTTACGGATGCGTCGGCGCCCTCGGGTCGGAGCCGACACCGTCCTGCGGCCTCTGGCACCGCAGGAGGTCCCCGCCGCCATCGCGTCCGTCACGGAGCGCGCCGCGGAGGCCGGCCTGCCGCCGGACCAGGCCGCGCAACTGGCACGCGCTATCGTCGCTGAGATCACAGCCCCAGCCCAGGCCGAGGGCCGTGCTGATGCCGACCCCGCGGACTGAGACGGAAACGGGCACGGGAAGGGATGACCGGTTCGACCCGTTCCTGCTGCCCACCGCCACCGCCATCCGGTTCTCCCTGATCATCATGGTCGCCGCTGTGGGCTCCATGTACCTCGGAGTCTGGTACGTGGCGCTCGGAAGCGTCCTCGAACCGGATCTGCTGGAGGGTGAAGGACTGCCAGCGTGCGCGTCCCAAGCACGCGTGGACGTCGGTCACCTGGCGGACCAGGCCGTCTTCGACGGCTTCACCGGCTGCGTCACTGCCCTGAGGTGGAGATTTCTGTTGTGGATGGTTGTTCTCGGCCCGGTGTGGGCCTGCCTGACCGTCCTCGTGTACGCGATCTATCCCGTCATCCTCCGTTGGCGGCTGCGCCCCGTCCAGCTTCCCCAGGACAGGGGCGTCCGGGCGGCTCGTTTGGAGATGGACACCGCCCTGGCCGGTGTCCGTGGACGAGTCGAACTGCTCACCACACCGGGCACCGCGGGCGGGGCCCGTGTGTTCGGGGCCTTCGGTAGATACCAGATGGCTGTCGACACATCCCTGCTCGCCTCAGGAGGAAGTGGAGGACTCGACGAGCGCGCCCTGGCGGTGATCCGGCACGAGGCAGCCCATCTGCGCAACCGAGACGTCGACATGACCTACCTGACGATGTCCTCATGGTGGGCGTTCCTCGTGCTCACCAGCCTCCCACTGGTCGCCTACACGCTCACGGCCCTGGTTGTCGTCGCCGCTGGTTCCCCGCTCAACTCACTGGGCGACCCGGGGGCCTCCCTGGCCGTCAGCGTCCTCGCCCTCCTGCTGCTGCAAGCGGCCCGGGCCCGTGTACTGCGCACACGTGAACACTACGCCGACGTGCTGGCGGCCAGTACCGGTCGGACAGGCGAGGAGCTGCGCCTCCTCCTATCCCGCCCGCGGCTCCCCAGAGCACCCCGCTGGCGGCGGTGGTACCGCAGGTACCACCCCTCCCACCGGTCCCGATTGGACATGCTCAACGACCCCCGGCGACTCACCGCGGTCAGCGGCGTCGACCTGGCCATCGCCGGCGTCGCCCTAGGCGCTGCACACCTGCACCTGGTCAACACCTACGCCTTGGTCGCCCCGGAAACGATGGGGACCCCCACCTTCGTGCTGCTGGCTGCGCCGGTGGGCGCCCTTGTCACGGCGATCGTGTGGAACGCGGTCCACGCGGCCCCGGCGGGTACGCCTAGCTGGCGGGTAGCGGCCGCGGCACTGTCAGGCGGCGTTCTCATCGGACTCTCGCCGCCCAACGTGGTGGGGAACATGTGGGTTGATCTACTGCTGGACCATCCTCTGCGGGCGTTGGCGTCGGCCCTGGCGCTGTGGGGGATATGCCTTCTGTTTCTGAGATGGGCGGCCCTGAGCGCCCGGACATGGCTGGCCGCAGCCGGGCGCGAACGAGCGGTAAGTGTCGCGGGCATGGTGTGCGGCGCCGTCGTGTTCGGCTGTGCGTTCGGACTCTGGGAACGGTTCAACGGAAAGCTCAGTAACGCGTCCGCCGAAGGTTGGATCGTAGCGTGGAACGCCCTGTCCACCACGGGGACGGCTTGGACCCTGCCCGCCGCGGTCGGTTGCGCTGCTGTGTTCGTGTTCACGGGCCTGGTCCGCAGGTCGCGTGTGTACGGACCAGCCCGCCGACCCCTGGTACCGATCGTGGCCGCCTGCGTGCTCGCCGCCGGACACATGGGACTGATGTCAGGGGCGATCGTCCTGGGCGCACGATGGGGGCGGGCCTCGACTGACGCTCTGCTCGGTTCGGTCCTGCTTCTCACAGTGGTGCTCACGGTAGCCGTGAGCGTCGGTCTGGGGGTCTGGTCCGGAGGGCGCGGTCGCCAGGGCGCGGCTCTGAGCACCACCACCGTGTTCGTGCTGGCCCTGCTGGCACTGCAGCCTGCCGCCTTTTGGGTGGGGATCCAGGGCACGGTGTGCCTGGCGGCGCCCTCTCCAGGCTGCTGGGGCACGGTCAGCGGGGGCATGCTGACGTCGTACTCCAACGCCCTGCTCATCTTCGTCGGCCTCGCTGGGTTCCTGATCGTGTGCGGCGTGGGAGCGACCGTTGGTTCCCGGATAGGCGCGATGACACAAAGGGGCAGGCGACCAGCCGATACTCCCGGCGCAGCCATGCCCCGGAAAAGGCGTCATGTCGTCGGGACGCTCGCAGCGGTCGTGGCGGTCGCGATCGTCCTCGCGACGAGCTTCCTCGGGAACTTCGGGACGGACGTACCACGCATGGACACGCAGCAGCGGTCGCAAGTGCTCTCCCAGGTGGAACCAGCGACGCTGAGTCGGGAAGCGGTGTGTCTGAGCGTTGAGGGAAGCCTGGCCCCGAGGGTCGAAGGCGCCTCGTACGGACTGGTCTCCTACAGCTCCGAGGCCGAGATCGTCGCGCTGAACTCCAGCAGCGACCCCGTCCTGGCCGCCTTCGGCCGGGCCGTGCTCGACGGGACCGTCAGTGACGACTACCGCTTCTTCAACATGGCGCGTCTCTACTGCCGGGCCGACTGAGAAAGTGTTGGGTTGTTCGGTGGTTACTTCTGGTTGTTGAGGTCTTCGGCGAGGCGCCGAGCTGCTTCGGCCTCCATGGGGCCGTGGTGCTCGATGCCCTCGACGACCATGCGTGCGGTCATCAGCCGCATCATCGACACCTCATCCGGGCACAGAACCCTCTGCACCAGCCTCAAGGAACACACTGGCGTCGTGGAGATCGCGATGTTCCCCGACGTCCAGAAGCACTCGGCGGCCGTATTGATGCACGAGCGCCTCGTCGTGGTGAGCGGACGGGTGTGCCGCTCCGCCCCGGGAGCGCTGGCTACCATCACCGCCACACGCATCAAATCTCTGCGGCCCGACCGGCTCCCGGGAAGGCGAGGGATCGTCAACGCGCGGACACCGGAACGCTCTCCTCACTGGGCGGGTTCTGTAGCAGACCGCTGTCGGTGGGAATGCGCTCCAGGCTCTGTGATGTGTCCTGCGTTCTTCGGAGTCGGATTTCCGGATGCCGGGGCCACGTGACCCTTGAAGGAGGGCATCGTGGGACGTCGTGGATACCCCGCCGAGTTCTATCGCAAGGTTTCGGCCTCGTTCTCGAAGCAGGTCCACACCCCGTCTCGGACCTCGCAGGCGCACACTGGGCGAGCCGCACGGCGACCGAGGGCTCGACCTCACCCAAAGCAGACGGACTCAGGTGTTGGCGGCGCCATAGTGCAGGACGCCGCCTCGTGGAAGCAGATATCCGATACCGCGCGTCTGCGGCAACTTCCCCGCCAGCGTCGACGAGTCGGTACAGCCGGAGACATCGAAACCGATGACTCCCAGGCTGAAGGGGGCGCTCTCGAAGGTTTCGGTTCCGATGGCGGCCAGCCACGCGTCCATCACGTCGGATCTGAAGAACGGCCGACCGTCCCAGTAGGAGAGACCCGCCTTGTCCAGCGCACCGACGGGGACGTAGAAGTCCAGCCAATCGTCGCTCTCACCACCGCCACGGATGGCCACACAACCACACACGACCGGTTGGCCTGTGGGCAGGCGGACCTGACCGCGAAGGTGCCCGAACTCGGCCAGTGAGCCGACCGTGCACGGGACAGGATCCTGTTCCCCAGGTTCACGGTCGGTCCGGCCGAAGCACCCGTGGACGTCCGCGGCGGACCACAGAGCACTCAGAACGGCTTGAACCCGGGCGTCGTCGCTCGACCCAACCTCTATGGCCAGCTCGTAGTAGCCACCGGACCAGTTGCTCTGGTCCCGGAAGGCTGCGGGGCTCGTCATGGCACGATCATGCGGCAGAGCCTCCCGTAACGCCACCCGCGTCCAAGTACACGGTCGAACCGAATGGGATGAGCCCTCGGGAGAGGAGCTCTACGCCTTAGGAGACCACCACGACACCCCCGCTCCGGGAGGACGTGGTCAGCGGCGGGCGGGTCGTGGCCGAGGCCCTGACAGACCTCGGCCACGACCGGCCATGGGAGGCGCCACCGCGGGCACGGTGAGTGCCCGCGGTGGACGGCCCCTACTCCACGGGGACCTCGAAGGTCCCGAAGTCCGCCGCGTGGAGTGTCACGGCGTCCGTCTCCGCCGACGGCGCCGGGAAGTAGACGAAGACGCGTTCGGTGTGACCGGTCTCCAGCGGCCGTACCGGCCACTGCGGGGTGGTCAGGTACCGGGCGCGCTCCAGGTCCTCGGTCGGCCGGGGCCCCACGCGCACCGCCCGGTAGTGCACGTCCTCGTTTCCATCGGCGGTGAGGCTGAACGCGGTGAACCGCCCGCCCGGGTAGTCCCGGGAGTTGAGCGGGCGCAGCACCGGTGGGACCGTGCCGCCGGTGTCCATGTGGCGGATGTCGAAGACCCCGACGAGGTAGGCGCCGTCCCGGTACAGCGGACGCACGCCGAGTTCGTACTCGGCGTTGCCCTGGACCAGGCCCGCCTCGGCCGTGTCGATCACCTCACCGTCCTCGGCGCGGAAGGGCGCCGGGGGAGCAGCGGCGCCGGTCCGGCCGTCGGGCGACCCGGTCCGCTGTTCGGCGCCGGTTTGGGCGTCGCCGGGCTGCCTGATCTTGTAGGAGACCTCCACACGGCGGTTGGTCGCCCGTGCCTCCTCGTCGTCGGCGCCGCCCTCCTCGACGAGGGGTTCCTCGGCCCCCCTCCCTTCGATCTCGTACTCGTACTCGGTGCCCAGACCTTCCTCCAGGACGTCCAGGACGGCCTGGGCGCGGCGCTCGGACAGGTCCTGGTTGTAGTCTTCGCTGCCGCGGCCGTCGGTGTGGCCGACGACGCGGATGGGCGGCCGCGACGGGTCGGCGTTCTCCCGGGTCTCCTGTACGACCTCGGCCAGCACGTCTTCGGCTTCGGCGGTGAGGGTGGCCTCGTCGAAGTCGAACAGTACGTCGGCGTGCAGGCCGATGGTCTCCTCGTCGGTGGTCGAGGTCCGGGTTCGTGAGGAGTCCTCGATGATGCTGTACAGGTCGCGGGCGTAGGCTTCGGGCTCGGAGGTCATCTCCGCCTCGCGCAGGGGGACTGCCACCGTGTCGCCGGGGCTGATGTCGGACGGGTCGACGCTGTCGCCGGGCGGCTCCGACGGGGGTTCGCCGTCGATGACCGGGATACCGGTGAACTCACCGAACGAGCCGTTCACGACCAGGGTGATCCGCTCGGTGTCCTCGGGCAGCGGGGGGAAGTGCACCTGGTACTCGTAGTCGGCGTCCATCACCCAGTGTGGGACCACCTCGCTGCCGATGGTGGTCTCCCCCGACTCGTCGCGGACCGGCGAGTAGAAGGCCTGTTCAAGCGGATCGACGAGGTTGAAGGCGCTGTGCTGGCGGTCGAGGGCCCCGGTACCGAAGGGGGCGGGCAGGATCAGGTCCTCCCTGTCCTCGCCCTGGTCGTTGAGGGGGGTCACCGTCAACCGCAGGACGCTCCGGTCCTCCCAGCGTTCGACGTGGTGCACCGAGATCCGGGTCCGGAACAGGTTGGACCCGACCTGTCCTTCCCGTACGAAGGGCCCCTCCGGGTAGTCCGCACCGTTCTGCTGCCCTTCGCGGTCCGGTTCGGGCCGGGGCTCGTCCTGGGAGCCCGGCAGGGTGCAGCCCGAGACCAACAACGTCACGCACGTGAATACGGCCAGCCATGATCGCAATGCCATGGGCTCCTTCCTCAGGGGGTGATCTGCGCGGTGTTGGATGCCCGGCGCGTACGGTCGGTTTCCACCGGCGGACGCCCGTACCGGCTCTACTCCGGGCTACCCGGCGCCGCGGGTCCACCGCCCCATGGCGGGCCACTCCCTGTCGGGGGCGTGCACGGGAGTGAACCCGCACCGGAGGAAGAACTCCACCCTGCCCTCGGCGCCCTCGCCCTCCTCGGGCAGCAGGAACACCCACTCGACCCCGGCCGCGCGGGCCCGGTCCACGAACCCCTCCAGCAGGCCCCTGCCGACCCCGCGCCGTCTCCAGCCCGGGTCCACCACCACCGCCAGCACGTACCCGTGCGGTGGCGGTGCCGGGCTCCCCGGCCCCTCGTAGACGCCGTCCAGCACGCCCTCCACCCACCCCACCACCGCGCCGTCCGCCTCCGCGACGAGCACCACCATGTCCTCGGGCAGCAGCGAGGCCGGGTAGCCCTTCTTGTCCAGGTGCGGTGAGGCGCGGCCGATCAGGGAGGCGATGCCCGGGCCGTCCCCGGGGCGGGCGGAGCGCACGATCATGCCAGCAAGGTAGTGGCCGGACGCGGTCGGCCACCAGTGCGCGCACCGGGCCGACCCCTGACCGAACCGGACCGGTCCGCGCCCGTCCGGGCCGGTCCCTGTCCGCTCCGGAACGCCGCACGTCCGCCCGGGCGGAGCCGGTCCCTTCCCACGCAGGCCCTGAGGGCAGCGCGCCGCGACCGCATGGTCGGCCTGGAGCCGCACCGCGAAAAGGAGTGGCGCGCCCTCCGGTGGAGTCCGTACGTTGTGGCTCTGGCCCTCCGGGCCCTGTGCGCCGTGCGCCGGGACCCACGGGCGCGCTGTCCGGGCCTGGGGCCTGGGCCCCATGTCCGGAACATGCCAGTATCGACCTGAACACGAAGTGGAACCCGGGCCCGTCCCGCCCTCGCCGCGAGTGCGCCGGTCCCCGGTTCGAAGAGTGGAGGACCGCAGCCGTGAACGCCGGAGGGGACGTCACCCCGACCGAATGGACCGTACGGGGAACCGACCGCGACGAGTACGCCGAGGTGATGCGCGTCGTCGGTGAGGCGCTGCTGTCCTCGGACCCGCCCGAGGACCGCGAGCCCTTCCTGCGCCCCATTCTGGACGCCGAGGGCTACGACCGCGTCCTGGTCGCCGTGGACGGGGACGAGATCGTGGGCGCGGTCAACGACTTCGCCTTCGAGATGGCACTGCCCGGCGGCCCCCGCCCGGTGGCCGGGGTGACCGGCGTGGGCGTGTGGCCCACGTACCGCCGCCGCGGCGTGCTCAGCGCGCTCATGCGCCGCCAGCTCGCCGACATCCACGCGCGCGGAGAACACTACGCCGCGCTGTGGGCCTCCGAGGGCGCCATCTACGGCCGGTTCGGCTACGGCCCGGCGGTCACCGAGATGGAGACCGCCTTCCGCCAGTCCCACGCCCGCCTGCGCGCCGACGCGCCCCGCGACCCCGCTCTGCGGGTCCGCCTGGCCGACCCCGGGCAGGTGCGCCCGGACCTGGAGCGCGTCCACCGCGAGGTCGCCGCCGTCCAGGTCGGCCAGTTCCAGCGCGCCGCCCACTGGTGGGACCGGGCTCTGCGCGACCAGGTCCAGTTCCGCGAGGGCCGCGGTCCGCTGCGGGCCGCGGTGGTCAGCGGCCCCGACGGACCGCTGGGCTACGCGCTCTACCGCACCCGCAACAGCTGGGAGCGCGATGGCTCGCGCGGAGAGGTGTACGTCAAGGAGGTCACCGCCACGACCCCGGCCGCCTGGACCGCCCTGTACGACCACCTGTTCAACCGCGACCTGGTCACCGAGATCTCCTTCAACTCCGTGGCCGTGGACGACCCGCTGCGCCACCTGCTCGTGGACAGCGGCCGGGCGGCGCCCACGCTCTACACCTCCCTGTGGGTGCGGCTGGTGGACGTGCCCGGGGCCCTGTCCGAGCGCTCCTACGCCGCGCCCGTCGAGGCGGTTCTGGAGGTCGCCGACCGGTTCGCCCCCTGGAACGCCGGACGCTGGCACGTCAAGGCCGACACCGGCGGCGCCCGAGTGGAGGCCACCGACGCCGCCCCCGACGTCAGCCTGGACGTGTCGCACCTGGGCGCCGCCCACCTGGGCCAGACCACCCTGGACGGCTACCTGCGCGCGGGTCTGGTCACCGAGCACACCCCGGGTGCGGTGGAGCGCCTGGACGCGGCCCTGCGCCGCTCCCGCGCGCCCTTCTGCGGCACGGTCTTCTGACCGCGGGGGCGCGTGGTCCGGTCCCGCCCACCGGCGGGGCCGGACCCGCGTCCTCAGCCCTTCAGCGCCTCAGCCCTTGAGCGCCTTGACCAGCCGGTCCACGTCGGACTCGTCGTTGTACAGGTGGAACGCCGCGCGCATCCGCCCGTTGCGGGCCGCCGTGACGATCCCCGCCTCGGCCACGCGCTCCACCGCGCCCCCGGGCACCGGAACCGACACGATCGCCGACCCGGCGGGCTCCATGTCCATGGCCTCGCGGAAGCGGTCGCCTAGGGCCGCGTCGTGCTCGCGGATGACCTCCACCCCCACCTCCTCCACCAGGGACAGGGTCTCCTCCAGCCCGACCCACGCCCCCCACACCGGCGCCAGGTCCAGGCGCCGCGCGCCCTCGGCCAGCCGCAGCGGACCGCCGTAGAGCGACTTCCAGGGCTCGTGCGCCCCGTACCAGTTCGCGGCGAGCGGGGAGAGTTCGGCCAGTGCCTCCTCGGTGCCGGTGAGCAGAGCAGAACCGCGCGGGCCCAGCAGCCACTTGTACGTGGCGCACACCGTGTAGTCGACCCGGTCCACGGGCAGCGGCAGCCACCCGGCGGCCTGGGTGGTGTCCAGCAGCAGCCGCGCCCCGTGGTCGGCGCAGGCCGCGATCAGGTCCTCCACGGGGGCGATCGCGCCGTCGGCGGACTGCACGGCCGAGACGGCCACCAGGTCGGTGTCCGGTCCCACCCGTGAGGCCAGGTCGGCCAGGGGCACCTCCCGCACGCTGATCCCCGCGTCCGCCCTGGCCATGAAGGGGTGGACGACCGAGCTGAACTCGTCGGCCGCCGTCAGCACCCGCGCGCCCGGGGCCAGGCTGGCGGCGACGGTGCCCACGAACTGGGAGGCGTGGCTGCCGATGGCCACATTGGCGGGGGACACCCCGTTCAGGCGCGCGTAGGCGGAGCGGGCGCGCTCGATGCCCGCGTCGGCCGCACCCGGCTGGAACCGGCCCGCGGCCACGTCGCGGGTGTGCCCGTCCAGGGCCCGCAACGCCCGCCGGGGCGTCAGGCCGTGCGTGGCGGTGTTGAGGTAGGTGTTCTCGGCAGCGAACTCCTGCTGCGCGGCCCGCAGGCGGGCCCGTCCGGCTTCGTCCATGCCCCTGATGCTCACAGCGCGGCGGGGGCCGCTCAAGGTCCATTCCGGCCGGGAACGGACTGCCTTTGGCGCGGCCGAGGCAATCGGGCCGACGGGCGCGGACCGCCTTCCGCGCCGGACGGCGCTCGGAGCGGTCGGAGCGGACCGTGCGGCCCCTCTTCCAGCCCCCGGCGACCTCGGATCTCAGATGCGGAACTTGGCCTCGGCCTCGGTGGAGCCCGCCATGAGCTTGTTGAGCAGGCGCACGAGTTCCCGGCGCTCGTCGGGTTCCAGCGCCTCGGCCCATGCGCTCTCGCGCCGGTTGTGCGCCCGGAAACCGCCGAGGATCGCCCGGTACCCGGCCTCGGTGAGGCTGAGCTGGAGGGCGCGCCGGTCGTGGGCGGCGCGCTCGCGCACGATGAGCCCGTCGCGTTCGAGGGTGTTGAGCAGCGCGGACAGCGCGGCCCGGCTCATCCCCGAGATCTCGGCGGTGGTCTTGGCCTCCATGGGCCCGGCCAGCCACAGCGCGAAGATCACCCGGAACCCGGGCCAGGTGAGACCGCGCGGGCGGTGCACGGACGACTCCAGGTCGTAGATGACCATGCTCGTCGCCCGGTTGAGGGTCAGGACCATCCGCATGGCGTCGGCGTTCACGGAGGGCAGTTCCTGCTCGGCCTTCCGCACCGCGTAGTCCACGAAGGACCAGAAGGTGAGTTCGGGGGCGGTGTCGTGGGTCACGTCGGTCAGCCTAGTGCCTGATCTCCCGCCGGGACCGGTCGAGCCCGGCCCCGCGCGTCCGCGCCGGTCGGCGGACGGCCGCCCCCGGTTCCGGCACACGGCGGGCGGCACGGCGCGCGCGTCGGCACCGGTCGGAGCCGCCGCGCGCGCCGCGCACCCCCTTCACGACTGCGGGCGCGAACCGCCAGGTGGGAGGTCGGCGGGCACGCCCGCCCCCGTCGTATCATGTGATCTGTATCACTCAGTAGTGGGCTCCGGGCCTCTTGGTCCTGTGGCGCGGAGCACGTTATGGTCAGGATCATCAAACCTTTGATCAATTGGGCGGCGGCAGCCGTCCGGAGCGAGTGAAGGGCCCCGACCATGGCAGCCAAGCCGTTCGCCTCATCCGCCGACACCGAGGCCAAGGAGCAGACCCTGGAGGTCCTGGCCGACGGCGTCTACGCCCTCACCGCCGAGGGCGACCCGAACGTGGGCGCCATCGAGGGCGAGGACTTCCTCGTGGCCTTCGAGGCCCTGGCCACGCCCGCCGCCGCGGGGGAGTGGCTCGCCAAGCTGCGCGAGCACACCGACAAGCCGATCCGCTACCTGGTGCTCTCGCACTACCACGCGGTCCGCGTCCTGGGCGCCAGCGCCTTCGACGCCGAGATCATCCTGACCCACGAGAAGACCCACGAGCTCATCCGCGAGCGGGGCAAGGAGGACTGGGCCAGCGAGTTCGCCCGCATGCCGCGCCTGGCCAAGGACGCCGACTCCGTGCCCGGGCTGACCTGGCCCACCCAGACCTTCGCCGACCGCACCACCATCGACCTGGGCGGCGACCGCGGCGAGCTGGTCCTCCAGTACTTCGGACGCGGCCACACCGAGGGCGACATCGTCGCCTGGCTGCCCAAGCAGAGGATCCTCTTCGCCGGGGACCTCGTCGAGGCCCAGGCCGCCCTCTACACCGGCGACGCCTTCCACCGCGACTGGGCCGGGGCCACCCTGGACGGCGTCAAGGCACTGGAGGCCGAGATGCTCGTCGGCGGGCGCGGCGCGGTCAGCCGCGGCCGCGAGGAGGTCGACGCCGCCATCGAGCAGACCCGCGGCTTCCTCGACGTCATGATCCGCGAGGTCGGCGCCGTCCACGGACGCGGCGGCACCCTCAAGGAGGCCTTCGAGGCCACCCACGCCGCCCTCGTCGGCGACTACGGCCACTGGCCCATCTTCGAGCACTGCCTGCCCTTCGACGTCTCCCGCCTGTGGGACGAGTTCTCCGGCATCGAGCGCCCGGTCATCTGGACCGCCGAGCGCGACCGCGAGGTCTGGGACCAGCTCCAGGGCTGACCCGCCGCGGCCGACCCGCCGCCCCGCCCGCCGACTCCCGATCCCTTCCACGCCCGTACGGGGCGTCCACGCCGAACGGAGCCACCAGATGCGACCCCCCGCTCCACGCACTCCCGCGGACACCGCCGCCGAACCCGTCCTGGTGCTCGGCGCGGGCCCGGTCGGCCAGACCGCGGCCCTGCTGCTGGCCCGGCGGGGCGTCCCCGTACTGCTCATGGACGCACGGCCCGAACGCGACGCCGTCGGCTCCAAGGCCATCTGCCAGCAGCGCGACGTGCTCGACGTCTGGGACTGGCTCGGCGCCGGACAGGTCGCCGAGGAGGGGCTGACCTGGGACACCGCCCGCACCTTCTACCGCGACAGCGAGCTGTTCAGCGTCCGCCTCCCCGACCCGGGCGCCTCGCCCCTGCCGCCGTTCGTCAACATCTCCCAGTCCCGCACCGAACAGGTCCTCGACGAGCGCCTGGCCGCCGCCGGGGTGCGCACCCTGTGGAACCACCGGGTCACCGGCCTCTCCCAGGACGCGCGCGGCGTCACCGTCGAGTGCCGCACCCCCGACGGCCCCGTCCGCCTGCGCGGCTCCCACGCCCTGTCCTGCCTGGGCGCCCACGGCGGGGTGGTCCGCGAGGCCCTGGGCCTGTCCTTCGACGGCACCACCTTCGACGACCGCTTCCTCATCTGCGACATCCGCGCCGACCTGGCCGGATGGGAGCGCGAACGCCGCTTCTACTTCGACCCCGAGTGGAACCCCGGCCGCCAGGTGCTCATCCACCCCTGCCCCGGCTCGGTGTACCGCATCGACTGGCAGGTGCCCTCCGACTTCGACCTCGACGCCGAGGAGGCCAGCGGCCGACTGGAGGCCCGCATCCGCCAGATCATCGGCGAGCGGCCCTACGAGATCGTCTGGCACTCGGTCTACCGATTCCACACCCGTGTGGCCGAACGCATGCGCGCGGGCCGCGTCCTGCTGCTCGGCGACAACGCCCACCTGGTCGCCCCCTTCGGCGCACGCGGCCTCAACTCCGGGGTCCAGGACGCCGAGAACGCCGCCTGGAAGCTCGCCTACGTCCTGGCCGGATGGGCGGGCGAGGAACTCCTGGAGAGCTACCACGCCGAGCGCCACGCCGCCGCCCTGGAGAACGCCGACGTCACCAGCGCCACCATGCGCTTCCTCGTCCCCCAGGACGAGGAGGAGCACCGCGTCCGACTGGCCGTGCTCGAAGCGGCCCTCACCGAGGAGGCGGCCCGCGCCCGGGTCGACTCCGGACGCCTGGCCGAACCCTTCTGGTACACCGACTCGTCCCTGACCACCCCCTGCCCCGAACGGCCATTCGGCGGCAGGCCCCCGCGCGGCCGGGCGCCCGCCCCCTGCCCCGGGGTGGTCCTGCCCGACGCACCCGTGGACCTGTCCGGCGACCTGCCCGGTGCCGACGCCCCCGCGCGCCTGCGCCCCCTGCTGCGCGAGGGCCTGACCCTGCTGGTGGGCGCCGCCCCCGAGGGCGCTGACCCCGACGCGTTCCTGGAGGGCGTGCGCGCCGCCGCGCGCGGGGCCACCCCGGCGCCGGTCACCGCCCTGTACCTGGACCGGATCGACACCACCGGCGCGCTGACCAGGGCACTGGCCCCCGAACCGGGACAGGTGTGGCTGGTGCGCCCCGACGCCCACGTCGCCGCCGTCGTCGCGGGCGCCGACCCCGACGCCGTGCGCACGGCCGTGCGCACCGCGCTGGGGTTCGCCCCGGCCCCGACGGTGCCCGCCCCGACGTTCGGCGCGTCCGACGCGAACGCGGCCAGCGGGGCGAACGAGCGATCCGACGCGAACGCGCCGGGCGGCGCGGGCGGCGAGCCCATCTCGTCCACCGCGACCGACCGGCCCGCCACCGCGCCCGCGCCGGGCGGCGCGGGCGGCCCGGCCGCCGCCCGGACTTCCGAACCCAGGGCCTCCGCCGCCACGGACCGCCCCGCAGGCGCCGCCCCCGACCCGCGCGGCGACGAGCCCGCCCCGACCGCCTGACCCGGACCCACTCCACACGGAAGGGACAACACCGCCATGGCCTACTACCGCCAGGTCGGCGAGGTGCCCCGCACCCGCCACACCCAGCACCGCACCCCCGAGGGCGGGCTGTACTACGAGGAGCTGATGGGGGAGGAGGGCTTCTCCGCCGACTCCTCGCTGCTCTACCACCGCGCCATCCCCTCGGCCATCGTCGACGCCGCCGAGTGGGAGGTCCCCGACCAGTCCCGCACCCGCAACGCCCCGATGGTGCCGCGCCACCTGAAGCTGCACGAGCTGTTCTCCGACCAGGAGTGGAAGGCCGCCGACGTCGTCGAGTCGCGCCGCCTGGTCCTGGGCAACGACGACGTGCGCATCTCCTACGTGGTCGCCGGGGCGCCCTCGGAGCTGTACCGCAACGGCATCGGCGACGAGTGCGTGTACGTGGAGTCGGGCACCGCCCGCGTGGAGACCGTCTTCGGCCTGCTGGAGGTCGGCCAGGGCGACTACGTCGTCCTGCCGCGCGCCACCACCCACCGCTGGGTGCCCACCGGCGACCAGCCCCTGCGCGCCTACGTGGTGGAGGCCAACAGCCACATCGCCCCGCCCAAGCGCTACCTGTCCCGCTACGGGCAGTTCCTGGAGCACGCCCCCTACTGCGAACGCGACCTGCGCGGCCCCTCCAAGCCGCTGCTGGCCGAGGGCGAGAACGTCGACGTGCTCATCAAGCACCGCGGCGACGGGCCCGGGGGCATCTCCGGCACCCGCTACACCTACCCCACCCATCCCTTCGACGTCGTGGGCTGGGACGGGTGCCTGTACCCCTACGTCTTCAACGTCGCCGACTTCCAACCCATCACCGGCCGCGTGCACCAGCCGCCGCCCGTGCACCAGGTGTTCGAGGGCCACAACTTCGTCATCTGCAACTTCGTGCCGCGCAAGGTGGACTACCACCCCGGCGCCATCCCGGTGCCCTACTACCACTCCAACGTGGACTCCGACGAGGTCATGTTCTACTGCGGTGGCGACTACGAGGCCCGCAAGGGTTCGGGGATCGGCCAGGGCTCCATCTCCCTGCACCCCGGCGGCCACTCCCACGGGCCGCAGCCCGGCGCCTACGAGCGCAGCATCGGCGCCGAGGCCTTCGACGAACTCGCCGTCATGGTCGACACCTTCCGCCCGCTCGACCTGGGCGAGGGCGGCCTGGCCAGCGACGACGGAGTCTACGCCTGGACCTGGGCCGGGGGACGGAGGGAGCGGCGGTGAGCGCCGAGCTGTACCGCGGCCTGTTCGACGACGCCGCCCTCTTCCCGCCTGGCAACGCCCCCATGGGCGGGGCGCTGCCCGCCCACCGCGCCCACCGGGCCGGGCAGCGCGCCGAGTACGTCGGCCCGTTCCTGGTCTCCGACGCGCGCGTGGGCGAACTGCGCGCCGTCCTGGCGCGTGAGGAGCCGGGCCACGGCCCGCTCGCGGTCGTGGTCACCGTCCCCGGCGGCGCCGAGGGCGTCGGCCCCGCCGTCGCGGCCGCGGGCACGGACCCGGCGCTGCGCCTGGCCGGGGTGGAGGCCGCCGCCGCGCCCGGGACGGCCGCCGAGGTCGCCGCGCGGCTGACCGAGCACCTGCCCGAGGGGGCCGAGGGGTTCGTGGAGGTCTCCCGCCAGGGGGACGTGCCCGCCGAACTGCGGTCGCTGGCGGGCACCGGCCACAGCGCCAAGTTCCGCACCGGGGGGCTCACTGTCGAGGCCCATCCCGCGGAGGAGGAGCTGGCCGAGTTCCTGCACTCGGCCGTGGAACTGGACGTGCCCTTCAAGTGCACGGCCGGGCTCCACCACGCCGTTCGCCACACCACCGACGAGGGCTTCGAGCAGCACGGTTTCCTCAACGTGCTGCTGGCCACGGCCGCCCTGCTCGACGGGGCCTCCGAGCGGGAGGCCGCCCTCGTGCTGGCCGACCGCGACGGCCCGCGCCTGGCGGCCCTGGCCGCCAAGCTCACCGACGACGAGGCTCGGCGGGTGCGCGGCCGGTTCCGCTCCTTCGGCACGTGCAGCGTCACCGAACCCCTGGAGGACCTGGTCGTGCTCGGGGCGCTGTCCGCCTCCCGCGCCCGCTGAACCGTCTGACCCTGGGGCCTGACCGCTTCAGGGTCCTGTTTGCTCCGAGGGGCCGCCCGCTTCGGGAGCCCGTCCGCTTCGGGAGGCCGTCCACTTCGGGAACCTGTACGCCCCGAGGCCCGGCCGCTCGGAGACCCTGTCCATGTGAAGAGCCCCCCGCTTCGAGAAACCGTCCACTCCAAGAAAGCGAACGCCATGCCCGACAGCTGGCTCGACCTCGCCCCGGACGCGCAGTTCGGCCTGGCCACCCTGCCCTACGGCGTGTTCGGCACCGCCGACGACCCCGCGCCGCGCACGGGCGTGGCCATCGGTGACCACGTCCTCGACCTGGGGGCTGCGGCCCGCGCCCTGGACGCGCCCTTCGCCGACACCGTCGACCGGCCCAGTCTGGACGCCCTGCTGGCCGCCGGACGGCCGGTGTGGGACCAGGTGCGCGCCGCGCTCACCGACTGGTTCACCGACCCCGCGCGCGCCGAGGCCGTGCGCCCGCACCTGGTGGACCGGGCGTCCGTGCGCATGCACCTGCCCTTCACGGTCGCCGACTACGTGGACTTCTACGCCTCCGAGCACCACGCCAGCAACGTCGGCCGCATGTTCCGCCCCGACCAGGAGCCCCTCACCCCCAACTGGAAGCACCTGCCCATCGGCTACCACGGGCGTTCGGGAACCATCGTGGTCTCGGGGACCGACATCGTGCGCCCCACCGGCCAGCGCAAGCCGCCGACCGAGCCCGTTCCCGTCTTCGGGCCCTCGGTGCGCCTGGACATCGAGGCCGAGGTGGGCTTCGTCGTCGGGACCGGAACCGAGATGGGCGAGCGTGTGGGGGTGGACGACTTCGCCGACCACGTGTTCGGGGTCTTCCTGCTCAACGACTGGTCCTCCCGGGACCTCCAGGCCTGGGAATACGTGCCGCTGGGGCCGTTCCTGGGCAAGTCGTTCGCCACGTCGGTGTCGCCGTGGATCGTGCCGCTGGCCGCGCTGGAATCCGCGCGCGTGGAGCAGCCCGCCCAGGACCCCGAGCCGCTGCCCTACCTCCGGGGCGACGGCGGGCCCTGGGGCCTGGACCTGCGCCTGGAGGTGCGGCTGAACGGGCACCTGGTCTCCACGCCGCCGTTCTCGCAGATGTACTGGACGGCGGCGCAGCAGCTCGCGCACATGACCGTCAACGGGGCGTCCCTGCGCACCGGGGACGTGTACGCCTCCGGTACGGTCAGCGGTCCCGAGCGCGAGCAGCGGGGGTGCTTCCTGGAGCTGACCTGGAGCGGGAAGGAGCCGCTGAGCCTGCCCGACGGCACCGAGCGGACCTTCCTGGAGGACGGCGACGAGGTGACTATTACTGCTACGGCCCCGGGCCCGGACGGAACCACCGTGCACTTCGGTGAGGTGACCGGCAGGATCCTCCCCGCCCGCTGAGATCTCGGCACGGCCCCGCGCAGCCTTCAGAGGGCGCGCGGGGCCGTCGTGTCGTGCCACCTGCGGGACGCCCCGTCAGGGTCGAGGCACGCTCACCCCGTTGCCGGGCCCTGCTTCTCCACGGGCAGCCACAGGTGGCCCGAACCGAGGTCGGGCTCCTCCTGGTGCTCGACGGCCACCATCGCCGGGCCGCGGGCGGTGTGGTAGGTCGGGTGGGCCGGGAACCACTCGGTGTAGACCGCGCGCCACAGCGCTTGCAACCCGTGGGGGAAGGCCACCCGCTCGAAGGGGAACACCGCCCAGGTGCCCGCGGGAACCTCCAGGCGCTCCATCCCCTCGGGGACGGAGGCGGGCGCGGCGGTGGCCGCGGCGACGTAGTAGTCCACCTCCTCCCCGTCCGGCAGGGCGACCATCACCGACAGCGCGCCGCGGGGCTCCTGGTCGCTGAGCGCGTCGAGCCGCTCCCAGGTGGCGTCGTCGACCGCTTCGGTGAAGGCGACCATGTCGGGGTTGGGCCCCTCGTCGACCTGAGGAATCCGCCTTCCCGGCCCGACCAGGGCGAAGGCGTCCTTGTCGAGGATGCGGTAGCGCATCGTGGTGCTCCCTTCGATGGTGAGGTGGAAGGCCAGGCGGGGCTGGGAGACCAGCGCGGCCCCGGTGCGCCGGGCCTGGCCGGGGGTGACGCCGTGCACGGCGCGGAAGGCCCGGGTGAACGCCTCGGCCGAGGAGTACCCGTGGCCGACGGCGATGTCGAGCAGCGTCCTGCGTCCCTCCAGCACCTCGGCTCCGGCCAGGGTGAGGCGGCGTCTGCGCACGTACTCCGACAGCGGCATCCCCGCCAGGGCGGCGAACATCCGGCGCAGGTGGTGCTCGGAGGTCAGCGCGGTGCGCGCCATCGCCGCCACGTCCACCGGGCGGCCGGGGTCCTCCTCGACGTGTTCCAGGGCCTTGTTCAACCGGTCCAGCATCGCTTCCCCCTTCGTTCACCGGTGACGTTAACGAGCGCGGGCGATGTGGTTCCCGACAGTTGCCGTGCGCCTGCGATCAAGCCGGGGCCCGCCGAGTCGGGCCCACGTGGCCGAAGGCATGCGGCGGCGGTGGTCGGGTCCGGCCACGGCGCGGTTCCCGGCCTGGCGAGACGGTGGTCGTCCCGCGCGGTCGTGAGGCCGTGCGGGTCCTTCACCCCGACTCAGGCGTTGGGGAGGGAGGGTTCGTCCGGCTGGTTGAGGAGGGTGGCGATGTGTTCTTTGGGGTAGCGGCGTGCTCCGCCGGGGGTGCGGAAGGGTTTGAGGGCGTTGTCCCATTGGCCTCGGTGGAGGCTGCGGGGTCGGATGTTGAAGAGGGCGGCGACTTCGCTGGGTGTGAGGACGTCGGGGCGGCCGTCGAGGAGGTAGCTGTAGTCGGGCATGAGGGGCTTTCCGTGCTCGGTGTTCTTGCTCTGTGTTGTGTGAGTGGTCGATCGGGTGGGGTGGCCCCGCCTCCCCGGGGAAGGAGGAGGCGGGGCCCCAGGGCTGGCGCGCAGGGCACCGGCCCGTCCGCACCGGCCCGGGGGACAGGTCGGGTGGTGCGGAGCATGGAGCGCTGAGCGCTCACAGGGGTGCGTGGGTTACCAGGGGAAGACGGCGCGGACGGTGATCGCGCCGCAGGAGTGCTGCTTCCAGTCCCAGTAGGAGCACAGGGCCTCGACCAGACGCAGCCCGTTGCCGCTGGGACGCATGGGTTCGGGACCGGGCACGCGCGGGAACGTGGGTTCCTCGCCGGGGCGGGGTCCGTTGTCGGTGACCCGGAGTTCGAGATGGCGTGAGGTGCGTTCGATCTCCACGCGAATGCTGCCGCCGGAAAGCCCGGACGCCGAGTGACGCAGCGCGTTCGTGACCATTTCCGATACGGCGATGCTGACGGGTTCGGCCAGGCTGGGTCGGGAGCGGGTGGCCTGGGCGGCCCAGCGGCGGGCGATCTTGACGTGGCCGAGTTCGGGGCCGAGCAGGATGCCTGAGTTGGTGGCGGTTCCGCACAGTCGGCGTGGAAGCGGGATGGGCGGAACGGTAGACTTCATTGGTCTCACCTCGTGTCTTTGCGGGACAGGTGGGGCATATGGCCTCGGCGACCGCTCTCTACTTCGGTCTCCGAGGCTTTTGCGTGGGGCCGTCCCTGGTTTCTGGCTTAGCGAAGGGGGCGGCCCTCGCTGCTGTCACAAGGGAACACCATCGAGTAAGGTGCCAGAAAGTTGTTTCTGGAAAACTGAAGATTCTTGAGATCTAAATGCGGACTCTTGAGGGTTCCTGAGGGTTCGCTTACAGTGGTCATGTGTCGAAAGATAAAAACCCCTCAGATGTCCGTTTTGGTGCAGCTCTAATGCGACTGCGCAAGAAGCGCGGGCGAACGCAGGCATGGCTTGCTGACCAGCTCAGGTGTAGTGACGGGCACATTGGGAACGTTGAAAACGGACAATGCCCGCTTCATGCTGCACGAGTTGACAAAGCCGACGAAGTTCTCGAAGCGGGCGGCGTCCTCGCGCGGCAGTACGCTGAGCTTTACCAGCCGGAGACCATCGACTGGCTGGATGAGTTCCACCTGCTCCAGAAGTCGGCTCAGGTGATTCGGGAGTACCAGCCGGTGCTCTTCCCCGCCCCTCTGCAAACGCCGGGGTATGCGCGCGCAGTCATAAAATCAAGTGCTCCATGGTTCACCGCAAAAACAGTGGATGAGCGAGTTGCGTTGCGTGAGTCCCAAGGACAGTCAGTTCTTGAAGGGGAAGCTCCGCATTACCACATAGTCCTTGACTATGCTGTGGTCATCCGCCCTGTGGCTGCCCCGAAAGTAATGTCGGACCAATTTGCCAACGTCGTGAAACTCATGGAGTCCGCTCGGATCATGCTCCAGGTGTTCGACTGGGACGCCCTTCCCCAGCTCGGCCTGGGTGGGCCCTTTTCGCTCCTGTCTAGCATGAACGCTCCGGATGTGCTCTACGCCGAATCGTTGTACCTAGGCCAGACCACAGACGACCCCGGCCGAGTACGCCAGTATGGGATGCTGTTTAGTGAGTTGCAGGCCAGGGCCCGGTCGCCGGGCGCAACGGTCGACCTGCTAAGGAAGAAGGCTGAGGAATTCCGATGACGGAGTGGCATAAGTCCTCCTACAGCACTGCTGCGGAGAACTGTGTGGAGGCCCGTGAGGGTGCTGTCGGTGCAGAGGTTCGTGACACCCAGAACCGTCACCAAGGGCATCTGACATTTACTCGACAGGAGTGGACTGCTGTTCTCGCTGTCACGAAGGGATGAGCTGTGAGGTCTGACTGGCACAAGTCCAGCTACAGCGACGGCGGTGGAGGTAACTGCGTCGAGGTCCGAGAGGGCGTCTTCACAGACGTGCGCGACACCCAGAACCGGCAGCTGGGTCACTTGGCGGCCCCGGCGCCCGAGTGGACCGCCCTGCTCGCAGCGGTGCGCGTCCAGTAGCAGCACAGCGCGAACCGGCCCCGCCCAGGCGTAGTGGGCGGGGCCGGTTTCATGCTGACACGCAGCAGAAGCTATCGCGTTGTCGCCATGCTGCCCATAGGCCGAAAGGCCCGGCCGGGACGTCAGCCCACAGCCGGAACCCTCCTCACCGTTACGCCGGACTGGACCCGGCCCGGTGATCGGTCCACGCCTCAGCTGCCTCAGCCATCCCACCCAACCACTTCTCACCCGCGCGCAACTCAGCGAACCATCGGTTCAGCTGCGCATTCGACCGAGCAACATCCGCTGTGCACGCTGGACCCGCGCTCTCGGGATCATCGGACCCGAGCCAGTTCGGCAGACTGCCGACCGGTGGCGGACTTCCTGGATTGCAACCAGATGACGACCCCGATCACGAGCGCCCCGGCGGCGAGCAGGCCGCCCGCGAGGTTGGGGCTGCTGTCACCGAGCCCCGCGCTGATGACGTAGCCGCCCAGCCAGGCGCCGATGGCGTTGCCGAGGTTGAACATGCCGATGTTCATCGAGGACGCGAGGTTCGGAGCACCAGCGCGTTCGGCCCGCTCCATCACCAGACGCTGGATCGGGGAGACCGTGGCGAACCCGGCGGCGGCCATGAGGAACACCGCCGCGAACGTGACCACGACGCTTCCCGCGGCGAGCCAGAACGCGAGCAGCGTGACCGTGAGCAGGGCCAGGCTGCCCAGCAGCAGGCCCATGAGGTTCCTGTCGGCCAGCCGTCCCCCCACGATGTTGCCGATGAACAGCCCGAGCCCGAAGACGAGCATGTAGGCCGTGACCCAGCTCTCCGGGGTGCCGGTCGCGTTCATGGTGATCGGGGCGACGTAGGTGATGGAGGTGAAGAACCCCGCCGGTCCGAGGATGGTGATCAGCATCGCGAGCAGCAGTTGCGGATTGGCGAAGGCGCGGACCTCCGCGGCGAGGTCGAACGACTCGTCGGTGTCGCTCGCCGGGATGCAGGCGAGGATGCCGACCAGGACGATCAGGCCGATCGCCGAGATCCCCAGGAACGAGCTCCGCCAGGAGAACTCCGTGGAGACCCACGTGGCGACCGGGGTGCCGATGAGCGTGGCCAGGGTCAGGCCGGAGAACATGAACGCGATCGCGCTGGTCCTCCTGTGCGCGGGAACCGCGCGCGAGGCGATGATCGAGCCGATGCCGATGAAGGCCGCGTGGGTCAGCGAGGAGACGACTCTGCCCAGGAGGGTCAGCGCGAAGGACGGGGCGAAGGCGGTCAGCAGGTTCCCGACCACGAACAGGGCCATGAGGACGAGCAGGAACCTCTTCTTCTCGAACCGCTGCCCGAGCAGGACCAGGACCGGGGCGCCGAGGAAGACGCCGAGGGCGTAGGCCGTCGCGGCCCAGCCCGCGGTGGTGACCGAGATTCCGAATTCGGTGGCGATTCCGGGCATCAGGCCGGAGATCGCAAACTCCGTGGTGCCGATTCCGAAGGCGCCGGCGGCCAGGGTCAGCAGCACCAAGCGGGTGCGTGAGGCGTTGTCTTGCGAAAGCATGCCCACCAGCCTGACCGGCCCGGGACGCGGCAGCCAGACACCCGTTGAGCGTGCACCCGGGGTTCCTACCACTGACAGGGTCATGCTCGCGCAGGTCAGGAGGCCTACCCTGGTGTGTATGACACCTTCGGCGAGCACACCATCGGGGAACCTGGGCGAGTTCCTGCGCTCACGCCGCGCCGCCCTGGACCCCGAACGGACCGACGTCGTCAGCTGGGGCCGACGCCGCAGGGTTCCCGGGCTGCGACGCGAGGAAGTCGCCCAGCTGGCCGGTGTCAGCGTCGCCTACTACACACGGTTGGAACAGGGACAGGCGCGCAACGCCTCCACCGAGGTGCTCCTCGCCCTGGCTCGGGCGCTACAGCTGACGCCGACCGAGACGGAGCACCTGCTCGACCTGGCCAAACCCTCCCCGCTGCGCCCCGCGCCCAGGACCCGGCCCGAGCGGCCGCACCCCCGGGCGCTGGCGATGCTGGAGGCCGTGTCCGACCAGTCCGCAGTGCTCCTGGGGCGGCGCAACGACGTGCTGGCCTGGACCCGGACGGGCCACGCCCTGCTGGCCCCGCACCTGCCGTTCGAGAGCACCGCGGACCCCGCGACACGGCCGTCCATGCCGAGGCTGCTGTTCCTGGACCCGCGGGTGCGGGGTTCCTACGCGGATTGGAAGACCGAGGCGTGCACGAACGTCGCCTACCTGCGGCGGATCAGCGGCAAGTACCTCGACGACACCCGCCTGGCCGAACTCGTCGGGGAGCTCAGCATGAAGGACCCCGAGTTCGCCTCCCTCTGGGCGTCCGGCCGCGTGGGGGAGTGTGTCGGCGGCACCAAGCGCTTCCGTCATCCCCTGGTAGGTGAGCTGAGCATGGAGTTCCAGATCTGGCTGCAAGCCGACAGCCCCGACCACCGCCTGGAGGTCTACACCCCGGCCGACCAGATGTCGGCCGACGCGATGACCCTGCTCGGAACCCTCACGCACGACCCGGGTGCGGGCGGCGGTCCTGCCGTCGCGGCCGACAGCGGCGACAGGGCTCCGGCACGGACGTCATCGGAGTACCGGAGGAACTGACCGGAGGCCGAGTGGACCGCCCTGCTCGCGGCGGTGCGCGTCCGGTAGCGGCACAGCGCGAACCCGCCCGAGGCCGACGTCCAGAGCATGCGCGATCTGCTCGTGTGTGAGCGGGATCGGGGTGTCGAGGTCGATCCACCGTCACACAGCGCGCTCGCTGCTCGCACCCGGCGGGCTGGGGCGTGGGGCCCGCGATCATTCCCGGCGTCTCCTGAAGGCGCCGCCCCCTCGCACCCTCCGGCCGACGTGCCGCCGGATTCCTGTCTCTGGCTGTCGATAATCTGCGGCAAGCAGCCCGAGCTCAGTCCCAAGCAGCAAGCCGAGCTCCGGCGACTACACGATCACCGACCTCACCGAGCTGTCTGCGAATGGCTCGATCAACCCGCGAAGAAGGGTAGGGCCGCCATGCTGACGCAGGTCGCGGAGGGTGTGCTGATCCACCAAAGCGAGTTGCTCCGGAACAACGCCGTTGTCGTGCAAGGCCGGGCGGGTGTGTTGCTCATCGATCCCGGGCTCACCGGCGACGAACTGACCTGTCTTGCGAACGACCTGTCCGAGACGGGCCAGCCCGTCGTGGCAGGCTTCTCGACGCATCCTGATTGGGATCACGTGCTCTGGCACGCCGACCTCGGCGACGTTCCCCGTTACGGCACAGCCCGCTGCGCGGCCGACATGCGGGCTGTGCGGTCAGATGCGGACTGGAAGGCCCGCGCCGCCGAGGGGCTACCGCCGGAAATCGCCGAGGAGACACCGCTGGACCTGTACGGCCTCATCACTGGTCTGCCTGCCGGAACTGTGCGGATTCCCTGGGACGGCCCTGAAGTCCGGATCATTGAGCATCCGGCGCATGCCCCGGGCCATGCGGCGCTGCTGATCAGGGAACGCGGGGTGCTCGTGGCCGGTGACATGCTGTCTGATGTCTTCGTTCCGATGCTCGACGACTTCAACGACACCAATGACCCGGTCGAGGACTACCTCGTCGGGCTGCAACGGCTTGCGGACGTGGCGGGCGACGTCGATGTCGTCATCCCCGGTCACGGGTCCGTCTGCGGAGCTGATCAGGTACACGCACGGATCGAACAGGACCGCGCGTACGTACACGCCCTGCGCGACGGCGTTGTCCCCGACGACCCGCGGGTCGACTCGCCTGAGCCCGGCTGGGAATGGGTGAGCGACATCCACGCAGGGCAACTCCAGCGTCTCGCCCAGAGGAGAGCGTCATGAACCGTGGGGCGGGGACGGCGTTGCCGGGCGCGTGAGCGTCCCGGCGGCCGGAACAGCCTGCGCATGGGCACCCTGTTCCACAGGACGGGGCAGGCGGGGAGCCCCCCGCGACTCCGTCGACGCGGGAGGCCCTCACCTGTCGCGGACCCGGATCAGGGCTGGTCGCCGGTGTAGCGGTAGATGTTGTTGTTGGCGTTGACGCCCCAGACGGTTCCGTCGGCGGCCGCGCTGATCTCGACCAGCCCTCCGGGGATCTTGATCCAGGGGTTGGCGTCGTCGTTGGTGTAGCGGTAGATGGCCCCGCTGGCGTTGACACCCCACACGTTGGTGCGGGAGCCCGCCGAGATCCTCGTCAGTCCTCCGGAGATCTGCTTCCAGTGCGCCATGTCAATCGTCTCCGTCCATTGGGGGTATTGCGCTGAACTCTCAGGAACACCTGTGGCACGGCCGGTCCGGGGGAGACCGGTGCACCTGTGGGGCGACGCTGAACGCGGAGGATTTCGGCAGCCCGGACACCGGCCGCTGATCCCCCTTTCCTCTTCCGGAAATGGGTCCGCTGAACGGGGTGGGCACGACGGTGTTCCACCACTTATCAGTGGAACCGCGGAATTCTCGCCTTTCCCGACCTCGCGCGCCACTTCCGTTGAGATGCCCGGGGGTGGGACGAAGCAACCATCTTGGGCCCGTTTCGGCCAATGTTAAAAACGTTATTCACGCGCGAAAAGATCCGTGATATTGAGATGGCAAATGCACTATGGGTGGAAAAATATAAGATTTCCGAAATGTATTTCCGTGTGCCGGCGGTGGTCCAGGGGCGCGGAGTGGCCGGAGGCCGGTCGCCGTTCGGCCGACGTCGTTGCCCGCGCGGACTGTCCCGGCGGCGGCACGGGAACTCAACGGGAAGCGGTTCCGATCAGGGTTCCCACATGGTCGGCCTCCGGGGCCGACTCCTCCCACACGCGCACCTCACGGAACCCGTGACCAACCAGAATCTCCTCCCACACCTCGGGTTCGTAGGCCCACCGGTACACCCACACCTTCCGGCCGTTGAACCCACCTCCGTACATGCCCTGCACTCCGTACGATCCGGGAACCGCGGGGGCGTGGGAGAACACGAACAGGCCGCCGGGTTCCAGACGTTCGTGCACCAGCGGGAACAGCACGTCGGGATCGGTGAACCAGGCCGCTCCCCACACCGAGTAGACGGCGTCCCACCGCTGGCCGGTTCCCGCCAGGAACTCGACCACGTCCGCATGGTGGAACTCCGCGCCCAGGCGGTCCCACCGGAGGCGGGCCCGCTCCACCGCCACCGGTGACACGTCCAGCCCCGAGGCCTTCACACCTTGAGAGGAGAGTGCGGCGACGGCCGCCCCCTGCCCGAACCCCAGCTCCAACGCGGAGGCGGGTTCCCCCAGCAGTTCGAATCCGGGCCCGTGGCCCGGGTACTGAGTCCACTCCAAGGCGGTGGCCAGCGCCTCCTCCGGGTCCTGTGGGGCGACGCCTTGGGCGTAGCGGTCCCAGTAACCCGGGACGTCCGTGGTCGGGTTGGCCATGGTTGCGGTCCTCGCGGCTCAGGAGACAGGACCCGCACCACGGTAGCCACGGCAAAGCTGAGACGGCAGGGGAACAACGAAAGAGGCCGACACCTCCGCAGGTGTCGGCCTCGTCCGGGTTCTACTCAGGCTTGTCAGTGGCAATTGCTGCCCGGGTGGCAGGGGCTGCATCGCATCGCGTCACGGTCCCACAGCGGCCAGTCCACCGCGAACCCATTGGACTCGATGATGCGGGCGGTGCGTTCCACCGTTCCGTCGTACTTGAAAGCGATCTCGGGGACGTGCTCCAAGAACCTCCCGTCGAAGTGGTGGTGGCAGAACTCGCGGTAGTTCACCGTGTCCAGGATGAACCCGTGCACGGCGATGTCCACGAGCGGCCCGCATCCGACTTCCAGGCCCTGTCCCCACTTCTCCATGGCGGTGACCAGGTAGGCGACGGCCTGGCCGAAGCACCGGTCGGCCATGACCGAGTCCCAGGGGTGGTCGCGGGTCAGCAGAAGGATCTGTCGTTCCCACACCTCGGGAGCGACGAAGCTACGGGGGTCACGAGTAGTAGTGGGGGTGTCGATGATGGAGGTCATCAAGTGTCTCCTTCCCGTCCCCGGAGGAGGGCTCCGACCGGGGGTGTGCCTCCTAGTGGACGCCACCGCTGATAGGCGCATCAATGCGGTTGTGGTGAGCGAACATTGACCGCGACGGCAATGTTGGCCCCATCCCGCTCCGGGTACGTCCCCGAATCCCCCGATCTCTGGGAGACGGACGTGAAGGTCACTCGCGCGACTCGCGCCCAGCTCGCCCGCGACGCTGCCCGTATCCGCGCCGACCAGCAGCGTTACGGCGCTACCGTCCCTGCGATCGCTGCTCAGATCGCTCGGGACCTACCCATCACCCGCCTGGAGGCATGGCGTCTCGCCTACGGGTGGTCGCGCCCCCACGTTGTCGAAGCCATCGCCCAGGTGTACCGGTCGGACGGGCTTGCGCCTCCCGGTCTTACCACTGCCATGTTGTGCCGGTGGGAGCACGGTCACACCCGCCCCGGCCCCGACTATGTCCAAGCCCTCACTCGTGTCTACGGGGTGACTCCAGAGCGCCTGGGTGTCCCCCTGCCACTGTGCACCCCCGGTTGGTACGGTCACCGCATACCGCAGCCGCGACAGGAGCACCACATGCCCGCCGAGTACCCCGAACTCACAGCCGTCGCTGACAGCATCGCCCTCACTGGCCCTGGCGGGAGCACTCCCGACCTTGCGGCACGGGCGTTGGAGTTCTACGAACTGCGGTACAGCGACTATCCTCCCCCTGCGCTGGCGGCAGAAGTGGCCCGCTGCCGGAGTTTGCTCATGGGCCACCACGACATCGACACTCGGCGTGTGCTCGGCTGGATGTCTGCACTTCTTGGCAACCTCGCCCACCACACTGGGGACCCGGCTGGCGCCCTCATCCACCTCAGCGCGGCGGCTCGTGTCGGAGAGCAAGTCGGTGATCGGTGGCTATCGGGGTGGGCGTTGGGAGCCCAATCCATGGTCACTCTCGGCCAGAGTCGGCCGGTGGACGCGTTGGAGCTGGCGGAGCAGGCCGCAGTGTTCTCAGACTCCTCATTGAGGCGTGCTCAGACCACTGCCTGGTGTCGTCTGCGTGCCCTTGCCGCGTTGGGGGATGGCGAAGGCGTGGGACGGGAGAGCAGGGAGGCACAGCGGTACATGGACACCGCGGAGGAAGTGCCGGGCCGGTTCGGGTTCGATCGGGCGGAATTCGAGCTGCATCTCGGGGAAGCCAGGCTGGGCCATGATCCGGGAGTCGGAGCCCAACACGCGGAAGTGTCGGCGAGGCTGAAACGCGTGGGGTCCCCGGGGTGGGCTGCTGCCACGGTCGTGTTGGCTCGTGCTCAGGCAGCGCTTGGAGATGCAGAAGCCGCGACTGAGCTGGGGATGCGGGTGGCGGAGGCGGTTCCGACTGGAGACCTGAGGGATACCACCAAGGGGAGGTTGCGTCATCTTGTGGCGGATTTGAGCGGTTACCGGGGTGCTGATGGGCTGCGGTCTGTTCTTGAAAACTGTTCATGAGGGTGTAGCACGATGACCTGGTCCAAGAGGCGGAGGCAGTCGTCACGCGGGGCCTATGCGGACAGTAAGGCGGTCCCCTCATCGCTCACACGTAGCTAGGAGGGTGACCCCTGCGAAACCAGGTCGTAGCCGAAGTGTGTCTCGTGTCTACCTCTCTGTTCATCCATCGGTGCACTCCGGTGTTGACACATGAGGTGGATGGAAGTGTGGGCACGGGGTTTCGTCCTGGTGAGCGCGTAGCCGCTGGGTGTCCGGGGCGGAGTCCGCTAAGTCGGTTGTTTCCGGCCGTTTCTGCGTCTTTCCGAGGCGATCCCATGCCATGATTTTTGTGGTTCGATGATGACAACCGCCTACTACCGATGGGGAAGACACGTGGCTGAGCGCCAGACCGGCACAGTGAAGTGGTTCAACGACGAGAAGGGGTACGGCTTCATCACGCCGGAGTCCGGACCTGACCTTTTCGTTCATTTCAGGGCGATCGAGGGCACCGGCTTCAAGTCGTTGCAGGAGGGGCAGAGGGTCAGCTTCGAAGCTGTTCAAGGAAACAAGGGGATGCAGGCAGACAAGGTTCAGGTGGAAGGGTAGGCAAGCCCGCCCGAGCTGAAGCTCGCGAAGCCCTCGCACTCGGTCTCTTCCGGGCACGGGGGCTTCGTCGTGTACGGCGCTTGGACCACCCCGTCCGGTGGTGTCGGGGTGAGCGCGCGGGCTGCCCGGCCGAGCCCGGAGCGTCGTGCCGTGGCGGGGATGGCCACCGGGCCCGGCCCTCCGGGTTCTGGTGCTTTTCCTTGCCAACCGGAAAATGCATCGCAAAAGATTGCTATGTGAATTAGGGGACGAAAAGGACAGTTCAGACTTCTGGCATGTGTGGACTTGGGGGAAAATTACGCGAACTCGTGTTCGCTGCGCTAGCGTGTTCCCCGAAAAGAAAAATCCCGGTCGGTGCGCCAAACACCGATCCGGGATTTGGCCGACGCCTGCGCAAACAAGCGTCCGGCCGCGCCACCTACCTGCTTCACCAGGAAGGCGACTCGTCATGGAGTCTACCGCCCCCACTCCCCGTGCCACCACCGAACGCCGTGATTCGGCTCGGGTTTTCGGCCCGCGTCAACGCCCTCGCGGGGCAATGCGCGGAATTGGTTTCATTCCGGACATCTGGGTCAACGAAGTCCGCGAGGCCGGACTCTTCCCCACATCCCGCTCCTTCATCGCCGCCACGGTCATCGCCCGCGCCGCCGACCTCGACGGCCGCTGGTGCTTCCTCTGCCTGGACACCCTGGTCAACCGGTCCGGCCACCTGCTCAGCCTCTCCGTCGCCAAGCGCGCCATCGCGGACCTCGTCGCCGCCGGACTGGTCCGCAAACTCGACCCCGGTCAGACCCGCGCCTTCTTCGCCGAGGACATCAAGGAGCGCACCCGCTCGCACGACCGCCTTCCGCTCGTCCTCGAACTCCTGATCCCCGCCGAGGACTTCCCCGAACCGGTCCGCGAGGAGATCAACGCCGTCCGCGCGGCCCTGGGGGAGGAGCCCCTGGACGAGACCACCCGCCCCCGGATCAGGAAGGCCGCGACGGTTCGAATCGACCTCGGCGACGGGTCGAATCGACCCACACACCTGTATCCCATTCACCTCTCCTCCGACGAGCGCCCCGATTCCGTCCGCAGGAGCCCAGACACAGCAGAGCGGCCCGAACCCGCGCGGCCGCGCACGTACGGACGTCCTCCACACGCGCATCCCCGGAACGCACACCCCCCGCACGTCCAGCCCTCGCAAGGGCACCCCCTGCTCCGGCATGTCCCCGACGCCGCCCTGAACGACCCGCGCGCCGACCGGGCCGCCCTGACCAGCGCCCTGCTGCGCCTGCGTGACGCGGGCCTGACCGCACAGGAACTCACCGCCCTCGTTCGGGGCGCGGAGAGGCTGCGCCGCCCCTTCCCGGCCCTGATGCTGCGCCTGCGCGGCCCGGCCCAGGCCCGCGCCTTCCTCGCGGGCACCTTTGGCCGGGGAGTCACGCCCACAACGCCTTGGCGGCCGGGGATTCCCACGCCCCGAAGGCCCGCCGAGGAGCGCGGCCCCGACGACGGCGACCCCTTCGCCCGTCCACCGGGGTTCGACGTGGACGCCCGGGGCACGGCGGTGCGCACGTGTCCCGAGCACCCCGGCGTCCGCAACGTTCCCGGCGGCACCTGCCGGGTGTGCGGAGGCCCCTGCCGGTCGGTGCCGGGCGAACTCCTGCACCCACCAGCCTCGCCTCGACCACCCGAGGCAAGCGGGGGAGGGGAGGAACCGCGCATCACGGAACCGGCGGGTGAGGGGCCCTGCGAACTCGAACCGGCCCTCACCGAACGCATCCTGGTCTCGCTCATGGGAGGCGGGCCGATCGCCGCCGATGAAGCCCCCGCACGTGGGACAACACCAGCGCACCCGCCCGCGCGTCAGGCCGTCATCGACCGGCTCCGCCGACAGCTCGCCGCCTGATGCCCCGGCGACGGGCACGGCCCGGCGGACACGCGACCCGTCACCGGGCCTGGAGCGAGGCGAGGAACTCGTCGGTCCTGCGGACCTCGTCGCGGTCGTAGGTACTGACATTGGCGAGCAACTCGGAACCGCCGGTGCGGTCGAGGAGGTCGGTGAGCGCGTCCGCCACCTGCTCGGGAGTGCCCGCGATCGCGGAGTCCATCCAGCCGTGCACATCCTTGCGCTTCCTGTCGCGGCTCGTCTCGCCCAGCAGCCGGCGCACCTCCTCGACGGGGCGGAGCGCGCGGAACTCCCCGACCTCCCGTGAGTCCGCGTACGCCCAGGCCTCGGGCAGCAGCAGATCGCGAGCGCGCTCCTCGGTCTCCGCGACGGAGACGTCCACGTTCACGACCAGATAGGGAGCGGGCGAGGTCGGGCTCGGACGGAAGTCCTCGAAGTACGCGGCGATCCTGCCCGGGTCACGAAGAACCGGCCCTCCGACCACCGCTGGAAGTCCCAGTTCGGCGGCGAGTGCCAGCCCCTCCCGGACGGCGAGCAGGAACACCGGCGGAGGCGCGACGCTGGGTTTGGCGGTGATCCCGGCCCGGCCGCCCAGATACTCGCGGACCCTTTCGACCTCTGCCGGGTACTCGCCCTCGCCCAGGGCGGTGCGCCCGAGCGCACGCCGGATCGGAGCGGTGAAGCCGAGCGAACCGCCCAGTCCCAGGTCGATCCTGCCGGGGAAGAGCGCCTCCAGGAGCAGCGCCTGCTCGGCTATCACCAGCGGGCTGTGGTTGGGGACCATGACCCCGCCGGTGCCCAGGCGGATATCGCGCGTGCGGGCGCCGATGGCCGCGAGCAGCACGGTGGGGGCCGAGCTGGCGATACCGGGCACCGCGTGGTGCTCGGCGGTCCAGAACCGGTGGAATCCGAGTTCCTCCGCGCGCACGGCCCTCTCGACGGTCGTCGCGATCGTCTGTGCGTCGGACTCGCCGCTGCGCGTCCGTGAGCGGTCAAGCAGGGAGACCCGCATCGGTTCTCGCCTCCGTCCGTGTGGTGGGACAGCGCATCGTCATCCTCCGCCCGGAGCGTACTCGCCGCGAGCCCTGTGGGCCGGAAGGATCTCCGGCCCCGGGGCATCAGCGGCCTCAGCCCTGTGCTCACGGGCGATGATGAAGATCTACATCGTCAAGGCAGCGGTTCACCATATCCCTTCGAAGCTCGCCCCCTCACAGTGCACGCTGACGGGGACGGCTCCGACACCGAGGCCGTAACGCGGTGCCAGTCCTCAGCCGCAGGAGCGCGAACCCCGGCCGCGCCGGCGGCCGGGGCCCGCTTCCGCAGCACCGTCAGGGGTTGGAGTACATCTGCACCACGACGCGGTCGAAGCGGCGCGCCTTGAGGTCCTCACGGGTGATGGTCCAGTACAGGATTCCCATCGGAACCCCGACCCACTGCGCGAGCAGGACCCAGTCCTCGGGGTCGGAGCCGGGCCCGCCCTCCTCCGGGTCCGCCGAGGCGCGTGCCGGGTCTCCGTAGCCGTCGAAGTCCGCGGCGTATCCGCCGATCTGCCACTCGCCGCCCTCGTCGGACTGCTCGGACCAGACCTCTTGCAGCGTCTCCGCGTGGGGGTGCAGGGCGAGGGTCTCGTCGTCGACGGGGCAGGAGGGCAGTCCCACGCCGGGGATCAGCCGCAGGTCACCGGTGCGCCGCAGCTCCTCGTCCAGGTCCTCGGGGGAGTCGTATTCGTAGGGCTCGTAGCTCGGTGAGGACTCCCGCTCCTCGACCGGCGTCCCCGCCGGGACGTACACGGCGCCGCCCGGAATGACGAACTCGTCCAACTCGACGTTCGCGAACAGGAGCACGTGGCCGTCGGGCGGTAGCGGGATGTCGGTGGCCTCCGGCGGGATCGCGGCCAGGTCGAGCGTCGCGATGAGCTGGTGGTCATCGCGGTTGTCGGGGTCGTCCTCGTCCCACACCGTGCCCGGGGTGGGCGCGTCCGGCGGGAGCATCAGCGGAGTGCCGAGCCTGCCGACGACCGTGCCGGCGCCGTCGCGCGCCGTCCGCAGTTTCGGGCGGGCCAGCCCGAGCCACCGGTCGACGTCCTCCGCCGGAACCCCCTTGTCGAGCGCCTGCTCCCGGAACCGGTCCAGCCACCACAGCACCGACGCGGGCAGGGCCCTGACCGACGGGTGCAGCACCCCCGCGCCGAACTCCCAGCCGGGCTCCGGCCCCACCACGCCCGGCTCGTTCAACCCCGCGAGCCACTCCGCGGCGGACGACCGTGTCCGGGCGTCGGCGTCCGACAGCGCGGCCGCCGCTGCCGCCCTGGCGTCCGGGTGGTCGCCGAGCACACGCCGGGCCGCCAGCCGGTGGCGGTTCGCGCCCAGCGCGAGCGAGGTCAGGCGCGGGACCAGGGCCTCGGGGGCGGCGGGGAAGCGTTCGAGGATGGTCAGGATCATCGTCGTCGTGTCCACGGCGGAGTCGTCCGGATGCCGTTTCCCGTCGCCGCCGTCGAGGTACTCGTCCGCCAGGTCCAGGCGCTCGGCGAACAGGGGCCACCAGCGCTCGGCGTTCTCAGGGGTCAGGAAGGCGCCGATCTTGCGCCTGTGGTGGTCCGTGCGGGTGACCAGGAGCGAGGCGGTACGCCGGTCCGCGTCGGACAGCCCGGCGGCGCGGAACGCGTCCCGCAGGGCGCGGACGTCGGGCATCAGCGCCAGCCGCCCCTCGACGCGGTGCCAGGAGCGGTCCCCGTCGGTGCCGCCCCCGACCCCCAGCGCCCGCAGCTCCTCCGCCAGGTCCGCGTCCTGGGGAGCGGCGACGGCGGGCACGGGGACGGCGGCCTCCGCGGTTCTCAGCGCCCGCACCCGGGAGGCGGCCCGGCGCAGCAGCCGCTCGCGCTCGGGGTCCCGCGTCTCGGCGCCGTCGTCGGCCAGGGCCTCCTCGATCGCCACGACGCCGCCGTCGAGGTCGGACATACGGGCCAGGGCGTCCGGCAGGATGTCCGGCGGCGCGGTCCGCAGGTGCCGTCGCAGCAGGTCCACCTGCCGGGGGCCGTCGATTCGGGACAGGGCGGACAGCGCCTGCGCGCGAACGCCCGCGTCGGCGTCCACCGCCAGTTCGGCGGCGAGTTGCGCGTGCGCCTCCGGACTGTGCGCGCACCGGTCCGCCACGTATCTGCGAGTGTTCAGACCGGACCCGGTGACGACGTCCGCGAGCTCGTCGGCGTTCCGGGCGAGGAACGCGGCGCCCGCGTCATCCTCCAGGAACCGGTGCCGACGAAACGGCCAGTGGCGGGAGTCCGAGTACAGCAGTGCTGACAGGGTGGCGTGCACGGGAGTCCGGCCGGGCGCGCCGCCCGCCCGGGCGACCTCGGTGAGGGTGTGGGGGTCCCACCGCCGCTGGGAACCGTCGGCGTCGGTCCCGTCGGCGGCGCCGCAGACACGGATCACGTCGTCGGCCAGCACGAGGAGCCACGACGGCTCCCCGGATGACGGGGCATTGCCGGTGACCGCGTGCAGCACCTGTCCGAACCGGACGAGCAGGTCGATCGGCGCGAGCCGGTAGACCACCAGCCGTGCCGCGTCGGCCTCCCGCAGCGACCAGCCGGGATGCGCGTCGGCGACGGCGGTCAACCGGTCGGACCGCCAGACCGCGTCCGGTTTGGCGACCATGTCGGCGCCGGTCGGCCGCTCCCGCAACGCCGCCAGGGCCTCCGGTCGGGTGCCGCTCAGCACGTGCTCGACGACCGGTTCGTGGGCCTCGGACACCCGCAGCGGCGCGAGGCAGTCCCGAACCGCTGACGCCACCCGGGTAGCGGTGTCCGTGCCGCCGTCTGAGTCGGTCGTTTCTGCTTCAGATTCGTACATGCCGGAAGACTAGGGGCAGACTCGGACACACGCCTTCGCCGCCGCGCCTTCGGCCGGACCCGCGTCTACCGTGTCGAGAGGTGACCACCGCGGCACACGGCGGCGGGCGGACGGCCGCCCCGTCACAGCACCCCCTTCAGGTAGGAGCCCGTGCGGCTGTCCGGGGCCGCCGCGACCTGCGCGGGCGTGCCCTGCGCGACGATCCGGCCGCCCCGCGATCCGCCGCCCGGACCCAGGTCGATGACGTGGTCGGCGGTGGCCACGACCCGCATGTCGTGCTCGGCCGCGACCACGGTGGCGCCCGCGCCGACGAGGTCGCGCAGGCGGCTGACGAGGACGTCGGTGTCGTGGGGATGGAGGCCGGTGGTGGGCTCGTCGAGCAGGTAGACCGTGCCGGTGACCCGGCGGCGCTGGAGTTCGGTGGCCAGTTTGATCCGCTGGGCCTCGCCGCCGGACAGTTCCGTCGCGGGCTGGCCCAGACGCAGGTAGCCCAGGCCCACCCCGCCGAGGGTCTCCAGGGAGCGCCGCACCGACGACTCCTCGGTGAAGAACCCCGCCGCCTCCTCCACTGACATCGCGAGCACGTCCGCGACCGTGCGCCCCCGGTACCGCACCCGGAGGGTGTCGTCGTTGTAGCGCGAGCCGCCGCAGGTCGGACAGGGGGCGTAGGTGGTGGGCAGGAACAGCAGCTCCACCGACACGAACCCCTCGCCCTCGCACTCCGGGCAGCGTCCCCCCACGACGTTGAAGGAGAACCGGCCGGGCCCGTAACCGAGCGCGCGGGCCTCCTCGGTTGCCGCGAACAGCTTGCGCACCGTGTCGAAGAGCCCGGTGTAGGTCGCCAGGTTGGAGCGCGGTGTCCGCCCGATGGGCTGCTGGCTGACCCACACCACCCGGCCGTGTTCGGCGGCCCGGTCCCCGATCTCCGCCAGCAGGGAGGACTTTCCCGAGCCGGACACGCCGGTGAGGGCGGTGAACACGCCGAGGGGGACGTCGGCGTCCAGCCCCTTGAGGTTGTTGCGGGCGGCCCCGCGCAGCTCCAGGTACCCGCCGGGGGTGCGGGTCGGGTGCTCCGGGACCTCGTCGCCGAACAGGTAGCGGCCGGTCACCGACTCCGGGACCCCGCGCAGGCCGGGGACCGGGCCGCTGTACAGGACGCGCCCGCCGTGCTCGCCCGCCCCCGGACCGACGTCGACGATCCAGTCCGCGCCGCGCACCACGTCCAGGTCGTGCTCGACGAAGCACACGGTGTTGCCCCCGTCGCGCAGGCGCCGGAGGATCTTCGAGAGCGCCTCGACGTCGGCCGGATGCAGGCCCGCGGAGGGCTCGTCCAGGACGTAGACCACCCCGAAGAGCCCCGTGCCCAGCTGGGTGGCCAGCCGGATCCTCTGGAACTCCCCGGTGGACAGGGTCGGCGCCGGTCGGGCCGCGCTCAGATAGCCAAGTCCCAGCTCCGACAGCACCCCGACCCGCGCCGTGATCTCCCCGACCAGCGCACCCGCCGCACCCGTGTCCTCCGCCCAGGGGCGCAGCAGGCCCACCAGCTCGGTCAGGGGCAGCGCCGCCAGTTCGGCGATGGTGTGCCCGGCGAAGGTGACCCGCAGCGCCTCCTGCCGCAGCCGCCGACCGCCGCACTCCGGGCAGGTCCGGTCCACCATGAACTCGGCGGCCCTGCGCCGCCGGGCCTCACTGGCGGAGGAGGCGTACGCCTTGAGCACCAGCCTGCGCGCGCTGCTGTACCTGCCCTGGTAGGGCCGGTGGACACGGCCCGCCTCGCGGACCGGGTGGACGGTCACCACGGGCTGCTCCTCGGTGAACAGGATCCAGTCGCGCTCGTCCTGGGGCAGTTCCCGCCAGGGCCGGTGGACGTCGTACCCGAGGGTGTCGAGGATGTCGCGCAGGTTCTTGCCCTGCCAGGCCCCGGGCCAGGAGGCGACGGCCCCCTCGGCGATGCTCAGCCCGGGGTCGGGTACCAGAGACCCCTCGGTGACCTCGTACTCGACCCCCTCTCCGTGGCACGTCGGGCAGGCCCCGGCCGCGGTGTTGGGGGAGAAGGAGTCGGAGTCCAGGCGTTGCGCCCCGGGCGGGTAGACACCCGCCCGGGAGAAGAGCATGCGCAGTGTGTTGGACAGCGTGGTGAGGGTGCCCACGGTGGAGCGGACCGAGGGCGCAGAGCGCGGCTGGGCGAGCGCCACGGCGGGCGGCATCCCGGTGACGTCGTCCACCTCCGGGGCCGGGAGCTGTTGGAGCAGGCGCCTGGCGTACGGCGCCACCGACTCCAGGTACCGGTGCTGGGACTCGGCGTAGAGGGTGCCGAAGGCCAGGGAGGACTTCCCCGACCCGGAGACGCCGGTGAAGGCGACCAGGGCGTCGCGGGGCAGCTCCGTGTCCACGTTCTTCAGGTTGTGGATGCGGGCGCCGCGCACCCGGATGCGGTCGTCGTGGTTGTCCATGGGACAAGGATTACCCGGTCACGGGACCGGAGAGGACCCGCAGACCCGCGGACCGCCCGGCCACGGCCAACCGCGGCGCGCACCGGCCCTCCCGCCGGGGAGGCGGGCGGGGTGGAGTCGGAACCGGAGGGTTCCCCGTCCGCGCCCCCGACAACGAGAGCCCCCCGAAGGGGCCGACCTCCCCGCGTTGCGCGGCCGCCCCCGCGTGGAGTGACGGCGGGTGGGCGGCATCGCACCGCCGCCCACCCTCCATCGGATGCTGGGGCCGCCTGCCGGGCAACCTGGGCAGCCAGGACCCGGGGTCAGCGGCGTGCGGCCCACACGGCGCGTTCGGTGCGCACGGCCAGGTCGTCGCGGCGCAGGATGCTGTGCGGGCCGTCGGTGTCCAGGAGCCGGTCGAGCGCGGCCAGGTCCTCGGGGGAGAGCTCTCCGGCGACGCCGGTGCGGATGCGTCGCAGGCCGCTGAGCGCGTAGCGGCCGATCGCTTCGCTCTGGGAGCCCCCGATGTTCACGGCGATCGTGCGTTCACCCTCGACCGTGAAACCGGCGGCGGTCAGCATCGGACCCCAGTCGGCCCCGCGGTGGGGCATGTGCTCGGTGTGGAGGCGGTCGGCCGCGGCGTGTACGCGCTCCTCCAGGCCGGGCCGGTCCTCGGGGGCGTCCTCGGGCAGGAAGCGGGGGAACCCGGCCAGCTCGACGACGGCGAACAGGCCGCCGGGCGCGAGCGCGTCGTGGACGCTGCGCAGCGCGCGGTCGGGGCGTGCCATGTGGTGCATCGAGGCCGAGGCCCACACCAGGTCCGGTGAGCCGAGGTCGGGCCAGTCGGGGGCGTCGAGGTCGGCCCGCACGGTGCGCACGCGCTCCTCGACGCCGCGGGCGCGCGCCTTGGCGTTCAGCCGCTGGAGGTGCCCGTCGGAGGTGTCGACGGCCGTGACGCGCGCGTCGGGGAAGCGGTCGAGGAGGGCGAAGGTGCCCGCGCCCGTGCCGCAGCCCAGGTCCACGATCCGGCGCGGGTCCGCCGTCAGCGGCAGCCACGCGGTGATGGAGTCCGTGTGCTCGGCGAGGACCTCGGCGTCCAGGTCGAGGATCTCCGCCTGGAAGTCGGCGTCCTGCTCCTGGTGGCCGTGTCCCTGGTGGTGGTCGTGTTGGGCGCCGTGGTCGTGACCGTGACCGTGGTTGTGCGGGTGCGTCTGGTTCATGTCCTCCACAGTAGGACGCCCATGCGTCCCGAGCATGAAGGTTCCCGGTTTGCGCAAGACATTGGCCGGATGTGCTGCCCGACGCGCAAGACGCGGTCCCCGCGCGGTCGGTGCGGCCGCTCCTCAGGCGTCCCGGGCGTCCGGGGCGTCCGGGGCGTCCTCCTCCCGCTGGTGGCCGCGGCGGGCGTCGCGGTCGAAGATGCCCAGGATCTCGCACGGGCCGCCCTCGGCGCCGATGGCGTGCGGCGTCATCGTGGGGAACTCGGCCGCCTGGTTGGTCTCGACGCGAAAGCGCCGGTGGCCGAGCATGAGCGTCGCGGTGCCGGACAGGACGACGAGCCATTCGCGCCCGGGGTGGGCGCGCATGCGGGCCGGGTTGTCGGGCGGCGGGTCGGTCACGCGCTGGCGCACCACGCTCATGCCGGGGTCGCCCTTGACGGGCCAGCGCATCCGGCCGCGGGCGCCGTCGATCATCGGGCTGATGACGACGTCGTCGTCGGCCGTCTCCACGAGCTGGTCCAGCGTGGTGTCCAACGCGCGGGCGAGGGTGACCAGCTGGTCCAGGGCGAGGCGGCGCCGACCGTTCTCGATGCGGCTGAGCGAGGACTGGCTCAGGTGGGCGCGGCGGGCCAGTTCCTCCAGGGACCAGCCCTGCGCCACCCGCAGGGCGCGGATGCGCCTGCGTACGAGGCCGTCCAGTTCTCCGTCTTCTTGCGTCATGGGCATCATGGTATGCCTGCTATGCAAGACCGGAGTCGGTGGCCCGTGCGGGGGCCGTGTTCACCGCCGGGCGGCCAGCACCGCCGCGAGGCCCTCCCGCAGGTCGTCGACGAAGTACCCGGGAACCTCCAGCGACGGGAAGTGTCCGCCGCGTTCGGGCGACCTCCACCGGACGATGCGGCGGTACCGCTCCTGCGACCAGGGGCGCGGGTACTTCTCGATGTCGCGGGGGTACACGGTGATCGCCGACGGGACGTCGACCCGGAGTTCGGGGTCGAGCGAGTTGTGGCTCTCGTAGTAGATGCGGGCCGCCGACGCCCCCGTCCGCGTCAGCCAGTACAGGGTGACGTTGTCGAGGACGCGGTCCCTGGAGATCGTCTCGAACGGGCTGTCCTCGGTGTCGGACCACTCGGCGAACTTGTCGAGGAGCCAGGCCAGGAGCCCGACCGGTGAGTCCACGAGCGAGTAGCCGATGGTCTGCGGCCGGGTCGCCTGCTGCTTGGCGTAGGCCGCGCGGTGGCGCCAGAAGCGGCGGGTCTCCTCGGTCCACGCGCGCTCGACCGCCGTCAGCCCGTCCGTCGACAACCCGGGCGGCGCCTCCGCGAACGTCGTGTGGATGCCCAGGACGTGCGCCGGGAACCTGCCGCCGAGGACCGTGGTGATGTTGCCTCCCCAGTCGCCGCCGTGGGCGAGGAACCTGTCGTAGCCGAGTCGGCCCATCAGCTCCACCCACGCGGCCGCGATCCTTTCGGTTCCCCACCCGGTGGTGTCCGGCTTGTCGCTGTAACCGAACCCCGGCAGCGACGGGGCCACGACGTGGAACGCCGGTGCGTCCGCGTCCTTCGGGTCCGCCAGTTCGTCCACCACGTCGACGAACTCGGCGACGCTGCCCGGCCAGCCGTGCGTCAGGACCAGGGGAGTGGCGTCCGCGCGCGCGGACCGGCGGTGCAGGAAGTGGATGCCCAGGCCGTCGACGGTCGTGCGGAACTGGCCGACACGGTCGAGGTGCCTTTCGAACGACCGCCAGTCGTATCCGGTGCGCCAGTAGTCGACGACGTCGACCAGGTCGGAGAGGGGGACCCCCTGCTCCCACCGGCGGGGGCCGGGCGCCGCGCGATGGACCGTCTCGGCCTCGGGCAGCCGCGCCGCGGCCAGCCGCGCGCGCAGATCGTCGAGGTCGGCGTCGGTCGCGCGGGCTTCGAACGCTCGCACGTCGCTGTTCGGACGGGACATGGGGGCCTCCTGGCCGTCACGGAACCGGCTACGACCATCGCGAACCGGCTAAGACGGTTCTAACAGTCCTCCACGCCCGTGCGCAACCGGCTAAGGTGGTTCCATGCCCGCTGAGTTCCCTGACTTCCGCCTCGGCACCGTGCTGGCGACCAGCTTCACGGCGACCCTGACGGAGCGCTGCGGCGACGCCGTGGAGCGCATTCCCACACCCCGCCGACTCCTCGACTGGCTGGCGGTGAACGGTCTCGCCGTGGACTCCTGCACCACCGCCCAGCTCGACCTCGCCCGGGAACTGAGGGAGTCGGTCCACGCCGCCGCGACGGCGGCCGCGGTCCGGGAGGCCCTCCCCCCGACCGCCGTCCGGGTCATCAACGAACGCAGCGTTCAGGGCCGGGCCGCGGCCGTCCTGACGCCCGAGGGCGAGCGGCGATGGCGGCTCGGCCCGTCCTCACGGGTGGAGGACGCCCTCGGCGTGATCGCCGCCGACGCGATCAGCGTCATCGCGGGCCAGCGGGACGGGAGACTGGCCCTGTGCGCGTCGCCGACCTGCCGGGCCGCCTTCTTCGACACCAGCCAGAGCCGCACCCGCAAGTGGTGCGACATGAACACGTGCGGCAACCGTCAGAAGAAGGCGCGCTTCAACGCCAAGCAGCGCAAGGACCCCCGAGCAGCGGAGTGACCGTCGACAGCGCGGTGCCCCGTACCGCCGGTCCGCGCCTGGCGGGCGGGCCTCATCCCCGGTGACCGGCCGTCGGAAGGGCGCTCTCCACGAGGTCGCGCAGTTGCGAGCGGGCGGTGACACCCAACTTGGGGAAGCTGCGGTAGAGGTGCGAGCCGACCGTGCGCGGGGAGAGGAACAGCCTCTCGCTGATCTCCCGGTTGGTCAGCCCGCGGGCGGCGAGCCTGATGATCTGCTGCTGTTGCGGGGAGAGCCGGGAGAGCGCGTCGGGGACCGCGTCCGTGACGTCGAGGCCCGCGGCGCGCGACTCGGACCGTGCGCGCTCGATCCACGGGCGCGCCCCCAGACGCCGGAAGACCTCCAGAGCCTCGGTGAGCGGCCCCCGCGCCTCCGCGACGCGCCGACGGCGCCGCAACCATTCGGCGAGGTCCAACAGGGTCTGGGCGCGTTCGAAGGGCCAGTGCTCCAGCCGCGGATCGGCCAGGGCCGCCCGGAAGTGCGCCTCGGCCTCCTCGGGGCCCGTCAGGAGGGCGCGGGCCCGGCTGATCAGCGCGCGCAGGCGGGGCGAGGCGCCGTCCCCGAGCGCGCGTGCGCAACGCTCGACGATCGCGGCGGCCTCCGCGCGCCGACCACCGCGCGCGGCGGCGACGGCCAGGTCCGCCAGGGCCGGGTAGGAGGCGTGGTAGTGCACCGGGTCGCCCTCGGCGGTGAAGACCGCGCGCAGGTGGTCGTAGGCGGTCTCGTACGCGCCGTCCGCGATCGCCGCGGCACCGAGCGCGCGACGGGCGTAGACGGCCACGGCGCGGCTCTCCAACGGATCGACCAGGGCGAACACCTCCCCGATCCGGGCACGGGCCGCCGTCGTGTCCCCCTGGTAGGCCAGCACGGTGGCGTCCACCGCGGCCGCACACGCCATGGCGTGGTCGAGACCGGCCCTCGCCCCGACGGCGGCGGTGCGGGCACAGGCCTCGCGTGCCCGCTCCCACCGTCCCTGTTCCACATAGCTCCAGGCGGCCGCGCCTTCCAGACCCTCCGGCAGCGGCCCCCGCGACCGCCAGCCGTCGAACGCCTCGTCGAAGGCGCGGACGGCCTGCGGGGTCTCGTCCAGGAGCCACGCCATCACCGCCAGGGCGGTGAGCCGGTCGGGCCGACGCCGCACCTGCGACGCCGACCGCGCGAGCACGGACAGGTGCCCGGCCCTGTCGTCGAAGGGGTCCGACACGGCCCTCACCCAGGCGCGCGTCCACGCCTGCGACTCCTCCTCGGGAAGCAGCCCCAGGACGGCCCGGACGCGGTGCCGTTGGGCGTCCTCTCCGGAGTAGAAGCGGACCACGGCGGCATCGGCGAGGAGGTCCAGCGCGGTGGCGGGCTGCGCGTCCGCCGCCTGTTCGGCGGAACCGACCAACCGGGAGAAGACCACCGAGTGGCGCACGGTCAGCACCTCCAGCCGTCCGACCTGCGCGGTCAGGGAGGCCAGCAGCGACGCGTCGTCGGTGTGCGCGCGTGCCTCGGCGGCCAGTTCCTCCACCCAGGAGATGTCGCCGGTGAACACGGCCGCGGTGGCCGCTTCGACCAGCAGCCTGGCCCTGTCCCCGCGCCGCGGTGCGAGTTCGGCGGCGCGCTGTAGGGCGCTGGCCGCCGCCGCGTAGCCGCCGCGGCGGCGGGCCCGTCCCGCGCTGCGCTCCAACTCCGCCGACACGGCCGCGTCGGGGCCCGTGCACGCGGCGGCGAGGTGCCAGGCACGCCGGTCCGGTTCGTCGCCCAGTATCCCGGCGAGCGCGAGGTGGGCCTCGCGCTGCGAGGCGGGGGACGCGGCGTGGTAGATGGCCGACCGGACCAGGGGGTGGCGGAACCGGACGTCCCGGCCGGTCCGCCGCACCAGCCCGGCCCGCTCGGCGGGCAGCCACGCGTCGTCCTCGGCGTGCGGCAGTCCGACCGGGGCGGCGATCGAGAAGTCGGCGCCGTCCATGGCGGCCAGGAGCAGCAGGGCCCGCCTGCTGGAGTCGGGCAGGCCGTCCAGACGGGCCGCGAAGACCCGCTCCAGGTGGTCGGTGAGCGGGAGAGGGCCCGAGGAGGGCGTCCTGGCGGGCGCGTCGGGTGCGGCGGACGCCCTCGCCAGTTCGGTCAGGGCCAACGGGTTTCCACCGGCCTGGTCGAGGATCCGTGCCCGGGTCCGGCCGACGGGGCTGCCCGGCTGCATGTCCAGCAGCCGGTCGGCGGCCTCGTCGCCGAGCGCTCCCAGGGTGAGCGTCGGCAGATGGCGGTCCAGCCCCGGGAGACGGGCGCCGGAGCGGACCCCGAACAGCATCGTGACCGGTTCGCCCTCCAACCGTCTGGCGGCGAAGGACAGCGCGTCCAGGGAGGCGCGGTCCGACCACTGCGCGTCGTCCAGCACCACGAGCAGGGGACGCCGCTCGCCCAAGGCCGAGAACAAACCCAGGACGGCGACTCCGACGAGCATGAGATCGGGTTCGGCCGTGGCCGACCCCGAGCCGAAGGCGTCGCGCACCGCCGCGCGCTGCCTCTGCGGCAGCGCGTCCACCTGGGCCGACACGGGCCTCAGCAGCTGATGCAGCGCGGAGAAGGCCAGGCTCGACTCCGACTCGCTGCCCTCGGCGCGCAGCACGAGAGCTCCGTCCGCCCGGGCCCGGCGCGCCGCGGAGTCCAACAGCGCGCTCTTGCCCGTGCCCGGGTCGCCGACCAGCACCAGACCCCGCTCGGCCGACGCGGAGTCCACCGCACGGAAGAGGCGCGCCAGTTCCGCGTCCCGGCCGACGATCGGGTCCGCGGGGCCCCGCCCCGGCCCCGTGATCGCACCGGAACCGCCTGCGTGCTCGCCCACGGGGTCTCCAGGGGTCGTGGCCCCCCGGTCGGAGCCGCCTTGCCTCGGCCCCCAGGCTACAAGCGGCGCAGGCGCTGCCGGGGCGTGCGCGCAGGTGCAGTCACGTGACGGATACCGCGTGCGCCGGGGCCGCCCGTATGGTCCCAGGAAAGCACCCGAATTACTGAGGAACCCTCATGGAACAAATGCAACTCGGCAATGTCACCATCACCCGGGTCTGGGAGTACTACGGTTCCGTGGAAATGACACCCGACACCTTCTTCCCGGAGGTGTCCAAGGAGGTCTGGGACGACGGTGCCCCCTTGCTGAGCCCGTATTTCGTGGATTCCGAGGCCAATACGGTGAACTCGGCTATCCAGACCTGGGTGCTGCGCAGCGAGGGCAAGACCATTCTCGTCGACACCGGTGTGGGCAATCACAAGGAGCGCCCGTACGCGCCCGTGTGGAGCCGTCTCGAAACCGACTTCCTGGCCAATCTCGCCCGCGCCGGAGTCGCACCCGAGGACGTGGACATCGTGGTCAACACACATCTGCACATCGACCATGTGGGCTGGAACACGTACCTGGACGGCCGGAACTGGGTGCCCACCTTCCCCAACGCCACGTACCTGATGCCCAAGGACGACTTCGACTTCTGGAACCCCGCCAACGGCCACCAGCCGCGGCTCGGCCGCGGCAACCAGAACGTCTTCGAGGACAGCGTGGCCCCCGTGCACGAGGCCGGTCAGACGCTGCTGTGGGAGACCAGCCACCGGATCGACGCCGACCTGCGACTGGACGCCGCCCCCGGGCACACCCCCGGCTCCTCCGTGCTGACCCTCGCCTCCGGAACCGACCGGGCCGTGTTCGTCGGCGACCTGCTGCACAACCCGGTGCAGATCCTCGAACCGGACGCCAACAGCTGCTTCTGCGAGGACCCCGCGGGCGCCCGCGCCACACGCCGCGAGGTCCTGGGCAGGGCGGCCGACGACAACGCCCTCGTGATCCCCGCGCACCTGGGCGGCCACGGCGCCGCCGAAGTGGTGCGCGACGGAGACAAGTTCGCCGTCAAGGGCTGGGCCCCCTTCGCCCCGTACACCGACCAGGGCTGAGACCAGCGGAAAGGCATACCTGTGAACCACCACCCCGACCCCGTCGTGACCACCGCGCAGGGAGCGGTCCGCGGCCGACGCCGCGACGGCACCGCCGCCTTCCTGAACATCCCCTACGCCGCGCCTCCCCTCGGCGCCGACCGGTTCGCGCCGCCGCGACCGCACGAGCCCTGGGACGGCGTACGGGACGCCGCCGTGCCGGGCCCCAACGCGCCGCAGGCCGAACGCGGACTCGGCGGCGTGGACATGTCCCCCTACTTCGGCGACGGTTGGAGCCGCGGAGACGACTACCTCACCGTCAGCGTCTGGACGCCCGAGACCGCGGACGGCGGCCTGCCCGTCATGGTGTTCGTCCACGGCGGGGGGTTCGTCGCCGGTTCGACACGCTCGGACATGTACGACGGCGGCGGCTTCGCCCGTGACGGCGTCGTCCTCGTCACCCTGAACTACCGGCTCGGCATCGCCGGGTTCCTCGACCTCCCCGGAGCACCCGCCAACCGCGGCCTGCTCGATGTGGTCGCCGCGCTGCGCTGGGTCCGCGAGAACGCCGCCGCCTTCGGCGGCGACCCGGACGACGTCACCCTCTTCGGTCAGTCGGCCGGGGCGACCATCGTCGGCGCCGTCCTGGCCACCCCCGAGGCCACGGGCCTCTTCCGCCGAGCCATCGTCCAGAGCGGCAGCGGACTGGGGGCGTTCACGACCGAGCAGGCCGCCCGCGTCACCCGTGCGGCGGCCGACCTGCTGGGCGTGCGGCCCGATGCCGACGCCTTCGCGGAGATCCCCGACGACCGCCTGGTCGAGGCCGCCTCCAAGCTCGCGGGCATCGACCTGCGGACCGGGACCCACCGCGACCCGCTGATCGGACTCAGCCCCTTCAGCCTGGTCCTCGACACGCAGCCCGCCGAATCCGTCGCCGCCGGGCTCGGCGCGGACGTCGACCTGCTCATCGGCACCAACACCGAGGAGGGGAACCTCTACCTGGCCCCCGTGGGCGCCTACTCCACCTCGACCGCGTCCGACGTCGACGCGGCCGCGGCGCGCTCGCACCCGGACCCGGCGCGGCTCGTCCAGACGTACCGCGGGTCCCGCCCCCGGGCGTCCTTCGGCGAGCTGCGGTCCGCCGTCATGGGCGACGCGCTGTTCGGCGCCGGTAGTTGGGCCCTGACCAGCGCCCACGCCTCCCATCCCGCGTCCGCCACCTTCGCCTACGAGTTCGCGTGGCGCTCCGACGCCCTGGGCGGAGAACTCGGCGCCGCCCACGCGGTCGAGCTGCCCTTCGTCTTCGACCTCGCGCACCTGCCGCGGTTGCGCGGACCGGGCGGTCTGCTGGGGCGCGGCGAGCCCCCCGCGGACCTGGCCGCCCGCGTCCACCAGACCTGGATCCGGTTCGCCAGGACCGGCGACCCCGGCTGGACCCCCTACGACAACGAGCGCCGGGCCACGATGCGCATCGGCACCGAGTGGGTCCAGGTGGACGACCCCCGGAGCCCGGAGCGGCGGGCCTGGGCGACGCCGTGACGCTCCGGGGCCGCCGCTCCGCTCACGCCCGCCTGAGCTGAGGAAGAACCGCTGGTCCCTCGGCCCAGCGGGACCGCGGTTCGTGGAGCACCCGTGCAACCGGTTGTGGCGTCGGCTCCGGCGTCGTCCGAGCAGCTCCCGCTAGTGCCGTGACGAGGGCTCGGGGACCGCGAGGCCGAGCTGGAGGCGGGTGAGCTTGTCGTGGTCCAGGGTGCCCGGCTCCGCGCTGAACACGACCACGCGCAGGTCGGTGCCCGGCACGGCCAGGGTCTGGCAGTCCAGGTCGAGCACGCCGAGTTCGCCGTGGTGCACGCGCTTGCGCAGCGTCGCACGCGGACGCACGTCGTGCCGCCGCCACTGCGCCGCGAACCCGGGATCGCGCTCGGCGAACTCGCCGACCAGCCGCCGCAGCGCGGAGTCGTGCGGGCGGCGGGCCAGCGCCTCGCGCGTCTGGGCCGCCGTCTGCGCCTCGAACCCGCCCGCCGACCCCGGCGGCGCCGAACACACCGTTCCGCCCAGGCGCATGGACAGCCGCAGCACGTTGCGCTCGGCCGGGGCCAGCGCGGCGAAGTCCGTGATCAGCGCGGACGCCAGGCCGTTCCAGGCCAGGACGTCGTGGCGGGCGTCGCAGACGTAGGCGGCGACCGGGCCGAGCCGCTCCAGCAGGGCGAGCACCCCCGCGGGGATCTGTTCGGCCGGGCCGGGCCGCGCGGGCGGCGCGTGCCCGGCGAGCCGGGACAGGTGCGCCCGCTCCGCCTCCGACAGCGCCAGGGCCCGCCCTATCGCGTCGATGACCTGCGGTGACGGGCGCGGCGCCCGGGCCTGTTCCAGTCGCTCGTAGTAGTTCACCGAGACCCCGGCCAGGTCGGCGACCTCCTCGCGCCGCAGCCCCGGTGTGCGCCGCGCGCGTCCGCCCGCGGTCTCGGGCAGGCCGACGTCGGCCGGGCGCAGGGCCTCGCGGCGGGCGCGCAGGAATCCGCCGAGTTCTCGCTTGTCCACGCCCCCAGCCTGCCACGCGCGCGGTCGGCCGACCACGGACCACTGGTCCGGGGATAACGCGGCCGTTCCCCCGCGCGGTGAGCCCCGCCAGTGTGGCGGAGGACGGACCGAACGACACGGACCGGACGAAGCAGACGCAGACGGACCGAACATCCGAAGGGACCGAAGACATGAGCATCCTCGTCACCGGCGGCACGGGCAACACCGGCCGCCCCCTCACCGAGGCACTGCGGGCCCGCGGCGCGCACGTGCGCGTTGCCAGCCGCGGGCCCGGCCCCGGCGGCGTGTCCTTCGACTGGGCCGACCCCGGAACGCACGCCCGGGCGCTCGACGGCGCACGGGCCCTGTACCTGGTGCCGCCGCCGATGACGCTGGACCCCATGCCGACGGCCGGGCCGTTCCTGGAGGCGGCCCGGGCCGCCGGGGTGCGGCGCGTGGTGCTGCTCGGTTCGCTGGCGCGGCTGTCCGAGGCCTCCGGCGTCGCGGAGCTGGGCGAGGCCGTGCGGTCCTTCCCCGAGTGGGCGGTGCTGCGTCCGTCGGGGTTCATGCAGAACTTCACCGGGGCGCACCCGGTGGCGGTGGGCATCCGCGAGCGCGGTGAGATCCGCTCGGCGACCGGCGAGGGGAAGCTGGGGTGGATCGACGCCGCCGACATCGCGGCCGTCGCGGCGCAGCTGCTCCTGGCACCGGGACCGGTGGCCGACGAGCACGTGCTCACCGGCCCGGAGTCGTTCGGGTACGCGCGGGCGGCGGCGGTCATCGCCGAGGCCGCCGGTCGGCCGGTGCGCCACACGCCCGCCCCGGCGGCCGAACTGGTCCGGCGCAACCTGGACGCGGGCATGCCCGAGCCCTTCGCCTCGGCGCTGGTCCGGGTGGACGCCGACATCGCCGAGGGCAGCGAGGACCTCGTCACGGACACGGTCCACCGCCTGACCGGACGCCCGCCCCGCGCCTTCGCCGACTTCGTCCGGGCCCGCCCGCGGGAGTGGTCCGCGGCCTGAGCGGCGGGGCGGGCCCGCGACGGCCCCGCCCTGCGGTCGGCGGCCCGGTGCCCCCGCCCGTCCCCGGGCCCGCCTCGGCCCCGCCCCGCGGTCGGCGGCCCGGTGCCCCCGCCCGTCCCCGGGCCCGCCTCGGCCCCGACCCGTCAGGCGGACCGGTGCCCCCGGGCTCGCCCCCGCACGCCGGAGCGAGGCGAGGCCATCGCGCACGGATGCCCTGGTGTACGTTGTCCGAGGTGGTCGTGTCCGCTGCGGGCCGGTGCAGGCGAGGAGCCCCCGGTACCGGAGTCCCGCCGGTACCGGCCGCCGCGGGACTCGTCCCGCCCCTCGAACGGACACGAGCGTTTCCGGCCTGACGGCCCTGCGCGGGTGTGGCGGACACGTACCGGGTGTGCCCGCCCCCCGGCCGGGGCGCGTGCGGGCGGGCCCGCGAGACAAGGAGCCGCTGTGGGCGATGGTTCTGGTACTTACAGCGATTCGGCCGGTCCGTCGGATCGGCACCGGTTCCTCACGGAGGCGCTGGACCGCGTGAACGCGGGTGTGTACGCCGTCGACGAGGGAGAGTGCCTGGTCGCGGTCAACGCCACCGCTCTGCGCCTGCTGGCCCGATCGGCGGACGAGATGCTCGGGCACGACGTCCGATCGCTGCACCGGGACGCCCGGGGCCGGAAGGCCGTCGAGGAGGCGGACGACGCCTCCCACGGGAGGCCCTCCGGTCCCTTCCCCCGCACGGGAGAGTCCTGGTTCGAGCGCGGCGACGGCACGCTCCTCCCCGTGTCGTGGTCCGCCGTCCCCTGTGAGCCCGACGGTTCACGGATCGCGGAACTGGTCTTCTTCCAGGCCGTCGAACAGGACGGGGGGAACCCCGAGCGAACCGTCTTCCCCCGCCGGACACTGTCGGAAACGGAGCGGCTGGCCCTGCTGGCCGACACCACCGCACACCTGATCAACAACGTGGACGTGGAGAAGTCCCTGCTCCGGGTGGTGGAGCTGATGCTTCCACGACTCGCGGACTGGGCGATCATCGACCTGATCACCGAAGGCGACGAGGTCTTCCGCTCCCTGGTGGTCCAGGCGGACCAGGGCAGGACCACGGTGCGCGAGGACCTACAGGGTCCGATGCCTCCGGTGCCCGAAACCTCCAGCATGCCCCTGTCCAAGGCCCTGCGGGGCGCCGCCTCCACCCTCGTCGACCGGGAGATCTACGCCGGTCCGCCCGACACCGGTATCGCGGTGGAACAGCGCAGGCTGTTCGAGGCGACGGGCATCAACACCGCGGCCATCGCCCCCGTCCGCGGGCCCCGTGAGGTGCTGGGCGCTCTGACCCTGGGGCGCACGGGCTCGCAGCACCCCTTCACCCGCGACGACCTCGCCCTTCTGGAGGACATCGCCCGGCGCGTCGGCCTGGCCCTGGAGAACGCGCGCCACCACCAGCGCCAGCGCCAGGTCGCCGAGACCATGCAGCGCTACCTGCTGCCCCAGCTCCCACGGCTGTCGGGCGTGGAGATGACCGCACGGTACCTGCCCGCACCAGACGTCTCGCACGTCGGCGGCGACTGGTACGACGCCTTCCCCCTGCCCAACGGCGACACGGCCCTGGTCATCGGTGACGTCGTCGGCCACGACCTGGACGCGGCGGCCGGGATGGCCCAGCTCCGCAACATGCTCCGGGCCTACACCTGGGCCCGGGAGCAGTCCCCCCACCGCACGCTCGAACGCATGGACCAGGCCCTGGAACACATCAGCGACGTCCACATGGCGACCCTCGTCCTAGCCCACCTGACGGTCGGCGAGGCCGGACGGTGGGAACTGCTGTGGTCGAGCGCCGGGCACCCCCCGCCCCTGCTCGTCCACCACGACGGCATCGCCCACTACCTCGAGGAGGGGAGCGGAGTCCTGCTGGGCACGGGGATGGCGCGGCCGCGCGCCGACGCGCGCATCGCCCTGCCGCCCGGGTCGACGCTCGTGTTCTACACGGACGGCCTGATCGAAGCCCGGGGGCAGTCACTGGACACGGGCCTCAGACGCATGCACCAGCACGCGGCCTCCCTCGCGCACCGCCCCCTGAACTCCTTCGCCGACCAGCTGATGGAGCGCGCACGGCCGAGTGGCAACGACGACGCCGCCGCCCTGCTCGCGATCCGCGTTCCGGCGGACGCGGCCGACTGCTGAAGCGACGGCCGCCCGCAGGCTCCATCCTCCAGGCGGTGACGCCGGAGCCCATCCCGGGGCGCGTGTCCATGGCCCGTAAGCGCCGGGCCCGCTGGAGAGGTCCGCCGTCAGATATAGGTAGACTGGTCTACCTAATGCGACACCGGAGGAGCACCATGGCGAACGTCGAGGAGGCCCGGCCACGCGCGGGCTCGGCCCGGGAGAAACTTCTCAGCGCGGCGGCGCGGCTGTTCTACGCCCACGGCATGACCGCCACCGGCATCGACGCGGTCACCGCCGAGGCCGGTGTGGCCAAGATGAGCCTGTACAACAACTTCTCCTCCAAGGAGGAGCTGACGCTGGCCTACCTCCAGGAACGGCACCGGGAGTGGCTCCACCTGTACCGGCGCCGACTGGAGGGGGCCGACACCCCCCGGGAGGGGGTCCTGGCGGTGTTCGACGCCTACGTCGACCACGCCTCGGCCGCCTACGAGCACGGATTCCGCGGCTGCGGGCTGCTCAACGCCGCGGCCGAACTCCCCGCGGGCGCACCGGGCAGAGCGCGGGTGCGCGAGCACAAGGAGCAGGTCGAGGCACTCGTGGCCGGGCACCTGGAGCGGATCACCGACCCCGACACGGCGGCGCGCACCGCCCGGCACTGCTCGTTCCTGCTGGAGGGCTCCATGGCCCGGGCCGGACTGGAGGGGGCGCCGGACCGCCTCCTGGAGGCGCGCGCGATCGCCGCGGCCCTGGTGGACGCGCTGTGAACCGCCACCGGTCGCTGGGCATCGCGGCCATCACGGTCACCTCCGTCCTGTGGGGCACCACCGGAACCGCCGCGACCTTCGCCCCGCAGGCCGGGCCCCTGGCCATCGGTTCGGCCGCCCTGGGGATCGGCGGCCTGCTCCAGGCGCTGATCGCCCTGCCCGCGCTGGCGGCGGCCCGTTCCCGGCTGCGGGACAACCTGCCCCTGGTGGCGGTGGGAGCCCTGGCCGTGGGCGTCTACCCCCTGGCGTTCTACGGCTCGATGCACCTGGCGGGGGTGGCGGTGGGCACCGTGGTGTCCCTGGCTTCGGCACCGCTGGCCTCCGGCCTGCTGGAGCTGGTGGTCCAGCGCACACCGCTGAGCCGTTGGTGGATGCTGGCCGCGGCGGTGGGCATCGTCGGCGGCGTGCTGCTGTGCGTGTCCAACACGGCCGCGCCCGCCGCCTCGCCGGGCGGGACGGCGGCCGGTGTCGCGCTCGGGCTGGTGGCGGGTCTCACCTACGCCGCGTTCTCCTGGGCGGCGCACACCCTCATGGGGCGCGGCATCGACCGGGCGGCGTCCATGGGGGCGGTCTTCGGCTGCGGCGGCCTGCTGCTCATGCCGGTGCTCGCGCTCACCGGCGCCCCCCTGGTGGCCTCCGGGCAGGCCTTCGCGGTGGCCGCCTACATGGCGCTGGTGCCCATGTTCCTGGGCTACCTCTTCTTCGGCTTCGGCCTGACCCGGGTCTCGGCGAGCACGGCCACCACGGTCACGTTGAGCGAACCCGCGGTCGCGGCGCTCCTGGCGGTCCTGGTCGTCGGGGAGACGCTGACCGGCGCGGGATGGTTCGGCCTGGGGCTCATCGCCCTGGTCCCGGTCATGCTCGCCATCGCACCGGCCCCCGGCCCGGCGGCGCGGCCCGTCGAACCGGCCCGTGCGGCGGGGACGCCGGTGACCGGGGACCGCGAACCGGCGTGAGCGCCGAGTCACGGGACCTCACAGCGCCAGGGAGGCGATACTGCCGGTCTCCAGGGCGACCCAGACCGTTCCGTCCGCGGTGACCGCGACGCCATGGGGCTCACGGGAGGGCGCGGGCAGGTCGAACAGGTCGATGTCGCCCTCCTCCGTGATGTGCCCGACGCGGTTCGCGCCCCACTCGGTGAACCAGCAGCCGCTCGCGGGGTCGGCCGCGATGGCGTGGGGGCGTGAGTCGCGCCGGGGGAGGGGGAACTCCCGGATACGCCCGTCCGTGGTGAGGCGGCCGATCTGACCCGCGGCGATCTCCACGAACCACAGGGCGCCGTCCGGACCCGCGGTGATACCGACGGGCCCCGCCTGGCTGGTCGGGAGGGGATGAAGGGTCACGTCCCCGCCGACGGTGACGCGGCCGACGGCGTCGGCCTGGTTGAGGGTGAAGTACAGGGCTCCGTCGGGACCGGAGGCGATGAACGACGGGAATCCTCCCCTCGTCGGCAGGGGGAACTCGGTGACCTCCCCGTCGGTGGTGATACGGCCGACACGGTCGGCGTTCATCTCGGTGAACCACAGCGCCCCGTCGGGCCCGCTCGTGATGCCGAAGGGCTGGGCGTCAGGGGTCGGCAGGGCGAAGGAGTCGGTCCCGCCGTCCGCGGTGACGCGGCCGATCCTGCCGTCCTTGGCGCGGGTGAACCAGACCGCGCGGTCCGGGCCCGTGGTGATGATCGAGGGCGCGCACGAGGTCGAGTCCAGCGGGTACAGGGTGACGGAGCCGTCCGGTGTCATGCGGGCGATCCGGCCGTCGTGGACGAGCGTGGTCCACAGCGAACCGTCGGACCCGGCGGTGATGCCGTACGGGCCGGAACCCTGCGCGGCCACGGGATACCCGCGTACGGAACGCTGCTGGAGGCGGTGTGTCACAGGTGTTCTCCGGATCAGGCGGTGGGTCGGGCGCGCACGGTGTCCCAGATGACACGGGCGAGTTCCTCCGGGCGGGCCATGGGCACGTTGTGGTGCGCGCGCATCTCCACGAGTGTGCGTTCCGGGCGGGCGGCGACGACGGCCCGCACCTCGTCGCGGCGCGCGGCGTAGAAGCCCCGGTCGGGAAGGACGACCGTGAGCGGGCAGGTGAGGCGCTCGTAGACGTCCACGCTGGGGTAGACGGCCGCGTCCGGCGCGGGGGCGCTGATCACCGCGATCTGCTCAGCGGTCGGACGCCGCAGCCACGCGTGCTGGTCCCCGCTGAAGGAGCGCTCCAGCACGCCGCGCACCAGGCCGGGGCGGCAGTCCCTGTTGAGCTCGTCCCCGGAGGCCTCCCGCACACCGCGCTCGATGTACTCGCGCGCCTGTTCGGGGGAGGCGGACCACCCGTAGCCGAACCGGGCACGAACCCGCTCCATCGCCTCGGGCGTGGTCCACCGCTCCTGTTCCGCCACGGCCTCCTCCCGGGTGTTGAGGACGAGCCCGTCGACGACGCACACCGCGGCGGGGCGGACCAGCCCGCTGGCGGCCACGGCGGTGACGGCGTAACCGCCCAGCGAGTGCCCGACCAGGACAGGGTCCTCCCAGCCGAGGGCCCGGACCGCACCGGCGAGGTCGCGCCAGTACTGCTCCGCGCCGTGGGAGTCGGCCCTGGTCCGACCGTGCCCGCGCAGGTCGACGGCGACGACCCGGCAGCGGTCGGTCAGGTGGGCCGCCACGTCCGTCCAGGCGGCCGCGTTGTGCCCGCTGCCGTGCACGAGGAGGACCGGGGCGCCCGCGCCGCCGAAGTCCAGCGCGGCCAGGGCGTCGTGGCCGAGGTCGAGTGTGGTCTCTCGGGTCTGCACCGGAACATCCTGGGCCCGGTGTGTCCCGGCCGCAACCGTATTTCCCGTGTCACGGCGCGGACGGCCGACTGCGGGGCGCTGGCGGGTGGGAGCGGGAGTACCTCCAGCGGGGCCGCCGAGGCCACGGGCGGGCGGAACGCACTGTTATGTTGTCGATCGCGAATCCGACTTTCCTCCCCTCCCGGGCCCTGGAGTCGGGCACGAGTGCGGTGAGGAATGAGGACTGCAGGTGAAGAACGAGTCTCGGGTCACCAGCCGAATCCGTCCGGAGACGGTGAGCTGGGTTGGTTCGGGACTGGTCAGCGGCGGAATCCTGCTCGCGGCCGTCGACATGGTGCGATTTCCTCTCATGGAAGAGAAATTGACGACTCCCGACGGCGGCCTCTGGTGGCTGGCGGCCATGTTCCTCGGCGCGATCGTGCTCTGCGTCGTGTTGCGACGCGACACATGGGAACGCCAAGCCGGACCAGCCGCACGCCTCGGCCGGACCCGCACGGTGCTCCTCCTGGCCATGAGCGTGTCGTTGCTGTACGTGTCCTACACCGCCTTCTCGCCGACGGCGTTCTCATGGACAGCGGAGGACCCGCAGTCCTACTTTCCCGATGCGGCCGGAGTCTCCCTGTGGACGGCAACCCTGGCGATCACCCTCGGCGCGATTCTGATGGCGGCCACAGCCCACCAGCCTAGGCTTCGGCCCCTGCCCGGTTCCGTGCCGCCCATGGCCGGAGGGCTGGCCCTGGTGCTGCTGTTGGAGTTCGGGCTGGGCGCCGCGTCCCTGTACCAGCCGACGGAGCACACGGTCACCGACGCTTTCCCGGACACACCCGCCCCGGTGCCGGGCGACGTCAGCGAGGTCGGCTGGGAGTGGGAGGTACCGCAGGACGTGTCCGTGTGGGGCGTGGAGCCCGGACCGTTCGGCCCGCTCCTGACGCTTGAGGACGGTGTCGTCGCTCTGGACGGCTCCTCCGGCGAGGTGCTGTGGAGCTACCGGCACCCCTACGACAGTCGGGTGCACGTTGTGGTCTCCGATGGTGGAACGCGGGCGCTCGTCACCCGACAGCCTGCCGCGGACCGATCGGGTGATCATCACGTCACCGAGATCGACACCGTCACCGGAGGAATCCTTCGCGAGTTCACCGTGCCGCCGCTGCTTGAGGAGGGAGATGACGAGGACGCCCGCGTCGACTTCCTCGCAGGCGCGTCCGAGGTGAGCCTGTACTCCTGGCAGGACACCGATGAGGGGCCGAGGGTCCGTGTGCACGCGGTGGACTCCAACGAAGAGCTGTGGTTCCCCACCGTCCCGGAGTTGCAAGGCCTCATCTGCTCGAACTTCGGAGGCTGGCAGAGCGGCGAGAACCTCCTGCTGCACGAGGACCAGGTCCTCATCACGTACTCGTGCGCGGACGAGGACCGGCTCGACGAGGACACCACGTTCCAGGACCTGAGCTATGACAACAGTGAACCGCTGACCGGTGTCGTCGCCGCGTTCGACGCCCGCACGGGTGAGGAGAACTGGATCCGTGAATGGGACGACACGGACACGGAACTCAGCATCTCCGTGGACCGGCCCGTACCGGGCACGGACTCCCACCCCGTGATCGTGGCGCAGGGCCGTTACCGGAGCGACGTTCCCCGGGCGCTGGATCCGGGTGACGGTTCGGACACCCTGGAGCTTCCTCCGGAGTTGATGGACTCGGAGAGCGGAATGAGCCGCGACTTCGAGCACATCGTGAGAGCCGGCTCCGAGGGCACGGTCCTCCTCTCCCACGACTCTGCGGCTCGGGGGGACGGTGACGAACACGAGCCTTTTCTGTTCCACCGTGTCTCCGCTTCCGGCGAGATCATCGCCACGGCCGAGATGCCGTTCAGCACGGTCTTCCTCGATCAACTGCCCGAAGCCGTCGCTCTGGAGGACGCCGTGATCATCCCGCGCCTGGAGTACGAGGAGACAGGCACGCAGGAGACCATCCCCGCCGTGGTCGTCATCCCCTACGACGCGGGACCGGACGCCGTACGCACCATCCGATTCGACGAACCGGAGTTCACCTCGTATCCCGGTACACACGGCGCCCGTACCGGTGACCACCGGGCGATCCCCGTCCCCGGGGCGGTCGTGACCTACGTCAAGGGCACCGAGACCACGATCGTCCGCGGGCTGGTGGGCTGAAACGGACAGTGGTCACCCTCGGGATGACCGCGTCCCCGGACTGCCCGGGTCAGCAGTCCTCATCTCGACAGCCATCAGCATGCTCAGCCGGATGCTCGCAGCAGATCAGGACGCGGGCGACCACACGCTCTGATGGGCGGGCGTCTCCACAGGCGCCGTTCAGGCCAGCCCCAGCTGCCCGACCACACGGGCCACCCGCTCCCGCTCGGCGGCGGGCAGCCCCAGGATCGGGCGGGGCAGGCAGCGCGGGGCCACCAGCCCCAGGTGTTCGGCGATCGCGGCGATCACGCGCAGGCTGCCGTGGGAGGCGAACAACTCCCACAGCGGACGCAGCCGCTCCGACTCCGCCTCCGCCCCCTCGGCGTCACCGCTCAGGGCGGCGCTGACCAGGGGCAGGGCGGCGGCGGGCAGGGTTCCGCCCACCACGGAGAACCAGGCCCGGCAGCCCGCGTTGAGCCCCGTCGCGGCAACGCCGTCACCGGAGATCCCGATGGTCACGTGGTCGGGGACGGCCGCGCGGACCGCCGCCACACGTTCGCGGGCGGCCACCGGGTCTGCGGGCACCGGCGGGATCTTGATCGCGACCACGGCGGGCAGCGCGGCGACGCGCGCGTACAGTTCGGTCGAGAAGGTGAAGCGCGTCGTGCCGGGGTTGTCGTAGACCACCAGGGGCACCGACAGCTCGGCGGCAACGGTCGCGTAGAGCGCGAACACGTCCTCGTCGGTGAGCGGCTGATAGCTCACCGGGGCCAACAGCACGGCGGACGCACCGGCCTGCTGGGCGTCCTGGGCCAGGGCCTGCACGTGGGAGGTGCGCAGCGCGCCGATACCGACGACCACCGGTGTGCCGTCCGCGTGCTGTACCGCCGTCCGGGCCGCACGGCGGCGCTCCTCACGGTCCAGGTAGGCGTAGGAGCCGGTCGATCCCAGCGCGCCGATGGAGTCCACGCCCGCCTCGGCCAGGCGGGTGATCAGCCCCGCGTAGGCCCGCTCGTCGAAGCGGTCGTCGTCCAACGGGGTCAGCGGAAAGGCGCTCAGGCCGGTGAACATGCTGTCTCCTCATGTGTGCGGGGCGGGTGTGGCGGCCGGGCACCCCGACCCCGTCCCCTGATGTTCGCGGGGGCCCGGTGTCGGAGAACACCTCCCGCACGGTCGTGCTACCGGGACCGCTGGTGCGCCTTCCACTCCCGGTGGAGTTCACGCCGGCGCTCGTACTCCCTCTTCGCGCGGTGCTGCGGATCGGTCTCGGGGGTCAGGGACGCCGGGCCCATGACGTGCAGGAGCGCGTAGTTGATACGAAACCCCGTCCTGTACAGCAACGAGAACGAGTCCTTCCCACGCGGCTTGTCCATGGCCGTCCACCTCACTGTTTCCGGGACCGCGGACACACGCCGCGAGAGTGCGAGAGAGCGGGGAAGTCATCGCCGCGGAAGCGGCGGCCCTCCCCGCCCAGCAGCGTATCCGCCCGGTTCTCGCCGCCCCGGTCGGCCCGTCCTGTAAGGGCACAGCCCGCGAACGGCTTCGCGGTTTCCGGCACCGCGGCAACCGGACCGCCGTCCGGGCCGCGCTGCGGCGGCCGTCCCGCTCTCCCCGCCTGCGGGGCGGGCCCCTCACCAGGGTCGGCGGACATCGGCCAAGGTCAACCTCTGTTGACCGGCGGTGGCGGCCGTCATACCGTGGGAGCGCGCGGTCGGCCGAACCGGCGGCGCCCCCTTCTGTGAAAGGCACCCACATGGCCACCATCCTGGTCACCGGCGCGTCGGACGGACTCGGCCGAGCCCTGGCCGAGGACCTCGCGGGGGCAGGGCACCGGCTCCTGCTCCACGGCCGCGACACCGGACGGCTCGCACAGGTCGCCGCGGACACCGGCGGCGAGGTCTACCGGGCCGACCTCTCCTCCCTCGCCGGGGCCAGGCGGCTCGCCGCCGAGGTCGCCGCCCGCCACGACCGGCTCGACGTGCTCGTCAACAACGCCGCGGTGGGCTTCCGGATCGACGGCGCCGAGCGCACGACCTCGGCTGACGGCCACGAGTTGCGCTTGGCGGTCAACTACCTGGCTCCGGTGCTGCTCACGAGGGAGTTGTTGCCGCTGCTGCGCCGGTCCGCTCCCTCACGGGTGGTCAACATCGCCTCCCGGGGACAGCAGGAGTTGGACCTGGAGGATCCGCAGTTCGAACACGGCTTCACCGAACCCGCTGCCTACCGCCGGTCCAAGCTGGCCCTCATCAGCCACACCCTGGACCTGGCCGGGGAACTGGTCGGCAGCGGGGTCACGGTCAACTCCCTGCACCCGGGGACCTACATGGAGACCTCCCTGACCAGGGCCGCGGGCGTGGAGTTCCACGACCCCTTGGAGAAGGGGGTGGCCGCCACCCGCCGCCTGGTGGACGCGCCCGAGCTGGAGCGGGTCAGCGGACGCCACTTCGACGACGGCGTGGAGACACCGCCCTCCGTCCCTGCCGCCCTCGACCCGGGGTATCGTCGTCGTCTCGCCGAACTGACGAACGAACTGCTGGAGAAGTCCGGCGTCTGACCGGCGGGGCGGGTCGGCCCCCGACGTCGGCTGAACGGCGGGGGCCGGGGCGATGGAGTCAGCGTGCCTCAGGCTCGGTCCCGTCCTCCGACACCTCGACGCGCTTTTCCCCTGTCACTGCGGACCCTTCGGGGGCGGTCTCCGAGCTCCCACCAGCGGCCGGGTCGTAGCCGTCGGCCCACTCCCCGGTCTCGAAGTCGAAGCCGACCGGTTCGCCCTCCTCGTTGGTGCGCTGGTACCACTCCGTGTAGCTCTCGTCGGTGGAGTCGATACCCGCCCCGGCTCCGTCCCCGGGCCGTGATTCCACGACCTTCAGGGAGAAGTCGTCGCCGTAGCGGTCCACTCCCTCGGTCACGGCGTTGTCCATCGCCGTGTCGATGTAGTGCATGCGCAGAGTGAGGGGGTCGGTGCGCAGCTCCCTGAACCACGCGACGACGGCGAGGACCAGCACGAGCGCGAACGGCACCGCCGTGACGATCACCAGCTGCTGCAGTCCCGTCAACGCCGTCGCGTCGCCCAGAAGCAGCATCACGATCGCGATCCCCGACATGACCAGGCCCCAGAAGACGACCACCCACAGGCGCGGGTTCTGGTCCCCCTGCGTGGTGAGCATGCCCATCACCACCGACGCCGAGTCGGCGGCGGTGATGAAGAAGATCGCGAGCACCACGATCACGACGAAGGGCAGCCACTCCACGTACGGCAGGTTGTCGATGAGGGCGAAGAGCACCTCGGGCGCGGGCATGCCCTCGGTGAGACCGGGGGCGCCCTCCCGGTACATCCAGATGGAGGTGCCGCCCATCACCCCGTAGGCGACGAAGAGCAGCGAGGACGGGATGATGATCGTGCCGAGGGTGAACTGGCGGATGGTGCGGCCGCGGGAGATGCGCGCGAGGAAGATGCCCACGAAGGGCGACCAGGAGATCCACCAGGCCCAGTAGTAGACGGTCCACAGCGACTGGAACTCCTGCGTCTCGGGACCCCACGAGAGCGACCGGCCCATCATGTCGAACAGGGAGCCGAAGTACTCCATGACCGCCGAGGGGAGCAGGTTCAGCAGGAACAGCGTGGGGCCGAGGAAGAGGAAGACCGCGACGATGCCGATCGTGAGCACGATGTTCACGTTCGACAGGAGCCGGATGCCCCTCGCGACGCCCGAGACGGCCGAGATGACGAAGCCGACCGTCAGGACCGCGATGATGACGACCAGGGTGTTGTTGGTGAGGTCCCCGGCGCCCGACACGATGCTGACGCCGGAGCCGATCTGCATCGCCGCGATACCGAGGGCGGCGGCGGTGCCGAAGAGCGTGGCGATGATCGCGAAGATGTCGACGAGCTTTCCGGCGAAGCCCTCGGTGAGCCGTCGGCCGAACAGGGCGCGGAAGATCGAGGACATGAGCAGGGGACGGCCGCGGCGGTACGCGGCGTAGGCGACGGCCCCGCCGACCAGTGCGTAGATGGCCCACGCGTGGAAGCCCCAGTGGTAGTACATCTGGGCCAGCGCCGTGTGCAGGGCCTCGACCGACTCCGGCTCGTCGGTCAGCGGAGGCGGTGAGATGAAGTAGCCCAGCGGCTCGGAGGGCCCCCAGAACAGGACCGCCACACCCAGCCCGGCCGCGAACAGCATGGCCGTCCAGGAGAACGTGCTGAACTCGGGCCGCTCGCCGTCCTTGCCCAGCGGGATCCTCCCGTAGGGCGAGAACGCTATGCCCACCGTGGCGACGAGAACGACGATGGCCACGACGTTGAACATCCAGCCGAGGTTGTCGGTCGACCAGTAGAACGCCGTCTCGGCGACCCCGGCGACACTCCCCGGCGACCAGATGCCCCAGACGACGAAGGCGACCGTCAGCGAGCCGGCGATCGCGAAGACGAGCCAGTCGACCCGGTAGCTGCGGCGCTGATCGTCGATCGAGATGCCCGGAACGAGGACCGGGTGTGTGTCGTGGGGATACGTGGGGTGCTGGTAGTCCAGGCTTCCGAGCGCGGTGTGGCCCGTCCGGCCCCGCGGGCCCGAGGACCGGCCTTTGCCTTTGTCGTCCTCGGGTTCGTTGCCGTGGCGGCTGGTCTGCTCTTTGTCTTTGTGCGGTTTTTCGGGCATGGCGAACACAGCCTCGCGAATAGTGGAGCAGGGGTGCGAATCGTGCCCGGGGGCACCAACGCACAACGGAAAGGTTGACGAAAAGGGCGGGAGAACCGGCGGCCATGTCGCCTGGTCCCGGCGGAACTAGCGGCCGCTGCCGTTGGATGCGCCACCGCACAGTACGTGTGTCTCTGCGCGCACGCGCTGAAGTCGGAAAGCTCCGGTCACCGTTTGTCGCGATACCCGTCGGATGTCCCGGAGGGCTCCTGGGCGCGGCTCACCGTGCCGTCGGCCGATCACCGTGCCCGCTCACGGGCCGTTCCCGGGTCCCACCGTGTCGGTCGGATCAGCGGGGTGGCCAGGCCGCCGGGCGCGGTTCGGGCCGTAGGTCCTCTTGTGATCCCGCGCCCGGGTCGGCCTTGCGCCAACGATGCGAATTTCGACATAAGCGACGACAATAACTGCGTCGCGGATAGTTGTCAACTGGAAGGGTGGCAATTCGGCGTGGAGATCGGATTGCGCGACCGCGATCGAGGCGTTTTTCCCCTTGATTGCTCGTGTATTTCCCTGCCTCTGTCGCGGACGCGACCACACCTTCCCCGGATTCAGCTCCCGAGGGCAGTCCGGGAACCGGAACACCGTCAGCCGCTTCCCTCAACCGCCTGAGCGCAGAAAAGGCGGGTTCAGAAGAGCGGCGGTTCCTTTTCGATAGAGAGCTGCAGGTCGGCCAGTGGCCTGGAGTCTTTGATCTCCTGTCGGTTCCAGGAATCCTTTGGCCTTGGTGGCCCTGCGCCGAAAATTGCTGGGGTCCAGGGAACGCCCCCACACGACCTCGTAGACGTTGCGCAGTTCGGGAAGAGTGAAGGGTTCGGGACAGAAGGCCGTCGCCACGGTGGTGTACTCCAGTGTCCTTCGGGTGCGCTCCACCGCGTCCTCGACGATGCGCGCGTGGTCGAAGGCCAGCGATCCGGGCTCGCCGAGAAGGTCGGAGACCGGGGCCCAGTAGGCGTGCGCGGCGTCAGTGCCACCCACGGGGGCGGGCAGGTCCGGGCCCAAGGCGAGGTAGGCGATGGTGACGACGCGGCCCCGAGGGTCCCTGCCGGGATCTCCATAGGCACCGAGCTGTTCCAGGTGCAGCAGCGCGCCATCGATCGCGGTTTCCTCCAGCAGTTCCCGGTGTGCACCCTCGTCGAGGGTCTCGTCGGAGCGCACCCGCCCACCTGGCAGCGCCGAGCGTCCGAGGAAGGGCTCTGCCCCGCGCTCCACGAGCAACACCATGAGCCTGTCGTCCCTGATGGTGAAGATGGCGAGGTCAACGGTCACCAGTGACAGCTCCACGCCCACGGACCTCTTCAGGCGTTCGTCTGCTGCGGCATCTTTAAAGGTCATCTTGACTTTAACCCCGTCTCCTGTTTATGGTCACTGTGACCATTATCCCTCCAGGGTAGGTAGGCGTATGACCACGCTCCATGCGGCTCCGGGCCAGGAAACCCCTACGCGAGCATCCAGCGACGCCACACGCCACCTGTGTGCCGGTGTCTACGTCAATGAGAAGTTCCGGGATCTCGTCATCGGGAAGATCTCCACCGCATCCCTTCGCCGGGTCGCCCCCTCCTACGGCTTCGACCTCGTACCCGTGGTGCGCCATGCCTGGCGAGCGGCTCTCCTGGCCGCGGTCCCCCGAGCGATGATCCTCGCCGCCGTGCTGGTGCCACTGGCCTGGGAGTTGACCGCGACATCGACGATCGTCGTGTGTGGTCTTCTTCTCCTGCTGCTCCTGCGGAAGGCGCTGCGTCTGTCGGCCCAGGTGGCCAGTGAGGAGAAGTTCTTCTTGCGTAGAAGGCGCAAACGAGGCGCGCGACGCCGTCGACTCTCTTTGGAAGGGTGGCGCTGGAAGAAGGAAACCCGCCAACTCAAGCGCACCGCCGTGTGCGCCCTCGTTCTCGCCGTCATCGGACTTGTCAGTTTCGGTGTGTCTCCGGACCAGGGAGAACTGGCGCTGTACCTGATGGGCTTGATCGTGGCCACCACGTTCGTGACCGGCGCGGTACGCCAGTTGCACGTCAACCGTGTCCAGAAGACATCCCGGCTCCGACCGAACAGGCTTTCCCGTCGTGAACGGGCCATCGACGAGCAACAGCAGCACGACTGCGCCGTTTACCGGCGTCCTCGCCACAGCGGCGAGGAGACCGACGAACAGGATCCACTCTCCCTGTTCGGTGAGGAGTCGCCGTTCGTTGGGGCGGGCGAAGCGGTCTACCAGTGGGATCCGCCCATGAACGTGCAAATGTTGCGGCCCAGCGAGGACGAGAACGAGCCCCTGCACAGGCGTGAGCACGCGACTCCACCGTTTCGCGCACACGAGCTGGTGGAGCGACTCCGCCGCGAAGTCAACGAACTCCGCACGGACGAACCGCATGTCCGCCTCCCGGTCGAAGTCCGGGACCGCGTCTATGCGGCGGAAAGCGACGTCTCAAAGGATCGTTCCCTGCTCGATCCGGCCGGGATCGACGCCGAGCGCATGCGTCGTCTCATCGACGGCGAGGACACCAGTGGGCTCCACTTCATCGAGGTGAGTGTGCCGAGCCACGGTTCCGAACTTGTCACCACCGTGTTCCTGCACGTCAGACTCCAAGGCCGCACACTGACCTTGTTCTGCGTGGCCTGTGCGCTGACCCGCAACCCACGTGAGTTCCAGCGCTCGGAGGAGTATGGCCAGAGCGGCAAGAGAGCCGCTGTGGCAGCAGGAGGTCACGCTCTCCTACGCCTTCCCCATGAGGTCTCTGCCTGTTGGCGCATACTTCGCTACGTCTACTACCTGACCAAGACGTTGGTCCTTGGGCCGGACGGGACGCGGCGTCCGCTGCGGAACATCGAGATCGGCAGCCAGGTCAGCGCTCGCGAAGAGCACGCCCAGGAGTGGCGCCAGGTCCAGTTCGACCAGTCCCAGGTTCTCAGCCACATGAAGACCGTCGAAGAACGTCTGCTCAACGCGATCAGCGATTTCCTGTACGAGAACAACGTCGACAACTCGGAGTTCAACAAACGCGCCAAGAAGCTGGTGCAGAACAGCTTCAACATCGGCAGCAACACCACCATCCTCGGCAGCGCGGTGGGCCCCGGAGCGCACTCGGCCAACACCGTCGGAGACATCGGCAACGCCCCCATTCCCTCGAACAACGGAGGACCGCAGTGAAGTACGGAGATTTCCATCTGGGCGACAACGCACAGATCAGCCACAGCGCAGTCGGACCCGGTGCCCGCTCAAGCAACGCCATCTCTCCCGGCCCGACGTACTCGCCGGTCGCTGATGCTGAGGCAGCGAAGGGTCGACCGAGCTGTGACGTCGGGATCGTCACGATTCTCGCCAAGGAGATGCAGGCGGTCATCGATCAGTTCGACCTGAGCACTGAGAAGAAGCTCGACGGTCTGTTCTTCGCCACGGGGGAAGCCACCACCGAGAGCGGTACCGTCACGGTGGCCGCCACCCAGACCCACAGCCCTGGTCAGCGGTCCGTCATGTCCGCGCTGGAGCACCTGCGCCGCCACTTCTCTCCTCGCTTGTGGATCCTCGTCGGCATCGGGGGAGGGTTACACCCCGAGCACGCCCGGATCGGCAACGTCATCGTCTCCACCCGAGTCGTCTACTACGAATCTCGGAAGATTCAGGCCGGCGGTCGGGTGCAGCCGCGGGGTGAGGAGCGTCAGGCCCCTGCCCGGGTCGGGCACGCGGTGAACCGCTACTTCACCGACCGCGGTGAGCCCGCCATGATCCGCGGCCAGGCCAAGGGTCACCGGAAGCGGACCTTCGAGGTGCTTCCGGGGCTGATCGGTTCCGGAGAGGCCGTCATCGCCGATCGGGACGCGGATATCCGCAGGTTCCTGACCGGCTACAACGACAAGGTCCTGGCCGTGGATATGGAGTCCGGCGGGCTGAGTCAGTACTGGCAGGAGAACTCCGTGGGCGGAACACCCAACCCGGACTGGGTCGTGGTCAGGGGCATCTCCGACAACGCAGATCAGGCAAAGAACGACGACGGCCATGATCTGGCCGCCCGCAACGCCGCCCACGTCGTCCGGGACCTCCTGCCCTATCTCTGCTGAATCACGGAGAGGACGACATTTTTCCACCCCGTGACGATGGGACTCCCATGACCGCATTCCTTCTCGGCGTGTTGAGCTCCCTGCTGGCCACCGTTCTCGTCGTCGTCGCGGGGTGGTTTCGTTCCGGTCGGCCCCGTTGGTGGCTGGTCGGACTGCTGTCCCGGCTCACCGGGACCGGGATCACGCGTCTGTACCGACAACAGCGTTTCGCTGAGGCCGACCTTGCCCGCGACATCGCACGGGCCAAATGGGTGAAGGTGCTGGCAGGGAGGGGAAACGTACTCACCCGGGATGCCTTCGCCCCGTTGTGGTCGGGGAACTCGTGCACGGTCCAGGTCCTGTTGCCCGATCCCGGGAGCGACCAGCAGTCCTGGTTGTCCAGGAGGGGAGAGGACCTGGGCCGGGCCGACCTCGGGATCAGCCCACCGATGCTCGCGGCGCAGGTGCGGGCCAACACCGCCTACTTGGAACGGATCCGACTCCACAATCCCGCCGTGGACTTGCGGCTGTTCGACTTGCCGAACATTTTCCGGGTGATCGCGACGGACCGGGGCGCGTACCTCACCTTCTACAGTCGACATGGGCACGGCCGTCACTCCCTCTGTCTGCACCTGAGCCCCTCAGGCGCGCTGTACGACGCGGCCCTCGGACTGTTCGAATTCTCCTGGGCGAACAGCTCGCCCACGCAAGGTCCGGAAAGCGACAGGTGAGAGCCATGCCGGGGTGTTGCGCCCCGACTGTCTTGTGCGGAGGCTGATGGAAACAGCGGTGCTTGCCGGGATCGGGACCGTGACCTGGGCTTCGTGCGGGTCCTAAGGCTTGCGCGTCACCAAGTGGGGTGACCGCTCGCCGTCCAGGATCGAATGGATGATGGAGTCGCGCCAGGAGTCCCGGTTCCACAGGTGACGCCGGATTCGTCCCGGCAGGAGGTGAACAACTACGCCTACGGCATGGGCGGTCCGATCAACAACGTCGACTGGACCGGGTTGATGAGTCCGGCCACCGCAGCGGAGACGATAGGTTCCGCAGCAACAGGCGCGGCAGCCGCCGTGGGAATGGTCGCGGTTTGCGGGACCTCCTTGGGAGTTGGCTGCCCTCTGGTCGGAGTGGTCGTCGGTGCAGCAGCCAGCGGTTTCGGTGGAGTCGTTGGCGCGGGACTGACGGGTGGATCGCAAACTGAAATCGCGTCATCTGGCAGAGCCGATCTGGTCGGAGGAGCGGTGACCGGACCGCTTCCAGCTGCTCCTGGCTTGCTGATCAGCCTGGGAACCAGCGGGTTGCTGGTGTCGGACTCAGCGTGACATGCCTCTGATAGTCGAGCAGAAAATCGTATCCCTTGTCTGCGTGAGGAGGCCGAGAAGAAGGGAATGCTGACTACAGATGACGAATAAGCGAATGGAGGGTCTCGTGCCGCATCGACCAACGCCTGATTTCGTTGAACGGTTGGCTAAGGCCCGGTTTCTTCTTCCTTTGGGTTACAAGGAGTTCCCGGAAAACCCGACTAGTCACGACTCAATGCCGCTTAGAGCTCATCTCAAAAGCCCTACGAGATGCTCCTGAGCCTGGCATGATCACGTGCTGTGAGCGATGTGTTGCCCGATGGGCTCTGGGAGATCGTCCAGCCGCTACTGCCTCCCGCGCCGCGGACCGGCCGACCCCGGGCGGACCAAAGAGCCGTGTTGACCACGGTGCTGTTCGTCCAGGCATCCGGCTGTTCCTGGGAGAAGGCCGATGGCCTGTTCGGCGTTACCCGTGCCACCGCCCACCGCTGGTTTCAGACCTGGACCGAGATGGGCCTGTGGCCCACGATCCACCGCACGATCCTGGATGAGCTGGGCAGACGCGCCCTGCTGGACTGGTCCCGCGCCACTGTCGACTCCCAGTCGATCCGCGCCAAGAGAGGGGGAGAGCACGGGGCCAAACCCCACTGATCGCGGCAAACCCGGCTCCAAGCTCCACCTGCTGTGCGACAACCAGGGCCTCCCGCTGACTTGCGCGGTCTCCGCGGCCAACGTCAACGACATCGAAGCGCTCAAGCCCCTGGTCCGGGGCGTTCCGGCGGTGCGATCGCGGCGAGGTCCCCGGCGGCGGCGTCCAGCCAAACTTCACGGCGACAAGGCCTACCACTCCCGGGACCAGCGCCGCTGGCTGCGCGAGCGCGGCATCGGCGTGCGCCTGGCCCGTCCCGGCATCGAGTCCTCCCAACGTCTGGGACGCCACCGGTACAAGGTCGAACGCTCTATCGCCTGGCTGGGCTCCTACCGCAGATTGAACGTGCGCTGGGAGCGCAAGGCCTCCACCTTCCTGGCCATGCTCGGCATCGCCTGCATCCTCATCTGCTACAAGCACCTGGCCAAGCATGCTGACGGCTTTTGAGATGAGCTCTTAGCGTAGGTCGGTCCTCACGCGGCGAGCCCGGGCTCGGGGAGGTTGACCAGCCGAACCGTCGCGGCACCAGCATGGTGTGTGCCGGTATCGGTCGCGCGTTTGATCCGGTAGCTGTTGTGGCGGGCGCGTTTGACCACACGCGGGTAACGACGATGACGGCGACGCGGGTTGAGGTTCTTCCTCCGGGTGAGATCGCGATGCAGGCCCCGCAGCCCACCGAGCGGACTCTCAGGGGGAAAAAGCCGCCGGGTCAGCGACGCGGCGGCGGGCGATACGCACCGTGCGGGTGAACTTGACCCGATCGGGATCGATATCGGCCTCGGTGGCCGCCCCACAGATCAACGCGCTCAACGCGTGGTGGGTGAGCAGACAGCCGTAGATCTCTTGGCGCACCATGTCCGGGCTGTGCGAGCGCAACACCCGCCCCGGGCCGCGCAGGGTGGTCTTGAGTTCGGCGTTGGCACCCTCGCTCTCCCACCGTTGATGGTAGGTCTGGGCCAGCCGGGCAGCGGGGGCGGCGTGTGGGTCGGTGAGCGTGGTGATCACACAGATCAGCTCACCCTGACCACCACCGGTGTCTTGGGCGGGAACCTCGTACTCGATGACCCGCACCCGGCGGGCCTGAGCCGGATCGAGGTCTTGGCCGCCGCGAGCGGCCTGGACCAGGCGGGTGCGCTCCGTCTTGCCCAAGCGGGGGCGCATGATGAGCGAGTGGTAGGACCCATCGGGCAACAACTCCACCACCGGTAGTTCCAGGCTGTCCTTGACCCGCCACAACAGGTGGGCGCCGGTGTCGGCGGCCTGGGTGAAGTCGGTGAAGGAGAAGAAGTTGCGGTCGGCCAGCACCAGCATGTCCTCCTCCAGCCGGGTGTAGAGGGTGCGGGCCAGGGACTGCTCGCCGGTGCCCTTGCCGCCACCGCCCGGGCCCAGGGCCGCGGCCAGGGGCGCGTGGGAGCCGCACTCGTTGACGGTGACCACCCGGACTTGGGGGAAGGCCGAGGGGGTGGCCGATCCTCCGCCGTAGCCGAACTCGGCGGCGTTGGTTTGGGTGTCGGGCACGTCGAAGATCATGCCGTCGATGGCCACCATCCGTAGGTGACCTAGCCAGGTGCCCCGGGTGAGGGGGCTGGCGACCGGTTCGGTGGTGACCTGGGCGAAGATCGTTTCCAGGACCTGCCAGCCCAGTCGTTGGCGTGCTTGGGTGAGCCCGCCCGTGGTCGGTGGCTCCCAGTCCCAGCAGCCCCATCGGGCCAGGGGTTCGGCCAGGCGGGTGATGACTTCCTCGTAGTCCTCCTCGGAGAACAGGGCCAGGGCCATCGCGAAGTAGACCATCACGTGGGGTGGGAGTTTGCCGTCGGAGCGTTTGGCTTGTCTGCCGTGCTCGGCGATGGCCTCATCGATCACCTCCCGTGGCACCGACGAGGTCAGTACACCGATCGAGATCTGGTCCAAGAGCCCGCCAGCGGGTGAGGTGAGAGCCATGGTCAGCAACGTACTTGCCCGGCACCAGATGCCCACACCTACCTACGCTAAGCGGCATTGCGCCTTGACACGTGGTTCCTGGGGGCGTTCGCTGTCTAGCGATGGGGCCGGCGTCGGAGAGGCCTTGCCAGAAAGACATCGAGCAACACAATCGGATCGGAGTAGACATGAAAGCAGTGGTGTACGAGGGACCCCGTCAGGTCAGCACGAAGGACGTCCCGGACGCGAAGATCGAGCGACCCACCGATGTCCTGGTCAGGGTAACGACGACGAACATCTGCGGCTCGGACCTCCACATGTACGAGGGGCGGACCTCCTTCGAAGTAGGCCGGACGTTCGGTCACGAGAACATGGGGGAGGTCATCGAAGTCGGTAGTGGCGTGGAGAAGGTCAGGGTCGGAGACCGGGTTGTGCTCCCGTTCAACATCTCGTGCGGATTCTGTAAGAACTGCGAACGCGGCCTGACCAACTACTGTCTCACCACCCAGCCCGAACCATCATTCGCCGGAGCGGCCTATGGGTTCGCCGACATGGGTCCCTATGGCGGTGGCCAAGCGGAGCTGCTCCGCGTGCCTTTCGGTGACCACAACGCGCTGCGCCTGGGCGAGGATGCGGAGGAGAGGGAGAACGATTACGTCATGCTCTCTGACATCTTCCCCACCGGCTACCACGCCACCGAGATGGCCGGCGTGATACCCGGCGACAGCGTTGTGATCGCTGGGGCGGGTCCGGTCGGATTGATGGCCGCCCTGTCCGCGATGATCAAGGGCGCAGCAAAGGTGATGGTGGTCGATCGCCACCCTGACCGGCTCGCGCTGGCCGAGCAGATCGGTGCGATTGCCATCGACGACTCCAAGGTCGACCCCGTGCAGGCTGTGCTGGACGAGACGATGGGGCTCGGAGCTGACCGTGGTTGCGAATGCGTGGGCTACCAGGCCCACGATCCCCAGGGCAACGAGGACACCGCCGCCACGCTGAACATGCTCATCAACTCGGTCCGCTTCACCGGAGGAATCGGCACCGTTGGCGTGTTCGTCCCCCAGGACCCGGGGGCCAAGGGCGAATTGGCCAAGCAGGGCAAGGCAGCCATCGACTTCGGCACACATTGGTTCAAGGGGCAGACCATGGGAAGCGGTCAAGCCCCGGTCAAGCGGTACAACCGCCAGCTGCGAGACTTGATCGCGGCCGGCAAGGCGACCCCTTCCTGGATCGTCTCCCACGAAATCTCGCTGGACCAAGCCGCCGATGCCTACAAGAACTTCGACGCCAGGTCCAAGGGTTGGACCAAGGTCCTCATCAAGCCCGGCATGTCAAACGGAAAGAAGGAAAACTGAGATGGCAGCAGATCTTCAGGGCAAGAGGGTCGCGATCCTCGCCGCCGACGGAGTCGAACGCGTTGAGCTCGAGCAACCCCGCGAAGCACTGGAACGGGCCGGCGCTCAGACCGAGGTCCTCTCGATCCACGACGGCGAGATCAAGGCCCGTAAGAACGACCTGGATGAAGCGGGCACGTTCACCGTCGACGGGTTGGTCGCCGACGCCTCGGTGGGCGACTACGACGCCCTGCTGCTTCCCGGCGGCACGGTGAACCCCGACCAGCTCCGGGTCGACAAGGACGCCGTTTCCTTCGTCCGCGACTTCGTCGAGAGTGGCAAGCCCGTGGCGGCGATCTGTCACGGGCCTTGGACGTTGATCGAGGCTGGCGTGGTCGGAGGTCGCACCTTGACGTCCTTCCCGAGCATCCGCACGGATCTGCGCAACGCCGGTGCGGAGGTCGTTGACCAGGATGTCGTGGTCGACGGGAACCTGATCACCAGCCGCTCACCCGACGACCTGCCTGCGTTCTGCGATTCGATCGTGGCGAAATTTGCGAGCAATTCGACCCAGGGAGAGGTGACGTCATGAGCGTGACGAAGGGACTGCTTGTCAGGCTGGAGGCCCTGCCCGGCAAGGAAGACGAGGTCCAGGAATTTCTCGGCATCGGGCGAGGGCTCGTCGAGGAGGAACCGGCCACCATCGCGTGGTTCGCGATCCGTCTCGGCCCGTCCTCATTCGGGATCTTCGACGTGTTCCCCGATGACGCCGGCCGCGACGCGCACCTGTCCGGCGCAGTTGCGACCGCTCTCGGCGAGCAGACGGGCAAACTGTTCAGCGAGCCTACGATCGAGAAATTGGACGTCCTGGCCTCTAAGCTCCCCGCCTGAGACCACGACCTCGTCGAGCGTGCCGCGGTCCGATTCTCACATCGCACAGCGGCACGCTCGTCACGATGGGGTCGCGGTGGTGGCTGCCTGCAGTGCGACGGTGAGGTAGCCCGCGGAAGCACCGACGCCCTTATCCGCGACGTGGGCGGGCGTACCAGCTGCAACCACGGTCCCGCTGGCGTCGCCCGCGCCGGGTTCAAGATCGATCACGTGATCGGCCACCGCGATAACGCGCATGTCCAGCTCCGCGGCGACGACCGTGTTGCCCGCATCGAGCAGCGGTTCGTCCTGGCTAGGGTTCCTCGCAGCGGCGGTCGAACAACGACCACCCACACTTCAATAGTCGGTACGACGCTAGGAACGGTTCCGCGACGTGCTCCAGACTTCCTGGAGCTTTTCCCTCGCCCACACCCGTGCGTCGCTCAGCCGGTCCGAAGGTTGTCCGCTGGAAGAGCGACCAACCAAGAACGTGAGCGTCAGCGCTCATCTCACGCCACAACCGCCGGGCGGCGTCGCGCGACGTCCGGTCCAGGAACGCGTGGTCAGCTGCGGCGCCGATGATCTCAGTGAGGTTGAGCGTCGCCGTTGTAGTCCGGATTGAGGTCACATCACCACGGCGTTCGGTCAGCCACCGTCGCTGATCGACGAGGCTTGCACGGTCCGCGGCGTCGAGTGGCGTGCTCTCGAGAAAGCCGTAGTACTTGTCCATCTGTGCGTACATCTCTGTGAGGACGGTCAGACCTCGCTCGCGCCGCACATTGCGATCCTCGGATTCCAAGATTCACACCGCTTGGGATGCGCCGACCAGGGCTCCTCGCAGCACAGTGAAATGTGACGAGGGATACAGCTGCTGCGCGTTGATCGCATCGAGCGCGAGGCGAAGGTGTTCACCCGCGGCTATGAGAGACAACCGTGCAAGCTGGCTGATCGCCATACGTTCAAAGATCTGGTCGTCGACTCCGAGCTCACTTCCGCGCTGGGGCTCCTCGACGCGATGAGCCCTGAGACGCCAGCGGTTAAGATCGGACGCTGTATCGAGTATCTGGGTCAGAGCTGCTCGCTGGGCTGCGGTGAGGACCATGGTGGGCACGCTAGCAACGAGGATGTGCACCCACCGAAAACGAACGATTCCGCTACAACTGTCCGAACCGGCGCTCCGCCAGAGTGCGAGGCGGCGTGTCTTGTGCCGGAACCCAGTCCCGGATTCTACGTGCCGCCACTACTCCAGCTGGTCGAGTTTCGCTACGTTCTCCTCATGGGTCACCTCCTCGGGTACGCGCGCGTGTCCACCACCGACCAGGACGCGTCGCTGCAGATCGACGCGCTGGGCGCCGCTGGCTGCTACCGCGTGTTCGTCGACACCATGTCCGGGTCACTCCAGCACCGGCCCGAGCTCGACAAGCTCCTCGACCAGCTCCGCCCCGGCGACACTCTCGTCGTCTGGCGCCTCGACCGGCTCGGCCGGTCGATCCGGCACCTCATTGATCAGCTGCACGCTCTCGCGGAGCGTGGGATCGGGTTCCGGTCCTTGCAGGAGACCATCGACACCACCTCTCCCGGCGGCCGGCTCGTCTTCCACGTCTTCGCCGCGCTGGCGGAGTTCGAACGGGACCTCATCAAGGAACGCACCAACGCCGGCCTCGCCGCCGCCCGAGCCCGAGGCCGCACCGGCGGACGACCATCTCGCCTCTCCGCGGACCAGGTGCGCACCGCACGACGGCTCTACGAGCAGCAGGACATGACCGTCGCGCAGATCGGCGACGTGCTCGGCGTCAGCCGCACCACCATCTACCGTGCACTCGCGAAGCACGCCGAGCCCGTCGCGGCGCGACGAACCAAGCCTTCCCCAACGATGTAGCTGGCCATGGACGCGAGCGAGCGGTGGGGCATCCTTCGACTGCACGTCGAGGACGCCATCCCGCTCGCCACCCTGGCCCGCACCACGGGCGTCGCCGAGCGCACCCTGCAACGCTGGCTCGCCCGCTACCGGACCGGCGGATACACTGCCCTCGCCGACGGCCCCCGCACCGACCGCGGTGTCCGGCGGACGGCGCCGGAACTGGTCCACCTGGTTGAAGGGCTCGCCCTCACCAAACCGCGGCCGTCCTTCGCCACCATTCATCGTCAGGTCGACGTCCACTGCGCCGAGCGGGGACTGCGATCGCCGTCGTACTCCGTTGTGCGGTCGATCGTGAACGGGCTTGATCCCGGGATGGTGACGCTCGCGCTCGAGGGGCCTACGTCGTACCGGGACAAGCACGAGCTGCTGCTCCGACGTCGCGCGGATCGTCCCAACGCGATCTGGCAGGCGGACCACACGATGCTGGACCTGCTCATCGTCGGACCCGACGGCAAGCCCGAACGGCCGTGGTTGACGGTGATCCTCGACGACTACTCCCGCGCGGTCTGCGGGTACATGGTGTTCCTCGGCGCCCCGTCAGCGGCGAACACCGCGCTCGCCCTGCGGCAAGCGATCTGGCACAAGCCTGAGCCGGACTGGCCCGTCTGCGGGATCCCGGACGTGCTCTACACGGACCACGGGTCCGACTTCACCAGCCACCGAATCGGCGACACAGCAGCCGTGCTGCACCTCCGCATCATCCACTCGCAGGTCGCTCGCCCCCAGGGCCGCGGGAAGATCGAGCGGTTCTTCGGCACCATCAACACCGAGCTCCTCCCAACGCTCCCCGGCCACTTCGCACCCGGATCCTCGGCGCCGACGCCGGCGCTGGATCTCGCCGGTGTCGACAGTGCCATCAACACGTTCATCCGCCGCTACAACGCCCGCATCCACCGCGAGCTCCGGAAGAGCCCACTTGAAGCGTGGATCGCAGACGGGTGGCTGCCACGACTGCCGGACTCCCTCGAGCAGCTCGACGGGTTTCTGCTCACCGTCCCAACCACGCGCGTCGTGCAACGAGACGGCATCCACTTCGAAGGGCTCCGCTACACCGCAACCACCCTCGCACCCTTCGTGGGCAGCACCGTCAGCGTCCGGTACGACCCCCGCGACGTCACCGAGATCCGCGTCTTCCACCGCGACGCGTTCCTCTGCACCGCCATCAGCACCGAGCACCAGACCGAGACGATCAGCCTCAAGCAGATTCAAGCCGCCCGGAACGCTCAGCGCCGGGCTCTCCGCGGCCAGATCCGCGAACGCATCGCGATCGTCCGCCCCGCGCCCGATCACACCCCACCAGCACCCGCACCGGATCAACCGCGACTGAAGACCTACGAGGAGGACCGGTCATGACGAGCCAGTTCATCATCACGAAGGAACACCGCCGGTTCGCGGAGTTCGCCGACGCCGTCCGGAAACAGAACACCATCGGCGTCTGCTTCGGTCCTGCCGGCGTCGGCAAAACCCTCTCCGCACGCCGCTACGCGCACTGGGACAGCATCGGCCCGTTCATCGCCAGATGGGCCGCACGCAGCGAAGACGACACCAAGATCTACGCAGCCGCACACCGCTCCCGCACCGTCTTCTACACGCCCGAGGTCTCCGCCACGATGCGCGCCCTGCAGGACGACCTCCGGCACGACATGCTCCGCATCGAACACTGCATTGAGGAACACCTCCTCCTCCACGGCCGCCACTTCGACCACGCACACGGCCCCAACCCGTCCCTGCTCGAGCTGATCATCATCGACGAGTCCGAACGCCTCACCGGCAACGCGATCGAGTGGCTCCGTGACCAGTACGACCGCACCGGCATCGCGATGATCCTCATCGGCATGCCCGGCATCGAGAAGCAGTTCAGCCACTACCCCCAGCTCTACAGCCGCCTCGGGTTCGCCCACCAGTACCGTCCGCTCGGCCACGACGAGCTGCTCTTCGTCCTCGAACGTCAATGGCGCAAGCTCGGCAAGACACTCGACCCCGACGACTTCACCGACGCGCAAGCCGTCGCCGCCGTCGAACGCATCACCCGCGGCAACTTCCGGCTCCTCGAGCGCCTCCTCCCTCAGATCCAACGCGTCCTGAAGATCAACGAGCTCGACGTCATCACCAACGACGTCGTCGAAGCCGCCCGCAGCACCCTCGTCATCGGCACCACCTAACCCGACACCGATCGCAGCGAAAACGACGACACAAAGCGAAGCTGCTCACACCGTGTCCCCGCCCCAGCGGGTCGCCTCACCGCGGCACCAGGTGGCGAACCGATACTCCCGCAACTGGTCGAAGTCTCGTAGCCGCCCGTCGGCGAGCACCCCGGCGACACCGTGGTGGTCGAGCCTAGACAGTTTGGTGCCGCCGCCATGGGAGGCATCGGGGTAGCCGCCGGCCGACAGCACCAGCACCTTCCCGGCCGGCCGGTCTGCGACCGCGGTGTAGAACAGCGACGCGAAGCCCAGCCCGGCCTGCGGCAGATCGTCGCGGGCGGGCAGGTTGTCTCGTGCCGGGTTTATTGGAGGCTCGGAACCAACGCTTCGCCTTCTGTTGCCCCGGCCTGCTGCCGGTAGAAGCCGTCCTCGAACTCCGCTGGCGGGACCAGACCGATCTCGCCGTGCAGACGGCGGTGGTTGAACCAGTCCACGTACTCGGCTACCGCGATCTCCAGGTGGTCAAGGTTCCTCCACGGGCCGCGGTTACGGACCAGCTCGGCCTTGAACAACGAGTGGAACGCCTCGGCCAGAGCGTTGTCATAGGAGTCGCCGGTGGTGCCGACCGAGGCCACCGCGCCCGCCTCGGCCAGGCGCTGGGTGTAGCGCACCGCCAGATACTGCACCCCGCGGTCGGAGTGGTGGACCAGCCCATCGATGCGCCGTCCCACGTGTGCCCGGTTCCACACCGCCATCTCCAACGCGTCCAAGGCCAGATCGGTGCGCAACGACCGCGACACCTGCCAGCCCACCACCCGGCGAGAGAACACATCGATCACGAACGCGGCGTAGACCCACCCGGCGAAGGTGCGGATGTAGGTGATGTCGGCGACCCACAACCGATTCGGAGCATCCGCGGTGAACGCCCTCTCGACCAGGTCCGGGCGCATGTCCGGGCCCGGGGCCGGGGTGGTGGTGCGCGGGCTCTTGCCGCGGGTGATGCCCCGCAAACCGGCTTGGCGCATCAGCCGGTGAACGGTGCAGCGGGCCACCCGGTGGCCCTGCCGGTTGAGTTCGGCGTGGACCTTGCGCACCCCGTAGACGCCGTAGTTGTCGGCGTGCACCTGCCGGATCTTGGCGGTGGTGGCCTCATCGGTGCGCGAACGCAGCGACGGGGTCCGGCTCTTGGCCGCGTAGTAGGTGGACGGGGCGACCTGCAACACCTCGCAGATCGGCTCGACCCCGAACTCCTGCCGGTACAGGTCGATGTAGGCCACTACCTGGTGTGTGGGCGGTCGAGCTCCGCCGCGAAGAAAGCCGACGCTGACTTCAAGATCGCGTTCGCCCGCCGCAGCTCCCGCACCTCGCGCTCGAGCTCAGCGATCTTGTGGGCCTGGTCGGTGGTGGTGCCGGGCCGGGTCCCGTCGTCGATCTCGGCCTGGGTGACCCAGTTGCGCAGCGTTTCACGGTTGACGCCCAACTGGTCGGCCACTCGGGCGATGGCCCCATCGCGGGTGGTCGGGTTGCGGCGGGCGTCCACAGCCATCCGGATCGCTCGTTCGCGCAGCTCAGGCGGGTACTTCCTCGGTGCCGGCATGACTCTCATCCTTCCCAAGTTTGAGAGCCTCCATCACACCCGGAACGAGACACCCAGTCACCGCAATTGGGGGCCCCACCCGGATGGGTTGGTGCCGGGCGTCCGGAGAACCGGGTGCAGGCCAGGTCGAACGACCCCCAAAAGAAGTGCACCGGGCTGACCTTGCCCACGAAGTGGGAACGGAAGTCCTCGATCACCCGGCTGGCCTGTAGCAGTTGTCCCCAAAACAGGTGCGCGGAGTCGGGGTCATAGCTGGTGTGCACGGTGTCCTCGGCGAACGGGATCGCGGGCTCGACCTCGTTGGGGTGAGACTGGATCTGGACCCCGATGCCGAGCTGGTCCAGCGCCCACAGCGTCTGGTGGTGGAACTCGGCCACCGGTTTCGCCTCCAGCGCAACGGTCCGGGTGCCACCGTCGCTGGAGCGGATGCGGAGCTGGTGGTCGCAGAAGTCGAACTCGAGGTCGAAGACCCGGTTGCCATAGGGGATGGTGCCGGTAGTCAGCCCGCGAGGACTGACGTAGAGGGTCACCTGCCACCAATGGTTGACCAGGGGCGCCTGCGACAGCCGGACCTTGCCCACCACCTGGGTCCACATGTGCACGGTGTCGCGGGTCGCGGCCCAGTCGGCGATCCGCAACCGCGGCCACGCCTGGCGAGCCGCCAACTGGTGTGTGGTCATGCTCACTCCTTGCCGTTGTGGCTATCGGTGCTCGGGGTTGTCCTGGTCCGGCGCGCAACCGGCGTCCCACTCGCTGCGCCGGTTTCCGTACGCCGGGACGCCGCCAGCGGCGCGCAGCATCGCCGCCAGATGCAGCAGGTTGTAGGTCATGAAGGTGGTGTTGCGGTTGGTGAAGTCGTTCTCCGGTCCGCCGGAGCCGGGGTCGAGATAGGAGGGCCCGGGCCCGGCCGAACCGATCCAACCGGCGTCGGCCTGCGGCGCGATGGTGAAGCCCAGATGCTGCAGGCTGTAGAGCACGTTCATCGCACAATGTTTGACCCCGTCCTCGTTGCCGGTGATCAAACAGCCGCCGACGCGGCCGTAGTAGGCGTACTGCCCATTCTCGTTGAGCAGGCTGGAGCAGCCGTAGAGCCGCTCGATCACCCGCTTCATCACCGAGCTGTTGTCACCGAGCCAAATGGGCCCCGCGAGCACCAGGATGTCGGCAGCCAGCACCCGCTCAAAGATCGCCGGCCAGGCGTCGCTCTGCCACCCGTGTTCGGTCATATCCGGCCACACCCCGGTAGCGATGTCATGGTCGATCGCCCGGATCTCGTCGACCTGGACTCCGTGCTCGCCCATGATGCGGCTGCTCAGCCGGACCAGTCCGTCGGTGTTGCTCGGCTCCGGCGAACGCTTCAAGGTCGCGTTGATGAACAACGCCCGCAACCCATCGAATCGCGGCGACGTCGAAGCCTCCTCCACCGCGGACATGGTCACCCTCGGATCCGTTCACGCCACCGCCGGCGCAGTCTGCCCCGGGTCGTGACATCACCTGCCATGGCCTTGGTCATCATCGCAGCTCCTCAACCATCAACCGAAGTCGGAACCCCAGCCTTACAGTCCTGCCAGGCTGCGGCAATGGGCCCGCTGCCCCGGCCCGGCGGCGGCTCACCCATTCCACCACCAAAGACGGCACAGCACCGCCTTCGCCCGGTACCGGTCAGCAGACCAGAGAGCCCTGGCCCCGGACCGCGATGCCGGTTATCGTCGAGGGGCCAGCTGCTCGGGCCGGTAGCGAAGGAGAACGCAGATGTCGTCGTCGGAGGCGGAAATCCAGGATCGCATCAAGGCCTTGGTCGAGGAGGAGCACCAGCTGCGCGGCCGCCGCGAGCGCGACGAGATCGCCGCCGACAGCGAGCTCCAGCGGTTGCAGGCAGTCGAGGTAGAACTCGACCAATGCTGGGACCTGCTGCGCCAACGACGTGCCCTACAAGAAGCCGGCCAGAACCCTGACGGGGCGCAAGCCCGTTCCGGTGATCAGGTCGAGGGGTACCTCGGCTAACCCGGTAGCCAGGTAGCTGGGAGGTGCACGATGGATGAGCCGGGCGCGCAACTGCACGGCGGCGTTCTGGTCTGGTCTAGAGACGTTGCCACCGCACGAGCGAGGCCGTGTTGCTCGCGTCCCACGCCGGGAGCTGTGCACTGGCTCTGCGGGAACGTCGCGTCGAGCACTTCACCGACACCACCGTGCAGGCACTGAGGCTGATCTGGCCGGCTCAGCCGCGTAACCGGTGCAGGATCCGAACCAAGACCTCGACCTCTGTCGGCTCCACCAGGCCTCCGAACACGCCTCGGACGACTTCGTTGTTGGCGCGGGCAGCCGACCGGGGTACGGCGGCCCTGCTTCAGACAGATCAGACCGCACGACGATCGGTGCCCGATGGCTCGCGCGCGACGAGGCCTCGGGCCGGTCGACCATCCGGGTCAACGCGCTGCGGGTGAGGATGACCCGGTCGGCCAGCTGCCTGCCACGCCGTTACCGCGGACGTGGCGGCTCGCTGTGGCGGACCGTGCCGCAAGAGAGCCGACCTCCGATTGCTCGGCCGGGGGTGAAGGTTGGTGCAGAGGGCGGCACGGTTAGTCGGTGACCTTGCTCGGCGGGGCGCCGTACAGCAGGTCGCCGTACTCGTGATGGTTGCATACCCAACCGGTGATGAAGGGGCAAATGACCAGCGCCTTGATGCCGCGTTCGCGGACGTCGTCGAGCGCCGCCCGGGCCAGCGCACTACCGACCCCTTGCCCCTCAACCGAGGTGTCCACCTCGGTGTGGGTGAGCACCACGAGATCGGTCGCGAGCTGGTAGTCAGCGAACCCGGCCAACGCGCCGTCCACATGGGCCTTATAGCGGTGCTGATCGGAGTCGTCGGTGACGGACACATCGACGGCCACAATAATCACCCCTCCTTGGCCAGGCGCTGACGTTGGGGGAAGTACCACTGCAAGACCTTGCGGAACTTGTCGGAGTCCTCGCGGGCCCAGTTACGCATCAGCTCCGAACCGAACGAAACCGCGGTCACCGGCTGCGCACCGGCGGCGATCATCCGATCGAACGCCCGCTCATGCGCCACCGGCGAGATGCCGCCGACCGCATCGGCAACAGGATATACGTCGTATCCCTCGGCGAGCAGGTCCAAGGTCGGAAAGGTCAGGCAAACCTCGGTCCACAACCCGGCAATCACCACCTTCCGGCGACCGCTGTTCTCGATCGCGGCGCGGAAATCCGCATCCTCCCAGGCATTGACACCGGTACGGTCGATCTCCTCAACCTCCGGTAGTTCGTCGCGGATCACCTTCGCGGTGCCCTCGTTCACCCCCATGTCCACCCCGACGGTGGACAACACCACCGGCACGTCGTAACTGGTGGCCAGCCGACACAGCGCCACCACGTTGAGATCGATCTCCTCCCGGGTGGCCGTGGTGACGGTGGAATACTGCCCGGGCTGAAAATCAATCAACGCCAGCACGAGGTTCCCGCCCAAGACACCGGTGGTGGTCAGGGTGAGCTGATCTGTGTGATCACCACGCTCACCGACCCACACGCCGCCCCCGCTGCCCGGCTGGCCCAGACCTACCATCAACGGTGGGAGAGCGAGGGTGCCAACGCCGAACTCAAGACCACCCTGCGCGGCCCGGGGCGGGTGTTGCGCTCGCACAGCCCGGACATGGTGCGCCAAGAGATCTACGGCTGTCTGCTCACCCACCACGCGTTGAGCGCGTTGATCTGTGGGGCGGCCACCGAGGCCGATATCGATCCCGATCGGGTCAAGTTCACCCGCACGGTGCGTATCGCCCGCCGCCGCGTCGCTGACCCGGCGGCTTTTTCCCCCTGAGAGTCCGCTCGGTGGGCTGCGGGGCCTGCATCGCGATCTCACCCGGAGGAAGAACCTCAACCCGCGTCGCCGTCATCGTCGTTACCCGCGTGTGGTCAAACGCGCCCGCCACAACAGCTACCGGATCAAACGCGCGACCGATACCGGCACACACCATGCTGGTGCCGCGACGGTTCGGCTGGTCAACCTCCCCGAGCCCGGGCTCGCCGCGTGAGGACCGACCTACGCTAAGCGGCATTGCCCTCTGGTGCGTTGGTGAACAAACTGCGCGCGGCTTGGGCATAGGCATAGGTGATCTGCTCACGGCTGGAAGCATCACTCCAGACCAGCATGTCTACCATCCGGTCTGGGGTGGCAATCTCCCGCTGGCTGCGAGCATGGCGGGCGGCGAGCTGGGTCTTGCCCACCCCGCCAGCACCGGAGAGGACTTGGCGCAGGACGACGGCACCGAACCTATCCAAAGCGGCGTCGAGCTGATCGGCGATAGCACGGCGCTGGAAGTGGTCAGCCTCCTCGGGGATGGTGCCGACCCTGATAGGCCAAGCCACTTCATGAGCTTGCGGGGGGTGATGTATACGTCCCTGCCTTGAATGAGGGGAACGCCGGAGACGTCTCCGTTCACAGAGTTGGTGACGTCACCCCTTGCGATGTCCATGCCATCTGATTGTGGTGCGTCAAGCCTCACAGGTTAAGAGGTTTCGGCGGAAACGGCCGCATGCGGCCTGTGGGGCCAGACGGCGTAGACGGTGTGGGCCGTGTGGTGTGAGGGCGGCTGTGGGGCGCTGGTGGGCGGACACACGGCACCCCGGGCGCCGCCGCCAGAGTCACGGGACGGCAAAGTGCTCCGCGAGGTGGGCCTCCACCTGTACTGGACCCTGCACTGCGGAGCACACATGGAGGATGTCAGGCCCGGATTCAGACCCCGCGCCTCGTCTGTTCGACTCGCGCACCCCGTCTGACCTGGGGTTTTGTGGCGCACCCGGCAGGATTCGAACCTGCGACCATCGGATGAGAAGTTCGCTGGTTACGTACCGTGGCATATCACTACGTGCCGTTTCGTGTCACCCCAACCGATCCGCCATGCCGTCTGAGACCGTGTGATGCCGCCTGCTGTCGTGTCAGTACGGAACTGAAGAGCACAAACGGAGCACGGAGGGCCGGTTAGCGGCGTCCGATGGCACCTCGCGAGGTTCTCACTTGTCGGTGCCAACCTGGACAACCACAGAGTTTTTACTTCTATCAGAGGCTGTCCTGGGTCGGGTCCATGCACAAGGGCGATGGCTGGAGAAGCCAACGCTCGTGGAGCTTTGCAACCACCGAGTAAACGCCTGTGTAGGTGGCCCCTTCGCCGATTGGTGATTGTAATCGGTAGAACGTTCGGAGGCGGAGTGCTCACTCGACGGGCACACTGAGTTCATGACCCCTCACACCCCTGTCCCTGAGGACCTCGGAGCGGAGAATGACTCGACGGTCGTGAAGTCTGATCTGAGCAATGCCGTCCGGGGTGATGTGTCGGGCACAGCGGTCCAGGCCCACACCATCCAGGCGGTGAACATCAACCATGCCGTGCGGGCCGAGACTGGACGAGATGGGGCCTGGGTGCCGGTTCGGGTGGATGAAGTCGATCTGCGGGAGTTAGGAGTCCACCCTGCGCGTGAAGGCCGTGATGGCTCGTCGCTGCCGCCGTACGTGGAGCGCGACATCGACACCCGCCTGCACCAACTGCTCACCCAGGCAGGCACCTGGGGCGGGGCGGTGCTGGTGGAAGGTGACTCCACCGCCGGAAAGACCCGCGCTGCTCTGCACGCCCTGCAGCAGGTCCTGCCGGGCCGACCACTATTCTTTCCCGCCCCGGGCCAAGACCTGCGCACTCTGGCCGAGCACCTGACCACACAGGGCAGCAGGGGGGCGGTTGTCTGGCTGGACGACCTCCACCGCTTCCTGGGGCTGGGCCAGCAGGGGATGACTGAGCACCTCCTCCAGGTGCTGCGCCACCATAGGACGGTCGTCGTGGCTACGCTGCGCGCGGAGTACGCCGACCTCTACCGCGGAATCGACCTCGATCATGGCCATGATGCTCACGGGTGGCAGCATGCGCACGGTGAGGGCGAGAGTATCCTCGCACTGCTGCGTCGGTTCGCATTGGTCGAACTCGACCGCATATGGTCCCAAAGCGAACTCGATCGCGCTGCGCGGGTGGGTGATGATCGTCTGGACGAGGCGGTGGCCCGCCACGGAGAGCACGGTATCGCCGAGTACTTGGCTGCTGGTCCCGAACTGTTGCGTACCTGGACCCGCGCCAAACGCTCCACTGCCCGAGGCGGACACCCTCGTGGACACTCGGTCGTGGCCGCGGCCATTGACCTGGCCCGTACTGGCTTGCTCACCGCCCCCAGTCGCGACCTCCTAGAACAGGCCCACACCCCCTACATGGCCGGAACCGCGTACCTGCGACCCGAGCCCTTCAGTGAGGCTTTGGAGTGGGCACAGCAACCTGGGCTGGGTGCCAGTGGCCTACTGCTTCCTGTCGACGGCGACGCCGAGTGCTGGCGGGCCTTCGACTACCTGATCGAAGCAGCCACAGCTCCGATCCCGGCACCGGTATGGGAACTGGCGGTGGGAAGAGCTACTGGCCCGGACGAGCGCTTGGGCATCGCGATCAACGCCTATGAAGCGGGCCGGGAGGATCTGGCGTGGACCGTCTGTGAGAGCCTGGCCCGCTCCGGTAACCCCAGGGCCATGAACCTGGCGGGATACTGGGCCCACCAGCAAGGCCGAGACAATGAGGCCGAAGGATGGCTTCGTAAGGCTGTGAAGTGTGGGTTCACTGCTGCTCTGAACAACCTCGGAATCTTATTGAGTGACCAGGGAAAAACAGCAGATGCGGAAGAGATTTACCGACGTTCCATCAAAGAGGGAAACACCTATGCCTTGAGTAACCTCGGCCTTCTTCTGGGTGATCAAGGTAAAGAGGATGAAGCCGAAGAAATGTACCGCCGTGCAGCAGAGTCTGGCGTTGACACGGGTGCGTACAACCTAGGAAATCTCCTAGTCGCACGTGGGCAGTTTGGGGAAGCCGAACGGGCTTACCGTGATGCTATTAGCTTGGGTCATCTGAACTCTCTTTTCAACCTTGGTCTCTTGCTGGAAAACCAGGGGAGAATAACCGAAGCTGAAGAGGTGTACCGCCGAGCTGCGGAGAACAACGATGTCGGTTCCTTGATCAATCTCGGTGCTTTGCTAGTGGGCCAACAGCGCCATGAAGAAGCTGAAGAGTGTTACCGCCATCTCGGTGGTGCCGATCACCTTGAGATTGTGCGGAACCTCGGCCATGTGGTTGCTCTGCGAGGACGATTAGCGGAAGCGGAAGATATATTCCGTGTCGCTGTTGATGGCGGTGATCTCGATTCTTTGGTTGGGCTCGGTTCCGTCCTTGCCCAGCAGGGTCGTTTGGTGCAATCTGTCAAAGTACTCGAGAGGGCTGTAGAAGTTCTTCAGGGTTCTGGTCGGGATGAAAGGCGAAAAAGGGCTGCCAGTCTAGTGGGGGAGGTGAGGAGATTCCAGGAGGTGGTGGATAATATACGCAGCAAAGTTGAGTACGCCAAGGATGAAATGATGTCGCTTGATGCTTTGTCTGTCGACCAGAAGCGTGTAGTGAAGGTGGGCTTGGCGATGCTCGATGCTTTCCAAAATCTGACGGACGCTGAGCAGGTGGACCCGCGCCGGGTGGCCTTTGAACTACGGGAAATGCTACGCAGCATCGCCCAAGAGAACCCTTCTGAATAGGGGGCACTGGTTGTACCATCACGAAGGTTCGCTTGATGGGGGTCCTGCTTTTTGGCCGCCACGCGAGTGGCAATCGCTCAAATTAGAACAGACCTCATATTTTGCTTCGGCTATCCTTTCGGGCTGCTTGATCTAATATCGATTGCTATCCCAGATGCCTGCAAGGCGGAGACCGTGATTGCCGACCAGCCTATATTTCCTTGGATCTCGGGAGAGTGAATGGAAGATTCGAGGACTGTCGTCGAGTGCCTTCGAATTTCCTGATCATTCCCCTGTAGTAGGGACAGAACCAACTCCAGCACGGCGTACTTGTGTGCGTATTCTCCGCGGGCTGTGGCTCGAGCAGAACGTACGCCGGGGGCTGACATCAAAGAAAGGAAGGCGCTTTGTGCCTTGGTGTCGACTTCAAAAAGGGAGAAACCAGCCAACTGGAGGCCGATGTTGTTCATGGCGTCGTCGAGGTTTGGCTTGAATAGAGGGTTTGTGCCCATGTGTGCGATGAAGTATTTGAGTTCGGCTAGACCCTCGCTCCAACGGTGCTGGTAGAAGAGGGCTTCGATCAGGAATCTGCGGGCCTCTAGGCCATGGGTGGTTTCACCGTTGTCCTCTCGGATGATCCGTCGGCACAGTTGTTCGGCTGTGGAATGGTCGCCCGAGGACAAGAGCTGAGAGGCCTCACGGAGGTCCTTCGTGGCTGCTGCCTCACTGGTAATGGGAAGCCGTTCCAAGGTTTCGTTGAGGATCTGGGTGAGCTGGCGTGCTGCCGGCGAGGTGAGCTTGATGTTCTCCGCCCGTTCGAGTACGGCTAGGGCTCGGACACAGAAGGTCGCTGACTTGCCTTGGAACTCTGAATCCACGGCCAACCTCTGCGCGTAAACCAGGACATGCCCAATCTGTTCCACAACATCATCGAGGGAGGAGTGTTGAGGGTCATCGTGGATGATTGCCGCGCTCGCAAGGTGGAGACGGGCCTGGTTGATGAGAAAGCCGTTTGATGGGTCGCTTTTTTCTAGTACTCGAACTTCCCTTCGAAGCAGGGAGATCGCGGTTTCCGGGTCCTTACCGCTGAGATGATAGAAGGAAGCCAGATTGCCCATGAGGAGCACAGCCGGGGCGCTGGTGACCTCTAACCGTATGAGGTGTTCAACGAGACTAGACGCTTGCGGGTAGATGCTGTGAGAACGATCCGCTTGCTGTTTCTGCAAGGTGGACCAGAGCCACCGGTTGGTGTGGAAGGAGAGGCGAGTCAGTGCCGCGTGCACCTCGGAGGCCGGGGTGATGGACTCGAACCTGCCCCCTAGAACCTCCTGCAACACGCTGTTGAAGGTGACGGTGACGTTCGCCTCGGGCCAATCAGGATCGGTTTCGGGCAGTGAATGATCCTCTCGGATGAGGTTGGCTCGCGTCAGTGTACGGATGACTTCCCTCTCCAGATGCCTCGGGTAAATGGATATCGGCTGGGGTTCATCATCCAGGTCCACCTCCTCGTCGAGGGAGGCGATCACCAGGTGCAGGGGGATACGACGGGTGTTCAAGTACGAAGCGTGGAAGAGGAACCCGTAGGACAGGTTCTGGATGATTGCATCATCCTCCTGCGCGATGAGTTCGAGGGAGAGGTTGATGGACGCGACCAGGGTGCGGGGATAACCGTCTGGGACCGAATGACGGTCCGCGTAGGCCCGTTTGCGTAGCTCGCCAACGAACTCGGGAATCTCCACAACCCGGTAACCACACGTGTGCAGGTATCGGGAGACGAGTTCCAGAGCGAGCGGCCAATGTTCGACTGAGGCCGCCAAGCCCTTCAACGTCTCCCTATGCTCCAGAACCTCCTCCTCCGTGAGCTCCAGCCGAGCCGTGAGCAGCCGGACTGCCTCTTCAGGGCGCATCCCCTCCACTAAAACCGTGCAACCGGAGCCGGTGGGCAGGTGCCGGTTCAATGAAGTAACCAGCACATCGCCGTTACCCATGCGAGGAACCCAGGAAGAAACAGAAGCCTCCCGAGCGTCGTCGAGGATCATCAGCCAACGCCCCGAACGCGAGCTCAGTGCGTGAAAAACCGCTGAGCGTGTTTCCCCCGGGCCACCCTCACTGCTGACTCCCAGCTTCCGGGCCAGGGCCCGGAAACCCTCGAAAGCGGTGTCCTCGTTGGAGGAGTCGACCCAGAACGCGATGTCGTAGGCGTCGGCATACTCGGCCAGGTAGGCCGCGGCCAGGGACGACTTCCCGATTCCCGACAGACCTGCCAGCACACACAGCCCCGGCTTGCGAGACCCGTTCTCCCGGTAGGGGAGCAGTCTGCCTGCCACATCATCCAGCAACGCTTGCCTCGGTACATCCGGGATGGGGGCCATCTCACCAAGCACGCCTCCCCAGTCCCGCTGCCCCAGCGCATCCGCCAGCACCTGGTCGTCCAGGGTCAGGGCCTCGCGCAAATCCTCCGCCGTCCACTCGGCCGCGTTTCGGTCGCCCGCGCGCCGTTGGGCCTCAGCCTGGAGGTAGGCGAGTAGCAGACCGCTCGACTGGTGTCCGAGGGAACGCCCTGATTGCCTCCGGGCCTTCCTCAAAGCCTCGCGCAGGTCCTGGTCGAGTTCGGCGCGGTCCCGGGAGTCCACCTTGACGACACACCGGCCTAACCGGTTCAGTTCCTCCTTGTCGAGGCTGTTGAGCCAACTAAGCGAGTTGGTGCGCCGGAGCACTTCCGCGAGCCGTGTCCGTCGTTCCTCGGGCAGTAGTGGTTCCGCCAGAACACGGGCGAGGGCGTCAACAGTGGGGTGGGTCCGGGTGTTGGTCAGGAGTGCGTAGCGGTCGGCCTCCCCGCTGCTGATCAGCTTGGCGAGAATGTCGACGACCTGTCCCACCCTCAGCTCACTGGTGGGGCCGCCACTCTTGACTTGTGCGGACTGGAGGACACGCCCCTCAGGGCCAACGAAGGCGAAGTCGACGATATCGACGGCCGGGCCCTCTGTCGGCAACGGATCGCCCTCCACATGACAGGCATGGAAATCCGGGTCGGATAGGGCGATCAGCGTGGCTTCTATCGTCCGCAGGTACTGGTATTCGAAGCCGCGTGCGGCTACTCTGCCGCCGTCCATGACACTCCTCTGCACTCCGCTGGGGGTTTCTTGGGGAATCCTAGAAGGCGCCAGTGACGTTCCGGCGTTAAATCATGAATTTCCGTTGTGGTTTGAGGTGTTTTGTCTTGTGCGGGGTGTAATGGAAACTTCGGTGTGCCGGGATCGCCTCCTGTCACCTGTCCTGGAACGCTCGGGCAGCGAGCTGGACGCACGTCGGCCCCCGGTGGTGCTTGAGTTCTAGTGGTCGTCGCAACACCCCACCTCAGGGGATGCGATGGAATTCAAGATCCGGGACCGCTCGGTCAACGCGGGGACGCGTGCCCTGGTAGAAGAACGCCGGGTCTACCTTCAGCTGGTGGATCAAGGTGTGGGGTACGCAGAGGCAGCCCGGATCGTGGGCATCAACGTGCGCACAGGCAAGCGATGGCGCAACGGGCGTACCGCGTCCGGTGGCACCGGCGAGGCATTGCCGATCGAACCGTCAGGGGCGTCCCCGAAACCTTCGGGAACGCCCCTGGACGGACCGTCCAGGTATCTGCGCGAGGCGGACCGAATCCGCATAGCCGACCGGCTCCGGGAGAAGGCCACGATCCGCGCGATCGCGGCCGAGCTGGACCGTAGCCCCTCCACAGTCAGCCGGGAAATCCGCCGCAACCGGACCGTCCTGCCAGACGGCAGCTGGGTCTACCGGCCGCACGCCGCCCAGCGCCGAGCTGATCAGCGCAAACCCCGTCCCAAGCCCGGCAAGATCGGCCAGAGCCCAGAGCTAGGGGACTTCATCCAGCACCACCTGAAGATGCGGTGGAGCCCCGAACAGATCTGCCACGCTCTTCGCAGACGGTTCCCTGACCGCCCGGAGATGCGCGTGACCCACGAGACGATCTACCAGGCCCTCTACGTCCAGGGCCGCGGTGAACTGTGCCGAGAGCTGGCCCGTGCCCTGCGGACGGAACGCGCACGTCGCCGCCCCCACCGCCACGCATGCAAACGCCTGCCCCGCGCGATCCGGAACATGGTCATGATCAGTGATCGGCCCGCTGAGGCCGCTGACCGGGCCGTTCCCGGCCACTGGGAGGGCGACCTCATCATCGGCAAGGGCGGCAAGTCAGCGATCGGCACCCTGGTGGAACGCTCCACCCGCTACGTGATGCTGCTTCATCTGCCCGCCGGCCACAGCGCGGCCTCCACCCGCAATGCCCTGGTCAAGAGCGTTGGGACGCTCCCGCCGCACCTGCGGCGATCTCTCACCTGGGACCAGGGATCGGAGATGGCCGCGCACCTCGCGTTCACCGTCGCCACCGACGTCCCGGTCTATTTCTGCAACCCGGCCAGTCCCTGGCAACGCGGCTCGAACGAGAACACCAATGGTCTGCTGCGGCAGTACTTTCCCAAGGGCACCGACCTGTCCGACCACACCCGTGAGCGCCTGGACGCCGTCGCCGCTGAACTCAACAGCCGACCACGCAAGACGCTCGGCTGGGAAACCCCAGCCGAGCGCCTCACTAAGCTACTCCAAACGAGCAACTGACCTTCTGTGTTGCAACGACCCCTAGAATCCGCCGTGTTCCGGGGGCCGACGTGCTGCAGGAGGGTCAGCGGCCTTGAGTCTTCACCTGGCGGAGGAAGGTGCTCCACTCGGGAGAGGGGAAGGCCAGCTGCGCGTCGTCGGGGTGCTGGGAGTCGCGGACGGCGGAACCGGTCGGCAGCTCCGCTACCTCGACGCAGTTCTGGCCTCCACCTCCGCTGTAGGAGGACTTGCGCCATGACAGGTTCTGCATCAGTGTTCGCTCTCTAACGCCGCCAGGACACCCTGGAGGAACTCACGTGACTGAGCTGGAGTGGACGCCGCGTTGTGTACCGCGTGCCATGTCGCGTTATACCGTGCCAGCTCAGGATCGGTCTCTACGAACAGACTATCCGTGGGAGTCTCGGCGAACCCGATCGAAGGGTCCAGGGGTTCGGGGAAGTCCATGATGACGAAGCTTCCCAGCGTCGCGGCGTGCAGCCCCGCGCTGAACGGCAGGACGTGGATGTGGATGTTCGGCCGGGTCGACACCTCCACCAGGTGTTCGAGCTGCTCCCGCATGATGTCGAGGTCCTGGGGTTGGCGGCGCAGGGCGGCCTCGTCGACGACCGCGTAGTACTCCGGTGGATAGAACCGGGTCAGGATCTGTTGCCGTTCCATCCGAGCGTCCACGTGCCGCTTGATCTCGGCGTCGTCCAAGGCCGCGGTGCCCCGTGCGAGCGCGTCCGCGTAGCGCGGAGTCTGCAGCAGCCCGGGCACGACCTGGCATTCGTAGGTGCGGATCACCGAGGCTTCCGTCTCGAAGTCCGGAAGCGCGTGCGTGCCGAACACGTCGCGGTACCGCGACCACCATCCTCGTTCTCCCGCCTCACGCGCCAAGGAGTGCATGGCCTCACGGGTTCCCGCGTCGGTGATCTCGTACAGGTCCAACAAGGCGTCCAGGTCGGTGGCCTTGACGGTCTTCAGGTCGCTGGTCTCGATCCGGCCCAGGCGGCTCTTCGGGATGCGGGTGCTCTGCGCGGCCTGCTCCAACGTCAGCTTGTGTTGGGAGCGTAGGCGGCGCAGCTCGGCGGACAACCGCCGTCGACGCACGCTGGGACTGTGGGTGCGCGGTATCCGTCTCATGACACTGATCCTAACCTTCCCAGTGTGATCATGGATTCCCCTTGACATTTGGGAATCCCTAGTCATGCTTGAAGAGTCAAGGTGGACCGAGCCTCCCAGCTCGTATCCGATACCGCTGCGCCCGCGTGCCATATGTGCGGCCAGAGGGCCGTGGCGCATCGAGAGAAGGCGAGGCTCGCAGGCCACCTCAGACGAGAAAGTCCCGGCGACTGTTACAGCAGCCCCGGGACACGGCCTCACCCATGCGTTCTCGACACTCCAGGTGACAACATGCAGGAGAGTACCCAGCTCGGGACAAGCCGGGGTAACGCCCCCAGCCCTTCCGACGCCTTGCCGCGGCTGCCTCGCCGCATTCGCTGCGCCGACCCCAACACGTGGATCGCCGAGTTCGGACACGAATCGCGCCACATCCGCACGGCCGCCCGCTGGCTGTTCCCGCGCTGTGGCTCGCCGGCGAGCCAGCGCAAACGGCTGCTCGAGGCTGTGACGATCCTCCACCGCAACGCCTTGGCGCACACCGCCTCCGGCCTGCCGGGCGGGACCGTGCGGATCAGGCTGGAGAAACAGCCCTTCTCCTTCAAGCTGGCGGTGACCGACGACGGACCCCGTCCGGGTGAACCGTTGACCTTCCCCGTTCCCACCGAGGCCCCTTCCGCCGAAGGGCGCCCCGAACGGCAGGGGAGCGGGCTACGACGCCTGGCCGAGCTCGCCCTGTACTGGGAGTGGGACGGCTGCGCCGGAGGCCCCGTCACCGTGTGGGGGATCTTCGACCGCCACCTCCCGCCCACGCGATAGCAACCGCGCCGCGGCCTGGGACGTCCGCCACGGCCCCGAGCACGATGAGACCGCCCGCGCGCTTCAGCGCGGGCGGACCACCGCCCGGTCACCGTGCCGACGAGCCCTCAGTGTCCGCTTCCACGGCCCCGAGCACGCGTGCGTCCGCTGATCGCACTCACCCCCGGCGGTAACGCCACACACCCTGTCCAGCGCCTTAAGGCTTTCCGCCGAGGAACACGAGGACCAGCCGCACAGGCCGTACCCCTGCGCACCTTACGCCTTCAGAGAGGAACCCCTGTTGTCTCTGTCCCCTGGACCGACGACACCCGCTCTCCGAACCCTTCGCGTACTCACGCCAGGAGAGGTCGCCCAGACCTTCCGCGTGGACGCCAGAACCGTCTCCCGGTGGGCCAAGGAAGGCCGGATCAGCAGCTTCCGAACCCCTGGTGGCCATCGCCGCTTCCTCAAGCACGAGGTGGACGCACTACTGGTCGCGAGCACCTCCCTCACCCGCTGACCCTCACCCCCGACGACGAAGAAAGCACCCTCATGTCCAGGTCCATGCTCTACCTACTCAACGTCTCCAACGCCTCCCGGCTCAGCGCCGACTCCGGATGGATCTACGCCGACATCCTCACCCCGGCACTCACCGACGCCGGATACGACGTCACGCTGGTGTGCCCCATTCCGGTCACCGACACCCGCGTCCGCCACATGGTGCCCCCACCCGCGGCCACCAGCAAGTACCGCGTGCGCCTCACCCACGACGTCGGCTACCTCGCCCAGCTCCTGCGCGCCACCCGCCCGGACACCGTCGTGGTCAACCAGATCGAGGCCGCCCCCGCCGTCCGCACCGCGATGCTCGACGCGGGCATCGACGCCCAGGTCGTCGGCTACTGCCACTACCTGCCCTTCTCCGTCGACGAACACGGGCACCTGGTCAAGGACGCCTCCCTCAGCGACGGCGGCCTCGAAGTCCCCCTCCGCCTGGCCTTCGCCAGCGGCCTGGCCGCCTGCGACCGACTCCTCGTCCACTCCCGCACCGCTCGGGACTGGGTCCTCCAGGCCTCGGCCACCTACCGGGCCGGCGTCGACGACCGGGTCCACATCGTGCCGCCTCCCCGCGATCCCCGCCTGGTCCGCTCCGACGCCACCGCTCCCGAGCACCCGACAGGTCTGTACAACCACCGGCTCTACCGCCACTACGGCACCGGCCACTTCGTCGACATCGCCCAGCGGGTCACCGCCAACGGCCTCGCCCTCCGCGTCATGGACCTCTTCGGCCGCCGCGACCCCAGCCGCATCGCCCTGGACCCCAGCCCCGAACACGCCCTCGCCCGACTCTCCGCGACCCCCGGAGTCACCGTCTGCACCGATGGCGGCGACCGCGAACGCTACCGCTCCTTCCTCGCCGAGAGCACCCTCGGGTTCGCACCCCTGCGCCCCGGCTGTACCTGGTCCATGTCGATCATCGACCTGCACGCCATGGGCGTTCCCGTCATCGCGCCCCGGATGGCGTGGATGGCCGAGGCCGTCCACCAGGACCTGCTCTTCGACCCCCACGACCTCGACGGAGCCGTCAAGCTCGCCGACCGCCTGGTCCAGGACCCCGCTTTCTGGTCCGCCCACAGCCGCCACGCCCACGACTCCACCCGCCACCTCGCCCCCGAGCACGTGGCCGCCCGCTACCTGGAGGCGATCGCGTGAACCCCCGCCCCGACGCGGTGATGCTCTCCTTCGACGAACCCCTCGCCAACGACCTGCACACCCGCCTGGAACGTGTCCTGGAGCGCCCGGTCAAACGCCTGCACGGCGTGGTCGGCATGCGCCGCGCCTACCGGCTCGCCGCCGAACTGGTCGACACCGACGCCTTCCTCCTCGCTGACGGAGACTTCCACATCCACACCACCTTCACCCTCGAACCCGATGCCCTGGGCGAGGACGTGGCCATGCGGGTGTGGAAGGCCGCCAACCCGGTCACCGGCCGCGCCTACGGCTACGGCGGGATGAAGCTCATCAGCCGCGACGCCCTCCGCCACCTGGGCGAGGCCGTCGACGTCCTCGCCGCCCTCCCCGGGCGGGTGGAGTTCCTCGACCAGGTGGCGGGCACCACCCGTTTCGACCAGAGCCCCTACCACGCCTGGAAGGCCGCCTTCCGGGAGATCGCGATGCTCACCCGCGGCTGCGAGTACGGGGCCGACACCGACACCACGCGCGAGCAGCTCCGCGCCTGGTCCGCCCCGGCCGGAGGCCGCTTCACCCGTTGGGTCCAACGCGGTGCGCGCGACGGCACCGCCTTCGCCCGCAGCACACCCGACGACGCCCCCGCCTGGCAGCGTCTGAACGATCCCGTATGGCTGCGCGCCCGGTTCGACGCGGCCTGTGCCCAGGAGCGGTCGTGAGGCGGGCCGTGGCGCTGGTCGAACCGGCCACCGAACACGCGGGGCACTGGCAGCACGCCCTCACCCACCTCGCCCGTGCCGCCGCCACCGCAGGCCACCAGGTCGCGGTGATCACTCTCAACGGAATGCCAGCCCACGTACACACCCTGCTCCAAGAGCACGGCGTCCGAGTGGCCACACGACCGGAGGGCGTCAAAGCCCGACTTCTCCTCGCCCTGGGGAAGGGCGCGCAGCGCTCCGCCGCGAGGGCACGGCACCTGCTGCCACACCGGCGACTCCCGCACCAGGTCACCCTGGTCGCCCGATGCCTGACCGAAGCCGCCTCCCTGCACACCGCACGTCACCTGCTGGGCCGCACCCCCGAGACCGCCGTCATCCTTACCGCCAGCGAGGCCCTCCACGACCTGGCCCGCGCGTTGTCCCGGACACCGCACCTGCGCGTGGTCCACGAGGTCAACACCACCGAGGACCTCATCGTGCGGGCACTCGGACGCCTCGCCCCGCCCAGGCGGGTCCTCGCCCTGTGCCCGACGCGGTCCGTGGAGGACGAGGTACGCGAACGCTTCCCCGCACTCAGGACCGCGGTCCACCCCTTCGCCCTCGCCAACCCCGACGAGCGCATCAGCCCGAGCGAACGCACCCGTGCCCGACAGGCCCTCGGCCTACCGGAGAGGGAAGCCGTCCTGTGCCTGGTGGGCGGATGGTGGCCGCACAAGGACATGGCGACCGTGACCACCGCGCTGGAACACCTCACCCAGCCCCTTCACGTCCTCGTCGCGGGCAGCCCCACCGATCCGGACCTGCTCGACCGTATGGCCAGAGCACCCGGCGTCGACCTCCGCGCGCTACCCGGCCCACTGAACCCCGCGGACATCCGGCAGGTCTACGCCGCCAGCGGCTTCACCGCCGTCATCCGGTGCCCAGGAGTGGGCAAGGAGTCCGGGCTGGTCGCGGACTGCGCCCGCTTCGGCGTCCCGCTCCTGCTCTCCGACCACGACCCCGACCTGACCGGACGCGTCCGAACCTGGGCCACCGTCGTCCCGCCCCAAGACCCCGTCGCGCTCGCCCACGCCATCGATGAGGCCGCGACGCACCCGCCGCTGGTACCCCCGCCGGCAGCGGCTGAGGACCTCGGGCTGCGTACACCGGCCCGGATGCTCGCGCTTCTCCAGAGCCTGGCCACCGAGGAGGAACAGTCATGCCCCCACCGCTGATCGCCGTCATCGGACCCGTCGAGACACACCTGCTCCACGCCTGGGTCGACCACTACCGGGCGCTCGGGGTCCGCGACTTCCACCTCGCGCTCCACCTGCCCGAGCACGCACCGCAGGGAAGCGAACAGCGCCTGCGGGAGACGCTCGACCGCCTGGGCGTCACCCCGGTACTGGTCGAGCACGGACCCTGGCACGAGACCACCAACGCCAACCTGCGCGATCGCCTTCGGGCCCACGCCGACGCCGAGTGGCACCTGATCGCCGACAGCGACGAGTTCCACACCTTCGCCACCAGCCTCGACGACACCGTGACAGCAGCGAAAACCGCGGGACACACGGTGGTGCGCGGTCTGATGCTCGACCGCGTCACCCGCACCGGACACCTGAACGGATGGCACCCGCCCGAAGCGGAGACCACGGGGGAGGACCCGCGAGCACGGTTGGATGCCGCCTACCCCCTGGGCGGCTGGCTCACCCACCGCCTATTGCTGGCGGACCCCCGCAAGATCGTCCTGGCCCGCTCCGGCGTCACCCTCTCCTCGGGCAACCACCGCGCTCCTGGCCACCACCCCGCCCACGGACCGGTCGCGGTGGTCCACCACTTCAAATGGCGGCACGGAATCGACGCCGACCTGCGGCGCCGGATCGACCGCTTCGCCTCTGGCACCTGGACCGAGACCAGCCCGGCCGTCCGCCACGAGGCAGCCCGACTCCTGGAACACCTGCGTCAGAACGGGGGGCGGATCGACACCGCCGACCCCGTGCTCCGATTCCGTCCCGTCACCCTCGACCACACCCCGCCCGGCTGGCAGGACGAAGCCCACCGGATCCTCACCCGGTGGCGGCCGGCCCACACGGAAACGAACCCGGAGCGATGACCTCCTCGCCCTCACCCTCCGGCGGGTCGAACCTGGCCATGAAGTCCGCCAACGCCTCCGGGGTGACCGTCAACGCGTTGGCGTCCTGGCGGCGGTTGCGCTCCGACAACCGCCGCAGCAACTCCTCGTGTTCCACGGGGAAGTACAGCAACCTCCACCGCGCCCCCGCCGACTCCACCAGCTTCTTCCACTCGGCCCGCTCAGCACACCGCCACAGACCGTGGTCCACCACCACGTCACGGCCCTCGGACACCAGCGAGACCAGACGCTCGCGCACCCACTCCACGACCGGGGCCTGGCGCTCGAAGTACTCCCACTCCGGATAGTCCACCCCGTACCGGCCGTGCCGCCGGTGGACCTCCTCGTCCACCGACAACCGCACCACACCGCGCGGCTCCAGCACGGTCCGCGCGTAGGTGGTCTTTCCCGATCCGGTCAAGCCGACCAGCAGGAACACCACAGGGATCCGTCCCACACGTCCTCCCTCCCGGAGCAGCCGATGCACCGCTTCACCCGAGCAACCCTACGAACAACGATCCGACACACGCCCGAACTCGTCTCCCCGCGAGCTATCCGGTGGCTGGACCACGAACTCACGCACAGGCCCGTCACGGCCCTCGCCCAGGCACGCTTCGGAGGCCGGTTCCCCGTCACCACCAGCGACATCATTCAGCGCTACCTCTACACTTTCGGCACCTGGGAACCCCACCTGACCGCGTGGATCACCCGCCGCCTCAAACCCGGTCACACCTTCGTGGACGCGGGCGCGAACATCGGCTACTACACGATGCTCGCCTCCCACCTCGTCGGTCCCACCGGGCACGTCGTCGCGATCGAACCCGTTCCGCGCTTTCACCAGTACCTGCGGGCGACCATCCTGCTCAACGGTGCGCGCAACGTCCGAACCGTCGCCCAAGCCGTCGCGGCGGAACCCGGATGTGTGGAGATGTTCCTGACCGACCCAGGCAACCTCGGTGGCACTTCCACGGTCCGGCCGCGTGTCGTGCACGAATCCTTCCACACCAGCGCCGCGCCGCTCACAGGAATTCTCGACCCTTCTGAGGTCCGAAACGCACGGCTGATCAAGATCGACGTCGAGGGGGCCGAAGCCGCAGCGGTGCGGAGCCTCCTGCCCGCGCTCGGAACGCTGCGGTCCGACGCCGAACTGATCATCGAGATCACTCCGCGAGCTCTGGCGAAGCAGGGACTCGACCCGGGCACCGTGATTGGACCGCTGAGGGAAGCGGGCTTTCACACCTACCGCATCGTCAATGAGTACGACGCGACTACCTATCCCACCGCGATCAGGAGGCCCATCCCGCCGCAGAGGTGGGAGAAACCGGTCGCAGAGATGAGCGACCTGGTGTTCTCCCGGGTCGACGCGAACCACCTCTGAACAGGAACGTAGCTGCCCAGTAGAACACGGTGACTATTTCGATCGGCGGGGTTGAAGGTTCTCGCCCATCCAAGGGAACATCGACCACCCTCAGCGAAAAGGGCACCTATTCGTTGGGCTTTGGGGTGTTTTGTGACTAATTGTGCAGAGTGGGTGAGAAGCGCAGTTTCGAGGGCGTATGACCTCGGGGCCATTGACACTCACCCGTGGCCGCACAGGAAGAACCGGCCTCGTTCGCGAGGCCGCTGACAAGAGAAAAGGGTGCCCCGGGCCGGTGCTGAGAACACCGGCCCGGGGCGTGATTCCCACCTGAGTACAGCAGGAGGAAACCGTGGAGAAGCATAGCGGGCGACACCGCAGGCGCCGTCAGGGTTGGGGCGAACAGGTGCGCTGGGTCCTCGGGGCGGTGCTCGCCGCACTGTTCTGCGGCCCCACCGGCCCAAGTACGCGACCGGTGGCCGAGGTCCGCCCACCGCTGCCCTTGCGGAGTGCGCGAAAGGACCGCGAACCAGCCTCGGTACGGGCTGCGGCCAAGGAGCGTACGGATGTTCCTCGGCCCCGGCCCGGAGAGGAACAGCCGAGGGAAGCTCCGGTGAAGGTGCCACCGCAGCGGACTCCGTATACAGGACCGCGTGGATGGTGCGAGGACGATGAGGGAGTGCGCGGGGTGCGCCCCTACCTCGCTCGGCACGAGGACCGCGTCGTCCGTGCTCACAACAGGGGAGGCGTGCAAGGGAACCGAGGCAGGGAAACAGCGGGCGGCCGAGGCCCGGCGACATCACCACCTTCCGGCTCTGGGGGCGGTGGCAAGGGCGAGTTCGCTGAGCTGACCCACCTGGTGCGGCGCTGGCAGGCGATCACCACCTGAGAAGAAAGAACCCACGCCGGGATGGTGCTGACCGTGATCACGGTTGGCGCCGCCCCGGCCTCACATGGCGGAGGCCAGAAGAACCTTGTGTCAGGGTGTGGGCCGTTGGAGGGCCTGTGACTCCGCCTGTGACTCCGCCTTTCCAGGGGCCTGTGACTCCGCCTGTGCCTCCGCCTGTAGGTGGGCCGCTTTGATCGGCCCACCTCTTGGGCGTTATCAGTGCAGGTGGGAGCCGCTGCAGATGGGCCGTTGGGAAGCCAGACTTATACCCAGTGGGTAGTCCTCTTCACGTAGGCGGGCGGGCCCGCCCCGACAAGCGGGGGCGGAACCGCCCGCCTACATCTACCGTGGCCCTCGCCCACCTGTGCCTGCCCCCACCCCTCCGCTGTGTCCCTTCCCTGATCGCCTCGTCTACCCTCTCTTCCTCTAGAGCCAGACCAGGGGCGTGCAAGTCCGCTCACCTGCCACGCGCGGACTTCTCCTGGTTGAGAAGCCATGGAAAAAGGATCTTCTCCTCTCGGGTGACATTTGCGTTCTCTTTCCATGGAGAGTTGATCTGGTGTAATCGAGGTGGGTGGATTGCTCTCGCCTGCCGAGTTGTAAAGCGCGGGTTGCTGCTTCTGTGAGAAGTGCATGCGCGCTTTTCCTCCGACTTCCTTGGAAGCGTGAATGTGGGGTGCGAACCTCCACTGAACCCGAAGTGAACCCCTGGCCAGCGCATGGGCCACCGACTGGGCCAACGGGTGGGCCACTCTTAGCTGGCCCACCCTTAACCATGCTGCTGTGCAGTTCAGAGGGCATCTGGGTGGGCCAGCGGCCGTCCAGACTTATACCCCAGTGGGTAGTTCTCTTCACGTAGGCGGGCGGGGCGCCCTCGCTCACGGGCGAGCGCGCCCGCCCCGCCCGCCTCCACGGGCGCTCTACTTGTGCGGTATCCCTTCTTTCTTCATCTCTTTCTCAGCGAAAGTCTTTCGGCTTCATCATGAGATAAGAATTTAATCCCTTGCTCCTGCGCAGGCTTCAAGATCGTCCCACTCTGGGCGTCGCATAACAGAGCTCTTTCCCCCACCGGCCGTGCGTTTTTTGTTGTCCCGAGCCGCGCTGCACGCAACCTCGTCTGTCAGCGGTACGCGGTGGCGGAGGCCGAGCCGCGTGAGGTTCTGAGGTTGGGTGTCGCATCTTCAGTTGACGCGTCTTCATAGGGGTTCATCAGGGTGAAGAGGCCCACGGCAACGACGGGGGAGGGGCCGAGGCCTGGTGACGAGGAGAAGCACTGTTTGGGAACGGGGCGGTTCGCGGCGGGTTCCAAGCCCATGGTGCGGCCCCGGGACGCGGGCGGGCGGCGTGGGGCTGTCAGCGCCCCGACATCGGCCCCACCGCGCGGCGGGGCCCCAGGCGTCCTGGGGCGGGCTGGTCGGCGCGGACGGGCCGTGTGGCGGGCTCGGTGGGGCCCGCGTCATTGACCCCTGGAACGGCCCTGGTCAGGGCGGTGGCAGAAACAGGGGCATGTCGGGCGTATCGGACGGCCGGGCGGGGGTTGTGTGCCCATCGGACGGGGGTTGTGTCGAATCCGCTTGACCACCTCTACGAGGTCGAGCGTGGATGCGTGGTGCCCCGCTACACGCGGGGCCGTACGCCGTATCCGTCCAGTTCAGAGGTGGTAGCGAGGTGGGCCGTGTGGGTGTGAGTGCTCCGGACACGGCGGTCGAGGTCGGCTCATTGCCGAGGGTTGGCGGGTGTGGTGTGCGTGGGAAGCGAGACGAAGGTGAGGCCGTGCATGGCCGCGCGTGAGGGGTCCACGTTCAAACGGTGCGGATGCCGCGACGAGAACACCGGCAGGGCGTTGGGAGTGAGGTGTCCGCAGCTCAAGCGCCGGACCGGAGGCTGGAACCCGGCCCATGGGGCGTGGGCGTTCCAGTACGAGCTTCCCCCGACCAGTGAGGGCGGGCGCCGCCAAGCCCGACGGGTCGGCCTGGCCTCCCAGGAACAAGCCCGTCAAGGGTTGGAGCACGTCAAGGCGCTCATCGGCCTGGCGGAGAAGGACCCCACGGTCGAGACGCAGATCGCTGACCTGGTCCAAGCGGCGTTGAAACAACGCCGCCCGCTCCCCGACCTGGAGGAGGTGCGCAAGCGGGTCGCGATGGCGGTGGACGTACGCACCGAACCACCCACCGTCGAGACGTGGTTGGGGGAGTGGTTGGCGGGCAAACCCGATCTGGCCGCGGGAACCCGGGCCTCCTACGCCGGGCACATCCGCACCTACCTCTCCCCGCACCTGGGCCGGCTGCGGGTGGACAAGCTCCAGGCTCGTCACGTCGAGACCATGTTCAACCTCATTGAGGAGACCAACGCCCGCATTCTGGAGTGCCGCGAGTCCGACGATGTGAAGGTGCGGGCCTCAGTCAGGGGGCGGAGGGTGATCTCGCTGTCGACCAAGCACCGGATCCGCGCCACTCTGCGGAGTGCGTTGTCCGAAGCGGTCAGGCGTCCGGATCTGCCGGTGTCGGTGAACATCGCCTCGCACGTGCGGTTGCCCTCCTGTCCGAGGAAGCGTCCGCTGGTGTGGACACCGGACCGGGTGCGCCAGTGGAAGAAGGACGGCACGGTGCCGGGGGAGGTCATGGTGTGGACCCCGGAGCAGACGCGTACGTTCCTGGTGCACGCGAGGAAGTATCCGTGGCTGTATCCGATGTTCCACCTGATCGCAGTCAAGGGCCTACGCCGAGGAGAAGCGGTCGGGCTGCCCTGGTCCAACACGAGGTTGACCGATGGGCAGATCGACGTCCGCGTCCAGGTCGTGCAGTTGGCGTGGGAGACGATCACCTCCACCCCGAAGAGCGCGGCGGGCCAGCGCACCATCACCCTGGATACGGACACCATCAAGGTGCTGCGGGCCTGGAAGCGGTTCCAGAACGAGACCCGTCTCAAGGCCGGAGCGGCGTGGACGGACACTGGCCTGGCCTTCACCAAGGAGAACGGTTCGGGGTGGCATCCGGGGCAGGTCAGTGACTGGTTCCTGCGCGTCGCCAGGGCCGCTGGGTTGCCGCCGATCACGTTGCACGGGCTGCGCCACGGGGCCGCCTCACTGGCGTTGGCCGCCGGGACGGACGTGAAAGTCGTGTCCAGCGAGTTGGGGCACGCGACCACGCACTTCACCCAGGACACTTACCAGTCGGTGTTCCCGGATGTAGCGAAGGCGGCGGCCGAGGCCACCGCCGCGCTGCTGCGTGGCCCGGCTCCGGTGAGGGCCGGGTAGCCGAACCGCCGAGCACACCAGGAGCCACACGGCGTCACCGACCCCAGGCCAGCGCACGGGTTCACCCCGACTGGCCTGGGGTTTTCTCGTGCTTGGGGCCGGTGACCGATCGGATCAAAGGTCCCCTCCTCTTACTAGGAGTCTGCGCCAAAGATCCATGTTGAACTCTTCCCTGCTGCCAGACCCCATTAGTGCCTGACCAGCAGAATCTGGGGTCGAGGGGCCCTTTGGCCACGTGCAGGATGGGGGTCTGCCCGGCTGGGGCCCAGATGTGCTCAACCCAGTCGGCGATGGCCTCCTCGTCGTGTTCCACGCCTTGACAGGCGGACAGCTGGTTGGTCCAGCCCATCCGGTGCAGCAGCCGCCACACACCCGACAGGTCGGCGTAGGCCATGCCGAAGGTCTCGGCGATCACCCTCCGGAACCGGGCCAGGGTCAAGCCATCGGCGGGCAAGCCGTAGTCCTTGGCGCCCTGGCACGGGATGGTGGTCGGTGAAGAAGTAGTCCGGGCCGGCAGGGCCTCTGCTGGCCCGGGCGTCCGTGCCGCCCGCTTGCAGGGCGCGGTACCAGTCGTCGACGGCGTGGGTGCGGACTCCCAGCAGGGCGACGATCTGGCTATTAGAGAATAACCCAAATTCTATGAGATTAGGCGCAGATCGCTGTGGCCTCAACATCGGCGTTGCCAAGGTGGTAGCGACGCTCATCTGCTGGCAGATGATGGATCTGTCGACAAATATCATTGTAGGGGTCGTCAAGGTGCGCGATAGCAATAGAAAAGAAAGGATCGGAGTCGAGTGCCATATGGCCTCCGTCCGATGAAAACGTCAACCCGCCAGCGCTGAAGCCGGTAAACCTCGTCGCGAGGGCTTCCAATTCTGTGTCCCAGATGATCAGGCCGTTGCCAGGGGACGCTATGGCCAGGAATCGCCCGTTTGGGGTAAACTCCACGGTCATGGCTGCAAACTCGCCTCCGGACCAAGGGCTTCCTTGAGGCTTGAACACCTTGGATTCGCCAGTGGTGAGATCACGCAATTCGAACCCCGACCTATTGTACCCGATGGCCAGGCGGGAGCCGTCTGGGCTCAATGCCAGAGACACCGCCTCTGAGTTGGTGTCCTGCAGTTCTTCTTCGATTGTTCCGGATTCGGTGTCCCAGATTCGCACATCGGTACTACTTGATGCGAATTTTGTAGTGAGCGTGGCGAGGGTTGTGCCGTCGCCGCTGAACGCAAAGTCTGATGTGGATCCTGTGGGTTCTGAGCCGAGAATGTGAAGCAAGGTGCCGGTCGAAGTATCCCAGAGTTCCAGGGAATGTTCCCATTTTGATGAGGGATCTTCTGGGTCGATGGGCTGCGAGCGATCGAGCAGCAGCAAATTCCCCTCAGGGCTCAACGCAATCAATCCTACGGATGTGCCCTGTTCGGCTTTGATGTTGGCGATCTGGTCGCCAGTATCGGCGTCTACGACTTCGACGGCCTGATTGCCGTACTCGCCACCGTACCGGTCGGCCAGCACCGAGTTGTCAGCGCTTGCGACGGAGTTCTCCCATGCACTCGAGTAACTGTGGCTGGGGTTCCAATCCTCCTCCAGTTGCCACACTTCAGCCCCTTTATCGTTGGTGAGGACCAGTCGTGTGGGTTCGGCTTCTGCTCCAGGGGGTCCAGTCTCGGAACCGGCATTCGCCGGCCAGCGCATCGTCCAGAGCTGGATTCCCTGATCGGTGGCGCCCGCGACAATCTCACCGTTGCTGCTGATAGCGGTGTCTGCAGTCAGAACGTCCCGGGGGATGGCGCCGATGATCCTGCTCGGGTCATCAGACTGCCAGATCCGGCCGTCTTGCCAGTTGTTGACCGCGAGGAATTCGCCATCAGTGCTGTAGGTGAGGCCCGCGGGGAGAAAAAAGTCGAATTCTCTTTGGGATCCGCTCCTGGCGTCTACGACCTGGCACGAAAGTTCGCAACTTGCGAACTCGAATGGTTTGCTGGGATCCTGCCGAAGCAAGGTAACGGGGACATTGTTGTCGGTTCCGTAGATCTGTTTTGACCACAGTTGCTCGCCTGTCACCGAATCCCACTCGCGGACTAGACCGTAGTGGTCCGCTGTGACCATGGTTTGACCAGATTCAGTGAACTGCATCGTTCCGACGCGTACGCTCACCGGTTCGGAGTCGGGTGGTTCGACCGTTCGTCGCGCGTCGAAGCTGGTGATCTCGCCGTAGTCGGCAGTATCCCACAGGTGGATGACTTGAGAACCCGCAGCGAGTATGGTGCCATCCGGTGAGAACGACACTTCGCCGTTCGAGTCGTCTTCCTCTCTGACCGTTTCATATTCGACGTTCCAAGTAGCCAATAGAGATCCATCGGCGGTCCTCCAAAGCCGAACCATGCCGTTGCCGGTAATCATCGCGAAGAGGGACCCGTCAGACGAGAACTCCGAGTCACCGATGCCTCGTTGTTCGAAACCGCGCTCGAGTTGCCGAACCTTCCAGGCACCGGTGTCCCACACTGCGATGCTGCCGTCGCCTGCCAGGCTCGCAAGTTGAGTACCGTCGGGACTGAATTCGACGTCCACGACCGGGCCGTCGTGTCCCTCAGCCTTGAGGCCGATGGCCTGGCTCGCTGCGGCATTGGTCATTGCCAGCCAGGCCTGATCGGTGTGGCTGGCTTCCCAAGCGGCGGCGGCAAGGAGGCGTGCCCGGACGCCGTCGGTGGCTGCAGCCTCCTGACTGTGCACTGCCAACTCCCGAGACAGTTCCTCTTGCTGCAGCAACTGTCGTTCGCGGTTCGATTCCACGACGAGGTACAGCGGGAGGAGCGAAGCGATGGCGACGAGTGCGGTGAGGCGTGTCCATACGACGGCTTGACGGGTCCGGCTCGCTTCAAGGTATTGCACCTCAAGGCTGCTGAGATCGGCGCGTCGCCGCCGCCAATGCCGGGCTTCGCCCAGTTCGCTGAGCGACAACAGCCGCACGCGGTGCCCGCGTCTACCGGGGCGGGATCCGAGACGCGGGCGTAGCAGCTGCCGAACGTAACCGCCACCCGTCGACTGGGCGAGACTTGCCCAGCGGTCGGCGCGGTGGCGGAGGCCGTCTTGCCACAGTCGGAAATCCCGGTCCTCACGCGCGATCTGCAACAGCGTTTGCCAATGGACGATGAGCGATTCGTGTGCCAGCTCGACCGCCGTCTCGGTTCGGCCGGGCTTGTACTCCACGTCACCGAGGACCACCAGGCGATCCCCGGCCAATCGGCAGGCAATGCTCCAAAGCTCCGGGCTGATGTCGTTGTGAGCCACGATCCGCCTGGTGAACACTCGCTCATTGCTCTGTACCGGGTGCACCAATTGGGACAGCAAGCGGCGCGCCAGCTCTCGCTCGTTCGATGAAAGACCCTGCCAGACTCGGTCTGCATGCTCGCTGAGCATGAGCCGGATATCGCCGAGCGCCCGATAGGCTTCGTACCTAACCACACCGTCCTCTTGCCGGTCCCAGAGTTCGGCCAGCGCGAACTGTACCAGCGGCATGCGACCGGGCTGCCCTTCGACGTCGGCGATAAGCCTGTCGATCAGCGTCGGTTCGAACTGGACGGACGGCAGCAGGCGTAGCGGCCCCTCGATGGCCTCTCTTAGCTCATCCGCATTGAGGTCGGCGATCGGGATTTGGAAGGCCTGCGCTGTCAAATCGGAGAGGTTTCGAGAGCGTGCAACCGTCGGCAGAAAGTCGTCGCGCACACTGAGGATCAGGCACGGTCGGTTCTCGGTCGCGGTCAGCGCGCTCAGCGCTTTGCCGAATGCGGCGGTCTGGTCTTCCTCCGCGGTCAAGACCTGTTCGAATTGATCGACGATCAACACGAGTTGTCGGTATTTACTGGCGTCGACCAGGGCCGTCACGACCTCCGCGATGCGTTCCTGCTGGATCATGGCCGCGAAGAGGCTGGCGGTCTCCAGACGCTGCGTGGCAGACGCTTCCGTGTCGGCCGCAGCGGCCAAGGCGAGGGCCAACGCCCGCAATGGTGTCTGTGCCTCGTGCGGGACGCATTTGACCACGAGTGCGTCACCGCGATCGCGTAATTCGGGGACGACCCCTGCCGCAAGCAGTGAGGACTTTCCCGCCCCGGACCCGCCGGTGACCGTGATGATCGGTGCCTTCGCCGACAACCGCACGATCTGGTCGACCAGGTCTCTGCGACCGAAGAACACGGAGGTGTCCGACTCATCGAACGCTCGCAGCCCTGGGAACGGTGAAGGTGGCCGGGCAAGCTCGCGCAACTCGGGGCACGCTGCGAAGAGGCCGTCAGCGGACACCATATAGGCGCTCTTGACACCACCACCACGCCACGCGTGCGTCACCATGCCGACGATGGTGCCCCGAGCTGGATCCCATACCGGGGCTCCTGAAAAGCCCTGTTCGACGGGGAACTGGCTGTCCCGGTCGAGGTCGATCTGTGTCCAACCGGTTGCCTGGCGCCCGCGGATCCGTACGATGCTCCATACGCCGTCGTTGGCGCGGGCCGGAAATCCCAGCACGGTCCCCATCAAGCCGAATGGCGTCTCCGGTTCCACAATTGGCGGCGGTGAAACTGGTGGTGCTGGAGCCTCGGTGAGCCGAAGTACTGCAATGTCGCCGGTCTCACCCTCCCCAGGTGGTACCCAGTGCTCGATCTCAGCATGAAGACGCCGCCCAGGGGCAGACAGCGGAAAGTCCAATTCGACCAAGCTGGTCGGTCGATCCACCGTGCCAGGCGATTGCCCGAGCGCTAGATTGACGACGTGTGCCGCTGTCATCAGCAGGTTGGGGGCGGCGAGAAAGGCGGTGCCGGACGGAAGGCCTCTGGCATCGAGCACCCTGGCGATCGCCAGCCCCAAAGTACTTGGCGGCGATGGAGTCTGGGCCATAGCCATAGGTTGTGGCTCCGATTCGCAGACGGGTTGGGGGAAGGGGTGCCCGGCATCTACACTGGTGGCAATCCTACCAACTCACATCACAAGGGGCGGTACAGCAACCGTGACGAGCCAGATCGCGACCGTGCCACTCGAAAGTGGCGGGACAGTCAACATCGAGATCACCGATGAAACCGAGGCTGTCATCGAACCAGTCGGCCGGAGTGCCGATGCGGCTGCTGCGACGATCCGAACCCTTCGGCAGGCATTGGCGGAAGTGACCCCTGCAGTTGAGGATGTTGTGGCGGGACTTCGCGACACTGCATCACGACCTGAGCGAATTGCGGTGCAGTTCGGTGTCAAGGTCACCGGGGAGACCACTGCCATCCTCGCCAAGGCCGCAGCCGAGGCCAACTTTACCATCACGGTCGAATGGACACGATCGGCTCAATGAGCCTTTTTATCCTGAAGGTGCAGGTCACAGGCTCACATCGAAGTCCTGAGAGCTGCAGATCAATAACGATTAGTTATTGGAGTGGAATGGATCGCTAACATCCGGCCATGGTGTACCCCCTTGAGGCCCTCGAGATGAAGCTTGCCGCCCTGCTACCGCACCTTGACGAACGCCAACGCCGCCTGGCACTGGGAGCCGAAGCCCGCGCCCTGAGCCACGGCGCCATCCGCGCCGTGGCCCGCGCAGCCGGGGTCAGCGAGACGACCATCTCCTGCGGCGCACGCGAATTCGACACCACTCCCGCACCCTCGCCACGGGTGCGCCGCCCAGGGGCGGGCCGCAAACCCCGCTCCGAACAGGACCTCGGCCTGGTTCCCGCGCTCCTGGCGCTGGTCGAACCCGACCAGCGAGGGGGCCCGGAATCACTGTTGCGCTGGACGACGGAGTCGACGCGCAAGCTCGCCGCCGAGCTGACCCACCAGGGACACCCGGGGAGATTTACTCCTCACACCAAGCCAATGCCCGCCAGTGCCACTACCAGAGGCAGGCGCTCCAGGAACTATGACAAACCGGACTGCAATTGGAGTACTAGGAGGCGGCTTGCCACCCGTTGTGGGTGAGGGGCCACCGCTGAAGCACGCACAACCCGGCTTCCAACGCGGCCAGGATGGCGATGGCAGTCAGTCCTACACACCCTGGTTGTGTTCATGCCATCTGATTGGGACGCGTTAGGCCCGGCAAAGTAAGGGGATTCGGCTGAAGCGGCCGTGTCTGGGCGTGTCAGCCGCCCCCACTCCTGGCTGGCCCCTGGGGTAGGGGTCGGGGTGTTGGGGGCGGATATGGCGGTACAGGGCCCTGCCTGCTCCCAACGGGTGTTGGTGGGCGGACACGACCTGTCCCCGGGCGCCGCCGCCATGGTCACGGGACGACAAAGTGCTCCGCGAGGTGGGCCTCCACCTGTACTGGACCCTGCACTGCGGAGCACACGGGGAGCATTTCAGGCCCCGGTTCAGACCCGGCGCCTCGCCTGTTCGACTCGCGCACCCCGTCTGAACTGGGGTTTTGTGGCGCACCCGGCAGGATTCGAACCTGCGACCATCGGATGAGAAGTCCGGTGGTCTGTCAAACGAGCTAGAGGCACGCGACATCTTCGTCCGGGGCGCATCCCGCGCAGTGTTGTTGCCGCCCCTGGTGGCGTATCCGCGAGCCCTGCGCCGGGGTGTCCTTGTGTGGCACAGGGCGAGATGAGCAGTCCATGGGCCTGGCCAGGGACCAAGGCTGAGGGCGGGACCACGGGGGCGCGGCAGACGGTGCGGCGGCGCCCCCGGACGGCCCCACGCCCCCGGACGGCCCCCTCAGAAGCGGCTGCCTGGCCTGGCCACGCTCACCGGGCCGGAGAATCCGCGGGCCGCGTGCAGGGCGCCCTCCTCCCACATGCCGGGGTCGGCGAAGTGGGTGAGGACCAGGTGGCCGACCCCGGCCTCGGCGGCCAGCTCACCGGCCATCGCGGCGGTGAGGTGGCCGTGGCCGGTCAGGGCCTGGTCGTCGGCCTCCAGGTAGGTCGACTCGCACACGAACAGGTCGGCCCCCTCGGCCGCGCGCACGACGGCCTCGCAGTACCCCGTATCGGAGGAGAAGGAGACCACCCTGCCGCCGTCGGGGTCCTCGAACCGCAGCGCCGCCGAGGGGACGCTGTGGTGGGCCCGGAAGGAGCGGAAGGAGGCTCCCGCCGCCTCGTAGCGGGTGGTCCCGTCCATGGCCATCTCCCTGGGCTCGAAGGACTGGGCGATGGGACTGTTCATCGTGGGCAGGGTCGGGATGCCGAAGACCGCGTCGAAGGCGGCCAGGCGCTCGGCCTCCCCCTCCGGGTAGTACAGGGGGATGCGCGGCAGGACCTCGGGGAAGGTCCACCGGTAGGCCCAGGCCATGAGGTCCAGGCTGTGGTCGGCGTGCAGGTGCGTCACCACGATCCCGCGCAGCCGGTCGAGCCCGTAGCGCGCGCAGTAGGCCAGCAGGGACCCCGGCCCGGCGTCGACCAGCAGGATGCCGTCGTCGGTGTGCAGCAGGTAGCAGGAGGCGGGGCCCTCCGCGGTGGGCGCCGTGGCGTTGGAGCCGAGGATTTCGAGTTCGAGCATGGGTTTCTCCGTCGTGGGGTGGTCTGGTGCCCTCAGGGGCGGAGCCGGGTGGTTGCCTCAGGAACAGGACCGAAGCGGTGGCCTTAGCGGGCGGAGCCGGAACGCCCGCTATCAGGCCGCGGGCACGAGCAGGGTGGCGCGGCCGGGAACGACCGCCAGCGACACGGAACGGCCGATCCGGGCGTCGGGCGGGACCCGCACGCCGAACACGTGGCCGTGCGCGTCGACCGTGAGGCGGACGGCGTCGCCGACGAACTCGGCGTGCGTGACCTGAGCGGTCACGGCGCGGGCGTCCTCGCGGTCGGTGACAGTGAGGCTGTCGTCGCGCAGGAGCAGGCGGGTGCGGCCGTGCCGGGTCGGCCCGGTCCGCAGGTCCGACGCGGGGATCCTCCACCGGCCGCCGAGCACCGCGGCTTCGCCCTGGGAGGGTTCGGCGTCCAACAGGACCGCGTTGGCCAGGAAGTCCGCGACGAAGGCGTCGGCGGGGTCCTCCCAGAGCTCCCGGGGCGTCCCGAACTGCACCAGTGACCCCTCGCGCATCAGGGCGATCCGCGACCCCAGGGACAGGGCCTCGCGCTGGTCGTGCGTGACGATCAGCGTGGCGCACCCCGAGGAGGAGAGCATGGCGGACAGCTCCCGGCGCAGGCCGCCCCGCAGCTGCGGGTCCAGGGCCGCCAGGGGCTCGTCCAGGAGCAGGACGTCCGGCTCGACGGCCAGGGCCCGGGCCAGGGCCACGCGCTGGCGCTGGCCGCCGGAGAGCTGGTCGGGCCGCCGCTCCGCGAGTTCGGTGAGCTGGGTCAGCTCCAGCATCTCGGCGACCCGGCGGCGCCTGCGGTCGGCCGGGAGGCGCCGGGCGCGCAGTCCGTAGGCGATGTTGCCCGCCACGCTCAGGTGCGGGAACACCGCGTAGTTCTGCGGGACCAGGCCCACGCCCCGGCGGGCCGGGTCCAGGTGTGTGATGTCGCGTCCGCCCAGGCCGATGCCTCCTTCGGCGACCGGGGTGAGTCCGGCGACCGCGCGCAGGGTGCTGCTCTTGCCGCAGCCGGAGGGGCCCACGACGGCCACGGTCTCGTCGGGCAGCACCTCCATCGACACCCCGCGGACGGCCTCGGTGTCTCCATAGCGGATGGTCAGGTCGGACACGGTGAGGCCGGACCCGCGGGTGGCGGGGTCGGGCGCGGGAGCGGCGGGGTCGGACGCGCGGGTCCCGGGTTCACGGAGATCGGTCACGGAGTGCTCCTCAGGGCGTGCCGCCGGGCCAGCACGATGGCCGTCAGCACCGGGGCGACGAAGGCGATGAAGATGATCGACTGCGCGGACGCGGGTTCGAGCCTCTGGGTGGAGTAGGAGTCGAACAGGGCGAACGGCACGGTGGGCGTGGCGGGCGGGTTGACGAAGAAGGAGATGTTGAACTCGCCGAAGGACAGGGCGAAGACCATCGTCATCGCCTGGGTGATCGCGATGAGGCAGCCGGGGACGGTGACCGTGGCCAGGGCCCTGGCGGGTCCGGCCCCCAGACTGCGGGCGACCTGCTCGTTGAGGCGCAGGTCGTCGTCGGCCAGCGCGGGCACCAGGGCGGCCAGGGTGAAGGGCAGCGTGAACACCACGTGGCCCATGACCAGCAGGATTCCGCTGGGGCGCAGCGCCGCGTAGGCGCTCACCAGGGCGACGCTCAACGCGATGCCCGGCACGGCCAGGGGCACGTTGACCAGGTATCCCGTCAGCCGGGTCAGCGGCGAGGGGTGGCGGGCCACCCACCAGGCCAGCGGGCCGCCCAGGGCGAGGTTGAGCACCACCACCAGCGCCGCCACGGCCAGGCTGCGGCCGATGACGGGGGCCAGCGGGGGCCAGGCGTAGGCGAACCAGTCCAGCGTGAACCCGCCGCCCCAGGGGCCCTGGGAGAAGTCGACGCTGGTGGCCACCACCAGGGTCGCCAGGATCGGGACGAGGACGAAGGCGCAGACGGCCCAGGTGACGACGCGGTTCACGAGGCCACCGCCCGTCCGACCAGGCGGCCCAGGCCGCGGCCGAGCACCAGCGCGGCGACGGCCATGGCCGCCAGCAGCACCGCCAGGGTGGAGGAGGCGGCCAGGCGGTAGCCGGTGGTCAGTTCGTTGGCGACGTTGAGCGGGAGCAGGCGGATCCCCTCCGAGAGCGTGGCGACCGTGCCGTACCCGCCCAGGGCGATCGCCGCCGCCGTGCCCCCGGTCTCGATGAGCGCGGGCAGCAGCAGGGGCAGGGTGACCGTGAACAGCACCCGCACCCTGGAGGCGCCCAGGGTGCGGGCGCTCTCGGTGAGCGAGGGCGCCAGTCCGGCCGCGGCGGCGCGCAGCGGCCCCAGGACCCGGGGCAGCGAGAAGTAGACGTAGGCCACGAGCAGGCCGGGCAGGGTGTAGGCCAGCCCCGCGAAGCCCTCCCACAGCGGCGCGAGCAGCCCGGTCCTGCCGTTGAGCACGATCGCGAAGAACCCGATGATGATGCCGGGCAGGGCGATCGGCAGGGTGAGCAGGGCGTCGGTGGCGGCCCCGCTGCCCCCGGCGCGGTCCTGCCGCGCCTGGTGCAGGACGACGGGGACGGCGATCACGAGCGTGGCCAGGACCGCCACCCCGGCGACCAGCGCCGACGCGGCCAGGGACTCGCGCACGGCCGCCGAGGACAGGGCGTCGGCGTAGTGCTCCAGGGTGGGGCCCCCGTCGGCCGGGAACCGGCCCAGGCCCAGGGAGTTGGCCACCAGCACCACGACCGGGTAGGCGCTGAACAGGCAGACGAGGGCGAGCGCCGGGAGCGCCGCGGACCACGGGGGCGGTGTGCCGCGGCGCACGCGCGCGGTACCGGGGGACACTAGAAGCCGACCTCGCTCTGGTACAGGTCGATGAACTCCTGCTGCCGCTCGCCCTGTTCGAGGTAGTCGATGGTGATCGCGCGCTCGTAGTCGGACTCGGGCAGGACCTGGTCGGCGAGCTGCTCGGGCATCTGGCCGACCACCGGGCGCATGTAGCCGTCCGCGAAGAGGCCCTGGCCCTGTTCGGAGAAGTAGAAGTCCAGCAGCTCCCTGCCGTTCTCGGCGTTGGGGGCGCCCTCGACCAGGCCGACGATGTAGGGGATCTGCAGCGATCCCTCCTCGGGGATGACGACGCTGACGTCGGCGCCCTCGTCGCGGAGTTTGTAGCCGTTGAAGTCGGTGTCGATGAGGATGGGGATCTCGCCCTGGGCGACCTTGGCGGTGGCGGTCTGGGCGGAGGTGGAGGCGCCGTTCTCCTTCAGTTCGGCCAGGTAGTCCAGGCCCGGCTGCCAGTCGGACAGGTCGCCGCCGAGCGCGTGGTTGACCGCAGTCGCGGCGGAGTAGCCCACGGCCGCCTGGGTGGGGTCGAGGTAGCCGACCTTGCCCTCGTAGGCGGGGTCGAGGAGGTCCTCCCAGCTGCTCGGCACGGGCGCGCCGTCCAAGTGGTCCTCGTTGACGATGAAGGCGATGGTGCCGGTGTGGACGGCCGTCCAGTTCCCGTCGGGGTCGCGCAGGTCCTCGGGGACCTCCTCCGCGCCCTCGGGCACGTAGGACTGCAGGACCCCGGCCTCCACGAGCTGTCCGGCGAAGGCGATGCCGGTGTAGGCGACGTCGGCGACGGGCGCGCCCTTCTCGGCCTGGAGCGCGGCCAGGGCCTGCCCGGAGTTCTTCGGGTCGTTGGGGGCCTGGATGCCGGTCTCCTCGGTGAAGGCGGCCAGGACCTCGCCGTAGTTGCCCCACTCGGCGGGGGAGTTGTAGGTGATGACGGTGCCGCCGTCGCCGGTGGCCGCGGCTTGGGGCAGGTCGGCGTTGCCGCAGGCGGTCAGCGCGAGGACGGACGTGATCGCGGCGGCGCTCAGGACGCCGCGTCCGCGGGTGAGGGTCATGGGGACTCCGGGGTCGGGTCTGCGGTGCCTGCCGGACACCGCTGTGCGGAAGTGCGTGATTAAACGATTAATCAGTGCGGTGACCTGTTGTTTCGCAAACGGTGACCGGAGGTCGAACACCGGTGGAACAGCGTCCCGTGCCGTCGACCCGCCGGTGCTCGCCCCGAGCGGGCGCACGGTACTTTCGAGTCCACGGTCACAGTCCCCCCGAGGAGAGCCATGCCGGAACCGACCAAGCGCGCGACCCTGCGGGACGTCGCGGCCGGTGCGGGCGTCTCGGTCGCCCAGGCCAGCTTCGCCCTCAACGGCACCGGCCGCGTGGCCGCCGCGACCGCCGAGCGGGTCCGCCGGATCGCCGCGGAACTCGACTACCAGGCCGACGGCCGGGCCCGGGCGCTGCGCACCGGCCGACGTTCCGCCTACGGCGTGGTGATCCGCAACATGCGCAACCCCTTCTTCCTGGACGTGCTGCGCGGCATGGAGACCGTCGCGCACCGCGAGGGTGCGCTCCTGCTGATCATGAGCTCGGACTACGACCAGGAGCGGGAGAGCGCCGCGCTGCGCAGGCTCGCCGCCGAGGCGGTCGCCGGGATCGCCATCGCGCCCATCGGGCGGCGCGACCGCCTCCTGGAGTGGATGGACCGCCACTCCCACGTCCCGGTGGTGGCCTTCAACTGCACGCCCGAACCCGACCGGGAGGGCACCGCCGGCCGCCTGTCCACGGTCGGCCCCGACGACGAGGAGGCCGTCGCCCGGGCCGTGGAGCACCTGGCGGAGCGGGGCCACCGCGAGGCCGCGCTCCTGATGGCTCCCGAGCACCTGGCCGCCGACTGGGGGCGCGAGGAGGCCTTCCACCGCCACTGCGCCCGACACGGGATGACCGCGTCGGTGGCACGCGGCCCCCTGGACTACGAGGCGGTGGCCCGCAGGTCCGCGGAGATGATGGCGCGCCCCGGGCACCGCGCTCTGATCGTCAACTCCGACCACCTGAGCGCCGCCGTCTACGACGCCGCCCGCTCCCTGGGCCTGCGCGTGGGGCGCGACGTCAGCGTGGTGGGCCACGACGACCTGCCCACCTCGGCCCTGCTGGACCCCGGCCTGACCACGATCGCCGTGGAGCGCGAGGTGCTGGGGGAGCGGATCATGGGCCTGCTCGTGGAGGGCCCCGGCACCGCCGTGCGGCTGCCCGTGCGCTTGGTGGAGCGGGGGTCGGTCGCGGTCCTGGCGTGAGGCCGCCGTCCGCGCCCTCCCGACGTCGCGGACCACCGACGGCTTCCCGTGCCCCCCGTCCGCGCCCTCCTGCCGTCCGCGCCCTCCCGTCGTCGTGGACCGTTTCCGGGGCGGTGACCGCGTCCGCGGCCTGCCCGGCCGGACGATCGCTCCCGGGGCGGCGGAACTTCCGAAGCGCTCCTGACCGCGGCTGACAGCACGGCTGACGCGGTGCTGACAGCTCTATGGCGCGCTGTCAGGGAAGGACGCTGTCAGCCGGGGGAGGACGGCTGTTCGCCGTGTTCAGGGTGTTCGCCGGGGTGTTCGTCTAAGCGTGCGAACAGGGTGGGTGGCACTGACAGGGCAGGTCAGGGCCGGTTTCGGGTGTTCGTTCCGACGCCCCGACTTACAGTGTTTTTCCCTCTGTTGTCAGTGCGGGGGGCGGGCGAGACCGGTCCCTCCTAAGGTGAGGCCCACGTCGTTTGACGAGCGCGACGCGAAGCGGCTTCCCGCACCCGTCAGCGGTCCTGCGGCACAGTGGAGGGGACGGACACCGCGAAATCCGTCGGAAAAAGTCGCCGCGGGATGTCGAGAACCCGCGCACGGCTCCGTCCCCGGAGTGAACACGGCCCGCGACGGGCCGCACCGCACCCGGCCCGCACGGGCCACGAGAGCGACCCACGGAGGACATCATGGCCAAGTACCTGCTGCTCAAGCACTACCGAGGCGCACCCGCATCGGTCAACGACGTGCCCATGGACCAGTGGACGCCGGAGGAGGTCTCGGCCCACATGCGCTACATGCAGGACTTCGCCGACCGGCTGGAGGGCACCGGCGAGTTCGTCGACGGCCAGGCGCTCTCCCCGGAGGGCGCGTTCGTCCGCTACGACGGCGAGGGACGGCCGCCGGTCACCGACGGCCCGTTCGCCGAGACCAAGGACCTGATCGCCGGCTGGATGGTGATCGACGTCGAGACCTACGAGCGGGCGGTCGAACTGGCCGGGGAGCTGTCGGCCGCGCCCGGGGCGGGCGGGAAGCCGATCCACGAGTGGCTGGAGGTGCGCCCGTTCCTGACCGCGCCCCCGACCATCACGGAGTGACACACCATGGATGAGGCCCTTCTACGGACCCTCACCCCCACCGTGATCGCCGTCCTCGGCCGCCGCGGAGCGGACTTCGCCGCGGCCGAGGACGCCGTGCAGGAAGCCCTGGTCGAGGCCGTGCGCGTGTGGCCGGACCACCCGCCGCACGATCCCCGGGGCTGGTTGGTCACGGTGGCCTGGCGCAAGTTCCTCGACGCCGCCCGCGCCGACACCTCCCGACGGCACCGCGAGGTACGCGTCGAGGCCGAACCCGCACCCGGCCCGGGTGAGGCGGTGGACGACACGCTCCGGCTGTACTTCCTGTGCGCGCACCCGTCCCTGACACCGGCCTCCGCCGTCGCGCTCACGCTGCGCGCGGTCGGCGGCCTGACCACGCGCCAGATCGCGCGGGCCTACCTCGTGCCGGAGGCGACCATGGCCCAGCGCATCAGCAGGGCCAAGCGGACCGTCTCGGGCGTCCGGTTCGACCGGCCCGGCGACGTCGCCACCGTGCTGCGCGTGCTCTACCTGGTCTTCAACGAGGGCTACTCCGGAGACGTCGACCTCGCCGGTGAGGCGATCCGGCTCACCCGCCAGCTTGCGGCCGGAACCGACCACGAGGAGGTCGCGGGGCTGCTCGCGCTCATGCTTTTGCACCACGCCCGGCGCCCGGCGCGGACCGGACCCGACGGCAGACTCGTGCCCCTCGCCGAGCAGGACCGCGGCCTGTGGGACACCCGCATGATCGCCGAGGGCGTCGGCGTGCTCCAGGCGGCCCTGGCCCGCGACCGCCTGGGCGAGTACCAGGCCCAGGCCGCGATCGCCGCCCTCCACGCCGACGCCCGGACGGCAGAGGAGACCGACTGGACGCAGATCGTCGAGTGGTACGACGAACTGGTGCGCCTCACCGACAGCCCCGTGGCCCGCCTCAACCGGGCCGTCGCGGTCGGTGAGGCCGACGGCCCGCGGGCGGGGCTGGCCGCCTTGGCGGAGCTGGACCCCTCCGTTCCCCGGCACGGCGCCGCCGCCGCGTACCTGCACGAGCGCGACGGCGACCCGGTCACCGCGGCCCGGCTCTACGCCGAGGCCGCCCGGTCCGCGCCCAACCTGCCCGAACGCGACCACCTCACGAGGCAGGCCGCACGGCTCAACGCCCGGCTGCGCGGTTGAGCGTCCCCCGGGGGCGGCGGGCGTGCACCGACCCGGCGGGGGGAGGTCCGCCCGACCCGCCGTTCGGTCGGCCGGACCGTGCCGTGCGAAGGCGGTGGTCAGTCCAGAAGTCGTTTCCGGAGGGCGGCCAGGTCCTCCTCCGCGACCCCCGCCGCCAGCAGGTAGGCGTGCGCGTCCAGCCCGCGCAGGGCGTCCAGGACGGTGTCGCGCAGGGTCAGGCCGCGCTCGGACAGCACGGCCTCGATCACGGGGCCCTGGTCCCGTTGTCCCATCGCGGCGAAGAGCGGGACGAGCTCGGTCGTGGACAGCTCGTAGTCGTCGGCGATCGCGTCGGCTCCGACGTCGGCCAGGGCGAGCAGCAGCAGGGCGACCAGACCGGTGCGGTCGCGTCCGGCCCCGCAGTGGAACAGGACGCCGCCCGGCCCGGACCGGGCCAGGGCGGTGACCACCGCGGCGCAGCGTTCGGCCTTGCGGTCGAGGAAGGGAGGGTAGTAGAGCGGGCTCCCGTTCAGCCGTCGGCGGTTGACGTCCTGCCAGAACCCGACGTCCTCGACGTGGTCCAGGGCCACCTCCAGACGCGTCATCCCCGCGGGCAGGGGAGTGGGGGCCGCCTCCGCGGGGAAGGCGGCGGACCCGCCCCGGCTCGTCGGGCCCTCACCCGGAGCCGGCCGGATCTCGTCCGGGTTGCGCAGGTCCACGACGGTGCGCACGCCCGCCTCGTAGGCGGCCCGCCAGCCCCTGTCCGTGACGAAGCGCAGGTCGGCGGAGCGAATGAAGGCGCCCCGGCGGACGCTGCGTCCGTCCCGGCTCGGCAGACCGCCGAGGTCGCGGGTGTTGAAGAAGCCCTCCCAGGTGATCCTTCTGCTGTCGCTCATGGACGAAGGGGTACTTCACCTGGCGCAGGAAGAAAAGTTCCTTGGTCCCTTACCGCGCGGCGGTCAGACGGTCGGTGAGGAGGCCCCCGAGGCCGCGATATGGTCCGCGAGCTGTTCGGCGGCGCTGCGGGGCTCGCGGCCGAGGAGTTCGGTCAGTAGCGGGTGGTGTCCCGCGAAGTACCCGTCGCGGGCGGCCCGCGACATCATGAGCGTCAGCCCTACCACGTGTTCCGGGACGCCGCTCGCGATCTGGTCGGCGCTCCACCGCTCGTCGTCCACGACGACGCGTTCGATGTCGCGGCCGGTGAGCTCGGAGGCGATCCGGGCGAAGTCGCCGAGGGTGACGGGCTCGGGCGGAGTGAGGGTGACCGGGCCGTCGAAGGAGCGCTCACCGGTGAGGATGACCGCCGCGGCCTCGGCCAGGTCGGCGCGATCGGCCCAGGGGAGGGGGCCGTCCGCCGGTTTGGCGATCACCCCGGTCCGCTGCCACGGGCCGAGCAGGAGGTCGAGGCTGCCGAAGAACCCGTAGCGCAGCGCGGTCCAGGCGGTCCCCGACCCGGCGAGGATCGCCTCGGTGGCGGCGTGCAGGCGCGCCGGGAGGTAGGGGCTGTCGGCGGCGGCGCCGTGCTGGCTGGTGTAGAGAATCCGCCGGGCGCCGGCCGCGACGGCCGCCTCGATCGCGACGCGGTGCTGTTCGACCACATCGGACTCCGTGTCGCTGGAGGACACCAGGAGCACCTGGTCGGCGTCCTCGAAGGAGTCGCGCAGCGCGGCCGGGTCGTCGTAGGAGCCCTGTCGCACGCGCACCCCGCGGTCGGCGAGGTGCCGTGCCTTGGCGGCGTCGCGTGCGCTGACGCCGATCCGGTCGGCCGGAACGCGCCTGAGGAGGTGCTCGACGGTGGCTCCGTTGAGGGCGCCGGTGGCGCCGGTGACGACGATCATGCCCGTGGTCCTCTCCATGTGTGTTCGTGCCCGCCCCGGTGGGCGGGTCGCGGCGGTGACGGGGGAATCCGACGCTTCGGCGGGGCGCGCGTACGGCGGTCCCCGGGCCCGGGCGGAAGCGTCCCGGACACGGCGGCCGGTCGCCCGCACTTAAGTTGACCGGCATGGTCAACTTCGCTCGCGCCGACGACACTAGGTAAACTGACCATGTGAGTCAAGTTGTTGTGTCGGCAGTGGGGGACGGTGGGCGGCCATGACCGGTGCGGCGTCTTCGGGGCCCCGCCTGCGGGCGGACGCCAAACGCAACGCCGAGCAGATCCGGCGCGCCGCGATCGACGCCTTCCAGGGGCGGGGCCTGTCCGTGCCTCTGGAGGAGGTCGCCCGGGCGGCCGGGGTGAGCAAGGCCACGATCTTCAACCGGTTCGGCGGCAGGGTCGGCCTCATCGAGGCCGTCGTCGAAGAGGTGGTCGCGGCTGAGCTGTACGCCGCCATCGACCGCACCCGGGACCTCGACGACGCGGGGGAGCGGATCGCCCACTACGTCACCGCGATGCGCGACCTCCTGTACCGCCAGCCCGCCGCGGTCGACCTGCTGTTGCAGGCGTATCCGCACTCGCGGCGGCTCCTGGAGATCTGCCGGGCCGCGGGGGAGATCAACGGCGAGCTCGTCGCGGCGGGCCGGGCCTGTGGCGCACTGCGTCCGGAGTTCGAGGAGGACGACCTCCACGCGATCGTCGTCGACACCGCGCTCGCCCTCAAGCACGGGACCCGCCCGCCGCGTGAGGACTACGACCGCCGCACCGCCTTCCTCCTCGACGGGATACGCGGGCGCCGGGAGTCCGCCTGACCCCCGGGGCGCATGCCTCGGGGCGAGGGGGCGAAACGCCCGAGCGCGCGGGGTGCGGCGCACCCGGGCGATCTTATGAATCTACGTCGTAAAGGCCATGGTTCTCAACATCCGAACTCCACGTTCCTCACTCCAGACCGCCGAAGGCCTGCCCGTCCTCGGGCAGCACCTGACCCCCGTCGACCACGATGCTCTGCCCGGTGATGAAGGAGGCGCCGGGACCGGCCAGGAACAGGCAGGCCGCGGCGATGTCCTCGACCTCGCCGATGCGTCCGAGGGGGATAGCCGCGCGCATGCGCTCCAGGTAGTCCGGCCCCAACTCCTCCAGGCCCTCGGTGCGCACGTTGCCGGGCAGCACCGCGTTGACGGTGATGTTCCGGGGCGCGAGTTCCACCGCGGCGCTGCGCATGAACCCGAGCTGGGCGGCCTTGGTGGCGGCGTAGTGGGACCAGCCCGCGTATCCGGTCAGGGGTCCGGTGATGGAGGAGGTGATCACCACGCGTCCCCGCCCGGAGGCCGTCAGGGCCTCCACCGCGGCGCGCACCGTCAGCACGGTGCCTTTGACGTTGGTGTCCACGACCCGGTCGAGTTCGCCGGGGTCCATCGACACCAGCGGGGACGAGGGGAAGATTCCGGCGTTGGCGCAGACCACGTCCAGGCCGCCGGTGCGCCGCACGGCATGCTCCACGACGCGTTCGCAGTCCTCGGCCCTGGCCACGTCGCCGACCACCCACTCCGCCCCCGGGACGCCCCGGGCGGCCTCACGCGTCCGGGCCTCGTCGCGGCCGACGATCACCACCCGGTCCCCGGCCTCGGCGAACCCCTTGGCGATACCGAGCCCGATGCCCCGGCTCCCGCCGGTCACCAGAACTGATCTGTCCACGGTCGGCTCCTGCCCTTAGGTCGAACGCTGCTCCGTCCCGTCCAGGATTCCGTACGGGGGCGCGCTCTCGCCCGGCTTTCCGGTGATCGGACCGGAACACGTCCGGGCCCCGCCCGTGCGCCGGGATGGCGAGCGCGGCCAGCCCGGCGGTGCCCGTGGGCAGCAGACTACGGGCACCACCGGGCTGGCCTAAGCGTGCCCGCGGTACCGGACGGGCCGGGCGGCCGGGGCCCCTTCCAAGCCCTCCCGGTTCTCGTCCGCGAGCACGCGCGGCAGGCGCTGGTCCGCCGCCGTTCCGCACCCGTCCCCGACGCCTTCGCCGTCGGCGCGGGTAGCCGGGCCGGGCGGTGGTGCTCCTAGGCTGGGAGCATGCTCTCGTCAGCGCAACTGGCCGTCTTCGTCCCCGCCGCGCTGGCCGTGGCGGCCTCTCCGGGCGCCAACAACCTGCTCGCGTTCCGCAACGGCCTGCGGCAGGGCCTGCGACCGGCCGCCGTCGCGCTCACCGGGCGCCTCGCCGCCTTCGCCCTCATGCTCGCCGTGGTCGTCACGGGGCTGGGGGCGCTCCTGCACACCTCCCGGACGGCCTTCGAGGTCCTGCGGTTCCTCGGGACCGCCGTCCTGGTCGGAATGGGCGCCTGGGTGCTCTGGTCGGCACGGGCCGCTCCCGCCTCCGAGAAGGGCCCGCCGGAGCGGGAGGACGGGCGTCCCCGCCGCGTGGCGGGGTGGAGGCTGGCGGCCCAGGAGTTCGTCACCGCGGCCGCCAATCCCAAGGCGCTGCTGCTGTTCACCGCGTTCCTGCCGCCGTTCGTCTCCTCCCAGGACGGGGCGGCCGCGGCCGGGGCGCAGTTGGCCGTGCTGGGCGCGCTCTACATCGTGTGCGAGGCGGCCACGGCGTCGGGGTGGGCGGCCGCCGGGCACCTGCTGGCCGGGCGCGAGCCGCGCCCGGCCACGCTGCGCCGGTTGGACCAGGCCTCGGGCTGTGCGCTGATCGCCTTCGGCGGGGGCCTGGCGCTGGCGGACCCGCCCCGCCGTTAGGCAGTCAGAACCCCGTGGGCGCCCGAACCAACCCCCACAAGCTGAGGCCGGTCCAAAAAACGGACCCTGGGGCGGTGGACCCGGCCGGTGAACGCCGGGCAGCCGGGCCCCGCGTCAGCCGCAGGCCGCGCGCGGCGGCGCGAGGGAGTCGGTGATGCGCACCTCGGTGGGCAGCCTGCGCCCCCGGGGGCGGGCCCCCGAGGGCCCGTCGACCAGCTCGACCAGCGCCGACACCGCCGCGCGGCCCAGCTCGTCCGCCGGGGCCAGCACCGCCGAGATCGGCGGCCCCGGCAGGTCGGCCAGGGCGATGTCGTCTGCCGCGGCCACACTGATGTCCTCGGGCACCCGCACCCCCATACGGCCGAACTCGAACATCGCTCCCAGCAGCAACAGACTGTTGTAGACCAGCATCGCCGTGCAACCCGAGTCCACGATCTCCCGCGCCGCCGCGGCCCCCTCGGCGAAGGCCGGTCGCACGGGCCCGAAGACCCGCACCCGCAGCCGGGACCGGGCGGCGTGCTCCACCAGCTCCTCGCGCCTGCGCCGGTCCATCCACGAACTGGGCGGCCCCGCCAGGTAGGCGACGTCGCGGTGCCCCAGCTCCACCAGGCGGTCGTAGACGGTGCCCAGACCGCCGGGGGTGTCCACCGTGAACGAGGTCAGTCCGGGCACGCGGCGGTTGATCACCACCAGCGGCTTGCGCCGGTGCGCCTCCTTCAGGTCGGCGGCCGAACCCACCGGTGACTGGAGCGCGAACCCGTCCACCTGGCTCTCCAGCTCGCCGAGCACCTCGGCCTCGCGGGCCGCGTCGCCGCCGGTGACGGCGATGATCACCCGGCGCCCGCTCCTGCCCGCCAGCTCCTGCGCGGCGGTGGCGGTGGTGGAGTAGAAGGGGTTGTCCAGGTCGGGGACGAGCAGGGCGAAGAAACCGCTGCGGCCCGTGGTCAGCGCCCGAGCGGCCGGGTTGGCCCGAAACCCCAGCCGCTCCGCGGCGGCGCGCACTCTGAGCAGGGTGGGCTCGGAGACCATGGACGGCCGCGACAGGGCCCGCGAAACGGTGGACGCCGACACACCGGCCTCCCTGGCCACGTCGTCCAGACTCGCCATTGCAGCTCCTCACACCCGGTGGTGCCCCCTGTCACACTCGCGACCCGGGGGTTGGCTCATGTCCCCGACACAGGCTACGGTGTGCAAGCGCTTGTGCAAGCGCTTGCAGATGTTTCCGCAGATGAACCGCTGTTCGGATCAAGCATCGTGCAGGCGAATCCTCGCGCAGACACGGCACCGCGCAGCTCGGGCGCCGTGCCGAACCCAGACCGTCCCCTCGACAGCGATCGGGAGTGGAATTGCCCCGCCCGTCACCCACCGTCGGCGCCGACGCGGCCGCTCCGCGCCGCGGCCGCCTCCCACGACCACCCGTCACGGTCCTGCTGGTCCCGGGGCTGGCCGTGGTCCTGTTCGCCTTCTGCTACCCGGTCGTGGCCACCCTGGCCTGGCCGCCCGACGGCGACCCCGCCACGGTCGCGCGCGAGACGGGCGGCCTGCTCACCGACCCCTACCTGCTGCCCGTGGTCGCCCGCACCGTCCGCGTCGCCGTGGTGACCACCGCGCTGTGCCTGCTCATGGGCTTCCCGGTGGCCTACCTCATCTCCCGGGCGCCCGGCCGCTGGCCCGGCCGCCTCCTGGCCCTGGCGATCTTCCCGCTGCTGCTCAACACCGTCGTGCGCACCTACGGCTGGATCATGGTCCTGGGCGGCAACGGCCTCATCAGCGGCATCAGCGAGGCCCTGGGCATGGGCCGGGTCCAGCTGCTCTACACCGAGACCGCCATCGTGCTCGGCCTGGTCCAGCTGTTCCTGCCGCTGATGATCCTGTCCTCCTACTCCAGCCTCGCCCAGCAGGACCACCGCCTGGAGGACGCCGCCCGCGGCCTGGGCGCCTCGCCCGGCCGGGCCTTCCGCACCGTGGTCTTCCCGCTCGCCCTGCCCGGCGTGCTCGTGGGCTGCACGCTCGTCTTCGCGGGCGCGGTCACCGCCTTCACCACGCCCCAGCTGCTCGGCGGGCCGCGCGAACGCCTTCTGTCCACCCTGCTCTACAGCCGGGTCAACGTCAGCCTCGACTGGCCCTCCGCCAGCGCCGTCGCCCTGGTGATGACGGTGCTCGTGCTGGCGGTCAGCGCGCTGTCGGGTCGGCTCGGCAAGATCGGGAGCACCACGTCATGATCCTGAGACGCCCCTTCCTGTCGCTGCTCGCGGCGGCGGCCTTCGTCCTCATGCTCGGCCCCGTGGTGATCCTGATCGGGGTCGCCTTCACCGCCGGGAGCACCCTGGCCTTCCCGCCCGAGGGCCTGTCCCTGCGCTGGTTCGCCGCCGCCCTGGACTACGGGCCCTTCATCGACTCCTTCGGCACCAGCGTCGCCGTGGCGCTGGCCTCCACCGCCATCGCCCTGCTCCTGGGCGTTCCGGCCACCCTGGCTCTGCACCGGGGCAACCCGCGCGGGCGCAGGCTGATGGAGAACCTCTTCTTCGCCCCGATCGTGGTCCCCGAACTGGTCCTGAGCCTGGCCCTGTTCCAGCAGCTCATGGTGGGCATGCGCGTCACCGCGCTGGGCGCGCTGATCGTCGGCCACACCGTCCTGCTGCTGCCCTACACCGTCCGCGTCGTGGGCGCCTCGCTGTCGCTGGCCGACGCGCGCCTGGAGGAGGCCGCACGGGGGCTGGGCGCCGGACCGGTGCGCGCCTTCTTCACCGTGACCCTGCCGGTCATGGCGCCGGGCATCCTGTCCGCCACCATCCTGGCCTTCATCACCTCCCTGAACAACGTTCCCCTGTCCCTGCTGCTCACCGGCCCGGGCGTGGCGACCCTGCCGGTGGAGATGCTCAACTACGTCCAGTCCTCGTTCGACCCGGTGGTCGCGGCGGTCAGCGTGCTGCTCCTGGTGCTCAGCGTCGCGGTCGCCTTCGCCACCGAACGCATGGTCGGTTTCACGAAGGTCTTCGGCCGCTAACCGGGAAGAGAAGGACACACACCACATGACACCCGTCGTCGAACTCGACCGCGTCACCCACCGCTTCGGCGGACGCAAGGGCAAGGACGGCCCCGCCGCCGTCGCCGACCTGGACCTGGCCGTGCAGCGCGGCAGGTTCACCACCCTGCTGGGCCCCAGCGGCTGCGGCAAGACCACCACCCTGCGCATGATCGCCGGGTTCCTCCAGCCCACCTCCGGCAGGATCCTGCTGGAGGGCGAGGACGCCACCCGCACCCCGCCGGAGAAGCGCAACATCGGCATGGTCTTCCAGTCCTACGCGCTCTTCCCGCACATGACCCTGCGCGACAACGTCGGCTACGGGCTGCGCACCCGAAAGATCGCCGCCCAGGAGGTGACCAGGCGCGCCGGTGAGGCACTGGACCTGGTGGGCCTGGCCCACCTGGCCGACCGCAAGCCCGCCGAGCTGTCCGGCGGCCAGCAGCAGCGCGTGGCCCTGGCCCGCGCCGTGGCCATCCGCCCCTCGGTGCTGCTGCTGGACGAGCCGCTGTCCAACCTCGACGCCCAGCTGCGCGTGCAGATGCGCCGCGAACTGCTGCGGGTCCAGCGCGAGACCGGGCTGACCGCCGTCCTGGTCACCCACGACCAGGACGAGGCGCTGGAGCTGTCCGACACCATGGTCATCCTCAACGAGGGGCGCCTGGAGCAGCAGGGCGCGCCCCGGGAGGTCTTCCCCGCGCCCGCCAACCGCTTCGTCGCCGAGTTCCTGGGCTACGACAACTTCCCGCGGGTGCCCGGGCACGGAGCCGTCACCATCCGGCCCGAGCACGTGCGCCTGCTGCCCGCCGGAACCCGCGAGGGCGAGGGCGAGACCGGTCTGGACGGCACCGTCGGCGAGGTCACCTTCCAGGGCAGCAACTGCCTGGTCGAGGCCCGCATCGACGGTGTGGAGGGGCCCGGGGCGGTCCTGCGCTCCCTGCACCCGGCCGACGACCTGCGTCCCGGCGACCCCGTGCGTATCGCCCTGCCCCATCGCCACCTGGTGGAACTCGCCGAGGAGACCGGATGAGCCGCCCCGCACGCACGCGCCGCACGCTCGCCGCGCTCGCCGGGACGGCGGCGCTGGCCCTGGTGAGCGCCTCCTGCGCACCGGTGCGCGAGGACGACCCCCACACGCTGGTGGTGAGCACCTTCGCCTTCGCCACCGAGGAGTTCACCGAGGTGGTGGCCGACCCCTTCGAGGCCGAGACCGGTATCCGGGTGGTCCTGGACACCGGCAACAACGCCGGGCGGCTCACCAAGCTCAGGATCAACGCCGAGACGCCCGACACCGACGTCGTGCTCATCTCCGACTACTACGCCCAGATCGGCAAGGACATGGGGCTGTTCGCCCCCGTCGACCCCGCCGACGTGCCCAACCTCGACGCCATCCAGCCCTGGGCGGTGGACCCGGACGGGTACGGCCCCGCCTACACCTTCCAGCTCCTGGGCCTGCTCTACCGCACCGACCTGGTCGAGGAGGCCCCCGACTCCTGGGACGACCTGTGGGCCAAGCCCGAGGCGGGGTACGTGCTACCCGACATCTCGGTCTCGGCCGGTCCGATGTTCGTCCTGGCCGCGGGCGAGCACTTCGGCTCGGGCCCCTCCGACCCCGACGCCGGGTTCGAGGCGATGGGCCGCATCGGCTCCGACGCGCTCCAGTTCTACACCGGCTCCACCGAGCTCACCAGCCTGCTCGAACGCGGTGAGATCGCCATGGCGCCCGGCCTGGACAACTTCGCCATGGGCTCGGTGGAGGCCGGGCAGCCGATCGGCTTCGCCGCGCCCGAACAGGGCCGGGTGATGACCGCCAACACCGTCCAGGTCGTCAACGGCGCGCCCAACGAGGCCGGGGCCCTGGCCTTCGTCGACTTCCTGCTGCGCCCCGAGATCCAGGAGGGGATGGCCGAGGCCCTCTACGACAAGCCCGTGGCGCTGGAGGCCGACCCCACCCCGCTCATGGAGCGGGTGTCGGGGCAGGCCGCCTCCTCCCCGTCCGACAGCGGCTACCACCAGGGCGACCTGGCCCTCATCGCGCAGGAGCGCTCCACCTGGCTGGACCGCTTCACCGAGGAGGTGGCCCGGTGAGCGTCCCCGTCGTGATCGACTGCGACCCCGGCGTCGACGACGCCCTCGCCCTGCTGCTCGCGCTGGCCTCCCCGGAGCTGGAGGTGCGGGGGGTGACCACGGTGGCCGGGAACGCCTCCCTCGCCGACGTGGACCGCAACGCCGCGCACGTGCTGGACCTGGCCGGCGCCCCGGCCGACCTGCCGCTGGTGTCGGGGCTGGCCGGGCCGATCTCCCGGACCGCGCGCCTGCGCGACGAGCCCATGCACGGAGTCTGCGGCCTGGGCGGGCTCGTCCCCGCCTCGCCGCCCCGGGCGTTCGGCCCCGGCCACGCGGTCGACTGGCTGGCGCAGCAGGCCCTGGGATCGCCGGGGGAGCTGACCCTGGTGGCGATCGGCCCGCTGTCCAACGTGGCCGCCCTGCTCGCCCGCCACCCGCAGGCCGGACCGGCGCTGCGCGAGATCGTCGTCATGGGCGGCGCCGCCTTCGCCCAGGGCAACATCACCCCGGCGGCGGAGTTCAACTTCCACGCCGACCCCGAGGCCGCCCGCTACGTCCTGGAGTCGGGCCTGCCCGTGCGGATCGTGGGCCTGGACGTCACCCGCGCCGCCCTGTACCCACTGAGCCGGGCCGAGGAGCTGGCGGCGCTGCCCGGCACCGCCGGGATCGCCGGAGCACTGCTGCGCGACTACGCCCTGCGCTACCTGGACCGCTTCGGCGTCGCCGCCGTGCCGGTGCACGACGCCCTGGCGGTGGCCGCCGTCGCCCACCCCGAGCTGCTCGGCTGGGAGGAGGGCACCGCCTCGGTGGAGTGCGCCGGGGAACTCACCCGCGGCGCCCTCGTGGCCGACCTGCGCACCCCAGGCCGCGCACGCCACGTGCGCGTGGCCCGCACCGTGGACGCCGACGGGTTCGCCGCCCGCCTCACCGAGGGCATCGCCGGCTACGCCGCAGAACCGAACGACAGCGCGCGGACGCCGTGAACCGCGACCGCGCACCGGAAGGGGAACCGACTCCGATGCTCACCGCAGACCTGCTCATCCGCGGCGGAGACGTCGTCTCCGTCCACACCGGCCAGGTGTGGCGGGCCGACGTCGCCGTGGTCGGCGACGCGATCCGCGCGGTGCTGCCGCCGGGCACCCCGGTCGAGGCCCGCCAGACCGTCGACGCCGACGGGCTCGTGGTCGCGCCCGGGTACGTGGACGCGCACATGCACATCGAGAGCTCCCTGCTGGCCCCGGCCGAGTTCGCCCGGGTCACGCTCGCGCGCGGCACCACGACCGTGCTCGCCGACGCCCACGAGATCGTCAACGTCGCCGGGCGCGAGGGGCAGGCGTGGATGATCGCGCAGGGCCAGTCCACCGGGCAGACCATGCGCTGGGCGGTCCCCTCGTGCGTGCCCGCGCTCGACGGGTTCGAGACGGCCGGGGCCCGCCTGGACGCCGACGACGTCGCCGAGATGCTGGACTGGGAGGGGGTCACCACCCTCGGCGAGGTGATGGACTACCGTGCGGTGGTCTCCGGCGACCCCAGGATGGACGCCATCATCGCCGCGGCCCGCAGCCGGGGCGTGCGCCTGGACGGGCACTGCCCCAACCTGTCCGGCGCCGAGCTAGGCGAGTACCTGTGGGCCGGGATCGACTCCGACCACTGCAAGAACACCGCCGAGGTGGCGGTGGAGAAGGCCCGCCTGGGCATGCTGCTGATGCTCCAGGAGAAGTGCCTGACCCCCGAGGTCGTGCGGGCGCTGCTGGACCTGCCGCACCTGCCCGACTTCTGCCTGGTCACCGACGACATCGTCGTGGACGCCATCGTGAGCACCGGCCACCTGGACCGCGTGGGGGCGGTGGCACTCGAACGCGGACTGCCCCCGCTGGCGGTGCTGCGGGCGCTCACGCTCCAGCCCGCGCGCAGGCTCGGCCTCGACGACCGGGGGACCGTCACCCCGGGCAAGCGCGCCGACCTGGTCCTGCTGCGCTCGCTCACCGAGCTGACCCCCGTGGTCGCGATCGCGGGCGGCGAGGTCGTGGGCCGCGACGGCGCCCCGCTCACCGGCCCCGGACCCGCGCCGGACCACCCGTTCGGCGGCACGGTGCGCATCAGCGCTCCCGACGCGCAGGCGGCCCGCTGGCGGGTGGACCTGCCCGACGGCGACCACGCCTTCCGGGCGCTGCGGGTGAACCCGGTGGACACCTACACCGAGCCGGACGAGGTCGTGCTGCCCGTGCGCGGGGGAGTGGTGCACTGGCAGGGCCGGACCGCGGTGGTGGCGGTCTTCGAGCGCCACACCGGGGCGGGCGGGGTGGCGTTCGCACCGGTCACCGGCCAGGAACTGGGCGCGGGGGCCTTCGCCACCACCTACGCCCACGACAGCCACAACCTCACCGTCGTGGCCACGGGCGAGGAGGCGCTGCGCGAGGCCGCCGCGCGGGTGGTGTCCTGGGGCGGCGGCATGAGCCTGGTCCGCGAGGGCGGCGAGGGCGCCGGGATCGCCCTGCCCGTCGGCGGGGTCATGTCGGAGCGGCCCGCCGACGAGGTGGCCCGGGCCACCCGGGAGCTGCGCGCGGAGCTGGCGGCGTGGGGCTGGGACAACCGCAACGCCTTCATGAGCCTGTCCACGCTGACCCTGGCGGTGTCCCCGAGCGTGAAGATCACCGACCGGGGCCTGGTGCGCGTGGTCGAGCGCGCCTGGGAACCGGCGACGGTGGGCTGACACCCGCCCGCGGAGCCCCGCCCCGGGCAGGGGCGCGGCTCCGCGGGTGAGATTTTCTCCCACAGGCAGGGGGATCGGGACGGCGGCCGTCGCACGGCCCGCCTGATGCCGCCCCTGGCCCGACCCGCGAGCCGCGTCGTCCCGCCGACCGCTCTCAGCCTTCGTCCCCGCCCGTGCCGCGGGGCAGGGCCGTCAGACGCGACTGCCCCACCGCGAGATAGAAGGGTGAGGGCACGACCGGGCGCCTGCCCCGTAGCAGGCGGCGCACGTTGAACTCGGCCCACTTCGGGGCGTCCCTGGTCGCGGTGTACAGCAGCACCGCCTCACCGGCCCCCTCCAGCGCGTGCAGCGCGGGCCCGTACACACCACGCGCCATCCACTCCGGCGTATCCGTGTGATCGGTGTCCAGCACACGCACCGGGGCCGTCCACCCCGACCGTTCCGGGACGAGTTCGGCGGCCGTGGTGATCCACAGGCCCTGGTCGGGAAAGTGCGGTGTGCCGTGCAGGTTCGATCCCCGGGCCAGCACCATGACCCACCGGCCGTCCACGCGGTGGACGGCGTTGTCGAAGAATCCCTCCTCGGGCCCCGCGAAGACCTTCGGCGCCGACCACGACAGGCCGTCGGTGCTCTCGGTGACCCGGAGTTCGTAGTCGGGCAGCTCGCCCGGTCCGATCTCGTGCGGGTTCGCCTGGAACCACATCAGGTAGCGGCCCCGGTCGTGGACCACGAGAGGCTCCAGCACACTCATGCGGGGCGCGCTGCCGCGCAGGACGGGCTCCGCGCGGCGCTCCCACCGTCCCCCGCGGTACTCCAGGACCCCGATCGCGTAGCTGCTGCGGCTCCCGTAGTGCCGGAGCGAGGCGCGCCCGGTGTAGTAGAGGCGCGGCGGGTGGCCGTCGATGCCGGGCACGAACGAGGGCGTGTGCATCCCCGCGCGGTCCCATCCGTCACGGGGAGGGTCCACGACCAGCGGCCTCACCCGGCCGCGCGCGTCGGTGTCGAACACCCACCGCCCGCTGTCCAGCGCCTGACCGGGTGCCAGACGCGCACGGTAGAGACGGTTGCGGAACGTCGTGGAGAAGCCGCCCAGGTACATCGTCGGGACGCCGTCGATCACGTGTACATCGGGGTCACCGGCGCCCAGCAGTCCGCGCGGCATCGGCCCGTCGACCATGTCCCACAGTGCCGTGGACTGACCTGGAGCATCGATCGAGAACATGCCTGCCTCCGGGGATCGGGCACGCCGAACGGCGCGGACTCCCCTGGGGATCAGGTAGGTCGTTGCCCCGACGGTAACAGCGTCCACGCGATGAGGCCAGGGGTGTTCCCATCCCCGCCGCCACCGCTCCGGGTGCCGCGACGTCTCCGGGCGGCGGTGGGCCCCTCTCAGGGGAGGGCCGTCTGGGAGCCGTGCGGTGCCACGACCTCAGCCGGTGCGGCCGCCCGGGGCCCTTCCGGCCGGGTCGGCGGGCCGGGCCCCTCCGGGGGCTCCCGCCTCCCGGTGGCCCAGGGCGCGCAGCAGGTAGGGCAGGAGCCGGTCGGCCATGTCGTGGCCCGGGGAGGCGCCGGGCGCGGGCGGCACCAGGAACGTGTGGCTGACCATCGGGCCGATCACCATCTCCGCCACCACCATCGGGTCCTCCACCGGCGGGATCTCCCCGCGCGCGACGGCGCGCTCCACCACCGCCAGCACCCGCTCCTGGAGCGGCACCACGAAGTCGCCGAAGAGCGCGTCGGCGAGCGCCTGGTTGTGCGCCGCCTCGCCCAGCACCGCGCGCAGCAGCCTCCCCGAGGACCCCTCCAGGGCCGCGGCCTTGTCGTGCAGGAGCCGGGACAGGTCCGAGCGCAGCGCGCCCGTGTCCAGGTCGGGCCCCAGGTTCTCCGCCCAGTCCCGGGCGGCTCCCAACACCAGGTCCTCCTTGGAGCGCCAGCGGCGGTAGAGGGTGGCGGTGGAGACACCGGCCCGCCGTGCGACGGCGGCCGTGGTCAGACCGCCGTACCCGTGCAGTTCGAGTTCGGCGAGGGTGGCGTCCATCAGCGCGCGGTCCCGGGAGGCGTCGCGCGGTCGGCCCCGTTGGGGGGCGCGCGAGGCGTCGGGCAGATGGTCGGTGGTCATGCCCGAATCCTATGCGAGTGAGGCCTAGGGAAACGAAAGCGTTTCGTTTAGTATCGCTCCATGACCGAGACCCAAGGCGCTCCCGCCGCCGAGGCCGCCCCCCGGCCCCCCGCCGAGCCGCTCACCCTGACCACCGAGATCCCGCCGGTGGTCGCCCGCCTGCGCGCCGCCTTCGCCTCCGGCCGCACCAAGCCGGTCGCCTGGCGCCGCGCCCAGCTGCGCGCGCTGCGCCGCATGCTCACCGAGGAGCGCACCGCGTTCGAACGCGCGCTCGGGGCCGACCTCGGCAAGAGCCCCATCGAGTCCCACACCACCGAGATCGGCTTCGTGGTCAACGAGATCGACCACACCCTCAGACACCTGGCCTCCTGGCTGCGCCCGCAGCGGGTGCCGGTGCCCGTCGCCCTGGCCCCGGCCAGGGCCCGCCGCGTGCGCGAGCCCCTGGGCACCGTGCTGATCATCGCCCCGTGGAACTACCCGGTGAACCTGTCCCTGGCTCCCCTGGTCGGCGCCCTCGCCGCGGGCAACGCCGCCCTGGTCAAGCCCAGCGAACTGGCCCCGGCCACCTCCGCCGCCCTGGCCGAGCTGCTGCCCCGCTACCTGGACACCGAGGCGGTCGCGGTCGTGGAGGGCGGCATCCCCGAGAGCACCGCCCTGCTGGACGAGCGCTTCGACCACATCTTCTACACCGGCAACGGCGCCGTGGCCCGCATCGTCATGGCCGCCGCCGCCAAGCACCTGACCCCCGTCACCCTGGAGCTGGGCGGCAAGAGCCCGGCCATCGTCGAACCCGGTGTGGACCTGGCCACCACCGCCCGCCGCCTGGCCTGGGGCAAGTTCACCAACACCGGTCAGACCTGCGTGGCCCCCGACTACGTGCTCGCCGTCGGCGACACCGCCGAACCGCTCCAGCGCGAGCTGGCCGCCGCCATCACCGAGATGTTCGGCGAGGACCCCTCGCGCAGCGCCGACTACGGGCGCATCGTCAACGAGCGCCACTTCGCCCGGATCACCGCCCTGCTGGGCAGCGGCACCGTGGTCACCGGCGGACAGCACGACATCGACCGCCTCTACGTCGCCCCCACCGTCCTGGGCGACGTGGCACCCGACTCCCCGGTGATGTCGGAGGAGATCTTCGGCCCCGTCCTGCCGGTCCTGCGGGTTCCCGACCTGGACGCGGCCATCGCCTTCGTCAACGAACGCGACAAGCCGCTGGCGCTGTACGGCTTCACCGACTCCGAGGAGACCAAGCGCCGCCTGACCACCGAGACCTCCTCGGGCGGGCTGGCCTTCGGTCTGCCGGTCGCCCACCTGGCCGTCCCCGACCTGCCCTTCGGCGGCGTGGGGGACAGCGGCATGGGCGCCTACCACTCCGCGGCCTCCCTGGACACCTTCTCGCACACCAAGTCGGTGCTGGACAAGTCGCTGTTCATGGACACCATGCGCATCGCCTACGCGCCCGTCACCGACCTCAAGCAGAAGCTGCTGCGCCGGTTCCTCTGAGCGGGGGAGTGGGGGCGGGCAGCGGCCCGCCCCCGCCCGCGCGGGTCAGCGCCTCGGGGCGGCCTCCCCGCGCCCGGCCTCGTCCAGGGCCTGCGCCGCCACGTGCGGGTGGTTCAGGTCGAACGCGGGACGCTCGGAGCGGATCCGCGGCAGCGACGTGAAGTTGTGCCGCGGCGGCGGGCAGGACGTGGCCCACTCCAGCGAGCAGCCGTAGCCCCACGGGTCGTCCATCCCCACCTGGGGGGCGTTGCGCGCGGTCACGAAGACGTTCCAGAAGAAGATCAGCGTCGAGGCCGCCAGCACGAACGAGGACACCGAGGAGATCTGGTTCAACTGCGTGAACCCGTCACCGGGCAGGTAGTCGGCGTAGCGGCGCGGGAAACCCGCCGCGCCCAGCCAGTGCTGCACCAGGAACGTGCCGTGGAAGCCCAGGAACAGCAGCCAGAAGTGGAACTTGCCCAGACCCTCGTGGAGCATCGTCCCGGTGAACTTGGGCCACCAGAAGTAGAAGCCCGCGAACATCGCGAACACCACCGTGCCGAACACCACGTAGTGGAAGTGGGCCACCACGAAGTAGGAGTCGGTGACGTGGAAGTCGATCGGCGGGGAGGCCAGCAGCACACCGGTCAGACCGCCGAACAGGAAGGTCACCAGGAACCCGATCGAGAACAGCATCGGCGTCTCGAAACTGATCTGGCCCCGCCACATCGTGCCGATCCAGTTGAAGAACTTCACCCCGGTCGGCACCGCGATGAGGAAGCTCATGAACGAGAAGAACGGCAGCAGCACCGCACCCGTCGGGAACATGTGGTGCGCCCACACCGTCACCGACAGGCCGGTGATGGCGATGGTCGCCGCCACCAACCCCTTGTAGCCGAAGATCGGCTTGCGGCTGAACACCGGCAGGATCTCGGTCACGATGCCGAAGAACGGCAGCGCGATGATGTACACCTCGGGGTGGCCGAAGAACCAGAACAGGTGCTGCCACAGGATGGCCCCGCCGTGCTCGGCGTTGAACACCTGCGTGCCGACCATGCGGTCCGCGCCCAGAGCGATCAGGGCCGCCGTCAGCACGGGGAACGCGATGAGCACCAGCACGCTGGTCAGGATGATGTTCCAGGTGAAGATCGGCATGCGGAACATCGTCATACCGGGCGCGCGCATGCACAGGGCGGTCGTGATGAAGTTGACCGCGCCCAGGATGGTGCCCAGACCCGACACCACCAGCCCCATGATCCACAGGTCGCCCCCCACCCCCGGTGAGTGGACCGCCGAGGACAGGGGTGTGTAGGCGAACCAGCCGAAGCTGGCCGCGCCGCCCGGGGTCAGGAACCCGGCCGAGACGATCAGCCCGCCGAACAGGAACAGGTAGTAGCCGAACAGGTTCATCCTCGGGAACGCCACGTCGGGCGCGCCGATCTGCAACGGCATGATCACGTTGCCGAAACCCACGAACAGCGGGGTCGCGAAGAGCAGCAGCATGATCGTGCCGTGCATGGTGAACAGCTGGTTGTACTCGTCGTTGGACATGATCTGCATGCCCGGGAAGAACAGTTCGGCGCGGATGAGCACCGCCAGGATTCCGCCGAAGACGAAGAAGACGAAGGCGGTGATGATGTACATGTACCCGATGACCTTGTGGTCGGTCGAGGTCAGCCAGCTCACGATGATCGACCCCTTGCGGGTCTTCACGGAGGACTCCTCTGCCTCGGTCTTGGCTGGTGCCACTGCTCGTGCCTCCGTGCGGAAGATGGGTGCGGGCGAATGGGAAAAACGAGGCTTTTCCTTTTTGGGGGTGATTCGGGAAGGGAATGTCCCGGGCCTCGGAAACGCAACCTAGCCCATCGGGTCCGCCGGAAGCGGTGATCGCCACCAGCGTTTTCTCGAACGGAAGGAGAATGTCCTCTTTGTTGGTGAAAAGGGGTGCGGGGGAGTTCCCTCGCCAGCGCTCTCCCGGCTGTCGGCCGCGGTCCTCCGGACGCCGCCCCGGGCGCGGCGGGCGCCCGTCCACGGCTCCGCGGGCGCACCGTCCCGGCGCGGGCCGCCGCCTCGCGGGCCCCGGCCGGGACCTTCTCCCGGCCGGGGCCCCGCCGCGCGGGCGCGGGGCCTAGGAGAGCCGCGCGTCGGTGTACACGTCGCCCGACTCCATGCCCTGGTAGCCGAAGATGTCGGTGACCGTCACGAAGTGGTAGCCCCGCCGGTGCAGTCCCGCCAGCACGTCCGGGATCGCCTCCACGGAGGTCTCGTGGATGTCGTGGAAGAGCACCACGCTCCCCGGCACGGTGTTGTCCAGCGCCGCCGCGCTGACCTCCTCGGTGTCGCGGCTCCTCCAGTCCAGCGTGTCCACGTCCCACAGGATCAGGGGCTGTTCCACCGTCTTGCGCACCGTCCCGTTCAGCGACCCGTAGGGCGGCCGGATGGTCGGCGGCTCCACCCCGGTCACCTCGCGCACGGCCGCGTTGGTGCGTTCGATGTCCTTGCGGATCTCGTCGGCCGACATCTTGGCCAGGTCGTCGTGCTTCCAGGTGTGGTTGCCCAGCTCGTGGCCCTCCTCGGCCATGCGCTCCACCGGTGCGGGGAACTCGTCCACGAGCGAGCCCAGCACGTAGAACGTGGCGCGGGCGTCGTACTCGGCCAGGCTGTCCAGCAACTGGTCGGTGTGCTCGCCCGGCCCGTCGTCGAAGGTCAGTGCCACGCACTTGAGGCGCTCGCAGTCCAGGGTGTGCCCCTGGGAGCTCAGGCCCCCCTCGTCCTGCGAGAGGTCGTCGCCCAGGCCGTCCCCGTTCAGGGCCGCCTCCCGGGCCAGGTAGCCCAGTTCGGACAGCAGCCCCTCGACGTCGGCGGCCTCCACCGGGACCAGCACCTCGCCGACCCGGCCCGCGCTGGGCACCGCGTCGGGGTCCATGCGCACGGCCAGGCCGCCCGCCGTGCTGAAGGCCAGGTCGCCCAGGGGCGAGCCCGCCCAGCGCTCGGCGGCCTCCCGGGCCTGGTCGGGCTCGGACAGGTCGAGCGGCTCGGAGCCCCCGTCCGCCTCCCCGCCGCCGGGTTCCCCGGCCGCCTCACTGTTGGAATCCCCGGCCGCCCCACCGTTGGTCGTCCCGCCCCGCCCGTCGGCGGACGCGCCGCCCTCCGGCGCCGACCGCTCGCCCGAGGCGACCTCGCCGACCAGCCCGGGCAACTGGCGCTCGGGCAGGTTGTACCCCTCCTCCAGGACCTCGGCCAGGGCCAGGTGGGCCCGCTCGATCGCCTCCTCGTCCCGGAACAGCGAGGTCCAGGGCAGCACCTCCCCGCTGTCGGCGTCGTACCACAGGGTGTCGGCCTCGAAGGTCTCGTCCCCGCCCGCGGAGGCGGTCGCGGTCAGCCGCGCGCCCACCACCTCCGGCGAGGCGGCGAGGATGGCCGTGTCCTGGTGCAGCTCGGGGGAGCCGCCCTCCGGCAGGTCCTCCAGGAAGGCGGTCTGGCGCGCGGCCATGGCGGTGCGCGCCTCCACCGTCAGCGGGTGGTCGCCGCCCAGCCGCGGGTAGCGGTAGCTCACCGCGCTGTCGTCGGTGGTCACCGACACGGTGCCCGCCTCCATCCCCGCCAGGTCGTCGGGCGAGGAGCGGACCGGCTCGGCGTAGGGCAGCTCCTGTTCCACGGCGTGGCAGCCGGGGACCAGGAGCAGACCCACGGCCGCGCTGACGGAGAGTTTGCGTCGTAGTGAGGTGACAGCCACGAGGGGGACCATATCCGAGCCGCTCACCTCAGCGTGAATCGCCTCGCAGGCGTGCGCGTACTCAGCGTGTCCGGTGTGCGGTCACGCTCCGTTCACCCGACCCGCCTCAGGCGGACCGCATGCCGCCTCCGGGAAGGCCCGTGGGGAGGGTCGCGCCGCCGTGTCCCCGGTGGACCCGGGGTCCGGCTCCGGACCCCGGGTCCGGGGCTTTGCGGCCACCTGCCCGCACTGTCCGAAACCCGGTGCGGGCGCGGGTGCGCCGGTCCCCGGCGGGTCCGCGTTCCGGCCATACTGATTCCGAAGGGGCGTACACGGTGTTCCCCCGCGAATCCGGATGCCGGTGACACGCCCTCCCCCGTCGGAGCGCCCGCTCCGTCCACCCCTGAAAGGCGCCCATGAGTTACGGTCCCGGAACCGGCGGCTACTTCCCCCCGAGCGGGGGAAGCGGAGGCCACCAGCCCCCTCCCGGAGGAGGCGGAGGCTATCCGCCGCCCGGCGGCGGCCTCCCCCCGCCCCCCGGAGGCTGGTACGGCGGCCCCGGCTACCAGCCGCCGCCCCCGCCCGCGAGCCAGGGCTCGGCCATCGGCGCGCTCATCGCCAACATCTTCGGCCTGTGCCTGTGCTGGACGCTGTCGATCGTCGGCCTCATCCTGGCCATCGTCGCGCTGACCATGACCGCCACCAACCCCCAGTCGGCCAGGACCTGCACCATCATCTCCTGGGTGCTCTTCGGAGTCGGGACCGCGCTGTACGCCGTCCTGTTCTTCGTCTACGGGGCTGCGGGTCTCATGGGCGTCTTCGCGGCCGACCCGTCCTACTGAGACGGGCGGGAGCGCCCACCACCAGCGCCCACCGCCGCGCGGCCCCGCGCGGCGGTGGGCGCCCCGACGAGGTGGGGGAGGGGGTCAGTCCTCCCCCGGCTCCTGTCGGGGCTCGGCCGCGTCGGCGGCCACGGCCGCCACGATCCGCCGGACCTGCGCCAGGACCGCGGCGTTCTCCCCCGGGGAGGCCACCTTGGGCAGGTGCACGTGCCCGGCCGCGATCCGCCGACCCGCCCGGTCCCGCAGCAGCGTGTTGCGGTAGGCGATCTCGTTGGACAGGTAGTCCCCGCCTCCCCCGCGGCGCGCGGCCGACCCCTCCGTGGGGCCGTCCGGGCGCACCACCACCCCGCGCCCGTCCGGCGCTGCCTCGGCCACCTCGGTGTTGACCACCACCGGGTAGGGGTCCTGCCGCACCGCCGCCAGGATCCGCTCGTGGGGCAGCGAGGAGAGCGTCCACTCCGGGGCGCCGGGGCCGGGCACCGGCGCCCGGCCGGTGCGCGACACCCGCAGGTTGTCCTCGCCCCCGCCGCGCCAGACGCCGTTCCACACCTCCAGGTCGAAGCGGCCCGCACGCCCGCGGCTGAGCGTGACCACCGCGTCCGCGCGCCGGTGCTGCCCGGCCAGCGCCTCCTCCACCAGCCCGGCGTCGAAGTCCGCCCAGCGCACCGGGAACACCGCGGTGCGCACCACGGCCGTGCGCGCGCCCACGGGGAAGGTCCACCCGTTCAGGTCCAGCGCCGCCGCGCCGGAGGGGTTGGAGCACGCCGGGTCCTCGTCCAGGCGGAAGGGGTCGAAGCCGGTCACGACCACCCGCACCCACCGGTCGCCCGGCGGGAAGTCGAGGTCGGCGATGCCGCGCGAGCCCGTCTCCAGCAGGTGCAGCAGGTCGGCGCGGTCGGCGTCGGACACGGCGAAGCCCGGGCGCCAGGAGCGCAGCCGGGCCGAGAGCACCAGCCGCGCCCAGTACAGGGGGCGGTCGTCGGCGCCGTCGCGGGCGGCCTCCGTCCACAGCCGGGAGGCGTGCGCGGCGACGACCTCCCGTGCCTGGGAGAGGTCGGCGCTCGCCCGCAGGTCGGCGCTGAACAGGGGCTCGGCCGCGCCGAAGCCGGAGCGGGTCAGGACCAGGCGGGGCTCGGCGAGACCGGCGCGGTCCTCTTCGGGGGTGGTGTGGTGGTGCACGGGGGTCGCTGTCCGTCTCAGGGGCGTCGGGAGGGCCGCCGGGGGAGGGGCCAGCCGAGTCTAACGCCGCCCGGGACCGCCCCGGGGACGGGGCGTGCGGCGCGTCCGGCCGACGAGACACGGGGGCTGGACCGGCGGGGTCGGACTTGGCAGGGTGTGAGGTGACCGCCCGTTCCTCTCAACGGAGAGAGCAGCACATGCCGACTTCCGCCCTCCCCACCACCGCCTCCCTCGCCGACCGCGCGCGGGCCGCCCTGGACCGGTGCCGCGTCGCCGCGCCCCGGGAACCGGCCGGGGCCGGCGCGGCCAGATCGCCTATCACCGGCCAGGACCTCTTCGCCCTGGGCCACGATTCCGCCGCCGACGTCGAGCAGGCCGTCACCGAGGCCCGGGAGGCCTTCGCCGCCTGGCGCGACACCCCCGCCCCGGTGCGCGGTCAGCTCGTCCACAGGCTCGGTGAGCTGCTGCGCGAGCACAAGGCCGACCTGGCCGAGCTGGTGACCGTCGAGGCGGGCAAGATCCGCTCCGAGGCGCTGGGCGAGGTCCAGGAGATGATCGACATCTGCGACCTGGCCGTGGGCATGTCCCGGCAGCTGTACGGGCGCACCATGCCCTCCGAGCGGCCCGGCCACCGGCTCATGGAGACCTGGCACCCGCTGGGCGTGGTCGGTGTGATCACCGCCTTCAACTTCCCGGTGGCGGTGTGGTCGTGGAACACCTGCGTGGCCCTGGTGTGCGGCGACACCGTGGTCTGGAAGCCCTCGGAGCTGACCCCGCTCACCGCGCTGGCCTGCCACGGCCTGCTCATGCGCGCGGCCCAGGAGGTCGGCGCGCCCGCCGAAGGCCTGCACCGGGTCGTGCTGGGCGGCCGCGAGATCGGCCGGGCCCTGGCCGACGACCCCCGGGTGGCCCTGCTCTCGGCCACCGGCTCGACCGCCATGGGCCGCGAGGTGGCGCCCCGGGTGGCCGCCCGCATGGGCCGCTACCTGCTGGAACTGGGCGGCAACAACGCGGCCGTGGTCGCGCCCTCCGCCGACCTTGACCTGGTGGTGCGCGGCAGCGTCTTCTCCGCCGCGGGCACCGCGGGCCAGCGCTGCACGACGCTGCGCCGCCTCATCGTGCACGAGGACGTGGCCGAGGAGGTCACCCGGCGGATCGTGGACGCCTACAAGCAGCTGCGCGACCGCGTCGGCGACCCCTTCGCGGAGTCCACGCTGGTGGGTCCGCTGGTGGGCGAGCGCGGGTACGCCGCGATGCGTTCGGCGCTGGAGCGCGCCGCGGCCGAGGGCGGCCAGGTGCTGGTCGGCGGAGGCCGCGTCCTGGAGGAGGAGGCCGCCGACGCCTACTACGTCGAGCCCGCGGTGGTGCGCATGCCCGGCCAGACCGCCGTCGTGCGCGAGGAGACCTTCGCGCCGATCCTGTACGTGATGCCCTACCGCACGCTGGAGGAGGCGGTGGAGCTGCACAACGGCGTGCCCCAGGGACTGTCGTCGTCGATCTTCACCCAGGACCAGTCCGAGGCCGAGCGGTTCCTGTCCGCGGCCGGTTCGGACTGCGGGATCGTCAACGTCAACATCGGCACCTCCGGCGCGGAGATCGGCGGCGCCTTCGGCGGGGAGAAGGACACCGGCGGCGGCCGCGAGTCGGGTTCGGACTCCTGGAAGGCCTACATGCGCCGGGCGACCAACACGGTCAACTACGGTGGCGAGCTGCCGCTGGCCCAGGGCGTGAGCTTCCTCTGAGGTCCCCGGTGCCCGCGTCCGGCCGGACGCGGGCACCCGCTCCCGCGACACACCAAAAAAGTTGCGCGCGATCATGTTGCGCGCAACTGAATTCTGTTACGGTGGTGCCCACCGAACGGTTCCGCACGCGCAGGAGGGAACACCGTGGCCGACGAGCAAGGGGAGAACCCCCTCGCCCTGGACAACCAGCTGTGCTTCTCCCTCTACGCGGCCTCCCGGGCCATGACCGGGCTCTACCGGGAACTGCTGGGCGACCTGGAACTGACCTATCCCCAGTACCTGGTCATGCTCGTGCTCTGGGAGCGCGGAACGCTCACCGTCAAGGAACTCAGCCGGGCCCTGCACCTGGACTCGGGCACGCTCTCGCCGCTGCTGCGCCGCCTGGAGTGCGCCGGACTCCTGAGCCGCGAACGCAGTTCCACCGACGAGCGCGTCGTCGAGGTCTCGGCCACCCCGAAGGGCGACGCGCTGCGCGCACGCGCCGAGGAGGTCCCCGAACGGGTCCTGTGCTCGGCCGGACTGCCCCGGGAACGGGCCCGGGAGTTGCAGGAGGCGCTCGGGCTGCTCACGCGTTCGGTGGAGACCGCCTCCCGCGGGCGCAGCCCGTGCTGAACGGGGCCGCGGCCCCCCGCCCGTACCACCACACCGATCACGGACCACGAAGGAAAGAGGCAACCATGGCCTACGACGTGATGTACACCGCCAACGCCACCGTCACCGGAGAGGGCCGCAAGGGCAACGGCCGCACCGACGACGGCCGCCTGGAGGTCGACCTGTCCGTGCCCAAGGGCATGGGCGGCGACGACGGCCCCGGCACCAACCCCGAGCAGCTCTTCGCGGTCGGCTACGGCGCCTGCTTCCACGGCGCCCTCAAGGCCGTCGCCCGCAAGGAGAAGGTCGACGTCGACGGCTCCACCATCGACGCCCAGGTCAGCCTGGGCAAGGCCGACGACGGCATGACCCTGGCCGTGGCGCTCACCGTCACCATCCCGGGCGTGGACCAGGCCAAGGCCGAGGAGCTGGTCGAGGGCGCGCACCAGATGTGCCCCTACTCCCGCGCCACCCGCGGCAACATCGAGGTGACCCTGACGGCCAAGACCGCCTAGGTTCCGTACCTGCGCGGAGCCCCCCGGGAACCATCCGGGGGGCTCCGCCGCGTCCGGGCCCGAGGGCGCCGGAATCAGGGGGGAGGGCGCGCACCGCGCCCTGCCCCTTCGCGCGCCCGCGCGTCCCGGTCTCCGGGATAGGCCCGCACACGCACGAGGGGCCGGGAGGGGGCAGACCCCCCTCACGGCCCCTCACGGCCTCACGGCCCCGCTCAGGCGGCCGTGTCCAGCAGCAGCAGGCGGTCCAGGATGTCCTGGAGGGTGACCAGGCCGATCACCTCGCCGTCCGACTCCACCAGGGACAGGTGGCTGCGGCTCTCGCGCATGATGCCCATCGCCGCGTACATCGGCGTCTCCGAGGCCAGGGTGAGCACCGGCCGCATCAGGTCGGCCGCGGTGGTCCCCTCCGGGCTCGTCAGCGCCTCGCGCACGTGCAGCACGCCCACGGGCTCGGCGCCGTCCATCACCACCAGGCGCAGGTGCGTGGACTCCCGCGACACCTGCTTGATGTCGTCCACCGTCGAGTTCGGGGACACCGACGCGATCTCCTCGCGCGGCGTCACGATCTCGTTCAGCGGGCGGGAGTTGACCTCCAGCGCCGTGGCCAGCTGGGCGCGGCGCTCGGGGTCGAGCGCACCGGCCTTGGCCGAGTGCTCCACCAGCTCGCGCACGTCGTCGGGGCCGTGACCGGAGGACATCTCGTCCACCGCCTCCACACCCAGCCGGTGCAGGCACCAGTTGGCCATGCCGTTGAGCATGAGCAGCAGCGGACGGGTGAACCACATGAACGCCCGCATCGGCACGGCCAGCATGATCGCCGACTTCTCCGGGTGCGAGATCGCCCAGGACTTGGGCGCCATCTCACCCACCACCAGGTGCAGGAAGGTCACCACGATCAGCGACAGCACGAAGGAGAGCACGTAGCCCACCGTGTCGGGCAGGCCGCCGAACAGCGGCTCCAGCATGTGGTGGAAGGCGGGCTTGGAGATCGCGCCCAGCGCCAGGGCGCACAGGGTGATCCCCAGCTGCGAACCGGCCAGCAGCAGCGACAGGTCGCGGGCGCTCCTGACCGCGGCCCGCGCCGAGACACTGGACTCGGCGGCCTCCTCCAGCCGGTAGCGGCGCGCCGCCACCAGGGCGAACTCGATCGCCACGAAGAAGGCGCTCAGCGCGATGATCACCGCGGTCAGCGCGAGTGCCACCCACACGTTCATGTCACTCATGCCGACGCCTCCTGCGACTCGTTGCCCTGGGCCTCGTGCAGGCGCAGCTCCACGGTGTGCGGAACGTGCCTCTGCACCGCGCTGACGACCATGGTCAGCCCCATGTCGGGGTCCTCGTCGTGCGCGCTGGGCGGTCTGGGCAGGGCGATGGAGACCCTGTCACCGGCCTCGGGGAGCCGGTGCAGCTCGTGCACCACCAGACCGCCCAGGGTCTCGTAGTCCCCCTCGGGCAGGTCGTGGCCGAGCAGCCGCTCGACCTCGTCGATGTGCAGCGCGCCCGGGACCAGGTAGGAGCCCTCGCCCTCCAGGTAGGAGGGAGACTCCTCCGCGGGGCTGTGCTCGTCGGCGATCTCGCCGACCAGCTCCTCGGCCAGGTCCTCGGTCGTGATGACCCCGGCCAGGCCGCCGTACTCGTCCACCACGCAGGCGAACTCCTCGCCCGCCTCGCGCAGCTGGCTCAGCGCGGAGGGCAGCGGCAGCGACGCGGGAAGCATCACGGTGCGCCGTGCCACCTCGCTGACCTTGGTGTTGGCCAGGTCCCGGTCGCCCAGCGCGAGCACGTCGCGCAGGCAGATGACGCCGACGATGTCGTCCACGCCGTCGCCCAGCACCGGGAAGCGCGAGTGGTCGGAGGCCATCAGCTCCACGACCCGGCTGACCGGGTCGCCCTCCTCCACGGTGGCCACCTCCGGCCGCGGGATCATCGCGTGCCCGGCGGTGCGCTCGTGGAAGTCCAGGGTGCGGTCCAGCAGGGTGGACAGCTCCGGCGGCAGGTCGCCGCTGGCCTTGGACTCGGCGATGATGCTCTCCAGGTCGCGCGCGGTCGCCGCGTGCTGGACGTCCTCGACCGGTTCGATCCGCACCGCCTTGAGCAGCAGGATCGCCGCCTGGTCGAACAGCCAGATGACGGGTCCGAAGATCTTCAGGTAGATCCCCGTGGACAGCGCCAGCCAGCGCGCCACCGGCTCGGGCCGGGCGATGGCCAGGTTCTTGGGGAAGAGCTCTCCGAAGACCATCTGCACGACGGTGGAGAACAGCAGGGCCAGGACGGTGCCGATGGCCACGCCCGTCCCCGTGGGGATTCCGGCCAGGCCGAGAAGCTCGCCGACGCCCTCGCCGATCATCGGCTCGGCCACGTAACCCACCAGCAGGGCGGTCACGGTGATGCCCAGCTGGGCACCGGAGAGCATGAAGGACGTCCGGTTGGTGATGCCCAGGGCCCTCTGGGCCCCGGCGTCCCCGGCCGCCGCCTTCGCCCGCAGTCGCGAGCGGTCCACGGCCATGTAACCGAACTCCTGGGCGACGAAGTAACCCGTCGCCACGGTGATCAGGAAGACCACCACGATCCCGAAGGCGATACTGAGGATGGTGCTCATCATCGGGCACGCACCGCCTGGTTCCGCTTCGGGTTCGGACTCCTACGAGGGTGCGCACCCTTCGTAGAAGGGGGCTCGTCGTCTGTGTCGCAGCATCCGTTCAGGACGCTGCCGGTACTTCGGGACGGGTCCACTGTTCCTCTCTCTGCGCCTGTTGCGCTTTGTGGTGATATGTGACTACCAGGGATAAAGACGATCGGCCTGGGGCGATTGTTCCCCGGCGTTAGGTGTCTTCGGGGCGGTCAGCTCCCGGCGGGGGCGTCGGCCTCCCCGCCCAGCCCGGCCCACTCCCGGCGGCGGGCCTCGGCGAGCGCGATCGCGGTGGCCACGGCCACGTTGAGCGATCCCACCCGTCCGATCTGGGGAACGTAGGTGACGGCGTCCGCGCCCGCCAGCAGGGCGGGGGAGCAGCCGTGGTCCTCGGCGCCCACGGCCAGGCACACGTCCGGCTCCAGGGGAGCCGCGTGCAGCGGCAGCGCGCCGGAGGCCAGCTCGACCGCGACCACCCGGTACCCGTCCGCGCGCGCGGCGGCCAGGGCGTCCGCGGTGGAGGCCATCCGGGTGTGCTCGACCTTGGCGGCGGTGCCCAGGGCGGTCTTGCCGACCTTGGGATCGTCGGGGTCGGCGCTGTTGCCGGTCAACCAGAGCTGGTCGACGCCGAAGGTCGCAGCCGTGCGCAGGATCGAGCCCAGGTTGTAGGGCTGGGTGACCGATTCGACGAGAAGGGCGAGTCGCCCCTCGGTGCGCCTGCGCCACTGGCGGTTCAGGCGTTTGACGTCCGTGGGACGCAACTGCGTGCTCAACTGCGGTGTTTTCCTCGGCGGGTGTTCCCGGGCTGGTCCCGGAGGCCATCTGTTCGCCACAGAGTACAGGTCACCGTGCGTGGGCGCACGCATGACCTGTGACACACCGCGGCAAAAGCCGCGTCAAGCCACGGAACGGCGCACCGCGAGCACCCGGAAACCCGCCCGGGAGGACACCCGTTCGGCGGGCAGGCCCTGCTCGTCCAGCCACTTCTGCAACGAGTCCGAGCCCAGGTGGCGCTGGACCACGAGGTGGGCGACGCCCTCGGGGGTGAGCCGCCCCAGCCACGTGCGCAGCATGGAGTGCAGCACGCCCTTGCCGACCCGGATGGGCGGGTTGGACCACACCGCGTCGAAGGGGCCCAGCAGGCCCTGGGCGGCCACCTCCTCCCGCGCCGGCGCGTTTTCCCCGGGCGCACCCCGCTCCACCGACAGCCCGCCCTCGGGCCCCACCACCGCGAACCGCGCGTTGTCCAGCCCGTGCTCGGCGGCGTTGCGCCGCGCCAGCCCCACCGCACGCGCGTTGACGTCCACGCCCAGCACCCGCGCCCCCGGCGCGCGCGAGGCCATCGTCAGGGCGATGGGCCCGTAGCCGCAGCCCAGGTCGAGCAGGCGCCCGCCCTCGGGCGGCGCCGGGACCGACTCCAGCAGCACCCGCGTGCCGAGGTCGACCTTGTCGGGGGAGAACACGCCCCGGTCGGTGCGCAGCCGCAGGTGCAGGTCCGGCAGGACCAGGTCGGCGGTGGAGGGGCGGCTGGCGGCGCCCGGATCGGAGTCGAAGTAGTGCTGAGCCACGCCGTGACGCTACCAGGGGCGGCCCCGACCACGGCACACGGCAAAAACCTCCCAGCCCCGCGCCAACAAAGGCCCAACCCCGGCGCCGCGGGGCGCCGGGGTGCCGAAGATGGAGGTATCCGACGTTTGCGGGGGAACCCATGCGAGCACACGTAGGAGACCAGCTGGTGGTCGAGAGCCCGCGCGCCGACGCCCACCGCAGGACGGGCGTCGTCACCGGCGTCGGGGGGTCCGACGGGGAGCCCCCCTACCGGGTCCACTGGGCCGGCGCCGAACAGGGCCACGACGACCTGGTCTACCCGGGTCCGGACGCGCACATCGAACACCCGCCCGGCTGCACGGGCGCCAACGCAGAGGGGGCCGATGCCATGCAGACGACCAAGCGCTGGAACGTCGACGTCGTCGTCGCCGAGGAGAACGAGGGCGACAGCGCGCGCACCTGGGCCGAGGTCGGCCTGGTCGCCGACGACGGGACGGCGCTGCGGGGACACGGGATGGCCCGCAAGCACCCCACGGACCTGGACGTTCCCGAGATCGGTGAGGAGCTCGCGGTATCGCGCGCCCTGTCCGACCTCTCACGCCAGCTCCGCCAGGTCGCGGCGGAGGACATCACCGACAACACCGGAACGCCCTGGCGCCCCACCTGAACCGGTGGCGGCCCCGCGGCCGACCGCGGGGGACGGGAGCGGGCGCGGGCCCGGACCGGCGAGGGCCGGTCCGGGCCCGCCGCGCTGCGCCGGGGCGGCCACCGCCACCGCGTGGACACCGTACGGACCGATACCGGCCACCTTCGGCATGGCGGGACTGCTCCCGGTGGTCACCGGGATCGGGCACACTCGGAAGTCGGACACGACCGCCGCCCCGGCGGCGCCGCCGAGCCCCGGCCCCCGAAGCGCCGGAACCTCGCGTCGTGTCCGGTCAGGCCGCGACGGGGGAGGGTGCGCCAGCCGGGCACACGAGGTCCGCCGTCACGTCCCGAGGTACCGCTGTGCTTTACCGGAGGCGTCCGGGGAAGGGAGCGTTGCCGCCCGGCGCGAGCCGGGAGTACTCACGCAAGGGAGACCCCGTTGACCACCTCCTCCTCCGGCCCCCAGGCCAGACCCGCCCGCGTCCTGGGCACGGTCGACGCCGTCGCCATCGGCGCGGGCGCGATGCTCGGCGCCGGGGTGTTCACCGTCTTCGCCCCGGCCGCGCTCGGCGCGGGCGCCTGGCTGCCCGTGGCCATCCTCATCGCGGGGATCGTCGCCTACTGCAACGCCGTCTCCTCGGCCAGGCTCGCCGCCCGCCACCCCGAGTCCGGCGGCGCCTACGTCTACGGCCGCGAGCGCCTGGGCGAGCTGTGGGGCTACCTGGCGGGCTGGTCCTTCGTGGTCGGCAAGACCGCCTCCTGCGCGGCCATGGCGCTGACCTTCGGCGCCTACCTCCTCCCCGGCTGGGAGAAGGCCCTGGCGGCGGCCACCGTGGTCGCGCTCACCGCGCTCAACTACCGCGGGATCCAGCGCTCCACGATGGTGATCAAGATCCTGCTGGCCGCGGTCCTGGCGGTCCTGGCCGCCGTGTGCGCGGCCATGCTCCTCAGCGGTCGCCTGGCCGCCGTCGCCCAGGTGGAGGGACTGGGGCCCTGGCCCGGGTCCTTCGGTGTGCTCGGCGCCGCCGGGATGATCTTCTTCGCCTTCGCCGGATACGCCAGGGTGGCCACCCTGGGCGGCGAGGTCCGCGACCCCCGGACCACGATCCCCCGCGCCGTCAACATCGCCCTGGCCGGTGTACTGGTGCTCTACCTGGTCATCGGCACCGGGCTGCTGATCGTGCTGGGCCGCGAGCGCCTGTCCACCACCGACACCCCGATGGTCGACGCCGTCCGGGTGGCCGGGTTCGACTGGCTGGCCCCCGTGGTGGTCGCGGGCGCGGCCGTGGCCAGCCTGGGCGCCCTGCTCTCCCTCATCCTCGGGGTCTCGCGCACCACCGCCGCGATGGCCGCCGACGGGCACCTGCCCCGCTCCCTGGCCTCGGTCCACGAGCGCCACGGGGTGCCCCACCGCGCCGAGCTGCTGGTCGGCGCCGTCGTCATCGCCCTGGTCCTGGTCACCGACCTGCGCGGCGCGATCGCCTTCTCCGCCTTCGGCGTGCTGGTGTACTACGCCATCACCAACGCCTCGGCGCTGCGCCTGGGCCCCGACGAGCCCCGTCCGCCGCTGCTGGTGCCGCTGACCGGGCTGGGCGGCTGCGTCGTGCTGGCGTGCAGCCTGCCGCTGCCCACGGTCATCACCGGCATGGCGGTCCTGGCTGCGGGAGCCGGGCTGTGGTGGCTGCGCGAGCGCTTCGACCTGCGCTTCTAGACGGTTTCGCGTTCGCGCAGGTACGCCTCCAGTTCGGCGGCCCCGGCCAGCATCGCCCGCCCGCGCGCGGACAGCCGCGCCCGCCAGTCGCGCAGCGCGCCCTCCAACGGCTCCAGCCCGCCGGCCGAGCGCACCTGGTCGATCAGCGGGGCGATCTGCTCCAGCAGGTAACCGCCCCGCCTGAGCTGGTGGACCAGCAGGGCGTCGCGCACGTCGGCCCCGCCGTAGACGCGGTACCCCGTCCGAGGATCGCGGCGCGGGCGCACCAGCCCGGCGCGCTCCCACGCGCGCAGCGTCGCGGGCCGCACGCCGAGCCTGTCCGCCAGCGGCCCGATGAACGTGGCGCCGGGCTCCGCCGCCCCGGACCCCTCGTCCGGTCGTGGGGGCGCGGCCGCCCCGGCCCGCCCGCCGGAGCCGGTCCGTCCACCGGACGCGGCCGGGTCGGCGGACCGGGGCCGCGCGCCGCCCTCCAGTCCGCGCAGGGCTCCCTCCACGGCCCGCAGGGTCCGCCGGTCCTCCAGGAGTTGGGCGTGGCCCTCGTCGATCAGGCGCAGCGCCTCCTCGGTCCGGCCCCCGTTCACCGCCCGCATGATCGAGGCCGCTCCCTGGTGGCCGTGGCCGGGTAGCAGGGCCACGAACGCGCTCAGGGCCCGGGCGTGCAGCGGGGTGTAGGTGCGGTAGCCGTGGCGCGTGCGGTCGGCCGCCGGGAGGATCCCGTCCTCCTCGTAGTTCCTGACCGCCTGCGTGGACAGACTGTGCCCGCGCGCCAGGTCGATCGGCCTGAGCCGATCACCGCTTTGAAGGTTCTTAGCCATATCCCCGCCGCTGTACCGAAAAAAGCCTCAACCGTTACTTCAACGATACCGTTGAGGGTATGGACACTGTCACCAGGGACACCGCACACACCTTCGAGGCAGCCTCCGTCATGGGGCTGCTCCCGGACCGTCCGCGACTGCTCGCCCTGGGCGAGCCCACCCACGGCGAGGACGCTCTGCTCGACCTGCGCAACGACCTCTTCCGCCAGCTCGTCGAACGGGAGGGCTACCGGACGATCGCCGTCGAGAGCGACTGCCTGGCGGGCCTTGCCGTGGACGAGTACGTCACCTCGGGCACGGGCACCCTCGACCAGGCCGTGGAGCACGGGTTCAGCCATGGGTTCGGCGCGTCGGCGGCCAACCGCGAACTCGTGCGCTGGATGCGCGCCCGCAACGACGGCAGGCCCGCCGCCGAACAGGTGCGCTTCGCCGGTTTCGACGGCCCGCTGGAGATGACCGGCGCCCAGAGCCCCCGGCGGGCCCTGACCGCCCTCCACGACTACCTCGCGCGCTGGGTGGAGGCGGACCAGCTCCCGTGCGACGCGCGGACGCTGGACCGCCTGACGGGCGAGGACGCACGATGGACCAACCCCGACGCGATGCTGGACCCGGCCGAGTCCGTGGGGCGCTCGGACCAGGCCCGGGAGCTGCGCATGCTCGCCGACGACCTGGCGGCGCTGCTCGACGCGCACACGCCGCGCCTGGTCTCGGCGACCTCGCGCGAGGAATGGGACCGGGCGCGCCTGTACGCGCGCACCGCCACCGGCCTGCTGCGCTACCATTTCTGGATGGCCGACGCCTCCTCGCGGCGCATGACGCGGCTGGAGGACGTGGGGATGACGGTCGACATCTCGCCGAGCCGGATGACGCGGCTGCTGGGCCTGCGCGACCAGATGATGGCCGACAACCTCTTCGCCCTCGCCGAGCGGGGCCCGGTGCTGGTCCACGCCCACAACGCCCACCTCCAGCGCGGCGAGAGCACGATGCGCATGGGCGGGCCGCCGCTGCACTGGTGGGGCGCCGGGGCGATCGTGGGCGCCCGCCTGGGGCCCGAGTACGCCTTCCTGGCCACGGCCCTGGGCACCATCCGGCACCGGGGCGTGGACACCCCGCCCCCGGACACCGTCGAGGGCCTCCTGTACGGCCTGGGGGAGGAGCGCTGCGTGGTCGACGCGCCCCGGCTGGCCGCGGACCCGGGCAACGCGCGCCTCACGCCCCGGGTGTCCGCCTGGTTCGGCTACGCCCCGCTCGACCCGTCCCGCCTGGCCGACAGCGACGGGATCGTGTTCGTCAGGGACCTGCCGCGGAGCTGACGGCCCGCCCCGGGCGCCACCGGTGTGACGCGCCGGAGCCGGCGCCGGGCCGCGGGCTCAGGACGCGCCGGAAAGGCCCAGGTAGGCCAGGCCGCGCCGGGCCGTGGTGGACAGCCGCAGCCCGGCGACCTCACCGGGGGCGAACCAGCGCGCGTCGGCGGTCGATCCGTTCTCCTCCAGCACCCGGGCCGGGCCCGGGTCGGAGACCAGGACGCGGAAGAACGCCCACACCGCGTAGATGTCGTGGCCGCCGGAGCCCTCACGGCGGTGGCTGGACACGGTGACCAGCTCCCCGACCAGGCCGTCCTGGCCGGTCTCCTCGACCACCTCGCGGCGCAGCGCGGCCCGCACGTCCTCGCCCGCGTCCACGCCGCCGCCCGGCAGGTGCCAGGTCCCGGCGCCGGGGAACCCCTCGGCGATCAGGCTCAGCAGCACGTTCCCGCGGGGGTCGGTGACGATCCCGTAGGAGGCGAACCGGCGCAGCGGCGTCAGCCCGTTGCCGGGCGCGGACTCCTCCCCGGCCAGTTCGGCGGGGGAGGGCCGCAGACCCGTGTCCGCGGCCGAGGGCCAGGAGACCTCCGCCCCGGCCTCGGCGAACACCACCCGGTCGATGTGCAGCGGGGCGCCGCCGGGCGCGGACGCCAGCTCGGTGAGCACGTCCAGCGCGCGCAGGGGAGCGTCCGGGGCCAGGCCGCCCAGGCCGCGGACCACGTCCGCGGGGTCCTGGCCGAACAGCACGCGCGCCCCGAGCACCGCGGGCGCACCGGCGGCGACCAGGTGCGCGGTGACGCGCCGCCCCGGAACGCCCGGGGAGGCGGCGGTCACAGCGAGCCGGCGGCGGGGGCCGCGCTGGGCAGGCCCACCAGACGCAGCAGTTCGTCCAGGTTGGCGATGGTGGTCACCGACTCGAAGCGCTGGTGGCCCCGGCGGTCGATCATGATCGGGCGCATGCTCGCGGCGGCGGCGCCCACGCCGTCGGCCTGGATCTGGTCCCCCACGTGCCAGCACGCGGTGGGGTCCACGCCCAGGCGCTGGGCGGCGGTGTGGAAGATGCGCGGGTCCGGCTTGCCCGTTCCGACCGTGTCGGTGCACACCACGGCGTGGAAGTAGGGGGCCAGCTCCATGGACTGGAGCTTGGCGTGCTGGAGGGACTCGATGCCGTTGGTCACCACGGCCAGGCGGTATCCGGCCGAGGCCAGCGCGTTCAGCGACGGGATCGCGTCGGGGAAGACCTGCCACGCCGAGCGGTGGGCCTCCAGGTAGATCCGGTACAGCTCGTCGCAGTGCTGGTCGGCGAGGTCTGCGTGGCCGGCCTGGACGGCCAGGGCCCGGATGCGCTCGCGGCGCTGCTGCTCCAGGCTCAGGCGTCCGCGCAGGTAGGAACCGAAGGAGATCTCGGTCTGCACGTCCCACAGACTGCGGGCTGCTCCGAAGTCCGGGTGGCCGAGCCGGTCCATGACCGCGCGGAGCCCCGTGGACGACGCGGCGAGATCGTCGATCAGGGTGTCGTCCAGGTCAAAGCAGATCGCCGTCGGCACTGCGGGTGTGTTCGGCATCGTTCCTCATGTGATGGGCAGGACAAAACATGCCAACGCTAACCCGTGGACATAACAGGAACGGTGTAAACCCCACCTAAAGGGATGTGTCCCACGTCACCCGATGCCTGTGGGGGAGGGGGCCCGCGGGCCCCCTCCCGCTCACGGGAGCCGCTGGAACCACAGGAGTGACGTCACCGCGGTGGCCATCGCCAGGACGATCGCCACCAGCACGAAACGTGTGACGATTTCCTCGTGCACCAGCTCGGTGCCCAGGGACGAGCCGATGTCCTCGTAGACCTCGTCCAGCTCCGTCTCGCTCTCCGCCTCGTAGAAGTGCCCCCCGGTGTCCGAGGCCAGACCGCGCAGCGCCTCCTTGTCGATGTCGGCGGGCACCTGGTAGCCGTCGATCTCGATCATCGCCGCGCCCGTGCCGAACGCGATCGTGGAGACCGGCACCTCCTGCTCCGCCGCCATCGCCACGGCCTGCGAGATGTCGCGGCCACTGGTGTTCTCCCCGTCCGAGAGCAGCACGATCGCCGACGGCGGCGGGTCCACGTCCGCGTCCTCGTCGAAACTGCTGATCGACTCCAGCGAGGCGAACACCCCCTCGCCGATCGCCGTGCCCGGACCCAGCTGGAGGTTCTCGATCGACCCGATCACCGCCTGGTGGTCATGGGTGGGCGAGGAGACCACCGTCGCCGTCGAGGAGAAGGCCACCAGACCCACGTTGAACCGGTCCGGCAGCGTCTCCACGAACCCCTGGGCCGACTTCTTGGCCGCCTCCAGCCGGTTGGGGTCGATGTCGTTGGCCGCCATCGACAGCGACACGTCCACCGCCACCATGATCGTCGCCCGCTCACGCGGCTGCTGCACCGGCATCGCCGGCAGCGCCATCGAGGCGATCAGCACCCCGATCGTCACCGTGAACAGCACCGCGGGCACGTGCCTGCGCACGTCCGGCCGGTGCGGCGCCACCTGGTCCAGCAGCGCCAGGTTGGTGAAGCGCATCGTGTACTCGCGCCGCCGGGTCTGCGCGAACACGTACGCGGCGACCAGTACGACGACGAGGAGCAGCCACCACAACCTCTGGGGCTCCAGGAAGGTCATGACTCAATCCCCCGTGCCTCGGCTCTGTCCCGCGGGTCCGCGCCCGCGCCCTCGTTCGGTTCCTCGGTGGGGCCCGCCGCGCTCACCGGGGCGTTCCCGGGGTGTGGCGGGCCAGGTGGTGCGCGGTACGCCTCTGGTGCATGACGAAGCGTGCCGTATCCAGTACCCAGTCCCGGTCCGTCCGTAGCGTCAGGTGGTGCACCCCGCACCGGCGCAGCGCGTCGCGCACCGCGCGGCGCTGCCCCTCGGCCGCCTGGCGGTAGCGCTCGCGCACCGCCCGCGTCAGCCGCACGTCGCGCACCATGCCCGTACGCGGATCGCGCAGCGTCACGTCGCCCACCTCGGGCACGTCCAGCTCGCGCGGGTCGACCACCTCCACCACCAGCACCTGGTGGCGCGCGGCCAGCTGGCGCAGGGGCCGCTCCCAGGTCACCTCACCGCCGAAGGCGGGGGTGTCCAGGAAGTCGGAGACCACCACCCGCAGGCCGCGCCTGCGGCGCACCCGCACCAGGTCGCCGATGGCGTCGGCCAGGGTGGCCCGGTGCGGCGAGGGGTCGCGCTCGTCCCCCTTCGGCGCCGCGGCCACCGTGGCCAGCAGCGCCAGCAGGGCCTCCTTGCCCGACCGCGCGGGCCAGCGCCGGATCGCGCCCCGGTGCAGGAAGTGGGCGCCGAAGCGGTCGCCCACCTTCTGGGTGAGGAGGTTGGCCGCGACCATCGCCCCGACCGCCACCTCGTGCTTGGAGCGCAGGCCCGTGCCGAAGTCCATGCTCGGCGACAGGTCCAGCAGGGTCCAGCTCTCCAGCTCGCGGTCGGCGACCAGGTCGCGCACGTGCGGGGTGTCGGTGCGCGCGGTCACCGACCAGTCCATGAGCCGCACGTCGTCCTCGCCCGGCTGGTACAGGCGCGCCTCGGCCGCCTCCGAGCCCGGCCCCAGGCGCAGGCCGAGGTGCTCACCGTGCAGCAGCCCCTCCAGGCGGTGCACGATGCGCAGGTCCAGACGGCGCAGCGCGGCGCGCAGCCGGGGGTCGGTACCGATGGCGGGTGCGTTCACCGGCTCACCTCGCGGAGGCGAAGGAGGCGGTCTCCCCGCTGGGCGGCTCGTCCCAGATCACCCGCGGCGCCAGCACGGTCGACAGGATGCGGTCCACCACCTGTTCGGCGGTGATCCCGTCGGCCAGGGCGTCGAAGGTCAGCACCAGGCGGTGGGCGATGACGTCGTGGGCGAGCACCCGCACGTCGTCGGGGAGCACGTAGTCGCGCCCGCGCAGCAGGGCCAGGGCCCGCGCGGCCGAGACCAGGCCCAGGGTGGCGCGGGGGCTGGCCCCCATCTCCAGCACCTGGCGCAGGTCCGGCATCTGGTGGTTCTCCGGCTCGCGCGTGGCCATGACCAGCCGCACCACGTAGTCGGCGATGAGCTGGTGGACGTGGACGCGCTGGGCGTCGGACTGCAGCTCGCTCAGGGTGACGGGGTCGAGCACCTGGTGCGCGGTGGGCGGGGTGGTCGACATCCGGCGCAGGATCTCCATCTCCTCGTGCGCGCGCGGATGGCGGACGTTGACCTTCATCAGGAACCGGTCGCGCTGGGCCTCGGGCAGCGGGTACACGCCCTCGGACTCGACCGGGTTCTGTGTGGCGATGACGATGAACGGGGAGGGGAGCGGGTGGGTGGTCCCGCCCAGGGACACCTGCCGCTCGGCCATGACCTCCAGCAGGGCCGACTGCACCTTGGCCGGGGCCCGGTTGATCTCGTCGGCGAGCACGAAGTTGGCGAAGACCGGCCCCAGCTCCACGTCGAACTGCTCGGTGGAGGGATGGTAGATGCGCGTGCCGACGATGTCGGAGGGCACCAGGTCCGGGGTGAACTGCACGCGGGCGAACGAACCCCCGGTGACCTTGGCCAGGGTGGACACCGCCAGGGTCTTGGCGATGCCGGGCACGCCCTCGATCAGGCAGTGCCCTCCCGCGACCAGGGCGATGAGGGAGCGCTCCACCATGCGCTCCTGGCCCACGATCACCCTGGACACCTCGTGCAGCGCGGCGCGCAGCAGCCGGGTCGGTTCGCCCGGAGCGCTGTCCGGGCCCGCGGAGGGCGTTGAGCCGTTTGCGCTCTCTGCCATGTGCCGCCTTCCTAGCAGGGAGCCCCGACGCGGGGGCACCGGATAGGTTGTGGATCACTCACCTGTGGTGACACTACCCGTTTCGCGGGCACCAGTCCGGTACACAACGCGGCGAAGCGGACGGCCGGAGTGGAGGGCAAGGGGGATGACATGGCGGTTCCCACGATGGGGCTGAACGAGGGTGATCCACGTCAACTGGGCGGATACCGCCTGCTGGGGCGGGTGCGCGACTCCTCCCTCGGGGTGGTCTACCTGGGCAGGGACGGGTCCGGGAACCAGGTGAGCGTCGCCGTGCTCGACTCCGGCGCCGCAGGTGACGGCGGCGCGCGCGAGCGGTTCGCCGAGGCTGTGCGCCGCAGCCCCGACGTGGTCGCGGCCCGCACGCACGGGCGCTCGGCGCTGTGGGTGGCCCTGGTCCACGACGGGTCGGGCGCGGCGGCGGAGGACTTCCTCAAGGTGGCGGCGCGCTCGGGCCGGGCGGCCGCGCGCGGCCCGGTGGTGATGCCGCACTGGGCGGGCTCGCGCGGTCCCGTCTCGGTGCGGTGGGCGCCCTGGGCCGGGCGCAGGGACAGCGCCGTGGCGGCGGGGGAGAGCAACTGGTGGCTGATCGGCGGACTGGGCCTGGTGCTGGTGCTCATCCTGCTGCTGGTGTCGCTGCTGTACTGGTGGATGCTCCAGTTCCCGCCGCCGGAGATGCCCAGTCCGGCTCAGCCCCCCGAGGCGCAGGAGAGCCCGGAGAGCCCGCAGGGGCCGGGGACGCTCCCGGGCGAGGAGGAGGGCGAGGGAGGGGGAGCGGAGCCGACGCCGGTCATGCCCACGCCGGGGGAGGGCGACGGCGAGTGGGGCGACAACCCCGAGGACAACCTCTAGCGGGGGGGGGGGGGGGGGGGGGGGGGGGGGGGGGGGAGTACGCGGCTCGGGAAGCGCGCAAGGGGTCCGGTGCCGGAACCGGACCCCTTCCTTGCACCTAATATAAATCTACGTCGTACAGGTGGCGGTTTCTTTTCTGAAAAACAAGAAAAACATGAGATCGCGCGGCTACGCCGCACGGTCCTACTGATCTCCCTTCCGGAAGCGGTTCGGCGTGTCGCGGCGGTCCGGGGACGTCGCCTAGAACGTGTTCAGCGTCCTTTAGTGGCGCTGCCGGGAGGCGGTTCCGGTGCGGCGCAGGGGCGAGAGGCCGCGTGCCTCTGCGTCCGGCTCAGCGGCGGGTCCGTCGCCGAGCCGGTGCGCGGGCGCTCCGCGGGCTGCCTATGCTGGTCCGCGTGCTGAGAAAGGTGGTCGCGACGCGGTACGTGCTGCCGCTGCGCGAAGGAGGTTCGCTCCCGGGGTTGGTCGAGGCCGACGACCTGGGCATGTACGTGGTCAAGTTCCTCGGGGCGGGGCAGGGGCGCAAGACGCTCGTGGCCGAGGTCGTCGCGGGGGAGTTGGGCCGCGCCCTGGGCCTGCCCGTTCCGGAGCTGGTCACGACGGAGTTCGACGCGGTGATCGGCCGCAGCGAGCCCGACCCCGAGGTGCAGGAGCTGCTCAAGGCCAGCGGCGGGCTCAACCTGGGGATGGACTTCCTCCCCGGTTCGCTGGGCTTCGATCCGCTGACCTTCGAGGTGGACCGGGGGTTCGCCGGGCGGGTGCTGTGGTTCGACGCCCTGACCGGCAACGTGGACCGGTCCTGGCGCAACCCGAACATGCTGCTGTGGCACGGCCGCCCCTACCTGATCGACCACGGTGCGACGCTGATCTTCCACCACAACTGGGCCAACGCCGAGCGGTTCGTGCACCGCCCCTACGACGCCTCCGACCACGTGCTGTCGGGTGCTTCGCCGGACCTGGCCGCCGCGGACGCGGACCTGGCGCCCTTGGTGGACGAGGGTCTGCTGCGTCGTGTGGTGGAGCTGGTGCCGGACGAGTGGCTGGTGGACGAGCCCGGGTTCGACGGTCCCGGGGATGTGCGTGAGGCGTACGTGCGGTACCTGCTGGCCCGGGTGGCCGAGCGTTCCTGGCTGCCGGAGGTGACGGTATGAGCGCCCCGAGGCGTTACAGCGACGCGGTGACGACCGGTCGTGTGGGTGAGCGGCGTGAGCGTGCGGTGTTCGAGTACGCGCTGTTGCGGGTGGTGCCGCGGTTGGAGCGCGGTGAGTGCGTGAACGCCGGGGTGATCGTGTACTGCCAGGAGCGGGGGTTCCTGGGGGCTCGTTCGGCGTTGGACGAGCGGCGGTTGCTGGCGGTGGACGCTGAGGCGGACGTGGCGGGTGTGCGGCGTGCGCTGGAGGCGGTGGAGGTGATGTGCCGTGGCGGTGCGGGGGCGGGTGCGGCCGGTCGTGAGCGCCCCGGTCAGCGGTTCCGGTGGTTGACGGCTCCGCGGAGCACGATCGTGCAGCCGGGGCCGATTCACGGTGGTTTGACGGAGGACCCGGAGGGCGAGGTCGTGCGGTTGCTGGACCGGCTCGTAAGGTAACCGTCCGGGCCGTAACGGACATCACAGGCGTTCTGGGGGATAAAGAGGAGGCGATCCGCGGGGTCGGGATGTTGGTATGGGAGTGTCCGTCGTCGGCGGGGCTCCTCCTTCCGGCGCTTTTCCCGTTCCTGAACTGGAGTGCCTGTGCAGTCCCCGAACTCCCCCTCCGCGGTCCCTGACCGGGAGGCGGTCGAGAGGTCCTCTTCCCCTGTCCCGGTTTCTTCCCCCGCCCCCGCGCCGGAGGCGGGTGGGCGCTGGACGCCCTCGCGCAAGTCGGTGGCGCTGCTGGTGCTGGTCCTGGGTGTGCTGACGGCGACCGGGCCGTTGGCGACCGACATGTACCTCCCGGCGTTCCCCCAGATCACGCGGGATCTGGGGACGAGCGAGGCGCAGATCCAGCTGACGCTGACGGCGATGATGCTGGGTCTGGCCGTGGGCCAGCTGGTGATCGGGCCGTTGAGTGACGCGGTGGGCCGTCGTGGTCCGCTGTTGGTGGGCGTGGCCCTGTTCACGGTGACGTCGGTGCTGTGCGTGTTCGTGCCGGACGTGACGTTGTTCATCGCGCTGCGGTTCGTGCAGGGTGTGGCCGGTGCGGCGGGTGCGGTGATCGGTCGTGCGGTGGTGCGTGACCTGTTCGCGGGTGATGACGCGGTGCGGTTCTTCTCGCGTCTGGCGCTGGTGATGATGCTTGCTCCGCTGTTGGCTCCGTTGGCGGGTGCGCAGTTGCTGCTGGTGGGTCCGTGGCAGTTGAGTTTTTGGGTGCTGGCGGTGATGTCGGCGCTGAGCTTCGTGCTGGTGTTGGTGTGGTTGCCGGAGAGCCTGCCGGTTGAGGACCGTCGTCGGCAGGGTCCTCGTCAGTTGGTGGCGACGGTGGGTGGTCTGCTGCGTCAGCCGCGTTTCGTGGGTCCCGTGCTGACGATGGGGCTCAGTTTCGGGATGTTGTTCACGTACGTGTCGGCGTTCTCGTTCGTGTCGCAGACGGAGTTCGGTGTCTCGCCGCAGTTGTACGCGGGGCTGTTCGCGGTGAACGCGCTGGGGATGATGGCGGGTACGCAGCTGAACGGTTTCCTGGTGGGTCGTGTGGAGACGCTGCGGCGCCTGGGGATGGGGCTGGTGCTGGCTCTTTCCTCGGTGGGTGTGTTGGCGGTGTTGGCGGTGCTGGGTGTGGCCCAGTTGTGGATGGTCGTGTCGTTGCTCGCGTTGATGATGCTCAGTGTCGGGTTCATCATGCCGAACGCGACGGTGACGGCTCTGGACGGGCAGCCGGCGGCTGTGGCGGGTACGGCTTCGGCGTTGATGGGTGCGTTGCAGTTCGCGCTGGGCGGTGGCGTGGCGTCGCTGGCGGGGCTGACGGAGACGGGTGAGCCGTCGTTGGTGAGTATGGCGGTGGTGATGGTGTCGGTGGCGGTGCTGTCGTTGCTGGCGTATGTGTGGTCGGTGCGCACGAAGGTGCGGTGAGCGTTTTTCGGTGGTGTGGGCCCGGTGCTGTGAGTGGGGCGCCGGGCCCTGCGTGTGTGGTGCCGGGTCGGGCGGGTTGTGGCCGCGGGGTGGGCTGGGGCGTGGCGGGTCTGCGTTCCGGGTTGCCGTGTGGTGGGGAAATGGGCACAGTAGGTCGCAATCCCCCGATTGAGGTGGGCCTGTCCGGCCTGTCTTCCGATGCGGCAAGAGGATGAGTGGGTATGGGCGGTCCGAGTGTCACTCCTGGTATGTGGGCTCGGGGTCTTTCCGGGCTGAGCGACCTGGTGTACGGGGTGGCCACGGAGGAGGCCCATGCGGAGGTGTTCTCCGTGCGCGGTGAGCGCGGCCGGTGGGAGCGGGTGAAGGCCGGCGGGTTCGCCACGGAGGTGACGGCGGTCGCCAAGGGGCTGGTGGCGGCCGGTGTGGGTGAGGGCGACCGGGTCGTGGTGGTGTCGGGGTCGCACCAGGACTGGGTGCGGTTGGCGTTCGCCGTGTGGTCGGTGCGTGCGGTGCTGGTGCCGTTGCCGGAGTCGGTGTCGGCGGAGCGTTTGACGCATGTGGTGCGGCAGACGCGTCCGGCGGCCGCGGTGGTGCAGGGCGAGCGGTCGTTGCGCACGGTGTCGGGTTTGCAGCGTGAGTTGCCGGACCTGGGCCGGGTGTGGCGGATGGACGCTGGTCTGCCGGGTGTGGTGTCGCTGGGTGCGTACATGGACGCGTCGTCGGTGCGGTTTCGTCGGGACGGGGCTGTGGCCGAGGACGTGGCGGTGGTGCTGTATCCGGTGAGTACGGTGTCGCGGCTGACGCGGGGTGTGGTGTTGTCGCACGGGGCGTTGTTGTCGGCGGCGGCGGATGTGGTGGACCGGATGTGGCCGCGGTTGTCGGAGTTGCCTGAGGGTCGGGCGAGTACGTTGTTGGATCTGCCGTTGTCGCAGATCTCGGGGTTGGCCGCGTTGGTGGCGTGCATGGTGGGGCGTGTGCGTGTGGGGTTGGCGGGTCCGACGGGGTTGATGCGGCAGGTGGAGGCGTTCAAGCCGACGGTGCTGGTGTGTTCGGCCCGGGTGTTGGAGGGTGTCTTCGACGTCGAGCGGGGGAGTGCGCGTTCGACGGGGTGGGACTCGTTGGGCACGTTCAACGCGGCGGTGGAGTCGGCGGTGCAGTTCGACCGGTCGCCGCGCAGGAGTGCGTGGCAGCGGTTGTCGCGGTCGATGTATGACTGGCAGTTCTCGCGGGTGCGGGAGTTGTTCGGTGGCCGGGTGCATCTGGCGGTGTGCTGGGGTGGTGGGCTGTCGGACCGGTTGGACTCCTTCTTCGGGGGTGTGGGGATTCCGGTGGTGCAGGCGTTCGGTACGGCCGAGGCGGCGGGTGTGTTCACGGCCGGCGCTGTGGGGGACCGGGTTCCGGGGACGGTGGGGCGTGCCCTGGAGGGTCGTGAGGTGTGGGTCTCGCGTGAGGGTGAGATCCATGTGCGCGGCGGTGCGGTGTTCTCGGGGTACTGGGGTGAGGGTGAGGCCTCGCGGAGCGCGTTCCGTGAGGGGTGGTTGGCGACCGGGTACGCGGGTGAGGTGGACGCGGACGGGGTCGTGAGTGTGGCGGGCCGGTTGCGGGTGCAGGCGGCGACGGAGGAGTTGGCGGGGCGGTTCGTGGCGCGCGGGGTGGATGAGGCGCCCGCGTTGGAGGGCCGTGTGCTGGAGGGGCCTGAGGAGCGTGCCCTGGAGGGGCGGCCGGTGCGGGAGCGGCGTGGCTCTGAGGAGGGTGTGCGTCGGCGGGAGGCGCCCGCGTTGGAGGCCGCGGTGGAGCAGGAGCCCGGTGAGGGCTCGGGGGAGATGTTGGCGGTGACGGCCGCCTTCGCCGCGGTGGATCCGGCCGGGGGCGGGGAGCCCGCGGTGGCGGAGGCGCTGGAGCAGCGTGTGGAGCGGGGGGACGCGGAGCTGGTGGCGGAGTTCGAGGCGCGGTTGCGTGCTCATCCGCTGATCAGTCAGGTGTTGGTGATCGTGGAGGGGCGGCCGTTCGCGAGTGCGTTGGTGACGTTGGTGCGTGACCAGTTGGAGTACTGGCGGTTGGTGAACGGTCGGCCGTTGGCGATGGCTGCGGAGGAGATCGCGGGGGATCGTGATCTGCTGCGTGAGGTGCAGGGGTTGGTGTACGAGGCCAATCGGAGTGTGCCGCGTCATCTGGCGGTGCGGTCGTTTCATGTGTTGGCGGAGGAGTTCACGGTGCAGTCGGGGTTGGTGCACGCGTCGGGGGAGTTGCGGCGTGAGGCGGTGCTGCGGGCGTTCTCGGAGGAGATCGACGGGTTGTACCGGGTGCGTCGTGAGCAGCAGTAGGGGGTAGTGGGCGGCGGTGTTGGAGGCCGCGGTTCGGACCGGGTGGTCTGGGCCGCGGCCTTTGGTGTGTGTACTGCGGTCAGTGCGGTCACGCCGGTGTATCCGTGGAGTGTCCGGGTTCGGGGGTCGGGCGCGGTGGCCGCGGTGCTGTTGGCGCGGTACCTGGTGTTGACCGCTGTGGGTGCACGGGCGCGGTCCGGTGGGGCGGGTTCTGGGCGCCGAGGGGGTGTGATCGGGGTGGTTACTGGCCGTTGAGGAAGGCCAGGACGGCTAGGACGCGGCGGCTGTCGTCGGAGGAGGGCGGTAGGTCGAGTTTGGTGAAGATGTTGTTGATGTGCTTGCTGACGGCTTTTTCGGTGATGTAGAGGCGTGCGGCGATGGCGGAGTTGGAGCGTCCTTCGGCCATTTCGGACAGGACTTCGCGTTCGCGGGGGGTGAGTTGGGCCAGGGGGCCGCTCTGGTCCTGGCGGGCGAGGAGTTGGGAGATGACGGCGGGGTCCATGGCGGTGCCGCCGTCGGCGACGCGGCGGACGGCTTCGATGAACTGGCCGATGTCGAAGACGCGGTCCTTGAGGAGGTAGCCGACGCCGCCGGTGTCGTCGGAGAGCAGTTCGCGGGCGTAGAGCTGTTCGACGTGCTGGGAGAGCACGAGGATGGGCAGGCCGGGGATCTGGGTGCGGGCGGCGATGGCGGCTTGGAGGCCTTCGTCGGTGAAGGTGGGGGGTAGGCGTACGTCGACGACGGCGACGTCGGGTTTGTGTTCGGTGAGGGCGGTGTGGAGGTCGGGGCCGTTGTCGACGGCGGCGACGACGGTGAAGTCGTGTGCCTGGAGGAGGCGGATCAGTCCGTCTCTGAGGAGGGCAAGGTCTTCGGCGATGACAACGCGCACGGGATCTCCAGGGTCACGATGGTGGGGCCGCCCGGTGGGCTGGTGATGTTCATCGTGCCATCAAAGGCGTCCAGGCGTCGGCGGATGCCGGCCAGGCCGCTGCCGGGGGCGGGGGTGGCGCCGCCGGTGCCGTTGTCGGTGATGGTGATGACGAGGCGGTTGCGGCCGTGGTTGATGTGGATCCAGGCGTGGGTGGCGTGGGCGTGTTTGGCGGTGTTGGTGAGGAGTTCGGCGATGGCGAAGTAGGCGGCGGATTCCACGGGGTCGGCGGGGCGGCCGTGGAGGTGGATGGTGACGGTGATGGGGAGGTGGTGGGTGAGGGCGAGGGCGTGGACGGCGCCGTCGAGGCCGCGTTCGACGAGGACGGGTGGGTGGATGCCGCGGACGAGGTCGCGGAGTTCGGTGAGGGCGTGGCGGGTGGTTTCGCGGGCTTCGGTGAGCATGGCGCGGGCGGTTTCGGGGTCTTTTTCGACGATTTGTTCGGCCATGCCGAGGTTCATGCCCAGGGCGACGAGGCGGGCTTGGGCGCCGTCGTGGAGGTCGCGTTCGATGCGGCGGATCTCTGAGGCCTGGGTGTCGATGGTGTGGGCGCGGCTGGTGGCCAGGTGGGCGACGCGGGCGGTGAGTCGGGTTTTTTCGGAGGGGGAGAGCAGGAGGCGGTTGAAGCGCAGGTAGGTGTCGGCGGCCAGGGGGATGAGGAGCCAGCCCAGGGTGATGAGGGCCAGGGCCGGGATGAGGATGATGAGTTGGTTGAGGGTGGTGGTGGGGGTGTAGGTGTCGTAGAGGGTGGGGCCGGTGAGGTTGAGGGCGAAGAGGAGTTGTTCGATGCCGTGGGCGATGAGGGTGAGGGGGATGGCGACGAGGAGGAAGCTGGCGGGTGCGGAGATGAGCCAGAGCAGGTCTCTCCAGGTGGCGGGGTCGGTGATGATGGCGGTGCCGCGGCGGGTGATGCCGGTGGGGGGGATGGGGCGGTAGGCGGAGGCGATGGGGCGGTGCAGGGGGCGGGGGGTGGGTGCGGGCAGGCCGGGGGTGGTGCGGCCTCGGGGGGTTTTGCTGTTTTTGATGAGCAGGTGGCTGAGGGTGCGGCGTTGGCTGTCGGCGAGGGTGCGTAGGAGGAGGGCGGTGAGGATGACGAAGGGCAGGCCGATCCAGGTCAGGGTGAGTACGGCCGAGAGGACGACGAGGGGGAGTAGCAGGAGGGCGGCGATGTTCTGGGAGAGCAGGAGGAAGAGGTAGGCCAGGGTGGTGAGGCGGCCTGCGCGTTGGTGGGGTGCGGTGGCCATGGGTGGTTCTTCCGTTCCTGCGCTCGTGGGTGCTGGTGTCTATTGTGTCCTGTTCGCGGGTGTGGGCGCGGTGGTGTGGGCTCCCCTGTCGTGGGGGTGGGGGCAGTGGTCAGGAGGGCTCCCGGTCAGTGCGGGAGCCCTCCTGAGCGGTGTGTTCGGGGCTTTTAGGGCCAGCGCATGTCGGTGGCGGGGCCCAGGTCGCTGACGCGGGTGCTGCTGTGGGCGTCCAGGGCCTTCTTGAGCTGGTCCCAGGACTGTTGGGGGGTGTTGTCGGTGTTGTTGCAGGTGCGCTGTTGGCAGGCGGTGTGCTGGGACATGGCTCCGGCGAAGCGCAGGGGGTCGTCGGCGTTGGTGTGGCCCCAGCGGCTGATGTTGGCCCACTGGTCGGCCTGGATGCCGTCGGTGCGGTAGATCTGGGGGATGACGTGGACGCGGGGGTTGCCTCCGCCGGCCATGTGGTGGACGTCGGCCAGGCGCCAGCCGTTGGCGCAGTCGCCCGAGCCGGTGGTAGGGCAGGAGTCGGCGGAGTTGGCGGCGTAGAGCGGTGTGGTGGTGGCCTGGGTGTAGGCGGCGAGCCAGTCGCGGGCCCAGGCGGGGGTGGACCAGGAGGGTTCGGCGTCCAGGGCGGCGGTGATGGTGACGGCCTCGGTGGTGGAGGCGTCTTGGGTGGTGGTGACCAGGTCGGCCCAGCGCTGTCCGGCGTGGGTGCCGGTGACGCCGCCGTCGTCCTTGTTGTTGACGCCCAGGGCCAGGTGGGCGGTGGCCTGGCCGGTGCGGCACTCGGTGAAGCCCTGGGCCCAGTGGTGGGCGTAGGCGGCGGCCTTGCTGTAGGCGGAGCGGGGTGTGGTGGAGTTCGCCGAGGTGCCGGGTTCGCGTAGGGTGTCGTTCTTTTCCTGGGTGCCGAAGAAGAGGATGCGCGGGCCGGTGGCGCCGGTGCGTCCTTCGGTGCATCCGGCTTCGTGGGCCTGGGTGGAGGTGGCGTTGGTGAGGGGGACGTAGCGGCTGGTGGTGTGGCCGGGGTAGGCGGCGGTGGTCGCGGTGGTGGCGTGGGTCGGCGTGCCCAGGGCGGTCAGGGCGGCGGCGAGCGCGGTGGTGGCGAGCATGCGTGCGGTGGAAGCCATGGGGTCATTGTGTGGGATAGTGATCGGTTGCGCACGCATCGTGATATGGGTGGCGTGTTCGGGATTTGGGGTGGTGCGGCGCCCGCGGGTTCGGGTTTTTGGCGCAACTCGCCGCCGACGATTTCCCGTGGGTTGCCACGACCTGTGATGATCAGGAGTGTGTGGCGTGAACTGATCCTGGAGATGTATCCCGAGGCCGATCTGAGCGATCCGGCCGATGAGGTGACCCTGGCCGAGGTGGAGAAGCACCTGATGCTGCCCCTGCCCTTCGAGCTGGCCTCGTTGCTGCGCGAGACCGACGGGGTGACCAACGAGTACGGGGACGCGGTGGTGTGGAGTGCGCGGCGTCTGGTGGAGGACAACCTGGCGATGCGCCGGGAGCCGGACTATCTGGAGCTGTACGCGCCCTTCGACGAGATGATCTTCTTCGGTGACTCCGACATGGGGCCGCAGTTCGCCTACGTGCACACCGACTACGGTCCGGGGATCGTGGTGTGGGACCATGAGAGTGACCGGCGACGCCTGGTGGTGGTGTCGTTGCGCGACTACCTGGCGCGGTGTCTGATCCAGGGCAACTCCTGGTTTCGTTGAAGTGTGGTGAGAGTAGGACCATGTCGGAGCATGGCGGGGTTGGCGTCGTCGTTCAGGGCCGGGAGGTCGCGGATTTTCCCGAGTGGGCTCCGGAGGCGGCGCGCGGCCGGGTGCGGCGGATCACCGTGACGGGTGAGGAGGTGCTGCACCGGCGTGGTGTGGATGTGGCGCCGCAGATGTTGGGCTCGGCGGAGTTGGCCGCTCTCATCGACGACATGTTCGTGACGATGTACGCGGCCGAGGGTGTGGGGTTGGCGGGCAGCCAGGTGGGTGTGGACCTGCGGGTGTTCGTCTATGACTGCCCTGATGATGACGGTGTGCGTCATGTGGGGCACGTGGTCAACCCGGTGTTGGACGAGCGTGATCCCGATGACGCGGTGGTGGTGGAGTCGGAGGGGTGTTTGTCGGTTCCGGGGCCGCACGCGGATCTGGGGCGGGTCGAGCACGCCACGGTGCGGGGGGTGGACCGCGACGGTGAGCCCGTGGTCGTCAGCGGCAGCGGGTACTTCGCCCGGTGTCTGCAGCACGAGACCGATCACACGCTGGGCCGGTTGTACGTGGACCGGTTGAGTGCGCGTGAGCGCAAGCGGGTGCTGAAGAAGATGAACGAGATGGCCAACGACGTGTTCGCGCGTCGTGAGGAGCGGGCCGAGGAGCTGGCGAGGGAGTTGGCCGGCTGATCTGGGCTGCGTGTGGGGGTGTTCCGGGTGCGGAACGCCCCTTTTTTGTGGTGCGGGGGTGGTTGGTTGGGGCGGGTGTGGAGGGTCCTTTGGTTGGGTCGGCGGGCCGAAGTGGCGGGTGCGGGGGCTCCATTGGGGGTGATTGGCTCCTTTTGTGGCCCCGTTGGCGGGGGTTGTGGCCTTTTCGTGACCGTGGGGGGCGGTAGATTGCCCGGCATGCGTAACGGGGACGAGGTCGGCCAGGAGCCGACGCAGCGGGTGGTCATCTACACCGACGGGGCGTGCAGCGGTAACCCCGGTCCGGGCGGGTGGGGGGTGTGGCTGCGCTACGGCGGCCACGAGAAGGAGCTGTACGGGGGTGAGGCGCAGACCACCAACAACCGGATGGAGCTGATGGCGGCGATCCGGGCGCTGGAGAGCCTGCGCCAGCCGCTGCCGGTGCTGGTGCACACCGACTCCTCCTACGTGCGCAACGGGATCACCTCGTGGCTGCACGGGTGGAAGCGGCGGGGCTGGCGCACGGCCGACAAGAAGCCGGTCAAGAACGTGGACCTGTGGCAGCGCCTGGACGAGGTCGCCTCGCGCTATGAGGTGGAGTGGCGCTGGGTGCGCGGGCACAGCGGGGACGAGGGCAACGAGCGCGCCGACGCGTTGGCGCGGCGCGGACGCGACGAGGCCGCCGGGGTGTAGGGGCGGTGCGGGGAGGGCGGCGAACGCGGGTGTTCGCCGCCCTCCCCGTGTGTTCAGCCGCTCTCGCGGGCCAGGGCGTTGACCATCAGGCGGCGCGGGCCGGGGCCGGCGGAGGCCAGGGCGTCGTCGGGGTTGGACAGGGTGCAGGTGTCCAGGGACAGGCAGCCGCAGCCGATGCAGTTGGTCAGGTCGTCGCGCAGGCGGATGAGTTGGCTTATGCGGGCGTCGAGTTCGGTGCGCCACTGCTGGGACAGGCGGGCCCAGTCGTCACGGGTGGGGGTGCGGTTGTCGGGCAGGGTGTCCAGGGCCTGGCGGATACGTGCCAGGGGCATGCCCACGCGTTGGGAGATGCGGATGAAGGAGACCCGGCGCAGGGTGTCGCGGCGGTAGCGGCGCTGGTTGCCGGCGGTGCGGCGGCTGTGGATCAGGCCCTGGCGTTCGTAGAAGTGCAGGGCTGAGACGGCGACTCCGGCGCGTTCGGCCACCTGGCCGACGGTGAGTTCCTTGACGATGGGTGCCACGTGTTCATCCTAGGGCGTGGCCGGTGGTGCGGTGGGTGCCGGTGAGGGCGTACAGGCGTGCGTAGGCGCCGCCGCGGACCAGGAGTTGGTGGTGGGTTCCGGTTTCGGTGACGCGTCCCTTGTACAGGAGCAGGATGCGGTCGGCGGTGCGGGCCAGGGTGGGTTGGCGGGTGAGGGTGAGCAGGCCGGTGTCGGGGGTGGTGGGCGGGTGGGCCTGGTCGTGGGCGGGTGGGGCGGTGAGCACGAGCAGGCGGGTGTTGGTGCGTTGGGCGTAGAGGGCGCGGGCCTGGTGGACGCGGGGGAGCAGGGCGGGGGGTAGGGCGTCCAGGGGTGTGTGCAGGCGGTGTGGTTCCAGGCGGGTGTGGGTCAGGGCGTGGGCCAGGTGGGGGTCGTCGGCTCGGGGTGTGTTCTGGCCGGTGATGGTGTGGGCCAGGGTGGGGCGGGGGGTGAGCAGGTGGGGGCGGGTGTGGGTGGTCAGGCGTCCGTGGGTGGGGGTGGTCTGGCCGGTGAGCAGGCGGGTCAGCGCGGTGGTGGCCTGGTCGGTCAGGCCGACCAGGGCCACGTGTTCGCCGGGGTGCAGGGTCAGGTCGAGGTGGTCCAGGTGGGGGGTGAGGGACACGTCGTGGAACTCCACCAGGGGTGGCAGGGGGGTGGTGCTGGGGTGGGTGGTGCTGCGGAGCTTGCCTCGGTGGGAGATCCTCACGGGTGTCCGTTCGTGTGGTGTGGTCGTCACCAGCCTGGGATTGTCCTGCGCGGGTGAGAGTTCTCGTGATCTGTTCGTGTCCTTGGTCTCGCTGGGTGGAACGGCTGGTGGGGCTGGTTGGTTCCCGGTGGCGGCAGGAAGGGTGGGGGCCGGGTGGGCACGCGGTGTCTTGTGGGGGTGAGCGCGGTCACGGGTCGGCGGGTGCGGGGGCGGGGTAGGAACACCGCACCTGTTCCCCCGAGGTGAAGGAGCGTGTGGCCGTGGAGCATGTCGCCGCCGTGGACGCGAGCGTGCACAGCATCGTGAGGCAGTACCGGAACTTCGCGGACGGTTACGCCCAGGACGCGGCTCCGGCGTACGCGCGTATCGCCCGGGCCCTGGCCGGGGACGAGCGGGTGCTGGAGCTGGTGGCCTCCCTGCCCGCGGGCAACAAGCGCCAGCCCAACCTGTTGCTGGGCGCGGTGCGGTTCCTGGGCGGGCCGGTGGGGGAGTGGGCGGATTTTCGCGCCTGGCTCCTGGAGCACTGGGAGGCGGTGCGGGCGGTGGTGCTGGAGCGCTACACCCAGACCAACGAGGTGCGCCGGTGCGCGACCCTGCTTCCGGTGCTGGCCGGTCTGGAGGGGCCGTTGGCGCTGGTGGAGGTGGGGGCGTCGGCGGGGTTGTGCCTGTACCCGGACCGGTACCGCTACTCCTTCGACGGCGGGGCGCCGATCGGTCCGCAGCGCAGCCCGGTGCTGCTGGAGTGTGCGACCTCGGGGCCGGTTCCGGTGCCCGGGCGGGTGCCGCGGGTGGTGTGGCGGGCGGGGATCGACCTGAACCCGTTGGACGTGCGCCGCGAGGAGGACGTGCGGTGGTTGGAGGCGCTGATCTGGCCGGGGCCGTATGAGGCCGAGCGGCGGGAGCGGTTGCGGGCGGCGGCGCGGGTGGCGGCGGCCGAGCCGCCCGTGATGGTGGCCGGTGACCTGGTGGGGGAGTTGGAGGCGGTGGCGGCGCGGGTGCCCGCGGGGGCGCGGTTGGTGGTGATGCACAGCGCGGTGCTGGCCTACCTGGATGAGGCTGCGCGGGACGCGTTCGTTGAGGCGGTGCGGGGGTTGGAGGGGCACTGGGTGTCGAACGAGGGTGCGGCGGTGCTGCCCTCGTTGGAGGGTCCGCGTCCTGGGGTGGGTACCGATTTCGCGTTGGCGTTGGACGGGCGTGTGGTGGCTTTTGCCGGTGAGCACGGGCAGCGGTTGACCTGGGCGGGTTGAGGCGGGGGCGCCGCGCGATCGAGCGGGCCCTGGACCAGTTCTGAGCGCACGCCGGACCGTGCCCGCGGAGGCCGGTGTGGCCCCGTCCCCGAGTGTGGGGGCGGGGCCACACGTCTACCAGGGGTGGGGGTGGGCGTCGACCTCGGCGATGAGCTGGGCCTTGCGCTGGGGGGTGAGGAAGGAGGCGGTGAAGGAGTTGCGGGCCAGTTGGCGCAGCTGTTCGGCGCCCAGGCCCAGGTGGGTGTGCAGGGCCTGGTAGTTGTCGTGGACGTAGCCGCCGAAGTAGGAGGGGTCGTCGGAGTTGACGGTCACCAGCAGTCCGGCCTCCATCAGGTCGGGCAGGGGGTGCCGGGCCAGGTCGGGTACGGCGCGCAGGCGCACGTTGGACAGCGGGCACACGGTCAGCGGGGTCTGGGTGGCGGCCAGGTGGGCGACCAGGCCGGGGTCCTCCAGGCAGCGGATGCCGTGGTCGATGCGTTCGGCGCCCAGGAGGTTGAGGGCCTGCCAGATGTAGGAGGCGGGGCCCTCCTCGCCGGCGTGGGCGACGCGGCGCAGGCCCAGGTCGCGGGCGGCGGCGAAGACCTCGGTGAACTTCTCGGGCGGGTGGCCGACCTCGGCCGAGTCCAGGCCGACGGCGCTGATGTGTTCCAGGTGGGGTCGGGCCTGGTGGAGGGTGTCCAGGGCTTCGGCGGCGGGGCGGTCGCGCAGGAAGCACAGGATGAGCGTGCTGCTGATGTTATGGGTGTGTTCGCTGGTGTTCAGGGCGGCCGTGAGGCCGTTGATCACCGTGTCCAGGCTGATGCCGCGGCTGGTGTGGGCCTGGGGGTCGAAGAAGATCTCGGCGTGGCGTACGCCCTGGGTGGCGGCGCGGTCGAGGTAGGCGGTGGCCAGGTCGGTGAAGTCGGCTTCGGTGCGCAGGACGTCCATGAGGGCGTAGTACAGGTCCAGGAAGGACTGCAGGTCGGTGAAGGAGTAGGCGCGGCGCAGGGAGTCGACGTCGGGGTGGGGCGGGGTCAGGCCGTTGCGTCGGGCCAGGGCGAAGGCCAGTTCGGGTTCCAGGGTGCCTTCGATGTGGACGTGGAGTTCGGCCTTGGGGATGGGCATGGTGGTGCTCGCGTCTTCGTGGTCGGGGTGGTGTGTTGGCCATTGTGGCTGATGGGTGGGGGTGCCCCGGTCGGATCGGTGTGGGGTGTGGAGCACACGTGGGGGCCCGGCCGCGCGGGGTGCGCGGCCGGGCCGGGTGGGCGTGCGGGGTCAGGTGCGGCCGGGGCGGTCGTTGTGGCCGGGGGTCCAGTTCAGGGCGCTGGCGCGTTCCATGAACTCCTCCACGGTCAGGTCGCCGCGGGCGAAGCGGTCGGCCAGGGTGCGGCGGGCCTCCTCCTCGGGTGAGGCGGGGCGCGGCGCCCAGGGCGGGCGGTGGCCGCGGCGGGCCAGGGCGAAGGCCAGGGCGCCGAGCAGGACGAGGGTGAGCAGAAGGAACATCAGGGCTCCGGGAAAGACGAAGGCGGGCGGTCCCTGCCCCCAGTGGGGGTGGGCTGCCAGGGCGGTTGCCGCGGTGACGGTGTTCATGGGTTCACTGTGTCCGGGGCGCGGGGTCGCGGTCGTCCCCCCGCGGGCGGCACCCGTGCTGCGCCCGGGTGCGTAGGGCGCCTGCGCCTGTGGTGCCACGACAGGGCGGGGGCGAGCGGCCTAGGGTCGTGGTGTGAGTGGTGACAGGCGGATGCGCCGGGTGGTCGCGGACCTGGTGCTGGGTGTGGTGCTGGGCGCGGTGGCGGTGGGGTTCGTGCGCGGCCAGTTGGTGTGGCAGCGGCGCGGCGGGGGCGGGCACGGCGGCCCCTGGCGGGGTGGGCCGCCCGCGGGGTGGGACGTGGACTGGGGTGCGGTGGTGGTGCCCTGGTCGGTGTGGGTGGGTGTGGGGGTGTTGGTGTGCGCGGTGGCGGTGCGCCGTGTGTGGCCGGTGGCGGCGTTGGTGGTGGCCGCGGCGGGGGCGGCAGTGTTCGTGGGGGCGGGGCACCCGGTGGGGCCGGTGCTGGTGTTGCCGGCGCTGGTGGTGTTCTCGGCCGCGATCCGGGTGGGCGCGGGGGTGTTCTTGGCGTGGACGGCGCCGTTGGTGGTGGCGGTGGGGTTGCTTTCGCGGGCGGATGAGCCCTGGTGGGGGTTGGCTGACGGGGGTGCGCTGGTGGGGGTGGTGTTCGCGGTGGGGGCGATGGCCTTTCCCGCGGGCGGTGGGGTGTTCGTGCGTGCGCGGCGTGAGGCGCGGCGGCGTGAGCGCCAGGAGGAGGTGGACCGCCACCGCTACGAGGAGCGGTTGCGTATCGCCCGGGAGGTGCACGATCTGGTGGGGCACAGCCTGTCGGTGATCAGCATGCAGGCGTCGGTGGCCCTGCACGTGGTGGATCGTCGGCCCGAGCAGGCGTCGGTGGCGCTGGCGGCGATCCGTGACAGCAGCCGGTCGGCCCTGGAGGAGTTGCGGGGCACGCTGGCGGTGTTTCGGGGTGGGGTGGAGGTGGCCGGTCGGGGTCCGTTGCCGGGGTTGGGGCGTGTGGAGGCGTTGGTGGGGGAGTTGCGCGGGGCGGGGCGTCGGGTGGAGGTGGTGTGGGAGGGGGAGGCGGTGCGGGTGCCCGCGGCGGTGGACCACGCGGCGTTTCGGATCGTGCAGGAGGCGTTGACGAACGTGGTGCGCCATGGCGGTGAGGGTGCGTCGGCGCGGGTGCGGGTGGTGTACGGGGGTCAGCAGGTGCGGGTGTGGGTGGCCGATGAGGGTGTGGGTGTGGTGGGGCCGGTGCGTGAGGGGTCGGGGATCGCGGGGATGCGTGAGCGTGCGCGGGCGGTGGGCGGGTCGGTGTCGGTGGGGCCTGGGGAGGGTGGCGGGTTCGTGGTGCGGGCGTCGCTGCCGTTGGGGGGTGAGCGGTGAGCGTGCGGGTGGTGGTGGCCGATGACCAGGCGCTGGTGCGGATGGGGTTGCGGGTGTTGCTGGAGGGGGAGGCGGACCTGGAGTTGGTGGGTGAGGCCGCTGATGGCGGGCAGGCGGTGGAGCTGGTGCGTCGGCTGCGTCCGGACGTGGTGTTGATGGACGTGCGGATGCCGGTGGTGGACGGGTTGGAGGCGCTGCGGCGGATCGCGGGCGAGGAGGCGCTGGCGCACACCCGGGTGGTGGTGTTGACGACGTTCGAACTGGACGAGTACGTGTTCGAGGCGTTGCGTGCGGGGGCGTCGGGGTTCTTGATCAAGGACAGCGACCCGCAGGAGATGTTGGCCGCGGTGCGGGCGGCGGCGCGGGGTGAGGCGTTGTTGTCGCCGTCGGTGACGCGGCGGGTGGTGGCGGCGTTCGTCTCGCGTGAGCCGGGCGGGGGGCGGGTGCCGCGGCTGGAGGTGTTGACCGAGCGTGAGCGTGAGGTGGTGGGGCTGGTGGGTGAGGGGTTGAGCAACGAGGAGATCGCGGCCCGTTTGGTGGTCTCCCCGGCGACGGCGCGCACGCATGTGAGCCGGGCGATGGTCAAGCTCGGGGCCCGGGACCGGGCGCAGCTGGTGGTGTTCGCCTTCCGGGCCGGGCTGGTGCGCTGAAGGGGCTGGCGGGTAGGTTCGGCGGCGACGGTGTCGGGCGCGTGGGAGGGGCGGGCTGGATGGGCGTGGATGTGGCTGCGGTGCGGGCGGACACTCCTGGGGCCGCGGGGGCGGCGCATCTGGACAACGCGGGGTCGTCGTTGCCGCCGCAGGTGGTGGTGGAGGCGGTGGTGGATCACCTGCGCCTGGAGGCGCGGGTGGGGGGTTACGCGGCGGCCGAGCTGGCGCAGGCGCGGGTGGAGGGGTTCTACACCGCGGTGGCGCGGCTGGTGGGCGCGCGCCCCGAGGAGATCGCGTTCACCGAGAGTGCGACGCGGGCGTGGGAGTTGGCGTTCGGTTCGGTGGTCTTCGCCGAGGGGGACCGGGTGCTGACCACGGCCAGTGAGTACCCCAGTAACGCGCTCGGGATGGTCAAGGCGGCCCGTGAGCGGGGTGTGCGGGTGCAGGTGGTGCCCGACGACGCCGACGGGGTGATGGACGTGGTGGCGCTGGAGCGGGAGTTGGCGCGGGGCGGGGTGCGGGTGGTGGCGCTCAACCACATGCCCACGCACAACGGGCTGGTCAACCCGGCCGAGCGGATCGGGGCGCTGTGCCGCAGGTTCGGGGTGTTGTTCGTGTTGGACGCGTGCCAGTCGGCGGGCCAGTGGGATCTGGACGTGGAGCGGCTGGGGTGTGACGTGTTGGCGGTGACGGGGCGCAAGTTCCTGCGCGGGCCGCGGGGAACGGGGTTCGTGTACGCGCGGTCGGGGGCGGATCTGGGGGAGCCTCCGGTGGTGGACGTGACGTCGGCGCACTGGGAGGGGCAGGGGTACCGGGTGCGCGAGGACGCGCGCCGGTTCGAGAGCTTCGAGCGCAACGTGGCCGGTCAGATCGGGTTGGGTGTGGCCGTGGACTACGCGTTGGCGGTGGGGATGGAGCCCATCCGGGAGCGGGTGGGGGCGCTGGCCGAGCAGGCCCGGGACCGGTTGGGGAGCCTGGCGGGGGTGCGGGTGCTGGACCGGGGGGCGGTGCGGTCGGGGATCGTGACCTTCGCGGTGCAGGGTGTGGCGGCCGAAGGGGTGCGTGCGGCGCTGGGGGAGGCCGGGGTGCGGGTGAGCGTGTCGCGGTTGTGGAACCAGGTGTGGGAAGAGGGTGTGGGGGTGGACGAGGCGGTGCGTGCCTCGGTGCACTACTTCAACACCGAGGCCGAGGTGGAGGCGTTGGCGGACGCGGTCAAGGGGTTGTAGGCGCGTCGGGGTCGCACGCCGGACGCGTCCGAGGCGGTGGTCTTCGCCGCGAGCCGGGTCAGGACGGGCACTGTGTGGATGGCTGTGGGCGCGCACAGCGGCTTCTGCTTCGCGAATGGCTTCTTTCCTACCGAGGGGTTCGTCTACGGGGTCCAGCTGTTGGTGCAGATCCTGGCCATGGGGCTGGCCGGGCCGGTGGTCTGGGCCGCTCCCCGCCGCGGGGCCGGGCAGTGCGGTGCCCGGAGGCGGGCGGGTGTTGACGGTGCCCTTGGGGCAGGGGCCACACTCACATCCCATGAGCACCTCACAGCCCCGCGAGGGGCTTTCCCGGGGGGAGTTCGCCCGTGCGAGCGGGCTCTCCCCCAAGGCGCTGCGGTTGTACGAGCGCTCGGGTCTGCTGGTCCCCCACCGGGTGGGCGCGGGCGGGCACCGCCTCTACCTCGCCGCCCAGGTGGAGCGGGCCCGGCGCATCCGCCTGCTGCGTCAGATGGACATGCCCCTGGCGGTGGTGGCCCAGGTGATGGCCCAGGAGGGCGGGCAGGCCCTGGAGCGGGCCCAGGCGTGGTGGCGGGCCCAGGAGGAGGCGCTGCGTTCGCGGCGCGCGGCCCTGGCCGAGCTGCGCCTGTCCTGGGGCGGGGCGGCCGAGCAGGACCCTGAGCCGGTGTGGCGGGTGCGCCGTGAACACGTGGCGGCGGCCAAGGTGGCGGCGGTTCGGGCCCGCACCGACCAGCAGAACCTGGTGGCGACCCTGCACGGGCGGGCGCAGGCGCTGCGCCGCCTGCTGGTGGGGCAGGGCGCGCGCCCCGGCCCCGGGTTCTGGGTCCTCTACCACGGTGCGGTGACCCCGGACGGGCCCGCGCCGATCGAGGTGGCGGTGCCCTTCACCGGACACGCCGAACCCGAGGGGGAGGCGGTGATCCGGGTGGAGGCCGCCCACGTGCGCGCGGTGTGCGAGGTCAGGCGCGGCGACTGCTTCTATCCGCGGATCATGGGCGCCTACCGGGCGGTGGAGCAGTGGATGCTCCAGCGCGGCGCGCACGCGGTGGGGCCGTTGCGTGAGGTGTACGAGGCCTCCTGGGACGAGGTGGCCCAGGACGCGGTGTTCGCGCTGGTGGCGCGGCCGATGAGGGAGCGGGGGCGCGGATGAGCGCGGTGGACGTGGACCGGTGGGCGGCGCACACCCCCTACAGCGACCCGGGCCAGCACGCGGGCGTGCTGGCGGGGCTGGCGGGGGACGTGGCGGGGCTGGGGCGGGTGCTGCGCGGGGTGTTGACCCACTACCGCGGCGGCGGGCAGGTGCTCACCGGGGAGCGGTTGGCCGAGATCGACCACCGGTGGGTGGAGGCGATGCTGGCCACCGACCAGGCCCGCTGCCCGGGGCCGTGGACGCGGCCCCGGGCGCAGCCGCTGGTGGGGTGCTGTCGTGACTTCGCGCTGGTGACGGTGGCGGCGCTGCGGGAGCGGGGGGTGGCGGCGCGCACCCGGGTGGGGTTCGCCTCCTACCTGAACGAGGGGTTCGGAACCGACCACGTGGTGAGCGAGTACTGGGACGGCGGGCGGTGGGTGTGGGCGGACACCCAGTTGGACCCGGCGGGTCCGTGGCCGGTGGATGTTCTGGACATCCCGCGTGCGCCTGAGGCGCGGGGCGCGGTCTTGGCCAGTGCGGCGCAGGTGTGGCTGGCCCACCGGGCGGGGGAGGTGGACGCCGACCGCTACGGGGTGCACCCGGACCTGCCGTGGCGGGGTGCGGGGTTCGTGCGCGCCTACGTGCTGTTGGAGTTGGCGCACCGCCAGGGCGAGGAGGTGTTGCTGTGGGACACCTGGGAGGCCATGCAGGCCGAGGACGACGGGGTGTTCGACGAGGTGGCGCGGTTGCTGGTGGCCGCGGACGGCGGGGACGGGGCCGCCGAGCGGGAGTTGGCGTGCTGGTACGCCCGTGAGGGGTGGTTGAACCCGGGAGGGCGGGTGCTGTGCGCGTCGCCGTCGGGGTTCGTGGGGTGGGTGGACCTGGAGCGGCGGGTGGTCGAGCCCGGGTGAGGGGGTGTGGGCCGCCGGGGCGGGGGCGGCGCGGTTCACACCGGCAGGAGGATCAGCAGGGTCGGCAGTGCCAGGACGAGCATGAGGCACCCTCCGGCCGCGGGGGTGGTGCCTCGGGGCGCGGTGGCCTCCAGGTCGGCGATCATGTGCCGTTGGGCCGGGCATCCCGGAGTCACGACGTCCTCACGGCTGAACACGCGGCAGGGCAGCCCCGTCATGAACTCGGCGTCGTACTGGCGTCCGCACAGGGAGCAGCGGGGGTCGTTCGGTTTCACGGTCGTGGTTCCTCTCGTCGAAGATCGGCCCGTGCCGCGCGGCCGCCCCGTCGGTTCCCCGGCCTGGTGACGCAGGCGGGGCCGACCGGTGCGGTCGTGCGAGACGGCTTCACGTTCCTCTCGGACAGCGGCAGCGCCGGGACGGTCTTGGCTGTTCGTGTGGTCGCGTCCCTCGTCGTCGGTGCGGCGGGTTCGCCCGGTCGTTCCGGGCAGGTCGCGGTCCTCCCCGGCCGGGGGCGGGCCCGTCGCCGCGTCCCCCGCAGGGTGTTTCAGCCGCGGGCGGTCAGGGGGGTGTGTTCGCGTACGGCGGGGGTGGGTTTGCCGGTGAGCGCCCCGGCCAGCAGGCGGCTCGCCCCGGGCAGGCCGGTCAGGCGCAGGGCCGTGCGGCGCAGGAGCAGTTGGGCGCGGGTGGGGGGCAGGAACCAGCGGGCGGTGCGGCGGGCGGCGCGCTGGCGCTGTTCGACCTCGGGGCGCCACTGGTGCTCGTAGCGGCTCAGTCCCTCCTCGACGGTGGGGGCCGAGGCCAGGTGTTCGGCCAGGACGAACGCGCCGCCCACCGCCAGGGAGGCGCCCTGGCCCGCGAGCAGGGAGACCGCGCCGCAGGCGTCGCCGAGCAGGACGGTGCGCCCCCGGCTCCAGTGGGGCACCACGCTCTGGGAGACCTGGTCGTAGTAGACGTGTTCGGGGTCGGGGCAGTGCTGGAGGGCGCGGGGCACCAGCCAGCCCAGGTCGGCGTGGGTGCGGCGCAGTTCGGCGCGCGGGTCGGCGGGCCGGTCGGGGGTGGGGCTGCGGTGGACGGTGAAGGCGGCCACGCGGCCGTCGCGCAGCCCGTACAGGCCCATCTGGGCGCCGATGGTGTCGGTGAGGTGGAAGCCGCCGTCGACGCGGGCGTGGATGTCGGGGTCGGTGAAGACGAAGGCGGCGGTGTGGAAGCCCAGGTAGCGCAGGTGGTCGGTCGTGGAGCCGAGGATCTGGGCGCGCACGGTGGAGTGGATGCCGTCGGCGCCCACGAGCAGGTCGCCGGTCAGGGTGCGGCCGCTCGTGAGGGTGACCTCGACGGTGTCGCCGTGGTCCTGGACGCGGTGCAGGGTGGCGTCGTAGTCCACCCGCACGTCGGGGGGCAGGCTCTGGCGCAGGGCGCGTTCGAGGTCGGGGCGCATGAGGGAGACCACGCCCAGGTGGGAGAACTGTTGGATGCCCAGCCTGGCGCGGGGGGTGCCGTCGCGGTCGACGAAGGTGGCGTGGTCGATGTCGTAGCCGAGTTCGCGCAGGCGGGGCAGGAGGCCCATGAGTTCGGCGGCCTGGTAGCCGGGGCCGAAGAAGTCGATCATGTAGCCCTGGGTGCGGGGGCGGGGGGCCTGTTCGAGGACGGTGACCTGCCAGCCGTGGGTGTGCAGGCGGTGGGCCGCGGCCAGTCCGGCGATTCCGGCTCCGCAGACGATCGCTCTCATGGGTGTGCTCCTGGGGTGTGGTGGATGAGCAGGCGGCGCAGGACGGGTTCGATCTCGGTGGAGGTCAGGTCCGGGGTGAGGGCGCGGTGGAGCAGGACGCCGTCCAGGGTCGCGGCCAGGACGGTGGCGGTCTGGCGGGGACTGGGGACGCCGGCGTGGGTGAGCCAGTCGATGAGGTGGCGGCGCATCAGGTCCAGGACGCCGGTGACGGCCTCGCGCAGGCGGGGGTCGCGGGTGGCGGCCAGGTAGGTCTCGGTGACCAGGTGGGAGGCGGGGTCGTCGCCGGGGTAGCGGTCCAGGTCGCGCAGGATCAGGGCGAGTCCCTGTTCGGGTGTGGTGGTGGGGCCCAGCAGGTGGGCGGCCTCCTCGACGATGGCGGTGATGGCCTGGGTGGCGGCCTGGGTGAGCAGGGCTTGGAGGGAGGGGAAGTGGTAGTGGACCAGGCCGGGGCCCACGCCCGCGCGTTCGGCGAGTGTGCGGGTGCTGACCGCTGACCAGCCGCGTTCGCTGATGAGTTCGGCCGCTGCCCGGGTCAGGCGGCCTTTGACGTCCTCGCCGCGTGGTGCCATGTGCGTCCTGTTTCTTGGTCGATTGCCTTGGGCGAACGTATTGGTCACTCGCCCAATTCGAGGATGGCACAGTGCCCGCCCCGCGGCAAGGCGCGGGGCGGGCGGGTACACGAAGAAGGGGGTGTGAGGTCCCCCGTGGTCCTCACACCCCCTGTCGGTTCTGCCGGGTCAGGCGGTGGCGCCGCCCTGGCCCAGGAGGATCTTGCGCGGCTGGGCCTTGGTGGCGACCGGGACGCGCAGGGTCAGGACGCCGTCGGTGTGGTCGGCCTCGATGTGCTCGGTGTCCAGGTCCTGGCCCAGGCGCAGGCGGCGGGTGACGGCGCCGGTGGGCCGCTCGCCGACCAGGACGCGGCCCTCCTCGGGCCGTTCGGGGCGCTGGGCGCGGACGGTGAGCACCGAGCCCTCCACCTCCAGGTCGATGCCGTCGGCGGGCACGCCCGGCAGGTCGATCCGGACCACGAGGGCGTCCTGGGTGCGCACCGCGTCCATGGCGGCGTTGCGCGCGGCGGGAGCGGTGGAGGCGGTGACGTCGAAGGGGATGGTGCGGGTGAGAAGCATGGAAGAACCCCCGAAAAACCTCGGCTTGATGCTGATGGACTCAAGTTTATTGACGACTTTGGGCGCGTCAAGACGGTGTGGGGCACCCCACACGCCGACGCCCCAGGCCCCGTCCTGTACGGGGCCCGGGGCGTGGAACGGGTGGTCAGCGGGTTCGGGCCAGGGTGATGATCTCGGGGCTGGACGCGGTCAGGGGCGAGCGGTCCCAGTCCCCGAACCGCTCGGCGGCCCGCAGCCCGGCCCGCTCCAGCAGCAGGTCCAGGTGGTCGGCCCCCACGAAGCGCAGGGTGCTCACGGTGCGCAAGGGGAGGGCGGAGTCGGAGCGGGTGGTGGTGCTGGTGAAGGTCACCAGCCCCTCGGGCGTGGGCGCGGCGGCCTCGTGGACGTCGCTCACGCGCACACCGTCGGCGGTGGTGACCTGCTGCGGATGGGCGGGGGTCCACCTCTGCCAGGCGCGCGCGGCCGGGTTGCGGGTCTCGAAGGCCACCAGGCCGCCCGGGGCCAGGGCACGGCGCATCGCCTCCAACGCGGCGCTGGTCTCCTCGTCAGTGCGCAGTTCCTGGAAGGCGTGCCCGGTCATGGTGACCAGGTCGAACTCCTCCTGCCAGGTGTGGTCCGACAGGTCACCGCGCACCCAGGAGACGGCGTCGGTGCGCCCGCGGGCCACCTCCAGCATGGCCCGAGCCGGGTCCAGGCCCACCAGGTGTCCGGTGTGGCCGCGGGTGCGGGCGCGGTGGAGCAGACGGCCGGTGCCGCACCCCGCGTCCAGCACGCGCGGCGCGGCCATGACCAGGCCCAGGTAGAAGTCGTCACCGGGCCCCCACGGGCTGAGGAGGTCGTAGAGGGCGGCGACGTCGGGGGAGTCGTAGGGGTTGTGGGTCATCGCGTCAGTGTGGCAGCGGGTCCGGGGGGCGACCACCGGGTTTTCGCCCGCCCCGACCGGCGCGGGATGCGGTCCCGGAAGACCGGGGCGCCCACCGTGGGCACGCGCGTGCACGCACCTGTCCGCGTGTGCGGCCCGCCCTGCCCCGTCGGGGAAAGCGGCGGACCGCGATGGGGCCCACCACGCCGGTGGGGCGTCGGGGCCTGCACTGGAAGCGGCGCGCGCCGGTGGGACGCCCCCGCGCTAGGGCTGGAGCAGGGCCTTGGCGGCGCGCTCGGCGTCGTCGAGGGTGTTGTACAGGTGGAAGGACAGGCGGGTGCGGCCCCCGCGTTCGGTGGTCACCACCCCGGCCCGGGCCAGGCGGTCGGAGGCGCCGGGCAGGTCGACGCTGGTGATGGCCGAGTGGGCGGGCTCCTGCCCCAGCGCCGCGCGGAAGTGGTCGGTCAGGGCGGTGTTGTGGGCGCGCACCCTCTCCAGACCCGTCTCCAGCAGGACCCGGCTGGAGGCGGCGGCCGCCACGGCCGCGAACCAGTTGGGCGAGGTGTCGAAGGCGCGCGCGGTCGGCGCCGGGTCCATCCGGGCGGCGTACATGGCCGAGGCCGTGTCGCGTGCGGCGGCCGGACCGGCGTTGTTGGGGCGCAGCCGCGCGCGCAGGTCGGGGGACAGGTAGGCCAGGGCCAGACCGCGCGGCGCCATGAGCCACTTGTAGGCCGAGGCGATCAGGGCGTCGAAGACGGTGGCGTCCAGGGGCGTCCACCCGGCGGCCTGGGTGGCGTCGGCCACGACTAGGGCGCCGTGGGCGCGGGCGGCCGCGACGATGTCGCCGGTGGGGGCCAGGCGTCCGTTGGCCGAGTGCACCGTGCTGAAGGCGACCAGGTGCGTGCGCGCGTCCACGGCCTGGGCCAGGCGGTCCAGGGGGACGGCCTCCACGGTGACGCCGCGGTCGGCCTGGGCCTGCCAGGGGAAGACGATCGAGGCGAAGTCCCCCTCGGGGACCAGGACGCGGGCGCCGTCGGGAAGGCTGGCCGCGATGGTCCCGGCGATCTGGGCGGTGCTGGTGCCCAGGGTGAGGTCGTCTGCGGGCGCGCCCACCAGGGCGGCCAGGTTGACGCGGGCCTGTTCGAGCTCGCGCCCCCAGGCCCCGGGGTCCCCGGTGGCGGTGTGCCAGGAGCGCACGGCGTCGGCCAGGGCCTGGTGGGCGGGCCGGGGCGGGATGCCGTACTGGGCGGTGTTGAGCCAGACGGTGTCGGTGCTCCACAGACCGGTGATGGTGTCGTCCATGGGCACCGAGTGTGTCAGGCGGTGGTGGCCAGCGCGATGTGGAGACTGTGCTCGACGATGCCGAGCATGAAGGCGCGGTCGGGGTAGCCGCCGTCGAGCAGGCGCAGGGGACCGGCGACCAGGGACAGGTGCAGGGCCAGGTCGTACAGGGCGGTGCGGGCCGGGTCCAGGGGGCGGGTGGCCAGGCGCGGGTGGTGGGCGCCGAAGCGCAGGCGCAGGAAGGCGTGCTCCCACTCCACGTCGAAGAACATCAGTCCCTCGATGTCGATCAGGACGGGGGCGCCCTGGGCGTCGACCAGGACGTGGTCGGGGCCGAGTTCGCCGTGGATGAGCGCGTGTTCGCGGCGGGGTTCCACGCGCGCGGCCAGGGTGCGCAGGGTGGCGGTGAGGCGTTCGCGGCCCCGGCGCATGCGCGGGTCGCGGTGGGCGGCCTCGTCCAGGTCGGTCAGGGCCCGGTCCAGGACCAGCTGGTGGCAGGAGGGGGCGCCGGCGGCGGCGCCCGTGTCCAGGTGGGCGACCTTGCCGAAGGCGGTGTCGGTGCTCGCGTGCATGGTGCGCAGTTCGCGGCCCAGGCGGTCCAGGACCGGGCGTGCGGCGCGGGGGTCGCGGTGCAGGAGTTCTTCGAGGGTGGGGCCGGGGACGTCCTCGAGCACGGCCAGGCAGCCGGGGTGGTGGGCGCCGCTGGTGTCCAGGGCGTACAGGCGGGGGACGCGCACGCCCAGGTCGGTCAGGGCGCGGTGGGCGGCGGTGAACAGGTCGGCGCCCGAGGCGTGGGAGAAGGGGTCGGCCGGGTCGGCGCCGTGCGGGGTGGCGGGCCAGTAGTCCTCGCTGTGGTGCCACAGGTAGGCGATGACGGTGGTCTGGTCCAGGGCCAGTCGGTAGACGCCCTTCTTGGAGCCGCCGCGCAGGCGTTGGACGGCGCGGGCGGGGCCGGGGCGCCCCAGCAGGTCGGGGACGGCGCGGGCGAGGTCGACGGCGGGCGCGCTCATGGCACTCCTGAGGGGTGTGGTGGGGTGGGCGGCCATCCTCGCACGGCCCCGGCGGGGTGTGCCCGTGGTTTTGGCACCGACCACGCGCGGTGGGCCGGAGCCGCGAGCCCGGCTCGGTCGACGCGGCCGTCCCGGACAGTGGCGGGTGGGGCCGCGCGCCGCTGGCGCTCGTCGGCGCGGGGCTCAGGCGCGGTCGATGGGGGCCAGGACGCGGGAGAGCAGGTCGGCCAGCTGGGCGCGTTCGTCGCCGGTCAGGGGGCGCAGGAGGTCGGCCTCGCGGTCGAGCTGCCCGGCGAAGAGGGTGTCGGCCAAGGCCTGTCCGCGTTCGGTCAGGCGGACCTGGACCTCGCGGCGGTCGCGTTCGAGGGGGGTGCGGGTGATGAGCCCGGCGGTCTCCAGGCGGGTGAGGCGTTTGGTGGTGGCGGCGCCCGAGGAGATGGTCTCGCGGGTGAGCTGGCGGGGGCGCAGTCCGTGGGGGGAGCGGCGCAGGGCGGCCAGGACCTCGAACTCGGGGCGGGTGACCTCGGCGTCGGCGAGTCCGTCCTCGGTGACGTTGTTCATCAGGGCGGCCAGGCGAAGGACGCGGCCCATGGCGGCCATGCTGGTCAGGTCCAGGTCCGGGCGCAGGCGCGACCAGCTGTCGAGGAAGCGGGAGACGGCGTCGCTCATGGTGTCCTTCGCGTGTGTGGCGGGGCCGGTCGCCGGGTGCGGGCGGGCGTGCCCGTGGGCGGGGCGCCGGGCGGAGTGGGCGGTCTCTCCCCCCGCGGGGGTGTGTACGGCCCGCGGAACATCCTAAGATAATTTACTTGTGAATTACTTTTATCGTCTGTGGGACGCGCTGCGCCGCACCCTCACCACCCGCGGGGCCTTCGCGCCCAGGCCCGTGCGCGGCAACGTCGCCGTCACCGCGCTGCGCGCCGGAGTGTGCGTGGCCCTGCCCCTTCTGGCGCTCTACGCCGCGGGGCGCACCGACCTGGCCCCCTACGCCGCCATGGGCTGCTTCACCGCCCTGTACGCGCGCGACGACACCTACGCCCGCCGCGCCCGGCTCCTGGCCGTGGTCGGCGCGACCCTGACCCTGGCCGTGGCCCTGGGCGCGCTGACCTCGGCCGTGCTCCCCCACCCCCTGGCCGCCATCACGGTCGTGGCCCTGGTCGCCGGCGGGGCCAAGTACCTCTCCGATGCCCTGGAGTTCGGCGCACCGGCCGGGCTGATGTTCGTCTTCGCCGCCGGGGTGGCCGCCTACAACCCCCAGCCCCTGAGCGCGCTGCCGGTGGTCGTGGCCACCACCGCGGCCGCGGCCGCCCTGTGCTGGACGCTGGCCCTGGTCGGCGCCCTGGTCCACCCCACCGCCCCCGAACGCCTGGCGGTCGCCCGTGCCCTGCACGCGCTCGCCCGCCACCTGCGCCACCCCGCACCCGCCGCCCGCGCCGCCGCCGAGACCGCCCTCCACCACGCCTGGCACGTCCTGCTCTCCCGCCCCGGCCACACCCCGGCCCGCCAGGGACTGGAGGTCCTCACCGCCCGCGCCGAAACCCTGCTCACCGGAACCGGAGACCGCCTCACCGACGCCCGCGCCGCCGCCGAGATGAGCGAACTGGCACGCCGCCTGCGCACCGAACGCGCCGTCGAACCCCTGGTCGGCGCCGACGAGCACGCCGCCCTGTCCCAAGCCGCCGCACACCTGCGCCGCCACCACACACCCGCGCCCGGGCCGGGCGAGCGCCTGCGCGCCGCACTGCGCGCGCCCTCGCCCACCCCGGTGTCGGTGGTGCGCATCGTCCTGGCCTGCCTGCTGGCCGGAGCCCTGGCCTGGGCGCTGGGCATGGGACACGGCTACTGGGCGGCCGTCTCGGCCGGATCGGTCCTGCAGGCCGTCAACGTCACCACCACCTGGCACCGCACCCTGCAACGCGGCGCGGGCACGGTCGTGGGCGTGGCGCTGGCCACCGCCCTCTTCTCCCTGGACTACTCCCCGCTGGGCGTCATCGCGCTGGTGGTGGCGTGCCAGATGGCGGCCGAACTGGTGGTGACCACCAACTACTCCTACGCCATCGTGTTCGTCACCCCGCTCACCCTGGCCCTGTCGGGCCTGGCCCACGCCGACCCGGGCGCGGACGGGCTGGCGGCCGAGCGGCTGTGGGCCACCGTGCTGGGCGCCGCGGTCGGACTCCTGGTGTGCGCGGCGGTCGCCAACCGCCGCGCCGGTGACCACCTGCGCCAGGCCCTGGCCGCGTGCGAGCGCGAACTCGCCCGGGCGCGGGAGTGCGCGGGCACCGACGCGGCCGCGCGCCGACGCCTGGCGCGCAGCCTGGTGGCGCTGCGCGCCTCCCACGCCCTGGCCGCGGGGGAGCCGTGGTCGGCGGGGGCGTGCGCGCAGGAGGTCCAGGACGTGGAACGCCGCGCCCGCGCCCTGCTGGACGGGTCCGCCCTCCCGGGCCGGGCGGTCGGCGCCCCCACGGGCTGAGGCGAGGGCCGGGAGATCCCACAGCGGGGTGATCCCACCGGAGGCTGCCACCGCGGGCCGGGAGCGCTGTCGACGAACGCTGACGGACGCCGTCGATCACCGCGGCCCGTGCCACGGGCCCGGGACGACACGTCGTCGCGGTGCTCGGCCAAGCGTCGGTCGATCACCACGGTTCACGCCACGGGCGCGGGACCACACGAGGTCGCGGTGCTCAGTCAGGCGTCGCGGTCCGCACACCCAGCAGTTCACGCCAGGCCCGCTCGCCCGGCTCGGTGACCCGCAACGCCCGCCCCGACCCCACGAGCGCGCACCAGCCCGCCTCCAGCGCGTGGCGGCACAGCGCCGCCCCGGCCGTTCCGGCCAGGTGCGGCAGGCGTTCGGTCCAGTCCAGGCACGAGCGCACCAGCGGGCGCTTCCCGCCGCGCGCCAGCGGTATCCGCTGCTCGGCGAACCAGGCCACCCCGGCCTCGGTGAGCGCGAACCCGGTGTCCTGGGTCAGCAGCCCCCGCTCCGTCATGGCCCGGGTGACGGCGCAGCCCAGCTCACCGGCCAGGTGGTCGTAGCAGGTGCGCGCCCGCGCCAGGGCCCGATCGGCGTGCACGTTGCGCAGGGTGCGCGGGCGCCGGGCCGACACCGGGGCCGGGTCCGCGTGCGCGGCCAGGGCCTCCACCAGGTGCGCCACCGCCTCGTCGGCCAGGCGCACGTAGCGGTGGCGGCCCTGGCGTTCCTGGGCGAGCAGACCGCCCTGGACCAGCCGGGTCAGGTGTTCGCTGACGGTGGAGGCGCCCACCCCGGTGTGGCGGGCCAGCTCCCCGGCGGTCCAGGCGCGCCCGTCCAGCAGCGCCAGGCACACCCCGGCGCGGGTGGGGTCGGCCAGCAGGGAGGCCAGGGCGGCCAGGCGGGCGGCGTCGGGAGCGTGCATACCCCCAGGATGCGCCGCGCACGGTGCGGTGGCGACCGAAACGTGGCGCGCGGCCGGCGCGGCGTCGCTCTCACCGGCACCGGAGCGGGCACGCGGAAGGGGAGAACGGCCGGGGCGCGCCCCCGCTCCGCCGCACGCCGGGGGCGGTCGTGTTCGAGCCGCCCCCGTGCGGCGGCCGCGGAGCGCGAGAAAGCGACGGACGAGCCCGCCCCGCGCCCCGGGGCCGCGCGGTCAGCGGACGCCCGTGACCACGGTGGCCTCCCACTCCGGGCAGGAGACCACCTCACAGGCCAGACCGCCCCGGATGAAGGCCTCCCGCGCCGCCGCAACCTGCTCCTGGCCCACCTCCACCAGCACCCGGCCGCCCGGCGCCAGCCACCGGCCGGCCCCGGCGGCCACACGGCGCAGCAGGTCCAGCCCGTCCGGGCCCCCGTCCAGGGCCCGCCGGTCCTCGTGCACGCGCGCCTCCGCGGGCAGCAGCGCGATCCGGTCGGTGGGGACGTAGGGCACGTTGGCGACCAGCACTTGGACGCGGCCGCGCAGGTCCGGGGGCAGGGCGTCGTACAGGTCGCCCTGGTGCACCCGGTGCCCGGGCAGGTTGCGTCGGGCGCAGGCCACACTGGCGGCGTCGATGTCGGCGGCGTGCAGGGTGATGTCGGCGCGGGTGTGCGCCAGGACCGCGCCCAGGGCCCCCGAACCGCAGCACAGGTCCACGGCCACGGCGCCGGGGGTGAGCAGGGCGCAGGCCCGGCGGGCCAGGAACTCGGTGCGGGGACGGGGCACGAACACGCCCTCGTCCACGCGCACGCGCAGCCCGCAGAACAGGGCCCAGCCCAGGACGTGTTCGAGGGGCAGACCGGCGCAGCGGCGCCGGACCATCAGATCCCGTTCGCCGGGGGTGCGCGCGGCGGAGGCGATCAGGCTCGCCTCCTGCTCGGCGAAGACACAGCCCGCTTCGCGCAGACGGGCGACGAGGGCAGGGAAAACCGGGGAAAGTGGGGATGCCACGAGAGCCTTTCGACGAACTGTCGGGCGCTCCGGCTACGACGCGGGTGCGTGACCTCGCGGTGGGAACGCCCCTCCTGCGACAGCGGAGATCGTCCTCACCCCCTCGGTTGTACGGTGCAGTGCTCCGGAACTCTACCCCAACGCGCCCTGCTCAGGAGTCGCGGGGCGGCACCGGCAGGCGTTGCAGGTCCTGGGCCAGCGTGACGGGCCCGTCGAACTCGGCGGCGGCCTCGGCGAGGAAGCGGGCGTCGTCGCGGTCCTCGTAGCGTTCGGAGATGTGGGTGAGCACCAGGGTGCGCGCCCCGGCGCGCGCGGCCACGCGCCCGGCCTGGCGGGCGGTCAGGTGGCCGTAGGAGCGGGCCAGGTGCTCCTCGGTGTCCAGGTAGGTCGACTCGATCACCAGCATGTCGGCTCCGCGGGCGAGTTCGACCGCCTCCTCGCACTCGGCGGTGTCCATCACGAACGCCATGACCTGGCCCCGGCGCGGCCGCGCGCAGTCGGCCAGCTCCACGCGGCGTCCCTGGTCGTTGGTGATCGAGCCCCGACGCTGGAGTTCACCGACCATGGGGCCGCGCACGCCGTGGGCGGCCAGCCGCTCGGGCAGCATCCGCCAGCCGTCCGGTTCGGCCAGCCGGTAGCCGTAGGCGGTGGTCGAGTGGCGCAGCGGCAGCGCGGTGACGCGCAGGTCCGGCTCGCCCAGCGGGCAGGAACCGGTGCCGCCGACCGGCTGGGGGAGTACGACGTCGGTGTCGTGGAAGGCGGTGGCGTGGCGCAGCCGCCGCCAGTAGCGCTCGCCGTCGGCGGGGTAGGCCACGCGCACGGTGTGGGGCACCCGGTCGCGGGCGATGCGCTGGATGGTGCCGGGCAGGCCCAGGCAGTGGTCGCCGTGGAAGTGGGTGACGCAGATGCGGGTGATGTCGGTGGCGGCCAGGCCCGCCAGGCGCATCTGGCGCTGGGTTCCCTCGCCGGGGTCGAACAGGACGCCGTGGGTGTCCCACCGCAGGAAGTAGCCGTTGTGGTTGCGGCGGCGGGTGGGCACCGCGCTGGAGGTGCCCAGGACCACGAGTTCGCGTACGGACATGGGAGGGATCCTGTCACAGTGCGGGTAGGGGCCCCTGCCAGGAGGCGTGCGGGTCCGCGCGGCCCCGTGAGCGGGTGCCGGTCCTGCTCCTCGCCGCCCGGGAGAGGGACTGGCCGGAGCGCGTCGGCGCCCCGCGCCCCGAACGGTGCGAGGACAGCCCGGGGCCGGGCCCGCTCGCCGCGCCCCGGCCCGTCGGCGCCGACAGGGCCCGCGTGCCGTACGCGCTCACCGCCGACCGGCGGGCCGGTGGAGGGCCCCGCTTACCGGGGGCGGCCTTCGTCGCCTCCGGGGGAGGGCGTCGGGGCCGCGCGGCGAGAGTACAGCCCTGACTGTACCCGTCGCGTTTTCGGGCCCTGGCCAGCGGCCCCTGAGGGCGCCGCCAACGAAACTCCGGACTCCCCCGCCCCCTTTGTAGCAACACATGTAGTAGCACCTTATAAGGTTCACTTATCGGAGGTGAGAATGCGGGGGTGTTCGAGCCTTCGTTACGTGTGCAGATCGTATTTACGTTAACAAGTAACGTAACCAACGAAAAGTTATTAAGCCTGCCGGAGAACAGACCTACCAGGGCTCTGCGGTCGGGTGCACCCGACGGCCGTCGGTGGCGGCCACGATCTGGGGAACGGCCCTGTTCGGGGTCGAGGACCAGCGCTGTGACGCCGCTGGCGGTCTCGGGGCGTGAGACTGGCAGGCTCGCACCCCGTCTCCTCCCCCGACGCCGCCCCCGGTGGCCGCGACGTTGCACTCGGTCTCGGTCAGCGTCCGTGAGGTCACGTACTGGGGCAGGGCGACGACGTGCTTGCCGTGGTCGCCCCTGTCCCGTGCGGGGCTCGGCGCCGCGGCGCCGAGCCCCGCACGGGAGGGAGGTCAGGCGTCTCCGTTGAGCATGGCGGCGGTCAGGACGCCGCCGGCGACGCCCCAGCCGCCGTCGGCGACCTCGTCGACCAGCACGACGGTGGTGGGTCGGGCCCGCTCACCGTAGATCTCCACGTACAGGTCGGTGGTGCGCTCGACGAGCTTCTTCTTGTCCTCGGTGGTGATGGTGCCCGCAGGGACCTTGAAGTTGGCGAAAGGCATGGGTGTTCCTCCTTGGACGGGTTCTCCCGTGGTGCGGAAGCATGTGTCCGAGAACGTGTGGCCACAGTGCCGTTCTCGGTTGGTGTAGGCGTCGGCAGATGCCGACGCGGGGGACAGTGGTTCGTCGGTGCCGAGCCGTTGGCGGGACCGCGCCCGGATCCGGGCGCACATGAGCGACTCCACCCCACCGCCGTCGCGCCTGGGGGCGATGCGTTGCGTCAACGGTCGCGTCGGCACGGGAGCAGCGGTCGGTGCTGCCCGGCCGGGCGCCGGGGACGACGGGGTACAGCGTTCGACCGTGGCGTCACACCATGCCCCCGTTGGCCCGAAGGACCTGGCCGTTCACCCAGTGCCCTGCCGGGCTGGCGAGGAAGGCGACCACCTGGGCGATGTCCTGCGGGGTGCCCAGCCGCTCCAGGGGCGCCGCCTTGGCGAGCTGGTCGATCTGCTCGGGCGTCTTGCCTTCGAGGAACATGTCCGTGGCCGTGGGGCCCGGGGCGACGGTGTTCACGGTGATGTCCTGCCCGCGCAGCTCGCGGGCGAGGATCAGCGTGATCGACTCGACGGCCGCCTTGCTCGCCGCATACGCACCGTAGGCGGGGTGTCGGTAAGGAGCGCGTCACCAAGTGCCAAGTAACCCGCGAGTAACTTAGTCGACGCTTGCGGCGGATGCCCGTACTTCTGGAAATCAGCGTTCCCGGAAGTAGCCTGAGGACATGATTTCTGGAAACACACCTCCTGTCGGAGGACAGCCCCCGGTTTCCACTTCTGGAAACACACGCACCGGCCGGCCGCGCCGAACCCTCGACCTGCCCGACGACCTGGCGGATGAACACCGCGCCTTCGGCGAGAAGCTGGCCGCCTCCACCGATTTGGGGACGGCCACCCGCGACAAGTACCGGCGCAACGCCGCCCACTTCCTGGCCTGGCTCGCCCAGGCGCGCGAGGCCGGCGCCCTGGACGGCGACCCGCTGTGCGATGCGGCCGCGCGGGACTGGGCGGTGCGCGACTACCGCCGCACGTTGAAGAACACCCGCACCGCCCGGGGAACCCACCTGTCGGCGGCCACCATCAACAACCGCCTCGCCGCCATCGACGCCTTCTTCGCCCTGCGCGGCTCGGGACGGCCCGACGTGGTCCGCGAGCACCTGGCCCGCCCCAGCGCTCCACGCGCGCTCGAGGCCCGCGCCAAGCTGAGGTTCCTGCGCACCGTGGCCCGCGACGCCTCCGCCCGGGACCGGGTGATCTGCCACCTGGCCTACTACACGGGGTTGCGCATCGCCGAGATCGTCGCCCTGGACGCGGCCGACATCCGCCTGTCCGCGCGCCGGGGCAGCGTGCGGGTGCGCGGCAAGGGACGGTTGGGCGGCAAGGACCGCACCGTCCCGCTGCACGCCGAGGCCCGCGCCTCCCTCGAACTCCTCCTGGACGAGCTCGGCCGCCCTGCTGCCGGTCCGCTGGTGCGCAACCGCGACGGCCAGGCGCTGTCGACGCGGGCGGCGAACGCGGTGGTGTGCGAGTTGGGGTCAGCGGCCGGAATCGGACCGGGCGACGACGGGGAGGCGTTCGGCCCACACGTGCTACGGCACACCTTCGGCACCGACCTGGTGCGCGGCTGCGGCGACCTGGCGAAGGAGCCGGTGGACCTGGTGACCGTGGCCGAGTTGATGGGGCACGCCGACATCAACACCACCCGCCGCTACGCTCTGCCCACCGAGGCCGACAAGGCCGCCGCCCTGGAGGTGCTCACCGTCGACCGGTGAGGCCCGCAGCGCCGCACGATGCCTCATGCGTGCCCTAGGACAGCAGGAAGGCGCCGACGACCACCAGGGTGGCGGCGCTGATGGCCACGACGAGGACCAGCGCGATCGTGCCGGTGCGCTCTTCTTCGGGGGTGGGGTCCTGGTCGCTCGGGGTGCAGCAGCCGCTCATCGGGGTCCCTTCGTGGTGGTGTGGTCGGTGAGGCGGCCGATCCCGGGCAGGAAACGGCCGGTGCGCGCGGCGTAACCGGAGTAGGCGGCGCCGTGGATGCGCCGCAGGTAGGGTTCCTCGATCGCCCTGACCTGCATTTGAACGCCGATGAGGACGGCGGCTGCGCCGAGTACGGCGATGGGGTTGGGGACCGTCAGGGCCAGGCCCAGCGACATCGCGGTGTAGGCGGTGTAGATGGGGTTGCGGGCGATGCGGAACGGGCCGCCGGTCACCAGGTGCGGGCGTTCGGTCTCATCGGGTGTGGTTCGCCAGGCCTGGCCCATGGCGAGCTGGGTGGCGAAGGTCCCCGCCACGCCCAGGGCGGCCAGGGCCGCGCCGGCGGTGCGCAGGGCGGGCTGGTCGAGGCCGGGCAGCGGCGTGAGGCCGGCCAGTTCGGCGATGGGTGCGGCGACGCCGGTGGCCAGGCTGCCCAGTGCGAGCGGGAGTCGGGCGGCCCAGGCCAGCGGGCTGGCCGGGCGTCGGATCCCGGTGTCGGTGCCGTGGCGTCGTTGGAGTTGCGTCTTGGTCGCGGTCAGGACGATGAAGACGCCGTAGAGCACCAGTGCGGTGATGGCCATCGTGCTCACCTGCCCTTTTGGGTGCGGGTGGCGACGCCGAGGAGGTAGTCGCTACCGATGCGGGTGCGCCAGTTCTCGCCGATGTGCAGGCCGTGGCGGGGCAGCTCGGCGAGGAACTCGCCCGCGCTGAACCGGTCGGCGGTGGGGTGGTCGAACAGGGCCTTGTAGGTGGGGCGGGCCAGGGCGGTGGCGGTGACCTCGTCGAAGAAGAACCGGCCACCCGGTGTGAGAACGCGGGCGACCTCGGCCAGGGCCTCTCTCCAGTTCGGGATGTGGTGGATGATCGCGAAGTCGAACACCGCGTCGTAGGAGGCGTCCTTTCCGCCGTCGATGGGGCCGAAGGCGGCGGCCAGGTCGGTGGCCGAGCCGCGCGCGAGGTAGACGCGCTCGCCGTGGCGCTGAAGGCGGCGCCGTGCTTTGGCCAGCATTTTGGGGTCCAGGTCCACGGCGTCCACGGACGCGGCGCCGAAGGTGTCCAGGATGAGTTTGGTGCCGTATCCGGGTCCGCATCCCAGCTCGGCGGTGTGGGCGCCTGGCGTGCGCCCGCCCAGTTCGACCAGCACTGCGGCCTCGTAGTGCTGCAACCAGCGCCGGGGCGGTGAGTCGATCAGCGCCGACTCCACGCGGTTCATGAGCATGCCCACACCTTTCAACATCGCCAACATGGGATATGATCGCTATATGACGATGAATAGCACGGATGAGTGCGTAGCCACAACTACGGGCTTGGGCGCTGCCGAGGCGCTCTTCCACAGCCTCTCCGACGGCACCCGGCTGGCCATCGTGCGCCGCCTGGCCCAAGGTGAGGCGCGGGTGTCCGACCTGGTGGAACAGTTGGGACTGGCCCAGTCCACGATCTCCAAGCACGTGGCATGCCTGCGCGACTGCAACCTGGTCGACGGGCGTCCCGAGGGACGGCAGGTGTTCTACTCCCTGACCCGCCCCGAGCTGCTGGACCTGCTGGCCTCGGCCGAGATCCTGCTGGCCGCGACCGGCAGCGCGGTCGCACTGTGCCCCAACTACGGAACCGACAGCACGACGATGACGGAGGTGCGCGGTGAGTGACGCGTGCGGATGCGGTGGCGACGAGCCCCGCGCAGGGGAAGCAGCCGAAGAGCACGAACCGGAGGCGTTGTGGCAGGTGAGCGAGATCCGCTTCGCCGCCGTCGCCGCGGCGCTGCTGCTGGCCGGGTACGGCGCGGGCTGGGTCGGCGCCGGCGACCTGGTGGGGTTGGTTCTCAAGGCCGCCGCGCTGGCGGTCGCGGGGTGGACGTTCGTCCCCTCCACCGTGCGCCGCCTGGCTAAGGGCAGGATCGGCGTGGGCACGCTGATGACCATCGCCGCCGTTGGCGCCGTGCTGTTGGGTGAGGTGGGCGAGGCCGCGATGCTGGCGGTGCTCTACACCATCGCCGAAGGGCTGGAGGAGTACTCCGTGGCCCGCACCCGCCGCGGCCTACGCGCCCTGCTGGACCTGGTCCCCGACCAGGCCAGAGTGCTGCGCGACGGAACCGAGCGCACCGTCGACCCGGCCGAGCTGGTCGTGGGCGACACGCTGGTGGTGCGCCCCGGGGAGCGCCTGGCCACCGACGGCCGTATCGCCTCCGGGCACACCAGCCTGGACACCTCGGCCATCACCGGCGAGTCCGTCCCCGTCGAGGCCGGACCCGGGAACGAGGTGTTCGCCGGCTCCATCAACGGCACCGGCGTCCTGGAGGTGACCGTCACCTCCACCGCGGCCGACAACTCCCTGGCCCGCATCGTCTCCATCGTGGAGGCCGAGCAGTCCCGCAAGGGCGCCGGACAGCGCCTGGCCGACAAGATCGCCAAACCGCTGGTGCCCGGGGTGATGATCGCCGCCGCCCTCATCGCCGCCCTCGGGGCGCTCTTCGGTGACCCGCTGATGTGGATCGAACGCGCCCTGGTCGTGCTGGTGGCCGCCTCCCCCTGCGCGCTGGCCATCTCCGTCCCGGTCACCGTGGTCGCCGCGATCGGCGCCGCCTCCAAGCACGGCACCCTGGTCAAGGGCGGCGCCGCCCTCGAAGCCATGGGCCGGGTCAAGACCGTCGCGTTGGACAAGACCGGCACCCTGACCCGCAACCGCCCGGCCGTCATCGAAACCGCCCCGGCGCCCGGCCACACCGCAGAGCAGGTACTGGCGGTGGCCGCCGCGCTGGAGGAGCGCAGCGAACACCCCCTCGCCCGCGCCATCCTGGCCGCCGCCCCCGCACCCCAGCGGGCCGAGCACGTGGAGGCGGTCACCGGAGCCGGGCTCACCGGAACCCTGAACGGCCGCAGTGTCCGGTTGGGCCGACCGGGCTGGATCGAGGCCGACCCACTGGCCGGGGACGTGAAGCGGATGCAGCACGCCGGGGCCACCGCCGTCCTGGTCGAGGACGACGGCGCGCTGCTGGGCGCCATCGCGGTGCGCGACGAGCTGCGCCCCGAGGCGGGCGAGGTCGTGGCCTCCCTGCGCGGTGCGGGCTACCGGGTGGTGATGCTCACCGGCGACAACCACGCCACCGCCACCACCCTGGCCGCCCAGGCGGGCATCGATCCGGGTGACGTGCACGCCGAGCTGCGCCCCGAGGACAAGTCCCGCATCGTCGGCCAGCTACGCGAACACGGCCCGGTGGCGATGGTCGGCGACGGCGTCAACGACGCACCCGCCCTGGCCACCGCCGACCTCGGGATCGCCATGGGCGCCATGGGCACCGACGTGGCCATCGAGACCGCCGACGTCGCTTTGATGGGCGAGGACCTGCGCCACCTGCCCCAGGTCCTGGGCCACGCCCGCCGCTCTCGGGTCATCATGTGGCAGAGCGTGGGACTGTCGCTGGCCATCATCATCGGCCTGATGCCCCTGGCCCTGTTCGGCATCCTGGGCCTGGCCGCGGTCGTGCTGGTGCACGAGGTGGCCGAGGTCGTGGTCATCGGCAACGGCATCCGCGCCGGACGCACCCGCCGCCTGGGACTGGCTCCCGGTGGTCCCGCCACCGCCGCACCACGCGAGCGTGCGGGGGCGACGGCGTGAGGCCGACGACACCGACTGCGGCCGGCACGCTCCCCCGTTGGGGCGTGCTGGCCGCCGCCCTCACACTCACAGCCGCCGACCTGGCCCTGAAGGCCCTAGCCGAAGACCGGCTGACCGGCGGGCCCGGACCACAACTCCTGGGGCTGCTGGAGTTGCGCCTGACCTACAACCCCGGCGTCGCTTTCAGCCTGGGCGCGAGCATGCCCACATGGGTCATCGTGGCCCTCACCGGGCTCATCACCGCCGCCGTGGCCGCCTACGCCTGGCGCACCGCCCCTACCACCCCGCTCGCGGGCCGCGTCGGTCTGGCCGGGATGTTGGGCGGTGCGCTGGCCAACCTCATCGATCGCGGCCTGGACGGTGTGGTCACCGACTACCTGCACAGCGGCTGGTGGCCCACCTTCAACCTCGCCGACGCCTTCATCGTCGCAGGGGCGGTACTGCTCGTGCTCACGTCCGCCCGCCAGGGCGCACCGGCACCGCCCGGTAAGGACTCCGACCCGTGGACCTGATCATCATCGCCCAGGCGGCCGGCCTGTTCGCCCTCACCAACATCGACGACATCGTGGTGCTCGCGCTGTTCTTCGCCCAAGGCGCCGGGCACCGCGGGGCCACCGCCAAGATCGTGGCCGGGCAGTACCTGGGCTTCATCGCGATCTTGGCCGCCGCGCTGGCCGCCACCTTCGGCGCGAGTTTCCTGCCCGAGGAGGTGCGCGCCTACTTCGGGCTGCTGCCGCTGCTGCTGGGCCTGCGCGCGGCCTGGAACCTGTGGCGCGGCGATGACGACGATGAGGCCCCCGACAGCGACAACGGCCCGGCCCTGCTCACCGTCGCCACCGTCACCTTCGCCAACGGCGGCGACAACATCGGCGTTTACGTCCCCGTCTTCGTCACCGTCGGCTACGCCAGTCTGGCCGTCTACGCGACGGTCTTTCTGATCCTGGTCGGTGTGCTGTGCGCGGCCGGCAAGTTCCTGGCCACCCGCGCTCCCATCGCCCGCGCGCTCAGCCGCTGGGGTCACATCCTGCTGCCTCTGGTCCTCATTGTCCTGGGTGTGGTCATCCTCATCGAGGGCGGCGCCTTCGGACTGTAGGCACACCCACCGGTTCCCGCACCCGGTCCGGACACCGTCTCGGTCTCATCCACCCAGGGCCAGGCGGTTGCCCATGTTCAGACGGATGTCGCCATAGGGGTTCATGTTCGAGGAGAACAGCGGGGTGAGCCCGCGCCGGTCCTCGGCCGTCAGCGTGTTCTCCCACTCGGGTTCGGCCAGCACCTGCTGGAGCATCAGCGTGTTCACATACACCAGGCACGCCTGGAGGATGTGCAGGGCGAGCATGGTCAACTCCTGCTCCTCGCGGCGGTTGGAGGACAGCTCCCCCGTCTTGCCGTAGAGGATCTCGCCGTGGATGCCGTGGGAGTTCTCCACCACGTTCAGCCCCGACCCCACCTCGTACTGCAAATCGCGATCGCGCAGGTAGCGCGCCGCAAACGCGGTCTTCTCGGCCCGGCCCACCTCCAGCATCGCCGCGTAGGTGGGGTGGGAGGCGGCCCGGGTGAAGCGGCGCAGGATCGCCTCGGTGGAGGCGGTGCCCAGCCGGATCGCGGTGGCGTACTTGATCATCTGGTCGTACTGCTGGGCGATCAGGTCCCAGCGGATCGGCCGGGTCATCGCAGGCCGCAACAGCGGGTAGGTTTCCAGGTCGCCGCGGTCGGGCTGGTAGAGCTTGACCCGGTTGATCTGCTTGATGCGCGGCAACAGCTTGAACCCCAGCAACCGCGTGATACCGAACCCGATCTCGGACTGGCCGTGGGAGTCGACGTAGTTGGCCTCCACGTTCATCGAGGTGCCGTGCCGCATCGCCCCCTCCACCATGGCGTGCACCTCCGAGGCCGAACACGACAGCAACTGGGAGTGCACGGCCATCGACCGCTCCTCGATGTGCCAGTAGATGAGCACACCCCGGCCCCCGTACCGCGAGTGCCACTCGGTGAACAGGTTCTGGTCGAACGCCTTCACATGCGTGGAGTCCGACCCCACCGCGGTCGACCCCTGCCCCCAGAGCGCTTCGGAGCGGATGGCGAAGGTCGCGTTGGCGATCGCGCGGGCGGCGCCCCGGGCCCCCTCGATGGTGAAGTAGCGGCGCCGGATGTAGCGCAGGTCGTCCTCGGAGTAGGCGTGCTCGCCCGCAGCCGCCCGACGCAGCCCGGTGTTGGTGCCATAGGCGTAGATCACCAGGATCAGCCGCTCCCACAGCTCCTCGGTGGTGATGGCCTCGCGGGTGCCGACCCCGGTGAAGGCCTCCAGCATCCCGGTGCGCAGCGCGGTCTCCTTGAGCATGTCCAGCAAAGGGACCACACCCCACTTGGCGCGCACCGCCTTCTTCAACCTGCGCAGGTTGCGCGGCTCAGCACGCGCCTCCAACGGCGTCAGGCTGATCGCCCCCGCCTTGCGCTCGGCGACCTCCACCCACCCCAGGCGGGGCAGCGCGTCGTTGAGGTGGGCCAGCTCGGTCACCATGTCGCCGCGCAGGCGCGCGATGAACTCATCCGGATCCAGGGGCTGGTTCAACTTCCGGTAGTTCTCCACGCGCTTGTCCGCGAAGTCGGCGGGCAGGTCCTCATCCGGATTGCGCCACCGGTCCGCGCCCACCACCCAGATCTCCTTGCAGCGCAACTGCTCGCGCAGGCTCTGGAACACCCCGCACTCATAGACGGTGCGCAGCACCCGCACCCGGCCGCGCTGGTCGGTGCGGTGCAGCAGCTCGCGCAGCTCGAAGGGGATCACCCCGTCGACGGGGACGTGCTCACCGGCGTCGTAGTAGGGGCGGTTGTTGGCCACCTCCCGGTAGCGGCAGATCAGCTCCAGGGCCTTGACCAGCGGGCGGTGCACGTCGTTGGAGGAGTGGAACTCCAGCACGTCCAGCAGTTGGAGCAGCCCCACGCGGTAGTGGTTGGAGTAGGAGGACTTGAACACCCGCTGCTTGTGCTGGCGGTAGCTGGTGCCCTTGGACCGGAACTCGGCCAGCAGGTCCTTCAGCGTCTGCTCACCGCCGGCGGCCGGGTAGACCACCTCGCGCACCAGCGACTCCGGCGAGCCCACGGACGCCTCGGCGATCCGGAAGAGGATGTCCTCCTTGCCCGAGACCCGCTTGAGGTCGCGAACGAACTCGGCGGTCACGACCTTCTCCGCGCGGGCGTTGATCTTGTGCACGGTCGAGATCACCAGATCGACCAGGGTGTCGGTGATCTCCCGCTCACGTGAGAACAGCAGCGCTCCCAGCAGGCACACCTTGATCTGGTGCGGGTGGCCGCGCAGGTGCGAGGGAGCCTCGGCCGCGGCCCGGTCCCGCCACGCGGCCACCATCGTGGCCGGGAGGCGCGCGAAGGCCCGGTGCGGCACCCCGACAGCGCGCACCGCTTCCAGCTTCGTCTTCTCCGCGATCAGCGTCTTGAGGCTGACATTGCCCGGGGCGTCCTTGATCCGCGCATACACCTCGGGGCCCTCCCCTGCCGCCGGCGCCTCGTCGGGGTCGTCGCTGGCCTGACCGATCAGCGTGAGCATCCGCTCCACGACCTCGGCGGGCACCTCGCCCACCGCGCGGGCCATCATCTGATCCTCGGCCTGGCTCAGCGCCGAGCGCACGATCCGCTCGATGCGGGTCTTCTCCGGCGGCTCGATCAGCTCCTCTTTGCAGTGCTCCAGCAGGCGCTGGCGTACCCGGTCGGGGTTGCGCTCCTGGTCGCACACGTTCTCGGCCAACCACAGCGTGACCTTCTCGGCGTCGGGAACCGAGCACTCGCCGAAGCCGGTGAACTCGCGGATCTCGGTGCGGTTCCGCTTGGCCGAACGCCCCTGCCAGTCGTAGAAGGCGATCTCGGAAGGCTCGACCTTGACCTGCCTGGCCACGTGGACGACGGCGTTGTCGGGCACCTCACCGCGGCCGCGCGGGAACCGGCCGCGCCAGAGCAGGAAACGCAGGGTCAGCGCGAACCCGAGCCGGGTCGCCCCGGACTTGTTCCGCAGCAGCCTCAACTCGTCGGCGGTGAGGGTGAAGGCGTCGAGGAGTTCGTCCAGGTCCAGATCACGCGCCACCCGACCGTCCCCTGCCCGCTCGTGTCCCTGGCCGAGCGGTACGCCCGGCTATCCACGATCTTCCGGGGCGCTGGGGCTGGTTGTCCGGAGAACCCGTAAGTTACTCGCGGGTTACTTGGCACCTGGTGACACGCTCCTTACCGACACCCCTAGGCGGGGAAGCTGGTGCCGACCACGGAGGTCGAGAAGCCCACGAACGAGCCGCCCGCGCGTAGTCGTCGGGCGGCCTGCTGGGCGACGACGAAAGCGCCGCGGATGTTGGTGCGGTGTACGGCGTCGAGCACTGCCAGGTCGAGGTCGGCGATGGGCGCCAGAGCGAGTCGGCCGGCGCAGTTCACCACGACGTCCACCTCACCGAACACCTGCTCAGCCCGGTCGAACAGCTCTGCGACCGCGTGCTCGTCCGCCACGTCCGCCCGCGCCGAGACCGCCCGCCCGCCGGCGGAGGTGATCGCCGCCACCACCTCCTCGGCGGCAGCCGCGTCGCGGGTGTAGTTCACCACGACGGCGAGGCCGTCCTGGGCGAGCCTGAGGGAGACCGCTCGGCCGATGCCGCGTGATCCGCCGGTAACGACGGCGACACGCGTGTCCGGCGAAGGGGTGCTCGTGGTGTGGTCCGTAGTCATGTCCTCCACGGTGCACGCCGCCGACCGGCGGAACCAGGGGATCTCATCCCCTGTGTCGGCGGCCCGGCCGGACGCAGAATGGACGGCATGGGTTCTGTGAGATACACCGAGCTGGGAGCTTTCCTGCGCTCGCGGCGTGAGCGCATCCGTCCAGCCGATGTGGGACTTCCCCACGGGCTCCGCCGCCGGGTGCCCGGGCTGCGCCGCGAGGAGGTCGCCCAGCTCGCAGGCGCATCGGTGGACTACTACAACGAACTCGAACGCGGCGCCGGGTCCCAGCCCTCCGAACAGATGGTCGCCGCGCTGGCGAGGGCCCTGCGCCTGACCGCTGACGAGCGCGACTACCTCTACCACCTGGCCGACCGCCCGGTTCCCGCGCACGGCGGACCGGCCTCGCACGTCCACCCCGGCATGCTCGACCTGCTCATCCGTCTGTCGTCGACACCCGCACAGGTCATCACCGACCTGCACGTCACCCTCGTACAGAACCCGCTGGCGATAGCGCTGCTCGGGGACCACTCCGGCCTCCGCGGCGCTCGGGCCAGCTTCGTCCACCGGTGGTTCACCGACCCCGGCGCCCGGCAGATGTATCCCGAAGCCGACCACGAGGGCCAGTCCCGGGCCTTCGTCGCCGACCTGCGGGCAGCCGCCGCCAGACGAGACGCCAAGGACACCGAAGCCCGCTCGATGATCAGCTCGCTGACCGACGCCTCCCCCGAATTCGCCGCCCTGTGGGCCGAACACGACGTGGCGTTCCGGCGCGACGACCGCAAACGCCTCAACCACCCCACGCTCGGCCTGATCGAGGTCAACTGCCTCCACCTGTTCAGCGAGGACGGTCGGCAGCGGCTGCTCTGGTTCACCCCCGCGGTCGGCACCGACAGCGCCGACCTCCTTGACCTGCTCGCCGTTCTCGGTACCCAGGAAGTCACCGGACCGGCGCTCTGAGGGCCTCCCGACCGCGGTGTCGGCTGCCGGCGCGACCCGGCGGTTTCGCTCGACGAGGTCCACGATGTGACTCGGCAACAGCACCATGCCGCCTTACGGTCGAGCGGTCCAGCGCTCCGGGGCATCCCGCCCGCCGCAGCAGCAGCGTCCCGGCGGTCATCGCCGCCGCACCAGTGGCGGCCACGACGGGGGCGAGGGCGATGGCCGGGACGCCGAAGGCGAACGGTGCGATGGTGGCGCCCGCGAAGAAGGTCCGGATCGCCTTTCGGGCTTACCCGGTTCGCTCCCCACTGGGTCCCTCCGGAGGCGAGGGGCCCAAGGCGTGCGCGTACCGGCGGCGGGCACGACCGGACCCGTGAACTACTGTTGCCTGCCATGGCGCACCCCCCGATCGGCCTCACCGCTGAGTTGGTCCGAGGTCTGCTGCTCGAACAGCACCCCGACCTCGCCGACCGCCCCCTGCACTCGGGAACGCGGGGCTGGGGCAACCAGATGTGGCGGCTGGGCGACGACCTCGCGGTCCGGCTGCCCTGGTCATCGCCGTCCACCGACGCGCTGATGCGCGCAGAGCTCCCCTGGCTGCCCACACTCGCCCCGCGTCTTCCCCTGCCGGTCCCGGTCCCGCTGCGGCTGGGCGTGCCCAGCCCCCGGTTCGAACGGCCCTGGATCGTCACCACCTGGGTACCGGGCACACCCGCCGACCTGGCCCCCGCCACGAACGCCGAACGAGCGGCCGAGGACCTGGCCGCCTTCCTGACCGCTCTGCACCGGCCCGCCCCCGACAACGCCCCTGACAACCGCAAGGGCGGACCCCTCGCCGCCTGCGCCGAGCAGTTCCGCGAACAGTTCGCCTCGGCCACCGCGATGGGACTGGTCGAGGATCCGGACGCCGTCCGCGCGATCTGGAGGAACGCCGTCGCCGCACCCGCGTGGCGGGGCCCCGCGCTGTGGCTGCACGGCGACCTGCATCCGGCCAACGTCCTGACAGCGGACGGCACCTTCTGCGGCGTGGTCGACTTCGGCGACCTGTCCACGGGCGACCCGGCCTGCGACCTGGCCGCCGTGTGGATCCTGCTGCCGGACGGCGCCGTGCGTCGCTTCTACCGCGCCTACCGGCCGGCCCCGGACCCCGCGACCCTGCGCCGGGCCCGTGGATGGGCCGTGCTGTGCGCCCTGGGCGGCCTCCTCGTCGGCGAGGCCGGGGTCCGCGGACGCGAGGGCGGCCACGCCAGTTGGGGGGCTCCCGCCCGCGCCGCGCTGCGGCGCCTCACCAGGGGCTGAACAGGGCCACGACGGGGAGGGGCCCCGCGCCTTCGGGGCGGTCGAGACGCCCCCCGCCTGCCCTGGGCGGCCTCCGGGCCGGGGTGCTCCTCGCAGCGGTAGCGGGGCACGCGCGCTACGCGTTCGCCCGGCGCAGGCGTTCGGCAGCCTGCGCGCGCACGGCCCGGCCGCACACCGGTGAGGCGCCGTGCACGGCCTCCCAGCGCGCGTTGTGCGCCGCGGGCCACAGGCTGGCCGCCCACGCGACCTCCCGCTCCCGCGCGGTGAACCCGCGTCCCCGGTGATGCTGGTAGGCCGCCAGGAAGGCCGCGGAACTCTCGACCGGGGCCAGGGTCGGCGGCGAGGCGCTGGCGAAGGCTCCGCATGCCGCTCCCACCAGTGCCGCCTCCGGCTGCCACGCCAGGCTGTCCCAGTCGTGCACGGCCTCCACCCGCCCGTCCCGCCGCCAACGCAGGTTCTGCGCCTCGAAGTCGGCGTGACCCAGCACGCACGGCAGGTCGGCGGCGAGCAACCGTTCGCGGACCCGGGCCGCCGCGTCCACCACGTGCGCGGGCACGGCGCGCTGGTCGCGCTCGTCCAACTCTCCGATCCTCGGCCACAGCCCGGGATCGGCGTGGTCCCACCGCACCCAGCGGGGGTTCGGCGGCGCGGCGTCCACGTCGGCCAGCGCGCGCATCAGCCGGGCGAACACGGCGGCGCAGCGCACGGCCACGTCCGGTGAGTCGCCGCGCAGCGGGTCGCCACCGGAGCGCATCTCCTCGGCGTGCACGGCCAGCGCGCCGACGGCGACCGCGGGCGTGAGCGGCCTGGGACAGGCGAACCCCCGCTGCGCCAGCTGGGCCTGCGCGGCGACGCACGAGGAGACTCGGCCCTCGTCGGGGCGGGCCTTGACCACGACATCGCGTCCACCGGCCAGGCGCAGTCCGAACACCGCCGACACCGACCGCGCCGCGAACAGCACGCGGACCGGTTCGTCCCCCAACCGGTCCGCGCACCACGGCCCGAGCCAGTCCGGTAGGGCGTCGAGTGCGACGGTGTGGAACGGCACGGTGCGGATTGTGCCATGTGCGCCGTGCCCGGCGAAAGCGCCCCGCCACGGGGCGTCGGGCGTCATCGCCGCCGGGGCCGCGGCGTGGCGGAGGAGGCGCCGGTCGGCTCTTCGGCGGACCGCACCCTCCCCTGTCCGGACGGGAACTGGGGACAGGGGGTGTGCGCCGGGCGGGTGCTCGGCCCGGCGCACAACCCCCCGTGCGGGGTCAGCCGTTGTAGGGGGCCGCCACGTCCAGGACCCAGACGACGCCGAAGCGGTCCTTGAGCATGCCGTAGAGCGGCGCCCACTGGGAGGGCTCCAGCGGCTGCACGATGGTCGAGCCGACGGACAGTTTCTCCCAGAAGGCGGTGATCTCGTCAGCGCTGTCACCGCGCACGGAGACGAAGACGGCGTTCTCGCCCTGGTCCCACGGCATCGCCGAGGGCACGTCGTAGGCCATGACGCGGAACCCGTTGTCCGCGACCACCTGGCCCCAGACCACCCAGTCCGCCTCGTCCGGGTCGGTGACGCTGCCCGCGTCCTTGTAGGTGACGGCGACGACGTCCCCGCCGAAGACGGAGTGGTAGAAGTCGAGCGCCGCGCGGGCGTCGCCGCGCAGGTTCAGGTGGGTCGTGGTCGTGACGGACATGCTGGCTCCCTGGTCGAGTCGGGTGTGGACGGGCGCCGAGCGGGTCCGTGTCACGGGCGGGCGGTCCCGCGTGGCCACGGCGTCCGCCCGGAACCGTGTTCGGGCGGACGCTGCCTCTCCTGTGGGCGGTGGGCACCAGGTGCCCACCGCCCACAGGGTCGTGACCTGCGATGACCGTGCCTGTGTCGGCCCCCGTCGGCGTCTGCGGTCTCACACTGGCAGGGGTAGGGGCCAGGATGTGTCCTCTACTTCCAGCAGGATGGGTTCCATGGTGATGAAGGCTTCCGCCCGTCTGCTGGCGCTGCTCTCCGTGCTCCAGACCCGCCGGGACTGGTCGGGCCGGGACCTGGCCGCCCGGCTGGACGTCAGTGCGCGCACGGTCCGCCGCGACGTGGACCGTCTGCGCGAACTCGGCTACCCGATCACGACCTTCAAGGGGCCCGACGGCGGGTACCGGCTCGACGCCGGGTCGCGGATGCCCCCGCTGCTGTTCGACGACGACCAGGCCGTCGCGCTGGCCGTGGCGCTCCAGGCGGCCACGGCCACCTGCGCCGGGATCGGGGAGGCCGCGGCGCGCGCCCTCAACACCGTTCGCCAGGTCATGCCCGCCCGCCTGCGCCAACGGATCAACGCGGTCCGGGTCGCCGTGGTCGCGCCGCCCGCCGCCCCGCGGGCTCGGGTCGGCGGCGGGGTGCTCACGGAGATCAGCGCCGCCGTGCACGCCCGCGAGGAACTGCGCCTGGACTACGCCCCCGCCTTCCGGTCCTCCTCCGGGGAGGAGGCGGACGCTGTGGTTCCGCGCCGGGTCCAGCCCCACCACCTGGTCACCTGGGCGGGGCGCTGGTACCTCCTGGGCTGGGACGTGGAGCGCGACGACTGGCGGACCCTGCGGGTGGACCGCATCGCGCTGCGCAGTCCCAACGGTCCCCGGTTCACCCCGCGCGAGGTGCCGGGGGGCGATGTGGCGTCCTCCCTCATCGGCCGGTTCCGGGGTTCGGACGGCGCGGTCGACTGGCCCTGCCGCGGTGAGGTGATCCTCGACCTGCCCGCCGCCGCCGTTGCCCCCTTCGCGCACGACGGGCTGGTCGAGGAGGTGGGCCCCGAGCGCTGCCGACTGGTTCTCGGCTCCTGGTCGTGGGTCGGCCTGGCCTCGGCCGTCGGCCGCTTCGACGCCGACTTCGAGGTCGTCGGACCACCAGAGCTGGAGGACGCCTTCGCGCGGCTGGCCCGCCGTTACGCGGGCGGCGGCCGTCAGGCCCGCGCCCCCGAGCGCTGACCGCGCCGGAGGGCGGAGGGGCACTTCGCGCCTCATGCTCCTTTCTTCCCTGGGAACGCGCCGTGCCCGGCTTGCGCCCTTGCCTTCTAGGAGCTGGTCACCCCCGGACCCGGGCGGGTGGCTCCGGGCTACGCTCACGACGAGTCGTTACCGTTGACCGGTCGCATGGTGGAGGGCACGGATGAGCGATGAGAGCGATCTGGACTTGGCACACCGGCTGGCCGACCTCGCCGGAGAGATCGCGATGGGACACGTGGCCGCGGGCGTCGGTGAGGTCCGGACAAAGAGCGATGGCAGCCCCGTTACTCCGGCCGACCGCCGTATCGAGCGGGAACTGCGTGAGTTGGTCGCCCGGGAGCGTCCACGTGACGCCTTCACCGGCGAGGAGTTCGGCAGCCGGGGGCACAACCCGCGCCGGTGGATCATCGACGCGATCGACGGCACCAGGAGTTTCCTCTCCGGTGAGCCGGAGTGGGGAACGCTGATCGCCCTCGCTCAGGAGGACCGTGTCCGCCTCGGTCTGGTCCGCGCACCGGCTCTCGCCCGGCGCTGGTGGGCGGTACCAGGCGGGGGTGCGTGGACGGTGGCCGATCGCGGGGCGGTGGGACGCAGTGAGTCGCCCCGCCGCCTGAGCGTCACGGCCACGGGGCGTCTGGACCGGGCCTCGGTCGGGATCTGGCCGCCTCCCCGACGGATCGCCGACCACATCCGTCCGGCGGCCGCTGAGCTCGCCGCCGTGGCGGGACGCGCGATCCCCGCGCTCGACTGGACCGGTCGTGACTCCGCGACGCCCACACCCCCCAAGCCCTCGACCGGCTCCGGGACCTGCCACGGCGGACTGCTCGTGGCAACGGGTCGTTTGGACGCCTTCCTGCTGGTGGGTGCCGGCCCCTGGGACATCGCCGCCCTCGTGCCGATTGTCCGTGAGGCGGGCGGTGCTTTCAGCGACCTCGCTGGAAGGGACCGCTACGACACAGGGGCCGCGCTGTTCAGCAACGCCCGGGTCCACGACGAGGCCCTGGGCGCCCTGCGCACCGGGTGAGACCAACGGGTTTCGGCGGGGGTGCGAAGCCCGGGCCGGGAGGTTGTCCGGTGCGCGGGATCGTGCGTACAGAAGGGGATACAGCGCCCATAATGATGGCTCGTGATCATAGACAAGGCCTACCACGACGGCAGGCGCCAGGAGATCGAGGGCGACATCAGCGACGCCTTCGACGAGGCCCGCCGCGAGCAGGGTGACTGCTTCGTGTGGATCGGGCTCCACGAACCCACCGCGGAGGAGTTCAGCCTCATCGAGGAGGAACTCACCCTCCACCCGCTGGCCGTGGAGGACGCGCTGACCGCCCACCAGCGCCCCAAGCTGGAACGCTACGACGACACCCTGTTCGCCGTGGTCAAGACGCTCGCCTACGACGAGGAGACCTCCGACGTCGAGGTCGGCGAGGCGATGCTGTTCATCGGCGAGGACTTCGTGGTCAGTGTCCGCCACGGCGCGGCCAATCCTCTCGATCGCGTCCGCAGGCGTCTGGAGGCCGATCCCACGCTGCTGGCCGTCGGCCCCGCGGCCGTGCTCCACGGGGTGTGCGACGAGATCGTCGACCACTACGGCACGGTGGTGCACAAGATCGAGTCCGACATCATCGAGCTGGAGCGGGCGGTCTTCCGGCCCGGCGGCTCGGACGTGACCGCGGACATCTACCACCTCAAGCGCGAGGTGCTGGAGTTCCGCAGCGCGGAGAGCCCGCTCATCCCGGTGCTGGAGGAGATCGCCAAGGGGCGCGTCCAGCGGTTCGAGGAGACCCGGGAGTACTTCCGCGACGTCCTGGACCACCTGCTGCGGGTGGACGACCAGGTCGACGACCACAACGAGCTGCTCACCAGCGCGCTCACCGCCCACCTGGCCCTGCTGGGCAAGCAGCAGAACGAGGACGTCCGCAAGATCTCCTCCTGGGCGGCCGTCATCGCGATCCCCACCATGATCGCCGGGTTCTACGGCATGAACTTCGACCACATGCCCGAACTGCACTGGCTGTTCGGATACCCCCTCATCATGGGCGTGATGGTGGGGGCCTCCGGCCTGGTCCACCACCGGTTGCGCAAGAACGGCTGGCTGTAGGCACGCCGGGCCGGGAGGGCACGGCTCCCTCTTCGGCCCGGGCACGGTCCACGAACGCGTCGCCCTTCCCTTCATTGCACGGGCTCGTGCCTGATATCCACAACCTCTTGCCTAAAGTCTTTAGGGAAAAGTACAGTGGTTTCTGGCAGAGATGAGAGAGGTTATGGCACGCGCGGGACTGACCACCGAACGCCTCACCGAGGCGGGAGCCGAGCTCGCCGACGAGGTCGGCTTCGAGCGGGTGACCGTCTCCGAACTGGCCCGGCGCTTCGACGTCAAGGTCGCCAGCCTGTACTCACACCTGCGCAACTCCCAGGACCTGAGAACCCAGATCGCCCTGCTCGCCTTGGAGGAGCTCGCCGACCGGGCCTCCGACGCCCTGGCCGGACGGGCGGGCAAGGACGCCCTGACCGCCCTGGCCAACGTCTACCGCGACTACGCCCGCGAGCATCCGGGCCGCTACGCCGCCGCCCAGTTCAGACTCGACCCGCAGACGGCCGCCGCCAGCGCCGGTGTGCGGCACGCACAGATGACGCGGGCGATCCTGCGCGGCTACGACCTGTCCGAGCCGGACCAGACGCACGCGGTCCGCCTGCTGGGCAGCGTCTTCCACGGCTACGTGACCCTGGAACTGGGCGGAGGGTTCAGCCACAGCGCCCCCGACACCCAGGAGACCTGGATACGGACCCTGGACGCCCTCGACGCCCTGCTGCGCAACTGGCCCGAGCCCTGACAGCGGCCCGCGCCCTCCCGTCGGCACCGAGCCGCGCGCCCACCGGCCCACCAGACTTCACGACGGCCCCGACCACCAGGTTGACATCATGAACACCCAGCACCACTGGACCACCACACCCCTGACCGCGGACCTCCTGCGCGGCGCCCTGGACCTGGAGCGCACCGAGCACGGCGTGCTGCCGCACCGGCTGCCCGCGCGGGCCCGCGTCCAGTGCGAGGACCCGCAGCTGCTCATGGCCGAGTCCCAACCCTCCGGGGTACGGCTGGCCTTCCGGACCCGGGCCAGCACCGTCGAAATCGACACGCTGCCCACCAAGCGCGCCTACACGGGCGCCCCGCCCCGCCCGGACGGCGTGTACGACCTGGTCGTGGACGGTCAGCTCGTCGACCAGGCCAGTGCGACCGGCGGCAACACCCTGACCATCGACATGGCCACCGGCTCCGCCGAGCACCGGCCCGGACCGGTGGCCACCGTGCGCTTCACCGGCCTGCCCGACCGCGTCAAGGACGTCGAGATCTGGCTGCCGCACAACGAGACCACCGAACTCGTCGCCCTGCGCACCGACGCGGCCGTCGAACCCGCACCCGACCGGGGGCGCAGGGTGTGGCTGCACCACGGCAGCTCCATCAGCCACGGCTCCAACGCCGCCAGCCCCACCGCCGTCTGGCCCGCACTGGCCGCCTCCCTCGGCGGTGTGGAACTGGTCAACCTCGGTCTGGGCGGCAGCGCCCTGCTCGACCCGTTCACCGCCCGCGCCATGCGCGACACCCCCGCCGACCTGATCAGCCTCAAGATCGGCATCAACCTGGTCAACGCCGACCTGATGCGCCTGCGCGCCTTCGGCCCCGCGGTGCACGGCTTCCTCGACACCCTCCGCGAGGGCCATCCCGGCACGCCGCTGCTGGTCGTCTCGCCGATCCTGTGCCCCATCCACGAGGACACGCCCGGCCCCTGCGCCTTCGACCCGGACTCCCTGCGCACCGGGGAACTGCGGTTCCGGGCCACCGGCGACCCCGGCGAGCGCGCCGCCGGAAAGCTGACGCTCACCGTCATCCGCGAGGAACTGGAGCGCATCGTGCGCCAGCGCACGGCCGAGGACCCGAACCTGCACTACCTCGACGGGCGCGAACTCTACGGTGAGGCGGACAACGCCGAGCTGCCGCTGCCCGACGAACTACACCCGGACGCCGCCACGCACCGGCGCATCGGCGAACGCTTCGCCGAGCGCGTCTTCGGCGCGGGCGGCCCGTTCCACGACCACAGACCCTGAGAGCCCGACCGGCCCGCCCTTGCCGCGCGGCCATCGTCGTCCCACTGGTCGGCCGGACACGGAACGGGACAGCGCCCTGGGCGAGGGGCGCTCCGGGCCCGGTCCGCTCCCCGTGGTGCGGGTCAGGCCGGTCCGGGGCGCGCAGAGACCAGCTCCTGGGCCTCGCGCACGATCTGGGCCAGCCGGGAGTGGTGGGCGCCGGGCCAGTACACCCGCTCGCACCCGGAGCAGCGCGCGAACACGTCGTAGGTGGCGCGGGTGCCCGCCTCCAAGTCCTGGCGCACCTCCTCCTTGGTGGCGTGCACCAGTTCGCCGTTGCACGCCGGGCAGCGGGTCCAGGGCCGTAGAGGCGGGGCGAAGCGCTCCAGCACCTCGCGCAGCTGCCCGGCGGGCCGCTGCTCGCGCACGTAGCCGCCCGCCCGCAGTCCGCTGCGGCTCAGCAGTCCGCGGTCGCGGGTGAGCAGCACCCTGTCCTCGGCGTTGGCCTGGCGGAACAGGGAGGGGTCGTCGCGGTCGTTGTCGTAGGCGGTGTCCAGACCCAGCAGGCGCAGGCGCCGGGCCAGGGTGCCCAGGTGCACGTCGAGCAGGAACCGCGGCTCGGCGAAGGGCAGGCGCTGCGGGTACTGCACGGGTAGGACCTCCACGGCCTCGCCCGGGGCGGGGATGTGGGAGACGGGGGTGGTGCGGCCGTCGACGCGCAGCGCGCCGACCTCGGTCAGGGGTACGCCCAACGACTGGACGACGTGTCCGAGGGTGGAGGTGGAGTCGCCCTCCACGCGCACGGTTCCGCTCCGGTGCCGTGAGGGCAGGAAGAACCGCAGTTCGGGCGCGAAACTCAGGTCCAGCATCGGTTCTCTTCCTTCCAGGGGGCCGTTCCAGCGGGCCGTTTCCGCCCGCAGACCATAGGGCCGACCGGTGGCGGCGGACGCGGTGCGGCAGGTACCCGGCGCGGCCGGTGAGCGGTTCAGGACAGGAGCGGGCGGACTCGTTCGGCGGTGAAGCGCACGAAGCCCTCGGGGTCGGGCTCGTCGGCCGTGGGCTGCAACACCACGGTGTCGGCTCCGGCCTCGGCCATGTGCCGCACCGCCCCGGCGACGCGGTCGGCGCCCCCTGCCACGCCGGTCTGCGGCGTCAGGCCCTCGGCGCGCAGTTCGGCGGCCATGCGCCGGTCGGCGTCGGGGCCGGTGGCGGCGAGCAGGTAGACGGTCACGGGGTGGTGGCCGGGGCGGCCCGCGGCCTGGCGTCCCTGGTCGACCAGCTGTCGTGCCCTCCGCACGCCGTCCACGCCCGCGGCGGCGTCCAGGATGGTGCCGTCGGCGGCCCGTCCGCTCAGGTGCAGGGTCCGCGGTCCGCGGGCACCGGCCAGTACGGGAACGGGGGTGGTGGGCGGGTAGTCCAGAGCGACGTCGTCCAGGGTGACGTAGCGGCCCCGAGAGGTGACCCGTTCCCCGGCCAGCAGGGCGCGCAGTGCGTCCAGGTGTTCGCGCAGAAGGGCGAGCGGGGAGTCGGGGCGCGCGCCGACCTGGGCCATCCAGTCCTGCACGCCGTGGCCCACGCCGATGCGTACGCGGCCGGGGAAGAGCCGGTGCAGGGTGGCGGTCTCCATGGCGGTCAGGGCGACGTTGCGCAGGGGGACGGGGAGCAGGCCCACGCCCACGGTGAGGTTCTCGGTCCAGGCCAGGGCGGCCGAAGCGGCGGCCACGCCGCTCTCCAGGAAGCAGTCCTCCCACAGCCAGAGCTGGTCGAGTCCGGCCTCGTCGGCCGCGCGGGCCACGGAGCGCAGGCGCTCGGGGGGCAGTTGGGGGCGGAAGACGGCTCCGAGTTCGGTCATGGTGCCGTTCTATCGGGCGGGGGCGGGCGGGGACAACGGTTTTCGCCCTCCCCACCCCCTGCGATGCGGACCGCGGCCTCCACCGACGGGAGGAGGCCGCGGTCCTGGTCGCTCAGGGCGCGAGGCGCACCACGCCGCCGGAGTCCGTCACGGCGACCAGGGTGATCTCGAAGCCGTTCATGACGAACACGCCCCCCGGCTCCCCTTCTAGAGGACCTGGAGCGGCCCGGCCGGGGCGGTCTGCGAGCGGTGCCGGGCCGACAGGGCCGCTCCCTCCCGACAGGTGCCGAACTGGCTAGGCTGTGGCGCGGAACACCTGAGCGAGCGAGGGGATGGCGTCCATGGACCCGGTAGTGGAGTCGGTCAGCAGTAGTCCCGGCCACACGTTCAGCAAGGCCGCCCTGCCCCGGATCCGTCTTCTGGCGGGGTTGGGCGTGGAGGGTGACGCCCACCTGGGCGCCACCGTCCAGCACCTGTCCCGGATCGCCGCGGACCCCGACCAGCCCAACCTGCGCCAGGTCCACCTAGTGCACACAGAGCTCCTGGAGGAGGTCGGCGAGGCCGGGTTCGCGGTCGCCCCTGGACAACTGGGCGAGAACATCACCACCCGCGGCTTGGACCTGCTGTCCCTGTCTGTGGGCACCGTCCTGTCCTTCGGTGACGGGGCCAGCGTTCGGGTCACCGGCCTGCGCAACCCCTGTGCGCAGATCGACGGCTTCTCCCGGGGGCTGCTCAAACAGGTTCTGCACCGCGAGGAGGACGGAACCGTGGTACGCAGGGCTGGAATCATGGGCGTCGTCCTGACCAGCGGCACGGTCGAACCCGGTATGGCTGTGCGTGTGCGGACACCCCAGGGTGCCCGCACACCTCTCGAACGGGTCTGAGGAGAGCCGCCGGGCCCCTCACACCAGCGAGGCCAGCAGCTCGGGGTCGGCGTGCACGCGGATGCCGACGACGCGGTCGCCCTCGACGGTGAACGCCAGCGCCGCGTAGGGCCGCCCCTGCGACAGGGACACCAGCCCGGGGAGGCCGTCCACGGTCACCACGCGTGCGGACTGGGCCAGGCGTGAGAAGGCGATGGCCTGCCCCGCCACCGCCTCGGCTCCGCTGGTGGCCGTGGGCACGCCCCGCATCGTCGCGATCTCGTCGGCGCTGACGGTCACGTCGGGGGCCAGCACCGCCATCAGCCCTTCGAAGTCGCCGCCGCGCGCCGCGGCCATGAACGCCTCCACCACCCGGTACCGCCGGGCCGGGTCGGGCGTGCCGTCGGCGTCCGCGCCGCGCACACGGCGCCGTGCGCGGCTGGCCAGCTGCCGGACGGCCGCCGGGGTGCGTTCCAGGATGGACGCGATCTGGTCGAAGGGCAGTGCGAACAGGTCGTGCAGTACGAACGCCAGCCGTTCGGCCGGGGTGAGCGTGTCCAGGACCACCAGCAGCGCCGTCCCCACCGAGTCGGCCAGGAGCGTCTGCTGCTCGGGGTCGGTCTGCGGGGCGGCCAGGAAGGGTTCGGACGCGTCCTCGCCCACCGGGTCCTCGCGGCGAGAGGCGCGTGAGCGCAGCATGTCCAGGCACACCCGGCCCACGACGGTGGTCAGCCATCCGGCCAGGTTGTCGATGCTCTGGGCGTCGGAGCGGCTCAGCCTCAGCCACGTCTCCTGCACCGCGTCCTCGGCCTCGCTCGCCGATCCGAGCATCCGGTGGGCGATCGAGCGCAGCAGCGTTCGGTGCTCCTCGAAGAGCGCGGCCCACATCTCGTCCGTGTTCATCTGTCACATTCCTTCGTCGGCGTCCGTCGTGGTTTCGATTCATCGTGCTGACGTCTGGACGCGGCCCGATGTGACCGGTTTCGACGAGGAGATCCATGAACACCTGGAACGAACTGCGTTCGCTGCTGCGCGGCCGTGTGCTCACCGGCGGCGAGGAGGGATTCGACACGGCCCGGCGCCCCTGGAGCCTGTCCGTGGACCAGCCCGTGGCGGCGGTGGTGGAGGCCGCCGACGCCGACGACGTGGCCGCCCTGGTCCGCCACGCCCACCGGGAGGGGCTGGCGGTGGCCGCGCAGCCCACCGGGCACGGCGCCTCCGGTGACGTCAAGGGCGCGGTGCTGCTGCGCACCAAGGCACTGGACGAGGTGAGCGTGGACCCTGAGCGAAGGGTGACCCGTGTGGGCGCGGGTGTGCCCTGGGGGCGTGTGCAGGAGGCGGCCGCCGCGCACGGCCTGACCGGTCTGCCGGGCAGTTCCCCGGTGGTCGGCGTGGCGGGGTACACCCTGGGCGGGGGTCTGAGCTGGTTCGGCCGCCGCCACGGGTGGGCTGCCGACGGCGTCGTCGCCTTGGAGGTGGTCGACGCCCGGGGGGAGCGGGCGCGGGTGACGGCGGAGTCCGACCCCGACCTGTTCTGGGCGCTGCGCGGCGGCGGGGGCGACTTCGCGGTGGTCACCGCCCTGGAGTTGGCCCTGCATCCCGCGCCACGGCTGTACGGCGGGCGCGTGGTGTGGTCCGCCGATCGGGCGGAGCGGGTGCTGGCGGCCTACACCGAGGTCACCGCGCACGCGCCGCGGGAGCTGACGGTGTGGTTGAACCTGCACCACGTCCCGGACCGGGAGCCGACGGTGTCGGTGGACGCGACCTTCCTGGGCGGGCCGGAGCGGGCGCGTGAGCTGCTGAGTCCGCTGGAGGCGGCCGGGCAGCCGCTGCGCGACACCCGCGGGGTGCTGCCGCTGACCGGACTGGGGTCGATCACCGCCGAACCCACCGACCCCTCGCCGGGCCTGGCGCGCGCCGCGCTGCTGGCCGACCTGGGCCCGGAGGCGGTCGGGGCGCTGCTGGCCGAGCCGATCGCCCCGCTTCTGGGCGTGCAGGTACGCCACCTGGGCGGCGCGTTCGCCGACGCCTCCGACACCCCGTTCGGTCCGATGGACGAGCGCTACTACCTCTACGCGATGGGAGTGCCGTTCAGCCCGCGGATGGCTCCGCGGATCCGGGCGCGTATGGAGGGGCTGGTGGCGTCGCTGGGATCGCACGTCAGCGGCCGCAAGCCGTTGACCTCGCTGGTGCCGGGGGAGTCGGTCGCCGACGTGTTCTCCGCGCGGGCACTGGAGCGGTTGCGGCGGATCAAGGCCGAGCGCGACCCGCAGAATGTGGTGCGGTCCAACTACCCGGTGCTGGGCTGACGCGGGCCCGGTCCGGGCGGTGGGCCGCCCGGACCGGGCCCGGCGCCTCAGCTCTCGCCGCGCTGCAGGAGGCGTTCGTGGCGCTGGCGGGCGGCCTGGGCCGAGCCCAGCCCGAGGCCGAAGGCGATCTCCTGCCAGGTCATGCCGCGTCCCTTGGACATCTGGAGCAGTCCGGCCTCCAGCTGGTCGAACTCGGCGCGCGCCCAGGGCACCAGGGTCAGGGCGGCGGTGAGGTCGTCCTGGTCCACGGCCGGGGCGCCGGGCTCGGGATGTGCGCCGCCCGCGGCCAGGTCGGCGACGCGCCGCAGGGCGTCCAGGGGCGCCATGGGCATGCGCGCCTCGTCCCAGCGCGTGCGGTGCTCTCCGGTGGCGTGGCGTTCTGTGATGCGCAGCAGCGCCTCGTGGGTGCGCATACGGCGGGCGCTTCGCGGGTCGGGTCGGGTGAAGGCGCTCTCGCGCTGTTCCTCGCTCATGCCTCCAGCATGAAGGCGCAAACCCTCCGTTGTCAACGAATAGTTTTCAACAGTTTGTTCACGTCGGGTTCCGGCTGTCCAGGAACTCCGCGAAGGTCACCTTGCCCACCGCCCGCTCCGGGGCCAGGTGGCCCCCGGCGCGGTAGGCGGCGAAGACGGCGCCCGGCAGGCGTACGGGCACCGTCCGCAGATCCGTCCCCGCCCAGCGCTGGTAGGCCCCGGCCAGGTCGCGGAAGGACTCCACGCGCGGGCCGCCCATGTCCGCCACGCGCCCGGCCGGAGGGTGATCGGCCAGGTGGGCCAGGCGGGAGGCGACCTCCTCGACCGCCACGGGCTGCACGTCCACGTCGGGGACGGGCATGAAGGGCAGGCGGGCCGCGCCCGCGCACAGCCTGAGCACCAGGTCGTGGAACTGGGTGGCGCGCAGCACCGTCCACCCCAGACCGGAGGCCGCCAGCGCGCTCTCCACGGTGTGCTTGGTTTTGTAGTAGCCCAGCGGAACCCGGTCCACGCCGACGATGGAGACGTAGACCAGGTGCGCCACCCCCGCCTCGCGGACCGCGCGGATCAGGTGGGTGGCCGACTCGATGTCGCCGCCCGCGGGCGCGCTGGCGCAGTGCACGACGGTGTCCACGCCCCGGAGCGCGTCGGCCAGCCCGGTGCCCCGGCGCAGGTCCACGGCGAAGGACGCGGGGTCCTCGGGATCGGGGCGGCGGCTCAGGACGCGCACCTGGTGCCCGGACCGGCGCAGGCGTTCCACGACGGGCCGTCCCAGGGTGCCGGTGCCGCCGGTGACGAGGACTGTCTTCATGGGCGCTCCTTCGCTTCCTGGAGGACCCATGCTAGGTCTCGGGAAACCGGGCGCGTCGGTCCCCGGCGGGACGACCCCGGGCGTGTCCGCGGCGGGACGCGCCGCCGACCGCCCTGACCAGGGGGCGGTGGTGTCTTCGGCGCCCGGTGTCCGGTTAGAGTGCTGGCGGCGTCGGCGCAGCGGAGCGGCCGAGCGAGCGGTGAGGGAGTGTGCCCATGTCCGGGATCGCCGGGAGACTGACGGCAGCGGTCGGCGCGGAGCAGGTGGTCACCGACCCAGCCGTCCTGGAGGGCTACTCCCACGACGAGGCCGAGTGGGCTCCCCACGGCGCTCCGGCCGCGCTCGTGCGCCCCCGCCACACCCAGGACGTGGCGGCCGCGGTGGCCGTGTGCGCGGAACTGGGCGTCCCGGTGGTCGGGCGCGGAGCCGGGACGGGGCTGTCGGGTGCGGCCAACGCCGTGGACGGCTGGGTCGTGGTCTCCTTCGAACGGATGAACCGGGTCCTGGAGGTCGACCCCGTACAGCAGACCGCCACCGTGCAGCCGGGCGTGGTCAACAACGACCTGCGCGAGCGGGTCGCCCGGGACGGCCTGTGGTACCCGCCGGACCCGGCCTCCGCGCCCTGGTCGACCATCGGCGGCAACGTGGCCACCAACGCGGGCGGCCTGTGCTGCGTCAAGTACGGGGTCACCCGCGACTACGTGCTGGGCATGGAGGCGGTCGTGGGCTCGGGCGAGGTGGTGCGGCTGGGCCGGACCACCGCCAAGGGCGTGACCGGCTACGACCTGTGCGGGCTCATGGTGGGGTCAGAGGGGACGCTGGGCCTGGTTACCGAGGTGACGTTGCGGATGCGGCCGCTGCGCACCGGCACCGAGCACACCGTGGTGGGCTACTTCGACTCCTTGGTGGAGGCCGGAAGGGCCGTCGCGGCGGTCTCGGCGGCCGGGGTGGTGCCCTCGGCGATGGAGCTGATCGACCGGTTCTGCCTCCAGGCGGTGGACGACTGGAAGAACATGGGGCTGTCCGCCGAGGGCGAGGTGCTGCTGCTGGCGCGCAGCGACCAGCCCGGGGCGGCGGGCGAGGAGGAGGCCGACCGCATCCTGGCGTGCTTCGAGGCCGAGGGCGCGGTCTACGCGGTGCGCTCCACCGACGAGGAGGAGGCCGAGGCCCTGTTCGAGGCCCGCCGCCTGGCCTACCCGGCGCTGGAGCGGCTCGGCCCGCTGCTGACCGAGGACATGTGCCTGCCCAAGGCGAAGGTGCCCCTGATGCTGGAGCGCATCGAGGCGATCGGCAGGCGCTTCGACACCCGCATCGGCAACATCGCGCACGCCGGTGACGGCAACCTGCACCCGCTGTTCATCGTCCCGGCCGGTGACGAGGACGCCAAGAAGCGCGCGCAGGAGGCCTTCGAGGTGATCGTGGACGAGGCGATCGCCCTGGGCGGCACGGTCACCGGCGAGCACGGCGTGGGCCTGCTCAAGATGCGCGGCGCCGCCCGGGAGATGGGTCCGCACGTGCTCGCCATGCACCGGGCCGTCAAGGACGCCCTGGACCCGAGGGGCATCTTCAACCCGGGCAAGGTCTTCGCCGCGTCCTAGCCCACGGGGGCCGGCCCGGGAGCGTGAGAAGGGTGGAACCGGTCGGGGAGCGGGCGGCGTCTCAGAGGGCAGGAACCGCACCGCGCACGAGGAGACCCCCAATGGAGACCACCACCGTCCTGGTTCTGGTGATCGCGGCCCTGGTGGTCGTCGGCGTCATCGGGGCGGCGGTCGCGGGCTCGGCCGCCGAACGCCGCCGCTCCCGCGCCCTGTCCCTGTGGGCCTCGCGGGAGGGGTGGCGCTACGACCGCGAGCGGCCCGAGCTGGTCGACCGCTTCGAGGGCGTCCCCTTCCTGGAACGGCGGTCCAACGCCCGGGCCAGGCACGTGCTGTGCGCCGAACTGCGCGGACGCCGGGTCCTGGCCTACGAGTACGGCTACGCCGCACCCCACCCCCAGCAGCGCCACCGCACCGTCGCGCACGTGTACACCGTGGTGGCGGTGGCCCTGCCCGCGGGCGTGCCGCTGCTCCAGGTGGAGGAGGCCGGCGCCGGTGCGCCCCAGCCCAGGAGCGACGGCGCCCGCGCCTGGACCGCGGGCGAGGCCGCCTTCGACGAGCGGTTCGCCGTGGTGACCGGCGACGAGGCCTTCGCGGCGACCGTCCTGGGGGAACCGGTGCGGGAGTGGCTGCTCTCGCGCGAGGGCGTGTGCCCGTTCCGCCTCGGCGGCCGGTACCTGGTGGCCTGGGAGCGCGAACCGCTGGAGACCGGTCGCGTCAGGGAGCGCGCCGACGCGGCGATCGGCCTGCTGGAGCGGGTTCCGTCCGGTGTCTGGGAGAGCGCGCAGGACACCCTGGGGTAGGCGCTCTTCCGGGACAGGGCGCAGCGGACGGCGTCAGCGGCGGCTCCCCTCACTCCCCGGGCGCGGTACCGGTGAACGCGGCGCGCAGGCGGCGCACCCCCTCGGTGATCTCGGCGGCCCCGGCCGCGCCTCCGTAACTGAGCCGCAGGTGCGGGGCGGTCGGCTCCGCCGGGAAGTAGGCCTGGCCGGCGGCCACCGCCACCCCGGCGCGCAGCGCCGCCGACACGAGCGCGGCCTCGTCGGTCTCACCGGGAAGCCGCAGCCACAGGTGGTAGCCGCCCGCGGGCAGGTGCGGCGCCGCCAGTTCGGGCAGTTCCCGCGCCAGGGCCGCGGCCATGGCCGTGCGGCGCTCGCGCAGGCCCGCCGCGACAGCGCGCAGGTGTCGGCCCCAGGCGGGGGAGCCGACCAGCTCCAGCACGGCCTCCTGGAGGGGGCGCGCCACGAAGAAGCTGTCCACCAGCTGGATCGCGCGCAGGCGCCGCGCCACCGGTCCCCGCGCGGCGATCGCCCCCACGCGCAGACTGGGCGAGGTCGCCTTGGTCAGCGACCGCACGTGCACCACGGTACCGTCGGGGTCCTCGGCCGCCAGCGGGGGCGGCGGGGCGGCGGCGTCGGCGTGCGCCAGGTGCCGGGCGAAATCGTCCTCCACGACGAACGCGCCCGCGGCGCGCGCGATCCGCACCACCTCGCCCCGCCGGGCCGGAGCCAGGACCGTTCCGGTGGGGTTGTGGAAGAGGGGCTGGCACACCAGCACACGGGCGCCGCTGGCGGCGAACGCCTCTTCCAACAGGTCGGTGCGGATCCCCTCGGCGTCCACCGGGACGGGGACGGGCCGCAGGCCCGCGGCGCGCACGATGGCCAGCAGACCGGGATAGGTGGGCGACTCCACCAGCACGGGCGCCCCCGGATGGGCCAGGGCGCGCAGCGCGGTGGTCAGGGCGCTCTGCCCGCCCGCGGTGACCAGCACGTCGGCCGCGCCGACGGAGCCGCCGATCTGACGGGCGAACCAGCCGCGCAGCTCCTCCACTCCTTCCGCGGGCGGGCGTGCCCAGGCTCCCGGGCGCCGTCCCGCGCAGGCCAGTGCGGCGCCCATGGCCTGCTCGGGCTGGAGAGCGGGGTGCGGGTAGCCGCCGTTGAACACGATGACCCCCAGGGCGGGCGGGGTGAGGGTGGCCAGCACCCCGGAGGCGTCCACGGTACGCGGGACCGGCTCGCCGGAGGCCGCCGCCGTCTCGGCGCTCAGCGCGACCTCCTGCCATGAGGTGTCGCCGACCGGGCGCCCGGAGGCGCCTGCGCCCGCCCGGAACGCCCCGGCGCCGGGGCGGGTGACCACCACGCCCTCGGCGACCAGCGCCGCGACGGCCCGCGACACGGTCACCGGGCTCACGCCGTAGCGGTCCACCAGTGCCCGGCTCGACGGCAGCTTCTCCCCAGGAGAGTAGCGGTCGACCTCCCTGCGCAGAGAATCCGTCAGTTCCCGCACACTGCTACGCTGTTTCATGAAGACACAAGATAGCGCTATCGCGACGCGCGGAGTAGCGGTGCTCGGCGCGACACTGTGTGCGGCGCTCGGCGTCCTCGGGTTCTCGTTCACCCTCCCGGCCACCGCATGGGCCCTGGAGGGCTTCGGGCCCTGGAGCGTGGCGGTGGTGCGGTGCGCGCTGGCCGCCGCACTGGCGGGCTGCTGCCTCGCGGCGGTCCGCGCCCCGCTGCCCGACCGCGTCCACCGGCGGGGCATCGCCGTGGTCGCGCTGGGCTGCGTGGTGGCGTTCCCGCTGTTCAGCACGCTCGCGCTCCAGGCCTCCTCGACCTCCCACGCCGCGGTCGTGGTCGGGCTGCTGCCGCTCACCACCGCCGTGTTCGCCCTGCGCCGCAGTCCGGTGCGTCCCTCGCGCCGGTTCTGGACGGCCGCGGTGTGCGGCGCCGCGGCCGTCGTCGCGTTCGCGCTGGTGCGCAGCGGCGGAACACCGGGCCCGGCCGACCTGTACCTGTTGGCGGCCCTGGTGCTGTGCGCCGCGGGCTACGCCGAGGGCGGTCGGCTGGCCGCGCACATGCCGGGCTGGCAGGTCATCGCCTGGGCGCTGGTCGCCGCCGCGCCGCTGACCGTGCCCGCCGCGCTGTGGGCTCTGGCCGCCGAGCCGGTGGACGCCGCGCCGCGCGCACTCGCGGGTATGGCCTACCTCGCCGCGGTGTCGCAGTTCGGCGCGTTCGTGGTCTGGTACCGGGGGATGGGCGCGATGGGCGTCGCCCGGGCCAGCCAACTCCAGCTCGCCCAGCCGCTGTTGACCCTGGTGTGGGCGGTGCTGCTGGTGGGGGAGCCGCTGACCCCGGCCGCGCCCGCCGCGGCCGTCGTCGTCCTCGTGTGCGTCGCCGTCACCCAGAGGTCGCGCGGTTGAGCCCTCGAACGTGGCGCGCGCCTCCCCAACGGGCGTTTCCCGCACCCGGCGGGGCGGAGGAGTGCCCCCGGGACGCGGGTCTCAGCCCAGGTGTGCGGTGTCGTTGAAGGCCAGCACCGACGCCGGACGGCCCGGAGAGTAGCGCAGCACGGTCAGCGCGGCGTTGGCCGGGGCCAGTGTCGTCCAGCGCCACGCGGGGGCGTCGAGCGCGACGCACACGATCCATCCGACCAGGTAGGCGTGGGTGATGACCGCTTCGTGCCGTTCGTGCTCCCCCTCCACCGGGCCGGTGAAGCGCTCCAGCGCACGGCGGGCCAGCGCGGGCCCGGGTAGGCGCTCGTGCTCGGGAAGGGAGGCGACGAAGCCGAGCACGCCGTCGGCGTGCTCTTGCGGCAGTTCCGCGCGCAGGGGCAGGTGGGGGGCGTAGTCACCCGCCTCAGGTACCCGCACGGGAGTGGCGCCCAACTCTCTGGCGGCCAGTCGCGCGGTCTGGGTGGTGCGTGCGAGGGGACCGTGGTGGAGCCTGTCCACCCCGGCGTGGCGCAGGCGTCGGCCGAGTGCGGCGGCCTGGTGGCGGCCCTTCTCGGTCAGCGAACCGTTCTCGTGTTCGGCCTCGGCGTGCCGGGCCAGGTAGAGGTGGCGGGTCGCGGGCACAGCGGTCTCCTCCTACGGGGGCTTCGGCTGTTCGACTCCGCGCGGCCGGGTCCGGTTCGCGCGGTTGAGCCCTCGAACGTGGCGCGCGCCTCCCCGGCGGGTGGTGTGAGAGGAGGGCCTGTGCGGGTAGGGGCGCCAACGCGGCACGGAGGGTGCCGGAAAGAGTCCAGCTCTGAGGGGGCAGCCATGGCCGACAAGCTCAACGGCCGTCGGGTCGCGATTCTGGCCGCGGACGGGGTCGAGCAGGTCGAACTCGTCACACCGCGCAAGGCGCTGAACGAGGAGGGCGCCACCGTCGACCTGGTCTCGCTCAAGTCCGGGCGGATCCAGGCGATGAACGGCGACATCGAACCGGCGGACACCTTCGACGTGGACCGCGTGGTGTCCGAGGTCGGGGTGGACGACTACGACGCCCTGGTGGTCCCCGGCGGGACCGTCAACCCGGACAACCTGCGCTCGGACGAGAACGCGGTGGGGTTCGTGCGCGACTTCGTGGCCGCGGGCAAGCCCGTGGCCGCCATCTGCCACGGGCCGTGGATCCTGGTGGAGGCCGACGTGGTGCGGGGGCGCACCGTGACCTCCTACCCCAGCCTGCGCACCGACATCCGCAACGCGGGCGGGACCGTGGTGGAGGAGGAGGTGGTCACCGACCAGGGGATCACCACCAGCCGCAACCCCGACGACCTGCCCGCCTTCTGCGAGCGCATCGTCCGCGAGTTCGCCGCGAAGTAGGCGGCCTCCCGCGAGGGCGCGGGAACGAGGATGGGGCGGTGGGAGCCGATCGGCTCCCACCGCCCCATCCTCGTTCGGGCGCGGCTACCCCTCCTCGGGCTTCTCGGGGTGGCGGCGCAGGTGGACGATGGCCGCGATGAGCCCGCCCCACAGCAGGATCATGGCGACGGCCATCATGACGATCGCGCTGGTGGTCATCAGCGTTCCCCTTCCTTGGTCGTGGCGTCCTCGGTGTCGGCGTCCTGGCGGGCCAGGGCGTCGGCGCGCTTCCAGGGGAAGAGCGAGACGACGATCCCGAAGACGATCGCCCCGATGGCCAGGCCCCATCCGGCGGCCAGCAGGAACCCGGTCGAGTAGCCCGCGTAGTTCTCGGTCAGCTCCGTGCGCAGACTGTCCCACATCATGAAGCCGAGCAGGATCGGGGTGACCACGCCCAGGACGACCTTCCACCACAGACCCAGCCGGATCGAGGAGATCGCGTTGGTGTGCTCCTGGAACATCGGCAGCCTGCGCGCGATCCAGCCGAAGACCACGATCATGACGAGACCGGCCAGTGCGATGCCGTACTGGTTGATGAAGTGGTCGAACACGTCGAGGAAGTGCAGCCCCTCGGGCGTGGGGAAGAGCAGGATCGAGGCCAGCGCGGTGGCGCCGCCCACCAGCAGCACGGTCTGGACGCGGCCCAGGCCGGTGCGGTCCTGCACCGCGGAGATGATCACCTGGACGATGCTGATCAGCGAGGTCAGGCCCGCGATCACCAGGGAGCCGAAGAAGAGCACCCCGAACAGCGCGCCGCCGATGGGCAGGGTCGAGATGATCTGGGGGAAGGCGACGAAGGCCAGGCCGATGCCGTTGGCGGCGACGTCCTCGACCCCGGTGCCCGCGGCGGTGGCCATGAAGCCCAGGGCGGCGAACACGCCGATGCCCGCGAGCAGCTCGAAGGAGCTGTTGGCGAAGCCCGCCACCATCGCCGAGCCGGTCAGGTCGGCCTTGCGGCGCAGGTAGGAGGCGTAGGTGACCATGATGGCGAAGCCCACGGACAGGGAGAAGAAGATCTGCCCGTAGGCGGCGATCCAGACGCTGCCGTCGAGCATGGCGCTCCAGTCGGGCGTGAACAGGGCGTTCAGACCGGTCGCGGCCCCCTCCAGGGTGAGCGCCTGCACGACCAGGATCAGGAACAGCACCAACAGCAGCGGGATGAAGACCTTGTTGGCCTTCTCGATGCCGTTGCGCACGCCCATCGCCAGGATGAGCAGCACCACGACCCACACGCCCACGAGCGGCCAGGCCACACCCGCCACGTAGCCCGAGACCATGCCGGGCCCCTCGCTCATCTGGAGGAAGTCCTCGAAGAAGAACGCGTTGGGGTCGTCGCCCCACTGCTGCCCGATGGAGAACCACGCGAACCGGGCGGCCCAGGCCACGATCACGGCGTAGTAGACCGCGATGACGAAGCAGATGGCCACCTGCCACCAGCCGATGGCCTCGGCGGGTCGTGTGATGCGCCGGTAGGACAGCGGCGCGGAGGAGCGGTAGCGGTGCCCGATGCTGTACTCCAGGATCAGCAGCGGGATACCGGCGGTGAGCAGGGCGATGAGGTAGGGCAGCATGAAGGCGCCGCCGCCGTTCTCGTAGGCGATGTAGGGGAATCGCCAGATGTTGCCCAGACCGATGGCGGAGCCGATCGCCGCCATCAGGAAGCCCGCGCGCGATCCCCACTGCTCGCGAGTCTGTTGGACCATGTTCAGGTCTCCTAAATCATCCCGTAGTTCGCGATCCGCACCGTAGCAGGAGTTGGCCTGGTCAGCATCGTGGGACGGGAAGCCTGGGCAGGGTGTCGCCCCACGATGCTCCCTTCGTTTCCTTTTGTCCAGACTCGCACGGGGAACGGAAACGACAAGGGGTGCTTATCGGAAACCTTCAGCCGCCCTTGCCCGCGCGCGTGGCGGCGACCGCCGGGGCGGGGGCGGCTCTCAGGGAACCGGCCGGTCCGCGACGGACGCAGGCCCGGGTCCACAAGGGCGCGGCCGGAGTCTGCCGGGCCGTGGCACGCGGACGCGCCCCACCCCGGCAGACCCCGGCCGACCGTCGCGGGGGACTACGCGCCGCGGTGGCGCGGGCGTGCGCGCAGGCGCGCGTTGGGCAGCTCCGGAGCCGGGAGGGCCGCGTCGTCGTCGGCCGCGACCGCGGCGAAGCGCCGCCCGTCCGCGTCGACGGCGCCGTCCCGGTCGTTCTCCCAGGCGCGGCGGGCCCGCACGATCTCGTCGTGGTCGCGGCCGACGAAGTTCCACCACATGACCAGGTCCTCGGTGAAGGGTTCGCCGCCGATCACCAGCACGTGCGCGGTCTCCTCGGCCCGCAGTTCCACCTCCGTGCGCCCCTCGCCCGCGTAGAGCAGCGCACCGGCCTCGACGTCGTGGCCGAGGACCCGCACGGGCGCGTCCAGGGGCAGGACGCCGTGTTCGAAGGAGGCGTCCAGGGGCAGGCGCACCCGGGCCCCGGGCTCGAGCACGACCTCGGCGCCCATGAGCGGGGTGTGCACGCGGGCGGGGGAGCGGCGGCCGTCCACCTCTCCGGCGATCACCGTGACCCTGGCCCCCGGCGCGTCCGTGCCGGGCAGGTCGAAGGCGGGCAGGTCGGCGTGGTGTTCGAAGCGGGCCGGTCCCTCGCGGTCGTCCTCGGGCAGGGCGATCCACAGCTGGGCGCCGTGCAGCAGCGGCGGGGCGTCGGCGGGGGAGCGCTCGGAGTGGGCGATGCCGTGTCCGGCGGTCATGAGGTTGAGCTGGCCGGGGCGGACCAGCTGGTCCGAGCCCAGGCCGTCCAGGTGGTGGACCGAGCCCCGGACCAGCCAGCTCACGGTCTGAAGGCCGATGTGGGGGTGCGGCGGCACCTGCATGCCGGGGCCGTCGGCGACGCCGGTGGGCCCGTAGACGTCGGCGAAGCACCACGCGCCGACCATGCGGCGGTTCTTCCCGGGCAGGGCGCGGCGGACCAGCATGGCGCGCGGGCCGCCGAGCGGGACCTCGCGCGGTTCGAGGAGTTCGGTGTCGCCGGACGCGGCGGTGCCGGCGGGGTCGACCTCTCCGCCGCAGACGCGCTCTTCGGCGGGATGGGTGTCCAGATTGCTCACCCTGCCGAAGGTAGCCGAGACGGGCCGGTCCTGGCATATCCGCGGAGGTCGCAGGCCGCAACGGCGCGGCCCGGTGTTGGCGGATGCCGCGTCGGGGTAGAAACAGGGGAGTGCGCAGGCGGTGGACCGCTGTCGGCGGGAGAAGCGCCCGCGGAAGCGTACACCAGCTACCGGGAGGCACACCGTGGCCGTCGCCGAACGCTACGACCAGATCGCGGAGAACCACGGAGAAGTGGAACGCGTGGTCAGTACGTACCGCAGCCTCGTCGAGACCCCGTCGTTCCTGAGGGCGCTCGGCCCCGTCCAGGGGAGTTCCGTCCTGGACTTCGGGTGCGGGACGGGCGCCTACACCCGGCTCCTGAGACGCCGGGGCGCGCACCCCGTCGTGGGCGTGGACATCTCCCCCGGCATGGTCGAGGCCGCGCGGCGGATCGAGGAACGCCAGCCCCTGGGCCTGAGGTACGAGGTCCACGACATCGCCGACATGCCCGTCCTGGGCACCTTCGACACGGTTGTGGCGGTCGCCGTCCTGCACTACGCGCGCGACCGGCGCATGCTCGACCGCATGGTGCTGCGGGCGAGGGAGAACCTGGCCCCCGGCGGGCGGCTGCTGGCCTATGTCGGCAACCCCCGGCTCCCCTCCGGAACGGCGCAGATGAACGGGTTCGTCGTCGACATGCCCGAGCGCCCCGTCGACGGAGCCCCCTGTCCGGTCACCATCCCCACGGCCCCGCCCACGGTCCTGCCGGCCCGTTACTGGAGCTGCGAGGCCGTCGAGGACTCGCTGCGGGGCGCGGGGTTCTCCCAGGTGCGCTGGGAGCCCGTCGAGGGCATCCCCCCGGGTGCGGGGGAGCCGCTCAACCTCCTGATCAGCGCGCGCGTCCCCGCCTAGGGCGACCGGCGGCCCGGGCACGGGCGGACGCGGAGGACGGTTCGCGCACGTGTTCGGCCCGGAACGGCGGAGGCCGGGCGTGCCCGGGGCCTTCCGGGCGGTCTGGCGGGGACGGGTATCGAAGCGCTTCGCGTCGTGGCAGGTCCGGGGGCCCTCTGGTGCACGGGGGTGTTTTTGCCGTAGGCTGGAAAGCGCTTTCACACGGAAAGGTGGTAACAACCCATGGGTGATCACGTGCTGGGTGTCGCCATGAACGGCGTCACCGGACGCATGGGGTACAGGCAGCACCTGACCCGGTCTGTCCTGGCCATCCGGGAGGCGGGCGGCGTACGCCTGCCCGACGGCTCCCGGATCATTCCCGAGCCCGTCCTGGTCGGACGCTCCGAGCACAAGCTGCGCGAGATCGCCGAACGCCACGGAATCGAGCGCTGGTCCACCGACCTGGACGGTGTGCTCTCCGACGACGACATCACGGTCTACTTCGACTCGCAGATCACACACGCCCGCGAGGCGGCCGTGCGCGCCGCCATCGCCGCGGGCAAGCACGTCTACGTCGAGAAGCCCACCGCCAGCACGCTCAGCGCCGCCCTGGAGCTGGCCAAACTGGCCCGCGACGCGGGCGTGCGCAACGGCGTGGTCCAGGACAAGCTCTTCCTGCCCGGCCTGCTCAAACTGCGCAGGCTGGTCGAGAGCGGCTTCTTCGGCCGCATCCTGTCGGTGCGCGGCGAGTTCGGCTACTGGGTCTTCGAGGGCGACTGGCAGCCCGCCCAGCGCCCCAGCTGGAACTACCGCGCCGAGGAGGGCGGCGGCATGGTGCTGGACATGTTCCCGCACTGGCACTACATCCTGGAGCACCTGTTCGGCCCGGTGCGCGCGGTCACCGCCAAGGTGGCCACCCACATCCCGCGCCGTTGGGACGAGGAGGGCCGGCCCTACGAGGCCACGGCCGACGACTCCGCCTACGGCATCTTCGAACTGGACGGCGGCGTCATCGCCCAGATCAACTCCTCCTGGAACGTGCGCGTGGCCCGCGACGAACTCGTGGAGTTCCAGGTCGACGGCACCCACGGCAGCGCCGTGGCGGGGCTGCGCTCCTGCCGTGCCCAGCACCGCTCGGCCACGCCCAAGGCGGTCTGGAACCCCGACCTGGAGGACCTGGGGCGCTACCGCGAGCAGTGGGAGCCCGTGCCCGACAACACCGAGTTCCCCAACGGGTTCCGCTCCCAGTGGGAGGACTTCCTGCGCCACGTGGTCCTGGACACCCCCTTCCCGCACGACCTGCTCTCGGGCGCGCGCGGCCTCCAGATGGCCGAGGCCGGGCTCCAGTCGGCGCGCACCGGACGCACGATCGAACTGGACGAGGTCACCCTCGCATGAGCACACTCCTGCTACCCGCCGCCGACGGCACCGCCGCCCCCTACACCCTGAGCGGCACCCCCGTCGACGCCTCCCCGCTTCCCCCCGCCCGCTCACGCACGGCCTACGCCGCGGCCCACGTGGTCGCCGACCCCCTGGCGGCCAACGCCCCCGGCGCCCCGGCCCGCCTGGACTGGGAGGCCACCCTGGCCTTCCGCCACCACCTGTGGGACCAGGGCTTGGGCGTGGCCGACGCCATGGACACCGCCCAGCGCGGCATGGGCCTGGACTGGGCGGCCACCGCCGAGCTGATCCGCAGGTCGGGTGCGGAGGCCGCCGCGCGCGGCGCCGCCCTGGCCTGCGGGGTGGGCACCGACCAGCTCGACCTTTCGCAGGCCGATCTGGAAAGCGTTATCACCGCGTACGGTGAGCAGCTCGACGTCGTCCAGGGCGCCGGAGCCACCCCCATCCTCATGGCCTCGCGTGCCCTGGCCGCGGTCGCCTCGGGCCCCGACGACTACGCCAAGGTCTACGCCGACCTGCTGGGCCGGGCCGACCAGCCCGTCATCCTGCACTGGCTGGGCACCGCCTTCGACCCGGCCCTGGCCGGGTACTGGGGCTTCGCCGACCCGGCCGAGGCGATCGAGCCGGTGGCGGCCCTGATCGCCGAGCACGCGGCGAAGGTGGACGGCATCAAGGTCTCCCTGCTCGACGCCTCGCTGGAGGTGCGGCTGCGGCGGCTGCTGCCCGAGGGCGTGCGCCTCTACACCGGCGACGACTTCAACTACCCCGACCTCGTCCTGGGCGACGAGCAGGGCCACTCCGACGCCCTGCTGGGCGTCTTCGCGGCCATCGCCCCGGCCGCCGCCCGCGCGCTGGCCGCCCTGGACGAGGGCGACACCGAGCGGTACCGGGCCCTGATGGACCCCACGGTCCCGCTGGCCCGGCACCTGTTCGCCGAGCCCACCTTCTACTACAAGACCGGCGTGGCCTTCCTGGCCTGGCTCAACGGCCACCAGAAGGGCTTCCACATGGTGGGCGGGCTGCACAGCGCCCGCGACCTGCCCCACCTGGCCCAGGCGGTGCGCCTGGCCGACGCCGCCGGGGCCCTGACCGACCCGGACCTGGCCGCGGCACGCATGCGGGCACTCCTCCAGGTGTCAGGAGTCGACCAGTGAACACGGTTCCCGAGGGCGCCGAGGCGACCCCCGCGCGGACGGCCGCGCCCGCGGCCACCGTCGCGGCGGTCGTGCCCGGCGCGGTGGACGTGCCCGGCGCGGTGGACGTGCCCTCCGGGCAGCCCGCCGCGGTGCCCACCCCCGAACCGGGCGACCCGCGCCTGGCACGGCTCTCGCTCAACCAGGCCACCGTCAAGTACTGGAACCTGACCCAGGCCGTGGACGGCTGCCTGCGCGCCGGGCTGCCCGCCATCGGGACCTGGCGCGAACCGGTCGCCGATATGGGCCTGGCCAAGGCGGCCGCCCTGCTGCGCCGTTCCGGGCTGCGCGTGTCCTCGCACTGCCGCGGCGGATTCCTCACCGGCCCGGACCGGGCCGCGGCGCTGGAGGACAACCGGCGCGCCGTGGACGAGGCCGCCGAACTCGGTGCGCCCTGCCTGGTCATGGTCGTGGGCGGAATGCCCGACGGCGAGCGCGACCTGGTCGGGATCCGCGAGCGGGTGGCGGACGGTATCGCCGAGCTGGCGCCCTACGCCCTGGAGCGGGGGGTGCGGCTCGCGCTGGAGCCCCTGCACCCGATGTTCTGCGCCGACCGCGCCGTGCTCTCCACACTGGGCCAGGCCCTGGACCTGGCCGAACGCTTCGACGCGGCCGCCGTCGGCGTGGTGGTGGACGCCTACCACGTGTGGTGGGACCCCCAGGTGTGGGAGCAGATCGCCCGCGCCGGGGCGGGCGGGCGCATCGCCTCCTTCCAGGCCTGCGACTGGGAGCTGCCCATCCCCGCCGACGCCCTGCTGGGGCGCGGCATGGTCGGCGACGGCCACGCCGACGTGCGCGCCCTGCGCCGCGCGGTGGACGCGGCCGGTTACGACGGCGACATCGAGGTGGAGATCTTCAACGAGCGGATCTGGTCGGCCGACGGCGACGACGTCATCGCCACCCTGACCCGACGCCACGTCCAGCACGTCCTGTGAGGCCCCCGGGGGCGCACGCGCGCCCCCGGTCCCCCCGAGCTCAAGGAGCGAACATGAACTTCGACGGAATCCTCTTCTTCCCCCTGACCCCCTTCGACTCCGAAGGCGAAGTGAACGAGGACGTGCTGACCGAGCACGTCGCCTCGGGCGTGGAGCACGGCGCGGGCGGGGTGTTCGCGGCCTGCGGCACCGGTGAGGTGCACGCCCTGTCGGCCGCCGAGCACGCCGCGGTGGTGCGGCGGTCGGTGGAGGCCACCGCGGGCCGCGTGCCGGTGGTGGCCGGTGCGGGCGGCAGCGTGGGCACCGCCATCGAGCAGGCCCGCGCGGCCCGCGAACTGGGCGCGGACGCGATCCTGCTGCTGCCGCCCTACCTGGTGGGCGCACCGCAGTCGGGGCTGGTGGACTACGTGCGCACCGTGGTCGCGGCCTCCGACATCCCGGTGGTGGTCTACCAGCGCGGATCGATGGTCTTCACCCCCCAGAGCGCGGCGGAGCTGGCCGCGATCCCGCAGGTGGTGGGGATCAAGGACGGGGTGGGCGACCTGGGCCGGATGCACCAGATCGTGATGGCGGTGCGCGACCTGCGCGGCGAGGAGTTCACCTTCTTCAACGGCCTGCCCACGGCGGAGCTGACCGTGGCGGCCTACCGGTCGGTGGGCGTGCCGCTGTACTCCTCGGCGGCGTTCGCGTTCGTGCCCGAGGTGGCCGACGCCTTCTACCGCGCCTTCCACTCCGGTGACGCGCTGGCCGACACCCTGATGCGCGAGTTCTTCGAGCCGCTGGTGCGGCTGCGCGACCGGACGCCGGGGTACGCGGTGTCGCTGGTCAAGGCGGGCGCGCGGCTGCGCGGGGTGGACGTGGGCGGGGTGCGCGCGCCGTTCAGCGACCCCACCGCCGCGGAGGAGGCCGAGCTGGCCGAGCTGATCGAGACCGGCCTGTCCCTGGTCAAGGAGGGCTGAACGTGCGCGTCACCGAGGTCGGCGCCCGGGCCTTCCGGCTGCCGCTGCACCGGTCCTGGGACGGGGGCGTGGACCGCAACGACGTCGTGGTGGTGCGGGTGGCCACCGACTCCGGGCTGGTCGGCACGGGGTTCGCGTGGACCCCGCTGATCGGGGCCCGGGCGGTGGCCGCGCTGGTCAACGACGACCTGCGGCCCGCGCTGGTGGGCGCCGAGGCCCATCCGGCCCGGTGGGACGAACTGCGCTGGCACCTGCGCGAGGCGGGCACCAGCGGGCTCACCCTGATGGCGCTGGCGGGGGTGGACATCGCCCTGTGGGACCTGCGCGCCCGCGCGGCCGAGTCGAGCCTGGTGGACCTGGTGGGTCGGCGCCGCGAGTCGGCGCCGGCCTACGGCAGCGGGGTCAACCTGGACTACTCCCTGCCCGACCTGGTGGAACAGGTGCGCGGCTGGGTGGAGGCCGGGCACGTCGCCGCCAAGATCAAGGTCGGCTCGCCCGACCCGGCCCGGGACGCCGAGCGGGTGGGCGCGGTGCGCGGGGTGCTGGGCCCGGACCGGCTGCTGATGGTGGACGCCAACCAGCGCTGGGACGTGCCCGGGGCGGTCCGGGCGCTGGACGCGCTGGAGGAGTTCGGCCCGCACTTCGTGGAGGAGCCCCTCCCGGCCGAGGACCTGGAGGCGCACGCCCGCCTGCGCGAGCGCACGCGGGTGCCCTTCGCCGTGGGCGAGAACCTGCGCACGGTCGCCGAGTTCGAGCGGGCCGTGGAGCTGGGGGTGTGCGACGTCGCCCAGCCCAACGTGGTGCGGGTGGGCGGCATCACCCCGTTCCTGCGGATCGCGGAGTCGATGGCGCGCCGCGGCGTGCCGGTGGCTCCGCACCTGTTGCCCGAGCTGTCGGGGCAGCTGGCGCTGTGCCTGCCCCGGGTGGCCATGGTCGAGGACATCGACCGGGCCTCCTTCGCCGCGCTGGGAGCGTTGGCCCGCCCCAGCGGGGTGGAGTTCGACCGGGGCCGGGTGCGCGCCGACACCGGCCGCGGCCACGGCCTGGTGTTCGCCGACACGCTCACACCGGTCGCGGACGCTTCCCCCTAGCACCGGGTCGCGACCGGAAAGGGGCCGGGACGCCCCGTGGCGGTGGCGTCCCGGCCCTCGTCGTGCGTTGGCGGGGTCGTTCAGGGGGTGCGGGGCCCGGACATGGCCTCGGAGCCGGGACGGAGGGGGCTCGCCGCCTCCCGGTGCACGGGGCCGCTCATGCGTCAGATGTGTAGCGTTCCCTCATCTCCGGCCCGGCGGCAGGTCCCGCGGTGAAGACGTAGGCGTCCGCGTCGTCCAGGCGCCGCCCGGTCGCCGCGTCGACCACGATCGGTTCGACCTCCTCGCGGCTCTCCGCGTCCACGAGGATCATGCGGCGCTCCTCGGGAGGCAGCCGGGAGTTCCCCCAGGCGGCCAGGGTGACGACGACCGGACGCAGCGAGCGGCCCAGTTCGGTGAGCACGTACTCGTGGCGGACGGGTCTGTTCTGGTAGGGCCGCCGCTCCAGGAAGCCGTCCGCGACCAGCCTCCTGAGCCGTCCGGTGAGCATGCTGGACGAGATGCCGAGGTTCCGCTGGAACTCGTCGAAGCGCGTGTAGCCGTCGAAGGCGTCGTGCAGCAGCAGGAGCGTCCACCAGTCGCCGACGTACTCGATCGCCGTGGACAGTGGGCACTCGCGGTCCTCCTGGCGTATCCGACCGGTCACGGCACTCTCCTTCAGGGTCACTGCTAATATCGAAGCTAGTAACTTCTTTTTTAGAAGTTTCTTTGGGGTGGGCACTCCCATGGCCACACCCGGGACGACGCGGCCACCAAGCCGCTCATTCCCGCGATTCGGAGGATCTCATGACCAACACCCGCGCCGTCGACCTCGATCATCTCCCCGAGACCGTCACGGCCTACCTGGCCGCGCACAACGCGCACGACACGACGACTGCGGCGTCCTTCTTCACCACCGACGCCACCGTCGTCGACGACGGGCGCACCCACAAGGGCACCGAAGCCATCACCCGCTGGGCGGAGGAAACCGGGAACGCGTTCACCTACACGGCCGCGCCGGTCCGCGCCGAGACCGTCGGCGCGGACCGATACACCGTCGTCCAGCACTTGGAGGGGGACTTCCCCGGAGGTCAGATCGACCTGTGCCACCACTTCACCCTCAGGGAGGGGCGCATCGCGGGGCTGGTGATCGAGCCGTGAGCACCGACACCTGGTTCGTCACGGGAGGCACTCCGGGAGGGTTCGGTATGGCCTATGCCGAGGCCGTGCTCGCACGGGGAGGCCGGGTCGCCCTGACCGTGCGCCGTCCCGAAGAACTCGACGCCTGGGCGGAGGAGCACGGCGGCGACGCGCTCGTCCTACCGCTCGACGTCACCGAACCGGACGGTGTGCGCGCCGCCGTGGCCGCCGCGGAGGAACACTTCGGCGGCATCGACGTCCTGGTCAACAACGCGGGACGCGGCTGGTACGGATCAGTCGAGGGGATGGACGAGGCCGCCGTGCGGCACACCTTCGAGGTCAACTTCTTCTCCGTCCTGCATGTCACCCGTGCCGTCCTGCCGGGCATGCGCTCCAGGGGCGGTGGGTGGGTCGTCAACATGTCCTCGGTCGCGGGGCTGGTCGGAACACCCGGATTCGGCTTCTACACGGCGGCCAAGTTTGCCTTGGAGGGGATGACGGAGGTCCTCCGCCACGAGACGGAGCCCTTCGGTATCCGGGTGATGGCCGTCGAGCCCGGGGCCTTCCGCACCCGGGCCTACGCCGGATTCACCAACGAGCCCGTCCGGGAACCGCTGACCGCCCACCTGCCCATGCTGGAGGAGGTGCGGGCCGCCATGGTCTCCCGGGACGGCGTCCAGCCGGGCGACCCGGCGCGCGGGGTGCGGGCCGTCCTCGCCGCCATGGAGAGGAACGAACCGCCGCACCGCCTGGTCCTGGGTGCGGCGGGCTACGAGGCGGTCGCCGCGCGCTGGGAGGAATCCCTGGCCGCGCTCCGCGCCGACGAGGCCCTCTCCAGGGGAGCCGACTTCCCGCCGGGAGGATGACCGTGCCGCCGGGCAGCCGCCGATCTCACGCCCGGAGGCACCGGAACATGACTTGGCCGTGAGCGCGGGTCCTCGTTCCGGCGCCAGCCGAACGACCGGGCCGAGGAGCCGGTCGGGGTCCGGGACGCCCCATGGCGGTGGCGTCCCGGACCTGTCATGAGCAGGAGTACTCAGGGGGACCGGGTGCGCGTACCGATGCGGGCGGGGCGGCCCGGTCCTAGGTTCGGGGCATGACCTCCCTCCTGGTGGGCCACGCCGCGGCGGCCCTGCACTTCGGTTTCCTCGCCTTCGTCGTGTTCGGCGGTGCGCTGGCCTGGCGCTGGCCCCGCGTGTTCTGGATGCACCTGGCGGTGGCCGCCTACGCCTTGGGCATCGTCATCGTCGACTGGCCGTGCTTCCTGACCGAGATCGAGAACTGGTCGCGGGCGCGCACCGGGCGGGCGGTGATGGAGAACGGCTTCATCGACTTCTACCTGACCGGGAACCTCTATCCGCCCGAGCACCTGCTCACCTCGCGCCTGGTCATGGCCGGAATCGTGGCGCTGACCTGGTCGGTCGCCGGGTGGCTGGTCCTGCGCCGCCGCGCGGTGTGGCGAGTCGGGGTGTGAGCGGTCGGCGCCCGCGGCGTCATCGACCGGGCGGCGGCCCGAACGGCGCGGGGCGGGGCACGGCGGTGATCCCCGGGAGCGGGTCCGACGGGAGCGTTTGACCTTGACGCCGCGTCAACCCCTAGCGTCCGTGGGCATGACGATCACCGTTCCCGACACCCTCTCCTCCATGCGGCGCGTCCTGCGGGCCCCGGCCGCCGACCGCCCCGACCTGCTGCGCTCGATGCTCGAACCCGTCCGGGGCATGTACCGCTACTTCCCCGGTGAGGTGGACCCGGCCGACATGCACCGGCGGTCGTTCGGGTTCCCCCTGGACCGCGACGAACAGCGCTGCCTCGACGCGCTGGAGACGCTGGCGGCCGCCGGGGCCTGGGAGCGCCTGCGGCGCGCGCTCGACGAGGCGCTGTCCGCGCTGCTGGCGGCGACCCCGGATCTGGAGGTCCCCGACATCACCGTGCTGTTCGTGCTCGGGGACCCCGGCGACGACCACTTCACCGGTCCCTGTCTCGGCGTGTCCGGCAACGGCGGGCTGTCGGGCTACATCGTGATCACCCTGTGGCCCTTCCCCGAGAACGTGGCGCGGCTGGAGGCCACCGCCGTGCACGAACTCCACCACAACCTGCGCTACGGGCCCGGCGGGGTGGTGTGGGACCCGGCGACCGTGACGGTCGGCGAGCACGTGGTCTCCGAGGGGCTGGCCGACGCGTTCGCCCGCGAACTGTACGGAGACGAACTCGGCCGCACCCGCATCGGTGTGCCGCCCCTACGTGACGACGCGGTCTTCGACAAGGTGGTGTCCGGGCTCGGCGTGACCGGCATGGAGAACTTCACGGCCTGGGTGCACGGCGACGCCAGCGCGCGGCGCTTCGGCGCCGCCCCGGTGGGGCTGCCGACCGGGGCGGGGTACGCCGTCGGCAACAGGCTGGCGGACGCCTACCTGGCCGCGACGGGCCGGAGCGCGGCGCAGGCCCTGCGGGACGGAAGCCCACGGGTCGTCGTCACCGCGCTCGGGCGCGAGGGATGACCGCCGGTCCGTGGTCAGGCCAGTCCGGCGTCGTGGGCCAGCAGCGCGATCTGGGTGCGGTTGTCCATGTCGAGCTTGGCCAGGACGTTGGAGACGTGGGCCTTGACCGTGGCCACGCTCATGTACAGCTGCCCGGCGATCTCCGCGTTCGTGCGGCCCAGTGCCACGGCCATGGCCACCTCGTGCTCGCGCGGGCTGAGCCGGGCCAGCGCCGTGCGGGCCCGCTCGTGGGATCCGGCCTGGACGGCGGTGCGGTCCATCAGGCGCCGGGTGACGCTCGCGGACAGGATGGGCTCGCCCTCGGCCACCCGCAGGACCGCGTCCACGATCCGCGCGGGCGGGGTGTCCTTGAGCAGGAAGCCGCTGGCCCCGGCGCGCAGCGCGTAGAGGATGTTCTCGTCGGTGTCGAAGGGGGTCAGCACCACGACCTCGGGCGGGGGCGTGCGGGCCCGCAACCTGCGGGTGGCGGTGATGCCGTCCACCCGGGGCATGCGCAGGTCCATCAGGACCACGTCGGGACGGTGGACGTCGGCCGCGGCCAGCACCTCGTCCCCGTCGCGGGCCTCGCCGACCACGCGGATGCCGTGGACCCCGTCGAGCATCATGGTCAGCCCGCCGCGCACGAGGGCGTCGTCGTCGACGATCAGGACACGCGGCGCAGGGTTCATGGCGGCCATGGTAGCCAGGCGCGCAGGTGGAAGCCCCGGGGTGTGCGCTCGTGGTCCAGCCGCCCCCCGGCCAGGCGCACCCGCTCGGTCAGGCCGACCAGCCCGGTCCCGCTGCCCGGCACCGGCGGGAACCCCTCCCCGTACGGTGCGGCCCCGGCGGGCCCGGGGACGGGGTTGAGCAGGTCGATCACCAGGCCCTCGCCGGGCCGGCCCTCCACGCGCACCCGCACCGGCTGGCCGGAGGCGTGCTTGCGGGCGTTGGTCAGGCCCTCCTGGACCAGGCGGTAGGCGGTGCGGCCGGTGGAGGCGGGCAGGAGGTCGGGGTCGGCCACCGCGTCGCGCAGCTCCACGCGCTCCCCGGCCCCACGCGCCTCCTCCACCAGGCGGGGGACGTCGGACAGGACCGGCTGCGGGCGCCCGCCCGCCTCGGGCTCCTCCTCGCGCAGCACGCCGATCACCTCGCGCAGCTCCTCCAGGGCCTGGTGGACCCCGGTGCGCACCACCCCGGCGGCGCGGGCGAGCTGCTCGGGCGGGGCGTCGGGCCGGTACTCCAGGGCCCCGGCGTAGGTGGCCAGCAGGGACAGCCGGTGGGCGAGCACGTCGTGCATCTCGCGGGCGATGCGGGTGCGCTCCAGCATCCGCGCCTCGGCCACCCGGCGGCCCTGTTCGGTCTCGGCCCGGCGGGCGCGCTCGCGCAGCGACATCACCAGCGCGCGGCGGGCCCGGGCCAGGGCGCCCCAGCCCACCAGAGCGCCGGTGGCGATGGTGATCAGGGCCAGCCACCAGGCGTAGGAGATCTGGGTGCTGGGCTGGAACAGCCCCTGGGCCGCGTGCGCGGCGACGGCGGCCGCGGCGACCACGAGGGCCAGCGGCAGGGGGCGCCGGTGGGCGACCTGGAGCACGCCCAGCGCCGCCGCCGGGGTGGCGGCGGGGGAGAGGACGGCCAGGACGGAGGCGCCCAGCGCACCGGTGACCGGCCACCGCAGCAGGACGGGGGAGAGCACGCAGACCACGAGGCCGACGGCCAGGTCCAGTTCCCGTGTCCAGGGTTCGGTGTGGCCCTCCCAGCGGGCCCAGACCGCCGCCGCGACCTGGAGGCAGACCAGGACGACCACGGCGGTCAGGGCCCGCGGCGAGCCGCGGCGCGCGGGCCGGGTTTCGTCGTCGATCGGGCTCGGCACCAGGTCAGCGTAGCTCCGGGCGTCCCCGCCCCGACACCGACCAAAGTCGGATACGGCCCCGTCCGCGGTCGGCCCCGTCCGCGCCCCGGGACCGATGCGGCGGCGGTGCCGTGCCGGGGAGTGTGGGGACCGCGCCGCACCACACGACGACGTTGGGAAAGACCATGGCCACCAAGGAAACCGCCGCCCGAACCGCCTCCGCCGTTCCTCGGCGGATGCTCACCGCGGCCGCCGCCGTGCTCGCCCCGCTGGCCCTGTGGGGCCTGGCCGTGCCGCTGATGGGCGTGGACCTGACCGCCTTCCCGGGCGGGCGGGCCCGCCCGGTGGGGCCGGGGGCCGTGGCCTTCGCGGGGATGCTCAGCGCCGCTGCGGCCTGGGGGCTGCTCGCGGTGCTGGAGCGCACGGCGCGGCGGCCCCGGCGGGCGTGGACGGTCACCGCCTGCGTGGTGCTCGTGCTCTCCCTGGCCGGACCCCTCACCAGCGGCGCCGCACCGGTGGTGGTGCTGGTGCTGGAGGGGATGCACGTCCTGGTCGGGGCGGTGCTGATCCCGGGCCTGGGCGGTTCTGCCCGCGCCTGAGGCGGGACCCCCGCCGGATGCGGCGGGCCGGGCCCTGGGCGGGGAGTGCCGGTCAGTGCGCCCGCAGGCCGGTGACGAGGGTGTCCACGAAGACGCCGCGGTCCCCGGGCGGGCCGAGGCGCACGGCGTGCTCGATACCGCAGACCAGGCGTTCGACCTGGGTCGTCGAGAGGTCCGGGCGTACGGCACCGGATGCCTGGGCCCTGGCGAGCACGTCGCCGAGGCTTGCGAGGACCGCGGCCTTGAGGGTCGCGACCTCCTCGCTGACGTCCTCGTTGGCGAGCAGGACCGCCTGGAGGCCGCCCGCCTCCAGGTGCAGGTCCACGACGGCGCGCAGGGCCGTCTCGAAGCCGTGCCCGGGGTCGGGGTCGGCGGAGGCCCGGCGGGCGACCGCGTTCAGCCGGTCCAGGGCCTCGACGGTGAGTTCCTCCACGAGGGCGTGGGCCGTGGCGAAGTGGCGGTAGACGGTCCCGACGCCCACCCCGGCCTCGCGGGCGACGTCGTTGAGACGGAGGTCCTTGGGATCGCTGCGCCGGGCGGCCTCCAGGATGCGCTCGCGGCTGCGGGCCGCGTCGGCGCGGAGTGCGTTCATGAGCACACTCTACCCGAAAGCGGATGCGCTATCCGCTTGGTGCTACCGTAAGCGGATAACTTATCCGATTGAAGGGGGGTGTCATGGCGTGGAATCCCGACGCGCTGCCCGACCAGGGCGGACGCACCGTGGTGGTGACGGGGGCGACCTCGGGCATCGGTTACTTCGTCGCCGAACGGCTCGCCGGAGCCGGGGCGCACGTGGTGCTCGCCGGACGGTCGGCCCAACGGCTTGAGATCGCCGAGAACGCCATCCGCGGGCAGGTGCCGTCGGCGTCTTCGAGCCGACTGGTCCTGGACCTGGCCTCAGGGGACTCCGTGGCCGAGGCCGCCGCCAGCCTGGCCGAACGGGAGCGCGTCGACGGGCTGATCCTCAACGGCGGTTCGATGTCGCTGCGGGCGTCGGACAGGACCTTCGACGGTCTGCCGACGCTGCTGGCGACCCATGTGGTGGCCAACGTGGGACTGATAGCCGGGGTGCTGCCGACGATGGTCCGCACCGGGGAACGGTACGGCGGAACGGCGAGGATCGTGCACACCTCGACCGGGTTCGTGGACCTGTTGCGCAGGAGCGTCGAGGATGCACGGCGCGGCTCGCGGATCGGTGTGGTCGCTTACAGCAGGGCGAAGGCGGCGACGGAGATGTTCGCGTTCGAACTCGACCGCCGTCTGCGTGCCGCGGGGCTGCCGGTCGCATCGCTGGTCTCGCGTCCGGGCATCGGTGTGGACGCCAAGACGCCCCGTCGGCCGGGGGTCCGGGACGAGACCGTGCCGGTGCGGCGCAACCCCTACACGCCCTGGGCGCAGGGCAAGGACACCGCCGCCTGGTCGGCGCTTCGCGCCCTCACCGATCCGGGAGCGGAGGGAGGAGAGCTGTACGCGCCGGAGAACGGTGTCAGGGGACAGGCCGTCCGGGTCGCCCCGCCCTCCTTGACGGCCTCGCCTCCGAGGAAGGCCATGGAGTCGGTGTGGCGCCAACTGGAGGAACTGGCGGGCGTCGAACTGCCGATTCCCGAGGACGCCTCCCGCGCCTGAGCCCCGCCCACCCGCCGTTCCCCCGGTTCGGCACCGGTCGGAACGCCACGAGCCGCCGGGCCGCTGACCAGGGCGGCTCAGCGGGTGGGCGGCGCGGTGCTCTCGCGCTCGACGACCTCGCCGCGCACGGTGACCACGCGGGGCTGGTCGCTGGGCTCGCCGTCCAGGGCGAGCACCGCGGCGCGTTCGCCCATCTCCTCCAGCGGCAGGCGCACCGTGGTCAGGGCGGGGGTGAGGTCGCGCAGGGTGGGGATGTCGTCGAACCCGGCCACCGACAGGTCGGTGGGCACCCGCAGTCCCAGGTCGCGCAGCGCGGCCATAGCCCCCGTGGCCATGACGTCGTTGACGGCGAACAGGCAGGTGGCGTCGGTGCCCACCGCCATCAGGCGGCGGGTGGACTCGTAGCCGCCGTCACGGGTGAAGGCGCCGTGCACCACGTTGTGGTGGGCCAGCTCCAGCCCCGCGCCCGAGAGCGCGGAGTGGAACCCGTCCAGGCGTTCGCGTGCGGTCTGGAGGTCGGTGGGCCCGGCCAGGATGGCGAACTCGCGGTGCCCCTGGGCGATGAGGCGGCGGGCCAGGTCGGAGGCCCCGGTGTGGTTGTCGGGGGTGACCGTGTCCGCGGGCAGGCCCTCCTGGGACACGCACGCCACCCGCCCGCCCTGGCGGCGGAACATGCGGATCTCCTCGGACAGGCGCCGGTTGCTCTCCTCGTCGGTGGAGCGCGAGCCGACCAGCACCACCGCGCGGGCCCGGTGCGCGCGCAGCGTGGCCAGGATGCGGCCCTCCTTCTGCGCGGAGCGGCTGGTGGTGCCCAGCACCAGGACCAGCCCCTGTTCCTCGGTGTGGCGGGTGACCCCCGCGGCGATCGAGGAGAAGTAGGGGTCGGAGATGTCGTGGACGAGCAGGCCGACCAGGGCGCTGCTGTTGCGGGCCAGGGTCTGGGCCGAGGCGTTGGCCAGGTAGCCGAGTTCGCGCGCGCTGGCGGTCACCTTGTCGCGCAGGCGCTGGCTGACCTGGCGTGTACTGCCGTTGATCACCCTGGACGCCGTGGCCAGGGACACCCCGGCGTGCTCGGCGACCTGTTCCAGTGTCACGTAACCGGACTCCACGCCGCTCCCTCTCCTGCCTCGGCCCATGGGAAAACTCTTTCCTACCCTAGCGGAGCCCTCGACCAGCTCACGGACGCTCTGACGCCCCACGCGCCCCGTCGGCCACGGAAACGTCCTCGGAGGCGGCCGCACGGCTCTGCCCGGTGCGCAACTGCGTGCGCCAGGTCCGTGAGGGAGCCCAGCCCAGCGCGGCGCGGGCCGCCTGGGAGGAGAAGACCGCGCGGCCGTCGGCCAGGGCGGCGGCCGCCGGGGCGGTGCCGGGGTGGTACAGGGGCAGCAGGGCGTCGACGGGCACCTCGGACAGCGGGTCGGGGGCCATGGCGTTGAACACCTGGCCGCCGCTGACCTTGGCCGGGTTCTCGATGACCAGGGCGAACAGCTCGGCGGCGTCGCGGGCGTCGACGTAGTTGAACAGGGAGGTGGCGGCCAGGGCCGGGTCCGCCAGCCGCTCGGCCATGGTGTGCCCGAGCTGGGTGGGCGCGCCCTCCCACTCCTCGGGGGCCACGACGTAGCCCGGGCGCACGCACGACAGGACGCAGGTGGCGGAGGTGCGGGCCAGGGCGCGCACGGTGTCCTCGATGATCGCCTTACTCAGCCCGTAGGCGTGCCAGGGCGTGACCGGGTGGGCCTCGTCCAGCGGCAGGTAGCGGGGCGCCCAGGAAGGGGTGTTGTACCCGTAGACGGTGGGGCTGGAAGCGGCCACCGCCGAGTGGGCGCCGTGGGCGACGGCAGCGGAGAGCACCGCCCAGGCCAGGCCGGTGTTGACCTGGAGGGTCTCCACGTCGGGGCGGGCGAAGGGCACGGCGATCCCGGCCAGGTGGACGACGGCCTCGGGGCGGGCCCGGGTGAAGGCCGCCTCCAGGGCGTCCGGGTCCAGCAGGTCGGCGGTGACCGCGTCGACGCCCTCGGGCAGGTCGGCCGCGGCGGTGTCCACGGAGGTCACCTGGTGTCCGCGTGCGGCCAGGGTGGCCACGACGCTGCGGCCGAGCCGTCCGGAGCCGCCGGTGACGAGAACGCGCATGGGTGTTGTCTTCCTTCCCTAGCCCCCGGGTCCGGGGGGTTGTCCACAGGTCGTGCGGGGCACTGGTGCCGCCCCGCGCGGCGGTCCTAACGTTGATATCGGGGGGTCCCCTGGCCCGCCCGCTTCGTGCTGCGCCCTTCGTGCCCGGGCCGCCCTTCCCCTCCTCCTGCCAGCCGTTCGCGGTCCCGTGCCCCACGCCGCCGGTCCGCAGACCGGGCCGCCGAGGACCGGTTCGCCGACGACCGGGGCACCGACGGACCTCACCGGCGACCGGGGGCGCTGGCGGACCTGCCCGCGCCCCCGGGCCCTCCCTGGCACGGACCCGGGACGGCTGGCCGACCGAAAAGCTGGCGGACCGGCCGCAAACGCCGCCGGTGCGGTGGAAGGGGCCCGACCCTCGAACGGTGCAGAAGGGGAAGGGAGCGGTCCGGTGGCCCTTCGCGGTCACCGCGCCAGGGCGGTTCCCACCCGGGTGGTTCCGACCAGGTCGGCCCCGGGCTAGAACAGGTCCCGGGTGGCCTCGGCCAGGACCGCCAGCTCCCCGGCCCCGTCGGCGCGCCCGTCGCGCACCGCCACGCGCAGCCGCCGCTCCAGGCGCCCGCCCTCGGGCAGGGGCAGCCGCGTGTCCCACGCCAGCGCGGGCCCCACCCCCGGGTAGTCCTCGGCCCGCAGGAACCACGGGTCGGTGTGCTCCCCGGGCTGGAGGAAGACCAGGGTCCACCCCCCGCCCCCGGCCTCGTCAGCGTCCGCCGCGCCGCCTTCGGCTCCGCCCGAGGCCGCGCCGCCGCCCTGGGCACCACGGCCTCCGGCGCCCTCGTCACCAGCGGCCACGGCGCCCGCTGCCACGGCACCCTCACCGCCACCACCGACCAGGGCCAGCCACTCCGCCCGCGAACCGTGCAGGGCCTTCTCGCCCTCCAGCCCGCCCGCGCCCACGACGGCGGGCGGGGTCGCGGCCACGGGCGCGCGCCAGAACAGGCCCCCGTACCCGGCGCCGGGCCTGCCGTTGGTGGCGGGGCTGCCGATGCTCAGGTCGCGCCCGGAGGTGTTGCGCAGCTGCGTGCGCACGTCCAGCACCCAGGTGCGCCCATCCAGGCCCGCGGCCCGCACGGTGCGCTCCTCGCTCAGCATCTCGGCCCCGTCCGGGCCGGTCCACGACAGCGCCTCCACACGGCGGTCCGCGGCCAGCTCCAGCCAGGACACGTGCCGCTGGCGGCCGTGGTTGTCCAGCAGCACCGACCCCCGGTCGCGGGTGAAGGTGCGCCCGCCCCAGAAGCTCACCCCCGACACGTCGGGCACGGCTACGCCCACCCCGAAGTGGTGCAGGTGGTCGGCGGGCCGCTCCTCGGTGACCGGCACCCCGGCGAGGGTGCGCACCGGGTGCAGGTAGGGCCGCGGCGACAGGGTCGGCTCGATGTCGGTCCCGTCCCTGAGGACGGCCAGGACGCAACCGTCCAGGGTCAGCGTGTTCACGGCGTGGCCTTCGCGTCGGTCGTTCCCGCCCGGGCCGCGGGGGACCAGGCGGGGTCGAGTTCGGAGAACAGCGCCAGGTGCTCGGCACTGCGGTGGATGAGGGCGTCGATGCCGGGGATGATCCGGCGCACCCCCTCCTCGGTGCGGTACACGTGCTGCATGCCCGCGGGTAGCGCCACCGGGTCGGGCGCGGTGCGCACCGCTTCGAGCACGTGCATGAACGCCCGGGTGGCCCGGGGCGGCACCAGCAGCGGCTCGCCCCCGCGCACGTGTTCGACCAGGTTGGACATCAGGTGGGTGCGCGGGTGCGTGGTGGTGGCCGGGGGCTGGCCCGGCCGGTGCACGGTGACGCGGTCCAGCGTGTACTCGAACTCGATGCGCCCCAGGTCGCCGTGGACCACCAGGCGCGGCGGCAGGTGCTCGGGCGCGCACAGGGTCACCGCCAGGGTGATGGGCAGCCCGTCCGCGGTGCGCACGCGCACGCACGAGGTGTCGTCGGCCTCGATGGGGTGGGCGTGGAACATCTCCAGCTCCACGCCGCGCGGCGCCTCGGTCGCGACTCCGGCCACGGCCAGCGCGGTGGCCAGGGCGTGGGCGAAGGGGTTGGTCAGCGCCCCGTCCACAACGTCGCGCCCCTGGAGGCGGCGGCGCCCCGCCCAGGGGGCGCGGTCGTAGTAGGCCGAGGTGCGCACCCACGTGCCCGTACCGCCGATGCCGCGCACGCGCCCCACCGCGCCCTCGCGCACCAGGGTGCGCACGGCCTCCACGGCGGCCGACCCCAGGCTCTGGAAGCCCACCTGGCAGGCCAGCCCGGAGGCGTCCACGGCCGCAGTGAGCTCTTCGAACTCGGCCAGGGTCGCGGTGGTGGGCTTCTCCAGCAGCAGGTGGGAGCCGTGTTCCAGCGCGGTGCGGGCCAGGGGCAGGTGGGTGTGGATGGGCGTGGCCAGGACGGTGATCCGCGCGCCGGTGCTCTCGATCGCCTCGCCCAGGTCGGCGTGGCAGGGCAGCGCGCCGTGCCCCTCCAGATCGTCGTCCTCGGCGACGGGGCGCTGGTCGCACACGCCCACGAGCCGGACCAGGCCGCTCTGCGCCAGTTCGCGCAGGGAGCGCAGGTGGGCGCGGCCGTGGCCGTGGACCCCGGCCAGCAGCACGGGCACGGGTTCGCCCATCAGCTGCCCCCGAGCAGGTCGGCGACGCGGACCGGCGCCCCCGAGGCGATGGAGGCGTTGGCCGCCAGCCCGGTGAGCAGGGCGTTGCCGCCGTCGGAGTGGTCGGGGCGGATGCCGTCGTCCTCGCCGCCGAACAGCGAGTCGAGCATGAGCTGGTCGCCGCCGCCGTGGGTGCCCTCGCCCACCGCCACGGGGATCTCCTCGGGGGGCTGCCAGTGGCGGCGCAGCCACAGCCGCGCGCTGGTGTGCTCCTTGGGGGCGGGCATGCCGCGCACGGGCGTGGTCTCGTCCTGCTCGGGCGAGGTGTACTCGAACTCGGTCATGTCCAGCTCCAGGCGGCCCCGGCTGCCGGTGATCGCGATCCGGTAGCCCTCCCAGGGCGCGTAGGCGACCAGGTGGTAGGTCAGGCGCGCGCCGGTGTCGTAGCCGACCAGCACGGACATGTCGTCCTCGATGGTGATGCCGGGGCCGAAGACGTTGAGGTCGCGCCGGTAGCCGTCCTCGTGCTCGGCGTCCAGGTACAGGGCCCGCAGGTCGGCGCTGTCGTCCATGTGCAGGGCGAAGGGGTCGCTCTGGGCGGCGTCCTCGCCGTGGCCGCGCTCGTAGTCGGCGGCCAGACCGTGGCGGCGGCCGTTGTCGTCGCCGTAGAAGAACAGCCTCCCCGACGCGAACACGTCGGTGGGGCGGGCGCCGATCCACCAGTTGACCAGGTCGAAGTGGTGGCTGGCCTTGTGCACGAGCAGGCCGCCGGACTGGGTCTTGTCGCGGTGCCAGCGGCGGAAGTAGTCGGCACCGTGGCGCAGGTCCAGCAGCCACTCGAAGTGCACCGACCCGACCTCGCCGATCACCCCGGAGGAGATGAGGTCGCGCAGCTGGCGGTGGACGGGGTTGTAGCGGTAGTTGAAGCCGACGGTCACCCGCCCCCCGGTGCGCGCCTGGGCCTCGTTGATGCGCCGCAGCCCCTCCAGGTCGGCGGTCATGGGCTTCTCGGTGATGGCGTCGAGCCCGGCGTCCAGGGCCGCCACGACGTAGTCGGCGTGGGTGCGGTCGACGGTGCAGACGATGACCTCGTCGACCCTCTCCTCCTTGAGCATGCGGACGAAGTCGTCGGGGGAGTAGGTCGGCACGGCGTCGAGTCCGGCATCGGTGACGATGCGGTTGTGCACGGCCATGCGGGTGCTGTTGGTGTCGCAGAGGGCGACCAGACGTCCCCGGTCCCGGTGGGTGCCGGTCAGGGCCCGGGTGTACATCCGGGCGCGGGATCCGGTGCCGACGATCGCGTACCTGCGTGGGGTGGTGTGGTTCACACAGGGCATGGTAAACGCTTTCCCATCCGGTCGACAAGGGTGTCGGCCAAGCCGTGTCCGAGCGTCCGCACTCCCGTGACGCGCAACGGAGAGTGATGAAACTGATTCGAAGGGTGGAATTTCTCGTGCGAACAAGCGCGAGGGAGGAAAGCGCGCGGCAAAATCCGCGTCCCCCGGGCCGCCGGAAGCGTAACGATATGGGGCTTGGATCACAGTTTTCGGGAAACCTGCCGTTGACACCCATGTAACCCGGTGCTAGAAACTGAACATCTTAGTACGTGGATAGCGCTTACCAGAACATGTTTAGGCAGTTCAACGCGTGTTCTCGCCCACAGCGTACGCGTCTCCGAACGAGATTGGCAGTTTCCATGAATCCAGGACCGCACGCGCACGCCAGCGCTCCGGCGGTGGCCCCACAGGAGGGTGGATCCCCGTGAGCGCCCTCCTGCAACGGCGGCCCGCCAAGGCCCCCGACGCCCCGGTCGGCGCCAAGCCGCGCCGCAGGGTCGGCAAGAGCCCGGCCCCTGGCAAGCGGCGGAACGAGAACCTCGCCGCCTACGGCTTCCTGGCCCCGTGGTTCGTCGGCCTGGTGCTCATCACCGCGGGCCCCCTCCTGGCCTCCCTGTACTTCTCCTTCACCGACTACAACCTCATCGGCGACTACGAGTGGGTCGGCCTGGAGAACTACCAGCGGATGTTCGACGACGAGCGCCTGCACAGCGCGCTCAGGGTCACGTTCGTCTACGTCTTCGTGTCGGTGCCGCTCCAGCTCGCCCTGGCCCTGGCCCTGGCGATGATCCTGGACCGCGGCGTGCGGGGCCTGCCCCTGTACCGGTCGGTGTACTACCTGCCCTCCCTGCTCGGCGGCAGCGTGGCCATCGCCATCCTGTGGCGCCAGGTCTTCGGCGCGGAGGGCCTGATCAACCAGGTGCTCGCCTTCTTCGGCATCCAGGGCGAGGGCTGGGTCTCCCACCCCGACTACGCGCTGGGCACCCTGATCGTGCTCAACGTGTGGACCTTCGGCGCGCCCATGGTGATCTTCCTGGCGGGTCTGCGCCAGATCCCCGCCATGTACTACGAGGCCGCCGCGGTGGACGGGGCGGGCCCCTTGCGCCGCTTCTTGAACATCACCGTGCCGATGCTCACCCCGATCATCTTCTTCAACATGGTGCTGCAGTTCATCAACGCCTTCCAGACCTTCACCCAGGCGTTCGTGGTCAGCGGCGGCACCGGCGGCCCCTCGGACTCCACGCTCTTCTACACGCTCTACCTCTACCTGCGCGGCTTCGGCTCCTTCGACATGGGCTACGCCTCGGCGATGGCCTGGCTGCTGCTGCTGATCATCGGCGGGTTCACCGCGGTGAACTTCATCGCCTCCAAGTACTGGGTCTTCTATGGCGACTAAGACAATGCCCCCCGTGGCCTCGCAGAAGCGCACGCGGGCCGAACGCACACGACGGCTGATCACGCACATCGGGCTCATCGCCTTCGGGCTGGTCATGCTCTACCCGCTGCTGTGGATGCTCTCCAGCTCGTTCAAGCCCACCGAGGAGATCTTCCGCGCCCCGGGCCTGATCCCCGAGACCTTCACCCCGGGCAACTACACCGAGGGGTGGAACGCCCTCCAGTTCCCGTTCCACCACTACCTGCTCAACTCGGCGATCGTGGTGGCCGGGGCGATCGTGGGCAACCTCATCGGCTGCTCGATGGCGGCCTACGCCTTCGCCCGGCTGGAGTTCCGCGGCAAGCGGCTGTTCTTCGCCGTCATGATGGCCACGATCATGCTGCCGATCCACGTCGTGATCGTGCCGCAGTACATCCTCTTCGCCGAGCTGGACTGGATCAACACCTTCCTGCCGCTGATCGTGCCCAAGCTGCTGGCCACGGACGGGTTCTTCATCTTCCTCATGGTGCAGTTCATCCGCGGACTGCCCCGCGACCTGGACGAGGCGGCGCGCATCGACGGCTGCGGCCACGTGCGCATCTTCTTCCAGATCATCATGCCGCTGTCCCTGCCGGCCCTGGCCACCAGCGCGATCTTCACCTTCATCTGGACCTGGAACGACTTCTTCAGCCAGCTGATCTTCCTCACCGACCCGTCGATGTACACCGTCCCCGTCGCCCTGCGCACCTTCGTCGACTCGACCTCGCAGACCTCCTGGGGTCCGCTGTTCGCCATGTCGATCGTCGCCCTGGGCCCCGTCTTCGGTTTCTTCCTCGCGGGTCAGCGATACCTCGTCAAGGGCATCGCCACCACCGGAATCAAGTAGTCGAAGGGAACCGAACACATGCACGCACACCCTGGCAACGGGCGCCCCCAGGCCCGTCGCCGCAGCCCTTTCCTGTCCGTGGCCGCGGGAGTGGGAGCCATCGTGATGGCGGCCACCGCCTGTGGCGGCTCCGAGGCCGACGACGGCACGGTCGAGCTGCGCTTCTCCTGGTGGGGCGCGGACGACCGCCACTCCACCACCCAGCAGGTCATCGACCTGTTCGAGGCCGAGAACCCGGGCATCACCATCGTCCCCGAGTACACTGACTGGGCCGGGTACTGGGACCGTCTGGCCACCAGCACCGCCGCCAACGACGCCCCTGACATCATCACGCAGGAGGAGCGCTACCTGCGCGAGTACGGCGACCGCGGCGCCCTGCTCGACCTCAACGAGGTCGACCTGGACCTGTCGGGGATCGACCCGCTGGTGGCCGAGAGCGGCGACCTGGACGGGCAGACCTTCGGTGTGGCCACCGGCGTGAACGCCTACGCGATCCTGGCCGACCCCCAGGCCTTCGAGGACGCGGGCGTGGAGATGCCCGACGACGAGACGTGGACCTGGGACGACTACATCGAGATCTCGGCCCAGATCAGCGAGGCCACCGACGGCGAGGTCGTGGGCACGCAGAGCATGTCCTACAACGAGACGGGCTTCCAGATCTTCGCCCGCCAGCGCGGGGAGAACCTCTACGCCGAGGACGGATCCCTCGGCTTCTCCCAGGAGACGCTGGAGGAGTGGTTCTCCGTCACCGAGCAGCTGGTGGAGAACGGCGGCCAGCCCGGCGCGGCCGAGAGCGTGGAGATCGAGGCGGGCGGCCCCGACCAGTCGGTGCTCTCCACCAACCAGGGCGCGATGGCCCACTTCTGGACCAACCAGCTGGGCGGCATCTCGGCCTCCTCCGGCCGCGACATCGAACTGCTGCGCTACCCGGGTGAGAGCACCGAGGACCGCACCGGCATGTTCTTCAAGCCGGCCATGTTCTACTCCATCTCCGCGGGCACCGAGCACCCGGAGGAGGCGGCGCTGTTCGTGGACTTCCTGCTCAACAGCGAGGAGGCCGCCGAGCTGATCCTGGCCGACCGCGGTCTGCCCGCCAACGTGGACGTGCGCGCCCACGTCATCGACTCGCTGCCCGAGGCCGACGCCCGCAGCGCGGTGTTCCTGTCCGAGATCGAGGGCACGATCGTGGACGGCAACCCGCCGCCGCCGATCGGCGCCGGGCAGGTCGTGGACATCACCAAGCGCGTCACCGAGGACCTGACCTTCGGTGACCTGACCCCGGCCGAGGCCGCGGAGCAGTTCATCGCGGAGGTCGAGGCGGCCACCGGCGAGGCCTGATCCGGGCGTCGCATACGGCACCAGCACGCGGACGGGCCCGGCGGGAGGAGATCCTCCCACCGGGCCCGCCCGCGTGTGCGGCCCGCGCGGTGAGGCGTTCCGGTGGCCTCCGCACGCGGTTCCCCGTTCCTCAGGGCGAGGCGGTGACCGGCGGCTGCTCGGGGTCGGCCTCGGGCGGTGCGGGGGCCGGGGGCACGGCGGTCTGGGCGACGAGGGCGCCCGCGACGATGACGGCGGCGCCGACGGCCTGCACGGGGGTGAGCGCCTCGCCCAGCAGCACCCAGGCCAGCACGATCGCGGTGACCACCTCCAGGTAGGCGACCGCCCCGGCGACCTGCGGGGACAGACGCCGGACCGCCGAGATGCCAAGGAAGTAGGCGAGCGCGGTGCACACCAGGCCCAGCCACAGGGCCGTCGCCCAACCGGGGAAGGAGAACCCGCCGAGCGCGACCGGGTCGGCGAGCATGTGCCAGGGCAGCGTCCAGGGCCTGGCCAGGACGCCCAGCAGCACCGCGGCGACCAGGGAACCGAAGGCCACCACGGCCAGCGGGTGGGTGTCCTCGCCCATGCTGTCCGACAGCAGGAAGAAGACGGCCTGCGCCGCGGCGGCGCCCAGCGCCAGCCCCACGCCGACCGCGTCCAGGCGCACGCCCGCCCACACCTCCAGCAGCAGGCCGAGCCCGGCCACGGCCAGGACCACGCCGACCACGGCGGCGGGGGAGACCCGGGTGCGGCGCACCACGCGCAGCCACAGCAGGACCAGGACCGGGCCGAGGAACTCGATGAGCAGGGCGATGCCCACGGGGATGCGCGCGATGGAGGCGAAGTACAGGGCCTGGACCCCCGCCATCGGGAAGACGCCGTAGGCCAGGACCAGCAGCGGGCGGTGGCGGGCGGTGCGCCAGTGGGCCAGGGCCACGGGCGACAGCAGCAGCGCCGCACCGGCCACGCGCAGCCAGGTGACGTGGAGGGAGTCCATCCCCGCGTCCAGCAGGGGGCGGGCGAAGACGCCCGATCCGCCGAAGGCGAGTGCCGAGGCGAGCGCGAAGGCCAGCCCCGAGCTCCGGTGGCGCGTGGGTGGGACGGACACGGCGGTGCTCCCGGGGGATGGTGGGGACATGGGACCGTTGACGAGCATACGGCCGGGGTCCGGGGAAGTCTTCGGGCGGCGTGCGCCCTCCGGCACCGGATGCTGTGCGCGGGGCGGTGTCCGCGTTCACGCGTCTTCCCCGGCGGGCGGCGCACAGGGGTGGGGGTCGCGACCGGTCGCGGAGACGGGAGGCGCTTCGGCTCGGGCTCGTGGGGCTGTCACCGGTACTGGAGAGGGCGCGCGTGAACGCGTCCACCGCCGCGACCACGAACCGCGCGGGGACCACGGCCCTCGCCGACCGCGTCCTCGGTGTCCGGTGCGCGGGTACGGACCGGGCGGGGACCGCGCTCCCCGCAGGTGGAACCGGCCTCAGTCCTGTGCGGGGGTGAGGCCGATCTGTGCCCAGGCGACGTCGTGCCAGGCGTCGAACTTGCGGCCGACCCGGCGCATGACGCCCACGTCCTCGAAGCCCAGGGAGCGGTGCAGGCCCAGGCTGGCCTCGTTGGGCAGGGTCATGCACGCGACGGCGGTGCGCATGCCGCGTTCGGCCAGGCGGGGCAGCAGTTCCCGGTACAGGGCGCGGCCCGCGCCGGTGCGCCTGCGGCCCATGGCCAGGTAGACGCTGACCTCGCACGACCACCGGTAGGCGTCGCGGGCGCGGAAGGGCCCGCCGTAGGCGTAGCCGACGACCCCGTCGGCGTCCTCCAGCACGATCCAGGCGTGCCGCCGCTGGGCCGCGGCGATCCGCTCGGCCATCTGCTCGGCGGTGGGCGGCTCGTACTCGAAGGTGATCGCGGTGTCGGTCACATAGGGGGAGTAGATCGCCGCGCACGCCGGGGCGTCCGCGGGGGTCGCGTCGCGGACGGTGAGGGTCGGCATCGAAGTCATGTCGACCATGGTATTCAGTTCTGCTCCCTATAGTGAACGTCATGAGCGACACACTGGGCACGGCCCTGGCTTCGACCCTGCGAGAGCTGCGCCGGGCCCGCGGGCTGAGCGGAGGGGCGCTGGCCGAGCTGTCCGGGGTCTCCCGGGGCATGATCAGCCGGATCGAGAACGGCGAGGCCCAGCCCACCGCCTCCCTGCTGGGGCGGATCGCCGCCGCGCTGGGCATCACCCTGTCGGAGCTGATCGCCCGCGCCGAACAGGGAGACCGCCGTCTGGTCCGCGCGCACGAGCAGCCCGTATGGACCGACCCCGGGACGGGCTACCGGCGGCGCGCGGTCTCGCCCGCGTCCGGCGGCCCGATCGAACTGGTGGAGGTGGAGCTGCCGCCGGGTGCGCGGGTGGGCTTCCCCGCGCAGGCCTACGCCCTCACCCACCACCAGATCTGGGTGCTGGAGGGCACGCTGGCCTTCCGCGAGGGCGGTGTGGAGCACGTGCTGGAGCGGGGCGACTGCCTGCACCTGGGTCCGCCCGAGCCGTGCGAGTTCCACAACCCGACCGGTGCGGACTGCCGGTACCTGGTGGTCATCTCCCGGCGCGGGGCCTGAGGCGGCGGACGGGCCCGGGAGCCGCCGCCCGGCTCAGGGCGCCAGCGCCCGGACGAACACCGCGCGCTGGTCGGCCAACCAGGCCTGGCGGCGGTCCCAGCGCTCCCATCCGCCCATCCGTTCCAGGTCGCGGGCGAACAGCGCGTCACCGTTCTCGACCCGCTCGGCCACGAAGACGCGGGCGACGGCCGTGTACTCCTCGACCACCCCCGGCAGGGCGCGGCGGTCGTCGGGGGAGAGCCCGTAGGCGTCGGCGAGGAGGCGCAGCCGGTGCGCGACGTCGCTCTCCTCGTGCGGGGTCCCGGCGGCCGAGACCGGGTCGAGCGCGGGCGCCAGGTAGTAGGCCAGCGCCGCCACGTCCCAGACCGGACGGCCCGGCGCGGCCAGGTCGAAGTCGATCAGGGCCGCGGCCCGGCTCCGGCGGAAGACGATGTTCTCCAGGCAGGGGTCGTTGTGGCACAGGATGGGACCGCCCTCGGGGTCGGCCATACCGGTGGAGCCGGTGTTCCAGGCGGCCGAGGTGTCCACGGGCACGCGTGCGGCGGCGTCGTGGTAGCGGCGCAGCAGTTCGGCGGCCGAGCGCAGGGTGTGCTCGGTGAACGCCCAGTCGGGGAACGGCGGAAGGGCGACGTCCCCCTCCACGAAGGTCAGCTCCTCGCGGCCGTCGTCGCGCAGCCGGAGCGGCACCGGAGCGCCCCTGAACCCGCTCTCGGCCAGGGCGCCCAGGTGGGCGTGGATGGCGGGTGCGGCGGGTGTCGCGGTGCGCACGACGTGGCCGCCGTACCGGAACACCGTGGTCATCATGCCGCCTGCCAGCCGCTTCCCCCTGTTGTCGGTGCCGCTGTCGGTGTCGCTCGGGTGGGTCATCGCTCTCCTCGGCGTCGAGGACCTGCGGCGGCGGGTCCACCTCGAAACTAGTGCCGGCGACCGTCCAAGGGGAGGCCGCGCCGCGTTTTAGGTCGTCCCGGAGCAGGAGGAAGTCCGATCACAGCAGCGGAACCGGGACCGGACACGACCCCCGGGCCAGCGACTCGGCCCCGGCCACCCCGACCAGGGAGGCCGCCACGGCCGCGCGTACCGGTACCAGCGGCTCGGCGCCGTGCTCGACGGTGTCGCGAAAGCCCCGCAGCAGGCGCACCGTGCCCTCGGCCCCGCGCTCCACGGGCTCGCCGTCCAGCAGCAGCGCGGGTGGGACGCGTTCCTCCTCGCGGGCGTCGCCGTCGGGGCGGGTCCACCCCTCGTGGCGCACGCGCACCGACCAGGCGCGCTCTCCCCGCGCCCGCACCGACTCGGCCAGCCCGAGGGTGCCGCGCACCGACACCCAGCTCCAGTGGCTGTCGGGTTCGCCCTGGAGGAAGCCGTTGCGGGTGACGGCCAGGGCGCCCGTGGACAGGCGCACCACCATGGTGCTGGCCTGGCGCGGCGCGGCCTCGTCCACGGTGAACGCGCTGACCTCCACCGGGTGCGCCCCGGTGATCGCCAGGATCGGCGACAGGGAGTGGGTGCAGTAGGCGGTGGGGGCGATGCGCCCGCGCCAGTGGGCGGGGTCGCCGGTCAGCCCGGTGACGCCCCCGGGGGACATGCCGTGCAGGTAGTCGGCCTCGATGAGGCTGATCCGGCCCAGCTCGCCCGCCCGGACGGCCTCGCGGACGAGCAGCACGTGCGGGTGGAGGGTGTAGTTCTCGGCCAGGGAGTAGCTCGCCGAGGAGCGGTCGGCCGCCGCGACCAGCGCCCTCGCCTCGGCCTCGTCGGCGCACGCGGCGGTCTCGGAGAGCACGTGGACGCCGCGGTCCAGGAAGGCCAGGGCCAAGGGCGCGTGGGCGTCGAAGTCGTTGGCCAGGACCACCCCGTCCAGGTCCTGGTCGAGCAGGTCCCGCCAGCGTTCGGTGAGGACCGCGCCGGGCAGCCGCTCGCGGGCCGCGGCGCGCTGGGCGGGGTCGCGGTCGCAGGCCGCCACCACGTCCATGCCCAGTCTGGCGGCCCACGCCGCCAGGTGCAGGCCCATCCCCAGTCCCACCACTCCCACGCGCATGGGGGCATCATCGTCCCCCGCACGGCTGCCGGGCAAAGGGATTACGCCGCACGCGCGGTCCGGGGCGGGTCCCGCGCCCCGTGTGGCCCGCCCCGCCGCCCGGTGGCGGCGGGGCGGGCGGCCCCGCGGTGCGAGGCCGGAGCCCGGGTCAGTCGGCGAGGGCGTCGACGGTGGGGACGACCGTGCCGAACAGGTCGGCGATGGTGGTCAGGGCGGCGGTCTGGAGGGTGGCCGCGGGCAGGACGGTGCCGTCCGGAGCGGTGAGGGTGCGGGTGGCGGTGGTCTCGGCGACGACGCTGGGGCGGTAGCCGAGGTTGAAGGCGCCCTGGGCCGTGTAGTTGACGCACATGTGCGTCATGAAGCCGGCCAGCACGAGGTCCTTGCCGCTGCCCGGGGCGGCGCCCAAGGCGGTCAGGGTCTTCTCCAGTTCGGTGAGGTGGAAGGAATCGGGGAACCGCTTGACCACGACCGGCTCGCCGTCTGTCGGGGCGACCTCGTCGCTGATGGCACCGATGTGGGCGTGGATGTCGTAGGGGGTGCCCTCGCCCCCGTCGTTGACGACGTGGACCACGGGAGTGCCCGCGGCGCGGGCGCGCTCCAGCAGCCGGGCGCTGGCCGCGAGGGCTTCCTCAGCGCCTTCCAGCGCCATGACGCCGGTGCGGTAGGTGTTCTGGATGTCGATCATGACCAGGACGGCGTCGCCCAGTCCGGGCGGCTGGTCGTCCAGGCCGATGACGCCGCGCAGGGTCGTGGAGGGCTGGTTCGTGCTCATGGGATGCCTTTCTGGAGAAGCGGGGCATGGTGAAGCTCTCCGTCCTGCCGGTGCAGGAGGGGAGTACCGGTGGGCGCGGGGGTCAGGAGGTCTGGGTGCGGAAGCGGCGGCGGTAGGCGGCGGGGGTGGTGGCGAGCTGTCGCCTGAACGCCCGGTGCAGGGTCTCCGTCGAGCCGAACCCGGCCGTGGCCGCGACCCGGTCGAGCGGGTCGTCGGTGGTCTCCAGCAGGCGCCGGGCGGCCTCGACCCGGGCGCCCTCGACGTAGGCGGCGGGACTGGTGCCGGTCTCCTGGGTGAAGACGCGGGCGAAGTGCCGCTCGCTCAGGTACATCCGGGCCGCCAGCACCTCCGCGGACAGGTCCTCGTCGAGGTGGTCGGAAATCCACAGCCGCAGCTCGTCGATGTCGCGGCGGGCGGAGGCGGGCCGGCTGAGCGGCACGGAGAACTGGCTCTGCCCGCTCTGCCGCTTGAGGTACATCACCAGCTGCCGGGCCACCGCCAGCGCGACGTCCTCGCCCAGGTCCTCGGCCACCAGGGCGAGTGCGAGGTCCAGGCAGGCGCTGATCCCGGCGCCCGTCCACAGCCGCCCGTGGTCGGCGCGGACGAAGATCGGGTCCGGGTCGACCGTGACGGCCGGATGGTCGGCGGCGAGCTGGGCGGCGGTCGACCAGTGCGTGGTCGCGGTCCTGCCGTCCAGCAGTCCGGCCGCCGCCAGTACGTGTGCGCCCACGCACACCGACGCCACCCGCCGGGCGCGGGGAGCGGTCTCCCGCACCCACGCCACGACGTCGGCGTCGATCCGGGCCACGGGTCCGTCGTCGGCCACGTCGACCGCGCCGGGTACCAGCAGCGTGTCCACCTGTCCGCCGACGTCGTCGAAGGACACGTCGGTGAGCAGCCGCACGCCCGCCGACGTCCGCACCTCGCCGCGGGTCGGCCCGGCGAGGCGGACCCGGTAGTCGGCACGGCCCGGGGCCTCCTGGTTGGCCAGCGCGAAGACCTCGGCCGGGCCGGTGACGTCAAGGAGGTCGACGTCGGGGAAGACTCCGATGACGACACGGTGCGGAAGGGGCATGGGCCCATCCTCACCGCCGCCGAGCATGACCGCAATGACGACCGGCTGTCACATCCGGACACCGGTGCGGCCCTCCGGCCGGGGCCGGGAGCGGACGCGCCGGGCCCCGATCGTGGGCGCCGCTCGGATTCCGGAATGCGAAAATCAGTTCCGCATAGCGTCACGCGAAGGCAACACAGTGGAAACACCTGGGGCGGGGAACGGCCCCGCCCCTCCCCGGGCGCACTCCCCGTTCGGGCATGCTCTGAACTGCCACGAAGTCAGTTCTCCGGAGGCGGCAGACCGACCGGGGCCGCGAAGGATTATGTTTACATCGAGGTAATACACTCCTCACACAGCCACGATCCGCAGGCGTGAGGACCTCAGGGCCTGGGATCACCACCATGTGTTGCGCCAGCGTGCGCGTGTTCGAGGTTCCCGACACAACGGCGTGTGGGGTGCCCGTTCCACCTGTGCTGAAAGGAACGTTCACCCATGCCCTTCGCCGACGAGGCAGGCCGTGACCACCACCCCGGAGTCCGATCCGCCTACGAGCACGTCGTGCGCCGCAACCCCGACGAGCCGGAGTTCCAGCAGGCGGTGCTGGAGGTCCTGGACGACCTCTCCCCGGCCCTGACCCGGCACCCCGAGTACGCCGAGCAGCGCATCCTGGAGCGCCTGTGCGAGCCCGAGCGCCAGGTGATCTTCCGGGTGCCCTGGCGTGACGACCAGGGCCGGGTGCACGTCAACCGGGGCTTCCGGGTGGAGTTCAACAGCGCGCTGGGCCCCTACAAGGGCGGGCTGCGTTTCCACCCCAGCGTCAACCTCGGCGTGATCAAGTTCTTGGGCTTCGAGCAGATCTTCAAGAACGCCCTGACCGGCATGAACATCGGCGGCGGCAAGGGCGGCAGCGACTTCGACCCCAAGGGCCGTTCCGAGACGGAGATCGAGCGGTTCTGCCAGTCGTTCATGACCGAGCTGCACCGCCACCTGGGTGAGCACACCGACGTCCCGGCCGGGGACATCGGCGTGGGCGGCCGCGAGATCGGTTACCTGTTCGGCCAGTACCGGCGCCTGGCCAACCGCTGGGAGGCCGGTGTGATCACCGGCAAGGGCCTGGAGTGGGGCGGCTCGCGGGTGCGCACCGAGGCCACCGGTTACGGCAGCGTGCTCTTCACCCAGCGGATGCTGGAGCGGTCGGGCCGCGCGCTGGACGGCCAGCGGGTGGTGGTCTCCGGGTCGGGCAACGTGGCGATCTACTCGGTGGAGAAGGCCCAGCAGCTGGGCGCGAACGTGGTGGCCGTCTCCGACTCCGGCGGCTACGTGGTGGACGACAAGGGCCTGGACCTGGACCTGCTCAAGCAGGTCAAGGAGGTCGAGCGCGCCCGGATCAGCGTCTACGCCGAGCGCCGCGGCGGGGGCGCCCACTACGTCGAGGGCGGCAGCATCTGGGACGTGCCGTGCGACGTGGCGCTGCCCTCGGCCACCCAGAACGAGCTGGACGCCGACGCGGCGCGCACGCTGGTGCGCAACGGCGTCGTGGCGGTGGCGGAGGGCGCGAACATGCCCACCACGCCCGAGGCGGTCAAGGTGCTGCGCGAGGCCGGTGTGCTGTTCGCGCCGGGCAAGGCGGCCAACGCCGGCGGTGTGGCCACCAGCGTGCTGGAGATGCGCCAGAACGCGCGGCGCACGTCGTGGTCCTTCGAGCACGCCGAGGCCGAGCTGGCCGAGACGATGGCGGGCATCCACGACCGCTGCGAGGAGGCGGCCGAGCGCTACGGGGCCCCAGGCGACTACGTGCTGGGCGCCAACGTGGCCGGGTTCGAGCGGGTGGCGGGCGCGATGCTGGCCCAGGGCCTGATCTAGCGGGCTGACCGGAACCGTTGCCGGTACGAGGCATGGGGTTCTGACCTGCGGTGATCTTGTACTCGTAGCCGATGTCGGTGGTCGAGGCTCGCCACAGGTACAGGATCACGGCGGCGGGGAACGGAGCGGTGGACCCTTGCGGTCACCGCTCCGGCCCCCGATGCCCACGAGCGGCGGCCGACCCCGGTGGTCGGCCGCCGCGGTGTCTCAGGCCCTCACCACAGGTGGTGGACCCGGGGCCGGACGAGTTCGTCGTAGACCTCGGCCACCCGGGCACGGACCCCGGGGTCGAGCGGGGCCAGTCCGGCGGCGGAGGCGTTGCCGCGCGCCTGGTCGGCGTTGCGGGCGCCGGGGATGACCACGCTGACCCCCTCCTGGTCCAGGATCCAGCGCAGCGCGAACTGGGCCATGGTCACGCCCTCGGGCACCAGCGGGCGCAGGCGCTCCACCGCCTCCAGCCCGGTCGCGTAGTCGATGCCGGAGAAGGTCTCGCCCTTGTCGAAGGCCTGGCCCTCGCGGTTGAAGTTGCGGTGGTCGTCCTCGCCGAAGGCGGTGTCGGCGGTGAACCTGCCCGACAGCAGACCGCTGGCCAGGGGCACGCGGGCGATGATGCCGACCCCGGCCTCGCGGGCGGCGGGCAGCACCCTCTCCAGCGGCTTGTGGCGGAAGGCGTTGAGGATGATCTGCACCGTGGCCACGTTGGGCCGGGCGATCGCCGTCAGCGCCTCGTCCACGGTCTCCACCGACACCCCGTAGGCGCGCATGCGACCCTCGGCGACCATGGCGTCCAGGTCGTCGAAGACGGCGTCGGTGGCGATGACCCTCGGGGGCGGGCAGTGCAGCTGGACGAGGTCGATCGTGTCCACGCCCAGGTTCTGGCGGGAGCGGTCGTTCCAGGCGCGGAAGTTGTCGGGGTTGTAGTTTTCGGGGGTCTGGTCGGCGCGGCGGCCCATCTTGGTGGCCACGGTGATGCCGGGGCGTTCCTTGAGCAGCTGGCCGACGAGCCGCTCGCTGCGGCCGTCGCCGTAGACGTCGGCGGTGTCGAAGAAGGTGACACCGGCGTCGGCGGCCGCGTGCAGGGCGGCCAGGGCGTCGGTCTCGCTGACCTCGCCCCAGGAGGCTCCGATCTGCCAGGCGCCGAAACCGATGACGCCCACGTTGTTGCCGGTGCGGCCGAGTACGCGTGTTTCCATGGGTGCGATCCTAGGCCCTTGGGAGCGTTCCCATCTGCGCGGACTCCCCTGATCGCGTTCCGCCCCGGCGGCGGGGTTGACCCTGACCCAGGGTCAACCCCGCACCATGGCGGCATGAACACCGAGAACGCTACGACCAAGACGAACGGACCCCACGAGCCGTACCGCGGACGGGGCCACGACGAGGAACGGAACGGACGGGGCGCCGGGACACTGCGGCACTTCACGGTCCACCACGACGGTGTCACGATCCCGGTGACCCGGGGCGGCCGGGGACGGCCGCTGGTCCTGTGCCCCGGCCTGCACACGACACAGGCCGACCTGCGCGAGCTGACCGGGCTGCTGCGGCGCGACCACGACGTGGTGACCTTCGACCTCAGGGGCCACGGCCTCGCCTCCGCCGCCGACCGGTACTCCTTCGACGCCTTCCTCGGCGACCTCGGCGCCGTGATGGCGGAGGTGGAACGGCTCGACCTGCCCGAGGCGCCCGTGCTCGTGGGCTACTCGCTGGGTGCGGACCTGGTCGTGCACCACGCCTCCGAGCGCCCCGGCGGCATCGCCGGACTCGTGCTCCTCGACGGGGCGAACCCGACGCCCGAACCATTCGTCACCGAGGCCGACCTGCCGCTCTTCCGCGCGATGTGGCAGGAGCAGGCGGCACGGCAGGAAGCCCAGCGGGGTACCGAGCACCAGGTGCTGCTCACCGCCCAGGAGGTCATCGACCTGAACACGGAGATCGACGCCGCCCGGTCCACGATCCTCGACCGCTACGACCGGATCGACCTGCCCATCAGCATGGTCGTGTCCACCGCGATGGCCGGTGACAGGGGCGGGGAGCACGCGCCGCGGTTCAACCGGAACTGGCGCGCCGGTATCGCGCGGCTCGTCCGCGCACAGCCGCGCATCGTCGTGCACCGGCTCGACGCCGACCACCAGCTCGTCTTCACCCACGCCCCGGAGATCGCCCGTATCATCCGGGACACGCGGGGCCCGGCCGACTGAGCCGAATCGCCGCACGTACCCTGACCAGGAGGGATCGGTGCCATGCTGACCATCGGCGAACTGGCGTCGTACGCGGGAGTGACGGTGCGCGCGGTGCGGCACTACCACGCCAAGGGGTTGCTGCCCGAGCCCGAACGCGACCGCTCCGGCTACCGCAGGTACGGCGCCGACGCCGTGGTCGAGCTGATCAGGATCAGGACCCTCGCCGGAGCCGGAGTCCCGTTGGCGCGCGTGCGGGAGCTGCTGCGGGCCGACGAGGAGGAGTTCGCCGCGGCGGTCGCGGACATCGACGCGCGGCTGCGCGCGGAGATCCGGCAGCGGCAGCGGCACCGCGAGCAGGTCGCCCGGCTCAGGGCGGGGGACGCTCTGGCACTGCCACCGGAGGTGGTCGACCACCTCGCCCGGCTGCGGGCGCTCGGAGTCCACGAGCGGATCGTCCGGGCCGAGCGCGAGGGCTGGATCCTGATGGCCACGCACTCACCCGAACGGGTCGCGGAGTGGACGGCGCGCAAGCGGGAGCAGCTCGCCGATCCGGAGTTCGTCGACTTCTACCTCGTCCTGGGCCGGGCGCTCGACTGGAGCGGCGACGACCCGCGGTTGGCCGGACTGGCCGACGAACTGGCCGACTACCTCACGCGGATGGCCGACGAACGGGGCGAGGACTACGTGGACGACACCGGCGTCGAACCGGCGCTCGCCGGGCTGATGGACAGACTGGCCTTCGACACGGTGCCTCCGGCCCGGCGGCTGATCGAGCTGCTGGGGGAGCGGGGCTGGTCCGGCTGGACCAGGCTCGAACGCGTGGACCCCGTGCCGGACGCGGCGCCCCGGCGGGGATGAGACGGGGGGACACGGCAGGAGGGCGTCGCGGCCGCGGCGCTTCGGGGAGCGCCGGGATCAGGAGTCGTGGGGTTCGGGGGCGACCGGCCCAGGGGCCGCCTGTACGGGAGCGCCGGATTCGGGAACCCTCGGCTTCGGAAGCCACCGGTTCGGAGTGCCCGGTGAGGACAGCGCCGCAGGGCCACCGGCGCGGGAGCCGTCGGTGACGGCGGCGGCCCGGTGTCCTGCGCCTGTAACAGCGGTCACGCCCGGCGTTCACCGTGCCGCGACGGATCGTCCCCGGGCGTTCACACCGCGTTGCGCGCGGGCGGCTACCTTCGCTGCGTCAGCGTTCCCCCGGCAGAAAGGCACCCCCCGTGTCCCGCTTCGCCGCCCGACCCGCCCTCGCCCTGCTCGGCACGACCCTGCTGGCCCTGACCCCCGTCGTCGCCAACGCACCCGCCGCGTCCGCGGCCACCGCGCCCGAACGGGTGATCCTCTCGCCCACGGCAGACCCCGCCACCTCCCAGACCCTCGCCTGGCGCTCGGACGGATCGGGCTCGCCGGTCATGCAGATCGCCCCCGCCGCCGACCCCGGCCGGGTCACCACCGTCGAGGGCGCCGACACCGGCTCGGCCAACGGCACCTTCCACGCCGCCACCGCCACCGGCCTGACCCCCGACACCGCCTACCGCTACCGCGTGGGCGACGGCACCGCCTTCAGCCCCTGGCGCACCTTCACCACCGCGGCCTCCGGCGCCGAGCCCTTCACCTTCCTGTACTTCGGCGACGTCCAGAACGGCATCTCCACCGGCGGCGCCACGGTGGCGCGGGCCGCCCTGGCCGCCGAACCCGACGCCGAGCTGGTCGTGCACTCCGGCGACCTGGTCGACTCGCCCAACAGCGAGTCGCAGTGGACCGAGTGGTTCGACGCCTTCGGAGCCGAGGCCACCGGCACCGTCAACCACCTCGCCGCCCCCGGCAACCACGAGTACTCGCTGCTCTCCCTGAGCCGGTACTGGAACCCGCAGTTCCCGGGCGCGGGCAACGGGCCCACCGGCGGACGCCACCTGCCCCAGACCGTCTACCACACCGACTACCAGGGCGTGCGCTTCGTCGTCCTCAACTCCAACTACCGCAACGCGGCGCCGCTGAGCGCCGACTCCTGGCTGGACACCCAGCAGCGCTGGCTGGAGGAGGCCCTGGCCACCAACCCCCACCCCTGGACGGTGGTCACCTTCCACCACCCCGTCTTCTCCAACAGCCCCAGCCGCGACAACGGCCCCCTGCGCGACTCCTGGCTCGACACCCTGGAGGAGCACGACGTGGACCTGGTCCTCCAGGGCCACGACCACTCCTACGGCCGGGGCAACCTGACCGCGAACCGCACCGACGACCCCGACGTGCAGACCGGCCCGGTCTACACCGTCGCGGTGACCGGCACCAAGATGTACGACGCCTCCGCCTCCAACTGGACCGACAGCGGCGCCGAGGTGCGCGTGCAGCTGACCGACACCTCCACCTTCCAGGCCGTGGAGGTGGACGGCGCCCGGCTGCGCTACACCGCCCGCACCGCCGACGGCGCGGTCGTGGACTCCTTCACCATCGACAAGAGCGACGGCAAGCGCGTGACCGACACGCTCTGAGCCCCGCCGTGGCGCCCCCGGCCCCTCGCCGGGGGCGCCACGCGTGACGAAGGACCCCTCGCGCCGGTGCGGTCGGGCTCCGGGGCCCGCCGTTGCGGGGAACGAGGCCGGTACGGCGGGCACCTGGAACGTCCTCGGAGCGGCCCTCAGCCGTCGAAGCCGGTCAGCGCACCCCGTCCGTCGAACCTGGCCACCGACGCCCAGGCGATCTCCCAGCGGTTGCCCTCAGGGTCCGCGACGTACGCCGACCGCCCTCCCCAGGAGCGATCCACCGGTTCGGCCACGACCGTGGCACCGGCCCGCACCGCGGCCGCGAAGGCGCTGTCCACCTGCTCGGGGCTGTCCACGTTGCAGGCGAGCGTGATCCCCGACCAGCCGACGGGGCCGGGGGCGCCGTCCGCCGCCTCGGCGGCCAACTCCTCCACTGGGTACAGGGCCAACAGGACACCGCCCAGGAGGAAGGCCGACCAGCCGTCACCGCTGGCCGGAACCTCCTCCCAGCCCAGGGCCCTGTAGAACCGGCGGAGCCGGGGCAGGTCCCGGGCTCCCAGCGTCACGACGGACAAACGCGCGGGCAGGTCAGACATGCCCGGAGGCTACGCGGTCGGCCCCGGGTGAGGGAAGGGCCGGAGGGCCTGTAGTCCCAGCCAGCGGCCTCGGCCCGAAGCGCTCCCGGTAGGCGGAGGGGCTGACCCCGGTGTGGGCGCGCACGCTCGCGCGCAGGTTGGCGGTGCTGCCCAGGCCGCTGGCGCGGGCGACGGTCTCCAGCCCCATCCCGCCCGCCTCGATCAGGCGGCAGGCCAGCAGCACCCGCTCGGCGCGCAGCCAGGCCAGCGGAGTCGTGCCCAACTCGGCCCGGAAGCGGCGGTGCAGGGTCGCGGCGCTGACCGACGCCCGGGCGGCCAGGCCGGCGACGGTGAGCGGGGAGTCCAGGCGCTCGCGCGCCCAGTCCAGGAGCGGGGACAGTGAGGTGTCGGCCGTCTCGGGGACGGGTCTGGGCACGAACTGGCGCTGCCCGCCCTCACGGTGGGCTGTGAACACCAGCCTTCTGCTGACGGTGTTGGCGACCCCCTCCCCGTGGTCGCGGCGGATCAGGTGCAGTCCCAGGTCCAGGGCGGCGGCGCTGCCCGCCGCGGTGAGCACCCGACCCTCGTCCACGAACAGCACGTCCCGCTCCAGCCGGACGCGCGGGTAGGTCCTGGCGAACAACTCCTCGAACCGCCAGTGCGTGGCGGCCCGGCGGCCGTCCAGGACCCCGGCCGCCGCCAGGGTGAACGCGCCGCTGCAGAAGCTCACCAGACGGGCGCCGCGCCGGTCCGCCGCGCGCACGGCCTCCACCACCCGTGGGGAGGGCGGCACCTCGGGGTCGGGCCGGTTGGGCACGATGACGGTGTCGGCTTCGGCCACCGCCTCCAGCCCGGCCAGGCCGCCGAGGGTGAACATGCCCCGGTGCACGCGCACCTCGGGCACGGCCGCGCACACCGTCAGGCCGTACCAGGGTCGGTCGATCTCGGGGCGGCACAGCCCGAACAGCTCGGTGGCCACGCTCAGCTCGAACGGGTTGGAGCCCTCGTCCACGACGAGGGCCACGCGGTGCGAGGATTCTTGCGGCATGTGCGATTCCTAGCACTTCCCCGGGCGGTGCGCCATCGCCAGGATGGCCCTCATGAGCGAACAGCCGATCAACCTGAACGACGCGCTGGACTCCTTCGAGCAGCTGTGGAGCCCGCGCATCGTCACCCGGGTCAACGACTACGACGTGCGCGTGGCCAAGGTCCGGGGCGAGTACGTGTGGCACGCCCACGACGACACCGACGAGTTCTTTCTGCTGCTGGACGGGGACCTGCGCATCCGGCTGCGCGAGTATGCCGGGGGAGCCGAACGGGTGGTCACCCTGGAGAGGGGGTCGGTCTTCGTCGTGCCGCGCGGGACCGAGCACCGGCCCGAGTCCGACGGCGGGGCCGCCATCCTCCTGTTCGAGCCGACGGGAACCCTCACGGTGGGCGACCGGCACGAGGAGGTGCCCGACCACGTGGACGCCACCACCGGGCACGCCCTGGACGCGGGCTGACGCGGAGGGCCGTTCGCCCCGGCCCGCACGCGGAACGCCTCGTCGCGTCGGCCCGTCCTCCTACGCTGACCCGGCCCGGGACTCCCTTCGGGACAGGGCGCGAACCCGCCTCGAAGGGTCCCGTGCCGCGGTCGGTCCCCGTCTCAGGAGCCGTCCCGCAGTTCGGCCAGGCGCTCGCCGGTGAAGCGGATGTGGTCGAAGGTGACGGCGCAGCCGTCGCCGGTCGGCGACTGGGCCTCGAACCCGATCCGGGCGCTCGCGGCGGCGTCGACGGCGAAGAACCGGATCATCCGCCAGGCGGTGCCTTCCAGGGAGGCGTGGTAGGCGAAGGCCCGGCCGATCCGCGAGACGCGCAGCCACACCGTCCGGCCGTCGACGGTGAAGCCGTTGGCGTCGTCCGAGACGCCCCGGGTGACCACGGAGACGACCATGGGTTCGCGGTCGGGGGAGTACTCGAAGCAGAGTTTGCCCCAGTGGCGGCCGTCGATCCACAGGAGCAGGACTCCGGCGTCGAAGGCCGACGCGAAGTCGACGGTGACACGCGCGCTGAACTGGAAGTCGCCCTCCGGGGGGACGCCGAGCAGGGTCTGGGCGTTGAGCGTGGTCGCGGCGTCGTCCCCGGGGTCGGTGTCCGGGGCGATGAAGAGGTCGCTGCGGGCGGTCGCGGCGGCCTTCACCGCGCCGGTCTCCTCCTCGACCGCCCACGCTTCCTCGGAGGACGGGGAGAGGGTGAAGGGCAGTCCCGGTACGTTCCAGGCGGGGGTCATCGCTGCTTCCTCCGGTGTCGTGGTGCCAGGGGGTGGGCGGAGTCTTTCGAGGGCTGCCGCGGGGGAGCGGACCACGTAAGCCTAGAAGGGGCCGGGCACACGGCACCACCGGTCGTCCCGCCATGAGAGGGAGCCCGGGTTCGTCGGACCCGCCGGGCCCGCAGGACTTCGCCTACGCCCCGCCACCGGTGAGCGCTCCGCGCACCATCGCCTCCGCGAGGACGCCGACCCGCTCCCGGTCGAGCAGGTCGGCGGGAAGGGTGACCAGATTGAACAGGGTGCCGGAGTAGAGGTTGATGAGGACGGAAACCGCGGCCTCGGGCACGCCCGTGCCCATCTCGTCGTGTAGTCCGGTGGTGTCGGCGAGCGCGGTGGCGCTCAGCCGGGCCAGGACGGCGGCCAGCGCGGGGCGGCGGCGGGCCTCCAGTTGCAGCTCGAAGACCGCCAGGTACCGGTCGCGCAGTTCGGTCGCCGCGGTCCACAGCGAGTCGGCGAGGATCTCGGCCAGGTCGTGCGCGCTGGTCGTCCTGCGCAAATCCGGGCCCGGCCCCCGCGGTGTGCCCTCCGCAGGGTCGGCGGTGGCGGCCGCCATGTCCGCGAGGTGGAGTTCGAGGACGCGTTCGGCGGCGGCGACGAGCAGAGCCTCGCGGTTGCGGGCGTAGTTCGTGGCGGTCCCGGCCGGAACCCCGGCGCGGGCCTCGACGGCCCGGTGGGTCAACCCGTGCGCCCCCTCCTCTGCGAGCAGGGCGATGGCCGCGTCGGCCAGGGCACGGCGTCGTCGCAGGTTGGCGGGAGGCATGGGGGTCAGTATAGGTCGGCGGCTTCTACCACTACCATCGTATTGAACGGCGGTCGGCCCCCTGCCGAACGCCCGACGGCGAGGGAGCGGACGGCCATGAGGGAACCTGTGGCGACGGTGGTCGGCGGCGGCATCGCGGGGCTCGCGTCGGCGGTGGCGCTGGCCCGCGAGGGCTGGCGGACCACCGTGCTGGAGCGCCGGTCCGGCGAGGCCGAGGTCGGCGCCGGGGTCGCGATGCTCGGCAACGGCGTCGCCGCGCTGCACGCGCTCGGATTCGACGACGAGCGCGTCGCGCGAATCGGGCACGAGACCACCGCGACGGGCTTCCGGGACGCCCGGGGCCGCGGTCTCCTACTCATCCCCGACCACCGCCCCGACGTGCGCGCGGTGGTCACACTGCTGGGCCTGCACCGGCAGCGGCTGCACGCCGCCCTCCGCCAGGCGGCGCGGGAGGCCGGAGTGGAGGTGACCACGGACGCGCGGGTCACCGGTGTGCGCCCCGGAACGCCCGGCGGGGAGCGCGCGGAGGTGCAGTGGCGCGGAGCGGACACCGACCACCGCACGCAGGCCGACCTCGTGGTCGGCGCCGACGGGATGTGGAGCGCGGTCCGCGCCGCGCTCTTCCCCACGGCGCGCCCCCGCTACAGCGGGAGCACGAGCTGGCGCGCCGTCGTTCCCGACACCGCCCGCGACGGACGTCTCGTCGAGTACTGGGGGCCGGACGGAGAGTTCGGCTCGGTGCGGGTCAGCGCGTCGGAACTGTACTGGTACGGCTACGTCCGCGCCCCGGAGGGGGCGGTCGTCGGCGACGAGCACGCGGTGGCGCGCGCCCGGTTCGCCCGCTGGGCGCCCGAGATCGGGGAACTCATCGCCGACACCGCTCCCGACCAGCTCATGCGCCACGACGTCTACCACCTGCCGGGCGGGCTGCCCAGCTACGTTCGCGGACGGGTCGCGATGGTCGGCGACGCCGCGCACGCCGCACTGCCCACGATGGGGCAGGGCGCGGCAACCGCCCTGGAGGACGGCGCCACCCTCGGACGCCTGCTCGGCGGCCGGGCGGCGCACGGCCCTGACCTGGGGCGGGCCCTGGCGGAGTTCGACGCGGTCCGGCGTCCGCGATGCCGCACGATGGCCGCGCAGGCCGTCCTCATGGCGCGGTTCGGGGCGGACCTGGGCGGCGGGTGGCGCCAGGCGTTGCGCAACTCCGCCCTGCGCCTGGTCCCCGGCGGTGCCGTCGTGCGCGCGGGCTCCTCGGTGGCGCAGTGGACGCCCCCGCCAGCCCCCGGCGCGGGTTCGACTCGTCCCTAGCTCGCCATTGGCAGTGGCATCACCTTCTGGAGTCGTGTCAGCCCTGGTCAGCGGGCTGGCCAGGCGTTGCTGCCCCTGGTTCAGGGGCGGGTCTTGGACAGGTCCTGGACGATGGTCCGTTCGGGGACGAAGCGGACGAGCCGTGTGTCGTCGTCGAAGTCCTTGAAGTCGGTGGGCCAGGTGGTCTCGTCGTCGCCGAGGTAGCGGCGGAGCTTGCGTCTGGAGCGTTCCTCGTCGTAGGGCACGACCTCGGCCTTACCGCGCATGATCACCTGGAGGAACTCCAGTCTCTCCAGATCACAGGTGTCCACGACCAGTGCGACCCGGGGGTCCTTGGCCAGGAACCGCGACATCCGCGAATAGGCGCCGGTGATCCACCAGACCGCGCCCTCCTCCCACAGGAACCACACCGGACGCACCGTGGGCGCGCCGGAGGAGTCGGAGGTGGCCACCCTGGCGACCAGGGGCCGGGCCAGGAAGGCGTCGACGTCGAAGGGGTGCTCGTGCTGGCTGAAGGTGCTGGGGGTTTCGCTCACAACATCAGGCTAGGCAGCCCGGGACGGCGGGAGAAGGAGCTTTTCTCAGCTGTGGACAACCTGTCGTGGGGGTGCGGTGGCGGGCCGGACGGAGCCGCGGCCCGCCACCGGGAGGGCGCGGAAGCGCCCTCAGGCCTTGGGGGCCTGGGCGACCATGAGGCGGGTGAAGGCGGTCCACTCACCGGCACCGACCGGGAGGAACCCCAGCTCGGGGTGCTTGGAGTCGCGGATGGCCGCGCCGGTGGGCAGTTCGGCCACCTCGACGCAGTTGTCTCCGCTGGTGGAGTAGGAGGACTTGCGGAAGGCGGGGGTCACCTGGGCGACCTCGACGCAGTTCTCTCCGCCGGAGGAGTAGGAGGACTTGCGGAACTCCAGCAACATGTTCAGGCTCGCTTGTCGTGTTCGGCGGCGATGGAACCGATGAGGTCGAGTGACCCCTGGGGGTCCAGCGCCAGGTTCTGGACGGCGTCGAAGATCAGCGCGTGCTGATCGAAGTAGTCCGCGTCCTCAACGTACAGCGCCTCCACCACGGTGGGGATGGAGACTATGCCCGGTTCGGGCCTGGGGAAGTCGAACAGCGTGAAAGCACCGTCAACGGCGGGATGTGCTCCCGCCTCGTCAGGGAGCACGAGCACGGTCACCTTGTAGTGGGCAGCCATACCGGTGAGAAAGCGCAACTGCTCGGCCATGACGGCGTGTGATCCCACGACCTTGCGCAGGGCCGGTTCATCGATCACGGCGGTCAGTTGAGGGCCGTTCGGTGCGTCCAGGACAGCACGCCGCGCCATCCGCGATTCCACCTTGCGGTCGATCTGCTCCGGTGGAATGACTTGGCCAGCCTTGAAGACCGCAGCCGCATAGTTCGGGGTCTGTAGTAGCCCGGGAACCACGACGGCCTCGTACGTCCGGATTCGGACGGCTTCGGCCTCCAGATCAGGTAGGGAGCCCGGAAAAAGGTCAGCGTATTCATGCCAATCGCTGCGGCCGCGAGCTTCCTCGGTCAGACTGAGCAGGTGAGCGCGATCGTCCCCCTCCACCCCGTAGAGGTCGAGCAGTGCCTCGACCTCTTCACGCCTGGGGAACTTCCACTCGTTGCGCTCGGCTCTGGTCAGCTTCGTCGCCGAGGACCAGCCCAGCCGCTTGGTCACCTCGGCCGCGGACATCCCACTCGCGGCTCTGAGCCGTTTGAGCGCAGCGGACAACCGTCGACGCCGAGAACAGCCCGCCGCTGCCGGAGGGTGCCATGCTCATCGAGACGAGGCGGGTGAGCTACCGCCTTTCATGAGACCTGGCGCCCCTGTGAGTCGGCGGCACCATCGCGCACGGTGGTGCCGCCCGTTCGCACGGTCGCACACGGTCGGCTCGGACCGCCGCAACCGCGAGAGCCCCACCGAACCCGGCTCCGCGCCCAGAGCCCGCCCAGTTCAGGGGTGAGGGGCCTGCCGCAGCTTGGTCAGCTCCTCCTCGTCGAAGTCCTCGGAGAAGCTCGGGACGGTCGAGGCGGACCCGACGCCGGGCGGAACCAGCTCGGGGTCGTCGTTCTGAAGGGTGAACACCGGGGCCCAGCGTGCCGCGTGGTCCAGAAAGTCGACCACGGAGTGGAAGTACAGGTGCTGCTCGAAGCCGCTGTGGACGAAGGCGACGTGCATGAAGAAGGTCGTGCCGTCGGTGCCGGTGAACAACTGGGCGTAGGAGGACGAGTAGGGGCCTCCGTATTCGGCGAACGAACGCCGGTTGAACCCTGCGCGGGCCACGCAGTCCGTCCAGTCCTCCTCGACGGTCTGGGTGGCGCACGCTTCTTCGACGGGGTCGGGTCCCGGCGCCCACGCGCCGTCCCGGTAGTGCAGTGCGGTGGTGGTCATGGGGATCATGCTCGCAGGTAGACCCGGTTCGCGGGCGGAGTTGGCGGTATTGGCCGGACCCGGACGACAGCCCGGGTCTGACGAGGTCCCGGTGCTCCCCGCTCGGCCCGCAGTGCCGGAAACCGGCAGGGGGCGACGACCGGCCCGCACACCCCTGGGTAGCGTGCGGAAAATGACTTCCCACGTGACCGTCCGTACGGTCCGGACCGCCGACGCGGACGGGCTCGTGCCGCTCTACGCGGCGCTGTCGCACCCCGCCACGGCCGCTCAGGTGCGCAGTCGCCTCGAACGGCTGGCAGGCGACCCCACCTACGGCTTCTGGGTCGGTGAGGTCGTCTCGGGAGAGCTGCTGGGCTTCGCCGCCGGGCACCTGCTGTTCCCGGTGGAGGACGACACCCCGGCCGCTCAGCTCATCGCACTGGTCACCGCCGGGGACGCACGGGGGAGGGGCGTGGGCACGGCGCTGTGCGCCGCGTTCGAGGCCTGGGCCGTGGAGCGGGGTGCGGCCCGGGCCATGCTGAACTCCTCGACCGGGCGAGCCGAGGCCCACGCCTTCTACACGCGGCGCGGCTACACCGCGTCGGGAGTGCGGTTCTCGAAGTCCCTGTAGCACCGGGCCCCGTAGTACGGGGTCCCCGTAGCGCCGATCACCGGGTCGGCAGCGGTCTACCGGGGTGTCCGTGACGCGCGGAAGGCGGAGCGGTAGGCGAGCGGGCTCACGCCGAGGGTCCGGTGGAAGTGGCGCCGCAGCGTGGTGGCGGTGCCCATGCCGCAGCGGGCGGCGATCTGCTCGACGGTGGCGTCGGTGCTCTCCAGGAGTTCCTGGGCCAGGTGGACGCGCTGGCGGTGCAGCCACACGAGCGGGGTCGTCCCGGTTTCGGCTCGCACGCGCCGGACGAGCTGGCGGGAGCTCAGACCGGCCCGCCGGGCCAGGTCCTCGACGGTCAGGGGCCGGTCGAGGCGGGCGCGGGCCCACTCCAGGGCCTCTCCCAGGCTGTCGGGAGCGCGGGGGGTGGCCGGTGGGGCGATGAACTGGGCCTGCCCGCCCGGGCGGTGGGCCGGTGCGACGAGTCTGCGGGCGAGACCACTGGCCGCCGCGGCTCCGTGGTCGCCGCGCACCAGGTGCAGGCACAGGTCCAGCGCCGCGGTCTTCCCCGCCGAGGTGAGGACCTGCCCGGCGTCGGTGTAGAGAACGTCGGCGCGCACGTCGACGAGCGGGTGACGCCGGGCCAGCGCGTCGGCGTGCATCCAGTGCGTGGTGGCGGCCCGGCCGTCGAGCAGACCGGCGGCGGCGAGCACGAAGGCACCGGTGCACAGGGACGCGATCCGGCTTCCGGTGCGGTGGGCCTCGTGCAGGGCCGTCAGGAACGCGGGCTCGGGACGGGCCTCGGGGACGTGGGAGGCGGGCACGATCACGGTGTCGGCTCCGGGCAGGCCCTCGAACCGGTGCGCGGGGACTCCCGGCAGGAGGGGAGAGGCCGCGCCGTCGGCGGTGTGCGCGGTCAGGCGGTACCAGTCGCCGCCGGGGGACAGGTCGGAGCGGTCGGCTCCGAAGACCTCCGCGGCGATCGCGAGCTCGTAGGGCATCGTGTGTTCGTGTACGGCGATCGCGACCGTGTGCATGTCGCGAATTGTACGCAGGGCGTCGGATCGGACACTGGTCCGGTGCAGGTCCGCAGGACGAGGATGGCCGTCATGGAGCGAAACTCGTTGACGGGTCCGCGTGCGCGCGGACGTGTACTGGTCTACGGCGCCTACGGTCACACCGGGCGGTTCGTGGTCGCCGAACTGGTGCGCCGTGGTCTGGAGCCGGTGCTGTCGGGGAGGAACACGCACGCCCTCGCCGCTGTGGGCCGCGGTTACCCCGGCCTGGAGGTGCGCCCGGCCGACGTCGGGAACCCGGCGGCGCTGGAGGAGGCGGTCAGGGGCGTGGCGGCGGTGGTCAACTGCGCCGGGCCGTTCCTGGACACCGCGGGGCCGTTGGCGGCCGCCGCGGTCCGGGCCGGAGCCCACTACCTGGACGTGACCGCCGAACAGCCCTCGGTGCGGGCCACCTACCGCGCGCACGGCGAGGACGCCGCCACGGCGGGTGTGGTGGTCCTGCCCGCGATGGCCTTCTACGGGGGCCTCGCCGACCTGTTGGCCTCCGCCGTGGTCGGCGGACGAGGGGGCGGGGTGGAGGCGGTGACGGTCGCCATGGGGCTGGACCGGTGGTGGCCCACCGAGGGGACGAGGATCACCGGGAGGCGCAACACCGCTCCCCGTCTGGTGGTCGCCGGCGGGAAGCTGGTGCCGGTCGGCGAGTCCGCGCCGCCGCGCGTCTGGGACTTCCCCGTTCCCCTGGGGCGGCAGAAGGTCGTGCGACTCCCGTTCTCGGAGGTCGTCACGATGCACCGTCACCTGGGCGCGGAGCGGATCGACTCCTATCTGAGCGAGGCTCCCCTGGCCGAGTTGCGCGATCCGTCCACCTCCGGGCCCGAGGCCGTCGACGGGAGCGGGAGGTCCGCCCAGAGGTTCGCGGTGGACGTGCGGGTCCTGGCCGACGGGGTCGAGCACCGGGCCGTTGCCAGCGGCCGGGACATCTACGCGGTGACCGCGCCTCTGGTGGCGGAGGCGGTGACGCGTGTGCTGGACGGCCGTGTCCGCGCCACCGGGGCCCTCGCCCCCGGGCAGGCGTTCGACGCCGCGGACTTCCTGGCTGCGCTGTCCCCCGGGGCGCTGACGGTGGAGCTGCCCGGGGACGCGCGGCGGGAGCCTGAGCGGGCGCCGAAAACCCGGTGACGGCGGGGGAGCGGTCGGCCACAATGGGCCGATGGTCGACCGACACTTCTCCCAGCCGGACCTGGCCGAGCTCTACGACTACTTCAACTTCTGGCGGTCCTCACCCCAGGACGACTTCTACCTCGACCTGGTCATGGACGCCCGCCGCGTCCTGGACGTGGGCTGCGGGACGGGCAAGCTCCAGCGGGTGGCGCGCGGGCTCGGCCACACCGGCCGCCTGGTCGGCCTGGACCCGGCCGAGGCGATGCTGGAGGTCGGGCGGCGCGACCGCGACGACGTCGAGTGGACCCTGGGTGACCTGCGCACACGTTCCTTCGAGGGCGAGTTCGACCTGGTCGTCATGACCGGCCACGCCTTCCAGGTGTTTCTCACCGACGACGAGTTGCGGGAGTTCCTGGCGGCGGTGCGCCGCGCCCTGACCGCCGACGGGCGGTTCGTGTTCGAGACCCGCAACCCGGCCGCGCGGGGCTGGGAGGCGTGGACCCCCGAACGGGTGCGCACCGTGGACGGCCCCGGCGGGCGTAAGGCCACCTGTGTCCACTGGCTGGAGAGCGTGGAGGGCGACCTGGTCACCTTCACCTCCGACTACGGCGTCGAGGGGTGGGACCGGCCCAAGAGCAGCCGCAGCACGCTGCGCTTCCTGGACGCCGACGCCCTGAACGGCTTCCTGAACGAGGCCGGATTCGACGTGAGCGCGCAGTACGGCTACTGGGACCGGAGCCCGCTGACCGACGCGAGCGCGGAGATCATCACCTTCGCCCGGCCACGGTGATCGGCGGCCGAGTGACGTCCGTGCCGGGAATCCCGGAAAGCTTCTGCCGCGGAGCTGTCACACCCGCGCGCCGGGCGGGGTCGAGGGGGTGACAAGCCCGAAGGCACCCGGCCTGCCCGGCCGGGGCCCTCCCGACGAGGAGCGTCGCTGATGTCCACCGCCCACATCGTCCTCACCCTGCTCGGCGCCGCCCTGGCGGCCTTCTCCGCCGGGTCGGTCTTCCTGCGCGCGCAGTGGGTCGTGCAGCCCCTGACCGAGTACGGCGTCCCCCGTTCGTGGTGGCCCTGGCTCGGCGCGGCCAAGGCCGCGGGGGCTGCGGGCCTGCTGGCGGGCCTGTTCGTCCCGGTCGTCGGCGTGCTGGCTGGGGTCGGCCTGGTCCTGTACTTCACCGGGGCCGTGGTCACGGTGGTCCGGGCGCGCTCCTACGCGCACATCCCCTTCCCGCTGGTGTACGCGGCGCCGGTGGCCGCCTCCCTGGTGGTTCTCTGACCTCGGCCGCGCCGGTCGCCCGTCCCCGGAGGGCCGACGGGGCGACCGGCGGGCTCACCCGCGCGGGCCGAGGCTGGCCTGGAGCCCGTCCAGCAGGGCGTTGAGCCCGAACAGGAAGGTCTCCCACGCCTCCTGTTCCAGGTAGGGCTCGTCCTGGTTCTCGTTGCTGAACGCCCCCTGCTCCGACAGCAGGGTCAGCACGGGGAAGCGCTGGCCGAAGTCCGGGGCGACCCGGTCCAGCTGCGCGGAGCGCTCGTACCACCACGCGTCCTCGGCCACACCTGTGACCTCCGGGGCGCGGCGCGACTCCGAGGCGATCTGCACGGGTCCGCGCACGAGGGTGAACAGGTTGCCGTAGGCGCTGCGGATCTGCGTGGGGCCCAGCCCGGCGCGGTGCAGCACCACGGCCAGCGACTCGAACAGCCGGTACTCGTTGGGACCCAGCACCGGCCGGGCCTGGGAGACCTCCAGGGTCCAGGGGTGGCTCAGGTAGAAGTCCCACAGCCGGGTGGCCCAGGATGTCGTAGCCGTGCGCCAGTCTGGTTCGGCGTCGGCCTCGGCGGCGTCGGCCAGTTCGGCGAAGACGTGGTCGTACATCAGCTCCACGAGTTCGTTCTTGCTGGCCACGTAGGTGTAGAGCGACATGGCGGTGCGCCCCAGGCGCTGGCCCACCGCGCGCATGGACAGCGCCTGCATCCCCTCGGCGTCGGCGAGGGCGATGGCGGTCTCCACCACCAGGTCCACGCTGAGTTCGGGCTTGGGGCCGGGAGCCGTCCGGGCGCTGTCCCCGCCGCGCGAACGCCACAGCAGCTCCATGGTGCGACGGGCGTCACCCTGCCCGGCGTAGACCACCACTTGCATCTCCTTACGCTATAAACTAACGTTCTCCAGCCATCAGCTTACGCCATAAGGACTCCTGAGGAGCAGTGTGTCTTCCCACCCCACCACAGCGGACACCCACGACACCATCCAGGTCCGGGGAGCCCGGGAGAACAACCTCGCCGATGTCTCGGTGGACATCCCCAAACGGAGGCTGAGCGTCTTCACCGGCCTGTCCGGCTCGGGCAAGTCCTCCCTGGTCTTCGGAACGATCGCCGCCGAGTCCCAGCGCCTGATCAACGAGACCTACACGACCTTCGTCCAGTCGTTCATGCCCAGCCTGGGGCGGCCCGACGTGGACAGCCTGCGCAACCTCAGTGCGGCGATCATCGTCGACCAGGAGCGGATGGGCGCCAACTCCCGCTCCACCGTCGGCACCGCCACCGACGCCGCCGCCATGCTGCGGATCGTCTTCAGCCGGGTCGGCGCCCCGCGACTGGAACCCTCCAGCGCCTTCAGCTTCAACAACTCCGAGGGCATGTGCGGTGAGTGCGAGGGCCTGGGGCGCACCAACCAGATCGACGTGGACGAACTCGTCGACCGCGACCTGTCCCTGAACGAGGGCGCGATCACCGTCCCCGGCTACGGGGTGGGCAGCTGGTACTGGCAGGTCTTCGTCAACTCGGGCCTGCTGGACGCCGACAAGAAGGTGGCCGACTACACCGACCAGGAGCGGCACACCCTGCTGCACCTGCCCGTCACCAAGGTCAAGGTCGGCACCAACTCCTTCTCCTACGAGGGTCTGGTCCCCAAGATCAGGCGCACCTACCTGGCCAAGGACCGCGAGAAGATGCAGACGGCCGTGCGCGCCTTCGCCGACCGCGCGGTGACCTTCTCCACCTGCCCCGAGTGCGAGGGCGCCCGCCTCAACGCCCGGGCCCGGGCGGTCAAGGTCGCCGGACGCACCATCACCGAGTGCTCGGCCATGCAGGTGGACGAGCTGGCCGGGTTCGTGCGCTCCCTGGACGAGCCCTCGGTCAAGCCCCTGCTGGACAACCTCGGGCACACCCTGGAGTCCCTGGTGCAGGTGGGGCTGGGCTACCTGAGCCTGGACCGGGAGTCGGGCACGCTCTCGGGCGGCGAGGCGCAGCGGGTCAAGATGGTGCGCCATCTGGGTTCCAGCCTCAGCGACGTGACCTACGTCTTCGACGAGCCGACCGTGGGCCTGCACCCGCACGACATCGAGCGGATGAACAACCTGCTGCTGAGCCTGCGCGACAAGGGCAACACGGTGCTGGTGGTCGAGCACAAGCCCGAGACGATCGCCATCGCCGACCACGTGGTGGACCTGGGCCCCGGCGCCGGGCCCTCGGGCGGACGCGTCACCTACACCGGTGACGTGGCCGGGCTGCGGGCCTCGGGCACGCTCACGGGCGACCACCTGGACCACCGGGCCACCCTGCGCGAGCGGGTGCGCACGCCCCGGGGACACATCTCCATCACTGGCGCGAACTCGCACAATTTGAAGGACGTCAGCGTGGACGTCCCGACCGGGGTGCTCACGGTGGTCACCGGCGTGGCGGGCTCGGGCAAGAGCTCGCTCATCCACGGCGCCCTGCCCGGGCGTGAGGGCGTGGTGGTGGTCGACCAGTCGGCGATCAAGGGGTCGCGGCGCTCCAACCCGGCCACCTACACCGGGCTGCTGGACCCGATCCGCACCGCCTTCGCCCGCGCCAACAACGTCAAGGCGTCGCTGTTCAGCGCCAACTCCGAGGGCGCCTGCCCCGAGTGCAAGGGCGCCGGGGTCATCTACACCGACCTGGCGATGATGGCCGGGGTCTCCTCGCCATGCGAGCACTGCGAGGGCAAGCGGTTCCGGGCCGAGGTGCTCACGCACAAGCTGCGCGGCAAGGACATCAGCGAGGTGCTGGCGATGTCGGTGGTGGAGGCGCGGGAGTTCTTCTCCGGCGGCAACGCCCGCACCATCCTGGACCGGCTGCACGACGTGGGCCTGGGCTACCTGGGCCTGGGCCAGCCGCTGACCACCCTGTCGGGCGGTGAGCGCCAGCGCCTGAAGCTGGCCATCAACATGGCCCGCGACGGGGCGGTGTACGTGATGGACGAGCCGACCACCGGCCTGCACCTGGCCGACGTGGACCGGCTGCTGGCGCTGCTGGACCGGTTGGTGGACGACGGCAACACGGTGGTGGTGATCGAGCACCACCAGGCGGTGATGGCGCACGCCGACCACGTCATCGACCTGGGGCCGGGCGCCGGGCACGACGGCGGCCGGATCGTGTTCGAGGGCAGCCCCGCCCGGCTGGTGGCGGAGGGCGACACCCTCACCGCCCGCCACCTGCGGGCCTACCTGGAGCGCTGACCGACGTTCCCCGGGAGGGCCTGAGCGGCGGGTACGCGCGCCGAAGGCCCCCACGTGCGGCGGGGACAGCCGCGCGCTGTCCCCGTGTCCGCCCCGGCACCGCCAGTGCCGGGGCGGACGGGCCGTGCTGCCCGTCCGGTGGACTCGGTGACCCCGGCGGGATCAGGCGGCCCCGGTCCGACCTGACTCCGGGTCCGGAAACACGCGGGCACCGGCGGGACGGCGCGGTTGCGTCCGTGCCGCTCCCACCCCGGGACCACAGACGGCCCGGCGACGAGGGCGGCGACCGGGCGCCGTCGGGACGCGGTGGCCCCGGCACGGCGCCCGAGCCCTAGGCTGAGCCGGTGAGCGAACCGATCATCGTGGCCCGTGACGTGGACGTGGAACTGGGCGGCGTCCCGGTCCTGCGCGGAGTCGACCTCACGGTCGCGCCCGGGGAGGTGGTCGCGGTGCTCGGCGCCAACGGTGTCGGCAAGACCACCCTGCTGCGCTGCCTCGCGGGGCTCCAGCGGACCGCGGGCGAGGTCAGCGTGCTGGGCCGACCGCCCGTGGACGAACCCGGGTTCTGGCGCGAGGTCGCCCTGGTCGGCGACGAGCCCACCTGGTACCCGGGGCTGACCGTGCGCGAGCACCTGGAGCTGATGCGGGCCGTGCACGGCCCCGGACGACTGGAGGTGGCGGCGGCCGTGGAGCTGTTCGAGTTGTCCGGCTGCGCGGACCGGGCCCCGTCGTCGCTCTCGACCGGGCAGCGTCAGCGGCTGTCCCTGGCCATGGCGCTGCTGCGGCCGAGCCGGTTGCTGCTGCTGGACGAACCCGAACGCGGGCTCGACGCCGCCTTCCGGGGACGGCTCGCGGAGCTGCTCGTCGAGTACGCCGAGGACGGCGGCACGGTGGTGATGGTGACGCACGACCCGCGGTTCGCCGAGGACGCCCGCCATGTCGCCCTGGAGGCCGCCGCGTGAACGGGGCGACACGGGCGGGAGCGGCGCGCACGGGGGCGGCTCAGGTCCGGGCGTTCGTGCGGGCCCGCAACCGCCGACACCGCAGCTGGTCCGACCGCTACGTCATCCTGTTGGCCCTGGGGCTGCTGGTGGTGACGGTGTCCCCGGTGGTCGGCCGCGCGGTGGCGGCCGTGCCCGGCGCGGTCGATCCGGTGCGGGCGGGCGCGGGCCTGGCGCTGGTCGCGCTGCTGCTGGCGGCCTCCCTGAGGCTGGCGCGCGCGGTCGGGCCGACGGCGGTGTCGGCGGCGGACGCGGCGTGGCTGGTGCTCTCACCGCTGCCGCGCTGCGGCGTGCTGGCACCCGCGCTGCTGGTCCTGGCCGCGGTGTGCGCCGTGGTCGGTGCGGTGTTCGGTCTGGCGCTGCTGAGCGCGCTCGGCGCCCCCGACGCGCTGGCGCTCCGGCTGCTGGCGTCCGTGGTCCTGGCCGTGTCGTGGACGGTGGGCGGGGCGGCGACGGCCGTGCTGGCGCAGGCGTCGCAGCCCTGGGACGACCGGCTGTCCGCGCTGCTCGTCGCCCTCGTCGTCGCGGCGGCCGCCGCGACGGTGATGAGCGCTGGCCCGGGGCGCGGGGTGCTCGTGGGCATCGCGTCTGCTCCCGTGTCGGCGTGGGGCGCGGTGGCGTGCGCTTCGGCCGGGGTTGCCGCCGCTCTGGCGTGGCGGGCCTGGCGGGCTCTGGCGCGCATCCCGGCCCGTGCGGTCCTGGAGGCCTCGTCCAAGGCGGAACTCGCGGCGGGTGCGCTCCTGGTCATGGACCCGGATTCGCTGTCGTGGATCGCCGAGGACGCGCACTGGCGCTCACGCGTGCTGCGCTCGCGCGCGTGGCCGTCGCGGCTGCGCGGAGCGGCGGCGGTGGCCTGGCTGGACTGGCGGCGGCTGACGCGACGGCCGGGGCTCCTGGCGCTGGTAGCGGCGGTGACCGTCCTGCCCGTGCTGGCCGCGCGGGCGGGCGCCGGGGAGGCGGGTGCGCTGGTCGTCCTCGCCGTGGGCGCGCTGGCGGTCGCGGCTACGGGAACCGCGGGGGCGCGCCGGGACGCCGGGGACGCGGCGCTGGCGCGGTTGCTGGGCGCCGGTCCGCGCGCGCTCCTGGCGGCGCGGGCGGTGCTGCCCGCTCTGCTCGGCGGCCTGTGGCTGACCCTCGCGCTGGCCGGACTGGGCCTCGCGGGCTTCGGAGGGCTCTTGTGGCCGCTGGGGCTGTTGTGCGCTCCGGCGCTGGCCGCGGGAGCGCTGCGGCTGGCCCGGCGCCGACCCGTGGAGCACACGATGCCCGTCGTGGACACGCCCCTGGGTCCGGTGCCGCTGGGGCCGGTGGTGTGGGCGCTGACCGGCGCCGACATCGCCGTGCTCGGGTGCCTGCCCGCGCTTTTGGCGTTCGCCGCCGGGGTGACGGGGCCGCTGCTCGCGGCGCAGGCGGTGTGGGGCGCGGCGGTGCTGGCGGCCTACTGCGCCGCCCCGAGGCGCGGGTAGGGACGCGCACTGGAGAAGACGGTCGGGTCCTGCTGAGGCGCAGCCCCCGGACGCGGGGAGAGACGCGGGATCGGGGCACGCACGGCCTGAGGCGCGAGTTGGGGGCGTCGTCGCCACCGCCCGCCGGGGGCACGCCTTCGGCTCCGTCTGAGGCACGGGTGGGACGGAGGCCGCAAGCGTGGGCACCCGCTCAGGCTTCCGGCCCTTTTCGACTCGGCCGGGGCACGCGCGGCCTGCTGCGCCGCCCGGGGCGCGTGGTGAAGCAGCCGGTCCGTGGGAGCCGGGGCTCGGGCCGTTCCCCTCGCGGGCGACCGCTCAGGGTCCGGGTTCCTCGCCGTCCGGCCCGGTCGGAGCCGCCGCACCTGCCGACAGCAGTCTTCGCGCCAGCACACCACAGCGTCCCGCCAGCTCCGGCGGGTCGAGCACCTCGAAGTCGTGGCCCAACAGGAGCACGTGCATGAGCACGAAGTCGAGGTCGTGGCCGCCGCTGACCACCTCGCAGCGTCCGTCGCCCCGGCCCCGCACGACCGCCGCCGACGCGGGGATCTGCGCGCGCACCGTCTCGGTCGACGCGCGCACGAGGAAGCGCGCCTGACGCGGGTAGACCCGGCTGGCCACGCCCTCCTGCACGTACGCCGCCGCGTCGGGGGCCGCACGGGGGTGGAAACGCCAGGTCCGCGCGACCACAGCGCTCATCCGGTCCACGCGGAAGCTGCGCCAGTCGTCGCGGTCCAGGTCGTAGGCGAGCAGGTACCAGCGCCGTTCGGAGGCGACCAGGCGGCGCGGCTCGACCCGCCGCCGTCGCACCCCGCTCCCGGACGGGTAGTCGAAACCGGCCTCGACCTCGTCGCGGCAGGCCCGGGCCAGCGTCATGAGCACCTCGGGATCGACCGGCGTGCGGCCCGAGCCGAAGGACTCCACCGAACCGGAGAGCGCGCGCACCTCGTCGCGCAACCGGGTGGGCAGTACCCGGTCGAGCTTGGTCAGCGCCCGCAGCGCGGCGTCGCCCGCGCCGCCTTCCACACCGTCCGCGCCGCCCGCTCCGGCGAGCAGCGAGACCACGGTGGCGATCGCCTCCTCGTCGTCCAGCAGCAGCGGCGGCAGGTCCTTGCCCGGGCCGAGCTGGTAGCCCCCGCCGACGCCCTGGCTGGCGTGCACCGGATAGCCGAGCGCGCGCAGGCGGTCGACGTCGCGCCGCACCGTGCGCGGCGTGACCCCGAGCCGGTCGGCGAGTTCGGGACCGGTCCAGACCCGGCGACGCTGCAACAGCCCGAGCAGGGTGAGCACCCGTTCCGTCGTACCGCGTTCGTCGCCGCCTGCCGTGTCCATGCGGTCCACCCTGCCAGAGATAGCGGACCGATCCTGTCCGCCAGTGGTGCCAGGGTTGCCCCATGAGCACAGCAGAACTCGACTGGAACCAGACCCTGCGCGAGCAGTGGGAGTTCCACTGGAACCACCACATCCGGCCCCACTTCGAGGGCCTCACCGACGACGAGTACTTCTGGTCGCCGGTACCGGACTCACGCTCCTGGAGCGTGCGGCCGCGCGGCGGCTCGACGGCGCCCGTGCAGGGCGGTTCGGGGGACTTCACGATCGACTTCGCCTTCCCGGAGCCCGACCCCGCGCCCTTCACCACGATCGCCTGGCGGCTCGGCCACGTCATCGTCGGCGTGCTCGCCATGCGCAACGCGTCGCACTTCGGCGCACCGGCGGCCTCGTACGAGACGTGGGAGTACGCCGGAAGCGCGTCCGAGGCGCTCGACCAGCTCGAAACCCAGGTCGACGTGTGGCTGGCCGGGGTGCGCGGCCTCGACGCGGCCGCGCTGCGGACCCCGGTCGGTGACAAGGAGCCCTACCCCGAGGCGCCCATGGCGGACCTGGTGCTGCACATCCACCGCGAGCTGATCCATCATCTGTCCGAGGTCTGCCTGCTGCGCGACCTCTACCTGCACACGGCGGCAGCCGCGAACGGAGCGAACCGATGAGTCTCGACGTCCAGATCACCTTCGACGCGCACGACCCCCGGGCGCTGTCCTCCTTCTGGCGCGACGTGCTGGGCTACGTCCACCCCGGGCCGCCCGGCGTCGACCTGCCCGAGGGCGCCGACCCGCTGGCCGCGTGGGACGCCTTCCTGGAGCAGGTGGGCGTGCCCGAGGGCCAGCGCAACACGAGGTCGGCCGTCGAGGACCCCGAGGGGCGCGGTCCGCGGCTGTTCTTCCAGCGGGTGCCGGAGGACAAGGTGGTCAAGAACCGCCTCCACCTCGACGTCCGCGTGGCCCCCGGGCTGCTGGGGGAGGAGCGGATGGCGGCGCTGGAGGCCGAGTGCGCGCGGCTCCTCGCGCTGGGCGCGACGCGGGTGCGCCGCCACGAGCCGGAGCCGCCGATGGAGACCGGTTTCATCGTGATGGCCGACCCCGAGGGCAACGAGTTCTGCCTGGACTGAGGCCCTCCGGCCGTGGTCTCGGTGCCCGCGTTCCCCCGGGGGACGCGGGCACCGTCGTTCGTCCCGGCGGTGCTATCCGCACGCCGCACGGATCGTCCCCGGCGGCTCCTCCCCGTCCGAGGAGAGCATGCCCTCGACGACCTCCAGGGCCAGCCGCCGAATGCCCTCGAAGGCCTCGCCGCGTCCGGGAGCGAGCCAGGACAGGGACGGCAGCTCAGCGACGGTGCCGACGTGGCACCCGTCCTCGGCCGACCAGCGGACTCGGTAGGCGTAGTGGTCCGCGACGTTCACGGTCGCCCCTCCTGACTCTCCCAGCTCGACGGTCGCACCCGTTCCAGCACCGCGGACCATTGTGCCGAACTACCCGCCCTCCCCAGGGCACCGACCGCGCGAGAGGCCGCGGGGCCGCCACTGGCAGGTGACGCGCCGGGCGGCGCCGAAGTGGTGCGCCCGTCGCCGTCCACGCCCCGGAGGAGGAGGCAGGGACGGGCCCCGGGGCGGGTGGGTGGCCGCCCGGGGTCGGGTCAGGGACATCCCCGATAGCTTCCTGGCCGTGCGTGCTAGATTCTGGCCATGCGGTCAAAAAATGAACCAGGCGGACAGAAGCGGTCCTTCATCGAGGAGGCCCGCAGGGCGCAGATCACCGCGGCGGCGGTCGAGACCATCGCCGAGGTGGGCTACCCCAACGCCTCCCTGGCGCGGATCGCGCGCACGGCCGGGATCAGCAAGGGCGTGATCTCCTACCACTTCGCCGGAAAGGACGAGCTCATGGACCAGGTGGTGACCGACGTCTACACCGAGATCGCCGAGTCCGTCTTCCCCGGGATGCTGGAGCAGACCGACGCCGCCGACATGCTGCGGGCCCACGTGCGCGGCGTGGCCGAGTACGCGCTGTCCCACCCCGAGCGCATGGCCACGCTGGCGCAGATCTTCACCCACGCGCGCAAGGCGGACGGCTCCCCGCGCTACGGGGCGGCGGAGTCCGACGTGCTCTACGAGTCCCTGGAGGGCCTGTACCGGTCCGGACAGGAGAGCGGCGAGTTCCGCGACTTCGACGTGCGGGTGATGGCGGTGACCCAGCAGACGGCGATCGACGCGATGTTCGCCTACTGGAGCGTCCACCCCGGCCACGACCTCATGGCGCACGCCCGCGAGCTGGGCGAACTGCTCGTGCGTGCCACCCGCGCCGACCGCCCCCCACCCCCGAACGACTGACGAGGACACCATGACGCAGCACGCCAGCCCACCGCTCCTCCCGGACCCCGCGTCGCCCGCGCGCGGGCGCCTGCACCACGTCGACAACCTGCGGGTCGCGTTGACCGTGCTGGTCGTCCTGCACCACGTCGCGCTCACCTACGGCAACATCCCGGTGTGGTTCTACCTCGAACCGGCCCAGGACCCCTCCGGCGGTCTGCTGGACCTGCTCGTCTTCCTCAACCAGACCTACTTCATGGGACTGTTCTTCCTGCTCGCGGGCTACTTCGTGCCGGGAGCGGCCGACCGCCGGGGCGGGCGGGGGCTGGTCCGCGAGCGCCTGGTGCGCCTGGGTGCGCCCTTCCTGCTGTTCGTGCTGCTGGTCCGCCCGTTCCTGGTGATCCCCAACTACGGGCCCGCCGTCGAGATGTTCGCGGCCGAGGGCGGCGAGCTGCCGTTCTGGCTGTTCCTGATCGTGACCTACGACCCCGGGCCCATGTGGTTCGTGGAGGTCCTGCTGGTCATGACCCTGGCCTACGTGGCCGTGCGGAGCCTGCGCGAGCGCCGCGCCCGACAGGCGGGCGCGGAGGTCGAGCCCCCCGCGCGGCCCGCCGACACCGCTCCGCTGCGCTGGGCGGCGCCCGTCGCGGCCCTCACCCTGGGCCTGGCCCTGGTCACCTTCGCCTGGCGCTACCTGGCCCCGGCCCCGTACTGGCCGATCGTGGGGCTGCCCAGCCCCGGCTTCCTGCCCCAGTACGTCACCCTGTTCGTCCTGGGCGTGCTGGCCTACCGGGGCAACTGGCTGGTCCGGCTGCCCGGCGCCGCCGGGTGGTGGGGCGCGGCCCTGGCCCTGACGGGTCTGGCGGCGGGGGCGGCGGTCACGATCCTGTCGGGCGAGATCACACCCGCGTCGGGCACCTGGCAGGCGCTGGCGCAGATCACGTCCGAGTCGGTCCTGGCCACGGGCGCGGTGCTCACGCTGCTGGTGGGCTTCCGGCGCTTCGCCAGCGGGAGCAACCGCCTCACGCGCTGGCTGTCCGACAACGCCTTCGCCGTGTACGTCCTGCACCCGCTGGTGCTGGTGGGGCTGGGTGTGGCCCTGAGCGGTTGGGAGGCCAGCGCGCTCGTGAAGTTCCTCGGCATGGGAGCGCTCGCGGTTCCGGCCTGCTGGGCGCTGGCCACCGCCGTGCGAGCGGTTCCCGGAGCCCGGCGGATCCTGTGAGGGAGCGGTCGGGGCCCGTCTCCGCGAAAGCCGGGGACGGGCCCCGACCCGCGCGCGTCGGGCTAGGGTCGGAACGCGACCGACACGAAGGGACCGTGGTGACCAGCCAGAAGGAACGCATGCTCGCCGGTGAGCTCTACCAGGCGGACGACCCCGACCTCCAGGCCGACCTCATCCGGGCGGAGAGGCGTGCGGCGGCGTTCAACAACGCCTCCGTGGACGACCCGGACCGCCGAAAGCTCCTGGCCGACCTGGTGGGTGAGCTGGGCGAGGACGCCTGGGTCCGGCCCCCGCTGCGGGTGGACTACGGCTCCATGATCACCATCGGCGCGCGCACGTTCGTCAACTGCGGCGCGGTGATGCTGGACGTGGCCCCGATCAGCATCGGCGCGGACGTGCAGATCGGCCCCAACGTCCAGCTGCTCACCCCCACCCACCCCGTGGACCCCGAGCAGCGGCGCGACAAGTGGGAGGCGGCCGAGCCGATCACCATCGGCGACAACGTGTGGCTGGGCGGCGGGGTCATCGTCTGCCCGGGTGTGACGATCGGGGAGAACACCGTGGTGGGCGCCGGGGCGGTGGTCGTGCGCGACCTGCCCGCCAACGTGGTGGCCGTCGGCAACCCGGCCCGCGTGGTGCGCCACATCTGACCCGGCCCGGCCCCGGGGAGGATTCCGACCGTCCTCAGGGGCCGTGGCGGCGCCGTACGCACCGCCCGGTCGGCACGCCCCCGCGTGCCGGCCGGGCACGGAGAACCGTCCCCCGGTGTGGCGCCACCGGGGGACGGGGTCTGTGGCGGCGGAAGCGGTCCCCTTGACGCCCGCCCGAAGACGGGGGAAGGCTCCGTCCGGGCCTTCCCCCGCGACTCCTCTAGGACACCGCGCGTCCGGCCGGAACCGCCGCGGAGTCGTCGGCGGCGAACTGGGTCCGGTACAGCTCGGCGTAGCGGCCGCCGCGGGCCAGCAGTTCGGCGTGGGTGCCGCGCTCCACGATCCGTCCGGCCTCCACGACCAGGATGGCGTCGGCGGCGCGGACGGTGGAGAGCCGGTGGGCGATGACCAGCGCGGTCCGACCCTCCAGCGCCTCGGCTAGGGCGGCCTGCACCGCGGCCTCGGAGGTGGAGTCCAGGGCCGAGGTGGCCTCGTCGAGGATGACCACCTCGGGTCCGGCTACCAGCAGGCGGGCGATGGTCAGGCGCTGGCGTTCACCGCCGGAGAAGCGGTACCCGCGCTCGCCGACCACCGTGTCCAGTCCGTCGGGCAGGGCGGCGACGAGCTGGTCCAGGCGGGCGCGGCGCAGCGCGTCCCACAGCTCCTCCTCCGTCGCCCCGGGCCGGGCCAGCGACAGGTTGGCGCGCACGGTCTCGTGGAACAGGTGTCCGTCCTGGGTGACCATGCCCAGGGTGGCGCGCACGGAGGCGAAGGACAGGTCGCGCACGTCCACCCCCGCCAGGCGCACGGCGCCCGAGTCCACGTCGTACAGGCGCGGGGCCAGCTGGGCGATGGTGGACTTGCCCGCGCCGGAGGAGCCCACCAGGGCGACCGTCTGCCCGGGTTCGATCCGGAAGGACACCCCGTGCAGGACCTCGCGCTGCTCGGCGGTGTCCAGGACGGCGACCTCCTCCAGGGAGGCCAGCGACACCCTGTCCGCGGAGGGGTAGGCGAAGGAGACGTCGTCGAACTCCACCGACACCGGTCCGGCGGGGACCTCGCGGGCCTCCTCCCTCTCCTCCACCAGGGGCCGCAGGTCCAGGATCTCGAAGACCCGGCTGAAGCTGACCAGCGCGCTCATCACCTCCACCCGGGCGCTGGCCAGGGAGGTGAGCGGGGCGTACAGGCGGGTGAGGAGCATGCCCATGGACACCACGGTTCCCGCGTCCAGGCGGCCGGTCAGGGCGTAGAAGCCGCCCAGGCCGTAGACCAGGGCCAGGGCGAGCGCGGAGACCAGGGTCAGGGCGGTGAAGAAGACCTCCTGGACCATCGCGGTGCGCACGCCGATGTCGCGGACCCGTCCGGCGCGGCGGGCGAACTCGGCCGACTCCTCCTCGGGGCGGCCGAAGAGCTTGACCAGGGTGGCGCCCGGAGCCGAGAAGCGCTCGGTCATCTGGGTGCCCATGGCCGCGTTGTGGACGGTGCGCTCGCGCTCGATCCTGGCCAGACGCGCGCCCATGCGGCGGGCGGGCACCACGAACAGCGGCAGCAGCACGAGTGCGAGCAGCGTGATCTGCCAGGACAGGGCGAGCATGACGGCCAGGGCCAGGACCAGGGTGACCAGGTTGCTGAGCACCCCGGAGAGCACGTCGCTGAAGGCGCGCTGGGCGCCGATGACGTCGTTGTTGAGGCGGCTGACCAGGGCGCCGGTGCGGGTGCGGGTGAAGAAGGCGACCGGCATGCGCTGGACGTGGTCGTAGACGGTGGTGCGCAGGTCCAGGATGAGCCCCTCGCCGACGCGGGAGGAGAGCCAGCGCACCACCAGCCCCAGGGCGGCTTCGAGGACCGCGACGGCGGCGATGAGCCCGGCCAGGAACAGCACGGGTTCCAGCGGGCCGCCCTCGGTGATGGCGGTGACGACCCGTCCGGCCAGGAGCGGGGAGGCCACGGTCAGGACGGCGGTGACCACGCTCAGGGCCACGAACCAGGCGAGCTGGCGCGCGTGGGGCCGGGCGAAGGAGGCGATCCGGCGCAGGACGGGCAGGGAGAAGGGGCGCTGGTCCTCGCGGGCGTGCATGGCGTGGTACATCGAGCTCCACGCGGCCATTTCCATACTCATGGTCGTCCACCGGATCTGTCGGAGTTGATGCCATGAACCGTAGAACCTCAACAAATATTGAGGTCAAACTTCCGCCCACCACCGCCCGGAGGCCGCTGCGCGGGGGAGTGGGAAACCCTCAACGGACGCCTACGGCGCAGATTCCCCTCCCACCACCCGCCAACCGCCCGAAGGCCGCTGCGCGGGGCGGGCCACGCAAGAAACCGGTGTATAGCTACAGCGGCCCTGTCACCTCACCGAAGGGTCGGGGGTTGAGGAACGTTCGAACGAAAACCCGCGCCAAGCGCCGGATTCTGTTCCGTTGCCCATCAACCCCCGACTCCGAGTAGGGGCAGGAGCAGTTGGAACAGGGCCACGAGCCAGCCCGCCGCGCCGAAGATCATGCTGGCCACCGCGACCCTGTGTGTGGCGAGGGCCGCCCGGTGCGCCTGTTCCGCCTGTTCGCGCTCCACACGCATGCGCTCCGCATGGATCTCCGTGTAGGCGTCCATGCCTTCCACGAGGGCTTTCAGCAGTTCGAGCTGGCGCTCCTGGGCAGGGTCCGCGCGGTACTCCGCCAAGCGCACGGTGACGTTCTCGCGGTCCTTCACTCTTCCTTGCGAGCGCGTGGGCGGGGGTGGATCGGCCGGGGAGGCCAAAGCGTGCGCGATCCGTGCGAGGAAACCCCGTTTGCGGGGCGGAGCGGGGTCGTGCTGGGGCGGACGGCCCATCGCCGGTGCGTAGGGCAGGTCACCCTTGATCCGAGGGCGTGGTTGCGAGGGGCCGCCGAGGAAACGCAACAGGCGCTCGGCATGCGCGACGACGTCTGGATCGTGGTCCGGCTGGGGGGGTGGCGTCCATGGTGTCCACTCAATCAGGGCGACACGAGGAGTCGCGCTTCGATGCCCGAACCCGGCGAGCTGCGGCCGGGCACAGGGTAAGCCGGAAATGGACAAAGGCGTCTTCCAACGAACCCTGGAGGGCCCCTGACCGCACTGACAAGAGCAGTTACCGGCGGTCAGAATCAGGCGATACCGCGACGAACCATGCCAGCCCGCGCCATTCGGCCGCGGTTCGGGGCCCGGGCCGTCCGCATGGCCGGAACCGACCGGATCGGCGGCACCAGGGTGTGCCCGGAACGGGTCAGGAGGAGGCGCGGGCGATGGTGCCCGCGGTGAGGGTGGCCAGCATGTCCTGCAGGGCGGTGACGAAGTCCAGTTTGAACGCGGTGAGTGACGGGTCGGCCCGGTAGGCGGCGAGCATCGCCTCGGAGGGGTGGGCGTGCGTCCACACGGCGCCGATCGCCATGATCATGGCCGCGGTCAGGCGCGGGGCGTCCTCGCCCAGTTCGGGCAGGTGGCGGCCGGCCAGCGTGGCGACGGAGGCGACGTTGGCCACGGCCGCGCGCTTGTAGCGGGCGGACGCCTCGGCGGAGACGTTGTGCTCCAGCACACCCGCCTGGGAGCTCAGCAGGTCGCACAGGACCCGGCGCCCGGCGAGGGAGCGGGCGACGGCGGTGGCGAACTGCTCCGTGCGCCGCTCCACGGGCGCCGCCCGGTCGATGTCGGCGTCGAGGAGGGCGGGCAGGTCCGCGATCCACTGCCGCCAGGCGCGGTCCAGCAGCTCCAGCAGGATCGCTTCGCGGGATTCGAAGTAGCGCAGCACGTTGGACTTGGCCAGCCCGACCCGGCGGCTCAGCTCGTTGAGGCTGACGTCACCGGCGGGCATCTCCTCAAGCATGGCCGCGGTGGTGTCCAGTACCGCCTGGCGCCGGATCTCACGCTGCTCCTCACTGCGGGCGCGCTGGAAGTTCTCCATGCCCCCATATTACAAACCGTCGGTCTTTTGACATCAGACCACCGGTCTCTTAAATTGGGGGCGCGCCGCGAAAGACCTCCCGGGCCGGGTATCCGGTCGCCGGACGACCCGCGCACAGCACACGACGGACCAACGGAGAGGCACGCAGATGAACCACTGGACGCCTGACGACATCCCCGACCAGAGCGGCCGTACCGCGCTGATCACCGGCGGGAGCGGCGGGATCGGACTGGAGACCGCTCGCGTCCTGGCCCGGCACGGCGCCCGCGTCATCCTGGCGGGACGCAGCCGGAACAGACTGGACCAGGCCGCCGAGACCGTGCGCGCCGCCGCGCCCGGGGCCCGGACCGACACACTGGTACTCGACCTCGCCGACCTCTCGTCCGTCCGTGACGCCGCCACGCGAATCGCCGAGACCGAGACGATCGACCTGCTGTTCAACAACGCCGGCGTGATGAACCTGCCCGAGCGGCGGCTGACACGCGACGGTTTCGAGATGACGGTCGGCACCAACCACCTCGGCCACTTCGCCTTCGACGCCCGGGTCTGGCCCGCCGTACTGGGGGGGCGACCGGAATACGTGACGGATCGGCAATAGGCCCTGGGCTTGAACCTGATGGTGACGGTTTGACTACTTCCCGGACACGCTGCACCGAGTAGCGCTAGGTTGTCCGCGCCACTTCCGCTTCGTAGTCAAGGCAGGACCGATGGCGTCGATCGACCGCACCGCCTACCCCCGGTTCAAGAAGAGCGTGCCGCCCCAGGAGCTGTACGACGTCTTCACCCCCTCACCAAAGGAGATCGAGTGGGCCCAGCGCGCCACCCGCTCCGATGAGCACCTGCTCGCGCTGGTGGTCCAGCTCAAGGCCTTCCAACGGCTGGGGTACTTCCCCCGCATGGACGAGGTCCCCGACGCTGTAGTTGGTCATGTGCGCAGCCGCCTGGATCTGGCCGCCGATGTGGAGTGTGCCCACGATTCGGACCGGACCCGGCGCCACCACCGGGCACTGGTCCGCGACCGCCAGGGCGTCAACAGCGACCGCGAGGCCGCACGTGTCCTGGCCGAGGAGACCATGCGCGCCGAGGCGCGGGTCAAGGACAACCCGGCCGACCTGATCAACGTCGCCTTGGAGGAGCTGACGCGCAACAGCTTCGAGCTGCCCGGGTTCACCGTCTTGGACAAGATGGCCGCGCGGGTGCGAGCCGAGGTCAACTACGAGTTCTTCTTCGGCATCACCAAGCGCATGGGGGACGACGACATCGCCCGGATGGAAGGGCTGCTCCAGGTCCCTGCGGGACGGCGCACCTCCCCGGCCGACGACCTCAAACAGTCCGCGCGCCGCCCGTCGCTGTCGCGGTTCAAGCAGCACCTGCGGCACCTGCGCGACCTGGACCTGCTCGGGCCGACCCAGGTGTGGCTGGAAGAGGTTCCCAAGGCCAAGGTCGAGCACTTCGCCGCTGAGGCGCGGGTGCTGGATATCTCCCAACTGCGCAAGTTCAACGATGACAAGCGGATCGCGTTGGTGGTCAGCCTGGTCCACGTGGCCCGGGTGCGGGCTCGCGATGAGGTCGCGGGCATGTTCTGCCGCCGGATGGCGGCGATCCACAAGAAGGGGCGCGAGCGCCTGCAGGAGATCCGCGAACGCCAGCGGGCCGAGACCGAACGGCTGTGGGGCGTGTTCGGCCGTATGCTCTCGGGAGCCCGGGAGGCCCACGCCCACGGCGAGGCCGCCGCGTGGGCGGAGTCGGCGGTGTGCGAGCGGGCCGGGGAGCTGATGCTCAAACCGCTCGCCGACGCCGGCGGCGTCGCCAAGGTCTCGCAGGAGCACGAGGAGATCTCCGCCCACCACGGCAACAACTACACGGGCCTGATGGCGGGGTTCTACCGCTCCCACCGGGCAGCGCTGTTCGAGCTGCTGGAGGTGTTGGAGCTCAAGCCCACCAGCGCTGATGACTCGGTGCTGCGGGCGGTGGCGTTCATCCGCGCCAACCGGCACCTACGCGGTGAGTATGTCCCTGACCATCTGGAGGGCTGCGAGGCGTTGGATACCTCCTTCGTCTCCGAGCACTGGGCCAAGACGATCCGCGAGCGCGGTCGGCCGGGGGTTTTCGTGCGCCGCCAGTTGGAGGTGTGCGTGTTCTCCTACCTGGCCTCGGAGCTGCGCACGGGGGACGTGGCTGTGGTGGGGGCCGACTCCTACGCCAGCTTCCTGGACCAGCTCATGAGCGCCGAGGAGGCCCAGGGCAAGATCGCCGCCTACTGCGCCGAGGCGGGCATCCCCGACACGGCCGACGGGCTGTGCGACATGGTCCGGGGCCTGCTGGACGCGCACGCCGCGCGCACGGACGCCGCCTACCCTGACAACGCCGACCTGGCGATCGACGAGGACGGGGTGCCCACGCTCAAGCGGCGCCGCGGCCGCGAGCGCACCGCCTCCGCGCTCGCGCTGGAGGCCGCGGTCACCGAGCGCATGGACGAGGTCGGGCTGTTGGACATCGTCACCCGGACCGCGCACTGGATCGGCTGGTACCGCCACTTCGGGCCCTTGTCGGGGTCGGACCCCAAGATCAAGGACCCGTTGGGCCGCTACTCGGTCATCGGCTTCACCTACGGCACCAACCTGGGGCCGCACCAGATGTCGCGTCACCTGCGCGGCGGGCTCTCGCCGCACGAGATCGCCGGGCCCGCCCGCGAGCACGTCACCGCGCACAAGCTGAACCGGGCCAGCGCCGATGTGGTCAACGCCTTCAGCTGCCTGGACGTCACCTACTGGTGGGGCGATGGCTCACGGGTGGGGGCGGACGGCACCCAGATCGACACCTGGGACGACAACCTCCTGGCGGAGACGAGCGTGCGGTATGGCGGGTACGGGGGGATCGCCTACCGGCACATCGCCGATTCCTATATCGCGCTGTTCTCCCACTTCATTCCGTGCGGGGTGTGGGAGGCCGTCTACATCTTCGAGGGACTGCTGCGCCAGGAGAGCGGCCTGGAGCCCGAGACGCTCCACGCCGACACCCAGGGCCAGTCCCTGCCGGCCTTCGGACTGGCCGCTTTGCTGGGGGTGGAGCTGCTGCCCCGTATCCGCAACTGGAAGGACCTGGTCTTCTACCGCCCCAGCGCCAACGCCCGCTACCGCCACATCGATGCGCTGTTCGGCGAGGACGCGGTCATCAACTGGAAACTCATACGCACCCACTGGATCGACCTGATGCGCACCGTGCTGTCCATCAAGGAGGGACGGCTGTCCAGCTCGGTGCTGCTGCGCCGCCTGAGCAACGAGTCCAAGAAGAACCGGCTGTACCGGGCGTTCCGTGAGTTGGGGCGGGCGATGCGCACCACCGTGCTGCTGCGCTACCTCAACGAACCCGAGCTGCGCGAGGGCATCACCGCCGTCACCAACCGGGTGGAGGCCTTCCACGGGTTCTCCTCCTGGCTGCGGTTCGGCAACAACGGCACCCTGGCCGACAACGACCCCGACCACATGGAGCTGCTGGTCAAGTTCAACGAACTGCTGGCCAACTGCGTGATCTTCTACAACGCCGTGGCCATCACCGCGGCCCTGACCCAGCTCAGGAACGAGGGCCACCGCGTCTACGGGCCCGACGTGGCCTGTCTGGCCCCGTACATGAGCGCGCACATCCGCCGCTTCGGCGACTACGTGCTCGATGTGTCCCCGCCCGGCGCGGCCCAGGCCCACCTGGAACTGGACGAGACCGACCAGACACAAGAGAGCACGCGGTGAAGACTCACACCCCGAAGATGCAGGGCTCCCCGAGTCGTGAGGCGGCCCGACAGGTCGGCGGCCCCCGCGCGGCCTCTGTCACTTCTTGGGCGCGTCGGCTTCGGTGTCGCCGGAGCGCAGGGGCGGGGCCGTCGTCCGTCTGGACGCTGCAGCGCCCAGCGAGGATAGGCTGAGAGCGCTACTCCCCGGGAGAGCCGACGGCATACAGCACGGTAACCGATCACGCTGAATGTCGGTGTGTCAGATTGTTGTTACGAGGGGTGAACGGTGATTTCGGACCAACCCGAACTCGTACTCGACCGCATCGAGTGCGCCGCTCGCACCTTGGGTGCGGGCGGTCTGGTCGCGTTCCCCACCGAGACGGTGTACGGGCTCGGCGCCGATGCCGAGAATGTCGGCGCCGTGGAACGTGTCTTCACGGTGAAGGGGCGGCCGACGACGCATCCGCTGATCGTGCACCTCGGCGGCGCGCACCAGCTCGCTGAATGGGCGGCCGACGTGCCCGACACGGCGCACCTCATCGCCGAACGCTTCTGGCCGGGCCCGCTGACGCTGGTGCTTCGGCGGGCGGCCCGTGTTCCCCGTGTGGTCACCGGTGGCCTCGACACCATCGCGCTGCGGGTGCCGAACCATCCGGTCGCCTTGAAGATGCTGACGGCTTTCGGCGGCGGGGTGGCGGCGCCCTCGGCCAACCGCTTCGGCGAGGTCAGCCCTACGACGACCCGTCATGTCCATGCGGGATTGGGCGCGGACGTCGACTATGTGCTCGACGGTGGCCCGTGCTCGGTCGGCGTCGAGTCCGCCATCGTCGATCTCACGGGTGAGCCGGCGATCCTGCGCCCCGGTGGTGTGAGTCGAGAGGACCTCGAGCACGTACTGGGCCGTGCCGTGTCGGTGCGGGCCAAGAGCGCTGTCCGGGTTCCAGGCCAGTTCCCGTCGCACTACGCGCCGCGGGCCCGGGTGCTCCTGGTCGAACCGGACCGGGTCCTCGACGAAGCCGAACTGCTGGCGGCGCAAGGGCAACGGGTCGGTGTCCTTCTTCCCCCCGAGTTCGCGGGTGATGCCGTGTCGTCTTCCGCGCAGCACGTGATCGCGGTACCGGACTCGGCCGCACAGTACGCGCAGCGGCTCTATGGGTTCCTCCATGACTTCGACCGGCACGGATGCGAGGTCATCGTGGCATCACTTCCCGCCCTGGAGGGGATCGGATCGGCGATCGCGGACCGGCTCGGCCGGGCGGCCGGGCCCCGCGATCAGGCGAGTCGTGGCTCCGGCCGGTTCAGCGGTCGTTGAGGGCGGCGACGAGGTCTTCGAGGCGGGCGGCCCGGGAGGCCTTGATCAAGACGAGGTCGCCGGGGTGAAGGCCGCGGTGGAGGACGTCGTGGGCCTGCCGTGCGTCACGGACGGAGACGATGTCGAGGTGGTCGCATGCGGCGCGGGCGGCGTCGGCGATCAGGGCGGCGTGGTCATCGCCGACCACGACCAGGAGGTCGAGAGCGGCCTGTGCGGCGAGCACGCCCAGGTGGCGATGGGCTTGAGCGGCGTGCTCTCCGAGCTCGGCCATCTCTCCCAGGACCGCGATGCGGCGACGCGCGGTCACCGAGGTCAGCGCGGTGAGAGCGGCCGACATCGAGTCCGGATTCGCGTTGTACGCGTCGTGGATGAGGGTAATACCGTCATCCCGGACGATGGTCTGCATACGTCCGGCGGACCTGGGCCGTGCCTCGGTCAGCGCCTGGGCGATCATCGCGGTGTCCAGACCCAGGCCATGAGCGGTCGCCGCGACGGCGAGTGCGTTGCCGATGTGATGCCGACCGGTGAGCGAGAGCGTGACGGGCGCGGTGCCCTCGGGGGTGCACAGGGTGAATCCCGCGCGACCGTCCTGGGTGAGGCGCACGTCGCGGGCGTGCACGCGCGTCGGATGGGGGTGGTGGCTCCACCACAGAGGGCGGGCACGGGTGCGGTCCGCCATGGCTGAGACGAGCGGATCGTCGGCGTTGAGGACGGCGAGGCCGCCGTGGTCGGCGTCGGGGAGTCCGGCGACCAGTTCGCTCTTGGCCACGGCGATCCCGGCCTGTCCGTCGGGGTACTGGCCGATGTGGGCGGTGCCGACGTTGAGCACCAGGCCTACATGGGGCGTGACCAGGTCGCACAGGTAGCCGAGGTGCCCGCGGCCCCGGGCACCCATCTCCAGGACGAGGTAGCGCGTGTCGGGGGTGGCGTGCAGGATCGTGAGGGGGAAGCCGAGTTCGTTGTTGTACGAACCGCCGGTGGCGGTGACGGGTCCGTGGTGCGCCAGCACCTGGGCGGCGAGATCCTTGGTGCTGGTCTTGCCGTTCGATCCGGTGATGCCGATGACGGTCGCCGACAGGTGGCCCGCCACGTGGCGGGCCAGCGCGCCGAGCGCGACGGTGACATCGGCGACCTGGACGGCCGGGGCGGCCACCGGCCGTGAGGCGAGCACCAGCGCCGCGCCCGCGGCGATGGCGGCCGGGGCGTGGTCGTGCCCGTCGGTGTGCCGGCCGGAGAGCGCGGCGAACAGGCCGCCGGGGTGGACCCGGCGTGAGTCGATGCTTGCGGGTGCCGTGACCCACAGGAGGGGGTCGGTGCCGGCGGTCAGGCGACCTCCAGTGGCCTCGGCGATGGCGGTTGCGGTCAGAGGTATCACGTGGTTGGACTCCTGCGCGCGAAGGCTCTTGCCCGTCGGTGTCGACGTCGTCGGCGAGGACCAGGCCCGGGGTCCGCTGTTCGGCGTGTCCGGTGGCCAGTGCGACGCGTGCGTCCGTACAGGGGTGGGCGGTGGCGGTCACGCCACCTGGTCAGGGTCGATGCGGGTGCCGATGAGCACGGCCAGGAGTTCTCCGATGGCGGTGTCGCGGTCCATCGGATGGCGCAGCGGCAACTCCGCGTGCATCCGGTACCGGTTGCGGCGCCCCTCGCGCTCTCGTTCCAGGTACCCGGCTTCGACGAGATCCGCCACGATGCGCTGTGCGGCCCGCTCGGTGATGCCCACCTGCTCGGCGACATCCCGCAACCGGGCCTGGGGATCCCGCACCACGCACAGCAGTACGTGGGCGTGGTTGGTGAGAAACGTCCACTCCTGCATGCCAGTACCTTACCCCACCTTCCCGTAGTGCGTATCGCGTTTTTCGGCACGCGTATTTCATGTCGTATAACTCGTCCGGCTCTGTGGTCGCCCTCGGCTGGGCCGCCGCGGAGGTCCGTTCGCGTCGCTCGAATCTGCGCCTGATGAACGCCTCGCATGTGCCGCGCACCATCCGCTCCTTCGGTGAACCGGACGTCGTGCCATCTTCGGCTGTTCTTCGGGAACGTGCGAAGACCGCACTGGCGGAGGCCCGTCGTCGGTCGCCCTTCAGGAACCCGGGGTCGAGGTCGAGACGTCGGTGGCGTCGCCGCCCGTGTTGGATGCCCTGGAATTCGCGCCCCACGACGCCGGACTCGTGGTGTCGTCCGCGCCGGCTCGGGCTCGTGACCGCGCCGGCGGCAGGCCTTGGCCGGCGATGGATGTTCTTTGACGCTCGGCCCGGCTCACGGCTCTTCGGTGGTGTCCTCGCGCCCGGCCTCGGCGTCGTGCGCGCGAAGTGAGCCCGCGTGGGCCTTGGCCGTAGGGTCGCGGCGGGTCTTGGCCAGGCTCGCCACGGTGACCACGACCAGGATCACGATGATCACCACCAGGCTCGCCAGCGTCGGGATCTCCGGGACCCGTTCGTCCAGGTCCACGTGGGCCCAGTGCAGAAGCAGCTTCGCGCCGATGAACATCAGGATGAGCGCCAGCCCGGTCGAGAGGTACACCAGCCGGTCGAGCAAGCCCTTCACCAGGAAGAACAGTGCGCGCAGCCCGAGCAGGGCGAACGCGTTCGCGGTGAACACGATGTAGGGCTCCTGGGTGATCCCGAAGATCGCCGGGATCGAGTCCACGGCGAACAGCAGGTCGACGGTGCCGATCGCGATCAGCACGATGAGCATCGGCGTGACCACACGGCGGCCGTCGACCCGGGTGAAGATCCTGCCACCGACGAACCCGTCGGTGACCGGCAGGACCCGCCGGGCCAGACGCACCACGGAGTTGTCCTCGATCGCGGGGTCCTCGTTGCGGTGCCGGAACAACTGGATCGCCGTGTAGATCAACAGCAGGCCGAACACGAGGAACATGAAGGAGAACAGTGCCAACAGCGCGGCTCCGAGTGCGATGAACACCGCCCGCATGGCCAGGGCGAGCACGATGCCGAACGTCAGCACCTTGTGCTGATGCTCGACCGGTACCGCGAAGGTGGTGATGATGATGACGAAGACGAAGAGGTTGTCGACGGACAGGCTCTTCTCCACCAGGTAGCCGACGAAGTACTCGGTGCCGAGCTCACCGCCGTGAGCCAGGGTGAACCACACGCCGAAGATCAGGGCCACCGCGATGTAGAAGACCGACCACGCGGTCGCCTCCCGGAACCCGACGCGGTGCGGTTTCAGCGCGGCGATGGTCAGGTCTGCGGCGAGCAGGGCCACGATGACGGCGATCGTGACGATCCACGTGGTAAGGCCGATGTCGAGCACGTCAGTCCTTTCGTGCTGGGGTCTGGTCTGCGCCGGTGGGCCCTGCCGACGGTCGCGTCGGTGATGTCGGACCGCGGGGTTCGATCACGGATTGCACCCGTCGCAGAACGTGGGGTCGGTGCTGACCCGACCGTCGTCTCTGGGGTGGCTGCTGCGATGAGGACACCGCTGGCATCCGTGGATGACGGCGAGGGTCTGTGATGTGGGCTCAGAGCAACTGTCGCACGGAAGGCCGGGTTCTCGGTCGACCTGGCCGTATCCGGGGGTGCCGCAGGCGGGGCACAGCGTGGCGAGGCGGTCGGTGAGCCGGTCGGCGAGCAGGCCGATCTCGCGCATGCGCGTGGGATTGAGGTGGGCGCGCATGTCGGTCTCCAGCCGGGCCAGGCCGTCCGCCGACCGTAGGGCGCACTCGTTGATCGCGGCGGCCAGTTCGGCGCGGGTCCGGATGCCTTTGCTGATAGGGCCGGGGTCCTGCGGATCGATTGGGGTGTGGGGGCGCACGATCATCGCGTGGGGGCCGAAACCGGTTCGGCCCAAGAACGCCTCGGTGGTCTCATCGAGGCGTCGGGCGGTGGTGTGGGCGAAGTTCGTGAGGCCCAGGCGGCGCTCCACGATGCACAGGTCCCGGGTGGTGTCGAGGAAGGCGAGGATCTCGTCGCCGGCACTGAGCATCGGAGCCATGGGATGCGGACCGAAGGAGCCTTCGCTGGCCACGGCGAGCCCGAGGCCGGTCGACCGTAGACCGAGGCGTGCCTTGCGCACGGCGGTCACGGACGGCGATGCCGCGCGTGGGACCTCACCGGTGAAAGTGCCCAGCTCGTCGGTGTCGACGTCGTCGGCGAGGACCAGGCGCAGACCCGGGATGCGGGCCAAGGCCGGGCCCAGGACCCTCTCCTTGGCGTGTCTGGTGGCCAGTGCGACGCGTGCGTCCGCGTAGGGGTGGGCGGTGGTGGTCACAGGGCCTCGTCAGGGCCGTTGCGGGTGCCGATGAGCACGGCCAGGAGTTCTCCGATGGCGGTGTCGCGGTCCATCGGATGGCGCAGCGGCAACTCGGGGTGCATCCGGTACCGGTTGCGGCGCCCTTCGCGCTCTCGTTCCAGGTACCCGGCTTCGACGAGGTCCGCCACGATGCGCTGTGCGGCCCGTTCGGTGATGCCGACCTGCTCGGCGACATCCCGCAACCGGGCCTGGGGATCCCGCACCACGCACAGCAGTACGTGGGCGTGGTTGGTGAGAAACGTCCACTCCTGCATATCCACCATGGCACCCCGTGGCAGGTGACTGATAGCACGATTTTCATTACGCGCTATTGATGTCGTACGATCCATGTCGTGTATACTAACACGCGTTATCAGTGACGTGCTTGGGAGGTGAGTGTCATGGGTGGCATCGAGATGGCGCGTGTGCCGACCGTTGGTCAGCCGACGGCCGACGAGGCTTCGCGGGGTCGGATGCACCGGTGGTCCCCGTCACCGGACGCGACGATCAACACCGGCTCGCCGGGCTCCATCGGTGCCCCCGGAGCGGGACGGGGACGGCCGCTCCGCCGCGTGACCCGCGGTGAGTCGGCACGGGTGCGGATCAGTGGTTTCCACGGACGTGCCCTGCCCGCACATCCCTCGGAAACCATCGCCGCCGACGTCACCGCGACCCCGGTCTCGGGTCGCGCCGCGAAGGGCGCTGAGACGGAAGGTGCGGCCGCGTGACGGGGATGATGCTGGTGGCCTTGGCGGCCCTTCCCGCCGTCGCGGCGATGACCGGATCGATCCGGAGCCTGCGACCCCTGGCACCCGCGCTGGGCGCGGGCGCGGCACTGTCGACGACCGCACTGGCCGGGGCTCTGGCCGTGACGGTGGCCCTCGGCGGACCGGTGGCGATGGTGTTGGCCGCTCCGGACGGGCACGTCTGGACCGGGTTGGCGGCCGACCGCCTCGAGGCGATCGTGCTGTTGTTGGTGTGCGCGATCAGCGCGGTGGTCCAGGTGTTCGCCCTGCGCTACCTGCGCGGCGACCCGGCCGCGGCCGGGTTCGCCATCACGGCCGGGGCGCTGACCGCCGCGACCGCGGTGATGGTGGCCGCGGTCACGATGGTCACCCTGGCGGTGGCGTGGTCGCTGACCGGTGTCGCCCTGTGGCGACTCGTGGGGATGTACCGACCCGCCCCTTCGGCCATCGACGCCTCCCGCCGTACCGCACGTGTGGTCATCATCGGAGACGTCGCATTGTGGTCCGGGGTGGTTCTCGCGGTCGCCGCCTGGGGCGATCTCGACTTGCGCGACCAGAACGGCGTAGCCTTCGGCGGCGCGGTGGGCACGGCGGTGGCCTGCTCGCTGGTGATCGCCGCAGCCGCACGGTGTGCGCAGTTGCCTTGGCACCGGTGGCTGTCGGCGACTTTGGCGGCGCCGACCCCGGTCTCGGCGCTGCTGCACGCCGGCGTGGTCAACGCGGGCGGAGTGCTCCTGGTGAAGCTGTCGCCGATCTTCGGTGCAGCCCCGGCGGCGACACACCTGGCGTTCGCCATCGGCGCCGTCAGCGCTGTGGCCGCCACGGCGATCATGCTGACCCGCCCCGACGTCAAGGGCTCGCTGGTGCACTCCACGATCGGGCAGATGGGGTTCATGCTCATGACCTGCGCGCTCGGCCTCTACGCGGCGGCGGTGGTGCACCTGGTGGCGCACGGACTGTTCAAAGCCACCTTGTTCCTGGGCTCGGGGTCGGCGGTGCAGCGCCACACCCACCGCATCCTGGCTCCGCCCGCGCCCCGGTCGACCCCCGCGCGTTCGGCGCAGGTGGCCGTCCTCGCCGGAGCCGTCGCGGTTGCGGCCGTGGCCGTCGCGATCTGGTGGCTGCCTCCGCACGCCGGAGGCTCGGCGCTACTGATCTTCGCCGCGGCCACCGCCGCACGGCTGGCGTGGGGATGGCTGCGGCGCCACCCGACCGTGGGGGCGCTGGCCACCGTGGTGGTCGTGCTGCCGGGTGCGGTGATCGGCTACCTGGGCGTGGTGGCCGTGGTTACGGAGTTCCTGGCCCCGAGCGTGCCCGTTGCCGCCACCGCCGCAGTTCCGGCCTGGTTGCCGGCGATCGTGGTGGCGGTGCCGGTGATCGGAGCGCTGTTGGTCCACCGGGCATCCGCACTCGGTCTCGGCCGCTGGCGCGACCGCCTCTACGTGTTGGCGTTGTCCGCCGGACAGCAGCGCACGCACACCACTCCGGGTCTCCCGTCACGTGCGGTGCCCGCACCGCACCCACGGCCGGTGCCCCTACCTGAGGGAGCCGGGGCGTGATCGCCGGCCCCTCGACGGGACCGCCGGACGGCGTCCGGCGCTCTGACCGGAGCCACCCGGGCCTCCCGGAAGCGCGGACCCAGGGCTTCACGCGGTCGCGCGTTCCGCCACCGTCATCACAGCAGGAGGAGTCGCAACCCATGACCATCGGACCCATCACCAAGGCCGCTCCCGAGACCGCCACCTCGGCGGCCGCCGTGCGTGCCGTGATCGCCGATGCCGCCGCGTTCTTGGCGCCGACCTGGCCGCTCGCCGACTTCATCGCGGTCAACCCACTGTCCGGCCTGGTGGACCGCCCGTTCGCGGACGCGGCCATCACCGCCGCGGACCTGCTCGGAGCGCGGGTCACCCCGGACGAGAGCTGGCTGCGGGCGGCCTGGCGGCACGGGCGGATCACCGACGACGACGTGCGTGCCGCGCTGATCCGCCGCCACCCCGAGGTGCTGCGATGCCGACCGCTCACCCTCGGCGGCCGGCCCTACGACCCGGTCGAACTCCTGTCGGCCGATCTGCACCAGGGCATCACCAACCCCCCGCCGATCCGCCAGGCACGCACAGCGACTGAAGCGCTGGCCCCGGACATGGCCGCCCTCCTCGACACCCACACGATCCAGTGGTGCTCGGCCTATTTGGACGAGGGCCAGTCCACCTGGCGGATGCCCGGCCGCGACCGAGGCTTCTACCACGCGTGGCGGGCTCTGGCCGCACACGACACGACCCTGCCGCGGCGCGTGCGTACACGTCTTCGGGACCTGCCCGAACGGGCCGAGCAGGCCGTTGCGGAGGCTCTGGCCGCCCTCGGTGTCCCGGACGACCAGCGCACCCGCTATCTCCAGGCCCATCTGGCATGCCTTCCCGGATTCGCCGCCCACATCCGCTGGCGGGGCGAACTGCAGGGCAGTGGTATCGACCTGGTCGCCTACCTCGCCCTGCGGTTGACCACCGAAGCCGCCGCGCTCACCGAGACCCATACCCACGGTACGGCGTGGAACTCGGCCTCCGCCGACCTGCTCGACACCGGGCAGGCCACCACCGAACCCGACGATCGGGCCCGCCACCTTCTGGCGGCCCTGGAGATCACCGACACCGACGCGGCACAGCGCACCGAATTGGCGCGGTTCCTCGACCGACTCCCGGTGGAGCAACGAGCCCTCGTCTGGCTGGACGCCTACGAAGACCACTACCGGAGCCGACTGCTGCGCACCCTGAGCCGCTCGGTGCCCGAGTGGACCGACGCCCCTCCGCGGGCACAGGTGGTGTGCTGCATCGATCCCCGTTCCGAGGGACTGCGCCGCCACCTGGAAGCGCTCGGTGACTACCAGACCCTGGGCTTCGCCGGATTCTTCGCCGTCGCCATGCGCTACCGCGACCTCGCCGGAGGAACCGCTCGTGCCCAGTGCCCGGGCCCGATCACGCCCCGGCACACCGTCACCGAACGCCCCAGCGAGGGTCGACGGCGCGCGGCCGAACGGTCGCTGACCGGCCGCCGGGTACTGGCCGCGGCCGACCACTCCCTGCACGCCGCCAAGGACGACCTGGTGGCGCCGTTCGTGCTCGCCGAATCGGCCGGTTGGCTCCTGGGCCCGTTGGCCGCGGCCAAGACCTTCGCTCCCGGTGCCGTCGGCGCCGCCCGCGCGTGGTGGACCCGCCGTATCACCCCCGACCCTGCGACCGAGATCTCCCTCGAGGACGCCTTCACCTCCGAGGAGCGCACCGCGACCGCCGAAGGCATTCTCACGTTGATGGGTTTGACCCAGGGGTTCGCACGCCTCGTCGTATTCTGTGGGCACCGTGCCCACACCGACAACAACCCCTACCAGGCCGCGCTGGACTGCGGTGCATGCGGGGGGCACCCCGGCGGTCCCAACGCCCGCGCCGCCGCCGCCCTGCTCAACGATCCGCAGGTTCGCCGACATCTCGCCGAACGCGGCATCGGCATTCCCGACGACACCCGGTTCGTTCCGGCCGAACACGACACCACCACCGACACCGTGCGCCTGTTGGACACCCACCTCCTGCCCGACACCCACCGCCGGGACGTCGACCGGCTCACCGCCGATCTTCGCACGGCCGGCGCACACCTGGCCGCCGAGCGCTGCGCCACCCTACCGGGCGCACCTTCCCGGCCCCGCCCACGGCACGCGGCGCGCCACACCCGCACACGCGCCCGTGACTGGGCCCAGGTCTTCCCCGAATGGGGTCTGGCCGACAACGCGGCCTTCCTCATCGCACCCCGCGCCCTCACCCGGGGCATCGACCTGCACGGCCGTCTGTTCCTCCACGACTACGACCCCGACCTCGACCCGGCCGGCACCGTCCTGGAGACCATACTCACGGCGCCGCTCGTCGTCGCGCACTGGATCAACAGCCAGTACTACTTCGCCGCCACCGACCCCCAGGCCTTCGGCGCCGGCAGCAAGGCCCTCCACAATGTCGTCGGCGGTGGCCTCGGTGTCATGACCGGTCACACCGGCGACCTTCGGTCCGGCCTGCCCTGGCAGTCCCTCACCGACGGCCACCACACCAGGCACGAACCGCAACGCCTGCTCGCCATCGTGCAGGCACCCTTGCAGCGGTTGGACACCCTCATTGCGCGTCACACCGTGCTGCGCCACATGTTCGACCACGACTGGGTCGGTCTCGCCGCACGCGAGCGCCCCGATGAACCCTGGCTCCGTTACACCTCCACCGGTTGGCGGCCCTGGCTTCCGGCCACGGTCACCCCCGAGGGCAGCTGTCCGTCCGCACCGCTGAGCACATGACGACCGGGCACGTGCAGCGCCACTTCACTCCAGGAAAGGGAAGTACCCGATGAACATGCTCCTGTTGGTTCGAAGCGTGGACGACGTCAGGTCCGCGGTCGAGAACGTGAGCGACTATCTGGTCAACCATCGACGGCAGTTCGGGGATGAACCGGGATCGAACCGGCTGCTCGGACTGTGGATCCGCCCCGAGCTCGAAGCCGGGCTGCCCGTCCTGCTCCCTGGCGCCGCTGACGTCACCCCCACTCAACCGCCCTCTGAAGCGGTGGGGATCGAGAGGTCGTTCTCGCTGGCGGGCATCTGGACCCTGTGCTGGACGGACGGGCCCGCCCTGCGGGAAACACAGGACCCGTTCGAGCTGCGCAACCGGATCCTCGATGCCCTGGTGGCGGACGCAGCGCCCGAACCGGCCGTTCCGGAGGCGTTCGTTCCCGTATTCGCCGAGGACGATGCCGTGGAGACGAGCATGGCGGCGCTACAGGCCCGGTATCCGCGGCTGATCACCGAGCACTGGTACGTCGATGACCGAGAACGAGGAATCGTCGGGCCGCTGAAGACCACGGAAGGGTGATCGCCTTTCCGTGCACCGCATCACCCAGCGCATCAGGGCAGGCGACCGGGGTGCCCGTCCCGGTCATCGATCACGAGTCGAGGAGATTCCCGATGGAGTTGTCAAGCCGGAGCGGTGACACGCCGTGAGGCCCTCAGGCCACCGCGGCCAGCTTCACAGGTCCTTGACCTTCAGTCCACGTCCCGCTGGCCTGAGGGAACGTCACCGCCTAGAGAAACGCCCCCTAGCTGGCCCTTGAGTTCTAGTGGTCGTTGCAACACCCCATCTCTGAAGGGGTGCGATGGACGACGAGATCCGCAAAGAACGCCGGATACCGCAGGGGCGCAAGAAGCTCGTCCGTGAGCGGGAGGAATACTTCCGGCTCACGGACCAGGGCTACAGCAGCAGAGAGGCCTGCCGGATCGTCGGCATCAACCGGCGTACCGGCAAGGTCTGGCGCAACGGTCGCAGAGCGCACAAGAGCCTGGAGAGGCCCGTGGCACCCCTCAGGGGCCCCGGGGCCTCTCCGGGCTCTTCGCGTTTCCTGAGCCAGCAGGAGCGGACGCAGATCGCCGACATGTTGCGTCTGCGGTCCTCGATCCGCTCGATCGCCGCCGAGCTGGACCGGGCCTCGTCCACGATCAGCCGCGAGGTCCGCCGCAACCGCTCCTACTACGCCTCCATCAAGAAACACCGGTACGGCCCCTACGCCGCCCAGGTCCGCACGGACGAGCGCAGGAAGCGACCCAAGACCCGCAAGCTCGACGCCAACTCGCGGCTGCGCGAGTATGTCCAACAGCGCCTGGATCAGCGCTGGAGCCCCGAGCAGATCGTTCACCTGCTCCGCCGGGACTTCCCCGACGACCAGGAGATGCGCGTGGGCCACGAGACGATCTACCAGGCCCTCTACGTCCAGGGCCGCGGCCAGCTGCGCCGCGACCTGGCCAAGCTGCTGCGCACCGGACGCACCATGCGCCGGCCCCGCCGCTCCGCTTGCACCCGCCAGCCCCGCATGTCCAAGAACATGGTGATGATCAGCGAGCGCCCGGCCGAGGCCGCCGACCGGGCGGTGCCCGGCCACGGCGAACAGCACACCCAGCACCGCGCCGACAGCGGCCAGTTGCAACGCGGCGCGGACCGCCGCCCACAGCAGATCCCGGCTCAGGGCCAGACGCTGGGCATGGGCCAGTGCCAGGGCCAGCGCGACGAAGACGGTGCACAGCGCGACCACGCCCCATGACGGTGCCGCGGTCATGGTCCCTCCATCAGGTAGTCCAGGCTCTGGGGTGGCCCGTGTGCGGCCAGGCGGCCGTGGTCGAGGACGAGTACGGCGTCGGCGGCGCGGATCCAGGAGCGGCCGTGGGTGGCGGCGAGCACACTGGTTCCGGCAGCCGTGAGGGTGCGGGCCACCTCGGGCACGACCCGGGCGGCGGCCCCGTCCAGCGCGCTGGTGGGTTCGTCCAACAGCAGCACCTCGGGCTGCAGGGCCAGGGCACGCGCCAGGCACAGGCGCTGGGCCTGGCCTCCGGACAGGCCCGCGGTGGGGCGGTGGAGAAGACCGGTCGGCAGGCCGAGGCGACCCAGAAGATCGGCGGCAGCCGCCTGGCCGAGGTCGGGGCGCCCGACGCGCAGTTCGGCGGCGACGCTGTCGGTGAGCAGTACCGGGTGCTGGGCGACCAGCACCACACGGCGGCGCGGGGCGAGCACGTCGGTCTCGGCCAGCGGGCGGCCGTGGAAGGCGAGGTGCCCGCGGGTGGGCTCCGCCAGACGGTTGAGCAGGCGCAGCAGTGTGGTCTTCCCGGCGCCGCTGGGGCCGGTGACGATGGTCAGGCGCCCCTGGCCGACCTCGGCGTCGATCCCGTCGAGGAGGGGAGCCCCCTGCTGGTCGAATCCGACACCGGTCATGGAGAACACCACGCCCGCACACTCCCTGTTTCCTACACCCCACATACGGATAGTTATGAAACCATGGTTACATGTTCGGTGGAGGTACGGGGGAAGGAGTGGATGTGATCACGCACCACAGCAGGTCGAAGGCGGCCCTGGCGCTGGGGTTGGTGGTTGTGCTGAGTGCCTGCTCGGCGGGCCAGGCGGACCAGCAACAGCAGGACCAGCAATCGTCCGAGGCCCTGGTCGAGCCGGCCACCACACAGGCCCAGGACTGGGCGCAGGTGGCCGACGCGCTGGGACGGGAGGGACAGCTCTCCGATGACACGGTCTACCGGGTGGGCTTTCCCCGCTCCGACCTGGACGTGACCTCCCGGGGGGTGCAGATCGGAGCGGGGTTCGCCCTGGGCTCCTACGCGGCCTTCACCCGCTATGAGGACGGCACGACGATGATGATGGGCGATCTGGTGGTCACCGAGGAGGAGCTGCCCGGGGTCACCGACGCCCTGCAGGACAACGGCATCGACCAGACCGCGGTGCACCAGCACCTGCTCGACCACGAGCCCGCGGTGTGGTGGACCCACTTCCACGCCCACGGCCAGGACGCGGCCGCGCTCGCACAAGGGGTCGACGAGGCGTTGGAGGCCACCGCCACCCCGCGCGAGGCCCAGGACGGGCCGTCGCAGGAGCTGGATCTGGACACCGCGGCCGTGGATGAGGCGATGGGCACCCAGGGCCGCGCCCAGGGCGGGGTGTACAAGTTCTCCTTCGCCCGCACCGGCCAGGTCACCTCCGGTGACCACGTGCTGCCCTCAGGCATGGGGGTGGCCACGGTGATCAACTTCCAGCCCACCGGCGGGGGTAAGGCGGCGGTCAACGGCGACTTCGTCATGACCGCTGACGAGGTCCAGGGGGTGATCCAGGCGCTGCGGGAGGGCGGCATCGACATCGTCGCGCTGCACAACCACGCCCTCAACGACCAACCGCGTCTGTTCTACATGCACTTTTGGGCCAACGATGACGCGGCCACGCTCGCCAGGGCGTTGAGGAACGCGGTGGACCAGCACCAGGTCGAGCCCACCGGCTAGCGGCCACTTCCGATCGATCGAGGACCACACCAGGAGAGGAGTCCCTGCGTTGCGACCGCAAAACGCGCTGGACTGGGTTGCTTTCGTGTTGCTGTTGATCGGCGCGTTCGCCTGGGGGGCGTTCGTCACCGACGTCAACGTGCTGGACCGCCTGCTCGAACCCATCGCCGACCCACTCGACGACACGGTGTTCATCCTCATCGCCGCAGCCGGACTGTACTGGATCGCCCGCGTGATCGGTGTGGGCAGACGGGCCCGGCAATGAACGCTGAGCCCGCCGCGCAGGGGCCGGGCGAGTGGGTGCTGTTGAGCTACCGGATCCCGCGCGAGCCCTCCACCCCCCGCATCAGCGTGTGGCGCAAACTCAAACAGCTCGGCCCCGCCCAGATCAGCGACGGCCTGGTCGCGCTGCCGGCCGATGCGCGCACCCGCGAACACCTGGACTGGATCGCCGAGGAGGTCGTGGAGGCCGGAGGGACGGCCACCGTGTGGCTGGCCCGGCCCACCGCCCGGGCCCAGGAACATCACCTGGCCCAGACCATGGCCCAGGCCCGCGCGGCCGAATACCGCGCCGTGCGGGCCGAGGCCGCCCACGCCCGTAGCCTGCCCGAACCCGAACGCCTCCGGGCGATGCGCCGGCTGCGTACCCAACTGCGCCGCATCGCCCGCCGCGACTACTTCCCCCCGCCCGAGCGCCGCACCGCACGCGAGGCCGTCGAGGCCCTACATCCAGACCACACCGAACAGGAGAGCGCATGAAGTGGTCCACCCGCGCCGGTATCCACATCGACCGAGCCGCCTGCGCCTGGCTGATCCGCCGCCGCATCGACCCCGAGGCCGAGTTCGTGTTCGTCACCGACCCCGCCGACGTGCCCGAGCAGGCCACCGCCTTCGACATGCGCGGCGTCGAGTTGGGCCACCACGGCGGCGACTGCAGCTTCGAGACCATCCTGCGCCGCTACGACCTCACCGACGCGGCGCTGTGGAAGATCGCCGAGGTCGTCCACGAGGCCGACCTGGACGACGAACGCTACGACGCCCCCGAGGCCCCCGGCTTGGACGTGGTCCTGCGCGGTTTGTCGATGACCGGTAGCGACGAGCGCACCCTGGCCGTCACCGGTCCCCTCTTCGATGGCCTGTACGAGTACTACCGGCGCCAGAGCCTCCTGGGACGGGAACCCGCATGAGCACCGACCCCCACCACCCCACCACCGAATCCGACGACGCCCCCGGCGGCGCCGGGGAAGCGCGGAGAGACGCCGCGCCCGTGGGCGACCTGGTCCCCTTCCGCACGGCCCTGCGCGTGTGGTTCCTGGTCTCCCTGCAGACCTTCGGCGGCCCGGCCGGGCAGATCGCCGTCATGCAGCGCACCCTGGTCGAGGAGCGGCGCTGGATCGGCCAGCAGCGCTTCAACCACGCCCTCAACTACTGCATGCTGCTGCCCGGCCCCGAAGCCCAACAGCTCGCGATCTACCTCGGCTGGCTGCTCAACGGCACCCGCGGCGGCATCGCGGCCGGCACCCTGTTCGTGCTGCCCGGCATCCTGGCCCTGGGCGCCCTGTCGGCGATCTACGTCGCCTTCGGCGACACCACCGCCGTCACCGCCACCTTCGCCGGACTCGCCCCGGCCGTGCTGGCCATCGTCGCCCAAGCCGTCCTACGGGTGGCCAAACGATCACTCACCCACCCGGCCCTGATCACCCTGGCCGTGGCCGCCTTCGCCGCACTCGCCCTGTTCGCCGTGCCCTTCCCACTGGTGATCGCCCTGGCCGCCCTGGTCGGCTGGCTGCTCTCACGCCGCGACCCCGACTTCGCCCGCCCCGCCCGCGTGGGCGACGCCGCTGACGGGCCCGCGCCCCTGATCTCCGACGAGGCCCTGCACCACGACCGGCCCACCGCGAGCCGTTTCACCAGGATCCTGGCCATCGGGTTGGGGCTGTGGGCGGCGCCGGTAGCCGTAGTGGCCCTGCTGTTGGGATCCGAGAGCATCTTCACCACCCAGGGCCTGTTCTTCTCCCTCACCGCGGTGGTGACCTTCGGCGGCGCCTACGCGGTGCTGTCCTTCATCGCCCAGCAGGCCGTGCAGACCTTCGGGTGGTTGGCGCCGGGAGAGATGGTGCGCGGCCTGGCCCTGGCCGAGACCACCCCGGGCCCGCTGATCATGGTCGTGCAGTTCGTGGCGTTCCTGGCCGCCTACCGCGACCCCGGCACCCTGGACCCCTGGGCCGCCGCGACCCTGGGGGCGCTGTTGACCACGTGGGTGACCTTCGTGCCCTGCTTCCTGTTCATCCTGCTGGGCGCCCCCTACGTCGAACGCCTGCGCCACAACACCGCGATCTCGGCGGCGCTGACCGGTATCACCGCCGCCGTGGTCGGCGTCATCGCCAACCTCGCCCTGTACTTCGCCCTCAACACCTTGTTCACCACCACAGGCACCTGGGACTGGGGCCCCCTGCACATCACCGTGCCCGAGGTCGCCTCGGTGAGCCCGGTCGCGGTGGTCATCACCCTCATCGCGCTCATGCTGACCTTCGCCCTGCGCTGGCCGATCCTGCGGGTGCTGGGCGTATGCGCCGCCCTGGGCCTGGCCAGCACCCTGCTGCCGCTGTGAACCGGGCCAGACGGACTCCACCGACGGCTGCGCGTGCACCGGCAGAGACGTCCTGGCACGTGGAAGTCAGCGCACTGACCTGAAATCCCGGAGGCGCGACGAACCGCAAAGACATGTGAGCATGACGGCACGCACTTCCAGCCCTGATGCTGCATCGCTGACACCGACAAGCCGTGTGACAGAGAATCAAATATTCTCTGTCACACGGATCCGGGTGTGCCCCGCGCGGCCTGCGTCGAGGTGTTCGCCGGCCGCAGGTGACTCCGTAACATTCTCTGTCACACCAGCCGGGAGGTGTTGTGACCGTCCACCCCCTGCCCCGCCCCGGCGCCCTCACCCTCGCCCAGGCGAGCGCCGAGTTCCTGGACCGGTTCCGCGGCCAGCCGCACACCCGCCGCGCCTACGCCCAGACCCTTGTTGCCCTGGAGCAGGCGGCCGTGTGCGGACCCTCCGCGCCGGTCGAGGTTGCCTTCACCCCCGACGCGGCGGCCGCCGCCCTGGCCCGCTGGGAGAGCGCGGCCCCGGCCACGTGGAACAAGCACCTGGCCGCCCTGCGCTCCTTCGCCTCCTACTGCGCGCGCCGGGAGTGGCTCACCACCGACCCCACCCATCTGTTGGAGCGGCGCAAGGAGCCCCGCCGCGGTGACAAGTCCGTCCCCGCCGCCCGGCTGGAAGCCCTGTTCACCGACCCGGACGTGAGGCTGCGCGAGAAGGTGCTGTGGCGGATGCTGTACGAGACCGCGGCCCGCGCTGAGGAGATCCTCACCCTGGACGTGGGTGACCTGGACATGGCCATGCGCCGGGCCCGGGTTCGCTCCAAGGGCGGTGCGATCGAGTACGTGCACTGGGCCACCCCCACCGCCCGCCTGCTGCCCCGGCTGTTGAACGGGCGCACCACAGGCCCGGTGTTCTGCTCCAACCGCCGCTCCCCGACCGCCGGCGCCCGAGCCCGCGCCCTGGCCGACGTCGACCCCACCACCGGCCGGGGACGGCTGTCCTACCCGCGCGCGGAGTACCTGTTCAAGCAGGCCTCGAAGAAGTACGACCCGCACGGGCAGGGGTGGACGCTGCACCAACTGCGCCACTCCGCCCTCAAGCACCTGGCCGCCGAAGGCCGCAGCGCCCCCGAACTCCAGGCCAAATCACGCCACGCCCACCTGGCCACCCTGGGCAAGTACGTGCGCCTGGGCGAGGAGACCGCTGCCCGGATCACCGCCGAACACGACCCGTACAACCGGCGCGCTCCACGCCGCTGAACAGCGATCAACGTCGTGCCCTTCTCACCGTCGTCGACGGCCAGCCGGACGGCGTGCCGGTGGAGGAGCCTCACCAGGGGACATAAGCTCTGTTGCCGCTTCGTCACGTATTCCGGTCGCCCCCCTACTGCGTTCCCCCGCGCCGCGCGTGGTCACGGTCAGCGCCATCGCCGCACGGTGGCGGATGGGCGGACTCGACGACCTGATGAGCGAGAAGGGCTACCGCGCCATGGGCGCCTACGCGAAGTCCAAGCGCGCCAACATCGTCTACACCCTCGAACTCGCCCGCCGGACCGCACGCAGCCCCCTCGCGGCACTCGCCGTCCACCCGGGATCGGCGATGACCGGACTCCAGCAGCACGGCACCGGAACGCTGAGCCGCATCGTCACCCCGGTCGCCGCGCGCCTGCTCATGGGATCGGCGGACGGTGCCGCCTGGCCCCTCCTGTACGCGGCGACCAGTACGCACGTCAGCTCCGGGCAGTTCATCGGCCCGGCCGGCCGCGACCAGACCTCCGGCACCCCCAAGCCCGCCAGGCTTCCCACGGGAGCGGACGACACCGATGAGGCCGGGCGGCTGTGGACGACGAGCGAACAGCTCACCGGCGTCCCCTTCGACGCCGGGACCGGAACAGCCTCCTAGACCCCCGGCGGTCGGCACGTGGGGAGCACACACCCTCGGCCGACACCCCGCCCACGCAAGGAGACGGACGTCAGCTTCTCGGTCCTGAAGGACCGAGCTTGCAGCTCTTCCACACACCTGGCAGGTGTACTTCAGGCCGCGTCGTCGGCAGCGTGACTCACTGCCCAGCCCGCCACACCCCTGGAGGAGATGTTGCGGGCCGCGTTCACATCGGCGTGCCCAGCGAAACCGCACGACGTGCATCGGAAAGTGGCCTGGCTCGGCCGGTTCCTCTTGTCGACGTGGCCACACGCGCTACACCCCTGGGAGGTGTAGGCCGGGTCCACGTACACCACCGGCACTCCGACCCGTTTCGCCTTGTAGGCGATGTAAGCGCCCAGTTGAGCGAAGGACCAGGAGTGCAGCGTGACCCGCTGGGGCTTGCGTAGCCGTACCCTCTTGCGGATGCCGCCCAGGTCTTCCAGGGCGACACCCCGTGAGGTGCGTTGAGCCTCGGTCACGATCTGCTTGGCGATGCGGTGGTTGGTATCGGCCGCGAACCGCGCCTCGCGGCCCGAGAGGCGGCGCAGGACACGCTTGGCGGACTTGGTTCCCTTCTTCTGGAGACGGCGCCTGAGGTGGCGATTGCGGTGGCGGACCTGGTTGACCTGCTTGCCCGAGTGAACGGTGCCGTCGCTGGTGGTGGCGATGTTCGCGATACCGAGGTCCACACCCACGAAACCTTCGGGGGTGTACTCGTCGGCCTCGGGAACCTCGCAGGTGGCGCACAGGTAGAAGCTGTTGCCGCGCCGCACGAGGTCGGAATCGGCCTCCCCAGCGCCGCCGCACTGGCCGAGGAGAAGGACCTCGACGCCATCGTCTTCATCGGCCCCAGAGCGGGAGCACTCGCCAACGTGGCCGAAGACGCGGAACTCGACGAGCTCGAACGACAGGGTCTGCGCATCGTCAGGATCACCGACGGCCCGGACTTCACCGAAGTCTCCGGAGAACTCCTCGACCCGCGACTGCGTCCCCGCGCCGCCCGGATCGGCCTGGACGACGGCCGCAGGGCCGCCGAGCAGGTCGCGGCGCTGCTGTGAGGGACGACCACCCGACTGTCGGAGCAGGGGGTCGTCGTCGCAGGCATCGGCCTCCACCGCGTGCCGTCGACCTCCGCCCCGCGGAACCCGACGGGTCGCGCCTCACCTCCACCTCCCACCGCGCCGCCCGGAGGCCGCCGCACGGGGAAGCGGGGCACCCGCGGCCGACACCCGTGCACCGGCGGCCCCGGTGGCCGGATCCGGGCCCTGTACACCCCTTCTCAGGCCGTCGGCGCTCTGGTAGAACGGCCCGGTGGACCCCCAAGGACTCCTCGCGCTCCTCCTCCTGGCCCTCTTCTCCGTGTACTCGGTCCACTCCGGCTTCAAGGACCTGTCAGCGGCGCTGCGGGTCCGGCGCGACGCCCGCCTTCTGGACCGGACCGGCGTGCGCGCGCGGGGAGTCGTCACATCGGTGCACCCCCTCACCCGGAGCCCCAACGGCCACACCGTCACCGTGGCCTTCCGCGACGCCGACGGCCGGGAGCGGGAGGCGGTCGACACCTCGGGGCTGGGCGGATACCTCATCCACGAGGGCACCCCGGTCGAACTCCTTCATTCGGCCGACGACCCGCGGCTCGTCCGGGTGGAGAGCGCCGCCCTGCCCGGCCCGTCGGCCGAGCACTACCCGGTCCGCCCCGGACGGCGCCCCGGCGGCGCGAAGGCGATCGCCGCCGCGGTCCTGACGATGCTCGCCGTGCCCGCCTTCACCGCCGTCATCGCCGCGCTGGCCCTGTCCGGCGGGGACGGCGGTGTCCTCCTCCGGTACCTGCCGTTCCTGTTCACCGTCGTCGGCCTCGGCATGCTCCTCTCCGCGACCGTGTCCGCGGTGCGCGACCGCGCGGGCGGCCGGGGCTACACCGGTGAGGCCGACGGAACCGTCACCGACTCCTGGCGTGAGGCCAGCAGGGCGACGGTGAACCGCCGTCGCGTGTACACCCACCCGTTCACCGTGCACTTCTCGGCCGGTGACGGGCGCGAGGTGCACCGGCGCTACCGCCGCTCCAGCACCTCCTACCGCCCCGTCGCGGGACAGAGCGCGCGGGTCAGGTACGACCTCAGGGCCCCGGCGCGCTTCTCCGTGCCCGAAGCCCACACGTGGGGGTGCGGGCCCGGTGCGGTCATGGTCGTCGTCGGCCTGGGCTTCGTCATCATCGGAACGTTCGTCGGCCTCATGTTCCTGCTGTCGGGTTCGCTCTAGCCGGGCGGGCGATTCCGCGAGCCGTCCCGCCCCGAGCGGCGCGGCTGCCCGGCCCCCGCCGGACGACTGTGCCGGTGGAGGGACCTCCTCGCGCGCCCCGCGGTCAAGGCACTGACGGCGTTGGCGGCCACCACCGCCCCGATCGCCGCCCAGTCCAGACCGTCCAACTCCTGGCCCAGCACCACCAGCCCCGCCAGGGCGGCCATCACCGGGTGCACGCTCATGAACAGGCCGAAGAAGCGGGCCGGGACCCGGCGCAGGGCGAACAGGTCCCCCAGGAACGGGACGGTCGAGGACAACACCCCCGCCGCCGCGGCACAGGCCAGGGCCGCGGGCGTGGGCGGGTGGTGCGCCAGCACCCATGCCCCGACCGGCACGAAGAGCAGCGCGGAGACCCCGGCGGCCGCGGCCGAGCCCTCGATGCCCGCCACCCGCCGCCCCACCGTACGGTTGAGCAGGATGTAACCGGCCCAGCAGGCGGCGGCCACCAGGGCCAGCGCCATGCCCAGGTGGTCGCTGCTGGGCTGCGGGCGCATCAGCACCGCCACCGCGCCTCCCGCCGCCAGGGCGCATCCCAGATCCACCCACCGGCGGGAGGAGGCCAGCGCCACGGCCAGGGGGCCGAGGAACTCCAAGGTCACGGCCAGGCCCAGGCCGATCCGGTCAACGGCGAGGTACAGGGTCAGGTTCATGGTCGCGAAGACCACGGCCATGGACAGCACCGGCCACCACTGCGGCCAGGTCAGGGAACGCAGCCGGGGGCGTCCCAGTGACATCAGCACCAGTCCCGCGACCCACTGGCGCACGGCCACCACACCGGCCGGGCCGATCACCGGAAAGGCCAGCGCGGCCGTGGATGCGCCCAGTTGGTTGGACATCCCGCCGCACAGCATCACCAGCGTCCCGGCCAGACGCCCGCGGGCGCCCGGGTCCACTCCGGACGCGGCCGTCCGCCGCTCCGTTCCCGTCGAGGTTTGCATGAGACGAGGATGCGGTCCGGCGGCGCATACGCAAAATGCATGCGGAAGGCCGTCTATACGCTGTGCGTATGGATATGGAGCTGCGTCACCTGCGCTGCCTGGTCGCCATCGTCGACAGCGGGAGCTTCACCGACGCCGCCCTCGAACTGGGCACCTCCCAGGCGGCCGTCTCACGCAACCTCGCCGCCCTGGAACGCTTCCTGGGCGTGCGGCTGCTGCACCGCACCAGCCGCGACGTGGCCCCCACCACGGCGGGCGTGCAGGTCCTGTCCCGGGCGCGCGCGGTGCTGGCCGAGGCCGACAACCTGGTGCGCGAGGCCAGCACCGGGCACAGCCGCCTGCGCCTGGGGCACGCGTGGTCCGCCGTGGGCCGCCACACCGCCGAGTTCCAGCGGCTCTGGGCTGCCCGCCACCCCGACGTGGACCTGCACCTGGTACGGACCAACTCGCCCACCGGCGGGCTGGCGGAGGGACTGTGCGACCTGGCCGTGGTCCGCGCCGCCTTCGACGAACGCCGCTTCGACAGCGCCCTGGTCGGCTGGGAGCGCCGTTACTGTGCGATGGCCTCCGACGACCCCTGGGCCCGGCGCCGCTCCATCCGCCTGGCTGAGATCGCCGACCGCCACGTGCTCATCGACCGCCGCACGGGCACCACCACCGCCGAACTGTGGCCCGAGCGGGCGCGTCCGGCCCTGGAGCACGTCAACGACATCGACGACTGGCTGGCCGGGATCGCGACCGGGCGCAGCGTCGGGATCACCGCGGAGAGCACCGTGACCCAGTACCGGCGCGACGGCATCGCATTCCGCCTGGTGGGCGATGCCCCGCGCGTCCCGGTCCGGGTGCTCTGGCGGCGCCACGACCCGCACCCGGCCACCTTCGCGGCCGTGGCACTGCTCTCGGAGCTGTACGGGGAGCGGAGGCGGCCCTGAACGGCACGGTCACGCGGCACCGGACGGTGTCGCGTGCGGTGGCCGTTGACGGCGCCGCCGCCCTACCCACAGGGCGAGCGGCGGGGGTGCGCCGGGCAGCGGTCCTCACACGCCCGCGACCATGGGCGCGGTGTCCTGCCGGTGCTGCCGTGCGGCCCGCGCGGTCCCCTCCTGGTGCGGCGCCGCGGTGTACACGCCCACGTGGGGGTCCTCGGGAGCCAGCAGCAGGGCGCGGCCGAGCGTGGCCTGTGTGTGGGCGCAGGCGCGCGCCACCAGGGGCAGGGTGAGGGCGAACAGCACTCCGGCGAGCATGTGCGCCACCGTGGTCGCCAGCACCGGGTACTCGGGCGCCAGGTAGGTGCCCACGTCGGTGTAGCCGGGGATGGTGTACAGCGACCAGCCCCACAGCGGCTGGAGCAGCCCGGCCAGGGCGCCCGCCCACCAGGTGGCGGTGAGGCAGAAGCCGACCACGGCCACGGGCAGCAGCACCAGTGCGTGCAGGGCGTCCAGCCAGCTCTGCGGGCAGGCCAGCGGCGTCAGGGCCCGGCGCAGGGGACCGGCTCCGGGAGCGGGGGAGCGGTAGGGGCGGCGCGTCACCGGTCGGCGGCCCAGGTCGGCCAGGCGCACGCGTTCGACGTGGGCGAACCCGCGTGCGGCGTACAGGGCGCCCGTCATCAGGAACAGGCCCGCCATGACGACGGCGGTGCCCGCCCCGGCGGCCAGGACCGTCAGGACGACCACGAAGGCGATGAGGGCCAACGGCAGGCCCAGGAGGATGTGGCGGGTGTCGGCCAGGAGCCGGGCGACGGGGTTGCGGGTCGTGTCCATGGCCCCGAAGTTACGCCCGGCCGGGCCCGGAGTCAGGGCGGTACGGGTGCGGACCGGGGGTGGTGCTGGCTCCACCCCGCGTTGGCGCCGCCGCGTTCGGGCCCTTCGGTCACAGACCGCCCAGCAGGGCGGCGGCCTCCAAGGTGACGGGCCCGAGGCTGACGATCCCGTCGAAGACCCCCGCGAGCCACAGCCCGTGCCGCAGGACCAGGAAGCCGACGATGCCGATGATCCAGCCCAGGGCCTCCCGGGAGCCGGACTCGACCTTGGCCCGCCAGCGCTCCATCCGGGGCCGCAGCCGCTCGCCGAAGGCGCGGTAGGCCAGGTAGAGCAGGATCGGCGGGAGCACCATGACGACGTTGTAGGCGGCGAGCAGCGGCACCCAGGCCGCGGCGGAGAGCCCGGCGGTGGTCATGATGCCGATGGCGCCGAAGTAGGGCAGCGCGGTGCCGCCCTCCAGCAGGCCGGTGGCCAGGCCCAGCGCGACCATCGCGCCGGTGCGCAGCGAGGCGGGCCTGCGCTGCCGGCGCGGTCCGCTCGGCATGAACAGGGCGTAGGCGAGCATGCCCCCGCCCAGCACCACCATCACCCAGCCCAGGACGGGGCTGTCGGCGAGGTCGTCCAGGGCCTCGAACGCGAAGCCGAGGCCGAGCATGAGCGCGCAGCCCAGGGCGAAGTAGAAGGCGGCGACGGTGGCCAGGTAGACGAACAGGGGGCGGGCCACCGACCGCGCCCCGCTGAGTAACACGTACAGCGAGACCCCGATGGTGGCGGGGCTCAGGGTGTCCAGCAGCGCCAGTCCGGCGACCGGCAACAGCACTTCCAGGGACGGCATCGGGATCTCCCCCGCTCTCGTTTTCATACGCCTGTGCCAAATAAAATAACACAAGTGTGTTAGAAAGGGGAGGTGCCCAAGATCGTCGACCACGAACAGCGCCGCCGGGAACTGGCCGAAGCCCTGTGGCGGGTCATCGCCGAGTCCGGCCCGGCCGCCGTGTCCATCCGCTCCGTGGCCGCAGAGGCGGGCTGGTCCCCCGGAGCCCTGCGCCACTACTTCCAGACCCGCGAGGACCTGCTCGTCTTCGCCATGAACCTGTCCGAGGAGCGCGTCACCGCGCGCGTGACGGCCCTGAACGGCGCCCAGGACCCCGACACCCCGTTCCTGGACCGCATGGCCGAGTACGCCGAACAGCTCCTGCCCCTGGACGCGACCCGCCGCGCGGAGTACCGAGCCTGGGAGGCCGCCGGGCTGCTGGGGGAGTACGACCGAGACCGGGAGCAGCGCTGGAACAGCCAGCGCAGGCTCTACCGGCTCCTGATCGCCGCCCTCACCCAGCAGCCGGTGGAGGACCCCTTCCAGCCCCACCCCGACCCGTGGGTCGAGGAGTGGTCCGGCTACCTGCACACCCAGGTGGACGGGCTCGCCCTCCAGCTGATGGTCACCCCGGGCATGAAGGGCCCCGAGGGGGCGCGGCGGGAGCTGCGCGCCTTCCTGGCCCGCACCGAGGAGGCATGGCGGCTCCGCCAGGACGCCTGAGCGGCCGGTGCCCGGCGGAGACGGGAGCGCGGACGGCCGGGCGGCGACGCCCGGTGGAACCCTCCGAGGGGTCCTCGCCGCTCACCCCGGCCGAAGGAGGGTCTCAACAGCCCCCTCCACCGCCGCCGTCACCACCCCCACCGGACCCGCCGTCGCCGCCGCCCCTGCGGCCGCCGTCCGACCGGCTGTCGCCGTAGCGGAAGTCGTTCACGATGGAGATGACACAGACGACCAGCGGGACCACACCGACGACACCGATGACCACCACCGCCAGAAGCACGTCGAGAACGCTCATCTGTTTGTTGGGCGTGGATACCCCGTCCTTCAGGGCGGGGAGGAAACGCCCTCTCCTTCCTGTCGCTTTCTGTTGGATTCGGCTCACGCGATCGCGGGGCGGTCGCTACGGTGTGTGCCATGACCGGCAAGAGTGTGAAGCGGGCGTTTCGGTACCGCTTCTACCCGAGTGATGCGCAGGCGGCTGAGCTGTCGCGCACGTTCGGGTGTGTGCGCCTGGTCTACAACCGTGCTTTGGCCGAACGCAGCGCCGCCTGGCAGCAGCGCCGGGAGCGGGTGGGTTACTCCCACACCTCACCCCGGGCGCACCGTCTGGACCGGAGCGTCAGACCAGCCAGCGGCCGTCGCGCATCAGCTCCCGTCCGGACATCTCGTCCACCTCGCGCCAGGCCTGGACGCGGCGCGGCGTGACGCGGAACCAGAGGTAGGGCGCGGCCAGCGCGCGCGGGTCGAAGCCCGTCCTCTCGGCGAACCGGTCGCCCCGCTCCCGCGTCAGCGCGTCCATCCCGAGGACCTCGACCCGGCCCTCGATCATGGTCACGTCGCGGGTGCCGCCCAGCCCCAGCCGGACGGTGCGGGTGGCGGCCAGGTTCCTGCCGGTGGGGCTGTCCGCCGCGGTGGCCATCAACAGCGACTCGCCGTCCCAGTCGAAGGACAGCGGCACCAGATGGGGCACGCCGTCCTCCGAGGCGCTGGCCACCCAGACGTCGACGTCGCGGACGAGGCGCTCCTCGGTGTCGCGGCGGCGCCGGGCGCCGGAGCGGGGGCGGTCGTCCACCGGACGCGGCGCCGTCGTGGTCTCCTGCGCGTGAGAGCTGGTCACGGTCACTCCCCGTGGTCGTGGTTCGCGGTCGGCCCGGCGGGTTCGGCCGGGTCCGATCGCCGTGGTCCCAGCCTCCCCGGCCGGGGCGCGGACCGCCTCCGTACCGGCCACGGAAAGCACCACCCATAATGAGTCGGTGTCCAGTCCAGTGGTCTCGGCTCGGGAAGCCGAAGTACTCGCCCTGCTCGGAGAGCACCTCAGCAACGCGGAGATCGCCGCGCGCCTGGTCCTGTCGGTGCGCACCGTCGAGTCGCACGTCTCCTCGCTCCTGCGCAAACTCGCGCTGCCGGACCGGCGGGCGCTCGCCCGGCACGCGACCGCGTCCGCCCGCGCCGAGCGCGAGCGCTCGGCGCCTGTCCTGCCCGCACCGCTGACGTCGTTCGTCGGCCGGGTCCGCGAACGCGGGGAACTGGCCGGGGCGGTGACGACGCACCGGCTGGTGACCGTGGTCGGGCCGGGCGGGGTGGGCAAGACGCGCCTGTCGCTGGCGGTGGCGGCGGACGTGGCCGACGAGTTCGCCGACGGGGTGTGGTTCGTCGACCTGGTCCCGGTTACCGAGCCGGGCCGTGTGGGGGCCGCGGTAGCGGCGGCCGTGGGCGTGGGCGAGCAGCCCGGAAGCGGCGTCGACGACACGATCCTGGCCGCGCTGGCGGACCGCCGGGCCCTGCTGGTGCTGGACAACTGCGAACACGTGCGCGACGGGGTGACGCCCTTCCTGGAGCGGCTGCTGGCCGCCTGCCCGCGGCTGCGGGTGCTCGTGACGAGCCGGGCCCGGCTGATGGTGCCCTTCGAGCGGGTCCTCCCGCTCCCTCCGCTGTCGCGGGACGGCGGCGAGGAGTCGGACGCGGTGGCCCTGTTCATGGACCGGGCGGCCGTGGGCGGCTGGCCGCAGGGGCCCGCCGCGAGCGAGGAGGTCGTGGCCGTCTGCGAACGGCTCGGTGGCATGGCGCTGGCCATCGAACTGGCCGCGGCGCGGTGCTCGACGCTGGGACTGGACGGCCTCGCCGCCGGACTCTCCGACCAGCTTCGGGTCCTCACCGGCGGGTCCCGGGCCGACGACAGGCACCGGTCGGTGCGGGCGGTGCTGGACTGGAGCCACGACCTGCTGGAGCCCCGGGACCGGGCCCTGCTGCGCCGGGTGTCGGTGTTCGTCGCGCCGTTCACCCCCGAGGCCGCCGCCGGGGTCGCCGGGTTCGCCCCGCTGGACCCGGCCGCGGTCGTCGACGGGCTCGGCCGACTCGCCGAGCACAGCCTGCTCTCCGTGACACCGTCCGCGACCGGCACCCGCTACCACGCGCTGGAGACCATCCGCCAGTACGGGGCGGAGCGGCTCGCCGACACCGGCGAGCTGACCGGTGTCCGCTCCCGGCACCTGGACTGGTGCCTGGCCGGTGCGGCGGACCTCACCGCGACCGCGGGCGCGGACTGGCGCGCCCGGTTCGACGCCGCGGCGGAGGACATGCGGGCCGCCCTCACCTGGGCCTGCGACCAACCCGAACAGCGTGCCGAGGCCCACCGCCTCGCCTGCGCCGTGGCCGAGCTGTCCTTCACCCGCACCCTGCTCGGCGAGGCCCAGCAGCGGTTCGAACAGGCGGCGCGGCTCGCCGACACCGGCGCCGTCGCCGACGCGCTGCGCCAGGCCGCCGCCGTGGCCGGTTGCCGCGGCCTCGACGACGACATGTACCGCCTGCACCGCGCCGCCGCGCACGCCGCCCGCCGGGCCGGGGACACCGCGGGCTCCGGTCGCGACCTGGCGGCCGCCGCCACCGTCGCGTACCGGTTCTCCAGCTCGTTCACGCGGCTTCCCCCGGCGGAGGAGGTGACGGACATGCTCGCGCGGGCCCGGGAGCTGTCCGGCGACGCTCCGGCCGCCCGGGCCGCCGTCGCGCTGGCCGAGGCGGCGGTGGTCGCGGACGCGTTCGGCGCGGTCCAGGGGGACCCCGACAACTCCGCCGAGGAGACGGTCCGGAGCGCCGAACGGGCGGTCGCGCTCGCCCGCGGCGCGGGGGACCCGGTGGCCGAGTCCGCCGCCCTGGACGCGCTCTCGGGCGCCCAGAGCTGGGCCGGGAACGCCTTCGCCGGTGCGGCCGCCTCCCGGCGCAGGGTCGACATCCTGGCCTCGCGACCGCCCACCCCCGCCACCACGCACGAGCTGATGGACGCCCTCGCCATGGCCGCCGGAACCTCCCTCGGCGTGGGCCGGCTGCCGGAGGCCCGGCGGTGGGGCAGGCAGCTCGCCGACCACCCGCTGCTGGCCGAGGCGGGCCACAGCGCCACGTCCTGGCTCCTGGTGGCGGACGCGTTCAGCGGCGACGCCGACGGGGTCCTCACCGGCAGCACGAGGTTCCTCGACGCGTGGGAGCAGAACGGCCGACCGCGGACGCGCTCCCTGGGACCGGCCGCCGCGTCGGTCGCGATGGTCCACGGCCTGCGCGGCGACCACGGCGCACGGGCTGCCTGGCTCGCGATCGTCGACCGGGCCGGGTCCGAGGCTGACCACCGCCTGGGCTACGGCGCGGTCTTCGACACCATGGTCCTGCTCCACCACGGGGACGCGGAGTCCGCCCTGGAACGCGTCGAACCGGAGCCGGACCGGGTGTGGAAGTGGGTGTGCTGGGTCTGGCTCCACTGGTACACGGCGCTCAGGGCGGAGACGGCGGTGCTCGCCGGGCACCCGAAGGCCCGGGAGCGGATCGCCTCCGCCCGGGCCGTGGTCACCGGAAACCCGGTCGCCAGCGCCCAGGTGGACCGTGCGGAGGCGCTGCTCGACGGCGACCGGGCGGGGCAGCTCGCCGCCGCCGCGGCGTTCGACGCGGCCGGTTGCCGCTACCAGGCGGCGCGCACGCTGGTGCTCGCCGGGGGTGAGCACGCCGCCGCGGGCGGGGCCGCGCTCACCGACCTCGGCCTCGCGCCCGGCCGGTGAGCACGCGGGAGACCGGTGACCGGACGGGGCCGGTGACCACACGGACCCGGTGAGCGCCCGGCAGCCGGTGACGGCGGGAGACCGGTGGCCGCGCCTCAGCTCACCGCACGCCTCACCAGCTCGGCGATGCGTGCCTCCGTCTCGTCCGTCACCTCGGTCAGGGCGAAACCGGTCGCCCACATCGTGTCCTCGTCCAGCCGGGCCAGGTCGCTGAACCCGAGCGTCGCGTAGCGCGTCCCGAACTTGGCCGCGCTCTGGAAGTGGCAGACGACCTTGCCGTCCAGCGCGTAGGCGGGCATCCCGTACCAGAGCTTCGGCGCGAGGGCCGGGGCGTTGGCCGTGACGACGGCGTGGACGCGCTCGGCCATGGCCCGGTCCGAGTCCCGCATCCCGGCGATCTTCGCGAGCACGTCGCGCTCCGCCTCCGCCGCCTTCTCCGCGCGCGAGGCGCGGCGCGCCGCCTTCTTCTGCTCCCGGGCGTGGTCCTTCATCGCGGCCCGCTCCTCGGCCGAGAACCCCTCGTACGTGCCCTTGGCGGTGCTGGTCATGCCTACTCCCTCGGTTGCGGGCCGCGGTCGGCCCGGTGCGTGCGGCCGTGCCGGCCTTCGTGTCCACAGCCTCTCCCGGCGGGGGTGCGCGGCGCCTCCGTGCTGACCACGGAAACCACCACGGACCGCGGGCCCCGTACTCACGCGGCGCCGGATTCCGGACGCCCCTTGAGTCCCTCTTGTCCCAGGGGTCCGTGTTCTTCGCTATGTCCGGTGGCCGATACTGGGGGTGCCAGCGGCCGGAACCAACGGGGGAGATGCGTGTGACCACTAGCAGTGAGACGGCTTCGGGGCCCTGGACCGACCTGGTCTACAGGACCGCCGTCACCGATGACGTCCCCGCGCTCGTCGAGCTGGTCAACTCCTGCTACCGCGGCGACTCCTCCAAACAGGGCTGGACCACCGAGGCCGACCTGCTCGACGGCCAGCGCGTGGACGCCGGGGGCATGGCCGAGCTGCTGTCGCGCACCAACACGATCGTGCTGGTCGCCGAGGCCCAGGGGCGGATCGTGGCCTGCTGCGAGCTCCAGCGCGGCGTCAACGGCGCCTACTTCGGCATGTTCTCGGTACGGCCCGGCATCCAGGGCGGGGGCCTGGGCAAGCGGGTCCTGGCCGAGGCGGAGGAGACCGCGGTGCGCGAGTGGGGCTGCCGCCTGATGCGGATGAAGGTGCTCAAGCAGCGCCCGGAGCTGATCGCCTGGTACGAGCGGCGCGGCTACACCAACACCGGCAAGACCGAACCCTTCCCCTACGGTGACGCGACTTTCGGTCTGCCCAAGCGCGCGGATCTGGCCTTCGTCGAGCTCACCCGGGAACTGCCCGCCCCCTGACCTGGGCGGCCGGTCCGGGGCCCGGCCGTGTCAGCCCTGTTCGAGGTTGGCCGACATCCGCTCCAGCACGTCGACCGCGGTGCGGTACTCCTCGGCGCTGATCCCCCGTGAGATACGGCGGCGGGCCTCGTCGACCCTGGCGAAGAGGGCCTCGTGCGCGGCCTCTCCCGCCGCGCTGAGGTTCAGGGAGACCAGGCCCTCCACCCAGCCGCGCCGACGCAGCTCCTCGACCACCGGGGTGACGCTGTACTCGTCCTCGTCCAGGAACGCGGCGAGCCTGCGGTCCAGGTCGGCGATCGTGCCCGGTTCGGTGTGCAGGGAGTTGAGCACCTGCCAGTGGCGGCGCCCCAGCGACTCCGCGGCCAGGGTCCGGTCCAGGTCGTTCTCGATGAGCCGGTCCAGGTGCTTGAGCCAGTAGCCGATCGGCAGGTCGGACATGGTGCTCCTTCCAGCGGGGACTGCGCGGGCGTCCACTCTCCGAGACACGTCGAAGATAGATCGCCGCACCGCGCACCGCCAACGACCGGCGGCGGTGTCGGCGCGGGGGTCCTGACGCGGCGGGCGGCGCGCCCCCGGGCCGCGGAGTCCCCGTGTCGGGTCAGGCCCGGCACAGGATCGCGCCGCGCGGGATCACGAACACCCCGTCGGGGTCCCGGCTCCAGGCCGTCCAGCCCGCCGAGACGCGTTCCAGCTCCTCGCGGGTGGCGTGGCCCTCCGCGACCGCCTGGCGGCCCATGTCCGACTCCAGGATGCGCCGGGACCACATGCCGCCCCACCAGGCGCGGCGCTCGGGGGAGGAGTGGTTCCACACCTCGGCCACGTAGGTGACGTCCTCGAACCCGGCCTCACGGGCCCAGGAGGCCATGCGCCGCCCCGCGTCGGGCTCGCCGCCGTTGGCGCGCGCCACGCGCTGGTACAGGTCCATCCACGCGTCCAGTTCGGGCAGGCGCGGGTACCAGTACATAGCGGAGTAGTCGCTGTCGCAGGCGGCCACGACCCCGCCCGGCCTGGCCACGCGGCGCATCTCCGCCAGGGCCCGGACCGGGTCGGCCACGTGCTGGAGGACCTGGTGGGCGTGGACGACGTCGAAGGAGTCGTCGGGCAGGTCCAGGTCGTGGACGTCGCCGACCCGGAACTCGATGTTGTCGGCCCCGGCCTCCCGCGCGCTGGCGCGGGCCAGTTCGACGGCCTGGGCCGAGGCGTCCACGGCGGTGACCCTCCCCGGGGCGACCCTGCGGGCGAGGTCGGCGGTGATGCTGCCCGGGCCGCAGCCCACGTCCAGCAGCGAGCAGCCGGGGACCATCCGGTCCAGGGCGTAGGCGGCGGAGTTCTCCGCGTCGCGCCAGCGGTAGGAGTCGGTGACCGTGGGGTGCTGGCCGTGGGTGTAGCGCGTCATCGAACGCCCTCTCGTGGGTCGCGGGCGGGAGCGAACACCTCGGACCCTACACCGACATCTCTGTAAATGAGATTCCATTCTCGTTATATGAGACAAAGAAGGGGGTGCCCTGTTCGGAGGGGCTCCTCCCCGGGCCGTGGAGGCGACCGGCCACGGAACGGGCGAGAGGGGCGAAACTCCTGGGAAAAACCCCGCCCGGGCCGATGAGTTCCGCCGCCCGGAGGCGTCATCACGGGTAGGGCGGACGCGCGCAGGGCCGCGCCGCACACCGAGAGGACCAGACCATGACACGGCTCAACAAGATCACCCCCTGCCTGTGGTTCGACACCCGCGCCGAGGAGGCGGCCCGCTTCTACGTGGGCCTGTTCGACAACTCGCGCATCCTGCGGGTCCGGCACTTCGGACCCGAGGGGCCCCGGCCCGCCGACATGGTGCTGACCGTGGACTTCGAGATCGACGGCCAGCAGATCACCGCGCTCAACGGGGGCCCGGAGTTCACCTTCTCCGAGGCGGTCTCCCTCCAGGTGATCTGCGACAGCCAGGAGGAGTCCGACCACTACTGGGCCAGGCTCAGCGAGGGGGGCGAGGAGGGCCAGTGCGGCTGGCTCAGGGACCGCTTCGGCTTCTCCTGGCAGGTCTTCCCGGCTGAGCTGGACGACCTGCTGGCCGATCCCGACCCCGGCCGGGCCGGACGCGCCATGCGGGCCATGCTCAAGATGGGCCGGATCGACCTGCCCGAGATCCGGCGGGCCGCGGACGCGGCCTGACCCTCGGCGGCCGTCCGCGCCGGGAGACGGCGGCGCGGACGGCCGCGTCCGGGATCAGACCCGGGCAAGAGACAGGTAGGCGAAGCCGATCGTCTCCCGGGTGCCGCGCAGCCAGAAGTTCCGGTGCCGGTCCGCCCTGGCCCGGACCTCGTCGGCGTCGGGGGAGACGGGGTTGCGCTCCAGCCATTCCTCCCACCCCCGGGAGTGCCGGGACTCGAAGTCGTCCCATTCCTCCAGGGTGGCCTGCGACAGCGCCCGCAGCCGGAAGCCGTGGGAGAGGGCGAGGTCCACCAGGTCGGGCAGAGACCGGTACTGGGCGCGCGGGATGTCGGTCATGGCCTCCAGCTCCGCGGGCGTCGGCTCGCGCAGCCAGAAGCACTCACCGAACAGGAACCGGCCGCCGGGCCGGAGCAGGTCGGCGACCGCCTCCAGGGCGTTGACGGTGTGCGTCACCGGGTCGCCGCCCCACACGTGGCTGGCGCCGTTGTTGACCACCACGTCCGCATGCGTGCCGGACCAGGCGCCCGCGTCCCCGACCGCGAGTTCGACGCGGTCGGCGAGGCCCCGGGCCACGGCGTTGGCGCGCCCGCGCTCCACGGCCTCCTCATCGAGGTCGATGCCGAACCCGGTGGCGGTCGGCTCGCTCTCCAGGGCGCGCAGCAGCAGTTCGGCCCAGCCGCAGCCGATGTCCACGATCCGTCTGCCCTCCAGGCGGCCCAGGTCGCGGATGAGTCCGGCGGCGCGGGCGTCGGAGAGCGGGCCGTTGAAGTCGGCGTCGCGGTACAGGGGAGGCACGGGCGGTGTGGTCATCCGAACACCCTGGCGGGGGAGCCGCCGCCCGTCCACCCGTTTCCGGGGCGCGGAGCCGCCCTCCCCATGGAAGGCTCCGGTCGGCGCGCCGGAGCCCGGGCCGGGGGAGCCCCGTGACGGGAAGGCGTGTCGAGCGCTCCGGTCCGGGTCGGCCCGCGGGGCGGCCGGGTATTTCCGGTGCGTCGACCCGGCGGCAGGGTCTAGACTGCCGCGCATGATGGCAGTCGCAGTCACGGACTAGGCGGGCGTCCGCGCCCGCCGCGCGCCGCGTGCCGTCCCTGGGGGGCGGGCGGGGCCTGCTTGGCGTACCGCGCGGGCGGAACGGCTTCCCTTCCGTTTCCCGGCCCGCCTCGACGCGGGTCCGACCCGATCGGCCATCATGAACTCCTTCCGAACTCCCGACGCGCGCTCAGGCCGCCGGGAGCACCTCACCGCTGCCCGCCGCTGGTGGGCGCTCGCGGCGGTGTCGATGCTCCAGTTCCTCATCGCCGTGGACGTCACGGTCGTCAACATCGCCCTGCCCTCCATCGGCGCCGACCTGGACGCCGGTCCGCAGGGCCTGACCTGGGTCGTCGCCGGTTACACGCTGGTCGGCGGCGGCCTGCTGCTGCTCGGCGGGCGCGTGTGCGACCTGCTGGGGCGGCGGCGCATGCTGCTCCTGGGCGCCGCCCTGTTCGGCGCGGCCTCGCTCGTCGCGGGCGCGGCGCCGGACCTGCCCTGGCTCCTGGCCGCCCGCTTCGGGCAGGGGGCCGGTGAGGCGCTGGCCTCCCCGGCGGCGATGTCGCTGATCGCGATGCTCTTCCCCGACCCCCAGGAGCGCGCCAGGGCCCTCGGCGTCTGGGGCGCCATCTCCAGCTCCGGCCTGGTGGGCGGGGTGCTGCTGTCCGGCGTGATCACCGAGCTGCTGCACTGGCGGTGGATCTTCCTGGTCAACCTGCCCGTGGTCGCCGTGGTCCTGGTGGCGGTCCCGCTGCTGGTCGCGCCCGACCGCGTCCGCGGCGCGGCGTCGAAGGCCCAGGCCCCGGCCGCCCCGACCGCCGAGACCGGCGCCGTGCGGCGCCGTCCCGACGTGCTGGGCGGGCTGCTGCTGACGGCCGGTCCGCTGGCCCTGGTGCATGGTGTGCTCCAGGCGGCGGAGCACCCGTGGACGGAGCCGCGGGTGTACGTCCCCGTGCTCGCGGGCGCCGCGGCGATGGGGCTGTTCGTCCTGGTCGAGGCCAGGTCGCGCAACCCGCTGGTGCCGCTGTCCTTCTTCGCCGACCGCACCAGGCTGGTCGCCAACGGGGCGACGGTGCTGCTCAGCGCGGCGCTGTCGACCTCCTTCCTGCTGGTGACGCTCTACCTCCAGCACGTGCTGGGGATGAGCCCCATGCAGGCGGGGCTGGCGTACGTGCCGTTCTGCGCGGCGATCCTGGTCTCGGCGACCGTGGTCGGCCGGATCATCGGAGCCCTGGGCCTGTCCGGGGCGGCGATCGCGGGCCTGCTGTCGGCCGCGGCCGGAACCGCGTGGCTGTCGCGGCTGCCGGTGGACGGCGGTCTGTGGACCGACGCCATGCCCGGCATGCTCCTGGTCGGTGTCGGCATGGGCGTCGGCCTGATCGCCCTGCAGAACGCCGCCCTGCACGGGGTGACCGAGGCCGACGCGGGGGTCGCCTCCGGCGTCCAGCGCTCGGTCGACCAGCTCGGCGGGGCCACCGGCATGGCCGTCCTCGTCGGCGCGGCGGTCGCCGCGGGGGCGTCCGGCGACGTCGCCGCCTCCGTGGAGGGCTACCGCACCGCCTTCTTCTGGGCGACCGTCGGCGTCCTGCTGGCAGCCGCCGGTGTGGCCCTGTCCGCCTGGCGGTCCGGCCGCGCCTGACCGGCGCCACCGCCCTTCCGGGGCCGCCGCGTGACAGGCGGCCCCGGAAGGGGGCACGGCTGCGGTCAGATGTGGCGGGCGCCGCCGGACCCGTCCGCGGGGCCGGGGCGGTCCACGTAGCTCAGGATCACGTCGCAGCTGTACTGGAACTCGTCCATGAGCCGCTGCGCCTCGATCAGGAGCACACCGTAGGGCAGCCGGAGGTCGTCGAAGGGCGGGGAGTCCTCGCTCTCCTTGGCCCGCACGAGGTCGTCGTGGCGCTCCCGGGCCTGCTCCGCGAGCCGGCACAGCCTCCGGGCCTGGGGGTCGAGCCGGTCCTGGTCCAACCCGCTGAGCTCGCGGGTGATCTCGGCGACCGAGGCGAGGAAGTCCCCGTACAGGCGCAGGAAGTCCTGGTGGACGGAGCGCTCCTCGTCACGGCTCCACAGGTGGATGCTGCGGGCCAGGGAGCCCAGCTGGTGGGTGGTGCGCTCCAGGGCGTCGACGAGCTGCTGGTAGCCCTCGAAGGCGACGTGGTGGCGGTGTCTGCGCAGGAGCCTGGCCGGGTTGAGGTAGACGCTCTCCCAGGCGGTGTCCACCGCCGAACGCGTCTGCTGGACGGTCGACGCGAGCCGGTTGGCCCGCCGCCGCCAGTTCTCGGCCTCGTCCTCGGTCAGTTCCCCCCGTTCCATCCCGCGCCGGATGTCCCCGATCAGGTCGCACTCGGAGTGCGCGAGGGAGCGGATGGCGTACTCCGCGCTGCGAAAGCGCATGGGCGGCAGCACGAGGACGTTGACCGCGGTGCCGATGGCGCAGCCGATGAGCACCAGCAACAGGATTTGGGAGAGGTCCACCAGGCGCCCGGTGTAGCCCTGCGAGGTCAGGAAGGTGGAGAAGGCGAAGAACGCGGCCGTGACCACCTGGGAGCCCTGGCTGCCCAGGGGCCTCCACCGGCCGATGATCAGGGCGATGAGCGTGACCACGACGAAGGTCAGCATGTCCGGGCCCGCGGCGAAGCCCAGGACGGCCTGCACCGTGATCCCCAGCGCCACCGCGCCCACGTAGCGCAGCGACTGGACCACCGACTGGTAGACGGTGACCTGCATCATCAGGACCGCGGTGAAGGGGGCGAAGGCCGGGGAGCTGGCCTGGATCAGGTGCTGTGCGACGAACCACGCCAACGAGGCGGCCAGGGCGCTCTTGCCGATAGACAGCGCCGTGTGCCGTTCGTGCCCGTCCGAGCCCACCGCACGGCTCACCCACGCGCGTGCGCGGGCCACGGCTCCGTCCGCGCCCGCCCTGTCCCGACCCGCCACTGGTTCCTCCCACCGGTGCCCTCGCCAACCTTCTTCCACGGCCGCAGCTACCCCGGGTGAGGGGCGACGAAGCGCGGGAGGGGGACGGACGTGGGTCACTCAGCGGCGCAGGGCGCAGTCCCCGCAGTACCCCCCGCCCGGAACCCGGTAGTACAGGCAGCACGTGGTGCGCCGGAACACTCCCAGACCGGAGGCGTCCACTCCCGTGTAACCGCCGGTCCCGGCCAGGGAGGGGCGCCCCAGCAGGTCCGCGGCCACCTCCCCGGCCAGCGCGCGCACCGCGGTCCGGTCCGCGCCCAGGGCGCGCACGGCCCCGGCCAGGGCGGAGGCGGTGTTGCCCCGCAGAAGCCCCGGCGCCACCCCGCCCGCCCCGGCCAGTCCGCGCGCCGCACGGGCCAGGACGCCGAGGACCACGGTGCGCTCGACCCAGTCGGCCAGTTCCGCCGTCCCCCCGGTCGCCACCGCGGCCTCCTCCTGGGAGGTGCGCAGCACCACCGGCCCCTCCCGGTGCGGGTCCCAGTGGAACCGCGCCGCGTCCACCAGCGCCCCGTGGCACAGCCCGGCCGCCAGCACCGGCGACAGCAGCCGCGTCGCCAGCCCCTGCTGGAACACCGACGCCGCCACCCGCCACTCCACCACCGCGTCCGGCCGCCCCGCCAGCTCCGCCAGGCGGTTCCGCGTCCGCTCCACCTCGGCCGCGAGGACGCGGGGCTCCAGAGCCCCGCCGCCTCCCAGCGGCAGCCACCCCGGGCCGGGAGGGGCCGCATCCACGGCGAACAGCGTGTTGACCCGGCCGACCTCCGCCAGGACCGGCCGCACCGCCGTCGTCCCCGCTCCGTCCACCCCGCACCCGTCCTTCCCCTCGCCCGGAAACACCCGAGTGGTGCCAGCACCACCGGCACTCCACGTGCTGTTGGGTTCGTGCCCCGGGGCCGCCGAACCTAGATTGGTCGCGTGACCGGTCAGAGCACGCGCACCAGCGCCAGGAGCGGCGGGAGAGGAGGGTTCCTCACCGCCCTCGCCGCCCTGCCCCGCGTGGCCGAAGCCTACGGGTCCGGCTGGCGCGTGCGCGCGGTCGAGGTCCTGCACCTGATGACCTCGCTGGCCCTGGCCCTGTGCTACCTGGTGCCCGCGTCCATGCTGGTGGTCTCGGCCACCTGGATCGGCTTCGCGCTCTCCGGCCCCTGGCTGCCCGAGGTGTCCCGCCTCGTCCCCGACCGTATGCTCTCGGACTCGCTCGCCTTCCTGGTCGGCCTCCCGGCCCTGGCGACCCTGCTGGCCCGCCTGTCCTGCCGAGTCCAGCGCAACCGGCTGGACAACGTGTTCGGGATCGTGGAGACCAGCCCGCCCGATCCCCTGGCCCACGACAAGCCGCTCGTGCGCACCTGGCGGTTCGTGTTCGGCCGCGACGCGTGGTCGGCGGTCGTCTACAGCACCGTCGCCGGGCTCCACGGCCTGCTGGCCGGGGGCGTGGTGGTGGCGCTGGTGGTGTGCGGCGGGGCGTCGGTCGTGGGCGCCCTGATGGGGATCGTGTTCGTGCTGGTGATGGGGTCTCCCGGCGACCTGGTGGGACCCCTGGTCCTGGTCGTGTTCGGCCCGCTGTGCGCCCTCGTCGGACTGCGCCTGGCCCCCTACACGGTCGCCACCGAGGTCCTGCTGCACCGCAGGCTGCTGTTCGAGGCGCCCGAGGTGCGCATCCGCCGCCGCCTGCTGCACGTCCAGGACAGCCGCCTGCGCATGGTCGACGCCGCCGAGGCCGAGCGCCGCCGCATCGAACGCGATCTGCACGACGGCGCCCAGCAGCGCCTGCTCGCCCTGACCATGACCCTGACCCGGGCGCGCTCGCGCGTGGCCACCGACCCCGACACGGCCCTGGAGCTGATCACCGAGGCCCAGCGCGAGTCCCGGGAGGTCATGGACGAGCTGCGCCAGGTGGCGCGCGGGCTCCACCCGCGGGTCCTGACCGACCACGGACTGGGCGCGGCCCTGCCCGTGGCCGCCGGACGCGCCCCGGTCCCCGTGCGGGTGGACGTCGAGTTGGAGGAGCGCCCCTCCCCGCGTGCCGAGGGGGTGGCCTACTACGTGGCCTGCGAGGCGCTGAACAACGTCGCCAAGCACTCCGGCGCCACCGGGGTCACCGTGGCCGCGGAGCGGGTGTCGCGCCCCGCCCGCAACGGCGGTGACCTGCTGCGGCTCACCGTCACCGACGACGGCTCCGGAGGGGCCGCTCCACGGGCGGGCACGGGCCTGAACGGCCTGTGGGACCGCGTGGACGCGGTCGACGGGGTCCTGACCATCCACAGCCCGGCCGGTGAGGGCACCGTCCTGACCGCCGACATCCCTTGGGAGGCATGACCGTGTACACCAGTGCGAACCCCGTCCAGCCCGCGGAGAGAGGGCCCAGGGTGGTCATCGCCGAGGACTCGGTGCTGCTGCGCAGCGGGATGGCCCGCCTGCTGGAGGACGCGGGGGTGGAGATCGTCGCGCAGGTCGGCGACGCCGACGCGCTGATGCGGGCGGTGGAGGAGCACCCCGACGTGGACCTGTGCCTGGTCGACATCCGCATGCCGCCCACCTACTCCGAGGAGGGCATCCAGGCGGGTATCGCCATCCGCCAGAAGTACCCGGAGGTGGCGGTGCTGCTGCTGTCCCAGCACGTGGTCAGCCGCTACGCCGCCGACCTGCTCGGCAGCGGGGCCAGCAGGGTCGGCTACCTGCTCAAGGACCGGGTCGCCGACATCGACGAGTTCCTGTCGGTGCTGCGCCGCGTCGCCGGGGGCGGCGCCGCCATCGACCCGGAGGTGGTCTCGCAGCTGCTCAGCCGTCGGCGGGACAACGCCCTGGCCCGGCTCACCCCGCGCGAGACCGAGGTACTGGAGCTCATGGCGCAGGGGCTGAACAACGCGGGCGTGGCCTCGCGGCTGACCGTCACCGAACGCGCTGTGGAGAAGCACATCCGCTCGATCTTCACCAAGCTGGACCTGGGCCACGACGACCACGATCACCGCAGGGTGCAGGCCGTGCTGCGCTACCTGCGCGGCGCGGACCGGGACTGACCGCGGACACCAGAGGGGGCGCGAGCCCAACGAGGAAGGAAGAACAGTGACATTCAAGGCACGGGGCCTGTATGCCTCGTCGAGCAAGGAGCCGCGCGGGTTCCGCGTGGGTCCGTGGCTGCTCCTGGGCGCGGTGCTGGTGCTGGGCGTGGTGGTGGCGACCGCCTTCTCGGTCCTGGGCAACGTGGGAGTGGACCGCGGCACCCGCAGCGACGCCTACGACGCGCCCCAGGCCCTGGAGATCGAGAACGGCACCGGCGGCGACGTCGTCCTCACCGGCGGCGCCGAGCGGGTGCAGGTGGACCGCACCCTGCGCGGGACCCCCCTCACCGAACCGGAGGAGGACATCGAGGAGGACGACGGCGCCCTCCAGGTGGAGGCCGAGTGCCTGGGCGTGCCGTTCTTCGACGGCTGCCGGGTCGACTACGAGGTCGCGGTCCCGGCGGGGACCGCGGTGACCGTGGAGACGATCAGCGGCCGGATCAGCGTGGAGAACGTCGACGGCCAGCTGGAACTGGGCAGCACCAGCGGCGAGGTGCGGGTGGACGGCAACAGCGGCGACGTCACCGCCGAGTCCGTCAGCGGCACGATCGACGTGACCGGGGTGGAGGGCTCCGTGGTCGCGGAGACCACCAGCGGCCGGATCATCGCCGAGGGGGCGGGGGAGCACCTGCAGGCCGCGAGCACCTCCGGTGACGTGGACGCGTCCGGGTTCGACGCGCGCACGGTCGTGGCCGAGTCCACCAGCGGCGACGTCCGGGTGGGCGGCGGCTTCACCGAGGCCCAGGTCTCCACGGTCTCGGGGGGCATCGGGGTCGCCACCGACGAGGCCTTCGACCTGTTGAGCCTGGAGAGCGTCAGCGGCGGGGTCGACGTGCGGGTGCCCGAGGGCGTCTACGAGGTCACCGGGGAGTCCGCGTCCGGAGAGCGCCGAGTGGACGTGGACACCTCCCCGGAGGCGGAGGCCCGCATCCAGGCCGACACCGTCAGCGGCGCGCTCAGCGTCACGTCGGACTAGACCGGCCCGCTCCGGCGCGCTCGAAGCGCAGTGCCGCCCAGTCCGAGTCGATCGGCACCTGGGCGGTACCGCGCCACCCCGAGTCCAGGAGCGGGTCCCAGCCCCGGTCCGCGGCCAGGTCGGTGATGATGGTGCCGCCGCGCCGGGGGTAGCACGCCCACAGGCGGGTGTCCGGCCCCACCGCCTCCAGGACGCGGGGAGCCTCGCGGCCCACGGTGCCCCGGTCCAGGGCGAACAGATGCACGTCGTCGTAGTCGGCGCCCTCGATGGGGCCCAGGTCGATGTGGATGTCGGGAGGCGGTTCCAGCAGCCGCAGGTAGCGCTCGGGGGCGTTGAGGACGAGCAGCCGGTCGCCGGGGCGCACCCCGAGCCTCTGGGCGAGAGTGCCTGGGTTGTCCGACATATCCCCCTCCGTTCGTGGCTTGCGGGCGCCCTCGCCCGTCTCCTGGCCACCGTACGGTCCGCGGCCGCGGAAACCGAGCACCTTCCCCGCCCGCACCCCGACGGGACCCTGTTTTTTAGGATGCCCCCATGACAGATGAAAACGGCGTACTGCGCTGGGGCGTGCTCGGGACCGGCGGCATCGCCCATTCCTTCGCCGAGGCGCTCGGCTCCACCCCCACCGCCCGGCTCACCGCGGTCGGCTCGCGCACCCCCGAGCGCGCCGAGGAGTTCGGCCGGGCCTGGGACGTCCCCGAACGCTACGGCAGCTACGAGGACCTGGCCCAGAGTCCGAACGTGGACGCCGTGTACGTGGCCACCCCCCACCCCTGGCACCACCCCAACACCCTGACCTGCCTCAGGGCGGGCAAACACGTCCTGGTCGAGAAGCCCATGGCGATGAACGCCCTCCAGGTCTCGCAGATGGCCGAGGCGGCCCGCGAGGGCGGTCTCTTCCTGATGGAGGCGATGTGGACGCGCTACCTGCCCGCCTCCCGCCTGGTCCGCGACCTGGTGGAGGACGGCGCGATCGGCGAGGTGCGCTGGCTCTCGGCCGAGTTCGGCTTCAACGCCCCCTACGACCCCGACCACCGCCTCTTCAACGCCGGCCTGGGCGGCGGCGCCCTGCTCGACCTGGGCGTGTACCCGCTGGCCTTCGCCTCCCAGCACCTGGGCGAGCTGACCGTGGTGGGCGCCACCCGCCACCTGTCGCCCGACCGGATGGTGGACACCGCCACCACCGTGCTCGTGCGCGGCGAGAACGGGGGCACCGGCTCGCTGTCGTGCGCCTCGCGGACCACGCTGCCCAACCGGGGGGTGCTGGCCGGGACGAAGGGCCGGCTGGAGATCCCGAACTTCTGGATGGCCACCGACGTGGTGCTGCACCGCGACGGCCACGAGCCGGAGTCCTTCTCCCGCCCCTTCCGCGCCAACGGCTACGAGTACGAGGCCGAGGAGGTCGCGCGGTGCGTGGCCGCCGGTGAGCTGGAGAGCCCCGACATGCCCTGGGCCGAGAGCCTGCGCCTGGCCCGGATCATGGACCAGATCCGCGACGTGGGCGGCCTGGTCTACAGCCCGGCCACGGTCAAGGCCGTACCCCTGGCGTGATCCCGGCCGCTCCCTGCCTCTCCTTCCTGGGAGCGGTCCCACGCTCGTGCTCCCCGGCGCCCGCGGGAAGGTCCCCGGCCTCCCGCGGGCGCCGCCGCGCGTGCAGCAGGCGTGCCGCGGTGGCCCGCGCCAGGGCGGGCACGCTCATGCGGACCACCATCAGCAGGGCGTCGCGGGGGCCTACCTCGTGGGCGAAGTAGTCGTCGAGCGCGAGGTGGCCGCTGCGGGGCCGGGTGCCGTAGATCCGGCCGTCGAACACGCGGTAGGCGTCGTGGATGAGCAGAGTGTCGGGGTCCAGGTTCGGCCCGTCGCCCAGCCACTCGGCGGCCTCGCCAGCGACGCGCCGGACCCGAGCGGGGAGGGGCCGGAGCTCGTTGGGGAAGACGCGCGCGTCGCCCAGGCTCTGCCGCCACGCGGCGTAGACGGCCGGGTGGCGGGTGCGCAGGACGACGTAGGTGGTCCGCAGCGGGTGGGCGAGGACCTCGCGGGTCAGGAAGTGGATCATCAGGGCCGCGGACAGGCCCGAGCGGCGGTGGGCGGGGACCACGCCCGCCGCGTCCAGGTACACGGCGCGCCGGGAGGCGAAGCGGCGGCGGTGGTAGCCGCCCCAGCCGACGGGGGAGCCGTCCGGGCCCAGGATCAGCGCCAGGGAGGAGACCTGCTCGAAGAAGCCCGCGTCGATCCGGGCGCGCCAGTAGGACGAGTGGTCGGCGCCGAAGGCCCGCGCGGCCAGGTCGCGCAGGACGCGGTGCAGGCGTTCCCGGCAGCGCGGGGACAGGGTCGCGGGGGAGTCCCAGCGGGCGAGGCGGTAGCCGGGGCACAGGTCCCGGACGGTGGGCGGCGCGCTCAGGTCGCGCAGTTCGGGGTTGTGGTCGTGGACGGTCACCTGCACCACTACTTTCACTACTCTCCGGAAAGAAACGACTCCCTAAAGTAGTGGTTTTGGCGCGCGTTCGGGCGAACTCCGCCCGACTCGGGGCTCCAACGGCTAGGCTCCCAGTCGTCGAAGGAGCCGTTGAACAGCGAGGAAGGTATGACCTCCGCACCCGTGCCCGACTGGCTGATCCCTCCCGTCGAAGGTTTTCGGGCCGAGGACCTGGACAGGCTGACGGCCCTCCCCCCGCACAGCGAAATGATCGACGGCAGTATCGTCCTCCCCGCCCCGCGAAAGGGGTACCACAGCGTTGTAATGGACCTGCTCACCATCGGTCTACGCCACACGGTTCCGACTCACTACCGTGTGCGCCGTGGGATGACCGTGACGCTCGGCCCGCGTCAGCGCCCCGAGCCGGACGTCATGGTCGTGGCCACCAAGGCGGTGGACGATCGGCAGAGCACCTTCCTTCCGGATGCGGTGGCGCTTGCGGTCGAGGTGGTGTCGCAGGAGTCCATGGAGCGGGACCGCAAGCGCAAGCCCTTCCTGTACGCGGAAGCGGGTATTCCCCACTTCTGGCGGGTCGAGAAGGAGGGCAGGGGGCCGGTGGTGTACGTATACGAGTTGGACCCGGCCGGTCCCTGCTACGTGCCCACCGGTATCCACCACGACCGGCTCAAGGTCGGGTTTCCCTACCCCGTGGACATCGACCTGACCGAGGTCCACCGGCTCTGAACGCGCGGGCTCAGCCCGAGGCCGCCGCACGGCCGAACCTCTCCGACAGGCGCGACATGTGCCCGCGCAGCTCGGCGGGCTCCTCCACCTCCATCTCCACGTCGAGCATGCCCAGGTAGCAGGCCATGTGGAACAGCGAGTCCCCGGAGCACACCAGCACGCACGAGCGCTCGTCCACCGGCTCGATCAGCCCGAAGCCCGCCGCCGTGCGCTCGGCCTCCTCCGCGGGGACGAACAGCCTGATCCGCGCCCGCACGGGCCACATGTGCACGTCCATGCGCTCCCGCAGGTAGGCCGCGACCCCCTGCTCGGGCGGGTCGCGCGGGGGCACCCGCGGCCCGGTCGGCGTGAGCGGGCGCATCCGGTCCACCCGGAAGGTGCGCCAGTCGTCGCGCTCGGTGTCCCAGGCCACCAGGTACCACCGCCGCCCGCGCGAGACCAGCCGGTGGGGCTCCACCATCCGGCGCGAGGCGCTGCCGTCGTGGCGCTCGTAGTCGAAGCGCAGCCGCTCGCTGTCCCGGCAGGCGGCGGCCACCAGCGCGAGCACGTCGGCGTCCACCGTGGGCCCGTCGGAGGGCATGGGAACGGTGAAGGTACCCAAGGCGTCCACCCGGCGCCGCAGCCGCGAGGGCAGCACCTGCAACAGCTTGGCCAGGGCGCGCACCGAGGTCTCCTCGATCCCCGACACACCGCCCTGGGCGGCGGTGCGCAGCCCCACCGCGACCGCCACCGCCTCGTCGTCGTCCAGCAGCAGCGGTGGCAGGGCGGCGCCCGCGCCGAGCTGGTAGCCGCCCCCGGTGCCCATGGTGGCCTGGATGGGGTAGCCCAGCTCGCGGAGACGGTCCACGTCGCGGCGGACGGTGCGCGGACTCACCTGGAGGCGGTCGGCGAGTTCGCCGCCCGGCCAGTCCTTGCGGGTCTGGAGCAGGGACAGCAGGCGCAGCAGGCGCGCGGAGGTCGCTCTCATCCCCGCAGTGTGCCAGGAGTGGAGGACGCTTTCGGTCCTGCACTCCTGGCGCCGACCGGTCGGACGGGATGCTCGGGCCGGGGAGGGGTGCCTCAGCCGGTCACCGCGACCGCCTCCACCTCGACCAGCTGGTCGTCGTAGCCGAGCACGGCCACCCCGAGCAGGGTGCTGGGCGCGTCGTGCCCGCCCATGTGCGCGCGCACCACCTCCCAGGCCGCCACCAGGTCCTCCTGGCGGTCGGAGGCGACGTAGACCGTGGTCTTGACGACGTCGGCCAGGTCGGCTCCGGCGTCGTTCAGCGCGGTGCGCAGGTTGCGCATGACCTGCTCGGCCTGGCCCGCGTAGTCGCCGACCGCGACGGTGCGGCCGTCCTGGTCGAGCGGGCAGGCGCCCGCGGTCCACACCACGCGCGCGGGCTCCTGGACCGTGGCGGCGTAGGCGTAGTCCACGGCCTCGGTCAGGGTCTGGCTGCGGATCAGTCGGACAGCGCTCATTGTTCTCCCGGGGCTTCGTCGGTCTCTGGCGCCCCCACCAACGACCGCGCGGGGGCCGCGGGTTCCGGTTCTGCCCACGGCAGAGCACCCGCCCTCCTCATAGGAGGGGGCGGGCCGCCGACCTCTCAGGCCCGGTCGGGGACCAGGACGCTCAGGCAGGTCACGCACGCCTCCAGCTTCTCGAACTCGGAGATGTCCACCGGCAGCACCCGCCACCGGTCGGCGCTCAGCCGGTGGATCGTCTCGTGCGCGGCGGCGCTGACCAGCACGTCGCGCCCGCCCAGGGGCAGCACGTGCGCGCCCTGCTCCTCGGCCGCCCGGTGCACGGGAGGCAGCGCGTCGGCCTCCACCAGCTCGGGCAGGCCCACGAGCGTGCCGTCGGGCAGCGCGGTCACCGCCGACTTAAGGTGCGGTGCCGCGCCCAGGCCCACGCGCACGACCTCCCGGCCCAGCGGCTTGAGCAGCCGTTCGAGCTGGGCGGCGCCCTCGGCGTCGGTTCTCCCGCCCACGCCCACGTAGACGGTCGAGCCCACCTGGAGCACGTCACCGCCGTCCAGGGTCCCGGGCGCCTCGACGCGCGCCACCCGCAGGCCGAGTCTGCGCACGGAGGCCTCGACCCCCTCCACCTCGCCGCGGCGCTCCCGCGCGCCGGGGCGGGTCAGGACCGCCAGGTCCTCGCACACCACCACGGTGTCCTCCACGAACACCGCGTCGGGGTGCTCGGGCGCCGGTTCGACCTCGCACACCCGCCACCCGGCCGAGGCGACGGCCTCCTGGTAGATCGTGTACTGGCGCGCGGCCAGGACCGGGTCCACCTCCGTGCGGGGGGCGGCGCCCCGTGCCAGGTCGGGGCCGGGGCGGCGCATCAGGGCGACCCCGTAGTAGGTGTATCCGTCCACGTACACGTCCTCCAGGGGTGCGGCGCCGGGATCTGGGAAGAGCACAACCTATCGCGCACCCGTACCCGTTTCCCGGACGCGGCACGCGGGTCTTTCGGCTTGTTCGCCGGTGCGGGCGGGGGCAGGCTGGTGGCCATGGACGTGATCATTGTCGGTGGCGGGATCGTGGGGACGAGCGCGGCGTTCCACCTGGCCAGGAAGGGCGTGTCCACCGCGCTGGTGGACGCCTCGCACACCGGGCGGGCCACGGCCGCCGGGCTGGGGGTGGTCTTCCCCTGGCCGCTGCCGTGGGACGAGGCGCCGGTGTGGGACTTCAAGGCCCGCGCGGCCGAGCACTACCCGCGGCTGATGGCCGAGCTGGCCGAGGACGGCCAGGCCACCGGTTACGAGGTGGTCGGGGGCCTGTCCGTGGACCGGGAGGGCGACGACGCCGGGTTCGACCTGCTGCGCAACCTGTCCGAGCGCCCGGAGTTCGCGACGATGGGCGCGGTGGAGCGCCTGGCCCCGGGCGGGCCGCGCGAGCGGTTCCCGCTGCTGCCCGAACCCTACGGCGGGGTGTTCGTGGAGGGCATGGCCCGGTTGAACGGGGCGGCGGCGCGGGCCGCCCTGTTCAACGCCGCCGAGGAGCGGGGACTGCGCTACTTCAAGGGGGAGTGCCGCCTGTTGTGGGACGGCCGCCGGGTGAGCGGTGTGCGCGTGGGCGGTGAGGCCCTGGAGGCGCCCGTGGTCGTGGTGGCCGCGGGCGCGTGGTCGGCCGGGCTGCTGGCGTCCACCGGTGTGGACCTGCCCGTGCACCCGGTGCGCGGGCAGGTGACGCACTTCGCGCTGCCGGGGCGTGACACCCGCGCCTGGCCGGTGGTGCGGTTCGGCGAGCGCGGGTACTTCGTGTCGGCCTTCGGCCCCGACCGGGTGGTCACCGGCGGCACGTGGGAGCCGGAGGCCGGGTTCGACCGGCGGGTGACGGCGTCGGGTCTGCTGCACAACCTCTCCACCGCGGTCGAGGCGCTGCCCGGACTGGCGGACGCCACGGTGGTGGAGACGCGGGTGGGCCTGCGGCCGTGCACGCACGACGGACGGCAGCTGCTGGGACCCGTGGAGCGGGCGCCCGGTGTGGTGGTGGCGACCGGGCTGGGCGGTGAGGGGCTGACCTTCGGACCCTTCCAGGGGCTGGTCGCGGCCCGGCTGGCCATGGGGGAGGACCCCGGGGTGGACCTGTCCCCCTTCCGGCCCGACCGGCCCATGACACCCGCCTGACGCCGTCCGCGCAGGCAGCGGCCCGAACCCGGCCGGGCCCGGGGGTCCGGCGGGGAGTTGAGTAGCGGTACTCAGGCGTGCGAGCGGGGGAGCCGACAGCATGGACGCATGAACCCCTACACCCCCCAGCCCCGGTCCACCCCGCAGTTCTTCCTCCAGTCCGCCCTGTCCTTCGGCGCGGCGTCGGTCGGAGTCGGCGCGGGGATCATCTACCTGCCCGTCGACCTGTGGATCCGGGCCTTCCTCGGCCTGGGTCTGCTCTACGTGATCACGTCCACGTTCACCCTGGCCAAGTGCGTGCGCGACCGGCAGGAGGACGCGCTGGCCGCCGAGGCGGCCCAGAACTACCAGCAGATCCCCATCTGGAACGGAGAGCAGCCCGTCCCGCGCTCCTGAGCGGGACGGGTCGGCGCGGCGCGCGGGGACGGAGCGCGCCGAGCCCCGGGCCGCGCCGGTGTCAGGCGTTGGGCGGAAGAGCGGTTCCGGCGCCCCTCCGGCGCGGCCTGAGCAGGTCGTGGCGTTCCCTGGGCAGGGTGGGCTCGCCCGCGCCCTGCACGGTGAAACCGGCGTCCTCGATCATCTCCAGGTCGGCCCGGCCCGCCTGCCCCTCGCTGGTGAGGTAGTCGCCCAGGAACACCGAGTTGGCGATGTGCAGCGCCAGCGGCTGGAGGGAGCGCAGGTGGATCTCGCGGCCGCCCGCCAGGCGCACCTCCACGTCGGGGAAGACGAACCGGGCGGCGGCCAGGATGCGCAGGCACCGCTGCGGGGTCAGCTCCCAGGTGCCCTCCAGCGGGGTGCCCTCGAAGGGCATGAGGAAGTTGACCGGCACCGAGTCCGGTTCCAGCTCGCGCAGCGCGAACAGGGCGTCGATCAGGTCGTCGTCGCTCTCCCGCATCCCCGCGATCAGCCCGGAGCAGGGGGACAGGCCCGCGTGCTTGGCCCTGGTCACGGTCTCCACCCGGTCCGCGAACTCGTGGGTGGTGCAGATGTCGGCGTAGCGCTCCTCCGAGGTGTTGAGGTTGTGGTTGTAGGCGTCGGCCCCGGCCCGGCGCAGCCGGTCGGCCTGGCCCTCGGAGAGCAGGCCCAGGCAGGCGCACACCTCCACGCCGGGGTGCTCGCTCTTGATGCCCTCGATGGCGGGGGCCAGCCGCTCCACGTCGCGGTCGGTGGGTCCGCGCCCGCTGGCCACCAGGCAGACCCGGGTGGCGCCCGCCCTCACCCCGTGGGAGACGGCCTCGCGGGTCTGGTCGGGCTTGAGCCAGGTGTACCTGACGATCCCGGCCTCGGAGCCCAGGCGCTGGGAGCAGTAGGAGCAGTCCTCCGGGCACAGTCCGCTCTTGACGTTCACGAGGTAGTTGAGCTTGACGCGGCGCTCGAAGTAGCGCTGTCGGACGCGGAAGGCCGCGGCGACCAGGTCCATCAGGTCGTCGTCGGAGCTGCTCAGAACCCCGAGGAGTTCGGCGCGGCTGGGCTTCTCGCGGCGAAGGGCCTTCTCGGCCAGGGGAAGGAATGTGGTCACGGGGACGATCCTGGTTCCCCGGACGCGGGCGGCACAGTCACCGAACCAGCCAAAAACGCGGCGGAAGTCTTGTGCGGGGCGGCTGTTTGTCCCCGCGTCCTGGTCGGGGCCGGGTGCGGCTACCGGTCGCGGGGACGGGCGCCCCGCAGGAACTGCTCGACCGCGGTCTCGACCAGCCCGTCGAGCCTGTCCGCGTCGATCATGCCGCCGTTGACCATCGTCGCGATGCCCTGCACGGTCGCGTACAGGATGATCCCGATGCGCTCGGGGTCGCCGTGTTCGAGCGCGCCGCGCTCCTGACCCTCCTCGATCAGCTCGCTCACCTGCCCGAAGGCGGCCTCGGCCGCCTCTACGAGCCGTGTGGCTCCCGGCCGGTGTTTGCCGGAGTTCATCAGTTCGAGCAGCGCGGCGTTCTCGGTGGCGAAACGGGCGAAGGCCAGCACGGCTCCGTGCACACGCACGTCGAACGCGTCCCCGGCCTCCGCCAGCGCGGTGCGCAGCGCGTCGCCCAGGCGGACGAACCCCGCCTCGGCCAGGGCGTCGAGGAGTGCCTGACGGTCGGCGAAATGCCGCCGCGGCGCGGCGTGGCTCACGCCGACCTCCCTGGCCAGGTCCCGGAGTGAGAGCTGGTCCGCCCCGTGCTCGCGCAGTTGGCGCGCGGCCGCGTCGAGGATCGCACTGCGGAGGTTGCCGTGGTGGTAGGGGCGCTGCCCGGCGGGTTCGGTCACGTCCGCCACCCTAACACGCGATGTTTGCATTGACATCATTGTTTGCACTGACTACATTCGGGGGTCATGTCAGCGTTCTCCGCCCAAGACGTCCCTTCCATGACCGGTCGCACCGTCGTCGTCACCGGTGCGAACAGCGGGATCGGACGCGTCACCGCGCGCGTCCTCGCCGAACGGGGCGCCCGGGTCCTGCTCGCCGTCCGCGACCCCGGCAAGGGCCGCGCCGCCGCCGCGACCATGACCGGAGACGTCGGGGTCGGCGAGCTCGACCTCGCCGACCTGTCCTCGGTCCGCGCGTTCGCGCGCCGGCTCACCGAGCCCGTCGACCTGCTCGTCAACAACGCCGGTCTGTCGCTCCCGCCGCTGTCCCGCACCGCCGACGGTTTCGAGTCGCAGTTCGGGACCAACCACCTCGGCCACTTCGCGCTCACGAACCTGCTGCTGCCGCGAATCCGGGGGAGGGTCGTCACGGTGGCCTCGCTCGCGCACCTGATCGGCGCGATCGACTTCGCCGACCCCAACTGGGAGCGGAAGCCCTACCGGGCCTATCCCGCCTACGGGCAGTCCAAACTCGCCAACCTCCTGTTCGCCTCGGAACTCCAGCGGCGCCTCGACGAGGCCGGTTCCCCGGTGATGTCGACGGCCGCCCATCCCGGGATCTCGGCCACGAACCTGATGAGGACCGAAGGGCGCGGCCCGTGGCTGCGGGCGAGCCAGGCGCTGATCGGCCTGGTCACGCAGAGCGCGGAACTCGGCGCCCTGCCGACGCTCTACGCCGCCACGGCGGACGTTCCCGGCGGCAGTTACGCCGGTCCCCGGAACCTGATGGGGCTCCGGGGCGCGCCGAAGCTGGTCACACGCGCGGCGAAGGCGAGTGACGTCGACGCGGCGCGCCGACTCTGGCAGGTCTCCGAAGAACTCACCGGAGTGACCTTTCCGCTGAAGACGCCCCGCGTCGCCTGAAAACCGTTCCGGCGCCACGGGTTCGAGCGTTCACGAACCCCGCCGCCGTTGACACCGGCGCGTCCCGGAAAGGAACGTCCGATGACACAGCCACACGAGACGCGGCCACACGAGGCCGAACTCAGGCGGCTGCCGGACCGGGCCGAGATCAGCGAGGTCCAGACCCGCTACGCCACCGGAACCGACTCCCGTGACTGGGAGCTGTTCCGCGGCTGCTTCACCGACGAGGTCGAGGCGGACTTCAGCGAGGGCTTCGGCCAACCGGTCATCCGCTTCCAGTCCGCCCTCGCCGGAGAGGACGCCGTCTGAGGCGGCGCTGCCCGGGCCGGGCCCCGGACCGCGCGGTGGCCGGGGCTCAGCCCGTGGGGGCGGACCCCCAGCGCGCGAGGCCCTCGCGGAACCCGTCGGCGGCGGTGAACACGTGGCCGCCCATGCCCAGCGCCTCGGCGGCCCGGACGTTCTCCTCGCGGTCGTCGACGAAGAGGATCCGCCCGGGCTCCACGCCCAGGGCCTCCTGGCACCACCGGTAGGCGTCCGGTTCGGGCTTGGCGCGGCGGATGCGGCAGGAGAAGGCGCGCACGTGGAAACGGTCGAGCCAGGGGTGGTGCGCCTCGTAGTGGGCGGCCAGCTCCTCGGGGATGTTGGACAGCAGTCCGATCCGCCGACCGGAGGCCGCGAGCTCACCGACCAGGGCGACCATGGTCTCGTCCACGGCGCTCCAGCTGGCGACGTCGGCCTCGACGAGCGCGGCGACCCGCTCCCCGTCGAAGCGCGTGCCCAGGTCCTCGCCCACGCCGCGCCAGTACTCGGCGGCGCTCACGTCAGCGCGGTCGTAGGGCTGGCGCCGCGCCCAGTACGCCTCCCAGAAGGCCGGGGCGGGCGCGCCCGCGACCCGGACCAGCCGGTCCCTGCCCTCCTCGGACTGGTGGCGGGCCAGGACGCCGAACAGGTCGAAGAGCACGGTCAACAGGACACACCTTCCTCACGGCACCGTCGGGAACCCGTCCAGATCGTACGCGGTCGGCCGCCGCGTGACCGATACACGTCGCGGGCCAAACGATGGACATCTTTTGGCCCATGGGCGTTTTGTCCGTGACCCTCGGCTCCCCGGCGTGTCCACTCTTGGGGCGAGCACTGTGCGACGAGGGAAGGACGAGGGACGTGAGCGGAGCCAGACAGGCCGGGAACGAGTCGGTTCCGGAGGGAGAGGCCAACATCGTCCACGTGACGATGATCGCCGCGGCCGCGGCGATGGGGGGTTTCCTGTTCGGCTACGACAGCTCCGTCATCAACGGGGCGGTACCGGCCATCCAGGAACGGTTCGGCGTGGGACCGGCCACGCTCGGCTTCACGGTCGCCTCCGCGCTCCTGGGCTGCGTGGTGGGCGCCGCGGTCGCGGGCGCCCTGGCCGACCGGGTCGGACGCATCCGCACCATGCAGATCGCCGGTGTGCTGTTCGCGATCAGCGCCATCGGCTCAGCGCTGCCCTTCAACGTGTGGGACCTGACCGCCTGGAGGATCCTGGGCGGTGTGGCCATCGGCCTGGCCTCGGTGATCGCCCCGACCTACATCGCCGAGGTCTCGCCTGCCGCCTACCGGGGCCGCCTCGCGTCGTTGCAGCAGCTGGCCATCGTGCTGGGCATCGCCGCCTCGCAGCTGGTCAACTACGGCATCGCCCAGATGGCCGACGGCACCGCGAGCGGCATGCTGGGACCGGTCCAGGCCTGGCAGTGGATGCTGGGCATCGAGGTCCTTCCCGCCCTGGTCTACCTGGGGCTGAGCCTGCTCATCCCCGAGTCGCCCCGCTACCTGGTGCGCGTGGGCCAGACCGAACGCGCGCGCCGCATCCTGGCCGACGTGGAGGGCGGCGGGACCGAGCGGGTGGACAAGCGCATCGGGGAGATCCGCGAGGCGCTGGGCTCGGAGGTCCGGACCAGGCTGAGCGACCTGACCGGCCGCTACGGTCTGCTGCCCATCGTGTGGATCGGTATGGCCGTCTCGGCGTTCCAGCAGCTGGTCGGGATCAACGTCATCTTCTACTACTCCAGTTCGCTGTGGCAGTCGGTGGGGGTGGAGGAGTCGGCCTCGCTGCTGCTGAGCCTGTTCACCTCCATCGTGAACATCGTGGGCACGTTCGTGGCGATCCTGCTGGTGGACCGGGTCGGCCGCAAGCCGCTGCTGCTGGTGGGTTCGGCCGGGATGACGGTGGCGCTGGCGCTGGCCGCCTACGCCTTCAACCACGCGGTGGTGCGTGGCGAGGAGGTGACGCTGTCGTTCGGCTGGGGCGCGGTGGCGTTGACCGCGGCCAGCCTGTTCGTGCTCTTCTTCGCCCTGTCGTGGGGCGTGGTCGTGTGGGTGCTGCTGGGGGAGATGTTCCCCCTGCGCATCCGCGCGGCGGCGATGGGCGTGGCCACCGCGACCCAGTGGCTCACCAACTGGCTCATCACCGTGAGCTTTCCGAGCCTGCGCGACTGGAGCCTGAGCGGCACGTACCTGATGTACGCGTTCTTCGCGCTGGTGTCGTTCTTCTTCGTGCTGAGGTTCGTGAAGGAGACCCGGGGCAAGACCCTGGAGGAGATGCGGGGCTGAGGGTTCAGCGCTCCAGGTCGATCTTGCGCTGGAGGAACTCCTCCCGGTCGATCTGGCCGCGCGCGTATCTGAGCCGCAGTTCCTCCTCCGCCGCGTCCACGGCCTGCGGCGCGGGCGCGGCGGGGGTCCGGCGGCGCCCCGGCCGGGCCAGGTCGGCGCGGGCCGCGCCCGCCACGGACACCACCGTGACGACGAAGAAGACGCCCAGCGCCACCATCACCATGATGACGACCGCGGCCATGACGTAGGTCATCGTCTGCTCCCCACTCCTGGAAGAACCGCTCCTCTCCTTCCTGTGTACCCGTGTCGGGGGCGCTTCTCCAGGGGTCCTTCGCGCCTGTGGACAGCCGCTCCGTCCGGATCGCCGTAACCTGGATTGTCGCGATCCGGACGAAAAGGGTGGTTATGCGCGTCCTCCTCGTGGACAACCACGACTCATATACGTACAACCTCTTCCAGCTCCTGGCGCGCGTCCTCGGCCGGACCCCGGCGGTGCTCACCCACGACGACCCCCGCTGGGACCGGCTCGACCCGGCGGACGTGGACGCCGTGGTCGTCTCACCGGGACCGGGCCGCCCCCAGAACCCCCGCGACCTGGGCCGCGTCCCCGAACTCCTGGCCCGCACCCGGCTGCCCGTCCTGGGGGTGTGCCTGGGCCACCAGGCCATCGCCCACCTGGCCGGGGCGGACGTGGTCTCGGCCCCGCAACCCCGCCACGGCCACCTGTCCCGGATCCGGCACACCGGAGCGGGCCTGTTCGCGGGCCTGCCCCAGGGCCTCACCGCCGTGCGCTACCACTCCCTGGCCGTCCCCGAGCCGCTGCCCGAGGCGCTGGCGGCCACCGCCTGGGCCGAGGACGGCGTGGTCATGGGCCTGGAACACCGCACGCTGCCCCGCTGGGGCGTGCAGTTCCACCCCGAGTCGGTGGCCAGCGAGCACGGCGCGGAGCTGGTGGCGAACTTCCTGGGTCTGGCCCGCCCGCACACCGCCCTCGCGGCCGTGCCCCCGGACCCGTCCCCGGACCGGGACACGGCCGCCCGGGTCGGGAAGGCCCCGGGGGAGAAGGCCCCGACGACGCTGCCCGGAGAGCGTCCCGACGCCCCCGCGGCCACGGCCGCCCCGACCGTCCGCGTGCGCGAACTCCCCCTGGCCGTGGACACCGAGGCCGCATTCGCCCGCCTGTACGGCGACGCCGAGTACGCGTTCTGGCTGGACAGCTCCCGCCCGGAGGGGCCCGCGCGCTTCTCCTTCCTCGGCGCCGCCACCGGCGAGGTGCTCACCTACCGCGTCGGCGGACCCGTCACCGTGCGCGCCGCCGACGGCACCGAGCACCGCGAGCCCGGCAGCGTCTTCGACGCCCTCGACCGCCGCCTCCCCCCGCCCTCGCCCTCCGGCCTGCCCTTCGACTTCGCCGGAGGCTACGTCGGCTACCTCGGCTACGAGCTCAAGGCCGACTGCGGCGGCGACAGCGCCCACACCTCCTCCGAACCCGACGCGGTGTGGCTGCGCTGCGACCGGTTCGTGGCCGTCGACCACCACCGGAACCGCACCTACGCGGTGTGCGCCGACGACCTCCCCGACGGCGACGCCTGGCTCGACGCGACCCTGGCCGCCCTCACCGACCTGCCGCCGCTGCCCGCGCCCGCCCCCGCCGCCCCGCCCGCCGACCTGGCCCGCCTGCTGGAGCGCCCGCGCGAGGGCTACGTCGCCGACGTCAAGGAGTGCCTGGCCGAGCTCACCGCCGGGGAGAGCTACGAGATCTGCCTGACCAACCGGATCCGAGTGCCCCACGGCGGGAAGGACCTGGACTCCTACCGCCGCCTGCGCGCCGCCAGCCCCGCGCCCTACGCCGCCCTGCTGCGCCTGGGGCCCACGAGCGTGCTCAGCGCCTCGCCCGAGCGCTTCCTGCGCGTGGACGGCGAACGCACGGCCGAGAGCCGCCCCATCAAGGGCACCGCGCCGCGCCACACCGACCCGGCCGCCGACGCGCGCGCGGCCCGGGAGCTGCGCACCGGCGCCAAGACCCGCGCCGAGAACCTCATGATCGTCGACCTGCTCCGCAACGACCTGGGGCGGGTGTGCGAGGTCGGCAGCGTCGAGGTGCCCGCGTTCATGTACACCGAGTCCTACGCCACCGTGCACCAGCTGGTCTCCACCGTGCGGGGCGTGCTGCGCCCGCGGGTGTCGGCCGTGGACGCGGTCCGCGCCTGCTTCCCCGGGGGGTCGATGACGGGTGCGCCCAAGGAGCGCACCATGCGCATCCTCGACCGCCTGGAGACCTCCGCGCGCGGGGTCTACTCCGGCGCGCTGGGCTACGTGTCCTCCTCCGGCGCGGCCGACCTCAGCATCGTCATCCGCACCGCCGTGCTCAGCGGCGGCGAGCTGACCATCGGCGCCGGCGGAGCGATCGTGCTGGACTCCGACCCCGAGGAGGAGTACGAGGAGATGCTGCTCAAGGCTGACGTGCCCGCCCACGCCCGCTGACCGATCCCCGGCGGGGGCGGAAAACCGCTTGCCGCGCCCGGTTCCCGGGCACCACGCTGGGCCCATGGACGTCCCCAGGCACCAGATCCGCGCGCTGCACACCGACACCACGGTCACCGTCTACCAGGCCTACGCCCCCTCGCTCGGGCTGGCCGCCGCGCGCGGGGGACGCTTCCCCTCCGCCTGGAAGCGCGACCGCATGACCTGGCTAAAGCCTTCGTTCATGTGGATGATGTATCGCTCCGGATGGGGGCTGAAGAGGGACCAGGAGACCGTGCTGGCCGTGGAGATCACCCGAGCGGGCTTCGCGTGGGCGCTGCGCAACGCGTGCCTGTCGCACCACGCGCCCGCCGTCCACCCCGACCGGGAGACCTGGCGCGCGCGGCTGCGCGAGGCGCCGGCCCGCGTGCAGTGGGACCCCGAGCGCGACCTGTACCTGACCCCGCTGGAACACCGCTCCCTGCAACTGGGGCTGGCGGGCGAGGCCGCCCGGCGCTACGCGGACGAGTGGATCGTCTCCATCACCGACGTCACCCCGCTCGCACACCGGGTGCACACCCTGGTCCAGGAGGGGGAGACCGCCGCGGCGACCCGGCTGCTGCCCGCCGAGCGCCCCTACCCGGTCGCGCCGGGGGAGCTGGACCACCTGCGCCCCGCCCGCGAACACGACGTCGCGGTGTGACCACGCACCACTCCGGTCAGAGTCACCGTAGTCGGACAGTCCAGGTGAGGGGTCGGATGTGTACGGAGCCGGAGGCGGGGCGGGCGAAGCGGTCCAGTGGGTGATCGAGGGGGAGCTGCGGCTGCTGGAGCCGCACGTGCGCGCCTCACGCAGGCTCGCCGGGGAGCTGCTGGACCCCGAGTTCACCGAGGTGGGCAGGTCGGGCAGGCGCTGGGACCGGGAGACGATGCTGGCCGAGCTCCCCGCCATGGACGGCCCCGACACGATGGGGCCGCAACGGCGCCGGGTGCGGGTCACCGACATGGTGGGGCGGCTGCTCGCCCCGGACCTGGTGCACCTGACCTACGCGACCGAGGCCCGACGGGGCGCGGGCCCTGCGCAGCTCCCTGTGGCGCCGCAACGCGGACGGCGCGTGGCGGCTGTACTACCACCAGGGCACGCCCGCGCCCTGAGTGCGGGGTCGAGGGGCCGGCTCCCCGGGGCCGGTGGGCGCCCGGAAAATCCCGGCGGGGCGGGCGCGCGGAGCTGTACCATCGGGCGGCGCGTCCGGCGTCCGGGGGAACACCGTCCTTCGGCGGGCAGGGCGCCGGCGCCGGCTGGGCCCAACCCGCCCACGCGCACCACTTCCCGCGTACACGGAGCGAGGCGGTCAGACGTGAGCGAGCACGACGGGGCGATCGCCCAGAACCGAGCGAACTGGGACCAGCGCGCCGACGTCCACGCCCGGTCCGCGATGTACGACGTCGACGGGCTGATCGCGGACCCCTCCCGCCGCTCCCCGGTCGTGCTCAACGACCTCGCGGTGCTCGCGCCCCACCTGGAGGGCGGCACGGTGGCGGGGAGGTCGCTGCTGCACCTGCAGTGCCACATCGGCACCGACACCGTCTGCTGGGCCCGGCTGGGCGCCGTGGACGTCCACGGCCTGGACCTGTCGCCGAACTCGCTGGCCCACGCCCGGCGCATCTCCGACGCCGTCGGCGCGGACGTCACCTGGGTCGAGGGCGACGCGCGCACGGCCTCCCAGGTCATCAACCGCGCGTTCGAGGTGGTCGTGACCAGCGCCGGGACGATCGTGTGGCTGCCCGAGCTGCGCTCGTGGGCCCGGTCGATCCACGACCTGTTGGAGCCGGGCGGGGTGTTCGTGATCCGCGACGACCACCCGATCCTGGGCGCCATGGACTTCGAGCCGTGGCAGGTGAGCGGTGACTACCTCAGCGGCGGGGGCGCCAACGTCTACGACGACGCGGCCACCTACACCGACGGGCCCACGGACTCGATCACCCAGACCGTCAACCACGAGTGGCGCCACGACCTGGCGGAGGTGACGGGCGCGCTGTTGGAGGCCGGTCTGGTCGTCGAGGCGCTGGGGGAGCACCCGTTCATGGACTGGCCCGCCTTCTCCGGCCTGGTGGAGTGCCCGCAGGGGTGGCGGCTGCCCGAGGGCGCCCCCAGGATCCCGCTGAACTTCTCGGTGGTCGCGCGCCGCCCGGAGTGACCTCCCACGCGAGCCGTCCCACCAGCGTCGGCAGCAAGGGAACGCGGCGACGGCGCGCGCTCCCCTCACGTGACGGAGGCCACGGCCAGGGACAGGCTGTTGCCGTCCGGGGCAGACACGACGACGTGGCGTACGCCGTTGTCGTAGACCTGCTCCGGGTCGTGGCCGATGCCGTGGACGGCGAGGCGGGCCAGAATCTCGTCGAGGCCCTCCACCTCGAACGCGGGCAGGGCGCCGCCGGCCGGAGAACCACGGGCGACGGCCCGCGTCCGAGGCGGGAGGAGCCCCCTGCGGTACTTCCCGGCACGCCGGTCGCTCACGGGTCGGCCCGCCCGCTCCGCGGCGGCGCCGGTTCGGCCGTCGCGCCGACGCGTCCCAGCTCGGCCCTCAGCTCGCGGACCTGCTCGGTGAGCTCGCGCAGCTGCCGCGCGGTGTTCTCGTCGGCGGCCCGCTCGCGCGTCCCGTTGTCGTCCTCCACGCGCTGGACCAGCCACGTGGACAGCGTTCCGGTGATGACGCCTAGCAGTCCGATACCCATGACGAAGAGGAATGCGGCGATCAGGCGACCCGTGTCGGTGACCGGGTACAGGTCTCCGTAGCCGACGGTGGACACCGTCACCAGCGACCACCAGAACGCGTCGGTGAGCGTGGTGATGTTGGCGCCGGGAGCGCTCTGCTCCGCGCGCAGGACGCTCACCGAGGCCATGACGAGCATGACGACGGTGATGCCCGCGGTGTAGAGCAGTACGTGCCCGCGCAGGGACACCGACATGTGCCGGTGCAGCAGGGACACGACGGTCAGGAGCCGGACCAGGTGCAGGGGGCGCAGCACCGGCAGTACCACGATCAGCAGGTCCAGAAGGTTCTGCCGTACGAAGGTCCACCGGTCCGGTGACAGGTACAGGCGTACGGCGTAGTCGATGGCGAAGACCGCCCACACGACCGCGATGAGCGCCCCGCACAGATCCCTCCAGCGCGGGGACAGGTCGGGGTCGACGGCGGGCCAGGCATAGGCACCGATGAACACCAGAGCCGCGAAGACCAGCGGCGGTTCGGTCGCGGACCGCCAGCGTCTCAGGCGGTCCGCGGCTCGGGAAGGGGATGTGCTGTGCTGTTCCACCCCTCGATTCGACCAAACCCCGTTCTCCCAGGTCGTACCCGGGTGCCCTTCCGCCCGTCTGTGTTGTCCACAGGGCCGATGCGCACATGGTGGCCGGTGAGCCGTCCGCGATACGGTTGTGGTCATGGACAACGCACCGACACGACCGTCCACGTCGGTTGAGGACTACGTGAAGGTCATCTACGACCTCCAGGAACGCGGCACCGGGCCGGTGACCATCTCCGGCATGGCCGAGCGCCTGTCGGTGTCCAACTCCTCGGTGTCGGGGATGCTGCGCAAACTCAGCGAACTGGGCCTGGTGGAGCACCGGCGCTACGGCGCGGTCAACCTCACCGAGCCGGGCACCAAGGCGGCCCTGTCGGTGCTGCGCCGCCACCGCCTGCTGGAGACCTACCTGGTCGCCGAGCTGGGCTACTCCTGGGACGAGGTGCACGACGAGGCCGAGATCCTCGAACACGTGGTCTCGGACAAGTTCGTCGACCGCATCGCCCACCACCTGGGCGACCCCGTGGTCGACCCGCACGGCGACCCCATCCCCACCCGCGACGGCCACATCGTCGAGCGCGAGAGCCTGCTGCTGTCGGAGGCTGAGAAGGGCGTCAGCGGCGTGATCGTGCGCGTCAACGACACCGATCCCGACCTGCTGCGCTACCTGGCCGACATCGAGATCGGCATCGGGATGCGGGTGGAGGTGGCCGAGCGCCGTCCCTACGCCGGGTCGATGCAGATCACCGTGGGCGCCGACGCGGGCGCTCCCCAGCGCTCTCAAGCCCTGGGTCTGGTGGCCGCCGAGGCACTGTGGATCAGCCCCGACGACCAGGGGTAGGACCTGCCCGGCAACACCGTCGCTACCCGAAGGACGTGGCTACCGTGGGTGACGAGAACGATCCGACGACCGGAGGCAGCGACATGCCCGTTCCCCCTGTGGCCGAACGCCAGCCCTCCACCGAATCCCGTTACGAGCCGCTGACTCCGCCTCCGGAGGGATTCACCGCCGACGACCTGGACAGCATCCCGGATCTTCCGCCGCACACCGAACTCATCGACGGAAGTCTGGTACTGGTGACCCCTCAACGCAACTTCCACACGGTCGTACTCTCGGTCCTGGACACTCGCCTGTTCGAGCAGGCCCCCGACCGCCTGCGCGTGCGCAGGGAGATGACCCTCAAACTCGGTCCGCGGCAAAGGCCCGAACCCGACCTCGTCCTGGTACAGGCCCAGGCGACCGGGGGGACGGAACAGACCTGGTTCGCACCCGAGGCGGTGGAACTGGTGGTCGAGGTGGTCTCTCCCGAGTCGGAGCTGCGCGACCGTGAGCGCAAACCGCAACTGTACGCCGAGGCCGGTATCCCCAACTTCTGGCTGATCGAGCAGGACCGGGGCGAAGCCGTGGTCTACGTGCACGAACTCGCGCCCACCGGCGGCTACACCAGGCCGACCGTCCACCGGCAGCGCCTCAAGACCTCCCGGCCCTTCCCCGTCGACATCGACCTGACCGAGATCCAGCGCCGCTGAGCCGGTCGTCGCGTCACGATCCGGGCGGCGGGTGGCGCGCACCCGCCGTACGGACCCGTGTCAGGGTTCACCCCTCGGCGCGCACGCCCGCCACACCGTCCTCGATCACGAACCGCGCCCGGTCGCGGATGGGCGAGCCCGGCTCGCTCACGTGGTCCACGACGCGGTAGTCGGCCGTCCACTCGGTGGGCGTGACGACGTTGCGCACGTAGCCCCGCTTGCGGTTGACGAACCTGATGTGCGGGTTCTCCCGCAGCTGCACCTCGTAGCCGGGGGCCTGCTCGGTGCCGTCGCCGCCGCTGGTGACGGAGGTGCCCACCAGCTCGGTGGCCACCGTCGGCGACTCGGGGGCGTCGAAGTCGGCCTTGACGTCGCACACGTAGTTGGCGTGCACGTCCCCGCTGATCACCACCCCGTTGCGCGTGCGCGCCAGCTGGTCGCGGACCTCGTCACGGTCCACGAGGTAGTTGTCCCAGGCGTCGTTGGTCAGCTTCTCGGGCCTGAAGGGACCGAGCTTGCAGCTGAACCACCCCGCTGGGTGCGAGGGAGTCCACCGCGTCTGACCCGACCACTCCGTTAGGGGTGTTCGGGTGGGACGTGTGACTTCCGCCCCGCGTTCCACACGGCCTGGCCTCGGCGGGCCAGGACACGGGAAGCATTGCGGTCCGCGTGCGCAACGACGCCGCACGACCGGCAGACGAATAAGGCCTGCGAGACCCGGTTGGCCCTGTGGGTGCAGGAACACGCAGCGCACTCCCGGGAGGAGAACGCCGGATTCACGAACACCAGCGGAACACCGGCCAGTTTGGCCTTATAGGCGATGAAGGCGCCCAGCTGGTGGAAGGACCAGGAGTGCAGCGTGACCCGTTGGAGCCTGCGTTGCCGTACCCGTCCGCGGATCCCCCTGAGATCTTCGAGGGAGATGCCGCGCCCGGTGCGTTCGGCCTCGGCCACGATGCGTTTCGAAATCCGGTGGTTGACATCCCGGGCGTGCCCGGCCTCACGGCGACGCCGCTTCCTGAGCAGACGATTGGCGGACCGGGTGCCCTTGGACTGGAGTTTGGCCCGCAACCGCTGTTGGCGCCTGCGGTACCGATTGATCCTGCGCCCGGCCATGACCTGGCCGCCGCTGGTGGTGGCGATGTTGACGATGCCCAGATCGACCCCGAGGAAGGAGTCGGGGACGATGCCGGGGGCATCGGGCACCTCGACGGACACCGCCAGGAACCAGACACTGTCGCGGCAGAACAGGTCGGCCTCGCCACGCCTGTGCTCGGCCAGCAACTTCATCTGGTCGGGGGAGCCGACGAAGGGCACGTTCTTCAACCGGCCCTGGAAGGTCCACAACGAGATCGTGCGGGCATCCATCGCAAATGACAGGTTGCGCGCGTCGTAGGGGTGCGCTGACTCCGGGCGAAAAGCGATCGGTGTGGACTCGATCCGCTCCCGGCGGACCGACCCCTTCGGCCCGTAGTTGCCGTTGTCCAGATCGGACCGGCGGGCGCGGTAGGCATCGCACACCCGTTTGATCACGTGCTGGGCCGCCTGCGCGCCCACCCCGGCCTCACGCAACTGGCGGTAGGTGTGCTTACGCAGCTCATAGTTGCGCATCACCCCGCGTTCGTGGGCCACCTTCGCCACCCAGGTGGCGTGGGTGTTGAGCACGCGCAGGGTCGAGGCCAGCACCGCCGCCTGCTCGGGCGACGGCGTGAGCTTGACCTGCACCACGATCTTCGACACACCCACCATCGTGCACCCGGCCAGTGACAGACCGCAGTCAAAGCAACTCACCATGACCCACAACACACCGGGGAACCTGGAAACGCGTTGCACGGGTCGCAGGCGCCACCGCCACCCGCACACGGAGAACAGCAGCGGTCGGCGCCGAAAAACGGGCCCCCATGGAAACTTCGGATGCCCGAACTACGATGGTGTTCAGGAGGCCCTCCCGACCCCCCGAGGAGTCAGCATGCGCATCACCGTTCTAGGCGCCACCGGCGGCACCGGCCGCCACGTCGTGGACCAGGCCCTGAACGCGGGGCACCGGGTCACGGCCCTGGTCCGCGATCCGGCGCGACTGCCCGTCACCCACGAGCGACTGGAGACGGTCCGGATGCCCGTCCCCGAACCCGACCGGCTGCGCTCCCTGCTCTCCGCGACGGACGCGGTGGTCTCGGCGCTGGCCGCGAGCGCCAAGGGCGGCTTTCCCGCCACCACCTGGACCGGCGCGGTGCTGAGCGCGCTGGAGGGCGACCGCGCCACACGCCTGGCCGTGGTCAGCGCCTCACCCGTCGGCCCGAAGGAACCGGGAGGACCGCTGGCGCAGCGGCTGCTCATGCCGCTGATCGGCAGGCTCTTCCGCGACGCCTACCTCGACCTGGGGCGGATGGAGGCCGCCCTGGAGGCCAGCGGCGCCGCCTGGACCGTCGTGCGCCCGCCCCAGCTGACCGACGCCCCGGCCACGGGGGAGTACCGCCTGGCCCTGGACCGCAACGTGCCCTCCGGTTACCGGATCTCGCGCGCGGACCTGGCGCACGCTCTGCTGCGGGTCCTGGACGCCCCGGCCACCGTACGCCGGGCCGTCGGCGTCGCCGACTGAGCCCCGAACAACCACGTCACACCCCCGGTAGCATCTGCGCATGGACCAGGGGGCGGGCCGGGAAGAGGCCGAGGACACGCGCGTGCCGGACCGCGCGATGGTGGAGGGGGCGCTGCGCTTCGTGCCCCTCATCGAGACCTACTACCGCCGCGCCCACACCGAGATGCCCGCCGAACTGCGGCGGCTGTTCACCGACCACCACCTCACCGCCCGGCACGGCGCTGTGCTGGCCCAGCTCGTCCACGGCCAGGAACTCGGCATGGGCGAACTCTCCTCCCGCCTGGGGGTGGGCCCCTCCACCGTCAGCGAACTGGTCGGCGACCTGACCCGGGTGGGGCTGGTGGTGCGCCGCGAGAACCCCGCCAACCGGCGGCGCGCCCTGGTGTCACTGGCCGACGAGCACCGCGACCTCATGCGCGCGTTCGTGGCCAGCCGGGCCCGGACCCTGCTGCGGACCTTCGACCGGCTCTCGCCGGAGCAGCGGGAGGGGTTCGCCGCCGGACTGGAGGCCTGGGCCCGCGAGCTGCACGGGATCTGACCCGCGCCCCCTTGCGGGAACGTCCGTCGCAGCAGGGGCTCCCGGCGCTCACGTCGGGTCGTACACGAGCTTGCGCACGCGCGGTCCTCCTCTCGGTTCCCGTGGGGCGGTCGGGGCATTGGTCAGCGGACACCGCCCGGCTTGGGCAGCGGCTTGGCGCGCCGTACCGAATAGGGCTTGGGGTGCTCGTCGCGGTACCTGCGCCGGGGCCGGGGCTGGGGCGGGGTGAAGGGCGGAGCGATCTTGGGACGGACCTCGGTGGACGGCACGGCGGTCAGGTCCAGACGAATGGAATCGGCACGCATGGGTTTCCTCTCACATTTGCTTACTGCATAGTACTCTGCTTGGAGTGGTAAAAACATAGTACTACGCTCAAAGTGGTGTCAACTTCGTTCTGAGGAGAGATCTGACATGAGGCAGAATCCGGCACGCCGGGCGGCCCTGCTCGACGCGGCCATCGAGGTGCTCGCCCGCGAGGGCGCGCGTGGACTGACCTTCCGGGCCGTGGACACCGAGGCGGCCGTCCCCAACGGCACGGCGTCCAACTACTTCAGCAACCGTGACGACCTGCTCACCCAGGTCGGCCACCGCTTCTACGAGCGTCTGGACCCTGACAACAACGTGATCGCCGCGGCCCAGACGGGACCGCGCGACCGCGACAGGGTCACCGAGCTGATGCACGAGATGGTGGGACGCCTCACCGACTTCCCCTCCGGCTACCTGGCCCTGCTGGAGCTGCGACTGGAGGCCACCCGGCGACCGGAGCTGCGCCAGTTGCTCACCGAGCGCGTCCGCGCCGACCTGGACGCCAACATCGCCTTCCACACCGGGTCCGACATGCCCGGCGACGCGTCCACCGTCGTCCTGCTCTACCTGGCGCTGAACTGGCTCATCCTGGAGCGGCTCACCCTGCCCGACCTCTTCTCCCAGGACCGGTTCCACGACCTGGTGACCGACGTGGTCGAGCGCATCGTCCCCGGCCCCGGCCGCGCGGACTGACGGCTGCGCGCGGGGCCGCGGGCACGGGCACTCCGGCCCGCGCGGCGGTCCCGCGCACCAGTGCACGACGTCTGCGGCCGAGTTGTCCACAACCCCTGTCGCGGCGGTCGGCGCACGCCTATCCTGGAGGCATGTTCCAGCGACATTAAGTCCCCAGCCGGTCCTCGGTCCGAGCACGCGGTCCACCCCGGGCGGTCCCCGCCCCGGTGCCCGTCTCCGCTCGACCGAAAGACCTCCATGACCACCCTGTCCTCGCGTGCCCCCGGCACGCGTCCGTCCCGTCTGACCCGACCCCTGTACGCCTACGCGGCCCTGGGGGAGTTCGTCCTCCTCTACCCGCTGTACGCGCTGCTGTTCGACGAGACCGGCCTGACCGTCGCCCAGATCAGCTCCCTGTTCGTGATCTGGTCGCTGTCCTCGGTCCTCGCGTCCGTCCCCGCCGGGGCCTGGGCCGACGTGGTGCCGCGGCGCTACCTGCTGGCCGCCGCCCCCCTCCTGGCCGCGTGCGCTTTCGTGCTGTGGCTGCTGTGGCCCGGCTACTGGACCTTCGCGCTCGGCTTCGTCCTGTGGGGCGTGGGAGGCGCGCTGTCCTCGGGCTCCCTCGAAGCCCTCGTCTACACCGAACTCGCCCGCCGCGGAGCGTCCGACCGCTACGCCCGGGTCATGGGCGTGACTCGCGCCCTGGACGTGGCGGCCGTCGGCGCCGCCACCCTGCTGGCCATCCCCGTCATGGCCCACGGCGGCTACGCGGCGGTCGGCGCGGCCAGCGTCGCCGCCTGCGTGCTGTGCGCCCTGGCGGCCCTGGCCCTGCCCGAGCACCGCGCCGCCGCGGACGGCCCCGCCTGCGCTGACGGCACTGCGGAGACCGGGGAAGCGGAGGAGGGGCCCTCCGGCTACCTGGACGCCCTGCGCGGCGGACTGGCCGAGGCGCGCTCCAGCCGCCGGGTGCGCGGCGCGATCGTGCTCGTGGTCGCGGTGACCGGGTTCTGGGAGGCGCTGGACGAGTACGTCCCCCTGCTCGTCGCCGAGTCCGGCGTCCCCGCCGCCACCGTTCCCGTGGCGGTGCTGGTGGTGTGGACCTTCGTGCTCCTGGGCGGGCTGCTGGCAGGGCCCGCCTCCCGGCTGCCCGTGCGGGTCCTGGCCTTCCTGGTGGGCCTGGCCGCACCCGCCATCGCCGCCGGGGCCCTGCTGGACGGCCCGGTGGGATGGGTGCTGATCGGCGTGGGCTTCGGCCTGTGCCAGACCGCGGGGGTGGTCGCCGACGCCCGCCTCCAGGACCGCATCACCGGGCCGAGCCGGGCCACCGTCACCTCCCTGGCCGGTCTGGGCACCGACGCCCTCACCACGGCCTCCTACCTGCTGTACGCGGGGGTGTTCGCGGTGACCGGGCACGCCCTGGCCTTCGCCCTGTTCGCGCTGCCCTACCTGGTGGCGGCCCTCGTCCTGGGCCGCGGTACCCGCGAGGCCCGTCCGGCCCGCCGCTCCCCCGACCGGAAGGGGGCGGCGTAGCGGTGAACCGCGTCCGAACCCGACGGCGTCCGGGCGCGTCCTCCCCGTAGCCGGGCGCTCCGCGTCCGGCGTCGCGTGGCGGGCGCCCGACCGCCACGCCGTACCGCGCCCGAGGACGGCGGGTCGCGGTACCCGCGGGCCGTAGGCGTCGAGGGACCGCCTACGGCCCGACCGCGGCCCGGCCGCGACCCGGCTCCGGGGCCCTCGGTGGCCAGGGCCCTTGCGCGTCTGAATAGCATCGGTTCCTGTGGCACACCAGACGACGAACACGGCGAGCAGTGAAGGCCCGGGCATCGCCTCCGTGCGCGGGATCAACGTCACCTACACCGACCGCGGGGCCGGGTACCCCGCCCTCCTGATCCACGGTCACCCCTTCGACCGCACCATGTGGGAGCCCCAGGTCAGGGCCCTGGCGGGACGCGGTTACCGGGTGATCGCCCCCGACCTGCGCGGGTACGGGAGCAGCACCGTCGTCCCCGGGACCACGACCCTGGACACCTTCGCCCGCGACCTGGACGCGCTCCTGGACCACCTGGGCCTGGACGTGGTGAGCGTGGTGGGGCTGTCGATGGGCGGCCAGATCGCCCTGGAGCTGTACCGGCTCTTCCCCGACCGCGTGGACTCGCTGACCCTGGCCGCCACCAACCCCAGCGCCGAGACCGAGCGGGGCCGTGCCGCCCGCGTGGCGCTGGCCGAACGGCTGCGCGCCGAGGGCATGCGCGGCTACGGCGACGAGGTGCTCGTGGGCATGATGACCGCCGCCAACGTGCGCGAACTGCCCGCGGTGGCCGACCACGTGCGCGCGATGATGTACGCCGCCCCGCCCGAGGGGGCGGCGGCCGCCCTGCTGGGCCGCGCCAGGCGCCAGGACTACGCGCCCCTACTGCGCCGGGTGTCCGCGCCGACCCTGTTGGTGGGGGGCCAGCACGACGTGTTCACCCCGCCCGATCTCGCCGAGTCCATGCACGTGCTGGTGCCGGACTCGGTCGTGGAGATCGTCGAGGGCGCCGGGCACCTGCCCAACCTGGAGCGGCCCGAGCGGTTCAACGAGGTGCTGCGCCGCTTCCTGGACCGCTGCCGCACCCGCGTCTAGGAGGCGACCGCCACGGCTGGTCCTATCGGCGGCCGCGCGGTACCCGGCGGGCGGCGCCTCCGCGCCGCAGCGGGGGCCGCAGGGCGCGTCAGACGCGCTCGACGGGCAGCCACAGCTCGGCCTCGGCGGTGGCGCCGTCCTCGGTGTAGGAGACCCGCAGGATCTCCGGCCCCTCGGTGGCCCGGTAGGCCGTGTTGGAGGGGAACCACCGGCCGAAGGCGTCCGCCCACATGTGCTGCAACCCCTCGGGGCACTGCGCCACGGGCACCGACTTCGGGAAGACCACCCAGGTACCGCTCGGCACCTCCAGCGCCTCCATGCCCTCCGCGCCCCGGGCGGAGGTCGCCGCGGCCTCGTAGTAGTCGATCAGGCTCCCCTCCCCGCGGTCGGGGGACAGGGCGGCGGTGACGCCCAGGACACCGCGCGGTTCCTGGTCGGAGAGCTCCGCGACGCGTGCTCGAACCTCCTGGTCCAGGCCCCTGAGGAACTCCTCCATGGCGTGGTTGCGGCCCTCGTGGACGATCGGCACCCGCGCCTTGGGCCCCACGAGGCGGAAGGCCTCCTTGTCCACGATCCGGTAACGCATGGTGGTACCCCCTTCGATGGTCAGGCGGAAGGACATCCTCGGTTGCGAGGCGAGCACCGCGCCGGTCCGGCGGGCCTCGCCCGGCCCCACACCGTGCATGGCGCGAAAGGCCCGGGCGAAGGCCTCGGCCGACCCGTAGCCGTGGCGCACCGCGATGTCGAGCAGGCTGTCGCCGCCTCCGAGCACCTCGGCACCGGCGAGGGTGAGCCTGCGCCGCCGCACGTACTCCGACAGGGGCATCCCCGCCAGCGCCGAGAACAGGCGGCGCAGGTGGTGCTCGGAGGTGAGCGCGATCCGCGCCATCTCCGCCACGTCCACCGGCCGTCCGGTGTCCTCCTCGACCTTCTCCAGGGCCCGGTTGAGCCGGTCCAGCATGGTGCCCTCCTTCTCCGCGTCACCGACGCTAGCGGCCCGGACCCCCTCCGCGCCCGACAGTTGGCGACCCCCTTCTGTGCGTTCATCGGTCCTCTTCACCCATGTCCTGCGGCCGACGGGGTAGGGGAGCCGTCCAAGGACAGGAAATCCTTGGGCAAGAAGCGCGTCTGTGCCGACGTGGCGTGCCCCGAAGCAAGCATCATGGGCCCGAGGATGGCCCGCAGACCGACCCCGAGAAGGAGGTGGGCGGGGCGGGGACACACGCCCCGCGGACACATGGACCTGGGTTTTCTGCGACCTCTGTACGAGAGTGACGCTCCGGTGGCCTCGGTGCACCTGGACACCAGCCGCGACAGGACCGACGCCGGCAAGGAACTCGAACTGCGCTGGCGCCACCTGCGGGACGAACTCTCCTCGCTGGGCACCGACAAGGCGACCCTGGACGTGCTGGAACAGGCGGTCAGGGACGGTTCCTCCCGGGCCTTCGGCAGCCACGGCCACTCCCTGTTCGCCTCCGAGGGGCGCCTGCTCGGCGCGTACACGCTCTCCGAACCGCCCGCGCAGAGCCGCGCCCTGCGCATGCCGGTCCCCGACCCCCTGCCCGTGGTCGTGGACCGGGGGCGCTACCTGCCCCACGTCCTGGTGGCGCTGGACCGGGTCAACGCCAAGGTGTTCTCCTACACCGGCCAGCCCTCCAGCGGACCGGCCTCCGAGAAGGACTTCTCCGGTGCCGACCTGCGCAACATCGACCCGATGGGCCGGGGCGGGCCCGGTGTCCTGAGCGGGTACAACGGCCGCTTCGACGGCAAGCACTACCCGATGGAGACCTGGCGGGAGAACACCGCCCGGATCGCCCAGCAGGTGCGCGAGGCCGTCGCCGAGGTGGACGCGCGGATCATCTTCGTCGGCGGTGACGAGGAGGCCATCGCCTACCTGCGCGACAACCTGGGCGAGCGCAAGCTGAGCATCCCGGTCAGGCTGGTGGCCGGGGGCCGGGGCGGCCCCGACGCCGAGGAGCGCCTGCACGAGGCCGCGGCGGAGGCGCTGCGCGACTTCGTCATCGACGGCCACGACGACATCATCGCCGACTACCACCAGAAACTCGCCAACGACCAGGCGGTGCGCGGAACCGAGCCCACCCTGCCGATGCTGTCGGAGGCGCGGGTGCGCACCCTGCTGCTGGGCGCCAACCGCGACGGCGAACCCGAGCTGTGGGGATCACCGGATGAGCCGGTGCTGGTGTCGAAGGACCCGGCGGACCTGGACGACCCCGACGCGGCGTTCCGGGCACCGGCCAGCGCGCTGATGCTGCGTTCGGCGATGGCCGCCGACGCCGGTTTCGGCGAGGTCCTCGACCACGGCCACACCAGCGCCGAGAACGGCGCGATCCTGCGCTTTCCCACGTCGCCGAACGAGAGGGTCTGACCGACCCAACCGAGCCGCCCGCGTCCGTCTCCGGGCGCGGGCGGCCCCGTGCGCGGCACCCGCCGGAGCCGGCGGGGGCCGGTCCACCCTCCCCGTCGCGGGAACACAGGGCGCGTTCCGGTCAGGGACGGGTGGTCATCCCCAGCAGGGCCAGCAGTTCGGCCTCGGTGACCAGGTCGATGCGCTGGCCTCGCTCGCGGTAGGTCTCGGCCCGCAGGTGCTTGGCGGTCTTGCCGGGGCCGCCGTGGCTCCCGAGGATGAGCACGTCGGTCTTCCTGGTGACGTTCTTGGCGGGCCGCCCGCCCGCCTCGGCCACGCGCCGCCACACCTCGGGCTTGTCCATGGACTCCAGGTCGCCGGAGACGCACACGGTGCGCCCGTACAGCGGCCCGGTGGGGTCGGCGTCCGGGGAGGGCTCGGGCAGCGGCGTCTGGGCGTCGCGCTGCCACCGTCCGAACCGGTCCTCGGGCCCGGCGGCGGACGCGGCGAACAGCGCGGGCTGGGCGGGCGCGGCGGCGGCCGGGACCGGAGCGGGTACCGCGCTCCCGGCCGAGGCCTCCACCCGGCGCAGGTCCATCCTCGCGGCACGGGCCACGTCGGCCAGCGACGGGGTGCCGTAGCGCTCCATGGCGGCGATCACGATGCGCGCGGCGGCCTCGGCGTCGGCGTCGGCGCGGTGGTGGTGCGTCACCCGGTGCCCGATGTGGGCGCACACGGTCGGCAGCTTGTGGTCGGGCAGCCCGCCCCAGGTGCGCCGGGACAGCGCCAGCGTGCACGCGTACTCCCACGCCGGGTGGGGCAGACCGGTGTGCCCGCAGGCCTGGCGCAGCACCCCCATGTCGAAGGCGGCGTTGTGCGCCACCAGGGGGCTGCCGTCGGCGAACTCCACGATGCGCGCGTGCGCCTGTTCCCAGGAGGGGGCGTCGGCGACGTCGGCCGCGGTGATGCCGTGCACGGCGATGTTGTGGCGGGAGAAGAAGTCCACCTGCCTCGGCGGCCGGATCAGCGTGGTGTACCGGTCCACGACCGCGCCGTCGCGCACCCGCACCAGGCCGACCGCACACGCGCTGCCGCGGTCGTGGTTGGCGGTCTCGAAGTCGATCGCGGTCCAGGTCCGGGACACCGCGCACCTCCTGCAAACGGGGAACGGACCGAGGCTATCCGGGCCCGGACGCCTTCGGGGACGAAACGGCCCCACCGGTCAGGCGCCGACGGCGCGGCCCCGCCCGCGCCCTGAGGAAAACCCCACCCCCGCTCTGGCGCGCACCGCACCCGACCTGGCGGTACGCCCCATGGTCCGGCCGGGGTCCCCTTTCCTAGCGTGGTCACCGCCGCACGAACGACGAGACGAGGACCGCACATGATCACCCTGCGGGGACTGACCAAGCGCTACGGGGAGACCCTCGCCGTGGACTCGCTGGACCTGGAGGTCCGCCCCGGCCGGGTGACCGGCTTCCTGGGGCCCAACGGCGCGGGCAAGACCACGACGATGCGGATGGTGCTGGGCCTGGACCGGCCCACCGCGGGGCGGGCCCTGGTGGAGGGCCGCCCCTACCGGGAGCTGGACCGGCCCCTGCACCACGTGGGCGCCGTCCTGGACGCCCGTGCCGTGCACCCCGGACGCAGCGCCCGCTCCCACCTGCTGGGTCTGGCCCGCACCCACCGCATCCCCGACCGCCGCGTGGACGAGGTACTGGAGGCCGTGGGGCTGGCCGAGGTGGCGCGCAGGCGCGCGGGGGCCTTCTCCCTGGGCATGAGCCAGCGCCTGGGCATCGCCGCCGCCCTGCTGGGCGACCCGGGTCTGCTGCTGTTCGACGAGCCCGTCAACGGCCTGGACCCCGACGGTGTGCGCTGGATCCGGGACCTGATGCGCTCCCTGGCGGACGAGGGGCGCACCGTGTTCGTCTCCAGCCACCTGATGAGCGAGATGCAACTGACCGCCGACCACCTGGTGGTGCTCGGCCGGGGACGGCTCATCACCGACGCGCCCCTGGCCGAGGTGCTGGGCAACAGCGCGTGGACGGCCGTGCTGGTGCGCGCGCCCCACCCCGAGGACCTGGTCACCGCGCTGGAGGCGGAGGGGGCCGGGGTCGAGCGCCCCGGCCCGGGCGAACTGGTGGTCACCGGCGTGCCCGCCGAACGGGTCGGGGAACTGGCCCACCGGGCGGGGGTGGCCCTGCACCGGCTGAGCACGCGCGACGCGTCCCTGGAGCAGGCCTACCGGGAGCTGACCGCCGACAGCGTGCAGTACACCACCGCGAACAGGAGCCGACCGTGACGACCTCCACCACGACCGGGACGTCCCCGGCCCCCGCCGCCGACCGCGCTCCCGGCCCGGCGCGGGCCCTGTCCGACCTGGCCGCGGCCGCCTCCGCCGAGTGGGTCAAGCTCCGCTCGGTGCGCTCCACGTGGTGGGGTCTGGCCGCGGTCCTGCTGCTCATGGCCGTGGTGGCGCCGGGCGCGGCGGTCTCGACCGTCAGCAACATGCAGAACGGGAACGTGCCGACCGCCGAGGTCCCGGCGTCGGAGATGGCGGTCTACGCCGCCATGTGGGCCGTGCAGTTCGCCGTCATCGCCGTGGCGCTGCCGGCCATCACCTCCGAGTACTCCTCCCGCTCCATCCACCCCACCCTCCAGGCGGTCCCGGTGCGGGCGCGCGTGCTCGCGGCGAAGTCCCTGGCCGTGGCCGCCACCGTGTTCGCGGCGTCCCTGGTGACGGGGACGGTCGGTACGCTTCTGGCGCACCTGGTGCTGCGGCACCCCTACCTGGAGGGGTACGGCACCCTGGAGCCGGGGCAGGCCGCCGCGGACGTGGTACGCATGGCCGTGTACCTGACCGCCGTGGCCGTGGCCACCGTGGGGGTCGGCGCCGCGCTGCGGTCGGCCGCAGCGGCGCTGACCACGGTGTTCATGCTGATCCTGGGCCTGCCGGTGATGCTGTTGCTGATGGGCAGTGAGGTGGGCGTCTACCTCGCCGGGCGCATGCCGTTCCTCGCCGGGATCTCGTTCGTGGACAGCGCCTTCGTGATCGGGCGGTTCGACCACGCGCTCACGCCCGCGACGGGCGGCGCGGTGCTCGCGTGCTGGACCGCGGCGAGCCTGGCGGCGGGCGCTCTGGTGCTCCGGCTCCGGGACGCCTGAGGCGGCGGGTGCGGACGGTCGCGGGAGAAGAGGGGTGAGGGGCGGATGGCCGAGTGGGCCGGGGCCGGGGACGGCCCACGCGCCTGGGCGCGGGCGGCGGCCGCGCCGCTGGCACGGGCCGGGCGCGAGCTGACGGGCACCGTGCTGGGGCTGTGCACCGCCGCGCTGACGCTGGTGTGGGTCCTCGCGGCGGCCGCGGCGCTGGTGTGCGCCCCGTTCCTGCCCTCCCGGGCCCGGCGCCGGTTCCGCGGCGCGGTGACCCGGTCGGCGGTGCGCCTGGGCGACGCGGACCTGGCCCGCCTGGCCCGTTGGTCGGGGGGCGGCGTCGTCGAGCCGGGGACCGGAGCCGCCCCGCGCGTGGCCTACCTGCTGCTGCGCCTTCCGGCGGCGCTGGTGTGCGGTTACCTGGCGCCCACCGCGCTGATGCTGGTGGCGGTCTTCGTCGGCGGGGCCGTACTGGAGCTGTTCACCGGGGGCGGCACCAACGTGCCCGTGCTCATGCCCGGCGCGCGGATACACGTCTCCAGCGTCAGTGTGGGCCTGTTCATGGGCCTGGTCGTCCTGGCGGCGACGTGGCTGGTGGCGGCGCTGGCCTCGGCCGCCGACCGTGCCCTGGCCCGCCGCCTGGTGGGCCCCAGCAGCGAGGACCTGCTGCACCGGCGCATCGACGAGCTGACCTCCACCCGGTCGGGCATCGTGCGGGCGGTGGACGAGGAGCGGCGGCGCATCGAACGCGACCTGCACGACGGCGTCCAGCAGCGCGTGGTGGCGCTGGCCATGCTGCTGGGGCGGGCCCAGCGCGGCCACGACCCCGAGCGCGCGGCGCGGCTGGTCCGCCAGGCGCACACCGAGACCCGGGTGCTGCTGGACGAGCTGCGGGAGGTGGCCTGGCGGGTCTACCCCACCGCGCTGGACGCCCTGGGCCTGGAGGCGGCGCTGACCGAGGTGGCCGAACGCAGCCCCCTGCCGGTGGAGGTGCGCGCGCGCCTGTCGGCCCCGCCGCCCCGCGAACTGGCCACGGCGGTGTACTTCGCGGCGCGCGAGGCCATCACCAACGCCGTCAAGCACGCCGGAGCCGGGATGGTGATCGTGCACCTGGACGACGCCGACGGCGTTCTGGACCTGCGGGTGCTCGACGACGGCCGCGGCGGCGCCGACCCCGCGGGCGGCGGGCTGACCGGCCTGGCCAGGCGGGTGCGGGCGCTGGACGGCACACTGGCGGTACACAGTCCCCGGGGCGGTCCGACCACGGTACGCGCCGTGCTGCCCCTGACCACGATACGGAGCCCCCATGCGCCTGGTGATCGCTGACGACTCGGTCCTGCTCAGGGAGGGCCTGGTGCGGTTGTTGGAGGAGGAGGGGCACGAGGTGGCGGCGGCGGTGGGCGACGCCGACGCTCTGCTGGCCGCCGTCGTCGAGCACGCGCCCGACGCCGCCGTGGTGGACGTGCGGATGCCGCCCACCCACACCGACGAGGGGCTGCGGGCGGCGCTGCGCATCCGCGCCGACCACGAGAAGGTGGCGGTGCTGGTGCTGTCGCAGTACGTGGAGCAGCGCTATGCCGCCGAACTGCTGGCCGGGGCCTCGGGCAGGGTCGGCTACCTGCTCAAGGACCGGGTGTCGGAGGTGGGGGAGTTCCTGGAGGCCCTGGAGCGGGTGCGCGCGGGCGGGGCGGCCTTCGACCCCGAGGTGGTGCGCCAGCTGCTGGCGCGCACCACCCACACCGACCCGCTGGCCCGGCTCACCCCGCGCGAGCGCGACGTCCTGGAGCGCATGGCGCAGGGGCTGAGCAACGCCTCGATCGCCGAGCGGCTGTACGTGTCGCTGAGCGCGGTGGAGAAGCACGTCAACGCGATCTTCGACAAGCTGGGTCTGGGGCACGCCTCCGGCTACAGCCGCCGGGTTCTGGCGGTGCTGCGCTACCTGGGCAGCTGAGGGCGGCCGCGGCGGGGTTCGGGCGGCACGGGCCGCAAAGGGGCACGCGTACCGCGAAGTCCTTCGGGCGCCGGTGAGGGGCGCCGTTTTCCGTAGTGGGTCGCGCTCACCCGCTTGCCCACGGCCTGCTTGTCAAGCTAAAGTTTACATGTGCAAGAAAAATTGACAGAGGCGCTGCGTGTCCTGAAGGCGCGCACGGAAGCGTTCCTCGCCTCGCGCGTCCTGACGAGGGACGACGACTGGGCCGACTCGCTGGAGCGTGCCGTGAGCATGCGCGCGGCCGCCGACGACGTCGTGCGCGCCGTCGTGGGGCAGGCGCGCCAGGACGGCGTCACGTGGCAGGTCATCGGTGACGCGCTCGGCGTGAGCAGGCAGGCGGCGTTCCAGCGCTACGGAAAACCGATCGATCCCAGAACAGGAGAGCCCATGAACACCACACCGCTCCCCGGAGCCGCCGAACTGGCCGCCTCGGTGATCGAGGACCTCGCGTCCGGGCGATGGTCGCACGTCACCGAGCGGTTCGATCCGGCCATGCGCGACGGCCTGTCGCAGGACGCGCTCGCGGCCGCGTGGGCGCAGATCATCGGCCTTTCGGGAGCCTTCGAGGGGCGTGGAGAGCCGGAGGCCGCCCGCGCCGGCGACGTGACGGTCACGAACACGCCGCTCTCGTTCGAGGCGGGCGACTACACGGCACGGATCGCGTTCCGCGACGACCGCACCGTGGCCGGTCTGCACATCCTCGAAGGGAAGCCGTCGTGACCGACGAATCCCCGAACGTGTCGAGGACGGCCACGACCCGGGTCGGGCCCCGTATGAGCGGCCGCGACCTGCGCTCCGTCGGCGTGTTCACCGCCCTGGCGTTCGCACTCGCCTGGCTCGTCGCGCTCCCGCTCTGGTTCGGCGACGGACTCACCAGCCCCTGGTTCCCGCTCGTGGCCACCGCCGTGATGATGACCCCCGCGATCGCCGCCCTCGTCGTCGTGTTCCTCGTGGAACGGCCGAGGCGGAAGGCGTGGACGCTCGGGCTGTGGCCGCTACGACCGTTCCGCAGGCTGCTCGGCTACTCGGCGCTGGGGATCGTCGTGCCCATCGCGCTCGTCCTGTCGGCGCTCCCGGTCGGCGCGCTGCTGGGGGTCTATCCGGCCGACTTCGCGAACCTCTCCGCGTTCCGGCAGGCCCTCACCGAGCAGGCGGGCGCCGCCGGAGCGGCCGAGATCCCGATACCGGTCGGCGCGCTGATCGCCATCCAGCTCGCCGCACTGCCGGTGGCGGCGTTCGTCAACCTCATCCCGGCGCTGGGGGAGGAACTCGGGTGGCGGGGGTGGCTGCTCCCGAGACTGATGCCGCTCGGCACGCTCCCGGCCCTGCTGGTCTCGGGCGTGATCTGGGGCCTCTGGCACGCCCCGCTCATCCTCCTCGGGTACAACTACCCCGACGCGCCGGGCTGGCTCGGCCTGACCGCGATGGTCGGCATGTGCGTCGTGGTCGGCGCGGTCTTCGGCTGGCTGCGGCTGCGGTCGGGGTCGGTGTGGCCCGCGGCTCTGGCGCACGCCGCGTTCAACGGGGCGGGCGGGACCTACCTCCTCTTCGCGAAGGCGGGCGAGCACGTCGACACCACGCAGGCCACGATCCTGGGCTGGAGCGGGTGGATCGTACCGCTCGTGCTCGTCGTGGTCCTGATCGCCACGGGACAGTTCTCCTCCGCGAAGCACCCGTCCGCCCCGCCGTCCGGGGAGGGGCCCTCCCTCGAAGACGGGTCGACCGAACGGGTGAGCGGCCAGTAGGCACAGCGGGCGCCGCGTCCTTCGCGAACGGGCGTGGTGGCGCTGTCCTTCGAGCACCGGCCCTTCGCACGGCCCGCTCCCGGGGTCCTCGGCCCAGGCCGTCCCGGGCACGGGCTCGCCGTCGGCGCCGCCCTCCCGGGCCGCCCCGGTCTCCTCCGCGGCGGAACGGAAAGTTGCCGTTGGCCCGCCCGCCGCACCGGAGCCCCGGGGCGGACCGCGACGCTCTCCGGGGGCGTGGACCGGTCAGCCCAGATCGGCGAGTTTGCCTTCCAGCACCTCCCGCTCGCGCTCGTTGCCGCACCGGTGCACGGCCAGCTCCAGTTCGGTGCGCGCCTCAGCGGTGCGGCCCAGGCGCACGAGCAGCTCCCCGCGCACGCTCGGCAGCAGGTGCGAGTCCGCCAGCGCCCCGGCCGCCGCCAGTTCGTCCACGACCCGCAGCGCCGCGGCCGGTCCCCGGGCCATGGAGACCGCCACCGCCCGGTTGAGGTCCACCACGGGGGAGGGCGCCAGGCGGCCGAGCGCCTCGTAGAGCAGCACGATCCGCTCCCAGTCCGTCTCCCGCACCGAGGGGGCGAGCGCGTGGCACTCGGCGATCGCGGCCTGGAGGCCGTAGGCGCCCAGCCCCCGGCCGGCGCTCCCGGCGCGGGCCAGGGCGGCCCGCCCCCGGCGGATAGCGGAGCGGTCCCAGCGGCGGCGGTCCTGGTGCTCCAGCAGCACCGGCCGCCCGTCCGCCCCGGTGCGGGCGGGAAAGCGCGCCGCGGTCAGCTCCAGCAGCGCCAGCAGGCCGTGGACCTCGGGCTGGTCGGGGACCAGCCGGGCCAGAACCCGGGCCAGGCGCTGGGCCTCGCCCGCGAGGTCGGGCCGGAGCAGGTCGCCTCCGGAGCTGGCCGAGGAGCCCTCGGTGAAGATCAGGTAGACCACGTTGAGCACCGAGCCGAGCCGCTGGGCCCGCTCCCGGGCCGGGGGCACCTCGAAGGGCACCCGGGCCGCCCCGAGGGTCTTCTTGGCCCGGGTGATCCTGGCCTGCACGGTCGCGGTCGGGACCAGGAACGCCCTGGCGATCTCGTCGCTGGTCAGACCGCCGACCACCCGCAGGGTGAGCGCCACCCTGGCCTCACGCGACAGCACGGGGTGGCAGGCGGTGAACATCAGCGCGAGAACGTCGTCGTCGATCCGGTCCGGATCCCACAGCACGTCGTCGGCCTCCCCCGCGGGGTCGCCGGGCGCACTGCCCGAGGCGGCGCCGCCCTCGCCCAGGTCGCGGGCGAGGACGGCGTACCTGTCGTCCAGGGCGGAGCGGCGGCGGAACGCGTCGATCGCGCGGCGGCGGCCGACGGTGAGCAGCCACCCCGCCGGGTTGCGGGGCACGCCCTCGCGCGGCCAGGTCACCAGCGCCTCGGCCAGCGCCTCCTGGCCCAGGTCCTCGGCCAGCGCGAAGTCGCCGGTGTAGCGCGCGAGCGCGCCGACGATCCGCGCCGAGTCGATCCGCCAGACGGCGGCTACGGCCTCGCGGCCGGTGGGGTCAGCCATCTCCGGTCGGTCCGCTCAGAGCTGGCCGGTGGCCTCGCGCCAGGCCCGCTCCCTCTGGATCCACTCGTTGTCCTGCGGGAACTCGTCGATCGTGGTGACCCGGCGGATCTCGGTCTTGAACCCGGGACCGCCCATCGGCGCCCGCTTGGCCCACTCCACGGCCTCCTCCTTCGAGGCCACGTTGAGGATGTAGAACCCGCCGAACAGCTCCTTGGTCTCGCCGTAGGGGCCGTCGGTGACCACGGGCGGCTCGGAGGAGTAGTCGACGACCACGCCCTCGGCGGCGTCGTCGAGGCCCTCCGCGGCGACCAGCACCCCGGCGCGGATCAGCTCGTCGTTGTACCGGCCCATGGTCGCGAGCATCTCGTCGAAGTCGATCTCGCCCATCTTCGCGAAGGCCTCGTCGGTGGCGCGCATGATCAGCATGTACTTCATGGCTCTGTCTCCCTGGGTGTCGCGGGCCCCTTCCGGGCCCCTTCACCCCTAGGTCGAACGGGGGGTGCCGCGGATCGACACGTCCACCGATCTTTTTCCGAGGAATTCTGACAGAGTCCGCCCGCGGCCCGGTCCCGCGACCCGCCTACCGGGCCAGCAGGTCGCGCAGCGCCCCGACCACCTCGGCCGGGGCCTCCTCGGCCATGAAGTGGCCGCAGGTCACCGTGCTGTGGTGCAGGTCGGGGGCCCAGGCCCGCCACACCGCGGCGGCGTCGTAGCCCAGCGCCGCGCCCCAGTCCTGCTGGAGCACCGTCACCGGCATGGCCAGACGCCGCCCGGCCGCGCGGTCGGCCTCGTCGTGCTCGACGTCGATCCCGGCCGAGGCCCGGTAGTCGGCCACGATCGAGGGCACGGCCTCGCGGGAGGCCCGCAGGTAGGCGGCGCGCACCTCGGCGGGGATCGCCTCGGGGTCGCGCGTCCAGATGTCCAGGAAGTGTCCGAAGAACGCGTCCGGGCTGGCGCCGATGAGCTGCTCGGGCAGGCCCGGAGGCTGGGCCATGAGGTACAGGTGGAAGCCCACCGCGGCCGAGGCCCCGCGCATGACCTCCCACATGTCCAGGGTCGGCAGCACGTCGAGCGAGGCCAGGTGGGTGACGGCGTCGGGGTGGTCCAGCCCGGCGCGGATCGCGACCAGGGCGCCGCGGTCGTGGCCCGCCAGGGCGAAGCGTTCGTGGCCCAGGGCGCGGGCCAGGGCGACGACGTCGGCGGCCATGGTGCGCTTGGCGTAGGCGTCGCCGTCGGCGCCGGCGGGCTTGTCGCTGTCGCCGTAGCCGCGCAGGTCCGGGCAGATGACGGTGTGGTCGGCGGCCAGGTCGGCCGCGACGTGCCGCCACATCAGGTGGGTCTGGGGGAAGCCGTGCAGCAGCACGAGGGGGCTGCCCGAGCCGCCGACGGCGGCGTTGAGCGCCACGCCCTCGGCGACGGGCACGCGCTGGTAGTCGAATCCCTGGATCCTGGGTTCCACGGTGGTCTCCTCGGTGGGTCGGAGTCGGGTCCCCGGCGGTCGCCGGGGATCTCGGTCGTCCACGAGCCTGCCGGGGTCCGATGAGCAGCCGATGAGCAACGGTTGAGCGGGGGCGTCGGCTGCCCCGCCCGGTGCGGGCGGCCGGATAGATTTGCTGCCATGGAGGGGGAGGTGACACGGGCGGCGGTGTCCTTCCGCGTGCTGGGTCCCCTGGAGGCCGTCGGCGCGCACGGACCGCTCGCCCTCAAGGGGCCGCGACACCGCGCGGTGCTGGCCCGGCTCCTGGTCGCCGAGGGCCGTGCCGTGCCCGTGGACCGTCTCGTGGACGACCTGTGGGAGGCGCCCGCCGAGGGCTCCGTGGCCGCGGTGCGCACCTTCGTCTCGGCGCTGCGCCGGTCCCTGGAACCGGACCGGCCCGCGCGGCGGCCCGCCCGGCTGCTGGTGACCGCGCCGCCGGGCTACGCGCTGAGGGCCGACCCCGAGGCGGTCGACGCCCGGCGCTTCGCCGGAGCCGTGGCCCGTGGCGGCGCGCTGCTCGCCGAGGACCGGCCCGGTGCGGCGCTGGACGGCCTGGAGGAGGCCCTCGGGTGGTGGCGGGGCCCGGCCTACGCCGAGTTCACCGCCTACCCCTGGGCGCGCGCCGAGGCCGACCGGCTGGAGGGGCTGCGACTGCTGGCGGTGGAGCGGCACGCCGAGGCCCTCCTGGCGCTGGGGCGTGCGGGTGACGCCGTGCCCGCCCTGGAGGCGCACGCCCTGGCCCATCCCCTGCGCGAGAACGCCTGGCGGCAGTGGGCGCTGGCCCTGTACCGCTCGGGCCGTCAGGGTGACGCGCTGGCCGCGCTGCGCCGCGCCCGCCGGACCCTGGCGGAGGAGCTGGGGGTGGACCCCGGCCCCGAACTGCGGCGGTTGGAGGCCGACGTCCTGGCCCAGGCGCCCCACCTGACCCCGCGTGCCGCCGCCACCGCTGTTCCGGCACGGGCGGAGGGCGCGCCCGAACCCGTCCGGCGCCCCTTCGTGGGCCGGATGCGGGAGCTGGAACTGCTGGAGGGGGCCGCCGCCTCCGCCGCGCCGCACGCTCCGGCCCGGGTCGCGCTGGTCTCCGGCGACGCCGGGGCGGGCAAGACGGCCCTGACCGAGGAACTCGCGCGGCGGCTGGCCGGGCGCGGGTGGACCACGGCCTGGGGGCGCGGCCCCGAGCACGAGGGGGCGCCCGCGGCCTGGCCCTGGACGCAGATCGCCGCCGTGCTGGCGGCGTCCGCGGACGCCGCGGCCAACGAAGGCACCACGGGCCCCGGTGTCCCGCGCACCGGTACCGCCACGGGCACCGCGGTCCACGGGGGCACCATCGGCCTCACCACGGACGACGACACCACAGCCTCGGCACCCAACACGAGCCCCACCGGGACGGACGGCCCCTCCACGGGCGCAGGCCGGGGTGCGGCCACCACAGCGCCCAGGAGCATCGCCGCCCCCGACCGCGACAACGACACCGCAGCGCCGGGGGGTGCCGCCCCCGACCCCGCGGCGGCCCGGTTCGGCGTCCTGCGCCAAGCCGCCCGCCTGCTCGCCTCGGCCGCGCGGCGCGGCCCCGTCCTGCTGGTCTTCGACGACCTGCACCGGGCGGCGGAGGAGACCCTGGAACTGTTCACCTTCCTGGCCGCCGAACCGCTCCCCGGGCCCGTGCTGCTCGTGGGGACACACCGGACCGGCGAGGTCCACCCCGCGCTGACCGCGGCCCTGGCCCGGCTCGCCCCCGGCGAACCGGCCCGCGTCTATCTGGGCGGGCTGGCCGAGGACGCGACCGAGGCGCTCGTACGGGCCCTGGTCGGCCGCGACGTCGGCGGGCGGGCGCTGCGCGCCGTCCACCGGCGCAGCGGCGGCAACCCCTTCTTCGTCCGTGAGCTGGCCCGGCTGCTGTCCGACGGGGACGGCGCCGCGCTCGACGCGGTCCCCGCCGGGGTGCGCGACGTCATCCGCCACCGTCTGGGCTCCCTGACACCCGGGGCCCGGGACCTGTTGCGCCGGGCCGCCGTGATCGGCCGCGACGTCGACCCCGACGTCCTGTCGGCGCTGTCCCCGGACGGGGACGCCGTGCTCGACGCCCTGGACGAGGCGCTGGAGGCGGGCTTCCTCACCGACCGCGCCGAACAGGACGAGCCCGACGGCGCACCCGGCCTGCGCTTCGCGCACGTGCTGGTGCGCGACACCCTCTACCAGGACCTCTCCCGACCGCGCCGGGCGCACTTGCACACGGCGGTGGCCGAGGCCGTCGAGGCGCTGCGCCCCGACCGGGCCGACGTGCTCGCCCACCACTTCGGGCGGGCGGGCACCCGCGCCACCGCGGCCCGGGCCGCGCACCACGCGCGCACCGCCGCCCTGCGGGCAGAGGAGCGCTTCGCCCCGCACGAGGCGGCCCGGCTGTGGCGGGAGGCCGTCGCCGCCCACGACCGCTCCGGCGAGGACCGGCCACGCGAGCGCCTGGAGGCGGTCATGGGCATGGTGCGGGCGCTGGCCGTCACCGGCCGTCTGGAGGAGGCCCGCCACCACCGCGCCCGGGCGGTGGCCGCGGCCGAGGAGCTGGGCGACGCGGAGCTGACGGCTCAGGTCATCACCGCCTTCGACGTGCCCGCCCTGTGGCCGCGCAACGACGACGAGGCGCTGGCCCGCCGGGTCGCCGGAGCCGCCGAACGCACCCTGGCCGCCCTGCCCGAGGACCGCCCGGAGCAGCGTGCCCGCCTGCTGTGCGCCCTGGCCCTGGAACTGCGCGGCGCCGCCACCGGCCGCGGACCGGACGCGGCCCGCCTGGCCGAGGAGACCGCCCGCGGGCTCGGCGACCCCGCCCTGCTGTGCCTGGCGCTCAACGCCCGGTTCATGCAGTCCTTCCAGGGCGCCGGGCGGGCCCCGCAGAGGGTGGGGATCGGCGCGGAACTGGTCGACCTGGCCTCCCGGCACGGCCTGGTGACCTTCGAGGTGCTGGGCCACCTCGTCCTGGTCCAGGCGTACTCCGCGCTCGCCGACTTCGGCGCCGCCGACGCCCACGCGGTCGGCGCCGACCGGCTGGGCTCGCGTTACGGGATCGCCCTGGTGGGGGTGTTCATCCGGTGGTACGAGGCGCTGCGCACGGCCGCGCGGGGGTCCGTCGAGGAGGCCGAGGCCGCCTACCGGGCCGCGAGCGTGCGGCTCGCCGACACCGGCATGCCCGGGGTGGAGCAGGGCATCCTGCCCCTGGCGCTGCTGTGCCTGCGGGGCGGCCGTCCCGCAGCGGTGGACCCCCGCCAGGACTGGGGCCCCTACGCCCCCTGGGCCGACGCCCTGGTCCGGCCCGGGTCAGCGCCCCTTCCGCCCGACGCACCGCCCGGCCTGCTCGGGGAGGCCCTGACCTGCCTGGCCGCCCGGGCCGCCACCGCCGTCGGCGACCGCCCCGCGATGGAGCGCGCCCACCGCCTGCTCTCACCCGCCGCCGGGGAGCTGGCCGGTGCGGGCAGCGGTCTGCTGACCCTGGGGCCGGTCGCGCACCAGCTCGGCGACCTCGACCGCGCGCTCGGACGCCGTGAGCGGGCCGCGGAGCACTACCGGCTGGCCCTGCGCGTGGCCGCCCGGGCCGGGTCGCCGCACTGGACCGCCGCGGCCCGGGCGGCCCTGGCCGAACCGGACTGAGCCGCACGCGTCGTACGGGCGGGCCAGCGGTGTCCAGGACGCGAGGCCCGAGCGACGACCGCGACACGCCCGCCGCGATGTGTAGTTTGGCCCTCTTGTGGTAAAAAGTTAGGCGTGCCGAACTTTCAAGATGAGGCTTCTTCACATTCCTGGTCGGCGAAGCTCCCCGCCGCCTCCCTCGCCCTTGTCCTGGGCCTGACCGCCTGTTCCTCCTCCGCCGGACAGGAGCGCGACGACGGACGGCTCCTGGTCCTGACCACGTTCACCGTCCTGGCGGACATGGCACGCAACGTCGCCGACGGGCGCGTGGAGGTCGCCTCGCTCACCCGGCCCGGAGCCGAGATCCACGGCTACGAACCCACCCCCGACGACCTCGTCCGCGGCCAGGACGCCGACCTGATCCTGGAGAACGGGCTCGGCCTGGAGGCCTGGTTCAGCCAGTTCACCGAACGCGTCCAGGCCCCCACCGCCGTGCTCAGCGACGGCGTCGAGACCATCCCCATCTCCGCGGGGGAGTACGAGGGCCAGCCCAACCCCCACGCCTGGATGTCGCCCGACAACGCCCCCGTCTACGTCGACAACATCCGCGACGCCCTCACCGAACTCGACCCCGGGGGAGAGCAGGTCTACGCCGAGGCGGCCGAGGCCTACAAGGACGAGATCAGCGAGGTCGGCGACTACCTGGAGGAGGAGCTCGCCGGGGTCCCCGACAGCTCCCGCGCCCTGGTCACCTGCGAGGGGGCCTTCTCCTACCTGGCACGCGACGCGGGGCTGACCGAGATGTACCTGTGGCCGGTCAACGCCGAGACCCAGGGCACCCCCCGGCAGACCGCCGCCGTCACCGAGTTCGTCCGCGACAACCAGGTGCCCGCCGTCTTCTGCGAGAGCACCGTCAACGACGGCTCCCAGCGCTCGGTGGCGCGCGAGACCGGCGCCGCCATGGGCCGGACCCTCTACGTCGACTCCCTGTCCGAGGAGGGCGGCCCCGTGCCCACCTACCTGGACCTGCTGCGCCACGACGCCGAGGCCATCGTGGCCGGGCTGCGGGGGGAGGAGCGGTGAACGCCGCCATCGAGGTCACCGACGCCACCGTCCGCTACGGCGACGTCCTGGCGCTGGACGGCGTGAGCCTGTCCGTCGCCCCCGGCCGCGTCTGCGGCCTGCTGGGCACCAACGGGTCGGGCAAGTCCACCCTGTTCAAGACCGTGCTGGGCCTGGTCCCCACCGACGGGGGGCGGGTGCGGATCCTCGGGCGCACCGGGGCCGCCGCCCGCCGCCGCGGGCTGGTGGGCTACGTGCCCCAGTCCGAACAGGTCGACTGGGCCTTCCCGGTCCGCGTGCGCGACGTGGTGATGATGGGCCGCTACGGGCGCATGGGACAGCGGCGCCGCCCCCGCCCCGCCGACCGGGAGGCGGTCGAGCACGCCCTGGACCGCACCCACCTGGGCGACCTGGCCGACCGCCAGATCGGCGCGCTCTCCGGCGGCCAGCGCAAACGCGCCTTCGTGGCCCGCGCCATCGCCCAGGGAGCCGACGTGCTCCTGCTCGACGAGCCCTTCGCCGGGGTCGACAAGCGCTCGGAGGGGCGCATCACCGAACTGCTGCTGCAACTGCGCGGCGAGGGCCACACGCTGCTGGTGTCCACCCACGACCTGGCCCAGGTGCCCGCCCTGTGCGACGAGGCGGTGCTGCTCCAGCGCCGCGTCGTGGCGCACGGCGCACCCGAGGAGGTCCTGCGCCCGGAAACCCTCATGGAGGCCTTCGGGGTCCACACCGACGAGGAGGGAACGGCATGGACGCGCTGACCGCGGTCGCGGAGTGGTTCACGGTGCCCCTGGGCTTCGACTTCGTCCGGCGCGCCCTGCTGGTCAGCGTGGTCGCCGGGGTGGCGTGCGCCGTGCTGTCGTGCTGGATGACGCTGGTGGGCTGGTCGCTGATGGGCGACGCGGTCTCCCACGCCGTCCTGCCCGGCGTGGTGCTGTCGTACCTGTTCGGACTGCCCTTCGCGGTGGGCGCGCTGGTCTTCGGCGCCGGGTCGGTCGCCCTGATCGGGGTGGTCAACCGCACCTCCCGGGTCAAGGAGGACGCCGTCATCGGCGTGGTCTTCACGGCCATGTTCGCCCTGGGCCTGGTCCTGGTCTCGCGCGTGCCCAGCCAGACCGACCTGGGACACATCCTGTTCGGCAACGTGCTGGGGGTGTCGGACACCGACATCTGGCAGGTGCTCGTCCTGGCCGGGGTGGTGCTGGCGGTGGTCTGGTACAAGCACCGCGACCTGACCCTGTACGCCTTCGACCCGGTCCACGCGCACGCGGTGGGCATCAACCCCCGCCTACTGGAGACGCTGCTGCTGGGCCTGCTGTCGGTCACGGTGGTGGTGGCCCTCCAGGCGGTGGGGATCATCCTGGTCGTGGCCATGGTCATCGTCCCCGGGGCGACGGCCTACCTGCTCACCGACCGCTTCGAGCGGATGCTGGTCATCTCCGCGGCGGTGGCCGTGGCGGCGGCCGTGGCGGGGGTCTTCCTCAGCTTCCACCTGAACGTGTCCACCGGCGGGGCGATCGTGCTGGCCCAGTCGTCGGCCTTCACCCTGGCCTACCTGTTCTCGCCCCGCCAGGGCGTGCTGCTGCGGCGGCGCGCCGCGCGAAGGACCGGGGCCCGCTCGGTCGGCCGCGAGCGGGCCCGCCCCGCGAAGGAACCGTCCTAAGGTCCACCGCCGCCGACGCGTCGCCGCTACGGGCGCCGCACGTCGATGACGTACTTCCCGCGCACGCCTCCCGCCTCCAGCCTGCGGTGCGCCTCCGCGACGTCGGCCATGGGGAAGACCGTGTCGACCATAGGACGGATCGTCCCCTCCTCGACGGCCCGGGTGAGCTCGGCGATGCGCTCCGCCGACGGGTCGTTGCTGAAGAGTTTGGTCCGGCCGGGCCGCACGGCGGCCCGGAGCCCGGTGCCGAGCAGGGACCTGAGGACGCGGTCCGGGTCGAAGGCGAGCGCGACCATGCGCCCGCGCCGGTGCAGCCGCGCCTGGTAGGCGCCGAGGTCGGTGCCGACCAGGTCGACGATGACGTCGAAGCGGCCGAGGTCCTGCGGCCGGGCCGTGCGGTAGTCCAGGGCCTCGTCGGCGCCGAGTCCTCGGATCCAGTCGAGGTTGCGGGCCCCGGCGAGGGCGGTGACCTCGGCGCCGAGGGCCTTGCCCAGCTGCACCGCGACGTTGCCGACGCCTCCGGTGGCACCGCGGACCAGGAGCCGTTCACCGGGCGCGAGGCGGGCCTTGTCCGTCAGCGCGGTCAGGGCGGTGGTGCCCGCCCCCGGAAGGGCGGCGGCCTCCAGGAGGCCGAGGTTCCCGGGCGCGCTGGCGAGCCGCCGCTCGGGGACGACGACGTGGTCGGCGATGGCCCCGAAGACGAAGTGCGGCATGAGCCCCCACACCGCGTCTCCCGCCCGCCAGGCGCGCACTCCGGCGCCCACCGACGCGACGCGGCCCGTGAAGTCGACGCCCACGCCCCGGGGGAACCGGGCGCGGGTGACCCCGCGCATCCTGCCCGAGCGGAAGGCGAGCTCAGCCGCGTCCACGCTCGCGGCGTGCACCTCGACGAGCACCTCGCCCTCTCCCGGGCTCGGCGTGGGCACCTCGTCGACGCGCAACACCTCGGGCGGGCCGAATCGGTCGTACCGCACAGCACGCATGGTCGTTCTCCCCAGTCCGGCGAAGAAAGTGGGGTGGCCCCCCACTTCGTTCCGCTAAGATAACCGGAGAGGGACCCCACTTAGCAAGTCCAGGAGGTCACGGTGGTCGAGAGCGCGGCGCGAAAGCCCCTGCGCGCGGATGCCCGGCGCAACTACGAGCGCATCGTCGCCGTGGCCGAGGAGGCGTTCGCGGCCCACGGCGTCGACGCCTCGTTGGAGGAGATCGCCCGCCGGGCCGGGGTGGGCTCGGCGACCCTGCACCGGCACTTCCCCTCCCGGCGCCGCCTGCTGGAGGTGGTCTTCCACGACCGCGTCGAAGCGCTCTGCGCGAGGGCGCGGGAGCACTCCCGCGCCAGCGGGCCGGGCCCCGCCCTCTTCGCCTGGCTGCGGGACCTCAACGCCTACGCCGAGGCCAGCCGCGGTCTGGCCGCCTCGCTGCTGCGGGACGGCCGCGACGCCGACCTGCTGGAGCGCGACGACGGCTGCGCGGCGATGATCACCGCCGCGGCCGGTGAACTCCTGGAGCGCGCCCGTCGAGCGCGGGCGGTGCGCCCCGGTGTGCGCGCCGAGGACCTGGTCGCGCTCGTCAGCGCCATCTCGCTCGCCACGGAGGACCACCCCGACGGCGCGCAGGCGGGCCGTCTGCTGGACATCGCGTTCGCGGGCGTGCGCCCGCAGGAGCCCGCGGCCACGACCGGCGGGGGTTCCTGAAACCGGGGCCGGACGCGGGGGAGGGCGGGCGGCCGGTTCGGAGGGGGTGTCCCTCACCGGGCGCGCGGCCCCCGAAGGGCGCCGGTCGGCCGCCGACCGGGCACGGGCACGAACAGAAACGGCGCGGCGGCACGGGGAGTGGTCCGTGCCGCCGCGCCCGGGAGGGGCCGGGCCGGGGTCAGCCGCGGCCCGCCTCCACCGGGGTGTGGTCCTTACTCGCGGCCCGTCGGGCGCGCAGTCGGCCGACGGCCACGACCAGGCCGATCGTCAGCAGCAGTCCGTAGATGCCCAGGGTGATCCCGCTGTCCACGAGCACCGACACGTCGCCCTGCCCCACGGCCAGGGCGCGGCGCAGCTCCGTCTCGGCCACCGGGCCCAGGACGACCGCGATCAGCACCGGGGCCAGCGGAATGTTGAAGCGGCGCATCATCAGAGCCACCAGGCCCAGGATCAGCATCAGCCACAGGTCCACCATGGACGACGCGGCCGCGTACACGCCCAGGGACGAGAACACCGCGATCCCTGCGTACATGTACGGCTTGGGGACCAGCAGCAGCTTGGCCCACAGCGGCGCGAAGGGCAGGTTGAGGATGAGCAGCATGACGCTGCCGATGAACAGGCTGGCCAGCAGCGCCCACACCAGGTCGCCGTCGCGCTCGAACAGCAGCGGACCGGGCTGCATCCCGTACTGCTGGAAGGCGGCCAGCATGATCGCGGCGGTCGCCGAGGTCGGCAGGCCCAGACCCAGCAGGGTGCCCATCGCGGTTCCGGCGGTGGCGCTGGCGGCGGCCTCCGGCGCGGCCACGCCCTCGATGGCGCCCTCGCCGAACTCGTCCTCGCCCTTGCCGCGCCGGGCGCGCCGGGCGGCGAGCTTGCGCTCGGTGCCGTAGGACAGGAAGGTCGGGATCTCCGAGCCGCCCGCGGGAATGGACCCGAACGGCAGGCCGAACAGGGTTCCGCGCATCCAGGCCGGAAGCGTACGCCGCAGGTCGCGTCGGCTCAGCCAGGGGGTGCCGCTGCGCCGCAGGCCACCGCGCGCCGCGTCGCCCGCGTGGGCGGTGGCGGCCACGTGCAGCACCTCGCCGATCGCCAGCAGCGCCACGGTCACCGTGATGATGCTGAAGCCCTCGAAGAGCTGGGGCACGCCCAGGGTGAAGCGCTCGGCGCCGCTGAGGCCGTCGATGCCCACCATCGAGATGGCCAGGCCGATGCCCAGGGCGATCAGGCCGCGCACGGCCGAGTCCGAGACCACCGCGGAGGTGGCCACGAACGCGAAGACGGTGAGCGCGAAGTACTCGGCGGGGCCGAACTGCAGCGCCAGCTGCACGATGACCGGCGAGAAGAACGCCACCAGCGCCGTGGACACGATCGCGCCGATGAACGCGCCGATCGCCGCCGTGGCCAGCGCCTGCGGCGCCCGCCCGCGCTTGGCCATCTTGTGGCCCTCGATGGCGGTGGCGATGGCCGAGGCCTGCCCGGGCGTGTTCATCAGGATGGCGGCGGTGGAGTCACCGAACAGCCCGCCGTAGTACACACCGGCGAACATGATGAACGCGCCGGTGGGGTCGAGGTGGAAGGTGACCGGCAGCAGGAGCGCGACGGCCATGGAGGAACCCAGGCCGGGCACCACGCCCACGGCCGTGCCGAGCATGACGCCCAGCAGCGCCAGGAACAGGTACTCGGGGCTCAGCGCGTTGGCGAACCCCGCCATGAGGTTGGTGAGAACGTCCATTTAGAAGATGCCCCCGAGGATTCCGGCCGGCAGGTTCAGGCCCAGACCGGCGACGAAGGCGAGCTGGATGACGGAGGAGAACACCAGCGACAGCACGGCGTCGAACAGGTACCGGCGGCTGCCCAGGGCGTAGGCGACGCCGAAGAACAGCAGCGCCGCGGACAGCAGCCAGCCCACCGGCTGGAGCAGCAGGATGAACACCGTCAGCGAGGCGACGACGATCCCCAGGCAGCGCCAGTCGATGCGCACGGGCCCCGCCTCACCGGCCGGGGCGCCCCCGTCGGTGTCGGCGGTGGCGGCCTCGGCGTTCTCCCCGGTGGTCGGCGCGTCGGCGGTGCGGGCCGGGCGCAGCAGGACCTGCACGGCCAGGGCCACGCCCGTGACGCCCATGAAGATCGCGACCAGGGTGGGGAAGAAGCGCGGACCGGGCGGTTCGGTGCCCGGCGGCACCGGCATGGCGGCGGTCTGCACGGCGATGAACCCGGCGATGCCCAGCACCAGGGCGGCGACCAGCAGTTCGGACCTGCCCCGCCACCAGGAGGGGCGGGGCGGCGGGGCGACGGGCTCCGTCGCCCGGACGGGGGTGGTGGCGTCGGTACTCAAGACAGGCCCAGTTCCTCGGTGATGGTGGTGATGCGCTCGGTCTCCAGGGCGAGGAACTCCTCGAACTCCTCGCCGGTCTGGAAGGTGTCGTCCCAGCGGTTGCGCTCCAGCGTCCGCGCCCACTCGGGGGTGTCGTGCATCTCGGTGACGATCGCGGTCAGCTCGGCACGCTCCTCCTCGGTGATGCCGGCCGGGGCCACGAACCCCCGCCAGTTGGGCAGGACCGCGTCGATGTCCTGCTCGGCCAGGGTGGGAACGTCGATGCCCTCGACGCGCTCGTGCGCGGAGACGCCCAGGGCGCGCACGTTGCCCGCCTCGATCTGGTCGCTGAACTCGTTGTAGCCGCTGATGCCCACGTCGACGCTGCCCGACAACAGCGAGGTCAGCGCCTCGCCGCCGCCGGAGAAGGCGATGTAGTTGACGTCCTGGGGGTCGACGTCGACGTCGGAGGCGATGAGCCCGGCCAGCAGGTGGTCGGTGCCGCCCAGGGAGCCGCCGCCGATCGCCATCCCGCCCGGGTCCTCGCGCCAGGCCTCGGCCAGGTCGCCCATGTCCTGGTACGGGGAGTCGTCGGGGACCACGACCACCTCGTAGTCGTCGGCGAGCCGGGCGATGGGGGTGACGTCCTGCAGGTCGTGCGAGGAGTTGTTGACGATGATGCTGCCGATCATGACCGTGCCGGTCACCATCAGCATGTTGGCCCGGCCCTCCTGACGGACCGCCTGGGCCAGGCCGATGGTGCCGCCCGCGCCGGGAACGTTGACCACCTGGTTGTTGGCTACGATCTCCCCCTCGCGGAAGGCGTTCTGCGCCTCGCGCCCCACCAGGTCCCAGCCGCCGCCGGGCGCGGCGGGCACGATCGTGGTCAGTCGGCTGCGTACGGCCTCGGCGCCGTCGCCGCCGGTCGACGAGGCGTTGACCGCCGCGGCGCCGATGACGACGGCCGCGGCGACCGCGCCGCCGACGCGCAGAATGCGCTGGATGCTCATGGGGTGGCTCTCTCCGTTGCTGCAGGTCCGCGGTGCGGGCGGGCGCTCGCGGGCCGACGGACCGCCCGAGGCGGGAACGTGGCGGCCGTTACACCGCTCCGTGGCGCCGGTCGCATCCGCACCGGTTTCGAGAGCATGACCCACGGTTTGCCGACCGGTAAATCTTCTGGTCGTTTTGAACACAGAGATTGTTGTGGTCGCCCCGGGTTCCACCCGGGGCCGCGGCCGCCGAACGAGGGCGGGCAACCACCCTGTCCCGCTCGCGGCGCGCGCAATAGCCTCGTTCCACCCGACGGGAAACGGCCGGTCAACGGCCTGGGGCGGGCACGGGGCGGAAGCCGGGGGTTCCCGGCCGCACGGGTTCCGTGCGCCCTCCCAGCGGCGGAACCGGCAGGTCCGCGCGGTCCCGGAGGGCGCAACGCACCCGCGACCGACGAAGGACGGCCATGACGCTCCTGCTCGCCCACATCAGCGACCTGCACCTGGACGGGACCGACCGCACCACCGGGCGCGCCGCCCGGACCGCGGAGTACCTGCGCGGCCTGGCCCAGGAGCCGGACGCGCTCCTGGTCACCGGTGACATCGCCGACCACGCCACCGCCGAGGAGTACCGCGAGGCGGCCCGGCTGCTGGACCTGCCCTTCCCGGTGCTGGTCTGCCCGGGCAACCACGACGACCGCGGGCGGATGCGCGCGTCGCTGCTGGGTCGGGAGCCGTCCGACGAGCCGTTCAACCAGGTGCACGAGGTGGGCGGCGCGGCGGTGCTGACCTGCGACTCGACGGTTCCGGGCGAGGACGGCGGCCACCTGGACACGGCCACCCTGGTGTGGATCAACGAGACGCTGAGCGCCCTGCCCGACGACCGGCCCGCCCTGCTGGCCCTGCACCACCCGCCCGTGCGGGTCCACCACCCGCTGCCCGACTCCATGCGGCTGGACAACGCCGACGACCTGTCCGGGCTGCTGCGGGCCCACCCGCGGGTGGCGGGGATCCTGGTCGGGCACGCCCACACCGGCGGGGCGACCACCTTCGCCGGGCGGCCCCTGCTGCTGGCGCCCGGCGTGACGTGGACGCTGCGCATGCCCTGGGAGGGCGAGCCCGCGGCCAACCGCGACCAGCCCCCGGGGGTGGCCTTCCACATCCTGGACGAGGACCGGCGCCTGACCACGCACTTCCGCGCGGTGGTCTGAGTTCGGGCGGGGGCGCGGGCGCGGCGGGGACCGGTCCACGACCGAAACCGGGCAGGCCGGTCCCTCGGGCGGTGACGGGAGCAGCCGTCGGCTGGCCCGGTCCGGGCAGGAGGGTCGGCGGCTCCGTGTCCGGGCGGGGGAAGCGTTCTCGGCGCGGCGCGGGTCGGCCCGCGCCGAGAGCCTCACCGCACCAAGGGGAGCTCCGATCAGATGAGCATGGCCAGCTGGCGGCACTGGGCGACCAGCGTGCCCGTGGCGTCCCAGATCTCCATGTCCTCCTCGTGCAGGCCGCCGGAGACGTGCTTGGTGAAGACCCGGCAGGCCAGCCACCCCGGGGCGGGCCTGGCGCGCACGTGCACGCTCAGCTCGACGGTGATCGTCGCGAACTCACCGATCTCCAGGACCGCGGGCGGAGCGAAGTCCACCATCGAGGCCAGCGCGTGGGTGTCGGGTTCGCGCCCGTCGGCGAAGCGCATCCAGAACTCGGCGTGCGGGCGGCCGTCCTTCCTGCCGTCCAGCCAGCCCGGCCGCCCGGGGTAGCGGTAGTCGACGCTGCGCGCGATGCCCAGACCCTCGGGATTGTCGAACTCGGGCGGGAGGGGGCAGTCCTCGGGGGCGGGCAGGCGCGGGGGCTCGTCCAGGGCCAGGACGCGGGCCGAGGGGTCGGGGGACAGGTCGCCGTAGGTGGCGGTGGCGCGCAGGATCTCCTTGCCGCCCTGTTCCAGGCGGACCTGGCCGGTGGCGGTGCGGCGCCCCTCGCGCACCACCTCGGTGCGCGCGGTGGCCGCGCCGGGGGCGGCGGGGCGCAGGAAGAACGCCGAGACGGCCAGGGGGTCGGGCTGGCTCAGGTTCTGGCGTAGCGCGTTGAGGGCGGCGCCCAGGACGTAACCCCCGTTGGGGTGGGAGGTGAAGGTGGTCCAGGCGTCGGTGAGGGTGGCGGCGAACTCGCCGTCGGCCAGCTTCTCGACGTGGGTGTCCCGGTCGAACCGGAAGTCCTCGATGGTGCGGTCAGGGCTCATGCCCCCAGATGTTACCGGCGAGTAGGGCCCGGTGGTGGACACGGGGCGCCCCTGCCGGGGAAAGTGGTTGACCCTGACGCGGCGTCAGGCCCTAGCTTCGGGCACACGTCACCACCAGTGAGGAAGCGGCAGGACAGATGGGACACACCGTCGGCGAGGCCGCCCGGATGAGCGGGCAGACCGTCCGGACCCTGCACCACTACGACCGGATCGGACTGCTCGTTCCCGCCGGACGCACCCCGGCGGGTTACCGCAGCTACAGCGACGAGGACCTCGAACGGCTCCGGCAGATCCTGACCTACCGGGAACTGGGCTTCGGCCTGGACCGGATCGCCGCCCTGCTCGACGACCCCGCCGCCGACGCCCGCGCCCACCTGGCCCGTCAGCACCGGCTGGTGACCGAACGCATCGAACGCCTGCGCACGATGGCGCGCGGCATCGAACGCCTGATGGAGGCCGACACCATGCGACTCGACCTGACCCCCGCCGAACGCCTCGAACTCTTCGGCGACTTCGACGTGGACGCACACTCCGAGGAGGCCCGCCGGCGCTGGGGCGGCACCGAGGCCTACGCCCGGTCCCAGCGCAGGGTCGGCTCCTACACCAAGGCCGACTGGGAGCGGCTCAACGCCGAGGGCGAGGAGATCTACCTGGCCCTGGCCGCGGCCATGAACGACGGGCAGGCGCCCGACAGCCCCGCCGTGATGGACCTGGCCGAGCGGCACCGCGCCCACATCACACGCTGGTTCTACGACTGCACCACCTGCGTCCACCGGGGACTGGGACGGCTGTACGTGGACGACGAGCGCTTCACCGTCACCGTCGACGCCCACGCCGAGGGGCTGAGCGTGTACCTGCGCGAGGCCTTCGCCGCCAACGCCGCACGTCAGGAGGCGTGAAACGGCGGAGGCCGGTGACCGGGCACCCGGTCACCGGCCTCCGCCGGATGAGCATGCGAGAGCGGGGTTCGCACGCTCCACTGTCTGTCTAGGAACGGTCCGTTACCAGAGCTGGTCCACGATGACCTCGGCGTCGTCGACCTGGTGCTGGTACCGGTCGGGGTAGGCCGAGCGCTGCACGTCCTGGGCGACCTCGCCCAGCGGGGTGTCGTCCCAGCTGCCCTCGGGGTAGACACGCTCCAGCTCGTCGAAGAAGGCGTTGGTGGCCCAGGTGGGGTCGAGACGGTCCTCCTGCGAGCCGTAGTGGTCGCGCTGCTGGAACAGGCCGACGCTGTCGCGGTCGCCCCAGTCGAGGTTGTCCAGGTGGGTCTCGACGATGGAGGTGGCCACCGCCATGGCGGCAGCGTCCTCGCCCAGGTCGCGGTCCTTGGCCGCGTCGACCATCGCGCGGGCGTTCTCGACGTGCTCCTCGGTCATGTGACCGGCCATGTCGTCGTTCAGCTTGTCGTTGAGGGTGTCGGCGATCTCCTTGGCGGAGGCCGTGTCCGCGGCTGCGGCGCCCGGTCCGGCCAGAAGCAGCCCGCCGGTGATGAGCAGGCTGGAGGTCGCGGTAAACGTCAGCTTGGGTATCGATCGCATAAAGTTCACCCGTGCAACGTATGCGCTGGTCAGGGCTTTGGAAAGTGTTTGAAACCACTTGGGGCGAGTGGGAAAGGCAACACCAAGTCCGGGCAACCCCCCGGTCAGGCGGCGTGGGCCCGTTTCCGTGCGTCGTCGGCACCCCACCACAGGCCTGACCAGCGCGAACGTGACCGTGCCAACAGTGGGGCCCGAGCCCGAGCACACCCGGACCACACCGGCCGCCGAGGGCATGAGGTCCGCGTAGCCGCGCCGCGCTCGCGGCGGGCGGGGCAGCCGGGTGATGGGCGGTAAACAGCACGCCGGGACCCGGCCGGGCCGCGTGGCCCGACTCCCACGCGCGCGCACGCGCGCACGTGGGAGTCTGGTGTTCCCGCTCCCCGCCAACGGAAAGGGCCTCCCGTGCGCTGGACCGTTCACTCCGAGAAGCCCCTGTACACCGACCCGTGGATCGACGTGCGGGCCGCGGACGTCGAACTGCCCGACGGGCACCGGTTCGACCACCGGGTCATTCGCCGACCCCCCGGGGCCGGTGCCGTGGTGCTCGACGGTCGGGGCCGGGCCCTGCTGCTGTGGCGGCACCGGTTCATCACCGACACCTGGGGCTACGAGATCCCCATGGGCGGCGTGCACCCGGGGGAGAGCCCCGAACGGGCCGCCGCGCGCGAGGTGCTGGAGGAGACCGGGTGGCGGACGGGGCCGCTGCGCCCGCTGGTCTACGTCCAGCCCTCCAGCGGGCTGACCGACAGCGAGCACCACGTCTTCGTGGCCGACACGGCGGAGAGGGTCGGCGAACCCCAGGACGCCTGGGAGGCCGAGCGCGTGGAGTGGGTGGCGCTGGACCGGGTCCCCGAACTGATCAGGCGACGCCAGCTGGTGAGCGGCACCTCCATGAACGCGTTGCTGTACCTGTACGCCACCGGCGGGGAGTGAGGGGGCGCACCGGTAGCACCCCCGTGCGCCGCGCCGGGCACGGCCTTCGCGGAACCGCGGGGGAGCGCGGCCCGTGGCCGCACCCCCTCATCGTTTCGCTCCCGTACTCGTCAGCGCTGTGCCGTCACCGGGACGCCATCGGCGTCCGATCCTCCCGAAGTCGCGCGAAGCCGAGAAGCGACCTCGGGACGGGCCCGGCGAGGGAGCCTTCCGGGTTCAGCCGCTCGAACGCTTCGAGCCGAGCGCCCCGCCCGTCGCTCCGACCGCGGCTCCCAGCAGCGCTCCGAACACGATCCCCAGCGCCAGGTTGTCGAAGACCGTGCCCAAGACGATGCCCAGGGCAAGACCGATCGCGACCCCCGTACCCGATGCGCGATGTTTGCCGTTCACAGATGAACCCTCCTTTGCGTTTGTCTTTAGACGCTTTGCCCACCTTTGGCGTTCCAGGAAGCCCAACGCGCGAGGCGAAGAGGAAGGGTGAGCCCGGCCCGGGGCCGGGTGGTGGGTCCTGGACGCCGCGCGTTCCGCAGTGCCACGGCGGCTCCGACGGCCTCGTCCGGGAGCGCCATGTCAGGGGCAGGGGGCGGGCGGCCCGCGGTAAATCCTTTCCGTCCGCGCGGACCCGTTTGTTACGGTGGCCGTATGCATCTTCCGCTGTACCTCTGATCCGAGCCCGAGCACCCGCCCCGCCTCCACGCGGCCCCGGGTGCCCGACGTGAGCACCGACCCGCTTCCCGGGTCTTTTCCGTCAGCTCGAAGAGCTCTCGCGCACCCCGCCGCCACCGCGCCGGGCGGAGCTCTGTTCGGAGGAACAGTGACCACCCTCAACCCCAAACTCGTGCTGCCCGCCGGTGAGCGGGCGCAACTGACCGCGAACGGCGTTCACATCGACCGCGGCGGCCGCACGGTCCTCTCCGGCGTCGACATGACCGTCACACCGCGATCCCGCTGGGGAGTCGTGGGCGAGAACGGCCGCGGCAAGTCCACGCTGCTGCACATCCTCGCCGGCGCGCTCGAACCCGACTCCGGGACCGTGCGGCGCATCGGCACCCTCGGCGTCGCCGAACAGGAGATGCGGGCGACCGGCGGCCGTACCGTCGGGGACCTGATCGACGTCGAACTCGCCGACGCCCGCGCGGCCCTGGCCGCGCTCGACGCCAGCGCCGGCGGACTGGCCGAGGGCGATCCCCGGGCCGCCGAGGAGTACACCGCGGCCCTGAACGCCGCCGAGGTGCTGGACGCCTGGGACGCCGACCGGCGCGTCGACCTCGCCCTGGAGAACCTGGGCGCCGTCACCGACCGGTCCCGGCCACTGGCGGAGCTGTCGGTGGGCCAGCGCTACCGCGTCCGGCTGGCCTGCCTGCTGGGCGCCTCGCACGACTTCCTTCTGCTGGACGAGCCCACGAACCACCTCGACGCCGCCGGGCTCGACTTCCTGACCGCCCGACTGCGCGGGCACGGCAACGGCGTGGTGCTCGTCAGCCACGACCGCGCCCTGCTCTCGGACGTGGTCACGACGGTGCTCGACCTCGACCCGAGCCGCGACGGCGGCCCCCGCGTCTACGGCGGCGGGTTCGCCGGGTACCAGGAGGGACGGCGCGCCGAACGCGAACGCTGGGCCGACGAGTACGAGCAGCAGCGGGCCGAGCACGCCCGCCTCACCCAGGACCTGTCCGAGGCACAGAACCGGCTGGTCAGCGGCTGGCGGCCGGACAAGGGCACCGGCAAGCACCAGCGGGCGACCCGCGCGCCCGGGCTCGTGCGCTCCGTCCACCGTCGGCGCGACGACCTGGAGGCGCACGCGGTCACCATGCCGCCGCCCCCGCTGCGGTTCCGGATGCCGGAGCTGGCGACGCTGCCCGGCGTGACCCTGGTCAGGGCCGAGGAGGTCACCGTCGCGGGACGGCTGGAGCAGCCGGTCACCCTGTCCCTCGACTCCGGTTCGCGGCTGGTGGTCACCGGGGCCAACGGGGCGGGCAAGTCGACGCTGCTGTCGGTGCTCGCCGGGCGGATCGGGCCGACCGGCGGCGGTGTGCGCACCGCGCGCACCGCACGGGTGCGACTGCTGACGCAGGAGTCACCCCGGGCGGGGGCGCGTCGTGCTCGGGAGGTTTTCAACGCCCACCTGGGGCGCCTCGTCAGCGAGGACGTGCTCGGGGAGAGCGAGACGGTTCCGCTGAGCTCTCTGGGGCTGCTCTCTTCGGCGGACGTCAATAAGCCGTTGCGTGAGTTGTCCATGGGGCAGCAGCGCAGGCTCGACCTGGCCCTCGCGCTGGCGTCCCGGCCGCACGTGCTGCTGCTGGACGAGCCGACGAACCATCTCTCGATCGCCCTGGTCGACGAGCTCACCGAGGGCCTCGGCGCCACCGGGGCGGCGGTGGTGCTCGCCACCCACGACCGGCAGCTCCAGCGCGACGTCGCCTCGTGGGACCGGCTGACGCTGGCGCCGCGGGCGTCCGCGTCCGATCTGGTCGGCCAGTCGGCCGCACACGGCGGCGGCTGATCCGGCCGGTCGACGTGACGGCAGGGCCCGGCGGGATCCCGCCGGGCCCTCATCACCGCGTGGCCCGCGACCGCAGCGGAACGGCCACGGCCGCCGTCGCCTTCCCGTCCGGTGGCGGTGACGAGGGGTCCGGCATATCCGGTGGACGCCGCGCGTCCCGGGCAGAACAATGGGTCGGCCCCTCGGCGAACAGGAGAGTGCGTGGCTGTGGACCCCGGCGAGCTGCTGGCCGCCTACGACACCCACGTACGCGGACACGTCCCCGAACATCCGCCGCTCGGGGCGGTCGTGGAACGCGAGGGTCCGCTGGTGAGCGCGCACCACGGTACACACGCGGTGATCGACCACACCGACACCAGGGGCACCGACCTGGCCGACCTTGTCCGAGGCCGACAGGAGGAGGCCGACAGGAGGACGGAACCGGTCGAGTGGCGCGTGCACTCCCACGACAGCCCGGGCCTGGCCGAGTCCCTGCTCTCAGCCGGTTTCACTCCCGGGTGGGAGCGCTCGGTCCTGGTCGCGCCGCTGGAGGCCATCCCCGACGTGGACCCGCCTCCGGGGCACCTTCTCCTGGCCGGAACCCACCACTACGACGAGCAGGCACTGCGTCTGGCCGAGGTGAGCGAACCGCACAGGCGCCCGCTCTTCGAGCAGATGAGGGACGGGATACGGTTCCAGGAAGTTTCACTGAAGCTGGTGGAGGAAGGGCGCGTCCACGCCGTGGCCTGGTTCCAGGTCCTCACCGGCACCCCGTTCGCCACGGTGGAGGGTATGACCGCTCCGTGTCCGGCTCTGCTCAGCGACATGGTGAAGTGGACCCGCCCGAAACTGCCGCGCACATGGGGATGGGTCAACGCCGGAATCCGCTTCGCCACCGCCGAAGCGGATGGTGAGCTGCGGCGGATGTACCTCGGTTCGGGCTTCCACGAGGTGACGACCGTCCGTTCCTACCACTGGTCCCCGACGGGGGTCCCGGCCGTGGAGCGCCCGGTGCGGCAGCTCCTGTTCGACCCCGACCACGACGACCTGTGGGACCGCTTCTACGAGCGGTTCTCCTTCAAACCCAGCATCGAAGTGCATCCCGGGATCCGCGAACCCGCGGATTCGGCCACCTGGTTCCTGGACGGGCCCAACGACCCTGAACTGGAACGGATCGTCGTTCCCGAGGTGCTCGCCCTCGCACGCCCCGATGAGCTTCTGTACTGGCTGAATTGGAACCACACGGGCTACCGGTTCGACCCGCGTCGTGTTGGCGGCCCCGGTCAACCCGAGGTCCCCGGCCAGACCTTCCCCGATGGGGACTACTACATCTACACCACACGTGACCTGCGAATGGGCACGTTCGGACACCCCTGGGAGAACACCCTGTGCGTGTTCGGACGAGATCTGCTGGACCGCGTCGAGAACGGCCTCACCGCGCTCCTGGGAGAACCGACCCGCAGGGACGGCCGCAACACGGGACGCGTGTGGACCTTCGGCCACGAACGCGGTTCCCGCTAGCGGTACCGTCCCCTCCAGCGGGCGGGGAGTGCGGGCGCCGGACGGGGGAGGAGCGGCAAAACCCGTAGCACGCGACGGCCGGACCGGGTTAGCGTGCGGGGCATGACACCCACCCGCGACGGCTGGCGCACCCCGGAACTGGCCGAGACGATGCGCCTCGTCCGCGCGGAGACCGACCGCGCCTGGGCCGAGGCGTGCGCGGAGTGGAACGCCGAGCCGGGCGGCGACGCCGAACGCGACCTGGCCGAACTCGTGCTCTCCGACCCCGGCCAGTTCACCTGGCGGGTGGTGGACGCGGCCATGGACCGCCTGGTGTGTCCCGAGTGCGGGCGGGCCCTGGGGTCGGGCGAGCTGGGCTGCGGGCCCTGCGACCTGGCCGACGGACACCGCTACCTGGCCCGGGAGCCCGACCGCCCGAACGTTCCCCCGGGCAACGAGCACGCGGTCCGGGTCGGCTCGGTGGTCGTGCGCCAGTGGTACCGCTACCCGGCCAGGGCGGTGTGCGGCTGGGAGCTGTCCCTGCCCGAGATCCACCGGGGCCTGCTGCCCACGGGAGCACAGGCGCGGGCGGCCAGGACCCGGATCAACCGCCTCACCGAGCAACAGGTACGCACCGTGTCCTCCTACCGGGAGCTGGAGGAACTCGCCGGAGGCGTGTGACCGGCCCCGAAGTCCCCGCCCGTCCGACGCCGCCGGTTCCCCGGCCGCGAACGGCGCGCGCTCCTCCCCGCCAGGGCGGCGGGGCGCCGATCCCCCGATCCGCGCCCCGTCACACCACGACCACCGACGTCAGCGCATCAGCGCCAGCTTGCCGGTGAGCTTGTTGACGGCGTTGCGCGCCCCGAAGACGGCCACCCCCACGTACTCCACGTCCTGCGGTTCGGTGACCGCGAGGGCGTCCAAGTACTCGACGTAGTCGCGGGAGCGGCGGGCCACCTCGTTGAAGCCCACCACCGTCAGGTCGCGCTCGTCGGCCCCGGCCTTGAGCTGGCGCAACTGCTCCGCCGAGGCCACCAGGGTCGGTACCGGGTGCGGGTTGAGCCCGGCGTGCAGTCCGCCGCCCGCGTCCTTGCCGTCGGCGGCCAGCGAGTTCTCCATCCGTCCGCCCAGCGCCAGGCCCAGCACCACCCCCGCGTTGGCGGCGAGCGCGGGCTCCAGGTCCTCGCGCAGCACGACGACGATCTTGGTGGACATCCCCATGGTTACCCCGTTCATATGGCTTGTGAACGGTGCAGAACCTAGCCATACGGTCGCACCCATGGTTGCGGGGCCGAACACTATTCGACCGAGGGGCTACCGTGGGGGCCATGGACGAACTTGATTCGGCGATCGTGCGCGAACTCCAGCAGGACGCGCGGCAGACCAACCGCGCCCTCGCGCACAAGCTCGGCGTGGCGCCCTCCACCTGCCTGGAACGCGTGCGCCTGCTGCACCGGCGCGGAGTCATCCGGGGCTACCACGCCGACATCGACCCGGCCGCGCTCAACCGGGAGGTGGAGGCCTTCGTGTCGGTGCAGCTGCGCCCGCCCAGCCGCCAGGTCATCGAGGGCTTCAAGGGCGCGATGTTCGCCCTACCCGAGGTGCTGGCGGTCTACGTCGTGGCGGGGGAGCAGGACTTCCTGGTGCACGTGTCCGTGCCCTCCCTGGACGCGCTGCACAGCTTCCTCATCGACCGGCTCACCCAGCGCCGCGAGGTGGCCAGCTTCCGCAGCCAGATCATCTACGACAGCGCCCGCAAGCACGTCGCCGCACCCCTGGAGCCGCCGCAGTGAGCCGGAGTCCCCTCGCGGGGAACCGTGGACGGCGCCCCCGCGTCCAAGAACCGACACACGGCCACAAAGGGGACGCATGAACAAGGGCAAGGACAAGAACAACCACCTCGCACTGGGGCTGGCGCTCGGCGTCTGCTTCGGCACCTCCTTCGGCCTGCTCATGAACAACCTGGCGCTCGGTGTGGCACTGGGCCTGTGCATGGGCGTCGCCTTCGGCGTGGCCACCGGCAAGAAGACCACCGACAAGGGCGAATAGCCGTCGCCGGAGGCCGTGCACCCGGCCTTCGCCCCCGGGCGGGGCCACCGCACCCCATGGCGACGGTGGCCTTCCGCCCGGGCCCCCTGGCCGGTCTGGCTTCCCTCACCCCTGGGCCGCGGAGTCCAGCAGCCAGTTGTAGCGCAGGCGCAGGGCGCGCTCCGTGCTGGCCGCCGCGGCGCCGAGCGCGAGCGCGGTGTTGAGCCACACGGGCAGGTGGACGGGCGAGGTGAACGTCCCGAAGCGCTCGGCCACGGGCGGCAGCTCGAAGGCCACCTCGACGAGCTGGGGGACGAGCAGCACCGCGGGAACGACGAGCAGGAGCAGTGAGAGGCCCCCGATCCAGCGGCTCAGCACGGGGTGCTCGCGCTCCAGGCGCGCGCGGCGCCCCTCGCCGGAGCGCGGGTCCGGAACGAGCTGGTGCTCGGTCCCCTCGTCGGTGACGTAGTGGCAGCGCCTGAGACCGAAGGCCGTCGCCGCCACCTCGATCACCCCGCCCCGCACGGGGAAGACGGCGGGGAGCCGGGACTCGGCGTGGTGCCTGCCGTCGAGGTACAGGTCGGCCCTGCCCTTGCCGTCCTCCGAGAAGAACCGCTGCGTGTGGTTGACGTGGACGGCGTAGACCGTCCGCCGACCGTCGGCGTCGCCCAGCGTGAGATAGAACAGGGCACGGGAGATCAGCTGCCACCAGCGGAAGGGCTTCAGCGCACGCCCGTCCCCCGGCCCGACCCGCCGCACGCCCCGACGCCGACGCCGTTCCTCGAACATCTCGGGCTCCCTGTCGCCTCGTGGACCGCCGTTCCCTGCTTCGAACCTAGACCGGGGCAAGTCCGTGACTGAGTGTCACGGATCATGTGTTGCCCGTGCGGTCCGCACGGGTCGGACATGACAGATGTCATGCGGTGGGGGAGCGCGACCGCGCCGGCCCGCGCCCGGTACGAACCCGTGCGTCCACGGGCTTGCATCTCAAGCCGCTTGAGGTACCACAGTGGCTCCCATGCACGACCACGAGCTGTACCCCATCGGAGACGCCGCGCGCCGCAGCGGCCTGAGCGTCAGCGCCGTCCGCTTCTACGCCGACGCCGGAGTCGTCGAGCCCGCGCGCCTGACCGGAGCGGGCCACCGCCTCTACGACATCGACACCATCGCCCGCCTGGAACTCGTCCGCACCCTGCGCGAGTTGGACACCGACCTGGAGGAGATCCGCCGGCTGCTCGCGGGCGGCACGACCCTGCACGACCTGCTCACCACCCACCTGGAGGTGGTCGAGCGCCAGGAGCGCACCCTGCGGGCCAGGAGGGCGGTGCTGCGGACCCTGATCAGGCAGGGCGCCACGACCGCGCGGGCCGACCTGATGCACAAGCTCGTCTCGATGACCGACGAGGAGCGCGAGCAGGTCATCGACGACTTCTGGAACGACGTCGGTGCGGGCCTCGACGTCCCCGAGGGCTTCGTCGACCGGCTGCGCGAGATGCGCCCGGTCCTGCCCGCGGACCCCACGGCCGTCCAACTGGAGGCGTGGATCGAGCTGGCCGACCTGGTGCGGGACCCGGAGTTCCGCGAGGCGGTCCGCACCTACCTGCGCGACACCTACTCCACGGACGTGGGCAGGAGCATCGCCAGCCCGCGGTTCCAGGACTTCATGTACGGGAGCGGGACCGAGCTCATGAAGGAGGTCCTGGCCGCGCATCGCGACGGCGAGTCCCCCCGCTCCCCCCGGGCCCAGGAGGCCATCACGCGCTTCATGGAGGAGGCCGCGGGGGTGTCCGACACCCAGCTCACCCGCGAGGGCCGAGACCGGATGGCCGAGGCGTTCCGGCAGATCCCCGACATCGAGCGCCAGATCGCCGAGGAGGACGCCGCCTCCGAGGACCCCGTCTACGACGACACCCACGGCCGGTACCTGACCCTGGTGGCGGCGGTCAACGGAACCCCGCCCGAGGAGGACACGCTGCCCTACTCCTGGATCGCCGACGCCATGCGCGCCCCGACCGCCGACTCCTGAGCACCGCACCGCCCCGGGCGTGCGGCCCGGGGCGGTGTCCCCACGTGTCAAGGAAGGCCGCGATCACCGCGCCCCGGCCCAGGACGGCGCGCGGGAGCCCCGCGCCGTCCCCGGCGGACCGGGCGCTCCGGGGCGCGCGAGGCGGCCCCGGAGCGCCCCTGTCCAATGCCGGAGGCCGTGGACGCCGGGGTCACAGCGCGTGGCCGCCGGCGACCTGCAGAACCTGACCGGTGACCCAGCGGGCCTGGTGGGAGGCCAGGTACACCACCGCGTCGGCGATGTCCTCCGGCTCGCCCACCCTGCCCATCGGCACGATCCCCTCCGCCCGGGCGAGCACGTCCTCGTCCATCCAGCCGGTCTGGACGGGACCCGGAGCGACGGCGTTCACGCGTATGCCGCGCGCCGCCAGCTCCAGCGCGGTGGACCTGGTGACCGCCTCCAGCGCCGCCTTGGACGTGCCGTAGCCGGTCTGGCCGGGAAAGGCCCGTGCGGCGTCGGTCGTGACGTTGACGACGCACAACGGCTCCCTTCCCCGGCGCAGCCGCGCCGCCTCGGCGATGAGGACGGCGGGGGCGATGGCGTTCACCCGGTAGTGGCGCTCCAGGGACGCGTGGGTCAGCGTGTCAACGGTGTCGGGCGTCTCGCAGTGGGCGGCGTTGTTGACCAGGACGTTGACCGCGCCCGCCCGGTCCGCGACCTCACGCGCCAGCCGGACCGCTCCGTCCGGCTCGGACAGGTCGGCGCTGACGGCGAAGGAGCCGTTGCCGAGTTCCTCCGCGAGCGCGGCCGCCGCCTCCGCCGCGGGAGTGATGTGCGCCCAGGCGGTACCCGCGGGCGAGGGCGGGTCCTGGTCGAGGTGGTGGATCGCCACCCGTGCCCCCTGGGCGGCGAAGGCGCGGCTGATCGCCGCACCGATGTTGCCGGATCCTCCGGTGACCAGGACGGTCTGGTCGGCCAGGCGGGTATCGATCATGGTTTCTCCTCCGTGGTTGTTCCGTCGGCCGGACTCGTGGAAGGCGGGCGCGAACGCCCGCCCCGCGAGCAGGAGGGCCGCGGACGGGACAGGAGGCGAACCACGGACGAGGCGGAGAGGACCGCGCGCGAGAGACGGGGAGACAGGGAACGAACACCAGCGTCCTGATCCGAGGCAGGTCTCACCCCACGGGGCTGTACGCCGCGCACATGGGGACCGGAACTCTCAGGAACGCATGCGGGCATGGTACACACCCACGGGGTCAGAGCAGGGGCCGCAGCTCGTCCTGGCACCAGGCGGCCAGGGTGGTCGGCGTCGTGGTCGCCGCGGTACGGGGCTGCTCGGGGGTGAAGCCCTCCCGCAGCCCGGTGGACATGCCCATGACCGCCTCGACGGAGCCGGGCCCCAGACCCGCGCCCGCGAGCACCCCGCGCATGCGCTCGTCGGGAACGCGTTCGGCACGCACACGGCGCCCCGTCACCTCGGTGACCACGGCCGCGGCCCGCTCCCAGCTCAGGTCGGCGGGACCGTGCACGGCCCGCACGGTCCGGCCCGCCAGGCCGGGGTTGAGTAGCAGGCCCACGGCCGTGTCGGCGATGTCGCGCGGCGCCACCCAGGGCATCGGACGGTCCACGGGCAGCACCACCGAGACGGTGCCGGAGCGGATGCCGTCCAGTTCCATCAGCAGGTTGGTGAAGAAGAAGCCGCACCGCAGGTGCGCCACGGTCGCGCCGGTCTCCTCCAGAAGCTGCTCGGTGCGGGCCAGCCCGTCGATCTCCCCGGCCCCGTGACGCCTCTCCGCGCCGACGCTGCTCTGGAAGACGACCCGGGAGATCCCGTTGGCGGTGACGGCGCGGGCGGCGTGCGCGCCCATCCGGGCGTGCTCGGCGACCGGGTCCTCGGCCGGGACCGGCGGGCTCACCCAGTACAGCGCGTCCACGCCCGCGGTCGCGGCCAGGACCGCGTCCGGATCGCGCTGGTCCACGGCCACCGGGTCGACCCAGTCGGCCAGCGCCGGGTCCAACCGGGCCGGGTCGCGCAGCAGTACGCGCGGGCGCACGCCCGCGCGGACCAGGCCGCCCACCACGTGGCGGCCGACGTTGCCGGTGGGTGTGGTCACGGCGATACGCATGACGGACTCCTCGTGCTCGACACCAGTGCTCCCACGCTAGGGAGGAAAGCGGTCGGTTTCCGGCCACAACTTCCGCTTTCCGTTCCCTCGGCGGCACGAATGTCCGGTACCTTCCGAGGGCGGCGCCCGCCCACGGCGGTCCGCCGCACCCGGGAGCCCCGGGGCGGGAACGCCGACGGGCGGCCTCCGCCACCGGCGGTGATTCGCGCCACAACGGCCACCGGGGAGCCCACCGCGCCGCGAACGCCTCCACCCCTTCCCACCAGGAAGGACAGGGCTTCTCACCGCGGCCGCGCGCTCCGGGTGAGCCGACTGTTTCCCGCGTGTTACGGCTGGACACCTCCAGGCAACGCGGGCTCCCTACCTTCGGTTTCGTCAGCAGCCGTCGAGCAGGAAGGCACGGCCGTGGCCTCACAGACTGGCCCGCGCGCACCGCGCACCGGTAAGAGCTGGATCTCCGCCTGGGACCCCGAGGACGAAGGGTTCTGGAACGGCGGCGGACGACGCGTGGCCCGCCGCAACCTGTGGGCCTCCATCGCCTCCGAGCACATCGGCTTCTCGGTGTGGAGCATCTGGTCGGTACTCGTGCTCTTCATGATCCCCGAGCACGGCTTCTCCACCACCCCCGAGCAGAAGTTCCTGCTCCTGTCGGTGGTCACCCTGGTCGGCGCGATCCTGCGCGTGCCCTACACCCTGGCCGTGCCCGCCTTCGGCGGACGCAACTGGACGGTCATCTCCACCCTGACCCTGGCCGTGCCCACCGTCGCCGCCTTCTTCCTGGTCCGCGACCCCGACACCCCCTTCTGGCTGCTGCTGGTCCTGGCCGCCACCGCGGGCGTGGGCGGCGGCAACTTCTCCTCCTCCATGGCCAACATCAACTCCTACTTCCCCGAACGGGAGAAGGGCTGGGCGCTGGGCCTGAACGCGGGCGGCGGCAACATCGGCGTGGCCACCGTCCAACTCGTGGGCCTGGCCGTCATCGCCCTGTTCACCACCTCCGCCGGGTACCTGGTCCCGCTGTTCTACGCGCCGCTGATCCTGCTGGCCGCCTGGTGGTCGTACCGGTCCATGAACAACCTGGTCCACGTGCGCAACGACGTCTCCGCGCAGCTGTCGGCCGTCCGCGACCGCCACTTCTGGATCATGTCGCTGCTGTACGTGGGCACCTTCGGCTCCTTCATCGGCACCGGTTTCGCCTTCGGCCTGCTGCTGCAGTCCCAGTTCGGGCTGGCGCCCGTGCAGTCCGCCGCGATCGCCGTGCTCGGCCCGGTCATCGGCTCCCTGATCCGCCCCGTGGGCGGCAGGATGGCCGACTCCCTGGGCGGGGCCCGCGTCACCCTGTGGGTCTTCCTGGCCATGGCCGCCTGCGCCGCCGTCCTGGTGCTCTCCGTCCAGGCCGCCCAGCTGGCCCTGTTCATCGGCGCGTTCGCGGTGATGTTCGTCCTCACCGGCCTGGGCAACGGCTCCACCTACAAGATGATCCCCTCGCTGTACGCCGCCCGCGCCGAGGACGCCGTCGCCGCCGGGGAACCCCGGGAACAGGCCCTGGCCCGCACCAAGCGCGTGGCCTCCTCCGTGCTCGGCCTCATCGGCGCGGTCGGCGCCCTGGGCGGGGTGGGCGTCAACATCGCCTTCCGCGAGTCCTTCGCCGCCACCGGCTCCACCGCCCCGGCCTTCGTCGTCTTCGGCGCCTTCTACCTGGCGTGCGCCGCCGTCACCTGGGCCGTCTACCTGCGCCGCCCCGCCGCCTCCCCGGCCGGCGCCGCCAGCGTGGAGAGCGCCGACCGATGACCACCACGCACTGCCCCTACTGCGCGCTCCAGTGCGCCATGCACCTGGAGCCCGGCCCCGACGGGCGCCTGGCCGCCCGCCCCGCGCCCTTTCCCACCAACCGCGGCGGACTGTGCCGCAAGGGCTGGACCTCCGCCGAGGTCCTCACCGTCCCCGACCGGCTCACCCGCCCCCTGGTGCGCAAGGACCGCGGCGCCGATCTGGTCGAGACCGACTGGGACACCGCCCTGGACCACGTCGCCGAACGCCTGCTGGCCCTGCGCGCCGAGTCCGGACCCGACACCGTCGCGGTCTTCGGCAGCGGTGGCCTGACCAACGAGAAGTCCTACACCCTGGGCAAGTTCGCCCGCCTGGCCCTGGGCACCTCCCAGATCGACTACAACGGCCGGTTCTGCATGTCCTCGGCCGCCGCCGGGGGCACGCGGGCCTTCGGCCTGGACCGCGGGATGCCCTTCCCGCTGACCGACGTCGGCGAGGCCGAGGTGGTCCTGCTGGCCGGGGCCAACCCGGCCGAGACCATGCCGCCGATGATGGGCCACCTGTCCGCGCCCACCCTCATCGTCATCGACCCCCGCCGCTCGGCCACCGCCCAGGTCGCGCTCTCGGGCGGCGGCATGCACCTGTCGCCCCGCCCCGGCACCGACCTGGCCCTGGCCCTGGGGCTGCTGCACGCCGCCCGTATCCAGGGCTGGTGCGACGAGGAGTTCCTCGCCGAGCGCACCACCGGGTTCGAGGCCGCCTGGGAGCACGCCGCCGCCTGGTGGCCCGAGCGCACCGAACAGGTCACCGGCGTCCCGGCCGCCCGCATCCGCGCCGCCGCCGACCTGCTGGGCCGGGCCGCCCGCAACCGCTCCGCCTACGTCCTGACCGGACGCGGCGCCGAACAGCACGCCAAGGGCACCGACACCGTCTCGGCCTGGATCAACCTGGCCCTGGCGCTGGGCCTGCCCGGCCGCCGGGGCTCGGGGTACGGGTGCATCACCGGCCAGGGCAACGGCCAGGGCGGGCGCGAACACGGCCAGAAGGCCGACCAGCTCCCCGGCTACCGCAGGATCGACGACCCCGCCGCCCGCGCCCACGTGGCCGGGGTGTGGGGCGTGGACCCCGACACCCTGCCCGGCCCGGGCCGCTCGGCCTTCGAACTCCTCGACGCCCTGGGCAGCGGCGGCGGACCGCGCGCCATGCTGCTGTTCGGATCCAACCCCGTCGTCTCGGCCCCCGACACCGCGCGCGTGCGCGCCCGCCTGGCCTCCCTGGACCTGCTGGTGGCCGCCGACTTCGTGCTCTCCGAGACCGCCGCCATGGCCGACGTCGTGCTGCCCGTGGCCCAGTGGGCCGAGGAGAGCGGCACCATGACCAACCTGGAGGGGCGCGTCCTGCGCCGGACCCGGGCCGCCGCCCCGCCCGAGGGGGTGCGCACCGACCTGGAGGTGCTCTCCGCGCTGGCGGTGCGCCTGGGACAGCCCGCCGACCGCTTCCCCGCCGACCCCGACGCCGTCCTGGCCGAACTGGGCCGGGCCTCGGCCGGGGGAGCCGCCGACTACTCCGGCGTCACCCCCGAGCGGCTGGCCTCGGGCGAGGCCCTGCACTGGCCCGTGCGCGCACAGGAGCCGCCCACGCCCCGGCTGTTCCTGGACGCCTTCGCCCACCCCGACGGGCGCGCCCGCCTCGTCCCGGTCTCCCATCGGCCGCCCGCCGAGGACACCGACGCCGACTACCCCCTCGTGGCGACCACCGGACGGCTGATGGGCCACTACCAGTCCGGCGCCCAGACCCGCCGCGTCGGCGAACTGCACCGGGCCGAACCGGAGGCGTACGTGGAGGTGCACCCCGACACCGCCGCGCGCGCCGGGCTCGCCGCGGGCGACTGGGCCCGCGTCACCTCCCGGCGCGGCCACACGCGCGCCCGGGTGCGGCTGGCGCCCACCGCCCGCCTGGACACGGTGTTCCTGCCCTTCCACTACGCGGGCGCCCAGTCCGCCAACAACCTGACGAACCCGGCGTTGGACCCCACCAGCCGCATGCCCGAGTTCAAGGTGAGCGCGGTGCGGCTGGAACCCGAGGACACGCACACACCAGGAGGCAGCAGTTGAGCACCGTGCAGGGCGCGTCCCCGCGTCAGATCGTGGTCGTGGGCAACGGGATGGTCGGCGCCCGCTTCGCCGAGGAGACCGCACGCCTGGACCCGACCGGAGAACGGGTCCACGTGAGCGTGGTCGGCACCGAGCACCACCCCGCCTACAACCGGGTCCTGCTCTCGGGCGTGGTCGCCGGGGACTACACCCCCGAACAGATCCGCCTGCCCGTCCCCGACACCCCGGGCGTCACCGTGCGCACCGGCACCACCGCCACCGCCCTGGACACCGAGCGGCGCACCGTCACCCTGGACGACGGCAGCGCGCTGGACTACGACGAACTCGTCCTGGCCACCGGGGCGCGCGCCTCCTTCCCCCCGGTCACCGGCGTGGCCGGACCCGACGGCGCCCCCGGCGACGGGGTGACGGCCCTGCGCGACCTGGACGACTGCCGGAGGCTGCTCGCCCTGGCCCGCCCGGGCGCCCCCGTGGTGGTCCTGGGCGGGGGCGTCCTGGGCCTGGAGGCCGCCCGCGGCCTGGTCGGACGCGGCATGCGCGTGTCGGTGGTGGAGTCCTCGCCCTGGATCATGCGCCGCCAGATCGACCAGCCCGCCGCGCGCATCCTGGCCGAACGCTACGCCACCTTGGGCGTGACCGTGCACTCCTGGCGGGTGGCCGCACGCTGGGTTCCGGGCACCGGCCTGGAACTGGACGACGGCCGCGTGCTGCCCGGCGACGCCCTGGTGGTCACCGCCGGGGTGCGCGGCAACATCGAACTGGCCAAGGACGCCGGTATCGAGGTCGAGCACGGCGTCATCGTGGACGACCGCCTGGCGACCTCCGACGCCCGCGTGCACGCCATCGGCGACTGCGCCCAGCACCCCGGCGGCGGCGCCGGACTCATCCAGCCCGGCTGGGAGCAGGCCGCCGTGCTCGCCCGGCGCCTGACCGGCGCCGCGCCGCACGCCCTCTACTCCGGGGCCAGGCCGCTGACCCGGCTCAAGGCGGAGGGGATCGAGCTGACCGCGTTCGGGCGGGTGCACGAGGAGGACGCCGACGACCTGGAGACGGTGACCATCAGCGACCCCTACGGCGGCCGCTACGCCAAGCTGTCGGTGCGCGAGGAGAAGGTGGTGGGCGCGGTGCTGCTCGGCTTCCCCGAGGCCGCCGCGACCCTGGCCCAGCTCTACGACACGGGCGCCCCGGTGCCCGCCGACCGCCTGGCGCTGCTCCAGGGGCTGCCGACCGCCGCCGCGGAGGAGGCCGACGGCGCGGCCGCCGAGGCGCTGGTGTGCCGGTGCAACGCCGTCAGCCGCACCGAGATCGAACAGGCCTGGCTGGACGGGGCGCGCACCCGCGAGGCCATCGCCGACCGGACCCGGGCCACGACGGGCTGCGGGGGGTGCGTGCGGGACGTGCGGGCACTGCTGTCGGGGATGCAGGGCCAGGCCACCGCCGGGGTCTGACCCCGGGGGAGAGGCGGCCCCGCGACCGCTCCGGGGGCCCGGCCAGAAGGCTGGTCCGCCCCCGGGAAGGCCGGGCGCGCCTGTCCCGGGCAGGCGGGGCCGGGCGGAGCGTCCGGCCCCGTGGCGGGCGGGAAGGGAGGGCCGGGTCGTCGCCGCGCCGGAGCCGGGAGCCGACTACTGGCCCCGACGGCCGTCGACGCGCTCGCGCAGAAGGTCGGCGTGCCCGTTGTGGCGGGCGTACTCCTCCACCATGTGCACCAAGACCTCACGCAGGTCCCACACCCGGTCGTTGTAGGGGTCGGTCCAGGTGGGGCCCTCCAGGCCGGGGGCGCGGGCCACGAACGCGTCGGTGTGGGCGCACTCGGCCCGCCACGTCGCCCAGGCCTCCTCCACCACGGCCGGATCGGCCACCGCACCGTCGAAGTCCCCGTCGGGTTCGCTCGCGCTGGCGTAGAGCAGGGGCGCCTGCTCGCGGCTGCGCCCGCCCAGGCGGCACCGGAACCAGGCCCGTTCCACCTCCGACATGTGCCGCACCAGCCCCAGCAGGGACATGGTGGAGGGCGGCACCGAACGGCGGGTCAGCGCGTCGGCGTCCAGACCCGAGCACTTCAGCTCCAGGGTCGTGCGCTGCAGGTGCAGGAACTCGACCAGCACGGCGCGTTCGCCGACGGGGCGGGGGCGGCCCTCGCGGGGGTCCTCGTCCGGGGCCAGGAACATGTCCGCGCGCTGTGTGCTCATAGGGGGGAGCATCATCCACCCGCCCCCGGTACGCAACGGGTTTTTCCGCCCCGCCCGGCCACCGTCGGGGCTTCGGGGGCTCCGGCTGATCGGGGGTGCGAATCCGGTCGGGCGCGGACGGGGGAGAGGCCTTTGGCGGTGGGCGTACGCCGGGGTCAGCGCAGCGCGAGGACCGTGCACAGGAGCGCGACCAGGGAGGCCAGGGTGCGCACGTTGTTCCAGCGCACCCACACCGGCTCGAAGGCGGCGCGCACGGCGGCCGGGTCCGCGATCCGCTCGGCCGGACCCTGCCGGTCCAGGACGTTGTTGCGCGGGACGTTGACCGCGAAGGTGGACACCAGGGCCACCACCAGACAGAGCAGCGCCGCCCCCGACCACACAGCGGAGGCGGTCGCGCCGACGCTGGCGTGGAGCACGGCGCAGGCCAGCACCGCCACCGGGGCGCCGATGAAGACCACGGCGAAGAACGGATTGAGGATGGCGACGTTGATCCCCTGCATCGCCTCGATCATCGCCCGGTCCCCGGACCTGCGCAGACCCGGCATCACCGCGATCGAGAACGCGAAGAACAACCCGGCGAACAGACCGGTCGCCACCACGGCGAACACCGGAACGACCACGTGCACCATCTCCGCCACGCCACACCCCGGATTCTGTTGTCCTGCCCGCGTGTTATGGGCGGATTCTACGTGCCGTGCGGAGCGTCCACGGCACTCCCGTCCCTTGCGTAGCGGGCGGCACCACCGGTCCGTCCCGCTCGCCTTCCCCTGGCTCCCGACGTGACCAAAACGCTGGCCGGACCAGGTCCGGGCTCGCGCAGGGAACTCCGGGTCAGCCGTGCCACTCGCAGAAGAGCACCGTGGCGTCGTCGCCGAACCTGCCGTGGTGGTACTCCAGCACCGCGTGCACCAGGCGCCGCAGCGTCTCGGGAACCGGCATGTTGTCGGCCTGGTGGCGGATGACGAAGTCCACGAACCGCTCCACGCCGAACTCGCGCCCCTGGGAGTCGCGCGCCTCGATGATGCCGTCGGTGTACAGCAGCAGCCGGTCGCCGGGTTCGAGCTGTTCGCGGCACACCGTCACCGGCAGCCCCAGGTCCATCCCCAACGGGTGGGAGGGCTCGCACTCCAGGTCGCGGACCTCCTCGCCCCGGATGAGCACCGGCGGCAGGTGCCCGCAGTTGACCCAGTACAGCTCCCCGGTGGCCATGTTCAGCTCGGCCAGGATCGCGGTGGCGAAGCGGGTGCGCACGAACTCCTGGATCAGGGTGTTCTCCACCCCCCGGCAGACGTCGGCCAGCGGGGTGCCCTTGCGGCGCTCGTTGCGAAAGGCCCCCACGGCCAGGTTCGCGATGAGCCCGGCGGCGGTGTCGTGGCCCATGGCGTCGAACATCGCCAGGTGGGCGGTCTCCCCGTCCAGGGCGTAGTCGAAGGAGTCCCCGGCGTTGTCGTAGGCGGGTTCGGTGGCGGCCGAGATCGTCACCCGCGAGTCGGCGAAGGTGCCCGGCGGCATGAGCGTCCACTGCATCTCCGCCGAGACCGACATGGACTTGGTGCGGATCAGCCGGGCGTAGGCGTCGCTGTTGGAGCGCTTGGCGATGACCAGCAGCGCCACCATGGAGGCCAGGTCGCGCATCGCCGAGCGGTCGGGGTCGCCCGGGTAGCTCACGTGCAGCACGCCCAGGCGCTCTGCGCCGTCCAGGACCGGCACCCAGTAGCGCTGTTCGTCCTCCATCCGCACGGTCACACCCGTGACGTAGGCCTGACCGGCCGGGGAGTCGTCCACCAGCAGGTCCTCACCGCCCCGGTGGGCGTCGATGCCCTCTCCCGTGACCTCGCGCAGGACCTGCTGCTGGTGGTCGGCCAGATAGATGCGCGCCTGGGAGAGCCCGGCGCCGTCGGCCTTCTTGGCCACGAGCGCGGGTAGCTCCTCGAAGGTGGCCAGGTGTCCGGCCCGCACGAGGGAGACCATCAGCTCGTTGGACGCGTGTTGCACCGACATGGCAGCACCCCGGAATCCGGCACGACAGCCGTTCGTCTCACGAATCCCTACCCGCCGTGCCATCTTTCGACCAGAAAATACATCTTCGCACGTGAGAGCCCGGCCGAACAGGCCACGGCCCCCACCGAAACCTCCCTCGCGGCGCACGGTCCGAAACCGCTTCCCCCCTCGGGAAGGGGGCTGACCCCGCGCCCGCTCACCGGTCGGCGGTGCGTTCCGCGTGTTCCTCCGCCGCGCGGGCGTCCGGCGCGTGGGGGACGGCGTCCGCGAGGGCGAGTTCGGGGGACGTGCGCTCCGCGGGCCGCGGACGCCCTTCGGCGGGGCCGGCCTCCTCCCGCGCCCGCGGGCCGTCGAGTGAGCGGAACACCGGGGCGACCAGGGCGGCGACCGCCGTGACGCCCGCCAGCACGGCGAGGACGGCTCCGGCCACGGGCAGCCCGGCCGCGGTGGCCACCGCCGCGAGCGGGGCGCTGGTGAGGGCGGGCGCGGCGAGCATGACCGTGTTCTGCGCCCCCAGGACCCGGCCGCGCATGTGGTCCGGGGTGGCCTCGACGGTCAGAACGCCGAGCACCGCCGAGGCCGGTGCGAAGGTCAGCCCGACCAGGGCCGCGGCGCCCAGCACCAGCCACGGGGAGGCCATGGTGCCGACCGCGCCGAACCCGACCAGGGTGCCGCTCATGCCGAGGACGAACCAGCTGCGGCGGCGGACCCGTCCGGCGGTGGCGGCGTAGAGCGCGGATCCGGCGATGCTGCCCGCCGCGAGCGCGCTCAGCGTCAGCCCGGTGAGTCCGGGAAGCCCCTGACCGGTGAAGTAGGCGGGCATAAGGGTGGTCTGCAGCGAACTCAGGACGGCGACGAGCACCGCGCTGATCAGGGTGGTGCCGAGCAGGAGCCGGGTGCGGCCCAGGAACCGCCACCCGTCCAGCAGGTCGGTCACCGCCCGGCGCACCGGGCCGCCGACGGCGGCCGCACCGGAGGCGTCGGCGGTCCCGGCCGGGTCGGGGCGCCGCCGGACGACCCGACCGGCCCGCGGGTCGAGCAGCAGGGTCATGACCGCGGCGAGCAGGCTCGTGGCGGCGGTCACCAGCAGCAGCGCCGAGGACAGCCCGAGCAGTCCCACGAGCAGCCCGCCCAGGCCGGGACCGGCCAGCAGCAGGACGTTGCCCATGGTCTCGCGGGTGGCGATCATCCGGTCCAGCCTCCCCTGCCCGGCGGCCCCAGACCGCCCGCGCCGACCGCCTCGCCCGCCCGGCCGGTCGGCTCCGAGCCGGGCCAGGGCGGGCAGCAGCGTCTCCTGAGCCGTCATCCCGGGCACGCGGATCACCGCCCCCACGACGGCCAGGGCCAGGAACCAGCCCATGTTCAGTCCCCACAGGGCGTCGACGACCGGCAGCGCCGCCACCGACAGGGCGGCGAGCAGGTCGGAGACCACCGAGACCCGGCGGCGGTCGATCCGGTCCACGATCAGACCGCAGACGAGCCCGGCCAGGGCGGAGGCCGCCGTGGACGCGGTCGCGAGTACGCCCGCCGCCAGGACGTCGCCGGTACGGTCCAGGACGAGCAGCGGCATCACGACGCCGGCGATGCCCTTGCCCAACAGGGACAGCCCGTACGAGGCGAAGTAGACCGTGGCGCTGCGGCGCATGACCGTCCGGCCTCCCATCGGTGTTCGGGTCGGGTGGTGCCGTTCCCCCCGGCCCGTGCCGGGAACGCGGGGTGAACCGTGTCCCAGCAAAGGCTGTGCCGTCGCGGCACACTCAAGCCCCCGATCCTGTGGCGTGGGCCACTCCGCCGGGGAGGAGCCGACCGGACCGGACGCACGAAGAGGGCCCGCGCCCGGTGTGAACCCGGACGCGGGCCCTGGTCGGGACCGCGACGCGCCGTCTACCCCTGACCGGCCCGGTGGGCCTTGTCCAGGGCGGACAGCACCACCTCCACGGACTGGGCCCCCGAGATGCCGACGGCGCGGTCCATGACGAAGAAGGGCACCCCGGTCGCGCCCAACCGGCGGGCCAGGGCGATGTCCTCGCGCACGTCCTCGGCGTGCTCTGTGCTCTCCAGCACCCGCCGCACCTCCTGGGGCTCCAGACCGGCCTCGGCCGCCACCTCCACCAGGGCGGCGGTGTCGCTGAGGTCGCGGGCCTCCACCAGCTGGGCGCGCATGAACCGCTCCTGCGCCCGGGCCTCCAGACCGCGGGTCCGGGCCAGGTGGATCAGGCGGTGGACGTCGAAGGTGTTGACCATGACCCCGCCCGCGAAGTCGTAGTCCAGACCCTCCTCGGCGGCCACCCGCGTGACCTGCTCGGTCATCGTCCGCACCTGCTCGCGGGGCGCCCCCATCTTGCGCGAGAGCGAGTCGTAGACCGGCTCGCTCACACCCGGCGGGAAGGAGGGGTCCAGCTGGAAGCTGCGCCAGCGCACCCGGACCCGGTCGGCGTGCTCGAACAGCTCCAGCGCCCTCTCCAGGCGCCGCTTGCCGATGTAGCACCACGGACAGACGACGTCGGACCACACCTCGACCTGCACAGGCCCACCCCCCACTCACCCACACGTTCCCCAGGCGCCTTTGCCGCTCCGGCTCCGGCTCCGGCTCCGAGCCACCCTAGCCGGGACCCGGTACCGGCGGCGGCGCCCGGCCCCCGCCGCCCCACGGCACGACCCCTAACCGTCGAGGCCCCGGTCCGCCAGCGCCCAGCCGGGCAGCTCCTCGGTGCGCTCGGCCCACTCGGCGGGAACCCGGCCCCCGGGCAGCCCCGCACCCAGGATCCCCGCCACGATCGCGCAGGTGGTGTCCATGTCCCCGCCCGGCGCGACGGCCGCCCACATCGCCGAGGCGAAACTCCCCCCGCCCGCACGCGCCCCCGACAGGACCCCGCCGTGCCGGGCCGCCACCCACAGCGTGAACGGCACCGTGTCCAACGCGCTGACCCGGGAGCCGTTGCCCAGCTCGGCGGCGGCCCCCAGCGGGTCGGCGGTCACCAGCAGCCGGCGGGCGGCGCCCACCGCCTCGCGCACGCGCCCCGGGCGCAGACACCCGGCCACCCCGTCCAGGAAGGGCCCGGGCCCCATCGGCTCGCGCCGTGCCACCAGCGCGGCGGCCACCGCCACCGCGACCGCGCCGTCCACCGCCTCGGGGTGGGTGTGGGTCACCCGCGCGCTCACCGCCGCCTCCCGGGCGGCCCGGCCCGGGTCGTCGGCGTACCAGGCGCCCAGCGGGGCCACCCGCATCGCCGCCCCGTTGCCGAAGGAACCCGACCCCCCGAACAGCTCAGCGGCCAGCGTCCGCCAGTCCCCGCCCTCGCGCACCTGCCGCAGCAGCCGCCCGGTGGCCGGGCCGTAACCGCGGTCGAAGTCGTGGTGGCGGGCGAAGGAGTCCGCCAGCCGGTCGGGGTCCACCCCTTCGCCGCGCACCGCCTCCGCGTGCACCGACGCCGCCATCTCGGTGTCGTCCGTCCACTGCCACGGCCCCGGCGGCAGCTCCCGCTCCTCGAAGAAGCGCCGGTTGTCCGGAACGAAGAACTGGGAGCCGAAGGCGTCGCCCACGGCCAGGGCGGACAGGCAGGACAGGGCGCGCGCGGGGCGCGGGGAGGTGAACGTGTGCATCGGCGCCCATCCTGACCGAGCCGGGGACCGCTGTCCACACCCCGGCCTCGCGCCGCCGGACCCGCGCCGCGCCCCCGGTGTGACCAACCACCCACATAGGGCCCGCCCGGCGCCCACCCTGGCGCTTCACCCCGCATCACGCATCCGCCACCTGCGGTGGCAGCACATCGAAACAAGCGCGACACATACGGCTGACCGTCGGGAAACACCCGGGAGGTTGCCTGAAACCTGTCCGACCCCGCAGCAGGAGGAGCCCATGGAAGAACTCGTCGTCATCGGCAACGGCATGGTCGGCCACCGCCTCGTCGAGGCCCTGCGCGACCGCGACACCGCCGGGCACTGGCACATCACCGTCGTGGGCGAGGAGCCCCGCACCGCCTACGACCGGGTGGCCCTGTCCTCCTACTTCGACGGCGCCAGCGCCCAGGACCTGTCCCTGGGCGACCTGAGCGGACCCCACGTGGACGTGCACGTCAACGAACGCGCCGTGGACGTGGACCGCGCCAACCGCACCGTCACCACGGCGAGCGGACGCGTCCTGGCCTACGACCGGCTCGTCCTGGCCACCGGCTCCACACCCTTCGTGCCGCCCGTGCCCGGCCACGACCTGCCCGGCTGCCACGTCTACCGCACCATCGAGGACCTGGACGCCATCACCGCCTCCGCGCGCGGCGCCAGCACCGGCGTGGTCGTGGGCGGCGGCCTGCTGGGGCTGGAGGCCGCCAACGCCCTGCGCCTGCTGGGCGTGCGGGCGCACGTGGTCGAACTCGCCCCCCACCTGATGCCCGCACAGATCGACGAGGGCGCTGGAGGCCTGCTGCGCACCCTGATCACCGACCTGGGCGTGCGGGTCCACACCGGTTCGGCCTCCACCGCCGTGGAAGCCGGCCCCGACGGCCGCGTGGCCCGCCTGAGACTGGGCGAGGGCTCCCTGGACGCCGACCTGGTCGTGTTCTCCGTGGGCATCCGCCCCCGCGACGACCTGGCCCGCACGATCGGCCTGGAGGTGGGCGAGCGCGGCGGCATCGTCGTCGACGACACCTGCACCACCAGCGACGCCCACATCCACGCCGTGGGCGAGGCCGCCAACCACCGCGGCACCGTCTACGGCCTCATCGCCCCCGGCAACGCCATGGCCGAGGTCGTCGCCGACCGGCTCGTGGGCGGCCGGGCCACCTTCACCGGCGCCGACACCTCCACCAAGCTCAAGCTCATGGGCGTGGACGTGGCCAGCTTCGGCGACGCCCACGGCCGCACCCCCGGCGCCCTGGACGTGGTCGTCAACGACGCCGCCAGCGGCCGCTACGCCAAGCTCGTGGTCTCCGACGACGCCACCACGCTGCTCGGCGGCGTCCTGGTCGGCGACGCCTCGGCCTACGCCACCCTGCGCCCCCTGGTCGGCTCACCCCTGCCCGGCGACCCCTTGTCGCTCATCACCCCCGAGGGCGCCGCCCTGGGCGCCGACGCCCTGCCCGACACCGCCCAGATCTGCTCGTGCAACGCCGTCACCAAGGGCGAGCTGACCGAGGCCATCTCCTGCGGCAACCACGACGTGCCCGCGCTCAAGGCCTGCACCAAGGCGGGCACCAGCTGCGGCTCGTGCGTGCCCATGCTCAAGCAGATCCTCGCCCAGGCCGGCATCGAGCAGTCCAAGGCCCTGTGCGAGCACTTCCCCCAGTCGCGCGCCGAACTGGTCGAGATCGTGCGCGCCACCGGCACCACCACCTTCTCCGGTCTCATCGCCGCACACGGCACCGGGCACGGCTGCGACGTGTGCAAGCCCGCGGTGGCCTCCATCCTGGCCTCCCTGGGCAACGGGCACATCCTGGAGGGCGAACAGGCCACCCTGCAGGACACCAACGACCGCTACCTGGCCAACATGCAGCGCAACGGCACCTACTCGGTCGTGCCGCGCATCCCCGGCGGCGAGATCACCCCCGACAAGCTCATCGTCATCGGCGAGGTCGCACGCGACTTCAACCTCTACACCAAGATCACCGGCGGCCAGCGCATCGACCTGTTCGGCGCCCGCCTCGAACAGCTGCCCGTCATCTGGAAGCGGCTGGTCGACGCCGGGTTCGAGTCCGGACACGCCTACGGCAAGTCCCTGCGCACCGTCAAGTCGTGCGTGGGCACCACCTGGTGCCGCTTCGGCGTCCAGGACTCGGTGGGCCTGGCCATCCGCCTGGAGGAGCGCTACCGGGGCCTGCGCTCACCCCACAAGCTCAAGGCCGCCGTCTCCGGGTGCGCCCGCGAGTGCGCCGAGGCCCGCGGCAAGGACTTCGGCGTCATCGCCACCGACAAGGGCTGGAACCTGTACGTGGGCGGCAACGGCGGCTTCACCCCCCGCCACGCCGAACTCCTGGCCTCGGACCTGGACGAGGACACCCTCATCCGCTACGTCGACCGGTTCCTGATGTTCTACGTGCGCACCGCCGACCGCCTCCAGCGCACCGCCCCCTGGATCGAGTCCCTGGACGGCGGCCTGGACCACCTGCGCGACGTCGTCGTCGACGACTCCCTGGGCATCGCCGCCGAACTGGAGGAGGCCATGGCCCGCCACGTCGACGCCTACGGCGACGAATGGGCCGCGGTCCTGGCCGACCCCGACAAGCTCGCGCGCTTCGTCTCCTTCGCCAACGCCCCCGACACCCCCGACCCCACCATCAGCTTCACCACCACCCGCGACCAGCCGGTCCCCACCGCTCCCGTCAGCCTGGGCATGCCCGCCCGCCGACCCCAGGAGGCCACCCGATGACCGTCACCACCCCAGCCCAGCCCACCACCTGGATCGACGCCTGCGCCCCGGCGGGCCTGCGCGTGGAGGACGGGGTGGCCGTGCTGCTCCCCGACGGCCGCCAGGTCGCCGTGTTCCGCACCCGCGACCAGCACCTGTACGCCGTCGACAACATCGACCCCTACACCGGCGCCGCCGTCATCTCGCGCGGCATCGTCGGCGACCGCGCGGGCGAGCCCACCGTCGCCTCGCCCATGCTCAAGAACGTCTTCTCCCTGCGCACCGGCCAGAGCCTGGACGACGAACACGTGCGCCTGACCACCTGGCCCGTGCGCCAGACCGACACCGCCGTGCAGATCGGCGCGCCCGCCCAGGAGGGCACACCGTGAACACCTCCCTGGACGACGACACCGCGGCCCCGCCCGCCCGCCGCCCGGCCGAACCCGCCACCACCGCGCCCCTGGCCGGGTTCACCGTCGCCGTCACCGCCGCCCGCCGCGCCGAGGAGATCAGCGCCCTGCTGCGCCGCAAGGGCGCCCAGGTCCTAGCCGCTCCGGCCCTGCGCATCGTGCCCCTCAGCGACGACCAGCGCCTGGCCGCGGTCTCCGAACAGCTCGCCCGCCGCCCCGCCGACGTCGTCGTGGCCACCACCGGCATCGGCTTCCGCGGCTGGGTGGAGGCCTGCGAGACCTGGGGCACCGTCGACCCGCTCCTGGCGAGCCTGCGCACCTCGCGCCTGCTGGCCCGCGGCCCCAAGGCCAAGGGCGCCATCCGCGCCGCAGGACTCACCGAGGAGTGGTCGCCGCCCTCGGAGTCCTCCGCCGAGGTCCTGGACTACCTGCTCGCCCGGGGCGTGCGGGGGCTGCGCGTGGCCATCCAGCTGCACGGCGAACCCCTGCCCGACTTCACCGCCGCGCTGCGCCTGGCCGGAGCCGACGTCGTCGAGGTCCCCGTCTACCGCTGGACCCTGCCCGAGGACACCGCGCCCCTGGACCGCCTCATCGAGGCCGTCACCAGCGGGGGAGTGGACGCGGTCACCTTCACCAGCGCCCCGGCCGCGGCGGGGCTGCTGTCCCGCGCCCACACCACCGGCCACCAGGCCGCCCTGGTCCGGGCCCTGCGCGGCGACGTCCTGGCCATGTGCGTGGGAGCGGTCACCGCACGCCCCCTGATGGCCCACGACATCCCCACCGTGTGGCCCCAGCGCGCCCGCGTGGGCGCCCAGGTCCGCGCGCTCGCCGAGGAGCTGCCCGCACGCTTTCCGACCCTGTCCGTGGCCGGACACCGCCTGCGCCTGCGCGGCCACGCCGTCCTGGTCGACGGCACCGTGCGCACCCTCTCGCCCACCCTGATGCGGGTGCTGCGCGAGCTGGCGCGCAGGCCCGGCCAGGTCCTGGACCGCACCCGCCTGCTCACCTGCCTGGGCGAGGACGCCGACGCCCACGCCGTGGAGACGGCCGTGGCCCGGCTGCGCACCGCGCTGGGCGACCCCAGGATCATCCAGACCGTGGTCAAACGCGGCTACCGGCTGGCCCTGGACCCGCCCGAGCGCGCCCTCTGACGAGCACACCGGCCCACCCGACCGAGGGAAAGGAAGAAGCGGACCACCGGCCCCGGCCGTCCGCGCCACGCGATGCACCGACACCCCACCCTGCTGCTGGCCGTCCACGGCACCCGCGACCCCCACGGCACCGCCGTGGCCCACTCCCTGGCCCTGCGCGTGGCCGAGGTGACGGGCCGAACCACCCGCCTGGCCTTCGCCGACGTGCTCGCGCCCAGCGTCGGCGAGGTCGCCGCCCGCACCCCGGGGCCGCTGGTGGTCGTGCCCGCGTTCCTGGCCTCGGGCTACCACGTGCGCACCGACATCCCCCACCAGCTCGCCCGCGCCGGACGCGCCGACGCCGTCATCACCCCCGCCCTGGGCGGGCACCCCGCGGTCCTGGACACCGCCGTGCGCCGCCTGGTCGGGGCCGGGTACCGGCCCGGGGACGCCGTCGTGCTGGCCTGCGCCGGGACCTCCGACCCCTTCGCGGGCGCCGAACTGGAACAGGCGGCCCAGCGCATGTCCCAGCGCCTGGGCACCCCCGTGGAACTGGGGTTCATCGCCACCGGCGAACCCACCGTGGCCCAGCGGGTGGCCCGCCTGCGCGAGCGGGGGCACCGCAGGGTGGCCGTGGCCAGCTGGCTGCTGGCGCCGGGGCTCTTCCACGACCGCCTGGCCGGGGCGGGCGCGGACGTGGTGGCGCGCCCCCTGTGCCCGGACCCGGCCCTGGCCCACGCCGTGGCCGCGCGCTACGACCAGGCCGCCATCGCCCAGCCCGTCTGACCCCGGGGGTGCGCCACCGGCGCGGGGGAGAGGCGCCCCCAGCCCGGCCTGGCCCGCCCGCGCTGCCCGGGCATGGCCACAACCGGCCGCCGGGTGCGCCGGGCCGCCGGACGGGGAAGACCACCCGTGGGTTCCCCACCCATCCCGGTCCGCACCGCCCCGAGGACGGCCATGCCCGCAGTACCCGCCCCACTGCTCGACTTCCACCACCCCGCCAGCGACCGGGCCGTCGGCGCCCTGTTCGGCGCCCCGGCCGCCGCCGCCCTGGTCGGCGCCCCACCCTCCCTGACCGCGCGCACCACCGGCCCCGGCACCGCCCACGCACGCCTGGTCCGCGCCGCGCTCACCGACCTGGCCGGACCCGACCAGCCGCCCCGACCCCCCGAGAACCCCGTCGAGCGCGCCTGGGCCGCGGCGCTGCGCACCGCCGCCCGCACCGCGGCCCTGCCCTCCTCCGCACCCGCCCTGGAGCACACCACCGCCGACGACCCCCTGGGCGCCTCCTGGCGTGCCCTCACACGCACCCGCCGCCCCGCCGAGGACCCCGCCCGCGGCTCCTTCGCCTGCACCCACCTGGTCGACTCCGTCTGGTCGGCCTACGCCGCCGCCGGGGACCGGGCCGCCCTGTACACCGGCACCCTGGCCACCGCCCTGTGGGGCGCCTCCGCCCTGCCCCTGCACGCCCTGCGCCGCCTGTCCGAGACCACCGACCCCCACACCCTGACCACCACCGCCCTGACCACCGCCCGCGGCCCCCACCCCACCCTGTGGCCCGAGCACCCCGTCCTGGTCGCCGAACCCCGCCGCCTGCCGCCCTTCGCCGTCCCCCACCCCCTGGACCCGGGCGTCCTGCTGGGCAACCTCGACCACCTGCGCGCCCACCCCGACACCGTGGACGCCGCGGTCTCGCTGTGCCGCACCCACCCCAGCGACGCGCCCCACCTGCCCCCAGCCGACTGGGTACGGGTGTGGCTGCACGACCGCAGGGGCGCCAACTCCCACCCGCACTTCACCCTGGACGAGGCCGCCGCCGCGGTCGCGGCCCTGCGCGCGGAGGGCAAACGCGTCCTGCTGCACTGCTGGGCGGGCGCCTCGCGCACCCCGGCCGTGGCCACCCGCTACGCCGTCACCGCCCTGGGCGCCCCCGTCCTGCCCACCCTGACCGCCATGATCCGCACCGTGGGCGGGCACCTGGACAACCCCAGCCTGTCCAGAGCCGTCGCCCGGCTCAGCGGCGTGGACCTGCCCGACCCGGCCGCCACCCTCTTCCCCGAGGGCGTGCCGCCCCGGCGCCCCGAACTGCCCGAACCCCACATCACCGGGTGACGGACACCACCGACCCCTGAGGTGACAAGTTCCACAAACCCTCCCTTTCCGGTACCGTTACCCTCGCGTTACCCCTAGGATCTGCGCCCAGAACCCCGCGCACCACCCGGCGGCCCGCTCCAGGCGCCGCGCCCTCCCGCGACCCGGGGCGCCGCGCCACCCGCGCACCCTGCCACGGCAACCGCGCGCCCCACCCCGGAGCACCCGCGCCGCCACGCCCTGTTCCCGTTCGAAGGACTATCCGTCGTGGGCACACACCAGCCCCAGAACCCGCCGGCCGAAGAAGAGGCCACCGGCGCCGACGCGCCCGTGGGTCCCCGCGTGGCCGCCAAGCGCTCCCGCCGCAAGCGCACCCTGATCCTGGCCTCGGCCACCGGGGCCGCACTGCTGGTGGGCGGCACCGCCGCCGCGGCCGTCATCGCCACCGGCGCCGACCCGGGCAGCGCCACCAACGCCGCGGGCGTTCCCCAGGCCGACCCGGACCCGCTGGTCGCCGACGACGCCACGCCCAACGCCGGGCAGGAGCAGCAGCAGCTCGCCGAGGAGGCCGTCAGCTCCGCCACCCAGCGCTCCAGCACCGACGCCTCCGACATCCTCGAAGAGCCCGAGGAGGAGGAGACCGAGGAGGCCGAGGAGCCCGCCGCCGACACCGGCTCCGAAACCGAGTCCACCGGCCAGGGCGGCTCCTGCCAGGCCTCCTACTACGGGGCCGACTTCGCCGGACGCACCACCGCCAACGGCGAGACGTTCGACCCCAACGCCATGACCGCCGCGCACAAGACCCTGCCCTTCGGCACCCAGGTCCAGGTCACCAACCCGAGCAGCGGCGCCTCCGTGACCGTGCGCATCAACGACCGCGGCCCCTACGTCGACGGACGCTGCCTGGACCTGTCCACCGCGGCCTTCGACCAGATCATCGGCACCGGAGCCGGTGTGGGCCAGGTCGACTGGCAGGTCGTGGGGTAACACCCTCCACCCGCACGCGTGCGCGCCGCGGCGGCCCCTGGACGGGCCGCCGCGGCGTCGGCGTTCGCGGCCACGGCCGCCGGGGCGAAGGCGAGCGACCGGCCCCGGTTCGCGGTGCGCGGGTCGGCGACCGCCCGACACGACGCACGCTCCCGGAGCGGGCACCCGCCGCGGGCCCGCCCGCACCCGGCGGCGGCCGAGCACACCGCCGCCGCATCCGCCGCGCGTGTGAGCCCCCACACGTCACCGCTTCATGGCACAATCCCCAGCACCCACACCAACACCACACAGGGGAGCAGGGGCGTGTTCCGCACCACCACCGGCTGGGTCGTCTCACCCACCGACCTCGTCGACACCCTGGAGTGCGACCACCGCAGCGCCCTGAAGACCGCCCTGGCCGCCCGCGTCGAAGGCGCACCCGCCCCCGCCGACATCGACCCGCTCGTGGCCCAGCACGGCCTGGCCCACGAACAGGCCGAACTCGAACGCCTCAGCGCCCTGGTCGAGGTCGCCCGCATGCCCGACCCCCGCCCCGATGACGCCTCCCTGGCCGCGGCCGCCCAGGCCACCGCCGACGCCATGGCCGCCGGAGTCCCCGTCATCTACCAGGGCAGCTTCCACCACCGCCTCACCGAACCCGACCCCGACGGGCGCACGGTGTCCTTCCACGGCCGCGCCGACTTCCTCATCCGCTCCGACCTAGACCCCGCCACCGGCCGCACCCGCACCCCCGCCCCCGCCCCCGAAAACTGGACCTACGAACCCTGGGACACCAAGCTCACCCGCCGCCCCGGCCCCGGCGCCGTCGTCCAGCTCGCCGCCTACGCCCACGCCGTCAGCGTCGCCACCGGCCACACCCCCCAGCACATGCACCTGCTCACCGGCGACAACCACACCCACACCCTGCCCACCGCCGACTTCACCCCCATCCTGAGCACCGTCACCACCCGACTGCTCACCCTCCTGGCCAGCGAACCCACCCTGCCCGCCCCCACCTGGGGCCAGCCCCGCCCCGCCTGCGAGGGCTGCGGCTACCAGGCCTGGTGCTCCCAAGGGCGCACCGCCGCCCGCCACCTGTCCCTGGTCGCCGGACTGCGCACCGACCAGGCCGCCAAACTCACCGACTCCGGCCTGGACACCATCGACGCCCTCGCCCGGGCCGACGACGACCAGCGCCCCGCCACCCTGCCCCGCCGCTCCTTCGACCAACTGCGCGCCCAGGCCGCCCTCCAGGTCCGCCAGGACCGCACCCGCACCCCCGACAACCCCCAGGGCACCGTCACCGCCGAAGTCTTCGCCCCCGACGGCCTGGCCAGCCTGCCCGCCCCCAGCCCCGGCGACGTCTTCTTCGACATGGAGGGCTACCCCTACCACTCCCGCGAGGGAGAACGCGGCCTGGAGTACCTCTTCGGCGCCACCACCGAGGACGCCCACGGCGCCGAGACCTTCCACGCCTTCTGGGCCCACGACCGCGCCCAGGAGAAGAAGGCCCTGGAGGACTTCGTCGACTTCGCCACCGCCCGCGTGGACGCCGACCCCGGCGCCCACGTCTACCACTACGCCTCCTACGAGGTGGACCGCCTCAAACACCTGAGCTCGGAGTTCGCCACCCGCGAGGAGGAGGTCAACCGGCTCCTGCGCGAGAACCGCCTGGTGGACCTGTACACCGTCGTGCGCAAGAGCCTGCGCGTGTCCCAGCGCTCCTACTCCATCAAGTACCTCGAACCCCTCTACCTGCCCGCCGCCCGCTCCGGCGGCGTCACCACCGCCACCTCCAGCATCGACGCCTACGCCGCCTACCTGGCCGCCACCGAGGCCGACGACCACGACCGGGCCGCGCGGGTCCTGGCCGACATCGCCGCCTACAACCGCGACGACTGCCACTCCACCGCGCGCCTGCGCGACTGGCTGGAGGACCACCGCACCCACCAGGGCATCACCGACCGCCCCCTGGTCCAGCTCGAACTCACCGAGGCCGAGGCCGAACGCGCCCGCAAACGCCAGGAGAAGGCCGCCCGCCACGCCGCCCTCACCGAGCCCCTCCTCGACCAGGTCCCCGACCAGGCCCAGGACCGCGAACCCGACCACCACACCCGCGCCCGACTGGCCGCCCTGGTCGGCTACTACCAGCGCGAGAACCTGCCCCCCTGGCGCGAGCACTACCGGCGCACCAGCGCCCCCCTGACCGACCTGGAGTCCGACACCGACTGCGCCGTGCCCTGGCAGGTGCGCACGGGGGAGTGGATCGAACCCACCGGCCGCCAGCGCAAGTCCCGCCGCGAACTCTCCCTGCGCCTGGACACCGCCCACCCCCACCCCTTCACCTCCGGCCAGGACGTGCACCTGCTCTACCCCGGCGCCCCCGGCCAGCCCGCCACCACCACCCAGGCCAAGGTCGCCGAGGCCGACGCCGACACCCTGGCCATCACCGAGACCTGCGACCCCGACTCCACCTACTCCCGGCCCCCCGTCGCCGTCCTGCCCGGCTCCCCGGTCAACCCCGCCCCCAAGGACGGCGCCCTGGAGACGGTGGCCCGCACCGCCCTGGACACCCTGCCCCAGTGGCCCCACCACCCCGGCCTGGACGTGCTGCGCCGCATCCCGCCGCGCCTGAGCACCCCCGGCCCGCTGCCCGACCCCGCCGACCACGACGGCGACCTCATCCACGCCACCATCGCCGCCGTGGACCGCCTGGAGGGCTCCTACCTCGCCGTGCAGGGCCCGCCCGGCGCGGGCAAGACCTACCTGGCCGCCCAGCTCATCACCCACCTGGCCCGCCAGGGCAGGAGCGTGGGCGTGTGCTCCACCGGCCACAAGGCCGTGGAGAACGTCATGACCGCCGCCCTGCGCGCCGCCGAGGCCGCCGGGGTGGAGGTGGCCGCCGCCAAACGCGCCAAGGGACGCGGCAAGGACACCGACCAGGACCTGCCCTGGGAACAGCCCTCCAGCCCCCAGGCCCTGGCCAGCTGGCGCGACAAGCACACCGCCCAGGGCCACCCCGTCCTCATCGGCGGCACCGCCTGGGCCATGTCCAACGCCGCCATGCTCGCCGACCCCCTGGACGTGCTCATCATCGACGAGGCCGGACAGTTCGCCCTGGCCGACACCCTCGCCGTCTCCGCCGCCGCCCGCAACCTCGTCCTGCTGGGCGACCCCCAACAGCTGCCCCAGGTCGTCCAGGGCACCCACGGCGAAGGCGCCGACGCCTCCGCCCTGCAACACCTCATGGCCGGACGCCAGATCATCGACCCCTCACGCGGCTACTTCCTCGACCAGACCCGCCGCATGCACCCGGACGTGTGCGCCACCGTCTCCGCCCTGTCCTACCAGGGCCGCCTGCACGCCCACCCCAGCACCGCCGACCGCTCCCTGGCCACCCTGGCACCGGGCGTGTACACCCTGCCCACCCCCCACCAGGGCCGCACCACCCACAGCCCAGAGGAGGTCCAGGCAGTGGTGGAGGTGGCCACCCACCTGGTCACCGACAAGGTCACCGACGCCGCCGAGGCGCACCCGCGCCCCCTGACCGGCCACGACATCCTCGTGGTGGCCCCCTACAACCTCCAGGTGCGCGCCCTGCGCCGCGCCCTGGCCCGCGCCGCCGACGACCACCCCGCCCTGGAGGGGGTGCGCGTGGGCACCGTGGACAAGTTCCAGGGCCAGGAGGCCGCCGCCGTCATCTGCTCGATGACCACCTCCAACGCCGCCGAGGCCAGCCGCGGCACCGCCTTCGTCCTGGACCGCAACCGCCTCAACGTGGCCCTGTCGCGCGCCCAGCTGGTCGCGGCGGTGGTCTTCTCACCCGACCTGCTCACCACCGCCCCGCGCAGCATCGACGAACTGCGCCTGCTCTCCTCCTTCACCCGCCTGACCGAGGGCGCCCGCCCCTGGCCCGCCGCGCGCTGACGCGCCCGGCGCTGCGACCGCGCTCACCCCCGACCGGCGGCCCCGCCCACACACCCGCCCACCCCCAGGTCAGGCCCGGTGCGGCGGCGGGGACGACGCCGCACCGGCCTCCACCGCGCGGTTTCGGACACCTCGCGGGTGGAGTACGTTTTACACAGCAACGCACGCGCCCCGGGCCTCACAGGCCAGGGGCGGTGCCCTGCGTCTTCTGACGGCAAGAACCACCACCCGCACCCCGGTGCGGGCGTGCCCCCGCCCGCCCTGGACCGCCACCCGTTCCCGAAAGGCACCACGGCCCCCGTGTCTGACCGTCCCTCCGCCCCCGGCAACGGCCGCAACACCCGCCACCCCACCGGCATCCGCGTCGTCATCGCCCTGTTGGCCCTGATGTGCCTGGTGCTGGGGCCGGCCGGCTACCTCCGGGGACTCAGCGTCCAGGCCCACGCCGGCTCCGCGGCCGAGTGGTTCACCCTGGCCTTCGGCGCCGCCGTGGGCATCCCCCTGCTGGCCGCCGCCGTGGCCACCGTCGCCGGGGACCGCAGGGCCGCCCTGTGGTCGCTGGCCCTGCTGGTCTGGCCGGTGGTCTTCGTCGTGGCCATCCACCTGGCCCAGGCGCTGTGAACCCCGCCCCTGCGGCGGGGCCCGGCCCCCGCCCGAACCGGCGGTAGGCTACCCACGTGTCACCCAAGAAACGCAAGCGTCGCAAGGCCCAGCGCCCCGACACCGCCCCGCACCAGCAGGAGAGCGCCGCGGAGCCCGGCCCGCTCCCGCCCGCGGCGAGCGTCAGCCGCACCCCGGTGGTCGTCGCCGACCCGCCCGACCGCAGGATCACCGCCCTGTGGGTGGTGCTGACCCTGGTGTGGCTGCTGGGCACCCCGCTGGCCCTGGCCAACCTGCTGTTCGTGTTCATGGACCTGCAGGAATCGGTCCTCCACGCCGCCCCCGACGCCCCGGTGCCCCCCGAGAGCCTGGACCCGGTCGGCAACGCCCTGGTCTGGGTCCTGGCCCTGGCCCTGGCCGTCCCGGCGGCCTCGGCCGTGGCCGCCCTGGTCCTGCGGCGCAGGATCGCCGCGATCGGGTTCACCGCGGCCCTGGTCGTCTCGGCCCTGCCCCTGCTGTGGGTCATGCCCCCGGCCGAACTGTGGGACGCCCTGACCACCCACCTGTTCGGCTGACACCCCGCCCCGACCGCTCCGCCGCCCCCGGGCGCCCGCGCCGCCTCACGCCTTCGCACGGGCCCCTGGGCCATCATGGATGACCGTGAACACACCCCAGCCCACCCCCGACCCCGAACCCGCCCACGAGATCGCCCTGCCCGGGGCCGTGCGCGCCCGCCTGGAGCAGGCCACCCCCAGCGTCCTGGTCGACACCCGCGCCCTGGCCCGGGTGCGCGAGCGCTTCGACACCGAACAGGCCCAGACCCTGGGCCGCTACCTGGCCAGCGCCCAGTCGCCCAACACCCTGCGCGCCTACCGCGCCGACTGGACCTCCTTCACCGCCTGGTGCCTGGCCCAGGAACGCCAGTCCCTGCCCGCCGACCCGGTGGACGTGGCCGTGTACCTGGCCGCCTGCGCCCAGGAGCGCACCCCCGACGACACCGGCTGGGCCCTGGCCCCCTCCAGCATCGAACGGCGCGCCGCCGCCATCGCCGCCGTGCACGGCGCCCACGGCCTGGAATCGCCCACCCGCGCCGAGGTCGTGCGCATGACCCTGCGCGGCATCCGCCGCACCCGCCGGGCCCGCCCGCGCCGCAAGGAACCGGTCGTCCTGCCCGTCCTGGAGGCGCTGCTGTCGGTGCGCCCGGGCCCCGAACACCCCCACGGGGTGGCCCGCAGACGCGACACCCTGCTGCTGCTGACCGGGTTCGGCGGAGCCCTGCGCCGCAGCGAACTGGCCGCGCTCACCTTCGACGACCTGACCCTGCACACCGACCCCGCCACCGGCGCCCCCGCCCTGGTGGTGGCGCTGGGCGCGACCAAGACCGACCAGGAGGGCCGCCACGGCCACAGGGTCGCCCTGCCCCGGGGCAGGCACCGCCAGACCTGCCCGGTGTGCGCCTACGCCGACTGGGCCGCCCTGGTCCAGGCCCACCGCGCGGGCGGTGAGGAGGCGGTGGCCGCCCTGCTGGAGCACCCCCGCCCCGAGGGGGCCCTGGCCCACCTGTGCCAGGGCTGGCCGGGCACGGACCTGGCCGACGGCTCCGAGCGCCCCCTGCTGCCCACCGTGGACCGCCACGGCCACCTCGGGTCGCGCCCGATGTCGGGCCGGGCCGTGGGGGAGCTGGTCAAACGCTACGCCCGCCGCGCCGGGCTGGACCCCGACGACTTCGGCGGGCACTCCCTGCGGGCGGGGTTCGCCACCCAGGCCGCGCTGGGCGGGGCCAGCGACCGCGAGATCATGCGCCAGGGCCGCTGGACCAACCCGCGCACGGTCCACGACTACATCCGCACCGCCAACCCCTTGGAGGACAACGCCGTCACCCGGCTGGGCCTGTGACCCCGCACCCTGTGGCCCCTTGGGCATCTCAGCTTGCCAACAAACACACCAGTAGTACTCGAAATCACCAGTTAAAGTGCGATCCTTCCCTGATGAGACATTAGGTTGGTTCCGTGAGAAAGGGGACGGGCCCATGGTCGACGAGTTTCGCGCGGCGTTCCAAGAACTGATCGACGCCTCCGTCGCCACCGACCCCCAACACTTCCCCCCAGCCGTCCACAAGGTCTACGTGCTGGCCTCCCAGATCCCCGCCTCCGAACGCGAACTCGCCCTGGAGGCCCTGGCCCCCCTGCTCTCGGGAGACCACGCCGCCCCCGGCATCATCGCCGACCTGTCCCTGGTCGCCGGAGCCCTGGTCGAGATGGGCACCGACCCCGGCCCCACCGGCGTCGAGGTCCTGCGCCGCCTGCGCACCATGGGCCGGGGCGCCATCGTCTTCGTCCGCGCCTGGGAACGCACCGGCACCGACGCCCCACCCGACCCCGACGCCGTCACCGCCGACGCCGAGGCCCGCGTGACCGCCGACCTGGGCAACGATGCCCCCGGCGCCACCATGTGCTGGTGGACCATCCGCCGCCACGGCCTGGCCACCAGGACCATGCTCAGCGAGGCCCCGGTCCGCGCCCACATGCGCCGCGACCCCGCCCTGCACGCCGAACTCCTGGCCATCGCCAACCAACTCTCCGACCTGCTCACCGAGTTCGGCCAGGTCCGCGACCTGCTGCGCATGGCCGAGACCACCGGCACCCTGGTCCTGGACCGCGCCTCCCAACGCGCCTTCCGCGTCCGCTTCGAGGGCGTGGGCGACAACGCCCAGCTGCACACCCTGCTCGCCGACGCCCTCATCGGCCCCCACCGCCAGGGCCTGCCCGGCGACCCGCCCGACCCGCGCTGGGTCGCCGCCTTCCGCGACAGCGCCCCCGACCCCGCCGCCCAGACCGTGCGCGGCTGGTGGAACCTGGTCGCCCACGACGGCACCTGGGTGTGGAACGAGGGCCTGCCCGCCGAGATCCCCACCCTGGAGGGCGAACACCTGCTGGTCCTGGACGAGCAGCCCTACCCCCGCTCCTGGAACGCCGCCAGGCGCCACCCCCAGGTACGCGGCTGGCTGGAGGTGGAGGCCGAACTGCCTCCCGAGGAGGCGGCGCTGTGGTGGAAGCGCGTCGCCCCGGCAGAACCGGCCATCCCCAGCGCCGACGAGGACCAGCACCCGCCGCTGCCCGAACCGGTCGTGCTCGGCACCGAGGAGGCCGAACCCCTGCGCGTGCGCGGCTTCCTGCCCGAGGAACCCCCCGCCCCCGAACCGGCGGCCCCACCGGAGACGCGGAGCGCACCCCGCCCCGAACCCGCCCAACCCGCCCCCGCGCAGCCCTCCGCCCATCCGCAGCGGCCCGAACCGCCCCGCGCCCCCCGGACCCCCGCCGAACCCACCGGCGGCAACGGCATCCTGCCGCCCCTGCCGCCCGGGGTGTCCAACAGCTCGGGCTGGGGGCCCGCCTGGCGCTGACGGCCCGCGCCGCGCCTCACCCGACCCGACACCGCCGCCCGGGACCCCGCAAGGGGCCCCGGGCCGCCTCGCCTCAGGCCCGGTGCCGGGGGGTGTGGGGCACCGACTCGGTCGCACTCCGCGTGCGCCGGGGGTCCCGCTCGTCCTCGTACAGACCCTCGAAGTACTCCTCCTCGCCGGGCCCCTCATCGTCCTCACGGCGCCAGCGCTGCCCCACGAACACCGGGGCCGCCAGCACCACCACCAAGGGCACGAACACCCCCAGCGGCAACAGCACGAGAGCGCCCTCGGTCCCGGGCAGCTGCGGCAACCGCTCCAGCAGGTACATCCGCCACACCGACAGAGCGCTCAGCGAACCCACCGCCAGCGCCGCACCCAGGGGCAGCATCGGCGTCAGCCGCGGCGGCACCGCCACCATCGCCACCAACAGCCCCGCACCCACCAACCCGGCCACCGCCAGGGGACCCGAGCCCTGCAGGGCGCCCAGACCGACCGCGTACAGGCCGCGCAGGTGGGTGAACGCCCACCCCGCCAGCAAAACCAGCAACGGACCCAGGATCAGACCGGACAGCAAGCCGACGAAGTGACGCACGGGGGTGCTCCTCTCAGAGGTTGCGCAGCACCCTAGCGACAAAAACCAGAAACGGCATCACATCACCTCAAGACGGGCACCCGGTCCGGGGGAGGGAACCGTATCCACGGCAACGGAGCCCCGCCCCCACCGGGAGCGGAGCCCCGCCACACCCGCCGCGTCACGACGACCACCGACCGGGGGACACCACCGCCCCCCCGCCCGCACACCGTCCCCCCGGGGCGCGGCACACCCCGCGCTAGTCGGCGCCCGGACGACGGCGCAGCGCCTCCGCGTCGGGCCGGTCCGGCACCGCCAGCACCCGGTCCGTGGGCGGCGTACGCCCCCACCGGCGCCGGAACTCATAGGCCACCAGCGCCACCACCACCGACCCCACCGACGCCAACAGCGCCTGACGCTGGTCGGGGATGACCACCATCGCCACGAAGATCGTCACCAGACCCCCCAACACCACCCACGTCAGGTACGGAAACGCCCACATCCGCAGGGTCAGCCGCTGCGGCTCACGCCGGCGCACCCGCGCCCCCACCACCAACTGCGAGGCGCAGATGGTCAGGAACAGCACCAGCAGGATCGCGCCGATCGAGGCCACCAGGAACGGGAACACCCGATCGGGCCACAGGTAGTCGGCCACCGCCGCCCCGTACCCCACCACGGTGCCGAGCAGGATCGCCCGCACCGGCACACCCCGCCGGTTGGTGCCGCGCAGCACCCGCGGGGCGTCCCCCTGCCGGGTCAGCGTGAACAGCATCCGCGAGGAGGTGTACATCGCCGCGTTCAACACGCTCAGCACCGCGATGAGGACCACGATCTCCATGATCAGCGCCGCCCCGGGCACACCCACGTGCTCCATCACCGCCACGAACGGGCTGCGACCCGGATCCACGCTGTTCCACGGCAGCACCATCACCACGACCAGGATCGAGGCCACGTAGAACAGCCCGATCCGCCAGAGCACGTTGGTCACCGCCGAGGCCACACCGCGCTCGGGCTCGGAGCTCTCACCCGCGGCCACGGTGATGATCTCCACCCCGCCGAAGGCGAACAGCACCACCACCGTGGCCGCCAGCACCGCCACCCACCCGTTGGGCGCCACCCCGCCGTGCTCCCACAGGTTGGCCACACTGGAGCCGCCCGCACCGCTCCACAGCCCCAGCGCCCACAGGCCGCCGATCAACAGGAACGCCACGATCGTGGCCACCTTGACCAACGAGAAGAACGACTCGGTCTCGGCGAACACACGCACCGAGACCAGGTTGGCCACCGTCATCGACAACAGCACCAGCAACGCCAGCGCCCACCCGGGCACACCCGGCACCCACTGGCCCAGGATCGCCGCACCGGCCACCGACTCCGCGGCCACCAGCACCGCGTACATCCACCAGTACACCCACCCGATGGTGAAACCGGCCCGGGGACCGAAGGCCAGCCGGGCGTAGTCGGAGAAGGAGCCCCCGGCCGGAACCGCCACCACCATCTCGCCCAGGGCACGCAGGGTGAAGAACACCAGCGCACCCGCCAGGACGTAGGAGAGCACCGCCGCCGGGCCCGCCATCTGGATGACCGACCCGGAGCCGATGAAGAGTCCGGCGCCCACCGAACCGCCGATCGCGATCAGCGCCATGTGGCGGCGCCGGAGCGAGTGGGCCAGTCCGGCACCGGGGGTCTGCGTTTGGTTGGCCGCGCTCGGAGGCGGCGTCGCACTGCTTGTCACCTGGCCAACCTTAGGGAGCATCCCACCCCTTGGACAGTCCCGAACCCACCGAAAACAGCGGATGACCCCATCATGTGCAATATGTAACAAACCCCGACCGGCCATCACCCCCGCACGGGCCCGCCCAACGCGCACCGCGGCCCGACCCCGCACACGACGACACACCCACCCCCAGGTGAACACACGGCGACAACACTGCTACTTTCAGCAACCACACCGTGTCCGCGCCACACCCGGGGAAACCACATGCCCACCACCATCGACCTCGACCACATCCGCCACCTCTACCGCACCCACCGCGACGACCTGGCCCGCGTCCGCGACCAGATGCGCCACCACCACACCGCCGACCCCCGCCTGCGCCCCTGCACCGACGACATCGAAGCCGAGATCACCTACCTCCTCCTACGCGAGAACACCCCCGCCCACACCGTCCAGATCGGCACCGACCACGGCTGGTCCACCACCTGGATCCTGTCCGCCCTGCGCGACAACGGCACCGGCCACCTGCACTCCTTCGACACCCGCGACCACGCACCCCGCCACGTCCCCACCGACCTGGCCCACGACCGCTGGACCTTCACCCACGGCGACATCCGCACCAGCACCGCCCACCTGCCCCCACGCACCGACCACCTGCACATCAACGCCACCCACCAGGGCTGGTTCGCCCGCTGGTACCTGCACCACCTGCTGCCCACCCTGCCCCCGCACACCACCGTCACCGTCCACGACGTCTTCCGACGCCACTCCACCCCGCCCTTCACCGAAGGCGCCCACGTCATGGCCTGGCTCACCGTCCACACCACCGGCTTCTTCACCGCCTCCGCCGCCCGCGCACCCCACACCCACCGCGCCCTACGCGAACTCAAGGAAGAACTCGACCTGACCGCACCCCTGCACCCCGGCCACCACAACCCCGCCATCTACTTCCGCCTGCCAGCACCCACCCCCTGACACACCGAAGGGGGGCGAAGGCACACCAACCCCCGCCCCCCCGCAACAGCCGCGGCCTCAGCCCTCCCCGGACTCCAGCGCACGCCGCGCACGCTCACGCCCCGACACCACATCAGCCGCGTCCGCGACGATCCGCGAGAAATTCACCGGCTGGTCCAAACTCACCATGTGCCCCGCCCGCGGCACGTTCACCAACCGACCATCCGCACACGCGTCGAAGAAACGCTTCTCATGGATCCGGAAGTGGTCCCGCGCCCCGTTGATCAACCACACCGGACCCTCGTACGCCGACAACGCCGCCAACACGTCCATCTCCGAGACCGCGTCGATCACCGCCGTGGCCGCCTCCACCGCCAAACCACCCCCCAACACCGCCTCCGCCGCACCATCACGCAACGTCAACCGGTGGAACCGCTCATTGACCGCCGCACCCTTGTCCGGCAACCGATCCATCAACACCGCCGGAATCCGGTACACCTGCGCCAACAACTGCGCCGGCTTGGCCGTACACCCGGCCGCCACCAACCCCGCCACCCTCCCCGGAGCCGCGGCCGCCGTCGCGATCGAGACGAACCCGCCCAGGCTCAACCCCACCACCAGCGCCCGACCGCCCACACTGTCGACCGCGGCCAACACCGCGTCCACCGCACGCCCCAGCGAGAACTCCTCACCCCGACGCGACCCGTGCCCCGGAAGGTCGGGGACCACCACCGTGCGCCCCTCGCTCTCCAACAACTCCACCTGCGGGCGCCACATACTCCCCGACACCCGCAACCCGTGCACCAGAACGATCGGCACACCCATGACCGCCTCCTCCTACCGCACCCGGTAGCGCACCGTCACCGGAGCATGATCCGACCAACGCCCAGCGTGCTCAGCGGCACGCTCCACCCGCGCCTCCACCGCACGCCCCGCCAACCCCGGCGTGGCCACCTGAAGATCGATCCGCCACCCCGCGTCGTTGTCGAAGGCACGACCACGGTAGGACCACCACGTGTAGGGCCCCTCCTGATCCGGATGCAACGACCGCACCACGTCCACGAACCCCGCCTCACCCAGGACCCGCGACAACCACTCCCGCTCCTCGGGCAGGAACCCCGCGTTCTTGCGGTTGCCCCGCCAGTTCTTCAGATCCACCTCGGCATGGGCGATGTTCCAGTCCCCGCACACCACCAGCTCACGACCGCGCTCCTCCACCTCGGCCCGCCGCTTCACCAGATACGGCAGGAACGCCTCCATGAAGCGCTCCTTCTCCTCCTGGCGCTCGGTGCCCACCTCACCCGAGGGCAGGTACAGGCTCGCCACCGTCACCTCACCCAGGTCCACCTCCACATACCGGCCCGCGTCCTCGAACTCGGCATGCCCGAACCCCACCCGCACCTCGTCGGGCTCACGCCGCGAGTACACCGCGACCCCCGCACGCCCCCGCGCCGCCGCCGGAGCCAACACCACGTGCCACCCCTCAGGCGCCACCACACCCGCCGGCAGCTGCTCGGCCTCGGCCCGCGTCTCCTGAAGGCACACCACATCGGCGTCGGTGTCCGCCAACCACCCCACGAACCCCGGATCCTTCTTCGCCGCGGCCCGCAACCCGTTCACGTTCACCGATGACACAGTCAAGTAAGTCGTATCCACAGGCAAAGACTAGCCACACCCCGGCTCAACCGCCCCCGCCCTCGGCCACCAGACGCCGCAGCACCCCGTACGTACGGTTCGACGACGCCGCCTCCCGCTGCGCCCGCGCCGTCACCTCGATGTAGGCCTGCGACGACGCCACCGACGCGTGCCCCAGCAGATGCATGATCTCCGACACCGACGCCCCGTCCTCCGCCAACCGCGTCGCGAAGGTGTGCCGCAACGCGTGCACCAGCGTCCCCCGCGCCACCCTGTCGTGCACACCCGCGTGCTTGTAGCACTGCTGCACCAGGTACTGCAGCCCGCCCCGGCGCAACCCCTCACCCCGGTTGTCCACCAACAACGGATCCGACCCCCGCACCACCCCGAACCGCTCACGCCGCGAGACCAGATAGGCCTCCAACAACGCCTCCAACGGCACCTCGATCGGCAGGACCCGCTCACCCCCGCCCTTGCCCACCACCCGGATACGACGCTCACCCGAACGCCCGCCCACCGACTCCACCCGCAGCGACAACATCTCCGCCGACCGCATCCCCGTCAGCAGCGCCAACGCCAGCACCGCCAGATCCCGCTCCGGCCACGGATCACGCGCCTTGCGCGCACCCCGCGCCAACGCCTCCAACAACCGCTCCGGCGTGTCCTCACCCATCAACGGCTTGGGCCCCGAAGGACGCACCCGCGGCCGCGGCACCGCCGACATGGGGTTGCCCGCCACCACCCCCTCCGCCACCCAGAACCCGAAGAACCCGTTCCACGTCGACCACGCCCGCACCACACTGGAGGCCGCCCGCTCCCCGGCGAACTCCGCGAACGCCGCCCGCAGCACCCCCGCCTCCAGGTCCTGCCACCCCACCCGCTCGGGCTCCACACCCACCACCTGCGCCACACACCCCAACACCCCGCGCAGATCACGCCGGTAGGCGGCCACCGTGTGCGGGGAGGGCTTGGCCGCCCGACGCGCCACCAGGTACTGCTCCACAGCCTCGGCCACAGGCCCCGTCTGAGCACTCATACCCCCAGCATCCCCGATTCCGCGGGCGCTTCCACCGCCTCCCTCCACCGTGTTCGAACGTGTTCGACACCGGGCGGCGGGGGAGGGGGCCCCGACCATGACGGCACGGCCGCGCCCCGCCAGCAGAGGCCCACCCGTCGCGCTCCGGCCTCACGGGAGGACGCTCCCGCACGGAGGGGGAGCGGCGACCGGGGGAGTCCGCGCACGATCCAGGCCCACTGACCCCCAGTGACTAACCTGTCACCACATGCGTTCGGCGGGGCGTCCACCCCGGGAACGGGGGAGAGGCACTCACCCCCCGCCCAGCACCCGCCGCACCCCCGCCGCGATCTCCACGTCCTCACGCGAGGGCACCACCAACGTGCGCACCCGCGCACCCGCACCCGTCACCTCCGCCTCACCCTCCACAGCCGCATTCACCGCACCGTCCACACCCACCCCCAAGAAACCCAGCCCCCGCGCCACACGCTCACGCACCGGAGCCGCCGCCTCGCCCACACCACCGGTGAACACCAACGTGTCCACCCCGCCCAGCGCCGCCGCCATCGACGCCACACCCGCACACAACCGGTGCACGTACACCCCCAGCGCCAACCGCGCCCGCGCGTCGTCGCGCTCCAACACCTCACGCATGTCCTCGGTCCCCGCAAGCCCCAACAACCCCGACTCACGCTCCAACCCCCGCTGGACCTCCTCCACCGACAATCCGCCATGGCGCACCAACCACACCACCAACCCCGGATCCACACTCCCCGAACGCGTGGCCATCACCACCCCCTCCAACGGGGTGAACCCCATCGTGGTGTCCACACACCGGCCGCCCGACACCGCCGCCAACGACGCCCCCGACCCCAGATGCGCGCTCACCACACGCTCACCACCGGTCAACTCCGCCGCCCGCCGCGACACATAGGCGTGCGAGAGCCCGTGGAACCCGTACCGGCGCACCCCCCACTCCCGTCGCCACCGCTCGGGCACCGCGTACGCCGACGCCACCTCCGGCAGGTCGGCGTGGAAGGCGGTGTCGAAACACGCCACCGCCGCACACCCCGGCAACGCCCGCCCCACCGCCTCGATCGCCTCCAACGCCTTGGGCTGGTGCAGCGGCGCCAACGAACCCCACGCCCGCAACCGCTCCACCACCGAGGCGTCCAACCGCACCGGATCGACGAACTCACCGCCCCCGTGCACCACACGGTGACCCACCGCGTCCACCTCGGGCACACCCTCCAGCGCCCGGCTCAGCTCCTGCGGATCCCAGTGCCCCCCACGCGCCGCGAGCGACTCCGAGGCCAGCACCGCACCGTCACCGTCCACCACCCCCAGCTTCAGGCTGGAGGACCCCGCGTTGACCACCAGAACACGCATCAGTACCGCCACACCCACTCACGGATCTCCGCCGGATCCTCACCGAACTCCCGAGTGTGGGCCCGGTGCCGCAACCGCTCGTCCGCCATCCGCTGACGCACCTGCGCCGCTTGCTGACCCAACCCCGGAACCCGGTCGATCACGTCCATCACCAGATGGAACCGGTCCAGGTCGTTGAGCATCACCATGTCGAACGGCGTGGTCGTCGTGCCCCGCTCCCGGTATCCGCGCACGTGCAGGTTCGCGTGGCCCGCCCTGCGGTAGGTCAACCGGTGCACCAGCCACGGATACCCGTGGAAGGCGAAAACCACCGGCTTGTCCGTGGTGAACAGGGCGTCGTACTCGGCGTCGGGCAACCCGTGCGGGTGATCGCCGTCGGGCAGCAACCGCATCAGGTCCACCACGTTGACCATCCGGACCCGCACCTGCGGCAACCACCGGCGCACCAGGTCCGCCGCCGCCAACGCCTCCAACGTGGGCACGTCCCCCGCGCACGCCAGCACCACGTCCGGATCGGCCCCACCGTCGGTACTGGCCCACTCCCAGATCCCGATCCCGCGCGCACAGTGCGCCACCGCCTCCTCCATCGACAGGTACCCCAGCCCCGGCTGCTTGCCCGCCACCACCACGTTCACGTAGTCACTGGAGCGCAGGCAGTGGTCGGCCACCGACAACAGCGTGTTGGCGTCCGGCGGCAGGTACACCCGCACCACCTCCGCGGGCTTGTTGAGCACCACGTCCAGGAACCCCGGATCCTGGTGGGTGAACCCGTTGTGGTCCTGACGCCACACGTGCGAGGTCAACAGGTAGTTCAACGACGAGATCGGACGCCGCCACGGCAGGTCCCGGGACACCTTCAACCACTTCGCGTGCTGGTTGAACATCGAGTCCACGATGTGCACGAACGCCTCGTAACAGCCGAACAGCCCGTGCCGCCCGGTCAACAGGTACCCTTCCAACCACCCCTGGCACAGGTGCTCGCTGAGCACCTCCATCACCCGGCCGCCGGGCCCCAGGTGTTCGTCGGTCGCCAACCGCTCGGCCTGCCACTCCTTGTCCGAGGCCTCGAACACCGCGTCCAACCGGTTGGAGGCCGTCTCGTCCGGCCCCACCAACCGGAACGTCCGCGGATTGGCCCGGATCACGTCCCGCAGGAAACCGCCCAGCACCCGCGTCGCCTCACTGGTCTGGGTCCCGTTCCGGCCCACGTCCACCGCGTACCCGCGAAAGTCAGGCAACACCAGCTCCCGCCGCAGCACCCCGCCGTTGGCGTGCGGACTCGCACTCATCCGCCGTTCGCCCTCCGGCGCCTGTGCGCGCACCTCGGCCACCGGGGCACCCGACTCCTCGAACAGCTCCTCGGGCCGGTAGGAGCGCATCCACTCCTCCAACTGCCGCCGGTGCCCCTCGTCCGAACGCACCTGGCCCAACGGCACCTGGTGGGAACGCCACGTCCCCTCCACGGGCTCACCGTCCACCTCCACCGGCCCCGTCCACCCCTTGGGCGAACGCAGGATCACCACCGGCCACACCGCGCGCTCGCGCACACCCGTCACCCGCGCCCGGTGCTGGATACGCGCGATCTCCTCCAGCGCCTCGTCCACCGCCTCGGCCATCCGCCGGTGCATGTACTCCGGATCCTCACCACTGACCAGCAGCGGCCGGTACCCCAACCCCTCGAAGTAGGCCAGCAGGTCCCGCTCGGGGATCCGCGCCAGAACCGTGGGATTGGCGATCTTGTACCCGTTCAGGTGCAGGATCGGCAGCACCGCGCCGTCGTGCACCGGGTCCAGGAACGCGGTGCCGTGCCAGCTTCCCGCCAGCGGGCCCGTCTCGGCCTCACCGTCGCCCACCACGCACGCCACCACCAGGTCGGGGTTGTCGAAGGCCGCACCCTGGGCGTGCGCCAGCGAGTACCCCAGCTCCCCGCCCTCGTGGATCGACCCCGGCGTCTCGGGCGCCACGTGGCTGGGCACCCCGCCGGGGAAGGAGAACTGCCGGAACAGCCGCCGCATCCCCTCCGCGTCCTGGCTCACGTGCCGGTACACCTCGCTGTAGGTGCCCTCCAGCCAGGCGTTGGCCACCGCCGCCGGACCGCCGTGTCCGGGCCCCATCACGTACATCATCTCCAGGTCCCGATCACGGATCGCCCGGTTCAGGTGCGCGTAGCAGAAGTTCAGCCCCGGGGTGGTGCCCCAGTGCCCCAGCAGGCGCGGCTTGATGTGCTCGGGCCGCAGTTCCTCACGCAGCAACGGGTTGTCCAGCAGGTAGATCTGCCCGACCGACAGGTAGTTCGCGGCCCGCCAGTAGGCGTCCACGCCTCGCAGTTCGTCCTCTTGCAGGGCCATGCCTCGTCCTCCCGGGAGGGTGCCTTCGTTCGCGGAGGGGGAGCGGCGGGCCGGTGGACCGGGGGAGTCCGTACCCGACCCGACCACGCTAACCCTGTGTGCTCACCCGATCACGGTCGACGTGCCGCAGGGCCGTCCGGCCCGGGCGGGGAACCGCTGTTCGCCACGCCGCCCTCCTGCCCGGGGCGGGGGAGGGGAAACGCGGGGCGCCGCCGGGCTCGAAGGGTCGGACGGGGGAGGAGGGGAACGGGCGGGGTGGGATGAGCGCACACGGGCGAAGGAGCCCGGCGGGGCACGGGGCCCGCGGTCGAGCGTGGGGGGGAAGGGTCGGCGGTCGCCGGTGAGTGGCTCGGCGGCCGACCAGCCGCCACGAAACTTCGCATAGAAGTACAAAACCCTACAAAATCATGCATAACACGGTTTATGCATGAAACATGGAGGAATCGGGAGAGGGGCGCGTTCGCAGGGGACACCCCGCCGCCCACCAGCGCCTTCTTCCTGAGCCGACCTGCCGTACCGGGGCGTCGCGCCCCGTCCGGGCGACCGCCACGGCGGAAAGACGCCCGGGTCACGGGTGAACGCAGGTGAGGTCCCCGGAGTGCCCACACAGCGGCCCTGGCGCCGAGGCCGGTCCGGACGGGGCGAAGCAGTCAGCGCGTTCGAAGAGAGGGAGCGTCCGGCAGACTCGGTCCTGCGTCAGCCTTCAGGCCCGGGGCTCGGTCGTCACGGACTCCGGGCAGGCAGATGCTCCGGGGCTCCAGGCGTCCGGCCGCGCACGCGACGACCGTCGTGCGACGGCGTTCTCAGCGACCGGCGCGCACCGCCACCCGGCAGCTCGGCCGCCTAAGCACGCCGCCGGACGCCGGACGCCGGACGCGCCGACTGTCTCGGGCGCGCACGTCCCACAGGCCCGAGAACCCCTTCCCCGCAGGCTCTCCCATATCGCCGATAATGCACATTATGTAAAGTAGAGCCGGTTCGCCCCTCTCCCGCAGGGCCTCTCACACCCCCGGGGCCGAACGGCGCCTCCCAGCCGGACGAAGGCCTTTCCGCCCGCCCCGGCCGGGCCCGACGAACCCTCTCCCGCCGCCCCGCACTCCCGGCACCCGCCAGACCGCGTCCCCCCGGGGCCCACGCCGCCGAGCCCCGGGGAACCCGCACACGAGCCCTACCCGGGCAGACGCAACCACCCCGTGCGCACCTGCCACGCACCCCCCGCCTCCAGCCGCTCCACCACCGCACGCTCCAACCGCGTACGCCGCCCGGCCGCGGCCACGTCCACCACCGGCATCCCGAACACGAACCGGAACACGTCCGACTCCCCCGGCTGCCCGCGCCCCACCAGCGTGAACCGCCGCTGGAACCCCACGATGTTGGAACCCTCCCCCAACACCTCCTCCCACTGCGGGTCCAGCAACCACGACGTACACGTGGCCACCACCGGATCAAACCCCAGGTGCGCCCGCGCGAACCCCCGCGCCCGCCCCAGCGCGTCATCCACCGACGCCGGGTCCAGGCCCCCCGAAGGGATGTGCAACCGCAGCGCCAGGTCCCCGCGCCCCATACCCGGACCCAGCCGCGCCGCCTCCTGCTCGGCGTACCACTCCACACCGCCCTGGTCGGTCAGCACCCCCGGCTCCAACTGCAACCCGCCCACCCAGTACAGGCGCCCCCGGAACTGCGCCGCCACCCACGACGCCGTCTCCACGCTCAACCGGCCGAACATCCGCCGCGACCGCGCCACCTGCACGCCCACGTCGGCCAGCGTCGCCGCCGTCACCGCCGGGTCCACGCCCAGCTCCTCATGCGCCTCGAACTGCGCGGGCACCCGCGCCGCGAACGCCCACAGCGACGCCGCGCGCACCCGCGCGTCCTCGGCCTCCACCAGCGACGGCCAGTCCCGCCACTCCCCCAACGCCAGGTCCGCGTCCGCGCACAGGCGCCGGTACATGCACTCCACCAGGTACCACAGCTCCGGCGGCCACTCCCCCAGCTCAGAGCCCGAACCCGGCCAGAGCGCCGCCACCTCGGCCCGGTCCACCGCCTCCAGCGCGAACAGGTCCAACACCCGCTCCGCCTCAGCACCCACCGGAACCTCCAGAGCCCTCAACGGCTCCGGCAGCCGCTCCGCCTTCTCCAGCCACAGGCGCACATCCGCACCCAGACCGAAACGTTCCACCACCGCGACGCTATCCATCCCCACATCATGTCCCAGCGCCCACGCGGCGCGCGAGTGAGGCCAGCCTCACAGGTGGGCATAGTGTTGACGTAACCCGCGAAAGCCCCACACCAACCGAAAAAGAGGACCGTCACCGATGCCCGTGCCCGACCCGGAGCACCACGTCCGCGACTGGCTCGCCACTTACGACACACCCACCACATCGGTGGCACACCTCCTCTGCGACCGCCACGACCCCCACGCCACCGCCACCACCGAGATCGGCCCCACCCTGGAGGCCACCACCCTCACCTTCGGCGAACTCGCCCAGCGCTCCCGCGACCTGGCCACCGGCCTCGCCGACCTGGGCGTCACCCGCGGGGACCGCGTGGCCACCCTCATCCCCAAGGGCGTCGACCTGACCGTCACCGCCCTGGCCGTGTGGCGTCTGGGAGCCGTGCTGGTCCCCCTGCTCTCCTCCTTCGCCCCCTCGGCCATCAACGAACGCCTCACCGACTCCGGCGCCCGCCTGGTGGTGTGCGACGCCGAGTACCGTGCCAAGCTCGTTCCCGGCGCCGACCGCCCCTGGCACATCGTCACCACCGCCGCCGAGCCCGCCCACGAGGGCGACCACACCCTCACCGGGCTGGCCGCCCGCGCCGCCGCGGCGCCGTCCGTGCCCGACGCCGCCGTGGGCGGGGACGGTCCGCTGGCCGTCGTCTACGTCTCGGGGGTCATCGGCCCGCCCCGGGGCGTGCGCGTGCCCGTGCGCGCCCTGGCCGCCATGCACGCCTACCACCACTACGGCCTGGGCGTGCGCGACGACGACGTCTACTGGAACACCGCCGACCCGGGTTCGGCCTACGGCCTCTACCACGGGCTCGTCTCGCCGCTGCTGGCCGGGCACAACTCCCTGGCGCTGCGGGCCGGGTTCTTCGATCCGGAGCTGACCCTGGACGTGCTGGGCGTGCACGGCGTGACCAACCTGGCGGCCGATCCGACCACCTACCGGACGCTGCGCGCGGCCACCAAGACCCTGCCGCCCGAGGTGATGGTGCAGAGTCTGGCCAGTGCGGGCGAGCCGTTGGCCCCCGACGTCATCGACTGGGTCACCGACGTGTTCGGCGTCCCGGTGCGCGACCACTACGGGCAGACCGAGCTGGGCTGGTGTGTGGGCGTGCCCAACGGCGAGACCGGTCAGGGGTCGGCCGATCTGCCGCCGGGGGCGATCGGTCCCTCCCTGCCGGGCTGGCGGGTGCAGATCCTGGAGGCGATCTCCGACGACCCCGCTCCCCTGGGCGCCTACGGGCGTGTGGCGGTGGACCTGGCGCACAGCCCGCTGGCCTGGTTCGAGGGCTACGTCGGCCAAGAGGGGGCCTCGCAGGTCCGGTTCACCCCCGACCGCGCCTACTACCTGACCGGGGACACCGGTATCCAGGACCGTCAGGGGTCGTTGTTCTTCTCCACCCGTGACGACGGCGCCATCTTGACCTACGGGTACCGGATCGGTCCGAGCGAGGTGGAGTCGGTGCTCAACGCCCACCCCGCGGTGCAGGAGTGCGGGGTGTACTCGATCCCCGACGAGCTGGCGGGGCAGGTGATCGGTGCGCGGGTGGTTCTGGGCGCCGACCGTGAGGGCACTCCGGAGCTGGCCGAGGAGCTGAAGGGGTGGGTGCGCGAGCGGTTCGCCGCGCACGCCGCGCCGCGGGTGGTGGACTTCGTGGAGGAGCTGCCGCGCACGGCCTCGGGCAAGATGCGCCGGGCGCGGCTGCGCTGACGGCCCGCTGCGCCCTGTGGCCCGGGGCGGTGGGGGCGCGTCGGCGCCGCCCCGTGCGCCGCTCCCCCGGGTCCGGGCGTCGGGGTCGCGGGGTCAGGGGACGAGTTCGTCCACGCGGGCGGCCAGGGACATGTCCTTGTCGGTGACGGCTCCCTCGGAGTGGGTGCTCAGCGCCAGGTGCAGGGTGTTGTAGCGGATGTCGATGTCGGGGTGGTGGTCGACCTGTTCGGCGGCCTGGGCGATCTCGTTGACCAGGGCGATGGCGGCCGGGAAGTCGGGCAGGCGCACGGTGCGGCGGATGGCGGGTGCGGCGGGGTCCAGTTCCCAGTCGGTGAGGCGGGTCAGGCCGTCGCGGATCTGTTCCTCGGTGAGTCTCATGGCGGGTCCTCTCCCCCGGTGGCGGTCGCGCGCGCCGGTGCGCGTGCGGGTGGTCGCTGGGGGCTACGTACCCGTGTGCGGGGCGGGGGTCACATGCGGCGGGCGTGTCCCCCGAGGTGGGAGCTCGGGGTGGTCGGTGCGGCGGAGCCGCTCTTTTCTCTTCTCTCAGTTTTTGGAAACCGAAGGCCCGGCTGTACGACGTAGATTTTAATGTACTTAGTAGCTTCGTAGTTCGCGTTACCAAGCTGAGGCCAGACCTCCCACCTGCACCGATCCTGCCCGTATGGGCCACGGTGTCCCCCTCAGGCTTGCGCAATCCCCCGTTGAGCGGTTCACTCTGGGGAACTCCGGCCCCTCCCCCACACCGGCGGACGCCCCCGCAGGTAGCGTCCACCGCCCTCCCCCAAAAGCGAGCCCATGCCCCACAACAAGCGCCGTTCGCTTCGCGCCCGCATGATCACGCTGGTCCTGTTCCCCAGCACCGTGCTACTGGCCCTGTGGGCCGCCTTCACCGCCCTGCTCGTCGGCGACATCGGAGAACTGCGCACCACCGCCACCTTCACCGAACAGGTCGGCGTCCCCGTCGAGGAGACCATCGGCGCGCTCCAGCGCGAACGCCGCGCCACCATGGACGCGGCCTGGGGCACCGAGCGCACCGCCCTGTACCTGACCTACTCTCGCCAGCAGACCGACGAGGCCGTGGACGCCCTGAGCCGGAGCCTGGACGCCTTCGACGTCCAGGACCTGCCCGAACAGGCCCTGGCCTTCCGCGCCGCCGTCAACCGCGTCGACACCCTGCGCGCCCGGGTGGACGCCTCCTCCCCCACCGAGATCGACCTGGAGGAGACCTCCACCGTCTACGACGAGGTCATCGAACAGGGCCTGCGCGTGTGGGACGGACAGGTCGAGCGCGCCGACCCCGCCCAGGCCCCGCACCTGCGCTCCCTGACCTCGCTGATGCGCACCCGCGAACTCCTCAACCAGCAGGACACCGTCCTGGCCCACGCGGTGGCCACCAACTCCTTCCCCGTCCAGGCCCACGCGCAGTTCGCCGCCGCTGCCGGGGCCCAGCACTACACCTGGGAACGGGTCGTGGTCGAGATGAGCGAGGAGGACAGCCAGGACTACATCGAACTGGAGTCCTACACCGAGCTGCAGCGCATCTACCAGCTCCAGGAGAGCATCATCTCCATGCCCGTACGGGGCGGGGCCACCGTGCCGGTCAACGCCACCGCCTGGCAGGGCGCCGCCGAGGCCGTGGACGCGCGCATGCGCGACGTCGAACAGGGACAGATCGACCGCGTCATCGCCTTCAGCCGCTCGCAGTCGGCCGAACTGCGCACCAGCGTCCTGCTGGTGAGCGTGCCCGCCCTGGTGGCCGCCCTGGTCTCCTCCGCGGTCGCGGTGGGCGCCACCCAGCGCCTGGGCAGGCGCCTGCAGGACCTGCGCACCGCCACCCTGGAGCACGCCCGGGTACGCCTGCCCGAGGTGACCGCACGGCTGCGCGCGGGCGGCAGCGTGGACGTGGACGCCGAGGTGCCGCGGCTGCGGGTGGAGAGCACCGACGAGGTCGGACAGGTGGCCGAGGCCTTCAACGACGCCCAGCGCGCGGCCGTGGCGGCGGCGGTGGAGGAGGCGCAGGTGCGCGCGGGCGTGCGCAACATGTTCCGCAACATCGCCCGGCGCACGCAGGCGCTGGTGCACCGGCAGCTGGGGCTGTTGGACGCGCTGGAGCGCGCCGAGACCGACCCCAAGGTGCTGGAGTCGCTCTTTCGCATCGACCACTTCAGCACGCAGATGCGGCGCAACGCCGAGAACCTGATGCTGCTCAGCGGGGACGCCCCGGTACGGCGGGGGCTGGCTCCGGTGCGCCTGCACGAGGCGGTGCGGGCCGCGGCCAGCGAGATCGAGGACTACGTACGGGTGCGGGTGCTGGCGGTGCCGGGGGTGGCGCTGCGCGGCGAGGTGGGCGCGGACACCGTGCGGCTGCTGGCGGAGCTGTTGGAGAACGCCACGTCCTTCTCGCCCCCGGGCACGGAGGTGACGGTGCACGGCCGGGACGGCGAGGCCGGCGGGTGCGTACTGGAGGTGCGCGACCGGGGGCTGGGGATGACGCGGGAGCAGGTGGAGGCGGCCAACGCGCTGCTGCGCGACCCGCCGCGCTTCGACCTGGCCCGGATGCGCGAGGACTCCCAGCTGGGGTTGTTCGTGGTGGCCACCATCGCCGCGCGCCACGGCCTGGAGGTGACGCTGAGCGCCGGGCCGGACCACGGCACGTGCGCGGTCGTGGCCGTCCCCGCCGACGCGCTGGCAGGCCAGGACACGGGCGCCGAGGGGCCCGATCCGGCCGCTGGCCCGAAGGCCCCGCCCGCGCAGGAGAGCGCGCGCTCGCAGCGGCTGGTCCTGGCGGGCGGCTCCCCGGCCACGCCGGGCGGCGCCGGGGAACGGGCCGCGCGCGAGAGCGGCACCGAACCCTCGCAAGGGGCGTCGGACCAGGACACGGGCGACACCTACAAGGGTCTGCCCCGGCGGCGGCGCAAGGGCGTGCGGCCCTCCCCCGCGCCCGCCCCGGCCGCGCCCGGGGAACTCGGGGAGTCCGGGGGCCGGGAGGCGGCGGCCGAGAGGTCGCTGACCGAGATCCGGTCGATGATGAGTGCTTTCCAGTCCGGGAGCCTGCGCGGGCGCGCACAGCCCCCGGACGGGGATGGAGACGGCGTGCGCGGTGCGCGCCCCGGTGAGAGCTCGGAAGGGTGATGTCGATGACGGCGGACGCTGCGGCGGGAGGCCGGACGGCCGAAGCGGTGGAGGAGCAGTCCCCGGCCAGGACGCTGGACTGGCTGCTGGGCGACCTGGTGCGGCGGGTGGCGGGGGCGCGGCACGCGCTGTTGCTGTCGGCGGACGGGCTGCTGTTGTCGTGCTCGGCCGACCTGGGGCGTGAGCAGGGTGAGCGGCTGGCCGCGATCGCGTCCGGTTTCGCGAGCCTGGCCCGTGGCGCGCGGGGGCAACTGGGTGCCGCGGAGGTGCGTCAGACGGTGGTGGAGATGGACAACGTGTTCTTCTTCGTGCTGGCCGCCGGTCAGGGCGCGTCGCTGGCGCTGGTGGCCGAGTCCACGTGCGACATGGGCCAGGCGGCGTTCGAGGTGAACCGTCTGGTGCGCCAGGTGGGTCCGCACCTGTCGGCGCTGCCGCGGCGCGGGAGCGTGAGGAGGTGAGGGCGTGGACGCTGAGCCGTCCGGTGGGGAGTCGGGACGGGAGTGGTCGTTCGAGTCGAGTCTGATCCGGCCGTACTCGTTGACGGGTGGGCGCACGCGTCCTTCGCGTACGGACTTTTCGATGACCTCGCAGGTGGTCGCGGTCGCCCCGGCTCCCGCCGGGGAGGTGGACCCGGAGCTGGAGCTGATCCTGTCGCTGTGCGCGCAGCCGGTGTCGGTGGCCGAGGTGGCCTCGCGGTCGGGGTTTCCGCTGGGGGTGACGCGGATCCTGCTGGCGGACCTGTTGGACCAGGGCCGTGTGGTGGTGCGCACCTCCGACTGGGAGCGGCACCGGCCCGACGCCGGGACGCTGCGCTCGGTGCTGGAGCGCATCCGTCAGCTGTGAGGGGCAAGGTGGTGTCGAGGTGGAGTGGATGTGTCGTTGGTCGTGATGGACGCCGAGGGTGCGGGGCCGGTTCCCGACACCCTCAAGATCGTGGTCGCGGGGGGCTTCGGGGCGGGTAAGACCACCCTGGTCTCGGCGGTGAGCGAGGTGGAGTCGTTGCACACCGAGGAGGTCATGACCTCCGAGAGTGTGGGCGTGGACGATCTGGACGGGGTGGAGGCCAAGGCGACCACGACGGTGGCCCTGGACTTCGGCCGGATCACCCTGGACGGGTCGACGGTGGTGTACCTGTTCGGTACGCCGGGTCAGCGGCGGTTCTCGTTCATGTGGGAGGAGTTGACCGAGGGCGCTCTGGGGGCGGTGGTGTTGGCCGACACCCGGCGGTTGGCGGACTCCTTCGACGCGATCGACTTCTTCGAGTCGCGCGGGGTGCCGTTCGTGGTGGCGGTGAACTGCTTCGACGGGCAGCGCACGCACCGGGCGGACGACGTGCGGGTGGCGCTGGACCTGGAGGAGCGGGTGCCGCTGCTGCTGTGCGACGCCCGGGACCGGGAGTCGGTCAAGGAGGTGTTGGTGGAGCTGGTGGCTCTGGTGTTGCGCCTGGAGCTGTCGGGCGCCTGAGAGGGAACGCCCCGAGGGAGGGGCGCGGTGGGGCCCGGGTCGCGTGGTGCGCCCCGGGCCCCACCCTGTTGCCCCAGGGCCTCGGGGGTCCGTTTCGGTGGCGGTCCCGTATCCCCCTCGGCACCGGCGGCGTGTCCGGGTCCCTGCCCCGTCTGTTCCGGTTCCGAGGACGTGTTCGGGGCCTGCCCGCGCGCCGCGTAGCGGAGGTTGCGTCCTGCGGGGCCTGGCGTGCCCCTCCCCCACCGGTGCGTCCCGTGGCCGAGCCCGTCGACGGCGGTCGTGGGGTCAGCGGGTGGCGCCGCGGCGGTCGACGGGCACGATCATCGGGGTGTCGGTCTCGGGGTCGGGGATGATGCGCACGGGCAGGCCGAAGACCTCCTCGACCAGGGCCGCGGTCACCACGGTGGAGGGGTCGCCCTCGGCGACGATGGCGCCCTCCTTCATCACGATCAGGTGGGTGGCGTAGCGGCAGGCGTGGTTGAGGTCGTGCAGGACCGCGACCAGGGTGTAGTCGCGTTCGGCGTGCAGCTGGGCGCACAGGTCGAGCATGTCCATCTGGTGGGCGATGTCGAGGTAGGTGGTGGGCTCGTCCAGCAGCAGCAGGGGGGTCTGCTGGGCCAGGACCATGGCCAGCCACACGCGCTGGCGCTGCCCGCCGGAGAGCTCGTCCACCGACCGCTCGGCCAGTTCGGCCACGCCGGTGGAGGCCATGGCCTCGGCCACGACCGCCTCGTCCTGCTTGGACCACTGGCGCAGGAACCCCTGGTGGGGGAAGCGGCCGCGGGCCACCAGGTCGGCCACGCCGATGCCGTCGGGGGCGATGGAGGTCTGCGGCAGCAGCCCCAGGCGTCGGGCGACCTCCTTGGCGGGGTAGGAGCTGATGGCCTTGCCGTCCAGGTGCACGTGGCCGTGCGCGGGCTTGAGGGTGCGCGACAGGGCCCGCAGCAGGGTGGACTTGCCGCAGGCGTTGGGGCCCACGATCACCGTGAAGGAGTTGTCGGGGATGGTGACGGCCAGGTTCTGGGAGATGACGCGCTGCTCGTAGGCCAGGGTGAGGTCGCGTCCTTGGAGGCGGGAGGCGGAGTGGTCGGCGATGGTCATCGTTCTTCCTCGGTTCGGGTCAGGCACGTCCGCCGCGCCATTCGGTGTAGAGCAACCAGATCAGGTAGCTGCCGCCGATGACGGCGGTGACCACGCCCACGGGCAGCTGGGTGGGGGCCAGGGCGCGCAGCGCGACCAGGTCGGCCACCGCCAGCAGGGCGGCGCCCATGAGCGCGGATCCGGCCAGGGTGGTGCCGCCGGTGCGCATCAGGCGCCGGGCCAGCTGGGGTGCGGCCAGGGCGACGAAGCCGATGGGGCCCGAGACGGCGATGGCGGCGCCGGTCAGGGCGCTGGCGGCGGCCAGGGCGATCAGCTGGGTGGAGCGGGTGGGCACGCCCAGGCCTCGGGCGGTGTCGTCTCCCAGTTCCATGAAGCGCAGGCGCTGGCCCAGGGCGAGCAGGACCGGTCCCAGCAGGGCCAGGCAGATCCACACGGCCGCGACCTCGGCCCAGCCGCGGCCGTTGAGGCTGCCGATCATCCAGATCTGGGCGCTGAGGGCGTCGGTGAGTTCGGCGCGGGTGAGCAGGTAGTCGCGGACGGCGCCGAGCATGGCGGCCATGCCGATGCCGACCAGGACCAGCCGGTAGCCCTGGACGCCGTTCTTGGTGGAGAGCAGGTAGACGGCGGCGGCGGTGAGCATGCCCCCGGCGATGGCGCCCAGGGACACGCCCAGGCGTCCGGAGCCGAAGAGCAGGATGACGGCGACGGCTCCGGTGGCGGCGCCGCCGGTGAAGCCGATGATGTCGGGGCTGCCCAGGGGGTTGCGCGACAGGCTCTGGAAGACGGCTCCGGCGAGCCCTAGGGCGGCGCCCACGCCGATGGCGGTCAGGGCGCGGGGCAGGCGCACCCCTTGGACGAAGAACACGTCCAGGCGTTCGCCGTAGCCCGCGATCGCGGCGGGCACGGCGCCGAGCGGGATCTCGTAGTCGCCCACGGCCACCGAGACGATGAGGGCGGCGGCGCTGAGGATGGTCAGGACCGCGGCGACGACGAGGGTGCGCGGGCGCACCAGCAGGGACAGGCGTTCGCCGAACAGGCGCAGGGCGAAGGAGCCGCGGGGCGTGGTGCGGGCGCGCTCGCGCGGGCGGTGCGGTGTCAGGGTGCGGCTCACAGTTGGGCCATTCTCGTGCTGCGGACCAGGGCGATGAACAGGGGGGCGCCGACGAAGGCGGTGATGATGCCGACCTCCAGTTCGGCGCCCGGCACGATGACGCGGCCCAGGGTGTCGGCGGCGGTGAGCAGGACGGCGCCCAGGACCGCGGAGTAGGGCAGCAGCCAGCGCTGGTCGGGGCCGGTGACCAGGCGTGCGGCGTGGGGGATGATGAGGCCGACGAACCAGATGGGGCCCGCGGCGGCGGTGGCGGCGCCGCACAGCAGGATGACGCCCACGGCGGTGGCGGCGCGGATGAGGGGGATGTTGGCGCCCAGGGTGGCGGCCAAGTCGTCGCCCAGGGCGACGGCGTTGAGGGAGGGGCCCAGGCACAGGGTGAGGACGATGCCCGCGATCAGGAAGGGCGCCACCTGCCAGAAGACGTCCAGGTCGCGTCCGACCAGGGAGCCGACCTGCCAGAAGCGGATGCGGTCGAAGACGAACTCGTTGAGGACGAACACGCCGTGGATGAGGCCCTGCAGGACGACGGCGACGGCGGTTCCGGCCAGGGCCAGGCGTACGGGGGTGGCGCTGGAGCGTCCGCGTGAGCCCAGGGCGTAGACGGCGACGGCGGCCAGGGCGGCGCCGAGGAAGGCGGGCCAGACGTAGCCGGTGCCGGTGGCGCCGAAGGCGATGACGGCGATGACCACGGCCGCGGCGGCGCCGGAGTTGACGCCGAGGATGCCGGGTTCGGCCAGGGGGTTGCGGGTCAGGGCCTGCATGAGGGCTCCGGCCAGGCCCAGGGCGGCGCCGACGAAGACGCCGATGACGGTGCGGGGTACGCGCAGGCTGCGGATGACGTCGTGGTCGTAGGAGCCGTCGTAGGCGGTCAGTGCGGCCCACACGTCGGCGGCGGGGATGGGTTTGGTGCCGATGGTGACGCTGAGCAGGGCGCACAGGGTGAGCAGGCCCAAGGCGGCGACCAGCCCGATGGGGCGGATGATGCGCCTGGTGAGGGTGGGGCGCGTGAGGGTGGGGGCGCGCAGGGCCACGGCTTCCCCGTTCGTTGTGGCGTGGGTGGTGGACGCGGCTGCCCTGGTGGGGTGCAGCCTGGGGGCGGCACCGGTGCACCGCGCGCCGCCTCGGACAGGTTAGCCTTACCTTCATCCCGTTCGCACGGAAGGGTGCCCGTTATGCCCGAGTTGTCGCGTCCTGTGTGTGCCCTGGCCACACTAACCGCCCTGGCGGCGCTCACCCTGTCCGCCTGCGCCGCGCCACCCTCCCCCCGAGCCGACCAGGACGGGCCCACCCGCACCGTACAGGCTGCCAACGGAAGCGTGGAGATCCCCGCCACACCCCAGCGCGTCGCCGTCCTGTGGCGCCCGACCCTGGCCGCCGCGACCCTGCTGGGACACGACGTGGCCGCCACCATGGGCACCCCCGGCGCACCCGAACAGGGCCTGGCCCCCTTCCTGCCCCCGGACGCCGACGGCGACGCCCTGACCCTGGTGACCAACTCCCCCGCCGAGGACGACATCCAGATCGAGGCGCTGGCCAACGCCGCCCCGGACCTGATCATCGGCGTCCACACCCAGTCCGGCGCCCAGGCCCGGATGCTGTCGAACCTGGAGGCCATAGCGCCCACGGTGCTGCTGGAGTGGGAGGGCACCGGTTCCTGGCGCGAGCACCTGCACCAGGTCGCCGAGGTCCTGGACTCCCCCGACCAAGCCGAACGGGCCGTGGCCGAGTACGAGACGGCCCTGGAGCAAGCGCGCGAGCAGATCACCGAGGCCGGGGTGGACCCGGCCGCCACCGAGGTCTCGCTCGTGCGGCTGCAGAGCCGGAGCGAGATACGCCTGGAGACGCCCGCCTCCTTCCCCGGACAGATCGTCCAGGACCTGGGCCTGGCCCGCCCCCAGGGCCAGCGTCAGACCCAGGGCGAGACCGACTTCGTCTCCCTGGGCTATGAGCACCTGGAGCGCGCCGACGGCGACGCGGTCTTCGTCCTGGCCGGATCGGGCTACCCCGACGCGCCCCGCACCTTCTCCGAAGGGGTGTGGTCCAACCTGCGCGCGGTGCGCGACGAGCGCATCTACCGCATGGACCACGACGTGTGGGGCGCGGCCAACCACCACGCCGCCCACCGCATCGTCCAGGACGTGACCCGGGCCCTGACCGGACAGACCGCGCCCGCGGTGTGAGAACCCGGGTCACGAAACGGGCGAACCCGCCGGTAACCCGGGGCGGGCCCGCCATCGTGGGAGTGCACGCCACGCGCTGACCCCGGCCACCCCGACCACGACCCGCCCACCCCGGGGCGGGGCACAGCGCCCACCGGGCCCGCACCGGGCCCCACCCGCCGAAGGGGCCTGATGAGGGACCGCACCGCGTCGATCGAGTCGATGCAACAGCTCACCCGGGTCTGGCGCTCCCTGGTACTGGACCGCGACCCGCGCGCCGACGTGCGCGACCTGCCCGGCCTGGCCGTGCGCTGGGCCGACTGCCGCTTCGCCTTCTGGAACTGCCTGACGCTGACCGGCCTGGACGTGGACGCGGCGGGCCTGGAACGCGACCTGCACCGGGCCGCGCGGGTGATGCGCACCAAGAGGCACCCCGGTTTCCTGTGGCTCTTCGAGGACCTGCTCGACCAGGGCGCGCGCGAGCACCTGCGCGAAGCCGCCCACCGGGCGGGCCTGGAGCACGCCTTCGGCGGCGTCGGCATGGCCGCGGACCTGGCCCACCTGCCCGAGCCCTCCCACCCCGACCTGACGTTCGTGCGCGTGAGCACCGACGCACACCTTGGCTCCTACGCCGACCTGAACTCACACGCCTACGGCTTCACACCGGAGGAGGGCCGCGACGGCCTGGCCGGGTCCGCCCTGTGGAAGGACGGCGTCCACGCCTACCTGGGCATGCGCGAGGGCGAGGCGGTCACATGCGCCGCGACGGTGCCCGCCCGGGACTGCCTGTTCGTCGTGCTCGTGGCCACCGCGCCGCAGTGGCAGCGCAGGGGCTACGCCGAGGCCGTCACCCGCAAGGCCCTGTACGAGGGCGCGCGGGCCAGCGGCCTCAGGCGCGCCGTGCTGCAGGCCACCGAGGCCGGAGCCCCCGTCTACCCGCGTATCGGCTTCACACCCAACTCACCCGTCCACTTCTACCGGCTGCGCGGCTGAGCGCACCGCGCGCTCAGCCGTGGGCGGGGCGGCCTCAGGTGAAGATGTCCCAGCCCATGCGCACCAGCAGGGCGATGACCACCACGAGCAGCACCGCGCGCACGAACCCCGAACCGCGCCGCAGGGCCATCCGGGCGCCGATCTGGGCGCCGATGATGGTGCACACCGCCAGCCCCAGGCCCAGCAGCCAGTCGATGTGGCCGCCCAGACCGAAGACGACGAGCGCCCCCAGGTTGGTGCACACGTTGACGATCTTGGCCGAGGCCGAGGCCTCGACGAAGTCCATGCCGACCACGGCGGTGAAGGCGATGATGAGGAAGACGCCGGTGCCCGGACCGATGAGGCCGTCGTAGAAGCTCACACCCAGACCCGCCAGGGCCACCACCGCCAGGGCCCGGTTGCGGGTGCGCAGGGCCCGGTCGGGAGCGACACCCATGGCGGGGCGGAAGTAGACCATGAGGGCGACACCGGCCAGGACCACCATGATGACGGGTTTGAGCACGTCGGCGGTGAGCGCGGCGGCCAGGGCCGCGCCCAGCCCCGAGCCCAGCAGGGCCAGGCCGGCGGTGGGCACGACCACGCGGCGGTCGATCCCGACCTTGCGGGCGTAGGCCAGGGCGGCGGAGGTGGTGCCGAAGACGGCGCCGAGCTTGTTGGTGCCCAGCAGGGTGGCCAGGGGTGTGGTGGGCGCGGCGACCAGCAGGGCGGGCAGCAGGAGCAGGCCGCCTCCGCCGACGACGGCGTCGACCCAGCCCGCTGCGACGCCGACCAGCAGGAGCAGGCCGAGGATCTCGGGGTCCATCTACCGCGCGCGCCCGAGGGAAGAGGTGATCATGGGTTCTTTTCGTGGCGGGGATGGCTGACGCACGCAGCCTACTCTTCACCCGCTGGGGGTTTTGTCCCAGGGTGTCCTTGGCCCGCGCGCGAGCGGCGGCTCCGCGTCGGCGGGCGTGATCGGGGGGAGGGCGGGGGCCGGGGGCGGGTTCACGAGGGAAGGGGTGAACCCGCCGTACATGGTCGTGCCCGCTGGGCCCCGCTCCCCGCACGTGCGCCCAAAGGAGGGAGGACGCGGTGGGCGTGCGACGAAGGCGGCGGTCAGACCCGCGGGGTCAGCGCTCAGACGGTGATGGTGATGTTGTCGATGATGTCGTCGAGGAAGCCCTCGTCACTGAAGAAGTGCAGGGAACGGGAGAACCCGGTGGCCACGGAGTCCGCCGAGGCCGGGGCGGCGCCGACCAGCAGGACGGTGGCCAGGACGGCACCGGCGGCGGTACCAGCCAGGAAACGTTGCATCAAGCGCACGAAAACCACTCCATGTCACTTTGGGTGTGCATTTCGCTGCTGATGGTATCCATGTTGGTGAGTGTCGCGCTGGCTTTTTCGCGATAAACAGGAGTACACGGCCACGGCATGCGAAGCGGCGACGCCCGGGGTCAGGGGGCGCCGCCGCGGCCTGAGGAAAAGACCAGGTCAGAACCGGGAGCGGGCGAACCAGTCGCGGGCCTGCTCCAACACCTGGGACGCCACCTGGTGCCCTCCGGGGTGCTCCTGGGAGCGCACCCGGGCCCCGCGTTCACGCAGCTGGTCGGCCAGCAGGCGCGCCTGGTCCACGGTGGTGATCGGGTCGGCGGCGCCGAAGCCCAGGAACACCCGCACCCCCGACAGGTCCACCGGATCGGGCCGGCGCCCCTGCAGCGGCGCCCCGGCCGCGAACAGGGCGGCGCCCCGCAGCAGGTGCGGATGGAGCAGCAGCAGGGCGGCCCCGGTGTTGGCGCCGTTGGAGAACCCGCTGACCACGACGCGCTCCGGGTCCAGGTCGTAGGCGCGCACGGCCTCGGTGACGAAGGCCGCCAGCGCGGCGGTGCGCTCGATGAGGTCCTCGACGTCGAAGACGCCCTCGCGCAGGCGGCGGAACCACCGGTTCATCCCGTTCTCGTCCACCGTGCCGCGCGGTGAGAGCAGGGCCGCGCCCGGGGCCAGGGCCCGCCCCAGCGGCAGGAGGTCGTGCTCATCGGCGCCGGTGCCGTGGAGCAGCAACACGGTGGGCGCGTCCGGGGCGGTGGCCGGGGTGAAGACGTGGACGAGGTCGTCGACGCCGCTCACCGGCCGGTCTCCAAGGCGGGCAGGTGCGCGGCGATCTGGGCGCGGTCGGGCTCCAGCCACGGCGGGAGCCTGAGCGAGCGCCCCAGTTCCAGCAGCGGCTCGTCGTAGTCGAACCCGGGGCCGTCGGTGGCGATCTCCAGCAGCACCCCGCCGGGCTCGCGGAAGTAGATGGAGGTGAAGTAGCGGCGGTCGCGGACCTCGGTCACGCCCACACCGTCGGCCTCCAGGCGCTGACGCCAGGCCTCCTGGACGGGGCCGTCGGGAGCGCGGTAGGCCACGTGGTGGACGGTTCCGGCCGCGACCAGGCCGCGCGGCGCGCGGGGGTCGGCCACCACGTCGACGATGGTGCCCACGCCCTGGCCGGAGGCGTTGGTGTGAAAGCGCGTGCGCTCCCCGCTCTCACCCGCCAGGTGGAAGCCGAGCTGGTCGCCCAGCATCTGGACGGTGCCCTCCACGTCCTGCTCGGTCAGGGTCACCGCGCGGATGCCGCGGATGGCGTGCTCGGGCGGCACCGCTCCCCCGTCCCAGGGGTCGGTGTCGTGGTGGTCGGCGCTGGCGGCCAGTTCGATGACCAGGCCGTCGGGGTCGCGCAGGCTCAGCACGTCCTCCTCCTCCCGCTCGGCGGGGCGGGTGGCCTCCACGTCCAGGGCGGCCAGGTGCCGGGCCCACCAGCCCAGGGAGCCCTCGGGTACGGAGAAGGTCGTGGTGGTGGCCTGGCCCGCGCCCACGCGCCCGCGGGGTGCACCGGGCCAGGGGAAGAAGGTCATGATGGTGCCGGGGTTGCCCGCGCGGTCGCCGTAGTAGAGGTGGTAGGTCTGGGGCGAGTCGAAGTTGACCGTGCGCTTGACCATGCGCATGCCCAGGGCGCGCAGGTAGAAGTCGGCGTTGGCCTGCGGATCGCTGGCGATCGCGGTCACGTGGTGGATTCCCGCGGGGCGCACGTCCATGTCCCTCACCCTTCGTCGAGTTCGCCGGGGGCGCCTGCCAATGTAGTTTAAATTTAAACTACCACGGCGGTGTGCTCCCTTCCCACACTCCCCCCAACGCGGCCCCGCGAACAAGCACACCACCCGCGCGGCGCCAACACACAACCCCCGGACGGCCACAGCCCCTACCGCAGACGACGCAGACGCAGACCCGCCGCGGCGGCCGCCGCGCACAACCCCAACGCGAACACCACCGACCCGCCCCAACCCACACCGTCGTAGACCAGACCGCCCACCCAGCCGAACAGACTCGACCCCAGGTAGTAGGCCAGGGTGTACACCGCCATGGCCTGGGCCCGCCCCCGCACCGCCCGGGTACCCACCCACGCCGAGGCGGTGGCGTGCGCGCAGAAGAAACCGAAGGTCATCACCACCAGGGCCGCCAGCAGACCCGGCAGGGCCGTGGCGAACATCCCGCCCAACCCGACCGCCATCAACACGGTCGCCGCGGTGAGCACCGCGTACCCGCCCCAGCGCGCGACCGCGCCCCCCGCCACCGCCGAACCCACCATCCCGGCGGTGTAGGACAAGAAGAGCAGCGAGGCCGCGGCCTGGGACAACCCGAAGGGCTCGGCCATCAGACGAAAACCCAACAGGTTGTAGACCGTCATGAAGGCACCCATGAGCAACAGGGCCTGGGTGTACAGGGCGATGAGCCCGGGCGTGGTCACCGCCGCGCGCACACGCCCGCCCATCCCGGCCCCACCCGCCCCCGGCGACGGTGACGCCTCCCCCCGCGCCGCGGCGGCGCGCGCGACGCCCGCCCGCCGGGGCAGGACCAGCGCGAACACGGCCAGCGCGACCAGGGCCAGCAGCGTGTTGGCGGCGATCCCCCACTGCCAGCCGCCCAGGTCCGCGGCCAACCCGGCCAGCAGACGCCCGCCCATCCCACCCAACGGGTTGCCCGCGATGTACAGACCCGTGGCGCGCGGAGCGTCGGCCGGGTGGATCTCCTCCGACAGGTAGGCCACGGCCGCCGCGGGCACCCCGCCCAGGGCCGCGCCCTGCAGCGCGCGCAGCACCAGCAGCGGCCACAGATCGGCAACGAAGGGAATCGCACAGCCCACCAGGGTCGCGGCCAGCAGGGAGACGCCGATGACGCGCGCGCGACCGAAACGGTCGGCCGCCCCGCTCCAGACCAGGGTGAACCCCGCCAGACCGCCGGTGGCCAGCGAGACCGCGAGCGCGGCCTGGGAGGCCGAGGCGCCGAACCCCTCGGCGATCGCGGGCAGGATCGGCTGGACCGACCACAACTGGGCGAAGGTCGCCACCGCGGCGGCCACCAACGCGATGACCGTGCGCCGGTAGGCGCCGGTGCCCGCACGGGGACGCATGTCGTGATCGGACGGTGAGGCGCTGGTCAGGGTCATACCGTCCACGCTAGAAAGACCGGTTTCATACGTCCAATGCATGCATTGGCGTTCATCCATACTGGAACGCATGGAACACCGTGAGCACGGCGAGGACCTCGACGCCGACACCCTGGCCCAGGTACTGGCGCCGCGGCTGCGGATGGTGGCCGCGGTGGCCGCCACCGAGCACATCACCCAGGCCGCCGAAGCACTGGGAACCCCCCAACCCACCCTGAGCCGGGCACTGGCCCGCACACAGCAGGAACTGGGAATGGCCCTGGTCGAACGCACCGGACGCGGCATCCGGCTGACCCGCGCCGGAAGACTGCTGCTGCCGCACGTGGAACGGGCCCTGGCGGACCTGCGCCAGGGCCTGGCGGAACTGACCGGCGCAGAGGAGGGCCGCGTGGCACTGACCTTCCTGCCCACACTGGGGGTGGAGGTGGTCCCGGCGCTGCTGCGCGGCTTTCGCGCCCAGCACCCGGGGGTGCGCTTCTCCCTGACCCAGGAACCGTGGTCGGAGTCACTGCACAGGCTCACCGCGGGCGGCGCCGACCTGGCGCTGACCTCACCGCTGCCCTCGGGCCGGGGGCTGGCGGCGGCCACGCTGCACACCCAGGTGCTGCGCCTGGTGGTACCCGAGCACCACGCGCTGGCACGGGAACACCGGGGTCCGGACACCGGGGCGGCGGACCACACCCCGGACGCGGCGGTGGCGGTGACCGCCGCGGCCCACGAGGAGTTCATCCTGCTCAAACCGGGACGGGGCGTGCGCCACCTGACCGACCGCATCGTGGAACAAGCGGGGTTCACCCCCCGGGTGGCCTTCGAGGCCGACGACATCGCCACCGCGCGCGGCCTGGTCGCGGCGGGCCTTGGGGTCTCGGTGCTCCCCGCGCGCCCCAAGGGACCGCTGAGCGGAACGGTGGAGCTGGGCATCGAGGGCGTGGACGCCCGCCGCCCCATCGGAGTGGTCTGGCCCCAACAGGGATCGGGCGGCGGCTACGAACCCCCCGCGGTGGCACTGTTCCGCGACCACGTGCGGCGGATGGGCCCGCGCGTGATCCCCGACCTGACCGGGTAAGGGCGTACCCGCCCACCGCGAACACCACCCGGCGGCGCTCCCACCCGGGCCCGCGCAGGGCCCGCGCGAAAACCCCTGGTGCGCGGTGCGAGGACTGCGCGACCATCAACCCCATGACGCACACACCGCCCTCCCACCCGCCCCGCCCCCTGGCCCTGGTCACCGGGGTCGGCCGCACCACCGGTATCGGCTCCGCCGTCGCCCTCCGCCTGGCCGCCTCGGGGTGGGACGTGGCCTTCACCCACTGGAGCGCCTACGACGCCCGCATGAGCTGGGGCGCCGAACCGGGCGCGGCCCGCACCATCCTGGACGCCCTGACCGGACACGGCGCCCGCGCCATGGCCATCGAGGCCGACCTGGCCGACACCGCCACCGCCGCACACGTCTTCGACACCGTCCAGGAGCGGTTGGGCCCGGTGAGCGCACTCGTCATGTGTCACTGCGAGTCGGTCGACTCCGGACTGCTGGAGACCACCGTGGACAGCTTCGACCGGCACTTCGCGGTCAACGCGCGCGCCACCTGGCAGCTGGCCCGCGAGTTCGGCCTGCGTTTCACCGCAGAGCACGGCACCGGACGAATCGTGGCCCTGACCAGCGACGACACCGTCGGCAACCTGCCCTACGGCGCGAGCAAGGGCGCCCTGGACCGCATCGTGCTCTCCTGCGCCCGCGAGCTGGCCCACCTGGGGGTGAGCGCCAACGTCGTCAACCCCGGCCCCGTCGACACCGGCTGGATGTCACAACAGACCAAGGCCGACTGCCTCCAGCACACCCCGCTGGGGCGCCTGGGCACACCGCGCGACACCGCGGACCTGGTGGAGTTCCTGTGCTCGCCCCGGGGCCGGTGGATCAACGGCCAACTCCTGAACAGCGACGGGGGCATCTCCGCCTGACCCGCCCCCGCCACGCGCGGACACGGGCCTCTAGAAGGGGTAGCGGGCCGGATCGGCGCGCATCGTCACCCACTGGGTCTCGGTGAACGCCTCCAGATTGGCGCGACCGCCCCCGAACCGCGAGCCCGTACCCGAGTCACCCACCCCGCCGAAGGGAGCCACCGCCTCATCGTCCACAGTCTGGTCGTTGATGTGCACGATGCCGCTGGGCACCCGGTCGGCGATCTCCAACCCCCGCACGGGGTTGCCCGTGAGCACCCCCAGAGACAGCCCGTAGGCGGTGGAGTTGGCCAACTCCACCAGTTCGCCGATCGAGGAGAAGCGCACCACCGGAGCCACGGGGCCGAACACCTCCCGGGCGTAGGCCGGGGTGTGGACCTCCACCCGGTCCAGGACGGTGGGCCGGTAGAACAGCCCCTCGTAGGTGCCGCCCGCGCGCAGCGCGGCACCCGCGTCCACACTGCCCCTGACCAGGGCGTGGACCTTGTCGCGCTGGCCCGCGTCGATCACCGGGCCCAGCATGGACTCCTCGCTCTCGGCGTCGCCCACCGTCAGCGCCTCGGCGCGCTCGGCCAGACGCTCGACGTAGGCGTCGGCGACCCCCTCGTGCACCAGGTGGCGGCCGGTGGCCATACAGATCTGCCCTTGGTGCAGGAAGGACCCCCACGCGCCGACGGAGGAGGCCGCCTCCACGTCCACGTCCTCCAGCACCACCAGCGGTGAGTTGCCGCCCAGTTCCAGGTGGACGCGCTTGAGGTGGCGCCCGGCCGCCTCACCCACCCTGCGCCCGGCCCCGGTGGAGCCGGTGAAGGAGATGACGCGCACGTGCGGGTCGGCCACCAGCGCCTCGCCCGCCGCCGCCCCGCCGGGCAGCACCTGGAACACGCCCTCGGGCACACCCGCGCGGCGCATCACCTCGGCCAGGACCGCGCCGCCGCACACGGCCGTGCGTGGGTCCGGCTTGAGGACGACCGCGTTGCCCACCGCCAGGGCCGGGGCCACCGAGCGGATGCCCAGGATCAGGGGCACGTTGAACGGCGCGATCACCCCCACCACACCGACCTGGACCTGACGCGCGAAGCTCAGCCGGGGCTTGCCGGTGCGCAGGACCTCCCCGTGGGGCCGGGAGGCCAGGGCGGCGGCCTCGAAGCACTCCTGCGCCGCCACCTTCACCTGGAAGGCCGCCATCGCGGCCGCCGCGCCGCCCTCACGGCGCAGCCAGCCCGTGATCTCCTGGGCGTGGGCCTGCACCAGGTCTCCCGCACGGCGCAGGACGGCGGCGCGTTCCTCGAAGGAGGCCGCCGCCCAGTCGCGTTGGGCGCGGGCGGCGGCCCGGACCACGGGCCCCGCCCTCGGCGCCTCATCCTGGGACAGGCCTCCCGCGCCTGTCAACAGTGCCAAACCGCGGCCAACACGCCCGCGAACCCCGCCACCACCCGAGGCCACACCCCAGCCGGGGATCAGCCCCAAAAACCGAAGCTGTACAACAGGCCGTTGGTCGCCGCGATCGCACCCAACGCCAACACCGCACCCGTGACGAACGACGTCCGCAACGACCTGACCAGGTACTCCAACGACACCAGGTTGTTCAACAGGAAGTACCCCAGCATCATCGCGTGCCAGAAGGACTCCCACCGGAACGGTTCGAACGCGTACGGCGCCCCCGTCCACACCTCGGTCTCGGTCGTGAACCACGCCCACGCCAACGCCGCCCCGTACCCCAACGGCACCTGGATCAGCGGAATGACCAACAACGGCAACAGCTTGACGAAACCCCACAACCCCGGCTGGTCGGCATGGCGCGCCTGGCTCTGGGCACGGCGCGCGGCCTCCTGCTCGGCCCGCACCCGCTCACGGTGGGCCCGCTCGGCCTCCTGACGGCGCCGGTGCTCCAACCGCTGCTCCTGCTGGTGGCGCTGCTGCTCCTCCACCCGCCTACGCTGTTCCTCCTGCTGGCGCTGCTGCTCCTGCATCCGGCGCTGGCGCTGCTCCTCCTGCTGACGCAACTGCTCCTGCTGCTGGCGGCGCGCGGCCCCGGCCGGATCACGCCGCTCGCCGTACAGGTCGGCGTAGGCGTCCTCCTGGCTGGGCCGGTCCGGCTGCCGGTGACCCGAAGCCTCCTCCCGCCCGTAGGAGGCAGCGCCCTGACCGTACTGGGCGGTCGGCGGAACCTGCTGCCCCGACGGGAAACGCGCCGTGGCCCCATACCCCTGCTGCTCACCCAGCACCGAGGTCGCACCGCCCTCGTGCCCCGGCACCGGCGGCGTGACCCGGGTGGCCGCCTCATCACCGAACACACCCGCACCAGCCGCCCCGGCCGCAGCTCCCGCCGCGCCCCCCACAGCAGCGGCACCACCCTGCCCCAACACCTCCGTGCGCTGGTGCTGACCGGTGGCACGCCCGTCCCCGGCAGCGGCCGCCAACGCCCCGTTGACCTTGGCCACCTGCTCCTGAACCCCGCGCATCACCGCCGCGGGCAACCAGGTCGGCCCCGTGGCCACATCACCCAGATAGTCCAGGATCTCCCCCGGCCCCGGACGACCCTGCGGGTCCTTGGACAAACACGCCGCCACCAGATGACGCAACGACTCGGGCACACCCGACAGATCCGGCTCACGACTGATGATGCGCATGACCATGGTGGGCATACCGCCCTCACCGAAAGGCCCCGTCCCCGCCGCCGCGTAGGCCAGCACCGCACCGTAGGCGAACAGGTCACTGGCCGGGGTCAGCGCCTCCCCCTGCACCTGCTCCGGACTCATGAACCCCGGCGTACCGATCACCGACTGCGTGGCCGCCGTACCGTCGGTGGCACGGGCGATACCGAAATCGATCACCCGCGGCCCGTCCTCGGCCAACAGCACGTTGCCGGGCTTGAGGTCACGGTGGATCAACCCCACCCGGTGGATGTCGGCCAACGCCTCGGCCAGACCCGCCGCGAGCACCCGCACACTCGCCTCCGGCAGCGGCCCGTGATCGTGCACCGCCGTGTCCAACGGCAACGAGGGCACGTACGAGGTGACCAGCCAGGGCACCTCGTCATCGGGACCCGCGTCGATCACCGGCGCGGTGAACGCACCGCTCACCTGACGGGCCGCGTTGACCTCACGGGCGAAACGCTCCCGGAAGGAGGCGTCGGCGGCCATGTGCGGATGGATGCGCTTGACCGCCACCGCACGCCCCCCGGCCGAACGGCCGAAGAACACCTGGCCCATGCCGCCAGAGCCCAAGCGGCCGATCAGCCGGTACCGGCCGATACGTTCCGGGTCACTGGGATCGAGCCTAAGGGACACTACAGCCTCCACACACGACGTTCCGCCACCCCCGGGTGCCAGAGGATGACCACCGCCTCCCCCGGTGCCCGAGCACCCGCCGGAAAGACGCCTGCCCCCAACCTATCGGCGGGCGCACACCCCAGCCTCCCCCGCAAACCCCGGCGTGTGCACCCCCACGGGCCCCATGTCCCTCGACACGGCCCCCACCCGCACCCGCGACACCCCCGGGCTCACCCCACCCCGACCCACCACACCGACCACCCCACACCCACACAACCCCCCACAACCCCAACCACCTGCGACAACCCCACCACCACACCCCACCCGCCAACGCCGCACCCCAACGACGAACCACACCGCAAAGTTCCCCCCTGACCGCACACGGCCAAGTCACCAACCCGCATGACCAGGCACCCCCCACCCGCCTAGGGTCGAAAAAGCACGCGACAGGAGGACACACCATGCACATCCCCGACACCCTGCGCATCGACGCCCGCCTGCGCCTGGCCAACGCCGCCTTCTGGACCGCCGCACAGACCGGAGACCACCCCAGCAGACTCCTGCACCACCCCTGGCGCGGCAACCCCTACCCCACCTACCAACGCCTGCGCGACCAAGGCCACTTCGCCACCAGCAAACTCGGCTTCCGCACCGCCAACACCTACCAAGCCGTCAGCGCCCTCCTACGCGGACGCGAGTTCGGCGTCCAACCCCCCGACGGCACCGCCCCCCTCCAACAGTTCAACATCATGGACCTGTCCTTCCTCATGAAGGACCCACCCGAACACACCCGCCTGCGCCAACTCGCCCGCCCCGCCTTCAGCCCCCGCCGCATGGGCGAGTACGAAACCCAGATCACCAAGACCACCCACGAACTCCTGGACAGGGCCGCCGCCAAAGGCCGCTTCGACCTCATGCGCGACTTCGCCCAACCCCTGCCCATCGCCGTCATCAGCCGCCTGCTCGGCGTCCCCGCCGACCAGGACGCCGAATTCGTCCGCATCGGCCACGCCCTGGGCAGCGCCCTGGACGGCGCCCGCTCGGCGAGTCACCTGCGCCGCATCCACCAGGCCACGGCACAATTGGACCTGCTGTTCACCCGGCTCATGCGACAGCGCCGCGCCGACCCCCGCGACGACGTGGTCTCCACCCTGGTCACCCAGGTCGACGACGGCCACCTCACCGCGACCGAACTCAGCACCATGTGCCGCCTGCTGCTCGTCGCCGGATTCGAGACCACCGTGAACCTGATCGGGAACGGGGTGATGGCCCTGCTGCGCCACCGCCACCAGTGGGAACGCCTCGTCGCCGACCCCGACCTGGCCCCGGGCGCCGTGGAGGAGACCCTGCGCTTCGACTCACCCGTCCAGATGACCAGCCGCTGGGTCCACACCGACACCACCGTCCAACACCAACCCCTGCGCCGCGGCAGCTACGCCATGTGCCTCATCGGCTCCGCCAACCGCGACCCCGCACGCTTCACCGACCCCGACCGCTTCGACATCACCCGCCCCGACGCCGCCGACCACCTCTCCTTCTCCAGCGGCGTCCACTACTGCCTGGGCGCACCCCTGGCCCGCCTCGAAGGCCGCATCGCCCTACGCGCCCTCGCCGAACGCCTCCCCCACCTACGACCCACCGCCACACCCACCCGCCGACCCACCACCGTCGTACGCTCCCTGTCCGCCTTCCCCGTCACCACGGGCACCCGATAGAAGGCGAGAACCGACCAGATGCGCAGCACGGCCTCCTCCCCATGGCGCTCGCTCACCCGCGGACGCGGAGCCCTGCTGACCGCCGCCGCCCTGTGCACGGTCATCTTCCTGGTCACCGCGGTCCTGACCCTCACCCTGCCCGCACAACCAGAACCCTCCGGCCCCGGCCAACTCCCCCGACTCGCCCACCAGAGCGACATCGACCTCGGCGTCGCCGTGGCCGTCAACCCCCTCGTCCACGACAACGAGTACCGCTCCGTGGTCACCGAGCACTACACCTCCCTGACCGCCGAGAACACCATGAAATGGGAGTACGTCCAACCCCAACGCCACACCTTCGACTGGAGCGGCCCCGACACCGTCGTCGACTTCGCCGAACGCAACAACCTCACCGTCCACGGCCACACCCTGCTCTGGCACAACCAACAACCCGCCTGGCTCGCACAAGGCACCTGGACCCCCGACGAACTACGCCAGGTCATCCGCGAACACATGCAGGCACTCATGGGCCGCTACCAAGGACGCGTCACCTCCTGGGACATCATCAACGAACCCTTCGAGGACAGCGGCCCCCGCCTACGCGACAACCTCTGGCACCAGGTCCTGGGCGAGGACTACATCGCCGAGGCCCTCACCATGGCCCACGAGATCGACCCCCAGGCCCGCCTCTACATCAACGAATTCGGCATCGAGGGCGGCGGCCCCAAGACCGACGCCCTCTACGAACTCGTCACCACCCTGCTCGACCGCGGCGTCCCCCTGCACGGCATCGGCTTCCAGAGCCACTTCATCCACGGCCACGTCCCCGACGACCTCACCCGACAACTACGCCGCTTCACCGACCTGGGACTGGAGGTCAGCATCAGCGAACTGGACGTACGCATCCCCGAACCCGTCCCCAACGGCGCCCTCCAGGACCAGGCCCGCGAATACGCACAGGTCGTCCAGGCCTGCCTGGACGTACCCCGCTGCGTACGCGTGTCCGTCTGGGGAGTCAGCGACCAGCACTCCTGGATCCCCGAATGGTTCCCCGGCTACACCGCCGCACTGCCCTTCGACGACTCCTACACACCCAAACCCGCACTCAACGCCATGGTCCAAACCCTCTCCCGCCGACACCCACGCCCCCCGACGCACTGAGCACACACCCCACCCGCCCACCCGCTACCCTCGAACCCCACAACGAACAACGAACGAGGTGTTCGGTATGCGCTAGACCCGCGGTCCCCCAACGCTCCTTCGTCACCAGCCGAACCACAACGACGAAGGACACACCACATGCACGACCACACTCCCCCCATCCGCGTCCCCGACGCCCTGGCACCCCTGCTGGACCGCTTCTTCGGACCCCAGTGGACCCGAGCACTGCCCGAACTCACCCGGCGCCAGCTCAAACGATGGGACCTCCAACCCGTGGGCGCGCCCATGCACGGCATGGTCGCCCTCGTCGTCCCCGTACGACTCCCCCACGGCGACTCCGCCATGCTCAAGATCCAACCCGTGGACGAGGAGAGCCGCGGCGAACCCGACGCCCTACGCACCTGGAACGGCGACGGCGCCGTACGCCTCCTCCGACACGACCCCGACACCGGCGCCATGCTCCTCGAACCCCTCGACCCCGCACGCACACTCGACACCGTCCCCATCGACCAGGCCCTCACCACCATCGGCACCCTCCTGGCCCGCCTCACCGCCCACCCGGCACCACAGGGCATGCGCACCCTCCAGGAGGCCACACACACCATGGCCGCCCAAGCCCGACACCTGGCACCACGCCTGCGCACCGCACACGAACGCCACCGCATGAACGCACTCGCCGCCCACGCCCGCGAGATGGCACCCCAAGCCGGAGACCGCCTCCTGCACTGGGACCTGCACTTCCAGAACGTGCTCGCCCCCCTGCCCGGCACCGACCGCGAACCCTGGCTCGCCATCGACCCCAAACCCCTCGCCGGAGACCCCGGCTTCGACCTCTTCCCCACCCTGCACAACCGCTGGGACGAAGCCCTCGCCACCGGCGACCCCCGAAAGGAGACCCGCCGCCGCCTGGACCTGGTCTCCGAGGCCACCCACATCCCCCGCGACCGCGCACGCGCCTGGACCCTCGTCCGCGTCCTCCAGGAATGCGTCTGGGCCGTCGAGGACGGCGAACCCGCCCTGCCCCGCGTACCGGTGACCATCGCCGAAGCCCTGGGCGCGTAACCACCACCGCCCCCGGCCCACCCCACACCCCGGGACGGCCGGGGGCGGACCCAAGACCCCACCAGAGCACACCCCGCCGCGCGGCGGCACACACCCGCCACACGGCACTGCCCCGCACCCACACCCGCCCCCGACAATGGTGACGCACCACACACCACCAACGGAGGCACCCGTGACCACACCACCCCGCCCCGCACTCGACCCCGAACTCGCCGCCGCCCTCACCCTCCTCGGCGACGAGATCACCCCCTCCATCACCCCCGACATGATCCCCGCCCTACGCCGACGACGAGCCCGCCTCCTGCCCACCGACACCACCCTCCACCCCGCCTACACCGAAACCCCACACCACGCCCCCAGCCACGACCACACCCCCATCCCCCTCATCCACTGGCACCCCACCCACACCACCACCCCCGTCGGCGCCCTCTACTGGATCCACGGAGGCGGCATGATCATGGGCACCCACCGCGGCCCCGAGATCCCCGGCCTCCTCGAAACCGCCCACGAACTCGACCTCGCCCTCATCTCGGTCGACTACCGCCTCGCCCCCGAACACCCCCACCCCACCCCCGTCGAGGACTGCTACGCGGGCCTGACCTGGATCACCGACAACGCCACCGACCTCGGCCTGGACCCCACCCGCATCGTCATCGGCGGAGGCAGCGCGGGCGGCGGACTCGCCGCCGCCACCACCCTCCTCGCCCGCGACCGCGGCGGCCCCGCCCTCCAGGGACAACTGCTCCTGTGCCCCATGCTCGACGACCGCAACGACACCGCCTCCTCCCACCAGATGGCCGGAACCGGCGTATGGGACCGCACCTCCAACGCCACCGGCTGGACCGCCCTGATCGGCCCCCACGCCGGCGGCCCCGACGTCTCCCCCTACGCCGCACCCGCCCGCGCCCAGGACCTGTCCGGCCTGCCCCCCGCCTTCCTGGACGTGGGCTCCGCCGAGACCTTCCGCGACGAGGTCGTCGACTACGCCTCCCGCATCTGGCAGGCGGGCGGATCAGCCGAACTGCACGTGTGGCCCGGCGGCTTCCACGGCTTCGACGGCATCGCCCCCCACGCCGCCCTCAGCCGCAGCGCCCACGCCCAACGCCTGCCCTGGCTGCGCCGGATCACCGGGGCCTGAACCCGGGACACCATGAAGGCATGAGAGAGCTCCTGGGCAGGATCTCCGCACTGGACCCCGAAGCGGGCGCCGCCGTCAAGGTGATCGCCTACTTCGACGAACTCACCGGAGCCGGAATCGAACCCGTCATCCGCGGCGCCGCCGTCCTGACCGGCGTCCCCGCCGGGTTCACCCACCCCGGACGCGGCCCCGCACTGAGGGCCGACCCCGCCGGACAGGTCAGGCGCACCGCCGCCGACCCCGACCCCTCCTGGTGCTCGACCCGGGTCGGCGACGGCGTGCTGTGGCTGGAACGCGCCACCACCGCCCCCGGCCCGGTGGAGGCGATGGTCCTCGAACGCGCGGCCGCCGCCCTGCGCACCCGGCTCGAACCCGCCCCGCCCCCGGCGGGCGGACGCACAGCGCTGGCCCGGGCCCTGGTCGACGCCGACCTGTCCGAGGAGCAGCGCGTCCTGGCCGCCCGCCGGTACGGGCTCGCCCCGGGGTCCCGGGCCCGTGCGGTGGCCGACCACGGCGGCGGCGTGCGCGTCCTGGCCCCCGACGACCCCCCGGGCGCGCGGCGGGCGGGGGTAGGACCGGCCGTGGAGGCGCTGGCCCTGCCCTCCTCCTGGCACGACGCCCGCCGGGCGCTGCGCTTCACCGCCCGGGGCACCGGCGCCGACCCGGGCCCGCGCGTGGTGTTCGCCGAGGAGCTGGGCGGGCTGCTGCTCCTGGCCGACACCGTGCGGCCCGGCGGCGAACCGGTGCCGGACGTCGCGGCACTGGAACGAGTGGCACGCGAGGCCCCGCCGCTGCTGGCGGCCCTGGACGCGGTGGCCTCCTCCCCCAGCCTGCGGGCGGCGGCCCGGGCGCAGGGCCAGCACCACTCCACCCTCCAGGAGAGCGTGGGGCGGGCCGAACGCCTGCTGGGCTGGCCCGTGCACGAGGTGTCGGGGCGGCTGCGCCTCCAGGTGGCGCTGGCCCTGCGCAGGTTGTACTGCAATCTTTGATTGTCGTTCTTGTTTTTCTCCCCCTTGGGAGAAGATTGTTAAGAACAGACACCTTTACGACGTAGATTCAAATAAGTGGACCCGAGTGGAGGACGTCTACTCCACGACGGTGATGCCCAGGGCGGCCAGGATGGCGCCCGCCTGCACCGGGCTGATGTTGGCGCCCCGCAGGTACCCGGCCTGCTCCAGGGTGGGCTCCCCCAGATCGGCGCCGCGCAGGTCGGCCCCCGCCAGCCTCACGTTGACCAGGTTGGCGCCCCGCAGCCGCGAGTCCGTCCACACCGTCTCGCGCAGGTCCGCGCTGGCCAGGTCGGCCTCGTCCATGCGCAGCCCCTCCAGGGTCTGCCCGCGCAGCACCAGGCCCTTGCAGCGGGCCAGCATGAGGTTGCAGTGCGCGAAGGTGTAGCCGATCCCCCGCAGCGAGTTCAGCGCGGCCCCGGTCATCCGGCAGCCGGTGAAGGCGGTGTCGGTGAGCAGGGCGCCCTGCCAGCGGGTGTTGGCCAGGTCCACCCGCTCGAACCTGGTCTCGGTGCACTCGGCGTGCGAGAACACCGCCCCCGAGGCGCTGCCGCCGGTGAACACCGCGCCCTCCAGGACGGCCCGCTCCAGGCGGGCCCCGTCCAGGCGGCAGTCGCGGAAGACGGCGTCGACCAGGTCGGCGTCGCGCAGGTCCGCCTCGGTCAGGTCGCAGCGGGTGAACACGCGCGGCGCGTCCAGGGGCCGGGACAGCTGGTCGCGCAGGTCGGCGCCGTTCAGATCGGCGTCGGTGGTCTCGGGGAGAAGGAGGTCGGTACTCATCGCCAGCACCCTAGCGGTGACCAGCGACACGCGTGCTCCGGCGCGCCCGTCCCACGACGCGAGCTGCCCGGCGCGACCGCTCCCCCGCCCCGCGGCCCCTCTCCCCCACCCGCGGCCCCTCCCCCGGCCGGGTCAGTCCCGGAGCTTGAGCGCCAGGAACAGGTCCACCCGGTGCTCCAGGCTGCTCAGGTCCCGCCCGGTCAGCTCCTCCACACGGCCGATCCGGTACCGCAGCGTGTTGACGTGCACGTGCATCGTGGCGGCGCAGCGCTGCCAGGACCCCGAGTGGGCCAGGAACTGCTCCAGAGTCCGTACCAGCTCCGAGCGGTGGTCGCGGTCGTATGCCAGCAGCGGGCCCAGCAGCCGCTCGCGGTAGGAGGACTGCACCTCTTCCGGGACCGAGGCCAGCAGCAGTTCGTGGGAGTCGATCTCGGCCCCGGCGATCACCCGGGACCGGCCGCCGCGCAGTTCGGCCAGGCGGCGGGCGTGGCGGGCCTCCACGGCGGCGCCGCGCAGGTCGGGCACGCCCCGCACGGCCGAGCTGAGGCCGATGGCCAGCCGGTGGTCGAGCAGGCCGCCCTCCAGGACGCGGGCGCGGTGCAGCAGCGCGGCGCGGACCTCCTCGGCGCGGGCGCGGATGTCGGTCCCGGCCACCGGGACGACGGCCAGGGCGTCCTCGTCGCCGGTGACGACGGCGCCGGGGCGGTCGGCGACCAGTTCGGAGAGCACGCGCCGGGCCAGGTCGGGCACGCGGGGCTCGGGCAGCATGACGGCGCTGACCACGACGTGGCTGCCCTGGCCGCCGGTCGGGTCGGTGCCGCGCAGGAGTTCGGTGACCTCGTCGAAGCGCTGGGCGGCCAGCAGCCGGGGCAGCCCCTCCAGGTGGCGGGCGTCGGTCAGGGCGCGCTCCTCGGCGCGGCTGCGGGCGAGCCCGGCGATGGAGACGAGTTCGGCCACCGACTCGTGCTCCTCCTCGGTCCAGGAGGCGTGGTCGCCCTCGCAGACCACCAGCCAGGCGGCCAGGGGGTGGGACTCGCGGGCCTGGACGGGCAGGAGCGTGAGGGCGCGGTCCTCCCGCTGGGGGGTGCGGACGGTGTGCGGCAGGGTGGGGCCGGTCAGGGCGCGGGCGGCGATCCACTCGCGCTCGTCCTCGGGCAGGGGCCCGCCGGAGGCGGCGATGTGGCGACCGGTGCAGGACAGGACCCAGGCGGCCCGCCCGGTCTGCGCGGCGGCCTCGGCGAAGGCCCGGGGGAAGTCGGCCCCGGCGGCGACGTCGGCCATGATGCGGCGGTGGCGGTCGCGGGTCTCGGCGATAGTGGTGAAGCGGTGCTGGGTCAGGGAGCGCAGCACCTCCTCGGTGACCGCGCCGAAGGAGGTCTCCGGGGGCACCTCCACCAGGGGCAGGTCGTGCTCGCGGCAGGCCTCGACCAGGTCGGCGGGGACCTCGCCCAGGGCGGTCCCGGCGCCGACGGCGACCGCCCCGGCCCCCGCGACGGAGGCCACGAAGGTGCGCGAGTCCTCGGGGCGGGTGCGCCACATCATCCCGGTGAGGACGAACTCGCCGCCGCGCAGGTAGCGGGCGGGTTCGAGCAGGTCGGTGGTGTAGGCCCACCGCAGGGTGCGGTGCGCGTGCTCGGCCCCCGACAGGAATCTCAGGTGCAGCCGTGTGACCGCGAGCAGCTCGCTGATCCGCATGAACGTCCCTCTGTCGCTCGTGTGGGCGGCGGGCGCCCCGGGTGGTGAGGCGGTGGATGTTACTCCGGTGACGCCACTTGTAGGAAACGCCCAACGATAACCGTTCGTTCCGCGGACACTTCATGTCATCACTTGCTGGTAGTGACCGCGCTCCCAGTGGTGTACTTCACAGCATCGGCGAGACCCACCAGGGAAGACGCGACCGACAGACCGCGCCGGGCCGCGAGCGAGCGGCGGCACGACCATGGCGACAAGAGGACCGAGCATGGAGTTCCTGAGCCCCTCCACACTGGAGGAGGCCCTTGAGGCGAAGAGCGCCCTGCCCGAGGCGGTGCCCATCATGGGCGGCACCGACGTGATGGTGGAGCTCAACTTCGACAAGAGGCGGCCGCCCGCCCTGATCGACCTGACCCGGATCCCGGAACTGGCCGAGTTCGGACCAGACGGGGGGCACACCCGCCTGGGCGCGGGCGTGCCCTACACCAAGGTGATCGAGCACCTGTCGGAGCGGGCTCCGGCCCTGGCCAGGGCCTCGCGCTCGGTGGCCTCCCCGCAGATCCGCAACCGCGGCACCGTGGGCGGCAACCTGGGCGGCGCCTCGCCGGCCGGGGAGTCCCACCCGCCCCTGCTGGCCACCGACGCGGTCATCGAGCTGGCGTCGGTGCGGGGCAGGCGCCGGGTGCCCGCCCGCGAGTTCTACCTGTCGCTGCGCACCACCGCGCGGCAGGCCGACGAACTGATCACGGCGGTGCTGCTGCCCGAGCCGACCGGCCCCCAGCAGTTCGCCAAGATCGGCACGCGCAACGCGATGGTCATCGCGGTGACCTCCTTCTCCCTGGCCCTGGACACCGAGCGCCGGGTGGTGGGGACGGGCGTGGGCTCGGCCGGCCCCACGCCGCTGCGCGCGGAGGCCGCCGAGAAGTTCCTGGCGGCGGAGTTCGACTGGGAGGACGGCCGCCCGCTCGCGGAGCCGGTCGTGCGCGAGTTCGGCGCACTGGTGGCCGCGGCCGCCCGCCCCATCGACGACCAGCGGGGCAGCGCCGAGTACCGCAAGCACGCGCTGTCGGTGATGGCGCGCCGCGCACTGAGCTGGTCGGTCACCGACTACCGGAAGGGAGCCACGCGATGCGCGTGAGTTTCAGGGTCAACGGCGAGGACGTCACCGCCGACGACGTGTGGGCGGGCGAGAGCCTGCTGTACGTGCTGCGCGAGCGGCTGGGGCTGCCGGGCAGCAAGAACGCCTGCGAGCAGGGCGAGTGCGGTTCGTGCACGGTCTACTTCGACGGGGTGACGGCGTGTTCGTGCATGATCGCCGCCGGGCAGGCGCAGGGGCGCGAGGTGCGCACCGTGGAGGGCCTGTCCGGGGGCGAGGGGGCCGAGCGCGAACTGGGCACGGTGCAGGACGCCTTCGTGGAGGCGGGCGCGGTGCAGTGCGGGTTCTGCACGCCGGGCCTGCTGGTGCAGACCGACGACCTGCTGGAGCGCACGGTGGGCGCGGGGCTGCCCGCGCCGGAGGACGCCGAGATCCGTGAGGCGCTGGCGGGCAACCTGTGCCGGTGCACCGGGTACGAGAAGATCCTCGACGCGGTGCGCCTGGCCGCCTCGCGGCGGGTCGGGGGCAGTTCGTGAGCGCGGCGGAGGGCTTCGTCATCGAGGGCGCCCACGTGGTGACCGTGGACGGCGCGGAGTACGCCGACGGCCACGTGGTGGTGCGCGCGGGCCGTATCTCGGCGGTGGGCGCGGGACCGGCCCCCGGGGCCGAGGGGCTTGAGCGCGTGGACGGGCGCGGGTGCCTGGTCACGCCGGGCCTGGTCAACACGCACAACCACCTCTACCAGTGGGCGACGCAGGGGTTGTTCGCCGACGGCACGCTCTTCGAGTGGCTGGTGGGCTCCTACGAGATCTGGGGCCGCCTGGACGCCGACGTGGTGTCGGGGACGACCTCAGCCGGGCTGGCCCACCTGGCGCTGTCGGGGTGCACGACCGCCTCCGACCACCACTACGTCCACCCCTCGGGCCGCGGCGACATCGTGGCCGCCGAGGTGGAGGCCGCCCGCGAGGTGGGCGTGCGCCTGGACCTGGCCCGCGGGTCGATGGACCGGGGGCAGAGCCAGGGCGGGCTGCCGCCGGACGCCGTGGTGGAGTCGCTGGAGCAGGCCCTGGCGGGCACCGCCGAGGCCGTCGACGCCTACCACGACACCGCGCCCGACGCGATGACGCGGGTGGCGGTGGCCCCGTGCTCGCCGTTCTCGGTCTCGCGTGCGCTGATGGTGGAGAGCGCGGAGCTGGCCCGGGACCGGGGGGTGCGGCTGCACACCCACCTGGCCGAGACGCTCGACGAGGAGCAGCAGTGCCTGGAGGAGTTCGGGTGCACCCCCGTGGAGTACGCCGAGAAGCTCGGCTGGCTGGGCCCGGACGTGTGGTTCGCGCACGCCGTGCACCTGTCGGACGCGGCGATCAAGCGGATCGCGTCCACGGGCACCGGGGTGGCGCACTGCCCCACCTCCAACGCCCGTCTGGGCGCGGGGATCTGCCGGGTCCCCGAACTGTTGGAGGCGGGCGTGCCGGTGGGCCTGGGCGTGGACGGCCCGGCCTCCAGCGAGCTGACGCCGCTGGCCGGTGAGATGCACCAGGCGCTGTTGATGGCCCGCGCCCGCAGGGGCCCCACGGCGCTCAGCGCCCGCCAGGCGCTGGAGATGGCCACCCTGGGCGGCGCCCGGGTGCTGGGCCGCGACGCCGAACTGGGCTCCCTGGCGGTGGGCAAACTGGCCGACATCGCCCTGTGGCGGGTGGACGGGTTCGGCTACGACGTGATCGGGGACCCGGTGGTGGCGGCCGTCTTCGGCCCCACTCCGCCCCTGGAGCGGCTCTGGGTCGGCGGGAACACCGTCGTCGACCGCGGTGAGCTGCGCACCCTGTCCGCCGAGACCGCCGCCGCGCGCGGCCGTGCGGCGCACCGCGCCCTGACACAGGAGGTGAGCCGCTGATGGCGGCGACGACCCGTACCGTGACGGACCTGAGCAGCACGACCAGGGACGGGGTGGGCTCCAGCCCGCGCCGCCCCGACGGAACCCTGAAGGTCACCGGCGAGTTCGCCTACTCCTCGGACATGTGGATGGAGGACATGCTGTGGGGGGCGACCCTGCGCAGCCCCCACCCGCACGCCGAGATCCGCGGCATCGACGTCACCGAGGCGCTGAAGGTGCCCGGGGTGCACGCGGTGCTCACCCACGAGGACGTGCCCGGGAACAAGCGCTACGGGCTGGAGTACCAGGACCAGCCGGTGCTGGCCTTCGGCAAGGTGCGCTACAAGGGCGAGGCGGTGGCGATCGTGGCCGCCGACCACCCCGAGACCGCCCGGCGGGCGATGGAGCGCGTCCGCGTGGACTACGCGGTGCTGGAGCCGATCAGCGATTCCAGGCGGGCCGCGCTGGACCCCGACTGCCCGCCGGTGCACGAGCCGGGCACGGTCCCCGACCACCCCGAGTACAACCCGCGCGGCAACCGGCTGCGCTACCAGCCGGTGCGCACGGGCGCGTTCGCCGAGGTGGCGGGCTCGGCCGAACGCGAGGGCGAGGTTTTGGAGCGGCTGCGCGCCGAGGCCCACGCAGTGGTGTCCTCCGAGTACGAGGTCGGCATGCAGGACCAGGCCTTCCTGGGCCCGGAGTCGGGCATGGCCGTCCCGGCCGAGGACGGCGGGGTGGATTTGTACGTGGCCACGCAGTGGCTGCACGTGGACCAGCGCCAGATCGCCCCGGCGCTGGGGCTGCCCGAGGACAAGGTGCGGCTGACCCTGGCCGGGGTGGGCGGGGCCTTCGGCGCCCGCGAGGACCTGTCGATGCAGATCCACGCGGCCCTGCTGGCGCTGCGCACGGGCAGGCCGGTCAAGTTCGTGTACAACCGCGAGGAGTCCTTCTACGGGCACGTGCACCGGCACCCGGCCAGAATGCGCTACGAGCACGGGGCGCGCGCGGACGGCACGCTGCTCTACGCCACGGCGGAGATCATCGTGGACGGCGGCGCGTACGCGTCGGCGACCCCCGCGGTGGTGGGCGTGGCCTCCTCCCTGGGCATCGGCCCCTACGAGGTGGAGAACGTGCTGGTGGACGCCTACGGGGTGTACACCAACAACCCGCCGTGCGGCGCGATGCGCGGGTTCGGCGCGGTGCAGGCCTGCTTCGCCTACGAGTCGCAGATGGACCGGCTCGCCGAGGAGCTGGGCATGCACCCGGTGGACCTGCGGATCAGGAACGCCATGTCGCAGGGCTCGCGGATCATCACGGGCCAGGAGATCGACATGCCGCTGCCGATGGCGGAGATGCTGGAGCGCTGCCGCGCCCTGCCGATGCCGCCCGAGCGCGACGCGCTGGCCGACCCCGCCGACCAGCGCACCCTGCCGGGCGGGGTGGCGGGCACCACGCGCGGCGAGGGCGTGGTGCGCGGTGTGGGCTACGGCCTGGGGCTGAAGAACCTGTGCTTCTCGGAGGGGTTCGACGACTACTCCACCGCGCGGGTGCGGTTGGAGGTCGTGGGCGGTGAGCCGGTGGTGTTGGTGCACACGGCGGCGGCCGAGGTCGGCCAGGGCCTGGTGACGGTCAAGGGGCAGATCGCCCGGACCGAGCTGGGCGTGGAGAAGGTGGTCATCGCCCCCGCCGACACCCAGGTCGGCTCGGCGGGCTCCTCCTCGGCCTCGCGGCAGTCGTACATGACCGGCGGCGCGGTGATGACCGCGTGCGCGTCGGTGCGCGCCGAGGTGTTCGCGCTGGCCCGCGAGCGCGGGATCGTGCCCAAGGCGCTGCCCGACACCGACCTGTCCCTGGACGGGGGCAAGCTGGTGTCGGCCACGGTCGGCGCCCTGGTGTCCCTGGCGGACCTGCTGGGGGAGTCGGCGCGCGGCGGCACGGTGGTCGAGCACACCCGCGAGTACCACCACCGGCCCACCGAGATGCTCGACCCCAAGCTGGGCCAGGGCTCCTCGCACAACCAGTTCGGGATGTGCGTGCACCGGGCCGTGGTGGACGTGGACGTGGAGCTGGGCCTGGTGAAGGTGGTCGCCCTCGACGCGGTGCAGGACGTGGGCCGGGTGCTGCACCCCCAGCAGCTGGCCGGGCAGATCCAGGGCGGCTCCACGCAGGGTCTGGGCCTGGCACTGATGGAGGAGGTGCAGGTCAGGGACGGGAAGATCCTCAACCCCTCGTTCACCGACTACCTCATCCCCACCATCCTGGACACACCGCCGATGCGCATCGACGTGCTGGAGCGCCCCGACCCGCACGCGCCCTACGGGCTGCGCGGCGCCGGTGAGCCGCCGACGCTGTCCTCGACCCCGGCCGTCGTGGCCGCGGTGCGCGCGGCCACCGGCAGGGCCCTGACCCACGCTCCGGTGCGTCCGGAGGACATCGTGGGCATCGACCTGTAGCCGCGACCGGCGGCGCGGTCCCCCCGCCGCGCCGCCCCCATGAACCGCCCGCCCCGGCCTCGTCGGCGCCCCGACACCGGGGCGGGTGCCCAACGGCAGGACAGCGCCGTCCTGCGCACACCCTCAACCGAACACCCAGAGTTACAAACCCCCTACACATGGCGATGCCCGCCATGCTCATCTCCCTCCAGGAGGGGACATGACCCAACTCAAGGACTCCGGCCCGCACTCGGGGGCCCGGAAGCCCACGGCTCGATCCTGGCTCGACCGCTTCTTCTTCGTCAGCGAGCGCGGATCCACCTTCGGGCGCGAGGTCCGCGGCGGACTGACCACCTTCATGGCGATGGCCTACATCATCGTCCTGAACCCGATCATCCTCAGCGGCGTCTCCGACGTGAACGGCGACGTCCTGTCCGCGGGCCAGCTGACCACCATGACCGCCCTGTCCGCCGGGCTGGTCACGATCATGATGGGGGTGGTCGGCCGGGCGCCGATCGCCTGCGCCGCGGCCCTGGGGGTGATGGCGGTCGTGGCCTACCAGGCCGCGCCCGTGATGGCCTGGCCCGAGGTGATGGGCCTGGTCGTGTGGCAGGGCGTCGCCATCATCCTCATGGTGGTGACCGGCGTGCGGACCGCGGTGATGAACGCGCTGCCGCACAACCTCAAAATGGCCATCGGCGTGGGCATCGGCCTGTTCGTGGCCCTCATCGGGCTGGACAACGCGGGCTTCGTCAGCGCCGGGGAGGGCGGCGGCCTGCTCCAGATCGGCGCGGCCGGGGCCGGAGGCCACCTCGACGGGTGGCCGATCCTGGTCTTCGTGTGCGGCCTGGTGCTGGCCAGCGTCCTGCTGGTGCGCGGGGTGCCCGGTGCGATCTTCTACGGCATCGTCGGCGCGACGGTCCTGGCGATCGTCGTGCACTACGCGGCGGGCCTGGAGGCCGGGGACTGGGGCGGGGCCAGCCCCGAGCTGCCCGGCAACCCGTTCGCGGCCCCCGACTTCGGCCTGCTGTTCCAGGTGGACATGTTCGGCGCCTGGACCTCGGCCGGCGCGACCACGGCGGGCGTCATCCTGTTCACCCTGGTGCTGGCCGGGTTCTTCGACGCCCTGGGCACCATCCTGGCCATCGGCACCAAGGCCGACATCGCCGACGCCGGCGGGCACATGCCCCGGGTCAACCAGATCCTGGTGACCGACGGCGCGGGCGCCGTGGCCGGGGGTCTGACCAGTTCCTCGGCGACGCTGGTGTTCGTGGAGTCCACGGCGGGGGTGAGCGAGGGGGCCCGGACCGGTCTGGCGAGCGTGGTGACGGGGCTGCTCTTCCTCGCGGCGATCTTCCTGGCCCCGGTGTTCGGTGTGGTCCCGGCGCAGGCCGCGGCGGTGGCGATGGTGCTGGTGGGCGCCATGATGATGATGCACATCAGGGAGATCGACTGGTCGGACATCGCCGTGGCGATCCCGGCCTTCCTGACCATCGCGATGATGCCGTTCACCTTCGACATCGCCAGCGGGATCGGCATCGGGATCATCTCCTACACGCTGGTCAGGTCGGCCCAGGGGCGCGTGCGCGACGTGGGCTGGCTGATGTGGGTGCTCTCGGCCGTGTTCGCGTTCCACTTCTCCATGCACGCGCTGGGATTGTGAGCCGGACCCGCCCCAGGGGGGAGGCCGGGCCGCCGAGGGGCGGCCCGGCCTCCCCCCTTTTTTCGCCGCGGACCGGGCGGGGCCGCGCGTGCCCGGAGCAGCCACGGAGCCGCCCCGGGCGGAAGGGGCGGGCGCGGGGGGCGCGGTACCTCGTTGACAGCGGTCGGCAGCGCCCCTAAGTTGACAATGTCAACTTCGTATCGAGGGAAGCCACCCCATGAACGTTCGAGTCAACGGCGTCTCCTCCCCCGCCCCCGACTCCCCCGACACCACGGCGGCCGAGCACATCCGCGACCGCCTCGGCCTGACCGGCACCAAGATCGCCTGCGGCACCGGGGTCTGCGGCGCCTGCACCGTCCTGGTGGAGGGCGCGCCCACCGCCTCGTGCCTGCTGCCCGCCGACCGGCTGGAGGACCGCGAGGTCACCACCGTGGAGGGCCTGGGCGGCGACCACCCCGTCCAGCGCGCCTTCGCCGCCCACGACGGTATGCAGTGCGGCTACTGCACGCCCGGGTTCGTGGTGGAGGCCTCCGCCTTCGTCGACTCCTGGCGCGCCGAGCACGGCGACGTCCGACCCGGCCGCGACCGCGTGGCCGACGCCCTGGCCGGGCACCTGTGCCGCTGCGGCGCCTACGAGGGGATCTTCGCCGCCGTGGACGCCGCCTGCGCGGGCGAGTTCGACACCGAGCCCGAGCAGGCGCCGCCGCGCGCGGACGCCCTGGCCAAGGTCACCGGCCGGGCCCGCTTCAGCGCCGACCTGGCCCCCGAGGGCGCCTGGGAGGGGGTGATCGTGCGCTCGGCCCACGCCCACGCCCGGGTGCGCGCCGTCGACCCCGGCGGGGCGCGGAGCGCGGCCGCCCGCCGCCCCGGGCCCGGACAGCCCGTGGACCCGCACCCGGTCTTCGTCGACCTGCTGGGGCAGGAGCGCACGGTGCGCTACGTGGGACAGCCCGTCGCCGCGGTGGCCGCGCCGACCGCGGCCCTGGCCCGCGCCGCCGCACGGGCCGTGCGGGTGGACTACGAACCCCTGCCCGCCGTGCTCGGTGTCGAGGAGGCGCGCGCGGAGGACGCCCCGCGGGTCTACCCCACACGCGCCGAGCGCCAGACCGCTCCCTCCAGCGCCGAGGGCCCCAGTCTCCCGGGCCGCTGGGACGGCAACACGCGCGGTCCCACCACCGTCGGCTGGCGAGGCGCCACCGCGGTGCGGCGCCTGCGCACGGCCGCCGAACGCCGGGATCCGCGCCTGGTGGCCCAGGAGTACACCACCGCCGCGCAGGTGCACAGCCCGCTGGAACCCCACGTGTGCGTGGCCTCCTGGGACCGCGACGGCTCGCTGACCCTGCGCGCGTCCACCCAGGCGGTGTCCAAGGTCGCCCAGAAGGCCGCCGAGCGCTGGGAGCTGGCGCCGGAGAGGGTGCACGTGCTCAGCGAGTACGTCGGCGGCGGCTTCGGCGCCAAGGCCAACCTGTCGGTCGACATGGTCGCCGCGACCGAACTGGCCCGGCTGGCCCACGCTCCGGTGCGCGTGTCCTTCGACCGCGCCGAGGAGCTCACCGACGCCGGGCACCGCCCCGGAACCCGCACCCGGGTGGCGCTGCTGGCCGACGACTCCGGGGACCTGGCGGCGCTGACCGTGGACTCCCACGGCGACGGCGGCGTCTCGGTGGGCTCCACCACGGCCGTCTTCGGGCTGTTGATGTACGGGCGCTCGCCGCGCCGGGCCCGCGACTTCGACGTGGTCACCCACCGCCCGCCGGGCCTGCCCATGCGCGCCCCCGGCGGGGCCCCGATGTCCTGGGCCATGGAGCAGGCCGTGGACACGATGGCCCACCGGCTGGGCGAGGACCCCCTGACCCTGCGCCGCCGCTGGGACGGCAACCCCAAGCGCCGGGCGCTGTACGACCGGGCCGCCGCCCTAAACCTGTGGCGCGAGCGCCCGCGCGGGACGCGCACCGGCCGGTTCCGGCGCGGGGTCGGCGTCGCCGCCTCCAACTGGCTCTACCTCATGGGCCCGAGCGCGAAGGTCGAACTGTCGGTCCGCGACGGCGCGGTGGTGGTGCGCTCGGCCACCCAGGACATCGGCACCGGTATCCGCACGGTCCTGGGCGAGGTGGTCGCCGAGCGGCTGGGGATGTCCGCCGCCGACGTGCGCGTGGAGATCGGCGACAGTTCCTCGGTGCACGGCACCGGTTCCTTCGGCAGCCGCACCACCACCTCGATGGGCCCCGCCGCGGCAGACGCCGCCGACCGGCTCCGCGCCGAGCTGCGCGAACGCGAACCGGGGGTTCCCGCCTCGGGGCCGATCCCCGAGCACACCCTCAAGGACGCCCTGGCCGCCGCCGAGGGAGTGCGGGTGGTCGGTGAGCGCGGCCGGGACCGCCGGGGCGCGCTCACCCCGAACATGGACGACCTGGCCGTGGGCCGGGGCATGACCGGCGCCGTGCACGTGATGGAGGTGGAGGTGGACACCCTGCTGGGCCGGGTGCGCCCCACCCGCTGCTGGGCGGGGCTGGCCGTGGGCCGCGTCTACGCCGAGCGGCTGGCCCGCAACCAGGCCGAGGGCGCCGTGGTGCAGGGCGTGGGGTACGCGCTCTTCGAGGAGCGCCGCCACGACCCGGCCACCGGGGTGGTGCTCACCGACAACCTGGAGGACTACCGGCTCCCGGGGCTGGGTGACGTCCCCGAGACCGAGGTGCACTTCCACCAGGAGGGCTTCGAGCACGCCGCGGGCGCGGGGGTCGGCCTGGGCGAGATCTCGCTGGTGGGCGTGGCCGCGTCCGTGGCCAACGCCGTGCACGACGCCACCGGCTGGCGCCCCCTGGACCTGCCCATCCGCCCGGACCGACTGCTGGAGGGACTGCGATGACCGCGACCACACGCCCCGCGGGGCTGGAGGAGGCCCTGACCCGGCTGGAGGGCACGGGCGCCCGCCCGCGCGCCGGGGGCACCGACCTGACGGCGTGCCTGGCCTCGGGGGTCCTGGAGCCCGCGCCCGTGGTCGACCTGACCGGGGTGCGCGAGCTGCGCGGCGTGGAGTGGCGCCCCGACGGGTCGGCCCGGGTGGGCGCGCTGACCGGCGTCGCCGAGCTGTCCGCGGACCCCGCGCTGGCCGCGGCCTATCCGGCGCTGGCGGCCACGGCGCGGGCGCTGGCCACGCCGCAGGTGCGCAACGCGGCGACGCTGGGCGGCAACCTGCTCCAGCGCAACCGGTGCTGGTACCTGCGCAACCCGGCCTTCGACTGCTTCCAGACGGGCGGGGACTCCTGCCCGGCGCGCGGGGGCGACCACCTGTACGGGGTGGTCGTGGACCGGGGCCCGTGCGCGGCCCCGCACCCGTCCTCGCTGGCGGTGGCGCTACTGGCCCACGACGCGTCGGTGCTCGTGGCGGGCGAGGAGCGGACCGAGATGGCGGTGGCCGACCTCTACGACGCCGCCGACCCGACCCGCGACCACGTGCTGGAACCGGGCCGGGTGCTGGTGTCGGTCGGGCTGCCGGTCCCGACCCCGGGTGAGCGGTACGCCTACCGCCGTGCCACCGGGCGCTCGCGCGCGGAGTGGCCGCTGGTGGAGGCGGTGGTACGCCTGGCCCTGGCGGACGGGGGCGCGGTGACCTCGGCGGCGGTGGCCGTGGGCGGGGTGGCCCGCACCCCGCTGCGGCTGCCGGAGGTGGAGGCCGCCCTGGTGGGCGCGCGTGCCGGCCTGGCGCTGGACGGGGGCGTGGCCGAGGCCCTGGAGGGCCTGGCCGACCTGTGCTCGCCGCTGCCCGCGACCGGGTACAAGGTGGAGCTGCTGGGCGCCACCGTGCGCGACGCCCTGGAGCGTGCCCTGGACGCCCCGGGCGACTGAGGCCCCGGTCGGACCCTGCGGCCCCGTCCCCGCGCGACGCGGGGGCGGGGCCGACGCCGTGTCCGGAACACACTTATCGGATACGGACCCCCGAGGAGAATCGTTCTTACCGCGCACTTCGCATATAAGGGGCCAACGAGGAAATCCACAATCCCCACTCACACAGAACACACATGAGCGCACGCGCCCGACGGCGGCGCGACCGCCGCGGGAAACCGTTCTCCTCGGTTTCCCCGAGACCCGGATATCTCCCCTTTCCCCTCACGAACCAGAAGGGAGAAAGGGGACAAATATCTATTTTGGCGCCGCATTCCACACCAGCACCAACAGAAGCCAGCAGCACCCACGAACCGCTGTGAGCAGCACCGACACACACCCTTCCGCCTCCCGCGACCCTCGCGTGCGCACGTGTTCGCGCCTCCCCCACGGGATTCTTTTCCGACCTTCTTGACACAGAACGGAACGGATGCCAAATTTATGCAGTCGGACCACGGACCACAGCCCTCCCGCGGAAAAACCGCGCCATTCCCCCAGCGCCCGGTCGGCGGGAAAAGAGAACGCCCTCCCATCCCCGCGCCCCCCGAAACGGGACCGGCACGGCGACCCCCGCGACGATCCGGCAGTCGTCCACCACCGAAGCGCGAATCAGGGGTGACACTTTGACGCATGCGTTGTCCCAGGACGTGTCCGCGGCCGAGCGACGAGAGCGCTTCGCCGAGTCGGGATACCTCGTCCTCCCCGGCCTGCTGCCCGAGAACCTCCTGCACCGGCTCCTCCCCGAGGTGGACCGCTGGGTGGACGAGGGGCTGCGCGACCGCTCGATAGCCGCCTGCCTCGACCCGGACGGGGGCGACCCCCGCCCGGCCCTGGAGCTGGAGCTGCCCGCCCACGGCGAACTCCTCACCCACGGCCCGCTGCTGGAGGTGATCGCGGAACTGCTGGGGGCGCCCTTCGTCTTCCACCACCTGCACAGCGCCAGACACGATCCGGACACCGGGGGCAAGCCCTGGAACCACGACAACGAGCCCAACGACCGCGGGGACACGGACCTGGTCATGGTGCACGCCCTGCACTACCCCGTGGGCCTGGACGAGAGCATGGGCAGCCTGGCCGTCCTGCCCGGGTCCCACCGCGAGGAGGCCGACAAGACCGCCCTCGCCCACCTGGGCACCTCGGAGCTGCCGGGCGAGGCCGTCCTGGACCGGCTCCCGCCCGGTTCGACCGTCCTGCTCAACTCGGCGCTGTTCCACGCGCGCAGGCCGGCCCGGCGGACGACCCGCCGCCCCCGCTACTTCGTCGACGCCTCCTACTGCCAGACCGGCGCCCGGTGGCGCCCGGTCAAGCCCTACTGGCGGCACATGCTCACCCGCGCCCGCGAACTCGGCCTGGACCGGGGAGGATGGCCGGAGCTGTTCTCACCGCGGCACTTCACCGACTACACCCCGGTATGAGGCTCCGGAGCCGGTCCCCCGGCCGGACCCGGCGGTGACGGACGCCCCGCCACGGGGCCGCGCGAACCAGACAGCGGAGACGGAGCGGAGACGATGACGCACGTGTTGCGACCCACCCCCACACTGTCCGACATGCTCACGGAGGGGAGTCGGGCGCACCCGCTCCGTACGGCACTGACCGACGGCGTGCGCTCCCTCAGCTACCGCGACCTCGACGCCGCCGCCGACCGGGTCGCCGCCGGCCTGGCCGCACGGGGTCTGGGCCGCGGCGACCGAGTGGCCCTGCTCGGGCCGCGCGACGCACGGCTGTGCGCGCTCCTGCACGGGGTCCTGCGCTCGGGCGCGGCCGCGGTCGTGGTCGACGCGGAGTGGAGCGCCGCCGACGTCGCCGCGCGGCTGGACGAGGTCGGGGTCGCCCACGCGCTCACCGCCGACCCGGACACGCGTGCTCCCGGTGAGCGCGGCACCGAGGTGCTTGACCTCAAGGCCCCGGCCGCGGCCGCCCCCGCACCCCGCCGCGCCCCGGCCCTGCGACCCGGCCTACCTCTCCTTCACCTCGGGTTCGAGCGGGCGGCCCAAGGCCGTCACGGTCACCCACGCCAACGCGGCGCACTACGCGCTGGCGCTGCGCGACCGCCTCGGCCTCACCCGCGCCGACGCGCCGGTGTTCGCGCACGTGACCACCCTGGCGGCGGACCTGGGCCACACCTCCTGGCTGCTCGCCCTGGCCACCGGGGGCCGCGTGCACGTCGTCCCCGACCGCGCCGCCCGCGACCCGCGGGCCCTGTGGGACTCCCTGCGCGGGGCCCGGGTCTCGGTGCTCAAGACGACCCCGTCCCACATGGCGGCCCTGATGGAGGAGCGTCCCCCCGCGCAGGAGCCGCTGCACACCCTGCTCCTGGGAGGCGAGGCGCTGCCCCGGTCGCTGGCCTCGGACCTGCTGGAGGGCGGTGTCGCGCACCGGGTGGTCAACCACTACGGGCCGACCGAGACGACCATCGGCGCCACCTGCCTCGTCGCCCGCTCACGCGCCGACCTGCCCGGCGACGAGCCGACGGTCCCCATCGGCACCCCGATCGGCGGGGCGCGGCTGCGCCTGCTGGACGCCGAGGGGCGGGAGGCCCCCGACGGCACCGAGGGCGAACTCCTCATCGGCGGCCCCGGGGTCACGGCGGGCTACTTCGGCCGCCCCGAGGAGACCGTGCGCCGCTTCGTCCGCCGGGGCGGGAACGGATGTACCGGACCGGCGACGTGTGCCGCCGCCGCCCGGACGGCGACCTGGTCTTCGTCGGCCGCACCGACCGCGAGGTCAAGGTACGCGGGTACCGGGTGGACCCGGTGGGGGTCGAGCGGGTCATCGAGGGCTTCCCGGGGGTGGGGCGCTCCGCCGTGCTGGCGCGGGAGACGCCCGCGGGCACCGCCCTGGTGGCCGCCGTGCGCCCGGACGGCGCCCGGGAGGAGGCGGAGCTGCTCGACGCGCTGCGCGCCCACCTGCGCGAGCGGCTGCCCGGGTACGCGGTGCCCCAGCCCGTGGTCGCACTGGACGCGTTCCCCACCGGGCCCAACGGCAAGCTCGACCGCGCGCGCCTGGCCGAGGCCGTGGACGCGGCCCTGGAAGAGCGGGCCCGCCGCACCGCCCCGGACGGGCCGGACCCGGAGGCGGGGCCGCTGGTCCGCGCCATCGCCGAACTGTGGGCGGGCGCGCTCGGGCTGTCCTCCGTCGGCCCGGGCGCCGACGTGCTCGAACTCGGCGGGGACTCCCTCCTGGCCATGCGCACGGTGGCGTTCCTGCGCCGGGCGGGTCTGCGCGTGGCCTTCGAGGACTTCTACCGCCACCCCACGCCCGAACTCCTGGCCTCGGCCGCCCGCCCCGGCGCGGGGGACCCGGCCGAACGCGCACCGCACCGGGAGCACGCCCGGGCGCTGGCCCCCGCCCAGCGCTGGCTGCTGCGACAACCCGTGGCCGACACGCGCCACTGGAACCAGTCCGTCCTGCTGCGCTGCGCGGCGCCCGTGGACGCCCCGGCCCTGACCGCGGCCGTGCGGGCCGTCCTGGAGCGGCACCCGGCCCTGCGCACCCCTGTGGGTCCGGGCGGCCCCGGGCGGCCCCGGCCCGCGAAGGACCTGCCCGCGGTGTCCTTCTCACGGCTGCCCGGGGAGCCCGGCCGCGCCGCGGGGGTGGTCGGCGGCGTGTGCACCGAACTGCACCGGGGTCTGGACCCGGCCTCCGGGCTCCTGCTGCGCGCACACCTGTTCACCGGCCACCCCGACGGCGGGGACCGGCTCGCGGTGATCGCCCACCACCTGGCCGTGGACGGCCTCTCGTGGCGGATCCTGCTGGACGACCTCGCGCACGCCTACCGGGCGGCGCTCTCCGGGAAGGAGGCGGCCCTTCCCCCCACGGCCGACTTCTACCGGTGGGCGGCCCTGGCCCCGCGCGCGCCCGGGGCCGCCGACCACCCGCCCCCGGGCGGGGCCGCGCCCGATCCGGCACGGCCGACGGCCCTGGTCTGGAGCCTGGACGCGGCGGCCACGGACCGGCTCGTGGACCGCCACGGGCACGGCCAGGACCTGGAGGCGTTCCTGCTGGCGGCCTTCGCCGACGCCGTCCTGGACCGCGGCGGGCGCACCCGGCTGGAGGTGGAGGTGGAGACGCACGGACGCGACACCAGCGACGCGGGGCACGCCTACATGGACACCGTCGGCTGGTTCACCGCCGCGAAGCGGGTCGGGCTCGACCGCGCCGACGGCGGCCCGGCCCGGCGGGCGCGTGCGGTCCGACGCCTCCTGCGCGAGGCGCCCGAGCTGCCGATGGACTCCCCCGGCCCCCGGCCCGAGGCGGGGTTCAACTTCCTGGGGGCGTTCCGGCCGCCCGGGGACCCCTCCCTCGGCTGGACCGTGGCCCCCGAACAGGCCGGGAACGCCCGCTGCGCCGGGGGCGACCCCCTCCAGCTCCTCCGGCTCACCGCACGCGTCGTCGAGGGCAGGCTGGTGGCCGACCTGGTGTACGCCTGGCCCGACCTGTCCCACGAGGACGCGGCGGGCGTCCTCTCCGGCTTCGGCCGCCGTGTCGCGGCCGAGGCCCGGGCCCAGCCCCCGGCGCACACCAGGTCGCCGGTGTCGACCTCGGGGCAGCCGATGCTCCACGGGGCTCCCCGCGACGGCGCGGCCGTGCGGGTGCTCCGCGAGCCCGCGCGGGTCCTGCTCACCGGGGCCACCGGCTACCTCGGCACGCACCTGCTCGGCGCGCTCCTGGAGCGGGGGGCGGAGGTCACCTGCCTGGTACGCGCCGACGGCGACGCCGACGCCGCCCGGCGGGTCGGCGCCGGGACGGGCGGCGTCGAGGCCGTGGCCGGAGACGTCACCCGGGAGGGCCTGGGTCTGTCCGGGGAGGGGCTCCGCCGCGTCAGAGGGGTCCACGCCGTCGTCCACGCGGCGGCGGACGTGCGCCTGGTGGCCCCGCCCGACGAACTCGAACGCGTCAACGCGGCCGCGGTCCGCACCCTGGTGTCCTGGATCGACGCCGAGGTCCCCGGCGCGCGCCTGCACCACCTGTCGACCCTGGCCGTGTGCGGCGGCGTCGAGGGGCCCGCGCGCCGCTTCGGCGAGGCCGACCTGCACATCGGGCAGAGCTTTCGCACCCCCTACGAGAGGACCAAGTTCGCGGCCGAGGAGATCGTCCGCTCCTGGGCCGCCTCGGGCCGCCAGTGCTACGTCCACCGCAGCGGCCACATCGCCGCGCACAGCCGCACCGGGGCGTTCCAGAGCAACGTCTCGGACAACCGGGTCTACCAGCTCGTGCGCGGATACGTCCTGGCCGGGGCGGCGCCCAGGCGCCCGTCCACCTCCTTCGTCTTCTCCCACGTGGACACGGTGGCGGCGGGGATCGCGGCGATCGCCACGCACCCGTGCGCCGCGCCCGGCGCCTACCACGTCGAGTCGCCCCACCAGGTCCCCCACGACGAACTCGTGGCGTGGCTCGCCCGGCACGGCTACCCGGTCGCGCTGACCGGTGACGAGGCGTTCGCCGCCGCGCTGGCCCGCGCCGAGCCCGACCACCCGACCGAGATCCGCCTGGCGTCGGCGTGGTCGCAGCTGGAGGAGCGCAACGTCGTCGTGGACAGCTCGCGCACCGTGTCCGTGCTCGACCGCGCCGGTGTGCGCTTCGCGGCCCCCACCCCCCGGTGGTGGTCCGCGGCCCTGGGGTGGGCGGCCCGGACCGGTTTCCTGCCCCCGGTCGCCGTCCACGACGGCGCCACCGCCCGCTGAACGCTTCGCGGCACACCCCGCGAACCCGCCTGACGAAGGGAACGACCCATGTCCGATGACACCGTGACCGACCTGGGATGGAACACCGAGGTCCTGGAGGAGCGGCGCTCGCTCTGGTCGCTGCCGCTGGAGAAGGAGGACACGCGGCTGCTGGCGGAGGCCGCGGCGGCCGACAGCTGGGAGGGCGCCGAGGAGGTGCGCGACAGGCTCCGCGCCTTCGCCGTCGAGAGCGTGCGCTCGGTGGGGTTCGCGCACGTGCGCGGCCTGGTCTCCCCCGACGCGCCCTACGCCGTGAGCGAGGCGGTCATGCGGTTCGTGCTGCGCGAGCTGGGCGAGGTCATCCCGCAGAACGCCAAGGGCGACCTGACCCACGTGCTCCGCGACCAGGACGGCGACGGGGCCACGGAGCTGGGCTTCCACTGCGACACCTGCGACGTGCTCGTCCTGCTCTGCCTCCAGCCCGCGGTGGACGGCGGGGGCGACACCAAGCTCGCCAGCGCGCGGACGGTGCGCGACACCGTGGCGGGCGAGCGCCCCGACGTGCTCGCCACGCTGGAGCGGGAGTGGACCTTCGACCGGACCGGCCGCGCCGGGCAGCAGGTCGTCGTCTCCCCGATCCTCTTCGTCCAGGAGGACGGCTCCGTGGGCTGCTACTACCAGCCCCGCACGGTGCGGACCTCGCCCGAACGTGGCGGGCCGCCCCTGAGCGCGGACCAGTGGGAGGCCCTGGGCTTCCTGGACGAGGTCCTCTACCGCCCCGAGATCGCCTTCCGCCTGCGTCTGGAGGCGGGCGAGCTGCTGCTCATCCGCAACAACCGGGTCATGCACGGGCGCTCGCCCTACGTGGACGTGCCCGGTCCGCGGGCCCGCCGCGTGCTCAGGGCCTGGATGAGCACGGAGGTGCTGTGACCCCCCGTCCGCGCGGCGGCGGGGTCGCCGTGGTCACCGGCGGCGGGAGCGGGCTGGGCCGGGCGGGCGCCCTGGCCCTGCTCGCGGACGGGTGGTCGGTCGCGGTGGCCGGGCGGCGCGCGGACGCCCTCGACGAGACCCTGGCCCTGGCGGGGGCGGACGCGGAGCGGATGGCGGCCGTCCCGACCGACATCAGGGAGCCCGACGGGGTCGCGTCGCTCTTCGCGGCCGTGCGCGAGCGCTTCGGCCGGGTGGACCTGCTGTTCAACAACGCGGGCGCGGCCGTGCCGCGCAGGCCGGTCGAGGACATGCCCCTGGACGACTGGGACAGGGTGGTGGGCACCGTGGCCACCGGCGCCTTCCTGTGCTCGCGCGAGGCCTTCCGGGTGATGCGGGACCAGTCGCCGCGGGGTGGGCGCATCATCAACAACGGCGCCCCCTCGGCCCACGTGCCGCGGCCGTACACCATCGCCTACACCGCGGCCAAGCACGCCCTTCTGGGGATGACGCGCGCCCTGGCGCTGGACGGGCGCAGGTACGGGATCGCCTGCGGGCAGATCGACGTGGGCAACGTGGCCCCGGTGGACGGGGGGCCGCAGCCCGCGGCGCTCCAGGCCGACGGGACGAGCGCCGTGGAGCCGGTGATCCCGGTGGAGCGGTTCACCGAGTCGCTGACGCTGATGGCGTCGATGCCCCTGGACGCCAACGTCCAGTTCCTCACCGTCCTGCCGACCGCGATGCCCTTCGTCGGGCGGGGGTGAGGGGCCGGTGTTCGTCAGCTCCCGCTCCTTCGAGGAGTACCGGGCGATGTTCGCGCTCTCGGACCGGGACCTGTCGCTGCGCGTCCTGGACTGCCCCGGCGGGGCGGCGGGGTTCGTGGCCGGGGCGCGCGGCGCGGACGCCGTCGCCGTGGACCCCGAGTACGCCGGTGACAGGGAGGCGCTGGGCTCGCTGGCCCTGCGCGAGGCCGAGCACCGGCACTCCCTCGTCGCGCGGGGGGCGGCGGACTTCGTGTGGACGTGGTTCGGCTCCCCCGAGCGGTACACGCGGATGCGGACCCGGGCCGCCCGCGCCTTCGCCGCCGACCTCGCGGCGCGGCCGGAGCGCTACGTCGCGGGCGCCCTGCCCGACCTGCCCTTCGCCGACCGCTCCTTCGACCTGGTGCTCAGCTCGCACCTGCTGTTCTCCTACGGGGCGCGGCTGGACGAGGACTTCCACCGGTGCGCCCTGCTCGAACTGGTGCGCGTGGCCCGGTGGCAGGTGCGCCTGTTCCCCGTGGTGCTGCACACCAGCGGGGAGAGGTACGGCGCGCTCGACCGGCTGCGGGAGTGGCTGGAGGGGCGGGGCGTGCGCACCCGCCTGGAGCGGGTCGGCTACGAGTTCCAGCCCGGGGGCGACCAGATGCTCCTCCTCGACTGCCTCTCCGGCGCCGCGGGGCCGGAGACGGACCGGGACGGGCGGGACCGCGCCTTCGGCCTGGACCCGGTGCGCTGGCGCCACCTGGAGGCGGGGACGTAGCCGCCCGGGCGGCCCCGCGACGGGGTGGAGCCGCGGCGTCACCACGGCGCCGGGGATGCCGTGTCCGCTCTCCAACGGCTCGAAGGGGCGCCCGGCCGGGGCTGACCGGAGGGGCGCTCGGGCTCCCGGAACAGGAACGGGCCGGGGCCGCCGGGGAACGGCGGCGCCCGGCCCGGACGCGTCGGCGTGGTCAGCCGCGCAGCAGCGCCTGGTGGGCCAGCTCCCGGCACGCGACCGCGAAGTCCAGCCCCGCGGCGGCGGCCCCCATCGGGAAGGTGGAGGTCTCGGTCAGGCCCGGGGCCACGTTGGTCTCCAGGAAGGTGACGCGGCCGTCGGCCCCCACGATGACGTCGGTGCGGGACAGGTCCCGCAGCCCCAGGACGCGGTGCGCGGTCAGCGCCACCTCGGTGGCCTCGGCGACCGTGGCGGGGTCCAGGCGCGCCGGGCAGAAGAACTCGGTGCGCCCGGCGGTGTAGCGGGCGGCGTAGTCGTACACCCCGCCGTCGGGCACGATCTCCACCGGCGGCAGCGCCACCGGCCCGTCGCCGGTGTCGAGGACGCCCACGGCCAGCTCGGTGCCCTGCACCTGCTCCTCGACCAGGGCCGAGTCGCTGTAGGCGAAGCAGGACACCAGGGCCGCCGACAGCTCCTGCACCGAGCCGACCGGCGCCGCGCCGAACGCGGAGCCGCCCCGATCGGGCTTGACGAACAGCGGCAGGCCCAGCCGGTCGGCGAGCCGCTCCATCAGCGCCGGAGCGCCCAGGTCGTGGAAGGCCGATTTGGGCAGGGCGGCGCCGCGCGGCACCCGCACGCCCTCGGCGGCCAGCAGCGCCTTGGCGGCGGGCTTGGAGTAGGCCAGGCGGCAGCCCCCCGGCCGGGCGCCCACGTAGGGCACCCCGACCAGTTCCAGGACCTCCCGGATGGCGCCGTCCTCGCCCGCGGCCCCGTGCAGGACGGGGAAGACCACCTGCGGCGGGTCCTGGACGAGGCGGTCCAGCAGGGTGGAGTCCACGTCGGCGACCTGGACCTCCACGCCGAGCCTGCGCAGCGCCTCGGCGACGCCGCGCCCGGAGTGGACGCTCACCTCGTGTTCGGGGGACAGGCCCCCGGCCAGGACGAGAACCCGGTCAAGGTCTGCCACGGCGCGGACCTCCTTCTGTGCTGCTGTCATGATGGGGTGCCCTCATGGGGTGTCAGGGCAGGTCCGGAGCGGGGGCCTGTGGGCCGTCGGTGCTCGGGGCCAGGGTGGTGCCGAACGTATCACGCAGGTCGATCTCACCCTCGATGGCTCCGACGAGGCGGCGCACGCCCTCACGGATCTGCTCGGGTGTGGGGTAGCAGAAGCTCAGGCGCATGTTGGCCCGGCCGCGTCCGTCGGCGTAGAAGCCGGTGCCGGGCACGTAGGCGACCCGTTCGGTGACGGCCCGGGGGAGCATGGCCTTGGAGTCGATGCCCTCGGGCAGGGTGGCCCAGACGAAGAATCCGCCCTGGGGGCGGGTCCAGGTGCAGCCCGCGGGCATCATCGCGGTCAGCGCGTTGAGCATCGCGTCGCGGCGTTCGCCGTACATGGTGTTGAACGACTTGATCTGCTCGCGCCAGGGGAAGGTGTTGAGGTAGCGGCGCACCACCAGCTGGTTGAAGGTGGAGTGGCTGAGCATCGCCGACTCGGCGGCCAGGACGAGCTTGGCGCGCACCGCGGCGGGTGCGAGCGCCCAGCCGATGCGCAGGCCCGGGGAGAGGGTCTTGGACAGCGATCCCAGGTAGATGACGTTGCCCTCGCTCTGGGAGTAGAGGGTGGGCTCGGGGTCGCCGTCGTAGCGCAGCAGGCCGTAGGGGTTGTCCTCGACGATGAGCACGTCGTGGCGTTCGCAGGTCTCGGTGACCCGCGCGCGCCGCTCTGCCGTCATGGTGATCCCGGCGGGGTTCTGGAAGTTGGGGACGGTGTAGAAGAACTTCACCGGCCGCCCGTCCAGCTCGGCGCGGACGAGCGCCTCCTCCAGCTCCTCGGGGATCACGCCCTGCTCGTCCATGCCGACGTGGCGGATGTCGGCCTGGAAGGCGGCGAAGGTGTTGATCGCGGTGACGTAGGTGGGGGCCTCGGTCAGCACGATGTCGCCCGGGTCGACGAAGACTCGGGTGATCAGGTCCAGGGCCTGCTGGGAGCCGACCGTGACGATGACGTCGTCGGGGCTGGCGGTGATGCCCTCCAGCGTCATGTAGTCGCAGATCTGCTCGCGCAGTACGGGGTCGCCCTGGGCGGAACCGTACTGGAGGGCCGCCGCGCCCTCCTCGGAGACGACGTCCTTGACCAGTTCGCCGATCTGGTCCAGGGGCAGCGCCGCGACGTTGGGCATGCCCCCGGCGAGGGAGACCACCTCGGGGCGCGAGGCGACGGCGAACAGTGCGCGGACCTCCGATGCGACCATGCCCTGTGCTCGGCGTGCGTAGCGGCCGAAGTGCGGGTCGATACGCGAACCCTGTTGGCTGGGCTGCTGCTCTCGGTGGTCAGCGGACACGGTCCACCTCCGAAGGAAGGTCGTTCTGTGGGGCAGGGCGGGGGGCCGTCCGGGAACTCTCGGCGTTCCCGGGTTCGACGCCCTCGCCGTCCCCGCGGTTCACACCCCGTCCACGGGAGCGGGCGCGGTGCCCGGGCTCGTGGATGGGGCGGTCGGGTGGGCTGGGTCGCGGGTGAACACGACCCGGTAAATGCACCGAGTCTAGCCCAGCGTCGGAGGACGGGCACGGAACGGGCCTCCGCGTGCTGTTCGCCACACCGGTCACACCCGCTCCCCTCGTCCCGTCCCTTCCGGTGGACTACCCGTCCGCGGCGGGGTTCACGGGGAGGGAGGCCAGAACATGGCCCGCTCTTCACCTTCGGGAACACGGCGTGGGGGGCGGGTCCCCCTGAACCCGTCCCCCACGCATCGGCACGCCCCGGGGAGCCGAGCTCCCGCGGGGGGCGTACCGTCGGCGCGATGGCCCCAGGGGGTTCCCCCGAATCCCCGTGGTCGGCCATCCGAGCCCGGTGGCGCCTCTGCGTTACTCTCCCCCGGAACCCCCCTCAAGGTCCCAAGGCCGTGGACGCGCCACGCGTTCCGTCCGCGGTCCGCCGCCGGGCCCTCTCTTGCCCTGCGGCGGCCACCGACTCTGGGCCGCGCACGCACAGTCCATCGCACGCCGCACGACACGGCAACGGTTGCACTAGGTTGCGGTGCCGTCGCGCAGAGCCATGGGGCAGTCGCCGTCGCGGAGCGCGTCCCGCACCGCGCGCACGCCGGGGGCCACCGACCCGGGCAGCAGGTCCACCGGCGAGGGGGGCCGCACCACCCGCACCCGCACCTCCCCGCTGAACCGGTAGGGGCGGCTCTGGATGATGCCGCCCAGATGGCGGCGCACGCGCGAGAGCTCGGCGCGCACCGTCACCACGTGCCCGCCCGCGCCGAACACGTCCTGGGACAGCTGCGCGCCGGTGCGCCCGCCCCGGTGCACGGCCAACAGCAGCAGCAGCTCCGCGTGGCGCGGGGTGAGCCGGTGCGCCCACTCCCCGCTGGGCCCGGCGACCACCATCCTGGGCGAGGGCCGGGTCAGGTCCAGGGTGACAGTGGAGGGCGCGCTCTCCGACGCCGGACGCGGGCGCAGCAGCCATCCGCCGGGCAGGGGCTCCAGGGCGCACTCCCCCAGGGCGGGCAGCCAGGCGGTGCCGCTCTCGCGCTGTTTGGGCAGCAGTACCCTGCGGACCGGCTCCATGTGGGCGGCGGCGGCGGTCCACCCGGCCTCGTCCACCACCAGCGCGCGCTCGCTCATCCCGGCCAGCAGGGGCGCGGCCACGGAGCGCAGCCGCTCCAGGTGGGTGTGGTGGATGCTCTGCAGGTGGGCCTCGGCCAGCTGGGCCACCGCGCTGACCAGGGCCAGGGTGGAGGGGTGGATGGTGGAGACCGGGCCGGTGACGTCGACGGCGCCGAGCAGGCGGCCGTCGCGGGGGTCGTGGATGGGGGCGCAGGCGCAGGTGAGGGCGTGCAGGTTGCGCACGAAGTGCTCGGCGGAGTAGACCTGCACGGGCCGTCCCACGACCAGGGCGGTGCCGATGGCGTTGGTGCCGGTGCTGCCCTCGTTCCAGAAGGCGCCCTCGACGAGCCCGACGCGGTCGCCGAGGGAGCGGATGCGGTGGGAGCCGTCGCGCCACAGGATCTGGCCGGAGGCGTCGGTGACCAGCATGATGTGGTCGGCCTCGTCGGCGACCGAGACGAGGGAGCGGCGGATCAGCGGCATGACCTCGGCGATCGGTGAGGCGTCGCGGTGCCGTTGGAGCTCGTCCAGGCGGGCCGTGCGGGGCGGCGGGACGCTGTCGGGGTCGATCCCGAAGCGTCGGCTGCGGGACCAGGAGTCCTCGATGACCGGTCGCAGGGCGGCCGGCGCAGGGCGGCCGGAGAGCGAGGCCTCGTGCACGCGCCGGAGCAGGCGGGCGTGCTCACGGGCGTCGGCCCCGGCCGGCAGGGCCGTGTCCAGCGGCGGAAAAGACATGCGGTCCCCTGAGCTCGCGTTCGCAACGGCGTTCATCAATTTTCTCGGTTCGGCTTCGACAGGGTTGAGGGAACGGAAATACACCCATGTTTCGGAGGCCGCTCTCGCTTCCGCTTCCGTTTCATCACCGGATTATGCCCCATCGCGCGCCCGGGGGCGGACGGGGATCCCGTTGGCGCGGGGAAGCCGCAAAGCCCGTAGCGCCCGCGCCTGTCCGACGCGGCGCCCGGCTCGTCGACCGCCGAAAGGCCGTGGACACGTCTTCGAAAAGGGGGCCGGGTTCGAACGGAACAGCGGAATTGCCGAAAACGGCCGGTAATGCCGCAACGGCACTTTCCCGGACACTTGTCCGCGCCCCGCGCGGGCCGCTCGGGGTCGTCTCCGGGCCGCGGTGGGGCGGGGAGAGGCGGAGCCCGGGTCAGTACGGCCAGCGGGTGAGCGCGAACCACAGCCGCATGCGCTGCTCGGCGTCGGCCAGGTCCACGCCCAGGTCGCGCTCGACGCGCCCGATCCGGTAGCGGACGCTGTTGCGGTGGGCGCCCAGGTCGGCGGCGGCCCGGTCCCAGTTGCCGTGCCGGGTGAGCCAGACCCGCAGGGTGCGGCGCAGCAGGCGCGCGGAGTCGGTGTCCTCGGCCAGCGGTCCCAGGACGCTCCGGGCCAGGTCCTCGCCTCCCCCCGGCGCCAGGAGGGCGTCGAAGGGGTCGGCGGGCTCCTCCAGCAGCGGCCCGCCGACCGCGCGGGCGCGGGTGAGCAGGGCGGCGGACCGGCGGTCCGCGGCGGCCAGCTCCGCCGGGTCCGCCGGCCCGCTCAGCGCAGCGATCCAGCCGTGGTCGAGCAGCCGGTCCAGGTGGGCCCGGTGCGCGGCCTCGCCCCGGTCGGCGAGGACGGCGCGCAGGTCCTCACCGGGGCCCGCGTCCAGCAGCCGGGTGCCCAGGGGCAGCGCGGCGGGGGCGGTGTGGCGGCCCCGCCCGGCGGGCCGGGCGCGCAGGACCCGGTAGGCGCCGGGGAGGGCCGCCCCGGCGGGGGCGTCCGCCGGGGCGGTGAGTTCGGCCAGCAGCGGCACGGCCGCGTCGGTGAGCCCGCCGTCCAGGAGCAGGCCGGTGATCAGGCGGCCCGGGGCGGGCGGGGCGCCCCGGGAGGCCCGGGCGAGCAGCTCCAGCAGGGCGGTGGCGGTGCGCAGGACGGCCCGGTCGGTGACGCCCAGCGGTTCGGGGCGGCCGACCAGGACCACGCCGTGCTCCCCCGGCGGGGCGCCGACGGTGTGCAGGAAGACCTCGTCCCCCCGCACTTGGGCCTTGGCGCTGCGCGGGCCGCGCGGCCGGGTGAGCCGGTCCGCGAGCCCGTGAAGTTCGGGGTCCAGCTCCGCCGGGGCGCCCGCGGTGCGGCGGGCGCCGCCCGGCACGGCGGGCGACGGGCGGGCCAGGACCGCCCAGCCGCCCAGGGCCTCGGCCAGGACGCGCAGGACCCGGTCCACGGGGGCGTCGGCGGTGACGGCCAGGGCCAGGGCCTGGTGCGCCTCGCCCAGGCGGCGCAGGTCGCGCAGGTGCAGCTCCTGGAGTTCGGCGCCCACGGCCTGGCTGACGGCGGCGAAGGGCGTGGGGCGGGGCACCTGCACCAGGGGCAGTCCCCGCGCGCGGCACTGCTCGACCAGCCCGGCGGGGACGGTGTCGTGCACCGGGGTGACGCCGAAGCCGAGGGCGCTGACCCCCGCGCCGACCAGGGAGTCCACGTAGCCGCGCAGTCCGGCGGGGGCGGCGGGCAGGTTGACGCCCGCGGTGAGCAGCAGTTCTCCGCCGCGCAGGTAGGCGGCCGGGTCGGCCAGTTCGCTGGCCACCGCCCAGCCGATCCCCGGGTCCCCGGCGGCCACGAGGGTGGTCAGTCCCAGGTCGCGGCGGCCCACGACGGTGCTCAACGGGACCGTGTGTCCCTGTGCCCTGCTCTGTCCCGCCACCCCGCGGACCCCCTTCGCGAACCGGCCCGCGTCCCCGCCCGGCGGAGCGGAGAGGACAGGTGCCCCCGGTGTCCCCCGTGCGGGCGCGCTGACCGCGTGTTCTGGATACCTCATCCAGTACAACGCACCTTTGTGGATGTTTCGTCCACTGGAGGAGACCGTGTCGGCTGCCTAACCTGACCGGGGTTCGTACGATCCGCCCCGACACGGCCGCTTTCGCCCCCCGCGCCTCCCCGCCCGCGGACCGCACCGAACACCGCACCGACGACGAGAAGGACACCCGTGAACGCACCGATCGGCCCCACCGACTCCAGCCTCGTACCGCGCTTCGCCGGACCGGCCACCTTCGCCCGGCTGCCCCGCATCGACCAGGTCGGGCACGCCGACATCGCCGTGGTCGGCGTCCCCTTCGACACCGGCGTGTCCTACCGCCCCGGCGCGCGCTTCGGCCCCTCGGCCATCCGCGAGGCCAGCCGCCTGCTGCGCCCCTACAACCCGGGCCTGGACGTGTCCCCGTTCGCCTCCGCGCAGGTGGTCGACGGCGGCGACATCGCGGTCAACCCCTTCTCGATCGGCGACGCGGTGGAGACCCTGGATCAGGGCGCCTCCGAGTTCGTGCGGGCGGGCACCCGCCTGGTCACCCTGGGCGGCGACCACACCATCGCGCTGCCGCTGCTGCGCTCGCTGTACCGCCAGCACGGGCCGATCGCCCTGCTGCACTTCGACGCCCACCTGGACACCTGGGACACCTACTTCGGCGAGCCCTACACCCACGGCACACCGTTCCGCCGCGCCGTGGAGGAGGGGATCCTGGACACCGAGGCCCTGTGCCACGTGGGCACCCGCGGCCCGCTCTACGGCAAGAAGGACCTGGAGGAGGACCGCCGCTTCGGCTTCGGCATCGTCACCTCCGCCGACGTCATGCGCAGGGGCGTGGACGAGGTCGCCGACGCGCTGCGCCAGCGCATCGGCCGCCGCCCGCTGTACGTGTCGGTGGACATCGACGTGCTCGACCCGGCGCACGCGCCCGGCACCGGCACCCCGGAGGCGGGCGGCCTGACCAGCCGCGAACTGCTGGAGATCCTGCGCGGACTGGCCTCCTGCAACCTGGTGGGCGCCGACGTGGTGGAGGTCGCCCCGGCCTACGACCACGCGCAGATCACCGCGACCGCCGCCTCGCACGTGGCCTACGACCTGGTCAGCGTCCTGGCGCTGAACCACGGGCGCTGACCCCGCGCGCCGCGACGGAGGCGGGCGCCCGTCCGGCGGCGCCGGCCCGCTCCGCCCACGGCACCGCCGCGCCGCCCGGGGCGCCGGGGGTCAGACCTCGGCGCCCTCGCGGCGGGCGCGCAGGTGGGCCCAGGTCAGGTCCGTGACGTGCCGGGCCATGGTCTCGGGGCTCTCCTCGGGGTGCTCCAGGAACCAGTCGGCGAAGGCGTCGGCGGTACTGACCGCGATGCGCGCCAACAGCTGGGCGTCCTTGGGGGCGAGGTCGCCGTAGCCCTCGCGCGTGCACTCGGTGACGAGGTCGGCCACCTCGGCCGTCACGCGGTCCCTGAGCCGCACGGCCTCCCCGGCGAAGGGCTCGCCCCGCAGGTCCGCGTGCCGGTACAGCACGGTCCAGCTCGCGCGGTTGCCGGTGACGAAGACGAAGAAGGCGCGCATGCCCCGGTGCAGGGGGTCCTCCCCCGCCGGGGCGTGCGGATCGTGCGCCGCGGCGCGCACGGCCTCGATGAGCCGGTCGGTCTCACGGCGCACGCAGGCGGTGAAGATCCGTTCCTTGGAGCCCAGGTACTGGTACACGGTGGGCTTGGAGGTCCCGGCCGCCTCGGCGATCTCCTCGACGCTCACGGTGTGGTAGCCGCCGCGCGAGAACGCGGTGACGGCGGCGTCGATCATCTGCTCTTCCCTGAGCTGACGCGGGAGTCTGCGCTGTGTGCTCTTCACGTACTCAGACTTTATTGCGGCGGGGGCCTCCGGCCAGGGGCGGTGGTCCCCCGTGCGCGGGCCCGGGCGCGGTCCGCGGCGGGCCCGCGTGCGTGACCTGTGGCGTTAGCCCGATGGGCCCGTTTCGCGGTGGTATTTCCCACACCGGCCCGGCCCCGCGGCGGACCGGACGGCGGCGGGTCCACGCATCGGCGGGTCCGCGCGCCCCGGCCCCGGGCCCCCTCACACAGGGGCGTCGCGCAGCACCAGGGTGCAGCACTTGGCGCCGCCTCCGGCCCGGCGCAGCTCGTCCAGCTCCACGGGGTGGACGGCGTAGCCCAGGGCCCGCAGGCGGTCGGCCAGGGCGGTGGCCTCGGCGGCGATGACGACGTTGCGGCCGTCGCACACGGCGTTGAGGCCGAGCACGGCTGCGTCCTCCTCGGTGGCCAGGAGCGCGTCCGGGAAGAGCGAGCGCAGCACCCGTCGGCTTCCGGCCGAGAAGGCACCGGGGTAGTAGGCGATCTGGTCACCGGAGAGGGTGAACAGCGCGGTGTCCAGGTGGTAGAAGCGCGGGTCGGTCAGCTGGAGGGTGACGACGGGGCGGCCCAGGAAGCGCTCGGCCTCCTGGTGCGCGGCGGCCTCGGTCCGGAACCCCGTGGCGGCCAGGACCACCTCGTCCAGGGTGAGGAAGTCGCCCTCGCCCTCGTTGACGTGCTTGGGCTCGCGGGTCTCGGTGTAGCCCGCCTGGCGGAACCAGTCGAGGTAGGCCGGGCCCTCCGGGGTGCGCTCGGCGCTGGCGAAGCGCGCCCCGTAGACCCTGCCGTCCACGACCAGGGCCCCGTTGGCGGCGAAGACCATGTCGGGCAGGCCGTCGACGGGGGCGATCTCGCTGACGCGGTGCCCCAGGGAGAGGTAGAGGTCGCGCAGCCCCTCCCACTGGCGGATGGCGCGTGCGCGGTCCACGCCCGCCGCCGGGTCCATCCAGGGGTTGATCGCGTACTCGACCGCGAAGTAGGTGGGGCGGCACATGAGGTAGTGCCGCGGAACCGCCGCCGGACCGACCGGTCGAGCCATGGGACCTCCCGTACACCGCGCGGGACACTGGGCGGCCCCGGTGGCGCGTGGGTTCACTGCACCGCGGGTCCGCACGGACGAAAGGGGACATACCCCTCTACGGCGCGAGTGCAACGCGGCGCGGCCCTTCCGGAGGGGCCGCGCCGCGCCGCATCAGGCCGGAGAGCAGGCCGCGCCGTTGAGGGCGAAGCCGGTCGGTCCGCCGGAGTCGCCGGTGTGCGCGGCCTGGTAGCCGATGCCCACACTGGCGCCGGGGGCGATGACGGCGTTGTGGGAGGCGTTGGCGGCGGTGACCGCGCCCCGGCGCGGAGCGTAGGAGGCGTTCCAGCCCGAGGTGATGGTCTGGCCCGCGGGCAGGGTGAAGTCCAGGGACCAGCCTTCGACGGGCTCGGTGCCGGTGTTGGTGATGGTCAGCGAGGCGGTCAGGCCGGTGTTCCAGGCGTTGGTGGTGACGGCGACGGCGCAGTCCCCGTCACCGGGCTCGGGTTCCGGGTCGGGACCGGGGCCGGTGTCCTGGTCGAGTCCGAAGAAGGTGATGGCGTGGGCCGCCATGCCGTTGGCCATGAGGTTGTGACCCACGCCCCGCATGCTGACGGCCTCCACCGGGGCCCGGTCTCCGGTGGCGCCGTAGCGGGTGCGGGTCCAGCCGGGTCGGGGCTGGTCGGTGGAAGCAGGTGTCCGGCCGAGGCCGTGGACGTCGGTCCACTGTTCGATCTCCTCGGTGAAGTTGGCGTAGCGCAGGACGTCGTCCTCGGTCCCGTGCCACAGCTGCATACGGGGCCGCGGTCCGGTGTAGCCGGGGTAGGAGTCGCGGACCAGGTCGCCCCACTCCTGCGGGGTGCGGTCGATCGTGCCGGTGGAGCAGGCGTTGTTCCAGCCGGAGCCGTCGGTGGTGGCGAAGCAGCCGAAGGGCACGCCGCTGAAGGCCGCTCCCGCCGCGAACACGTCCGGGTAGTTGGCCAGCATGACGTTGGTCATCATGGCCCCGGAGGAGACGCCGGTGACGAACACGCGCTCGGCGTCGGCGTCGTGGGCGTCGACGACGTGGGCGACCATCGAGCGGATGCCGACCGGGTCGCTGCCGCCGCCCCGGGTCAGCGCCTCGGGCGAGGACACGTCGAAGCACTGGCTGGCGCGCGTGACGGAGGGGTAGACGACGATGAAGCCGTACCGGTCGGCCAGCGAGGCGAACTCGGTGTTGGCGTGGAAGACGGGCCCGGTTCCGGTGCACCAGTGCTGGGCGACCAGGACCGGGGGGTTCTCGGTGACGCTGTCCGGCACGTACAGGTACATGCGCAGACCGCTGGGGTTGGGACCGAAGTCCTCGACCTCGGTCAGGGCGGCGGCCGAGGCCGGGGGCGCGGCGAACAGGAGCGCGGCCATCATGGGCAGGACGGCGGCGGCGAGCGCGCCGACCGCCCTGCTGAGGGGGTTCGCGGGGGTCTGGGTCATGTGCGGGGCCTTCCCGACGGCGGGGGGTGGGGGGCTGCGGTGCCCGCGCGCATGCCGGTCGCCTCGCGGGGCCGTCCCCGGCGGGCGCGGCTCCGCGTGCGGTGCTTCGGTCGCGGTGGCGGCCCGGTCGGCGGCGGGCGGTCGCCCGACCGGCGGGTTCGGCCGACGGCGGGGTCGCGGAGCGCTCGGGCGGGGTCGCCGCCGGTGTTGGGAGCGCTCCCAACACTGTCCGACCGCACGGGCCGTCCGTCAACCCCGGTAAGCCCCCTCGCGAAGGGCCGCCGCCGTGCTGGGCCGGGACGCGCGTGGGACGCGCACTGGTGGTGGGGCTCCGGCCCGGACTCCGGGGCGTCCGGAACACTCCGTCCTGGAACCGGGCCCCTCGCGGCGGCGAGGGACCCGTCCGGCGCGGTCCTCAGCGGCGTGCTTCGGAGCCGTTCAGCCCCACGGCCTCCTCCAGCTGGTCACGGCTCATCTTGGACCGGCCCGGCACGTCCAGCTCCGAGGCCCGCTGGAGCAGTTCGCGCTTGGTGACCCTGCCCTCGCTCCGCCGTTCGACCCGGGTACCGCGTGCTGCGGCCCCCCGGGGTTCGCGGGCCCGCCGGGCCCCCTCCGCCCCGGTGGACGCGCGCGGGCCGCGCGACCGCGTGCCCCGGGTGCGCTGGGCGGGCAGGCTCTGGCGCAGGGCCTCGCCGAGGCCGTCCGCGTCCTCGGGGGGCGCGGCCTGCTCGGGCCGGTGGGTGAACGTCCTGCCCCCGGCCTTGGCGCGCACCAGTTCGGTCAGGCGCTGGCCGTAGCTGTCGGAGTAGTCCTCGGGGTCCCACTCGATCGACAGGGACCCGACCAGCTCGCGGGCCAGTTCGAGTTCGCTCTTGGTCAGCGCGGCGTGGGCCACGGGCGGCATCACGTCGTCGGGTTCGCGGACCTCGTCGGGCCACCACAGGGTGGAGGCCGACAATACGCCCCGGTTCGGTTCGATCAGGACGGGGTACTCGCGGTCGCGCAGGACGATGGTGGCCACGCCCGTGCGGCGGGTCTGCTCCAGGGCCGTGTACAGCAGCTGGTAGGCCTTGGCGTCGACCGCGGCCCGGGGCGCGACGTAGTAGGTGGAGGCGTACCACAGCGCGTCGACGGCACCCTGGGACAGGAAGCCGGTCAGCTCCATGGTGCGCGAGCCGTGCGGGAGGATCTCCTCCAGCTCCTCCGGCTCCAGGACCACGTACTCGTCCTCGACCCCGGTGCGGGCCCCGCGCACGACGTCCTCGCTGGCGACCTCCTCACCGGTGCGCTCGTTGACGCGGACGTAGCGGATGCGGTCGGCCGTGCCCCGCTCGAACTGGTGCAGCACGGGCCCCCTGCGTTCGCGCGCGCTGTAGAGGCGCACGCCGACGGGCACCCTGCCGAACATGAGGGTTCCCACCCAGACCGGATTGACCATGACCCCTCCCTCTGCCCCCATCATTACCGTTACCAGGCAAAATGTCGGTCGACAACGGCAAAGGACCCCCAAGGCGGGAAGGAGCGGGCCCATTCGGGAGAACACGGGTCCGTACGCCCCGGGTCCTTGACCGACCGGTCGGTATTGCTACTGTCTCGGCAGTCCGTGATTGGAGCCTCCCATGAGTACGACCGTCAGGGCCGCCGTCTTCTCCGAGCGCGGCGCCCCTCCCCGCATCCGCGACCTGGTCCTGCCCGACCCCGGCCCCGGCCAGGTGCGGGTGCGCCTGGCCGCGGCCGGGGTGTGCCACTCCGACCTGTCCCTGTCCAACGGAACCCTGGCGCAGAAGTGGCCCGCCGTGCTGGGCCACGAGGGAGCAGGGACCGTCGACGCCGTCGGCGAGGGCGTCACGGAGGTGGTCCCCGGCCAGCAGGTGATCCTGAACTGGGCCCCCTCCTGCCGCGAGTGCTGGTTCTGCCGCCAGGGCGAGCCGCACCTGTGCGAGCACGCGCTGGACCGCACCGCGCAGCCCTACGCCGAGCTCGACGACGGCACGCCCGTCTACCCCGGCCTGGGGTGCGGCGCGTTCGCCGAGGCCACCGTGGTGCCCGTCTCCGCCGTCGTGCCGCTGCCCGACGGGATCGACCCGGCGGTGGCCGCCGTGCTGGGCTGCGCGGTGCTCACCGGCTGGGGCGCGGTCAACAACTCCGCGGGCGTGCGCGAGGGCCAGTCCGCCGTGGTGCTGGGCCTGGGCGGGGTGGGACTGTCGGTGCTCCAGGCCGCGCGCCTGGCCGGGGCCGACCCGGTGATCGCGGTGGACGTCTCCCCCGCCAAGGAGGAGCTGGCCCGCTCACTGGGCGCCACCGAGTTCCTGCTCGCCGACGAGACCCTGGTCAGGGCCGTGCGCGCGCTGACGGGCAGGCGCGGCGCCGACCACGCCTTCGAGGTGGTGGGGTCGGCGAAGGCGGTGCGCTCGGCCTGGGACGTGACCCGGCGCGGCGGCACGGTCACGGTGGTGGGCGTGGGCAGGGTGGACGACGAGGTGTCCTTCAACGCGCTGGAGCTGTTCCACCAGGCGCGCACGCTGCGCGGGTGCGTGTACGGCTCCAGCGACCCGGCGCGCGACGTCCCGCTCATCGCCGAGCGGGTGCGGTCGGGGGAGCTGAAGCTGGCGGCCATGGTCACCGACGAGATTCCGCTCGAAGGCGTGCCCGAGGCCTTCGAGCGCATGGCCCGGGGCCGGGGAGGCCGGTCGCTGGTGCGCTTCGGGGTCTGAACCCGGCGGGCTCCGGCGGCGCCGCGCGAAGGTGGCGGCGCCGGAGCCCGTGGTGTGCGTCCGTGCGGTTCAGCGCCCGGGCCGCCGGACGGGGTTGCCGTCGGCGTCGAGCATGGTGACCTCCATGGGCGCCGTCTGGGAGATCTGGAGGCGCTGCTGGCGCAGCGAGCGGCCGTAGGCGTAGGCGAGGACGCACCAGAAGACCACGGGCACGAACAGGGACCCGGCGGACAGGAAGGCGTGGCACAGCGCCATCAGCGCCCCGTACGCGGTCAGGACCAGCGTCTGCTGGTACCCGTTCCCCCACTGCTGCCCTCCCAGCAGCAGCGCGACGGCGGCGACCGCCGCCAGGGGGCCGACGAACACCGTGACCAGCGGGTAGACGACCACGAAGAGCGCGACCGTGGTGGCCAGGCCGCCCAGGGCGAAGGACCAGGGCATCGAGCGCCACTCGGCGTCGGTGAGGTCGGGCAGGTGGACCCGCTGTCCGGGAGGGGTCTGCCCGCGGACACCGTCGCGGTGCCTCTGTACCAACAGGGCCGCCACGAACAGTGCGATCCACACCAGGACCGCGGCCGTCCCGGCCCAGGCGACGGGGTCGTCCGCCAGGACCGGGGGCGCCTCGGGGTCGTACCCGTGCAACCGGGGCGGGACGAGTCCGATGTCGGCCGGGGTGAGGACCCGCGCGGACCCGACGAACACCACGGCCAGGAGGACCTCGGCCATGGACACCCACACCGTGACGCGTTGGAGGCGCGTCAGGGGCGAGGGGCGGCCGGGTTCGGCGGGTTCTCCCAGGTGGCGGGTCAGGGGCCAGAGGAGCAGGGGCTGGGCGAGGAGGAAGAGCAGGGTGGCGAGCCCGACGAGGGTGGCGAGCCAGCCGGGGTCGAGGGTCGGGGGATGGAAGTACACGCGGAGTCCTTCGTCTTGAACACGGTGTGACCAGCGCGAACGGGACCAGAGGGAACCCGGGGCGCGCGGGTCGCACGATTGTGGCCGAGCCGGGAGGGTTTGTCACCTCCTGACAAATCCTGTGGCGCACGACACACGTCGCCCTTGCCGTGCCGCCGCGGCGGCGGCACAGTCGTCACCAACGCGCACGCCGTGCCCGGGCACGGCCGACCGGAGGGGAACAGCATGGGTGGTAGCGGAGACGACCGCGCCGACGTCATCGTCGTCGGCGCCGGGCTGGCGGGCCTGACCGCGGCGGCCGAGCTCGCCGACGCGGGCAGGCGCGTGCTCCTGCTGGACCAGGAGCCCGAGCAGTCCCTGGGCGGGCAGGCGTTCTGGTCCTTCGGCGGGCTGTTCCTCGTGGACTCCCCCGAGCAGCGGCGCATGGGCATCAGGGACTCCGCCGAGCTGGCCATGCAGGACTGGACGGGCACCGCGGGGTTCGACCGGCCCGAGGACGCCTGGCCCCGCCGGTGGGCCGAGGCCTACGTGGACTTCGCCGCCGGGGAGAAGCGCTCCTGGCTCCACCGGCAGGGGATACGGTTCTTCCCCCTCGTGGGCTGGGCCGAGCGCGGCGGCTACCTGGCCGACGGCCACGGCAACTCCGTGCCCCGGTTCCACATCACCTGGGGCACCGGCCCGGGCGTGGTCGCGCCGTTCGAGCGGCGGGTGCGCGCGGCGGCCGAGCGCGGCCTGGTCTCGCTGCGCTTCCGCCACCGGGTGGACGAGCTGGTGGTCACGGGCGGGACGGTCACCGGCGTGCGCGGCGCGGTCCTGACCCCCAGCGACGTCAGACGGGGCGAGGCCAGCGGACGCGAGGCGGTGGGCGACTTCGAGTTCTCCGCCCAGGCGGTGATCGTCACCTCCGGCGGGATCGGCGGCGACCACGACCTGGTGCGCCGCAACTGGCCCGAGCGCCTGGGCACCCCGCCGCGGCACATGCTCTCGGGGGTGCCCGAGCACGTGGACGGGCGCATGCTGGCCATCACCGAGCGGGCGGGCGGGCGGATCGTCAACCCCGACCGCATGTGGCACTACACCGAGGGCATCCAGAACTGGGACCCCGTCTGGGCCCGGCACGGCATCCGCATCCTGCCGGGGCCCTCCTCGCTGTGGCTGGACGCGACCGGCAAACGGCTGCCCGCGCCCTACTTCCCCGGGTTCGACACCCTGGGGACCCTGGAGCACATCATGCGCAGCGGCCACGAGTACACGTGGTTCGTGCTCTCGCAGAGGATCATCGAGAAGGAGTTCGCCCTGTCGGGGTCGGAGCAGAACCCCGACCTGACCGGGAAGGACCTCGGGCTCGTCCTCAAGCGGGTGCTGCCGGGCGCGCCGGGGCCGGTGGAGGCCTTCAAGCGCAACGGCGCGGACTTCGCCGTGGCCGACCGGCTGCCCGAGCTGATCCGGCGGATGGAGGAGATCGCGGGCGACGGCGTGCTCGACGCCGACACCGTCACCCGCGAGGTGGTGGCCCGCGACCGGGAGATGGTCAACACCTTCACCAAGGACCTCCAGGTGACGGCGATCCACGGGGCGCGCAACTACCGGGGCGACCGCCTGGCCAGGGTGGCGTCCCCGCACCAGATCCTGGACCCCAAGGCGGGCCCGCTGATCGCGGTGCGCCTGCACGTGCTCACCCGCAAGTCCCTGGGCGGCCTGCACACCGACCTGGACGCCCGCGTGCTGCGCGCGGACGGCACGCCGCTGCCGGGGGTGTACGCCGCGGGCGAGGTCGCGGGGTTCGGCGGCGGCGGGGTGCACGGCTACCGGGCGTTGGAGGGCACCTTCCTGGGCGGCTGCCTGTTCTCGGGCCGCACGGCCGGTCGGGCCGCCGCGGCGGCGCTGGGCTAGGCAGTGTTTTTTGGACCTCCGCTCCGCTTCGGTCCGTGTTCGGGCGCCCGGAGAACGGGAACCTTCGGCGCCTACGACGGGTTCGCTCGTTCCTCACGAACCCGCCTCCGCCACCTCCAGAACCCCGTGGGCGCCCGAACCAACCCCCACAAGCTGAGGCCGGTTCGAAAACGGACCCTAGAGCGTCCCTATCCCGGGCGGGGTCGGCTTCGTCCCCCGCCCGGGTCCCGCGGCTCCGGCGGCGCCGTCACTTCCCCGGTCCCTCGTCCTCCTGCTCGGGCTCCGGCCGCTCCGGCTCGGGTCTGCGCGGTCGGCCGCGGCGGGGGATGGCCCCCGCCTCCTTGGGCATCCGCCCCGCGTCGTCCAGCGCGCGGCGCAGCAGGAACTCGATCTGGGCGTTGGTGCTGCGCAGCTCCTGCCCGGCCCACCGCGCGAGCGCGTCGTGGACGGCGGGGTCGAGCCGCAGCAGCACCTTCTTGCGCTCGGGCACTGCCACCTCACGCGGTCACTGGTACAGGGTTCCGGCGTTGACGACGGGGCTGGCGGGGCGGTCGGAGCACAGCACCACGAGCAGGTTGCTGACCATGGCGGCCTTGCGCTCCTCGTCCAGTTCCACCACGCCCTCCTCCGACAGGCGGGCGAGAGCGCGGTCGACCATGCCCACGGCGCCCTCGACGATCTCCTGGCGGGCGGCGATCAGCGCGCTGGCCTGCTGGCGCTGGAGCATGGCCTGGGCGACCTCGGAGGCGTAGGCCAGGTGGGTGAAGCGCGTCTCCACGATCCGCACGCCCGCCGCCTCGACCCGCTCGCCGACCTCCCGGGACAGCTGCTCGGTGATGAGGTCGGCGCTGCCGCGCAGGGAGCGGCTGGTGTCGGTGTCGTAGGAGTCGTAGGGGTAGTTGCCCGCGATGTGTCGCACGGCGGCCTCGGTCTGGATGGAGACGAACTCCACGAAGTCGTCCACCTCGAAGGAGGCCCGGGCGGTGTCCTCCACCTGCCAGACGATGACGGCGGCGATCTCGATGGGGCTGCCGGAGGCGTCGTTGACCTTCATCACGGAGGTCTCGTGGTTGCGGATGCGGGTGGAGACGCCCTTGCGGACGGTGAAGGGGTTGACCCAGCGCAGGCCGTCGGTGCGGACGCTGCCGACGTAGCGGCCGAAGAGCTGGACGACCTTGGCCTCGTTGGGCGCGACCATCTCCAGCCCGATGAAGAACAGGAAGCCGACCACGGCGAGGACAACGCCGACGGCCACCAGGGGCACGGGCAGTCCGACGATGGGCGACAGCGCGACGGCGACGCCGAGGAGGAAGAGCAGGACGCTGACCACCGCCATCACCATGCCGTTGATGCTGGCGGCGGGGTGTTCTCGGTACTGGGGAGCAGGAGCGGGGGCCTGGCCGGTAGCGGTCATCTGAGGTTTCCGTTCTCTTCTGGGTGATGACGCGAGCATAGCATTGTGATATCACTTTTAAAAGACACCCGGCCCGCCAGGGCCCCGAACCGAAGGAGGCGTGGACGCGATGAGCGCCGACACCCCCCGCCTGCGCCCGCCCCGCCACCGGGTGGACGGACGTGCCGTCCGCTGGTGGACGACCCGGTCCCTGACCGTGACGGTCCTCCTCACCGCCGTCCCCGTGGTGCCCGCGATCATCTGGGAGCCGCCGCGCGCCTGGTTCCTGGCCGCCGCCGCGGTGATCGGCGGGATCGGGCTGCTGATCACCGTGGTCATGCCGCGGTGGCGCTACCGCGTCCACCGCTGGGAGGTCACCGACACGGCCGTCTACACCTCCAGCGGCTGGCTCTGGCAGGAGTGGCGTGTGGCCCCGATGTCGCGCATCCAGACCGTGGACACCGCGCGCGGCCCCCTCCAGCGGGCGTTCGGGCTCTCCAGCGTCACCGTGACCACCGCCTCCGCCGCGGGCCCGATCGAGATCACCGGCTTGGACCACGAACTGGCCACGCGCGTGGCCGACCAGCTCACCGACACCACCCAGGCGACCCCGGGGGACGCGACATGAGCGACGGACACCGACCCGGCCCCGAGGAGTTCCCCCCGGCGCCCGGACAGAGCGGACCGCCCGCCCCGCGTGCGGAGGGCGTCCCCGCCGGACCGGCCGGCACCGACCCGGGCCCCGTCCCGGCGGATGCCGGGCCCCAGGCGGCTCCCGCACAGGGAACCTCCCCCGTCGGGGAGACCCCCGTCACCGACTGGCAGCGGCTGCACCCGCTCAGCGTGTGGGCGAGCGCCGTCGTCGTCGGGCTGTTCCTCGTCCCGAGCGCGATCGTGGCCAGCATCGTGCTGGTGGTGGCCGGACAGCCCCTGTGGGCCCTGCTCCCGGTCCCCGCCGCGCTGGCGTTCGTGGCGCTCATGACCTACATCGACCTGCTGCGCCTGCGCGCGACCCGCTACCGGGTCACCGACGAGCGCATGGAGATGCGCTCGGGCGTCGTCGCCAAGTCCTACCGGTCCATCCCGCGCGAGCGCGTGCGCAGCGTCGACGTGGCGGCGCCGATCTACGTGCGGATCTTCGGACTGTGCTCGGTCACGGTCGGCACCGGCGAGAAGGTCGGGGCCGGGGCCGACCAGCTCCAGCTGCTCTACGTCACCGCGGGGCAGGGCGAGTGGCTGCGCCGCGACCTGCTGCGCCGGGGCGCGCCCGCCGCCGGCGCCGTGTCCGGTGTCGGGGAGGCCGCCGAGGACGGCGCGGGCGAGGAGGGCGAGACCGAACTGGCCCGCCTCGACCGCCGCTGGTTCGCCTACGCCCCCGCGACCACCGCGACCCTGGGCGTGGGACTGGGCGCCATCGCCGGTCTGCTGGGCCTGAACGCCCAGACCGGCGGCGTGGGGTGGGACTGGCTCTCCGAGCAGGCCGGCCTGCCCAGCGTGGAGGAGATGTCCTCGTTCGTGATGGGGCAGATCCTGATCGTGGTGCCCCTGACGCTGCTGGGTCTGCTGGTGTCCGGTGTGGTGGTCCTGACCGCCGTGGCCGTGGAGACCTGGTGGAACTACCGCCTCACCCGGGAGGCCGACGGGACCGTGCGGCTGCGCCGGGGCCTGCTGACCAGCGTGTCGCTGTCGGTGGAGGGGCGCCGCCTCAACGGGATCACGCTGCACGAGCCGTACGTGCTGCGGCTGTCGGGTGGAGCGGACGTGCGCGCGGTGGCCACCGGGCTGGCCGCGGCCGACGACCAGAAGACCAGCGCCAAGAGCCGCCTGTCCCCGGGCATGCCGCGGGAGCGGGCCAGGAAGCTGGCCGCCGACCTGATGGGCACGCCGGACTCGCCCCTGGACGTGGCGCTGGCCGTGCACCCCCGGACCGCGCTGCGCCGCCGCTTCACCCGGGCCGCCGTGGTCACCGTGCTGGGCGCGGTGCTCTCCGGGGCGCTGGCCTGGCTGCACACGCTGATCGCCGAGGCCTGGTGGGACGTGGTGCACGAGGTGGAGCGCGAGATCATCCCGGTGCCGCTGGCCACGAGCACGGTGGAGGTCACGCCGAGCTGGGCGTGGGCGGTGCTGGCGGTGGCGATCGCGGCGGCGGCGTTCTGGTACGCCGTGGGCTCCTACCGGGGCCTGGGACACGGGCTGCACCCGCGCTACCTGGTGGTGCGCAAGGGGATGGCGGTGCGCGACACGGTGACCCTGGAGCGGTCGGCGGTGATCGGCTGGCGCATCAACCGCTCGCCGTTCCAGCGCAGGCTGGGCCTGGCCGACGTGGCCGCCACGACGGCGGCGGGGCAGGGGATGTACGCGGCCAGGGACGTGGGGCTGGGCCAGGGCCTGGCCTGGGCGGACGAGGCCGTCCCCGAACTGCTGGCGCCCTTCCTGGTGCGCGACGGGCAGGAGGACGGGGTCGGGCGGGACGCCGACGGCGGGGCGCCCCGGCCCTGAAGCGGGGGTCTCGTGCGGGCCGCGGTCCCGGCCCCTCCCCCTCGCGGGGCGGGGCCGGGACCCGGTCACGGGAGTTCGGGCACCGTGTTGCGGATCGGGTCGCCGTCCACCCGCAGGCCGCTGGTGTGCGTGAGCGCCATCTCCAGGAGCGGGTAGATCTCGAACACGCGCCCCATGCCCAGCGCCTCCAGCACGCGCGCGGCGATGGGCGCGGGCTCGGCCAGGACCACGTGCCGCCCCTCGCGGGTGAGGCTCTTGTAGACCGCGACCAGGGCGCTGACACCGCTCGCGTCGAAGAAGTCGAGCCCGGACATGTCCACCACCAGGCAGTCGCAGCGCGAGGCGTGCGCGGCCTGGAGCAGCCGATCGCGCAGGCGGTCGGCGGTGGCAAGGTCAACCTCGCCGTGGACGGGCACCACCGTCACACCCGTACAGGGGAAACGCTCCTGGGCAGAGAACCGGGCATTCCTCGCCACGCGGGCCACCTCTCACCGGACGTAACCTTTCCACTACGCAACCGCGTACGAGATCGTAACCTCTGTAGAGAGACCGTGGGGGCTTTTCGTGAGAAAAACCCGCGAAATCTCGCCGATGTGGCTGTGGGGACAGTCCCGTGTCACCCCGTCCGGCGGGTGGCGGGACGTGCCGCGCGCGACCGCGGTTCGGACCCCTCACTTCTCCTCTCGGACACTCCGGGCGCGCCCCCGCGCGTGGCCTTCCGCGCCCGAGTGCGGTAGAAGCGGTAGAGGTGGCACCCCCGCGTGCCCGCGCCCACGGGCCGGGTCCGGGGCCGACCCCAGGGACAGCCCACGAGAAGGGAGGGAGCGGCGGGCCCAGGCCGACGGCCACAGCGCTCCGCCGCGCACCCGATGACCGAAACCGCCGACACCCAGCCCGGCTGGTTCTCCCCCGAGGAGCTGGAGAGCATCCGCGGCCGCATGCCCGTCCTCTACGTCCAGGCGGTTCCCGTACGGGTGGACGAGGTGGGCCAGGTGACCCATGTCGGCCTGCTCATGCGGGCCGCACCCGACGGCAGCTTCCACCGCTCGGTGGTCTCGGGCCGCGTGCTCTACCACGAGCGGATCCGCGACGCCCTCCTGCGCCACCTGGAGAAGGACCTGGGCCCGGTGGCCCTGCCTCGCGTCCCCGTCTCACCGCAGCCGTTCACGGTGGCCGAGTACTTCCCCACGCCGGGGGTCACCCCGTTCCACGACGCCCGCCAGCACGCGGTGGCCATGGCCTACATCGTCCCGGTCTCGGGCGACTGCCAGCCCCGTCAGGACGCCCTGGACCTGGTGTGGTTCACCCCGGAGGAGGCGGCCGGCGCGCACCTGCGCGAGGAGATGACGGGCGGCCAGGACGTGCTGCTGCGCCAGGCGCTGGCCCACGTGGGCCACGTCCCCTGACCGGGCCCCCGCGCCCGCCGGGTCCGCCCCGGCGGGCCCGGCGGGGCGGACCCGGGCACCGCCCCGGCGCGGGGCGCCCCGGGGTGCGTAGGCTCGTGCCATGTCCGAACCGCTCGTCGCCGACGCCCTCGCCCTGGCCGCCGCCACCGGCCCGCACCGCCGCCGCGTGCTCGGCCTGGTCGGCGCCCCCGCCGCGGGCAAGTCCACGCTCGCCCGTCACCTGGTGGCCGGGGTCGACGCCGCGCTGGGCCCGGGCACGGCCGGGTACCTGCCCATGGACGGCTTCCACCTGTCCAACGCCCAGCTCGACCGGTTGGGGCGGCGCGACCGCAAGGGCGCGCCGGACACCTTCGACGCGCACGGGTACGCGGCCCTGGTGCGCCGCCTGCTCGCCGAGACCGACCACCCCGTCTACGTGCCCGACTACGACCGCGTGCTGCACGAACCCGTCGCCGCGCGACACGTCATCGAGCCGCACACACGGCTGGTGGTGACCGAGGGCAACTACCTGGCGGGCGACGAGGAGCCCTGGGCCGGGCTGCGCGGGCTGTTCGCGCAGCTGTGGTACGTGGAGGCCGACGACGACCTACGCGAGCGCAGGCTGCACCGGCGCCAGCTCGCGGGCGGGGCGACCGAGGAGGCCGCACGGGAGTGGGTGGAGCGCAGCGACCGCCCCAACGGGGAGCTGGTCAAGCGCTTCCGGGACAACTGCACGCGGGTGGTGCGCCCGGGCCCCCTTCCCGAGGACTGAGACCCGCCCGCGCGCCGTCCCGCGCACGGCCCCGCACCGCCGCCCCCGCCCCTGAACCCGCGCCCGGCCCGCCGGTCGCGGTGTGCGGATCGCCACCGCCACCGCCCGCGGCCGGGCCCGGGTGCGCGGGGCCCGGGGAGGCGGAGGCCCGTGTGCGCGCGGGATCCGGGCTCCCCGACCCGGGGAAAACCCCAGAAGGACACAGAGGTCACATATGTCCACATAGTGAGACAAATGTTTCATACAGTGGCGAGCGGAGCTAGCATCCAGCCATCCGCACCCACTGACCTGGAAAGAAGTCCCATGACGGACGTCGCCCCACGCGCACCAGAAGAGGCCGAGCCACCGGCCAATCCCAAGAGGAAGGTCCTCACGGCCAGCCTCGTGGGGACGTCCATCGAGTTCTACGACTTCTACATCTACGCGACGGCCGCGGTCCTGGTCTTCCCCGCGCTGTTCTTCCCCGAGGGCGACATGCTGGCGGCGCGGCTGCAGTCGCTGGCCACCTTCGCCATCGCCTTCGTCGCCCGCCCCATCGGCTCCTGGGTGTTCGGCCACTTCGGCGACCGCGTCGGGCGCAAGGCCACCCTGGTGGCGTCCCTGCTGACCATGGGCATCGCCACCGTCGGCATCGGCGTGCTGCCCACCTACGCGCAGGTGGGCGTCCTGGCCCCGCTGCTGCTGGCGGTGTGCCGCTTCGGCCAGGGCCTGGGACTGGGCGGGGAGTGGGGCGGCGCGGCCCTGCTGGCCACCGAGAACGCCCCTCCCGGCAAGCGCGGCTTCTACGGCTCGTTCCCGCAGCTGGGCGCGCCGATCGGGTTCTTCCTCGCCAACGGCGTGTTCCTGGCCCTGAGCCAGTTCATGAGCGACGAGACCTTCCTGGCCTGGGGCTGGCGCGTGCCGTTCCTGCTCTCGACCCTGCTGATCGTGATCGGCCTGTGGGTCCGCCTGACCCTGCACGAGACCCCGGCCTTCGCCAAGATCGTCGCCTCGGGCGAGCGGGTCAAGTCGCCGATGGCGGAGGTGTTCCGCACCAACTGGCCCGCCGTGGTGCTGGGCACGCTGATCATGCTCGCCACCTACGTGCTGTTCTACCTGATGACCGTGTTCTCCCTGGGCTTCGGCACCGACCCGGTGGCGGGCCTGGGCTACGACCGGTCGCAGTTCCTGGTGTTCCTGCTGGTGGGCGTGGTGTTCTTCGGGGTGTTCACCCCCGTCGCGGGCCTGCTCGCCGACCGGTTCGGCCGCAAGCCGGTCCTGGTCTGGGTCACCGTCGCGATCATCGTCTTCGGCTTCGCCATGGGCCCGCTGATGGGCGGCGGCGGCACGGTCGGCGTGCTGGCCTTCCTCATCGTGGGGCTGAGCCTGATGGGCCTGACCTTCGGCCCGATGGCCTCGGTGCTGCCGGAGCTGTTCCCGACCAAGGTGCGCTACACCGGCGCCTCGGTAGCCTACAACCTGGCGGGCCTGCTGGGCGCCTCGTTCGCCCCCTACATCGCGACGTGGCTGGCGGGCACCCTGGGACTGAACTGGGTCGGCGGCTACCTGGTCCTGGTCGGCGTGATCACCCTGGTGGCGCTGCTGATCAGCCGTGAGACGCGCGACGACTCCCTGGACGACACCCCGGTGCGGGTGACCGGCCGCTAGGGGGTCCGTCCCCCCGGGGGACGGGCCGGGCGAGCACATGCCGCCCGGTCCGTCCCCGTCCCCGTCCGCGTCCTCACACGATCCGGTGCGGCAGCTCCCGGCCTTCGACGAAGGCCGCCACCGCGGCCGCCCACACCCCTCGGCGCCGTTCCTGGCACTCGCGGGTGTTGGCGGCGAACCGGGAGCTGAGCACCAGGTTGTCCAGCGGCGGGTAGGGGTTGCGCTCGCCGACCAGGTCCAGCCCCGCGCCGCGCAGGCGCCCCGCGCGCAGCGCCTCCGTCAGCGCCCCGGAATCGATGACCTCGTTGGGCGAGATGCTCACCAGGACCGCCGAGGGCCTCATCAGGGCGAGTTCGGCCGCGCCCAGCAGGCCGTGGGTCGCGGTGTCCAGCGGCAGGGTGAGGAAGACCGCGTCGGACACCGCCAGGAGCTCGTCCAGCTCCACCTGGACCGAGCCCTCGGCCCGGCGCGGACTGCGGTTGGCGTGGACGGTCTCCATGCCCAGGCCGCGCACCATGCGCGCCACCCCCGCGCCGATGCCGCCCATGCCGACGATCCCCGCGGTGCCGCCCGCGAGTTCCATGCCCTGCTCCCCAGCACACAGCAGGTCGCCCGACCGGACACGGGCGTGGACGGGCACGATCCTCTTGGCCACGGCCATCATCAGCGCGACGGCGTGCTCGGCCACCGCGGGGCCGGTGTACCCGGCGGTGTTGCACACGGCCACGCTGCGCTCGCGGCAGTACTCCAGGTCCACGTACTCCACGGCCGTGGTGGTGGCCACCACCAGCTCCAGGTCGGGCAGCAGGCGCAGGTTCCGCGCGCCCAAGTCGGCGTAGGTGGTGACCAGGACCCGCGTGTCCGGGCGGCGCCGGAACTCCTCGGCCGGGTCCAGGCCGCCGTCGGCGGTCTGGACCCAGTGCGCCTCCAGCGCGTCGGACAAGTGGTCCAGCGTGTCGGTGGGAAGGGGGTGTCGGTCGTTGAGCACGAGACAGCGGACGGGCCGGGTCAAACCGTTCCTCCAGGGGGTGGTGGGGTGCGCGGCCGCGGCCCGGACCCGGGCGCCGCCGCCGACAGGGTGTTCAGGGCCGGGGAGCCGACGCATCGCCCAGGACCTCCCCGACCTCCTTGTAGCGTTTCCAGGCCAGGCCGCGCAGGAACTCCCCGGCCCCCTCGCCGTGGGCCTCCCAGACGTCGGGAGCCCACTCCTGTTCCAGGTTGCGCCAGCCGGTCAGGGGATACAGGTGCTGGAAGGTCGGCGGCGGGGGCATCTCCGCCGCCACGCGCTCGGCCAGGGAGGCCAGGCGCGGGCGGTCCACCTCCCCGACCAGGGCCAGGGCCTCGGCCAGGTCGGTGTTGCCGCCGCCCAGGCCGTACCCGTGGAGGGAGCCGTCCACGAGGTCGAAGCCCGCCTCCAGCGCGATCCGGGAGTTGGCGACGGCGTGGCCGAGGTTGTCGTGGCCGTGGAAGCCCGCCAGGCCGGGCCAGGCGGCCCGCACCCCGGTGAAGAGCTCGGCGGCGTGCTCGGGCAGCAGCGCGCCGCGCGAGTCGGCCAGGTAGAGCCAGTCGGCGACGCCCGCCCGTGCGATGCGCTCGGCCGCCTCGGCCAGTTCCCCGGGTTCGTAGGCGGTGACGCTGATGAGGTTGAGGGAGCAGGTGACGCCGGTGGCGCGCACCGCCTCCGCCGCGGCGAGCACGTGGTCCAGCCTCTCCAGGAGGCAGGTCAGGCGGACCACGTCGAGCACCTCGGCGCGGGGCCGCAGCAGGGCGGCGACCTCGTCCGGGCTCCTGCCGTTCACACCGAGCATGGCGACGACGCGGGCCGGTCCGGCGTCCTCGCCGACCTGGCGCAGCAGTTCGGGCGTGCACCGGAGCGTGGGTTCGCGCCCGGGGTCGTCGCTGATGTAGCCGACCTCCACGTAGGGCACGCCCACCTCGCCGAGGACCTTGGTGTGCTCGCGCACGGTGGCGTCGGTGAAGCGCCAGTCGTTGAGGTAGCCACCGTCGCGCAGGGTGACGTCCAGGATCCTGGGTCGCCGGGGTTCGGCGTCGGTGTGTCGAGCGGGCACGTCATGCCTCCTGACAGGCGCCGGGCATTCACCCTAAGTAAGTTGACCGCTACCCAAGGGAATCAAACATCCCACTCGGCCCGGGAAAGCGCCTGGCCGCCGGCTCCGGCCCCGGAGGGGCCGATCGGCTGTTTGCGCTGGTCGCTCCGGGGGGTAGTCGGGGAGCGGGGACCTTCGCCGACGTCGCGTGGGCCGCGCTCCCGGGCCCGCGAACCGCGCCGACGGTGGAGGAAGGACACGGGGGCACTCTTCTCGGGGGGAGCTGGCGATGGCTGGATCAGAGGGCGCCGACCGGATGAGACCGCCGCCGGTGTCGGTCACGGGGCCGGTCGCGCCGCCGGAGCAGCGGGGGGCGTCCGACGAGTACGCGGGGACCGACCGCCTCGCCGACGAGCAGGAGCTGCTGGAGGGCGCCGACATCATCGAGGGCGACGACGGGGCCAGCTTCACCGTCCTGGAGCGCCAGACCTGCTTCAACCTGCTGGCCACGCGCGACATCGGACGCGTGGCCTTCACGATCGAGGGGGACGCGGCGCCCACGGTGCTGCCGGTGAACTACACGATGGTCGACGGCGGCATCGTGTTCCGCTCCACGCTGGCCGGGGCCATCATGCGCCACGCGCGCGGACACGCCGCCTTCCAGGTGGACAGCCTCGACGAGGAGCGCCGCGAGGGGTGGAGCGTGCTGGCCGGCGGACCGTGCGCGTGGATCCGCGACGCGTCCGAGCTGGCACGCCTGCCGCAGGGCGGCCTGCCCCGGCCCTGGGCCGAGGGGGCGCGCGACCAGGTCCTGAGGATCACGCCCGGCAGGCTGAGCGGACGGCAGATCCACCGGCGCTGACCCGGCGGCCCTGCCCGGAGGGGTTCGGGGCCGCCACAGGACCCGACGGGCGCCGGGCCGGGCCCGGAACCCGCCGCCGCGCTGACCCGGCGGCGGTCAGTCGACGGGACGGTGCAGCAGGAACGCCCCGGCGTAGACGGGCCGGTCCGCGCGCTGGCCGTCGGTGGCCACGTACTCGTCCAGGACGGCGACGATGCGGCGGTCCAGCTCCGCCACCTCCTCGTCCGACAGGTGCAGCACGAAGCGCGAGTAGGTGCGCACCGACTCCGGTCCGGCCTCGCGCAGCTCCTGCTGGAAGGCCTCCACCGGCGCGACGGCGGAACCGGCGTCGGTGTCCAGAAGGGGGCCGTCCAGCCACCAGGTCTCCCCGGTGGCGCGGTAGGGCTTCTCCAGCGCGCCGCTGGCCCCGGTGCGCACCGGCGCGGGCAGCAGCAGGCCCGCGTCCACGAGCTGGCGGACGTGGTAGAGGACCGTGCCCGGAGTGACCTCCAGACGGTCGGCCAACTCCTTGTTGGTGAGCTCCCGGGTCAGGCAGAGCCGCAGGATGCGCACCCGCAGCGGGTGGGCCAGGGCCTTGGCCTCCTGGACCGTGGCCGGTCGTCGCGTGCGCGGGCGGCGGGCGGTCCCGCTCTGTTCCGGTTCTCCCATGTCCCGAGGGTAACAACGGTTGATTTACGGCAATCGATTGAGTTTTATCAATCGATCTGCCATTCTCGACCGCATGACGGATACCAGCCCCCCGCACACCCCTCCACCTCCGCCGCCGCGCCCGCGCCCCGCACCGCTGGGCGCCGCCTTCTGGAACCTGTGGACCTCCTCCGCCCTGTCCAACCTCGCCGACGGCGTACTGAAGACGGCGCTGCCGCTGGTGGCGCTGCGCTTCACCGACTCCCCCGCCCTCATCGCCGGGGTGACGTTCGCGCTGACCCTCCCGTGGCTGTTCTTCTCGCTCCCGGCGGGCGCCCTGGCCGACCGGCTCGACCGGCGCCGGACGATGCTCGGCGCCAACCTCGCCCGGGCGCTGCTGCTCGGCGTCCTGGCGCTGTCCCTGGCCCTGGACCTGGGCTCGGTCTGGCTGCTGTACGCGGTGGCGCTGTGCGTCGGGGTCACCGAGACCCTCTACGACACCTCGGCCCAGTCGATCCTGCCCCAGGTGGTCGGCCGCGACCGGCTCCCCCGGGCCAACGGGCGGCTGCACGCCGCCGAGCTGACCGCGAACCAGTTCCTCGGGCCTCCACTCGGCGGCCTGCTGGCGGCGGTGGGCGCGGCGGCCGCCTTCACCGCCCCGGCGTCGCTGTGGCTGGTCGCGGTGGGCGCGCTGCTGCTGGTGCGCGGCCGGTTCCGGACCGGGCGGGCCGCGCCCGCAACCCTGCGCGCCGACATCGCCAAGGGACTGCGCTTCCTGTGGCGCGACCGGATCCTGCGCTCGTTCGCGGCGATGGTGGGAGTCAGCAACTTCGCCAGCAACGCGGCCTTCACCGTCTTCGTGCTCTTCGCGGTGGGCCCCGGCTCACCCATGGGCCTGTCCGAACCCGCCTACGGCCTGCTCATGACCGCCGTCGCCGCCGGCAGCGTGATCGGCGCCCTGGGCGCCGGGCGGATCGAGCGGCTGGTGGGACGCACCCGGGCGCTGCGGGCCTGCGTGCTGACCTTCGCCGTGCTCGTGGGCCTGCCCGCGCTGACCGCCGACCCCGTCCTGGTCGCGGCGGGCTTCTTCGCGGGCGGGCTGGGGATCGCGGTGTGGAACGTGGTCACGGTGTCGCTGCGCCAGCGGATCACCCCCGATCCCCTGCTCGGCCGGGTGAACAGCGCCTACCGGCTGCTGGCCTGGGGCACCATGCCGCTGGGCGCCGCCGCGGGCGGCCTCCTCGCGGAGTTCCTCGGACTGACCTGGGTGTTCGCGACCATGGGCCTACTGTCTCTGGGCCTGCTCATCGGACTGGCCCGGTTGGACGACGCGTCCCTGGCCGCCGCGGAGCAGCGGGCCGACGAGGGCCGGGAAGCCCTCGGGGACCGGTGAAAACCGGTGGACTCCCCCGGCCGCGCGGTGGAGCATGGGGGACCATGGCCCCACCTGAGGAAGAGGTGCTGGAGGGCGGCAACGTCGCCGACCAGGTGGTGCGCGTGGGACGGACCGTGCGCAAGCCGTGGCGGCGCTCCTCCCCTTCCGTGCTGCTCCTGCTCACGTACCTGCACGCGAACGGCTACGAGGCGTCCCCTCCCGCGGTCGGCAGGGACGAACGGGGCCGCCAGGTGCTCGGGTACGTACCGGGGACGATGGCGGACCGGATGGCGCCGATGACGCCGGGGGAGCTGCGTCGGCTGGGCGGGACGATCCGCCGCCTCCACGACCTGACCGCCGCGTACCGGCCCCGGGAGGAGCCGGTGTGGGAGGTGCCCATCCCGCACGAGCGCGAGGAACTCGTCTGCCACAACGACCTGGCGCCGTGGAACCTGGTGCGCGACGGCGACGCCTGGACCTTCATCGACTGGGACTGCGCCGGTCCGGGCACGCGCATGGGCGACCTCGGGTACGCCGCGCACGGGTTCGTGCCGCTGCACGAGGGCGGGGACCCCCGGCGCGACGCGCGACGGCTGCGCGCCCTGGCGGACGGGTACGGGTGCGACGGGGCCCAGCGCCGTGAGCTGCCCGACACGGTCCTGGGACGCGTGCGCGGCATGTACGACCTGCTGACGGAGGGCGCGCGGACGGGCGAGCAGCCGTGGGCGCGCCTGCACGCGGAGGGGCACGCCGACCACTGGGGGCCGGCGTCGGAGTACGTCGAGCGCAACCGTGAGCTGTGGCGGGAGGCGCTGCTGCGCTGACGGTGGCCCCGCGCGCCGCCTCGCGCCTCATGGACGCGAGCGCGCCCCGGCGCACTCCGGGACACGGCGGGCGCACGGGCGCCCCGGGCCCGCCGGAGCCGGGGCCTAGGGAGCGGTCCACACGAAGGCCGCCGAGATCGGGTGGCCCCGGAACCTCTCCCACTTGGGCTTGGCCGCCACCCAGGTGTCGTCCACGGTGCCCTCCGCCATCTCGGCCAGCCGCCACCCCGCGGCCGAGGCGGCGCGCACGTGGTCGCTGATGAGGTGGACGTGGGTGGCGATGGCGATGTCCTCGCCGGAGGCGTCGGTGTAGTGGGTCGGCATCCCCGAGACCATCGAGAACTGCGGGTGGTAGGCGACCAGCACGCACGTCCCACCGGGCCGGACGAGCCGCCGGGCCTCGGCGTAGAAGGGCGCCAGGTCCGGCAGGTGCTCGTCGATCAGGGAGGCGATGACCAGGTCGTAGGCGGCACCGGGCAGGCCCGTGTCGCGCACGTCGCCCCGGGTGAGGCTGTCGTGGGCGCCGCGCCCGTCGGCCAGCGCCAGCATGCCGGAGCTGAGGTCGACGCCGTCCACGCGCCCGACCCCGCGGCCGCGCAGCCACGCACCGGTGCGTCCGGTGCCGCAGCCCAGGTCGGCGGCGCGGGCGACGGCCGACCAGTCGGGGACGGTCAGGCCGTCCAGGAGGGCGAGGTCCATGGCGTCCAGGACGGAGTCCTCGTAGGTGCTGGACCAGCCGTCGTAGCCGGTGGCCACGTCGACGGTGCGGTAGTGGCGGGTGTCGAAGTCAGCGAAGTCGGGCATGGGGGCGAGTATGGCGTGGTCGGCACGGGGAGGGCGAACCCTTTTCGGGCGGGTCCGCGGCCGGGAAAACCGGTTGCCGCCGACGTTTGAGGACTCCTAGGTTGGTCGCCATGTGCTGCTTCCAGGCGATCATCTGCCGGGCCCACGCCTGGCCGGTGAGCTGCCACACCCACGTCGTCCGGCCCCGGTCCCCGCGCCTGGGCCGGTAGTCCGCCGTTCCGGCCGCCGCGGATCCCGCCCGCGGGGTCCGTCCGGCCCGCCGGGAGCCCCGCACCTCCCTCCCTCCGCTTCGCGCGCGTGTCCCCACCGCGTGTTCGGAAAGCCCGGGAGTGGTGCGCCGCCCGCCGCCGTCTGCGCAGGCGCGCCCGTGCGCGCCCGCACGGCGGTCGGCCCGGCGACGACCGCGGACGACACCTCCTCCTTCCCGTGTGACCCTCCGGTCCAGGCACAGTCGCGTCCCTTCTTCCCTCGGACGGGCTGCCCGGACCTCCTTTCGCGCTGTCGCGCGCCGTGTGGCGCGCGCCCGTCCGTGCCGCCCGTCCTCGTCGGCCACCGCAGAGTGGCTGGAACGGACCTTCCGTGGCACGTACCGAACGCTCCCGTCGCACGGGTGCCGGTGACAACCGGCGCCGCTTCTCCCAGAACTTCCTCGCCGACCCGGGCGCCGCACGCCGCGTGGTGGCGGTGTCCGGGATCGGCCCCGCCGACCTGGTGGTGGAGGTGGGACCGGGTGAGGGCGCCCTCACCCGCTTCCTGGCCCCGGCCGCCCGCCGGGTCCTGGCCTACGAGATCGACCCGCGCCTGGCCGAACGGCTCTCCGCGCGCTACCGCGACCCCGCGAGCGGGGTGCGGGTGGTGCGGGCCGACTTCACCCGGGTGCGCCCGCCGCGGGGCGAGTTCCACCTGGTGGGCAACATCCCCTACGCCCGCACCGCGGACATCGTGCGCTGGTGCCTGGACGCGCGGGGCTTGGCCTCGGCCACCCTCGTCACCCAGCTGGAGTACGCGCGCAAGCGCACCGGCGGGTTCGGGCGGTGGAGTCGGTTGACGGTGCTGACCTGGCCGGAGTGGTCGTGGTCGCTGGCCGGGCGGATCGACCGGCAGCGGTTCCGGCCGGCGCCCCGGGTGGATTCGGGCATCCTGGTGCTGCGCAGGCGCCGGACGCCCCTGGTGGACCCGGGGCGGATGAACGGCTACCGGCGCCTGGTCGAGCTGGGGTTCGGGGGCGCGGGCGGATCGCTGGGTGCGTCGCTGCGCCGCGCCCACCCCGCCCGGCGGGTGGACCGGGCGCTGGCCCGGGCCGGGATCGCGGCCGGTACCCCCGTCGGACACGTGGACCCGGGGCAGTGGCTGGAGGTCTTCCGGACACTGGAGGGCTGAGGCCGCGCGTCACGCGACCGCTACGCGCACGCCCGTCCGCGTCGGGCGGACGGGCGTCCGGCGCGGGTACGTTCCGCCCTATTCTGTGCGCATGCGCACCCCTCTCCTTCCCCTGTCCCTCGCCCTCGTCCTGCCCGTGCTCGGCTGCGCGGCGCAGGAGTCGTCGGGGGCCTTCGACGAGTCGTACCGAGTCGCCCACCCCGTCGGCGCCTACGAACACGAGTTCCGCGGGGAGGCCGACGTCGTCTACACCGTGGACGACGTCTCCTTCCCCGAGGACGGGCGTGCGGCCTTCACCCTGGAGGTGGAGGTGCCGGACCTGGGGCGGGTGCTCGGTTTCGGCGAGATCGAGACCGTGTGCGAGGCGGGGGGAGCCGAGACGGCCGCCGAGGGCGAGATCACCCTCGGTGGGACCGAGGCGGGCTCCTACGCGTTCCCGATGAAGTGCGACGTCGCGCCCGGGAGTGAGGAGTTGCGGATCGTCGTCCGCCACGACGGCGAGGAGATGGTGTTCACCGGGCCGGTCGGCTGACCGGCCCGGGCGCCCTCAGCCCAGGAAGTCCAGGAGGGCGGCGGTCAGCTCGGCCGGTGCGTCCTCCTGGACGAGGTGTCCGGCCCCGGGCAGGACGTGCAGCCGGGCCCCGGGGATCGCGGCGGCGAGCCGTCGGCCGCGGTCCAGGGGCAGCCAGGTGTCCTCCTCGCCCCACACCACCAGCACCGGCAGGTCGAGGTCGGCGTAGGCGTCCTCGACCTCGGCGGTGTAGCGCTCGTCGGCCTGGGCGATCTGCCGGTAGAACGCGGGCTGTCCGTCCTGGCCCAGCCAGGGGCGCACGAGCGCGTCCAGGACGTCGGTGCGGGGCTCGCGGTGCGCCGCGGAGGAGACGTAGGCGCGCACCAGCGCCTCGTGCAGGTGCGGGGGCAGCGCGGCGAACACGTCGGCGTTGGCGTTGACGAGGCGGAAGAAGTCGCTGCCCCAGGGTCGGACGCTGACCGCGTCGACCAGGGCGAGGCGGTCGTAGGCCGCCCCGTCCAGGACGGCCGAGCGCAGGGCCACCGCGCCGCCGAAGTCGTGCGCCACCACGGCCGGGCGCTCCAGCCCCCAGTGGTCGAGCAGGGCGGTGAACGCGGCCTGCTGGGCGGCCAGCGACACGTCCTGCCCCTCGTGCTTGGCCGAGGCCCCGTAGCCGGGCATGTCCCACACGTGGACGGTGTACCGGGCGCTCAGGGCGCGGGCGACGTGGCGCCAGACATGGGAGGAGAAGGGCGTGCCGTGCAGCAGCACGACCGGGTCCCCGTCCCCGAACCGGGCCCAGCGCACGGTTCCGTTGGGCGCCTCGAAGCTCCGGTCGAGTGTCCAGGCGTCGTCGCTCATGTGGTGCCTTTCCGTCATGGGGTCGCGGGCCGTACCGAGGCTAGGGGGCCGCGGTGACGTTCCGGCGCTCCGGGGCGGGTCCGCGCGCGGGAACGCGCTGGGCGGGCCCCGCCCCGCGCGGCTCACACCCTCAGGACGGCGAAGCACTCCCCCGGCACGGTGACGGTGGTCCCCGCGGTCCTGGGCTCGCCGTTGGCGAGCAGGAGTTCGCGCGGGGCCGCGTCCAGCTCCACCTCGGCGCCGTCGGCGTCCAGGTTGCACACCACCCGCAGGCTTCCCCGGACCAGGACGAGCTGGCGCCCGCCGCCGCCCGTCTCGACCGCGGAGCGGTCCAGGCGCGGGTCGGACAGCTCCGGTTCCACGCGCCGCAGGGCGATGAGCGCCCGGTAGGTGTCCAGGACCAGTCCGTGCGGTTCGCGTCCGGGCTCGGACCAGTCCAGGACGGCGCCGTCGCGGGTGGCCGGGTCCATGGGGTCGGGGATCTCCTCCTCGGCCCACCCCAGCGCGGCGAACTCGCGGCGGCGGCCCTCGCGCACTCCCCTGACCAGGTCGGGGTCGGTGAAGGAGGCGAAGAACGGCCAGGGCGTGGCGGCCCCCCACTCCTCCCCCATGAAGATCATGGGGGTGTAGGGGGAGCACAGCACCAGCGCGGCGCCGCAGGCGAGCAGGCCCGGGGAGAGGTGTTCGCCCATGCGGTCGCCCCGGGCCCGGTTGCCGATCTGGTCGTGGGTACTCAGGTAGGCCAGGAAGCGGCTGCCGGGGACGCGCGCGGTGTCCACGGGCGCGCCGTGGGTGCGGCCGCGGAAGCTGGAGCGGGTGCCCGCGTGCCAGAACGCGCGGGTGAGCGCGGCGGGCAGCGCCCCGGGGTCGGCGAAGTCGGCGTAGTAGCCGTGCGTCTCCCCGGTGAGGGCGACGTGCAGGGCGTGGTGGAGGTCGTCGGACCACTGGGCGGTCATGCCCAGGCCGCCCGCCTCCCGGGGCAGGACGGTGCGGGGGTCGTTGCGGTCGGACTCGGCGACCAGGGACAGCGGCCGGTTCAGGGCGGTGGCGAGGGCCTCCACCTCCTCCGCGAGTTCGGCCAGCAGCGGGGTGGCGCGGTCGTCGCGCAGGGCGTGCACGGCGTCCAGGCGCAGTCCGTCCAGGTGGTAGTGGCGCAGCCAGTCCAGGGCGTTGTCCAGGACCGTGCGGCGGACGGGGTCGGAGTCGGGGCCGTCCAGGTTGAGGGAGGGGCCCCAGGCGTTCTCGCCGCGGAAGTAGGGGCCGAAGCGGGGCATGTAGGCGCCCGAGGGGCCGAGGTGGTTGTAGACCACGTCGAGCAGGACGGCCAGGCCGCGGCGGTGGCAGGCGTCGACGAGGGCCTTGAGGGCGTCGGGTCCGCCGTAGGGGTCGTGGACGGCCGCCCACAGGACACCGTCGTAGCCCCAGCCGTGGGTGCCGTCGAAGGCGTTGACCGGCATGAGTTCGACGTGGGTGACGCCGAGGTCGACCAGGTGGTCGAGGCGGTCGGCGACGGCGGCGAGGGTGCCCTGGGGGGTGAAGGTGCCCACGTGGAGTTCGTAGACGACGGCGCCCGCGAGGGGGCGCCCGGTCCAGTCGGCGTCGGTCCAGGCGAAGGCGGCGTGGTCATAAACGCGGCTGGGGCCGTGGACGCCGTGGGGCTGGTGGAGCGAGCGGGGGTCGGGCAGGGGCTGGGGGTCGTCGTCCAGGAGGTAGGCGTACTCGGTGCCGGGCCCGGCGTCCTCGACGCGGACGCGCCACCAGCCGTCGTCGTCGGGCCGCATGGGGACGTCGCGCTCCGCGGCACCTTCGCGCTGTGCCGTGCCGTACAGGCGCAGGCGGACGCGTTCGCGGTGGGGCGCCCACACGGCGAAGTCGCCGCGGACGCCGACACCCGGGACGGCGGGGGCGGCGAGGACGTCGGACGTGGTCGGGGTGGTCTGGGCTTGGTTCACGCAGGGTGGTCTACCCGGCTCGCGCGCCCGCCATCCGCGGCTGCCGGTGTTGCCCGGACCTGCCCGTTTCGCTCAGCGGAGCGGGCGGTAGACGTGCAGGCGCACCGACGCCGTGACGGCCACGGGTTCGGGCAGGGCGTCGATGCGGGCGCGCAGGTCCCCGGCGTCGATGTGGCGGGCGCTGGGCCCCATGCCGACGACGGTCGCGGCGTCGGCGCGGTCCAGGTCCATGGTGAAGCGCAGGTCCTCGGCCCCGGCGGGGGCGAAGTGCCCGTGCAGCGAGTCGGCGAGGCGCTCGTCCTTGCGCGGGTCCACCTCCAGCAGGCCCAGCGGTCCGCGCAGTTCGGCGAGGTGGTCGGCGGCGGGCACGAGGACCAGCAGCACCCCGTCGGCGCGCAGGACGCGGTGGAACTCGGCGGCGTTGCGCGGCGCGAACACGTTGAGCAGGGCGTCCGCGGAGCCGTCGCGCAGCGGCAGGCCCCGCCAGGCGTCGGCGGTCACGGCGCCGCCGCGCTCGTGTGCCCTGGCCGCCTTGCGGGCGGCGAACTTGGAGGCGTCGGCGGTCAGCCCCACGGCGTCGGGCAGGGCCTCCAGCACCCGGGTCAGGTGGCGCCCGGTTCCGCCGCCGATGTCAGCGACCAGGGGCGCGGGAGCGGTGAGCTCGCGGACAAGGACGGTGGCCAGGGCGTCGGAGATCGGGTCGTGGTGTCCCGCCTCCTGGAACCGGAGGCGGTCGGCGACCATCTCCCGGCTGTCTCCGGTCCCGGGCGGTGTGGCCCCGGTGAGCAGGCTCGCGTACCCCTCCCTGGCCACGTTGAAGCTGTGCCCGGCGCCGCAGGAGAGCCCGCGCTCGCCCGGGTCGAGCCCGTTGCCGCAGGCGGGGCAGGCCAGGGCCGCCGCGACGGCCGCGGGCATGCGCAGCCTGGGGCCGGTGGTGTGTGGGGTGTCGGTACGCGCCATGATCGCGGCAAGCCTACCCGCGCCCCGGCCTCTCCGGTCCGGTCTCCTCCGCCCGCTCCGTACCGCTGCCCGGCGCGGACCGTCCTCCCGGTGGACGGCGGCACCCCTCACTCCCGGGTCAGGACCGCCACCGGGTACCGGTCCAGGACCCCGGCCAGGTGCGCCAGGGTGAGCCCGTCGGCGCTGTCGGGTGCCACGGCCCGGCCCGTGAGCCGGTCGGTCCAGGTCCCCGGCCCCGAGGGCAGCGCCACGACCGTGTCCGCCCAGCCCCCCGCGTCGGCCAGCCCGATCGGCAGCCGGGTGGCGACCACCGCCAGGTCGGGCCGGTCGGCTCCGGCCGAGGTCCGCGCGAAGGCCAGGGCGTGGTCCCGGGCCGGGCCGGAGGCGGTGAGCGGCAGGTACCCCGTGGGGCGCAGCTCGCGGCGCGCGCGCAGGCACGCGCGGACCAGGTGGAGCTTGGCAGCGCCGGTGGCGTCCACCGGCGGGCGCCAGCCGTCCTCGATCCGGGTCAGCAGGTCCGCGCGGGCCTGATGGTCCACGGGCCTGCGGTTGTCGGGGTCGACCAGGGACAGGTCCCACAGCTCGGTGCCCTGGTACAGGTCCGGGACGCCCGGGCCGAGCAGCTGCACGGCCTTCTGGCCCAGGGAGTTGCTCCATCCGGCCTCGCGCACCGACTCCACCACGGAGGCCACCTCCCCGCGCAGGGTTCTGTCGCCCAGCACCCGCGCGGGCCAGGAGCGGACGCGGTCCTCGAAGTCGGGGTCCGGTTCGGTCCAGGAGGTGCCCAGCCGCGCCTCGCGGGCGGCCTTGAGCAGGTAGTCGGCCAGGCGCTCCTCCCCGATGGGCCAGGCGCCGACCAGGGTCTGCCACCCCAGGAGGTTGAGCGCGGGTTCGGGCAGGGCGCACCGCCCGGTCCAGCGGCGCACGGCCTCGGCGAAGGGTTCGGCCACCTCCGAAAGGGCGGCCAGGCGGGCGCGCACGTCCTCGGAGCGCTTGGTGTCGTGCGTGGACAGGGTGGTCATGGTGTGCGGCCGGGCGGCCTCGCGGCGGGCCGCGCCGTCGTGGAACTCGCGCGGTGCGACGGCGAAGTCGGCGGGGTCCCCGCCCACCTCGTTGAGGGCGACGAACCTGGTGGTGCGGTAGAAGGCCGTGTTCTCGGTGCCCATGGCCACGACCATCCCGCTGGTCTGCTGGATGCGCCGCGCGGCCTCGCCCCGGGGGTCGCGGCGCACCCGCAGGTCGACGGCCTCCAGGTCGTGGGCCAGGTCGGGGCGGTGCTCCACGGCGGTCTCCACCGCCCGGGCCCAGTCGCGCTCGCCCTCGGGCAGGTAGGAGCGGTACACGTCGAAGGCGCACAGCAGCTCGGCCACGGCCTCCTCGCGGCGGCGCACCGCCTCGGGCGAGGGAGCCTCCCGCCCGCGTTCGGGCCGGGGCGGCAGCAGGGATGCGATCCGCCGCACCTCGGTGCGCAGCAGCTCTGCGGCGGCGTGGCGGCGGGCCCGCAGGTCGGCCGCGGCGACGTCCACCTCCACCCCCTGGTCGAGGGCGAGGGTGGTGAGATCGGCCTCACCGGAGGGGTCGACGAACACGCCGCAGAGCTCGCGCAGGGCGTCGTACCCGGTGGTTCCGGCGACCGGCCAGGACTGCGGCAGCTCCTCGCCGGGGGCGAGGATCTTCTCCACCACGACCCAGCCGCCGAAGCGCTCGGCGAGGCGGCGCAGGTAGCCGCCGGGGTCGGTGAGCCCGTCCACGTGGTCCACCCGCAGACCGTCGAGCTGGCCGAGTTCGGCCCAGCGCAGGATCTCGGCGTGGGTGGCGTCGAAGACACCGGGTTCCTCCACCCGCACGGCGGCCAGCTCGCTGACGTCGAAGAACCGGCGGTAGGTGAGTTCGCCGTCGCCGCGCCTCCAGGACACCAGCCGGTAGTGCTGGCGCTCGTGCACCGCCTCGACGGAGTCGCCGGGCCCGTGGGTGCCGGGGGCGAGCGGGTAGCGCTTGTCGTGGTAGGCCAGGCAGCCGTCGGCGAGGACGAGGTCGGACAGGGCGGCCCGTCCGCCGTCGCCGTCGTCGCCCAGCACAGGGATGAGCACGGGTCCGGCGTCGAAGTCGATGTCGAAGCAGCGCGCGTACACCGAGTCCCGGCCGTGGGCGAGGACGTCCCACCACCAGCGGTTGGCGTCGGCGCGCACCACGGACATGTGGTTGGGGACGATGTCGGCGACCACGCCCATGCCCAGCTCGTGCGCCTTGGCGGCCAGGGCCTCGCGGGCGGCGTCCCCGCCCAGTCCGGGCGAGACCCGGGTGGGGTCGACCACGTCGTAGCCGTGCTGGGAGCCCGGCGCGGCGGCGAGTACCGGGGACAGGTAGACCGCCCCGGTTCCCAGTCGGTCCAGGTAGTCGAGCAGGTCCGCGGCGTCCTCCAGGGTGAACCCGGGGCGCAGCTGGAGGCGGTAGGTTGACGTCGGAGCGGTGGACGTGTCGTGCGTGCTCATCACGCATCTACCCGTGCCCGTACCGTCCGCGTGTCATGCACGCCGGTCCGCGTGAGCGCCATGCCATACGGGGCCGCCTTGGGGGTGGTGGTCCGCCGATGGTTAAATTCTTCGGCGGTGCTCCATCACCAGCGACGACGCTCCCGTTCGGGGACGCGCGGCGGTGAACGCAGACCAGGACCACCGACACCGACGAAGGGGATAGAAGCAGTCGTGCTCCCGTCCAACAAGCGCACCAAGACCGGCATCCTCCGCCACGGCGGAGCCTCCAGGGGGGTCTCAGCGTCGGCCGCGCTGGCCGGCCTGCTGCTGGCCGTGACCGCCTGCGGCAGCGACCAGGCCGTTCCGGACAGCGCCGCGCCGGAGGTTCCCGAGGGCCTGGAGTGCTTCTCCGGCAGCCTCTCGGGGGCCGGTTCCAGCGCCCAGGAGAACGCGATGACGACCTGGATCGCCGGTTACCAGTCCGCCTGCGACGACGCGCGCGTCTACTACAACTCGATCGGCTCGGGCGGCGGGCGCAGCCAGTTCATCGACGGCGCGGTGGCCTTCGCCGGGACCGACGCGGCGATGGACCCGGACGAGAACGCCGACGCCAGGGAGCGGTGCGGCGGCTCGGACGTGATCAACCTGCCCGCCTACGTGATCCCGATCGCGGTGGTGTTCAACCTGGAGGGCGTGGACTCGCTGAACCTGCGCCCGCAGACGCTGGCCAAGATCTTCAACCAGGAGATCACGCAGTGGAACGACCCCGAGATCGTCGAGGACAACCCGGACGCGGACCTGCCGGACATGGCGATCACCCCGGTCAACCGCTCCGACGACTCGGGCACCACGGAGAACTTCGCCAACTACCTCAGCGCCGCGGCGCCCGACGCCTGGCCGCACGAGCCGAGCGGGCAGTGGCCGCTCACCCCGCGTGAGTCGGCGCAGGGCAACAGCGGTATCGCCGACACGGTCGAGCGGGCCGAGGGGTCCATCGGCTACGTGGAGATGTCGCACGTGCACGGCATGTCCACGGTGGACATCGGCGTCGGCGGCGAGTTCGTGGAGATCTCCCCCGAGGCCGCCGCCCAGGTGGTCGCCGAGTCCCCGCAGCGCGAGGACAACCCCAGCGAGTACGACCTGGCGCTGGACCTGAACTACGGCACGACCGAGGCGGGCAGCTACCCGCTGGTCCTGGTCAGCTACGAGGTCGTTTGCCTGGACTACCCCGACGACGGCCAGGCCGAGCGGGCCAAGTCCTTCCTGCGCTACGTGGTGAGCCCGGAGGGGCAGTCGGCCGCCTCCGAGGAGACCGGGTCGGCCCCGGTCAGCGACGCCCTGCGCGAGAAGCTCCTGGAGTCGATCGCCGCCGTCAGCTGAGCGGTTCCGCCCGCGCGGCGGTGACCCCGCGGGTCCGGCCGGTCCCGGGCCACCGAGCCGCGGGAACGGACGTCACGGGCACGCCGCCTCGGCGGCGTGCCCGTCGTACGCGCGACGTCGGGTACCTTGAGTACCGGCCGCGTCGCCCTCGGTCATCACCGGGATGCGGGGGCGCTCGGCGGGGTCCGCCCGCTCTCCGGGTCGATGTCTTCCCCCATCTGCCCGGTCGCGGTCGGACCCCGGGAGGCGGTCAGCCTCGCTCGCGGCGCAGCCTCCGGCGGGCCCGCGCCCATCCCGAGCGCAGCCAGCCGCCGGACCGCGCAGCGCCGGTGGGCTCCCGCCCCGTCTCGTGCTCCCGTGTGCCGCACTCCCCCGCCGGGCGCTCCTCCGTCCCGGCCCTCGGGGAGGGGGCGGCCACCTCCGCCGGTTCGGGTTCGGTGCGCGGAGGCGGCGGCACCGAGCGGTACAGCGACAGGTCGGTCAGCGTCTCCTCCCCGGCGTGGATCCGGTAGCGGCCGTGCAGGGCGGCGACCACGTCGCCCAGGTCCTCGTCCTCATCGCGCACCCGCAGGGCCCGGGCCAGCGCGCGGGTGCGCCACAGCCGCACCCCGGCGTCGCGGGTGGGCGAGGCGGCCGGGAAGAGTTCGGTGAGCCCCGCGCGGGCGCGCTCGGCGCTGGCCAGCAGGCGCGACAGGGCCACCTGGCCCAGCCCCCAGGAGACCGGGACCTGGAGCAGGAACGGTGAGGGGAACCCGGTGCGGGGCGCGGACGCGGCGAAGGAGATCCGGGGTTCGCGCAGGTAGTTGGCCTGGATCAGCCGCAGGTCCAGGTGGGGTCCGCCGATGTCGCGCCGAGCCCGGCCGTCCACCGCCCGCAGCCGCCGCGCCCCGTGTACGGCGGCGCCGCCCTCCTCGGCGCCGTCCCAGTCGGCGACCAGGGTCAGGGCCAGGTCGGTCTCGGCGCTGTCCAGGAGCCGGTCCACACAGCCGCGGACCAGGTCGTAGGGCGCGCCGGAGACCTCGACCACGGCGTGCACGAGCGGGATGCGGCGCCGGTGGGCCGGTACCCGCTCGCGGTAGGCGTGCGGGTGCGGCATGAACTCGGCGAGGACCTCGGTGCGGAAGCGTTCGGAGGGCAGCCGGGTGCGCGCGGTGCCCGCGCGGCCCACGTGCCAGCCGGTGGCGGCGGGTTCGGGCAGCAGGACGGCGCCCGCCTGCCAGAGGCGGTAGCCGAACTCGGTGTCCTGGCCCAGGTCGAGGTCGGGGTCCACTCCCCCGGCGGCCTCGTACAGGCTGCGGCGCACGGCCGCCGCAGCGCCGACGTAGGCGTGGAAGCCCAGGTGGTCGGCGTCGCGCAGGCCGTCGCTCCCGGTGAGGACGCGCTCGACCCACGCGTGGTGGCGGCCGGTGTCCAGGGCGGTGTGCAGGGCGTCGGTGCGGGCCAGGGCCAGGACGTCGGTGGGGCTCTGGGGCCCGGTGTCGGCGAAGCGGACCCGGCCGAGCGTGACGGCCTCGGCGTGGACGTGGTGCCAGCGCGCCTGGGCCTCGACGAACTCGCGGCACACCACCATGTCGGAGTCCATCCACAGCAGGACGTCGCCGGTGCTGGAGTGGGCGCCGTAGGCGCGGGCGTACCCGGCGCCCCAGCCGCCGTCGGGGACGGTCAGGACGCGGCAGTGGGCGGGGCGCAGGTCGGGCAGGCGCAGCGCCGGGGAGGAGTGGTCGTCCACGACCACGACCTCCATCAGGTCCTCGGGGTAGGTCTGCGCGGCCAGCGAGGCCAGGGCGAGGTCGAGGCGGCGCTGCCCGCCGCGCGCCGGGATGACGACGCTGACCCGCAGGTCGGGGGTCCAGCGTCCGATGTCGGGCGGTGTCAGCGCACTCCAGTCGTTGCGGAAGACGCGGGTGAGGACGCGTTCCACCCGGCCACGGTGAGACACTCCGTCAACATGAGACCCTACGTGCTTATTCGGTGACACATAGTAACCATACCCTCACTCGGCTCCACCGCGGAGGCCTTCGCCCATGTGTCAGGAAACGGGTCCGCGGCGAACGGACCGGGCACACGGACGGGGGCGCGCCGCACGGGTTCCGGCGGCGCGCCCCCGACAGCGGGTGCGCGGTCAGCGGTCCTGGCCGCCCTGCGCCCTGAGCATCCGGACGCCGAGGCAGACCACGCCCACGAGCAGGGCGGCCATCAGGAGCCAGATCAGGAGGCCGACCACCACGGACAGGATCCAGAAGAAGGCGATGACGACCGCGACCGCGGCCGCGACCCTGAACACGAGACGTCCCATGGGCGGAAGAATACGCGGAGCGCACCGCCGGCCGGAACCCGCGTCCCCTGCCCGCTTCCGGGAAGGGCGCGCTGTTCGGTCCCCTCCGGCGCGGCCTTGTGCCCACGGCGCGTCCGGTGCGTCGGCACCGGCCGTGAGCACAAGGCCGTCGCGGGCCGCAGCCCTCGCGTCACACGGGCGACGGTTCCGGTCGGTCAGCTAGCCGACGCGGACGGCGACGGTGAAGACGCTGTCCCAGTAGGCGGCCAGGGAGACCTCCTCCAGCGGCTTGGACGGGTTGGAGCCGTGGATCATGTTGCCGTTGCCGGAGTAGATCCCCACGTGGCTGGGAGACGACTCGCTGTAGAAGAACAGCAGGTCCCCGGGCTGGACCTCGTCGCGCGAGACCCGGGTGCCGGCGTTGACCTGGTCGTAGGTCGTGCGGGGCAGGTTGACCCCCGCCTGGGCCCACGCGGCCTGGACCAGGCCCGAGCAGTCGTAGCCGTCGGGGCCGGTACCGCCCCAGACGTAGGGCTTGCCGATCTGGGCGCGGGCGAAGTCCAGGACGGCCTGGACGTCGCCGGAGGCCGCGACGGCCTCGCCGCCGCCCGTGGAGGCCTCGGAGACGGTCGGGTCCTGCCCGTCCAGGCTCTCCAGGACCTCGGACTGCTCGTCCAGGGCGGCCTCGCCATCCTCCTTGGCCGTCTCGGCCTCGGAGAGCGCGGCGGAGGCGTCGGCCTCCGACTCGGCGGCCTGGTCGCGCAGGCCCTCGGCGCGCTCCACCTGGGCGACGTAGTCGTCCAGGACGGCGTCCTGACCCATGGACAGGAAGTTCAGGTCGGCGATGTTCTGCAGCGACCCGTCCGGGTCGCCGCGGAACAGGACCGTGAAGAGGCTGTGCGTGGACCCGGTGTAGGCGGTCTGGGCGATCCCGGCGACCGTGCCGGACATGGCCTCCAGTTCCTCCTGGGCCCTGGCGAGCTGCTCCTCGACCTCCTCCAGCTCGGCCTCGGCCGCCGCGTGGTCCTCCTCGGCCTGGTTGTAGGCCTCGTTCAGGGTCGAGAGCTCCTCCTGGAGCTGCTCGTAGCGTTCGCGGGCCTCCTCGGCGGTGGGCTCGGCGAAGGCCACGCCCGAGGACAGGACGACGGCGCCCAGGGTGGCGCAGCCGACCGTCGCGACACGGCGCCTGCTGCGCCTTCCGGGCTCGGGGTTGCGAGTCAAGGGACCGACTGCCTTTCTCCCACACCCGCCTACCAGCGCAGGGCATCCCGAGGACGCGCCCGGGTGAGGGCGCGTGGGAATGCGGTGAGGGGGATCCCGGCGGGCGGCGCTCAAGGGGGCCGAGGGAGGTGTGCCGGAGTTCTGCGGTGGCCTCTGCTCATGGGAAAGGACTGCTCGTGAGCGAGAGTGCGACGGAAACCGGACGCCGTCACCCTTGTGGTGACTAACGGGGGCGTTCCGACCTGAGGGAACACTAATTCACCAGCGGGACCGGTCGCGACCCTTTCGTTACCTTCCCTTGGGCAACCCTCTGACCAGCGGTTCCATAACAAGAGGGCCGAAAAGCCCGCGCGAGCGGGCATGACGGGGACTAGTTCTCCCCCCTGGAGTCACCCCAAAACAGGGTAAAGCCCGTCGAAAAAGTGGCGTGTATCACGCGAACCACCGGAAGGGGGCGGGGACGGGCCCCGCCCCGGCACATGTCACAGGTGTCGCTGCCACCAGTCCAGGACCGCCTCGAAGCGGGCGACACGGTGGCTGGGCAGGCCCGAGCGCGACAGCTCGTGCCCCTCAGCGGGGAAGAGCAGCATCTCCACCTCCTGGCCGCGCAGCTTCAACGCCACGAACAGGCGCTGCGCCTGCTCCACCGGGCAGCGCCAGTCCTCCTCGGAGTGGACGATCAGGAACGGGACGTCGATCCGGTCGGCGTAGGTGAGCGGACTCTCCTTGGCCCAGGTCTGCGGCGGCCCGTACAGCGGCCCGGGGAAGAACGAGCCGATGTCGGAGGAGCCGTGGAAGCTCTCGATGGCGTTGACCGCGCGCTCGCTGATCGCCGCCCGGAACCGCTCCCCGTGGTGGGCGGCGATCCAGGTGGTCATGAACCCGCCGTGGGACCCGCCCATGACGCCCACCCGCGAGGAGTCCAGCCGCTCGTCCTCCAGCGCCGCGTCCAGGAAGGCCAGCACGTCGGTGGCGGTGGTCGCGCCCACCGAGCCGATGACGGCCCGGCCGTGCTCGTGCCCGTAGCCCGAGGAACCGCGCGGGTTGCACATCACCACGGCGTACCCGGCCGCGGCGTAGACCTGCGTCTCGTCGAAGAGCTGGTGGCCGTACTGGGCGAAGGGGCCGCCGTGGATCATCAGCACCACCGGGTGCGGGCCCTCGCCCTCGGGCACGGTGACCCACCCGTGCACGGGGTAGCCGTCGGCGGTGTGGGCCGTCAGCTCCCTCATCGGCAGGGGGTCCAGGGCGCCGGCGAACTCCGTGAGCGCCCGCGTGCCCCCGTCACCGACCACGACCAGTTCGCCGCTGCTGCGGCCGTCGGCGACCACCGCGACGGTGACGCCGCCCGCGCTGTCGAAGGACTGGACCTGCACCGGGCCGCCGACGACCGTCTCGGGCTCGCCGCCCCCGAAGGGAACCAGGACCAAATCCACCGCGCCCCGATTCTCCGCCAGGCCGAGCAGACCGCGCTCAGTGACCTTGGGCCCCCCGGCCATCCGCGGGTTCTGGGCGGGGGTCAACCGGACGGGCGCCGCCGAGGCGTCGGCGGGCACCGACCACAGGGCGCTGGTCTGGCCCACGAAGTCGTCGAGGTCGGGACCGAGCTCGTCACCGAGGAAGTAGACGGTGGCGCCGTCCCCGGAGAAGTCGCTCCGCGTGGCGTCCAGGTTCCCGGCGGTCACCCGGCGCGGCTCGGCGCCCTCCTCCGGCGCGCACGCCCACAGGTCCTCCACCAAGTCGGTGTCGCGGGTGGCATGGCGCGCGGCGGCGAAGACCAGTTCGGCGCCGTCGGGTCTCCAGGTCACGGACCGGTGCTCGAAGTCGCCACGGGTCACCCGGACCGGCTCCCCCGCCTCGCCCGAGGGGTCCAGGGGCGCGGAGACGAACACGTGCGTGCGCCGGTCGTTGGCGAACCCGAGGTCGTCCAGCCGGTACTTGAGCTGCGTGATGCGCCGGGGCGGCTCCTTGCCCGGCTCGCGGTCCACGTAGCGGTCGGCCTCGGGGACGCGCGCGGTGTAGGCGATCCGGGTGGAGTCCGGGCTCCAGCGGGGGGCGCCCGCGCCCAGCGGGTGGGAGGTGATCTTCCAGGGCTCACCGCCGTCGGCGGGCAGGACGTGGATCTGCGGACGCTTGTCCTCGTCGGGGCGCAGGAAGGCGATCCACCGCCCGTCGGGGGAGAACACCGGGCCGTTGTCCCTGACGCCCCGGGTGAGCCGGGCGGGCGGCGCGGAGCCGTCGGTGGGCACGGACCACAGGGAGCCGAGGTAGGCGTCCTCCTCCAGGTCCGGCCGGGTCACGGCGAAGACCGCGCGGCGGCCGTCGGGGGACAGGGTGGGCGCGCCGATGCTGTGCAGGTGGGCGATGTCAGCAGGTTTCATACAACGGATGGCCGTCCCGGCGCGGGGAGCGCCGTGACCGCCCCCTCCTTTTCGCTTGGCGGTGGGCCCGTCGTTCGGGACCACCGCGTGCCGGGAACGGTCGGGCCGCGTCACGGGCGCCGCCGTTCGAAGACGGGGTCAGCGCTCCGGTCCGGAGAACACCCCACGGGGACCTTATCCAGGCTCCTCACCGGAAATCCAGGTGCTTTCCGTCCAGCGGAGCCCGCGTCCGCGCCGGGCCCGGGCGAGCGGAGGAGGCCCGCCTGCGGCCCGGCGCGGTGGTCTCACCCGGTCGGCTCGACGGGCATCCCGCCCCGGCCTCGCACGGCGCCGTCGGTCTCCAGCCGGGTGCACACCCACCGGCCGTCCCCCCGGCGCTGGGCGCGGAAGGCGAACACCCGGGATCGGCGGTCGCAGCGGATCACGGCGTTGGCCTCCACACCGTCGGCGTCCACGGGCTGGTGGTAGACCTGTGTCAGCCGCGGCGCCAGCTCGCAGGAGACCGTGCCCCGCAGGCGGCGCAGCTCCTCGCGGACCGGGACGGTCACCTGGTCGCGCAGCGCCTCGGGGGTGCGGCGGCCGACCAGGACCTCGGCCACGCGCTGGGCCAGCAGGTGGACGGGGCCGGGGGTGCGGTGACCCGCCAGGAGCGGGGTCCCGCACCGGCGCACGGGGGCGTGGCGCGGCGGCAGGGGCGTGCGCGCGGGGGTGCGGACCGGCCGGTGGTACTCGGGGGCGCCGTGGGCGCACAGGGGCCGGGGGCAGGGGTGGCGGTGAGGGGTGTACGACATGAACAGGTCCCTTCCGGGAGGATGACGTTCCGCCTTCACCCTGCACAGAGGCGGCGCCGCCGTCCCCGTGCCAGCTGGCATTCCAGGTTTCGGGAATGTTCCGCCGCCCCCGGGCCCAGGGCGCACAGCCGCCCGAAACCGGCATACTGCATGCGTGACTTCCGCCTACCTCTCCTCCCCCGTACCCGTGGCCCTCGCCCACCGCGGCGGGTGGCTCCTCGACGACCAGGGCGTGCGCCGCACCGAACTGGAGAACACGGCCGCGGCCTTCCAGTACGCCGTCGACCTCGGCTACACGTACCTGGAGACGGACGTGCACGCCACCGGCGACGGCGTCCTCATGGCCTTCCACGACCCCACCCTGGACCGCGCCACCGACATGAGCGGCGCGATCGGCGACCTGCCGCACCGCGAGGTGGCCCGCGCCCGGGTGGCCGGACGCGAGCCGGTCCCGGTGCTGGAGGACCTGCTGGGGACCTGGCCGGAGGTGCGGTTCAACATCGACGTCAAGGCCGACGCCGCCGTCGCGCCGCTGTGTGAGGCGCTGCGCCGCACCAACGCCTGGGACCGGGTGTGCGTGGGCTCCTTCGACCAGCGCCGACTGGACCGGGCCCGGCGGCTGTTCGACCGGCCCGTGGCCACCTCCTGCGGCCCCCTGGACGTGGTCCGGCTGCGGGCGGCCTCCCTGTCCCCGCTGCTGCGCTCCCTGGCCAGCCGGGTCCCCGTCTGCGCGCAGATCCCCCTGCGCCACGGCTCCCTCCCCCTGCTCAGCCGGGACCTGATCGCCACCGCGCACCGCCTGGGCATGCAGGTGCACGTGTGGACCATCAACGAGCCCGGGACGATGGAGCGCCTGCTCGACGCGGGGGTGGACGGCATCGTCACCGACAACACGAGCGCCCTCCGGGAACTCCTCGTGCGGCGGGGCCAGTGGCCCGGCCACGCACCCTCCGCCTTCACCGAGAACTCCACCGGCGGCTCCACCGGTACCTCCGGCGACTCCCCCACCGCCACCTCCGACAACTCTCCCACCGACTCCCCCCAGCGGAACGGATAGCCCCATGGCCAGCACACCACCGGAGACGGACGCCACCGGCGCCCCCTCGGCCGACCCCGCGCAGCGCAGGCGCGAACAGCGCGGCTGGTACCTCTACGACTGGGCCAACTCGGTGTTCACCACTTCGGTGGTGACCGTGCTCATCGGCCCGTACCTGAGCAACCTGGCGTGCGTGTCGGCCGGAGCCCCGGACGCCGCGTCCTGCCTGGACCCCGCGCTGTCGGTCAGCCCGCTGGGCCTGGACTTCCTCTCGCTGCACCCCAACGCGCTCTACCCGGCGCTGACCACCGTGGCGATCCTGCTCCAGATCCTGTGCCTGCCGATCGTGGGGTCGATGGTCGACCACTCGCGGCACAAGAAGCGGTGGCTGCTCTGGCTCGCCGTCAGCGGGTCGGCGTGCACGCTGGGACTGTACTTCGCCACCGACGGCTACCTGGTGGCCTCGGTGCTGTTCGTGCTGGCCAACCTGCTGTACGGGCTGGCGGGCGTGGTCTACAACGCGTTCCTGCCCGAGGTGGCCACGGCCGAGGAACGCGACCGGGTGTCGGTCACCGGCTGGGGCATCGGCTACCTGGGCGGGGCGCTGCTGCTGGCCGTCCACCTGGGTTTGGTGGTCGGCGCTCCGTCACTGGGCCTGGACACGGACGACGCCGCGCGCATCGCCTTCGCCTCCTGCGGCCTGTGGTGGGCGGGGTTCACCGTCCTGGCGCTGCGGCCGCTGCGGGACCGCTACGGCGCCCTGGCGGCGCGCGCCCAGGGCCGCCCGAAGGTGGGACGGTCGCTGCGCCAGTTCGGGCACACGCTCAAGGACATGCGCAAGTACCCGAACACGATTCTCTTTCTCCTGGCGTTCATCCTGTTCAACGACGGTGTGCAGGCGGCCATCCGCTACGCGGCGCCCTTCGCCACCCAGGACCTGGGGCTGGACCAGAACGTCCTGATCGTCACCATCCTCATCATCCAGTTCGTGGCCTTCGGGGGCGCCTTCCTGACCGGACGGGTCGCCCGGGTGCTGGGCAGCAAGAACACCGTGCTGGCCACGCTCGCGGTGTGGAGCTCGCTCGTGGCGGCGGCCTACTTCCTCCCGGTCGGGAACGTGCCGCTGTTCGTGGCCATGGGAGTGGGCATCGGCCTGGTGCTGGGCGGCACCCAGTCGCTGGCCCGGTCGCTGTACTCCCAGCTCATCCCCCGTGGGCGCGAGGCGGAGTACTTCAGCCTGTACCAGATCTCGGACAAGGGATCGAGCTTCCTGGGGTCGCTGACCGTGACCGTGGCCGTCTCGCTCACCGGCGGCTACCGGATGGCGATCCTGTCCCTGATCGTGTTCTTCGTCATCGGCGGTCTGCTGCTGTGGCGCACGCGCATGCGCGAGGGGATCCTGGCGGTGGGCAACGAGGTGCCGCGCAACCTGTAGATCGTTGGGCCGCTGGAGTGCTGGACTGCGGGAGTGCGGGGCGGTAGGGCCGCAGGGCCGCTGACGGGCGAACGTGTTCTGAGTCGGTGGTCATAGGTGCTGAGGGGTCGTGGGCGTTGTTTCCTGCGGGCAGCTACGTTTTCCACAGGCGGGAGTTGGGGCTGGTCGTGGGTGGTGTGGTGATGGTTTGCTGGAAATAGGGGGGATCCCACCCATGCAGGCTTCGGCATGCCCTGAAACGCTCGGCGCTCAATAAGGATAATGGATTGAGGGGTAGGGAGGGGCCGTCCACAGGGCCCCTCCCTACGCCATTCCTGTTGGAGGTTGTTGGCGGCAACGAAAGCGCGCCAGCTGCCGCGAAAGGGTGCGGACGGCGGAAAGCGGTGGGCGCCGGGTGGGGGTGTGGGCCCCCGACGAAAAGCGGCACCAAAGGCAGGAGCAACCACCGGAGGGCGACCAACGCCCGGGGTGTGGGGGCGGCTCGGCTCTGCTGCGTCGGCACCAACGGCAAGCAGGCCCTCCGGCCTCGAGCAACGCTTCCGACTCCCGTGGTCAGCGCGGGCGACGATCGCGCCAACGACAAGAGGTAATTCTGGGCGCGCCTTTTCGGACACCTTTCCAGTTCGCCCTAACTGTGGGCCACAAAGGAGGGGCAGCCTTCAGAAAGAAAGGCGCCACATTCGCGCTGTGAATAGTGGAGAAAAGGCGGACGCTCGCCTATAATAAGAAGTATGGAGATGATGATCGCAGCACCCAAGGCGGCCCCCGGGGAATGTTCCCCGGCCGTGGCCGCGCTGGCCGGTGCGCGCGAAATCATCGACCAGGCGCTAAATGTCGAAGTGCCGCCCGGGGCGGACGAGAGCGCGGCTGAGGAGGTCGCGGCGCTGTGGGCCCAGCTGGACCAGATCCGGTACCAGGCTCTGGCGAGGATGGCGCGTTTGTACGCGCGCGGTGCGGTGGCCCGCTACAGCGGCTACTCCACGTTGGACAAGTGGTTGGTGCACCACGGCAAACTGCCCACCGCTCAGGCCAAAGATTTGGCGCGGCTGGCCCAGAACGTGCACGAGGAGACCCTGCCCGCCACGGTGGAAGCGGTGGAGAAGGGCACAGTGGCCTTGGGTGAGGCGGTGGTGATCGCCAAGGTCACCGACAAAGCCGTCCAGACCCGCGACGCCCAGCATTTCCCTGAGGAACAGGAGTATCGGGGCGGCTTTGAGTCGGCGTTGGTGGCCGCCAAGCAGGAGCGGCCTGCGTTGTCGGTCAACCAGCTCCAGGCGGTGGCCCGCCAGGTCGCGCATCGTTTGGGCCCCCACCGCCTGGACCGCGACCATGAGGCGGCTCACGCCGCCCGTGGTTTGAGCCTGCACGAGACCTTCCAGGGCAGCTACCAGCTCCAGGCCTGGGGCGGGTCCGGGGATGCGTTGGTCGTGCGCGCGGCCATCGACACCTTCACCACCTCACCCGGAGAAGACGACACCCGGACCCGGGCCCAGCGTGAGCACGACGCGCTCATCGCGGCGCTGCGTTTTGCCACCACCCACACCGGATGCACCAACGTACCCGCCCCGCTGGCGCAGATCCGCATCGTCGTACCGGTGCAGACCTACCTGAACGCCCAGGGTCAGGAGGTTCCGGCGCTGGACGAGAACGGCCGGGTCATTCCGGCCGGTGTGGTGCACGAACTTGCCGCCGACTCTGAGGTCGTGCGGATGCTCACCGCCCCACCCACCGGACAGGTCCTGGACGTGAGCCACAGCCGCCGCCTGGCCTCAGCCCGCCAGCGCACCGCCGCCTTCCACGGACACACCACCTGCGCCCACCCGGGCGGATGCGAAGTGCCGGTGGCGTTCTGTCAAGCCGACCACGTCACCTCCTTCTCCCGAGGCGGGCGCACGGTGGTCGCGAACCTGCAACCGCTGTGCGGGCCGCATAACCGGGCCAAGTACCAACGCGAACTCCGCACACACCAACAGCAGGGACGGGGACGAGATCATCCGCCCGACAGGGTTGCGGTTCCGCCGCCCCGGGAGTGACCTCGGCCGGGCCGGTCCCCGGTATGCCCGCGCCCGACAGGCGGCCCGGGCCTGTGCCGTCGTTGTCGCTGCCACCGTTGCCCGCCTTCGCCATGGGGGCCAGCGGCGTTGCCCAAGGCCGGAGGGCCCGCTCGCCTTTGGTGCCAACGCAGCAGAGCTCAGCCACCCGGCTTCGGCCAGCGTTGCCCGTGGCCTACGCCACTTCGCGGCAGCTGGCGCCACCGCCGGAGCGAGCGACCATCCCCGAACCCCGACCGTTGACCGCCTTCCCACAGCAGAGCCCACAGCAGAGCCCACAGCAACGCCCATGACAGCGCCATGGCCGTGCCCATGGCAGCTCCACGGGTTCCCAGGCAAGGGACCCGGCACCGGGCGAGGTGTGTTCCTCCACAGCTCGCGTCACGGTCTGTCGTCCTCCCCGGCCATACTGGGGCCGATGATCGGCGAGGACGCGGGAGGTGCGGTGCGGGTTCTGCACGGCGTGTGGACCGGGGACGCGCTGGCGGTGTGGGCCGAGTCCGCTTCCTCCACCCCGCCTCCGGACGAGACTGCCGCCTCCGCCCCACCCCCGGCAGAGCGCGCCCAGGGCCGGGCGCGCCCGCACCCGTTCGCCCTGGAGGCCCACGAACTGCGCGCGCTCCTGGCGGACGCGGGTATCAGGACGGACGCGGGGAACAGGCCGGACACGGGGTCCGAAGCGGGCGCGGTCACGCACGGAACCCTGGACCTGTCCCTGCCCGGGGACACCTCCGCCCCCTTCTCCTCCACCGGCGCACCCGGCACCGCCCCGGCCGCCTTCCACCCCTGGCGGGTGCCCGCCCTGCGGCTGGACGCCGCCTCCGCCGAGGCCCTCCTGGCCGCACCCGCACGCGACGTCCCCGACACCACTTCCGGACCCTCGCTGGCCCACCTGCGCGCGGTCCGCGACTTCGCCGAACTCCTGGTCACCTCCGGGTGCGTGCTGCCCGACCTGGTGGGCGACCCCGCCCGGGCCCGCTGGCGGCCCGCACCGCTGGACTGGGCGGAGGAGCACCTGGCCGCGCTCACCGGCGCCCTGCCGCCCTCCGCCCGCGCCCACCTTCCCGGGGAGCCGCCCGACGCTGTCGCCCGGGCCTGCGTGCTCGCACCCCTGGAACTGCTCACCGACGCGGCGGCACGCCGCCTGGCACGTCCCAGCCGCGCGCACCAGGCACGGACCGGCCCGGTGAGCCGGGACCGGACCGGTCCGGAACAGACCTCCGACGACGGGGCGGCCCCCGGCCAGCGGCTGGCCGCCGCGCTCACCGGCGACCCGGGCGGGATCGACACCGGGACCGCCGCCCGGTTGCGCGGGCCCCTGCGCGAGTGGCGCTCGCGGGTGCGCGGCGCGGGGCGGGCGGCGCTGCTGTTCCTGCTGCGCGAACCCGACCGGGCGGGGCCGTGGGCGCTGGAGTTCTGGGTGCGCTCGGTCAGCGACCCCGGCCTTCGCCTGCCCCTGGAACAGGTGTGGCAGGGCGAGGGCGCCGCCTGGCTGCCCGCCGACGTGGGCGCCACCGCCCTGGCCGACCTGCGCCGGGCCGCGCGCCACCATCCGCCGCTGCGCCGCGCGCTGCGCGACCTGGCCCCGGCACGGCTGCTGATGGGCACCGAGGACGCCGAGCGGTTCGTCGCCGAGGGGGCCGCCCGGCTGAGCGGCGCCGGGTTCGGGGTGGTCCTGCCCGAGTGGCGCGGCAGGCCCGCGCTGGGCCTGCGGGTGGCGGTCGAGGAGGCGCCCCGCAGACGCAGGGGCGGCGGGGTGGGCCCCTCCGAGCTGGTCAACGTGTCCTTCGAGGCCCTGCTCCAGGGGCGCGACGGCGAGGAGTCCGTACCGCTCGGCGAGGACGAGTTGGCCGAACTCGCCGAGCTGGCCCGCCTCAAGCGTTCTCTGGTGCGCGTGCGCGGCCGGTGGCTGGAGGTGGACCCCGAGCGGATCAGCGCCACCCTGGACCTGGTCAAACGGCGCGGCGGCCACTGGATGCGCGCCGACGAGGCGCTGCGCACGGCCATCGGGGTGGAGGGCACCGCTCCCCTGCCGGTGACCGACGCGGTCGCCTCCGGTCCGCTGGGCGCGCTGCTGGACGGGGGCGCCAAGGCCGAGCCGCGCCCGATGGGCACGCCGTCCGGCTTCCAGGGTTCGCTGCGCCCCTACCAGGACCGGGGCGCGTCGTGGCTGCGCTTCCTGGGCGAGCTGGGGCTGGGCGCGGTCCTGGCCGACGACATGGGCCTGGGCAAGACCGTGCAACTGCTGGCCCTGCTCACCGACGAGCGGCTGCGCGAACCCGCACCGGGGCCGACCCTGCTGGTGTGCCCGGTCTCGCTCGTGGGCAACTGGCGCCGCGAGGCCGAGCGGTTCGCGCCCTCGCTGCGGGTGCACGTCCAGCACGGCCCGGACCGGCCCTCGGGCAACGCCCTGGCCCGTCTGGTGGGCTCGTGCGACCTGGTCGTCACCACCTACGGCGTGGTCACCCGTGACAGCGAGGAGCTGGCGGGCATGCCCTGGCACCGGGTGGTGTGCGACGAGGCGCAGGCGCTCAAGAACCACGGCACCCGGCAGGCCAGGGCGGTGCGGTCGCTGCCCGCGGCCACGCGGATCGCGCTCACCGGGACCCCGGTGGAGAACAACCTGGGCGAGCTGTGGTCGGTGATGGAGTTCGCCAACCCGGGGCTGCTGGGCACGGCGGCGGCCTTCGAGCGGGCGGTCGAGGGCGAGGAGGGGCCCGACACCGCGCTGGTGCGCCGCATGACCGGGCCGTTCGTGCTGCGCCGCCTCAAGACCGACCGGTCGATCATCTCCGACCTGCCCGAGAAGCTGGAGATGCGCACCTGGTGCACGCTCACCCCGGAGCAGGCCTCGCTGTACAAGGCGGTGGTGGACGAGATGGGCGAGCGGCTGGCCGAGGCGACCGAGAAGGAGCGCAAGGGGCTGGTGCTGGCGACGATGTCGCGGCTCAAGCAGATCTGCAACCACCCGGCGCAGTTCCTGGGGGACGGCTCGGCGCTGTCGGGGCGCTCGGGCAAGCTGGAGCGGGTGGAGGCGATCCTGGCCGCGGCCGCGGCCGAGGGCGACAAGGCCCTGTGCTTCACCCAGTACGCGCGCTTCGGCGAGCGCCTGGCCCCCTACCTGCGTTCGCGTCTGGGGGTGCCGGTGCTGTGGCTGCACGGGGGCACGCCGCGGGCGGAGCGGGAGGAGATGACGCAGCGCTTCCAGGAGATGGAGGGCCCCGCGGTGTTCCTGCTCTCGCTCAAGGCCGCCGGGACGGGGCTGAACCTGACCGCGGCCAACCACGTGGTGCACGTGGACCGCTGGTGGAACCCGGCGGTGGAGAACCAGGCCACCGACCGGGCGTTCCGGATCGGCCAGCGGCGGGACGTGCAGGTGCGCAAGATGGTGTGCGTGGGCACGGTCGAGGAGCGGGTGGACGAGATGATCGAGCGTAAGAGCGCGCTGGCCGACGGCGCCGTGGCCACCGGCGAGGCGTGGCTGACCGGGTTGTCGGTGCGGGACCTGCGCGAGGTCGTGCGGCTGTCCCCGGAGGCGGTGGCCGAGTGAGCGTGTGGTCGCCGCTGTTCGCGCGGGCTCTGGGGGAGCCGGGCCTGGCCGCCGGGAGCGCGCGGGTGGAGCGGCTGTCGGTGCGTCCGGGCGAGGTCACGGGGCGGGTGCGCGGCCCGGGCGCGCACGAGGTGAGCCTGATCCGGACGGTGCCGCCCGAGGCCGAGTGGGAGCGCCTGTGCGCCGCGCTGGCCTCCCAGCCGGTGTTCCGCGCCCGGATCCTGGCCGGTGAGCTGCCGGTGGCGGCGGCCCGGGTGTTCTCGCTGCTGGGGTGGGACCTGGTCCCGAGCGGGTGGGACGCGCTGGTGGCGACCTGCTCCTGTGACCGGTGGGACGCCAGGTGCGCGCACCTGGTGGCGGCGGTGGCGGAGCTGGGTGCCGAGGCCGACCGCGACCCGTTCGTGCTGACCCGGTGGCTGGGCCGGGAGCGGCGCGCGCTCGTGGCGCAGGTCAAAGCGTTTTCTCCGGCCGCCGCAAAAGGATTTTCGGGCGAAGAGCCGACAATCGGGGAAAATGACGGAGAAGCGGCATTGGATACCGCCGCCGAACCGACTCCCCCGGCGGGCCCGGCGGACCCCGGCTCGGCCGCCGCGTTCTGGTCCGCGCCGCCGCTTCCCGCCCGGCCGAGCCCTCCGGAGGGCTCCGGCGAGCGCGTCAGGGCCGCGGCTCCCGGGCTCGTGGCCGATGATCTGCCCGGTTTCGGACAACCGTGAACAGGGACCGGAACGTGAGCGTATAGGACACCGAATACGCACTTCGAACTTTGTTGTGGAAAACTCCACAAGGCCGTGGGATCACGGTTACCATTCGGCCAGAGAACTCGCCTCGTCACTTCTTCGGATGGGTATCCTTCATGGCCGATCACTTCCCCCCCAACATCGACATGGAAACCCCCAGTATCGCACGTATGTACGACTACCTCCTGGGGGGAAAGGACAACTTCGAGGCCGACCGCAAGGCCTGTGAGGCGATCGCGGACGGCGTCCCCGAACTGGTCGCCTTCGCCAACGACAACCGCGCCTACCTCTCGCGCGCGGTGGAGTACGTGGCGGCCCAGGGGGTGGAGCAGTTCCTCGACCTGGGGGCCGGGCTGCCCACCGCCAACAACACGCACCACGCGGCCCAGCAGGCCAACCCGCGGGCCCGGGTGGTCTACGTCGACCACGACCCCATCGTGCTCGCGCACGGCCGGGCGCTGATCAGCGACAGCGGGCAGACCTCGTTCCTGCTGGCCGACATCCGCGAGACCGACGAGATCCTGAACTCCCCGGAGACCACCAGGCTCATCGACACCGACCTGCCCGTGTGCGTGATGCTGGTCTCGCTGCTGCACTGCATCCCCGACGACAGCGACCCCTTCGGCATGGTGCGCGCCCTCATGGACCGCCTGGCCCCGGGGTCGTGCCTGATCTCCTCCCACATCGTCTCCGACGACCCGGCCTCCGCCGCGTGGATGACCGACAAGATCCTGTCCTTCGGCACCCCGTGGGGCCGGGTGCGCAGCCCCGAGGAGGCCTCGGCGGTCTTCGACGGCCTGGAGCTGGCCAGTCCCTGGCTCGACGGGCGCGACGGGGGGCCCCGCGCCGTGGACTGCGCCACCTGGCGCCACCCGGACACCGACCCCGTCGCCCGCCCCGCCGACCCCAGGGTCAAGCTGTGGGAACTGGCGGGCGTGGCCTTCAAGCGCTGACCCGGCGGCCAGGCGCGACGAGGCCCGTGCCCGACCGGGTGTGTCCGGGTGGAGGACCCCGGTGGGCGTCGGGCCGCGGGCCCCGCGCCCCGGGCCGGGTGCGCGGGGGCGCTGGTCAGCGCACGACCCTGACCAGCGCTCCTCACCACTACCCGTCCTGTTCGGCGAAGACCTCCTGGGCGATGCCGAAGGCCCGGTTCGCGGCGGGCACCCCGCAGTAGACGGCGGCCTGGAGGAACACCTCGCCGATCTCGTCGGGCTCCAGCCCGTTGCGCAGGGCGGCGCGCACGTGCATGGCCAGCTCGTCCCAGTGCCCGTGCGCGACCAGGGCGGTGAGCACCATGCAGCTGCGGGTGCGGCGGTCCAGGCCCGGGCGGGTCCAGACCTCCCCCCAGGCGTAGCGGGTGATGAGGTCCTGGAACGGTTCGGTGAAGCCGGTCGTGCGCGCCCGGGCCCAGTCCACGTGCTCGTCGCCCAGCACGGCGCGGCGCACCCGAGTTCCCGCTCCGTGGCGGTCGGCGGACGCGAAGTGCTGGGTGAGCAGGGTGTTGACCGCGGCGCTGCGCTGCCAGGACAGCAGATGCGCGGCCTCCTCCAGGACCACCAGGCGGGCGCCGGGGACGCGTTCGGCGATCAGCTCGGCGTTCCCGGCGGGCGGCGTGGAGGGGTCGTCGGCCCCGGCGACGACCAGCGTGGGCGCGCTGATCCGGTGCAGGTCCTCGCGCACGTCGTGGGTCCCGATGGCCTCGCAGCAGCCCGCGTACCCCTCCGGCGCGGTGGCGGCGACCTGCTCCCGCAGCACGGCGACCTCGGCCGGGCGGTCCTCGGCGAAGGCCGGGGTGAACCAGCGCTCCACCACCGAGTCCGCCACGGCCCCGGTGCCCTCGGCGCGCACCAACGCGGCGCGGTCCCGCCAGTTGCGGGCCGGGCCCATGTGGGGGGAGGTGGCCAGCAGGGCCAGGCGGTCGACGCGTTCGGGGTGGTGGACGGCCAGCCACTGGCCGACCATGCCGCCGATGGACAGCCCCGCGTAGTGGGCGCGTTCGAGGCCCAGCCGGTCCATCAGCGCGATGACGTCGCCGCCCAGGTCGGCCATGCTGTAGGGCCCTTGGGGGACGGGTGAGCCACCGTGTCCGCGGTGGTCGAAGCGGATCACCCGGAAGACGGTCGAGAGGGCCTCGACCTGCGGGTCCCACATCCGCGTGGTGGTGCCCAGGGAGCCGCCGAGCAGCAGGGGCGGCGCGTCGGCCGGCCCGCTCTCGGTGTGGTGCAGGTCAACGCTCATCGAATCCTCGTGCTCCTTCGTCTTCGTCGGTGGTTCCCGTGCGGCCGGTGTCCGCCGCGGGACCGCTGTCCCCCCGCGGTCGTCACCCGCCGTGCGCTCGGTCCGTGCGGCCGGTGCCGTCCTCGGGGCCGGTGTCGGCCGCCTCGCCGGTCCTACCCGATCCGGCGCCGGTGACCCGGTCGGTGAACACCGGGGCCGAGCCCAGGTACCCGGACGGGTCGAGCAGCGCGCGGATCCGCTCGCCGCCGCGGACACCGTCGAGGCGCCGGGTGAGGACCCCGGCCAGTTCCCGGCCTGAGTCCACGGCCTCCCGGCAGGCGTCGGCGACCAGGCGGTGGGCCTCCGCGCGGCCGAGTTCGGGGGCCAGGTCGGTGGTGACGCGCTCGGACAGGGCCAGGCCGCCGGTGGCGTCGAGGTTGGCGCGCATGCGCGCGGCGTCCACCCTCAACCGGGCGGCGCTGGTGCGCAGCCAGGCCACGGCGGCGCCGGTGCGGCGCAGCAGGTCGGTGAGGGGCAGCCACTCGGCGTGCCAGCTCCCGGCGGCCCGCTGGTGCTCCTGGATCTGGGCGGCGAACAGGTTGGCGACGAGTCCGGGGGCCTGCCGGGCGCTGGCCAGGGCGCTGACGGCCGCGACGGGGTTGCGCTTGTGCGGCAGGGTGGAGGAGCCGCCGACACCGGGGCCGCCTTCCTCGACCAGTTCGCCCACCTCGGTCTGGGCGAGGAGCACGATGTCCTGGGCGGCGGTGCCGACCGCCCCGCAGGTCCGCCCCAGGGCCCCGGCCAGTTCGGCGATCCGGCCGCGCTCGGTGTGCCAGGGCAGGACTGGTTCGGCCAGGTCCAGGCGGGCGGCCAGGGCCGCGGTGACGGCGGGTCCGTCCGCGCCGAGGGAGGCCAGGGTGCCGACGGCGCCGCCGAACTGCACGGCCAGGCGGTGTTCCAGCACGTGCTGGAGCTGGTCGGCGGCCTCGGCCAGCCCGTTGGCCCAGCCCGCGGCGACCGCGCCGAAGGTGGTGGGCAGCGCCTGCTGGAGCAGGGTGCGGCCGGGCATGGCGGTGGCGCGGTGGGCCCCGGCCAGTTCCCGCAGGTGGTCGGCGAGCGCGCGCAGGTCGGTGAGCAGGGCGGCGCCCGCGCGGCGGGCGAGCAGCATGGCGCCGGTGTCCATGACGTCCTGGCTGGTGGCGCCCCGGTGCACGTGCCGGGCCGCCTCGGGGTCGGTCTCGCGCACGCGGGCGGTGAGTTCCCCGACCAGGGGGATGACCGGGTTGCCGCCGTCGGCGGCGGCCCGGCCCAGCGCGGAGGGGTCGTAGCGGTCGGCGCGGCAGGCGTCGGCGACGGCCTCGGCGTGCCGCACCGGTAGGACGCCGGTGTCGGCGAGGGCGCGCGCGAGGGCGGCCTCCACGTCGAGCAGGGCCTGGAGCCAGGCGGTGTCGTCGGTGAGCGAGGCCAGCGGGCCGTGGTCGAGGACGCCGTCGAACAGACCGGTCACGGGTTTCCTCCAGGACTCGTCGTGGCGCGGGGGCGGCCGTGGTGGAGGGGTCCGCCACGGCGGCCGCCCCGCGCCGGTCCTCCTCCCTCAGACGTCGAAGAAGACGGTCTCCCCCTCGCCCTGGAGGCGGATGTCGAAGCGGTATCCGTCCTCCGCGCGGCGGGCGACGAGGGTGGCGCGGGCCTCGGGGTCACCGATGCTCCCCAGTACCGGGGCGGCGGCGTTGGCGGCCTCCTCCTCGGGAAAGTACACGCGGGTGATGACCCGGTGCAGCATGCCGCGCGCGAACACCGACACGTCCACGTGCGGCGCCTGGTCCCCGTGCGGCCCCGGGACGGCGCCGGGTTTGAGGGTGAGGACGCCGTAGTTCCCGGCGGCGACGGTGGGGCAGCGGCCGAAGCCGCGAAAGCCCGGGCGGGACCGGGCGCCGCGCGGGTCGTCGGGGTGGTCGAAGCGGCCGTCGGGGTCGGCCTGCCAGGTCTCCACGAGGGCGTCGGGGACGGTGGCGCCCGCACCGTCGTACACGGTGCCGCGGATCCACACCGCGCCCGGCGTGCCCTCGGCCACGGCGTGGGGTCCGTCCGGCCAGGGCAGGCCGATGTGCAGGTAGGGGCCGACCGTCTGGGACGGGGTGGTGGGGTACCCGGTCACTCGGCGTCCTCCAGGATCTCTTCCTCGGACTCGAACGGGGTCTGTTCGCGCCCGCGCAGCACGATGTCCCAGCGGTAGGCCAGCGCCCACTCGGGTTCGGTGGCCTCGTGGTCGTAGGCGGCGAGCATGCGCTCGCGCGCCTCGGGGTCGGGGACCGAGTTCCACATGGGGTCCTGGAAGAACAGCGGGTCGTCGGGGAAGTACATCTGGGTGACGAGCCGCTGGGTGAAGGCGCGGCCGAACAGGGAGAAGTGGATGTGCGCGGGCCGCCAGGCGTTGCGGTGGTTGCGCCAGGGGTAGGCGCCGGGGCGGACGGTGACGAACCGGTAGCGCCCCTCGGCGTCGGTCAGCGCGCGGCCCATACCGCTGAAGTTCGGGTCGAGCGGGGCGGGCCAGTTGTCGCCGCTGTGGCGGTAGCGTCCGCTCGCGTTGGCCTGCCAGACCTCCACCAGCGTGTGCGGCACGGGCAGGCCGTCGCTGTCGCGCACCCGGCCGTGCACGATGACGCGCTGGCCCTGGGGCTCCCCCTCGTGCTGGCGGGTGAGGTCGTGGTCGAGCGCGCCGAGGTGGTCCTGACCCAGGACGGGCGCGGTGATCTCGGTGAGCGTGTGCGGGAGCAGGGTGAGCGGGCGCCGGGGGTGGCGCAGGGCGGTGCTCCCGTAACCGGGGTAGTCCAGCGGCGGGTGGCTGTCGTGGTCGCGGACGTAGCCGGGCACGTACAGCCCGGGCGCCGTGCGGGCCTCGTGGGGCGGGGTGGGCATGGCGGTGTTCCTCCGTCTTGTGCGGCTCCGGCCTTGTGGCGGCCGCGGGGGGTGGGGAGGGCTGTCGGGCCTGGGGGAGCGACGGGCGGGACGCCCGGCCGGTCCCGGCGGCGCGGACGGGACCGGTGCCCGCGCCCGTCCCTCAGGCGGCCCCGGTCAGGGAGCGCGGCACCGCCAGCTCCTCGCCGGCGCCGCGCAGTCCCGGGCGCTCGCGATCGCCGGGGCCCGAGCCGTGGCCGACCGGGGTGACGAAGTCGGTCTTCTCGACGAAGGCGCGGGGGCTGTGCCGCACGACGACGACCTCGCGGCAGGAGGCGGCGATCCCGGGGGCGCCGCCCGCCCCGGGCAGGCGCGCCCTCGGGTCGGCGTCCTCGTCCAGGGGCACGATCATGGAGCGCTCCCGTTCGGCTAGCGAATGGATGTTCTCAGAGCGAACATCTTGGCTATGACGGTAACGCTGTTCCCGAACGCGGTCAAGGCACGCGTGAGGACCGCACGGTGCGTGCGGTGGAGTGGTTCCGCGAGAGGTCGGCCGTCCGCCGACACGCCATGAGGACCCGGGGCCAAGGCTGGGTGGAGCGGGAACGGAGCCAGGCGGCGCAGAGCCCGGTCAGAGGGGAGTCCGGTCAGTTCACCGGTTCGCCTCGCCGCCAGCTCTCGTGCTTCGCGCGCATCTCCTCGGTGTCGTTGAGGCGGGGGAAGGGCTCGTCGGGGACGTCGGCGCCCAGGAAGGCGCACAGGCGCTCCCACCCCTCCCCCGCCCGGTACACCAGCAGCCGGTCGGGCGGGACCTCCGCGACCACGCGGGCCGTGTGCCGCTCGAAGGCTTCCACCGCGGTCGCCTCGTCGGGGATCTCGCCGGGCGGCACACCGAAGTGCGCGAGCCACATGCGTTGGAGTAGGAGCTCGATCGTGTCCATCTGGGGCGGCACCCCCGCCACGCGGGGGTCGGTCCCGATCTCGCGCACCATCTCGAAGATGGTCGCGCGCATGCTCTCGTACCACCGGTGCGGGTCGCGGACGGTGAGCAGGACCCTCGCGTGCGGGAAGACGTCGACGAGCTCGCGCCAGAAGAAGGACAGCGGCCAGTCCACGCCCGAGCGCCAGCCCTCCAACAGGCGTGGCCAGTCCACCTCCCCGGCCGGCGTGTCCGTGATCGCGGCCCAGCGGCCCGCGAGTTCGGCGGAGGACATCACCTCGGACATGTGGTGGCAGGGGCCGAAGCCGAGCCGTTCCAGCGCCGCCTTCACCGACGTCGTTCCGGTGCGCGGGAAGCCCGCTCCGATCACGTCCACCTTCGTCCCCCTCGGTCGTCCCAGGGTTCGGCGCCCAGAGCAGGGCCACCCCTGATCACTCTCCGTTCTAGCACGAACACGATGGGCATGAGGGGCTGTCTCCGATATCCGGATGGCGGAGGCCCGGCGATGCCCCCGTGCACGGGCCCCGCCGCTCCGTCCGACGGGTGTGAGAACCTTTGCGGGGGCCGCGGCCAGCCGCCCCCGCAACCGAACCGGGAAGAGCAGATGCCGACCGAAGAAGAAGAGGCCCGCGGCGCCCACTTCGTGCAGTCCCTGGAGCGCGGCCTGACGGTCATCCGCGCCTTCTCCGCCGAGCGGCGCTCCATGACGCTCAGCGAGGTCGCGCGCGAGACCGACCTGACCCGCGCCGCCGCACGCCGTTTCCTGCTCACACTGGTGGACCTGGGCTACGTGCGCACCGACGGCAGGCTGTTCTCGCTCACACCCCGCGTGCTGGAGCTGGGTTACGCCTACGTGGCCTCCGCCGGGCTGCCCGACGTGGCCCAACCCCACCTGGAGGACCTGTCTGCCCGGGTGCACGAATCCGCCTCGGTGTCGGTGCTGGAGGGAGACGACGTGCTCTATGTGGCGCGTGTGGCGACCTCGCGGATCATGGCGGTGGCCATCCGGGTGGGCACCCGCTTTCCGGCCTCGGCCACCTCGATGGGCCGGGTGCTGCTGGCCGGGCACGACGACCGGAACCTGGACGCCTACCTGGCGCGGGTGGAGCTGGCCCCGCTGACCCGGTTCACCATCACCGACCCGGCCGAGCTGCGCGCCGAGCTGGAGCGGGTGCGCGAGCAGGGGTACGCCATCGTCGACCAGGAACTGGAGGAGGGCCTGCGCTCGCTGGCCGCGCCCATCCGCGACGGGTCGGGCCGGGTGATCGCGGCCGCCAACGTGTCCGCCCACGCCAACCGGGCCTCGATCGAGGACGTGCGCCGCGACCTGCTGCCCGCGCTGCTGGAGACCACCGCGCGCATCGAGGCCGACCTGGCCTCGGTGGCGCGCCGTGACGCGGGCTCCTGAGCCTCTCCCCTTCTTCCGGTTCCCCACCGCTCGGCGACGCGGGAGCCCTCCCGGCGGGGGCCCGCCCGGTCGCGCACGCCGCGACGCGGGTTCCGGCTTCGCCGGGGCGGGGGCGGCGGGCCGGTCCGCCTCCCCTGCCCCGGGCCGCGCTTCAGGGCCGGGCCGCCCGGGCGCGGTGGCGCCGGACGGCGTCGCGGTTGCCGCAGGCGGGTGAGCAGTAGCGCTGGCGTCCGCCACGCGAGAAGTCGGCGTAGACGCGGTCGCAACCGTGCGCCGCGCACCGGCCGAGCCGGTCCATGCCCCGGCCGGTCAGGTGCAGGGCGGTGCCGACGGAGACCAGTGCGGCCACCTGACGGTGGGCGGGCAGCAGGTCGGGGCGGTAGTGCAGGTGCCACCCGGTGCCCGCGTGGTCGGTCAGGCGCGGGGCGGCGGAGAACTCGATGAGCAGCGGGTTGAGCCGTTCCGCGCGGGCGGGCGCGTCGGCGGCGTCGACCACCCGCGTCCAGAGCTTCAGGAACTCGCCGACGGCGGCCACGTCGTCCTCGCCCACGGGGCGTTCGAGGAGGAAGCCCACTCCCGCGCAGCGGCGCTCCAGGTCCGCCACACCGCTCAGCGGCCGGTTGACCAGGTCCACGGCCAGGGTCACCGGGTCCCGGCCGTAAGGGTTGAGATGCATAATGCCATTACACCAGACTGGCCCGATGCACACACGGCACGAACACCACTGGACCACCGAGTCGGACCACACCACCAGCGAGGGCGTCGTCGCCTACCAGCGCTGCGCGTGCGGGGGGCGCAGGGTGACCCTGACCCGGGCCTTCGGGCTGCTCCAGGACGACCTGGCCTCGGTCGGCCCCGGGCGGGGATGAGTCGGCGCGGTGGCGTGGGCTCAGCCCTCCTCGGAGCCGAGGAGGGCCCGCAGCACCGCCACCGCCCGCTCCTCCGCCTCCTCGGGGACGAACACGTGGTCGTGGTGGAAGCCGGACACCACGTCGCACGGCAGACCGGCTCCGGTCAGCGCGGCGGCCACCGCCGCCACCAGCGCCGCCGCGCGCGCTCCGGCGGGGGCCTCCAGCGTGATCCAGGCGGCCGCGCCGTCGTAGGGCAGCCCGGCCGCGTCGGCCTCCTCGCGCGGGCACACCACGGTCAGGGCCTCGTCCTCGGCCACCGTGACCACCGGACGCACCCCCTCGGGCAGGGACGCGCGGTCCGGCACGGTGGTGAAGACGTAAGCGCCCGGCCGCGTTCGGACCCGCGTTCCCGACAGCAACCGCTCCAGCTCCCCCGCCACCCGCTTCCCCCTCCCCCGCGTACCCGTGGCGCCTTGCGGGCGCGCGCCGCCTCCTGAGATCCTGCCCGCAACACCGCCGGGGACGCCAATCCGCGCACACGGGGACCGTGCGGCGGCCCTCCCCCAGCCTGGAATTCTGAGCACACGGCCCCAGCGCCGTCCGGAAGGGACACCGTGACCGACCTACACGCCACACCACACATCGCCCGGGAGTCGGGAACCTTCGCCATCGGCGGCGACCTGCCGGTGCACCGCCTGGGCTTCGGGGCGATGCGCATCGTCGGCGAGGGGGTGTGGGGGCCGCCCCGCGACCGCGACGAGGCGCTGTCGGTGCTGCGGCGCGCGGTCGAGCTGGGCGTGAACTTCATCGACACCGCGGACTCCTACGGTCCCCAGATCAGCGAGCAGCTGATCCGCGAGGCGCTCTACCCCTACACCGACGACCTGGTCATCGGCACCAAGGCGGGTTTCGCGCGCACCGGCCCGGCGCAGTGGCACAGACTGGGCCGCCCCGAGTACCTCAAGCAGCAGGTGGAGCTGAGCCTGCGCAACCTGGGGCTGGAGAGAATCGACCTGCTCCAGCTGCACCGGATCGACCCCGAGGTGCCGCTGGCCGACCAACTGGGCGCCCTGGTGGAGCTGCGCGAACAGGGCAAGGTCCGCCACATCGGGCTGAGCGAGGTGACGGTGGACGAACTGTCCGCCGCCCGCGCGATCACGCCGGTGGCGTCGGTGCAGAACCAGTACGCGCCGTCGTTCCGCCAGTCCGAGGACGTGCTGGAACAGTGCGAGAAGGACGGGACGGCCTTCCTGCCCTGGGCGCCGGTCGGGCGCGGCGAGCTGGCGGGGCCGGGTTCCCCGCTGACCGCGATGGCGGCGGAACACGGGGTGACCCCGGTGCAGCTGTCCCTGGCCTGGCTCCTGCACCGCTCGCCGGTCATGCTGCCGATCCCGGGCACGTCGCGGGTGGCGCACCTGGAGGAGAACACGGCCGCCGCCGCGGTGCGGCTGACCGGGGCCGAGACCGAGCGCATCAGCCAGTACCTGGGCACCTGATCCGGGCTGCGCCGGAACCGTGTCGCGGACCCCGGGTGCGCGGGGCCCACGGGGTCCGCGGCGGGGTCCGCGCGCGCCGGGCGCGCGGCGGTGGCCGCCGGGCAAAAGCACCGTTGGCGGACTACCTCCCCCACGGGTGCCGCGCGGAGTCAGGATCGGGCTCCGACGCGCCCCGTGGTTGCTTGCGACGGGTCCCACCTGCTGAGATTCTTCCCGGGACACCGCCGGAGGCCCGGTCTCGCGCGTCGCCGCCCGGGTTCCGCCCCGGCTCCGCATGTTCGGCCCAGCGCCGTCCGGAAGGAACCCTCGTGACCGACGTACACACCACACCGCACAACGCCCGGGAGTCGGGAACCCTCGTGATCGGCGGCGACCTGCCGGTGCACCGCCTGGGCTACGGCTCGATGCAGCTCGTCGGCCCGGGGGCGTGGGGCCCGCCCCGCGACCGCGACGAGGCCCTGGCCGTGCTGCGGCGCGCGGTCGAGCTGGGCGTGAACTTCATCGACACCGCCGACTGCTACGGCCCCCAGATCAGCGAGCAGCTGATCCGCGAGGCGCTGCACCCCTACACCGACGACCTGGTCATCACCACCAAGGTGGGCTTCGCGCTCACCGGGCCGGGTGAGTGGCACCCCCTCGGCCGCCCGGAGTACCTCAAGCAGCAGGCGGAGCTGAGCCTGCGCAACCTCGGCGTGGAGCGGATCGACCTGCTCCAGTTGCACCGGATCGACGCCCGGGTGCCGCTGGCCGAGCAGCTCGGCGCCCTGGTGGAGCTGCGCGAACAGGGCAAGGTCCGCCACATCGGACTGGCCGGGGTGACCCTGGAGCAGCTCTCGGCGGCCCGCGCGATCACGCCGGTGGCGTCAGTGCAGAACTGGTACGGCCCGATCGCGCGCAAGTGCGAGGACGTGCTGGAACAGTGCGAGAGGGACGGAACGGCCTTCCTGCCCTGGGCGCCGCTGGGGCGCGGCGAGCTGGCGGGGCCGGACTCGCCGCTGGCCCCGCTGGCCGCCGAGCACGGGGTCACCCCGGCGCAGCTGGCGCTGGCGTGGCTGCTGCACCACTCGCCGGTGATGCTGCCGATCCCGGGCACGTCGCGGGTGGCGCACCTGGAGGAGAACACGGCCGCCGCCGAGATCAGGCTGTCGGAGTCCGAGACCGAGCGCATCGCCAAGTTCCTGGACGGCTGAGCCCGTGGACGCGTGCGGCCCCGCCGGGAGACCGGCGGGGCCGCGCGTGTTCGGGGCGTCCGCTGCCGCACGGGGTCGGCGGCGGACCGTTCGTCCCGTTCAGCTCGGACGCATGCGAAACACCTGGAGGCGCATGTCGTAGTACTTCTCGGTCTCGCCGACCCACTCCATGCCCAGTCTGCGCGCCACGGCCATCGCCCGCTCGTTGTTGGGGCGCGCGACCGCGAAGACCTCCTCGATGCCCTGTTTGAACGCCCACGAGATGATGGCCTGGCTGGCCTCGGTGGCGTAACCCTGGCCCCACACGTCGGGGCGCAGCACCCAGGACAGTTCGAAGTCCTCCTCGAAGGGCGGCAGGAGCTTGAGCGAGAGCCCTCCCACGAGCTGGCCGTCCTCCTCGCGGACGATGGCCCAGCGTCCCGCGGGCGGGATCAGGTTGGGCCCCGCCTCGACCCAGGCGTGCAGAACCAGGCGCATCGCGTCGGTGTCGTGCACCGGATGCCATTCCGGCGTCAGCCAGTGCGCGACCTCGTCGGCCCCGTAGATGCGCAGGGCCTCCTCGGCGTCGTCCAGCTGCCACTCCCGGATGAGGAGTCGGTCGGTCGGCAACTCAAGGCTCATGTCACCACCGTAACCCGCGACAAACCACCACGACAGGGGGGAAGGGCAACAGACTCGGCATCCGGCCGGAGGGGCGTGCCCGGGGCCGCCGCCCCGGCCCCGGCCGCGGCCCCGGGCACCGGGCCCGCGAACAGGCCGTGAACCGGTCCGTCACGACCCCTTTACACCGCGTATCACGGCCGTTAGGGTGTCCAGCACGCCTGGGAGCGCTCCCAGACATGCGGTCGCGCAGGGAACCCGTCGGCCCGCCCGCGGAGCCGCGCCCGACCCCCTCGGACCGAACGCGCGGCACACCGACGGGGAACAGCGCGCGACGAAGGACCCGGGCTGGTGCAAAAGGATTCGCGACGCCCGACTCCCGTTGCGATACTGATCAGTCCGGACCGGACCCCGCCGCCCGCGCGGCGGGGTCCGCTCACGTGTCAGCACCCCGCAGCCCAGGAGCCGCCCCATGAAGTTCGCCCGCGACCCCCACCACGACGGATCCCCCGACCACATCAGCGTCGGGGAGGGCCGGGCGAGGCTGCGCGTGCGCGTGCCCGGGGACGCGGACGCGGTCTACGCGCGCGTGGTGGAGGACGGCGAGGCCGTCACCTTCCGTGCCGAGAGGACGCACGCGTCGGACGGAGCCGTCTGGTTCGAGGCGGGCGTGCCGCTGCGCCCGGTGGTGACCAACTACCGGTTCGCGATCGTGCGCGGCACCGAGTACACCTGGCTCAACCAGGAGGGCGTCCACGGGCACGAGGTGACCGACGCGGCGGACTTCCGGCTGATCGACGGTCCCCCGCCGCCCTCGTGGGTCACGGGCACGAGCGTCTACCAGATCTTCCCGGACCGCTTCGCCCGCGACGATGACTCCGTCGAACCCCTGGCCGAGCACCCCGACTGGGCGCTGCCCCGCTCCTGGGACGACGAGCCCTCCGCCTTCGGGCTGACCGCGACCCGCGAGTACTTCGGCGGCACGCTCGACGGGGTCCGCCGCCGCCTGGACCACCTGGCCGCGCTGGGCGTGGAGGTGGTCTACCTGACGCCCGTCTTCCCGGCGCGCTCCACGCACCGCTACGACGCCGCCACCTTCTCCGAGGTGGATCCGCTGCTGGGCGGCGACCGGGCCCTGCGGGAGCTGGCGCGGGCCGCGCACGAACGCGGCATGCGGGTGATGGGCGACCTGACCACCAACCACACCGGGGACGCCCACGAGTGGTTCCTGGCCGCGCGGGCCGACGCGGACTCCGCCGAGGCGGGGTTCTACCACTTCACCGACCACCCGGACGGCTACGTGGGCTGGCTGGGGGTGCCCAGCCTGCCCAAGCTGGACTACTCCTCGGCCGAGCTGCGGCGCCGGGTCTACGGCGCCGACGACTCGGTGCTCGTGGGCTGGTTGACCGGGCCGGACGCGCTGGACGGCTGGCGTATCGACGTGGCCAACATGACCGGGCGCAACGGCGCGCAGGACCTCAACCGCGAGGTCTCCGGCGAGATCGCGGCACGGATGCGCGAGGTGGACGAGCGGCGGGGCGGCGACGGTTCGTGGCTGCTGGCCGAGCACTTCCACGACGCGGGCCCCGACACACACCACGACGGGTGGCACGGGGTGATGAACTACGCCGGGTTCACCCGGCCGGTGTGGACGTGGCTGAACACCGGGCCCGAGCACGTGCGCTACCTGCGCACGGACTCGCCGCTGCCGCGCGGCGGCGCCGAACAGGCGGTGCGGGCGATGCGGGCGGCCAACGCCGGGCTGCCGTGGCGGGTGCTGACGCACAGCGTGAACGCGCTGAGCACGCACGACTCGACGCGCTTTCGGACCGTGGTGGGCGGCGACGCCGACCGGCACGAGGTCGGGGTGGCGGCGCAGGTGACGCTGCCCGGCGTGCCGTTCGTGTTCGCGGGCGACGAGATCGGCATGGAGGGCGTGGACGGGGAGAACGCGCGCAGGCCCATGCCCTGGCACCGGCCCGAGGCGTGGGACACGGGGACGATGGAGGCGCACTCCCGGCTGCTGGCCCTGCGCCGGGAGCTGCCCGCGCTCCAGACCGGTGGCCTGCGCTGGTTGGACGCGGGGCCGCACCACATGACGTTCCTGCGCTCGCTCGGCGGCCGGACGGTGCTGGTGCACCTGGCCGACGGCCCGCACGAGGCTCTGTCGGCGGCCCTGACCGACCTGGACGTCTCGGGCCTGGAGGTACTCGCCCGGGGCGGCGCGGCGTGGGCGGTCGTGGAGGGCGCGGAGCGGGTGGAGCTGGCGGCGGACGGGCCCGGCTACGTCATCGCGGCCGGGAGCTGACGCCCCGGGCCGGGGCGGCGTGACGGGTTTCCGCGCCGCCCCGGCAGGAACGGAGGTGACTAGGTCGTGTTCCTCGGATCATTTCGGTCCCGCCCGTCGCCCTCCACCACCCTCAACGGAGAGCCTCCGGCTCCGGTACTTCCGCGAGCACCGGGCTGCCTCTCGCTGCGCCGATTTCGCTTGAAAAGCCAGCCAGGCTGATCTGCGCGAACCGTCTTGCGAGAGATTGCCCGGACGGCCGCTCGCTGATCCGAAAGCCTCCGCGGAACACTCCCTAGAGGTCCTGGGGCAGGGCGGCCCGGACGTCCTTGACGATGCGGGTGACCACGTCGCCGGTCCGGCCGACGAAGTAGAAGTGCTCGCCGGGCAGGATGTGGCGCTCCACCGGGCCCGAAGCGCGGCCGTCCCAGGCGGCGAGGCGTTCGGGCGTGACGCCGGGGTCGTCCCGGCCGCCGAAGACCGACAGCGGCGTCCGCAGCGGCGGGACGTCCGGGTCCGGGCGCCAGGTGTCGACGAGTTCGAGGTCGGCACGGATCAGCGGCTCCACGAGCTTCCACTGCTCGGGGTCGTCCAGGGAACCGGCGGCGGTCCCGCCCATGCGGGCGATGGCCCGGCGCAGCCGCTCGGAGGACAGCAGGTGCCGGGGATCGTCGTGCTCGGGCCCCGGCGCCGGACTCCACGCCGACACCCCGAGCCAGGCGGGGTCGGCGGGGCCGTCGGCAGCCAGCAGGGCGGTCAGTTCGTGCGCCAGGAGCGCGCCCATGCTGTGGCCGAAGAACCCGAAGGGGCGGTCCAGTTCGGGGGTCAGGCGCGCGAGCAGGTGGCGGGCGAGTTCTCCGGCGTCGCGGAAGGGCTCCTCCTGCGCCGCCCGGCCGCGTCCGGGCGCCTCGACCAGGCACACCTCCCAGTCGGCCGGGAAGTGGCGCACCCAGGGCCGGTAGCCCAGGGAGGACCCGCCCGCGTGGTGCAGCAGGAAGATCCGGAAGCCTGCCCGGGGAACGGGTCGGGGCCGGATGAGGACGCCCTCGTGCACTGCCTTTTTCCTCGCTGTCCGTGTCCGGGTGCGGCCGTTCGGCCACCGCAACAGAGCAAAACTACCAGTCGGTAGTACCAGCCGGTAACAACAGTCCCGTTCCGGGTGCGCGCGCCCCGGGCTGGAACACGACCCGCTACCCGTGGAACGCGCCGGAACACCCGGCCCCTCCTCCGTCGGGGAACCGCCTCCGTCCCGCGGCGGCCGAAAAACCACTCGCCGGACCGCGGGGGCCACCGGCACACTGGGGGCTTTCCCCCGAGGAGGCCCCGATGGGTGCGCGTGCGCTGCCCCCGACCCTGCGCCACCGGGGGTTCCGCCTCCTCCTCACGGGCAGGGGCGCCGGCGAACTCGGCTCGGCGATGCTGCCCGTGGCCATGGTCGGCCTGGTGCTGGACGGACACGGGCCGCTGCTCCTGGGCCTGGTCCTGGGCGCGCGCGGCGTGGCGGGCTCCCTGTGCACCCTGCTGTCGGGCGCACTGGTGAGCAGGGTCCGCAAGTCCACCGCCCTGGCCGCGGGCGACCTGGCCCAGTGCGCGGTCATGCTCGGCTTCGCGCTGGGCCCCGACTCAGCCGCCTGGTTCGTGTGTCTGGCGGCGGCCAGCGGCGCGGCCGGTTCGGTCAGCGAACCCGCCGCCGGATCGATCGTGCCGCTGCTGGTCCCCGGCGACCGGCTGCGCGAGGCCAACGCCCTGCGCAACGTCGTGGGACGCGCCATGGGCGTGACCGGCCCCGCCGTGGCCGGGGTGCTGCTCGCCGCCCTGGAGGCGCGGGCGGTGTTCGCGCTGGTCGCCGCCGCCTTCGCGGTGGGCGGCGCCGTGCTGCCGCTGGTGCGCGAGGCGGCGCCGTCCGCCGAGCGCTCCGGGGCCACGATGGGCGCGAACTTCCGGGCGGGGCTGCGCGAGGTGGTGCGGCGGCCCTGGGTGGTGGCGGTCATCGCGGTGGCCACCGTGCAGGCACCGGCCACCCTCGCCCCGGGGTTCACCCTGCTGCCGATCGTGGTCGCCGACTCCTACGCCGAACCCGTCTACGGGCTGGCGCTGTCGTGCATGTCGGCGGGCCAGCTCCTGGGCGGGGTCGTCGCCGCCCGCTGGAACCCGGCGCGCCCCGGCCTGGTCTCCCTGGCGGGCGTGCTCGTCTACCCGCTGGTCCTGCTGGGCCTGGCCGCGACCGTGCCCGCCTGGCTGCTGCTGACCGGCTACGCCGCCACCGGCACGGGCTTCATGCTCCTCGGCGTGTACTGGTACACCGCCCTGCAACGGGCGATCCCCCAAGACCTGCTCAGCGTCGTGATCAGCGTCGACGAGGTGGGCAGCTTCGCGCTGGAACCGGTCGGGTACGCGCTGGCCGGGGCCCTGGCCCAGACCGTGGGGCCGCGCCCCGTACTGGTCGGCGCGGCGGCGGTCGGGCTGGTGACCACGCTCGTGCCGCTGGCCGTTCCCGGCGTCTCCCGCCTGGCCGACCCGGACCGACCGGCCGCCGCGCTCTGACGACACACGGGACACACGCTTTCCCAGCCCGCCGCAGGGGGAGGCTCGACGCCGGTCCTCCCCCGCCGGGCCGCCTCAGACCGAGCGGTCGACGCGGCCCCGCAGCAGTCCCAGGGCCGCCGCCGCGGAACGCCGCACCCCCGCGGCCAGCCCGGTCAGCCGACGGCGCCACACGGGCACGCCGAGGTCCTCCCCCGGTTCCACGGCGGTTCCAGTCGTCCCGGCCGCACCGTCCGTCCCGGCGACCTCGGCCCGGGCGACGCGCTCGCGCAACCGGTCCCTGACCTGTTCGGGGGTGTAGGCACGGCGCTGCCGCTGGTCCCGCGCGATCACCGCGCCGGTCGCCGCGACGCCCACGAAAGCGGCCACTCCAAGGGCCTTCCACCAACGCATGTTCCCTAGGCTAGTGGGTGTGGCAGACACGAGCATGTCCCTGAACGAGGCGCTGGAGCTCACCCGGACCGGTGACGTCTGGGTCTTCCGCGGCACGAGCGCGGCCGACCGCGCCATCCAGATCACCACCAACAGCCCGGTCAACCACGTCGGCATGTCCATCGTGGTCGAGGACCTGCCGCCGCTGATGTGGCACGCCGAACTCGGCCGGTCCCTGCCCGACGTGTGGACCGGCAGGCACCAGCGCGGCGTACAGCTGCACGACCTGCGCGACGCCGTCCTGGTGTGGGGCCGCAAGTACGGCCAGCGCGGCTGGCTGCGCCAGCTCGACCCCCTGGCGGACGGCGCGATGGAGGACGCCGCCCTGCGCACGGTCGCCCGGCTCAACGGCACCCCCTTCCCCTCCACCACCCAGATGGCCGCCCGCTGGGCGCGCGGACGCCTGCCCCTGCGCAAGCTTCCCTTCGGGCGGGACGCGCGCGAGCGCGCGCTGGAGACGGCCTACTGCGCCGAGGTGATCGCCCTGACCTACGAGGCCATGGGGCTGCTGCCCCCGGGGCGCCTGCCCGGGTACTACGACCCGGGGCGGTTCTGGAGCGGCGACGACCTGGAACTGGAGGGCGGCGCGTCGCTCGGCGGGGAGATCCGCGTGGACCTGCCCGCCGAGTGACCACGGACGCCTGGCGGGGGGCCGCCCCCCCGTCAGGCGAGGTGGAAGACCTCGGTCAGCGGCACCATGCCCTCGTCGGGGCGGCCGGGCAGGCCCTCGAAGAACGGCGCCATCTCGGCCTGCCAGCGGGCGTTGACCTCGGTCCGGGCCATCGCGGCGCGGGCGGCCTCGAAGTCTTCGGTCTCCAGGTAGCCCACGACCATGCCCTCCTCGGTGCAGAACAGCGAGTAGTTGTGCCAGCCGGTGGCGCTGAGGGCCTCGCGCATCTCCGGCCACACCCGGGCGTGCCGTTCCCGGTACTCGGCGAGGCGTTCCCGGCGGACCTTGAGGATGAAGCAGACGCGCTGCACGGACGTCCTTCCTGTGGGACGGATACGGATAAGGCGCGACAGACCATGACGGTTCTGTGCAAAGCGTTACGTATTGCGGCACGTCGGGCCGGGCGGAGTCGCCCGGGCCCGGTTTCCGTGTGCCGGAGACCCCCGAAGCGGCTCCGCCCCCGCGGGAACGGCTCCAGGACCGGGGACCGCGCCCCGGCCGCGGAGGGCTACCCGTGCCCGGGGCGCCGCCCTTGGGGGCGGCCCCCGGAGACGGGCTCAGAAGTCGAAGTCGTCCACGTTCTCGGCGTCGAAGACCTGCGGCGGGCCGAGCACGATCTCCCCCTCGGTCTCGAACGTGAACTCGCCCAGGCGTCCGGCCGTGAAGGTCTCGCCCTCGGCGCCGGTGATCTGTCCGGCCTTGAGCGCGGCGCCGGTGTACCCGGCCAGGTAGCCCAGGTCCAGCGGGTTCCACAGGGCGAACCGGCTCACGGTGCCGTCGTCCACGAACTCGCGCATCTGGTTGGGCGTGCCCAGGCCGGTCACGGCCACCTCGCCCCGGTACTCGGAGTCGCTGACGTAGCGGGCCGCCGCGGCGATGCCCACGGTGGTCGGCGAGACCACGCCGTCCAGGTCGGGGTGGGACTGCATGAGGCCCTGCATCTCCTGGAAGGACTCCAGGTCGTCGTCGTTGCCGTAGACGGTCTCGACCAGCTCCAGGTCGGCGTACTCCTCCTCGGCCAGCACCTCCTCCATCGCCGCGATCCAGGCGTTCTGGTTGGTGGCGTTGGGAGTGGCCGACAGGACCGCGAAGGTGCCCTCGCCGCCCAGGTCCTCGGCGATCATCTCGACCAGGGTGCGGCCGATGAGCTCGGTGGAGGACTGGTTGACGAACACGTCGGTGCAGTTGGCGTTCGAGTCGTAGCCGACGATGGCCGCGCCGTTGTCGCGGGCCTCGTTGAGCGCGGGGCAGACCGCGTCGGGGTCGTTGGCGGCGATCACGATGACGTCGCTGCCCGCCTGGCTGGCCGCGTTGACGTACTCCACCTGGGAGTCGGCCGTGGCCTCGGTGCCCCCGCGCTCGGTGGCCGTGCCGCCGACCTCCTCGACGGCCTCGGTACCGCCCTGGTTGACGATCTCGAAGAAGGGGTTGTTGAGCTGTTTGGGCAGGAAGTCGATCTGCAGGCCCTCGGGGATCTGCGCGTCGGGGTCGGCGGTGCCGGTCGGCCCGGCCTGGTTCTCCTCCTGGGCGTCCTCGATGGTGGTGCCCCCGCCGCAGGCGGCGGTCGTCAGCACCGCGAACGCGGACGCGGCCAGGAGCAGGTGGCGTGGGCGGCCCTGGGTCATGAGTGTTCTCCCTTGGTGGGGGCGGACGCGGCGGACGGTGCCGCGGCCGGGGGTGAGGAGGGGCTGGGTCCGGACGCGCGTCCGGCGCGCAGCCGGGCCACGAGGTTGGGGGTGACGACGGAGGCGATGAGGATGAGGCCGGTGACGATCTGGAGGACCTCGCTGCTGATGCCGAACAGCTGGAGGGCGTTGCGGACGGCGCCCAGCAGCACGACGCCGCTCAGCACGCCCAGGATCGAACCGACCCCGCCGAAGATGGACACCCCGCCGAGCAGGACCGCGGCCACGACCTGGAGTTCGAGGCCGAGGGCGGTGTCGGCGCGGGAGGTGCCGTACTGCAGGGTCCAGAAGACCCCGGCCCCGGAGGCCACCGCACCGCTGAGCGTGAACAGCCAGAACTTGGTCCAGCGCACCGGTACCCCGGTGAAGCGGGCGGCCTCGTCGTTGTTGCCGATGTCGAACAGCGAGCGGCCGACGGCGGTGGCGTGCAGCAGCACCCCGAACAGCACTGCCAGGACCAGGACCGCCACGGCGATCCACGGCAGGCCCTCGATGCCCAGGAAGGGCGCCCGGGCGCCGCTGACCCAGCTCTGGGGGTAGCTGGCCACGGCGCGGTCGCCGAGCAGCACGTAGGCCAGGCCCCGGTACAGGGCCATGGTGCCGATGGTCACGGCCAGGGACGGCAGTCCGCACACCGTGACCAGGAACCCGTTGAGGGCGCCCAGCAGCGCACCCACGGCCAGGCAGATCCACAGGGCCGTCTCGATGGCGACCCCGGCCTCCCACAGCACGCCCAGGGTGGCGCTGGTCAGCGCCAGGGTGCTGGCCACCGACAGGTCGATCTCGCCGGTGATGACGATGAGCGTCATCGGCAGGGCCATCAGGGCGATGGCGGCCACGCTCAGCACCAGGAAGTCGACGTTGCGCGCGGTGGCGAACATGTCCACGAACAGTCCGGCGGCCAGCAGGGTGACCACGAGCGCGCCCACCACGGGCGCCTCGCGGGCCGAGAGCAGCGACCGGATCCGGCCGGGGCCGCCGGGTCCCCGCGCCGGGGCGCCCTCGGGCGCCCGGTCGGGGGCGGGGGCGGTGACGGTGCGTTCAGGCGCCACGGGCACCTCCTCCTCGAAGCCTGCGCGCGGTACGCACCGCGAGCAGCCGGTCCAGGCCGATGGCGGCCAGGATGAGCGCGCCCACCACCGCCTGGTGCCAGAACTGGTCGACCTGCCAGATGGGCAGGGCGGCGGTGATGGTGGTGAGCAGGACGGCGCCGAGCGCGGCCCCGTAGACGGTGCCCACGCCGCCCGCGATGGCCACGCCGCCGACCACGGCCGCGGCGACGACCTGGAGTTCCATGCCGGTGCCCACGGTGGAGTCGACGGTGCCGTAGCGGGCGGCGAAGAGCACCCCGGCCAGCCCGGCCAGGGCCCCGTTGGCGGCGAAGGCCCAGGTGACGCGGCGCGAGGCGGGGATGCCCGAGAGCCGGGCGGCGTCGGCGTCGGAGCCGATGGCGTACAGCTCTCGGCCCGAGCGGTAGCTGGCGAGGTAGAAGCCCACGACGGCGACCACGACGATGGCGACCGCGGCGGGCAGGGGCACCCCCAGGACGCCGAAGCGGCCCAGGAGCAGGAAGGAGTCGGGCATGTCGTGGGCGTTGACCTGCTCGCCCCCGGCCCACCAGTGGTTGAGGCCGCGGTAGGCGTACAGGGTGCCCAGGGTGACGACCAGGGCGGGCACCCGCACGGTGGTGACCAGCAGTCCGTTGAGCAGTCCCGCGACCAGGCCGATGCCGACCCCGGCGAGCATCGCGACGGGCACGGGCAGGCCGGGGAAGGTCACGAACAGCAGGCCGGTGCCGAAGGCCGACAGGCCCATGACCGAGCCGACCGAGAGGTCGACGTTCCTGGTGATGAGGACCAGGGCCTGGCCGACGGCGAGGACGGACAGGACGGTGGCGCCCAGGAACAGGTCGCGCACGCCCTGGCTGGACAGGAAGCCGGGGTTGTACAGCCAGGTGGCGGCCACGAGGACCACCACGGCCAGGAGCACGCCGAGTTCACGGAACTGGAGCCTGCGGCGCGCGGCGGGGACGGAGGCGGGGGCGGTACTGACCGTGTTCGTCATGCGGCCTCGCTCGGTCGCTGTCCGGTGGCCGCGTACATGACCGACTCCTCGTCGGCCTCCCCGCGGTCCAGGTGGGCGGTGACCCGGCCCTCGTGCATGACCAGGACCCGGTCGGCCATGCCCAGCACCTCGGGGAGTTCGCTGGAGACCATGACGATGGCCAGTCCCCGGCCCGCGAGGGTGGACAGCAGGCGGTGGACCTCGGCTTTGGTGCCCACGTCGATGCCGCGTGTGGGCTCGTCCACGAAGAGCACGCGGGGTTCGGTGGACAGCCACTTGGCCAGGACGACTTTCTGCTGGTTGCCGCCGGAGAGGGTGGAGACGGGGTCGGTGAGGCGGCCGAACCTCAGGTTCAGGCGCTCGCCCCACTCGCGGGCGGAGTCGCGTTCGGCGCGGGGGCGCAGCAGGCCCAGGCGGCTGAGCGGTCGGCGGCGGGTGGCGGTGGCGTTGCGCTCGATGGAGGACTCCATGACCAGGCCCTGCTGGCGGCGGTCCTCGGGGACCAGGGCCAGTCCGGCGGCCATGGCGGCCCGGGGCCGCCCCGGAGCCAGCGGCCTGCCCTCCACCCGCACGGCGCCCGCGTCGTAGCGGTCCACTCCGAACACGGCGCGGACGACCTCGCTGCGTCCGGCTCCGACCAGTCCGGCCAGGGCGACGATCTCCCCGGCGCGCACCGAGAAGGACACGTCGGCGAACACGCCGTGGCGGGTCAGGCCGTCGACCTCCAGCAGGACCTCGCCGCGCTCGGCCTCCTCCTTGGGGTAGAGGCTGCTGACCTCGCGGCCGACCATGCGGCGCACGACGGTGTCCACGTCCAGGTCGCCGGTGGGGTCACAGGAGACGAACGCGCCGTCGCGGACGACGGTGACGCGGTCGCACAGGGCGAAGACCTCGTCGAAGCGGTGGGAGATGAACAGCAGGGCCGCGCCGGAGTCGCGCAGGGTGCGGGCGACGGTGAACAGGCGCTCGGCCTCCACGCCGGACAGGGCGGCGGTGGGCTCGTCCATGACCAGGACCCGCGCCTGGCGGGTGAGGGCCTTGGCGATCTCCACGATCTGTTGGTCGGCGATGGACAGCCCCCGGGCGGGGCGGTCGGGGTCCATGTCCACGCCCAGGCGCGCGAAGACCTCCCGGGTGTCGCGGCGCATGCGGCCGCGGTCGATGGTGCGCATGCGGGTGCGGGGCTGGCGGCCGACGAAGATGTTCTCGGCCACCGTCAGGTCGGGGAACAGGGTGGGTTCCTGGTAGATGACGGCGACCCCGGCGCGCTGGGCGTCCGCGGGCGCGGCGAACTCCGTGGGGCGGCCGTCCACGAGCACCTGCCCGCCGTCCGGTCGGTGCACCCCGGCGATGGTCTTGACCAGGGTGGACTTGCCCGCCCCGTTCTCGCCCACCAGTGCGTGGATCTCTCCGGAGCGCAGTTCCAGGGACAGTCCCCGCAGGGCCCTGACGCTCCCGAAGGACTTGGTGACGTCGACCAGGACGAGGGGTGGAGGGACCTCTGCTGGGTCCACGTGCGCCCTCCTTCTCTTTGCCATGCCTGGCAAAAACGTTTTAATATGAAGTGGATGTTAAGTGCCCCACATCACACCGTCAAGAGGATCACCCGAGAATTCGCAGGTCTCACCCGGATAACGGCTTCCCTGCCGGTAAGCCCTTTCCAGTAAACGCGAGGCCAGGGAGGACCCGCCACGGACAACGGATTGACACGTTTCAATCGGGGTGTGAGTACGATGCTTCGCATCGCCCTCCGCACACGCACGGGAGAAGCCCCTTGTCCACCAGGTCCCCCAACGCACGCCGCGGCGTGGGTATCACCGAGGTCGCCCGGCGCGCCGGGGTCTCGCCCGGAACCGTGTCCAACGTGCTCAACCGCCCCGAGCGCGTCGCCGAGGCCACCCGTCTGCGGGTCGAGGCGGCCATCACCGAACTCGACTACGTGCGCAACTCCTCCGGCAGCAGCCTGCGCTCGGGCCGCAGCGAGTCCGTGGGGCTGCTCGTGCTGGACGTGACCAACCCGTTCTTCACCGAGGTCGCACGGGGCGTGGAGGACGAGGCGGCCGGGTCCGGACTCGCCGTGGTGCTGCTCAACTCCGCCGAGAAGCGCGAGCGCCAGCAGCGCAACGTGCGCCTGCTGGCCGAACAGCGCGCGGCCGGGGCCGTGGTGATGCCCGTGGACGACGACCTGTCGGATCTTCTGTGGCTGAGCCGCCAGGGGACCTTCTGGGTGGCCCTGGACCGGGGCGACGTCGCCGAGGACGTGGGGTGCAGCGTCAGCGTGGACAACCACGCGGGCGGGATGGCGGCCGGGAGGCACCTCATCGGGCTGGGGCACGAGACGGTGACCTTCCTGACCGGGCCGTTCGCCATCGAGCAGGTGCGCAGGCGGCACGAGGGGCTGCGCGACGCCTTCGCCGAGGCCGGGCTGGACCCGGACGCCCGCGTGCGGGTGGTCGAGCAGCCTTTGCTCAACCCCGAGCAGGGCGAGCGGGCGGTGGACGCGATCCTGAGCGGGGGACCGCGGCAGCGCCCCCAGGCCGTGTTCTGCGCCAACGACCAACTGGCGCTCGGTGTGATGAAGGGCCTGGGCCAGCGGGGTCTGCGGGTACCCGAGGACATGTCGGTGGTGGGCTACGACAACGTGGACTTCGCCGACCTGGTGCACCCGGGGCTGACCACGGTGGCCCAGCCCAAGTACGAACTGGGCCGGGCGGCGATGCGCCTGCTGGAGTCGGAGCTGAACCACGGCGAGCACGTCCACGAGCGGGTGCTGTTCACACCGGAGCTGGTGGTGCGGGGTTCGACGGCGGTGTACCGCCCCTGACCTGCGGTTGGCGTAAAGCGCGCGGCGGCGCGCCGCAAGGGAGCGAGCCCTTCGCGAAGCCAAACCACCCGCCCGCAGAGCCCAGGCTGGCGGCGTGCCGTAGGGGGTTGGGGTGGCATGTGTGGTGGCCGTTCACCCGTGGGGGTTGGCGTAGAGCGTGCCGGTGACGGCGGCCACGCACCCGTAGGGTGTGCGCGTTCCAGGTCAGCCCCTGGGGGGTGGGTGGTCGTGGTGGGTTCTGGCTCCAAGGTTCAGTATTGGGGGCGGGGACCGACTGAGAGCAAGTTCGCCCAGCGAACTTGCCGAAGGAGATCCCTGCGCGTCGGTCGTTCCAGGTGTCTGGTGGGCGTCACGAAGGGGTTCGGGAGGTCGCCGGTGGGAACGCCCACCGGGAATCTCCCTCAGCCATCTGGGGTGGGGGGTACACGGTTCCGACCAAGAGCGGCCATGAAGCCCCGCGCGTGACCGCGCGTCGTAGGGGGTCCGCAAGCTGTAGAGCGTCCCTGCGTCAGCGACCACGCACCCGTAGAGCCCGGGCTGGCGCCGAGTACAACGGGGTTGACGTAGAACGTCCCAGCGTCAGCAACCACGCACCCGTAGAGCCCGAGCTGACGCGCGCCCCAGACAAGCCACAGCAAAAGCCCTGTTCAGGGTTGTAGCGGCCCGGCGGGAGGGGTAGTCGGCCCACATGGGCAAGGACACGGGCAAGGGCAAGGACGCGGACGACTACCGCAGGGACTACACCGACCCGAAGTTACGGGAGAGGCTCAAGGAGCGGATCAAGGCCTCGGACAAGGGCGGGGCCGCCGGGAAGTGGTCGGCGCGCAAGAGCCAACTGCTCACCCAGGAGTACGAACGCGAGGGCGGCGGCTACCGGCACCCGGACCACAGGAGCGGCGAACAGCGCGACCTGCGGAAGTGGACCGAGGAGGAGTGGCAAACGGCCTCCGGCAATGCGCGAGCGCGCGACAGCGGTTCCAAGGAACCCGGAGGCACCGACCGCTACCTTCCGCGCCACGCCTGGGAGCAGCTCAGTCCCCAAGAGCGGCGGCAGGCGCGGCGCACCAAGCGCCGGGACGACGAGCGGGGAGAGGGACGTTCACCGAACCCTCCGGCCGCGAAGTCGGCCCGCAGGTCTGTCGAACTGGACCGGCTGCCCGCCGCCGAGGCCGCCAAGAAGGCGCGGGGAATGTCCTCGAAGCAGGCCCGCAGCGCAGCCGAGCACGAGCGCGGGCACAAGGCCCGCAAGACCGTGTTACGCGTGCTCGACAGGCGCGCCGAGGGCTGACCGCGCAGGTGCGGACACAGGCGGAGGCACAAGTGGAGGCACAGCCGCGCCGGGGGCTGGCCGGGAAACGGACAACGGGGAGACGGGGGCGGGGACATGGACGAGAAGCAGCAGCGGCAGGTCCGGCAGGAGTTCGGCGAGGCGGTCAACATGACGCCCAAGGAACTGGAACGGTGGCTGGAGACCGACGAGTCGAAGTCCGTGGGCGAGGGCGACGGGGAGTCCAAGGGCCACCGCTCGGGGCGGCGGATCGTGGACATCCTGCACGCTTCGCAGGGTGATCTGAAGGAGCAGGACTACGAGCACATGCGCAAGGTCACCGGTTACGTGCACCGGCACCTGGCGCAGAAACCGTCCGGGGATCCGAGCGAGACCCCGTGGCGGTACTCGCTGATGAACTGGGGGCACGATCCGCTCAAGGGCTGACGCGCCGCGCTGAGCGGTCCGCAAGCGCAGGACCCCCGTTCCAGGATGCGGAACGGGGGTCCTGATGTCTCGGGGAGAGCGCGGAGAACGCCGGGAACGCTGTCGTTATCGGGGAGACGACGCCAGCAGGGAGAGGAGGGAGGTCCACTCGCGGCGGTCGAAGCTGAGGTGGCCCAGCTCCCGATTCTGGGTGTCTCTCACATCAGCGCCTGACGCGCACTCACGGGCCTCCACGCAAGACTCAGCACCTGATGAATACGAGCTCTTGTGCCAGACGTTCACAGCAGCTTCTCCAGAACCTCTCGTGACTGCGCAGCAGGAAGAGCGCTGCCCAGCGCGCGCTTGACCAGGCCATGGAGACGGTCATACCCGGTCGTTTCCTCGTAGAAGACGTTACCGCGAACATGATCCGCACTCGCGGCCTTCCCTCCTCCTCGAAGATGGAACATCAGGAGCATGCTGGTCACTCCGACGAGGATGGAACCTTCAGGGATCAGGTGAACCATCACCTTCCCACCGTTGGAGACGGACAGTAGTCGTGCAACCTGTTCCTTGCGGACATCCTCCGGGACGCACGTCAAAGCCGAAGTCGGGAACACGGCAATCACGTCCGGATCGTTCTTACTACTGAGGTACTGATAGCGCGCGGAACGGAGCGCGATGAGGCGATCGATCTCCTTGGGGGAACCGGGGTGGAGCCCTTCGCGCATGACAAGCCGAAGGTACTGAGGAGACTGGAGCAGCCCAGGTACCACATGCGGAGATATCAGCTCTATCGTCTCCGCTGCTTCCTCAAGGCGGCTCATGTCGCGCATCCAAGGGGGAAGGCCTCCGGCCGTCGCGAACTCCCATTCCCTGACCAGGCGGCCATTCACACCTAGCGCCTTGTCCACTTTCTCCACATCATCCCGAACCGGGCTGACATGCCCGTTCTCCCAACGCGACAGCGTTGACGCAGAGCAGTTCGCAAGCGAAGCGAGCCTTCGGAGGGTATAGCCAACCTGTTTGCGCTCATGCGCGAGGGTTTGCCCGAAATTCTGTTCCACCATATCCCTTAGGCTAGCCACAAAGTTGCATGCCTGACCATTCCTTTTGGGCTAGGCCGCACTTACTCTGAAACACAGAGCCGTCGAGCCAGCCTGAGGGTATGCAGAACCGAACGCAGCAGAACCCGGACATGTTCGCCGCCGCCATCTCCGCCTTCCAGAGCCAGCGGGGCCTGACCTTCACCGTCGAGTGGCGCCGCTTCCCCTGGACCCACGGCCCCGACGTCGAACGCGCCCTCGTCGGCCCCTCCTACCTGGGCAACGTCGCCATCGGCCTCAAGGACGACTTCTCCTGGAGCTACCAGGACCGGCACGGCACCTGGAAGTACGTACAGCGCGACCGGCTCGACCTCCTCGTGGACTCCGTGGTCGAGGACAGGGCCGGGTTCCAGCCTCCGCTGCCGAACCGTTCCGCCTACCGCCAGGTTCGCGGAACACGGTGAGCCCAGAAGACAAAAACGGCGATACCGGCACCAATCCTGGAGAAACCTTCATTCTCCGCTTTCCACCCGAGAAATGACGCCTCGGATATCCACACCTCTCGCCCCACCCACCACATGCCTCCGGCCGATCACGCACAAGCTCTGGCGAATGAAACCAACGCTTCCGGAGTACGGCCAGCACCTCGGAAACCTTGGAGAAAAGAAAACCGACATGGCGATCGCGCCGCAGCCCCCTTCCCCCGAACCCCCGGTGAGCGCTGCTGTACGTATCCCCCACATTCCGCGCCCGCGCCCGGCCCCTGACGACACTCCGGGCCGCCCGCTCCCCCGCCGCCCGCCCCGCGAACCCGCTGAGGCATGGGCCACCGGACACATTCCGATCATGCTCACACGGCTGTCAGACTGACGGCCTACCGCCAGGATGCTGAAAGACTGAACCCCATGCAGGCCAACCAGTTCTCGCTCACCCGGGTGCACCTGAAGCACTACAGAAGCATCGCCAAAGCTGATGTCAGGCTGGGCCAACTACTTTTCCTAGTGGGCCCCAACGGCTCCGGCAAGAGCAACTTCCTCGACGCTCTCAGACTGGTCTCCGAGGCCCTCCAGACCTCGCTCGACCAGGCACTGCGCAGCCGGGGCGGCGTGGCCGAGGTACGGCGACGCTCGACCGGGCACCCGACCCACTTCGCGATCGACCTGGAGTTCCGAGGCCCTACCTACTCGGGCACGTACGCCTTCGAGGTCGCCGCGGTCCGCGGAGGCGCGTTCAAGATCTCCCGGGAGGAGTGCCACGTGTACTCCACCGGGGAAACGGAATCCTGGAAGGGCTTCTTCAAGGTCAGGAACGGCGAACTGGAGAAGGCCTCCGAGCCCGTCATGCCCCCGGTCAACGACCAGCGCCTCTACCTGGTCTCGGCCGCCGGGATCGACATCTTCGAGCGGGTGTACGCGGGCCTCTCCGGCATCAGCGTCTTCAGCCTGAACCCGGACGCCATGCGCGAGCCGCAGACCCCCGACTCCGGTGAGTTCCTGCGTCGGGACGGGTCCAACGTCGCCAGTGTGCTGCACCGTCTGCAACGCAGTTCCCAAGGCGCGAGCGACAAGGAACGCATCGAGGACTACCTGCGGATGATCGTTCCCGGTATGCACGGGGTCTCACGAGCGGACCTCGGCAACTGGGAAACGCTGGAGTTCACCCAGGACGTACCGGGGGCCGAGAACCCGTGGCGGTTTCCGGCCCAGTCGGTCTCGGACGGCACCCTGCGCGCCCTGGGCGTCCTCGTCTGCCTCTTCTCCGACACCGGGGACACCCTCAGCACGGTCGGCATCGAGGAGCCGGAGAGCGCCCTGCACCCGGCTGCGGCCGGGGTGCTGCTGGACGCTCTCCGGGACGCGAGCACCCGCCGTCAGGTGGTCGTCACCAGCCACAGCCCCGACCTGCTGGACCGGGACGACTTCGAGCCCTCCGAGCTGTACGCGGTCCGCTCCGCGTCCGGGGAGACCAACATAGGCCCCCTCGACGATGCCGGTACCCACGCGATGAAGGAACACCTCTACACCCCCGGTGAGCTGCTCAGAACGGACCAGCTTCTCCCCGCGCCCGTCCAGGAGCGCCTGTCCTGGGAAGAGGAGTGATGTCCCCCATCACCATCGCCCCAATCGTGGAGGGGCACGGCGAGCACAGGGCGGTACGGGACCTGCTCACCCGGGTCGCGACCGAGTACGCGGACACGTGGATCGACGTCGCGCAGCCCTTCCGCCTGGACTCAGCGAAAATGCGCAAACCGGACGAGCTGACCAGGGCGGTGTTGCTCCAGTCCAGGCGCGTTCCCGACCGGGGCGGAGTCCTCGTGCTCAGAGATGGTGACGACAAGGACATCACCTGCCCTGTCGAACTCGCTCGCTCGATCGCCACCGATCCCGCACTCGTCCGATGCCCGGTCGAGGTGGTGATCGCCTGCCCCGAGTACGAGGCGTGGTTCCTGGCCGCCGCCGAGTCCCTGCGCGGTCATTCCGCGATGGGTGACGACGCCGTGGCACCGGACGACCCCGAGGCCAAGCGCGACGCCAAGGCCCAGTTGAACGCCCTCATGACCGAGCCCTACCGGGAGACGCTCCACCAGGTGAAGTTCACCGCGACCATGGACATGCGGGCCGTGGAAGAGCGGAGCCGCTCCTTTCGGCGTCTGGTCCACGCCGTCCAACTCCTCGTAGGATGAGGAATTGCCCCGAGGGCCCCGGAGCCCTGTTAGCTGAACACGTGACCGGACCGCGCCCCGAACGCCTCACCCCCCGCCGTTGGCGGGACTCCGACCTCGCCTCTTGGGCGGCGATGAACGCCGATCCCGAGGTCCGCCAGCAGAGCGTGACGCCTCCGTCGGATGACCGCGCACGGGCGCGTCCTGTCCGACCACGGGCCGACTGAAAGGAGACCGGTGAGAAGCACGGGTGCCCGCGGGGAAAAGGTGGACCGCCTGTGGGCGGAGCACATGAGAGCGGAATTCCCCGCCGGGCTGCGCGGCGGGGAACAGGCCGGTGTCCACATGATCCTGCTGGACGCGGACGTCGCCGGATGCGTGACGACCTGGCAGAGCAACCGGGGCGTCCTCGACGAAGAACGGCGCCGGTCCCTGCTCCGCTGCGTCGCGGACCTCGACAAGGTCCTGCCGCTGCTCACCGACGCCCAGGAGACCCGGTACTACGGGAGGTTGCGGGACCTCGCCGTGACGGTGCTGGAGCACGACGCGTAGGGCGGAGCAAGGACACGGCATGACTCGTTCGTAGTCGCCCCGGCCTGCACGGCGGAGCGTGGACTCGGGTACGGGTCAGGAGGGGTGGGCCTCCGCGCGGCGCAGCAGCTCGGCGGGGTCGGCCCCGGGGTTGATTCCGGACACGACCTCCTTGGTCAGCGGCCGTCCCTCGAATACCGCGCGCACCGCGTCGAGGTCCAGGGAACGTTCGTAGTAGTCCTGGAACTCCTCGTGGAAGTACCGTGCGGGGTCGGCGGCGTACAGACCGCCCAGCAGCCAACCCGACCCGTCCTCCCGGTCCCCGGCGACCCCGGTGCGCCAGGAGGCGTCCGCGGACAGGCGCCACAGCAGAGCGCTCACCGACAGCGCGTCCCCGCCGTTGAAGTCGGTGTCCGCCATGAGGAACGCGAGTTCCCCGGGCAGGGCGTCGACCGTCCCCGGCAAGTGCTCCTCGTCGTTGGCGTAGGGGCTCATCTCCGACTCGTGGTCGAAGCAGCGGATGAGACCGGCCGTGTCCGAGAGCGCGATGGCGTACTCGTCCCCTCCCCCGTTGCTCATCGTCGCCAGGTCCCACCCCGGCCGCCAGTCGGGGGTGAAGTCGTACTTGCGATAGCGGTTGTCGGGAGTGATGAGGAACTCCAGCAGCGCCGTCCTGCGGGACAGGACGCGCAGGGCAGCGGGTTCGGGCAGGCGGAGGGCGGTCTCGGGCGCGTTCATGCCGGTATCGAAGCACACGCCTGTGACAGCGCCCGCCCGGGGAATCGCCCCCCAGGCCCGGCGGCCCGGCCGTGCTCCTCCGGGCCGCCGCGGCACGCCGCGGAACCGTCGGCGTTCGACGGGCTAGCGTTCGACGGGTTCCGGTCCCGCGGACTCCGCCTCCGTCCCGCCCGACCCGGGAACACCTCCCACCACGCCCCGGCGCCGGGCCAGGAGCACGAACACCCCGGCCGTGGCGACCAGCGACAGGGCCGCGACGCCCCAGGACGTGACGTCCCAGGCCGCCGTGAGGTGACCGGCCAGGGCGTCCGACCCTCCCACGTCCCCGGCGGTCGCCCGGGCGGCGGCTTCGGACGATCCCGTGCGGGCGGCGACGATGCTGGTCAACGCCGCTCCGAAGACCGCGATGACCAGGGCTTCGGCGCCACCGCGGAGCGTGTTGAGGAAACCCGCCGCCATGCCCGCCTTCCGGGGTTCGATGACGCCCATCGCCTGGCCGTCGGTGATGCCGAACGACAGGCCCATACCGGTACCGATCAGCACCAGGGGCAGGGCCAGTCCCAGCGCGGTGATCTGCGGGTGGAGCACGGTGAGCAGCGCGTTGCCCCCGGCCACGAGCAGCAGCGCGACGACGATCGTCCCGCGTGCCGACACGCCCCCCGCGACCATCCACCCGCCCAGGGACGGGGCCACCAGCACCGGCGCCGTGAGCATGAGCATCATCAGACCGGCGGTCTGCGCGGACACCCCCTGCACCCCCTGGAGGTAGGTCGGCAGGAAGACCAGCACCCCCAGGAAACCGATCGAGGTGGTCAGCGTCGCCAGGCACCAGGCCATGAACCGGCCGTCGCGGACCAGGCTCAGGTCGAGCACCGGCCGGGCCACCCGGCTCTCGACGACGAGGAAGAGCGCGAGGAGCACCGCACCGGCCGCCAGCGCGCCCACCACCGCCGGGGTCCCCCAGCCCGCCTCGGGCGCCTCGATGACCGCGTACATCACCAGCGTCAGGCTGACCACGAAGGTCACCGAGCCGACCCAGTCGACGCGCGGGCGCTCGGAGGCCCGCGACTCGGCGACGAACGCCGATCCGACCAGGATGAGCAGGCCGACCGCGGCGTAGACCAGGAACGCCGTGCGCCAGCCCACGGCGCCGACCAGCAGACCCGACAGGGTCGGGCCGATCGCGATGCCCACCCCCGCCATGGTGCCCATGGCGGCGAAGGCCCGGGTCCGCGCGGCACCGTCGAAGCCCATCGCCAGCAGGGCGCCACCGCTGGCCATGATCGCCGCGCCGCCGACACCGGTGAGCAGGCGTGCCGCGTCCAGCAGGAGGATGTCACCGACCAGGGCGCTGGCCAGGTTGCCCGTGAGGAAGACGACCGCGCCGACGGCGAACAGCAACCTCCGCCCGAACAGGTCGGCCAGGGAGCCGCAGACCAGGGTGAACGCGGCGAAGGTGAGGTTGTACCCGGCCACCACCCAGTGCAGCGCGGCGCCGGAGGCCTCCAGGTCCACCCCGATGTTCGGGACGGCCACGGCCGTCCCCGAGATCGACATGGCCACGACCAGAACGCCCAGCATGACGCTGGCGAGCAGCACCCCGGGGCGTGGCACCGCCTGCGAACCCGAACTCCGCTGCCGACTACGCGTCGTACGCACGCGCATCTCCTTCGTGTCGTGAGTGGTGGCCCCCATTCTGAAACCTCAACTTTTATTGAGGTCAAGGGGTTCGCGTGAAGCCGGGGAACGGGAACGCGGCCCTCGGCGCGCCCCTCCCCCGGACCCCGGAACAGCCGCTCCGGCGCTGGAGCACGGCCCGCGGGACGGAGCGGGGTCACCGCCGCCGCAGCGCCCGCCGACGCCTAACCTGGACGACGTGGTCAGACCAGACACCCGACCGGGCCCGGCGTCTCGACTCCGTCTCGCGGGGTCCCCGCGGCGCGAGGCGATCGACAGCCGCAGGCTCCCCTCCTACGCCGCCGGTGAGATCGAGGTGCCCTTCGTCGTCATGGGCAGCGCCGAGATCATCCCCCGGGACACGTTCTGGGAGGAGCACTCGCACCCCACGCACGAACTGCTCTGGAACCAGCGGGGCGCCTCCTCGGCCACCGTCGGCACGCGGGTCTGGACGATCACCCCCACGGTCGGCCTGTGGCTCCCTGCCGGGACGCGCCACTCCGGGTGGACCCCCGCGGGGACCTGGCACCGCGCCGCACAGTTCGGCGTCCACGCGGTGCCCTCGATCTCCGACGAACCCGTGGCCATGGAGGTCACCCCGCTCCTGCGGCTCCTGCTCGACCGGCTCGACGCCGAGGGGCTCACCGCGGACGAGCGCTCGCGGACCGAGGCGATGGTGCTGGACATCCTCGCCCCGGCCCGGCGCGAACTGATCCTGCACATCCCCGAGTCGCCGCTGCTGGCCCCCATCGTCGCCGCCGTGCGCGAGAACCCCGCCGACACCACCACCCTGGCTGTGTGGGCGGCGCGGCTGGGCGTGAGCACCCGCACCGTCACCCGGGCGTTCCGCACCGAGACGGGCCTGGGGTTCAGCCAGTGGCTGGCCACGGCCCGCGTGCAGCACGCGGTGACGATGCTCGCGCGCGGGGACGAGATCGACGAGGTGGCGGTGTGTGTGGGTTACCACTCGGCGAGCGCGTTCGGCGCGGCCTTCCGACGGGTCACGGGTCTGAGTCCGGGCCGCTTCCGCGCCCTGTGAGCCCTGCGGGGACAGCGTTTCAGCTCCCGCGACAGGACCGGCAACACAGGTCCCATCCAGCTCTCCAGACTCCCCCGCCACGCCCCGCTTGTCCGAATCGCTATAAAAGATGTCGCATCTACGCGATTGCGAACCCACCAAGGACACCCTAAATTCGGTTAGGCAAACCTAATCTCTCGGCATCGCCGCGGTCGGGTCGGCGTCGCGCACCCCTGGACCCCTGTCCCCACGCGACCCACTCCCGACCGGTCCCCTCCCGGACGCACGCCCCCGTGTGCGCGCCGGGGCGGTGCGGGAGCCGGACCATGGCACCGCCATGGCTGAGGCCCGAGGGCCGCAAGAGGCCCCACGGCCACGATGGGAAGGAAACCATGCCCCGCGTTTCAAGGCTGGCCGCGCTCTCCGGCGCCGCGCTGCTCACCGTCGCGCTCGCCGCCTGCTCCTCCGACAGCTCCTCCGACTCCTCCGGCGGGGAGGACGGCGGTTCCGGGGACTGGACCCCCGTCACCATCGAGCACGCGCTCGGCACGACGACCATCGAGTCCAAGCCCGAGCGGGTCGCGACGGTGAACTGGGCCAATCACGAGGTCCCGCTGGCCCTGGGGGTCGTACCGGTCGGCATGGCCTCCGCCGACTTCGGCGACGACAACGGCGACGGCGTGCTGCCATGGGTCGAGGAGAAGCTCACCGAACTGGGCGCGGAGACCCCGGTCCTGTTCGACGAGACGGACGGCATCGACTTCGAGGCCGTCGCCGACACCGCGCCGGACGTGATCCTGGCCGCCTACTCCGGGCTCACCCAGGAGGACTACGACACGCTCAGCGAGATCGCCCCCGTCGTCGCCTACCCCGAGACCGCCTGGGGAACGCCGTGGCGGGAGATGATCGAGCTCAACAGCCAGGCCCTGGGCATGGCGGCCGAGGGCGAGGAGCTGATCGCCGGCCTGGAGCAGGAGATCGAGGACTCGGTCGCGGAGCATCCGCAGTTCGAGGGCCGGTCCGCGATGTTCCTGACCCACGTGGACACCACGGACCTGAGCGAGGTCAGCTTCTACACCACGCACGACACGCGCGCCCTGTTCTTCGAGGACCTGGGCCTGGAGACCCCGGAGAGCATCGCGACCGCCTCCGCCGAGACCGACCAGTTCTCCCTGAGCCAGAGCGCCGAGCAGGCGGACGCGTTCAACGACGTGGACATCATCGTCACCTACGGCGGCGAGGAGCTGGTGCAGACCCTGGAGGGCGACCCGCTGCTGTCGCAGATGCCCGCCGTGGAGAACGGCTCCGTCGTCAACCTCCCCGGTGACGACCCGCTGGGCACGGCCGCGAACCCGACCCCGCTGTCGATCTCATGGGTCCTGGACGACTACCTGTCGCTCCTCGCCGAGGCCGCTGACGAGGCTCAGTAGTGGCGACGGACACCTCGACCGCCGTCTCGGGCGCCGCCGTCGTGCGGCGCCCGAGGCGCGGCAAGGCCCTGTGGCTGCTGGTGGTGCTGGGCGCACTGGTCGCGCTCATGTTCGCCTCGGTCGTGGTCGGCTCGCGCGACGTGCCCTGGACGGCCGTCGTGGCGGCCTTCGGCGGCGCGACCGAGAACTTCGACCAGGCCGCGGTGGCCAAGCGCATCCCCCGCACGCTGCTGGCCGTGCTCGCCGGAGCCGCCCTGGGCGTGGCGGGGGCGGTCATGCAGGGCGTGACCCGCAACCCGCTGGCCGACCCCGGCATCCTGGGCGTGACCATGGGCGCCTCGCTCGCCGTCGTCGCGGGCATCGCCTACTTCGGCCTGGCCGCCGCGACCAGCTTCGTGTGGGTGGCGATCGTCGGCGCGGGGCTGACCACGGTGTTCGTCTACACGATCGGCTCCCTGGGGCGGGGCGGGGCCACACCGCTCAAACTCGCCCTGGCCGGGGCGGCGACCACCGCGGCGCTGGCCTCCTTCATCAGGGCCGTCATGCTCCCGCGCGGCGACATCGCCGAGGGGGCCCGGTCCTGGCAGATCGGCGGCGTGGGCGGCGGGACCTTCGACAGCGTCTCGCAGGTGCTGCCCTTCCTCCTGGCCGGGTTCGTCGTGTGCCTGCTGTCGGCGCGCGCGCTCAACCTCCTGGCCCTGGGCGACGAGTTGGCCGCGGGACTGGGCGAGCGCGTCGCCCTCGCGCGGGGCGCGGCCTTCGTCGGCGCGGTCGTGCTGTGCGGCGCGAGCACCGCCGTGACCGGCCCGATCAGCTTCGTCGGCCTCGTCGTCCCGCACGTGTGCCGCCTGCTCGTGGGCGTGGACCACCGGTGGCTGATCCCGTTCTCGGCGCTCACCGGCGCCGCCCTGCTGACCGCGGCGGACGTGGTCGGCCGCATCGTGGCGCGCCCCGCGGAGATCGACGTGGGGATCGTGACCGCGCTGATCGGCGCCCCCTTCTTCATCTACATCGTCCGCCGTCAGAAGGTGCGTGCCCTGTGAGCGCCTCCACCGTCGAGACCGTCGCCCGCGGCCGGGTGCGCCGCACCCGTCGGCGGCGCTTCGTGATCGCCGCTCTGGTCGTGGCGATCGTCCTCGTGTTCGCCCTGTCCCTGATGGTCGGGCAGACCTTCTACCCGCCCGGCGACGTCGTGCGGGTGGTCCTGGGCCAGGACGTGCCGGGCGCCTCGTTCACCGTGGGGCGGCTCCGGCTGCCGCGGGCCGTGCTCGCGGTGGCGGCGGGGCTGTGCTTCGGGCTCGCGGGCGTGACCTTCCAGACCATGCTGCGCAACCCCCTGGCCAGTCCGGACATCATCGGCATCAGCGCGGGGGCCAGCGCGGCGGCCGTGTTCGCGATCGTGGTGCTCTCGCTCGGCGAGGCCGGGGTCTCGGCCTTCGCGATCGCGGCGGGCCTGCTCGTGGCGCTGGCCGTGTACGCGCTGTCCTTCAAGGACGGGGTCGCCGGGACGCGCCTGATCCTGGTCGGCATCGGCATCGCGGCCATGCTCACCAGCGTCACCGACTACATCCTGGACCAGGCCGCCCAGTGGGACCTGCAGGAGGCGATGCGGTGGCTGACCGGCAGCCTCAACGGCGCGAGCTGGGACCAGACCGTCCCGGTGCTGGTCGCGCTGGTCGTCCTCTCCCCCGTTCTCCTGTCCCAGTCGGGCAACCTGTCCGCGCTCCAGCTCGGCGACGACACCGCCTCGGCCCTGGGCGTGCGCGTGGACCTGACCCGGCTCGTCGCGATCGTCGGGGCGGTGGGGCTCATCGCCTTCGCGACCGCGGCGGCGGGGCCGGTGGCCTTCGTGTCCTTCCTGTCGGGGCCGATCGCGGCGCGCCTGGTGGGGCCGAACGGCTCGCTGCTGGTGCCCTCGGCGCTGGTCGGAGCGCTGCTGATCCTGGTCGCCGACCTGTGCGCGCAGTACGCCTTCGGGACCCGCTACCCGGTCGGGGTCGTCACCGGCGTGCTCGGCGCCCCCTACCTCGTCTACCTGATCGTCCGCACCAACCGCGTGGGAGGCTCGCTGTGACCACGGCCCATTCGCTGCTCGTCGAGGACCTGACGCTCGGCTACAAGGACCGCGTCGTCATCGAGTCGCTGGACCTGACCATCCCGCCCGGCAGGATCACCGCGATCGTGGGCGCCAACGCGTGCGGCAAGTCCACCCTGCTGCGCTCGATGTCGCGGCTGCTCGCGCCCCGGGTCGGGCACGTGCTCCTGGACGGCAAGGAGGTGCACCGCCTGCCGTCCAAGGAGCTGGCGCGCACGCTCGGGCTGCTGCCGCAGTCGCCGATCGCCCCGGAGGGCATCACCGTGAGCGACCTCGTCGGGCGGGGCCGCCACCCCCACCAGAGGATGCTCTCGCGGTGGAGCCGGGAGGACGACGAGGCCGTGGCCGGGGCGCTGGAGGCGACGCGGACGGTGGACCTGGCCGACAGGCCCGTGGACGAGCTCTCCGGCGGGCAGCGCCAGCGCGTGTGGATCGCGATGGCCCTGGCCCAGCGCACGGACCTGCTGCTGCTGGACGAGCCGACCACGTTCCTGGACGTCAGCCACCAGGTCGAGGTGCTGGACCTGCTGACCGACCTCAACCGCTCGCTGGGGACGACGATCGTGCTGGTCCTGCACGACCTCAACCTGGCCGCGCGCTACGCCGACCACCTCATCGCGCTCGCCTCCGGTCGGCTGCACGCGGCGGGCGCACCCGAGGAGGTGCTCACCCCCGAGACGGTGCACGCCGTGTTCGGCCTGCTCAGCGAGGTGATCACCGACCCCACGTCGGGCAGGCCCCTCATGCTGCCCCTGGGCCGCTACCACAGCGCCCGGGCCGAACGCGGGGAGGAGCAGCTGGCGGAGTGACACCTGCGCCGCCGCGCAACCGGTGTCTCCCGCCGGGACCGCCTCGGTCCCGGGGCCGCAAACCCCGCGCGGTCCCGCCGAGCGCCGCCGCGCCCCGCCCGGGGCGCGGCGGCGTACTCGTGCCCCGGGCCGCCCGGCCGCGGGGGCGCGGCCGGTGGATCGCGGCTTCGGGGCCGGTGCCGAAATCCACCGGCGCCTCCGCATGCCACCGTCCGCGCACCCGGGGTCACGGCGCGAGCCCGCAGAGCGACGCCGAACGCTCTTCCGAGCTGCGGAAAGCACCCGTCGGGGCCACCTACGAACCCGGGTCTATTGGATGACCGGACTCCACCTATTGCGACCTGCACCGACAACTTCTGCTTGACGATCGACATAAGCCCGACGTACGGTTCGAGGCAGCAGGTGAGGCAGGTCACAAGGGTTGGGCTATGTGGCGTCTTCGGACCGTCGGCATGGCCTCTCCCGGTTACGAAGAGCTGCCCCTCCCGCACCAAGTGAAGCCCGACGGCGGCGACCCGTCGGGTCTCCCCCTCCGAGACGTGGACGGAGCACTGACGGGCCCCGCGGCCCCGATCCCCGGCCACCGCGTCGTCCGCCTCCGGCAGGGCCAGCGAGGAAAGGAGCCGGTATGGGCTGAGACCGATGAGGCGGCACCCCCGCTTCCCGCACCTGATAGCAGGAACTCCCCGTCAGCCCACCGGTCGCAGCCACACGGCCCCCACCGGGCCGCACGACCACCGGGCCGCCCCTGCCGTCGGCGCCGGCACGCCGCACGGACTCATCGATTCACTCCCACCCCCCAGGTGAGGTTCCGTATGAAGAAGAGACCCCTGCTGACACTCGGCGCGCTCGCGTCGGGTGTCGCCATGGCGCTCACGCTGACCGCACCGGTCGCGTACGCCGACGAGACCGGCGAGGACGCGTTCAACACGCTGATCTTCTCCAAGACCACCGGCTTCCGGCACGACTCGATCCCCCACGGCGTCGCGCTCATCGAGGCGCTGGGCGAGGAACACGGCTTCCAGACCGCGCACACCGAGGACTCCTCGGTGTTCAACGACGAGGAGCTGGCCGCCTACGACGCGGTGATCTGGCTCTCCACCACCGGCGACGTGCTCAACGAGGAGGAGCAGGGCGCCTTCGAGCGCTACATCCAGGGCGGCGGCGGCTTCGTCGGCGTCCACTCCGCCTCCGACACCCACTACGACTGGGAGTGGTACGGCGACCTCGTCGGCGGCTACTTCGCCAGCCACCCGCCGGGCACGCAGGACGCCCAGGTGGTGGTCAACGACAGGGTGCACCCCTCCACCGAGCACCTGCCGGCCAGCTGGGAGCGCCGTGACGAGTGGTACGACTTCGACCTGTCCCCGCGCGGCGACGTGCACGTCCTGGCCGGACTCGACGAGGACTCCTACGCCGACCAGGTCGATCCCGGGGGCCAGATGGGGTGGGACCACCCGATCGCCTGGTGTCAGGCCTACGACGGCGGCCGGTCCTGGTACACCGGCGGCGGCCACACCGTGGAGTCCTACTCCGAACCGGAGTTCACCCAGCACCTGCTCGGCGGGCTGCGGTGGGCGGCCGGGACCGCCGAGGGCGACTGCGGCGCCACGCAGTGGGACAACTTCGAGAAGGTCACCCTCGCGCAGGGCGAGGACTCCGTGGGCGAGCCCATGGGCCTGGCGGTCCTGCCCGACGGCCGCGTGATGCACATCACCCGCGGCGGCGACGTGCGGCTGTGGTCCCCCGACACCCACACCACCGAGCTGATCGCCCAGGTCCCGGTGTACAACCACGACGAGGACGGGCTGCAGGGCGTCGCCCTGGACCCGGACTTCGAGGAGAACGGGTGGGTGTACCTGTACTACGCGCCCGTGATCGAGGGCGTCCCCGCGGGTGAGGCTCCCGCGGACGGCTCACCGGAGGACTTCGAGCCCTACGAGGGCCACAACAACCTCTCCCGCTTCCAGTTCACGGACGGGGATACCCCCGCCCTGGACCTGGACAGCGAGCAGGTCCTGCTGGAGGTCGGGACCGACCGGGGCATGTGCTGCCATGTCGGCGGCCACATCGACTTCGACTCCGAGGGCAACCTCTACCTGGCCACGGGCGACGACACCAGCGCGTTCGGGTCGGACGGCTACACGCCCATCGACGAGCGCGAGTCGCGCAACCCCGCCTTCGACGCCCAGCGCAGCTCGGCCAACACCAACGACCTGCGCGGCAAGCTGCTGCGGATCACGCCCACCGACGACGGCGGCTACGAGATCCCCGAGGGCAACCTCTTCCCGCCGGAGGAGTACAGCGGCGAGCAGACCCGGCCCGAGATCTACGCCATGGGCCTGCGCAACCCGTTCCGGTTCACGGTGGACGAGGAGGACGGCACCGTCTACCTGGGCGACTACGGGCCCGACGCCAACGAGCCCGACCCCGAACGGGGACCGCAGAACACGGTCTCCTGGCACGCCATCACCGAGCCCGCCAACATCGGCTGGCCCTACTGCATCGGCGACAACAGCGCGTTCGTCGACTACGACTTCACGACGGGAACCTCCGGCGAGGAGTTCGACTGCGCCGCGCCGGTGAACGACTCCCCGCGCAACACCGGCCTGGCGGAACTGCCCCCCGTCACCCCCGCCTCGATCTGGTACAGCTACGAGGAGTCGGAGGAGTTCCCGCAGCTGGGCACGGGCGGCGGCGCCCCGATGGGCGGCCCCGCCTACCAGTTCGACCCCGAACTGGAGTCGGACACCAAGTGGCCCGAGTACTACGACGGCATCCCGCTGTTCTACGAGTGGGACCGCGACTGGATCAAGCAGGTGCACCTGGGCGACGACGGCGAGGTCCTGGACATCACCGAGACCGTCCCGAACATCGGCCTGGCCAACCCCATGGACATGGAGTTCGGCCCGGACGGCTCCCTGTACGTGCTGGAGTACGGGTCCGGCTACTTCGGCGGGGCCGACGACTCGGCGCTGTCGCGCATCGACTACACCGGCGGCGGGACCACCCCGGTCGCCGACATCAGCGCCTCCACGACCTCGGGACCGGCCCCGCTGGAGGTGGAGTTCTCCGCGGAGGGCTCCAGCCACCCCGGCGGCCTGCCCATGGAGTACGCGTGGTCGTTCGGCGACGGCCAGACCTCGACCGAGGTCTCGCCCACCCACACCTTCGAGGAGGCGGGCCAGTACACCGTCGTTCTCACCGTGACCGACAGCGAGGGGCGCACGGGCACCGCCACCACGACGGTCACCGCGGGCAACACCGCGCCCGAGGTCTCCTTCCAGACCCCGAGGGACGGACAGTTCTTCCACTGGGGTGACCAGATTCCCTTCAGCGTGGACGTGGCGGACGCCGAGGACGGCTCCGTGGGCGAGGGCATCGAGTGCGGCGACGTCGCGGTCACGGCCTCGCTCGGCCACGACCGGCACGCCCACCCGTGGACCCAGTACGACAGCTGCGAGGACGTCAGCATCACCGAGGTCGACGGCGGCCACGGGCACGACATGAACATCTTCTGGGTGCTGGAGGCCGAGTACACCGACTCCGGCGGGGACGGGGCGCCCGGCCTCACCGGAAGCGACGGCGTCACCCTCAAGCCCGCCCGGACGCAGGCCCAGTACTTCACCGACAGCGAGGGGGTCCGAACCGAACCCACCACGGACGCCGAGGGCGGCCTGGTCAACGTCAGCCACATCGGCCACGGCGACTGGACGGCCTACGACACGACCAACCTGGTCGGGGTCGAGCAGATGGAGTTCCGGGTCGCCTCCGCGGGGGCGGGCGGAACCATCGAGGCGCGCGTGAACGCCCCCGACGGCGAACTGATCGGCAGCGTCGACGTGCCCTCCACCGGCGGCTGGCAGGAGTGGACCGACGTGACCATGGACGTCACCGACCCCGGGGAGACCTTCACGCTGTACCTGGTCTACGACGGTGAGGGCCCCGCCGTCGAGGACGGCCTGTTCAACGTCAACTACTTCGAGGCGGTCCTGGACGGCCACGGCGAGCACGGTCCCCAGACCGAGCTGACCAGCCCGCAGGACGGCGCGGTCTTCGAGGAGGGCGAGGACGTCCCCCTCTCCGCCGAGGTCACCGACCACGCCGAGGCCGGTGTGGAGAAGGTGGACTTCCTCGTGGGCGAGGAGGTCGTCGCCACGGTGACCGAGGGCCCCTACACGGCCACATGGCAGGGGGCCGCCGCGGGCGAGCACGAGGTCAGCGCCGTGGCCACGGACGGCGACGGCAACACCGGCGCCTCCGAAACCGCCACCATCACGGTCGAGGCGGGCGGCACCGAGCCGCCCGAGTGCGCCCCGGCCGGGGCCGAGGACGGCTACACCCCCCTGTGGGACGGCCGGACGCTCGACGGATGGACCATGGCGGGCCCGGGCGGGTTCGGCGTCGTCGACGACGGCGGCGAGGGCTGCGCCCTGGAGACCCAGGGCGGCATGGGGCTGCTCTGGCACGGGACGGAGCTGGAGTCCTACCGGCTGAAGCTGGACTTCCTCGCCTCCGAGGAGACGGACAACTCCGGTGTCTTCGTCGGCTTCCCCGACCCCGGGGACGACCCCTGGGTCGCCGTCGACGAGGGCTACGAGATCCAGATCGACGGCTACGGGGCGCCCGACGGCGACCCGATCCACCGGACCGGCGCCGTCTACGACTTCCAGGCGGCCGACTCCCACCCCGCGCGGGTCGGCGAGTGGAACGAGATGGAGATCGAGGTGGCCGACCCCATGATCCGCGTGTGGATCAACGGGGAGCTGGTGAACGAGTTCGAGAGCACCGACCCGGCGCGTGACCTGTCCTCGGGCCACATCGGGTTGCAGAACCACGGCGACGCCGACCGGGTGCTCTTCCGCGACGTCCGGGTCCAGGAGCTGGACGCGGTCGAACCGGTCACGTTCGCCGAGGTCCAGGAGCGCGTCGACGCCCTGGAGGCCGACGGCGCGCTGACCGTGTCCGAGGCGCGCCGGCTGACCCCGCAGCTGGAGCTGGCCGAACACCACCTGAACGTCGGCCGGACCGGGCAGGCCACGCTCGCCCTGGACAGGTTCGTCGGGGTGGCCGAGGCGGTGGCCGACGAGGCCGCCAGGGAGGAGTTGCTGGAGCTGGCCGACAGGCTGCGCCCGCTCATCGACGACGAGTGACGGGAAGCCTCCGGCGCGCGCCCGCCCCCTGGTGGGGGCGGCGTCCGCCGGGGGTCCCGTGACCACGGCGGGGCCGGTCGCGGCCGGCCCCGCCGCCCCCCGCGGTGGCGCCCCGCCGGAAAGGAGCGCGACGTCGCGGCGTCCGGCCCCCAGGTACGACGAGAAGAAGGTGTCACGGTGTCCGCCAAGAAGGCCCCCTCCTCCCCCGACCCGTCCCGCGGGACGCAGGCTCCCCCGCCCAGGCTCACCTGGTGGCTGACCGCCGGGTCCCTCCTGGTGGTCGCCGCCCTCGTCGGCGTCCTCGTCCTCACCTTCACCGGTGACGACCACACCGCGCCCGACCCGGCGCGCGTCGCCGAACTCCAGGCCTCCGCGCAGCAGCGCGACCGCGCGCAGGTCGACCAGCTCGTCGAGCGCACCACCGCCGCGCACGGGCAGCTGGTGCCCGTGGTGGAGAGCCTGGACGCGGCCGTGCCGCCCGACGGCTCCACCCCCGCCGGGGAGGCCCCCGACGCCGGGGAGGTCGACTCCTGGCTGGAGACCGTCCAGGAGGCGGCGGTCCACTTCGAGGACGCCCCCTCCGGCAACAGCGGCCACAACGTCGCGCACGCGGGGCTGTCCAACGCCGTGGACCTGCTGGGGTCGGCGGTCGTCGCCTACTCCAACGCCGAGCGCGCCCAGGACGGACAGCGGGCGGAACTGCTCGAACTCGCCGGAGACCTGCGCACCCAGGCGGTGCGCGGCTGGTCGGTGGCGGCCACCCAACTGGACATGGTCAGCGTCGAGTCCGGCCACGGCCACGTCCACCTGTACCTGCCCGCGGCGCCCGGCAGCGGCGCCCTGGGACCCGACGGGGCCGAGCCCGGCGAGGGCGGCGGCGACAGCGGCGACCAGTGACCAGTGACCACACGGTTCCGGAACACCCGGAGGCACGCGGAGGGGAGCATGCGTTGACGCGAGTCGGAGTATGGCTGATCGGGGCGCGGGGGTCGGTGGCGACCACCGCCGTCCTGGGAGCCCTGGCGGTGCGGTCCGGGGCGTCGGGGCGTACGGGGTGCGTGACCGAGCGCCCCGAGTTCGCCCCGGCGCGCCTGCCCGGGATCGGCGACCTGGTCTTCGGCGGCCACGACGTCTCCGAGATCCGCCTGTGCGAGAACGCCGAGCGGCTGGCCCGGGTGGGGGTGCTGCCCGCGCACCTGCCGCCGGCCTTCGCCGACGAACTGGACCGGACCGAGCACCGTCTGCGCCGGGGCCTGCACGCCGCCACCGCCGGGGTGGGGCGCCGCGACGTGGACCGCCTGGAGGCGGACCTGCGCGAGTTCGCCGAACGGGAGGCGCTCGAACGCGTCGTGGTGGTGGACCTGTCCAGCACCGAGCCCCGGCCCGAACCGCACGCCGAGCACACCGACGCCGACGCCCTGGAGGCGGCCCTGGACGCCGGGACCGCGCGGATCCCGGCCAGCTCCGCGTACGCCTACGCGGCCCTGCGGGCGGGCTGCGCGTTCGTGGAGTTCACGCCCAACACCGGGCCCCGGCTGCCCGCCCTGGCGCGGCTCGCCGAGCGCTCGGGCGTGCCGTGGGCCGGATGCGACGGCAAGACCGGGGAGACCCTGGTCAAGAGCGCGCTCGCGCCGATGTTCGCCGCCCGGGCGCTGCACGTGCGCTCGTGGTCCTCGCTCAACCTGCTCGGCGGCGGCGACGGCGCCACCCTGGCCGACCCGGCCAACGCCGAGAGCAAGCTCGCGTCCAAGTCGCGGGGTCTGGAGCACATGCTGGGCCACGGCCCGGACGGGCCCCTGCACATCGACTACGTCCCCGACCTGGGCGACGCCAAGGTCGCCTGGGACCACGTCTCGTTCGAGGGGTTCCTGGGGGCGCGGATGACCCTGCAGTTCACCTGGTCGGGCTACGACTCCGCGCTGGCCGCGCCCCTGGTGCTGGACCTGGCGCGGCTGACCGCCCACGCCCACCGGCGGGGCCGGGTGGGCCCCCTGCCGGAGCTGGCGTTCTTCTTCAAGGACCCCGTGGGCACCCGCGAACACGGCCTGGCCGAACAGTGGCGGGCCCTGACGTCCTGGTGCGCGGCACCGGAGGAGGAGGCCGAGTGAGAGCGCGCGACCTGGCGAGGCTGGTGCGCCTGCCCGCGGCGCTGAGCGTTCCCGGCGACACCCTGGCCGGTGCCGCGGCGGCGGGGGGCCTGCGCGGGCCCGGGGCCTGGGCGCTGCCCGCCGCCTCGGTCTGCCTGTACTGGGCGGGCATGGCCCTCAACGACTACGCCGACCGGGATGTGGACGCGGTCGAGCGGCCCGAACGCCCCATCCCCTCCGGGGCGGTGCGCCCCGGCGAGGCCCTGGCGGTCGCCGCGGGGCTGACCGCGACGGGCGTGGGCCTGGCCGCGGCGGCGGGCGGACGCCGGGCGGCGGGGGTGGGCACGGCCCTGGCCGCCACCGTGTGGGGCTACGACCTCCTCCTCAAGAGGACGCCCCTGGCCCCGCTGGGCATGGCGGCGGCCCGGGGGCTGGACGTGCTGCTGGGCGCGGGCGCGCGCCCCGCCGACGCGGCCAGGCCCGCGCTGGCGCTGGCCGTCCACACGCTCGGGGTGACCGCCCTGAGCCGGGGCGAGGTGCACGGGACGCGGCCCCGCGTGGCGGCGGGGGCGCTGCTGTGCACCCTGGCCAGTGCCGCGCTCGCCGCAGCGCCCGCCCGGCCCCTGCCCGGACGAGCGGCGGGCGACGCCTCGGCCAGGGCCCTGGCGGGGGCTCTCGCGGGGGTCTTCGCGCTGGGGGTGGGGTCCGCGCAGGCCAGGGCGCTGGTCGAACCCGAGGCGCACCACGCGCGCGCGGCGACGGGCGCGGGTATCCGGGGGATGATCCCGCTCCAGGCGGCCCTGCTGGCCGGGTACGGCGCGCCGGACGCGGCGTGCGCGCTCGCCGTCGGCGCACCCGTGGCGGCGCGGGCGTCCAAGGCGGTGTCGTTCACATGAGGTTCGGATACGGCACCAACGGCTTCTGGGACCACCGGCTGGACGACGCGCTCGCCGTCATCGCCGACCTCGGCTACGAGGGGGTGGGGCTGACGCTGGACCACCCGCACCTGGACCCCTTCGCGCCGGACGCCTTCGCGCGCACCGCCCGCATCGGCCGGCGGCTGTCCGAACTGGGACTGGCGGTGGTCGTGGAGACCGGCGCCCGCTACCTGATGGACCCGCGCCGCAAGCACGAGCCCACCCTGGTCTCCGACGAGGGCGCCGAACTGCGGGTGGACCTGTTGCGCCGCGCGGTGCGCGTCGCCGACGACCTGGGGGCCGAGGCCGTCTCCTTCTGGTCGGGCATCCTCCCGGCGGGGGTGAGCAGGGAGCAGGGCTGGTCGCGGCTGACCTCGGGCGTGGAGCGGGTCCTGGGCACCGCCGAAGACCTGGGCGTGGACTGCGCGTTCGAGCCCGAGCCCGGCATGTTCGCCGAACGGGTGGCCGACGCGCTGGAGCTGCGCGAGCGGCTCGGCGGTCCGCCGCGCCTGCGGGTGACGGTGGACGTCGGGCACGGCGTGTGCAACGAGCCGGACGGCCCCGAGGGCGCGGTCCGGCGGGCCGGGGCCCTGATCGCCAACGTCCAGCTGGACGACATGCGGCCGGGCGTGCACGAGCACCTGGAGTTCGGTGAGGGCGAGATCGACCTGCCCGGGGTCCTGGGTGCCCTGGAGGAGGTCGGCTACCGGGGCCTGGCGTCGGTGGAGCTGCCCCGCCACGGGCACGCCGCCCCCCTGGTGGCCGAGCGGTCGATCCGCGCGCTCACGCGGGCGCTGGCCGATTCTCGTGCGCGGAGGGCGGAGGTGTGAGCGGGGAGTACGCCTTCCTGGACACGGACGCGGCGCGCGGGGCGCTGGCCTCCCAGGTCGGGCAGGTGCGCGAGCGGCCCGCGCGGATCGCCGTGCTCTTCCCCGCGGCGGCCAGGAGCGTGGCGCGCGGGGCCGGTCCGTCGGGCGACCCCGACGGGGTGGCCGGGCCGACCCTGGAGGACATAGCGCGCGTGGAGCTGCTGTCCGCGCTGGCCGGGGCCCTGGCCCCGCCGGAGCTGGCCCGCGAGGTCCGCGACCTGTACCACCACGGTGACGCGGGTGAGCGGCGCGCCGTCCTGCGCGGCCTGGACGCGCTCGACGTGCGCGGCCGGGGCCGGGAGGAGGTGGCCGGTGCGGCGCGCGAGCTGCTGGCCGACGCGATGCGCGCCAACGACACCCGGCTGGTCGCGGCGGCGGCCGCCAGCGCGGCGACGGCCCTGCTCGACGCCGACTCCTGGCGCCAGGGAATCCTCAAGTGCCTGTTCACCGGGGTGCCGCTGGGGTCGGCGGCCGGGCTGCCCGACCGCGCCGACGAGGAGCTGGCGCGCATGTGCGCCGACCACGCCGAGGAACGGGTCCTGGCGGGGCGGCCGGTCCCCGACGACGTCCACCTCGTGCTGCGGCACTTCCCCGGGCAGGCCGCCCGCCTGGACACCCACCGAACGGAGGCGTGATGCGTATCTTCGACCCGCACATCCACATGACCTCGCGCACCACCGACGACTACGAGGCGATGTACGCCGCCGGGGTGCGGGCGGTGGTCGAGCCGTCGTTCTGGCTGGGCCAGCCCCGGACCGGCGTGGGCTCGTTCCGCGACTACTTCGACGGCCTCGTGGGCTGGGAGCGGTTCCGGGCCGAGCGGTTCGGGATCCGCCACCACTGCACGATCGCGCTCAACCCCAAGGAGGCCAACGACCCCCACCTGTCGGGGGTGCTGGACCTGCTTCCCCGCTACCTGGCCAAGGACGGCGTGGTGGCGGTCGGCGAGGTGGGCTTCGACTCCGGCACCGCCGAGGAGGAGAGGGCCTTCCGCCACCAGCTGGAGCTGGCCGGGGAGTTCGGGCTGCCCGTCCTGGTGCACACCCCGCACCGCGACAAGGCGGCCGGGACCCGCCGCACCCTCCGGCTGGTCGCCGAGTCGGGGATCGCGCCCGAGCGGGTGCTCGTGGACCACCTCAACGAGGCCACCGTGGCCATGGTGCACGAGTCGGGGTGCACGCTGGGCTTCTCCATCTACCCCGACACCAAGATGAGCCCGGAGCGCATGGTGCGCGTCCTGTCGGAGTGGGGCCCGGAGCGGATGGTGGTCAACTCGGCCGCCGACTGGGGCCGCAGCGACCCGCTCGCCACCCTGCGCACCGGCGAGGCCATGCTCGCCGCGGGCTTCACCGAACGCGACGTCGAACGCGTGCTGTGGGACAACCCCGTGGAGTTCTACGGCCGCAGCGGACGCCTGCTGCTGGACGACGTGCACGGGGCCGACCGCACCGCGACCTACTCGGGGAACTCGGTACTGCGCGGCGAGCGCGCGGGCGGAGGTGCCGCGTGAGGCTGCGCCACCCCGACGGAACGGTCGTCCACCTCGCCTACTGCACCAACGTGCACCCCGCCGAGGACCTGGACGGCGTCCTGCGCCAGATCCGCGTCCACGGCGGCGGCGTGCGCGAGGCCCTGGGCGCGGACCGGCTCGGCCTGGGCCTGTGGCTGCCCGCCCCGCTGGCCCGGGAGCTGGCGGCGGACCCGCGCCTGACCGACCGGCTGCGCGCGGAACTGGGAGCCGCCGGGCTGGAGACGGTGACCCTCAACGCCTTCCCCTACACCGGGTTCCACGCGCCCGTGGTCAAGCGGGCCGTGTACCTCCCCGACTGGACCGACCGGGCCCGGCTGGACTACACGGTGGACTGCGCCCGGGTGCTGGCCCGGCTGCTGCCCGACGACGCCGCGCGCGGCAGCGTCTCCACCCTGCCCCTGGCCTGGCGCGAACCGTGGGACCCCGGCCGCCTGTCCGCCGCCCGCGCGCACCTGGCCGAACTCTCCGACGCCCTGGAGGACCTGGCACGGCAAGGACGCCCGGTGCGGGTGGGGCTGGAGCCCGAACCCGGGTGCGTCGTCGAGACCACCCGGGACGCGGCCCGCCTGCTCGGGGACCCGCCGCCGCACCTGGGCGTGTGCCTGGACACCTGCCACCTGGCGACGGCCTTCGAGGAGCCGGAGGCGGCCCTGGACCGGCTCTCCGGCGCGGGCCTGCCCGTGGTCAAGACGCAGGCGTCGGCGGCCGTGGAGGTCCCCGACCCCGCCGACCCGGCCGCGCGCGAGGCCCTCGCCGCCTTCACCGAGGACCGCTTCCTGCACCAGACGCGCGCGCACGGCCGGGACGGGGCGCGGCAGGGCCGCGACGACCTGGACGAGGCCCTGGGCGGCGCCGACCCCCTGCCCGACGGCGCACCCTGGCGCACCCACTTCCACGTGCCCCTGCACGCGCCCGCCGCCACCCCGCTGCGCGGGACCAACGAGCACCTCACCCGCACCCTCGAATGCCTCCTGGGGCCCGGCGGCGCGCGCACCGACCACGTGGAGGTGGAGACCTACACCTGGTCGGTGCTGCCGAAGGAGCGGCGCCCCGCCGACGACAAGGGGCTCGCCGAGGGCATCGCGGCCGAGGTGGCCTGGGCGCGCGACCGGCTGACCGACCTGGGCCTGACCCTGCTCTGACCCCCGCGAAACGAAGGGACACCCCCATGCCGACGGAGGAACCGCGCCTGCTCGTGGTCGACGCGGTCGGGCTCACGCCCCGGCTGCTGCGGTACGCGCCCCGGCTGCGCGCCGTGGCCGACCAGGGCTGGCAGGCCCCGCTGGAGACCGTCCTGCCCGCCGTGACCTGCACCGTCCAGTCCACGTTCCTGACCGGCCGGACCCCCGCCGGGCACGGTGCCGTCGGCAACGGCTGGTACTTCCGTGACCTGGGCGAGGTGTACCTGTGGCGCCAGCACAACCGCCTGGTCCAGGGTGAGAAGGTGTGGGAGACCGCCCGGCGCCACCGGCCGGGTTTTCGCACCGCGAACGTGTGCTGGTGGTACGCCATGGGCGCCACCACCGACTGGACCGTCACGCCCAGGCCGGTCTACCACGCCGACGGGCGCAAGTCCCCCGACTGCTACACCCGGCCGCCCTCCCTCCACGACGAGCTGACCGCGGAGCTGGGGCCCTTCCCGCTCTTCCAGTACTGGGGGCCGACCGCGTCGCTGCGCTCCACCGAGTGGATCGTGGCCGCGACCCGCAGGCTGATGCCGCGGGCCGACCTGACCCTGTGCTACGTCCCCCACCTGGACTACGACCTGCAAAGGTACGGGCCCGACTCGGAGGAGGCCCGCCGTGCGGTGGGCGACATGGACGCGGCCCTGGCGCCCCTGCTGGACGACGCCGAGCGCTCGGGCACGGCCGTGATGGTCCTGAGCGAGTACGGCATCACCCCCGCCGACAGGCCCGTGCACGTCAACCGGGTGCTGCGCGAGGCCGGGCTGCTGGAGGTGTACACCCAGCACGGGATGGAGTACCTGGACCCGTGGGAGTCGCGCGCCTTCGCGGTGGCCGACCACCAGTGCGCCCACGTCTACGTCCGCGACCCCGGCGACGTGCCCGCGGTCGCCCGCCTCCTGGCCGGTGTGGAGGGGGTGGACCTGGTCCTGGACCGCGACGGGCAGGCCGGGCACGGGCTGGACCACGAACGCTCCGGCGAGCTGGTCCTCGTGGCCGACCCGGGCGCCTGGTTCACCTACTACTACTGGCTGCGCGACACGGCGGCGCCGGACTTCGCGCGGGGCGTGGACATCCACCGCAAGCCGGGCTACGACCCCGCCGAACTCTTCCTGGACCCCGCCGACCGGCTGGTCAGAGCGCGCGCGGCGGCCAACCTCGCCCGCAAGAAGGTCGGCCTGCGCTACGCCATGAACGTGGTCCCGCTCGACCCGGGCTGTGTGCGCGGCACCCACGGGCGCGCGCACGCCGACCCCGAGGACGGTCCCCTGGTGCTGTGCTCCGACCCCGGCTCCGCCCGGGAACGCGTCGCGGCCACCGAGGTCCGCGACCTCATACTCGGTCTCGCCGGTGTGCCGGCACCGGCGGGGCCGTCCCCTTCCCTCTGATGCGGTCACCGCAAGGGACCACCGGCCCGCCCCCTTCACGGTGATCTCGTACTCGTAGCGGGGTTCGGCGCTCCGGACCCGCTACGGGTACGAGATCACCGCGGGTCGGAACCCCCGTGCCGCACCGGCAACGTCTTCGGCCAGTCCGACGGGGCCGCGTCCGGCCAGCCGGAGGCGGACGAGCGCGGGACGGATGCGGCGGTCCCGGTGCCGCCGAGGCGCAAGCCCCCTGGGAGGCGGAGCACGCCGGGGACGTCCGCGGCGCCCGGTCCGGACGGAGCTCCCCGTCGCGCGGAAACCGGTCCGCGGCGCCCCGGTCCGGATGCGGCGTGAAGGCGCGCGCGGCGGCTACCCTGCTCCGGCGGAGGTGTCGACGCACCGCCTCCGCGACCGGCACGGACACGAGGTGAAGAAGGAGGTCCATGGACCCGCTCCCCCTGGCGTACGCGGCCGTCGGCACGCTCAGCGTGCTCCTCGCACTGTTCAGCGACCGCTTCCGGGAACTGCCCCTGAGCGAGCCGCTCCTCGCCCTGCTGCTCGGCGCGGCCCTGGGCCCCTGCGCGCTCGGCCTGCTGACGCTGTCCGCCGAGACGCGGGACACCCTCCTCCTGGAGGGAACCCGCCTCCTGCTGGCGGCCTCGGTCATGACGGCCGCGCTGCGGTTCCCGGTGACCTCGCTGCGCGGGCTGGTGGCCCCGCTGGCGCTGCTGCTGTGCGTCGCCATGCCGGTCGCGGCGGCCGTGACCGGCGCCGCGGCGCTGCTGCTCGGCCTTCCCCTGGCCCTGTCGGCGCTGGTGGGCGCCTGCCTGTGCCCCACCGACCCGGTGCTCGCCGCGTCGGTGGTGACCGGGAAGCCCGCCCGGCGCGACCTGTCCGAACGCCTGCGCAAGCTCCTCACCGGGGAGAGCGGGGCCAACGACGGGCTCGCCCTGGCCCTGGTCGGAGTCGCGGTGGCCGCCGCACTGCCCTCCGCCGGTCCCGTCGACGTGGCGGGACGCCTGGCGTGGGAGGTCCTGGGGTCCGTGGTCCTGGGTGTGCTCCTGGGAGCGGCCGCGGGAAAGGCGATGGAGGCGGCCACCCGCCACCGGGAGCTGGAGGACGGGCCCGCGCTCGTCTTCACACTGCTGCTCGCCGTCGCCGTGCTCGGGGCGGCCCGGCTGATCGGGGTGGGCGGTGTGCTCGCCGTCTTCGTCGCGGGGCTGGCCTACAACCGGACGGTGCGCAGGGGGGAGCGCGGCCCGCAGCAGAACATCGACGAGGCGGTCAACCGCTACCTGGCCCTGCCCGTGTTCGTCCTGCTGGGCGCGGTCCTGCCGTGGCGGGAGTGGGTCGGCTTCGGACCGGCCGCGCTCGCCTTCGTGCTGGCCGTCCTGCTGTTGCGCCGTCCGCCCGCGCTGATGGCCCTGACGCGGCCCCTGGGGCTGCGTCCGCGCGACGCGGCCTTCGCCGGGTGGTTCGGCCCGATGGGCGTCAGCGCGCTCTTCTACGCGGCGCACTCGGTCCACGAGGGCGTGCACGACCCGCGCCTGTTCGCCGCCGTCACGCTGGCGGTCACGGCCAGCGTGGTCGCGCACGGTGTCACCGCCTCGCCCCTGCGCCGGGTGTACGCCCGCCGCTAGGCAGTGTTTTTTTGGACCTCCGCTTCGCTTCGGTCCGTGTTCGGGCGCCCGGAGCACGGGAACCTTCGGTGTCTCCGGCGGGTTCGCTCGTTCCTCACGAACCCGCCTCCGCCACCTCCAGAACCCCGTGGGCGCCCGAACCAACCCCCACAAGCTGAGACCGGTTCAAAAAACAGACCCTAGCCGCTCCACCGGGGACGCCGCCCGCCCCGTCGTCGGGGACGGGGCGGGCGGGGAGGGCGGGAAGGTCACCCCCGACGCGGAGTCACAGGTCCCATTCGGTGCCGTAGCGCCCGGTCAGCTCGCGCACGTCCTCGGGCGAGAGCACGGAGAACTCGCTCCCCCGCAGCGACACGACGATGCGCGAGGCCTCCTCCAGCTCGACGGCGCCGTCCAGGGCTGCCGCCGGACCGGCGGCGGCCACGATCGAACCGTGGTTGGCCAGCAGGGCCGCGCGGAACCGCCCGGGCAGGCGGGAGAGGTTGTCGGCGAGCCGGTCGCTGCCCGGAGCCGCGTAGGGCACCAGGGGCGCCTGGCCGACCCGCATGACCAGGTAGGGCGTGACGGGCGGCAGCGCGGAGGCCTCCGACCAGGCGGGCAGGCACGAGGCCGCGCAGGCGTGCGGCGAGTGCAGGTGGACGACGGCGCCCGCGTCCGCGACCCGCCGGTACATCGCCTGGTGGAGCGGGAACTCCTTGGAGGGGGGCGGACCGGCGACGTGCTCGCCCGCCGCGTCCAGGACGGACAGGCCCTCGGGGTCGAGGTCGCGCAGGGAGACCCCCGTGGGGCTCATCAGGGTCAGTTCCCCGGCCCGCGCGGACACGTTGCCCGAGGCGCCGGGGCTGAGCCCCAGTTCGACGGCGCGGCGTCCGACCGCGCACAGCTCCCGGGCCGCCTCTCGCGCTTCGCGGTTCACTTGTCCCCCTCCCAGGCGCGGACGAACAGGTCCTCGCGGCCGAAGTTGCCGGACTTGAGCATGAGCTGGACGTCCTCGCCGTCGCTGTGTCCGAGCGTCCACGCGACGCCCGGGTCGATCTCGGGTCCCAGCGCGAGCGAGGCCACGCCCAGGCGCCGTACGACGGCTCCGCTCGTCTCGCCGCCCGCGACCAGGAGCGCGCGCACTCCCGCGGCGACCAGGCGTGCGGCGATCTCGGCCAGCGCCTCCTCGATGAGCGGCGCGTCGGCGGTGTCCACGACGTGTTCGGGTGCGGCGGTCGCGTACACCACGAACGGGGACGCGCCGCCCTCCAGGGCGCGCTCCACGGCCAGCGACACCGCCGCCCCGAAGTCCCGGCGCAGGTCGGACGGGAGCAGGTGGTGTCCCCCGCCGTGGGCGAGGGCGTGGCGCACCTGGCCCTGGGTCGCCCGCGAGGCGCTGCCCGAGAGCACGACGCGCGGCCCCGGGGGCGGGGTGAGCGGCAGGTGGCCGGTCCCGTGGGGGCCGGTGAGCCCCTGGGCCAGGGCGCTGCCGCCGGTCAGCAGGCGCAGGTCCCGCGTCGCGTCGGCGAGCGTGCGCAGGTCGGCGTCGGTCAGGGCGTCCACGACCACGAACCGGGCCCCCTCCGCGCTGGCGGACGCGATGGCGCCGCGCACCGCGTCGGCCCCTCGGGCGACCACCGGCCAGGGCACCAGTGCGACGTCGTCCGCGCCGCCGCTGACCTGGGGGGCGAGCAGGCGCGGGAGGCTGGAGTCGGTCATGGGCGTGAGCGGATGGTGGCGCATCGGGGACTCGTCGAGGGGGTCGTCCCCCACGAAGAGGTGGCCGCGGTAGACGGTGCGCCCGTTGGCGGGGAAGGCGGGTGCGACGACCGTGACCTCCTCGCCGAGGGCGTCGAGGACCGCCTCCGCGACCGGGCCGATGTTGCCGTCCGGGGTGGAGTCGAAGGTGGAGCAGTACTTGAGGTAGAACCGCTCGCACCCCGCGCTCCGCAGCCGGGCGAGGGCGTCCAGCGAGGCCGCGACCGCCGCGTCGGCGGGTGTGGTGCGCGACTTCAGGGCCACGACGACGGCGTCGGCCCCCTCCGCCGCGGCGGCGACGGGGTCGGCGCCGCCGGGGTCCCGCGTGTCCAGGACGACCGTGGTCCGGTGGCCGGAAGCGGTGAGGGCGATCGCGACGTCGGTCGCTCCGGTGAGGTCGTCGGCGATCACGCCGAGGGTCGCCATGTGAGGTACTCCCTGTGGTCGGGGCGGGTCGGTCGGGCAGGGGGTCCGGCGCACTGTGCGGCCCGGTGGCCGGGTGCGCCGGAACCCCCCTGTGGGACGGGCGGGCCGAAGTGGAGCGGAGGCCCGAAGGAACACTGGTCAGACGACGCCGGTCGCGATCATGACGTTGAGCACGAGGAACCCGGTGACGCCCGAGAGGAACGAGGCGACGCCGATCGACCGGATGCCCTGGCCCACCGTCATGTTGGACAGCGTGGTGGTGACCCAGAACCCGGACGAGTTCGCGTGCTTCATGATCTGGGCGCCGGTCGCGCAGGCCAGGTACACCACGATCGGCGCCAGGCCGAGGTCGTCCATCAGGGGCTGCATGATGGCCGCCGAGGTCATCACGCCCAGGATGTTGGAGCCGGTGATCGTGCAGACCGCCGCGCCGACGAGGAAGGGGATGACGACCGGTGACATGCCGGTGCCCTCGATGCTCGCGGCGACGTTCTCGGCCACGCCGGTCTCCCGGATGATGGTGGCCAGCGCTCCGCCGACGCCGGTCAGGGCCAGGGGCATCGCGGCGATGCGAAGCCCCGCCTCGAACAGGTCGTTGAGGGTGGCTTTGTCCTTCCAGCGCCCGCGGAACAGCGGCAGGGCCAGCAGGCAGGAGAGGAAGAGCGCCACCGTCGGCTCGCCGACGAACAGGACGGCCTCGGTGAACCAGGCCCCCTCCGGGAGCACCGGACCGGCCAGGGAGGCGACGATGATGAGGACGATGGGGGCCAGGATCGGCACCAGGGAGCCGAACAGGCCCACGTTGGCGGGGGCCGCGGCGCCGCCGGAGGCGGTCTTGGGGCCGGTGCCGTCGGAGATCCCCGGGGCGCCGGCGGAGGGGGTGCCCGAGCCGCCCGCGCCCGCCAGGTGTTCGACGAACTCCGGCTTGGGCGGCACGTAGGTCTTGATGAAGGACAGGTAGACCGTCGCGGCGATGACGCCGGGGACGCCCACCATCAGGCCGTAGAGGATGGCCTCGCCCATGCTGACGCCGAGCAGCGACGCCGACGCGAGCGGGCCGGGGCCGGGCGGGACGACCGAGGTCATGATGTAGGCGCCGAGGTAGAGGATCGGGCCGAGCTTCATCATCGACATGCCCGTGCGGTAGGCCAGGGCGGAGACGATCGGGATGAGCATGACGACCGCGGTGTCGGCGATGAGGGGGATGCCCAGCACGGTCGAGGCCAGGGCGATCGCCCAGGGCACCCTCTTCTCCGCGAACAGGCTCAGGGCGGTCTCGGTGATCTTGGTGGCCGCGCCGCTCAGTTCGAGCATCCTGCCGAGCACGCAGCCGAAGACGACCAGAAGGCCGACGTCGGCGAGGGTGCCGCCGAAGCCCTCGGTGACCAGGCCGATGGTCTCGGTGCCGCCCATGCCCAGGACCAGGCCGAGCGCCACGACCACCATGAACAGCGTGGCCACGGGGTGGACCTTGAAGCGGGCGATGAGCAGTACGAGTACCGCGATGGCGGTGAGGAACGCCAACAGGGTGTAGATGTCCGACATGTCAGTTGGTCCGATCGTTCACAGGTGCGTGCGGGCGTGGCGCCAGGCGTCCAGGAGGGGGGCGCTGGCGTCTGCCAGGTCGTCCAGGCGCACCAGTGCGCCCGCCGCGACGTCGCGGCCCAGGGTGGCGTGGGCCGCCAGGTAGAGCGGTGCGACGTCGTCGGGGGCGTCGGCCGTGTCCAGCAGGACGGGGGCCACTCCCTGGACGTCGTGGTGGTGTCCGCCCATGTCCAGCCTGGTCCCGGCGGGGAGGTCGCGCCGGGCGCGCCCGGCCAGGACCGCGTGCGGGGCCGGGTGCCGGGGGGTCACCGCGCGGCGGCGGTCCACGGCGTCCAGCAGGCTCAGCGGGGTCTCCACACCCATGAGGTGGTAGGGCAGGTACAGGCAGGCGTAGCGCCCCGAACGCGAGACCACGTGGCCCTTCTGCGCGAGCAGTGCCCAGGAGACGGGGTCGCCGGTGCGGACGACGGCGAAGACCCCTCCGGCGAAGGAGGCCTCCCCGGGCAGGCGGAGCACGCTGAAGACGTCCACGGCGCCGGACCGGGAGAGGATTCCGCCGTCCTCGGCGAGGGAGTAGACGTCGGCGAGTTCGGCGACGCGCGCGACGGGGTAGTGCAGCGCCTCGGTGTCGGGCACCAGGCCCGTGTGGTTGGCGACGACCCCCATCTCGCAGTAGTCGGCGGCGGCCGAGCGCGACAGGCCCGCCACCGCGCGGGCGCGGGCGGCGAGCGTGGCGGGCACGTCCTCGCCCAGGGTGAGCAGACCGGCCAGGCCGGGGGCGTCGACCTCCTGGTCGAGCTGGCGCACGCGGCCCGTGTCCGGGTCGAAGACCAGGTCGTACTCGCCCGACTTGCCGATCGCGACGACGTCCAGGCCCAGCAGGCGGGTCCGCTCGTACCACTCGATGAGGTTGGCGGGCTGGTCGCCGATCCCGGGGGTGTAGACCACGCCCCGTTCCCGGGCGAGGTCGGCCAGCGCGATCCCGGAGACGGAGTCGACCTCCTTGGAGACCATGACCACGTGGCGTCCGGCCGCGATGGCGGTGCGCGCGGCCCGGGTGCCCGCCTCGGGGCTGCCGGTGGCCTCGACGAGCACGTCGTAGTCGGCGTGTTCGAGGAGGCCGGCGTCGGCGATCACCGCGATCCGCCCGTCGGCCAGCGCGGCCACCTCGTCCGCGCTGGAGCACACCGTCAGCGCGTCGGCGGGGTAGCCGAGCTCGGCGCACAGCGCGATCGTCCCCTCGGTGTCCAGGTCGCACAGGACCGAGGGCCGCAGCCGCTCCATCCGCGGGGTCTGGGCGAGCAGGGTGCGCGCGAAACCGCCGCGGGCTCCGGTGAGCGCGTAGCGCACGGGCGGTGGCGGCGCCGTGGTGGCGTCGGTGGCTTGCATGGGTTCTCCTTCTTCCGGCCTCGCGAGGGGCACGTGTGTGCCAGGCCGCTACGGCAACGCGCCATGTTTAACACCAGCGGAACATTAGAGTCAACAATTATCACGACTGGTACCATCTGAGAACACTCGTTACCATGATGCCCATGAGCGGAACCGAGGGAGAGCGATGATTCCGGCGCAACGGCGTGAGCTGCTCGTGCGGGAGTTGCGCGGTACGGGCGTGCTGAGCGTGAAGGAGCTGTGCGAGATCCTCGACGTCTCGCACATGACGGTGCGCCGCGACATCATGACGCTGGAGGAGGAGGGCCGAGTCCGCTCGGTGCCCGGCGGCGTCGAACTGGTCTCGCAGGTGCGCTCGGAGCCCTCCTACCGCGACAAGTCGCGGGTGGACGTGGCCGAGAAGCGGGCGATGGCCCGCGCGGCGGCGGCCCTGGTCGGCGAGGGGCAGACCGTCTACCTGGACGCGGGCACGACGCTGGGCCATCTGGTGCCGTCGCTGTGGAGCGTCACCGGCCTCACCGTCATCACCAACGACATCACCACCGCCGCCTCCCTCACCGACCACCCCGACGTGACCCTGTTCCTCATCGGCGGGCAGATCGACCGCGAGAACCGCTCCTCGGTCGGCGACATCGCGGCCGCCACCATCGAGGAGTTCAACATCGACGTCGCCTTCGTCTCGACGAGTTCGTGGGACCTGAGCCGGGGCACCACCACGCCCTCGCGCGCGAAGGTCGCGGTCAAGCGCGCGGCCATGGCGGCGGCCTCGACGTCGGTGCTGGTCGCCGGGGCCGACAAGTACGGGGCCTTCGGCACGTTCAAGGTCGCCGCGCTCACGAGCTTCGCCTCGGTGATCACCGACGACCGCCTCGCCGAGTCCTCCGTGCGCGCGATCCGGGAGCTGGGCGTGGGCCTGGAGGTCGTCACGCCCCAGCGGGAGGCCGACGAGGAGGCGGAGGCCCCTACCGCCTGTCCCCCGCTCCGCCGGGAGTTTCCGTAAACCGGGCGCGCGTGCGCGTGACCGGGGGCGCCTGAGCCGAAGCAGGCGGAGCCCCGGGCTCTGGACCCCCGCGTGCGCGTGGCCGGGTCGGCCCCCGCCGCGCCGGGGCGCCGCCCGGCCCTTCGGCATGCCCTCCGGTCCTCCTGCGCGCTGTGGCGCGCCCGCCCGTGTGCCGCGTGCCGTTCACGTGCCCGGATCGTGGGCCCGGACCGTGCGCGCCAATCGTGTAACCGGACCGTGCTCCCCGATCGTGGGCCTGGAGCGTGCGCTCAGATCGTGGACCCCGATCGTGGGCTCAGATCGTGCGCCCGGAAAAACCCTGGACAAAAATCTTCCAATGTAAGAATCTGGGTGCGCGGCCCCGCCCCGCACCCTCGGGGGCGTGCCGCGATGTGAGCGACAGGGCGATGCCCGAGCGAACGAAGGAGCCCCCCGTGCCGACAACATCCGTGCAGCTGTACTCGGTCCGTGACGAACTCGCCGACGGCCTGGAGAGCGCCGTGGCACGCCTGGCCGAGATCGGGTTCGCCCATGTGGAGCCGTACGCGTTCCACCTGGACACCGAGGAGTACCGGCGCGTGTTCGCCGCGACGGGCGTCACCGCGCCCTCCGGCCACGCCCCCGTGATCGACGCCCAGACCCCCGAGGCGGTCTTCGACGCCGCCGCCGAACTGGGCATCGCGACGGTCATCGACCCGCTGGTCCCGGCCGAGCGGTGGCAGACCGCCGACCAGGTGGCCGGACTGGCCGAGCGCGTGAACCGGCTGGCGGAGCTGGCCGCCGAGCGGGGCCTGGAGTTCGGCTACCACAACCACGCCTGGGAGCTGAGCACCCGCATCGGCGACAGGCACGCGCTGGAGGTGTTCGTGGAGCACCTGGAGCCGCGGGTCGTGCTGGAGGTGGACACCTACTGGGCGGGGGTCGGCGGCGCCGACGCCGCCGCGCTGCTGCGGGCCTTCGGTGACCGGGTGCGGCTGATCCACGTCAAGGACGGCACCCTGGACGGCGACGTGACGCGGCAGCGGCCCGCGGGCGAGGGCGAGGTCGACGTCCGCGCGGTCCTGGAGGCCGCGCCGCGGGCGATCCGCGTGGTCGAGTTCGACGCCTACGCGGGCGACGTGTTCGACGGCATCGCGCGGTCGCTGGCCTGGCTCGGGGAGAACGACCGATGACGCGCACCGGGACCGGGGCTGCCGGGGCCAGCGGGGTCGCCGGGGCTGCCGGGGCTGCCGGGGTCGGCGTCATCGGCGCGGGCAACATCTCGACCCAGTACCTGGAGAACCTGACCCGGTTCCCCGACGTCGAGGTTCGCTTCATCGCGGACCTGGACCTGGCGCGCGCCGCCGCGCAGGCCGACGCGTACGGTGTTCCGGCGTCCGGGACCGTGGCGGAGCTGCTGGCGCGCGAGGATGTCGAGGTCGTGGTCAACCTGACCGTCCCGGCCGTGCACACCGAGGTCGGGCACCAGATCCTCGACGCGGGCAAGCACGTGTGGAGTGAGAAGCCCATCGCCCTGGACCACGACGCGGCCGCCGCGCTGCTGGCCAGGGCCGGGGAGGAGGGGCTGCGGGTCGCCTGCGCGCCGGACACGGTGCTGGGGGCGGGGACGCAGACCGCGCTGCGCGCGATCGCCCGCGGCGACATCGGGGAGCCGCTGACCGCGACCACGATGTTCCACGTGCCCGGGCCCGAGTCCTGGCACCCGGACCCGGACTTCCTCTTCGCCCACGGGGCGGGGCCCCTGTTCGACATGGGCCCGTACTACGTCACCGCGCTCGTGCACGTCTTCGGCGCCGCGACCCGGGTGCAGGCCGTGGCCTCCACCGGCCGCGCGACCCGCACGATCGCGAGCGGCCCCCGGGCGGGCCAGGTGTTCGAGGTGCAGGTGCCGACGCACCACGCCGCGCTGGTGGAGTTCGGCCCGGGCCGCTCCGCCCAGTCCACGTTCTCGTTCCAGCACGCGCTGCACAGGGCGGGAATGGTGGAGGTCAACGGCACCGAGGGCACGATCGTCCTGCCCGACCCCAACACGTTCGGCGGGGACACCACCCTGTGGCGGTACGACCGGGAAGAGCCGGTCACCATGCCCGCCGAGGGGCCCGTGTACGGGCGCGGGGCCGGGGTCGTCGACCTGGTCCGCGCGGTACGCGCGGGCAGGACCGAACGGGCGTCGGGGGCCGTGGCCTCGCACGTGCTCGACGTGCTGCTGGGCATCCGCGACGCGGCGGCCGGCGGAACGCCGGTGGAGATCACCTCCGTGGTGGAGCCGGTGGCTCCGCTTCCGCAGGGGTGGGACCCGGCCAGCCCGACGCTCTAGTCAGCACGGGCCTGACATGGAGGGCCCCGGGCGCCGTCACCGTTCGCGTGCGGTGACGGCGCCCGGGGCGCGTTCACGGGGTTTGGGCCGACGCCCCGCCACCGGTCCCGCCGCTCTCGGTCCCGGCGCCCGGGGCGCGTTTACAGCGTCTGGGCCGACGGGTCTCCCCCGGTCGTGTCGGTTCCGGTCTCGTCGGCTCCGGTTCCGTCGGCTCCGGTTCCGTCGGCTCCGGTTCCGTCGGCTCCGGCGTCGCTGTCCCCGGCCCTGTCGGCCCCGGTCCCGGCGCCCTCTCCCCCGCCGGGCAGCAGCCGTTCCAGGACCTGGAGCGAGCGGTAGACGTCCACTTCCCGCGGGTCGAGCAGCCACTGCAACTGCAACCCGTCGGACGCGGCGATCACCAGGGCCGCCGCGTCGTCGGGGTCGATGTCGGCCGCGATCTCGCCGGAGCGCTGACCGGCGCGGACGCGCTCGGCGATGTCGGCGCGCAGCGCCCGGAACCGTGCCCGGACGAACTCCCGCGTCGCGGGGTGCCGCTGCTCCTGCAACGCGTCCGTGGTCAGTGTCGCGTACAGCTCGACCAGGCCGGGGATGGAGCGGTTGCGCTCCGCGCTGCGCTCCATGACCGCGACCGCGGAGACGGTGTCCGCATCCGAGGGCTCGCACCCCGTCGCCTCGTGTTCGCGGTAGACCTCCACCAGGAGCTCGTCGCGGGAGGCGAAGTAGTAGCGCAGCGCCGCGTGGGACACCCCGATGGCCTCGCCGATCGCCCGTAGCGACGCGCCCACCCCGTGCTCGGCGAACACCTCGATCGCGCGCGACAGGATCTGTGACCGCCGCTTCTCGGCCTTCCGGTACGTCCGGCCGGAAGCACCCGCACCGCCCGCGCCAGCCGCGCCATTCGCGCTGTCCGCGCCGTCCGCACCACCCGCGCCACCGTTCACCACGCCCTCCTTCGACCCGGACCGCACGGTCGGCCGCCGCTGACGCGCGGCGGGACCGGTGCGGTTCTCTCCCTCGTGGACGCCTACCAGTGTGTCGGCATCGGCGCCGCGGCTCGTCCGTGACCGGGTCCGGGAGCCGGTCGGGATCACCGCCGGTTCAGGGGAGAGCGGACGCCAGGCCCAGGGTCAACAGCGGGGGTGCGATCAGCGCCACGACGCGGACGACGGCTCCCGCGGCGGAGGAGAAGGTGACCGCCAGGCAGGCCCGGTGGACGAGGTAGCCGAACAGGCCGATGAACAGGGAGATGGCGATGATGAAGGCGTCGGGGCCCTCGGTGATCATCATGGACGCGGGGAGGCAGGCGTAGAGCAGGGCCGCGACCGCGGAGGGGGCGGCCTTCGTGGCACGGAGCGTGGGGGTCCTGCGGCCGGACGCGCGCCCGTGCTCGCACGCGCACCTGCGGTTGGACTCGCGTCTGCTGCCGGACGCGCGCCTGCGCTCCAGGAGGAAGGCGATCAGGCCGGGAAGCGTGGTGACCGTGAGAAGGACGGCGTAGGCAGTCGTGAGCACGGTGAGGAGGAACCCGGGGGTGACGCCGTCCGCGATCGAAAAGGGCATCAGGAGGATCAGGAAGGCGTGGATGCCGCCGCCGGAGGCGATCCTGGAGACCGCTTCGGCAGCGGTCATCGCGTGTGCGGGCTCGGAATCCGGGCCGGGGCTCGGGTTCGCTTTCGGGTTCGAGTTCGAGTTCGAGTTCGAGGGCCTGGACGTGCTACGGAACGAGTACGGCAGGGGGTGCGCGTTCTCAGGGGGTTTCGACCGCGGAGCCATACCGACATCCCACCACGCCGGAATCCGCTGTCACCTCCGGCCCCTGCGGTGGGAGCAGGGCGCAGTTGGGGGCTTGTTCCCGTCCCATCAGGGCTCGTCCTCCTCCTGTGGGGGTTCGGGACAGATGGAAGTCCCCCTTCAACCCCCCAGGGCTCGGGACCGCTGGAAGTCCCCTTCAACCCCCTGGAGCTGAGCATGACAGGAGACCCGATAACCCCCCTGAACTTGCTGACGCAGGAACGCTCTACAACGTGCGGACCCCCTACGACGCGCGGTCACGCGCGGGGCTTCATGGTCGCTCTTGGCCGGAACCGTATACCCCCGTTCACGGATGGCTGAGGGAGATTCCCGGTGGGCGTTCCCACCAGCGACCTCCCGAACCCCTTCGTGACGCCCACCAGACACCTCGAACGACCGGCGTGCAGGGATCTCCTTCGGCAAGTTCGCTGGGCGAACTTGCTCTCAGTCGGTCCCCGCCCCCAGCACTGGACCTTGGAGTCAGAACCCACCACGACCACCCACCCCCCAGGGGCGGATGGGGAACCCGCAACCTCTACGGGTGCCTGGTCGCCGTCACCGGCACGCCCTACGCCAACCCCCCAGGGGTGAACGGCCACAGGACGTTCCACCCCAACCCCCTACGGCGCACTGCCGCTGTGCGCTCTACGGGCGGGTGGTTCGGCTTCGCGAAGGGCTCAACCCTCGGGGGCGAACGGCTACAGGATGTTCTACGCCGATCCCCTTGACGGAGCCGGTCAGAAGCCCTCGACGCGGGCTAGGAAGCGCAGCAGCCCCGCGTTGAAGGCGCCCGGCCGCTCCATGTTCACGGCGTGCCCGGCCTCGCGCACCACGGCCGCACCGGCGCGCGGGTTGGGCTTGGCGGCGGCCGCGGCGTGCTCGGCGGGCCACAGCTCGCTCTCGGCCCCGGCCACGAACAGGGCGGACACGTCCAGCCCGGCGACCGCGTCGCGCCAGTCGCGCCGGGCGTGGTCGCCCAGCAGTTCCAGCTCAGCCGGGGTGAGCTCGCGGTCGGTGCCGCGCATCGCGCGCAGCGTCCTGAGCAGGCGCACGCCGCGCCGCCACAGGGGCGTGCCGTGGCCGGTGGCGGGGATGCCGTCGGCGAAGTAGGTGTCGGCGTTGCCCTCGTCGTAGCCGTAGAAGCCGTAGGGCCAGTCCGCGGTGTTGAGCATCTTCGGCGTCTGGTCCACCGACACCGCGCCCGACAGGCGACCGGTGCCGTGCTTGGAGGTGTACGCCCAGACGGTGTTGGCTCCCATCGAGCCGCCGACGAGCACGACGCCCTCCAGGTCCAGCCGCTCCAGGAGGGCGTGGACGCAGTCGCCGCGCCGGTCCATGGTCATGCCCGGGGGCAGGGGTCCCGCGGCGCCGTGGCCGGGCAGGTCCACGGCGAGGACCCGGTATCCGGCGTCCGTGAGCGCGGGGACCTGGTGGCACCAGGAGGTCGCGGGGGCCTTGAACCCGGCCAAGAGGACGACCGGGCGCCCCCGGGAGTCACCGTGTTCGGTGTACTCGATGCCAAGCCCGTCGTCCGTGGTGATCAGCGTCATCGCCCCTCCCGAAATCCGGGGCCATCCTCGCACACGCCCCCGGGGGCTCCGAGGTCCGGGAGCGTGTAGGATTTTGGGAACGATAATCGTTTTCAGTCACCACGGGCGGCGGTGGAGAGGAGGAGGACGCGTACCCGCGGCCCGGCAGAGAGGGCGCGCACGGACCGTGCACCCTCGGGAATGCGAATCTCAGAAAGGTGAACATGCCCTCTTCAGCACACCGCCCGGGTAAGCGCAAGCCCACGCGGAGTTTCGCCAATCCGCTGGGAGATATGGACTACATCGACTACAAGGACACCACTCTTCTGCGCAAGTTCATCTCCGAGAAGGGGAAGATCCGCAGTCGCAGGGTCACGCGGGTGACCGCACGCCAGCAGCGGCTGATCGCGGCGGCGGTCAAGAACGCGCGCGAGATGGCCCTGCTGCCCTACCCGTCCAACACTCCGACGCACAGGTCCTGAGGACCCGCCGAACCCGTCCGGGAACCCCCCGGACGGGCCGTCGCGGTCAGGAGTGCTCGTCCCAGTGACCGTCGTGCTCGCGGTGCAGGTGACCGTCGTGGACGTAGTCCACGTGGTCCTCGTGCGGCACGGCCACGTGCCCGCAGCCGTGACCGTGCTCGTGCGCGTGCCCCTCGTGGACGGTGTGGCCCCGCGCGGAGCACTCGTCCCAGTGACCCTCGTGCTCATGGTGCAGGTGACCCTCGTGGACGTAGTCCACGTGGCCCTGGTGCGGCACGGCCACGTGCCCGCAGCCATGACCGTGCTCGTGCGCGTGCCCCTCGTGGACGGAATGCTGTGTGGCCATCTCTCCCCCTCGAAAACGACCGGCGGAAAAAGCGGGAACACATCCAGGACTATTCGATCAACGATCGCGCATCAAGCGCAGCCGGGGCGGTGCACGGAGAATTTATCCGCCTCCCATAGGAATTTCACACCGGGCCCCGGAGAAATGATTGTGCTTTTCATTTCCGCCGCAGCGGCGGGGACTACTAGGGCTCGGCAATGATTATCATTTCCTTGACCCACCACGACGAGGAGGCACCCCATGCCTGAGTACGACGATCCCTACGCCCGCTCCGGGCAGTACCTGGACCTGATGATCGCCGGATGGTGGGAACACCACCGGGAGGTCCTGACCGAGGCACTGGCCTCCCTGCCCGGGGATTCCGGCCCCGTCGTGGACGCGGGTGCGGGCGGCGGCCACGGAACCCGGCTCATCGCCGCGGCCCTGCCCACGGCCCGCGTCCTGGCCGTGGAGCCCTCCCTCCTGCTGCGGACGGTGCTGCTCTCCCGGATCGCCGACGACCCCGGTCTGCGGGAGAGGGTGACCGTGGACGGTGACGACCTGCTCTCGGCCCACCTGCCCGACCGGATCGGCGGCATGGTGATGGCCAACCTCATCGGCCACTTCAGCCCCCACGAGCGCGACCGCCTGTGGGAGGACCTGGCTCCGCGACTGGCCCCGGGGGCCTTCGTCCTGCTCAACCTCGCCGCCCCGCTGCGGCCCGAACACGTGGAGCGGGCGCGGATGAGCGAGGTCAGCGTCGGCGCCCGATCCTACGTCGGCTGGGCCGCCGCCGAACCCAGCGGACCCGAACAGGTCGAGTGGCACATGACCTACGAGGTCCACGAGCGGGACCGGGTCCTGGCCCGTGACGAGGTCCACTACGACTGGTGGACGCTCACCGAGGACGCGCTGCGCGCCGAGACCGAGCCCCACCGCCTGCGGGTCCTGCCCCACGGCCCCGCCGGGGCCGGACTGTACAAACTCCTCGCGTAGAACCGACCGCGGCCCCGCCGAGCGCCGCGCTCAGGAGGCGGGCGGCGGGGCGCTGCTGCGTCTGACCACCAGGTCGGTGGCCAGGTCCAGGCGCAGGTTGGCGGGGGTGCCGCCGCGCGCCAGGGTGAGCGCCATCCGGGTCGCCTCCTCGGCCATCTCGGTGAGCGGCTGGCGCACGGTGGTCAGCGGCGGCCCCATCCAGCGGGCCACCGGCAGGTCGTCGTAGCCGACCACGCTCAGGTCCTCGGGGATGCGCACGCCCAGCTCGCGGGCGGCCTCGTACAGGCCCATGGCCTGGAGGTCGTTGCCCGCGAAGACGGCCGTGGGCGGGTCGTCCAGCCGGAGCAGCTCCCGGCCCCGGTCGCGCCCGCTCTCCACGTGGAAGTCGCCGTAGCGCACGAGCGCGGGGTCGGCCGTCAGCCCGGCCGAGTCCAGCGCGGAGGCGTAGCCGTCGATGCGGGCCTTGCTGCACAGCACGTGCCGGGGCCCGCCGATGACGCCGATGCGCCGGTGGCCGAGCTCGATGAGGTGGCGGGTGGCGACCAGGCCGCCGTTCCAGTTGGCCGAGCCCACCGAGGGCATGTCCGGTCCCGGGTCCCCCGCCGGGTCCACCACGACGAAGGGGATGCCGCGCGCGGTCAGGCGGGTGCGCTGTTCGGGCGCCAGGTCGGAGAAGACCAGGATGACGGCGGTGGACTGGCGGGCGAGCACGGCGTCGACCCAGTCGTCGCGGGGGGTCTGGGCGCCCCCGGACTCGGTCAGTACGACGCTGAGCCCCTCCGAGCGCGCCACGCTCTCCACGCCCCGGATGACCTCGACCGCCCAGGCGCTGTCGAGTTCGTGGAAGACCAGGTCGACCATGGAGGAACGGCCTCCGCCCGGACCCCGGCGTCGCCGGTAGCCGTGGCGGCGAATCAGCTCCTCCACGCGTGCGCGGGTCTCGCTGGCCACGTCGGCGCGTCCGTTCAGCACCTTCGAGACCGTCGGCACCGATACGCCTGCGGCTTCCGCAATTTTCGAGATGGTGACCGGCTCCGAAAGGGTGTTTCGGGCGGAGTCGGGGGTCGGGTCTGCGCTCACGACGCCTGATCCTACGCGGTCATGGCAACTCCGCGCGGCCACGGGTGACCCAGCTCTCATCCTCCTATTGACGCTCGGGGTGACGCCGCGTACATTCGGGCGCAAATATTTCGAAATACTTACCGATAGTTTCGAAAGAGGAGTGGCCATGAGAACCCCCCGCCTGGGCTCCGCCGCCGGAGCGACGGCGCTCTGCCTGCTCGCCGTCACCGCCTGTTCCGGTGGCGGCGGCGGAGACGACCGCATGCACGTGTGGATGTACCAGGACACCCTGGTCGTGGTGCAGGAGGGCGCCGTCGAGAGGTTCAACGGAGCCTCCGAGACCGAGGCGGTCATCGACGAGGTCCCCGGGGACAGTTACGAGGAGCGCCTGCGCACGGCGATGGGCTCCAGCGAGAAGCCCGACGTGTTCTTCAACTGGGGCGGCGGCAGCATCGAGCCCTACGTCGAGCAGGACATGCTCGTCCCCCTGGACGACATGCTCGCCGAGAACCCCGAGTTCGCCGACTCCTTCATCCCCTCCATCCTGGAGGCGGGCAAGGTCGACGGCGTGCAGTACGGCATCCCCCTGCGCGGCACCCAGCCGGTCATCCTCTTCTACAACGAGACGGTGTTCGAGGAGGCCGGAGCGGAGCCCCCCGAGACCTGGCAGGACATCCTGGACCTGGTCGACACCTTCACCGAGGAGGGCGTCACCCCCTTCGCCCTGGCCGGGGCCGACCCCTGGACCGAGCAGATGTGGCTCCAGTACCTCGTGGACCGCATCGGCGGGCCGGAGGTGTTCGCGCGCATCGTGGAGGGCGACTCCGAGGGCTGGCGCGACCCCGCCGTGCTGGAGGCCGCCCAGATGGTCCGGGAACTGGTGGACCAGGGCGCGTTCGGCGACTCCTACGCCTCGGTCAGCTACACCGAGGGAGCGGCCTCCGCGCTGCTGTCCGAGGGCCGGGCCGCCATGCACCTGATGGGCTCGTGGGAGTACTCCACCATCCTGGACCAGAACGAGGAGTTCGCGACGAACGACCTGGGGTACGTGGCCTTCCCGCCGATCGGGGGCGGGGAGGGCGACCCCGCCAACGTGGTCGGCAACCCGACCAACTACTTCTCGGTCTCCGCCGAGACCGAGTACACGGACCAGGCGATGGAGTTCCTGACGTACATGTCCCAGGAGGAGTACGTCGCCGACATGGTGGAGAACGGCGAGGTGCCCACCACCACCAACGCCGAGGAGGTCGTCGCCGACAGCCCCAGCCCGGACTTCGCCACCTTCCAGTACGAGATGGTGCGCGACGCGCCGCACTTCCAGCTCTCGTGGGACCAGGCGCTGCCCCCGGAGGTGGCCACGCCGATGGTCACCGAGATCGAGTCGCTGTTCAACGGTGAGAGCACGCCCGAGCAGTTCGTCGACGCGCTGGCGGCCCTGTGACCGGCCGCACCGACAGCCAGGCGACCGGTGCCACCATGACCGGCGACCCGGCGGCCACGGGCGCCGGGGCGGGCGGCCCCGCCTCCCCCGGCCCCCGGCCCGGCCTCCCGCGCGGCGGAGCCGCCGCGCGGGGCGCCGCCCCCCGCACGGGGCGGCCCGGCCCGCTGTGGGCGGTGCCCGGCCTGCTGTACTTCGGGCTCTTCGCCGCCCTGCCGATGGTGCTGGTGGCCTACCTGTCCCTGACCTCCTGGGGCGGGCTGGGCTCGCCCCGCTTCATCGGCCTGGAGAACTGGTCGCGCCTGGCGGGCGACCCGCTGATGCACAACGCCGTGTGGCTGAGCGTGCTGCTGACCGCGCTCTCCTGGATCGTCCAGACCCCCATCAGCCTGCTGTTGGGAGTCTGGGCCGCCGGTCAACAGCGCAACCGCGCGGTGCTCTCCGCCGTCTTCTTCCTGCCGCTGCTGCTGTCCTCGGCGGCGATCGCCCTCGTCTGGCGGGCCCTGCTGGACCCCAACTTCGGCCCGCTGGCCTGGCTGGGGCCCCGCCTGGGACTGTCGTCGGTGGACGTGCTGGGCGGTTCCGACAGCGCGTTCCTGGTGATCGTGTTCGTCAGCGCCTGGCAGTTCATCCCGCTGCACATGCTGCTCTACCAGGGCGGCGCTCGCCAGATCCCGGCGACGCTGTACCAGGCGGCCGAGATCGACGGGGCGGGAAGGCTGCGGGCGTTCTGGTACATCACGCTGCCCCAGCTCAGGCACACCGTCACCACGTCGTCGGTGCTGATGGTGGTGGGCGCGCTGACCTACTTCGACACCGTGCTCATCATGACCGGGGGCGGGCCCGGCACCAACACCACGATCGTCCCGTACCTGATGTACCAGGCCGGTTTCCAGAGCTGGGAACTGGGCTACGCCAGCGCCGTCGCGTTCACCCTGGTGGTGACGGCGACGCTGATCGCCCTGCTCCTGGTCCGCTTCACCGGTTTCGGCGACATGCGCAGCACCCGGGAGGGCATGTGACCATCCGTCTCGCAGAGAGGCCCGCCGCACGGCGGCTCCCCGGCGGCGGCCGCCCCGCCCTCCCGCGGCGGCGGCCGGGCCGCCGACGACCCAACGTCCTGGCCGGGCTGGGCGCCCTGGTGTGGCTGGCCGTCGTGGGGGTGCCGCTGTACGCGCTGCTCGTGGCCACGGTGCAGCGCTCCGAGAACTACACCTCCGCCGGGCCGCTCACCCCGCCCACGGACCCGACCCTGGACAACTACGTCAAGGCGGTCGAGAACGGGGTGCTGGGCTTCGTGCTCAACACCGCGATCGTCACCGTCGCGGTGGTGGCGATCGTGCTGGTGCTCGCCTCCATGACCGGGTTCGCCGTGGTGCGCTCGCGCACCCGGTGGACCACGGGGGTGTTCCGGATGTTCCTGCTGGGGCTGGCGATCCCGTCCCAGGCGGTGATCATCCCGGTGTACCTGATCATCATCGAACTGGGGCTGTACGACACCCTGACCGCGATCGTGCTGCCCACGGCGGCGTTCGCGCTACCGGTGTGCGTGCTGATCCTGGTGGGGTCGATGCGCGACATCTCCGAGGAGCTGTACGAGGCCATGGCCCTGGACGGTGCGGGCCCGGTGCGCACCTTCCTCCAGCTGGTGGTGCCGATGTCGCGGTCGGGGCTGAGCACCATCGGCGTGTACGCCGCGCTCCAGGCCTGGAACGGGTTCCTGTTCCCACTGATCCTCACCCAGTCGTCGGACAACCGGCTGATCACCATGGGCCTGTTCGAGTTCCAGGGCGAGTACCGCGTGGACGTGCCCGGCATGCTGGCCGCGGTCGTGCTGGCGACCCTGCCGCTCTTCCTCGTCTACCTCTTCGCGCGCCGCTCCCTGGTGCGCGGCATGATGGGAGTCGGTGGAAAGTAGCCCCGGGCCACTCCACTCCCGCCCGGCGGCCGAGGCCGCGCGAGGCCCCGCCGACCCCTCCCCCCGGCGCCCGTCCTCTGTCAGGGCCCTCCCCCTGAGACGGGCACCGGGGGCACCTTCGCCTAATCCCCGTTCTTGGGCAGCAGGGACCCCAGCGGGCCCAGGTCCAGGTTGAGGTCGGCGGCGGAGAGCCCGTAGCGCTCGCGCAGCTCGGTCATGCGCTCCTCCAGCAGCATCAGCGTCATGCCGATGCGCTCCTCCTGGTCCTCGGTGAGGTCGCCCTGGTCCACGCGCCGCAGGGCCTGGCGCTCCATGAGCTGGCGCACCAGCTCCACCACGGTGAGCACCAGCTTGATCAGGTCGCGCTCGACCGTGTCGGGCTCGGTCTCGATCCGGTGGCGCAGTCCCCGCATCTCGGACTCCGGAGCCCCCTCGCGGGACCGGTCCGGGTCCGCCGTCTCGTCCAGGGCGTCCTGGAGCCGTCCCAGGATGTCGTTCCCGCCTCCCGGAACCGTGTCGGCGTCGGCCACGCGCACGGGCCCCTCGGGGCCCCGCGCCGCGCGGAGCGGGTTCCCGTTCACCTCTGGCATACCGTCTCCTTCCCCCTCCCTCCGGGGCCGGTCCTCACTCCTGCCGGATCCATCCGCTCAGGGGGTGACCGTGCTCCCAGGGCGAGGGCACGTTCTCGTTGATCGACGACACCAGGGCGTGCAGGGAGACCCGGACCAGGTCCACGTCGGCGATGGAGACGGTCAGGTCCCCCGAGACCACCACCCCCTTGGCCAGGACCCGGTCGAGCAGGTCGACCAGGGAGATCTCCCGGTTGGCCAGGGGGTGGTCCTCGTCCAGCATCGTGGTCAGGGAGTGGGCCTGGCCGGGGAAGCCGCCGGTGCCGGGCGGGCCGTCCCCGGCGGGGCCGGTTCCGTTCACCGTGCTCATGCGCCCGCCTCCACAGCTCGGGGGGAGGAGAAGGAGTAGGGGGCCCACGGCCCGGACGCCTCGATCCTGGTGCCCTCGGGCGCGCGGGAGTTCAGCTCGTCCACCGCCGCGAGGAACCCCGTCACCCGGTCCCCGTCCACGAGGTAGGCGTTGTTCATGACGTTCTCGCCGGGGGCCTCGGACAGCGCGGCGTTCTGCGTCTGGTGCTGGGCGCGCGCCCGGGCCATCGCGGCCAGGACCTCGTCGGCCCGCTCGCACAGCGCGGAGGCCCGCTGCCAGGTGTCGTCGCGGCGGTCGCGCTGCTGCCTGCGCCTGCGCAGGTAGGCCTTGCCCGGGCTCTCGTCGGCGGGGGCCCGCGGCTCGGGTTGCTCGGCGGTGCGCACGCCCGCCTCGGCGTAGACCTTCACGCCGACCTCGACCCGGTCCACGAGTTCGTCCAGGGTCGCCGCGAAGGCTCGCGCGTTCTCGCGCAGGACCCGGCGGACCCGTTCGTCCCCGCGGTAGACGGTGGCCAGCCGCAGCGGCAGGGCCACGGACCGCAGCGCCACCGCGTCCACGACGCCGTGGTGGGCGCGGGCCACCTCCTCCAGCCAGCGCAGGTCCTCCAGCTTGGCGTGGAGCGCCTGCTCGTCGAACTCGTCCAGGGGGACGGTGCTGACCGCGGCGGCCAGGTCACCCTCGACGACGAGGTGGACGGGGTGTCCGCCCACGCCCCTCAGGCCGTCGGTGGACGCCAGGCCGAAGGGGCGGCACACCGCGTAGACGTAGCTCGCCTGCTCAGGCCGTTCCATGGTCGCCCTCCTCCCGGGTCCGCTCGGACGCGCGCCGGGCGCCGGAGCCCTCCTCGGCCGGGGTCTCGGTCCCCTCCTCGGCGAGGGGGTCCGCCTCGGCCGCGGTGACCTGCGCGGTGCGGTGCTCCTCCAGGGCCTCGATGCGCTCGCGCAGGCGCCTGTTCTCCTCGGCCAGCTCGTCGTCCTCGCGCCGGGAGGCGCGGGAGGACAGGGCGGGGTCGTGCTCCCACCAGTCGATGCCCATCTCCTTGGCCTTGTCCACCGAGGCGACGAGGAGCCGGAGCTTGACCGTGAGGAGTTCAATGTCCAGCAGGTTGATCTTGATGTCGCCCGCGATCACGACACCCTTGTCGAGAACGCGTTCGAGCACGTCGGCGAGGTTGGCGGAGGAGGATCCGCCCGAGGAGCGGATCGGCCTCGGCTCGCCCCGCCAGGGCGTGGGTTCACTCATGCGTACCAGTTCCCTCCCGGTCCCGCGGAGCCGTCACGGCCACGGGTCACGCGCGTACCGCCGTCGCGGTGGCGGCCCCCGGTGCGGAGGCGGCCCCCGGCTCAGGAGCGCTCGGCCGCGGGCCGCTCCTCCTCGTCGGGGTACTCGTCCTCCTCTGCTTCCAGGTCCTGCTCGTCCGCCTCATCAGCGTCCTGGCCCTCAGCCTCGTCATCGGGGAACTCCTCCTCTTCTTCCTCTTCGCCCTCGTCGTCCTCGGGCTCTTCCTCAAGTTCCTCGTCGTCCTCGGCCTCGGGCCCCTCGTCCTCGGGCTCCTCCTCGAACCCGTCCTCGGGCTCGTCGTCGTCGGAGTCCCGCTCCTCGGGCCCGTCGTCGGAGGCGTCCCCGCTCCCGTCGCCGAGGTCGGCGAGCTCCTCCCGCTCCCCGGGGTCCAGGTCGGCGAGTTCGGCCCGCTCGTCGGGGTCCAGCTCCTCCAGCTCGGCCCACTGCTCCTCGGTGAGGTCCGCCTCCTCCAGGGCGACGGCGTCCTCGTGGGAGAGGACGACCTCGCCCTCGCGGACCTCTCCGCGCCAGCCGCGGAGTTCGGCCGCCTCGTCCCGGGGCAGCATCATGACCTGGCGCCGGTAGTGCTTGAGGTCCAGGCGCAGGCGCCTGCCCTGGGCCCGCCAGATGTTGCCCGTGCGCTCGAAGAGGCCCTTGGGGTAGTACTCCACCACCAGCAGGACGCGGGTGAGGTTCTCCCCTAGGGGGTGGAAGGTCACGACGCCCTTCATGGTGCCCTTGGCGGCCTCGGTCGACCAGGCGATCCGCTGGTCCTGGACCTGCTCGGTGACCTCGGCGCTCCAGCTGCGGCTGGACCAGAAGACCTTGCCCCTCCAGTGGGAGGAGGTGTCCCCGGTGCGCTCCGCGCTCTGCACGCCCTTGGCGAAGGAGCCGAAGTCGGGGAAGCGGGTCCACTGGTTGTAGGCCACGCGGACCGGGACGCCCACGTCGACGTCCTCGACGATGTTGACCATCTTGGCGGGCTTGCCGCCCCCTCCGGAGGAACCCGTGCCCAGGCCCTGGCCGACCTTGTCCTTGAGGCCCTTCTTGGCCTTGTCCTTCAGGCCCTTGGCCCCGCCGGTGACCACGGCGTTGACCGGGTTCTTGCCCTGGGCGAGCTTGCCGCCGACCCCGGCCGCGACGGGGGCGGCGGAGGCGCCCTCGCTGGTGAGGCGCTCCACCGTGGCCCCGAGCCTGCGGGCCGCGCCGTTGACCACGCTGGTGGCCTTGGCGCTGAGGTAGTCCTGGAGGGCGTCGGCGAGCTTGGAGGTGCCCTCGTTCCTGTCGGCGGCCGACCGCAGCCGGGCCAGCGGCCCCTGGGACTCAGTCGTCGCGGCCATCGTCGCCCCCCTTTCCGCCGGTACCCGAGGCGCGCTTGCGCCGGGCGGGCTTGGCGGCGCCCGAGGCGCGCTTGGCGGTGCCCTTGGCCCGGGTGGTGCTGCCCGAGGCGGCGCTCCGGGACGCCTTCGCGGCCTTGGTCCCGGTCCGGCGTTCGGAGGCGGGGGCCTCGCTCGACTCCGGTTCCTGCCGGGCCTCGGCGTCGCCGTCGCCTCGGGGCTCGTCCGCGTCCTCGTCGGTCCCGCCCTGCGCGGCGCCGTCCTCGTCGGCCCCGTCCTCGTCGGAGCCGGAGGCGGCCCCGGCCGCTCCGTCGCGCAGGCGTTCGGTGCGGCTGTTGAGGGAGTCGGCCAGGCCGCCCGCCCACTTGCCGGCGATGTTGCCCGCCGCGGTCCTGCCGACGTTGAGCAGCTGCTCGCGGGACTGGCCCTTGAGCTCACCCACCACCGGGAGCGCGGAGACCTCCTTGAGCAGCCCCTGGGCGAGCTGTCCGGGTTTGATGTCGAGCTTCTTGGCCCCCAGGTAGAGGCCCAGCCCCAGGGCCAGTTTGAACTTCTTCCTCCGGCCCAGCACGTAACCGCCCACTGCGGCGGCCACGATTTTCGCGGTGTCCCCCACGGGATCTCACCTCAATATCGTCTATCGAAGACCTTGTTGGTACCGCTCGGCTTCCTCCAGCCGGTCCAGCAGCTCGTCCTCCGCCTGGTCGAACTCGCTCTCGGACAACTCCCCGGCGTCGAAGCGCTCGGACAGTTCCGCCAGCTGCTGTCGGATGCGTGAGGGGTCGTACATCTCCCGCTCCGCCGCGTCCAGGACCTGGCGCGCCGTCCAGTCGACGAACCGGACCGGCGCGGCGGGAGCGGTGAGGATCATGCTGAGGAGGCCCATGCCCCTGACTCCTGTTCGGTGTCCCCGCCCGGCGGGGTCACTGTTGGGGTGACGCCACGAAGCTGTAGGGCGGCAGGGGTCCGTTGACGCGGACCTCCATGTAGGAGGCCAGCTCCTGTTGGATCCGAGCCGCCTCGCGCAGGAACCCCTCGGTGCGGTCCCGGTGCACGAGGAAGGAGGCGTTGGCCAGGCCGCCGTCCACGGCGGGCCAGGCGGACACGCGCTCGGCCAGGCCTTCCAGGGGCTTCAGGACGGTCTCGGCGTCGCGGCGCCTGAGCTCCTCCACCGCGTGGGAGACTTGCTCACCGAAGGCCATCCGCTCGGAGGGGGTGCCGCCTCCGGCCGCCTTGAGCTCCTCGTTGCGGGCCCGCAGCCCCTCGTCGGCGCGCAGCACGGCGCGCAGGGCCGCCTCCTCGTTGTGGCTGGCCTTGACGTTGAACTCCACCCGGTCCTGGAGCTGGTCCAGGAGGACGGAGTAGTGGTCGGCGAAGCGGGCCAGCTCGGCGGCGACCGCGTCGTCGTCCTCGCTCACCGCGCCGAAGCGCAGGGGCAGGACGCCGTGGCCCAGGGCCAGGTCCTGGAGGACGTTCTGGTGCGCGGTCAGGTCGCGCCGCTTGGCGCGCAGGCCCTCGGGTGCGTCGCTGACCGCGGCGGCCACGCCGTAGGCGCGCACGAAGCGCACCGGCGCCGCGTCCTCGCCCACACCGGACAGCCTCATGGCGTCGAGGGACTCGTCGTCGCGGACGATCCCGTAGACGTAGGTGCTCACTCCTCGCCCTCCTTCTTGGCGGAGGAGCGGCGGCGGGCGCGCGCGGGCTGCTTCTCCTGCTCGTCGGACTGCCCCTTGGAGAAGGACTCGGAGATGGCCTCGGCCGCCCCGGAGAGCGCGCCCTTGGACTTGCTGCGCGCGCCCTTCTCCATGCCGCTGTCGAGCAGGTCGGGGAGCCCGGCCCCGCCGCTGCTGGTCAGGTCGAGGCGGTTGCACGCCTCGGCGAAGCGCAGGTAGGTGTCGACGCTGGCGACCACGATGCGCACGTCGACGGTGAGGAGTTCGATGCCCACGAGGGAGACCCTGGCGAACACGTCGATCACCAGTCCCTTGTCGAGGATGAGGTCGAGGACCTCGTAGAGGTTGCCGGAACTGCGGCCGCCTCCGGATGACTGCTGCTGCATCACCGTCATCGGAATCATGCTCCTTTCGTCGGTGAGGTTGTGGAGGGCAGGCGCCCCGTCCGCCCGGGGTCGGCCGGGCTCAGCCGTCGGAGCGACCGCGGGTGTAGCGTTTGACGCGCTTGTATCCCTCGATCTCCCCGTCGGCGTCGAGTTCCACGGAATACGTGGCCAGCAGGCTCACCGTGTCCGGAACCCGGCGCAGTTCGAGTACTTCGAGGGTCAGGTCCCAGCCGTCTCCGGATCGTTGGAACCCGGAGACGCCCTCGACCTCCAGCCCGGTCACTTCCTCGAACTGCTCCTGGGCCTCGCGCAGACGCTGCATCATCGTCTTGCGTCGTTCCCCGCGCGGAGGGGAGCCGTCGTCCTTGCTGTCCTGACTCATGGATCTCCTGGCCGTCGGCCATTATCCGTTTTCTCTTGCCATGCCCTTGGCTTGACCCACTACCGAGAAAGACCGCGACAAAACCTTCCCGAGGTCAAGGCGGGCACAAACAGGCCGGGCGGGAACGCCCGGAACCGGGGAATCAGGGGAACGCAGGAACGCCGGGACGCCCGGGGAACGCCGGGACGCCGGGCCTCCGGGTGTTCCACGGGGCGCGGGAAAGCGGGAAATCAGGAGGGCGTCCCTGCGCACCGGCCCCGGAGAACACGGCACGGGAAAACGCCCGTGAGAATGTTCAGGGCTGCAACCTCTTAACAGGAAAGTAAAACCGCGCGGCGGCGCGGCGGAAAGTCCCTCAACCCGCGCGCAGGAGGCGGAGCAGGGCGTGCGCCTCGGCCGCCAGCGCGTCCCGGCCGGGGGCCAGGTACGCCCGCGGATCGGTCAGGTCGGGCCGTTCGTCCAGCCGCTCGCGCAGCGCCCCGGAGAAGGCGTCGTTGAGCCCTCCACCCACGGCATCCAGGACTACCTGGCGGCCTTCGACAACCCCGGCAACCAGGAGCCGGTCACCGGCTCCGGCCCGTGACGGGCGGGGGACGCGTGGCGGCGGGCCGCTCAGCCCAGCGCCTGGGCCCCGATGACCGACAGCAGGTGCAGCCTGTCGTGGCTCTCGCTGCCGGGGACGGCGGTGTAGACGAGCAGTGAGTGGGCCTGGCCGGGGTCGACCAGCCTCTGGCAGTTCAGCTCCAGGGGTCCGACCTCGGGGTGCACGAAGCGCTTGACGTGGTGGGGGCGCACACCGATCTCGTGGTCCTCCCACACCCGCCGGAACTCCTCGCTCCGGTCCAGGAGCAGGTCGGCGAGGTGGGCGGCCCGCGAGTCGGGTCCGCGCAGGGTGACGAGCTCGCGCAGCCCCGAGGCGTACATGCGGGTGAGGAACGGGTGCTCCTCGGGCGCGTAGATCCGCCGGGAGCCGGGATCGGTGAACCACCGGTACCCCGCGCTGCGTTCGGGCCCGGTGTAGACGGTCGTGTCGCCGGTGAGCGCGACGCCCATCGGGGACTGGCGCAGGGTCTCGCCGAGTTCGGTGGTGATCTCGGCGGGCGTGTCGTCCAGGCGGTCGAGGACCCGCTGCAGGCCGGGGCTGACGTGGTCGCTGACCGTGCCGCGCGGGGGCGGGTTGTGTCCGGCGAGGCGGAACAGGTGGTCGCGCTCGTCCAGTGACAGGTGCAGTCCCTGGGCGATGGAGGAGAGCATCTGGCCCGACGGCCGCGGTCCGCGCTCCCGCTCCAGCCGGGAGTAGTAGTCGGTCGACATGTGGCACAGCGCGGCGACCTCCTCGCGCCGCAGGCCGCTGGTCCTGCGGCGCTGCCCGCGCGGCAGCCCGACGTCCTCGGGTTGCAGCGCCTCCCGGCGGGTGCGGAGGAACTCGGCCAGCCCGGTGCGATCGATCACGGCACTCCTTCTTCCCAGTGGTGCTGCTCCGTGTCTACCTTGCGCGCGCGGCGGTAACCACGGACCGCCGATCCCCCCTTTACGGTCGAGGAGGTGGAAGGGGCGCCAGGGGCAGCCCGCCGATCCTGGGATCGGGAGGCCGTGGTTACGCCCCCGCTCCGGGCGGAGGATCGTTCCCGCGCACCGTGCACCGGGCACGGAGGGAACGGGGACCGCCCGAACGCGCGTCCGTGAGGACACGAGGGAGCAGAGCCATGCCACGTCGAACCATCGACATCACCGTGCCGGACCTGACCGGCAAGCGCGCGCTCGTCACCGGCGCCAGCGACGGGATGGGCCTGGGCATGGCGCAGCGGCTGGCCGCCGCCGGCGCCGAGGTGGTCATGCCCGTGCGCAACCCGCGCAAGGGCGAGGACGCCATCGCCCGGATCCGCCGGAACCAGCCCGACGCCCGGGTCTCGCTGCGCAGCCTCGACCTGTCCTCGCTCGCCTCGGTCGCGGCCCTCGGCGACACGCTCCGCGAGGAGGGCCTGCCGATCCACATCCTCATCAACAACGCGGGCGTGATGACCCCGCCGGACCGGCAGACCACGGCGGACGGTTTCGAGGTCCAGTTCGGCACCAACCACCTCGGCCACTTCGCCCTGGTGGGCCACCTCCTGCCGCTGCTGCGCGCGGGGCGCGCCCGCGTCACGTCGCAGATCAGCGTCGCCGCGAGGCGGGGAGCCGTAAACTGGGACGACCTGAACTGGGAGCGTTCCTACGACGGCATGCGCGCCTACGGCCAGTCCAAGATCGCGTTCGGGCTCTTCGGCCTCGAACTGGAACGCCGCAGCAGGGCCCACGGCTGGGGCATCACCAGCAACCTCTCCCACCCCGGGGTGGCCCCGACCAGCCTCCTGGCCGCACGCCCCGAACTGGGCCGCGACCGGGACACCCTGGGCGTGCGGCTGATCCGCGCGCTCTCGGCCCGCGGCATCCTGCTCGGCACCGTCGAGACCGCGAAGCTGCCCGCCCTCCTAGCCGCGACCGACCCGGCCGCCAAGCCCGGCGCGCTCTACAGCCCCAGCGGCCCCGGCAACCTCGGCGGCCAGCCCGCGGAGCAGCGGCTCTACACCCCGCTGCGCGGCGCCGACGAGGCCGAGCGGGTCTGGCGGGTCTCCGAGCAGCTCACCGGGACCGCCATCCCCGCCGCATGACCACGCGGCCCCCGTCGGGCGCGGCCGGTCGCACCGGACGGCCGCACCGCCGCGTCCGGCGCCTTCGCGTCCGGCGCCGTCGGCGTCGCGTCGGGTAGGGGTCGGTGGAGGTCCGCGGAGCCGCGGACTTCGGAACGGCTCGTGCCGTGTCGTTAGTATGCCTGCCATGGCCATCAGCAACTCCGAGCGGTCCGCGGCCCGCACGAAGGCGATCATGCGGGCCACGCTCGCCCTCGCCGAGGAGGCGGGGTACGCGGCGCTCAGCATCGAGGCGGTCGCCGCCCGCGCCGGCGTGGGCAAGCACACGGTCTACCGCCGCTGGCCCTCGAAGGGCCTGCTGTTCCTCGACTCGCTGCTGACGCTCAACGAGCCCGCGCTCGACTACCCCGACACCGGCGACATCGTGGCCGATCTGCGCCAGCAGATCCACGCGGCGGCGGACCTGCTGGCCAGTCCTCCGTGGGGCCCGCTCTACCGGGCCCTGGTGGGCGAGGCCCAGCACGACCCCCTGGTCGCCGCCGGTCTGAACGAGCGCTTCATCCGCCCGCAGACGGAGAGGACGTTCGCCCGCCTCAGCGCGGCCCGGGAGCGGGGGCAGATCGCGCGGGACTACGACATCGGCCTGGGCATGGCGATCCTGTCGGGCCCCCTGTACTACCGGTTGCTGATCGCCGGAGAGCCCCTGACCCACGCCTACGTCGACCAGGTTCTCGAAGCCCTCTTCACCGGGATGCGGCCGAGGGCCTGACGGGGGCTCCGTCCGCCCGGCGCGCGGTGAGGGCGAGCCCGGCGATGAGGGCCACCTCTCCCAGGTTCCCCACCGCCAGCGGCGCCGTGGGAACGGCAGAGACCGCGAACATGACCGCGGCGCCCAGCAGCATCCACCCGCTGCGCGCCCGCACCAGCAGCGCCGCACCGACCACGAGCAGCACGACGACGGTCGCCACGGCCGGGACCGGCAGGGCCGACTCGGCGGCCGAGTAGCGCAGCGCGTCGCCCTCGCGGCCGGGCACCAGGGTGAGCCCGACGAGTTCGGTCACGACGCCGTAGACGATGAGCGCGATTGTCAGCAGCCAGAACCCGGCGCGCACCGCGCGCGTGCGGGCCCAGGCGAGCCCGGCGTCGCGGGCCGCCCCGGCGGCGAAGACGATCAGCAGCGGCGTGACCAGGGCGTGCACCACGAAGCGCGGCAGGTTCAGCGCGAGCAGGAGGTCACCGGCGCCGATGGTGGAGCCCAGCGCCACGATCCCGTTGTCGTAGACGAGTCCGGCGGCCACGGCCGCCGCCGGCCAGATGTGCGGGGAACGTTGGGAGAGCGCCAGCCGGACCAGCCAGACGGTCAGGCACAGGTGGGCCAGCGCGAAGGCGGCGAAGAGGAGGGAGGTCATGCGCGTCCTTCTATCTCGCTTTGCGAGAAGACAGTTTTTCGAGGATTACCTCGGCAGTCTGCCCCGTCGAGGGAGCGCCATGCGCGCGGATCGGCCCTGCCTTCGGCCCCCTCCCCCGCCACCGAGGGCCCGCCCTCGGGGCAGGCGCTCAGCGGGAACCGGCTCGAAGGACGCGGCACACGGGCGCGACGAGGTGCCGACCAGGGGCGACGCGGGCCGCAGGCCGGAAGCGGGCGCGCCGCGGAGCGAGGGAGCGGGACGGAACCGAGTGCCCTGGCGGGCGGCGCGGGCATTCCCGGGAGCGGATGTCGGCTTTCCCACGTTTGACCAGCCCCCGGACCGTGACCCCGGTGATATTCTACAGTGGGTGCAAAAATTCCTCTTCTGCACATTTTTGGCCACCCACGGCAACCCAGTAGTCCAGCGGCCTCCCGCGCCGCCCCGTCTCCTTCCCTCAGAGGTCCATCCGTGCGCACTTCCCGTCCCTTATCCGACACCGGGCAACCCTCGATCCTGCGCTCCCTGAGCGGCCTGCTCATAGTGCTGGGCGTGACGATGCTCAGCAGCACGATCGTGTCGGTCGCCCTCCCCCAGATCGTCGGGGCGCTGGACGGCAGTCAGTCGCAGTACACGTGGGTGGTGACCGCGACCCTGCTGGCCTCCACCGCCTCCACTCCGGTCTGGGGCAAGCTGGCCGACCTCTTCGACAAGAAGAAGCTGCTCCAGCTCTCGATCGTGCTGTTCATCGTCTCGTCGCTGCTGTGCGGTTTCGCGCAGACCACCGGCCAGCTCATCGCCTTCCGGGCCGTGCAGGGTCTGGGCATGGGCGCCTCGCAGGTCCTGGTCCAGGTGATCATCGCCGCGATGGTCAGCCCCAAGCAGCGCGGCACCCTCAACGGCTACATCGGCGCGGTGATGGCCGTGGCCACCGTCGGCGGTCCGCTGATCGGCGGCCTGCTGGCCGACCTGCCGGGCCTGGGCTGGCGCTGGTGCTTCCTCATCGGCGTGCCGTTCATGCTGGTGGCCCTGGTGGCGCTGAGCCGCACGCTCAAGCTGGTGGACGTGCGCCGCCCCGACACGAAGGTGGACTACGCGGGCGCCGCGCTGATCGCGGCGGGCGTCAGCCTCCTGCTGCTGTGGGTCACCTTCGTGGGCAACGACTTCGCGTGGATCTCCTGGCAGTCCGGGGCCATGGTCGCCGGAAGCCTGCTGCTGCTCGGCCTGGCCGTGTGGGTGGAGGCGCGCGTGTCGGAGCCGGTCGTGCCCCTGCACCTGGTCATGCGGCGCGAGACGGCCATCGCCATCCTGGCCAGCTCCGCGGTCGGCATGGCGATGTTCGGCGGCGCGGTCTTCCTGGGCCAGTACTTCCAGCTGGCGCGCGGCTACTCCCCCACCGAGGCCGGTCTGCTGACCGCCCCGCTCATGCTGGGGACGATGATCTCCTCGACCGTGTCCGGGCGCATGGTCTCGCGTTCGGGGCGGGTCAAGTCCTACGTGGTCACCGGCATGGTCACGCTGACCCTGGGCTTCCTGGTGCTGGCCACCATCGACGCGACCACGCCGCTGCTCATCGTGTGCGGGGGCATGGTGCTGATGGGGCTGGGGGTCGGCATGTCCATGCAGAACCTGGTCCTGGTGGTGCAGAACTCCGTCCCGCTGCGCGAGATCGGCGCGGCCAGCGGCACAGTCGCCTTCTTCCGCACCCTGGGCGGCACCATGGGCGTGTCCGTGCTGGGAGCCTTCCTGGCCAACCGCGTCTCCACGAACATCTCCGACGGCCTGTCCGAGTCCGGGGTGAGCGCCACCGCCGGAGGCGGGGACGCCGGCACCCTGAACCTGGACGCCATGCCGCCGTTCCTGCGCGAGATCGTCGAGGGCGCCTACGGCACGTCCACCGGCGACCTGTTCCTGCTCGCCACGGGCATCGCCCTCGTCGGCCTGGTGCTGGCGGTGTTCCTGCCCCGGGTCCAGCTGCGGGACAGCCTGGACCTGCCCGAACCGGCCGCGGAGGCCGCGAAGGCCGAGGGAACCGACGAGCTCGCACAGGCCCCGAGAGCCGGGGCCCTGACGGAGCCGACGAGCACGGTCGGCACCGCGGGCACGGCGCGGACCGGCCGGGAGCCGTCCGCCGACTGACCAACCCCACACAGGAGAGGCCCTTCCCGGAATTGCCCCCGGGAAGGGCCTCTCGCGTTCGCGCCCGGAACCGGAGGCTCAGACTCCGGCGTCGGCGCCGACGCCCGCTCCGGGCCGCCGCCAGATCCCCAGCACCCGCGCGAGCACGTACACCGCCGCCGCGGCGACGAGCGCTCCGATGCCCAGCGCCCAGGGGCCGTAATTCACCGCGATCAGCGGCAGCAGCGCGGTCAACATGCCTCCCCCGGCGATCGGGCTGAAGAAGGGCGCGCGCAGCGCGTAGGCCCGCGCGGCGTCGGTCCTCAGTTCCGGGTCGGCCGTGCGCAGCAGCATCAGGCCGACCGAGGCCACCGCCGTCAGCGTGCCGAAGTTGACGATGGAGTGCTCGAACCAGGAGTCGCGGAACATCCGCGGACCCGCCCAGTAGAAGAAGCCCACGCAGACCAGCGCGGCGACCGCGACCAGCACGAGCAGCGGCACGATGTTGCCGAGCACGACGGGCACCGCGATGGACGCGACGGCCGAGACCACCAGCAGGTCGAGTGCGACCCCCTGGATGGCGCGCAGACTGCTGGGGTCCACCGCCTCGCCCAGCCGGGTGCGCGCGATGACCGCCTGCACGACGCCGCCGCCGATCATCGCCAGCGGGAACAGGGGCATGCCGGGGATCACGAGTCCGAGGAGGTACTGGAGCACCCAGCCGATCAGCACCGCCGCGGCGGTCAGCGCCCGAACAGCGCGGTGGGCATCGACCGGGGTGTGGTGGTGGCGGTGGCCACCAGCGATGGAGACCTGCTCGACCGCACCTTCCAAACCCCGAAAGAGGCCGAGCGGGAGCGCCGTCTGCGCCGACGCCTGTCCCGCCAACGCAAGGGATCGAACAACCGGGCCAGGACCAGGGCCGCCCTGGGCAAACTGACCGGGCGGGTGCGGGCCCGGCGCGCCGATTTCGCCGCGCGGACCGCGCACGTGCTGTGTGCCGAGAACGCGGTCGTGGTGCTGGAAAAGCTCAACACCACGAACATGACGGCCTCCGCCAAAGGCACCACCCACGCGCCGGGTGTCAACGTGCGTCAGAAGGCGGGGTTGAACCGGGCGATCCTGGCCAAGGGATGGCACGGCCTCACGCTGGCCTGTCAGAACGCGGCCCGGCGGACCGGGAGCCAGATCGTGGAGGTCAACCCCGCGTACACGTCCCAGACCTGTCACTCGTGCGGATACGTCGCTGTGGAGAACCGAGAGAGCCAATCGGTGTTCTGCTGCGGCAGGTGCGGGCACACAGCGCATGCGGACGTAAACGCGGCCCAGAACATTCTCACGCGCGGATGGACTAGCCCTTCGGGGTGAACCGTGCCAGCCTGCCGAGACCTCTGGGATGCCATGTCGATGAAGCAGGAACCAGTTGCGGCCGCGAGGCGCGCAGTACCACCGCCCCGCCAAGGGATGGTTGGAATCTTCCTCGTTCGCGAGGAAGGGGAAGTCAAGAGCACCATGCCCGTCACGATGCCGAATACCAGTACGGCAAGGGCCCAGCCCAGTTCGGCGTGGACCGGGTCTATTCCGGCGGCGGTGCCGTGCCCGCCCGGCCAGCCGACCTCGATGACGGTGCCGAACATCGCGTTCACGTCCCAGAAGGGCATGAGCAGCGCGGCGCACACCAGCACGGGGACGCCGATCATCAGGAAGTCGCCCATGTACCCGAACAGGAGCTGCGGCGCGATGTGGTGGTAGCTCCCGTTCGGGTCGAAGATGCGCACGCCGATGAGCATCGGGGCGAAGACCACAGTGATCAGCGCCCCGGGCAGTGCGGCCCAGGTGCCGATCATGCTCTCGGGGAACAGCCCCGCGCCGTAGGGCTCCAGCGCGACCCCCAAGACGCCGCCGATGAGCGCGGCCAGGACGAACAGGCGGCGCAGCGGGGCTAACGGCAGCCGCAGCACGACCCCGGCGAGCACGAGCAGGCCGAGAACGGTGACGGCGAACAGCAGGGTGGTGACGGCGTCATCGTCGACTTCGTCTGTGGGGAACATTCCGCTCCTTGGTACGAACGGATCGGGGAGGGGGTCGTCGGCCGCCGAACTGGCCGCCCGCACCGGCACCAGCGACGCCACCGTCGTGCGCACGGCCCGGTCGCTGGGCTACGGCGGCCTGCGCGAACTCAAGCGCGCGGTGACGGACATGCTCACCACCCGGCGCGACCCCGCCCTGGTCCTGGACCAGCGGCTGGAGCGCCTCAGCGGCACGCGCGTGTTCGACCAGGTCCTCTCCGACAGCGTCGACCTGCTGCGGGGGCTGCCCGAGGTCCTCGACGCCGGGGCCTTCGACACGGCGGTCCGCATGGTCGAGGCGGCCGGGCGCACCGTCGCCTACGGCATCGGACCGGCCTCGGCGACCGCCCGCTACTTCGCGGACGACCTGCTGGGCATCGGCGGCGACGACGCCGTGGTGGTCTTCGCGCCGCTGCGGCTCTTCCGGGAGATCGACGCCCTCCTGGACCACGCGGCCGAGGTCGGGGCGCCCGTCGTCGTGGTCACCGAGGCCGTGCGCGACCGGGTCGAGGCGGTCCTGACCACCCCGCCCTCCACCTCGGGCGCCGCGAGCGAGAACCTCGCGAGCTGGCTGGTGGCCCACGCCCTCACCATGGAACTGGCCGCCCGCGACCGCACCGGATCGGTCGCGGCCCACCAGCGCCTCAACCGCCTGCGCCGCGCCGTGGCCGGTGCCGAGATCGACACCGACGTCACCGACCGCGGCGGCGCCGCGGAAGGGCCGGGTGGAGCGCGACGCCCTTCATGACGGGGTTTTCGGGTTGCGGGCGGGTCGTGGGACGCATGAGACTGCGCGTACCGCTTGTTACGGTCCGCCCCCACCCGAGAGGCCACCATGACGGACATCCCCATCGACACCGGCGTCGCCCACACCGCGCGGGTGCGGGACTACTGGCTCGGCGGCAGGGACAACTACCCGGTGGACCGCGAGATGGGCGACGCCGTCGGAGGGCTGGCGCCCCAGATCGTCGAGGCCGTCCGGGGGGACCGGCTCTTCCTGCGCCGCGCGGTCGGCCACCTGGCCCGGGAGGAGGGCGTCCGCCAGTTCCTCGACCTCGGCGCCGGACTGCCCGCTGCCGACAACACCCACGAGGTGGCGCGGGCGCACGCGCCGGACGCGCGCGTGGTCTACGTGGACAACGACCCCATGGTCCTGGCGCACGCGCGCGCCCTGCTGGTGGGCACCGACGAGAGACGGACCCGGTTCGTGGGAGCGGACCTGCGCGACACCGACCGGGTGCTGGAGGGCGCCGGCGCGACCCTGGACCTGGACCGCCCGGTCGCGCTGTCCCTACTGGGGACGATGGGGCACTTCGGCGACCTGGAGGAGGCCCTGGGCATCGTGCGCGCCTACACGGACGCGCTGGCGCCGGGCAGTTTCCTGGCCGTGTGCGACGGCGTCCTCGCCCATGTGGAGGCCGTCACCGACGAGCGCGCGCTGAAGGCGCTCCGGCGCTGGCGGGAGAGCGTCGCGCAGCCGTACCACATGCGCACGGTGGAGGACTTCACCCGCTTCTTCGACGGGTTGGCGCTGGTCGATCCCGGGGTCGTCTGCGTCACCCGGTGGCGGCCCGAGCCGGTCGAGGTCGGAAGGGCGCGCGACATCCCCGAGTACTGCGGCCTGGCCCGCAAGGACTGAGGCGCGGCCCCGCGCGTACGCGGCCGGGCCGAGGCCGGTCCCGCCCCGTCCGCGAGAGGGCGTCCGGACCGGTCCCCGTGTCCGCAGCCCCCGTTTACGGCCTCGGGGCCCGGGTAGCCGCCGCACCCAACGGACATCCGCCGCTTCGGGGCGCGCCGACGCGTCCCGCCACCGTTGGGAGGAAGACCATGAAGGCCGTCGTATGGCACGGTATCGGTGACATCCGCCTGGATGACGTGCCGGAACCGCGCATCGAGCACTCCCAGGACGCCATCGTGCAGATCACCACGAGCGCGATCTGCGGCACCGACCTGCACATGATCCGGGGCACCATGCCGGGAATGGTGCCGGGCACCGTCCTGGGCCACGAGGGTGTCGGCGTGGTGACCGAGGTCGGTTCCCAGGTCCGCAACTTCCAGCCGGGCGACCGGGTGGTCATCCCCTCCACCATCGGGTGCGGGGCGTGCAGCTACTGCCGGTCGGGCTACTTCGCCCAGTGCGACAACGCCAACCCCGGGGGCCGACGCGCGGGCACGGCGTTCTTCGGGGGGCCGGAGGCGACCGGTTCCTTCCCCGGCCTCCAGGCCGAACGGGTGCGCGTCCCCTACGCCAACGTGGGGCTCGTCAGCATCCCCGAGCGTGTGAGCGACGAGGAGGCCGTCCTGGTCTCCGACATCTTCCCCACTGCGTGGTTCGGGGCCAAGCTCGCCGAGATCACCCCGGGCGACACCGTCGCGGTGATGGGGTGCGGGCCCGTGGGACTGTTCGCCGTGCTGAGCGCCTTCCTCCAGGGAGCGGGGCGCGTACTGGCGGTCGACGGGGTCGCGAGCCGGTTGGAGCAGGCGCGCCTGCTGCACGCCGAGGTGATCGACTACACCTCGGAGGACCCGGTGGCCACCCTGGTGGAACTCACCGGGGGCATCGGCCCGGACCGCGTGATCGACGCCGTCGGGGTCGACGCGGAGCGGCCCAAGCAGGGACCGGCCGCCCAGGAGGAGATGAAGGAGCAGTTCGCGACGGAGGTCTCCGAGCTCGTGCCCGAGCCCCGGTCCCAGGGAGACACCTGGGTTCCCGGCGACGCCCCGTCCCAGGCCGCGCGGTGGGCGGTGGACGCGATCGCGAAGGCGGGCACCCTGTCCGTCATCGGCGTCTACCCGCCGACGATGACGCACTTCCCCATCGGCGCGGCGATGAACAAGAACCTCACCCTGAAGATGGGTAACTGCAACCACCGCACCTACATCCCCGAGCTTCTGGAGATGGTGGCCAGCGGCAGCGTGGACATCACCTCGGTCCTCACCCAGGAGGTGCCGTTCGACGAGGTGCTGGACTCCTACCGCGCCTTCGACCACCGCGAGCCGGGCTGGACCAAGGTGGCCGTGACCACGGCCTGACCACCCGACGGCGCCTACCGCACGGGGGCCTCGGCGTTCGTCCTCGTGTGGAAGCCGCCCCTGCCCACCTCGACGAAGCCGAGCGAGTCGTAGAGGGGGCGGCCGTCCTCGGTCGGGACGAGGACCACGCCACGCCCCCGGTGGTGGAGCAGTACCCGCGACAGCACCGCACGCGCGATGCCGCGCGACCGGTGCTCGGGCGCGGTCACCAGCCAGTAGAGGGCGACCACGCCGCCGTGGTCGAAGGTCAGGCAGGCCGAGGCGGGCGAGCCCCGGTACGTGGCGAGCCAGGCCCGCCAGCCTCCCCCGTCCAGAAGACCGACGGGAAGGAAGCACTGAGGCGTGTGCGGCTGGCGAGACGGCAGAGGAAAGCCGTCCACCACGAGCCGCTCCACCGTGAGCAGGGCCTTCTCCTCGCCCACGGCGGCGATCCCGACCTCCGGGCGGGGACGGGGCGCGGGCGCGGGCGCCGCGGTCCCCCCGCGCACCATGACGGGCCGCGGGGTCCGCGCGAACCCCTCCAAGGGCCGGAGTCTTCCGAAGGGATCGTCCAGGCTCACACGGCCCGGCGCGGACAGGGCGGACGACACCCGGTCCGGGACGCGCGCCGCGGCACGCGTGAGGTGCACCCTCGTCTCCCGGGGGTCCGCCGTGCGCAGGACGCTGAACCCGTCGTGGGCGTCGGTCTCCTCGGTCCGGCCCGCCAGAAGGTGTCTCCACGCCTCGGCGTGGTTCCGCGCGTACGCCTCCACCGCGTCCATGTGCCTCCTTCTGCGAGCCCGGTTCACCCTGGATTGAACATGTTGGCGGGCGGCGGCGCCACCGCTTTGTCACGGCACCTGTTCACACACCGTACTGTCCGTAACCGGTCACGGACTTGACACGCATGGTGATGGCACGGGACGCTCGTGCAACCGGATGCAACTGACCCGAGAGGAAAGCATCCATGGCACTGCGTTACTTCGGCAAGGATCCGGAATCCGACACGAAGGGCTCACCGACGGTCTTCGTCGATGAGGTCACAGCCGACCTGGTCATCCAGGGCTGGAAAGCCAGCGAAGAAACCCTGACCGCATGCCGGGAGGTCGGCACCATCCCCGACCACGAAGCGGTCGTGCGTGTTCCCGCCCGTATGGTCAAGATCCTGAGGGAGGCCTGCAATGACGCAGAACGCACCCACCTTCGATGACCTGCTCAACTCCTGTCAGGAGTCCGCGATCCACCTGGAGATGCGCGACGTCTACGGTGTGGCCGACGAGGTCTCGGGCTTCGAGGAGTGGAAACGGGTCGGGCACCGCGGCGACTGGAATGACCGCGAGTCCTGGTGGGCCCCGTTCTACCAGGCGGTCGCCGAAGCCACGGCCCGAGGCGTCACCGTGCGTCGGGCACGAGTGGTCTCGATGCCGGTGACGGACTACATCCGTTTCGAGCACGCGGGCACCCAAGGGAACATCATCGCGGGAGAACACGTACGCTGGCTCCCACGCCGTCAGGCGACCGACATCGCGTTCCCCGGCAACGACTTCTGGCTCTTCGACGGACGCATCGTCCATGTCAACCACTTCACGGGAGACGGACGATGGCTTGAGCAGGAGGTCACCGAAGACCCGGAGCTCGCCAAACTGTGCTCCTCGGCCTTCGAGGCCGTCTGGGAGCGCGCCATCCCCCACGCCGACTTCCGCCTCTGACCACTAGAACACCGGATACCAGTTCGTGCCCTCGTCTTCCAGATCCAGTGCCCGAGCGGCCCGCGAGGCCGTCGCTTCGCGGCTGAGAGAAATCCGCCTGGACGCCGGGCTGACCGGGGCCGAACTGGCGTCCCTCTGTCAGTGGAACAAATCGAAGTCCTCGCGCATCGAGAACGCGAAGACACCGCCCTCCGACGCCGACATCAGGGCCTGGTGCAGAGCCTGTGGAGCGGACAGCCAGGCGGAGGACCTGGTCTCCGCATCGCGGAACGCGGAGTCGCTGTACGTGGAGTGGAGGCGCAAGCAGCGCGCCGGGCTCCGACACCTCCAGGAGTCCTACATTCCCCTGTTCGAACAGACCGGGCTCTTTCGGATCTACACCCCGAACGTGATCCCCGGGTTCCTCCAGACCCCCGGCTACATCGCCGCGCTCTTCACCGCCATCACCGATCTCGACGGTGACGACGAGGACATCGACGCGGCCGTGGACGCCCGGATGGACCGCTCACGCATCCTCAGGCGTGGCGGTCACCGGTTCTCCATGCTGCTCGAAGAGTCCGTCCTGCGTTATCGCATGGGCACTGCCGAAGTGATGGCCGGGCAGCTCGGACATGTGCTGTCCGCCATGTCCCTGCCCAACGTCTCCGTGGGGGTCATTCCCTTCTCCACCCAGCGCCTCGTGCTGCCGCTCGAAGCCTTCACCGTCTACGACGACAGCCTCGTCCGCGTCGAACTCACCACCGCGGAGCTCACCATCGAGGCCCCGACCGAGGTGGCGACGTACACGAAGGCGTTCGGCCGCCTCCAGAAGCTCGCCGTCTACGGGCCCAGGGCCCGAGCGCTGATCACCTCGGCGATCGAGGCGCTCGACTAATTTCCGTGCAACTTCGTGCAACCCGCTAGGTCCTCATAGGCCACTCTCTGTAGCGTTCCGATCAGTCCCCGACGCAGATCGGACGCTCCCGTGCAGAGTCCTCCCCCGCCCGGCGAACCCCAGGTCGATCACGCCGAAGTCGTGCTCCTCGCCCTGCGCAGGCACTACGGCGACCGCTACGCCATCCACCACAACGGCGACCTGTGGGTGGCCACCGACAGATCACCCTCCGGCCTGACGGCTCCCACCCTCATCGAACCGACGCTGGAGGCCTTCGTGGCCGCGCTGGAAGCTCCGGGACAGCGCTTCGGAAGACCGTTTCCGCCCGAACCCCCGTGCTCCCAGCGTGTTCCCGAAAGAGGCTGAGAATGGCAGACTGCTCCCCCTGCAACGGAACGGGCAAGGTCATTGCCGGAGGCGACGGCAGCGGCCCCTGGTCCGACAAGGAAATCATCGACTGCCCGCTGTGCAACGGGACCGGTGGCGTATGACCCCCGACCACGCCTCGCTGCTGGAGCTGCGGAACCGGCTGGCCGACGCGCTGGAGACGACCGGTCCCGTCCGGGAGGCCTTCGCCAAGGTGCCCCGGCACCTGTTCATCCCCGACCGCGTGTGGCCCGATGCTGTGGGCGACCCCCTGGACCGACGGGACGCGCCGCAGCGGTGGGCGGATCTCACCTACGCCGACGCACCGGTGATCACCCAGGTCAACGACGGCAACAGCGGGCCCATGAACATCCCGACGTCCTCCTCCTCGGCGCCCTCGGTCATGGCCACGATGATCGAGGCCGCCGGGGTGGGCCCCGGCCAGCACGTGTTGGAGGTCGGCACCGGTACGGGCTACAACGCCGCGATCCTGTGCGAACTCGTGGGCCCGGTCGGTGAGGTGACCACGGTGGAGGTGGACGCCGGTGTGGCCGGGCAGGCCGCCGATCGCCTCCGGGCGACCGGTTACGCGCCGCGCACCATCGTGGCGGACGGCGCCGCCGGGTACGCGGAGGGGGCGCCCTACGACGCGGTCATCGCCACCTGCGCCGTGGTCGAGGTTCCCCGGGCGTGGATCGGGCAGACCCGGCCCGGGGGCGTGGTCGTCACACCGTGGGAACCGGTGGCGAACCTGCCCGGCGGAACCATGGCCCGGCTCGTGGTGTCGGAGGAGGGTTTCGCGCAGGGGCGCTTCGCGGGTGACGCCAGCTTCATGCCCCTGCGCGACCAGCGCGCCCGGTACGGCGCTCCGCACGACCTGCACGGCACAGCCGAGCGCACGTGGAACCGCGGCGGGGACGCACGCGAGGTGGTCATGGGCGGGGCCGGTCCGCAACTGGCGCTCATGATGCCCGGTGTCCGGATCGGCATGCGCGCGGTGCGTGGCGAAGCCGATACGTGCGTGTGGCTCTCGGCGCTGGACTCCCCGTCGTGGGCGCGGCTGTACGCGGACGGCAGGGTGGAACAGGGCGGCCCGCGACCGGTGGGTGAGGAGGTCATCGCGGCGCACGGGTACTGGACGGCGCGGGGGTGCCCGGAACTGACGGAGTACGGGCTCACCGTGACGGCGTCGGGTGAGCACACGGCCTGGCTCGGTGATCCCTCCGGGCCGCGCTGGCCGCACCGGACCGCGACGGAACCCGCCTCCGCCTGACCCGGAACGCGTGGGGCCGGTGCTCACGGAGAGCACCGGCCCCGCCTGTCTTCTGGAGCCGCTGGAGCCACACGAGTCCGGCCCGCCAGGAGGCGTCTCCAGGCCTCGGCGTGGTTCCGCGCGTACGCCTCCACCGCGTCCATGTGCCTCCTTCCGCCGCTGTCCGCCCCGTCTGGGTGATGTCCGACCACGAGCCCGGTTCGTCCTTGATTGAACACTTTCGCGGGCGGCGGCGCCACCGCTTTGTCACGGCACCTGGTCGCACACCGTACTGTCCGTAACCGGTCCCGGACCTGACGGGTACCGGAGAAGGCGGTACCGGTCTCCGCGCGGGTCCCGGTTCTCAGAGAAGCCGCAGGAATCAGGCCCCGACGGCTTCCGGGCCGGTGAGCGCGGTCCGGACGGCGGCCCCGGAAACGTCGTAGGCCGGGCCTAGAGTCGTCCTCGACCGCACGGCGGACGACACACTGTTCTCCCTGGGGTTTCAGAGGTGATCACACGGGCACCTTGCAGAGACATCGGGTCGTCGGTGCGGAGGGCGCAACGGCCGGAGTGAGCGATCAACGGCCGCGGCCGTCCGGGGAAAAGGGGAGCGGGGGAACATGACGCTGGCGATTTTCGTAGCGGTTGCGGTCACGGTAGCGGTGGTCGTGGACACCCTGGCCCCGATGGGGTCCAGAAGCGGGCTGGGAGTCCGCAGGGGTGCGGCGCGCAGGGCGCTCACGGCCCTGCGGCGCAGCCTCCAGCCCCCGCACGTGCCCGCGCGCGCCGTGGAGGTGGAGGAGCCCTCCGTCAACCGGGCGCCGGAGCCGAGGCGCGAAACCGAACCGGCCGGACTGGGTATCACCGTCACGCCGTCCCGCGCCCGCCGCACCTGGAACCCGGGGCCCGCACGGACCGGCCGACCGCGCCGCGCCGCCGCGAAGGCCTCCCTCTCCTGACAGCCGCCTGACAGCCAAACGACCGGGGCCGGTGCTCGCCTGCGAGCACCGGCCCCGTCCTCGTGTGCGGTCCGGCCTCAGCCGTGGAGCAGACGCTCGGCGGCCTCCCACGGGGCCTGCGGCCCGCTCGGGCGGTACCGTCCGACCTCGGTGGAGTCGGCCACGATCCGGCGCAGGTCGGCCAGGCCGCCCTCCACCACTCCGACCGCGCGGGCCTGCACCAGCAGGTTGCCGATCGCCGCCCCCTCCGCGGGCCCGGCGACCACCTCCAGCCCGACCGCGTCCGCGGTGAGCTGGCACAGCAGCGCGTTGCGCGAGCCCCCGCCGACCACGTGGACCACCTCCACGTCCGTCCCGCTCAGCTCGGCGGCCCGGCGCACCGCCCGGCGGTAGGCCAGCGCCAGGGAGTCCACCACGCACCGCGCCACCTCGGCCTCGCCCTCCGGCGGGCGCTGCCCGGTCTCGGCGGCGAACGCGGCGATCCGCGCGGGCATGTCCCCCGGCGGCAGGAACCGGGGGTCGTCCACGTCCACCACGCACGACAGCGCGGGCACGCGGGCGGTCCGCTCCAGCAGGTCGGCCAGGTCCACCTCCCGTCCCCGCTCCCGCCAAGTGCGCAGCGACTCCTGGAGCAGCCACAGTCCCGCGACGTTGCGCAGGTAGCGCACCGTGCCGTCCACGCCCAGCTCGTTGGTGAAGTTGGCCGCCCGGCTCGCCTCGGTGCGCACCGGGGCGTCCAGCTCCACGCCCACCAGAGACCACGTCCCCGAGGAGACGTAGGCGAAGCGGCGCGTGGTCGCGGGCACGGCCACCACGGCGGAGGCGGTGTCGTGCGAGCCCACCGCCACCAGCGGCGCGCCCGCCGCGGCGCCGAGGCCCGCACCGGATTCCGGGCCGCCCCGGAGGGCGCCGACGACGGTTCCGGGTTCGACCAGGCCGGGCAGCAGGTCCCGCGCCGCGACGCCGAAGCCCGTCTCCAGCAGGTCCAGGCAGGCGTCGGCCCAGCGGCGTTCGCGCACGTCGACCAGGCCGGTGGTGGAGGCGTTGGTCAGCTCCGCGACCCGCTCGCCCGTCAGCCAGTACCCGAGCAGGTCGGGCACGAGCAGCAGATCGCGGGCCGCGGCCAGCTGGGCGCCGCCGGATGCGGCGGCGAGCTGGAACACCGTGTTGAACGGCTGCACCTGCAACCCGTTGACCGCGTACATCCGCTCGGCGGGCAGGTGCGCGAACACCCGCTCGGGCGCCCCGTCGGTGCGGCCGTCGCGGTAGTGCACGGGGTTGCCGAGCAGGGCTCCGTCGGCGTCCAGCAACCCGTAGTCCACCGCCCAGGAGTCCACGCCGACCGAGACCAGGCCGTGGGGTCCGGCGGCCCGCCGCAGCCCTCCGACCACGCCCGCGTACAGGGACAGCACGTCCCAGTGCAGGCTGGCGCGGCCGTCCGCGGGCACGGTGACCGGCCCGTTGGGGAAGCGGGCCACCTCCTCGGTGCGCAGCCGCCCGTCCTCGAACCGCCCGGCGATGACCCGGCCGCTGGAGGCGCCCAGGTCGACGGCGGCGTGGACGGCGCCCCCTCCAGCGGCACCCCCTCCGACGTCTCTCATCGCAGGAACGCTGCGGCGACGCCGCTGTCCACGGGGATGTGCAGGCCGGTGGTGTGCGACAGCTCCCCCGCGGTCAGCGCGAACACCGCGTTGGCCACGTGCTCGGGCAGCACCTCGCGGCCCAGGATGGTGCGCTGGGCGTAGAACGCGCCCAGGTCCTCCTCCCTGACCCCGTACACCTTGGCCCGCTGGGCGCCCCAGCCCCCGGCGAAGATCCCCGAGCCGCGCACCACCCCGTCGGGGTTGACGCCGTTGACCCGGATGCCCTCGCCGCCCAGTTCGGCGGCCAGCAGCCGCACCTGGTGGGCCTGGTCGGCCTTGACCGCGGAGTAGGCGACGTTGTTGGGACCGGCGAACACGGCGTTCTTGGAGGCGATGTAGACGATGTCGCCGCCCATGCCCTGGGCGGTCATCGTCCGGGCCGCCTCGCGCGAGACCAGGAAGGACCCCTTGGCCATGACGTCGTGCTGCAGGTCCCAGTCGCGCTCGGTGGTCTCCAGCAGCGGCTTGGAGATGGACAGCCCGGCGTTGTTGACCACCAGGTCCACGCCGCCGAAGGCCAGGGCGGCCTCGGCGAAGGCGCGGGCCACCGCACCCGAGTCGCTGACGTCGCAGGCCAGGCCCACCGCCGTGTCTGCGCCGCCCAGTTCGGCCGCGGCGGCGGCCGCCCTGTCCGCGTCCAGGTCGGCCACGACCACGCAGGCACCCTCGCCCGCCAGGCGTGCGGCGATGGCCTTGCCGATACCGCTGGCCGCGCCCGTGACCAGGGCGACCCGGGCGGCGAGCGGCTTGGGCCTGGGCAGGCGGGCGAGCTTGGCCTCCTCCATCGCCCAGTACTCGATGCGGAACTTCTCCGACTCCTCGATGGGCCGGTAGGTGGAGACGGACTCGGCGCCGCGCATCACGTTGACGGCGTTGACGTAGAACTCGCCCGCCACGCGCGCGGTCTTGGCGTCCTTGCCGAAGGAGAACATGCCCACGCCGGGGACCAGCACGATCGCCGGGTCGGCGCCGCGCATGGCGGGGCTGTCGGCGTCGGCGTGGCGCTCGTAGTAGGCGCGGTACTCGGCCCGGTACTCCCGGTGCAGTTCGCGCAGGCGCTCCACGGCCCGCTCCAGCGGGGCGTCGGCGGGCAGGTCGAGCACCAGGGGGCGGACCTTGGTGCGCAGGAAGTGGTCGGGGCAGGAGGTGCCCAGCGCGGCCAGGCGGGGGTGTTCGGCCCCGGCCAGGAAGTCCAGGACCACGTCGCTGTCGGTGAAGCGGCCCACCTGGGGGTGGTCGGTGGAGGCCAGTCCGCGGATGACCGGGGCCAGGGCGGCGGCGCGCTCGCGGCGCTCGGCCCCGGGCAGGGCGCCGTAGCCGTCCAGGGCGGGGCCGAAGGGCTCGGGGCGGCCGTTCTCCTCCAGGAACCTCTCGGCGGTGCGGATGATCTCCAGGGAGTTGGCCTGGCACTGCTCGCTGGTCTGGGCCCAGGCGGTGATGCCGTGGCCGCCCAGGATCGCGCCGATGGCGTCGGGGTTCTCCTCGGCGATGCGTGCGATGTCCAGGCCGAGCTGGAACCCGGGGCGGCGCCAGGGCACCCACACCACGCGGTCGCCGAAGCACTCGCGGGTCAGGCGCTCGCCGTCCGCGGCGGTGGCCAGGGCGATGCCGGAGTCGGGGTGCAGGTGGTCCACGTGCGCGGCGCGCAGCAGGCCGTGCATGGCGGTGTCGATGGAGGGCGCGGCGCCGCCCCTGCCGAACAGGCAGTGGTCGAAGGCGGCGACCATCTCGTCCTCGCGGTCCTCGCCGGGGTAGACGTCCACGAGGGCGCGCAGGCGGTCCAGGCGCAGCACGGCCAGGCCGTCCTCGGTGAGGGTGCCCAGGTCGCCGCCGGAGCCCTTGACCCAGAGCAGGTCGACGTCCTGTCCGGTGACGGGGTCGGTGCGGGTGCCCGCGGCGGAGGTGTTGCCCCCGGCGAAGTTGGTGTTGCGCGGGTCGGCGCCGAGGGTGTTGCTGCGGGCGAGGAGCTGTTCGACGACGTCGGGCACGGGATCTCCCTGTTCGGTGCTGCTGTGCTGGGTCGGCGGCCGGTTCACGCGCCCCACCCGGCCTGGGCGCCGCCCTTACGCTCCTCGGCGACGCGCTCGGCGTAGCCGGAGCGGGCGTGCGCGGCCATGGGGTCGGGGTCCAGCCCCTGCTCCCGGCGCAGGTCGGCGAGCATGGGCCGCACGTCGGTGTTGTAGGCGTCCATCAGGGCGGCGTTGGCGGCCAGGACGTCTCCCTCGCGCTGGGCGGCGGCGAGCGCGTCGGCGTCCACGAGCAGGGCCTTGGCGGTGGCCTCCTGCACGTTCATGACCGAGCGGATCTGACCGGCGATCTTGGGCTCGATGTTGTGGCACTGGTCGAGCATGAACGCGACCCCGGTGTCGGCGGCCAGGCCGCCGCCGCGCACGACCTCGTACATGATGCGGAAGAGCTGGAAGGGGTCGGCGGCGCCGACCATGAGGTCGTCGTCGGCGTAGAAGCGCGAGTTGAAGTCGAAGGCGCCGAGCTTCCCGGCGCGCAGCAGGAACGCGACGATGAACTCGATGTTGGTGTGCGCGGCGTGGTGGCCGGTGTCCACGCAGACCACGGCCCTCTCCCCCAGCTCCAGGCAGTGGGCGTAGGCGGTGCCCCAGTCGGGGACGTCGGTGGCGTAGAAGGCGGGCTCGAAGAGCTTGTACTCCAGCAGCAGGCGCTGGTCGGGGCCGAGCCGGTCGTAGACCTCGGACAGGGCCTCGGCGAGGCGGTCCTGGCGGGCGCGCAGGTCGTCCTGGCCGGGGTAGTTGGTGCCGTCGGCGAACCACAGCTTGAGGTCGCGCGAGCCGGTGGCGTCCATGACGTCCACGCACTCCAGCAGGTGGTCGATCGCCTTGCGGCGCACGCCCGGATCGGGGTTGGTGACGCTGCCGAGCCGGTAGTCGTCGTCCTGGAAGACGTTGGCGTTGACGGTGCCGACGCCGATGCCCAGGTCGCGCGCGTGGGCGGCGAGCGCGGCGTAGTCGTCGACCCGGTCCCAGGGGATGTGCAGGGCGACCGTGGGGGCGACCCCGGTGAGGCGGTGGACCTCGGCGGAGTCGGCGACCTTCTCCCAGGGGTCGCGGGGGACGCCGGGCTGCGCGAACACCTTGAACCGGGTACCGGAGTTCCCGAAGGCCCAGGAGGGGAGTTCGATGTGCTGGCGCCGCAGGACGGCCAGGGCGTCCGCGCCGCGTTCGGGGAGTGCTGCCACGGTGGGGCTCCGTTCGGGGAGGGCTCGCCTGCCGGTCCGACCGGCGGGAAGGCCCATTGAATCGTTTCACTCAGGTTGCGCTGAAACTACCGCCAGCTCTTCTGATGTGTCAAGGTTCACTTACCCTTACGCCTGGCCAGGCGATCATCCGCTGCTTGAAACGTTTTATGAACAGGGGGCGCACGGCCCGAGAAGGAGACCCGCGCCACGCCGGGGCGACGGCGGTGGGAGCGGCCCGGGGGGCGGTTCCGACGCCCGCCCCTTCGCCGGGCCGGGCGCCCGGCCCGGCGAAGGGGCCGCGGCTCAGGCTCCGAGGGCCATGCGCACGCCCAGGGTGAGCATGACGGCGGCGATGAGCGCGTCCAGGACCCGCCAGGCGCCCGGGCGGGCGAAGACCGGGCGCAGCAGGCGGGCGCCGAAGCCCAGACCGAAGAACCACACGAAGCTGCCCGTGACCGCGCCCGCCGTCCACCACCAGCGCGCGTCGCCGCCCTGCTGGTTGGCCAGCGAGCCCAGGAACACCACCGTGTCCAGGTACACGTGCGGGTTGAGCCAGGTGAGCACCAGCGCCGTGGTCACCGCGGCCCCGCGCCCGCCGGGGAGCCCGCCGCCGACCACCAGGGAGCCGGGGCGCAGGACGCGGCGCGCGGCGGACAGGCCGTAGACGACCAGGAAGCCCGCGCCGAGCAGGCGGACCGCGGTGACGGCGAGGGGCGCGGCCTCGACGACGACGCCGACGCCGAGGACCCCGGCCGTGATGAGCACGGCGTCGGACAGGGCGCAGACCAGCACCACCGGCAGGACGGTTCCGGTGCGGCCCTCGATGCCGATCCGCAGGACGTGGGCGTTCTGGGCGCCGATGGCCACGATGAGCGCGAGCCCGGTGCCGAGGCCGAGCAGGGCGGGGAGGAGTGTCTCGTTCACCCCGAAAAGCTAGGTCGGGCACCCGTGTGTAGTAAAGCTAAACTTTCTTAGCATCCCTGAGAGAGGCTTAACATGCCGTTCCAGTTCGACCATCTGCGCACCCTGACGACCCTGGTGGACGAGGGCACGTTCGAGGCCGCCGCGCGGCGGCTGCACGTGACGGCCTCGGCGGTGTCCCAGCGGGTCCGGGCCATGGAGCAGACCGCGGGCCGGGTGCTGGTCCAGCGCACGAACCCCGTGCGGACCACCGCCGCCGGGGACGTGGTGCTGCGCTACGCCCGCCAGGTGCTGCTGCTGGACGAGGACGCCGACGCGGAGCTGCGGCTGGGCGAGCACGAGCGGGGCCGGGTGTCGGTGCCGCTGGCCGTCAACGCCGACAGCCTGGCCACCTGGTTCCTGGAGGCGCTGGCGGACCTGCCAGCCGACCTGGGCGCGGTGTTCGAGATCTACCGCGAGGACGAGGAGCACACCACGTCCCTGCTGCGTTCGGGGGCGGTGATGGCCGCCGTGACCTCCACACCCGAGGCGGTCCAGGGGTGCACCGTGGCGGGCCTGGGCGCGATGCGCTACCACGCGGTGTGCAGTCCGGACTTCGACCGGGAGCACCTCGGCGGCCGGGCGGACCCGGAGCTGCTCGCCCGTGCGCCGGTGGTCAACTTCGACCGCCGCGACGACCTCCAGGACCGGTTCCTGCGCGAGTCCGTCGGCGGCGAACCCTCCGGCCCCCGGCACTACATCCCCGCGTCGGAGGACTTCGCCCGGACCGTCCTGCTCGGGTTCGGGTGGGGCGTGGTGCCCGAACCGCAGTGCTCGGAGCACATCGCCTCGGGGCGGCTCGTGGCCCTGGCCCCGGACCGCCCCGTGGACGTGCGCCTGTACTGGCAGCGGTGGAACCTGCGCTCCCCGGTCCTGGACCGGGTCTCGGAGGCCGTGCGCGCGGGCGCGGCCGAGCGCCTGCACCCGCTGGGCTCCGACCGGGGGCGCTCGGTCGGGGCGCAAGGTGGGTAGGTCCCCCCGTGCCCGTTCGGCGGGCCGCCGGGGGCGGCACGTCGACACCACCGTCAAAGGAAGGCCCGTCATGAGCCTGAACGCCACCGCCGTCGACCTGGGGACCTACGGAGTGTGGGTGAACAGGACCGACCTGACCGCCGAAGCGGCCGCCGAGATCGAACGGCTGGGCTACGGCGCCGTCTGGGTCGGCGGCTCCCCCGGCGCCGACATGGAGGAGGTGTCCACGGCGCTGGCCGCGACGTCGCGGCTCGCGGTCGCGACGGGCATCGTCAACATCTGGACCGCGGACGCGGAGGCGGTGGCCGACTCCTTCCGCCGAATCGAGTCCGAACACCCCGGCCGGTTCCTGCTCGGCATCGGCGCGGGCCACCGCGAGGCCAACGGCCCCGAGGCGGTCAAGCCCTTCGGCGCGGTGGTGGACTACCTGGACGTCCTCGACCGCGGGGGCGTGCCCGCGGACCGGCGCGTGGTGGCCGCCCTGGGGCCGCGGATGCTCCGCCTGTCCACCGAGCGCGCCGCCGGAACCCACCCGTACCTGGTCAACCCCGAGTTCACCCGCGACGCGCGCGAGGCGCTGGGCGAGGGTCCGCTGCTGGCGCCCGAACACAAGGTGGCCCTGGGCGGGGACCGTGCGGAGACCCGGCGCACCGCCAGGAAGGGGCTCAGCGTCTACGTCGACAACCGGCTGACCAACTACCTCGCCAACTTCCGGCGCCTGGGCTTCTCCGACGAGGACTTCGCCGACGGCGGCAGCGACGCGCTGGTGGACGCCATGGTCGCCCAGGGCGCACCGGAGACGGCGGCGGCGGAGCTGCGCGCGCACCTGGAGGCGGGCGCGGACCACGTCGCGGTGCAGCCGCTGGCCGAGGACGACGACATCCTGCCGGTGCTGGCCCGGCTCGCCCCGGCTCTGGGGCTCACCGCCCGGGGCTGAGTCCTCCCCCGAAGCGCCTCCACCCGAGACGCGGGGAGCTCCCCGGCGATCTTGCTCCCAGTGCCATTTTCGGCGTTCACAGTGACGCCGGGAGCAAGGTCACTGCGTGTGAGCCCCCTCCCGGTCAGCGGACTCCCGCGCGCAGGTGGTCGCGCAGCTCCCGCGCCACGCGCGCCATGAGCGCCTCGGCCCCGGGCTGGTGGTAGGCGGGCACGCGCGACTCGGTCAGCACCGCGACGGCGAAGGCCTGGCCGTCGGCGTGCTCGACCACACCGATCTCGTGGCGCAGGTTGAGCAGGGTTCCGGTCTTGGACGACCACCGGGAGAGGTCGGAGGTGAAGTCGGGGGCCAGCCGGTGGCGCAGCAGGTTGTCACCCATCAGCTCCCGTACCCGGGCGGCTACGTCCGGGTCGATCGCCCGGGGCCGCCACAGCGCCTCCAGCAGGTCGGCGAAGGCCCGGGCCGCCCCGGAGCTGGCCCGGGTGACGTCGAGCTGCTCGATGCGGTGCCCCCGCCCGGCGGTGCCCTCGCCGATGGCCAGCGAGTGCGCCAGGTGCGCGCCCTCGGGGCCGAGCCGGTCGGCGGGGGTGTCGCTGAGGCCGCGCATCGTGTGCCGGACGGTGATGCCGCGCAGCCCGGCCGCGCGCAGCGACGCGGCGACCCGCTCGGGAGGGGTGATCTCGAACAGGGCGTCGGTGGCGGTGTTGTCGCTCAGGCACATGCTGAGGTAGAGCAGGTCCTCGACGCTGACGCGGGCCGGGTGGCGGAACCGGCTCATCCCGGTGGGTCCCGGGGTAGTGACCCGGCCCGGCTGCACGAGGACCTGTTCGGCGCCGTCGATCTCACCCGCGCGGATACGTTCGAGCGTGGCGACGGCGAGCGGGACCTTGACGAGCGAGGCCGTCGAGAACTCCAGGTCGGGTTCGATGCCCAGTTCCTCGCCCGTGCGCATGTCCCGTACCAGGAAGGAGCCCCGCAGTCCGCCCTCGTCGAGTTCGCGGCGCAGGTCGCGGACCAGGGCGGTGGCGCTCACGCGGACTCCCGTTCTGCGTCGGTGCGCCCGGGCGGCCCGTCCGTGCCGGGCCGCCCCTCCCCCTCCGGGGCGCCCAGGCACCGGGCGATCGCCCGCCCCAGGAGGGCGCGCAGCCGCTCGGCCTCGTCCCCGGTCTCGGCGGCCACCTCGTAGCCGCGTGCGAGGCGGACCTCGCCCGTGGGGCGCCAGTACAGCCCCAGGTCCTCGGCCTGGCGGGGAGAGCACAGCAGGAGGTCCCGCGAACCCAGGACCTCGGCGGCGGCGGAGGCCAGGGAGGCGGCGAGGACCACCTGGCCGGGCCGCAGGCCCACGGCGTCGCGCAGGCGGTTGAGGGGGTCGCGCACGTGGGGGACGTCGTCCTCGGGCTGGAGCCAGACGCGGCGGCCGCGCGAGGACGAGCGGTCGCGGGGCAGGCGCAGGGTCTCCAGGTAGACGGCCCCGGCGCGCGGCTCCCCGGTGCCCGCCAGCCCCAGCGGGACCGTCCACGCGGCCTCGTCGGGCGGCACCCCCGCCAGGGCGGCGCGCACCTCGCGGGCGCCCAGCAGCTCGGTCCGCGCCGCGGGCGCGGCGGAGCGGAAGTCCAGGTGGATGCCCTCCTCGCGGGCCTCGGCGCCCAGGAGGGCGAGGTCGCGCGTGGCGCAGGTGTCGGGCACGGCCAGGCGCAGCGGGCGCAGCGCCGCCCTCTCCGCGTCGTGCTCCATCTCCTCGGCCAGCCGGACCAGGCGCCTGGCCGAGGGCAGCATGTCGCGGCCGAACTGGGTGAGGGTGGCCCGGCGGGTGGAGCGGTCGAACAGGCGGGCGCCCAGGTGCCGCTCCAGGGCGGCGATGCGCCTGCTGGCGACCGGCTGGGGGATGCGGGCGGCGGCGGCTCCGAGGGTGAAGCTGCCCCTCTCGCTCACGTTCACGAACGCCTTGCAGGCGCCGACGAGGTCCATGACCCTCATGGTATGCCGTTTTGGCATGGAACTGGTCGTTTCTGTCTTGGACAGCATCAGTGCCAGCGGTCAGACTGCTGGTCGAGGCCGCCCGGCAGGGCGGCGCGTGCGGGTTCCCGCACGGCTGACCGGGGGTCCTTCCGTGTCCGGGCCGCCTTCGGGCCCGGCCGAGGACCCGCGCACACCCAGGACAGGAAGAGCAGGCACACATGGTGTTCTCATCCCACCGGCGCACCGGACTCGCGGCCCTGGCCGCGGTCGTCCTCGTCCCCGCCACCGGCTGCGCGGCGGCCAACGGCGCCGCGACCCCCGAGGCGGAGCAGTCGGCCTCTCCGGCGGCCTCCGGCGGTCCCGCCCGGGAGTTCGAGCGGCTGGAGGAGGAGTTCGACGCGCGGCTGGGCGTCTACGCGGTGGACACCGGCAGCGGCGAGGAGGTCGAGCACCGCCCCGACGAGCGGTTCGCCTACGCCTCGACGCACAAGGCCCTGACCGCGGCACTGGTACTCCAGCAGAACACGCCCGAGGAGATGGAGGAGGTCGTCACCTACACCGAGGAGGACCTGGTCGACTACTCGCCGATCACCGAGCAGCACGTGGACACGGGCATGACGCTGATGGAGGTGGCCGACGCCGCCGTCCGCCACAGCGACAACACCGCCGCCAACCTGCTGTTCGAGGAACTGGGCGGGCCGGACGCGTTCGAGGACGAGCTGGAGGCGATCGGCGACGACGTCACCGACCCGGAGCGGCTCGAGACCGAGCTGAACGACTGGACCCCCGGGGACACCAGCGACACGAGCACGCCGCGCGCCATGGCCGGGAGCCTGCGCGAGTTCACCCTCGGCGACGCCCTGCCCGAGGACCGGCGCGAGGTGCTCAACGACATGCTCGTCAACAACACCACCGGCGACGAGCTGATCCGCGCCGGGGTGCCCGAGGACTGGAGGGTCGGCGACAAGACCGGCGCCGGGAGCCACGGCACGCGCAACGACATCGCCGTCATCTGGCCTCCGGAGGGCGACCCCATCGTCCTCGCCGTCATGTCCAGCCGTGACGAGGAGGACGCCGAGTACGACAACGCCCTGATCGCCCGGGCCGCCGAGGTCGTCGCGGAGGAGCTGGCCTGACGCCGCTCCGTGCCGACCGGGCACGGAGACCGGACGTCCCCAGGACAGAAGGAGCAGGGAAGATGTTGCTTTCACCCCTACGGCGCACCGGACTCGCGGCCCTGGCCGCGGTCACCCTCGTTCCCGCCGCCGCCTGCGGGGCGGACGGTTCCGGACCGGCTCCGGGGACGGAGCCCTCGGCCGGGCCCTCCGCCGAGGGCTCGGCCGGGCGGTCGGCCCCGGCCGACCTCTCCTCCGGATTCGCCGACGAGTTCGCGGACCTGGAGGAGGAGTTCGACGCGCGGCTGGGCGTCTACGCGGTGGACACCGGCAGCGGCGAGGAGGTCGCGCACCGCCCCGACGAGCGGTTCGCCTACTGCTCCACCCACAAGGCCTTCAGCGCGGCGCTGGTGCTCCAGCGGAACACGCCCGAGGAGATGGAGGAGGTCGTCACCTACGACGCCGACGACGTGTTCGGCCACTCACCGGTCACCGAACAGCACGTCGACACCGGGCTGCCCCTGGCGGAGGTGGCCGACGCCGCCGTCCGCTACAGCGACAACACCGCCGCCAACCTGCTCTTCGACGAACTCGGCGGACCCGACGGGTTCGAGGAGGCGATGGAGGAGATGGGCGACGACGTGATCGAGGCCGACCGCGTCGAACCCGGCCTGAGCCGGTGGGCTCCCGGTGACACCCGGGACACGAGCACGCCGCGCGCCATGGCCGGGAGCCTGCGCGAGTTCGTCCTCGGCGACGCCCTGCCCGAGGACCGGCGCGAGGTGCTCACGCGGATGCTCGTCGACAACCTGACCGGGGACGAGCTGATCCGCGCCGGGGTGCCCGAGGGCTGGGAGGTCGGCGACAAGACGGGGAGCGGGAACTACGGCACGCGCAACGACATCGCCGTCCTGTGGCCCCCGGAGGGCGACCCCATCGTCCTCGCCGTCATGTCCAGCCGTGACGAGGAGGACGCCGAGTACGACAACGCGCTGATCGCCGGGGCCGCCGAGGTCGTGGTGGAGGCCCTGGGCTGACGGCGCCGGGCTCGGTGCGACCCGGCTGAGGCGACTCGGCCGGGAGAGCTCGGCCGAAGAAGCCCGGTCGAAGGGGCCCGCTGAGGACCCGGGGGCGCGTGCCCCCGGGTCCTCCGTCTCCCCCGGCCTGTGCCCACCAACACGGGCCGGGCCGGAGAGGCCCGTCACCGGTGCGCGCGGAACGCCCGAACGTGTGCTTCCGCACCTTCCGCCCCGGATTCGGCCACTCGAAAACGTGTCCTAGCCTGGGAGCGGTCCGGGCCCGGCGGGCGCCGGGAAACTCCCCTCCTGTCCAGAACCGAGCGAGTCCGAGGAACAGCGTGAGCATCAGTCCCCGTGTCACAGCGATCGTCTTCCGCGTGGTGGCGGTCATCGAGGCCCTGACCTGGATCGGCCTCCTGGGCGGCATGTACGTCAAGTACCTGGGCAGCGGCAGCGAGGCGGGCGTGCACCTCTTCGGCCCCCTGCACGGGGGCGCCTTCGTGCTCTACGTGGTGGTCACCCTGGCCGCCGCCCTGCACCTGCGCTGGAACCTGTGGGCGACCCTGGTGGCCCTGGCCGCCTCCGTGCCTCCCCTGGGCACCCTGGTCGCGGACTGGTGGCTGCACCGCACCGGGCGTCTGGCCCCCCGCGCCGAGGAGCGGGACCGCGCGCCCGAGCCCGTGGCCTGAACCCCCGGACTTCGCGGGGCCCGACGGGACTTCATCCTCCGTTGGGCCCCGCGCCACCTTCCGGAGCATGACCCTTTGCGCACGAGCGGTGACCTGTGGTTGATTGACCACCAGTCAGTGACCCCCAGCGCCGAAGGACCCCCATGCCCTCCGCCCGCACCGCCGCGCTGACCTGCGCCGCGCTCGCCCTCGCCCTGACCAGCGCCCCCTCCCCCGCCTCCGCTGCCGAGCAGGCCCTCTCCCGGACCACCTCCGTGGGCGTGCACAACGCCTACGAGACGGCGACCTTCCCCCACTTCGCCGACGCCCTCGACTCCGGTGCCGGGCTCCTGGAACTGGACGTGTGGACCGACGAGTGGTTCGGCACCTGGCGGGTCAACCACGAACTGGTCGGCCAGCACAACAACTGCGCCGGGGCCACCAGCCCCGACGAACTGCGCCGGGGCGGCGACGGCGACCTCGCCGACTGCCTGCGCGACGTGCGCACCTGGCACGAGACCAACCCCGGCCACCCGCCGCTGCTGCTCAAGGTCGAGATGAAGAAGGGCTACCACGCCGAGGCGGGTCTGGGCCCCGCCGAGTTCGACGCGCTCGCCGACCAGGTCCTGGGCGACGCCCTGTTCCGGCCGGACGACCTGCTGGCGGGCGCCCACGCCACCCTGGACGAGGCGGTGCGCGCCGACGGATGGCCCTCGCGCGGCGCTCTGGCCGGGAGGGTCGTCGTCTACCTGACCCCGGGCACCTTCGAGCAGGGCAACCCCTTCGACGACCTGTGGACCGACGAGGAGCAGGCGTCGCGCCTGCGCGACCTGGCCGCCGAGGGCCGCCTGGACGAGGCGGCCACCTTCCCGGCGGTGCTCGGCGCACGCGGCGGCGACCCGCGCGAGCGCTACGCCGAGGAGCTGCGGCCGTGGTTCGTGGTCTTCGACGGCAGCGCCCCGACCTACACCGGGGGGATCGACACCTCCTGGTACGGCGAGAACGACTACCTGCTGGTGATGACCGACGCCCACGCGGTGTCCCCCGCGATCGACGCGCGCACCCCCTCCCCGGAGGAGGCCGCCGCCCGCGTGCGCGAACTCGCGCAGGCCGGGGCCACCACGGTGACCAGTGACTGGGCGGGCCTGCCCGGGGTGCTGTCCATGGTCGTCCCGCACGGCCCGGGCGTCGGCTGACGCCGGGGCCGTCCGCCGCAGCGCCTACTCGGCTCGCGCCCCGCGCGAGAAGTAGGCGTTGGACGCGGGCAGGAACAGCAGCACGAGGGCGGACAGCCCCAGCAGTCCCGGAACGGCGTAGCCGAGGACGTCGTAGGCCGACATCCCGGCCGGCGGCCACACGATGGCGTCCATGTTCGCGGTGGCCAGGTCCATGAGCACGACGAGGGCAGCGGCGGCGGCGATCAGGAGGCGCGCCCAGTTGCGGCCCCGGCGCACCAGGACGGCGAGGAGGACGCCCACCGCCGCGAACAGCAGCGTGGCGGCGCCGGACACGGCGGCCTGGCGCAGGCCCCCCTCCTCGCCCGAGGCCGCGCGCATACTGTCCAGCCCGGTGGGGGCGACAACGAACACGTTCAGCACCCACAGCACGAGGTCGACGGCGATCAGGGCGAGCAGGAGCAGGAAAGCCGCCTCCACCGTCCCGGGGCGCCCGGTCTTCTCGGCGGTCGTACTCGTCATGGGTCCTCTTCTTCTTCCGCTGGTTCTCCGGGTGGGGGAGAAGGAGCCCGGGGGCACGGGACGCCTGAGTAGTCAGGAACTGTACAGCAAACGCCCGGGCCGGGCAGCGGCGCAGGTAAGGGCGTCGGCGGCGCTCCGGGAGACACCGCCCGGCCCCGACGGGGACCGGCGCCGGGCTCGGGCACCGCGGTTCGGAAAAGACCTGTCGAGGACGACGGAAAAGACGCGCAAAGAGCCGGGGATGGAACAGCGGAAAACGCGCATTCCCGCTCTATCGTTTCTCCGCCGTCTTGTACACCAACGACCTACTTCTACCCATGGGGTCAAAGAGTGGCGTTCTGGCCGGTCACGGCCATGAAAATTCACCGCGTCACACTTTGTGCACCGTGGGTGGTCCGTGTTCTCTTATGGACTGGCAAGTCATGACACGAGCCGAAGGATCACCCATGACCAGAACCCACCGGTCAGGTCCGGACAGACGCACCGTCCTGCGCGGGGCCGCGTTGGCCTCCGGCGCCGCCGTTCTCGGCGGGGCGCTCACCGCGGGGGGCGCGAGCGCCTCCGCGGGGGCGGCCGAACCGCCCCTGCACACCCGGGCCGACTGGGGAGCGCGCTCACCCGCGGGCCGGGTCCAGATCCTGACCACCGCGCCCAGCTACATCGTGGTCCACCACACCGCGACGGCCAACAGCACCGACTACTCGCTCAGCCACGCCTACTCCTTGTCCAGGGCGATCCAGAACTACCACATGGACTCCAACGGCTGGCTCGACACCGGCCAGCAGCTCACCATCAGCCGCGGCGGCCACGTCATGGAGGGCCGCGACCGCAGCTTCGCCGCCATCCGCGAGGGCAGCCACGTCGTGGGCGCGCACGTGGCCAACAACAACAGCACCTGCATCGGCATCGAGAACGAGGGCCTCTACACGAGCGTGAGCCCGACCGGGGCCCTGACCGACGCGCTGGTGGCCACCCTGGCGTGGCTGTGCGGGGCCTACCGGCTCGATCCGCACAGCGCGATCCTGGGCCACCGCGACTTCAACGCCACCGCCTGCCCCGGAGACGTGCTGTACGCGCTGCTCCCGGAGCTGCGCGACGCGGTCGCCGACGCCATGCTGGCACCGGTACTGGAACTGGCAGCCCGCCGCGCGCCCGCCGGGAACGGCCCGACCTACCCGACCGTGCCCGCGGACGAGCCGGACCGGCTGTTCTACCACGGTCCCGCCCGGGGCCCCGACGACTTCACCCGCTGACCCGCCCGCCGGAGCGCTCCGGGTCCCGCGCCGCCCGCGGCGCTTCGGGCCCGGCACCGCTCAGGGCGCGTCGCCGACCTCGGTGCCCGTCGCCTCGCGGCGGGCACCACCCGCACCGATCCGCCCGACGACGCGGTCCACGTCCCAGCGCTCGACCGCCGCCAGCGGCGCACCCGCCTCCTCCCGCAGGGCCGCGGCCCGCTCCAGCAACCGCGTCGCCCGGCCGTGCCCGCCCGCCAGCGCGTGCGCTCCGGCCAGCCCCTCCACCGCCAGGGCGACCGCACGCGGGTCGCCGCTGCGCTCGGCCTCACGCCGGGCCCGTCCGTGCAGTTCCAGGGCCGCGTCCGCGTCGCCGCGCTGTTCGGCGACGAACCCCAGCTGGGTGAGGATGAAGGCGGTCCCGATCCGGCCGTCCGCGCGCCGGTTCCACTCCAGGCGGCGCAGCAGCGACCGCTCGGCCAGGTCCAGGTCGCCCCGGCGGCGGGCGGCCAGGGCGATCCCGGCGTCCGCGAACTGCTCGCCCACCGGGTCCGCGTGCTCCTCGGCCACCCGCAGCGCCCGGGCGTGCAGCGCGTCGGCCCGCTCCAGGTCCGCGTTGAGCAGGGCGACCCGCCCCAGGCCGGAGAGCTTGAGGGAGAACGTGTGCCACAGCCGAAGGCCCTCGGCGATGCGCAGCCCCTCCTCGTGGCGCCGGGTCGTCTCCGCCAGATCACCGCGGGCCTCGGCGACCTGGGCCAGGGTGTCGGAGGCGCGCAGGATCCCCCACCGGTCACCGAGGGCGCGCAGTGCCCGCTCGGCCTCCAGTGCCCCCCGCCGGGCCCCGGCGAGGTCGCCCCGGGCGAAGGCCGCCCGCGCCAGGGTCTCCCGGGCGACCGCCGCGCCCCACGTGTCCCCCGCCCGCACGCAGGCGTCACGGGCCCGCTCCACCCGGGCCGCGGCCCGGACCGGATCGCCCAGCCCCCAGCGCGTGAACTCCGTGAACCAGGTCAGGCGGGCGTGCGCGACCGGGTCGCCCACCCGGGCCAGGTCCTCCTCGACGGTGGCGCTCCACCGCCGGGCGTCCTCGGAGCCGGGTACCGCCAGGGCGGCCCGCCACACCCGTGCCCGGGCGCGGGCCGCGGGAGGTGCGCCGGGCACGGACAGGGCGGCGTCCAGGGCGGCTCGGGCCGCCCCCGCGCGCCCGCGCAGGTACCGGTACCAGCACGCGGCCTCGGCCAGGCGCAGGGCCAGGCGGGCGTCCGCCTCCTCCACCGCGAGGGCCAGGGCCGCGTCCAGGTTCGCCGACTCGCGGTCCAGGCGCCGGAGCCGGTGCTCCTGGTCGGCGCCGCGCAGCCCTTCGTCGGCGTGCTCGGCCAGCTCGGCGAAGTGGGCGGCGTGCCGGGCGCGGGTGCGGCGCGCGTCTCCGGCCTCCTCCAGCCTTTCGAGGGCGTAGGCGGCCACCGACTCCCTCAGGAGGTAGCGGGTCGCGCCGGAGCGGTCGGCGGCCACGACGAGCGAGCGGTCCACGAGCGCCCCCACCAGCCCCAGGACCTCGTGGACGGGCACGGTGTCGGGATCGGAGCACACCGCCTCGGCGGCGGCCAGGTCGCAGCCGTCGGCGTGCACGGCCAGGCGGCCGAGCACGGCGCGTTCGGGCGGGGAGAGGGGCTCCCAGCTCCAGTCGATCACGGCGCGCAGGGTGCGCTGGCGTGCAGGCGCGTCGCGGCGGCCGGCCCCGAGCAGGGCGAAGCGGTCGTCCAGGCGGGCGGCGAGGTCGGCCACGCCCATGTGCCGCAGCCGGATGGCGGCCAGTTCGAGGGCGAGGGGGATGCCGTCCAGGCGTCGGCAGACAGCGGCGACGGCGGGAGCGGTGTCGGTGTCGAGCGCGAACGAGGCCGCGGCGGCCCGGGCGCGCGCGGTGAAGAGCCGTACCGCGCCCGAGGCGGCGAGCGCTTCGGGGTCGTCGGTGCCGGGGTCGGGCAGGTCCAGCGGGGGCAGCGCGTACAGGTGCTCCCCGGCCACGTCCAGCGGTACCTGGCTGGTGGCCAGGACGCGCAGGTCGGGCACCGAGCCCAGCAGGCGGGCGACCGTGTCCGCCGCGGGGCCGACGACGTGCTCGCAGTTGTCGAGGACGAGCAGGGCGTCGCGGCCGCGCAGGAGTCCGGCGACGCGCTCGTGCGGGGCGGCCCCCGGCTGCGAGACGTCGTCGCGGACCCCCAGGGCCGCGGCCAGGAGGGGCACGGGGTCGCCTCCGGGGGCGAGCGCGGCCAGTTCCACGAACAGGGCCGTGCCGGGGCCCAGTGCACGGGCCGCCGCCAGGGCCAGCCGGGTCTTGCCGACCCCGCCGGGGCCGGTGAGGGTGACCATCCGCTGGGCGCCGATCAGGGAGCTCAGCGCCCGCAGGTGGTCGTCCCGGCCGATGAGGTCCCCGACCGGCGCGGGCAGTCCGGCGGCGGGGACGGCCGTCCTGTGCGCGGCGGGGAACCCGGCGGCCCCCGGCGGGGGCGCGGGAGCAGGTACCGGGTCCAAGGACGGGTCCTGCGTCAGGACCGCCCGGTGCAGGGCCGTCAGCTCAGGGCCGGGGTCGATCCCCATCTCCTCGGCCAGACGCGCGCGCAGCCGTTCGTAGGCGGCCAGGGCCTCGCCCTGTCGGCCCGCCCCGTAGAGCGCGCGGACGCGGGCGGCGTGCAGGCGCTCGCGGTAGGGGTGGCGGGCGGCGGTCTCGGCCAGCTCGACGGCCAGCGCGGCGTGTTCCCCCAGTTCCAGACGTGCCTCGGCCCGGTCCTCCAGGGCGGTCGCCCGCAGTTCCTCCCAGTGGGCCGCGGCGGACCGCGCCGGTTCGGTGTCGGCGAACTCGGCCAGCACGGGCCCGCGCCACAGGTCCAGGGCGCGGGTGAGCAGGTCCGCGCGCTCGCGGGGCTCCGCGGCCCGCGCGGCCCGGCGCAGCAGTTCCTCGAACCGTGCGGCGTCCACGTCGTCGGCGTCCAGCAGGTAGCCGGGCGCGCGGTGGCGGACCAGGGAACGGGCTCCGGGTTCGGCGCGTTCCAGGGCTCCGCGCAGTTGGGAGACCCGGGCCTGGAGGACGGCCGCGGGGCGGGCCGGAGGGGTGTCGCCCCACAGGTCCCGCACGAGGCGGTCGGCGGGCACCAGGCGCCCCCGGGCCAGGAGCAGGGAGGCCAGCAGGGCGCGCACCTTGGTGTCGCGGATCCGGACGGGCTCACCGTCGTCGGTCCGCACCGTCAGCGGACCCAGCACCCCGAAACGCATGCGGACAACCGTAGCGATCCCGTAGGACAACCGTGGCGGCCGCCGCCACCGTGGTCCTGTGCGGGGCGGTGAGGCGCCGCCCCCGAACCGAAACGGGGTGACCGGTGATGGGGAACTACGCGGGCAAGCGGGCCGTGGTGATCGGCGGGACGCACGGCATGGGGATGGGCGTGGCCGAGGCGCTGCTCGCCGGAGGGGCCCGGGTGCTGCTGACCGGGCGCAGCGAGAAGAACCTGGAGGAGGCTCGCGGCCGCCTGGGGCCGGAGGCGCACGCGGTGCGCGCCGACGTGGCGGACCTGGCCGACACCGACGCGCTGGCCGAGGCCGTGCGCGCCGCGCTGGGCGGGATCGACCTCCTGCACGTGAACGTGGGGACCGCGGAGCTCGGCCCGTTCGGGGAGGTGACGGAGGAGACCTACGACCGCTTGTTCGCGGTCAACACCAAGGGGGCCTTCTTCACCGTCCAGAGGCTGGCGCCGCTGGTCGCCGACGGCGGGGCGATCGTGTTCACCACCTCGGTGACGAACATGACCGGTACGCCGGGGATGAGCGTGTACACGGGCGCCAAGGCGGCCGTGCTGGGTTTCAGCCGGGTGCTCGCCTCGGAGCTGCTGCCGCGCGGCATCCGGGTGAACACGGTCGCTCCGGGCTTCACCGACACCCCCACGATGGGGATCACGGGTCTCGGGGGAGCCGATCGCGAGGAGTTCATGCGGGTGGGCGACGCGGCCACGCCGATGGGCCGCCACGGCACCGTCGACGAGGTGGCCCGCGCCGTGCTCTTCCTGGGATTCGAGGCCACCTTCACCTCGGGCGCGGAGATCCCCGTGGACGGCGGTCTGGGCCTCGGCCTGAGCACCAGCCTGTAGCCGTTCCGGGCCCCGGTCCGGAGGCTGCCGCGCGGGGCGGATCCGCCCCGCGCGGTGGGGGAGACTGGGGAGGTGAGCACCGAGAACAGCCGCCCCGGACCGCCCGTGACCAGTCCCTCGATCATCCTGCTGACCCTGGCGCGCGGTATCGAGACCGAACTGAACGCCGCGCTCGCGCCCCTGGACCTCACGGTCGCCCGGCTCGGGCTGCTCGGCCACATCTCCGGGGTCGCGGGCGCCTCGTTCAGCGACCTGGCGCGGATGTCGGGGATCACGGTCCAGAGCGTGCACGGCTCGGTGAAGTCGCTGGTCGCCGCGGGCCTGGTGCGCGACCGCACGTCGCGGGCCGGGGCCGCCTCGGCGATCGAGATCACCGACGAGGGTGCCCGCCTGCTGGACGCGGCCAGGCAGGCGGTGGCCTCGGTGGACACCGCGATGTTCGGGCCGGAGGCCGACCCCGTTCAGCGGCGGGTGGGCGAGGCCGTGCGGGCGGCCTTCGGCGCCCCGGACGGTTCCTGAGACCGGCGGTCCGCCGCCGCTCCCGTTTTCCGGAAGTTCCCGGGGTCGTGAACCGACCCCTCCTTCAGGCTGCCTGAATCCCGGGATATGCTTCAGGCACCCTGAAGGAAGAAGAACATCCCATGGAACACCTGCTGCTCTCGGTCCACGTGCTCGCCGCCATCGTGTTCGTCGGCGGATCCACCGTCGCGGCCAGCCTCTTCCCGCGGTTCGCCCCCGCCGCCGTGCCCGCCACCGTGGGCGCCGCCGACCCGGGGAGCGCGGACACGCCCACGGGCGCCCGCTCCCCCGACGAGCGCGACCCGGGCGAGCGCGACACCGCCGTGGCCGCCCTGCTGCACCGCGTCACCCGCGGCTACGCCGTCGCCGGAATCGTCGTCCCCGCGGTCGGGATCGCCCTGGCCCTGCTCCAGGGCCGGATGGGCGAGGTCTGGATCATCGTCTCGATGCTGCTCACGGCCCTGGCGGGCCTGATGCTGGCCGCACTGATCCACCCCCGCCAGCGCGAGGCGCTCCGCGAGCCCGGCGACCCCCGCGCGCTGCGCACTCTGTCGATGATCACCGGGATCTACAACCTGGTGTGGGCGTCCGTCGTCGTGCTCATGATCGTCCGCCCGGGCTCGGGGGCGTGACCGGCGCCCCTGGAGCGGGATAGGTGTGACGCGGGTGGGGAATGGTGCCGGAAGCGGCGCACACCCGCGCCGCCTCCGGCCACGTGTGGGGGTATAGCGAAGATGTCTCAGCGGGTACAAGGGGTGGTCTCCCGGTCCAAGGGGGCTCCGGTGGAGATCACCACGGTCGTCGTGCCCGATCCGGGGCCCGGCGAGGCCGTGGTCAGGGTGCAGGCGTGCGGGGTGTGCCACACCGACCTGCACTACCGCGAGGGCGGCGTCAACGACGAGTTCCCCTTCCTGCTCGGGCACGAGGCCGCGGGCATGGTGGAGTCCGTGGGCGAGGGCGTGACCACCGTCGCGCCGGGTGACCACGTGATCCTGAACTGGCGCGCGGTGTGCGGGGACTGCCGCGCCTGCCGCCGGGGGCGGCACCAGTACTGCTTCGACACGCACAACGCCGAGCAGCGCATGACGCTGGAGGACGGCACCGAGCTCTCCCCCGCCCTGGGCATCGGCGCGTTCGCGGAGAAGACCCTGGTCGCCGCGGGGCAGTGCACCAAGGTGGACCCGCAGGCCTCGCCCGCCGCGGCCGGTCTGCTGGGCTGCGGGATCATGGCCGGGATCGGCGCCGCCCTCAACACCGGCGGCGTGGGCATCGGGGACTCGGTCGCCGTCATCGGCTGCGGCGGCGTGGGCAGCGCGGCCGTCGCGGGCGCGCGGCTGGCCGGGGCCGGACGGATCATCGCCGTGGACCTGGAGGACCGCAAACTCGAATGGGCGCGCGGGTTCGGCGCCACCCACACCGTCAACGCCTCCTTCACCGACCCGGTCGAGACCATCCGCGACCTGACCGGCGGTTTCGGCGCCGACGTGGTGATCGACGCCGTGGGCACGCCCAGGACCTACGAGCAGGCCTTCTACGCGCGCGATCTGGCGGGCACGGTCGTTCTGGTGGGCGTGCCCACGCCGGAGATGCGCCTGGACCTGCCGCTGCTGGACGTGTTCGGCCGCGGCGGGGCGCTGAAGTCCTCCTGGTACGGCGACTGCCTGCCCTCGCGCGACTTCCCGGTGCTCATCGACCTCTACCTCCAGGGGCGCCTGGACCTGGACGGCTTCGTCACCGAGGAGATCGGACTCGGCGAGGTCGAGGAGGCCTTCGCCCGGATGGAACGCGGCGACGTCCTGCGCTCGGTGGTGATCCTGTGAGCGGCGCGCGGGTGGAACACCTGACCACCTCGGGGGTCTTCGCCCTGGACGGCGGGGAGTGGGAGGTCGAGAACAACGTCTGGATCGTGGGCGACCGGGACCAGGCCCTGGTCATCGACGCCGCGCACGACGCGGGCGCGATCCTGGGCGCGGTGGGCGACCGCGAACTCGTGGCGGTGGTGTGCACGCACGCGCACAACGACCACGTCAACGTGGCCCCGGCGCTGGCCGAGGCCACGGGTGCGCCCATCCTGCTGCACCCGGCCGACCGGGTGCTGTGGGACATGACCCATCCGGACCGCGCGCCCGACGCGGAGCTGTCCCAGGGACAGGTCGTCACCATCGCCGGGACCGGGCTGACCGTCCTGCACACCCCGGGCCACGCCCCGGGGGCCGTGTGCCTGTACGCGCCCGACCTGGGCGTGCTGTTCAGCGGCGACACCCTGTTCCAGGGCGGTCCGGGGGCGACGGGACGGTCCTACTCGGACTTCCCGACGATCGTGGAGTCCATCCGCGACCGGCTGTTCAGCCTGCCGGAGGAGACGGTGGTCAACACCGGTCACGGCCCGTCCACGACGATCGGTGCCGAGGCGCCCCACCTCCAGGAGTGGATCGACCGGGGGCACTGAGGGCCGCGGTGCGCGGCCCGCGAGCCGGGCCGCGCCGTCGGTGCCGCGGGCCGCGGCCGGGGACGCACCGGCGCGGCCGCCCGCTCAGGCGGTGCGGGCGGAGGTGAGGCCGGCCCCGTACTCCATGGCGGCGAGCACCGCCGGTACGAACCGCCCGGAGAGCCGCGCCAGCGAGTCCGGGTCGAGGGCGACGCGCAGCGCGCCCGGCGCGAAGGTGGCCAGCGCGCGCCCGACCAGGGGATCGTCCCGGCGGGCGCGCAGGCCCGCCACCGTGCCCGGCCAGTGCCGCTCCTGGACCGCGCCGAAGGCGGCGGCGGTGGTCCAGAGCGCGAACAGCGGCCCGGAACCGGCGCCCAGGTGCTCGGCGCAGTCCCGGCGCAGCTCCCCCGGTGAGGCGCCCCACTCCGCCAGGACCCCCGGTGTGGGCCGGTGGGCCTCGGGCACGTCGTCGCCGGTGTCGATGACCACGGCCTCCCCGGTGTTCCAGCGCAGGAACGGCAGCAGCGGGGGCAGGTCCAGGACCGGCCCGTCGAAGCGGGCGCCCTCCGCCGCGAAGCAGGCCGAGTGCCGGAGCCCGTGTTCGTCGTTGCCCTTGATGCTGGGCAGATCCTCGTGCTCGACCAGGTTGGGTGCCGCGACCAGGGCGGGGGTGCCGCGCTCCCGCAGGAACCGCAGGGCGGCGCGGTCGTCGGAGCGGCCCCCGGCGCCGCGCAGGTAGCGGCCCATGTCCAGGGCCAGCTCGCGCGGCAGGAGCAGGGCGGGGGTCGGCATGTACGGGTTGATCACCGGTACCGCCCCGGCGCCGGTGAACACCGCCCACCGGGCCAGGTAGGCGGTGCGCGAGCCCCATTCCACGAAAAGGGAGAGCGCGGCCTCAGGACGCCTTCTCACCGCGTCGCGCACGGAATCGGCGAAATCCGCGCAGACGCGGACGTCGTCCTGGAGGACGAGGTGGTGGGTGGAGTCGAAGCGTTCCGCGCTGGAGAAGGCGACCTGGGAGGCGCGCAGGGAGCTGGGCGGACCGTCGGGCTCGGGGTCCACGGCCAGGCAGGCGTCCGCGATCCCGAGGGAGTCCAGGACGCGGCGCGCGGCACGCATCCGGCGGGGGTGGGTCATGACGGACGCGGACAGCACGACGGGAGAAAGGGGGTTCGGCATATGCCGAGAATAACCGGAAAACGGTCGAAGGCAAGGCCGGTAGAAATTGTTTTTCTTTCCCCATAAACCCTTACCCGGCCAGATTAGCACACGCCTTGGGGTAATTTCCGTTCCGCGGTTCGCGGCGTGCGGCCACCGGAGGGCGCGACCCCGGTCCCGGAGGCCTGTGAGCTCCTGGTACGCACCCCCCGCACCCGCTCCTTTCTTCACAGGACACGTGCCGCCGAAAGGCATGTTTCGCCCATCGGAACTACCATCGGGTAACCAGGGGGAATCGAACGACACGCGGCCGGGGAATGAGCGGAACACGACGACCAGAGGGCTCCCGTCCCCGCATGGGCGTCGTCACAGCGGACCGAATCCCTTTACCAGCAGGGATTTCCAGGACCGTAATTCGGATCACTCGACGTGTTGGGTAAAGCGGGGATTGCCTGCTCCTAGCCTTGTGTTGGAGGCGGAAGTGATCCCGGGACCCTCTGGTCCTCTCATGGGACTTCTGTCGGCGCCCCGCCCGAAGGCGGTTCACGGCGCCCGCCGCGTACCGCGCACCGCTCGTTGTTACTTCTCCCCGCGTTGGAGCCTCGGTGACCCTTGCTTCCGCACGTCCGAACCGCCGTGCCCAGATCACCCCGGACGTCCAGGTCGTCCCGGACACCCAGAACGTCCCTACCGCAGACAACCCCCTGAACCACCACGACGTGCCGCCGCAGGCCGGACCGTCCCGCCAGGAGGCCACGGCCGCCACGGCGCGCACGCGCCGCCGCACGCTGCTGCTCGTCCTGGTCCTCGGCGTGCTGTCCGCGATCGGCCCGCTCGCCACCGACCTGTACCTGCCCGCGCTGCCCCAGATCGCCTCCGACCTGGGCACTAGCGAGGCCAGCGTCAAGCTCACCCTGACCTCGGTGATGGCCGGTCTGGCCCTGGGCCAGCTCGTCATCGGCCCGCTCAGCGACCGGTGGGGCCGCCGCGCGCCGCTGCTGGTCGGCATCGGCGTGTTCACCGCCACCACCCTCGCCATCGCGGCGGTCGACAGCGTGGAGATGTTCAGCCTGCTGCGCTTCGGCCAGGGGTTGTCGGCCGCGGCCGGCCTGGTCATCTCCCGCGCGATCGTGCGGGACGTGTTCGACGGCGACGCCGCCGCCACCTTCTTCTCCCGGCTGGTGCTGCTCTCCGGCCTGGCCCCGATGCTCGGCCCGATCCTGGGCGGTCAGCTGCTCTTCTTCGGGCCCTGGCAGCTGCTCTTCGCCGTGCTCGGCGCCACCGGGCTGGCGACCTTCGCCCTGGTGCTGTTCGGCCTGCCCGAGAGCCTGCCGCCAGAGCAGCGCGAGCGGGTCAGCCCGCGTGCGCAGCTGCGCGTGTTCGGCCGCCTGCTGCGCGACATCCGCTTCACCGCTCCCACGCTCACGCTCGCGCTGAGCTTCGGGATGAGCTTCACCTACATCTCGACGTTCTCCTTCGTGGCCCACTCGCGCTTCGGGGCCAGCGCCCAGGAGTTCAGCCTGGTGTTCGCGGTGACCACGCTCGGCATGATCATCGGCAACCAGCTGAACGCCTACCTCATCCGCCGGGTCGAGATCCACCGTCGCCTGTTCCTGGGCCTGGCCGGGTCGATCGCCTCGGTGGCCTCGCTGGCGCTGCTGGGGTCCGCGGGCGGAGCGAGCCTGGTGACGGTGACCGTCGCGCTGTTCGTGATGATGGTGTTCACCGGGCTGGTGTCGCCGAACGCCACCGCCCTGGCCCTGGACGGGCAGCCGCCGAGGATCGCCGGAAGCGGCTCGGCCCTGCTGGGCACCCTCCAGTTCGGCATCGGCTCCGGTCTGGCCTCGACCGCCGGGCTGACCGGTCCGGTGACCCTGTCCAGCATGACCGCGGTCATGCTCGCCACGGCCGTGGCCGCCGCGGTGGTCTTCACCGCTTTCGCGGTGCGTACGGGACACACCGCGCCGGCCGCCGCCTGAGTGTCGGTGCGCACGGCTAGTGTGATTCGCTCGTTCAGGCCAGACCCGAGGAGCGCGACGTGTTCCCCAGCCCCCAGGCGCAGTCCCTGACCAGTGAGGCACCCGGTGTGTGGGAGGAGGTGCTCCCCCACCTGGCGGAGTCGGCCGCGACGTGCTGGCTGACCGTGACGCGCGCGGACGACCACCCGCACACCCGGCCGCTGCTGGCGGTGTGGGTGGACGGCCAGCCCTTCTTCGCGTCGGGCGAGGGCACCGCCAAGTCCCGGCTGCTGGCCGCGTCCCCGCAGGTCAGCCTGGCCTTCACCACCGGCGTCATGGACGTGGTGGTGGAGGGCGCCGCCGAGCGGGTACTGGACCCGGACCTGCTGGGCCGGGTGGCCGCGGGCTACGCCGAACGCCACGGGTGGGCCCCGCTCGTCGGGGACGGAGGGCTGACCGGCCCGGAGGGGGCGCCGACCGCGGGCCCGCCGCCCTACCGGGTGTTCACGATCCCCCCGTCCACGGTGTTCGCCTTCCCGGTCTCCGAACTGCCGCACGGGCCCACCAGGTGGCGGTTCGACGTGTGGCCCTGAACCGGGGAGGACGGGCCTTCCGTGAAGGCGGGGGTCTCGGGAGAAGCGGGAGGCGGCACCGGGTGAAACGTCGCGTCTCGCGGGTATAGGTCTGCCGCGAAGACAACCGATCCACCGCCCCCCATCCCCTGGAGGCAGAGCGTGCGAGTACGCATCGTTCTTTCGACCCTCGTCGTCCTGTGGTTGCTCATCGGGCTGATCGCCGCGTTCCAGCGCGGTCTGTTCAGCGACGACGAGACCTCGTGCTCGACACTGGGCCACACCGTCGGAACCATCTTCGTCGGGCCGTTGAACTACATGGGGGTCAACCCGACCATCGAGTGCCCGCCCCTGCCCGAACCCTCCGAGTAGCGGATCCGGCGCCGCGTCCCCGCAGGGGTGCGGCGCCGCTCAGCGTCCGCCGACCGAGGTGGCGCGCCGGAGTTCGGGCCCCAGCGCGTCCGCCAGTTCCGTCCGGACCCGCGCGACCTCGGTGATCAGCAGCGCGGTCAGGGCGCCGAGGGCCCGGAGCAGTCCCTCCCCGGTGAGCGCGCGGACGAGCGTGGCCTCCAGGGAGTCGGTGAACTCGGCGGGCAGCAGGTGCACGCCCTTGTTGAACGCCGTGGGGTGGCCCAGCCGCAGGCACGCCAACGCCACCGTCTGCTCGCGCAGACGGCCGATCCAGTGCTCGGCCTGCCACAGGCGTCCGCGTTCGACGCAGACACGGGCGTGCAGGGCGTGGTGCCAGGAGTGGCCGATCAGCGTGTCCGGGTCCGGTTCCGGGAAGGGCTGGAGTTCGCGCGCGTTCCCGAAAACCGTCCGCCACTGGGGGCCGCGGGGGCCGAACTCGCTCTCGGGGACGAAGGCGACGTCCACCTCCAGGCAGCCGGGCAGGAGGAACACCCGGATGAGACGGGGGCCGGGGACGGGCAGGTCCCAGTGGTGCAGCGTGCCGAACTCCCGGTGGAGCCACTCCGTCCAGTCGGCGGGCACCCCGTCGCGGCCGTCGCGCACGGCGAGGACGAGGTCGATGTCGGACCACCGGTCGGCCGCTCCGTCTGCGCCGGAGCCGGTGAGCGCGGCTCCCGCGACGGAGCCGTCGGCCCTGGCGCGCGACAGCAGGCGCTCGCGGAGCCGGTCGCGCTTCGTCACGTCGGGGGGCATGGCAGCATTCCTCACTCGTTCGCCGGCGCGGTCACAGGGAACGGTAGTGGGCGCGCCGGGAGGGGTCGAGCTTCTCGATCGCGGCGCGCAGCAGGGGGCGCGGGGCCCGGGCGGCGTGGGCGTCGAGGAAGGCCAGCAGCCGGTCGCGGTCCTTGTCCCCGGCTGCACGGAGCATCCACCCCACCGCCTTCTGCACCAGTTCGTGGTCGTCCTCCAGGAGGATCTCGGACAGGGCGAAGGCGTCGTCCAGATCGTCGTGGGCGATGAAGTGCGCCGTCGCCACGATGGCGGTGCGCCGCCGCCACGGGTCGTCCGAGCGCGCCAGGGTGTACAGGACCCCGCGGGGGCGCTCCCGCAGATGGCGGCCGAGGACGTGGTGCGCGGCCAGGTCCACCAGGTCCCAGTTGTTGACGCGGTCGTGGCGGCGCAGGTACAGCTCCGCGAGCGCGGCGACCTGTTCGGGCGTGCTGCGCCGGTGGCGGGCCTTCTTCTCCATGATGCTCATCGCCCCGGCCCGGGCCTCGTGCACGGGGCTGTCCATCAGCTCCTCGACCTGGTCGAGGGGCATGTCCACGAACTCCTTGGCCAGGGCGAACACCGTGCCCATGCGCACACCGACGAAGTAGTCGTCCTCGGGCTGGCGTCCGGCCTCGAAGCGGAAGTAGCGCTGGTACTTGCGGAGTTCCCCGTCGCTGCGGTGCTCGTCGAGGCGCGCCAGGAAGGCTCGGGCGGTCAGCGGTGCGGTGGCCATGGCGGCACGGTAGACGTCCCCGGTGACATTCGGCGTGGACGCCGCCGGGAGGACGGCCCCCGTCGGCGTCCTCCCGGCGGCGCGGTCCGCCTCATCCCCGAGCCCGCCTGTCCTGTTCCATCTCCTCGCGCAGCTGCGCCAGGACGCCGTTGAGGAGTCGGGACACGTGCATCTGCGAGTAGCCGAGGCAGTCGGCGATCTCGGACTGGGTGTGGTCGCCGAAGAAGCGCAGCATGAGGATCTCGCGCTCGCGTTCGGGCAGGCGGGCCAGGGCGGGCTTGAGCGACTCGCGCTGGACCACCAGTTCCAGGCCCTCGTCCTCGCTGCCCAGGTGGTCCTCCAGCCGGGTGCCCTCCTGGCCCTCGGAGTCGGAGGCGTCCGGCGCGTCCAGGGACAGGGAGCGGTAGGACTCCGAGACCTGGATGAGCTCGCTGACCTCGGCCTCGGGCAGCCCCATCTCCTCGGAGAGTTCGTGGATCGTGGGCGTGCGCGCGTGTGCCTGCTGGAAGTCGTTGAGCGCCTGGCGCAGCTTGATCCGGTTCTCCTGGTGGCGCCGGGACACGCGCACGGCCCAGGTGTGGTCGCGGAAGTGCCGCTTGATCTCACCGGTGACCGTGGGCATCAGGTAGGAGATGAACGGCTTGCCGCGGTCGGGGTTGAAGCCGTGGATGGCCTTGACCAGCCCGAGCATGGCGGTCTGCTGCAGGTCGTCCAGCGGTTCGCCCCGGCCGTTGTAGCGGCGGGCGAGCTTGTTGACCAGCGGCTGGTAGAGGACCACGACCCGTTCGCGCAGGTCGTCGGCCCGCGGGTCGTCCCTGTCCAGGGCGTGGAGTTCGGCGAGCATGTCCTCGGCGGTGGGGTCCTCGTCCCAGACCGGTCTGCGCGGTCCGGGGACGGCTGGTGTGCGGTCGAAGGTCTCGTGCGTCGCGTGGGGAACGTTGATGGACAAGAGGAAGCCCCCGGTGTCGTGTCCTGTTGGATGCCTGATGTCTGCCTGGACGGCAGTGGGCGGACGGTACGCCCGCACTGCTGATCGAGGTGGGCGGCCGGGATCCGGCGGGGGATGATCGCGATCTGAGGAGTACGTTCCCTAAGAAATGGGCCCAAAAGCCGCCGGGAGAAAATTTTTCGCCATGCGCCATAAACCGGCCTGCCGTACGCACGCGGCGGTCGGAAAAGCACGGGAAAAAGCACCCGCGCCTCGCGGGGCGCACGAACCCCCACCGGAGCCAGCGACATGTTTTCCCTGTTCAGAGGAGTTGTGGGCATCAGATGCGACTCCACGACCCGCGTGGGGCCCACGCGCTTCCGAGCAATGATAATTTTACTCGAACTCTTGTTCGCTTCATTTTTCCGGCGAAAATAAAAGCTGCCTAAAAAGCCAGCGCGCAGGGCGGGTCTTCCTCGGAACGGGTCCCCCGCCCCGGGCACGGCCCGGGAACACGGGGCGCCTCAGTCCGCGGGCCGCGGGCGCAGCAGGTCGGGTTCGATGTAGATGATCGTGGCGATGGGCACCGCCTCGCGGATCCGCCGCTCCGCCTCGTCGATGGCGGCGGTGACGCGGCGGGCGTCGTCCTCGGCGTCCACGGCCACCTTGGCCGCGACCAGGAGCTCCTCGGGACCCAGGTGCATCGTGCGCATGTGGATGACGGCGTCGATGTCCGCGCAGCCCAGGATGGCCTCGCGGATGAGGCGGATGTGCTCCTCGCTGGCCGACTCACCGATGAGCAGGCTCTTCATCTCCACCGCCAGGACCACCGCGAACACCATCAGCAGCAGTCCGATGGCCCCCGAGCCGAGCCCGTCCCAGACGCCGTTGCCGGTGATCAGGGTGAGGCTGACCCCGGCCAGGGCGAAGGCCAGGCCGATGAGGGCGCCGGTGTCCTCCAGCAGGATCACCGGCAGCTCCGGGGCCTTGGTGCGGCGGATGAAGCCGAACCAGCCGACCCGGGCGCGCGCCGTCCTGGTCTGGCGCATCGCGGTGCGCAGCGCCGTCGACTCCAGGACGGCGGCCACCAGCAGCACCACGACGGGGACCCACTGCCAGGAGGTGATCGGGTGCGGGTCGCGGATCTTCTCCCAGGCCTCGTACAGGGCGAACAGCCCGCCGAGGGTGAACAGCACGATCGCCACCAGGAAGGCGTAGACGTAGCGCTCGTGGCCGAAGCCGAAGGGGTGTTCGCGGGTGGCCGTGCGCCTGGCCCGCCGCCCGCCGACCAGCAGCAGGAGCTGGTTGCCGGAGTCGGCCACCGAGTGCACCGACTCGGCGAGCATCGCCGACGAGGCGGTCAGGAGGTAGGCGACGAACTTGGTCGCGGCGATCCCGAGATTGGCCGCCAACGCCATGACCACGGCCTTCGTGCTGTCCTCGCCACTCACCGCGTCGCCTCCTCGTCAGCCGCGGACCGCACGGCCCGGGAACACGGGGCGGGCGGTCGGCGCGGCCGCACCGGCCGGGCTCGCCCGAGGCGGTCGGGTCCGCGCCCCGGACTGTCCCAGGTTCCGGGGAGCCCGGTGCCCGTGCAAGCACCCCCGCGGCCGTGTCGGGTCGCGGGGACCGGTCGGAGCGCTAGGAGTGTTCGGCCGCGCGGGAGCGCACGCGCAGCTCGATCCCGTCCAGGAGCCACTCCAGCCCCCGCGAGAAGGCCTCCTCCGGGGTCGGGCCCGCGGTGGTCATGCGTTCGACGGCCGGGTAGCGCCCCGTCGCACCCGCGCGGGCGGCCAGGAAGGCGTCCTGGACCGTGTCCCACGTGCGACCGTCGGGGGTGGTCCAGGCCTCGGCCCGGTCGGCCTGGACGACCAGGGCGACGTGCCCGCGGACGTAGCCGTTCACGGCCTCCACGACGGTGAACACCTCGTGGCCGCTCAGGCCGGTACCGTCGAAGATCCGCACGGCGGAGTCGACCCAGGCGAAGGTGTGCGGGCCGACCGGCTGCCCGGTGCCCGTGAGTTCGACGAGCCAGGGGTGCTCGCGGTAGGAGCGCAGGTCCTCGTGGGCCCATGCCCGGACCTTCTCCCGCCAGGTGCCGGCGCGGGTGTGCGGCAGGACCGCCTGGCCGACCATCGCGTCCACCATCAGGGCGACCAGGGCCGACTTGTCGGGGACGTAGGTGTAGAGCGTGGCGGCGCCCACCCCGAGCCGGGAGGCGACCCCGCGCATGGACAGCGCGCCGACGCCCTCCTCCTCCGCAACCAGCATGGCGGCCTCGACGACGCGCTCCACCGTGAGGTTGTGCCGGGGGCCGCGCCGGGGCCGCCGGGGGCCGTCCCACAGCAGTTCGAGCGTGGCCGTGGGGTCGTGGACGTAGGCCACTCTTGCCTCCTCGGGAAAACTCCGTACACTGTTCGAAAAATACCGAACACCGTACGGAGTTTACCCCCGGAAGGCGGCCATGACGGACGAGCCCCGCTCCACGCCCCCATCCGACACCGCGCCCCGCGCCCCCGGGGCCGCACGCCCCCGGGCGGGCCCCGTGGCCCTGGCAGTCCTGGTCTCCGCCGCCGCCACCCTGGTCGGTGTGCTCGCCGCGGCCGCCTCGATGTCGGTTCCGGGCCCGGCAGGAGACCCCGACTCCCTCGCTGCCCTGGCCGTGCGGGCGGCGCTGTGCACGGCGCTGGTGCCGCCGCTGCTGTGGGCCGCCCGCCGCTTCCTGGACCGCGCGCCGACCCCCGTGTTCGGCCTCGTGCCCCGGGGATGGCCCGTCCCGCTGGCCGCCGCCCTCACCGTCCTGCTCGCCTCGGCCGTACTCCTGGGCGCGGCGTGGGCCTTGGGCGCGGCCACCCCGGACACCGGCGCGGTCGGGGACGCCGCCTCGGCCCTGGCCGTGGCCCTGCCCCTGCTCCTGGCGGCCCAGATCCTGCCCGAGGAACTGGTCTTCCGCGGCTACGCGCAGCACCACCTGGGGCTACGGTTCTCCCCGTGGGCGGCTCTCCTCGGCCAGGCCGCCCTGTACACGCTCTTCGCCGCCGCGGTCACCGGCTCGACGGCGCTCTCCGGCGAGGTGTTCCTCCTGGGCCTGTTCCTCGGGGCCCTGAGAACGACCACCGGGGAGGTGTGGACGCCGCTGGCCGCGCGAACGGCCCTGACCGCCGTCGGCGTGCTCGCCGACGACCTCGGTCTGCTCCTGTCCTCCGCTCCGGGTCCGTGGCAGACGGTGCTCTCCCTCGGCCCGGGCGTGGCCGCCTTCTGGGTCGTGTACACGTTGCGCGGACGCACCAGCGGCCGGACGGGCGACCCGTCACCCGACTCCGGCGGGCCGCGCCGCTCCCTGGCGCAGAAGGGGATCCTGTACGACGTCGGCTCCAGCTACCTGCCCGGCCAGCACTCCCGGCCGCGGTGGCGCCCGGAGGTGGTGGACCGGGAGATGCGGGTGATCCGCGAGGACCTGCACTGCACGGCGGTCACCGTCTTCGGCGAGGACGTCGGGCGGCTGGAGGAGGCGGCCCGCCTGGCGCTGGACCGGGGGCTGTACGTGTGGATCCAGCCCCGCCTGGTCGACGCCGCGCCGGGCGAGCTGACGGCCAACCTGGGCCGGGCGGCGGAGGCCGCCGAACGGCTGCGCCGCGACCACCCCGGACAGGTGGGCCTCAACGTGGGCTGCGAGATCAGCCTGTTCGCCACCGGGGTGCTGCCCGGCCGCGACTTTGACCGACGCACGCGCGCGCTGGGGCTGCTCTTCCCTCTGCTGCCGTGGTTCGACCGCAGGCTCAACCGGCTGCTGCGCGAGCTGGCCGGCACCGCGCGCGCGAGGTTCCACGGGCCGCTCACCTACGGTTCTGGCGCCTGGGAGACCGTGGACTGGACGCCGTTCGACGTGGTCGGCGCGGACTACTACCTGGACGAACTCACCCGTGGCACCTACCGGCAGGGGTTGCGGCGGCTGCGCGCCCACGGCAAACCGGTGGTCGTCACCGAGTTCGGCTGCTGTTCCTACGAGGGCGCCCGGGACAAGGGCGGCTCGGGCGCGGACATCCTGGACTGGAGCGACCTGGGGGACCGCAGGATCAGAGGCGGCCACGTGCGCGACGAGCGCGTGCAGGCCGACCTCATCGGCGACCTGCTGGACGTGTTCGAGACCGAGGAGGTGCACGGGGCGTTCGTGTGCATGTTCATCGAGGGCGACTGCCGTTACTCCCCCGATCCCACCCGCGACCAGGACATGGCCAGTTTCGGGATCGTGCGCCCGCCACCGCTGGAGTCGGGGCTGTCCCCCGACGACGGCCACTGGGAGCCCAAGCTGGCCTTCCACACCCTGGCCGCCCGCTACGCCGAGGAGGGGTCCGACCGCGTGGACTGAGTCGCGGCCGTCCACCCGCCGCCTCGGACCCGCCCCCGGCCCGGGTCCGGGTCCGCCGCGGTCGGCGCGGTGCCGGTCAGGCGGTGCGGTCGCGCAGCTCGCGCTTGAGGATCTTGCCGGAGGCGTTGCGCGGCAGCCCGGCCACCACCCGCACCTCCTTGGGAACCTTGAACGCCGCCAGGCGGGCGCGCACGTGCTCCACCAGGTCGTCGGGCAGGGTCTCGGGGTCGGCCTCCCCGGTGGGCACCACGAACGCGGTCACCGCCTCGATCCACTTCTCGTCGGGCGCGCCGACCACCGCGGCCTCGGCCACCCCGGGGTGGGTGTACAGGGCGTCCTCCACCTCACGGGAGGCCACCAGCACGCCGCCGGTGTTGATGACGTCCTTGATCCGGTCCACCACCTCGATGTAGCCCTCGGCGTCGGCGCGCACCAGGTCGCCGGAGTGGAACCAGCCGTCCCGGAAGGCCTCCCGGGTCTCCTCGGGCTTGTCCCAGTAGCCCTGGCACAGCTGCGGCGACCGGTACACCACCTCGCCCAGCTCCCCGGGGGCGACGTCGCGGCCGTCGTCGTCCACCACCCTGAGTTCCACGAACAGGGCGGAGCGGCCAGCGGAGGCGGGGCGCGCGTCGTGCTCCTCGGGGCGCAGCACGGTGGCCAGCGGGCCGATTTCACTTTGCCCAAAACAGTTGTAGAAACCCAGTCCGGGCAGGGTGGAGCGCAGCTTGTCCAGCACCGGGCCGGGCATGACGGAGGCCCCGTAGTAGGCCTTGCGCAGGCTCGACAGGTCGCGCCGGGCGAAGTCGGGGTGGCCCGCCATCGCCACCCACAGCGTGGGCGCGGCGAAGAAGGCCCGGTGCCCGGCCGTCTCGATCCGCTCCAGCAGGTCGGCGGGGTCGGGCGCCTCCACCAGGGTGTTGCGCGCCCCGACCGCCAGCCACGGCATGAGGAAGACGTGCATCTGCGCGCTGTGGTAGAGCGGCATGGCGTGCAGGGGCTCGTCGTCGGCGGACAGGTCCAGGCCCACCACGCAGGACAGGTACTCGTGGACGAGCGCCCGGTGGGTCATCATCGCGCCCTTGGGGCGGGAGGTGGTGCCGGAGGTGTACAGCAGCTGCACCAGGTCGGTGTCGCGGACCTGGGCGTCCAGTTCGGGCACCGGCCCCTCCAGGCTGTCGGCGAGCAGCGAGCCGGGGCCCTCGCGCAGTTCCAGCACCTGTTCCACGCCGGTCTCGGCGCGCAGCGCGTCCACGGCCGGGCGCAGGGCGGGATCGGTCAGGACGACGGTGCTGCCCGACTGCTCCAGCAGGTAGGCCAGCTCCTCCCCCCGGAGGGCGAAGTTGATCGGCACGTGGACCAGCCCCGCCCGGGCGCAGGCCAGGAACCCGATGAGGTAGGCGTCGGAGTTCCTTCCGTAGGCAGCGACCCTGTCGCCCCGGACGGCGCCGAGGCCGAGCAGGCGTGCGGCGGCGCGGGTGACCGCGGCGTCCAGGTCGGCGTAGGTCCAGTCGCGCCCGCCGAAGACCAGCGCGGTACGCCCCGGGGTGCGTGCCGCGCTGCGCCGGAGGACGTCGTCCACGGTGCTGGATGTCGTCGAACCGGTCATGTCCTGCCTCCCGCCCGTCGGTACGGCCCCTGGAGCCGTCGGCAGCACCCATCCTGTGGCGCACGGGCCGCACTGGCAACACCCGGCGGGAGATCGGGGCCCTCAGAAGGCGCCCGCGCCCTCGCGGACCGGCGGCGCGCTCGCTCCTCACGGCCGCGTCCGGCGTCCGCCGCGGCGGGCGGGTCCCGTCGCTCCCCCGCGCGGTCCCGCCCGCCGGAGCGGGTCAGCTCTTGAGGAACTCCAGCAGGTCCTGGTTGAACCTCTCCTTGTCGCCCGGCACGAGGGCGATGCCGTGGGAGCCGCCCTCGTAGACCTTCAGGGTGGCGTCCGGGATGATCCGCGCCGACTTGCGGCCGGTGGCGTCGATCGGCACGACCTGGTCGTCGTCTCCGTGCACCACCAGGGTCGGGACGTCGAAGCGGCGCAGGTCCTCGGTGAAGTCGGTGTAGCCGAAGGCGTCCACGCAGCGCACACCGGCCTCGATGGCCTGGTGCATGGCCATGAACCAGAAGGCGTCCTTGTTGCCCTGGGTGACCTTGTTCCCGGGGCGGTTGGCGCCGAAGAAGCCCTCCGCGGTCTCCCTCCAGAACTGCGAGCGCTCCCGGAGGATGCCGTCCTTGATCCCGGTGAGGACCTCCTCGGGCACCCCCTCGGGGTTGGTGTCGGACCTGACCATGACCGGCGGGACCGCGGACAGCAGGACGGCCTGGCGCACGCGCCGGGTGCCGTGGCGCCCGATGTAGCGGGCGAGCTCGCCACCGCCCATGGAGTGGGCCACCAGCGTGACGTCCTGGAGGTCCAGGTGGTTCATGAGGTCGTTGAGGTCGTCGGCGAAGGTGTCGAAGTCGTAGCCGCTCCAGGGCTGGCCGGAGCGGCCGTGGCCGCGGCGGTCGTGGGCGAGGCCGCGGAAGCCGTTGTCGGCCACCCACTTCATCTGGTCCTCCCACGCGTCGGCGTTGAGCGGCCAGCCGTGGATGAACACGACCGGCCGGCCGCTCCCCCAGTCCTTGTAGAAGATCTCGACGCCGTCGCGGGTGGTCACGTAAGCCATGGGAACCGTTTCCTCCTCCTCGTGCGGACGGGGCGTCACCCCGGGTCGCGCCGTGCTCGCCCTCCGAACGGGGCGCACGGGCCACGACCAGATTGCCCTCCGCTCCGAACTGCGAAAACAGGGGTTTCCCAAGCATGGAACAGGCTTTGCGGGAGTGCGGCGGTGCCGGGGGCCCGGCCCTCCCGCACCGCGCCCTTGCCAGGCGAGATCCCACGGCCCTAGGTTGTCCGTTGTCGTGCAACCACCGGGCGGGAGCAGCATGAGGATTCTTGTCGTGGGAGCCGGAGCGGTCGGCGGCTACTTCGGAGCGCACCTGGTCCGGGCGGGCCGCGACGTGGACTTCCTCGTCCGCCCCGCCCGCGCCGCGCTCCTTCGCGAACACGGTCTGCGCGTGCGCGACGTGCGAGGACGCGTGGAGGTGGTGCCGGTCCGCGCGGTCACCGCCGACCAGGTGGGCCCCGACTACGACCTGGTGATCGTGGCCGTCAAGTCGTACGGGTTCGACGACGCCCTCAAGGACCTGTCCCCCGCCGTGGGCCCGCGGACCGCGGTGCTGCCCTTCCTCAACGGCATGCGCCACGTCGACGCCCTGGTCGACCGCTTCGGCGCCGACCGGGTCTACGGCGGCGTGGCCATGGTGATGACGCGCCTGGGCGAACAGGGGGAGATCGTCCAGGTCGGCACCATGGGCCAGCTGGTCTACGGGCCTCTGGGCGAACACCCCGTCGTCGCGCCGCAGGACGTGCACGCCGCGCTGGACACCGGGGACCACACCGCCACCTCCGCCGCCGACATCCGCCAGGAACTGTGGGACAAGTGGGTCTTCCTGGCGACCCTGGGCGCGTGCACCTGTCTGATGCGCGGCCCCATCGGCCGGGTCAACAGCGCGCCCGGCGGCCAGGAGTTCACCGCCGCCGTCTTCGCCGAGGCCATCGCCGTGGCCACCGCCTCCGGCCACCCGCCGGGCGAGGCGGCCCGCGAGAGGGCCGACGCGGTCATCGCCAACACCACGTCCTCGACCACGACCTCCATGTACTGGGACCTGACCCACGGCAACCCGGTGGAGGCCGACCACATCGTCGGCGACCTGATCTCGCGGGGCCGGGAGCTCGGCGTGCCCACGCCGCTGTTCTCCCTGGCGTACACGCACCTGAGCGTCTACGAGGCGGGCCGCGGGTAGGCTGCTCCCGTCCGCCGACCGCCCCGGTGGTGCTGGCCCCGCCCCGCGGCACGCCGTGGCCCGGTCCCCCGTCACGATCGGAAGTCCCATAGCCCCCCGCCGTCTCGCTCTGCTCCCCTGCGTCCTCCTGCTGTCCGCGTGCGGAGGTGCCCCGGCTCCGGGGACGGGGGCGGAGACGGAAACGGCCGCTCCAGAGGAGGTCCGGGAGTACGAGACGGCGCCCGTGCCCGAGGGGGAGGGCAGTGCCGTGCCCGACGACGTCAACGGCGACGGCTTCCCCGACCTCCTCTTCACGACCCGCTACGACCCGGACCCCGAGGCGGGGTTCCCCTCCCAGCGCCTGATGACCGTCCACGGCTCACCCGAGGGCCCGGATCCGGCCACCCGCACCGTCTGGAACCCGCACACGGTGCTCCCCGTCACCTCCCCGGGGACCGGGGGAGAGCGCACCCGGCCCGGCACGGCCGACCTGGACGGCGACGGCTTCGCCGACATCCCGGTCCTGGCCCACGCCGACGACGAACTGGGGTTCGGTATGGCCGCCAGCGGGCTGGGACCCAGGGCGATCGTGTGGGGCGGCCCCTCGGGCCCCGACCCCGACACCCCTCCCACCCCGATCACGCTCCTCACCGGGGAGGGGTGGCAGGACACCTTCACGGCCCTGGCGAACGGTGACTTCGACGGCGACGGCACCCCCGACCTGGCCGCCGCCAGGGCGTCGGCGGACGGTGAGGCCTCGCGCCTCATGGTCATGTACGGTCCCTTCGACCGGGACGGCGCTCCGGCGCGCAGCGCACAACGGACGGTGAACGCGGAGGTCGGCGGCCTCGTCGCCGAACCCCCCGCCCCCGACGGCGGCACGTCACGGCTGCTGTTCCAGCACGGCGATGACGGAGGGCAGCCCGAGAACACACTGCTGCTGACCGGCCCCGGCGATCCCGCGCGGTGGGAGTCGGTGGAGCTGGTCTCCGGTTCGCTGGCCGCCTTCGGCGACCTGAACGGCGACGGGGAGGGCGACCTCGCCCTGGGGGACAGCGGCAGCCGCAACGACGAACCGGGGTACCGGACGGAGCCGCCCGAGGTCGACCAACGGGTGAACGTCTACCCCGGCCCCCTCACCGCCGAGGCGGCCGACCCCCTCTCCGCGAAGCTGCCTTCGGGCGAGTCCTCCCCCGGCTACGGCGCCAGCCGCGCCATGGCCGTGTGCGATCTGGACGGCGACGGCACCGGCGTCCTCGCGGTCAGCCGCGACGGCCACGGCGTCGACCTGATGCGCCACGCCGGTGACGGGATCGAGGTGGACAGCGCGGAGCCGCTGGTCCGCCGGGGCCCCGAGGACGGCCCCCTCTCCGCCGGAGACGCGGCCGGGCGGGTGGCCGGTCTCTTCTCCTGCGCGGACTACGACGCGGACGGCGCCGACGAACTCGCCCTGGCCCACGACCTCGAAGGCACCCGGGACACGCCCGTGCGCTGGTGGATCACCGGTGACGGGGGCGAGGACGAGGCCTCCTTCGACAGCGCCGCGTTCTAGGGGGTGTTCCGGGCCCGGAAGCGGCGCACGAAGCCGGTACGAAGCGGAACCGAAGCCGGATCGAAGCGGCCCGTGCCACAGTCCTTCCCGGTGTCCGCACAGAGCGGACGCCGGTAACCAGGACGGAAAGCTCCCCCATGTTCAAGAAGTTCCGTACCGCCGCCCTGCTCACGGCTGCGCTGGCCACCGGCTCGCTGGCACTGGCCTCACCCGCGTCGGCGGCGGCTCCCGTGGCGGACTACAACGGTGTCTGCGGCAGCGGCTACGGCGTGGTCAACTACGCCAACATCGGCTCCAAGGGCACGGTCTTCCTCACCTACAACAACTCCAACGGCTACAACTGCGCGGTGACCGTCCGGGCCAACCCGGGCTCGGCGGTGGAGATGACGGTCGGCCTCAAGCGCACCAGCGACCCCGCCAGCGCGGCCGAGGTGGACAGCGGCCAGTACACGACCTACGCCGGTCCGGTCTACCGCAGCGCGGCCGGTTCGTGCGTGGACTGGTTCGGCAACATCAGCGGCACCAACGCCAACCGCAACGGGACCAACTGCGGCTGACCCCCCGCGCGCCGCGACGGGCGGCGCGCCGACGCACGACTGGGAGCACCATGCGCAACCTCCTGAAGAAGGCCGCCACCCTCGCCGCGGCCTGCGGGATCGCCGCGGCGGGTCTGATGGCCACCGCAGCCCCCGCCTCCGCCGCCTCCTACAACGGGGCGTGCGGGTCCGGCTACGGGGTCGTCAACAAGGTCGAGTTCCCCGACAACCGCGGAACCACCTTCCTGACCTACAACAACTCCAACGGCTACAACTGCGTGGTCACCGTGCGCACGAACCCGGGCGCGGCCGCGCCGATGGAGGCGTTCATCAGGATCAACGGCACCTCGTCCTGGAAGAGGGACAGCGGCAACTACACGACCTACGCCGGTCCCGTCTACCTGTCGGCGGCGGGCCGGTGCGTCGACTGGGGCGGCACCATCGGCACGATCACCGAGACCGTCTACCGCACCAACTGCGGGTGAGCCCCGCCCCGCTCCCCTGTCTCCGCACACCCCCCAACCACGATCGGACATGACATGAAGAAGCTCGCGCAGAGGGCCGCGGCCGTCGTCGCGGCCGCCGGTATCGGTCTGGGCGGTCTGCTCGTCAGCGCCTCCCCCGCCGCCGCGGCCACCTACGGCGGCGAGTGCGGCTCCGGATACGGCGTCGTCAACCAGGACAACATCGGCTCCAAGGGCACCGTCTTCCTGACCTACAACAGCTCCAACGGCTACAACTGCGTCGTGGCCAAGCGCAACAACCCCGGCTCGGCCGTGCTCATCGAGGCGGGTCTGTCGATCAGTCCGGCCGGAAGCCACTGGGACGTCTTCGACGGCGGCTACTACACCACCTACGCCGGTCCGATCTACCTGAACGCGGCCGACAGGTGCGTGGACTGGATGGGACGCATCACCGGCACCGAGGGCGGCAAGCGCGGCACCAACTGCGGCTGACCGGACCTTTCACGGGCGGCTCCGGCCGGTGTTGGACCCGGGGCCGCCCGACCCATGCCCGCCTCAGCAGCATTTGTGTCGGTTAGCGCAACAAGCCCGGCATGGGCCGAAACCCAAATTCCCAGGTCACCCCAGAGCCGCTCCGGACACTCTCCGCACTCCTCCCCCGCGCAGGTGGACGGTGCGCCGACGAGTGCCGTATGCTCCGCGACGTTGCGCAGCGGAGCGTTCATCGTGCGTCAGGGAGTTCATGAGTGGAGACCGATCTGTCAGGGATTCGGTATCGCATGCTCGGTTCTGTCGAGGTTCACTCCGAAGGACGTCCGGTCAGCACGGGAGGGCCCAAAAGGCGTACGGTCCTGGCCGCGCTCCTCCTGCGGCCCGGCACCGTCGTCTCCGACAACCGGCTCATCGACCTGGTCTGGAGCGAACGCCCTCCGCGCAGCGCACGGTCCCAGCTCCAGGCGCACGTGCACGGGCTCCGCAAGGTCCTGGGCGCGGACACTATCGTCCGGAGCGCCTGCGGCTACCGGATGACCGTGGCGGCCGAGGCCACGGACAGCGGCGTGTTCGAGCGGCTGCTGGTGCGCGCGCACTCCGAGCGCGCCGCCCACCGCCCCGCCGAGGCGGTCCGGACCCTGCGCACCGCGCTCTCGTTGTGGACGGGCCCGGCGCTGGGCGGCGTCACACCGGCGCTGGCCGCCCACGCGCGCCCGGCTCTGGAGGAGAGGCGGCTGCACGCCCTGGTGGAACTGTACGGCGCCGAGATCGACCTCGGCCGCGGAGCCTCCGCCGTCCCCGAACTGCTCTCGCTGTGCGCGGAGCACCCGACCCACGAACGCTTCGCGGGCCTGCTGATGTCGGCCCTGCACGCCTGCGGACGCACCGGGGAGGCACTGGAGGTCTACGCGACGCTGCGCGAGAGGCTGGCCGACGAGCTGGGCACCGGCCCCGGCGCCCGGCTCCGGCAGCTGCACCTGGACCTGCTCACGGCCGAGCCGGACGGCGGGAGCACGCACGGCGGCGCGCCCGTCGTCCACCGGGTCCGCCCCGCCGAACTGCCCTACGGCGTCGGTGAGTTCGTCGGCCGCGCGGCGGAGCTGTCCGTGCTCGACCAGGCGCTGGACGACGACCGGGGACCCGACAGCTGGCCCGCGGTGTTCCTCCTCACCGGGGTCTCCGGCGTCGGTAAGACCGCGCTGGCCCTGCACTGGAGCCACGCCGTCCGGGAGCGCTTCCACGACGGCCAGCTCTACGTGGACCTGCGCGGTCGCGCCTCCGGGGAGGGGCCCACCCGGCCCGAGGACGCGCTGCGCCAGCTGCTGCGCGGACTGGGCGCGGCCCCCGGGGCCCTGCCGACCGGCGTCGATGAGCTCGCCAAGCTCTTCCGGTCGGTGACGGCCGACCAGCGTCTGCTGTTCCTGTTCGACGACGCCGCCTCGGTCGAGCAGCTCGCTCCCCTGCTGCCCACCGGCCGGGGCAGCGTCGTGCTCATCACCAGCCGGCACCCGTTGACGGGGCTGGTCGCGCTGTTCGGCGCCCGCCCCCTGCCGCTCGACGTGCTGTCGGAGGAGTCCTCGGTCGAGTTGTTCCTGTCCGTGGCCGGGATGTGGGCCCGGGCCGCGGAACTGGCGCTGGTCACCCGGATCGCCGACCGCTGCGGGCGGCTGCCGCTGACGCTGAGGCTGGCCGCGGCCGCCCTCGCCGCCGGGACCTCCGCGGTGGACCTGCCCTGGTCCGACGTCGTGGCCGACCCCGTTCCGGGGCCGTCCGCCGGGCCGCCGCTGACCCTGGCCCCCTCCGACCCGGGCTCCGGCTGAGGGGCGGCGGTCCCGGCCGCTCGCTGGACCCGTCCTCCCCCGGGCGGGGAGGACGGGGCGCGGGTCAGAGCAGGGCGCGCAGGGTCTCGCCGACCGGGGTGGTCGGCCGGCCGATGACGCGGGACAGCTCCCCGGTGGTGGCGGACAGTTCGCCGTCGCGCGTGTTGGTGTCCAGCGCGGCCACGAAGCGCGCGGTGTCCTCGTCCAGCCCGGCCCCGGTCAGGGCCGCCACGTGCTCCTCGGTGGTCAGGTCGCGGTAGACGACCTCGCGGCCGAGCAGTTCGCCCAGGGTCGCGGCGAGGTCGTCGTAGGTCCACGCGGTGTCGCCGGAGAGCTCGTACACGGCGCCCGCGTGCGCCGCCGGGTCGCGCAGCACGGCGGAGGCGGCCTCGGCCAGGTCCCGGCGCGAGGCGCTGGCGGTGCGGCCCCGGCCCGCGCTGCCGACGAAGGCGCCGGTGGCGCGGGCCTGGTCCAGCTGCCGCGCGAAGTTCTCGTTGTACCAGCCGTTACGCAGGATCGTGTACGCGAGCCCGGAGGCGGTGAGGAGCTCCTCGGTGGCCTTGTGCTCGGGGGCCAGGACCAGCGTGGTGTCGGTGGCCCCGGGCGCGCTGGTGTAGACGATGTGCCCGACACCGGCCTGCGCCGCGGCCTCGATCACGGCGCCGTGCTGGCGTACCCTCTCGCCGATCGCGGTGCCCGAGACCAGCAGGAGGGTGTCGGCCCCCTTGAGGGCCTCCCCCAGCGAGGCGGGCTCGTCGAAGTCCGCGTGGACGGTGCGCACGCCCCGTTCGGCGAGGTCGGCCACGCGGGCGGTGTCGCGCGCGGTGGCGGTGATCCGCTCCGCCGGAACACCCCGGTCGAGGAGGTCCTCGACGACGAGACGGCCGAGGTGGCCGGTGGCACCGGTGATGACGACGGACATGGGAGCTTCCCTTCATTGCGGCCGGGCTTTCCGGCCGTCCAGGCGTCCCAACCCTCCTGCTCACCGGCACATTCCAAAAGTCGGGTACCCACCTTTTGGTAAGTTCGCTTCCATGAGCGTGCCACCCGGTTCCCCGACCCCTCCGCGCGGACAGGTCCTGTCCGCCGACTGCCCCTCCCGGCGGCTGCTGGCCGGTATCACCAGCAAGTGGGGGGTCCTCGTACTGGTCTCCCTGTCGCACGGGCCGCTGCGCTGGAGCGAGCTGCTGCGCACGATCGGCGGGATCAGCGAGAAGATGCTCGCCCAGACCCTGCGCACCTTCGAGGCCGACGGCCTGGTGCTGCGCGAGGCCAGGCCGGTGGTGCCGCCCCACGTGGAGTACCGCCTCACCGGGGACGGCCGCGAGGTCACCGACCTGCTGCTGCCGATGGTGGAGTGGGTTCAGGACCACGTCGGCGACGGACCCCGGCTCAGCGCTGGGCGGCGGGACGGACGATGATCTCGTTGACGTCCACGTCCGCGGGCTGGTCGAGGGCGAAGGCGATCGCCCGGGCGATCGCGTCGGCGGGCAGCGCGTTGCGGCGGTAGGTGCGCATCGCCTCCCGCGCGCCCGGGTCGGTGATGTGGTCCGCCAGCTCGCTCTCGACCACGCCCGGGGAGACCGTGGTCACCCTGATGCCCGGGTCGAGTTCGAGCCGCAGCCCCTCGGTGATCGCCCACGCGGCGAACTTGGTCCCCGAGTACACCGCCGACGTGGGCACGACCTCGTGCGCGCCGATCGAGGCGACGGTCACGAAGTGCCCCGAGCCCTGGCGCTGGAAGTGCGGGAGCGCCGCGGCCACACCGTGCAGCAGCCCCTTGACGTTGACGTCGATCATCCGCTCCCACTCGTCCACCAGAAGCGCGTCCATCCGGGACAGCGGCATGACCCCGGCGTTGTTGACGAGGGCGTCCACGCGCCCCCGCTCGCGCACGGTGGCGTCGAGCGCCTCCCGCACGCTGTCGGGGTCGGTGACGTCCAGGCTCCGGTGCTCGGCGCTGCCGCCCGAGTCGCGGATGCCCTGGACGAGTGCGCGCAGGCGCTCCTGCCGCCTGGCCCCGAGCACCACGTGGTGCCCCCCGGCGGCCAGGCGCAGCGCCGCCGCCTCGCCGATCCCGCTGCTGGCCCCCGTCACCACGACCACCTTGCGGGCAGTCTCCCGCGCCTGGTCGCTCATGGTCTTGGCCTGGTCGTTCATGGTCGTCCTCTCCCTGTGTTGACCGGACGCCTCCCAGTCTGGGCGGGACGCCGCGGGCCAGGAAGACCGCGCTGTTCCTGGGTGGAGCGCACCCAGGAACACCGGGCCGCCAGGCCCTACCCTGGTCGCATGGACTCACCTTCGCTCGGCGACTTCCTCCGGAGCGCACGCGCGCGGCTCACACCGCGCGCGGTGGGCCTGCCCGTCCACGGACACCGCCGCGTCGCCGGACTGCGGCGCGAGGAGGTGGCGCTGCTGGCCGGAATGAGCGCCGACTACTACACACGACTGGAACAGGGCCGCGAGACCCGGCCCTCACCGCAGATCCTGGACGCGCTCGGGCAGGCCCTGCACCTGGACGGCGACGGCCGCCTGCACCTGTACCGGCTCGCCGGGCTGGTTCCGCGGCCGGAGGCGCCCGCACCCGCCGAGCGCGCCGACCCCTCGCTGCTCGGCCTCATGGACTCCTGGCACGACACACCGTCGCTGGTCCTGGGCCGCGCCTACGACGTGCTGGCCTGCAACCCCCTGGCCGAACAGCTCTTCCGGGGGTTCCCCTTCTCACGGAACCTGGCGAGGACGGTGTTCCTGGACCCCGCCTCCCGCGCGTTCTACCCCGACTGGCCGGCCGTCGCCGCGAACACCGTGGACGGCCTGCGCCTGGCCGAGGGGGCCTGGCCCGACCACCCCCGCCTGCGCGAGGTCGTCGGGGAGCTGGAGGCGGAGAGCCCCGACTTCGCCCGACTGTGGCGGCGCAACGGCGTGCGCGGCAAGAGGCTGGAGACCAAGCGCTTCGCCCACCCGGAGGTGGGCCCGCTGGAGCTGAGCCTGCACGCCTTCGATGTGCGGTCGGCGCCGGGCCAGGAGCTGGTGGTCTACCACGCCGAGCCGGGTTCGGCCAGCGCGCAGGCGTTGTCCCTGCTGGGCACGCTGGCGGCCGAAGCGGCACGGTCGCGGACGCGGTAGCCGGGAGGGGCGCCGGGGAGCCGGTCCGCGAGAACCGGTCCCCCCGGCGCCCCGGCACCGCTCCGGTCGAACGGGGGGGGGCGTACGCGGCGGTCAGTTCCCGGACAGGGCGATCCTGACCAGCTCGTCGCGGGGCGGACCGTAGTCGCGGAAGATCCCGTCGAAGGCCGAGCACGTCATGAGGGCCGGGGTCCGGATGCCCCGCATGGACATGCACAGGTGCTCGCCGCGACCGATGACGGCGACGTCGTTCGTGTGGGCCACCTTGGAGACCTCCTCGGCGATGTCGCGTACCAGGCGTTCCTGGACCTGGAGGCGGTGCGCGTGGCGATGGGCGATCCGAGCGAACTTGGACAGCCCCAGCACGCGTTCGTCCGGCCGGTACGCGATGGTGAGCACGCACGAGAAGGGCAGGAGATGGTGTTCGCACAGCGACCACACGGTGACGTCGGAGACCATGACGATCTGTCCGTCGGTGTGCAGCGGGAAACTGGTCTCGACCCGGCCGGCCCGGTAGTCGCTGAACTCCCTCCACCATCGGGCGAAGCGCTGCGGGGTGTCCCGCAGCCCACTGCGGTCCGGGTCCTCACCGATCTCGATGAGGAGCTGCCGCGCCACGTCCTCCAACGGATCGCGCACGGCGGGGTCATGGGGTAGGTCTGCCAGCGTCATACACCTCTCCGATCGCCCCACAGCATGATGTGCAGTCTGGTGGTCAGATTCCAACCGCGGGCCATGACGGGATCCCGCAGCCGGACGAGGGACCTGTCCAGTGCCTCCCGGGTCCGCCCTTCCGGCATCACCCAGACCGGCCCGATGCCGTACCGTTCGACGAGCGCCCCGACCTCGTCGAGGTCGGCCTCGGTACGGCAGACGAACTTGAAGGCGGTTCCCGGCACCGCGGCGAGGGCCGCCAGGGCCGGGCCGACGATGCGCCTGTCCTCCGGGTCCCCCGAGTGGGCCAGTTTCGGTGACACGTTGAACCTGACCAGCTCCGCCAGTCGGGGTTCGGGGATGATCGTTCCGTTGGTCTCCACCTCGATGTCGTGTCCCGAGTCCCGCAGGTCCCGCACCAGCGGACGGAGCCTGGCCTGCTGGTTCAGCGGTTCACCGCCGGACACGACTACCAGGGGGACCTCGTAGGCGACCAGGCGGTCACGGACCTGCTGGTAGGGAACCGCTCTCAGCTCTTCCCTGGGGTCGTAGGCGACCTTGGTGTCGCCCAGACCGGTCCAGTCCCAGGTGTAGGGCGTGTCGCACCAACGGCAGGAGAGGTTGCACCCGCCCAGCCGTACGAAGGCGCAACGGCGCCCGAGTGAAGGCCCTTCTCCCTGGATGGTTCAAGTAGGGCCGAATATCTCGTTCACTACAAGACTCGGCGTTCCCACGGCCTCACCTCCTTTCGCTTCGCATCCCGTGGCCGCGCTCGCGGCCCCCGCTCCGCCCCGCCCGGAGCCCGCCCGTCGCGGGAGAGCGCGGGTTGCGCGACGCACCCGTGGTCGTGCGAGCGGTGGGGCCGACGGGCGGGGCCGGGACGGTCGGTGCGGCGGCCCGCCGAGAGAGCGGACCGTTCCGGGATGCCCGGGGTCGATCGGCCGACCCCCCTTGTTCCCAGGTTCACCGAGGCGGGCACGGAGCGCATCACGGTGGTCACCGAGAGATCCGGGATCAGGGTGCCGAGAAGCGCGTGACTCCGTCGAGGTAGTCGGTGGGGTCGGGGAGTCCGGCCTCCTGGAAGGCCTCGCGGCGCTCGTAGCAGGTCCCGCACGTGCCGCAGTGGACGTCGCCCCCCTTGTAGCAGGACCAGCTGCGTTCCAGGGGCGCTCCCAGGCGCACGCCGTGCCGTGCGATGTCGGCCTTGGACCACGCCATGAAGGGGGCCTCCACACGCGGCGCGGCGAACCCCTCGTTGGCCACCCCCACCAGGTGGCGCAGCGCGTCGACGAAGGCGGGACGGCAGTCCGGATACACGAAGTGGTCGCCGGAGTGCATGCCCAGGGCCACGGTGCCCGCCCGCCTGGCCACCGCCACCGAAGCCGCGAGGTTGGCCAGCACGGCGTTCCGGTTCGGGACGACGGTGTCGCGCATGGACTCCTCCGCGTAGTGCCCGTCGGGCACGTCCACCCGGGCGTCGGTGAGGGCCGAGCCCCTGAGCAGGGGCCCGAAGCCCGTGACTCCCAGAACGTGGTGCTCCGCGCCGTAGTGGCGGGCGACGGCCCGGGCCGCGTCGACCTCCTTCCCGTGCCGCTGCCCGTACTCCACCGTCACCGCGACCAGTCGGAACCGCAGCGCGGCGAAGTGGGCGAGCAGTGTCGTGGAGTCCATCCCGCCGGAGAACACCACGACCACGGTGAAGGGGTCCCCCTCGGTCTCGTCTCGCGGTGTGTCCTGCACTCGCATCGGCGTCTCCGTCCACACATGGGGGCGATCCGGCAGTCAGCGCCCCGATCGGGACGCCCGTCCTGTGGTTCCACTCTCGTGCGCGCACGTCGGCGTGACATCACGGACGGCGACCGAAGTGTTCGCGCGTCCCACCGCAGTCCCGGGTCCGGCTCACTCCCCGCCGACCAGGATCTCCCACCTTCCGGGACTGCCGAGGATCTTGCCGAACTCTCCCCTCCCGGAGATGCCCAGCTTGCGGTAGGCGCTCGACAGGTGCAGTTCCACCGTGCGACGGGTGATGTGCCGACGGCCGGCGATCGTCTTGTTGGCCTGGCCCAGCAGCGCGTCGATGAGGATCTGCCGTTCGCGCGGGGTCAGGGCGAGGATGCCCCGCACGGAGACGTCGTGCGAGGTGCACGCCTCCAAGGCCACCAACTGGAGCCGTACCCGGTCGGCGAGGTCGCGCGCGCCCTGTCCGGCGGCCAGACCGGCCGAACGGCTCAGGGCCGCCACGGCCTCCCCGTGGCGGCCCATCCGCGCCAGCACCGTGCCCAGCTCCGCCGTGGTCCGCGCGGTTTCGAGGTCGTGTCCGGTGCCCTTGAGCAGGTCCACCGCCGAGCTCAGCGCCTCCGCCGAAGCGGGCTCCCGGGCGAGCGCGCCCCACACCCGCAGCGCGCGGGCCCGCTCCTGCGGCGAACCGGTCTCCTCCGCGAACTCCACCTGTCGACGGGCGTCGCGCACCGCCTCGTCACGGGCGCCCGCCTTGGCCAGAAGGAGGGCGCCCTCACTCCGCCAGCAGAGCGTGCCCGGCCCCCGGACCCCCGCCGCGTCCCGGCGTCGGACGACCTCCAACAGGTCCTCGACGCCCTGGGACAGGGCGCCCGCCCTGATCCTCAGCCGCGCTCGGGCGAGTGGCACGTCGGCGTCGTGCCACGCCGTCGGCGGGTGGCCGTCGTGGTGGTGACGGCGCAACAGCGCCTCCGCCGCCTCCGGGTCGCCCAGGTCCAGGTGGACGTTGGCCAGGAGGCCGACGAGGCGGGTCCGGAACCCGCTGTAGCCCTGACCACCGTGGGCGGGCAGTTCCGAGAGCTGTTTGGTGAGCGCGTGCCGGGCCGCGGACAGGTCGCCCGCGGCGTAGGACCCCGTCGCCTCGGTGAGCCGGACCGCCGTGCCCACCCAGCGGGGCAGCCGGTCCGGGTCGGCGACGAGCGAGCGCCGACGCGTGGACGCCTCCGCCTGGTGACCGCAGCCGACCAGCACCGACAGGGCGGCGGGCAGGGCGGGCGGTTGGAGGAGGAGCTCGTCGAGGCCGTGGTCCAGGGCCCGCCTCGCGTCGGCGAGCGCGGCCGACGGCGGCCCGCCCATGAGGTAGGAGGAGAAGGCGCTGACGGCCGTGACGGCGGGAGAGCGCGGCACGTCGGCGGGGCCGGGAGCCCCTCCGGCCGGATGGGCGGCCGTCGGCTCGGGCGGCAGGGACCGGCCGTGGGCGAGGAAGGTCCGCGGCCAGGCCTCCCGCTCCGTTCCGGCGACGGCCTCCCCCACCGTCCGCAGGACGGCGGACGCGTCGTCGCCGCGTTCGCCCTCGCAGAGCGTCGCGCCGATCAGGCCGAGCAGGCGGCGACGGACCGCGTCGTCGGTGGTGCGACCGAGTGCCTCCACCGTGGCGCGCAGGCCGCCCCGCCGGTCGAGCGCGATCCGGGCGGCCGCCAGTTCGGGGGCGACACCGGGCCACGCACCCGTTCCCCCGGCCTGGACGGCGTGCTCCAGGTAGCGCACGCGGTCCCGCGCGGCCGTGTCGGGGAGCCGTGCGGCCGTGATCAGGGCGGCGGACGACCACGGGGCGTCCAGGGGCACCGTCGACTCCGTGAGGTGGCGGGCCACCCGCCGCTCCGCGCCGGGCCTGCGGCGCAGGAAGTCGGCGGCGGCCAGGTGCGCCGCGTTGCGGCTCATCACGGTCATGGAGCCGAGCAGCGCGGTGTGGAGCAGCGGATGGCGCAGCGTCACCGCGTGGTCGTCGGTGACCAGGCGCATCCGCGCGAGGAGGTCGAGCGCGGCCAGCGTCTCCCCGAGCCCGGTTCCGCTCAGGTGCGCGACCAGAGCGGGGTCGGCCTCGCCGGAGGCCGTCGCGACCACGACCGCCTCGGCCACCGCCCGGGTCCGCGGGTGGAAGCGGTTCGCCCGGCCGATCATCGCGTCGGCCACGGACGGGAGCGCGGCGCTTCGCAGCTCTGCCGGTGAGCGCACCGGGGACTCGCGGGCCCGGATCCAGTCGCACAGGGCTCGCGTCAGGAACGGGTTGCCGACGGTGATCTCGTGGGAGGCCGTGACGAGGTCCGCGTCGAACCGGCGGCCCAGCCGCTCGCGCATCAGCGCGCCGGTCTCCTGCTCCGACAACCCGCGCAGGGTGATGGTGCGGGCGCCGGAGAGCAGATCGGCGAGTTCGGTCGGCGCCGCGGCCGGTTCGCCGCTCCGGGTCGAGACGACGAGCGTCACGGGAAGGTGTGCGACGTCGCGCAGGACGCCCCGCAACCGCACCAGTGACTCGGGCCCCGCCTGGTCGACGTCGTCCAGCGCGATCACCAGGGGGGCGTCCCGGGTCAGCGCCTCCACCAGCTCCCGGGGGCCGGTCGGCCCGCCTCCCGATCCCCGGGCGCGGGGCGGAGCGGTGCCACCGCCTTCCTCCCCCTCCTCGGCGGGGTGTCCGTCGGCGGCCGGGCCGAGGGCGTCGGTGAGGGCGGTGACCAGGCGGTTCACGTGCCGGGAGCACGCGATGTGCACCGCGGGTCCGGTGCGGGACGGTGCGGGGCGGCACACCAGGGAGAGCAGGGTGGTCCGCCCCACACCGGGCTCTCCCGTCACCACGTGACAGGTGAGCCCCGTACGGCGGCTGTGTCGACGGGCCGAGAGCAGCCTCGCGAGCGGTTCGGACCTGCCCACGATCCCGCTGCGCCGCGTCCGGGGCTCGGGCATCCTCATCCTCGTGTTCGGGGGGAACTGGCCTCGGAGACGGTCCGACCACCCCGGACGGGTGTCCGTCGGCGGACGTGCCGCGACGGCCCGGTCACCGGGGTCAGGCTCCCGGTCGAGCGACCAGAACCGCCGACTGGTCGCCGATCGCGTGGGGTCTGAGCGCGAAGTGGCCGGTCAGGGCGGACGCCAGCGCGCTCCTGATCTCCTCGGCCCTGGGGTGCCGCTCGTACCAGAACCCGGTCAGGACGGCCGCCGCGGTCGCGGCCCGCTCGGCCGGTTCCTCACCGTCGAACCGGATCGAGGACTCGGCACGGTGCAGGGAGAAGTCGCCGAAGCCCCGGGCGGCGAGCGCACGGGCGGCCTGCGTCAGCAGGTAACCGTGATGGTCGTAGGGCTCCTCGGCGATCGGCACGCAGACCTCGTTGACCAGCCTCATGAGCTCGTTGCCCGCCCCTGCGGCGAACAGCACGATCTTGGACTCCGGGTCGCCCGGGTCGCAGACCCGGACCATCTCCGCGACGGCCCGCTCGATGTCCTCGACGTACTGGAGGACCCAGGCGCTGTAGACGGCGTCGAACGAGTCGTCGGGGAAGGGGATGTCCTCCGCGGTTCCGGGGCGGACGTCCACCACACCGCGGGTGGCCTCGTCGCGGATCGCCTCCACCAGCTGGGGGTGGGGCTCGATGGCCGTGCAGGAGCCCGTCCTCGCCGCGACGGTGCGCGCCATCTCCCCGATCCCGCCGCCGACGTCGAGCACGCGGCGGTTGGTTGCCGTGAGGCTCCGGATGAGGGCGAGCTCCTCACCGCGCTCCAGCCGGGTCGCGAACTCCACCCACCCGTCGCCGGTCACGCTCCGCGGCCCCCGGTACCGCGTGGGCATGAGGTCCGCGGGTCCCAGGGCGTCGTGCTCCAGGAGTTGGTCCAGGGACAGCCGTGCGGGGTCCCCGGACCCCTCGGGCGCGTTGCCGGGTACCGGTGTTCGGGTTCGTGCTCGTGCCATGTCTGACTCACCTCTCGTGGTCGTGGGGAGGGGGCGGGCGGGGTCCGCCGACGCCGGGGAGTCCCGGTGCGCGCCGTCAGGGGTCGGTGCCCCGGGGCGGGCTCCCGCCCGACGGCGGGCGGGCGGGCGGCGGCCGTTCCGGCCCGGTGTGTCGGCCGCCGTGGTCGGTGCGGGCGGGCTGGGCCGCGCCGTCCCGGGGTTGAGGGGGAAGGCGCGGGGATCGGTGGGCGTCGGCGTTCCCGTCCGCCGGAGCCCGTGTTCGCCGTGCGCCTGTCCGGACCGCGTCGGCTCTCGCCGGGTGGACGAGGTCGCTCTCATGGACAACGGGACCTACCGCCTCCCGGAATTCACCCTCGAAAAGATCACCCCAGGAGCATTACAGCGAAATCACCAAGACGCCACCAGAGTACATTCCCGTGGAAACGATATCCACCCCTCCAGGAAAAATGAAAGGCGCCCGGAGCGGCCCGACACGAAAACCTCTGGCCATCATGAGAACAGGGCATAAAACAGTCTTTTGTGTGTCATTCAGCGTCATCTGACATGACCTTGCGACACGCGCACCCCGACACAACCGGTTTCTCGCCGACGCGCACAGCCGCTCCCGCGGGGGGCGCGGCCGATCCCCGCGACGCGGCCCCGACCCAGGGCGGCCCGGCGTTCCCGCACGACCGGAAAAGGGGGTTCTGACCCTTGCGAAAATTCGGGAACCAGCAGCCCCGGGCCCCTTCTCCGCGAAGGACGTGGACCCCGCGGAGCCACCGTACCGCCGGTGGACCGCGTCCCGGGCGCCTTCGGAGGCGAACGCCGACGCACGGCGGGGGGGCGTTCCCGACCTCGCGCTACACGCCCGCGGCGCCGCCGCGGAGCCGCGTGGACCCCGTCATGCGAACTCGGACCTTTCACCCCGAATTTCCGTTCGCACGATTTTTCCTGACATGGTGATATTCGAAGAGAGCGGCCCCGGACCCCGCCGGAAAAACGATCCCGAACGCCCCTCCTGCTGTGCCGAATAATCAACTATGGTTTTCCTGGGAGCGGCAAGGAGATGTCATCGTGTCAATCGTCGGCGCGAAGGACGGAACCGGGACGGCACGAGCGCACGTGTCATGGAAACGGCCGGCCCGCCGGCTTTCGGACCACCGTCGATGCCGGCCCCGCTCCGCCGTGACCGAGCCGCCCACCGTGTCGTCCGCCCACCGTGTCGTCCACCCCACCCGGCCGGAGCCGGACCCGCCGCCCGGACGGCCGCGCGCGGTGCGGTCGGCGCCTCACCCGCCCGGCCCGGCGCCACGCCCTCCCGGACGCCGGGGCACCCGACCCGACCGCGTACGCGAAGGAGAGTCCCGATGACGCACCGCATCCGAGTCCGGCACAACTTCGAGACGGCCCACCGGCTCCCCCACCTGAGCGGCAAGTGCATGAACCTGCACGGCCACTCCTGGTGGGCCGAGGTCAGCGTGAGCGCCCCCGCCCTGGGCGAGGACGGCACCGTCGTGGAGTTCGGCGCCTTCAAGAAGGCGCTGCGCGCCTTCGTCGACACCCACCTCGACCACGGGGCCATGCTCGGCGCCGGGGACCCGCTGGCCGCGGTCCTGGCGGAACACGGCAGCAAGGTCTACCGGTTCGGGGCGGCCTCGCCCGGCGACACCGAGCGCTACGCCCGCGACCTGCCCTACCCGACGGTCGAGGCCGTCGCCGTGATGCTGGGCCGGGTCGCCCAGGACCTGCTCGACGGCGGGGACCGGGCGGCGGGCGCACGGGTGACCGGTGTCGAGGTCACCGAGACCCACGTCAACACGGCGGCGTACCACCCCGCGGCCTCCTCCCAGGCCGGTGAGCGCTCCTTCGAGCGCGTCCTGGCCGCCGACTGACCCGCGGCGCGGCCCCGGACGCCGTGGCCGGGAGGGGGCGGCCGTCCGCGCACGGGGCGTGAAACCGACGAGGGGCGTCGGGGGGCCGGTCCTAGCGGACCGGCCCCCCGACACCCCTTCTACTTGCGCCCACGGCCCTCACAGGCCCCGCGGCGGCCCCTAGTGGGCCGGGGCGGGAGCGCCGCCCTCCGGGGCGGCGGCCTGCGAGCGCCGCACGAGGAAGGTCAGCGCGAAGGCCACGACGGAGACCACCGCGCCGACCACGAAGGCCGCGTGGACGCCGCCCGCCTGGGCGTTGACCTCGGTGAGGCCGTCGGTGAGCAGGCCCGCCGAGGTGCCGGACATGATCGCGACGAAGATCGCCGTACCGGCCGCGCCCGCGACCTGCTGCACGGTGCCGACCACGGCGCTGCCGTGCGAGTACAGCTCGGGCCGCAGCGAACCCAGCGCGCCGGTGAGCAGCGGGGTGAACATGAAGCCGAGGCCGACGCTGAGCGCCATGTGGGCGGCGATGACGAAGCCGACCGGCGTCTGGGCGTCGAGCAGGGTCATGCCCCACAGCACCAGGGACACCAGCGCCGAGCCCGGGATGACCAGGGGGCGCGGGCCGACGCGGTCGTAGAGGCGGCCGACCACCGGGGCGAGCAGGCCCATGACCAGACCGCCGGGCAGCAGGGCCAGGCCGGTGACGAGCGTGTCGTGGCCCAGGACGTTCTGCATGTAGACCGGCAGCAGGATGAGGGTGCCGAACAGGGCCATGAAGCTGATCACGACCAGGCCGATCGAGACGCAGAACTGCCTGGAGCCGAACACCCGCAGGTCCAGCAGGGCGCGGTCGCGGCGCTGGAGGCGCAGCTGGCGCCACACGAACAGCACCAGCGCGACGGCGCCGACCCCGATCGAGGCGAAGGGCGGGACCACGGCCGTGGCCTCGCCCTCGCCCAGGCCGGAGAAGCCGTAGACGAGCCCGCCGAAGGCCAACGCCGACACCAGGAGCGAGAGGACGTCGATGCTGGCGGTGCGCGGCTCGGTGACGTTGCGGATGAAGAGGGCGCCCAGGACCAGGCCCAGGATCGCGATGGGCAGGACGAGGCCGAACATCCACCGCCAGTCGAGCACGCTGAGGATGAGGCCCGCCAGGGTCGGACCGACGGCGGGCGCGACCGACATGACGATGGAGATGTTGCCCATGGTGCGGCCGCGGCGGTCCGAGGGGACCATGTTCAGCACGGTGGTCATGAGCAGCGGCATCATGATCGCCGTTCCCGCCGCCTGGACCACGCGGCCCACGAGCAGGAAGCCGAAGCCGGGGGCGAGGAAGCACAGCAGCGTGCCGATGCTGAACAGGGTCATCGCGGTGATGAACACCTGGCGCACGTGGAAGCGCTGGAGCAGGAAGCCGGTAGCGGGGATCACCACGGCCATCACGAGCATGAAGGCCGAGGTCAGCCACTGTCCGGTGGAGACGGAGATGCCGAGGTCCCGGTTGAGCGCGGGCAGCGCCACGCCCATGATCGTCTCGTTCAGGATCACCACGAACGCCGAGACCAGGAGCAGGGGGATGATGAAGCGCCCCGCCCGCGCGCTCTTGTCGTCCTGCGGTGGGGCCGAAGCGGTCTCGGCCGTGGATGGAGTGGGCTGCCCGGTCACAGATGTCCTCAGATTGTGGTGTTCGAAAGGGTTCGTCCGGAGGGTTCGCGGAACCTCCCCAGAGGTACCCCAACGCTCCAGACCATCCGCCCGTTCCCGGAACAGCGGTGTGTTCTGGACCATAACCGCGCCGTCGGCGCAGCAAACCCGCCGCGGGGGCCCCGCGCCGGTTCCGGGTTCGTGGCGTGTTGGGTGTGACCGGTGTTGATGTCGGATTCGACCCGACCGTAAACGGAGTGTGACCGGAGCGGGAGCCGGGCCCGGCCCGACGCCGGGAGGAAGGGGGCCGGGGCGCGCGCCGGGACCGGCCGGGCGTCACGCGGTCCGCGACCGGGGCGCGCCCCTCAGCCGCGGGTTCTCGGTCGCGGGTCCCCGGACGCCGGTCCTCAGCCGCGGGCGGAGCCGTCCGCGGGCAGTCCCCGGCAGGCGGTGCGCGCCAGGGCGAGCGCGCAGGCGTCCTCCACGACGCCGCCGATCCAGGCCGGGTAGCCAGTACCGCTCCAGTACCGCCGCCATCCCACCCCCGCCAGGGTGCCGACCGGCGCGGCCGCGGCGGCGAGGACGGTCGCCAGGACCGGCGACGTGCCCGCTCCCCGGGCCAGCAGGGCACCGCCGGTGCCCGCGCTCACCACCCTGGCCGTCAGGCTCGGCGCGGCCGTGCGGCTGGGGATGCCGGGGAGCTTGTCCCCGGAGAACTCCCCGAGCGCGGCCAGCGCCATGAGCGCGCGCTTGCCCCTCCCCGCGGAGTGCCACAGCGGCGCGCCCCCGAGCGTGCTCCGCGACCCCGCGGCCAGCCCCAGCAGCAGTGCGTGGCCCGCGCCCGATGATGCGCCCATGGTCGGTGTCCCCTCGTTCTTAGGCCGCCGCACGCGGCCGGGTGCTATCCCGGCTATCCCGTTCGGCCCCGGCGAAACCTCGGGGGGACGGGGGCCGCGGTCGCTCGCGGCGGCCGGAACCGCCGGACCGTCCGGGCCCGCGGGGGCGACCTCGGACGACATCCGCACGGAGGTGTACGCCTCCTCCGAAGGGCCGTTAGGGGGCTCCGACCAGAAATGTTGGCGATGTGACGCAAGGGGTTTCGCTCCGGTGGCCTTCCGGTCCCCAGCGTTGGTTTCGGCGCGGAGGCGGCCGCGGGCCAACCGGACCGTCCCGCGGGGTCGGGCCCGGCAGGACTAGGGTGCGGGCATGCCCCTCCCCTCCCCCGCCACCGGCCCCGACGACGCCCTCCTGGACGCGCTCGTGCGCGCGGCCTTCGGCGGCGGCGCCCGCGTGCGCGAACGCGCGGTGCTCACCGGCGGCACCTACAACTCCGTGCACCGCGTGGTCCTGGCCGACGGCCGCCGGTCGGTGCTCAAGCTCGCGCCCCCTTCCGACCGGCCCCGGCTCACCTACGAGCACGGCATCACCGCCACCGAGGCCCTGGTCCACGAGCGGGCACGGCCCGTGTGCGGCCCGCTCGTGCCCGAGGTGCTGCACCTGGGCGCCGTTCCGGGGGATCCGGGCCGCGCGTACCTGTTCCTCAGCCACCTGCCCGGGGTCCCCCTGGACGCGGTCCGCGCCGACCTGGGGCCGGAGCGGACCGCCCGGGTCCGCGGGGAGTTGGGGAGGGCCGTGGCCGCGCTGCACACCGTCACCGGTGACGGGTTCGGCTACCCGGGACGGGACGGACTGCGCGCGCCCACCTGGCCGGAGGCCTTCGGCGCGATGGCGGAGGCGGTGGTGGCCGACGCCGACCGGTTCTCGGTCGCGCTGCCCGGCGGCGGCGCGCGGATCCTGCGGCTGGTCTCGGCCAACCTCGTGCACCTGGCCCCGGTGCGCACGCCGGTGCTCACCCACTTCGACCTGTGGGACGGCAACGTCCTGCTCACCGGGACCGGCGACGGCGGGGGCGCGCCCCGCCTCAGCGGGATCGTCGACGCCGAGCGCGCCTTCTGGGGCGACCCGGCGGCCGAACTGGTGTCCCTGGCGCTCTTCGGCGACGTCCGCGACGACACCGCGTTCCTGGCGGGCTACCGCGAGGCCGGGGGCCGCGTCGACTTCTCCCCCGGGCTGCTGCGCAGGCTCGCGCTCTACCGGGTCTACCTGTACCTGATCATGTTCACCGAACCCACCCCGCGCGGGCACGCGCCGGACGAGGCGGCCCGGACCAGGGCGTTCCTGGCCGGGCACCTGGAGGCCGACCTGGCCCGGCTGGCCGGGCCGCTGGACTGAACCCGGCGGGGCCGGACCGGCCCCGCCGGGGAGAGCGGCGCCCGGGTGCGGTCAGTGGGCCCCGGGCGCCTGCGGCTCCCCGAGCCCGGCCTCGCGGCGGGCGCGGCGGCCGACCCCCTCCACCGCGCGCAGGGCGTCGCGCACGTCCCGGGCCGAGGGCGTGAACGCGAGGTTGTGGATGGTCTCCTCCGGCGCGGTCGCCGCGGCCACGACCCGGTCGAGTACCTCGTCGTCCGCGTCGCCCAGCCCCGCCTCGGTCAGGGTGGTCGGCAGGCCCACGCGCGCCGTGAACCGCGCGAAGTCGTCCACCTCCGAGGCCGGAGCGCCCTCCAGCAGGAGCTGGGTGAGCGAGCCGATGTTGACCTTCTCCCCGTGGGCGAGGTGGTGCGTCTCGTCCACCGCCGTCAGCCCGTCGTGCACCGCGTGCGCGGCGGCCAGACCGCCGGACTCGAAGCCCAGGCCGGACAGCAGCGTGGTGGCCTCCACGACGGCCTCCACGTCCGGGGTCACCAGGCCGCGGTCCACCGCCTCCAGCGCGGGCAGGGAGGACTCCCACAGGATGTCCCAGGACAGGCGCGCCAGGGTCGTGCCCGCACGGGTCGGCAGGCCCTCCACCATGTTCGTGCTGTGCGCCCGCTCCACCGCGCGCGCCTCGATCCAGGTGGCGAGGGCGTCGCCGACCCCGGCGGCCAGGAACCGGGTGGGCGCCTCGGCCACGAACTGCGTGTCGACCACCACCAGTGCCGGGTTGCGGTCGTAGAAGCGGTAGGACTCGAACGCCCCCGACTCGGTGTAGACCACCGACAGCGCCGACGTGGGCGCGTCGGTCGAGGCCACCGTGGCCGCGCTGACCCAGGGGACCCCCGTGTTGTCCCCCGCGGCCTTGGCGGTGTCGATCGCGGCCCCGCCGCCCAGGCCGATGACCACGTCGTGGCCGCCGTCGCGGATCGTCCCGGAGACGCGTTCGGCCTCGGCCCTGGTCGGAACGCCGCCGAAGCGCTCGAAGACCAGGGGCAGGTCCGCCTCGCGGAAGGAGGCGGTGAGGACGTCCTCGGTCAGCCCGCGGACGACGTCGTCGACCAGGACGAGCGGGCGGGAGCCGTGGTCGGAGACGAGCGGGCCCAGCCGGGCCAGGGCGCCCCGTCCCTGGACGTAGCGTCCCGGCGAGGCGAAGACGCGCGGCCGGGTTCCGTGGGTGTGCTCTGCCATGGGGTGGAACCTCCTCCTCGGTGGATTTCCCTCCCCCTCCCGCTGGCCGCGCACCCACCTGCCCAAACGTGCTGTGGCGAGGCATGGGCCACTCTTGGGCGCGGGGAGGGGCGCGTACGCGTTCCTCCCACCCGCCGCACACGAAGGCGGGACCGCCCCCGAGGAGGCGGTCCCGTCGTGTGTCCGGAAACTAGGGCCCGTTTCGGCCAACCTCAGCTTGTGGGGGTTGGTTCGGGCGCCCACGGGGTTCTGGAGGTGGCGGAGGCGGGTTCGTGAGGAACGAGCGAACCCGCCGGAGACACCGAAGGTTCCCGTGCTCCGGGCGCCCGAACACGGACCAAAGCGAAGCGGAGGTCCAAAGAAGCACTGCCTAGCGCGGCAGGCGCTCGGCCAGCCAGGCCTCCACCTCGGCGGAGGAGCGCGGCAGACCGGCCGACATGACCGTGCGGCCCTCCTCGGTGACCAGCACGTCGTCCTCGATGCGCACGCCGATGCCGCGCAGCTCCTCGGGGACGGTCAGGTCGTCGGGCTGGAAGTACAGGCCCGGCTCGACGGTGAGCACCATGCCCGGCTCCAGGTCGCCGTACAGGTGGACCTCCTGGCGCGAGACCGCGCAGTCGTGCACGTCCATGCCCAGCATGTGGCCGGTGCCGTGCAGGGTGTACCGGCGCTGCAGGCCCAGCTCCAGGACGCGCTCGACCGGGCCCTCCAGCAGGCCCCACTCGACGAGGCCCTCGGCCAGCACCCGCTGGGACGCCTCGTGGAAGGCCGTGAACGGCCTGCCCGGGGCGACGGCGGCGATACCGGCCTCCTGGGCGGCGTACACCAGGTCGTAGACGCGGCGCTGCACGTCGGTGAAGGTGCCCGACACCGGCATGGTGCGGGTGACGTCGGCGGTGTACAGCGTGGTGGTCTCCACGCCCGCGTCCAGCAGCAGCAGGTCGCCCTCGCGCACCGGGCCGTCGTTGCGGGTCCAGTGCAGGGTGGTGGCGTTGGCGCCGGAGGCCGCGATGGTGCCGTAGCCGACGTCGTTGCCCTCCACCCGGGCGCGGAGGAAGAACGTGCCCTCGATGAAGCGCTCGGAGGTGTCCTTGGCCTGCGGCAGCGCCTTGACGACGTCGCCGAAGCCGCGCACGGTGGCGTCCACGGCCAGCTGGAGCTGGGCGATCTCCCACTCGTCCTTGACCAGCCGGTGGTCGGCCAGCGTGACGGAGAGGTCCTCGTCGAGCTGGGCGTACTTGGCCCGGGCCTCCTCGTCGGCGTCGGCGCGCAGCCCGTCGACGACCGCGTCGAGCTCGGCGTCGTGGCCGCGCACGATGCGGGTGGTCGCGCCGCCCGCGCGCAGCACGCCGGACAGCGTGGTCACGTCGGCGGTGGCCACGCCCAGCAGGTCGGCGGCCTCGGAGAGGCTGTTGCGGCGGCCGGTCCACAGCTCGCCGTAGCCGCCCAGCCAGAACTCGCCGTTGTCGCGGTTGGAGCGGGGCTTGAGGTAGAGGACCACGTCGTGCCCGCCCTCGGCGCGGGGCGTGAACACCAGGCAGCCGCCGTCGGAGGTGTCGCCGGTGAGGTAGGCGTAGTCGGTGGCCGCCCGGAACGGGTACTCGGTGTCGTTGGAGCGGGTGAGCAGCTGCCCGGCCGGGACGACCAGGCGGTCGCCGGGGAAGGCCGCGCTGAGCGCGGCGCGGCGGCGGGCGGTGTGTCCGGCCTGCTCGACGGGCTCCAGGTCGCGCCGCTCGGTGTCGGCCCACCCGGTGGTCATCCACGCGGCGAGCTCGTCGGAGACCGACTGCGCCTGCCCGTTCTTGCGGGGACTGAACACGGGGGCGTTCGTCTCGTCCTGGGGGCGCTGCTGCTCGCTCACGTCGTGCGTCTCCTCGCGGGTCCGGCGTCGTGGCCGCTTGTGGCGGCCCTGGCCATCCATCGTACGGGGAGGCCCCGGGGCGCGGCCGTCGCGCGGACATACCGGAAGCCATAACGCGTCCGTCCTCGTCGGAGGCCGTCACCCCCCGGCGCGGACCCCTCCGGCGGCCGGGCACCGGCCGTGGACGCCGCCCTCAGGGGAACCCCTCCGGTGGCCGGTGGCCCGCCTCCTCACACGAGGTCGTGGGCGAAGGGGATGGCCGTGCGGTGGGGCAGCTCGTCGATGTCGGCCGGGTCGACCGGCCGGTAGCCGATCCGCGTGTAGAAGGCGACCGCCTCGGGCTGGGCGGGACCGGTGAACAGCAGGACCCGGGTGTAGCCGAGGTCGCGGGCGGCCTCCTCCAGCGCGGTCATCACCCGGCTGGCCAGTCCGAGGCGGCGGTGGCGCCCCGAGGTCCAGACGCGCTTGAACTCGGCGGTGTCGGCCATGGCCGCCCGGTCCTTCTTGTAGGGGCGCACGGCCCCTCCGGCGACGATCTCCCCGTCCAGTTCGGCCAGCACGAGGCGGCCGTGGGGAGCGGCGAACTCGGTCACCGGGTAGCGCGCGAGCTCGTCGGCCGCGCCCTCGGCGCCGTAGCGCTCGGTGTACTCCTCCAGCAGCCCGTCGAGCAGCCCCCGCACGCGCGGGTCGTCGTGGCGCACGCGCAGCATGCGGACCGCGCTGGTCCGCGGGTCCGCCGCGACGTCCTCGGTACCGGTGTGGGTCACGTGTTCCTCCCCCTGGACGGCGGGGCACCCCGCAGCGGTGGCGACGGGATGTCCGGTTCCGCCCGAATAATACGCGTCGGATCATCGGACCCGTGACGGGGGCCGGGCGCCTCGCCGGACCGGCGGGGGCGGTCAGTCGGCGTTGGGCCCGTACCTGTTGTCGCGGTCCTCCGGGTCGTCGGGGTCGGCGATGCTGCCCAGGGCGGCGGCCACCGGCGGCAGGACGGCCGCCACCGCGCACATGGCCACCGCCCATCCCGCGCCGAAGAGGTAGTAGACGGGCAGCGCACCGGCGAACAGGAGCAGGCACGCTCCCATGACGAGGCCGTACTGGCGTACTCGGCGCTTCATCGCGGCCCCCTCGGTCCACGGGAACCCCTCCACGCTACCCGGGACGCTCCCCCTGCCCGGGCCGCCGGTTGCGCGAAGGCGCGACCGCCCGTGCCGGGGTCCGGGCACGAACCCCTCCGCTCCCGGGCCGCAAGCCCGCCTCAGGCCTCCGCGGCGGTCCGGTCGTCCGCGGGCGGCGGGGAGGACGCCGCGGCGGAGGCCGACGGCGCCCGGAAGAGGGTGCGGGCCCGCATCGCCCGGAACCCGTTCTCGACCTCGTACCCGGCCTCCAGCAGCCGCTGTCTGGCCTCCTCTGCGCTGCGCACGGTGGCCTCGTCGAAGAGGAGGTTGTAGTAGCGCTCGGGCACCCGGTTGAGCACCGCCCTCAGGGCCCGCAGCGAAGCGGTGGCCGCCGCGTCCCCGCCGGGGGCCTCGGGCAGGATCGCGTAGGCGCGGCGCGCCCACGCGGGCAGGGTGGCGTAGGACAGCGCGCCGACCGGGAACCACAGGGGCTTGAGCGGGGCCAGCCAGGACAGGCGCTCGGGCACCTTGGGCCACAGCAGGAAGCGCACCGCCTGGCGGGCCTCGGGGGTGACGCGCAGGGCGGGCCGGACCGAGGCCAGGTAGCGGCGCAGGTCGGCGACCGAACGCGGCACGTCCTCGCGCGACAGTCCCACGTAGGCGGCGGTGCGCGACTGCTCGTCGAGGTAGCGGTCCGCGTCGCGGGCGGTCAGCGCGACGCCCGCGCGCACGGCGTTCTCCAGGTAGGAGGAGACCTCCGCGCAGTGCACCCACACCAGCAGGTCGCGCTGGTCCACCCGGTGCGTGCGGCCGGTGTCCGGGTCGGTGAAGGACAGCGCGCGGTGCACCCGGCGGACGCGTTCGCCGAGCGCGTCGGCCTCGGCGGGGCTGCCGTAGGTGGTGACGGCCACGAAGTGGGCGGTGCGCATCAGGCGGCCGGTGGGGTCGGAGCGAAAGTCCGAGCGCTGCCACACCCCCCGCATGGCCACGGGGTGCAGGGCCTGGAGCATGAGGGCGCGCACGCCCGCCACCCACATCGACCGGTCCAGGTGGATCTTCCAGGTGACGCTGTCGGGGGCGGCGACGGTCGGCTGCATCCGGTCTCCTACGGGCTGCGGGGGGAGTTCGCACCGTGACGGCTCTGCACCTCCACGATAGGTCCGGTGCTCCTCCGCCTCACGGCGGGTCCGCGGCGCGGCCGGGCGGACCCGCCTGCCCCGCACGCCCGGAAGGGCGCGGGCGCGGAGCACGGCAGGCGGAGACGGCCCCGTTCCCGCGCGCTCAGGCGGGGCGGCCGCGCAGGTAGGCCAGGACCGCCTGGACGCGGCGGTGCACGCCCTCGTCCTGGGGCAGGTCGAGCTTGGCCAGGATGTTGCCCACGTGCTTGCCGACGGCGGCGTCGCTGACCACCAGGTGGCGGGCGATCGCCCCGTTGGAGCGGCCCTCGGCCATCAGGGCGAGGACCTCGTGCTCGCGCGGGGTCAGGCGCTCCAGCGGGTCGGCGCGGCGGCGCAGCAGTTGGCGGACCACCTCGGGGTCCACGAAGGTCTCGCCGTCCACCACCCGGCGCAGCACGGAGGCGAACTCGCGGACGTCGCCCACCCTCTGCTTGAGCAGGTAGCCCACGCCCTGGCCGCTGCCGGAGTCGAGCAGGTCGGTGGCGTAGCTCAGCTCCACGTACTGGCTCAGCGCGACCACCGCCAGGCCCGGGCGCTCGCGGCGCAGCCGGACGGCGGCCCGCAGCCCCTCGTCGGTGAAGCCGGGCGGCATGCGGATGTCGGTGACCACGAGGCCGGGCTCGTGCTCGGCGACGGCCGACACCAGCGCCTCGGCGTCGCCGACCGAGGCCACGACGGGGAAGCCGAAGCGCTCCAGGATTCCCGACAGCCCCTCTCTGAGCAGGACGCCGTCCTCGGCCAGGACGGTGGGCACCGGGGGCGTGTCGGGGGTCACGCCGGCGGTGTCGGGGGAACGGGTCCGCACGGAAGCTCCACTCGGATTCGGGTAGGTCCGCCCTCGGGACTGGACAGCTCCATTGTGCCGCCCATGACGGCGACGCGGTCTGCGAGCCCGGTGAGCCCGGACCCGCGGGCGGGGTCGGCGCCTCCCCCGCCGTGGTCGGTGACCTCCACCAGCAGGGTGTCGGGGCGGCCCGGTCCGCCGGGTGCCGTGCCGGCGTGCACGGCGGCGGCGTCGGCCGCGGTGTGCTTGCAGACGTTGGTGAGGGCCTCGGCGACCACGAAGTAGGCGGTGCCCTCCACGTGCGCGGGCAGGCGTCCGCCGATCCGCGTGTGCACCGTCACGGGCACGGGGCATCGGTCGGCCAGCTCCTCCAGGGCCGCGGGCAGTCCCCGGTCGGTGAGGACCCGGGGGTGGATGCCGCGCACCAGTTCGCGCAGCTCGGTGATGAGCTCGTCGGCCTTGGCCTGCGCGGCGACCACGCGCTGGTCGGCCTCGCTGCCCTGCTCCAGGTCCAGGCGGGCCACGCCCAGGTCCATGGACAGGGCGACCAGGCGCTGCTGGGCGCCGTCGTGCAGGTCGCGTTCGATGCGCCTGCGCTCGTACTCGAAGGCGTTGACCAGGCGGGCCCGCGACTCGGTGACCTGGTTGAGCTCGGCGTGCAGGACCCCCTTGGGCGGGCCGACCAGCAGGGTGCGGGCCAGCAGGGAGTGCAGGCACGCCAGGGCCGCCGACGCGTAGAGCAGGACGACGAGCAGCGGCGGGGCCAGGAGGGTGTAGGGAGCCGCCTCGGCGCTGGAGGTGAGCGTCACGGGGCCGAGGTCGATGACGGAGCCGGGGCTGTCGTCCAGCAGGAGCGGACCGGAGGCCAGGACGATCGCGAGCAGCAGCAGGAAAACCGTGATCATGGCGGTGACCCCCGACAGGGGGAGCATCAGCCCCGCGTAGGCCACCTCCCGCCAGGTGGCGGCCTCGGTGTAGCGGGTGCGCACCCACCCCCACAGCCCGGGGACCGGTTCGCGGTGCCCGCTCCCGCGGGGGCCGCCCCCGACCAGGCCCAGGCGCCAGCGCTCCAGCGCGCCCAGGGGGATGGCGACCAGCGGGCCGAACAGGAACGTGAACGTCAGGCACAGGGCCAGCACCAGCACGATCCCGCCGTAGTCGGCGGAGGCCTCGATCCCTCCGGTCCACGCCATGAACAGCGCGGCCCAGGGGGCCAAAACGGGAGAGGCGAAGAAGAACAGGACGGAGGCCACCAGGACGGTGCCGCCGCTGTAGGCGAGGCCGCGCCAGGGCCAGGGGGTGAGCAGGAAACGTCTGGTGCCGAGCGCCTGGAACAGGGTGCGCGGCGCGTTCGGGGACTCCGCGGGAGTGGTCATGATCCAAAGTTAGGCAGGTCCGGCGCGCACCGGAATCGGCTGCGCCACCGGGTGGGAGGTGGGGCTGGCCCTACCTCCCGGGCCCCGGTCCGGGCGCTCGTCGGCCTCCCCGCGTCGCCGCCGGTGCGGGCCCGGGGCCTTCGGGGGGAGTGGCCGCGCGCCCGTCGCAGCTCAGGACGATAGGGTCGGACGACGTGAGTGCGAAACCGCTGATCCCTGATGTCCTGGCTGCCCGCTACGCGTCCGCGGAGCTGACCCGGCTGTGGTCCCCCGAGTACAAGGTGGTCGCCGAGCGGCGGCTGTGGCTGGCCGTGCTGCGCGCCCAGGCGCGTCTGGGCGTGGACGTCCCGGCCGGTGTGGTCGAGGACTACGAGAAGGTCCTGGAGCAGGTGGACCTGGCCTCCATCGCCAAGCGCGAGCGGGTCACCCGCCACGACGTCAAGGCCCGCATCGAGGAGTTCAACGCCCTCGCCGGGCACGAGCACGTGCACAAGGGCATGACCTCGCGCGACCTGACCGAGAACGTCGAGCAGCTCCAGGTGCGCGACAGCCTGCTGCTGGCCCGCGACCGGGTGGTGGCGCTGCTGGCCCGGCTGGGGAGGCTGTCGGCCGAGTACGGCGAGACGGTGATGGCGGGCCGCTCCCACAACGTGGCGGCGCAGGCCACCACGCTCGGCAAGCGGTTCGCGTCGATCGCGGACGAGGTGCTGGTCGCCCACGGGCGGCTGGAGGAGCTGATCTCCCGTTACCCGCTGCGCGGGATCAAGGGCCCGGTGGGCACCGCGCAGGACATGCTGGACCTGCTGGGCGGGGACCGCGCCGCGCTGAGCGCGCTGGAGGACGAGGTGGCCTCCCACCTCGGGTTCGAGCGGCGCTTCACCAGCGTGGGCCAGGTCTACCCGCGCTCGTTGGACTTCGAGGTGCTGACCGCGCTGGTGCAGCTGGCCGCCGGTCCCTCGTCGCTGGCCAAGACGATCCGCCTGATGGCCGGGCACGAGCTGGTCACCGAGGGGTTCGCCGAGGGCCAGGTGGGCTCCTCGGCCATGCCGCACAAGATGAACACGCGCTCGTGCGAGCGGGTCAACGGGCTGACCGTGATCCTGCGCGGGTACGCGTCCATGGCCGGTGAGCTGGCCGGGGACCAGTGGAACGAGGGCGACGTGTCCTGCTCGGTGGTGCGCCGGGTGGCCCTGCCGGACGCGTTCTTCGCCTTCGACGGGCTGGTGGAGACGATGCTGACGGTGCTGGACGAGTTCGGCGCCTTCCCCGCGGTGGTCTCCGCCGAGCTCGACCGCTACCTGCCGTTCCTGGCCACGACCAAGATGCTCATGGCCGCGGTGCGCGCCGGGGTGGGCCGCGAGACCGCCCACGAGCTGATCAAGGAGCACGCGGTGGGCTCGGCCCTGGCCATGCGCCAGGAGGGCGCGGGCAACCGGCTGCTGGACCGCCTGGCCGAGGACGGGCGTTTCCCGCTCGGCCGCGAGGAGCTGGACGCGCTGCTGGCCGACCGGATCACCTTCACCGGTGCCGCCGCCGACCAGGTGGCCGCCGTGGTGGAGCAGATCGACGCGATCGTGGCCGCGCACCCGGAGGCGGCCGCCTACTCCCCGGGTTCGATCCTGTAGGGGGCTCGGGACTCGCCCGGCGAGGGCCCGGGACGGCACGTGACGCCGTCCCGGGCCCTCGCCGTGTGCGGCGTGCGGACGTGCGGCGACGTGTGTATGACCCAGTTCACTGCCGCTAACAGTCGGTCCGAAAGTTAACGCCTATTACGGTTGTGCTGTCGGCACGTCCACCCCCGAGCCCCTCGGAGCACCCATGATCGACCCCGATTCCTTCGGTACCGCGCTGTGGACCGTGCTGATCGTCGCCGCCGTCGTCATCGCCTTCGGTCTGGCCGCCCTGTCGGACATGGCCATGCGCCGCCGCGAGGACCGCGCCGCGCGCGCCGCCCGGCGCGCGAACCCCGTGGCGGCGCGCGCGGACGAGCGGGAGCGGGTGAACGGGAGCGGGCCCGCCGGCGGCGGGGGCTCCCGCGCCTGAGAACGGCCCCGCCAGGGCGTGGCCCCGGCGGGCGGCCTCCGCCCCGTCCGGTCGCGCGGCTCACGCCACCAGGCGGGCGAACAGCTCCGGGTCGGCGTTGCCCCCCGAGACGACCGCGACCGTCTCCTGCGGGCGTCCGTGCGCGGTGGGCACCCGGCCCGCCAGGACCGCGGCCGCGGCCAGGGCCCCGCTGGGCTCGGCCACCAGACGCGCCCCGTGGGCGAGTGCGGCGACGGCGCGGGCGATCTCCTCCTCGGTCACGGTGACGACCTCGTCCAGGCGGGCGCGCAGGTGGGCGAAGGTCAGCTCGGACAGGCACACGCGCACCCCGTCGGCCATGGTGCGGTGGGTGCGCTCGGGCGGCCAGGCGACCAGGCTCCCGGTGCGCAGGCTCTCGGCGGCGTCGGCGGCCAGTTCGGGCTCCACCCCCACGACGCGGACACGGCGCGGGCCCGCGGCGGCCAGCGCGGCGGTGGCCACCCCCGAGGCCAGCCCGCCCCCGCCCACGGGCACGACGACGGTCGCGACCCCGGGCGACTGCTCCAGGATCTCCAGGCCGACCGTGCCCTGGCCCGCGATGACGCGCGGGTCGTCGAAGGGCGGGACCAGGGTGAGCCCCTCCTCGTCCCGGAGCCGCCGCGCGGTGGCCTCCCGCTCCCGGGGGGCGACCACGACGATGCGGGCGCCGAGGGCGCGCATGCGGTCGACCTTCACCCCGGGCGCGCCCTCGGGGACGACGACGGTGCATGGCGCCCCCTGCCGGGCAGCGGCGTAGGCGAGCGCCTGGCCGTGGTTGCCCGAGGAGTGGGTCACCACACCGCTGCGGCGCCGGGCGGGGTCGAGCAGGGCGACGGCGTTGGTGGCGCCGCGCAGCTTGAAGGCCCCGGTGGGCTGGAGGCTCTCGGGTTTGAGCAGGAACGGCGGCCCTCCGGCGGGGCCCGCCGTCAGCGGGGTGCACACCACCTCCCCGCGCAGGCGCTCCTGAGCGGCGCGGACGTCCTCCACCGTGATCAGTTCCATGCGTTCCCTGTTCCCGGTCCCGGACCGGCCACGCGTGCGGACCGGCGGCCCCCGGGACCGCGGCCGTCGGCCGGGAGGGGGAGCGGGTCTCGCGGAGGGGGCCCGCGTGCACTACCGTGGCCGGTTGACTGTCAGCACAAGTCCATATCGTCGACGTCGCAGTGCACGGGAAGCCGGTGGAAGTCCGGCGCGGTCCTCGCCACTGTGACCGGAGGGCGCCTCCCGCACGCCACTGGGCCGGACACGGCTCGGGAAGGGTGGGGGCGCGGGGCCAGAGCCCGACTCCGGGAGCCAGGAGACCGGCTGCGACCGTCCGCGTCATCAGACCACGAAGGATGGTTTGTTCGATGAAGCCCACCGGGGCACGCGCGGTCCGGTACCGCCTGCCCGCCTGCGCCGCCCTCGCCCTGCTCCTGGCCGCGACCGCCTGCGGCGGGGGCACCGCCGACCCCTCCCCCGAGGCCGCCGGGGAGACGATCCGCAACTGCGGCGTCGAGGTGGCCGCGGACAGCCCGCCGGAACGGGTGTTCGCCGCCTACCAGCCCGCCATCGAGACCGCCCACGCGCTGGGCCTCAGCGACCGCCTGGTGGGGACGGCGTTCCTGGACGCCGCCGTCCTGGAGGAGTACGCCGACGCCCAGGCCGGGCAGGAGTACTACCCCAACCTGCCCAGCCGCGAGGAGCTGCTCAGCCACAGGCCCGACTTCGTGCTCGCCGGGTTCAACGACGTGTTCACCGACGAGAACCTCGGCACGCGGGCCTCCCTGCGCGAGCTGGGCGTCGGCAGCTGGATCCCGGCACCGCTGTGCCCGAGCGGGGACGGCCGCACCGACGCGACCATCGACCCGGCCTCGGTGACGATGGACAGCGTCTACGCCGACCTGCGGGACCTGGGAGCGCTGTTCGACGCGCGCGAGCGCGCCGAGGAGGTCGTCGCGGACATGGAGGGCACGGTAGGCGGGGTCGCCCGGGCCCTGGAGGGCCGCGTGCCCGAGGAGGACCGGCCCACGGTGATGGTCGGCCGCCCCAGCGACCAGGGGTTCCGGGTGGCAGGCGGGCAGGACTTCTCCACCGAGATCATCCGGCTGGCCGGCGGCGTCAACGCCTTCGCCGACTTGGACGGCGGGCGCAACCACGACGTGGCCGTCGAGGACGTGATCGCGCGCGACCCCGACTTCATCCTGGTCGACGTGTGCTGCGACGCGCGGATGACCGCCGCCGACGCCGCCCCGGACGTGGAGCGGATCACGGCCGACCCCGTGCTGGCCAACCTGACCGCGGTCACCGGGGGGCAGGTGGAGGAGTTCACCTTCGCCGACCGCTCCGCGGGTGTGCGCAGCGCGGCCGCGGTGGAGACGGTGGCCCGGATCCTGCACCCCGGCCTGTTCGGGTAGGCGGGCCGATGGCCCCCCATGTGGCCGAGAGGCCCGTGACGACCGTGCCCTCGGGGGTCCGGCACCGGCTGCGGGCCGCCGCCGACGGTTCCGGGGTGCTCGCCGGAGCCCGCGCCCGCGCGGCCGGGCTGGCGGTGGCCCTGCTGGTCCTGGCCGCGACCCTGCTGGTATCGGTCCTGGTCGGCTACGAGCGGCTGTCGGTGTCCGACGTGTACCTCGCCTACGCCGGTTTCACCGGTTCGGACACCGACCTGGTCGTGCGGCACCTGCGTGTGCCGCGCACCCTGGCCGGGCTGGCGGTCGGCGCGGCCCTGGGCGTGTCCGGGGTCCTGGCGCAGGGGGTGACCCGCAACCCCCTCGGCGATCCCGGCGTGCTCGGCGTCAACGCGGGCGCCTCCCTGGCCGCGGTCCTGGCGATCAGCGTGTTCGGTGCGTCCTCGCTGCTGGGCTACGTCGGCTTCGCCTTCGCGGGCGCCGCGGCGGCCGTCTGCGCGGTCTACGCCGTCGGGTCGCTGGGCCGGGAGGGCGGCGGTCCGGTCAGGCTCACGCTCGCCGGAGCCGCGGTCTCGGCCCTGCTGGGCTCGCTGACCTCGGCGATCGTCCTGCGCGACCGCGCGAGTCTGGAGGAGTACCGGTTCTGGGTGGTGGGCTCGCTGGCGGGCGCCGACGGCGCGGCGCTGCTCCAGGCGCTGCCGTTCCTGGCCGCGGGGCTGGTGGCGGCGGTGGCGGTGGCCCGGTCCCTGAACGCGGTGGCGCTCGGCGACGAGCTGGCCCGCTCCCTGGGGACACGGCTGTGGCTGGTGCGCGGGGCGAGCGCTCTGGCGGTGGTGCTCCTGGCCGGGACGGCGACGGCCGTGGCGGGTCCGATCGGCTTCGTCGGGGTCGCCGTGCCGCACGTCGCGCGGGTCCTGGTCGGCCCCGACCACCGCTGGGTGCTGCCCTGGTCGGCGGTGCTGGCGCCCGTCCTGCTGTTGGCGGCCGACGTCGCGGGCCGTGTGGTGGCGCGTCCCGAGGAGTTGCAGGTCGGCGTCCTGACCGCTCTCATCGGTGCGCCGTTCTTCGTCCTCCTGGTGCGCGGGCGAAGGGTGGCGGGGCTGTGACGGCGCGTTCCGGGCTCCTGGGCCCCCGGACGGGGGTGGCCCGGCTGGGCGGGCTGTCGGTGCGGGTGTACTGGCCCTCGGTGCTGCTCGGCGGCCTGCTCACCGCCCTGGCCGCGGCGGTGGCCCTGGTCTCCCTGACCCTGGGGGACTTCGAGCTGGCCGTGGGCGAGGTGGTGGACGCGCTCACCGGCCGTGCCGGTGTGATGGTCACCCACGTGGTGGTGGAGATGCGGCTGCCGCGTGTGCTCACCGCGCTGGGCGTGGGCGCGGCGCTGGCGCTCTCGGGGGCGCTGCTGCAACGGCTGGCGCGCAACCCGCTGGTCAGCCCGGACGTCATCGGGGTCAGCGCGGGCGCGACGACCGCGGCGGTGCTCGCCATCGTGGTCTTCGGCGGCACGGCGGCGGCGATCGCGGCCAGCGCGCTGGCGGGCTCCGTGGCCACCGCGTTCCTGCTGTACCTGCTCGCCCACCGGCGCGGTGTCAGCGGGCAGCGGCTGGTCCTGGTGGGGATCGCGGTCACCGCGATGCTGGGCGCGGTGACGTCGTACCTGCTGACCCGCACGGAACTCACCACGGCGCAGCGCGCCGTGCTCTGGCTCACCGGCAGCCTGGCGAACCGGGGCTGGCCGCACGTGGTGACGGTGGCGGTGGCGCTGGCCGTCCTGGCACCTGCCGCGTTCGCGCTGGCCCGGCAGCTGTCCCTGCTCCAGCTCGGCGAGGACGCGGCGACCGCCCTGGGCGGCCGGGTGCGGCCCGTCCGGGGCGCCCTGCTGTTCACCTCCGCCGCGCTCGCGGCCGCGGCCACCGCCGTCGCCGGTCCCGTCGCGTTCGTCGCCCTGGTGGCCCCGCAGATCGTGCGGCGGCTGCTGGGCGGACGCGCTCTGGGGCTGCTGCCCTGCGCCGCCTGCGGAGCGCTCCTGGCTGCCGGTGCGGACCTGGTCGCGCGCACCGCCTTCGGGGGGAGCGAACTGCCGGTCGGGGTGGTCACCGGGGTGCTGGGCGCCCCCTTCCTGCTGTACCTGCTGGCGCGCGGCGAAGGGGCGGGACGGGGCCGGTGAACGCCCGGGGCGCCGCCCCGGCGGGTCCGCCGGGGGCGCCCTCCCGGTCAGGCGGTTCGCGGGGCCGGGGCCCCGCGGCCCCCCATCGCGAAGTGGCGCGAACCGGGGGCGAGCGCCGCGGCCCCCGGGGCCAGGAAGCACAGGGCGGCGCACACGACCAGGACCGCCTCCGTGCCGAAGGCCTGAGTGGCCGGGGCGATGAGCGCGAGCCCGACCGGGGCCAGGCCGTAGGAGAACAGGAAGTCCAGCGAGGAGACGCGGGCGAGCTTGTCGGGCGCGACCTCGCGCTGGGCGGCGGTGAACCACGGGACGTTGAACAGCTCGATCCCGACCCCCGCCAGGGCGTAGGCGGCGAACACCGTCCACGGGCCCACGGGCAGGAGCAGGCTCAGCGGCGCGAGGCCGTACAGGGCCAGGCCCGCCAGCGCCACCCACCCCTGGGAGGAGGGGCGCCAGCGCCCGATCAGCAGCGCCCCGGCCAGCGCGCCGCCGGTGTAGGCGGTCAGCGCGCCCGCCAGCACCGCCTCGGTGCCGTAGGTGTCGCGGCTGACCACGGGGAGCAGCACGCCGGTGGCGGAGTAGCCGGTGGCGATCACCGCCGTCAGGGCGCCCAGCCCCGCGAGGAACCACGTGTGGCGCCGGGCCTCGCGCAGCCCGTCGCGGAAGTCGGCGACCAGGGAGGTGCCGCGCGCGGGCGCCGTCCCCGGGGTGGGCGCGCTCCGGCCCCGGGGCGGGGCCAGGGCGGCTACCGCCCAGAGCGCGGCGGTGACCAGGAGGAGGGCGTGCACGCCCAGGACCGTGGAGAGCAGCGCCGTCGCCCCCGGGGCGACCAGGGTGGTGACCCGCACGGAGATGGTGAGCGCCGCGTTGGCGCGCTGGCGCCGCGGCTCGTCCACGACCTCGGCGGTCAGCGCCTGGAAGGCGGGTCTACAGGCTCCCTGTCCCGCGCCCACGGCCGCCGCGGCCACGGCCGCGAGCGCCAGGGCTCCGGTCGCCACACCCGCGGCGACCAGCGGCGTGGCCGCCGCCGCGAGGACCCCGGCCCACAGCACCACCGCGCGGCGGGAGAGCCGGTCGGCCAGCAGGCCGCCGAGCGGCAGGGCCAGGAGGAACCCGCCGGTGCGGGTGGCCAGGAGCAGGCCGAGCCCCATCGCGGTGAGCGTTCCGTCCAGGACGGCCAGGCCGAGGATGAACGGCATGGCCCACGTGGCCAGCCCTGAGGCGGTGCTCCCCGACCACAGGCGCAGGAAGGCGGGGTCGAGGAGCACGTGCGCGCGCGGTGGGGCCGTGGGCACGGCGCCGGTCTGCTGGGTGTGGGCCACGTCTTTCCACGTCCTCTCCGCGGGTGGTCACCGGCGGGGCGCGGCTGACGCCGCCCTCGCCCGGGTATGTCCGTCACAAGGCCCGCCCCGCCGGGCGGCGGATGGTACTGGCCGGACACACCCCGGGGACGCGAACTCCGACCCCACTAATGACAATGGTTATCGTTTTATCTACAATAGCGCGCGGACTCCGGTACTCCGAACATCCGGCGCTCCCCGTTGGTGTCCCGTGTTACTCCCGATCCCCTTTTGGAAGGACGACCGTGGACCGCTCCCTCGTGGACCAACTGCCCCCACCGCTTCCCGCCGAACAGATCCTCGCCGTCAACCCGCCGCGAGAGGACCTGCACACCACCCGCTCCTACACCTGGAACGGCTGGGGGTTCGAGGTGCCGCCCGGCGTCTTCCTCCCCGGCGGGACCAGCAGGATGATCCACCAGCGCATCCTGGACGACGACATCGACGTGCGCGGACGGCACTACGCCGCCATGGGCGTGGGCCTGGGCGTGGAGGCCGTCGCCGCTGGGGCCCGCGGCGCCCGCCGGGTCCACGCCGCCGACGTCCACGCCCCCAGCGTGGAGGCCGCCGCCGACAACTTCGCGCGCCTGCTCGGGGACGGCACCGCCACCGAACTCGTCCCCGTGACCGGCGACATGTTCGAGGGCTTCCCGGACGGGACCGCGCTCGACGTGGTCACCTTCAACCCGCCCGCGGTCAGCCGGGCGGTCAGCACCGACCCCGACGTCGTGCGCAACGTGTGCGTGGGCGCGCCGATCACGGAGAAGTTCTTCACCCAGCTGGCCGAGCGCCCGCTCCTGGCCCCCGGCGCGGAGGTCTTCCTCATCGCCTCCAACACCGCCGACCTGCGCCGCATCGTCGGGCACGCGGAGGCCACCGGCTTCCGGGCCGGGGTGCACCACCGGCACGACTGGGGCGACGGGGTCCTGACCTACCTGTTCCGTTTCCAGGAGGCCGGCAGATGACCCTGGACGACCTCCTGCGCGACACCGCCGACCGGGTCGGCGACACCGTGGCCACCAGCGTCTTCTGGCTCCACCACGGCACCCGCCTGGCCGGGGGCGACACCACCTACCTCAACCACTACGTCGCCGTGCGCGTCGGCGGGGCCTTCGGGGCCTGCGCCTTCGAGGACGGGCAGATCGCGCCGGACCTGTGCCGCGAGGCCTCGGGCGCCCCGCTGGCCGAACTGATCGCACAGGGGCCCCTCCCCCTGCGGGTGGCCGCCCTGGACGCCTACCTCGCCCACACCGCGCCGCACCGCGAGGACCCCCGGGCCGAGCCGGTCACCCTGCCCGCCGGGACGCCCGAGGAGCGCGCGCTGGCCCGGGACGCCGCCGTCGCCGGCCTCGTCCCCATCACCGAGGGCGCGCGGATCGCGCTGATCGGCGTCGTCAACCCCCTCGTGGCCGCCATCCGCGAACGCGGCGGCGAGTGCCTGCCCTGCGACCTCAACCTGCGCACCACCCGCTGGGGCGACCCCGTCTCGGAGTCCATGGAGGAGGTGGTCGACGCCGCCGACGCCGTCGTGGCCACCGGCATGACCCTGGGCAACGGCACCTTCGACCCGCTCCTGGCTCGGTGCCGCGGGCGCGGCGTCCCCCTGTACGTCTACGCCCAGAGCGCGAGCGCGGTGGCGCGCGCCTTCCTCGGCCGCGGAGTCGACGGAGTCTCCGCCGAGCCCTTCCCCTTCTCCCAGTTCAGCGCCGACCCCACGCGGCTCTACCGCTACCGGGCGACCCCGGCGGCCTGAACACCCCACGCCCTCCTCCCCGGGCGCGCGCGTGCACCGTCGCGCTCCGGCGCACGCGCGCGCCCGCCCCAGCCACCAGTAAGGAGAACGACCGTGGACGAGCACGCCTCGGAAGCGATCGGCCGCCCCGACCTCATCGACCTGGGCGGCGGACTGCTGTGCCTGCGGTTCGAGACCCTCAAGGCCCTCTCGGCCCTGGCCGCCGTCCGCCACCTCGTCGAGAGCGGCGCCGTCCGCCCCGGCGACACCGTGGTGGACAGCTCCAGCGGCGTCTACGCGCACGCGCTGGCGCTGGCCTGCCACCGGTACGGGCTGCGATGTCACATCATCGGCTCCACCACCGTGGACCGCACCCTGCGCGTACAGCTGGAGGTCCTGGGCGTACGCCTGGAGCAGATGGAGTCCACCGACGACCTGCGCCTGGACCAGAGCCGCCGGGTGCGCCGGGTCCGGGAGGTCCTGGCCGCCCACCCGGACCACCACTGGATGCGCCAGTACCACGACCCCCTCCACTACCTGGGCTACCGCGAGGTCGCCGAGACGATCCGCCGGGAGACGGCGGGCGCGGACCTCACGCTCGTGGGCGGTGTGGGAACGGGCGTGTCCACCGGCGCGCTGGGCACCTACCTGCGCGAGGCCGACCCGGGGACCCGTCTGGTGGGGGTGCAGCCGTTCGGCAGCGTCACCTTCGCCAGCGACGGCGTGCCCGACCGGGACATCATCATCGCCGGGATCGGCAGCGCCATCCCCTTCGGCAACGTCGACCACACCCTCTACGACACCGTGCACTGGACCGGTTTCACCGCGGCCCTGGCCGGGACGGTCGACCTGCTGCGGCGGCACGCCGTGTTCGCGGGGCTCTCCAGCGGCGCCGCCTACCTGGCCGCCCGGTGGGAACTCGGGCTCTCCCCCGGCCGGACGGTGGTGTTCGTCGCCGCCGACACCGGCCACCGCTACACCGAGTCGGTGTTCGCCCGCCACCGGGAGGCCGAGGCGGTGGAGGACCTCAAGCCGCTGGACGTCACCGGCACCTCCGAGCTGCGCCTGCCCTGGGCGCGCATGGAGTGGCGCCGGGCCGGGGCGCCGCGGCAGGCGGAGTTCGACCGCACGGCCTGAGGCCGGACGCGCGGGCGCGGGGCGGCGGTGGCCGCGCCCGCGCGCGGGGCGGGATAATCGATGCCGATGCGTACCGAATGGACACCGCAAGACCTGCCCGGACGAGCGTTCTACCAGCTGATGACGGCCGTGATCCTGCCGCGCCCGATCGCGTGGGTCTCGACCACGTCGGCGGCGGGCGTGGACAACCTGGCGCCGCACTCCTTCTTCACCGTCGCGTGCACCCAGCCGCCGATCGTGCAGTTCACCTCGGTGCGGCGCAAGGACTCGCTGCGCAACGTGGAGGAGACCGGCGAGTTCGTGGTCAACCTGGCCCCGGAGCCGATGCAGGAACAGGTCAACGCCAGCGGCACCTCCTACCCGCCGGAGGTGAGCGAGTTCGAGGCCCTGGGGATCGGGCGCGAGCCCAGCGCGTCGGTGCGCCCGCCCCGGGTGGCCGACTCCCCGGTGGCGCTGGAGTGCGTGCTGCACTCGACGGTGGGCCTGGGCGACTCGACGGTGGTGTTCGGCCGGGTGGTGCGGGCGGCCGTGGACGAGTCGGTGCTGGTGGACGGGCACCCCGAGGCGACCCTGCTGCGCCCGCTGGCGCGGCTGGGCCGCAACGAGTGGTCCACGCTGGGCGAGGTGCGGGCCCTCGACCGGATCCCGTACCGGCCCTGACCGGCGGCTCCCGGCGACGACCCCGGCCGACGGCTCCGACCGCCGCCGCCAGGCAGCCGATCCGGCATGCGGAGAGTCCGTCCCGGCCAGCGGAGGCCGTACGGACTGCCGCTTCCGACCCATCCGACCGGGAGCGGCGGGCACGGGTCCCGCACGGGTGATTCGGGCACGCCCGTCGTTCCCCGGTCAGACCCGCAGGTCGGTCTCGGGGAGGGGGAAGGCCGACAGGCGGTACAGGACACCGGAGGGGTCGCCGCTCCAGTCCATGGCGCGCATCTGGGCGGCGCTGCGGCGGCCGGTCACGGCGCGCACCAGTTCGAAGGCCGTGGCCGACCACTCCAGGTCGGCCCGCTCGCCGAAGGCCCACTCCTGGCCGGTGTCCGCGGCCGCCACGCGCACTCCGGGCAGTTCGGGGGACCACGCGCGGGCCGTCGCGCCCAGGACGAAGGCGGCCAGTTCGTCGGCGTGCCCGGTCTGGGCGGGCATCCCCAGCGCGCCCCGGACGTCGTTCTCGTGGTGCCACACGTCGATCGCGGGCAGGGAGTAGCGGGCCCGGGTCCGGGTGGCGAAGACCTCCAGCAGGGCCAGGGTGTCCGCGCGCCAGGCCGCGCAGAGCGCGGCGATGTCCAGGTGCTCGCGCTCGGCCACCTGGCGGGCGGTGACGGCGTCGTCGGCCGGGGGCGTGACCCGCTCCGCGGGCACGTCGGCGCAGAGCCCGGCCAGGTGGGCGTAGGTCTGCCGGACGGTCCACGCGGGCAGGGCGGGGACGGGCGCGGCGAGCTGCTCGGCGCTCAGGTCGTCGGCGAGCGCGAGCATGCGCTCCTGGCAGGAGGTGTAGATCTTCGCGGTGTCCATGGCGCCACGGTACCGAACAGCGTTCGGTACCGTGGCGCCGGGACCGCGCGGGCCGGTGCGGCCCTCATGTGGGGGGTACGGTCCCTCCGGGATGGTCAGGTCACGGCTCCTGGCAGGACACCTGCGGCTCGATGTTCACGTTTCCCGAGGTGGCGGTGAACCCGAAGCTGGCGCTCTCCCCGGCCGCGAGCGAGCCGTTGTGCGCGGCGTTCGTGGCCTCGAAGTGGGCGCCGTGGTTGACGAGCGAGGCGTTCCAGGCGCTGCTGACCGCCTGGCCGTTGGCGAACACCCAGTCCACCATCCAGCCGTCGGTCCCGTTCTCCCCCGCGGTGACCTCGACCTCGGCCTGGAAGCCGCCCTGCCACTCGTTGAGGACCGTGTACTCGGCCGTGCAGTACTCGCCCGTCGGCGGGTCCGTGGGCTCGGGCTCGGGCTCCGGCTCCGGCTCCGGCTCGGGCTCCGGCTCGGGCTCCGGCTCGGGGTCCGGGTTGCCGCCCGTTCCGCCTTCGAAGACCACGTCGGAGCAGTTGTAGAACGCCTCGGGGCTGTCGGAGCGCTCCCACACCACGTAGATGACGTGCTGGCCCTCCTTGTCGGGCAGGTCCACGTCCCAGTAGTACTCGGCCCCGGCGACGCCGCCGCTGCGCAGCGGCGGGTCGGTGACCTCGTCGATGAGCTCCAGGGAATCCCAGGTCAGCGCGTCGGTCGCGGGGTCGAACCCGTCCTCGGTGACGTAGGTGTAGAAGGTGCCCGGGTGCGCGGCCCAGGCGTTGTGGTGGAACTCCACCGTCGTGTTGGCGGGCAGCTCGGTGGTCGGCCAGTCGGCGCGGACCGCGTTGAAGGCCGAGAAGCTGTCGGTGGGCCCGCACAGCTCGCCGTCGGCCACGAACTCCTGGTGGCGCCCGTCGGAGTTGCTGATGAGGTTGCCGAACCAGTTCCAGAACGGGTAGTTGCCGCCCTCGGCCAGCGCGTCGGCGCAGGCGTCGTTGGTCGGCGCGAGCGCGCCGCCGCTGCTGCCGCCGGTGGCGTCCTGGAAGCAGGCGTAGGTGCGGCTGGCCGGGTAGGTGAACGCGCCGTGGGCCTGGGCCGTGTCGGGCAGCGCGACGACGGTGGTGCCGACGGCGAGACCGCCGAGCGCCACGGCCATGGCGAGGGTGCTGCGTGACCGCATGGGCCACTCCAATCTCTGTGGGGGGTGCCCGGCCGCACCGGGGCGGTGCGGCCGGGGCGGGTGGTCTGTTCCCTCAGCGGGATCAGCGGGTGCTTCGGATCACGTGGTCACCGGGTTGTAGTGGCAGTGGGTTGTAGGGGTTGCGGGTTGTGGGGGACAGGGGTGCGGGCCGGTCAGGAGCCGCTGCACGTGAGCTCGGGCGTGGAGACACCGCCGCTGGAGTTGCCGACGAACCCGAACGAGGTCGACTGCCCCGCCGCCAACGCGCCGTTGTAACCCACGTTCGTCGCGGTCACACTCCCGCCACTACCGGACACCGAAGCGTTCCAGGCATGCGAGACACTCTCACCGCTACCGAAGGTCCACTCCACGGTCCACCCCGACAGAGCCGCACCAGCCGTCACCGTCACCTGCGCCTGGAAACCCCCCTGCCACTGGTTCGTCACCGAGTACACCGCCTCACACTCACCCGACGGAGGGTCCGTGGGCTCCTCGGTCGGCGGGTCGGTCGGGTCGGGGCCGCCGCCGTAGACCGGGGCCTCCTCGGCGGTGGCGGCGATGCCGTTCGGTCCGTTGAAGATGCGCTCGCCCCAGGGGGTCAGGCTGTCGACGTCGAATCCCTCCACCATGTCCAGGTACTCCACGGGGCTGCCGTTGCCGCTCCAGGACCAGCCGATGTAGCCCAGGCCCAGGCGCTCGGCATGGGACATGATGGCGTCCTCGTCCGGGTTGCCGTCGGAGTGGTCGTGGCCGAACTCGCCGACGATCAGCGGCAGGCCCGCGTCGACGAAGTGCTCCAGGTAGGAGACGACCGTCGACTCCTGCTGGTAGACGCCGTACATGTGCACGGAGAAGACCGTGTTGGCGTGCGGGTCGGAGTCGAACACCGACTGGGCGTCCTCGCGCATGACGCCCGCCCAGTCCTGGCCCCAGTTCGGCGCGTCCACGACCAGGGTGTGGTCGAAGCCCGCGTCGCGCAGGCGGTTGACGGCGTCGCTGGTGTCGGCGGCCCAGTTCTGGTTGATCGCTGCGTCGTTGCCGTAGGGCTCGTTGCCGATGTTGACGAGGATGTGGTCCTCCTCGCCCTCGACGGCCTCCTGGACGCGCAGCCAGTAGTCGACGGCCTGGTCGAGCGTGGCGGCCCCGGCCTGGTCGCCGTAACCGGTGGTGTCGTGCACCTCCAGGACGCAGATCAGCCGGTTGGTCTTGCACTCGTCGACGACGTTGGCCACGTCGGCGGCGGTGTTCTCCGTCCAGCGCTGGCCGCTGCTGAGGACGACGCGGACGGTGTTGGCGCCCAGGGACTTGATGTCGGCGAACGACTGGGTCTCCTGGGCGTACCAGGTGTGGGCGTGGCTGACGCCGCGGATGACGAAGTCGTTTCCGGCGGCGTCGACGAGGCGGCCGTCGCTGACGCGGAAGCCGGTGTCGGCGTGCGCGGGCAGCGAGTGCACGAGCAGTGCGGCCACCAGGGTGATGACCGACCCGAGGGCGATCAGCAGGCGTTTGACCATGGGGGGCTCCAGGTAGAGGGGCGGACAACGTTGTCGTGTTGCGGGGGTCCCGCCCTGTCGGGCGGGGACCGGGTGGGCGCCGGGGGTAGGCGGCTGCGTTCCCCCGGCGCCCGGTCCTGACACAGGCGCGGCCTGTTCCGGGGCGGTCGCGTCAGCGTCGTTGGGTTCCGGTACTCCCCCGCGGACGGGGTCGGTCGCCGGTCAGGAGCCGCTGCACGTGAGCTCGGGCGTGGAGACACCGCCGCTGGAGTTGCCGACGAACCCGAACGAGGTCGACTGCCCCGCCGCCAACGCGCCGTTGTAACCCACGTTCGTCGCGGTCACACTCCCGCCACTACCGGACACCGACGCGTTCCAGGCATGCGAGACACTCTCACCGCTACCGAAGGTCCACTCCACGGTCCACCCCGACAGAGCCGCACCAGCCGTCACCGTCACCTGCGCCTGGAAACCCCCCTGCCACTGGTTCGTCACCGAGTACACCGCCTCACACTCACCCGACGGAGGGTCGGTCGGGTCCGGGTCGGGATCGGGGCCGGGGTCACCGCCGAGCGCCTCGTGGATCGACCAGTAGGCGGGCTTGGGATCGTAGTTGTCGTCGATGGGCAGCGCCGCACCCTCGCCCGGGAAGGTGCCGGGGACCCAGGAGTGGGCGTCGGTGACGCCCCACACGATCACGCCGGAGCACCCGTCGACCGCGTAGCAGGCGTTGACCACCTGCTCGTAGTCCCTGGCCTGCTGCTCCAGCTTCTGCTGGGTGGCGGGCGTCTGGATGCGGATGTCCAGCTCGGTGATCATCACCTCCAGGCCCAGGTCCACGAAGCGCTGGATGTTCTGCTGGATGCTGGAGGGGACCTGTCCCGCGATGAGGTGGCCCTGGAAGCCGATGCCGTCGATCGGCACGCCCTGCGCCAGCAGGTCCCGGACCAGCTCGTAGTAGGCGTCGCTCTTGGCGTTGATCCCGTCGATGTTGTAGTCGTTGATGAACAGGCGGGCGTCGGGATCGGTCCGGTCGGCCATCCGGAAGGCCTCCGCGATGAAGTCCTCCCCCAGCGTCCGGTAGAAGACCGAGTCGCGGAACTGGGCGTTGTCCCCGATGGGCTCGTTGACGACGTCCCAGGTGGCGATGTCGTCGCGGTAGCGCCCCACGGTGGTGCTGATGTGGGTGTCCATGACGTCCAGCAGCTGGTCCCGGCTGAAGGTGCCGTCCCTCACCCATGGGGGCAGCTGGCTGTGCCACACCAGCGTGTGACCGTGGACCAGCTGGTCGTTCTGCTGGGCGAAGTCCACGATGCGGTCGGCGTTGGTCCAGTTGAACTGCCCGGGCTGGGGCTGGACGGTCTCCCACTTGAGGTCGTTCTCGTGGGTGACGGAGTTGAACTCGGTCGCGGCGGTCCGGGCGTAGTCCGCCTGGTTCAGGTGCTGCGACGCGACCGCGGTGCCCATGCGCAGCCCGCGCTGGTCGGCGAGTTCGCGCAGGGTGGCCTGCTGGGCCCGGGCCGCCTCCTGCGCCGTGAGCGCGGTGTCCTCGGCGTGGGCCGCGGCGGTCAGACCGCCCGTGACCAGGCTGAGGGCGAGGGCGACCGCGGCGGCGGCCCCTCCCCGGAGCCGTCTTCGCCCCTTGGTGAGCGACATGGTGTTCCTTTCTCCTGTGGGGGGTCGGGGGCGGGCGCCGTCGGCGCCCGCCCCCGTGCGGCTACGGCCGGTCAGGCGCCGTCGCCGAACAACTCGCCGTGGGTGGCGAGGGCTGTGGCCACGTCCACCTGCGCCCAGAAGCGGTGGTAGGTGAACTCGGGCACCGGCCCCCCGTTGAGGTACTCCTCGACCTGGGGCCAGTTCGGGTCGTCCTCGTAGAAGGACCGGATGGACAGGAACGTGGAGTCGGAGTCGACCGGGTCCCCGTTGGGCATCTGGCCGGTCCATCCCTCGGGGATGTAGAGGCCGCCGTCGGGGGCGCCGAACTCGTCGTCGAAGCGGGCGTAGTCGGCCCGCGTCTCGGGAACGGCGACGCCCAGGTCGTCCTGGTTGGCCAGGAGGGCGTCGAGCAGACCCTCGGCCGTCGCCCGGGAGTCGGCGTCACCGGTGGCGGCGGCGTAGTGCATGAGGGTCTTGGCCAGGCCCGCGGCGATGCCGACGTCCTGTCCGTGCGAGACGACCTCGACGCTCAGGTCGGGGTTGCCCGTGGACTCGCCCGTCCAGGTGTCGGGCCGGCCGCTCCACTCCATGTCGGCGGGGATGGCGAACTCGCCGTTCTCGCCGACGGTGGTGTTGGCGATCGCCCAGGGCACCCAGTCGTCCAGGATGTCCCCGGCGCGCTCGTCACCGGTGATGCGGTAGTACTCGGCCACCCGCTCCATGTCCCAGACCTGGAAGCCGAACCAGCGGTTGGACGGCGGGTCGTGCCAGACGGGCTTCTCGTCGTAGAACATGCCGTAGAAGGTGGGCGTGCCCGAGGGCGGCTGGGCGTAGGTGCCCTCCCAGCTGTTGGTCGCGCCGCCCGCGATGGCGCCGTCGGAGGACTGGAGCCACTCCAGGAACTCCAGCTGCCGGTCGAGGCTGGTGCCCCAGTCATCGGTGCCGGTGGCCGACTCCGGCTGGAGCGCGGACACCTCCGAGAGCGCGTAGGCCGCCATCACGTTCTGGTAGCCCTGGTGGGCGGAGGATCCGCCGATGCGCCAGGCCCAGGGGTACTGGGCGCTCTCCAGCGCGCCGCCCCAGGAGTAGTACCAGGCCATGAGGTAGTGCGCGGAGTCCTTGCCCGATCCGGGCGGGCAGGACTGGGGGTCGACGCAGTCGCCGATCTCCTTGAAGTACTTGTCGAACATGGCGTAGCGCAGGTAGTCGCCCATCATCGCCGCGTTGGAGACGTTCTCGGCGATCGCGCCCTCGTTGCCCTGCTCCGAGGCCCACTCGTGCGCCAGGTAGGCCACCTGCACGGCGCGCGCGTCGGCGTCGGGGGCGTTGGTGTAGCGCCACTGCTCGGAGTAGTTGTCGTCGTCGGTGAACAGGTCGAGGAACCCGTTCTCGCCGCCGTGCTGGAAGGTCTCGCAGGACGGGTGCGGCACGGTCTCCCAGACCGACTCGTTGGAGCCGCGCTGGAAGGTGTTGACGTAGGCGGGGGCCTCGTCGGTCCCGTCGCCGCAGAACCCGTAGCCGTAGGTGTTGTCCACGTCCAGCAGCCAGTGCATGCCGTAGACCTCGTCGGTGCCGTAGGTGCTGCTCAGCTCCTGGGCGAGCGGGTCCTGCCCCGCCTCGACCGAGTCGTCCAGCGGCATCGGGTAGTCGCTCGGGTCGAGCGACTCGGGGATGTAGGTGGCCGGGGCCGACGGGTCGTAGGAGCCGTTCGTGGGCTGGTCGGCCGTGCCCGGGATGATGAAGGCCTCCATGGACTCCCACGCGGAGTTGAAGGGCTCCCAGTCACCGGTGATCCTGCCGTAGGTCGCCTCCAGCCACAGGTAGTAGCTGTAGGCCTCGGAGGTGGTGGCGTGGCCGTGGTCGGGCGCCTCCACGATCAGGGTCTCCACCGAGTGGTACGGCACGAGGAGGCCGTCGAACTCGCGGAAGTAGCCGCTGTCGGGGTCCTTGATCTTGTCGTACTGGGTGAGGAACTCCTCCTCGTAGGCGTTGGAGGCGCCGGAGAGTTCGCGCGCGGTGACGACCACGGGGTCGTAGCCCTCGGCGGAGACGGTGAACTCGGCCTGGGCCGGGTCGCCCGAGCCGTCGCCGGAGGAGGCGACCGTCACCTCCTGCGGGGTGTCCCAGTCGGCGTCGCCGAAGGTCAGCGAGGCGCCCGAGGCCACCGACAGGGTCGAACTGCCGGAGGTGCGCTCCACGCTGACGGCCACGTCCTCGGCGGGAGCCTCGGACAGGGCCACGTCGAAGGCGGCCTCGCCGCCGGACTCCAGGGTGACCGAGTCGGGGTCCACGACCAGGGTCGGGTCCTCGGGCTCGGGCTCCTCGTCCTCGCCCGCGCAGTCCAGGCCGTTGAGGGTGAACTCGGTGGGTGCCTCGTTGGCGCCGCTGTAGGTGGCCTGGAAGCCGAACGTCGCGGTCTGGCCGGAGGCGAGGCCGGGCGCCCAGGAGGGGCCGCTGGCGGTCACGGAGCTGCCGCTCTGGGAGACCTGCGCGCTCCAGCTGTTGCTGATGCGCTGGTTGCCGGAGAACTCCCAGCCCAGCGTCCAGTCGGAGACGGACTCGGCCTCGTTGGTGACCGAGACCTCGGCCGTGAAACCCGAGCCCCAGTCGTTGAGCTGGTAGTCGACGGTGCAAATCGGTGCGGCCTGCGCGGGCGCGGCCGGAAGGAGGGCGGCTAAGAGCACCGCGCCGAGGAGCGCGGGCGCGGGTCTGCGCCAGCGCGCCGGGCGGCGCGGGCCGGGACGGGGGGTGGTCACGTGTCCTCCTCGGACAGGTTCTCCGTTCCCCTCCGCGGCCCCGCGCGCCGGAGGACGGCGCCGGGGTGAAGCTCTCCGATGGGGGGAGGCGGCGGGGTCGGAGTGCGGGTGTGGGGGGAGGGAGCCGGGTACGACGCTGTGACCTGCGGCTCGTTGCCCGGGTCGGGCCGGTGCGCGTCCGGTGGTTTTCCGGAATTCGGACGCCTGTTTTGCGCACACCTTGCGGGAGCGCTCCCAGGCATCGTGGGGCGAAGTTAACATCCACGACACACGGAGACAACGGGTGCAACCGTGGTGACTGCTCGTTAAGTTCCCGGGGCCCCGGGGCGGGCCGGACCGCCCCGGGGAGCCTCGGGACGCAGCGCGGAGCGGAGGTGCCCGCCCGTGGAGGACGGGCACCCCTCGTACTCACCGCGCCGGCGGGCGGTCGCCGGTCCTACTGGACGGGCGGGTAGGCGTTGGCCAGCAGCTCCTGGAACTGCGCGGAGAACCAGTGCCCCGAGATCGGCGCGTTGGGCAGCGCGCCGCTCATGTTGTTGCCGTTGCGCGGGTTGCCCTCATAGGTGGGGTCGCACATCCGGTCGAAGCCCTTGCCCTCGGGGTTCTCGATGAACTCGCTGGACCCGTCGGACTCACCCGGAGGCTTCATCCACACGTAGGCGTCGATCCCCGGCTCGGGCTCGGCCTGGGGGCGCTCACCCAACCCGGCCCCGGACTGGTTGCACCAGTTCCCGGACTGGATACGGCGGTCGTAGCGGCCCCCGTCCACGTAGGCGTTCACATCCGTGCTCGGCCCCGGCCCGTCCGGGCGGTCCGGCCCACCCCACCCATTACGGGAGGTGTCGATGAGCATCCCGATCCCGGAATCGAAGCCCTGGCCCACCAGCTCCTCACGCAGCGCCTGGGAATAGGACAGCTCGTCGGTGAACTGGTTCCAGTCCACCCAGTCCGACTGACGCACCGGCGTCCCCGCGATGGTCTCGCCGATGGCGAAGTTGTCCTCCACCAGCGCCGAGTAGTTCGCGGTGTTGGCGATGAACCCGTGCACGTCGGCCGGGGTGGCGCCCGCGGTGTTGGCCGCCTCGTAGAACAGCTCCGCCGAGGCGGTGAAGTTGTCCTGCCAGCCGATCCACCCGTGGTGGCCGGCGTCGACGTAGTTGTAGACGTTGGCGACGTCGCCCAGCTGCGCCAGCGCGTAGCCCACACCCTCGACGTAGTTGCCGTTGGCCAGCATCTCGTCGCAGTTCTCGGTCGCGGTCTCGCGCGGGGAGACGTTGGTGACCAGGTTGGGCAGCGAGTCGATCTCGACCGTGGTCACGACCCGCAGGTCGGTGTCCTCGTAGTCGGCCAGGATCTCGGCGATCGGGTCGATGTAGTCGTTCTTGTACCGGTCGATCTCGTCCGGGCCCAGCTCGCCGTTGGAGGCCAACGCGGCGCAGTCACGGCCGGGCAGGTTGTAGATGACCACCTGGAACACCAGAGGCTCACCGTCGGCCTGCACCAGGGCCTCGTCCAGGTGATCGCGCAGACCCATGCTGCCCGTGGTGGGGCTGTCGTTGCCCTCGATGGCGCTGATGCGGTCCAGCCACACCCCGGTGGGTTCATCGGCCACGGCGTCCCCGCCGGGCTCGGCGGCGGCGTTGGCCGACCAGATCGGGTTGACGTAGACGTCAGCGCCCACGTACGGGTTGTCCACCCGACCGTCGTTCCCGGGCTCCTCCGGCTCCTCGGGCTCCTCCGGCTCCTCGGGCTCTTCCGGTTCCTCCGGTTCCCCGACGTCACCGCTGCACAGTACGCCGTTGAGTTCGAAGGCCGTGGGCGCGGCGTTGCTTCCGGAGTAGGTTCCCTGGAAGCCGAAAGTGGCCGTGCCGTCGGTGGAGAGGGAGGCGTTGTGCCCGGCGTTGGTGACCGAGACGCTCTGTCCGCTCTGGGTGACGGTGCCGTTCCAGGAGTTGGTGACCCGCTGGTTTCCGGCGAAGTCCCATTCCAGGGTCCAGCCGTCGACCGCGTCGCCGAGGTTGGTGATCTCCACGCTCGCGGTGAAGCCGGAGCCCCAGTCGTTGAGTTGGTAGTCGACCTCGCAACCGGCCGCGGCACTGGCGGGGGCGGGCACGGCCGTGGCCAGTGCGGCGCCGACGATCAGGGCCGATGTCGCGGCGAGGCCGCGCCGTGCGCCCGGACGTCTGTCCGGAGCGCGCAGGATTCTGCTCATCTCTTGCTTTTCCTCATGGTTGGGGGGTGGTGCCAGAGGGACGAGAGTGTCGGGGCACGGGGCCGTCGACTGATGCGTGGAATCCGGATGGTGTGGGGGGTGGTGCGGGTGGTGCGCGGGGCACGTCGTCCTCCGGGGAGGGTGTGGCGACGCGGGGGGCGACCCCATGGGTGGGAGCGCTCCCAGAACAGGAGCGCGGAGGGCGGGATGGGATGGGTCGGGGATGCGAACACTGACGCTCCCCCGTGCACAACCCGGATCGCGTGTGATCCAAGTCATTCGGGAGCGCTCCCATGAGAATAACCACCACGGCTTCACATGTAAACACCCCGTAAAGAACAGCGTTCGGCAGCGCGACCCGACCTCGGAGAACCCCCGACCGCGCGGCACGCACCCGCCCCTCACCCCGCGGCGCCCCTCAGGGAATAGCCGGGACGGACGCGCCGTTCCTCTGGTAGTTTCATCGCGAAACTACTTCTCAAGAAGCTTTTTACTAGGGGGATAGATGGCGACCCGCACACTGGTGACCGTCTCGGCGGGGATGAGCACGCCGTCCTCGACCCGCCTGCTCGCCGACCGGCTGACCGCCGCCGCCGAGGCGTCTCTGCGCGAGCGCGGCGACGAGGTCCGCGTCCGCACCGTGGAGCTGCGCGAGGTGGCGCACGACATCGTGAACGCTATGACCACCCGGGTGCCCACCGGTGAGCTGCGCGGTGTGCTGGAGGACGTCGCCGGGGCGGACGGGATCATCGCGGTGACCCCGGTGTTCAACGCCTCCTACAGCGGCCTGTTCAAGTCCTTCTTCGACGTGGTCGACCCCGAGGACCTGGACGGCATGCCGGTGCTGATCGGCGCGACCGGCGGCAGCCCGCGCCACTCGCTGGTGCTGGAGCACGCGCTGCGGCCGATGTTCGCCCACACCCGCTCGGTGGTCGCGCCCACCGGTGTGTACGCGGCCTCGGAGGACTGGGGCTCGGGCGAGGGCGGCGGCCGCGAGCTGACCCGGCGCGTCGAGCGCGCCGGACGCCAGCTCGCGGCGCTGGCCGCGGACCGCTCCCCCGCCGCCGCGGACCCCTACGAGGAGCCGGTCCCCTTCGCCGACCTGATGTCGGGCCTGGGCGCCTGACCGGCCCGCCGTCCGGCCGGGATCACCAGGGGACGGCGCCCTCGTCGTCGAAGAAGCCGCCGCGCGGTCCGTCGTCGGGCAGGGTGGCGAGCCGGATCGCGATCGCCGCGCCCTGCTCGGGCGTGCGCGGCGCGTTGAACCCGGTGAAGTCGGTCGCCACGTAGCCCGGGCAGGCGGCGTTGACGATGACGTTCGTGTCGGCGAACCGGCGGGCGTACTGCGCCGTGACGCTGTTGAGCAGGGTCTTGGACGGCGCGTACGCGGCCAGGACCGGGCCGGTCCGCAGCGTCAGCGAGCCCATGTTGCTCGACATGTTGACGATGCGCGGCGAGCTCGCGCGGCCGAGCAGCGGCAGCATCGCGTTCGTCACCCGCACGACCCCGAACACGTTCGTGTCCAGGACCTCGCGGAGGACGTCCAGGTCGAGGGTGGTCGGGTCCTGGGCGCCGCCGTCGGCGCGTCCGGCGATGCCCGCGTTGTTGACGAGCACGTCGAGCCGCCCCGCCTCGCGCTCGATCGTCTTCGCCGCGGCGGAGACGCTGTCGTCGCGGGTGACGTCGAGGGCGACCCCGAACGCGTCGGCGCCCGCCGCGCGCAGCCGCTCGACGGCCTCCTTCCTCCTGGCGTCGTCGCGGGCCCCCACCGCGACCGTGAAGCCCCTCTCCCCCAGGCCCTGGGCGATGGCGAAACCGATTCCCTTGTTCGCGCCGGTGACCAGCGCGGTCTTCGTGTCGTTCACGGAGTCCATGCTCGGCGGAGCGCACACCCGCGGTCCAATACCGGCTCGATCGGCCGTGATACCCGCCGGGTATCGGGCCCTAGGCTGTCGGCGTGGACGAACTCGAAACCCGCGAACTCCGCTACTTCGTCGCCGTCGCCGAGGAACTGCACTTCGGACGCGCCGCCGACCGGCTCGGCATCGCGCAGCCCCCGCTCTCACGCGCGATCGGGCGGCTGGAGCGGCGGCTCGGTGTGCGGCTCCTGGACCGCGACCGCCGCGGCGTGGCGCTCACCGACGCCGGCGGGGTGCTGCTCCGGGAGGCCCGGGCGGCCCTGGCCGCGGTCGCGGCCGCCGCGCGCCGGACGCGGCGGGCCGGGGCCCCGAAGCGGCACCTGGTGCTCGCGACGAAGGCCGGGGCCTCCCACGAGCTGCTGCGACGCCTCCTCGACGCGGCGGGGAGCGCACCCGGCGCGGCGCCGGTCGAGGTCCTGCTGTGCGAGGTCGGTGAGCAGGCGGGGCTGCTCCGCGACGGGAGCGCCGACGTGGCGGTCATGCACCTCCCCTTCGACGACGTCGCCGGGTTCGACACCGAGGAGCTCTGCGTCGAGGGCCAGGTGGCGATCCTCCCCGCCGCGCACCCGCTCGCCGCACGCGACCGGCTCACGCTGGCGGAGGTCGTCGACGTGCCGGGCCTGCCGATCGCCCGGTGGCCCCGGCTCGACGGGACCTATCCGGACGGGCCCGGGCCGGAGGTGCGCACCCAGTCGCAGCTCGCCCAGCTCGTGGCGCTGGGCCGGACGCTGCTGGTCATCCCCGCCTCCAGCCGCGCCTGGCAGTGGCCCGAGCACGTCGCGGTGCCCGTGGTCGACGCGCCGCCGGTCACCACGGTGCTGGCGTGGCCCTCGGGCAGCCGCTCCCGGGAGGTCGCCTCGCTCGTGCGCTCCGCGGACGGGCTCCGCGGCGCCGGGACGTGCGGCGGCTCCGAGCGGTCCGGCCCGGCCCTGTCGCGGTCCCCCGCCACCGCCGCCGGGGAGGGCTGAGGCCGGGCCCCGCCGCCCGTCCGTGCCCCACACGCGGACGGACGACGGGTGGACCTGAGCGGGGCCGGGTCGCGGCGGACGCGGCCCGCGGCGCCCCCGCCCGCGGTCAGTTCCCGTACTCGGCGCGGATGCGGTCGGCGAAGCGGGCGAAGTCGGCCCCGTGCAGGAAGGCCGAGCGCATGGTGCCGTGGTCGGCCCTCCCCCGGCCCGCGATGTCGAAGGCGGTGCCGTGGTCCACCGACGTGCGCAGGATCGGCAGGCCCACCGTCACCGAGATCGTCCCGTCGAAGTCGAAGGTCTTGGCCGCGATGTGGCCCTGGTCGTGGTACTGCGAGAGCACCCCGTCGTAGTGGCCGGTCAGCAGGCGGTGGAAGACCGAGTCCGCCGGGACCGGCCCGACCACGTTCGCGCCCGAGGCGCGCGTGCGCTCCACCGCCGGGGCCAGGTGGCGGATCTCCTCGTCCCCGAAGGCGCCGTTCTCGCCGCCGTGCGGGTTGATCGCCGCCACCGCCAGGGTGGGTTCGTCGTGGCCGAACACGCGCAGCGCGGTGAGCGCCTCGGTGATCGCCCCCACCTGCTGCTCCTCGTTGATCATGTCCAGCGCGCCGCGCAGCGAGACGTGCCGGGTGGCGAAGAAGACCTTCTTGCCGCGCACCACGAACATGGTGTTCTGTCGGGTGACGCCGGTCAGCTCGCCGAGCATCTCGGTGTGGCCGAGGTGGCGGCTGCCCGAGGCCCAGATGGCCTCCTTGTTGATGGGTCCGGTGACGATCCCGTCCACGCGCCGCTCCATCGCCGCCCGCGTGGCCACCTCGATCGCGCGGACCGCGGCGGCCCCCGCGCGCGCGTCGACCACGCCCCACTCCAGTTCGGTGCCGCCGAGCGCGTCGATGTCGAGGCAGTCGATCACCCCCTCCTGCTCCGGCGGCAGGTCCCAGGAGGACAGGGCGCGCACCCGCACGTCCAGGTCCAGGACGGCGGCCGCGCGGCGCAGCACGGCGGGGTCGGCGACGACCACCCCGCGCGCGGGGGCGGCGGCGCCCACCTCGGCCAGGGTGCGCACGGTGATCTCGGGGCCGATGCCGACGGGGTCTCCGACGGTGACGGCCAGGGTCGGGCGTTCAGTCATCTTCTTGTCCTCCTCCGCTCGGAATCCGCGCGGACACCCCGCGCAGCCTGTCGTTGACCGTGTCGCGCAGCCGCGCCAGGCAGCGCGCGATGGTGTCCTGGTCCCCGACCAGCCCGCCCTTGGTGATGATCGGGGTTCCCTCCAGCGGCCCGCCGTCCAGGCGGCCGTGCACGGCCAACGGGACGAGTTCGCCGCCCACGTCCAGGGCGCGCACTTCCACCCGAGGTCCCATGTAGCGCGCTTGAAGTGCTCTCCCGGCTGAAGCTGGGAGATTCCCTCCTACCTCACGGTGGTGGGCTTGACGCGACGAGCGCGCCTGCCGACTGCCCTTCCGGCAGCCGGGACGAGCGCGTGGCCCGCCCTCAACAGGTGGAGAACGTTGCGCGCGGCGTTGAGGTCGGCGTTACCCGACCAGCTGCACGTGGGGTTCTTACACACGAACACCGCCTGCGACTCCCGGCTGCCCGGGGTGGTGAACCCGCACATCGAGCACCGCTGCGAGGTTCCCGGAGCCGGTACCTTGTGCAGGCTACCGCCGCGCCGGGCGAGCTTGTAGCCCAACATGGCCACGGTGCGCCCCCACGCCTCTTGGCCGATGGCCCGGTTGAGTCCAGCCTTCTGCCGAACGTTTCGACCGGGTTGCTCGACGGTTCCCTTGGCCGAGGCCGTCATGTTCGTGATGTCCAGATCCTCCACCGCGACGGCGCCGTACCGGGCGGCGATGTCAGTGGTAGTTTTCTGCTGCCAGTCCAGGTGCCTGCGCGTGGCTTTTGCGCGAAGCGCCCTGATCTGGTCGTAGGTCCGCGACAGGCGACGAGAGGTCTTCTCTCCGCGTGCACGGAAGCTTTTCTGGTGGGCGGCCTGTTTCTCCAGGCACGCCAGCTTCTGTTTCTCGGTGTCGTTGAGCCACTTGTCCCGGTCCGAGCCACCGTCCTCGTCCGTACGCGGACGCTGATGGTCGTAGGTGGTGCCGTCGGACAGGGCGAGGGGAACGGCGATCCCGACGTCGATACCGACCTCGGGGCCGGGGTGGGGTTCGGGGGCTTGTTCCAGGGTCTGGACGCGGAAGGCGATGTGCCAGCCCAGAGCGTTTTTGACCAGCCGCGCGCCGGTGATCCGATGGTCGGCGTTGGCGTGTTTGCCCACCGGCAGGTCCTTGGTCCACCGGAAGCGGACCCGCCCCAGCTTGGGCAGGTTGACCATCCCCCACCGGCGATGCACCCGCGCCACGTGCAGGTCCCGGCCCTGGGGGACGTCCACCGACATGACCGACCGCAGGCGGGACTTGAAGGTGGGTTCTTCGGCCCACCCGTCCCAGCAGTTGCGCCACGCCTGGAAGTAGGTCTTGAGTACGGCCTGGGCGGCTTGGGCGGGCAGGGCCTTGAGGAAATCGATATCCTTGCGGGCCTGCTTGATCGCCGTGTCGGCGTCCTTGAGCGACACGCGCCGGTTCTCACTGGCCATCGTCCACCAGGCGTGTAGGAGGTTCCACGTGGTGCGGGCGGCGTGCGCCTGGTGGTCGAGCACCGACACCTGTTCATACGACAGCGAAAGCCGGGCGCGGTGCCCAACGTGCCGCTTGACCAAGGTGTCGCAATTCATGAAGACAAAAATACCATTGATTTATGCTGACGATAGAGAAACCGAACCCTTATGGGTGCATTAGTCGATATGTCTTTTACCGTCTTCATGTCCATTCGGCCTTCGTCGCGACGTATCGCCGTGGCGTCCTCACCGACACCATGCTGGGCCGGTGCTAGGAGATCATGCGCCAGGTGTGTACCGACTTCGAGGCCGAGCTGGGCGAGTTCAACGGCGAGGACGACCACGTCCACCTGCTCGTGCGCTATCCACCCAAGGGCGGTCTGTCCGAGCTCGTCAACAGCCTCAAAGGGATGTCCTCACAGTTGCTGTGCAAGGAGTACGGCGCGCACGTGAACCGCTATGTGTGGGGGCCGGTTGTGGTCGGGGTCCTACTTCGCCGGGTCGGTCGGTGGGGTGCCGATCATCACGCCCAGGGCGATGAAGAATCCCACGCCCAGGACCAGTGCCGCGAGGAGCTGTACTTCCATACCAGGTGCCTTTCAGGGGGTCACTGCGGTCGCGTGCCCGCGCCGACCGCGACGACGTGGGGGGTGCAGGCGGGATCGGCGTCGAGGGCCTCGCGCTCGCGGGCTCCGATCCCGTCGTCGGTGATCAGGCCGTAGGGTCCGGGCACGACCGCCCAGTACGGGTGGGGGCCGGAGCCGACCTTGGTGGAGTCGGCGACCACGAAGATCCGCCGGGCGCTGCGCATCTGGAGTTCCTTGGCGGCGGCGATCTCGGGGCTGGGGCAGTTGAGCCCCCGGCCGGGCAGGAGTCCGTCGGCGCCGATGAAGGCGATGTGCGGGGTGATGCGGTCCAGCACGCCGTGCGCGTAGTCGCCGACGATGGAGCCGCGCCTGCGCCGCACGCGCCCGCCGACGACGACGAGTTCGATGCCCTCGGCGTCGTGCAGCGCCGCCATGGGGCCGAGGCCGGAGGTGACCACGGTGGGCCCCGAGCGCCGGGCCAGGCGCTCGGCCACGAAGGTGGTGGTGCTCCCGGCGTCCAGCAGGACGACGTGGTCGTCCTCGACCAGCGCGGCGGCGTGGTCGGCGATGCGCCGCTTGGCGGGGGCGTTGCGCAGGCTCTTCTGGGTCCAGGACAGTTCGGCGCCCGCGGGCGCGGGGACCGCGCCGCCGTGGGTGCGGACCACCTTTCCGGCCCTCTCCAGTTCGCCCAGCCCGCGCCGCACGGTGGAGGGGCTGATGCCGAGTTCCCGTGCGAGGTCCTCGACCCTCTGCACGCCGTCGGTGACGGCGTCCAGCAGCCCCTGGTGACGCATGACCACTCCTGCTCGTTTCGCGCATGTGAACAGGGACATACTGCGCGCTTTACGCAAGGAAAAGCAAGAGGGCAATCCCAAGGTGCTCATAACGCGCATATAACGCCCGGGGGGCGCGAATGCGGACACCGGGCCGAGAACAGCGCGGCCGGGGACGTTTGGGCGGGGCGGCGCACGGCTATGTCGCATACGGCGCCGCAGGGGGCCGCAGCGAGGACTACGGAGCGTGCCGATGCGAAGACAGTTCATCAACGAGCCGGGCGACGTGGTGTCCGAGGCGCTGGAGGGGTTCGCCGCGGCCTGGCCGCGGCACGTGCGCCTCAACGCCGACCCCGCCTACGTCGTGCGCGCCCGCCCGGCCGCGGACAAGGTCGCGGTGGTCTCCGGCGGCGGCTCGGGCCACGAGCCCCTTCACGTGGGCTTCGTGGGCACCGGCATGCTCGACGCCGCCGTGCCGGGGGCCGTCTTCGCCTCCCCCACCGCTGTGCAGATCCGGGCGGCCTCGCAGGCGGCCGACACCGGCCGGGGCGTCCTGCACGTGGTCAAGAACTACACCGGCGACGTGCTCAACTTCCGCATCGCCGGTGAGCTGCTGGCCGACGCGGGCGTGCGCAGCGAGATCGTTCTGGTCGACGACGACCTGGCCACCGACACAAGCGACGGCGGGGGCCCGGGACGCCGGGGCACGGCGGCGGTCGTGGCGGTGGAGAAGGTCTGCGGCGCCGCGGCCGAGCGCGGCGCCGACCTGGCGGAGCTGGCCGCGCTCGGGCGCCGGGTGGCCGAGCGCAGCCGCACCCTGTCCGTGGCGCTGGCCGCGGGCGCCCACCCGGGCGAGTCGCGGCCCTCGTTCGAACTGCCCGAGGACGAGGTGGAGTTCGGCGTGGGCATCCACGGCGAGCGGGCCCGACAGCGGCGGGCCTTCGGCCCCTCCCGAGAACTGGTGCCCCCGATGGTCTCGCCGCTGGTGGAGGCGCTGGGCCTGGGCCGCGGGGACCGGGTGATCGCCATCGTCAACGGGCTGGGCGCCACACACGACCTGGAGCTGTACGGGGTGTTCCGCGAGGCGCGGCGCGTCCTGGACGCCGCCGGGATCGGGGTGGCCCGCTCCCTCGTGGGGTCCTACGTGACCTCCCTGGACATGGCGGGCTGCTCGGTCACCCTGGTCGAGGCCGACGACGAGGTGCTGGAGCTGTGGGACGCTCCGGCCGCCACACCCGCGCTCACCTGGTAGAACGTCCGTCCCAGCACAGTCCGAACGGGAGCACCGGCATGGCAGAGCAGCTCAGTCCCTCCGACGTCGAGCGGTGGGTGCAGGCCTTCATCGGCGCGGTCGAGGAGGAGGGCGCACACCTCACCGACCTCGACCGCCGCAGCGGCGACGGCGACTTCGGCACCAACATGACCACCGCGCTGCGCCGCACGCGCGAGGCCCTGGCCGACACCACCGCCACGGGGTCGGCCGGGCAGCCCTTCGAGGTGATGGCGGAGACCTTCCTGGGCCACAGCGGCGGCACCAGCGGCCCGCTGTTCGGCATGTGGTTCCGCGAGTTCGGCAAGGCGGGCGCGGGCGCGCAGGCGTTCACCCTGGCGATGGTGGCCGAGGCCACCGCGAACGGGTGGGCGACCCTGCACCGGCTGGGGTCGGCCGAGGTCGGGGACCGCACCATGGTCGACGCCATCGCCCCGGCGTCGGAGGCCCTGGCCGGGGCGGTGGACAGCGGCGCGGGGCTGCACGCCGGGCTGCGGGCGGCCGCGGAGGCCGCACGGGAGGGCGCGGACGGCACCAGCGAACTGCTCGGCCGCCGGGGGCGCACCAGCTACGTGGGCGAGGCCGCCCTGGGCAGCCCGGACCCCGGCGCGGTGACCGTCGCCCTGTTCTACCGGGCCGCGCAGGGGATCGTCGGCGTCTGAGCCCCGATCGGCCGGGACCGCGCCCGGGGGCGTGCGGCCACGGCTCCACGCCCCCGGGCGGACGCGCGGCGAGGGCCCCGGCCCGCTCAGGCGCCGCCGAGGTACTCCACGAAACGCACGCCGGTCCCGCCCGGGCCGCAGCTCACCCCGACCATACGGCCGGTGAACCCGCCCGCGACCTCGGTCGACAGGTAGCGTCCGTCGATCCGGGCCAGCTCGGTGGCGCCTTCGGGGGTGCGGACCGCGGCGACGACCACGTCCGGTCCCCGTTCGCGGCTGTACTCGGGCGCCGTCGAGGGCTCCGCCCGCAGTTCGAGCACCGTGTCGGCGGACGCGGGCGCCTCCCCCAGCACGCTGGTGAGCGGTCCGATCTGAGCGACGGCGTGCACCCGCCCGCCCCCGACCTCCAGGGCGAACCGGTGGGCGGGGTCGACGCGGACCTCCAGGGCGCCCGCGTCCCCGTCCGCGTCGATCCCGGCTCGGACGGTCATGGTCGTGTGCTCCTGGCGGCGGCCGACGAACACCCGCTCGTCCCCGGGAGGCGACATCCGCCACCGGTCCCCCGACCACCGCAGCACCCGGTCGGGGAAGACCCCGGCGCCGACCCAGTCGGGGCCGGGCGTCCCCTCGCCCAGTGAGGCGCGCACCCGCGGCGGCTCCCCGGGCTCGACCGGTCCGATCACCGCGGGCCAGCCCTCGTGCCAGGCGACGTCGGCGGCGAAGGTCTCCCTGCCCAGCACGTGCCAGCCGGGGAAGGAGCCCGAGGGTCGCACCCCCAGGAACACCGCCGCCCAGGACCCGTCGGGCCGCTGGACCAGGTCGGCGTGGCCGGTGTTCTGCACCGGGCCCGGCGTCCCCCTGGCGGTCAGCAGGGGGTTGTGCGGGCAGGCCTCGAAGGGGCCCTCCGGCGAGGGCCCCCGGGCGACCGCCACCGCGTGCCCGGGACCGGTGCCGCCCTCGGCGACCAGCAGGTACCACCACCGCCCGACGCGGTACAGGTGCGGGCCCTCGGGGTCCCTGCCCCCGGTGCCGCTCCACAGCGAACGCGGTTCGGACAGCAGCTCGCCGGTGGCCGGGTCCAGGACGGCCTGGCGGATGCCGCCGTCGGACCAGGTGAGCAGGCACCTGCCGTCCCCGTCCCAGGCCAGGTCCGGGTCGATGCCGCCCGCGCCGCGGATCCGCACCGGGTCGGACCACGGACCGGCCGGGTCGGTCGCCGTCATCAGCAGGTGTCCGGGGCCGTCGGAGACGTTGGTGGTCACCAGGAAGAAGGTGCCGTCGTGGTGGCGCAGGGTCGGGGCGTAGACGCCCGAGGACGGCGCGGCGCCGGACAGCACCAGCTGGGAGGGCCGGTCCATCACCGCGCCGACCGGCTCCCAGGACACGAGGTCCCGCGACCGGAACAGGGGGACCCCCGGCGCGTACTCGAAGCTCGAACACGCCAGGTAGAACACGTCGCCGACGCGGCACACCGTGGGATCGGGGTGGAAACCGCCGAGGATCGGGCGGGTCGGCAGGACGCCGTCTCCGGGGGGAACTTCGGGCTCGGTCACCCCACGAGTGTGACACGGCCCACCGGGCCGCCCCGGAGCGGGGCGGACGCCCGCCCCGGCGGTTAGGGTCTGTTTTTTGAACCGGTCTCAGCTTGTGGGGGTTGGTTCGGGCGCCCACGGGGTTCTGGAGGTGGCGGAGGCGGGTTCCCGTGGGAGAACTGCGCCGTAGGCGTCGTTTGAGGGTGGTGGGCGACGGGTGGGCACGAGCGAACCCGCCGGAGACACCACTGTGCCTGCTACAACCCCATTCCCGTTCTTCGGGCGCCCGAACACGGACCAAAGCGGAGCGGAGGTCCGAAAAAAACACTGCCTAGGCGTCGATGGTGAGCTCGCCCATCCGGTCCCAGCCCTCGCCCTCCACGACCCGGCTGACGATGAGCGGGGTCTCGGTGAGCAGCGGCTTCATGGCGGCCAGCCCGTCGCGGAAGTGGTCGCTGTTGACGTGCGCCTCGGCGGTACCGTCCTTGAACGCCTCGACGAGCACGAACTCGTTCTCGCGCTCGACGCTGCGGGACCACTCGAACCACAGGTTGCCCGGCTCGGCGCGGGTGGCCGCGGTGAAGTCGGCGACCGCGTCCAGGAAGCCGTCTCCGACCTCGGGCCTGACCCGGAACTTGACGACGATGAGGATCATCGTCCCTCCTCCCTGTTGCTGCTGCGGGACACGGTGTGCCGTGCCCCGTCCCCACTCTCCCAGAACCGGCGGCCCCGGCGGCCACCGGACGGACCTGGGCGAACCGGTCCACGGGCACGGGGCGGTCTCAGGAACGGCGCGGCGGCTCCCCGCCCTCCGGCCCCGCGATGCCCACGGCGCCGCGGTAGCCGTCCCCCTCCAGCGACGACATCGCGTCGAGCGCGGCGTCGGACACGGGCAGCAGGTGGGCGTCGACCCAGGTGTCGCCCGTGGCACCGTTGGTCCAGGGGTCCTCGACCACGAGCGCGCCCGGCACGGCCCCGTGGCAGAGCACCCAGTGCGGCACGTCGAAGCCCTGCATCGCGGCCAGGGAGACTAACAGCAGCACGCGCTCCCCCCGGCCGACCGCTCCGCGGATGTCGGCCGTGGACAGGCGGTGCGGGTCCACCGGGACCCCGGCGCGCGCCGCGTCCGCGCGCGACGCGCACTGGAGGACGGCGCGCCACTCCCTCTCGTCCCCGGCGTAGGAGTCGAGCATGACCGGCCGGTCCACGTCGAGGAACACCGTGACGGGCGACGACGGCCACGCCCGGCGCACGGCCACGCCCAGCCCGACGGGCTCGCAGGCGGGGAAGTTCGTCGCGTCGCGCCACAGCGTCAGCTCCGCCGGGCGGTCCAGCGACTCGCGGGGCACCGCCCCGGCCTGCGCCTGCGCGACCAGGGCGGTGACGGCACCGCACGTGAAGTTCGTGGACTGGCGGTAGTACGGCGGCTCCGCCTCAGCCGGCTCCTCCCCCAGCCACCGCACGTGACCGGCGGGCGGACGGTTCCCGTCCCCGTCCTCCCCGCGCGGGGCCTCCAGCGGCGCGAAACCGGCGGCGGCGGCCTCCTCCGCGCCGACCGTCCACCCCTCCCACTTGACCTGCACGAGCCCCCGGCCCCGCGCGCGGGCCAGGACCGCCGCAGCGGCGGCGGGCACGTCGCCGACGGCGTCGACGATCTTGGCGTAGGCCGTGCGCGGGCGCGCCGTCACCAGCGCGGCGGCGGCCCAGCCCTCCCCCGCCCCGTCGGGGACGGCCACGATCTCGGGTGCGTGGGCCGAGCGGTCGACGGCTCCCCAGCGTTCGAGCACCGGGCCGGGGGCGATCCGGGCCAGCGGCTCGGGCACGGCGGCCGGGTCGAAGGGGACGACGACCGGGGCGGGCGCGTCGGTGCGGTGGGACGGCATTCGGTACTCCTGGTGCGGATCAGAGGGGATCGGCGGTTCACGCGCGGGAGCGGCGCAGCAGCCAGACGAGGTAGGGGGCGCCGACCAGGGCGATCATGAGCCCGGCCGGCAACTGGGCCGGGGCCAGCAGCGTGCGGCCCAGGGTGTCGGCCACGCAGACCAGCAGCGCGCCCAGCAGCATCGCGACCGGAACGCTGCGCCCGTGCCGGGCGCCGACCAGCGCGCGGGCCAGGTGGGGCGCCACGAGCCCGACGAAGCCGACCACCCCGACCGCGACCACGCTGACGGCGGCCAGGACCGCGGCGACGGTGAGCAGCACCAGCCGCATCCGCTCCACCCGCATGCCGAGGATGCGGGGCGTGTCCTCGTCCACGGCGATCAGGTCGAGGTGGCGGGCCATGCCGATGATCAGCGGTGCCGCCAGCACGAGCGCCACCGCGACCGGAACGACCTCCGGCAGGGTGCGCCCGTAGGTCGTGCCGGACAGCCACGTGAAGATACGCGGGGTCTGCCAGGGGTCGGCGCGCAGGAGCAGGAACGTCGTGACCGCGCTCAGGCTGTACCCGCACCCGATGCCGATCAGCACGAACCGGTCCGGACGCAGCCCGCCCCTCCAGGCCAGCACGGCGATCAGCGCGAACGTGGCCAGGCCCGTGAGGAGCGCCGTGGTGACCAGCGACGGCAGGCCGCTGCCGGGGCTGGCGGTCACCACGATCACCGCCCCCAGCCCGGCTCCGGCGGTGATGCCCAGCAGCCCGGGCTCCGCGAGCGGGTTGCGCACGGTGCTCTGGACGGCGCTCCCGGCCAGGGCCAGCGCCGCTCCGGCGAGCACGGCGGCGGCCACGCGCGGGAACCGTTCGTCCAGGGACCGGCCGATCAGGTCCGGTGCGCTCCCCTGGAGCCACAGGGCGATGTCGCCCGTGCGCAGCCACAGGCTGCCCGCGAGCAGGCCCACGAGCACCGCCGAGACGAGCAGGGCCGCCGCGACCAGCAGGACGACGAGGAAGCGCCGCCGCGTGCGCGGCCCGGTCCGCGCGCCCGGCGGTCGGCGCACCGGGCCCGCGTCGCGCAGGCGCAGGGCCAAGACCACGATGAGTAGGCCGCCGAGCACGGCCGTGGGCACTCCCGTGGGGATCGAGGCGGCTCCCTCGGCGCCGAGCAGCGCGCGCAGCCCGGCGTCCGCGAGCAGGATCAGGAGGGCGCCCAGGAGCCCGGAGGCGGTCACGAGCAGCAGGTGCCTCCGCAGCGGCCGGATCCACCCGGCGAGCAGGCGCGCCAGCACGGGCGCGCCCAGGCCGACGAAGGCGATCGGACCGGCCAGCGTCACCGCCGCTCCGGTGAGGAGCACGGCGCAGAGCACCGCGGCGGTCCGGGTCGAGCGCAGGGGCACGCCGAGCGAGGCCGCGGTGTCGTCGCCCAGGCCCAGCACGTCCAGCCTTCGGCTCAGCAGCAGCGCAGCGCCCAGCACGGCGACGATGAGCGGCATCGCGCGCAGGGACGCGTCGATGTTGAGCTGGGCCAGGGAGCCGCTCCCCCAGGCGAAGAGGCCGGTGGTGTTCTCCTTGAACAGGATCAGCAGCATCGCGGTCGCCGCGTCCAGGGCCATCGCGGTCGCAGAACCGGCCAGGATCAGCCGCGTCGTGGCCGTTCCGGCGGCGTTGCCCGCCAGTCCCAGCACGAGCGCGGCGGCCAGGAGCCCCCCGGTGAAGGACACCAGGCCGGAGGCCCACAGCGGGACGGCGAACCCGAACGCGGCCACCAGGGTCAGGGCCAGGTAGGACCCCGCCGTGACCGCGAGCGTGTCGGGGGAGGCGAGCGCGTTGCGCGTGACCGACTGCAACAGCGCCCCGGCGACGCCGAGTGCGAAGCCCACGGCCACACCGGCGAACAGGCGCGGAAGCCGCGATCCGGCCAGCACGTCACCGACCGGCACCCCGTCGACGGCCTCCCGCTCCCCGGCCGCGTAGCGCACCAGGTCCCACCACCCCACGCCGGAGGTCCCCTGCGTGAGGTGCAACACGGCCACCGCGAGGATCGCGGTGACCAGTCCCGCGAGGACCGCCGCCCCGGCGGCGCCGCCGCGCGCGCCGACGCGCGGCAGCGGGGACCGCCGGAGCGGGGCCTGAACCGGTCCGCTCATTCCTGGGTGATCGCGTCGGCGAAGGCGTCGACGGCCTGGGCGGTCGAGCGCGGGCCGCCCGCGCCCCAGATCCGCGGGGGGAAGGCGTGGGCCCGGTCCTCCTCCACGGCCGGGAGGGAGTTCCAGATCGGGTTCTCCTCCAGCGCCTCCACGTAGCCGCCGACGCCCTCGTCGTTGGCGTAGAAGAGGTTGGCCCCGCCCACGGCGGTGAGCCCCTCGACGTCGGTCTGCGCCAGGCCGTAGGAGGGGTTGACGCCGCCGTCCCCGTAGGCCTCGTTGATCTCGTCGGTCCAGACCGGGGTCATCCCGAGCTCCTCACCGAGGGCGGTGAACAGCGCGCCCTCGCCGTAGGGCCGGATGGTGAGGTTGCCGCCCTGGAGCCACCCGTCGAAGTACAGGAAGTCCTTCGTGGGCAGGTCGACGGCGGCCACCCGCTCCTTGGCCTCGGCGAGGTGGGCGTCGAACTCCCCGATCACCTGGTCGGCGCGCTCGGTGCGCCCCGTCGCCTCGCCGATCATCTGGAAGACGCGCCGCATGTTGCCGACGGGGTCGGCCGGGTCGGCGCCCAGCGTGACGAGGACGGGCACCCTGCGCTCCTCCAGCTGCGCGATGATCTCGTCGTCGGCGCTGAAGGCCTCGACGATGACCAGGTCGGGGTTCTGCGCGTACAGGGTGTCGAGGTCGGGCTCCTCGCGGTTGCCGATGTCGGTCACGCCCTCGGGCAGCTCCTCCGCGCTCACCCAGGTGCTGTAGCCCTCGGTGTCGGAGACCGCCACGGGGGTGACGCACAGGGTGAGCGCGTCCTCGACCTGCTGCCACTCCAGGACGGCGATGCGCTCGGCGGGCTGGTCGAGCTCGACCTGTCGGCCGACACCGTCGGTCAGCGACACCGGGCCCGTGGACGTGGTCGTGGTGTCCTCGGCGCAGCTCTCGGAGGCGGGTGCGGCGACGCCGCCGGTCTCGGCCTCCTCGACGCTGGTGGTGCCGCATCCTGTGACGGCGAGGGCGAGGGCGGCGCAGGCCGCGGTCGCGAGGTGGGGGAGACGGGTCATGGGTGGTTCTCTCTGTTCTGTTCTGCGGTGTTCGGGTGGTCCGCGTCCGCGGACCGGGGACGGGCCGTGTGGCGGCCCACGGGGTCGATGCGCAGGCGGCCGGTCCGGGGGTCGTGGGCGACCTCGACCCGGATGCCGTAGACCTCGCTGAGGTTTCGACTGGTGAGGACCTCGGCCGGGTCGCCCGCGGAGTGGACGCGTCCGGCGCTGAGCAGCAGCAGCGTGTCCGCGACGCGCGCGGCGTGGTCGAGGTCGTGCAGCACGACGCCGACGGCGACCCCGTGCTCCTCGGCGAGGTCGCGGATCAGGTCGAGGGTCTCGACCTGGTAGCGCAGGTCCAGGTGGTTGGTGGGCTCGTCCAGCAGCACGACGCCGGTGTCCTGGGCCAGGCAGGTGGCGAGCCAGACGCGCTGCATCTCTCCGCCGGAGAGCTGTCCGGCCGCCCGGTCGGCCATGTCCCGCACGCCGGTGGCGTCCATCGCGTTCTCGACGGCGCGCCGGTCCTGCTCGGAGAGCCCCGCGAGGCCGCGCCGGTAGGGGTGGCGTCCGAACGCGACGACGTCCCTGACCGCCAGGCCCTCCGGCGTGGGCCGGGCCTGGGCGAACAGGGTGACCTCCCGGGCGAACCGGCGTGCGCTGAGCAGGGACGCGGGGCGTTCGGGTCGCCCGTCCCCGCCGCCGAGCGTGACGTGTCCGTCGTCGATGCGGTGCAGTCGGGCGAGCGAGCGCAGGAGCGTGGACTTGCCGCTGCCGTTGGGCCCCACCAGGGCGGTCACGCGCCCGGCCTCCAGGGTCAGCGAGGCCCCGTGGACGACCGTGGCGCTGCCGTAGCTCAGGACCAGCCGGTCCCCGCTCAGGGCGTGCGCGCGCGTCACGGCGCTGGGCACGCCGGGCGTGCCGGGGCCGCGGCGGCCGTGGCGGAGGACGGACGCGGCACTGCGCGGAGCGCGTGCGCACACTGTCCGACCAGCGGATACGGCCGAACACGAGCGCGGGCGCCCGATCGGGAGATTAGGTTAGCCTTCACTCACTCAGGATAGATTCGGCCGCTCCGTGGCTGCAATCAGGACTTCCGGACACCGGATACGGAATTCCGGTCAACGGCCGCCCTGGAAGAGCCGAAGTACGTCCCCGGGGTGGTGCCCATCACGCGCCGGAAGGCGTCGATGAAGGTGCTGGTCTGGGCGTATCCGAGGAGTTCGGCGGCGTCCTGCACCTCGCACCCCTCGCCGAGCAGCATGAGCGCCCGGTGGATGCGCAGTGACTGCCGCCACTGCGCGAACGAGAGCCCGGTGGCGGTGCGGAAGGCCCGGCTGACCGTGCGGGGGCTGACTCCCAGGTCGCGCGCCCACTCCTCCAGGGAGCGGTCGTCGGCGGGGTCGCGCAACAGGGCGTCGGCGATCACGTCGGCCCGGGCCTCTCCGGGCAGGCGCAGCGCGAGCTGGGGCAGCGACGGCTCCAGCACGTCGAACACGACCGCCTCCGCTCGCGAGCGCGCCCCGGCGTCCAGGTCGGTGCGGGCCAGGCGCATCAGCAGCGACTCCAGCACGGGGGTCATCGCGATGGCCGTGGGGCCCTCGAAGGCGACCGGCGTGCGGTCCGGGGCGAAGAAGGCGGTGTGGAGTTCGGCCCCGGCCGTCAGCCGGCCGGCGTGCACCTCCCCCGCGGGCACCCACAGCCCGCACCCCTCGGAGACGGTGAAGACGCGGTCGCCGACGCGGGAGGTCAGCGCCCCGCAGCGCACCCACACCAGTTCGTGCGCGGGGTGCGCGTGCGGCTCCCACTCCGCGGGGGCGCCCGGCGCGTGGGACTCCGCGATGATCACGAAGGGCGCCGCGGCCCCCTCCGGAAGCGGGGCGGCCCGCCGCACCAGGGTGCTCGGCTCGCGCCGCCAGGTCCCCAGGCCCGCGCCCTCCCCGGAGGGCGCGGCCGTCCCTGGCGATGCGCTGCCGGTACGCTCCGGGAGCGGAGAAATGGGCGACATGTCCTTATTGTCGCAGTCAGTGCCGGGCACGGCGTCCGGACGGCCGCACGCCGACCCGACGCGGACGGCTCCCGGACCCCCAGAGGCCCCGACCGCTCCCGGCGAGCCGTCAGCAGTGTTTACCCTCACACGGGCACACGCCGTGGCCTGCGATAGGGTGGAACGTCGTCGTCGCGCCGCCCGCGGTGGGACCCGGGGACAGCTCTTCCCCCTCGTCCCCCGCCGTCAGTGCCCGTCGGCGACCGGGCAGGGCTGCGTTCGACGCTCCGCCCCACTCCATGCCGCGCCTGCCGCGCTGGCCGTGAGACCGGGCGGTCGTTCCCGGCGGCCGCCACGCGCGCACAGCGCATGGAGCTTCAGATACCGGCTGCGGCGTGTCCCGGCCGGTGCTTCCATTCGAGGGGCTTCCTCTACTCCATGTTCTCCACTCTGCGCTCACGCGCGTCCGCGCGAGGCAGACGTACCGACTTCTGGGTCATGGGCGTGTCCGGCGTCTTCATGACCGTCTTCGTCACGGCCGCCCTCGTCTCGCCCGGTGTGGTCGGGACCGTCGTGGACACGGCCTTCACCTGGTCCGCGCGCTGGTTCGGCGCCTACTGGCAGCTGTTGATGCTGGCCACCTTCGCCGTCATCACCGTCCTGGCCTTCTCCCGCTACGGCCGGGTGCGCATGGGCGGCTCCGGCAAGCCCGAGTTCAACCGGTTCACCTGGGTCGCGATGATCACCACCACCCTGCTGGCCGCGGGAGGGGTGTTCTGGGCGGCGGCCGAGCCCATCGCCCACTACTCCTCCCCGCCGCCGCAGTACGCCGACCAGGTGGACGAGGGCTCGGCCGCCGCCGTCGCGATGGCGCAGAGCTTCGTGCACTGGGGCTTCATCGGCTGGGCCATCGGCGGTGCGCTGGCCACCCTGGTCATGATGCGCGGGGTCGAGAAGGGCATGCCGCTGCGCCCGCGCACCCTGCTGTGGCCGCTCATGGGCGAGCGTATCCGCACGCACTGGATCGGCACGGTCGTCGACATCAGCTGCGTGCTCGCCGTGGTGGCCGGAACCGTGGGGCCCATCGGCTTCCTCGGGCTCCAGATCTCCTACATCTGCAGCCAGCTGTTCGGGCTGCCCGACACCTACGCCGTCCAGGCGCTGATCATCCTGGGCCTGACCGTGGTGTCCGCGGTGTCTGTGCTGAGCGGGATCCACAAGGGCATCCAGCTGCTGAGCCGGGCCAACGTCTGGGTGGCGCTGGTCCTCATCCTGGCCGTCCTCGGCATGGGGTCGCTGCCCTTCGTCGCGGACCTCTACATCCAGGCGAACGTGGTGCACGCGCAGGAGTTCCTGCCCATGGCCCTGTACACGGGCGACGAGCAGTGGCTCGGGTACTGGACCCTGTTCTTCTTCGGCTGGTTCCTGGGCTTCGGTCCGATGATGGCGATCTTCTTCGCCCGCATCTCCCGGGGCCGCACCGTGCGCGACATCTACGTCGGGGCGACGGTGCTGCCCACGGTGGTGACCACGATCTGGTTCACCGCGCTGGGCGGCACCGGCATCTGGCTGGAGAAGCAGGACCCGGGGGTGATCACGGGCCCCTACGCCCGGGACGGCCTGCCCGCCGCCGCGCTGGCCATCCTGGAGGCGCTGCCGCTGACGGCGGTGCTGGGCGTGCTGACGGTGATCGTCGCGCTGATCTTCCTGGCGTCCACGCTCGACTCGATGTCCTACGCCATCTCGGTCTCCAGCATGCACGAGGGCGAACCCTCGGGCCTGGTCCGCGCGTTCTGGTGCGTGGGGATGGGCCTGGCCGCCGTCGCGCTGCTCCTGGTGGGGGACGGCGGCATCCAGGCGCTGCAGTCCTTCATCGTGGTGACCGCGGTGCCCGTCGGCCTGATCATGCTGCCGACGCTGTGGACCACGCACCCGCTGCTGCGCGACATGGCGGTCGAGCAGGGCATCGTCGTTCCGCGCCCGTCCCCGGACGAGGACGGGGCCCGTACCCCGCGGGCCGAGGAGCCGGTCGGCTAGGGCCTGCCGTCAGGGTTCCGCCGCGCCCGGGCCCCCTTCCGGGTTCCTGACACGGCGGGGCCCGGGTCGCGGACGTACTCGCGTCCGCGGCCCAGGCCGGAAGTGGTCGTCCTACCGCTGGCTGTCCCCGCCGGGGGCGGTGGCCGCCTCCCCCTTGGCGGCCAGCAGCGAGGCGTGGGTGGGCGCGTCGGGCACGTGCGCGGGCCGCCCGGCGGCGAACTCCTTGCGCAGTACCGGCACGACCTCCTCGCCGAGCAGGTCCAGCTGCTCCAGGACCGTCTTGAGCGGCAGGCCCGCGTGGTCCATGAGGAAGAGCTGGCGCTGGTAGTCGCCGAAGGAGTCGCGGAAGGTCAGCGTGCGGTCGATGACCTCCTGCGGGCTGCCGACGGTCAGCGGGGTCTCGCGGGTGAACTCCTCCAGGGAGGGGCCGCCGCCGTAGACCGGCGCGTTGTCGAAGTAGGGGCGGAACTCCTTCACCGCGTCCTGGGAGTTCTTGCGCATGAACACCTGCCCGCCCAGGCCGACGATGGCCTGCTCTGCCCTGCCGTGGCCGTAGTGCTCGAAGCGGCGGCGGTAGAGCGAGATGAGCTTCTTGGTGTGCGTGGCGGGCCAGAAGATGTTGTTGTGGAAGAAGCCGTCCCCGTAGTAGGCGGCCTGCTCGGCGATCTCGGGGCTGCGGATGGAGCCGTGCCAGACGAACGGAGGCACGCCGTCCAGGGGGCGGGGGGTGGAGGTGAAGCCCTGCAGCGGAGTGCGGAACTTGCCCTCCCAGTCCACCACGTCCTCGCGCCAGAGCCGGTGCAGCAGGTTGTAGTTCTCCAGCGCCAGCGGGATGCCCTGGCGGATGTCCTGGCCGAACCAGGGGTAGACGGGGCCGGTGTTGCCGCGGCCCGTCATCAGGTCCACCCGGCCGTCGGCCAGGTGCTGGAGCATGGCGAAGTCCTCGGCGATCTTGACCGGGTCGTTGGTCGTGATCAGCGTGGTGGAGGTGGACAGGATGAGCCTGTCCGTCTGGGCCGCGATGTAGCCGAGCATCGTGGTCGGTGAGGAGGCCACGAACGGCGGGTTGTGGTGCTCGCCGGTGGCGAAGACGTCCAGGCCCACCTCCTCGGCCTTGAGCGCGATGGTCACCATCGCCTTGACGCGCTCGGCCTCGGTCGGCGTACGGCCGGTGGTGGGGTCGGTGGTCACGTCGCTCACCGAGAAGATTCCGAACTGCATGGCCCGCTCCCCTAGGTATCTTCCAAAGAAGTAGTTTCCGATTAAACTATCATGCGGAACGCCCCGGAACCGCCCCGCATTCCACCGCGCGCAACGCCCGGTGGGCCCGCGTTCATCCACAGGCACGCTCCGTATCCACCGAATGTCACTCTCCCCTGGTATCCCTGGAAAAGCCGACAACGGCACGGTCACCGGGCGTCACGGCGACCGGAACGGCTGAACACGTGAAGGAGGAGGGCGCACACCCCCGGCCCGCGCGCCCGCAGCCCCATGGCCACCACCCTCGATCCCCGACGCCGCCTTCCCCACCAGGACCGAGACCGGACCGACCGCGACCCCGTGGTGCTCGCCGACGCGCTCGGCGACGTCATGACCGCCCTCACCGACGTCGACCCCGACCTGCTCGTCGTCACCGACCCCCGGGCCTGAGCTCCGGGCGCACGGCCGCGAAGGGCCTCCGCGCCGGGGCGGTCCCCTGCGGCGGGACCGCCCCGGCGATCAGCCGTGCGCCGCTCCCACCCGGCGACGGCCCGCTCAGACGGGGGCCACGCCCCCGGGGTGCTCGGGCAGGAAGGAGCGCACCAACTCGATCGGACCGACGATGTGGGCGTTGAACGCGGCCAGCTCCCCGGCGGGCACCCACAGCTCCAGGATCGTGCGCCCGCCGGCCTGCCGCACCGGATAGCGGGAGGCGAAGTCCGCGTCCACGCGAAAGCGTGTGACGTGCCCCTCTCCGTCGCGTGGCAGGTTCCACTCGCGGGCGATGCGCACCGCGTAGTCCTCGTTGAGCACGGGGTAGAAGATCGGCTGTTCAGGCAGGCGCGGCGGCCACTCCCGCCAGCCGGAATCCCCTACCAGGGCGAGTTCCGCGGGCCCGGTGGGCCGCCACAGGGTGAGGGTCGCGGGCATGGGAACCGCCTCCTTGGGTAGGGCGTGGTCAGGAGCTTAGGAAGAGCGGGGACAGTCCGCACCCGCTTTTTACCGGACGAGCCGAAAATCGGTCCGTCCAGCGGGAACACCTCCTACAGACGAAGCGTTCTTACAGGTGAAGCGCCCCAGACCGACCCCGATCCCCGCCACCCGCACCCAACCCGCAGGTCCTGTGAGGCGCACACCACAATCCATGCGCGGATGTCAGCGCTCGTGTCGGCAATGGGGGTTTCCGGCACGTACTCAGTCGCTACATCCGCCTTCCCAGCGGCCAGACCGCACTCAGTGCATCCTGGCCGCGCCCGCTGTGGCCCGCGTTGGGGGACGCGGGCCACAGCCATGTCCGAGGCCTTTCTCCCCCTCTCCCCCACTGGGCCCGCAGTCCGCCCGCGCCCGAACGGGTTCCGGCACCCCACGGTCACCAGAAGTGACACAGTGGGAGAACACACGCATCCCGCTCCTCCGGGCGCCCGGCCGTCCCCACACGCCGGGCCGCACCGGTCCGTCCCCCTTCCTCCCGGCACCGGCGGCCGCCGAGGGCGTGCCCGCCGCACGACCGCGCGGCGGACCCCGACCGCGGCGGCGGAAGCCCGGACCGGTCCGCGAGGGGCACACGGAGAAGGAGCCCTCCTTGAACAGACCGAACGAGTTCCCCCAGGGCCGGCCGGTGGTGCTGCGCGGCGGCACGGTGCTGCCCATGGACGACGCGCGCACGGTCCTGACCGACACCGACGTCCTGGTCGTCGACGACCGCGTGGCCGCCGTGGGACCGCGCCTGCCGGTGCCCGACGACACCGCGGAGATCGACGCCTCCGGCGGCCTGGTCATGCCCGGCATGATCGACACCCACCGCCACATGTGGCAGACCGCCATGCGCGGCTACGGGGCCGACTGGACCCTCGCCCAGTACTTCGTCTGGTACTACCTCGAACACGGCACGCGGTTCCGCCCCGTCGACGTGCACGCGGGCAACACGCTCGCCGCCGTGGAGGCCCTGGAGGCCGGGGTCACCACCGTCGTGGACTGGTCGCACGGCCTCCAGACCCCCGAACACGCCGACGCGGCCGCCGAGGCGCTGCTCTCGGTCCCCGGCCGCCACGTCCTGGCCTACGGCAACATCCAGCGGGCGCCCGCCGAGTGGGCCACCAGCCCCGAACTGCGCGCCTTCGTCGAACGCCACCGGGGCAACGACATGCTGGGCCTCCAGATCGCCTTCGACGTCACCGGCGACCCGGAGTTCCCCGAGAGGCCCGCCTTCGAGGCCGCCCGCGACCTGGGGTTGGCCGTCACCACCCACGCCGGGGTGTGGGGCGCCACGGGCGACGACGGCGTCCGGCTCATGCACGAGCACGGCTTCACGGGGCCCGAGACGGTGTACGTGCACGGCGCCTCCCTGTCCGCGGACTCCTACCAGCGCATCGCCGCCACCGGCGGGTCGGTGTCGGTCTCCACCGAGAGCGAGCAGAGCGCCGGTCAGGGCTACCCGCCCACCTGGGCAATGCGCGCGCACGGCATCCCGGTGTCGTTGTCGGTGGACAGCAGCGTGTGGCAGAGCGGGGACCTGTTCAGCGCCATGCGCGCCACCCTGGGCGCCGACCGGGCCCGCGAGCACCAGGAGGCGCACGGGCGCAGCGACACCGTCACCCACAGCGCCCTGCGCGCCGACCAGGTGGTGGAGTGGGCCACCCGGGGCGGGGCAGCCGCCCTGGGCCGCGACGACCTGGGCCGGATCGCGTCCGGCGCCAAGGCCGACCTCGTGCTGATCCGCAACGACGACTCGCCCGTGTCCTTCCCCCTGCTCAACCCCTACGGCCACATCGCCCTCCAGGCCCAGCGCGCCGACGTGCACACGGTCCTGGTGGACGGCCGGGTGGTCAAGCACGAGCACCGGCTGGTGGGCGTGGACCTGGCGGCCGTGCGCCGTGGCGTGGAGTCCACCGTCGAGCACCTGCGCGCCTCGGTCGGGGAGGAGGCCTGGACCGAGGGGATGAACCCCGACATCCCCGAGTCCAAGGTGCTGGACAATCCCTACACCTACACCGACTACCGCGACTCCGGCACCCGCGGGCGGTGATCGCGGAGACCGGCCGGTGCCAGAATGTGGGTCCCGGCCGGTCCAGAGGCGTCGGCGGCCGGGCCATGAGGCGCGGCGTCCGCCGGTAGGGCACCGGGCGGCGGCGCGAACCGGAGGAGGCAGATGTCGGAGAACGGGGCGGGCGCCCATCGGCACCCGACGATGGCCGACGTGGCCGCGCACCTGGGGGTCTCGCGGCAGCTGGTCTCGCTGGTGCTGGGCGACCGCCCGGGCCCGAGCGCGCGGACCCGGGAGCGGGTCCTGCGCGCCGCCGAGGAGCTGGGGTACCGGGCCGACACCGCCGCACGGCTGCTGCGCCGGGCGCGCAGCCGCCAGGTGGGCGTGCTCTTCGGCCTGGAGTACCCGATGGACGCCCACCTGGTCGAGGAGCTCTACCCGGCCGCCGCCGAACTCGGGTACGGCGTGGTGCTGAGCGCGATGGCCAGCACGCGCAGCGAACGCGAGGCGATCGACGAACTGGTGGGGCTGCGCTGCGAGGCGCTGATCCTGATCGGCCTGTCCGCGGAGGCGCCCGCGGACCTGGCGCGGGTCGCCGAACGGGTTCCCGTGGTGGAGATCGGCCAGCGCACCGGCGCGGAGGGGACCGACAGCGTGGGCACGGACGACGCCGTGGGTGTGGGCCAGGCCGTCGGGCACCTGGTGGAGCTGGGCCACCGGGACATCGTGCACGTCGACGGCGGTGGGCTCCCGGGGGCCGGTGAGCGCGCGCGGGGCTACGCCGAGGCGATGCGCGGGTACGGCCTGGGCGGGCGCGTCGAGGTCCTGCCCGGCGACTACTCCGAGGAGGCGGGCGCCCGGGCGGCGCGGGTGCTCCTGGCACGGGAGGCCCTGCCCACGGCCGTGGTCGCGGCCAACGACCTGTGCGCGTTCGGGCTGTTGGCGACCCTGGTCCGCGCCGGGGTGGGTGTGCCCGGGGACGTATCGGTGGTGGGCTACGACGACAGCCGGACCGCTCGGCTGTCCTTCCTCCAGCTCACGTCGGTGCGCCAGGACGCGGCGCGCATGGCGCGGCTCGCGGTGGAGTCCGCGTCCGAGCGCCTGGACGGCGGGCGCACCGAGAGCAGGCACCTGCTGCTGGAGCCCGCCCTGACGGTGCGCGGCAGCACCGCTCCCCCGCGCTGAGGCCCCTCCGGCCCGGGACGCCCGTGGCCGGTGGTCCACTCCGGTGCCCGCGCGGCGGCGGGGCGCGGCCCGGCGCGCGCAAGGCCTGTCGGCGGGGTGACCGTGTTCTTCCACGGCAGCGGGTGCGGCGGGACGCGTGCGACCGGTGGTCCGCGGCGTTCCCGGGGGTGGGCGCACCGTTAAGAGCCACATCACACGCGCGGACGGTTGGCACAGGTCCGGAAAAGTCCGACACTGGATTTAGCACGTGCCAAATCACCCTCCGCTGTCATCCGGCCCCGCCGGGCCCCGGGAAGCCCGAAACCCCGCGACCCGCCGCGCCCGGTGCCCGTGAACCCCGACCGACCCTTCGAAGGGGACCCACCCATGCCTCTGGCCCTGCTCGCCCTCGCCGTCGGCGCGTTCGCCATCGGCACCACCGAGTTCGTGATCATGGGACTGCTGCCCGAGGTCGCCGCCGACCTCGACGTGTCGGTTCCGACCGCCGGATACCTCATCTCCGCCTACGCCCTGGGCGTGGTGGTCGGCGCCCCGCTGCTCACCGCGCTGAGCACGCGGCTGCCCCGCAAGACGGCCCTGCTGGTCTTCATGGGGCTCTTCCTGGCGGGCAACCTCGCCACCGTCCTGGCCCCGTCCTTCGGCGCCGTGTTCGCCTCGCGGGTCCTGGCCGGGCTGCCCCACGGCGCCTACCTGGGGGTGGGATCGCTGGTCGCGGCGCACCTGGCCGGTCCGGGGCGGCGGGCCACGGGCGTCTCGCGGATGTTCCTCGGCCTGACCGTGGCCAACATCGTCGGCGTGCCCGCGGGCACCTTCCTGGGCCAGGCGATGGGCTGGCACGCGGCGTTCCTGGTCGTGGCCGGGATCGCCCTGCTCGCCGTGCTCGGCGTCGCGGTGTTCGTGCCGCACCAGCCCGCGGCCGCCGGTACGGGCCTGCGCCACGAGATGCGCGAACTGGGCCGCTCCCAGGTCGTCCTGGGCCTGGTCACGGCGGTCTTCGGGTTCGCCGGGGTGTTCGCCGTCTACAGCTACGTCTCGCCGATGATGACGGAGCTGGCGGGCATGTCCGCGTCCGGCGTGCCGATCGTCCTGGCGCTGTTCGGCACCGGCATGACCCTGGGTTCGCTGATCGTGGGGCCCCTGGCCGACCGGGCGCTGCGCCCGACGATCTACGGGTCGCTGGCCGCGCTGGCGGTGGTGCTGGTGGTGTTCACGGTGACCGTGCACAACCCCTGGACGGCCGCGGTGACGGTGGTGGTCCTGGGCGCGGTGGGGTTCGGCGTGGCCACCCCGCTCCAGGTGCTGGTGATGAACAAGGCCGCCGAGGCGCCGACGATGGCGGCGGCCTCCAACCACTCGGCGTTCAACCTGGCCAACGCCGCCGGGGCCTGGCTGGGCGGGATCGGGATCAGCGCGGGTCTGGGGTACACCTCCCCGGCCGCGATCGGTGCGGTGCTGGCCGTGGTGGGCCTGGGCATCGCGGTGTTCGCGGGCGTCCTGGACCGCCCGGGGCGGCGGCGCGACCGTGGGGACCGGGCGGTGGCGGCCCCGGAGCCCAGCGCCCTGCGCTGAGCCCGGGACCGGGAGGAAGCCCCGTTCCCGGGCCTTCGGCCGAACGTGTCCTCGGGCCGGGAGCGGGGCGGCGCAGGCCTACCCGGTGGCCTCCGGCGGCACGGACCTTCCGAGCGGAACCCGGGGACGCGGGCCCGCTTCCGGGCATCCGGCGGCGCAGGACCTCGACGAAGGTCCACGTCGTCCGGGCCCGGCCGTCCGCCTATGCCACCCGGACGAACCCGATGAGGGTGGACTCGGCGAACTCCAGTTCCTCCCAGCCGAACTCGCTCTGGCCGAGGACGGTGGCGGGCGTGCAGCTGATCAGCGACCAGGGGGACTCCGCACCGGGGCGTCCGGGGATCTCCTCCCGTACCCCCGTGCACGCGATCTCGCCGTCCACGAGGTAGGTGACCACGCCGGTGCCGTTGTACCCGATGGGGGTCTCCACCCGTTCGCTCCCCGTCTCCAGCAACCCCGCCGTTTCCATGGCGCGGTCGCAGGACATCTCCCACGCCTCCGCGCGCACCCGCCACGTGCGGCCGTAGAGGCCGATCTCTCCGCAGGCGGGCGCGTGGAGCACCTCCAGGTGTCCGCCGCCGGACTCCTCCCCCTGCTGGGGGTCGGCCACCTCCACGGGGCCGCCGACCCCGGTGAAGTCGGCCCGAACCCGCCACAGGGCTCCGGCGTACTCCATCCGCACCGGGCCGCCCCGCTCGTCGACCTCCACGAAGCCCTGCGCGTCCTCCTCGACCACCTCGCCGTCCACCACGAGCCGGGACGTGAGCGGGCCGGTGTACACCCGGCCGCCCTCCTCCCCTGCTCCGCCCGCCTCCAGGTCCGGCGACTCCGCCATGGCGCGCAGGGGGCCGGTGACCAGCTCGGGACCCAGGTCCTCGGCGGTGGCCTCCCACGCGGGCTCCACCGGCTCGGAGGCCTCGCCCTCCGCCAGGGCGGGCCCGTACACGTACAGCCTTCCGCCGCTGTCGGCGGCCGCGACGGACCCCTGTCCCATCACCTCGCCGCTGGCCAGGAAGACGTCGCGGTCGGCCGCGTAGCGGTACTCGACGGTGGCCGTGCTCTCCTCCAGCACCGCCTCGACCGCCTGGCCTGTCCGCGCGGCGACCTCCTCGGCGTGCGCGTCGCTGAAGCGGCGCTCGACCTCGACCACGAACCCGCCGCCCTCCTCCAGGGTGGTCGCGGCGGCGGTGACGGCCTCCGCAGGGGCACCGCCGACCCGGTCGTAGACCACGTACCCGCCGGTCGCGAGCCCGGCGGCGACCAGCACGCCCGCACCGGCCACCGCCGCCTTGGACCCGGCCAGGGCGGTGAGGGTGCCGCCGGCGGTCCCCGCCGCCGTGGTTCCTCCGGTCGCGGCCTCTGCCGCCCCGCCGGTACCGGCCGAGGCCCCGCCCGCGCCCGTACCGGCCCCCGCGCCGCCCAGCGCGCCCGCGGTGATCCCGGCCGCGGAGAGCACGCCCACGGCGGTCGCCCACGCGGCGGGGTCGTGCCCCGCGGAGTCGACCCCGCGCCAGTAGCCGCGCAGCAGGGCGCGCAGGGTCTCGGCCGCCGGGACCGGGCCGCCGCGTCCGCTCAGGCCGACCTCCTCGGGTTCGGGCAACAGGGCGCGCATGAGCTCGACCGCGCGCGGGCGCCGCGCGGGGTCGGTGGCCAGGGCGGCCTCCACCAGCGGCAGGACGTCGTCGGGCACGCCCGCCAGGTCGTGCCGTCCGGCGGTGACCCGCTGGCGCAGTTGTTCGGGGGTGCCTCGGCCGAAGGGTTCGCGCCCGGTGGCCGCGAGCGCCACCAGGGCGCCCCAGGCGAACACGTCGGCGGCCGGGTCGGCGACCGCGCCGGTGTAGCGTTCGGGCGCCACCCAGCCGGGGGTGCCGTAGGAGGCGCCCCGGTCGTTCGCGCGCCGGGTGCCGACGGCGGTGGCGATGCCGAAGTCGACGATCTTGGGCCCGTCCGGGGCCAGGATGACGTTGCCGGGTTTGATGTCGCGGTGCGCGATCCCGGCGGAGTGCAGCGCGGCCAGGCCCTCGGCGGTGCCCGTCGCGAACGCGCGCAGCATCTCCCCCTCCAGGGGGCCGAAGGCGCGCACGTGGGCGCGCAGGTTCCGGCCGGGAACGTAGTCGAAGGCGAGCCAGGGCACGCGTGCCGTGGTGTCGGCGTCGTACAGCCGCGCGGTGCTCACGCCCCGGGCGCGGGCCAGCATGTCCACCTCGCGGGCGAAGGCCTCGCGGTGGCCGCGCCCGCGCGCGAAGCGGGCGTGCACGGTCTTGACGGCCACGCACCGCCCGCCGCCGTCGATTCCGCCGTAGACGGCGCCCATGCCGCCCGCGCCGATCCGCCCCACGATCCGGTAGGGGCCGAGCGTTCGCGGGTCGCCCTTCTCCAGGGGTTTGAGGCCGGGCGGGAGGCCGGTGTCGCGGGGCGGCGGGGGGACGGGGGCGGGCGTGACGGTCATGGGGTCCTTCTCGTGCGGCGGAGGACGGCGCCCTCCGTACACCCGTGGGACGCGCGATCGCCCCCGGGTGTTCGCGCTCCCGGCCCGGTACCGAGGTGCGGGATCGCCGAAGCTACAACGGAACAGGCCCTGTCGGGGAAGTCGGCGAGGCGACGCGGAGGTGCGGTGTGCGGGACCAGGACAGTTACCGTGAGCGCGCGGCCAGGCTGCGCGGGTTCCTCGCGGAGGACACGGAGCTCTCCGGGACCGTCTCGGCGCGTCGGCGCCTGTCGGTGCTCGGCCGGGCGGTGAACGACGCCGAATCGGGCCTCTCACGGCTCGACCCGCTGTTCCCCGAGGTCCGGGCGCGCTACGTCGAAGCACTCCACCTCGCGAAACCGAGGTCCAGTCGGCCGCGGGCGCTCGTGGGGACCGCGATCCAGGAGGCATGCGAGACGCACGGGCCCGACTCCCCGATCGTGTCCGGGCTGCGGCGGGTCCAGAGGCGGATCCCGGGGCGGTCCGCCAGCAGGAGGATCGAACGGAAGGTGGACCGGGCGGAGGAGAAGGTGGCGGGGCTGCGCGGCGACGGTCCGCACGGCGAGTACGCGTCGGCCTTGTGCAAGCTCGCCGAACTCTACGGTGAGGCGGGTCGCTACGACGCGATGATCGGCGCCTACGACCGGCTGATGGAGGAGCGCGTGCGGCTCGACCTCGCAGAGGACCGCATGACCCGGCTGGAGGAGTCGGTCGCCAACATCTACTACTACCTCCACGCCGAGGCGGCCCGTGCGACACCGCTGCTGGAGGGCCTCTACGCCAAGGACGGCAGCCGCCGTCGACCGGACGTGCCGTTCGACGACCTGCTCGACGGCGCATTCACGTACCTGCTGCTGGCGCGGTGCTACCTGGCGACCGGGCGGCCCGCCGCGGCCGAGAAGATGTTGCGCGAATCCCTGGAGCGGCTCCGGCGGCACGACCACCGGTTGGCCGACGCGCGCTTCCACCGGTTGCGGCACCGCACCACGTACGAACTGGGCTCGGCGCTGTGGAAGCGGGGCCGCGCGCGGGAGGCCACCGCGTTCATCGAAGAGGCGCACGGGTTCGTCGCCGGACCGAAGTTCGCGGACCGGCAGGCGGCGTTGGTCTACCACAGCGCGATGGTCTACACCCTGCTGTGACGTGGCCGGGAACGTCCTCCAGCGCACGTGAAGGGGCCGGGACCGCCCTCGCGGTCCCGGCCCCGCACCCGCCCCGGCCCAGCGGCTAGCCGCGCGGGGGCAGTGTGCGGCTGCGGCCCCGGAACTCGGCGACGACCTCCTCGCCCCGGCGCACCGTGACGTCGTACAGGCCGCTGCGGCCGAACAGCGCCCGCTCCCTCGCGGTGGCCACCAGCACGTCGCCCTCCTTCGCCGGGGCCACGAAGGTCACGTCCGCCCCGGAGGCCACGGTCACCCCTCCCCCGTCCACGTTGCACGCGCACGCGAACGCGGTGTCGGCCAGGGTGAACACGAACCCGCCGTGGGCGATCCCGTGCCCGTTGAGCATCAGCGGCCCCACGGTCATCTCCACGACCGCCAGTCCGTCGCTGGCCTCGACCAGGCGCATCCCCAGGTTCTTGGACGCCATGTCCGCCTCGAACATCCGCCAGGCGGTCTCATTGCGCGCGCTCACGCGTCGTAGTCCACGGTCACGGCGTCGGTCTCGGGCAGCGCCTGGCAGGACAGCGCGTACCCCGCCTCCACCTCGGCCTCGGTGAGCGCGTAGTTGCGCAGCATCCGCACCCCGCCCTCGCACACCTTCACCCGGCAGGTGCCGCACACCCCGCCCTTGCAGGCGAAGGGCAGGTCGGGCCGGTAGCGCTGCGCGGCGTCCAGCACGGGCACCCCGCGCGGCAGCGTCAGGGTGGTGGTGCGCCCGTCCAGCACGAGGGTCACCTCGCTGGCGGGCCCCTCCACGCCGGGTTCCTCGTGGCGCGCCTGGGGCGGCGGCTCCGCGCCCTCCACGAAGAACAGCTCCTGGTGGATCCGCTCCCCCGGCACGCCCCGGCCCGTGAGCACCTCCTGGGCGTCGGTGACCATGCCGTACGGTCCGCACAGCCACCAGTGGTCGACGGCGTCCGCGGCCACGACCGTGTCCAGCAGCGCCTCCAGCTTGGCGCCGTCCAGGCGCCCGGTGAACAGTTCGGCCTCGCGCGGCTCGCGGGAGAGCACGTGCACCAGCTCGAAGCGCGTTCCGAACGCGTCCTTGAGGTCGGCGATCTCGTCGGCGAACATCACCGTGTCGCTGCGGCGGTTGCCGTAGAGCAGGGTGACGCGCGAGTCGGTGCGGCGCAGCAGCGAGGAGGCCATGGACAGCACCGGGGTGATGCCCGAACCGGCGGCGACCATCACGTGGCGTGCCGCGGTGTCCAGGTCGGGAACGAAGCGACCGGTGGGCGCGCCCACCTCCACCTCGTCGCCGGGGCGCACCTCGTTGACCAGCCAGCTGGAGAACAGGCCGCCCGAGACCAGGCGCACGCCCACGCGGGGCGCCTGGCCGACGGGGGCGCACACGGAGTAGCTGCGGCGCTCCTCCACGCCGTCCACCTCGCGGCGCAGGGTCAGCGACTGCCCGGGGGCGAACGCGTACTCCTCGGCCAGGTGGTCGGGGACGTCGAAGGTGACGGCGACGGCGTCGTCGCACAGGCGCTCGACGGCGGCCACGCGCAGCCGGTGGAACGCGCCCCGGCGGCGCGCGGCCGCGGGCGCGGTCTCGGTGACGGGTGTGGTCACGGTCAGATCTCCTTGACGTGCTCGAACGGTTCGAGGCAGGACCGGCATCGGTGCAGGGACTTGCAGGAGGTCGCCCCGAAGCGGGACAGCTCCTCGGTCCGGCCGGACCCGCACAGCGGGCAGCGCGGGGCGGTGCGGGTGGGCAGCAGGGTCAGCGGCACCGGTCCGGCGGCCCGCGCGGGCGCGCCGCCCGGCGGGGAGATGCCGTTCTCGGCGAGCTTGCGCCTGCCCTCGGCGGTGATCCAGTCGGTGGTCCAGGGCGGGGAGAGCTCGGTGCGCACCTCGACCCGGTCGAACCCGGCGGCGCGCACGGCGCGGTCCACGTCCGCGCGCATCTCGGCCAGGGCCGGGCAGCCCGAGTAGGTGGGGGTGATCCACACCGCGGCCGTCCCGTCGCCCTCGACCTCCACGCGGCGCAGGATGCCGAGGTCGGCCAGGGTGAGCATGGGCAGCTCGGGGTCGGTGACCGCGGCGGCGGCGCGCTCGGCGCGCTCGCGGTCGCGCTCCCGTGTGGTGGTCACCATGTCGCCTCCGGGTGCTCGCGGGCCACCTTCTGGAGTTCGTCCAGCAGGGGGGCCAGTTCGGCGGTGTGCTGCCCCCGGCGTCCGGCCAGGGCCGGTGCGGGGAAGGGCGCGGGGGCGTCCAGGCGCGCGGTGGTGAGCACCTGCGCCAGGACGGCGTGCACCTCCTCGCGCACGGTGGCCGGGTCCACGCCCACGCCCTGCTGAGCCATGCGGGCCTCGACGGGGTGGGTGGCGAACAGCTCGCCGGTGAGCGGCCACACCTCGGCGACGGCGGCGGTCATGCGCTCGCGGGAGTAGGGCGTGCCGTCACCCAGGCGCAGGGCCCAGGAGACCGCGTACTCGCGGTGGTAGGCCAGCTCGTTGACCGCCTTGGCCGCGACGGCGGCCAGCACGGGGTCGCGGCTGTCGGCCAGGCGGGCGAACACGGCCAGGCGGGCGCTGGAGAGCGTCAGCAGGGTGACGACGGCGCGGGCGAAGTCGCCGCGGGGCGCCTCGGCCAGGTGGACGTTGCGGAACTCGGCGGGGCCGCGCCGGTAGGCGAAGGCGTCCTCGTCGCGTCCGGTGCCGTCGGCCTGCCCGGCTCGGGCCAGCAGCAGGCGGGCCTGGCCGAGCAGGTCCAGGGCGATGTTGGCCAGCGCGACCTCCTCCTCCAGCTCGGGGGCGTCGGTCACCCAGTGGACGAGCCGCTGGGCCTGGACGAGCGCGTCGTCGCCGAGCATCTGGCAGTACAGCGCCAGGTCGGCTCCGTCGACCCCCTCGGGCAGGGTGGTGTCCACCCCGGCGAGGGCGTCGGTGAAGCCGGTGCCGAAGGCCCAGCGGGTGTCGCCGCCGTGCTCCTCGCTCAGGGCCGAGTAGATGTGGTCGCCACTCAATGTCGTTTCCTTTGGCCTCGTGTGCGCCGGTCGTGCCGTCGCTCCAGGGTCTGCTTTCGAACCGGTCTCGGTCTGCGGGGGTTGGTTCGGGCGCCCGCGGGGTTCTGGAGGTGCCGGAGGCGGGTTCGCGAGGAACGAGCCAACCCGCCGTAGGTGCCGAAGGTTCCCGCTCTTTGGGTGCCCGAACACGGACCGAAGCGAAGCGGAGGTCCCAAAAAACACGCCCTAGATGTGCGGGACGTCCTCGGGGATGGGGTAGAACGTCGGGTGGCGGTAGACCTTGTCCCCGCTGGGCGCGAAGTAGGGGTCCTTCTCGTCGGGGCTGGAGGCGGCGATGTGCTCGGCGCGCACCACCCAGATGCTCACGCCCTCGTTGCGGCGGGTGTAGAGGTTGCGGGCGTTGTGCAGGGCCATGTGGTCGTCCGGGGCGTGCAGCGAGCCCACGTGGACGTGGTTGAGGCCGCGCTTGCCGCGCACGAAGACCTCGTAGAGCGGCCACTCGGGGCGGGCCGCCCCGGAACCGGCCGTGCTGTCGTCGCTCATACCGCTGCCTCCTCGGCGCTGGTGTGCTTGCGGGCGTAGGCGGTGGCGGCCTCGCGCACCCACGCGCCCTTCTCGTGGGCGGCCCGGCGGCGCTGGACGCGCTCGGCGTTCTTGGGTCCGGCGCCGGAGACGACCTGCTTGAACTCCACCCAGTCGGGCTCGCCGAAGTCGTGGTGGCCGCGCTCGGCGTTCCAGACCAGCTCGGGGTCGGGCAGGGTGACGCCGAGCTTCTCGGCCTGGGGGACGGTCATGTCCACGAACTTCTGGCGCAGGTCGTCGTTGGTGTCGCGCTTGATGCCCCAGGCCATGGACTGCTGTGTGTTGGGCGAGTCGGCGTCGGGCGGGCCGAACATCATCAGCGACGGCCACCACCAGCGGTCGACGGCGTCCTGGACCATGGCCCGCTGCTGGGGGGTGCCCTCCATCATGCGCATGAGCAGTTCGTAGCCCTGGCGCTGGTGGAAGGACTCCTCCTTGCAGATGCGCACCATGGCGCGGGCGTAGGGGCCGAAGGAGCTGCGGCACAGCGGGACCTGGTTGCAGATCGCGGCGCCGTCCACGAGCCAGCCGATGACGCCCACGTCGGCGAAGGTCAGCGACGGGTAGTTGAAGATCGAGGAGTACTTCTGGCGGCCCTCGATGAGGCGCTCGGTCAGGTCGGCGCGGTCCACGCCCAGGGTCTCGGCGGCGGCGTACAGGTACAGCCCGTGCCCGGCCTCGTCCTGGACCTTGGCCAGCAGGATGGCCTTGCGCCGCAGGCTGGGCGCGGAGGCGATCCAGTCGCCCTCGGGCTGCATGCCGATGATCTCCGAGTGCGCGTGCTGGGAGACCTGGCGCACGAGCGTCCTGCGGTAGCCCTCGGGCATCCAGTCGCGCGGCTCGATGCGCTGGTCGGCGGCGATCCTGGCGTCGAACTCGGCCTGGAGGAGGTCGGCGTCGGGAGACGCCTCCCGGACCGTCTGGGTGCTCACTGGTTTCTCACCTCATTCATAACCGAACGTTCGGTCAGTAATTAGTATCCCCGGATTCCCCCGCCCGGGCAAGTCCGCCGGGCGGGGAAACCGCCAGCTCAGCTCCCGGAGAAGGTCGGCTTCTCCTTGGCGAGGAACGCGCGGACCGCTCCGACGTGGTCGGCGGTCTGTCCCAGCTGGTTCTGGAGGTCGGCCTCCTCCTCCAGCAGTTCGGGCAGCTCGCGCCCGCCCACGGCGGCCGAGCGCACCTCCCGCTTGGCCGCCACGAAGGCGCTGGTGGGCCCGGCGGCCAGACCCGCGGCCACGGCGTGGGCGCGCGCCTCCCAGGCGTCGTCGTCCACGACCTCGGTGACCAGGCCCAGCTCCAGGGCGCGCTCGGCGCCCACGACCGTGCCCAGCAGCATCAGCTCCATGGCCCGGGCCTGTCCCAGCGAGGCCACCAGGCGCGAGGCCAGCCCGGAGTCCGAGGCCAGGCCGATGCCGGTGAAGGCGGTACCGAACCTGGCCCGGCGGGCCGCGATCCGCACGTCCCCGGCCAGGGCGAAGCCCAGTCCCGCGCCCACGCAGGCGCCGCCGACGCCGACCACGACCGGCACCCGGACGTCCTCCAGGGCCAGCACGATGGGGTTGTAGTGCTCGCGCACGGTCTCCAGCGCCTCCTGGGGGCGCTCCTCCAGGATCCGCGCGTGCTCGACCAGGTTCTGGCCCAGGCAGAAGGCCTTGTCCGAGCCCAGCAGCAGCACCGCGCGGGCGGTGGTGGACTCCGCCGCTCGACGCAGCGCCGCCAGCAGTTCCTCCTTGACCCGCCGGGTCAGGGCGGGCGTGTTCAGCCGTACCGTGGCCAGCCCGTCGGCCTCGGTGAACTCCGCGTCCGCGGACGCCTGTCTAGCCGCCGTGTCCTCGCCCAACGCTCTACTCCCCCTCGTCCCAGGTGTGGAAGCCCTGTCCGCTCTTGCGGCCCAGCCTTCCCTCGGCGACCATACGGCGCAGCAGCTCCGGAGGCGCGAACCGGTCCCCCAGTTCGGCGGCCAGGTACTCGGCGATGGCCAGGCGCACGTCCAGCCCCACCAGGTCGGTCAGGCGCAGCGGCCCCATCGGGTGGCGGTAGCCCAGTTCCATGGCGGTGTCGATGTCGGCGGGCGAGGCCACGCCCTCCTCGACCATGCGGATGGCCTCCAGGCCCAGCATGACGCCCAGGCGGCTGGTGGCGAACCCGGGCGCGTCGCGGACCACGACCTCGGTCTTGCCCAGGGCCGCGACCCAGGCGCGCGCCGAGGCCAGGACGGCCTCGTCGGTCTCGGGGGCCACGACCAGCTCCACGAGCTTGGAGGCGGGGACGGGGTTGAAGAAGTGGGTGCCCAGGAAGCGTGCGGGGCGCTTGAGGGCGGCGGCCAGCTCGGTGACCGACAGCGAACTGGTGTTGGAGGCCAGGACGGTGTCCTCGCCCACGGCGGCCTCGGCGGCGGTGAGCACGGCGATCTTCAGCTCGGGCCGCTCCGGCACGGCCTCCACGACCAGACCGGCGTCGGCCGGGATGTCGGCGGGGGTGGTGACCGTGCGCAGCCGGGCCAGGTAGGCGTCCGGTTCGGCGTCGATCTTCCCGCGCTCGCGGGCCCTGTCCAGCCCGGCCGCCACGCGGGCGCGACCGGCCTCGGCGGCCTCGGCGGTGGCCTCGACCAGCACCACGTCGGCGCCGCGGGTGAGGAACTGCTGGACGATCCCGGCGCCCATAGTGCCGCCGCCGACGACGGCGACGGTGGCGGGGACGCCCCGCGCGGCGCCGCCTCCCTGCTCGGTGGTGCTCAACGCTTCTTCCTCTCCAGGAAACGGGTCATGCGCTCGTGCTTGTCGGCGCTCTCGAACAGCACGGCCTGCGTCAGGTCGTCGGCGAGCGGGTGGGGCCCGTCGGCGTCCAGGACCATCTTGGTCATGCGCAGGGCCAGCGCGGAGGAGGCGGCCATGCGGTCGATCAGGGCGTGGGCGCGTTCGCGCAGCTCCTCGGAGGGCACGACCTCGGCGACCAGGCCGTGGCGCAGCGCGGCCTCGGCGTCCAGGCGGTAGCCGCCCAGCAGCACCTGCTTGGCCACCGAGGCGCCGACCAGCTCCCGCAGCCGCCAGCACGCGCCCGCGCCGGCGATGATGCCCAGTCCCGGCTCGGGCTGGGCGAACACGGCGGTGGGGGTGGCGATGCGGATGTCGCAGGCGTAGGACAGCTCGGCGCCGCCGCCCAGGGCGTAGCCGTCCACGGCCGCCACGGTGGGCGCCTGGAGGCGGTGCAGGCGTTCGAACAGGCGGCTGTTGATCCCGGCCAGCGCCTCCTCCCGACCGCGTTCGCGCAGCTCGGAGATGTCGGCGCCGCCCGCGAACACGGTGCCGTGCCCGGTCAGGAGCAGCGGCCTGGGTTCGGCCTCGATCCGCTCGCACACCCGGTGCAGCTCGGCGATCATCGTCGCGTTGATGGCGTTGCGGGCCTCGGGGCGGTGGAGCTGGACCACCACGCGGTCCTCGCGCCACTCCACGTCCAGGGTGGTGAAGTCCCCGTCGGCCCGGTGCGCGGCGGGCCCGTCGGCGCTCACGGGCGCTCCACCAGCAGTGCGACGCCCTGGCCCACGCCCACGCACAGGGTGGCCAGGCCGCGGGCGGCGTCCTCGCGTTCCATGCGGTTGAGCAGGGTGACCAGGATGCGGGCGCCGGAGCTGCCCAGGGGGTGGCCCAGGGCGATGGCGCCGCCGTCGGCGTTGACGCGCTCCTCCTCCAGCTTGAGCTGGCGCATCACGGCCAGGGACTGGGCGGCGAAGGCCTCGTTGAGCTCCACGGCGCCGATCCCGTCCAGGTCCCACCCGGCGCGGCCGAGCACCTTGCGAGTGGCCGGGACCGGGCCCAGGCCCATGACCTGCGGGTCTACCCCGGCCGAGGCGGAGGCGACCACACGGGCGCGGGGGGTGAGGCCGTAGCGGCGCACAGCCTCGGCACCGGCCAGCACCAGCGCGGAGGCGCCGTCGGAGAGGGAGGAGGAGTTGCCCGCCGTGACGATGCCGCCCTCGCGGAAGACCGGGCGCAGCCCGGCCAGGCTCTCCATGCTGGAGCCGGGGCGCGGGCCCTCGTCAGCGGTGACCTCGCTGGTCTGGCCCTTGCGCCCGCGCACGGTGACGGGGACGGTCTCGGCCTCGAAGCGGCCCGCCTCGGCGGCGGCGACCGCGCGCTCGTGGCTGCGCAGCGCGAAGGCGTCGCACTCCTCGCGGGTGAGTCCCTCCAGGAGCGCGACCTCCTCGGCGGTCTCGCCCATGGACAGGGTGTAGCGCAGTTCGTCGGGGCCCGCGTCGGCGGGCGCCTCGGCGTCGGCCGCGGCGAAGCGCGGATTGGTGAAGCGCCAGCCCAGGGAGGTGTCGGCGACCTCGCCCGGCTTGGCCCAGGGGGTTCCGGGCTTGGCCATCACCCAGGGGGCGCGGGTCATCGACTCCACGCCGCCCGCGACCACCACGTCGGCCTCGCCCGCGCGGATGGCCTGCGCGGCGGAGGCGACGGCGGTCAGGCCGCTGGCGCACAGCCGGTTGACGGTGTAGCCGGGCACGCTCGGGTCGAGTCCGGCCAGCAGCGCCGCCATGCGCGCGACGTTGCGGTTGTCCTCGCCCGCCTGGTTGGCGGCGCCCAGGACGACCTCGTCCACGGCCTCGCCCGGCACGCCCGCGCAGCGGACCGCCTCGGCCACGACCGTGGCGGCCAGGTCGTCGGGGCGCACCGCTGCCAGGGCGCCGCCGTAGCGGCCCTGCGGGGTTCGCACCCCGTCGACCAAGTAGACCTCGCTCACGTGCGGCCTCCCGTGGTAAAGACGGTGGTCGGGGCCACCGTCGCCTGTGAAATCATCGACACTTCTCCTTGACACGGCTGCCCGGAGACTGCGTTAATGCATTAGTAACCGAACGTTCGGTCAGTAAGCAAGTCGGTCCGATCCGCGACGGACCGCACCGCCACGAGATCAGCGCACCCGCCCGCCCACCCCACCCAGGCGCCCGCGCCCCGGCGGGTCCCGCGCACAGTACACGGAGAGGCCCATGGCAATCCACGACACCACCACGCTGTCGGCCGGAGCCACCGCCCGCCTGGGACGGGCGCCCGAGCCCGAGATCCTGGACCCGGCCGAGCGCATGAGTGTCGACGAGCTGCGCGCCCTGCAGCTCAAGCGCCTCCGGTGGACCCTGGAGCACGCCTACGCCAACGTGCCCCTGTACCGCCGCAAGTTCGACGAGGCCGGGGTGCGCCCCGAGGACCTGCGCGAACTGGCGGACCTGCGCCACTTCCCGCACACCACCAAGGCCGACCTGCGCGAGAACTACCCCTTCGGGATGTTCGCCGTCCCCCAGGAGCGGGTCAGCCGCATCCACGCCTCCAGCGGGACCACCGGCCGCCCCACCGTCGTGGGCTACACCCGCGAGGACATCGACACCTGGGCCGAGGTGGTGGCCCGCTCCATCCGCGCCGCGGGCGGACGCCCCGGGCACAAGGTGCACGTCTCCTACGGCTACGGGCTCTTCACCGGCGGGCTGGGCGCCCACTACGGCGCCGAGAGGCTCGGCTGCACGGTCATCCCCGCCTCGGGCGGGCAGACGGCCAAGCAGGTGCAGCTCATCCAGGACTTCGAGCCCGACATCATCATGGTCACCCCCAGCTACATGCTGACACTGATGGACGAGTTCGAGCATCAGGGAATCGACCCGCGTACGACCTCGCTCAAGGTCGGGATCTTCGGCGCCGAGCCCTGGACCGAGAAGATGCGCACCGAGATCGAGGAGCGCTTCGACATCCACGCCGTGGACATCTACGGCCTGTCCGAGGTGATGGGCCCGGGCGTGGCCAACGAGTGCGTGGAGACCAAGGACGGCCTGCACGTGTGGGAGGACCACTTCTACCCCGAGGTGCTCGACCCCGTCACCCAGGACGTGCTGCCCGACGGGTCCAACGGCGAACTGGTCTTCACCTCGCTGACCAAGCAGGCCATGCCGGTGATCCGCTACCGCACCCGCGACCTGACCACGCTGCGCCCGGGCACGGCCCGGCCCATGCGGCGCATGGACAAGGTGACCGGCCGCAGTGACGACATGATCATCCTGCGCGGCGTGAACGTCTTCCCGACCCAGATCGAGGAGATCGTGCTGGGCCTGGACGGGCTGGCCCCGCACTTCCAGCTGGTGCTGACCAAGGAGGGGCGCCTGGACCGCATGGCGGTGCGCATCGAGGCGGCCCCGGACTGCACCGCCGAGCGGCGCGTGGTCCTGAGCGAGCAGATCGTGGCGACGGTCAAGGACAAGGTCGGCGTGAGCGTGACCGTGGACGTGGTCGACCCCGAGCAGATCGAGCGCTCGGTGGGCAAGTTCCGCCGCATCATCGACCAGCGTCCCAGGGAGTGACGGGACGCGGGTGACGCACGGCCGCCGCGGGGCGGATGGGAGGACTCCGCGGTGGCCGTGTCGTGTGCGGGGAGGCGCCGGGTCGGGTCGTCCGGCGGGCGGGAACGGGCGGAGGACTCCGCAAGGCGGGATGTCGCACCGCGCTGGCAGAGTGTCGCCCATGCCCGTGACGCACCCGTTGACCTTCCCCCGCCCGCTCGTGCTGCCCGGAGCGCACGAGGACGGCGCCTACTCCCGCCTCTCCCACGTCGCCGCGGACCTCTCCCCGTCCGGGGACTGCTACGTCCTCTCCGCTCTGCGGCAGTACTCCGCGTGCAAGACGCGGGGTATCAGGGTGTGGACGCTCTCCCGTTACCGTCCCGACGGCACCCTCGCGGCCTGCCTGGTCACCAGCCAGGAGACCGAGGACCACCGCAGGAGGACCTCGTCGGGGACCAACGTGCACGGGAACGACCTGTGCGTCCTGCCGGACGGCACCATCGCCCTGTCCTCCGACTGCAACAGCACGTCCCTGTTGGACGCAGAGCTGACCACGCTCCTCAGGGCCTGGAAGGACCGGCGCACAGGCATTGGCGAAAAGCGGGCAGGCACCGACGAAGACTCGGAGTGTTCCTTCGCCGCCGCGATCCGCACCACCCCCTCGGGACGTCTGCTGTGCGTGGTGTCGGAAGCGGGGGTACACAGGTGGTCGGGCGCTCACCCCAACCTCATCGGCCTGGCGGACGGGCCCCTGACACCCGGCCACCGGCCTACGGTCGAGGTCTTCGCCTGCCTGCACACACCCGAGGAGACCCGCCGGCTCCCCTCCGAAGGCGGCGACACGAGCCTGCCCGTCCCCCACACCGACTACCGCGGCGCCCCGGCCGGAGGCGGTAACCGCCCCTCACCCGGCATCGTGGCGGCGGCACGCGCACGGTGGCCGGAACTGGGCAGGCAGCTCCAGGCGAGAACGTTCCGTGCGCACCTGAACGCCTACGCCGTGGTGGCCGACGACCTCTTCGTCGTCCCGGTCTTCGACGACTGGCGGCCGACCAAGAACAGCAAGTACGCCTACGCCCTCGTCGACGACACCGGGGCGCTGGTCGGGCGGCTCGACGGACCGGGCACCGACAAGCGCTCCCCCGAACCCGGCGACCACCACGCCGTCGCCGCCGACCCCGCCCGCGGGCGGATCTTCCACGTCAACCAGTCCGGCCTGTACGTGTGGTCCGCCAACGGCACGCTCCTGACCGTGCTGCCCACCACCGACAAGGCCTACCGTCCGCTCAGGCACCTCAAGCTCATGGGCTGCGGACCGGAGGGCGACCTGGTGCTCATCCGTCCCGAGCACAACCTCCTCACGCGGGTCGAGGTGCCCGACGACCTGGACCGGCTCGGGGACGCGGTCGCGGCGGCCCTGGCCGACCACACCCGCCAGCGCGCCCGCCTCAAGAAACAGCTGTCGCCGACCGACTGGCTGTGGACCCGCGAGGAGGCCCCGGCCTTCCTGTGAACCGTTCCGCCCGCGTGCCTCACCGGGTTCCCGGGCGGCCGCAACCGTACTTGGTGGCTCGGACGGGGCAGCGGCGGAGGCCGCCGCGAACGCGACACGGGCGGCGTACCAGGTCCGCCGGTACGCCGGGGGCGGCGCCTCAGGAGGCGTCGGCGCTCCCGTGCAGCAGACAGAACTCGTTGCCCTCGGGGTCGGCCAGCACCGTCCACCGGGCGTCCTCGGGCTGGCCCACGTCCACCTTCACCGCGCCCAGTCCCAACAGCCTCTCCAGTTCCTGGGCCACCGTCAGTCCGTCCGTGACGCACAGGTCCAGGTGCAGGCGGTTCTTGACGCTCTTGCGCTCGGGCACGGAGAACACGTCGACCCCCAGGTCCGCCCCCTCGTGCGGAGCGAGGCTGAACCCGTCCTCGGCCTCCTCCACGATCGGCCAGTCCAGCACACGGCTCCAGAACGCGGCCACGGCCTCGGCGTCGAGCGCGTCGATGGCGATCGCGCGGATACGGCTTCCCATGCCCGCACTCTACGGGCCTGCGCCGACAACCCGCCAGGACGCGGCTGTCACGCGCGGCCGTCCTCCAGGCGCGCGTCGCGCACCGCGTTGGCGACGAGCACCCGGTTCGGCGCGTCCAGCTTGGCCATCACCCGGCCGACCACCGCCTTGACGTTGCTGACGCTCATGAACAGGCCCTCGGCGATCTCGGTGTTGGACAGGCCCCGGCTCACGGCCAGGGCCACCTCGCGCTCGCGGTCGGAGAGCGCGGCCACGCGTTCGCGGGCCCGGTCGCGCACCTCGTCGTCCCCGCCGCCGACGGCCAGGCCGATGAGGCGGCGGGTGGCCGAGTCGGCCAGGTGCGGACGCCGCCGGTGGACCGCGAGGACGCCCTCGACGAGTTCGTCCGGGGGCGCGTCCTTGAGCAGGAAGCCGCTCGCGCCCGCGCGCAGGGCGCGCACCAGCGCCCGGTCGGAGTCCAGCGTGGTGAGCACGAGCACGGGCGGCGCGCCGGGAACGCTGCGGATGCGCTCGGTCGCGGCCACCCCGTCGGTCCCGGGCATGCGCAGGTCCATGAGGACCACGTCGGGGGTGTGCTCGGCGACGACCCGCACCGCCTCGTCGCCGTCACCGGCCTCCGCGACCACCTCGACCGCGCCGCCTCCCAGGAGCAGGCGCAGGCCGCGCCGGACCATCGGATCGTCGTCGACGACCACCACTCGCACGGGTTCGCTCACGGCGACCATGGTAGGCGCACCCTCAGTTCGAAGTGGTCCCCCGTCCGGCCCCACAGCAGGGAGCCGCCGCAGATGGCGGCGCGTTCGGCCAGCCCCACGAGTCCGACGCCGGACCCCGCGTCCGGCTCCCCCTCCCCCGGGCCCGCGGCGGCCGGGCGCCGGCGCACGGGGTTGCGGACCTCGATGAGGACCGCGTCGGCCCCGTCCGCGACGACGCGCACGCGCACCGGCCCGGGCGCGCCGTGCTTGCGGGCGTTGGTCAGGGCCTCCTGGACGATGCGGTAGGCGTGGCGGCCGGTGTTGGCGGGGGCCGGGAGGCGTCCGCTCACCTCGTCGTGCACCTCCAGGCGCATCCCGGCCCTGCGATTCTCCTCCAGGAGCCGCCCGAGCCCGTCGAAGGTGGGCTGGGGCCGGTCCTCGTCCTGGCCCGAACGCAGATCGGACAGGATGCCGCGGACCTCCGCGAGCGACTGGCGGGTGTTGGTGAGGATCTCCTCGGCCAGGGCGTCGCGGTCATCGGCGGCCAGGTCGGGGCGGTGGGTGAGCGCGGAGGCGTTCAGCGAGATGAGTGTGAGCCGGTGCGCGAGGACGTCGTGCATCTCCCGGGCGATGCGGTCGCGCTCCTCCATCCTGGCGTTCTCCACGCGGAAGCGCTGCTCCCGTTCGGCGTCCAGGGCCCGTTCCCGCAGCACGCGGACCAGGTCGGCGCGGGCGCCCCGGTAGGCCGAGGCCGCGGCCAGGGCGGCGACGGCGGCGGCCACGAGCAGCAGTTCGACCCACAGGGGCCGGATCGGCTCCACGGGGGTCCAGGGGTTGTGCAGGCCCGCGGCCAGGGCGGCGGCCAGGACCCCGCACAGGGGCGCGGCCGTCCGCCACCGCCTGCCCGACGCCCCGCGGGCGGCCACGAGCGCGGCCGGGCCGACGGAGGCGGTGGAGACCGCCGGTGCCGCGGCGACCAGCCACCGGGCCCAGCCGCGGGACGTCCACCAGCGGCTTCCCGCGACGAGCACGGCCCCCAGCGCGGCGTCTGCCGCCAGCAGGGGCCAGGGGACGGTGATCATGTTGCCGAGGTGGGAGTCGACGGCCGCGAGGACGACGAACACCACGGTCGACCAGGGGAGGAGGCTGCCGAGAATCCGCACGGCCCCACCGTATAACCGCTGTTCACCGGGGCCTCCCGGGACGGCGCCCCCAGCGCGGAAGGGGTACCGGGGCCGGTGCGCGACGGTACCTTCGGCCACCCCGTCCAGACCTTCGGCCACCCCGCCGCGTCCCCGGGTCCACGCTCCCCCGGTCCCTGGCCACTCTGCCCGGCCCCCGCGCCACCGGGCCCGGCACCGGGGACACTGCCCCCGCCGCAAGCCCCTGCCTAGCGTGGTCGTCGCTGCTCGGGAACACCTCCCGGGCACGTCCCCGACGACAAGGAGTCGCATGTCAGCGGTGCTCTTGGTCGCGTCGATGATCGCGTTCGCGGGCGCGGTCACCATCGCGGCGGCCCGTTTCCTCTCACCCGGCGAGACGAGGAAGGGGGCGTACACCCTCCCCGGGGTCCTCCTCCTCGTCTACGCCGTCCTGTTCGGCCTGTGGATCGTGGTCCCGTGAGCCTGATCGACGTCCGCGGCGTCCGCGTGGCCCACGGCCGCCACCGGGTCCTGCACGGGGTGGACCTGCGGGTCGAACCCGGGCGGGTCTACGGGCTGCTCGGCCCCAACGGCTCGGGCAAGACCACCCTGCTCAAGTCGGTCCTGGGCGCCAACGACCACACCGGGACCATCGAGCGCGCGCCGGGCCTGCGCGTGGGCCGCCTGATCGAGTACCCCGCGTTCTACGGCTCTTTGACCCTGCGGGAGAACCTGGAACTGCACGCCCGCTACCTGCGCACCCCCCTGGACGAGGTCCCCGGCCTGCTGGCGGAGGTCGGCCTGGGCGAGCGGGCGGACCTGCGCTTCTCGCGCACCTCCCTGGGCATGAGGCAGCGGCTCGGCATCGCCCGGGCGCTCTTGGGCGAGCCCGGGCTGGTGCTGCTGGACGAGCCCACCAACGGCCTCGACCCCATCGGCATCCGCGACATCAGGGAGCTGGTCCGCGCCGTCCAGCGCGAACGGGGCACCAGCATGATCGTCTCCAGCCACAACCTGACCGAGATCGCCTCCCTGGCCGACCACCTGCTGTTCATGAGAGCGGGCCGGATCGTGCGGCGCATGGACGCCGACGAGGTCGAGGGCGACCTGGAGGACCTGTACGCGACGGTCCTGGGGGAGGGCGCATGAGGACGCTGCTGGCCAACGAACTCCGCAAGATCCGCCGGGAGCGCTTCGTCTGGGCCATCCTCGTGCTCAACGTCGTCCCGCTGGCGATGGTGGTCGTCAACTACGCGGTGAACGGCGGGGAGCCCACCCTGGAGCGGTTCTACTTCACCTTCCACAACCAGTACACGATGGTCCTGCCCCTGGTGGTGTGCGCGACCGTCGCGGCCTGCTTCCACACCGAGTTCCGCAACGGCACCTACTTCGAGTGGCTCACCTGCGGCCGGTCCAGGCCCGCGCTGTGGGCCGCGAAGCTGGCCGTCGCGTGCGCGCTGGTGGCGGTGATGGCGGCGGTGAACCACGTGGGGCTGGTGGTGTTCCTGCTGTTGGAGAACCCCGGCGCGGGGATCGGGCGGATGAGCGCCGCCTACTGGCTGCTGGTCGGCGTGTGCACCGCCTCGGTGGCACTGCTGTGCGCCCTGTTGACGCTGGTGACCCGCAACGTCGTCATCGTGAACGTGTTCGGGATCGGCCTGACCGTGGCCACGCTGGTGTTCATGGCCGCCGACTTCTCGTACGTGGTCCCGACCTGCTTCGCCTACCGGCTCAGCGTGGGCGTGGTGGTGCCCGACGCGGCCTACCCCGACCTCGGGCAGGCGCTCGCGGTCGGCTGGACGGTGACGGCGCTGTCCCTGCTGCTGCCGCTGGCGGCCAACCTGCTGGTCGTCACCCGGCGCCGCTACCTGCACTGACCCGACCCGCCCCCGGAGGCGGTCGCGGGCCCCGGCCGGGCGTCCTCACCCGGCCGGGGCCCGTCCCGGTCAGCGCGTCGCGGCGGCGTGCGCGAGGACGTCGTAGCCGTCGGTGGTGCGCTCCAGGTCCGCGCCCAGCGAGCGCACCCACGCGTCGAGCCGGTCCTGGACCGCCGGGCCGTCGCGGTCGTCGTCCACGGTCAGCTCGACCTCCAGGAACACGCCCACTCCGCGCAGCTCGTCCACGCACACGGTGATCTCGCCCGCCCGGCCGACCCGGCGGGTCTTGACGATGCGCAGGGCCGGGACGTAGCCGAACTGGAGGAGGACCCGGTGCATCTGCTCCCGGTCGGCGACCGCGGTCTCGTGCTCCACGTACTCCAGGGGGTTGGCGGCCGGGGTCTTGGCGGTGAGGACGTGTTCGCCGTCCTGGGTGCGCAGCCGGGCGAAGGCGCGCCCCGCCTTGGGCATGCCGAACTCCCACCCGGGCGGGGCGTAGGCCTGGTCGTCCTGCTCGGCGGGCGCGGAGAGGGCGACACCGGCGGCTTCGAGGGCGGCCAGGAGCGCGGCGGGGTCGGCGACGCGGTACTTGGCCTCGATCTCACGCATGCGTGTGCTCCTGGGCAGAGTGGTACGGGAGTCGTCCAGGAGCTTACCGAGGGTGGGGACCGCCCCCGCGCGACCGCTTCCCCGTCCCTCCTCCGCGATCGACCGGGAGGCCGGGGGCCGCCGCGAAGGCCCAGGTCGCCGGGGTGCGCGAAAACCCTGGCCGCGTCCGGCATGCGCGACCCCGCACCGGGCAGAGGGTAAAGACAGTCCCCCTGAACGGTGTGCTCCACCCCATGTACGGGCCGGTGGCGCCGTCCGCGGACCGGGGGACCACGCCGTGCGACGCGCGGCGCGGCGCGCCACGCCCCCTGAAGGAGTGCACCGGGTGGACGAGACAGTCGGCAGGGCCGGGTCGGGAGGAATGATCGAGGACTACCTCGCCCTGCGCCGCCACAGGTGGTGGCAGCGCGAGGCGCGAAGGCCCCAGGACGCCGTGATGGGCCGGGACTGGACGATCGCTCCGGCGGACGAGGAGACCGAGGTCCCCGTGTCGTCGCTGGTGGTGGAGATGTCCGACCAGGAGGCGTGGTACTGGGGGTTTCGCGCTCCGGACAGCCTGCCCACGAACATGCGCTGGAGGGTGACCGTGCCCTACTCCCTGCCCGAGGGGCACCGGGGGCGGACCGCGGTGCAGGTACTGCTCACCATGGGCAACAGGGCCGAACTGGTGACACCGCTGCACCCGGCGACCGCGCCGCTGGACGTCCCGGTGGAGCGGATCGTGACCGACACCGACGTGCCCGCCGAGGAGCTGCCCGGGATGTGGCTGAGCGTGGCGCTGCTGGGCGGAGCGGACGCGCGGGGGTTTCGCGCACTGTCCTGAACCCGCGCCGCCGGGTCCGTTGGCCCGGCGGCGCGGCGGGTCAGCCCTCCAGGTCCGTGCGGCCGTCGGCGTCCACCCGGGTCTTCTCGGCGGTCCAGGCGCGGGCCTGCTCGCTGATCGTGCAGCCCAGACCCGGCCGGGCCGGAACGAGCATGCGCCCGCCCGCGGTCTCCAGCCGCTCCTCGAACAGGGGCTGGAGCCAGTCGAAGTGCTCCACCCAGGGGTCGAGTTCGTAGGCCGCGGCCAGGTGCAGGTGGATCTCCATGGCGAAGTGCGGCGCCATCCGCACCCCGGCCCTGCGCCCCTGGGCCATGACGTCCAGGAACGGGGTGATGCCCCCGACCCGCGGCGCGTCCGGCTGCATGAAGCCCACGGCACCGGCCTGGATCAGCGCCTCGTGCTCGGCGGGGCTGGTGAGCATCTCGCCGGTGGCGATGGGCGTGGCCAGCTCGCGCGCCAGGTCCGCGTGGCCCCGGACGTCGTAGGCGTCCAGCGGCTCCTCGATCCAGACCAGGTCGAACCGGTCCAGGAGGCGGCCCATGCGCGCGGCCGAGCCCCGGTTCCACTGCTGGTTGGCGTCGACCATGAGCGGGAAGTCGCCCAGTTCCTCGCGCACGGCCTCCACACGGGCCAGGTCCACCCGGTGGTCGGGGTGACCGACCTTGATCTTGATGCCGCCGATGCCCGCGGCGCGGGCGGCCCGGGTGTTGTCCAGCACCTCCTCCAGAGGCGCGGACAGGAACCCGCCGGAGGTGTTGTAGCAGTCGACCGCGTCGCGGTGCGCGCCCAGGAGCTTGGCCAGCGGCAGCCCGGCCCGTTTGGCCTTGAGGTCCCACAGGGCGATGTCCATCGCGGCGATGGCCTGGGTGGCCAGTCCGCTGCGCCCCACGGAGGCCCCGGCCCACACCAGGCGGGTCCACAGGCGCTGGATGTCGCTGGGGTCCTCTCCGATCAGCTCGGGGGCCACCTCGCGGGCGTGGGCGTACTGGCCCGGGCCTCCGGCGCGTTTGGAGTAGGTGAAGCCGACGCCTTCGAGCCCCTGTTCGGTGGTGATCTCGGCGAAGAGCATCGACACCGAGGTGAGCGGCTTCTGGCGCCCGGTGAGCACCTTGGCGTCGCTGATGGGGGTGGACAGGGGCAGGTCCACGCGGGACAGCGTCACCGAGGCGATGGCGTCGGTGGCGGTGCCCCCCGCGGCGCCGGTGCGGGCGTCGCCCCGCGGCTCGGCGGGTGTGTTCATGGGGTCTCCGGAGAAGAGGTGGGACGGGGGGTCAGCGCACCATCGCGGGACGCTTGGGGTCGAAGGCCCAGTCGGGGACGAGGTGTCGCATGGCGGCGGCGTCGTCGCGGGCACCCAGGCCGTGCTCCAGGTACAGCTCGTGCGCGGCGGCCAGGGCGTCGCGGTCCAGCTCCACGCCCAGGCCGGGGGCGGTGGGCACGGTGACGGCGCCGTCCTCGATCCGGAAGGGCCTGCGGGTCAGGGCCTGACCGTCCTGCCAGATCCAGTGGGTGTCCAGGGCGGTGATGTCGCCGGGGGCGGCTGCTCCCACGTGGGTGAACATCGCCAGGGAGATGTCGAAGTGGTTGTTGGAGTGCGAGCCCCAGGTCAGGCCGAAGTCCTCGCACAGCTGGGCCACGCGCACCGAGCCGCGCATGGTCCAGAAGTGCGGGTCGGCCAGCGGGATGTCCACCGCGTTGACGCGCACGCTGTGCGCCATCTGGCGCCAGTCGGTGGCGATCATGTTGGTGGCGGTGCGCAGGCCGGTGGCCCGCCGGAACTCCGCCATGACCTCGCGCGCGGAGTAGCCGCCCTCGGCTCCGCAGGGGTCCTCGGCGTAGGCCAGGACGCCGTTCAGGTCGGAGCAGAGCGCGGTCGCCTCGGCCAGCGACCAGGCGCCGTTGGGGTCGATGGTGACGCGGGCGTCGGGGAAGCGCGCGGCCAGGGCGCGGACCGCGGCGGCCTCCTCCTCGCCCGCCAGCACCCCGCCCTTGAGTTTGAAGTCGCGGAAGCCGTAGCGGCTCCGGGCCGCCTCGGCCAGGGCGACGACGGCCTCGGGGGTGAGCGCGGGCTCGGTGCGCAGGCGCTCCCAGTCGTCGGCGGGGTCCTTGGCCTCGGGGTAGGGCAGCGGTGTGCGGTGGCGGTCGCCGACGTAGAACAGGTAGCCCAGCATGGGCACCCGCTCGCGTCGCCGTCCCTCGCCGAGCAGGTCGCAGACCGGCACTCCCAGGTGCTGGCCCAGCAGGTCGAGCAGGGCCGACTCCAGGGCGGTGACCGCGTGCACGGTGGTGCGCAGGTCGAAGGTCTGCTCGCCCCGCCCGCCCCGGTCGCGGTCGGCGAAGGCGTCCTGGACGCGGCGCAGCAGGGGGTTGAGCTCGGCGACGGGGCGTCCGACGAGCAGTTCGGCGGCGTCGGCGATGGTGGCGCGGATGGGCTCGCCGCCGGGGACCTCGCCCAGGCCGGTGCGTCCCTCGCTGTCGGTGAGGATGGCGATGTTGCGAGTGAAGAAGGGGCCGTGGGCGCCGCTGAGGTTGAGCAGCATGCTGTCGCGTCCGGCCACCGGCACCACGTCGACGGAGGCGATGGTGGGCGTGCTCATGCGTGGTCTCCTCCGGGCACGACGGTGCCCTCGACTCGTCGGTTCAGCCGCCAGGGGTTGTCCCGGCGCAGCGCGGGCGGCAGCAGGGCGTCGGGCACGTCCTGGTAGCTGACCGGCCGCAGGAACCGGTGCAGGGCCAGGCTGCCCACCGAGGTGCCCCGGGCGTCGGAGGTGGCGGGGAAGGGACCGCCGTGCACCATCGCGTGGGTCACCTCCACCCCCGTGGGCCAACCCCCGAACAGGACGCGGCCCGCGCGGCGCTCCAGCACCGGCAGCAGGGCGCGCGCCGCCGTCAGGTCGTCGGCGTCGCCGGTGTCGGCGTGCAGGGTGGCGGTGAGCTGGCCCTCCATCCCCTCCAGTGCGGCGGGCAGCGCGGCGGCGTCGGGGTAGCGCACCACCGTGCCCGCGGCGCCGAAGACCTCCTCGCTCAGGCGCGGGTCGGCCGTGAGGTCGGCCAGGGACACCTCAGCCAGGGCGGGGGCCGGCGCGTTGGGGCCCTGCCCCTCACCGCCCCTGGCCAGCGGCGTGACCTCCGAACGCCCCTCCAGCGCCGCCACCCCGTCGCGGAAGGCCGCGGCGATGGGCGCGGTGAGCATCGTCTGGCCGGTGGCGTCGGCGACCAGGCGCGCGGCGGCCTCCACGAACCGGTCCCCGTCCGGGGTGGAGGGGACGAACACCAGCCCGGGGTTGGTGCAGAACTGCCCCGATCCCAGGGTGAGGGAGGCGACGTAGGCCGCGGCCAGGTCCTGGGCTCCCTGCCCGACGAGCGCGCCGGGCAGCACGAACACGGGGTTGACCGAGGACATCTCGGCGAAGACCGGGATCGGCTCGGGGCGCTCGGCCGCCACGCGCATCAGGGCCAGCCCGCCGCCCCGCGATCCGGTGAAGGCCACGGCCTTCACGCGCGGGTCGGCGACCAGCTCCTGTCCGATGCCGTTGCCCTCCCCGAACAGCAGGGAGAACACGCCGCCGGGCAGGCCGCTCCGGCGCACCGCGTCGGCCACGGCGCGCCCCACGAGTGCGGCGGTGCCGGGGTGGGCGTTGTGGCCCTTGACGATCACCGGGCACCCGGCGGCCAGGGCCGCCGCCGTGTCGCCTCCGGCGGTGGAGAAGGCCAGGGGGAAGTTGCTCGCGCCGAAGACCACGACGGGGCCGACGGGGATGTGCGCCAGGCGCAGGTCGGGGCGGGGCTGGGGGGTGCGGTCGGGCAGCGCCGGGTCGATGCGGGCGCCCAGGGCGTCACCCTGGGCCACCACGTCGGCGAACATGCGCAGCTGGCCGGTGGTGCGGGCCCGCTCCCCCGTCAGGCGCTGGCGCGGCAGGCCGCTCTCGCGCGCCGCCCGGTCCACGAGCGCGTCGCCCAGGGCGTCGATGTTGTCGGCGACGCGGCGCAGGAAGGCGGCGCGTTCGGCGGGCGACTGGGCGCGGAAGGCGTCCAGGGCCTGCTCCGCGGCGCGGGTGGCCTCCTGGATCTGGGCGGAGTCCACCAGGCCCACGGGCTCGCCGAACTCCTCCCCCGTGGCGGGGTCGGTCGCGCGCAGGGTCCCGGCCCCGCCCTCGACGGGAGCGCAGGCCACCAGCGGCCCGAGGACGTCCGTGGCCGCGCCCGTGTCCGTGTCCGTGTGCTCGGGGTCCGGAGTGTGCTCGGCCATTCAGGCAACCTTTCCGACCAGCGCGGCCAGCTCGTCGCGCTCGGTCTGGTCGAGTGCGGTCAGGGGCGGCCGGACGGGTCCGCCGTGGCGCCCCACGGCGTCGAGTCCGGCCTTGACGATGGAGACCGCGTAGCCGCGCATGCGGTCGCGGATGTCCAGGTAGGGGATGACGAAGTCGTTGAGCTTGCGGTACACCGACTCCCTGTCGCGGGCCTGCACGTCGGCGTAGAAGCCCAGGGCGAACTCGGGCGCGAAGTTGTACATCGCGGAGGAGTAGGTGCTCACCCCCAGCTCCAGCAGGGGCAGGGCGAAGGTCTCGGCGGTGGGCAGGCCGCCGATGTAGACCAGCCGGTCTCCGACCCGGGCGTAGATGCGGGTCATCGCCTCGATGTCGCCGACGCCGTCCTTGAAGCCGATGAGGTTGGGATTGCGCTCGGCCAGTTCGGCCACGGAGCGGTCGTCGAGCACGGCGTTGGCGCGGCTGTAGACGACCACACCCAGGTCGGTGGCCCGGCAGACCGCGCTGACGTGCTCGACCAGGCCGGGCTGCCCGGCCTCGGTGAGGTAGGGCGGCATGAGCAGGATGCCGTCCGCGCCCGCCTCCTGGGCGGCGCGGGCCTGCAGGGCGGCGGCCGCGGTGCCGCCGGTGGCCGGGGCGAGTACCGGGACCCGCCCCCCGACCTCGTCGACCGCCGTGCGCACCACGCGGTCGATCTCGGCCGGGGTGAGGGAGAAGCCCTCGCCGGTGCCCCCGGCGGCGAACAGCCCGGCCACGTCGTGGCCGGCCTGCCAGGCCAGGTGTTCCCGGTAGCGCCCCTCGTCGAAGGCGAGGTCGCCGTCGAAGTGGGTCACGGGGAAGGACAGGAGCCCGGACCTGAGCCGTCCGGCCAGGTCGTCTGGGTGCATCGCGTTCACGTGTCGTCCTCGGTTCTGCGGCTCGGGCCCCGGGGGTGGTGGGCCCGCACGGTGTTGCCGCTACCGTACGGAGCGTCGTTCGATGCTGTCCAAGATTCGTTGGGCATCAACTGATACCCACCGGGTATCAGGAGCCTCCGCCGTCGGCGGCGGGCCAGGCCTGGAGCACCCGCGGCACGACGGGGTTGGGCGAATCGTGGGTCCAGATGAGGTGGAGTTCGACGGGGTTCTCGGGTAGCCCCTCCAGTTCTCGGTAGGCCACCCCCGCCACGCCCAGACCGGTCGCCGAGGCGGGAACGAAGGCGATCCCGCGCCCGGCGGAGACGAGCCAGACCATGGTCATGACCTGGCTGACCGTGTGCACCACGTTCTGGTGGGCGATGGGCAGCAGCCCGACCACGAGGTCGTAGAAGTAGCGGGCCTTGATCGGCGAGTGCATGATCAGCGGCACGTCCACCAGGTCCTCGGCGGACAGCGGGCCCGCTCGGCGCGCCAGCGGGTGGGCCTCGGGCACCGCGACCAGCAGCCGCTCCCGGAGCTGGACCCGCGTCCCGAACAGGTCGGTGTCCAGGGGCGGCCGGGCCAGGCCCATGTCGATCTCGCCCGACAGCAGGGCCGCGGCCTGTTCCTTGGTGACCATCTCGAACAGCTCGACGGTGATCTCCGGCAGCTGCCTCTCCACGGAGTTGATCATGTCCCCGAGCAGGCCGTAGGAGGAGGCTGCGGTGAAGCCGATCCGCAGCGTGCCCCGCGACCCCTGGGAGATGCGCCGCGCCAGGTCCGGCGCGCTCTCGGCCAGGGACAGCAGGCGCCGGGCCTCGATCAGGAAGGCCTGCCCGGCCGCGGTCAGGACCACGTGGCGCCGGTCGCGCTCCAGCAGGCGCACGCCGACGGCGCGTTCGAGCTTCTGGATCTGGCGGCTGAGCGGGGGCTGGGTCATGGAAAGCCGCTCCGCGGCCCGCCCGAAGTGGAGTTCCTCGGCGACGGCGACGAAACCGCGCAACTGGTCGAAAGAGAACATGATGCACGGAAGGTATCAGCTTATGCCGTATTCGACTTGGACATGCATGATCGCGTGTTCCTATGCTGCCACTCACCGAAGTACGTGACCGCGTTCACACAGAACCCTCCGACGTGTGCGGACGGCGGCCACAAGAAAGGCGAGGAACCATGACCCATATGCCGCACAGGAGCCGCGCCCGCCGGGGCGCGGCCTCGGTCCTCGCAGCGGGGCTCACCGTGTCGTTGGCGGCCTGCGGCGGGAACCTGTCCGGCGGGGGCTCCGACGAGGGCGAGTTCCCCCGGGGGCCGATCACCGTGATGGTCGGCCAGGACCCGGGCGGCAGCACCGACCTCATCGCCCGCGCACTGGCCGACGGAGCGCAGGAGGGGCTCGGCGTCGCGCTCCCGGTGGTCAACACCCCCGGCGCCAACGGCGCCCTGGCCGCCAACGAACTCGCCTCCCAGGAGCCCGACGGCCAGAACCTGCTCGTCATCAACGCCTCCCTGACCGCGATCACCCCCCTGGCGGTCTCGGAGGAGGAGGCGGTCGACATCGCCGACTACGAGGTCGTCACCGGTGTCTCGCGCGACGACTACGTGCTCGTCACCGCGGCCTCCTCCGACTACGACACCCTCCAGGACCTCGTGGACTCCGGCGACGAGGTCGACTACGGCACCACCGGGGTGGGCACCGGCAGCCAGCTGTCCCAGGCGCTGCTGTTCGAGCAGGCCGGGATCTCGGGCACCCCCGTCCCCTTCGACGGCGGCTCCCCCACCCTGACCGCCGTCCTGGGCGAGCAGGTGGACGTGGCCTCGGTCCAGCTCGGCGAGGCGATCGCGCAGATCGAGGCCGGTGAGATCACCCCCCTGGCCACCTTCGCCGAGGAGCGCAACCAGTACCTGCCCGACGTCCCCAGCGCGGTCGAGGCCGGGTACGACGTGCGGGTCTCGCAGTACCGGGCCGTGGTCGCCCCCCAGGGCACGCCTGAGGAGGTCGTGGAGCGGCTGCGCACCGCGTTCACCGAGGTCTTCGCCAGCGACGCCTACCTGGAGTTCAACGAGAACAACCTGCTCACCCCGCACGAACTGGAGCCCGCCGAGCTGACCGAGGAGTGGTCCTCGTTCGCGCAGGAGTACGCCTCCATGGTGGAGGAGTACGGCATCGACATGGGCGAGGGCCAGTGAGCGCGCCCCGCACACGGCGCGCGCAGGGGTCCGCGTCCGCCGCAGGGGAGCCCATCGCCAGAGAACCCACCGCGCGGGAGACCGCCGGGCGGGAGAGCGCTGCGCGAGAGGACGGCGTGCGGGAGAGCGGGGCTCGGGAGATCGGAGCGGCGCGGGACACCGTGGAGCAGGCCGCCGGAGAGCGTGACGCCGCGGAGCGGGACGCGGCGCCCGCGGGCCCGGAATCCGGCGCGGAGCGGGCCGGTCCGGAGGAAGCCGTCGCGGGACGGTCCGGTCCTGAGCGGAACGTTCCTGAGGGAGCGACGCCTGAGGGAGTCGTTCCGGAGCAGAACGTTCCGGAGGGGGCCGGGTCGCAGGAGACCGCGCCCGACCCGGAGGACGACGAGGAACCGCCGAGGCCCCTGGGCCCCCGGGCCAACACCGCGGTGGCCCTGACCGTCATCGCCCTGGGCGCGGCCGGAATCGCCGGATCCTGGGCACTCGGCCCGGGCACCCCCGCCGACCCCGGCTCGGGCACCTGGCCCCTGCTCGTCAGCGTGGCGGTCGCCGCGCTGGGCGTGGCCCTGCTGGGACTGGCCCACCGCACCGCCGACACCGAGGTCTTCTCCGCCTCCTCCTGGAAGGTCCTGGCCGGGGTCGCCACCATGGTCGGCTTCGTCGCCGTGGTCGGCGTGATCGGCTTCGAGATCCCCTCAGCGCTCCTGGCCTTCGTGTGGCTGCGCTTCCTCGGGGGCGAGTCGTGGCGGCTGTCCGCCATCGCCTCGGTCCTGATCGTGGTCGCCTTCTACGTCGTCTTCGTCGGCCTGCTGGCCGTGCCGATCCCCCACCTCTTCTAGGACACAACGATGGATTCCCTGACACCCATGATCAACGGGTTCGGTGTCGTCCTCGAACCGGCCAACCTGCTCTACTGCCTGATCGGCGTCGTGGTCGGCATGCTGGTCGGGGTCCTGCCCGGGCTCGGACCCGCGGCCACGATCGCGATCCTGCTCCCCCTGACCTTCGGCCTCGAACCGGTGACCGCGATCATCATGCTCGCGGGCATCTTCTACGGCGCCCAGTACGGGGGGACGATCACCTCGGTCCTGCTGCGCCTGCCCGGCGAGGCGTCCTCGGTGGTGACGGTCTTCGACGGCCACATGCTGGCCCGCCAGGGCCGGGCCGGAACGGCGCTGGGCATCGCGGCCGTGGGCTCGTTCGTGGGCGGGACCGTGTCGATCGTGGCCCTGTCCCTGGTCGCGCCCCTGGTGGCGAGCTTCGCCCTGGACTTCGGGCCGCCCGAGTACACCGCGCTGGCGCTGCTGGGCATCCTGCTGGTGTCCACCGTCGGCAACGGCAGCCGGATCAAGGCGATCATCGCCGCCTGCGTGGGCCTGCTGCTGGCCACGGTCGGGCTGGACACCTTCACCGGCGCCGAACGCTTCACCTTCGACTCCATGGCGCTGTCCGACGGGATCGACTTCGTGCCGATCGCGATGGGCCTGTTCGGCATCGGGGAGATCCTGCACAGCCTGGAGGAGCGCCACCGGGCACCGAAGAAGCCCCTCAAGGTCACCAACACCTGGCCCTCGCGCAAGGACCTGCGCCAGTCGTCGGGCGCGATCGGGCGGGGCTCGATCATCGGCTTCGCGCTGGGCATCCTGCCCGGTGGAGGCGCCACCCTGTCCTCCCTGGCGGCCTACGCGATGGAGAAGCGGCGCTCGCGCAACCCCGAGCGCTTCGGCAGGGGCGCGGTGGAGGGCGTGGCCGCGCCCGAGACGGCCAACAACGCCGCCGCCACCTCCTCGTTCATCCCGCTGCTGACCCTGGGCATCCCGGCGAACGCGACGATGGCGATCATCTTCGGCGCGCTGCTCATCCAGGGCGTGCCGCCGGGGCCGGAGCTGGTGTCCCAGGAGCCGGAGCTGTTCTGGGGCGTCATCAACTCGATGTACATCGGCAACATCCTGCTGCTGATCATGAGCATTCCGCTGGTGGGGCTGTTCGTGCGGATCCTGCGGGTGCGCCCGACGATCCTGGCGCCCATCACGGTGTTGATCACCCTGGTGGGCGTGTACACGGTGCGCAACAACGTGTTCGACATCGTGCTGGTGGTGGTCTTCGGACTGCTGGGTTACCTGATGAAGAAGTTCGGCTTCGACCCGGGGCCGCTGGTGCTGGCCTTCGTCCTGGGTTCGCTGCTGGAGAGTTCGCTGCGCCGGTCGCTGCTGCTCTTCGACGGGGACCCCACGGGGTTCCTGACCCGGCCGATCTCGGGAACGCTGTTGCTGCTGCTGGCGGTGGTGATCGTGCTGCCGCTGGCGCGTGCTCTGTGGCGGTGGTACCGGGGCCGGGTCGGTGGCAGTGGCAGTGGTGGTGCCAGTGGCCTTGGCAGTGGCAGTGGTGACGGCGGCGGTAGTGGCGTTGGTGAGGGTAGGAGCGAGGAACCTGTAGGAAGGTCGGACGCCTGACCGATTTCCGTTTCCTCCAGGCAGTGTTCCGGCCCCGGGCGATCGCCCGGGGCCGTTTGCGTGTTTTCCACAGGTGGGGGCTGGGGGTGGTCGTGGGTGGTGTGGTGATGGTTTGCTGGAAATAGGGGGGATCCCACCCGTGGATGTTTCGGCATGCCCTGAAACTCTCGGCGCTCAATAAGGAGAATGGGTTGAGGGGCAGGGAGGGGCCGTTCACGGGGCCCCTCCCTACGCCATTCCTGCTGGGGGTTTCTGGCGGCAACGAAAGCGCGCCAGCTGCCGCGAAGTGGTACAGGCGGCGGGGAGCGGCGTGCGTTGGGTGGGGGCATGGGTGGCCGACGAAAAGCGGCACCAAAGGCAGGAGCGACTACCGGAGGGCGACCAACGCCCGGGGCGTAGGGGTGGTCGAACTCTGCTGCGTCGGCACCAACGGCAAGCGGGCCCTCCGGCCTCGGGTAACACCCCTGGCCCCTGGGGTTGAGGCAGGCGAAGGCATCCAAGGCCAAGGCGTCATTTTGGGTGCGCCTTTTCGGGAACATTTTTACCCGACCCAATTGCAACCCTGAAGCAAAAGCATCCTCCAGAAAGGCGTACATTCGCGCTGCGAATAGTAGAGAAAAGACGGGCGCTCGCCTATAATAAGGAGTATGGAGATGATGATCGCAGCGCCCAAGGCGGCCCCCGGGGAATGTTCCCTGGCCGTGGCCGCGCTGGCCGGTGCGCGCGAGATCATCGACCAAGCGCTGAACGCCGAAGTCCCGCCCGGAGCGGATGAGGCCGCCGCTGAGGAGATCGCGGCGCTGTGGGCGCAACTGGACCAGATCCGCTACCGGGCTCTGTCGCAGATGGCGCGCCTGTATGCGCGGGGTGCGGTAGCCCGCTACAGCGGCTACTCCACGTTGGATAAGTGGTTGGTGCACCACGGCCAACTGCCCACCTCCCAGGCCAAGGATCTGGCGCGGCTGGCCCAGCACGTGCACGAGGAGACCCTGCCCGCCACGGTGGAAGCGGTGGAGGACGGCGCTCTGGCCTTGGGTGAAGCGGTGGTGATCGCCAAGGTCACCGACAAGGCCGTCCAGACCCGCGACGCCCAGCATTTCCCTGAGGAACAGGAGTATCGGGGCGGCTTTGAGTCGGCTCTGGTGGCTGCGAAGGCAGAGCGGCCTGGGTTGTCGGTCAACCAGCTTCAGTCAGTGGCCCGCCAGGTCGCGCATCGTTTGGACCCTCACCGCTTGGACCGCGACCACGAGGCGGCTCACGCCGCCCGTGGCCTGGTCGTGCATGAGACGTTCCAGGGCAGCTACCAGTTGCAGGCCTGGGGCGGGTCCGGGGATGCGTTGGTCGTGCGCGCGGCGATCGAGACCTTCGATGCTCCGCTCTCGGACGAGGACACGCGCAGTCGTGCGCAGCGTGAGCATGACGCGCTGATCGCGGCGTTGCGTTTTGCCACCACCCACACCGGGTGCGATAACGCTCCCGCTCCGCTGGCGCAGATCCGCATCGTCGTACCGGTGCAGACCTACCTGGACGCTCAGGGTCAGGAGCAGCCTGCTCTGGACGAGCACGGCCGGGTCATTCCGGCCGGGGTGGTGCACGAACTCGCCGCTGATGCGGAGGTGGTGCGGATGCTCACCGCCCCACCCACCGGACAGGTCCTGGATGTGAGCCACAGCCGACGGTTGGCCTCAGCCCGGCAACGGGCGGCTGCCTTCCACGGGCACACCACCTGCGCTCACCCGCAAGGGTGCGAGGTACCGGTGGCGTTCTGCCAGGCCGACCACGTCACCTCCTTCTCCCGGGGAGGGCACACGGTGGTGGCGAACCTGCAACCCCTGTGCGGGCCGCATAACCGGGCCAAGTACCAACGCGAACTCCGCACACACCAACGGCGAGGACAGGATCATCCGCCCGACAGGGTCCCGGTTCCACCGCCCCGGGAGTGACCCCGGCCGGGCCGGCCCCCGGTATGCCCGCGCCCCACAGGCGGTCCGGGCCCCGCAGCCAGCCGTCGTCGCTGCCACCGTCGCTCGCCTCCGCCACGGGGGCCGGTAGCGCTGCCCAAGGCCGGAGGGCCCGCTCGCCTTTGGTGCCAACGCAGCAGAGTTCAACCACCCCCGAACGTCAACCGTTGGACGCCCTCCCGCACCACTACGCGGCAGCAGGTGCCGCTGCCCCGGCCACCATCCGCAACCAGGGCGTTGAACGGAGCCCCCGGACACCCGCTGCCTTTGGTGCCAACGCAGCAAAGCCCCACCACGTGCAAGCAGCAAGCGTTGGTCGCAGCCTGCACCACTTCGCGGCAGCTGGCGCCGCAGGAGCGAGCAGCCACGCACGAACGGCAAGCGTTCACCGCCTGCCTCGCATACCCCGCCTCTCCGAACAGGTGCGGCGGGGAACCCCGGAGGACTCCCCGCCGCACCTTCACGGGCCCCGGTTCTCCTCTCCCGGCCGGGACCCGCTCCACCCCGTCACCTCGCACCTCATTCCGCCCGGGCCAGACCGACCCGACCCGTCACCCCGACCCGTCACAGCGAGGCGCGCACCCTCTCCACGATCCTGGGCACGGACACGCCGTAGCGGTCGTAGAGGGTGGGCAGCGCCCCCGCGTCCAAGAACTCGTCCGGCAGCCCGATGTGCTCCATCCGCCGGGCCACCCCGCGCTGGACCAGCGCGGAGGCCACCGACTCGAACAGCCCGCCCACGACCGAGTGGTTCTCCAGCACGAACACCCTGCGGTCCCGGCCCACCTGTTCCAGGACCGTCTCCACGTCCAGCGGCTTGATGGTGGGCACGTGCAGGACGGCCACACCGATCCGGTCGGCCTCCAGTTGCGCGGCGGCGCGCAGCGCGCGCTCGGTCATCATTCCCGAGGAGACGAACAGGACGTCGTCGCCGCCGCGCAGGAGCGCGGCCTCGCCCAGCCGGAACTCGTAGTCGTACTCGTCCAGCACCGTGGGCACCGCGCCGCGCAGGATGCGGGTGTAGGTGGGCCCCTCGTGCGCGATCAGCTGCGGGACCGCCTGCTCGATGTCCACCGAGTCGCACGGGTCCACGATCACCATGCCGGGGATGCCCCGCAGCAGGGCGATGTCCTCGGTGGCCTGGTGGCTGGGCCCGTAACCGGTGGTGAGGCCGGGCAGCGCCGCGACGACGTTGACGTTCAGACGCGGTTCGGCGATGTCCAGGCACAGGAAGTCGTAGGCGCGGCGGGTGGCGAAGACCGAGTAGGTGGAGGCGAAGGGCACGAACCCCTCCATCGCCAGTCCGGCGGCGGCGCCCATCATCACCTGTTCGGCCATGCCCATCTGGTGGAAGCGGTCGGGCATGGCGTCGCGGAAGACGTGCATGTCGGTGTACTTGGCCAGGTCCGCCGACAACCCCACGACGCGCTCGTCCTCACGCGCGGCGCGCACCAGGGCGTGCCCCAGGGGCGCCTGGACGGTGCGGGCGCCCTCCTCCGCGATCGAGGCGATCATGGCGTCCGACGTCAGCTTCCTGCCGCCGCCGCTACCGCTACCGCTGCTACCGCTGCCGGTGCCGACCGTGTTGGCGCTGGTGGTGCTCATGCCGTGTACCCCTCGTATCCCTGGCGCAGCTGCTCGCGCGCGGTCTGCCACTCGTCCTCGGCCACCCGCATGAAGTGCAGCTTCTCCCTGCTCTCCAGCATCGGCACCCCCGCGCCGATCCTGGTGTCGCACACCAGCGCCGTGGGCGAGCCGCGGTGCTCGCGCAGCTCGTCCAGGGCCGCGGCGACGGCGGCCACGTCGTTGCCGTCCACCCGCAGGGTGTGCCATCCGCTGACGCGCAGCTTCTCGTCGGCGGGTTCGGTGCCCATGACCTCCTGGGCGGGGCCGTCGGCCACCTGGCGGTTCATGTCCACGATGGCGGTGACGTTGTCCAGGCGGTGGTGGGCCGCGGCCTGCACCGCCTCCCACGTGGAGCCCTCGCTGAGCTCGCCGTCGGAGAGCAGGTTGTACACGCGGGCGGGGTTGCCCTTGCGGCGCAGTCCCAGGCCGACGCCCACCGCGATCCCCAGCCCGTGGCCCAGGGAGCCGCCGGAGATCTCCATCCCCGGCGTGTAGGTGGCCATGCCCGACATCGGCAGGCGCGAGTCGTCGGTGGCGTAGGTGGTCAGCTCCTCCTCGGGGATGATCCCCGCCTCGGCCAGGGCGGCGTACAGGGCGATGGCGTAGTGGCCGATGCTGAGCAGGCAGCGGTCGCGCCCCTCCCACTCCGGCTCCTCGGGGCGCAGCCGCAGGTGGTCGGCGTACAGGGCGGCGAGCACGTCGGCGAAGCCGAGGGCCTGGCCGATGTAACCCTGTCCCTGGACCTGCGCCTGGGTGAGGGCGTTGAGCCGGATGCGGTAGGCGGCGGCGCGCAGCCGCTCCAGCCTGGCGGTGTCGACGCCGCCTCCGGGTCTGGTGGCGGTCTGGTTCATGGTGACCTTCCTCGGTGTGCGAAGGGTGTGGGTGCGGGGGGCGGCGCGTCCCGTACGGGACGCGGAGTTCAGACCAGCGCCCAGGTGAGGCCGACGAGGGCGAATCCGCTCGCCCCCAGGACCGTGACGAGCACGCTCCAGGTGCGCAGGGCGTCGCGCACCGACAGGCCCAGGTAGCGCGAGACGATCCAGAATCCCGAGTCGTTGACGTGGGACAGGCAGATGGCGCCGCAGCCGATGGCGAGGTTGACCAGGGCGATCTCCAGGCCGCTGTACCCGCCCGAGGCGATGGCCTCGGCCAGGAGCCCGGAGGTGGTCAGGGCCGAGACGGTGGCCGAGCCCTGGGCCGCCCGCAGCAGCGCGGCCAGGCAGAAGGCCAGGAGCAGCAGGGGCAGCCCCAGGCCGAGCATGCTCTCGGAGAGCACCTCGCCGATGCCGCTGGCGGTGAGCACCCCGGCGAACGCGCCGCCCGCGCCGGTCACGAACACGACCACCGCCGCCGGAGCGAGCGCGGCGTCCATGACCGAGCCGACCGAGCGCATCGACCAGCCGCGGCGCACGCCCAGCAGGTACAGGGCCAGCAGGCAGCCGGTGAGCAGCGCGAAGGGCGGGGCGCCGACCATGGTCAGGAAGCGCAGGGCCGCGGAGCCCTCCTCCAGGAAGAGTCCGGCGACGGTCTGGAGCCCGATCATGAGGATGGGCACGGCGATGACCGTGATCACCGCGGCGGCGCTGGGCGGGCGCTGCGGCTCCACCCGGGGGCGGGTGGAGACCTTGGCCGCACCGGAGGCACCCGCGCCGTCCGTCCCGCCGGTACCGCCCGTGTCACCCGGAATCCCGGTGCCGCCGCCCGTACCGCCGGAGGGGTTCGTACCACCGCCCGTACCGCCGGGTCCGGGTTCGCCGGTGTTCTGCTCGTACAGTGCGGCGGTGGAGGGCAGCATGGCGTACGCGCGCCGGTTGAGCAGCTTCGCCGTGTAGTGGGCGACCACGCCCACCGGGAGGATGAGCGCGGCGCCCAGGAGGGTGACCAGGCCCATGTCGGCGCCGGTCAGGACGGAGCTGCCGACGATGCCGGGGTGGGGCGGCAGCACCACGTGGATGAAGAGCATCAGCCCGGCGATGGGCAGGCCGATGCGCATGGGCGAGGGCAGGCGGGCCGCCCGCGAGAAGGCGTAGATGATCGGGACCAGGACGATGAAGGCGACGTCGAAGAAGATCGGGACCGCGATCACCGACGAGGCGATCAGCAGCGCCACGCCCACCCTGGCCGGGCCGAGCAGCGCGCTGAAGCGCTCGGAGAGCGCGTCCGCGCCGCCGGAGTGCTCGACGATGGCGCCGAGCATCGCGCCCAGCCCCACCAGGAGGGCCACGTTGCCCAGAGTGCCGCCCAGCCCTTCCACGATGGTGGGCACCACGTCCTCGAAGGGCATGCCCGTGGCCAGGGCGGTGCCGACGCTGACCAGCAGGAGGGCGACGAAGGCGGGGACGTTGAAGCGGATGATGAGGACGAGTAGCGCGCCGATCGCCCCCAGGGCGATCAGTGCGAGTACGAGGGCGTCCATGGGCTCGGGTTCTCTCTGTCGTGGCGGCGCGGGTCCCGCGCACCGCTCCGGAAGGCGTTTTCCGGGCATGCTGAGGGGACCGTCGGCGCCGCGCGGGGACGGGGGGCGGTGGGGGCCGGGCAGGGGCCCGGCGGGGTCAGTCCCGGTAGACCCGGATGACCTGGGAGTCGTCGTGGTCGGTCAGACCGGCCTCGGCGGCCCTGGTGTAGGCGTCGCGGGCGGCCAGGAGCAGCGGGGCGGAGAACCCGGCCTCCTCGGCGGTGTCGGCGACGAGCCCGGAGTCCTTGACGAAGATCCCGATGGTGCTGGTGATCTCGTCGGGGCCGTCCGGCAGCATGCGCGGGCCGCGGTCGCCGAGCATCCAGGAGCCCCCGGCGCCGCCGGAGACGGCCTCCAGCACGTCGGCGGGGTCGAGCCCGAGGCGTTCGGCCAGGGCCAGCGACTCGGCAGCGGCGGCGATGTGCACCGAGCACAGGAGCTGGTTGACGACCTTGTAGGACTGTCCGCGGCCGGGCTGGTCACCGCAGTCGCGCACCGTGCCCATCGTCTCCAGCACGGGCCTGCACCGTTCGAGGACCTCGGGGTCGCCGGAGGCGAACAGGGTCAGGGCCGCGCGCCGGGCCCCGGCCACCCCTCCGGTGACCGGCACGTCCAGCAGCCGCACCCCGCGCTCGCGGGCGCGGTCGGCGACCGCGCGCACGGGGCCGGGACCGACGGTGCTCATGACCACGAGCACCGCGTCGGCGCGCATGGCCTCCAGGGCGCCGCCCGGGGCGGTGACGGCCGCGCGCAGCTGGTCGGGGGTGGCGACCATGACGATGACGACGTCGGCCTCACCGATTCCGGCGGTGTCGGGCCGGGTGCGCAGGCCCTGGTCGCGGGCCTGCTCGCGGCGGTGCGGCGAGGGGTCCACGCCGACCACGGTGTGCCCGGCCGCGGCGACCTGGAGGGCCATGGGCAGGCCGATGGCGCCGACGCCGACGAACATCACGGCCGTTTTCGGGCATGGCTGTGGAACTGGTGTGGTGTCCATGTGTCTTCCTTCTCCCCCGCGGGGGGTGTTTCGGGCCGGGCGGTGTCCGGCTAGCGCCCGTCGGCGGGCGCGGCGCCCTCGGTGATGCGGCGCCACAGGGTGAAGTGCTCCACCATCGCGGCCGCGGCGGCGCTGCGGTCGTGCGCCTCGACGGCGTCGACGATGGGCGTGTGGACGGTGTCCGTCCTGCGGGGCCCCTCGGGATCACCTTCGGCGGCGCGGGCCTCGATGTCCAGGGCCAGGGCCCGCTTGTGGGCGAGGACGTCCTTGAGCGCTAGGCTCATGCCGTCGACGAAGAACTCGATCACCGGGTTGTCGGCGATCTGGAACAGCTTCTTGTGGAAGGCGTAGTCGGCCTCGTGCCCGGCCTCGGCGTCGCCCGCGGCGGTGGCCCGGACCATGTCCTCGACGTGGCCGCGCAGCACGCGCACGTCCTCCTCGTCGGCGCGGTCGGCGGCCTCCTGGACCACGGCGACCTCCATCATCTCCCGGGCGCGTTCGACGCTGTCGTCGTCGATGTGGCCGAACTTGGACATGAGGCCGAACAGGAACTGGACGAAGGAGGCGTCGGGCTTGGTGAAGAACGTCCCCGCCCCCTGGGTTCGGCGCACCATGCCGAGCATCTCCAGGCTGCCGAGGTTCTCCCGGACGGTGGCCCGGCTCGTGCCCAGCCGTTCGGCCAGCTCCCGCTCCGTCATCAGGCGCGACTCGGTGCCGGCGGCCTTGGCCTCCGGCGCCAGCGCCTCGACCAGGGCGTCGAAGTTCGTGTCCACCGCACCTCCTGATTGGCCTGACCAATGTGAGGAAGCGTACAAGTCGCAGGTCGCGGGCGTCAATGGATTGGTAAGGCCAATATTTCCGCCGTGTGAAGGCCCGGTGTCGTGGGGCCCGAACCCGCTCCCGCAGACACCGCGGCGGGGAGCCCCGAAGGACTCCCCGCCGCCACCTCGGGCCCGGCTCGCGCCCGGCCCCACCGGCCTCACACCAGGTACAGGAACACCGTCAGCACCAGACCGGCGACGGCGATCACCCACGTGTAGGGCAGCGTCGAGAGCATCGACCGCTCCGGGCGCACCCCCGCGTACTGCGCGCTCCACACCGTCTGCGTGCTGGTGGGGTCCGACACCCCCAGCACCTGGCCGTAGGAGGCCATCAGCCCCAGCACCGCCGGAGCCGGGTAGATGCCGCCGGAGATGAGCACACCGGCCACACCCGCGCCCAGGCCGAAGATGTTCATCGGCCCCCGGTACAGGGCCAGCGGCACCAGCACGGCGAAGACCAGCACGAACAGCCACGGGCTGCCGGGGCTGATCGCGGTCACCACCGGCGTGAGCGCCGAGACGGCCCCGGGCAGGTTCACCGCCGCCAGCAGCATGCCGATCGCGATGAACAGCACGATGGGCGGCGCGGCCACGTCGAAGGCACGGTAGAGCGTGCGCAGCGCGGTGGAGGACATCTCCCGCCACGGCACGGCCGTCACCAGCGCGAAGACCACCCCGGCCAGCAGCGAGGGCACGATGGGCACGTGCAGCCCCAGCGCCAGCACGATCGGCACCAGCGGCGTGACCAGCGCGTACCAGGGCGCGTCCCCGCGCCGCCTGCGCCGCTCGGCGGCCCGCTGACGGCGGCTCAGCGGTCTCGTCCCGGCGCCTCCGGAACCGGTTCCACCGGCTCCGGCCCCGGCCGGGACCCGCACCGCCCAGGTGTGCCGGGCTCCCTTGCGGCGCATCTCGATGAGGATGTAGGCCAGCCCGCCCGCCAGCGCGATCGGGAACAGGCGCAGCTGGAAGTGCTGGACGGTGGAGACCGGCACCCCGATGGCGTCGGACAGGAACTGCCAGTTGATCAGCTCCAGGGGCAGTCCGGCGGCGATGCCCACCAGCACGGTCCCGGCCGCAACGGTGGGGGTGACACCGACCGCGATCATCGCGGGGATGCCCACCACACCGGCGAGCATGGCCGCGGGCGCCGAACCGGTGATGCTGCCGCACAGGATCGCGACGACGAAGACGCCGACCGCGACCAGCGAGGGGCGTTCACCGCCGAACTCCACGATCTTGCGCACGAGGGTGGAGGCGATCCCCGCCTCGGACATCAGCGTGCCCAGCCAGCTGCCCAGGAGGATGGCGATCATGGTCGCGGCCAGGCGCGGCGCGCCCTCCTGGACGACCGTCCCGGTGACGCTGCCCTCCTCCCCCGTCAGGGGCGCGCCCGCGATGAGCGCGATCGCGACGGAGAGCAGGACCAGGGCGAAGGCGGTGGGCAGGCGGCGCGTCAGCATCAGGCCGACGCCCACCGCCATGGCGAGGAGGATTGCGAAGGCGGTCACGGGCGTTCTCCGGGGGAGGTTCGCGGGGCGGGCCGGTCGTGGCCCGCGCCCCGGTGGGCAAGGGTGGCGGCGATGGCCGCGGTGAGCGCGATCGGACTGCGGCCCAGCCCCGCGCGGCGGCGGGCGTAGGAGTGCGCGGCGATCTCGTCGGCGCCGACCACGTGGCCGCGCAGGCGCAGCGGCCCCAGGCGCACCAGGACGTGGTCGAGTGCGCGCCGCAGCGCGCGTCCCCGCCCCTCGTGCAGCATCCGGTGGGCGTGCTCGTGGGCCAGCGCGGTCTCGCGCAGGGCCGCGCGGGTGAGCTCGCGCCCCCACCCGGCGTCGCGGGCCACGCGGTGGGCGTGGTCGAGGGCGTCGGCGTAGACGACCACCCGGTCGCCGGAGGCCCGGTGCAGGTACTCGGCGAGCAGGACCTCGCCCGGACGCAGCCCGCCGACGGCCCGCTCCTCCACACGCACGGCGTTCCCGGCGCCCTCCACCGTTTCCGTGCCCCCGGTGTCCACGTCCCCTCCGGCGCTCGCGACCTCCTCGTCGGCCATGCGCTCGCCGAAGCGCAGCGCCGTGGCGGCCCAGGACAGCAGCAGGTCGCGGTCGCGGCCCTCGTGGGTGGCGGTCAGCGCGAGCAGGTCGGCGGCCAGCTCCTCGTCGGAGGCGGTGCCGATGCGCGCGTACTCCCGTGCGAGGTCGGCGTGGACCGCGCGCGGCGGCGTGTGCGCGCTCACCGCCGCTTCTCCATGACCGCGACGACCGTCTCGTCGGGGGCGCGGCGGGCGATCTCCGCCGAGGCCAGCGCGACCAGGTGCCCCGGGTCCAGTACCCCCGACAGGTCGGCGAACTTGGGCCCCAGCAGCAGCCACACCGCCGGGGGCAGCGCCCCGCCGTCGCCGTAGGCGGTGCGCTCGGCCACCAGGTCCTTGAGCCGCCCCTCGGCCTCGGCGGCCACCAGCGTGTCCACCAGGGCGTCGGCGCTGTGCAGGCGCACCACCCCTTCGGCGTCCACCACCCGCACGTGGGTGCGTTCGCGGGCGAAGCGCCCCAGCGGCCCGCCGGGTCTGCGCACCAGCCCGAACACCCGGTACTGGCCGTTGGCCGCGTACTCGGTCAGTTCGTCCGGTCGGGCCCCCAGACTGGCCGCCGCGGCGGCCCGCACCCCGGCCTCGGCGCCGTCGGCGGCGGTGCGGTCCTTGGTGCGCAGTTCGGTGGCGCCCGTGGCCACGGCCGCCACCAGGTTGCGCTGGGGGTCCACGGTGACGTCCACCTCGATCCCCGCCGGGTCCGCGCCCTGGCGCAGCACCGCCTGCTCGGCCTCGGCGCGCACCGCGAGCACGTCGGCGTGGGTCGCGCCGGGGATGATGCGCTCCACCGACTCGCGCACCAGCGCCAGCGCCACGCCCAGGGGGCTGATGACCTCGCTGTGCGCGGCGATGCGCGCGTCCAGCCCGGTGCGCCGGCCCAGGTAGGGGGTGACGGTGGCCGCGCCGCCGCCACCGCCGACCAGGGCGCACACCTGCCGGTCCAGGCCGTAGTCGCCCACCATCTCGTCCACGACCGCGGCCACGCGCTCGGTGGCCTTGTGCAGCACCGCGCGGGCGGCCTCCTCCACCTCCACGCCCAGGGCCTCGGCCAGTGGGGCGAGGGCGGCGCGGGCCGTACGGGCGTCGGCGCGGGCGTAGTCGCCCTCGGGGACGAGCCCGGCGGCGTTGGCGGCGCAGGTCACGGTCAGGGCGAAGCGCCGCCCGCCGCTCTCCAGGACGGCGTGGTCGCCCGGGTCGGAGGCCATGGGGCTGATCCGCACCAGGCGGGCGCCCTCCAGCTCGGCCCGGTCGGCGAAGCAGGCGTAGGGCAGCCCCGCGATGTGGGCGCTGCGCGGTCCCACGTCGGTCAGGCTCGCCCGGCCGGGGCCCTCGCCCCCGCCGACCCGGACGAGGGAGCCGCCGCCGATGCCGACGGTGCGCACGTCCAGCGCCGACAGGTAGGTCTCCTTGCCGCCCAGGCGGGCGTGGCGGATCTGCACCCGCCCGCGCCGGATGACGCTGATGTCGGTGGAGGTGCCGCCGGTCTCCAGGAACACGCCCTCGCTGACCTTCTCGCCCATCAGGGCGCCCGCCACGCCCGCGGCGGGCCCGGAGAGCACGGTGAGCAGCGGCCGGTGGCGCATCTCGGGCAGCGACATCACGCCGCCGTCGCAGCGCATGACCATGAGCGGGGCGGTGACCCCGGCCTTGTGGATGCTGCGCTCGACCAGGTCGGCGGTCTGGAGCATGCGGGGCATGACCCCGGCGTTGAGCGCGGCGGTGCGGGCGCGTTTGCCCAGGCCGTAGAGCTGGGTGATCTCGTGGGTGGCGGTGACGGGGACACCGCGGGCGCGGGCGGCCTCCAGCACGGCCAGCTCGCCGCGCGGGTCGTCCACGCTGAAGGGTTCGACGGCGACGACGACCTCGGCGCCCTCGGCGACCACCTGGTCCACGCTGGCCAGGGCCGCGCCCTCCCGGTCGGGTTCGCGCAACGCGGCGTAGCGCACGGGCAGCGGGTGGCCCGAGTCCAGTCTCAGCTTGCCCAGGGAGCGCAGCCTGCGGGTGGCGAAGGCGTCGTAGCCGCTGCCGACGCCGACGATGCCGATGGTGGCCACATCGCCCTCCAGCAGGGCGTTGGTGGCCTGGGTGGTGCCGTGGGCGAGGAAGCCCACGTCCTCGGCGCGCACGCCGATGTCGCCGAGCAGGCGTTCCAGCGCGGTCATGATGCCGTGGGCCACCCCGTCGGCGTGGTCGTGGCTGGTGGGCACCTTGACCTGGCCCAGCAGGGCGTAGGTGGTGGCGCTGACGGCCACGGCGTCGGTGAAGGTCCCGCCGACGTCGATGCCGATGCGCACGGGACCGGGACTGGAACCGGGGCCCGGGGACGGGGTTGGGGTCGCGTCGCTCATGGTCACCCCTTCTGTGGGGAGTCGGGCGGTGGGGAGTGGGACTGCGGGGGTGCGGGTCGGGGCGGGCCCGGGTGCGCACGACCGGGACGGTTCGGGCGCGCGCACCCGGGGGCGGAAGGGGTCAGTAGCCGCGCACGTCGGGCCAGTGGCGCTCGACGCCGGTGCGGTCCAGCACGGCGGTGAAGGCCTCCAGCAGCTCGTCCTTGGCGCGCACGGCGTGCGGCGTGGTGCCGTGCTCCAGGGCGAAGGCGGCCAGCCGCCCGGCGGCCTCGCCGATGTTCCACTCCACCGGGTGCAGCCGGAAGCAGCCGTTGGTGATGTGGGTGGTGCCGACGTTCTTGGCGGCGGGCAGCAGGTTGCTCTCCCGCTCGGGCAGCAGGGCCCCCAGCGGGATCTCGAACGGGACGCTGGCCACGTCCACGTAGTTGTCGCCGCCCGTGGAGGGGTGCAGGTCGATGCGGTAGCTGCCCACGCCCACCGAGTCGTGGCGGCGCACGATGCCGTGCGGGCCCAGCAGGTCCAGGGACACGTCGTGCTCGGTGACGGTGGTGACCGCACGGATGCGCCGGGACTCGCGCACGTAGGCGGCCTTGGCCAGGCCCGTCTCCGTGCCGGTCACGTCGGGCCGCGGCCTGAGCCCGGGGAAGCCGGTGCCGCCGTCGGCGCGGGGCGCCTCGGTCTGGAGCCAGTACAGCACCGACAGCGACAGCTGGCGGGCCTCCTCGTGGGCCTCGCGGACGGTCCGGGCGTCCACCAGCCCCTCGATCTCCAGGGCGGGCTTGAGCCAGTAGTCGTTGAGCGGCCAGTTGGCCAGGGTGATGTCGGAGTCGAAGGCGCCGGGCAGGTGCATGCGCCGGGCCAGGATGCGCCGGAAGCCCCACAGCTCCTTGTCGCCCGCGTCCGCGCTCTGGTCGGCGGCCACCGCCAGCGGGTCGGTGTCGGGGTTGGGCACGAACGTGCGCGCCACCGGCTCCAGCGTACGCGGGTCGGGCGCCGAGAAGCCCAGCAGCGGCCCCGGCCAGAACTCGGGCGTGTAGGAGCGCCAGAAGTCGTACATCGCCGGGCGCTCGATGGTGTGGTCCTCGCCGTCGTGGTGCGACATGGCGAAGCAGTAGGTGATGCCCTGCAGGTTGGTCGGGTCGGCCGTCTCGGGGGCGTGCGGCTCGCCGTGCTCGGAGCGCGCCTCGGCGCCGGTGACGTGGTCCAGGCCCGCCATCGGCAGCAGGTCGCCGTTCTCGGTGGCGTCCAGGACGTAGGCGGCGCTCACCGTGCGGCGGCGCCCCCGCTCGTCCTCCAGCTCCACCGCGCTCACCCGGTCGCCGTCGGTGTGGGCGGCCACCGGCCGGTGGCGCAGCAGGACGGTCAGGCGACCGGCCGCGCGGTGCGGGCCCACCATCTCCTCCAGCACCGCCAGGGCCACGCGGGGCTCGTGGCACAGCTTGCTGACCCGGCCCGCGCCGGGGTTGAGGGTGAGCGAGGAGGCGGCCTCGGCCCGCAGCGGGTAGGCGCGCCGGTAGTGGTCGCGGATGCCCTCGCGCAGGCGCCGGTAGGAGGCGGTGGAGCCGAAGCGCTCGATCCACGGGTTCTCGTCGGGCGGCACCGCCTGCGCGGTGAGCTGCCCGCCGATCCAGTCGGTCTCCTCGGTCAGCACCACGCGGCGGCCGGAGTCGGCGGCGGCCAGGGCCGCGGCCACACCGCCCAGTCCCCCGCCGACGACGAGGATCTCCGTGCTGGTCTCGCTCATCTGGAGCCTTTCTCAGGTGTGTCGTGTCCGGGGCGCGGCGAGGGTGCCGCCCTCCACCGGCTCGCAGGGCAGCAGGCGCCGGGGGGTCTCCCCGTGGGCGCCCGCGATCAGTTCCAGCAGCAGGCGGACCGCGTCGCGGCCCATCGCGCGCAGGGGCGCGTCGAAGCCGCCGTAGGCCGCGCCGCCGCCCGGGGCGCGGCCCCGGTTCCCGGTCGGCGCGCCCAGCAGGGCCAGGGAGAGGTCGTCGGGGCAGCGCAGACCGGCCCGGTCCACGGCGGCGGCCAGGCCGTCCAGTGCGGCGCCGGTGTCGGTCTGCTCGACCACGACGGCGGTCACGCCCTCGGTCAGCCAGCGCCGCAGCAGCTCGTCCAGGTCCGAGCCGTCAGTGCGCACGACCAGGCGCGCGGTGTCGATCCCGGCCGCGCGGGCGCCGCGCAGCACGCCCCGCTCGCGGTCGGTCGAGGCCGGGGCCTGGTCGTGCTCGCGCAGGTAGCGCAGCTCGCGGTGGCCCAGACCGGCCAGGCGCGCCACCACCTGCGCCGAGGCCGAGACGTAGTCGGCGCCCACGTAGGGCACGCCGGGCTCGTCGCGGCGGCCGATGTAGACGAACGGGAAGCCGTCCTCGGCCAGGCGCCGGATGGGCTCGTCGGGCACGTGGCGGCCGAAGAACAGGCAGCCGTCGGCCACGCGCACCCGCCGCACCGCGGCCGGGTCGTCGGCGCTGGCGGCGGCCCGCGCCGACCCGGTGAACAGGATCAGGTCCTGCCCCTGGGCCGCGGCCTCCTCCTCCACCCCGACCAGGACCGGGTAGTAGGAGTGCGCCACGTCGGTGGGGAAGGTGGCGCTGAAGGTGTACAGCCCCAGCATCGCGTTGCTGGCCGAGGCCAGCCGGGTGGCGACCGGGTCGGGAACGTAGCCCAGCTCCTCGGCGGCGTCGAGTACCCGCTGGCGGGTCTCGCGGGCCAGGGACATCCCGGTGGGGGTGCCCCGCAGCACCAGCGAGACCGTGGCCTGGGAGACCCCCGCCGCCCGCGCGATGTCGGACTGGCGGGGGCGCCGCGGCCCCGCCCTCCTGACGTGCGTCACCTGTTTCTCCTCTTGCGTGCCGTGTTAATGCGCATTAGTTGACGACTGTGAGCCGCGCCACGGCAGATGTCAAGGGGATGACGGGCGGATTTCCACCCGCGGACAGGATCTTTCGTTAATACGTATTAGAACCTTGACCGGCGCATCATCGCTGGTGAAGACTCTGAGCCTCGGAGCCTCCCCCCGACCCGCTCCGGAAGGGAACCGTCATGGCCGACGACGCTCACCCCCGCCGCTCCCCCGCCGCCCCCGACCGCCGCACGGTCCTGCGGGGCGCCGGAGCCGCCGCGGCGGGCGCCCTCCTGGCCCCGGGACCGCTGACCCCCGCGTCCGCGGCCGCCGCGACCGCGCCCACGGCCGTCGGCGGCGCGGCGGCCGACGTCCTGCCCGCCTACCGGTTCCTGCGCGAGGCGCTCGACACCGCCGGACTCGGCTACAACCCGACCGGGGAGCTGATCTTCCCGTGCCTGCGCGGGACCGCGGGCCGCCTGGCCGACGCGCCCGGCCGCTTCCTGCTCTACTACGCCCCGCACGAGAGGCCCGGCGGCATCTGCCTGGCCTACGCCGACAGCCCCGACGGACCCTTCACCGAGTACCCGCACAACCCCGTCGTGGCCAACGTGTGGAACCCCCACTACGACGTCAGCCACGTCTCCTCACCGCACGTGATGTGGAACTCCGAACACCGCGAGATGTGGCTGTACTTCCACGGGGAGAACACCACCACGCGGCTGGCCCGCTCACGCGACGGCATCGACTTCGCCTACGAGGGCGAGGTGCTGACCACGGCCATGGTGCCGGGCACCACCGAGGCCTCCTACGCGCGCGTCTTCGAGTACCGCCTGCCCGACCGGGGCGCGCGCTACGTCATGGTCTTCATGCGCAACGACACCAGCAACCACCGCTCCATCGGATGGGGGTGGTCGGCGGACGGGATCACCTTCGACTTCGACCCCGACCCGCTCGTGGACCACGCCGACGCGGGGGTGTCGAACCTGTCGGGCCCGCACGTGCTCGAACGCGGTGGCAGCACCTACGTCGCCTACCACACCGACCTGGGCGACATCCGCCTGACCGAGGTGGGGCGCGACTTCGGCCTGCGCCGCCACCTGGGCACGGTGCACACCCCCATGGCCGGACCGCCGGACTCGGGCCGCAGCGCGGCGCCCTCCTTCGGCTCCGACGAGGGCGTGCAGTACATGTTCTACGAGGCCGGGCACCGGCTCGGGGCGACCATCGCCATCGCCCGCGCCGACTGAGGCACCGCGGGGACCGCGCCCCGGCCCGGAGCCCCCGCGCCCTGCCCACGGGCGGGCGCCGGGGCCCCTCCCGGCGGGGTCAGACCTTGCGGCCGACACCGCCGTACTGGTCGACCTCGGCCGGAAGCCCCGCGCCCTGCCCCCGCACCGGAGGACGCCAGCGCGTGACCGAGACCAGGCCCGGCTCGACCAGCTCCAGGCCCTCCAGGTAGCCGCCGATCTGCTCGGGGCTGCGCGGGTTGTAGGGCACCGCGCCGCTCTCGTTGTACTCGTCCTGGGCCGTCACGTTCTCCCGGCTGTGGACGTTGCTGCCCTCGCTCACCGTCAGGTAGCTGCCCGGGGGCAGGCCCGCCAGCAGGCGCCGCACGATGGAGACGGCCTCCTCGTACTCCTGCACGTGCCCCAGGACCCCCAGCAGCATCAACGACACCGGCTGGCCCAGGTCCAGCAGCTCCGACGCCTGCTCCAGGATCGCCTCGGGCTCGTACAGGTCGGCGTGGAGGTACTGCGTGCGCCCCTCGGGGGTGCTGGTCAGCAGCGCCCGCGCGTGGGTGAGCACCAGCGGGTCGTTGTCGACGTAGACCACCCTGGACTCGGGCGCCACCGACTGCGCCACCTCGTGGGTGTTGTTGGCCGTGGGCAGACCGGTGCCCACGTCCAGGAACTGCCGGATGCCCACCTCGCCCGCCAGGTGGCGCACGGCCCGCTCCTGGAAGGCGCGCGAGGCCCGCGCCATCCGCGCGATGCCGGGGAAGGCCTCCAGGAACTGGTCGCCCGCCTCACGGTCGACGGGGTAGTTGTCCTTGCCGCCCAGCCAGTAGTTCCACACCCGTGCCGAGTGCGGCACCGTCGTGTCGATCACCGGTCGCTCAACGCTCATCGGTCTCTGCTTTCACTGCTCGTCACTTGCCGGGCCCGGAGTCGTCCGGGCCCGTCCTCGGTCACGGACGCGCGGCCGCGGCCCGCCCCCGCGGGGATCAGGCCTTGCGGGCCACGCCGCAGTACTCGGCCACCGGACGCGCCCCGCCCACCTCGGCGGGGGCCGGACGCCACAGGGAGCAGGAGACCACGCCCGGCTCCAGCAGTTCCAGCCCGTCGAAGAGGGCGCTGATCTGCTCGGCCGTGCGGATGGTCAGCTTGGGGGTGCCGCGCTCGTTCCAGGCCGCGGCCACCTGGTGGGCGCGTTCGCGGTCGATGTCGTCGGTGGGGTGGGACAGGACCAGGAAGCTGCCCGGGGCCAGCGCCTCCAGGAGCCGGTCCATGATCGCGCGGACCTCGGCGTCGTCGGCGACGAAGTTGACCACGCCCAGCAGCATCAGCGCCACCGGCCGCTCCAGGTCCAGGGTGCGGGAGGCCTCCCGCAGGATGGCCCCGGGGTCGCGCAGGTCGGCGTCGACGTAGTCAGTGGCCCCCGGGCCGCTGCCGGTGAGCAGGGCGCGGGCGTGGGTGAGCACCAGCGGGTCGTTGTCGACGTAGACCACCCTGGACTCGGGCGCCACCGCCTGGGCCACCTCGTGGGTGTTGTTGTGGGTGGGCAGACCGGTGCCCACGTCCAGGAACTGCCGGACGCCCTCCTCGCGCGCCAGGTGGGTCACGGCGCGCACGAGGAAGCCCCGGTCGGCGACCGCGTTGTCCACGATCTCGGGGAAGAAGGAGCGGATCTGCTCGCCCATCTCCCGGTCCACCGGGTAGTTGTCCTTGCCGCCCAGCCAGTAGTTCCAGATCCGGGCGTTGTGGGGGACGGAGGTGTCGATCCGGGGGGCGGAAACCTCAGGGTTCTCAGGGGGCACGGGCCTGCCTTCTACGCTCGTTCTGGGGAGAAAAGGGGCGTACCCGGACAAGTAAAGGGCTCTCGGAGCCCACCGGCAAGCTCCCCGGGGCGTGTCCCCCGACCACCGGAACACCGGCCGGCCAGGCCCTCCCGCACCACCGAAAAGCACTCGTCCCCCCGGCCCCGCGGCCGATAGCGTGCCCGGCAGCGCCCCGACCAGCGCACCCAGCACCCCACACCCGACAGAAGGGAGCCGCGGGTGAAGCACTCCAGCCCCGAGTTCGCGCGGATCGCGCACGAGGGAACCGTCCTGCGGTGCCAGGTGGGCTCCGAGGCCCACGGCCTCGCCCTGCCCGGCCAGGCCGACCGCGACGAGATGGGCATCTGCGTCGAACCCCCCGAACACGTCATCGGCCTGCGCCCCTTCGAGCAGTACATCCACCACACCCGCCCCGAACACACCCGCTCCGGCCCCGGCGACCTGGACCTGACCGTCTACTCCCTGCGCAAGTGGACCCGCCTGGCCCTGGACGGCAACCCCACCGTCCTGCTCCCCCTCTTCGTCCCCCCGAACGAGATCGTCGCCATCACCCCCACCGGACACGACCTGCGCGCCAACGCCGCACGCTTCCTCTCCCGCCGGGCGGGGGAACGCTTCCTGGGCTACCTGCGCGCCCAACGCGACCGCATGGAGGGAACCCGCGGCGGCAAACACACCAACCGCCCCGAACTCGTCGAACGACACGGCTTCGACACCAAGTTCGCCTACCACATGGTCCGCCTGGGCATCCAGGGCGTGGAACTGATGGAGACCGGCCGCATCACCCTGCCCATGCCCGAACCCGAACGCACCTGGCTGCTCGCACTGCGCCGCGGCGAACACGGCCGCGCCGACGCCCTGGACCGGGCACGCGAACTCGAACAACGCCTGGCCGGGCTGTGCCGGACCTGCGACCTGCCCGCCGAACCCGACCACGCCTGGGCCGACCGCTGGCTGGTCAGCACCTACCAACGGGCCTGGGCCCGACGCTGACCCCGCCCCGCGCCCCTCCTCCACGCCCCGCCCCCGCGACCGTGGCCACGACCACGCTGGTCACAGCGGCCACCCGACGCAGGACCAGCGCGGGACCGGGATAGGGTGAACCCCCGAAGAGGTAGGCGCCGCTCCCGGCTCCTCCGGGCGCCACCCGCACGGCGGACGCCGCGCACCGCGCCCGGGAACGACGAACACTAAGGAAACACCATGGTCGGAACCATCGCCTTCGTCCTCATGATCGTGGGCCTGACGATGATGCTCGCCACCGGACTCATCGCGGCCGTGATCAAGACCCGCTAGGGCAGCACGACCCGGCTCGGTGACGGGTGCGTCCCCACGGCCGCACCCGTCAGACCGTCCCCCCGCGAACCCCGCAGCCCCGCAGCCCCGCAGCCCCGCAGCCCCGCAGCCCCGCAGCCCCGCAGCCCCGCAGCCCCGCAGCCCCGCAGCCCCGAAAAACACTTTCAGCCCCCACCCCCGAACCGCTACCGTGATCCCCGCGAACGACGTGCAGCTCAACAGCAGAGCACCCGGCTCGGGACTCCCCCCGCGGCGGCCTGTTCCGCCACGTCGGCCGACCACCGGACCACGGCACGCCGAACCCCGCACCGGAGCACCCGCCCGGGACCGGGGACACGCGCACCGCCCGGACAGCGTGTGGCTCAAACAGCAAGAGCGCCCGGCTTCGGTCCGGGAGGGTGCGGGGGCAGGTCCCGCCACGCTGGCATGGACGACATCACCCCCACCCGCGCCGACCGGGGCTACGCCGCCGCACGGCTGGCCGAGGAACTCACCACCGCCCTCACCCACCAGGACGCCCGCGTCCGCGAGGCCGCGCGCGCACGCGCCGACTCCTGGGAACGGGTCGTCACCGGAATGGGGGACGGCACCCTCACCATCGGCTCCCGCACCCCCGTCGAGGACCTGCCCGCCTGGGTCACCCCCGAGGTCGTCCACGGCGGCTTCGCCACCGGCCTGCCCGCCGCGGGCGGCCCCCTGCGCCCCCACGAGCGCGAACTGGCCCGCCGCCACGGCCTGCCCGAACAGCGCGCCGCCCTCCACGCCCACCACCTCACCGAACAGGGCCTGGCCGACCTCAACACCCTCCTCGACAGCGGCGAGTACGAACTGGACCTGCCCGAACAGGCCGTCCCCCTCACCGTCGCCTGGCTGCTGCGCAACGGCGACACCGAGGGCGCCCTGCACCTGCTCGCCACCGTCGAACCCCTCGCCGACACCCTGTGCCTCACCCCCCGCCCGGCGCCCCGCCAGGACCTGCCCGCCCACACGGTCTTCCGACAGAGCGTCGGCGACGCGCGCGAGGCCCTGTCCGAACGCGCCGCCCGCGACCCCGCCACCAGCCGCCCCCGGGCCCAGCAGGAGGCCCTGGCCGTGTGGAACCCCTTCGCCGACCGGGTCCTCACCCACTGGCTGGAGACCGTCCGCGACGGCCGCGCCGACGCCCACCGGCCCGCGGACTGGACCCGCCGCGGCGCCGCCCTGCTCGCCGAGTACGAGCGCCTGGCCGCCGAGCACACCCTGTGCACCAAGCACCGCAAGCCCAAGGAGAACCTCGCGATCCTGCTCGCCGCGCTGCGCGAGGCGGTCGCCGAACCCGGCGCCGAACTCACCCCCCGCCGCCGCGGCCTGCTCCGCCACGCCGTGGACTCCATGGTGGCCAAGCGCGGCCTGCCCGGCTCCGACCGGCACACCGCCCTGCGCGCCGGGCAGGCCGAGCACGCCGCCCGCCCCACCCACGACGTGCTCGCCGCGCTGCTGGCCGACCGCCTCGCCCCGCTCCCCCAGGCCTTCGGCACCCCGCACACGACGGAACTGCTCACCCCCGTCTCCGCCGAGGAGGCCCGCGAGCGCGCCGTGCCCGAGGGCTGGCCCATCCCCGAGGCCCTGGGCGACGTCGCCCGCAGGGCCACCGCCGCCCCCCTGGACGACCTGGTGGAACTCGGCGTGATCCCCTCCGCCGAGGTGATGGCCGAGGTCGTGCCCGCCCTCACCGCGGAGGCCGAGGCCGCCTCCGCCGCGGACCCCGCCCTCGCCCGACTGGTCGCCGCCCACCACCGGGCCTTCAGCCGCAGGCGCTCCCTGCTCCTGCTCAACCTGGAGAGCCAGGTCCGCGCGGACGAACTGCCCTGGACGCGGGCGCTGCTGCCGCACCGTTCCAGCCCCGAGGCGCGCCGCGAGGCGGTGGCCGAGCTGCTGCCCGCGCTGGGCTCCTCCGTGCTCGCCCACTTCCCCGGCACGATCGTGCCCAACCCGATGGTGAGCCAGCTGGCCGCCCTGTCCCGCTCCGCGGACCTGCGCCTGCCGCTCGTGGAGGAACTGGCCGCCGACATCTTCATGGGCGGGTTCTCCCCCAAGTTCACACGCGCCGCCAAGACCGCAGCCGACCTGCTGGGCGAGGGCCTCTACAACCGCTACTACGGCATCGACCCCGACCGGGTCCTGGCCCTGGAGGAGGAGCCGCCCCGGACCGGCGGCGGGGCCTCGGACTTCGCCCGGCTGTGCCGCGAGCGCGCGGGCGACCCGCGGCCGAGCGTGACGGGCAACGGGATGGTCATCGAGCAGGCGCAGATCCTCACCACGCACAACCTGGCCGTCCTGGTCGGGGCCGGGGCGCGGCCCGCGTGCGGGTGGGCGGAGCTGGCCCGGCGCGCCCACGCGGTGACCGTGCGGACCGTGGAGAGCCTGCCCCGGGTGTTCCCGCCCCGGCCCCACGTCAAGAACGCGGCCTTCGCCTGGCGGCAGACGGTGTTCTTCCTGTCCCTGTGCACCGGGGCCGAACAGCGCGAGGTGACGGCGTGGATGGAGGGGCTGGCCGCCGACCAGCCCCACCACACGCGCGAACGCCTGGAGCCGGTGCTGGCCGGACTGCGCCGGGTGGTGGAGGGAGGGCCCCTGGAGGAGACCGAGGCCCCTACGGGAAGGCGCCGCTTCCTGGGCTGGGGCGGGAGGCACTGGATGCTCCAGATCGCCCCGCGGGCCCTGCACGGCGCGGGCCGTTCCTGAGGTCCGGCCCGCCGACAGCACGGAATGACCGGTGCGGGGCATCCGTCCACGCTGCCCCGCACCGGCGGTACGGGCGCACCCGCACGGACCCATTTTACGGACCTGGGGGGAAGAGGAACCAGCGGTCCGGGAAATTCGTGCGGTGTTCGGTTCCCCGAAGCGAGGCCGCACCGGAGGCGCGCGAGACGGAGGGCGCCCGATTCCCGCCCCCTTCTCCCGGTTCCTGCCCCCTGACACCGAAGACCGTTTTCATTTGCGCTGTCACCGCTTGTTCCCCCTTAGTGACAATACGAGAAAGCCCTACCTTTATTATGTAGATTCGTAGTTGCCGAAACCCGGGAGAACCCCCGGCCCCGGGTTCGCGCCGTGCGGACGCGCCGCGGACCTGGGGCCGACCCGGGCCGCTGGCAGGTGTGCACGCGGCCCGGTCGGCCGTGGTCCGTTCGGGTTCGCAGGGGAAGGTCGGGGCTCGTTGGCGCGGCTGGCATGGACCCGGGGCGCCCGGGTACGGCCCTGAGGCCGCCACGGGGTCCCCTGGAGCGCGAATGCCGGCTCCGTCTCCGACACGCTCCCCCGACCAGCCGCGCCGGTCCGGTGGGTGCCGCCAGCATCCAACGGCATGCCCCCGGCAGACAACCCCAACGGCACCCCGGTGCACAGGCGCAGGCACCCTTCCCCCGCGCGGACCAGGGCCCCAGGAAGGTTCAGGGCCGGTCAGTAGCACACTTGTGAGGGCATGACCGAAAGGAGGGCGTCTCCTCCGCTTCCCCCGTTCCCGTCGGTTCCCTCCCCCCGCGATGTCCCGACGGCGGAAAGGACGCGGAACAACGAAGGACACCGAGCGGATATTCCCGGTGCAAAGGACGGAAAACGGTGGACGTCGGGCCCGGGCGCAGCCGGTGTAGGCCCCGAAGAAGATCGCCGTTCCGCTATCGGTACGCGGCCGGGGAAAGCCCGCCCCGGCCTCAGCGGTCTCCGGCCGGCGCCTGCGGGGCAGGCGTCGTCCGCCCCGCCGGGGAGGCCAGGAGCGCGAGACGGTCCGCGCTCTCCGGATGTGCGCGGTCGGGGTGGTAGATGACGAGCAGTTGCTCGTCGGTGTCGTCGATGGCGAGTTTGGACACGTTCAGGTCCATTGGGCCGACCTGGGGGTGGTCGACGCGGACGAGGCCGCCGCGGGGTGGACGGACATCGTGACGTGCCCAGGCCCGCCGGAAGGCCTCACTCGCCAGGGACAGCTCCTCCACCAGTTGCGCGACTCGCGGATCGCGCGGATCCGTTCCCACACGCCTGCGGAACATCGCGACCATCTCCCGCCGGTCGAGGTACAGGTGGTTGTCCGTGTCGAGGAAGGCCGCGCGCAGCAGGTTCACGCCCGGCCTCAGCTCCGGGGAGAGCGTGCGTGCCAGAGGGTTGCTCGCGAGCACGTCCGCGTACCGCCCGGCGACGAACGCCGGTGCGTCGACCGTGCGGAGAAGGTCGAGGACCCGGGGAGCGAGGGTCTCCCCCCGACGGGGTTCACCACGCGAGGGCCGCGGAGCGGTGCCCAGTCCGAGCAGGTACTGGGTGGAGGGTCCGTCCAGTCGCAGCGCCCGCGCGATCGACCCGAGTACCTGGGCCGAGGGGTTGCGGTTACGTCCCTGCTCCAGCCGCAGGTAGTAGTCGGAGCTGATGCCCGCGAGCAGGGCGACCTCCTCGCGGCGCAGCCCGGGAACACGGCGGCGGGAGTCCTCGGGGAGGCCGACCGCCTGGGGGGTCACCAGCTCCCGTCGGGCACGCAGGTACTCACCCAACGGGTTCTGTCTGTCGGTTCCGCGTCCTGTCATCACCCCGGATGGTATCCGCCCGGACGGGGGGAGCGCCTGGTCCTGTCACTCCCAGGATGAAGGCGGCCTACCCGGGACTGGCGGCGATAGCGGATCGTCGCTGGGGAGCGCGGCGCACGCCGACAGGTACCCGCGCTCGGCCCGTATGTCCGACCCGAACAAGGGAGGTCCTCGTGTCCTCGGATCGCATCGCTCTGGTTACCGGAGCCAACCAAGGTATGGGCAAGCAGGTCGCGAAGGAGCTGACCGCCGACGGGGTGACCGTGTTCGTCGGTTCCCGCGACGCCGCCCGTGGCGAGGCGGCCGCCGCCGAGATCGGAGCCGGCGCGACCCCGCTCCAGCTCGACGTGACGGATCCTGAGTCGGTCGCCTCGGCGGCCCAGCGGCTCCGCGAGGAGGCCGGTCGGCTCGACCTCCTCGTCAACAACGCCGCCGTCTCCACCACTCGGCAGGGTGTCGACATGGCCGAACTGCGCTCCTTCGCAGCGGCGAGCGTGGTCCCGCTGGAGGAGGTGCGGGCTGTCTGGGAGGTGAACGTCTTCGGGCCTGTGGCGGTGTACCAGGCCGTGCTCCCGCTGCTCCGCCTGTCATCGGACGCACGTATCGTCAACGTCACGAGCGCGCTCGGTTCTCTGACGACCGTCACCGACCCGACTCTCCCCTACCACGCGCTCTTCGAGCCGGTCTACGCGGCGTCGAAGGCGGCGCTCAACGCCGTGACGGTGGCGATGATGGCCGAGCTCCGGGACTCCGGTGTCAAGGTCAACCTCGTTTCGCCGGGGTTCGCGAACACCTCGCTGGTCAACTTCGAGGGCACGGAGTCGGTCGAGGACGCCGCTCGTGAGATCGTGCGTGTCGCCCGGCTCGGGCCCGAAGGGCCCTCCGGCACCTTCACGACGTGGGAGGGAGCGAACCTCCCGTGGTGAGTCCACAGGGCTGATCCGTCAGCGCCGCGTGCTCTCAGCCGTACGGGCACGGCCCAGCGATGACAGGGTGCGACACCTGTCACACGGGACTTCTGGGGGCGTGGGCGGCGGGTTCCGGCGTTTCCCGGCGTTCCCAGACGGTATGCGGGGAGGGTTCGCCGAAGGGCCGCCGATGCGGGCCGGGCCCCATCGGCGGGTGCGGCGGAGTTCGATCACGCGGCGTTCGCGGCGGGCGGGGGCGCGCTGGGGTGAGCGGCGCGGGCGGCTGGAGGCGCCGTCCATCCCGGCCCTGGCCTTGGGCGCGGCAGCGGTCGGCCCAGCATTTGGCGGTGGACCGCGTGCGTGCGACCGTCAGCGGCGTCCGCCGCGCGTGCGCGGGTCGAACGAGCCGGGGACGTCGGCGTTGGCGTCATCGGCGGCGGAGAGACCGTGGACGGTGCGGACCACCCCGTCGGCGGCCTGCCTCTGCGCCACGGCGACGTAGTCGAGGAGCTGCCAGAGGATCTTCTCCGCCTCGCCCAGGGTCTCCTGCATCCGCTTCGAGTACTCCCCCTCGACCCCCCAGGGCGCCTCCTCGAAGGACGTGATCGCGTCGCGCGCGTCGGCCACCACCTCGTCCGTGAAGTCGGCGGCCTCGTAGACGAGCTTGTTGTGCCGCCCGATCCCGTCTACGTCGACGGAGAGCCGGCCGTGTGATGCGGACATCGTTCTCCTCCTGTTCGCTGTCTGATGGCTGCGGTCGGACCGTCACTCCAGGTCGCGCGGGGAGAAGCCCAGTGCGCGCAGGGTCTCCTCGACGTCCACCTCGCCGCGCAGCACGGCGGACGCGTCGACGCCTTCGGGGGAGGCGAAGTCGTACGCCTGCACGGCCCGCTCCGCCATCCGCCGCTGGGCGCGGGCGATCACCTCGACGATCGTAGCCGACAGCTCTGCGGCGGCCATGCCCCGGTACCCGTCGGTGTGGAACACGAGCCCGGCGAGGTCACCGGTCGCGTCGACCTCCGCGGTCACCAGCCGGTTCCTGGACGTGGCCTCCTCGGTCTCCGACTCCAGGCCCTCGCCCGCCTCCATGAGCTCCCTCAGTGTCGTATCGAGCCGCCGCAGTTCGGCTTCCATCTGCTCCCGTATCGGTGAACTCATGCCTTCAGGATCTCCTTCAAGGTTTTACTCAGGTCGTTCACGACAGGGACGGCCCGTGGAAGCGCGCTGCCGACGGCACTCCGGACGGCGGCCGGAACACCACCCGGCCCCGCTGTTGCGCGGCGGCGCCCCGGACACCCGCCGAGCACCGCCGGCGCGACCGCCCCGGGGCCGGGGAAACCGACACGCCGGAGATCCGGTCTCGGTCACGCAGCCCAACGCGACAAAGGACACCGCACCGGCACGCCTTCCGAATGGGATGGAGAACTCCGTTCGCGGTCGGTTCCCACCCGGCCTCCCGAGTGGGCGGTGCCGCCCCGCCCCGGGAGGTCGGAGGCGCTCCCGGGCCGGCCCCGGCCAGCGATCCCGGTAGCCGTGGTCAGGCCGGGTCCCGACAGGAGGCCCTCCCCCGGCGACGCACACCTGAGAAAGGAACAGGAAAGCGATCACGGGCAACAGAACAGGGAAAGGAGGAAGGGGGGATCACCGCACGGGACCGGGCCGCCCCGGCGAATCATTCCCCTCCGCCCGACACAACAGGTACCGCACCGGGTGAGGTGAATGCAACCCGCGGAGTCGTGACTATACATAGGGGTCATCCCCCTCCGTATTCGGCACCCGATCGGAAAAGCCCGGAAACACGGACGCAACAAAATCCCGCGTCCGCACCCGCGGAACACCTCGAAACCAGAGGGGCGGGTTCCACTCCTGCGCGCGATGATGTTACCTTTACCCTCGCTTCAGATGCGCGTGGTGGGGAAAGGGGTCGGGAATGCTGTTCGACCCCCAGAAAATGGGTGACTCAGCACACGATTTCGTCAAAGTGGTGCTGGGCATCGACCTTCCCCGGGCCAGCGCACCGGCCATGCGCGCCGCTTCGGAGGTCTACGACCTCCTCGACAAGCAACTGCACGAGCTCTCCGACGTCATGGACACGACGCGCACCAACGTCCGGAGGCACTTCGGCGGAGCGGCCTCCGACTACTACAACCGCTCCCTGGCCGCCTTCACCAGCGGCGACAGGGACTACATCGGCAACGCGGCGAGCACGAGCCGCATGCTCTCGACCGAGCTGCGCAAGGCGGCGGCGAACGTCGACTACATGGTGGCGATGGTCTGGGTCCAGGTGGCCCAGCTCATCGCCGAGATCACCTGGGCCATCGCGACGGCCAAGTTCACCTTCGGCGCCTCCCTGAAGTGGATCCCGGTCTTCAAGGCGATCCGGAGCCTGGCCATCCGGCGTCTCATCGCCTGGTTCCTCGTCACCGTTCCGAGTCACCAGGTCGTCAGCCAGGTCTTCGCGAGCTTCGGCGCGCTGATCCAGCGCGTCCAGATCGCCAACGGCGACCGGGACGGGTTCGACAAGCGCTTGGCGCACGACGCGCACGTGGGGGCCGTGATCGAGGGGCTCGTCTCCGCCGGCATCTCCGGGGGTGTCGGAGCGTTCGTCAGCAGCGGTTTCGCGAACGCCTTCAGCCGCAGCATGGACGACCTGCGCGGTCTGCCGGACCCCGTGCCCCCGCCACAGGTCAAAAACGGCGTGCCGGACCCCGTACCCCCGCCGAGCACGCTCAACGACGACCTCGCCGACCTCTTCACCCGCCACCGGGACGAGATGCTGGTCCCGTTCCACCCCAACTCCCCCACCGGGGCGCGCTCCTGGGACAACGCGGTCGAACAGAACGCGTTCCGCGCGGAGGTGGCGGACGTGTTCCAGCGCTCCTTCGCCGAACGCATGGGCGCCGACCAGGCGCGACGGCTGGGCGACGACTACGCCGACACCCTGATCCGCTCGTGGGGCGACCCGGACCTGGGCTCCCGGCTCTCCCGGACGATCGGCGACCGGTTGCCCCCGCCCCTGCGCGAGCACCTGTCCGACGTCCCGCAGAACCTCGCCGGAACACTGCACCAGAGCGCGCAGGGGTTCCTGCCCTACGTGCGGGGCCTGGGACTGGGCGCGGGGACCGGGGCCGCGGAGGGCTTCCTCAGCGAGGGCCTGGGCAGTCTCGCCAGCGGCCAGGGGTTCGTCGTCACCCCCTGGTCCGCCACGTCCGGCGCGACCATGAACACGGCCCACCAGCTGACCACCGACTCGGCGCTGGCGGGCATCGACGCGCTCAGCGGCCCCGGCGGCACCCTCCTTCCGCCCGACCTCCCCCCGCCCCCGGAGCCGGAGCGGCCCGACCGGGCCGAGGGGGACCCGGTACGGGGCGCGGCTCCCACGGTGTGGCCCGCCGCCGGAGACGGCGGTGGGAGGCCCACGTCCGCCGACGGTCCCGACGCCCCCGACACCACCGTCGTACCGCCCGTCGGCGTCGATGAGCCCGCCCCGGTACGGGGTGACGGAGACGGAACGCACGACGGCGGGGACGAAGCCCCGGCGAGCGGCACGGACGCGCACCGCCCCGGCGGCTCCCCGGCCGCCGGAGACCAGGGCGCCCCTGCGGCCCGGAGGCAGCAGGACCACGGCCCGGACGGGGCGGACCACACCGATGCCTACCGTCGAGGAGACACCCCCGGTCCGCTCACCGGTGATTATGACGCCACGGGCGCCGGGGCTTCCCGGGACCGGACCCCGGCGCCCCCGCACGAGGAGGGAACCGAGGTCCCCCCACCGGCCCCGGCCGCCGTGACGCCCCCGGTCGGCGCCGACCGCGCCGCGCCGCCGCAGGGTACGGCTCCCCCGGGCCGCCCGTCCGGCGAGGCGGGCCAGCCGTCCCGCCCGGGAGCACAGGAGACGACGCGGTCCGATCCGGAACCGGCCCCCGCCGGAGAGGCCGGTCCCGAGCGGAACGACTCCCCCTCCCCCGTCACCGCGGAGTCCCCCGACCCGGCCGACATCCGGGAGATCGCGGCCCCGCCGACGGCCGCCCCCTCCGGGAGCGCGTCCCCGTACTCGTTCGACGCCTCGCTGAACCCCGTCGACGGCGTCCCGGACACCCCGGGCGAAGCCGACGACAACTCCTCCCTCGGCGACACGGACTCCGACGCGTCGTCGCTGTTCGACGACGCCGCCTCCGAAACGTCGAGTCTGGACACCGCGTGGTCGGACGCCGAGGACGCGCCGCCCGTCGAGGCCGCCGCCTCGCACCCGGCCGTGAAGGACGCGAAGGCTCCGGAGGGCGTTCCCGGCATCCCGGACGCGGTTCCCGGGTCCGGCCTCCTGGCCTTCCCCGTGACCGAGAGCGGTCCGGCGGGGCGCGTTCCCAGCGCTCCCGCCCTCTCGGACGGACCGGTCCCGGAGACCGTGCGCACCGACCCGCAGACACCCCCGCCCGGTGCGGCCGTCCCCTCCGCGGACCGCCACGACGCCATCCGGAGCACCGGGGACGCCGATGCGACCGGAGGATCCGGAACCGGACGTGACACCGTCCGCGACCAGGGCGGCGACGGTGCTCCTCCGGCCCGCTCCGGCACCGGTCCCACACCGTCCGAGGAGGACTCGCCCGGGAGCGCGCCCCCGGAGACGGACAGCGGCGAGTCGGCACCCGCCGCCGACCCCGCGGACGCACGAGCCGATCGCGCCGCGGACCTGGTCGCGCAGGCCCGACGGCACCTGGATGACGGGGACGTCGCGCGGGCGCGGGCGGTGGGCGCGGACATCCAGAACCTGCTCGCCCCGCGGCCCGACGACGGCTCCCCGCAGAACCCCTCCGTGCGCAGGGCCCGCACCCTGGCGCTCGGGCTGGTCTTCACCCTGTCCGACCCGGCGAACCCGCGGGTTCCCGCCGCCCCGGACGCCTTCCCTGCGGACAAGGCCGAGGACGCCGCCACACTCCTGGGGGGCGTCGAACGCAACCTCCGGGACCGCCACGACCCGGCGCGTGCACGGCTCTGGCTCCCGGGCGGCAGCCTGACCACGCAGTACGTCCGCGACACCCTGCCCTCCGCTCCTTGGGCGAGCGCGACGCGGAACAGCGGGGCGCCGGTAGCGGGTGCCGGGGACCCCGCGCGCGCCGCCGAGGCCACGACGTCCGACACGGCCGAGGGCACGCCGGCCCCCACGCGGAGCGCGGACGCGGACGCGCCTGCGGCACCGCCCGCTCCCGGGCCCGAGCGCGCGGCGGACAGCGGCTCCGACACCCCCGCGAAGACGCGCACCGACCCCACCGTCTCCGGGATCGACCCGAGGGCCGACGCCCGCGCCGCGTCGGTCCTGGACCGCCTGCCCGAACTCACCCGGGCCCTCGCGGACAACGACGTCCCCAGGGCACGGGCGCTGGGCGCCGAGTTCTGGAGATCACTGCGACCGGTCGGCGGTCCGGTCCCGGAGAACCGCTCCATCCGCGAGGCGCGCACGCTGGCGCAGGCACTGGTGTACGTCCTCTCCGACCCGTCCGACAGGCGCGTCCCGCTGAGCGGCGGGTCCATCCCTCCCGGACGCGTCCGGGACGCCGAGGTCCTGGCCCGCGGTATCGGCCGCCACCTCCGGGACCGCCACGACCCGGTCCGCGCCCGGCTCTGGCTGCCCGGCGGGCGGCTCACGACGGACTACGTCCGCTACGCGATGCAGGACCCCGCGGACCGGGGCCCCTCCCCCTACGGCGCACCGGCCCCGGTGACGACCGTGAACACGGCGCTGGTGGACGGCGACGGAGACGCACCGGCCCCGCAGGGACGGTCCGGGGAATCGTCGACGCCGGACCGGACCGGGGACCCCGGACCGCGCGCGACAGACGCGGACACCGAGACCCCGCCGGCCCCGCTCTCCCCCTCCGAGGCCGAAACCGTGGCGCAGCGGGCCCGTGAGACGGCGGAGAATGCCCTGGGCCTGGCGCGCGGGGCCGCGGACCGGGTGTCCGCGGCGGCCCGGACGGCGGCCGACGCCGCCACCGGGACCGCGGACGCCGTGACCGCCGCCGAACAGGCCGCCCGGGCGCGCGAGGAGACCGCCCGCGCGGCCGGAGCGGCGCGGGACGCGGCGCGCCTGGCCGCCGAGGCCGCCCGCGCGACGTCCGCCGCCCTCGACCGTGCCGAGCAGGCGGTCCGGGAGACGGCTCCGGACACGGACGCCCACCGCGCCGCCGCCGACGCCGAGGCCGCCGTCCGCGCCCGCCACGAGGAGACGGTGCGGCTGCGGGAGGGGGCGCAGCGCCACGCGCGGGACGCCGACGCCGCGTTCCGCGACGCCGCCGCGACCGCGGACGGCGCCCTGACGGCCGTCTCCAGCCGCGTCGCCGGGGAAGCCGAGCGGACCGCGGCCGCGACCGAGCGCGCAGCCACCGGAGCCGCCAACGCCCTGCGCGTCACGCGCGAGGCCGCGGACCGGGCCGCGCGGGCGGCGCGGGACGCGGCCGACGCGGACGACACCGCGGCCGCCGTCACCGCGGCGGAACAGGCCGTGCGGGAACGGGACACCGCCGCCAACGGGGCCGGATCGGTGCGGTTGGCCGCGGACCAGGCCGAGGGGTTCGCCGGTCGGACCGCCGCGTCGGTCGCGCTGGCGGAGCGGATCGCCCGGGCGGCCGCCCCCGGCACGGACGCCCACCGCACCGTCACGGGCGACGAGGCGGCCGTCCGGTCCGGTCGCGACCGGGCGGACCGGCAGCGGGCCGAGGCGCGGGCGCGCGTGGAGGAGGCCGCCACCGCACGCCACGACTCCACCACCGCGGCCGTGGAAGCCCTCACCGCGGCCGCGCACCGCGCGGCGTCCGACTCCGCCGGTACCCGGATGGCGGCCGACGACGCCTACCGGCGGTCCGGGATCGCGCGGAACCGGCTCGCGCGGGCGGAGGACGCCGTCCGGACCGCGGTCCTGGCCGACACCGCGAGCCCCCGCCGTCCGCAGGAGTCCCGGGACGCGGTCCGGCGCCTCACCGATGCCGTCGGTGAGGCGCGGGAGGCCGCGGACTCCGCGCTGCGGGCGCGTACCGACGCGGAGGCCTTCGCGGGGTCCGCACGCGTCGCCGGCACCGGCGCCGCCCTGGACTCCCTGGGCCGGGCGTCCGCCGCGCTGCGTTCAGCCCCGGACAGCGCCCATCCGGCGGCCACGCGGGTCGAGGCGGACCTGCGGCGGACGGACGCACTGGTGGGGGGCGCCCGCGACCTGCTCGGACGCACCGCGCAGGACCTCTCCGACGCCCGGCGCCACGCGCAGGACACCGTGCTCTCGGCCGAACGCGCCGAGGCGCTGCTCCCCTCGGACCTGCCGTCGGCGTCCCGCCTGCGCGAGAAGACGGACGCCCGGTACGACCTGGACTACCTCGTCACCTCGCGGCTGAGCGGCCCCGACCGCCTGTTCACCAGGGCGGTCCACCAAGCGGTCGCGGGCATCGTCGGACAGCGGATCGCCGACCCGCCGCCCGATCTCCCCCGGCTGGTGGACGCGGCCCTGAACCGGGTGGCGCACGAACACGGCATGTCCGCCTTCTTCGCGCCCGGGGGCCGGGAGATCACCGTCACCGACCCCGGGACGGACGGCGCCGTCCCCAGGTCCTGGACCGTCCGGGTCTCGCTGGCGTCCGAGGACCCCGCCGGGTACCGGCACCTGGACGTCGAGCACCGGAAGTCGGGAGCGCCCCTGGAGTCCCGGGAGGAGGAGCGCAGCCGCTCCGCCACCACCGGGGGCTCATCGTCCTACGACCCGCGCCGTATCCTCGCGGCGCGTTTCACGGGAAGCCCGCTGCTGCTCGGCGACGTCACCGGGTCCGCGGTGGGACCGTGGGTGACGGCCGGCGGCAGCTTCTCCCGCGGGCAGCGCGCGGCGTCCCACGGCGGGACGACCACCGCCGCCTCCAAGATCGAGTACACGACCTTCGCCAAGCCCGAGTTCTACGCCAACGACCTGCGAGTGTGGGCCGAGGTGACCGCGCGGCCGGAAGGGGACGGGACGGCACCCGCCGCGGGCGGAACCAGCGGGAGGGACACCGGTGAGGCCCCTGCGCCCGCCGTGGACCTCCCCGTCGGCTCCTCGGTGATCCGTGACGGCATGGTGTTCACCCTGGCCGGCGAGGTCCAGGGGCGGCCCGACGGGATGCCGGGGCGCATCGACCTCGCCCCGGGCACCGGGGAGGGGGACGGCCCCGGCCGCCGGCCCCGCAACCTCGGCCCGACGGGCGGTCTGCCCATCGCCGTCCACAGCGTCACGCCGAACGCCCCGGACGGGAGGGGCCCGGCGCACACCGACCTGGGCTCCTGGGTCGCCGACTACCTGGTTTCCGACGCCTACCGGCTGAACAGGGAGGCGACCAGCGAGAACACCGCGGTCCAGTGGATGAAGGACCTCACCGGGCCGGGCACCGGCCAGGACATCGCGCGGTGGCAGCACGAGATTCGACACGTCCTCGACAACGACTCCTTCCAGGAGTACCTCCCCCACCTGGACCGGGGTCCGGTCACCGTGAGCGCCTCCCACCCCCGCCTGGGCGAGGTGATGATGGAGTTCTCCGCGAGGCCGCGCGACTACCGGATCAAGGACCACAGCCCGCTGATCGACGACGCGACCTTCAAGGAGAGCGTCAAGGACGGCACCAGCCTCACCCAGAGCCGCAACACGAGCTTCACCCTGACGGGAGGGACCGGTTTCGGCCTGGTGGCCGAGCTCCCCTCCGGAGGAACCCTGCGTGTCAACGCCCCCCATGTGGAGGCCACCTGGTGGCAGTCGCTGCACTCCGAGAGCCACAACGCCTCCGGCTCGGGCGAGCACCGGTCCCTCAGCCGCTACGTCTCCTCCACGGAGAGGTTCGCCGCCTACGAGGCTTCCCACGACCTGTTCGTCCACGTCCAGGGCGAGGCGGCGCCCCACCACTTCACCGTCACCGGTGTGGAGCTGCTCCCCGGCGAGACCGCGGGCCGGCTGGACCGGGCGGCACGGGGCGAGGGGCCCGCCGACAGCGGGGGCGAGGGCGAGCGGCGCCCGCCCTTCCCGCACCTGGACACCGAAAACCCCGTCCACTTCCGGGGGTCCCACTTCCTCGGCCTGGAGTGGAGCTCTCCCGCCCCCGGCGACGGGAGCGACGGGGACTCCGACGGCTCCCGGGGGACCGGGGCCCCGGACACCTCCGGGGCATCGGCACCGCCGGTCACGTCGGACGACCGGCGCGGCGTCCTGGACCGGTACCTGGACGACGTGCTGGCCGGGATCGCACGCGAGCGCCCTGGCCTGGTCATCCCCGAACTGGCCCGCGACCGGAACACCTACGCCCGCAGGCCCGGACGGGAGGAGGCCTCCTACTTCGAGCGTTCGTTCCGTGAGCGCTGGGGGTTCCGCCGCTCCTACGACACCGCCTACAAGAACACGATGCTGGTGCGCGACACCCTCCAGAGCACCCTGGGCAAGGACGGCCTCGAAAGGCTCGCCCGCCCCGGGGAGGGCCTGCCCGTCCGGCTCCGGGAGTCGGCGACGGTGGACCCGACCCTGATGGCGAGGCTGAAGGAGTTCCTCCGCCCGAACACGGTCACCGTCCGGCTGCACGCGGAGTTCGGCCGGCTGTCCCACGACGGGAAGAGCACCGCCGAGACGGGCCTTCGGGTGCGCGGCACCGCCTCGGCCTCCACCGAGTCCGCGACCGGGAGCGCGTTCACCCTCGCCGTCTCCGCCGGTTCGGGCATGGTGCGCTCGGCCGAGGGCGACGCCCGCGGGTTCGCCCGGCTGCTCGGCGGGTTCATGGCCTCGATGGGCTGGAACCGGGTCGACCACTTCGACGCGGCGTACGGCCTGGAGCACAAGTCCGACGCCCGCCTGTTCTTCCCCGAGGGCTCGGACCGGTGGAGCGGCGAGGTGGTGCTCAGCGCCCGCCTGCACGACCACGACGCCGATGAGCAGGCCCGCGGCACCAGCCGGGGGACGGACCTGCTGGACAGGCCCATCAAGGCCACCTACTCCGTGGTCACGCCCACCACCGTCGGCGACAACCTGGTCTCCGCGCGGCCGGAACCGGGGCAGGCCGACCGGGAGCGGTCGGAACTGACCCCCGAAGAGGCCCGGGAGATGCTCGACCCCCGTCCGGGGCGCCGCGACTCCCCCGGGGAGGACGCCCCGGGCGCCGAGGACGGGGCCGCGCCGTCCGAGGGGACCGCCCGGACCTCCGGGGCGGAGGGGGAGGCCCCCGCCGACCCGCCGACCGACAACACGCGTGTCCTGCTGGACCACGGCGCGATCATCGAGCACGTCAACCCCCTGCTCCGGGAGGCGGGCGACACGGGACCGGGCCGCAACCTCCTGCGCCGCACCCTCGATGTGTTCTCCCGTCCGCGCCGGTTCTGGTCGGACGGGGGGCGGATGAAGCTCTCCTCCTTCCTGGACGGCGTCGGCGGATCGGCCCTCCTCGCCAACCTCGTGTCCCCCACCGCGGTGGCCTCCGATCCCGCCTCCTTCGCGGAGTCGGGCCGCCGCAGGCGGATCGAGATGCGGGGCACCTGGCTGTCCCCCAACGACATGCGGGCCACCGGGGTCACCAAGGTCACGGTCGGCGAGATCACCGACCTGAGGCTGACCAAGGCACAGGCCACCGTCCAGGCCGAGACGTCGTCGACGGCGTCCGCCGCCGTCACCAGGATCAGCGGCTTCTTCGCCCGCTTCACGGGCTTCGCCGGTGGGACCACCAACTCCATCGAGGAGGGCGGGGCCGAATCCGGCGCCGACCGGTCCACCGCCGACGGCATCATCCCCATGGCCGGTCCCTCCCACATCAGGAGCTTCCTCCGCCGCGGCGAGACGACGGACTCCGGGGTCTCCTCCGCCTCGGGGCTCCTCCTGCTGCCCAAGGCGGCGGCCGTCTACGCCTTCACCGCCGCGGGCGCGATCGCGCAGGCGTGGGAGTTCAAGAAGCACCGCGGCCTCAACCTCCCCAACTGGTGGACCCACAGGTACGCCGGGTGGAGGGCCCGGGTCGACGACCTCGTCTCGGGCTACATCACCGCCCGCGACGCCGAACAGGCCGGCGTCATCACCGACGCCGTGACCCACGGGGACGACGGCGCGCCCGAACCCTCGACCCAGGCCAACCCCGCACCACCGCCCCACGCCCGCGTCCGCGCCGGATTCGACAGCGCGGGCAGGCAGGCCCTCCCCGTCGACCCGGCCCGCGCCGTGGACGCGCTGGAGACGAGGCTTCGCGCCCACGGGCTCACCCTCAGCCGCGGGGGCAAGGAGCGCCTGCTCGTGACCCTCTCCGAGCAGCTGGGGACCGCGACGGACGCGCTCCCGCCCGTTCCCGTCAACGTGGTGTCGACGGACCGCAACGCCCACTTCTCCAAGCCCGCGCGGGTCCTGGTGAAGTTGGACAGGACCAACCCCCGGGTGGACTACGTCACCTCGGCCGCCGCCACCGTCGAGGCCCACTCCTGGCAGGCCGAGCACTCGCACGAGGACTCCCGGCAGGCCTCGCACACCACGGGCCTGGACTTCGTCCCCTGGCAGCCCAGCGGCACGAACGGCGGCAGCGACCGGCCGCCGGACAGCAGCCTCCTCTTCGTCTCGCCCGCCGCGGGGGCCGGTGGAACCCGGAACGCGTCCGAGGGGTTGTCCTCGTCCGCGGAGACCACCCACACCATCGTGATGGAGTCCTCCGGCCCCTACGTGAAGATGACGGAGGACGCGTCCCTGACCCTGACCATCGAGGTCGACGGCGACGGGCTCGTGCCCACCGCGGGGGTCAGGCGGGGGGAGAGGGCGCCGTACCTGGAGTACAAGTCGCCGGTCGTGGAGACGGCGACGGTGGACGGAGGACGGATACGCACCTTCCACCTGGGTTCGTCGCTGGACTTCACCCCGCCCGCGGCGCCCGCCGCACCGCTGGACACGGTGCCCGCGCCTCCCACCGCCACCCCCCGCGCGGGCGACACCCTCGCGGGCGCCCTCACCACCGCCACCGGGGAGCTCGCCCCGCCGCCGGACGCGCTGCGCGACGCCGTCATCATGCCCACCGCCGTCCACGGACCCGACCTGCGCGACACCGCGCTGCGGACCGTCGCCGCGTCGCTCGGCTGGGAGCCCCCGGTCGCCCCCGACTTCGGAGGCGACCCGACCGCCGAGCAGCTCGACCAGCTCCGCGCCCACCACGCCCGCGCCACCGACGACGCCCGCCGCCACATCGCCGACCGCCTCGAACTCGACCCCCGCTACACCCCCATCGACAACTCCCTCAACCCCGTGGCCCTCAAGGGCCTCCTCTCGCACAACCTCGGCCGCCCCTCCGGTACCGACATCCTGCGGATCGGGCGCACCCAGTGGCGTGTCGCCGCCACCCCCGACTTCACCGGCGCCCGTATCGTCACCGCGCGCCCCGACGCCAGGCTCGTCCACAAGGAGGCCGAAGGGCGGAGCGTCTCCCACAGCCGCTCCCAGGGCGGCGGAACCACCGCCACCACGGCCTTCCGGCCCACCGGCCACCACACAGTGGACCCCGACGACAACGACCGCAACGCCTACCTCACCGGCTCCGGGGAGGCCACGGCGCGCACCATCACCGGTGACTCGCCCACGGGCGACGGCCTGGCCAGCGGAGAGCCCTCCGACATGGAGCGCCAGCGGCTCGGCACCGCCTACCTGGTGGAGTTCGACACCACCTGGACCACCGGCGCCCGAACCGAGGAGAAGGCGTTCTTCGGTGGCACCGTCCCCCGGCAGTTCACCTCCCACCACACCAACAGGACCAGCGCCTGGATCTCCCGGAGCGACGCCGTAGCCCTGGGCGTCCTCACCTCCGAACAGGCAGACGCCGCCGAAGCGCCCATCACCGCCGAGTACGACGCCGCCAAGGCCATGGCCGACGCCGAGGCCGCCTACACCGAGCAGCGCGCCAAACTCCCCGCACTGGTCAAGGCCTACCTCGACGCGTACAAGGCCCACGCCGCCGACCCCACACCCGCGAACCGCGCGGCCCTCGACGACGCCCGCACCGCCTACGGAACCCAGACCACCGCCTACCGGACAGCCCTGGGCGCCTACAACGACGCCGTGACTGCCTGGACCACCGCGACCAACGCCACCGCCGCCCACCTCGCCGATATCACCCCGCCCGACGCCCCGCCGCCGGCGGCCCCCCGTTCCACACCCAGCGCGCCGCTGGAGGAGCAGCTCCGCCCGCTGTTCGGCCTCACGCCCCGGGAGGCTCCGGCCGCGCCCGACCCGAGCGGCACGACGACGGAACCGGACTCGCGCACCCCGGCCCCCGCGGCCGGGCCGCAGCACCCGGGGACCACCTCCCGCACGACCGTCTTCGCCATGACCGACATCGCCGGAGAGGTGCGGGATCCGGACGGGGACGGCACCGGGATGAGCGGCGCCGACCTCGACTCCCTTGCCCGCGGACTGGGGCTGGCGGACACCGACGACCCCGCCGTGTCCGGGACGATCCGCCGACTGCCCACCGGCGCCGAAACCGACCGCTACGGCACCCTCCTGCACGACCCCGCCTACAACCCCAACACCTTCGACGCCCTCCCCACCGCGACCCAGGACGCCGTCTCCGCCTACACCCGCTCCTCCTGGCTCAACCGCTTCGCTCGCCTGAACCCGCTCAACGAAGCGACCGTGCAGGCCGAACTGGACCGCATCCGCGACCAGAGCCGACCCCACCCCGGATGGCAGGTCTACGAGATCGGCGGCGGCCGCTGGCCCGACCTGGCACAACTACGAGAAGCCGCGCAGCAGGGGACACTGAGCCCCGAGCAGACCCGGATCGTGCGAGGCGTCCTGGACAACCCCTATCCGCAGGCCGCACTGGACAACCTCCAGGTAAGCTCCGGAAACGCGGGCCGGATCGCCGAATCCCTCGCCCTGCACGGGGAACCGGCGCACTTCCCCGACGCCCCGGAAGTCCTGGCGCTGCTCCGGCGCCTGGACCGCGCCACCGGCCACCCCTTCCCCGAGGGCTTCGAGGCCGTGCACGGCATGTACCACCACCAGCACCTACTGGGCGAGGGCAGCACCGACCCCCACACCCTCGCGGGAACCACACACGTCGAACAGGGCTACCTGTCGGTCTCCCTGGGGACCGTCCCCTCCGCGGCGGGCGGCTCCCCCGTCGACCTGATGCGGCTGACCGTGCCGCACGGCTCCCACGGGCTGTGGGTCGGCGACCGCAGCCAACACCCCGGCGAACGCGAGGTGATCCTCGCCCGAGGGACCCGCTACCAGATCACCGCGGTCGAACCCTGGGGGCGCGGCTACCTCTTCCACGCCCAGATCCTGCCCCCCACCCACGACAACGGGCCCACCACCACGGCCCCGGCCTGGACGGGCCAGGCGCTGGAGCGCATCGACCAGGCCCTGAACGCGAATGACACGGCAGCGGCCCTGATCGGGATACACCAGGCGGCGCAACGCCTCACCGCGGACCTGGCCTCCGCGCTGCGGGACGCCAACGGCCCCGACCCGACCGCGGCGATCGACCGCCTCGAACAACTACAGGACACCGCCGAGCACCTGGCGGACCGGGCCTGGGAGATCGCCGGCACCGCCCCCGAAGCGGTCACCGCCGCGGTCGCTCTGGCCGCGGACCTGGCCGCCGCCGCGCAGAGCGTGGCCGCGCGCGCTGGCGCCGACGCGGCCGCGGCCCGCGACGCGATCCCCGAACCGCCCGAGGTCGACCCCGAGAACCCGGACCGGATCACCGACGCCGCACGCGAGCGCGACACGGCCCTGACCCGGGCCGGGGAGGCCGACACCGCCCGCCAAAACGCCGAACGCGCCGCCCACATCGCCTACGAGGCCGCCGACACCGCCGCCCGCACCGCCGGGGCCGGGGTCCGGGTCGAGGAGGCCCGCGCCGCCGCCCAGAGCGCGGACACCCATCGCCGCGACGCAATCACGGCCGCCCAGGACGCGGCCGACCGGCACGAGAGCCTGACCCGTACCGTCAACGTGGCCGCGAACATCGCCGTCGGTATCGCGCTCGGCGACGCGGCCTCCTCCCGCGACGACGCCGCCGCGCGGGCGGCCGCCCTGGACCGGGCCCGGTCCATCGCCGAGCTGACCCCTCCGGGCTCCGTCGCGCGCGCGAGGCTGGACATGCGCATGAACATGCCGGGGTTCTCCGGCTCGTTCGGCTCCAACAACCCCGTCGTCATGGCCGTGACCGACATCGCCGGGCAGGTGCGGGACCCCGACGGGGAGGGCGCCGGGATGAGCGGCGCCGACCTCGACTCCCTGGCCCGCGGCCTGGGGCTGACCGGCACCGATGACGCGGAGTCAGCCCGGTCGGAGGCGTCCGGGCCCGCGACCGGCACACCCCCCAGCGCCCCGGCGGACCCGCTCCTGGACACGTTCCACAGCGCCCTGAACACGCAGACCCCGCCCGGCCGGAGCGGACCGGTGACCGGTGAGGAGTCCTCCGACCCCGGGACCGCGCCGTCCCCGCGGCCGGTTCCGACCCGGTCTGCGCCCGAGCCGAACACGGGCGACGAGACCACCGTGTTCCTGATGGAGACGGCCGACGAGGACCCGGCCGAGGAGGGCGGACGCCTCCCCGAACCCGGCTGGACGCGCGAGCGCGAGGACCGGATGGCCGACCTCCTGGGGCTGGAGGACCCGGCCGCCCGCGCCGCGGAGCTCAACGATCCGGGCACCAACCCGCACACCTTCGACGCGCTGCCCCGGGAGCAGCGCGAGGCCGTCGTCGCGCAGGCGGCAAGCGGCTGGCTGTCGTCCCTCACATGGATCCCCTCACTGGACACCGACTCCGTCCAGAACAGGCTGGAGGACCTGACGTACGACGCGGGCGACAACGCGAGCGGTGACGACCTCAACGGCTGGCCGCTCTACGAGAAGAACGGGAACCGGTGGCCGACGCTCACCGAGATCCGGGAGATCCACTCCGACGGCGGGTCCACCCGCACCTTCGACCGGCTCGTCAACGACATCTTCAGGGCGCCCGACCCCAGCCGACGGCTGCGCCACTGGTACGACAACGCGGACGACGCCGGAGCCCTGGCCAAGGCCGCCGGCGGCGCCTACCCGACGGCCGACGAGGTCCTGGACACCCTGCGCATCCTGGACGCCGCGACCGACCGCCCGCTTCCCGGCCCCGTGGAGGTGACCTTCGCGCTGAGCGGGGACGAAGGCCTCCACGGACTCGTCGGATACGTCGAGGGCGACCCCTCCTCGCTGGTCGGCACCGAGCAGCGGGAGGCGGGGTACCTGCGCACCTCGCTGGACCGCTCACCGGCCACCGTAGACGACACCGCGGCCCTGGTCCGCCTGACCGTGCCCGAGGGCGGGCGCGGCCTGTGGATCGGCGACCGGGCGGACGCCTCCGACCCGTACACGCTCCTCCTCACCCGCGGCACCGGCTACCGCGTCACCGGCGTCACGGAGTCGGACGGGATCGTGGAGATCACCGCCGTGGCCCTGCCCGCGGAACCGCGACCGGTGGCCGCACCCCCGGCGGAGCCCGCCGCCGTCCACGACGACGCGGGCCACGGAGGCGACGACACCGGCGACGGCACGGAATCGGACACCTCGGACACGGATTCGGACGCCTCGGACGCGGACACCGACGGCAGGGGCACCCTCGACGAGGACGGCATCCGCCGCTTCGACTCGCCCGGGGAGGTCGACGGGCAGGACCGGTGGCTCCAGGACCCGGCGAACAACCCCCACGCCTTCGACACCCTCACCCCCGACCAGCAAGGGATGGTCGACGTCTACACCAGGTCGGCCTGGATCACCCGTGTCGCCCGCATCCGGCCCTTCCTGCCCCAGACCGTCGCGCGGCAGCTGATGGAGTGGCGCTCCCAGTCCCGGGCCGAGGCCGCCGACCCCGACACGGCGCAGACGGCCCACGGCTGGGACCTGTACGAGGCCAACGGACTGGCCTGGCCGTCCGTGGAACGGCTGCGCCAGATCGCGGCCTCCCCGCGGCCGCTGCCCCCGCGGACCCGGGGGCTCATCCGGTACATCCTCGACGCCCCCGACCCCCGTACCGAACTCGACCACTGGTTCCACAACGCCGGTTACGCGGGGGTCATCGCCCGGCTCAACGGAGGCGTCTACCCCGACGCCGCCGCGACCCGGCGGCTGTTCCGCCTCCTGGACGGCGCGGTGGACCGCCCGCTGCCCGAGGGCATGGCCGTGTCCCGCGGCATGCAGTCGATCGACCACCTCCTGCGCACGACCGGGGGCGCGGACCCCCGACTGCTGGTGGGCACCGTCCACACCGAACCCGGCTACATGTCCACCACCCTGGGCGACTCCCCGTTCAAGACGGACTCGGGCGGATTCCCCTTCCTGCTGCGCCTGGACGTGCCCCAGGGGAGCCGCGGCCTCTGGATCGGTACGCGCAGCCACGACCCGGAGCAGATGGAGCTCACCCTCGGCCGCGGCACCACGTACCGCATCACCGGCGTCCAGGACGGGATCGACCCCGAATCCGGCGGCCCGCAGACAGTGCTCACCGCGACCGTGGTCGCCCTGCCGAGGGCGGTGCCCGACCTCTTCTCGGAGGGGAGCACGGGCGGGGACGGCGTCCGCAGGTTCTGGAACCCGGAGGAGGCCCACTGGTACGGTCACCGCCTCCACGACCCGGCGCACAACCCGTACGCCGTCAACGCGCTCCCCCGGGCGCGGCACGACCTCGCCCGCGCCCTCAGCGCGCTCGCGGGCGGGTTCGACCTCACCCGAACGGACCCGGACGGCGCCCGGGAACTGCTGGACTCCCTGCGCGCGGCGAGCCGTGTCACCCCGGCCTCCACCCCGGCGGACCGGCAGCGGAACCTCGGGTGGGAGCTGTACGAGGCGAACGGCCTCACCTGGCCCTCCCCCGACCGGCTGCTCCAGCTCCTGCCCGTGGAGCAGGGGCGCAACCCGGCGCGGGCGCGGTTCATCACCGACATCCTCAGGCACGGCCCCCAGGAGGCGGCACGCAGGCTCGGCGGGCTGTACAACACGGCCGGGGCCGCCGGGGTCCTGGCCCGCGCGAACGGGGGCGCCTACCCCTCGCCCGAGAGGCTGCTGGACATGCTGGCCTCCTATGAGGACGCCGTCCGCCGTCCGCTGCCCGAGGCGGTCGAGAGCACCTGGTACCTGGGCCACGCGGCGGCGCGGGAACAGTTGCGCGGATTCGACCCGCGCGACCCCTCCGCGCTGACCACCCGGGGGTACACCGCGGTCGCGCTCAACCCGCGGCCGACCGGGCCGGGCGACGGGGCGGCCGCGGTCGTCCGCCTCGTCCTGCCGTCGGGGGCGCACGGGCTCTGGCTGGGCGACGCGGGCCCCCGCCCCCAGAACCAGGAGGTCGTCCTCCCGCCGGGAACCGCTTTCCGGATCGACTCCGTGGACGCGTCCGGCGGCCTCCCCGTGATCACCGCGCGGGTGCACGCGCCGACGGGCGGCGCCCCCGCTCCCACGGTGGCGGACAGCGCCCCCGCACCCGCGGTGGTGGGCGCGCCGCCCGCCGCCGAGGCCGCGCCCGGCGGGACGAACGACGCCGCCGGCGGGCCGGACGCGCTCCGCGCCGGGCACGGGCCCGGCGACGGACGGGGGTACGTCGACGGGAACGGGATCCGCAGGTTCCGCACCGAGGAGGAACTCGACGCCTACGACCTGTGGCTCCACGACCCGGCCAACAACCCGCACGCCTTCGACGCCCTGGACTCCGAGCACCGGGACCGGGTCATCGGCTACACGATCGAGGGCTGGCTCAACACCGTGGCCCGGGAGTCCATGAACGCGGACCAAGTGGCGATCGTGCTGGACCTGATGCGCCAGGACACCGTCGCGGCGTTCGAGACCAACCCCATGGGCTCGCGCGGCTGGGAGCTGTACGAGATGAACGGCCTCGCGTGGCCGACCCTGGACCGGCTGCGGGAACTCCTGGCGCAGGGGCGCGTTCCGGAGAGGGCCGAGGGCTTCGTCCGGTACATCCTGGACGCGCAGGACCCGCAGGAGGAACTCGACCACTGGTACGTGCACGCCGGTGAGGCCGGGGAGATCGCCAGGTCGAGCGGCGACGTGTTCCCGACCCCCGAACGCGCGCTCGAACACCTGCGGACCCTGACGGAGGCCATCGACAGGCCCCTACCCGAGGGGATCGAGGTGATCCGCGGCCTGGAGGAACTGGACCACCTCGAAGGCTTCGACGGCAAGGACCCCTACTCCCTCGTGGGGACCGTCCACACCGAGCGCGGGTTCATGTCCACGTCGCTGGGGAACGAGCTCGCCGGGGTCACGGCCAGGTACGCCCACGCGGTGCACCTGGTCCTCCCCCGCGGTTCCCGGGGCCTCTGGATCGGTTCGAAGAGCAGGTACCCCGGAGAGCGCGAACTGATCCTCCCCGCGGGTACGACCTACCGGATCACCCGGGCGGGCTGGGGAGGCTCCCGCGGGCTGGAGGGCCTGTACATCGAGGCCGAGGTGATCGTGCCGCCGCGGCCGGATGCCGACCCGGCCCCGCCGCGGGTCGAGGAGTCCGCCGACCTGCACGTGTTCACCGTGGAGACCGACACGGACGCCACCGTCACCGATGCCGACGAACCCGGCCTCGGCGCGGACGAGGAGGCCGGGCTGGCGGCGCTCCTGGGACTGGAGGACTCCGGGCACGAGAGCGCCGACGACGCCTACGACGACCGGCCGCTCCTGGACCGCTACGACTCCGACGACGACGCCTACGACGACCGCCCCCTCCTCGACCGCTACGACTCCGACGACGACACGCCGACGGCCTCGGCCGCGCGCACCGACCGGACCCCGCTCGACCGCACGGACGACGGCGACACCGCGGTCGCGGCCCCCGAGACGAGCGGCGGGGAGGCCCGCGTCTTCCGCACCCGGGAGGAGCTGGACGCCTACGCGGAGCGGATGGACGACCTGGACGGCGCCCCGCACACCTACGGCGCCCTCCCGCCGGAGCTGCGCGCCCTCATCGGCGCGCACACCGCGAACCCCTGGCTCAGCGAACTCGCCCGGCTCGCGGCCTCCGACCCGGCGTTGGTCCAGGACCGGCTCGACCGGTGGAGCAGGACCAGCCTGGAGAAGGCCGCCGACCCGGACCGTCCCAACGGGTGGGTGCTCTACGAGGCGAACGGCCTGTCGTGGCCCCCGCTCGAACGGGTGCGGGAACTGTACGCCGAGGGAGGCCGCTCCCCGGCGTTCGCGGCGATCGCGGCGGACGTCTTCGGGTCGTCCGAGCCGCGGGCGCGGCTGGACCACTGGTACGAGAACGCGGACGAGGCGGGGGAGATCGCCCGGGCCAACGGCGGCGTCTACCCCACCGGGGACAGGGCCCTGGAGATCATCCGGGACATGGACGCGGCCGTGGACCGGCCCCTGCCCGGCCCGATCGCGGTGTCCTTCGCGTTGGATGTCGACCGGGACCTCGCCGAACTCGACGGATACGACTGGGACGACCTGACCGCCGTGGTGGGCAGGGACCAGCGCGAGCGGGGATACGCCACCGTCTCCCTGGGCGACTCGCCCTTCACCGCCGCGCCGCGCGACACCGTGGCGGTCGTCCGCATGGTCCTCCCCGAAGACGCCCGGGGCCTGTGGGTCGGCGACCGGGGCGCGACGGGCGACCGGTACGCGCTGGTCCTGCCCCGGGACTTCGGCTACCGCGTCACCGACGTCCGGATCACCGACGACGGGATGGAGATCGACGCCGAGCCGGTACCCCCGGACATGTCGGCGCGGGAGCCGTCGGCGGAGGACCGGGACGACGACTCGGACGCCTCCACGGTCGTCGACGAGGGGACGCGCCTTCCGGCGGGCGACGGCCGCGGACACGTCGGCGACGACGGATACCGGCGCTTCCGCTCCCTGGACGAACTGAACGCCTACGACTGGTGGCTCCACGACCCGGCCAACAACCCCCATGCCTTCGACACCCTGCCCGCCGACCGGCAAGGGATGGTCGACGCCTACACCAGGTCCGCCTGGATCACCCGGCTGGCCCGGATCCGGCCCCTGTCCCCGGCCGGTGTGGCGAGCCAGCTGGAACTGGTGCGGGCCGGGGCCCGGCACGAGGCCGGGCGGGCGGCGACCGTGGCGACCGCCCACGGCTGGGACCTGTACGAGGCCAACGGGCTCTCCTGGCCCACCCTCGACCGGCTGCGCGAGATCCGGGCGAACCCGGACGGCCTCCCCCCGCGCACCGCCGGACTCGTCGACTACGTCCTCACCGCACGCGACCCCGCCGCGGAGCTGCGCCACTGGTTCCACAACGCCGGGTACGCCGGGGTCATCGCCCGCCACAACGGCGGGACCTATCCCGACGTGGACCGCGTCCTGGAACTCTTCCGCCTCCTCGACGACGCCGTCGACCGCCCCCTGCCCGAAGGCCTGGTCGTCTCCCGTGGCATGCACTCCATCGACCACCTGCTGCACGCGGTGGGCGGGTACGCCGCCAACGACCTCGAAGGCACGGTCCACACCGAGCCCGGGTACATGTCCACCACCCTGGGCGACCAGCCCTTCAAGACCGACTCCGCCCCCTTCCGCTACCTCCTGCGGCTCAACGTCCCCCAGGGAGCGCACGGCCTCTGGATCGGCTCCCGCAGCCACGATCCCGGGCAGCGCGAACTCACCCTCGCCCGCGGTTCCACCTACCGGATCACCGGTGTCCGGGACGCGTTCGACCCGAACACGGGCGGGGTCGTGACCGTGCTCTCCGCGGAGGTGGTCCTGGGTCCGGAGCCCTTCGCGGACCCGCTCTCGGACGGACGGGTGGACGCGTCCGGTGTCCGGCGGTTCCGAACGCCCGCCGAGGCCGACTGGTACGCGCACCGGGCCGCGCGCGCGGAGCGCGGTATGCCGGTACTGGACACCCTCCCCGCGGAGGCGCGCCGCGTCGTCGCCGCGTTCTCGGACACCCCGTGGCTCGCGGACCTGGCGCTGGTGCCCCCGGACGACATGCGGACGCAACTCGACCGGTTGCGCTCGATGAGCCGTATCGAGCGGCCCTCGGTCGTGGACCCCCACGGCCGCAGCGGCTGGGAGATCTACGAGGCCAACGGCCTCGCCTGGCCCACCCCGGAGCGGCTGCGGGAGATCGTGGACGCCGCGGAGGAGGGGGTTCCCAGGACGCACTTCCTGCGGACGGTCCTCACGCTGGGGCGACCCGAGGACCGGCTGGCCGAGCTGTACCGCAGGAGCGGTGCGGCCGGGGCGCTGGCCGCGGCCAACGGGGGGACCTACCCCTCCGCCGAGGGTGTGCGGGAACTGCTCGGGACCTACGACGAAGCGGTGGGGCGCCCGCTCCCCGGGGCGATCGAGACGACGTGGGTCCTGCCCCACACCCGCGGCCTCCGGTTCCCGGAGGGGTACGACGAGGGGGATCCCTCCGGCCTCGTGGGCACGGTCCAGAGCAGTCCGGGTTACACCACGGTCTCCGTGAACCCGGAACCGGTGGGCCCGGGACACCCCGCGGCGACCGTCCGGCTGACCCTTCCCGAGGGCGCGCACGGGCTCTGGCTGGGGACGCAGGGCCCGCGGCCGTCGAACCACGAGATCGTCCTGCCCCGGGGCATGTCCTATCGCGTCACCGGCGCGGAGAGGACCGCCCACGGCCTGCTGCTGTCCGCCGAGGCCATCCTTCCGGAACAGGCCGGCGCCGCGTCCGGGGCCCGGCCGCCGACCGTGGAGGACGCCCCTCCCGCGACCGGCGGGACCGGGCAGGACACGGCCGCTCCCGGCGGGGAGGAGGAACACACGGCCCGCACCGACGCCTCCGCGGACACCTCCGTCGCCGGGACCGGGCTCCCGGTCGGCACCGTTCCCGCCGACGACGGCAGGGGGTACGTCGACGACCGGGGCGTGCGGCGGTTCCGCTCCGTGGAGGAGACCGACGCCTACGGCCGCTGGCTCCACGATCCGGCGAACAACCCGCACGCCTTCGACACCCTCCACGAACGGCAGCGCGAGGACGTGCGCGGGTACACGGCCGACGGATGGCTCAACGCGGTCGTCCGCGACAACCTCCCGGCCGAACGGGTCCAGGACGCCCTGGACAGGGTGCGCGAGTCGACCCGCCTCCAGGTCCGCACGGATCCGATGGCGGCCCGCGGCTGGAGCCTGTACGAGCTGAACGGCCTGTCCTGGCCCACCGTCGAACGCCTTCGCGAACTCCTGGCGCGGGACCTGGTCCCCGGACACACCGCGGGCTTCGTCGGGTACATCCTCGACGCGCCGGACCCGGAGGCGGAACTGGCGGGCTGGTACGCGAACGCGGGCGGGGCCGGTACCGTGGCGCGGTCCAACGGGGGCGTGTTCCCCACCGCGGCCGATGTGGCCGCGTCCCTGGGCCGCCTCGACCGAGCCGTCGACCGCCCCCTGCCCGAGACTGTCGAGATGGTCCGCGGCCTGTCCGACGTCGCGTTCCTCGACGGGTTCCGGGACATGGACCCCTACTCCCTGGTGGGCACCGTCCAGACCGAGCCCGGTTTCATGTCCGTGTCGCTGGGCAACCGGCTGGCCGGGCACCACAAGGCCGAATCCCGGCACGTCGTCCACCTGACCGTGCCCGCGGGCAGCCGCGGCCTGTGGATCGGCGAGAGGAGCGACTACCCGGAGGAGCGCGAGGTCGTCCTCGCCCGGGGCACCACCTACCGGATCACCCGCGCGGGCTGGGGCGGATCGTTCGGACTGCCGGGGTTCCACATAGAGGCCGAGGTGGTGGTCCCGCAGCGGCCGGAGACCGCTCCGGCCCCGGAACAGCAGGCGGGGGACACCTCGGACCTCCAGGTGTTCAGCGTGCAGACCAGCACGTACACCACCGTGACCGACCCCGAAGCGGCAGGACTCGGCGACAGCACCGAAACCTTCCTGACCGCGCTCCTGGGGCTGGACGCCGCCGCCGGAACCGATGCCGCGGCCTCCGGGGGAGGTCCCGCCGGGCCGGACCTGCCCGACGACCGCCCCGGACACGTCGGCCCCGATGGCGTGCGCCGGTTCGCCACCGACGGCGACGGCGCGGGGTACGGGAAGCTCGTCCTCGGCCGCCGGTTCCCGTCCCTGACCGCGGAGCAGCAGAACTCCGCCCGGGCCTACACGAAGAACGCGCAGTTCTACAACGACTTCTCCCGGCACGCCAGCCCCGAGTCCGAGGTCCTTCGGCTCAGCGAGCACCGGTTCTTCGGCGCGTGGGTCGAGAAGTGGTTCGGCGGGCACACCCCGTCCAAGGAGAACGCGGAGGAGACCTGGGACCTCCTGCGCGAGGGGATGGACATGCTGGACCGGGCCGTGGAGCCGGTTCCGGAGGCGGTCGAGGTACGGCGCTCGGTGTTCGACGTGGGCTTCATGGCCCCGCCGGGGCGGCCCTTCCACGACGCCACGGACCTGATCGGCACGGAGTTCGTCGAACGGGGCTTCCTCTCGGGGTCGCTGGGGGCCGAGACCGTGAACCGGACCGCCGCCTACCAGTTCCACCTGGCCGTGCCCGCGGGGCACCCGGCCCTGTGGATCGGCGACGACAGCGTGCACCGCTCCGAGCGGGAACTCCTCCTGCCGCGCGGAACGCGCTTCAGGATCGACGACGCGCTCCAGGACCCCGACACCGGGCAGTGGACCCTGCGGGTCACCGTGCTGCCGTTCACACCGCGACCGTGACGAAGGAGGGGAGATGGCCGACGAGGAGCGGGCCGCGCGGGACGGGTTCCGCCCGGACTTCGCGGGCGCCGAGCCCAGGTTCGCCGCCGACACCGACGGGCCGGTGCTGCACGTCCCGGTGCTGCGGGGGGACGGGAGCGTGCTGGGCCGCCTCTGGGCTTCGCGGGACGGGGCCGCCGCGGGGTTCCTGCCCGCGCCCGGTCCGGCGGGGCTGAACGCCAAGGGCGCCTGGGTGCGCCGCCTGATCCTGGCCCGGGCCCAGGGGCTGGACGCCCTCGGCGCGCTGGCACGCTGGACCGGGGCCCCTCAGGACGACCGGGCCGGGGCGGTCCCACCGGGGAGCGTGCCCGAGCACGCCGACCGCCTGCTCGGAATCCCTCCCCCTGATCCGGGCGGGGCCCACGACACCGAGGTGACTGATGGAGACGAGAGGAAGTGAGGACGGCCATGGACGGTGGGAGCTCACCCGAGGACGGGTACCGCACGGACCGGGGTGGGACGGACTCCGAACCGTCCCGCGGGGCCGACGGCGCCGGGGGCTCTTCCCTTGCGCCGGGTGCGGGGCAGGAGGTGTTCGACCGGTGGAGCGACGAGGCGCTGGCCCCGGTGCTGGTCGGCCGCTCCTACGCCCCGACCACGGCAGGTCCCGTGCTGTACCTGCCCGTGCACCGGGACGGCGTCCTCATCGGCTACCTGTGGGCCTCGGACACCGAGGAGGCCAGCGACTTCCAGCCCCTCCTGCCGCCCGACGCGGCGGGCAACGCCGCCCGCGGCTGGTGGACGATGGAGCACGTGCGCCTGCGCGGTGAGGGGCTGACCGCGCTGGAGGCGCTCCGGTCCTGCGCCGGGAGGGTCGACGACCCCCAGGGGGGACGGGTGGACGCCGACGCCCCCGAGTCCCGTGCCGCGAGCCTGGAGGAACTGCGCGCCCTCGCCCGGGGTTGAGGCACCGGCCCCGGGCCTGCTAACGAGTTGGTGCGTGACAGCAGGTGAAGGTCTCGCTGGAGGACGATGGCATGCTCCGGTCGTGAGTCCCAGCCAGGGACCGGCCACAGCACAAGCAGGCCCAAGCCCACGCGGACAGGGTGCCGCTGTGGTGGTGCACGCACGGCGGACGGCCTCCTCGACCACGGTGCGCGATCAAGGGGGGAGAGTCTTCTCAGGTCTGCTCGTCTCGGTGGCGAAGGTTCCGCGCCAAGGCGCAAGGCCCTGCGCGGCACCCACCCGGACGGGTGACATCCGGGAAACGCCTCTTACACAGGACTTTCAGGGCATAGGCGGCAGGTTTCGGCGTTTCCCGGGTGCGGCGGTCCCGGCCTCCCTAGGCTCGCTCGGAACCGTCCCGAGGAGTCCCGATGCCCGCCCTGCCCGAGCCCGAACCGCCCCGCCACCCCTACCGCAACCTCGTCCTTCTCTCCTTCCTGACCCTGTCCGGCAGCCGCCCCCCGCACGGCCTGCTCGAACACGCGCACCGGCTGGTCACCGGAGCCCTGCCGCGCGGGCGGCGCCGCCCACGCCCCCAGGCCTACCCGCGGGTGCGCCGCCGGGTGCTGCGCCGCTCCCTGCGCCCGCTCCGATGGCACCTCAGAGGCGGTGCGGCGGGGCTGCGCCTGTCCCCCGTGGACGGCTCGGGCGGCGAGGCCCGGCTCCTGGAGGGGCTGGAGGGCCTGGACTCGCGGGAACGGGCGGCCTACGGGCTGCTGCGGGTGGAGGGCCTGTCCGCCGAGGAGGCCGCCGCCCTGCTCTCCTCGGTCGGCGTGCGCGACGCGTCCGGCGCCGTGGCGCGGGCCCTGGAGGTAGGGGGCGAACACCGGCTCCCCGACCCCACGGTGGTCCGGGTCAGCGGCCGGGGCCCGCTCCTGGAGCGGCGCGCGCTGGCCGCCGTCGCGGCCCTGGCCGGGCTGGCCCTGGTCGCGCTGTCCCTGGGCACCGCCAGGACGGTCGCGCCCGTGCTGTCCCCGGGCCCGGCGCCGGTGGCCCTGGCCGACGCCCCCGACGGGCAGGTCTGGCGCGAGCGCTTCCGGCTGGACCTGACCGCCTGGCACCCGCGGGGCGACGCGGTCGGCGACGAACAGCTCGTCCAGCGGGCCCTGCGCGCGTGGTCGGCGCACAGCGCCGGGGGCGGCGCCGACGCGGGCCCGGTGCGGGGCCGGACGGCGGGGGTCGCGGCGCGGGCCGCGGAAGGCGCCGCGGTCCCGGCGCCGCGCGCACCCCGTCTGGTGTTCGCGGGCGACGTGGACGGGCAGGAGGTGGTGCTCCTGCACGACGCCCCGTGGGTGGCGCGCTACACCGACGACGGCTCGCGGGAGCGGGTGGAGGTGTTCGACGAACCCGGCAACGGGGTGGCCAACTGGCCCGCCCTGCGCCTGGCCGACACCGCTGAGGGCGCCCGCTACCTGCTGCCGCCGTGGGTGACCGAGGCCGCCTACGCTCCGCTGGGCGGACGGGAGCCGGACTGGACGGAGCTGGCGCACGGGGACGGCGTGACCGGGCCCGTGCCGACCGGCGAGCGGTGCGGCGTGGGACCGGCGCTGCGCCTGCGCGCGCCGGAGGTGGCGCACGGGCAGCCCTACACCGCGATCGACCTGGGCGGTCGGGACACCGCCCACCTGGGGTACATGCCGCCCCCTCCCGGTGAGATCCGCCGCCTGGGCCCGCACGAGGTGCTGGACGCCGACAGCGGCTTCGGACTGTGGGGGCTGGCGGCCTGCGCCGGGGAGCCGCCCGCCGAACCGGTCCGCACGGCCACGGCCTGGGAGTTCGCCCGCCAGGAGCTGCCCGGCGGCGGCACCGGCCGGTGGGTGTGCGTGCGCTACGGGGCCCACGACGGCAGCGGCCTGGCCCGCACCCTGCTGGTGACCGACACCGACGCGGGCACCGACACCGTGGTCGCGGGCGAGCGCGAGGGCGGCTGGGAGTGCAGCAACCTCGACCGGCAGGTGGCGGCGGGCACCTGGTGGCAGGACGGGGACGAACGGTGGCACTACCTGGCGGCGGCCTCCCGGGAGGCGGACCGGATCAGCGTGCGGGGCGCCGCCAGCGGCAGCGCGGAGGGCGGCGAGGCCCTCGCCGTGGAGGGGCCCGAGGGCGGTGAGCCGCCCGCCGAGGAGGTCGGACTCGTCGCCGTGGACGCGCGCGGGGAGGAGATGACCGTGCTCGCCCGCTGAACCGGCCGGGGCCCGGGGAGGACAGGTCCGGCCGCGCGCCCGGAGCCGTGGGATCGGACGCCGCCCGGGGCCCGGGGGGCCGGACGCCGCGCGGCGGTGGCCGGTTCCGGCCAGCACGCGTGTGAGCGGGCGCCGGAATACCCCGGGCCGCCCGGTGGTATCACTGGTCTGGACTCCCCCGCGCAGACCGGAGCCGACTACCGAAGCGCGACAGGGCCGGGTTTCCCGGCCCTGGGAACAGTGGACTGCCCGGCCCCGGCCGTAGTGAGGTGTGACCTATGTCGATCTGGTCCCGTGGTGACCGTACCGGAAGGGTCGAGGAAGCCCTTCTGATGCTGGAGGGACAGGGGATCATCGACGGCCTGGAGATCCTGCCGGGCGAGGCCAAGCCCTACCGCGTGCTCGTGCCCGCGGGCCTGGTCCACATGGACGAGGACGAGGCGTCGATGTTCGCGCTCGGCGCGGTCGTGGGGGCGTTCGGCGCCATCGCCCGACAGCACGCCTGAGGCCGGGCCCGGCCGGAACCCGCTACCGGGCTGCCTCCGTGCGGCCCATGGTGCGCAGCACCGCGTCCAGGAGCAGGTCCCGGACCATCGCGCGGTGCTCCTCGGTGTGCGCCGCGGTCAACTCGTTGTTGAACGTGGACAGGCACAGGCCCACCACCATCTCGGCGAGCGGGCGGGCGGGGCGGCCGTCCTCGGGCAGCTCCTCCACGAGGCGGGCGATCTCCAGCGCCTCGCGCACGGCCTCCACCCACGGTTCGGTGCGCCGGCGCCACCAGTCGCGCTGCGGCCCGGGCTCGGAGCCCAGGCCCGTGGCGGCGGCGAGCAGCCCGCCCGACTCCAGCCACAGTCCCATCCAGGCGTCCACGACGCGGCCCATGTAGCCGTCGATGGTCTCCATGCGGCCGAAGGTGAGGTCGAGCCGGGAGGCGAACGCGGTCAGCCGCACGTCCACGGCGGCCTGGAGCACCTGGTTCTTGTGGTTGTAGTACCGGTAGACGGTGGAGCGGTCGATGTCCACGCCCTCGGTGATCTCCTTGTAGGTGATCTGGCTGAAGGGCTTGGCGCGCAGCAGCTCGACCAGGCTGCCCTGCAACTGGAGCATGCGCCGCGCGGCGCGCGGGCTGCCGCTCGTGCTCCGCTCCGCCTCCCCCGGCGCCGCCGTGCCCGACCCCTGCTCCGCCATCCGTCCCCACAGCCCTCGTCGACCGAACCTCCCCCAGCTTGCCGCACCGGGCGGGCTTTCTCCAACACGGCGTTGGGGAGGTCGGACACGTGGTCCCGCGCGGTAACGCCCCGCGCGGGCGGGTCGGGCGGGGGCGGGCTCGCCCCTGGAGACGGGCCCCGCCCCCGCGCGGGGGCGTCGGAGGGCGGCTAGCCCTCCCACTTGGTGGCGAGTTCCTGGACCCTGCGGGCGCGGTGCGAGGTCAGGAAGTCGCGGTACCAGTGGTAGCTGTCCTTGGGGTGGCGCTCCAGGCGGTCGTAATCCACGCGGACCAGCCCGAAGCGGCGGTCGTAGCCGTAGGCCCACTCGAAGTTGTCCAGCAGCGACCACACGAAGTAGCCGCGCACGTCCACCCCCGCGTCGATGGCCGTGGCCAGGGCGTCCAGGTGGTCGCGCAGGTACTCGATGCGGTTGGTGTCGCGGACCCGGCCGGTCTCGTCGGGCTGGTCGTCCTCGGCCGAGCCGTTCTCGGTGATGAAGATGGGCGGCAGGTTCGGGTAGCGCCGGTTGAGGTCGATGAGCAGGTCGGCGAAGGTGGACGGGACCACCGGCCAGCCCATGGTGGTGTGCCGCACCCCCTCGACCTGCACCTGCTCGGTGCGGATGTCCACGGCGGTGCGCGCGGCCGGGTCGGCCTCGCTGTGGGGGGCGTCGCGCAGCATGATGGGCCGGTAGAAGTTGACGCCCACGAAGTCCAGCGGCTGGCCGATGATGCGCAGGTCGCCGTCGGCCCGGTAGGAGCCGTCGGCCATGCCCTCCCAGACCTCGTCCTCGTTGTCGGGGTAGGCCCCGGCGAAGATGGGGTCGAACCACACGCGGTTGTGCAGGGTGCGGGCCCGCTCCACGGCGGCGCGGTCGGCCTCGGAGTCGGTCGCGGGCAGGAAGTGGTCCGGGTTGAGGGTGATGCCGACCTCCCCGGCGGCGGCCGCGCGCAGTTCGCCGGTGGCCATGCCGTGGGCGAGCAGCAGGTGGTGCGCGGCGGCCAGGGCGGGCGTACCTTCGCGGGTTCCGGGCGCGTGGCGGCCGACGGCGTGGCCGACGAAGGCCGAGCAGAAGGGTTCGTTGAGGGTGATCCACCGGTTGACCCGGTCGCCGAGGCGGTCGGCGACGATGCGGGAGTACTCGGCGAAGCGGTAGGCGGTGTCGCGGACCCGCCAGCCGCCCTCGTCCTCCAGCGCCTGGGGCAGGTCCCAGTGGTAGAGGGTCAGGGCGGGTTCGATCCCGGCGCCCAGGATGGTGTCCACCAGGCGGTCGTAGAAGGCCAGCCCTTCCGGGTTGGGGCGACCCTTGCCCGTGGGCTGGACGCGCGGCCAGGCCACGGAGAAGCGGTACAGGTCGACGCCCAGGTCGGCGAGCAGGGCGACGTCCTCGCCGTAGCGGTGGTAGTGGTCGCAGGCGACGTCACCGCTCTCGCCGCGGGCGACGCGCCCCGGCGTCCGGCAGTAGGTGTCCCAGATGGAGGGGCCCCGCCCGCCCTCGTGGACGCCGCCCTCGATCTGGTAGGCGGCGGTGGCGGTGCCGAAGAGGAGGCTGGCGGGCAGTCTGGGGTCTTCCATGGTGTTCCTTTCGCGGGAGCGCTCCCAATCGTACAGAAGGTGACCCCTGACACCAATCATCCTTAAGTAGTCGAACAAACACCCTGAGCACGCGAAACGCCGGTGCGCGGCCTCCTCCCGCCGCCTCCGCCCGCCCCGGCCCGGCCGGCGGCACAGCGGCGTCACGCGGACCGGGCGGCCTCCCGTATCGTCGCACTGCACGGCGCTCCCCCTTCCCCCGTCGGCCCCCGCCTCCCCCGCGCGAGAAAGGACCCCATGAGCGACTGGATCGACTACTCCCAGAACCGGAAGATCCGGGAACTGGAGGAGAGTCTGGGCTCGGCCCACTACCAGATGGCCGCCGAACGCCGCAGGATGCGCTCGGAGCTGTCCCGCGTCCGGGGCACCCTCGAACAGAGGCTGGACCGCGTCTCGGCCTCCCTGGACGCCTTCATCGAGCTCAGCGACGTGCGCGCCGTCCTGGCCATGTTCGACGGAGCCGCCCTGGCCCGCCACCGCACCCTCCAGATGCTGGACGGCGTACCTCTCCCCAGCCTGGATCTGGAGGACGTCCCCGGCTACTGGCTGGTCCCGGCCGCCCTCGGCCTGCACGCGCTGCTGGAGGGCGACACCGCCGCCGCCCGCCTCCGCTTCGACGAGGCCGCCCGGCGCGACGCGGAGCGCGCGGGCCACTTCGCGGCGCTGGCCACCGCTCTGACCAGCGCGGACCACGCCCGCGCCATGGACGCCGCCGCGACCGCCGGTCTGCTCCCGCGCCTGCCCTCCCCCGACGAGGAGGTGACCCGGGGCCAGCGCGCCCTGTGGCTGCTCACCGCCGACGGCTCCTTCGGCGACGACGCCCGGCAGCACCTGCTGCTGTCCACGCTGCGCGCCTGGTCCGAGGCTGGGGTCGGCGTCCCGGCCTCCGCGGGCCTGTCCGCCCTGGCGGCGGACGCCTCCGGCGCCTCCCCCTCCCCCTCGCCCTCCCCGGCCTCCGGCGGGAAGGCGTCCGGCGGTCTGGCCGGGCGCGCCGGGGCCGCGCGGCGCATCACCGCGCTGCGCGAGGGCGTCGCCCGCGTCGTCGCGCTCGACGGGGAGGGCGCCTCCCCCTCCGCGCTCGCCCCCGACGAGGTCAGCGCCGCGTTCCTCAACGACACCCTGCGCCTGCTCGTGGAGGAGGGCAGCACCGAGGAGGCCCCGCTGCTGACCCGTGCCCGCGAACTGCGCGCGGTCATCGAGAGCAGCGGCGAGGGCGGGCCGCCGCAGCGGTGGACCGACCCCGTGGGCACCGTCGCCGCCCTGCTCGGCGACGACCTGGTCCGCCAGGACGCGCCGCCGCACCGCCGCACCTTCGCCCTGGCCCTGCAGCGCCCGACCGTGGCCGAGCTCGCCGAGGAGCTGGTGCGCGAGGCCGCCGCGCCGGTGGAGGACTCCACGACCCTCCAGGCGCAGGGCGTGCGGGTGACGATCTCCTCCCACGGCGCCGAACCCCGGGAGCTGGAGCGCGCCCGCACCCGGCTGCGCGAGCGCTGGCACGACACCGGCTCCGCCCGGACCTACGCGTGGGGCCTCCTCGCCATGGCGGGCCTGCTGGCGCTGCTGGGGCTGACGTCGGGCAGCGGCCTGGTCTGGTTCCTGTGCGTGGCCGCCGCCGCGGGCGCCGGGGTCGCGCTGGTGGTCGACCACTCCAGGCGCGCCGAGGCCCGCGACACCGCCGAGGCGACCGTGCGGCGGCTGGACGTCCAGATCGCCGAGGCCGCCGAGAGGTGGCGCGAGTCGCTGCTGGCCTCCGAGGAGCACGCCGTCACGGCCAGGAACGAGGCGGGACGGATCGACCGCCTGCTCAGCACCGGAGAGAAGTAGAGGACACGAGGGGACATGGGACTGTTCTCCGCGCGGATCAAGCTCCGCAGCGACCCGCAGGGCTTCTTCCAGGGCCCGATGGCGCACGCGCTGGCCTCCGGCGCGCACATGCCCACGGCCAACGGCGGGGTGTGGAACGCGGTGCACTCCTCGTGCTCGTGCTGCGACGCCCAGGACGAGCGGGACAAGCTCCGCGACTCCTGGGGCGTCACCGACCACGCGGGCTGGGACCGGACGCTGCGCCTGCTGACCGACGACGCGCGCCCCGCGACGGCGCTGTCGATCGTGCTGGACCTGCGCACCCGGGCCATGGCGCAGGCCCCCGGGTGGCCCTTCGACGCGGGGATCTGGCCGGACCTGATCGTGCGCTGGTGCCAGGAGCAGGGCGCCGCCCCGGGCCTGTACGAGGAGCTCGTGACGGCGGCCGCGCAGGTCTGGGAGTACGAGGAGCGCATGGTGCGGGACGGGGTGCTGCCACCGGGCACGCCGGTGCGCACGGCGCGCGCCTACGACTTCGGACGGGCGGTCAACCTCGCGCGGTGGGGCGTCAACGCCGGGTACGCCGACGAGCGCGTGGCGCACGCGCACATCCTGCGGGCGGGCGCGCAGTCCATGCGCTACCACGGGTCGTGGCAGGAGATGTCCGCCGGGTTCGTGCTGGGGCGTGCGATGGCCTTCGACGGGGGCGCGTTCGGCCCGTACTACACCGACTCGGCGCGGGCGCACGCGGTGCTGGCCGAGGACCCGCGGAGCCCGTGGCTGAACCTGCCCTGGCGCATGTGAGGGGCGGTGCGGGTCAGGCCTCGCCGCGCACCGGCTCGGCCACGAGCAGGCGCATCTCCAGCGGCAGGTCGCGGATTCCCCGGGTGGTCAGCCCGGCCGAGCGCAGCAGCGCCTCGTACTCGCGCTCGGTGCGCTCGGCCCCGGTGGTCATCACCATCATGTGCGCGTCCAGGACGGCCGTGAGCCAGGGGACGCCCTCGTCGGGCAGGACGCGCTCGGCGATCAGTACCAGCCCGTCGGGGGCCATCGCCTCGCGGCAGTGGCGCAGCACGGTGCGGACGTCGTGGTCGGACCAGTTGTGCAGGACCCGGCTGAGCAGGTAGGCGTCGGCGCCCCGGGGCACACCCCGCAGGAAGTCGCCCTCCACCAGTTCGCACCGCCCCGCCTCGACGTACGCGCCGAGGCGGGCGCGGGCGGCGGTCAGCGCCGGCGGGCGCTCCACCAGCACCCCGCGGGCGTGCGGCGCCCGGGCCAGGACGGTGGCCAGGAGTTCGCCGTCCCCTCCCCCGAGGTCGACCACCGTGCGGGCGCCGGTGAAGTCGTGGACGTCGGGGACGGCGGTGGAGAAGCGGCCGCTCGCGGCCATCCCGGCCGTGTAGCGCGCCGCGTCGGCGGGGTGGCGCTCCAGGTGGGTGAACACGTCGGTGCCGTGGGCGGCCTCGAAGGCGGTGCCGCCGGTGCGCACACTCTCGCCCAGGCGCGCCCACGCGGCGGTGAACATGTCGCTGTCGTAGAGCAGCGCCAGGTCGGCCATGCCCGAGGGGTGGTCCCGGCGCAGGGCGGCACCGACCTCCGTGGGCCGGTAGCGCCCGTCGCGGTGCTCCACGACCCCCACGGCCGCGAGCAGGCGCAGCAGGCGTTCCAGGCGGTCGGGGCGCAGGTCCAGTCCGGCGGCCAGGGCCGCGGCGTCGGCGGCGCCCCCGGCGAGGCGGTCGAGCACGCCCAGTTCGACCGCGGTGGCCACCGCCCGGGCCACCCACGGTCCGGTCATGAGCCGCAGCACCTCGCGCTCGGCGGGTCCGTCCCCCGTCATTCCCACCTCCGTCAACAGACTCTCAGAGCCAACCGTTGCGACGGAAGACAAGGTAGAGGCTCAGGCTCGTCAGCGCCATGAGGGCCAGGGACAGCGGCCAGCTGAACGCCCAGTGGTAGTCGCCGCCCGGGGAGATGTTCATGCCGTAGACGGAGGAGATGAGGGTGGGCACGACCAGGATGCCGCCCCAGGAGGAGACCTTCTTCATCGCCTCGTTCTGCGCCTGGTCGATGAGGGCGCTGTTGACCGACATGATGTTCTGCAACAGCTGGCGGAAGCCGTCCACGCGCTCGCGCACGGCGGCGACGTGGTCGGCGACGTCGCGCAGGCGGTGGTGCAGTTCGCCGCGCCGTTCGGCGGGGATGCGGAAGGGGTCGGCGGAGGCGAAGCCCTGTCGGCGCGTCGGGGGGCGGGCCCCCTCCGGCTCGACGAGGGCGTCGGCGAACGGCCGCGGGTCCGGTGGACCGGGGCGTTCGGGGTCGTGGGCCAGCGGACCCATGAGCCTGTCCAGGACGGTTCCGAGGGGTTCCACGGCGCGGGAGAGCAGGATGACCTCGCGGGCGAGGCGGTAGGTGCGCCGCGAGGCCCGGGAGTCGCCGCCGAAGACCTGGTTCTCCACCTCGTCGATGTCGTCCTGGAGTTCGGAGACGACGGGCGCGTAGCCGTCCACGACCAAGTCCAGGACGGCGTGCACCACGGCCAGGGTGCCGTGTGCCAGGACGCGGGGCTCGGCCTCCAGGAAGTCGCGGACGCTCTCGAAGTCCACGTGCTCGGTGTGGCCGATGGTGACCACGAAGTCCCGTCCGGCGAAGAGGTGGATCTCGTCCACCTCGACCGACTCGCGCACGGTGTCGTAGCGGGCCGGGCGCAGCACGAGGAAGAGCACGCCCCGGTAGACCTCGGCCTTGGGGCGCTGGTGGGCGACGATGGCGTCCTCCAGGGCCAGGGAGGGCAGGCCGAAGAGGCGGGCGACCTCGGTGAGCTGGTCGCGGTGGGGGGCGGTCATGCTGATCCAGGCCATGAGGCCGGGGTCGCGCTCGGCGGCGCCGCGCGCCTCGGCGACGGTGTCGGTCTCGCGCTCGCGGCGCCCGTCGCGGTAGAGGACCGCGCGGACCGGGCCGGGCGAGCCGCGCTCGGGCAGTGCGGCCCTCCTGCGGCCCAGGTCCATGATGCGTTCCGGCGCGGAGTCGCTCATCCGTGGTCTTCCCTCCCGTGCGTGGTCGGACGACGCGCTGTCCCGTCGGCACCGGACCGGCGGGCGAGCGCTCTCAGGAGGGACTGCCCCGAACCGGGCGGGGCAGTCGGGTCGGCCCTGAGCGGGGGCCTCAGCCGCGCAGCCCCGAGGCGCGGACCGTGATGTTGAGCCGTCCGTCCAGGCCCAGGCCGGGCGGCGCGGTGCCGGGCCTGGTGCGGGGGACGCCGTGGTAGGCCATGCGGGAGGGGCCGCCGAAGACGAACAGGTCCCCGCTGCGCAGTTCGACGTCGGTGTGGGGGCGGTTGCGGGTCTCGGTGTTGCCGAAGCGGAACACGCAGGTGTCGCCGAGGCTGAGGGAGACCACGGGTTCGCCGGAGAGTTCGTCGCGGTCCTGGTGCATGCCCATGCGCGCGTCGGCGTCGTAGAAGTTGACCAGGGCGACGTCGTAGGGGTCGGCGTCCGGGCCGGGCGGGGCGCCGTAGGCGGCCTCCACGGCCCGCGCGGCCAGGTCGCCGAGCAGGTCGGGGAAGGGCTGGACGGGTGTGCCGTCGGGCAGGAGCCGCGCGTAGGAGTAGGCCTGCCGGTGCCGGGAAGGCCCGGAGCCCCGCCGCTCGGCGTGGGGGTTGGGCCCCGGCGACCAGTGCCAGCCCAGGCTGACCGTCCGCACGCTCATCACCCCACCGCGCGGCATGGCGTGGCGGCGCATCCCGGCGGGCCCGCGCGCCCAGTCGCGGCAGCGCCGGACCAGGTCGGCCTGCTCCTCGGGGTCCAGCCAGCCGGGCACGTGCACGGCGCCGGGCGCCACCTGCGCGGGCGGGCGGTCGAACAGCGCGTCGCTCATGGGTCCCATGCTGCCCCGCGCGGGCTGTGGGCGCCAGCGCGGGGCGGAGCGGGCGGGGCGGGTCAGCGGCGCAGGAGTTCGCGGACGTTGACCACGAGCAGCAGCACCACGATCACCGCGACGGGGACGGTGATGGCGATGCGCCAGTTGACCACGAACGCGGCCACGACCCCCACGACGAGTCCGACGACCACCGCGATGACCGCCAGCCCGATGAGGTACTGGACGAACTTGCGGCGGGCCACGGAGTCGACGGCGGCGAAGACCACGACCACGCCGATCATCGCGTAGAAGGTGTACTGCCCGTTCAGGACGAACATGGGCAGCGCGAGCGAGATCAGCAGGAGCGGGGTGCTCAGGGCCACCCACAGGTGCAGGAAGCGGGTGGAGCGCTGCGTGCCCGAGGAGTAGGGCAGGTGCGGGGCCTTGAGGTGCCCGGTGGGCGAGGGCACCAGGGGGGTGTCCGCGGCCAGGGCGCGCAGGTGGGTGTCGCGCTCGTCGGCGGTCAGCACGCGGGTCTCGTAGACCTCGCCCAGTTCCATCTCCAGGGCGGCGATGCGTTCGGCGTACTCGCGGGCGCGGGGACGCGAGTGGGCCTCGCGCTCCAGGACGATGCGGGCCGAGTGGAGCTGGCGCAGGCGGTCGCGGCGGCTGATGACGTCGGCGTCCAGGGTGCGCAGCCGATCGTCCAGGGCGCGCACGTGGGCGCGCAGCTCGGCGCGGGCGGCGGGTTCGGTGGGGGCGACCTTCTGCAGGCCCACCCACGCCAGCGGGTCGGCCCAGGAGCGGCGGATGGTGCCGTCGCGTTCGTAGCGCGGGCCGCTGGGGGCGCGCTCGCCGTCGAAGAAGTCGCCGGTGTCGCGTCCCCACAGGCCGCGGAACCCCGTCAGCCAGGGGGTGTCGTCGTCGATGAGGACGGCCGACCACTCGCGGTCGCCGCCGGGGCCCAGGCGCATGCCGTCGCCGCGGGCGTAGTCGACGAAGGGGACGCCGATGCCGTGCCGGTTCAGGACGCTGTCGGCGCGGAAGATGCGGTGGGTGATCCACCGCCAGGCGCGCATGGGGCCGCGCAGGAAGGAGGGGTCGACCTGGATGAGGTAGTCGCCGGGCAGCATCTGGTGGGAGTGCGATCCCGCGCCGACGTAGACGATGGGGTGGTCGCCGTCCCGGTGCAGGTCCGGGTCCTCCCAGCTGCGGCGCAGGTCGTCGCCGTGGTACTCGTGCGAGGAGGCGCCCACCCAGACGGGGCGGGTGGTGCCGTCGGGGTTGTCCACGACGTAGACGGTGACGCGCTCCCAGTCGGCCTCGTGGTCGTTGACGCCGCCGTAGATGGTCCGCCAGTCGTTCATCGCGTAGAAGAACCAGTACTGGAGGATGGTGTAGCCGCCCTCGCGGGTGACGCGGCCGTAGTAGGTGACGCCGCCGTTGTCGACGCGCTCGCGGTAGCGGGTCACCGCGGCGAAGGTGAGGCCGCCGGGGACGGCCCCGCGGATGAGCAGGGAGAGCTTCATCAGGATGTCCAGGACCCGGCCCAGGACGCCGACGGCGGCCAGGCGGCCGCTCTTGGGGATGACGGTGCGGGCCACGCCCTTGTAGCGGCGGGCCTCCTCGCGCAGGGTCTCCTCCTGGACGAAGCGCAGGTGCTTGTGGCGTCCGGGCCACTCCTCCTCGGCCCGGCCGAGGCGGTCGAGGGTGAGTTCCCCGGCCGGGACGAGGCGGCGCTCGCCGCCGCCCGGCTCCTCGATCCACAGGCTGCAGTTGCGTACGTAGGCGTCCACGTCGGTGGGGAAGAAGAGCTCCCCCTTGGTGCACATGAGCACCGGTTCGTAGGCGCGGAGGAGTTCGAGATCAGATTTCGCGGCCATGGTTCGCACCAAGCTAGTGCATTCCGGAGACGCTCCGTACCGGTGCGGTGAAGTGGCGCGGGTGACGGATGTCGCTTGTGGGACGGGGCTTGCGTGTGCGCCCCAGTCTTGCCTTCCGGTGAGGCAATCACTTGCCAAGTTGGAAAGTGAGTGCCATGCTGACAACAGGTTGAGCGAACGGAGAACGGCATGCGCAGGAACGAGGCGCTGGACGCGCTGGAGCGGGCGGAGACGGTGGGGACGCGGACGCGCTCGCGGGGCGGGTGGTACGCGGTCTACGGCGCGGTGTTCGGCGTCGCGACGCTGGCCCTGGTGCTGGTGGTGGGCCTGCTCCCCTCCCCGTGGGCCATCGCCGCCTCCACCGCCGGGTTCGGGGCGGCCATGGCGGTGATGACGGTGTTCGCCGTGCGTCAGCCGGTGCAGCCGCGGGGGTACGCGTCCCTGCACCTGTGGACGATGGGCGTGTGGGGCGTGCTGTACGCGGTCACCCTCTTCGTCGGCATGTACGCCTTCCCCGGGGAGCCCGCCTGGTGGGTGCCCGCGGCCCTGGTCTGCGCGGCGCCGCCCCTGGTGGCGGCCTACGTGTCCCTGCGCCGGAGCAGGAGCGCCTGATGGAGCACCCCCGCGGCAGGCTGGACGAGGTGATCCACTCCCCCGTGCGCTTCTCGGTCGTGGCGGCGCTGGCCGCCGTGGACCGCGCGGAGTTCCGCTTCGTGCGCGACACCGTCGAGGTCTCCGACTCGGTGCTGTCCAAGCAGGTCACGGTGTTGGAGAACGCGGGCTACGTGAAGGTGCACAAGGCCGCGGTGGGACGGCGCACCCGCACCTCCCTGTCCCTGACCGCCGAAGGGCGGGCCGCCTTCGACCAGCACGTCCGTGCGCTGCGCGAGATCGCCTCGGGAACCCACGTCCACGTCCCCGAGGCCGAGTGATCCCGCCTCCTCAGACCGCCCGGCCCGACGCCGCGCCGACCTCCTCCGACCGGGCTCCCTCCCCGGGCCGGTGCGGGTCGGCGGCGGTGGCCGCCGCCCGGTCGGGCACGGCGGGCCTCCGGGAGCCGTCGCCCCGGGCCGCCCCGGCGCCCGCGACCACCACCAGCACCATGCCGACGACCTGGATCAGGGCGGGCGCCTGGCCGATGACCACCAGGCCCATCACCAGGGCGACCGCCGGTTCCAGGCTGGAGAAGGTGCTGTAGGCGGTGCGGCTCATCCGCTGGAGGGCCACCATCTCCAGCAGGAAGGGCACCATCGGGAACAGCAGTGCGATGAGCAGGGTGAACAGCACCAGGTCGAGGTCGAAGTCGGCGACCAGGCCGGGGGCTCCCAGCGGCGCGCTGACCAGCGCGCCCACGGTCATGGTCAGGGCCAGGCCGTGCACGGCGCCGAAACCGGCGCCCACCCGCTGGGTCAGCACGATGTAGCCCACCACGCACACCGCACCGGCCAGGGCGAAGCCGACCCCGACCAGGTCGAGTTCGCCCTGCCAGGGGCGGGTCAGGCAGAGCACGCCCGCGACCGCGGCGAGGATCCACACGAGTTCGCGGCGTCGGCGCATGGCGGCCACGGCCACCACGAGGGTGCCGAGGAACTCGATGGAGGTGGCGGTGCCGAGTTCGATCCGCGCCGTGGCCTCGGAGTAGAACAGCATCATCCCCGCGCTCGCTGTGCCCAGGATCACCACGGCGCCCAGTTCGCGCCGCGACGCCGCGCGCACCGCCCGCCACAGGGAGCGGCCGCCCAGGGCCAGCAGCAGGAGCGCGGCCCAGCTCAGCCGGAGCCAGGTGACGGTGGCGGGGCTGGCCTGGGCGAAGGCCGTGACGGCCAGCGCACTGCCGGTGTGCAGGGTGAACATGCCGATGAGCAGCATGAGGGGCGCCGGGACCCCGAAGCGGGCACGGCGGAGCGAGGGAGCGAGAGAGCGGATCACCCGACCATTGCACCGACGCGGTTCGTTTCTGTCCACGGACCGTTGGTTGACGGATCGTGTAGTTCCGGTGGACGGTCGGGTAGTCTCCGCGGATGGACTTCACCCGGTTGCGCCTGCTGGTCGAACTGGAACGGCTCGGCACGATGGCCGCGGTGTCCGAGGTCACGGGCATGAGCACGTCGGCGGTCTCCAAGCACTTCGCCGTCCTGGAGCGGGAGGCGGGCGTGCAGCTGATCGCGCCGGACGGGCGGCGGGTGCGCCTGACCCCGGCCGGACGGCGGCTGGCCGAGCACGCGGTGGGCATCCTGGCGCGGGTGGAGGCGGCGCGTGCGGAGTTCGACGGCGAGGGCGAGCCGGTCGGCCGCGTCGACCTGGTGATGTACACCACGGCGGCGCCCCTGGTGCTGCCCGCGCTGCGCCGTCTGCGGCGCGACCACCCCGGGATCGACGTCCACCTGACCGAGCACGAGTCCGAGCACGCGCTGGAGCTGCTCCAGGACGGGCGGGCGGACCTGGGGGTGGTGTACCAGTACAGCCTGCTTCCCCGGGATTTTCCGGGGACACTGACGGTGCACCCGGTCGGGAGCGAGGACCTGCTGCTCGCCCAGCCCTCGGAGGGCGCCGACAGCCGCACCCTGACCCGGCGGCGGCTGCGGGAGCTGGCGGACGCGGCGTGGATCGTCAGCCCCTACCGGCGCGACGAGGAGGCGCTGGTGCAGCGCATGTGCGCCGAGGCCGGGTTCACGCCGCGCGTCGTCCACCGGATCGACAACCTGGAGCTGTTCGAGCAGCTGGCGGCGGAGGGCCTGGGGGTGGGCGTGGTGCCGCGGTTGTCGGCGGTGACCCGGCGCGGGGTGGCGCACGCGCCCCTGGGCGAGCTGGGCGGGGTCCGCCGCGTCCACCTGGCGGGCCGCACCGGCGGATGGGCGTGGAAGCCCATCCGCCTGGTGGCGGAGTACCTGCGCGAGTCGGCCGCGGGCGTGCTGGCCGGGTAGGCCGGAGCCCGGGCGGGCCCGAACGGAGCGCGGCGCCCGGACGGGCGGCCGGGTGGGGCGGTGCCTCAGCCCGCGATGGCGAAGGGCCCCACCGACGGCACGGGGACCTTGCTGGCGGCCTCGCGCATGGCGGTGAGCAGGGGTTCGGGCGAGGAGCCCGCGCGGGAGAGGGCGACGATGTGCCGTCGGGCGCTCTCGCGCACCCCCCGCACCACGATCCTCGGCGTGCTCAGTCCGGTCCAGGCAAGGCGCGGCATCAGGGCGACGCCCAGCCCTGCCTGCACCAGGGAGAACACGGCGCTGAAGTCGTCCACGGTGTGCGCCACGCGGGGCTGGAAGCCCACCTGGTGGGCGGCGCCGGACACGCACTCGTGCCAGGCGGTGCCGGGCGCGGACAGGATCCAGTCCTCGTCGGCGAGGTCCTCGGCCAGGTGGAGGCTGGTGCGGGCGGCCAGCGGGTGCTGGTAGGGCAGGATCGCGTCGAACAGCTCGACCATGACCGGGTCGACGCGAAAGTCCAGGTCGCCACTGGCGGGCATGTGGCCGGTGGACATGGTCAGGGCCATGTCCAGGCGGCCCGAGCGCACCATCTCGGCGCTGTGCTCGGGTTCGGCCTGGACGACCTGGAAGGACCAGTCCGGGTGGCTCGTGCGCAGGCGCGCCAGGGCCGGGGCGATGAGGTCGCTGATCCCGGTGGAGAAGGCGCCGATCCGGACGACGCCGCGGTCGCCCTCGGCGTACTCGGCCAGGTCGGCGGTGGCGCGCTCCATCTCCGCGAAGATGACGTGCGCGCGCTTGAGCAGGACCCGGGCGGCGCCGGTGAGCAGGAAGCGGCGGCCGTTGCGTTCGACGAGGGGGACCCCGGCCTCCTTGGCCAGGGCGGCGAGCTGCTGGGAGACCGCCGACGGGGTGACGTTGAGCGCCTCCGCGGTCGCCGCCACCGTGTGGTGGCGGTCCAGTGCCTGGAGGAGCTGTAGCCGCCGAACGTCGATCATGATTTCCAACTTATGGCAGCGCGTACAGATTTCAGGGTGGTTTCGTACACGTTGCGCAGGTTAGGGGCGTGATTCCCTGCACATCGTCAGCGGGCTCCACATCCAAAGAAAAAACCGCGCTTCTTCTCTTTCGGCAATCTCCGACACCTCTTTCTCCGTGTCGGGCACGTTCCGGTCGATACGGACACGTACAGTCGGTGACACAGCTCAACCAGGGGCGAGCCCCGGGGGGATCAGCACCCAATGCTGGTGAAACGGGTGAGAAAAAGATGCAAAATTCGCTGATGACCAAACCTCGACAGTCCGACGTCGGTGTGCTCAGCTTCCGCTACCTGGGAGCTCACGAGGTGGAGGAACTCGCGGACCTGTGGGGCGCCCTCCACCAGCAGCACACCCTGACGGCCCCGCACCTGGCGGACATCATCGGCCCCGTGAGCCTGGACGAGTCCTGGAGGCGCCGCCGCGCCCAGTACAGGGCCTGGCTCGCCGACCCCGAGACCCTGGCGATCCTCGCCGAGAGCGACGGCGACCTGGCCGGGTACGCGATGGTCACCATCCGCGAGAACGCCCAGGGCAGCTGGGACCGCGGCGCGCGGGGCGCGGTGGTGCAGACCTTCGCCATCGACCCCGAGTACACCGGAAGCGACGTGGGCTCCAAGCTGCTGGAGGAGGTGCGCCGCCAGCTCGCGGGCATGGGCGTGCGCGACATCGAGTTCTCCGCGCTGGCCACCGCCTCCGAGGACATCCGCTTCCTGGAGGAGGAGGGCTTCCGCCCCTTCGTGACCACGATGGTCTGCCGCGTGGACGCCTTCGGCGCCCACGACTAGCGCCCGCGGGAGCCCAAGCCCCCCTTCCCGGCCTCCGGGGCCGGGAAGGGGGCTTTCGCGTCGGCCCGTGCCCACGGGCCGCGGTCGGCGGCCCGCCCGAGGGGGCTGGCGCGGAACCACCGGCGGCCGTCCACCCCCGGTGGAGCGCGGGTGCGCGGGTGCCCGGTCGCCGTGCCCGACACACCTCCGCGCCGCGCGGGGGCGAACCGCTACGCTCACCCCGTGGCCTCCGACTCCAACACCTGCAACTTCCCCGGCTGCGACCGGCCCGTGCCCCGCGCCTCCTCGCCCGGCCGCCCGCCGCAGTACTGCGACCTCCCCGAGCACACCCGCTGGCGCGCCTGGAAGGAACGCCAGCGCCAGACCCAGGAGGCCGAACGCCAGGAGGAGCTGGCCCGCGCCGCCCAGGAACCCTCCGCCGCCGACTCCGCCGCGCCCTCCCCCCACGCCCCCGGGTCCTCCCCCTCCTTCAGCACCGAGCCGGTCACCTCCGCCCGCCTGCGCGCCGACGACCTGCTCACCCGCTTCGCCGTCCAGAGCGAGCAGCTCACCGCCACCCTCCGGTCGGCCACCGAGGCCTTCTCCACGATGACCGACCCGGCCGCGGCCGAGGCCCAGGTGGAGGCCGCCCGCCTCGCCGGGGCCCGGCACGCCGCCGAGGCCGACGCCGCCCGCCTGGAGGCGGAGAACCGCCGCCGCGAGGCCGAGAGCGCCCGGCGCGTGGCCGAGGACGCCGCCGCCTCCGCCGTCTCCGCCACCCAGGAGGCCGAGCGCATCGCCGAGGAGGCCCTGGCCGCCCGGGACGCCGCCGAGGCCGAGCGCGACCGCCAGCGCGCCCTCGCCGACCGGGCGCGGACCGAACGCGACGCCGCCGTCGCCGAGGCCAACGCGGGGCTGGCCGCCGCCGAACGCCGCATCGCCGAGCAGTCCGCCCGCGCCCGCGAGGAGCTGGAGCACGAGCGGGCCGAGGCCTCCCGGCGGCTCCAGCACGCCCGCGCCGAGGCCGAGGGGCTGCGCGCCGAGACCGCCGAGCACGCCCGCCGGCGCGACGAGGCCCTCCTGGCGGCCGAGAGCGCCCGGGCCCGCGCCGAGACCGCCGAGGAGCGCGCGGGCGAGGCCGCCCGGACCCTGGCCGCCGACCGGGAGCGCTTCGACGCCGAACTGGAGCGGACCCGCGAACGCCTGGAGTCGGACCGCGCGGCGGCCGCCGCCGAGCGCGAACGCCTCACCGCCGAGCTGGAACGGCTCCGCGCCGACCGCGAGCGCCTGGCGGCCGACCTGGACACCCAGCGCCGCAACGCCGAGATCACCCTGGCCGAGTCGCGGGAGGCCGCCGCCGCGCGCCTGGCGCTGGCCGAGGAGGCGCGCGAGCGGGCCGTGGCCCGCGCCGAGCTGGCCGAACGGCGCGCGGAGCGGGCCGGGGCGCCCCCGGCAGGGCAGGACGCGGAGCACACCGCCACGTAACGGTCCGTGCTCCGAACGGCCCGGCCCCCGCCCACGGCCCGCCCCACGGATGTTCAGTAAGTCACCTAAGTGCCGGTTCGTCCCGGTCTAGGATGGGAAACGTGCGAGATCTGGGAACCACTGGAGACACCGGACCGATGAACGTGGGTGGTTCCCCCGGCGAAGGGCACGGAGCCGAACGCGTCGAGGTGGCCGAACGACCCCACCCCAGGGTCGACCTGCGGGCGCTGTTCGGACTCCAGTCCGGCGCCTGGGCGTGGACCACCGCGGTCAAGGCCGCCGTGTCCATGTCGCTCTCCTTCGCCTTGGCCACGTGGCTGTTCGGCTCGGAGGTCGGCACCCTGGCCGCCCTGGGCTCCATGACCGTCCTGTACGAGAAGAAGACGCCCTACGCCTACCGGTCGGCGGCCCTGGCCCTGGTCGGCCTGGGCTTCGTCGCCAGCGTCACCCTCGGCTCCCTGGCCTCGGCCCTGGCCTCCTGGGCGCCCGTGTTCTCCATCGGCCTGACCGCCGGGATCGCCACCTGGCTGTGCGCGGCCTGGCGGGTGGACAGGCCGGGCCCCCTCTTCTTCGTCCTGGTCGGCGCGATCTCCACCATCGCCCCCGGCGGCCTGGCCGACGTCCCCCTGCACGCCCTCGTGGCCGCCCTCGGCGCGGCCATCGGCTGGTCGGTGTCGATGTCGGGCGCGCCCGTGCGCGCCCGCCACCCCGAGTACCGCGCCGTGGCCGGGGCCTACCGCCAGCTCGCCTCCCTGCTGCGCGCCGTGGGCACGCCCGACCTGGACCACGCCCAGCACGAGGCGTCGGTGGCGGTGGCCGAGGCCTGGCGGATCGTCCTGCTGGCCCAGACCCGCGGCTACCGCACCAGCCCCGAGGCCGCCCGGCTGCGCTCCCTGCTGCGGTGGGTCTCCGACGTGCACCTGGCCACCACCCAGGTGTGCATGGCGCGCCCCACGACCCTGCCGGAGAAGGCCGCCGACTTCGCCGAGCGCATGGCCCCGGCCGTGGCCGACCCCTCCCTCGGACCCGACCCCGACGAGCTCGACGAACTGCGCCGGGGCCTGCGCCCCCGTTCCCTGGAGGCCCGGCTCTACGGCCAGCTGGCCCGGGCCGCGCAGGCCGCGCGCCGCTCCACCCACGATGACGACGAGCACGCCGCGACCCTGCACGACCAGCGCTATCCGGCGTTGTGGGACGCGCTGCGCTCCAGCCTGGGCTCGGACTCGCTGGTGCGCCCCACCGCGCTGCGCATGTGGATCACGGTGACCGCGGCGGGCGCGTTCAGCCTCCTGCTGGGCCTGGACCACTACTACTGGGTGGGCCTGACCGCGACCGCCGTCCTCCAGGCGGGCAGCGTGGTCCTGACCATGAACCGGGCACTGCAGCGGTCGCTGGGCACCCTCGTGGGCGTGTTCATCGGCGCCGCGCTGATCGCGACGCACCCGCCGCTGGCCGTGGTCATCGTGCTCGCCGGACTGTTCCAGGGACTCACCCAGCTGGTGGTGGGCCGCAACTTCTTCTACGCCTCGGTCCTGGTGACGCCGATGGCGCTGCTGCTGGCCGCGACCGCCGCGCCCGACCCGATCACCGACCTGGCCGGGTCGCGGATCATCGACACCGTCGTGGGTTCGGTGTTCGGCCTGCTGGGCTCGCTGCTGCTGTGGCGCAGGGCGTCGGCGACCCGTCTGCCCCAGGCCATCACGAGCGTGCTGGAGACCTCGCGCGAGTGCATCATGGCGGTCCTGGACCAGGACGTGGAGATCGGCCCCGAACGGCGCTACCGGTTGCGCAGGGACATGCGCGCGGCCCTGGTCAACCTGCGCGGGGTCTACGACAGCGCGATCGGGGACGCGCCGCGCGCGGCGTCCACGCTGCCGCTGTGGCCGGTGGTGGTGGCCACCCAGCGCACCGGCTACCTGGCGCTGTCGGCGCTGGCCCGGGACCGGCCCGAGTCGGCGGGCGTCATCACCCTGCAACGGGTGGACCTGGCCTTCGGCGAGCTCATCTCCTCGATGAGGGAGCGCCGCACGCCCCGCATGGGCGCGATCCCCCGGCTGCCCGCCTACCCCAGGATCAACATGGAGCTGCGGGCGCTGTCCAACGCGATGACCAGCGCGGTCGCCCAGGACGAGCGCGCGGCGCGCCAGGAGGCCGAGCGGCGGGCCCAGCGCGAGCACCGCCGGGCCCAGAAGGACCTGGACGCCGACCTGTGATCCCGCTCCGCGCCCGCCCCCGGCCGCCGGGGGCGCGGCCGGTCACTCCACGAGGGCGAAGGCCCGCACGGGGAAGGCGGCCATCCCGCGGATCTTGGCGGGCACCGCGAAGAAGGTGAAGCCCTCCTCGGGGAGCTGGTCGAGCAGGCACAGGTGGGAGACGACGGGGACACCGGCGGCGAGCAGGACGGCCAGCGCCGGGCGGGCGCCCTCGGCGGCGGGAGAGGGGTCGTCCACGCCGACCGCGTCGATGCCCACCAGGGTGGCGCCGCCGTCCACGAGCGCCTTGGCCGCCTCCTCGGTCAGGTAGGGGTGCTCGGGGTGGCCGTAGGACTCGGTGCGCCAGTGCCGGTCCCAGCCGGTGCGCACCAGCACGGCGCGTCCGCGCACGTCCAGGCCGGAGAAGGCCTCCGGGCCGATCCGGGCGGAGCCGACGGCGACGACCACGCCGGGCAGATCCGCCACGCGGGCCAGATCCAGGTCGGCCAGGTCCGCGCCGTCACGGTAGCGGTGGGCGGGCGTCTCCACGTAGGTGCCGGTGGCACCGACCATCGTGACGCGGCCGCTGCTGGTGCCGTGGCCGGGGACGGAACCCGGAACGGCGGTGCTCTCCTCGACGGCGGGTTCCGGCAGGCCCGGAGAGGTGGTCATCCCGTCGGTGATCTGGTGGCTGACGTCGACCAGTTTCGGCATGGCTGTTCTTCCTCGCTCGCGCGTCCGGGGAAAGGACCCCTGACCTGCACCAGAGGTCTAGACCATAGCCTAGCGCGTGTGACCGTCGCCACGGCACCCGCGCCCGGCCCTCATCACACCCTCCGGCCACGTCCTCCGCCCCGCGACCCCGATAGGCTCGCAGGACACGGACACGGGAGCCCTCCGTACGTCCGTCACCCCCGCCCGGACCCATCCCACCCCGAGAAGAGGCGACCGAGTGACCCTGTACGGAGCGGCCAAGACCGTCATCGCGCCCGCCACCCGTGTCGTGTGGCCCCAGCGCGTGGAGGGCGCGCACCACGTCCCCCGTCGCGGTCCGGTGATCCTGGCCGTCAACCACCTGGCGCTGATCGACCCGCTCTTCATCGGCGTGGCCTGCCCCCGGCCGGTGCGCTTCATCGCCAAGCAGGAGCTCTTCGACGAGGGGACCCTGCCCCGGCGGCTGTTCACCCGAGCGCTGCGGGCCATCGGCCAGCTCTCGGTGGACCGGCGCCCGGGCCAGAGCGCCCAGGAGGCCATGGACAACAGCCTCGGGGTGCTGGAGAGCGGCGAGGTCTTCGGGATCTTCCCCGAGGGGTCGCGCTCCCCCGACGGCCGCCTCTACCGCGGGCAGACCGGGCTGGCCTGGCTGGCGCTGACCACGGACGCCCCGGTGGTACCGGTGGCCCTGGCCGGCACCGAGCGGATCCTGCCCCCCGGCCGCAGGGTGCCCTCCCTCAACCGCGTGGGCGTGCGCTTCGGCGAGCCGGTGGACCTGTCGCCGTGGAAGGGCCAGGCGGACAGGGCCCGCCCGCGCCGCGAGGCCACCGACGCCATCATGGCCGCCATCGCCAAGCTGTCCGGGCAGGAGCAGGTACCCCGGTTCGCCGCCTCGGTCAAGGCCGAACTGGAGCAGGGCCGACCCTCGGGCAAGTAGGGTCGGTTTTCGGGGGAGTCGGCTCCCCCTCCCCCGGCACGGCCCCCTGGACGCGGGACCGCCCCGGCGGGCGGTGACTTTCTTCACAGCCCGTTCGGAACTGGGGAACCGGTGACAGGGCGTTGACCTCTTGTTGAGGGACCTCTCAGGGCACCGGCGGCAGCCTCCCTACCTGGTCCTACCGGGTTCTGCCTGGGCCTACGGCCCCGCGGGACCTCCGGGGCCCGCCATGCGGGCCCGGGACTGGGGGCGGAATTCTCTACCTTTATAGTAGGTTTTCCCGGTGCCGACACCGGATAGATTAGGCAAGCCTTACCTTTTGATGGCGTCCGACTCTGGCGCGAAGACTTGGAGCTGTGCGATGACGCGACCACTGCGAGTGGGAATCGTGGGTGCGGGCCCCGCGGGGATTTACGCCGCGGACCTGCTCACCAAGGACGAGACCCTGTCCGCGTGCGGCACGTCCGTCAGCATCGACATCCTCGACAAGCTGCCCTCCCCCTACGGCCTGGTCCGCTACGGCGTCGCCCCGGACCACCCCCGGATCAAGCAGATCCAGGGGGCGCTGCACAAGATCCTGGACAAGCCGGAGATCACCTTCTACGGCAACGTCGAGTACGGCGTGGACCTCAAGCTGGAGGACCTGCGCCACCACTACGACGCGGTCGTCTTCGCCACGGGCAGCGACCGCGACCGGCCGCTGGACATCCCGGGCATCGACCTGCCCGGCAGCCACGGCGCCGCCGACTTCGTCTTCTGGTACGACTCCCACCCCGACGTGTCGCCGTCCTGGCACGTGGAGGGCACCAGCGTCGCCGTGATCGGCGCGGGCAACGTCGCCGTCGACGTCGCCCGCATCCTCGCCAAGAGCGCCGAGGACCTGCTGGAGACCGACATCACCGACAACGTGTACGAGGGGCTGCGCGCCAAGCAGATCACCGACGTCCACGTCTTCGCCCGCCGCGGCATCGCCCAGTGCAAGGCCACCCCCATGGAGCTGCGCGAGCTGGACAAGCAGCCCGGCGTCGAGGTCATCGTCTACCCCGAGGACTTCGACATGGACGAGGGGAGCCTCCAGGCCTGCGAGGACTCCAACCAGGTCAAGACCAACGTCAAGGTCCTGCAGAACTGGGCGATCCGCGACCCGCGCGGCGCCGAGCGCCGCCTGCACCTGCACTTCCTGCACAGCCCGGTGGCCGTGCTCGGCGAGGACCGCGTCACGGGCTTCCGGACCGAGCGCATGGAGCTGACCGGCGACGGCGGCGTCCGGGGAACCGGCGAGTACGTGGACCACGAGGTCCAGGCCGTCTACCGCGCCATCGGCTACCTGGGCTCGCCCCTGGCCGACCTGCCCTTCGACGAGGAGCGCGGCGTCGTCCCCAACGCCGAGGGCCGGGTCCTGGACCTGGACGAGAAGCCGATGGACGGCGTCTACGCCACCGGCTGGATCAAGCGCGGCCCCGTGGGCCTCATCGGCCACACCAAGGGCGACGCCCTGGAGACGGTCACCAACCTGGTGGCCGACCGCGAGGCCCTCACCCCCGCCTCCGAGCCCGACCCGGTCGCCTTCCGGGCCCTGCTGGAGGCGCGCGGCGTCGACTACACCACGTGGGAGGGCTGGCAGCGGATCGAGGCCCGCGAGGAGGAGCTGGGCGCCGAGCGCGGACGCAAGCGCCTCAAGCTCCTGTCCCGGGACGAGCAGACCAGCATCGCGCGCCAGGGGTGACCCCGGTTCGCGGGCTTCCCGGCCGGTCCCGCGCCCCTCTGCGGGACCGGCCACCGCATTCCCCCCTCCGCCCGCGGATACCGTGAGATTGCGCATGCGCGGCATCCGGCGGTGACGGAACAACGGCTCGGCCCGATGGGTTAGAGTCACTGTTGGTCGGTGTGGTAGCAAGTGTCCCCCGGGCCTCAACAATTGCCTTCGCGGAATACCGCGTCCGGCCCCGCCTCCGGGTGGGTGACCGTACGGCCAGGAGCCCCGTTGTGCCCCGCGCCGAGAGGCGACCGCCATGCCGACCCTCACTCTCGTGCCCCGCTCCCACCGAGGTGGGAGCGGGGCATCTTGGTATCTCCAGCCAACCCAGTGAAGGACGGTCAGGCGTGGACGAACGGTCCCCCCGGCAGCCGGATTCCTCCGGACCGCCCGAAGCATCGCACGAGCCCCCGGCGCACCCCCCGCGCCCCGGCAACCCCTACCGCATCCCCCAGCGCACCCAGGGGCCCCCGCCCGAGGAAGCGGCGGCCCCGTCCGCGCCCGTTCCTCCCCCGCAGCCCGACCCCCCGCAGCGGTCGGCCGGGTCCTGGGACTCCCCCTCCTCGTGGGACGAACCCCCGCGCGGAGGAACCGCCGACGACGGATGGGGCGCCCCGTCCGCGCACGCCTGGGAGCCCTCCCGGCACGAGGGCTCCGGCGCCCACGGCAACGCGGGACGCCCGCAGGAGCCCGCCTCGTGGGACGAGCCCCCGCGCGGCCCCGACCGGGGCGGCGCCGAGGACTGGAACGCCCCCTATCCCTCGGCCCAGGGCCCCTCCGGCGGCTGGGACGGGTCCCGAGGCGACGGGGCGCACGACTCCTGGCAGGAGGCCCCGGCCCCCCGGCACGGCGTCCGCGGGCCCGCCGCCGGACACGGCCACCCGGACGGGCGCACCGACACCTGGGACGACGACCCCTACCCGGGCCAGCCCGTCCACCACGGCGACACCCCCTACCCGGGCGACGCGCCCTATCCTGCGCCGGACCGCGGCGGCCGCGGGGAGACCGGCCCCCAGCACGGCCAGGGTTCCCCGGACGGCTTCGAGTACCTCTACAGCGGCGGCGGCCCGGGCGCGGGCGGACCGGACGACCCCGACCGCCACGGGGACGACGGCTACGACCCCGGCCCCCCGCCGCGCAAGTCGCGGCGCGGACTGCTCATCGGCGTGCTCTCCGCCGTCGTGGTGCTGCTGCTCGTGGGCGGCGGCGCGTCCTGGTACGTCCTGACGATGCCCGAACCCGAGGAGGCCGCCGCCGAGTACGAGGCCGCCTGGGAGGCGCAGGACTACGAGCGCCTGGCCGCGGTCACCCGGGGCGGCGACGCCGCCGCGGTGCTCGGCGGGATCGACTCCGGGCTGGGCGTGGACTCCATCGCGGTGGAGGTCGGCACGGTGACCGCCGACGGCGGCGCCGGCAGCGCTCCCTACGAGGTCACCGTGTCGCTGACCAACGCCGACGACTGGGGCTGGGAGGGCGAACTGCCGCTGGTCCGCGAGGACGGCGAGTGGTGGGTGGAGTTCTCCCCCGAGGTCGCCTACCCCGGCCTGGGCGAGGGCCAGGTCCTGGCCCGCACCGCCGTGTGGGGCGAGCGCGGCAGCGTCCTGGCCGCCGACGGCACCGCCCTGGACGGCACCGTCTCCGGTTCGCTGCAGATGATCGCGGGCTCCCTGGGCGAGGCCACCGCGGAGGACGTCGAACGGCTGGGCCCGGCCTACAGCGTCGGCGACACCGTGGGCGTCAGCGGCCTCCAGCGCACCTACGAGGAGCGACTGGCCGGTGAGGCCGCCACGACCATCCTCATGGTCGACGCGGCCGCCGCCGAGGACCCCGACTCCCTGGAGGCCACCGCGGAGAACACGGTGGCCACCCTGGACGGCGCCGACGGCGAGGACGTCGTCACCAGCATCGACATGGCCGTCCAGAACGCGGCCTCCAACGCCGTCATCGACTCCGCCGACCCGGCCGGCCTGGTGGCGGTGCGCCCCTCCACCGGCGAGATCCTGGCCGCGGCGAACGTGCCCGGCGGGTTCAACCGGGCCTTCGAGGGCCAGTACCCGCCCGGTTCGTCGTTCAAGATCATCACCTACAGCTCGCTGCTGGACAACGGGATGAGCGTGGACGCCACGATGAACTGCCCCAAGGAGTACGACCTGGGCGGGTGGCCGTTCGTCAACGCGGGCGACGCCGAGTACGGCGCCCAGACGGTGACCGAGGCCTTCGCGACCTCCTGCAACACCGCGCTGGTGGAGCAGGTCGGCGACCGGCTCAGCTCGGACACGCTCCAGGCCAGCGCCGAGCAGTTCGGCATGAACGCGCCGCTGGACATCGGCGTGCCCACGCTCGAACCGTCCTTCCCGCCGGTGGACAGCGCCACCATGCTGGGCGCCCAGAGCATCGGCCAGGGCCAGATCCTCACCTCGCCGCTGCACATGTCCACGGTGCCCGCCGCGGTCGCCGACGGTTCCTGGCGCCACCCGGTGCTGGTGACCGAGCCCGCCCAGGAGGGCCTGCCCGAGCCCCGCGCGATCGCCCAGGCCGAGGCGCTGCGGACGATGATGCGCGCGGTCGTCACCGAGGGCACCGCCGAGGACGTGCCCTTCCAGGGCGAGGTGTACGCCAAGTCGGGTACGGCCGAGTTCGGCACCGCCGAGGACGCCGACGAGGACGGGGAGCTGCCCAGCCACGCCTGGATGGTCGGCTTCAAGGGCGACGTGGCCTTCGCCGTGGTGGTCGAGGGCGGTGGCGGCGGCTCGTCCGTGGCCGGTCCCCTGGCCGCCAGCTTCACCAACGGCCTCTGAGGCCGGTCTCCGACGCGACGGCGCGTACCGGCCCCGCCGGTGCGCGCCGTCGGCGTCGGGGCCGCACCGGCGTGGCCGGTGTCGGCGCCGGTTCCCGGCGTCTACGATGCTCCCGGATCGCGCGGCGTGCCTCGGCCCCGTCCCGGCCTCTTCGGGGACCGGTCGGCCCCGTGTCCCCGGTCGCGGGCATGGGCCCACCTCAAGCAGGAAAAATCCGACCCAAAACAAACAAGTATTACTTTAAGCTATTTAGTGACTACTAAGAGTTAGCGAGCGGGAACCCGGGGGCAGATCTACGGATGGCGCCAGGAGAACGGTTCTCCCGAGGGTCGAGCTGGGGGGGATCGGTGCCACCGGACCGACAGATCGTCGGTCCGCCTCGAAAGGACACAGGATGAACCGCAAGACTCTCACTCGGATCGCCTTCGCCTCCGTCGCCGTTCCGGCCCTGGCCTTCGGCGCCCCGGCCACCGCCATGGCGGACAGCTTCTTCTCGGGTGAGTCCAGCGCCGCCGGCATCGAGGGCGCCGCGAGCCACAACGTGACCGCTGTCGCCTTCGACGGCAACGGCGGCGGCCACGACCACGGCCACGGCCACAAGGGCGACAAGGGCCACGACCACTGGGACAACGGCGGCTCCTTCTACAAGAAGAGCGCCACCTGGGCGGGCCACGACGGCGCCGCCTCCCACAGCATCGTGAGCGGTGCGAACTAGGCATCCCGTTTCCGTCGGGCGCGGCGGCCGTGTCGGCCGCCGCGCCCGGCGGGCGTGACCCGACCCAACCCGAGGAGGGGAAGGACGATGGTCCGACTACGACGAGCGCTGTCCCTGACCGGCGTGGCCTTCGGCCTGGCGCTGGGCGCGCCCTCGGTCGCGATGGCCGACGCGGTCTTCGAGAAGGACTTCGGCAGCGCCAGCGCCGAGGGCGCCACCATGACCGTGGTCCACAGCCGCGTCGGCGACGACGGCAAGGTCTACTACGAGTACGTGACCTACACCGCCTCCATGCACGGAGCCACGGTGGACAGGACCACCAGCAAGGCGAACTGAGTTCCCGCGAGGTTGCGGGCGGACGGCCTTCACGGCTGTCCGCCCCTGGTGTGCGCGGGCGCGGCGCGGTACACGCGCCCCCGCGCACGGGAGGTGGAAAGACATGCGAAACCTGCTTCGAGGCCGTGTCCTCGCGGGGATGGCCGCGGCGGCCGTGTGCTGCGCGGGTGTGACCGGCGCGGCCGACCCCGGCGACGTGTTCGCCGGCGGTGGGACCCCGTCCGCGGTCCAGGGGACGGGCTCCGGGGGCGGCTGGCCCCCGCCGTGGTCCCAGGAGGAGCCGGCCGACCCCTGGACCGAGGCCGAGGCCGAGGTCGTGCGGCTGGTCAACGACAAGAGGCCCGGGTACGGCTGCGAGAAGCTGAGCGCCCACGAACTGCTCACCCAGGCCGCCCGGGAGCACAGCCAGGACCAGGCGGGCGACAGCGGTTTCCCCGGCGGCGGCTTCTTCGGCGGCAGCTCGTCGGCCAGGGACCGGGCCCGCGGCCTGGGCTACGCGAACCCTTCGGGCGAGATCGTGGCCAGCGGCTTCGAGACGGCCGAGGAGGCGGTGGAGGCCTGGACGCGCCGCGGCCACAACCAGGTGCTCGCCGACTGCGAGTCCGAGCACATCGGCGTGGGCGTGGTGAAGGGCGACGGCGGCCCCTACTGGACCGTCGTCCTGGGCAAGGGCGCCTGAGCCGGACACGCGGTACGCGGGGCGCGTGACGGGCGGTGTGCAGCGGACGCACACCGCCCGTCACGCGTCCCGGGCGGCACCGCACGGCGCGGACCGGGGCTGCGGTCAGGAGGTGCCGACGGTCTCGGGCCCCTCCGGCGCGGGCTCCGGGTCCGGTTCGGGCGCCGGGCCCCCGGTGGTCTGCGAGGTGTCGGTCGGCACCGCGGGCGCGGACGGCTGCGGCGTGCTCGGGGTGAGGACGAACAGCATCACGAGCAGGCCCGCGGTGACCGCGGCGATCAGGCCGCACGCCACCCACGGTTTCCATCCGCCCAGGCCGGGGTCGGCCGGAGCGTCGGGGTCCCCCGACCCGAAGGACTCCAGTCGTCCGGCCAGGTCAGGTTCCTCCTCGCTGAGCTGCCGCTCGATCTCCGCGAGGATTCTTCTCTCGTGCTCTCTCAGGGACATGGCACCCTCCTCGGCCACGGGGGGAAGGACAGTCGTCGCCAGACTTACAGTCTCCCCCGGGTGTACCTGAGATATCCAGGTGTACACAGCTTTTCCGATGTGGGTTTCTATGCCCGATTATGGGTAGAAAAAATCGGTTCTCTTCACAGGGTACGCCGCCGCCCCGGACCCGAACGCGCTCCGCGCCGACGCGGCCCCGCGGGCCGGAGCGGCCGGGGGTCAACCCGGGTAGCACTCGACCTCGGCGGCCTTGACCCCGGCCCACACCGCGTCCCCCCGGGCCAGCCCCAGCTCGGCCAGGGCCGCCGGGCTGATGTCGGCGGCCAGGGAGGGGCTCCCCGCCAGGTGCACCCGCACCTGGTCACCGAACCGCTCGATCCCCTCCACCGTCAACCGCCACACGTTGCGCGGGCTGCCGTGCGGACGGTGCGGGTACAGGGCCACGGCGCGCGGCGGGAAGGCCACCAGGGCCGGTCCCCGGTGCGCCTCGTGCGCCTCCACGCGCACCGGACCGCCGGGCCCGTCGCCGTCCAGGGTGACGGTGGTGCCCTCGGCCGCGCCCCGGAAGAGGTTGAGCCCCACCAGCCGCGCGACGTAGGAGGTGCGGGGGCGCCGCGCCACCTCGGCGGGTTCGCCCTGCTGGACGACTCGGCCCTCCTCGATCACCGCCACCCGGTCGGCGAGCACCATGGCGTCGAGCGGGTCGTGGGTGACCAGCACCGTGGCCCCGTCGAACTCCTCCAGCAGGTGGCGCAGCCGGGCGCGCACGTCGATGCGGGTGCTGGCGTCCAGGGCGGCCATGGGCTCGTCGAGCAGCAGCAGGCGCGGGCGCACGGCCAGGGCGCGGGCCAGCGCCACACGCTGGGCCTGCCCGCCGGAGAGGCGGCGCGGCCGCACGCGCGCGTGGGCGGACAGGCCCATGTGGGCGAGCAGTCCGGCGGCGCGCTCGCGGGCCGCCGCCCGCGACAGGCCCTGGCGGCGGGGGCCGAAGGCCACGTTCTCCAGGGCGCTCATGTGCGGGAAGAGCAGGTAGTCCTGGAAGACCATGCCGATGGGGCGGTGCTCCACGGGCGTCCTGGTATGGTCGCGCCCGTCCACGAGGACGCGCCCGCCGGTGAGGGGCACCAGTCCGGCCAGGGCGCGCAGCGCCGAGGACTTGCCCGCGCCGTTGGGCCCCAGCAAGGCGAGGATCTCCCCCGGGCGCACCGTCAGGGCGGCCTCCAGGGTGAAGGCGCCCCGGCTCAGGCGCAGGTCGGCCTCCAGCGCGGGTGCGGACACGGTGGCGGCGGGGTCGTGGTCGGGGGCCATCAGGCGTTCGTCCACCTCTCGCGCAGGGTGGCCAGGACGGCCAGGCAGACCGCCAGCAGGATCAGGCTGAGCACGATGGCGGCCTCGGGGTCGCGCTGCATGGCCACGTACACGGCCAGCGGCATGGTCTGCGTGGTGCCCGGGAAGTTCCCGGCGAAGGTGATGGTGGCGCCGAACTCGCCCAGGGCACGCGACCAGCACAGGACCGCCCCCGCCGCGATGCCCGGCAGCACCATGGGCAGGGTGACGTGGGCGAAGACGGCCGCCCGCCCGGCGCCCAGGGTGGCGGCGGCCTCCTCGTAGCGGCGGTCCGCGCCGCGCAGCGCGCCCTCCACGCTGATCACCAGGAACGGCATGGCGACGAACACCTGGGCCAGGACCACGGCGGCGGGGGTGAAGGGCAGGGTGATCCCGAACCAGGCGTCCAGGTACCGGCCCACGATCCCGTTGCGCCCCAGGACCAGCAGCAGCGCCACTCCGCCGACCACGGGCGGCATCACCAGCGGGACGGTGACCAGGGCGCGCACCAGGCGGCGTCCGGGGAAGTCGGTGCGGGCCAGCAGCCAGGCCAGCGGCACCCCGAGGAGCAGGGACACGGCCGTGGCGGCGGTGGCGGTGGACAGGGACAGCCACAGCGCCGCCAGCACCTCGGGCTCGGCCAGGCGGCTGCCCATGGTGGACCAGGGCGCGCTGGCCAGCAGGCCCGCCATGGGCAGCACGAGGAAGGCCGCGCCCACGAGCGCGGGCAGCAGCAGGATCCAGGGCGCCCGACCGAAGCGCCGGGCCCGAGGCGAGCGGCGCGGCGCCGCGTCGGCGGCGGGCGCGGCGGGGGCGTGGTCGGGCGTCATGGCACCTCGAACCCGGCGGCCCGCAGGACCTCCCCGCCCTCGGGCGAGCGCACCAGGTCCACCCAGGCGGCGGCGAGCGCGGCGTCGGAGGTCGTGGAGACGACCCCGATGGGATAGTCGTTGACCACCTCGTCGGACTCGTCGAACACGACGCCCTCGACCCGGTCGCCCGCGGAGACGACGTCGGTGGCGTAGACGAGTCCGGCGTCCACCTCACCGAGCTCGACCTTGGTCAGGACCGCGCGCACGTCCTCCTCGTAGGTGTCCGGGGTGATCTCCAGCCCGGCCTCGTCCAGGACCGCGGCGGTGGCCGCGCCGCAGGGGACCTCCTCGGCGCAGAAGGCGACGGCGGTGCCCTCGTCCGCGAGGTCGGCCAACCCCTCCACACCGGCCGGATTGTCCGGGGGCACGGCGATGCGCAGGGTGTTGGCGGCGAAGACGACGCCCCGCGCGCCGTGCTCCGCGGCCCAGTCGGGCTCCAGCCCCTCGCCCTCGACGACCCGTTCCATGGTGGCGGTGTCGGCGGAGGCGAAGACGTCGGCGGGGGCGCCGGAGTTGATCTGCAGGGCCAGGTCGCTGCTGCCCGCGAGGTTGAGGACCACCTCGGTGCCGGGGTGCTCGGCCTCGAACTCCTCGGCCAGGTCGGTGAAGACGTCGGTGAGGGAGGCCGCGGCGAAGACGTTGAGCCGGTCGCCGGACTCCTCCCCCGGGGAGCAGGCGCAGAGTACGAGCGCGGCCGCGGCCAGGGCGCGGGTCAGCCGGAAGGCGCCGGACCGGGGGTCGCGGGGGGCGGGCTCACGCATGGCGCTCCCCGGTGGTCTCCACGACCACGTTGGTGGACTTGACCACCGCGGTGGCGATACTGCCCACCTCCAGGCCGAGTTCGTCGGCGGCCTCGCGGCTCATCAGCGAGACCACCCGGTGGGGTCCGGCCTGGATCTCCACGCTGGCCATCACCCGGTCGCGGACGACGTCGGTGACCAGGCCGCGGAAGCGGTTGCGGGCGGAGGACAGGTGCCGGGCCGGGTCCTCGTCGGCCCCCGTGCTCATGAACCCGGCCAGGTCCGCGCCCTCGATCAGACGCCTTCCGGAGGCGTCGCGGGTGGCGGACAGGCGGCCGGAGTCGACCCAGCGCCGGACGGTGTCGGCGCTGACGCCGAGGAGGTCGGCGGCCTCGCTGATGTGGAAGGTCGGCATGGGGCCAACCTACCCCTGGCATCTGCTGGGGCAAAAGGGACTTTCCGCTAGCAGATGCTTACTTTTTCGCCCTTGTTCTGGGATTCTGCGGCAGAAGGCCGCGCCGGACCCGAGCGGCGCCCGACCGGGTACCCCGGCGCACGGGAGGGGCTCCGACCCGGGGACGCCTCCCCCGGCCGGAGCCCGCACGCTCCCCGTCCGCGGTCAGCCGCGCACGTCGGCGGCCTCGCCGAGCGGCCCCTGGGCGCGGTAGTCGTCCAGCGCGGTGACCACGTACCCGGCGCCGTCCTCCAGCGGCTCGGTGTCGGTCAGCGCGGTGCGCCCGGTGAGGCCCACGAGGTTGTCCGCGGTGAGCGCGGCGCAGCGCTCCTCCTCGGTCCCGGCGGCGGCCGCGTCGGCGGGCAGCCGGTAGACGGCGTAGAAGCGGGCGCCGTCCACGGCCTCCCACGCCACGTCGACCCCCTCGTCGGCGGCCCGGGCCGTGACGCCGCCGACCGCGCCGACCAGCGGCTCCTGCCCCTCGGGCGCGTCGGAGAGCGGCGGCAGGGCGGGGGCGCCGTAGTGCTCGTCGGCCAGCGCGGCGTAGGCGTCGGCGGCCTGCTCGCGCAGGTTCTTGATGGAGAAGTAGACGTCGCCGTCCACCTGGGGCAGCTCGCCGGAGTAGTCCAGCTGGGTGCTGAGCGCGTCCTCGCCGGTCCAGCCGTCCTCGCCCACCCGGTAGGCGGCCTGGCCGATGTACAGGTCCACGCCGGTGCCCTCGACCTCCCGGGCCCACCAGTCGGCCAGGACCTCGTAGTCGGCGGTCTCGAAGCCCCGCTGCCAGTACAGCTGCGGCGCGACGTAGTCGACCGTGCCCTCCTGGATCCAGGTGCGGGTGTCGGCGTGCTGGGCGTCGTAGGACTGCAGGCCCGAGCTGGCCGAGCCGCTGGGGTCTGTGGAGTCGTTGCGCCAGATGCCGAACGGGGAGATGCCGAAGCTCACCCAGGGCTTGGTCGCCTCGATGCCCTCGTGGACGCCGGCGATGAGCCGGTCGACGTTGTCGCGGCGCCAGTCCTCGCGGTCGTCGAAGCCCTCGCCGTGCTCCTCCCAGGAGGCGTCGTCGTCGAACTCCTCGCCCTCCTTGGGGTAGGGGTAGAAGAAGTCGTCGAAGTGCACGCCGTCGACGTCGTAGCGCTCCACCACGTCGAGGATCACGCGGGTCACCCACTCGCGGACCTCGGGGTTGCCGGGGTCGAAGTAGGCCTCGACGCCGTAGTCGACGAGCCACTCGGGGTTCTCCCTCGCCGGGTGGTCCTCGGCCAGGTTCTCGACGTCGGGGTCCTGGAAGCCCACGCGGTAGGGGTTGAACCAGGCGTGCAGCTCCAGGCCGCGCTCGTGCGCCCCGGCCACCGCGTACTCCAGCGGGTCGTAGCCGGGATCGCCGCCCTGTTCGCCGGTGAGGTAGCGCGCCCACGGCTCCAGGTCCGACTCGTAGACGGCGTCGGCGGTGGGCCGCACGTGCAGGAAGACCGCGTTGAGCCCCATGGCGGAGGCGTCGTCGAGGTAGGCGTCGAGCTCGGCCTTCTGCTCCTCGGCGGACAGTCCCGGCTCGGAGGGCCAGTCGATGTTGCGGACCGTGGTCAGCCACGCCCCGCGCATCTGCCGCTGCGCCCCGCCGTCCCCGCACCGGGCGGAGGCGGCCGCCCCGGACGCGCCGTCGGCCGGCGGCTCCCCCTCGGAGCCCCCGCCGGTGCATCCCGCCAGCAGGACGGTGGCCGCGGCGGCCGTCGCGGCCCACCGCAGCGCGGCGCGCGACGGGGTCACGGCACGGGCCACTGAATCCATGGAACAGGTCTCCTCTGAGGGGGAATCGGGACGCGCACCGCCGTCACCGTGACGTCGCACCGCGAACCAGAGTAGGCCAGACAGTCAATTTTCGGACACGATCGAGGCGATCTGTGGACAACCTCGCATCCCCGGTGCCGGGGGCCGCCGCGACGGGTCCACGGAGCTCCCGCGCGGACGGCGGCGGAGCACGATCCCCGCCGGGCGGCGGCGGAGGCCGGGTCACGGCGGCGGCCCCGGCCCGGGAGGGGGCACGTGCGCACCCCGGCCACCACGGCCGATACCGGACACACCGTCCCAGACGAGGTCCTAGACTCGGGGACCGTGAACGCCCTCCTGAGCCCGCCCCGCCTGTCCGTCCGCACCGTCGCCCTGCGCGACGACACCGCCAGCCTGGTGGACCGCCTGCCCGCGGACTCCCCTCTGGCCTGGCTGACCGGCGACGAGGGCATCGTGGGCTGGGGACGGGCCGCGCGGCTGGACCTGGCCGGTGAGCCCGAATCCGCCGAGCCCACCGACACCACCCGCTTCACCGAGGCGGCCCGCTGGATCAACGCCCTCACCGAGCGCGCCGAGGTCCACGACGAGGTGGGGGTGCCCGGCACCGGCCCGGTCGCGTTCGGCACGTTCGCCTTCTCCCCCTCCTCCGCGGGATCGGCCCTGGTGGTGCCGCGCGTGCTGGTCGGGCGGCGCGACGGCCGCTCCTGGCTGACCACCGTCACCGAAGCGCCCGGGGAGCACCCGGCCGAGCCGCTGGGCCCGGCGTCGGCGCCGCGGCCCGTGGGTCCGATCTCCTGGAGCCAGGGGTCGCTGACCGGCGAGCAGTGGATGGGCGCCGTGGCCGGTACCGTCGAGCGCATCCGCGCGGGAGAGCTCGACAAGGCCGTGCTGGCGCGCGACGCCCTGGCCGAGGCCGACGCCCCCATCGACGTGCGCACACTGCTGGAGCGGCTGCGGCTGCGCTTCCCCGGTTGTTTCACCTTCTCGGTGGACGGCATGGTCGGAGCCACCCCCGAGCTGCTGCTGCGCCGCGAGGGCGACCAGCTCTCCTCGCTGGTGCTGGCCGGGACCCGCCCCCGGGGCGAGGACCCCGAAGGCGACCGGCTCCTGGCCGAGGAGCTGCTGGCCTCGGCCAAGGACGTGGACGAGCACCGCATGGCCGTGGACTCCCTGCGCACCGCGCTGGAACCGCTCACCGAGGAACTGGACGTGCCCGCGCGGCCCCGCCTGCTCGCGCTCGCCAACGTGCAGCACCTGGCCACACCGGTGCGCGCCCGCCTGTCCCCCGGTGTCTCGGCGCTGGACGCGGTCGCGGCCCTGCACCCCACGGCGGCCGTGGGCGGCACGCCCACCGCGGCGGCCATGCGGCTGATCGCGAAGTCCGAGGGCATGGACCGGGGCGGCTACGCCGGTCCGGTCGGGTGGCTGGACGGCGCGGGCAACTCCGAGTGGGGCATCGCCCTGCGCTGCGCCCGCGTGGAGGGCGCGCGCGCCCGGCTGTTCGCCGGAGGGGGCATCGTCGCCGGTTCCGAGCCGGAGTCGGAGCTGGCCGAGACCGAGTCCAAGTTCCGGGTCATGCGCGAGGCCCTGACCGACCCCGTCTGAGCCGGGGCGGGAGCGGGGCCCGCGCTCCGGTCCGGGCTCCGCGGCGCGCACGCGGGCGGCGGTCCGTACGGGGCGGCGTTCCGCAGGGGGTGGCGCCGCGCACAGCGGCCGCCGTCCGGGCGGGATTTCACGGCCCCGAAACACGGCGCCGCTAGCGTGGCGCCCATGCGTGTCCACGAGGTTTCCTGGGACGATCCCGACGCCGCCGCCCTGCGGGCCGGTCAGCGGGCGGAGATCGCCGAACGGTACGGCACCACCGACTCCGAGCCTGGGATGGCCCCCTCCGCCGGGGACATCGCGGTGTTCGTGGTGGCCCGCGACGCCTCGGGCGCGGCCGTGGGCTGCGGCGGCCTGCGCGACCTCGGTGACGCGGCGGGCGAGGTCAAGCGGATGTACGTGCGGCCCGACCGGCGCGGATCGGGCGCGGCGGCGCTGGTCCTGGCGGCCCTGGAGGAGTGGGCCCGCGAGCGGGGCTGGAAGTGCCTGCGCCTGGAGACGGGCGACCGACAGCCCGACGCGGTGCGGTTCTACACCCGTTCGGGGTACACGCCCATCCCCGGTTTCGGCGCCTACGCCGACGAGCCCTCCTCGCTCTGCTTCGAGAAGACCCTCTGAGGCCCGCTCGCCCCGGGCCGGGGCCCGAAAACGAGGAACCGGCCCCGGCAGCCCCCACGATGGAAGCCGGGGCCGGTGGTCTTCGTCCCTACCGGCGGGAGGAGGGCGGGGCTACCTGCCGACCTCGCGGCCCGCGGTGTGCCAGATGCACACCACGGACGGGCGCGGGAACTCGCCGTCGGGCCAGGTGCTGGTGGGAGCCTCGAAGGTGCCGCCGTCACCGGGGTGCTGGGGGCCCAGGAACACCGTCTTGCTGTCCTCGGTGACGAAGGGGCCGCAGGCCTCCGCGCCGACCGGGACGGTGGCGAAGGTCTTCAGCTCACCGCGGAAGCGGCCCTCGACCGGCATGACGTGCAGGCCGTCGTTGATCCCCAGGGCGCCCGGCTGGCCGTCCGTGGAGATCCACAGGTTGCCGTCCTTGTCGAAGGTCAGGTTGTCCGGCGCGGAGATCGGCATGACCTTGGACTTGTCGAAGCCCGCGTAGTAGGTGTCGTCGTCCTCGGGGTTGCCGCACACCAGCGGCACGTTCCAGGCGAAGGAGGTGGCGGCCGCGTCGTTGCCGGACTCGACGATCTCCAGGATGTGGCCGTGCCGGTTGGGGCCGCGCGGGTTGGGCTCGTCGGCCTGGCCGGGCTCGCGGGCGGAGTTGTTGGTCAGCGCGCAGTAGACCTTGCCGGTGACCGGGCTGGGCTCGAAGTCCTCGGGGCGGTCCATCTTGGTGGGGCCCACGACGTCGGCGGCCAGACGGGTGTGGATGAGCACCTCGGCGACGCTGAAGCCGGGGACGAAGCTCTCGGTGTCGGTGCACAGCGCGACCCACTCGCCGGAACCGTCGAACTCGCCGTCCGCGGGCAGCGCGCCGGAGCCGTCGAACTCCTCGGCGGGGCTGTTGCCGGACAGGCGGGCCACGTACAGCGTGCCGGTGTCCAGCAGGGAGAGGTTGTGGCGCCGGGAGCCCTCGACGTACTTCTTGGCGCTGACGAACTTGTACATGTAGTCGAAGCGCTCGTCGTCGCCCATGTAGGCCACGACCCGGCCGTCGTCGGCCAGGCGGGTGGTGGCGCCCTCGTGCTTGAAGCGGCCGAGCATGGTGCGCTTGACCGGCTCGGACTCGGGGTCGAGCGGGTCGACCTCGACGATGTAGCCGAAGCGGTTGATCTCGTTGGGGTGCTTGGAGAGGTCGAAGCGCTCCTCGAAGCGCTCCCAGCGGCGTCCCGTGGTACCGGTGCCGACGCCGTAGCGCCTGGTCTCGGCGGATCCGGAGCCGTTGGCGAAGTACTGGTTGAAGTTCTCCTCGGCGGTGAGGAAGGTACCCCACGGGGTCATGCCGCCCGCGCAGTTGTTGAGCATGCCCCGGACCAGGGTGCCGGTGGGGTCCTCCGCCGTCTTGAGCAGGTCGTGCCCGGCGGCGGGGCCGGTGATGCGCATGGGGGTGTCGGCGGTGATGCGGCGGTTGAAGGAGCGCTCGCCCGTGGAGAGCACCCACTTGCCGGTGCGGCCCTCGCGCTGGAGCTCGACGATGGAACCGCCGTGGGCGGCCATGGCGATGCGGACCTGCTCCTCGGTGGCGGCGTCGCCCCCGGCGTACCCCGGGAACATGAGTTCCTCGTTGGTGTACTCGTGGTTGACCCACATCAGGGCGTGGTCGTCGTCGAGCTGGTGGAAGCCGACGTAGTCGCAGTTGTAGCCGAACTGCTGGGCCTGCGCCTCGGCGGTCTGGTCGTACACGTCGAACTCGGGCGCGCCGGGCAGGACCGGCTCGCCCCAGCGGATGATGACGTGCTGGTCGTAGCCCCGGGGGATGGTGATCTTGTCGTCGTTGTTGGGCTGGACGCTGGTGAAGGTGGGCCGCGGCGAGGGGTGGGGGCGGTTGGGGCCGCGGCGGTCGGCCGAGGCCGGGCTGAGCGCGGCGAGTCCGAGCGCACCCGCTCCGGCGCTCACGGCACCGGCCTGGATGATGGAGCGGCGGGAGAGCGCCTTGGCGAAGATGTCCCCGAAGTAGGGGTTGTCGCTGGTGTTGGGAGCCGGGTGGAAACAGGCGTCGCCGCAGCGCAGTCTGCATGTCGCACGGGAACGACCGCCACCGACCTGGCCGATCAACGGCAGCTGGCGGCGGCGGGGCGCGGATTCGGGCACACCTTCTCCTTGGGGATCGTGCTGCTCACACGCGCTCCGTCGGTGCGGGGTCTGACCGGGGCGCGCGGATTGTCTCCTGGTCCGGCGGGGTGCTCCCCCGGACGCTCTCGACCTTGGCCGAAATTCCGAACGCGCAGGTGAAACCAAGGTGAACGCGCCTACAACTCCGGCGCATGCCCTGGTAGGTCACGCTGGGAATCCGGAGGGACACACATCGTCGGGTTCCGGTCGTGATCATGGCGCACCGTACCCGCCGGGTCCACGTGACACGCCCGTAACCGTCTCCGGAGTTGTCGCCCCTCCCGTGATTCGGCGCCGGGCGAAGCGGTGTTCCGCGGGGGCGGGGCCGGGGCGGAGGCGGGAAAACGGTTGCCGGTCGAAGGGGTTTCCGGGCATGCCGACAGCGGGGCGCACGGGAGGTCGAAAAGGGGCGGGCCCGGTGCCCGGTGCCGCGGCGGACGGGCTCGGGCGGGCCGACCGCCGCTGGAACACGGGGAAGGGCCGCACGCCCCCGTCAGGGGCGTGCGCTCAGAGCGCCCCGTCCACCGCGGCGTCGATCGCGGCCTGGATACGGCGGCGCAGCGCGGCGCTGCCCGCGCGGTGCGTGCGCACCTCGATCAGGCGCGGCCCCTCGCCCAGCAGCGCCTTGGGCAGGTCGGTCGCCCACTCCAGGCGGGTGTAGGGCACGTCGGCCACCGCCGCCACACGTTCCATCGACGCCCCGTGCGGGGTGCCGAACACCCGCTCGAAGTCGGGGTGCCCGGCCTGCTCCAGACCGGAGAAGATCCCGCCGCCGTCGTTGTTGACCACCACGATCGCCAGGTCCGGGCGCGGCTCCCCCGGGCCGATCAGCAGCCCGTTCTGGTCGTGCAGCATGGCCAGGTCGCCCAGCAGCGCGTAGGCGTGCCCCCCGCCCCCGGCCTGGTGGGCCAGCGCCGCGCCGATGGCCGTGGAGACCGACCCGTCGATCCCGCTCACGCCCCGGTTGCCCACCAGGCGCACGCCGCAGCGCGCCCGCATGGTGGCGTCCAGGTCGCGGATGGGCATGCTCGAACCGGCGAACAGCAGCGAACCGGCGGGCATGTGCGCGACCAGGTCGCGGGCCAGCCTCGGCTCGCTGAGCACCTCCTCCTCGTCCAGCACCGCGTCCAGGGCGGCACGGGCCACCGTCTCCGCCTCCGACCAGGCCCGCGACCACTCGGTGCGCCGCGGGGCGCCCGGGTCCGCACCGGCGGGCGGCGCGACCGCGGCCACCACGTCGGTGGCGGTGCGCACGGGGTCGGAGAAGGCGTTGAGCGCGCTCGCCGACGGGTCGCCCAGCGCGCCCGCGCTGACCACCACGTGCCGTTCGGCCCGGCGCAGGTAGGCCAGGATCTGCCGGGACAGGTTGGGGCGGCCCACGCTCACCACCAGCTCCGGCGCCGGCCGCGCGGCCACGCGCGGCGAGGCCAGCAGCTGCCGGTAGGTGGACAGCGCGTCCGCCCGGCGGGCGTTGGAGGTCGGTTCGGCCAGCAGCGGCCACCCGGTCGCCTCGGCCAGCGCCAGGAACGGCACCGGGTCGTAGTCCCCGTCGCCGCACACGATCACACCGCGTTCGACGTCGGGCAGGGCGAACGGCGCGGGTTCGGTCAGCGGCCCCGGGCGGCCGATCCACGCCCGGCCGCCGTCGCGCCCCTCCAGGGGCTCGGGCCAGGCTCCCGTGTCGGCGTCGGGGGTCAACGGGTCGCGGAAGGCCACGTTGAGGTGGACGGGGCCGGGGCGCCCGCCCAGCGCCGAGCCCCACGCGCGGCAGGCCAGCGACCGCCAGTAGGCGACCATGCCGGGCACCGGGTCGGGGGTGCCGACCTCGGCGAACAGACGGACCGCGCCGCCGTACAGGCCGATCTGGTCCACGGTCTGGTTGGCGCCGGTGCCGCGCAGCTCGGGGGGCCGGTCGGCGGTGAGCACCAGCAGCGGCACCCCGCTCTCGTCGGCCTCCATCACCGCCGGGTGGAAGTTGGCCGCGGCCGTGCCGGAGGTGCACACCACCGCGACCGGGCGGCGCGAGACGCGGGCCAGGCCGAGGGCGAGGAAGGAGGCCGAGCGCTCGTCGATGCGCACGTGCACCCGGATTCCGGGGTGGGCGACCAGGGCCAGGGCGAGCGGCGTCGAGCGCGACCCCGGCGCGACGACGGCCTCGGCCAGGCCGCAGCGGGCCAGCTCGTCGACCAGGACACGCGCCAGGGCGGTGGACGGATTCATCAACTCTCTCGATCGTCTCAAGGTGTACCCAGTATCACCATGTGGACCCGGCCCCTACAGTCAACCCCCACCTGGGACCCGCGGAGGACGAACACGGCTGTTACACCTCACACACGCCGACCGGGCATCCGGTACCCCCGTCACCGTGCGCCCCAGGCGTAACACCAACGCCGGTCACGGCGTGGTCATCCGGCGCCGGGAACCTCGTCGGCGGCCGACCGCGCGGCCTCGGCGCGGGCCCGCCAGGCGGCGGGGTCGACCTCCACCGCGCGCAGGCTCGCCTCGTCCACCGTCACCGGGCGCACGGGCAGGAACCCGTTCTCGGGCAGCAGGGGGTCGGCGGTGACGTCGGCGGTCAGCATCTGCATGGTGGCCAGGCCGCACGCGTGGGGCAGCTCCGGCAGCGCGGCGGCCAGGGCCACCCCCGCCGCCAGGCCCACCGAGGTCTCCACGGCGCTGGAGACCACCACCGGCAGGCCGCACGCCTCGGCCACGCGCAGCGCGGCGCGCACCCCGCCCAGCGGCTGGACCTTGAGGACCACGATGTCGGCGGCGCCGGCGGCGCGCACCCGCAGCGGGTCCTCGGCCCTGCGGACGGACTCGTCGGCGGCCACGGGGACCGACACCCGGCGGCGCACGGCGGCCAGCTCGTCCAGGGTGGCGCACGGCTGCTCGACGTACTCCAGGCCGAAGCGGTCCAGTCCACGCACCATCCGCACGGCGGTGTCGACGTCCCAGGCGCCGTTGGCGTCCACCCGCACCAGCCCGGAGGGGCCCAGGGCGTCGCGGACCGCCTCGACGCGGGCCAGGTCCTCGGCCGGGTCCTGCCCGCGTTCGGCCACCTTGACCTTGGCGGTCGTGCAGCCGCCCGCGGAGACGATCGCGTGGGCCCGCTCGGGGTCCACGGCGGGCACGGTCACGTTGACCGGCACCCGGTCGCGGACGGGAGCGGGCCAGCCGTGGTGGGCGGCCTCCTCACAGGCCGCCCACCAGCGGGCGCACTCGCGCGGGCCGTACTCGGCGAAGGGGGAGAACTCCCCCCATCCGGCGGGCCCGCGCACGAGCATGCCCTCGCGGACGGTGATGCCGCGGAAGCGGTTGCGCAGGCCGATCGCGAAGGCGCGTCCCCCGGCGGGCGAGCCCGCCGGGTCGGGTTCGGCAGCGGTCACGGACGGCGCGGGAACTTGTCGAACCCCGGGCGGCGCTTCTCCTTGAAGGCGTCGCGGCCCTCCTGGGCCTCCTCGCTCATGTAGTAGAGCATCGTGGCGTCACCGGCGAACTGCTGCATCCCGGCCGCGCCGTCGCTGACGGCGTTGATGGCGCCCTTGAGCATGCGCAGCGCCAGCGGGGACTTCTCCAGCATCTCCCGGGCCCAGGCCACGGTCTCCTTCTCCAGGTCCTCCAGCGGCACGACCGTGTTGATCATGCCCATGTCCAGGGCCTCCTGCGCGCTGTACTGGCGGCACAGGTACCAGATCTCGCGGGCCTTTTTCAGGCCGACGGTCTCGGCGAGCAGCCAGGAGCCGTAGCCGCCGTCGAAGGAGCCGACCTTGGGGCCGGTCTGGCCGAACTTGGCGTTGTCCGCGGCGATGGTCAGGTCGCAGCAGACCTGGAGCACGTTGCCGCCGCCGATGGACCAGCCGGCGACCATGGCGATGACGGGCTTGGGCAGGCGGCGGATCTGCACCTGGAGGTCGAGCACGTTGAGGCGGCCGATGCCCTGGCGGGCCACGGCGTCGTCGCCCATGTAGCCGTCCTCGCCGCGGATCTTCTGGTCGCCGCCGGAGCAGAACGCCTGGTCACCGGCGCCGGTGAAGATGATCACGCCGACCGAGGAGTCGTCGCGGGCGAGGTTGAAGGCGTCCTGGAGCTCGAACAGCGTCTGGGGCCGGAAGGCGTTGTGCCGCTCGGGGCGGTTGATCGTGATCTTGGCGATGCCCTCCGCGGTCTCGTAGATGATGTCGGAATACTCGCCCGACCGCTGCCAGTCGATCACGCTGCTCACGGCTACTGCTTCTCCTCAACGGGGACACTGTGGACGGCGCGGACGTGTCACCACGTCCACGCGACAACCCTACGCATTGTGCCAGGCGGGCGGGGACGCGCGGTCAGGGCGGTACTCCTTGCGGACGTGTGCGCACTCCTTGCGAACGTGTGCGCCGCCGCCCGGCGCCGGACCCGACCCCCGGGGTGGGCGCGCCGGACACGGGCGTACCCTTGCCGTCGTGGCACGCGAGAGACAGGTCGAGGCAGGCGGAACGCACCCCCGTGACCTGGAGGGGCGCCCCCTCCAGGCGGTGCGCGGACTGGCGCCGGAGCGCTTGGGCGACCTGTTGGCCCGGGCCCTGGACGGGCACGGCCCCGCTCTGCTGCCGATCCCCGACGGGACCCCCGACGCGCGCGTGGACGAACTCCTGGCCGCCATGCGCCCGGCCTCCCTGCGCACCCCGGACGGGGTCGCCGCGCTGGACGGCGCCCGCCCGGCGGGCGGGGACACCGCCCTGGTCATCACCACCTCGGGCTCCACCGGCGCGCCCAAGGGCGTGGAGCTGTCGGCCGCCGCGCTGCGCTCCTCCGCGCGGGCCTCGGTGGCGCGGATCGGCGCCGCCCCCGGAGACGCGTGGCTGTGCGTGCTGCCCGCCGGGCACATCTCCGGCATCCAGGTGATCATGCGCGCCCTGGCCACGGGCGGCCGGATCGAGCACGCGGCCTTCTCGGTGCGGGCGGTGGCCGAGCTCGCGCGCGGATCGCGACCGCACGTGTCCCTGGTGCCCACCCAGCTGCGGCGGCTGCTGGCCGCCGGGACCGACCTGTCGGTGTTCGGGACCATCCTGCTCGGCGGTGCCGCCGCCGACCCCGCCCTGCTGCGGGAGGCCCGCGGGGCCGGGGGCCGGGTGGTCACCACGTACGGCATGAGCGAGACCTGCGGCGGGTGCGTCTACGACGGCGTTCCGCTGGACGGGGTGCGGGTGCGCGTGGAGTCCCCCTCGGCCGACGGGGCCGGGCGCGTCCTGCTGTCGGGGCCGGTGCTGCTGAGCGGCTACCGCCTGGCGCCCGGGGCCGGTGCCGATCCGGGCGCGCTGGCCACCGACGCCGACGGGACGCGGTGGCTGCGCACCAACGACCTGGGCCGTCTGGACGGGGACGGGCGCCTGAGCGTGCTCGGACGCGTGGACGAGGTGGTCAACACCGGCGGCCACAAGGTGGTGCCGGGGCAGGTCAACGCCCGGCTGCTGGAGCACCCCGCCGTGGCCGACTCGGTGGTGGTGGGTCGGTCCGACCCCGAGTGGGGCGAGCGGGTGAGCGCGGTCGTCGTGCCCGCCGACCCCGACGCGCCGCCCTCCCTGGAGCAGTTGCGCTCGTGGGTGCGCGAGCGCCTGCCCGCCTACGCCGCTCCCCGTGAGCTGGAGGTGCGCGCCTCCCTGCCGATGCTGGCCTCGGGCAAGCCCGACCTGGTGGCCCTGCGCGGCCCGCGCGGCTGAGGCGCGGGGTCCGGTCAGGGGATTCCCGCCGGAGGACGCACGCGCTCCGCGCGGCTGAGCGGCGGCAGCGTTCCCGGGCGCGTGTACCGGCGCGCCTTCGACCCGTGGGACCCTGGGGCGCGTCGGGTGCCGCGCCCCACCACGTCGGTGCCCGTCGAACAGCAGTGACGGCCCAGGGTCGGGCGGTCCGGCTGCTCCGCGCGGAGCGGCCGGTCACGGACGTGTCGGACAAAAGGCGGGGAACTTCCCCGGGCGCTCCGACGTCTACCTGAGTAATCCGGCCCCTCGGCCCCTCTCCCAAGGAGGTCCGCAGTTGGTGACAGCCCTCGGCCCACACGTTCGTGCCCCTGCGCTCTCCCCCCAACCGGCCCCCCTTCCCCGCCCGCAACGGTTCCGGGCACGCTCCTTTACCCGCTCCCTGCAGCGTTTGGCCACTTCCGTCGCAGTGATCTACGCCACTTCGGCTGATATCCAATCGAGACAGGGAACATTTGACTCCCCAACACGTTGGACATATTGGCGCGTCCAGCCGGCGGGAACCGTCCGCCGCGTGCCACACGTCTTGGAAGGGAGGGAGGTGCCCCGATGACGAGCACTGCCCCAGCCGCTCCGGCACCCACCGCCGGAGCCCCCGCTGACACCGCTCGCAGCGACGACGCGTCCGCCGACGCGGTCCTGACCGACCTGCTCGACCGCGGACGCGCCCAGGGGCACCTGTCCCTCTCCGAACTGCGTGCCGCTTTCACCGCGGCCGCCGTCTCCACCGGCGACGGCCGTTCCATCCTGCGTGAACTCACCGAGAACGGGGTCAGGCTCGCCAACGGGGGCGACGACTCCGCACCGGTGGCCGATCCCGACGCCGAGGACGACGTGCTGGAAGACACTCTCATCGCCACGGTGCCCGACACCGACGAGGCACCCAGGGCCGAAGGCAAGACCGCGCCGCGCAAGGGCCCCTCCCCCCGGAGGAAGACCCGCTCCACACGGCGCGTCAAGAAGGCCGAGCCCGCCCAGACCACCACCGACGCGGAGACCGGCGAGGCCGACCTCGACGACCAGTCCCCCGCCATGGGCGACTCGGTCCACACCTACCTCAAGGCCATCGGCCGACGCCAGCTCCTCACCGCGGAGCAGGAGGTCGACCTGGCCAAGCGGGTCGAGGCAGGGCTCTACGCCGAGTACCGGCTCGGCCTGCACGGCGAGGTGGACGGCTCCGCCCCGCTGGCCGAGGTCGAGGTCGAGGAGCTGGAGTGGGTGGCCGAGGACGGCCGCAAGGCCAAGTCCCACATGCTGGAGGCCAACCTGCGCCTGGTGGTGTCTGTGGCCAAGAAGTACAGCGACCGGGGGATGTCGCTGCTCGACGTGGTCCAGGAGGGCAACCTCGGCCTGATCCGCGCCGTGGAGAAGTTCGACTACACCAAGGGCTTCAAGTTCTCCACCTACGCCATGTGGTGGATCCGCCAGGCCATCCAGCGCGGTTTCGCCGACTCCGCGCGCACCATCCGCCTGCCCGTGCACGTCCTGGAGCTGCTGAGCAAGGTCAGCCGCCTGGAGCGCGACATGCACCAGGCGCTGGGCCGCGAGCCCACGCCGGAGGAGCTGGGCCTGGAGCTGGACAAGACCCCGGCCCAGATCGAGGAGCTGCTGCGGGTCACCCGCCAGCCCATCAGCCTGGACTCCACCATCGGCGAGGACGGCGAGACCCGCATCGGCGACCTGATCGAGGACGTGGACGCCTCGGAGGCCTCCGAGGTGGTGGACCGCCAGCTCATGGCCGACCAGCTGCGCAACGCGCTGTCGGACCTGGAGCCGCGCGAGGCCACCATCATGTCCCTGCGCTTCGGCCTCATGGACGGCCGTCCGCGCACCCTGGACGAGATCGGCAAGCACCTGGGGCTGACCCGCGAGCGCATCCGCCAGCTGGAGAAGCAGTCGCTGTCCAAGCTGCGCCACCCCAGCCGCGCCCAGCAGCTGCTGGACTTCGCCAGCTAGGGCCCGGCACGACGGTCGACACGGGGCCGCTCCCCAACGGGGGCGGCCCCGCGCCGCGTCCGAAACCCTCAGGGCGAACCCTGGTTCGTCCCCGGTATCGCGTCCGTTCCGGCACGCCGCGGACACCGCGGTGCGACGATGGTGCCCATGAGCGATCACCCCCAGCGCCACAGCGACGAGATCTCCGCCGCGCTGCGCGCCAGCCGCGAACTCGGCCCCGAGTACGACGAGGCCGTGGCGGCCTCCCTGGTCGAGCGCATCGACGGCACCGTCGAGGCGCGCGTGCGCCACCACCTGGCCGCGCAGGCGCGCACGGAGACGGCCAAGACGGGCATGCCCTCCAACACCGTGCGCTTCGTGCTCTCCCTGGTGTGCCTGGGCGTGAGCATCCCGGCCTCCGCCGTCGCCGTCACCACGGGCGGTCCGGTGGCGCTGCTGCTGGTCTGGCTCGGGCTGGTCCTGTTCTACGTCGTCTCGGTCGTGGGTCTGCGCCGCTGACCCGGCGCCGGACGTGATCCGGAACATATCGATTCCGCCACGGATCATCTCCGTCGCTTACCTGCCCGTATGCACCTTGTGTCCGAAGCCCTACAGTCGTGCCCACCACGGACCAGACCGGTCCCACCAGGGGGAAGGACACGATGGTAGCCATCGAGCAACGCAGGACGACGTGGAAACAGATCGGTCCGGGCATCGTCGTCGCGGCCACCGGCGTGGGCGCGGGCGACATGGTCGCCACGCTCATCGCGGGCAACCAGTTCGGCTACGCCCTGCTGTGGGCCACCATCGTCGGCTGCCTGGTCAAGATCTCCCTTGCCGAGGCCACCGGGCGCTGGCACCTGGCCACGGGGACCACCATCTTCGCCGGCTGGAGCAGCCTGGGTAAGTGGACCACCGTCTACTTCGCGCCCTACATCGTGATCTGGGGCTTCGTCTACGGCGCCAGCGCCATGTCGGCCACGGCCCTGCCCCTGGCCGCGCTGATGCCGGGCGTACCCCTGGAGGTGTGGGCGATCCTGGCCGGGGTCTCCGGCCTGGTGATCGTCTGGTTCAACCGCTACGCGGTGTTCGAGAAGATCATGACGGTGCTCGTGGGCGTCATGTTCGTCACCGTGGTCGGCCTGGCCGTCTACGTCGTCCCCGACATCGGCCAGACGCTCCGGGGCCTGGTCCCGATGCTCCCCGAGGGCTCGGTGTTCTACACCATGGGCCTGGTCGGCGGCGTCGGCGGCACCATCACCATGGCGGCCTACGGCTACTGGGTCAACTCCAAGGGCTGGCGGGACTCCTCCTGGATGCGGATGATGCGGCTGGACAACCGCGTCGCCTACATCACCACCGGCGTCTTCGTCGTGGCGATGCTCATCGTGGGCGCCGAACTGCTCTACGCGAGCGGCATCACGCTCCAGGAGAGCGACCAGGGCCTGATCCAGCTGGGCGACGTCCTGCGCGAGCGCTTCGGCGGGTTCGTGGCGACGGCCTTCCTCATCGGCTTCTTCGCCGCCGCCTACTCCTCCATCATCGGCGTGTGGAACGGCGTGAGCCTGCTGTTCGCCGACTTCGTCAACCACCTGCGGGGCAGGACCAACACCGACCCGGGGGAGAACCAGAAGAGCTGGGCCTTCCGCGGCTACGTGCTCTGGCTGACCTTCCCGCCGATGCTGCTCCTGCTGATCGGCAAGCCCTTCCAGCTGGTCATCGCCTACGGGGTGCTGGGCGCCTTCTTCATGCCGTTCCTGGCCTTCACCCTGATGTGGCTGCTCAACTCCTCGCGCACCCCCCGCGAGTGGCGCAACGGCTGGGTCAGCAACGCGGGCCTGGCGCTGGCCGGATCGCTGTTCGTGGTGCTGTGCGTCTACGAGCTCTACGGGATCGTCGCCGGGGCCTGATCCGCCGGGCGGCGCGGCGGCGCGCGGGGCGGCCTCAGCCCCGCAGCGCCGCGCGCAGGATCTCCACCGCCTCGTCGTGGTCCAGCCCCACCCGGGAGATCACCTCGGCGTAGGCCCGTGCGGCGGCCAGCGCCTCGGCGCGCTGGTCGTCGCGGCCCGCCGCGACGAACGTTCCCGAGCGGCCGCGCGTCTCGACCACACCGGCCTGTTCCAGCTCCCGGTAGGCGCGGGCCACGGTGTTCACCGCCACCGACAGCTGACCCGCCAGCGCGCGCACCGTGGGCAGCCGGTAGCCCACCGGGAGTTCACCGTTGGCGACCGCGATGGCCACGATCGACCTGATCTGCTCGTAGGGCGGGACCCTCGACGTCGGATCGACACGGATGAAATCCGCCATGTGCCACTGCGCTCCCCACCGTCGCGTGCTGCGGTGTCCGGCCGCGGACCGGACCGGACACCAAGTTACCGTGCGTGTACCGACCACAGGCCGCGGGTCGGAGCCGCCGGTGTCAGACCGCCTGGCGCGGCACCCGCTGGATCCCGTGCAGGCGGTGGGCCTCCCGGGCGGTGAGCAGGCGTTCGGCGACCTGGGTGGCCTCGCGCACCCGCGGGCGGGCCAGCCGCTTGCGCCGGTAGATCCGGTCCTCGTACCCCTTGGGTCCCACCAGGGTGCGTTCCCGGGCATAAGCCGCACGCATCGCCTCGGTCAGCGCCGTGTCCAGGTCCACGCCCCGCTGGTTCAGCTCCTCCACGGGCGCGTTCCAGGTGCGGGCCCTCTCCAGCGCCTCCTGCGCCTCGGCCACCGCGCGCAGGAGTTCGGGCAGGCGCTCCGCGCGCTCCTGGTCGGAGGCCAGGCTCTCCCGCGCCTGAGCCGTGCTCTGCTTGGCAAGTCCCATGTGTGTGCTCCAGACCACGCGTAACGTCGGACGGGGCCACTCTAAGGGTGACCAATATCATCTGGCGAGCCGGGCCGCGCGTCGGTGGTGGCCGCGCGGCCCGCGATCTGCCACCTTTACGGCGCACACCCCCGAAAGGACCACCGTGAGCAGGAACTACGCCGGACTCAGCCGCGAGCGCATCATCCTCGAAGCGCTCCACATCATCGCTGGCCGCGGGCTCGGCGGCCTGTCCATGCGCCGCCTCGGCGACGCGCTGGAGGTGGAGGCCATGGCCATCTACCACCACTTCCCCCTGGGCAAGGAGCAGCTGTTCAACGCCATCGCCGCCTACGTCACCTCCCCCGCGGCCACCGGCACCGTCCCCCTCGACGACGAGGAGGAGGCGGAAGACCCGGAGGGGGCGAAGGAGTCCGAGGAGGACGACCGGCCCTGGGACGTGCGCCTCACCGAGTGGGCCGAGGCCTACCGGGACCGGCTGCTGGAGTTCTCCGGGGCGCTCTCCCTGCTGGTCCACCGCGCCCCGCGCACGCCGAGCAGCGACGCCACCCGCGCCCTGGTCCACGACGCCCTCGCCGAGGCGGGGCTGGAGGGCGAGGACCTGGAGCGCGCCGCCGACGCCCTGCACTCCTACTGCGTGGGCGCGATCGTGCACCAGGTGCGCCACCAGGACGAGGAGGACGCGCCCGACGCCGCCGAGTCCCTGGCGCGCTTCCGGCACGGGCTGCGCGCCCTGCTGCGCGGACTCACCTCCTGAGCCGCGCCCGGGCGGGCAGCAGGACGCCTTCAAGGGCCTGCGCGCGTCGGCCCTGAACCGTGCCCGGGCGGGGCGGGGACCCGCCCCGGTGCGGCCGCGTCCCGCCCGGACAGGGCCCAGCCCCGGCGTGACCAGCGCTCGGGCCCCGCCGGGCGAAACAGGGACCTTGGTCCGGGAACCGAGTGCGTTCTTCCGGCGTCGTTACCAGAAGACAGCCCCCGACCCCGCTCCCCCTCCCGGCGCGGGGCGGTACAGAAAGGTCATCCATGGTTCTCAAGCGTCTGCTCGCCGGTATCGGATTCGGCGGGGCCTCGGTGGAAACCACCCTGCACTCCTCCGTGACCACCCCGGGCGGCACCCTGCGGGGCACCGTCGTCATCGAGGGCGGCAACGTCGAGCAGCAGGTCGAGCGGCTCACCGTCGGCCTCCAGGCCCGGGTCGAGGTCGAGAGCGGTGACCACGAGAGCACCCGCGACCTGGAGTTCCACCGCGTCCAGATCGGCGGCGGCGTGACCCTGGCCCCCGGCCAGCGCTTCGAGGTGCCCTTCGAGCTCTTCGTGCCCTGGGAGACCCCCGTCACCGTCCACCGGGGCCGCCACATGCACCGCATGAACGTCGGTGTGAACACGCGCCTGCACGTGGCGGGCGCGGTCGACCCCGGCGACCTGGACCCGGTGGCCGTGGAGCCGCTCCCCTCGCAGCTGGCCGTGCTGGACTCGCTGGCCTCCCTCGGCTTCTCCTTCAAGCAGGCCGACCTGGAGCAGGGCCGTATCCTGCGCACCCGCCAGCAGCTGCCCTTCTACCAGGAGATCGAGTTCTTCTCGCCCAGCCGCTACCGGGGCCTGAACGAGCTGGAGCTGTCGCTGGTCACCGACGAGCGCGGCATGGACGTGGTGCTGGAGCTGGACAAGAAGCCGGGTCTGCTCTTCTCCGAGAGCCGCGACACCTTCCACCGCTTCAGCGTCGACCACAACGAGGGCGCCGGGCGCGACTGGTCGGGCCACCTGCACCAGTGGATCGACTCGCTGGCGGGCAAGCGCAGCATGTTCTGATCCCAGCGGGGTCCCGGGGACGGGCGTCCCCGGGGCCCGCGGGGCCCGCGGCGCGGTCGGCGCGCGGTTCACCCGGTCCGCTGGCGGGCGCGCTCCGCGCGCAGTTCGCGGGCCTGGTCAGGGTCCAGCACGGGCGCCGCGTTGAGCAGTTGGCGGGTGTAGTCGCTGGTGGGGTTCTCGTACACCGCGTCGCTGTCACCCATCTCCACCACCTCACCCGCACGCATCACCGCGACCCGGTCACTGACCTGACGCACCACCGCCAGGTCGTGGGCCACGAAGATGTAGGTCAACCCGAAGTCGTCCTGCAACTCCGACAGCAACCGCAGCACCTGGTCCTGCGTGGACACGTCCAACGCCGACACCGGCTCGTCGCAGATGATCAGCTTCGGCTTGAGGATCAACGCCCGCGCGATCGCGATCCGCTGACGCTGACCACCCGAGAACGCGTGCGGGAACCGGTTGTAGTGGCCCGGCTCCAGCCCCACCCGCTCCAACAGCTCCTGCACCTGACGGCGCACCTTCTTGGTGTCCCTCTCACCCTGCACCCGCAGCGCGGTCCCGATCGCGTCGCCCACGGTCACCCGCGGGTTAAGCGAGGAGTAGGGGTTCTGGAAGACCATCTGCACGTCCCGGCGCAGCGGACGCAAGGCCCGCTCGGGCATGTGGGTGATGTCGCGGCCCTCGAACTCCACCCGGCCCCGCGTGGGCTCCAGCAGACGCATCACCATCCGCGAGAGCGTCGACTTGCCCGACCCCGACTCGCCCACGATGCCCAGGGTCTCGCCGCGGTGCAGGTCGAAGGAGACCCCCTTGACCGCCCAGAAGTCCGTGGCCCGGCCCCACACGCCGCCGCGCACCCTGAACCGCTGCGCCAGATCCTCCACCCGCAGCAGGGGCTCGCCCCGCTCCTCCTGCGGCTCGGGGGTGAAGGGACGGAAGACCTCGTCCGGCCCCTTGCGCCCCGCCTCGCCCGCCGCGGTCGACCCCGACCTGCGGCGCTTCTCCTGGTCCTGGCGCTGGCCGCGCTCGGCCCGGTCGCGTGCGCGCCGATGGGCCCGGGAGACCTCCACGCGCGGCACCGCGTCCAGGAGCCCCCGGGTGTAGGCGTGCTGAGGTGCGGACAGCACCTCGCGCACGTCGCCGCGCTCGACCGCGACGCCGTGGCGCATGACCACGACCTCGTCCACCGAACCCGCCACCACCGCCAGGTCGTGCGAGACCAGGATCAGGGCCATGCCCAGGTCGCGGCGCAGCTCGTCCAGCAGGTCCAGGATCTGCGCCTGCACCGTCACGTCCAGCGCCGTCGTGGGCTCGTCGGCCAGCAGCACCTTGGGCTCGCACATCAGACCCATCGCGATCAGCACGCGCTGGCGCATGCCGCCGGAGAACTCGTGCGGGTAGGAGTTGACCCGCTTGCCGGGCTCGGGGATGCCCACCCGCTCCAGCGACTCCACCGCGCGCTCGCGGGCCCGGGACCGCGACACCCCGGACCGGTGCACGCGCAGCGCCTCCACCAGCTGGTTGCCGACGGTGAACTGCGGGTGCAGCGACTGCATGGGGTCCTGGAAGACCATGGCGATGTCGTTGCCGCGCATCCGCCGCAGCCTCTTGTCCGGGGCGCCGACCACGTCGGTGCCCGCCACCTCGACCTCCCCGGTGATCCGCGCCCGGCTGCCCCGGTGCAGGCCCATCAGGGCCAGCGAGGTCACGCTCTTGCCCGAGCCCGACTCGCCCACGATGCCCAGCGCTCCCCCGACGGGCACGGCGAAGGACAGACCGTCCACCGCCCGGACGTCGCCGTCCATGGTCGGGAACACCACCCGCAGGTCCTCCACCCGCACGACCGGCCCCGACGCCGCGGACTCGCTCACACGACCCCTTCCTTTCCGTTCCCCGGGCGCGGCGGCCCGGGCCGTGTTCGGTACACGTGTGCGCCCGACACGGTTATCCGTGGATGCGCACGCGCGGGTCGATCAGCGGGTACAGCAGGTCCACCACCAGGTTGCAGAGCACGATGAAGAACGCGCCGAACAGCGTCACGCCCAGGATCACCGGCAGGTCGCTCTGCATGATGGCGGTGACCGCGTACCGGCCGATCCCGTTCAGGGAGAAGACCTGCTCGGTCAGGACCGCGCCGCCCAGCACGAGCCCCAGGTCCAGGCCGAAGATGGTCACGATGGGCGTGAGCGTGGGGCGCAGCGCGTGCTTGAGTACCACTCGGCGCTCGCTCAGTCCCTTGGCGCGGGCGGTACGGATGTAGTCCTCGCCCAAGGTCTCCAGCATGCCCGCGCGCGTCTGGCGGGCGTACATGGCCGCGTGCAGGAAGGCCAGCGTCAGCCACGGCAGCAGCAGTCCCTGCGCCCACCTGGACGGGTCCTCGCTGAAGGGGACGTAGCCCGGTGTGCCGAACAGCCCCCAGGCGTGCACGAGGAAGGCCAGGGACAGCAGCCCGGTGAAGAAGATCGGCAGCGACACCCCCGCCAGGGCGACGGCCATCGCCAGCCGGTCGAACAGGCTGCCCTTCCACACCGCGGAGACCACGCCGACCAGGATGCCGCCCACCAGCCAGATCACCCCCGCGCCGAGGGCCAGTGAGGCCGTGACCGGCAGCCGCGCCACGATCTCGGGGAAGACCTCCTGGTAGGTCTGGAAGGAGTAGCCCAGACAGGGTGCCGCGCACTCGATCGTGTCGTTGCCGAAGCGGTACTCCGCGCCCAGGAAGAGGCCCCGGACGAACTCCCCGAACTGCACGACGACGGGCCGGTCCAGGCCCAGGCGGTCGATGGTGGCCTGGATGGCCTCGGGGGTGGGGGCGCGGCCCACGTACATCGTCGCCAGTTGTTCGACCGTGCGGCCCGCCCACCGGGGCACCACGTAGAAGATGGCGAAGGTGACCATGGTGACCACGGCCAGGAGCAGGAGTCCGGCGCCCAGGCGGCGCAGGATGTAGGTCAGCAACGCGCGTGCTCTCTGTCGTCGGGGCCGGGGCGGGGGCGGGACGGGTCCGCGAACGGTACCCGCCCGCAAGCAGACAGTAACTCAGTGTGGTCATCTGGTCGCGTTCAATCGCCCCGTGTGTGCCTTCCGTGGCGCCGATCATCACGCATTGTCAACTTTGAGTCACTTTCCGCTCTTGACTGGTGCACTCCTCTCCTGGATATTCAGGTACGTCGCTCCCGAGACCGCTGCCGGTTCCATCGACACTGCCCCCTACCGGGACTACCTGGCTGGCGCTCCCCTCGTCACCATGTGGGACTGCACTCCCACCACCAACGACGAGGACGACCGACCGACGCCATCGTGCGGTAACGGATGAACGGATGGGGCAGTGGTCGTCCCCTGCCCCGCTTCCATGAGACGAACAGCGAGGACGCATGATCCGCCGCCTCTCCTCGGGGACCACGAACCCCGATGACATCCATCCGGGGCTCACCGCGCACCAACGGGACATGGTCAGCCGCTGCCCCCCTCCGTCGAGAAGGGACTGACGGTCTGGAGCGCCGTGAAGGCTGGCCCTGGCGACGAGGCGGGCCTGTTCGCGGCCCTCGTCGAAAGCGCCGAACTGCTTCGCCTGGACCGCCGGGAACTCGGTCCCCTGGCCTGCCGGAACATCGCGGTCCTCGGCCCCGGCGACGAGGGGCGTGCGCGACAGCTGATGCAGTGGCCCGCCTGGCTGGCCCGCAACCTGTACGCGCCGGTTCAGCTCATGGTCGGGCGTTTCTGGACCGGTGTCCGACTCACCGACAGCAAGGGGGAAGCGATGATGCCGCCCCCGGTCTCGTTCTTCTCCCTGCGCAACGCGATCCCGAGCAAGGAGGGGACGTTCCTCGCCGCGAAGGTTCCGGAGATCCTTGACGTGCTCGCGGCCGGGCCGGGCGATGACGGGCGGAACGTGTTCACCGAGCCCCTCGGCCGCGCCGTTGCCACGACCGACGCGGCCTCGGTCTACGCCGACCTGGTCCGGTGCTTCCCCGTCACCGGCAGCGGTAGCGGAGGCAGAGCCGCAGGTGACGGCAAGGACACCAACAAACACGGGGCCGAACCCGTCCCGCCCCAGTCCGGTGACGGCAAGGACCCCAAGCGGTGACCACGCCCCCCGGCGCCCGGCTGGCCCGCGCCCTCACCATCGCGGGTCAGGTCATCGACCCCCAGTGGCATCGTGCGATCCTCGCTGTGGACCGGGCCCAGTTCGTTCCCGACACCGTGTGGGTCACCTCCACCGACCACCCCGGCTATTACGTACCGGTCACACGCGACGACCCCGACCACGCCAGTTGGGCACATGAGGACTACGCGCTCGCGACCCAGGTGGATGACGGGCGTCCTGCTGGGGCCCATGGCCGGGGCCGCAGGGTGACTTCCAGCCTCAGTCAGCCCTCGCTCGTGGTCGCGATGCTTCAACAGCTCGACGCGGTCGTTGGGCACCGGGTGTTGGAGATCGGGACGGGCACGGGGTACAACACGGCGTTGCTGTGTCACGTGTTCGGGGAGAAAGCGGTGGTGTCCGCGGAGATCGACAAGGAGTTGGCCAGGGTCGCGGTCGTCAACCTCGCGCGGGCCGGGTACGCGCCGACGGTGTTGGACACCGATGGGTCGGGCCCCCTGGAAGTCGGTGAAGGCACGGGCATGTTCCACCGGGTGCTCTCCACGGTCGCGGCCTGCGGGCGGATACCCCACGCCTGGGTTCGGCAGGTGTGGCCGGGCGGGGTGATCGTGACCCCGTTCGAGGTGGGGAACGTGCCGGGGGTGCTGGTGCGCCTGGTGGTCCAGGAGGACGGCACGGCGACGGGCCCGATCGTGGACGACGCCGCTTTCATGGTGCTGCGCTCACAGCGCCCCGACCCCCGTCGGCTCCGGGAACTGGTGGAGGAGGACGCTCCCGGTGTGCGGGCCGGGAGTACCGACGTGAACCCGCGTCTGGTCGCCTACCGCAACCAGGGGTGGCAGCTCGTCCTAGGTCACTTGGTACCGGACCTGCGGTACGCGGTGTACGAGGCCGCCGAGGACCGCCCCGAGTGGGCGGGCAAGGCCAGCGTGTACGTCGCCACCCCGGACGGGTCGTGGGCGCTCGGAGAATATGTTCCGGCCGGTGGCCCCTACACCACGAAGCGAGCCGGGCCCCGGGATCTGTGGGCGGAGATCGGCGCCGCGTGGGAGGAGTGGACGCGGTGGGGGAAGCCGGGCCGGGACCAGCTCGGCGTGACCGTGGACCAGGAGGGAACCCACTTGTGGGCGGACGCCCCGGCCGGGGTCCTTCGGCCTCTGGGCACGGCCGCCGCTGCGGGGTAGCCTCCCCCGTGTCAGCACGAAACCGACCCCGCCCAATGCGTCTGGGCGGGGTCGGTTCTTCGTACTTGGCTACTAGCTGCGGATTGCCGCGAGCAGGGCCGTCCACTCAGGGGCCGGTGCCGACAGGTGGCCCAGCTTCCGGTTCTGGGTGTCACGCACGTCTGTGAAGGCGCCCTCTCGGACCTCGACACAGTGCCCGGTGTTGCCGCTGTAGCTGAACTTGTGCCAGGCAGAACTCACTGTTCATCCCTTGGTGACGGCGAGAACAGCAGTCCACTCCAGCGTGGACACCGTGAGGTGGCCCAGCTCCCGGTTCTGGGTGTCGCGGATGCCGGTGACCGGGCCCTCCGCGACCTCCACGCAGTTGCCACCGCCAGCGCTGTAGGTGGACTTGTGCCAGGTCTTCTCAGACATCTTCAACAGCCTCTTTCAGCATGTCCAGGCTTTGGTCGCCGGAAAGCGCCTCCCCCTGGAGCAACCCGAACACGGTCATGCAGTGCTGGACGAGCTTCGCATCGTCGATCACGGCCTCCCCCGTCATGTGCTCAGCCGACGCCACAGAGGGGCGGTCCGCGAACGTGTGGATGCGAAACGGTCCAGTGCCCCCATGGTGCCGGGGAGCACCCCGGGGGATGATCTGCAACCGTAGGTTATCCCGCTCGATCTCATGGACCAGTCGGCGGATCTGCTCGCGGTGCTCGTCACGACTCAGCCCACCCACCCTGCGGCGAATCACCGGCTCCTCCACGATCATCAGGATGAACGGCTTATCGATCCGGTCAAAGATCGCCTTCCTGCGCATTCGTGACTGGACCAGGCTTTCCACCGAGTCCGCTCCCCGCCCCGGCCACACGTCGCGGGTCAACGCGCGGGCATATGCCTCGGTTTGTGTCAGGCCAGGGAACACCAACGGCTGATAGTCACGGATCTCCACCGCTGATTCTTCGAGGTCAGAGAGCTGCTGGAACCACGGGTCGAGCCCGGTTTCCTGTTTCGCTTCGTGCCATTTGCGGATGAGTGCCTGGTTCGCGTTGTAGAGCTCGTCCAGTGCGGTGACGGCGTCCAGCTCGATCTTGCGGGTGCCCCTCTCATAGGAGGAGACCGCGGTCGGCACGACGCCCAGGACTTCGGCTGCGTCGGACTGGAGGAGACCTGCGGCTTTGCGGGCGCGAAAGAGTTCACGCCCGAACTTTTTCCAGGCTGGGGGTGCTTTCTCTGCCACTAGCTTCTCCCGAGGGGTACACGCAACTACACACTGATAGTCGACAAGTACACGCTACAGAACGCGATCGCCATTTACTACACCTATGCGTGAAAGCTATTGCGCAGCCTCTGACCTGCAAGCGATGGTGTGACTACGGAAACATTCCGGCGAGTCACTGCGGAAGAAATGTCCGTTGTGGCGTCTCATGTGTAGTTTCCCGCTGCCGTTCCTATCTCACTCAGGGAGAGGTCGGCCCCGTGAACTCCCGCCCCTCACTGGGCGGGCACCAGCGCCGTCCCGTCCATGCCCATACACGGGCGGGACAGCCCAGCAGGACATGAGAAAGCCCCGGCGGTCGAAGTGGAGAGCGACCGCCGAGGCAGAGTGCTCCACCCCGAAACCCCGAGGTGAAACATGAACAAGTCTATCGTCCAGGCCCCGACGCTTCCACGCCGACTGTGCGGAACCGCCACCAACTCAGGCATTCTGCTCGGCCCCGAACTCGGCCACGTCAAGATCGCCCGCCGCTGGGCCGTCCAGGCCACCCGCTCCCGGCCCAACCTGGCCGAACCCGTCGGCATCGCCGTCTCCGAGATGACCACCAACGCCCTGCGCCACTCGGCGTCCGGGCTTCCCGGCGGCAGCATCCGCGTGGAGATCGAACGCACCCCGCGCCACCTGGAACTCCGCGTCACCGACAACGGCCCCCGCCCCGGAGAACAACCCAGCTTCCCGGCCGTGCCCGACCCCGAACCCCTCCGGGTCGGCGGCAACGGCCTGCGCCTGGTCGAAGCCCTGTGCTCCTACTGGGACTGGAAGCAACACTCCTGCGGCGCGATCACCGTCCGCGCCGTCTTCCCCTGGTAACCCACGCGTCCCTGGCCGCCCTTCGGCCTCCGCGCCCTCCACCGTGACGGCGCGGACCAGGGCCGGTGACCTCAACACCAGCCCGAAGCCCCGCCTCCTCCTTCCCCGGGGAGGCGGGGCCACCCGATCGACCACTCACACAACACCGGACACGGAAAGCCCCTCATGCCCGACTACAGCTACCTCCTCGACGGCCGCCCCGACGTCCTCACACCCAGCGAAGTCGCCGCCCTGTTCAACATCCGACCCCGCAGCCTCCACCGAGGCCAATGGGACAACGTCCTCAAACCCTTCCGCACCCCCGGCGGAGCACGCCGCTACCCCAAAGAACACATCGCCACCCTCCTCAACCAGCCCGACCCCCCGACCTCCCCCTGAACTGGTACGGCACTGGTGGCCCTGGTGGCCCTGGTACAGCGGCGAAGGGCGCCCGCCCAGGCGGGCACCTCAGCCGAGCACGGCCCGCCCCGCGCGCAGCGCCGCGCACGTCTCGGGGTAGTCGAACAGCTCCCCTTCGAGGAGTTCCAGGACGCGGGCCACCCCCACCGCCGGAACCCCGCGCACCTCCAGCACACCGCGGGTCCACGCCAGGAAACGGGTGAAGACCGCACCGTCGCCCACGTACAGCGACGTCAACAGGAAGTCCGTGATGTGCCCCAGGTCCTCGACCGTCCGGTCCAGGTCCGCGCCCTCCAGGCTGGCACCCCGAGCCTCGTAGAGGGCCCGCGCGTGCTCCACACCGGTCCGCACCAGGTCTCGACGGCGCTGCACCAGGCTCGCGTACTCGGCGGCCGGAGACAGCGCCTCCTCCCTGGGCCGCAGGGACGACAGCGGCATGCGCCGCTCCAACAGATCGGCGGCGGAGCGGGCGTCGGCCGCCCACAGGCTCGCGCCGAGCCGGAGCGCGAGGGAGGAGTCCGGCCCGAAGCCGCGCCCCCCGGCGATGACGGGCACCCCGGTGCGCGCGGCGGCGGTGATCATGGCGTGGGCGTTGACCAGGTGCGAGGGCAGGGAGCAGCTCAGCGCCACCACGTCGGGCGCGGTCTCCTGAAGGTGCAGGGTCAGGTGGTGGGCGGGCACGCTCGCCCCGAGGAAGGTGACCCTCCAGCCGCGCAGGCGCAGCACGTCCCCCAGCAGCCTCGCGGGCAGGCCGTGCCACTCCCCCTCGACGCAGGCCACCACCACCGAGCCCAGGGGGCGTTCCCCGGCGACGCGCGCTAGGCCGTGTTCGAGGACCAGGCCCAGGGCGAGTTCACCGATGTGGGTGGCGGCGTGCTCCCGGGCCACAGAGAGTTCGTTGGCCTGCCACATCATGCCCACGCGCATCTGGGACACCGCGATCACGTCCAGGACCAGCGACTCGTGGTCGACTCCGGCCGCCAGCGCCTCCCGCACCACGGCCAGGGCCCCCGCGTCGTCGATGTCGCGCACGCACGCGAAGAAGTCGTCGGCCACGTCGGCGGGCGACACGGGGACGTCCCCGCCCAGCAGGGTGTCGTGGTCAGCGGTCACCGGCGACACCTCCCCGGACGGCGCGGGCCTGCATGGTGAGCACCGTGATGTCGTCGTGCTCCCCTCCGTCGAGCCAGTCCCCGACCACCTGGACGATCCGGTCGGAGACGGCCGGGGCGGGCATGCCCCCGCACTCGGAGAGCAGCCGGGCCAGGCGTTCCTCACCGAGCATCTCCCCGCCCAGCAGGGGGTTGCGCGCCTCGGTGACCCCGTCGCTGAAGACCACCATCGTCTCGCCGGGGGCCAGGGTGAACTCCGTCTCCCGGAAGACGGCCTCCTCCACCGCGCCCACGAACAGGCCCCCGATGGAGACCTCCCGGACAGTGCCGTCCACGCCCACGACGAGCGGGGGCGGATGGCCTCCCCCGGCGGCGCGGATGCGCAGCCCGCCGCCGGGCAGGGGGCTGGCGAGTCCGAGGAGCATGGTGCTGAACTTCTCGGGGTCGGTGCGCAGCAGCAGGACGTTGAGCAGTTCCAGGAGCCGCCGGGGGTCCTGTTCGACCAGCCGCAGCGCCTCCAGGGACTGGCGGATCATCCCGGTAAGGAGGGCGGCGTCGTTGCCCTTGCCGCACACGTCCCCGAAGGAGAAGTCGAAGCCCTCCTCCAGTTCGTTGACCTGGTAGAAGTCGCCGCCGATGCGCTCGGCCTCGACGGCGGAGCGGAAGGCCGCGCCCAGCACGGCGTGCGCGACGCCGGGCAGGGGCGCGGGGACCAGCGCGGCCTTGAGGGTGGAGGCGGTACGGGCCTGGTACTGGTACATGTGGGCGGCGCCCAGGGCCGAGCCCACGCGTTCGGCGTACTCGGTGAGCGCCTCGGTGTCCGCCGCGTCGAAGTACCCCCGGGCGCGGTGGAACAGCAGCGCTCCCGCGGTTCCGGACAGGCCGGGGACGGCCACGGCGCGCAGCGCGCCCCGGGCGCCGTCGTACCCGGCCAGTTCCAGGAGGAGCTTCTCGACGGGGTCTCCGGGGGTGGGCTCGGCCACCGTGCGCGCCCCGTCCACGACCTCCTTCAGCCAGGCGGCGCCGTCCACCGTGCCGCGGTCCCAGACGCCCTCGCCGGTTCCGACGCGGCGGCGACCGCCCTCGGAGGTGAACGCCGCGGTCCAGCGCACCGAGCCGTCGGGCTGGGCGAGGAAGAGCGCGCACGTCTGGGCCGCCTCCGGTACCGGGAAGCGCACCGTCTGCTCCACGAGGCGGACCGGGTGCAGGATGTTGCCCAGCTCGCGGGCGGCGCGGCGGAGTCTGGCGACCGCGGCGGGCGCCGGGAGCGCACCGGCCCGTCGTCCGCCGACCGGCCCGGCCCCGTCGCCCTCCAGCGGAGCGCGGTCGCTGGTCCCCGAAGCAAGCACTGGTGTTCCACTCCCCACGCGTCGCGGCGTACGGCCCGTGCCGGGCCGTACGGGCGGCTCCACCGAGCACGTTCACGTACGCGCGGTGCGCGCACGGTCGTGGGCGGGTGCCGCAGAGCGTCGTTCCACCGCTGGCGCAGAGAGCGCACAGGGGGATGCAAGGGCCACCGACAGCGGGAAGACGACGCCCGGTATGCCACGCTACCCGCCATACTCTGCGGACACACGGTCCGGGAAGCGAAAGTTGCCGTCCGACAAAATTTCAGTGCCGTGTGTTGTCGTGCGGGCCCGAAGCCCCGATGTCGGCCCGGCTCCGGCGAGGTCGGCAGGCCCCCGGTTTCGCCCCTGATCCGCCCCTGGTGAGGGGAGAAGACGCCTGTCGACCCGCACCGCACGGGGCTCTAGCTGCTGTTCCTCACTCCCGGGTGGTGCCGAGCGCCATGTAGTCGTACATCGAGTAGCCCGAGTGGTAGTACACGTTGGTCAGGTTCGGCGGCCGGTAGAGCACCGTGCGCTCGAACACCGCGGGCAGGATCGCCGCCTGCTCCATCGCCCGCCGGTCGATCTGCGTGTAGATCGAGGCGCGCTCCTCGGGGTCCTCGATGGTGACGACCTCGTCGAACCAGCCGTTGATCCGCTCGTCGTCCAGTTCCGAGATGTTGGCGTTGCCCGCGTCCTGGATGGCGTCGCCGTCCAGGATCTTGCTCATGAACCCGTAGCCGCTCGACCAGTCCGGGGCCCACCCGTACACGGTCAGGCCCAGGTCGTTGTCCTCCACGAAGGACGGCGACCCGGCCTGGGTGTTGGTGTAGGTGTCCGAGGGGTACTGCTTGATCCGCGTCTCGATGCCCACCCGGGCCAGGGCCTGCTGGAGCGCCTCGGCGGTGCTCACGTCGGAGGGCCGGTCGGCCCGGACGCCGATGGAGGTGGAGAACCCGTCGGGCTCGCCGCACTCCTCCAGCTTCTGCCGGGCCGTGTCCAGGTCGCCCTGGTTGTCCTGGGAGGGGTACAGGTCGATGCCGGGATCGGCCCCCGGCAGCGACGCGGGCATGATCTGGGTGGCGATGTCGCCGCCGGTGTCGCCGCCCCAGGCCCGCTGGAGGGCGTCGCGGTCGGCCGCGTACATGACCGCCTCGCGGCAGGCCAGGTCGTCCAGGGGTTCCAGGACGGTGCTGATGTTGACGTAGCGCAGCGTGTTGCTCTGCGGGTTGTCCACGCTGTTCTTGCGCGCCTCGTCGGTGAGCAGGGTGCCCCGCATCGCGGGCCCCACCCCGGCACCGGCCAGGTCCACGTCCAGGTCGCCGCTAGCCAGGCGCTGGTCGATCTCGTTCTGGTCCACTCCCAACTGCACCTCGATCCGGTCCGGCAGCGCCTCGCGGGTCGGGTCGGTGGCGGGGTCCCACTGGTCGTTGCGGACCAGGTTCAGGGAGACGCCGGGCCGGTACTCGCCGTCGAACTTGTACGGCCCGGAGGAGACGACGCGGCTCTGGTACTGCTCTCCGCGGTCGGCCTCGGGCGGGACCGGCGCGGTCTGCGGCTGGATGAGCAGGTACGGGAACTCCGCGAAGGGATCCTTGAGGTGGAAGACCAGGGTGTGGTCGTCGGGGGTCTCGATCCCGTCGAACCCGGCCAGCGGGTCGGCCTCGTCGGCGTAGGGGCCCTCGTAGTCGTCGCTGTCGGCCAGCAGGTCCTGGAAGTACTTGGGGCCGTTGGGCAGGGCCTGGTCGCCGAAGTTGCTGCGCGCGATGGCGTACTCGATGTCGGGCGCGGTGATCTCGGAGCCGTCCTCGTAGCGCAGCCCCTGTTTGATCGGCACCGTCCACTCGGTGAGGTCCTCGTTGGGCTGGGGCATCTCCGCGGCCAGGTCGGGCTGGAGTTCGGTGCCCTCCTCGCCGGGCGCGCCGACGTAGGTGAGCAGGGTGCGCGCGTAGTAGCGGCTGAAGTTCCAGCTGAACGCGTAGTAGGTGTTGCCGGGGTCGGGCGAGTCGAAGTCCGAGGAGATGGCGTAGCGCAGAGTGCCGCCGGTCTGGTCGGAGGGGTTGACCACCTCGGTCTCGCCCTGGTTGAACTCGGCGTCGACCGGACCGCCTCCGCCCCCGCCGCCGCCCGCGCCCCCGCAGGCGGCCAGCAGCAGCGCCGCGGCCGTGCCCGCGGCCAGGGTCGCGGTCGCCCGGCGGCGTCCGCGGCGCCGGGAGGGCGCCGCGCCCGTGTGGTGGTCGGTGGTCAAGCTTGCCTCCTGGTCGGTTTGGCTGGTGGGGGCCGGTGCCCGGCCCGGGACACGCGACGGGCGCGGCCCGTCAGTCGGAGGAGCGGGGGTCGAAGGCGTCGCGCAGCCCGTCGCCGAAGAGGTTGAAGGCCAGGACGGTGACGAAGATGGCCAGCCCCGGGATCAGCACGAAGTGCGGCGCGATCGTGTAGAAGCGCAGGGCGTTGTCGAGCATGCCGCCCCAGGTGGCCATGGGCGGGTTGATGCCCACGCCCAGGAAGCTCAGGGCCGCCTCGAACAGGATGTTGGTGGGGATGAGCAGCGTGGAGTAGACCAGGATCGGCGTGACGAGGTTGGGCAGGATCTCGCGGAAGACGATGTGGGCGCTGCCCGCGCCGAGGCTGCGGGAGGCCTCCACGAACTCGCGTTCCCGGAGGGTCAGGGTCTGCCCGCGCACGATGCGGCCGATGTAGGGCCAGTTGAAGAACCCGATGATGAAGACCAGCACGCCGATGCGCAGGCCGTTGCCGCTCAGGCCGAAGGAGCCGTCGGGGATGACGCCGACCAGGGCGATGGCGAAGAGCAGCAGAGGGAAGGCCAGGAAGATGTCCATGGCCCGGCTGATGACGGTGTCGACCCAGCCGCCGAAGTACCCGGCGACCATGCCCAGGACGGTGCCGATGACCACGCAGACCAGGGTGGCGACCGTGGCGACCAGCAGGGAGGTGCGGGCGCCGTGGACGATGCGGCTGAACAGGTCGCGCCCGTTGACGGGTTCCACGCCGAGCAGGTGGTCGGTGCTGATTCCGCCCCAGGGGTCGAGCCCCAGGGAGGGGTCGGCGGGGTCGCGCAGGACGCCGCCGGTGAGCGGGTCGATCAGCTCCTGGTTGAACTGGTTGGGCGGGTAGCCGAACCAGGAGGTGAGCAGGGGCGCGAAGACCGCGACCAGGATGAGCAGGATGACGACGACGCCCCCGGCCATGCCGAGGCGGTCCCTGCGGAAGCGCCGCCAGGCGATCTGGCGCAGGGACCTGTTCGCCGACCCGCGTCCTCCGGCGGCCGCCGCCTCGGGGTCGGCGTGCTGGGAGGACTCGGGCGCGTCCATCGGCACGGACATGTGCACCCCTGCCAGTTGACATGACTTTTCGTAGCTATGGGAACACGAAGAGTTTGCACGAGCGGCGCGGGGGTTTCCAGCCTCCGCGCCGGTGTCCCCGCGCGGTGTCGGGCGAAGCCGGAGGCCGGGGAGGCGGTGGCCCCGCCGGGTCCGGCACGTGCCCCCGACACGCGACGGCCGTTCGCGGAACCGCACCGCCCCAGCGGTGAGGGGTCGCGTGCCCTCACGGGTTCCGGCACGTACCGGGCGTGCCGGAACCCGGCCGTGACCGGGGCACCGGGGCGGGCCGCCGTTCCCGGGCCGCGCGCGGGGCGGGCGGCCCGGGAACGGCCGGAAGGGCTACACGGGTCCGGCCGTGTCCTGCCCGGCCACGGCGCCGTCGACCAGCCGCAGCTCCGACCAGGCCCAGTTGCGGCGCAGCCACCGGTCGTGCGAGGCCACCACCACCGCGCCGGGCGCGGTGCCCAGCGCCTCCTCCAGCTCCTCGGCCAGCGCCAGGGACAGGTGGTTGGTCGGCTCGTCCAGCAGCAGCACGTCAGGGGCGTGTCCCACCAGCATCGCCAGTGCCAGGCGTCGCCGCTGCCCCACGCTGAGCCTGCCCACCGGCCGGTCCAGGTCGCGCGGTGCGACCAGGCCCAGGTCGGTCAGGCGGGGAGCGCCGGGCAGAGTTCCGTTCAGCCCGTCGTAGAGCGAACGCGGTGTCCGCTCGGGGTCGGGGAAAACCACGTCCTGTTCCAGCAGGGCGACCGCAGCCCCGCGCCGCCACAGCACCTGGCCCGACGCCGGACGCAGCCGGTGCCCCAGGGCGTACAGCAGCGTGGACTTGCCCGCGCCGTTGGGCCCGGTGACCAGCAGGCGCCCGTCCGAGGGCACGTCCAGGCGGTCCAGGCGCAACCGGCCCGGCACGACCAGGTCGCGCACGGTGATCGCGTGGCCGTCGGCCGTGCCCGGGTCGCGGGTCAGCGAGGCGCTGAACTCCAGCGGCCTGGGCGGTTTGCGCACCTGGTCGCGCTCCAGTTCCTCCAATCTGTTCCGGGCGTTGCGCACCCGGCGCGAGACCTGCTTGTCCACGCGCCCGCCCAGGAAGTCGTAGCCCATCTTGTCGTTGTCCCTCGGGGCGCGGTTGTGCGAGACCTGCCGGGACGTGGTGCGCACCGACTCGCGCAGGCCCTTGAGGGTGTCCTGCTCGTCGCGGTAGCGCTGCTCCCAGCGTTCGCGCTCCAGTCGTTTCTCCCTGAGGTAGAAGGAGTAGGCGCCGCCGTAGTAAGCGGGACCGTCCACGGCCGGGTCCAGGTCGAGCAGGCCGGTGCACACCGCGTCCAGGAACACCCGGTCGTGGCTGGCCAGCACCACCACTCCCAGCAGGCCGCGCAGGTATCCCTCCAGGAACTCCAGCGCCTGGTCGTCGAGGTGGTTGGTGGGCTCGTCCAGCAGCAGGGCGCGCGGGCGGCGGACGAGCAGGGCCGCCAGGCCCAGGCGTCCGCGCTGGCCGCCCGACATCCGCCCCACCGGCCGGTCCGGGCCGATGCCGTCCAGGCCCAGTCCCGCGACCACCAGTTCGGCCCGGCGTTCGGCGTCCCACACCTCCAGCAGTTCGGCCTCGGCCAGGGCCTCGGAGTACTCCCGCAGGGCTTCGGCGTCCTCGGGCGCGCCGTCCAGCGCCGCCGCGCTGGCGGTCAGCCGCCGCTCCACCCGCCGGGCCGGTTCGAGGGCCTGGGCGATCACCCGGGCCAGGGTCGTGTCCGGGGCGTGGGGCAGCTCCTGGTACAGGAATCCGGTGTCGGCGGGGCGTTCCACCCGCCCGGCGTCGGGTTCCTCCTCCCCGGCCAGCAGCCGAAGGAGGGTGGACTTGCCCGAGCCGTTCTCCCCCACCAGGCCGAGCCGCTGGCCGGGGGCGACGTCGAGGTCCACGCCGTCGAACACCACGTGGTCGCCGTAGGCCCTGGCCAGGTCGCGGGCGCGCAGCAGGGGCGGGCCGGTCGGGGCGGTGCGGGTCGCGGAGGCGGCGCCGGTCGTGTTGCCAAGGGTCATAGGGGTGGTCCACCCTTCGTTTCGGGGTGGGCCTCGATGCGCGGGACCGGTGCGCCTGCGCGGCGCGGTCCGGGGACGACACGGAGGTCGTCGACATCGAGACCGCACCGGGGACAGTGCCAGTACACGCCGAGCGGGGATTCGGCTCCAGCCACGGTGGGCGAGCCCCGCGCGCTCGGCGGTCGTCGGTCTCGATGTCACATGCGCATGTTGCGCCCAGGCTAACCCGCCGGGGCGGCGCGGGCAACGGAATTACGCGGGTGTCCGGCCACACGCGGCGGACCGGCCCGGACGCGCGGCGCCGTGCGCCCGGGAGGGTTCTCCCATCCCTCCCCCTGGCACCTCGGGCGGGCCGACTGTCGCGGACCGGCCCCGCCCGTCCCGGAGGGACACGGGGTTCCTGAGGGGCGGGCGGGGTGACGGGTCAGGCCGCGGCGCGGGCGCCGTCGAGGAAGAGCCCGACCAGGGTGTGGGCGGCCTGTTCGGGGTCACCCATCATGTCCACGGCGCGGGCCAGGTGCAGGAAGGCGTTGCACAGCACGGCCGGGTCCCGGTCGGCGACCTCGCCCTCGGCCACGGCCGCACGGAAACGCGCGGTCATGGGGTCGAGCAGGGTGGAGACGTAGGCGTCGCGCAGCTCCTTCTGCACGTCCTCTTCGAGCTGGTCCAGCGAGTCGAACAGGTGCTGCTCGAAGGAGGTGGTGGCTCCGGTCGGGTCGGCCACGGCGGTGGTGACGACCGCCCGCAGCTGCTCGGCGAGCCCGCCGGGGGTGTCCAGGGCCAGGGCGAGCTGTTCGCCGCGCCGGGTGATGAAGTCCAGGGCGACGAGCTTGTGCAGGGTCTCCTTGCCTCCGGGGAAGTGGTGGTACAGGGACGGCTTGCGCACGCCGACCTCGCGGGCGACGGCCTCCAGGGAGGCGCCGCGGTAGCCGTGCGCGGCGAAGTGCGCGGCGTAGACGTTCATGGCGCGGACTCGGGTGTCGGTGGTCATGGAAGACGACCTCTCGTGTGGTGGGGTGGACGCGGGCGGAGGTCCCGCCCATACACATCACCCTACCTACCGTTAGGTAGGGAAGCAAATCACGCCTGTCCCCCGCTCAACGGGCACCGGTTCGCCCGGTGCCGTGCGGGCGCGAAGGCCCGTTTCCCGTCCCGAGGGGTTTCCCCGGCCTGCCCGAAGCGGCCGGGGAGCGGCGTCCGTCCCCTCCCCGCCGGATGCACTGGCGGTCTCGTCATCTCAGCCCCGCCTGCCCCCGCGGGACACAGGGCCTCCTGGGACGGTGGGGCGGACCCGGTGGCGGTGTGACCGGCGGGGTCCGCCGGTCACACCGCCACCGCCGTGGTCAGTCCCTGCCGCGCATGGAGCGGTAGCGCCGCACCAGGGAGGTGGTGGAGGCGTCCAGACCGGACACGTCGGCACCCTCGGTGAGGGCGGGCTCGACCCGCTTGGCCAGCACCTTGCCCAGCTGCACGCCCCACTGGTCGAAGGAGTTGATGTTCCACACCGCGCCCTGGACGAACACCTTGTGCTCGTAGAGGGCGACCAACTGCCCGAGCACCGACGGGCTGAGCCGGTCGGCGAGGATGGTCGTCGTGGGCCGGTTGCCCTCGAAGGTCCGGTGCGGGACCAGGTCGGCGGACACGCCCTCAGCGGCGACCTCCTCGGCGGTGCGGCCGAAGGCCAGCGCCTGCCCCTGGGCGAACAGGTTGGCCATGAGCAGGTCGTGCTGGGGCACCAGGTGCTCGGGCAGGTCGGGGGCCGGGTTGGCGAAGCCGAGGAGGTCGGCGGGCACGAACCGGGTGCCCTGGTGCAGCAGCTGGAAGTAGGCGTGCTGGCCATTGGTGCCCGGGGTGCCCCACACCACCGGACCGGTCTGCCAGTGGACGGGGCGGCCGTCGCGCTGCACCGACTTGCCGTTGGACTCCATGTCGAGCTGCTGGAGGTAGGCGGTGAACTTGGACATGTGGTGGCTGTAGGGCAGCACCGCGTGGGTCTGGGCGTCGTGGAAGTTGCCGTACCACACGCCGAGCAGGCCCAGCAGGAAGGGCAGGTTGCGCTCGACGGGGGCGGTCGCGAAGTGGGTGTCCATCAGGTGGAACCCGGCGAGCATCTCCCGGAACCGCTCGGGTCCCACCGCCACCATCAGGGACAGGCCGATGGCGGAGTCGTAGGAGTAGCGGCCGCCCACCCAGTCCCAGAACCCGAACATGTTGCGGATGTCTATGCCGAACTTCGCCACCTCCTCGCCGTTGGTGGAGACGGCGGCGAAGTGCCTGGCGATGGCGCCGTCGTCATCGTCGCTCTTGAGGCCCAGCCCGTCCAGCAGCCAGGTGCGGGCCTCGGTGGCGTTGGTGATGGTCTCGACCGTGGTGAAGGTCTTGGAGGCGACCACGAACAGCGTCGTGGCCGGGTCGGCGTCCACCAGCGCCTCGTGCAGGTCGGTGCCGTCCACGTTGGAGACGAACCGGAACTCCAGCCCTCGGTCGGTGTAGGGGCGCAGCGCCTCGTAGGCCATGGCGGGCCCCAGGTCGGAGCCGCCGATGCCGATGTTGACGATCCGGCGCACCGGCCGGCCGGTGTGGCCCAGCCACTCCCGGGCGCGGACCCGGTCGGCGAACTCCGCCATCCGGTCCAGGACCTCCTGGACCTCGGGGACGACGTCGCGGCCGTCGGTGCTGATCACCTGCCCGCGCGGCGCGCGCAGGGCGGTGTGCAGGACGGCGCGGTCCTCGGTGAGGTTGACGTGCTCGCCGCCCAGCATGGCGTCGCGCAGGTCGGCGACCCGGGTGGCCCCGGCCAGGTCGGCGAGCAGGCGCAGGGTCTCGTCGGTGACGAGGTTCTTGGAGTAGTCCACGTGCAGGTCGCCGACGTCGAGCGTGTACCGTTCGGCCCGGCCGGGGTCGTCGGCGAACAGCTCGCGCAGGTCGGTGGAGCCCCACCGCCCGTGGTGCTCGCGCAGCGCGGTCCACTCGTCCCGCTGGTCCAGGGGAACGCCCGGGCGGGCGCGTTCTCCGGTGTCCTCAGCGCGCGGGAGAGGTGTACTGGCAGACATCCGGCGGCTCCTCGTCGGTCGGCGCTCCGGCGGCACGGCGCGGGTGCTCGGTCCGCGCGCCGCCCGCGGTGCGCGGCTGTGCTTCCGACGACAAGCCTCCCACGAAAGACCGGCCCCGCGGGGGTTGTCCACAGGCCCGGTCGCGGACTTTCGCGCGCGGCGCGGAACCGGTTCCGGCACGCCGCTCAGCGCATGCCGCTGGCCTCCTCCTCGCGCTCCCGCCGCAGCACGGCCACCTCCGCGCGCAGCGCCCGCAGTTCGGCCAGGATCACGGCCTGTCCCCCGTCGGGGCCGCCGCCGTCGGGGTCCCCGCCCGTCCAGCCCGCGGAGCCGCCGCCACCGCCACCGCCGCCGTTCTCCTCGTCGTCCTTCTCCAGGGCCTCCACGGCCACGGCGATGAACAGGTTGAGCGCCACCAGCGTGGACACCAGCACGAAGACCACGAAGAACACCCACGCCATGGGCTTGTGCTCCATCACGTCCTTGGCGATGGTGCCCCAGCCGTCGGCGGTGGCGATCTGGAACAGGGTGAACAGCGACGAGGGCAGGTCGGCGAAGTACTGCGGCGAGACGTCGGCGAAGAGTTCGGTGGCCATGACCGCCGACACGTACAGCAGCAGCATCACCAGGAACAGGATGGACATCATGCCGGGCAGGGCCCGGAACAGGCCCGTGACGACGTGGCGCAGGGTCGGGATGACCGACAGCAGGCGCAGGACCCGCAGCACGCGCAGGACCCGCAGCACCGAGAAGGGGCCGGAGGCGGGCAGCAGCGCGATGCCGACGATCACCATGTCGAACCAGCTCCAGGGGTCGCGGAAGAACGCCCGCCGGTGGGCGTACATCCGCATCCCCAGTTCCAGGACGAACAGGGCGAGGATGGTCAGGTCGACGGCGCGCAGGAGGCGGCCGTAGGAGTCCGTCACACGGGGTGAGGTCTCCGCGCCGAGGATGACGGCGTTGACGAGGATGAGGGTGATGACGCAGGCCTGGAACCAGGGGGCGTCGACGATGGCTCGAACGCGCTCGCGCACGGCAGAGGGGGCTCCGTTCACATATCGGACAGCGCGGCAGAAGCCTACCGTGAGTCACCTTGTCCGGTTTCGCATCCGCCTCTCCCCTCGCATCAGCCCCTGGCGTCCTCCGGTCGGAGCGGGCATGATCGGAGTGGGGAACCGAGCGTGAGGGGGACGCCGGTGACAGAGTCAACCGAGGGCTTCGACGAGTTCGACACGGGGTCCTGGGACCCCGGCTACGACGACGACGTGGACGCGGACACGGACGTGGGGGCCGCGGACCAGGACTCCGCGGTGGCCGACTTCCTGCGCTACTTCCCGGAGGGCCACCGGATCGAGGAGATCGAGGACCACGACGTCCTGGGCATCGACGCGGAGCTGGGCCAGGAGATCCCCGAGCAGGCGCCCGAGGCCGGCGGGGAGCGCCCGCCGACCGGCCGGCGCGAGGACCTGGCGCGGCTGCTGCGGGCCGAGGAGTTCGCCGACAGGGTCCGCGACCGCGGCAGGCGGCCCGGCTGAGCCGAGGGCGCGGCGGAACGGCGGCGCGGCAGAACGGCGAAAGGGTGGCGCGGCAGCGCGGCGGAACGGCAGCGCGGCAGAACGGCAGCGCGGCAGCGCGGCGAAAGGGTGGCGTGGCGGAACGGCGGAACGGCGGCGCTCAGTCGGCCAGGTCCGCGCTGAGCCAGCGCTCCACGCGCAGGACGTGCACGGTCGCGGCGGCCCGGGCGGCGTCGGGGTCGCGCGCCACCAGGGCCTCGTGGATGCGCAGGTGGTCCTCGCGCAGCTTGGCGGTGAGCCCGGCCTCCCGGTGCCCCGCCCACACGCGGGCGTGGAAGGTACGCGAGGACAGGCCGTCGTTGACCGCGGCCAGGGTGGCGTTGCCGGTGCTGGCCACGATGGCCTGGTGGAAGCCCAGGTCGGCGGCGACGGTGTCGGCGCGGGAGGTGTCGTCCCCGCCCTCGATCCGCTCCAGCAGGGCGCCGATGCGGTCGAGGTCCTCGGCGCTGGCGCGCGCGGCGGCCAGAGCGGTGGCGGCGGGTTCGAGCATGCGCCGCACCTGGAGGACCTCCAGGAGGGTGTGCCCCTGGGAGACCTCGGCCAGGACGGAGAAGGTCTCCAGCAGGTCGGCGGGGCGCAGCGCGGTGACGTAGACGCCCGCGCCGTGGCGGGACTCCAGGACGCCGAGCGTGGTCAGGGAGCGGATGGCCTCGCGCATGGAGCTGCGGGACACCCCGAGCTGCGCGGACAGGTCGCGTTCGGTGGGCAGGCGCTCCCCCGGTCCGACCCGCCCGTCGGCGATCATCGCCTTGATCCGGTCGGCGGCGCGCCGGGTGACGGTGGTGCGCCCGGCGTCGGGGTCGCTCACGGAAAATCCCTCCAGTCTGCGCGGTGGCCCGGGTCGTCCGTCGGCCCGACGGGACCGGGACGGGGGCGGGAGCGGGGCTGGGTGTGCGCGTGACCCGCGCCACCACTGCCGCCAAGAGATCATACCAATTTTCCATCTCCTCGCCCCGCCTCACCCTTTTCGCCCCGCTTCTTGCCCAGATGCTTCACGGCGTGCGAAAGTGGTCCGACCACCCCAGGCTCGTGGCGAGCAGTTCCGCCATGGCAGCGCATCGCGTGGGCCGACCCGGCGGGGTCCGCACGCGCGCGCCGGTCGGCGGGGCACGAAGGAGGCACATGCGGATCGCGCTGTTCATCACCTGCGTCAACGACACACTGTTCCCCGACACCGGGCGGGCGGTCGTGCGCCTCCTGGAGCGCCTGGGGCACGAGGTGGTCTTCCCCGAGGGCCAGACCTGCTGCGGGCAGATGCACTACAACACCGGCTACCGGCGCTCGGCGAGCCGTCTGGCCGTGCGCTTCGTGCGCACCTTCGAGGGCGCTGACGCCGTCGTGGTCCCCTCCGCCTCCTGTGCGGCCATGGTCCGCGACAACTACCCGCGGCTGGGCGCGAGCGGGAGCCGCCTGTCGCGCAAGGTGGCCGACCTCGCCCCGCGCGTGTACGACCTCACCGAGTTCCTGGTGGACGTGCTCGGCGTGACGGACGTGGGCGCCTACTACCCGCACAAGGTGGCCTACCACCCCACCTGCCACGGGCTGCGCATGCTGGGCCTGGGCGACCGCCCCTACCGGCTGCTGCGCGCCGTTCGCGGCCTGGAGCTGGTGGAACTGCCCGGGGCCACCGAGTGCTGCGGCTTCGGCGGCACCTTCGCGGTCAAGAACGGCGACGTGTCCTCGGCCATGGGCGCGGACAAGGCCCGCCACGCCGTGGAGACCGGCGCCGAGGTGCTGTGCGCGGTGGACAACTCCTGCCTGATGCACATCGGCGGCACCCTGTCCCGGCAGCGGTCGGGGATGAGGGTGGCGCACCTGGCCGAGATCCTGGCCAGCACCGAGAAGGAGGGCGCCCACGGGGTTCTGGAGGGGGCGGAGGCGGATTCGTGAGGAACGAGCGAATACGCCGAAGGCGCCGAAGGTTCCCGTTCTCCGGGCGCCCGAACACGGGCCAAAGCGAAGCGGAGGCCCAAAGAGACAAGGAGGGCGCCCACGGGGTTCTGGAGGGGGCGGAGGCGGATTCCCGTGGGAAGAACTGCGCCGCAGGCGTCGATTGGGGCGGTGGCGGGTGACGGGCGGGCACGAGCGAATACGCCGAAGGCGCCGAAGGTTCCCGTTCTCCGGGCGCCCGAACACGGGCCAAAGCGAAGCGGAGGCCCAAAGAGACAAGGAGGGCGCATACCGATGAGCGCGACGTTCCTGGGCATTCCGCCCTTTCCCGAGGCCGCCGCGGGCGCGGTCAACGACGCCCGGCTGCGGCACAACCTGCGCAGGGCCACGCACACCATCCGCGACAAGCGCGCCGCCGTCGTCGACGAGCTGCACGAGGACTGGCAGCGCCTGCGGGCGGAGGGCGCGGCGGTCAAGGAGCACACCCTGCGCCACCTGGACCGCTACCTGGAACAGCTGGAGGAGTCCGTCCAGCGGGCGGGCGGACGGGTGCACTGGGCCTCGGACGCGGCCGAGGCCAACGAGATCGTCACCCGGCTGGTCCGGGACACCGGCGAGACCGACGTGGTCAAGGTCAAGTCGATGGCCACCCAGGAGATCGAGCTCAACGACGCCCTCGCCGCCGCCGGGATCACCGCCTACGAGACCGACCTGGCCGAGCTGATCGTGCAGCTGGGCGAGGACCTGCCCTCACACATCCTGGTGCCCGCCATCCACCTGGGCCGCGCCCAGATCCGCGAGATCTTCCTTGAGCAGATGGCCGAGTGGGGCGTGCCCGCACCCCGGGGCCTGACCGACGACCCCCGGGCGCTGGCCGAGGCGGCCCGCGTGCACCTGCGCGAACGCTTCCTGCGCACCCGCACCGCGATCTCGGGGGCCAACTTCGCGGTGGCCGACAGCGGCACGCTCGTGGTGCTGGAGTCGGAGGGCAACGGCCGCATGTGCCTGACCCTGCCCCGGACGCTGATCTCCGTGGTCGGCATCGAGAAGATCGTGCCTACCTGGTCGGACCTGGAGGTGTTCCTCCAACTGCTGCCGCGTTCCTCCACCGGCGAGCGGATGAACCCCTACACCTCCACCTGGACCGGGGTGACGCCGGGCGACGGCCCCCAGGAGTTCCACCTGGTGCTGCTGGACAACGGCCGCACCGACGTGCTGGCCGACACCGTGGGCCGCCAGGCGCTGCGCTGCATCCGCTGCTCGGCGTGCCTGAACACCTGCCCGGTCTACGAGCGCACCGGCGGGCACTCCTACGGTTCGGTCTACCCGGGCCCGATCGGCGCGATCCTCACCCCGCAGCTGCGGGGGATGTCCTCGCCGGTGGACGAGGCGCTGCCCTACGCGTCCTCGCTGTGCGGGGCCTGCTACGAGGTGTGCCCGGTGGCCATCGACATCCCCGAGGTGCTGGTGCACCTGCGCGAGGAGGTCGCGCAGCGCTCCGGGCACGCGGGTGAGAGGGCGCTCATGGCGGGCGCCGAGGCGGTGCTGTCCTCCCCGCGGACGCTGGGCGCGGTCCAACGGGCGGCGGGGCTGGGGCGCCGCGCGGTCCCGCGCCACCTGCCGGGCCTGGCCGGGGCCTGGACCGACACCAGGGACGTGCCCGACGTCCCGGCCGAGTCCTTCCGCCAGTGGTGGGACAGGCGCGAGGGGGAGGGCCGATGAGCAGCCGCGAGCGAATCCTGGCCAGGGTCAGGAGGGCGCTGGCCGACGTGCCCGCCGACGAGTCGCCGGTGCGGGAGGCGGGGCGCGGCTACGCCGACAGCCACGGGGTGGGACCGTCGCTGGAGGTGCTGGAGGACCGGCTGCTGGACTACCGGGCGCTGGTGCGCCGGGTGGGCGCCGACCGCCTGGCCGCCGAGGTGGCCGCCGCGCTGGAGCGCCGGGGGGCGCGGCGGGTGGTCGTCCCGGCGGACGCGCCGCCGGAGTGGTTCGCGCACACCTCCGCCGAGCGGCTGCCCGACTCGCGTGAGGAGCCCCTGGCGGTCACCGACCTCACCGGCGTGGACGGCGTGGTCACCGGCTGCGCGGTGGCCGTCGCCGAGACCGGCACGATCGTCCTGGACGGCGGGCCGGGCCAGGGGCGCCGGGCCGTCACCCTGGTGCCGGACTACCACCTGTGCGTGGTGCGCGCCGACCAGGTGGTGGACGGGGTTCCGCAGGCGGTCCGACTCCTGGACCCGTCGCGCCCGCTCACCTGGATCAGCGGCCCCTCCGCGACCAGCGACATCGAGCTGAACCGTGTGGAGGGGGTGCACGGCCCGCGCACGCTGGAGGTGCTGCTGGTGGAACCCGCTTCCTGAACCCGCTGACGGGGGCAGCCCCGGGGCGGAGGCGCGGCCCGGCGGACGCGGCCCCCGGAGCCGGTGGGGAGGGCCGCCCCCGGGAACACGAGCGCGCTCCGGCGGAACCGACTTCCCGAACCCGGTCGGCCGAGACCGGGCGGCAGGCGGGACCGTGGCCCGGTGGGTCCGAAGCCCCGAACCCGCTGGTGGGAGCCTCAGGGGTGGGGCTTTCCCCACCCCCCTCCTCCGGGACACCCCCGGGGAAGGGGGGTGGAGGTCCCGATGGCGCCGGGCGGGCCGCCCTTCCTAGCGTGGGCGGTGACCACGACGGCACCGAACGACGGGACACCATGCCCCCTTCACCGCACCCCTCCCCCTCCTCGCGCGCGCTCCGGTCCGGTACCGCGCTCGCCACGGCCGCCGCGCTGGCGCTGCCGCTCTCCCTGGCCGCGTCCGGAACGGCCGCGGCCGACACCGGCCCCTCCGTCGCCTCCGCCGACGCCCTCCGGGCCGCCCTGCCCGAGCCCACCGGGGACCACCCCGTGGGCAGGACGACCCTGCACCTGGTGGACGGGGAGCGCGAGGACGTGTGGGTGGGCGGGCCCCGCCAGCTGATGGTCACCCTGTGGTACCCGGCGCGGGCGGACGCGGGCCGACCCGCGCCGTACATGACCGAGGCCGAGTCCGCGGCCATGGTCGCGGGGCTGGGGCTGGACCTGCCCGCCGACCTGCTGCACAGCGGGGTGCGCACCTCCTCCCGCCTGGACGTGCCGCCCGCGCGCACCCGCGACGGGTTCCCGCTGGTGGTCCTGTCCCCCGGCGCGGGACACAACCGGATCGAGCTGTCCTCGCTGGCCGAGGAGCTGGCCAGCCACGGCTTCGTGGTGGCCGGGGTGGACCACGCCCACGAGGCCGCGCCCGTGGAGTTCCCCGACGGGCTGGTCACCGAGTGCACCGGGTGCCAGAGCGGCGAGTGGGCCCTGGGGTCGACCAACCGGGCCGAGGACGTCTCCTTCCTCCTGGACCGGCTCACCGGCCCCGACCCCGCGTGGCGGTGGTCGCGGGTCATCGACGCCTCCCGGATCGGGATGGCCGGGCACTCCTGGGGCGGCACGGCCACCGCCGAGACGCTCCGGTCCGAGGAGCGGGTGGACGCCGGGATCAACCTGGACGGACCCTACTACCCGCCCGCGGTGGAGGAAGGGCTGGACAAGCCGCTGGCGCTGATCGAGAACGACCAGGGCAACACCTGGGACGGCGTCGAGCAGATGTGGCCGCGCCTGGAGGGCTGGCGGCAGTGGATCCGCATGGAGGGATCGGGGCACTCCAACAGCATCGACCGCGGCGTGCTGGTGGAGCAGCTCGGCCTGACCGAACTCTTCACCCCCGAGCAGTGGCGGAACCTGTACAGCGACGTCGGCGTCGAGCGCGGCCTGGAGCTGGTGCGCACCTACAGCCTGGCGTTCTTCGACCACCACCTGCGCAGCGGGGACCAGCCCCTGCTGGAGGACCCCGAGGCCTTCCACCCCGAACTGGTCCTGGTCGACCCCGACGAGGGGTAGCCGACGCGGGACGGGCCGCCGGTCCCGCCCGGTCGGGAACCGGCGCGTCGCCGACTCCGGCGCGCTGGAGACCGGCGCGTCGGAGGACGCGACACCCCAGGTCGGCCGCCGCGCCCCCTGTGACGAGGGGGGACACGGGGTGTCGGCCCAGGGGGCCGGGGTAGTCGCCTCCCATGGTCTTCGTGTCGGTTCTCGGGCTTCTGCTCGCCGTACTGATCGTCTGCGACGCCGCCGTGACCGTCCTGCACCCGGACTCGGAGGGCCTGCTGGCCGGGTCGATCCGCAAGGCGGTGTGGCGTTCGACGGTGCTGGCGAGCGCGCGCCTGCCGCGCTCCGGGGGATGGCTGCTCAGCCTGGCCGGGCCGGTGATCCTGCTGGCGACCTTCGCCGCCTGGGTCGTGGCGCTCACCCTCGGCCTGGCGCTGACCGTGTGGCCGATGCTGGAGGAGGACTTCCGGGTCCGGCCGGGTCTGCGCCCCGTCGGTTTCCTCGACGCCCTGTACTTCGCCGGCGGCACCGTCCCGGTCCTGGGCTACGGCGACATCACCCCTCTGTCGACCGGGGCCCAGCTGGTCTCGCTGTTCGGCGCGGCGGTCGGCTTCGCCCTGTTCACGGGTATGGCCACCTACGCCATCCAGGTCACCAGCGGTGTGTCCACACGCAACCGCTTCACGCTGTCGGTCCACGACGACGCACGCGGCCGGGCGGCGTCACCATGTTCACCGAGCTCCTGTCCCTGGACGGCGTGGACGGGGCCCGTACGCGCTGCCGGGGCTGGACGGAGAGCCTGCGCGAGGTCGCCGAGACGGTGCACCGGTACCCGTTGGTGGCGTTCACCTACCGGTCGCGACACGACGAGTACGGTCCCGAACCCGCTCTGCACCGTATGGCCGAGGCGACGGTGGCCGCCCTGGTGGCGAGCGGGCGCGAACCCTCGCTGCGCGTGTCGGCCGAGTCGCTGTGCCTGGCGCTGACCCGCCTCCAGCAGACGATCGCCGCCACCTACCTGGACGACAGCGTCACCCGGCGGCTGAAGGAACCCCGGCCGACCGAGCACGATCGGCAGGCCGTGCACACGGTCGAGCGCCTCCTGCGGGCCCGCCTCCACGACCACGGACCCGGTGCCGGGTCCGATCCGGGGCCCGAGGAGGGCCGCCGTGCGGTGGCCGAGACGGTCTACCGCTGCCGGGTCTTCCTCGACGGCCTGCACGAGTGGGCGCGCGTCGAGACTCCCCCGCGCGAGTGGGACGTCCGCTGACCACGGGCCCGCGCGGAGCCGGTCAGTCCCTCGGCTGCCAGGCCGCCAGCAGCCGCTCCAGGGCGTCGGGGGCGGCGCGTTCCGGCGCGAACGGCGCCTGGTAGCGGGCCCCGGCGCCGCGCGCGACCCTGCGGGGCCGCGGGGCGGAAGCGGGCGCGGGCCGCTCCTCCCGTGCCCGCTCGCCGTCCTCCCCCGCCAAGGGCGCCTGGTAGCGCGCCCCGCGCGGGGCGGGCCCGCGCTTCCTGCGCAGGCGCCGCAGCACGGGGGCGCGCTCGCGCACCGGCTCCCCGGGCCCGACCCGCTCCCCGGTGGCGGTGAACCACACCGGCAGCTCCTCCAGTCCGTGCACGGCCACGGAGTCGCGCCAGCGCAGGTCCTCGGGGTCGACGGCCAGGACCATGCCGCGCAGCCGGTCCACGGCGGTGTCGATGGCGGTGCGCGCCAGCTCACGGGTGAGGCCGGTGGCGGGGCAGCGGTGCGCACCCGCGCCCCAGGACAGGTGGGAGCGGTCGCCGGCCCGGGCCATCGCGTCATCGCCGCGGGCCACCGACGGGTCGGTGTGCGCGGAGGCGAGCCCCAGCAGCAGCGGCTCGCCCCTGCGGACGCGGACCCCGGAGAAGCTCAGGTCGGCGACCGGGTAGCGCCCGCCGAGCACGCGGATCGGGGAGTCGGTCCACATCACGTAGTCGATGAAGTCCTCGGGGGTGAGGGTGCCGCCCAGGTAGGCGGTCCACACGGCCGGGTCGTCCAGCAGGCGGAGCAGGGCGTTGCCGATCAGGTGGGTGGTGGGCTCGTGCCCGGACTCCCACAGCAGCGTCAGCGCCCCCGCCGCCTCGTCGTCGGTGAGCCCGGAGGGGTGGGCGAGCAGCCAACTGGCCATGTCCTGCCCCGGGTCGGCGCGCTTGCGCGCGACCAGGCCCGCGAAGTAGGAGCGGACCGCGGCGGCGGCGGGACCGGCCCGGTCGGGTTCGCCGCTCCACAGCCTCGGAGCCAGGTCGGCCAGCAGGCGGCCGTAGGCGTCGGGCAGGCCGAAGAGCTCGTTGAGGACCAGGGCGGGCAGCGGGGCCGCGAACCCGCCGATGAGGTCGGCGGCGCCGTCGGCCGCGACCCGGCCGAGCAGGTGCACGGCGGCGCGTTCGACGACGGGGACCAGACGGGGCGTGCCCACCCCGGCCAGGGTGTCGACGAGGGCAGCGCGCAGCCGCCGGTGCTCCTCGCCGTCGCGGGCCAGGGCGGCGGTGCGGGCGGGCGCGGCGTGCCCCGCGTCCCAGGGGCGCGGGTCGGCGGAGAAGAGGGTGTGGTCGCGCAGGGCCTGGAGGTTCTCCCGGTAGCCGAGCAGGAGCCATCCGGGCACGCCCGGACCCACCTCGACCGGGACGAGGCCGCCGTGGCGGTCGCGCAGCGCGTCCCAGGGCGCGTCGGCGCCGGTGCTCCCGTGCGGGGGGAGGGCGACCGGGCAGCGGGCGCCGCCGGACCCCGCTGCCGGGGGGTCGTCGCGGCCGTCGGTCCCGGTTCCCTGGCGCATGGAGACTCCTCAGTGGCTGCGGATGCGAGGCGACGGTACGCGCCCCGTGTTTCCGCCGTGCTTCGGACAGGAAAGCTCCGCCTTTCCGGACGGGGCACCCGGTGCCACGGAGGACCAAGGCGGGATTACCGCTCACGGCGCCCAGAGGAGCAGGTGTCGGCGCACCGGTGACGTTCGCGCCCCTTCCTCCCACCGCCGGGGCGCCCCGCTCCGGTGGCGCGCGGCGGGCCCGGTTCTCCCCTGCGGTCGAGGAGCGTCTTCGATCCCTCGCTCCCGCGGGCGCGGCGGGCGAATGGGGTGTCCGTGCTTCCCGCGCCGGGGAGTGTCCGGCCCCGCCCCGGCACCGGCGGCGGTGGCGTACTCCCCCGCGCCGGGGGTGTCCCCCGCCACCGTCCTGCGGGGCTCGTGCCCGCCCGCCGCGGACCCGCCGGTCGGTAGGATGGCCTGCTGGTCGCACACCAGCGCCGAACGGAGGACCACGTGGGCAAGAAGGGCCGCGGGCGACAGCGCGGCGGGGACCGCCGGACGGCCGGGCAGGGCGCCCACCCCTGGGCCGGTCCCGCGCCCGGCGACTCCCCCGAGCGGGTGATCTCGGAGGCGGTCGACGCGCTGGTGCTCGGCCGGGAGGGCGGCGGCGTGGACCTGGCCGCCGCCCGGCTGGCCGACGCCGAGGACCCGGCGCGGGCCGGGGCGGCGGACCGCGCCGTCCGCGACGCCCTGCTGGCGGGGGTGGCCTCGGCCTGGGCGCGCGGGTGGCAGCCCGCCGAGACGGTCCGCCAGGCGGGCCGGGTGCTGGACCCGGTGGCGGCGGCGGTGTGCGCCGACGCGGTGACGGCCGACCTCGACCGCCACTCCCCCGCCGCGGTGGACCCGCGCTGGACCGCGCAGGTGCGCGAACTGGGGGCCGCCCCGTCCTGGGGCGGTACCGGGGACTACCTGGCGCACGTGGGCGCCGGGCACGGACTGCTGCGCTTCGAGGCGGTGGAGACGGCGCTGCGGCTGCTGGCCGCGCTGCGCGTGCTGCCGCCGGTGCACCGGCTGTGCCCGCCGCCGGGTGAGTTCCGTCCGCGGCCCGAGGGCGCCGCGCGGACCCCGGAGGCGGTGGACCAGGGCAAGCTGGCCCGCGTGCGCGCGCTGCTGGCCAAGGCCGAGTCCACGGAGTTCCCCAGCGAGGCGGAGGCGCTGAGCGCCCGCGCGCAGGAGTTGATGGCCCGGCACAGCATCGACCGCGCCCTGCTGGCCGAGGAACCGGGACAGGCGTCGGAGGCCGCCTCGGGGCGGCGGCTGCCGGTGGACGCGCCCTACGACGAGCACAAGGCGGTGCTGCTGCACGAGGTCGCCGAGGCCAACCACTGCCGGGCCGTGTGGGACCGGGAGCTGGGGCTGTGCACCGTGATGGGCTTCCCGGGCGACGTGGAGGCGGTGGACCTGATGTTCACGTCGCTGCTGGTGCAGGCCGAGACGGCGATGCGGGCCAGCGGTTCGGTGCGCGACCGGTCCGGCAGGGCGGCGGGCAAGGCCTTTCGCGCCTCGTTCATGTCCGCCTTCGCGGTGCGGGTGGGTGAGCGGCTGGTGGAGTCGGCGCGCGCCGCCGAGGAGGCCGCCGCGGCCGAGACGGGGACGGACCTGGTTCCGGTGTTCGCCGCGCGCGAGCGCGAGGTGGAGGCGGCCGTGGCCGAGGCCTTCGGCGAGCTGACCTACTCGCGGGTGCGCGGGCCCGCCAGCGAGGACGGCTGGTACGAGGGCCTGGCGGCGGCCGACGCCGCGTCCCTGGGCGCGCACCGCCGCGTCGCCGACCGCTGAGCCCGCCGCGGCGAAAACCGGTGGCCGCGCGACCGGACGAACCGGTACAACCGTGGCCATGCGCAAGTACCCGCGGACCCGGCACATCCGGGGCTCCCGGCTCCAGGCGGGCGACCACGACCTGGCGGCCGTGCCCTTCTCCGCGCTGGCCGGACGCCACCTGGTGGTGGAGGAGAAGCTGGACGGCGCCAACGCCGGGATCAGCTTCGGCCCCGGCGGCGAGCTGCGTCTCCAGAGCCGGGGCCACTACCTCACCGGCGGCCCCCGTGAGCGGCACTTCGCCCCGTTCAAGGCGTGGGCGGCGACCGTGGCTCCGCTGCTGCGGCCGCGCCTGGGCGAGCGGTACGTGCTGTACGGGGAGTGGCTGTACGCCAAGCACACCGTGTTCTACGACGCGCTGCCGCACCTGTTCTGCGAGTTCGACGTCCTCGACACCCGCGAGGACGCGTTCCTGTCCACGCCGCGCCGCCGGGAGCTGCTGGAGGGCGCCCCGGTGGTGTCGGTGCCCGTGCTCCACACGGGGCCGCTGGAGCGGTTGGCGGACCTGACCCGCCTGGTGGGCCCCTCCACCTGCCGCACCCCCCACTGGCGCGGGGCCCTGGCCGAGGCGGCGGGGGCGGCGGGCGCCGACCCCGGCCGCGCCCTGGCCGAGAGCGACGGCTCCGACCTCATGGAGGGGCTCTACGTCAAGGTCGAGGAGGGAGACCGCACGGTGGACCGGTACAAGTGGGTGCGCCCGGGGTTCACCTCCGCCGTCCTGGACTCGGGAACGCACTGGCTGGACCGGCCGCTGATCGCGAACGGGCTGGCCGATCCGGAGGTGCTCTATGCGGGTGTTCGCTGAGCTGTGCCCGGCGCCGCCGCGCTGGGACCTGGACTGGGCGCGGGTGCGCGAGGCCCTCCCGTGGGTGCGCGACCTGGCCGGGGTGGAACAGGACCCGGTCCACCACGCCGAGGGGGACGTGGAGACGCACACCCGCATGGCGTGCGAGGCGCTGGCCGGGCTGCCCGCGTGGCGCTCCCGCCCCGCCGCGGAGCGGGAGCGGTTGTTCGCCGCCGTGCTGCTGCACGACGTCGCCAAACCGCTGTGCACCCGCCGTGAGGAGGACGGCCGGGTGACCGCGCACGGCCACTCCCGGCGCGGGGACCTCCTGGCGCGTCGGCTGCTGTGGGAGGCCGCGGCCGAACCCGGGGCGGCCGCCTCCGCGCTGGAGGCGGTGCGCTGGCGCGAGCACGTGGCGACCCTGGTGCGCCACCACCAGGTGCCGTTCTGGGCACTGGAGCGCCCGGACCTGCGCCGCATCGCTTTCCGGGTGAGCCTGGTGGCACGCAACGACGACCTGGTGCTTTTGGCCACCGCCGACATCCTGGGCCGCCGCTGCGGCGACACTGCGGAGGTCCTGGAGAACATCGGGCTGTACGACGAGTACTGCCGGGAGCAGCGGTGCCTGGACCGGCCGAGGGGGTTCCCCTCCGACCACGCCCGGTCCTGGTTCTTCCGCAAGCCCGACCGCGACCCGGACTACGCCGCCCACGACGACACCCGGATGACGGTGACCGTCATGTCGGGGCTGCCGGGTTCGGGCAAGGACACCTGGATCGCGCGCGAGCGTCCGGACGTGCCGGTGGTGAGCCTGGACGCGCTGCGCGCCGAGCTGGGCGTGCGTCCGACCGCCGACCAGCGGCCGGTGGCGGCTGCCGCGTACGCGCGCGCACGCGAACACCTGCGCGCGGGGAGGTCGTTCGTGTGGAACGCCACCAACGTCTCGCGTTCGCTGCGCGACCAGTGCGTGGACTTGGCGGCCGCCTACCGGGCGCGCGTGGAGATCGTCTCCGTCGAGGCCCCGCCCCGGGTGCTGCGGGCCCGTCTGGACCGCAGGCGGGCGCCGGTACCGGCCGCCGCGGTGGAGCGCCTGGTACGGCGCTGGGAGTGCCCGGACCCGTCCGAGGCGCACCGGCTCCTCCGGTGGACCAGCGCCTGAGCCCGCGCCGGGCCGGGGAGTGAGCACAGGTCGGGGTTTCCCCGGCTCCGGGACGCCCGCGCCGTGACGCCTGCGCCGTGACGCCTACTCCGGGCCGGGGCGCGGGACGGTTCCGCGAACTCGGGCGGCCCCGGACCGGTGCTCCGGCGCGCGGAGGCGGCCTCATCCCCCGCTTCGGACGGTCTCCGGCGGGGGCGAGGGACGATTTCGGCGTTCTCCCGCGCGGGCCCGCGCGCCGCGGCTAGCCTGATGCCGTTTCAGCGGCTCACGGCACTTCGGGTGGTTTGTCAATGACCGAGCGCATCTACTCCGCCGTGCACGCGTGCCTGGACTGGGCCGAGACGATCGAGCCCCGGCCCGTTCTGGACACCGGCAGCCTGCTCTTCCTGCTGGCCGCCCACATGGACGCCGGCGCACCCGACACCGGGGACTGGTCCACCACCGACGTCCACGACATCGCCCGCACCGTCCGCGACTGGGACAGCGTGCCCGACAACCTCAGGGACACCTGGCTGACCTGGTGCGACTTCCTGGTCGACCAGGGTCGGCTGCTGTCCGCGGAGAGCCCGCGCCGCCTGCGCGCCGCCATCGCCACGGTCGACCTGGCGCCCGGCGGCCCGCCGCCGCCCGAGGACCGGACCGACAGCGCGGCCCTGCCGCTCCTGGACCGGCTCGGCGTCGGCGCGGACGGCGCTCCCGAGGCGCTGCCGACGGTCGTCCCTGCGGAACCGGCCGATCTGGACGCGGCGGCGCGCCGGTGCCGCCCCCTGTCCGAGGCCGCCCGGCTGGCGGCGTGGACGGACGGTGGAAGACCCCTGTGCGCCGAGGGGGACGACGCCCTCACCGCCGCCGACACCACCGGGGCCGCCGCCGACCTGGGGATCGCGCCCGGAAGGGTGGTCGCGCTGTTCGCCGTGGCCAGGGACGCGGGCCTGCTGCGCACCACCTACACCCGGGTGCTGCCGGGCCGGGCGGCGCGGGCCTGGCGGGACGGCGTGCCGGGGGCAGCCGCCGACGCCTGGGCCGACGCCCTGCTGACCATGACCGACCTGCGCGGGGTCACGGCGTTCCTGCTGCTCACCGAACTGTTCGTGCACGGGGACGCGCGCACGCCCGCGCAGCTGGTGGCCGTGTACGGGCCCGGGATCGCCCTGCGCGGGGAGGACCCCATGGAACACGTGCGCCAGGTGCTGGAGACGCTGGAGGGTCTGGGCGCGGTCCGCGGGGTCGGCGGCGGCCGGTTCCGCGTCACGGGCCTCGGCGACCACTTCATGGTGCGCCAACTGCGCCAGACCGGGGCCGACCTCGCGCTGACCCCGCCCCTGTCCGGGATGGACGCCGAGGAGGTGCTCGCCCTGGCGGAGCGGGGCCGTCCGGTGGACGCCGAGGGCCTGTTGGAGCGGTGGGTGGCCGCCCGCGACACCGAGAGCGCGGTGTGCGGTTTGCTGGAGGCCTGCGACGCCCCCGGTTCCTGGCGTCTGCGTGAGCGGGTGGCCCGGGTGATCGCCTCGCTGGAGGAGGACCTGGGCCCGGTGCTGGGTCTGTACGTGCACCACCCCGTCCTGGGCGGGTGGGCCCGGAGGCTGCGCGGCGGGGCCGCGGGGGCGCCCACGTCGCACCAGGAGGTCTGGGCGGTGCTGGACGACTACGCGATCCTGCTGGAGGGCGGCGGGCTCCTCCCCGGCCGGGACCGGGACAGGTACGCCGGGTGCGCGGAGCGGTTCGTCCGCACGGTGTGGCTGACGGGTCACCCGGCCTCGGACACGGTGCTGGACCTGCTGGCGGAGGGGGCGCTGGGCGCGCCCCTGGCCGAGGCCGTTCGGCAGCTGCGCCCCGCCCCGCTCATCCCCTGAGCGGCGGCACCCTTCTCCCGCCCCGGTCCGGGGCGGGAGGACGGGCGTGCGCGGGCTTCAGGCCTTGACGACCAGTTCGTGGACGAGCGCCTCGACGCCGGACGGCGTGACCCAGTCGCGTTCGGGCACCCGCTCGAAACCGCGGGCGCGGTAGACGTACTGGGTCGAGACCATCTCGGGCAGGGTGGCCACCAGCAGCCGGGAGACCCCCTCCTCCCGGGCGCGGTCGACGAGCGCGTTGACCAGGTCGCGCCCCACGCCGCGCCCTCGCGCCTCGGGGGCGACGGCGAAGGCGCGGATCTCGGCCTCGTCGGCGTTGCGGGCGATCTCGCTCTCCGGAGACCAGGGCTCGAACACGGCCGTCCCCAGGAGCCGGTCCTCGTCGGCGGCGACCAGGATCTCGCCGCGACCGTCCGTGCCCAGGAGCCGGAGCGTCTCGACGTAGGCCGGGTTCACGTCCATGAGGCCGTCGGCGGTGTAGGCCGTCACGCGCAGCTCACTGACGGCGTTCATCTCATCGGGAAGTACTCGACGCACGATCATGGACGTCATTCAACATGATGGGAGGGCTCCCCGCCGTTGATCGCCGCACCACCCGGAGCGTCGAAAACGTCACCGTGAGTGACTCTTTACGGAGGTTTATCCCCCGGTCCGGACACGCCGAGCGCCCCCGAACGGAGTTGTCCACAGGCCTCCGGCGGCGCGGCCGCGATCGTGCCACCCTTCTGGTGAGGGGAGGCGCCCATGTCCGACCACACCAGCGGGGAGCCCGTCCCGGCACCGACCGTCCGCGTCTTCAGCGGCTCGGCGGCGCTGGCTGAGGGGGGATGCCCGGCGCACCGCCGGTTCAACGCCGATCCGTCCCCGGGCGCGGACCCGCCGCCGCGCGACGCTCCCGGGGCGGTCCTGGACGCCGTCCTGGACCTGGTCGAGCACGCGGGCATGGCGCTGGAGGAGGCCTGCGCGCGCCTGTCCGTGCCGGGAAGTCCAGGAGGGCCGGAAGGTCTGGGAGAGCCGGGCCGCGCCCTCCCCGGCGGGCGTCCCGCGCCGCCGCATCCGGGGCTGCTGCTCTGGGTCCGGCACGCCGCGCGGTGCTACCTGGAGGGCCTGGCCGGGGACCGCGGGCGCGACGGCCCGCACCGCGCCCCGGTGTTCGACTTCTGGGTCCGCCAGTACCTGCCCGTGCCCGGCTCACCCAACTCCCGGCCCTACGAGCTGTGCGCCCGAGGCCGGAGGTACGCCTACGCGCAGGGGCCGGAACGGGTGCGGGAGCTGCGCGTCCCGGTCACGGGCGCGGTCGGCGCGCAGGCCCGCTCGCGGGCGGAGGTGGCGGTGGCCGCGTACGTGCTCGCCACCGGCACGCCGGTGGACCGCGACGCCTGCGCGGCGCGTCCCGGGCGGTACCGGGGCGGTGCCCCCTACCCGATGCGCGGACAGCGCGGCGGCTTCGACGCCCGGCCACCGGACCGGGTGCGCGTGGTGGAGGCCTCCTGCCTGGACTCCTCCACCGCCGTCCTCTTCGACGGTTCGGCCGCCGAGGCCGGGGAGGCCTTCGCCTCGGCGGGCCGCGAGGGGCTGCGCTCGGCCCTGGTGGGCGGGGCCCGCTCCCCCGGTGGGGACTGCCTGTCCTGTGCGGGGCGCCGCGGCTGCGGTCGGCTGCCGAGAGCGCCGGGACTGCTCGGCCTGGGCGGCGGGCCGTGGCCCCGGCGCTCCTGGTCGGTCTCCCTGGGGCTGCGCCACCGGGGCTGTCCCGCCCGGGCGCACTTCCACGCCCTGGGCCTGCCCGCGGACCCCGGCGCCGAACCGGCGCGGCTGCGGCGCGAACGCGCCGTGCGCGCCTGGCTGGAGCGGCTGCACCGGCGCCTGCCCCGAAGGCCCTGCACCGCCGGGGACCTGCCCGGGGACCGCTCGTCCTGGTCCGCGGGGAGGTGGCGGCTGGAGGGTGGACAGGCGCGTCTGGGCTCCGCCATGATCGCCGCGCACGTCGGGGTCTGCCCGCTGCGCGGGCTGGCCTCGGGCAGCCACGTGCGGGTGGGCCACAGGCTGGCCGCCGACGACACGCGGGCCGACGTCCTGGTTCTGGCCAGGGCCGACGTGCTCCACCACAGGGGCCGGTCCTGGATCTACCGCGCCGTCACCACCACCGCCGACGCGCCAGCCCCGGCAGGGGACGGATGCGCTCCGGCGCAGGCCCGGCCTTCCCCGAGCGGGGACGCACTCCTCGGGGAGGAGGGCGCGCTCTCGCGGGGCGACGACCCGCCCTCCCCGGGTGAAGGTCCGCCGTGCCGGGACGACAACGCGGCCGGTCCGCGCGGGGGCGCCGCCCTGGGAGAGGAACCGCCGCCCCGGGACGGAGGCACGTCCGGTCCGTGCGGGGGCGCTGCGCTCTCCCCGAACGGCGGCGCACCCGCTTCAGGCGAAGGCAGGCCCTCCTTGGAGGACGGCGCGCTCTTCCCGACCGGAGACACCCTGCTCGGAGACGGGGGCGCGGGCCCCGCGAGCGGCGGCAGGCCCTTCCCGGGCGGGAACGCTCTCCTGGATGACCGGAACCGACCCGCTCCGGAAGGGCGTTCGCCGCATCGGGGAGAGGACGCGCCTCCACCAGGCGAGAACGCCCCTTGCCGGAACGGGGGCACTGCCCCCGCCCCGGCCGGAGGCGCGCTCTTCGGGGACGAGGAGGCACTGCTGGCGGCGGAGCCCCGGCTGGCCCTGGCGGTGGGGCTCTTCGCCTGCGGCGCCCTGCCCGCGGGCCCGGACTCGGCCGTGGAACTGGAGGTCCTCGGCCCCCGGGGCGCGTCCGTACGGTCGCTGGACCCGGGGTCGGCACGGGTCCGGGCCACGGCCCGGCGGGTGGTGCGCGAACTCGCCGGACCCTGGCACGGCGACACCTCCCACCTACCTACTCCGGGCGAGGCCTGCCTGGACTGCCCCTACCGGCGCTGGTGCCCGGCGACCGACCTTCCCGACACCCTCCACGGCCCGGGCGCACGGGCCCGGGACCGGCGAGGCGGCGCCGCTCCCGGCCCCGTGCGCGCCCCTCCCCCGGGTCAGGCCGCCGGTTCGCCCTCCTCGGAGAAGCGGTAGGCGCTGGCCTGGAGGTCCCACAGCTCGCGGTAGAGCCCGTCGGCGGCCAGCAGCTCGGCGTGGCCGCCCTGTTCGACCACCCGGCCCCGGTCGAGCACGACGATGTGGTCGGCCATGCGCACCGACGCCAGCCGGTGGGTGATGAGGACGACGGCGGCACCGGTGCGCCCGGCGTGGGCGTGCAGGGAGGAGAAGAAGGCGTGCTCGGCGCGCGCGTCCAGCGCGGCGGTGGGCTCGTCGGCGATGAGCAGCGGCGTGCGCTCACCGTCGTCGCCCCGGTAGAAGCCCCGGGCGGCGGCCAGACGCTGCCACTGCCCTCCCGAGGGCTCGGCGCCGTCCACGAAGCGCTTGTCCAGGAGGGTCTCCCATCCCCGGGCGAGTTCGGCGACCACCGCGTCGGCCCGGGAGGCGCGCGCCGCGCGCTCCAGCCGCCCGGGGTCCGCGCCGGGGCTGCCCATGACCACGTTGCGGCGCGCCGTCAGCGGCCAGTGGGTGTGGTCCTGGGCGATGACCGCGATCCGCTCGCGCAGGCTGGTGCCGTCCACCGAGGCCAGGTCGGTGCCGTCCCAGCGCACCCGTCCGGCGCTGGGCAGATACAGCCCCGACAGCAGTTTGGACAGCGTGGTCTTGCCCGACCCGTTCTCCCCGACCAGGGCGACGGTGCGGCCGCGCCGCAGGGTCAGGCTGCGGGCCTGGAGGCCGCCGTTCGCTCACCGGCACCGGCCCGAATCCCCGCAGGAGGCCGCGGACCCGGGGCCGCGGCCGACGGAACCCGGGTTCTTCCCGTCCCCGGGCAGCTCGCCCGGAGCGGGTGACCGGCGCGGTGGTCCCGTCCGGAGCGGCGGGCGCACCCTCGCGAACACCGCGCGGGGCGGGAACAGCGACCGGCGGCGGGCCCGGTCCGGCGACCCCGACCACGCGCGCCGAGGGGTGCACGACGCCGGACGGCCGCGCCGGTGCCCGAGGGCTCCGGCGCGGCCGTCCGCATGGCTGTCGCGGTGGTCGGTGTGCGGTCTATCCGGCCGGTCGGGCCTCGACCTCGTCGAGCCAGGCCCGCACCGCGTCGTTGTGCTCGCCCAGGGCGGGCGGCGGCAGGTGGCCCGTCCCGGGGGGCTGCGGCGTCTCGTCGGCCGCGGGGTCGAAGCGCAGCGCGGACCCGGGCAGCTCGATCGGGCCGAGCACCGGGTGCTCCACCTCCAGCAGCAGCCCCTGGGAGCGCGTCTGCTCCCACTCGTAGACCTGGTCGATGGTGCGCACCGCGCCGCAGGGCACCCCCACCTCACCGATCCGGCGCAGCCACTCGTCGCGCGTGCCCTGGCCCAGCACCGCCTCCACCTCGGCGATCAGCTCCTCGCGGTGCTCCACCCGGGAGGCGTTGTCGGCGAACCTGGGGTCGCGGGGGTCCAGGCCGAGCAGTCCGGCGAAGCGCTCCCACTGCGCCTCGCCGCCCACCGCCACCTGGAGCATGCCGTCCATGCAGGCGAAGGCGCCGTAGGGGGCGATGGAGGGGTGCTGGTTGCCCAGGGCGGTGGGCACCTCGCGCCCGACCGTCCACCGGGTTCCCTGGAAGGCGTGCACGCCCACGATCGAGGACAGCAGCGAGGTGCGCACCACCCGGCCGCGCCCGGTGCGCTCGCGCTCCAGGAGCGCGGCGAGCACCCCTTGGGCGCCGTTCATACCCGCGAGCAGGTCGCCGATGGCCACGCCCGTCTTGGTCGGTTCCTTGGGCGAGGGGCCGGTCAGGCTCATCAGACCGGCCTCGCCCTGGGCGATCTGGTCGTAGCCCGCCCGTCCGCCCTCGGGCCCGTCGTGCCCGAACCCGCTGATGGAGCAGACCACCAGGCGGGGGTTGAGCTCCTCCAGGCGGCTGGCGGGGAACCCGAGCCGGTCCAGGACGCCGGGGCGGAAGTTCTCCACCAGGACGTCGGCGGCGCGCACGAGCCGGGTCAGCTGCTCCGCGCCGTCCTCGGACTTCAGGTCCAGTTCGATGGACTCCTTGTTGCGGTTGCAGGACAGGAAGTAGGTGCTGATGCGCTCCTCCTCCGGCCCGACGAACGGCGGGCCCCACCCGCGCGTCTCGTCCCCCCTGCCGGGCTGCTCGACCTTGATCACCCGCGCGCCGAGGTCTCCCAGCAGCATGGCCGCGTGCGGTCCGGCCAGCGCCCGCGACAGGTCGATGACCACGATCCCCTTGAGCGGCCCTTGCGAGCGGTCCACGTTCCCTACCTCCTGGTGATTGGTACTGATCCGGTGTTCGTGTCCTGGGCGGCGTGCGCTCAGCCCGCGGCGCACAGGCGGCGGTAGCGCGCGGCGCGTCCGGCGGGCGGTTCGGCGTCCCCGTGCGGCTGCACCGCGGCGAGTTCGCGGGCGATCGCCTCCCCCATGCGCGCGCAGAACGCGCCGTCCTCGTCGGCGGCGTCGCCGAACTCGGGGACCACCCGGTCCACGAGTCCGCGGGCGCGCAGGTCGGCGGAGCCGATGCCCTGGGCCTGGGCCAGTTCCCCGGCGCGGTCGGGGGTGCGGTGGACGATCGCGCTGGCCCCCTCGGGCGGCAGCGGGGCGAGCCAGGCGTGCTCGGCGCACAGGACGCGGTCGGCGGGCAGGAGCGCGATCGCGCCCCCGCCGGTGCCCTGCCCCAGCAGGACCGAGACGGTGGGGGCGGCCAGGGAGGTCATCTCGGCCAGGCAGCGGGCGATCTGACCGGCCGTTCCCCGCTCCTCGGCTTCGGCGGAGAGCGCGGCGCCGGGGGTGTCGATGACGGTGACCAGGGGCAGCCGCAGTTCGGCGGCCAGACGCATGCCCCGGCGGGCCTCGCGCAGCGCGTCCGGTCCCATGGGCTGTTCGGCGCTCTGGCGGGAGCGGTCCTGGCCGACCAGGACGCAGGGCCTGCCGCCGAACCGGGCCAGCGCGGTGACCAGGGCGGGAGAGGCCTCCCCCTCGCCGCTGCCGCGCAGGCGCACCACGTGGCTGGCGGCGTGCCGCAGGAGTTCGCGCACGCCGGGGCGCTCCTTGCGGCGGGAGCGGGTCACCGAGTCCCAGACGGGGGCGGGTGAGCGGGGTTCGGCGGGCGGCGGCGGGGGCGCGGCGGCGGCCGGGCGGTCGAGCAGGACGTCGAGGGCGAGCCCGGCGGCGTCCCTGAGCTGGTCGGGGGGCAGGACGGCGTCGACGAGGCCGTGCCGCTGGAGGTTCTCCGCCCGCTGGACGCCCTCGGGGAACGGCGCGCCGTGCAGCGCCTCGTAGACGCGGGGGCCCAGGAAGCCGACGAGCGCCCCGGGCTCGGCGGCGGTGAGGTGGCCGAGCGATCCCCACGAGGCCAGGACACCTCCGGTGGTGGGGTGGCGCAGGTAGACGAGGTAGGGCAGTCCGGCGGCCTTGTGCGCGGTGACGGCGGCGGTGATCGCCGCCATGGCCACGAAGGCGGGGGTGCCCTCCTGCATGCGGGTGCCGCCCGAGGCCGGGGCGGCCAGCAGGGGAAGCCGCTCCGCGGTGGCGCGTTCGACGGCGGCGACGATGCGCCCGGCGGCGGCGAGCCCCACGGACCCGGCGAGGAAGCCGAACTCGCTGGCCACGACGGCGACGCGGCGGCCGTGCAGCCGCCCCTCCCCCGTCAGGACCGCCTCGTCGCATCCGGTGGCGGCCCGCGCCCGGGTGAGCGCGTCGGCGTAGGCGGGGTCGGGGTCCACGTCCAGGGGCGCCTCGTCCCAGGAGACGTGGGTTCCCGCGTCGAGCGTGCGGTCCAAAAGCTCCCGGGCGGTGTCGCGGGTCTCCACAGCAACCTCCAAATGGTTCAGTGGCTAGGCCACTAGGCCTCACGTCAGGGTGGCACGAAACCACACGTTTTGTGAAGCCCCCGTCGCACCCGATCGCGGGACGCCCGATGCGCCGGTCCCGGGGGCCAACCGACCGGATGCTCTAGCCTGGAAGTCCCTCACCACAGTCAGATCCGAGGATCAGGAGCCAGCGAGCGTGCCTACCAAGCCCCGACCCCGGCCCCCGGCGCGCCCGCGCCTGTACGAGCAGCTCGTGGAGCGCCTCGTGGAACACATGCGGGACGCCGGTCTGGGCGTGGGCGACCGCCTGCCGCCCGAGCGCGAGCTGGCCGTCGCGCTGGAGGTGAGCCGGGCCTCGGTGAGCCAGGCGCTGGTGGCGCTGGAGGTCCAGGGGGTCATCGAGGTGCGGCACGGGGACGGCGCGATCATCCGCCAGACCGTCTCCGAGCAGGGGGTTCTCGCCCTCCTGCGCGACCGGGCCAACCGGCGCGCGGAGATCATCGAGGCCCGTCAGGCGCTGGAGGTCAAGCTGACGGAGCTGGCCGCCGTGCGCCGCACGCCCGAGGACTTGGTCGCGATCGACGCCGCCCTGGAGCTGATGCGCCAGGAGGTGGCCAACGGCGACCGCGGTGTCACCGGCGACGAGCGCTTCCACGCGGCGATCACCACGGCCGCGCGCTCGCGCCTGCTGGCGCGGATGATGAACGAGATCGCCCCGATGATCCGGGAGACCCGCCTGGAGTCGCTGTCGCAGCCGGACCGGCCCCGGGCCTCGCTCGACGGGCACGAGCGCATCGCCTCGGCCATCCGCTCGGGCGACCCCAAGGCGGCCGCCGACGCGATGCGCGACCACCTCCTGCTGGTCTCGGCCGTCAACGGGGACGCCCCGGTCATCCCCTGAACCGGCTCAGTGGCTCACAGGCCTGGCCTTCGAACCGGCTGGGCACCGCCTCCCCGGCCACGGGGCGGCGGAGACGTGCGCCGGCGGGCGCGGAGGGGTCCGGAAAACGAACCGGACCCCCCGCGTTCCCGGGGCCGCCGAGCGGCCCCGACTGCCCTTGAAAGGCACTGCCGTCACAGCAGCCCCGGCACCACCAGCACACCCCAGGCGACCAGCGGGCCCACCAGGACCACGATGCCGCTGTAGATCAGCATCTGACGGTAGAAGCGGGACGGGTCCACCCCGGTCGCGTTGGCCAGCACCAGGGCGCCGTTGGTGGAGAAGGGGCTGACGTCGACGATGGTGGAGGAGATCGCCAGGGCCACGATCACGCCGGTCGCGCTGATGTCGCCCATGAGCAGGAACGGTATGGCCAGCGGGATGGTCGCGCCCAGGATCGCGGTCGAGGAGGCGAAGGCCGACACCACGGCACCGATGTAGCACAGCAGCAGCGCCACCAGGAGCGGGGCGCCCAGGCTGGCCGCCCCGTCGCCGACGTACTCGATGGTCCCCGCGCTCTCCATGACGCCGACGAAGGTCAGCATGCCGGTGATCAGCAGGACCGTGGACCAGCTGATCTGGGAGAGCACGTCCTTCTGCGACTGCGGCGCGATCAGCGCCAGCACCACGCTGACGGTCAGGGCGACGAAGCCGACGTCCAGGCCCACGCCCAGGGCGAGGACGCCCAGCGCGACGATGCCCACCAGGGTGGCGATCTGCTCGAACCGGACCGGGGCGCTCTCGGAGGCGGTGCCGCCGCTCCCGGCCGCGGCGCCGTCGGCCGCCCCGCTCGCGGCGGGGGTGTCGGCGGGGCCGCCGGTGGCCAGCGCGACCGATCCGGAGTCCGAGCCGCCGGAGGTGCGGGCGGCCTCGGTGACGGCCTCGGCCTCGTGCGCGCGGAGGCCGAAGAGGCGGTTGCCGCCCAGCGAGACGAACAGGATCAACGCGATGCCCAGGTTGAAGACCAGGCTGCCGAGGAACAGCGTGATGGGGGAGACCGAGAGCCCGCTGTCGGCGACGATGCCGTTCACCGTCACGCCGTAGACGCTGACCGGGGAGAACCCGCCTCCCTGGGCGCCGTGGACCACCATCATGCCCATCAGCAGCGGGTTGATCCGGTACCGGGCGGCGAAGCTCAGCGCGATCGGCGCGACGATCGCCACGGCCGCCGGGCCGAGCGCGCCCACACCCGTCAGCACGGCGGAGATGCCGAACATGATCCACGGGATCGCGGCCACCCGGCCGCCGACCATGCGGGTGGCGCCGCGTACGAGCAGGTCGATCGTCCCGTTGTTCTTCGCGATGGCGAAGAGGTAGGTGACGCCCACCAGGGTGAGGAACAGGTCGGCGGGGAACCCGCCGAGGACCGCGTCGGCGTCCATCCCGAGGACCAGGAGCCCGACCATGAAGGCCGCGACGAAGGCCAGCGCGCCGATGTTGATCGGCAGGACGGTGGCGATGACGAACATCGCCAAGAGGACGAGGATGGTGAGAAGCTGAGGGGTCATGACATACCGATCAGAGGGACAGTTGGGGCTGTGATCTGGGCCATAAGGCTAGTGGCCTAGCCAATAGGCCTTTGTGACTTCTGTCAAGTCCTCCGACCACAAGATCCCCGGTCCCGGCGCCTGGAGCCCTCCGCTCAGGTCGGCACGTTCCACGATGTGAGCACGGGACGGCCGTGCTCGCGGCCCAGCGTGCTCACCGTGGCCGTCTCCAGCCGGAACAGCGCCCCCTCGGCGGGCGGCAGGCCCAGCCAGCGCGCGGTGAGCACCCGCAGGACGTGGCTGTGCGCCACCAGCACCACGTCGGCCCCTCCCCCGCCGTCGAGCAGGGGCGTCAGCCGCGCCAGGACCCGGTCGACGCGGTCCCCGACCTGTTCCACGCTCTCCCCCGGATGCCCCGGGCCGCCCGGCACGATCCCGTCGTGCCACAGGTACCAGCCGGGACGCCCGACCTGGATGTCGGCGGTGGTGATCCCCTCGTAACCGCCGTAGTCCCACTCGGTCAGGTCGGGGTCGGTCTCGCTCACGCGCAGCCCGGCCAGTTCGGCGGTGCGCGCGGCCCGCCGCAGCGGGCTGGTCACCACCCGCCCGACCTCGCGCGCGGCCAGCAGCGGGCGCAGCGCCCGCGCCTGCCGCTCCCCCTCCTCGGTCAGGGGGATGTCGGTGAGTCCGGTGTGGCGCCGCGTACGGCTCCACTCGGTCTGTCCGTGCCTGATCAGCACCATGTCGCCCATGGCCCTGTTCCTGCCCCGGAAGGGGGCGGCGAACTCCTCCGACCCGGCCGGGGGCCCGGTCCGCCCGCGGCCTCCCGACCAGGCGGAGCACGGGGGGAGTGCGGCGGACGGCCACCTTTGACAGCCCCACCCGTTTCGAGCACGATGTCCGGATGAGGATGCCCACCAGGGCGGTCGCCGCCGTCAGCGCCGCCGTGGGCACGGCGCTCGCCGTCGCGGGCGGCTACCTGGTGTACGACGCCCACCCGCGCGAGGATCCGGCCGAGGCGCTGCTGCGGGCGGCGGCCGCGGTCGAGGCGAGCCCCGGTCTGGTCGTGCGGGTCACCCGGACCCCCGCCGGGGGCGGCGACGAGGGGGCCGACGCGGACGCCGTCCACCAGGTGTGGCCCGGGGGCGCGACCCGCTTCACCGTGCGCCACACGGCGGTCAGCGGCGCCCTGAGCATCGAGCCGGAGGACGCGGACCTGGGGTACGGCCTCATCGTCAACGGCGACGGCCCCTTCCTCCACGTCGAACCGGGCGGCTCCGCGGCCGTCGAGGAACTCCTCGCCGACGCCGGGCCCCGGGAGCGGGCCGCCCTGTTCCCGGCCGAGGACTACGGACCCGGGCTGCTCTCCGGTCTGCTGACCTCCCTGGCCGCGGACCCGGACCTGGCGCGGGCCCCTTCCGGGAGCGCTCCCAGAGCGGACGCCGGTCCGGTCCTGGAGGGCGACCTGGCCGCCTGGGACCTGGACCTGGGCCGCGTCCTGCCCCGGGAGGGCACCGGCCGCGTGGAGCTGACCGGGGACGGCCTGCCCGCCCGCGTGGAGTTCACCGTGCCCGGGGCCCGCCTGGAGCTGGAGCCGACCCTGCTGGACCGGCCCGCCGACCTGCCCGTTCCCCTGACCGCCGCTTCCGGGCAGGACGCGGACGGCGCGGGCCCGTGGTGGCCCGGCCGTACCGAACAACTGGTCACGCCCGTCTGCGGCCGGGTGGGCGAGGAGGGGGGCCAGTGGTGGGTGGTCACCGTGTCCTGGACCATGCCGTGCGCGCGTGCCGTGCCCGTGGCCTCGACGCTGCTGACGGCGCGTCCCCGGCTCACCCCCGGGACCGAGGAGTTCTTCTCCGCGCCGGTCGGCGTCGGCGGCATGGCCTGCCGCTGGGCGACCGTCGGCGGCGCCTCCTGGCGTCCGCACGGCTGCACCGGGCCGGGGTCGGCCGCCTTCGAACTGCGTTCCTGGTGAGCCCGGGGCGCGAATCCGCCGGACGCCGGACACGGAAGAGCTTTCGTCGCTACGCTCCTGACCATGACGCAGCACACCGCCACCAGCGACGTGCGGGATCCCCTTCCCGACGAGATCCCCCAGCCCCGTTTCCACCGGCCCAACGAGGACCTGGCCGCGGCCATGGAGTGCGCGCGCTGCAAGGAGCAGGGCATCAGCGTGCCGCCGGGGGGCGCGCCCGAGCGGCTGACCAACTCCGAAGCCAAGAAGGCCAAGAAGGCGAGGAAGCGCGCCCTGGAGGAGGCCAGGCGCAGGCCCCAGGAGAAGATCCCGGCCGACCGCAGGCGCGTGCCGCGGATGGGCCCCCACCACGCGGAGTTCTTCCGCGAGCTGTGGGAGCGCGTGGCCTCCGAGGGCGCTGGCTCCTCCCCCGACAGCCGCCTGCTCGCCCTCACCTTCACCCTGCGGGGCGCGCTGAAGGGCTGGGCGAACTTCACCGCCCAGGACCTGCGCATCCTGCGCCTGGAGGACGCCCACGCCGCCCTGAGCGACCTGACCTCCTCGGGGTGGCTGGGCACGACGCCGGAGACGGTGATCGAGTCCGACGCCGCGAACCCGGCCCGGTGCGACCTGCCGAGCCTGGACGGCAACACCTGGAAGCTGGGCAACGGCGTCCGTTCGCGGGCCTCGGGCTGGCTCTCGCGCACCCTCGCCCACAAGAAGATGCGCAAGAAGCCCAACCGGCTCCGCCTCGTGGGGGCCTACCTCGCGCTGTGGGCCGAGCCCGACGGCCGCATCCGCGTCCCGGCCGCGGACATCGTGACCTCCTGCGCCCTGTCCGGCACCGACGAGCTGGCGGAACTGCTGGCGTGGCTGACGGAGATCTCCTGGGTCGAGGGCCTGGGCGTGGACGGCGGCGCCGTGGTGGCCCGCCTCACCGAGGTCACCCTGCCGCTGGCCTACGTGCCCCTCCCCGAGCCGACGCCGCCGGACACCGCACCGGCGACCACGCCGCTGGACGTGCCCGTGGCCGACCGCGCCCGTGAGCTGGTCTCGGGCCGCGGGGAGCGGGTGTCCCGCTGGGTGGACGAATACCGGGAGGAGCACGGGCACGGTCCCAGCTGGTCGGCGGTGGCCGGGGCCTTCGGGTGGCCGCCGCGCCAGGCGCCCGACCACGACGTCACCCACGAGGTGTTCCGCCTGCTGGCCGAGGACGGCTGGCTGACCGGTTTCGGCGTGCCCTTCGGGCTGCGCTCGGGGCCGGGCGGCCCGGAGAAGGGCTGATCCGGCGCGCGGGCGGGGCGCGGAGCCCCGCCCGGTTCCGCCGCTAACCCGCGGCGTCGGACAGCATGGCGGGGCAGTCCCCGCCGGGCTCGGTGAGCAGTTCGAAGTGCCACATCTCATTGGCGTAGACCTGGCACAGCCCGTAGGCCGAGCCGCGGCGGACGACCCAGTCGGCGGCGTCGGTCGGACCAATGTCGATCGCCTCCCCGGTCACGTGCCTGGACTCCTCCGGGGTGCTGACCAGCCTCCTGGCCTCCTCGCGCGACCCGTAGTTGAGGATGGCCTGGTCGAGCAGGTGCCGCTGGTACTCCCCGCTGCGCCAGCCCGACGTGACGTGGAGGACGATCCCGTCCTCCAGGGCGTCGCGGGACGCCTCCTGCACGGCCTCCAGCAGCGCGCCGTCCAGGCGGGCGATCGAGGGGTAGTGCGTGTCGAAGGCGGTGACCGACAGGTCGTCCGGAAGGGCGCCGTCCTCAGCGGTGAAGGTCCTCTCCTCTCGTTCCGGCACCAGCACGTTCACCGACCAGGCCGCCAGCGCGAGGGCCGCCGCGGCGCATAGGGCCCCGGCCAACCAGTACCGGGGCCGCCGCCCGCGGCCGAGCGGGCGGCGGGGACGCCCGTCCGCGTCTCCGGCGGGGAGGCCCTCCAGCGTCTCCCGCTTCGTCACTGCGCTCATCCTTCACCTTCCGGGCATCGCGTGCGCGATGTGTGGGGTCCTTGTCGACCCCGAGTGAAGTACGAGCGGTGTTGCACGGATGTGTTGTTTCCCGGCACGGCCACGGCGGGCCTTCGGGAGGAGGCCGCCGGGGCCGTGCCGGGACCGCTCAGGCGTCGGCGTCCTCCAGCAGGGTTCCGGCCGAGGAGAGCGGGGCGAACCGGCTGGGGGTGATGCCCAGCAGTCGCGCGGCCAGCTCCTCGTTGCCGGAGAACCCGGCGTCGGCGTCGACGGTCTGGGTGCCGTCCCAGAGCATGAGCATCGCCGAGACGGTGTGCGCCCCCTTGTCGTGGTGCATGTCGTAGTGGGCGGCCATGGGCACGCTGTCGTAGTGCACCCACAGGTCGTGCCCGGTCATGAACATGTCCAGGTCGAAGGTGACCGTCAGCCCCATGAGCTCGGGCTTGTAGCGGTCGTCGATCCCGGCGAAGGCCTCGTCCAGGGCCACCATCCGGGGGCAGGTGGGCGCGGCCGAGGTGTACAGGGCGTTGGCGGCGGCGAACAGCGGCAGGTGGATCGCGGCGGACTTCTCGCCGCCCGACATTTGCTCGTGCTTGTTCCTGGTGAGCTTGGCCTCCTCCTGGCCCGGCACGGCCAGGCGCAGCTCGAAGCGGTACCAGGTGCGGTAGTCCAGCACCGCCGACAGGACCTGCTTGTAGGTGGCGCGCGGGTGGGCGGCGTGGTGCTCGCGGATCATCTCCCGCAGGACCTCGCGCAGCCGGGTCAGCCCCGAGGCGCCCAGCTCGTCGGTGTCGCGCCGGACCAGGCGGGCGGCGGTGGCCTGGTGCTCGGTGACGCGGTCCGAGCGGCTCCAGCGGATGCCGATCCGGGTGCCCGAGGACATGGGCCGCGAACGGGTGTCGCCGTCCATTCTGACGACCAGGTCGCGGGCCACCCGCACCCGCTCGTGGATCTGCTGGGCGATGCCGGTGAGCAGTTCGTCCTCCAGCACCCCGCGCTCCTCCTCGCGCAGGAGCGCGCCCTGCTCCTCGACGCGTTCGGCGATGACGCGGGCGAAGGCGGAGACGGGGTTGCGGCCGGTCTCGTCGTTGACGAACACGGTGATAACGCCGCTGACCCCGAGTTCGTGGTCGACCCGGTAGCCCTCGGCGTCGCCGCCCAGGGTGTCCTGGAAGGTGCGCAGGGCGTTGGAGATGCGCGTGGAGACGGTCTTGAGGTCGCCGTCGGTGACCGGAGTCCCGGAGCCGACGACGGCGGTGAACGCGTCGAGCAGCTGCCCGGCGTGGCCGGGCAGGACCGCGCGCACGGCGGCCTCCGGGTCGCCGGAGGCCGCGGCCAGGACCTGTTCGGCGGCCTCCTCGGGGGCGGGCCAGGAGCGCCGGTCCGGCCAGGCGTGCGCGGTGTCCACGCCCAGGGTGGCGCGCAGGTCGGGATGGGTGAGGGCGGCGAAGGCGTCGGCCTGCTCGAACAGAGCGGCGAGGGAGTCGGTGAGGGCCCGCTGCCCGCCCTCCAGCTTCTCGTCGGCCCGGATCATGGCCTCGTTGGCGGCCGCGGCCTCCTTCTGGGCGGCCTGGTGCTCCTCACGCGCCCGGTGCAGCTCCTCCTTGACCTGTTCGAGCTCGGCCATGAGCTCGCGGACCGGGGCGTCGATGCCCTCCTGCTTGGCGGCCAGCTCGGCCGCGGCGCGCTCGTGCTCGCGGGTGCGCTCCTCGTGGCGTTCGCGGTCCTCCTCCAGCCGTGCGCGCAGGCGGTCCAGGGTCTCCTTCCGGCCGTCCAGGTCGGCGGTGTGCCGGTCGACCTCGGCGCGGGCGGAGTGCAGTCGGCGCGCGGTCTCCAGGAAGTCGTCCACGGCGCGGGCGACGGCGTCCACCGCCTCGGGCTGGGCGGGCATGGCGCGTTCGGCGGCCACCGCGCGCACCTGGTGGCGGTGGGCGTCGGCCTCGGCGACCGCGGCGTCCAAGTCGCGGCGGCGCTCCTCGCTCTCGGCCCGCGCCGAGGCCAGGAGGGTGGACTGCTGCTCGACCCGGCGCACGGCCCGGTCGATCGTGGCGGTCTCGGGCAGGGCTGCGCGGGCCCGGGTGAAGGCCTTGAGGAGCTCGCCCGCCCGGTCGAGCTGTTCGGCGACCCGCGCGCGCCGCTCGTCGAGTTCGGCGATGCGCGCGTCGCACTCGGCCAGGCGTTCGAGGCGGCGGTGGGCGCGGTTGGTGGCGCCGATGAACTCGGGGGCGGCCTTGGGGCTGACGCCCACCAGCACCCCCTGGGCGAACCGCGCGCCGGTGCTGACGGTGTGCGCCGACGCTCCCCCCGTGCCCGCGGCGTCGGCGGCACCCCCGGCAGCGGCCGCCCCGGGGGGCTGGACGGCGTCCGCGAAGCCGGCCGGGGCGTCGCCGTCGTGGACCAGGCGCACCGACGCCAGGACGCGGGCGATGACGTGCTCGGGGACCAGGTCCTGCTGCTCGGGCACCAGCACGTCGGCCAGGGTGGGGCCCTCGGGCGCGGCCACACCCTCGGCGGGCAGCAGGTAGGCGTCGGCCCCGCCCGAGGCGAGCGCGGCGCGGGTGGCGTCGGCGTCGGGGTGCACCCAGGCGGTGAGCAGGCCCGCGCCGTACAGGGCGCCCTCGACGGCGGCGGCCTCGTCCTCGCCCACCGCGTCGGCGAAGCGGACCAGCTGCCACAGCGGGGCGCCGGGGCGCCCCTCGCGGGAGGCGGTGCGCAGCGCGTCGGCGGGCGGGGCGTCGTCGCGTTCGGCGGCGATGTCCGCGCGCTCACGGGTGAGGCGGTCGATCTCGGCGCCGAGCCGGTCCCGGTCGGTCTCCAGGGTGCGCGTGTGCGCGGCGGCGTCCAGGCGCTGCTGGTCGGTGTGCTCGCCGTAGACCTCCGACACCGTGGGGGTGCCGGGGCGGCCGACGCCCTCCAGTGCCTCGGTCAGGGCCGCGACGCAGGCGTCGTCGGTGACCGGCGCGGGGCCCTCGGCCCAGTGCGCGGCCCAGGCGGTGAGGGCGTCGGCGGCGGTGGCGCGGGCGGCGGCCAGGTCGTCGGCGGCGCGGGCGCACTCCGCCTCGCCGCGTCCGAGCCTGTCCTCGGCCTGGGCGGCGGCCCGTTCGGCGGTGCCGCGCGCGGTCTCGGCGCGGGCGAGTTCGGCGAGGCGCTCGCGGACCGCGGCCACGTCGGCGCGGCGGGCGGTCGCGCGCGCCCGCGCGGTGGCGGACAGGTCGTCGCCGGTGTCGGCGGGGCCCTCCCCGTCGTGGTCGAGCCCGGCCTGGGCGGCGTTCTCGGCCAGCTCCGCGGCCAGTTCGGCGGCGTGTGCCCGCCCGTGTTCGAGGTCGGCGGCGACCCGGTCGGCCTCGCGGTGGAGGGCGGTGACCTCCCCGGCCTGGTCGTCCAGTCTGGCCCGCTGTTCGGCCAGGGCGCGGGCGTTCTCGGCGCTGTGCGCGCGTTCGATCTCCAGGGCGGCGTGGCTGCGGAAGGCCTCGTTCGCCTCCAGTCCGCCCCTGCGCGCGGCGAGCCGACGGATTCGGGCGTCGTGCTCCTCGGCCCGGTCGGTGGCGGCCGCGTGCGTGAGCGTGGCGCGCTCGCGGGTGTCGCGGGCCTCGGCGATAGCGCGGGCCTGCTCGGCGGTCTGGCCGGTGGCGGTGTGCACGCGGGCCAGACGGTGGCGGGCGTGGGCGGTGAGGTAGGCGGCGTACTCCCCGACGAAGGCCGTGGTCGCGGTGTGCGCTGTAGTGGCCTGGTCGAAGCGGCGCTGGACGGCGGCCAGGTTGGTGAAGTCGCGGGCGGCCTGGTCGACGAGTTCCTCGTCCAGGGGGCTCAGGCCGCTGGTGAGGGTCTCGGAGACCTTCTCGGGGTCCAGGTCCTTGGCCAGCAGGGGGCGGCGCAGCGCCAGGAGCAGGTCGAGCAGCTGGACGTAGCGCTCGCCCAGGCCGAACAGGCGCGCGTCCACGGCGCGGCGGTAGTCGGCCGCGGTGGAGCGGAAGGCGTCCTCGCCGAGCACCCCCTTGAGCTGGCGCTCGGTGAGCGGACGGCCGTCGGTGGCGAGCAGGCCGAAGTCCACGCCCAGGCGCTGGTCGGTGACGAAGAAGGAGGGGGTCACGCCGTCGCGGTGGCGGTGCGCGCGCAGGCCGATGACCAGGGTGACCGTCTCGGTCCCCTCCCCCTCCGCGCCGGTGCGGGCGAACTCCATCCACACGTACCCGTACTCGGAGTCCTGGCCGCGGTAGAGCAGGTTGGACTTCATGGTGCGGTTCTGGCCGCTGAAGGGGTCCAGGCGGCGGGCGTCGGTGTACCCGTCCAGGATGAACGGGAAGAGGACCTCCAGCGCCTTGGTCTTGCCCGAGCCGTTGTGTCCGCGCAGGACGAGGCGCCCGTCGGCGAACACGAACTCCTCGTCGACGTAGTCCCAGACGTTGATCACGCCGGCGCGGCTGGGCCGGAATCGGTCGCTCCTGGGGGACATTACTTTCCTTCCGAGAAGGTGGAGGCGGCTGCGGGGGCGGTGTCGGGCGGGGCGTCGGAGGAGGCGTCCGCGGTGCCCTCGGTGTCGGCTGCCCCGGTGGGGCCCCGCTCCCCCGGCGGGGGTTCGGTCAGCCCCAGGGGCAGCTGTCCCCCGTCGGCGCGCTCGGGCAGCGCGCCCTGGATGTTGCGGTAACGGGAGGCGGCGGGTAGCACCAGGGCGCCGCCGGGGACCGGCCGGATGAGGGAGAGTTCGGCGAGCAGGGTCAGGGCGGCGTCCAGCAGCCCGTAGGGGTCCTGCTGCCAGGCTCCGCCGAAGGAGGCGGCGCCGAACTCCGCGTAGAGCTCGTGGATCATGGTCTCCCAGCGTCCGCGTTCGACCAGGGGGACCTCCAGCAGCGCCGCGGCCTCCTCCCGCTCCCCGGCGGGCTCCAGCGTCCAGGCCAGGTCGGCCACGACGCCGTCGCGGGGCAGACCGGCGTCCACGAGCCGGACGAGTTCGGCCTGGTCGTCGGCGTGCGGGGGCACCTGGAGCCGGACCAGCGCGGCCAGGGAGGTCTCCAGCAGGTCGGCCACCTTGGCCAGCAGCAGCCCGGCGGTGCGGTTGACCGCCCCGCCCCGGCCCGGGAAGGGCCGGTCGGTGAAGGTGCCCGCCGGGTCGGCCAGCAGGACGCCCTCGGCGCGGCGCTCCACGCTCAGCCCGGTGGCGCGGGCCAGGTCCTCGGCCACGCCCCGGCCGCGCAGGACCGCGGCCACGGCCGGTTCGACGTCGGCGTAGTACACGACCGGCCGCTCCACCAGGAGCCGCCGCGCCCGCCGGGCCGCCTGCTCGCGCGGCGAGGCCTCGGTGAGCGGGTCGGCGAGCAGCCCGGCGACGCTGCCCAGGTGCTGGACCGGGCGCGCCGGACGGAACAGCAGCTCGCACACCTCGTGGTCGATGTCGAACAGGGCGTCTCCCTGCTCGCCGCCCGCAGCCCACGCCTCCAGGGAGCCGTCGGACAGGTGGAGCGCGCCGCGGTCCACCAGCCAGTGGGCGACGTCGACCAGCGCGGCCTTGTGGGCGCCGTCGGTGGGGTCGTAGCCCAGCCCGCCGACGGCGTTGGCCGCGGGGGTGAACCGGGCGACCAGGTCGGCGAGGCTGATCTCGATCTGGGAGCGCTGGAAGGCGGCCAGCACCAGGCACAGGTAGGCGAGTCTGCGCCGGTCGAAGGGTTTGCCCCGGCGCGAGAAGGTCTGGCGCTGGGTGGGGTCCAGGGCGTCGAGTTCGCGGACCAGGCGCACGTGGTCGGTGGTGGCGACCAGGGTGTAGCCGAAGAGCCGCTCCAGGTCGGAGGCGAGTTCGTCGGCCCAGCGCAGCACCTGGTCCAGGACTCCGGGACGCGGGCGCGCGGCGGTGATGAGGTCGCAGGTCAGGACGCGGCGCATGGCCTGCTGGTAGGAGCCCAGATCGGCGGGTGCGACCGTGCGGGCGAAGAGTCGGGGCATCAGGTGTTCTTCGTTCGGGGCCGGTGGCCGGTGGCCTCCAGGCGCAGGCCCGGCAGGTGGATGCGGCCCTGGCTGGTGTGGACGGTGCTGCCCGCCGGGTCGGGGACCAGGCGGACCATGGTGCCGTCGCCCTCGCCGCTGGCCGAGGACAGGCGTCCGGCGACGACGCTGCGCGACTCCAGGGCGCGGGTGACCAGGCGCAGCAGGACGCGGGTGTCGGTCTCGTCCAGGACCCGGCCGTGGGCGCCCAGGTCGACCAGGCGGGCCGCGGCCTCGCGTTCGGCGGCCCGGCCGGCGGCCTGCTGTCCGCGCAGGCGCGCCTGGGCGCCGGGGTTGCGCCGCACCGGCTTGGGCACGCCCGCGTTGGGGGCGTTGCCGCTGCGGAACAGGGTGACCGACACCTCCACGCCGGGGGCGTCCCACCAGGTCGTGTTGGGCGGGATCTGTTCCTCGTCGTCGTGGGCCGCGCCCAGGTGGCGGGCGGAGCGGACGTTGAAGGCGGCGCCCATCAGGGCGTGCGCGGCGCCGTCGTCGGGGGTGTGGAACACCCACTCGGCGAGGTGGCGCAGCTGGGTGGAGCGGTTGACCCCGCCGCGCTGGGCCTCGGTGATCTGGCGCAGCAGGGCGATGACGCCCGAGACGGCCGACCGGGTGGCCGCGTGGAGTTCGGCGGCCCGCGCGGGGATGGCGTCGTCGGAGGCGAACCAGGCGCGCAGGGCCCGCCAGCGGCGCCGCCAGTCGGCCAGGCGCTCGTCGCGCTCCATGAACAGGCGCTCGTCGGAGTCGGCGGCGCGGGAGAGCAGCGTGGCCAGCCCGGTCTCCTCCACCTCGCGCACGGCGCGGTCCAGGCGGGGCAGGTAGCGGTCGAGTTCGGCCATGAAGTCGCTCATGTGCACCAGCAGGGCGTTCTTGTGGCGCAGGAAGATGTCCGGGGAGGTGTCGGTGGAGCGCAGGATCTCACCGAGGGTGACGTGGAACTGGGCGGAGCGGCGCCCCATGTCCTCCATGACCGCGTCCAGGCGCGCGAGCCTGCGGTAGACCTGTTCGGCCCGGCCGGTGCGGTTGGCCTCGGCCAGGGCGCGCAGGTCGTCCAGGACCTCGGAGAAGACCAGCCGGGACAGGTTGACGTCCTCGATGCGGGCGCCGAGCAGGTTCTCGACCGACTGGTAGGCGCGGTAGCCGAGCTCGCTGAACTGGTAGACCGACTGGCGGTTGCGGTAGCGGGCCAGGTTGCCCGCCCGCGAGGCGTCGTCGAAGCGGTGCACGACGCGGTCGGCGTGCAGTTCGTCCAGGCGGTCGCGCAGGCTCCGGTCGGGCACGGGCACCCCGTCGTGGGACCGGGCGAGCTCGCGCAGGGCCTCGGCGACGTCGTCGGGGGCCACCTGGACCTGGTGGACCTCGCGCAGGCGGTCCATGGCCCGCAGGATCCACAGGTAGGTGACGTGGTCGTCGCGACGGGTGAAGTTGAACAGACGGAACCGGTCGCTGACCGCGAGCGAGTCCATGTCGAGGGCTCTGCGTTCGACCACGGGCCGCCCCTTCGGTTGGTGTGCGCGTTGCCGGGGCGGACCTCGGACCGGTCGCGCCTCCATCACTAACGCTAGGTGACCGAAGGGACGGTACACCCGTTTTCCACAGGCCCGGTTCGGGAGGAGGCCCGGTGCCCCGGCGAAAGCCGCGCCCGGCGCCCGAACACGTCGGGGCCCGGGAGCACCGGACCGGTCCTGGCCGCCGGGCCCCGCGCCCCGATCCGCCGTGGCCGGACCGGCGGGCGCGTGCGCCGGGTCAGGACACCGTCTCGGCCTCCTCGGCCTCCCGTTCGGTGGCGGCGGCCCCGCGCGACCTGCGGCGGAGCACGAACAGGCCCGTGGCGAGGCTGGCCGCCAGGACCACGGCCATGATCGCCAGGAAGCCCACCGCTCCCACCTGCGGGCTGATGATCAGCGGGATGGCGGCCGCGGTGACCAGGCCGCCCCCGAAGAACGGTTCGAAGATCAGCTGCTTGTAGCCGAACGCCGGGTAGGCGGGCGACTTCATCTCCGGGTCCACGACGCGCATCAGCACCAGACCCGTGGCGGTGACCCCGAGGGACTGGCCGAACTCGCCGATGCCCCGTTCGAACCAGTGGCTGGGCATCATCCGCGGCGCCAGGAACAGGAAGCCGCACAGCGACCACAGGATGCCCGCCACGGCGAGGATGGTGAAGGCGGCGAGGTTGTCGGCGATGGCCTGGAGCGAGAGGGTGGCCATCGCGGCGATGATGAGCACGTCCAGCGACAGGCCCTGGATCCGCTCGACGGTCCCGTGGTCCACCACCTCGTTGCGGTCGAAGCGGTCGATGAACACCTGGAGGACGATGCCGCCGATCATGGCCAGCGGGAACAGCGGCACGTAGGCCATGATCTCGATGGTGTCGGCCCACAGCATCCGCTCCAGCCACTGCAACCCCATGAGGATGAGCTGACCGATCAGCACGGCGAGGGCGACCAGCCCGAAGTGGAGTGTCATCGGGTCCATGGACGAGGGGTGGACGGTCATGGTCGAGCCCGCCGAGCGCTTGCCGGGTTCGACCAGCCCGGCCTGCTCGGTGTCGCTGCCGCGCGCGTCATCGCTGATCACGTTGGACTTGCCGCGGCGCACGCCCCAGTTGATGAGGACGATGCCGACGATGATCCCCGACAGCAGTCCGACGGTGGCCATGCCCAGGGCCAGGTCCTGCCCCTCGGCCCAGCCCGCCTGCTCGAAGGTGTCGCCCAGCCCCGCCGCGGTCCCGTGCCCGCCGAGGAAGCCGATCTCGATCAGGGCCCCGGAGATGACCGGCACGCCGAACAGGGGTGCGAGCACCAGCAGGGCGAGCACCAGGCCGATCACGTACTGGCCGCTGGCCATGGTGACGCCGAAGGCGAGGTTGGGGCCCGCCAGGGAGGCGGCCTCGCGGAAGCGGGGCAGGGGCTTGCCGAGGAAGAGGCTGGCGAAGACCACCGAGATCAGCAGGCCGGGCAGGGCCGACCAGACCGCCATCACGTCGGTGCCGAAGAGTCCGCCCTCGGCCGCGCGCTCGGCGAAGCCCCCACCGACGCCCCGGTCGGCCAGCCAGCCCATGAGGCGCCCGAACACGTCGGGGCCCAGGAGCAGGGCGACACCGCCGCCGATGATCGACGCGGGCAGGTAGAGCCTCTGCGTCAGCTTCCACCTGACCCGTACCAGCTTCGCTGTCAGCAGCAGCACTCCCAGCAGCAGGAGTGCGAGGCCGACGGTCTCAGGGCTCATCCTCTACCTCTCGTGTGTCGGTTCCGCGAGCGCGTGCGCACCCGGACACGAGCGGGTCGGGGGCGGCACGCCTCGGCTCGGCGCCGTGGCGGGGAGGTAGGGGGGCGCCACGGCTCGGATGACCGTGTCGTCACGATCACCCGCGGCATCTTACACACGCTGTAGTGGTGTCGAACACGGACTCAACGTGACCGGAGCGGACGCGGTACACGGGTCCGCTCACACCGCGCGGGCCGCGGCGACCGGGGCCGCCGACGCTCCCACCCGCGACAGGACCCGAACGCGGTTCACGGACGGGTCTGTGGAGACCGGGGGGCGAGGGTTCCGCCGTCGGGGTTCGGTCCGCCCTATCCGAGCCGGTCCGCCCGGCGGTCCGCCGCCGGGATGGGAAGTGTCACGCGGGGTCCGCGGGCGGCCGCGGGCCCCGTCCGCCACCACCCCTCCATCTTTCCATTGACAAGTTTCGCTGACGGGAGGAATATTGCCAGTGGAAAGATCTCTGGACGGGAGAACGGACCGGGAGGAAGCACCATGGAACCCCTCATCGCCCTCGTCGGCGTCACGGCGCTGCTGCTCGTCCTCGGCGCGGCGGGCGTGCGTCCGCTGCGCTCCTGGCCGCTGGCCCTGCGGGGCGGGATCGCGGCCATGTTCACCCTGACCGGGGTGTCGCACTTCGTGGGCATGCGCGAGGACCTGATCGCGATGGTCCCGCCCGCGCTGCCCGCCCCCGCCCTGCTGGTCACCGTCACGGGCGTCCTCGAACTGGCCGGGGCGGCGGGGGTCCTGTGGGCGCGCACCTCACCCTGGGCCGCGGCCGGGCTCAGCGCCCTGCTGGTGGTCATGTTCCCGGCCAACGTGTACGCGCTCACCGCCGGGACGGTCCCCGGAACGACCGAGAGCCTGCCGGTGCGCACCGCCGTGCAGGCGGTGTTCCTGGCCGCGACGCTCGCCGTGCTGGTCCACCATCTGCGCGCCCGGCGGCGCGCGGCGCCGGCGGTCCCGGCGCGGGATGCCCGCGCCGGGACCGCCGTGTGAGCCGCCCGGCGGCACGGCGCAGCAGGGCCCCCGCTTCCGCCCCGGGGCGAAGGCGAGGGCCCCCACCCGTTTCTGTGTAGGGTGGCCGCGGACCGGTGCCGACACGGGGAGACGGTGGGATGGGCCTGTTCGCCATCAGCGACCTGCACGTACGGCACGGTGACAACCGCGCCTTCACCGAGGGGTTGCGGCCGGAGTCCGACGACGACTGGCTCCTGGTGGCCGGGGACGTCGCCGAGACCGGCGAGGACGTCCTCTGGGCGATGGAACTGCTGGCCGACCGGTTCGCCACCGTGGTCTGGGTTCCGGGCAACCACGAACTGTGGACCACGCCCAAGGACCCCGTCCAGCTGCGCGGGGAGGCGCGCTACCGGCACCTGGTCGAGGGCCTGCGCGGACTGGGCGTGCACACCCCCGAGGACCCCTACCCGGTGTGGCCGGGACCCGGGGGGCCGGTCGCGGTGGCCCCCCTGTTCGTCCTGTACGACCACACCTTCCGGCCCGAGGGGACGCACACCAAGGAGGAGGCGCTGGCGGTCGCCCACGAGACGGGCGTGGTGTGCACCGACGAGTACCTGCTGCACCCCGACCCCCACCCCGGGCGCGACGCCTGGTGCCGCGCCCGCCTGGAGTACACGCGCGAGCGGCTGGACGCGCTGGACGCGGACCTGCCGACCGTGCTGGTCAACCACTTCCCCCTGGTGCGCGAACCCACCCGGATCCTGCGCCACCCCGAGTTCGCCCAGTGGTGCGGGACCGAGGCCACCGCGGACTGGCACGTGCGCTACCGGGCGCGCGCCGTGGTCTACGGGCACCTGCACATCCCGCGCACGATCGTGGTCGACGGCGTGCCCCACGTGGAGGTCTCGCTGGGCTACCCCCGTGAGTGGGGCGCCCGTCCGCACCCGCCCGAGGGGCCGCGCCGCATCCTGTAGGCCGCGGGGCGCGAGGGGCCCGGACCGTGGCTACCAGCCCGCGTCGGGCGCCAGCTCGCGCACCGCGGGCAGCGCGGCGTCGAACACGGTCGCGAACCACGCCGAGACCGGGTGCTCCCCGCGCAGCCGCGCGAGCCCGTCCGGGTCCACGAACGCGGTCCCGGCGATCTCCCCGGGGTCGGGGCGCAGTTCGTCGCGCACCAGGCCGACGAAGAGGTGGTTGTACTCCTGCTCCACCAGCCCGGAAACCGGGTCGGGGTGGTTGTAGCGCACGGTTCCGGCCTCGCGCATCAGCGCGGGGGCCGCGCCCAGCTCCTCGCCGGTGCGCCGGGCGGCGGCCGCGAAGGGCGTCTCTCCGGGGTAGGGGTGGCCGCAGCAGGTGTTGGACCACACGCCGGGAGAGTGGTACTTGCCCAGGGCGCGGCGCTGGAGCAGCAGGCGGCCGCGCCCGTCCAGCAGGAAGACCGAGAAGGCCCGGTGCAGCCGCCCGGGGGGCAGGTGGGCGGAGAGCTTCTCCGCGGTGCCGATCGTCGTCCCGTCCTCGTCGACCAGTTCGAGCATGACCGGGCGCGCGGCGGGGTCGTCCCGGCCGTCGGCGGAGCGGTGGTCGGTGTCCGTTCTGGCGGTCATCGGTGTCCTTCGTGTTCGGCGTCGGGGTGCGGGCGCCCGTAGGGGTACGGACGCTCGGAGGGGCGGCGCGGCCGGTGCCCGCGCCGCCCCCCGGGAGGTTCAGACGCGGTCGGCCGCGATGAGCAGGTAGTGGAAGCTGTTCTCCTTGTAGGCGGTGAGGAAGGGCTCCTCGATGCCGGTGGCCACGGAGGACTTCGCGCGCAGCTCCCAGTAGGGGATCGTGGCCGCGGTGAGGTCCACGACCTCCATGGGGACGAGTCCGTTGGCGGCCATCGCCCGGAAGTACTCGCTCCGGGGGTGGATGTTGCAGGTGTAGTGCTCGTCGATGCGGCTGACCGCCTTGGAGCGGCCGCCGGTCACGTCGTTGTAGCAGCCGGTGATGGTGACGTAGCGGCCGCCGTACTCCAGCAGGCGGGCGTGCTCGCGGAAGAGCTCGAACAGGTCCACGTACATGGTGGACTCGTTGTTCCAGCTGGCGCGCAGGGAGCCCGTCTCGAAGCCGGTGTCGAGCATGTTGCGGAAGTGGAAGCGCACGCGGTCGGACACGCCCCGCTCCTCGGCCTGGCCGTTGGCGAAGGCGACCTGCTGCTCGGAGATGCTGATGCCGTCCACGTGGCAGCCGAAGCGCTGGTTGGCCATGAAGCTGGTGCCGCCGCGGCCGGAGCCGGTGTCCATGATCCGGTCGTCGGGCGCGACCGGGCCCAGGTAGTCCAGCAGCACGTTGGCCTGCGCGGTCTCCAGGCGGTGCATCTCCTGGATGATGCGCTCGTCGCGGGTCTCCTCCGGCCCCTCCAGCACGGACGGGTCGTAGTCGCCGATCCCGTAGTGGTGGTGGTAGAGGCCGTCGACCTCGCCGAGGCGGATGTTGACGGGGTCCTTCTCGGCGTTCCAGTACGCCGCCACGGACTCCTGGTAGGCGGTGCGCAGGACGTTGGCCGATCGGCTGAGGGTCTCGGTCATCGCGGAGGAACTCCTTGTCGTGGTGTGTCGGTCGGGACCGGCCCCGGCTCGGGGCCGGGCCGGTCCGCTGCGGAGGGAGGGGCCGCGCCGGGCGCGCGGCCCGTTCAGTCGGTGCCCGCCCCGTGGTAGCGGGGGCTGCGGGCGTGCCATTCGCGGCTGCCGCCGAGCCAGGCCCACAGGCCCCACAGGAAGCGGCGCAGCTCCGGCGAGCCGGTGAGCGCCAGGGCGGCGGCCTCGGCCTCGAAGGCGTGCATCAGCTCGTCGTGGATGTCGACGGTGCGCCGCACGGCCTCACCCAGCGAGCACCCGTCCTCGGTGGCGATCAGCCGGGGCAGACTGAGGTCGGTGACGTCCTCCTTGCCCATGGAGTACAGGTCGTTGACGATCACGCTCGCGCTGCCCGCCAGGGTGAACACGCGGCGCACGCTGGGCTCGGAGAACGCCTGGTGCGGCAGCTCGTACCCGGCGACCGCGTCGATGAGCGCCATGCACGGCACGAAGCTGTTCTCGTGCCGGTGCATGAGGAACTCCCAGACCGGCGGCCGGTGGCCGGTGGCCAGCCAGTTGCCCTCCTGGTTGTAGGCCACGAACATGATCGCCAGCTCGTGGCGGAGCCTGCGCACCTGCGAGGCGGTGGCGTAGAGGCCCAGGTTGTCCAGGCTGGAGCGCAGGGCCCGCATCACGGGGTCCGCGCGCACGACCTCCTCCAGCTGGGGCGCGTAGCGCAGCGGCAGGTGCGCCTGGTCGATGACCGAGTGCGCGATGGCCAGGCGCTGGCCGAGCAGCTCCGGCTGCGCCTCCTCGGCCTCGCCGTCGACGTAGTGGTCGTCCACGGACCACTCGGCCAGGGCGCACTTGGCCGCCGCCAGCAGCCGGTCGGGGTCGTCGGTCTCGGGGTGGGCGAGCATGATGAGGCGTCCGAACCCGGCCGAGCGGACCCGGTCGAGCTGGCCGGGGTAGACCCCCATCTCCTCGGCCCACACCAGCAGCCGGTCGTCGACCTCGTCCCCCAGGGCGGGGTCGTCGCGGACGGCGGGCGGGCAGTACAGCGCCGGGATGCGCTCCCCGTCGACCTCGGGCCCCTCGGGTTCGGAGGCCACGGCCGACCCCTCGGGCGGGGCGCCGGTCCCCGGGCGCTCGGGCGCCGGGGCGGTGGGGCCCGGGGCGCCCGCTCCGCCGGGGTGGCCGGGGAGGCGGAGTCCGGTGCGCACGGCGAGGGAGCCGGGGCTCTGGTCTGCGACGTGGGAGTCGGGCAGCCGGAGCCGCAGCGCCGACGTGCCGACCTCGCGGGAGCCCACGGGCAGCCGGGGCGCGGGAGGTGTGCGCGGGGCGGCCGCGGAAGCCAGCAGGTCCGGTCTCCCGGGGCGGCGCGAATCACGGAGCAGGCGGTCCACCAGGGCCGCCACCTCCGAAGAGGCGGCGGAGGCGGACATCCTGGGCAGCGGTGGCACCGTCTAGACCTCCTTCCCTGACGGTGTCGGGTGCTCAGCCACGCGGGTGGACCTCGGCGTTCTCCAGGATCCCGATGGCGTCGGGGACGAGCACCGCGGCGGAGTAGTAGGTGCTGACGAGGTAGGAGATGACGGCCTTGTCGTCGATGCCCATGAAGCGCGCGTTGAGGCCGGGCTCGACCTCGTCGGGCAGGCCGGTCTGGTAGAGGCCGATGACGCCCTCGTTGTCCTCGCCGGTGCGGACCGCGATGATCGAGGAGGTCTGGTGCTCGGTGACCGGGATCTTGCCGCAGGGCAGGAGCGGCACGCCGCGCCAGGCGGGCAGGTGGTGGCCGTTGACCTCGACGGTGCCGATGTTGAGGCCCCGGCTGTTGCACTCCTTGCCGAAGGCGGCGATGGCGCGGGGGTGGGCGAACATGTACTGGGTGTTGCGGCGCATGCTCAGCAGGTCGTCCAGGTCGTCGGGGGTGGGCGGCCCCGAGTGGGTCTGGATGCGCTGCTTGAACTCGGCGTTGTGGAGCAGGCCGAACTCGCGGTTGTTGACCAGTTCGTGCTCCTGGCGCTCGCGCAGGGCCTGGATGGTCAGCCGCAGCTGCTGCTCGGTCTGGTTCATCGGCTTGTTGTAGAGGTCGGCGACCCGGCTGTGCACCCGCAGCACGGTCTGGGCCACGCTCAGCTCGTACTCGCGCGGCCTGAGCTCGTAGTCCACGAAGGTGCTGGGCAGCTCGGCCTCGCCGACGTGGCCCGAGGACAGGGCGATCTCGGCCTCGCCGTGCTTGTTCTGCCGCTCGCCGGGCAGGGACAGGTACTGCTGGACGTGGGCCTGGAGGGCGGGCGAGTCGTCCAGGATCGCGATGAAGTCGCGGCGGGGCAGCTCCAGCAGCGTGCCCGCCGTCGCGGCCTTGACGGTGTACTCCCACGCCGGTTCGGTGCCGAGCAGGTGCTGGTCGCCGAACCTGTCGCCGTCGGCCAGAACGCCCAGCCGGACGACCTCGCCGTAGGGGCCGGTGCCGGTCTTGTGCACGCGCCCGTGGGCCAGCAGGAACAGGCTGTCGACCGCCGTGCCCTCCTCCACCAGGACCTGGCCGGTCTCGAAGTCGCGCTGGACGAAGCGGTTGGCCAGGGCCGCCAGCACCTCCTCGTCGTCGAAGCCGCGCAGCAGGGCCAGCTCGCCGAGCTCGTGGGGGATGACCCGGACCTGGGCGCCGGTCTGCTCGAACTCGATCCGCCCGTCGCCGACGGTGTAGGTCAGCCGCCGGTTGACCCGGTAGGCGCCGCCGTCGGTGTGCACCCACGGGAGCATCCGGGTCAGCCAGCGGGAGCTGATGCCCTGCATCTGCGGCGTGGACTTGGTGGTGGTCGCCAGGTTCCGCGCGGCCGCGGTACCCAGGCTCTGCTGCTTGCTGCTCCGGACCTCAGGAGCCGAGTCGATCGACATCCGCCGTGTCTCTCCTCATGGTGGTGGCGCGCCCGTCCCGCGGGGCCGGGGGAGGTGGCCCCGCGGGCGGGGGCGCGCCGGGAAAGGTTGCGCGTCTTCGGATACATGGCGCGACCTGGGCAGTTGACGCACAGGCCGGCTTTCTCCGTAAACCGCTGATCACCCTAGGAGCGCCCGTTCGCACTTCGCAGGGAAATGAGAGTTTTTCTCAGCAGCGCCGGAGGAACCTCTGTCCCATATCCGCGCCGCCTCCACCATCCCCGGGGTCACACACCCCACCGAAAGGCACTTCTCGACCACACCACAAGCCCACGAACAGGGCACACGACCCCAAAAAGACCCGCGCCCCTCACCGCCGAGTACGAACAGAGCAACGAACAGAAACCACAAATTCAGGACATTTCGTGATGTGAATTTTCGATGAGGAAGGACCGGGCGCACCGCCTCCCGGTCACCGAAGAGGAGGATTACGGCCAACCGATGCCACGCCCGCACCGCGGCTCCGGCGCGACCCGCGGGAGAGCACCCGGGCGTTCCGTGGCACGGATCACACCGACCCGACCACACTCCCCCGCGCACCGCCCCGCGGCGCCTCCGCGCCCCGGCCCGCCGACACCCCGATGTGAATTCGTGTGCCCGGATCTGACATCATCCCAACTTGTACGTACACTCTGTACGGACAACATGTGTTCCGGCCTCCGACCTCCACGGGCCGCCCGCCGGGCCACCCCTGCGAACGGATACTTATGCGCGACGACCACGGGTCCCTGGTGCCCCTCTACCACTGGATGAACAAGATCCCCGGCGGGGCGATGCTGATCCCCCTGGTCCTGGGATCGGTCATCGGAACCTTCGCCCCCGGGGCGCTGGACATCGGCAGCTTCACCACCGCGCTGTTCAAGGACAGCGCGATGCCCCTGATCGCCCTGCTGATCTTCGCCACCGGTACCCAGGTCACCCTCCGCACGAGCGGCCCCGTCCTGGCCACGACCGGTGTCGTGCTCCTGGGCAAGAGCGTCATCCCCGGCCTGCTGATCATCGCCCTGGCCATGGTCACCGGTCCCGAGGGCCTCCTGGGCGTGTCGATCCTGGCGATGATCGCCGCCGCCACCAACGCCAACGGCGGGCTGTGGCTGGCCATCACCGGCCAGTACGGACGCGCCCGCGACCGCGGCGCCTACATCGCCGGAGCGGTCAACGACGGCCCCTTCTTCGCCCTGCTGTTCATCGGGGCCTCGGGACTGGGCCAGATCCCGCTGACGACCCTGCTCGCCGCGATCATCCCGTTCGTGCTCGGCGTCGTCGTGGGCAACGTGGACGCGCAGTGGCGCGACGTGCTCAAGCCCGTGCCCGGCATCGTCATCCCGTTCTTCGCCTTCGCCCTCGGCACGGGGATCAACCTGGCCGACGTGGCCCGGGGCGGGCTGACCGGCATCCTGATGGGCGTGGTCATCACCCTGGTCACCGGCGGGTTCGTCTACCTCGGCTACAGGTTCCTGCTGCGGCGCGGCGGGGAGTCCGGCGTCGGCTTCGCCGCCGGTACCACCTCCGGCAACGCCGTGGCCACCCCGGCCATCGTCGCCGCGGCCGACCCGTCGTTCGCCGCCTACGTGGGCACCGCGACCTCCCAGGTCGCCGCGAGCGTCCTGGTCACCGCCCTGCTGGCCCCGCTGGTGACCACGTGGGTCCTGCGCCGGGCCGGGGCCTCGCCCGCCGAGGCCGAGAAGGAGGAGCAGGCCCGCGCCGCCGCTTCGGCCGCGCCCGCCCAGGCCAAGGAGGACAACCCGTGAGCACACCCGAAGAGCCCCGCGTGGCCGTGGTCGCCGACGACCTGACCGGCGCGGGCGACACCGCGGTGCAGTTCCTGCGCGCGGGGTGGAGCACCGAGCTCCAGCTCTCCCCGGCCCCCTCCACCGCCGAGGTGGTGGCGGTCAGCACCGACTCGCGGGCGCTGCCCGCGGAGCGGGCCGCCCGGGCCGCCGACGAGGCCGTCCGGCGCCTGCGCGGGGCGGGCGCGGCCCGCCTGTACAAGAAGGTCGACTCCACCCTGCGCGGTCCCATCCGCGCGGAGATCGACGCGACGCTCGCGGCCTGGTCGCCCGGCGCGGTCGCCGTGGTCTGCCCGGCCTTCCCGGCCACGGGGCGCACGGTCCGCGACGGGGTCCTCCTGGTCGACGGGGTCGAGGTGCACCGCACCGCGGTCGGCCGCGACCCGGTGACCCCGGTGACCGAGAGCCGGATCGCGGTCCTGCTGGGCGCCGAGCACGTGCGGCTCACCGGCGACGACGCCCGCGCCGACGCCGAACTGCTGCGCGCCGGCGGCCCGGTCGTGGTCGCGGACGCCGAGACCGAGGAGGACCTGGACCGCCTCGCGGCGGCCGTCACCGCTCTGGGCCCGGACGCCGTGCCGGTGGGCTCGGCCGGGCTCGCCTCCCGGCTGGCCCGCTCCTGGGCCGAGCAGGAGGCCCCGGCGCCCGCGCTGGTGGTGGTCACCTCGCTGCACCAGACCGCACGCGGCCAGGTGGAGGAGCTGGTGGCCGACCCGCGCACCCGCATCGAGCAGCCCGCGCCGGGCGACCTCGCCGACGAGGAGGCCTGGCGCTCCTGGACCCGCGGGGCGCTGGAGCGGTTCGACCCCTCGACGGCCCACACGGCGCTGGTGGCGCCCGAGGACCGCGACGGGCAACTCGATCCGGCCGCCGTGGCCCGCCGCATGGGCGAGTTCGCCGCCGCCCTGGCCGGACGGCACGAGCTGTCCGGGTTCGTCGTCACCGGCGGCGACGGGGCGCGCGCCCTGACCCGGGCGCTGGAGGCCCGCGCCATCGCCCTGACCGGCGAGGTCGCGCCCGGCATCCCGATCGGCACACTGTCCGGCGGGCCCCGGCACGGCCGCGCCATCGTCACCAAGGCCGGGGGATTCGGATCCCCCACCGCACTACTGGAGGCCGCCGAGGCGGTCCGCCACCCGAAAGGCAGGAACGCATGAGCCGTCCCACACTGGCAGTCACCCTGGGCGACGTGGCGGGGATCGGCCCCGAGATCACGGCCAAGGCGCTGCTGCACCACCCCGAGGTCCGCGAGTACGCCAAGCCGGTCGTGGTCGGTGACGCCGACGCGCTCCGCAACGCCGTCGCCGCCGTCGGCGGGGACCCGGAGGCGGTCAACACCGTCGCCTCCCCGGCCGAGGCCGCCGACCGGCCCGACGTGATCGACGTCGTGCAGACCGGTCCCTCGCTGGGCCACGTCCCCCCGGGCGAGCTGAGCGCGGAGGCTGGCGACGGGGCGGCCCGGTTCGTCATCGCCGCCGTGGACCTGGCCAAGCGCGGCCTGGTGGAGGGCATCGTCACCCCGCCGCTGAACAAGGCCGCGATGCACCTGGGCGGCCACGCCTGGCCCGGGCACACCGAGCTGCTCGCGCACGAGTTCGGGGTGAAGGACTACAGCCTGGTGCTGTCGGCCGACGAGCTGTCCTTCTTCCACCTGACGACGCATGTGTCGCTGCGCCAGGCCATCGAGGGCGTCACCCAGGAGCGGACCCTCCAGGTGCTGCGCCTGATGAGCGCCTTCGCCCGCGCCCAGGGCAGCCCGGACGAGCCCATCGGGGTGGCGGGTCTGAACCCGCACGCGGGTGAGAACCGCCTGTTCGGCGACGAGGACGCCGACGTCCTGGCGCCCGCGATCGCCCGCGCCCGCGAGGAGGGCATCAACGCCCACGGCCCGCTCCCCGCCGACGCCCTGATCCCGGCGGCGGTCAAGGGCAAGTGGAAGCTGGTCGCGGTCTGCTACCACGACCAGGGGCACGCGCCCTTCAAGGCGGTCTACGGGGACGACGGGGTCAACATCACCGCGGGCCTGCCGGTGGTCCGGGTCTCGGTCGACCACGGCACGGCCTTCGACATCGCGGGCCGGGGCATCGCCCGCGAGGCCAGCCTCGTGCTGGCGATCCGCCGCGCGGCCGAGCTGGCCCCCGGCTGGGGCCACGTCTGGCAGGCCACCCGCTCCGAGGGGTAGCCGGTCCGGGGGTGTGCGCGCCCGTGCGCACACCCCCCGCCTGTGGTGGGCGCCCCGCCCGTCCTGCGGGGCGCCCACCAGAGGCGGGCCTTTCCACCGCACTCCCCCGCCCCGGCCGACGCGTCCGCCGCGCGGCCCGGGGACCGGGCGCGGGCCCGGCACACGAGGCCCCCGCTCCGGGGCGACCGCCCCGGGAGGAGGGACGACCCTAGAATGTTGCGCATGCCCGTGGACCGCACCGACCCCCGACCGCTGCACGCGCAGATCGCCGGAGCTCTGCGCGCGGAGATCCGCGACCGCTCGATCGCCCCCGGTGACACCCTGCCCAGCGAGGCGGCCCTGCGCGAGCGGTTCGGGGTGTCGCGCAGCGTCGTGCGCCAGGCGCTGGCCACGCTGGAGGACGAGGGCGCGGTCCGCCGGACCCGGGGGCGCGCGGCGGTCGCGGCGGTGCCCACCGAGCACCACCGGTTCGTGCAGCGGGTGGCCGGGCTGTTCGACCAGTTCTCCGCCGACGGCCTGCGCCTGTCCACCGCCGTGCTCTCCCTGGAGGCCACCCGGTCGGGCGTGCCCTCCGCGACGCGCCACCTGGGCACGCGCGAGCTGCTGCGCCTGGAGCGGATGCGCTCCCTGGACGGCGACCCCCTGTCCTACGTGCGCACCTGGCTGCCCGCCGAGCGCTTCGCCGCGCTGGACGCCGCGATGCTGCGCGACGCCTCCCTGCACCGGTTGATGGAGGAGCGCTTCGCGGCGGTGCCCACGAGCGGGCGCAGGCAGATCCGCGCCGTGCCCGCCGACCCGCGCATCGCCCGGGAGCTGGGCGTGGCCGCCGACGCGCCGCTGCTGCTGCTGGAGGGCGGGACCTTCGACCAGCAGGGCGCGCCCCTGGAGTGGTTCGAGAGCTGGCACCGCTCCGACCGGGTGGTCTTCGACATCGAGGCCGAGGGCGCCGCCGACCAGGTGCGCATCGCCCCGGACCCGTCGCTGACCGCCTCCCACCCCGAGGCCCCGGCGGGCGCGGCCCGCGGGCCGGGCCTGGAGCGCGCCGTGGAGCTGGCCGAGGAGCTGCGCGCCGAGCTGGCCCGCCTGCGCCGGGGGGACTGAGCCCCCGCCTATCCGAACGGGCGGGGCCGCGCAAGGGCCGCCAGTCGTGTGTACGGCGCCCTCCGGTCATGCGGGTGGCCGGGGCGCGGAACCGGCAGGTGACGGCGGCGGGCCTGTCCGCAACCGGTCAGCGGGCTTTCGGCGGGATCGGGGCGGGGTATCCCCATCTCCCGCGCTCCGGCGAGCGGAGGGGGCCGTGGGCGCCGGGGTACCCCCCGCCCCGGCGCCCACGGCTCCTCCCCCGCCGCCTCCGGCGACCCGACGCGCGGACCCGACACGCGGGCGGGGCGGTGTCCCCCGCCCGCCGGCACGACCCCTCACAGCGAACCGCGAAGGACCTCCCCCGAGAACCCCAGCGAAGGCCAGGAGAGGAAACACCATGCCCCACACCCTCAAGCGGGCGGCCGCGACCCTGGCGATCGCCGCCGGGCTCACCGCCGGGACCGCGGGCGTCGCCGCGGCGGCCGTCAGCTACGTCGGCGGCGGGACGTGGTACCACGGGCTCACCTCCTCGGTCGTGTACTCCGACTACTTCCACGGGTCGCGCTGCCACGGCTCCACGGCGGTGGGCAGGTACACCGTCACGTCCGCGGCGTACCTGCCGGGGTACACCTCCCGGGCGTCGGCCCCGCGTGCCCTGTCCAACAACGAGACCTACTGGAGGCACTGCGGGTAACCGACCGCGACGGACCCGCTGACGTCCCCCCGTCAGCGGGTCGCCCCCGTGTCCGCGACCGCGCCAGGAGACCATGCCCAACCGGACCATCGCCTTCGCCCATACCGCGTTCCTGCTGCTCGCCGCGCTCATCGCCGCGCTGCTGCTGGCCACGTGGGAGCTGACGATCCCCACCGCGCAGCACTCGGCGGTGGTGTGGATCGTCGAGGACGAGGGAACCTCCGACGGCGGCCGGGTCGCGGAGACCGTCGAGCGCGTCGCCGCCGAGCAGGGCGTGGCGATCGGCTTCACCGCCCCGGACGTGCGCACCCCCGAGTCGCTGTCACACCTGTACCTGGCCGTGGGCGACCCCGACTCCCGGTACGCCGACTGGCTGACCGAGGGCTACCCGTCCTTCAACCCTGCCACGGAGCTGCGCGTCCATCCCGTCGACGGGCTCGCCGAACGCAGCCCGCGCGGCTACTACCTGGTCTTCGGCCCGCCCGAGAGCGCGCGGGTACTCACCGAGGCGCTCGCCGAGCACGGCCTGCGCCCGGACGAGGGCGGCAGCCAGGCACAGCTGTGGCAGTCCTTCCTGGGCGGTCCACTGTTCAACGTCCTGGCCCTGGCGCTGCTGGTGGGTGTCACCTCGGTCGGCGCGGGGGTGCTGCTCGGTTCCCGGGACTACGCCGTCCAGCGGCTGCTGGGGCGCTCCTACGGGCGGATCCTGCTGCGCGACCTGGGCCGGGTCGCCCGGCTGTGGGGCGCGGCCCTGCCCGGCGTCGCCCTGGTCGCCCTGGCCTGTCTGGGCCTCTACAACGGCTGGAACCAGCTCGGCTTCTTCGCCCTGATCGCCCTGGTGTTCGCGGGGGTCTTCGCCGCCGTGGCCGTGGCCGTGCACGCCGCGGTGCTCGGTCTGGTGCACACCACCGCGATCCTGCCCGCGCTCAAGGGCCGTATCCCCGTGCGCACCGCCCAGGCGGGCGCCTACCTGGTGCGCGTGCCCGTGCTGCTCCTGGTGCTCGCCGTCCTGGGGTCGGTCGTCCACCTGGCGCAGACCACCCGGGAGCAGCGGGCCTCCCTGGAGGTCTTCGCCCGGACCGGCCAGACCTCGCACGTCACCCTCAACGGCAGCGTCGGCATGGAGGACCCCGAGACCGCCGACTCCCTCCTGGGCCCCTGGCTGCGCCGGGCCGACCGGGAGGGTCAAGTCGTCATCGCCGACCAGCACGCGCCCGAGTCCGTGGTGCCGGTCGGGTCCGGGCGGCCCGGCTTCGACGTGCTCGTGGTCAACGACGCCTACCTGGAGGAGCAGGAGATCGTGTCCCCCTCGGGCGAGCGCTACGGCCCCGCCGCCTCCGAGGGCCGGGTCCGGGTCCTGCTCCCGCGGGCGCACGCCTCCCACCGCGAGGACATCGAGCGGGCGATGCCGGACTGGCTGCGCCTCCAGAACGGCGGCGAGGAGTCCGGGGCCGACGTCGAGGTGCTGCCCGCGGCCGACGGCCAGACGGTGTTCACCTACGGGTCGCGCGCCCCCTTCGCCCAGCGGGAGCTGCCCTTCCTGCGCGACCCGGTGGTCATCGCCCTGCCCAACGGCTCCGTGCTCTCCGACAGCGCCTACGTCACCTACATGACCCACGAGGCCGTGCTGTTCCCCGACCCGGGCGTGGTGGAGCGGGCGCGGGAGGCCGACCCGCGGATGGCCGAGTACGTCAACGCGGTCCAGCCGATCCTGAACAAGGCGGCCGCGGCCCACGCCGCCGACCTGAACCTGTTGCGGATCGAGGCGTTCAACCTGGCCGCCGGTACCGCTCTGCTGCTGCTGACCGGCATCGCCTCGTGCGTCATCCACGCGCGCACCCGGGCCCAGACCGTCTTCGCCCGGCACATCAGCGGGTGGAGCTTCCTCGCCACGCACCGGCGCTTCCTGGCCGTCGAGGCGGGGATCGCGCTGGGCTTCGCGGGCTGGGCCGCGTGGGACTCGCTGACCACGTTGCGGGCGCTGCGCGACCCCGCCAGGATGCTACCGCCCGAGACGGTGCCGACCAGCGGCCTCGAACCCCTCTACGCCGCGGCCATCGCGGCGACCGGGCTCGCCCTGACCCTGGGCGCGCTCGCCTTCTTCCACCGCCGTATCGTCCGCGAGGGCTCCTCGCAGGCCTGAGCCCCCGGGAGGCAGCATGATCACCGTCGAGAAGCTCACCAAGTCCTTCGGCTCCCGAGTGCTGTGGCAGGACCTGGACCTGACCGTGGAGGCGGGGCGGATGCTGGCCCTGGTGGGCACCAGCGGATCGGGCAAGACCACCCTGCTCAACTGCATGGGGCTGCTGGAGAGACCCAGCGCGGGCCGAATCCTCTTCGAGGGCACCGACCTCACCCGTCTGGGGCCGGGCGGGCAGCGGCGCTTCCGCGCCGACGAGCTCGGCTACCTGTTCCAAGACTACGCCCTGGTGGAGAGCGCGTCCGTGCAGGCCAACCTCGCGGTCGTCAAGCGCCACGACACCAGGTCGCGCCACGCCGCGGCGCTGGAACGGGTGGGGCTGGCGGGACGGGAGCGGGAGAAGGTGCACCGGTTGTCGGGCGGTGAGCAGCAACGCGTGGCGCTGGCCCGCGTGCTGGTCAAGCAGCCCTCCCTGGTGCTGGCCGACGAGCCCACGGGCGCGCTGGACCACGACAACGGCGCGATGGTCGTGGAGGTGCTGCGCCAGATGAGCCGGGAGGGCTGCGCGGTGGTGATCGCCACGCACGACGACGCCGTCCGGGACGCGTGCGACGCCGCCTTCGACGTGGGCGCGGGGCGGGAGGCGCAGGCGACCGGCGGCCGGTAGCGGCGAGGGCCCGGGCCCGGCCACGGGGGAAGGCCGCTGCCGCGCGCCTGGGCGACCGGCGGCGCGCACACGCTGGACGGGCCGCCGACGACGAGTCCTGCCGGCGCCTCGTCCAGGGCGCCGAGGGCCGCGAGGAGGACGCACGGGCCGGGGCAGGAGCCCCGGCCCGTACACGCGGCCGCTCACACCTGGGCGTACCCACCGTCGGCGTGGAACTCGGCACCGTTGATGTAGCTCGACGCGTCCGAGGCGAGGAACGTCGCCAGGGCGGCGATCTCCTCGGGCTCAGCGAGCCGGCCCAGGGGAACGGAGGCTTCGATCTGTTCGAGCGCCTCGGGCGTGACGAGCTCCAACAGACCTACGGTGCGTGTACCGCCGGGCGACACGACGTTGACCCGGAAGCCGTGCGCGCGCGCACTGAGGGCCCAACCGCGAGCGAGGTTGCGAATCGCGGCCTTCGAAGCGGCGTAGACCTCAAGTCCCGGGTTGGGCCGGGACGCAGCGGTCGAGCCCGTCAGGATCACCGAAGCGTTGTCGCTGAGCAGCGGTAGCGCCTGCTGGAGCGTGAAGATCGTTCCCTTGACGTTGATGGCGAACAGCGAGTCGACCAGCTCCTCGGTCACCTCGCCGAACGGGGCCGTGGCGCCGACACCGGCGTTGGCGACCAGCACGTCGATGCGTCCGGCCCGGTCCCGCACGGTGCTGTAGAACGCGTCCAGCTCGGAGCGCACCGAGACGTCGCAGACCACGCCGGTCACGCGGTCGCCGAGCTCGGCGACCGCTGCGTCGAGCACGTGCTTGCGGCGACCGGTGACGAACACCGTGGCGCCCGCGTCACGGAACGCGCGAGCGGTCGCGAACCCGATGCCGGTGCTCGCCCCGGTGACGACGGCGATCTTGCCTTCCAAGACGGCCATGCGGCCCTCCCTCAAGTTATGGACTGTTACGTCAAGAATCATAGCCCCGTTATGGACCGATTGGTCAATATTCGGCTCGCGTCGAAGCGCCCAGGCTCCGCGCCCCGAGCTCACCCCGTCTGCGGCGGCATCCCGAACCCGCCGGTCGCGGACCGGTCCGACCGGCGGCACACAGAGGGCCCGCGGGAGAAGTGCGTTCCCCCGGAGGCCGCGGCACCCGGATCGGGGGCACGCCGCGGGACGGCGCGCCGACCGCGGACCGCGGCGGTACGGGTCCGTCGGCGGGGCGCCGCTACCGCGCTGGGGCGGGCAGCAGCCGTGCCAGGGCGGAGTGGGCGATCACGGTCAGCGCGCCGACGTCCATGCCGGTGCGCCCGAGGGCGATGAGACCGAGCTGCGCGACGAGGGCCGCACGGGCGGTCTCGGCAGGATCGGCACCGGGATCGAGGTCGCCCTCGCTCCGGGCGCGCTCCAGCGCCGCCGTGAGGACGGACGTGACCGCGTCGTAGCTGCGGCGGGCCTCGGCGGCCACGTCCGGTGTGCTGGCGGCGAGCTCGGCGTTGCTGTTGGCAAGCAGGCAGCCCCGGCGCGCGGCCGCCCCGGTCGGGTCACCGGTCATGCCGAGGACGAACTCGCGCACCACGTCGACGCCCTTCGCCGCGGAATCCAGGCGCTCGCGCAGTGCCAGCAGGTTCGCGTCGTCGTACTCCCGCAGCACCCGAAGAAAGAGGCTCCTCTTGTCCCCGAACGCCCCGTAGAGGCTGCCCTTGCCCAGCCCGCTCACGCGCAGCAGGTCGTCCATCGAGGTCGCCGCGTACCCCTTGTCCCAGAACTCGTCGCGGACAGCGAGAAGCACGCGGTTTTCGTCGAACTCACGAGGTCGCGCCATCCGTTCAGCGTACTGGTTCTGGACCATGCGGTCACAATGAGGGAATCCGCGTCGTCCGGCGGTTCGTGCCCGGCGCGCGGGGGCCGAGACCGGTGAGGGCCGTGGGCTCCGCGGCGCCGGAACCCGCGCACGGCCGGGCGAGGGGCTAGAGTGCCCCGCATGCCATCGGATGACCTCTCCCAGCCCGGCCACCGCGACCAGTGGGAAGGCCGTGCGGGCCGCGCCGTCCTGATCACCGGCGCCGCCCGGGGCATCGGCCGGGCCGTGGCCGCCGCGTTCGCTGAGCTGGGCGACCGGGTCGCCGTGCACTACGCGACCCGCCGCGCCGAGGCCGAGGCCACCCTGGCCGGGCTCCCCGGACAGGGGCACGTCCTCCTCCGGGCCGACATCGCCGACCCCGGCGCGGCCGCCGACCTGGTCGGGCGGGCGAGCGCCCATCTGGGCGGGCTCGACGTCCTGGTCAACAACGCCGCGGTCAACACCGCCCACCCCCTGGCCACGACCTCCTACGAGCAGTGGCAGCGGGCCTGGCGGACCACCATGGACGTGAACGTGTTCGGCGCCGCCAACACCAGCTACCTGGCCGCCCGGCACATGATCGACCACGGGGTGCGCGGCCGCATCGTCAACGTCGGATCGCGGGGCGCCTACCGCGGCGAGCCCGACCACCCGGCCTACGGCGCGAGCAAGGCCGCCCTGCACTCCCTGGGCCAGTCGCTGGCCGTGGCCCTGGCCCCGCACGGCATCACCGTGGCCTCGGTCGCTCCGGGGTTCGTGGAGACCGAGCGCGTGGCCGAGCGCCTCACCGACCGGGTGCGCGCCGACAGCCCGTTCGGGCGCGTGGCCTCCCCCGAGGAGGTCGCCGCGGCCGTGCGCTACCTCGCCTCGCCCGAGGCCGTGTGGTCCTCCGGCGCCGTCCTGGACGTCAACGGCGCCTCGTACCTGCGCTGACCGGCGCGGCCGCGGGCGGGAGCCCTCCGAGGGACCTCCGCGCCCGCGAAGGAATTCCGCGAAACACCTGACGGGGCGGCGGCGCGGGTCTAGTGTGCTGGGTGCCAGCCGTACGACCCGCTTCCGCACAACGGTTCCCGGATCGCCCCCAGGTGAGGCCATGCCCGATCACACCGAACCCCGCACCTTCGACGCCGTGCTCCAGGAGTTCCAGCGGACAAACCCCGGCTGGACCCTGCGCTGCAACCCCGGTGCCGTCCCCGGCCGCCGCTGGGCGGCGGACAGCATCGAGCTGCTGACCGCCGAGGAGATCCACTGGGGTTTCAGGAACACGATCCTCGGCCCCGAGATCGCCACGGTGCAGAAGAGGCTGACCCGGGAACGGGAGGCACTGGAGCGGTGGGAGCGGGCCCAGCGGGAGGAGCTGGAGGAGTGGAACGACTGGGAGGACTGAAGGGGCGGTAGGCCCGCCCCCTCGTCCGGTGACGCGCGTCCCCAGGAGACCCTCCCGGAGCCGCCGCACTCGTCCGGTGCACGCGCCTCCGGGGAGGGCCGTCCCCCGTGCCCGGCAACCCGCCTCCCCGCGGAGACCGTCCCCGGCTCGCCGTCCCCGTCCGGTGCCGCGCCTGACCGGAGGAGCCAGCCCCGGTTCCCCCGCCCCGCGCGGCCTGAACGTCAGTCGCAGCAGTTACAGCACTCACAGCAATTACAGCAGTTGCAGCACTCACAGGCGTCACACCAGGAGTTCCGCGGTTTGCCCGACCACGGTCCGGGGTGCGGGTCGCGGCAGCAGAACTGGCACGTGCCGCACATGAACAGCGCCACCGCGCAACCCGCCAGGACGCCCCGCTGCTTGGGCGGGTGCCGGAGTTCGGGGGTGTCGCACGAACAGGAGTCGCAGCAGCCGCTCCTCTTCCGCGCCCCGCCCGAACCGCCGGAGCCGGAACCCTCACCGCCGGAACCGCCCCCGTGCCCGCCGCCGTGGTGAACGCCCCCGTGCCCGCCTTGGTGGCCGCTGTGGGCCCCGCTACCGCCCTCTCCCCACTGGTGGGGCGGCTGCTGGTGGTAGTGGTGCTGGTGGTTGTGGTGCTGACCCGGGTGCGGATATCCGCCCTGGGCGAAGACGCGGTCGACGGCCCGGCGCAGCTCCACCACCAGAAGCGCGCGGACCAGACGGTCGTCGACGAACTCGGCCTCCTCCAACGCCAGCCGCACGCCCAGGACGGCGTCGTCGCACAGTTCACGGGCCCGGCCGAGCCCGGTGCCGGTGGCCGTGAGCGGGTTCCAGGCGCCCTTGCGCCCGTCCTCCTCGCGGTCCTCCACCGCGTCCAGCAGGTGGGCGACGCGGCCGAACAGGCGTCCCGCCTCGCGCAGGGGTCCGGCGTTGGCGGGCCGCCCCGCCAGGACGGCGGTGTGCGCGAACGCCTCGCCAGTGGCCTCCTCGGTCGGCCGGGTCACCGTCAGGACGTCGGTGCCCGGGCCCGCCGAGGACTCGGCCTCCCGCTGCCGGTCGACCACCGCGACCAGTCCCGCGCCGTCGAACCCGAGCCCGGCGCCCGCCTCGCGCGCGTCGCGCCGCCAGCGCTCGGCCACCCGTCCGGCGAGCGCGCGCACGCCTCTGCGGGCGTAGGGGCCGTCGCCGTCCTCGATGTGGTCGGCGATCTTGGCCGAGGCCAGCATCAGCGACACCGCCGCCGCCAGGCGCGCGCCGGAGCCGTCGGCGACCTCGGCCCCGCGCATGCCGCGCAGGGGGCAGCGGCCCGCCCGGCGCGTGCCCGCGCACTCCTCGGACTGCGCCGCGGCCAGGACCGACACCACCAGGCCGTCGTAGTTGGTGGCGATCCGGGACGCCTGGCCGTGGTCGTCGCGCAGGGCCAGGCACAGCCCGCACATGTGCGACATCCACTCCTCGGCCAGCCCGTCGGACAACGTGTGCCGACAGGGACGCAGGATTCCGAACACGTGCTGACACCTCGTCTTCCGACGCCACGGCGGTGGCGGACTGTGCTGAACACCGGGGTTCGATGCCCGCGCCGCGCAAGAGGTTCCGGCCGTTCTGACGCCTTCGGCACGGCTCCGGCGGCACGGTCCCGTACGCGCGGCCGGGCTCCGCCCGCCGGGGACCGCGGCGGTCCAGCGGGGCGATCCGAGACGAATGAACGGCACTGTCTCTCATATCGGCCGTAAGTGGAGAATGGCGTCCGTTTACGCCGTAGCGTGCACGACGAGGACCCCGCACGGACCCGACGTGCGGCGGCTGACGAAGGGGACCAGAACAGTGAGTCAGATGCGCGCGGCCCTGTACGACCGGTACGGCGGCCCGGAGGTGCTGTACGAGGGCACGGTCGCCAAGCCCGGCGCCCGTCCGGGAGAGGTGCTGGTGCGCGTGCACGCCGCCAGCGTGAACGGCGGCGAACTGCTGGGCCGTGCGGGCAGGGTGCGCCCGGTGACCGGGCTGGTCGAGAGGGGCTTTCCGAAGCGGACCGGAATCGACTTCGCGGGCGAGGTGGTCGAGACGGGGTCCGGCGTCTCGGAGTTCGCGCCGGGGGACCGGGTGTGGGGCGGCCTGCCCAGGGCGTTCGGCAGCGCGGCCGAGTTCGTGGCCGTCGCGCCCCGGCAGCTGGCCCCGGCACCGGCCGGGATCGACCTGGTCGAGGCCGCGGCCCTGCCCGGCGTCGGCACGACGGCCGTGACCGCGCTGCGGGACAAGGCCCGTCTCGCCCCGGGAGAGCGGCTGCTGGTGCGGGGCGCGAGCGGCGGGGTGGGCAGCGTCGCCGTCCAGCTCGGCCGGGCCTACGGCGCCCACGTCACCGCGCTGGCCGGGGCCGGGAACCTGGACCTCGTGCGGGAGCTGGGCGCCGACGAGGCCTTCGACTACGCGAGCACCGAACCGGAGGACCTGCCGCCGTTCGACGTCGTCCTGAACACGGTGGGGACCGGGATGGGCGCCTACCGCAGGCGGCTGACCCGGAACGGGCGCATGGTCACGATCACCTTCGACATCGAGCGCGCATTCGCGTCGCTCTCCTACGTCGCCGCCTCGGCCGTCTTCGGTCCGCGCCGGATCCGCGCGTTCAGCGGCAACCCCGGGCACGAGCTGCTCGCCGAGCTGACCCGCCTGACCGAGTCCGGAGCCGTGCGCCCCGTCGTGGACAGGGTCCTTCCCCTGGCCGAGATCGCCGAGGCCCACCGGGCGCTGGAGGCCGGAGGCATCCGGGGCAAGGTGGTGGTGCGCGTGGTCGGACCGCGGACCTGAGGTCGGCGTCCGCGACCGGTTCTCCGTGGTCCGTGAGCGTGCCGCCCGTTCGCGTGGGCGGCACGCACACCGCTTCCCGGTGCACTGGCGTGCCTGCCGTACCTCCCGCGAAGGCGCGGGGTACCTCGACCACGTCCGGAAAACAGGTGGTGCGGAGCGGCCGCGCGGAGGGACACTGGGATCCCCGTCGTCAGGAGAGACACGTGTCCACCGACCACGAGCGCCCGCCCCCGCTGCCGCGACCGGTCACCGGCGTCTACGTCCGCCACGTCAAACAGACAGCGTGCCCCGGCTCCTTCGCCATGGTCTGGGTCGACGCCGAGCCCCTGCCGGAGGAGGCCCCCGGAGACTTCGCGTTCGTCGACGACCTTCCCCCCACCTGCCGGTACACCGGGGAACCGCTTCCGCGGGAGTTCGCCGAGGCGTTCGCGGAGGGCGCGCGCGAGGCGTGGCGGGAGCGGGAGGAGGGCCGCCCCGCCTTCGCGGCCCGGATGGTGCTGCGCGACGCCGTGTGGCACTGGACCGACTCCAACGCCTGGAGTTTCCAGGTGGCGGGACGGCTCGCCGCGAGGGAGATCCTGAGCTGCGCCGCCGAGGGCCGCGAACCGCGGGCGGTCGGGCGGCGCGACCGGCCGATCCCGCCGATGCCCAGAACGCTGCCGCCCTCGGGCACGGCCCCGTCCGCCTGAGGCGGTCGGCGGCGCCCGGCCCCGCCCGGGGAGAGCGCCGCCCGTGAGGACGGGCGGCGCACCGGACCCTGGTCAGGACCGGACCGCCACGGCCCGGGAGGCCTCCTCCAACCACCCCAGGTACCAGTCCGTGAAGGTCAGGGGCTCGCCGTCCCCGCCGGTGAGCGGCGCGAGGTCCTCGTCGTCGACACGGCCGTCGCTCCACATGCGCCCGGCCTCGGGGCCGGTCACGACCAGCCACTGCCGCAGCGCGCAGCCCAGGTGGCACAGGCACAGCGCGCCGACGGTACGCTCCTCGGCCCACAGCAGGTCGGCCATGCGCGCGTCCCAGGCCTCGTAGACCCGGTCGAACTCCTCGCTGTCCCCGAAGTCCTCCTCGACGGGCTCCTCGGCCCGCAGGGCGGCCAGGGACCGCGGGTCGGGACCGGTGGTCGGGAACGGCTCCGCCAGCCGCGCCGGGGCGACCAGGTCCGCGCCGTCGCCGTGCCACCGCCACCGGCCATCCGCCCCTCTGACCAGGGGGAAGACACCGTAGGCTGGCCCCGCTCCGCCGGCGCCCACCCTGAGCAGGAACTCGCGGTACCCCGCCGGAAGGCGCGCGCCCACCTGCCCCTCCACCTCGGCCAGTTCCTCCGCCGTCAGCGGTTCCAGCAGTTCGAAGCGGTGGGAACCCGCTCCGAAGACCTCGTCCGCACCGGGCGCCCGCGCCAGTTCCCGCACCCGTTCGCGGACTCCCGCCCACACATCCGTACTCGTGTCCATGGCGGCATCGTAGGAAGTCCCGCCGACAGTGCGGCGGCGACGGGACGGAGGGACGGCCGGGAGGCGCTATCGTCCGGTGGGGCCGCATCCGTCCCGGCACGCCGCGGGAGCCCCGTCGCGCGGCAGCACACAGTGAGGAAGAACCGGCTTGCACACGAGCACCACACCGCCCGGGTCCGCGCGCCCCGACCGCGGCGGCGGCATGCCGCGCTGGCTCCCCCGGGCCATGCTGCTGGCCCTGTGGCTGGTCACCGCGTTCGGCCTCGCCCTGTGGCTGTTCGTCCGGTTGCAGAGCCTCATCATGCTGCTGCTGATCTCGCTGTTCCTCGCCCTGGCGCTGGAACCGGCGGTCAACTGGCTCCACCGGCACCGCTGGCCGCGCGGGCCCGCCACCGGGCTGGTGATGCTGCTGGTGCTGGCGTTGACCGTGGTGTTCCTCAGCCTGCTCGGGTCGATGCTGGTCGGCCAGATACTGGCCTTCGTCTCCGAGATCCCCGCGATGATCCGCGCCGCACTGGCCTGGGTCAACACCACGTTCGACACCTCCTACTCCCCCACCACCCTGCTCAACGAGATCTCCAGCGCCAGCGGGCTGATCGAGCAGTACGCCTCCGGCATCGCCAACAACGTCTGGGGCGCCGGGACGACCGTGCTGGCACTGCTGTTCAACGCGCTGACGATCGCGCTCTTCACCTTCTACCTGTGCGCCGACGGCCCTCGCTTCCGCCGCGTGATCTGCTCGGTCCTGCCTCCGCGCACCCAGCGCGAGGTGCTGCGGGCCTGGGAGATCGCGATCACCAAGACGGGCGGTTACCTCTACTCCCGTGCGCTGCTGGCCCTGGTCTGCTCGGGCGCGCACTACGTGGTGCTGGTGGCGCTGGACATCCCCTTCGCGTTCGCCCTGGCGCTGTGGGTGGGCGTGCTCTCGCAGTTCATCCCCACGGTGGGCACCTACATCGGCGGGGTCGTCCCGGTGCTCGTGGCGCTGCTGGAGGGCATCTGGCCCGCCGTGTGGGTGCTCGTGTTCATCGTCGTCTACCAGCAGTTCGAGAACTACCTGCTCCAGCCGCGCATCACCGCCAGGACCCTGGACATGCACCCCGCGGTGGCGTTCGGCTCGGTCCTGGCGGGCGTGGCCATCCTGGGGGCGCCCGGCGCGCTGCTCGCGCTGCCGATGGGCGCGAGCATGCAGGCGTTCCTGGGGACCTACATCCGGCGCTACGAGGTCACCGAGCACCACCTGCTCTCCGACGCCGAGGAGGACGGGAAAGGCGAGAAGCCATCCCCGGCTCCGGCGTCCGGCGGGGACGGCGGGGACGGCGGGGACGGGGCCGAGCGGAGGACCGGGCCCGCTCCGGGGGAACACGACGGGAAGCGGGAACCGTGAGGGGCGGCCCCGGCACCGCCACGCACCCGTCCCTCCCGAACAGGAGGCCCCGGGCGGACGAAGGCGGCGGACTCGTTGTCCGTCCGCACGGGCAGGCGTAGGCTCGGGCCGATGGGTCCGGTCGGCGTCGGTGACGCCATGACCCCCGTGGATCGGAGACCGCCCGTGGCAGCCACCTCCCCCAGCACCTTCGCGCGGATACGCCGCGCCGGATTCGCCCGCCACTCCAACCCGTGGAGCGCGTGGACCCGGTGGGCCACCACACCCCTGGTCTTCCTGCCCGTATGGACGCGCGACTGGCGACATGCCGTAGCCGTCGGCGCGTGGATGGCGCTCAACCCCGTGATCTTCCCCAAGCCCGCCAACGACGACAACTGGGCCACTCGGGCCATCCTGGGCGAGGAGCGGTGGATCACCGAACGCCCGCGCGACGCCGCGATGGCGGTGCAGATCGTGGTCTCCCTGGCCGGGTGCGTGGCCGTCGTGTCCGCCCACCGGCGAAAGGCCGTGCCGACGGCCGCCGCCACGGCGACCATGATGGCGCTGACCATGGTCTACTGGGAGCAGATGGCCCGCTACCACGACCGCCGCCAACAGGCGGACCGAAGGTAAGGGGGCGGTCCCAACCCCCGTTCTCGCGCGAGCCCCGACAGACGGTCCGGGAGGCGACCCGCCCGAGGACACGTCGCTTCGGCGGTGACCGAGACGACGCGGCCACAGCGTCGCCGTACGGCTTCCCGAACAGCGCGCGCCACCGGACACACCGCCCACGACCGCCTTCCTTCCGACCGCACCCGCACCGGCCTCCACACGGGTCCGGAGAGCCCCGGCGAGCGACTGCGCGCCCTGCCCCGCGTACCGCTCCCCGCCGCTCGCACGGTGTCCGGCGCGGAGGGGCTCAGGCGCCGCACCTCGGGTAGAAGCCGTCCAGGTCGAGCGGCGGCGGGAGGCGGCCCTCCGGTTCCGGGCCCACCACGTCCACGCGATAGTGCCCGACCTCAGGGGACAGCCCCTCTCCCCGCCCGCCCCGGTGCCCCCGCACCAGGTAGGTCCCGTCCCCGTTGTACTGGTAGAACGCCAGGTCGGGGCGGTCGTCGCCGTCGTAGTCCACCACGCGCAGAGCCGTCACCTGCTCTTCGGGGAATCCGTGTGCCTCCCGGCCCCTGCCCCGCTCCGAGATGGGGCCCGTCCGCAGTTCGTTCACCGCTGAGGGGACCGGGTCGTCGCCTCCGATCCTTTCGGACGCCGTGATGACCAGGTCGAGCCACCCGTCGCCGTCGAAGTCGGCCACCGCCGCGCGGACGTGGTCCGCGTCCCGGTCCATGAAGCCGACCAGGTCGCGGGGGGTGCGCGGTTCCCCGAACCCGGACTCGTCTCCGAAGGCGATGCCCAGCTCGTCACCGGTGCCCCCGGTGCCGGTGACGGCGTCGGGGTACTCGTCGTCGTTCACGTGGGCGATGAGGCGGTCCGGCGGGTCGAAGCAGGGTGCGGGCCCCGGTGCTCCGACCGGCGCTGCGGGGGCGCATCCGCTGAGCACGAGGCCCAGGCCGACGGCCGCCCCTGCCCCCCGGTACCGCCCTGCCGCTCCCATGCCCACCACGCTTCCTCTCCGGCAGGGGCGTCCCGCCGTGCCGGGGTCGGTCGGCCGGTCAGCGTAGCAGGTTGGGGAAAGCGTATTCCCCGCGGCGGGTACGACGCTTCGGCGGCGACCGAAACGACGCGGCCGTAGCGTCGCCGTATGGATTCCCGAACAGCACCCGCCACCGGACCCGCGGCCTCCGGCGGCCTCCCCGTCCGACCCGGCGCCGACCTCTCGAAGGGACCGGTTCCCACCTCGTTCTCACCCGACACACAGGAAACACCAAGGTTCGTTCCCTACCTTCGTCCCCATGACGAACACCACCGATCAGGAGACCGCGAACGCGCGGCACCGACCGAAACGTACACGGGGAGCGTGGGCCGCGACGGTGCTGCTGACGGCCGTTCTCGCGCTCGGCGGGTGCGCCGTGCCGGACACCACCGCCTCGGAGTCGACCGCCGCCACGTCGTCGGCGTCGGAGACGACCGGCTCCGGGGACACGTCGTCCGCGACGACCGAGGAGACGATCGCGGACACCGCGTCCGCGGCGCAGGCCCTCATGGCGACGCTGTCGGACGAACAGCGCGAACAGTTGGTCTACGCCTACGACGACGAGGCCAAGACCACGACGTGGTCGAACTTCCCGGTCACCTTCGTCGACCGGGCCGGGCTCAACCTGGAGGACCTGGACGAGGAGCAGAGGGCGGCGGCCATGGAGGTCCTCCAGGCGCTGCTGAGCGAGGAGGGGTACGAGACCGTCACCGACATCATGGGCGGCGACGAGTTCCTCCTGGAGAACAGCTCCAGCACCGAGGACTCGCTGGGTCAGTACTACATCGCCTTCTTCGGCGACCCCTCCGACTCCGGCGCCTGGGAGGTGCAGTTCGGCGGGCACCACCTCGGCGTGAACGCCACGTTGGACGGCGCCGACGACTCGATCACGTTCGCGCCCACGCACCTGGGCTCCCAACCCGCCGTCTACACCGACGAGGAGGGCGAGGATGTCCAGCCGCTCGCGGACATGTACGAGACGGCCTTCGCCTTCTACGACAGCCTGACCGAGGAGCAGAGGGCCGAGCTGTACCAGGGGTCGGAGGTCGGGGACCTCTCCTGCGCTCCCGGCGACACCTGCTCCTACCCGACGGGAACCGGGATCTCCGGGGCGGACCTGTCCGGGGAACAGAGGCAGCTGCTGCTCGACGTGGTCGCCAACTGGGTGGGGCTGTCGGACGAGGAGACCACGGCCGAGGCACTGGCCGAGGTCGAGGCGACCCTGGACGAGACCTACGTGAACTGGTCGGGGGCGACCGAGTACGACATGACCCGGGGCGAGGGCATCCACTTCCAGGTCTCCGGCCCGAACGTCTACGCCGAGTTCTCCAACCAGCGGGGTTCGGCGGGCGCCGACGTGGACGGATATACCACGGCGGGGTGGGGGCACGTGCACACCATCTACCGTGATCCGAGCAACGACTACGCCGGCAGCGCCACCCAGCAGGAGTCCTCCGGAACGGGCGGCCCCGGCGGCGGGACTCCTCCCTCCGGGGAGATCCCGTCCGGCGGCCCGGACGGCGGACCGCCCGCGGGCGGCTGACCCCGCGTCCGCGCCGCGTCCCTGACGGGCGTGCCCGCCGACCGGACCGCACCACGGGTGCGCGAGGATCGGCGGGCACGGCGTAGTCGTCCGCGTCGGGGCCCGGACGGCGGCGTCGCCCCGCGTCGCTTCGGCGGCGACCGAAACGACGCGGCCGTAGCGTCGCCGTATGGATTCCCGAACAGCACCCGCCACCGGACCCGCGGCCTCCGGCGGCCTCCCCGCCCGCCCCGGCGCCGACCTCTCGAAGGGGCCGGAGAACCCCGGCGAGCGGTTCCGTGCCCTGCACCTGCGGGGCGCTCCCCTGCTGCTGCCCAACGCCTGGGACCACGCGTCGGCCGCCGCCCTGGCCGCCGCCGGATTCCGCGCCGTGGGGACCACCAGCCTGGGTGTGGCCGCCGCCACGGGTCTGCCCGACGCCCGGGGGCTCGCGCGCGAGGAGACGCTGCGGCTCGCCCGCGGCCTGTCCCGGCTGGACGTTCCGGTCAGCGTGGACGTCGAGGGCGGCTTCAGCGCGTCGCCCGCACGGGTCGCCGCGCTGGCCGCCGAACTGGAGCGCACGGGGATCGCCGGGATCAACCTGGAGGACGGCCTTCCGGACGGCGGGCTCGCCGACACCGGACACCAGCGGGCGGTGATCCGCGCGGTCAAGGAGGCGGCGCCGACGCTGTTCCTCAACGCGCGCACCGACACCCGCTGGCTGCCCGGCCACGCGGAACAGACCGCCGACCGGGCCGCCGCCTACGAGGAGGCCGGTGCCGACGGAGTGTTCGTGCCCGGCCTGCGCGACGAGGAGGAGATCGCCGCGCTGGCCGCCGCCCTGCGTGTTCCGCTCAACATCCTCCACTCCCCCGACGGGCCGCCCCTGCGGGTCCTCGCCGGCCTGGGCGTGCGGCGCGTGAGCTGCGGTTCACTGCTCTTCCGCGCCGCCCTGCACGGGGCCCTGGCAGCGGCCGAGGCGGTGGCTTCGGGCCTCCCCCTCCCCGAGGGCGTCCCGGACTACGGGGCGGTGCAGGGCCTCGCGCGGCGGTTCGCCCGGGGCTCGGCGGACGGATGAGCCGGAGACGACCGCCGGGCCCGATCGGAGCCGTTGGAGCCGCAGACGGCCGCCAGTGCCGCAGACGGCCGCCGGTCCTGAACCCGCCACCGCTGCGGGGCGCCGCGCCGCTGCCGCCTCAGTCGGCTGCTGGCACGCTTCCCGCGGCGGTGAAGACCGTGGCCGCAGGCGGGGGGCTCAGTGGTCGCCGGTGTCCAGCAGGCGTTCGAAGCGGCCCGCGGGGTGCGCCCGCGTGGGCATGGCCTCCACGAACGGCAGCAGCTCCCGCTCGGCGACCCCGTGGACCCGGCGCAGCTCGGCCACCGGGTCGGGGTGCTCGTCCACCCTCAGGTCCAGGTAGGGGTAGGGGTGGCCGGTGTGCACGTACAGAGCGGCGCTCTGTCTGCCCCGCCGGTCGCCACCGGCCGCCTGACCCGCCTCCAGGGCGCCCAGCAGCCGCCGGTCCATCCGCTCTCCGGCACCGGCCTCGAACCGCCCGGTCATCGCGTCGAGCGTGTCGGCGCCGGTCAGGATGTTGCCCGCCACCGCGTAGCCGTCCCCCACCCTGTGGCCGCACCACGGATGCGCCTGCGCGCCGGTGTGCGCGGCGGCGCGCCCCTCGCGGTCGACCACCGCGACCTGCCGCGAGTCGGCGTCGGGGTCGGCGTCCAGGACCCGGCGCAGCGCCTCCTCGGCCGGGTGGGTCCGCAGCAGCTCCAGGGCGTCCGCGCCCAGCAGCGGGTTGATCAGCGCCTGTGTGGCGACCGCCCCCGCCTCCGCGTGCGCGAACACCGACAGCGCGCCGATCGCCGGGAAGCGGCTGCTGACCGCGACACCGCACGTTCCGGTGGCGACGTCGTGCGCGACGATGGAGAAGGTGCCTGCGTACAACCGGTCTCGCTCTCGGGGTTCGGGTGGATCGGACGCCCGGCCGGTGCGGTGAGGCGCCGGGGGCCGGGGCACCCGCGCGGGTCACGGGAAGGGTACCGGGCGTGCGTGCTGACGGCCGCGGGTGTGTCGGTGGAGAGGCGCCCGAGCCCGGGCCGCGCCGAGCGGCCTGCGCTGGTCGTGCCCCGTGCCGGACGGCGGTGCGCCCGTCCGGGAGGGAACGCGGGGCGCGGGCACCGCGCAGGACCGGGAGGCTGGCCGTTTCCGGTCAGCACGGGCGGTTCATGACTTTTGCCCGTGTTGTCGGCCACGGCGCGGTGCGTACGGTGACCGGGCCGATACACGCCCCGGCGCCGCCCCCGCGGCCCGCCCGGAGAAGCGAAGGAACGACCCCCCGTGCGTACAGCACCCGTCCTCACCGCCGCAGTCACCCTGGTGCTCACCCTGGTGACATCCCTGGCGGCGACCGCCCCGGCCGCCGCCGACGACCCGCTTCGGGCGTTCCACGAGCAGGAGGTCGCCTGGGCCCCCTGCGAGGAGCACCTCCTGCGCGACGTGGAGTGCGCCTGGATCGACGTCCCCCTGGACTACGCCGCCCCCGGCGGCGAACGCGCCTCCATCTCCGTCAGCCGCAACCGCGCCTCGGACCCCGAGCGGCGCCGCGGCATCCTGCTCACCAACCCCGGCGGACCCGGCGGCACGGGCCGCCAGATGGCCGTGGGCGACCGCCCCGACCACGCCTTCTCCTCCCTGGGAGCACAGCGCGTCGCCGAGGTCTACGACGTGATCGGGATGGACCCGCGCGGCAGCGGCGCCTCCACCCCCTACCTGGACTGCGGCACGAACTACCCGGCCACGGTCCCCCGGCCCACCGACGAGGCGCTCTCCGCCCACACCCGTGCGGTGATCGCCACACAGCGGGCCTGCGAGAGCGCCCACGGCGACCTGATCCCGCACATGACCACCGCGAACACCGCCCGGGACATGGACGTGATCCGCGCCGCCCTGGGCGAGGACGAGATCTCCTACCTCGGCCGTTCCTACGGCACCTACCTCGGCGCCGTGTACGGCAGCCTGTTCCCCGAACGCCTGGACCGCAGCGTCCTGGACTCCGCCGTCCCGCCCGAGGGCATGTGGCGCGACGTCTTCACCCTGCAGAGCGAGGGATACCGGGCCAACGTGGAGCGCTACACCGCCTGGGTGGCCGAGCACGACGACGTCTACGACCTGGGGTCCACCCCCGAGGAGGTGCTGGCCGTCTTCGAGCGGACCCGCGCACGGCTGGTGGAGCACCCCCGCTACGACCAGTGGCCGGGCGAGCCGGAACCGTGGATCTACACGGCGGACTACTTCGACCAGGACGTCGGCTACGCGGCGCGGTTCCAGGACCAGTGGAGCGACTGGACCACCACTCTCTGGTACATCGTCAACGACCTGCCCTACCCCGATGTCGAGTGGCCCGAGGAGTCCGAGGAGCCGGAGTGGCCCGAGGAACCCGAGTGGCCCGACCCCGGGATCGAGTACGACAACGTCTCCCTGATGATGGCGGTGCTCTGCGAGGCCGAGTGGCCCACGCGCCTGTCGGACTACTACGCGGGCGTCCGGGACGTCCGTGAGCGCAGCCCGTACGGCGTGGGGGCGGTCTGGCACGTACCCCAGCCCTGCACCTTCGCCTCGCACACACCCGCCCCGCTGGTGGAACTGGAGCGCGACGGCTACCCGCGCGGCCTGGTCATCGGGGCCGAGTACGACGCCAACACCGTCTACGAGGGGGCCGAACTCATGGCCGACAAGCTGGACAACTCCCTTGTCACCGTCACCGACGAGGGGAACCACACCTTCTACGGGCGCGAGGGGATGGACTGCGTGACGGCGGCGGTGGACGCCTACCTGGTGGACGGCGCCCCGCCCCGGGACACCGTGTGCGCAGGGCGTCCCCGGTCCGAGGACCCCCGCACCCCGGAGGAGGAGACGGCGGGAGCAGCGGCCCGGGCCCTGGACGCCGGACCGCACCGCGACCCGCTGTGGGACGCTCCACTCGCCGCGGACGGGCCCCGGAGCTGACCCCGCGCGACCGTCCTCCTCCGGGGCCGACCCCCGGAGGAGGACGGTCCGCTGTGCACCGCCCCCGGAAGTCGGAAGGACGGGGATTTCCACTTCGCCCCGGCGCTTTCCGTGCCGCTCTGCTTGACTGGGCCCATGCCTGAGCTCTCCCACGATCTGCTGTTGGAACTGGCTGGCAGGAAGTCCTTCGACCGGGGCCTGGACTACCTCGGACGGGTGTCGGGGCTACGCCGGGACGCGAAGAGCGTGCGCGCCACCGTCCGCGGACAGCGGCGCTACCGGGTGCGGCTCACCGCCGAGGGAGCCTTCTCCTGGCGCTGCGACTGCCCCTGGGCCGAGGAGGGCAACTGCTGCAAGCACGTGGTCGCGGTGGGGCTGGTGCACCTGTACGAACGCGAGCACGGCGGAACCGCGTCCTCCGTAACCGATGTCGCCTCCTACCTGCACACCCTGGACCGCGAACGGTTGGTGGAGCTGCTGCTGGAGGAGGCCGACCGCTCCCCCGGGCTCACCCTGGACCTGGAGGCACGGGCGGCGGTGGCGTCCGGGAGCCCCGAGGCGCTGCGGACCCTGTTCGAGGGCGCCCTGCACGTCACCGAACCGGTTCCCTGCGAACAGGCGGCCGAGTACGCCCGGGCGGTGCACAGCGCCGTGGACGCGGTACAGGAGCTGGAGCGTTCCGGCCGGGCCGAGGACGCCATGGAGCTGTTCAACGCGGTGCTCTCCCTCACCAGTGAGGCGGAGGAGATGGTGAAGGACCCCGACGGCGAGGTCCTGTCGGCGCTGGAACGCCTGCACGGGTAGGGGCGGACGACTGCGCCGTGTCTGGTGCTGGCCGCCCACCCCACCACCGCAGGCGAGAGCCGCACCAGCTGGTCGAGGACCTGCTTCCCGCGTGCACGGGGATCACCGCGACCCGTACCGATGCGCTCGGCACCGCCGGCGAAGCACGCCGGCGGTGTGCGCTGTCTCGGACCGGCGCGGTGACAGGGGGCCCTTGAGACCGGCTCCCCTCACAGGCGCCACGGTGGCGCTGTCCCAGCGCGGTGAAACCGGGAGTCGCGCGGCGAGAGCGCTCCGCCCCGTGCACGCGGGCGCTGACGCGCTACGAAACCCTCGTGTCCCCACGGCTCCAGGTGTCACGGCGTGGGCTCGCCTCTCCGTCGAAGGGCCCGTACTCGGCGTCGTAGGCCTCTATCAGCCTGCGCGCATTGCGCTTGTGCTTGCGCGCCCACGGCCAAGCGACAGCGAACACCACCACGACGAACAGCACCATGAACAGCTGGAAGGCGTCCCCTGTGCCGTTCATGAACCGGATTCCCGTGAGCACCAGGTAGGGCACCCCGGCCATCAGACCGAACAGCGCGAAGACCCTGTTGGAGTTGACGCGTTCGGACTGGGGCGCCAGGTACCGGGCGAGCCGGTCCAACCGGGGGTCACCGCTGAGTTCGCCCCGGCGCAGGTGGCGCTGCGCGGCACGCAGGGTGTCCGGATCGACGTCGTGGGGGACCTTCGCCTCCTTGGTGGTCCACCGCAGCATCAGCACGCCGACGCCCGCGCCCAGGGCCGCACAGGCGGCCACTCCCGCCAGGGCGCCCAGCATCCACGGCCACACCTGGGACAACGGTGTGTCTCCGAACAAGGCCATCGGTACGAAGCAGAGGGCGAGCAGGGCCGCACCGTACACGGTCACGAGCAGCGTGACCCTCAGCATGTACTTCCAAGGATGGTTCTGGCCGTAGCGCTGGAGCAGCATGAACTGCCGGATGGGATTGAACCGGCTCATGCGGGAGGTATTCGTTTTCTCAGCCATATCCATCCCATTGCCTTGTCGGCGCCGGATAAACAACCACAGCCGCCTGCCGGATCGCTTAGCCTTCGGCGATATCACAACGACCACCTCTTCTCCGGCCCGACTTGCCTTGTCCACCAGAGCAAACACCACTTTCACTTCAGGAACAGGCATCACGATAGTGACAGATTTTCGCATGGGAAGTGCTCACCCTCCCACCGCGCCCGCTGAAACGGACACCCCGGCGACGCGAACCCTCCAGGGCCACCCCCACCCCAGTGAACGGATGACGAGACGTTGTAAGTCGGGGCGTCAGAACGAACACCCTGAACCCGCTCTGACCTGCACTGTCAGTGCCTTCCACCCTGTTCGCACGCTTAGCCGAACACCCTGGCGAACACCCTCGGCACAGAGGTCTGTCAACTCCGTGAGCTGGTTGGCAGCCGTGTAAATGAAGCTCGGATACCGATCTCGGCCGGCCCGGAACAGCGGACAACCGCAATTCCAACCTGGAACCCAAAGTGAATCAAGGACGCCGATCCGTCCTCTCCCGCGTTATGTCAACGGCGCCCATCGAAAAATCGTTCTGCGCCGCTGGGCACCGCACATCTTCCAGCCGCGATGCGGTTTTCAGAGCGCGGATCCCATACCGAAAATCTGCGCCGGGGCGCCCGCCAAGCATCCACCGCTTCCACCACGGACAGGTCCTGGCCGCCGTGCCCTGGGACGACTGAACAGTGAGGTGCGGACCCGTCCGTGCCGGTGGTCCACCCGCCGTACACGTCAGGCCCGCACCCGCGCGGAGCGCATCCGCCCCAACCAGCGGTGCGGAAGCCCCGGGCAATGGACGCCGCCTCCCCGGCACGGGCCCGGTCGAGGACCGTGCGCGCGAGGTCCGCGTTCCCGGCCAGCGCCTCACGGCGCCCGGGTTCCAGCGGCCCCTCCGCGTCACCGGACCCGCACGGGGCGCCCCTTGTCGGCGTTGAGCTCCTCGAAGGAGACGCGCTCGGCGTGGACGAGCGAGGCGAAGGAGCGGTGCCGATCTCCCAGGCCGTGGTACCAGCTGGCCCAGATGTAGGCCGCCCACTCCCCGTCGGGTGAGACGTCGCCAGCGTCCAGAATCCAGAACTGCTCGTCGGTGTCGTAGGCGACACACATCAGCGGCCCGACCAGCCCCTCGTCCGCGTCCTCCAGGTCGTCCTCGCCCAGACCGATGGTGTTGGCCAGACTGTCCCACTCCAGTTCGGCGGTGGTGCTCATCCCGTAGACGAACGTCCCCATCCTCCCCCAACCGTCGGACGCGGCGAGGAAGGAGCGGTAGCTCGGCGGCAGCCGACGGCCCAGGCGCTCCTCCACAGCCGCGATCCGCTCCTCCGGGGCGCCCTCGTTGCCGAACCAGGAGGAAGTCCGCTGCTCATGGTCGACCTCCTCCCCCTCCGCCTCGGCGACACGCAGCATGTCGGCGCTGTACTCGGTGAGGTAGGCCCGCCACTCCTCGGCGGTCACCGGTAGCGCGGGCGCGTCCCCACCCTCCGGGGCGACCGCCAGGCCCATGAACGTTTCCGGACCGCTCCGCGCCGTGTGGCGCAGCCCGTGGAAGGCCTCGTAAGCGCGGTCATCGGCGAAGAACCGCACCCGGTTGAGCTGGGTCTGGTCCGCACCCGCGTTGCGGGTGACCTCCAGCCGCAGGTACCGCCAGGGCGTGTCCGCGCCGGGGCCGCTGACGGTGAAGTCGCGCGCCAGGCGGCGGGCGGGGAAGGACTCACCGGACCGGGCGTCGAGAAGGGTCCATTCCTGCCCGTCCGAGGACCCGAGCAGGGACCAGTCCGCGGGGTCGCGGTCGGGGGAGTCGTCGGCGGGGTGCAGCACGTAGTGCCGGACGGTGACGGGTTCGGACATGGTGAAGTCCAGCCGGTCGGCGCGACGCCGTGACCGCCACTTCTTGGCGTTGACTTCGAGCAGGTTGCGGGCCACGTCGCCCACGTCGGTGTACTCGTCGCCCGCACGCACCGAGCACACCATGGGTGTGAGGCCCTCCGCGCCGAGGCTCTGGGTCGGATCCAGTTCGATGGCGCGCAGTAGAACCGTCCCTCCTCCGCCCTCCCGGTCGGCCCAGTCGACCCGCGCGAGCGGGGGTCCTCCGTCCTCGACGAGCAGGCGCAGCTCCCGGTCGCCGCCCTGGATCCGGAACCGGTGGCCGGGACGTTCGGGAGGTTCGTCCAGACGGGTCCCCCGCCACTCGTACTGGACCCCGTCGAGGGTGACGCGTGTACCGGTGAACCCGTCCATACGGGGGTCGAACACGGCCACGGCCTCGCCGCCCTCGCGGTCGCGCCAGCCGATCCGGGCCGGTGCGACCGGCTCCCCCGGTTCGATGAGGACGTTGAGCCGGGGGGCTCGCGTCCACTCCTGCGCGCCGACGCGGCGGCGCTCGGTAGAGAAGGCCAGAGGGGTCGCGTGTTCGGTCATCGGGTTCCCAACGGTGAGGGGGTGGGGATCGGTCGGAGGGGAGGCGGACGTCGCCGCCCGCGCGCCCGCGCGCCCGCGAGGAGGGTACGGGTTCCCGCCGACACTCCGGTCCCCGGCCGACCCCCGGCCGCCGTGACGACGCCCGGGTCCGGGAAGACGCACAGATCACCGACAACAGGGTCCCCGGCGCAGCGAGGGCTCCCCCGGCCGCGGAGTCCGGGGCGGCCCCGGACCGGGTCGCCTCCGGGGCAGAGTTCTCTCGTCAACGTTTTCTCGTCCACCGGGACAACCGGCTCCGACCACGGCAGGATCACGGACATGCCCGAGATCATCAAGCAGAAGGCCCGCGCGATCCTGTTCGACCGGCAGCGGCGGCTGGTGCTCATCAAGCGGACCCGCCCCGGCCGCGCCCCCTACTGGATCACGGCCGGGGGCGGTGTCGAGCCGGAGGACGCCGGCGTGGAGGCCGCCCTGCACCGCGAGGTCTTCGAGGAGCTGGGCGGACGCGTCGACCGGGTGCGCGAGGTCGTGGTCATCACCGACGAACGCCCCGAGGGGACCCTCGTCCAGCACGTGTTCGTCGCCCGGTTGACGGAGATGGACCCCTCCAGCCGTACCGGGCCGGAGTTCTCCGACCCCACGCGGGGAACCTACGAGACCGTCGTCCTCCCCGGTACCGCCGAAGCCCTCAGGAGCATCCGTCTGCTCCCGGAACCGCTGGCGCGGTTCCTGGAGGACAACCTGCGCGACTTGCGCGCCCTGGTGGCCGACCCCCGCACGGAGACGCCCCGCGGGTGAGTCCGCAAGCCCGAACCGACCGGACAACGGTGGAGAACCGGTCCGGGGAACACCGCTGGCGGATCGGGGACACCATGCGCCGCGGAACGCGAACGGGGAAGGTCCCGTCGCCCCCGCGTGCGCGGGGCCCGAGGCCTTCCCCGTCCTCACTCCGGTGTGCGGTCAGGTCACGGAGCCTGGCCCTGTCCGGGGCCGTCCGCGCCGTCCCGCGCCGGTCGCTGCCCCGCCTGGCGGGCGATGAGCAGGCCCTGCACGCACAGCCGCGAAAGGCCGCGCGAAGCGGCTCACTCCGTCTGCCGCTGGCGGTGCGACCCGGAATCGGACACCGGTGAGGACCCTTCGGGCACACCGCCCAGGTAGGTCACGACCGGCGCTCCCGTGTGCGGAGAGGTGTCGATGACGGCTTCGACCCCGTAGACGGAACGGACGAGGTCGGGTGTCAGCACGGCGGCGGGCGGTCCCGTCGCCGCGATCCGTCCGGCGTGCAGGACCGCGACCCGGTCGCAGTAGCGTGCGGCCAGGTTGAGGTCGTGCAGGGCGGTCACCACCGTCATGTCGAGCGAGCGCAGCAGGGTGAGGACGTCGAGCTGGTAGCGGATGTCGAGGTGGTTGGTCGGCTCGTCCAGCACGATCACCTCCGGCTGCTGCGCGAGCGCGCGGGCCAGCTGGGCACGCTGCTGTTCACCGCCGGAGAGCGTCCGCCACGACCGCGACCGGTAGGCGCGCATCCCGGTGAGGGCGAGCGCCTGTTCGATCGCGGCGCGGTCCGCACCGTCCAGCCCGGCGAAGGTGCCGCGGTAGGGCGTCCTGCCGAGCGCCACGGCGTCGTCGACGGTGATGTCGGTGTGCACCTCGGGTGACTGTTCCACGATGGCCACCCGCCGGGCGACCGCGCGCCGGGGCAGGGAGCGGACCGGTTCCCCGCCCAGGAGCACCGTTCCGGCGTCCGGCCGCCGGAGCCCCGCCAGGATGCGCAGCAGCGAGGTCTTGCCCGCCCCGTTGGGCCCGAGCACGGCGAGCACCTCGTTGGAGTACGCCCGGATCGAGACCCCGTCGAGGATGCGTGTCCTGTCGACCGACCACGTGATGCCGTTCGCCTCAAGTGCCGTCATTGCCGGGCCGCCCTTCCCAGGACGACCGCGAACACCGGTGCGCCGAGCAGCGCCGTGATCACTCCCACCGGGATCTCGTGCGGCGAGAACGCCGAACGGGCGAAGGTGTCGACCCACACCAGGAAGATCGCGCCCCCGAGCCCGCTGAGGGGGAGCAGCAGGCGGTGCGCGGGCCCCGCCAGCAGACGCACGACGTGCGGTACGAGCAGCCCGATGAACCCGATCGCCCCGGAGGCCGCGACGGCCGCCGCCGTGACGAGCGCGGTGAGGACCATGAGCGTCACCCGTGCCAGGGTCACGTTGATCCCGAGCGAGGAGGCGGTGTCCCAGCCGAAGGTGAACGCGTCCAGGGCCGGGGTGAAGAACAGGCAGCCGACGGCGCCGAGCACGATGACGGCGGACGCCACGAGCAGCGGCTCCCAGCGTGCGCCTCCGAGCGATCCGAGCAGCCAGTACGTGAAGCCCCGGGTGGCGTCCGCGTCGCCGTCGAGCATCAGCACGAGCGAGGTGATCGCGGAGAAGAACTGCGACACCAGCACACCGGTGAGCACCACGCGGGCGGGGTTGGAGACGCGTCCGCCCCCGATGAGGACCAGCACGATCGCGAATGCGGCCAGCGCCCCGGCGAAGGCGCCCGTGGAGAGGGTCACCGCGCCCGAGCCGAGTCCGAGCACCATGATCGCGACCGCCCCGGTGGACGCCCCCGAGGAGACCCCGAGCAGGTACGGTTCGGCGAGCGGGTTGCGGGTGATGGACTGCAGCACCGCGCCCGAGACCGAGAGCCCGAGACCGACCACGGCGGCCAGGAGCACGCGCGGCAGACGCGACTCCCAGATGAGGGCGTCGATGAGCGGCGGTGCCGCCGGGACGGGGGCGAGGGCGCCCAGCCCGATGTTGCGCAGGATGATCCCGAGCACGTCGAGCGCCCCGATGTTCGCCGTGCCGACGAAGGCCGCGACGACGATCGTCACGCACAGCGCGAGGACGAAGGCGGCGACGACGAGGGACGAGCGCAGCCTGCCCGGTACGCGTTTCGGAGGGACCTCGGCGCCGCCCGCCGCCGCCCGCGCCGCCGGCGGGTCGGCGTCGGGGAGAGCGTCCGCGTCGGGCGGACCGGTCCGCGAAGGATCGGTGAGTCTGGTCATATCTGCGCGAACACCACGACATCGTCGTAGTACCGCCAGATGACCCCGGTCTCGGCGAACCCGGCGGTACTGAGCGCCTGCAGGTGCAGTTCGAGCGGTGCGTGCGGTGTGGGCGGGCGGTCGGCGAAGCGGCGCTCGCGCTCGGCGTGGTGCTGTCCGAACGCGTCGTGCGCGACGGCGTCCGACCACCACTCGTCCCAGGTCCGCACACCCCGCGAGTGCGCGTCACGCTGCGTGCGCTCGTCGTCGTCGGCCGCCGCCCCGGTGAGGAACGGCTGCGAGCGCGGGTCGTAGCGCAGGTGGTCGGCGTTCATGAAGACGCCGTCGGCGGGGAGCAGGGCGCCCAGGGCGCCGTAGACGGCGACGAGCTGTGCCGGCTCCAGCCAGTGGAGCGCGGTCGAGGAGACGGCGACGTGCACCGGCCCCTCGGGCAGCTTGGCCCTCCAGCCGGGCGCGGCGAGGTCGACGTCGACCGGCGTGAAGCGTGAACCGTGGCGCTGACCGAGCCATGAGCCCGCGATCGCGAGCAGCACCGGGTCGTAGTCGACCCCGATCACCCGGGCGCCCGGGAACCGGTCGAGGACGCGCTGGGAGAGGCTGCCGGGGCCGCACGCCAGGTCGAGAACGGTCATGCCGGTCCCGTCGGCCCCGAACGCTTCCGAGGAGGCGCAGGTCCGCGCGATGACGTCGAGCATGATCTCGAACCTCTGCTCGCGGTGGGTGATGTAGGCCGCCTGCTGGGCGTCCCAGTCCCGGATGAGCCCTTCGAGGGCGTTCCCTTCGAGGGTGTCCGTGGTCGTGGTCGTCATCACTCGATCTCCATGTCGATGAGGCCCTGCGCGATGGTCGGGACGGCCTGCACGCTGTGGACCGACGGGTCCATGTGCTGCCCGGGCACGACGATGAAGCGCTCGTTGACGACGGCGTCCATGGTCGAGGTCAGGGGGTCGTTCTTGAGGAACTCGATCTTCTCCTCGGCCGTGTCGCCGGGGTATCCGCGGCTCAGGTCGGCGAGCACGAGCACGTCGGGGTCGCGCTCGGCGACCTCGTCCCAGCTGACCTCCGGCCATTTGGTCGAGGCGTCGCTGAAGGCGTTCTCGGCGCCGAGCATCTCGGTCACGGTCTGCGGGAGCCCGCCGGGCCCGGCGACCGACGGGGTGGAGGAGGACGACGCGGTGGAGTAGAACCAGACCAGGCTGGGCGTGCCCTCGATCTGCTCAGCGGCCTGGAGTCCCTCCTCGACCACGGCCCGCTGCTCGGCGACGAGCTCTTCGCCCGCGTCGGGCACGTCGAAGATCCGGGCGATCGTCTCGATCTCGTCGAAGAGCATCTCGAAGGTCGCGCCGCCCTCGACGGCCTCGTGGTAGGTGCAGTCGAACTCGCTCAGGTAGGTCGGGACGCCGAGCTCGTGCAGTTCGGCGCGCTCACCGGCGTTCTCGGCGGTGAGGAACGAGGCGAAGGACGAGTAGACGAAGTCGGGCTGCGCTTCGAGCAGGGTCTCGTGCTTGAGCAGGCCGTCCGTGAGCAGGGGGATGCTCTCGTAGGCGTCGGCGATGTCGCTGGGGACGGGGTCGGTCTCGTACGAGGTGCCCGCCATGCGGTCGGCGAGGCCGAGCTGGACCATGATCTCGGTGGCCGACTGGTTCAGCGAGACCGCGCGCTCGGGGGCCTGCTCGACGGTCACCTCGGTGTCGCAGTTCTGGATGCTGAGGGGGTAGGAGGTCGTGCCCTCGCCCGCGGCCGCCGCGGAGTCGGTCTCGGCGGCGGGCGCCGCCGCGCACCCGGCCAGGGTGAGAGCCGACACGACCCCCACGGTTCTGATAATGATTTTCAGATTCATGCCGGTAGGCTACAGCGCCTCCACCACCAGCCCGTACTCCACTGCGTGACGGCCGAGGGGGCGCCCACGGCATCCGGCGGGCGCCCCCTCCAGGGCGCGGGGCCCCGGACGGAGCCCGAAAACGCGACTCCAGAAGAAGCGGGACAAACCATCCGGGACGCCCGCTTCCCCACGGGCGCCCCGGATTGCGGAACCGTCAGGCGGAGTGGCGGCGGACCACGATCACGTTGTCCGTGACACTGGCCGTCGTGCCGTCGGGGCCGTCGGCCACCCGTTCGGCGCTCTCGCAGCGTTCGGTGGTCCAGCCGTCCCCGAGCATCAGTGTGACAAGGGTCTCCTCCGGCGTGGGGAACGTGGGCTCCTCGTCCCCGAATCGCCAGGACCAGGGCGCGGTGGACGCGTGGTCGACGAGGACCAGGCGTCCGCCGACCGCCACCCGCTCGGCGGCGCGGCGCAGGACTTCCTCCCGGCCGAACGCCACCGGGCTGTGGAAGTAGCAGGCGTAGACCAGGTCGAACGGTCCGGCGGGCAGCGAGCGGGACAGGTCGTGCCGCTCGGCCCGCAGGCGGTCCAGGCCCTGCGCGGCAGCCATGTCGGCGATGCGCTCGACCGCAGTGGCCGAGACCTCGGTCGCGGTGACGTGCCAGCCCAGGGAGGCCAGCCACCGGGCGTCTCCGCCGCGGCCCGAGCCCAGGTCGCAGGCGCGGCCCGGCGCCAGTTCGAGGTCGCGCACCAGCCCGGTCAGCCGGACGTTGGGCGGGGGCGCCGTGACGGTCTCGGCCGACTGGTGCAGCGGTTCCCAGAACTCGGCGCTGGGTGAGGTGGGGTCCTGAGCGTCATGTGTCATAGGGCGATGCTCACCGACGCCCACGGTTCCAGGCGATCCCTTTTGCCGGAACAGCAAACGCGCAGGCCCCGGGCGGGCTGGCCGAAGTCGCCCCCGGACGTCGGCGCCGCCCGAGCGGCCCTGTCCGCCCTCGCGGCGTGGAAGCACGACACGGTCGATGACGACGGTGTCTTCCCCGATGGGCCGAACCGCCCGGCAAGAGGACGACCCGATGCGCGGGAACCCCGCGACCGGCCCGCGGGCACGGGCCCTGCCGACCTCGGCGTTCCTGCCCCCGGGGCGGACATCCCCGTGCTCTCCGCAGCCCTTCCTCAAGTGAGCCGGGTCACTCGTATTCCTCTAGAAAACGATTATCGTTTTCAAATAGCATCGCAGGTGACCGCGCGGGCCCAAGGCACGACGGACAGATCACACCCTGCCGCCTTGGAACGCGCGGTCGCCACACGCCCCCGACCGGACAGGTGGGCGCGCGGCCCAGCCCCCATAGGCCTCTCGCCCGGCCCCGGGAGCGGACCGGCGCCCACCTGTTCACCCCGGAGGGGGCTCCCCGCGCCTCCACCGCAACGCCTGCGCGCGTCCGCGCCGCCGCGGGTCAGGACCCGGTCGCGGACCGCCCGCCCAGGTGGCGGGCCAGGAAGCGCTCCAGCCTCCCGTACAGCTCGATGTTGCTGTCCGGGTTGGTGAACCAGTGCCCCTCGGTCTCGTTCAGCAGGTACTCGACCTCGGCGCCGCGGGAGCGGAGCGCGTCGAAGACCCGGTCGGAGTTGCGCCGGTGGACGCGCACGTCGTTGGCTCCGTGGATCAGCAGCACCGGCGCGGTGATGTCGTCGACCCGGCTGATGGGCGAGCGGGCGAGCATGTCGGCCCTCTGGCGGGGGTCGTCCGGGTCGCCGATGTAGCGCAGGTAGCTGTTCTCGACGGTGCGGCGGGCGAACGGGACGACCGACTCGACGAGGTCGACCAGGTCGGACATTCCGGTGTAGCTGACCGCGGCGGCGAACCTGTCCGGGGTGAACGCCGCTCCGACCAGCGCCGCGTAGCCGCCGTAGGAGCAGCCGTAGACCGCCACCCGGTCCGGGTCGGTGTAGCCCTGTTCGACCGCCCAGTCGAGGGCGTCGATCAGGTCGTCGTGCATGCGCCCGGAGAACTGGCCGATCGCGGCCTGTGTGTGGGCCTTGCCGTAGCCGGTGGAGCCGCGGAAGTCGACCTGCAGCACCGCGTAGCCGCGGTTGGCCAGGAGTTGCACCTCCGGGTCGTAGCACCAGCTGTCGCGGTACCACGGTCCGCCGTGCACCAGCAGCACCGTCGGCAGGCCGCGCGGTTGGACCCCGACCGGCAGGGTGAGGTGGCAGGGCAGGGTCAGGCCGTCGCGGGCGCTGACCGCGACCGGGGTGACCGGGGCCAGTTCGGCCGGGTCCAGGTGGGGGAAGGGCCGGAACAGGCGGCGGGCCCGTCCCGTGGCGTGGTCGTAGAACCAGGTGACGCCGGGGTCGCGGTCGTGGGTGAAGTCCACCACCCAGCGCCGCGCCGCGGTGTCGCAGGAGACGTGGGCCAGGTCGCCGTCGGACAGTTCGGCCAGCCGCGGCAGGACCTCGGCGAAGTGCGGGTCGAGCGCGTGGATCTCCTGACGGGTGCCGAGGTAGCGGGCGCCGAGCAGGTCCCCGGTTCCCGGGTGCAGGATCAGCGAGGACGGGAAACGCGGGTCGGCCTCGGGGCGCGGGGTGTCCAGGTCGAACACGGGGTGGCTGTCCACGCCGGTCTGCTCGCCGGTCTCCAGGTCGAGCCGGACCAGGCGGGTGCGGTCGGAGCCCCGTGACGAACCGATCCACAGTCCGTTCCCGTCCGGGGTGGGCGCCGCCGGAAGGATGCCGAAGAGGGCGTCGGTGCCGGGGAAACGGGCGATCGTGCGCCGCGTGCCCTCGGTGTGCTCCGACAGCACGTGGTCGCCTCCCTCCTCCATGGTGAACGCCAGCAGCCGGTCCGGGGTGCGCAGCCAGGCGAGGACGTCGCCGGGGTTCTCCGCGGCGGTGGTCAGGCGGCCGGTCTCCAGATCGAGTTCGAACAGGTCGGCCAGGTCGGGGCGGCGCAGGTTGAGCTGTACGAAAGCGGTGCCCGGGCGGTCCGGCGGGAGTTGCGCGCCGAGCAGCCGCACGCCCTCGAAGGGGGTCAGGTCGACGGCGGGCTCGTCGGGCCGGTTCGGGTCCGCGCGGTGCAGGTGCCAGTTCTCGTCGCCGTCGGTGTCCTGCTGGAACAGCAGGTAGCGGCCGTCGGCGGTCCAGAAGAAGGCGTCGACGTTGCGACGGGTGTCGGAGGTGACGCGCCGCACGCCCGGGGCGTCGGCGCCGTGTACCCCGTCGGCGTCTTGTACTTCGTCGGGGGCGGTCCAGTCCGAGTCCGGGTCGCGGATGAACACGTTGAGGCGGCCGTGCCACGGAGCGAGGTAGGCGACCTTCGTGCCGTCCGGGGACAGCAGGGCCCGGCTGCGGGCGGGCGGGCCGAAGAACTCCTCGACGGTGATCGGCTTCGACGGAGCGGTCATGGCGGTTCCTCGTGGTCGACGGGTTCGTGCACGCCCGAGTCCACTCCCCGACGTCGCGTCACACTCAAGACCGGAGGGAGTGACCCGCACCACACCCGCCCATCGGCCAGGCGCCCCGGGGGGCCGGTCAGGCTCCGGCCGCCGGGGCCAGCCGCCGCTGGACCCGGCGCAGGACGCGGTGCTGTACGGGGCGGAGGGTCCGCCCGCTCAGTTCGTCCATCAGGGTCGAGGCCCGCGCGTCGGACGGGAACAGGCCGACCAGTCGCGCCACCACCGGTTCGAGGCGCGCGACCAGATCGTCGGCCAGTGCCGCGACCTCCTCCTCCGGGGTGTCGGGGCCCAGGGCGTAGAAGCGTTCCGTCAGCGGTGCGAGCGCGGCCGTGCCGTCGTTCACCTCGCCGAGCAGGGCGGCGAGTGCCGCCGGACCGTCCCCGCCGAGCAGATGTGCGACCAGGACGAGCTGTTCGTGCTCGTAGCGGGCCATGTCCTCGGGCACGGCCGAGGCGGGGTCGGAACGCAGCGCCGAGAACTCCGGAGGCAGGTCGGGCGGGGCGCCGCTGCGGCGCAGCGCGGCGATGTCCGCACGGCGGGCGAGGAGCCGTTCGACCTCGGCGGCGGCCCGGCGGTCGAGTTCGTCGAGCAGTTCCTCCGCGGCCGCCGGATCGTCCAGTACCGGGGGCAGCTCGGACAGCGGTACGCCGAGCGCGGTCATCCTCGTGATGCGCAGGAGCCGGACGAGGTGGCCCACGTCGTAGCGCCGGTAGCCCCCGGCCGAGCGGGGCGGCTCGGGCAGCAGTCCGATCTGGTGGTAGTGGCGCAACGTGCGTACGGTGACGCCCGCCAGTTCGGCGAGTTCGTTGCTGAGCATCGGTCGGCTCCTTCGGCTCCTGTTCGCGCGGGCGGCCGGTGGCCCCGGACGGCGGTTCCGCCCCGCGGCGTCGACGACGGTAGCGCGGGCCCGGGTTCCTCCGGTCGCCACGGGGACGGGAAAGGAAGCGAGGAGCCGCGCGAGGCCCTTCCGTCGCAGGTCTCCGCGTTCTCGACATATGCCCTTGGAGCGGATAGCATACCCAACCTAGTTGACACATCATCTAGATTGAGCGGCTGTGAAGCCTGGGCGGAGGGGACCGGAGTGAGCGGCGGACACGGCAAGAGGGCGTACGAGGGTGAGTCGATCACGGTCACCTTCGAGGCGGAGCGCTGTCAGCACGCCGCCGTGTGCGTCAACGGCCTGCCCGAGGTGTTCGACACCCGGCGGCGCCCGTGGATCCAGCCGGACGGCGCCGCCGCCGACCGCCTGGCCGAGGTGATCCGGCGCTGCCCCTCCGGCGCGCTGCAGTACCGGCTCGCGGACGGCGCGAGGTAGGCCCCTGGCCGGTCCACCTCCGTGTGCGCGGAGCTCGGGCGTGCCGGGGCGGTCGAAGCAGGCGGGCACGTCGGCGGCCCGCCTGCTTCGACGACCTGGCGGCACCCCGGGTGTGTCAGCGGTCCGTCGAAGACCGCCGACACGGGGACGGCGCACCGGTGAGCACACCGGCCGCCCGGAGTCAGACGGGCTGGCCGATCGGACGGATCGTCACCGTGTTGAGGTCGACGCCTGTCGGCTGGTCGAGGGTGAAGGCGATCGTCTCGGCCACCGCGTCCGGGCTCATGGCGATGGGGGGAGCCTGGCCGTGCCAGAACGCGGTGTCGATCATGCCCGGGTTCACGACCGTGACCCCGACGCCGCGGGTCGTGGCGTGCAGGCGCAGGTTCTCGGCGAAGCCGACCACCGCCCACTTCATGGCGGAGTAGAGGTTGCCCGGGCTGTTCTTGGTTCCGGCCACGCTGCCGATGAGCACCAACCGGCCCCGGGACCGTTCGAGGTGGGGCAGGGCCGCCTTGGCCAGCAGGGCCGGGCCGAGCACGTTGGCGAGTACCATCGGCGCCCACAGTCGCGGATCGCCGCCGCCGATGACGTCGGCACCGCCCTTCCGGAAGTGATCCGCGGACGCGCCTCCCGCGTTCGCGATCGCCGCGTCGAGCGACCCGAAGCGCTCCACCGTGCTGGTGACCGCCGTGTTCGTGGCGTCCCAGTCGGAGGCGTCCGCCACCAGGCCCAGGACGCGGTCCGCGTGGCCGACCTCGTCCAGGAAGGCCTTGAGCCGACCGGGGTCGCGCCCGGTGACGGCGACCCGGTGGCCGCGCACGAGCAGGAGCCGAGCGGTGGCGGCGCCGATCCCGCTGGTGCCACCGGTGATCAGGACCGTCCTCGCGGCGGTCGGCGATGCGTCGGAGCCGTTGAGCGTGTCAGTGAGTGAGGTGTTCATGGCGTCCACTCTGGAGCGCGGCGCAAAGGCGCGACAGTTGCTTCCGAAGGTGGGGACGCCATCCCCTGGCACCGACGGCACCTCTGGAGGATGCTGAGCCCATGTCGAACACGAGGCACTCCGAACTCGGCGGCTTCCTGCGTTCGCGGCGCGAGCGGATCCGCCCCGAGGAGGTCGGGCTCTCGCCCGGCCCGCGGCGCCGCGTCCCCGGTCTGCGTCGCGACGAGGTCGCCGTTCTGGCCGGCGCCTCGGTGGAGTACTACACCGAGCTGGAGCGAGGTGCCGGCTCGCAGCCCTCCGACCAGATGCTCGCCTCGCTCGCCCGCGCGCTGCGCCTCAGCCGCGACGAACGCGACCACCTGTACCGGTTGGCGAACCGTCCGCTCCCGTACCGGGGCGGGACGATCTCGCACGTCTACCCCGCGATGCTCGACCTGCTGACACGGATCGACGGCTCCCCGGCGATGGTGAGCACCGATCTGCACACCGTTCTGGTCCAGAACCCGCTCGCCGTCGCGATGCTCGGCGACCTGTCCGCGCACCGCGGCCGCGCGGCGAGCTTCATCCACCGCTGGTTCACCGACCCGGCCTCGCGGCAGATCTACCCGAAGGAGGACCTCGCCCCGCAGTCACGCTCGTTCGTCGCCGACCTACGGGCGGCGGTCGGGCGGCGCAGCCCGGGCGACGCCGAGGCGACCGAGCTGGTGGACGAGCTGCTGCGGCGGTCGCCGGAGTTCGGGGCGCTCTGGGCCGACCAGGACGTAGAGGTGCGCAGGGACGAGCGCAAGCGGATCGTCCACCCCACCGTCGGCATGCTCGACCTCAACTGCCTCAGCCTCTTCAGTGAGGACGACCGCCAGCGGTTGCTCTGGTTCACCCCGCGCACCGGGACCGACACCGCCGAGAAGCTCGCGCTGCTGGGTGTCGTGGGCACACAGGAGATGGGGACCGAACCGGTCCGGTGAACCGGTCGAGAAGGCGGGGACGGGCAGGGCTCCGGACCCGTCGCGGGGCGGCGGACCGTTGTTCAGCTGTGGAGGGCGGGCCTGTAGACCAGCTCCTGGATACGCCCGTCGAACGTACGGCTCGTGACCAGGTCGAGGTCGAAGTCCGCCGCCTCGAAGATCCGGTCGGTCCCGGTCCGCCCGCTGATCACCGGGAAGACCGTCACCTGGACGCGGTCGACGAGCCCGGCGGCCATCAGGGCCCGGTTCAGCGACAGGCTGCCGTGCGAGCGCAAGGGCACCCCGGACTCCTCCTTGAGCCGGGCGACGACGTCGACGGCGTCGCCGCTCTCGACGGTCGCGTCCGGCCACGCGAAGGGTCCCGAGAGCGTCGTCGACACGACCGTGGTGGGCATGGTGCGCATCCGGGAGTTGACGGGGTCGATGTCGGCCTCGGGGATCGGGCCCAGCAGCTCCATGAACTGCCGGAAGGTGGCGGCTCCCAGGACCATCCGCTGCTCCTCGCCGAGCACGGCGATGCGGTTGTCGAGGAACTCCGGGCCCTGTTTGCCCCAGTAGCCGCCCCAGTCCCCGTCGGGGCCGTAGGAGCCGTAGCCGTCCAGGGTGGAGAAGACGTCCCAGGTGTAGACGGCGGCCATGATGCTCACCTCGCGTGCGGTCGATGATCCCGTCGTGGATACGGACCAGGTGCAGCGGCGGAACTCATCGCGCTCCGGCTCCCGGATCGGGGCCGGTTCCGGCTCGGGACGCCCCGGGGTCCTCGAACCGCGCGGGGGCGTCCCCCAGAAGACCGCAGGGGTGAGCGGCCGAGGCCCTAGCGCAGGACGGTCAGGGCGAGGTGGGCCGCGGACGCGTCGACCGGTCTGGTGACGTCGAGCCCGGTGGCCTCGGCGAAGCGGCGCAGGCGGTTGATCACCGTGTTGCGGTGGCAGAACATCGCCTGCGCGACCTCGGTCACCGAACCGGTCCGGTAGTAGGCCTCGACCGTCTCGACCTGCAGGTCGACCTCGCGTTCGGTGAACCCGCCGAGCGCCTCCCGCACGTCGCGGGCGAAGGCCTCGGCGGCCGGTCCCAGGCGCACGCCCGCCAGCCGGGTCCAGTGGCCCTCGACCGTGGCCGCCGCGCCGGGCCGCGCCCACTCCGCCAGCTCGCGGGCGAGCCGCCACATCGGGGCGATCTCCCCGATGCCGTGGGCGCTCGGGGAGATCCCGACGGGTTTGCCCAGCAGCGTCTCCCGGGCGGCGCCCGCGGCGTCCCCGGCCGGGACGATGGCGAACTCCACCCCGTCCAGGCGGAGCAGGACGGCCCCGGGAAGCACCTGGCCGACCCAGCCCCGGAAGTCGCGGGCGTGGTTGCCGTTGGCCACCAGGACGAGGTGGACGCCGTCGGGGCGCAGGCCCAGCGCCCGCGCCGCCTGCTCGTTCAGGCGCGGGTCCCCGCCGGAGCCGCTCAGCAGGTGCCGGAGGAGGAAGGCGTGCTCCAGCTCCAGTTCCGCGCGCATCCGGGCGATCTCGTCGGTGTAGCCGGTCTGCACGTGGGTGGTGTGCACCTCCACCGCCTCCCAGATGGAGATGACCTCCTCGGAGAAGTCGCGGAAGTCGGCCTCGGCGACGTGGGCGCGCATCGCTTCCCAGAGGAAGCGGAAGTCCATGCGCACGGCCCGCAGCAGCGACTCCAGGGGGATGCCGCGGCGGGCGCGGGAGCGTCCGACCTCGACCGAGTGGGCGCGCAGCTCGCCGTGGCGGTCCCGCCCCCGCAGGAGTTCCAGGAGGAGTTCGAGCGTGGCCCGGGCCGTGCCGTACAGCTCGGCGTCGTCGATGACGGTCTCGGCGTACCCGGTCAGCTCGCGAACCCTGCGCACGTAGGTCCAGGCAACGGTCTCCAGCTCCTCCAGGCACGCCTGTGCGGCGCGGGGGATGACGTCCGACGGCGCTGTTTTGTGCATGTGCACATTCTAGGCGGCGTTCTCGTTGGGTTATGCGCTTGTGGGAGTGCGCTTTTTCCAAGACGATGATCGGCATCACACCTGGTCACCGACGTCCCGTCCGACCGGTGCACATCTCCCGGAGGATTCCCCATGCCACAGCCCGATCCGGCCCCGGCCGGCGCGAGAGCGCCGAAGGTCGAAGCGGCCGACGCCAGGCGCATCGCCTTCGCGGCCTTCGTCGGAACAGCCCTGGAGTGGTACGACTACTTCCTGTTCGGCACGGCCGCCGCGCTGGTCTTCAACCGCCTGTTCTTCACCGAACTCGACCCGGGCGCGGGCCTCATGGCGGCGCTGGCGACCTTCGGCGTGGGCTTCGCCGCCAGGCCCATCGGGTCCCTGATCTTCGGCACCATCGGGGACCGCTACGGGCGGCGCCCCGCACTGCTGATGACCATCGTCATGATCGGCTGCGCGACCGGGCTCATCGGCGTGATCCCCGACTACATGGCCATCGGGATCGCCGCGCCGATCCTGCTCGCGGTCCTGCGGCTCCTGCAGGGGCTGGCCGTGGGCGGCGAATGGGGCGGCGCCATCACCATCGCCATCGAGCACGCCCCCGAACGCCAGCGCGCCCGCTACGCCGCCCTGGTCCAGATCGGCTCCCCGGTCGGCACGCTCATCTCCTCGGCCGCCTTCGCCGCCGTGCTGACGCTGCCTGCGGCCGACTTCGACGCCTGGGGGTGGCGCCTGCCGTTCCTGGCCGCGTTCCCGCTGCTGGGCATCGCCCTCTACATCCGCTTCAAGGTGGAGGAGTCCCCCGTCTTCCAGGAGCTGGTGCAGATGGAGGACCGCGCCAAGGTGCCCGCCCTGGCCCTGTTCCGCGAGGCCGGGGGCCGCCTGCTCGTGGCGGTGGCCGCGGCGCTGCTGGGGGTCGGCGGCTTCTACGTGATGACGACCTTCGTGGTCTCCTACGCCTCCACGGTGCTGGAGGTCGACCGCCAGGCGGTCGTGAACGCCACGCTCGTCGCCGCCGTCTTCCAGATCGCCACGACCCTGGTCGCCGGGCGCGCGGCCGAGCGCTTCGGCCCCGGCCGGATGACGGTGATCGGCGCCCTGTCCACCGCCGCGGCCGCGTTCCCCCTGTTCTGGCTCATCGACACCGCCGACCCGTGGGCGATCACCGCGGCGGTGACCATCGGGATCTGCCTCATCACCCTGGCCTACGCCGTCACCGGCACCCTGCTGGCCGACCTCTTCCCGCCCCGGCTGCGCTACAGCGGCGTGTCCCTGGGTTACAACCTCGCCGGAACCCTCAGCGGGTTCCTCCCGCTCATCGCCACCGCGCTCCTGGCCGTGGACGACGGCGCGTCCTGGCCCGCGGTGCTGGTCCTCATCGGCATCTGCGCCGTCACCGCGCTCGGCGGCCTGGCCGGTGAGCGGATCAGGGCCGCGGACACCCGCGCCGCCGCCGACGCCCGGGCGGCGGCGTGAACCGCCCGCCCGCACCGACCACAGCCCCGCATGAGGAGAACCGCATGAACCTCGCACCCGACGTCGTCGCGCGCATCGAAGCGGCGGTCGACGACGCCTTCGACGCCCAGTTGGACTTCACCCGGGAACTGGTGCGCCACCCCTCCCTGCGCACCCGGGAGTCCTCGGCCCAGGACCTGATGCACGGGGCCATGGAGCGGCGGGGGCTGGCCGTGGACCGGTGGGAACTCGATCCGGAGGAGATCTCCGCCCACCCCGGCGCCGGGAAGATCACGGTCTCCTACGAGGGCATGGAGAACGTGGTGGGCACCTACACCCCGGCTCAGGGCGGAGGCCGCTCGCTGATCCTCAACGGCCACATCGACGTGGTCCCCGAGGGACCCCTCGGGGAGTGGTCCCGCTCCCCGTGGGACGCCCCCGTCATCGACGGCTGGCTGCACGGCCGGGGCAGCGGCGACATGAAGGCGGGGCTGGCAGCCAACCTGTTCGCCTACGACGCCGTGCGCGCGGCCGGGTTCGCCCCCGCCGGGCGCATCCACTTCCAGTCCGTGGCGGAGGAGGAGTGCACCGGCAACGGCGCGCTGGCGACGGTCCAGCGCGGGTACACCGCCGACGCCGTGCTGATCCCCGAACCCGAGGAGGACATGCTGGTCCGCGCCAACGTCGGCGTCATCTGGTTCACCGTGCGGGTCGCGGGCCACCCCACGCACCCCAGGGAGATGGCGTCGGGGTTCAACGCGATCGACGCGGCGCACCACGTGATGGGGCGGCTGCGCGTCCTCGAACAGCGCTGGAACGACGAGAGGGGCAGTCACCCCCACTTCGAGGACCTGGACCACCCCATCAACTTCAACCTCGGCGGCATCAGCGGCGGCGACTGGCCGTCGAGCGTCCCCGCCTGGTGCGAGCTCCAGGTCCGGGCGGCGATCTACCCGGGGGTGAGCGCCGACGACGCCTGGGAGCAGATCCAGGAGGTGCTGCGGGAGGCCACCACCGACGACGCGGGCAACCCCATCGAGGCCGTGGGCGAGCGGACCGGCTTCTACGCCGAGGGCTACGTGCTGCCCGAGGGCACGGAGGCCGAAAACGTGCTGCGCGAGGCCCACCGGACCGTCTTCAAGGACGAGCTGCGGACCTTCACCACCCCCGGTTACCTCGACGGCCGCGTGTACGCCCTGTGCCAGGGGATTCCCGCGCTGGTCTACGGGCCGGTCTCGGAGGCCATCCACGGGTACGACGAGCGCGTGGACGTGGAGTCCGTGCGGCGGATCACCAAGTCCATCGCCCTGTTCATCGCGCAGTGGTGCGGTCTGGAGGAGGCCGCCTGAGGTCGGGCGCGCTCGGGGAAGTCGTCCCGAGCACACGTGACGCGCACCGGGCGTGGACAGGGTCGGGGTCGGACCGGGGTGCCGCCCGCGCGATGTGCGCGGGCGGCACCGCCGTCAGATCAGCGACAGCTCACGGAGCTTGGCCTCGACCAGCGCGTTGTCCGGTTCGACGTGGTGGGACCCGTCCGGGTAGACGACCACCGGGATGTTCGTGCGCCCCGAGATCTCCCGGGCCCGCTCCGTGGCGGCCGGGTCGTGCTCGACGTCGACGTACTCGAAGGGCACCGCCAGCTCGGCCAGCTGCTTCTTGGTGCGTCGGCAGTCCCGGCACCAGTCGGCCCCGTAGACGCGGATCGCGGCCTCGTTCACTCGTCCTCCCCTGGGGTGGTCACCACGCCAGTGTGCCCGACGGTCCCGGAGCCTGGTCGTTGGGAGAGCACTCCGACCAGCCGTCAGCGGCTACACGGAGGGACCGTACCGGCCCGGCCCCGCCCCGGAAGGTCGCCGGTGAACAGGCGCGCCGAACGCGTTCACCAGGGGTGGATTTCCCGCTTCACCCGAAACGCACACCGGAACGGGTATCCCGCACCAAAGCCGCAGCTTGGCGCATAAAAGGGTTCACATCCCGCTCCACGCCAACCGTGCTGTCTCGGCCGTGCCCAGTCAGCAGAATTGTCGCATCGTCTTTTGTCAGCACTTTTTCCCGGAGGGACCTGAGGGTCTGCTGTCGGCTTCCGCCCGGCATGTCGGTGCGGCCGATGCTTCCAGCATACAAAACGTCCCCTACCAGGCAATAGGAAGCGTCATCCGTGCCCCTGGGCAGATTGAAGATGACAGATCCAGGCGTGTGGCCGGGCGCGTGTTCAACAATCAATTCCAACCCGGCCAGGTTCAACTCTTCCCCGTCCTTCAGATACAGGACATCGTTCGGTGGCTCCCAGCGCCACTCCGGCCCCAGGATCCTCCTGAACTGCGGAGAGAACTCTGGTCCGAGGCCCGCGTGGGGGTCCGCCAACATCTTCGAGTCACCAGGGTGGATGTATGCGGGTATGCCGTAGGCGGCGCACACGGCAGCGGCCGAGCACGTGTGGTCCAGATGCCCGTGGGTGAGCAGGACCGCGCGCGGAGACAGCCCGTACGCCTCCACTTTCTCTTTCAATCCCCCGACGACACCGATGCCCGGATCAACGACGACGCAATCTCCGCCGCGCTGGTTCGCCAGCAGACGGCATTTAGTTCCGAAAGCATCAGAGACCACCTCCTCAAGGAACACGAGTGTCCTCCTTCACTCGTATGCTGATCGCCGACCGCACCCGCGCCTCCAGTTCATCGAGTTCCGCCTCGGTATCGGCATCGACAAGGAAGCTCACCGCCCGGTCATCAGACGAGGCCAGATCACCCAGCAGGGTTCCCCGCTCCTTGAAGACCAGCACTCCCCGCAGAGCAGGCGCGTCACCGGGCACGCCCGGACGGAGACGGGGCCACAGGTCGGCCCTCCCCAGCCAGGTGATCCGGGTGCCGGGCCAATCCAGGGTCACGTCCTCCAGGACTCCGTGCGGATGCTCCAGGTACACCTGGCGCGCCACACGCCGGGGATGCGGATAGGAGGCCGTCTCCCCTAGTGCGATGCGGACGATCGGTGCTTCCATGGGCTCGCCGCAGGCCAGCTCATACAGTGCCGTGATCCCGTCTCCGGGCGTGCGGGCGGCGACCTCCATGAGGCGGGGCTGACCATTCCCGTCGATACGCCATTCCGAATGGGTCACACCGTTCTCGAAGGACAAACCGTCCAGAAGTGAAGCGTTGGCCTGGAGAACCTTTTTCGACAGGGATGCGTCTGGGGCAGCGCCCGGTACCGTATGTGACAGCTCGACGAACCCGCTCCCGCTGCCCGTGGTCTCCTTCCGGGTCAGCGAGGAGAACACGGTCCGGCCTTCCTGGACCAGGGACTCCACCGAGTACTCCTGCCCGTTCACCCGTTCCTCCACCAGGAGGGTCTCGTGGTCCGGGTAGGAGGTCATCACGGACGCCGCTTCCTCGGGTGTGTCGCAGGACACCACACCGGAACTGGCGTGTCTGGTGGCCGGTTTGACCACCACCGGGTACTGGAGGGCACCGAGGTCGCCGCTTCCCCTGCCTCCCGGAGGCACGGTCAGGGTCCGGGGCCCCAGGGCTTCGAGGTAAGCCCGCTGGAGATACTTGCTGCGGCAGACCCTGCCCGCACGCAGTCCCACTCCGGGCAGGCCGAGCACATCGCACACCATGCCCGTGGGCTCGACGAGGGTCTCCTCCATCGCGAAGACGCCCCTGATGCGGTACTGGTCCCGCCATCGCTGGAGGACCGCGAACACGCCAGGGGTGAAGGACGACTCCCGGTCCAGCGATCCGGACACGTAGGCGATCTCCGAGATCCAGAAGGCGGGGTTGTCCGGGTCGGCCATGGCCTTCCCCGCCTGGTCACGGCAGGAGTCAAGGGAAATCACCAACACGGCCAGGCCTCTGTCCGCGAGCTCCTGAAGATAACGGGAGTTGCGACAGATGACGCGAAAGGCCCCGGTCAGGATAAAAGCCTCTCGGGAAGCGTGCGGTACAGGCGTGTTCTGTGTCATGTCTTCTCCTCTTCTCTCGGAGAGGAGGATTCCTCCTCCGCCAACTGATCCGGCATGGTGCGGAGTCGCGCGACGGGGGAGAGCGCGATCCACAGGGCTGACAGGAGGAACCCGGCAGCGGTGACGAACAGCGCCTCTCGGATCCCGATAATCGAGCCGAGCGCTCCACCCAGTAGAGCACCGAGGGGCATACTCCCCCAGGTCACCGTTCGCATCCCTGCGACCACCTTGGCCAGACGTCGCTTGGGAATGAGCATCTGCTGGAACGTCGCGACATTCGTGTTTCCGATAGTCATGAAGAGACCACCGAAGAAGAACATCACCACCATGATTCCCAAGGCCACGGCAGGCGGCCCCATGGCCAGGGGAAGCATGATCTGGAAGAGCGAAGACGCACCGTAGGCGACCGCGATGACCCGGCCGGGGCCGAACCAGTCCGCCATCCGCTTGGCGAGGGCGGCTCCGACGAGCGCACCGACCGCTCCCATTCCCAACACCAAACCCAGGGCCGAACTGCTCATGCCCAGCACCTGAAGCACGAAGAGCGGCAGCACGGTGTTGCGTGCCAGAAAGAACAGGTTGTTGACCCCGGAGCGGAGCGTGAGGAAGCGCAGGTACTTGTCCTGAGCGATGAAGCGGATCGAGGAGCGGATCTCCGCGAAGGTGTTTCCACGCTGTGTGGAGGGTTTGGGCTGCTCTTCGCTGCTGGACACGGACAGCAGGGCCAACACTGACATGAGACTGGCGAAGGCCCCGATCAACAGTGTGAACGGAGCGGTCATCACCTGCACGAGCACGCCGGCGGCCGCTGGGCCCCCTGACTGGGAGACGACGATACTGGCCTGGAGCTTGCTGTTTCCGTCCAGGAGCTGGTCCCTGTCCACCAGGGAGGGCAGGTAGGCGGTTCCTGCGACATCGAACAGCACAGCGAAGGTGCCCAGGGTGAAGGCGATGAGGTACAGGTGGTGGATTTCCAGGAAACCGGCCAGAGCGAGAAGTGGAATCGCCGCCAAGGTCAGGAACCTTCCCAGGTCAGCGGCGATGAGGACCGTACGTTTACGGCGACGGTCGATCCACACACCGGCCAGGAGCGTCACCACGAGGTAGGGGGCGAAAGCAGCGGCGTTGAGGAGGCCGAGCTGTCCCGCTGTCGCCCCGAAGACTTCTATAGCGGCCAGGGGGAGAGCAAGCGTGGCGAGTTGGGCACCGAAGCGGGAAACACTCTGGCCCGCCCAGTACTTGAGGAAGTCGAAATGGCGCCACAGGCTCGCGGCCCCTTCCCGCTCCCGTCCCGTGGTGTTCTCCGGCACGGTACTCATTCGTCTCTCCTGCCCTGCGCGGAGGGGGTATGCCGTCCTGCTTCGGCGGCCGTCCGCACCACCAGGGCAGCCTGATCCGCGTTCAGCCGGGGATCACAGGCGGATGTGTAACGCTCCAGCCGCGAACGCAGGTCGTCTGCCGTGTTCACGCATTCCATTATCGAGTCGGGTGAGGTCTCGAGATGGAGGCCCGCCAGACGCAGTCCGTACTCACGGAGCACAGACGCACACCCGCGCGCCTCGTACAAGATGTCCGACATCAGCCTGGTCTTCTGCCCGTAATGGTTGGATCGGGTGTTTCCGTGCATCGGGTCGCACACCCACAGAACCGTATTAGCGGATTCGCCCAGCTCCGACAGAAGACGAGGCAGTTCTTCTGTGACACGCTTTCCCATTCTGATGATCAGGCTCAGCCTTCCCGGAGGCCGCCCCTCGGCGAGGAGGCGGATCAGAGCAGTGATATCCGGTCCGTCCGCGTCCGGCCCCACCTTGACTCCGACGGGGTTGCTGATCCGCGAGGCGAAGGCGATGTGCGCACCGTCCGCCGCGCGAGTGCGCTCACCCACCCACAGGAAGTGGGCTGATGAACCGTAGACCTCGTCGCCCCTGTCAGGGCGGACCAGGGCCTCCTCGTAATCCAACAGCAGGGCTTCGTGGCCGGTGAAGGTCAAGGAGAAGGAGGCGTCGGCCGTTGCCGGCAGAAGGACGTCCTTCGGTACGAGTCTGCTCAGTGCCAGGGCCGTATGGTCATAAGCGGCGACCAGTCGGCGGGCGTCGTGGAGGCGGGCACGGGCCGTCCGCTCCGGCGAGTTGACGGCGTCTCCTCTGTAGACGGGGATAGGGGGTCCGTCAGCGACCTCCTCCACAGGACTGGACCGGGGTTTGGCGTACTGCCCCGCGAATCGGCCGACACGCACGACAGGGACACCGGTGGTCTCCTCCATCAGGTCGGCGAGGTCGGCCAGGAGCTCCGCCTTCTCCATCACCCGGTCGGGCGAGGAGTCCGCGAAGCGCTCGGCGCAGTCACCTGCCTGGAGCACGAGAGCCTCTCCGGCGGCTACCCGGGACAGCGCGCGCAGAAGGGAACGACAGGCTCCGGGACTGACCAGCCCGGGTCTCGAAAGGAGTGTGGCGACGACGCCGCCGATGTCTGTGGAGGGCTCCCAGACAGGTTGCTGGGGCGCGCGGGGGCGGGCGAACGCGAGACTCTGCGGCATCAGTTCTTCCGCTCGTCGGGCAGGGGCGGAGTGACGTGACCGGCCGGGGCCCGAAACAGGGCCTCCGGCTGGGACGCGAGAGGCGCCGCTTCTGAGGCCGTGGGACGGTCAGCGGGCTGTTCGGCGTCCCCTACCAGGTCATCCCGCGGGGTTCCGCGCACCGCCGGAACGGTCCCAGGGGACACGACGTGGTCGGCGGCCAAGAGCAGGTCCAGACGCACTTTGCCCGTCATGCTCCGGGGGATCCTCCGGACCCGGTGTACACCGCGGGGCTGCGGGGCGTCCGGAAGCGCGGCAGCCATGCCCTTGCGTACCTCTGCCTCTCCGACCGTCGATCCGACGTAGTAGAGGTCGTAGTGCTCAGCCCGGATGGCGTCACTCCTGGGCACGCACACCACATCGAGACGGGGCATCTCCTTTCGCAGGGCGGTTTCTATCCGGCTCAGGTACAGTCTCCTGCCGTTGACCTTGACAAGGCTGGTCGAGCGCCCCACCAGTGAGAAGCCGCCACCCTCCAAGGGGCGCACGACGTCGTCGAGAGCGATCGCCTCGGGTGCACACGCCTGGCCACGAGGGCGCGCCAGCCGGGGGCTGCTCACAACGAGGGGCTGTTCTCCGCCGGGGACGGGCGCTCCTTTGAGGTCAACGTCGGGAAAGGGCGTCCAGCGCTCCGGATCGGCCGGGCGGGGGGCAAGCGGACGGTAGGCGACAGCGCCTGTCTCCGTGGCCCCCAGGAGTTCCGTCGCTTGGAAACCGCTGCTCTCCAGTACATGTGCGGTCCTGTCGGCCTCCTCCGTCACCGGGCCGGCACCGTGGAACGCGAAGACACCGGGCAGAGAGCGCAACCGACTGGAGAACCTGCGCACCACCGCCCAACTGGAGGGGAGGCACGCCAACAGCACGCGTTTCCCGCTGGTCAGGTCAGGTGGGGTGAACGGGTCCTCCCACAGGTGTTGGACGGGTACGTCGAGGATCGCCGGCAGGACCTTCCCCATGAGGTAGCCGTACAGGTGCCTGGGCGGGGCGTAGTTGACCACCGTGTCCACGGCTTCGGGCAGGAGGGCGGCGAGCAGCAGCCCTTCCGCGCGCAGCTGTTCTCCCGTCCTGGCCCATACGGCGGGCTCTCCGGTGTGACCGGAGGTCGAGAAGAGGACCTCCTCCTCCGGGGCGGGGAGGGCCGCGCTCATCGTCCGTGCTCCAGCAGGGCACGGTCCTCCTGCTCATCGCGGATGAAACGAGCCATCCTCTCCACCGTGGAGAACCAGTACCGAACGTCATGCGCGACGAAGTCGACCTCGACGTCGAAGGCGGCCTCGACGGCGGTGATGCACTCCATCGCGGTCATGCTGTCGTAGCGCTCACCGAGGACCTGAGCCAGGTCCTCCTCCGCTCCGACGGTCATGACCTCTTCGCCCACACGTGCACTGAGCACGCTTCTGATGCGCTCCTGGAGGTCAGTGGGTACGGTGCTCATGCTCGTTCATCTCCTTGGCCGTGCAGGGCGGTGCCGTCAGCCCGGCGCAGCTCACCCTGGCGGGACGTGTAGGTGTAGACGTGGCCGGGTGCGGTGGTGCGGAACTCGATGTAGAGGAACGGCGTGTCCGGTTCCAGGCCGAGGGCTTCGGCGATCTCCTCGGCCAGACCGTCCCGGAACCTCTCATCCCGGTCAGGGCCCACATGGCACACGACGGAGGCGTGTTGGAGGACGCCCCTGCCCCGGGGCAGCGCTTCCAGGGGAAAGCCGCCGCTGAAGACCGTGGAGTCGGGGGCGTCGGCGAAGCGGACAACGGCGTGGGAGGGTGCGACACCGTGTCGGGAGAGCCAGCGGGTAACACGGACAGCCACGGCTCTGCGGGTCGCGGGTCGTGGAAGGGGGGTCGTGATGGTGATGGTCGGCACGAGAACCTCAGGAGAGAGTGAGCGCGGGCAGGCGAAACGAAGGGTCCCCGGCCCGTATGCGCAACAGACCGTGCAGGCATACGGCGAGAGGGTCCTCCGTGGCCGGGGCCAATGGGGACCATGCCGCTCCTGCGGGGGACGCCGTGCGATCGAGGTAGGCGGTCAGGTGCGCGGGCTCCACGTCCAGTCTGTGGAGGTCAGCGGTGACCACCGCTTCGTAGGTGGAGAGCAGGTCGGGCACCCGATTGCCCTCGTTGGCCCATCCGCCTCCGCGGACGCGGTGCCGAGCCAGGAGGGCGTCAGCGGTGAAGGGGTCCGCCCGGTCCAGAGCGTTGAGGATCCGGAGGGCGTGCAGACCGGGGCGGAGGGCGGGTCGTGCCCGTGGAACGTTGGCGTAACCGTCACCGGAGGCGCACTGGTCGACGAAAGCGGCCAGTGCGGACGAGGAGAAGGGGGTAGGACCGTCGGCCCCGGCGAGCCGGTGTATCTCCACCGCCGCAGCGGAGGAGACCATGTCAGAGCCGCGCCCATGCCAGTAGCCGAACCCGCCGTCGGGGTTCTGGAGTTCCGAAAGCCAGCGCAGTATGCGTGACAGATCCCGTGGGCTGTCTCGAAAGGCTCCCGCGGCCAGGGCCCAAGCCGTGCAGCGGATCTCCGCACCACGCCCGGGCATGTACATCACGCCGCCCTCGTTGGGCAGCAGACAGCCCTCCAGCCAGCGACGCAGTCGGGAGGTCAGGGGGTCGTCGTCTCGTGCCACGAGCGCGGCCGCGGCCGTGGACAAGGCGTCGGCCGCATACCCGGGCTCCCGGTAGGTGAATCCGCCCTCCGGGCACGCCATGGCAGCCAGTCCCTTGTCGACCGCGTCCGCCACGGGTTCGATCGGCGCGTCGAGTGCCTTCAGCGCGCCCACCGCGCAGAAGGACGCCCACACATCAGCCACCGCGTACCCCGGCCAGCGCAAGAAGGCTCCGGAGGAATCGCGCTGGGCCAGAATCCATTCCGAGCACGGCCGAGCGGGTTCCTCTCCCAAGGCGGCCAAAGCTCCCACAGCACGGTAGGTGGCCCACATACAGGGCACGTCCGCGCCCGGGGAGAACCGGAACCCTCCACTGGTGTCCTGTCGTTCCCTCAGCCAGGCCACCAGGGCCGGCACATCCCAGGGAGGTTCGGTGGAGGCCAGGCGACACAGGGCACGCCATGCGGCCACCCCGTAGTAGCAGGCGCGCACATCGGCCTCCCCCGCCCGGGCGTGGCCGATGGACCAGGCCAATCCGCCGTCCCTCGTCTGGAGGCGGCCGAGCCATGCGAGCAGCCTTTGACGATCGGGCACGTCGGCGCCACAGATCTCGACGGCGGTCCGGGTGGAGAAGTGGGTCGCCCACACCTCGGCCTCCTGCCCGGGCGTCATCGCGTAGGCGTCGCCCGTCCAAGTGGTGCGCAGCCAGTCGAGAGTACGGTCCGGGTCGGGGAGTCGGTGCCCCAGATCGGTGAGGGCGGAAGCGCTGTAGAAGGTGGCCCACGCGTCGGAGGGCATGCCCCGGCTCCACGCGAAACCCCCGTCGGGGTTGCCGCGGCTCAGAACATAGTCGGCGGTGGCGTCAGCGCCCACGACACCGTCGGCCCTGCCGAGCCAGGTCATGGTGCGTACAGCCGCGTAGGTGCACCACAGGTCCGGCCCGCCCTGGGCGGGGACGTCCGGCAGTAGTCCGAAGTCGCTCACCGCGCCTCCACCACACGGATGTTGGAGCGCTTCCAGCTCTTCTGGGATCCGCCGCTCTTGGTGTTGGTCGGCAGGGAATTGACGAAGGCCACCTGGTCCCACGTGAGACCGCTCCGCTCCCGGGAGAGCGCTTGCACGGCATGCGTGTACCGGGGCTCCTCGTACCGGTCGGCACCGGGAAGGCGTTCGAGCAGCAGCCGTGCCCAGCTCCCCTCCTCGGCGGTCTCCAGCAGATAGCCGGTGACGGGAGCGGCCTCGTAGACGATCTCCTCCACCGCTCGCGGTGACAGCACGGTGCCGTGCACGCTTATGGTGTCGGTGGCCCTGCCGAGGACGCGCAGCACGGGTGTCGCCCTGCCGCAGGAGCATCCCTGCTCGACTTCGACCCGGTCGCCCGTGTCGTAGCGCAGCAGAGGCCTGGCGTACAGGTTGAGAGGTGTGACCACGAGGCGGCCCCTGGAACCGGGAGCAAGCGGTTCCACCGCTCCCTCCGTCGCCACCTCGGCGTAGTTCGCGGCGGTGAGCATGTGCAGTCGGTCCCTGCCGCAGGCAGCGGCCAGGGTGCCGGTCTCGGTACTGCCGTAGCTGGCGTCGTAGGCGGTGGCGCCCCACCAGTCACCGAGGCGGCGGCGCATGGCGGGCACACTGACCTCCCCCAGCAGCATGAGGGAGCGCACCGACGCCCTCAGTTCCTCCAACAAGCCGCGTTGCTTGAGAAGACGCGTCAGTTGCAGGGCCACCCCGGGGGCGACGAGAAGGACCGTCGGCCGCAGTTCCCTCCACAGACCGATGATGCGGTCCCAGCCGGTGATACCAGTCGTGAAGGGATAGGCCCGGGTGTACGGCAGGTCGAGGTACTCGCATACCGAGGCGACCAGGTCGCCGACGGGGACGATGTCGGAGGGCAGGAGGTTGAGCACTCGATCACCGTGTTCGAGCACGTCGCCCCAAGCGTGTGCGACTGAGACGGTGTTCCATACGACGTCCTCCGCCGTACGGGGTGTCGGGGTCGCGCCGCCGGTGGTCCCGGTGGTCTCGTGGTACCGGATGCAGGCGCCCAGCGGCACCGCGGTGAAGTTCCACGGTTCGGACTTGAGGCGTTCCTTGGGGGTGACGGGCAGGGAGTCGAACGCTTCCGGGGAGTATCCCCCGATCCCCTGGTAGGCGGGTGAGGCCAGAGCACGCCGCCAGGCCGCGGCGATCTTCTCCTCGTAGAAGCCGGTGGTAGGAACGGCGCTCTGGAACTCGCTGAACTCGTTGCGCGCTTCGAGAAGTACTTCCAGGCGTTCTTTGGAATGGATGAACATCAGGTAGAACTTTCATGGAGGGTGGCGAGTGAGGGATCCGCGGCATGAAAGACACAGCCGACCCGGGAGCCGTCTCCCAGGAAGCGGATGTCCTGCTCCTGGTCGAGCAGTCCCTTGACAAACCCCCCGCTGAGGCCGGCCTTCGTGACGAACAGTCCCCAGTGGAGGAAGCACGTGGAGGCGGGCTCCGATCCGCCCGGCGGAAAGAAGCGCTCGGCGACCGAGGGCGCCCGGCTCTGGACGATGAAGTCACCCCCGAGGGCCTCCTGCACCAGGCCCCGCCACTCCTCGTCCGAACACATCCAACCGGCGCGCACTCCCTGGCCGGCGTGTCCGACGCTGGGTTTGAGCACCAGGTCCCCACGATGGGCGAGGACGTGTTCCAGCAGACTCCCCTGTCCCTCCTCGCGTGTGCGGGCGTCCCGCAGGGAGCGGGTCCAAGGCAGCAACCGCTCCACCGCGCCCCGTTCGTCCGGGGGGAGGAGTTGACGACCGGCCGGTTCGCTGAGCATCGCCATAGCGGCCTTCGTGCCGTACAAGTCGGCGTTGAGCGGGGAGAAGAGGCCTACCGCGTCGTCTCGGACCGCTGCGATCAGAGGGGCCAGGAGGTCGAGAGCCGCCGGGTCCGCGGCGACGGTCTTGAGCAGGAACGTACGGTAGACGACGTCGACCTTCGTGCCGTGTGCGGTGAGTCCCCCGGCGTCGTATTCCAGGTCGGCGACGGTACAGTTCACCAAGCGGAAACCCAGCTCCGTGAAGAGGTCCGAGAAGAGTGAGGCGTCGACGGCGACCGGAGAGGTCGTCCAGTGCACAAGGGCGACCGTAGGGCGGTCCCCGCGCCCGGCTCCCGCGGTGGCCAGGAGGGTATCGGCCATACAGGCGAGAGGATCGACATAATACAACCCCTCCTCCTCGGCGAATTTCCGGAAGTGGGGGTCGGCCAGGACTGCTCGGCACAGTTCCCCGAACTCGAAGGAACCGAGGGAACTGGAGGTGTTGAACTCGACCATGCGGAATCCGCCGGGGCTGCGTACCAAGTCGGCCCGGCCGAGAGGGATGGTGGGCCCCGACAGGGCTTCCAGGAGCGGGGGTACCGCAGGCTGTATCCAGCCCAGAGCCCGCGCGAACTCCTTCTCGTCCCCGTCGAAGAGCCTGCCGGGCAGAGAGTGCAGAGCGCGTAGGACCAGTGTTAGGTCCCGGTCCAGGCTTCGGGTCTGTTCAGCGTCGAGAATGGCCGGACGGGACAGCAGGGTTCGGGGGAACCAGGAACGGAAGCGGTCATGGGCGGGGGTGTCCGGGTCCAAGGCCCGGTGAGAGGACCTCGCGGAGGCCAGGAAGGCACGAGTCGGCCTGTTCTCGTGAACGGGGGCGGGGGCGGTCACGTGTTCACCCCTTCCCTCATGAGGGGGAGCCCGGCCTCGCGGCGCACCAGCGGCAGGACCTTGTCGCTACTGGGGCTGCGCTCGACGTCCTCCACCCGGAGGAACCTCAGGGCTTCGGGCGTGTGCCGGTCCAAGATGCCCATCCCGTCAATCCGCGAGGCCATTTCCGCCCTGACCGCCTCCTCGTCGGCGGGGCCGGTGAAGCGCAGTTCCATCAGGAGGGCCGCGGCAGGCGCTCCCTGCTCGTGGTGCAGTACCACCTGGGCCTCGCCGATGTCCTCGACCTGCGCCGCCTGTCGCAGGACATCGCTCGCGCGCAGCATGCTGCCGTAGAGCTTGAAGCTGTCGTCGGCACGGCCCAGGACGGTGAAGCCGTCAGGTGATCCGCAAGCGCACGCGGCCGGGCCGATCCGGTCCCCCAGGCGGAAACGCACAGCCGGGACCGGCCAGCCCTCTCCGACCCGGGTGAGCAGAGCACCGTCGTGGTCGGTCTCCAGGAGTTGTCCCGGCAGAAGGTGCAAGGTGCCCGGTTCGCACAAGGGGTTGCTCACACCGATGACGAAAGTCTCGATGGAGCCGTAGTTGCCCCACAGTCCTGCTTGGGGGAAGACCTGCGTGATGGCCGTGTGCCTGGCCGGGGTCATGGGCTCCCCGGTCCAGATCACGGTGCGTACGGGGAGCCGGATTCCCGCGGTGTGCAGGGCCGTGCCGAAGCGGGCCAGGAGGTTGGGGGTCCCGCAGAGCGCGTTGACTCCCATATCGACGATGGTGTCGGCCCACTCCTCAGCGTCTTCGGGCGTAAGCCCCCCGATGGGCGCGACGGTGCTTCGGGAGTGGAGGGCCAGGGCGTTGTAGAAGTACTGCGCTCCCCACATCCGTCCGGTGGAGAACATGTTGAGCAGCACGTCCCCCTCACCGAGGGGACTCCAGTGGGGCAGGATCCGGGGCAGGCCCATGTCAGGTGAGATCACCGTCAATTTCGGCGTACCGGTGGTTCCACCGCTGGAGACGACCAGACCTCCCTTGGAGGCCGCCAGGGTTCGGGCAGCGAACCGTACCCGCGCATGGGCCCAAGGGGTCAGGTCGTCCAGGCTTTGGAGAGAGGGCGCCTCGTCGGCACCCGTACCGAAGGCCCACTTCCTGGCCTCCTCCAGAACCGACTCCGTGTCGATGTGGCCGATACTCACGGCCCTTCCCTTCGTCGCAGGTGGGCATCGTGGCGGCGCCCGTAGGCTCGGAAACGTGCACCGACCACTCGTTCGACGGTCGCGGGCTCCTCGAACAGGGCCGAGACCGCACCGTCCAGTTCGATTTCGGAGAACCACATGCGTCCGTCGGCGGTGCGCAGCAGATCGACGCACACGTAGGGCAGGTCGAAGCGTTCCTGGACCAGGGCGAGGAGGTCGAGCACGGCGGCATCGACCCGTGTGCGGCCAACGGTGGAGCCACCGCGGCTGACGTTGGCGACATGGGCTCCCTGATCGGGAATGCGGTCGTAAGCCGCGACGACCTCCCCCTCCACGGCGACCACACGCGTGTCCGCGACGACCTCTCCCACCGAGGGTTGGACGAGCATGGCGGCTCCGCTGCCCGAGGCAAGCCCCAGAACGGCATCGAGCGTGGGCCTGTCCGGGCAGAGCACGCAGCCCAAGCCTCTGCCCCAGGAAGCGGGTTTGACGAAAAGGGGAAACCAGTCGTCCGGCACCAGGCCCTGGTAACCGAGCCTGTGTACGTCACGGCCCGCTGTCAGGCGCAACGACGGAATGAGTGGTAGGGGCGAGCCCACCAGCGCCTTTGCGGTGGCGTACTTGTCATTGAAGACGACGGCCGCGGGCAAAGGAATAGCAAGCCAGAAACCAGCCGTCTCCAGAGAGGAGACCGCGGTCATGTTCTGCCAGATGTCAACGGCATGAGTCGGACCCGAGCGTATATCGTAGACAATAATATCACGCTCGGGCAGGAGCTGTTCGTCCTTCCAGCGAACGCAGTCGTCTTCGAAAATTATGTGCTCGGGATCGATCACCCCGAAGTCCATGCCCACAGCCTCGGCAGCCTTGGCGTACTGGGGCCAGAAGACACCGGACTCCCACTCGGAGTCCGCTTTTGAGCCACGATCGGGAAATAAGTAAGTTACCCTCTTCCGCGCATGCGGAATAGGCGATTTCGATTTCACTCAAAAAACCTCAGAGCTACTCGTCTCCCGGCCGCACCAAGATCAGCGGCCCAGGAGGGATCCGCCGTTGACACCGAGCACCTGCCCAGTGATCCACGACGCCTCCGATGAGGCAAGGAAATGGACTATGGAAGCGATGTCACCGGGAACACCCGCTCGCTTGACGAGCGACTCCGCCACCAGACGGTCATGTCGGGCCGAACGGCCCTGCTCGTTGAAGAACTCCGTGTCCTGGACATAGCCCGGGCTGACGGTGTTGACGGTGATCCCGTCGGGTCCGCCCTGGCCAGCGAGCCCGAAACCCCATCCCACCAGCCCGGCCTTGGCCGCGCCGTAGGCGCCTCCTCCCCGGTGAGCGGCGATGGAGCTGATATTGACCACCCGCCCTCCGGGTCGGGAGACGCTCTTCCACAGGGCTTCGGTGATCATCATCGCCGACAGGAGATTGGCATCGATCGTGCGGCGGTAGGTTTCGAAGACGCCCTCCAGACCGGTCGTCCCGTTCTTCACGATCCCGCCCGCGTTATTGACCAGGACGTCCACGGGATCGTCGGCGATCTCCTCGGCTGCACGCAGTACCTCGTCGGGTCGGGTCAGATCACAGGCCACCGCCCGGATCTGGCGTTCGCGGTTTTCCTCGACCACACGATCCAGGACGTCCTTACGGCGCCCCAGGATGAACACCGAACTCCCGTCCTCGGCGAACCTCTCCGCGATCGCCCTGCCAATACCGGTGCCCCCACCGGTCACAACCACCCTGCGCACAGCTCTCCAGACATAAAAAATGGAACAAAAAGAGGAATTACTTCCGAACGCACACCACATGGACATCACAACCCCATGGGCGCCACAGCCGGAACAACCGCAGACATTAATATCAGCCGCACACAGGGCACGCAAGAGCATCGATAATCATTCACTCACGGAAAGTAACCAGGATAGCGCTCCCGAGAGAACACGCGTTAACACACTTCTGTTCAGATAAGCGGGTTCCAACTGGCCAGACACGTGGGGCGCGAAGGGCCATCCGAAATACCGGGGGCGCCGGAGGCCCGCACTGCCACAGAGGGTGAAGGCTGGCCACATTAGGCCATTGAGCCCATACATGGGGTCAGAGGACCATTGGATATATCCGAAAGGGCATCAGGTCCGATGCGGGTAAGCCCCTGCCATCGACAGCGTGGACAGAACCACGCTCTCAAGCCAGAGGGTGTTGGCGGCGGTTCTGGCCAGCGACATCCGGAGCGGCTTGGCCGCGTTGCCCACGCGCAGGGCCGCCGAGTAGTCCGTCCGCGCACGATGTTTTCGGCAGGCGGGGTGTCGTCGAGGGTGACAAGGCTGTGCATGGCGACAGCCGGGGCGTTGCGGGAGTGCCGCTGTCGGTCACGAGGGCCGAGGGGCACGAGCGGGCCAGCATCAGCGCGCCGTTCAGGCCCGTGCCGCGACGGGCGGTATTGCGCGGCGGGCAGCGGGCCGGGCCACCTTCTTGCGCACTAAGCAAGAAGCTGTGCGTCAGGGGCATGGCAAGTCTACGGTGACGCCATGACCACACCGAAGATGCCCGCAGAACACGAAGCCTGGCGCCGGAGCCGGTGGGAGGAGATCGCCGGAGCCGACGGCAAGGCCAAGGTCGTCGTCACCGCCAGGATCACCGGCCCGGGTCCCCACACGATCCCCGGGGTCCCCGGCCAATGGCGCACCACCGCGGCAGGGGCCCTGACCGTGACAGCCGAGGCCGCCGACGGCGTGCGGGTGGCCGACAGCCCGGTCGACGGGACGAGCCCCGTCCCCTCCGGCAGCTCCCTGCGGTTCCCCGACGACCGGGTCGGCTTCGCCAGCGGATCGGGCGGCTCCTACGGCCTGGTCGTCATGGACCAGGGCCGCGTCGAGCGCACCGGACTCACCGGCATCGACACCTTTCCCTACGACCCCGCCTGGGTCCTCACTGGCCGGTACCGGGCAGCTCCCGAAGGGCGCCGGATCGAGGTGCCGCGGCTGACCAGCCCGCGCAGCACCGAAGCCATCCTGGCCCCCGTCGACCTGGTCGTGACCATCGGCGGCACCGAACACGTCCTGGCCGTCCTCCAGGACTTCCCCGATCAACGGCTGATGATCTTCACCGACGAGACCAACGGCGATTCGACGCCGACGATCGGCCGCTGGCTGATGCTGCCGCTGCTGGAGCCCGGCAGCACCCTGACGGTCGACTTCAACAAGGCGACGCTCTCGTACCACCACCTGAACCCGGACGTGTTCGTCTGTCCGCTCCCACCGCCCGGCAACCACCTGCCGATGCTCGTCGAGGCCGGCGAGCGCGCCCTGGTCCACGCCGCCACCGGCCAGAACTGACACGGCCCATCCCCGCCAGGACCCGTCAACCCACTCACACCGAAGGAAGACCCGTATGAGCCAGGACCTGAAGGACAGGGCCATCAGATACCTCCGCGCGCTGGAGAACCGCGACTGGAAGAGCGCCAGGGGCCTGTGCGCCGAGACAGCCACCGTCTGGCACAACGACGGCAAGGGCGAGCAGTCCATCGAGGAGAACATCGCCGGGATGGAAGGGCTGATGGCCACCATCGAGTCGATGCGCTACGACGTCCTGCGCCAACTCTCCCAGCCGGGCGAGGTCCTCCAGCAGCACGTGATCCACGTTGCCACCACCAGCGGCACGCGCGGCGAGGTCCACGCCGCGCTCTACTTCGGCTTCGACGACGCCGGGCGGATCAGGCGCATCGAGGAGTACGCCAACTTCATCCCCGTCGGCGACCAGGAAGGCTGACGGCGGCGGCCAGCACACGCTCCTCAACGTCGCGGCGCACAGCTCGCGGCGCGGCGTTGGGGGGTGCCGTCGTTCACCGTCGTCGATAAGAGCGGCAACCGGGTGGAACCATCCCCGCGTGCGCGGGGCTCACCACCAGGTCTGGCAGGACGGGGCGTGGAAGACCGGTCCATCCCCGCGTGCGCGGGGCTCACAGAACAATGGGTGGTACAGACGTGGTCTGCGTCGGTCCATCCCCGCGTGCGCGGGGCTCACCTGGTCGAAGCCAACGTCACCAGGAACAACACCGGTCCATCCCCGCGTGCGCGGGGCTCACTTCGAGGGAGACGGGGAGCCCTGCGGGCGCCGCGGTCCATCCCCGCGTGCGCGGGGCTCACCCCATCGTCATGACAGAGGACCTGTGGAAGGACGGTCCATCCCCGCGTGCGCGGGGCTCACGCCCCGTCCCGTGCCAGCGGCGCGGACGCATCCGGTCCATCCCCGCGTGCGCGGGGCTCACCCGGGTATGAGATCGCATTCGTAGGTGGAAACCGGTCCATCCCCGCGTGCGCGGGGCTCACGGTTAACGACCTGCAAAGACGCGGACCGTTATCTCCCCGCAATCTTCTCTGGGGCATGCAAGCCACCCTTGTGGCCCGCGTGCGTCCATCCTCACACAACAGGAGCGAAGGAACTGCTCCATCGTCCGATCAAACTCCTCAGCCGGGACGAACGGCAGACATGAAACGAGCCGAGTAGTACGGCCCCTCAACGGGCTCTACGCGGATGGTCGTACCCGTACGAGGAGCGTTGTGCGGGTCCGCCCGCCCGTCGTCGTTGCCGTCGGCACCGAACTCCGCCCACCGGGCGGACAGGAGCTGGGTGACGCCGAAAACCGAAGGAAGCCCAGCTGACAGCAGCGCGCAAAGGGCTCACGGACTGCGAGCAGAACGCGGGCGAAGCGCTGGCAGGAAGCTAGCACAAGGCACCCAGGTGCAGGGTCGGAGTAGGCAACCTCTTCTGGGCGACTGTCCGCCGATAGCTCCAAGAAGAGCTCTGAACAGCGATGACAGTGTTCGCGGGAGTGCTGACAGTGGAGTCGGTAGACGCTGTCAGCAGCCGTTTTGTCGGGCCATGACCGAATTCCTGGGGATGGCGATTGACGTGCGCTGACACAAATAACTCATGCCCTCACCGATGCCATAGAGTCACCTCTCTCTGACCTCGGCCTGCGCACCTCCATGCACAGCAACGAAGGAGAGGTAGCCAGATGACTACAAATATAGATCTTATTTTGTGGCTATCTTTGCATATATGATGATGCCAGACCTCCCGGGAAGGGCGTTATGGCAAGCAGCTACGAAGAACTAAGCAAGGTCGTCGAGGACAACGGCGGTATTGCCGCCACCCCCATGTCCACCCTCAGACTCATCAACGGAGCCGCCCGGCTGGGCCCTGGTGTATGCGCCACCATCAGCAAGGAACTCCAGAAGCACGGCCTCGGCCATATCCCCAGCAAGCTGCCCGAGTCCTCCATCGAAGAAGTACGCGTCTACAGGCTCGGCACGCAGATCGCCGACACAGTCGACGCGGTTCTGCGTCCCTCGCACGGAGGGGACGAGGTGCTGCGCACTGCTGGAGGCGCTGCCGCTGACCAGATCGCCCGTATCAAAGCCATCATCAACGAGTAGTCGGACTACGCAATGCCCGCTCCCAGCGGAAGAGGGGAGCGGGCGTTCTCTCGTCAAGCAGGCGACCTGCCGTAGTCGCTCATCGACTCGCCGGTTTCTTCGTCGAGGAAGAGCGCAGTAGAGCTCCGGCCTCCGAAGCGGACGGCGTCGTGGCCGATCGCCGAACCGAGCCCCGGGGCCGCGAAATCGCGGCAACCGCACCGAACCCTTCCCCCCGGTGGTCAGGCGTCGAGGTCGGCCGCGGCGATGACGTGCGCGGGCGGTGACTGGATTCCGAGCGCTCGTGCGATAGCCGGGATCTCCGGGTCAGCGAGGAACCTGTCGTAGTCCTCCGCGTCCCAGTCGAAGAACGACCACACCCTGTAGGGATCGTCGGGATCGAAATAGGCGTGAGCGCCCCGACAGCCGTACTCCCGCCGCTTCTCCACGCCGGTGGTGGCGAAAACCTCCAGGAACCGATCGGGGTCGGCGACCCTCGCGATGGTGACGATCACGGCCTGCCTCCCAGACGTCGCAAACGGCTTGTCACCGTCGGCCAACACCGTAGACCGTAGAACCTCGACTTCGACTGAGGTCAAGTGCTCGCGCCAGCACCGGGCACGGCGGCCGTCCTCAGGCCTTCCTCGCCTCGGGAACGCCGGGGGCCGCGGGCTCCTTCCAACGGCCGGTCGAGAGGAAGTCCTCCAGCACCTTGGTGTACGGCTTCAGGTCGAGCTTGAGCTGCTTCTCGACCCACGTGTCGTCGTAGTAGTTGTGCATGTACCGCTCGCCCTGGTCGCACATGAGCATGGCGACACTGCCCTTCTCCCCGTCCGAGAGCATCTCGGCGACGATCCGCAGCGCGCCCCACAGGTTGGTCCCGGTCGAGGGCCCCGCACGGTGGCGCAGCCGGGAGAGGAGCAGGCGCATGGCCGCGATCGAGGCGGCGTCGGGCACCGCGATCATCCGGTCGACGACGGCTGGCAGGAACGAGGGCTCCACCGTCGGACGCCCGATCCCCTCGATGTGGGAGGGCTTTCCCTTGATCCAGGTCGAGGGGTCCTTGGGCCACTGGCTCTTGGGGCGGCCCTCGTTGACCGTCCAGTTGGGGAAGAACGCCGAGTTCTGCGGGTCGACCACGCACACCCGGGTGTCTCGGCGGCTGAAGCGGATGTGGCGGCCGATGGTCGCGCTCGTGCCCCCGGTGCCCGCTCCCACCACGATCCACTTGGGGTCGGGATGGCGCTCCTCTGTGATCTGCCGGAAGATCGTCGCCGCCACGTTGTGGTCGTCGCGGTAGTCGTAGGCCCGCTCGGCGTAGGTGAACTGGTCCATGAAGTGGCCCTTGGGGGACTCCGCGGCCAGGCGGGCGGCCTCCTTCTCGATGTCGCCGTCGGGCCCGGGGTTCCTGACCTCTCCCCCGTAGGATTTGATGAGCTCCACCTTCTCCCGGCTGGTGCTCTCGGGCACCACGGCCGTGAACTTCAGTCCCAGGAGCTTGGCGAAGTAGGCCTCGGAGACCGCCGTGGAACCGCTGGAGGCCTCGAACACGTGCGTGCCGGGTTCGATCCACCCGGTGCACAGCGCGTGCAGGAACAGCGCGCGGGCCATGCGGTGCTTCAGGCTGCCGGAGGGGTGGACGGACTCGTCCTTGACGTAGAGGTCGATGCCCCACTCCACGGGAAGCGGGAACTGGAAGACGTGCGTGTCCGCCGAGCGCGTGGCGTCGGCGTGCAGAAGACGGACCGCCTCCTTCACCCAGGCCCGTTTGCGACCGTCGTAGTGGTCGACGATGCGCGTGGCGACGGCGGCGGTGTCCTGCTGGCTCTGTGTCGTGGTCATGAGCCGGAGCTACCCCCGCGCAGGTCACAGGGACCGGCGCGGGGGAGAAATCGCTGTTCAGGCTTCCGATTCCGTCCTGTTTCCCTGTCTTGGTCCCCGGCTTCGCGAGCGGTTTCGGCTCCTCCGCTTCGAGCAATCCGGGAGGGCCGCCACACGGCAGCACAGGCCGCGGTCTTCCCGTCCGGAGGAGCGGCGGTCGTGTCCGCCCACCGCCGACGGAAGGCCGGGTAGAGCATGGCCGGAAACGGCCACACCCCACCCGAGCTGGCGGAACGGTCGCACGGTGCTGGCCCGGCACGCGCCGCGGAGCCCGTTCGTCACCGGGCCCGTGCATGATCGGGGCCATGGAACGCTGTGACTTCTGTGAACTCCCCATCGGTGGCGGCTGCGCGTGCTCGCTCGTGCGCGAGGCCCGAAACCCCCGCGTCCAGAACGGTGATTCCTCCCTGGGCGACGCGCACTTCCCCGGGGGCACCATCCTCATCTCGCCGCGCGGCGTGGCCCACCGCCCGGGCTGCCTGCACCAGTCCGACTCCGAGATCAAGGCTCCGCTCTGGGGCTGGATCCCCGAGCCCGACCCGCAGCTGTGGCGCCGCCTCAGCGAGGGCTCACCCGCCCAGGCCACGCACGGCAACACCGAGCGGCTCGCCACACGCCGCTGCCAGAGCTGCGACAGCTGAGGAAAGAGGTGCCCGTGACCGCCGGTCACCATCGTCCGCCCGTCCTGCCCCGCCCGGTCAGCTCAGTCGGAAAGAAGGGGCCAGAAAGGGGTCAGAGGGGCGGCCAGGTCCGCAGGGCGGCGTCGGCCATCCGCTGGAGTTCGTCCCGGTCGGCGCCGCTGATGGCCTGGACGGAGATGCCGTTCGCCATGGTCATGAGGTAGCGGGCGAGCACTTCCGGATCGGCGTTCGGGGGCAGGTCGCCTTCGTCGACGGCCCGTCGGAACCGGTCGCGCAGGCGTGAGAGGTTCTCGACGCGCCAGGCGCTCAAGGTGTCGCGGGCAGGCGGCCCGAGGTGGCTGGTGGCCAGGAAACCCTGGACACCCAGACATCCGGCGGGGCAGTCCGGCCGGGTGGACACCTCGATGGAGCCGTTGAGGTAGGCCGTGGCCACCTCCCGGGCCGTCGGCTCCTCCAGCGCCCGGGTGCCGTAGGAGGCCGGGCCCTCGGCGTAGCGTTCCAGGGCCTTGCGGAACAGCTCCTCCTTGTTGCCGAAAGCCGCGTACATGCTCGTCTTGGTGATGCCCATGGCGCGGGTGAGGTCGGTCAGGCTGACACCGGCGTAGCCGTGCTCCCAGAACATCGCCATGGCTCGTTCCAGGGCCTCTTCGGCGTCGAATCCCCTCGGCCGGCCCACCGGCGCTCTCTTGATGCCCTCCACACGCAGCATCCTACCACTTCTGTACCGATCGGACTGGAAGTGATGTAGCCTCATTCTGTTCCGATCGGAACAGAATTCTGTGGAGGCCAGACCATGCAGAGACTGCAGAACAAGACCGCCGTCGTCACCGGCGGAGGAACCCGGGGAATCGGCCGGGCCACCGCGGCGCGACTGGCGGCCGAGGGCGCGCACGTGTTCATCACCGGGCGGCGCAAGACCGAGCTGGACGAGGCCGCCGAGGTCATCGGTTCCGCGGTCACCGCGGTGCCGGGCGACATCACCGACCTGGCCGACCTGGACCAGCTGTACGCCATGGTGCGCGAGCGCGGCCGGGGCCTGGACGTGCTGTTCGCCAACGCGGCCGCCGCCTCGTTCGCGACGCTGGAACAGACCGCCGAGGAGGAGTACGACCGCATCTTCGACGTCAACGTCAAGGGCACGCTCCGCACCGTGCAGAAGGCGCTGCCGCTGCTCAACGACGGCGCCTCGGTGATCCTGAACGCCTCCACCACCGTCGACCGCGGCACAGCGGCCTTCGGCGCCTACGCGGCCTCCAAGGCCGCGATCCGCTCCTTCGCTCGGACCTGGGCCAACGAGCTGAAGGACCGGGGGGTCAGGGTCAACGCGATCTCACCGGGGCCGATTGACACCTCCGGCATCACCGAACTCGCCGGCGAGCAGAACGCCGCGGCCTTCAGGGAAGGCCTGGTCGCCGACGTGCCGATCGGTCGGATGGGCCGCCCCGAGGAGGTCGCCGCCGCCGTGGCCTTCCTCGCCTCCCCGGACAGCAGCTTCCTCCTGGGCGCCAACCTGTACGTCGACGGCGGAGCGAACCAGATCTGACAACGTGTCCCCTTCTGCCCGACAAGAGGGGACCACTCGGCCGCGTCCCGCCGACACTCCGCCGCGCAGGTCGCACCGAGCGGGGTACCCATGCGTCAGAGGAGTGCCGCCCCTGGCCGCTCCCGACCGACCTGCCAGCGGACTCCGGGGCTGATTCCACGAAGGTACGCGGGCGCCGTCCCCTCCGGTTCGGTGGAGGGGACGGCGTCACGCGGTCACGCTCTCACCGGGCACGCCTGTTCCTCGTCGGCGTCCGCGTGTCGGCCGAGCAGTTCCACCGCCACCGCCTCGGGTTCGGTCAGGCAGCGCCAGGCGGGAACCCGTACCGTAGGCAGCCCGGAGACCGCCGCGAACAGGGCGACCCGGTCAAGACTCCGCTGGAGGGTCCGGCCGGGAGCCGGGGAGGCGGTGCCGCCAAGACCGGCACTGTCAACGATCACTGCCGTCCCCCGGTCGGTGTCAGCGCCCGGGGCCGTGCCAGCGTCCGTGTCAGCGAACCACAGGTCGCAGACGTACCCCTGAACGCGGTGACGGGCCCTCACCCGGACCCCGTGACCGGCCAAGGCCTCGAACAACCGGTTCCCGGCCTCGTCGAGGGTCCTTTCCGGGCCGAGGGCGTCCTCGGCGGCCAGGTCGGAGAGCAGACCCCCTTGCTCGGCCCAGTACTGCCGGTCACCGACGACGTACAGGCGGGAACGGGCCCGGGTGACCGCGACGTTCCACAGGTTCTGCTGTCGCAGCGCCCACTGGCCGCTGTGCCGATGCACCCCCGTGGCGGCCGCGGGAGAGACGACGACCACGTCGCGTTCTCCGCCCTGGAAACGGTGCGCGGTGCCCACCCTGATGCGTTCGAGTCCCCCGTGACCCAGTGCCCGCTCGATCTGGCGCACCTGGGCGGCGAACGGGGACACCACGCCGATACTCACGTCGGCGGGCAGCGTCCGCCACAGTTCGCGCAGGAGACCGACCACCGCATCCGCCTCGATCCGGTTGCGGCAGGAGCGCCCCTCGGGGCGTTCGCAGTCCCCGCGGACATCGATCCACCGAACGGCCGGGTCCTCCGGCACCGCCAGGGCGGCCGTGTCGGTGCGCACCGCCAACCGGTCACCGTAGAAGCGCCGGTTCACCGAGGCGACGATATCGGGGTGGCACCGGTAGTGCTCGTCCAGCCAGAGCACCTCACCGCCGCCCGCCACCAGAGCGGAGGCGGCCGCGTGGTAGGCGGAGGAACCGGTGTAGGTCAAGGAGCGCTCCTCGCCCTCGGACCGGCTCAGCCCGTGGACGGCCTGGAGCCTGCGATCGTCCTGCGCGGACAGCGCGCTCACCGGCTGGAGCTGATGCGGGTCACCGATCACCAGCGCCCGCCGCGCCCGGTAGAGCAGCGGAACCAGGTCCGCGACAGTGCACTGGCTGGCCTCGTCGACCACCACCAGGTCGAACAGGCCCGGTTCCGGCGGGAAGACCCCGCGCACCGACCTGGAGGTGGTGGCCCAGGCCCTCACCACGCGTACCAGCGCCTTCATGCCCTTCCAGCCGCTGTCCCCCGACGCCAGGTTGCGCAGCCGCTCCTCGATCACGGCCCTCCCCCGGGCCAGGGACTGCGCGAACCGGCCCAGCAGGAACTCCCTGCTCACCTTCTGACGCTCCGCGCGCAGTGCGCGCACACGCTCAGCCGTCTCCTCCGGCGACGGTCGCCCTCTCCTCCGTTCGAGCAGTTCCCTCCACTCACGCTCGATCACCAGGAAGGCCAGTACCTCAGCGAGCTCACGCTCGGTACCGGCGATTCCGAGTCCTCTACGGACCCACCAGCGGTGCCACCATCGGGCCCACCGGGACTCCAGCGCCGCTCCGGTCCTGCGAGCCCAGTCGCCCACCTGCCGCTGCCCCGCGAAATCGGCAGGGGTGACGCCGTCGGGCAGACGCCGGATCTGTCGCTCGCGGGCGTCGGCCAGCGACGCCAGGCGCAGCTCGGTCTCCTCGACGTCCGCCAGCTCACGCTGGGCCTCCTCCAGTCCGCGCTGGTGGGCGCTCAGGCGCGCGTGCGCGGTGGCGGAATCCACGGGCCCCCACTCGGCCGCGAGCAGCGCGTTGAGGATCTCGGGTTCGGCGGCACGTCTGGCCCGGTTCCCGGTACGCACCATCAGGTCCGCCTCCGGGCCGATCCGGTTGACGCGCGTGACCACCTCGTCCACGGCGGTGTTGTTGGTGGAGGCGACCAGGACGGACTGGCCCGCGGCGACGGCGGTGGTGACCACGGAGGTGATGAGTTCGCTCTTGCCGGTACCCGGCGCGCCGGTGGCGACGGTCAGGGTCCTGCTCATCGCCGATGCCAGGATCTCCTCCTGGGCGGTGTTGCTGCGGCCGGTGACCACGGGCAGGGCGGTCTCGCACGAGCGGACCGCGTGCTGTGGGTCGGACAGCGCGGCCAGGGCCGTGCCGGGCAGGGACTGGATCCGGATACCCTTCCGTCCCTCGCGGTGATCGAGATCGCCGACGAGCTGTTTGACCGCCGCGCCGGCGGGGTCGGCCCGGTACAGGAGGGCGGCGTTCTGCGCCCCTCGGCGCGCACCGCGCAGCACATCCACGGAGTCACGCAGCTCCCCGGCCGCGAGGTCGTCCACCCGCGGCAGGCCAAGGCGGGAGCAGACGGCACGCGCCTTGTCCGCCAGACCGGCGACCCCGCTCCCGGCCCAGTCGGCCTCGAACCAGTCCACCAGTTCCTCGATGTCGCCCTCGTCGAGGTCGGCCACGGAGACCAGCAGTTCGCGGTTGAGTTCCGGTTCCCCGACCGGAACGAGAAAGGGCCCATCGGTTTCCTGGGCCAGTTCCACGTCCATGACGATCAGAGGGGCGAGTTTGGGCTTCGTGCCGCGACGGTCGCTGCTGACGGGGTCGAAGAGCACCGTCGGATAGCCGTAGCGCAGCGGACGCCCCTCCTTGACGGCCTCCCTGGCCAGGCTCTCGGCCCGCCCGGTGAGCGCCCACCGGTCCGCCGCACGGCTGAGAAGGACCTCCGATCCCATGGCGCAGACCGCCGTGTCCTGCCCGGTGGCGTCCGGTAGCTGTTGGAGGACGCTCTGCCGCGTCAGGCAGTCCCGCAGGTAGTCCAGGTAGGAGTCCCAGCGCCATCCCCCGGCAGCGCCCGGGGAGGGGTGTCCCACGGTCTCGCCCTGTCCGCGGCTCGCGGACGGACCGGGCGTGTGCCTCCTCGCCGCGCCCTCCTGTGCGGCCTCGGTCTCGTGGGACGCGGAGGCACCGGGGCCGGAGCGCCCGGGCAGGTCGGTCGCCGTGGCCGCACCGGTGTGGCGGGCCAGCACCAGCGCCCCGCGTACTCCCAGGGAGGAGACGGTGACGCGCTGGCCGTCCACGTGGTCCACCTCGCGGTGAACGTGCTGGTAGAGGTCCACCGCGTCGATCCATCCGTCGCCGTTGGCGTCGGGGGCCGCACCGGCGAGCCCTCGCACCACCGAGGTGCTGAAGGGCGAGGGTTGGACGCCGCGGGTGTTGTCACCCTCCCTGGCCCGTTCCAGAGCGCCTGATGCGGCGATGACGTAGGTGCCCGCGCCGTCGCTGAGCTGGCGTTGCAGGTCCAGGGGTTCGTCGTCGGCGGAACGGGTGGCGAACCCGTCGGCGAAGGCGCCGCCGTGACAGCAGTCGAGCAGCAGCACCTTGCTCCGCATCCGGGAGTCCTCCAGGAGGCGTTTGAGCACCTCCGCGGAGAGCGCCGTGGTCTCCAGCCGTGTTCGGCGCGTGTCCTTGACCGCCAGGTGCAGACGGCCCCTCTTGTCCTTGACGCCGTGCCCGGAGAAGGACACGAGCAGCAGGTCGTCGGGGTGCCCCGTGGACAGGACCTCCTCCAGTACCTCCATGGCCCCGTTTCTGGTGGGGTCGAGGAGGGTCTCCACCCGGTCGTAGTGGCCGTTGTCCTTGAGGACCCGTTGCAGGGCCGCGACGTCGGCGTGCGGTGAGTGCAGGTTCTCCAGGTCGTCGTAGCGGTTGACCCCGAGGAGGATGGCGGTGCGCATCAGGCGTCGACGCCCTCCGGCCCGGGGGCCGCGGGCCCGGGGCCCGCACGCAGGGCCCGGACGTAGGTCTCCACGTCCCCGGGCGAGACCGGCCCCTGCACGGTGACCTTGGCCCCCTCGACCTCGACCGTCACCGCCTTCTGACCGCTCTGTTCGAGCCACGTTCCGGCGAGGGAGACGAGCGCGGTGAGCACGGGTTTGAGCAGCATCCCGGTGACCAGCACGGCACCGGCCAGGGTCGCGGGGTCGGCCGACCGGGTGCCGGGGGCCGTGTCCCCCTCCGCGGCGCGGACCTCGTCGACGTCCAGATCCTCGAACAGGAGAACCAGGTCACGGGTGTGCCGGTCCGCCTCCTCCTCGGTGACATCGTCCTGGAAGTCGATCCTGGCCACCAGACCATCCGTAAGAGGCACCCGCACACGCTCCCCTCGGCGGGAGGGGGCCGCTCGGTCGCGGCCCGCTGGCACTCCGCCACGCAGGTTGTACCAACCGGGGCCCCTGCGCGTTCGAGGTTTTCCGTCTCTGGCCGCTTCCGGCCACTCCAGACACGAAAGCCCATAAAAGTATGGAAAGAACATATAGCGGGGCGGTTCTGCCAGTACGCTCATCACTTCTCCCCCGCCCCACGCGTCCCGGAAGGCAGCCTTCGTGGCATCGCGCAGCGAACTCAGTGCCAGGATCACCCGCACGCTCTTCGAGGTACTGGACAAGCATCCCGAAGGCCTGCACAAGAACACCCTCTGGAACCTCGTCCTGGGCGCGAACCCCGGGTTGGAGGAGGCCTGGAGGAACACCGTTTCGGGCAAGACGACCCCGTTCACCCACATGAGTTGGATGGCCACGGAGGCGGTCAAGGCCGGATGGATGCGCAAGGACGGCGACGGAACCTGGGAACTGACGGGGGCCGGACGCCACACCCTGGCCGAACTCGATGAGGACGCCAACCTCAAACCCCTCATCAAGCTCCGCTACCACGAGTGGAAACGGGCCAAGGACAGCTACGACCTGGCCGGCAACGTCCTCCAGTCGCTCCCGGAAGGACGCTGGGTCGGCCTGAAGGACCTCGCCGAGGTGAGCGGTCTGGACCCCGTGGCGCTGATGCAGTACCTGTCGGCGGCACGCACCGAGGGCTGGCACCGCGTCCTGGACGAGGAGGGCCGGACACCGGAGTGCGCCCACCTCACGGACGAGGAACAGGCGGCGGCGAACGCGCTGCTGGACGCCGACGGCATCCTCGGCCCCAGCGGCTGGACCCTGGGCAGCCACCGCCTGTCCTGGGCCGAGCTCACCGAACAGGTCTCCACCGATGACACGGCCGCTGACGAGGCTTCGCTCCCCGCCCGCGCCTGGCTGGTCCGCGGCACGGACCCGGGTGAGGACGGCTCCGTCCACACGTCCTGGGTGGAACGGGGCGTGTGCTCCCTGACCGCGAACGGAGCCGACTCCCTGCGTCCGGGCGTGGGCGAGGCCATGGTCCGTGACACCGTCGAACACCTCCACCAACACTGGACGGCGGAGGAACGCGAACGCCTCGTCTTCGCGCTGCACAGCTTCGTCTCCAAGATGCGGTCCGGGGACCTCGTCCTCACCAACGTCGGCCGACAGGTCCACATCGGCGTGGTGGACGGCGAGGAGTTGGGCACCGACACTCCCTCGGCCCCGCACAGGCTGGTCCGCAAGGTCGTGTGGCACACCCGCTCCGCACCGCTCGACCTGTCCGAGGACCTGTCCACCGAACTCGCGTCCAGGGTCGGCACGCCCAACAGCGACCTGCTCGAACTCACCGGTTTCCGTGAGGAGCTGGAGGCCTTGGTCGGCGGCTCCCGGCAACGCCCCCAGAAGCAGCGGGAGTTCGCCCTTCCCGAGCCCACCGAGGAGTTCGCGCGGAGCGTCTTCATGGACAGGGCCTGGCTCGCGGAGTGCGTCGACCTGCTCCGTGACAAGCCCCAACTGGTCCTCTACGGGCCTCCTGGCACCGGAAAGACCCACCTGGCCCAGGAGCTGGCCCGACACCTGACCGGGGACCGGCCGGAGAACTCCCAGCTCGTGCAGTTCCACCCGTCCTACTCCTACGAGGACTTCTTCGAGGGGTACCGGCCCCACCCCGGTGACGCTGAGCGGTCCGCGGGCTTCACCCTCACCCCCGGCCCTCTGCGCACGCTCGCCAGCGCCGCGCGCAAACACCCGGCGGAGCCGTTCGTCCTGATCATCGACGAGATCAACCGGGGCAACCTCGCCAAGGTCTTCGGAGAGCTCTACTTCCTGCTGGAGTACCGGAACAGGTCCGTCCGGCTGCTCTACGGGTCCGAGGGAGACGCCGGGTTCGACCTTCCGCGGAACCTGATCATCATCGGCACCATGAACACCGCGGACCGTTCGATCGCCCTCGTCGACACCGCGATGCGCCGACGCTTCTGGTTCACCGAGCTGCACCCGAGCTCGGCGCCCGTGTCCTCGGTGCTGCGGAAATGGCTCGAACACCACGACCTGCCGGAGGCCCCGGCGCTCCTGCTGGACGCACTCAACGACCGGATCGACGACCGCGACTTCCGCATCGGCCCGTCGTACCTGATGAGAACGTCGATCCACTCCTCCCCCACCGGTCTGGAGCGCGTGTGGCGCCACCAGATCCTCCCCCTCCTCGAGGAGCACCACTACGGCGACGGAACGGACGTGGAGGCCAGGTACGGACTCGCCTCCCTGAGCAGCGCCATGCGAGTGGATGAGCAGTCGTGACGGTCGTCCTGCGGCTGACAGAGCACAGGCCGCGGCGGGGCGTCCGGCTCACCACCGCGCAAGCCGCCCTCCTCACCGCCTCGCGACTGGTCACGGTGACACCGGAGCCCGAGGGGCACTGGTGCGTCAGCGCCGACCGCGAGATGGTCGGGTCCGTGCGGCTCACCTCACGCGGGGAGGCGATCGACCTGGTCATCACGCCCAAGCTCCCCGTCCGGCGCCTGTTCTTCCTCCTCGGCTACGCGCAGGGAGGCATGCGTTGGCACCAGGAGGCGGTGGACGTCCACGAGAACGACGACCTGCTTCCCGTCATCGCCCACACCTTCGCCCGCATGTGCGAACGTGCCCTCGGGCAGGGGGTCCTCCAGGGCTACCGCACCGTCGAGGAGTCGGCGCCGGTGCTTCGTGGCCGCCTGCGGACCACCGAGCAGGCCCGCCGCCGCTTCGGGATGCTCCTGCCCGCGGAGATCCGCTACGACGACCACACCACGGACATCGCCGAGAACCGGATTCTGCTCACGGCCACGCGCAAGCTCCTTCGCACCACGGGAACGCAGGCCGTTACACGTGCTCTCCTGCGACGGGTCCTCATCCGCCTGGAGGGGGTGGAGCCTCTGCCGCCCGGTCAGGAGTTGCCCGCCTGGCAGCCCAGCCGCCTGAACGCCCGCTTCCAGAACCCGCTCCGACTGGCGGAACTCGTCCTCAGAACCGGTTCCTACGAGTTCGCCGGGGATCGAGCCCTGCGCGCTGACGGCCTCGTCCTGCGCATGTGGCAGGTGTTCGAGGACTTCGTGACCCGCGCCCTCGCCGACGTCCTGCGCGGCGGAGGCGGCAGGTGCCTGCTCCAGGACAGGCGCTTCCATCTGGACCACGCGCACACCGCTCAACTGCGCCCCGATCTCGTCTACGAGCCCCCGGGCGCCATCGGTCCGACCGGTGTGGTGGACGTCAAGTACAAGCGGGCCAGGGACCAGGGCGGCCACACGGACGACCTGTACCAGATGCTGGCGTACTGCACCCGGCTCGGCCTCACTGAAGGACACCTGGTCTACACGGCGGGCCCGGGGACCACGGCGCAACGGCACCATCTGCACGGCGATCCGGGCGTCACCGTGCACCAGCACGTCCTGGACCTGGATACCGAACCAGAGACCCTGCTATCCCAGGTCGACACTATTGCCACGGCCGTTGACCGCACGAGTCTCGGGGCCGCAGGCGCCCTTTGAAGGCGGACTGGTGGACTCCCCTGGCCTGTTTGGCGGCCAGTTCGACCATGCCCGAGGAGGCCCGTACCGGGGCGCGACGTATCCGTGAGCTGATGGGCGGACATCAGTCGCGGTACCAACAGACCAGGAGCGGCCCGGCCACGCATGAGGCCATTCCGCTGTGGGACGACCCGGACGAGGATCAGGCGTCCTGAACCTCCACCCGACGGTGCCTCTGGTCTCTCCGGGCTGATGGGCGGGCACACCGCCCGGCCCGACTCCTGCTCAGCGCGAAGCGCCCCCGGAGCCTGCCGTCCTTGGCCGGATGTGGACACACGTGAACCCACCCGTCTCCACCAGGTTTTTCGCTGAAACGGCCCCACTGACACCTGGGAACTCCCTGGCCACGGGCGAATACACGTAAATGCATACTTCACAATGTCCGACATGAAGGCATTTGTCGGCGTCACTGACAAGGCCTGGGCCGACTTCCTCGCTCAGCGCCCCCACCTGGATGAGATCAACTTCTGGCGCCCCTCCGGGAAGAGCTTCCGAACGCTCTCGCCCGGAGACCCGTTCCTGTTCAAGACCAAGAAACCGCACGACCGGATCGTGGGCGGCGCCGCCTTCAGCGGGTTCGTGCTCGCCCCGCTGTCCGAGGCCTGGGCGGCCTTCGCGGAGGGCAACGGAAGGAAGGACCTCGCCGAGCTGCGCGAGGCGATCAACGGGTATCGAGCGAAGAACAACATCCCCCTCATCGGCCCTGGAGAGGATCCGCTGATCGGCTGCGTCATGCTGCGCGATCCGGTGTTCTTTCCCCAGGAGGAGACCTTCGGTCCTCCCCCTGGCTGGGCCTACAGCCTCGTTCAGGGCAGGAGTTACGAGGACGTCACCGACCCCGAGCACGCCGACTACTTCGCTCCCATCGTCAAGCGTGTGCTCGGCCGGAAACCCGCGGCGGCCCTCGCCGAGGACGAGCACGCCGTGGCAGCCACCTGGGAACGCCACGGCCCGATGTTCGGCGAGGCCCGGCCCACCCGTCGCCGCATGGGACAGGAGGCCTTCAAACTGGCGTTGCTGGACGCCTACGAGGACCGGTGCGCGATCACAGGGGTCGATGCGCGGCCGACCTTGGACGCCGCGCACATCCACCCGGTGGCCTCGGGCGGCCTGCACCGGCTCGACAACGGCATGCTGCTGCGTGCTGACGTGCACAGGCTCTTCGACCAGGGCTACCTGTCGGTGTCACCGAGTTTGGAGGTCCGGCTCAGTCCCCGCCTGCACAAGGACTTCCCCGAGGCCGGGGAGTACACCGCCCTGGAGGGCAAACCGGTGACCGTCCCCCGGAACAAGGCGAACCGCCCGTCCCCGGGTGCTCTGGAGTGGCACCTGGGCGAGGTCTTCAAGGCAGGATGATCCCTGATCGCAGCGGGGACGCCCTCAGACCTTCCTGGCCCCTGTGTAATGCCGGGAGAGTGATGCCCTGCGCCCCTGGTCGTCCCTCCGGGATGATCCCGGTGGAGTCCAATATGTCAGGTCCATACCGACACGGAGCTGGGGCGGGACCGAAGACCCGCCCCAATGCTGTACGTCAGATGGCCGCGATGAGGCTACCGAACGCGGAGAGGGCCCCGAGAAGGGATCCTCCAGCGATGAGGAGGGCCAGAGGCCAGCTCTTCTTGGCTTCGCGGGCGAGTAGAAGGGTGATGCAGAAGGTACCGAAGGAGGCCCCGCACACCAGGGCGATGGTCGTGGACACGCAAGCTCCCATTCCGTCTCTTGGGCAGGATGCACCGGCTGTGCAACTCCTAACGAGAGCCCAAGAAAGCTTTGAGAAAGGGGCTACGTGAGTCGACGCATGTGCTCGACACTTCTTTCTTCGATGTCCACGACCTTTACAGGGTCGCAGACCTTCTACTTCCGTGCAACTGGTTTCACTCTAGACCAACCATGCTCAGAGGAGTCTCCGATGGTCACCGAAGGAGACGTCTCTCCTTGAAGGCCCACATGCCGGCGACCTCGGTCCCTCCGAAAAGCCTCCCCTTTCCGGCCAGCCAGGAGTGGTACTCGGTGTGCTGGGAGAAATTGTCGTTGCTGACCACGACCCCGTCCTTCTTCCGAGCGATATCCAGGAGGTAGACGTCAGCTCCGCCGACCGTCCCCGCGGGCACGCGGTGCAGACGCCCTTCGGCGACCTCCCGATCCACCTGTGCCTTCTCGTCCTCAGGCACCACGTGCCGGAAGTTGGCGTCGACGAAGACGATGAGCTCTGTTCCCGGGTGCTGCTCCCGCAGTTCCTCCAGCGCCGAATGCAGCCTGGCCAGAGTGGGTTGTCCGCCCATGTTCCGGTTCTGGGACCCCCAAGCGAGGTTGGAGCCGTCGACCACCAAGGTGCGCCGAGCCGAAGCGTCGCCCTCCACCACTTGGGCGACCATGACCGGAGAGGGACGGAGCTCCTGTCCGCCAGCTGCCTTGGCAGGCGCGTCCACGTGTCCCGCCGGACGGAAGGCGGGGCCAGGCAGGTTTGGCCGTGTCGTCAGGAACTCGCGCAGGCTGGCGGCGCTGACCCCGACACCGGTCGTGGACAGGCCGAAGGCGTTGATCTCCCGGTCGACGAGCACCTCCTGTGTTCGGTCCATAACCGCACGGACCTGCAGGAGACCGTTGACGTCGTAGGTGTAGGTGAGGGTGAAGGAGGCCTCGTCCGGATCCGCGAAGGCGGGCAGGTCGATCCTGAGCTCGGTCAGGCAGATGTTGGAGCCGTTGTCGGCACCGGTGTTCCTGACAACCGGGTCCGCGGGATCCCCCTCCCAGATCTCCACGCTGAGCCGCTTCTGACCTCGGTGGTTAGGCCGGTAGTTCTTCTCCTGCGACCGGGGAAGGGTCGCGTTGCGCGGGATGATCTGACTGAACGACCGGATCTCGGCATCGCCGTTCATCCTGGTGGACGCCGTGCCCAACGCGTGGGTCGTGCCGACCGCCAGATCGATGTCCAGGTCTCCGCTGTTGACGGCCGCTGCGATCGCGGCCCCCTGGGCGACCGCGGTCATGGGATCACACAGGTCGGCGGACACCAGCCGGTCCCCCATGATCTCGCCGACCATCCGACGCACAAGGGGGATCTGGCTGCTGCCACCGATCATCAGTACCGAGTCGATGTCCTCGGAAATCAGACCCAGGTCGGCGAGGCAACGGTTGAGGGGTTCGATCGCCCTCGTCACGATGGGACGGATCGCGTTCTCGAACTCCTCCCGTGTGATCTCCACGCTGCTTCTGCCACCTGGTGTGGGAACGGCGACGATGCTCTCGGTGGACAGGCGGATCTTGGCAAGCTCGACATCCCGCGCGAAGGCGGCCTCCTCCGCGAATCCTCGTGGTTCGTGCTTGGAGTTGGCCAGAACCAGTTTCCGCAAGGCCTGGTCGACCTCCAGGCCGCCGAGCTGCGCTACTCCCCGAGCCGCCCGCTCCTCGAACAACCCGTCCTCGGCTTCCAGGACGGTGACGTCGATGGTCCCCCCGCCCCAGTCGAAGGTCACGACGTTCTCCAGAGCATCGTCGCCGAGCTGCTGCTTGTAGTACAGGGCGGCGGCGGTGGGTTCGTTGATAAGGGAGTCCACCCGGATACCAGCTTCCCGCGCGGCGGCACGAGTGCGAAAGCGAGCAGCACCGGCGGAGTTGGCCGGAACAGTAACGACGGCGGTGTCCACGTCCATGAGCTGTTCACTGCTCGCCCGTTCTCGGATAGCCCGGAAGATCCCGGCCGACACAGTTGAAGCTGGCCAGGAACGAGCTCCCACCGGAATGTCGGTGTCTCCCGCGAGCAGCCGCTTGGCGGCGGGGACGGCCTGCTCGGAACGGAGCTTGGCTTCCCAACCGAAGAGCACGCGGTCCCGAACCGAGCTCACACCGACCATCGAGGGAAAGAGCGAGGCGAAGCCGGGATAGTTCCAGTCGTCGAGGTTGGTGGCGTCCAGGGCGAGAACCTCGGCGTCCTCACCGTTCCAGTGAGCGAGGACCGAGTTGGTCGTCCCGAAGTCGATACCGAAACTCACGAGTGCTTGCCTTTCCTCTTCCCCCTGGCCCCTCTGCCTCTGCCCTTCATCGAGTTACCGCAGGTCGTACAGACGGCCTTCTCCTCGTCCCGCCCCCGGTCCTTGACGGGCGGCACATCGCTGAACTCGACTTCCCCGGCCACGACCAGCCGACCGTCCGTCTCGTCCACGAACGCCGGTTTGAGGACCGCGGCGTGTTCTCCGGTCTCGGGATTCCCCGAGACGACCCGGAAGAGGGACAGGTCCTCGGTACCCATGACCTTCTTCAGTCCCGTGCTCCGGCGAAAGTCGGCGAGCTTCCTGGCCAGAACGTCATGGCGCCCCTGCTCCTCCGCCAGCTGGGCCAGTTGGGCGAGCTGGGCCAGATGGGTACGTCGGGCCTGCATATTCTCGATCAGAGCCCGGCGCACTGCGTCCTTGACCTCGGCCCCGGTGAGTTCCTCGCCCGGGCTCCCCTCCAGGGCCTCGGCGACCCCCTCGGTCAGCGGGCCGATGAGCGCCTTGGGCTCCAGACGGGTCGCGACCAAGGTGAGCAGCTGCCGCCTCTCACTGTTGGACAGCTCCAGGAGAAAGCTGGTCAGGTCGTCGTCCGTGATCTGCTCACGATGGTCGTACGTGCTCATGGTGTCCTTTCTCGAACGGCCAACCTCATGACCGACGCCATCGCGGCCTCGCGTATCCGTTCCGCTTCCTCCGGGCCCAGCGCCTCCGTACGGCGTTCCAGGGGACGTGCCGTGGGGATGACGAGCTCCGGAACACGCGGGTTCGGAAAGAGCTTCTCCTCGTGCACCGGGAGCACGTACGGAGGACCGCTCGACGAACCGTCGCCGGTCTCGATGTCGCGAAGCCGATCATGGGCCTGGTTGACGTCGGAGAGCTCCTCGGTCCTCCCCCTCAAATCCCTGCGGAGACTCCGCCAGGCCTCTTTCCACTCCTCGGCCGGGGCACCGTGGGGCACGCCGAGTTCCAGATAGGGGTTGAAGAGCGGCCCCCGGTTGTTGCGGTCCGTTTCCAGGTGACGGCGCACCCAGGCGATGTTGTCGCGGATCACGGGGTGGTCGGAACCCAGTGCCGACAGTCGGCGCAGGGCGTCGTGCAACGGTTGGGAGTCACCGGGATCAGCGAAGCGCAGGTCGAGGTAGACCTCCGTGGCCACGGCCTCCTCACGCACCCACGTGTCAGCGGAATCCACATACGGCGCCAACGTCTCGTAAGCCTTCGCGCTCACGTTCATCAGCTCGCGGTGCGCGGCGCGCAGATCGCGCCAGGCAGTGAAGTCCGCCAGTGGACCTGGACCGCTCTCGAACAGGTCGGCTCCTCCGCACAGTTCCTCCAGAACCGGCCACAGGGCCGGGTCGGTGAACATCGCCTTGGGCCACCCAGCAGGCTTGTCGGGGTTGGCGAGCACGTGCTGCACCAGCTGTTTGGACTTACCCTCCAGGAAACCCACCACCAGTTCCAGTGCCCGGGGGTCGCCGTCGGCCACTCCCTGGAGGATCCGCGCGGACTCGGGGGCCTCGTCGGGAACCCGCTGGAGGGGATCGGCCACGACTCGACGCCGCCAGACCTCCTCAGGCCAGCCGAGCGCCTCGACCTGTTCGTCGGTCAGCTTCACCGGGTCACTCCGTGCCAGGAGGTAGAGGTTCTCCCTCTCGTCAGCCCGTCCCCCGGCCGACGGGGAGACCGACGGATCACCGTCGAGAAGGTCATCGACGAGGGCGAGGGGAGCATGTGCGAGGAAGCGGTCCGGGGTTTTGGGCTTCGCACCGAGCCTGACCAGTTCGGCATCCCGCCACAGGTTCAAGCTGGGGGAGGTGTCCCGGATCTTGTGGAGTACCTGTGCGGTCGGTTCGGCCTGTCCGCTGATGAGCGCGGCCACACGGCCGCTTTCGGCTACCCGCGGGACACCGATCTCGTGCAACCTCGCCAGGTGCAGGACGCCGATCTTGGGCGGGAGCTTCCCCAACAGTTCGAGCAACAGCCGCGGAGCCTCCGGGCAGAGTCTGCCGTCGAGCAGGACGGACAGGTTCGCGGCTGTCTCCCCGCCGGAGGACCCCGCCGCCAGGATCGCGGCCTCAACCGCGCCCTTCAGGTCGGGTACCCGGTCGGAGGCTACCTGGAACTCCTGCCAGATGCTGTCCCGTCGCCCCTGCGCTCTCTCCTGGCGCACCCTGGCCAGGCGCTCGCGCTCGGCGGCCAGCGCGGCGGCCTTACGCTCCCGGGCATCGCTGATTCCCACGTTGACGAGCCCTATCCACATGCAGTTTTTCGAGATGGCACGACCCTAGGGGTGGAGTCCGTGCGGGTCGGAGTTCCACGGGTCTGCCCGGATCCTACCGACATCGGCTTTCAACTGGGAAGAGGTTCGCAAAGCGGAAGTTCCACGTCTCGGCTTGATTCCGACCAACGACCCAGCACCAACCGAAGGCACTTAAGGCCAAAAGTGTCACAAGTACTCTGGCCACAGGCCACGGGCATCAACTTCAGGCTTCTTGTAGCGACACCTTGAAAGCACCTCGACGCCTTGAAATGGGAAAACGCAGAGGAGGACTCCTTGCAACACTCACATGGGAGCGCACCAACCATGAGGATCTCTAGTACTTATCAAGTACTTGTGCTAACTTCTCCACAAGTACTTCGGCTGCCCGGGAACACATCCGGGCTCCACACAGAAACGAGCCCCCCGTGAACACTTCCCCGAAGCGCACCACCGTGGTCGTCGTCAACATCAACAAGACATGGCCTGAGGTGGAGCAGGGCAAACGCACCGCCGCAGAGGTCACCTTGGGCGACTGGAACCCCTACAAGTCGAACTCCAAGACCATTCGCGCCTTCGAACCCGACGAGGTCGGACTCGTCCTGGGTTACCGCAGGGGCGTCATCATGACCGCGTTCGACATCGGGGCGGAGGCGGTCCAGTGGTTGGAGGACTACGACCCCCACCGTGTCCGCTGGGAGGGCTCCCCCTCCGTCGAATGGACGCACCTGGTGGAGAAGGCCTCACCCGTCACATGGAAGCAGGGTGAGGGCGTCGCCTACAAAACCCTCACCCTGGACGAACTCACCCGGATGACAGTCGACACCGTGCCCGCCCCAGGGGAAGGCGGAGGCGTCTCCCCCGAGGTGACCGTTTCCCTGGGCGCGGTGAAGGTCTCCCTGAAGGGCCCTCGGACCGTGGTGGTCACCGCCCCCGACAGCATGGACGTCGTGGTCCGCCGAGGCTGATCCAGAAGGACTCGTCGGAGCGCTCACCAGTCGGTGCCATGCGCACGTCCCATCGCGTACCAGGGGTCAGACCTCTTCGAACATCGCCTCCTGGGTGAGCTGGTTCCCACCGAAGACGTGTCCCCTGCGCGGGTCGAACCGGAACGCGAAGGAGCGGGACCGGTCGACGAACTCCTCCGCAGGGCCGGTGAGACCGGGTTCGCTGAGGACCAGGAGGCCTTTTCCTTCGACGGAGGCGTCCGCGTAGAGCCTCTTCAGGTCCGGCAGGCCGAGAGGCCGCGAACGCCGCCACCAGGCGATGTGGAACGCGTCCGAAGCCAGCTCGGCGCCGTCCCCGGACGCGCGCACGTCACCGAAACCGAGGGCGTTCAGCTGAGCCGCCACCACGACGCACGGCCTGTCGGGGTCAACGGGTGCACCGGCCGCTCCGGGCGGCAGCATCTGGTCGGCCCTTCCGTCCAGACTTCCGTCGCCGGGGTCGAGGACCGTCGTCGGCGGCTCGGCCTCCTCCAACCCTTTCAGGACGGGCACCAGGGCATCGGCCAGCTCCACGGCGCTCACCCGGTCAGCGGTCAGGCCAGGAGCCGTTCCGGGTTCCCCGAAGAGGTGCTCGCCGAGGTCGACGCGCCACACGAGCTGGCGCTCCTGGTCGTGAACGTCCACCAGCCAGCCGAGCCCGGGCCGGAGGAAGACCCACACCCGTTTGCCTGGCACGCGCACGCGCAGAACCTCCCCTTGTCCCGGATGACGGGGGAACTCGTACCCGCCCTCACCGAGCACGGCTCTGTGCCGGTTCGCGGCCACGGCGTACTCGACGGTCACCCCACGGGCGTCCAGAGCGTCCGCGAGACGGGTGATGGCGGACTCATCGGCTTCGTTCCAGCGCCAGGGACTCGTCTGCGGGCGCCCCTCAGCCACGGCCAGGGCCCGCTCGCGCAGGGCCGCCGCCATGGTCTCGGGTGGAGTCCGCATATCCCAGAGGCTTCCGGTGGTGTCGGACTCGCGGACCGCGAGGTACCAGCACAGCCATCGCGTACCCGGATAGTCGACGCGGGTGAGACCGAGGACCGCTTCCGGGTGGTCACCGATTCCCAAGGTCAGCCTGACGGGCTGCTCGCCTCCGGCCAGTCCTCTGTGCACCAGCTGACCAGCCAGTTCCGGGAACCTCTTCCGAAAGGCGGCCATGACATGTTCGTAGGCGAAGAACTCATCCATGGCGGCACGCATGTTCGAACCCTCGAAGATGACCTCACGCCCTTTTCGTTCTGGTGGTGGCTCCGACACGTCCACGTCACCAGGACAGTCAAGCAGAACGGTGCGACGTTCCCTCACCTCGGAGGCGGCGATCAAAACGGCTGACCGCCGAAGGGGAACGCAATACCATTACCCCGGTCACACCCCCTTGAACAGAGAAGGCGCCGATGCCAGGCCCACGGCGGACAGCCCCGCACACCGAGCACGCGATTCGTCAGATCAAGAACGTTCTCGACCAGGAGTTCGCCTCCCTGGTCGACATGAGTGATTACGAGAGGAAGCAACCGGAGGAGCGGCAGAAGGCCCTGTATTCACGATCCCTCGCCGCCCTGGCCGTACGCGGGCTTACGGGGTTGGGCAACGAGGAGGCCGCGGTGTGCCTCATCGACGGTCGCGATGACCACGGCATCGACGCGATCGCCGTGTCGGAGACCTCCAGCAGGATCTGGCTCATCCAGTCCAAGTGGAGTGGGCAGGGACGGGCCAGTCTGAACCAGGGCGAGGCCCTGAAGTTCCTGCGCGGCTGGCGTCTGCTGGAGAACCGGGAGTTCGACCGGTTCAACGAACGCATCCAGGACATGGCGGACAAGATCAACGCAGTCCTGCTCGACCCGCACACCCGTGTGCACTTCGTCATCGCGCTGACGGGTGACGGCCAGCTGCACCCCGACGTCACCGGTGTCTTCGACGAGGCGTTCGCCGAGACCAACGGCTTCGGTCTGACCCTCGATCGTCAGGTACTCGGGACGCAAGCGCTGTGGGAGCAGATCCGCGTCGAGCGCGCCCCCGAGGACATACCGATCGACGCGAAGATGCGCCAGTGGACCTACGTCAAGACTCCGGTGGAGATGTACCAGGGCATCGTCTCCGCCGAACAGGTCGCCAGGTGGGTCGGGGAGGCCGGGGACGGCCTCTTCCACCGCAACATCCGCGCCTCTCTCGGTACCACGGACGTGAACGCGGGCATCCTGGAGAGCCTCGCCGCCGACCCCGAGCACTTCCTCTTCTTCCACAACGGGATCACGGTCATCTGCAGGTCCCTGACCGCTACGTTTCCGGGGCGCCGCCGCCAGGACGAAGAGGTGGTGCTCACCATGCGCGGTGCCAGCGTGGTCAACGGCGCCCAGAGCGTGAGCACGCTGCATAGGGCTTTGCAGGACCACCCCGACGCCCTGGCCGAGGCCGACATCAGCGTGCACGTCATCTGTGTCGACGACCCCTCCTCGGACCTGCCGGCCCGGATCACGGACACCCGCAACCGGCAGAACCGCGTGGAGGAGCGCGACTTCGTCGCCCTGGACGAGACGCAGGCGCTCATCAGGGAGGACTTCGGGAACATCGGCAAGTTCTACACCTACAAACGGGGAGAGCCCGACCCGGTCCCGGAGCAGGGCTGCTCGGTGGTGGAGGCCTCCCTCGCCCTGGCCTGCGCGCACCCGAACGTCAAACTGGCCGTCCGGGCGAAGCAGAACGTCGACACCCTGTGGGAGCGGGGAGCCGAAGGCGCCTACCCGATGCTGTTCGGCGAACAGCCGAACGCCTCGCAGATCTGGGGTTCGGTCCGGCTCCGCCGGGCCGTGGGCGACCGGCTGCACCAGGTCGGCAAGGAACTCAGGGGACGCGGTTCGGACGTCGCGGACCGTGGCGACCTGCTCGTCACACACCTGGTGTTCCAGTCCATCGGCCGCAAGGACATGGGAGCGGAGGAGTACGACTGGGAGGAGACCCTCGAAAAGGCGCAGGACCTGGTGGACTCGGTGTTCCCGAGGCTGCTCCACCACATCGACGCGGAGTACGGTCCCGACTCCAAGGCCTCGCTCACCCGTACCCTGTCGGACCCCGTACGGTGCCGCAAACTGGCCGAGCTGGTGCTGCACGACGTCCGGTCGAGTTCCCCCGTGCCCGCCATCGACGACGGCTACCGCCTGAAGAAGGGTCAGCGCAAGCGCAAGCAGCGCCGTCCCAACAGTGCGGCGATCCTGTTGGACGCAGGTGTGCTGCGCAGCGGTACGCAGTTGGAGTTCCGGCCCACCACCTCCACTGAGGAGGAGGCGATGAAGGGCTGGCTGGCGGAGGACCAGCGTCGGGCGCAGGCGACCTGGACGACCGACCGCAAGCAGACGTTGCTGTGGGAGGCGGACGGGAAGCACTACTCCCCCAGCGGTCTGGTGATGCGCATGTACGAACTGGCCGGTTGGGAGAACTCCCCGGTGGCCGTCCAGGGGCCCGCCAAGTGGCACATCGAGGGGAAGTCGATGGCGGCGCACGCGGAACGGCTCTTCGCCGAGCTGGGTGACGCGGAATGACCCGTGCCGGGGCGGAGCGGCCGAAGCCGTTCCGCCCCGGGCTGCACGGGTCAGCGCCCGGCGGGGACCCGAGTAGGCGCCGGGTCCAAGAGGAGGAGCAGGTCACCGGAGTCGCGGGCCTCGGTCAGGCCGGCATGTGAGGCGACCCAGTAGGACAGAGTCTGCTCACCGAACCAGATGAGCAGGTGCGGGTTGTAGCGCTGGAGGTCGGCGGCACGGGCGTGCTCGCGGGCGAACTCGGAGCGGTGCCCGCCCAGGCGGGGCAAACGCGCGGCTCGGCGCCGACGGCACGAGGGATGCTCACAGGCCGGGCAGAACGGGCCGATCAGCGGGTGCCTCCGGGGCAGCGGCGGAAGTGGTCGGTGCAACGGGTCGCTGGAGGGCCGGGGTACGGGGATAGGATGCGTCACTGATCCTGCTTTCTTACATGTCGCAGTGTCGGATTCAGGGTTGTTGTGGGCCCGGGAAGAGCGTTGCCGCGCTCTCCTGGGCCCTTCTGCGTGCGTGCAGCGGTGTCGACGTCTACGCGGTGGTGTTCCAGAGGCTGTCGGTCAGGTCGTAGGCCAGGAAGAACCAGACCTGGCGGTAGTTCGGGACGCCGTTGTCGCCCCAGGAGGAGGCGAAGGCGTCGATCATGGCCAGGCCGCGCCCGGACTCGGCGGCCGGGTCCAGTCCGTCGGGGTCGGGCGCCAGATACGAGCGCTGCCCGAGAACGGTCTTCCTTCCGTCGCGGGAACCCTGGTCGCGACAGGCGAGGCGCAGGCCGGTGCGGGTGCGCTGGCAGGTCAGGGTGTAGACGCCGAAGGGCTGGCCCGAGCGGGAGTGGCGTAGGGCGTTGTTGGCGAGTTCGCTGCCCAGCAGGGTGAACAGGTAGCGGTATTCGCGGTCGCGTTCGGCGGCGCAGGTACTCAGGAACGCGCGCACCAGCGGCATGTACTGGACCGAGCCGCCGAAGTCGTAGCGGCGCGTCTTGTAGTGGGCGCGGCCGGACCGGCCGGTGAAGTAGTGGCGACACCGGGGCGGAACCAGCTCAGCGAGGGGCACGGTCACCTCTGGCAGCGCGGGCATGGGTGCGGTTGCGGGCATGACGAACAGACTCCTTGCACGTGTGGAGCGACAACAGGGGTTCGGTGTGCCCGCAGGCGTGAGACCTTCGCGTTTCCCTGTCAGGGGGAAGGGGCACGGCGTAGCCTGACCAGCAGAGACTCTGTGTAGCGACCCAGTCACTGGCCACATCTTCAAGGTAGTAGTGAATCTCACTCAGGTCAACACCGTCTCGGGAGATTCACTAGAAGAGGGATACACTGTCACCATGCAGCGTCCTCACAGCCCTACTCTCCGCCGTCGACGCTTGTCTGCAGAACTCAAGCGCGCCCGCAGCAACGCGAACCTGACCACCACTCAAACGGTGAAGTCGCTCAAGTGGGCCGCTGGCAAGCTGAGCAAGATCGAAACCGCCGAGACACAGACGATCAAGGCCGACGACCTCGACAAGATGTTGGACCTGTACCAGGTCACCGATCCTGACAAACGCGAAGCCCTGCACGCGCTCGCCAAGGACGCCAAGGTCAGAGGGTGGTGGTCGAAGTACCGCGAGGTGTTCGGGCCCCAGTCGCTCCCAGACTTCGAGGCAGAGGCTTCGACCATCCGAACTTTTGAAGGCCTGGTGATCCCGGGGCTTCTCCAGACGCCCGACTACGCCCGTGCCTTGTTCCAAGGTGGTCGGTACACCAGCACGGAGGAGAGCGAACGCCGTGTCAAAGCCCGTATGGAACGACGCGATATCCTGACGCGGTTCAAACCCGCAAGTCTGCGTGTGGCCCTGGATGAAGCAGCGCTACGCCGGGTGATTGGTAGCCCTGAGATCATGGCTGAGCAGCTGCGCCACCTACTTCACATGGCCAAGCTTCCCAACATCGATCTCCAGGTTCTGCCCTTCAGTACAGGTGCGCATGCTGCATTTGTCGCCCCGTTCAGCGTCTTGGACTTCCCAGACCCACTTGACGCCCCGATCGTGTTCGTGGACACCGCCTCAGGTGGTCTCTTCCTGGAAGAACCGGACGAAGTGGAAGCGCATGGCGTCACCTTTGGTGATGTCCAAGGCTCTGCGATGAGCGCTGCGCAATCCGCCAGGGTCATCACAGAAGTCGTAGAAGCCCTGGAGAGCAAACCATGAACGACGAGCTGATTTTCAAGAAGAGCAGCTACAGCAGCGCTCAGAGCCAGAACTGCGTAGAGGTCGCCGGACTGCCCCGCGGCGCGGCCGTCCGGGACTCCAAGAACCCGGCCGAGGGCCACCTCCCCTTCCCCGCCGCCGAGTGGGACGCCTTCCTCAGCGTCGCCCGTCGCTGACAGCTGCCTCACAGGCAGACGTAGGCCCCGACTTCTCTCCGAAGCCGGGGCCGTACGTGTCACCACGTTATCCCGAGACGGCCAGACGCACTTTCTCCACGTACTCCGGCACGTGGTCCTCCGGCGCACCAGCGACCTCGTCGAGCTCGCGGGTGAGAAGCTCCACGTCCGCCGGACCGAGCTGCACCAAGGGCCTACGAATCCGCACCGCCCACGCGCCCGGACGGGTGTCGGGGAAGACCTCCAGCTCCGGCACCAGTGGGGCGAGTTCCACACCGGTCCGGTAGGGGGTGACCGACTCCAACCGCAGACCACAACCACGGGTGAAGTCCCGTCCGGCTATGGTGACCGGCTCGTCGTAGGAGCGAACGGATGAGGTGACCTCCGCCAGGCCGATCACCCTCGTCCGGTCACGCGTCGGGTTGTGCCAACAGCCCCGCGTCGTGAGCAGGAGCAGCCGGTCCCCGACCCTGAGCCGCTCCACCTCCGCGCGTCGCGTCGCGGGAAAGGCCATCCGCGAGGTGCGCAGCACCCACGCCACGGCCTCTCGCTCGCTGAGGATCAGCAGGTACGTGCTGGCGGGATCAGTTTCTGTGGTCATATCCGGGCCAGGATCCCATACCGGCGCTGACGACGGTTCCGAGCATGGCCTCCGGTGCTCCCCGCTGGTGGTAGTGGTCATCCTGGCCCATGTAGCCGGAACGGAGCCCGACGAGGGTGGTACGGGCACGAGCCGGTATCGCACCCTCTCTCACTCACCGGTCTCATCCAGGAGGGCGGCGCATTCGGCCATCAACTCCCGAACCTGCTCAGCCGACTCGTCGTCACCTACCTCGGTGAACAACCGGGCCGCTTCCCGGAAGGCCTCCATTGCCATCGCGAACCTGTCTGTCTCCACGAGTTTGAAGCCCATCGCCCGTGAGATCTGAGCGGCTCTCCCCAGATTCCCCTGGGTGATGCGCGTGTCCCGAGATCTGCGCAGCGCCGAGATCGCCTCCTCCACCCGGCCCAGTTCACTCAGGATGAAACCCAGGTTGTTCCAGGACGTAGCCGCGCATTCGCTCGCAGCCAGACCCTCATGGCATTCGGTGGAACGGCGCGCGGCGGGCAGGGCATCCTCGTACTGACCTCTGCTGACCAGGGTTCCACTGATGCCGTTCCAGCAGTCGCCCTCACCGCAGGGGTCTCCGTACTCGGCGAAGGCATCCAGCCCCTTGCGGAAGACCCGCTCGGCTTCCGCGAATTTTCCCTCCTCGCGTAGGGCGACTCCGAAGTTACGCCATGTTCGAGCCTCGTTGTATAGATCTCCCAGTTCACGGAAGAGGCGTATCGCCTCCTCGAAAGCGTGGTTCCCCTTCTCTGACAGACCTGTTCGATACAGGCTGACGGCCAGGCCAGCGGTGGCCATGGCGAGGACCCTCGGCTCTCCGCCGTCCCGAGAGTAATCGCATGCCCACTGGAAGGAGGTGACAGCGAGATCGTGCATTCCAAGTGCTGAGTAGGAGTTACCCATGTTCAGGCAGGAGTGGGCGAACCCCTGGCCGTCACCGCGCTTCGCGTAGATCTCCATCGCGACCTGCTGGTGAATGACCGCTTCGTCCGGACGCCCCGTCGCCAAGAACACGTTCGCCTTGTTGTTCGACGCCTTGGCGACTCCCGTCTGATCGCCCAGACGTTCGAATATGAGCACGGCCTCGGTATGCCTGCTGAGGGCTTCCTCGTAGTTACCGAGGCAACGCAGAGCCACCCCGCTACTGTTCAAGACACCCGCTGCCGAATGCCAGTCCTCCGCGGCTACGGCATGCGCGAAGGCCTTGTCATGGGCTTCTGCCGCCTGCCTGAAACGCCGCATCAGGACCAGGGTTTCTCCTACCTCCGCCCACAGTTTGGCCGCGTCGCCTCGGCGCCCGGTCTCCTCAGCCGTACGACAACCGACCTCGGCTATCTCCAGAAGCTCGGCGAGCCGCATCCGCGACTGCATGAAATGCGCGAGGATCAGCGGCAGGTTCACCGCACAGGTCGTCTCATGAAGTCCACGTGCGACCTGGACAGCGGCGACCAGCGCCTCCTGCTCGCCGTCCAGCCATGCCAGGGCCGCCTCCTCCGCAACAAAACGCGGGAGGACCTTTTCACCAGGCAGGGCTCGCAAGCTGTCGTCCGCGGCGTCGGCCGTCAGCATCAGATGCGTGAGCAGCCTCCGGAGAGCCGGTGCGCCCGCTCCTTCCCGACCTGATCCCCCTGCCCGTTCCCCGGCGTAAATCCGCACGAGGTCGTGCAGTCGCCATCGGTCCGTACCCACCGGATCAACCAGGCTCGCTCGTGCCAGCGCGGTGAGAAGCCGACGTGCCTCCGTCTCCTCCGCCTCGATCAGGACCGCCGCGCTCTCGGTCGACACGTCGGTACCGGGTGCCAATGCGACGAGCCGGAACAGTTCGGCCTGCCGACTGGCCAGGTTCTGATAGGAGAGGTCGAACGCGGCGCGCACGGCCCACTCCTCCCGTTCCAAACCGTCCAATCTCTTCTTGTGGAGATCGTCCGCCATCTGAGCCAGTGTCCATGTCGACACATCGGCCAGAAGTCCGGCGACGATGCGTAGGGCCAGGGGGAGACGTCCGCACAGCCGGGCCAGGCGCAGCGCGCCATCGGGTTCGTCCGACACGCGCGTGTCGGAGTCTCCCCAGAGCTCCCACAGACTGCGGCGAATCACCTCGACCGCGCTCTCGTCGTCCAGTTCGCCGAGCCGGTGAACCCTGGCTCCCAGATCCAGCACATGCCGCGAGGTCACCAGGGCACCGGAGCGGCCATCGCCGGGAAGGAGCGGTTCGGCCTGTTCCGCCGAGGAGGCGTTGTCGACGATCACCAGGACGGGACGGCCGCGTTCCGCACGTGAGCTGAGCTCGGCGCGGTACATCTGTTCCCTTGTCTGGGCGTCGGCGGGGATGTCCTGTGCGTCGATGCCCAGATTGAGCAGCCACCCGCCCAGCGCACGGCCCGGGTCGACCCGACGCTGGGGGTCGTAGCCGAACAGGTCGACGTACAGCACGCCGTCACACCATCGACGCTGGTCCAGAGCCTGTTTCGCGGTGTGGAGAGCGAGCTCGGTCTTTCCGGAGCCCGGCATTCCGGAGATGACGACGGTGGGCGAACGGCGTTGCCCCACCGAAGCCGGGTTGAGCGACTCCAGAAGGGCTTCGACATCCGCGTCACGCCCGGTGAACACCGGGGACAGCCGGGGAAGACCCCGCAAGGACTCAGGCTTTGGCCTCGGCGCGTGGTAGGTGATGTCCCGTCCTTGGATGACGGTCCCGCCGTGTACACCGCCATGGATCTCGTTGTGGACGCGGCTCTGCTCAGCAGACATCCGATGTGTTCCCTCTCGACGGGTTCAGGCGATACCGGCCTCGGCCAGGAACGGGCTCGGCTTCCCGTGCCAGGAAACGTGCAGGTGGTCGCGCGCCCGGGTGCAGACCACGAAGAGCAGACACCGCTCCGCCATGAGGTCCGCCCCGTGCTGGATCTCGTCCACGTCTTCGGCGGTGATCGCCTTGGGGTTGGGCACCGCGCCGTCGGAGACGCCCACCGCGGCGACGCACCGGAACTCCAGCCCCTTGAGCGAGTGCATCGTGCCCACTCGCACACCCGGGGCCTCGTCGTCGGCCCCGCGCAGCTCGCACGCATCGATCCCGGCGTCGGTGAGCGCGGAGACCACCCTCTTGATTACCCATCGGAACCGCACGGCGACCGCCACCGACGACGGCTCCACCCCGGTGTCGGTCCACTCGCGCACCCGCTCCACGAGCGCGTCCAGTTCCTCCTCCAGGGTGGCGGCGGCGTGCGTGGTGGGCCGGGGCCCTTGGAGCGCCGAGCGGTACCCGGCCAGGGACTCGGTGCCGCCGTCGGCCAGGGACTCGACCTTCTCCCCGTCCAGCAGCGGACGGGACCAGGTGAGGATCTGCTGTGTGCTGCGGTAGTTGCGGCGCAACCGCTGAGAGCGGCCCACCACGTTGATTCCCAGCGCCTTCAGGGAGACCTTGGCGTCGTAGATGCGCTGGTGGGGGTCGCCGCCGATGAACAGGTCGTCTGGTGCGGGCGCCACGGCGGCGCGCAGGAAGCGCCACTGGGCGGGGTGCAGGTCCTGGGCCTCGTCCACCACCACGTGCCGGAAGCGGGGCCCCTGTTCCTCCAGGACCCGGGCGGCCAGATCGCAGCCGCGCAGGTGCGTCTGCACACCGTCGGCGTCCAGGCCCTTCGTGAAGGCCGCCATGGCCTTCCACACCCGCTCGCGCTGGGCGGCGGCCAGCCGGTTCCCGCGGCCGCTGCGGGTGGCCGCCTGGTACTCCTCCAGCGTGTCCAGGCGCTGGGCGAGGACGACGTGCCGGTACTCCTGCTGGAGGAACTCCGCGGTCCACTCCAGCCCCTGCTCCTGAACGATCCCGCGCCAGCGGTCGAGCTCCTGGGAGTCGCTGACGAAGCGGGAGGCGCGTCCGCCGTTGGCCTCGGTCAACACCTGACTGGCTTGGGCGTTGACGGTGGAGATGGTGAGCCGCTCCATCCGGGCCGGGTCGTCCATGAGCTGGCGGATGCCCGTTCCCAGCGCTGCGGCGAGGGTGTTGGTGAAGGTGGTGAGCAGGATGCGCTCGTCCGGGCGCAGGAAGGCCAACAGGTGCTTGACCCGGTGCATGGCCACGACGGTTTTCCCGGTGCCGGGGCCGCCGGTGACCTGATAGCTGCCGGGATAGCTGGCCTTGTAGGCGACCTTGCGCTGCGCGGGGTGCAGGAAGGTGCGCCAGACGGAGAAGGGCTGGGAGAGGATCTCCTCCAACTCATCCAGACCGGAGACGAGCTTGACCCGGGTGGGGGTATTGCGGATGGCGGTGTCCATGTCGCCGCTGACCGCACCGGAGGGCCGGTGGGCGACGACGTCCCGCCAGATCTCCTCCACCGGGAACCCGGCGGACAGGTACTGGAGCACCTCGGCCTGGTCCTCGGGCAGGAAGGGGACGACGTCGACGAGGGCGTCGGCGTCCACGACGGTGCGCGCCGCCCGCAGCACCTTGTCCTCGATGCCCAGGGTCCTCAGGTCCCCGTCCGAGACGTTGGCGAACAGCCGTTTGTCGGGGTCGGTCGGAGCCGCGCGCTCCTCCAGGTCCGGGGTCATGCGGTCGAGCCTGTCCGCGTCCCAGATCTCCACCGCGCCGGTCAGCCGGTTGACGCCCGCGTCCTGCTTGATCGCCCACTCATAGGCCGGGTCGTGGTTCATGACCTTGAGCAGCAGGTAGCTGTCACCGCTCTCGGGGGCCAGGACGACGCCCCGGTAGAAGTTGTCCACCCTGAAGGTGAAGATGCTGCGGCTGCGCCTGCCCGAGGGCGGTTTGAAGTTGAGGCCCTTGTCGACCTTGAGTTCGGCGTGGGTGAGGAGGCTGAACTTCTCCATGGCGAGCCGGACGTTCCTCCGTGCGCTCGGGGGGAGTTCGTCGTACTCACCGCTCTCGAAGAACTGCTTTCCCAGGGCGAGCTGAGGCATGGGGGCGGGGACTCCTTCTGGCTGGGCGACTCGGGATCGGGCAGGTGGCTGGGCTCAGCCCCGGCGGTGTCCCAGTCTGTCCAGGAGGTCGGCGGCCCGGAGGGTCTCGGGGGCGCCGGGGCCGTAGGCCGCGCGCAGGTCAGAGTACAGCGCGAGGAGCTCGGACGAGGCGTGTTCGACATCCCCCGAGCTCAGCCGCCACATGGCGATCGCCTGGCGCAGGTCCAGGGTGTCGTCGGCGCGTTCTCCGAAGACACGGCGGAATCGTTCCAGGACGTGTTCGGCCTCCCGCAGGGCCCGGGTGGTCTCCCCCAACTGCGCCATGCAGTACACGGCCTGCTGGCGGCACAGCAGGGCCCGCGTGTCCTCCGGCCCCGCCTGTCGCTCCAGGGTGTCGGCCAGAGCGGTGAACTCGGGCAGGGCGCGACCGGCGTTGTCGATGAGCATCAGGGCCGTGGCACGCAGCAGACGCAGCTCGACCACCTGGGCGGATTCGGCTCCCAGGGCCGCGGACGCCGGGGCGATGACGTCGTCCAGGACTCCCACGGCCTGGGCGAAGCGTCCTTCGTCGATGAGTGCCTGGGCGTGCTGATCGGCCTCGACCAGTTCCCCGGGTGCCAGGCCGACGACCTGTGGTGTGGGAGCGGTGGTCTCCACCAGCGTGGGCGGCAGCGGCTTGGTCGGGGCGAGGACGGCCGCCCTGGGACGGGGTGGAATCGGCCGCCGGTAGGGGCGGGTGGGGTCGGGCAGGGCCCCGGGCGGGAGAGGCTTGTCGGGAGCGAGCGGTTCGGGCTGGGGAAGGTACGGGACAAGCCGTTCGTAGACGTCCTGTGCCGTGGCGGGCCGGTCCTCGGGGTCCTTGGCCAGCAGGTCCAGGATGAGCCGTTCCAGCTCCTCGGGCAGGCCGTCCACGTGGGCGGAGGGCGGCAGGGGCGGGTCCTGCACGTGCGCGACCTGCAGCCGGAAGGAGGTGTAGTCGGCGGGGAACACCGGCTTTCCGGTGAGCATCTGGTACAGGACGCAGCCCAGGGAGTACAGGTCACTGCCGGGGGTGGCGGGCGCACCGCGCACCTGCTCGGGAGGCATGTAGGCGTAGGTCCCCAGAGGGGTTCCGGTCTGGGTGAGACGGGTGACGTCGGTGCGCAGTACGGCGGCGATACCGAAGTCCAAGACCTTCACCGTGCCGTCGTCGGCCACCATGATGTTGCCGGGCTTGAGGTCGCGGTGGACGACGGGGACCGCGTGCGCGTCGGAGAGGACCGCGCACACCTGGGCGGCGACGGCGGCGGCGGTGGGGACCGGAAGCGGGGCGCTCTCGTCGATGGCGTCGGCGAGCGAGACCCCACGCACCAGCTGCATCACCAGGTACAGGGAGCCCTCGTCCTTGTCCACGGCGGCGTCGTAGACGGAGGGCACCCCGGGGTTCTCGATCCGGGCGGTGACGCGCGCCTCCCGCTTGAACCGGTTGGCGTACTCGTCGTACAGCCGGGGGTCGGCGACCTTGTCGGGGCGGATCACCTTGACCGCGACGGGCCGGTCGAGCACGGTGTCGTAGCCGCGCCAGACCTGGCCCATGCCCCCGGTGCTGATGCTGGCGACGAGTTCGTACCGGTCGGCGATCCGCTCGGGTGTGGCGTGCACCGGGCCCCAATCCGCTTGGGCGCGGCCGGGGTCACGTACCGTCCGACCGTGCGGGTCGTTTGTCTCCTTCGAGGATCCTACGGGGGTTCTCTGACGGCCCCGGCGGCTGATGGTCCCGAATCAGACACCCGCCGAGGTACTCACATCAGCTGGAGGTGGTTGCATGGCGCTGGCGCAGCAGGCGGTGGGCGGCACGTCCCGTGAGGTGGTTGAAGGCGTCCTTGAACACCGCGTCCTGGGCGTAGTGGTTCGTGAACTCCACGTTGCTGTGGTACCGCTTCAGGACCGCCTTCTTCATCTTCCTGTCGAAGACGAGCCGGAAGGCACCTTCGTCAGCGTTCGCCTGGGCGGCCTGGTCGACTTCGTCATCGGCCATGACCTCCTGTAGCCGCTCTTTGTACATGCTCATGTCCGCGGCGGTCGGTTTGCGGCCGAAGTGTTCGTTGAACAACTCGATGACAGCGGACAGCAGCTCCTTCTCCAGGGAGGAGGGGGTGCTCGTACCGTCGGAGAACCCGGGCAGTTCCTGGGGGCCGTCCGGGTTCAGGCCGAGGTCGTGCTCGCCGGTCTTGAGGACACCGACGTCGACGACCTCCACCTTCCCGATGTCCACACCGCCGTCGCGGCGTCCCGGCAACTTCTTGATCAGGAAGCGGGCGTACTCGAAGAGGCGGTGAAGGTTCGCGTCGGGGAAGTCCATCACCTGTGAGAGGAACCCGTACTTGGTGGTGTAGTCGTTCAGGTTCGAGCGGAACTCCTCAGCCTGGGACCGCTCGTCCTCGTCCTCGCTGTCGGCGATCTCCGTGAACCGTTCGACCGCCGGGTCGAGGAAACGGTTGAGTTCGGGATGGACAGTCTTCTTCTCAACGGAAAGGGCGCTGACCTCAGGAGAGAAATAGGCCTCGGCGAAACCCTCCACCTCCGACTCCACAAGGATGTCCGCTTCGCGCATGAGACGGAGTCTGATGCTGTACAGAACGTCCGGATCGGCCTCTCCGGTAAGCGCCTCCTCGTAGTAGTTCTTGTACGACTCCTTGATCTCCTCGGCGTCGTTGACGAAATCGAGGACGAACAGGTCGCTCTGCGACTTGAGCGGGTGGATGCGGTTGAGCCGGGACAGGGTCTGTACGGCCGCCACGTCCCGGAGACGCTTCTCCACGAACATGGTGGTGAGCAGCGGCTGGTCGAATCCGGTCTGGTACTTGTCAGCGACGACGAGGATCCGGTACTCCGGAGTGTTCCGTGCGGCGGCGCTCCGGTCGTCGGCTCTGGTATAGGCGAACTTTTCAGGTAGTTCCCTCTCGGAGAAGCCGTTGAGCCAGGCCTCGGTCACCTCCTTCCCCTCGTCCTCGTCCTTGAGGGAGCCGGAGAAGGCGACAAGGACACCGGGATCGGGAACCGGGCTCTCCGCCACATGGCGCTTGATCGCCCGGTACAGCTTCAGGGCCGCTTCGCGGGAACGGGTGACCACCATGGCTTTGGCCCGGCCGCCCATCTGCTTCGCGGTAACAGCCTGGAAGTTGTCGATGATGACCTTGGCGTGTTCCGCCAGAGCCTTCTCATTGGTCTCGGCAAGCCTGGCGAGCGCGGCCTTGGCCTTGTCCCGCTCCACCTCGGGGTCGTCGTCGTTGGCGTTGCGCAGCTCCCACCACGTTTTGTACGTGTAGTAGTTGCGCAACGGATCGAGGATGAACCCCTCCTCGATGGCCTGACGCATGGAGTAGGTGTGGAAGGGCTCGTACTTGTCGGTGTCCTTGTTGAAGACACCGAACAGGTTCAGGGTCTTGTGCTTGGGAGTGGCGGTGAAGGCGAAGTAGGACAGGTTGGCGCTGCGCCCACGGTCGGCGGCCGCCCGCAACAGCGCTTCCTCCGTGGTGGTGGGGGCCCCGTCGTCCCCGGAGTCGTCATCGGCGTCCAGGCCGAGATCACGCAGGATCTTCTTGACGTCCTTGGCCGCCTCACCACTCTGGGAGGAGTGGGCCTCGTCGACGACGATGGCGAACTTGTTGCCCTTGATGTCCGTGGGCTGCTCGCGCAGGTACTCGATGAGGGCGGGGAAGGTCTGCAGGGTGACGACGATGATCCGCTCACTTGACGCTGACAGCGCCTTGGCCAACTGGGACGACTTGGAGCCGCCCTTGCCGCCGATGTTCTTCACCACACCCTTGACCTGGGAGAAGCTGCCCACGGTGTCCTGCAACTGCCGATCCAGGACAGAGCGGTCGGTGATGATGAACGTCTTGTCGAAGACGGCGGTATCAGGTTCGAGCCCCGCCGCGACGGCGTCCGGGTCCATGTCGGCGGGGTTCGCGGGGGTGTGCAGGGAGGAGAGGCGGTGGGCGAGCCAGGCGATGGTGTTGGACTTGCCCGAACCGGCCGAGTGCATGACCAGGTAGTTGTGCCCCGCGCCGTGCCGTGCGGCGTGCCCGACGAGGGAGCGCACGGCGTGCCACTGGTGGTACCGGGGGAAGATGACACTCTCTCGCTTGACTCCTCGGGAGTTCTTGTCCCGTTTGGTGTGCACGAACCGTCGCAGTAGGTCCAACCAGTTGTCGAACTCCCAGACTTCCTCCCACAGGTAGGCCGTGCGGTAACCGGTCTGATCGGCGGCGGGCAGCGGGTTACCTGCCCCGCCCAGGCGTCCGGCACCTTCGGAGCCGGTGTTGAACGGCAGGAAGCGCGTCTTCTCGCCCTCCAGCCGGGTGGTGAGGAAGACCAAATCGGGGTCGACCGCGAAATGCACCAGAGTGCGTTTGGTGAAGAGGAGTTCGCGCGGATCCCGGTCGTGGGAGTACTGGTGCTTGGCGTGGTTAACGTTCTGCCCAGTGAGCGGGTTCTTGAGTTCAGCTGTGGCAACGGGCAAACCGTTGACGAACAGCGCCAGATCCAGCGAGGGTCTGCCCCGGTCCGCGCTCATGGTGGCGTAGCGGAACTGTCGGGTGACGCTGAGACGATTCTGGTTGTAGTCGGCCAGAGCGTTCTCGGCGACGGTGTGTGAGGGCTTGAAGTAGGCGAGTTTGAACTGCACCCCGTAGACGGTGACCTCGCCGCGCAGGATGTCGAGCGTGCCCTCGTTGTTGATGCGCTTGACGAGGGTCGTCGTGAACTCGCGGCGTGCACTGTCCCGGTCGTCCCCGCAGAGGGAGATGAGCTTCTTGAACTTGGTGTTCTGTGTGGCTTCGATGAACCTGAAGAGCTGCGCGGTGTCCAGTCCGAGGTCGGCCTCGTAGCCCTCGTTGTCTCCCTGGACCCAGCCACGCTCCAGCAGGGAGGAGACAATGTGGTCCTCGAAGGTTCTCTCGTCATGGACGGGGCTCATGACACATCAGCTCCTCGCGCGGTGGTGACGTCGATCTGACCGGTGACGGCGGCAGTGATCAGGGCGCGCTTGCGTTCTTCCAGCAGATCGATCTGACGTTCCACAGACTCCAAAAGGGAATCAATTTTGTGCAACTTGGAACGAATTCCACCAACTATCTTTCTTTGATTCGAAACGGACGGCAGGGGAATTTTTATCGAAAATAGGTCGGGCATGAATATCGTGACATTAGTAGTGCCAACTTGAACACTCTTGAAGTACTGACCCATTGACCGGAGGACATAGAGTAGGTAATAAGGATCCAATCGATTCCCACAAGTCCACGTAACAAAATGCTGGCTCACTGCCATGTCACGACCCATAATCGTGGAAAAACCAACCGAAGCGGTTCGAGAAAGCACAACAGTTCCAGCAGGGTGCAGGCAAGCCGAAGAATTTTCCATCCCGACTTCACTGATCATCTGCCGAGTATCCGAAAGGGACTCCTGGCGCGAATCCCTCATCCGACCAACATCAAAAAGGGAAATCCACGGGATCGAGCAGTTTTTCCAATAATCCACTCGAGTTCTACTAGGAGTGTGACCACTTCCCAGCTTGGCCACATACTTCAATGGCACAACATCCCAAACATCCGGAATGGTGGGCGCCCAATCGAGACCAGACTCTCGGCGCCCCACCCCCTCATACGCCCCTGTCACCTCATGAAAGATTGTCCCCGACCTTTTCTCTTCAAGGAGATCACGAACGCCTTGAGCAGCACTCAGCATCTGGTCAATTCTAAAAACTTCAGAATCAAGGAAGTCTGCGATTTTCCGCTGTTCACCGAGGCCAGGAACCCAAACTTCGAAATTCCTCACAAAATCGTCAGGAACACGCTTCTGTCCAGCAACCCCGTACATTTCCGCCTCGCCCATACAAAGAAATGGGCAAGAATGCATTATATACGAAAGGAACCGGGCATCAAGCACTCCAGTTGGCCGAATAACATGAAGTTCAGTCGTTCCCGCACCAACCCCAGAGCGCAATCCGTTGACAAAAATCGACCTAGACGCTTCAAACGTTGGCGTGATCTTCGGAACCAGGACATCACCGTCCTGGAAACGAGTAAACCCTGTGACAACGTCAGACTTTTTTCTGATTTCACTAAGTTCAGCCCACTTCCCCGGCCAGACAGACTCCATCCGAATAAAAGAGATATCTGCGTCACCAGGGAGACGGTCGAAGGCTGGAGACGAGGGATTTACTTGGGCAGCATGGCGCAGTCGCATGATGGTCACTTGGCCACCTCACCAAGAAGTCGCCGGATTTCGCCCTCAAGCTCCTTGAGCTCCCTATCAATCTCCTCAAGGGGTCGAGGATTTTCATAAATATGGAAGTGGCGGGTAAACGGGATTTCGTAACCGATCTTCGTCTTTTCCTTCTCTGCCCAGGCATCAGGAACGTGTGGCAGGACCTCGCGCTCCATGTAGGCGTCGATGTCCTCGTCCAACGGGATGTTCTCGAAGTCGCGCAGCTCCGAATCCGGCTCGGGTTTGCCCTTCTTGAGCTGCACCTCGCCCTCGGGGTCGCGCACCGAAACCACGTTCCACACGGCCTTGGTCACCGCCGGCGGCGGCTTGCTGACGCCACCTTCAGCGAACGCCTGCTGCATACGGTCGGCGAACTCGGTTCTCTTAAAGCAGGGCTCCACACCGACAAGCGGCCGCAGGGAGTCGATCAGCGCTTCTCGCTGTTCGTACTTGGCCGTCGTACGGCCCTTCTCCAAGGCAGCAGCCAGCTCGCTGAGGGCGTCTTCCGTGACCTCGAAGCGAAGCTTCAGCGGACGCTCCACCGTGACGCGCTGGTAGCCGAAGTCCTCGTTGCCGAAAACCTTCACCTTGCCGTGCAGCGGATGTTCTGAGTCAGCCGCCACACTCAACGCGTTCGCGTACAGGTCCCGCAGCTCGGTGATCTGCTCATCGGTGAACTGCTTGCGCTTGTTCCCCAGGGACTTGCGCATCTTCACCCAGTGGTCTCGGGCATCCACGAGCATGACCTTGCCCTGGTGCGCCTCGTCCTTACGGTTGCTGAGGATCCAGAAGTAGGTGGAGATCCCGGTGTTGTAGAAGAGCTGGTCGGGGAGCGCCACGATGGCCTCCAACCAGTCGTTCTCCAGGATCCAGCGGCGGATCTCGGACTCTCCTGACTCAGCGGCACCGGTGAACAGCGGGGACCCGTTGAAGACGATCGCGATGCGGCTGCCGCCACCCTCATCGGTCACCGGCTTCATCTTCGAGATCATGTGCTGGAGGAACAGCAGCGACCCGTCATTGATACGCGGCAGCCCCGCCTCGAACCGGCCTGTGGAGCCGAGATCGTGCTCGTTCTCCACCTCTTCCTTGACCTTCTTCCACTCCACACCGAAGGGCGGGTTGGCCAGCATGTAGTCGAACTTGCGGGACCCGTGCCTGTCATGGCTGAAGGAGTTGCCGAGCTTGATGTGCTCGGGGTCCTGCCCCTTGATCATGAGGTCGGAACGGCAGATCGCCCAGGACTCCTCGTTGAGTTCCTGACCGAACACGACCACGTTGGCCTGGGGGTTCCGTTCCTTGATGTGGTTGTACACCTCGGTGAGCATCCCCCCTGTGCCGCACGCCGGGTCCAGGACCTGCTTGACGACACCCGGTTCGCTCAGCTCGCCCTCGTCTGGCGCCAGGAGGAGGTCGGCCATGAGCTTGATGACCTCGCGAGGGGTGAAGTGCTCACCAGCGGTCTCGTTGGAGATCTCGGAGAACCTCCGAATGAGGTCCTCGAAGAGATAACCCATCTGGAGGTTGGAGACCCGCTCCGGTGACAGGTCGAAGTCGGCGAACTTGCCGACCACCCGGTAGAGCAGATCAGCGCTCTGCAACTTGCGGATGTGGGTGGCGAAGTCGTACTTCTCCAGCAATTCCTGAGCGTTGGGAGAGAAGGCGTTGATGAAATGGGTGAGGTTGTTCGCCGCCTGCTCCGGATCCTCCGCGATGCGCTTGAAGGTCAGGGAGCTGGTGTTGAAGAAGAGCTGTTCGGACGCCTCCAGGACCATGTCGTCGTGGACGGCGAGGCCCTTGTACTCCTTGTGCGCGTCCAACACCGCCTGTTTAGTCGGCGCCAGGACGCAGTCCAGGCGGCGCAGCACGACGAACGGCAGGACCACCTTTCGGTAATCGGACTGCCTGTAGTCACCACGGAGCAGATCCGCGACCGACCAGACGAAGCCGACCAGCTCCTGATGGGTACTCGAGTTCACCGGGGTCCTTCCAAGGGGTGTACAGCTGTGAGGGTTGTTCGTAGAGGGGTTCGGAGTTCCAAGTCTGGCTGATTCAGCGCGTACCCGTGCCGTCCTCCGGGAGAGCGGGGTGCGACGGCGCCAGCAGTCCCGCACGCAGCCCGCTGGAGAGCCGCTCCCCCAGCTCCCCGGCGGCCTCGCGGGCGCGGTCGAGCTGGGCACGGAACTCGTGGAGCTCACGGAACGCGGCACCGTAGCGCCGCTGCTCCTCCAGGGAGAGCAGCGGCACGCCCAGCCTCCTCAGGTCCACGCGGACGATGGTGGACCCGAGCCCGGCCCTGCGCAGGTTGTCCTCGTCCTCCAGGAAACCGGCCAGGAACCAGGGGTCGAGGTGCGCCGGGTCGGGTCTGAGCAGGTGCAGGTTATCCCCTAGGAGCGCTCCCGCGTCCCCGTCCGCGGCCACCCGGGCCCGGGACGATCCGCGCCTGGCCAACGCAGCGGGGACGACCACGTCACCGGGGCGGATCTCCACCCGCTCCCGCGCGGTCTCCCCCGCACCGGACACGGCCAGGCTCCCGCTCGGCCCTCCTCCTCCGAGTACGTCGGACAGGGTCAGCATCCGGGCCGGGGTCCCACTGTTCACCGTCTCAGCCGAGGCCGGGCCCGTCCCGGCCGACGGCACCCGGTACACGACCAGCGCGCCGGAACGGGCGAGGTCGGCGACGGTGGTCATCCGCCACTCCCCCGCCTTCCGCGCGGACCACTTCTTCCCGGGCACGGAGGAGCTCGTGTCCTCCAGTGCCCGCAGGAGTCTTCGGCGCTCCCTGCCCGTCCACATGAGCACCTCCCGTGCGCTCACCTCGGGGGCCGCCACGGGCAGGTGGCGCTGTGGCGTCAGGTCCACGCTGTCGTCCAGCAGTTCGATCGCCGGGACCGTCCGGCAGAACCCGGGCACGTCCTCGACCTCGTCCGGTGCGTCGAGGAAGCCCCGCCAGGCGTCCACGACACCGCGGCTCAGCTTCTCCCACTCGACGGGGCGGCGCTCCACCTCGTCAGGCTCCCGGCCGTCCTCCCCGTCCTCGCCACCGGCCGCGGAGTCGACGAACAGCACCCGGGGTTCGGCGGTAGCCGCCGGATCGATCTGCTGCAGCACCCACAGGTGCAGTCCCACGTGCACGGGAGCCGCGGCGCCCACCGGCAGGCCGATGACGGCCCGCAGCGCACCCCGACGCAGCAGTTCCCGGCGGATACGCCGTCCCGAGGGCCGGGAGGCCGCGGCCGGAGGCATGAGCACCACGGTCCGGCCGCCGGGGAGGGTGTGGGCCAGGCAGTGCTGGATCCAGGCCAGCTCGGACTCGGCGCGGGGCGGCACCCCGTAGGCCCAGCGCTCGTCGTAGGCGAGCTGCTCGACGCCCCAGTCCTTCTGGTTGAAGGGCGGGTTGCACAGCACCGCCTCGAAGAGGCGCCCCGTGTAGGCGTCGCCGGTCAGGGAGTCGCCGTCGACGACCTCGCCGGGCACGTCTCCGACCAGCAGTCCCAGCCTCGCACGGGCCAGGTGCGCCATGGCGGTGACGACCTCCTGGCCGTGGACTCCGGCCGCACCCTCCTCCGCCGCCGCCCGGAGCAGGGTTCCACTGCCACAGGCGGGGTCGAAGACCTCGGCTCCGCGTACACCGGCGAGTTCGGCCATGAGGTGGGACAGTGACCCAGGTGTGATGTGCGCCTTGCCACCCAGGGCGCGCAAGTAGGCGTCATGCAGGTAATCGGAGAGTTCTCGGGCTCCTTCCGGGGTCTCGGCCTCCTCGCGCAGCGTGCGGATGAGGTCGGCGCCGCCGGGCTGCGCGGCCAGCCGTTCCTCCGCCGTTCCGACGGCCGCGCCGCCGTCCCGAGACAGATGGAGCAGGGCCTCCTGGACACCGGCGACAACCTCCCCCAGGGCGCCTCCGCCTCCGGCGGTCGCGCGCACCTGTTCCCAGACGCGTTCGTGGGGCGCCCGCTCGGGCAGGCGCCCGCCGCGATCGAGCCACTCCTCCACCTGGACCCGGTCGAACAGGGCGCGGCTTCCCACGCCGCCGACCGGCTGGGGGAAGTCTCCGTGGCGTCGGCGCCAGTTGCTGACCGTGGTCCGACTCACCTGTGCGATCCGGGCGATGTCAGCCGAGGTCACGTTCTGGGTCTCCACCGCTGGAGCCCTCCTTTCCGAGGATGGGAACAGTACACCACAACAGAACGCGGGTTGACAATGTTTTCACTCATTCTCTAAGTTGACAGCATCGGCGACGCCCGCCGTGACCTCGCACCCCCTGGAGTCGGCCATGTCCATGCCCATGCCGCTGCCCTTCGAGCAGGACGAGCCTCAGTCTGGTCCGCGCAGGGTCACGTCCTCCGAGTTGCTCGACATCCGCGAAGCCGAGTGGCGCCCACTCCTGGACGGCGTCTCCCTCGTCTCCGAGGCTCCCATCAGCCAGAGAGAGCTGAAGCAGGCCGCCAAGGCCCTGGGAACGGTCTTCACCAGCTGGCTCAACGCCGACATGCAGCCCCGGCTGCACCACTGGCCCGCGTGCACGGCGGCCGTCACGGTCGGTATCGCCACGGCCCACTACTCCGGCGGCAGGCTGTGGCCCGACCTGTGGCAGCACACCGGCGTACCCCCCGCCCGGCAGGTCAACACCGTCTGGGGAAACGGGTTCCTGCGCTCCCTGGACGTGCTGGGGTTGGAACCGTTCACCGCGGACACCCAGTACAGGTACGTCGGCCCCATCGTCATGCACTCGGGCATCCCCACCTATTGCTTGCGCGACGTGTTCACCCTCATCCTGCGGCGGGCCCACGCCGACCCCGGCCTGGACGCCCACGGGCTGCACCAATGGGCCCTGGGCGGGCAGTTCCGACTCCGGGACCTGGACAAGCCCGCGCAGCGGTTCCTGGCCTCCGGGCGCGACTACGCCCTGGAGACCATCGAGCGGTGCATGCACCTGCTCGAACTCCTCCAGGACGACGCCACCGCGACCTGTCGGGAGGCCGGTCTTCCCGAGCGCTTCCACGGACCCGCCACACAGGCCCTGGAACTCGCCGGCACCGAGGGCACACTGCCCGCGTGGGACCGTTCCTCACCCACCCGGAGGCGGGCCCTTCGCCCCAGCCTTCGCCTGGACCCCTACGTACACGGCGTCCACGTCCAACTTCCCGTTGACGAGCACGGGGAGGACGTGCGCTGGAACATCGTCACCGACGAGGAGAGCCACAGCGTCCGGCAGCGCTGGGCGGGCGGGGAACAGACCGTGTTCACCCTCTCCCGGCCGACGCGCGGCGTGTCCGTGTCCCCGAACGGCACGGACGCCTGGCAGAAGCTGACCCTGATCGACCCCGACGATCCGCTCCTACTCTTCACCGAGGACGGCGCGCTGGTCAGCACCGGTCTGGCCCTGCCTCCCGGATCGGTCTGGGCCCTGTACCCCGGGGACCGCACGTTGGAACGCTCCTCGGGCGTCGGGGTCGACGAGATCGGGGACGCCCCCTACGGATGGCAGGGGTGGGAACTGGTCCGGCTGCACACGGAGCGCGGTTCCTGGATCGGTCTGGACGCGAGCCTTCCGCACCGGGTCCAGGGACGCCCTCGCCCTGAGGTGGAGCTGGCCGTACCCGTCGCCGGGGTCACCACCGTGCACGGAGCCCCGGTGTACGCGGCCCCGCCCACAGTCCTGCTGCCCGAGGACGCCGGCTCGGCGACGGCCTGGGACGTGGACGTCCTGTCCGCCGACACCGGCCGCACACTGGCCCGGACCCCTGCAACCGGAGGCGGACGCGTGCGGCCCTTCGCGCAGCTCGCCTCTCCGGTCGTCGGTTCCTTCACTGTTCGGGTGCGCGGCCCGCTGGGCCGGGGCACACAGCTCCAGGTGGCCGTGGCGGAAGGGCTGGCGGTCACGCACGGTCCTCGCGTCCGGGTACTGGAACCGCGAGGGTTGGCCCCGGCTCGTTCGGAGCTGACCGCTCCGGAGGGTGTACGGGCCGAACCGGCCGTGCACGAGTTCGCTCCGGAGCAGACCTCCCATGCGGCCACCGTCAGCGCGGGCACCTCCCAGCTGCCCGTCACGATCCGCCCTCCGCACCTGCGCGTCCTGACCACCGGTGGGCACACCCCGCACTGGAGCGCCGAACCGCTGCGGCTGGACACCGAGACGCTGTCCGAGGCCGGGGACCTGCTGGTCCGGCTCCCCGAGGGTGAGAGTCCCGAGCTCCTGGGCGAACTGTGCGTGCGTGACGGCACGAAGGTGCTGCAGTGGGTACGGGCCCGCCAGGACGCCTCGGGGCGCACCGCGCGCTACCCGCTCGCCCAGATCACCGACACCGCCGCCGGACACGCGAGTCTGAACCTGGCGGTGGGCTACGCCGCCCGTGTCGTGCCCGTGGCCGCCCTCCTCCCCCGCCGTCTGGCCTCCGGCGCCCGCCACCAGGACGGGGACATCCGCTTGGAGGCCTTCCTGGGGGTGCCGGACGTGAGCGCGGCGGTGTACACACTGCACGCTCCCTGGCGTCCCCCGGAGGTGCTCTCGGTCTCCCCCGAGGGCAGGATCACGCTGCCGGAGGACGGGCGCGTCGCGGGACCGCTGCTCGTGCTCCTGGGCGTGGACGACCCCTGGGCGGTCTCCGACTGGCCCAGGTGGCCCGAGCCCGGCACCGCGAACCTGCTGCCCTGTACCGTCCCCGGACGCCCGCACGGCACGGACCCGCAGGAGGAGGTCCTGTGCCAGGCCTTCGCGAGCGGAGACCTGACCGGGGCCGTCGGTCAGGACAGCGCCGCCAACACCGCCCGGCTCTGGCGGCTCCTGGGCACGGCGGACCTGCTGCACCGCTCGGGGCTACCGGAGGACGCGGTGCTCGGGGCCCGCAAGGCCCTGACCGCGCGTCCCCTGGACGCGCTGCTGACTCACCCGGACGCGGACCTGTCACCCCAGCAGAGCGTGCACGCCCTGGTCCTCTCCGGACTCGCCGCCGCACCGCTCGGCGCGGGAGGCGATCCGGAGTGGGCGGCCGGCCTGTGGAGCCGCCTGCCCGTGGCGGCCTGTCTCGCGGGCGGCCGTGTCCTGGCCCGGTGCGACCTCGGCGCCCCGGAGCCCGGGCACACCGAGTTCCTGGAGCAGATGGAGCAGCGCTGCGGGCGCGGCGCCAGGGAGATCCTGGAGCACGGCACCGATCCCTACGGCGGCACGGGGCGGTTCGACGCGGCCACCCAGAGCATGACCGCACTGTCACAGGAGCAGTTCGAGGCGCTGTGGCGGGCCGCACGAGTGGTCCCCCGGGCCCTGCTGGACGGAGACTCTCGCACCAACGCGGCCCTGGGCCTGTTCACCGTCCGCGACACGCCGGGCCTTCGCCTGGTCCGCAAGCACGGCGCCGACATCGTCCACCCCGTCCTGCGCGGCCTCTCCCGGCTGGAGCAGCACTACCAGAGCACCGCGACGGCACTGGTCCGGTCGCGCTACACCCCCGACGCCCGACCGTGGCTCAACCTGCCCGCCGTCTCCCTGGCCATGGCCGTCACCGCGCGTCTGTGCGCCCGCGGCTTCCCCCTGTTCGTCTCTCTCGCCCAGGCCCAGCGCAGGACCTGGGAGTGCCTGGCCAAGGCCGCGCCCGACCTGGTAGCCACCGACATCGTCCTGGCCGAACTCACCCTCTCCGGTGCCGAGCGCACCCCCAAACGCGAGGAGCAGCCGTGACCCGGCGACTCGACCCGATCGACGTCAGCGCACAGATCAGCACCACCTACCGGCGCTACCTGCGATCACTACTGCCGGTACGCGACCCCGTGCTCGCCTCGGCGTTGGACGAGCGGATCGCCTCCAGCGAGCTGCTGGCCAAAGGTCCGCTGCTGGAGGCCACCCCGCCCTACGAGACCGGCAGCACCCCCGCGGAGCTCGTTCGCGAAGGGGTGCTCTCACGCGGGTTCCTCTCGCCGAGCGGACCTGACATCGACCTGGAACGGCCCCTGTACGTGCACCAGGAGGAGGCGATCCGCAAGGCTCGGGCGGGGCGCAACCTGGTGGTGGCCACCGGTACGGGTTCGGGCAAGACCGAGAGCTTCCTGGTCCCGATCCTCAACGAGCTGGAGCGCCAGCACGAGAGAGGTGAACTGGGCCCGGGAGTGCGGGCCGTGCTGCTCTACCCGATGAACGCGCTGGCCAACGACCAGCTCAAGCGACTGCGGAAACTACTGGCCGTCAGCCCCCACATCACCTTCGGCCGCTACACGGGTGAGACGAAGGAGAGCGAGGCCAAGGCGCTGGAGGCCTACCAGGCCCTGCACCACGGCGAGGGGGTCCTGCCCAACGAGCTGCTGAGCCGGGAGCGGATGCGCCAGAGTCCACCGCACCTGCTGCTGACCAACTACGCGATGCTCGAGTACCTGCTGCTGCGTCCAGCCGACCTGGACCTGTTCGAGGGAGCGCACGCCGGGCACTGGAAGTTCATCGCTCTGGACGAGGCGCACGTCTACGACGGCGCCAAGGCCGCCGAGATCGCCATGCTGTTGCGACGCCTGCGCGACCGGGTCGCCCCCGACCGCCAGCTCCAGTGCATCGCCACCAGCGCCACGGTGGGCGATGACCCGCACAAGGTCATGGACTTCGCCGCGAAACTGTTCCACGCGCCCTTCGAGTGGAACGACGCCGACCCCGACCGGCAGGACCTGGTGACCGCCACCCGGCGCGACACCGTCACCGAGAACACGTGGGGGCCTCTCCCCGTCCTGGAGTACCAGGCTCTGGCCGAGGCCGAGGATCCGGCCAGGGCCCTGGCCGCCGTGGCCAGACGCCACGTGATCGGCGGCGCGGACGCCTCCGCCCTCCTGGCCGGCGAACGCCGGATCCAGTACCTGCGGGTGCTCATGGCCAAGGACGGACCGCGCCCCCTAGAGGAACTGGCCGAGGAGCTCTTCACCGCGGTCCCCGACGCCGAGGATGGTCAGGGGACACGGACCCCTGTCGAACGGACGCGGGCCCTGGCCTCACTGGTGGCACTGGGCAGCAGGGTGTGCGACGACCGCGGGAACCCGTTGCTGTCGGCCCGTTACCACCTGTTCACCCGGGCCACGGACGGGGCCTTCACCTGCCTGGGCGAGCAGGGACCGCACGTGTCGCTGGCCCGGCACGAGGAGTGCGAGACCTGCGCGGCGCCCGCGTTCGAGCTGGGCGCCTGCAAACGCTGCGGCGACGTCTACGTGATGGGCACCCAGGTCCCCGACGGTCAGGGGCGGCGTCTGGTGCCCCAGCGCTCTCCCAGAGAGGCCGCCGAGTGGTTCTACCTGGGCACCGCACCCACCACCGTGGACGATGACGACGACACCCTGGAGGCGCCCGGCGATCACAAGGCCGAACCGCGCTTCCTGTGCACCGGCTGCGGCACGGTCTGCATCGAGGCGAACGGCCCCTGCGCGGTGTCGTGTCCGGCCCGCGCGATGCGCCCGGTGCGGGTGATCAAGAGCAAGAGCCGCAACCCCGACACCGCCCCATGCCTGCGCTGCGGTGCCCGGGGCTCCGAGACCCTGCGCCGCTTCCAGAGCGGTAACGACGCGGCCGCCGCGGTCGTGGCCACCGCGCTCTACCAGGCTCTGCCAGAGGACCCCGACGAGAAGGTGGCCGATCGGCCCGGCGGTGGACGCAAACTCCTCACCTTCAGCGACAGCCGCCAGTCCGCGGCGTTCTTCGCCCCCTACCTGCGGAGTACCTACGAGGTGTTCCAGCGGCGCAGGCTCATCCTGGAGGCGATGGCCGACATCCACGACTCCGATCCCGACGAGCACATCGGGGTGGAGGATCTCGTCGACGCCACCGCGAAGGCGGCCAAGCGCGCCGGGTTCTTCGACCGCAAGGCCTCCAGGTACGAGCGGATCAACACCGTGTCCCCCTGGGTGCTGAGCGAGATGGTCACCACTGACGACCGCCAGTCCCTGGAGGGACGTGGACTGCTGCGCGTGGGCCTGCTGCGGCCCGAAGGCGTGCGGATCCCGCCGGCTTTCACCCAGCGCCTGGGGCTCGGCGAGGACGAGGTGTGGAACCTCTTCGGTGAGCTCGTACGGACCCTGCGCCAGCAGGGAGCGCTGACCATGCCCGAGGAGGTGGCCCCCGACGACGAGGTGTTCGCTCCCCGGCGCGGTCCCATCTTCGCGCGTCTAGAGGGTAGTGACCGCCCCCGCAAGGTCCTGAGCTGGCTGCCCACCAAGGGAGTCAACCGCAGGCTCGACTACATGCGTCGCCTTCTGGAACGGCTGGACGTGGACGAGGACCCCGCCAAGGTCCTGGAAGCGGTGTGGAAGACCCTGACCAAGGCCGAGGACGGCTGGCTGGTCACCTCCCAGGAGCGGGGACTGGGCTCAGTCCTCCAGGTCGGCCACCGGGACCTGACAGTCGAGCTGGTCGAGCCCGGCAACGCCCCCTACCAGTGCGACGGCTGCCTGCGTCTGCACCCGGTGTCGGTGCGCGATGTGTGCCCCACCCTCAACTGCACGGGAAGCCTGGCGCCCTACGAGGTCCCCGAGCCCGGCAAGGACGAGGACCACTACCGGCAGCTGTACCGCACCCTCAACCCGGTCGCGCTGACCGCGCAGGAGCACACCGCCCAGTGGTCGAGCGAACGGGCCGCCGAGATCCAACAGGACTTCGTCAAGGGCCGGGTCAACGCCCTGTCCTGCTCCACCACCTTCGAGCTGGGGGTGGACGTGGGCGAACTCCAGTCGGTGTTCATGCGCAATATGCCGCCGACCACCGCCAACTACGTGCAGCGGGCCGGACGGGCCGGACGGCGGGCCGACTCCGCCGCGCTGGTGGTCACCTACGCCCAGCGCCGCTCCCACGACATGTTCCGCTACCAGGAGCCGGAGAGGATGATCGCCGGGGAGGTGCGGGCTCCCTACGTGCCACTGGCCAACGAGCGCATCGACCGCAGGCACGCCCACTCGGTGGCGCTGGCGGCGTTCTTCCGGGAATGGCACCGGGAGACCGGCGAGTCCTGGAACACCGTCGGTGAGTTCTTCCGCCCGGAGAGGGAGGGTTCCCCCGCCCCCTACACCAGGGTCGCGGACTTCCTTTCCCCCGTCCCGGGCCACGTGACCTCCGCGCTGGAGCGCATCCTGCCCGAGGAGGTCGCCCGAAAACTGGACCTGGAGGGCGGAGCCTGGGTGTCCCACCTGCGCGAGATGCTGAGAATCCTGGGCAAGGAGGTCACAGCCGACGTCGCCGACTTCGAACAGCGGCGGCTGGAGGCGTTCGAGGCCCGCAACAGCTCCCTGGCAGCACGTTTCGAGCGCACCATCAACACCGTGACCGGGCGTTCGCTGTTGGGGTTCCTGGCCACACGCAACGTGCTGCCCAAGTACGGGTTCCCCATCGACACCGTGGAGTTGCGTACCCACCACTCCGGCGAGCCGGTCGGCCGCAGCCTGGAGCTGGCCCGCGACCTGTCTTCGGCGATCTACGAGTACGCCCCCGGCAGCTCGGTGGTTGCGGGCGGCAAGCGGTGGACGTCGGCGGGGGTGTACCGACTGCCCGGCAAGGAGCTGTTGGTCAACTACTACCGGGTGTGTGAGGGGTGCGGGCACTACGCGGAGTCCCGGGACGAGTTGGACCAGGTGTGCCCGTCGTGTTCAACCGCGTACAAGGGCGCGCCCACCAAGTACTGCGTCCCCCAGTTCGGGTTCGTCGCCAGTGCGAAGGTCGAACCCGCGGGGTCGGTGCCACCCAGGATCTCCTGGCACGGGTTCACCCACGTCGTGAACCTGGCCGCCGAGCCAGAGGACCACCCCTGGAGCCTTCCCGGTGGCGAGGTGCTGTGCCGGGCGGGGAGCCGAGGGGAACTGGTGGCCGTCGCCGACGGACCGAGCGGGCTCGGGTTCCTCATCTGCGACCGGTGCGGCTGGGGACAGGGGGTGGCCAGTGGTCGAAAGCCCAAGAAGCACCTCCACCCGCTCAAGGGCACTGACTGCGACGGTCCGACCCGTCGCCTGTCCCTGGCCCACCGCTACGAGACCGACATCATGGAGGTCTCCTTCGGAGGCGCCCTGGACATGGGCCGCGCGAACGACCCGGTTCGCTATTCGCTGCTGTTCGCACTGTTGGAGGGGGCTTCGTCGGCCCTGGACATCAGCCGCGACGACATCGGCGGCACGCTGTTCCGGCGTGTGGGCGGGACCATGAACCCGGTGCTGTTCGACACGGTGCCCGGCGGGGCGGGAGGCCCGGTCAGGATCGCCGCCAACTTCCCGAAGGTACTGGAGGCCGCCCACGACCGGGTGGCCAGGTGTGACTGCGGTGTGGAGACATCCTGCTACAGCTGCCTGCGCAACTACCGTAACCAGCACTTCCACGACCGGCTGCGGCGTGACGCGGCGTTGCGGGCGTTGGAGACGCTGCTGGGTTGAGAGATACCGGCCAGGGTCGAGGGCATTCGTCCCGGATGCGACACATCGTCTCCGTCCCTCTTCGGAAGGTGTGAGAACACCGTTTGAACAGCTCCCCTGCCGTCGGGGGACGGAGACCGGGCGCGGGACCTTCTTCCTCGGGCCACGGCGACGGCGGGCGAGCAGGGCTACCGCAGCGACCCCGGACACGACCGTGACGGCGGAGACGATGGCGGGAGGGGTCCTCTTCCAGCTGGTGAAGACCTTGGCTCGGAGCTCTCCCCACCCGTTCCGACGCAGCATGAGCTCCGCCGTCTACAACCAGTGCTGCTCAATGTGACGCCCCTCATCTGGGAAAAGAACGACCGGAACGGAGGAAGACAAGACGCTGTCGGCGACACAGGAATCGCGGAGATCATGGGCGTGGAGGCCGACCTCGGTCACGCCACGTTCTTCGACACTTCCGACAAGTACGGCATCAAAACACCAAGGATTAGGAACGAGGCAACCTACTTCGACATGAGGATTCTCCTCTCACGCCGCAAGAGTCCCGTCCCTGATGCGTTGGCGCCTCCTCCCATCTCTGTCACAGAGGAGCCTTCCCCTTAACGGGTCCGTCCTTTCTATCCGTGTCCGAGGCTCCACCAACGTCCGCGAAGTGACTCAGGGCCCTGTTCTCTTCTACTCACCAACCGGTAACAGACGCCCCCGTGCCGGACGCGTTGGCGAAGGCCCTACCGAGCCTTCAGCCCCGGTGCGGGGTGTGTCCGCCGGTTCGGCCCTGAGGCGGTCACCGGTTCGAGAGTGAACCGCAGCCCTCTTGTACCTACGACCCGAGGCGCATCAGCAGGGCTCGTTGCGACCGGGCTGCCACGCCCGGCGCCTCGGGTCGTCCACGGCGAACTCCATGAGAGGCTCGACCGCTCTCCGCGATCCTGGACGGGGAATCGCCACCCAGCGACGGTGGTGAACCGACGTGACGGGCAGCCAGAGCAGAGGAAGGGAACACGATGCGGGAGACGCGCCTGTTGGGTAGGGACTGGTGCGGGGCACGCCTTCAACTGGTCCGGGACGCCTTTCTGGCCATCGTGGATGACGAGTCCGAAACCGGCCTTCTCACCGACGGCTTCCGCGCAATCGCCTTCGGCCTGACGAGCCGCCGCCCTCTGGGCCCCGGACTCTCCTTCGGCGCCCCGATCCACCTGGTCGACCTTCCCGCGCTAGGATCCGAACCGGTTCTGGCGTTCACCACGTCCAAGGACATGGTGATCGCCGACGTGCGTGACGGGTCCGCTCTGAAGACCTTCCCCCTACCTGGCACACGGACGGGGGAACAGGTCTATGACGTGTGCTACTTGGCCCTGGGCCACTACGGAGGCCGCGACCTGCTCTTCCTGCATGAGGGCGGCTACGGGACCTAAGACCACTGGGTGTCGGCGACGGACCTGGCCACCGGCGAGCCGGTCCCCGGGATGACCTACGAGCACTACCGATACCGGGAGATCAGCGAGCGCCTCACCCTACGCCACGGCTACCTGGCATGGCCCACCACCGAGGAGGTCGTCGAAGTCCATTCCGACGACCTCACCGTCCTCGACAAGTCCTTCCTCTACGTACAACAGGCGGATGACGGCTCCTGGGTGGGGAAGATCCGCCTCCACAGCGGGATCCCCGAGGACCGGGACGTCGAGATCACTCACGCGGCCGGGCACACCTACCTCGCCGAGGCCGGAGACATCATCACCCTGCCCGACCTGGAGCCGGTGCTTCCGGAGGACCCGTGGACGATGGTGTCGCGGATGACCGAGTGGGGCGACCGTCCGGTCGCCGTCCTCGTCCAGGAGCGAAGCTACTCGCAGGGCCGACTCGTCGTCCACCAACTCGGTACGCATGTGCTCGGCCACCGCAGCGCCCCGACCGCCGGCCGCTCTCAATCAGAGTCCTTCCGGTCCTGGCCTCCGGCCTGCGGTGGCCGATTCGGTCGGTTCAACTGCTGGCCGGGGCGCCTTGTCGAACCGGTCCGTGCCGAGAGTGTGCCGGGGGCTCCGGTCGCCCGGCCCCGGTCGACGTAGGGGTCACGCATCACGGGCGGTTCGTCGATGGCTTCGGGCTGAACGACGACTTCTGAGACGTCGTGTTCATCCTCGTCCTGGCGGCGTTCGTACTCTTCCGGGGGCAGGACCTTCTTCCACCTTCGTGTCCGCATCGCCGGCAGCTCTCCGGCGTCTTCCCGAAGAGCTCGATACACCGCGTACATCTGGAAGTATCCCATCACGAAGAACGGCAGGCCGACGAGGACGACGATCTTCTCGAGCGCTCCCAGACCGCCGGTTCCGGAGAACACCAGCAGAGTGGCGGTTACCACGGCGATGGCGACGGCCCAGAAGATGCGCTGCCCCAACGGGTTGAAGTCCTCATGGCCGTTGGCCATCGTGTCGGTCACCAGCGCCGCGGAATCCACCGAGGTGATGAAGAAGACCACCACCAGGACGATGGCGAGCACCGAGGTGAAGGGGGTGGCGGGGTAGTGCTCCAAGAACGTGAACAGCGCCCCGGGGATGTCCTGCTGCTCCACGACACTTTCGACCAGGCCGCCCTCACCGTTGAGCTCGATGTCGAAAGCGGAGAACCCGAAGATGCCGAACCACAGCACCGAGAAACCGGACGGAATGAGGAGTACTCCGGTGATGAACTGACGGATGGTGCGGCCCTTGGAGATCCGGGCGATGAAGATGCCCACGAACGGTGACCAGCTGATCGTCCAGGCCCAATAGAACACCGTCCAGTTGGACTGCCAACCGGTGTCGGCGAAGGTGTCATTCCACAAGGCCAGTTCCGGCAGATTCACTATGTAACGGCCCAGCGCTTCGATGGTGCCCTGGAGCACGAAGAGAGTGGAACCGGTCAGCAGGATGAACACCAGCAGACCCACGGCCATCCAAATGTTTATATTGGACAGGCGTTTGATGCCGCGGTCCAGACCCAACGCGACGGAGATCATCGCGGCCCCGCCGACGACGCCGATGATGACCAGTTGCCACACGGCGTTCTCCGGGATGCCGAGCACACGGTTGACTCCGCTGTTGATCTGCAGAGCACCCAGTCCGAGAGAGACCGCGACGCCAAAGACCGTGCCGACGATGGCAACGATGTCGATGAACTTACCGATCGGCCCGTGGATCCCCTCACCGAGAATCGGCTGGAAGATTGAGCTGACACGCGGAGGAAGGTTCCGCTTGTGGATGAAGTAGGCGAAGCACAGCGCTGGCAGGGTGAAGATCGCCCAAGTGTGCAGGGTGAAATGATAGAGCGTGAAGTTCATCGCGTCCGCGGCAGCAGCTGCTGTCTCCGGCTCCACGCCCAGGGATGGGCCCCGCGGCGGATCACCGAAATGACTGATGGGTTCGGCCACGCCCCAGAACATCAGAATGCTACCGATGCCAGCGGCGAAGAGCATCGCGAACCAAGCCGGACCGGAGTGCTCGGGCTCTTCGTCGTCGGGGCCCAGCTTCACCCGCCCGAATCGGCTGGCGGCAACATAAACCAGAAAAACCAGAAACAACGTGAGGCCGAGAATGTAGAACCAGCCCAGGTTGGCGTACAGCCAGTCCGAGGCGACGGTGACGGCTGCATCCAGCGGCTCGGTGAAGATGATGGTGACAAGCACGAACACGATGACCACCGCGGCCGCGCCGAAGAATACCGGCGGCGAGGTACGCAGCCGCAGGGCGTCGTGTAGACGGATCAGCACGTAATCGACTCCTCGAACTGGACGCTGGCTTACCGGGGCCGTGGCCAGGCGACCCTGTGAGCGTACTGTTCCCGCCCACGTCTTGCTTCTATCCGGGAAGTCATGTCGCCACCCTCGTCCGGAGAAGGACTGCCTGACTTCACTCCCCATCGCCTCTCGTTCCCCGGGCTACCCTCGACCACGGGCAGCACACCTTCACACCGAGCCGCACCAAGGGCCTACGAACCCGCGCTGGCCCACGTCGATCCCGCCCGGCTTCCCGGACGGTGTGACTCCGGGCAGGACGGAGAGGGGGACCGGGACGCCACCCTCGTCACCGCCCACTCCGACAAGGAGATGGCGGCCCCACCTGGAAGAAGACCTACGGATTCCATCCGCTGTGCGCGTTCATCGACCACGGCGAACGCCGCCCCGCGCGAGGGCACGCCCGGCCGCCCGTCAGGAGCGACACGATCAACCCGTCGTACGGCCGATCCGCTCGTACACGGGCGCCAGCCGGGAGGCGGCGCCCGGGGTGGAACCCTCCCAGTGCGCGAGCGGATCGAAGGAACGGGGCGGGGCCAGACGCACGGGCTCCCCCACGGTCCAGAAGTCGGCGACGTGATCGACCAACGGCGCCACCTCCACTCCCAGTTCTCCGCCCGGCCCGCTCCCGCTCCCCGAGGCGTCCAGGGCTGCGTTCCCCTCGTCCTCGGCCCTTCCCAGCCACGCGAAGAGCAGCAGCGGGGCGTCGTCGAGCGCCGAAGCCCACGTGTACAGGACCGCGGCGCCGTGTTTGCAGGGATGCCCCGGTCCGGGCAGGTGCAGTGGATGTCGAGGTCGTCGGCGGAGTCGGGAAAGAGCCGCGCCCCATGGCGGGCGAACACCTCCTCGACGTCCCCGGGAAGTTCGTCGGCGAGCAGGTCCGCGGTGGCGTCGGGATCCTGTGCCAGGTCCTCCAGGATCCGGCCCCACCGGTAGTCCTCGATGGTCTGGTAGACGACGACCACCCGGTAGGGCCGCCCTCGTGAACCCTGGACGGAGGCGCTGACCATGGCGTGTTCGGTGTCGACGGTCAGGTTCATGACCGCGCCGCGCCGCGCGTAGGTCCGTCCCCGTGACAGTCTGCCGGGATCGCCGTCCGCGATTCCCTGGAGCGCCACGGGGTTCGGTCTCCGGCCCGGACTGGAACAGACATCGGCAAGTGTGTTCAGCCCTACGGGGCGGCCTGGGACACCGATGCCGCCCTCGGGCCCCGGAGCCCAGGACCTCGATGACCGCATCCGGCCATATCCCCAGCGCCGATGCGCACACGCGTGACCTGCTCGTATCCCGGTTGGCGGTCGCCCCACAGCACGCCCCCGAAAGTGACGTGCGATACCAGGTACCCACGGGTCTCCTCGCGTTCTCCCTGGTCATGTCAACGCCACCTGCTCATACGCGCGTATCCGCACCGCACGGGCAAAATCCTCGGCAACCGGACGAAGGATTGGAAAACGTCCCACCCCTGTGGAACTCTCGGTGAGTGCGCGGCCACCCGACATACGGTCCGCCACCGCCCTCCACCGCCCCCGACGGAGCAGGAGCCCCCACATGTCCGCGTGGAACATCCAGGTGTCCGAGGTCAACGGAGTCCTGCGCAACGTCTCCGGTCTCATCGGTGACGAGGAGGGCACCACCGGGCTGTCCGGTGAGTACACCGACCTCGGCACGCGCCTGGAGGAGGTGAACTCCGCGGCTTCGAGCATCCCCATCAGCATCGCGCTCGGGGAGTTCGGCACGCACTTCCTCGGCGTCGTCGGGGAGATGATCACCCTGAGCGCGAGCGCCACCGGGGGCGCGGGCGAGGCCACGATGCACTACGCGAACGGCAACCTGGAGATGGCCGAGAACGCCCAGGCCAACGCGGGAACGGTGCCCGATCCTCCCGCGATCCAGCCGCACTGACCCTCGCGCCCGGGGCTCCCCAGGGCTCAGCGCTGCGCCGGGCAGGGCGCCGTGGCCAACGTACCCCTTTCCCGTCCCCGTCTCCCCTGACGCCCCTCCGGCCCTCTGCCCTCCCCCATCCCCGAAGGCCCCATGGAATTCACCTCCTTCTCCACAGAGTCGTGCGCACCCGCCGGCGACGGCGGGATCGTCCCCGGCCTGGTCCCCATCCCCAACGTCGACCCCGACGAGCTCGACGAGGCCGTCGACCGACTGCGCGCCGTCGGCGAGGCCATCGAGGAGTCGGGTGAGGGCATCACCTCCACCTGGGCCTCCCTCACCGGCGTCTACGTGGCGCCGGAGGCCGACACCCTGCTCAGCGTCCTGGACCCGGTCTCCTCCGACGGATCCGCCGTCGCGACCGGCATCAGGGACGCCGCCAGCGCGCTGGAGACCTTCGCCGAGACCGCACGCGAACTCAAGTCCCGCCTCACAGGTCTCAAGGCGGAGGCCGAGGCCTTCCGCGCCGACGTGGGCTGGGACAGGGAGTGGCTGGAGGACGAGGACGAGCGCGAGCGCAACAACGACCTGAACAACCGGGTCGCCGCGGCCGTCCACGAGTACCAGGAGGCCGAACGCACCTGCGCCAACGCGATCGGCCAGCACTACGGCGGCACCTTCTTCACCGGCCACAGCGACAAGGCCAACCACGACCAGACCTCCACCGGTGGTGACCGCACCTGGCAGGTGTACGGGACGGCCTCGGCCCCCGTGAACCAGGCCAACCCGTGGGGTTCCGCGGTGGACGAGCCACCCGGCGCATTGGAGAACGTCTTCTGGGGCCTGGGCGACATCGCCGTCGGTGCGGTGGTCGGACTGGGGGTCACCACCGGGCTGTACCGGGACGGCCGTTTCGCCTATCCCTTCGGTACCGAGCACGGCCAGAACCTCCTCACGAACTGGGAGGAGGCCAAGGGCAGCTTCTGGGCGCTGGCGGGCTCGGACGGACAGGGCGAGTGGATCGCGCCGGAGAGCCTGGACGCGCAGTACCACAACGCGAAGGAGGCGTGGCAGGCGTACGGCGACGCCATCGTTCCGGTGAGCGAGTGGGAGGGCAGACCGGAGTACACCGTCGTGAACGGCGCGGGAAACGTCGCGCTCATGGCCCTCCCCCTGGGCTGGGGCAGGGTCTTCCTCGACGGCCCCGACCTGGGGTCTGGGTCCGGGTCGGGATCGGGGTCTGACGGTAACGGCTCCCCTGACGGCGGTCACAGCAGCCACGGTGTGGACGGCGCCGGTAACGGGCTCCGCGGTACCGACACGGTGGGCATGGCCACCACCGCTCCCACCGGGGGCCAGCCCGACCCGGGCAACGCTATCGGCGGGATGCACGAGTCCCTGTCCGGTCTGGAGAGCCAGTCCGGCGGATCTACGGCCTCTGAAGGTACACCGTCAGGTTCCCCCACTCCGGCACCGTCCCCGGAGGCCCCCACCGGACCCAGCGGGAACACTCCCTCGCTGGACGAGGGCGGGACGGCTCTGAACGGCGGGGGCAGCTCGGCCGGGAGCGAGGCCGATGCACCGCGAGGCGCCGACGATCCGACCACCCAGGCCCTGCGCGACGGTACCTCGGACAGCGGCGCCGACACCTCCAGCGCCCCCTGGGCGACCTCCCCAGTCAACGACGGCTCCACCTCGGGGCAGGAGAGTCCCACGGCCCCGGTTTCCGGCCCCGTCAGCGGGGAGGGCTCCACTATCGCGGCAGAGAACACCAACGCTGACGGCGGAACCAGCACCGACAGGGTCCACAACGATGCGTCGGATGGCTCTCAATACAGTGGCAGCACCGTACCCGGGGAAGCGAACAGCTCCGAGAGCCCCGTGGTACGCCCCGAGGACGAGGAGAGCCAGACACCCGAGGATTCCGGTGGTGGCTCGCACTCGGGTTCCGGTACCGATGAACCCGGGGCTGGAGGGGACGGTCCGGATGATGCTCCCGATGACTCCTTCTACTTCTCCGAAGGAGACAGGAACAGGGAGTCGGGTTTCACAACACACAGAGACGCCAGCGGAAACCTGAGTCCGGAGGACACCGATCTCTACAATGACACTCGGAGTGCGCTCGATGAGGTGGGCCTCAGCAAGGACGACCAGCGTCAGGTCATGGAAATGCTACAGGAGAACAAAGCCGGCGAGGGGAAGAGCGTAGCCGAGATCATCGCATCCGGTGAACTGAACGGATTCAGGGGATACGGAAATTTCCTCACGAAGTTCTCCTCGGTACGCGCGGAAGTTTTCTCGGGCGCGGCCGCCGAAATTCGGTTCGCGTTCGACCTGGCGGGAAGGCCCGGAAGCACGCAGGGAAGGGACATAGTCTTTCCTCAGGGCGGCAGAGCGAACGACGATGTCGATACCATGATTACAGGTGACACAAGGGAAGAACATTTCTCCTACCAGGTGAAGTCCATCAATAGCGTCGGCGGGATACGCAAGCACCTACCAAAGATCATCAACCAGCTCTCCGGAGAGACCGCCATGAACACCAGGAAGATCGCCATCATCGAAGTCGATGCACCCGTTGGTGATTTTCACGCCAAACCATACCTCAAGAACATCGTCAAACACAATGCGGATCAACACTCCGTCGGCTTTAGGATTTTCTTCAAGGACGGCGTCGTCACCATTCCACCGGACGCGGTCATCTACCCCTAGAGAGGAAACCATGTCTCTTCTTCTCCGTGCTCCGGAACCGGTCGGTTACTGGACGTGGGACATCGACGTGGAGAGCGATGACAACCTGGAACGGGGCGTTCGGCTTATCCTGCCAGTGGCACACATACTCCGATCCCATGGCCTGCTTGACCTCTCTCGCGTCCAGGTGTCCTGGAACGTCCATGGTAAGGGCGCCACCCGTTTCTCCTCTCTGGTCTCGTTGCACGAGGAGGAACAGAAGTCCCCGGACACGCTTCTGCGCCTCATTCTGGAAAGCCGACCGTCGGCGCTGCCAGACGCCCATCCCGGCCGTATCGAGTTTCTCGGTAGTGGAACATGGACCGACTCCGAGGGCCGGGAAAGAACTGAAGACCGACTCGTCCTCGCCACACTTCTAGTGGACACCTTCTGGATTCACCTCACCCTTGAGGTCCAGCACGACATCTGGGCCTGGTTCGATTTTTCCGGAACACCCCACCCCGAAGTCTACGAGAAGAATTACCCACGCCTCTCCTCCGCTCTTAGAAAAATCGAGGACATCATGGGAGTGGAGACCGAACCTGGCGATGCCACATTCTTCGGAACTTCCGAAAAGTACGGCATCAAGACACCGAGAACCAGGGACGAGGGCGCCTATTTCGACGCGAGAATTCGCCTTTGACTCCAGAAGGGATGCACTCAGACACATTGACACCCCCCAGCCTGCCGACACAGAGAAATTCACCCTGCCCCAAACTCCCACCTCTCCAAAATTTAAACGGAACCAAGCAAGTTGGTCAGTAGATTTTTTAAGCGCGGACACCTGAACCACGAACGACAGCAGGGTATCCTCAAGGAGGCTGGAACAGAAATCCTCAAAGAAGCCCCCGAAAAGTGGGAAAGGATCATCTACTCCAGGGCATCAGTAACCGACCACTCAAGCAGCTTGTCCGTCATCGAACTCGCGAGTGGAGAAAGTGTTCGAGAATGGCCTCCTGTTACAGTGGGCACCCTGTTCGATGACCTCCGTGCCGGGATGTACAAGGACGGCAAGGGAACCTGGTTCTCCCTTGAGTACGTCATCACCCGCCCAGGTAAATTCAAGGTCCGCTACAACTACGACGAGGACCCCCACATCCTCTTCCCGACGGCCTGGGGCTTCACCAAAGACCTGAAGTACTTCCCTCGCGACGAGGAAAACATCCCTGACTGGCTCCACGAGAAACTGCGCGAAGAAGCCGAGGGCAGAGCCACCGGGTAGGCCCAGCCACGTCCCCGTATCCGTTCTTGAAGGAGCCCTTTCTGTGAGCCGCACCCTGATCGCCCTCCTAGAGCACCCGCCGGGCACCCCCGGGCTGACACGCGCCCTTGCCGCGGCAGGGCCATCGCTACGCGTGCGCCTGGTCGCCGACGGCGCGCTCGTCCAGCTGCGCGGCGAGGCGGGACACCTGGTCGCGGCGGTGCACGCCGCCCAGCGGCTCGCGGTGTCGGCCGAGGCCGAACGGCTCCTGGAAACCGCGCTTCCCGACACCCTGCCCGCGCAGCCCTGGTGGGTGGAGGCCCGTACCACCGAGGCGGGTCTGGCGGACCCGACCACCCGGCGGGCGATGCGCCGCTTCGCCGACACGCTGGTGGAGTGGTACGGCGGACTGGTGTGGCAGCCGGAGCAACACCTGCCGCGGCTCGACGGGCTGCCCGTCCGGGACACCGGGCATCCGGTGGTCGCCGCGCTCACCGAGGAGGCCGCCGTCGTGGTCGAGGACCGGCCCGTCGTTCCGGTCTCCGTCTGGCTGGCCGACGCCCTGGCCGCGCAAGCGCGCCAGGGCCGCGCCCTTCAGCTAGTCACGCCCCCGGACTCGCGCCTCACCGAACCGCTGGCGACCCTGCTGACCGCGCCCCTGGCCCGCTGGGCGGTGGCCGTCGGCGACGGGTTCCGCGACGGGTTCTCCGGCCGCCCGCTGCACTGGGACGAGCGCTACGGTCTGATCGCCGACCCGCCCGGCACCCCGGTGGCCGACTCCCCGCTGCGGACCGAACCGGCTCCGGAGGAGACCGACCACCAACTCCAGGTCACCCTCAAGGCCGACCACCCGGCCGATCCGAACCTTGTCCTGGGCCAGACGGTCGAGCTTCTCACCGAGACCCTGGCCGGAGCCGTACCCTCCCTGTTCGGCCCCACCGAACCCGCCACCCTGGCATGGGAGACCAGCTCCCTCACAGGTCTGTGCCGGGACCGGTCTCCCCGTCCCTCGTGGCTGGTGTTCGCCGGCGCGCCCGCGTCAGTGCGCCCGGAGGGCGTACGCGCCTTCTGCGGCACTCTGCGGGTACGCCGGACCCGGGAAGGCGTCCGCGAGACCGTCACGCTCACGGTGAGCCATCCGCCGGGGGACGAACCGGACCTGTCCTCCCTGGTACCGATCGTGCGGGAGCTGGCCGAGTGGGGCGTACTGCACGTGATGGAGGTGCGCCGCCGCCGAGGCCGCGCGGACCTGGCCCGGGGCCCCTACCGGGCGGGCGGGCTGACACCGGTGGGCCTGGCCCTGGGGGTGGAGACCGTCGCTTCCCTGGGAGTCGACCGCGCCCTGGACGCACCCGTGCGCGCCGTCCCGGTCGGTCCGCCGATGACTCCGGCCGTCTGGTACGACCTCACCGGTGGCGGCGAACGCAGCGGTGAGGGCTGGGCTGGCTTCGGCGCACTCCTGGCCCATGTGAACCCCGGCAGGGACGCCGGACGACAGCCACCGGGACAGGGCGAGGAAGCGGACACGGACACCGTCCCGGTGATCAGGTTCCGGATGCCCGCGGCCGCTGACTGACGCAGACGCCCATCCCTAGGGGTTCGCCCTCGCTACTCGTGTCCCAGGCCCGTACCCAGCGCTTACCCGGCCCCGACAGGCGTCACCACGGTGGCCCTTGGCGCTGGAGCTGGGCCCGGGCCTCCTCGGCACGGCGCAGTGCGTCGGGAGGAGGCTGGACGGTGATCCCCACCCCTGTCAGCATGCTCAGATCCAGTTCCCACACCACCTGCGAGCGGCGTTCCCAGAGCGCGAACGCCTCCTGAACATGACGCTGGGCCGCCCCGGCAGAAGCTCCTGTCACCTCGATCAGGTGCGCCATCGCCTGGCCCGCGATCCCCTTCACCTGCGCGAGGCCGAAGTGGGTGACGGTGTGGCAGGGCGTGCAGACACAGATCAGGCGGCGCAGCGTCTGAGTCCTGGACCGCTCATCGAATACCCACCTCTCGTGAACCTCCAGCCAGCGCTGCGCCTCGCGATCGGCGGACGCCCCACAGATCTCGCACACCCGCCCCGCCCGGTTGACGACCGTGCGGCGCAACCGCTCCCAGTCCTGCTGTGACACGCACGAGCGCACGTTCGTGAACCAGCAGGTGGTGGGAACCAGGTCGACGAACAGTCCCGAGCCGAGCGAGCGGTCCTCACCGGGCAACAGGTCGGAAACGTCGAGGCGGGCCGACCAGCGCTCCAACCCGGCGTTACCCGGCCGGGGCGCGTACCACCGGCGTGCGCCGGGATCCCAACGCGCTCCCTCCGCCTTCGCCAGGTCCTTCTCCGCGTACGGGACGTCAAGCCAGATCCGCTCGGTAGGCACCGCTCTCCTCACACCGCTGGGGGTTCGTGGTGATCGAGCAGGAACTCTAGCGACGCGCACGGGTGGAAGTCAGTACCACCGGGCGACCGGAAACGGCCACCCACAGGGCCTTTCAGCACTGGCGGAGCGCGGTATCCGCTCTACGGCACCGGCCCGGCCTCACGCCACCGCACACGTACACGTGGCCTGACCGGGCCCCGTCCGCTGCTCGGTGTACACCTACCCCGCGCCCAGCGCCGTGGTGAGGCCGTGCGGACCTCGTATGCGAATCCGCCATAGGCCACTAGCGAACGGGGAATTCAGGGGCCAAAGGCCCTTGTTTCCCTCCCTCGCCATGACCGGATGCGGACAAAACACATTCCACCTCAGCAAAATTTGCCAAACATCCCGACCGCCACACCACAAGACAAAACATCACCCTTGGCACCACACTTCCCATGACCTGCCCTTCAGCCGACACAGCACAATGAGACCGGTTCAAGAAAAACACGGGCAACACAGCAAGGAGAGGCGTTCTTGTCCGTGGGCGATACAACCGTCACCCAGGAAATACGTTCCTCCGTGTTATTTTCGTTGGACGCACCCACCCCCCGAACGGTGCACGGAAGGACCCGACATGACACACCCCTGGGAGGCGGACCCCAGCACGGACATGGTGCGCAGACTGGGCAGGTCTCCGGAGGAGCTGGACACCACCAACCACGTCAAGGGGTGCCCCGACATCTGGGAACTCTCCAACGGTGACATCGCCGTGATCGGCCGTGACCTGACCCGGAGCTATGCCCACCGGCTCCCCGAAGGGGCGTCGATCGCCGCCGACGAACGGCTCGTCGTCATCCCTCGGATCACGCTGATCTCGGCGAAGGCGGACATTCCCGATGCTTGACACCATCGCCGCCCTTCCCGGTGACCGCCTCACTCTCGACGAGTACTCCGAGGACTTCGACGTCCGTTTCGACTCGCTCAGGAACACCGACGTCTGGAAGCTCGAACGGCAGCAGGAGTTCGACCAACCTGAGGAGGAGAGCTGGCTGGCGTTCGCCGACGGCAGGAGGGATGAGGCCCTGCGCATGATGGAGGAGGAACGCGCTTCCCTACGTGCGGAATTCGACCGTCTCGCCGGGCTGGGGTGCCGAATCCGCAGGGTACGAGTCGTGGAGAAGCCGATCCCCCTCTACCTTCTCTGGGAACTGCACTCCCTGCGGATCCGCGCCCAGTGCGGCGAGGATATCCGTGTCATCTCCGCCAAGCCGGTCGCACCGTTCGAACGGGAGGGACCGGTTCCGGAGCTCCTCACCCTCGGCGACACCGTGACCTACAGGATCCGCTACGACGACAGGGGGATCCTCGACGGAGCCGTCAGGTACACCGACCCGGACGTCACCGCACGGTGCCGTTCCGAAATCGCGGCCCTGCACGAGACCGCCGAGGCCATGGAGGAGTTCTTCATCCGCGAGGTGGGTGGGGCGGAAGTCGCCTGTGTCTGACGGCAGGCGGCACCGAACGGACGAAACGCCGGGCGACGGAGCGAACGACGATGTCCGGTCACGTATGTCCGACGTCTCCGGCCGTGCGGTGCAGGCGCGGGACGTCCGGGGCGGCGTTCACTTCCACGGGCACGAGCCCGCTCCCTCCCGTGCTCCGGTGCCCCGGCAGCTCCCCGCGGACGTGCGCGGGTTCGTCAACCGCGTCGGTGAACTGGAGGTGCTCAGCACACACCTGCACCGCACCGGCGAGGAGGCGCACGGGTACGCGGAGTCCACGCTCCACGTCATCGCCGGTACGGCCGGGGTGGGCAAGACGGCCCTGGCCCTGCACTGGGCGCACCTGTTCCGGGAGCACTTCCCCGACGGACAGCTCTACGTCGACCTGCACGGTTACGGTCCCGGGCTCCCCATAGCCCCGGAACAGGTGCTCGACAGGTTCCTGCGGGCGTTCGGGGTGTCGGCCGACTCGATACCCGCCGACCTCGACAGTCGGGCCGCCCTCTACCGTTCCCTCCTGGCGGACCGGCGTGTCCTGGTCCTCCTCGACAACGCGTCGACCACCGCGCAGGTACGTCCCCTGCTTCCCGGCTCCTCGGGCTGCGTGGTCCTGGTCACCAGCAGGGACCGGCTGTCCGGCCTGGTCGCCAGGAACGGAGCGCGGCGTCTGACCGTGCACACCCTGGCTCCCGACGAGGCCGTGGAACTCCTGGAGCACGTCACCGGCCACCACCGGCCCAAGGACGACCCGCGGGAGGTGACCGAGCTGGCCCGGCTGTGCGGGCGGCTCCCTCTTGCCCTGCGCATCGCCGCCGAGCGTGCGGCCAGCCGTCCGTACATGCCGCTGGACGACCTCATCCAGGACCTGCGCGACGAGTCGGCTCTCTGGGACGCGCTGGCCACCGATGACGCGGAGGAGGCCGACGCGGTCCGCTCCGTCTTCGCCTGGTCCTACCGGGCTCTGCCCGAGGAGGCCGCGCGTCTGTTCCGGCTGCTCGGCCTGCACCCCGGCCAGGATTTCGACGCGGGCGCCGCGGCGGTCCTGGCCGAGCTCCCGGTCCGCCGTGTCCGGCGCACCCTGGACGTCCTCGTTGGCGCCCACCTTCTGGAGCAGACCGGCACCGACCGCTACCGCTTCCACGACCTGCTCCGCTCCTACGCCACCGACCAGGTACGCCACGAAGAGGAAGGGGAGGTCCGAGAGCGTGCGCTGCGGCGACTCCTGACCTGGTACCTGTGTGTGGCGGAGGCCGCGGCCGCAGCCGTGGGCTCCCACCTGAGGCACATCGGACCGCCCGAGGAGGGGGCCGGGGAACTCCGTGAGTTCGCGGACAGCGCGGAGGCGGTCCGGTGGTTCGAGCTGGAGGACAGGAACCTGGCCGCCGCCGTCGAGACGGCCGTCCCCGCGGGCATGGACGGCATCGCATGGCGGCTCGCCTCCGCCCTGAGGCATTTCCACACCTTCCACTCCTTCGACTCCACATGGCTCACGACCGCCCGCCTCGGGCTGGAGGCGGCACGGCGGGAGGGCTGCACCTCGGCCGAGGCGGACCTGGAGGAGAGCCTGGGTATGGCTTGCGTGCAGGCCAACCGCCCTGAGGAGGGCCTGGTCCACCACCAGCGTGCGCTCGAACTGAGGCGGGACGCGGACGACGGGTTCGGTGTCGCCATGTCGCTGAACGCCATCGGTTTGGCCCGCCTTCGCACACACGGGCTCGGGGAGGCCCGTGAGCACTTCGAGCGCTCCCTCGAACTGGTGGGGCGTGCCGGTGAGCGCCTGTGGGAGGGGATCGTCCTCGGCAACCTCGCCCAGTGCGTGCTCGAACTGGGTGAACCGGAGGAGGCCACGGTCCTGGGTGAACGGGCCATCGGCATCCACCGGGAGACCGGCGACCGGATGAGCGAGTTCGCCTGCCTGGCCTCTCTGAGCGCGGCCTGGCGGGAGTTGGGCCGCGCCGACCGCGGACTGTCCTGTGTGCGGCGGGCACTGGAGGTCGCCCGCGAACTCGACGACGTCGTCCTGGAGGGGTTCGCGTATCTGGAGCTCGGCAGGGACCAAGCTCGGCTCGGGGACCTGGAAGAGGCCCTGCTCTCGTTCCATGAGGCGGCGGGCCTGCACCGCCGAACGGCCGACCACGTGCGCGAGGCCGAAGCCTTCGAGGGGGTGGGCGGGGTGTACACGGCTCTCGAACGCCACGAGGAGGCTGCGAAGTTCTACCGGCAGGCGGTCAGCACGTACCGCAGGTACCGGGACCGGTGGAGGCTGGCGGTCTGTCTGGACCGGCTGGCCTCGGCGCTGGCCGCCTCCGGGAAGGCGGAGACGGCCAGGGGGCACTGGCGCGAGGCGCTGCAGGCCCTGGAGGGGTTCGCCGACCCCAGGGCCGCACGCCTGCGCGAGGAGGTCGCCGCCCGGGTGCGGGGCACGGACTCCTGACACCGGGCGTCCGCTCCGCACTGGTCACACGCCCCGATCCAGGCGCCCTGTACCGCCGCCTCCTCGTGTTCACGCACAGCACGACGTGTCCCGCCTGCGGGGGGGGGAGAACCCCACCCATCAGCCCAATGCGCCACCGCGGCGCCTGCGTTGGGACATCGGCACCGCAGCCATCCGGTGGAACGCGACGAGCCACGACTGCCGTGTTAGGAAGGACCCGTCACGGGCAGTGTTCATCGACACCGGCATCCGTGATTTCAGGGGGAGAGACATGGCCGCGGAAACCCAGAAACCCGACCTCATCGAGGTCATCATCTCCGACCACCGCCAGGTCGAGCGGATATTCACAGAGCTGGAGGGTCCGCTTTCGCCCGAGGCGCGCAAACAGCTCACAGAACACGTGATCACCGAGCTGGTACGGCATTCGGTCGCCGAGGAGCAGCACATGTACCCGGCGGCACGGCGAGTGCTGGACGACGGCGACCGCATCGCCGACCACGAACTCCAGGAGCACGCCGAGGCCGAGCAGGTGATGAAGGACTTGGAGGGCCTGGACGCCGACGACCCCGAGTTCCAGCGGCTGCTGAACACGCTGATCTCGGACATCCGCCACCACGTCGAGGATGAGGAGAAGGACCTGCTGCCGCGCCTGCGCGCCGCGTGCACGCCGGAGGAGCTTCGGGAACTGGGCGCCAAGGTGGTCAAGGCCAAGGAGGCGGCGCCCACGCGCCCCCACCCCGGCGCGCCCGACACCCCGCCCGCCAACAGGATCCTGGACCCGGGCGCGGGGCTCATCGACCGGATGCGCGACGCGCTCTCGAACCGCAACTCCTGAACGCCCGCCGCACGGCCCCGTTCTCGGCACGAGAACGGGGCCGTCGCGTACGTGCGGCGTGTGGGCTCAGGCCCGGTCGGCGTGCGTGCGCTCCCCGGCGATCAGGGCCGCGTCCTCACCACACCACGTGCCCGCCTCCCGCCAGATCACCGATACTCCCAGGGCGCCGAGCAGCGCCGTGGCCGACCAGTCCTCCTCGGGAGGAGCGGGGAGAACGAGGCACACCCGGTCGGCTTCCGATCCCCGGGCCCAGCGCGCCTCCAGCACCTCCAGGGCCGTCCGGCGCAGTCTTTCGTAATCCGTGTCCCCCTCGGGCAGGACGCGGAACAGGACCGACAGGCCGGAGAGTTCGCAGAGTACGTCGCCGTTCTCCTGGTCGTCCGGTCGGCTCCCCGCCCGGTACAGGTCGGCGATGAGGCTGTGGCGTAGGAAGCCGTACAGGCTCTGGTCCCGGGCCTCCTCCCGCCGCGCGATTCCGGCCAGGAAGAGGCGCAGGTGCTCGGCCGCGGTGGGGTCCTGGGGCCCGGCCTGCGGCGGAACCGGTGGTGTGGGCGCGCTCATCGGCTGCTCCTCGGTCCGCTCGGTCGCGGTGCCACGGTGCCTTGTGGAGGTGCGCTGGGAGATCCGGGAGTCGATTCCCGCCCTGTGCTGGGCCCAGCTGCGTTCGGCGTGCGCGGTCTGGTAGTCGACCACCGACGCGGCGGACCGGTCCAGGACCAGCCGGTAACCGTCGCGCTCCAGGTACCAGCACCCGTCTGTGCGCCGGGCCTGTCGGCCCTCGGTCAGGAGGTCGCCGAGCATGGCGCGGATCTCCACCTCGGCCTCCCTGGCCGTGGCCCTGTGGCGGACCGCGAAACGGGCGCGCGCCGCGGCGCTGACGGTGATCGTGGCAGCCCGCACGGAGGGCCCCAACCGGGCTCCGGTGTCCAGCCCCGCGGGCGAACCCAGCACGGTCGGCTGGCCCTCCGGGCGCCGGGCCCGCCTGGTGCGGTAACCGCCGCATCCGGGCTGCCGGCACCAGCCGTCCGGGGAACTCGTGCGGTTGCGGCACCGCTGACCGTCGGCGTGGTGACGGGTGCAGGTTCTCTCGTGGTCTGTCACGGGGGCGGACGGATCGACGAGGGTGTCGGGCAGAGGTCCGGTGTGCAGGACGGTCAGGGTCTGGGTGCACCGGGTCAGCGCGACGTAGAGCCGTCCGTGGCCTCCGGGGCCGGAGTCAGATATCTGGCGCGGCTCCACCAGGATGACGTGGTCGAACTCCAGGCCGCTGACGTCGGAGGCCGCCAGGGCTCGGACGGTGCCCTTGGCAGGTGCGGGGCCGGTTGCCAAGGCGTCCGCGATCGATTGCAGGTACGGGGAGGCGTCGTCGGTGATGATCGCCACGGAGCGCTCACCTCCCTTGGCCAGCAGTTCGGTCGCGCGCTCACGGACACCATCGATCAGGTCCCCAGGGGCGAGACGGGCCATGGTCAGCTCCCCGTCCCGGGGCTCGCGGAGCGTTTCGGGGAAGGTGGTCAGTTCGGAGGCGGCCACGGCGGCGGGGACGGCCGTGTGCATCACCTGGCTGGGAATCCGGTATCCGAGGGTGAGTTCCTGTAGTTCCCAGCCGTCGGGCAGTTCCAGGTGGTCGGTCAGGGCCGCCCAGTCGGTGTGGCTGTGCGTGCCCGTGGACTGGGCGAGGTCGCCCAGGATGGTGAGGGAACCGCTCGGGCAGCGGCGGGCCAGGGCACGCAGCTGCATGGGAGTGAGATTCTGTGCCTCGTCCACCACGATGTGCCGGTAGCGGTCGGGGGTGTCTCCGTTGAGGAGGATCCGCAGTTCCTCCAGACAGAGCAGGTCGGCGCTGGTCCAGGACTCCTGCCCGGTCCGGTTGGCCGCGGGCCGGTACAGGGCGGACTGCTCCTCGGCGGTGAGGACGCCCTCGGAGGCCTGTCCCAGGACCTGGGCGTCGCCGAGCAGCCTTCGGTAGAGGCGGTTCTCGGAGATTCGGGGCCAGGTGGCGTTGACGGGTCCGGCCAGGGAGGACGTGATGCGACGGCGCAGTGCCTGCCCCTGACGGCGGTGCCGGTAGGAGACCTGGTCGAGCATGCGGTCCACGAGCAGGTCGGTGAAGCGCTGGCGGCGGGCGTTGAGGGCTGCGTCCGACTCCAGCACCTCGGCGAAGACCCGCTCGATGTCGGCCTCGGCCACGGCCAGGGGGCTTTCGTCGACCCGGATTCTGAGCTGACCGCCGTCGAGGAACTTCGACCAGGCCCCCGCGCGTACCGTGTGGCGGACCGCCTGACGCAGGACCTCGGCCATCCGGGCATCGGACTTGATCCGGTGCTGCTCGGCGGTGTCGTGACCTCCGCTCCGCCCCGGGCACAGGTCGTCGACGCGCAGCGAGGTCACGCCGCGTGTGCCCAGTGAGGGCAGCACCTCGCTGACGTAGTCGAGGAAGTACTGGCTGGGGCCGACGACGAGGATCTGGCCCGGGGTGAAGTGGTCGTTGTCCAACAGCCAGGTGACACGGTGCAGGCCGATCGCAGTCTTGCCGGTCCCCGGACCGCCCTGGACCACCAGTGCCCCGGGCCGGTCGTGGCAGACCAGGTCGAGCTGGTCGCGGTGGATCGTCTCGACGATGTCGCGCATGAGACCGTCGCGGGAGCGGTCCAGTTCCCGGAGGAGGAACGGGTCCTGTGCCGTGCCCGCCTCCTGCTCCTTCCGGGCCCGGATCGCGGCCGCCACCTGGGCCGGGGAAGCCTGGTCCGAGGAAGGGTCGTCGGCCTTCCGGACGAGTTCGTCGTGGTAGTCCACCACGCGTTCGCCGTGGCAGCGCAGGCGTCGGCGAAGCGTCACCGCGCCCTTCTCGGTTCCCCGCTCACGGCGCCAGCGGACCGCCGCCGGGCTGGACCACTTGATGACGAAGACGTTCCCGTCCTCGTCCCGGACGCTTCTGCGGCCCACGTAGAAGGTCTCGTCGCCGCTCTCCTCCTGGAGGTCCACGCGTTGGACGACGAGCTGCTGTCCGCCGAGTTCGTACTGCGCGACCCAGCGTGCGTACTCCTCGTGCTGGGCCACGCTGTCCTTGGCGCTGGCGGCGGCGTCGGCGGTGGCCAGCCGTGTGGTCTGGCCGCGCTGCCGTTCCAGACATCGGTGGGCCCGGTCCACAGCGGTCTGTTCCTGCTCGATGATCCGTTGGCGGGCGTTGCTCCCCATCGTTTCGCCTCCCTCACGGAGAAAGGTGCGGTGGGCGGCGCCACGGGGGGCGTTGGCGTCACCCTGGTCGGACCGGTCACGGAACAGTCGGCATGCGGAGCCGGGGGGCTCACGTTCGGAACTCGATCTGGCTGCCGGGGCTGTGTTTACCCACAGGAACCGTAGGTTCATGACAGCATAGATAAACCTGTGAATATAGCCAACCACTATTATGAAGAAGTTTTTCAGCTCTGGTGACCGAGTGTGTCCGCAGCACGGAGACGCACGGTCCCCAGCCCTCACTTCGGCGGCGGCCTTCAAAAAGGTGACGGGCCAGGACGGCGCTACCAGGCCTGAGGGCACCACGCCAGCCCATACCCGGTGGGCCACGGACGCCCATGTCAGCGCCCATGGCACACCTGTCCGGGGTCAGTCCTGCGGCCAGCGCACCCTGAGGCGTTCGACCAGGTCGCGGCGCTCGAAGCCTTCCAGGATGTCGGTCAGGCGCCGCAGCATAGCGATCCGCTCGTGCTTCTCCAGATCGGACAGGAAGGCGTCCAGGACCGGGTCCTCGGAGGGACCGGCACCGTCCGACCGGCCCTCCGGGAACCCGAACTCCGCCTCGGGTGTGCGCTCCTGCCGAGGGGACAGCAGGTCGAGCGCGGCGCCGGCCTGGGCGATCTCGTTCCAGCGCTCCTGGTGCTGCTCGAACCACCACACGCGCGCGGTGAGCGGATCGTGCAGCACCTCCTCCAGCAGTTCCCGGACCCGGCGCATGCGCACTTGGTGCTCCTCGCGGGCCACCTCGGCGCGGTGCCACACCAGTTGGCGCTGGCGTTCGAGGGCGAGGTCCTCCTCGTGCGCGGTCAGGGCCACGCTGACGCCGAGGTCGTGTACGGCCGACACACCGAAGCCGCTTCCCCCGGTCAGCACGCAGGCGACCTCCGCCTGTGCGCGGCCGTGGTCCCCGAGCGGGAAGTCGGCGCTGCGCCGGGCGGCCTCGCGTATCAGGGTGCTCTGGAGCAGTGCCCGGCCGCGGGCGTGTTCGCTGTCCTCGGCCCGGTACCAGACCACCGTGAGGTCGAAGGCGGCGTCGAACCACAGACCCTGGCTGCTGGTGGGCAGACGCGCGGTGAAGACGAGCTGTTCCTGCACGACCTCGTGGGTGTCCGGGCGCCTCCTGTGCGGCGGAGGGCCGAACAGGGCGTGGATCAGCGATGTGAACAGTTCTCGGAGCATGGCGTCCTCCTCAGGACGGGTCGAGGGCGCGGCGCAGTTCCTCCACCGCGGGCGAGGTACGGGTGTGCGCGCAGGACCAGCGGCGGGCGCAGCGGCGGAGCGTGTCGGCGAAGCCCGGGTCCCCGGCCGCCGCGCCCAGCAGCGAGGCGGGGACGGGCCCGTCCGCCCGGCGCTGGTCGGCCATGGCGTCGAGCCAGGCCCACAGCACGGCGTCGGGGCGGACGGCGGACAGGTGGACGGCGCACCAGGCGGCCGAGACCGGTGCGGGCTCCAACGCGCCCCGTCGCAGTACGGACAGGACCGGCGAGCCCTTGGGGCCTTCGACCTCCAGCAGGCGCAGCAGCAGACGGGCGGCCAGGGTGGAGCGCCTGCCGTCGCCGTCCACCCAGCGCGGCAGCGCGTCCAGCACCACCGCGAGGTTGCCCGGTTCGGCCGCGATGTCCGCCAGGGCGCACAGGAGGTCCTCCTCCCAGGAAGCCTCGGCCCTGTTCGCGAGGTGGCGCAGCCGGGTGAGCGCCGTCTTCGGCTGGATCTTCCCGTAGATCCGGCAGACCTCCAGCACCATCCGGTCGCGCGGCGTCGGCCTGCGCGAGGAGGCGATGCGGTAGAGCCGGTGACGGATCCAGGAGCCCAGTTCGCGGGTGACGGCCGCCTCGGCGATCGCGGGAACGGCGGCCGGTTGCAGGGCGGGCGAGGCGCTCCAGCGGTCCAGCAGCGTCTCCAGCGGGGCCGGGTCGCGGTACCGGCGGGCCAGGGCCAGCCAGCGGCGGGCGACGTCGATCCGCTCCTCCCGGGAGAGCAGGGGCGCCGTCTCCCAGGCCCACTCCTGGAAGGAGGCCCGTGCGTCGGGGTGCTCGCGCCACAGGTGGTCCAGGGCGTCGTCGCCGTGGCCGGGTCGGTGGAAACGGACCCGGTCCCCCGTGACGTGGGCGCCGATCCCTCCCAGGTACTCGGTGAAGCCGCTGCCCGAGATGGGGGTGGGGCGCATCGGGGACACCCCCCACCGCTCCGCCAGCCCGTGGGCGTGGCGGACCACGGTGTCCGAGGGCGCGCCCTCCAGCAGTGCCACGGCCTGGGTGAGGACCCGGGGGAACTCGTTCTCCCCGTCTCCCGCGGACCAGCCGGGCAGCGTGTCCGCGGTGTCGGCGAACTCCTTGAGCGCGCGCTCGATCCAGGCCGTGTGGTCCTCCTCGGCCAGAGGAGCGTGCGGAGGACTGGTGCGCTGCACGTCCTCGGCGAGCCGGACCGCGCGGGCCGGTCCGACGCCGGACAGCGCCGCCTCCACACGCCGGTCGGCGGCCCAGCGCCGGGCCAGGTCCGTACCGTACAGACGGACCAGGGACTGGCGGAAGACGTCCACGGCGCGTGCCGGGGCGTCGATGCGCAGCCGTGCCCGGCAGGCGGCGAGTTCCCGTTCCCAGGAGTCGGAACGGCAGATGACGACGAGGAGGGCGCCGGAGGCGCGGACCTTCTCGACGAAGGCCCTGACCGCGGCACGCTGGGACGCGCTGGGCTCGCGCAGGTCGCTCAGGTCCATGAAGCGCGGGCGTTCGGAGGACAGGGTGATGTCCGCCAGTCCGGCATCGTCGACGTCGAGGTCGGCGATCACCTCGTCCACGGGTTCGTCCGGGCACAGGGTGGCCAGCGCGTGGATCGCGGTGGTCGTCCGGCCCCTGCCGGGTTCGCCGGTGACCAGACCCATCCAGTGTCGCGCCAGTTCCTGGGTGAACGCGGTGTACTTCCGGGTGTCGCTGGGGCGGAAGGAGGCCAGGATGTCCTTGATCCGGTCCGGCCCCAGTTCGGCGGCGTGGCGGAGTTTGCGGGTCGCTGCCTCGCCGAGGAACTCGCGGTACTCGTGGTAGTGGACGCCGCCGGTGATGCTGTCGGCGCTGACCACCTGACCCCGGTTGTCCCGGACCGCGTTGCCCGCGGACACCCGGGGCTGGTCGCCGACGAGCGCTTCGGCCGGGTTCGCGTCTGCGACCTCGTCGAAGGCGTCCGCGTCCCAGGGCTCCTCAGGAGGCATCGGAGGCACCCCCGAAGGAGACGCCGCCGTTGACCGTTCCGGCCTGGACCACCTGGCCGCGGTCGTTGTGGCCGACGTTGTTGCCCGTGGTGGGGGCGGCCCCACCCGGCGCGGCGGGGGACGGCCCGGCCGGGCGGTCCCGCTGGGGCGCGGGGGCCGCCTCGGGTTCGGCGTGCGCGCCGGGGACCCAGGAGGGGGTGGGCACGAACAGGTAGCCCTCGGCCTGGAAGTCCTTGGAGGGGACGGAGGCGTGCACGGGCCGCCAGCGGCTGGCGCGGACGGGGGCGAATCCGCCGAGCACCACGTCCTCGTAGACGCGGCGGGAGACGATGGTGGCCAGCAGGGTGGTGTCGGGGTCGGAGGCCTCCAGTTCGCGTCGCACGGGCTCGGAGTCCAGCAGCCGGTGGGTGCTGATCATCGCCTCGCCCATGGCGTCGATGCCGCTGCCGTCGCCGGTGTCGGGCAGGGGGCCGACGTCGATGCTGGCGCGCAGCCGCATGCGCAGGTTGCGGTCATGGGCCGCGAGGAGGGGCTGGATCTGTTCCAGAACCCTCTGGAGTTCCTCCAGGAAGGGACTGATGAGGTAGGGCAGGTGCTCGGGCTCGGCTCCCATGACGTAGCCGTCGCCGCTGTGGCGGGGGAAGCGCGCGTCCTTCCACACCGGGAGCATGTCGGCGCGGGTGAACGCCTTCTCCAGCACTTCGGGGATCTTCTGGCCGACGAGTTGCTGGTTGCGTGCGCTGGTCCTGCTGAACTTCTCCATGTCCACCGCCAGCACGGCGCGGTAGGGAGGGAGGGGCTCGCTCTTGCCGATGCGGGACAGGTCGATCTCCACCGGGGACTCCTGGGGGTGCGGGGGCCTTCTCTCGGGCCGGACGGGACCACACTCCCCGGCGCACGCGTCCCGTGGTGTTCAGTTCTGAACACAGGAGGCGTGGAGTGTCCGCCGTCACACCGGTTCGTCTCCGGCCGCCAGGGCCTCCAGCGCCTCCAGGTCGAGGATGGCCACGTACTGCCGTCCGGTGCGGATGACGCCCCGTTCCCGCAGGGAGGTGTAGGCGTGGTGGAGGGAGGTGCGCGACATGCCCGCGAATCCGGCGATCTCGCTCTGGGCCAGAGGGACCCCCAACAGGCATCCGCGCGTGACCGGTGCGCCGTCCTCGGACAGGGGTGCGGGGAGGGGTTCGCCCATCACCGAGGCGAGGTGGAGCAGGGCGGCGGGCAGCCTGCGGTCCGCGGGGAGGGAGGACTGCTGCACCCTGAGGCGGTCGCCCTCGTCCTGACGCATGAGGGCGCTGTGCCACAGCGCGTTTCCCAGACCGAGTTCGTCGACGACCCTGCGGAAGCGGTCCGCTGGGAGGAAGGCGGTCTTGCTCGGGCACAGGGCCGTCACCGTGGCGTTCCTGGGGCGCTCGGCCCCGGCGAGGACGGACTCCCCCAGCATCTCCCCGCGGGTGCGGAAGGCCAGGGGGACGCAGGAGCCGTCGGCCCTGATGGAGACCACCTTGGCGCGGCCGTTCAGCATGAGGTGCACCCCTCCGCCGACCTCGCCCTGTCGCAGGAGCGCCTCTCCCCGGGCGAACCTGCGTGTCATCGCCGACGCGGTCAACCGCTCCCACTGTTCGTCGGTGACCAGTCCTCCGAAGCCGTGCCTGTCCACGCTCGCGACTCTCCTCTTCCCGGGGCTGTGACCGGCAGGGCGATTCTCACCGGTCGTGTCCGCCCGGGCACGGTGGTGGCCGGGTCCGGCCACCACCGGCAAGGGGAGAGTCCGATGCTCAGGCGACGGCCACGGCGACGGCGAGCTGGGCGACCGCGGCGATCCCGGACACGATCGTGGCGGCGGAGACGACGGCGGGAAGGGCCCTCTTCCAGCTGGCGAAGACCTTGGCTCGGAGCTCTCCCCAGCCGCCCGTGCGCACCATGAGTTTCGCCGTCTGCCACCGGTGCTGCTCGATGTGGCACCCCGGCAGCAGACCCGGTGAGTTGTTGCGGCACCGCGTCTTCTCGCCCCGGTTCCAGGCACCGCACGGCAACGGCATCTGGAAGAAGACGTAGAGGACCGAGACCGCGGAGGCGACCGCGATCCACACCGGCCCCACTTCAGGGAGAAACCATCCGAAAAGTGCGAAAAGGATGATCGCCACACCCCAGTAGTGCCAGGGTCTGCGCGCTTTCTTCTTGGCCATACCGACAATCCTTGACCAGCCGCACCGACACCATCAAGAGGCGCATATCCCAGAAAGTGGCCGACACAGGACGCGAACACGACGCGTGAAATAAACGAGGGGAGGGAAAGCCATGGAGACATATCGGCACATTATTTCCCAATATGACAATCCTGAATTTTCGTCTATGTGTTGGATGTGCCACCCCTGCCCCCATCCCCTCGGCAGCCCTGCTTGAGAAGCGGGCCGGCAGTCCCGGCATGGACCCGGTCCGCGGCTCCGGTTTCCACCACGCGAACACCTCACGAAAAACACTGGCCACAGCACGCACACGCCCAGTGACCTCAATCGGCCAGGCGGGATTCGGGGAACGGGCACCGGGCAGAAATCCCGGGAACGCCGACGCGGAACCACGAGGTGAAGCGGTGCCCCGTTCCCCCGGGCCGTCCCCATCCGTCAGCCACGCCCCATCCGATCCCCTCGCCGCCGTACGCGGCCGCGTCCTGCTGCATGTCAAGGGCACGGCCAGCGCACCGTTGGACAGGGTTTCCGCCGAATCCGCAGGTGTTGTCTTCTCCGGAAAGAACGCACAGGACAAGGTGAAGGAATTCGTCAGGGAGAGGGGCCCTGGCTGCCCCGTGATCCTGGACCCCTCGGCGTACGAGGACTTCCACGCGACCCCTGAGGAACCCTTCACGCTCGAACGGCAGCTCCGCATCGACACACGGCGGACGGGCGCCGGAGCGACCCTCGAACACCTGGCGTCGAACCCCGTCGACCTGGTCCTGTCCCCCACCCGGTACCTGCGGTGTGACGACGCGGGAGGACGGGCGCTGGACGAGGCCGTCAGGCAGATCAACGAGGCGGACGTGTGGGGCGTGGTCTTCTCGGTACCCGTCGACGCGCGGTGGCTCACCGACCGCCGAGAGCACCTGGTCACCTCCCTGCGACGTGCGCGTGCGCCCAAGGCGCTGATCCTCGGGGACAGGGGGAACCCGGTGGGATCGGGGGCCAGGGCGAGGGCTTTGCGGGAGGTCCTCCGCGCCTGTCCGGAGACCGCACTGCTCAGAACCGATCTGGCCGCGCTGGACGCGATGGTGCACGGGGCGGCGTTCGCCTCCATCGGGGACACCGCTTCGGTCCGTCACGCGGTCCCTCCGGGGAAGCAGGGCGGCGGACCGGGGTCGAAGTCCAGTCCCGACGTCATCATGCCCGCCCTGATGGGCTACTTCCACGGTTCCACCCTCGCCGAACGGCTACGGGCCCCCCGGCGGTGCGACTGTCTGCCCTGCGTCGAATGGGGCGAGGCACGCGACAACGGTGAGGTGGGTAGGCCCCTCACCGACTTCCAGGACACCTCCGACACGGAAGGGGCCCACGCCCACAACATGGCGCTCTGGTCCCGGTGGTGGGGGGGAACTGTGTTCCGAGCACTCCTATGAGGACATGAGGGCGCGGTGGCGGGGAATGTGTCAACGGGCCCATCTCGAATACGAGTGGCACAACAGAGCGATCTCCCCCAGGCAGGACACGTTCAGGGCCTCGGACGCGCTGCGCTACTGGGCGGGAGCCAGGGACGAGGGGTCTCCTTCCTCCACGGCCCGGTGAACGCGCTCGGCGAGGCACCAGTGGAGCGCCGCGGCGGGTTCGGGAACCTCGGTGCGGGGCCTCACCAGAACCCTCACCCCGTCGCCACCGTACTCAGCGAGTCCCACTCCGTAGTAGTCCGCCTCCCAGCACGCTCGCTGTCGGTCCTCACCGAGCGGTGGGCACACGGCCGTGCGGGGCGCGGCGGGGCCGAGCGCACAGGCCCGGTCGAGCGCGTCGAGCCAGCCCTTCCCACGGGTGACGAGCAGGTCCAGCCGCACGGGGATGTCCGCGATACGGCGAACCCGACGGTTCCTTCGTGACCGCGTCCACGTGGGAAGCGCGGGGAGAATGCGTCGCTCGCGTTCGGTCAGTGCGTCGAGCGGAACCCACTCCCCCAGGGGAAGTGCCTGGAGCACCTGGTAGAGCCCCAGGCGCGGGCCGAGCACCCTGCCGCCCGCACGCAGCCTGCCCTGTTCGGCGACGGGACGGTACACGGCGGTGACCGCACTGCCGCCCACCCACAGGTCCACGGTCCGCGCGTCCGCGGAATCGATGAGCGCACGAACGTGGTCAGACCGAAGTTCCATCCCACCGATGGTGGCAGAGAACCCGTGCCCTGTCCGTGGTCCTCCACAGGCGCAGGTGTGGAGCGCCTCAGGAGCGCGTGCCGGTCGGCCGCCGGACCAGCCGGACCGTGGAGGACGGTCCGAGAGACATCACGTGCCGCTGTGAGGCCCACACCACCGCTGGCAACGGTCGCTGCCCTCCGGGCCAAGGATCGGTATCGGTCCCGAAGGCGGCGCGGGTCACCGGTTGGACGGTGAACCGCAGCACTTCTTGTACTTGCGCCCCGATCCGCACCAGCAGGGCTCGTTGCGGCCGGGCGGCCACGACCGCAGCCTCGGGTCGCCTTCGGTGAGCTCCAGGTCCGACCAGGCCAGGGCGGTGCCGTCGTCCGCCGGGTCCAGCCCGGAGCGCTCGGCGAACTCGACGATGTCCTCCACGCCGTGCAGCACCACGCTCCGCGGCGTTCCGGGGTGTTCGCGGTCGCGCTCGCGCAGGCTCCGTTCGGCGGCGCGGTAGTAGGTGTCGGCGCCGTGTTCGGCGGCCTGCTCCGTGAGCAGCCCCCGGGCGCGGGCCCCGTCGAAGGCCGCGCGGGAGTAGAGCGCCTCCACCTCCCGGGCCGGGCCGTCCTCCTCCGGCCAGTCCTGCTCCTCGTAGGGCAGGCCCAGCGCGCCCTCCGCCTGCCGTTGGGCCACGACCAGGGCCACCTCGTCGTGGCCGTCGTGCGGCAGGCCCAGTTTCATGCGCGCCAGCAGGCGGTTGACGATCGGGGACAGGGAGAGGTCGTCCTCGTCCGCGAGCTCCTCCGGCGACTCGGCGAGCAGCTGCCGGGCGGCGATGTTGAAGCAGCGCAGCGCCTCGTCCCAGCGCTCCAGCTCCCGCAGGTCCTCGCCGAGCAGGTCGGCGGGCCCCTCGCCCAGGCGGCCGGGGCGCAGCAGCTCAGAGGTGATCCGCTCCGCCTCGGCCCTGTCCTGCGGGTCCGAGCTCTCCCGCAGCAGGTCGGCCAGTTCGACGGAGGCGTACTGGCCGTCCTCGGAGGCGGGAGAGTGCTCGCGCACGGTCTCCAGCAGGCGGCGGGCCTGGTCGACACGTCCCGCACGGCGCAGTTCCACGGCGAAGTCCATGAGAACCTCGCCGGTGTCGTCGGGGTAGGCGGCCAGGTCGTCCAGGAGTCGGCTGGGAAGGTCCAGTTCCCGGAGCGCGGCCGTCAGGGGCGCGTCGCCACCGACCGGAGCGCTGGAGGAGGCGTGGTCGTTCATGGCCACCAGGTTAGAAGCCGCTGGAACGGCAGACGGCCCGTTTCCCGCAACCGGTGACCGTCGGCCACCCGGCGAACTGGGACCTCGCTCCCTGTCGGATGTCAGCAGTGGGCGGCATCATGCCCCTATGGACACTTCCCCGTTCGGCCCGAACGCCATCCTGATCTCGCCGAGCTCCATGGCCCACCGTCCCGGCTGCGGACACAACGACGATGGCCTCATCCGCTCCGGAGAGCACCGCGAGTGGGGGTGGGTGCCCGAGGCCACCTCCGACCAGTGGCTGCGGATCGGTGAGAGCCTTCCTCTGCGCGCGACCCACGGCGACCTCTCCCGGTCCGCCGTGAAGCGGTGCAAGGACTGCCCCGACAGCTGACCCGCGCACAGTCCCATCCCACGTATGGCGACCCGTCACCGGGCTCCGGGTGCCCCCGGGGGCGCGGACGGCGGTGAGCCGGTGAGCCGGGGAGCCGCAGCACTTCCTGTACCCGCGGCCCGAGCCACACCAACGCCTCTGGTTGTGCTCCGGCAGCCGGGGGCGGGGCTGGATCCGGGTCCTCGGCTCCAGCCCCTGTCCGTACCCGGTAGACGACCTGCCCAGGCGCGGGGTGTTCGGAGCACTACGCAACGGGGGCGCGGACCCTCACTCCGCGTCCTCCGCCAGCTCCTGCCAGCGCACGGACGAGACCTCCGGCTCCAGGCTGAGCCTCTTGACCAGCTGCTCCACGGCCTCGTTCTGGCGTGCGCCCGCGAAGACGTCGGCGTACACCGACACCAGGTCCTCGTCCTCGTCCAGGTGTCGGCAGTCCAGGGAGCGCAGTGTGAACTCGGTTTCGGACAGCGCCTGGAGCAGCAGGGCCCGCACGTGGGGGTCCTGGGCGTTCGTGCACACGACCCGGATCCGGTAGACGGTCTCCTCGTCCTTGGAGTTGACGGGCGAACTCTTCTGCAGCCGCCGGGCCACCGGACGCAGCAGGACGTTGGCGGCCACCACCGCCGCCGCGCCCATCGCCGCGACCAGGTAGACGCCGCTTCCGGCCAGGACTCCCACGGCGGCGGCGCACCAGATCGTCGCGGCCGTGTTGATGCCGCGGATGTTGATGCCGTCGCGCAGGATGACGCCCGCGCCGAGGAAGCCGATGCCCGACACCACCTGGGCCGCGACACGCGTGGGGCTGACCTCGTCCACGGCGTAGGCGGCCAGTAGGACGAACAGCGCCGACCCCACGGCGACGAGCGCGTTGGTGCGAAGGCCGGCCATGCGCGCCCGCCACTGGCGTTCGACGCCGACCAGCGCGCCCAGTCCGAACGCGCAGCCGAGCCGGAGTGCGGCCTCCCACCATTCCAACATCGGCCCACTCCCCCACAGGTCGCCCGTCCGGTCCGCTTCGAGGGGCCCGCGCGGTGCCGGAACACCGACACGTACGCGACATCGCGCCCGTCTCACCGGATACTGGACACGGCTACCCGCTCCTCCCCCGCGTACACCCGTACTACTGTGAAGCCGCCCAACCATCACAGGACCCCAGGTCAGAAGCCCGCGAACGGGGTTTTCACCCGGCGCCTGTGTATAGTCGTGACCGGTCTGCTGTCGTCCCGGACGGGTGGGGAAGCCATGGGCACCGGTGAGGTGGAGGTGAGTTCGGCCGACATCGCCAGGATCGCGGGCGTGAAGCCGACGGCGGTGAGCAACTGGCGGCGCCGCCACGACGACTTCCCCGAACCGGTGGGGGGCACCGACCGCAGCCCCCGGTTCGACTTGGGGCAGGTGGAGGAGTGGCTGTCCACCCACCGCCAGGCTCCGAGCATCGACCCCGACCAGCGCCTGTGGCAGGCTCTGGACTCCCTGCGCGGCTCCGTCCCCGTCGACGCGGTGCTCGTCCAGGCCGGGGTGCTGCTGTGGCACCTGGGCCGCGACCCCGAGGCCGGGGAGCGCGGCACCGGGGAAGCCGGGGAACAGGACGGATCCGCGCTGGCGGTGCACGCGTGGTGGAGTTTCGAGGACCTCCTCGAAGGCGCGGGTCTGGCCGCTCTGTCCGCGCGCCGCCCCGAACCCGTTCCGGACGCCCAGCTGGGTCCGTTGGCGGACGCGGCGGTGCGCGCCGCGCGGGAGAGCGATCCGCGGGCCGCCTTCGAGCGCCTGCTCAGCCGCCTGGACCAGCGCTCACCCTCCGGCTCGCACACGGTCCCGCCCGAGCTGGCCGACCTCATGGTGGCCCTGGCCGGAACCGGGAACGCCGGAACCGCCCGCGAGGACAGCGGAGGCGAGCACGCCGGGACGGGGAACACCGGAACCGGCCCCGAGGACACCGCGGCCCCGGAGGAGGACAGCGCCGGGAACGGGGGCGGTCCCGCCGGTACCGTGGCCGACCCCGCCTGCGGGCGGGGCGGGCTGCTGCTCGCCGCCGCGCGCGGTGGACGGCGCGCCCTGCTGGGACAGGACCGGGACGCGGCCTCGGTGTGGCTGGCCGCCCTGCGCCTGGCCTTCGCCGGCGCCCTGACCGGGGAGGCGGACCTGCGGGTGGCCGACGCGCTGCGCCTGCCCGCGTTCGCCCCGAACGCACCGGACGGCGCGGACGGCGCCGACGCGGTCGTGTGCGCCCCGCCCTTCGGCGAGCGCAACTGGGGCGCTGAGGAGCTCGCGGAGGACCCCCGGTGGACGTACGGGGTCCCCCCGCGCCTGGAGTCCGACCTGGCCTGGGTCCAGCACTGCCTGTCCCTGGTCCGGCCGGGCGGCTCGGCGGTCGTGCTGATGCCCCCGGGCGCCGCCCAGCGCCCCTCGGGGCGGCGCATCCGCCGGTCGCTGCTGCGCGCGGGCGCCTTCCGCGCGGTGGTCTCGCTCCCGCCCGGGTTCGCGGCCCACTACGCCGTTCCCCTCCAGCTGTGGGTGCTGCGCCGACCGGAGCGGGACGCGGTCCCCGCTCCCGTGCTGCTCGTGGACACCGCCCCGCACGAGCCCGGGCAGACCTGCCCGCCGGGCGAGGTCCTCGGCCGGATCGACCGGCTCTGGCGGGAGTACCTGGCCGACCCGGAGGGGTTCGACGAGCACCCGGGGGTGGCGCGGACGCTGGAGGTGGCCGACCTGCTGGACGAGGACGTCGACCTGACCCCCCGCACGCGCCTTCCGGTTCCGCGCGCCGCGGCGGGCGACCTGGACCTGTTCGCCGAGCGGCGCACGCGCCTGGAGGGCGCGCTGCGTACGCTGCGCACGCTCCTGCCCGAGGCGCCGCGGGTCGAGCCCGGCGGCGAGGCGGTCGGGGTGGTCACGCTCGGCGAGCTGGCCCGGGCCGGGTCGGTGACGATCCGGCGGCCCCTTCCCCGGCGTTCGGCGGAGGAGGCGGGCCCGCGCACCAGCGCCAGGGTGATCAGCGGTGAGGACGTGGCCCGCGGGCTGGGGGCCTCGCGCACGGAGGAGGTGGACGCCGACCCGATGCGCAACCCCCCGATCCAGGAGGGCGACGTCCTCATCCCGGCGGTGGCTCCGAGGCCCGCCGCGCGGGTGGCGACCGGGGACGACGCGGGCGCCTACCCGGGCGGCGGCCTGTACGTGGTGCGCACGAACCCGGGCGCGGTGGACCCGTGGTTCCTGGCGGGGTTCGTCACCAGCTCCGGGGAGAGCCAGAACATCACCCGGATGAGCAGCAGCATGCGGGGCCACCTGAGGATCGACCCGTCCCGGATGCGGCTCCCGGTGCTGCCGGTGGAGGAGCAGAGGCGGTACGGGGAGCTCTTCCGGAGGGTGGCGCGGTTCCGGGAGGCGCTGCTGGAGCTGCGGGAGTGGGGCGAGGAGCTGGCCGACCAGGCCGTCGACCTGGTCGCCGGGCGGTGGGAGACCTCTTCCTAGCAGCCGCGGGCGGCACCGGCCCGCTCCTTCGGGCAGGGGCGTCGCAACGGACCCTGGGAACCTCCCGGGTTCCATCGGTCCGACATGAGCAGGCGGGGCGCGGACGGCCGAGCCCCGCACCGGGCCGACGGCCGGGGTTCACGTGGTGGACGTGCCGCCAGCCGCGCGGCGCAACCTCGCCGCGAGGCGGTCGAACGCCGCCGCGAGCTCGTCTCCGTCGATCACCTCGACGTCGACGTCGAGCTGTGTCATCCACAGCGCGAGCCGGTCCGGGTCGTCCGAACCCAGCTCGACACGGCACGTGGTCTCGTCGACCACCTCGATATCAACGGGGACGGGGATCTTCGCGGCGACTCTGGCGGCGGGAGCGTGCACGAGTACCCGGGCGCGGTACTTCCAGGCCGCCTTGCTGACGCGTCCGACGACGTACCCGACGGCATCGTCCCCCGGGATCACGCGCGGCTGGAACCGCGCACCCGTCGGTGCGTGCGCAACCATGCGGTCGACACGGAAGATCCGCCAGTCGTCACGGTCCAGATCCCACGCGAGCAGGTACCAGAGCGGCCCCCAGCTCACCAGCCGTCGCGGTTCGGTGTGGCGGGCCCCTTCGCTCCCCCCGGGCTTGGTGTATCCGAACCGGAGCCGTTCGCTGCCGCGGACCGCGGCGGCGACCGCGCCGAGGACCGAGAGGTCGAGCGGTGGTTCGTTCCCCGGAACGACGCTCGTCGCCTCGCGTACCGCCTCGACGCGCCGACGCAGGCGCGAGGGCAGCACCTGCTCCAGCTTCGCGAGCGCGGTGAGCGATGTCTCCTCGACGCCGAGCCTCCGGGTCGCGACCACACCCAGTCCGACCGCGACGGCGACGGCCTCGTCGTCGTCGAGCAGCAGCGGGGGCATCGCCGTCCCGGCGGCCAGCCGGTACCCGCCCGCGACACCGGGACGCGCGGCCACGGGGTAGCCGAGCGAGCGCAGCCTGCCGATGTCGGCGCGCACGGTCCTCGTGCTCACACCGAGCCGGTCGGCGAGCTCTGAGCCCGTCCAGTCGCGCTTGAGCTGGAGCAATGACAGCAGTTCGAGCAGGCGGGCGGAGGTCTCCAACATGTTCCCCATCATTTCGGCAATCGCGGAAGCTCTCCTGCCGCATTGCCTGGAAACGTCGGTGTCATGAACGAGAACAACGCACTCACACCGTTCCGCATCGACATCCCGCAGGCCGACATCGACGACCTGCGCGACCGGCTGGCACACACGCGCTGGCCGGTCCCGGTACCGGGCCGAGACGATCGCACCGACTTCAGCCGCGGCATCCCGCTGGTGTACCTGAAGGAGCTCGCCGAGTACTGGCGTGACGGGTTCGACTGGCGTGCGCAGGAGGAGAGGCTCAACGAGTACGGACAGTTCACGACGGCCGTCGACGGCCAGACCTTCCACGTCGTCCACGTGCGATCGACGAACCCGGAGGCCACCCCGCTGATCCTGAACCACGGCTGGCCGGGCTCGTTCGTCGAGTACCAGCGACTCATCCCGCTGCTGACCGATGCGTTCCACGTGGTCGTCCCGTCACTGCCCGGCTTCGGGTTCTCCACCCCGCTGTCGGGGACCGGCTGGGAGCTGGCGCGGACGACGGAGGCCTACGCCGAGATCATGACGCGTCTGGGCTACGAGAGGTTCGCGGCCCACGGCACCGACATCGGTGCGGGCACCACCGGCCGCCTCGCGGCGCTCCACCCGGAGCGCGTCATCGGCACGCACATCGGCAGCGACCCGCGGTGGCTCGGGTTGCTCGGCGACAAGTTCCCCTACCCCGACGGTCTGTCCGATGACGAGACCGCCCAGATCGAGGCGGTGCGAGCTGAGGCCGCGGCCGAGCGCGGGTACCTGGCGATGCAGGACCACCGCCCCGACACGATCGGCGCGGCGCTCACCGACTCGCCGGTCGGTCAGCTCGCGTGGATCGCCGAGAAGTTCAAGACCAGGGCCGACGGCGCCTACCGGACGCCGGACGAGACGGTCGACCGCGACCAGCTCCTCACGAACATCAGCCTGTACTGGTTCACCCGCAGCGGCGCGTCGAGCGCGCAGTTCTACTACGAGTCCGCGCACTCCGGAATCGACTTGGTCACGGCCTCCGACGTGCCGTCCGGATGGGCCGTGTTCGACACCCACCCGCTCATGCGCCGCGCGGTGGACCCGGGGAAGGCGATCGGTCACTGGAGCGAGTTCATCGAGGGCGGTCACTTCCCCGCGATGGAGGAGACGGAGCTGCTCGCGGACGACATCCGCGCCTTCTTCCGCGGCGTTTCCTGACTCCGTGTCAGGGTCCGCGGGCGCGAAGGCCCGCTCAAGACCCGGGGCCATGGCGGGGGAACAGCGGCCGTCCCGGAGGCGCGTACGACGGGGACCGTGCCTCAGGAGCCGTCGGTGACGCGCTTGCCGTCCCCGTCCCGGACGATGGTGAAGGAGTCCACGAGCCGGCCGTCGGCGGTGCTGGACCGGTACTCCAGGGTGTCGCCGTCCACCGAGACCGTCTGGAAGGTCTGGGTGTCGGTGCGCTGCACGCGCACCTCGGCGCCGTGGTCGGTCCAGTTGCCCTCGGCCGCGTCGTAGGTCTTGGGGCCGGTCACCGCGACCACGTAGACCGGGCCGGTGTGCGCGCCGGGGCCGTCGGTCCGATGCTCCCTCATGTTGCCGCGGGTGTAGGAGTGGTCGTGTCCCTGGAGGACCAGGTCCACGTCGTACTCCTCCAGCACCGGCAGCCACGCCTCGCGCAGCGGCTCGTTGTCGCGGTCGGGGTCGGCGGAGAAGACCGGGTGGTGGAAGGTGACCACGGTCCACTCGTGGGGGTTGTCGGCCAGTACCCGCTCCAGCCACCGCCGCTGCGTGTCCAGCCACCGCTCGGTCTCGTCCGAAGGCACCTCGCGGTAGTTGGAGTTGAGCACCACGAACCGCACGCCCTGGTAGTCGGTGTGGTAGACCGTCCCGGCCAGGTCCGCGCCCCGGTCGGGGCCGTTGCCCGCGCCGCGGAACTGCGGAACCCAGTGTTCGCTCAGGGCGCCGTCGTACTCGTGGTTGCCGGGCGTGGCCACGTGGTTCATGCTTCCGGTGGCCGGGCCGAAGGCGTCGAACCACTCGTCCCACTCCGAGCCGCTGTCGGCGGAGTCGACCAGGTCGCCGGAGTGCACGGCCAGCTCAGCGTCGGGCGCGGCCTCCAGCCCGGCCCTGACCACGGGGGCGGCCTCGTCGGTGATGTCGTTCTGGATGTCGCCGAAGTACAGGAAGCTGAAGGGTTCGGCCCCCTCGGCGGCGGTGGTGAAGGTGCGCCAGTCGCTCACCGCTCCGCCCGCGTCACCGCCCCCGCCGGCCCCTCCGGCGACTTCACCGCCTTCGCCGTCCGCACCGATCCGGTAGCGGTAGGAGGTGTCCGGTTCCAGGTCGGTGGCCGTGGCCGTGAAGGTGGAACCGGGCTCCTCCCCTCCGGTGGCCCGCCCCTGCACCCGGGCGGGTTCCGCCGACTCGTCCTCGGGGCCGATCTCCAGGAAGGCCTCCCGCGCACCGTAGGCGCGCCAGGTCACGGTCTGGGAGGTGCTGGGGTCGGCGGTGGGTGAGAGCAGGACGCGGTCGACGGGCCGCTCGGGCGGGGCCTCGGGGGCGCAGGCGCCCAGCCCGACCGTGAGGACCGCGCCGCCGAGGGCCGCGAGCGCGCGGAACGGAGCGGAGCGGGACCGGAGCGGTCCGGACCCGGCCGAGCGGTCCCGCGGGGATCGGGACGGCACCGGGCGGGGCCGTGGAGCGCGGGACGGAGCGTCGGGCATGAGGAGGACTGTCCTTTCTGACGGCGAACCGGTGCCGCTGGCGCGAAGGGGCGGCGGGGAGCCGCCCGTGCGACGGCTCCCCCGGTCTACCAGGCCAGTTACCCGACCAGGGAGTCGAGCATGGGCCCGAACTCCTCGTCGGAGGTCAGCAGTTCCACCGACCTGTTCTCGTGGTCGATCCTGGCCCCCACCGGACGCAGGTCGGGCGGCGTGCCCTGCTCGCGCGAGCGCGAGCCGGGGTGCCACCAGTAGAGCTGGGCGCTGACGGGCTTGTCGCCGTCGGCGGTGAACCGCTCGGCGACCTGCTGCATGCGGTCCAGGGCCGCGATCGGGTGGCCCTGTCCCAGGGGGTGGGCCAGGAGCACCTCGGGAACGGGGAAGGCCACGAGCGCGCCGTGCGGCAGGTCGCCGAGGTAGCGGTCGAGGGCGTGCGCGTGCGCCGCCACGTAGGGGTGCTGGCCGCCGATGTGCACGATGCGCGCCCCGTCGGCCTCGTGCTCGCTGACCTCGACGGTCTCGGCCACGGAGGCGGCCACCGCCTCGGCGAAGACCTCGCCGTCGGGGCGGCCGGAGCGCTCGTGCACCTGTCGGGGCAGCGGCCTCAGCGAGTCGGCGGCGTCCACGACCACGGTCTGCCACAGCCCGGGGGCGACCTCGCGGGTCAGGAGGGATTCCAGCACACCCTCGGGGAAGGCGGAGGCGGGGTAGAGGCGCACCCGGAGCCGTCCGTCGGTGTCGCCGCCGCCCTGCCCAGTGGCCTGGCTGAGCTGTTCGACGGACGTGCGCGCGAACTGGGCGGTGTTGTGCGCGATCTGCTCGGGGGTCGCCCCGCTCAGTGCGGCGCGCAGTCCGCTGATGTCGGCGCTGGCGTGGTTGCCGTCGGGCAGCGTGACGACGAGCGTGTCGGCGCCCTGGAAGGCGGCGCCCACCCCGGCCGCGGCGAAGGCCCCCGCCAGGGAGACGGCCACCGTGTCCCCGGGGTCCGGCGCGGAGGGGGCGCCGGTCGGCACCGAGTCCCCAGTACCGGTGGAGGACGACTCGGCGGAGGACCCGTCGGCGCCCTGCTCCCGCTCACGCGCGGCGCCGGCCATGAAGTCGGCGAAGCGGGCGGCCAGGTCGGTCCGCTGCTCCTCCCCGGCGATGACGGCCTGGTCGAAGGTGTCCCCCATGTCGGCCTCCATGAGGATCGCGCCCCCGAAGTCGAACACGCGCAGGCGGGTCGGCGGCAGGAAGACGGCGCGCAGCCCCTCCCGCTCGCACGCCCGCACCAGGGCCGCGCCGAACTCCTCGCGCGTCCGTTCGGGCTCCAGTTCGCGCGCCTGCTCCAGCCGGGCGCCGAGCCAGTCGGGGATCCGGTCGTGCGCGCGCGGAAAGCGCTCCAGTTCCTGGGCGTAGACGAGCGGGCTGGTCCCGGGCGGCAGGTCGGGCTCGGTGTCGTGGTTGTACTCGACGTTGAACCGGTGCGAGCGGTGGACCGAGAGGACCATGGAGAGCCAGGTGCCCGCGCCCTCCTGGAACCCGGACCGCTTGAGCGTGTCGACCAGGTCGCCGACACCGCCGGGCACCTCCAACTGCCGGACCTGGCCGTCCGCCTCCTGGACGGCGAGCATGTCGGCGCGGTACGCGCCGATCACCCTGGCCAGGTAGGTGAGCTGTTGCCAGCCCTCCGGGACGACCGCGACCAGTCGCCCGGCGAGGTCCTGGAGGACCTCGCCCTGTTCGAGGGGGCCGGGAGGTTGGGGAGTCATGTGGGGCTCCGTGTCCGTGTGGGTGCGTTCGGTCGGTTGCGCGTTCCCTTCCTATCGTGCCGGGAGGACGGAGCGTGACCTCGCCCGTACCTGACGCTGTTCGCCGCGTGCCGCCGCCCGTTCACGCGGTCCGGCGAGCCCTCAGTCCGCGAGCGCGTCGAGGTAGACCCAGGCGCCCTCGTGGCGCACGAAGCGGCTGTTCTCGACGAGCGCCTCGTCGCGGGCGCCCTCGCGGTAGGAGGCGCGGAAGGCGACCGTGCCCTCGTTGTGGAACGGGGTGCCCTCGGTGGTGGACAGGATCTCCAGGCGCACCCACTCGGTGCCGGGGTCCAGGTCCAGGCGCCGCGGCCTGGTGCTCGGGTGCCAGGTCCGCAGGAGGTGGTCGCGGTCGCCGACGGCGAAGGCGCTGTAGCGGGAACGCATGAGCTGTTCGGCGGTGGAGGCCGTGGCCCGCCCGCTGTGCAGGCGGCCGCAGCAGTCCCGGTAGACCGACGGGCCGCCGCAGGGGCAGGGCGCCTCGGGATCGGCCGCGGGCCGGGGCGGGGACGTGCGGTGGCGGGTTCTGCGCTGCGACATGCCCTCCATTGTGGCGTCCCGCCCCCGCTGGCGGTGACAGGCCTGAAGCCGGAGCGGCCGCGGAGCCGGGCCGGGTGCTGGCCCGGGTCCTGACCGGTGTCGGCACCCGGGGAGACGGGTCCCGTGTTCAGGCGCGGCCCGAACCGTCGGAGCCGTCCGATCCGTCGGACAGGGGCCGCGTCAGATCCGTCGGCGGCGTCCCGATCCGCACGTCCTGGCCGGTGAGGCCGGAGTGCACCTCGGCCGCCACGGACTCGACGGTGTCCACCCCGTAACGCATCCCGTCGTTGTCGTCGGTCAGGACGACGATGTCGTAGTCGCCCACCGGGGTGTCGCGGAAGCCGCCGATGCTGTGCACCCGCCAGAGACCGGTGTCGGTGTGGGGCAGCCAGCCGTTCTTGAGGTGGACCTGGGCGTCGGCGGGTGCTCCCGAGGGCACGCCCCAGCGCTGTTCCCCGGTCACGTCGCCCATGAGGCCGCGCGCGAACTCGCGCTCCCCCTGACCGAGCACATCGTTGTCGGTGCGCAGCAGGCGGAGCAGGGTGAGCTGGTCGGAGACGGTGATCCCCATCAGCCCGACGTAGCCCTCGGGGTCCGGTTTCGTGGCGTCCATGCCCGCCAGGTCGAGGAACCGCTGGACGCGCTCGGCGCCGACCCGGTTGCGCAGCTCCGTGGCGGCGTCGTTGTCCGAGACGGTGATCATGGCGGTCGCCAGGTCCCTCTCCTCAGCGGTGAGCTCCCGGTTCTCGTCCATGGCGGTGCGCAGCAGCGCGCCGAGGACGACGACCTTGCCGACGCTGGCCGCGTCGAACTCCGCGTCGGGGTCGAGTCCGCAGGTGAGGTCGCCGCCGTGCGCGGAGACCCCCACGGCGACGGTCCCCTCCCGCTCGTCCACCCTCTCGCGGATCCCCTGGTCGAGCCGTCGCGCGAGGTCGGGGTGGGACTCGGAGGCGCAGATCGGCTCCTGCGCGGCGGCCGTTACCACGGCGGCCGGAGCGGCGGCGGCCGGAGCAGCGGCCGACCCGGCGGTGAGCGCGGCGGCGAGGACCACGGCGGCGGACCGTGCCGGGCGTCGGTACCCGGCGGGTGTGCGGTCGGCGGACATGGAAGGGGCCCTCCCTCGTTCGGCGAATCGGGGCGGCGGAGCAGGCCGCGGACGAGCCGACGGACACCCTGCACACCCACACGGGCACACAGAGTGATCGACCGGCGCCCTTCGATTCTCGGTGTCCGGGCTCCGCCACGCGTGAGCGACACGGGGTACCGCGCCTCCGCGAAACGGTGGCTCGGAGGGTGGCACGAGGAGAGCCGCACCGCGCACGGAAGGGCGCGGACCGCCGGTCGGTTCCCACTCGCCCTCCGACCGGAGGTCCGCTGGAGACGGCCCCCGTCCGGGCCATCCGCTCTACCCCACCTCGACGGTGTAGGTCTCACCCAGGCCGAGGGCGACGGCAGTTGGGAGAGCCGACGCGATCGGACCCAGCACCCGCCCGCAGACGCTTACTCCAGCGTCCACTCGCAGTCACCGGACAGTTCAAGCGCGACGTCGCCCTCCTGGACCACGACGGACCCGGGTCCCTCGATGTTGTTGTTGGCGATGATGTCGTCGAGTTCTCCGGACAGGCCCGACAGGCGGGCGTAGTAGCACATGGGGAGGATGCCGTCCGGGTCCGGCCCGTCAGTGGTGTACGTGCCGGGCTCGATGTCCTCGCCGACGCGGTGGATACCGTTACCGATGCCGGAAGGGGTCTCGGGCTCCTCCTCCGCGGGCTGCTCCTCGACAGCCTCCTCCGCGGCGGTCTCCCCAGCGGGTTCCTCCGCGGGGGCCTCCCCATCCGCCCCACCGCCCGCCTCCTCCCGGGTGGCGGAGGGCTCCGAGGCCCCGCTGTCGAGGTCGTCCCCGCCCAGCACGGCCACGCACCCGACGAGCAGGAACAGGAAGAGGAGGACGCCGAGACAGCCGCCGCAGCCGAGTCCGACCTTCTTCCCGGTGGACATGCCCCGATTGGCGGGCGGGGGCGGCGGGCCGTAGGGCGGCTGGGGCGAGGTCATGGTGTGCTCCGGTCTGTGTGCAGGGGGCAGCACGGGGCGCTGCCGGGATGTGCGCCGCCCACCGGGCGGATGCGCTCGGCGGGCAGGGACGGAGGCAGGAACGCGCATACACGCCCGTCCTCGCGAGACCCGTTGAGCTTCGCTGTGTTCTCACCATACACAGAAGCCGTGAACGGAGCCAACCACAATTTCGTGTACTTGGAATCACAGCCGGTCACTCGTGCAGTGACCTCTGAGAAACGGAGTGTGTTCGACCGCCACAGGCAGTTCACGTCCGCACGAAACCGCAAGGATCCATGGACGGTCCCCACTCCCCCCTCGCGCAGCCCGCCGTGGCAGCACACGACCTCCGGCCGGGCCCCGCGCCCCACCCGCACCAGGATCCGGACACACCAAGGAGATCGACCGGGCCTTCACCGAGGGGCGGATCCGGCGGAGACCGGTCATGGCGCACCGCCGACAAGGTCCACTCCTCAGCTGGTGCGGGTGTCGGAGAGTCAGGCAGCGGGATGGTCGGTGAGGGGCGCGGTCCGCGCGGTGGCGTCGAGGTTCGCGCGCAGGGCCTCGACCTTGTCGGTGACAAAGGCGTGCGAGTCCGAGCCGAGCACCTGGCGCAGCGGGCCCTCGGCGCCGCTCACGACCCGCTCGATGATCGCCGTGGCGCCCTTGACCGGGTCGCCGAGCTGGCTGCCCTGTAGGTCCAGGTGGTTTTCGACCATTTCACGGATGCCCGGGTAGGCCTCGGTGGTCTGGGCGGGCAGCGCGAGGGAGTCCCGGGTGAGGAAGTCGGTGCGGAAATAGCCGGGCTCGACGATCGTGACCTTGACGCCGAAGTCGGCGACCTCACCGGCGAGGGCCTCGCTGAGGCCTTCCAACGCGAACTTGCCGGCACAGTAGAGCGCCCACCCCGGAAGGGAGACCAGCCCGAGCACCGAGGAGACGTTGACGATGTGACCGCTCTTCTGCTGACGCAGAACCGGCACGGTGGCACGCAGGACGTTCCACACGCCGACGACCTGGACGTCGAGCATGTCGCGGACGTCGGCGGGGTCGGTTTCCTCGACCGCGGCCAGGTAGCCGTAGCCAGCGTTGTTGACAACGGCGTCGAGGGTGCCGAAGCGGGCGACGGTCTGGTCGACGGCCTGCTTGACAGCAGCATCGTTTCGCAGATCGACGGCCAGGGGGAGCAGCCGCGACGTGTCGACGCTATCGCCGATCGCCGACAGCAGCCGGTCGGTGGATCTGGTGGTCGCCGCGACGTTGTCGCCGCGCTCGAGCAACTGGGTGACCAGCTCAAGGCCCAGGCCGCGAGAGGTACCGGTCACGAACCAGGTCGACGGACGATTCGACGGGAAACTCATGGTCATCCTCAATCTCGGAGTTCGGGGAGACGCCGACGGGTGGTGTCCCGTGCCAGCGTGACTCCAAGACTGGTTCACGGCACAAGGCCGCGGGGACTGATCTCGGGCCCTGTGCGACCTCGCACGCCGGAACCTAGGACTCGGAGGTCCAGTCGCAAGCGGCCCAGGTGGATTCTGTCGACCCCGTGGATAATGGGGTCGTGGCACAGACGAATCGCGAACTCGCCGATTTCCTACGCCGTGCTCGGAGCCAGGGCGACCCGTCACGGGCGGGACTGCCGCCCGACGGGCGCATACGCCGCGTCCCCGGGCTGCGGCGCGAGGAGGTCGCACTGCTGGCCGGGGTGTCCACCGACTACTACGCTCGTCTTGAGCAGGGTCGGCGTATCACGCCCTCCCCGGCCGTGATCGAGGCGATCGGTCACGCGCTCGGACTCGACGCCGCAGGACGGACACACCTGGAAGACCTCATCGGGGTGACGGCGGCACCGACCCGGCGACGGGCTCCTGGCGTCCAACGCGTGCGTCCAGGGCTCCACCAGCTCCTCGACGCCCTCGACGGCGAACCCGCGCTCGTCCTTGGACGTCGCACCGACGTGTTGGCGGCCAACAGGATGGGCGCAGCGCTTTTCGCCGACTTCGAAGGCATGCCTCCCGCCCACCGCAACTACGCGCGCTGGATATTCCTCGACGAGGAGGCCCGCACGCTGTTCGTGGACTGGGACGACCAGGCCCGCGCAGCGGTCGAGAGCCTGCGGTTCGAGGTCGGCCGAGATCCCGACGACCGCGCCACCATCGCGCTCGTCGCCGAGTTGCGCGAACACAGCCGCGAGTTCGACCGGTGGTGGGAGCAGCATCGGGTGCACCAGCGCACCCACGGCTCGAAGCGTCTTCGCCACTCACTCGTCGGCGACCTGACCGTCGAGTACGAGACCCTCAACCCGCCCGGCGACACCGACACCACACTGTTCATCTACACCACTGAGGCCGACTCGCCGTCACGGCGGGCTATGGACATCCTCGCCAGCTGGACCGCGTCCAGCTCGGGAATCGGGATACAGCGCCAGAGCCAGGGCACCGACGGCGTCACCGACCAGGACTGAGCACCGCCTCCCAGAACACGGCCCGGAACCGCGCTGACACCCCCTCCGCCACCGGACGGACCGTGTGCAGCCGTTCGCCCGTGTGCACATCCCAGACCGTGATGCTCCAGTCCGAGGAGCCCGCGGGGTTCCTCAGGGCCAACCGTCGCTCATCGAGGAAGACGGGGTCTCCCCCGTCGCTGTCGATGGTGTTCACGGTCTCCCCTGACGCGCTGTCGACGATCTGCACACCAGCACCCGGGACGGCGTGATCCGGTGAGGGCGACCAGTCAGCCCCCGGAGACTGAACCGCTGTACGGTGTGGTTCATCGCGGCCAGGTACACGGGTAAGGGGTTCGCTGAACGGTGCGGTGGCGCTGACGTACCGGTCCGGAACGGGCACGAAGCCGCGCAAGAGCGAACACGGAGGCGGCGATCAGAAGAACCCGGCTCGCGGCCGTCCTTGTCACGGCGGCCCTGATGCTCTCCCCCGCTGCGGCTCTGCTGGGCCGCAACGTCCTGACCGGCGCGGTGTTCTCCGCCCTGGCGTCAGACACCCATGTGGCCTCCTTCGAGGGGGAGGATGTCGTCCCCCGCAAAGCGCCCCCCTCGTTCATGGCCACCGGCTACGTGGGGGTGAGCTCCGTAACGTGGACGGAGTGGGGGGACGAGTACGCCGAAGGCTACGCCCGGATCTCCTACGGCCGCCCTTCCTGGGCCTTCGGCGCGGAAGGGGGACGGGTACGCATGAGGCTCAGCTGTCCGGTGTCCCCGGGAGACGGGTTCACCTACTTCGGTGCCTACACCGTCACCTGGCTCTCCCCGCCGCCCCAGAGCGGGGTCGACGGCTGGGAGGACGGCGGCGTCTTCTCCGTGTTAGGGGATGCCTGCGGGAGCGGAGAGCGCTGACGGCCCGGCGGCGGAGGCGGTTCGTCGCCTTCCGGCGTACCCGGTTCCCCGCTGGCGCGGTGCTCCGGCTCCGGTCCGGGACCAGAATGTCGAGACGTCCAGCAGCCGCCCCCTGGAGTACCGGATGCAGGGGGCGGCCTCTCCGATGGGCCCGGCCCACGTTTCCGGCCCGTTTCCGGGCACGGGTCGGCCGGAGCCCCGCTGCCCGCCCGAGGAAGGAGGGGGTACGGGGCCCCGGCCCGGGCGGCTCACGCGCCCACGGCGGCGCCCCTGGCGGCCGGGGTCCGGAACACCTGGTGCGGCTGGAAGACGCAGATGTTTGTCTCGCCCTGCACGTTGGCGTCGGTGATCTCCACGAAGTAGGCGTAGGCGGTGTCCGCCTCCAGCCCGGCGCCGACCCGCACCCCGCCCCGGTTGAGCCCGGCGTCGGGCATGCCCCGCATGCGCTGGATGAAGATGTTGTCCCACCAGGTGAGGTTCTGGGTGTCGAACTCCCGGGCGGAGGACCCCCGGGCCAGCCGGTGGATGTAGTAGGCGTCCGGGCCCCCGCTCCGGTCCAGGGTCTGCCAGGAGCACTGCAGCCCGCCCACCTCGGGTACGTCGGCGAGCTCCTCCCCGCCGGAGGGGGCGAAGGAGGCCAGCAGCGCGTCCCGCCGCGAGGTGTAGTGATCGACCAGCCGCCGGGACGCCCCGGCATCCTGGCGGCGCGACCGGGTCTGCACGCCGCCGTCGGTGCCGCGCACCTCGATCGTGTACTCGCCCTCGGCGAGGAAACCCGTGGGCAGGTTGACCATGTACCAGTAGTAGTCCAGCGTCCGGTCGTAGATGTGGCCGTCGGTGTTGGCCGGGGTGAAGCGCTGGTTGGTGAACTCCACCTCGTACCCGCCCGGGCCGCGGGCGGTGATCGACTCCACGAGTTCGGGGGTCGGCACGCCGGGGGTGGGGTGGAAGGAGACCAGGAACTTGTGCTGCTCCCTGGGCAGCGGCGTTCCGTCGAAGTCCCAGTAGACGTCGCAGGCCATGATGTCGTAGACGCGCAATGGGGGGTGGCTCACGTTCGGTGCCTTTCGCGGTGTGGTCGTTCCGTGTGGTCGTGCCGTCACCGCAGTGTGCGCCCGCGGCGGCCGGTCGCGCATCGGTCAAACCTCGGTCCTCGGCTCCGGGCCCCCGCGCTCCCCTCGGGCGCGCGTTCCCGGACGGCGGTCGCCCGTCCGGGAGCGCGGGGGCCGGTGGCCTACCCGAGGTTCTTGCTGTCGGTGTCCCACTCGGTGGAGCACAGGCCGCAGTCGTCGCCGACGAACTCCTGCCGGGCCCGCTGGTCGCCCTTGAGCTGCCACTCCAGCCAGGCGACGCCGACGCGGCCGTACTCACCGCCGTTGGGCTCGGCGAAGGTGCCGTAGTGGCCGACGTCGAGGTGGCCGATGAAGGCGGGCAGCCCCTGCGGCAGCCGTGCGTAGTCGTCCAGGGCGTTCTCGTAGGCGATGTCGCCGGGGCCGCCGGTGAAGTAGGCGACGGGGGCGTGCAGGTCCTCCAGCAGGTCGTTGTCGCGGTCGGTCAGCAGGCCGCTGTTCCACAGCACGGTGGTGTCCACGCGCGGGTCGTCGGCGACCTCGTAGGTCTCCAGGCCGCCGCAGGACTGGCCCATGATCGCGACGCTGTCGGTGTCGATGTGGCCCCGGTACTCGCTGAACAGACGGTCGTTCTCCTCGATCGCCCAGTCGACCGCCTCGGTGAGCATCTCGGGGTCGGTGCTGCCGAAGCCGCCGGGGCGGCCGTTGGCGATGACCAGGAAGCCGTGCGAGGCGAACTCGGTGAGGATGTTCTCGAACCACGTCCCGTCGGCCCGGCAGGCGCCGTTGCCCCAGGCCACGATGGGCAGCCGTTCGCCCTCGGGCAGGTCCACGGGCCGGTAGACGGTGTGGTCGCGCAGGCGCAGGGTGGTGACGTACTCGGCGTCGTAGGGCCCCGTCCCGCCCAGGACCCGCACCGGGTCGGCGGCGGCCGTCCCGGGGGCGAGGGCGGCGACCGTCGCCAGGCCGAGGAGGACGGACGCCGTTCGGCGTGCCAGTGGTGATCCCATCTCATTCTCCTTGGGGGGTGCGCGAAATGCGGGGTCTGTCTTCCAGCGCGCTGGACACCGAATATCGGACGCCCCGCGGGGGCTGTCAACACACCCTCGCGCACGACACGTGGTTCCACCGATACACCCGCCGGGCCTGCGTTTTCTCCGCCTGGTGACGACGCGCTCACCTGACCAGGAAAGGAGCGGGCCGGGGAAAGGAAAAAACGGCTCCGCGCGAAAAGGCGACGGTTTCTCCGACTCCGCCTGGAACACGGACGGGTTCTTCCGCGACCGGAACGGCACGGCGCCGACCGACCGCGCCCCGGCGGCCCGCGCGGACTGTCGGCGGTCGTTCGCACACTGGGGGGAGCCCCCTGCGCCACGACCCGAACCCGAAGATCTCCGACCACGATCGCGGTAGTGTTTCTTCATGCTGAGACTCCCGGAGGGTGCTCTGTGCTCATCGACCCCCACCATCGAGACGACCGGCTGGCCCGGATCGGAACGTCCTGGACGATCCTGGAGAAGGCCCTGCGCCGGGGCGAGGAGGGCTGGCGCAGCGCCACCCCGAGCCACGGAGTGGACGCCCCCTCCCAGTACGCCCACCGCTGGCGGCTCGCCGCGCTGCGGGACGAGCAGAAGCTCCACCACGGCTGGGACAACGCCCGCCTCCTGCAGATCGAACTCACGGTCGACACCGAACGCACCACCGCCATCCAGACCCTGAGCGGCGACCACCACACCGGCAGCCCGAACCCGGCAGCCGTACCCCGCAACCGGCACCCGCGCGGCCCCAAGGGCCAGCGCCTGCTCACCGGGCGCGGCGAACACGAACAGCTCGCCCTGTTCCCCGAGACACCCCCGATCAGGCACAACGAGGTGTCCCTCGACGGCTGCGAGGAACTGGAGGTGTGGGTGCTCCTGGTCCACCGTGTGGACGACTCCGGGGACGGCCGCGTCTTCTGGCATAGTGAGTTGTCCCGGCCCCACCCGCCCAACGCACGGGGCTACATCACCGGGTGGCACGAGCGCGTCCCGCTCCCCGCCCTGGAGATCGGGGCCGTGGCCCTCCCGGAGGGCGACGAGGAGCCGGAGGGACTCGACGTCCCCGTCAACTTCCGCTAACGACGACCGTGCCCGGCGGGTCCGCGCCCGCCGGGCCGTGGACAACGACAAGGCAGCCGCACACCATGGTCACGCCGTCACGCATCCGGCTCGCCCGGGAGCGCAGGGGACTCACCCTCGCCCGGTTGGCACGGATGAGCGGGATCTCGCAGCAGAGCCTGTCGGGTTACGAGAACGCGCACGCCGTCCCCACGGCGGACACGCTCGCCGCCATCGCGGGCGCCCTCGGGTTCCCCACGGCGTTCTTCACCGCCGACGAGGTCGAGGAGGTCCCCTCCGAGGCCGTGGCCTTCCGGGCCAGGACCAAGACCTCGATGCGCAAACAGAAGGCCGTGCGCTCCCAGGCCGCCCTGGCGATCGAGCTCAACGACTGGATCGGGCGGCACCTCGCCCTGCCCGAGCCCTCGGTCCCCACCTACGGCAGGCCCTCCCCCGAGGCCGCCGCGGAGATGGTCCGCTCGCTCTGGGAACTGGGCGACACCGCGGCCCCCAACATGGTGCACCTGCTGGAGGCGCACGGGATCCGGGTCTTCTCCCTGGACACCGAGCACCAGGAGGTGGACGCCTTCAGCTTCTGGCGCGACGCGGTGCCCTACGTCTTCCTCAACACCGGCAAGAGCGGCGAGCGGGGCCGCTTCGACGCAGCGCACGAACTCGGCCACCTGGTCATGCACGGCCACGAACGCCCCTCCAGCGGCCCCGGGGCCGAACGCGAGGCCAACCAGTTCGCCAGCGCCTTCCTCATGCCCCGCGCCGACGTCGTGGCCCGCATGCCCGCGGGCGCCCAGATCGACCAGGTCCTCAAGGCCAAGTCGATCTGGCGGGTGTCGGCGATGGCCCTGGCCCACCGGCTCCACGACGTGGGGCTGCTCACGGACTGGCAGTACCGCTCCACCTGCCGCCAGCTCGCCGAACTGGGCTACCGCTCGGCCGAACCGGACGGCATCGCCCGCGAGACCTCACAGGTGCTGCCCAAGGTCTTCTCCCTGCTGCGGAGCAGCGGCCGCACCCCGGCCTCGGTGGCCGCCGCGCTGCACATCCCCCTCTCCGAACTGCACGCGCTGATGTTCGGGCTCTCCATCACCGCCCGCACCGGCACGGGGACGGGAACCGCGCCCCCCGCCGAAAGGCCCGTGCTCCGGGTCGTTCCCGACTCGCGGCGGTAGGGCGCACCGGAGTCCGACCGGCGCGGCGGCTCACAGCTCGATGACGGTCTTGACGTCGTCGCCGCCGGGCTCGAACGCCTCGTGCGCGCGCTCCAGCGGCAGCCGCCGGGTGATCACCCGCTCCAGCCAGGAGTGGTCGGCCCGCGCCAGCGCCCGCGCGGCCATCTCGTAGTGGCGCAGGTTGGCGTTGACCGACCCGAAGAGCACGTCGTTCTCCAAGACCAGCCGACGGTTGATCTCCCCGGCGTCGACGTCGATCGTGCGCCCGCCCGACGAGATGCCGGTGAGGCACACGATCCCGTAGGCCGCGTTGTGGGCCATCGCGTCGAGGATGACACCGGAGGCGCCGGTGGCCTCGATGACCACGTCCGGCTCACCCGTGGCCGCGACCTCGGCGACGCCCCCGGTGTGGTAGGTCGCCCCGAGGGCGGCCACCAGCTCGGGCTTGACCCCGTGCTCCACCCGGTCCAGCACGTGCACGTCCAGACCGCGCTGGACGCCGATCATGGCGGCGAGCAGGCCGATCGGCCCGGCGCCGGTGACGAGCAGGCGGCGCGGCTCGAACCAGGCGCGTCCGCCGATCCGGTCGATCTGGTCCCACGCCTTGGCCACGACCGTGGTCGGCTCCATCAGCACGCCCACGCGCTCCAGCGACGGGTCGAGCCGGACCGCGTAGTCGGCCTCCACCGTCCACTGCTGGGAGCCGTAGCCGTGGAGCTGCTTGATGCCGCGCTCGGTGAACCGGCCGTTGCGGCACATGTCGAACTCGCCGTGCGCACAGGCCCCGCACGGCACGGGGTCGGGCCTGCGCACCACCCCCACCACCAGGTCGCCCGCGGAGAAGCCGCTGTCGTCGGGGGCCTCGCGCACCCGGCCCAGCGACTCGTGCCCCAGGACCAGGCGCTCGTGGCCGGGCGGCGCCTCGCCGTACTCGGCGGCCGCGATCTCGCGGTCGGTGCCGCAGATCCCCAGCGCGATGCCGTCGACGAGCAGCTCCCCCGCGCCCGGCACGGGCGCCTCCACCTCGCTGACCCGCACCGAACCCGCCTGCGACGGCAGCACTGTCAGAGCACGCATGGCCCTCCCCCTCACCTGACACACGTGTCGGCCCCGGTCCCGTATACCGAGGCGCCCCCGGAACGCCGACCCGGGGTCGGGAACGGTCTCCGGCGCCCGCCCCGCTTCCCGGGGATTCTGCCAAGCGGCTACCCGGACGCCGCTCCCGACACACGAGGCGGGGCGCGAACGTACCGGGGCGGAGCGGGAGCGGGACACGGACGTGACCGGACGGGACCGGGCGCGAACGCGCCGGGGCGCGAGCCGAACCGAACGCGAACGGGCCGGGGCGTGAACAGCCCGAGGCCGCTACCGCACCGCTCCTGTGGTGTACTGGCCGACTGGACAGGACACGACCGGAAGGGGCACGAGGTGCTGCTGGGTTCGGGCGCGGGCGAGGGGACCGCGGTGAGCGTCGGCGGGGCGGGGCTGGACCGCGAGGGACTGTGGTCGGCCGCGGCCGCCGTGGCCGAGCGGGTGGCGGGGGCGGACGCCGTCGCCGTGCACGGCGAGGCCTCGCTGTCCACGGTCGTCGCGGTGGTCGGCGGCCTGCTGGCCGGGGTGCCCGTGGTCCCGGTCCCCGCAGACTCGGGGACCGCCGAGCGCCGCCACATCGTGCGCGACTCCGGCGCCGCGCTGTGGCTGGGCGCCCCGCGGGAGGACGTCGACCTGCCCGTCGTCCCCGTGGACCCGGCCGAGCGCTCCTCGTTCACGCTCCCCGAACCGCCGCCCGACTCCACTGCGCTGGTCATGTACACCTCCGGGACCACCGGACCGCCCAAGGGCGCCCTCATCCCGCGCCGGGCCGTGGCCGCCGACCTGGACGCGCTCGCCGACGCCTGGGACTGGACGCCCGACGACGTGCTGGTGCACGGTCTGCCGCTGTTCCACGTGCACGGCCTGATCCTGGGCGTGCTGGGTGCCCTGCGCGTGGGCAGCCCGCTGCTGCACACCGTCCGCCCCACCCCCGCCGCCTACGCCGAGGCGGCCCGGGGGGCTCGGCGCGGAACCCTGTTCTTCGGCGTGCCGACCGTGTGGTCGCGGATCGCCCGCGACCCCGACAGCGCACGCGCCCTGTCCGGGGCGCGGCTGCTGGTCTCGGGCAGCGCCCCGCTGCCCGACACGGTGGCCGACGGACTGCGGGGGGCGTGCGGCCACAGCCCCGTGGAGCGGTACGGGATGACCGAGACGCTGATCACCGTGGCGGCGCGCGCCGACGCGCCCCGGCGCACCGGCTGGGTCGGGACGGCGCTGCCGGGTCTGGAGACGCGGCTGCGCGGCGAGCACGGTGAGCCCGTCGCCTCCGACGGTGAGAGCGTCGGTGAGCTCCAGGTCCGCGGCGCCACCCTGTTCGGGGGTTACCTCGGGCTGCCGGAGGCCACGGCCGCGGCGTGGACCGGGGACGGCTGGTTCCGCACCGGCGACGCGGCGGTCCGCGACGGGGACGGCTGGCACCGGATCATGGGCCGGATGTCGGTGGACATGATCAAGACCGGCGGCTACCGGGTCGGCGCGGGCGAGGTCGAGGCGGTGCTGCTCGGGCATCCCGGGGTTGCGGAGGCCGCCGTGGTGGGCGAGGCCGACGACGACCTCGGCCAACGGATCGTGGCCTACCTGGTGGGCGAGGGCATCTCCCCCGAGGCGGTCATCGACTTCGTGGCCGAGCGCCTGTCGGTGCACAAGCGCCCGCGCGAGGTGCGCGTGGTGGACACGCTGCCGCGCAACGCGATGGGCAAGATCCAGAAGAAGCTGCTGGGCAACGCGCCCGCCTGAGTGTCGGCGGGGCGGCGGCCCGCCCGCCGGGGCGGGGTCGGGGAACGCGTGCCCGCCGACGGCCGCGGGTCCGCCGCCGGGAGAGGTGTGGGGCAACGCGCGGGTGTGATCGCGGGCTGCCTGGACAGGGGTTCCTTCCCTTGCTGGAGCATTTGGCCAAACTGCACTTTTACGACGTAGATCACAAAAGGGACATTCCGACAGTCGCCGGGACGCAGGCGGTCCACCGCGGTGGACCGCCCGCCCGCGCACCAGCGGGGAACGCGGCGGGAACCGGACGAGGCGCGCGGTGGGACGGCTCTCCTGAGGGCCGCCAGGGCCCGCCGGACGGGGGTCGGAGCCGGGTTAGGCGCACCTTTGTTGGAATCATTCCAGAAAAGTGGTTCAATGGGCGCATGCACCAGACGGAGACCGAGGCCCTCCTCCGGGGGGCTTCGCTACGCGTGACCCGACCCCGGGTAGCGGTCCTGGAGGCGGTCGGGGCTCATCCGCACGCCGACGCCAGCACCGTGCTCCAGGCGGTCCGCGGCCAGCTCGGTGCGGTGTCCACACAAGCGGTGTACGACGTGCTCAAGGCTCTGACGGACGTCGGACTCGTCAGGCGGATCGAACCGGAGGGGTCGCCCGCGCGCTACGAGCGCAGGGTGGGCGACAACCACCACCACGTGGTCTGCCGCAGCTGCGGCACGATCGCGGACGTGGACTGCGCCACCGGAGCCGCGCCCTGCATGACGGGTTCACAGGACCACGGTTTCGCCATAGACGAGGTCGAGGTCACCTACTGGGGCGTCTGCCCCGACTGCCAGAAGGCCTGACACACGCCCGGTGCCCTGACCGCGGCACCGAAAGATCCCACCTTAGGACCGAGGAATTCATGTCTCAGGACAACACGAAGCCGCTGACCACGGCCAACGGCGCCCCGGTAGCCGACAACCAGAACAGCCTCACCGCCGGACCGCGCGGCCCGATGCTGCTTCAGGACCTGTGGTTCCTGGAGAAGCTCGCGCACTTCGACCGCGAGGTCATCCCCGAGCGTCGGATGCACGCCAAGGGCTCCGGAGCCTTCGGTACCTTCACGGTCACCCAGGACATCACCCGGTACAGCAAGGCCGCGATCTTCTCCGAGGTCGGCAAGCAGACCGAGATGTTCGCCCGCTTCTCCACCGTCGCCGGTGAGCGCGGCGCCGCCGACGCCGAGCGCGACATCCGCGGCTTCGCCCTGCGCTTCTACACCGAGGAGGGCAACTGGGACGTCGTCGGCAACAACACCCCGGTCTTCTTCTTCCGTGACCCCCTGAAGTTCCCCGACCTCAACCGCGCCGTCAAGCGCGACCCGCGTACCAACATGCGCTCGGCCGAGAACAACTGGGACTTCTGGACCAACCTCCCCGAGGCCCTGCACCAGGTCACCATCGTGATGTCGGACCGCGGCATCCCCGCCGGCTACCGCCACATGCACGGCTTCGGCTCGCACACCTTCTCGTTCATCAACGAGGCGGGCGAGCGCTTCTGGGCCAAGTTCCACTTCCGGACCCAGCAGGGCGTCAAGAACCTCACGGACCAGGAGGCCGCCCAGGTCGTGGCCGAGGACCGCGAGTCCGCGCAGCGCGACCTGTTCGAGGCCATCGAGCGGGGCGAGAACCCCAAGTGGACCTTCTACGTCCAGATCATGCCCGAGGCCGAGGCGGCGGACTACCGCTTCCACCCCTTCGACCTGACCAAGGTCTGGTCCAAGAAGGACTACCCGCTCATCGAGGTCGGCGAGTTCGAGCTCAACCGCAACCCGGAGAACTACTTCGCGGACGTGGAGCAGGCCGCCTTCACCCCGGCCAACCTGGTCCCGGGCATCAGCTTCTCGCCCGACCGCATGCTCCAGGGCCGCCTGTTCTCCTACGGTGACGCCGCCCGCTACCGCCTGGGTGTCAACCACCACCAGATCCCGGTGAACTACCCGCGCGGCGCCAAGCTGGTCAACACCTACCACCGCGACGGCACGATGCGCGTGGACGGCAACCAGGGCGGCGTGCCCGGCATCGAGCCCAACTCCTACGGCCGCTGGCAGGAGCAGCCCTCCTACGCCGAGCCGTCGCAGGCCATCGGCTCCACCGCGGACCGGTTCGACTACCGCGAGGACGACGACAACTACTTCGAGCAGCCGGGCAACCTGTTCCGCCTGATGAACGCGGACGAGCAGCAGCGCCTGTTCGAGAACACCGCGCGCGCGATCGACGGCGCCTCCCAGGCCACCATCGAGCGCCACATCGGCAACTGCACCAAGGCCGACCCGGCCTACGGTGAGGGCGTGCGCAAGGCGATCGAGGCCCTCCAGGCGGGCAAGGTCTCCGCGACCGACCCCAACTCGGACGCCGTCTGAGCAACGCCCGAAGCCCTGACCGGGGCGAGGGCGTGAGGACCCCGGATCCGGGTCCGATCCACCGAGCCGACGCGGCCCCGACCGCGTCGGCTCGGCCCGTTTCGGGGCCCGGGCCCCGGAGGGCGCCGGGCGCCGTGGGGCCCGGGGGCCGCGGCGGCGCGGCCCCCGGATCGGGATCAGCGGATCAGGGCAGCAGGTGGGAGCGGCCGAACATCTCGGTCGCGGCGCGGGCGCTCGGCGTGCCCGCGTCGAGGTCGGCGCCCGCGGCGACGAGCAGCGCCACGATGCCCTCCTCCCCCTTGAACAGCGCACCGGCCACGGGAGTCTGGTCCCGGTCGTTGCGCAGGTCCACGTCGGCGCCGCGGTCCACGAGGGCGCGGACCACGGCCTCCTGGCCGTGGTAGGCGGCGAGCATCACCAGGGTGTTGCCCTGCTCGTCGCGGGTGTCCACGGGAAGGCCGTGGTCGAGGAACTCCACCAGCTCCTCCGTGCGCCCCTCCCGGGCGAGGTCCATGGCCAGGGCGATGACCCGGCCCGTCTGCTCTGCGGAGAGTTCGTTCATGGGCTCCATGCTAGACATCCCCACCTGGCAGAACGCGCATACGCGGCCGCGGCGGGGCCCGGGTGGGCCCGGGGCGGGGCGGTGTCGCGGCCGGACAGGGGACGCGCGGGGCAGTGCAGGGCACGAATCCTTGCCCGCAAACCCCTGTGGCGCAAGGGTTTCGTGGTTGCGGCGGTGCCCGCCGGGCCAGGACAATCGCAGCGCGACACCCACTTCCCCCGAGAGGACGCCATGACCGCCACTCCCCCCATCGACACGTCGGTCCCCCACTCCGCACGCGTGTGGAACTACTGGCTGGACGGCGAGGACAACTACCCCGTCGACCGGGAGCTGGGCCGGCGGATCGCGCAGGCCTTCCCCGAGATCGTGGAGGTCGCCCGCGCCGACCGGCAGTTCCTCGTCCGCTCGGTCACGCACCTGGTCGAGGAGGAGGGCGTCCGCCAGTTCCTGGACATCGGCACAGGCCTGCCCACCGCCAACAACACCCACGAGGCCGCCCAGGCCGCCGCGCCCGAGTGCAAGGTGGTCTACGTCGACAACGACCCCCTGGTGCTGACCCACGCCCGCGCCCTGCTCACCAGCAGCCCCGAGGGCTCGACGGAGTACGTCGACGCCGACCTGACCGACCCCGGCCCCCTCCTGGAGCGGGCCCGCCGGTACCTGGACTTCTCCCAGCCGATCGGGCTGACGTTCATGGGCACCCTGGGCCACTTCCCCGCGGTCGAGAGCACCTACGCCCTGGCCCGCGCCTACGTGGACGCGCTGCCGTCGGGCAGCTTCCTGGCCCTGTGCGACAGCACGAGCACGAGCCCGCAGATCATCGAGGCGTCCAAGGCGTGGAACGAGGGCGCGAGCCAGCCCATCCACCTGCGCACCGCCGAGGAGATCGAGCGCTTCTTCGACGGTCTGGAACTGCTGGAGCCCGGCGTGGTCTCGGCGTCCCTGTGGCGTCCGCTGCCCAGCGAGCCGGGCACGCCCAAGGAGGTCGCCCAGTACGGCGGCGTGGCGCGCAAGCCCTGACCGCGGACGCGTGCACGGGGGCGACGGGCCGGAGAAACCCCGATCGGGGAACGGGGGCCGAGCGGTCCCGCGCTCACCGGGGGACGGGAGAGCCGGACGGACGGCAGCAGGGCCGGGCAGCCGGGTCCGCGGTCCTCGGCGGGTGAGCGGCACACCGCGCGGTCCACGGACCGGCCTCCCCGAGAAATCCGCGATCCGCCCCGATCAGGCCTGTGGACAACCCGATCCGGCCGTGTCCGCGCGCGCATACTCAGACCATGCTCTCCTCACACGCCTCCGCCCTGCTGTCCGCCCTCCTCGACGACCTGCCCGGCACCAAGCACCTCCTGACCCTGCACACCCGGCACGCGCTGGCCACGTCCGTCGAACGCCGGGAGGAGGGCTTCGACGTCGAGCATCCGGCGGTGGTGGAGCGGCTGTGCGCCGCCCTCACCGGCGGTGACCCCGCGGCGGTGGTGCTGCACAGCCCCACCGACCGGATCTCCCACACGCTTCCCGACGGGGTGGACGTCCCCGTCACCCTGGTGCGCGGCTGGACGGTCGCCGACCGGACCCTGGTTCCCCTCGACGAGGCGCGGATGTTCGACGCCCACTGCACCGACTCCGCGTCGGGAGAGCCCGTCCCGCCGGAGCCGGGCGTGGTGTACACGGACGCGCCCGCGGTCGACCTCACCCTCTTCCACGGCACGTGAAAGCCCCCGGTGCCGCGCGGTGCGGCGCCGGGGACCCTCACGTACCGCCCGGGGCGGCGCGGCGGCCGCGGCCGCCGCGCCACGGGTGGATGCCGGTGGCGTCCTGGGTCAGTTCGCGTTGCAGGAGACCGTCGGCCATGTCCAGTTGCCGTTGTGGTCGATCGTCACGCCCCAGTTGTTGCCGTTGCCGTTGGGCCTGGCGGTCAGCACCTGGGAACTGGGGTAGTCGGCGCCGACGTTCCACGTGGCGCTGATCCTGGCCGGGGACGGCACGTTCATCGTCACGGTCCAGTCGTTCGAACCGCTGACCGAGACGTTGAGGTTGTACCGGTCGCTCCACTGCTGGCCCGCGGACAGGGTCGCGGTGCAGCCGCCGCCACCGGGGTTGCCGGGGTTTCCGGGGTTGCCGCCGCCGCTGGAGCCCACGGTGATGTTGGAGCTGCCGCTGCTCTGGTAGCCCTCCGTGGCCATGATCATGTAGTCGTGGTTGCCGAGGTTCATTCCGGCGCGGGCCCAGGCGTCGAAGTGGTTTCCGGAGGTGATGGTTCCGCCCGTGCGCCTGGACTGGCGCACGCTCCAGTACTGGGGGAAGGTCTGGATGCCGTCGATGGAGGGGGCGTCGTAGCGCATCGTCCGGTAGATGTCGTACGTGCCGCCGTCGCTGGTGACCGTGCCCATGTGCGTTCCGGTGGGCCGGTAGGTGCCCCAGTTGTCGACGATGTAGTACTCCACGAGCGGGCTCCTCGTCCACCCGTAGAGCGTCAGGTAGGAGTTTCCGGACGGGTTGAAGCTGCCCGAGTAGGTCACCGCCCTGCGCCCGCCGGTGGGCCAGCCCTTACCGGCGACGAAGTTGCCGGTGTTGCGCCATGAGGTGGTGTAGTTGCCGCCGGAGCCCAGCTCCATGGAGACGGTCCCCTGGCTGTCGGTCCAGAAGGAGTAGAAGTAGCCGTTGTGGGTGCCGGTCTGGTTGGTGGTGATGGCCGCGCTGGCGGTGCCGGGCAGCAGCGCCAGGGTCGTGACCAGCGCGACCGCGACGGCGCAGACCCGGCCGACGAGCGTTCTGGCGCGACCGTCCCCGCGGCTCCGCGGGGGTGCGGGGGAAGGGTTCATGAGTGCTTCCTCCTCGTGGATGGGGGGTCAGGAGGCGTGCGGAGGATCAGATCGGGGGTGATCCGACCCGACGGGGACCGTGATCCCCGTCACAGGGTCAGTGTCCGTCCGGCTCCGCTGTGTTGTCAATAAATTCCGGAAGATTCCGGATAACTTGACGGAAGTCTCTCCTGGCGTCCGACATTTGCACTGCTCAGCGACATGGCGATACCACGCGACCACGACCGATCGCTCTTACTTCCGGAAGGCTTCCGGATCACAGTGGACGGGGTGCCGCCGCCCCACGGGCGCGCCAAGAGCCCGGCACGCGCGGGCAACGCCTTCCCGCGCGGGCCACGACAATTGGCTCCGGCCTCCCTCTCGGGCCCGGTCCCGTGCCATGCTGGGAGTCATGGAGGTCAACGAACCGCGGCTGGAGATCGAGTACTGCACCCGGTGCCGGTGGCTCCCGCGGGCCACCTGGATGGCACAGGAGCTGCTGACCACGTTCGAGGCCGAACTCGGCGAGGTCTCGCTCGTCCCGGGCACCAACGGCGTGTTCGAGGTGCGCCTGGACGGGGAGAGCGTGTGGTCGCGCCGGACCGACGCGGCCTTCACCGACGCCGCCGAGCTCAAGCGCCTCATCCGGGACCGGATCGCCCCCGAACACCACCTGGGGCACTCCGAGCTGCCCTCGGACGGCTAGGGGTCGAGGTCGGGCCCGTCCGCGCCGGGCGCGAACGGGCCCCTTCATGAGCGCCGCAGGACCGGGGACGGCGACGGCCGCCGCCCGGCTCAGACCTGACCGGTGTACTCGGCCCAGTTGACGTAGACGTCCTCCAGCAGGTCCGCGGGGAGTTGGCCGACGAAGTCGCCGATCTCGTCCTTGGCGAGCGGTTGCGCGGCCACGACGCGGGCCCAGCACTTCTTGTCCACGTTGGCCACGCCGTGGTTGAGCTTCACGCAGTACTTGGTCCTGCGGGAGGACTGGCTCGAACAGGGCACGACCATGACGATCGGCCATTCCTCGTTCTCGTTCTCGGCCTCTCCGCTGATCACGATCACCGTACGTTGCGGGTGTGGATCGCGGTCGTAGTCCGGGGGCAGGGTGAGACGGTGGTCGGGAACCCGGTAGACCCCGCCGCGCCTGATCGCGGGCTTCACTCCTCACCCAGCGCTTCCGTGGTCGCCCGGCGGCGTGCCTCGGCGAAGGAACCCATCTCCTCCAGCAGGTCCGCGCCGACGCCCGGGTCCGACTCCGCTGCGGTCCTGTGGGACAGACGCGCCCTGTAGCGCTCCTTGAGGGCCTGGTACTGCTTGCGGCGCCTGGCCCGGCTCAGGTCCAGCAGCACACCACGCTCCCCCTCGGTCTGGGCCCCCGCCATGGGAGGCGTCTCGTAGGAGAGGTCGCGCAGGGCGGCCGCGGACTTGCCGCCGTGCTCGGCGACGACCTTCTCCAGGAAGACCGTCAGGTCACGGTCCAGGGTCACCTCGACGTCCTCGACCAGCCGGAGCCCGGCATCCGCGGCAAGGCTGTGCGGGTCGTACTCCCTGGCGATGACACCGGCGGTCACGAGGGCTTCCTCGACCCTGTACTGGGACGTGTCGAACGGGCCCTGGCTCTCCCAGCGCCATGTCGCCCCCGAGAACGCCACGCCCCCGGCCTCCACCGCGGTCAGGTCCGCGAGATAGAGGAGTGTGGCGACCTTCGCACGGTTGAGCACCCGGCCGTGGTCATGGGCGACCCGGAGCAGGGCGAGCACGGACCGCAGAAGGGGATCTTCCGGCTGGGTGAAGATCATGCTGTGTGCCACCTCCGCTTCGATCGCGCACGAGGGGGTCGTCATACCGAATCTCTTTCGAGTCTAGGGGGCGTGCACGGGAACACGGGGTCCACCGTGCCGAAGGCCCGACCATGCTCGCATGACCGGCTCTTCGGATACGGGCGTTCACAGAAAATCCGCCGGTGCCTGATCGGAGAACCGGTGCCGACCCGCGGCGGTCAGTGCAGAGTCGGATCGGCGACGGCCGCCGCCCGCCCCCGGACGGTTCAGGAGCGCCGGAACGGCCGGCGGCGCCGGTCCCGACGCCCTGACCGGGCACGCCCCCGGGGCGCCCACGGCAGCCACGGCTCGCGCGGCGGGTGGGCGACCCGCGTCTGTTCGTCCTCTCCGGCCAGCGCCCGTTCGGCCCCCTCGGGTTCGAGCCCGGCGAACAGCATGATGTCGGTGGCGACCATCCGCACGTACAGGTGGGCCGCCCCGGTCACGGGGTCCTCCAGCGCGTCCTCGTCGAAGGGCCCGACCAGGGCGAGCACCCGGTCGACCGCGCGCTGGCGCGCCGCGCGGTCCCCGAGGCCCTCGGCCAGCACGTCGAGCACGGAGGCCATCTCGCACACCACCGGCGCAAGGCGTCGGCGCTCGCCGGTCTCCGTGGCGGCGGTGGTCCGCGCGAGGGACAGGCAGCTCTCCCCGAGGATGATGAGCCGGTCGATCCGCTCGTCCTCGTACCGCAGCGGCTCGGGGTCGGTCCACCGCGCCCTGGACCAGCGCACCGCGCGGTGGCTGTTCTCGCGTGCGCGGCTGAGGTCGGCCATGGGCCTGCTCAGGGCGCCCAGGCGGTCCACCGTCCACAGGGAGGGGTCCTCGTCCTCCTCCAGCGCGCGGCCGGTCGCGCCGAGCAGGCGGACCATCTCGGCCAGCGCGGCGGCCTCGGCCCGGCGCAGCCGCGAGACCACCCGGGCGGGGAACAGGAGCTGGCTCACCATGAGCGCCACACCCGCTCCGATGAGGGCGTCGGTGAGCCTGCCGGTCCCGGCGAAGGCCACGGTGAGGATCGCACTTGCCGCCGCCTGGGCGATCACGAGCCTGGCGGCGCCGACGGCGACGGAGATCGCCATCGCCACGCCGGTGGCGGCGGCCAGGGCCCCGTAACCTCCGCCGGTGGCGGCCAGGGCCAGTTCGCCGACGACGATGCCGATGACCACGCCGAGCAGCATCCGCACGGCGTTGGTCCCCCGCTCCCCGCCCGTGGCGTTGAGCGCGATGACCGCGGCGATCGGCGCGAAGAAGGGGGAGTGGTCGCTGACGAGGCCGCCCGCGATGATCCACGCCGCGGTCGCGGCGAACGTGGCCTGCACCACCGATCCCCCGTCCGCGGACAGGCGGTCCAGCGCCGCCGATCCCGCGCGGGCCGCCGACCGCGCTCCGGCGCGGACGAGGCCGCTCAGAGACCGCATGCCCCTCCCGACGCCTCCGGGTCCGGCGGGCTCCGCACGCCCGCGTGGACACAGCCACTGCCCCCACAGCTATTCATGAGGATCACATGATCACTCTGCGAAACAAAAGCCCCGCGCGTCACTTGAGCAGAAGTCGGCCGCGCCGCTTCCCTCGCAGCGGCACGGGCTCCCCGCCGGGGCCGACGGAGTCCGCGCGGGAAACGGTCGGCCCCGGACGGCGAACCGGCCGACCGGCCGCGCACACCCCTGGCCGAGCGGGCACATGTTACGTACGCTTACTCTCGGTGAGGGAAAGCGCGCCTGCTCCGGCCCCCGCTCACCGGGCGCCTCCCCCTCGCCCGTAACCACCCCCTGCCACCAGGAGAGACGTGAGCAAGAGGATCGGTATCGTCGGCGCCGGGACGGCGGGTCTGCACCTGGGCCTGCACCTGCTGCGGCACGGTGTGGAGGTCACCCTCTTCACCGAGCGCTCACCGGACGAACAGCGACGCTCGAAGGTGCTCAACACCGTCGCCCACCACGCCGTGACCGTGGAGCGTGAGCGCGCTCTGGGCGTGGACCACTGGCCGGTGCGGGAGTTCGGCTACCCCGGGCACGAGTACCGGGTGGGTCCCGGCCCGGAGCCCACCGCCTTCCGGGGCCGCTTCAGCGCGCCCAGCCGGGCCGTGGACTACCGGATCTACCAGCCCCGGCTGACCGAGGACTTCGCCGAGCGCGGCGGGGAGCTCGTGCTCGGCCGCCTCTCCCCCGACGACCTGCCCTCCCTGGCCTCCCGGTTCGACCTGGTCGTGGTGTGCACCGGGCGCGGCCCGTTCGCGGAGGTGTTCAGGCGCGACCCCGCGCACCCGGCCTTCGCCCGCCCCGGAAGGGCGCTGTGCGCCGGTCTGTTCACCGGCGTCGCCCAGCAACCCGTCCCCCAGGTGACCTTCCACGTCTCCCCGGGCGCGGGCGAGATGATCGAGTTCCCCACCTGGACCGACGGCGGTCTGGTCATGGCCCTGGTCATCGAGAACCACCGCGGCTCCGCCCTGGAGGCCCTGGCGACCACCCCCTACGAGGAGGACCCCGGGGCTTTCCGCGACCTCGCCCTAGAGCTGCTGCGCGAGCACTACCCGGACTGCTTCGAACGGATCGATCCGGCGGAGTTCGGCCCGCTGGACGGGCCGCGCGGCATCCTCCAGGGCGCGGTGACCCCTGTAGTGCGCCGCACGCACACGGTGCTGGACGACGGCACCGTCGTGCTCGCCCTCGGCGACGCGCACGTCACCGTGGACCCCCTGCTCGGCCAGGGAGCCAATATCGCCTCCCACGCCGCGTGGGTGCTCGCCGAGGAGATCGTCCGCCAGGACGTCCTGGACCGCCGCTTCGTCGAGCACGTGGACATGCGCCGACAGGACCGCGTCCTGTCGGCGTTTCGCACCACCAACCTGTTCATGGAGAACCTGGAGGCCCTGCCCGCGGACTTCGTGGAGTTCCTCGGGGAACTGGGCCGCAGCCCCTCCCTGGCCGACGAGTTCACCGAGTGGTTCAACTACCCCGAGTGCTTCTGGGACGACCTGGCCGACCCCCGGCGCACGGCGGCCTGGATCGCCCGGCACGCCCCAGCGTGAGAGGCGGCCCCGGCGCCACCCGGCCTTCGCACCGGTTACCGTCGGGGCATGGTGATCCCGAGCGACGAAGAGATCCGCGCGCTACACGAGAGGTACGCGCCCACGCGTGAGGCGTTCGACCTCGTTCACACCCACTGCGAGATCGTGTGCGCGGTCGCCGAGCAGCTGCTCGACCGCTCCGGCCCGGCGCTGGACCGCGCCCTGGTCCGGGCGGGGTGCCTGCTGCACGACATCGGGGTCTACCGGCTGTACGACTCCTCCGGGCGGCTCGACCACACGCGCTACGTGAGCCACGGGGTGCTCGGTCACGAGATCCTCGCCGGGGAGGGGCTGCCCGAGGCGCTGTGCCGGTTCTGCTCGCACCACACCGGGGTGGGGCTGACCCGGCAGGACATCCGCGACCAGGGGCTTCCCGTTCCGGAGGGGGACTACGTGGCCGAGTCCGCCGAGGAGGAGCTGGTGATGTACGCCGACAAGTTCCACAGCAAGCGCAACCCGCCGGTGTTCTTCTCCGCCGACTCCTACGCGGCCTCCGTCGCCCGCTTCGGCGAGGACAAGGTGACCCGCTTCAAGGAGCTGCGCACGCGCTTCGGGGTCCCCGACCTGGCCCCGCTCGTGGCCGCCCACGGCCACGCCCTGCTCTGAACCGGGCCTGTCGGCCGACGCGTCAGACGATGCGCCCGTTCACGGACCGGCGCCCGTGAACGGGCGCTCCCCTTACCGGGCGCTGTTCCCCGGGGACCGGTGTGGGACCGGCGGGGAGAGCCGCACGACATTTACTTGACAAGGAAGAAACTTCCCTAGGATGGTGTTGTTGGGGCAAAGCAGCCCCGACCTCCGAGGCACGGTAAACCCCTCGGACCTACTGACTGGGAGACCACCATGTCCGACGCGACCGAGTCGACACCGCGGGCGTCGTCCCCGGACGAGCGCACCCTGAGCGACGACACGGGCATGGACGCCGTGACCCTGCGCGTGGGCGACCTGGAGTCGATGACCTCCTACTACGCGAACGCGCTCGCCCTGGAACCCGTCGAGGAACGGGCGCACGGCCGGGAGGTGCACCGTGTGCTCGGCCGCGGCCGGACCCCCATGGTCCGGCTGGTCTCCACCCCGGGGCTGCCCGCCGTCGACCCGCGCCAGGCCGGGCTGTTCCACACCGCGTTCCTGTTCGAGACCCCGGCGACGCTCGCCGCGACCGTCTACCGCGCGGCGCAGGAGCCGCGCAGCCGGTTCGTGGGCTCCTCCGACCACCTGGTCAGCGAGGCCTTCTACTTCACCGACCCCGAGGGCAACGGCATCGAGCTCTACACCGACCGGGACCGGTCGGCCTGGAGATACGACCAGGGGCGGCTGCGGATGGGCACGCTGTACCTGGATCCCAACGACTACCTGCGCACGCACCTCGACGAGGCGGTCGTCGCCGAGGGGCCGCACCGGGCGGGCAAGGTCGGACACGTGCACCTGCAGGTCGGCGACATCGAGACCGCCAGGGCCTTCTACGTCGACGCGATCGGGTTCGAGACCACGGTCGACACCTACCCCGGCGCGCTGTTCGCCTCGGCGGGCGGCTACCACCACCACGTCGCGATGAACACCTGGCAGAGCGCGGGCGCGGGTCCGCGTGCCGCGAGCCTGGGGCTGGGCGACGTGGCGATCACCGTGCCCGCGCGGCAGGACCTCGACGCGCTTGTCGCGCGTCTGAGGGAGCACAGGCTGGACCACGCCGACACCGGCAGGTCGGTGGTGCTCCGCGACCCGTGGGACACACAGGTGACGGTCGCCCTTCCCGGCACCAGCACGGAGGAGCTCCTGGACCGCTGACCGTGGCCGCTGTCCGGGCCGGACCGAGGACCTGTCCGGGGCCCGGTTCAGGCCCGGACCAGGGAATCCGGGGTCGGCGGGGCGGCGATCAGCTCCTCGGGGGCGGTCAGGTACCAGGCCTCCAGGGTGAGCTCGCTGAGCTCGTCGAGGTCGATCCCGTCGAGGTGGACGACCACCCAGCCGAACCCGCCCGCGGTGAACTGCACCTCGAACACCTCGGGCCGCTCGGCCACCAGCGCGGTCTGCTCCAGAAGGGTCTGCTTCAGCCCCACGGTGGCGGTGCGCGGCCACAGGTAGCCGAAGGGCCTGCCGCGCACGCGGAACGTCGTGTACTGGTCCGAGTCCTTGGACTCGCACTCCGGCAGCGCGCTCACCAACCGCATGAACCGCTCGATCTCCACACCCATGGGAGGAGCCAACCACACGCCGCCGACAGGTCGGCACGCGACGGGTGGCCACCCGTCGGCGCCGGGGCCGGTCCCGGCACCGGTGAGCCCCGCTCGGGCGGGAGGAACCACAGGTCAGGCCAGTGCGGCGACCACCGCCTGCTCGTCGCCCCACCGGGCGAGAAGCCGCACGCTCCCCTCGGGCCCACCGTCCAGGACCCGCTGGACCAGCACCCGCCCGCCCCGGGAGGAACCGGTGCCGGGCTCCCTGGAGACCACGACCTGCTGGGACCTGTTCTCCAGGCGGCGGCCCTCCTCCCAGACCTCCAGCTCCGCCTGCTCCTGCACGCCCTCCAGCGCCCGCCGGAAGCAGGAGAGGGACACCTCGTCCTCAGTGCCGTCGTAGACCCAGCGCGTTCCCAGGACCGAGTGCTCCAGGGTGCCGACGAGGTGGTCCTCGTGGCCGGGCAGGGGCGCGCCCCGGTAGGTCAGCGGCAGGTGGAGCAGACGGTCCCCCCGCCGGACCAGGAACACCTCCACCCCGACCTCGCCTTCCGGATCGTCGAACCGGTACGCGCCGAGGATCTCGCCGGGCCCCTGGCCCGCCCACGGCTGACCGTCCAGCCAGGCGCCGATCAGCTCGGGTTTGCTCGGTGTGAGAGTGGCCTTGTAAATGATCGCCATGGGCCCAGTATCCGGCACCGGCGTTCGGGCGGGAAGCTGGCGGACCGCGAGCCCCTCCCCCGGCCGTCCGGACGCGGGAACGCACGGGACCGGCGCCCCGGCGCGTGTGGGCCGCTGTGTCCGCCCTCCGCTCAGCCGAGGTCGACCGCGAGCGAGTAGAGCCGGTTCGCCTGACTGTGGCGCCCGTTGTCGTCCGAGACCAGGTACAGGACGCGGCGGCCCTCGTAGGGGGCCTCCCTCATCACGGGGCCGAGGGCCATGCCCTCGACGTTGGCCAGGATCTGGTTCTGCTGGGTCTCGTCGGAGACGACGTCTCCCTCAGGGCAGTCCGCCATGTCGAACAGGAGCTCCTTGTGGGCCAGGAGGTCACCGGCGTTCCTGCTGAGCGTCCTGCCGGTCACGTCCTGGGCGGCGCCGAGGTTGACCTCGTACACGTGGATGGCGTTGCCGAGCCCGCTGAGGTAACCGCGTTCGAGGGCGAGCAGGTGGTTCTCGTCGATCGCCGCCAGCTCCGCGAGGTAGAGGCCCACCTCCGTTTGGTACCCGTACTGGCGGTCGAGTTCGTAGGAGCCGCCGGGCTCGCCCCGGTAGCGCTGGATGCGCAGCTGGTGGCGGCCGTGCACGTCCGCGTCGCCGAAGAGCGGGCCCTCCAACCCGGCGAAGAGGTGGGCGCCGTCCGAGGTGGCGGTCAGGGATTCCAGGTTGCGTCCGGGCTGAGCCTCGCCGAGAGGGGCCGGGAGAAAGGCCTCCGGCAGCGGAAGGGGGTCCCCGATCTGACCGCCGTCGGCGGTCCCGAAACGGCGGATGGACGGTTCGTGCTCGGCCGCGACCAGGATGCTCTCACCGCCGTTCTCCACGACCAGCCCCTCGCCGTCGAACGCGTCGAAGGACGCACCGTCCGGACCGTAGAGGACCTGCATCCCCGTGACGGTGGGGGCCAGGGACTCGGGGTCGCCGAGCCCGAGGGTGAAGAACTGCGCGGGCTCGTTGTCGCGGATCACGAGGGCCTCGGAGCCGCCGCCGGTGAGGGCGAGGGCGGACAGGCCCTCGACCGGACTCCCCAGGTGTTCGTTCTCGGGCGGCTGGTCGAGCCGGTCGGAGACGTCGAGGAGCTGCGCCCGGCCGTGCGTGTCGCAGGGGCCGGGGAACGGTGCGGTGCCGAAGCGCGGGTCCGTCCACTCGCGGAGCTGGTAGCCGCCCAGCCCTCCGAGGAGGAGGCCGGGGATCAGGGTCGCGGCGGCCACGGAGGTCACCGTGCGGCGCGACAGCGCCGCGGGGACCGGCGCGGGGGAACGCGGACCCTGCCGGTTGCGTACGAAGAGCAGGTCCCCGACGCCGTTCCTGTCCATCCGCTGCGGTTCCGGGAGGCGCTCGTCGGCGAGCCTCGTCCTCAGCAGTCGGTAGATCTGGTTGAGGGTGAGCAGTTCCTGCTGTTTGTTCCCGGGATCGCCGCTGGTCAGGATATCGATGAGCGCACCGGTGAAGGCGGTGTGCCTGGCCTCCGGAGGGGCCTTGGCCTGACCGCTCTCGGTGGTGGAGGTCAGGACGTAGGAGCCCTCGATCTCGATCTGCTGTTTCTCCGGGACCGTCGTCCCGTTCCCGGTCATCACTCCGTCGAGCGCCCTGCCGCTGTAACAGCAGTCGAGGATCACGATCTGCCGCTTGACGCTCTTCCTGGACTCCCTGAGGATGTCGCGCAGCACACCGTAGGCGAGCGAGGTCTCGCTGCGGTCGCGCATCGAACTGGAGAGCGTCAGGTAGAGCTGGTCGTCGCGGATCTCCAGGAGGCCGTGCCCGGCGTAGTAGACGAGCAGGGTGTCCTCGGCCTTGTCCGCGGCGTCGTAGATCGGCCCGGTCAGCTCGCCGGGCCTGGAGGGGTTGCGCACCACCCAGCGCCGGTCGTCGGGAACGCCCCAGAGGTCGGTGTCCGCCAGCGCCCGGTCCAGATCCCTCAGGTTCCTCGGCACCGAGCGCAGGTCCGGCAGGTTCTGGTAGGAGTCGACCCCGATCAGGACACACGCCGACCGGGCGGGGTCCAGCCGTCCCCGCCCACCGCCCGCGGCGTCCGGCCGCTCCTCGTCGGGCGGGTTCGACGTGGCCCGCTCCGTCACTCCCCGTCCTCCGGCTCGTCTGCGTCCCGGAGTTCCTCCAGGGCGCGCAGCACCGCGGGCAGGTCGTCGAGTTCGGCTTCGGTGAGGGTGATCTTGACACCGTTGCGTTCGAGGGTGAACGAGGAGCGGGCCGGGTGCGCCCGCCGCCAGGACGCGATGGCCACGGCGAGCGCGCCGTACTGGGCTCCGAAGTCGCAGACGAACTGGACGACCTCGAAGGCGCCGCCCATGACGTCCGGCTCGTCGGGGGTTCCGCCCGTGTGCTCCATGGTGATGCCCGCGGCGCGCAGGTTGCCGGCCTCGCCCCTCAGCCACCGGTACAGGGACCTGAACTCGGCGTCGCTGGTGGGGCCGTGCACCGACAGTTGAACGTTCATCTCACAACCTCATGACATCGAAGGCCCGCATCGCCGCCTGGAGCCGGCTCGCACCCGGGGGCGGGTGCGGAGCCCCGGAACCGGGGGCCGACGCCATCCACAAGGATGCCGGTTCCCCACTCCCGGTGTCCGGGATTCGTCAGGATTCCCGGCGCTCCGGGCGGTGGCGCGCCGGGCACCGCGGACAGCGGCCGGGAGCACGTGTCCGGACCCGTCGCCCGGGGCTGCGCGCTCGTACGGGGGTGAGCGGACACGGGGGCTCGGTGTCCGCCGGGCAGGAGGGGAGGCTGGTTCCGCGTGACCGACCCGGTGGGCCGGGTGCGCCTAGCGGGAGAAGTCGTCCGGTCCCCGGGCGGGGCCGTGGTAGAACTCGCGTTCGGGCTCGGCGTCGGGCACGGGCGGGTAGGTGGGGCCGTCCTCGCCCGGCTCCGGGCGGGCGGCGATGGCGATGCCCAGGGTCCGCATCGTCTGGGCGGCCCTGTCGCGCAGCTCGGGGAGCCTGGAGTACAGCACGTCGCCGGGGCAGGCGGTGGCGTTGAAGTCGCGGTGGCCCAGGATGGCGCTGTGGGGGTTGAGCCCGTAGGCGCCGCACAGCCACGCCAGGGTCTGCACCAGCGCGTCGGTCAGGGCGGCGGTCGGGCCCACGCTGGTGTACAGGCCCTCGTTCTCGATGCCGATGCAGGTGTTGTTGTGGTTGGCCACGTGGGCGCCCACGACGTGGTCGCCCGCCGCGATGGCCTCCGGCGTGCGGTCGCGGCCCTCCATGACGTAGCCGCCGCGGCTGATGGTCAACTGCTGGCCGGTGTCGCTCCACCCGTTGGTGTCCATGTGGTGGTTCTGGATAGACCTGGACAGGTTCAGGGCGTGGTCGAGCGAGTAGTCGGTGCTGTTGGGCGTCGCGGTGTGGTGGACCACGATGTAGCGGGGCGCGGCGGCCAGGACCTGGATGGGGCTGCTCGGCGGGCGTGCGCCCCAGGCGCCCCGCCAGTACAGGTAGGGCTGGGCCGCCTGGACGGCGGCGCTCGTGTCGGCCGGTTGGGCGAAGGCGCTTGTGGCGCCGACCGCGCCGAGGGCGGCGGTGGCTGAGGCGATGGTGGCCGCGCGCAGGATGCTGCGCCTGTCCGGACCTGACCCGTGGGTGGTGGTCATGGGGATCCTCAGGGGATAGCGGGGGTTACTTGCCAGTTAATGAAAAAACACGGACCCTACGGTGCGCAAAGGGTCACATCGTGTATTTCTGTGACCGCTTCCGGCCGGAAAAGCAACCCACAGACCCGGTGGCCGGATTCCGTTCGATGTTGTAGGGGCGGCAGGAAAGGCGGGATGGGGATTCCCGCCTTTCCCCTTCCTTTCCCGCCCGGCGCGGCCAGGAGGCACCGGCCTTTCGGCAAACGGGAGACCGGAGCAGCCGACAGCCGCGACGGGGGCGAGCTGGCGAGGACGTCCGGCTTCGACACCCTCGGGGTCAGTCGATCGTGACGACGATCTTTCCGACGTGCTGGTGGCGCGTGAACTGCTCCTGTGCCGTGGCCAGGTCGTCCAGCGCGTACCGGGCCGCGATCACGGGCTGGACCGTGCCGCCTCGCGCCGCACGCAACAGCACGGCGAAGTGTTCGCGGGTGTGCATCGACGAGCCGATGAGGCTGATGTTGTGCAGGTACAGCCGACGCAGGTCGAACTCGACGACCGGTCCGGCGACCGCCCCGGCCACGACCCACCGCCCGTCGTCACGGACCAGCGGCATGAGCTGGGAGACCAACGGACCGCCGACCACGTCGGCGACCGCGTCAACGCCTCCGGGAGCGCACCGGTCGATCTGCTCGGCGAGGCCACCGCCTCGGTCGACGGTGTGCGAGGCTCCGGCGGCGAGCACCTCGGCGGCCTTGTCTCCACTGGTGACCGCGAGGACGTTCGCACCGCGTGCGGCGGCGAGCTGTACCAGAGCAAGACCGACACCACCGGAGGCACCGGTGACCACGACCGTCTCACCAGCAGTGACGTCCGCGCGTTCCAGCATCCCCATGGCGGTGCCGTAGGCCACCGGGAGGGCGGCCAACTGTTCGTCGGACAGCGGCGAACCGGTCACGTCGTGGGCCTGCTCGGCGGTCACGACCACGAACTCGGCGAAGCCGCCGTCGGCCTCGCTGCCGAGCAGTCCCACCGGCGGCGCGTCGCGCGTGTGGTCGCGGTACAGGGCCGGGTCCACCAGGACGCGCTGGCCCACCCGGTCGGCGTCGACGCCCGGGCCCGCCTCGGCGATCACACCGCAGATGTCACCGCCCTGCACGCGCGGGAAACGGAGGGGGCCGCGCCAACCGGCCCGCGCGTCGGGGTCACCGGGCAGGCCGTAGGCTCCCTCCCGCGTCCAGACGTCGGTGTTGTTGACCGCCGCCGCCAGGACCCGGACCAGCACCTCGCCGGTACCCGGTACGGGTCGGGGCCAGTCACTCCGTGCGTGCAGTACCTCCGGTCCGCCGTGCGCGGTGAGCACGACCGCTCTCATCCGTCCCATGCACCCATCGTGGCATCCTCACACAACACCGTTCCAACACGGACCCGCCGCGGACACGGAGTCGCGATCCCTGACCAGGCGTTCCGCCCGAACACGGCATCGGTGGCGCCTCGACGCCGCGGTCTGACGGTGGGCGCGGTGGTGGCGGCCGTCCCGGTTCGGCGCGGCCTAATGGAAGGAGCGCGCGAAAGCGGGCCGCTCCTTCCCGGGCGGGACCCGGAAGGAGCGGCCCGAAGCTGCACGGCCGCCGGACCGCCCGGACCTCAGACGAGGTAGTTGCGCACCGACTCGCGGATCCTCTCCGCGTGGAGGTAGATCTCGTCGATCGACCCCAGGGGGTGCCGGGTCTCGTTCTTGTCGGCGTCGAAGGTGCCGAGGTACTTCTTCGACCTGGCGTTGAAATGCAGGCGTGCGATCGGCTTCCGGTTGTTGTCGTCCAGCAGGACGGCGAAGTAGCTCTTGGAGTCCCGTTGCGTGACACGCTGCGGCTTGACCTCGCTGCACGCGATCGCCTTGACGACCTGGTAGCCCTCCAGTTCCTCCAGGGTGGTCTCGATGCCGCTACCGCGTTCCAGGTCCTCCTCCGCGACCTCCTCGCCGCTGACCGGCGCCGTCTCCTCCTGCTGGGGACGCGTGGACTCCAGCGCCTTCTTCAGCCGGACGTTGACCTGGTCGTCGAGGAAGGCGGAGGCGGCCTCCTTGACGAGCGGCGTGAACTGTTCGCGGGCCCGCTTGGTGAAGGACTTGTCGTAGACGCGGCTGGCGAAGAACTTGACCCACTCGTCCTCGGGGTCCTGGAACTGGTCGGCCAGAGCGCGCTTGATCGCCCCGAGGTACTTGAGCTTCTCCGCCGCGTCGATGACCGAGGTCAGGTCGAAGGAGGCCTTCGTCAGCTTGTGGAGTTCGGGAAGCAGGGTCTCGTCCACGTCGCCGAGGTCGAGCACCATGAACGGCTTGGAGTCCATGCGGTTGGGCGCTTCGAGGTCGGTGTAGAACTGGTATTCCACGCCGTTGGTGAGGACCGCGATCCGCGCGTTGGTGACGGAGAAGTAGCGGTAGAGCTGCGAGGCGTGCTCGATCCGCAACTCACCGTTCGCCTTCTTGCACTCGATGAGCATCTGCACTTCGTTGTCGCGCATGATGGCGTAGTCGACCTTCTCGCCCTTCTTCATGCCGACGTCAGCGGTGAACTCGGGCACCACCTCGCGCGGATCGAAGACGTCGTATCCGAGGACGGTCGCGATGAAGGGCATGACGAAGGCGTTCTTGGCCGCCTCCTCGGTCTGGGTCATATCACGCTGCTTCTGCACCTTGGCACTGAGCGCGGAAACCTTCTCGTCGAATTCCATAACGGCCCTTCTACGGCAACCCGGTCAGCGCACCCTAGCAAGGGGGAAAGGACCGAATCCACAGGTCGACACATTCGTTACAACGGTGCCTCCAATAACTCGGAGCACCCCGAAAGAGCCCGCCCCCACCGGCGAGGAAACGGGCGAACCACATTCCGGGCCCGCGGACGGGAGGGTTCGTCCGGCGAGGAGAACACCGAAGTGCTCCTTCCCCCCTGTCGGACGAAGCGCACCCTGTTCAGTGGGCGCCCCCGTCGGAGCTCCTGTCCTCCTCTCCCCACCCGGGTGGGCCCGGTGCGGTGCGCGGCGAACCGCTGGACCCTCGTGGTCACCCCGCTAGAACGGCCAGAACCGGGAGGCCACGGTGGCCGCCCCCGAAACCGTGGCCAGGAAGAGCAGCGCCGCGCCCGCGCAGCCACCGCTGCTCTTCTTCTGCGGCTCCACGGTGACGCGGGCGTTGATCCTGTGCGGTCCCCGGTCGGATCGGCGCTCGTGTGACGCGGCACGGTCACGGCGTTCGAAGGGCGCCACGAACTGTTCGTGGTACTGCCGGTCGGACAGCTCGCGGGGGCGCCAGAACGCCTGCCAGGGCTTCCTGTCCGCCTCCTCCTGCTGCTCGGCGCGGAGCTGGGCGGCGACCATCACCCCGGTCCCGTCGTCGAACAGGCCGCGCTCCGCCTTGTCGACGGCCGCCTTCAGCAGGTCCCAGGCCTCGGCGGGGGTCGCCACCCGGATGTCTGCGTCCTGGGCCCTGCGGACCTTCACGTCGTCCGTTCCCGGTTCGGCGATGACCAGCCGCACCGTCTTGGTGACGTTCACCCCGACCGTCGCGCCGTGGGAGACCGCGAAGTCCACGACCGCGTTCACCGAACCGTCCTCCCCCGCGGGCACGATCCGCCAGCCCTTGAGCGGGCCGTTCCTGCGCGCCTTCTCCTGGTCGGCGACGTAGAGCAGGTCCTGGATGACGTGTCCCGCGCCCAGGTTCCTGGCGGCCTTCTCCAACTCCCTGAGTTCGGTGGAGGTGACCCGCCCGTCGGCCTCGGCGCGGGCGCGCGCCTCCAGGAGCACCTGCTCGTGCACCCGGCGCAACGTGGACCGGGTGAACCCGGCCCGGGTGGCGAGCAGGGCCAGCCGTTGCGCCTCGTCGCCGACGATCCTCCCGTCCGCCAGGGCGTGCCCCAGCATGGAACGGTAGGCGGCCACGCCCTGGGGAAGGGGGCGGGGCGAGGGGTTCATGTCGGGCAGTCCGGCGGCCAGGTTGGCCAGCCACCCCTCCTGACCCTTGCGGAGGTCGCTGGTGCGCGGAGCGATCCGTCCGCTGCGGGGCACCTGCGGCGCGGGCACCGGCCCGGTTCCGATCCAGGCGAGCGGCTGGGGACTGTCGTTCACCAGTACCGAGAGCATGCGGGCGAGGTGGCGTGCGTCGGCCAGGGCGTGGTGCTGGCCCTGCATCCACTCCCCGGTCATCAGCTGGTAGAGCTGGTGCTGGCGGTAGGCGTACCGGTCCAGGTGGGCGCGGAAGGCCTGGAGCGTGCACAGTCCAGGCAGTCCTGAGGGACGCATGCCCAACGCCTGGAGCTCCGCTTCGAGGAACCGCTCCTCGAAGGGCAGGTTGTGCGCGACGACCACCGCGTCGGACAGGTAGGTCACCAGGTCGCCGGCGATGTCGGCGAAAGCGGGCGCGTCGGCCGCCTGGGCGGGGGTGATGCCGTGGAACTCCTCCCCCGTGAGGGGGCGCCCGGGGTCGACCAGGGTCGCGTACTCGTCGACGACCGTGCCGTCGCCGCGCATGCGCACCACGGCCACCTCACAGATCCGATGCCCTGCGCGGGGGTCGAGCCCGGTGGTCTCCACGTCCAGGACGGCGAACAGCATCCGCCGCGGATCGGTTCCCTGGCCCCGGGTCAGGCGGCCGTGGGTGAACATGCGTACCTCCGATGCGGGAGTTCGAGGGGGCCGCTCGGGAGAGGGCAGGGGGAAGCACGGCCGTCCTCGGGGGTGGACTTCTCCTTCGTCACCGCGTCCTCCGATCCATCGCGACAGGACGGCATCCCTTTCGGGACCAAAGCCCTGTCTGGGAACGGACAGCCGATCCAGGTCAACCCGAAGGCCCCCGCCGCCGTCACATCATCGAGGGTCTGCTGCGATGGCATCGAAAATAACATACACATCTACCTTGTGAATGTTGTTAACAATAAAGCTTCAGTTGTCGCAACGGCACCCGACAGACCGGATGAACGTGGCGGGCCTCCCGGTTCTCGGCACTGCGGAGAAGACGCGGCACCGCCCCGACACACGGCTCAGGCTCTTCGGCCGACTCCGCGCACGGTGCTGTGCCGGAGCTTTCCGAGGACCCCCGGCGCGGTTCCGGCGGTGTTCGGTTGCGACAGCGCACATGCCCGCTTCGTTCAGAGCGCTTCGTGGAGGAAGCCCACCTTCTCCAACAGGGCTATGTGATCGGTGCCGAGGTCCTCCAGAAAGGCGCTCACGTCCGGGGGCGGAGCCCGGTGCGGCGGCGCACTGGTGCGCAGCAACTCGAGGGGGTCGGGAGCCCGCTACACGACGATGGGTTCTTTGAGAACCCGGACAATCCCGGCGAGGAACTGGGCAACAGACTCGACCCCGAAGCGGACACCGGCCACAGCGGGTACTTCACGGACGAGGAGACGCTCAGCTATCTGGGCGAGGTGCTGACAGGAGGCACTCCCCAGTGAACACGGACCCCACCCCTTCTCCTCGCAGCGGGCAGGCGGGCGGAGAGAACAGGCCCCGGAAAGAGCCTCTCTCCGTCATCCGCGACTTCCTGGATCGGCACCTGGGCCTGTTCCTGGCGCTGTCCGTGGGAACGGGCCTCATCTGCGGAGTGCTCGCGGTGTTCGTCGACGGTCTCAGTTCCGAGGGGCTCCCGTTCCTGGAATGGTCCGTCGGCCTCTATGTCACACCGCCGTTCCTGATCGGTTGGACCGCGGTCCGTTCTCGGGCGGCGGCCATCGCGGGTTCGGTCACGTACCTGTCCGCCGTTCTCGGGCACGTGGCCACCACGCACCTGGCAGCCGGCGACTACGGCATGCGGGAGTACTGGGTCTGGGTGCTCGTCGGGTCGGCCACGGGGGCGCTCCTGGGGTTCCTCGGCAACAGGTCCCGGTCGCGCGCCACGGGCGTCAGGGCCTTCGCTGTGGGCTTTCCCCTCGGGCTGATCTCGGTCTTCCTGTGGATGAGCGCCAGGGCGTACGCGAGGTTCGGCGGGGAGGAGGTCCACCTGGGCGTGCTTCTCCTCGAAGGGGTCCTGGCACTGCTCCTCCTGGCGCTGTGCCGTGGATGGGCCGCCCGGAGCGCGGCACTGGTGTGGGCGGCCGTGCTGAGTGTCCCGTTCGCCTTCGGCATGTTGTCCGTGTTCTCACTCGCGTGGTTCGCGAGCGGAGACTACTGAGACCCGTGCGCAGGTAAGCGGGTGATCCGCACCGGGGTGTCGGGGATTGGAACAGGACCTGGCCCGAGGGTAGAAGGCCCTTCTGAACAGATCGAGCGGTGCGAAAGGCCGCTGGAACGGCAGCCTACTGCGGGGTGAGGCTCTGGTGGAGCATGAGGGTGACCGCGTCCTGGAGGATGCCTCGGCCCAGGGGGAGCAGACACGCACGGACGACTTCCGGGTGTCGAGCCGGGTCCGGGCAGATGAGGACGGCGAGTATCCGCATGACGAGGAGGAGCTCGCCCGGCCGCCACAGGGCGAGGAACACGGCGGCGCACTCCCAGACCGCTTCCAGAGCGGTGTCGGCGATCAGTTCCTGGGCCGGGCCCCAGCCCGGCGGTGCCTCCTCCTGGAGCAGCTCGCGTGCCTGGGCCGGAATCTTGTCGACGGCCTGGTCCACCCGGTCGAAGGCACCGACCAGAGCAGCCAGCAGGGAGCACCAGAAGTGTCCGGGCAGGGCCTCGGCGACCCGCGCCAGTTCGGGGTTTCGAACAGCACGACGGGCTGCCTCGCTCTTGACCATGCTGAACACCTGGGTGTTGAGCAGGCCACCGAACTCCCGGATCCTGTCCACCCTGGCGGGGCGCGCGGCGAGGTGGTCGGCCACGCCGACCCTGGCGGCCTCCACGGCGCAGTCGAGCATCCGCGGAGTGGGGGCGGCCAGGTGCTCGCGTCTGGTCTGTTCGTCGGAGCCCACGGCGGCGTACCAGTCCTGTTGGGCGCTCTCGCGGCGAACCACGCGCTCTTCGGGAGGTCTGCGCGACAGTTCGAGGTGACCGGGCCAGCCGTGCAGGCTTCCTCCGCAACCGGAGCACGAGCAACCGGGCTTTCGGGCGTTCGCACAGGCGTGGTTGTGCACCACAGTGCCTCCGGGGGTCGACGGCCTACCAGAGGAGGCAGACCGTCTCCACTGTCCACGGTGGCGGTGGAACCCGGTATCACCCGGCGGGTGACTCCGTGTGGGCGCTGGTGTCAGCCGGATGTGACCCTGCGGTCAGAGCAGAAGACCTGAGCTGGCACTCCCCCGTGACGGAGGTACGCGCCCGTGGGCTATGCGGTGTGCCCCCAAGGACAGCGTGAACTGGCCGCCCTCGTCGCACGGATCAACGGCCATTATCAGGCGCCTTTCAACAGCCCGGTGAATATGCCGACCTCCTCTCTGGCCGCGCTGGACGTGCTGCACCAACTGGGAGGGTTCGGCGCACCGGCCTCGCTGAACCACCGCGTGGGAGTGTGGTCAGACGACCTCACCCTCGACCAGCAGGCGGCGGAGCGTGATCCCGCCTGTGCCGCGTGAGCCGATGCCGTCCCGTGAAGAAGCCCGATGAACACCGACTACCTGGCGTTCCTGCCGATCTTCCCCAACACCAAGGGATTTTCCTCCGTCACCCCAAGGCGCGCCGCACCAGCTACGTGGTCGAGATGGAGCCGGCAGAGTACGCGGCCCTGCACCCGGAGAGGAGGATCAGAGCCTGGTCTTCCGGTGTCTTTTCCAGGACGCCACCTACCCGGCTATGGGCGGGGATGAGGAACCCGCCCTGAACGGTCTGGCCTCCCTGCTCGACGACGAGGTCGCGGCCTATGGTCCCGACGGCCACCGCCCGCTGAAGCTCCGCCGCCAGATCGGGGGCTCGAACTGGCCCTGGGACGACTGGCCGAAAGTGCCGGGCCCCTGCGCGAACTGCGCGCGGACCTGGTGCGCCTGCACGGAGCTGACCATCCGTCCGTCGCCCGGGTCGACGACCTTCCGAAGGAAACCTGAACCCGGCTGGGGCTGGCACCGGCGCCCGCCCCACCCGTGCCGTCTAGAACTCCCGGTTCCGCCAACAACGGGCCAGGAGCGGTTCGACCCGGTACGTGTCGTCCTCGGACCGGTCGAACATGTCCAGGGTGGGCCGATGAGTTCTGTCACTCCGGATAGTCACTATGGGCAGGAGACGACAGCGTTCTCGGAGAGGACACCTGATGACAGAGACGAAGACGCACACCCTGGACGTGCCGGGCGCCGTTCTGCGCTACGACGTTCGGAGCGGCTCGTCAGCCGGATCGCCCGTCCTGCTGCTGATCGGCTCTCCGATGGACGCCAGCGGGTTCACCACCCTGGCCCGGCACTTCACCGACCGCACGGTCGTGACCTACGATCCCCGCGGGGTCGGGCGCAGCGAGCGCGCCGACGGCGGAGCCGGGGGCACACCCGAGGAGCACGCGGACGACCTGCACCGGCTGGTCTCGGCCCTCGGCGCCGGGCCGGTGGACCTCTTCGCCAGCAGCGGCGGCGCCGTCAACGCCCTGGCCCTGGTGGCCCGGTATCCGGAGCAGGTACGCACTCTCGTGGCGCACGAACCGCCCGCCGTCCAGGTGCTGCCTGACCGGGAAGAGGCACTGGCCGCGAGCGTGGACATCCGCCGAACGTACGAACGCGACGGCTTGGGCCCCGCGATGGCGAAGTTCCTCGCGCTCATCAACCACAAGGGGCCGCTTCCGGCCGACTTCACCGACCGGCCCGCTCCGAACCCCGCCGATTTCGGACTGCCCGCAGAGGACGACGGTTCCCGCGACGACCCGATGCTCGGGCAGCTCATCCCGTGCACCCACTTCCAGCACGACGTCGACCGGCTGCGCGCGGCGTCGACGCGCATCGTCGTCGGAGCCGGGGCCGAGAGCGTGGGTGAGCTGTGCAACCGGGCGGCCGAGGCCGTGGCCGAGCGGCTCGGAACGGAGGTCGTCACCTTCCCCAGCCACCACGCCGGTTTCCTCGGCGGCGAGTTCGGCATGAAGGGTGACCCCGACGCCTTCGCCGCCGTCCTGCGCCGTGTCCTGACGGAGGACGCCTGAGGCCCGGCGCCGGATCCGGTCCTGCGCGGGGCGGGGCGGCGTCGGGCCGTGCGGCACGGGCGGAGAAGCCCTGCGGCGCGGGCGAACCCGCTGCCCGCCCCGCGCGTCCGAAGGGGTGGCCGTGTCCCGGCGGAGCGGAGGCGGCGGGGAGGCGCGCATGGGCTGGCGGAGGGCTTGGGCAGGAGACATCGGACTTCTGTCACCGGAGAAGGCGTTCGTCGTGTTCCTGGCCAGCGCGGCGCTGGCCTGCGCGTTCATCCCGGTGTCGGTGCGGTTCTCGGGCCATGAGCTGCGGGCTCTGGGAGCCGCCTACGGCTGGGCCGGGCAGGAGGGCGTCCTTGAGGTCACCGAGTCGGTGCCCCTCTCGGATGGGGGCTCGCTGTGCCTGGGTGTCTTCCGTTCCGCGGACGACGGTCCCGTGCGGACCGGCGTCCACCTGTACCTGTCGGGGCCCTGTGAGCCCGGCCGTCTGGAGACGGCCCGTCTCGTCCCCGGTGAGCCGTCCTGGATGCTGACCACGGAGGCGGACCGCGCCTACGCGGACGCTGGGTTCGGGAGCGGTGTCACCACGTCGATCCTCGGGTTCGTCCTCTTCAACCTCTTCTGCCTCGGATTCGGTCTGGTGTTCGCCCAGGCCGCGTTGGGCCTGGGTACCGCACTCCTGAGGAGGGCGTGGTTGCGCCGGAGCGCGCCCCCGGAACCGTGAGACCCCTGCGAAAGGGCGCGTGCGTCAGTCGTAGGAGCAGCGGGGGTGCGGGATGATCCCGCGTTCGGGCCTGCGGGGGTGTGGGCAGCGGCCTCGCACGCGGTCGCGGAGGGCCTTGCGGCGCGGGTCGGCCTCCGCGGCGGGTGCGGTGACGGGCGTGGTGTGCGCGGGAGGGGCGCACGGCGCGAGGAGGACGTGGGGGTTTCCCAGCGCGGCGGTGAGGGCGAGCGCGAGGAGTCCGGAGCAGGGGAGCAGGAACCGACGGTGTCGCTCGGGCATGGGCACCAGCCTGGCAGCCGTCGCCTTGTGTGGTGGGTCGATCACGCAAGGAGAGGTGTCCGGTTCAGGCCAGGGACTGCACGTGTGAACCGTGTTGTGCCCGGGTAACCGGTTCGGTCGGTGAGGTGGAGACCCGCGTTCCGGGGATGAACCCCGGCGCCGCCCGCCGCGTCCCGCAGCGTGCCCGCGCCCGCAGCATGCCCGCGCCCGGCGCGGGCGCGGGTGGCGAGGAGGACGGTACGGGTAGGGAGGGCCTCGGCCGGGGGCTGGCGGCGACCCGTCCACCGGGATAAGCGGCCCCGGCGCGAGGAGGCATCCTCGGGCCGGGGCGGGAGCGGGCGGAGCGGGAGGCGGGCGGAGCGGGAGGCGGGCGGAGCGGGGTTCGGAATCAGGCCCCGGGCGAGCCCTCCGTGCCGCTCCCGGTCGGCGCGGACTCGGCCGGGGCGTCCGCGGGCGGGCGGCGGGCCCAGTATGTGGCCACGAGCGCGCCGGAGATGTTGTGCCAGACCGAGAACAGGGCGCCGGGCAGGGCGGCGAGCGGCGCGAAGTGGGCGGTCGCCAGGGCCGCGGCCAGACCGGAGTTCTGCATCCCCACCTCGACGCTGACCGCGCGGCGGGCGGCCTCGGGCAGCTTGGTGACCACGCCGATCAGGTAGCCGAGCGCCAGGCCCAGGGAGTTGTGCAGCACCACGGCCAAGGCGACCAGGAGGCCGGAGGAGAGCACGGCGTCGGCGTTGGCGCCCACCACAGCGGCGACCACGACGACGATGCCGATGACGGACACCAGCGGCAGGACGGGCAGGATCCTCTCCACGAACCGGCGCGCGGCCATGCGCAGCAGCAGTCCGGCCAGGACCGGGACCAGGACGACCTGGAGGATGGAGACGAACAGGTCTCCGGCGGCGACGGGCAGGGTGGAACCGGCCAGGGCCAGGACCAGGAGCGGGGTCAGCAGCGGGGCGAGCAGGGTGGAGATCGAGGTCATCGCCACCGACAGGGCCACGTCGCCGCGGGCGAGGTAGACGATGACGTTGGAGGCGGTGCCGCCGGGGGCGGAGCCGACCAGGACCATGCCCACCACGAGCAGCGGCGGCAGGCCGAGGGCCTGGGCGATCCCCCAGCCCAGGAGCGGCATCACCGTGTACTGGGCCAGGACGCCGAGGACGACGGCCTTGGGATGTCTGGCCACGATCGCGAAGTCCACGGGACGCATGCTCAGCCCCATCCCGAACATGATCACCCCGAGCAGCAGGGAGATGTAGGGGGCGAGGAGGGCGGCCTGCCCGGGGGCGGCCAGGCCCACGATCCCTCCGGCGAGGACCAGCAGGGCGAACCACCTGCCGACGAGGTCGGCGACGCGCGTGAGAACTGACATCGAAGGACTACTTCCCGTGGGTACCCCGGGGCGGCGGGACACCGCTCCCCGGGCGGTCGCCGCCGCGAGGGTCGGCCGCCGCGCGGCCATGGTAGTCCCCGTGTTGCGCGCGGGCGGTGGTCAGGGCGGGCCCCGGACCGGAAACGGCTCCGCGCCGTGGCGTTCCCCACAGGGCACCGGCGCCGGGGCGGGTGACGAACCGCCCGGACGGGGAAGGGGCAGTCCATGACCGACATCTCCCCGGACGACGCGGCCGAAGACAGGACGTACCCCGACAGGAGGTACCCGGGCGAGGGCCGGACCGGCCCTCGGGAGTGGCGGTTCGTGTGGCGCCACCGGTACGGCCTCTTCCTCGGTCTGGTCGTGGCGTTGATGCTCGGGGCGTGGGTCGTGCAGAGTTCGGCCCGGCCTCTGCTGTGGGTCGTGGCGGCGCTTGGCGCGGCGGCCCTGCTGTGGTGGTGCCGCATGCGGCTGCGCCTGGCCCGGGAGAAGCGGCGGGTGGCGCGGGTCGACCTGTCGGAGGTCGACCGGATGACCGGTGTGGAGTTCGAGGAGCACGTCGCGGGACTGATGCGCACGCACGGCTACACCGCCGTGACGGTGGTCGGCGGGGCCGACGACGGAGGGGTGGACGTGCTGGGCCGGGCGCCGGACGGGCAGGCCGTGGTGGTGCAGTGCAAGCGGTGGAACAGCCCGGTGCCCCCGAACGAGGTCCGCGCCTTCCTCGGTGTCCTGGCCACCAGTTACGAGGGGTACCGGGGGGTGTTCGTGGCCTCGAACGGCTTCACCGAGGCCGCCGCCCGTGAGGGCGAGGGGTACATGACCCTGGTGGACCGGGAGCGGCTGGCGCGGTGGATGAGCGGTTCGGGCGCGCCCGAACCGCCTCCGGCGTGAGTGCCCCGTTCCCGTAAGCCGCGGTGCCCGGTCAGTCCCACCAGAAGCGCCAGACGGGGCAGCCGACCAACTGCTCCGCGTAAACCTCCAGCCTGCCGGGGTTGGTGTTCTGCCAGATGTTGTCCGGGCAGAAAGCGAAGTGCTCGGCCGCCGCACGCAGGGCGGCCTCGGTGTCAGCGGGCGGAGCCGCGATGCTCAGGGTGAGGGTGGCGAAGCCCATGCCCAGTACGCGCGCGCCGAAGCGGCGTTCCCAGTCGGCCACGACGGCCGCGAACACGGCGGTGTCGTTGTCGTAGTTGAGCGGTCCCGCCCATCCTGACGCGGCCACGGCCTCAGCGCCCGAGGCCGCCGGGACCAGCCCCAGGCGCGAGCCCACTCCGTTCTCGACCATGATCTCGGCGCACTCGGCGGCGGACTCCCCGGGGTCCTCCTCCATCTGCGCGGCCGGGGCCCGTCCCGGCCAGGACGCCCCGTAGGGCGCGATCACCGACAAGCGGTCAGCACCGGGATCGGTCTCCTCACCGCAGGCGTGCTCCTTCCACCACCGGGCGAGCAGCGCCTCCGGGTCGTGGTCGGAGGGCGAGGAGATCGATTCGGGGTACAGCTCCTGGGACTCCCAGGGCCGGTCCGGTTCGTTGTGCAGTCCGTCCAGGAGCAGCGGCCACAACCCGGACTCGGGGTGTTCGGCGTGCAGCCGGGACCACAGTCCGAACGGCGCGGGGTCATCGCTCAGCCACAGCAGCGGGGCGCCGTCCTCGGAGGACACCGTGCGTCCGGGCGGAAGCGGGACGGCCAGCCTCTTCTGGAAATCCATGACCGCCACCGTAGGCGTCCCCGGTGACAATCCCGGCGGCTCGGCGCGCCCGAGCCGCCGGGCCGCTCAGGTGGCGAGTGCGCGCAGGGGTCCGTCCAGTTCGCGCCGGTAGAAGTCGACGAACCCGTCCGGGTCGGGCCCCGCGTTCTGCATGACCAGGCGGTCGAAGCCCGCGTCGACGTACTTACGGACGGCCTCGACGTAGCGTTCGGGGTCGGGCCCGCAGGCGAAGTGCCCCAGCACGTCCTCCTCCCGGACCGTGGTGGTGGCGGCCGCGAAGTTGACCGGGTTGGGCAGCTCGCTCATGACCTTCCAGCCGGTCAGGGCCCAGCGGGAGGTCTCCAGGGCCGCCTGTGCGGCGGTGTGCTCGTCCTCGGCCCAGGCCATGGGCACCTCGGCGTAGCGGGGGCCGTCTCCCCCGGCGTCGCGGTAGTCCCGCACGATCGCGGACTTGGGCTCGGTGGCGAACAGCCCGTCGCCGAGTTCGGCGGCGAGCTTGGCCGACTGCCCGCCGCTGGCGGCGACGGCGATCAGCGGCGCCTCCTCGGGCAGGTCGAACACCCGGGCGTCCTCCAGCCGCAGGTACTCGCCCTCGTAGGACTGGTAGCCGCCGCCCCACAGGAGGCGGATGATCTCCAGGGCCTCGCGGAGCATGTGGTGGCGCACCTGAACCGCGTCGGGGAACTCCTGGCCGACGACGTGTTCGTTGAGCCGCTCCCCGGAGCCGACGCCGAGGACGAAGCGGCCCTTCGAGAGCAGGGCCAGGGTCGCGGCGGCCTGGGCGATGATCGCCGGGTGGTAGCGCACGGTCGGGCAGGTCACCCCGGTGGCCAGGCCGATCCGCTCGGTCCTGGACGCGATGGCGCCGAGCACGGTCCAGGCGAAGGGCGAGTGGCCCTGGTTGTCCAGCCAGGGGTGGTAGTGGTCGCTGATCTCCACGAAGTCGAACCCGGCGCGCTCGGCCAGCTCCGCCTGGCGGACGAGTTCCTCCGGGCCGAAGGCCTCGGCCGCCAGTTTGTACCCGATCTGCATGCGTCTCCCCCGTTCGGTGGTGTCGGGCGCCGACCCGCCGACCCGCGCGCACCGGCGGGGCCCGCCCCCGGCCGGACCGGCGGGACAAGGCGGGCCCCGGACACCACTCACCGTTCACTCAGGGCACCCATACAACTACCGTTCGGGTTCGCCGGGAGGTTGCGACACACGCCCGCCGCCGGATCGGGGCCGTGCGACCAGGACCCCGGGCCGGGGCGCGGCACGAAGCGGCCCACAAAAGGGTGGTCGTTCAATAACAGAAAGTGACAGAAAGAGAAAAAACTTCTCCTGCCATTTCCAATCTATAGCGCATCCCGGGGCTTGCCACAAGACCCGGGTCGTGCCGGACAATTTCCCTTCCAAGCCGGAATCCGCGGAAATCGGGGCCGCGCGAAAGGCGCGTGCCGTTGTCGGCGCACGGATCACGCACCGGCACCGAACCGCTGGTGGGCACCGTGATGTGCTCGCGGGGGCGCGGACGCGCACCCCGCCGGAATACGCGGAACGGCCGGCGGAGAGCGATCTCGTTGAACGGGGAATTCATGATCGACGTGACCGTGGTCGGCGGCGGACCGACCGGCCTGATGCTGGCCGGTGAGTTGCGGCTGCACGGCGTGCGCGTGGTGGTGCTGGAGAGGCTCACCGAGCCGACCCGGCAGACCCGCGCCCTGGGGCTGCACACGCGCAGCGTGGAGGTGATGGACCAGCGCGGCCTGCTGGAGCGGTTCCTCGCCGTCGGGGAGAAGTTCCGGATCGGCGGCATCTTCGGCGGCATCACCAAGCCGTGGCCCGACGGGCTGGACACGGCCCACGAGTACGGCCTGGCCGTCGAGCAGCCGGTCACCGAGCGGCTGCTCAACGAGCGCGCCCTCGAACTGGGCGCCGACGTGCGACGCGGTGTCGAGCTGGTCGGGCTGAGCCAGGACGGGGACGGGGTCAGCGCCGAACTGGCGGACGGCACGCGCCTGCGCTCGCGCTACCTCGTCGGCTGCGACGGGGCCCGCAGCGCGGTGCGCGGGCTGCTGGGGGTCGGCTTCCCCGGCGACCCCGCCAGGGTCGAGACGCTCCTGGGCGAGATGGAGGTGACCGAGGACCCGGAGGAGGTCGCCGCCGTCGTCGCGCGGGTCCGCGGGACCCAACTGCGGTTCGGCGCCGGGCCCCTCGCGGACGGAAGCGGGGCGTACCGCGTCGTCGTGCCCGCCGACGGGGTGGCCGAGGACCGCACGAGCGCGCCGACCCTGGAGGAGTTCAGGCGGCAGCTACGGGCCTACGCGGGCACCGACTTCGGCGTGCACTCGCCGCGCTGGCTGTCCCGGTTCGGCGACGCCACCCGGCTGGCCGAGAGCTACCGGGTCGGCCGGGTGCTGCTGGCCGGGGACGCGGCGCACGTGCACCCGCCGACCGGCGGGCAGGGGCTCAACCTCGGTGTCCAGGACGCGTTCAACCTCGGCTGGAAGCTGGCCGCCGAGGTCGCGGGCTGGGCGCCGGAGGGGTTGCTGGACAGCTACCACGCCGAGCGGCACCCGGTGGCCGCCGCCGTGCTGGACAGCACCCGCGCGCAGATGGTGCTGCTGGGCGCCGAGCCGGGCGCGGTCGCGCTGCGCGAGCTGCTCTCCACGCTGATGGACTTCGAGGAGGTGAACCGGTACGTGACCGGGCTCGTCACCGCGACGGACGTCCGCTACGACTTCGGCGGGGGGCACGCGCTGCTCGGCAGGCGGATGCGCGACATCCGCCTGACGCGGGGGCGCCTGTACGAGCTGACGCACGGCGGGCGCGGGCTGCTGCTCGACCGGACCGGTCGGCTCTCGGTGACGGGCTGGGCGGACCGGGTGGACCACGTCGTCGATGCCGGCGGGGCGAGCGGGGAGCTGGGCGCGCCGGCCGTGCTGCTGCGGCCGGACGGCCACGTGGTGTGGGCCGGCGGGGACCAGGGGGAGCTGCTCGACCGGCTGCCGAGGTGGTTCGGCGCCGCCGCGGGCTGAGCCCGCCCCTCTGACCTGGGCCGTCCGCTGCCCGGCTCCGCCGCCCGCACCCGGGAAAACCGGTTGCGGGCGCGCATCGCACCGTGGAAACCTGCCGGGGCGCTCGCGGCGGTGACCGGGAGCCTACGGCGAAACCCCTGTGGAGAGCGGTCTTGGGCTACATCGACGTCAACCAGGTCGGCCACACCCTGCCCGACGGCAGGGTCCTGCTGGACTCGGTGTCCTTCCGCGTCGGCGAGGGGTCCAAGACGGCGCTGGTCGGGGCCAACGGCGCGGGTAAGAGCACCCTGCTGCGGATCGTGCGCGGCGAGCAGCGCCCCCAAGGCGGCGCGGTCACCCTGGACGGTGAGCTCGGCGTGATGCCGCAGTTCATCGGGCACGTGCGCGACGAGACCACCGTGCACGAACTGCTGGTGTCGGTCTCCCCCGCCCCGGTGCGCGAGGCGCACGCGGACCTGGAGGCGGCCGAGGCGGCCATGATGGTCGACGACGGCGAGAGGACGCAGATGCGCTACGCCTCGGCCATCGCCCGCTACGGCGACGCGGGCGGCTACGACGCCGAGGTCGTGTGGGACCAGTGCTGCACGGCGGCGCTGGGCGTCCCCTACGAGCGCTGCCGGTGGCGCGAGGTGCGCACGCTGTCGGGCGGGGAGCAGAAACGCCTGGTCATCGAGGCCCTGCTGCGTGGCCCGGCGCCGGTGCTGCTGCTGGACGAGCCGGACAACTACCTCGACGTTCCGGGCAAGCGCTGGCTGGAGGAGGCGCTGCTGGCCACCCCCAAGACGGTCCTGTTCGTCTCGCACGACCGGGAGCTGCTGAGCCGGGTGCCGGATCGGATCGTCACGGTCGAACTGGGCGCCGCGGGCAACACGGCGTGGGTGCACGGGGGCGCGTTCGACACCTACCATGACGCCCGCCGGGAGCGGTTCGCGCGGCTGGACGAGCTGCGGCGGCGCTGGGACGAGGAGCACGCCAAGCTCAGGGCGCTGGTGGCCGTCTACAAGCAGAAGGCCGCCTACAACTCCGACATGGCCTCGCGCTACCAGTCGGCGCGGACCCGGCTGCGCAGGTTCGAGGAGGCGGGGCCGCCGCAGAAGCTGCCCCGGGAGCAGAACCTGCGGATGCGGCTGCGCGGCGGCCGGACGGGCAGGCGGGCGCTGGTGTGCGAGGGACTGGAGCTGACCGGGCTGATGCGCCCGTTCGACCTGGAGGTCTGGTACGGCGAGCGCGTGGCGGTGCTGGGCTCCAACGGGTCGGGCAAGTCGCACTTCCTGCGGCTGGCGGCCGGGGGCGGCAGCGATCCGGAGTCGTCTGTGCTTTCGGAGTCAGCGCTGTCGGAGGAGGACCGGGCGAAGGTCGCGCCCGTGGAGCACAGCGGCACGGCACGGCTGGGCGCGCGGGTGCTGCCGGGGTGGTTCGCGCAGACCCACGAGCACCCCGAGTTCGCGGGGCGCACGCTGCTGGACATCCTGCACCGGGGGCAGGGCACCCGCCGGGGTGTGCCCCGCGACGAGGCGGGGCGGGCGCTGGACCGCTACGAGCTGGCCCGGGCCGCGGAGCAGACCTTCGACACGCTCTCGGGCGGTCAGCAGGCGCGGTTCCAGATCCTGTTGCTGGAGCTGTCGGGGGCGACGATGCTGCTGCTGGACGAGCCCACGGACAACCTGGACGTGGTGTCGGCGGAGGCGCTGGAGTCGGCGCTGGAGGCCTACGACGGCACGATCCTGGCGGTGACGCACGACCGCTGGTTCGCGCGCGGGTTCGACCGGTTCGTGGTGTTCGGCGCCGATGGGGGCGTGTACGAGGCGCCGGAACCGGTGTGGGACGAGGGGCGGGTGCGCCGCGAACGGTAGGGGGCTCGGAACCGGGAGCGTGTCACACCGAACCGGCGAGGACGCGGGCTTGGCGTGCGGGCGCCACCGGGGAGCACCGGAACCGCTGCGGGTGGGGACCGAGAGGTGCCGGAACCGGTGTGCCCGCGCGGGTCATGCGCGGTGAGCACCCCCGGTCGGGGCGGCGACCGGGTACGGCACCCTGGTCTCGGACCTGCCCGCGCGGATCATGCGCGGCGAGCACCGCGGGTAGGGCGGTGGCCGCGAAGGTTCGGCGCTCCGAACTCGCCAAGACGCAGGTCAGGGACCTCCCGTCACACCGGGGACACTTTCGGTCGGCCCGCTATCCGACGGGCAGTTCGATGTCGATCAAGGCCGAGCACTCCTCCAGGCAGCCGCCCACGGTGAGCGTGCCGCCGGGCTCGGCTCCGGGGAAGAGGAACACGGCGTGGGTGCCCTCTCCGCCGTCGAGCGCGTAGCGCCCCGCCGCCTCGCTCGTCCGGAGTTCGCCGCCCCCGCCCTGTCCTCCCTCGCCTCCGCCGCCGACGTAGGAGGCCTGGAACAGGTCCAGGCTGACCCTGTCGGCGGTGGTGAACTCCACCGTCACCTCCAAAGGTTCGTCGGAGGCGGCCCGGTAGGCGGTCAGCAGCCGGGCGCGCACCCCCTCGGACTCGTCCGTCACGTCCTCGGCGACCAGCAGGCCGGGGCCCGGATCGCGGCCGTCCACGCGAAGGTCGGCGAGCAGACCGTCCTCGGCGGTGAAGCTGCCGTAGGCGACGCAGACCGGTTCGGTGTCCGGGTCGCCGCCGGGGCACAGCTCGTAGCCGTCCGGGGTGTGTCCGACCTCGGCGTCCGGGGCGGGGCGGCCCCCGTCGGCTCGGGCCTGGGCGATGGCCGTCTGGTGGAGCAGGTGGGCGCGGGCGGCGGAGTCCTCGGCGGTGCGGGGCAGCCCCTCGCGCATCCGCCCGGGGTCCCCGGTCCGGGCCAGGGAGTCCATGTAGTCCGCGACGGTCCGGCCCGACGCCGCCACCGCGCGCGCGTCCTCCGCACCGGTTCCGGCGAGGGGTCCGTGCGGGGAGGGCCCGCCCCGGGGCTCGGCGCTCGGGGCCGCGGACCGCTCAGGTCCGTGCGGCGCGCCGTCGGCGTCCGGCTGCCCGGGCCGGGGCCCGGGCAGGGCGGTGGGGTGGAGCGGCCACCCCTCCCCCGGGGCGGCGTCCGGCGGCGCCCCGCAGCCGGAGGCGACGATCATGGCCAGGGCCGCGGCGGCGGCCAGCCTGGTCGGCGTCATGTCCGTTCCCTTCCCCCGTGAGGACCGGCGGCCAGCCGAGCCTACGGCCGGGAGGCGTCAACACGGGGGTCGCGCGGCGTAAGGACTTCTTGACACGGGGCGGGGACCGTCCCGGGCCCCTACCGACCCCGGGGCAGCGGGGAGGCCGATCCCGGTACCGCCCGGGCCGCGACGCGAACCACCCCGCCCACGCCGCCCCGGCCGGAACGCGACGAGGGCCGCACGGCGCGGACCCCGCTCCCCCGGCCAGGGCTGCCCGGGTCGCGGGAACCGACCGCACGCCGTGCGGCCCATCGGTCAGGGACGCAGCACGACCGGGAACTCCCTCAGGCTGGTCACCGAGAGCGCGGACTGCACCCGCAGCTCCTCGTCGGGGACGGCCAGCCGCAGGTCGGGGAAGCGCTCGAAGAGCATCGGCAGGATGATCCCGGCCTCCAGGCGCGACAGCGGCGCCCCGGGGCAGATGTGCGGGCCGTACCCGAAGGTGATGTGGCGCCCCTTGGTGCGCTGCGGGTCGAAGACGGACGGGTCCGGGTCCTCGCCGAACTCCGCGCGGTCGCGGGTGGCCGCGCCGTAGTGCGTCATCAGCGCCTCGCCCTTGCGGATGGTCTGTCCGCCGACCTCCACGTCCTCGGTGGCGAAACGGAACATCATGACGTTGTTGGGCGGGTCGTAGCGCAGCGTCTCCTCCACGACCTGCTCCCACGTGACCTTGTCCGCCTTGAGCAGGGCGAACTGGTCGGGGTGGGCGAGCAGGGCGCGCACCACGTTGTTGAGCAGGTTGACGGTGGTCTCGTGCCCGGCCGCCACCACCGTCAGCAGGGTGATGGTGACCTCGGTGTCGCTGAGGGAGTCGCCGTCCTCCCGGGCCCTGAGCAGGTCGGTGGTGAAGTCGTCGTGCTCGTCCAGGCTGGCGCGCTTGCGGGCGACCATCTCGGCGAAGAACTGGAACAGGGCGCCGTAGATCCGCAGGTGCTCGCCCTCCTCGGTGGTGCCGGAGAAGAGCTTGGCGTACATCTCGCCGAGCTGGGCGTACTCGGCCTCGGCCACCCCGTACAGTTCGCCGATCACCCCCATGGGAACCCGGAAGGTGAACTCCGACTTCAGGTCCAGGGGTTCGTGCGCGCGCGGCTCCAGGGCGTCCAGTGCCCGGGCGGTGATCTCCTCGATGCGCGGGCGCAGGCGCTCCACCCGGCGCGCCGAGAACGGGCTGGCGGTGAGCCTGCGCATGCGCCGGTGGGCGGCGCCGTCCTGGGCCAGCATGTTGGAGCCGTCGGTGGGGATCGTGCCCATCAGCGGCCAGCCCTCGGGGACCCGGCCGCTCTGGTAGTCGTCCCAGTGGTCGACGCTCTTGACGAACCGGGGGTCGTTGAGGGTGGCGCGGCTGACCTCGTGGTGGGTGGTGGCCCAGGCGCGGACCCCGCCGGGGAGCTCGACCCGGGTTACGGGTCCTGCCTGGTGGAGGCGTTCGCGGTCGGCCTGCACGTCGTCGGGGACGGCGTGCACCAGCGGGATTCCGTCGGGGGTGTGCTGGACGGGGCAGGGCATCACAGGACTCCTTGCGGGGGTGTGGGGGTGAAGGCGACCGGCAGCGAGACGACTCCCCGCACCCAGGGCGAGGGCCGCCAGCGGACCTCCTCGGCGGGGATGGCCAGTTCGACGTCGGGCAGGCGGTCCAGCAGCACCTCCACCGCCGTGACCGCCATGACCTCGGCGATCCCCTGCGCGGCGTGGGGGCAGCTGTGCTCGCCGTGGGAGAAGGACAGGTGGGCGTGGTTGCCCCGGACGGCCGAGGAGCGCTCGCCGGTGTGCAGCCGCGGGTCCTTGTTGGCCGCGGCGTAGCCCAGCAGGAGCAGGTCGCCCCTGCGGATGACCCTGCCGTCCAGCTCGACGTCGCGGGCGGCGAAGCGCCCGGCGTTCATCTGGGACGGGGAGTCCTCCCACAGGACCTCGGCCAGGGCCTCGCGGACGCTGCTGCGGGCGCCCGCCATGGAGGCGGAGAAGCGGTCGTCGGTGAGCATCAGGCGCAGCGCGTTGCCGATCCACTCGGAGGTGGTCTGGTGGGCGCCGCCCAGGACGGCGACCAGTTCGGCGATCAGGTCGGCGTCGCCGTAGCCCGCCGGGTGGGCGATCATCCGGGACACCACGTCGGGTCCGGGTTCGGCGCGGCGGGAGGCGACGAGCCGGGTGAACTCGGCCACGATCTCGACGTGGGCCCCGACCGCGTCGGGACCGGCGTCGAACATGGTGCCCATCAGGGTGGTGACCGCCTCGCCGCGGTCGTCGTCGAGGCCGTACATCCAGCACAGGACCAGGGACGGGAGCCGCTGCGCGTAGTGCGTGCGCAGGTCGGTGCCGCTGGAGGCGCAGAACCCGTCGACGAGGCGGTCGGCCAGGCGTGCGGTGACCGCGCGCAGCTCGTGCGGGTCGGCCCCGTTCAGGGCGTCGTTGACCGCGGCGGTGCGGCGCCGGTGCTCCTCCCCCTCGGCGGACAGCAGGTTGGGCTGGGGCGCGAGCACCGGCAGCAGCGGCCAATCCCGCGGCACCCGGTCCCAGGCGTTCCAGCGGCGGGGGTCGCGCGCGAACACCTCGGGGGTGTTGAGGACGTGGTGGAGCTCGTGGTAGCCGATGACCAGCCACGCGGGGACGTCGCCCTCCATGAGCACGGGCACCACGGAACCGTGTTCGGCGCGCATGGCCCGGTAGGAGCCCTGGGGGTCGGCGTTGAAGCCGGGGTCGTACAGCCGGACGGGGTCGGCCACTCTCGGTCCTTTGGGAGAAGGGGGCGGGCGGCCGTCGGCTCGGCCGTCGGGGACGGGTTCGGGGCCGTCTCCGGGGTTGCGGGGGCACCGGAGGCGGGCCCGAGGGGATCGCGGGCCGGGTTCGGCCGACGCGTCAGGGACGCAGCAGGACGGGCAGCTCCCGGAGGCTGTTGACGATGATCGAGGGGTGGTGGCGCAACTCCCCGTCGGGGACCGCCAGCTCCAGGTCGGGGTAGCGCTCGAAGAGCATGGGCAGGGCGATCCGCCCCTCCATGCGGGCCAGGGTGGCTCCGGGGCACACGTGCGGCCCGTACCCGAAGGAGATGTGGCGGCCCTGGGAGCGGGTGAGGTCGAAGGCGTCGGGGTGGGGGTCCTCACCGTGCTCGGCCCGGTCGCGGCTGACCGCCCCGTAGGAGACCATGAGCGCCTCCCCCTTGCGGATCGTGCTCCCGGCGGCCTCGACGTCCTCGGTGGCGAACCGGAAGATCATGTTGGAGGTGGGCGGGTCGTAGCGCAGCGTCTCCTCCACGACCGCGTCCCAGCCGACCTTCCCCTCCTTGACCAGGGCGAACTGGTCGGGGTGGGCGAGCAGGGCGCGCACGGCGTTGCACAGCAGGTTGACGGTGGTCTCGTGGCCCGCGGCCACGGTGACCTGGAGGGTGCCGCGCACCTCCAGGTCGGTGAGGGAGTCGCCGTTCTCGTCCGCCCGCAGGAGGTCGCTGGTCAGGTCCTGCCCGGGGCGGGCGCGCCTGTCGGCGACCATGTCGTCGTAGTACTTCTCCAGGGTGGTGTAGACCCGCATGAACTCCTCGGGGCCGGTGACCGAGGAGAAGAACTTCACGTACAGCTCGCGCAGGTGGTCGAATTCGCTCCGGTCCACCCCGTACAGCTCGCCGATGACGTTCATCGGCAGCCGGAAGGCGAACTCCGACTTCAGGTCCAGGGGTTCGTGCGCGCGGGGCTCCATGGCGTCGAGCAGTTCGGCGGTGAGCTCGCTGACGCGCGGGCGCAGGCGCTCGACGCTGCGCGCGGAGAAGGCCCGGGCGGTGAGCAGGCGCAGCCTGCGGTGCTCGGCCCCGTCGGTGCCCAGGAGGTTGGTGGGGGTCGGCGGGATAGTGCTGAGCAGGGGCCAGGCCTCGGGGATGCGGCCGCTCTGGTAGTCGTCCCAGTGGGCGACGTCCTTGACCAGGCGGGGGTCGGTGAGCAGCGCGCGGGCGGCCTCGTGGTGGGTGACGGCCCAGGCGGTCACGCCGCCCGGCAGTTCGACCCGGGTGAGGGGTCCCGCGGCGTACAGGGCCTCGCGCTCGGCGCGCAGGTCGGTGACGTGGGGGTCCAGGACCAGGGCGCCGTGGGGGTCGTGCTGGACGGGGCAGGGCATCAGTTCGCTCCCAGGGGCGGTACGGGGGTGAAGGCCACGGGCAGTGAGGCGACGCCCCGCACCCAGGGTGAAGGGCGCCATCGCAGCTCGGAGGGGTCGACGGCCAGTTCGAGGTCGGGCAGCCGGTCCATGAGGACCTCGATGCCGGTCACCGCGACGACCTCGGCGATCTCCTGGGCCGGGTAGGGGCAGGAGTGCTCGCCGTGGGAGAAGGACAGGTGGGCGTGGTTGCCCCGGTCACCGAGGGCGGGGCCCGCGGAGCGCACACGCGGGTCGGTGTTGGCCCCCGCCAGCCCGAGCAGCACCATGTCGCCCCGGCGGATGAGCTGTCCGCCCAGCTCCACGTCGTGGGCGGCGAAGCGGCCCGCGTGGACCTGTGTGGGGGTGTCCTCCCACAGGACCTCGTTGAGGGCCTCCCGGGCGCTGCGGCGGGCGCCCGCGAGGGAGGAGGCGAAGTGGTCGTCGGTGAGCATCAGGCGCAGCGCGTTGCCCAGCCACTCGCCGGTGGGCTGGTTGCCGCCCCCGAGCAGGACGACCAGTTCGGGGACCGCCTCCTCGTCGGTGTAGCCCGCCGGGTGGGCGAGCAGGCGCGAGACCACGTCGGGTCCGGGCTCGGCGCGCCGCCGGGCGACGAGTTCGGTCATGGCGGCCAGGAGGGCGCGCTGGGCCTCCAGTGCCCGGGCCCCGCCGTCGATCATGGTGGTCATGAGGGAGGAGACGTGGTCGCCGCGCTCGTCGTCCAGGCCGTAGAGCCAGCTCAGCACCAGGGCCGGCAGGCGGGCGGTGTAGGAGGGGCGCAGGTCCGTCCCTGCCGAGGCGCAGAACCCGTCGACGAGGCGGTCGGCCAGGCGCGCGGTGACCGCCCGCAGCTCGTGCGGGTCGGTCCCGGCCAGGGCGTCGGCGACCGCTCCGGCGCGCCTGCGGTGCGCGTCCCCTTCCGAGTACAGGACCGTGGGCAGCTGCATCACCAGCGGCAGCAGCGGCCAGTCCGGCGGCACCCGGTCCCAGGCGTTCCAGCGGTGCGAGGCGCGCGCGAACACCTCGGGGGTGTTGAGGACGTGGTGGAGCTCGTGGTAGCCGATGACCAGCCACGCGGGGACGTCGCCCTCCATGAGCACGGGCACCACGGAACCGTGTTCGGCGCGCATGGCCCGGTAGGAGCCCTGGGGGTCGGCGTTGAAGCGGGGATCGTGGAGGCGGACCGGGGAGGTCCCGGTGCCGCTCACCGGACAGGTCTGGGTACCGCTGACCGGGCGGGTCCCGGGGCCGCTCACCGGGCGGCTTCCTTGACCAGGGCGCGGACGTGGCCGACCAGCGCGATGAGGACCTGCTTGGCCGAGTCGCGTGCGCGCGCGTCGCAGCGCAGCAGCGGTACCGAGGCGTCCAGGTCCAGGGCGGCGCGCACCTTCTCCAGGCTGTGCTCGGCCTCGCCGAAGTCGTTGTGGGCCACGACGAAGGGGGTGCCCTGGGCCTCCAGGCGGTCGATGGCGTAGAAGGAGTCCTCCAGGCGCCGGGTGTCCACCAGGACCACCGCGCCCAGGGCTCCGGAGAAGAGGCGGTCCCACAGGAACCAGAAGCGCTCCTGGCCCGGGGCGCCGAAGACGTAGAGCACCGAGGCGGCGTCCAGGGTGATGCGGCCGAAGTCGAAGGCGACGGTGGTGGCGCGCTTGGACTCCACCCCGTCCACGTCGTCGACGCCGTGCCCCGCCCGGGTCATGGTCTCCTCGGTGCTGAGCGGGCGGATCTCGCTGACCGAGCGGACCAGGGTGGTCTTGCCGACCCCGAAGCCGCCCACGACCGCGATCTTGAGGGCGTACTCGGCGGTGTCGGGCAGCGGGACGCGGGCGGTCTCGCGGGCGCGGTCCGCCGGGGCGGGCGGGGAGTCCGGGAGCGGGGCCGAGGGGGGATCAGAGGTTGTGGAGTGCAACGAGGACCTTCTCCAACACGTCCGGGGAGGCGAGGGGGTGGGCCGGTGAGGGCGCGGGGCGGGGGTGGCGCGCGGTGGCCAGGCCGGTGTCGAGCAGGTCGGTGACCAGGATTCGCACGATCGCCACGGGCAGCCGCAGGTGGGCGGAGATCTCCACCACCGCCGTCGGGCCGCGGCACAGCCGCAGGATCCGGGCGTGCTCGGACTGCATGCCGGGGGTGGGCGCGCTCTCGGCCACGATGAGGGTCACCGCGTCCAGGGAGTCGTCGGCCCCGCTGCTGCGGCCCGAGGTGATGACGTAGAGGCGGTCCGGACCCTCCTGCTGGTGCGGGCGCGTCATACCGGTCCGGCTCCGGCGCGGGGCGGGGTGGTCAGGTGCTCGCCCATCTGCTCGACCAGCTCGTTCATGTTGTGGCCGACCAGACCTGGTTCGGCCTCCTCGGAGGTGATGACGGCCAGGTGGGCGCCGTGTCCGGCCTCGACGATGAACAGCAGGCCGCCGTAGAACTCGGCCATGGCCTGGCGGACGCCGCCCGCCCCGTCGCCGAACTCCACCGAGGCGCTGTGCGCCAGGCTCTGCACCCCGGCGGCGATCGCGGCGAGGTGGTCGGCGCTGTCGGCGCGCAGGCCGGAGCTGTGGCAGAGCTTGAGCCCGTCGCGGGAGAGCACGAGGGCGTGGCGGGTGCCGGGCGTGCGTTCCAGGAGGCCTTCGAGGAGCCAGGTCAGCGTGTCGAGGTCCATCATGCGTCCTTGTCGTTCGGGCCGCGCACCGCGGAGCGGAACTCGCCGAAGCCCCTCGCCACGGCGGCGGGGTTGCTCCTGCGGGGTGCGGGCCTGGTGTTCTCGGCCGCCGCGAGGGTCCGGCCGCGGCGGCGCCGGGGCAGTCCGTCCACGTCCTCCGCGGCGGTCTCCGCCGAGGCCGGGGGGATCGCGGCGGGTGTGGGGGCGGTGCCGGGTTCCCGTGCGGCCCCGGGCAGGGACGCCGAGGAGTCGGGGACCACGGGCTCGGGGAGGGGTTTGACGAGCTTGCGGGGCAGCAGGAGGACGACCGCCGTGCCGCCGCGCGAGGAGGAGCGGAAGGACACCGACAGGCCGTAGCGGTGGGCGATCTGGCCGACGACCGACAGGCCCAGGCGGGTTCCGGAGATGGCGGCCAGGTCCAGGCCGTTCTCGACGGTGCGGCGGGCGCGGCGCAGCGCCTCCTCCCCCATGACCAGGCCGCCGTCCTCGACCATGACCGCGATTCCGGCCTGGACCTCCTCGACGTGGACGTGCACCTCGGCGGTGGGCGGGGAGAACCTGGCGGCGTTGTCCAGGATCTCGGCCAGGGCGTGGATGACGCCCTCGGCGGCGAACCCGGCGACCGCCTGGGTGGAGGCGTTGTGCACGCGGACGCGCTGGTAGGCGCCGATGCGGGCCATGGCGCCGCGGACGACGCTCTCCATGCCGATGGCCCGGCCCCAGCGGCGGCCGGAGCGGGCCCCGGTGAGGACGGCGATGCTGTCGGCGACGCGTCCGACCTGGGCGGTGCTGTGGTCCAGGTGCATGAGGTCGCCGAGGACGTCGGCGCCGGTGTCCCCGTCGCCGTGGCGCTCCTGCATCCGGCGCAGGTCGGCGAGCATGGTGGTGCTCAGGGCCTGGACGCGTCCGGCGGCGGTGGCGCAGGCGGCCATGGCGGCCGAGCGGCGGCGTTCGGCGGCGGCGATCTCGGTGGCGGCGGCCCGCAGGACGGCGTGGCCCCCGTGGTCGGCGGACAGGGGCAGGGCGCGCAGGGCGGTGTCTGCGGAGTCGCCCGCGCGCAGGCGCCGGGCCAGGAGCGGCAGGTGCTCGTCGGCCAGGGAGGCGGTGTCGGCGCGCAGCGCGTCGAGCCGGGCGCCCAGGTCCCGAATCCGCCGGGCGCGCCGGTCGAGCAGCACCGCGAGGACCAGCAGGAGCAGGAGGGGGACCGCGGAGGCGGCCAGGACGGGCAGGGTCCGGGCCTCGGGCGCGGCCCACAGGGGCACGGCCCAGAAGGGCAGCGCCGCGAGCGGGAGGAGGAGCCAGCGCGGCGCGGACGGCGACGCGGGCACGGCTCCTCGGGGGAGGGGGGTCTCAGCAGTCATGGGGCTCCACGTCCGGCCGCGCCGTCGCTCCTGGTTCCGGCACGTGAGGACGCACCGAAGGGGACATTTCCGGCACGATGTGCACATCCAAAGGAAGGGGATTAATTTCCCCGACCTACGCTTTTCGGTACACGGCGAGTCAACATACCACCAGACACCTCGGGCGGCCATGTCGGCACAATGGAATCCTTATCGCACACGGGGGACGGAGAGCCGGATTCCCTACCACAGCACGGATTCCGGAGAGTGATAATCAGCGGGGCGGGAACGTCCGACCTTTTCCGGAAGCCATTGTCGGGCGCACGCCTTTTCCAGTCGTGAACTGCGGGAACCGCACGGCGGCGGGCGCGGAGGGAAGCACGGTGAGGGTGGACACAGTGTGACGGGCGGGGTCGGTGCGAGGCTGCCCCGCGGCCGCGGGTGGCCGGGAGCGGCCGCGGGCGTCGGCGCGGAACTGGCCTGAGTCGGCCACGGGTCCGGCCGGGGCGGACGCCGACCGGCGGGGCGCGCGAGCGGAACGGGTGCCGACCGGAGGGACTCCGCCGCTGTCGATTCGGCCTCGGGGGCGCGTTCCCGCCCCCACCAGGCAGGAGGGGGCACCGGGAGGGCGAAAGCGGGGGATTTAGCGGATGTTTTTCGTCCCCGGCAGGCGTATATAGAGACACACCCGAAACAGGCAGCCTGGAGTGCCCCAGGTCACATGTGCCACACTCAGCGCACCGGACGATGTTTTGGGATCGGGGTGGCCCCCGGACGCCGGAGGTGGTTCGACCTCAGGTCAGCGGGGAATCTTGACGTGGACCGACGCGTTACACCCCGCGAGACCGCACAAGCGCCTGGAGGCACCCACACGATGGCCGAGCGAGCACTTCGCGGCACCCGGCTCGGGGCGACGAGCTACGAGAACGACCGCAACACCGACCTGGCTCCGCGGCAGGAAGTCACCTACGACTGCACCCGGGGCCACCGCTTCTCGGTCACCTTCGCGACCGAGGCAGAGATTCCCGCCGAGTGGGAGTGCCGTTTCTGCGGCGACCGCGCCCTGCGGCGGGACGGCTCCGGCGAGGAGCCCAAGAACGCCAAGCCCACGCGCACCCACTGGGACATGCTGCTGGAGCGCCGGAGCATGGAGGACCTGGAAGAGGTCCTCGCCGAGCGCCTGGCCCTGCTCCGCGCCCGCCGCCGCGAGGAGGCGGCCAAGGTGGAGGAGATCGCCAGGCAGCGGCAGAGCGCCTGAGCACCCGCGACACACGGGGGCGGCGGACACGGTCCGCCGCCCCCGTCGTCGTATCGACCCCCGGAAACACCCGGACCGCAGGAGTGATCCTGCTCGCAGTGCCGTCGTGGGCGCCCACGACGGCACTGCGAGCAGGATCACCGAGGGAGAACCGCGGGAGGGCGGCGTGCGCCCCTCCGCGGCGTCCCCGGCGCGGACGCCGGTCCCGCTGGAAGCGCTAGTCCCGCTGGAAGGGGTCGCGGGTGATGCCCACCAGCTCTTTGACCGACCCGATCACACGGGTGGGGCGGTAGGGGAACTGCTCGGCGGTCTCGCGCTCGGAGATGCCCGAGAGCACCAGCACCGTCTGCAGGCCCGCCTCCAGACCGCTGAGCACGTCGGTGTCCATCCGGTCGCCCACCATCAGGGTGTTCTCCGAGTGCGCGCCGATCCGGCGCAGCGCCGACCGCATCATCAGCGGGTTGGGCTTGCCCACGAAGTAGGGGCGGCGGCCGGTGGCCTTCTCGATCAGCGCGGCGACCGCACCCGTGGCGGGCAGCGGGCCCTCGGCGCTGGGACCGGTCTCGTCGGGGTTGGTGGCGATGAACCGCGCGCCGCCGCGGACCAGCCGGATCGCGCGGGTTATGGCCTCGAAGCTGTAGGTGCGGGTCTCACCGAGCACCACGTAGTCGGGGTCGCGCTCGGTCATCACGTAGCCGACGTTGTGCAGGGCGGTGGTCAGGCCGGACTCGCCGACGACGTAGGCCGACCCGTTGGGGCGCTGGGTCTGGAGGAACTGGGCGGTGGCCAGGGCCGACGTCCAGATCGACTCCTCGGGGATGTCCAGGCCCGAGCTGAGCAGACGCGCACGCAGATCGCGGGGGGTGTAGATGGAGTTGTTGGTCAACACCATGAACGGAATCCCGTTCTCGCGCAGCTCCGCGATGAGCTCGTCCGCGCCCGGGATGGGGTGCTGCTCGCGTACGAGCACGCCGTCCATGTCGAATAGGTAGTTCCACTCGTTGCTCACGTGCCCATTGTGCCGTCAGGGGGAGGGAGCACGCCATTCCCACCCCCTGGTAGGCGAGCACCCTCACACCGGTCCGGTCCCGGCCGCGGGCGAAGGCGCGGCGGGCGAAGGCCGCCCCCGGGCTCAGATCGGCGGCCAGGGCACCGCGGGCCAGTCCGGCGCCGGGTAGGGGTGGATGCCGTGCCGGATGAGCAGATCCACCCGGCTGCGCACCGCGTAGGCCTCCGGTCCGGTCAGGTGCCGCGCCAACTCCTCGGACAGGGCGCTGTCCGCGTCGGCGAGCTGGTCGCGCACCGACCCCAGGGCCTCCAGGGCGTCCTGGGGCAGCGGCTGGCCCTGCCACTGCCACAGCACGGTACGCAGCTTGTAGTCCTCCGCGAGGGAGACCCCGTGGTCGCAGCCGTACAGGTGCCCGCCGGGGGTGGGCAGCAGGTGGCCGATCTTGCGGTCGGAGTTGTTGATGACCGCGTCGAACACCGCCATGCGGCGCAGGTCGGTGTTGTCGGTCTCCCGTGCCAGGGCGACCAGGTCCACGGTGGAGTCGCCGTGCACCCACAGCTGCACCATGCCCTCGCCGAACGGGCCGTCGCGGTGCACGGTGGGCGGGACGATCCCCCAGCCCAGGGCCTCGGAGACGGCGTGGGCGCTCACCTCGCGCCCGGCCAGGGTCCCGTCGGGGAAGTCCCACAGCGGCCGCTCCCCCGCCACCGGCTTGTACACGCAGGCGGCCGAGCGCACGCCGTCGGAGACGGTGCAGTACAGGGTGGCGTTGGAGGCGGCGGTCAGCCGCCCCTCAACGGTGATCTCGCCGGTGCGGAGCAGGTCGAGCCCGACGGCCGGGCTGAGGCCGTCGAAGGCGTCGGCTGTGTCCCTCATCGCGGGCCCCCGGGTCTGCGCGCCCGGCGGCCCGCCGCTGGTGTGCTCATCGGCGTGCTCAGACGAGGCTGTCCGGTCGGTAGCCGTTCTGGCGTACGCAGATGTGGCCGTTGGGGTCGAGCGGGCGTCCGCACAGCGGGCAGTCCGGGCGTCCGGCGGCGACCACCTTCAGCGCGCGTCCGGCGAAGGAGCGCGCAGCGCCGGGGGTGAGGTAGACGCGCAGGACGTCGCGGTGGGCGGGGGCCTCCTCGGCGAAGACCTCCAGCTCCTCCTCGTCGTCCTCCAGCAGGTCCTCACCGGCGGTCTCGTCGATCTCCTGGGCCTCGATGATGACGCGGGCGGCCTCGGCGTCCCAGGCCAGGGCCAGGGTGCCGACCCGGAAGTCCTGCTCGATGGGCTGCTCCAGGGGAGCGTCGTCCTCGGGCGGAGCGGTGTCCTCCGGCGGGGAGCCGAAGCGCCGGTGCACCTCTTCCAGTAGTTCCTCGATACGGGTGGCGAGCGCCTCGACCTGCGCCTTCTCCAGGACCACGCTGGTGATGCGCCCCTCGCCCACGGCTTGGAGGAAGAAGGTGCGGTCTCCCGGCTGGCCCACGGTCCCCGCGACGAACCGCTCCGGCGGATTGAACTGAAAGACGGGCATGCCAAGAACCTTACGGGATGCGGGCCTCCCGGTGCCAAACCTGCCGGACGCGCTGGTGGGCCCGGGTGGGGCCGAAGGGCCGGGCGCCGGGCGGGTGCGCGCCGCGCCGCGGTGCCGTGGTCTCGGCCGTCGAGGCCGTCGGTCCGTCCCCGCGGAGCGGGCCGCCGCACCGGCCCCCGTGGGCCGCCGAGGTCTCCCGGCGGCCCGTCGGAGCCGGGCGGGACGCACGGGGGGCGAGTCCCGGCGGCCCGCCGACGCGGAGGCGGGACCCTCAGGGGGCGTCGGCGGCGGTCTCCTGGGAGCCCGCGCCGCCGCCCACGGCCGCGTCGCCGCTGGCCTCGGCGGGGGTCGGCAGGCTCGCGGTCAGGCTCTCCCCCGTGTCGTTGAGCTTGTTGAGGAAGGGACGGGTGCGCGTGTAGGTGATGGAGGTGACCGAACAGGGGTCCACCCGCAGCCGCTGGAACAGGTCCAGGTGCATGCCCAGGGCGTCGGCGACGACGGCCTTGATGATGTCGCCGTGGCTGCACACCACGTACACGGGCGGGTCCTGGGGCGCGGACGGGGCGCCCGGGGGCGAGGCCTCGGACGGGGCGCCCGGGGCCGGGTCCTGGGGCGGCGCCGTGAGCAGGCGGGCGTTCCAGTCGCGCACGGCCGCGACCGCGCGGGCCGAGGACTCGGCCAGGGCCTCCCCGCCGGGGAAGCGCGCGGCGCTGGGGTGGTCCTGCACCACGCGCCAGAGGGGTTCGTCGGACAGTTCGCCGAGGCCGCGGCCGGTCCAGGAGCCGTAGTCGCACTCCACGAAGCGCTCGTCGGTGGTGACGGGGACGCCGAGCTGCGCGGCGACGGCCTCGGCGGTCTCCTGGCAGCGTTCAAGCGGGCTGGAGATCAGGGCCGCCGGTCGCAGCCCGGTGAGCCGACCGGCCAGGTGCGCGGCCTGGACGCGGCCGGTGTCGTTGAGGTGGACGCCCTCGGCGCGCCCCGCCAGGCGGGGGCCGGTGGCGTCGGTCATCCCGTGCCGGATGAGGAGGAGGGTGACCGCCTCGGGTGCGGGCGGTGGGGGCGGAGTGTCCTGGGGTGCTGCGGGTGTCGCCATGGTCACAGGGTAGGCCCGTGGCGGACGGGAGGGCAGGACCCCGGCCGCGATCGCGGGAACGGTGTCCGGCCAGGGCGAACTGTCCGGCCTCGTCGATGACCCCGGCCGCGGTCGCGGGAACGGTGTGCCGCGGCGGGCGCGGCCGATCCGGGCCACCAGGTTCGAGGAGCCCGTTCGCGGAGCCGGAACACGGGCGCGGGCGCGGCGAACTCCCCGGTCACGGCCGCGTTCGGGGGGAGCGGCGGGGGTGTGCCCGAAGGACGGCGTCGGACGGACGCGGTACTCTCCGCCGCATGGAACAGCGACAGGTGGGCAGATCAGGGCTCTGGGTCTCTCGTACCGCTCTCGGCACGATGACCTGGGGCAAGGACACCTCCGAGGAGGAGGCCGGGCAGCAGCTCACCGCGTTCGTCGACGCGGGCGGCACGTTCGTGGACACCGCGGACATCTACACCGGCGGCCAGAGCGAGCGCATCCTGGGGCGCCTGCTGCGCGCCTCGGTGCGCCGCGAGGACGTGGTGGTGGCCACCAAGACCGGCCACACGCCCGACGGCTACCGGCCGGTGGACGCCTCCCGGCGGCACCTGCTGGCCTCCCTGGACGCCTCGCTGAGACGCCTGCAGACCGACTACGTGGACCTGTGGCAGCTGCACGTGTTCGACCCCTCCACACCGCCCGAGGAGTCGCTGGCCGCGATGGAGACGGCGGTGGCGGCGGGCAAGGCGCGCTACGTGGGCACGGGGAACCTGGAGTCGTGGCAGTTCGCGACCCTGGCCACCTGGCAGCGCGCGCGGCCCGGGAGCGTGCCCCTGGTGAGCGTGGGGACCGAGTACTCGCTGCTCAACCGGGGCGCCGACCACGGCCTGCGGCCCGCCGCGGCGGTGTCCGGGGCCCACCTCATCGCCTGGTCGCCGCTGGGCCGCGGTGTGCTCACCGCCAAGTACCGCAACGGGACTCCGCCGGACTCGCGGGCGGCCTTCCCCCACATGGCGCCGTACGTGGAGCCCTACCTGGACGACCGCAGCCGCCGGGTGGTGGAGTCGGTGTGCACGGCGGCCGAGGGCCTGGGCGTGTCGCCGCTGGCGGTGGCGCTGAGCTGGGCGCGCGACCAGGAGGGCGTGGCCGCGGCGGTGGTCGGTCCGCGCACCCTCGCGCAGTTGGAGGAGATCCTGGGCGTGGAGGGCGTGGAGCTGCCGCCCAAGATCCGCGACGCGCTCGACGACGCCACGGCGCGCTCCGAGCGCTGACGTTCCTCCCCTCGTCTGCGCTCCCCCTGCCCCTCCCCCGCCGGCGCTCCCTCGGTGTCCATGGAAACGGGGCGCGACCGTCCTCGGCGGCCTCTCGGGGCGCTTCCTCCCCCGGGCCGCGCGAACCGGCGACGCCCGTGCGGTGACCGCGCCCGCCCCACCCGTGCGATGCGTCCGCGAACGGTTTCACGGCGGGCAAGTCCACAGGCGGGCCCTCTCCACCCCGGAACCCACGCGCGGGGAACGCGCGGAGCGGCACCGACCGGCGGCGACGCCCCCGGCGCACGCGCACACGGGAGCCGCGCACGCGGGGGACGCGATCCGGCGCTGAAGGGTCGGCCGTGGCCGCCCCCCGGCGCACGCGCACGCGGGGGACGCCCCACCGGCCGCCCGGCTTCCGGCCGGGCCCGGTCAGCCCCGGGTCGCGGGCGGGATCGGGAAGTTCTTGTCGAACACGTTGTGCGGGTCGTACACGGCCTTCAGGGCCCGCAGCCTGTCCAGGGTGGGCTCGGGGAAGGCCTGCGCGAGCACCTCGGGCCCGGTACGGGTGTCGAAGCTCAGGTACATGCCCTCCAGGTGCTTGTCCAGGTCCGCCCACCGCTGGTCCATGCGCACGGCGCTGCGGGTCGCCGTCATGGCCGCCAACACGAAGTTCTGCGACCGGTGGGCGTAGGCGGTGGCGTCGGCCGCCAGGTCGTTGACCGCGCCGCCCACCTGTCTGAGCTGCATGAACATGACGTCGCCCGAGTTGAGCAGCCCGGCCAGGCCCTCGGCCGCGTCCGGGGTGACGTGGTGCAGCAGACCCGAGCGCGCCTCGGGCAGACCGTGGCCCTGGTGGGGCCCGTCGGGTCGGACCAGGATCGCGGGGTAGGGCGAGAGCTGGGCGCGCTGGTCCAGGACGGGGCCCACGGACAGGAAGGGCTCCAGCGCCCGCACGGCCAGGTCGGTGTCCTCCCCGGCGTAGACCACCATGGCCTGGGCCGCCGGGCCGCGCCCGCCGCGCGCGGGGCCGGTGGTGAGGAAGGCGGTGACCTCGCGCGGCGCGGCCTCGGCGACCTCGCCCCAGGCCCGGAGGAAGGCGGCGGTGTCGGTCGCGTCGTAGACGAACTGGCCGAGGACCACGTCGCGCACCGGGGCGGCCGTGGCCTCCACGGCGGTGAGCACGCCGAAGTTGGCGCCCGCGCCGCGCATGGCCCAGAACAGGTCGGGGTGGTGGTCGGCGTCGGCGCGCACGAGCGTTCCGTCCGCGGTGACCACCTCGACGGCGGTGACGTTGTCGATGGTCAGGCCGTGGGCGCGGGACATGTAGCCCACGCCGCCGGTGGTGGCCAGGCCCCCGACGCCCACTCCCCCGTGGTCGCCCGAGCTGAGCGCCAGGCCGTGGAGGGCGAGGGTGTCGGCGACATCGCCCCAGCGGGCCCCGGCGCCGAGCCTGACCAGGCCGGAGTCCGCGTCCAGCACCTCGGCGCCGTTCATCCGCGACAGGTCCACGACGACGCCGCCGTCGCCGGTGGAGCGTCCGCTGATGCCGTGGCCGCCGCTGCGCACGTGCAGGTCGGCGTCCTGGGCGCGGGCGTGGGCGAGGGCCTCGGCGACCTCCTCGGCGCTGCCGGGGCGCAGGACCAGGCCCGGTGAGCCCTTCTGCATGTAGCCGTGGCGGACGCGGGCGTAGGCGCGGTCGCCGGGTTCGACGGCGTGCTCACGCAGGCTCTCGGGGACGCCGTCGTAGTCGATGCCGGAGCGGCGCGCGGCCAGGGAGGCGGCGGCGCGGGCCGGGCCGGTGTCGGTGCCCGCGTCGGCGCGTTCGCGGTCCACGGCCTCGCGCAGGGCGGGGGCGACCTCGGCGCCGAAGGTCTGGATGGTGCGCGGGTCGTCGGTGCCCACGATGAACGTGGAGTAGCCGTGGTCGAGGACCAGGGGCAGCAGGTCGTCCACCCACTGCTCGGGCGGGCCCTGGAGGAAGTCCTTCCCGGTGGGCAGGAACGCGATCTGGGCGAGGTTGAGCATGCGGCGGACCTGGCGGGGGTCGCGCCCGGCGGCCAGCGCGGCCTCGTCGATGGTCCGGTGGGCCCCGGCCATGTCCTCCAGCTTGAGGTAGCCGAGGCTGGGCAGCCAGCCGTCCGCCTTCGCGCCGACCAGGCGCAGCATGCGGGGCTTGTAGGCGCCCAGGCTGATGCCGATCTCGTGGGCGGGGGCGGGGCCGCGCTTCATGCCGCGCACGCGGTGGTGCTCTCCGTTGACGCGGACGCCGCCGCGGGCGTCGGTGTCCCAGGCGGCGCGGATGACGTCGATGCCCTCGCTGAGCGCGTCGACGGCCTGGCGCGGGGTGAGGCGCTTTCCGCCCATGCCCTCGATGCCGTCCCAGAACGCTCCGGTGCCCAGGGCGAGTTCGAAGCGGCCGTGGGAGAGCAGGTCGAGGCTGGCGGCGGAACGGGCGAGCATCGCGGGCGGGCGCAGGGGCAGGTTGAGGACGTTGGCCGACACGCTCAGGCGCGTGGTGCGCGCGGCCACCCAGCTCAGCAGGGTCCAGGTGTCGAGGAAGCCGGGGTTGTAGGGGTGGTCCTGGAAGGTGGCCAGGTCCAGTCCGGCCGCCTCGGTGAGTTCGGCGAGCGCGACGGTGCGGTCGGGGTCCTGCGCCGCGGGTGTGATGAAGGTGCCGAACCTCAGGGGGTGTCCGTAGTCGGGCATTGGGTTCTCTCCTCGGGAGGAAGCCGGAACTAGTTTGTCGAATCAACGATGTTGGCAACAACTTATCTTGTGTGCCACCTATTCCTGGTAGCCTCGGAGCATGGCACTCCCCACTCCGAAGCCCGGCCGGACCCCGGCCGGGAACGCGGGCCCGGACACGGACCCGGGCGCGGACCCGGTTCCGGGACAGGACACCAACCTGGGCTGGTCGCTGGCCGTGCTCCTGCGCCGGTGGCACGAGCGGGTGGAGGCGGTCCTGGACGACGTCCCGCACGGCAGCCGCGGCTACCACGTGCTCACCGCGGTCTCACTCGGCGAGCCCCCCACGCAGGCGGCCCTGGCCGAGCGGCTGCTCATCGACCGCAGCGTGATGACCTACCTCCTCGACGACCTGGAGGAGGCCGACCTCGTGCGGCGCCGGGTGGACCCCGGCGACCGGCGGGTGCGGCGGGTGTGCGCCACCGCGCACGGCCACGAGGTGCTGGCCTCGCTCAGCGAACGCGTGCGTGAGGCGGAGGAGCACATCCTGGCGGGACTCGACGCGCCCGCGCGCGAGCTGTTCCGCCGGATCGCCCAGCACGCGGCCGTCGCCGTCCAGGAGTCCTCCCCCACGACCGACCCGTGCGCGGCCGTGCGCCAGGTCGTCGGTCCGGACGACCCGGTCGGGAGGCCGGTAAAGCGGGAGGGGCGGCGCGGGCGCGGGAACCGGGCGAAGCGGGAGTAGTGGGCGGGCCGGGGGCGCTCCCGGGGTCGGGGAGGTTTCCGGGGCCAGGGCGTTCCGGGGTCGGGGGGAGGCTCCGGAACGCGTCCGGGAGACGCGCGGAGTTAGGGCGAACGGCGCGGACGACGGCGACCGGCCCGGACGACGGCATGCGACGGCGGCCGGGGCGGGCGGCGGCGGGCGCACCCCGGAAGCCGGAACCGAGCGTCGTCGCCAGTCGATAGGCTCCCCCAGAGTCCGTGAACCGTATGACGAGGGGAACCGCCCGAGGTGTCCGAGGCAGAACAGGTCAGTGCCGTCCTTGACCGGATGGGCGCGCCGGGCGCCCTGGCGCCACGGCTGCTGGGCGTGCTGGGGCCGGGGGCCGCAGCCGCGCTGGACGCGAACCCGTGGCTGCTGCTGCGCCTGCCGCAGGTGACCCCGGAGCAGGCCGACTTCTGCGCCCGCAGGCACCTGGGCGAGGCCGCGCGGCCCGGCGACCCCCGGCGGCTGGCGGCGCTCACCGGGCACGTGCTGCGCATGTCCGCCGCGCGCGGGCACACCGTGGTCGAGGAGAAGAAGCTGGCCTCGGTCGTGGGCGGGTTCGGGGTGGCCGATCCGGCCGCCGCGCTGGAGGCGGCCGTGGCCGACGGGAGCGCGGTGGTGCTGGAGAGCACCGACGAGGACGACGACGAGGATTTCGACTTCAGCGAGGGCGGGGTCCCGGACCTGCCCGACACCGAACTGTTCTACGCGTTGCCCGAGGTGGGGCACGCCGAACAGCGGCTGGGCGAACAGCTGCTGCGGCTGATCGGCGGCAACGAGCCGATCATGGACTCGATGACCGCGGGCGAGACGGTGGACGCGGCCGTGGAGCAGGGCGGGTTCACCATCTCGGAGCGCACGCGCGAGGCCGTGGTGACGGCGACCCTGCGCCCGGTGACGGTGCTGCGGCACGGCCCCGGCGACGCCGCGGAGATCGCGCGGGCGCTGGTGTGCCTGGACGCGATCGCCACCGACAGCCAGGTGGGGATCGCGGTGGCGGCACCGACCGCGCAGGCCGCGGCGGCCGTCAACGCCGACCTGGCGCGGGTCCGCGGGGAGCGGGCCGTGGGCGCGGGTTCGGAGGGGGCGCGGGCTTCCGGGGGTGCCGGAGGGGCACCTGAGGCCGGGATTGCCGAGGAGATCCGGGGTGCCGGGGAGGACGAAGCGGCGCGGGGGGACGAGGTCGCTGCCGCGGCCTCGGACGAGCAGGGAACGTCGAGGACTCCGGTGGCTTCGGAGGCACAGGAAACCCCGCTGACGCAGGGGGCTTCGGGCGAGCAGGGGTCCGAAGAGGCTGACGAAGCGCGGGAGAACCGGGAACAGCCGGAACAGCCGAGCCAGCAGACACAGCAGGGCCAGGAGGGAGTTGGCGAGGACGTTCAGTCCCCCGTGCGGGCGGTGTCGCTGCCCGCGCTCCTGGCGCAGGCGCCGCTGAAGGCCGGTCTGGTGGTGCTGTGCGAGGCGATGTCGGTGGGCGCGGCCCGTGCCGCCGAACTGGCTTCGGTGTGTGCGGACGACGCCCACCTGGTGCTGCTGGCCGACCCGAACCAGGCGCCCTCGGCCACGCCGGGCCAGGTGGTGGTGGACATCGCCGCTTCGCGGACCGCGCATGTGGCCGAGGTCGCCGACGACGACGAGCCGGGGCCGATCGCGGAACTGGCGGCGGGCGTGGCCTCGGGCGGAGTTCCCGAGGTGGAGGCGCCCGGACGCGAGGTGGTGCGGGTTCCGGCGGCGTCGGCTGAGGAGGCGGTGCACCGGGTGGTGCAGCTGGTGACGGACTCGATTCCGCGCGCGTTGGGGATCGGGGCCGAGCACGTGCAGGTGGTGACCGCGCGGGAGGACGGCCCGGCCGGTGCGCGGGCGGTCAACGCCGCGTGCAAGGAGAGGCTGAACCCGGGGCCGGGTGCGCACGGCGGATTCGACGTGGGCGACCGGGTGCTGTTCACGGCGGAGGGCCCCGGCTACGGGCCCGGTGACACCGGCCATCTGCGCGAGGTGGACGGCGGTGCCGTGGTGGAGCTGGTCGGCGGTGGTCGGGTGAAGGTGACCGACCCGGCGGCGCTGCGCCCGGGCTGGGCGGTGACGGTGGCCGCCGCACACGGGGGCCGGTGGCCCGCCGTGGTGGCGGTGTTCCCGCCGGAGGTGCCGGTGTCGCGGCCGCAGGCGTACACGGCGCTGACCCGGGCGACGCGGCACGTGTCGCTGGTGGACGCGACCGGCGGCGGGCTGGAGACCGGTGTGCGGGAGAACGCGGCGAAGGAGCGGACGACCCGCCTGGTGAGGATTCTGCGCGAGGGGTAGACCCGCAGTTCGGGAAGCACGCGCCCCGCGCACGCGGGGATGCTCCCTCGGCCGCCAGCAGGCGCGCACGGCAAGCTGGCCAGCCGACTGTGCAGGTCAGCTGACCGGGTTCGGCCAATCCCGCTGACAGAAAGCGATCAAGGAATTACGTTCATCGGAGACGTCGCTCCTCCTTCCCCGGGAGACACCGTGAACCAGAACCCTCACCCGACGGCGCGACCGTGGGGGCTGTCCCGCATGGAACCGTTCCCCCCGACCGAGCCACTCCGCTACGACCGCGTCGAGGTGGACCCCACCACGCAGACCGGCCGCTACCTCGACCCGACCGGCACCCCCGTCGAAGCCGGTGACCACGGGACGAACAAGTCGCAGGCTTCCCCCTACCAGACGGCTGTCGGTGGCGACGGAAACGGCCCACAGGGCACCCGCACCGACACCAACCACGACTGGGTCGCCGACTAGTGGGCGAACGCCGGGTCCTGGTGATCACCGGGGCGGACGATCCCACCGCCGACCTGGTGATCACCGAACTCAATAGCCGTGGCGTCCCGGTCCTCCGACTGGACCCCGGTGGCTTTCCCCACGCGCTGACGGTGACCGCGGCCTTCGGGGCCGAAGGGATGAACGGACGCATGGAAGCGTCCACCGGCGCGGTGGACATGGCCCGGGTGCGGTCGGTGTACTGGCGCCGCCCCTCTCCCTACCCCGCTCCGGAGCACCTGGACGCACAGGACAGGGCATGGGTACAAGAGCAGTCCCGTTGGGGCCTGGGTGGTGTGCTGGCCTGCGTCCCCGGGGCCCTGTACGTCAACCATCCCTGGCGCAACCGCGACGCCGAGTCCAAACCCGCCCAGTTGGCCGCGGCCGCACGATGCGGTTTCTCGGTCCCGCCCACCCTCGTCACCAACGCCCCCGAGGCCGCACGCGCGTTCACGGCTGAGCACATGCCCGTGGTGTACAAGCCGCTGTGGAACAGCCGCTACAGCGCCGAGGACGGGACCGGGCGCGTCATCTGGGTCCGCTCGGTGAGGATCGAAGATCTGGACGGGTCGGTGGCCAGCGCCGCTCACCTGTTCCAGGCACAAATCGACAAGGTCGCCGACATCCGCCTCACCGCGGTGGGCGGCCGGTTGTTCGCGGTCCGTATCGACGGGGCCGCCGGGGTCGACTGGCGGGCGGACTACTCGGTGCTGACCTTCACCCCCGTACCCGTCCCCGACGAGGTCGCCTCAGCGGTGCGGTCCTACCTCACCGAGTTCGGGCTGGTCTTCGGCGCCTTCGACTTCGCCCTGCGCGCGAACGGCGGTTGGGCGATGCTGGAGTGCAACCCCAACGGCCAGTGGGCCTTCCTGGACCCCGGCACCGTCCGGGGCATCACAATGGCGCTTGCCGACCGACTGGAGAAGGGCCGTGCATGAGTGAGGACGTGACGGGGCAGCGGTTGCGCCTCGCGCTGGCGCAGGAGCTGCACGCCAACGGGGTACTGCGCGGGAGCGGGTGGAAAGAGGCGGTCGAAACGGTCCCGCGCGAGGTGTTCGTGGGCGGGGCCGTGTACCAGCTCGACCGGGAAGGCCTGTGGCGGGTGGTCCGCCGCTCGGACCTGTCGGAGGCGGACTGGCTGACGATGGTCTACCAGGACGACACGTGGGTCACGCAGGTGGAGGGGGTCGACGCCGCCGACCCGCACCCGCCGTCGGTGGGAGCGCCGACATCGTCCTCGTCCCTGCCGAGTCTGGTGGTGGGGATGCTCGAAGACCTGGACGTGCGGGACGGCCAGAGGGTTCTTGAGGTCGCGACCGGAACCGGGTACTCCACCGCGTTGTTGTGCCACCGGCTGGGCCAGGAGCGGGTGACCTCGGTGGAGGTGGACGCCGGGGTGGCGGCGCGGGCCGAGAAGGCGCTGGCCCACGTCGGCTACCGCCCTCGTCTGCTGGTCCAGGACGGGTACGGCGGCGGCTGGGCCCTGGGGGAACGTTGGGACGACGGGGAGGATGTGGTCTACGACCGGATCATCGCCACGTGCGCGTTCCGGTTCGTCCCCCTGCCCTGGCTCGGGCAGGTCGGGCCGGGGGCGAAGGTCCTCGTGACCTTGGCGGGATGGCTGGGCGCCAACGCACAGGTGCTGCTGGAAGCCGAGGAGGACGGAACCATGCGGGGCCGGTTCCTGCCCGTGCAGAGGTCGTTCATGATGGCACGGTCGATGCGGGCACCGGCGGAGGCGCCGCTCGTACTGGGGCCGAACGTGCCCCAGCGTTCCACGGATGTGGGGGCCGAAGTACTCGATGACTGGACGGGGCGGTTCGTGGTCCAGCTCACCGTTCCCGAGGCCGTACCGATGGTGGTCGGACCGAGCCGCGGTGTGCGCGATATCGGAACCGGATCGTGGGCGTTGGTTGACGAGGACGCAGACGGAACCAGGGTGAGCCAGCACGGGCCGGTCAACCTCTGGGACCGCGTCGAGAACAGCGTCCGGTGGTGGAGGGCGCTGGGTGAGCCCTCGGTGTCCGAGTTCGGCCTCACCGTGTCACCACGGGAACAGCGGGTGTGGCTGGGGTCGCCGGGAGGGCCGTCGTGGAAGCTGCCGGTGTGAGGGGACCGGTGCTGTAGCGGGCCGGGGCCAGGGCCGGGGGGAGGCGATCCCCTGCCGTCTGCTCGCGTGCCGTACGACGGCGGTCCGCGCCTGGAGGATCAGGCGCGGGGCGTCGTCATCCCATCTGGCCGGGATACTTGACGGCTCGGGCGACGACTTTCGCGTACCGGTCGGCCTGCTCGTCGGTGTGCGCGTACATGATGATCGTGTCGGAGCCGCGGGACCGGACCTCCCAGACCGCTCCAGTGCCGTGGGCGCCGGGTGGCAGGTTGGTGAAGAGGACGTCGGGATAGCGGGAGGACAGCTCCTCGTGAGTAGCCATGGTGGACACCGTAGCCAGGTATGACCGGTTGTGGGCCCGGTTTGGCGGTGTATGCGTGGCTGGTGCGGAGCGGGCGACGGGTGGGAAACAGAAACCGGCCCTGCCCAGGCGCGGGCAGGGCCGGATCGAGGTACTTCGCTACTGGACGCGCACCGCAGCCAGTAGCGCCGTCCACTCCGAGGCCTCGGCCGACAGATGGCCCAGCCCCCGGTTCTGGGTGTCACGAACGTGGGTGGTAGGCCCTTCCGCGACCTCCACGCAGTCTCCACCGCGGCCATCGCTGTAGCTGGACTTGTGCCATGAACTGTTCTCGCTGCTCATCACAGACCTTTCATGCTCACATGAAGGATTTCGAGGAACCGCCGAGGAGACAGGGCTCTGGCTACTAGCCGCGCACGGCCGCGAGCAAGGCCGTCCACTCGGAAGCCTGAGCCGACAGGTAGCCCAGCTCCCGGTTCTGGGTGTCCCGAACCAGTGTCTCAGAGCCCTCACTAACCTCGACGCAGCTTCCGCTACCGCTGCTGTAGCTGGCCTTGTGCCACACACGTTCCGTCATCGCTCAACCATCTCTCGCACCATCTGGAGTGACGCCGACTCCGAATGTGCTTCTCCTTGGAGAAGCCCGAAGGTGGTCACGCACTCCTGATACCGGTCCTTGTCGCTGATCACTGCCTCACCGGTCATGTACTCCGCAGAAGCTATCGAGGGTTCATCCGCGAAGGTGTACAGCCGGAAAGGCCCCCCGCTTCCGTAGTGCCTCTTAGTGCCCCGGGGGATGGTCTGCACACGTACACTACCGCTCTCCATCTCGCGGAGAACACGCTGCACCTGCTCATGCAGCAACTCTGGACCACGGTTCCCGACTTGCTGATGGAACACCGCCTCAGTGATGAGGAAGAGCATCAGCGGCCGGGGCTCCTCCTCCAGGAGGCACTGCCGGGCCATACGCCCCTGCACAAGTTGGTCAATCGAAGCCGAAGCCATCCCCGGGAAGATGTCTTCGAAGACCGCGCGAGCGTACTCCTTAGTCTGGAGCAAGCCGGGAAACACCAGCGGTTGGAACTCTCGGATCTGGGTGGCCGCCCCCTCCAACTCAGGCAACTCCGCAAACCGGAACGGCGTTTTCACCTGACGGCTGGCTTTCTCCCACTCCTCGGCGATGCGCCCTCCGGCTTTCAGGGCTTCGTCCAGCTTGTTGACGTGCTTCTCATCGACCTTACGGGCGCCGGTCTCCCATGAGGAGTAACAGCTTCCGACGACGCCGAGCACCTTGGCGATGTCGACTTGCAGCAGGCCAAGGGCATCGCGGTGCTTCCGCATCTGCTTCCCGAAGTGCTTCCACGCGGGGTCGGGGGGTCGCTTCGTCACGTGTTCCTCCATGACTTCACTGGGAGAAACATATTACACAGGTTTTTCTCCCCTAGGGAGGAGCCTTCTGTGGAATCTCCAATCACACGACGGTTTTGCGAAGTCTCTTGAACTGGCTACTTCACTGAGAGATCGTGTGATCACGGAGAACCGGTTGTGGAATCCGGAGGATTCTTCACACTGCACCGCAGAAGCCTTGTGGTGTGTAGAAAGCCTTGAAATATGACACACCGGCCAAAAAGAAGCCCCGGAGACCGAAGTCGAAGGCGGTCCCCGAGGCAAGGCGCTCCACCCCGAAACCCCCGAGGTGAAACATGCAAAAGTCTACCGTTCCGCCCATCCCGCTTCCACGCCGACTGTGCGGAACCGACACCAACTCAGGCATTCTGCTCGGCCCCGAACTCGGTCACGTCAAGATCGCCCGCCGTTGGGCCGTCCAAGCCACTCGCTCCCGCCCCAGCCTGGCCGAACCCGTCGGCATCGCCGTCTCCGAGATGACCACCAACGCCCTGCGTCACTCGGCCTCCGGGCTCCCCGGAGGCAGCATCCGCGTCGAGATCGAACGCACCCCACGCCACCTCGAACTCCGCGTCACCGACAACGGCCCCCGCCCCGGAGAACAACCCAGCTTCCCGCGCGTGCCCAGCCTCGAACCCCTGCGCCCCAGCGGCAACGGCCTACGCCTGGTCGAAGCCCTGTGCTCCTACTGGGACTGGAAGCAGCACTCCTGCGGCGCGATCACCGTCCGTGCCGTCTTCCCCTGGTAGCCCGCTTCCCCGGCAGGCGAGCCCTTCCAGGCTCCGCACCACCCGACCTGTCCCCCGGGCCGGTGCGGACGGGCCGATGCGAAGTACACCGGCCCGAAGCCCCGCCCTCCCCTTCCCCGGGAGGGCGGGGCCACCCCACCAACCACCCGCACAACACCCAGCGCCGAGTACCGAACCTCCGAAGACACGGAAAGCCCCTCATGCCCGACTACAGCTACCTCCTCGACGGCCGCCCCGACGTCCTCACCCCCAGCGAAGTCGCTGCCCTCTTCAACATCCGACCCCGCAGCCTGCACCGAGGCGAATGGGACAACGTCCTCAAACCCTTCCGCACCCCCGGCGGAGCACGCCGCTACCCCAAAGAACACATCGCCACCCTCCTCAACCAGCCAGACCCCCCGACCTCCCCGTGAACCCGCGCGAAGACCACCCTCCGCCTTCCGCCCTCTCACGCCTCATCGGGGCCGGGTCCGGGCCCGGGCTCAACCTCGGGCCCGGGCACCCCCTCCAGCAGACGCCCGCCCTCGATGAGCATCTGACGGACCGCGCCGACCATCCAGACGAGGGTGACGGCGATGACCGTGACGTTCTTGACCGCGAGCAGCAGCGCCCAGTAGAGGTCCTGCCCCGAGGCGGGAATCCACAGGGGCACGATCTGCTCGGGGACGACGGAGAAGAGGCCGAACAGCGCGAGCAGCAGCACCCCCTGCCACAGCAGGCCGGGCCACCGGTGGTCGAGGAACGCCCGGACGCGACGGCCGTCGCCCAGACGCCTCCCCTCCCGGACCCGCTCGTCCTTGAGGATCGCGATGCGGATGACGAGGACGATCAGCACCACCCGCACCCCTTGGGCGAGCACCTCCAGAGCCACGCGCGAGGGCGTCGCCAGCGCGTCGCCCCACAGCGCCACCCCGAAGCGTTCGACCGCCGGGACCAGGGAGAGGCCCACCACCAGGGGCAGGTGGCGGACGTAGAAGGCCAGCGCCCAGCGCGGAGGCTCCAGGGCCAGCCGCAGGTGTGCGCGCCAGGTCAGCTCGGGGATGGTGGCTCTCTCCGTCATCGTCGCTCTCCCGGTTCGCGGTGGCGGTGCCTGTCGGATATTTACTTTAGTTCACTAAACTAAAATATTCGATAGCCTGAAAGAAGTTCACCGCAGGCAGGAGAAGGCGGTGCACCGGAGAAGGGGCGTCGGAGCATGGACAGCAGGGACAGCGACGCGGCCGGGGACGGCAGCGACCTCGGACGGCAGCTCAGCACCGCCGTCGTGCTCTTCCACGAGGCCGTCGGCCAACGCCTGGGACTGCGCGCGCTCGACCACCGCGCACTGGGCCTGATCGAACGCGAGGGCCCGCTCACGGCAGGCGCGCTGGCCGAGCTGACCGGTCTGACCCCCGGAGCCGTCACCGGACTCGTCGACCGGCTGCACCGCCTGGGCTACGTGCAGCGCGTTCCCGACCCCGCCGACCGGCGGCGCGTGCTCGTCTCGGCGGACGTCGAGGCGCGGCCCGACCACGCCGACGCCTTCGCGGGGCTGTCGCGGGCGATGGGCGAGCTGATGGCCGGGTACGACGAGGCCGAACTCGCCGTGATCACCGACTACGTCACGAAGACCATCGACATCCTGCACACGCAGACCCGGCGGCTCAGCGAGTCCGAACCAGGGAAGTGACCGGCAGCAGGACCGTGGTCCCCGCTCCGGGGGAACAGCGACCTCCGGGAGCACTTCGGAGACTCCGGCCGTTCCAGAGGGAACACCGCCGCCGAGGCCGGGAGCGCGGCCGGGGTCGGCGGCTCAGCGCGCGTACTGGCGGCACTCTCCCGTGAACACCGAGCCCAGTTCCGCGCGCAAGGCCTCCCGGACGCGCTCGGCGGCTCCGGGCCCGCCCCGGTAGACCTGGGTGGCCAGCCCCTCGGCCACGGCGGCGACGCGGGAGGCGGACGCGGCGGCGTCCACGTCCGCCTCCACCTCGCCGCACTCCACGCCGTTGCGCACCGCCCGGGCGATCTCGGCGTGCAGCGCGTCCGCCGTGCGCGCGTCCACCTCGGCCAGGGCCGGGTTCTCCAGGGCCCGTCCGGCGAAGACGCGGATCACCCGGAACTCCGCCCGGCGGGGCTCGTCCAGCGGCAGGTGCTCGGCCAGCGCGGCCAGCAGGATCTCCGAAATGGTCCTCTCGTGCCGGGTCCCCTCACTGACCACGTCCGCGACGCGGGTGGCGACGGCCGTGCTGACCCGCTCGAACGCGTGCAGCAGCATGTCGTCCTTGGACGGGAAGTAGTGCTGCACGAGCCCGACGGAGATCCCCGCGCGCGCGGCCGTGCGGGCCACGGTCACGGCGTCCAGCCCCCGTTCGGCGATCAGCTCGCACACGGCGCCGGTGATCTGCGTGCGCCTCTGGGCGTGGTCTGCGGTTCTCGGCACCGGATAACCGTATCATGGTACGGTCATAATCGTATGAGCATACGGTTATCGAAAGGCCTCCTCATGCCCCTCCCCCTCACCCACGTCCCCCTCGCCCTGCTGCTCGCCCTGTCCCCCGTGGTCACAGCCCCACCGGACGACGCAGCTCCCACCGACTCCGCCGCAATGGACGCCTACGTCCAAGAACGCATGACCGCCACCAACACCCCCGGGCTGGCCTACGCCGTGGTCGGCCCCGGGGGCGTCGAGCAGCAGGGGACCTTCGGCGTGGACGGCGACGGCGCCCCGGTGGACGAGCACACCCCGTTCCTGTGGGGGTCGGTGGCCAAGCCCGTGACCGCCACCGCCGCGCTGGTCCTTGCCGGGGAGGGGCGTCTGGACCTGGACGCCCCGGTCGAGGAGTACCTGCCGGTCTTCGCGGAGTTCGGCGCCGACCCCACCGTGCGCGACCTGCTCACCCAGACCTCGGGGCTCACCGGGCGCACCGCCGCCGCCACCAGCGACCTCTACGGCGAGCGGGCCCCGGACTTGGACGCGCGGGTGGCGCGCATCGCCGCCTCGGAGCCGGGGAACCCGGGCACGCACGAGTACAGCAGCGCGAACTACCTCGTGCTGGGCGCCGTCATGGAGGAGGTGACCGGCGACTTCCGCGGGTACCTGCGCGAGAGCGTGCTGGAGCCGACGGGGATGGACGGCGTCTTCACCAGCGCGGCACAGGCGCGGGAGGCCGGGCTGAGCCCGGGGCACCGCACGCTGTGGGGCGTGCCGGTGGCCGACGCCGACGGCGTGGACGACGAGGGAGCCGCCTACGGCTACCTGGGCGGGGACGTCGCCGACCTGGCCGCGTTCGCGCGGGCGCAGGTGGTGACGGAGCCGCCCGTGCTGGACGCCGTCGCGCTGGAGCGGGCCCGCACGGGGCTGGTCCCGGTCCCCGGTTCGGCGCAGGAGTACGGCCTGGGCTGGCGCGACACCGCCCTGTCCGACCTGGGTGAGCCGATCGTCTTCCACGGCGGTTCGACCCCGGGGTACGCGGCGATCGTGGTGGTGCTGCCCGAACGTGAGAGGGCGGTGGTGGTCCTGCAGAACACTTACGACATGCTGCGTGACAACGGAATCCAGGCGGTCGCCTTCGGGTTGGCCCACATGCTCGCGGGCGGGGACTCCCCCTCCTCCCCCGGCACCGACCCGCTGTACCTGGCGTCGGTGTGGACGCCCACGGCAGCCGCGGCGGCGCTGGGCGCGGGCGCCGTCGCGGCCGTGCGGGTGCGGCGGCCCCGCCGGTGGGCGAGCGCGCTGTGGTCGGCACTGGGACTGGTCGCGGTGGCCGCCGCGGTGGGGGTGGCGGCGAGCCACGGCCCGCGCCCGGCGCTGACGTGGCTTCCCGACGTGACGGCGGCGACGCTGGCGGCGGGTGCGCTCGGCGCGGCCGTCGTGGTCCTGCGCCCGCTGGCGCACCGGCGCGGCGACCGCGCACAGGCCTGATCTCCGGGATCACGGTCCGGGGCCGGTTCGGCCCCCGGCCCCCGGTGCCGGTCCGGCACCGGGACCGGGACCCGGTACCGGGGCGGAGCGATCAGCCCTTGAGCGCGCCCGCCATCAGTCCGCGCATGAAGTAGCGCCCCAGCAGCAGGTAGATGACGAGCGTGGGCAGCGAGGCCAGCACCGCGGCCGCCATCTGCTGGTTGTAGGGCACCACCATCGACCCGGCCACGTTGTTGAGCTGCACCGTCACCGGCCAGCTCGCGGGGCCGGTCAGGAACACGGCGAACAGGAAGTCGTTCCAGGCGGAGGTGAACTGCCAGATCAGCGTCACGGCGAAGGCCGGGGCCGACACCGGCAGCACCACCAGGGCGTAGGTGCGCAGCAGCCCGGCCCCGTCCACGCGGGCGGCCTCGATCAGGGTCGGCGGGATGCTCGCGTAGTAGTTGCGGAAGATGAGCGTGCAGATCGGGATGCCGTAGACGGTGTGCGCCAGGATCAGCGGGAACACCCCGCCCATGAGCTGGGCGTTCACCAGCAACTGCTGCAACGGGATCATCACCGCCTGGTAGGGGATGAACATCCCGAACAGGAACAGGGTGAAGACGGTGTCGGCACCGGGGAAGCGCCACCGGGCCAGCACGTAGCCGTTGAGCGAGCCCAGCACCGCCGATATGACCGCGCTGGGCACCACCATGCGCACGCTGTTCCAGAGCCCGGGGGCCAGTTCGGTCCAGGCCGTCGTCCACCCCTCCAGGCTCCAGTTCCGCGGCAGCAGCCAGGCCTGCGCGGCGGAGGCCTCGTCGAAGGGCTTGAAGCCGGTGACCACCAGTACGTACATCGGCAGCAGGAAGAACGCGGCCAGCACCACCAGGACGGCGGCCTTGACCGCCTGTCCGCTCCGGGTCGTCCCGGCCGCCCCGCCTCCGGGGGCGGTCACACGTTCGGGGGCGCTCGCGGTCATCGACCTTCGCTCCGTTCCTTGCGCACGGTCCACACCAGGTAGGGGATGACGAACACCGCCACCGCGATGAGCAGGTAGGCGGCGATGGTGGCGCCCTTGGCCGGGTCGCGCACCTCGAACACGGTCGTCCACATGTACACGGCGGGCACGTCGGCGACGATCTGCTGTCCGGCGATCGCGATGACCAGGTCGAACACCTTGAGGGACATGTGGCCCAGGATGATGACCGCGCTCAGCACGACCGGCCGCAGCTGCGGCATGACCACGCGCCAGTACACGCCCCACTCCGAGCAGCCGTCCACCCGGGCGGCCTCGCGCAGCTCCTCGGGCACACCGCGGAACCCGGCCAGGAACAGGGCCATGATGTAGCCCGCGAGCTGCCAGACCGCGGGCAGGGCCATCGCCGCCATGCCGAGGTCGGGCGCGGTCCACCAGTCGTTGACCAGGAAGTCCAGGTTGAGGTGGACGAACAGGGCGTTCAGGCCGGTGGCGCGTTCGGCCGGGGCCGGGTTCATCAGCCACCGCCACACCACGCCGGTGGCGATGAAGGACACCGCCATCGGCGCCAGGAACAGGGTGCGGAAGACGGCCTCGCCGCGGATGCCCTTGTCCAGCAGCAGGCCCAGGAGCCAGCCGAGCAGCAGGGCGCCGCCGACGAACACCACCGTGAACACGACCGCGTTGGCCACGGCGGCGGGCCAGCGCTCCTCCTGCCACAGGGCGACGAAGTTGGCCAGGCCGACGAACTCGCCGTCGTCGATGGGCTTGTGCTTGTCGCTGAGCGCCAGCTGGGTGTTCCAGCCGATCATCCCGTAGACGAACACGCCGATGAGCAGGATGGAGGGGGATACCAGCAGCAGGCCGGGCAGCCAGGTCCGTGCCCGGGTCAGCAGGCGGCGCCCCCGGCTCGGGTGGCGGCGGTCGCCGCCGGGGCGGGCGCGCCCGGGGCCGCGGTCGGACGCGGCCCCGGGTCGTGGGGAAAGGGTGCTCATTCGCTCTGCGCGGCCGCGTGCAGGGCGTCGTTGAGGGCGTCCAGGTCCTCGTTCTGGAGGTAGAGGCCGACCGCGGTGTCGATCTCGTTCTTCCACCGGTTGCCCACGGTCACCCCGTGCCAGAAGGACCCCGCCAGCTCGGGCCCGGACTGCCACTCCTCCAGCGCCGACTCCAGGTAGGGGCTGGCGGCGTAGTTGGCCGGGTCCGCGTCCTCACGGGCCGGGATGGACCCCTTGAGCGGGTTGAAGAGGTCCTGGCCCTCCTGGCTGGCCACCAGCTCCAGCCAGGCGCGGGCCTGCTCCTCGTGCGGGGCGCCCTGGGGCAGGGTGAAGCTGTCCGACAGCCACATGTAGGTGCCGTCCGTGCCGGGTGAGGCGGCCCAGTCGTAGTCCTGGCCCGGGACCGCTCCCAGTTCGTCGAAGTAGCCCGCGGCCCAGTCGCCCATGATGTTGAACGCGGCCTCGCCGTCGGAGACGCGACGGGTGGCCTCCTGCCAGTCCTCGGCGGCCGACTCCTCCTGGGTGTAGGCCATGATCTCCTCGAAGGTGGCCAGCGCCTCGGCGACCTCGGGGGTGTCCCAGTCCGCGCCCGGCTCCCACAGGGCGTTGTAGGCGTCGGTGCCCAGCGAGCCGAGCAGCACCGACTCCAGGAGGTGGTCCACGGTCCACTGCGCGCCGACCGCCATGGGGATGGCGTCGGTCTCGGCCTCCACGGCCTCCAGCGCGTCCAGCAGTTCGTCCAGGGTCTGCGGGGGCTCCTCGACCCCGGCCTCCTCCAGCAGCGAGGGGTTGAACCACATGACGTTGGAGCGGTGGATGTTGACGGGGACGGAGTAGACGCTGCCGTCGTAGGAGATCTGTTCGACCAACTGCTCGGGCAGGGCCTCGTGCAGGCCCTGTTCGTCGAAGAAGTCGTCGAGCGGCTGGAGGTAGCCCGCCTCGATGTAGTCCTGGAGCTCGGCCCCGGCGTGCCCCTGGAAGGAGTCGGGCGGGTCCTGGCTCTGGAGCCTGCCCTCCAGGACGGCCTGGGCGTTGGTGCCCGATCCCCCGGCCACCGCCGCGTTGACGAACTCGACGTCGGGGTGGTCCTGCTCGAACCGCTCGATGAGCGCGTTGAGCCCGGCCTCCTCCCCGCCGCCGGTCCACCAGGAGAAGACCTCGACCTGTGCGGCCCCGTCCTCTCCTCCCCCGCCGCAGGCCGAGGCGACCAGCACCAGTCCCAGAGCCGCCGGGATCGACCGCCAGCGTGACCGCATGAGCTTCCTCTCCGGACGGTCCTCGTGCTCCACCGCACCGCCCTGGGTGTCGTAAGTCACATGATTAAAACCTTTGTCATCATTCACACCGGAAAAGGCCACCGTCAATACGAAAAGGACCACGACATGAAGTCGTGGTCCGCAGGGGCTGGTCACGCCGAGGGCACGGATTCCGGTCCGACAAAAAGCGAAGAAAACGGGGAACCGGAGTGCGCCGCCGCGGTGCGGTGAGTCCGGCCGCGGCGGGGCGCGCTCAGATCCGGTCGAGGAAACCGCCGTCCACCATCAGGTTCTGTCCGGTGACGTAGGCCGCGGCCGGGCTGGCCAGGAAGGCCACCGCGCGGGCGACCTCCTCGGGGTGGCCGAGGCGGCCGTAGGGGATGCGTTCGCGGACGGACTCGTAGAACCCCGGGTCGTTCTCGCGGCGGCGCGCCCAGCCTCCGCCCGGGAACTCGATCGGTCCGGGCGAGACGGTGTTGACCCGCACCCCCTCCCCCGCCCAGGCGCGGGCCAGCGAGGACGCGTGGTGGTTGAGCGCGGCCTTGACCGCGCCGTAGGAGCGCGGTCCGGCGGGCACGGTGGTGTGCAGCGCCGAGGTGCTGGAGATCAGCACCACCGAGCCGCCGCGCTCGGAGGCCAGCAGGTGGGGTTTGGCCGCCTCGGTCAGGCGCACGAAGGGCATCAGGTCGGCCGCGAAGCCGCGCTCCCACTGGTCGGGGGTGGGCGCGCTGCCGCCGGAGACGTTGGAGACCAGCACGTCCAGGCCGCCGAGCCCGGCCACCGCGTCCTCGACGAAGGAGGGCAGCGCGTCGTGGTCGGTGACGTCCAGGGCACGCGAGAACACGCGGGCGCCGGTCCGCTCCAGCTCGCGGGCCGCCTCGGACAGCGGTTCGGGGGTGCGCGCGCAGATCGCGAGGTCGGCGCCCTCGGCGGCGAACAGCTGGGCGATGGCCCGGCCGATCCCCCTGCTGGCGCCGGTCACGGCGACCCGCGCCCCCTTCAGTCCCAGATCCATTGCCCCGTCCCCTTCGCTCTCGGCTCGCACGGCCGCCTGCCGGGGGCGCACGCGCCGCTTCGGGCACACGGCGGGCAGCCGCCGCAACCGCCCCGCGACGGCAGACGGGCGGGCCGCCCCTGGGGGTGGCCCGCCCGCGTCAACCTATCGCACGCGTGTGCCGGGGCACCGGTTCCGGAGGAGCCGGAGCCGGTGCGTTCGGGGCGGTCAGGCCCCGGTGGAGTGGAAGCCGCCGTCGACGTGGACGATCTCGCCGGTGGTGGCGGGGAACCAGTCCGACAGCAGCGCCACGACCGCCTTGGCCGCGGGCTCGGGGTTGGTGACGTCCCAGCCCAGCGGGGCGCGCTCGGGCCAGTGCTTGGCCAGCTCGGAGAACCCGGGGATGCTGCGGGCGGCCATGGTGCTCAGCGGTCCGGCGGAGACCAGGTTGACCCGGATGTTCTGGTCGCCGACGTAGCGGGCCAGGTAGCGGGCGGTGGAGGTCAGCGCGGACTTGGCCACGCCCATCCAGTCGTAGATGGGGTAGGAGACGCTGTTGTCGAAGTCCAGGGCCACGACCGAGCCGCCGTCCTTCATCAGAGGCAGCAGCGAGGTGGTCAGCGACTTCAGGGAGAAGGTCGAGGTGTGCATGGCCGTGGCCACGTCCGACCACTCGGTGTTGAGGAAGTTGCCGCCCAGGGCGTCCTGCGGGGTGAAGCCGATGGAGTGCACGACGCCGTCGAGGCCGTCCACGTGCTCGCCGACGCGGGCGGCCAGGGTGGCGAGCTGCTCGTCGTCGGTGACGTCCAGCTCCAGGATCGGGGGCGTCTCGGGCAGGCGCTTGGCGATGCGCTCCACCAGGCTCAGGCGGCCGTAGCCGGTGAGCACGACCGTGGCGCCCTGCTCCTGGGCCAGGCGGGCCACGTGGAAGCCGATGGAGGAGTCGGTGAGCACCCCGGTGACGAGGATGCGCTTGCCTTCGAGGATTCCCATGTTCGGGTCGTCCGTCCTGTCTGTGATCCGTTGCGGAAGGGGAGCCCTTCCGGTGGCTGGAGGAAAAAAGGGGGGGCGAACCCGGTCAGTGGCCCATGCCCAGGCCGCCGTCGACGGGGATCACGGCGCCGGAGATGTAGGCGCCGCCGGGCCCGGCGAGGAAGCCCACCGTCCTAGCGATGTCCTCGGAGGAGCCGAGGCGGCCCAGCGGGACGTTCTTCTTGATCTCGGCCTGGCGCTCCTCGGACAGGGCCGCGGTCATGTCGGTCTCGATGAAGCCGGGGGCGACGACGTTGACCGTGATGTTGCGCGAACCCAGCTCGCGGGCCAGGGAGCGGCCGAAGCCGACGAGCCCGGCCTTGGAGGCGGCGTAGTTGGCCTGACCGCCGGAGCCGAGGAGGCCCACGACGGAGGAGATGAGGACGATGCGGCCCGAGCGCTTGCGCATCATGCCGCGCACGGCGCGCTTGGCCACGCGGTAGGCGCCGGTGAGGTTGGTGTCCAGCACGGAGGAGAACTCGTCCTCGCTCATCAGGGCCAGCAGCTGGTCCTTGGTGATGCCGGCGTTGGCCACGAGCACCTCGACGGGGCCCTGCGCCTCCTCGACCTCCTTGAAGGCGGCGTCGACCTGGGCGGAGTCGGTGATGTCGCAGCGGACACCCAGCAGGCCCTCCGGGGGCTCACCGGAGCGGTAGGTCACCGCGACGTCGTCTCCGCCCGCGGCCAGCTCACGGGCGATGGCCAGGCCGATTCCACGGCTGCCGCCGGTGACCAGTACCGAGCGCGACATAGGGGCTCCTCTTCTCCTGCGGCTGCTGTGATCAGCCACGACGTGGTGTTGCGGGGGGTGGGATCGCATTGCAGCGTACCGAGCTACCCGGCGGTAGACGCAACCGAGGCGAACAGGGGCGCCGATCCGCCCATGTGCGGGGATTCCGGACACGCAGGGGGGACGCCCCGAGCACGGCGGGCGTTGGTGAGGTGTGTCACCGCCACGGGTCCTCTTGCTTCTCCCCGTCCTCGGCCTCCGGTGGTTGGGGTATGCCGACGACGACCACAAGGATGAACATCATGCTGGGGAACAGCAGCCAGGTGTGCGCGGACCCCAGGGGAACCATCCAGGACAGGATCACCAGTGCGATGTTGCCCAGCCCCGCCCGCATACCCGACAGGGGCCGTGCGTGACCCGGGGGCGATCGCCGCTCGGACGAGCCCGGATACGGGTCCTCCCCGAAGACGAGGCCCAGACGGTCCAACCAGACGAACAAGAGCAGGACCGCGGACACGTACAGCGCCAGGAGCGTGGGCGACTCGGTGAGCCTGACCGCGAAACTGCCCGTGAAGGCGGCCATGAGCAGGCCCCACCCGCCGAGCACGCGGGGCAGGACCTTCCTGTGCCAGGAGGGGAGCGGTGACACGGTCGGTTCCTTCGCCTGGAGGAACGAGGTCGACAGCGACCCTATCCGGGACGGGACACAGTCCCGTCCCGTACCGGAGGCCGGTCCACCGGTCGTACCGGTCCGGGCCTCAGGCCCAGCCCGCGTCGTGGGCCAGGATGGCGGCCTGCACCCGGTTGGACATGTCCAGCTTGGCCAGGATGCGGCTGACGTGGGCCTTGACCGTGGCCTCGCGCATGCCCAGGTCGCGGCCCGCCTCGGCATTGGACCGGCCCCGGGCCACCGCGAGGAGCACCGACCGCTCGCGCTCGCTGAGCACCGACAGGCGGCGCACCGCCTCGGCTCGGCCCGCCGCGGAGTCGGCGGGGGCGGGCGCGGCGAAGCGTTCGAGCATGCGCTTGGTGACGCTGGGCGCGAGCATCGCGTTGCCCTCGTGGACGGTGCGCACCGCGCCGATGAGGTCGCGGGGCGGGGTGTCCTTGAGCAGGAAGCCGACCGCACCGGCCCGCAGGGCGCTGTGCACGTACTCGTCGAGGTCGAAGGTGGTCAGCAGGACCACGCGGGGCGGCCGGGGCAGAGCGGTCAGGCGGGCGGCGGCGGTGATCCCGTCGGTGCCCGGCATGCGGATGTCGAGCAGCACCACGTCGGGGACGAGTTCCTCGGCCAAGCGCACGGCCTCGGCGCCGTCGCCGCCCTCGCCCACCACCTCGATGTCGGGGGCGGAGTCCAGGATCATCCGCAGGCCGGATCTGACCAGGAGTTCGTCATCGACCAGGAGCGTGCGGATCACCTTCGGAAACCTCTTCCTCCGTACCGGATGGATCGTCGGTTCGCACGATAGCGCGCAGACGCCACCCGCCGTCGGGGCACGCCCCCGCGCTGAGGCTTCCGCCGGAGAGCACGACGCGCTCGCGCAGCCCGGTCAGGCCGAAACCGCTGCGGGGCATGGGCGCGGCCGGGCCCCGCCCGGGCGCGTTGGCCACCTCCACCTCCAGTTGGCGGTCGGCGTAGTGCAGGAGCAGGGTGACGGCGGCGCCGGGCGCGTGCTTGGCGGCGTTGGTCAGCCCCTCCTGGACGATCCGGTAGGCGGTGCGCTGGGCGCTCGTCGGCAGCGGGCGGGCCCGGCCGGTCTCCTCTCGGTCGATCGGCATCCCGGCGGCGCGCCACTCCTCGACCAGGCGGTCCAGGTCGGACAGGACCGGTTGGGGCGCGGTGGGCGCCGCGTCGGTGTCGTCGCGCAGCACCCCGAGGATGCCGCGTAGTTCGGTGAGGGCCTCACGGCCGGTGGTGCGGATGAGTCCGGCGGCCTCGACGGTGCGCGGGTCCTCGGCGGAGACCTCCAGCCCGCCCGCGTGCAGCACCATGAGGCTGACCCGGTGGGCGACCACGTCGTGCATCTCCCGGGCGATGCGAGTGCGCTCGGCGGTGATGGCCTTGTCGGCCATCATGTGCTGTTCGCGTTCGAGGCGCTCGGCGCGCTCGTGGAGGCGGTCGATGAGCTGACGTCGGGTGCCCACCCACAGGCCGAAGACCATCGGTACGACCAGCAGCATGCCGATGAGGAAGACCTGGCCGAGGACGTTGGCGTCGTAGGCTGCGACCATGGCCAGGCTGTACACGGCGAACCAGCCCACCAGCAGGCGCCGGTTGGCGTGGTAGACCGAGTACGAGTACATGGCGATCGCGGCCGGGATGAAATTGGCGAAGCACAGCAGCAGCACGGCCGCGGTCACGAGCATCCACTGCGGGAAGCTCCGCCGCAGGAGCACCGTCGCCCCGGCGAACAGGACCGGGATCGCGTAGAGGATCATCCCGACAGCCAGGGCGCCCCCGAGGTTCCAGGAGGCCAGGACCGTGGGAACGGCGGCGATGAGCCCGCCGAACATGCCGTGCTGCATGCTGCCCGCCAACTGGAAGAACCCGCTGAACGGCAGGGGCAGCACGGCGTAGAGCCAGTCGGCGATGGTCAGGCGGCGGGCCCACCACCACTCCCGGTTCTTGTTCAACAGGGCGTTGGCGGCCCTGCCCCGATCGCTCAACCAGCTCCTCATGCTGGGGAGTCTACGGCGGCGCCCCCGGTCGGCCCGTGCGCGCGCCGCGTCCGGCTCCGCCCGGTCCGATCGTCGCTCGGCGCGCGAAAGCCCAGGCTGGCAAGGGCGCGTGGCGGACCCGCAACTCAGGGTGACCCGCCGGACCCCGACGAAAGTCGGTGCCTCGGCCAGACGAAGGAGTCGCGAACCCGCCCGCGACCGTTCCTTTGGCCGAGTCGCGAATCGGCCCAGCGGGGGACGCCCCGGCCGGTCGCGCGGACCTAGCGTGGTGGAAGCCGCGACGGAGAGTCCGTCCGGCCCGCACACCATCCCCGATTCCTGGAGCTGTCTGCCGTGACCGAGTCCACTGTGAAGCCCGACCCGACGGTCACCTCACCGCCGGTGGTGGTCGCCCGGGGCCTCACCAAGACCTACGACACCGGCGACAGCCAGGTCCACGCCCTGGCCGGGGTGGACGTGGAGTTCCACCGGGGCGCGTTCACCGCGATCATGGGCCCCTCGGGTTCGGGCAAGTCCACCCTGATGCACTGCCTGGCCGGGCTGGACGTGCCCACCTCGGGCACCGTGCACCTGGGCCGCACCCAGATCACCGGCCTGCGCGACGCCGAGCTGACCCTGCTGCGCCGCGACCGGATCGGGTTCATCTTCCAGTCGTTCAACCTGCTGCCGATGCTGACCGCCGAGCAGAACATCCTGCTGCCGTCGCAGATCGCCAAGCGCGGGGTCGACAAGCAGCGCTTCGACCACATCATCGACGTGGTGGGCCTGCGCGACCGGCTCAACCACCTGCCCGCCAAGCTCTCCGGCGGCCAGCAGCAGCGCGTGGCCGTGGCCCGCGCCCTGCTCAACGCGCCCGAGGTCGTCTACGCCGACGAGCCCACCGGCAACCTGGACTCGCGCTCGGGCACCGAGGTGCTGGAGTTCCTGCGCAACTCCGCCCGCGACCTGAACCAGACCATCGTCATGGTCACCCACGACCCCGTGGCCGCCTCCTACGCCGACCGCGTGGTCTTCCTGCGCGACGGCCGCCTGGTGGACGAGGTCGTCGAGCCCACCGCCGAGCTGGTCTCCGCGCGGCTGCTGAAGCTGGAAGAGGCCTGAGGGACATGCTGCGCACCACACTCGCCGGGCTGCGGCTGCACAAGTCCCGGTACGTCACCACCGTGCTGGCGATCCTGCTGGGGGTCATGTTCGTGTCGGGGACCATGGTCTTCGCCGACACCCTCAACGCCAGCTACGAGAAGTCCGTCATGGGCTCGGCCACCAGCGTGGACACCATCGCTGTGCCCACCGAGCCCGAGTTCGACCCCGAGAGCACCGAACCGCCCGAGGAGCCGGTTCCGTTCACCGACGAGCAACTGGACGCGGTGCGGGCGCTGCCCGAGGTCGCCGAGGCGGGCGGAACCCTGCGGGGCGAGGCCGTGCTCCTGGACGACGAGGGCCGCGCGGTCGGCTTCGTGCCTCCCGCCGCGGTCGGGTTGGGCGAGGTCAGCCGGTTCTCCGCCGACGAGGGCTCGCTTCCCGCGAACGGGGACGAGATCGCCCTGGCCACCTCCACCGCCGAGCAGACCGGATTCGGGGTCGGCGACACGGTGACCGTGCTCGACGCCGAGGGGGACAAGCGCGACTTCACCCTCACCGGGCTGGTCGAGTTCGGCGTGGACCCGGCCTACAGCATGGGGGGCGCCGTCGTCTTCGACCCGGACACGACCCGGGAGATGACCGGGGTGACGGGCTACTCCGAGATCGACGTGCTCGCCGCCGAGGGTTACACCCCGCAGGAGGCGGCCGACGCCGTCACCGCCGAACTGGGCGCGGCGGCCGATGTGTGGACCGGTGAGCAGTTCGGTCTGGAGATGGCCGAGAGCGTGGGCGGCCAGGCGGAGATGTTGCGCATCGCGCTGCTGCTGTTCGCCTTCATCGCGATGTTCGTCGCCGGGATCGTCATCTACAACACCTTCGCCATCCTCATCGCCCAGCGCCAGCGCGAACTGGCCCTGCTGCGGTGCGTGGGCGCCAAGCGCGGCCAGGTCTTCCGGTCGGTGCTGATCGAGTCGGTGGTCGTGGGCCTGGTCTCCTCCGCCCTGGGCGTGCTGGCCGGTGTGGGCATCGGCATGGCCGGTGCGACCTACGGCGGCCCGCTGCTGGGCTCCGGGGAGGCGGTGCCCGTGGTGATCACTCCGGCGGCGGTCCTGGTCGGACTGGCCGTGGGAACCGTGGTGACCGTGTTCTCCGCACTGGTCCCGGCCACGCGCGCCACCCGGGTGGCGCCGCTGGCGGCCCTGCGCACCAGCGCCACCGCCGCCGGGCTGGAGAAGGGCACCGGCTGGATCCGCGTCGTCTTCGGCCTGGTGACCTTCGCGATCGCGGCCGCCCTGGTGGGCCTGACCCAGATGACGGGACCGGGCACGATGGGCCCGGTCATCGTCACCGCCGCCGCCCTCATCGCGTTCGTGGGCGTGGTCGTGCTCGGGCCGCTGCTGGTGCGCGGCATCGTGCGCGTGGTCGGCGTGCCCCTGCGGAAGGTGGGCGTGCCGAGCATGCTGGCGGTGGACAACTCCACCCGCAGCCCGCGCCGCGCGGCCACCGCGATGATCGCCCTGACCGTGGGCGCGACCCTGATCACCGGGTACTCGGTGATCAGCGCCTCCGTCGAGACGACCATGACCCGGATGCTGGAGGAGCAGTTCCCGGTGGACTACCAGGTCTCCCCGCAGTTCTCCATGGAGGGGACGGGGACCGCCGCCGAGACGACCGAGGACTCGGAGGGAACCGAGAACCCGGAGGGCTCGGAGCAGACCGGGGACGCCGAGCAGGCCCCCGCCGGCGGCGAGGAGGCCGCGGCCCAGGACGCGCCCGCCGAGGGCACGGCCGCTGAGGGCCCCGCCGACGGCGCCGAGGGCCCCGCCGAACCCGCGGAGCCGAGCGAGGGCGCGGGCGCCGGTGAGGACTCCGGCGCGCAGGCCGCCACCGAGGCCGGGGCGGCCCAGGAGCCGCGGTTCCCCACCATCCCGAACGAGGTCCGGGTGGCGCTGGAGGGCCAGTCCGCCCTGGGCAAGGTCATCGGCCAGCGCAGCGTCTACGTCGACACGGACGGCGGCCAGTCGGTCCCCGTCTACACCTACCCGGGCGCCGAGGTCGGCGTCGACCTCACCAGCGACACCGTCGAGGGCGACGTGACCGACATCGGTCCGGGCCGGGCCGCGGTGACGGAGGGTTACGCCGAGGGCGCCGGGGTGGGCGACACCTTCACCCTCCCTGCCGAGGACGGCCAGGAGCTGTCCGTGGAGATCGTCGCGGTCGTGGAGGACATGCAGTCCCTGACGGGCGTGACCCTGCACCCGGAGGACTTCGCCGCGGCCTTCCCGTCGGTGGACGAGGACGAGATGCTGCTCATCCGCGCCGCCGAGGGAGCCGACGCCGCCGAGGTGCGCGACGCGGTCTACACCGCGGTGGAGGACCACCCGACCATGCAGGTCGCGTCGGCCGCCGAGATGAAGAACCAGTTCTCCGAGGTTTTGGACATCGCCTTCTACACCATCGCGGCGATGCTGGGCCTGGCGATCATCATCGCGGTGTTCGGCATCTCCAACACCATGGCGCTGTCGGTGCTGGAGCGCACCCGCGAGTCCGCGCTGCTGCGGGCGCTGGGGCTGGCCCGGGGCCAGCTGCGCCGGATGCTGAGCGTGGAGGCCGTGCTGCTGTGCCTGATCGGCGCCGGTATCGGCATCGTGCTGGGCGTGGTGTTCGGCTGGGCGGCCGGGGCCTCGGTCATGCCGGACATGGTCTTCACCGTGCCCTTCGGCCAGATCGGGGTGTTCATCGCGGTGGCGGTCCTGGCGGGACTGCTGGCCTCGGTGCTGCCCGCCCGCCGGGCGGCGGCCACCTCCATCACGGGGGCGCTGGCCAGCGAGTAGGCCGCCGCGGCCCCGCGGGCGCACGCGCGGCCGCAGCGGGAAACGCGCGGGCCCCCTTCCGTCTCCGGGCGGAAGGGGGCCCGCGCTCTCGGCGTTCTCACCCTCGCCGAGCAGGGGTTACTCCGCCGGAGGCCGCACCCCACGGAACGACCGTGGACGCTGTGTCCCGGGCACCGCGCCCCAGACGGTACGCCTCAGACGGCGCGGGCCTCAGGTGTCCGGTGCGCCGGTGTCCCTGGGGTCCTCGGCGTCCGGAACGTAGCCCGCCGTGTCGGTGCTCCGGTCGCGCTCGTCGTCCCGGTCGCCGTGGGGCGTGTCCGCCGGATGCTCGTAGGGCCTGTCGGGGTGCTCACTGCGCACGGCCGCGCCCTCGTCGACGTCGGGCGTGACGTCGTCGGACTCCTCGTGCATGGCCTCCTGCTCGGCGCTGCGGGTCTCCCCTCCCCAGCTCTCGCGCGGGTAGAGGTCGCTGCGCTCGGAGCGCACCGCCTCGTCGATCCCCCGCGGCTCGGCCGAACTGTCGGTCCCCGGCATGTCGGGGTCCTCGAAGTCGTACTCCTGGATGTCGTAGTCGGCCTCGATCCGACGCTCCCGGGCGACGGCCTTGCTCAGCTCGGGGTCGTCCCCCATGTCGGTGTCCACGTCATAGGGCTCTTCAGTCATCTTCGCCCCCTTTCCCTCGTTAGTCCCGTGCCCCAAACCGGCGCACCTATGTCACCGGCCGGAGCACGGGAGGGTGGGAGGGCGGACCGGGGCGGCCCCGCCGAACGCCCCGCTACCGGCGGCGGGCGCGCTCGGCGCGGCGCAGCAGCAGCGGGCGCAGGGCGGCCTCCAGCGCGACGGAGCCGTCGAGCTTGCTCTGGCCCACGACGCGGTCCTCGAAGTGGATGGGGATCTCCACCATCTTCTGTCCGCGCCGGTAGGCCCGGTAGTGCATCTCCACCTGGAAGGCGTAGCCGGTGCTCTCGATGCCGGGCAGGTCCAGGACGCGCAGGGCCGAGGCCCGCCAGATCTTGAAGCCCGCGGTGACGTCGCGGATGGGGATGGACAGCACGGTCTTGACGTAGGCGTTGGCCCAGCCGCTCAGCAGGCGGCGGCTGAGGTTCCACCGCTCGGACAGGCTGCCGCCGGGGACGTAGCGGCTGCCGATCACCACGCCAGCGTTGGTGGCGTGCAGGGTGCCGAGGAGCTGGGGCACGTAGCCCACGGGGTGGCTGAGGTCGGCGTCCATCTGCACGACGTGGTCGGCGCCCTCCTCCAGGGCTCGGGTCATGCCCGCGACGTAGGCGCGGCCCAGGCCGTCCTTGGCGGTGCGGTGGACGACGCCGACGCGTCCGGCGAACTCGACCGCGAGCTTGTCGGCGATCTCACCGGTGCCGTCGGGGGAGCCGTCGTCCACGACCACCACCCGCAGCCGCGGCAGGTCCAGGGCCATGAGCTGGCCCACCAGCACGGGGAGGTTGTCGGCCTCGTTGTAGGTGGGCACGACCACCGTCACCCGGGAGTCGGCCCACGGCGCCGGGAGCGCCACGGGTTCGGGGGTGACGCGCACGGGCGGGGAGGACGGCTGCGGGGGAGGCGGCTGGGAGGACATGCGCGGCGGCTCCTGCGGATCGGACGGGCGGTGCGGGACGGGCGGAGCGTACGCGGGATACGCGTGTGAACGGTAGGGTACGCGGTCCTTTCCTCCGTTCGCAGAGGAGAAGTCCGCTTTTCCTCCCCCTTACTGCCCCCGCTCCTGGGCGACCACCGCGACGTGGACGAGGGCGCCCGTCTCCTCCAGGGTCATCAGCACCTCGGGGTCGGCGCTGCTGTCGGTGACCAGGTGGGCGATCTCCTCGGGGGCGACGGTGGGCACCATGGTGTCGGCGCCGATCTTGGTGTGGTCGGCCAGGACGATGGTCTCCTCGGCGCAGGCGGCCAGGGCGCGGTCCACGCTGGCCACGGCTGGGTTGGGGGTGCTCAGGCCGCGGTCGGCGCTGACCCCGTTGCCGGAGAGGAAGGCGCGGTTGACCCGCAGCCCGGCCAGGCTCTCCTCCGCAGCGGCCCCGACCAGGGCCCGGATGGGGCCGTGCAGGGTGCCCCCGGTCACGACCACCTCCACCGCGGCGGCCCCGGCCAGGACGTCGGCGACGCGCAGGGAGTTGGTGACCACGGTCAGGTCGGTGCGGGTCAGGAGCGCGCGGGCGAAGGCCTCGGCGGTGCTGCCGGGGCCGATGGTGACGGCGTCGCCGGGGCGCACCAGGCGGGCGGCCGCGGTGGCGATGGCGGCCTTCTCGGCGGCGCACTGGCCGCTCTTGCCGGAGTAGCTCTGCTCGTGGCCGATCCTGCCGGGCAGGGCGACCCCGCCCCGGCGGCGGTCGACCAGCCCCTCGGTCTCCAGCGCGCGCACGTCGCGGCGGATGGTGACTTCCGAGGCGCGGACCCTGACGGCGATGTCGCGCAGGGACATGGTGCCGTTGGCGCGCACGAGTTCGAGAATGCGCTCGCGGCGCTCGGCGGCGAACGCCGGACGGTTCTCCTCGGCCATGGACCCACTTCCGTGCTCTGCTCGGGCACGGGCCACGGTCCCGCGCGACTCCCTAGACTACGGACCCGTCGGCGGTGGGGACGCGCCCGCTCCGGGCGGCGTCCTCGGGGGCCGCCTGCTGCGGGATCCTCCCGGCGGCGGTCTCGGGCTCCCCGGCCTCCGCGGCGGCCTCCTCCCCGGTGGCCTGGCTCCCCTCTCTCAGGAGGGTGACCACGACGATCGCCGTGAGCGCCACCAGACCGACGAGCGCTCCCGCGCCGAGCAGTACCACGACAGACATCTGGGCCTCCCAGGGGACGGGCTGACCTGCCAATAACCGAATTCCCGGTTTGGGTTGACCTCACACCACCGAACGAGGTGGAGATCGGGACACAATGGGGGGCATGAAGCTCGATCCGGCACCCCTGTCCACCGAGGTGTGGTGGGTACGCACCTCAGCCGCCGACGACCGCCTGCTGCGCCTGTTGGACGAGGAGGAACGGTCACGCAACGCCCGCTTCCGGCTCCAGGCCGACCGCGACCGGCACCTGCTGGGCCGGGCGGTGTCCCGACTGCTGCTGGCCGAGCGGGCCGACTGCCCGCCCGAGAAGGTGACCTTCGCTTTGCGCTGCCGTTCCTGTGAGGAGAAGGAGCGCACGGGCGCCAGCCGGGGCGGGGACTCCGGGCAGGGCCCGCACGGCAAGCCCCACCCCTCCGGCCTCGCCGAGGGGTGGGAGGTCTCCGTCAGCCACTCGGGCGAGTGGGTGGTGCTGGCCCTGGCCCGCGAGGTGCCCGTGGGCGTGGACGTGGAACGCGTGTCCCAGGCCCGCGACCTGGAGGGGCTGGCGGGCTACACGCTGGGCGGGCCCGAGCAGCGGGCCTGGGAGCGCCTCTCCCCCGCCGACCGGGTCGGCGCCTTCTTCCGCTACTGGGCCCGCAAGGAGGCGCTGCTGAAGGCGACCGGCCTGGGCCTGTCCGGCGGGATGCGGCGAGTGCTGGTGAGCCCGGTGGACGCCGCCCCGGAACTGCTGTCCTGGGAGGGCGGCGGGGCGCCGGAGGCGGTCGCGCTGGCGGACCTGGAGGTCGGTGCGGCCCCGGACCGGGACGGGGAGGAGTACCGCTCCGCGCTGGCGGCGCTGACCGACCGGCCGCTGGAGCTGGAGCCGCGCACCCACGAGGAGACCGTCCGGCTGCTGCGCTCCCGGCCGGGCGGCTGAGCCCGGGGGCGGCGGGGCTCCCCGCGAGCGCGCCGCCCCCGGACCCCTCAGGCGCCCTCGCGGGCCAGGTGGCGGCTGATGACCATGCGCTGCACCTGGTTGGTGCCCTCCACGATCTGGAGCACCTTGGCCTCGCGCATGTAGCGCTCGACGGGGAAGTCGCGGGTGTAGCCGTAGCCGCCGAAGACCTGCACGGCGTCGGTGGTGACCCTCATGGCGGTGTCGGTGGCCAGGAGCTTGGCCATCGCGGCCTGCTTGCCGAAGGGGAGCCCGGCGTCGCGCAGGCGGGCGGCCGACAGGTAGAGCTCGCGGGAGGCGGCGACCTGGGTGGCCATGTCGGCGAGCATGAAGCCCACGCCCTGGAAGTCGCCGATGGCGGTGCCGAACTGGCGGCGTTCGCGGGAGTAGTCCACGGCGGCGTCGAGGGCGGCCTGGGCGAGTCCGACCGCGCAGGCGGCGATGCCCAGGCGCCCGGAGTCCAGGGCGGACAGGGCGATGCCGAAGCCCTTGTCCCGCTCGCCCACCAGGGCGTCGGCCCCGAGGCGGACGTCGTCGAGCAGGACCCCGGCGGTGGTCGAGGAGTTCATGCCCATCTTGCGCTCGGGGGCCGCCGCTCCCAGGCCGGGGGTGCCCGCGGGGACGTGGAAGCAGCTGATGCCGCGGGCTCCGGAGTCGGGGGCCCCGGTGCGGGCGAAGAGCGTGTAGTAGTCGGCCTGGCCGCCGTGGGTGATCCAGGCCTTGGCGCCGTTGACGCGGTAGCCCTCCCCGTCGGCCTCGGCCCGGGTGGCCAGGGCGGAGGCGTCCGAGCCCGAGGCGGCCTCGGACAGGCAGTAGGCGCCCAGGAGGTCGCCGCCGAGCATGCCGGGCAGGTGGGCGTCCTTCTGCGCGTCGGAGCCGAAGGCGGCCAGGGGGTAGCAGGACAGGGTGTGGACGCTCACGCCCAGGCCGACCGCGAGCCAGCCCCGGGCCAGCTCCTCCACCACCTGGAGGTAGACCTCGTAGGGCTGGTCCCCGCCGCCGTGGCGGCCGGGGTAGGGCAGGCCGAGCAGTCCGGCGCCGCCGAGCACGCGGAAGACCTCGCGCGGGAACAGGCCGCCCTCCTCGTCCCCGGTGGCTCGCGGGGTCAGCTCCTTGTCCACGATCTCCCGGGTCAGTTCCAGGAGTTGCTCCGCCTCGGGGGTGTGCAGAGTACGTGCGACCGTCATGAACCTCTCCCGCGCCTGTCCGACATGTGGACACCTAGTAGGACGTCCAACTATATGGTGACGCACGGCACCCCCGCTCCACAAGCCGACGGGGCCGGACGCTGCGATCCCTTGGACGGCGCACCGCTCCGGCGGCCGTCGCGTTAGACGGGGCGGCCCGCCGCGCCCGCGGCGACAGCACGTCTGTACACGAGCCCCCTCCTCGTCCTAGATTCCACGCATGGACCTCGAACTCCGCCACCTGCGCACCATCTGCCTCCTGGCCGACACCGGCAGCGTGACCAAGGCGGCCGCCGCGCTCTCCACCTCCCAGCCCGCGCTGACCACCCAGCTCCAGCGGATCGAGCGCGAGGTCGGCGGGCCGCTGTTCCACCGGGGGCGTTCGGGGGTCCGCCCCACCGAGCTGGGCGAGTTCGTGCTGGTGCGCGCCCGCTCGGTCCTGCTGTCCATGGACGACCTGCTGCACGACATCACCGCGCGCGGGGCCTCCCCCACCACCCTGCGCGTGGGCGGGGTCGGGCCGCTGACGCTGGAGCTGTCGGCCCGCATACCCGAGGTCTTCCCGAACGTGCCCGTCCACGTGCGCACGGAGTACTCCCCCAAGCTGGTCACCGACCTGGTGCGCGCGGGCCGCCTGGACCTGGGGACCACGATCGACTACGTGGACCGCGACCTGTCCACCGACGGCCCCCTGTCCTGGGCGATGCTCTCGGTGGAGCCGCTGCACGTGGCGCTGTGGGCCGACCACCCCCAGGCGAAGCGGTCGCTGGTCAGGCTGGGCGACCTCGCCGGGTCTCCGTGGGCGCTGACCCCGCCGGACGGCACCGGCTGGCCCGAGTGCTTCTACCTGGCCTGTCAGCGGGCCGGGTTCACGCCCGAGGTCCCCTACCGGCTCTACGACCGCTCCGAGATCCGCGACCTCGTCGCCGACCGCCGGGCGGTCGCGCCGTGCCAGCCGGACTTCGACACCGGACCGGACGTGGTGGTGCGCCCCCTGGAGGGCGAGCCCATACAGCTGCGGCACCTGCTGGTCTGGCGGCGCGACAGTCCGATCCAGCAGGCCTCCGACACGATCGCGCGGCTGGCCCGCGAGATCCTGGGCGGCCCGTCCCGCACGCCGGGCCCCTCGGCCCCGGGCGCCGCCGGGTCCGCAGACGGCGCCGCGTCCGCTCTCGGCCGGGCTCCGGCCGAGCGGTGCGACGGGCGCGCGCCGGGGGCGCTCAAGGGCTGAGCCGACCGCGTACCACCCCCTCCCACCTGGACACACGTCACATGACGACCGGTCGGTTTGCGAGGTGGAGCGACACGCGTAGAGTGTTTACTCGCAAGTAACGTACTCGTGAGTAGACATACCCCCGCCGTCCGCTCCACAGACACGTACCTCCCCAACGGGCCCCGCCCCGCCCGTTCCGCGAAGGCACGACCGAGTCCAGGACACCATCATGCGACCACTGAGCATCCTCTCCTCGACGCTGGCCGTCACGGTTCTCCTCACCTCCTGCTCCAGCGGCACGGACGGCTCCGACCGGGCCGACACACGCGGGGTGACGGACGACGCCGTCGTCATCGGCACGCACCAGCCGCTCACCGGAGCGGCCTCCCCGGGTTTCCGGCACGTCTCCACCGGCGCCCGCGCCGTGTTCGACTACATCAACGACAACGGCGGCATCCACGGCCGCCGGATCGAGTACCAGGTCCAGGACGACGCGTTCGACCCCGCGCAGACGCTGGAGGCCACCCGCAGCCTCATCGACGACCAGGAGATCTTCGCCATGCTCGGCGGCCTGGGCACCCCCACCCACGAGGCCGTGATCGAGGAGCTCAACGAGGCGGGCGTCCCCGACCTGTTCGTCTCCTCCGGCGCCCTGGCCTGGGACCAGCCCGAGGTCTACCCCTACAGCTACGGCTTCCAGGTGGACTACACCCGGGAGGCCAAGATCCAGGGCCAGTACATCGCCGAGAACTTCCCCGGCGACAGGGTCGGCCTGCTCTACCAGAACGACGACGTGGGCCCCTCCTCGCACGCGGGGATCGAGCAGTACCTCACCGAGGAGATCGTGGCCTGGGAGTCCTACGACCCCGGCGTCCCCGAGCTCGCCGGACAGGTCCAGGAGCTCAAGCGGTCCGGCGCCGAGATCGCCGTCTGCCACTGCATCCCCGCCTTCCTGGCCCTGGCCGTCCTGGAGGCCACCGCGATCGGCTACACCCCGCAGTGGGTGGCGCCCAGCTTCGGCGGCGACGTGGCGGTGGCCACCGGGCTGATCGAGGAGTACGCGCAGGGCACGGCGGCCGAGAACGTGCCGCCCGAGGCCTTCCTGGACGACCTGATCATCACCGCGTTCCTGCCGATGGCCGCCCAGCGCGAGGACCCGTGGACGGAGTTCTTCCTGGAGATCCACGAGAGGTACAACGAGGGCACGCCCTTCACCGACACCACCGTCTACGGCATGGTGCAGGCGGTCCTGTTCGCCCAGGTGCTGATGGAGACCGGCCCCGACCTGACCCGGGAGAGCCTGCTCGCCACCCTCAACTCCCACGAGTGGACGGGGCCCGGCCTGGTGCCGTTCAACGCCACCGAGAACGACCACAGCGGTTACGCCGGGGTGATGGTGGTGCAGCACCACTCCGGTGAGGAGCCCGAGGTCCTCCAGGAGCCCATGGTCACCGACAGCGGCGGCGGGGAGGTCCTGCCCTTCGAACTGGACCGGCCCGCGCCCAACGAGGTGGCCCTCTTCGGTGGATCCGGCGGCTAGACCGGTGGACCGGCGGCGGCGCCGGAGCGGTGCCGCCGCAGGTACGGGTAGGGCGGACGGCCCTGCCCGGGGGCACACGGGCGCGCGACCGCCTCGGGAACGCGCGTGTGCGGCGCGGCCCTCAGGACCGGGCCCGCCCGCGGCGCGAGCGCACCCACCAGACCGCGCCGATCACCGCCGCGAGCGCCACCCCGCCCACGGCCGCCGGCAGGCCCAGGTCCGTGCCGCCGACGCCGACCAGCACCAGCGCCGCCGTACTCGGCACCCCGCCCAGGAGCGTGCCCAGCGCGAAGGGCCACATCCGCACCCGGGTCAGCCCGAAGCCGTAGTTGACCACCTGGTAGGGGATGACCGGGATCAGGCGCAGTTGGAGCACCGCCAGGAGGGCGCGCCCGCCCGCCAGGGTCTCCAGCCGGGTGCGGGCCCCCTCGGGCAGCCGCCGGGCCACCGCGTCGCCCGCCACGTGGCGGGCGACCCAGAACTGGGCCAGGGCGGCGCACACCCCGCCCGCCACGGCCAGGACCAGGCCCAGGTACATTCCGAAGAGCAGTCCGGCGGCGGCGTTGAGGGCGGGCCGGGGCAGGAAGGCGAACACCCCCAGCAGGTACACGCTCAGGTAGGCCAGCGGAGCGGCCGCTCCGGCCTCCTCCACCCAGGTCTGGAGGGCGTCCAGGTCGGGGCCCCACAGCAGCGCCGACACCAGCAGCGCCACCCAGAGCAGCAGCAGGGCGAGCCGCGACACGTCCGCGGCGCGCGGGCCGCGCGTGTCCTCACCCATGGCCACAGCGTACGCCCGGCGCCGGACTCCCGCGGAACCGCGCATACGCGCCGTCCGCTGCGAACGGGGCCGGTTCGCGCTACTCCGGCCGGTCGGGGTGTTCGGGTTCCTCGGGAGCCTCGGGGAGGCGGAGGACGAACGCCGCCCCGCCGAGCAGTTCGCTGTGCGCGGCCAGCAGGCCGCCGCCGTGGGCCCGCGCGATCTCGCGGGAGATGGCCAGCCCCAGACCGCTGCCGCCGGGATCGCGCTCCCGCGACTCGCTCAACCGCGCGAAGCGCTCGAAGATCCGCTCCCGCTCCCCGGGCGGAATCCCCGACCCGTCGTCGTGCACCTCCACCACGGCGAAGCCGCCCTCCCGCCGGACGATGACGTCGACGCGGGACGTCGCGTGCCGGTCGGCGTTGGCGATCAGGTTCGTCAGGACCCGCACGAGGCGCAGGCGGTTGGCCTCGACGTGGACCGGACCGGAGGAGTGCAGCCGCAGTTCGGGGATACGGCGTTCGGAAGCGAACTCCTCCACGACCAGGGCGGACAGGTCCAACCTCTCCCGGACGGGTGCGGTACCGGCGTCCAGGCGGGCGAGTTCGAGCAGGTCGGCGACGATGTTCTCCAACCGCTCGGTGTCCGAGAGCAGGCCGGTGAGCAGCCGCTCGCGCGCGCGGGTGTCGGGTTCGGGGTCGGAGAGCTCCACCTCCAGCTTGGTCCGCATCCCGGCGATGGGGTTGCGCAGCTCGTGGGAGGCGTCGGAGACGAACCGCCGCTGCCGGGCCATCCCCTCCTCCATCCGTTCCAGGCTGTGGTTGGCGGTGCGGGCCAGGAGGGCGATCTCGTCGTCGCTGTCGGGCACCGGGAGCCTGCGGTGTAGGTCGCTGACGGAGAGGGTGTCGAGCTGGGCCCTGATCTCCTCCACCGGACGCAGCGCCCGGCCGACCCCGTGCCAGATGACGAACCCGGTGGTGGCGAGCAGGACGCAGGACATCACCACCAGCGCGTCCTCCAGCACGTGGGTGGCCACGATCTGGGGCGTGCCCACGGCCGCCAGGACGACGACGTCGCCGTAGGCCGTGTCGTCGACGGCGTAGCCCGACACCAGCAGGCAGGTCCGGGGGTCGACGCCCGCGACCGGCCCGCAGACCGTGGTGTCCACCCGCGGGTCGGAGGCGGTGGGGCGCTCGGAGGTCAGCTGCGGCTGGCCCTCCATGGCGTCGCTGGAGGCGAGCACCGCACCGGAGTCGCGCGCGACGACCTGGATGCGCAGGACGGACTCCCCGTCGGGGATCAGCTCCGGGTAGCGCTGGACCGCGATGTGGTCCGCGACGTCGCGGGCCTCCTCCGCCGCCAGGTCACGGACCTGTTCGACGATCGCCTCGCGGACGAGGAAGATGGTCAGGGCCAGGCCCAGTCCGGTGACCACGGCCAGTGCCGCGACCGCGCCGAACGTGACCCGGGCCCGAATCGACCGGGGACGTATCCGCTCCCACACCCTCATGGGCCCGTCATCCCAACCTGGCACCGACCCATTGTCACCCAGGGGGCCGGACATCCGTCGAAGCGACGGCGGTGTGGCGGCGGTCGGCGAACGGACCGGCGGTTACTGCTCGTAGGGGGAGGGCGGGTCGCTGACCTCCTCCATCTCCAGGACCTCGAACTCGTGCTGGCTGACGTCGGCGATGTCGCCCTCGGGTTCGACCCAGGTGCCGCGCACCGTCCACCAGGTGTCGGTCTCCGGCGCGGGCTCGTTGGAGATGTGCACCTTGTTGACGATGGCGTCGGCGGCGCAGCAGGACATCTGGAGGCGGGCCAGGAACCAGCCCTCCCCCTCGGGGTCGGGCACCGCGAAGCCGGTCAGCTCGACCTCGCGCCCCGCCAGCTGGCGCTCCTCGTCCACCCAGGCGCGCATCACGAACTGGCGGATGTCCATCGCGACGACCTCGCCCGGCCCGGCCTCGGCCAGGCCGTCGTCGAAGCGGCCGGGGCGCGCCTGCTCGGGCGGCGGGGCGGAGGAGGCGGCGGTGGATTCCACGGTGTAGGCGCCCAGCGCGGGCGGTGCGACGACGAAGACCGCGACCACCGGCAGCAGGAGCAGCCAGGCCACTCTGGGCGCGCGGGAGTGGTCGTGGCCGTGGTCGTCGGCGGAGTGGTCGGAGTGCTCCTCGGGGGCGGTCGCGGCGGCTCTCTCCCCGCGCAGTTCGGCCACGATGATGAGCACGCCGAGCACGGCCATGACCACGCCCGCGGCGATGAGGAAGGGGCCGAAGCCCGCCTTGACCCAGTTGAGGTAGAGGTCGGTGGCCACCGTGCTGGTCAGCGCGGCGGCGCCGAGCAGGACGAGGGTGAGCCCCTGGGCGATGCGGTTCACAGGACGAGGCCTCCGATCAGGAAGGTGCTGAGCAGCCCGACCAGCAGGCACATCGGTGCGAAGCGCACGACGAAGCGCCAGCCGAACACGCCCGCCTGCATGGCGATGAGCTTGAGGTCGACCATCGGGCCGATCACCATGAACGCGAGCTTGGCGGTGGGCGAGAACTCGGTGAGGCTGACCGCGACGAACGCGTCGGCCTCGGAGCAGATGGACAGCAGGATGGCGAGCAGGGCGAGCACGAGCACCGAGACGACCGGGAGTCCGGCCACCGTGACCAGCCACTCGCGCGGAACCAGGACGTTGAGGGAGGCCGCGGCCAGGCCGCCGACCACGAGGTAGCCGCCCGCGTGCATCATGTCGTGCAGCATGGACTCGCGGAAGACGGTCCACCGGGACTCGCCGGGGGCGTGGGTGCGCGAGGGCAGGCGCAGCCAGTCGGTGCGGCCGAAGCGCACCCAGATCCACCCGATGACCACGGCGGCCAGCAGCGAGGCGACGAAGCGGGCCAGCACCATCTCTGGCTGCCCGGCGAAGGCCACCGCGGTAGCGATCATGACGATCGGGTTGATGGCGGGCGCGGCCAGCAGGAAGGTCAGCGCGGCGGCGGGCGCGACCCCGCCCTTGATCAGGCTTCCGGCGATGGGGACCGAGGCGCACTCGCACCCGGGCAGCAGGGCGCCGGAGGCCCCGGCCACCGGCACCGCCCGCGCGGGGTTGGAGGGGATGAGGCGCTGGTAGACCGAGGTCGGGACGAACGCGGTGAGCGCCGCCGACAGCGCGACGCCGAAGACCAGGAAGGGCAGCGCCTGGAAGCTGATCGCGGTGAAGATGGTGGCCCAGGCCAGGAAGGCGTCGCTGGTCAGCCGGTCGGTGACCCAGGCGTGCCCCATCGCCATGGCGGTGATGAACAGGGCGAACAGCCAGACCGTCCCGGTCCTGCGCTGGCCGCCCCTGCGCCCCCAGTCCTCGGGGGGCAGTTCGTCGCCGCGGTCGCTCCACCCTCCGGCGAGGGTGTCGCCGAGCGAGGCGGAGGCATTGGGCGGGGCGGAGCCGGGCGCGGCGGGGTCGGGTGCGGCGGCGGGCGTCGTCCGGTCGGACACGGTGGTACTCCGCGGTGGTCGGGTGGGAACTCCACGCATCGTACCGAAAATCGTTTTCGCCCGTCAGCGTCCCACTCCGGCCTGTGGACAACCGGGCCCCGGGTTCAGCCGAGGTAGCCCATCCCGGCGAGGAAAATGGTCTTCTGTGCTCCCCACACACCCACGTACCACACCAGTCCCGCGGGCACCATCGCGACGAGCGCCCGTGGCCGGTCCCCGGGCCTGCGGGCCACCACCAGGACGAGCGCGACGCCCACCAGCACGTAGAACGCGGACTGGACGAACATGGGCACCGGTGAGCCCGGCAGGGTCAGCTCCGGTGACGTGATCCGAAAGTGCGCCCAGTCCAGCACCGGGAGCAGCGCGTCGGCGAGGAAGACCCCGCCCAGCAGGCCCAGCCCCACCAGGCGGCGCGGTCGGCGCTCGTGGCCGATCCACGCCCCGGCGGTGGTGAGCAGCGGACCGGCCGCGCACGCGGCCAGCAGCCACAGCCACGCCGGGAGCAGCCACGCAACGGGGTCGAGGAGGGCACCCGGTCCTTCGGTGAGGGCTGTGGCCACACCGTAGTAGCACACCACGGCGCTGAGCAGGGCGACCGCTCCGCTGACCGGCACCTGCCACGGGGCCAGCCGCGTGCTCGCCCACAGGCCCAGCAGAAGCGCGACGGCGCACCAGCCCGCCGCCGCGTCGACGAACAGGCCGCCGAAGCCCCAGGGCAGCAGGGCCGTCACGAGGAGGGAGAGGCCGCCCAGGGCGGGCCCGGCCAGGGCGGCCAGGAGGAACACCAGGGGGGAGGGGGAACCGGTGGAGGGGGCTGTCTTCACACCCCGGTTATCGCTCGGTACCGGAGCCCCGGTTCCCCTCCTCGGGTCCCTCGTCGCCCTCGGGCGTCGTCCCCGGGTCGTCGCCGTCGGACCGGTCGGCGCCACCGGCCTCGTCCACGGCCGTCGCGCCGTGCGACTCCGCCTCCGCCGGGCCGGGCTCCTCCCCGTCGCGGCCCTGCTCCTCCGCGACCGCGCCCGGGTCCGGGGGCGCGTCGCCCTCATCGCGGGGGACGTCCTCGGGCTGGGGCCCGGAGGCCGGGCCCCAGCACTCCACGTTGCGCAGGCCGGGCATCTTGGCGAGCGTGAACTGGGGGTCCAGGCCGTTGCGCAGCTGGCGGCTGTAGTCGGCCAGCAGCCGGAAGGCGACCCCCGACAACGGCGCCAGGGCCAGCAGGTTCACGGTGGCCATGACGCCCATGGAGATGTCGGCCAGGCTCCACACCAGGGTCAGGGGCGCCACGGAGCCGAGGAAGACCGCCGCCAGGACCGCGTAGCGGAAGTAGGTCATGTGCTGGGGGCTGCTGTCCAGGAACTGGAGGTTGGTCTCCCCGTAGTAGTAGTTGCCCAGCACGGAGGTGAAGGCCAGCAGAAAGAGGATCACCGTGAGCGCGTGGACCGACCACTCGCCAAGGCTGGCCTCCAGCGCGCCCTGCGTGACCTGGATGCCCAGGTCGTCGCCGTACTCGGGGCCGCTGACCAGCACGATGAAGGCCGTCACCGAGCACACCAGCCAGGTGTCGAAGTACACGCCCAGCGTCTGCACGAGCCCCTGCTTGACCGGGTGGGAGACCGAGGCGGTGGCGCCGGCGTTGGGGGCCGATCCCAGGCCCGCCTCGTTGGAGAACATGCCGCGCCGCATGCCCTGGACGATGGCCGTGCCCACACCCCCGGCGACGAACTCGCGCGCGCCGAACGCCGACGCGAAGATGTCGCCGACGACCCGGGGCACCTCCCCTATGTTGAGGGCGACCACCCACAGGCCGATCAGGATGTACAGGACGGCCATGAGCGGGACCAGCGCCTGGGCTGCGTGCGCGATGCGCCGGACCCCGCCGAAGATCACCAGCGCGGTCAGGCCCACGAGCACCAGCCCGATCACGGCCGACAGCAGCAGGCCGGGCGTCCCGCCGAGGGTCCCCACGGAGGTGGACACGGCGGCGGCGATGCTGTTGGCCTGCACCGTGTTGAACACGAGGCTGAAGGTCACGGTGATGATCACCGCGAACAGCACGCCCATCCACCGCCTGCCCAGCCCCCTCTCCATGTAGTAGGCCGGACCGCCCCGGAAACCGGTGCTGGTGCGCACCTTGTACAGCTGGGCCAGGGTGGACTCCACGAACGCCGCGGCGCCCAGCACCGCGGCCATCGCCCACATCCAGAACACCGCGCCCGGGCCGCCCAGGATGATCGCCGTGGACACGCCGACGATGTTGCCCGTCCCCACCCGCGAGGCGGCCGAGATGGAGAAGGCCTGGAAGGAGGAGATCTCCCGTCGGCCGTCGGGGGCCACCCCCGGGGCGCTGCCCAGGACGCGGAACATCTCCGGCAGCAGGCGCAGCTGCACGATCCCCGAGCGCACCGTGAAGTAGACGGCGAGGACGATCAGGAGCGGGATGAGGAAGTAGCTCCAGAAGAAGTCGTTGACGGCGACGACTGCGTTGTTCACGCGCTCCCCTTCAAGCGGTCCGGTCTTCGGCAAGTGTCCACGTCACCGGAGGCGGGAGCCCGTGCGGACACGCGAAGGGGCGGTAAAGGACCGTAACGGGTCAACAACCCGCCACGGGCACATGACCGGGGGGCCGGACCGGCGGCGGAAAAGCGGCCCCCATCCTCCGGACCGGTGGACGAGCTGCACGGACACGTACGACATGGCGGAGTGAGGTTGTTCCGTTACTGATTGCTAATGGCCATATTTACGAAATCCGAGCTTTACGCAGCCTTGTGATCTTTTCTGCTGGCAGCGCGGTGAACATGGCCGGGCTGGAAACAAGGGGGAGTGACGTCCGTGGACGTAGTGCGGGAATCTGCACAGGCCAATCGTGTGGTGCTGTGGGAGGAGTCGGCCCGGGACGGGGCCCAGGCCAAGACCTTGATCCCTCCCGCGGCCAGGGTGCGGTTGGCCAGGGAGACCGGCCGGATCTTCGGCGCGGACGGCCCGCGGCAGGTCGTCTTCGCGGCCGGCTTCCCGGCCGTGTGCGACGAGGAGTTCGAGGCCGTGCGCCGGGTCGCGGCGGAGGCCGAGGGCGCGGTGAGCGTGGCGGCGGTGTGCCGGGGGGCTCGCCAGGACGTGGAGCAGGCGGTCGCCTCGGTGAAGGGCAGCCGACACGCACGGGTGATGGTGGTGGTGCCCGCCTCCGAGGCGATGGCCCAGGTGATGGTCCACCGCACCGCGGAGGAGGCACTCGCGTCCGGAACGGAGCTGGTCGAACACGCCCGCGGCATCGACGACGGGGTCGCGGTGGACGTGTGCCTGGCGGACGCCTCCCGCGCCGACCACGCCCTGATGGCGCGTGCCGCGCAGGAGCTCACGGGCGCCGGGGCGGGGCTGGTCATCCTGGCCGACACGGTGGGAGCGCAACTGCCCCATGACTGCGGGGACATGTTCTCCCGGGTCCGGGCGGGCGTCGGCGACGAGGTGGTCCTCGCCTCGCACCTGCACAACGACCTCGGGCTCGGGCTGGCCAACACCCTGCAGGCGATGGCCGCCGGAGTGCGGGTGGTGTCGAGTTCGTGGCTGGGCATCGCCGAGCGGGCGGGCATGGTCGCCACCGAGCAGCTGCTGTTCCTCCTCGCCCGCCACGGCAGGGAGCTGCTCGGCTCGGACACGGAGCTGTGGTGGAGAGAACCCGACCTGACCAGACTGCCCGAGATCGCGGGGCTGGTGGCCGAGGAGACCGGGGTACCGCTGAGCGTCACCACGCCCATCGTCGGTACCGGCGTGGGAACGGTCTCCACCGGCACCCCCTTCGTCCATCCGCAGCTCTTCCAGCCCTACGACCCCCATCAGCTCCTCGGTATCGAACCGACCGTCGTCCTCACCCACCTGGCCAGCGCGCGCGTGGTGACCGCCGTGGCCTCCCGCCTGGGCAGGACCCTCGACCGCGAACAGACCTCCGCGGCGATGGCATGGGTGAAGTCCCGTGCCTTCCGCACCGGGCGGGCCGTGGTCGACGACCGTGTGTTCGCCGACTACCTCGACGGCCTCGCCCACACCACCGCCGGAAGCGCCTCGTGAGCCCTGACGACGGTACCCGGCCCCGTACGCCGGTGACCCTGGCCGAGGCCGGGCGGGCTCTGGGCCGCGGAACGGCGGTCGTGCTGCCGAACCCCGCGCCCCTCACCCACGTGGTCACCGCCGCCACCGCGCCCGCCGTCAACCGCGCCAAGGGCCGTGCCGTCGAGCAGCCCGTCGCCCTGTGGGCTCACCACCCCGACACCCTGAGCGCCCTCGACGGCGTCTGGGACCTCACCTCCGAGGACCGCGTGCTGGCGCGGCGACTGCTGGCCGAGGAGCACCTCACCGTCCTGCTGCCGCTGCGCCCGCGGGCCGAGCGGCCGGCCTGGCTGGAACCGGCCGCCAAGGACGGGTGGGTCCTGCTCTTCGGCGCCCGCTGGCAACCGCTCCGCCCGCTTCTGGACGACCACCCGGTGCTCTACGTCAGCAGCGCCAACCGCACCGGTAGCCCGCCCGTCGCCACCACCGGTGAGGCCCTGGCCATGTTCCCCGCCGCCGTACCCGTCCTGGAGCGGCCGGGTTCGGGGTGGGCGGACCCCGCAGAGGAGACGGACAGGCGGGCCACCACCACGGTCCGGATCACCAGCGAAGGACGGCTGCGTCTGCACCGGCACGGCGCACAGGACCGGCGCCACCCCTGTGCCGACGCCTACCTGCGCCATCTGCGTGCCCGGTACACGGCCGCGGGGGTCGGGGCGACCGCCGGTTCGGACACGGGGAACGCCGACGCGGAGACGGGGACGCCGCGGACCTAGGTGTACCGACCTGGGAGGTCGCCGTCGCGGCCGCTCGCGAGAGCAGGGCCGCGACCCGCGGGAGGCGGCAGTGTCCGAGAGAAGAGGGTGACCCCGGTAAAAGGGCCCGGGCCCGGCAGGTGCCACCTGCCGGGCCCGGGTCTGTCATCGCACCGGATGCCGCTCCGAGCACGGGAGCGGCGACGGGATCAGTACTGCGGAGCGGAGTCGAAGCGCTCCTCGCGGCGCGGTCCGCGACGGTCGCCGCGGTAGCCGCCGCGGTTGTCGCCGCCGGGACGGTCGCCCCGGTAGCCGCCACCGCCGCCACGGCGGTCACCGCCGCGGTAGCCGCCCTCGCCGCGCGGGGAGAAGTCGCGCCGGTCGCCACCGGGACGGTCGCCCCGGTAGCCGCCGCGGCCCTCGTCCCCGCGGCGCTCGCCGCCGCGGTAACCGCCCTCGCCGCGCGGGGAGAAGTCGCGCCGCTCACCGCCGGGACGGTCGCCCCGGTAGCCGCCACCGCCGCCGCGACGGTCACCGCCGCGGTAGCCGCCGCCACCCCGGTAGCCGCCACCGCCACCGCGGGGGCCGCCCCGACGGGGGCCGCCGCGACCGCGGCGCTCGCGCACGGGCTCCGGCGGCTCGATCCACGGCTCCCAGGAGGGCTCCTTGGCTCCGGTCACCTCGCTGAGCAGCTCGTCACCCGGGTTGACCAGGTGCTGCTTGGCCTCGACACCGGCGTCGCTGAGCAGGCGGCGGGCCATGCGGCGCTGGTTGGGCGCCACCAGGGAGACCACCAGGCCGGAGGCACCCGCGCGGGCGGTACGGCCGCCGCGGTGCAGGTAGTCCTTGTGGCCGGTGGGCAGGTCGACGTTGACGACCATGTCGATGCCGTCGACGTGGATGCCGCGGGCGGCGACGTCGGTGGCGACCAGGGCCTGGATGCGGCCCTCACGGAACTTGGCCAGGGTGCGGGTGCGCACGCTCTGGGTCTTGCCGCCGTGCAGGGAGGCGCAGGGGACGCCGGCCTGGGCCAGCTGCTCGCTGATGGTGTCGGCGCGGTACTTGCTGCGCACGAACAGGATCGTGCGGCCCTCGCGCGCGGCGATCTGGGTGACGATCGTGTTCTTGTCGCGGGGCAGCACCTTGAGCAGGTGGTGCTCCATCTTGGTGACCTGCGAGACCGGCGGGTCCACGGAGTGGGTGCGCGGCTCGTTCATGTACTTGCGGACCAGCTTGTCGACGTCGCCGTCGAGCGTGGCCGAGAACAGCAGGGTCTGGCCGTCGGGGCGGACCTGGTCCAGGAGCTCGCTGACCTGCGGCATGAAGCCCATGTCGCACATCTGGTCGGCCTCGTCCAGCACCGAGATCTCCACGTCGCCCAGGTCGCAGGCGCCCTGGTCGATCAGGTCGGACAGACGGCCCGGGGTGGCGACCAGGACCTCGACGCCGCGGCGCAGCTCGTTGATCTGGCGGGTGTAGGAGCTGCCGCCGACGACGTCGCCCACGCGAACGCCCACGACGCGGGCGTAGGTGCGCAGGGCGTCGCGGACCTGGTGGGCCAGCTCGCGGGTGGGCACCAGGATCAGGGCCCGGGGCCGGTTGGCGGCGGCGCGGCGCTCGGCGGCGCGCATCAGGACCGGCAGGCCGAAGGCCAGGGTCTTGCCCGATCCGGTGCGGCCGCAGCCGAGGACGTCGCGGCCCTCGATGGCGTCGGGAATGGTGGCGGCCTGGATCGGGAACGGGGTGGTCACACCGTTCTTGGCCAGTTCCTCGACGATGTCCTGGGGCAGTCCCAGGCTGTCGAAGGCAGGCGTTACGGCAGTGTCCGTCGTCAAGTGACGTGTACCTTCCTCATCGTTTGGCGGCGTTTCGAGGAAGGCTTCACACGGCCATGACCGACCCAGCGAAGAAATCACACAAACGCGCCTGATCACACGCGGAAGCGGGCCCCATCATGTGTGTGGGGCTCCTGAGCTCGTGAGATCCTCACTGGCGTGGGGGGACGAGCGACTCTTCGGGTCAAGAGTGGCGCCGACCGGGTCGGCACGCTCTCCGCGTCTTGCGCGGCCTCGGCGCGCTCGGATGCGCGCGGCATGTCACGACCGCTCGTAGAAGACTACTAGAGATCGTCCCGCATCGGGGACCGGGTGGGGGTTTTCGACCGGTGACAAGGGTCTCCCCCTCCTGTCCACATCTTCGCGCAACCGCTGGGTACGCGGCTCCGCCCCCGGTCCGGAAGGCAGGGGGACGGGAGGCGGAGCGGGGGCTAACGTGCTCCGTCGGCCGTGGCTCGGGCCAGGGCGGCGAGCCGGGCGGCCTGCGCCGCGCGCTCGGCCTCGGCCTGCTGCCGGAGGGTGTTGCCCGCGGCCTGCTGGAGCAGGGCCTTGGTGGCGGTGGCGGCCGCGCGGTCGGTGGCGAGCAGGGCGGCCACGACGTCGTCCACCGCCGCGGAGAGCTCGTCCGCGGGAACCACGAGCTCGGCCAGGCCCAGGTCGCGCGCCTCCTGGGCGCCCACGCGGCGGGCGGTCAGGCAGATCTCGATCGCGCGGTTGACGCCGACGATGTCGACCAGGGGCTTGGTACCGGTGAGGTCGGGGACCAGCCCCAGGGCGGGCTCCTTCATGCACAGCTGGGCGTCGTCGGCCAGGATGCGCAGGTCGCAGGACAGGGCGAGCTGGAAGCCCGCGCCGATGGCGTGGCCGCGCACGGCGGCGACGGTGACCAGGTCGGGGCGGCGCAGCCAGAGGAAGCCCTCCTGCAGACCGGCGATGTAGTCGCGCACCTCGGCGTCGGAGGCGGTGCCGTCGGCCAGACCCGCGACCATGGAGCGCTCGCCGTCCACGCCCTCGGGGCTGAACATGCCGAGGTCGATCCCGGCGGAGAAGATGTCGCCGTCCCCGTCGACGACGACGATCCGGACGTCTTCGGGGAGGGTCCGGCCGATGCGGGCCAGCGTGGTCCAGGTGCGCCCGGTCATCGCGTTGCGGCGGTCGGGGCGGCTGATGGTGACGTGGGCGACCGGCCCCCGCACCACCAGCCTGAGCCGGGCCCGGGAGAGCTCCTCCCCGGTGGGCGCCGGTCCGGACCCGTTCGTCGCCTGTGCCATGGGTTCCTCCGTCGTGTTCGGTGTCACCCCCGGATATTACCTATCAGTAACACAGGGCGGCGAGGGGGCCGGGGCCCGGCGCCTCACGCCTTGCGCGTGGGTCCCCCGCGGCCGCGCAGCTCCACCCCGGCCTCGCTCAGGAGCCGGTGGACGAAACCGTAGGACCGCCCGGTGGCCGCCGCCAGCATGCGGATGCTCTCCCCCGCGTCGTAGCGGCTCTTGAGCTGGGCGGCGAGCGCGGAACGGTCCTCCCCCGCCAGCCGTGGGCGCTTGATCGGCGCGTCGTTCACTCACTCGCTCCTCAGAGTCGTCGGATCACCCGTCGTGGGCCACCCTCATGATCCGGTATCGGGCCCGCGGACCGCCACACCACGCGGGCGTCCCGCCGAAGACGCCGTTTTCGGCGCGGGGAGGACACTGACCGAAAAGAGGGGAGGTGAACCTCCCGGACCCGCCGGGCGTCCACCTCCCCTGTGCCCCTCCTCCGCCTCGGGCGGCGTCAGGCCAGCGCGATGAGGTCCTCGAACTCGGCGTTCCACACGTCCTCCACGCCGTCGGGCAGGAGGATGACCCGTTCGGGCTGGAGCGCCTCGACCGCGCCCTCGTCGTGGGTGACGAGCACGATCGCGCCCTTGTAGTTGCGCAGCGCCGCCAGGATCTCCTCCCGGCTGGCCGGGTCGAGGTTGTTGGTGGGCTCGTCCAGCAGCAGCACGTTGGCGCTGGAGACCACCAGCGTGGCCAGCGCCAGTCGGGTCTTCTCACCGCCGGAGAGCACGCCCGCGGGCTTGTCCACGTCGTCGCCGGTGAACAGGAACGAGCCCAGCGTGCGCCGCGCCTCGACCTCCGGCAGGTCCGGGGCCGCGCTCATCATGTTCTCCAGCACGGACCGGTCCACGTCCAGGGTCTCGTGCTCCTGGGCGTAGTAGCCGAGCTTGAGCCCGTGGCCGGGCACGACCCGGCCCGTGTCGGGTTTCTCGACGTCGCCGAGCAGGCGCAGCAGGGTGGTCTTGCCCGCGCCGTTGAGGCCCAGGATCACCACGCGGCTGCCCCGGTCGATGGCCAGGTCCACCCCGGCGAAGATCTCCAGGGACCCGTAGGACTTGGACAGACCCTCGGCCATGAGCGGCGTGCGACCGCTGGGCGCCGGGTCGGGGAAGCGCAGCTTGGCCACCTTGTCGGACTTGCGCACGCCCTGCACTCCGTCCAGGAGCTTGTCGGCCCGGTTGAGCATCTGCTGCGCCGCGCGCGCCTTGGAGGCCTTGGCCCGGAACCGGTCGGCCTGCTTGCGCAGGGTGTCGGCCTGCTTCTCGGCGTTGGCCAGCTCGCGCCTGCGGCGGCGCTCGTCGGCCTCGCGCTGCTCCAGGTACAGCTTCCAGCCCATGTTGTAGACGTCGATGACGCTGCGGTTGGCGTCGAGGTAGAACACCTTGTTCACCACGTGCTCGACCAGCTCCACGTCGTGGCTGATCACGATGAGCCCGCCCTGGTGGGACTTGAGGAAGTCGCGCAGCCAGGCGATGGAGTCGGCGTCCAGGTGGTTGGTGGGCTCGTCCAGGAGCAGGGTGTCGGCCCCGCTGAACAGGATGCGCGCCAGCTCGATCCGGCGGCGCTGACCGCCCGAGAGCGTGTGCAGCGGCTGGCCGAGCACCTTGTCCGGCAGCCCCAGGCTGGAGGAGATGGCGGCGGCCTCGGACTCGGCGGAGTAGCCGCCCAGCACGTGCAGCCGCTCCTCCCAGCGCGAGTAGGCGCGCACGCCCTTGTTGCGGGTCTTGGTGTCGGTGCTGGCCATCTTCTTCTCGGCCTCGCGCATCCCGCGCAGGGCCTCGTCGATGCCGCGCGCCGACAGGATCCGGTCCCTGGCGATCACGTTCAGGTCGCCGGTGCGCGGGTCCTGGGGCAGGTAGCCGATGCTGCCGGAGGAGGTGACGGTACCGCCGGTGGGCAGGCCCTCGCCCGCCAGCACCTTGGTCATGGTGGTCTTGCCCGCACCGTTGCGGCCGACCAGTCCGATCCGGTCCCCGGCGGCGACGCGGAAGGTGGTCGGCTCCAACAGGAGTCGAGGACCGACGCGCAGTTCGAGGTCGGTGGCGATCAGCATGGTGGGGCTTCCTACGAGGTGGTGGGACGTTGGTGTGCGGCCGGTCCGTGCGACTGCTCCGGGCGGCCGGGCAGGCGTGTGCGCCGCGGGGAGACGTGGTCTCCCTCGCGCGGCTGCGGGAGGGGCGACTCGGGGCCTACCGACCCAGACTAACGGCACCGGTGGGGGGCGGCGCGAGGGGTTTGAGCGGAACGCGGGCGCCCCCGCCCCGTCAACGGGGCGGGGGCGCCGGACATTCCCGGGGCGGCGCGGACGCGGCGGCGCCGCCCCCGGACCTACTTCTGTTCGGGGGGATCGACCGGGGTGGCTCCGCCGGAGGCGTCCTGGCCGGTCCCCTGGTCAGCCCTGACCACGACGGTGTCCGCTTTGACCTCGGCCACGTCCGCGTCCTCTCCACCGGAGTCGTCACCGCTGGAGGGCGGGCGGTTGCGCAGCAGCGCGGCCAGCACGGCGACCACCGGAGTGGACAGGAACATGCCGGGGATGCCGCCGACGACCGCGCCGACGGAAATGCCGATGAGCACGATCGGCGAGGGCAGGTCGAGCGAGGCGCCGTAGATGCGCGGCGCGAAGACGTTGCTCTCCAGCTGCTGCACCAGGAGCACGGCACCGACCACGACCAGCGCGATGCCCCAGCCCTCGGTCACGAAGGCCACCAGGGCGGCGAGCAGGCCGGTGACGAAGGCGCCGATGATCGGCAGGAAGGCCCCGACGAAGGTCAGCACGATCAGCGGGATGGCCAGGTTGATGTCGATCAGGAAGACCAGGAAGATCCCGATGCCGACGGCGTCGAAGAAGCCGACCGCGGCCACACCGCGCACGTAGCGCCCCATGACCCCGTAGGCGACGTCGCCCGCGTGGCGCATGCCCGGGCGCGAGCGGCTCGGCAGCAGGGTGACCAGCCAGTCCATGAGCTGGTCGCCCGAGTGCACGAAGTACACGGTCAGGGCGATGATCAGGACGATGCCGACCAGGACCGAGATCACCGCCGAGGTGGCGGTCCAGGCGCCGCTGAGCAGCTGGTCCTGGTTCTCGGTGATCATGCCCTGGATCTGCATCCAGGCGTCGTCGATCATGTCGGTGAACAGGGCCGGGTCGACGAAGGGCAGCCGGATGTTCTGGAGCTCGGTGATCGCGCTGGTGACGCTGTCCACCAGCGGGCCGAAGCCCTGGATCGCGGGCGTGACGATCAGCGAGATCACGCCGCTGAAGACGATGAGTCCGACCAGCAGGGCGATGGTGGTCGACAACCCCCTGCCCAGCCCCCTGCGGCGCAGCCCGTTGGCGATCGGCATGAGCAGGGCGGTGAGGAACACCGCCAGGATCACCGGCAGCGTGACGACCGACAGGTAGACGAGCACGTAGACGAGCAGGCCCGCGACCACGCCGATGAGCAGTACCCGCCAGGCCACGTCGCTGATGGACCGCAGGAGGTTGTCGTCCCCTTGGTGCTGCTCGGCAGGCCCCTCGTCCGCGGCCTGGGGTTCGGCGGCGCGCTGGTTCTCCGCCTCCAGTCTGGCGAGGCGCTCGGCTCGGGCTCTGCGGGCGGAGAGCCACTTGTTCAGGAGCGCCCACACTCCCGGCCGCTGGGCTTGCACATGGACTCCATTCTCTGGACGTTGCGCGGTGGAGGTCGGGGGACCGACGGCCGCATGGGGGTGGTCTCGCGGGGGGGCGAACGGGTGGGGCCCGTGTTTTCCACGGGCCCGGATGGGAGGTCAACGCTGTCAGAACTGCCAGGGTTCCCGCGGGCGGCCGCTCTCGACGATCTCGTTGCCGAAGGGCGCGAGGGCCACGGGGATCATCTTCAGCGAGGCCCAGGCCATGGGGATACCGATGATAGTGACGGCGAGGCCGATCGCGGTGGCGATGTGGCCGAGGGCCAGCCACCAACCGGCGACGATCACCCAGATGACGTTGAGGAAGGTGCTGCCCCCGCCCGCGCCGGGCCTGCGCACGAGATCGCGCCCGAAGGGCCAGATCGCGTACCTGGCCATGCGGAACGAGGCCACGCCGAAGGGGATCGTGACGATGAGGATGCAGCAGATGATGCCCGCGAAGACGTAGCCGACGGCCAGCCAGAACCCCGCGACGAAGATCCAGATGACGTTCAGGATGAACCGCAAGAGGCCCACGGTGTTCTCGTCCTCCCTTTGTTGGTGTCCCGCTACGGGGACGCGCGGCCGCGGAGCGGCCGTGTCCGTTGTTTCTACCGTCTGGGACGTCCGCGCACCACGACCCGTTCGGACGCCCCACCCTGGTACTTCCCCTAGGGGCGGCCTTCAGGCATGCGGGAGGCGTTGACGCGGGCGCCGCGGGACGGCGTGTCGTGTGGGGATCGCGCACCGGCGGGGTAGGGGCACGGGGCGCGAGGGAGAGCACCCGGAGCGGGCGCGGGAGGGAGCGTCGACCCTCCCGAGCGGCATCGACGGAGGGTGAGGACATACGGTCAGGCCCGAACCGGGAGCTCCGCGCAGACCGCAATGTGACCCGCACATCAGGAGGACCCCCTAGGCAGGAGGGACATCGCACCATACGATGTGCTGTGTCCTTCGCAAGGCCCCAGATCTTGCGATGCACAACAAACTCAGACAAAAGACCGCACACCGGTCAGTTGTCATCTGGTTTCGGTAACGGTTGTGCGAGTAATTTCCCTACCCCCCGTGCATGATCGGGATGAGGGATGGCATGATTACGTACCGGCTCGGACGGAGGCCGTCACCGCCTCCGCAGCCGTTCGCGTGAGAGCACTCCGCCCCTCGGCGGATCGGTGCCGCAGTACCTGTGCTTCTCGTGGTCTCAGCCACACCGGGGAACATCACTCGCACCGCTCGGCGTTTGCGTCGTGCGGGGTGACTCGCGCCGCATGACCAATTTTGGTGACTGAAGCTTTTTCCGACAGCTTACTAGTGATTTCAGTAGAGGTGGTTCAAGCATGTCTCAGGTACGTCGGCAGGCCGCGCTGCGCCCCCGCCCGCACTGGGGGTGGCAGGATGCCGCCGCGTGCCGGGGCGAGGACCTTGTGCTCTTCTTCGGTCCGGACGGCGAACGCCAGCCGGAGCGGGAGATCCGTGAGCGCAAGGCCAAGGAGATCTGTGCGGCCTGCCCGGTTCGAAACGACTGCCTGGACTACGCGATCTCGCGTCCGGAGAAGTACGGCACCTGGGGCGGGCTGAACGAGGACGAGCGCGCCTCCGAGCGCCGTCGCCGCATGCGTCGCGCGAACGCCGCGTAGTCCGGAAATTCCCGCAGGCGGATCTCCCCCGGTGGCCCCGGCCCCCGAACAACCCGCGGCGCCCCGACGAACAACGTCGAGGGCGCCGCGGGTTTTCTCATGCCCGGCGTTCTCTTCCGGGTCCGCTGAAAGGCCCCACTTCCGCGGAAAGGACACGGCCGCGTCCGGCCCTCCGGCGCCTCACCCTCGGCCCGCGTCCAGGTGCCGGTCGAACCAGTCCAGGGCCTCGGCCGCCACCCGGCGCCACTCGCGGGAGTCGCGGAGCAGCCGCTCGGCCCCCGACACCACCCGCAGGTCCGTGGAACCGCCGATCCGGGCGCGCGTCCACTCGCCGAGCTCGCGCAGGAAGGAGTCGTCCCCCTCCAGCAGCACCAGGACCGACGCCCGCACGTCCGGCAGGCTCGCCTCGGCCACGTCGATCCGACCCCCGTGCGCCACCACCGCGGCCACGTCCCGCGGGTGCCTGGCCGCGGCGACCAGGGCCGAGGCCGCGGCGTCGCCCGAGGCCAGCAGGCCCAGGGGCTCGTCGGCGGTGCCCGCGGTCCGGCGCAGCCAGGCCGCCGCGGCGCCCAACCGCTCGCCGAGCTCGTCGGCGCCGACGCCGGAGGCGGCGTCGGGACCGTTGACGAGGCCGTTGTCGGGAGCGTTGTCAGAGGAACCGGACGAGCGCTCCCGCTCGGTCAGCAGGTCCATGAGGAGGGTGGCGTACCCGGCCTGCCCCAGGACCGAGGCGACCGACCGCCACCGCTCGTCCGCGCGCCCCTCCCCCGCGGCCATCACCACCGCGCCGCGCGTCTCGGCGGGCACGGTGAGGTCGCCGTCGAGGTGGACCCCTCCCACGGGCACCCGCACGTGCCGCGTCCGACCCGAGCGCGGCCGCGTGTGCGCGTTCTCGGCGAGGATGGCGGTGACGTGGTCGTCGGAGAGCTGGCCGAAGTCGCGGTACCACTCCCCCACCGCGCGGAAGTTGTCCGGCGCGCTGAGCACCACCAGGGCGTCGGCCTCCTCGCGCAGCAGCGCGACCGCCTCCGGCGAGGCGACCGGCACCGCCAGGACCAGCCGCGCCGGGCCGGCCTGGCGGACCATGCGCAGCGCGGCGCGGGCGGTGCCCCCGGTGGCCACGCCGTCGTCCACCACCACGCAGTCGCGTCCGGCGATCCGCGGGGGCGGGCGCTCTCCGCGGTAGACGCGGCGCCTGCGGTCGAGTTCGTCGCGTTCGGCGGCGACGGTGTCGGACAGGGCCTGGCGGGGCACGTGCAGCCGGGCCAGGGCGCGGTCGTCGTAGAGGACGCGCCCGTCCTCGGAGACGGCGCCGACCCCCATCTCGGGGTGTCCGGGCAGACCGATCTTGCGGACCATGAGCACGTCGAAGTCGGCGCCCAGCCGCAGGGCGAGTTCCGCGCCGACCGGCACTCCCCCGCGGGGCAGTGCCAGCACGAGCGGTTCGTCGACGGCGAAGGGGCGCACCCGCTCCGCGAGTCGGCGTCCCGCCTCCGACCGGTCGGCGAAGGGCAGTGAAACGGGTACTGGGTTCATGGCCTCACCGGCGCCGGGGTACGGGCCCCGGTACCGCTCCTCTCGGCTGTGTGGACGAGCCGCTGGAAAGTGGTACCGAGATACCCCCCGACACGGCGGTTCCAACCCCGAGCCCGAGCAAAACCGTCCCTCAGGTGCGGCGGAAGCCGTTCCGGAAGACGGCCATCAGCAGCGCGTCGTAGCGGCGTCCGTCCCACAGCAGGGAGTCGCGCATCCGCCCCTCCACGGCGAAACCGCAGGAGCGGTAGACGGCGATCGCCCTCATGTTGAAGGCGTAGACGTACAGCCAGACGCGGTGCAGGCCGATGTGCTCGAAGGCGTACTCCAGCACGAGCTGGGTGGCCTCCCTGCCCAGTCCCCGGCCGGTGAACTCGATCGCGGACAGGGCGATGCGGTACCCCGCGCTCTCGTCGTCGGGCTCGACGGCGTAGAGCGACAGCTCACCCAGGTAGCGCCCGTCCTTGGGCGCGGTGATGGCCAGGTCCAGGCGGTCGGTGCGGCCCGCGCGGGTCTCGCACCACTCCTTGGCCTGCGCGTAGGTGATGCGCCGGTGGGTGCCGGTGAGTCTGCGGACCTCCTCGTCGAGGCTGGCGGCGAAGTAGGCGTCGGTGTGCTCGGCCGACAGGGGCGCCAGACGTACGCTCCTCCCGGTGAGTGTGGGCTTCTCTCGCAGCGCGCTCGTGTTGATCATGGGCTCTTCCGGTTCCGTCCGGGCCGTGCGGACACGGTTCCCGGCGTGGGGGAGGCGGCGGACAGCGGGCTGGACGCCCTGCGCGGGAGCGGGCCGCTGGGCGGGGGCTCGGGTCGGGGACCTGGAGGCGGTGGCGGACGGGGGCCGGGGCGGAGGACGTCGGGCGGAGTGGAGGCGGGACCTGTCGGGGGGCGGCCGGGGGCCTGTCCGGTGACGGAGCAGGACCTCTATTTGACTTCCTCTTCCACCCGAAGGCAAGAAGGGCCCGGTGGGACCCGCCGGGGCGGTGCCACCACGGACGAGGGCTCCGCGACGCGGGACGTCCGCACGGGCGGTGAGGCAGGGCGCCCAGGGAACGAACCTGTTCGGGGCGGCCGAAAAGGCCTGCCATCCGATGACCGGACTCGATAACATCTGCACGCACCGACAGCCGTCCTGGGAGCCGCCGTGAACGTCCAGACCCGAACCGAGTCCCCTCCGCCGGAGGCCCGCAGGGCCAGAGTCGCGGTCTCCACCCTCTTCTTCGTCAACGGCTTCACCTACACCAACGCCGTTCCGTGGCTGCCGGTGCTCAAGGCCCAGTTGGGGCTGAGCAACGCGGAACTGGGCCTGGCGATCGCGGCGATGCCGACCGGCGCGATCCTGACCGGCATGCTGGCGGGCCCGCTGATCCACTGGTTCGGCAGCGGCCGGACCGCGGTGGGGACCAGCCTCATCTCTTTGGGAGCGCTCCCATTCATCGCGCTGGCGCAGAACTGGTGGATGCTGGCGGCGGCGCTTTTCGTGCTGGGCAGCGCGGACGCCTGGACCGACTCGGCGCAGAACTCGCACGGGCTGCGCGTCCAGCGGCGCTACAGACGCAGCATCATCAACACCTTCCACGCGCTGTGGAGCCTGGCCGCGGTGGCCGGAGGCCTCCTGGGCGCGGCCATGGCCGGTACCGGTGTTCCCATCCTGTGGCACCTGGGCGGCGTGACCGCGGTGCTGGTGTGCGTGAACCTGGCGGTGAGCCGGATGCTGCTGCCCGGCCCGGAGAGCAGCGAGCGCGAGGACGGCACCGACACCGGGAGCGGGCGGCGCCTGCGCGTGCCCGGACGGGCCGTGCTGCTCCTGCTGGTGCTCGGCGTGCTGCTGATGTTCGCCGGCGGCATCGAGGACTCCGCCGCCTCCTGGGGCGCGGTGTACATGACCTCGGAGCTGGAGGCGTCGCTGTTCCTGGCGGCGATGCCGTTCGTGGCCTGCCAGGCGATGATGACCCTGGGGCGCCTGGCCGGCGACCGGGTGACCGACCGGTTCGGCGCGGCCAACGTGGGGCGCGCGTGCGGACTGCTGGCAGCCGGCGGGATCGCGTTCGCCCTGCTGGTGCCGCACCCGGTGGCCACGGTCATCGGCTTCGGGGTGATGGGGCTGGGCGTGTCCACGCTCTTCCCGCTGACCCTGGCGGCGGCGGGGAACGTGCCGGGCGTGCGCACCGGGGACGGGATCACCGTCGTCGGGTGGCTGGGCCGCGCGGGCTTCCTGGCCTTCCCGCCGCTGGTGGGCTTCCTCGCCGACTCCTCCAGCCTGGGGAACGCGCTGTGGGTGATCGCGGGGGCGGGCGTGGGCGCCTTCCTTCTCGCCTTCGCCCTGCGTCCGCGCGCGTGAGGGCCGAAGGGCCGCGGCGCCGTTCCCCCCGGGACGGCGCGGCCGCCTCCCCCCGCACGTGAGAGGGCCCCCGACCTGACGGTCGGGGGCCCTCGTCGCCGTACGGCCTCAGGGACCGTGCGGCGGGGTGATGCCGTTAGGCGATCGGAGCCGGACGGCGGGCCCCGGCCCACAGGGCCAGAGCGCCGATGCCCGTCACCACGGCGCCGCCGAGCACGAAGCCCTGCATGTCGACGCCGGTGGTGGCGAGGGTCTCGTCACCGTCGTCGTCGTTGTCGCCGTTGCCCTCGCTCACAGGAGCGGCGGCCTCGGGGGCGGAACCACCGGGGTTGGTGGTACCGGGGGCCTGGATCTCGTCGCCGCCACCGGGAGCGGTGCCGCCGTCGCCGTCACCAGGGGGCGTGCCGCCGTCGTCACCGCCACCGTCACCGGGGGGGTTACCGCCGTCGTCACCGCCACCGTCACCGGGGGGGTTACCGCCGTCGTCACCGCCACCGTCACCGGGGGGGTTACCGCCGTCGTCACCATCGTCACCGTCGCCAGGGGGGTCGCCGCCGTCGTCACCGCCACCGTCACCGGGGGGGTTACCGTCGTCGCCACCACCGTCACCAGGGGGGTTGCCTTCGTCGCCGTCACCAGGGGGGTCGCCGCCGTCGTCGCCACCACCGTCACCGGGAGGAGGGTCCTCACCCTCGTCCCCGTCACCGGGAGGGCCGCCGCCGTCACCAGGGGGATCGCCGCCATCATCGCCACCGCCGGGCGGAGGCGTCGTGCCGTCGTCACCGCCACCGTTGGCGGGAGGCGTGTCGTCGCCACCGGGGAGGTCCAGCGGGAGGATCTCAGCGGTGGTGTGGACCACTTCCTCGACGGGAAGGTCGAGAACCGTACTCTCGGCGGCCTGGGGGGCAGCCTCGGGCGCGGTCGCGTCCAGGGTGTCGGCGAACGCCGGACCCGCGGAGAAACCGGCCATGAACAGGCCAGCCGCGGTCACGGTGAAAACCCGCTTCTTGGGGGTCATCCCACTCCTTTCTCTTCTCGTGTACTGATCTATTCAGAGGGGATGGCATAGAGGTGGTCCTCGTGGACCACGACGGCCCGTTCACCGAGCAGGCCGATGGGTGGGACGGACTCCGCCGCTGCCTCCTCGACTCTGCCCTCAGCGTCGACGGCCACCGGGGCATCGTCGATCTGACCGAAGACGAGGGAGCCGACCGCGACCTGGGGCTTGAGGCCGGGAACCACGGAGGTCCGGCCGTTCTCGGGGTTCATCACCGCGGGTCCATAGGCCACCAACTGGGTACCGATGGCCTCCGAGCGGTGGCGCACGTCCTCCAGGTCGGCGGGGTCGATCTGGGCGCTGCCGACGACACTGCCGTCCTGGCTGTCGTGAAAGGCCAGGACTGTGCCCTCGCCCCGCAAGGGCTCCCAGCGGATGATGACGTACTCGCGCAGGGCGGTGAGCACGGCTTCCATCTCGCCTGCGTCGTCCGGCCGCTGGGCGGTGACCTGAACGGGGTTGTCGTCGGGGCTGACCCAGGTCCAGGGGCCGTCACTAACGGCGGCGAGGAGGTTGTGCCCATCGGCGAGCATGGGCGCGGAGTTGCCAGGGAGCTCGACCGGCTGGAGCTCCGCGCCGACCGGGACGAAGGCCTCGCTCTCGGTGCGCACGAGCACGGAGCGGCCCACGTACTGGACGGAGGCGTTCTCGGGGAGGTCCACACCGGTGGGATCGCCGCCGGCGACGGGCCAGAACCACAGGGTTCCGGCGGTCTCCATGACGACGGCCTGCTCACCGCCGTACTCCAGGACCCGGAGTTCGCCGAGGGCCTCGGTGGCCTCCACGGGCAGGTCGGCCGCCCACAGGCGCTCACCGTCGGCGTCGAGCAGGTTGAGCCGCTGCTCGGGGTCGACGTAGGCGAGCAGGTCGCCTTCACGACCGACCCCCGGCTGGCTGCCCGGGGCGATCTGCGCGCTGAAGTCGACGGTCGTGGAGAAGTGGGGCGGCGCGGGGTGGTTGAGGGTGGTCACGTCCGCGGCGATATCTCCCCCGCCCCCGCCGAGGCCGGGCAGGAAGCGCCAGGCCGCGGCTCCCGCACCGGCGAGCAGCACCAGGGCGAGTACGGCGGCGCCCACGATGACGAGGGCCCGACCACCCTTCCTCTTCGCCTTGGCCTCGGGCCGGGCGACGGTCTCGACACCGCTGGCGGGAGGGTCGGCCGGGGCGGGAGGAGGAGGCGGCGGCGTCGGCTCGTGGCTGGCCACGACCTGGTCGGCGGCCTGCACCACGCCCGTGGGCGTGGCGACCAGACGCCAGTAGCCGTTGGCGTCCCGGGCGTCGATGAGGACCGGCTGGCCGATCCTGGCGGCGTAGCCGGTGGCGACGTCCAAGGCGGCGCGCCGCGTCTCCTTGGGCGCCTGGCCCGTGACGACCTGGCGGCGCCCCTCGACGAGGATCTCGGCGCTGCGTTCGTCGGGCGCGATGACGATGACGGCGGTGGGCCGGGACTGCCCCGGGCGGGACTCCCGGCTCATGGTGCCTCCGAAGGCATGGGGAACGTGGACCTGTTCGTGTACGGGGGTACGGGGACCTAGGTCAGCGATGACGGTAATTCGCGGCCGGGGGCTACCTGGAGACGGTGCCGACGCACGCGTAGTCAGTGCTGCACGAGATCATACTGATCGTCGCTCGTCACGCCTATTCCGGCCATGCGCCAAGACTGCGCGCACGGACCGGCGTACCTGGGGCAGTTGTCCCGCCCTCCCCTCCGTGACCTGGAGAATCAACCGAACATGGGATGCGGCTGGTGCCGTGGGCATCGCCGTCACCATGGAGTGGACACCTGGGGAAGATATTTAGTTCACACCGAAAATGGCCGGATCTGGCCACCTGGTTCCCACCGGACGCACGCGTAGCAGCTCAGGGCCTCACCAGGGCGGAACCCGGACGAGGCGGAAGTACTCGCCGGGGCGCGAGCGCCGGTCGGCGTTGGCCCGGCGGTCCGGACTGGCCGGTTCGACCGTGAAGTGGACCGCGGCGTCGGGTTCGGCCGTGAAGGGGACGGCGGTGTTGGTGAGCCTGCCGAGGCCGCCCTGGACGCTGTGCGGACCCGGAGGGAGGCCGAGCACGAGGGTCTGACCGGGGCCGAGCGTGCCGACCCGGTCGCCGTCCACGAGGATCCGGTAGTCGACGAGCATGTCGAACCTCCCGCGGTCGATCCGGTGGACCAGCACCGGGCTCCAGCCCGGCGGCACCTGCTCCGGGCTGCGGATACCGATGACCTTGGGACCGGTGAGTTCGGGCCGGGCGAGCGCCTCACGCAGCTGTTGGCGTTCGCGTCTGCCAGCGGCGAGGGAGAGCGCGAAGGCCGTATAGGAGGCCAGCAACAGCGGCACCAGTGTCCACGCGGCGTTGGAGACGATCAAGAACAGCGCGAGCAACCCGTTGCAGAAGACCATGAACCACCACAGACGCGCCATCCGGAAAGGGTGTCGGAAGTTGTGCACCCGGTGGAGCTCGCCGGAGGTCAGTTCCGCATCGGCACTCGCCCAGAGCCCAACCGGGAAGAACAGCAGGAATGCGAGGAAGAATCCGACAGTCACCGGAACGGGGTTGCCGGTGATCCCCACCCGTCCGGCGATCGCGATGCACGCCACCAGGCCGAGCCCTGCCCCTTGGAACAGTAGGAAGGACGCCCTCACGACCGCCACCGCCGTTCGCGCACGAAGGCCTCCGTGCCGAGGGCCGGGGAGACGAGGGCGACCAGGTTCAGCGCCAGCAGGGGCCACGGGAGCACCCCGTAGAGGTAGTCCCCGACCGCGACGACGAGATAGATCGCGCCAGCAGCCCACAGTACGCCGAGCAGAATGCCCTCCATCAGCGGCGACTTCACCGGCTGCCGCCGCCGTTCGATCATCCCCGGGAGGGAGCGCATGTACAGGAGTGGCGCCAGGGCCACGACCGACAGCATCATGACGAAGAGCCCGAGGTAGATCTCGTTGCCGCCGCTCAGGTACGCGTGCAGGGTGTGCGTGAGCATCAGTATGGGCAGGCCGAACGAGGCGTAGAACATGGTCTTCGAGCCGCCGAGCACGGTCTCGACGGTGACGGGCACGGAGTCCCGGTCGCCCTCGTCCGTTGGGGGAACGGCGTCCGGTGGGGGAACGGTCATGGGGGACGGCCTCTCACGGGCGGCGCCGTCCGGGCTCGGGTGCGGCGGGATCGCGGCCTCCCGCCCGTCGGCACGACAAAACTACCGGCGCGACAGGACTTTCCGGGCTTTTCGGACGTCGAAGGGCGACCGGACGACCGGAACCGGTCAATGTCCGTTGCTCTCCACGATCGCGTCGATGAACGCCTGCTCCCGTCGCTGGACGAGCCGGTTGGCCCGCTCGAAGTCCCGGTTGGCGATCTCCGCCCGGGCGGCGGCCGTGCGCGGCATGGGCCACATCGCGTCGATCTCGGCGTTGAAGGACGACCCCACCAGCACGGCGATCGCCATCACGAACAGCCAGGCCAGGATGGCGATCGGCGCCGCCAGGGAGCCGTAGATGGTCACCTGCCCGAAGGAGGCGTCCAGGTAGACCCGCAGCGCCACCGAACCCGTGATCAGCACCAGTGCGGCCAGCAGCGCCCCCGGCAGGTGACGCCACAGCGGGGTGCGCACCGGCACGCTCAGGGCGTACAGCAGGGTGACCGCTGCGACGGCGAGCAGAGCGACGGTCGGCCAGTAGAACAGGTTGAGCCGCCCCACGGTCATAGGCAGCAACCGGTTGATCAGGTCCGGCCCGGCCACCAGGACCGGCAGCAGGAGGATGGCGAACAGCAACCCGCCCAGGTAGGCGACGAAGGCCAGAACCCGCTGGCGCACCCAGCCGCGCAGTTCGTCCAGGCCGTAGGAGATCGTGATCGAGCGGATGAAGACGTTCATCGCCCGCGACCCCGACCACAGCGACACCAGGAACGTCACCGACAGGACTCCGCCCGGGACTCCCCCGAGGAAGTCGTCCACGAGCGGCTCGACCACGCTGTCCACCGTGTCCGGGGTCAGCACCCGCGCGGTCAGGTCCAGGATCCACAGCCGGATCTCCTCGACGAAGTCCTCGCCGAGCACGACGGTCAGCGGGCCCAGGGCGCCAAGCAGGCCCAGCATGAGCGCGGGCAGGGAGATGAGGGTGAAGAAGGCCGACTCGGCGGCCAGCCCGACGACCCGGTCGCGGGCGAAGGCCCGGACCGTGCGCAGGACGAGGAGCATCCCGCTGCGCAGGCGGGCACGACGTCTCAGCCACCCGTCCACGGCGTACCACAGCCGCTCCCAGAAACCCGCCACGGAGGAAACGTTAGCGCTCCTCAGGGGCCGCCCGGCGCCACGGACGCGAGTACCGAGTGACGTGACTCACTCCGGGGCGGTCAGACCCCGTCTGGACAAAGCGTCGACGCCCGTGACATTCTCATTACATGATCGCTGCTCTGGACCCCATGCTCTACGTGCGCCGTCACGTGGACTTCCTGCGGGTCGGCAGCGCCATCTGTTGCAGCGTCGGTTAATCTCACCGCCCTTTGACGCACCCCAGGGGTGCGCGCGGCACCGGCGCCCTGCCTCCTCTCCTCTTCCCACACGCGGATCCCACCCGATCGCCAGCACGACGATGTGCGCGCGACGCGGGCATGCGGTGCGGGCGCCGGGGCTGTGAGCACCCCGCGACACCTCATCGGAGACACCCGCGATGCCTCCCTCTTCCGCGCAGCCCGGCAGGACAGCGACCGCGGCCAAGCCGCGACGCCGCCGTGGTGAGGGCCAGTGGGCCCTCGGCTACCACGAGCCGCTGAACAAGAACGAGGAGAACAAGAAGAACGACGACGGGCTCAACGTCCGCGATCGGATCATCAACATCTACTCCAAGGGCGGGTTCGACTCGATCGACCCCGCCGACCTGCGCGGACGGTTCCGCTGGTTCGGCCTGTACACCCAGCGCGCGCCGGGCATCGACGGCGGCAAGACCGCCATCCTGGAGCCCGAGGAGCTCGACGACCGCTACTTCATGCTGCGGGTGCGCATCGACGGGGGCCAGCTGACGGTCGCCCAACTGCGCGCCGTCGCCGAGATCTCCCGCGACTACGGGCGCGACACCGCCGACATCACCGACCGCCAGAACGTCCAGTACCACTGGATCCGGGTGGAGGACGTCCCGGCGATCTGGGAGAAGCTGGAGTCGGTGGGCCTGTCCACCATGGAGGCCTGCGGCGACACCCCGCGCGTCATCCTGGGCTGTCCGCTGGCGGGGGTCGCCGAGGAGGAGGTCATCGACGCCGGTCCCGCGATCCGCGAGATCTACGACGACCACATCGGCAGCGAGCTGTACTCCAACCTGCCGCGCAAGTTCAAGACCTCGGTGTCGGGGTGCACGGTGCACTGCGTCAACCACGAGATCAACGACGTGGCGTTCGCGGGCGTGCGCAACGAGGCGGGCGAGGCGGGCTACGACCTGTTCGTCGGCGGCGGCCTGTCCACGAACCCGATGTTCGCCCAGCGCCTGGGCGCGTTCGTGCGCCCGGACCAGGTGAGCGAGGTGTGGGCCGGGGTCTGCGGGATCTTCCGCGACTACGGCTACCGGCGCCTGCGCACCCGCGCCCGGATCAAGTTCCTCATCAAGGACTGGGGCGCGGAGAAGTTCCGCGACGTCCTGGAGAAGGAGTACCTGGGCTACGCCCTACCCGACGGTCCCGCCGTCGAACTGGACTCGGGCCTGCGCCGCGACCACGTGGGCGTGCACCGCCAGAAGGACGGCAGGTTCTACGTGGGCTTCGCACCCAAGGTGGGCCGGGTTTCGGGCACCGCGCTGCTGCGCGTCGCCGACATCGCCGAGGAGCACGGTTCGGACCGTGTCCGCACCACCGCCGACCAGAAGCTGGTCATCCTCGACGTGGAGGAGGACCGGATCGCCTCGATCACCTCCGCCCTGGAGACGGAGGGACTCCAGGTCAACCCGAGCGTGTTCCGCCGCCAGACGATGGCCTGCACCGGCATCGAGTTCTGCAAGCTGGCGATCGTGGAGACCAAGGACCGCGCGGCCACCCTGATCGACGAGCTGGAGAAGCGGCTGCCCGACTTCGAGGAGCCGCTGACTATCAACGTCAACGGCTGCCCGAACTCGTGCGCGCGCATCCAGGTCGCCGACATCGGCCTCAAGGGCCAGCTCGTCATGAACTCCGAGGGCGAGCAGGTCGAGGGCTACCAGATCCACCTGGGCGGCGGCATGGGGCTGACCCAGTCCTTCGGCAAGAAGATCCGCGGACTCAAGGCCACCGCCGACGAACTGCCCGACTACGTCGAGCGGGTCGTGCGCCGGTTCCAGGACCAGAAGGAGGACGGCGAGTCGTTCGCCTCCTGGGTCGGCCGGGCCGAGGACGCCGACCTGAAGTAGTTCGTCCGGGCGGTCGGGACCGCCGCGGCCCCCGGCCGCGGCACCGGGGCCGGTCCGCGTGCGGACCGGCCCGGCCCACGGCCGCGAAACGACCTGGAAGACCCCGAGCGAGAGGAAGAGGTGCGCCGTGTCCGAGAGGGCCGCACCCCACTACTGCCCCTACTGCGGCGACGAGGACCTCGTGCCGGAGGAGGGCGCCGCCGTCAAGGGAGAGGGCTACCCCTGGGCCTGCCTGTCCTGTGCCCGGGTGTTTCGGGTCAAGTACGTCGGGTTGCGCTCCGCGTCCTTCTCCGCGGGAGGCGCCCCCTCCAGACCGACGGAAGGGAACTCTTGAACTCCACCACCATCACCCCCGTGGGCGGTCCCGAGCTCGCCGAGCGGGCCGCACGTGAACTGGAGGAGGCCTCCGCCCCGGAGATCATCTCCTGGGCCTCCGAGACCTTCGGCGACCAGCTGTGCATGACCTCGTCCATGGCCGACGCGCTCATGGTCGACCTGGTCTCCCGGACGGTGCCGGGGATCGACGTCATCTTCCTCGACACCGGCTACCACTTCCCCGAGACCATCGGCACGCGTGACGCCGTGGCCTCCGTGTACGACATCAACCTCGTCAACGTCGAGCCCACCCGCACGGTGGCCGAGCAGGACCTGGCCCTGGGCCCGCGCCTGCACGGGCGCGACCCCGGCATCTGCTGCCACCTGCGCAAGGTGGAGCCGCTCCAGCGGGCCCTGGAGCCCTACGCCGCGTGGCTGACCGGCCTGCGCCGGGAGGACTCGGCGACCCGCCGCGACACCCCGATCGTGCAGTGGGACCGGCGCAGGCGGATGACCAAGGTCAACCCGATCGCCCGGTGGACCCAGGACCAGGTGGACGCCTACATGGCCGAGAACGGGGTCATCGTGAACCCGCTCCAGTACGACGGCTACCCCTCGATCGGCTGCGAGCCGTGCACGCGGCGGGTGGCCCCGGGCGAGGACCCGCGCAGCGGCCGGTGGTCCGGCACGGGCAAGACCGAGTGCGGAATCCACGTTTGAGTGCGCACGCGGCGGCCGGGCCGCGCGGCCCGGCCGCGGCTCCGCCGCGTTCCGGCGGTGTCGGGGGCGGCGGTGCTCGGAGGCGAGGAGGAGGACGGCCATGACGGTGGGCGGAACCGGGGCGCGCGGCGGCGGAGGCCGGGAGGGGGGCGTGCCCCTGCTGGCGGTGGCGCACGGCAGCGCGGACCCGAGGTCGGCGCGGGCCGTGTCGGCGGTGTTCGACCGGGTGCGGTCGCTGCGGCCGGAGCTCGACGTGCGCGTGTCCTACCTGGACCACGTGGCGCCCTCCGCGCGGGACGCTCTGGAGGAGCTGGCCGCACGCGGGGCGGGTGAGGCGGTGGTGCTGCCGACGCTGCTGACGGCGGCCTACCACAGCAAGGTGGACCTGCCGAAGGTTCTGGCGGACGCGCGCGGGCGCAGCCCGTGGCTGCGGGTGCGCTACGCCGACACCCTGGGCCCGCACCCGCTGCTGACGGAGGCGGTGGAGCGGCGCCTGGACGAGGCGGGGGTGCGCCCCGACCCCGGCACGGCCCTGGTGCTGGCCTCGGCCGGTTCCAGCGACCCCGGGGCGAACGCGACCGTGGCGGCGATGGCCGCCGAGCTGGCCGGGCGCGGCCCCTGGCGGGAGGTCGTGGCGGCCTACGCGTCCGCGGCCTCCCCCGGTCCGGGGGAGGCGGTGGCCGCCCTGCGCGAGCGGGGGGCGACGCGGGTGGCCGTGGCCACCTACCTGCTGGCGCCGGGGTTCTTCGCCGACCGGGTGCGCGCCCGGTCGCTGGAGGCGGGCGCGTACGCGGTGTCCGAGGCACTGGGGGACGTGCCCGAGATGGCAGGGGTGGTGCTGGACCGCTACGACGCCGCGGTGGCGTCGCGGCACGCGACCAGCTTCCGCTGAGGCGCGGGGCGCCGTCCGGCCGTGGCGGGAAAGCTGTCGGCCGCGGTGTCCGGCGTCCGCGCCGTGGAGGTGCGCGGCCGGACGGAACGGAACAGGGCGGGCGGCGCGGAACAGGGCGCGTGAGACGGAGGGGCGAACGGGCGGTCCGCTGGGCGGGCCGCCCGTTCGCCGTCCCCATCGGGGCGTGCCCCCTCGGGGGTGCCTCCGGGGAAGGCCGCCCGCGGTTGTCCACAACCGCGGGAAGCGGCTTGTCCGCGCGGCCGCGGCCCAGAAGAATCGGAGGTGGGCGTCGCGAACGCGCGCCGGCCGACCGAGGAATCGTGGGGGTGTCCGTGTCAGAGGGGCGGAGTGTGGTGCGCGGCGGTGTCCGGGACCTGTTGCGGGGACTGCCGGTGTTCTCGGGGGCGCTGCCGGAGTTCGACCCCGGAGCGGCGCCCGGGGACCCGGCGGAGCTGTTCCTGGAGTGGTTCTCCGAGGCGGTCGAGAGCGGTGTGGCCGAGCCGCACGCGATGACGGTCACGACCGTGGACGAGGCGGGGGCCCCGTCGGCCCGCGTGGTCATCATGAAGGACTTCACGCCAGAGGGCTGGTGGTTCGCCACCACGACCGGCTCGCGCAAGGGGCGGGAGCTGGCCCGCAACCCGGCGGTGGCGCTGCTGTTCCACTGGATCGGGCAGGGCCGTCAGGTGCGGGTGCGCGGGCGGGCGGAGCTGGCCGCCCCGGAGCGGTGCGCCGCCGACTACCTGGCGCGACCGCTGGAGTCGCGGGTGGCCGGTCTGCACGGCAGACAGAGCGAGCCCCTGGACGACCTCGCGGACGTGGACCGCGTGGCGCGGGAGAGCCGGGAGCGGCTGGAGCGCGATCCGGAGCTGGTTCCCGCGGACTGGGGCCTGTACCTGGTCCGCCCGGTCGAGGTGGAGTTCTGGCAGGCCGACCGGGACCGCCGCCACACGCGCCTGCGCTACGCCCGCCCGGGCGCGGACGCTTCCTGGGAACGCGGCCTGCTCTGGCCGTGACCGGGCGGAGGCGCCGCGGCGGGAAGGGGGAGCACCGTACCGCGACGCCGCCCGGAAGGACGGGCTCCGGAACGGGTCGCGGAGGGGTCGCCGTGCCGACTCCCGCCACAGTCGTAGTCGGAGCCCTCCTGGTGCCCGTGTCCGTCGTCTCCGGGAACAGACACGACCCCGGTCCCCGGTCCCGGCCCCGTCCAGCGGTCACCGGGACGGGCACGGACCCACGGGCTGCCATGACCACACCCGCCGTCCCCGGAACCGGCTCACCGGCCCGGGGCCCAAGCGTGACCGAACCCGGTTCTGTTCGGTGTCCCCTCCGGGGATAGGATTCCCGCACTCCGACCGCCCACGACCAGCAACGAAAAGAGGTGGCCGCCGTGCCCCCCACACACGAGGTGTTCAACCAGGCGCCCCCGCTCGGCGACTACGCGGCGGCGGAGGACCCTGCGCTCGTGGAGGGCCTGCGGCGCGAGGGCGCCGGATGGGCCGAGGCCGAGGTGCGCGAGGTCGGCGACGCGGCCGGTTCGGAGCGGGTCCGCGCCTGGGGCGAGTCCGCCAACGCCTATCCGCCGGTGCTGCGCACCCACGACCGCTACGGCCACCGGGTGGACGAGGTCGACTACCAGCCCGCCTACCACGTGCTCATGGACCAGGCGGTGGAGCACGGCATGCACGCCGCGCCGTGGGCGGACGGGCGCCCGGGCGCGCACGTGGCCCGCGCCGCCAAGTTCTTCCTGTGGTCCCAGCCCGAGGCTGGCCACGGGTGCCCGGTGTCGATGACCTACGCGGCGGTTCCGGCCCTGCGCCACTCCCCCGAGCTGGCGCGGCGGTACGAGCCGCTGCTCACCGCGCCCGTCTACGACTTCGGGCTGCGGGCGCCGCACACCAAGCGCGGGCTCCTCGCGGGCATGTCGATGACCGAGAAGCAGGGCGGCTCGGACGTGCGCGCCAACACCACCCGCGCGGCCCCCACCGCCGAGGGGCACCACGTGCTGACCGGGCACAAGTGGTTCACCTCGGCGCCGATGAGCGACTTCTTCCTCACGCTGGCGCAGGCGCCCGAGGGGCTGAGCTGCTTCCTGGTGCCCCGGGTGCTGGAGGACGGCGGCCGCAACGCGCTGCACATCCAGCGGCTCAAGGACAAGCTGGGCAATCGCTCCAACGCGTCGGCGGAGCTGGAGTACGACGGTGCCGTCGCCCATCTGGTCGGCGAGGCGGGCAGGGGCGTGCCCACCATCATCGAGATGGTCAACAGCACCCGGCTGGACTGCGTGATCGGCTCGGCCGCGGGCATGCGCGCCGCGGTGGTGCACGCCCTGCACCACGCCGAGCACCGCAGCGCCTTCGGCGGGGTGCTGGTCGAACAGCCGCTGATGCGCAACGTGCTCGCCGACCTGGCGCTGGAGTCTGAGGCGGCGACGGCGCTGATGACCCGTCTGGCCGGTGCCGTGGACCGCGCGGTGCGCGGGGACGAGACCGAGGCGGCCTTCCGCCGCCTGGGGGTGGCCGTGGGCAAGTTCTGGGTGACCAAGCGCCAGCCCGCGCACGCCGCCGAGGCGCTGGAGTGCCTGGGCGGCAACGGGTACGTGGAGGAGTCGGGGATGCCCCGGCTGTTCCGGGACTCCCCGCTCAACTCCGTCTGGGAGGGCTCGGGCAACGTGGCGGCGCTGGACGTGCTGCGCGCGATGGGCCGCAGTCCCGAGTCGCTGGAGGCCTTCCTGTCGGAGCTGCGCGCGGCCGCGGGCGTGGACGACCACTACGACGCGGCGGTCAAGCGGTTGGAGCAGGCCCTGGGCGACCCGGAGGAGGCGCAGTACCGGGCGCGGACGGTGGTGGAGCTGATGGCGCTGGTCCTTCAGGCGTCGGTGCTGCTGCGCCACGCGCCCACCCCGGTCGCCGAGGCGTTCACCGCCTCGCGTCTGGGTGGCGAGTGGGGGCACGTGTTCGGCACCCTGCCCAGAGGGGTGGACACCGAGCTGATCCTGGACCGGGCCCGCCCGAGCCGGTGAGGCCGGGGGCGCGCCCCCGCCGCGCGGAGAGGGCCGGGGGCGTGCCGCCCGCCCCCGTACGGGGGTCCGGGGCGCTCCGCCGCGGGTGCGGCGAGCACCGGTGGGGTCGGCCCGTGCGCCCCTGTACGGCCCCGGTCGTACCGGCCCCGGAACGCGCTGGACGCGAAGGGAACCCGAGGCGCGCCGAGAGCACACGGACACCATTTCTTAACCCCATAAATCCCGATTACCACCCTTAACCCTGATAATTCCCACAAAAACCCGCAAGAGGGACGGCCGATGAATGATCATCGGCCAGTTCGGCATACTTCGGCGTCCGGAGCGGAACAAAGAAGTCGTCACAGACCACGACCGCCTGCCTTCGGACGGGGAGCGGGCCCGCGCAGACCCTCCGGGAAGGCCGGAGGCGCGCGGGTCCGAAGCGCCCCTTCCGAAGGCCCTGATACCAAGAGACTGACGACGCCTATGGTGGAAGTCTGGCCAGGTAGCTCCTATCCGCTCGGTGCGACCTACGACGGGTCCGGCACCAATTTCTCCCTGTTCTCCGAGGCCGCCGAACAGGTGGACCTGTGCCTGTTCGACGACGACGGCGAGGAGACGCGTATACCGCTGACCGAGTACGACGGTTTCGTCTGGCACGGTTACCTTCCCGGCGTCGGGCCGGGACAGCAGTACGGGTACCGCGTCCACGGGCCCTACGCCCCGGAGCAGGGGCTGCGATGCAATCCGAACAAACTGCTCACCGACCCCTACGCGAAGGCGCTGAACGGCAACCTCACCTGGCACGAATCCCTGTTCAGCTACCACTTCGCCGCGCCGGAGCGCAGGAACACCAAGGACAGCGCGCCCTACGTGCCCAAGTGCGTGGTGGTCAGCCCGTTCTTCGACTGGGGCAACGAGTCCCGGCCCCGTACGCCCTACCACCGCACGGTGATCTACGAGACGCACGTACGCGGGCTCACCATGCGCCACCCGGGCATCCCCGAACACCAGCGGGGCACCTACTCGGGGCTGGCCCACCCGGTGATGATCGACTACCTCACCTCGCTGGGGGTGACGGCGGTCGAGCTCATGCCCGTGCACCACTTCGTGCCCGAGCACGCCATGGTGGCCCGGGGACTGACCAACTACTGGGGGTACAACACCCTGGCCTTCCTGGCCCCGCACAGCGGGTACGCGGCGCGCGGCTCGCGCGGGCAGCAGGTCCAGGAGTTCAAGGCGATGGTCAAGTCGCTGCACGAGGCGGGCATCGAGGTGCTGCTCGACGTGGTGTACAACCACACCGCCGAGGGCGACCACATGGGGCCCACGCTGTCGCTGCGCGGCATCGACAACCTCAGCTACTACCGGGTCAGCGACGAGGACCAGCGCTACTACCTCGACTACACCGGCTGCGGCAACAGCCTGAACGTGCGCCATCCGCACTCGTTGCAGCTGATCATGGACTCGCTGCGGTACTGGGTCCTGGAGATGCACGTGGACGGGTTCCGCTTCGACCTCGCCTCGGCCCTGGCCCGCGAGTTCCACGACGTGGACCGGCTGAGCACGTTCTTCGACATCGTCCAGCAGGACCCGGTGATCTCGCAGGTCAAGCTGATCGCCGAACCCTGGGACGTGGGCCCGGGCGGCTACCAGGTGGGCAACTTCCCACCGCTGTGGACCGAGTGGAACGGCAAGTACCGCGACACCGTGCGCGACTACTGGCGGGGCGAGCCCGTGGTGGGCGAGCTGGCCTCGCGCCTGGCCGGGTCCAGCGACCTGTACCAGGACGACGGCCGCCGTCCGGTGGCCTCCATCAACTTCATCACCTGCCACGACGGCTTCACCATGGCCGACCTGGTGTCCTACGACCACAAGCACAACGAGGCCAACGGCGAGGACAACCGGGACGGCACCGACGACAACCGGTCCTGGAACCACGGTGTGGAGGGGCCCACCGAGGACCCCGAGATCATCACGCTGCGCCGCCGCCAGGTGCGCAACTTCCTCACCACCCTGTACCTGTCGCAGGGGGTGGTGATGCTCTCCCACGGTGACGAGGTGGGACGCACCCAGAACGGCAACAACAACGCCTACTGCCAGGACAACGAGATCGCCTGGATCGACTGGAAGGGCGCAGGGCTCGGCGAGGACGAGGAGCCCGACAACGACCTGCTGGACTACGTGCGCGGGCTGGCGCGGCTGCGCCGCGACCACCCGGTGTTCCGGCGCCGCCGGTTCTTCCGGGGCAGCCCGGTGGGCGGCGCCAAGGCCGGGAAGAGGGGGCTGCCCGACATCGTGTGGCTGCGCCCGAACGGAAAGAAGATGACCGGCGACGACTGGAACTCCACGGGCCAGGCCCTGGGCGTGTTCCTCAACGGGGACGCCATCACCGAGCCCGACCCGCGCGGTCGGCGGATCCGGGACAGTTCGTTCCTGCTGCTGCTCAACAGCGGCCCGGAGACGGTGGACTTCACCGTTCCGGGCACCGAGTACGGCATGGCCTGGGAGACCGTGCTGGACACCGCCGAGCCCGACGTGGAGGGACGGCCGTTCGTGGCGGCCTCCGGTCCGGTGCGGGTGATCGACCGGGCGCTGCTGCTGCTGCGCCGGGTGTCGCACAAGCACACGCCGTCCTCCCGGTCCTGAGGGGTTCGGGCGCACGGGCCCCGGAAGCTCCCCGGTGGGCGCTGCCGGGGCCCGTCGGCGTGGACGGCTGGTGGAACGCGAAGACGCACGAGGACACCAACGGGGGCAACGGAAAAGCCGGTTCGGCCGGGGCCCGCCGCCGCGCACGCGGCGTCCCGGTTGTCCACAGGAAAAGATCCGCTCTGGCGGTGGCACGGCGCGTTGGAGATGCTGGATGAAAAAGGCTGGGCAGGGGGGCTCGCGCCCCCCTTCTCGGGGTGCCCCGGGCCACCGCCTACTCTGGGTGACCATGTCGAGTACACACACCGGCGCGGACGCCCCCGCCGCCCCCATCGCGTTCCGGCAGCTGCTGCCCGTCCCCGGCGGCGCGGACGCGGACCCGGCCGCCGCCTACGCCTACCCCGCCGACCTGGACCGCCCCTGGGTGCGCGCCAACATGGTGGCCAGCGCCGACGGAGGCGCCGTGGGCCCCTCGGGGCGCAGCAGGGACCTGTCCTCGGCGCCCGACCGCAGGATCATGGGCGCGCTGCGCGCCCTGTGCGACGTGGTGCTGGTGGGCGCGGCCACGGCGCGCGTGGAGGGGTACGGGCCGGTCCGCGTCCGCAGGGCGTGGGAGGGGTTGCGCGAGGGACGGGCGCCGACACCGGCCGTGGCGGTGGTCTCCCGCTCCCTCGACCTGCCCGCCGGCCTGCTCACCGAGGCGCCGCCGCACGCGCGCACCCTGGTGTTCACCACGGGCGGCGCCCCCGCGGACCGGCGCCGCGAGGTGGCCGCACGCGCCGACCTGGTGGTGGTCGAGGGGGACTCGGTGACGCCCGCGCACATCGTGGACGCCCTGGCCGAGCGCGGGCTGCACCGCGTGCTGACCGAGGGCGGCCCGCACCTGCTGGCGGAGTTCGTGGCGGCGGGGCTGCTGGACGAGCTGTGCCTGACCCTGAGCCCGCACCTGCTGGGGGCGGGGCCGCCGCGCATCGTGGCGGGAGGGCCGGGGGCTCCCGGAGCGCCGGAGCCCGCCACCGGCGCGCGGAGCACGCCCGTGCGGATGGCGCACCTGCTGGAGGCGGAGGGGAGCCTGTTCGCGCGTTACGTCAGGGAATAGGGCGTCCGCGGAGGACACACGGGTAACCGCTCGGTTTCGGCCGCCCCACAAACACGCATGAACCATCCCGCAACCGGACATACCCGAGGTGTGCCCTCCACTGGAAACACCGCTGCTGGAACCAGGACACACCGCATTGACGGGGCTTACCGGCTTGGCCCCCCGGCCGAGAGGATGAACGTGGTGCCGACGTCCGAAAACGGATCCCCTCCGGTCTATCGCGGAATAGCCGAGGAACTACGCGAACAGATCCGCTCCGGACGGTACGCCGACGGCGACCGCCTGCCCGGGGAGAACACCCTCATGGAACGCCACGGCGTCGCACGGGCCACCGCGAGGCAGGCGCTCTCCGTACTGATCAACGAGGGCCTGGCCGTGGCCGTGCGCGGCTCGGGCATCTACGTCCGCCTGTTCCGGCCCCTGCGAAGACACGGCGCCCGGCGGCTGTCCCAGGACCTGTGGGGTAGCGGGCGCGCGATCTGGCAGGTCGACAGCGAGGACCGCGGGTACGAGGTGGACAGCCTGCGCGTGGACGAGTCGGCGCCCGCCGCGCACGTGGCGCGCGCGCTGGGTCTGGCCGAGGGGGCCGGGGTGGTGCGGCGCTCGCGCCGCTACCTCGTGGACGGGCGTCCGGTGCAGCAGGCCGTCTCGCACCTGCCCCTGGCCGTGCTGGGGGACGGCGGGGAGCCGTCGGCCCGGCGCGTGCGCGACTACGACAGCGGGCCGGGGGGCATCTACGCGCGCCTGGCCGAACTGGGGCACGCCCCGGCGCACTTCACCGAGGAGATCCGGGTGCGCATGCCCACCCCCGAGGAGAACGAGGTCCTGGAACTCGCCCCCGGGACCCCGGTGCTGGAGGTGGCGCGCACCGCGCTGACCGCCGACCACCGGCCGGTGGAGTTCAACGAGATCACCATGGACGGCTCCGCCTACGTCCTGCGGTACGACTTCGACGCCTGAGCCGGGTCCTCGTCCCCGCTCGCGCGGCCCGCCCGTTCCCGGGGCCGCGACGCGCGCCCCCGAGCCCCGGAAACGGGGGGAGGGACGCCGCTCCGGCGCCCCTCCCCCTCTCGGACCGACTTCAGCGACCGCCTCGTCTGGAGGCGAACACCAGGTACGCCAACGGCAGGAGGACGAGTCCCACCGCCAGTGCACCGGCGGCGGCGAAGGGCAGGGAGTCCGACGCGGTCATGGCCCACCGCGCCATGCCGAACCCCAGGACGAGCGCGACCGCCAGCGCGCACACGGCGACGGCCGCGGCGGCGAACAGCAGCGTGCGTTCGCTCCAGGGTTCGGGCCGGGCGCGGTCGGCCCGTACGACCGTGGAGCGGACGCTGAGCTCGGCGGCCCAGCGAAGCTCACGGCCGGTGGTGGCCGCCCCGTCTGCGACGGTCCTCACCAGGGACCGCGCTCCCGCGGTGTTCTGGTCGAGCCACCACAGTCCGTATCGAATCCTGCCCACGCGCAGCGGTCGCCTGCTTACTCCGAGTGCCTGATGCGTTGTAACGGTCATGTCACCTGCCTCAAGTGCACCGTTCGACCACTGACCCTGGCTACAGCCGTACCCTCGCCTTTGGCTACCGAACGCCGTATAGGCGGAAGTTAGGAGGATCTGGCCGTTTGGGACGGTTTTCCTGTCCCAAATGTCATATGTGAGTGTTTGCGGCACGAAGGGTGCTGAGGCGGCATCCGGAGCCGATTCGGGGTAGCGTCGTCCCATGGCTGACTCAGCGGACCAGGCCCAGGACAACGGCAGCGGGCCCAAGGACATCCCCCGGACCGACCAGGAATGGCGCGAACGGCTCAACTCCCAGGAGTACGCGGTACTGCGCCAGGCCGCCACCGAGCGCCCGTGGACCGGGGAGTACGTGGACACCAAGACCGCCGGGGTCTACCGCTGCCGCGGCTGCGGCGCCGAGCTGTTCCGTTCCGGCGAGAAGTTCGAGTCCCACTGCGGATGGCCCAGCTTCTACGACCCGGCCGACTCCGACGCGGTGGTCCTGCACGAGGACCGCTCCCTGGGCATGGTGCGCACCGAGGTGCGGTGCGCCGCGTGCGACTCACACCTGGGCCACGTCTTCCACGGCGAGGGGTACGCCACCCCCACCGACGACCGGTACTGCATCAACTCCGTCGCCCTCACCCTGGAGCCGACCGAGTAGGTTGCCGTACGATCCTGGTGCCGGACGGCGGGACCGGGACCGCCCGAGGACGGCGGCGCGCACCCGCGACCCGTTCTCGGCGGAATCAGGAATAATCGCATCCAGCGCACCAACGGCCGGTCCCCCGACGGCCCGCGGGGCGCGGCGCGCAGGGCCGGTCACATCCGAACCCTCCGCCAGCCGGCCCGGGAGCCCCGGGCCGACCCCCGCAGCGGCAACCGATGTGCGGGCGAACCGACAGACCCGCGACGAAAGCGCTCGATGACCGACGACTCACCATTCTCATCCGTCTCCCACCGCCCCGCGGCGCGCCCGCGCCTGGGCATGGCACAGGGTTCGGCCCCGTGGCTGCTGCCCGCCCTGGGAGCCGCCGGAGCCGCAGTCCTGGCCGCACGGGGCTCGCGGGCCCGCACGGCGCTCGCCGTCCCGGTGGTCGCGCTCGCGGCGGGGATGACCTGGTTCTTCCGCGACCCCGAGCGCGGCCCAGCGACCGGCCGGGTGCTGTCCGCGGCGGACGGCGTCGTGCAGAGCCTCGACCTCCAGCCCGACGGGCGGACCAGGGTCGCGGTGTTCATGAACCCCCTCAACGTGCACGTCAACCGTGCCCCCCTCGCCGGCGTGGTGACAGGCGTCGAGCACCGACCCGGCGGCTTCCACCCCGCATTCGACAAGGACAGCGAGCGTAATGAGCGCGTCATCTGGACCCTTGAAACCGAGATCGGTGCGATCACGGTCGTTCAAATCGCCGGCGCGATGGTCAGGCGTATCGTCCCGTATCTCGCTGCGGGGCAGAAGGTCGAGCAAGGGGAGAGGATCGGTCTCATCCGGTTCGGGTCCAGGGTCGACGTCTACCTTCCGGCCGGGATCGCCCCGGCGGTGGAGGTCGGCCAGAAGGTCCGTGCCGGAGAAACCCGCCTTGACGCCGACTGAGAACGCCCTGGCGGCCGACGGGGCCGCCTCCCCCGTTCCGCAGGAGGCTCCCAGGCTGCGCCTGGGCGTGGCCGACTACCTGACGCTCGGCAACGCCCTGTGCGGCTTCCTGGCGGTGTGGGCGCTGGTGGTGGCCCAGTCCGCGCAGGAGGCGGCCGGGATCGCCGGGCCGCTGCCGCGCACGGCCATGGCCACGGTCGTGGGCCTGATGCTGGTCGCGGCCGCCCTGGACGTGCTCGACGGGCGGGTCGCCCGCAAGCTGGGCGGCAGCGGCATGGGCGCGGAGCTGGACAACCTGGCCGACGTGATCAGCTTCGGGTTCGCGCCCGCGTTCTTCTTCGTCGTGTGGGGCATGCGGACCGAGGGCCCGGACCTGCTGCCGGTCGCGGCGGGCGGCGCCGTGCTGCTCGCGGTCATCGTGCGCCTGGCCCGGTTCTCCTGCCAGGCCCCGGGCTCCAGCTACTTCACCGGGCTGCCGTGCCCGTTCGGCGCCATGGCCGTGGTGACGGTGGTCCTGCTGGACCCGCCGCTGATGGCGGGGGTGACGGCGGTGCTGCTCATCTCCTGGCTGATGGTGAGCCGGATGGAGTACCCCAAGCCGCGCGGGCGCAAGGCCCACGCGGTGCTGGGCATCCTGGCCGTCGGGGTCGCCCTCATGGCCGCGTGGGGCATGGGCCTGCCCGCGGGACAGACGCTCATCTACCTGATGAGCGCCGCCGTGCTGGGCTTCATCGTCACCATCCCGTTCTACGTCCTGGCCGTGCGGCGGGCCTCCGCGGCGCAGGACTGACGCACACGCGCGGGGGCGCCCCGGGGAAGGAGATCCTTCCCCGGGGCGCCCCCGTTCGCGCCGTGGCCGTGCCCCGCCCCGGACGGAGGCGGGCCGCTCTCCCTACGGCAGGGACTCGACCAGCTCGGCGACGCTCTTGCGGCGACCGGTGTAGAACGGCACCTCCTCGCGGGTGTGCAGGCGGGCCTTGGCGCCGCGCAGGTGGCGCATCAGGTCCACGATGCGGTGCAGGTCGTCGGCCTCGAAGGCGAGCAGCCACTCGTAGTCGTTGAGCCCGAACGAGGACACCGTGTTGGCGCGCACGTCCGGGTAGGGGGCGGCCATGCGGCCGTGCTCGGCGAGCATCGCGCGGCGCTCGTCGTCGGGCAGCAGGTACCACTCGTAGGAGCGCACGAACGGGTACACGCACAGGTGCTCGCGCGGCTCCTCCCCCGCCAGGAAGGCGGGCACGTGGCCGCGGTTGAACTCGGCGGGGCGGTGCAGGCCCACGACCGACCACACCGGGGTGCTCACCCGGCCGATCCGCGTGCGGCGGAAGGCCGTGTAGATGCCCTGGACCTGCTCGGGGGAGTCGGCCACCCACCAGAACATGATGTCGGCGTCGGCGCGGAAGCCCTGGACGTCGTAGCTGCCGCGGGTGGTCACACCCTGCTCGGCGGCCTTGTCCAGGAGCGTGGCCAGTTCGTCGGCCGCGGCGGCGCGGTCGATCCCGTCCAGGGCCTCGACCTTGAAGACCGACCACATGGTGTAGCGGATGAGGGAGTTGAGGTCGCTGCCGTCCTGCTCGACGGCTTCGTTGTGCTGGCCCGTCACGGGTTGACTCCTTGCTGGTTCGTTCCGGCGGCCTCGTCGCCGCTGGTGGGACTGTTGGTCGTGAGGGCGCCCGCCAAGAGCTCCGCCTGTCGGCGGGCGTCGGCGACGCAGGCGGGGATGCCCACGCCGCCGTAGACCGCGCCGCACACCCCCAGGCCGGGGCTGCGGGCGACGTCGGCGCGCACGCGCTCGACGAGGGAGGCGTGGCCGACGGCGTACTGGGGCAGGCCGTCGGTCCACCGGGTGACCCGGGTCTGCACCGGCGCCCCGGCCATGCCGGTGACCGTGGCCAGGTCGCGCACGGCGGCCGCGGCCAGCTCCTCGTCGGAGCGCTCCAGGACCCGCTCCTCGCCGAAGCGCCCGATGGAGCAGCGCAGCACCACCAGGTCGTCGCCGGGGTTGGCCGCGGCCAACTCCTCGGCGATCCAGGGCCACTTGTTGCTGGAGAAGGTGGCGGCCTTGACGGTCAGCCCCTCCCCCGCCGGGACGAGGAAGCCCGTGCCGGTGAGCGGCTCGGGGAAGGCGGACGCGGGCAGGGCCATGGTCACCAGGGCCATGCTGGCGTACTCGACGCCGCCGAGGTCGCGGGAGGCGCCGGGGGCGTGCTCGGAGAGCAGGCGGGCCGCCTCGGGGGCGGGGCAGGCGAGCAGGACGCCGTCGCAGGCAATGCGTTCGTTGCTGTCCAGGCGCACCCGCCAGCCCTCGGGCAGGCGCTCCAGGGCGCGCACCCGTGAGCCCACGCGCAGGCTGTCGGCGTGGCGCTCGGCGAGCGCGCCGACGAGTCCGGCCACGCCGCCGCGCAGGGAGGCGAACACCGGCCCGGCCTTGGTGGGCGCCGCCCCCCGGCCGCGCAGGCTGGTGCGCACGGCGTGCATCAGGGAGCGGTCGCGGCGGGCCATGGGCGCGATCTGCGGCAGCGTGGACTCCAGGGAGAGCCGGTCGGCGCGGCCCGCGTACACGCCGCCCAGGAGGGGCTCGACGAGGCGGTCGACGACCTCCGGGCCCATGCGGGCCCCGACGTAGTCGGCGACGGACACGTCGCCGCGCACCGGTGTGCGCGGGAGCACGAGGTCGAGTCCGGCGCGCAGGGTCCCTGCCCCGGAGAGCACCCCGCTGCGGGCGAGCGCGCGCAGGTCGCCGGGCACGCCCATGAGCTGCCCCTTGGGCAGGGGGCGCACCCGTCCGCGGCTGTAGACGGCGGCGGCGCCGGGCCCGGGGTGCACCACCCGCTCGTCCAGGCCCAGCTCGGAGAACAGGTCCAGCGCCTCGGGGCGGCGGGCGAGCACCGCCTCGGCGCCAGCGTCCACGGACACCCCCGCCACCGGTGAGGCGCGCAGCTTGCCCCCGGGGGCGTCGGAGGCCTCCACCACGGTGACGGCGGCGCCCAGACCACGGAGGCGGTGCGCGGCGGTGAGTCCGGAGACCCCGCCCCCGACCACGACGACGTGCGGTGCTTCAGGCATACCCCCAGCTTCCCAGATGACCTGGGTCACCGTGATCCGCCTTCCCCCGCGACACCCCGTGATTCGCGTCGCGCCCGCGGCGGGTCCGCGCGGCGCTCCGGGGGTCCGGGGCGGCCCCGCCGCCGCACACCGCCGTTGCGCGGTCGTTACCGCGGCGCCGCAACGGGCGCGCGGCGGCGTACGTCGAAGCGGGCATGGTTACCTCAGCCCTCCCCCCGGCCCGGCGTGTCGCCGGGACCGTGCTCTCCGTGGGCCTGGCGGCCCTGCTGGCCACGTCCTGCGCCTCCCCCATGTCCGACGGCGGCGCCGGGGCCGTCAACGAGTCCGCGGCCGTGGCCCCCGAGTCCGGTGACCGGGCCCTGCCCGAGGGGCAGGCGGGTCCGCAGGGGGCCGCCGAGGAGGGCGGCGGCTCGGCCGTCGGCTCCGAGGTGGAGATCGGCGACCGGGAGCTGGTCCACACCGCCGATCTGTCGGTACGGGTCGAGGACGTGTCCGAGGCGGTCGGGCTCGCCAAGGAGCTGACCCTCGACGCGGGCGGCTACGTCGCCTCGGAGCGGGTGTCCACCCCCCAGGGCGGCTCCCCCGAGGGGTCGCTGACGCTGCGCATCCCGGGCGAGGACTACGAGGGCGCTCTGGAGGAGCTGTCGCGGTTGGGCGACCGCTCCAACCTGGAGCGGTCGGTGCAGGACGTCACCGAGGAGGTGGCCGACGTCGAGAGCCGCATCGAGTCCTCCGAGACCGCCCTGGAGACGCTGCGCGGCTACCTGGAGGAGGCCGAGAACGTCGACGAGCTACTGCGGGTGGAGGGCGAGATCCAGAACCGCCAGGCGGAGCTGGAGGCCTTCCAGGCGCGGCTGGAGACGCTGCGCAACCAGACGGCGTACTCGACGGTGAACCTGACCCTGCTGCCCCCGGAGACCTACCTGGAGGAGCCCTCGGAGGACTCCATCGGGTTCCTCGGCGGCCTGGAGCGCGGCTGGCGCGCCCTGGTGACCTTCGGCCAGGGCGTGGCCGTGGTCGCGGGCTGGCTGCTGCCGTTCCTGGCGGTGGCCGCCGTGCTGGGCGCATGGCCGCTGTGGTGGTACCGCTCGCGTCGGCGCGCGTCCGCCAAGGGCGCGAAGGACGCGAAGGGCGCCTCCTCCGCGGGCGGGCCCGGGACCGGCTCCGCGAAGGGCGCCGCCCCGGTGGGCACCGCGTCCGACCGCCCGGCCTCCGGCGCCGCCGACGACAGCGCGAAGGGCCAGGGCCCCGGCGCGTCCTCCGGGTCCGGCGGGAGGCCGCCCGAGGATAGGGAGTGAACCCGCGCCGACGGCGCCCGGCCCCGCGTGTCGGGGCCGGGCGGGCCCGGGGTCCGTCTTCGAACCGGCCTCAGCCACTGGGGGGTCGGTTCGGGTGCCCACGGGGTTCTGGAGGTGTCGGAGGTGGGACTGCGAGGAACGAGCCGTCTCACCGGAGACACCGAAGGTTCCCGTTCTCCGGGCACCCGAACAGCGAAAGTGCTGCGCTTCGCGTCCGTTGAGGGCGGTAGCCCGCCCCGCCGCGCAGCGCCCCTGCGGGCGATGGCGGGCGACGGGCGGGCCGAAGCGAAGCGGAGGTCCCAAGAGAACACTGCCTAGACGGCGGTCTCCTCGTGCACGAACTCGGTGAGCCGCTGGAGCATGTCCGGGTCGGTGCTGGGCAGCACGCCGTGGCCCAGGTTGAAGACGTGGCCGTCGGCGGCGCGGCCCCGGGACAGGATGTCGCGGGTGCGCTCGGCGACGACCTCCCAGGGCGCGAACAGGGTGGCCGGGTCGAGGTTGCCCTGGAGGGCGGTGCCGGGCTGGACTCGCTGGACCGCCTTGTCCAGCGGCACGCGCCAGTCCACGCCCACGACGTCGGCCCCGGCCTCGCTGAGCAGGCTGAGCAGTTCGCCGGTGCCCACGCCGAAGTGGATGCGCGGCACCTCGTGCTGGGCGAGCTGGCCGAAGATCCACGAGGTGTAGGGCAGCACCGAGGCGCGGTAGTCCTCCGCGCTCAGGGCGCCCACCCAGGAGTCGAAGAGCTGGACGGCGCTGGCGCCCGCCTCGATCTGGGTGCGCAGGAAGCCCAGGGCGATCGTGGCCAGGCGGCGCATCAGCTCGTCCCACAGCTCGGGCTCGCCGTACATGAGCGCCTTGGTGTGCTCGTGGTTCTTGGAGGGGCCGCCCTCGATGAGGTACGAGGCCAGGGTGAACGGCGCGCCCGCGAAACCGATGAGGGGCTTGTCGCCCAGCTCGCCGACCAGCTGGCCCACGGCCTCGGTGATGTAGGGCACGTCGCCGGGTTCGAGCTCGCGCAGCCGCTTGACGCCGGTCGCGTCGCGGATCGGGTCGGCGACCACGGGGCCGACGCCGGGCTTGATGTCGAGGTCGATGCCGATGGCCTTGAGCGGCACGACGATGTCGCTGAAGAAGATCGCGGCGTCGACGTCGTAGCGGCGCACCGGCTGCATCGTGATCTCGGTGATCATGTCGGGGCGCGCGCAGGCCTCAAGCATCGGCACGTCGGCGCGGACCCGTCGGTACTCGGGCAGGGAGCGCCCCGCCTGGCGCATGAACCACACCGGGGTGTGGGACACGGGAAGGCGTCGGCAGGCGCGGAGGAAAGGAGAATCTTGCAGGGTCACCCCTCGATCGTGCCATGCCCCGCCCGGTGCTCCCACTCGGATCGCCGAACCCGTACGCGCCCGTGTGCGCACCGGCGGCGGGGGCCGGGGAGGGCGCGAACCGGCACCGTCGGCGACCGGCCGGTCCCAAGATCATCACAAAACGCCGACACGCCGGGCGAACTCCGACTCGCGGCCCGTGACTCATGCCACGGTCTTTGACGTGCCCACCGTTCCGCCTCCGGCGGGGAGGCGGAGCACGTCCGCACGCCCCCGCCCAGACGTGATCGATCACCCCAGAATGAAGGCTGACGTTCCCACCATGCCCGATGTCGGTAGCGCCGAGGACGCACACGAGACGTTCCGGCGAGCGGTCGAGGCCCTGCGCTCACCCCTCCTGCGACCCGAGATCACCGTCCGGGAGATCCCCGCCCCCCAGCGGTTGGCCCCCCACTCCGCCGCGGTCTCGGCCGAGGTGACCGTCCACGGAGAGGAGGTCGCCTGGGGCAGACTCATCGTCCTGTACGACCCCGAGGGCACCCGCGACTGGCCGGGACCCTTCCGGGTGGTCTGCCAGGCCAACTCCGAACTGGAGTCGGAGATCGCGACCGACCCGCTGCTCGGACCGGTCGCCTGGAGCTGGCTGACCGACGCCCTGGACGCGTGCGGCGCCACGCACCACACGCTGAGCGGCACGGTCACCCGTGCCACCACCGAGGGCTTCGGCACCAAGGCGGACCAGGGCGCCACCACTGAGGTGGAGATGCGCGCCTCCTGGACTCCGGAGTCCGACGACCTGTCCGGGCACGTCCAGGCGTGGACGGCGCTGCTGGCCTCGGCCGCGGGGCTGCCGCCGCTGGACGTCACCGACATCACCGGAAAGCGCTCCCGGCCCTGACCGCCGGCCCCTGTGTCCCCGGGGCCCGCGGCCGGTCCGAATCCGCGTCCGGTGGCGACAGCGCATACCGTAGTGGTGTGGCGAACGCGTTGAACTCCAAGACAGAACCCCGCGAACCAGGCAACGACGACGACGCCGAGAGGGCCCCCCTTCTCCGGGAACCCCGCGAGGGCCTGCCCGAGGTCACCTCCGACGCCGACGCGCTGGCCGGTGTGGTCGCCGCGCTCTCCGCCGGGAGCGGCCCCGTCGCGGTGGACGCCGAACGCGCCTCCGGCTACCGGTACGGGCAGCGCGCCTACCTGGTCCAGCTGCGCCGCGAGGGAGCGGGGTCGGCGCTGATCGACCCCATCGCCTGTCCGGACCTGAGCGCGCTCAACGAAGCCGTGGGCGGGGCCGAGGTGGTGCTGCACGCCGCGCACCAGGACCTGCCCTGCCTGACCGAGGTCAACCTGCGCCCCCGGAGCCTGTTCGACACCGAACTGGCCGGGCGGCTGCTGGGCTATCAGCGGGTCGGCCTGGGGTTCATGGTGGAGCGGCTGCTCCACCTGCGGCTGGCCAAGGAGCACTCGGCCGTGGACTGGTCCCAGCGCCCGCTGCCGGAGGACTGGCTGCGCTACGCGGCGCTGGACGTGGAGATCCTCATCGACCTGCGGGACTCCCTGGAGGTCGAGCTGGAGGAGACCGGCAAGCTGGAGTGGGCGCGCGAGGAGTTCGCCGCGGTCCTGTCCGCGCCGCCCAAGGAACCGCGCGCCGATCCCTGGCGGCGCACCTCGGGCATCCACCGGGTGCGCAACCAGCGCGCCCTGGCCGCCGTGCGCGAGCTCTGGTACGAGCGCGACCGCATCGCCCAGGAGCGGGACATCTCGCCCGGCCGGGTACTGCCGGACGCGGCGATCGTGGAGGCGGCCACCGCCATGCCGCGCTCCACCACCGAGCTGGCCAAGATCCGGCAGTTCGGCATCAAGCTGGCGCGGCGCTACCTGACCACGTGGATCAAGGCGGTCAACCGGGCGCGCGACATGCCGCAGGCGGAGCTGCCCCGGCCCAACGCGCCGGGCGACGGCCCTCCGCCGGTGAACCGGTGGGGCGACCGGGCGCCGGAGGCGGCGCGGCGGCTGGAGGCGGCCCGGGCCACGGTCACGGGGATCGCCGAGGACGTCGTCATGCCGACCGAGAACCTGCTGCTGCCGGACACGGTGCGCCGTCTGGCGTGGGCGCCGCCGAGGGCGGTGGACCCCGACGCGGTGGGCGCGTTCCTGCGTGAGCGCGGAGCCCGTGAGTGGCAGGTCACCCTGACCGCGGAACCCCTGGCCACAGCGTTGCGGACAGCCGATCAGGCGTAGCGTTTTACCCCGTTCTGACACGATCAACCCAGGAGTGAGCGAACTCACCGTGCCCTCAGGGCGTTTGGTGCCTGTTCCGTAGCCCGGTGTCCGATTAAGTTATAGAAACGTGCCCTGGCGATTTCGGGGTACGGGTTGTCCAACGGGTGTTACGCCGCAGGCCTGGGGCCGCGGTGCGCGATCAGGGGAATGTGGTGATTGTGCTGTCGTTCTGGCGTGCGTTGCTGCGCGAGACCGGACTCAAGGGCGCGACCAGGACCCGGTCCGCCGATACCACCGTGCCCGCGCGTGCGGAGCAACCCGTGGAGAAGCCGACGGAGCGAACGACCGAGCGCCCGACCGGGGTCTCCGTGCCGAGCCCCGCGTCGGCGAGCGGTGCGCCCACCGAGCCGCTGGCCCTGACCGGGGCGCGCGAGGAGGCGGCGCGGACGGCCTCCGGGGTGGTCCAGGCCCCCGCCCCCACTGCCGGGATGCGGGCCGCCTCCCTGGAGCGGACGCTGCGTTCGCTGGTGGAGCGGCTGGGCACCGAGCACCCGGACACGATCACCGCGCGCAACAACCTGGCGACCAAGTACGCGCAGATGGGGCGCCGTCAGGCCGCGGTGCAGCAGTTCGAGCTGACCCTGGCCGAGGCGGTGGCGGTCTTCGGCGAGGAGCACCCGCGCACCGAGATCATCCGCGAGAACCTGGCCTGGGCCTACGAGGACGCCGGCCGTCCGGCGGACGCCGCGGGGCAGTGGGAGATGCTGCTGCGCGAGCGCGAGCGCCAGTTCGGCTCGGCCGACGAGGACACCGTGGAGGCGCGCATGCGCCTGGCGGTCTGCTACCGGCGCAGCGGCCGCCTGGACGCGGCCGTGGTGCACTACGAGCGGGCCATCGAGGACGTGGCCTCGACCGAGCGCCGTGAGGAGCTGCGGCTGGGGCTGAGCGCGGCGCAGAGCATGTCCGGGCGCTACGAGGACGCGATCGGGCAGCTGCGGATGGTGCTGGCCGGGCGGCGGCGCCGCCTGGGCAAGGGCCACCTGGACACCCTGACGGTGCACCACCGCCTGGGCCGCGCCTACACGCAGGCGGGACGCTCCGACGAGGCGGTGGAGGTGCTGCGCGACGCCTACCGGGTGGCGCTGAACTCCTCCGGCGACCCGGAGGTGCGGCGGCTGACGCTGCGGCTGCGCCGCGACCTGGCGGGCGCCTACAACGCCGCGGGCCGGTACCGCGAGGCCAACGCGCTGCTGTGAGCGGCCGCGCCCTCCCGGGCGCGGCCTTCCTCCGGCGGGGACACCGCGCCGAAGGGGACCGCTGGGGGTGTCCCACTCCCGCGCAGCGGTCTGCGGGCGGCGGCGGGAGGGGCGGCGCGCGCGGAGCGCCTGATCCGGCGAGGCGGCCTTCGGGGGGCCGGGGTCGCGCGACCCCGGCCCCCCGGCGTGTTCAAGGTGCCTCGGCGGTGAGCAGCTGCCCGGCGGCGAGGTCGCGGTAGAGGTAGTCGGCGGCCACCAGCTCCTCGTGGGTGCCCACGGCGCGCACCCGTCCGGCGTCCATGACCACGATCCGGTCGGCGCTGGTGACCGTGGACAGCCGGTGCGCCACGACGATGACGTTGGTGTGGCGGGCCGCGTCCAGCATGACCTCCTTGAGGGCCCTCTCGTTGGCGGCGTCCAGTTGGGAGGTCGCCTCGTCCATGAGCAGCAGCCGGGGGCCGCGCAGCAGGGCGCGGGCGATGGCCACCCGCTGGCGCTCCCCTCCGGAGACCGTCACGCCCCGGTGGCCGATCGCGCTGTCCAGCCCGTCGGGCAGGCGGGCCACCAGGTCCCCCAGGCGGGCGCGGAGCACGGTCCGGGCCAGCTCCTCCTCGGTGGCCTCCGGGGCGGCCATGAGCAGGTTCTCGCGCAGGGTGCCGTCCAGGACCGGGGCGTCCTGCTCCACGTAGCCGATCTGGGCGCGCAGCGCCGCCAGCGGCCACGCGCGCACGTCGGTCCCGTCCAGGAGCACCCGGCCGGAGGTGGTGTCGTAGAACCGCTCCACCAGGGAGAAAACCGTGGTCTTGCCCGCTCCGGAGGGGCCTACCAGGGCGGTCAGACCGGCCCCGGTGGCCTCGAAGCTCACGCCGTGGTGCACCGGCGCCAGGTCGGGGTGGTAGCGGAAGGCCACGTCCTCGAAGACGACCGAGGCGGGGCGGCCGGGGTCCGCCTCGGGGGCGGCGCCCTCCCCGAGGTCCTCCTGAGCCAGTTCGGCGACCTCGTCCACGCGCCGCACGGCCGCCAGGCCGGTCTGGAGTTCGGTGGCCGAGCTGACCAGGGTGCTGATCGGCTCCATGAGGTAGAAGAGCAGGAGCAGGAAGGCGATCAGGGAGGAGACGGGCAGTTCCCCCGCGGCCACGCGTCCCCCGCCGACGGCGAGGATGGCCAGGAAGGCGACGTTGACCGCCAGCGAGGCGGTGGTGCCCGACACGGCCGTCCACCCGGCCACCGCCACGCCCCTGCGCCAGGACTCGACCGCGGCGGCGTCCAGGCGGGCGGTCTCGGCCTCCTCCGCCGAGGAGGCCTTGACGGTGCGGAACGCGCCGAAGATCCGCTCCAGGTGCGAACCCATCTCGCCGAGCGCGGCCTGGGCCGCCTGGGTGGCGGTGCCGATCCGGGGGAGGATCACGCCCATGACCAGGCCGACCATGACGATCATCGCGGCGGCCAGCAGGAACAGGAGGCCGTCGAGGACGGCCATGACCACGACGCCGCCCACCAGCAGCACCGAGCCGGTGAACAGGTTGGTGATGCCGCTGGTGGCGACCGTGCGCAGCAGTGTGGTGTCCGCGGTCAGGCGGGCCACCAGGTCGCCGGGCTTGAGGCGGTCGACCTCGGCCACGCGCAGCCGGACCAGTCGGCCGACCAGGCCCCGGCGCACGCCGAGCACGACGCTCTGGCCGGTGCGCTCCAGCAGGAAGGCGCCCAGGGCGCCGATGAGGGCACCGATGAGGATGACGGCGGTCAGGGCCAGGACCGGCCCGAGGATGGGCTCCCCCGCGCCGAGGGCGTCGATGACGTACTTGGCCAGGAGGGGCTGGGACAGGCTGGTGAGGCCGCCCAGGAAGGTGAGCGCCCCGCCCAGGACGAGCACCCGCCAGTGGGGGCGGGCGTACCCCCACAGGCGGCGCGGGGACGCCTTGGGCGCGGTCTCGGTGTTCGCGGCGCGGTCGGCGTCGCGCACGCCCGGATCTGACACGTGGGCCCCCGATGTCGTCGCACGGCGCCTTCGCGCCGCCCGCTGTGGTTCGCTGTGTTCGGTGATGGAACGTCCGATCAGCCAACCGCGCGCCGGGCGGGCCGTGCCACCGCCGAAAGTCGGGGATCGCCCCTGACTTACGCCCCTGACCGAAGTCGGGGGTCCGCTGCTCGCAGAAGTTGTTACTGACGAGTAGCATGGTGGTCGACGAGTCCATCCACCCTTGGAGAAGGAGGGGCCATCGTGCCGCGAACTGCCCGCGATGTCGTGTTTGTCGACGGGGTCCGCACCCCGTTCGGCAAGTCAGGCAAGGGCCTCTACGCCGAGACGCGCGCCGACGACCTCGTCGTACGCGTGATCCGCGAACTGATGCGCCGCAACCCGGGACTGCCCCCCGAGCGCGTCGACGAGGTCGCCATCGCCGCCACCACCCAGATCGGCGACCAGGGCCTGACGATCGGGCGCAGCGCCGCGATCCTCGCCGGGCTGCCCCGCAGCGTCCCCGGCTACGCCATCGACCGCATGTGCGCCGGTGCGCTCACGGCCGTCACCACCTCCGGCGCGGGCATCGCCTTCGGCGCCTACGACGTGGTCATCGCGGGCGGCGTCGAGCACATGGGCCGCCACCCCATGGGCGAGGGCGTGGACCCCAACCCGCGCTTCCTCTCCGAGAAGCTCGTGGACCCGTCCGCGCTGGTCATGGGCAACACCGCCGAGAACCTGCACGACCGCTACCCCTCCATCACCAAGGAGCGGGCCGACGCCTACGCGGTGCGCAGCCAGGAGAAGGTCGCCAAGGCCTACGCCGACGGCCGGATCCAGCCCGACCTGGTCGAGGTCCTGGTCCGCTCCCTGGAGAAGGGCTACGGCCTGGCCACCCAGGACGAGCCGCCCCGGCCCGGCACCACGATGGAGTCGCTGGCCTCCCTCAAGACCCCGTTCCGCGCGCACGGCAACGTGACGCCCGGCAACGCCGCCGGTCTCAACGACGGCGCCACCGGCGCGATCCTGGCCGCCGAGGACGTGGCCGAGGAGCTGGGGCTGGGCGCCAGGATGCGCCTGGTCGACTTCTCCTTCGCCGGTGTGGAGCCCGAGGTCATGGGTGTGGGCCCGGTCCCGGCCACCGAGAAGCTGTTCGCCCGCCAGGGCATCTCGATGGACGACGTCGGCCTGATCGAGATCAACGAGGCCTTCGCCGTGCAGGTGCTGGCCTTCCTGGAGCACTTCGGCCTCGCCGACGACGACGCCCGCGTCAACCCCTGGGGCGGCGCGATCGCCCTCGGCCACCCGCTGGCCTCCTCGGGCGTGCGCCTGATGATGCAGCTCGCGCGCCAGTTCGCCGAGCGCCCCGACGTCCGCTACGGCCTGACCACCATGTGCGTCGGCATGGGCATGGGCGGGACCGTCCTGTGGGAGAACACCAACTACGAGGGGGGCAAGTGAGCACCGTCATCGACGAGGCACGGGAGCTGTTCAGCGACGAGGTCGTCACCAACGCCCTCTCCCGCGACATCGAACTCCCCTACGGCGCGGGCACCGCGGTCCTGATCACCCTGGACAACGGGCACGACCACACCAAGCCCAACACCTTCGGCCCCGGCGGGCTGCTCAGCCTGGACGCGGCGATCGAGGCGGCCAGGGCGCGCACCGACATCGTCGCCGTGGCCGTCACCGGCAAGCCGTTCATCTTCGCCGTGGGCGCGGACCTGACCGGTGTGCCCGCCCTCCAGAACCGCGAGCAGGCGCACGCCATCGGCAAGCTGGGCCACGACGTGTTCCGCAAGCTCGGCGAGCTGGACGTGCCCACCTTCGCGCTGGTCAACGGCGCGGCCATGGGCGGCGGCGTCGAGGTGGCGCTGCACTGCACCTACCGCACCATCTCCTCGGGCGTCCCGGCGCTGTCGCTGCCGGAGACCTTCCTGGGCCTGGTACCCGGCTGGGGCGGCACCTACCTGCTGCCGAACCTGATCGGCGCCGAGAAGGCCCTCAAGGTCATCATCGACAACCCGCTCGCCCAGAACAAGGTGCTCAAGGGCACGCAGGCCTTCGAGATGGGCATCGCCGACGCGATGTTCGAGCCCGCCGACTTCGTCGAGGAGTCGCTGCGCTGGGCCGCCGGGGTCCTCAAGGGCGACGTCGTGGTCGAGCGCCCCGAGGTCGACAGGGGCGAGGCCTGGGACAACGCGGTCAACATGGCCCGGTTCACCGTCGAGGGCAAGCTGCACGGCGCCGCCCCGGCCCCGGCCCGCGCGGTCGAGCTGGTCGCACAGGCGAAGACCCGCACGCGCGACGAGGGCTTCGCGGCCGAGGACGACGCGCTGGCCGACCTGATCATGAGCGACGAGCTCAGGGCGGGCCTGTACGCGTTCGACCTGGTGCAGAAGCGCGCCAAGCGCCCCGCGGGAGCCCCGGACAAGTCGCTGGCCCGCAAGGTCACCAAGGTCGGCGTCGTCGGCGCCGGACTGATGGCCGGGCAGCTGGCGCTGCTGTTCGCCCGCCGCCTGGACGTTCCGGTCGTCATGACCGACCTGGACCAGGAGCGCCTGGACAAGGGCGTGGCCTACGTGCACGGCGAGGTGGACAAGCTCCTGAGGAAGGGCCGGGTCAACAGCGACAAGGCCAACCACCTCAAGGCCCTGGTGAGCGGTTCCCTGACCAAGGACGCCTTCTCCGACGCCGACTTCGTCATCGAGGCCGTGTTCGAGAAGATGGAGGTCAAGCAGCAGGTGTTCGCCGAGGTGGAGGCCGTGGTCTCCCCCGAGGCGATCCTGGCCACCAACACCTCCTCGCTGTCGATCACCGAAATGGCGTCCAAGCTCCGCCACCCCGAGCGGGTCGTGGGCTTCCACTTCTTCAACCCGGTCGCGGTCCTGCCGCTGCTGGAGATCGTCCGCGGCGAGGCGACCGACGAGGCCTCCCTGGCCACGGCCTTCGCCACCGCCAAGAAGCTGAAGAAGACCGCGGTGCTGTGCAAGGACGCCCCGGCGTTCGTGGTCAACCGCCTGCTCACCCTGTTCATGGGCGAGGTCCTGGGCGCCGTCGGCGAGGGCACCGAGCCCGAGAAGGCCGACCGCGCGGTGGCGCCCCTGGGCCTGCCGATGTCGCCGCTGCTGCTGCTCCAGCTGGTGGGCCCGGCGGTCGCGCTGCACGTGTCCGAGACCCTGCACGAGGCCTTCCCCGAGCGCTTCGCGGTCTCCGCCGAGCTGGCCGAGATCGTCAAGGCGGGCAAGACGGCGATCTACGCCCCCGACTTCAGCATCGACCCCGAGGTCCGCGCGCTGCTCGTGGGCGGCGACAAGCCGTCCGAGGAGAGCGAGATCCTGGACCGGGCGCTGCGCGCGCTGGCCCGGGAGATCCGGATCATGCTGGACGAGGGCGTCGTGGCCGAGGCCGCCGACATCGACCTGTGCCTGATCACCGGCGCGGGCTGGCCGTTCCACACCGGCGGCATCACCCCCTACCTGGACAAGGTCGGGGTGTCGGAGGCCGTGAACGGCAAGCGGTTCCACGAGGGCGACCCGAAGGCGTTCTAGCCTTCGCGAAACCCCGCGGCGGGCCCGGCACCGGATGCCGGGCCCGCCGTCGCGTGTCCGGGAGGCCCCGCCCGTCCGGCCGGTCAGAAGTCCTGGGAGGACTCCTCACCGGTCGAGCCGGGGCTGGAGGAGCGCACGCGCCGGATGTGCAGCTGCCTGCTCAGCCGGATCACCGGGCGGATCAGCAGCTCGACGCTGCCGACGAGGAAGCACCAGGTGCCCGCGGTGGTCCAGGCCTCGGAGAAGAACATGATGCTTCCGGCGATGAACCACAGGGCGATGAGGATGTCGTTGACGATGCTCGCGGTCTCGTAGCGGCGCCGGACGACGAGTTCGTCGTGCCCCACGTGCAGGACCAGGGGTCTGCTCTGCTTCTCGGACATGTCCGGCCCTCCCCGCGGGGTCGTCTCGGCACCGCGTCTTCCCCTGCCCGAAGTGGGCGAACGCGAAAAGTCACCACATAACGACTACTCGTACATACTTGCTGATAACCCTGTGTAACGTCTGCCTCGTGGCAATATCCGCTGAACACCAGATCTACTCCGAGTTGTTCGCCGACGCACCGGACACGGCCGTCGGCTTCCTGCGCGGCCTCGGCGTGGACGTACCCGACTACGACCGCAGCGAGGTCACCTCGTGCGACCTCGGCCACGTCGATCCCGTCGAGCGCCGATCGGACGTCGCGATCATGCTGCGCGGCCCCGGCCCGAAGGACCCCTTCGACAAGCTGATGGGCATCGTCGTGGAGGTCCAGCGCGACGAGAAGGAGCGCAAACGCTTCACCTGGCCCGAGTACGTGGCCTCGCTGCGCTCACGACACGAGTGCCCGGTCGTCCTGCTGACCATCTGCCCGAAACAGTCCGTGGCGGACTGGTACGCCGAACCGATTCACCTCGGCCATCCGGGTTTCGTCCTGCGTCCCCTGGTGGTGGGGCCGTCCGGGATTCCGGTCATCACCGATCCCGGGGAGGTGGAGCGGCACCCGTCCCTGGGCGTGCTGTCCGCCGCCGCGCACGGCGGTCAGGACATGGACGTGCTGAAAGCCCTGCACACCGGCCTCGATGCGATCGACCGGGAAAAGGCTACGAAGTACATTGGATTCACGTTGAACCTGCTGGCGAAGACCGAAGGCCAGGCCGCCCTGGAGGAACTCATGATGACGGACACGTACGAGTACAGCAGCGCCTGGACCGAGAGCCTCAAGGCCGAAGGAGAAGCCAAGGCCATCCTCCGGTTCCTCTCCGCACGCGGTGTCGACGTACCCGAGGAAGCACGCGAGCGCATCAGCGCATGCCGCGACCACGAGGAGCTCGACACCTGGCTCGACCGAGCCGCCACCATCACCCATATCGACGAACTCTTCGCCGAGTGATGGCTGAAACCTACGGGTACAGCAGCGCCTGGACCGAGAGCCTCAAGGCCGAAGGACGAGCCGAAAACATCCTCCGGCTGCTCACTCGACGCGGAATCGATATCCCCGAGGAAGCACGCGAGCACATCAGCGCATGCCGCGACCACGACCAGCTCGACACCTGGCTCGACCGGACCATCAGCGTCAACCACATCGACGAACTCTTCGCCGAGTGACCCGAGAACCGTGACGGGCCCAGCGTCCCCCCGGACGCCGGGCCCGTCCCTCGTGCTCAGCGGCGCGCGGAGGCCCGCACCGCGCCCGCCGGGAGCATGCCGTACTGCCGGTACCACGCCCGGGCAGCACGACCGCGACCCGGGTGGACCCGGCGCGGTCGGTGTCGCGGACCAAGGCGACGACCTCCTGGTCCAGGCTGAGCAGCAGGCGCACGATGCCGCCGCCGAGGAGGCCGGTCGTTCCGCTCACCGCGGACCTGCTCCGCCCGGGGAGCACTGTGGCGTGGGCGTCCGCCATCGTTTCACGCCCCAACCATAGAGTTCTATGATCATCTGGTGAGTAGAAGCATGTGAGAGGGGCCGAGGCATGGAGAACGCACCCGGATGGGACACCCCCATGTGGCACACGACCGGTTTTCGACTGATCAAGCTGGGCGAACTGGTCCAGGCGACCACAGCGGCGATCTTCGGGCCCCAGCAGGTCACCTCCCGGCAGTTCCACGTGCTCTCCGCGGCGGAGGCGATGCCCCACCTCTCCCAGAAGGAGCTGAGCCGTGTGCTGGGTGTGGACCCGAACGTGATGGTGGGGCTGATCGACGACCTGGAGGAGCAGGGGCTGGCCAGGCGCGAGCGCAACCCCCGGGACCGCAGGCGCTACATCGTGACGCCCACGGACAAGGCGAGGAGGCTGCTGGAGGAGGCCCGCGACGCGGTGGCCCGGGCGGAGTCGGAGTTCTTCGCCACCCTGTCCGAGAACGAGGTGGCCCTCCTGCACGAGTTGTCGGGCCGCCTGCTCACCGAGCACCCCCGGCTGACCAAGTACGAGTGAGGTTCCGGTGCCGGGGGCCGCGGCCCCCGGCACCGGAACCTCCGGGTCATTCGGCGATGCCGAAGCGGGCGTGCACGCGCTTGAGCGGTGCCGGGGCCCACCAGTTGGCCCGTCCGGCCAGCCGCATGAACACCGGTACCAGCACGCCGCGGATGAGGGTGGCGTCCACCAGGATCACCACCGCCATGCCGACCGCCAGCATCATCAGGTACAGCACGTCGGAGACGGCGTAGGCGGCGAAGGAGGCGGCCAGGATGACGGCCGCCGCCGTGACCAGGGGGCCGCTGCGCTGGAGCCCGGCCGCGACCGCGCGGGTGTTGTCCCCGGTCAGGTCGTACTCCTCCTTGATCCGGGACATCATGAACACCTCGTAGTCCATGGACAGCCCGAAGGCGATGCAGAACATCAGGATGGGGAACGTCGTCTCCAGGGTGCCGTTGGCGGTGAAGCCCAGCAGCCCGGACAGGTTCCCCTCCTGGAAGATCCACACCATCACGCCGAACATCACCGCGAGGCTAAGCACGTTGAGCACGATCGCCTTGGCGGGCAGCAGGATGCTCCCGGTCATGAGGAACAGGATGACGAAGGTGATGGCGAGGATGTCGAGCCCCACCGCGGGCGCGGCCAGTACCAGGACCACCGCGAGCGCGGGCAGGCCCCACAGCAGCGGGCGGCGCATCATCCGCAGCGCGGTGGAGTGCCACCAGCCGCTGTCGGGGTCGGGCTCGCGCTTGGGCCGGACCCGGTGCCCGACCTTGGCCAGAGCCGCGGGCAGGATGACCAGCGCGGCGAACACCGAGGTCAGCACGGTTCCCACGCCCGCGTAGGCGAAGGACTGGAGGAAGGGGAAGGGGAAGAGCATCAGGCAGGACAGGGCCACCGCGACCGTCAGGCCGCTGAACAGGACGGTGCGCCCGGCCTTGGAGACGGCCAGGGAGACCGCCTCGGGGACCTGCCTGCCCCGGGCCAGCTCCTCGCGGAAGCGGTTGATGACGAACAGGCTGTAGTCCACGCCCAGGCCCACTCCCATGACCAGGGTGAGGTTGGCGGCGAAGGTGGACACGTCGGTGAGGTGGGTGACCCCGCGCAGCAGGGCGAGCGTGGTGACCACGGAGAACAGGCCCATGCCCAGGGTCAGCGCCGCCACCGAGATCCTGCGGTAGAGGACGAGCAGGAGCACGAACACCAGCGGGAAGATGATGGCCTCGGCGAGCAGGAAGTCGGCCTGCGCCTGCTCGGCGGCCTGGCGGAAGACCTCGTCGCCGCCGCCGACCTCGACCCGGACGACCTCGCCGTCGCGGGTGAGGTCCGGCGAGATCTCGCCGAGCGCGGTGCGCGCCTCGGTGACCGTGCCCTCCATGCGCACGGTGATCAGCGCCTGGGTGCCGTCCTCGGAGCGCATCGCCGGGGACTCGCCGCGCCCCCAGTAGGAGGCGGTCTCGGCGACGCCCTCGCGCGAGGCCAGGTCCCGTTCCAGTGCGGTGGCGGCCTCGACGACCTCGGGGTCGTCCACGGTGCCCTGTTGGGCGGTGACGAGCAGGAGGAAGTGGTACTTGCCGGTGCCGAAGCCCTCCTCCAACCGCTGTTCGACGCGCAGCGACTCCGATCCGGGGCTCTCGAAGCGGCTGAGCAGCAGCCGGTCCATGGTGCCCGCCGCCAGGGCCAGGGCGACCAGCACCAGCGCGACGCCGGCCAGGATCACCCGGCCCGGGCGGCGGGCCAGCCCGTCGCCGAGCCGGACCAGGAACGGGGGCCTTCCCGGTGACGCCCCCCGGCGGCCGGGGGGTGAGGTGGTCGTCGGGGACGTGGCCATGGTGGTCCCGCCTTCCAGGGTCAGGAGGTGGTGGGGGTGCGCCGCTCCGTCCACGCGGCCGACCCGACCACCGTCGGCGGGGCCACGGCCAGGACCCACCGGGGTCTGCGCGTGGTCAGCCTGGTCAGCGCGTCGGGCATCGTGTCACCCCCCTTCGTTCGTGGGCGTGCGGGGCCGTCGGTGGCGGCCGGAGTCCCCGGCCGCCACCGCGCGTTCCCTCGACGCCACACTACAGTAAAAAGATATGACGATCGCTATAGCTAATAATAGGTTTCGCATATCGTTTACGTGAGGGACCGCTGGACCCCGGGCAGCGAAGCCGCGCCCACGAGGTCCTCGATCCGCGAGGCGGGGTCGCACAGGTAGGCCACCGCCGCCACCCCGGCGTCGGGGCGCACCGTCGGCCACCCGGGCCCCGCGACACGCGCCCCGACGCGCTCCGGCCGCGGACGGCTGCGTCACGGCACCGCAGACAGCGAAACGACCCCGCCCGGGAGCTCCCGGGCGGGGTCGCGCGACGGGCGGTCACACCCCCGCGTGCACCCTCCTGCGCCCGTCCCGCTCCACGGCGGGTTCGGGATCGTCCTCGTCGCCGCCCTCGGAGATCCCGATCCGGTCGTGCAGCCAGCGCAGCGGCCGGGGCAGCCACCAGTTGGCCCCGCCCAGCAGGCGCATCGTGGCGGGCACCATGACCGCGCGCACCAGGGTGGCGTCCACCAGGACCGCGATGGCCAGGCCGATGCCGATGATCTTCAGGAAGAGCAGGTCCGAGGTGCCCATGGCCAGGAGCACCACCATCAGCAGGATCGCGGCGCTGGTGATGATCTGGCCGGTGTGCTGGAGCCCCGCCGCCACCGAGCGCGTGTTGTCGCCGGTGCGCAGGTACTCCTCGCGCACCCGGCTGAGCAGGAACAGCTCGTAGTCCATCGCCAGGCCGAAGGCCACGACGATGATCAGCACCAGGTAGGTGGGGTCGATGGTGCCCACCGCCTCGAACCCGAGCAGCCCGGAGAAGGCGCCCTCCTGGAAGCCCCAGACCACCACGCCCAGGGAGGCGCCCAGGGACAGCGCCCCCATGAGCACCGCCTTGATCGGCAGGATGATCGAACCGAAGGCGAGGAAGAGCAGGAGCAGGGTGGCCGTGGCGACGAAGCCCACGGTCATGGGCGCCGCGTCGACGATCGCCGCCACGTTGTCCTGCTGCATGGCGGCCACACCGCCGACCAGGGTCTCCTCCGCCCCTTCCGGAACCGGTTCGGCGCGCACGTCGCGCACCAGGTCGGCGACCTCCGGGGAGTCGGAGGCGCCCCGGTAGGCGACCACGACGTGGGCGACGTCCTCGCCGGTGCGCTCCACCGTGGCCGACACGGCCTCCTCCAGGCCCGCCAGGCGCTCGGTGTACTCCTCCAGGGCCCCGTCGTCGGCGCCGCCGACCACCGCGACGTCGAGCGTGCCCAGGCCGCCCGCGGGGAAGTCGTCGGAGAGCGCCTCGGTGGCGATCCGGCTCCCGGAGTCGGCGGGCAGGTAGCGCTGGTCGGTGGAGCCGAGTTCGGTGGAGGCCAGGCCGGCGCTGAAGACCAGCAGGACGCCGCCGACCGCGACCAGGGACACGGCGGGGCCGCGCATGACGACGCGGGCCAGGCGCGACCAGGCCCCCTCGTGTACGGCGCCGGTGACGGTGCGGCGGGGCAGCGGCAGACGCAGGCGGTTGATCCGGTGCCCGACCGCGGCCATCAGCGCGGGCAGGAAGACCAGCGCGGCCAGCAGGTCGAAGACCACGACGGCGATGCCGCCCCAGCCGATCGACTTGAGGATGGGCTGGGGGAAGAAGAGCAGGCCCGCGAAGGCGATGCCGACGGTGATGCCGGAGAAGGCCACGGTGCGTCCGGCGGTGTCGACGGTGCGGCTCACCGCGTCGGCGATGCCGCGGCCACGGCGCAGCTCCTCCCGGAAGCGGCTGACCATGAACAGCCCGTAGTCGATGGCCAGCCCCAGGCCCAGGATGGTGGCGACGTTGATCGCGAACACCGACACCTCGGTGACGTGGGTCAGCGCGCGCAGGAGGGTCAGCGAGCCCAGGATGGCCAGACCGCCGACGGCGAGCGGGACCAGGCCCGCGACGAGGCCGCCGAAGATCAGGACGAGCAGGAACAGCAGGATCGGCAGGGTGATGAGCTCGGCGCGCACGACGTCGCTCTCGGCGCTCTCGGCCAGCTCGTGCTCGATCGCCACCGAGCCGCCCAGGTGGACCTCCAGGTTGCTGGAGGACAGGTACTCGGCCACCTCCTCGTACTGGTGGAGGCGGTCGGCGTGGGTCTCCCCGCTGAGGGTCACGGGGATGTAGGTGGCGTCCATGTCCTCGGCCACGAGCATGCCGCGCTCGGTCTCGCCGAGGTCCTCGTCGAGGTAGGTGTCGAAGTCGGCGACCGCGTCCTCGGGCATGCCGTCGGCGATACGCTGGATCGCCGCGGCGAAGGTGGGGTTGTCCACCTGGATCTCGTCGCTGCGGTAGACCGCGACGACGTCGACGCCGTCGTGGCCCAGCTCCTCCTCCAGGACGCGCGTGGCCCGCGCGGACTCCGAGTCGGGGTCCTCGAACCCGCTCTCGCTGACGTCGGAGAAGAGCCCCGAGCCCCAGATCCCGGAGAAGACGGCGAAGGCCGCGGTGGCGGCGAGGACCGCCCAGCGCCAGCGGTGTACTCCCCGCCCCAGCCGACCGAAAAGCCCCGTTTGTGTCGGCATACGCCGCCCTTTCAGGAAACAGACCCCATGTCCGTTAACGGTGTTTGCTAACGGTGTTCACTAAAGCGTGCGGGCGTTACGATGTCAACGTCGTCGACGAGGACCACGGCGCCCCGACCGGGCGCCCGAGACGGGGTGTAGCGCAGCAGATGGCGAAACCGCAGCTGGACCGGGTGGCAGGGAGGCCGAGCCGCCGCGAACGTGTGCGCGAGGCCACACTGGCGGAGATCAAGGGGATCGCCCGTCGGCACCTGGTCGAGCACGGGTCCGGCGGGGTGTCCCTGCGCGCCATCGCGCGGGAGATGGGGATGACCGCGCCGGGACTGTACCGCTACGTGACGGGGATCGACTCGCTGCTGGTGCTCATCACCGCGGACATGTTCCAGGAACTGGGCGACGCGGTGGCCGCGGCCGACGCGAGCGTGCCCGCCGAGGACACCGACCTGCGCATCCTCACCTCGCTGCGGGCCTTCCGGGCCTGGGCGGTCGGGCACCGGGCCGAGTTCGCCACGATGTTCGGCCCGCGCGTGCGGCTGGCCCCCGAGACCGACGTCACACCGGCGGTGGAGGCCGGGCGGCGCTTCGGGGCGACCTTCTACACCCTCTTCGACCGGCTCCTGTCGGAGGAGCGGTTCGTGCTGCCCGACGGGGACCGCATCACCCCGGAGCTGGCCCGCGAGCTGCGCGCCTTCGCCGACACCTGCGGCTTCTCGGCCCCGCACATCCCGGTGGAGGCGGTCATGGTGCTCAGCACGTGCTGGGTACGCCTGTACGGGGTGGTGTGCATGGAGGTGTTCGAGCACCTCGACTTCGTGATGCGCGACATGGAACCGCTCTTCGAGTCCGAGCTTCAGAACATGCTGACGGGCCTGGGGGTCCGTTACCGGCCGCCGGAGAGCGGCACCCCCACGTCCGTGGGTACGTCCGGTTAAGCCTCATACTGGAATTCTGCGACTCTTGCCGGATTCGCCCCAGGCGGAGACGACACCCCGGCACGCTGCGGCACGATAGCGAGGACTGACCCCGTGGAGAACCCATCCGGCGGTGAGCGGCCCGGAGGCGAGACCCCCAGACCCGAGCGGTCCGGTACCGGAGGCGCCGAGGAGGACGCCGGACGCGGAGCGGACGGACGGGAACCCGGCGGGGCGGAGCAGGGGCGGGACGGAGACGTCCGCACGCCCGCTCCCCCGCGTCCCGGGCCGGCTGTGGAGAGCACGCCCTCAGGACCGGAGGCGAACAGCGCTCCCTCCGTCCCGGCGGCCCCGCACCCGGAGCGGACGGGTGACCCCGTCCAGCACACCGCTCTCCCCCACCCCGGACCGGGCGCCCCGCCGTACCGCACCGCTCCCCCCTCCCCGGGGCTGACACAGGCCGGTGCGCCGTACCGCCCCGTCCTTCCCGCCGCCCTCTACGGCCACCCCGTCCACCCGGGCACGGGGTACGGCCCGCCCGCGACGGGCCCCTTCCCCGCGCCGCACCCCTGGCGGGCACCGGGCGCCCACACGCACCCCCACCCCTTCGCCCTCCCGCCCGGCGGACACCCCGCCGCCCACCCGGGTACCGTCTGGCAGCCGACCGCGCCGTCCTGGCCGCAGCCGCCGGAGCGGCCCTCGCGCCGCGGCGGCGCGAGCGTCCTGCTCGGTTCGGCGAGCGCGGCCGTGATCGCCCTCGTGGCGCTGGGCGCGAGCATCCTCATCGTCGCCACCACCCCCCAGGAGGAACCCCAGCCCACCGGCGTCGACCTGTCCGCCCACTACGACGACCGCCTCAGGGCGCGGCCCAACCAGGTGGAGGTCGACGTCGTCGACCACCCCCTCTACGACGTCGCCATGCCCGAGCCGGTCGACTGCGACGTCCCCGAGCTGGACATGGACTCCGACGAGTCCTGGGAGGAGTTCGCGGCCGTCTCCGGGGACTGCCTGAACACGCTGTGGGCGCCGGTGTTCGAGGACCTGGGCCTGTCCGTGGAGCTGCCCGAGTTCGCCGTCACCCGGACCTCGCCCGACCCCCCCGACGCCAGCCCGGAGGACGGGTACACGCTCGCCTACTACGAGAGCGACCTGAGCCGCATCACCGTCGTGCTGCCCAACGTGCGCCACCTGGGCGCCCTGCTCCCCCCGAGCGAGCGCGAGGAGGTCTGGCTCGCCCTGATGGGCCACGAGTACGGCCACCACGTGCAGTACGCCACCGGCATCCTAGGCGTCGCGCACGGCATGACCTGGAAGGCCGAGAACGAGCAGGCCGAACTGGAGGCGCTGCGCCGCACCGAGCTCCAGGCCGAGTGCATGGCCGGGGTGGGCCTGCGCGGGATCACCGGCGCCGACGAGGGGGCCCTGCGCACGGCCAACGAGCACTTCAACGGCGGCGGCGACCTCGACACGCACGGCACCGCCGGCAACCGGGCGCTCTGGCTGGAGCGGGGCTGGTCGCAGGAGACCGTGGAGGGCTGCAACACCTACGGCGCCGCCACCGACCAGGTCGCCTGAGCCTCCGCCGCGGGCGCGGGGCGGGGCGGGGCGGTCAGCCGCCGACGACCCTGCGGTAGGCCTCCCAGCCGTGGAGCTTGACCCGCTCGCCCCGGTCCAGCTCCACGGCCTGGTCGGCCTCGGCGGTGTCGATGCGCAGCCAGTCCTCGTAGTCGCTGTGGGCCACCCCGCGCTCGTCCAGCACGGTCTCCAGCGGGACCAGTTCCGGGGCCGCCTCGCGCAGCGCCCCGGCGTCCTCCAGCAGGGCGCGCACGGTCGCGGCGGCGTCGGACTTGTTGGTGCCGATCACCCCGGTGGCGCCCCGTTTGATCCAACCGGCCACGTAGTCGCCGGGGACCGCGCCGCCGTCGGCGTCCAGGACGCGCCCGCCCTCCTGGGGCACGGTGCGCCCCTCGGCGTCGAAGGGCACCCCGGGCAGCGCGACGCCCGCGTACCCCACCGAGCGCAGCACCATCCCGGCGGGCAGGTCGGTGGTCCGGCCGGTCCCGGTCAGAACCCCGTGGGCGTCCAGGCGGGTCTCCTCCACCCGCACGCCGCTCACGCGCCCCTCCTCCCGGCCGAGGACCTCCACGGGCCGGGCCCAGAAGTGCAGCCGCACGGTGCGCCCGCGCCCGCGGGGCCCGCGGGAGGCGTGCTCGGCCAGGAGCCGCAGGTTGGTGCGGGCGGCCCGGGCGACGTCGCGCAGCTCGGGGGCGCCGGTGCCCACGGCGGTGGGGTCGATGTCGACCTGTTCGGGGCGCACGACGACATCGGCGCCGGGCAGCGCGAGCAGGTCGCGCAGCTCGGGCGCGGTGAACTTGGCCTGGAGGGGGCCGCGCCGCGACAGCAGGTGGACGGTGCGCACACGGCTGGCGGCGAGCACGTCCAAGACCGGCTGGGGGATGTCGGTGTGGCGGAGCTCGTCGGCGGTCTTGGCGAGGATGCGCACCACGTCCAGGGCGACGTTGCCCGCCCCGACCACGACGACCTCCTCGGCGTCGAGCACGAACCGCTCCAGGGCGGTGTCGGGGTGCCCGCAGTACCAGTTGACGAAGTCGGTGGCGGCGACGCTGCCGGGCAGGTCCTCCCCCGGCACGTCCATGCGGCGGTCGACGCTGGCGCCGGTGGCGTAGACGACGGCGTGGTGGGTGCGGGCCAGGTCGGCGCGGGTGAGGTCGGCGCCGAACTCGACCCCGCCGACGAAGCGCACGTCGGGGTGCTCCAGAACCCGGCGCAGCGCCCGGGCCACACCCTTGATCTTGGTGTGGTCGGGGGCCACCCCGTAGCGCACCAGCCCGTAGGGCGTGGGCAGGCGGTCCATGACGTCGACCCGCACGGGCACGCGCCGCTGCCGAGTCAGGGCGTCGGCGGCGTAGACGCCCGCCGGGCCGGAGCCGATCACGGCCACCCGGAGCGGTGCGGCGGTGCTGTGCTGCTCAGGTTCGGAGGAGCTCATGTGCCCATTCTGGCAGCCCGGGGGCGTCCCCCGGGCTGCCTGGGACGCGTGCGCTCAGGCGGTCTCGTCGGCCAGTTCGCCGGCGGACTTGGCGCCGTCGGTGTGCCGGGAGACCGTCTCGGTGAGGCTGCGGGACAGCTCCTGGGGGGTCAGGCCCTGCTCGCGCAGGATGTCGTCGCGCTTGGCGTGGTCCAGGAACTCCTGCGCGATGCCGAACGTGCGCACCGGCACGTCCACGTCGTGGTCGCGCAGCAGGCGGGCCACGGCGTCGCCGACCGCGCCGGTGCGGCCGTTGTCCTCGATGACCGCGACGACGCTGTGCTCGGCGGCCTCGGCGACCAGGGCCTCGTCCAGCGGCTTGACCCACAGGGGGTCGACGACGGTGACGCCCAGTCCCTGGGCGGCCATCCGGTCGGCGACCTCGCAGGCGACCTGGGCCATGGTGCCCACGCCCACGATGAGCAGGTCCTTGGAGTTGCCGCCGTCGGTGGCGCGGCGGAGCAGGTCCATGGAGCCGATCCTGCCCACGGCGTCCAACTGCTCGGCGACCGCGCCCTTGGGGTAGCGCACGACGGTGGGCGCGTCCTCGACCGCGACGGCCTCGCGCACCAGGGCGCGCAGGCGTTCGGCGTCGCGGGGCGCGGCCAGGCGCAGACCCGGGACCACCTGGAGGATGGACATGTCCCACATGCCGTTGTGGCTGGCGCCGTCGTTGCCGGTGACCCCGGCGCGGTCCAGGCAGAAGGTGACGCCCTGGCGGTGCAGGGCGGCGTCCATGAGCACCTGGTCGAAACAGCGGTTGAGGAAGGTGGCGTAGACGGCCACGACCGGGTGCAGGCCGTTCATGGCCATGCCGGTGGCCGCGGTGGCGGCGTGCTGCTCGGCGATGCCCACGTCGAAGGTGCGCTCGGGGTAGGCCTCGGCGAACTTGTTGAGGCCGGTGGGGTGGAGCATGGCGGCGGTGATGGCCACCACGTCGGGGCGCTCGGCGCCGATCTCCACCATGGTGTCGGCGAAGACCGAGGTCCACTTGACGGCCTTGGGGCCGGGCTTGGCCTGGCCGGTGGCCACGTCGAAGGGGCCGGGGGCGTGGAACTGGTCCTCGTCGTGGTTCTCGGCCGGGGCGTAGCCCTTGCCCTTCTGGGTGATGCAGTGGACGATCGCCGGGCCGCCGAAGTCGCGGGCGCGGCGCAGCGCCTTCTCCAGGGCCTGCTCGTCGTGGCCGTCGATGGGACCGAGGTACTTCAGGCCCAGGTCCTCGAACATCATCTGCGGCTGGATGGCGTCCTTGAGGCCCTTCTTGATGCCGTGCAGCGCCTCGTAGAGGGGCTGGCCGACCACGGGCGTGCGGTTGAGGGTGGTCTTGGCCAGGTCCAGGGCCTGCTCGTAGCCGGGGGCCATGCGCAGGGAGGCGAGGTGGTCGGCCAGACCGCCCATGGTGGGCGAGTAGGAGCGGCCGTTGTCGTTGACCACGATGACCAGGCGCCGGTCCCGGCGCTCGGCGATGTTGTTGAGCGCCTCCCAGGCCATGCCGCCGGTGAGGGCGCCGTCGCCGATGACGGCGACCACGGTGCGGTCCTTGCGGCCCCGCACCTCGTTGGCCTTGGCCATGCCGTCGGCGTAGGACAGCGCGGTGGAGGCGTGGGAGTTCTCGACGAAGTCGTGCTCGGACTCGGCGCGGGAGGGGTATCCGGACAGGCCGCCCTCGGACTTGAGGTTGGTGAAGTCGTGGCGGCCGGTGAGCACCTTGTGCGCGTAGGCCTGGTGCCCGGTGTCGAAGATGATGGGGTCCTTCGGGGAGTCGAAGACCCGGTGCAGCGCGATGGTCAGCTCGACGACGCCGAGGCTGGGGCCCAGGTGCCCGCCGGTCTGGGAGCAGGAGTCGACCAGGAAGTCCCGGATCTCCTGTGCCAGCGCAGGGAGCTGGTCGGCCGGAAGCCTCTTGAGCGCTTCCGGATTGTGTATCGACTCGAACAGTGCCACTGTCTCGTCAGTCCCCTCGTCCCGCGTGTCCGTTGAGTTTGCCGTTCCGTGCCCCTGACGTGGGCCGGGCCTGGCTACCGGCAGGTATGCATACCCGAGTTTATGGGCGTACGTCCACGGGTCCTACCCAACCCCGCGCGGGAGCGGCCCATGGAACGCCTACGCCGTCCGGTTACCGGGTTTTCGCGTACATTACCCGGCCCCCGGCGCGGTGGCAGCGCGTCAGCCCAGGAAGGCTCGGGCGAGCAGTCCCAGCGCGGAGGCCGCCACGACCGCCAGCAGGGCCGCGCGCAGCCGCCCGGCGTCGACGCGGCGGCGCAGTGCGGTCCCGGCGAAGAAGCCCGCGACCACGAAGGGGATCGCGCAGGCGCCGACCGCGGCGGTCCGGGCGTCCATCTGGCCGCCCAGGGCCAGGGCCGCCAGCGAGACCGCGCCGCCCAGGAGGAAGAACGCGGCCAGGGTGGCGCGGACCCGGGCGGGCTCCTCGTACTGGTAGAGCAGCGCCATGGGCGGGCCGCCGATCGTGGTGGCGGTGCCGGTGAGGCCAGACAGGGTCCCGGCCGCCACGAGCGAGACGGGGGTGATGCGCACCCGCAGGGACCAGAGCGAGAGGGCGACGGCCACCAGCACCATCGCCCCGACCGCGCCCGCCAGCGCGCGGGGCTCCAGGGCGGCCACCACCCACACGCCCAGGGCGGTTCCGGGCAGGCGCGCGGGCAGCCCCCAGGCGAGGCCGCGCCAGTCCACGTGCCGCCACTCCTGGAGGAGCGTGAGCCCGGGCAGGGCGATCACGGCGACCAGGAGTGCCCCCGGCACGAGGGTGGGGTCCAGGAAGGACAGGACGGGCGCGGCGACCAGCCCCAGGCCGAGGCCGACGGTGCTCTGCACCGCGGCCCCGACGAAGACGGCGACCACCGCGGCGGCGACGAACGCCGCCACGTCGGTGGGGGCGAGCAGGCCGTGGCCGCTGAGGGCCAGGAAGGATGCGGCGGAGAGTTCTACGGGCACGGCGTGCGACGCTACATCCCCACCGTCCCGACCGGGTTCAGGAGGTAGGGAGATGGGACGACCGCGCGGGCTCGGCGCGCCGGACGCCGTCCACGTAGGCCAGGGCCCGTTCGGGGTGCAGGAACCACCCGATGAGGTCGCCGGGGTCGCTGAAGCAGTTGGCGAAGCGGTCGGCCGTCTCCTGGTGGCGCGCGGCGAGGCGGTACAGCTCCTCCAGGTGCGGCGGGGCGGTGAGCAGGACCCTGCTCCACGCGGTCACCTGGCTGGCCAGGCGCCAGTAGGCGGCGAACGCCGAGCGCATGAAGGCCTCGTCGAAGGGCCGCCGGCCGTGGTCGACGACGGCGCGGCGGTAGACCTCGGCGCCGAAGGAGGCCATGTTGGCCCCCTGCGCGGTGACCGGGTCGTTGGCGACCACGGAGTCCGCCATGCCCAGCACCGGGGTTCCGTTCGCCAGGCGGGCGACGGGTTCGCGCACCACCGGCGCGTAGCCGCCGCGCAGGGCCGCCCCCGGGTCGGCCAGGCGGGCGTGGGCCAGGCGCTCGTACTCCCAGGGCGCTTCGCGGTACAGCACGTCCAGCAGGCCCGCGAGGACCTCCTCGCCGGAGGCGTCGGGGGGTAGCGGCCGGTCCAGGGGGCCGCCGGGCACCGCCTCGACCATGACGGCCTCGCAGACCCCGGCCAGGGAGTAGGTGGGCAGCGTGGTGACCTCCCCCGCGCCGGGGACGACGGTGCGGCTGAGCACGGGCCCGTCGGGGTGGGGCCCGGCGCCGGTCACGTAGGCCAGCGCCAGGGAGCGCTGCGGGGACCGGAAGTGCGAGCGCCGGGTGTCGCGGGGGAAGACCTCGGAGAGCGCGCCGCGCCCGGAGGCGACGACGGTGAGCTCGTGGTCGGCGGCGAGCCGTTCCAGGTCCTCGGCCAAGACGCGCCCGCGCAGGAGGGCGCCGCCGCGCCGGACGAACAGGTCGAGCCAGGCCGACATCTTGAGCCGCTGGTCGACCGACTGGGCGTGCTCGTCCAGCGCGCCGACCCAGGACAGGGCGGGGGCTCCCGCGCCGGCGCGGTCGGCCACGCGGAACCCGACCCCGCGGACGGCGGGCGCGCGGTCGTCCCAGAAGGCGAGGCCGTGGCGGCGCTCGCGGCGCAGGGCGGGGCCGAAGAGGCACTGCGTGGACGTGACCCGCCCCGCGCGGATCTCCTCCGGCCCGGCCTCGGTGGCCAGGGTCACCTCGTATCCCTCGCCCAGCAGGCCGACAGCCAACTGGAGTCCGGACTGTCCGGCTCCGACGACGAGGATCCTGCGCATGTCTCTCCCGGGGTGGTGCCCGCCCCGTACGCCGCGGTGCGGCGCCGTGGGCGCGTGGCGGACCGGCCGCAAGGCACGGCGAACGCGCCCCGTGGCGCGGCCCGGTGGTCTTTACCGCGAAGCTAGCAGCGCCCCCGGGAGGCCGTTCAGCACCCTCGGTCTCGGGGCCCCCGCCCCGCGCGCGGGAACAGTGGAGGAGGGTTCGGCGCGAGGGCCCGGCCCGGCACCTGGGGCGCCGGACCGGGCGGGAGGGGGCGGGGACGGCGGGGAGTGGGCGCCGTCCGCCGCCCGGGGATGGCTCGCGTAGCCGTGCCGGGTCAGGCGCCTCCCCTGGCGTGGGTCTTGCGTCCCCGGCGGGAGACGGAGTCCAGGATGACCGCGATCAGCAGGACGGCGGCGGTGATCATGAACCGGACCGAGGTGTCCATCTGGAGGAGCAGCAGGCCGGAGGTGATCGCGCCCAGGACCAGGCCGCCCAGCAGGGCGGAGTAGGCGTTGCCGCGTCCGCCGAAGAGGCTGGTGCCGCCGATGACCGCGGCGGCGATGGCCATCATCAGCTCCTCGCCGCCGCCGGTGGCCACGCTCGCCGCGAAGTTGCGCGAGGTCAGCATGATCCCGCCCAGGGCGGCCAGGGCGGAGGCGATCCCGAACACCGAGATGCGGATCATGTCCACGTTGATGCCGGCGCGGCGCGCCGCCTCGGCGTTGCCGCCGACGGCGTAGACCATGCGGCCGTAGCGGGTCTTGCGCAGGACCAGGTCGAGCACGACCACGAAGCCCACGAAGATCAGGAAGGCCAGCGGCACGCCCTTGTACTGGTTGAGCACCCACACCGCGACCAGGATCGGCACGAACAGCAGGGCCGCCCGGAAGAGGATCTCGGTCCAGGGCTTGTAGGGCAGGTTGGCCTGGCGCCTGCGCCGCTCCACCGCCGCCACGGAGACCACGTACAGGACGACGGCCAGGACGGCGAGCGCCCAGCCCACCACCGGGACGAAGAAGGTCTGCGTCAGCAGCGAGATCGGCCCGTTCGGGCTGGTGTTGATGGTGCCGTCGGCGCCCATCAGGTACAGGTGCAGGCCCTGCCAGCCCAGCAGTCCGGCGAGGGTGACCACGAAGGCCGGTACCCCGAGTTTGGCGAAGACGACGCCGTGGAGCAGGCCCACCACGAGGCCGATGGCCAGGGCCGCGCCGATCGCGATCCACTCCGAGACGCCCTGTTTGACGGCCAGGACGCCCAGGACCGCGGCGGCCAGTCCGGCGACCGAGCCGATGGACAGGTCGATCTCGCCGAGCAGCAGGACCATGATGACGCCGGTGGTCATCAGGCCGATGGCGGCGATCTGCACGGTCAGGTTGGACAGGTTCTGCGGCGACAGGAACCGGTCGTTGGCCGACTGGAAGACGACGGCGATGAGGATCAGGCCGATGACCACGGGGATCGGGCCCAGTTCGCCGCTGCGCAGGTTGCGGCGCAGGGCGTCGAGCCAGCCCTTGGGCGAGGCCGCCGTGGTCAGCAGGCGCGGGTCGCGCTTGGACTCGGCGGAGCCGCCCGCACCCGTGGCGGGCGCCTTGGAGACGGGGGTCTGCTGGGTCATCACTTGTCCTCCGTGGCCAGGGCCGAGGCGCCGGTGCGCTCGGAGCGGCGGCTGACCGGGTTGTCGGCGGCACCGGTGATGGCGGCCACGATCTCCTCGTAGCTGGTCTCGGCGACGGGGAAGTTCCCGGCGTTGCGGCCCAGGCGCAGGACCACGGCGCGGTCGGCCACCGCGCGCACGTCGGCCATGTTGTGGCTGATCAGCAGCACGCCCAGGCCCTGGTCGCGCAGGCGCTCGATGAGGTCGAGGACCTGGGCGGTCTGGGCGACACCCAGGGCGGCGGTGGGCTCGTCGAGCATCACCACGCGCGGCTTGCCCAGCAGGGAGCGGGCGATGGCGATGATCTGGCGCTGGCCGCCGGAGAGGGAGGCCACCGGGACGCGCAGGCTGGGGATGCGCACGGACAGCGAGTCCAGCAGCTCCATGGCCCGGCCCTCCATCTCGACCTCGTCGAGGGTGCCCGGGAAGTGCAGTTTCTCGTTGCCCAGGAAGAGGTTGCCGACGATGTCCAGGTTGTCGCACAGGGCGAGGTCCTGGTAGATGGTGGCGATCCCCAGGCGCTGGGCGTCGGAGGGGGCGTTGATGCTGACCGGCTTGCCGTCCCAGGTGATGGCGCCGCCGCTGTCGGCGGGGTGCGCTCCGGAGATGACCTTGACCAGCGTGGACTTGCCGGCGCCGTTGTCACCGAGCAGGGCGACGACCTCGCCCTCGCCGACGTGGAAGTCGACGTCGCTCAGGGCCCGGACGGCGCCGAAGGTCTTGGAGATCCCGGACAGTTCCAGGACTGGTGTGCTCATGCGTTCGCTTCTCTTCTCTCGCCCTGGCCGGGGACGGCGGGGCGGCGGGGCGCCCCGCCGTTCCGGGCCCGGAACGTCCGCACCGGCTCTACAGGGCTTCCTGGCAGAAGTCCGTGTCGGCGTAGTCGTCGGTGCAGATCTCCTCGATGCTGTAGATCCCGTCCGAGACGACCGTGTCGCCGACGTTCTCCGCGGTGACCGCGATCGGCTCCAGCAGGACGGCGGGGACGGTCTCGCCGCCTCCGTCCTCGACCTCGGTGAGCGTGTGCTCGCCCAGCTCGGGGTCCTCGCCGGTGGCCAGGCCGACGGCCATGGCGGCGGCCACCTGGGCCTCGGGCTGGATCGCCTTGTAGACGGTCATGTACTGCTCACCGGCGATGATGCGCTGGATGCCCGCGAGCTCGGCGTCCTGGCCGGTCACCGGGGGCAGGTCCTCCACGCTCACGCCCGCGCTGCGCAGGGCGGAGATGACGCCGGAGGCGATGCCGTCGTTGGCGGCGTAGACGCCGGTGATCTCGTCCAGGCCCAGGGAGGTGATGGCGCCCTCCATCTGAGCGTTGGCCTCGTCCGGCGACCACTCGGGGGTGTCGAACTCCTGGCCGATCTCGATCTGGTCCTCCAGGACCCCCATGGCCCCGGCCTTGAAGCTGGCGGCGTTGGGGTCGGTGGGCGAGCCGTGCATGACGACGATCGAGCCGTCACCGGTGGTGCCCTCCTCCTCCAGGGCCTCCAGCAGCGACTCGGCCTGGACCTGGCCGACGCGGTTGTTGTCGAAGGAGACGTACATGTCCGCGCCGCCCTCGGCGAGGCGGTCGTAGGCGATCACGGGCACGCCCTGGGACTTGGCCTCGTTGACCGTCCCGGCCGCGGCGGCGGCGTCCACCGGGTCGAGGACGAGCACGTCCACACCGTCGGTCAGCATGGCCTGGGCCTGGGTCTGCTGCTCGCTCACGGACTGGTCCGCGTTGGCGTAGGAGATCTCGCAGTTGGGGCACAGCTCGCCCATCGCCTCCTCGAAGAAGGGGCGGTCGAAGGCCTCGTAGCGGGCCGTGTGGAGGTCGGGCAGGAGCAGTCCGACGTGGAAGCCCTCCTCCACGGTGTGGGTCTCCTGCTCGGCCTCGCCGCCGGTGGTCGTGAGCGAGCCACAACCGGAGACGAGGAGGGCGAGAGCGGCTCCCGCGGCGGCGAAGCCGGCGGACGTGTACCGCGGTGTGAAGCGTCGTGCGTTCAACGCTGGGTACCTCTCATGACGGGGGATACGGGTGGTGGAACTCGCGAGTGGTGGAGTGAAGTCAAACCCCGCCGCCACCTTGCCGTCAACTCCTGAACACATAACCGAAACATCACGGGCCTTGCGTTCAGAGCGTGAAATCACGGAAAACCCAGGCCAGAGCGGGATTCTGGACGTGTGAGCTCACGTGAAGGAGTTTCGGTTTTTACCGAGCGGCGGCCCGTTCCGGCACTGACCTCGGTGTTCGCGTCCTCGTCAGCCTACGTGCGGGCTCCGTTCAGCGAAGGACCCGCCCGCCGCCCGACCTGCTGCGGGCGGCTCCGGGCGCCCGCGCTCCCCCGTCGCGGGAACGCGGCGCCACCGCGCGGCACCTCCGCGTCATCGGTGGTACGGGAAATCGGGTTCGGGACCGTTCAGTTCTCCTGCTGGGCGGCCATGCGCAGCGCCCCGTACAGCGAGGCGTCCCTGCCCAGCGCGCTCGGCACCAGTTCGAGCCGCTCCAGGGCGCTGCTCAGCGAGCCCAGCTCCATCGACCGGCGCATCGGGTCCAGCAGCAGGTCACCGGCCTGGGCCAGGTCCCCGCCCACGATGACCCGGTCCGGGTTGAACAGGTTGGCCACGATCGCGGTGCCCTGACCCAGCGCGGTGCCCGCCTCGGCGATGATGCGGCGGCTGCCGGGGTCGCCCTCCAGCGCCGCGGCCACCATGTCCGGGATGCGGACGGGGTCGGGGCCGCGGGCCACGTCGGTGTTCTGCGGCAGCATGTCCAGCAGGTAGCCCGCGCCGACGAAGGTCTCCAGGCAGCCCCGGTTGCCGCAGCGGCACACGTGCCCGCGCGGGTCCAGCGCGATGTGCCCGATCTCCCCGGCCGTGCCGCCCGCGCCGCGGAAGAGCTGACCCGACATCATGATGCCCGCTCCCACGCCGTCGTTGATGACCAGGTGGACCACGTGCTCGGCGCCCACGCCCGCGCCCCGGTGCTGTTCGGCCAGGACCGCGAGGTTGGCGTCGTTCTCGGCCAGCACCTCCAGGCCCAGCCGCTCGGTCAGCGCCTTGGCGGGGCGGAAGCCCGCCCAGCGGGTCAGGCAGGAGATGCCGCCGACCTCACCGGTGCCGGGGTCGATCGGCCCAGGGATGGAGGCCACCACCGAGGACACGGTGCCCCGGTCGACCCGGCTGCGCAGCAGGATGGTCTCGGCCAACCAGGCGGCGCGGCGCACCCCGCGCTCGGCGTCGGAGGCCACGTCGTAGCCGATCTCCTCGCGGGCCAGCATGTTGCCGTCGCTGTCGCCCACCGCGACGCGGACGCTGTCGGCGGTGAAGTCCACGGCCACGACCGCGCCGGGCTGGCGCACGAGGGTGATCGCCTTGGCCCGGCGGCCGTTGGAGGAGGTGTCGCGCACCAGGACCGTCCCGGCGGCGCGCAGGCCGCGGACGATGTTGGAGACGCTGGCCGCGGACAGGCCGGTGGCGCGGGCCAGCTCGGCCTGGGTGCGGGTTCCCTCGCTGCGCAGCACGTCCACGACCCGCCGCTCGTTGGCCCGGCGCAGGGCTGACTGTGATCCCGGTGTCGCGGCGGCCTCGGTCACCAGGTGCCCCTCCCCCTGCTTTCGTGGCCGCGTTTCGGCGCTGTTGCGAGGAATGCTACAAGCAATGAACGCAAGCCGGAACTTCGCATCCGCCGCGTTAGGGTCCGAAGGTGAGCAGAGCACGCATCAGCACCGCCGAGTCCGGATGGGCCGACCTCCTGGCCGGGGCGGTGCCGCCGCCCGCCCGGGCCCCGGGCCGGACGCGCGCCGTGGCGGTCGAGGGCCGCTCGGGCGCGGGCAAGAGCACGGTGGCCGACGCGCTGCGCGCGGCCCTGGTCCGGCGGGGCGAGGCCGCCGCCGTGCTGACCATGGAGGACCTCTACCCGGGCTGGCGGGGCCTGGAGGAGGGCTCGGAGCTGCTGCGCGAGCGGGTCCTGGCCCCGCTCGCGCGCGGAGAGCGGGCGGCCTGGCGGCGCTACGACTGGGAGCGGGGGGCGTTCGCGCGGGAGTGGACGGTGCTGCCCGGCGACGTGGCGGCGGGCGGGGTCCTCGTGGTGGAGGGCGGCGGCTCCGGGGCCGCCGCCGTGCGCGGCCTGCTGGACCTGCTGGTGTGGGTGGACGCTCCCGACGACGAGCGCGCGCGGCGGCTGGACGGCCGGTGGGACGCGTCCGTCTACGCGCCGCACCGGCGGACGTGGGCGGAGCAGGAGGAGGCGTTCCACCGGCGCGACCGCCCCCGGGAGCACGCCGACGTGGTGGTCGCCAACCCCACCCGGTGACCGGCACTGGGCCGGTCAACCGGTGACCGCGCGGCCCTCCTCCCGGCGCGGGCCGCTGAAGGCGCCGACGAGGCGGGCCACGACCGTGGTCAGGAACAGGGTCCCCACGACGCCCTCGGCCGCGGACAGCGAGCGCGCCCACGCCGAGACCGGCACGACGTCTCCGTAGCCCGTGGTGGCCAGCGTGACGTAGGAGAAGTAGACGAACTGCTGCCAGGTGACCCGGCCCCCCGGGTGCGCGGAGTCGGCGAAGCTCCCGGGCCACAGGCTCTCCAGGGCGCCGAACACCGTGGTGAACAGACCGCCGAGCAGCAGGTAGACGCACACCGCCGCCAGGACGATCTCCAGCTCGGGGGTCCGGCTCCGGCGGTAGACGAACCGCAGCAGGGAGTACATGAGCGCGAGCTGGAAGGCCGCCCCCGCCGCGAACATCGACACCAGCGCCGCGCCCCCGTCGCCCGTCGCGCCGACCCAGGCCGCACAGCAGAGCAGTGCCGCGCCCGTGGCGGCGGTGGGGGCGATCCGGTCGTGCGCCCCGCGCACCAGCACGACGCCGGAGAGCACCACTCCCACGTAGGCGACCAGGTAGAGCCCCGTCCAGACGGGGCCGTGGAGGGTGACCGGGTACCCGAACTGGAGCAGGACCACGAACCCCAGGAACGCCCCCAGGCGCACGGGACGCCCCGGACCGCCTCCTGCTCTGCGCACGGTCACCACTCTGGCACGGCCGCTCCGCCGGGCGGCGGAGGCCGCGCCGGACCCGGGCGCGGTCCGCGCGACGCGGGTCAGCTCCGCCCGCAGATCTCCCTGGCCCTGCGCAGGTCGCCCTGGATGCGGGCGACGCCCGACGTCAGCTGCGGCAGCTGCGCCGCCGCGCCGTTGAGCTCCTGGGAGCGCTGGTTGCGCCGGGCCACGCCGCCGGAGACGACCCGCACGGTCACCTCCAGGGCGATCGCCCCGACCAGGCCGAGCAGGCCCACCGACATGAGCAGGCCCGCGGGCCCCTCCGTCCCGTTGCCCGTCGCCAGCCCGGCGAGCAGAGCGGCGGGGATGCCGAAGACGGCGAACCGGCAGATCCGCAGACCCAGGAGCAGGCGCTCCTGGAGCCTGACCCCGCGGCGCAGGTCGGCGTGGTCGGTGCTGACCTTGTTGTGCCGGGTCTCCCAGCTCCGGCGCTGCTCGGCCAGCGACCGCATGGTCGACAGGGCGCCGTAGACCACGGCCGCGTACCCGGCGCTGACGGGCACCGGCGCGCTCTCGACGCGGCTCCACAGGATCGACACCCACTCCCCCAGGCCCGTGTCCCCGCCGTCGCCGGGTGGCACCAGGCGCTCGGGGCGCAGCAGGAAGGCCAGGATGAGGGCGGCGCTCACGTTGACGCGGGCCGCGCGCCAGCCCTCCAGCTCGCCGGTGAGCTGCTCCTGGAAGGCGTTGGCGGCCCGTTCGGCCTCGTCGAGCTGGTCGGCGAGCCGCATGAGGTCGGCGGAGTCGGCGCCGTGGTGGGCGCCCATGGTCCTGAGCACGCTCGGGCGGGCCATCAGGACCATCTCGTTGGCCTTGGGCGCGCCGGTGAGCAGGGGGCGCGGGTCGTCGAACATCTCGCCCAGCTCGGCCACGGTGGCGCCCCGGCCGCGGAAGATCGGCGGCAGGTCGGGGCGCAGCTGCGAGACGAACGAGGCCAGCGCCAGGTTGGCGTCGTTGTTGACGTGGCCCCGGAACAGGGACCGGTCCACCGTGGTGTCGCCGAGGTCGTCGACGAGCCAGGCGCCCAGGGCCGCCCGTTCGGCCGGGTCGCTGAAGACCTGGACGGCCGCGCTCCAGTTCTGCTGCATGGCCTCGGCCAGATCGCCCGGGTCGGTGAAGCGGATGCCGTGGAAGTGGTACGGGGGCACGCCCGTCCGGTGGGGCGGGGTGTGGGGACCGCTCACCGCACCCGTCTCGAACGCCCGGGAGTAGGACGGCGGGGTGTGGGGGCCGCTGGCCGTACCCGCTCCGGACACCGGGGGGTGGGGCGGCGGGGTCGTGGAGTACGGCGGCGCGGACGGCGGAGCCAGACCGGCCGAGGCGGCGCCCGACACCATCTGCGTGTAGGCGCGGGTCGCGTCCGCCCTCGGGGCGTCGGCGGGGGCCACCCGGGTCGGGTCCACCGGGACCGGAGGGGCCACGCGTGTGGCGTGGGCCCGCGGGTGCTCGCCGGGGGCGACCCGGGTGGGGTCGCTCTCCCACGGGGTGCGCGCGCCGGCCGGGGGCAGGACCCGGGTGCCGCCGTCGCCCGCCGCCGGGCGCGCGGCCGTGGCCTCGGCGGGCGCGGAGATCAGCAGGTTGAGCAGGGTGGTGGCGTCGGGGCGGCGCTCGGGGTCCTTGTCCAGGCAGGAGCGGACGATCCCGGCCAGCGGCTCGGTCAGGGGGCCGAGGTCGGGCTCGCCGCCCAGGATGCGGGCGATGCGGGAGGCCTGGGTCGGTCCGGGGAAGGCCTCGTGCCCGGTGGCGGCGTAGACCATCACCGACCCCCAGGAGAAGATGTCCACCGCCGAGGTCAGCCGCATGCCCTCCAGCTGCTCGGGCGCCATGTACCCGATCGTGCCCACCACACCGCTGGCGGTGACCGAGGTGGTTTCGACCGCGCGGGCGATGCCGAAGTCGATCACGCGCGGCCCGTCCGCGGCCAGCATGATGTTGTCGGGTTTGAGGTCGCGGTGCACGACCCCGGCCGCGTGGATCGCGGCCAGCGCGGTGGCCGTGGAGACGGCCAGGCGGTGCAGTTCGACGCCGCCGCGCGGACCCTCGGCGGCCACGGCCCGCTGGAGCGTGGGGCCGTCGATGAACTCGGTGGCGATCCACGGCTCGGCGGCCCCGGGGTCGGCGTCCAGGATCGGGGCGATGCAGAAGCCGCTCACCCGGCGGGCCTGCTCGACCTCGGTGCTGAAGCGGCGGCGCATCTCCGGATCGCCCGCCCAGCTGGCGTGCAGGATCTTGACCGCGGCGCGACCGCCGTCGGGGTCCTCTCCGAGGAAGACCTCGCCGAAGCCACCGCGCCCCAGCGACCGCACCAGCCGGTAGTTCCCCGCCGTACGGCCGGAGGGCTGCCCCGCCCCGCCGTCACCCTTCTGGACGTGCTGGTCCTCCACCAGGCCACCCCGTATCCGTCGTCATCGCTTCCCCCGGCGGACCCATGACGGGCCCGTGGGAACTATAGCCACGTTTCGGTCGGCCCGGACCCGGGGACATGGGCGGGCACCGAACTGCCGTTCTCTGGGGTCGGATGCGGTACCCGAGCGAAACGTTCTCTCCCCGTGCCCGTCCGAATACCTTTCCGCGTCACGTCCGGATCGTCAGCGGGCCCGCCCCCGGGGCCGGTGGTCGCCGCGCTGGACGCGCTGGACGAGGTCGTCGGTGAGCGTGCCGTAGCCGGTGGCGGCCCACACGCTCTCCTCGGCGGGCACCTCGTAGTAGGGCACCTGCGCGCCCTCGTGCTCGGCGGGCAGGACCACGGGACGCGCCCGGTTGCGGACGGCCCTGGCGCAGTCGGCGCACAGCGGGACGCGGATGGTGCGCGTGCCGCCGAACTCCCGCCAGGGCGTCACCTTGGTGTTCGTGCCGTGCAGCGGATTGGCGTAGCAGTGGCGGCGCCGGACGGCGGAGCGCGAGCCCTTGTCCGCGTTCTCCAGCGCGTCCTCGGCCATGTCGAGCAGTACGAGCACGCCCACGGCGTCGGGCAGGGTGGCGCCCTCCGCGGCCATCCGGTCGTGGACCGCCGCGGCGGCGAAGCGGGCGTCCAGGGCGCGCTGGAGGCTCTGGCCCGACTTGGTGCCGGTCCCCGGGTCCGCGTCCGCGCGGCTCAGGCGTTCGCCCACCTCGATGAGGTCGCGCTCGCCCTGTTCGACCAGCGAGTCCAGCTGGGCGCGGTCGGCATTGTCGAAGGCCGCGTGCTGGGTGATCGAAACCGCCCTGCGCCTGCCCCGGCGCGCGGTGAGACGGTTGCGCACGAGGAGTGTCAGCACGAGCGCGAGCAGGACCGCGATGACGGCCCCGACCACGAACAGCGGGCCGGATCCCGGGCCGCTCCCCTGCCCGGCGCCCCCGCCCATACCGGTGATGTGGGGGTTGGCCTCCTCGTAGGCCTGGAGGGCCGCCTCGTAGGCCGCGCGGGGGTCGTCGGACAGCGCGGCCTCCACGGCCGCGTCGGCCTGCTGGAGCATGGAGCCGTCGAAGTCCGTCTCGTAGGAGGCGGCCAGTGCCCCGTAGTGCGCGGGGGCCGCCTCCTGGGCGCCGGGACCGAAGTCCTCCCCCTGGTAGCCCGACACGTCGTCGTAGGCCAGGTAGTGGCCCTCGCCGCCGCCCCTGCGGTCGTGCACGACCGACACGAGCGTGGCCGCGTCCCCGCCCCAGACGTCGCCGCCCGTCAGGGGCACCGCGATCACGTACAGGTCCAGGCCGGAGGACTCGATGACCCCGGCGACGCGCTCCTGGTCCGCGGCCGGGAAGGCGGACTCGTAGGCGGGGTCGACGTAGACCGGCGACTCCTCCAGCGCGTCGGCGACGGCCTGGGTGCGGTCCTGCGCCTCCAGGTCCTGGGCCAGGGCGGCGGTCGCGGGGGACAGGAGCAGCACGGTGCAGGACGCGGCCAGCGCCCGCGCCGTGTACCGGGCCAGCGGGGAATCAGCGGGCATCGATCTCCTCCATGAGCCTCTTGGCCATACGCGCGGGGTCCTTGGCCCCGAAGCGGTACTGGACCCACGCGCGTTCGTTCATCGACAGGTGCTCCCGCCGAGTCCCCGCGCCGTCGCGCACGCGCAGCACGGCCGACGCGCGCTGCTGTTCGGTCAGGCCGGCGCACGCCCGGCACACCGGGAACAGGCCCCGCCGATCCCGTGGACCGGCGCGTTTGAACGCCTCGGCGGGGCCGTGCAGGGGGTTGAGCATGCACGGGGAGGTCTCGGCGGAACCGGGGTCCTCCACGGTGGCGTGCGCCCTGCGGGAGACGACCGCCACGCCGACCAGGTCGAGGTCGTCGGGGTCGGCGTCCACGACCATCAGCGCCGCCTCGACGGAGGGCATCATCGCGACCGGGAGGCGTCCGGCCCGGTCGGAGGAGATCAGAGCCGCCAGCCGCGCGCGCTCGCGCTCGGCCGTGCGGCGCAGGGCCCGCGGGGAGGGCTGGCGTCGGCGTCGCACGAGTGAAACCCGTACCAGGGCCACCGTGCCCAGCACCGCGCCCAGCAGGGCCGCGCCGATGATGGGGCCCAGGAACAGCGCCCCGGCCCAGAAGTCCTCCCAGAAGCGCTCCGTCCGCGGTTCGAGCGGGTCCGTCGAGGTGTCATAGGGCACCGGGTCCGCCGCCTCCGGGTCGCGCGGAAGCTCCTCGACCGCCTCCAGCAGCAGGGCGAGCTCCTGCGCCGGGGTCGCGGCCTCGCCCTCGTCCAACGCCTGGCCCAGGTAGTAGGTGTCCAGGTCGACGCCGAAGGCGAGCACCGTCGTCTCAGGCGTCTCCTCGTAGGCCTCCTGGGTGATGACCGCGTAGACGCCGTCCTCGCCCAGGACGTGGTGCAGCGCGTGCGCGAACCGTTCCGGGTCGCCCTCGCTCTCGTCGGTGCCGGCCATCGGCAGGAGGACCGCGTACACCGGGACGGAGGAGCGCTCCGCCCGCTCGGCGACGTCCGCGAGCCCTTCGCGGGACAGCGGGCTCAGGGGGTCCGCGTAGACGGAACCGTCCCCGAGCCCCTCCGCCACCCGTTCCACGCGCACGGTGGAGGGCACGTAGGGCGGCTGCGACCGGGCCCGCTCCAAGGGGTCTGGGAGTTCGTTCGCGCCCAGGGGCACGCTGTCCATGTAGTGCAGGGCTCCGGCCACACCGGCGGCGGGCAGGGCCAGCCCGAACACCGAGGCGACGGCGACCGCGGCGACCGTGCTGCCGCCCCTGCGGAGCCTCCACCCCACGTGGAAGAGGGACAGGGTAAGCAGTGCGCCGGTCGCGGTGCTGACCAGGAAGCCGAGGTTTTCGGGCCCGACCGACGTGGTCGGGTCCAGGTCGCCCAGGAACTCCTCCCAGGCGGTGGGGCCCTGGTCGGAGGAGTACTCCTGCCGGTACCGGTCGGCCGTGGCCTGCGCGTCCGGGTCGGCCAGAGCCGCCGTGAAGGCGTCGGCGACCTCGCCGAGGGGGGTGCCGTAGTAGTCCGTTCCGGGCGCGTAGAAGACCGTGTCGGCGGCGGCCTCCACCGGAAGGTCCACGCCCTCGGCCAGCGCCCGGGGAACGCTGCCGGGCTGGAGGAGGACGTAGAGGCCGTCCGCACCGACCCGGTCGACCAGGGCGGGCAGCACGTCCCCTCCCCACTGCTGCTCGGCGCCGGGGAAGGGGCTGGCGACGACGTGGTAGGGCACGTCCAGGGCGCCGAAGGAGTCGTGGAGGTCCGCCTCCAGCTCCTCCGGGTCGTAGCGGCCGGCCAGGGCGTCGTCCACGACCACGGCCGCGCCCTCGGGCTGTTGGGCGAGCAGGGCGGCGTAGTGCTCCGCGGGGGTCACACGCTCCTCGCGGGCCCCGGTCCCCGTCTCGGGCTGCGCCGACGCGGGGGCGGCGCCGAGGACCGGGAGGAGGCTCAGCAGCGCCGGGAGGGCGATCGCCGAAACGAGCCGGAGGAGGGGGCTGGTGGGGCCGGGCATGCGGTGAGCATAGCGGAGGTTTACGGACATCAGCCGTGGTGGGGCCCGTTTCCGGCGGGGAGTGCGGACGGACCGAGAGGTCCGAAAGGCCCCGCCCCGCAGGGTTTCCGGGCACCGCGCCCGACGGCTTCGGCACGCTGCGCACACGCTTTTTTGCTGATTGTCCCGATTTTGGAGTTTAGTCAGCTTTCTGGTGTTCCTCCTTGGCCCACCCGGCCTCAGTCTGGGAAGCGGGGAAAACGCCCGGTGGTTCCACGCGCTTCCGCGCCTCGCGGACAGCGTCGACCCGCGACCGCCCGCACGGCGTCGGACTCCCCGAGCCAAGCCACGAAGGGAAACCCACTGTCATGCAGAAGAAGACCCTGCGCCGCATCGCCATCACGGCCGTCGCCGCACCCGCCCTGGCCTTCGGAGCCCCGGCCCTGGCCTCGGCGGACGCGTACTACGAGACCCAGACGAGCGGCGCCGGATCCCACGGTGCGTTCCACCACGAGCTGGAGGCCTTCGCCGGCGACGGCAAGTCCTGGTTCGAGGAGTCCCTGAGCGTCGCCGGTGAGGGCGGCGCCTACTCCTCCGAGACGGAGAGCGGCGCCGGCTAGGGTCGCAGGCTCCCCACGACGACTCCCGGTGCCGCACGGCGGCACCGGGAGTCCGCATGTCCGGGGCGGAGCGGTCGCCGCGGCGTCCCGGACGTCCCGCCTCCGCACACACGGGGTTCCGGCCGACCGGGACCCCGGCGGGTTCCAGGCGGCGGGCCCGGCTCAGCGCACGCGGGGACGCGCCGACGGTGCCCGATCCCGAGGCGTCCGAAGGCCCGGCCCGAAGACGCGGGGTCCGCGTGGGGCCCCGGTGGGGGTGAGATGTCCGGGGTTTACCCCCCGTCGCCGCCGAGAGCCCTCTCGCGGACGTCTCCCGGGGACGCCCCGCACGTCCCGCCGGACAGAACCCGCGCCAGCGCGCGGATGCCGCCGCCGACCCGGCTCACCGTCGGCTCCGCGCACGCGTTGGGGGCGCGACATCCCGATTTTGGTGTTTGCGCAGGTTCCCAGTGTTCCCTCTTGGGCTGCCCCGGCGTCAGGATGAACGAGGAAGACAAAAGAGACAAAAGGGACGTAGTCCGGTGGTGCCGGACGTCCGGTGCCGCGCCGAGAGTGCGGCTGGAGACGACGGCGCCCGCACGGCCGCTCCCCGCACCGAGCTTCGAAGGGAACCCACCGCCATGCAGAGGAAGACCCTGCGCCGCTTCGCGTTCACCGTCGTCGCCGCGCCCGTCCTGGCACTCGGGGCACCGGCCCTGGCCTCGGCGGACAGCTACTACTCGTCCAGCTGGTCGGGGGCGGGCTCCGACGGGGCGTACAGCTACGTGGTCAAGTCCGGCAGCGGCCACGGCCACGGGCACGGGCACGGCCACAGCTGGTACTACCACTCCTGGTCGCACGCCGGTCCCCACGGGGCCTACCACTCCAGCGTCAGCAGCGGCAGCCACTGACACACCGGACGCGAGGGACGACTCCCGGTGCCGCACGGCGGCACCGGGAGTCCGCGTGTGCGGGAGGCGGATCGCCCCGGCGCCCGGGACGGTCCGCCCCAGACATGGGCCGGTCCCCCGCGGCCTCCTCGGCCGCGGGGGACCGGGACCAGCTCCGGACCCGGGCCCGGCGTCAGCCGGTCGGGTTCTCCCGGCCGGGCTCGACGAAGGCCTTGAAGCGCTTCATGTCGCCCTTGGCGCGGGTCTTGACCAGCCCGAGCTTGTCCCCGAGCTGCTCGACCACGCCCTCCGGGACGGTCTTGAGCTGGAGGGTGATCCTGCTGCTGGTGTCGGACAGGCGGTGGAAGGTCACCACGCCCGCGTGGGTCGTGCCGTCCGTGGTCTTCCAGGCGATCCGCTCCCCGGGGACCTGTTCGGTGACCACGGCCTCGAACTCCCTCTTCTGGCCACCGATCTCGATGGTCCAGAGCATGTGCCCGTCACCGGTGCGGACGACCTTGTCGACCCCCTCCATGAAGGAGGGGAACTCCTCGAACCGCGTCCACTGGGCGTAGGCGGCGGTGACCGGGACGTCGACCTCCACCGTCTCGATGATCTCTGACATTGATCCGGTTCCTTCGCCGTAGGTTGCGTTCGTTCCCTACCTGTGCCGCTACCCGAGCCGACGCGGGCAAACCGCGATGGCTATACCTTTTCGTTACCTTCCGGAGGAGGGTGAGAACGCGAACGGGGCCGCCACCGTCGCTCGGACGGTGGCGGCCCCGCGAAGCCGCGTGGGGCGTCCGCGCACGGGTCCACCCGCGCGCGGACCCGCCTACTTGGCGATCAGCTGGCGCAGCACGTACTGCAGGATGCCGCCGTTGCGGTAGTAGTCGGCCTCACCGGGGGTGTCGATGCGCACCACGGCGTCGAACTCCACGCCGGTGTCGGTGCTGACCTTCACCGTGGCCGGGGTGGCGCCCTCGTTCAGCTCGGTCACGCCGGTGATGGAGAAGGTCTCCTCGCCGGTCAGGCCGAGGGAGTCGGCGGACTGGCCCTCGGGGAACTGCAGGGGCAGGACACCCATGCCGATCAGGTTCGAGCGGTGGATGCGCTCGTAGGACTCGGTGATGACCGCGCGCACGCCCAGCAGGCTGGTGCCCTTGGCCGCCCAGTCGCGCGAGGAGCCGGAGCCGTACTCCTTGCCGCCCAGGACGACCAGCGGCGTACCCTGCTCGGCGTAGTTGCGCGCGGCGTCGTAGATGAACGACACCGGGCCCTCGGGCTGGGTGAAGTCGCGGGTGTAGCCGCCCTCGGTGCCCGGCGCGATCTGGTTGCGCAGGCGGATGTTGGCGAACGTGCCCCGGATCATCACCTCGTGGTTGCCGCGGCGCGAACCGTAGGAGTTGAAGTCGCGGCGCTCCACACCGTTGGCCTTGAGGTACTCGGCCGCGGGGGTGCCCGGCTTGATGGCGCCGGCCGGGGAGATGTGGTCGGTGGTGACCGAGTCGCCCAGCTTGGCCAGCACCCGGGCGCCGGTGATGTCGGTGACCGGGGCCGGGGTGGTCTCCATGCCCTCGAAGTAGGGGGGCTTGCGGACGTAGGTCGACTCGCCCTCCCACTCGAAGGTGTTGCCCGTCGGGGTGGGCAGGGAGCGCCAGCGCTCGTCACCGGCGAACACGTCCGAGTACGCGGACTCGTACATGTCCGAGGCGATCGCGGAGTCCATGACCTGCTGGATCTCCTCGGCGCTGGGCCAGATGTCGGCCAGGAAGACGGGCTCGCCGTCCTTGTCGACGCCCAGCGGCTCCGTGGTGATGTCCACGTCCAGCGATCCGGCCAGCGCGTAGGCGACCACCAGCGGCGGCGAGGCCAGGTAGTTCATCTTCACGTCCGGGTTGATCCGGCCCTCGAAGTTGCGGTTGCCGGACAGGACCGCGCTGACGGCCAGGTCGTTGTCCTGGACGGCCTGGGAGATCTCCTCCGGCAGCGGGCCGGAGTTGCCGATGCAGGTGGTGCAGCCGTAGCCGACCAGGTTGAAGCCCAGCTTGTCCAGGTACGGGGTCAGGCCGGAGCGCTCGTAGTAGTCGGTGACGACCTTGGAGCCCGGGGCCATGGAGGTCTTGACCCACGGCTTGCGGGTCAGGCCCTTCTCCACCGCCTTCTTGGCCAGCAGGGCGGCGCCCAGCATGACCGAGGGGTTGGAGGTGTTGGTGCAGGAGGTGATCGCGGCGATCACCACGGCGCCGTGGTCGATCTCGGTCTCGGTGCCGTCCGCCATGGTGACCTTGACGGCCTTGTGCGGACGGGCGCCGTTGGCGGTCTGGGACGGGGCGTCCGAGGCCGGGAAGGACTCCTCGCCCGCCTCGTCGACCTCGTCCTCGACGTAGTTGCGCACGTCGTGGCGCCAGGTGCTCTTGGCCTCCGACAGCGCGATGCGGTCCTGCGGGCGCTTGGGGCCGGCGATGGAGGGGACCACCTCGGCCAGGTCGAGCTCCAGGTACTCGGAGAACTCGGGCTCGTTGGCCGGGTCGTGCCAGAAGCCGTTGGCCTTGGCGTAGGCCTCGGTCAGGGCCACCTGCTGCTCGGAGCGGCCGGTCAGCTTCATGTACCGGATGGTCTCGTCGTCGATCGGGAAGATCGCGGCGGTGGAGCCGAACTCCGGGCTCATGTTGCCGATGGTGGCGCGGTTGGCCAGCGGCACGGAGGCCACGCCCTCGCCGTAGAACTCGACGAACTTGCCGACCACGCCGTGCTGGCGCAGCATCTCGGTGATGGTGAGCACCAGGTCGGTGGCGGTGGTGCCGGGCTGGAGCTCACCGGTCAGCTTGAAGCCGACCACGCGCGGGATGAGCATGGAGATCGGCTGGCCGAGCATGGCGGCCTCGGCCTCGATGCCGCCCACGCCCCAGCCCAGGATGCCCAGGCCGTTCTGCATGGTGGTGTGCGAGTCGGTGCCGACGCAGGTGTCGGGGTAGGCCTGGCCGCCCCGGCTCATGGTGACGCGCGCCAGGTGCTCGATGTTGGCCTGGTGCACGATGCCGGTGCCGGGCGGGACGACCTTGAACTCGTCGAAGGCGGTCTGGCCCCAGCGCAGGAACTTGTAGCGCTCGTAGTTGCGCTCGTACTCGATCTCGACGTTGCGCTCGAAGGCGTCGGGGCGGCCGAAGAGGTCGACGACGACGGAGTGGTCGATCACCAGCTCGGCGGGGGCGAGCGGGTTGATCTTGTCCGGGTCGCCGCCCATGTCGCGCACGGCCTCGCGCATGGTGGCGAGGTCGACGACGCAGGGGACGCCGGTGAAGTCCTGCATGATCACCCGCGCGGGGGTGAACTGGATCTCCTGGCTGGGCTGGGCCTTGGGGTCCCAGCCGCCCAGGGCCCGGATGTGGTCGGCGGTGACGTTCGCACCGTCCTCGGTGCGCAGGAGGTTCTCCAGCAGCACCTTCAGGCTGTAGGGAAGCCGCCTGGAACCCTCAACGGTCTCCAGACGGAAGATCTCGTACGACTCGTCGCCAACGCGCAACGTGTCACGGGCGCCGAAGCTGTTCGCGGACACGGTGTCTGCCTCCTGATCTCGCCACTTACGTTCCCAGCATCCTCCCCCATGGGGCGGACGCGGGACCTACTGAGGCCGCCCTGACCGGTTGCCGGGGGCGAAGGGCCGCGGGGGTGACCTCCGCCTGCCTCCCGGCCTCCGTCAGGCCCGCCGTGGCCTGCGGCGACACCACTCGCCACCGGCCGGGCGGCCCACTGGTAGCGGGCGCCCACGTTGTCCGGCCCGGGTGCGCTCAAGCGGTCAACTTCACACATCCGAACCGGGAGCGGGCCGAGGGGAACCCCGCTGTTATCTTGATGTCAAGGTATCTAACTTGTATCTCGATATCAAGTTATCGGGCGGTCGCCAACGGTCCGCGACCGCCCCCGACTGAACCTCTTCGGGGCTCCGCTCCGTCCCGTGTTCAGTCGCCCGCGGATCAGTCCAGCTGCGGCGCGACCTGCGAGGCCACCAGCTCCAGGTGGTCCAGGTCGGACATGTCCAGCATCTGGAGGTACATGCGCTCGGCGCCCGCCTCGGCGAAGCGGCCGATCCTGTCCACCAGCTCGTCGGGGGTGCCCGCCAGGCCGTTCTCCCGCAGCTCGGGGACCTCGCGGCCGATCCGCTCGGCCCGCCGGGCCACCTCCGCCTCGTCCCTGCCCACGCACAGGACCTGCGCGGCGGAGTAGACCATCGGCGCGCCGCGCCCCGAGGCCCGCACGGCGGCCCGGGTCCGCTCGAAGGCGGCCGAGGTGTCCTCGATCGAGCTGAAGGGCACGTTGTACTCGTCGGCGTACTTGGCGGCCAGGCGCGGCGTGCGCTTGGGGCCGGTGCCGCCGATCAGCACCGGCGGACGCGGGCCCTGCTGCGGCTTGGGCAGCGCGGGCCCCTCCGCCAGGCGGTAGTGCTTGCCCTCGTAGCGGAAGGTCTCCCCCACCGGGGTCGACCACAGGCCGGTGATGATGTCCAACTGCTCCTCGTAGCGGTCGAAGCGCTCGCGGGCGGTGGCGGGGAAGGGGATCCCGTAGACCGCGTGCTCCTCCTCGAACCAGCCCGAGCCGAAGCCGAACTCCACCCGGCCGTCGCTCATGCGGTCGACCTGGGCGACGGAGATCGCCAGGGGCGCGGGGTGGCGGAAGGTCGCCGCGGTCATCAGCGTGCCCAGGCGGATGCGGGAGGTGTCCCGGGCGAGCCCGGCGAGGGTGATCCAGGCGTCGGTGGGCCCGGGGAGGCCGCTGACGTGATCCCCCATGTGCAGATAGTGATCGGACCGGAACAGAGCGTCGAAACCCAGGTCCTCGACGGCCCTGGCGACGGTGAGCTGGTCCTCGTAGGTGGCCCCCTGTTGGGGCTCAAGGAAGATCCTCAGACGCATAAGCCCCATTTTCTCCCACGCCGCGGACCAGACCGGAACCGCCGCGCGGTTACCGTGGAAAAGGCGCGTCCGCGCCCCGCCCGTCCGCCGAACCGAAGCGCCCGCCTTCCGCGATAGTCCCTCCCGTGAAGCTGCTCCGCCGCGCGCGCCGCCGCGCGCCCTCCTACGGCCCGGACAGCACCGACCCGGTGCTGCTGGCCGCCGTCGCCGCGGGCGAGACCCGCGCGCTGGAGTTCCTGCACCGCAGGCACGCCACCTGGCTGCGGGCCCGGCTGCGCTACCGGTGCTCCGACCCCGACCAGCTCGACGCCGCCCTCCAGGAGACCTTCCTGGCCGTGTGGAGGAACGCGGGCTCCTTCACCCCCCGCCCCGGCGACACCGACGCCGGGGCCTGGCTGTGGACCATCGCGATCCGCCAGCTCATCTCCCAGCTGCGCAAACGCGCCAACCGCTGGATCGCCGACAGCGACACCGAACCCTACGAGACCATCGGCGACGCCTCCGCCGAGGACACCGTGCTGCTCAACATCGAGCACGGCCCGCTGGGCGCCGCCCTGCACTCCCTCTCGCCGGAGCTGCGTTCGGCCATCCAGGCCACCGTGCTCGACGGACTCACCGTCCGGGAGGCCGCGCAGATCCTTCAGATCCCCGAGGGAACCGTCAAGACACGGGTCATGCGCGCCAAGGCGCGACTACGGGAGGCACTGACATGAGCTGGCACCTGACCCCTGCCCAGGCACACGAGTACGCCCACCACCGCTCCGACGACGTCACGGCCATGTCCGTGGAGGCCCACATCACCCACTGCGCGCCCTGCCGCGACCTGTTGCCCGCCGACGAGCCCTGGCTGGCCCGGAGCTGGGAGGACCTGCGCGACGTCGTGGACCGCCCCCGGCGCGGCCCGGTCGAGTCCCTGCTGTCCTCGCTGGGACTGGGCGAGAGCACCGCCAAACTGCTGGCCGCCACCCCCTCCCTGTACCGGGCCTGGCTGCTGGCCACGGTCGTGGTGCTGACGGCCGCCCTGCTGGCCGCCCACCACCTGCCGCACGGCTCGCTGATGTTCACCTTCACCGCCCCGGTGGTGCCCCTGGCCGGGGTGGCCCTGGCCTACGGGCGCGGGGTGGACCCGGCCCACGCGCTGACCTCGGTCACACCGCTGGCGGGGCAGCGGCTGCTGTTCCTGCGCACCTGCGCGGTGCTGGTGCCCGCGCTGACCCTGTGCATGTCCGCGGCGCTGCTGCTGCCCCACGCGCACACCCCGTGGAAGGCGGTGTTCTGGCTGCTGCCCGCGCTCACCCTGGTCGCCGGCTCCCTCGTGCTCAGCCGCTGGATGCACCTGGGCGCGGCCAGCGCCGCGGTGGGGCTGCTGTGGCTGGTCGCCCTGGGCGTCCTGACCACCTCCGAGGACGCCACGCCCCTGCACCTGCTCGCGCCCCAGGCCCAGCTGTGGTGGGCGGGCGCGCTCACCGCCCTGCTCGGCGCGCTCCTGCTGCGAGTGAGGACGGCGTGAGCGCCACGGCCGCACGGGACGCCGTCAGCGTCCGCGGGCTGGGGCACCGCTACGGCACCCGCACCGCCCTGGCCGGGATCGACCTGGACCTGGGCCCCGGCGTGACCGGGCTGCTGGGACGCAACGGCGCGGGCAAGACCACCCTGCTGCGCTGCCTGGCCACCGACCTGGAGGCCGACGACGGCGAACTGCGCGTGCTCGGCCACGACCCCGCGCGGGCCGCCGAGCGCACCGAGATCCGCCGCCACCTGGGCTACCTGCCGCAGAACCCCGAGTTCTACCCGTACTTCACCGCGTTCGGGCTGCTGGACTACATGGCGGTGCTCAAGGAGCTGGGCGGGCGCCGCGCCCGCCACGACGAGGTGCGCCGGGTCCTGGAACGGGTCGGACTGCACGAGCGCCGCCACAGCCGGGTCCGCCGCCTGTCCGGCGGTATGCGCCAGCGGCTGGGCCTGGCCTCGGCCCTGCTCGGCGACCCCCGGGTGCTGCTGCTGGACGAGCCGACCATCGGCCTGGACCCCGAGCAGCGCATCCGGTTCCGCGGCCTGGTCTCGGAGCTGGCCGTGCGCAGCACCGTGGTGCTGTCCACCCACCAGATCGAGGACGTGGCCGCCCTGTGCCAGCGCGTGGTGTGCCTGGACGCGGGCCGGGTGATCTTCGACGGGACCCCCCGCGCGCTGGTGGACCGGGCGCGCGGGCACGTGTGGGAGCGCGACGGCCACCCCGGCCGGGAGTACACCGCCTGGCGGCTGGCCGACGGGCGCTACCGGGTGCTCACCCCCGCGGGCGGCGCCGCGCCCGGCCCCTCCGACGGCCTGGAGCCGGTCGAACCCGGCCTGGAGGACGCCTACCTGCTGCTCACCGGTGTGGAACAGGGCGAGCGGTGAGCCCCGTTCGGCACGCGGTCGGCGCCGGACCGGCGGAGGGGTCGCCCGCCGAGCAGGAGGCCGCGACCCCGGACCGGAGCACCGCCCGGACAGGCGCAGCGCAGAGGCGCGCCGCCCGGACGCGCGCCGCCCGGAACACGGCCACGTTCGTCCGCCTGACCTGGTTCAACGCGATCCGCCTGGCCCGCAACCCGTTCGTGGTCCCGGGCGTCCTCGTGGGCCTGTACATGCTCGTGGCCCCGGACTGGGCTGGCCGGTCGGGCACCCTGGAGGGCTGGTACGACAACGCCAACTCCGCCGCGTCGGCCGTGGGCGCGATGCTGTTCGCCGTGGTCGCCTTCCCCGCCATGCGCGAAGCCCGCTACTCCCCCCGCCTGGTCTCCCCGCTGGGCCGGACGGGACGGCTGCTGGCGCTGATGGCGGCGTCCTCACTGGTCAGCACGGTGCTGGTCGTGCTGTGGGCCGGGGTGGACCACTGGCTGTCCCCTCCCCTGCTGGGCACGCTGAGCCCGTCCGCCTACCCGGCGCCCCTCCTGTTGGCGGCCGCGGGCCCGCTGCTGTCCATCGCCCTGGTGGCGTGGACCCGCTCCTACCTGCCGCTGGTCGTGACCCTGCTGGCCCTGCCCGCCTACTGGCTGTACGGCGTCTCGGCGGTGGACGCCAACCTGTCGAGCGCCGTGCTCCGGGTGGAGTGGGCGGCCCGTGTCGCCCTCGACCCCTTCAACGTGAGCGCTCCCTCCGTCACGGACGTGACCACCGTCTACCTGGTCTACTCGGTGCTGGTCGTGGCCCTCCTGGCCGTCCTGGCCGTGGCCGCGCGGGGCCGCCGTGCCCACCGGGCGGCCTGCCTGGGCGCGGCCGCCGTGCTGCTGGCCGCCACCGTCGGCACCGTCGTCCACGGCCGCCAGATCCAGCCGCTGTACGCCCCCATCCCCGACAGCCGGGTGTACGGCGCGCAGGGGCCGTCCTGCCAGACCAGGGAGGGCGTCACCTACTGCCCCCTGCCCGGCTTCGAACCGTGGGTGGAGCGCTGGCACGGCGCCCTGGGCCCGGCCCTGGACCTGCTGCCCGAGGTCCCGCGCGAGCGCATGCCCGTGGTGTGGCAGGAGAGCTTCTCCTACCACCGGGAGCTGGACGTGCCCCGGGACCGGGACGTGGTGGTCCACGCGTACACGGGCGGCTGGGACCACTACTGGCAGACCGCGATGGTGGGCGAGGCGGCCCGGGTGGTCCTGGGCCTGTCCGACCCCTACGAGACCGAATGCCTGGGCACCGGGCAGGCGCGCGTGCTGCTGGCGGCGTGGCTGGCCGCCAGCGTGGAGGGCCTGTCCCGCTACGACACCCTGGACACGCTGGCCGCGAACCTGTACGCCTACCGGCCCTCCCCGGTGGACCTGGAGCTCTCCCTGGCCCTGGCCGACCTGCCCGAGGAGCGGGTGAGCCGCGTCCTGGAGCGGAACTGGGAGAGGCTGACCGACCCGCGCACCACCAGCCTGGAGCTGGCCCGGCTGCTGGACACGCCGCTGCGGGAGTCCTCCACCGGACCCGCCGGGCCCGGGGACTGGCGGCGGCTCTACCCCGATCACCAGTACCACACCTACGAGGAGGACCCGGGGCGGTACGCCCGGCCCGTGTGCGGCTGAGCCGCGACCGGGTTATCGAATCGCCTATGCCCCGCGCTCTGGTCCGGCCACACCCCCGGGCCTCGGGGCACGCCTCGCGGGGGTCTGGTACCTCGACCTGTTCGGCGTCGGACTCATCCGTGCGACGGCGGCGCGGTCAGCCACGGTGGAGGGGCCGGCCTCACAGCGGGGACGCCGCGCTCCCGCGGTGCGCGGCGTCCCGAAGCGTGTCCGGGTCCGGTTCAGACGAGTTTGGCCGAAAGCGTGATCGTCGTTCCCATGAGGGCCTTGCTGAGCGGACAGTTGGCCTTGGCGTCCCGGGCTGCGGCGGCGAAGGCGCCGTCGTCGACGCCGGGAACGGTGCCCTCGACGGTGAGGTGGATGCCGGTGACGCCCTCGCCGGGCTGGAACGTCACGTCGGCGGAGGTGACGAGCTTGGTGGGCGGGGTGCCCGCTTCTTCGAGGCCGTGCGACAGCGCCATGGAGAAGCAACTGGAGTGGGCCGCGGCGATCAGCTCCTCCGGGCTGGTCCTTCCGTTCGCCTGTTCGGCGCGCGACGGCCACGACACCGGCTGACTGCCGATGCCGGAGGAGTCGAAGGCGACGACGCCGTTGCCGTTGAGCAGGCCGCCCTCCCAGACTGTGTGTGCTGAGCGCTTGGTTGCCACGATGGATCCTTTTCTTTTCCAGTGCGTCGAGGAGCGACGGGGAATCCGGTGTCCCGGCAGCGGCTTGCGCGACCGGTCTCTCCGTCCGGACCGGGCGGTCCGGACGGGATCCGTGCTCCGTCCCCCCAGATTCTGCTTGGGAGCCGACCGGCGGACATCGGCTGATCGACCTATGTCTCCGGTCCGTCCGCCCTCGGCGGGCGGCATCGTGGGCAGCGGGCGCGCACCGGACCGGAGGCGGCGGGAAACGGGGGAAGTGCGTGTCACCGGTCCCGCGGGCGCCGCCGGTCACCGACGTCCACGACGGTGCAGGCCCGTCGACGGTCAGGGCAGGAGCTGCTGCTCCATGGCGAAGACGGCCACCCCGGCCCGGGTCCTGCGCCCGGTCTTGTCGTAGATGTGCCCGAGGTGATGGCCCACGGTGCGGCTCGATATGGACAGCTCCGCGCCTATCTGATGATTGGTCAGGCCGCGGGCGGCAAGCCGCAGTACCTCGATTTCCCTCGCTGTGAGCCCGGCCGGACGACGTGGGTGCAGCGGCCGTCCGCCCGCTGCCCGGATCACGAGGTCGCAGGCGGCGCGGTCCAGGGTCCCGGATTCCGCCTCGCGCGTCAGGTGTCCGACGGCTTCGTCGATGGTGAAGGCGTCCCGGTGCGCCCGCGGCTCGGTCAGTGCGGCGAACACGTCGGCGGCGGCGAGGATACGGGCCGCGGGAGGCGTACGGGCCCCGGAGTCACCGCGGTGGTAGCCGCTGCCGTCGAGGCGCTCATGGTGCGCGGCGGCGATCGGTGCCAGCGGGGCGAGGGCGGGCACGCGTTCCAGCACCCGCTGGGTCCAGTACGTGTGCATCCGCACCCGCTCCGTGTCAGCAGCGCCCAACGGTCCGGGCCGGTCCCAGACATCGGCTGAGATCCCGGCCCGCCCCAGGTCGTGCAGCAGAGCCGCGCAACGCAGCCGGAGCACCTCGTCCGCGGCGAGGCCTCCCAGCCGGCCCGCGCTCTCCGCCAACCGCGCGACGTGCTCGCTGTGCCCGACGAGCCACTTGCCCTTGAGGTCCACGAACCTGCCCAGGACCGCGCACAGGCCGGAGACCTCCTCAGCGGAGACCGTGGCGTACGGCGGCGGCTCGGCGGACACGGCGGAGGCGACGGCGTCGGGTTCACTGAGCGGGGCGAGCGCCTTCGCGGCATCGGCTGCGAACGCACGCGCGAGCTCGGGGTCGAGGTGGCCGCCGGCGCGTCCGACCACCTGCGAGACAGCGGCCGGCTCGCTGCCCCTCGCATGAGCCAGGACGGCCTGTTCGGCCACGTGGACGACGCGAGCGGCGAAGGAGATGTGCTCACCCACGGCTCCGAGGGGGATGCCCCGTCCGTCCCACCGCTCGTACACATCGTTCAACGCCGTGAGTGTCTGCGGCAGCACGCCGAGACCCGAACCGAGTGTCTGGCTGGCCTCGCAGCCGTTGCGCATGGCCTCCACTCCGACCGTGGGCAACACCTCGGTCAGCGTGTCCGTCAACCGCTGGGCCCCCTCGCGGGTCCAGTCGCCCAGCCTGAGCAACTGCTCGGCCAGCGGCACGTCGTCACCCGGATCGAGGTACTTCAACGCGCTCTGGAACGCCACCTCGTCGCCGAAGACCACCGCGAGTTCGGGCGCGAACGACGTACAGCCGAGCGAGCGCAGCAGTGCCGTCTCATAGACGATCCGGCAGGTCCGCCGATCACACCCCAGGACGTCACGGGCGAACACCGTCGCAACGGCGCAGGTGCGAAGCCCCTTCTCGAAGGACATGCCCGCGGCCAAGTCGGTTGTCAGGGACAGCGCGGCCAGCACTTCGGCCAAGCGAACCTCTTGCACCGCACCAGCGTAATCGTCCGTCCCCGGTACCCGGGACGTGTCCGACTCTCCCCCCACGCACATGGCGCGCATCAGCAGCCACAACGCGATGTGAGGAGAGCGGAACCAGCTCCCGGGTCCCGGGCAGGCCGACGTTATAGGCCAATCAGCCGATGTCCGCCGGTCGGTCCGCAGGAAGGATCTGCGGAGGCGGGCGCGAGTTCGGCCGCAGCGCCCGGAACCGGGTTCCGCGCTCCGGAGGCGAGCTGCCCGGGCGCGCCAGCCGTCCATCGACACGACACGGAGGTTCCGCATGACCACGCAGCAGCAGGACGGACAGGCCCCCGCGGGGAGCGCGGTGGTGGAAGCGCTGTACGACTCACTCGCCCGGGGGGAGGTCACCGCACTGCTCGCGGGGCTCGACGAGCGCATCGAGTGGATCGTTCCGCCGGGCCTGCACTACGGAGGTACGTACCGGGGACCGCAGGAGGTACTCGAGAACGTGTTCTCCCGTTTCGTCACCGAGTGGCAGGACTTCACCGTCGCCCCCGCGGAAATCATGGACGCCGGGGACAGTGTCGTCGCGCTCGGCCACTACAGCGGCAGGAACCTGGCGACCGGGAAGCAGATGAGGACGCGTTTCGTGCACGTGTGGCGTCTGCGGGACGGCGTCCCCGTGCACTTCGAGACCGTACTCGACACCCACACCATGGTCGCCGCGATGTGAACCGGCTCCTCCGGACGACCACGCAGGACCGCGGAGGCCCCGTACCGCGCACGCGCCCCCTACCGGCGGACCTCCGGCACTGGGAAGGTCCGCCGGGGGCGGTCCGGTCGAACCTTCCGGGCTTCGGCCCACATCTGAACCGAAAGACACAGCACATGACTTTGTTCGAACACGACTTCGTCGCGGCGGGTTCCGCTGAACCGCCCGGGGACGTCACGGGGCGCATGCTCCAGATGATGACCGGGTACTGGGTGACCCAGGTGGTACGGACCGCAGCCGAGTTGCGCATCGCCGACCACCTCTACGCCGGGGGCGCTACGCCTGAGGAGGTGGCTGAGGCGGAGTCGCTGGATCCGGACTCGACCTTCCGGTTCCTGAGAGCATGCGCCTCCCTCGGGCTCGCCGCGTCGCCGGACGGAAAACGGTTCGTGAGCACGTCCTTGCTGGACACCCTGCGCACCGACGCCCCGGGGTCCCTACGCCCCCTGGCGCTGTGGGGCGGAGCAGAGTCCCACTGGCTGCCCTGGGGGCGGTTGTCGGACACGATCCGCACCGGCACCACCCAGGCGGAAGCCGCTCTCGGCGCCCCCTTCTTCGAGTGGCTCGCCACCATCCCGGGAGAAGCCGGAGTCTTCACCGACGCCATGACGGCCATGACCCGCGGTCTGGCCCGCCATCTGGCGGACGTGATCGAAGTCGGGAGCGCCGAAGTCGTCGTGGACGTCGGGGGCTCAAGCGGAAACCTCGTCCAGACACTCATGCAACGGCATACCGGACTGGCCGGGGTGGTCCTCGACCTCCCGCACGTGGCAGCCGAGGCGGGCGCCTCCGCGTCGAGGTTGGGCGTCGCGGACCGGTTCACCTTCGTCGACGGCGACTTCTTCGAGGAGGTGCCGGCCGGGGACGTGCACCTGCTGAAGTTCGTCCTGCACGACTGGGACGACGACGCCTGCGTACGCATCCTGCGAAACTGCAGACGGGCGCTCAAACCGGGTGGACGTGTGCTGGTGATGGAGCTCATCGTGGACAAGGTGGGCGCACCCGGCCTGGAGCCGCTGATGGACCTCAACATGATGGCGCTGTCCACCGGACGTGAGCGCAGCCTCGGCGAATTCGAGGACCTCTTCGAGCGAGCTGGGCTGACAACGGCCGGAACAACGTCATCCGCGTCCTTGGTCTCCGTCATGGAGCTCGTACCCGCGGCCTCCCCGCTCAGAGTACTGAGACTGCCGGGATCAGCGTCCTGAAGAGACGGTGTCGGCGAAGCGACGCACACCTCTGTCCCGGGCGGAGCCGGGGGCACGGTTGCCGAACCGGCTCCTGCCACGGCGTCCGCCCCGGCGGCCCGCATGTGATCGGCTCGCTTCGCCCCGGTCAGTGCCTGTCCACTACGGCGGCTGAGTACGTCTCACCGGTGCGGTGAGAGCGTCTCGAACACGACCGTGACGGTGTTGGAGCCTGCCCGAGCACCGCCGGGGTCGTGACGAACTGCTCACCGCCGGCCGCTGTCAAACCCGACCTCGTCGGCCGGCCTCCGCACCCGGGGCCGGTCGGCGGGAGACGGGCACGCCGCCGCCAAAGCCGCCCGGTCTCCGTCACGACCGGACACCACCGCGGCAGGGCCCGCCACGAGGACTCCGGCGGTCGCCCGCCGACGACACTCCGCACCACCCGCCCCGGCGGTCCCCCGCCGACTCCACCGGTGCGGTTCCGGGCCCGCGCGTCAGCGCTCGGGCCCGGGGCGGTTCGGCGGGGCTGGTACAGCCCCGCCGGGCCGCGGTCAGCCCTCCCGGTGGCGGCGGGCCGGGTGGACCGGCTCAAGCACCGCCAGGCACTCCACGTGGTGGGTCATCGGGAAGGCGTCGAACGCGCGAAGGTCCGCCAGGCGGTAGTCGGCCCGCTCGAACGCGGCCAGGTCGCGGGCGAGCGTGGCGGGGTCGCACGAGACGTAGGCCACCCTGCGGGGACGCGTCCCGGTCAGGGAGCGCACCACCTCGGCGCCCGCACCGGCCCGGGGCGGGTCCAGCACGACCACGTCGGCGCGCACGTCCGCCCACTCGCGCAGCTGAGCGGCCACGTCACCCCGCTCGACGCGGACCTGCTCCATGTCCTTGAGGTTGTACCGGGCGTCGCGCACGGCCTCGGCCCCGCTCTCCACGCCCATGGCGCGGCCCTCGGGGCCCACGGCGGCGGCCAGCGCGCCGGTGAACAGGCCCGCCCCGCAGTACAGGTCCAGGGCGGTCTCGCCGGGCTTGGGCTCCAGGGCGTCCAGGACGGCGGCGGTGAGCACCTCGGCGGCGGCCGGGTGCACCTGCCAGAAGCCGCCCGCGCTGACGCGGTACTCGCGGCCGTCGGCCCTCTCGCGCAGGCCCCTGCGCCCGCGCACCTGCTGGACGCGGCCGCCCTTGAACCGGCGCAGCACGGCGCTGGACGTGCCCAGTTCGGGCAGGGAGTCCAGCTTGGCCCCGGTCGGTGTGACGACGACGGCGCGGTCGGCGCAGGAGGCCGAGGCGACCGCCTCCACGTCGCGGACGCCCTCCCACCTGACGTCGGTCACGCCGAGCTCGGTCACGCCTGGGTGGGCGATGAGGCAGCGCTCGACGGGCTCGATGTCGTGGGAGCGGTGGCGGCGCAGTCCGGCGCGGCCGTCGGAGTCCACGGCGAAGCGCACGCGGGTGCGCCAGCCCAGGCCGTCGGGGGAGCCGGGCAGCTCCTCCACCTCGACCCGGCGGTCGATCCCGGCGATGCGCCGCAGCTGGTCGGCGACGACCTTGCCCTTGAGGGCCCGCTGGGCCCGCGGGGCGGCGTGCTGCCAGTCGCAGCCCCCGCACTTGCCGGGCCCTGCGGCCGGGCAGGGGGCCTGGACGCGGTCCGGGGAGGCCTGGAGGACCTCGACGGCGTCGCCTCTCAGGAAGCGGGAGGTCTGCTCGGTGACGCGGACGCGGACCCGCTCGCCGGGCAGGGCGTGGCGGACGAAGACCACCTGGTCCTCGTAGCGCCCCACGCACCAGCCCCCGTGCGCGACGTCGTCCACGGTCAGCTCGAAATCCTGTCCCACACGGTTCATGGCGGTCGTCCTCAGAGATGGTCGGGTCACATGACGGGTGACCCTGCGCGCACAGCCACCAACCGTTCCCAATCTACCTGGCGGAATCCGCCTCCCGGACGGGCCTGTGGACGGCCGGGGCGGCCGAGCGTGTCGGCCGCGTCTGTGCCAAGGTGTCACTGTGCGCACGCGTAACCACGGCGTGCGCGGCGGCTATCTCGACGGGAGTGCGGGCGAGGTGCACATCGTGATCATGGGGTGCGGCCGGGTGGGGTCCACCCTCGCGCACACCCTGGTTGACCTGGGGCACACGGTGGCGGTGATCGACCGGGACCCCGAGTCGTTCCGGCGTCTGCGCGGCTCCGTGGCCAAGCACGCGGTCCGGGGGCAGGGCCACGACCGGGAGGTCCTGCTCGCCGCCGGGATCGACCGCGCGGGGGCCTTCGCCGCGGTCAGCAACGGGGACAACTCCAACATCATCTCGGCGCGGGTGGCCCGTGAGGCCTTCGGCGTCGACAACGTGGTCGCGCGGATCTACGACCCCCGCCGGGCCGAGGTCTACCAGCGGCTGGGCATCCCCACGGTGGCGACGGTGCGCTGGACGGCCGACGCGGTCCTGCGCCGGATCGTGCCGGGCGACGGTCGGCTCACCACCGGGCCGGAGTGGCAGGACGCGTCCGGGACCCTGGCCATGAACGAGATGAACCTGCCGCCGGGGTGGGCGGGCCGCCGCGTCGCCGACCTGGAGGAGCGGGCGCCGGTGCGGGTGGTCTACCTGACCCGTGCGGGCCGGATCCTCCTGGCCGGTTCCGGTGAGCTCATGGAGGAGGGCGACGTCCTGCACGTGGTCGCCCGCGGCCGCGACCTGGACGGGCTGCGGCTGGACGACGACGAGACGGGGCGTGGGTGAGATGCGGATCGCCATCGCGGGAGCCGGGAGCGTGGGGCGCTCCATCGCCACGGAACTGGCGGGCAGCGGCCACGACGTGCTGCTGATCGACCGGGACACCCGCGCCATCGGCGTGGACGACCTCCCCCAGGTGGAGTGGCTGCTGGCCGACGCCTGCGAGCTGGCCACGCTGGAGGACGCCCGCCTGGAGGACTTCGACGTGGTGGTCGCGGCCAGCAGCGACGACAAGGTCAACCTGGTGGTGTCCCTGCTGTCCAAGACCGAGTTCGGGGTGGACCGGGTGATCGCCCGCATCAACGACCCCGACAACGAGTGGCTGTTCAACGAGTCCTGGGGTGTGGACCTGGCGGTCTCCCCGCCGCGGCTGATCGCCGACCTGGTCGAGGGGGTTCCCGAGGAGGAGCCGGGCGGGGAGGACTCCCTGCCGCCGCTGCCGGGGGCCGAGATCGCCGAGTCGGTGCTGCACGCCGCGAGCCCGTTCGCGGGCGGACCGGAGGGCGCGCTGGCGGAGTCGCTGCCCGAGGGGGTGGCGCTGGTGGCGGTGGTGGGCCCCGGCGGGGTGCGCCCGCCGGACCCCGACCGGACCCTGTCGGTGGGCGACACCGTGGTGTTCCTGGCCGAGCCCGAGGTCCTGGGCGCCCTGGAGTCCCTGCTGGGCTCGGCGGACGACCCCGACATCTAGATCGCACGTCCGCCGGGGCGCCCGCTCAGTCCGCCGTCTCCTCCCGGGCCGGGTGCTCCCGCTCCTCCAGCGGGGTGCGCCCCCGTGCCAGCACCCAGACCATGGCCGCGAACGCCGCGACCTGGAGCGGCCAGCCCATGGCGACCTTGGAGAAGCCCAGCAGGGCGAAGGTGTCGGCCCAGCCGTAGTGGTCGGCCATCCACAGCGGGTACTGCACGAGCACGCGGATCACGCAGGGCAGGACCAGCAGCCAGGTCAGGCGTGAGGCCAGGGTGACCACGGCCGGGTTGGCGCGCCAGGAGGTGAAGTCCTCCTTGTCGCCGATGAACGGGCCGATCATCAGCCCGATCGCGGGCCAGCGCACCAGCACCGACAGGCTCAGCACCACGGCGTAGACCGCGTTGTAGATGACGCCCGGCAGGAAGGCGTCGGCGGCGTTGCCGCTGCGCATGGCGAAGACCGCGGCGATGCCGATGCCGAACAGGCTGGTGAGCACGTACTGCACCGAGGAGCGCTGCACGAGCCGGACCGCGCCCAGGACCAGGGCCGCGACCACGCCCAGGACGATCGACAGCCGCAGTTCCGAGCTGACGATGTAGGAGACGGTGAAGGTCAGGGTGGGCACCGCCGCCTCGACCATGCCGCGCTTGCCGCCCAGAGCCTTGGCCAGCTGCGAGCGCACGAGCGCCTCGACCGTGTCCTCGGTGACCGCCGGGCGGCCCGCCGCCGTGGCGCCCCGGCCGGAGTCGCGCTCCGGGGCGGGGGCCTCCCCGGAGTCCGGGGTGCCCGCCGCGGCCGGGGCGGCCTCCTCGGCGGCCCGCTGGTGCTCAGTCATCCTGCTCCTGCTCGGGTTCGGTCGTGGGCGGTCGTCGCCGCGCGGGGCGTCCAACACGGTTCCGCGCGCCGTGTCGGCCCAAGCCTATGTGACGTGCGACCGGTCGCGGGGTACGCGCGGTGGTCGCGCGGATGCGCTCCGCCCGCCTTTGCCCCCTTGGGTCCGGGCTTGTCGCGTGCGGCTTCTCACCCGGCTGCGCACCCTGGCGGCGGAGGAGGGCCGTTCCGTACGCTGGCGACCAGACACCGGAGCCGAGAGCGAGCAGGAGCCCATGCAGACGAGCACGTCCCCGCGCCGGGACCATCTGGAGTTCGCCGCCGCGCTGGACCGGGTGCTGACCCGGCCGGGGGAGTCGCACGTGTGGTCCCCCCACTCGGTGGGCACGGTGCTGGCGCTGCTGGCCACCGGCGCCCGGGAGCGCACCCTGGCCGAACTGGAGGCGCTGCTGGGCGCGGACGTGCGGGGCCAGCTGGAGGAGCTGGACGCGGCCGTGGCCGCCGAGCCCGGACTCGACCTGGCCAGCCTCAACGGCCTGTACGTGCCCGCCGACCTGGAGGTCCTGCCGGGTTTCGCGTCCCGGGTGCGCGAGCGCGCCGGAGCCGAGGTGGAGAACGCCGACTTCGAGCACGACTCCGAGGGCGTGCGCTCACGGGTCAACGCCCGGGTGGCGGAGGTGACCCGCGGCCTGATCGAGGAACTGCTCCCCGCGGGCAGCGTCCACCCGGGTGTACGGCTGCTGCTGGTCAACGCACTCTGGGTCAAGCTGGCCTGGCCCGACCCCTTCGACCCCGCCCGGACCCGGGACAGGGCCTTCCACACCCCGTCGGGCAGGCGGAAGGTGCCCACCATGCACCGTTCGGCCCGCCTGCCGCACGCGCGGGCCCGGGGGTGGAGCATGGTGAGCCTGGAGGGCGACCACGGCCTGACCCTGGACGTGCTGCTGCCCGACGAGCGCTCCGCCTCCCCCGCCCCGGTGACGGCCGACGCGCTCGCGGACCTGTACGGCCACCGCTCCTCCCAGCAGGTGGAACTGGCCCTGCCGCGCTTCAGGGTGGAGACCGACACCTCCCTGCTCGAACCGCTGGCGGCCCTGGGCGTGCGCGACCTGGCCACGGACGAGGCCCGCTTCGACGGGATCAGCCCGGAACCGCTGCGCGCCGACGAGATCCTGCACCAGTCGGTACTGCGGGTGGACGAGAAGGGCGCCGAGGGCGCCGCCGCGACCGCCGTGATGATGCTCCGGGCGGCCGCGGTCGCGCCGAGGCCGGTCCAGTTCACCGTGGACCGGCCGTTCGTGTTCGTGCTGCGCCGCGGCGGAGCGGTGCTGTTCCTGGGCCGCGTCACCGATCCCGTGGACCCGGGCCCCGCCTCCTGACCCCGCCGGGGCCGTACCGCCGCCCGCGCCCGCGCCCGCGGGCGGCGCCTCAGACCTCGAACACCTCGAAGGCGGTGGCGAGGGGGACCCCGGCCCACTCCCCCGCCCGGGCGGCGGCCCCGGGCAGGAAGGACTTCTGGTCGAACCCCTCCAGGTTGGCCAGGTAGACGGCGTGGGCGTCCAGCGACGCCACACCCGCGGCCAGGTCGGCCTCGCCCAGCTCGACGTAGTGGGCGGCCAGGGGCGAGGCGCCGAAGGCCACGAAGCGCACGCCCGACCACGGTTGGAGGCCCTCCTCCAGCTGCTCGCGGAACACCCACCGGTTGGCCGCGTCGCGGACCGCGTCCAGCAGGGCCGGGCCGAGCACCCGGTGGTCGGCGTGGTTGAGGGCGCTCGACCCCGCGAAGTGGTCGCGGAAGTTGATGGAGACGATCACGTCGGGGCGGTGGCGCCGGATCGCGCCGGCCAGCGCGGCGCGCAGCGGGAGCCCGTACTCCAGGGTGCCGTCGGGGAAGTCGAGGAACTCCACGGTGCCCGCGCCGACCGCCGCCGCCGAGGCGCGCTGCTCGGCCATGCGCAGCGGCGCGCACTCCTCGGGGGCGATGGTGTCGATGCCCGCCTCGCCCCGGGTGACCAGCAGCTCCACCACGTCCTTGCCCTGGCCGGTCCAGCGGGCGATCGCGGAGGAGCTGCCGAACTCCAGGTCGTCGGGGTGGGCCACCACCGCCAGGGCCCGGTTCCAGTCCTCGGGGAGCGGCCGGGGCGCGCTGTTCTCCGTCGTCTGCGTCATGTGCCACAGACTACGGAAGACGGCGCGCCCCGCCCGGCGCCTCCCCCGCGACGCGGGGTCCCGCTCCGTCCCGGAGGACCCCTACTCCCCCGGGCCGCCCGCGGCGCCGCCCGGCTGGCCGCCGGTCCCCCCGGCCCCCGCGCCGGGCGCGGCGCCGTTGGGAGAGCGGCCCGCGTTGCCGCGCTGGGCCGCCTGCTGGGCGGCGCGCGCCTTGGCGGCCTCGGCCATCTTCTCCTGGATCTGCTTGGGCACGGTGATGGGCAGCAGCTCGCTCGGCGGTACCGGGTGGTCCCCGCGCACCACCACGATGTTGGCGAAGAGGTGCTCGACCTCGGCCATCACCTCGGGCTTGGAGGCGCCCTCGCCGCGGATCACGCCGCGCAGCACCCAGCGCGGCCCGTCCACGCCGATGAAGCGCACCCGCTGGGCGAGCTGCTTGCCGTCCTCGGTCGTGCGGCCCTTGACCGGGACCAGGGCCTTGAGCTCGGGGCCGAAGGTGCCGTCGTGCTCCTCGGCCTTGCCGCCCTGCTTGACGACCTGCTCGCGCAGCTCCTCGCGCATCTCGTCCCACAGCCCGGAGGACTTGGGCGCGGCGAAGGGCTGCACCTGGAGGGCGCTCTTGCCGCGCACCAGGGTGACGCCGATGATCTTCTGCTTGCCCTGGGAGTCCTGGGCGACGTTGACCTGGATCTCGGTGCCCTGCTCCATGGGCAGCCGCATGCTGCCCAGGTCCATCCGCTCGGCCTCGGGAGCGTCCTCGGTGGAGTCCCACGGCCCGGAGGAGCGGTGGCGGTCCGCGTCCTTGGGCTGCTGCTCCCGGGAGCGCTCCGGCTCGATCTCGTTGCCGAAGGAGACCGCTCCGGCGGCGCCCTCGCGCCCGGGCTCGGCCCGCGTCCCCGTTCTCTCGGTCTCTTCGTCCCGCTTCTTGCGGCGGCGTCCGAACACGCCTTCACCTCTTCGCTTCCGTCGGTCCCGGATGACTCCGGGGATTCGGGGCGCCGTCACCGCTGTGCGGCGTGCCCCCCGGTCGAACCGAAACCACCCGTTCCCCGCACCGACTCCGGGAGGGAGTCGGCCTCGACGAACACCGCCCGTTCCACGCGCTGGACCACCAGCTGCGCGATCCGGTCTCCCCGGGTCAGCTTCACCGGGGTGTCCCTGTCGGTGTTGATCAGGGTCACCCTGATCTCGCCGCGGTACCCGGCGTCGACCGTGCCGGGCGCGTTGACGAGCGTGACCCCGCAGCGCGCCGCCAGGCCCGAGCGCGGGTGCACGAAGGCCGCGTACCCGTCGGGCAGGGCGATGGCCAGGCCGGTGGGGACCGTGGCCCGCTGCCCGGGCTCCAGGGTGACGTCGACGGCGGTGTACAGGTCCGCGCCCGCGTCACCGGGATGGGCGTACTCGGGCAGGGGGAGGCCGGGGTCCAGGCGGTGGACCGTGACGGGGACCCGTCCGCCTTCCAGGGATGTGGTACTCACATCGGCCGAGCCTATCGCTCTCCGGGCGATGAACCGCTGTCCAGCACCGCCGGTACGCGAACGGGGGCGGCCCGTGCGGGCCGCCCCCGTCTGAACCTCTTTGGGGCTCCGCTCCGCTTTGCCCCGTGTTCGGACGCCTGGAGAGCGGGAACCTTCGGCGCCTACACCGGGTTGGCTCGTGCCCACCCGTCGCCCGCCACCACCCTCGAACGACGCCTACGGCGCAGTCCTTCCGCGAAAACCCGCCTCCGGCACCTCCAGAACCCCGCGGGCGCCCGAACCACCCCCGCTGGCCCTACTCGGCGGGGGCCTCGGGCAGGGTCACCTCGACGGTGAGCTCGGCGTCGTCGGTGGTGCGGAAGTCGATCCCGGCGGCGCGGCCCGCGGCGGCGATGTCGGCGCTGGCGGCGCGCGCGGCGTCGACCCGCTTGCCCGAGACGCTGACGTGCTCGACCTCGGCCCGCATGGACAGCTTGGCCTCGGACTTGGCCTTGCGCACGGCGCGCAGCACCTCGGCGGTGGCGGCCAGGACGGCGGGGTCGCCGTCGGCCGCCGCGGTGCGGTACTCGGCGGTGTCGGGCCAGCGCTGGGCGTGGACCGAGCCCTCCTGCCACCAGCTCCAGACCTCCTCGGCCACGAAGGGCACGAAGGGGGCGAAGAGCCTGTGCAGGGCGCCCAGGGCGACCAGCAGCGCGGCGCGGGCGGAGGCGCCCTCGGCCGACCCGGTGTCGTAGGCGCGGGCCTTGACCAGCTCCAGGTAGTCGTCGCAGAAGTCCCAGAAGAAGCGCTCAGTGCGCTCCAGGGCCCGGGTGTGGTCGTAGGCGCGGAAGGCGGAGGTGGCGTCCTCCACGACGTCGGCCAGCGCGGCCAGCATCGCCCGGTCCAGCGGCTGCGTCACCTGCGCGGGGTCGGCGGAGGCGCCCTCACCGGCCACGGACATGACGAACTTGCTGGCGTTGAGGATCTTGATGGACAGCCTGCGGCCGACCTTCATCTGGCCCTCGTCCATGGCGGTGTCGGTGCCCAGGCGACCGCTGGCCGCCCAGTACCGGACCGCGTCGGAGCTGTACTTCTCCAGCAGCGCCAGCGGGGTGACGACGTTGCCCTTGGACTTGGACATCTTCTTGCGGTCGGGGTCCAGGATCCAGCCGGAGATGCCGGTGGTGTTCCAGGGCAGGGTGTCGTTCTCGAAGTGGGCCCGGACCACGGTGGAGAAGAGCCAGGTGCGGATGATGTCCTGGCCCTGGGGCCGGTAGTCCATGGGGAAGACGCGCCGGTACAGGTCCGGGTCGCGCTCCCAACCGGAGGCGATCTGCGGGGACAGCGAGGAGGTCGCCCAGGTGTCCATGACGTCGGGGTCGCCCATGAACCCGCCGGCCTGCCCGCGCTGGTCCTCGGTGTAGCCCTCGGGCGCCTGCGAGCTGGGGTCGACGGGCAGCTGGTCCTCGGCGGGGACGATGGGCTCGTCGTAGCGCGGGTTGCCGTCGGCGTCCAGCGGATACCAGACCGGGAAGGGCACGCCGAAGAAGCGCTGGCGGCTGATCAGCCAGTCGCCGTTGAGGCCCTCGACCCAGTTCTCGTAGCGGGCGCGCATGTGCTCGGGGTACCAGGTGAGCTCGCGCCCGCGCCGCAGGAGCTGCTGGCGCAGTTCCTCGTCCCGCCCGCCGTTGCGGATGTACCACTGGCGGGTGGTGACGATCTCCAGGGGCTTGTCGCCCTTCTCGTAGAACTTCACCGGGTGGGTGATGGGCGTCGGCTCGCCGACCAGGTCGCCGCTCTCGCGCAGCAGGGCGACGGTGCGCTCGCGCGCGGTGTGGACGGTGGCGCCCACGAGCGTGTCGTAGGCCTCGCGGGCGGCGCCGCTCTCCAGGCCCTTGGGCGGGTCGGCCATGATGCGGCCGTCCCAGCCGATGACGGGCCGGGTCTCCAGCTGGAGCTCGCGCCACCAGGTGACGTCGGTGGTGTCGCCGAAGGTGCAGATCATGGCGATGCCGGACCCCTTCTCGGGGTCGGCGAGGCGGTGGGCCCGCACCGGGACCTCCACGCCGAAGACGGGGGTGCGCACGGTGGTGCCGAACAGGTCCTGGTAGCGCTCGTCGTCGGGGTGGGCGACCAGGGCGACGCAGGCGGCCAGCAGCTCGGGGCGGGTGGTCTCGATGTGGACCGGGGTGCCGTCGGGCTTGTGGAAGGCGATCTTGTGGTAGGCGCTGGGACGCTCGCGGTCCTCCAGCTCGGCCTGGGCGACCGCGGTGCGGAACGTGACGTCCCACAGGGTGGGCGCCTCGGACATGTAGGCCTCGCCGCGGGCCAGGTTGCGCAGGAAGGCGCGCTGGGCGGCGGCGCGGGAGTTGTCGTCGATGGTGGCGTAGGTGTGGCGCCAGTCGACGCTCAGCCCGAGACGGCGCCAGATCGACTCGAAGACCTTCTCGTCCTCGGCGGTGAGCCGGTCGCACAGCTCGATGAAGTTGCGCCGGGAGACGGGGACCTGCCGCTTGGGGTCGGGCTTGGCGGGCGGCTGGAAGTCCGGGTCGTAGGGGATCGACGGGTCGCAGCGCACGCCGTAGTAGTTCTGGACGCGCCGCTCGGTGGGCAGGCCGTTGTCGTCCCAGCCCATGGGGTAGAAGACGGCCTTGCCGTTCATGCGCTGGAAGCGCGCGACGGTGTCGGTGTGCGTGTAGGAGAACACGTGGCCGATGTGCAGCGAGCCGGACACCGTGGGCGGCGGGGTGTCGATGGAGTAGACGTCCGCGCGCTCGGCCGTGCGGTCGAAGTGGTAGACGCCGGACTCATCCCATACGTCGACCCACTTCGCCTCGATACCGTCCAGCGAGGGCTTGTCGGGCATGCGGAAGGAATGAGAGCCGTTGGTCATGGGGCAATGGTAGTGCGCTCGGGGCCGTGGTCGCTCCGGGTTTCGGGCCGTCACAGCGGGGGCCGGCACACCTCGGGCACGCTGGCGCGGGGTTGGCCCCTGACTCCCGGGAAAGGACGTGAAAGGATCGCCCCGTACGCACGGGAGGGTGTGCGCCGGCCGCGCATCCTCCGTACACCCAACGGAAAACGGTGAAGGATTCGATGGCTAAGAAGGACGGCGGTGACCTCGGCCCCGCCCTCGTGGGCTTCGCGGCCGGGTTCGCCGCGCAGTACGTCATGCGCAAGGCCCTGAACTTTGCCTGGACCCGCGTGACCGGCGAGGAGCCGCCCACGGACGTGGACTCCCCCGACATCAGCCTGGGCACGGCGCTGAGCTGGGCCGTGATGGCCGGTGTCGGCACCGAGGTGGCCCGGGTGCTGGCCGTGCGCGCCGCCCGCGCCAGGATGTTCGGCGCCGGCCCCGGCGAGCTGGAGGTCTGACGCCGCGAAGGCGACGACGGCGGGCGGCCGACCGCACCGCAGTGTGGTCGGCCGTCCGCCGTCGTGTTCCACCGCGCTCCCCGGAAGGCCTCACTCGCTCCCTCCGGACGGCGGCGGGGTGTTCTCCGACCGCGCGGTCGGGAGCCGCCGGGGACGGGACGGTTCAGGGGCCGCCCCGTCCGGTCAGGCGCACTCCTTGCAGACCAGCTGACCGGCGCGCTGCTCGGCGAGCTGGCTGCGGTGGTGCACCAGGAAGCAGCGCGAGCAGGTGAACTCGTCGGCCTGGCGCGGGAGCACGCGCACCGCGAGTTCCTCGCCCGACAGGTCGGCACCGGGCAGTTCCATGCCCTCGGCGACCTCGTCGGGGTCGACGTCGATCGTGCCGGTGCCCTTGTCCACGCGCCGCGCCTGCAGCTCCTGGAGGCTGTCCTCGTTGATGTCCTCGTCAGTCTTGCGCGGGCTGTCGTAGTCGGTGGCCATCTCTGCTAACTCCCATCCCCCTCGTTCAGTGCCTCGTCGCGCGGGTGTAACGCTTGAGAGACCTTGGTTGTGCCCGGTTCGGCCGATGAGTTTTCCCGACGTCGGCGGACCGTGTCCCCTCCCGGGCCACTGTCCACAGGTCAGCAGCACTTTCGCCGCCTCGTGACCGAAGGCGGCCACGTGTGGCTGCGCCGGGGCCGTACCCCTGTGTACTACCCAACGTCGGCTGCCTCGTAGACCTGGGAAATCCGTTTTCGCCCACTCCGGACAAAGCGCGGGACACTCCCCCAAGGGCGGACGAAAAGCAGGACATGCCCACGTCAGGAGGGATTCCCTCCGTGTCCACGCCCGGGGAAGCATACCCACCCGGGGTCGGCACCCGTGACACGGGCCGGCGTGTCATCGGACACGTATAGATACCACGAAGACCGGCCAAACGCAGCTTGGCCCGGCGGACGGGTTCAGCGCCGCTCCGCGCCCTCTCCCGGAGGAAGGGGAAGGCGGACGGTGACGACCAGTCCTCCCCCGGCGCGGGGCCACGCGGTCACCGCGCCCTCGTGCGCGCGCACCACGGACCGGACGATGGACAGGCCCAGCCCCGCGCTGCGGCCCGAGCCGACCCGGTCGCCGGAGCCGCGGCGGAACGGCTCGAACAGGCCCTCGATCTCGTAGGCGGGGATGACCTTGCCGGAGTTCTCCACCTGGACGGCGGGCGTGCCCTCGTACATGCCGCTGCGCACGGTGATCTCGCCCTCCTCGACGTTGTACTTGAGGGCGTTCTCCACCAGGTTGCCCACGAGCCGCTCCAGCAGCACGGGGTCGCCGACCACCGTCGCGGGGCGCAGGTCCTGGCGCAGGCTCAGGCCGGAGTCGGCCACCGTCGCGCTGAGCTGGCTGAGCACCGTCCCGGCCACCTCGCCCAGGTCGACCTTGGCGCGGACCTCCAGCTCGCGGTCGCTCTTGGCGAGCAGGAGCAGCCCCTCGATGAGGCGTTCGTGGCGGGCGTTGGTCTCCAGCAGGGTCTGTCCGACGCTCTTGAGGTCGGCTGAGACGTCGGGGGCGCTGAGCGCCACCTCCAGCAGGGTGCGGTTGATCGCCAGCGGCGTGCGCAGCTCGTGCGAGGCGTTGGCGACGAAGCGGCGCTGGCCGTCGAAGGCGCGGTCCAGACGCTCCAGCATGCCGTCGAAGGTGTCGGCCAGCTCGCGGATCTCGTCGTCGGGCCCGGACAGGGCGATGCGCTCGTGCAGGGAGCGCTCCGACAGGCGGCGGGCGATGCGGGTGATCTTCTGGAGCGGGGACAGCGCCCTTCCGGCCACCGCGTAGCCCAGGGCGACCGCGAGCAGGCCCACCAGGAACAGCGCGAGCAGCGAGAACCGGGTGACGTGGGTGAGCACCTGCTCGATGAGGTCCCTGTGCGCCCGCAGCTCGGCGAAGCTCTGCTCGACCAGGAGCGCGTTGAGCAGGACCGCGACGATCAGGTAGTTGACCAGGACCAGCACGGAGCCCGCGGCGAAGAACAGCATCCCGTAGATGAGGGTGAGCCGCGCGCGCAGGCTGAGGTTGTCGGTGAAGTGGTGCACACGGGCGGCGGCGGCGGAGCGCTCGGCCCCCCCGCCCTCGGGCGTGAGGGTGTTGAGGCGTCGCCACGTACCGGTGTCGCCGGGGCGGGTGGGCTCGACCTGCCCCGGTTCGGTCCGCTCCGCCGGTCTCACAGCCGGTACCCGGCGCCGGGGACGGTCTGGATGACGGGCGGGTCGCCGAGCTTCTTGCGCAGGGTCATGACGGTGACGCGGACGACGTTGGTGAAGGGGTCGGCGTTCTCGTCCCAGGCCTTCTCCAGCAGCCCCTCGGCGCTGACCACGGTCCCCTGGGCGCGCATGAGCACCTGGAGGACGGCGAACTCCTTGGGGGTGAGGGTGACCTCGCGGCCGTCGCGGTGGACGCGGTGGTTGGCCGGGTCGAGCGTGATGCCGTGGCGCTCCAGGACCGGGGGCAGCGGGGGCGCCGAGCGGCGGCCGAGGGCGTGGACCCGGGCGATGAGCTCGGCGAAGGCGAAGGGCTTGGCCAGGTAGTCGTCGGCGCCGATGGTGAGGCCCTCGACCTTGTCCTGGACGCCGTCGGAGGCGGTGAGCATCAGGATGCGGCCGTTGTAGCTCTCCTGGACCAGGGCGCGGGCCACGTCGTCGCCGTGGGTGCCCGGCAGGTCGCGGTCCAGCACGACGACGTCGTAGTCGTTGACCGCGGTGTACTCCAGGGCGGCGTCGCCGTCGTAGACCACGTCCACGGCCATCGCCTCGCGCCGCAGTCCGACCGCCACTGTGTCGGCCAGGACCCGTTCGTCTTCGACCACGAGTACGCGCACGTTGTCCTTCTCGAGCGTTGGTCCGCAAAGAAAGGGGGCCGCTGCCGGCGCATCCCCCAACACACCGGCAGCGGCGTTCTTGGTCCCGGCCGCGTCATCCGTTCTTTCACAGCCGGGGTAAGGAGACGGTAAACCCGTCGGGGCGGTTTCGCGAACCGCCCGCTTTCCTCGCCCCGCGTGAACGCGGGCGCTGGGCCGGGAGCTTCACGCTCCCCTGGGCACGGGGAGCCGCTGCCGGCGAATCCCCCAACCGCCGGCAGCGACTTAACCCCGCACATCTCAAATCTGACACATCAAGAATAAGAAACAAGTAAGCACCAGCCCTCCCGGGAAAATGTGTCATGGGACACCCTTGTCCGACACATGGTGCAATCCGCACCCAGGGGCCCGGCGCCCGACCCCGGGGCTTCCGGCGCGCCTCCCCGGCCCGGCACGGCGGCACCGGCCTCCCGAGGGCGGGGGCGGCCGCGGTGGATCACGAAAGCATCACACCGGTTTCCGGTGGTTTGGGCGAAGGTGCGGCGGGGGTACAGGAGGAGGACGCACGCGTGGACACCGGCCCCGGCCGGACCGCGACGCGCACGCATGTCACAGGGACGTGACACTTCGACCGTGCGCACGCCATGGCGTGCGCCAACGGATTCCGCGCCGGAGCACCGTCGTGCCCCGGCGCTTACCCCTGGAAGAGGTGCAATGGGCGAGTTCCTCGCGGAGATCAAGGTCCGCATCAACGAGACCTACCGGTCGTTCCAGGCTGCTCAGGCCGCCGGAGACGACTTCCTCGCCGACACGCATGCGTCGGAGCTTGAGGACCTGTACCGCATCGCGGCTCGCAACGGCGTCGACACCTGCGCCTGAGAAGACACGAGAAGCGCTGAGGGGCGCGGTGGGCACAACGGCCCGCCGCGCCCCTCGTGCGTTCCGGGGAACCCGGGGCCGCCGGGCGTCGCGGGGACCGGGTTCCCTTCAGCCGTCGGTGTCGGCGCCCAGCGGGGCCAGGAGGGCCTCCAGGGCTTCGTAGAGCCCGGGGCGGGCGGCGATGACCAGGTCGTTGCTGGGCGGCCCCGAGCGCGCTCCTCCCAGCCGCAGGCCCGCCTCGCTCGCCACCAGGCCCGGGGCGCACCAGTCCCAGGGGTGGAGGCCGCGCTCGTAGTAGGCGTTGCAGCGGCCCACGGCGAGCCCGGTCAGGTCCACCGCGGCCGACCCGCCGCGGCGGATGTCGCGGATGCGCGGGACCACCTCCAGCAGGACCCTGGCCTGCTGGACGCGGCGCTCGGGGAAGTACCCGAACCCGGTGGCCACCAGCGCCTGCTCCAGCGGCACGGCGGGCGGGGCCTCCAGGACGCGGCCGTTCAGGCGCGCGCCGCCGCCGAGCACCGCCTCGTAGGACTCACCGAGCCGGGGGACGTTCACGGCGGCGGCCACCACCACGCCGTCGACCTCCGCGGCGACGGACACGGCCCAGTCGGACCGGCCGTACAGGTAGTTGACGGTGCCGTCGATGGGGTCCACGACCCAGCGCACACCGCTGGTGCCGCCCTCGCCGCCGCCCTCCTCCCCCAGGAAGGCGTCGTCGGGTCGAGCGGCGAGCAGGCGGGTGCGGATGAGCTCCTCGGTGGCCCGGTCCATCTCGGTGACGACGTCGGTGGGGCTGGACTTGGTGTCGAGCACGGTGATGCCCGCCTGCCCCTTGGCGGCGAGCTCTCCCGCCTCCGCGGCCACGCTCACGGCGAGGTCGCGCAGGCTCTCGCGGTCGGGTGCGGCATGGGTGGTACTCACTGGCTGTCCTCCGTGGCGTGGTGTCGCGCGCCGGGGTGCGTCCCGGACGCGGGTCCGGCCGGGGCCGCGGTCGCGGCCCCGGCCGGTCGTGTGCGGATCAGAGCAGTTCGGGCCTGCTCCACTCCTTGCCGTGCACGTGGTGGTCGAGGAAGGCGAAGATCGTCTCGTACCAGACCCGGGCGTTCCCGGGGGTGAGGATCCAGTGGTTCTCGTCCGGGAAGTACAGGAACTTGGCGTCCACCTCGTGCAGCAGCAGGTCGCGCCACAGGCGCAGGCCCTCGGAGATGGGCACCCGGTAGTCCTTGTCGCCGTGGATGACGAGCATCGGGGTGCGGATGCGGTCCGCGTGCAGGTGCGGGGAGTTGAGGGTGTAGCGCTCGGGGCGCTCCAGCGGGGTGCCGAACTCGCGCTCCCACACCGGCGGGTAGTCGGTGGTGCCGTTGAAGCCGTCCAGGCCCCACAGGGAGGCGTGGGAGACGATGGCCCTGAACCGGTCGGTGTGCCCGGCGATCCAGTTGGCCATGTAGCCGCCGAAGGAGCCGCCCATCATGGCGGTGCGCTCGGCGTCGATGTCCTCGCGCGCCTCGGCGGCGTCGGTGACGGCCATGACGTCGGCGAAGGTGCGCGGCCCCCACTGTCCCCAGGCGCGGCGGAGCATGTCCTGGCCGTAGCCGGTGGACAGGGCGGGGTCGGGCAGCAGGACGGCGTAGCCGCGCGCGGCGAGCAGCCACGGGTTCCAGCGCCAGGACCAGCCGTTGAAGCTCATGTAGGGGCCGCCGTGGACCCAGAGCATGAGCGGGGCGGGCGAGTCGGCCGAGGCCTCCTCGGGCAGCACCAGCCAGGAGCGGATCACGGTGCCGTCGTCGGCGGTGGCCTCGATCTCGGTGAGGGTGCCGGGCATGGTCAGCTCGGAGCCGGGGGTGCGCAGGTGCACGGGCCGGCCGTCGGCGGCGTCGGCGGCCATGCGTACGGGCGCGGGCGGGGCGTCCCAGGCGTCGCGCAGGGCGTAGACGTGGCGGCCGTCGGGGGACGGGTTGAGGTTGCTGTAGGCGCCGTGGTCGCCGGTGAGGCGGGTAAGCGCGCCGCTGGCCAGGTCGATCCGGAAGACGGGTCGGCGACCGCCGTGGTCGGCGACGAGGAAGACCGCGCCGGAGTCGGCGGCCCAGGCGAGTTCGCGGGGCCACAGCTCGTGGTCGGCGAGCAGGTCGCGGCCCTGTCCGGTGGCCAGGTCGACCAGCCAGGCGGTCTCGTCCCGGGGTTCGCCGTCGTAGTCGCCCTGGGAGCTGCGCACGAGCAGGACGTGGCGGCCGTCGGGGGAGACGAGCGGGTTGTCGAAGTCGTGGTCGGGGTCGGTGGCCAGGGTGCGGCGCTGTCCCGTGGCGGTGTCGATGGCGACGACGTCGCGGCGCCGGGCACCCCGGCCGACGGGGACCTGCCACTCGGTGACCAGGGTGGTGCCGTCGGGGGTGAGGTCGCCGACCGCGCCCAGGAGCGCCATCCCGGCGTCGGGGGTCAGGTCGCGCGGGTCGCCGAGCCGGGAGTCCTCGTCCGCGGGCGGTTCGGCGACCAGGTAGCGGGGGTGCCCGGGGCCGATGTCGCTGTCCCAGGAGCGCACGGGCAGCGCCTCGTGCAGGATGGCGGTGACCCCGGCCTCCTCGCGGGCCTTGCGCGCCTCCCTGTCGGACTCCTCGTCCTCGCTGCGGGGGAGGGTGTCGGAGGTGAGGGCGACCAGGCCGGAGTCGCGGGCGACCGTGAAGGAGCCGATGCCGCCGGGCCGGGAGGCGACCTGGCGGGCCTCGCCGCCGTCGGCGGGCAGGAGCCACAGGGCGGTGCGGGCCTTGGCGTCGGCCTCGGCCTCGGGGTCGGGGCGGCCGGTGGTGAACAGGACCGAGCCGTCGGGGAGGAAGCCGACGCCGCTCTCGCCCTTGGCCGAGCGGGTGAGGCGTCTGGGGGCGCGCCCGCCCTCGGACTCGGGGGCGGTGTCGATCTCCCACAGGGCGCTGCGGAAGGACTTGGCGTCGGGGGCGAGGCCGCTGACGGGCGCGACCAGACGGGTTCCGTCCGGTGAGAGGCGCAGCCCGTTGACGCGGCGGAGTCGGACGTACTCCGGCAGTTCATACCAGGAACGGACCAAGACACATACTCCCTGAACGTCGGCGTGGGGTCGGGGCGGACACCGTCGAGCGGGCCGTGGGGCGACTGTGGTCCCCCGCCCTCCCGCGGGCGGTGTCAGCAGCGTTTACTCACCTTCCCACACGTCCGGGACGGCGGGTCGGGTCGGGGCGCGGATCCCGTGGGGGCCTCGGGAGGCCCGCCACTCCAGGATGACCCGCCCGGGGTCTTCGTACAAAGCCCTTTCGCGGACCTGTGGACGACCCCGCGCCGACCCGCGCCGGGGCCGCCGGCCGACGGCGGGGCCCCGTCGGCCGCGCGGTTCAGCGGCTCAGGCCGGGCACGAGCAGTCGGTGCAGCGCGCGAGAGAGCTCAGGCGCCGGGGCTCGGCCCGTTCGGCGTACTCGCGGACCAGGTCGGTCACCATGGACACGAACGCGGGGTGCGTGCCGGGGCTGAGCGCGCGCTCGTAGCCGATGCCGAGCTTCTTGGCGGTGTCGCGGGCCTCCACGTCGAGGTCGAACTTGACCTCCATGTGGTCGGAGACGAAGCCGTGCGGGACCACGACCACGGCGGGCGCGCCCTCGGCGGCCAGCTCCTCCATGCGGTCGTTGACGTCGGGCTCCAGCCAGGGCTGGCTGGGCGGGCCGCTGCGGCTCTGGTAGACGACCTCGTACGGGTAGTCGCGGTCGAGCCGCCCGACCACCAGGCGCGCCACCTCGGCCAGCTGGGCGCCGTAGGCCCCCTCGGGACCGAAGGCCTGTCCGGGGCCGCCGCTGGCCTCGGCCATCGTCGTGGGGATGGAGTGCGCGGAGAAGAGCAGGTGCGCGCCCTCGCGCTGCTCGTCGGGCAGGGCGTCCAGGGCGGCGCGGGTGTGCTCGACCAGCGGTTCGACGAACCCCGGGTGGTCGTAGAAGGGCCGGATGAGGTCCACCTCGGGGGCGTCCTCGCCCAGCGCGGCGCGGGCGCGGGCGATGTCCTCCTCGTAGGCGGTGCGGCTGGACCAGTTGCAGTACGCGGAGGTGGGCAGCGCCAGGATGCGGCGCACGCCGTCCTCCTTCATCCGGGCGAGGGTGTCGGTGAGCATCGGGGCCCAGAACCGGTTGCCCCAGTAGACGGGCAGGTCGACCCCGTTGGCGGCGAAGTCGGCGGTGACCGCGGCGAGCAGGTCGCGGCACTGCTGGTTGATCGGGCTGACACCGCCGAAGAGGAAGTAGTGCTCGCCGACCTCGGCGAGGCGCTCACGGGGGATGTTGCGGCCCCGGGTGACGTTCTCCAGGAACGGGATGACCTCGTCCTCCCCCTCCGGGCCGCCGAAGGAGATCAGCAAAAACGCGTCGTAGTAGCTCACAGCTCTTATGAAACCAGCTCCGCCGGACCGGCTCGCGCGACCCCCCGGATGCGTGTCCTGTGGTCTTGGCCTCCCCCCGAGCGCCCAGTCCGGGGGCGCCCGGCTCTGGCCGCGCGGGTGACCGGCCGGTAATGTCGCCGCATGACAGATGTGATGTGGAACACATGGGCGGGTACCCACCAGGCCCGGCCCAGGCGCACGGCGGCTCCGGGGAGCACCGCGGAGGTCGCCGCGGCGGTCTCCTCGGCCGCCGCGGAGGACCTGCGCGTCCGCATGGTCGGCACGGGTCACTCCTTCACCGACGTGGCCGTCACCGACGGCCTCCTCCTCTCCCCCACCTCCCTGACCCGGGTGCGCTCGGTCGACCCGGCCGCGGGCACGGCCACCGTCGAGGCGGGCCTGCCCCTGTGCGACTTCAACGACGTGCTGGCCGGGCACGGGGCGGCCCTGGCCAACATGGGCGACATCGCCGTGCAGACCGTGGCGGGCGCGGTGCAGACCGGCACCCACGGCACCGGCCGGGACGCGGGCGGGCTGGCCGCACAGGTGGTCGGCATGGAGATGGTGCTCGCCGACGGTTCGGTGGTGGAGTGCTCGGCCGAGCGGGAGCCGGAACTGTTCCAGGCGGCCCGGGTGGGCCTGGGCGCGTTCGGCGTGGTCACCGCGCTGACCATGGCGGTGCGCCCGGCCTTCCTGCTGCACGCGCGCGAGGAGCCGATGCGGTTGGAGGAGGTGCTGGAGCGCCTGCCGGAGCTGCGCGCCGACAACGACCACTTCGAGTTCTACTGGTTTCCGCACACCGGCAACACCAACACCAAGCGCAACAACATCAGCGCGGGTCCGGCCCGGCCGCTCTCGCCCTTCCGCGCCTGGCTGGACGACGAGTTCCTGTCCAACACGCTCTTCGAGGGCGTCAACCGGGTGTGCCGCCGCTTCCCCCGCGCGGTGCCCGCCGTGAACCGGGTCAGCTCGCGCGCGCTGACGGCGCGCAGCTACACCGACGCCTCGTACCGGGTGTTCGCCTCGGTGCGCGACGTGCGGTTCGTGGAGATGGAGTACGCGGTCCCCGCGGAGCACCTGGCCGACGTGCTGCGCGAGGCCGGGTCGATCGTGGACCGGGGCGGCCACCGGGTGAGCTTCCCGGTGGAGGTGCGCTTCGCCCCGGCCGACGACGTGTGGCTGTCCACCGCCTACGGGCGCGACACCGCCTACGTGGCGGTGCACATGTACCAGGGCACCCCCTACGACGCCTACTTCGCCGACCTGGAGGCGCTGTTCACCTCCGTGGGCGGGCGCCCCCACTGGGGCAAGATGCACACCCGCGACCGCTCCTACCTGGAGGGCGTCTACCCGATGCTGGGCCGGGCCCTGGAGGTGCGGGACCGCGTGGACCCCGGGCGCCGGTTCGGCAACGCCTACCTGGAGCGGGTGCTGGAGTAGGCGCGCGGCACGATCGGCACGGGCCCCGCGTCCGCGCGGGCCGGTGGCGGCGCCGGCTCCCGGGCGGGGCCCCGCGCCCCCTGCCCGGAGGCGGTCACACGGGCCGCGCCGGCGGGGTCGTGCCTGTGACGCCGCTCCGAGGGGGATGTTGAGAGATGGACGAGGACGCACGGCTGGCCGGACGCTTCGAGGAGCACCGGCCCCGCCTGCGCGCGGTGGCCTACCGGATCCTGGGTTCGGCGGGCGAGGCCGACGACGCCGTGCAGGAGGCCTGGCTGCGCCTGAACCGCGGCGGCGCCGAGGAGATCGACAACCTCGCCGGGTGGCTGACCACCGTGGTGGCGCGGGTGTGCCTGAACACGCTGCGCTCGCGGGAGCGGCGGCGCGAGGACCCCCTCGACGTGCGCGTGCCCGACCCCGTCGTCAGCCCCGAGGAGGGCGGCGACCCCGAACGGGAGGCGGTGCTGGCCGACACCGTGGGACTGGCGCTGCTGGTGGTGCTGGAGACTCTCAAGCCCGCCGAGCGGCTCGCGTTCGTGCTGCACGACATGTTCGCGGTGCCCTTCGAGGAGATCGCCCCGATGATCGAGCGCTCCCCGGCCGCGGCGAGGCAGCTCGCGAGCCGGGCGCGCAGGCGGGTGCGCGGCCGGGCCCCGGCCCCCGACCGCGACCCGGCCCTGCAGCGCCAGGTCGTCGACGCGTTCTTCGCCGCGGCCCGCGACGGCGACATCGACGGCCTGGTGAGCGTGCTGGACGCCGACGTCGTGCTGCGCTCGGACGGCGGCGCCGCGCGCGCCGGGCACACCCGGGTGATCACCGGCGCGCGGGCCGTGGCCGGTCAGGCCGTCACCTTCGGGGGCCTGTCGCCGTTCGTCCGGCCCGTGCTGGTCAACGGGGCGGCCGGGGTGGTCGTGGTCGTGCGGGGGCGGGCGGTGTCCGTCATGGGGTTCACCGTCACGGGCGGCAGGATCGCGGCCATCGACGTGCTGGCCGATCCCGAGCGCCTGCGGCGGCTGGACCCGGTCGTCCTCGACGGCTGAGGGCCCGGCCGCCGCCGGGCGCGCTCAGCCGGTCTGGGGCACGGCGGGCGGGGGCGCGGGGACGGCCTCCTCGCCGCCCTGTCCGCCGGTCCCGGGTCCGGGCGTCTGCCCGCCCGGGTCCTGGGTCCCGCCGTCGCCCTCCGGCGGTTCGGTGGGCTCGGTGGTCCCGCCGGTGCCGTCGGGGACCTCCTCCTCCGTGCCGCCGCCGTCGCCGGTCCCGTCGTCCTCGGGCGCTCCGGTCTCGGGGGCGGGTTCGGTCGGCTGGCCGGTGCCCGGGGCCTGCTCCTGCTCCCCGAGCGAGGGGTCGGGGACGTCGTCTCCGGTCGCGGGCGCCTCGGGCTCCTCCTCCTGGGCCGGGGGCGCGGAGGTGGTGCCGCCGAACAGCGTGGGCGCGCTGGGCTCCTGCGAGCCCTGGGTCCAGGAGGTCAGCGAGCGCCCGGTGAACAGCTCGAACACCAGGATGACCAGCATGACCAGGACGAAGACCGCGGTGGCCGGGATGACCAGGGAGCGCCAGCCGCGCCGCCGACCGCCCTCCCGCTCGCCGACGCCGCCGGTTCCGCCGTAGGAGCCGCTGTCGGAGCCGCCGTGGTCACCGGGGGCGTCCGCGTCCGCGGGCCACGGGCCGACGGCGGGCATCCGCGCGGTGGCGCCGGGGTCGGCCGGGGTGCGGCCGTCCAGCGCGGGCAGGGCCATGGTGCGGGTGGCGTCGGCGTCCTCCTCGCCCCGGAACGGGGGCGCGGTCCCGGTTCCGGAGACCTGGCGCAGCAGGGCGGTCTCGGAGATGCCCTCGGGCGGCGGCGCCACCGGAGCCCCCGGGGCGTCCGGTACCGCCGTGGCGCCCCGGGGGCCGGAGGCCCGCCCGGCCAGCTGCCTGGCCTGCTCGCCCCCGCGCGAGAACCAGTGCTGCAGCAGCGGGCTGACGAGTGTGCTGAGCGCGGCCATCCCGGCGGCGCCGATGACGGTGCCGTACACGTTCAGGTAGGAGGCCGCGGTGGCCGCGGCCAGTGTCGCGGCTCCGGCACCGGCGACCTGGGAGACGCTCAGGTCGAACTTCTTCCCCTTGGCGCCCTCCTCCCCTTCTTCCTGGTCGTCGTGGTGTGCGGTCCGACCCATCCGGTCGTCCCCCCTTCGTCGGCCGCGCGCGGGCGCGACGGGACTGTCAGCGCGGGATGGGCGTGTGGTGGGGCATACGACCCCACAGGCCCCGAACTTCACATTTCGCCCATAGCTTGATAACTCAGGCTAAGGGCGACAGGTTTCCGATAACGCCATGAAATAAGAAGCATCACTCTCTGGTACACATCGGCGTGTCGAGTTGCGTCCCGGAGGGTCCGTGTACCCGTGGAACGGTCCGGGATCGGAGTTTTTCCCAGACCTGGGGGGATTCGGGGGACGCGGGATACCATCACGGCTGAGCCCTCGTGCGGGATCGGCGACATTCCCCCGCGATCGCTCCCGGTCGCGGAAGGGTCAGCGTGCCAAGATTGGCACCGAAGCGACCGTGAGGGCCCCGGGTACCCCCGGGGCGGCTCCCAACCGCGGCGGCAGCCGCGGATCGGGAGGCGGGCACACAGTTCGGACATGCCGGGCGCGGTACTGGCCGAACAGTTGTCGGCCGACCAGACTTGGAGAACGCGGGGGTGGGTCGCGGGACCTGCCCTCGACGGGACGCGAAAGGGAGGGCGATGCACGAGCTTCGCCTCGTGGCCGTGAGCGAGGACGGCACCTACCTGGTGCTCGCCAGCGCCGGCCGTGGAACCCGTTTCACGCTGCCCGTCGACGACCGCCTCCGCGCCGCAGTACGCGGCCAGTTCTCCCGGCTCGGCCAGTACGAGATCGAAGTGGAGAATCCGTTGCGCCCCAAGGAAATCCAGGCCCGTATCCGGTCCGGCGAGACCGCGGAGGCCATCTCCGAGATCTCCGGTATCCCCATCGAACGGGTCCGCTGGTTCGAGGGCCCCGTCCTCCAGGAACGCGAGTACATCGCCCAGCAGGCCCAGCGCGCCAGCGTGCGCGCGCACGGCGACGCCGCCCCGGGCCCCTCCCTGGAGGAGTTGGTCACCAAGCGGATCGGCGCGCACCAGTTGGAGACCGGTGACGCGGCGTGGGACTCGTGGAAGCGCGAGGACCGGTCCTGGCAGCTCAAGCTCGTGTTCCTGCACGGCGGCGAGGAGCGCGTCGCCCACTGGCTGTACGAGCCCAGACACAACAGCGTGGCCCCCGCCGACGAGGAGGCCGCCCGGTTCTCCTCACCCGACCCCGAACCCGTGCCCTCCCCCGGGGCGACCGTGACGCCCTTCGCGCCGCGCCGCACCGAGACCGCCCCGGACCTGCCCCGGTCCGAGTCCCAGCCGCCCTCCGAGCGCGAACGCCCCGCGCCCCTGCGCCCTTCCTCCGCCGCGTACCGGGACGAGCAGCCGCGCCCGGCGCCGCCCGCGCGTCCGGCCGCCGCCGAGCGCCACCCCGCCGAACGCCGTCCCGTCGAGCGCGAGCGGGCCCCGGAGCGTCCCGCCGAGCGCGAGCGGCCCGCCGGGCGCCGGCCGCTGGAGTGGGACCAGTACCCGGAGCCGCAGGCGGAGCGGTACGAGCGTCCGCGCAGGGAGCAGCCCGTCGAGCGCCCCGCCGCGCGCACCGAGCCCGAGCGCTGGCCCGCCTACGAGCGCGGGTCCGAGCCCGAGCGGCGGCCGCGGAGCGAACACTGGTCCGAGTCCGAGCGCTGGCCCGAGACCGCCGGCCGCGACGAGTCCCCTGCACGGGAGCGCCACCGCCCCGAGCGGCGGACCGAAGCGGCCGCCTACGACGAGCCCGAGGTCGAGGAGCGGCGCCGCCCCGAACGGCGTGCGGACTGGATGGAGGCCCGGCCCGGCGGGCCGGTCGAGCCCGAGGCCGCCCCGCCCGCCGCGGAGGGCCCCGCCCAGCAGCGTCCGGCCCCGCGCCGCCGCCGCGCCACCATCGACCTCAACGACAACGGCGTCCCGCGCCGCGCCGCCGAGCAGCCGCCCGCGGCCGCGGTCCCGGCCGCCGCCAACAGCGGCCCTTCCGCGGCCAAGCGCAAGGGGCGCGGCCGACGCGCCTCGGTCCCGTCCTGGGACGAGATCATGTTCGGCTCCAAGAAGGACGAGTAGGGCGCGCCCGCGCCCACGGGGAGGGGTCGGCCGCACGGTGCGGCCGACCCCTCCCTCACGTGTGCTCCGGTCCGCGCGGGTCCGGCCGCGCGGCCCCGCCCTCCGGCTCGGTCCCCTGCGGGCCGACCAGGAAGGGGCGCACCATCTCGGGGGTGACCCGGGCGGCGAAGGCCACCGACTCCTCGAACGAGGCGTCCTGCGCGGTGTAGCCGCCCGCGCCCGCGCCGACCGTGACTTTGAGGTCGGCCAGTGAGGACGGGCGCTGGAAGAGGGTCTGGGTCCAGGACCAGCCGATCACCGCCGAGTGCTCCACCGTCGCCTGGGAGCGGCGCAGCGACCCCGAGCGCACGCTCACCCGCTCCCCGTCGTGGCCGTGGCCCAGGGAGCGGTACCGGTCCACGCCCAGGGGCACGCCCAGCACCGCCAGGGCCGCGGCCGCCCAGGCCAGCCACGCCGCGTCCACGGCCAGTGCGACCGCCAGGAGCAGCACGAACGGCCCCGAGGAGCGGGTCAGACGACGGTACAGGGCGGCGCGCGGATGCCGGTCGAGGCCGCCCCGGTACCGGGCCAGCGCGCGGTCCACGACGTCATCGACCACCGCGCGGGGCCCGATCGGCAGCAGCACCGCGCGGTTGGCGGTGTCGCCCAGTCCGGTGACGATGGCGCGCAGGCGCACCGCCCCGCGCAGGCGTTCGAGGGGGTTGTCCAGGAGCTCGTACCCGCGGATGCGGCGCTTCTCCAGCGTCACGCTGCGCCGGGTGAGCAGCCCCCGCTCGGCGACCAGGGAGCCGTCGCGCTCCCTGAGGGTGAAGCCCCAGTGGGTGAGCGCGTAGGAGATCACGGCGAACACCGGCATCAGCAGCACCAGCGCGCCGGCGAAGAGGGCCGCGGACAGCAGGAGCAGGCTGTGGTCGGACGTGGTCACCCAGTCCACGACGTAGTCGGTGGCCAGCTCCCCGGCGGTCTGCTGGACCATCCCGAACAGGGTGGCCAGGACCGCGAACGGGGTGAGCAGGTACCCCAGGCTCAGCGTCCCGTACAGGTACCACGAGCGGGGCATGGCGAAGTGGGTGACGGTGTCGTCCTCCCCGGGGGTCCCGGGCGCCTCCCCGGGTTCCGGGGCGCCCTCCCGCGTGCCGGGCCCGCCCGGCGCGGCGGGTGAGGCGGCGGCCCCGGCCCCGTGTCCGGTGAGCACCGCCCTGCGGTGCAGCAGCACCCGGCGCAGGCGGTCGGCCTCGCCCGCCGAGACGGCGTCGAGCTTGCCGTCCTCGGTGGCGCCCGCGGAGCCCGCGGCGGCCTCGACGCGGACCACGGCCACGCCCAGCATCCGGTGCAGCAGGGTGCTGGTGACGTCCACGCCGCGCACCCGCTCCAGCGGGATGGTGCGCTGGGAGCGGCGGAGCAGGCCCCGGCGGATCTCCAGCCGGTCCCCGGCGACCTCGTAGCGGGTGGTGCGCCAGGTGACGATCCCGCCGACGAGCAGGGCCACGACGGTCGCTCCCGTGGCGGCGAGCACCCAGGCGTTGAACCCGCCGAGCACCAGCCCGGCGGCGATCGGTACCAGGAGGCCCCTGAGCTGGTTGATGGGGCCCACGACCACGCTGCGGGGGCTGAGGCGGCGGGCGCGCTCGGCGCCGAAGGCCTCCGCGTCCCCGCCGTCCTGCCCGCCCCACCAGTCGCGGGGACCGTCCGAAGGCTCCGGGCCCGGTTCCCGGAGTGCCTCGGCGCCGGGGCCCGGAAGCGGGTGGGCACCGGGGTCCTGGAACGCGTGCGCGCCGGAGTCGGGGGGCATGTGAACGCCGGGGCTCCAGGGCGCTCCGGACCCGGGGGCCCTCGGCGCGTGGACGTCAGGGCTCCGGGGCGGCCGGGAGTCGGCGGCCGGGCCGTGGTCGGCGGTCTCCCCCGCGCCCCGGCCCGAGGGCGCGGGACCGCTTCCGGGGGCGACCCAGCCGCCCCGGTCGTCGGGGTCGGCCGGGTCCGGCGGGTCGTGGTGTCCGGCGTGTCCGTCCATCAGGTCGCGTCGTCCCGCAGCGTACCGGCGCGCACGGCCAGTTCCTCGCTCAGCAGGCGCGCCTCCTCGGCGTCCAGCCCCTCGATCGTGGACGACCCGGCGTAGGAGGCGGTCTGCACCTCCAGCGTCGCCACGCCGAACAGGCGCTCCAACCACCCCTGCGTGTGGTCGACCGTCTGCAGGCGGTTGACCGGGACCAGCTGCCAGGAGCGGCTGACCCAGCCCGCCCGCGTGTAGATGACGTCCCCCGCCACCTCCCAGCGGTGCACCCGGTACCTCCACGAGGGGACGACGGCGATCTCGACCAGGGCGTAGAGCGCGTAGACCCCCGGCAGCAGCCAGGCGTTGTCCCGCGCCCACGGCGGGATCCACGTCCAGCCCAGCGACGAGACCGCCCAGGCGACCGCCGACAGCAGGAGCAGGAGGAACACGCTGGCGAACAGCAGGCGCAGGGTCCACACACCGATCGCCCGGCCGCTCACGCGGCGCAGCGGCGGGCGCAGCCGCACGGGCGCCTCGGGTCCGGGCGTTCGCGGCGGCTCCTGGGGGCCGGGGGTTGCGGGGGTGTCCATCACGCGCACGAGTCTAGGGCCTCACACCGCGCCCGCCCCTTCCGCCGCGGGCCGCGGACGCGACGGCGGCGACGGCCTCCGCGCGGGCCGCCGGCGGAAGGAACCCGCCGCCTGACACGCGCTGACACCGGCGCCCGTTTCCTGAGGGTTTCCCCGTCGTGCGCTGTCAGCGTTCTGTCAGACCGGTTGGTCAGACTTGACAGCAGACGTTGACATCTGGAGGAGCGATGACTGACGCCATCCGCGCGGAGGGCCTGGTCAAGCAGTTCAAGGGCAAACGGGCCCTGGACGGCGTGGACCTGAGGGCCAGGACGGGGGCCGTGCTGGGCGTCCTGGGACCCAACGGCTCCGGGAAGACCACGACGGTGCGCATCCTGGCGACCCTGCTGCGCCCCGACGAGGGGCACGCCGAGGTGGGCGGCTTCGACGTGGCGCGCCAGCCCCACGAGGTGCGCCGCCTGATCGGGCTGACCGGCCAGTACGCGGCGGTCGACGCCGACCTGACCGGAACCCAGAACCTCGTGCTCATCGCCCGGCTGCTGGGCTTCGACCGGGCCGGGGCGCGGGCGCGCTCGGCGGAGCTGATGGAGCGCTTCGAGCTCTCCGACGCCGCCGACCGCCCCGCCAAGACCTACTCGGGCGGCATGCGCCGACGGCTGGACCTGGCCGCGAGCCTGGTCGGCCGCCCGTCGCTGCTGTACCTGGACGAGCCGACCACCGGCCTGGACCCGCACAGCCGCAACGGGCTGTGGGACGTGGTGCGCGGGCTCGTCGACGACGGTGTGACCGTCCTGCTCACCACCCAGTACCTGGAGGAGGCCGACCAGCTGGCCGACGACCTCATGGTGCTCGACCACGGCCGGGTGATCAGCGAGGGCACGCCCGAGGAGCTCAAGAGCCGGGCGGGCAACCAGGTGCTGGAGGTGCGCACCGTCGAGACCGGGCAGCTGTCCCTGGCCACCAGGATCATCGAGGCGGTCACCAGCACCCCGGTGTCCTCCGACGGGCTGCTGGCCAGCGTCCCGGTCACCGACTCGGCGGTCCTGCCCGAGGTGGTGCGCCGCCTGGACGAGCAGGGCGTGGCCGTAGCCGAGCTGTCACTGCGCAAGCCCAGCCTGGACGAGGTCTTCCTCGCCCTGACCGGGCACGCCGCCGAGGAGGAGGCCCCCCGGGGGGCCGTTGACGAAGGGACCAGAGCATGAGCGCCGTGACGACCCGGACGCCGTCGGCGCGGCCGGAGGACGCGCCGACCACCCCGAAGCGGATCAGTCCGCTGATCACCGTGCGCAACGGCCTGCAGCTGGCCTGGCGCAGCGTGCTGAAGATCAAGGCCAACCCCGAAGAGGTCTTCGGGCTGATGTTGCAGCCGGTCATGTTCGTGACCCTGTTCGTCTTCGTCTTCGGACAGGCGATGATGGGCGACTGGCAGACCTACCGCGACTTCCTGATGCCCGGCATCATCGCCCAGTCGGTCATCTTCGCCACGCTGGGCACCGGCTTCTCCCTGAGCGAGGACGTGGAGAAGGGCATCTTCGACCGGTTCCGGTCGCTGCCCATCGCCCGCTCGGCCCCGCTGACGGGCGCCATCCTCGGCGACCTGGTCCGGTACTCGATCACCGTGGTGATGGTGCTGGTGGTGGGCCTGGCCATCGGCTTCCGCCCCGAGGGCGGCGTGGTGGGCGTGGTCGTGGCGGCCGCCCTGGTGCTGCTGTTCGCGTTCGCCCTGTGCTGGATGTCGGCCTTCATCGGCATGATCGTGCGCACCCCCATGGCGGTGCAGGCGTTCGGGATGATCCTGATGTTCCCGCTGACCTTCAGCAGCTCGGCGTTCGTCAGCCCCGACGACATGCCCAGCTGGTTGCGGGTGGTGGCCGCCAACAACCCGGTCACCCACGTCGTGGACGCCATGCGCGCCCTGATGCTGGGTTCGGGCGATGCCACCGGCCCGGTGCTGTGGACCGTGGTGTGGGCCGCGATCATCACCGCGGTCTTCTTCCCGCTGGCCGTGTGGGCCTACCGGCGCCGCACCTGACCCGCTACCGACGAGGACCCCTCGCGCGGCCGCCCCGGGCGCTCCGGGGCGGCCGCGTGCCGTTCGGCGGCGCCCCTCCCTGCGGGGAACGGCTTCCGGGCCGCCCGCCCGCGCCCCGCTGGAGCGCGAACGCCCCGCCGGGAGCGGAACGCCGCGGGCACGGCGGGCGAGGGGTCAGGGGCGCTCCGCGCCGCCGGGCGCGTCCCCGGCCAGCCAGGCGTCCACGAGCCCGTGGATCCGGTCGGCGCCCATGTCCCGGACCCCGGCGAGGACGAGGCCGTACTCCCGCTCGCCCAACTCCCGGCGCGCGCTCTCGCGGGCCCGCACCACCAGGGGCGTGGCGGTGTCGGGCATGCCGCGCAGCACCTCGGCGCAGGCCAGCAGCCAGGCGCCGCGCCGCGGGTCGTCTCCGACGGCCAGCACGGCGAAGGTGTCCAGGACCTCCGCGCACACCGGGCCCAGGCCGTGGTCGGCCAGCCGCCACGCGAGCCGGGCCTGCTCCCAGGCCTGCCCGGTGTCACCGGCCCTCCAGGCGACGGTGGTGTACAGGGTCCGCCAGCCCGCCTCCACGTAGACGGGCGAGAACCCGCCCAGGCCCTTGAGGTCCTCGCCCGCCCGGTCCAGGACCGCGCGGGCCGCGTCCGGCTCCCCCGCGTCCCGCAGCCACTGGCCCTCGGCCAGGCGCAACAGGACCATCTGTTCCCTCTCCACGGGCCGCTCGGAGCCGAGGAGCTCCCACAGGTCCTCGCGCGCGGCCTCCAGGTCCCCGAGGTCGGTGAGGACCTGGGCCCTGCGGACACGGAACATCCAGTCCAGTGCCTCCAGCCCCGCCTCCTCGGCCCTGCGCACACCGAGGGTGAGCAGGTCGAGGCAGCGGTCGAGGTCCTCGAACCGGTACAGGTCCACGACCTGGACGAGCGCCTGGCACTCGCCCCAGGTGTCGCCGCACGCCCGGAACCGCTCCAGGGCGGCGTTCGCGCGTTCCATGGACCGCCCGGTGCGCCCGTTGACCGAGTCGAACAGGGACAGCAGCACCCCCACGAGGGCCCGCATCCACGGGTCGGCCTGGTCGGCCGCGACGGCGAGGCGTTCGTGGGCGGCGCCGGTCGTGCCCTCCAGCAGCGCCCTGTAGACCAGGCCGTAGACGAGCATGTGGTGCTCCTCCGGCCGCTGACCGGCCCGCTCCAGGACGGCCTCGACCTCGCGTATGCGCTCCAGCACCGACTCGTGGTCGGTGGTCGTGTCGGCCCGCTGGAACAGGCAGCTGGCGTAGGCGACGGCGCGCCCCTCGGGCACCCGGTCGCCGACCATGTCCAGGACGTCCACGGCCCAGTGGTGGAGCTGGCGCCAGGAGCCGCACAGGGTCCAGTACCACTGGGTGCACTCGACCAGGTCCAGGGCCAGCCCGGCGTCGCGCCGCTCGACGGCCCAGCGCACGGCGGCGCCGCAGTTGTCGGCCTCGGCGGCCAGCCGGGCGAGCAGCTCCCCCTGGCGCGGACCGCGCAGCAGCGGGTCGGCCCAGCGCCACAGGTCGCGGACGTGGCGGGCGTGCGCGTCGCGCACGCGCTCCTCCTCCCCGCTGCGCGCCAGGCGTTCGGCGGCGTAGGCGCGCACGGTCTCCAGTTGTCGGTAACGGGGCGGGGTGTCGTCACGGTCGGGGTTGTCGGCGATCACCAGGGACTTGTCGACCAGGGCGAACAGGACGGTCCACGCGTCGTGGCCGCCGATCTCCCCCTCGGTGCCGGGGTCGGCGCAGACCCGTTCGACGGCCTCCAGGGTGGCTCCCCCGGCGAAGATCGACAGGCGGCGCAGCAGGCGGCGCTCGGGTTCGTCGAGCAGCTCCCAGCTCCAGTCGACGACGGCGCGCAGGGTGCGGTGGCGCGGCAGAGCCGACCGGGCTCCCCCGGTGAGGAGCCGGAAGCGGTCGCGGAGCCGGTCGGCGAGCTGGGCGGTGCTCATGGAGCGCAGGCGCGCGGCGGCCAGCTCCAAGGCCAGCGGCAGGCCGTCCAGCTCGCGGACGACGCGGACGACGTGGGCGACGTTGTCGGGGGTGACGCGAAAGCCGGGGCGCGCGGCGGCGGCGCGTTCGGCGAACAGGACGACCGAGGAGCAGGCGGCGGCCCGGTCGGCGGAGGCTCCCTCGGGCGGCATGTCCAGGGAGGGGACGGTCAGGAGCTGTTCGCCGGGCACGCCCAGGGGTTCGCGGGAGGTGGCCAGGATTCGCAGGCCGGGGCAGCGGGCCAGCAGCGTCGCCACGGCGGGGGCGACCTCCTCGACGATGTGCTCGCAGTTGTCCAGGACGAGGAGGACGGGGCGGTCGCCGACGAAGGAGACCACCCGTTCCAGGAGCGGGACGAGTGCGGCGGGCGCGGTGGGGGCCGCGGAGCGCGCCTGGAGCACGGCGTGCTCGCGCAGTTCCAGCGCGGAGGCCAGGGCCTGGGGGACGTCCGCGCCCGTCCTGGAGGCGAGTTCGACGAACCAGCCGCCGCGGGAGATCAGGGAGGGCGCCCGCGCCGCCAGCGCGGAGGCGCTCTCGATCGCCAGGCGGGTCTTGCCCGCGCCGCCGGGGCCCAGCAGGGTGACCAGGCGCTCGCGGGTGAGCAGGTCGACGGCGGTGTCCACCTCGGTGTCGCGCGGCACGAAGCTGGTCAGGGCGGCGGGCAGGCGCAGGGGCGCGGCCGGGGTCGGAAGCGGGGAGGGCTCGGCGGAGGGGGGCGCGTCGAGTTCGCCGCGCAGCAGCCTCAGGTGCAGGTCGCGCAGTTGGGGCGAGGGGTCGAGGCCCAGCCCGTCGGCCAGGTGGGAGCGGAAGCGCTCGTAGGCGGCCAGGGCGTCGGCGGTGCGGCCGGTGGCGGCCAGCGCGCGCACGAGGAGCGCGAGGGGGCCCTCGCGGTGCGGTTCGCGTCGGCACAGGGCCTCCGCCTCGGGCAGGACCTCGGCGTGCAGTCCCAGGTCGGCCAGGGCGCTCAGCCGGTCCTCCAGGGCCGCGCGGCGGGTCTCGGCCAGGCGCAGCGCCGTGTCCTCGGCCAGGCCTTGGGCGGTCAGGTCGGAAAGGGCCGGTCCGCGCCACAGGGCGAGGGCCTCGCCCAGGTCGCGGGCGGCGTCGGCGGCCCTGCCTGCGGCGAGCCCGGCCCGCCCCCGTCTGACCAGGGACTCGAACTCGGTCAGGTCCACCTGTCCGGGTTCGACCGCCAACCGGTACCCCGAGGCGTCCCCGTCGATGCGCGCGCCCTCGCCCAGCGCGCGGCGCAGGCGGGAGACCAGGGCCTGGAGGGCGTTGCCCGCCGACGCGGGCGGGCTGCCCGCCCAGACCGCGTCGGTGAGCTCGTCGTTGGCGATCCGCTGGCCGGGCCGGAGCAGGAGGAGGGTGAGCAGCGTGCGCAGGCGCGCGCCGCCGATGGCGACGGGCCGCCCGGTCGCGTCGTGGACCGCCAGGGGCCCGAGGATGGAGAACCGCACCGACCCATGATCACCGATCGTACGGACGAACGCTCTCCGTGAGGGGCCGCCCCCCGTCCCGTTCCCGCCGGACCGCGACCGGCGGGGCACGGCCGGCGGGGCCCGACCGCGACCGCGGGGCCCGGACGCGGGCCACGGCGTCCCGCGCGGGAGCGCACGGGCGCGGACGGGAGACCGAACGCCCGCCCGACCGCAGTAGGGTTCGCTGGGGAACGTGTCGTCGGCGCCCGCCCGCGGAGCCGCCCGTTCCCCCGCCGGTCCGGCGCCGGGTCTCCTCCGAGCGCCGCACCCGCGTCACCGAGATGTTCGCCTCCACGGCCCGAAAAGCAGGAGTCCCATTGTTCCCGGCCCTCCCCTTCCCCCGGACCACCGGTGCGCCGCGTGCGGCCCGCCCGTCCCCCGGTACGCGCGCCGGCGCGGTGGCGGCCGGGGCCGTCGTGGCACTGACCACGGGCTGCGGGATCCTCTCGCCCGCGCAGAACGGCGACATGCCCGACGACATCAACGTCACGAGCCCGCTGATGCAGGAGGGCGAGCCGCTTCCCGCGGCCTACTCCTGCGAGGGCGAGGCCGAGACCACCGCGGAGGGCGAGGGCGACACGGGCGGCTCCGAGGACCCCGAGGAGGCACAGCAGGCGTACTCGCCGCCGCTGAGCTGGTCGGGGCTTCCCGACGAGGCCGGGTCGATCGCCCTGGTGATGGACGACCCGCAGGTGGCGCAGGTGTTCTGGGTGGTCTACGACCTGGACCCCGAACTGGTCGAGCTGCGCCAGAACACCGTTCCGGCCGACGCCAAGCAGGGCCAGAACAGCATCGGCGAGTCCGCCTACGACCCGCCCTGCCCCGAGCCCGACGAGGCCTACGAGTACCGGTTCACCGTGTACGCCCTCCGGGGTCCGCTGGACCTGCCCGAGGGCGCGACGCTGAGCGCCTCGCTGGAGGCGATCGCGGACCAGGCCGTCGCACGCGGTTCGCTGGTCACGCGCAGCGAGTGACATAGTTCACCGCGGGCGCTGCCTCCGGAACGGCCCCGGACGACCCGACGGATCCGGGGTCACGGTGATTCCTGGAGGAAGCTCCCGTAGCCCTCTGCACACGGAGCACGACAACGCATACAGTGGGTCTGTGCCCCCCGCCCCATTTCAGATGACCGATACTCGTCCATTCGCCGCGCGGCGCCCTGACCCTAAACCGCACCGGACCGCCTGCGTCCCCCCGCGAGCGCAGGCCGAACCCACCGGATCACCGCGGTCCCCGGAGGTCACCGCCTCCCCTCGACCGGCCTCCTCTCGGCCGGTCACCGGTGCGACCCGGGCGCGGCCGACCTCCCCAAGGTAGTGCGTACACCATGACCGTCACCGTCATCATCATCATCGCCGTCATCGTCGTGCTCGCCGTGCTCGTGCTCCTGCTGCTGGGCATGCGCGCGCTGAGCTCCGGCTCCCGCGAGGACGACTACGACGACGAGTACGAGCACGAGGACGCCGAGGGCGACGACCGCGACGAGGAGCGGCCGCGCGGTCGCGGGCGCGGTCGGGAGCGGGCCCGCGGCGGGGACCGCGGACGCGGCGGGGGCCGGGCTCGCGACCTCGACGAGGACGAGGACGACGAGGAGCCGGAGCCGCGCGGACGCGGCCGCAGGTCCCGTCCGGGCGGCGGCGCCAAGGCGGAGCGGCGGCCCCGGGGCAGGCGCAAGCTCGACGCGGACTGGGACGACGATGACGACTCCCTGTCCGACAACGACTTCTGGTCGAGCCTGGGCGAGGACGGCCCGGCGCAGCGGCCCTCCGGTGCGCGGGACGGGCGCGGGGACCGGGACGCCGCCGTCACCGTGACCGCCCATGAGTACGAGGACGACGACTACGACGACGGGTACGGGGACTACGAGGACGAGGAGGCGTCCGGGCCCCCCGGAGCCACCACGGTCATGCCCGCCACGGGAGGCCGCGGGAGCGGCGACCCCTCCGCCGACCTGGCCGTGCTGGCCAGCCTGGGCCAGGGCAGCGGACCCCGGCCGGCGGAGGACGACGCGGAGGAGCCGTCGCGGGGCCGGGGCCGCAGGCGGCGCGGGGCCGAACCGGGCGGCGAGGACGAGCGCGCCCTGCCGCCGGGGGCTCCGCCGCGTTCCGCGCTTCCCCCCGCGCGGGAGGCCACGCCCCCGCAGGGCGTCCCCCAGCCCTCCCAGCCGGCCGCACCGGCCGCCTCGGCCCCGGACGACCCCCTGGGGACCGGTTCGTGGTCGCCCCGTTCCTCCTACTCGCCCTCCTCCACCGATCCGCTGGGCTCCACCACCGGCGCGCACGATCCGCTGGGGGCTTCGTCCGGCACGCGCGACCCGCTGGGGTCCTCCCCGGGGCGCGACCCCCTCGGCGGGTCCGGTTCCGTTCCGTCGGCGGGGGACCCGTTCCAGGGCCGCTCCTCCTACGACAGCGGATCGATGAGCCGCTCGGACTACCCGGGGACCGCCGGTGCGCGGAGCGCGCCCCCCGCCGATCCGCTCGACCCGGCGTTCCAGCCCCCGGCCCCGGACACCGGCACGAGTTCGCCGATATGGTCCAGCATGGACACCGGCGCGCACCAGCGCTCCGAGCTCGGCTTCGGCGGCGGACAGGGCGGCTCGGGCACGGGTCAGACCCCTCCGGGCGGTGCGGGCGATCCCGCCGACCCCCTGAGCGGCGGTTACCGGCCGCGGCCGGAGACGTCCCACACCGCCGGCACGCACCAGCGCCCGGCCTACGACACGGGGTCCCACCAGCGTTCGGCCTACGACACCGGCGCCCACCAGAGGTCCTCCTACGACACCGGAGCGCACCAGCGCTCGTCCTACGACACGGGCGCCCACAGCCACTCCGACTACGGCGTGCCCGGCACCGGACGACCCGAGTACGACACCGGCAACCACACCCGCCCCTCCTACGACACCGACTCCTTCAACCGCAACGACTACGACACCGGAACCCACCACCGCTCCCCCTACGACAGCGGGACGCACCAGAGGTCCTCCTACGACACCGGGGCACACCAGCGCTCGTCCTACGACACGGGCGCCCACAGCCACTCCGACTACGGCGTGCCCGGCACCGGACGACCCGAGTACGACACCGGCAACCACACCCGCCCCTCCTACGACACCGACTCCTTCAACCGCAACGACTACGACACCGGAACCCACCACCGCTCCCCCTACGACACCGGCGCCCACAGCCGCCCGGTCCAGCCGGACCCCAACCCCCCGCTGTGGGGTCCACAGGAGGACGGCGGCGCCTTCGGTGCCCCGGGCGTCCACGGCGGTCCCGGCGCGGCGGGTTTCCCGGGAGGGGCCGCGGGCCCCGGAGCCCCGGAGACCCCGGCGCCGTTCGACCCGGGGACGGTCGGCCAGCCCGCCTACCCGTCCGCGTTCCCCGGTGAGGCTCCCGGGTACCCGCAGGGCGGTTATCCGACGGGCGGCTACCCGGTGGACCAGGTGCGCGGGGACGCCCCGGCGGGCTACGGCGAACAGGCCCCGTTCGGCTACCCGGCCGCGGACACCGGCGGCTACCCCGGCGCCCCGGGCGGCTACCCGTCCGGCGGCCAGCCCCAGCAGCCGCAGCAGCCCGGTTACGGCGGCTTCCCGCCCGCTCCGGACTGGCAGTCCGGTGAGGAGGAGCGGCACCCCGGCGGGCCGCAGGCGCCGGGGCCGTACCCGGCCGACCCGAACGACCCGCACGGCCACGGTCGCAACCGTTACGAGGGCGGGTACGAGGACGGCCGCTTCATCTGATCTTCCGGACGTCCGCAACACGCGGTAACGACCCTTTTCCGGCCCCCTGGTCGCACGAGAGGTACATCACTTCACACCCCGAGGCGGTGGGCGAACCCACCACCTCGGGGTTTTCTCTGTCCGGATTTATCCCCAGGACATGTGAAGACAGGAAAATGGTTACCAAGCGAACAACAGACCGTAACACTCCGTGGCGGATACTGGCTACAGTTGGTAGCGCGAAGGACACCCTCAGGAACGTCCTCTCGTCCCGCGTCTCCACGCACGCCCCCCGATCCGAACACCGCAGTCCCCGTGCGCCCACGCATCACTTGCCTGGTCCAACCCGAACGGAGTAACCATGCGCAACGACGCCCAGGGAGTCACGCCCGAGAGGCCGCCCACGGCCCCACCCGGGCAACGTTCCGACCGCCGCAGGGGGATCGCCGCCGACGTCGGCGCCTCACTGGTGGTCTTCCTGGTCGCCGTCCCCCTGTCCCTGGGGATCGCCGTCGCCTCCGGCGCCCCCCTCATCGCCGGGATCATCGCCGCCGTGGTCGGCGGGATCGTCGCCGGACTCGTCGGCGGGTCCGTGGTCCAGGTCAGCGGCCCCGCCGCCGGTCTGACCATCATCGTCGCCGACCTGGTCATGACCTACGGCTGGCGGGTGACCTGCCTGATCACCCTGCTGGCCGGGCTGGTCCAGCTCGCCCTCGGCGCCTTCCGCATCGCCCGGGCCGCCCTGGCCGTCTCCCCCGCCGTGGTGCACGGCATGCTCGCCGGGGTCGGCGTCACCATCGCCCTGGCCCAGCTGCACGTGGTCCTGGGCGGGGAGCCGCAGAGCTCGGCGGTGGCCAACATCGCCGACCTGCCCCACCAGATCGCCAACAACCACACCCCGGCCGTCGCGGTCGGCGTCATCACCATCGCGATCATGTTCACCTGGAACAAGCTGCCCTCCCTCGGGCGGCTGCGGCCCGCCGTGGTGCCCGCCGCGCTGGTCGCCGTGGGCACCGCGACCCTCATCTCCACCACGAGCGGCTGGCAGGTGCAGACCGTCGTCCTGCCCGGCTCCTTCGCCGACGCCTGGAACGGTCCGATGCTGCCCGAGGCCGGGCAGTGGGACGGCATCGCCCTGAGCGTGGCCGCCGTGGCCATGGTCGCCAGCGTCGAGTCCCTGCTCGCCGCGATCGCCGTGGACCGCATGCACAGCGGCCGCCGGGTGATGCTCAACCGCGAGCTGTGCGGCCAGGGCGCGGCCAACACCGTCAGCGGCGCCCTGGGCGGGCTGCCGGTGGCCGGTGTGATCGTGCGCAGCACCACCAACGTGCGCGCCGGGGCGCGCAGCCCGCTCTCGACCATCCTGCACGGCGTGTGGATCCTGCTGTTCGTCGCCCTGTTCGCGCACGTGGTCGAGCTGATCCCGATGCCCGCGCTCGCGGCGCTGCTGGTGTTCATCGGCGTGCAGATGGTCTCGATCGCCCACCTGCGGGATCTGCGCCGCCACCACGAGGCCAGCGTCTACCTGGTGACCCTGTTCGGCGTGGTGTTCCTGGGGCTGCTGGAGGGCGTGTTCATCGGCTTCGGGCTGGCCATGATCGTCTCCCTGCGCAGGCTCACCAAGCTGACCGTGACCACCGAGGAACGCGACGGCCGGGTGCACATCACCGTGCACGGCTCGCTCACCTTCCTGGGCGTGCCCCGGCTCGCGCACGTGCTGCGCACCGTCCCCGCGGGCTCACGGGTCGACCTGGACCTGCACGTGGACTTCATGGACCACGCCGCCTTCGAGTCCATCCACGCCTGGCGGGTGGACCACGAGCGCACCGGCGGCAGCGTCGACATCGACGAGGTGCACGAGAAGTGGTACACGCACAGCTCCAACCAGTCCGCGCCCGCCGCCAAGACCGCGCCCGGCGGCCTGGCCCGCTGGTGGGCGCCCTGGGACATGCGCGGTGACGGCGAGCGCGAGGTGAACGCGCTGGGCCTGCTGTCGGCCGGCGCCCGCGAGTACCACTCCAGCACAGCCGGCCGGATGCGGTCGGTGATGAGCCGCCTCTCGCACGGCCAGAACCCGACCGCGCTGTTCATCACCTGCGCCGACTCACGCGTGGTGCCCAACCTCATCACCGCCAGCGGGCCCGGCGACCTGTTCACCGTCCGCAACATCGGCAACCTGGTCCCGCCGCGTGAGGCCACCGACGACCAGTCGGTGGGCGCGGCGATCGAGTACGCGGTGAACGTGCTGCGGGTGCCCTCGATCGTGGTGTGCGGCCATTCGCACTGCGGCGCGATGCAGGCGCTGATGGACAAGGCGCACCTCGAACCCGGTGAGGTCCAGACCTCGCACCTGCGCGGCTGGCTGTCCAACGGCTCGGAGAGCCTGGCGCGGGCGGGCGGGGAGTCCGGCGCCCTGACGGGCCTGCCCGTCGCGGAGGCGCTGCGCCGCCTGTCCCAGGCCAACGTGGAGGAGCAGATCGGCAACCTCATGAGCTACCCGGTGGTCCACGAACGGGTGGAGGCGGGCGAGCTGACCCTGACGGGGATGTACTACGACCTGGAGACGGCGAGGGTGCACCTCCTGGACGCCGGGACGGGGGAGTTCGTCCCCGTGCAGGACGTCCAGGACGTGAACGACCCCGTGCCCCACCCGAGGACGGATGCGGACCACGGGGATCAGCTGGTGGAGGAGTCCTCGTCGGGCGCGTCGTCGCGTCCGTCCTGCTGAACGCCTGAGGCCTGGTAGGAGGCGAGCAGGACGATCACCACGATGGCCACGACCGGCAGACCGAAGAGAGCCACCCAGAAGGCGGTGGAGTCGAACAAGAGTCACCCATTCCCGTGAACGCGGATGCCCGCTGGGTCCGACCCCGGACGTCGGCCCACGGGCGTACGCGCTCCGGAGCTCGCCCGGGGTAGGGAGCGCAGGGGCCAATCTATCGGTGCCCACGGGCACGGGGCCATCACCGGCGGGCTGTAGGACTGTACCCGTGCCCCAGGAGTGGCCCCTGGGCTCCGGGCCGCCCCACCGCCCCGCGGGGGCGCGGCCTCCGGCACCGCGCCCGGGGGCCGCGCCGCCGGAACACCACGGGCGGGGCCGCACCGTTCCGCTCCTGCGGTCCGGGTGATCCCTCAGAGCAAACGAAGAGCAGACACGGCCGTCTCCCCCGCGCCGCGCGCCTGGTCAGAAGGGTGTGTGAGGGGGAGTCGGCCGGTAAGCCGGATTCTGTCGGTTCCGAGGAACCGGGCGGCCATCCATCTGGGACCGCCGTTGCCGACGGCCTCGGTGCGGTCTACCCGCGGACTCGGGCGGGCCGCCCTCGAACATCCGCGCGGGAACCCGAAGGCTCCCTTTTTGACCTTGCTCCGGGTGGGGTTTACCGAGCCGACCGGATCACTCCGGCCGCTGGTGGTCTCTTACACCACCGTTTCACCCTTACCACCGCGAGCGGTGGCGGTCTGCTTTCTGTGGCACTGTCCCGCGGGTCACCCCGGGTCGGTGTTGCCGACCACCCTGCCCTGTGGAGTCCGGACTTTCCTCGAACACGCGCACCAGGCGCGGTCCGCGACCGCCTGGCCGACTCCCCTCGCCGCCCATTCTACGCCCGCCGCGGCGGCCCCGCTCCCCCTCGGGACCTCACTCCAGGTGGGCGGTGTCGTTGAGGGAGCGCACCACCATGGGCCCGTCGGCGAACACGTCCACCTCGGTCAGGCACGCGGTGTCCAGGTGCATCCTGTACAGCGCCTCCAGGGGTGCGAGCAGGGCCTGCTGCACCAGCGCCTTGATGGGGGTCACGTGGGTGACCACCAGGACGGTGCGCCCCCGGTGCCGCCCGACCAGGGCCCGGCGGGCGGCGGCCACCCTGCGCGAGGCCGCGGCGAAGCTCTCCCCGCCGGGCGGCGACGTCTCCGGGTCGGCCAGCCAACCGTCCACCGCGGCCGGGGCCTGCGCCCGCGCCTCGGCGAACGTCATCCCCTCCCAGTCGCCGAAGTCGGTCTCGACGAACCCCTCGTCGATCTCCACCGCCAGCCCGAGCGCCTCGGCCGCGTACGCCGCGGTGTCCCTGGTGCGGCGCAGCGGGGAGGACACCACCGCGTCGAAGGGACGCGGGGCCAGGCGGCGCGCGGCCGCCCTGGCCTGCGCGTGCCCGTCCTCGGTCAGCGGGATGTCGCCCCGGCCCGCGAAACGGCGCTCCACCGACAGCGGCGTCTGCCCGTGCCGCAGCAGGACGAGCCGGGTCGGTGCGGTGTCGGGCGGCGCCCCCCAGCCTGTGCTCACTGCTCGGTCCGGCCGCCCAGACCCGACTCCTCGGTGCGGACCAGGATGCGGCGGCAGTCCTCGCAGCGCACGACCTCGTCGGCGGCCTGGGCGCGGATCTCGTTGAGCTCGACGGTGCTCAGCGCGAGCTTGCAGCCCCCGCAGCGGCCGTAGCGCAGCGGCGCCGCGCCCACACCGCCGTACTGGGCGCGCATCTTGTCGTAGAGGGCGAGCAGGTCGGCGGGGATCTCCTCGGCCACGCGCTCGCGGTCCTGGGTGGCCCGGGTGCGGTCCCACTGGATCTCGGCGGCGGCGGTGTCGCGGCGGGCCACGACCTCGGTGTGCTCGGCCACGACGCGCTCGCGCTCGGCGGTCAGGCGGGCCACCGCGGCGTTGAGCTCCTCGGCGCGCTCCATCACCTCCAGGACGATCTCCTCCAGCTCGGCCTGGCGGCGGCCCAGCGAGGTGATCTCCGACTGGAGGTTCTGGAGTTCCTTGGCGTTGGTGATCTGCCCCGACTCCAGGCGCTTGGCGTCCCGGTCGGCGCGCGTGCGCACCTGGTCGACGTCGCTCTCGGCCTTGCGCTGCTGGCGTTCGACGTCGGAGACCCCGGTCTGCGCGGTGATCAGCTCGCTGTCGATCTGGTCCACCCGCTCCTTGAGCCGGGCCGCCTCGGCGACCTCGGGCAGGGTGCGCGCCCGGTGGTCCAGGCGCTGGAGGTCGGTGTCCAGGTCCTGGAGGGTGAGGAGTCTGGCCTGTGCGGCGGGTTCGGCTTTCACGTGTGACGTCTCCTGTGATGGCTGGGGAGGGCGAGTACGCCGCCCGCGCTCTACTCTGTGCAGTTTGGTCGGCGGACCCGCGGGGCCCGTGGTCTCTCTCAGACGTGTGAGACGGCCTGTGACCAGGCGTCCGTGACCGTCGTCGAGACGCGGACCTCCACGTTAGCCCCATCCGGGCCGCCCGCGCGCCCCAGTGCGTCGACCAGGTGGCGCGCACCGTCGGCCAGCCAGGGCCACTCGCTGGCGAAGTGGGCGGTGTCGACCAGGGCGGGACCGCCCGGGTTCTCCACGAACTCCGAGGCGGGGTGGTGGCGCAGGTCGGAGGTGACGAACACGTCCACGTCGGCGGCCCGGGCCGCGCCGAGCAGGGAGTCCCCCGCTCCCCCGGACACCGCGACGGTGCTCACGAGGCGGTCCGGGTCCCCCGCGACGCGAACCCCGGCGGCGGTGGCGGGCAGTCCGCGGGCCACCTGCTCGGCGAACTCGCGCAGGAGCACCGGCCGGTCCAGGGCGCCGATCCGTCCGATGCCGCGGCGCCCCTCGGGGTCGGTGGTGTCGGGGTCCAGGGGCCGCAGCGGTCCGGTGACGCCGACCGCGCGGGCCAGCGCGTCGGACACGCCGGGCGAGGCGGTGTCGGCGTTGGTGTGCGCGGTGTACAGGGCGGTCCCCGACCGGATGAGCCGGTGCACGATCCGCCCCTTGGGGGTGTCGGCGGCCACGCTGGTGACACCGCGCAGCATCAGCGGGTGGTGGGTGATGATCAGGTCCGCGCCCCAGGTCAGGGCCTCGTCGACGACCGCGTCGACCGGGTCGACGGCGAACAGCACCCGCGCGACCCGTTGCGCGGGGTCGCCCGCCACCAGCCCGACCGCGTCCCAGGAGGCGGCCCACGCGGGCGGGTAGACCCGCTCGAAGGCGGCGGTCACGTCGGACAGGGTCAGGTGCGCGGAATCGGTGTTCACGGCCCCGACCCTAGCGCTCCCGCGGCCGGTCGCGGGCCACGACCGGTCGCGGCCCACCGGCGGTCGCGGTTCACGGGAGGGACAGGCGCGCGCCGACGTCCCGCAGGCGCTCGGCGACCCCGGGCGGGGCGTCCAGCGTGAAGGGGACGCCCAGGGCCAGGGCCGCCGCCGTGTACTGGCACACCAGGTCGAGGGAGTCGGCGCTGATCCGGATCCGGCAGCGGTGGGCGTCCAGCGGCTCGACCCGGCCGGGCAGGGGGCCGTGGAAGCGGCTGAGGAAGGCCTCGGCGGACAGCTCCAGGGTCAGGTGCGCGGTGTGGCTGTAGACGCCCGCGGCGAACAGGCGGGTGAGGAAGGCCGCCGGGTCGGGCGCGGGCAGCGGTCTCGGCTCGAACCGCCGGTGCGTGGGGCGCGGGCCGCTGACCCGGTCCACCCGGAAGGTGCGCCAGTCGTCGCGGTCGGTGTCGTGCGCGATCAGGTACCAGTGCCCGCCGTGGGAGACCAGGTGGTGCGGCTCGACCCGGCGCCCGCGGACGTTGCCCTCCCGGTCCCGGTAGTCGAAGTCGGTGACGGCGAGGTCGCTGCAGGAGGAGGCCAGCACCCCCAGGACGGAGGGGTCCACACCGGGGACGTCGGGGTGGGGCACCGCGCTGGTGGCGCCGCCCACGGCGGCCAGCCGGGGGCGCAGGCGGGCGGGCAGGACGCGTTCGAGCTTGGCCAGGGCGCGCAGCGCGCTGTCCTGGAACCCGGTGGCGGTGGCCAGACCCAGGGCGATCGCCACGGCCTCGTCGTCGTCCAGCAGCAGCGGGGGCAGGTCCCGCCCGGAGGCCAGGCGGTAGCCGCCCGCCACCCCGGGTGTGCCCTCCACCTGGTAGTCGAGCCCGCGGAGCCGTTCGACGTCGCGGCGCAGGGTGCGGGCGCTGACGCCGAGCCGCTCGGTGAGCTCCGCGCCGCTCCACTCGCGCCGGACCTGGAGCAGGGACAGCAACCGCAGCAGCCGCTGCGGCATCTCCCGGCGTACGGATTCGCCCATGAACGCAGACTGCCAGAGATCGCGGCCACGTTGTGACCGCATGGGTTCCTACGGTGGCCGGCATGAACGAGAACACGGGCACCAAGAGCACGACGAGCGACACGGACACGACGCGGGACCTGGCCCGGCGGGTGAGCGGACCGGTGCACGCTCCCGGGACCGACGCCTACGACGGGGCCCGCACGGGAACGCAACTGCTGGACCGGCACCGGCCCGACGCCGTGGTGGAGCCGGTCGACGCCCGGGACGTGCGCGCCGCCGTCACCTGGGCCTCGCAGCGGGGCCTGCGGGTGACGGCCCAGCTGACCGGGCACGGGCTCGGCGCGGGCATGGCGGGCGGCGTCCTGCTCGCCACCCACCGCATGGACGGGGTTCGGGTGGACCCCGACCGCGGCACGGCGTGGGTGGAGGCCGGGGCCACCTGGCAGACGGTGCTCGACGCGGCCGCCGAGCACGGGTTGGCGCCCCTGTCGGGCAGTTCCCCCGCCGTGGGCGCGGTCTCCTACACGCTCGGCGGCGGCGTGGGGCTGCTGGCCCGCCGGTACGGGTTCGCCGCCGACCACGTGCGGCGCGTGGACCTGGTCACCGCCGACGGCCGCCTGCGGCAGGTCACCGAGGAGGGCGAACCGGACCTGTTCTGGGCGGTGCGCGGCGGCGGCGCGGGCGCGTTCGGCGTGGTCACCGGCATGGAGATCGACCTGTTCCCGGTCCCGCGGATCTACGGCGGGAGCCTGCTGCTGGACGCCGGAGCCGAACCGGGGGCGCTGGAGGCCTGGCGGCGGTGGGCCGAGTCGGCGCCCGAGGAGATGACCTCGGGGGCCTCCGTGATGGTCTACCCGGACATGGAGGGCGTGCCCGAACCGATGCGCGGCCGCCAGGTGGCCCAGGTGTCGGTGGCCTGGGCGGGTTCCCCGGAGGAGGGGGAGAAGGTGGTGGAGCCGCTGCGCTCGGCCGCCCCGGTATTGGCGGACACCCTGCGCGAGATGCCCTACGGCGAGTCGGGCGCGGTCTTCGACGAGCACCAGGACCGGGCGGGGTTCCGCGGCCGCAGCGTGCTGGTGGACCGGCTGGACGCGGAGGCGCTGGCCGAACTGACCCGGATGACGGGCGGGGCGCCGTTCTTCTGCGTGGTCTGGCTGCGCCACCTGGGCGGGGCGCTGGCCCGGAAGCCGCGGGTCGCCAACGCCGTCGGGCACCGGAACGCCGCCTACGCGCTGACGGTGCTGACCTTCGCCGAGACCGGGGACACCGAGGGGATGCGCGACCTGCGCGAGCGGGCCGCGGCGCTGTTCGGGCCGCACGCGGTGGGCCGCTCGTTCACGCTGGGATTCGGGCCGATGGAGGAGGACGAGGTCCGCGAGGTCTTCGACGAGGACGACCGCGCGCGACTCACCCGGGTCAAGGCCGAGTACGACCCGCGCTCGGTGTTCCACTCCAACCGGCCGATCCCGCCCGGGGGCTGGTGACCGGGGCGCGACCCGCACCGAGCCCGCCGTCGGGAGCGGTGAACGCTCCCGACGGCACCGGCCGCGCACGCGGACCCGCGAAGCGCGGACGGACGGCTCCGGGACGCCCAGCCGTCCCGGGCGGGCGGACCGGTGTGAGCACCGGCACGGACCGACGGCTCCGACCGGCCTCTAGGCTGGTTGGGCTATGGAGAAGAGCGAGCAGCAGCGGCCCCCGTCCCCGGTCGGCGCACACGTCCCGGTCGCGGGCGGCATGGCCGACAAGGGCCTGGCCTACGCCGAGGAGATCGGCGCGGAGGCGGTCCAGGTCTTCGTGTCCAACCCGCGCGGGTGGGCGACCAACGGGGGCGACCCCGCGCAGGACGCGCGGATGCGCGAGCGCGTCGACCTGCCCGTGTTCGTGCACGCCCCCTACCTGATCAACCTGGGCACCCCCAACGAGGAGACCGCCGAGAAGTCGGTGCGCTCCCTGGAGCACGCGCTGCGCCGCTCGGCCCAGATCGACGCGCTGGGGGTGGTCGTGCACACCGGTTCGGCCGTCTCCGGCGGGCGCGAGGCGGGCCTGTCGCGCACCCGCGAACGGCTGATGCCGCTGCTGGAGAGGCTGGGCGAGGACGTCCCGCCGGTGCTGCTGGAGCCGATGGCCGGTCAGGGCCAGGTGCTGTGCGCGACCATCGACGACCTGGCCGCCTACCTGGAGGTGCTGGAGTGGCACCCGCGCGTGGGCGTGTGCCTGGACACCGCGCACATGTTCGCCGCCGGGCACGACATCTCCACGGTGGAGGGCATGCGCGCGGCCCTGGACCGCTTCGGCGAGGCGGTCGGCGCCGACCGGCTGAGGGTCGTGCACTGCAACGACTCCAAGGCCGCGTGCGGCAGCTGCAAGGACCGGCACGAGAACATCGGCGCCGGGCACATCGGCGCGGAGCCGTTCGGCGAGCTGTTCCGCCACCCGGTGAGCGCCGGTGTGCCGCTGATCCTGGAGACGCCGGGCCCGGCCGGTCCGCACGCCGCCGACGTGGCGACGCTCAAGAAGCTGCGCGGGGCCTGAGGGACAGTCGTCGGGGCGGTCAGTCCCGCTCGGCGGCGCCCCCGTCCGACCTGCCCTCGGCCTCGGGCAGGACCGGGAAGAGGGCGGTGTCCACCTGGACGACGTCGGTGTCGGGATGGCTCTCGGGGGTCCGCCCCTGGAAACGCCTCCCCCACGAGCTGAGGAAGTCGTTGAGCGCGTCGGCGAACTCGGCCGCCTCCCTCGGGGTCATCCGGGCGTGGCTCGTGGAGTCGTTGGCGGCGTCCTTCCACCGGCGCACCGCGGGCAGGTCGGGACTGTCGGAGACCAGTGCGGTCCAGTCCGCGAACCGCCTCCGCCTCTGCTGGTAGAGGCGGTCCAGGACGGCCTGGGCGACGACCCGGGTCTCGGGGTTGCTCAGGAACTCGTGCCCGGACATGCTCCAGCCGCCGGGCCTCATCCGCCACCAGCGCTCACGTCCGCCCGTGCGTCCCGGTTCGTTGTCGATGAACCCGTAGCGCGAGAGTTGGCGCAGGTGGTAGCTGGTGGCGCCGCTGCTCTCCCCCAGGCGCTGACCCAGGATGGTGGCGGTGGCCGGGCCGTTGAGCCTGAGCTCGTCCAGCAGGCGGGCGCGCAGGGGGTGGGCCAGGCCCCGCAGGGCCCGGGCGCTGACCCGCATCTGCTGGTGGGAGTCGGCGGGGACGTCGGCGTCGTCGGTCATGGCCCTCACGGTACTGGGGGAACCGTTCCGCAAACAGTCCGCTGCAAAGCCTTCTTGGCGCTGCTGACACACGTGTCCGCCCTCCTCAGGTGCGGCGGGGTCAGCGCTCGTCGGCGGCGGGCGCTACGGCCTCGTCGCACAGCCGCGCGCACTCGGCGACGGACCCGCGGAAGACCAGTGGTGTGACGACCATGACCAGCCCGCCGACCAGGAAGGGCAAAGCGAGGTCGATCCGGCCCAGCAGACCGCCCAGCAGCGCGCCGACCGGGGACAGTCCCCACCCGACCATGCGAAAGGCCGCGGCCGCCCGGCCGCGTACGTGGGAGGGGACCACGGCCTGGAAGAACAGGGAACCGGACACGTTGGTCACCGTCATGCACAGACCCAGCACGCCCCAGGAGAGGGCGGCGGACCAGGCGTTGGGCACCAGGCCCACCGCCAACAGGCACACCCCCATCCCCAGGTAGCCGCCCATCATGACCGTCCTGCGGCCGAGGCCCGCGACGAGCCGGGCGGCGAGCACCGCCCCCAGGACGCCTCCGACCGCGATCGACGCCAGGAAGAGCCCGTACAGGGCCGCGGGAACGCCCAGCACGTCCTGGGCGTAGAGGACCAGCACCGAGGTGGCCATCTGGCTGCCGATCATCATTCCGGCGTTGTTGAACGCCAGGCCCCGCGTCGGCGACTGGCCGAAGACGTAGGCGAAACCCTCCCGCAGGGAGCGCAGTACGCCCCGGCCGGACTCCGCGCCCTCGCCGCTCTCCGCGGTGTCGGTGGACCCGGCCGGGAGGGGAACGCGCCGCAGCATGAGGGCGACGGTCACCACGAGCACGGCGCACAGGGCGTAGGACAGGGCCGTCCCGGCCACGGGCAGGGCGGCGGCGACCGCGAAGAGCACACCGGCGACGGGGGTGGCCACACAGTCCTGGGCGACCAGGCGGCCGCCCTCCAACCTGCTGTTGGCGCGGTCCAGCAGGCGGCCGGGCACGATCCGCGACACGGTGATCCGGGTGACGGGATCGGTGACCGTCTCGCAGCAGATCACCACGAAGATCGTGGCGTACAGGGTCCACAGGGTGGCGCCGCCGGTGGCGATCAGCACGGCCAGGACGGTGACGGCGATCGCGGCGACCGTGTTGGAGACCGTCATGGCGCGGAGTCGGTCGACCCGGTCCAGCAGCACGCCCGCGAACGGCGCGACGAGTAGCCAGGGCAGGAAGCGCGCCACCACCAGCCCGGAGACGGCGAGCGGGTCGTGGGTGAGGGTGGCGGCGATCAGCGGCAGGGCGGTGGCGAGCATGCCGTCGCCGAGGTTGGTGAGGGTTCCGGCCGCCCAGAAGCGGTGGAAGAGCCCGCCGAGGCGTTCGGTGCGCGGCGGCGCGGCGGAGGGTTCGGTGGCCATGGGGGTTCTCCTGTGTTCGGGGGTGCCACCACCGTAGGACAAAGGTTCCTTTGCAAAGAGTTACGTGCAGAGTTTTCTTTGCATTACTTTCGGGCGTGCCGCCGTCACCCGTTGACAGGAGCGCCGGAAAGGAACCTCCCCGCCACCGGGAGCCCTTTATGGGCGACAATGGAGGACCTACGCCCCGGGCTCCGGGGCGGGTCCCGGCTCAAGGAATGAGGTGTCGCCGGATGGACCCGGTCTCCATGGTCTTCGGAGCCACGATCGCCCTCGGCGGGTTCCTGTTCGGCCGCCTGCTGACCAAACGCCAGACGCGGGCGGCGCTCGACCAGCAGCGCAGGCAGGAGCAGGCCCGGGTCCTGGGCACACCGCAGAACCCCCAGCCCCTCTGCGGCTGCGGCCACCACCTGGTCTTCCACGACCAGCAGAACAAGAGGTGCCAGACCCAGGTGGTCATCCCCGGCCGCTGGACCGGGCAGGCCAGCTCCACCTACCGCCAGTGCATGTGCCAGGGCTACCGGGGTCCGCTCCCCCTCGACGAGTACTACGCCCCCGACTACCTCAACGAGACCGACGGCTGACCGGGCGCGGGAGCGTCCCGTGCCCGTCGGCGGGGGTCGCGGCGCGGTTGTCCACAGGCGGTGACGGGGGCTGGCGCGGACCGGCCCCTTCCGCTTTCCTGGAAGCGGGGAGCCCAGGCGCCGCCACCCCCGGGTCCCCTCCCTCCCGACCGCCTCCGACCGCCGCCCCTCGCCTTCGACCGCAGAGACCGGCCCCGTGCGCGGGGGCCGTTCCGCCCCGTTCTTTGCGAAACCGCCCCGTCGAGGCCCCCGCGCCGCGTCCGCCGCTCCCCGCGCGGGAACCCGTGCGAGACCACCGCCACAGTGCGCGAACCTGGGACACGGGGCCGACGGGATGACAATGTCCTTCCCCGCCACCAGAATGTCCCCGCACCGAACAGCCAGAGAGTGGACGTTTAACCAGTGACGACGCCTGTGACACCCACGATCGACCAGCGCATCGCCGAGGAACTCGGAGTGGGCGCGCACCAGGTCACCGCCGCCGTCGACCTGCTCGACAGCGGATCGACCGTGCCCTTCATCGCCCGCTACCGCAAGGAGGTCACCGGAGCGCTGGACGACGCCCAGCTGCGCGCCCTGGAGGAGCGCCTGCGCTACCTGCGCGAGCTGGCCGAGCGCCGGACCGCGATCCTGGAGTCCATCCGCTCCCAGGGCAAGCTGGACGAGGCGCTGGAGGCCAGCATCCACGCGGCCGACTCCAAGGCCCGGCTGGAGGACATCTACCTCCCCTACAAGCCCAAGCGGCGCACCAAGGCCCAGATCGCCCGCGAGGCGGGGCTCGAACCGCTGGCCGAGGGGCTGCTGGCCGACCCCGGCCAGGACCCCCAGGAGGCCGCCGCGGCCTACGTCGACCCCGACAAGGAGGTGGCCGACGTCAAGGCCGCCCTGGACGGGGCCCGCGCCATCCTGGTGGAGCGCTTCGCCGAGGACGCCGACCTCACCGGCCTCCTGCGCGAGCGGCTGTGGGAGAGGGGCCGACTCGGCTCGGCCGTGCGCGAGGGCAAGGAGGAGGCGGGCGCCAAGTTCGCCGACTACTTCGCGTTCTCCGAACCGCTCACCGAACTGCCCTCCCACCGCGTGCTGGCCATGTACCGGGGCGAGAAGGAGGAGATCCTCACCCTCACCCTGGAGCCGGAGGACGCCCCGGCCGAGAACGCCGACGGCACCACGCCCCGCAGCACCTACGAGAACGCCATCGCCCACCACTTCGGGATCGTGGACCGCGGTCGGCCGGCCGACCGCTGGCTCCAGGACACCGTGCGCTGGGGCTGGCGCACCCGCATCCTGGTGCGGCTGGACATCGACGTGCGCATGCGGCTGTGGCAGCGGGCCGAGGACGACGGCGTGAACGTGTTCGCCGCCAACCTGCGCGACCTGCTGCTGGCGGCCCCCGCCGGAAGCCGCGCCACCCTGGGCCTGGACCCGGGCCTGCGCACCGGCGTCAAGGTCGCGGTCACCGACGCCACCGGCAAGGTCGTGGCCACCGACGCGGTCTTCCCGCACGCCCCCCGCCGCGACTGGGACGGCGCCATCCACAGCCTGGCCAGGCTGTGCGCCGCCCACGCCGTGGAACTGGTCGCGATCGGCAACGGCACCGCCTCCCGCGAGACCGACAAGCTCGCCGCCGACCTGATCAAGCGCCACCCCGAGCTCAAGCTCACCAAGGTGATGGTGTCGGAGGCGGGCGCGTCGGTGTACTCGGCCTCGGCCTACGCCTCCGAGGAGCTGCCGGACCTGGACGTGTCGCTGCGCGGCGCCGCCTCCATCGCCCGCCGCCTCCAGGACCCGCTGGCCGAGCTGGTCAAGATCGACCCCAAGTCGATCGGGGTCGGCCAGTACCAGCACGACCTGGCCGAGACCAAGCTGTCGCGCTCCCTGGACGCGGTGGTCGAGGACTGCGTGAACGGCGTGGGCGTGGACGTCAACACCGCGTCGGTGCCGCTGCTGACCCGGGTGTCGGGCGTGACCTCCACCCTGGCGCGCAACATCGTCGCGCACCGCGACGCCAACGGCCCCTTCCGCACCCGCGAGGCGCTGCGCTCGGTGCCGCGCCTGGGCCCCAAGGCCTTCGAGCAGTGCGCGGGCTTCCTGCGCGTGCCCGGCGGCGACGACCCGCTGGACGCCTCGGCGGTGCACCCCGAGGCCTACCCGGTGGTGCGGCGCATCCTGGACCGGGTGGGGACGGATCTGCCCTCGCTCATCGGCGACAAGGACATGCTGTCGCGGGTGCGCCCCCAGGACTTCGTGGACGACACCTTCGGCCTGCCCACGGTCACCGACATCCTGGCCGAGCTGGACAAGCCCGGCCGCGACCCGCGCCCGGCCTTCACCACCGCCACCTTCAAGGAGGGCGTGGAGAAGCTCCAGGACCTGGCCCCGGGCATGCTCCTGGAGGGCGTGGTCACCAACGTGGCGGCGTTCGGCGCGTTCGTGGACGTGGGCGTGCACCAGGACGGCCTGGTCCACGTGTCGGCGCTGTCGTACAAGTTCGTGGAGGACCCGCGCGACGTGGTCAAGCCGGGCGACATCGTGAAGGTCAAGGTCCAGGACGTCGACATCCCGCGCAAGCGCATCTCCCTGACCATGCGCCTGGACGACGAGGCGCCCGCACGCGGCGGCCGGGGCGGCCGCGAGGAGCGCGGCGACCGCGGCGGCAATGGCGGCAACGGCGGCAACGACCGCCGCCGGGGCAACAACGGCAGTGGCGGTGGCCGTCGCAACAACGGCGGCGGACGCGGCCGCGACAACCGCGAGGGCGCCACCCCGCAGGGCGCGATGGCCGAGGCGCTGCGCCGCGCCGGCCTGGGCAAGTAGCGCCCCTGTCAACGCCGGGTGCGGGGAGGGGGTGACCGCCCTCCCCGCACCCGGGTCAGACGTGGTCCCGCGGGATCACCGAGGTGTAGATCTTGGTGGCCACGCGCCGCGTGCCCTCGTAGGCGTCCAGCGTCGCGTGCAGGTGGAAGTCGGTCGCCGTGGACGTGAGCACCGTGTGGGTCCTGGTCCGCACGGACCAGTCGCCGCGGGCGAAGCCCATCGTCCACACCGCCTCGCCACGGACCGAGTCGTGGTCGTCGCCGACCCTGCTGTAGCGCTCCTCCGCGCGACGGGTCACCTCCAGGCCGATGTCGTCGAAGCACACCGTCCCCAGGTCCTTGACCACCTCCAGCGCGGCCCCGTAGCGCACGAGGTCCTGGGTCAGGTCCCACCGCTCCTCACCCGGAGCGATCCGGCTCGTCGCGATCGGGGCGGTGCCCTCGGGCTCGCCGAAGGCGGCCACGCACCGCCCGTCACCACCGCCCCCGACCGGACGCACCGGCAGCAGCACACGGGTGTGCTCCCCCTGGAACACCGAGAGGGTCACCGGTTCGGGCGAGGGCCACACGAGCGGCCAGTAGGAGGTGGAGACCGAGACCCGCACCCGGTGCCCGGCCGGGAAGGCCTGGGCCACACCGTTGAGGGGGACCGACACGCGGTACCGGCGCCCCGGCACGAGCTTGCGCGGCCTCTCGTGGCCGTCGGCGTGGGTGAGGTTGAGCAGCCCGTAGGTCACCCGCGTGGCCTGCCCCTTGGGCGTGACGTCGCACAACCGGACCGCGACCATCGCGTCGGGCCGGTCCACCGCCAGTTCGAGTTCGACCACCGCCGAGCCCAGGATCTCCAACCGCTGCGGAAGCGGCACGCTGTCGAAGACGATGGACCCGCCGTCGTCCTCGCGCTGGTCGTAGGGCAGGTCCGGAGGGGCGTTGTACGAACACCACTTGCCCGCGTGCTGTCCGGTGGACAGCGGGGAGGACAGGGTCAGCACGTCCTCCCGGCCCGAGGGCTCCCCCTCCGCGAGCACCCGGCCCGCGCCCAGGTCGCGCGGCACCAGCACGACGTCCGGAGAGGGCCACTCCCGCTCACCGACCCAGCGCCCCGGCCGGGCCTCGTAGGCGGTGGAGGGCGCCACGCTCTCCTGCATCCAGGCCCGCAGGACGGGCGCGTCCATCACGTCGTTGTCCACGCCCTTGAGCCAGCGGTCCCACCAGCGCACCACCTCCTGGAGGAAACCGATGGCGGGGCCGGGCTGGCCCAGGTGCGGGTACTTGTGCGACCAGGGGCCCAGCAGCCCCAGACGGGGGACGCTCAACCCCTCCAACAGCCGGAAGACCGAGTTGGAGTAACCGTCGGCCCACCCGCTGACGGCCATGACGGGCACCTGGATCGCGTCCAGGTCCTCGGCCACCGAACCGTGCCTCCAGTACGCGTCCCGGTGCTGGTGGCGCAGCCAGGTGTCGAGCCACAGGCCGCTGTGCTCCAGCCGCTCGTGCCACATGTCGCGCCAGCGCTCACCGACCAGCTCCGGATCGGGCGGACAGGAGTTGTAGGCGAACATCGTGGAGGCCCACGACAGGTTGTCCCCCAACAGGCACCCGCCCATGTAGTGCACGTCGTCGGAGTAGCGGTCGTCGGTGGAGCAGGCCGTCACGATCGCCCGCAGGCTCTCCGGCCGCCTCGCGGCGACCTGGAGGGCGTTGAACCCGCCCCAGGAGATGCCCATCATCCCGGTGCGGCCGTCGCACCAGGGCTGCCCGGCCAGCCAGGCCAGCACCTCCTCCGCGTCCAGGAGCTCGCGTTCCAGGTACTCGTCGGTGAGCACCCCCTCGGAGTCGCCGCTGCCGCGCAGGTCCACGCGGGCGCACGCGTACCCGTGCCCGGCCATGTAGGGGTGGTGCACCGAGTCGCGCTGGGCGGTCAGGTCGCGCCTGCGGTACGGGATGAACTCCAGGACCGCCGGCACCGGGGCCTCCTCGCTCCCCACCGGACGCCAGATCCGCGCGGCGAGCCGGACCCCGTCGCTGATCGGGATCAGGACGTACTCGTCCTCGCGGACCTCGTGGGGCAGGTCACTGACGGTCCTCATCCGCGGACCCCCTCCTGTCGAACACGGTCGGTGTCATGGATCGTGAAGGGCAGCTCCGCCACGCAGGCCCGGTACCTGCGCTCGCACTCCGCACTGTCCCCGCCGCCCACGAACACCTGGGCCAGCTCGAAGCTGTAGCTGTCCTGGAGGGGCAGGTCGGAGAGCAACTGGCCCTGGCGCGCGACGATCTCCACCTTCGTACCCGGCGCCGTCTTCTCCGCACGCGCGACGTCCTCGGCGGTGGGCACCGCCGCGACGAAGCCGTCGCGGAAGCGGCGCAGGAACCACTTGGCGGCCACCGCGTACCGCCCGTCGCGCTCCAGCTCGGGCTCCTCCCCCAACGCGACCCTCAGGCAGATCTCGTGGTTGGACACCCCGCGCACCAGCTCGAAACAGCCGGGCGTGCGACTGGGAGTGGCGCGGGTTGATCTCCAGGAGCCGGACGTCGCCGCTGCGCGGGTCGTGGAAGTACTCGATGTTGAAGGTGACGTCGTCCAGGCCGATCCGGGAGATCACCCGTTCGGACAGCTCGGTCAGGCGTGCGCCGACCTCTTCGGACACCGTGGACGGGTACTCGTAGCGCAGGAAACTGGACGTGCCCGGATAGCGGTGGGAGTCGACGATCCCGTAGACGTGGGGAACCCCCCGGCGGACGTAGCCCTCGACGGTGAGCTGGTCGCCCGTGGCCTCCTCCTCGGCCAGCGCGGCCGTGCCCCCGCACCCGGCCACCTCCGGGGGCAGCCGCAGCAGGTCCATCACCCACTGGAAGGACGTGCCGAAGCGCCCGGCGCCCGCCCTGATCCGGTCCATCGCCGCGCGGAACTCGTCGTCGTCGGCGGCGCGGAAGGCCAGTTCGGAGGAGCACGACTTCACCGGCTTGACCCACAGCGGGTACGACAGCCCCTCCGGTTTGGCCGTGGCGTCGAGGCCGACCTCGGCGAACCGGGGAACGGCCTCGGGGATGACCGCGCGCTGCTCCAGACGGCTCCAGTACTTGTGCTCGCACCGGACGACGGCTTCCAGGGGCGCGCACGACAGCCCCCGGTCCCGGCACAGCAGCGGCACCAGCGAGCTGACCGGGAAGTCCCAGAACCCGATGACCGCGTCGACCCCCTCCCCGAAGGAGTCGAGCCTCCCGGCCGCCAGGGCCAGGACCGCGGGCAGGTCCACCGGCCGGTCCTGGCCGATCTCGTCGAGGTCGAGCAGTTGGAGGAAGCGGTAGCCGCGTTCGGCGGGCAGCGAGAGCAGAACCTCCCGGTTCTGGTCGTCGAGCCCCAGGACGAAGACGTTCGTGGTCATCGGGCACCTCCGGCGGGGTGGTGCCAGCCGGCGGCCACACCCCCGCACCGAAGACCCGATGCGCCCCGGCCACCGGCGCCACCCACTCCTACCTGTGAGGATGCCCCTCTCCCCCACCCGTCCCGACCGGACCGCGAGGCGTTTTCCGAACCTTTACCGGCCGCGGGTCGAAGCGGGACGGCGCCCCGGCCGCCGCGCGGGGAGCCCGCCTACCGGGGGGCGAGGGCCACCCCGGCCCACAGCTCGCGCACCGGCGAGACGTCGCTGGCGTGCAGCAGGTCTTCGGCGTCCCACACCTTGACCGCGGTGGCCTCGGCCGTCACCGCGGGCCAGCCCGGGTCCCCCGTGGCGGCGAAGTCGCGCCAGGCCGCGACCATCCGCCCCGACAGCGCCCGGTGGGCCTCACCGGGCTCGCCGTCGAGCAGGAACCGCCCGAAGTCGGTGTCCAGGTTGCCGAACGCGAACGGCAGGTCGAAGGCGTGGCAGGCACCCAGGCGCCCCTCCATGGCGGGGCTCTCCGCGGCCAGCCGGAAGAAGTGGGCCCGGCCCCCGGCCGCGGCGTGCGCCTCGGCGAAGCGCACCGTGTACTCGCAGAACAGCGCGTCGCCCTGGATCGCGGCGAACAGCTCGCGCAGCGTGGCCCCGGGGTGCACCGACCGGTAGGCGGCCACCGCGCCCTCCCCCAGCCCCAGGCGGGAGGCGGTCACCGCCAGCGAGGACTCACCGTCGATCTCCACGCTCTGCCCCAGCTCGGTGAACAGCCGGTACTCGTGGGCGTTGTGGCCGACCAGCAGGTCCACCCCCGAGGCGGCGCCGCGCGCGACCGCCTCCAGCGGGGCTTCGGGCAGTTCGGGACCGCCGACCACGGGCGCGAAGCAGGTGAGGGGCTTGGTGCGCACTCCTCCCGAGCCCCCGGCGGGGGCGGAGCCGAGCACCGCGTCGGTCGCCTCCAGCAGCTTCTCCGGCGCCAGCGCGGCCAGGGCCCCGGCCTCCAGCGGCACGCCCGCGGCGGCGGCGATCCGCCCGGAGACCGCCCGCGCCGTGTCCGCGGTGAGCATGTCCCCCGGAACGCTGTGCGCGATCGCGCGCCGGAAGAGCCCCCGGGCGGACGGCGAGGCCATCAGGCACGCGACCGAACCGGCCCCGGCGGACTCCCCAGCCACCGTCACGTTGTCGGGGTCTCCCCCGAAGGCGGAGACGTTCTCCCGCACCCACCGCAGGGCGGCGGCCTGGTCGAGCAGGCCGCGGTTGTCGGGGCGGCCGGGCACGTGGCCGAAGCCCTCGAAGCCCAGCCGGTAGTTGATCCCCACCACGACCAAGCCGCTCTCGGCGAGCCGGGTGCCGTCGTAGGTGACCTCGGAGGCCGCTCCGACGATGTAGGCGCCCCCGTGGATCCACACCAGCACGGGGGCGCGGTCGCCCTCGCGGGCGGCGGTCCACACGTTGAGCGACAGGCAGTCCAGGGACGTGTGCGGGGTCCAGGGCGCCGCGCCCAGGAGCTGGTTCCCCTGCGGGGGCGGGGGACCGAAGGAGGTGCAGTCGCGGACGCCGTCCCAGGGGGCGGCGGGCGCGGGGGCGGCGAAGCGGTACTCCCCGAAGGGGGCGGCGGCGTAGGGCACGCCCCGGTAGACGGCGACCCCGCCGCTCTCGGAGCGCGGCGAGGCGGTGCCCCGGACCCGCCCGGCCGCTGTCGTCACTGTGTGCTCGGCGTCCACGTGCGTCCTCCCCATCGGTGCGCGACACCCCACACCTAACAACGTTAGGCAGACCGGCGCAAGACCCCGGGAACGGCCCCGCGGCCACGCACCCGCCCGCGACACCCGTCCGATCAGCCGGGACGCGGCGGGCGCCCGAACCGACCGACCGGTAACATACCACCTGGTCGGTATGAACAGACGAAGGAGAGGTCGCCCATGCGCGCCATCCAGATCACCGAGTTCGGCGGTCCCGAGGTCCTGCACCTCACCGAACTGCCCGATCCCCAGGCGGGCCCCGGCGAGGTCCTCGTCGACGTCACCCGCGCCGGGGTCAACTTCGCCGACACCCACCAGGCCGAGAACAGCTACCTGGCCCCCGCCGCGCTTCCGCTGGTCCCGGGGATGGAGATCGCCGGACGCACCGCCGACGGCCGCCGCGTGGTCGCCCTGGTCAACAGCGGCGGCTACGCCGAGAGGGCCACCGCCGACACCGCCACGGCCTTCGACATCCCCGACGGCGTCTCGGACGAGGACGCGCTCGCCCTGATCGTGCAGGGCGCCACCGCCTGGGTGCTGCTGCGCAGGTCCGTGCGGATGGACCCGGGCGAGACGGTCGTGGTGCACGCGGCGGCGGGCGGCGTGGGCACGCTCGCCGTCCAGCTGGCCAAGCGGTTCGGCGCCGGGCGGGTCGTCGCCGTGGCCAGCAGCGAGGACAAGCGCGCGCTGGCCGCGGAGCTGGGCGCAGACGCCGTCGTGGACTCGGCGGCCCCCGACATGACCGAGGCGCTGATCGAGGCCAACGGCGGCCGACGCGTGGACGCCGTCCTGGACATGGTGGGCGGCCGGGTCACCGACCAGAGCGTGCGGGCGCTGGCCCCGTTCGGACGTCTGGCCTTCTACGGAATGGCCTCGCGCGAGCTGCCCAGCCCGGTGCAGCCCGCCAACCTCATGCGCTTCTCCACCAGTGTGAGCGGCATGTGGCTGCCGCACGTGTGGACGCTGCCGGGCGACGTGATGAGCCGGGCGATGGCCGAGCTGTTCACGCTGGTGGCCGAGGGGCACCTGCGGCCCGTCCTGGGCGGCTCCTACCCCCTGGGCGAGGCCGCGCGGGCGCACGAGGCGCTGCGCTCCCGGGGAACCGTCGGCAAACTCACCCTCGACACCACCGCCTAAGAAAGCACCACCTTTACCACGTAGATCACCAAATGTCCGACGTGTCGGATTTCGATGACCCGGAGGCGTACCGGCGCGTCGCTCACCGCGTCCGCGCCGGTACGCCGCGCCGGACGTGCACCGCTCCGCCGCGAGGAGCCCGGGGGGAGCCCTCCGCGCGGGCGGCCCTACTCGGCGGCGCTGCGGTAGACCAGGTCGGCGTAGTCGGGGTGGCGCTGGATCCACCCCTTGACGAAGGGGCACAGGGGCAGCACCGCCAGGCCCCGCGGACGTACGTCGTCCAGGGCCCCTCTGACCAGGGTTCCGCCCAGGCCCCGCCCCTCGTGGGCGGGGTCGATCTCGGTGTGGGTGAAGGTCACCATGTCGCCGGTGAGGATGTACTCGGCGAACCCGGCCACCTCCCCGTCGACCCTGATCTCATAGCGTTTCCGGTCCTGTACGTCGACCACGTCGGTCGTCATGGAAGCCCTCACTCTCCGGTCCGCGGGGGGACGTCGTCGGCCCGCGCCGCCATTGTCCCGCTTCGGCGCACCTTTCGCCCCTTGCGGCACGCACCTCCCCCGACATAGAGTCGCCATGGCATACCGACCAGTCGGTCTAAGGAGAGCGGAATGACATCCCGGTTCGGCGGGCGGACCGCCATCGTCACCGGCGCGAGCCGGGGCATCGGCCTGGCCGTCGCCCAGCGGCTCGTCGACGAGGGCGCGCGCGTGTGCGTCACGGCGCGCAGGCCCGAGCCCTTGGAGGAGGCCGTCAAGGCCCTGGGCGGACCCGAGCACGCCATCGGGGTTCCCGGCCGGGCCGACGACCCCGAGCACCAGGACGCGGCCGTGGCCGCCACCCTGGAGGCCTTCGGCAGTATCGACATGTTCGTCAACAACACCGGCATCAACCCGGTCTACGGGCGGATGATCGACCTGAACCTGGACGCGGCCCGCAAGATCTTCGAGGTCAACGTGCTGTCCGCGATCTCGTGGACGCAGAAGGCCTACCACGCCTGGATGGCCGAGCACGGCGGCGCCGTCGTCAACGTCTCCTCCGTGGCCGGGACCAAGCCCGCCCCCGGCATCGGCTTCTACGGCGCCACCAAGGCGACGCTCATCCACGTCACCGAGGAGCTGGCCGTCGAGCTGGGCCCGGGGGTCCGCGTGAACGGCGTCGCCCCGGCCGTGGTCAAGACCCGGTTCGCCGCCGCCCTCTACGAGGGGCGCGAGGAGGAGGTCGCCGCCCAGTACCCCCTGGGGCGCCTGGGCGAGCCCGGGGACGTGGCGGGCGCGGTGGCCTTCCTGCTCTCCGACGACGCCTCCTGGATCACCGGCCGCACCCTCGTCCTCGACGGCGGCCTCACCCTCACCGGAGGTGTGTGACATGGACCTGACCGACACCGGGGCCGTGGTCACCGGCGCGGGCAACGGCATCGGCGCCGCGATCGCGCGCAGGCTCGCCGGAGCCGGGGCGCGCGTGGTGGTCAACGACCTGGACGCGGGCGCGGCCGAGGCCGTGGCCGCCGAGATCGGCGGGGTGGCCGTCCCCGGCGACGCCGCGAGCGAGGCGGGCGTCACCGCGCTCGTGGCCGAGGCCGGGGCGCACCTGGACGGCATCGACCTGTACGTGGCCAACGCGGGCGTGGGCGTGGGCGGCGGCCCCGAGGCCCCCGAGGCCGACTGGGACCTGGCCTGGCAGGTCAACGTGATGGCCCACGTGCGCGCCGCCCGCGAGCTGGTGCCCGGCTGGCTGGAGCGCGGACGGGGCCGCTTCCTGACCACGGTGTCGGCCGCGGGCCTGCTCACGATGCTGGGCAGCGCGCCGTACTCGGTGACCAAGCACGCCGCGCTGGCCTTCGGCGAGTGGATGTCGGCCACCTACGGCGACCGCGGGATCACCGTGCAGTGCGTGTGCCCGATGGGCGTGCGCACCAACCTGCTGGAGAGCAGCGGCGACACCGGCAGGGCCATCCTGTCCCCGGAGGCGATCACCCCCGAGGAGGTCGCCGACGCGGTGATGGTCGGCCTGGCCGACGGGCGCTTCCTGATCCTTCCGCACCCCCAGGTCGCCGACCACTACGCGGCCCGGGCCGACGACACCGACCGCTGGCTCGCGGGGATGCGCCGCCTCCAGGCCAGGGTCTTCGAGGGGCAGGCGTGAGCGGCGAACACGCGGACGCGCTCCCGGGCCTGGACCTGACCGGCCTGCGCGCCTACCTGGACGCGGCCGTGCCCGGCCTGGTCTCGGGCCCCCTGGAGGGCCGGGTGGTCGCGGGCGGCAAGTCCAACCTGACCTACGTGGTCACCGACGGCGCCGGCAGCTGGGTGGTGCGCCGTCCGCCGCTGGGCCACGTGCTGGCCACCGCGCACGACATGCCCCGCGAGTACCGGGTGATGAGCGCGCTGCGCGACACCGCCGTGCCCGTCCCCCGCACGCACGTGCTGTGCGAGGACGCCGAGGTGCTGGGCGCACCGTTCTACGTCATGGAACACGTGGCGGGCACCCCCTTCCGCACCCGCGACGAGATCGCACCGCTGGGAGCCGAGGCCGTCCGCGGCGTGGCCGAGGCGCTGATCGCCGTCCTGGGAGAGCTGCACGCGGTGGAGCCCGAGGAGGTCGGGCTGGGCGACTTCGGCCGCCCGCGGGGGTTCCTGGAGCGCCAGGTGCGCCGCTGGGGCAAACAGCTGGAGGCCTCCCGCAGCCGGGACATCCCCGGTATCGACGAGCTGCGCGACAGGCTCGCCGCGACGTTGCCCGAGCAGTCGGCGCCCGCGATCGTGCACGGCGACTACCGCCTGGACAACGTGCTGGTCACCTCCGCGGGGCGCGTCAACGCGGTCCTGGACTGGGAGATGGCCACGCTCGGCGACCCGCTCGTGGACCTGGGCCTGATGCTCGTCTACCAGGCGCAGCCCGTGGGCGTGGGCGCCGCGCCCGCCACCTCCGCCGAGGGCTACCCCTCCCCCGAGGAGCTGGTGGGCATGTACGCCGCCGCGACCGGCCGCGACGTGTCCCGGCTGGGCTGGTACGTGGCCCTGGGCTGCTTCAAGCTCGCGGTGATCGCCGAGGGCATCCACTTCCGCCACGGTCAGGGGCTGACCGTCGGGGCGGGCTTCGACGGGGTCGGAGAGGTGGTCGCGCCCCTGGTGGAGCGCGCCCACACCATGCTGAAGGAGGACTGAACATGGACTTCGCCCACGACAGGGAGACCGAGGAGCTACGCGAACGGCTGCTCGCCTTCATGGACGAACGCGTCTACCCGGCCGAGGCGGTGCTGGAAGAGCAGCTGGCCGCGCGTCAGGACCGCTGGTCCACCGCGCCGGTGGTGCGCGAACTCCAGGCCGAGGCGCGCGAGCGCGGGCTGTGGAACCTGTTCCTGGCGGGCCACCCCGAGCACGGCGGCCTGCCCAACCTGCGGTACGCGCCGCTGGCGGAGATCACCGGGCGCAGTCCGCGCCTGGCCCCGATCGCGCTCAACTGCGCCGCGCCCGACACCGGGAACATGGAGGTGCTGACGATGTTCGGCACCCCGGAGCAGCGCGAGCGCTGGCTGCGACCCCTGCTCGACGCCCGGATCCGGTCGGCGTTCGCGATGACCGAGCCCGCGGTGGCCTCCTCCGACGCCACCAACATCACCACCAGCATCGTCCGCGACGGCGACGAGTACGTGGTCAACGGGCGCAAGTGGTACATCACCGGGGCCCTCAACCCCGAGTGCGCCGTGTTCATCGTGATGGGCAAGACCGACCCCGACGCCGAGCGGCACAGGCAGCAGAGCATGGTGCTGGTGCCGCGCGACACCCCCGGGCTGACGGTCAGGCGGGGCATGACGGTGTACGGCTACGACGACAGCGACCACGGCGGCCACGCCGAGGTGGTGTTCGAGGACGTGCGGGTGCCCGCCTCGAACCTGGTCGGCGGCGAGGGCGAGGGGTTCGCCATCGCCCAGGCCCGGTTGGGGCCGGGCCGCATCCACCACTGCATGCGCGGTATCGGCATGGCCGAGCGGGCCCTGGAGCTCACCTGCCGCCGGGTGCTGGACCGCGTGGCCTTCGGGCGGCCGCTGGCCGAGCAGGGCGTGGTCCGCGAGTGGATCGCCGAGGCGCGCGTGGCCATCGAGCAGCTGCGGCTGCTGGTGCTCAAGACGGCCTACCTGATGGACACGGTGGGCAACAGGGGCGCGCACACCGAGATCCAGGCGATCAAGATCGCCACCCCGCGCACGGTGGAGTGGATCCTGGACAAGGCGATCCAGGCGCACGGCGCGGCCGGGGTAAGTCAGGACCTGCCCCTGGCCGGATGGCTGGCGGGGGTGCGGTCGCTGCGGCTGGCCGACGGGCCCGACGAGGTGCACCTGCGCTCGCTGGGCCGCGCGGAGCTGCGCAAGTACCGCTAGCGGCGCGCCGCGGGGAGCGCGCGAGGGGGCCGGACACGGCGCGTCCGGCCCCCTCGCCGTCGGCCCCCCTCGTTCAGGCCCCGGGGCGCAGCCCCGCCACGAGCAGGTCGGCGAAGTGGCGCCCCACGTCCTCGCCGCCGAGCGCGCCGCCCGGGTGGTACCAGGTGCTCAGGTGGTGCACCGAGCCGAAGAAGTAGTTCACCACCAGGTCGGCGGAGACGTCGGTGCGAAAGACCCCCTCGTCCTGCCCCTGGGCGACCATGTCCCGGAAGATCTCGTGGTAGCGGCGGCGCTCGGCGCGCACGGCGCGCTGCTTGTCCTCGCTCAGCTGGTGCATGGAGCGGAAGAAGATGACGGTGTCGTCGAGGTTGGCGACGCTGGTGACGATGACGTCGGCCGCGGCGGCGTGCACGCGGTCGGCGACCGGCTCCTCCCGCGAGGCGATCCGCACCAGGTGCTCGGTCTGCATGCGCAGCACGCGCGCGTAGACCTCGTAGAGCAGGTCGTCCTTGGAGCCGAAGTAGTGGTACATGGCGCCCTTGGTGACGCCCGCGGCGGCCACGACCTCCTGCACGGAGGTGCCCTCGTAGCCGTTGGAGGCGAACAGGCGGGTCGCCGCCCCCAGCAGGCGCTCGGGCACCGACCCGGTCGGTGTGTCGGCCTCGGCCGTCCGCTGTCCTCGCGCCATGTGCTGCCCCACCTCGTGCCCCGTCAGTCCCGGAAATACCGGCCGGGACAGCATACCGACCGGCTGGTACCCGACGCCACGCACGCGGGTGCCGCCGCTCACACCACCCGCAGGTCGACCTTGCGCCCGTCGGGGTCGGTGAGCACGCGGCGCCCCGGCTCCAGCGGTGGGACGGCGCGCTCTCCGCGCACGGCGAACCCCAGGCGCGCCGCGCCCGTGGAGCGTTCGGCCGTGGCCGGGTAGATCTCGACGACCATGCCGTCGGCCAGTTCGGCCGCGTGGTGCTCGGGCCCCGAACCGTGCCGCTCGCGGACGAAGCGCAGACCGAGCCCGGTGTAGAAGGCGCGGCACTCCTCGACCCGGTCGGTGTAGAGGACCAGGAGCGTGGCACGCGGGAGCGCCGCCCCGGGGAGCCCGTCCGCCTCCGGGCCCTCCTCCAGGATCCGCCGGGCGCGGGCGTACTTGGCGCGCAGCCGCCGCGCCTGTTCGTCGGGCAGCAGGGCCAGGCGGCGCTCGTCGGAGTTGTGGGCGTTGTCGGCGAGCTTGACCAGTCTGCCCAGGGGGTCGGCGGCGGCGCGGCGCACCGTCTCCTCGTAGGGCTCCCCCGGGCGCCGGGTCACCGACTCCACCGCGCGCACGACCTCCTCCGGGCACCCCCGCGCGCGCAGGTCGTCGGCGGTGAGCGGGGTGTCCTCCAGCACGTCGTGCAGCACCCCGGCCGTCTGGGCGCGCTCGCCGTGCCCGGCGAGCAGGTCGCGCACCGCGAACACGTGCTCGGCGTAGGGCCGCCCGGCCCGGTCGGTCTGCCCGGCGTGGGCCTCCTCCGCCAGGCGCGAGGCCTGTTCCAGCGTCATCGCCACCGCCCTGCCACCCCTCCCCCGTCACGCCGACCGTACCGGTCGCGCGGGGGCGGGCCCGGCCTCAGTCCCCCACGAAGTTGTCCCCGTACTCCTCCGAGGGCGCCACGGGCGTGATGACGTCGACCAGCACCCCGCCGGGGTCGGCCACGATGAAGTGCCGCTGGCCGAACGCCTCGGTGCGGATCTCCAGTTCGGGACGCAGGCCGCCGCGCACCACCAGGCGCTCCCACTCGGCGTCCACGTCCTCCACCTCGAAGTTGAGCAGCAGGCCCTGGACGGGCCTGCGGTAGCCCTCGGGGACGGTGGGGTGCCCGGGGTCGAGCAGGGCCAGCTCGTACTCGGGCGGGCCGGGCCTGCGCAGGCTCACGTACCAGTCGGCGGCGAAGGTCTCCTCGAAGCCGAACAGACCGACGTAGAAGTCGCGGCACTCGGCCAGACAGGGCGTGCCGAGCACGGGATAGAAGCTGCTGAGCCGCATGGACTCCACCTTTCACGTACCTTCGGTATGTGAAGGTACGCTATTGACATACCTTCGGTATGTCAACAAGGGGGAGGTCGGGACATGGCCGCGGAACCGGGCAGCCGCGCGCGGCAGCGCGAACGCACCAGGCGCGTCCTGCTGGGCGAGGCCCGCAGGCTGTTCGCCGCGCACGGGTACGGCGGGGTGGGGCTGGCCCGGATCGTGGCGGACTCCGCGGTCACCAAGGGCGCCCTGTACCACCACTTCGAGGGCAAGCCGGACCTGTTCCGCGCGGTCCTGGAGGAGGTGCAGTCCGAGGTCGGCGACGCCGTGGCGCGGGCGGCGGACGCGCACGCCGACCCGTGGGACCGGCTGACCGCCGGGTGCCGGGCCTTCCTCACCGCCAGCACCGCGCCGGACGTGCGGCGGATCATGCTGGTGGACGGACCCGCCGTACTGGGCTGGAGCACCTGGCGGGCCCTGGACGAGGCCGCCTCGGCCCGCCACCTGGCCGAGGCGCTCTCCGCGCTGGTCGGGGCGGGTGTCCTGGAGCCGCGACCGGTCGCGCCCGTGGCCCACCTGCTCTCGGGGGCGATGAACGAGGCCGCGCTGTGGCTGGCCGACAGCGACGACCCCGAAGACCTGGAGCAGGTGTGGGAGGCGCTGTCGCGCATGCTGGAGTCCCTGCGCCGCACCTGAGCCGGGTCCGCCCCCGTCCGGTGCCGGGCGGGGGCGGGCGGAGCCCTCGCTCAGGGCCCGGAACGCCCCGGGTCAGGCGCTATCGTGGCCCCCATGGCGGAGAGCACGCAGACGGACGAGGACACGCAGTTCCGCGACGACTTCGTCGGGCGCTTCTCCGAGTACTGGCAGTCGCAGGGCCGCCCCCGCGCCGAGGGCCGCATCGTGGGCTACCTGCTCGTGGCCGACCGCGAGGCGGTGAGCGCCGAGGAGATCGCCGACGGCGCCCGGGTCAGCCGGGGGACGGTGTCGCAGTCGGTGCGGCGCCTGCGCGAGCTGGGCTTCGTGGAGCTGGTCCCCTCCCCCGGGAGCCGCTCGCGGCTGGTCGCCATGGACGAGGACGTCTGGGGCGGGTTCCTGCGCAACGAGCGCTCCTACCTGCGGCGGCAGAGGGAGCTCGCGGCGTCGGCGCTGGAGCGCCTGCCCGGCCTGAGCCCGCCCGCGCGCACCCGGCTGCGCAACATGCACGACTACATGACCTGGCTGGACGACTACCACGACACCCTGCTCTCCTCCTGGGAGGAGTACAAGGCCCGGCGGGACTGACGGCTCAGCCCCGCCCGTCGCCCGCCACCGCCCGGGAGCCGCTTCGCGGAGGGCGGGACACCCTCAACCGACGCTTCCGGCGCGAGACTCCCTCTCGTGCGGGATGACCAGCGGCGTGCGGGTGCGCGGGTCGGGCACCACGTCGCAGGGCAGCCCGAACACCTCCTCCACCAGACGGGCGGTCACGACCTCCTCCGGGGGGCCGTCGGCGACCACCCTGCCCGCGTCCATCAGCACCAGACGGGTGGCGAACCGGGCGGCCTGGGCCAGATCGTGCAGGACCGCGACCACCGTGCGCCCCCGGCGGTGCAGGTCGGCGAACAGCTCCAGCAGGTCGTACTGGTGGGCGATGTCCAGGTAGGTGGTGGGCTCGTCCAGCAGCAGGACGCCGGTGTCCTGCGCCAGGACCATCGCCACCCAGGCGCGCTGGCGCTGGCCGCCCGAGAGCGAGCCCACCTGGGTGTCGGCCAGGTCGGTCAGCCCGGTCAGCTCCAGCGCGCGACCGATCGCCGTCTCGTCCTGGGGGCTCCACTGGCGCACCAGCGTGTGGTGCGGGAAGCGGCCGCGGGCGGCCAGGGCCCGCACGGTGATGCCCTCGGGGGCGGTCGGGCTCTGCGGCAGCAGCGCCATCTGGCGCGCGACCGCCTTGGCGCGCTGGCCGCGCACGTCCCTGCCGTGCAGCAGCACCCGCCCCGACATCGGCTTGTTCACCCGGCCCAGGGCCTTGAGCAGCGTGGACTTGCCGCAGCCGTTGGGGCCGACGATGACGGTGAACTCGCCCTCGGCCACCCCCAGATCGAGGTCGCGCACGACCGGTTCGGCCCCGTACCCCAGGGTCAGGCCCTCCGCGGACAGCACCAGACTCACAGCACACCCTTTCGCCATTCACGGATCAGCAGGTAGCCCAGGTAGACGCCGCCGAGCCCCATGGTGAAGACGCCGACCGGCAGCCCGTCCCCGACCGGGGACTGCTGGACGGCCAGGTCCGCCGCCACCAGCAGCAGTGCCCCGACCAGGGCCGACAGCACCATGTTGGGGCCCGGCACTGCGGAGAGGCGGCGCGCGATCTGCGGCGCGGTCAGCGACACGAACGCGATCGGACCGGCCACGCTCACCGCGGCCGCGGACAGCACCACCGACAGGCAGACGGCGGCGGTGCGCGTGCTGGAGGCCCGCGCGCCGAGGGCGTCGGCGAGCTCGTCGCCCATCTCGTTGAGGGAGACCGGTCCGGCCAGCGCCGCCACGAACGGCAGCGCCAGCAGCAGAACCGCCCAGATGGTGGTGGCGTGCTCCCAGGAGCGGGCGCCCAGGCTGCCGTTGACGTAGGCGGACAGGACGCTGGCCTGGTCGCGGGCCATCACGGACACGACGAAGTGGGTGAAGGCCTGCGCCATGGCGGCCACCCCGATGCCCGCCACGATCAGGCGGCCGGGGTGGCGCAGCCCCGTCCCGGTCACCGAGGCCACGACGACCATGGCCAGGGCGGCGCCGGCCAGGGCGCCCAGCGGCACGGGGAGCACACCGGGCAGGACCAGGGCGGCGAAGGCCGCGCCCGCCCCGGCTCCGGCCCCGAGGCCGATGACGTCGGGGCTGCCCAGGGGGTTGCGGGTGACGGACTGGAAGAGCGCGCCCGCCAGGCCCAGGGCCGCGCCCGTGCCGGCGGCCACCGCCAGGCGGGGACCGCGCAGCCGTTCGAGCACGAAGGTCTCGGTGGCCTCGCCCCCGCCGGTCAGGACGGTGGGCAGGCGGGTCAGGGGCACGCCGAGCCGACCGAGGGCGAGCGTGGCGGCCGCGGCGGCGACCATCAGGAGCAGGAGTCCGGCCGCCCACAGCAGCGAGCGCCGGTGGACGGGCAGCGCGACCGGGCCCAGCCTCAGCACGGGAGGGGAGGCCTTCAGGGGTCGGGCGCGCCCGTGCTCCGGCCGGGCCGGGCTCGCCGGGGGCGGGGACGTGCGGATGGTTCGGGTCATGGGGTACTCCGCATCCTGCGGACCGCGTACAACAGGACGGGCGCACCGACGAACGCGGTGACGACGCCGACCATGAGTTCGGTGGGACGCACGATGGTACGGCCGACGACGTCGGCGAGCAGCAGCAGGGTCGGGCCCACCAGCAGCGCGAAGGGAACCTGCGCGCGGAAGTCGACGCCGACCAGGGCGCGCACCACGTGCGGCACGGCCAGGCCGACGAAGGCGATGGGCCCGGCGGCCGCGGTGGCCCCGGCGGCGAGCAGGGTCCCCGCCACGAGCCCGGCCGAGCGGGTCCACACCGTGTTGGCGCCGGTGGCGATCGCGGCCTCCTCCCCCAGGGCCAGGGCGTTGAGGCCGCCGCAGACCACGAGGGCGAGCAGGACGCCGACGCCGATGACCGGCAGCACGGACACGATGACGTCGTAGCCGCGCCCGGCCAGGGAGCCGACCACCCAGTAGCGGTAACTGTCGAAGGTCTCGGGCAGGCTCAGGGCCACCGCCTGGACGTAGGCGGTGAGCACGGCGGAGACCACCGCGCCCGCCAGGACCAGGCGGACCATGCCGCCGTCGCCGCCGCGGCTGCCCACCGTGTAGGCGGCCAGCCCCGCGACCAGGGCCCCGGGCAGCGCCCACCAGACCGTCACGGTGACCGAGGTGGGGCCGAACAGCGCGGTGGCCGTGACCACCGCGGCGGCGGCCCCGGCGTTGACGCCCAGCAGGCCGGGGTCGGCGAGGGGGTTGCGGGTGACGCCCTGCATGAGGGTGCCCGCCAGGGCCAGGGCGGCCCCGGCCACCACCCCCAGGACGGTGCGCGGGTAGCGGCTCTCCACCACCGTGGTGGTGAAGGAGTCCGCCCCGCCGGTGATCGCCGCCCACACGTCGGCGACCGGTGTGGGCCTGCTGCCCATGACGAGGCTGAGCAGGACCGCCCCCGCCAGCGCGGCGACGCCCGCACCGAGCATGAGCGCGGTGCGGGCGGGACGCGTGCGGGGCGCGGCCGCGGTTGTCTTCGCGCTGACCATGGAGGGGCTAGTTCCCGATGTTCTGGGCGGCCTCTTCGATCATGGGCACGTAGCGGTCGATGACCCAGGGGACGGTCAGCGGGTTGATGATCGAGGAGGCGGTGACGAAGGAGTTGTCCTCGGAGGCGACCACGGCGCCGCTCTCGACGGCGGGGATGGCCGCGTACAGCTCCTGGGCCTCGATCTCGGCGCGGGTCTCGGGGTCGCTGTAGAACGTGAAGAGCAGGTCGCTCTCGGAGAGCTGGTCGGCGTTCTCCAGGCCGATGAGGGCCGAGTCGGTGCCCTCGGTCTCGGGGAAGGTCTCCACGACCGGGTCGACGGTCAGGCCCATCCCGCGGACCATGGCCACGCGCTGCTCGTCGGGCAGGAACACGCCGAGGGTGCCGGGGCCGTCGGTGTAGACGTAGGAGAAGGTCAGGTCGGCGAACTGCTCGTTGGCCGCCGCGGCCTCGTCGAACTGCGTCTCGATGTCCTGGATGAGGCCCTGGGCCTCCTCGGGCTGACCGAGCGCCTCGCCGACGATCTCGATCTGCTGGTCCCAGTCGGTGCTCCAGGGCAGCTCGGGGTAGGCGACCGTGGGGGCGATGTCGCTCAGGATGTCGTACTGCTCCTGGGTGACGCCGGACCAGGGGGCGAGGATGACGTCGGGCTCCAGCTCGATGATCGCCTCGAAGTCGATGTCGTCGGCGCCGGCGAACTGGACGGGCAGTTCCTCGCCCGCCTCGGTGACCGCCTCGTGGATCCACGGCAGGTAGCCGGTGTCGTCGCTGCCCCACTCGTAGCTCTCGACGCCCACGGGCACGACGCCGAGGGCGATGGCGGTCTCGGCGGAGCCCTGGCCGAGGGTGACCACGCGCTCGGGCTGCTCGGGGATCTCGGCGGTGCCCAGGGCGCTGTCGATGCTGACCGGGAACTGGCCGCCGGCGGTGTCGCCGCCGCTCTCACCGGCGCTCTCCTCCGCACTGCCGCACGAGGTGAGGCCGACGGCGAGGAGGGTGGTGAAGGCGATGCCGCTGACACGGCGAAGGGTGGAGGCCATGCTCACACTGCTTTCTTCGTCATGGGGAGTGGCCGCGCCGTGTGCGGGCGGGCCGTTTCCGCGCATGGGGGCGTCCCGAGGGGGAAACACGGAGGACAGAACGGGAGGATCCCGGCGAAACCAAGGTTAGTCTAACCTCACTCGGTTCGGATTTCAAAAGTTCTGAACTCCGGGCACCGGCCCCGACCGTCTCACCCTGCCCCCGCCTGACGCAGCCTTGACCTGCCATGGAGCTTGTCCGACATCTCCTCGGGAAGTGCCTCTAGAGGCAACCACCAACGCGAGGAGCACCATGATCGCCAAACTGTCCCAGATGGGTGTCACGTCCGAGATGGCCTACGGAGCTGGGCTCGCCTCCATCGGACTCAGCTTCCTGAGCTGGACCGCCTCCCTGAAGAAGGAGGAGGGTACCGGGCTGGCCCGCGCCGACCGGTGGGGGATCTTCATCGGTGAGTGGGCGCCCACCTTCTTCGCGATCGGCGTCGCGCTTCGGCTGGAGGAGTCCACGAAGAAGTAGGGCCGCGCCGCGGCGTCCGGCACCCGGGCGCGACGCGGGCGGACGGGCCACGCGTCCGGTCGGAGCCGCTCCGGCCGGGCGCGGCGCGTGTGCGGCGCCGACCGGGGCTTAGAGCGTCTCCGCGCCGGTGGGGACGGTCCGCCTGTCACTCCCCCGCACCGCGACCGGGCCCGGTTCCGGCGCCCCGAGGAGGGACCCGCTGCCCGCCCCCGCTCAGTGGCCTCCCAGGTGGACGCGGGCCTCCCAGGGCCGCAGCGGCGCGGAGGCACCCTCGTCGGGGTGGTTTCCGATGAGGCGGACCGGGTCGCTCCCGGCGGCCGAGGGGTCCAGCTCCAGCGGCACCGTCCGCGCGCTCCAGTTGGCCACCACCAGCAGCACCCGGTCGTCCAAGACCCTCCGGTAGGCGTAGACCGCCGGGTCGTCCTCCAGCAGAGGTTCGAAGCGGCCGTCCACTCCCAGCAGTCCGAGGTAGCCGAGTCTGCCGATGACGCCGGACAGATCGTCCACGCCGTCGCTGTCGTTGAAGCTGCTGGGTTGACATCCTCTTCCGCTCAGAGGCGGGAGAATCCAACTGACGGAACTCGTCCGCCGCTGGTGGTCTACGCTTCTCAGCCCGCCTGACGGCGAGGGCTCCACGTCCTGGCACCCACAATGTCCTGGGGCGCTTGCTGCCTGACCGCGTGCTCGATGTTGCGCGCGGCGTTGGTGTCGGCGTTGGCTGTGTATCCGCACCCGGGTGCCTTGCACACGAACCGGTCCTGGGACTTCCGGCTGCCCTCGGTGACGGCCTGGCACCGCGAGCAGCGCCGCGAGGTGTTCGGGGCGGGCACCCGCACCAGGTGTCCGCCCCGGTCAGCGAGCTCGTACTCCAACAACGTGATGGTGCGTCCCCACGCCTGAGTGGCGATGGCCCGGTTCAACCCGCGGTTTTGCGCCACGTTGGCGCCCGGGGCGTCCACCGTGCCCCGGGCTGACTTGGTCATCTGAGTGATGTTGAGGTCTTCGATCCCGACCACGCCGAACTCCTCGGCCAGGGCGTGCGTGACCTTGTGCTGCCAGTCCAGGGCACGGCGCTTGGCTTTCGCGCGTAGCCCGGCGATCTGGCCATAGGTCCGCCGGAGCCGGTTCCTTGACCTGGGTGCGCGCCCGTAGCACCACGTGCCAGCCGTTGGCCTCCCGCACCAGCCGGGCACCGGTGATGCGGTGGGCGGCGTCAGCGTGTTTGCCCACGGGCAGGTCCTTGGTCCACCGGAACCGGACCACGCCGACCTTGGGGATCCTCACGGCCCCCCAGGTGCGGGTGAGGCGTTCGATGTTCAGGTCTCGGCTCTGGGGGACGTCGACGCACATCCGGGTGCGCAGCCGGGCCTTGAACCTGGGTGGTCCGGCCCGGCCCGCCCAGCAGTTCTGCCACGCCCGGAAGTAGCTCTTCAGCACCTGCTGTGCTGCTTGCGCGGGCAGGTCGGCCAGCCAGGGATGTCCTTGCGGGCCTGACGAATCGCGGTGTCGGCGTCGGCCAGGGACACCCGCCGGTTCTCGGAGGCCATGGTCCACCAGGAGTGGAGGAGGTTCCACAGGGCGCGGGCGGCGTGGGCCTGGGCCTCCAACTCGGGGAGTTGGTCCTTGTCGAGGTAGAGGCGGGCTTTGTGGCCGCGTTCGCGCTTGATGTGTCACCTCCCTTGGCTGGTCCGGCCGACCCTAGCGCGAGGGTGTGACAATGCGTGTCGGGACGATTTCACCCACCGGCTGAAGCCGATGACACTCTCGAGAAGGAGAGATAGAGGGCGGGGAGACCGGATCCCGGCGGCCGGGAGGCGTGGCGGGGACCCGGTATCGGCGGTACCCGGCGCGGGGGCGGCCGACACCGGCGGTCGCACGGCTGTGGACGGGCGGCTCCGCGCCCGGCGCGGACCGCGGCCGCGGCGCGGGATCGTCCACAGGGGGTCGGGGACAGGTTGGCGGGCGCCGTCGGCCGGGCATACGGGAAGCGACGCACACGACGAGGGAGAGCCCATGTGCCTGCACGGAACCGGTGAAACCGTCCGCTCGCGGAGCGGCGAGGCCGGGCCGGGAGCCGCCGGACCACCCGGTTCGCCGGGCCGCCCGCGCCCGTGGCCCACGGGCTTTCGCAGGGTGGCCGACCTCAGCCACGTGCTCTCGCCGACGATGCCCTCGTGGGGGGAGGACAAGCCCCGGCGCGAGAGTCTGGGCGACCCGGTGCCCGAGGGCGAGTTCGGCTTCTACCTGCAGCAGTGGACCCTGACCGAGCACTCGGGCACGCACCTGGACGCGCCGGGGCACGTGATCGGCGGCGGGCGGCTGGTCCCCGACATCCGGCCGGACGAACTCCTCGCCCCGGCGGCGGTGATCGACATCCGCGCCCGGGCGGCCGAGGACCCCGACACCACGGTGACGGTGGACGACGTGCTGGCCTTCGAGCGCGCGCACGGGCGGATTCCGGCGGGGGCGGCGGTGCTGATGCACTCGGGGTGGAGCGCCCGGTGGGCGCGGGGCGACGAGGCGGTGCGCGGGGTGGCCGCGGACGGCTCCTGGCACTTCCCGGGGTTCGGCCCCGAGGCCTGCGAGTTCCTGATCGAGCGGCGCGGGGTGGCCGGGGTGGGCGTGGACACGCTGAGCACCGACCCGGGCGAGTCCACCGACTTCCCCGCGCACGAGGTGGTGGGCAGAGCCGACCGCTGGGGGCTGGAGTCGCTGACCGGGCTGGAGCAGCTGCCGCCGAGCGGGGCGCTGATCAGCGTGGGGGTCATGCCCGGCCTGGACGCCTCCGGAGGACCCAGCCGGGTTCTGGCCATGTGGTGAGGCGGCGCTGTGGTGAGGCGGCGCTGTGGTGAGGCGGCGCTGTGGTGAGGCGGCGCTGTGGTGAGGCGGCGCTGTGGTGAGGCGGCGCTGTGGTGAGGCGGCGCTGTTCAGCAGCCCTCGACCCGGGGCATCGCCCCGCCGTCGGGGTGCCACTCCAGCAGCATGATGGTGGCGTCGTCGGTGAAGCTGCCGCGCTGGTGGTCGTGGATGGCGTGGACCAAGCGCCGCAGCGTCTCCGGGGCGGGTTCGTCGGCGGCGGTGGCGCGGATGATGAAGTCGGCGAACCGTTCGAGGCCGAACATCCGCCCCTGGCTGTCGTGCGCCTCGGTCACCCCGTCGGTGTAGAGCAGGATCCGGTCGCCGGGTTCGAGCCGGACCCGGTGCACGGCGCGCGGCTCGGCCACGCCGAGTACGGCGCCGAGCCCGAGCGGCACCTCGGGGGTCCGCTCCAGGGCGTCGTCCAGCAGGACTCCGCGCCGCAGGAGCAGGGGCGCGGGGTGGGCGCAGTTGACCCAGGCGAACTCCCCGGTGGACAGGTCCAGGGAGGTGAAGACGGCGGTGCAGAAGCGGTCGGGGAGCCAGGAGGTGAGCGCGCCCTCCACGCTGTCGGTGAGTTCGGCGAGGTCGGCGCCGTTGCGCCGGGCGTTGCGGATCCCGGCCATGGCCACGGACGCGGTCAGCCCGGAGGCCAGGTCGTGCCCCATCGCGTCGAGGATGGCGGCGTGCAGGGTGTCCTTGGTGATCGAGTGGTCGAAGGCGTCGCCGCCCAGCTGGTAGGCGGGTTCGAGGACGGCGGTGGACACGCCCCGCGAGGTGCCCAGGGTGCGGGGCGGCAGGAAGGCCCGCAGCATCTCGGTGCGCAGGTCCATCGACTGGGTGCGGGTGTGGCGGACGTAGGTGTCGCTGTAGGCGCGTTTGGAGGTGACGACCAGGGCCAGCAGCGAGGCGAGCGCGTGGCAGCGGCGCAGGGTGGACTCGTCGAGCACGGGAGCGCTGATGTGCACGACCCCCATGCGGTCGGCGCCGTCGCGCAGGGGCAGCCACAGGCTCAGCTCGCCGTCGCCGCTCTCGACCAGCCGCAGCGTCTCGGAGCGGTAGGCCTCCCCGGCCACGCTGGAGTCGATCTTGAGCGTGGGGCCGCCGAGCAGCGGGACGAGGAGGCGCTGTTGCAGGTCGACCAGGTGCACGGAGATGCCGCTGAGTCCGATCCGCCCGCCGTAGCGGCCCGCTGCTTCGAGGACCTCGATCGGGTCGCACCCGTGCACGGACCTGACCAGTTCCTCGAACAGCTGCGCGGCCTCGGCGGCCGGGACGGTCGTGTCGTCCATGTGCCCACCTCCCCCAGCAGTCTCACACCGCGGGCTCGGACGCGGGGGTTGCGGCGGGCCGCGTGTCCCGCGGCGGGGCCGGTCTTTACCCGGGGTCAGGCCGAGCGGTCGCGGCGCTCGCCGTCCCGGTCGGAGCGGATGCGGGGGACGATGGTGGGGTTGACGTTGTCGATCACGGTCTCCCGCGTAATGATCACCTGACCCACATCCTCACGACTGGGCACCTCATACATCACCGACAACAACACCTCCTCGATAATCGCCCGCAACCCACGCGCACCCGTACCCCGAATAATCCCCTGCTCAGCAATCGCGTTCAAAGCATCCGGCGTGAACTCCAACTCCACACCATCCAACTCGAACAACCGCTGATACTGCTTCACCAACGCATTCCGCGGCTCCGTCAAAATCCGGATCAACGCCTCACGATCCAGATCATGCACACTCGTGATCACCGGCAACCGACCCACGAACTCCGGAATCATCCCGAACTTCAACAGATCCTCCGGCATCACCTCACCGAACAACGCCGAACCACCCAGCTCACCCTTGGGACGCAACACCGCGTTGAACCCCATCCCCTGCTGACCCGTCCGCGACTCGATCAACTTCTCCAACCCCGCGAACGCACCACCACAGATGAACAACACATTCGTCGTATCGATCTGAATGAACTCCTGATGCGGATGCTTCCGCCCACCCTGCGGAGGCACACTCGCCGTCGTCCCCTCCAAGATCTTCAACAACGCCTGCTGCACCCCCTCACCCGACACATCCCGAGTGATCGAGGGATTCTCACTCTTACGCGCGACCTTGTCGACCTCGTCGATGTAGATGATCCCCGTCTCGGCCTTCTTCACGTCATAGTCAGCCGCCTGGATCAACTTGAGCAGGATGTTCTCCACATCCTCGCCCACATACCCCGCCTCCGTCAGCGCCGTCGCGTCCGCGATCGCGAACGGCACGTTCAGAATCCGCGCCAACGTCTGCGCCAACAACGTCTTGCCCGACCCCGTCGGCCCCAACAGCAAGATGTTGGACTTGGCGATCTCCACATCCTCCTCGCCCGGACGATCCCCCTCCGAGCGCACCCGCTTGTAGTGGTTGTACACCGCCACCGACAACGCCTTCTTGGCCTGCTCCTGACCGATCACATACGAGTCCAGGAACTCGTAGATCTCCCGAGGCTTGGGCAGAGAGTCCCAGTCGGCCTCCGAGGGGAGGACGCCCTCCTCCTCTTCCATGATCTCGTTGCACAGGCCGACGCACTCGTCACAGATACAGATGTGGCCGGGCCCGGCGATGAGGCGGCGGACCTGGCCCTGGTCCTTGCCGCAGAACGAGCACTTGAGCAGGGGCCCACTGGCACCGGTGCGTGTCACTAGAAACGTTCTCCTCACGCGGGCAGCGCCCGGGCGGTTCGGCGGGGTCGCCCCCCGAAGCCAGATGATCTCAACATCCGGATTCTCACGGTAACCCCTGCCGGGACGGGCCGCAAAGCAGGACCGCTCCGCACCCGCAGCCGGGGGACGGGCCGCGACCCTCCGCCCCGCCCCACCACCCGATCGTCAACTTCGATTGACTTTTTCCATGGGTCAACCTACGTTGACTCATGGAGGGAGCACACCTTCGCCGTCAGCGGGGACGCGCGCCACACGCCGCCGCACCCCGCCCGCACACCCCGGGAGGACCAGATGACGTCCCACTCCGCCGTCCGCACGGCGCTCGCCCTCGCCGTCCGCGCCGACCTGCCCGTCCTGCTGTGGGGCGCACCGGGGACCGGCAAGACCTCCGCGGTGACGGAGCTGGGCCGCGCGCTGGAGCTGCCCGTGGAGGTGGTGGTGGGCTCCATCCGCGAGCCCAGCGACTTCTCCGGGCTGCCCGTCGTCCGCGACGACGGCACCTGGTTCGCTCCCCCGCGCTGGGCCGAGCGCCTGACCGCGCGGGGCTCGGGCCTGCTCTTCCTCGACGAGCTGACCACCGCGCCTCCGGCGGTCCAGGCGGCCATGCTGCGCGTGGTGCTTGAACGCGCCGTGGGGGACCTCGCCCTGCCCGAGGGGGTGCGCGTGGTCGCCGCGGCCAACCCGCCCGGGCTGGCCGCCGACGGCTGGGAGCTGTCCGCGCCCCTGGCCAACCGGCTCGTCCACCTGGACTGGGAGGTCGGCGCCGCCGACGTGGCCGAGGGGTTCGTCCACGGCTTCGCCTCCGGGCCGCACCGACCCGAGCCGCCCGGCCCCGCGCGGGTGGCCGCCGCCCGGGCGACCGTGGGCGCGTTCCTGCGGGTGCGCCCCGAACTCGTGCTGTCGGTCCCCGACTCCCCCGAGCGCTCCGGGCGCGGCTGGCCGAGCCCGCGCAGCTGGGAGATGGCGGCGGTGGCCCTCGCGGCGGGGCGGGCCAACCCCGGCACGCAGGAGGCCGTGGCCGCCCTGGTGGCCGGGGCGGTGGGCGAGGCCGCGGGCTTCGAGGCGCTGTCGTGGCTGCGCACCCTGGACCTGCCCTCCCCCGAGGAACTGCTCGTCGACCCCTCCGCCGCGCTGCCCGACCGGGCGGACCGGCTGTACGCCCTGCTCGGCGCGCTGGCCGCGCACGTGGTCGCCGACGGGGGCACCGAGGTCTGGGAACGGTCCTGGGAGGTCGTGGCCCGGGTGGCGCGGACCGTCCCGGACGTGGCGGCGACCGCCGCGCGCACCCTGGCGGCCGGGCGGCCGGAGGGGGCGGCCACGCCCCGGGCCCTGCTCGACCTGGCCCCGGCCCTGCGTTCGGCGGGGATGCTGCCGTGAGCGCGCGGGATCGGCGGGACCCGACCCTGGACCGGTTCGCGTCGGCGCGGCTGTGGGCGGCGGCCCGCGCCCCGTACCTGGCGCACGCGCTGTTCGCGCTCACCCCGGTGGTCCTGGAGCCGCGTCTGGACGGGGCGGGCGGCGAGACGGTGGCGGACCCGGACTTTCGGGCCCTGCCCGCCGATACCCGGTGGAACGTGCATCTGGACCCCGGCACGGTGGCCGCGACCCCGGTGGAGGAGCTGGGCTGGTGGCTGCTGCACGGGATCGGACACCTGGTCCGCCGCCACGCCGAGCGCTCACCGGGCTCGGAACGCTCCCCGGACTCGGAGGGCGCTGCGGGGAGGGCCGGGCCGGGGCGGGGCTCCGCTCCGGCTTCCGGCGGGGGCGGGGACCGCGACCGGGACGCGCGCCTGTGGAACCGGGCCGCGGACGCCGAGGTCAACGACGACCTGGAGGCCGAGGGGCTGCCCGTCCCGGACGGGGTGCTCTCGCCGCGCGCGCTGGGCCTGCCGGAGGGGCGGATGGCCGAGGAGTACGTGTCGCTGATCGAGGTGCTGGAGGAGGCCCACTCCCGGGGCGGGCGGAGCGTCGCCGACCCGGTGGACTGCGGCGGCGCCGTCCACGGGACGCGGGGGCCGTCGGCGCCGGCGGGGGCCTCCGGCGGCCTGGACCCCCTGGAGCGGGACCTGCTGGAGCTGGCGCTGGCCGGGGAGATCACCGCGCGGGCCGCCGCGCGGACCGGGGTTCCGGGCGGGTGGCTGCGGTGGGCGCGGGAGCGGCTGCGCCCGTCGGTGGACTGGCGGGCCCGGCTGGGCGCGGTCGTGCGGCGGGGCGCGCACCGGGCCGCGGGCCGGACGGACTTCTCCTACCGGCGCCCCTCGCGCCGTCCCGGTCCCCGGGTTCACGGCGGGACGGCGGTACTGCCGTCCATGGTCGCCCCGGCGCCGGAGGTGGCCGTGGTGGTGGACACCTCCGGCAGCGTCCCTGACCCGGTGCTGGAGGTGTTCCTGGCCGAGACCGCCGCCGTGCTCGCCCGGGTCTGCGGGCCCGGCCGACGGCTGCGGGTGGTCTGCTGCGACCTGCGCGCCCACCCCGTGCAGACGGTGCGCCGGGCCGAAGAGATCCGACTGGTCGGGGGCGGGGGCACCGACCTGCGCGAGGGAATCGCGGCGGCGGTGGCGACTCGCCCCCGCCCGGACCTGCTGCTGGTGCTCACCGACGGGCACACGCCCTGGCCGGACCGGCCTCCGGCGGTACCGGTGGCGGTCGGCCTGGTCGGCGGCCCGGCCGCGCCGCCGCCACCGCCGGACTGGGCGCACGTGGTGCCCCTGCCCGCCGACCCCCGGCACGGACGGACGGGCGCCGGTGCCCACGGCACGGCGCCACCCACGAACCCGGGCCCCGCCGAGGGCCCCGACGGACGGAGGAGACCATGAACGTCGCGTTCGACGACCACGAACCCGGCCCCGAGGACCTGCACCTGTGGACCGCGCGCGGTTTCACCGTGGCGGACGCCCGCCGCTGGATCGACGCCGGGTTCGTGCTGGACTCCGCCGAGCGCTGGCGCGGCAGCGGCGTGTACCGGCCCGGCCCCGCCCTGGAGTGGCGCGCGGCCGGGATGACCCCGTACACGGTCCGGCCCATGCTCCGCGCGGGGATGACCCCGGGGGACGCCGTGCGCTGGCACGAACTGGGCTACTCCCCCGCCGAGGCGGCCGAACGGCACCTGGCGGGCGAGCGCCCCCGGCCCCGTCGGCTGCTGCGGGCCCTGTTGCCGGTGCGGCGGGCCCCCGGGCTGGACCTGAGCGAGGGGCAGGCCCAGACCCTGGACGCCCTGCTGTCGGCGGGGGTGCCCGCGGCGACCGCGCGCGCCTACCTGGACACGGGCTGGGACGGCGCCGAAGCCGTGCCGTGGGCCCGCGCGGGGGTGGACCCCGCACAGGCCCGGGTGTACCGGGCGATCGGGTTCTCCCCCCGGGAGGGCGCGGCGCTGGCCGGGGAGGGCCGCGACGCGCTGGCCCTCATGTGCGCGTGGTGGGACGCGGGCGTGCCCCGCGGGGAGGTCGCGGCCTGGGCGGTGGCGGGGTTCGGCTCGGCCGAGGCGGCGCGTGCCCGCGCCTCGGGCACGGGGCCGGAGGGGGCGCGGGTGCTGCGCGCCCTGGGCGGTCGGCCCCCGGCAGCGGAACCGGGCACGGAGGAGGGGCCGGGGACGGAGCCCTCCTGAACCGGTCAGCTGCCGCGGCTCCCCGGGGGGAGCGGCGTCACCGGACCGACAAGGTCCGCAGGACAGGTCGGGACCGCCGGACAGGCCTTCGGTGACGAGATCGCGAGGCGGGCCTCCCGGTTCGCGGACCGCCTCCCGGGGAGGGCCGACCGGCCCCCTGCCCGGGGGACGTCTACCGGTGGCCCGCCCGCTCGCCGAGGAACGCGGAGACGGCGTGGCCCGCGCCGCGGGCGTCGGAGCGGGCGGTGATCCGTCCGCCGACGACGCGGACGGCGCTCTCGGTGGCGTCGCCGACCACGGGCACGCCCGCGGCCGCGGCGATCTCACCGGAGGGGTCGAACACCACGCGCAGGCGCGGCCAGGCCCGCTCGGGGAAGGCCTGGCGCAGGCAACCGCACAGGTCCGCCACGGCCAACCGCGCGAGCGGGGTCAGCTCGTCGGGGTCCCCGGTGACCACCACGGCGGTCACCGGGGAGCCCGCGGGCGCGGAGCGCAGTGCCTCCTCCGCCGCTTCGAGGCGGCGCGTGCCCAGGACCGCCACGATCCCGTCCCCGGCCAGGGACACGGCGCGCCTGCGGACCGCGTCGAAGGCCTGCGGCGGCGACCACTCCTCGTCGACGGGCACCGCCCGGCGCACGTGCTCCAGATGAGGCGGGGGCCAGGCGTCCTCCAGGTCCAGGTCGGCCAGGCGCTCGCAGGCGCGCACCACCGCGAAGGGGTCCGCGAAGCCGGGCGCGACCCCGACCAGCTGGCCGGTCCCGTACAGGGTGGTGAGCACGGTCCCGGCCACGCGTACCCGGCGCCCGCCGGGGTCGGACGGGGGCGCCAACGCCTCCAGGGACAGGCCGAGCAGAAGCGCGTTCAACCGCATGAGCTGGGCGAAGGCGCTCCGGACCGGCTCGTCGGAGAGGACCTCGGGCGGAAGCGCGGTCCCGGTCAGCGGGGGCTCGCCGGTGGTGGGGAGCCGGGAGGCCCAGGCGCGGGCGAGCGCGCCCAGCGCCGCGCGGGCGGTGTGCCCGGGTTCGGGACGGGCGGCGTCGGCGGAGCGCTCGGCGGCGTCGGCCAGCACCGACAGGTACAGGGCGCGCTTGCCGGGGAAGTTGGAGTAGACCGCGCCCCGGGTGAGGTCGACCCGTTCGGCGATACGGTCGACCTTGGCGTCGCGGAAACCGTGCTCGGCGAACTCGTCCCCGGCCGCGGACAGCACGCGCGCCCGGTTGCGGGCCTGGCGCTGCGCCCTGGTGAGCCGGACCATCGTGCTTCCCCTCGCTTCGGCGTCCACCCATCCTACGGTGGGATGCTCGGAGTACCCGGATACCCGGGAAATTCCGATGCCCCGCGTATCCGGACACGGGCGCGGGCCGCCCCAGAGGCTCGGACGGCCACCGGCCACCGGAGACCGGGCCCGCGCCGACCGGAGCCGGGAGGGCCCTCGACGACAGGGGCGAGGGTCAGAAGTGCTCCCGCAGCCACCGCGCGCGCCGCATCAGGTGCCGGGCGTCGGCGAGGGCGTGGTGCAGCCCCGACCTCTGGGGCGGAAGCCTCGGGTCGCCCAGCCGGACCGCCTCCTGTTTGAGGTCGTGGGTGAGGAAGGGCACCTCGCGCGGCATCTCCCGGGGCGTTCCCCACAGCTGGCACAGCAGAACGTGGTCGTACGAGCCGTACCACGCCCACAGCTGCGGTTCGGGGGTGTCGCGCAGGAACTCGTGCACCATGCGCGCGATCTCCCCGCGGGTGCGCACGTGCGGGTGGCCGGTGTCCAGGACGGCGCCCTCCGGCCCGCCGCGCAGGGGCAGCTGCGGCCAGACGTGCTCGGACAGCCACGGGTGCGAGCGCACGAGGTCCTGGTCGAACTCGGAGCTGACCGCGTACAGCTCGCGGCCGTCCTCGGCCACCATGCCGATGCTGACCAGGACCAGGGGGTGGTCCGGTCCCCGTTCGACGAACTCGGTGTCGTAGTACACGCGCATGTGCGCTCCCCTCCGGGCGGCCGGACGGGCCGGTGCGCCCGTGCCGCGTGGAGTCCGGCCCGTCGGCCACGGTCGCACACGCACGGGCCCCGCGTCAGCGGGTTCGCCGCCTCCGCCGGGCGAAGATGCACCCGTCGGGCGAAGACGCACCCCTCGGCACGCGACGGCCGGTCCGTCCGAACGAATCGGGCGGACCGGCCGGTTGTCCGGTCGGCAGTCCGCGAAGGCAGCCGTCCGGAGCCCCCGTCCCCTCTCCGCCCCGTGCCGGTGCCCGCTCAGCGAGCGGCCCGGCGCGCCACCTCCCGATCGATTCCGTCCAGCATCGACCTCAGCCCCAGGGCGAAGGTCTCCTCCCAGTCCGCGTCGAAGGCGTCGTCGTCCATGGCCGCCATGGTGGGGAAGCCGCCGGACTCCATGGCCTTGACCAGTACCGAGAACTGGTTGCCCCAGAACTCCTCGTCCGTCATGCCGCTCTCGGCCGTGGCGTTCTCGTACAGGATCCTCTGGCGCGCCGAACCGGTGACGTAGGAGTCCAGCGCGGAGATCACCATGAACTTCTCCCGGTCGCTGAAGGGCAGGTCCGTCAGGCCGGACATGGTCTCCTCCATCTCCGCGACACTGTTGGGGCCCAGCACCGGCCGACTCCAGTTGACCTGGAGAAGCCACCGGTGCCTCAGGTACAGCTCCCGGCCCCGCCACGCGGCGGTGGCGAGTGTGTCCCGCCAGCCGCCGCCCGGGGTGAGGCGGCCGAGCTGGGTGCCGCTGACGTGATCGAGCATGAGGTTGAGCAGCTCGGACTTGTTCGGAACGTAGCGGTACAGGGACATCGTGCCCATCCCGAGCGCAGCGGCCAGTTTGCGCATGGACAGGGCCTCGATGCCCTCGGCATCGGCGATGGCGATGCCGGCGTTCACGATCCGCTCCAGGGACAGGGTGGGTCTGGGGCCCTTCCGGGACTCGGGAAGGCCCTCCCAGAGCAGTTGTTGGCTCCGGGCGAGCGGGTTCTCCTCGGTCATGCCCTCTCCCTCGGCACGGAGGCGGTTGTGTACTGCGGACAGCGTACGCTACCGTGCTGCGTACAACGTACTCAGATACCGGGAGGCCCCCCGTGAGGTCATCGGAACCAGCGGTCCTGACCAGTGGTCTGACCAAGCGGTACGGAAAGAGACTGGCCCTCGACGGAGTGGACCTCACGGTGCCGCGCGGTTCGGTCCACGGTCTGCTCGGTCCCAACGGCGCGGGGAAGACGACGGCGGTGCGCGTCCTCGCCACGCTCACCAGAGGCGACGCGGGGAAGGCGGCGGTCGCCGGTTACGACGTGCGCACCCAGCCGCGGGAGGTCCGCGCGAGCATCGGCCTGGTCGGGCAGCGGACAGCCGTCGACGACCTCCTCAGCGCCCGGCAGAACCTCACCACCTTCGGACGGCTCTTCCGACTGGACAAGGCGGCGGCCCGCCGCCGCGCCGACGAACTGCTGGACCTCTTCGGGCTGGCGGACGCCGCTAAGAACTCGCCCGGGACCTTCTCCGGCGGGATGCGTCGCAGACTGGACCTCGCCGCCGGCATGATCCTCGCCCCGGACGTGCTCTTCCTGGACGAGCCGACCACCGGTCTGGACCCGGCGGGGCGACGCGAGGTCTGGCACGCGGTGCGCGGACTCTCCGAACAGGGCACCACGGTGCTGCTGACCACCCACTACCTCGACGAGGCCGACCAGCTCTGCGACCGGATCAGCGTCATCGACGAGGGCAGGAACTTCGTCGACGACACCCCGGCCGGACTGAAACGGCGGATCGGTGACGAGCGACTGGAGGTCGCCGTCGCGAACCCCGACGCGCTGCCCCGGGTCGCCGAGGTCGTCGGCCGGGTGGTCGGCGTCGACGTGGCGCTCACCGGGGGAAGCATCAGCGTCCCCGTGGCCGACGGCGTCCGCGCGCTGACCGAGGTCGCCGCCGAGGTCCGCCGACGGGGTCTGGAGATCGCGGACATAGGGCTGCGTCGGCCCACCCTGGACGAGGCCTTCCTCCACCTGACCGCACGGCTCGCCGAGGAGACCGCCCGATGAGCGACCCCGACCGGACGCACCCTTCCCCCACGGCCTCCCGGGTCCTGCCCTCGGGCCCCGTCTCCCGGCTCCTGTGGGCCGTCAAGGACTGCTGGACGATCGTCGTGCAGGAGTTCACCCACCTGGCACGCCAACCCTCCACGTTCGCTTGGCAGCTCGGCATGCCGGTGGTGATGGTGCTCATGTTCGTCTACGTCTTCGGCTCGGCCATGGACGTCACCGGACAGGGCGCGGGCGAGGGGTACGTCGACTACGCCATGCCCGGCATGTTCGCGATGATCATGGCCTTCGGGTTCATGAACACGGCGTTCTCCGTGACCCTGAACAAGGAGAAGGGGTTCATGGACCGTTTCCGGTCCATGCCCATGTCCCCGTCGGCCGTGGTGACCGGCCGAGGGGTCGCCGACATCATCCAGGCGGCGATCGACCTCGCGGTCATCGCGGGGCTGGCACTGGTCATCGGCTGGCGCGCGGGCGGGAGCCCGGTCGAGACGCTGTCCGCCTTCGCACTGCTGCTGTGGCTGCGGCTCGCCCTGATCTTCGTGGGCGTCTACCTGGGCCTGGTGATCAGGAACACCGAGGTGGCGGGCTCCCTCTTCGCCGTCGCCTTCCCGCTCGGTTTCATCTCCTCGGTCTTCGCCCCACCGGAGATGATGCCGGGCTGGCTCGGGGCCGTCGCGGCGTGGAACCCGGTGTCCTCGACGGCGAACGCGATCCGCGAGCTCTTCGCGACCCCCGGCGCGGGCGCGGGCGGGGCGAGCTACTGGATCGACGGGCACGCGATCGGCGGTGCGCTCGCCTGGCCGACCGTGATCATGCTGGTCTTCGTCCCGCTGGCGGTGCGGCGGTTCCGGAACCTGGGCGGCTAGTACCGCCGAGGCGGCACCCACGGCTCGGCCCCGGCGTCGACGCCGGAACGGCCGGTCCGTCCGAACGAATCGGGCGGACCGGCCGGTGTCCGGTCGGCTCAGGTGCTCCGGGCCGGATCGGTCACGGTGGGCTGTTAGCCGGCGTAGGTCTCGAACTCGGCGACGCGCGGCGTGCCGTTCGAGCTGGTGATCTCGAAGTTGATCTTGCGCAGCGTCGTCGGGTCGAAGCTGATGACGCCCGCTCCGCTCCCGGTGGCCAGGACGTCACCGGTGTCGTGGTCGACGACGCGCCAGGAGCCGATGTTGCCCTCGGCCCCGGCCGCCTCGCGGATGTTGACCGTGGACACCGTGGTGTCGGCGCCCCACTTGACCGAGACGCGGCCGGTCGAGCCGCTCGGCGACCAGTAGGTGCCCATGTCGCCGTCGACGACGTTGCCGTAGCTGGTGCCGCTGGCCTTGCCCGAACCGTCGGCTCCGGCCCCGGCGCTGAGGTTGGTCCCCTCCGGCGGGTCGGTCGGGTCCGGGTCCGGGGGGTCGGTCGGGTCGGGGTCCGGCGGGTCGGTCGGGTCGGGGTCCGGCGGGTCAGTGGGGTCCGGGTCCGGCGGGTTCTCCGCCTCGCAGTTGCCGTCCGAGACCTGGTTGCCCTTGTTCGCGCCCGCGATCTGGCCCAGCATCCCCGGCACGCACCCGGCGTCGTCGAGCTCGTAGGAGTAGGGGATGCTCACCGACGTGGTGGACTCGGGGTTGGGCCCGGCGGGGTAGTTCTCGTCGCCCTGGCTGGACCAGGTCACGTTGTCGAAGATGTTGCCGCCGACCTCCCAGGTGCCCCTCTCGTCGGTGTAGAAGGTGCCCAGGACGTCCTTGGAGTCCTCGAAGTAGTTGTTCTCCACCTTCGCTCTGGCGCCGGCCCGGGAGTTGATGCCGGACTCGTGCAGCTGCGTGTAGTGGTTGTTGTACATGTGGCCTATGCCGCCGCGCAGCAGGGGCGCGCGCGAGTCCAGGTTCTCGAACCGGTTGTGGTGGTACGTGACGTAGCCGTTCGAGCGGTCGCTCTCACTGGACCCGACCAGGCCGCCGCGACCGGAGTTGCGCAGGATGCTGTAGGAGAGGGTGACGTACTGGGTGTTGTTCTTCATGTCGAAGAGGCCGTCGTAGCCCTCCGACTCACCGCCCGACGCCTCCAGGGTGACGTGGTCCACCCAGACGTTGCGGACGCCGCTCTCCATGCCGATGGCGTCGCCGCCGTTGGACGTGGGCGAACCGGACTTCTTGACGTTCCGGACGGTCACGTTCTGGATGATGATGTTGCTGGACTCACGGATGTGGATGCCCAGCTGGTCGAACACGGCTCCGCTGCCGGTGCCGACGATCGTGACGTTGCTGATGTTCTTGAGCTCGATCACGTCGTCGGCGGTGTCGCAGCTGTCGCCCGACACCTTGGAGGTGTTGCCGTGGTTGATGGACCCCTGGACCTCGATGACGATCGGGGTGCTGGCGCTGGCCCGGTTGCACAGGGCCTCGTGGATTTGGGTTCCGGTCGTGGCCCGCACCGTCTGCCCGCCCGCGCCGCCGGTGGTCCCGCCGTTCTGGGTCGCGTAACCCGTGGCGCTACCGGTCTGCGCGGCCGCCGAGGACATCGGCATGGCCAGACCGGCCGCCACCACCGCCGAGGCGGCCAACGTCGACAGGAGTCGACGCGTGGTTGTTCTTCTCACCGCTTGCCTTTCCAGTAGGGATGAGTACTGGGGTGTCCCAACTCACATTAGAGAAAGCGCTTTCCATGTCAAGAGGGTTAATGCAAACGCTTGCAAGAGGGACAGGTGTTGCGACAGCATTGCAGGCCTGTGAACTGCGGGTTTACTGACAGCGGCGAAAAAAATGGGATCGAGTCCCTCGAAGTATGCAACCGGTTGGGGCACCCCACCGGCCACACCGCAGGGCTGTAAGGCCTTCTCCGACCGGCGCCCGGACCGCCCCGACGGCTCCGGTCGGGCCCCGGCCGCCGGCGGATGGTCCGTGGCCGTCGTGCCGGCCTCCGCGTGGGCCCAGCGGCGCCGGGTGTCCCCCGCGGACGCCGCACACCGGTGATCCGTGTTCCACTACGTGCTCGGGATCAGGTGTTCGAGCGCGAGTGCGGTCCGGGCGAGCTGGAGTCACAGCTCGGCGATCCCCTCTTCGGCTCGGGCCGGTTCGACAGCAACCGCACGAGCAGCACGGCGAACTGCCCACAGGAGGGCAGGGGCCGACCGGAGGAAATCATCCGCTCCTCGTTCCAGTCCGGCAAGCCGCCAAGCAGGTGCAACGGTCGACTCGTCCGAGAAATCCGAACAGTCACAAGGGGACCCGGGCCGCTCGGACACAGATGTTATCATCACGCCATTCAACGTCTGAGGAGATGATTCCATGAACCATGAGAAAAAAAGTGATAAGCGTGGTAAGACTCCTCGAAAGTCCCACCCCTTCCCACCCGAGGGCATGGACCTGACGGAGTATCTGGACCTGAAAGAGAAGGCGAAATCCTATATTGAGATGGCAATGTATCTGTACTCGAACCTGGCCTTCAAGGAGGTTGATTCCCAGCAAAAAGAAAAATTCGACAACGAGAGCAACCGGCATGCGGATCTACTGAAGTCCATGAAGTGGATGGAAGTAGAGGTGGCAAAGCCGATCGTCGCCGAGTATCCGGATCTCATTCGTCGGCTTCGTGAAAAGGACAAGCGGAGAGACTCGTGAGCCAAACCAGCGACCCCCGGGATGCCGCCCAGATTGAGCAGAACAAGAACAGGCGCATCCGCTCTCTGGTTCCCGACGACGTTCCCGTTCGTTCGGACGGCGAGAAACCGCAGTTCATCATCATCGCAGGCCAACAGGCCGCAGGTAAAACGACGACCCAGGAAAGGGTGGCCTACGCCCTCGGGACGTCGGCCGCGACCTACGACAGCGACGACAACGCCAAGATCCATCCGCGGTACGCGGAGATCATGCGGGACAACGGCCTCCAGGGCCAGTCCGTCGTGGAGCAGAAACTACCCGCCGACCTCCACGAGGAGCTGATCGGCCACCTTCGCGGTGACATGGGCGGCCCCAAGTACGACGTGGTCGCCAGCCATCCCTTCGGGAGGCAAGAGTATGCCGACTACTGGATCGACGGGTTCCGCAGTCGGGGATATGAGACGACCGTGGTGTTCATCGCGACCCACGAGTCGAACAGCATGCTCGGTATCGCCCACCGCTATCAGAGGGACCGAGACGACCCCACGAGGGAGTACGGGAGGTGGGTCGACCCCCGCCTCCACGATATGGCCTACGCGAACAACCCACACGTCGCGCACTACCTGGAATCCACGGGCAGGGTCGACCACATCTACGTGACCGACCGCAACGGCGAGGTCCTCTACGAGAACCATCGCACGCCGGACGGGTCCATGCGGAACGACCTCGGTGCCCGAGAGGCGATCGTCAAGGAGCGCAACAGAATCCCCACCCCCCAAGAGACCGCGCGCTTCGACTCCACCGTCGCCTACATGCGCAGCACGGATCCCGCGGTGCGGACCGAACCGGTCGACGACATGGTCAAGATGACCGTCGACTACGCGGAGCAGGATCAACAGGGCCTGCGGCGCAGTGGGACCGTGGTCGCGGAGCCCACGGCATCCGGACCGCAGAGGACAATCGGCGAGGCGCTCCAGGAGCAACTCCAGGAGACGACTGTGACTCCGGGACCGGCCAGGACCGGTCGGACGTCCAGAGCCATGCGCATCGCTCAGAGCGGACAGCTCTCATCCAGCACCTCCAGAGCCGCACGTATCGCCCAGAGCGGACAGCTCTCATCCAGCACCTCCAGAGCCGCGCGCATCGCCCGGAGCGGAATCGGCCCGCCCGGAACGCGCTCGCAGAAAACCGGTAGTACACCGGGTCTGAGCGATAACTCACCGGACAGCGGCGGTGACCGCGGCATCGATTTCTGAGCGGCCCCGGCCACAGAGGGGTACCTCGGGGGGTTCGGGGTCTCCCCCCGGTAAACACGAAGGACGACCCGGCGAGGCGGCCGAAGGCCGCCGAGCAGGGTCGTCCTGAGTCCGTGGGCGCGAAGGGACTCGAACCCCTGACCTATTGCTTGTAAGGCAATTGCTCTAACCAACTGAGCTACGCGCCCGTGCGTCGGACGAGATCATACCGCTTCGCCGCAATCACCGCGTCCGGGTCTCAGACCAGCTCGCGCAGCTGCCGCAGGTACTCGTCCACGTCGCGCGGCTCGGAGAACCCCGTGAGGGTGGACCAGCGCACGACTCCCCCGGCGTCGATCAGGAAGGTCCCCCGCCGTGCGGTGCCCCGCCGGGGGTCGAACACCCCGTAGGACTGGGCCACGCCGCCGTGCGGCCAGAAGTCCGACAGCAGGGGGAACGGGAAGCCCTCCCGGTCGGACCAGGTGCGCAGGGCGAAGACGGAGTCCACCGACACCGCCATGACCTCGGCGCCGAGGTCGGCGAACTCGGGGTGGCGCGCGCTCAGCTCGGCGAGCTCTCCCGAGCACACGCCGGAGAAGGCCAGCGGGTAGAAGACCAGCAGGACGGGGTGGCCCGGCACCGGGGAGGTGTCCTGGCCGTACTGGTCCTGGAGGGTGAAGTCGGGCGCGGGGGCGCCCACGGGGGCGGTCATGGATCCCTTTCGTCGGCGGGCACTCCTCAGCGCCGCGCGCCCGCCTCTGGGACGCGCGGCACCGGATGCCTCACCCTCGGCGGGTGGTGTCCGTCACCGCTTGGGAACGACCAGACGCGTACCCGACCAGTCCGCGCCGATGCTGACCGCGCTGGTCTGGGAGAGGCCCGACGTCGTCGCGGCCTCGGCGACCTCGTTGGGCGACACGTGCAGGTCACGGCCCGCCTTGGGTGTGAGCACCAGGATGGTTCCGCCGTCGGCGATGGTGGTCACGGTGTCCATCAGCGCGTCGGTGAGGTCCTCCTCCTCGTCGGACCGCCACCACAGCAGTGCCGCGTCGACGTCGCCGTCGTAGTCCTCGTCGACCAGCTCCTCACCGGTGAGTTCGGTGATGGATGCGCGCAGGTTCTCGTCGACGTCGTCGTCGAAGCCGAATTCCTGCACCACCTGACCCGGCTTGAATCCGAGTCGGTCAGCCAAGCCGCGTTCGCTCTGTGCCTGGCCCGCGGTCGCGCTCACGAAAGTTCTCCTCCACAGATGGTTTTTATCAATCTTGCCTGCACGAAGCAGTTGTCACAACGACGCCGGGCTGTTTGCGCGCCCGGCACGTGGGTCCGCTGACCATCGCTGATGGCCTAGTTCACACGCTAGCGGCATGTTCCGTCAACGCGCTGCCAAACCTTGCCCGTCAGGACGAGAGGTAGGACAGGCGCACCCGCCGGTCGGGGTTGTCCACGTTGAGGTCCACCACGGCGATGGACTGCCACGTGCCCAGTTCGAGTCTGCCGCCGACGACGGGGACGGTGGTCTGGGGTGCGACGAAGGCGGGCATCACGTGCGACCTGCCGTGACCCCGCGAGCCGTGCTTGTGCCGCCACCGGTCGTCGGCGGGCAGCAGGTCGGCCAGGGAGGCGAGGAGGTCGTCGTCGGACCCCGCCCCGAGCTCGATGATCGCCACACCCGCCGTGGCGTGCGGGACGAAGACGTTGAGCAGTCCGTCCCCTCCGGCCCCGGCGACGAAGTCGCCGCACTGGCGGGTGATGTCGGTGATGCTCTCCGATCCACCGGTGTGCAGCTCCAGGATCTGTGTCCTCATAGCGCCACCTTCGCGCAGGCGCGGCGCTCGTGCAACCATCCGGGTCCCGGCTGTGGATGGCGCTCGGCCCCGCGAGGGGCCATACTCGTCCCCCACATGTGCGAACCTGGTCGAAAGGAGGCGAAACGGTGACTGCTTCTTTACTTCTGGGGCCCCTGCTCAGGCACCCGGGGGAGACCACCTCCACGGTGTGGGTGGAGACGGACGCCCCCTGCGCGGTGCGCGTCGTGGTCGACGGCGCCGCCGAGGCGACCGCGCGGACCTTCACCGTGCACGGCCACCACTACGCCGTCTGCACGGTGGCGGGGCTGGCCCCGGGCGCCCGCCTGCCCTACGAGGTCTTCCTGGACGAGGACCGGGTCTGGCCGGAGCCGGACAGCCCCTTCCCGCCCAGCACGGTGCACACCGTGGACCCGGAGGCGCCCACGCGGCTGCTGTACGGGTCCTGCCACACGCCCACCCACGACTCACCCGAGGGCGTGGTCCGCTACGGCCCCGACATGCTGCGCGCCACGGCCCGGCGGCTGGCCCGCGAACCGGTCGAGGGCAACCTGGCGCTGCTGCTCATCGGCGACCAGGTCTACGCCGACGAGGTGCAGGAGTCGATGCTCGCGTTCCTGCGCGAGCGGCGCGCCCGCGGGGGCGCCCGCGGGGGCGCCCGCGACGACCCCGACGACGAGGTCGTGTACTACGACGAGTACGCCGAGCTGTACCGGCAGGCCTGGAGCGACCCGCAGGTACGTTGGCTGCTGTCCACCGTGCCGACCCTGATGGTCTTCGACGACCACGACGTCCGCGACGACTGGAACACCTCCGCCGCCTGGCGGCGCGCCATGGACCGGCGGCCCTGGTGGCGCAGGCGCATCACCAGCGGCCTTGGCTCCTACTGGGTGTACCAGCACCTGGGCAACCTCTCCGAGCAGGAGAGGGACCGCGACCGGCTGTGGAAGCGGGTGCTCGACGCCGACGGCGACGCCGAGGATCTGGTCGACGCCTTCGCCTGGCAGGCCCACAGCGAGCCGTCGAGCTACCAGTGGGGGCACCACCACGACTTCGGCGGGGTCCGGCTCGTGATGGCCGACACCCGCTGCTCCCGCGCCCTGGGCGAGGGCGACCCCTCCGACGGGTCCAGGTCGATCCTGGGGCCCCAGGGCCACGACTGGCTGGACGGGCACCTGACCGGCGGGCCGGACCACGTCGTGGTCGCCTCGACCGTCCCGGTGCTGCTGCCCCCGGCCGTGCACCGGCTGGAGGCCTGGAACGAGGCGGTGTGCGCGGGCGCCTGGGGGCGGTGGCTGACGGGGCCCGCCGAACGGCTGCGCCAGGACATCGACCTGGAGCACTGGGCGGCCTTCCAGTACTCCTTCCGCCGCCTGTCCGACGCCGTGGGCGAGCTCGCGCGGGGCGAACGCGGCCCGGCACCGGCCACCGTGCTGTTCCTGGGCGGGGACGTGCACTTCTCCTACCTGGCGCGCGCCCGCCACCGCGGGGGCGGCGCGAGCCGGGTGACCCAGCTGGTCTCCTCCCCGCTGTGCAACCAGGCCCCGACGAGCATGCGCCGCATGGTCCGACTGTCGGTGAGCCGCCCGCTGCGGGCGATCGGGTGGCTGCTGACGCGGCTGGCGGGGGTCCCCGAGCCCGATCTGAGCTGGGACCTGGGGTCGGCCCCCTACTTCGGCAACACCCTGGGCCAGGTGGACTTCGCCGGGCGCGGGGCCCGGGCCTCCTGGTACCACTGCGCCCGGGGCGGGGGCGACGCGCTGCCCGACGTCCGCATGACCGCGGACCTCTGACGGTCCCCGCACCGGCGCGCGGCCCCCGCCCGCGCAGCGGGAGCCAAACGCCGCCGGGGGCGCCGCGGGCCGGGACCGGCCGACGGCGCCCCCGGACGGGGCGGGGCTTGTCAGGTCAGGGCTTGTTGGGCGTGGGGCGCCGGCTGGACTGGGCGCCGCGCCGCGGCTTGCGCACCGAGAGCCCGAGGGCGCCGCTGCCCTGCTCCAGGATGTGCCGGGCCCGGTTCACCGTGCCGCGGGGCGTGCGGGCGGGGGCGGCCTCCGCCCCGGCGCCCTCCTCCGCGTCGTCCCCGGCCTCGGCGTCCCCGTCCAGGTGGGGCATCGCCCGGGTCGGCCGGACCTCTCTGCCGAGTTCCCCGTCCCCCGACGCGGCGCCCAGGTGCGGCAGGACCTCGGTCGGCTTCTCCTCGTCGGCGGCCGGGGACGCCTTCGAACGGCCGGACTCCAGGTGCGGGAGCACGTCGGTGGCCTCCTGGTCCACCGGCCGGATGGGCCGGGTGCGCTCCGTGGCGGCCGGGTCGGCGGCGGTGTCGCCCACCTGCTCGCTCTCCTCGCGCACGGCCTCCTTCCAGGCCTTCTCCTCCTCCGACTTGCGCCGGTCCTGCCGGGCGTTCTCGGCCCGCCAGGCGCGCCAGCCGCGCACCGCGGGGGTGATGACCGGCCAGGTCACCTTCGCCGGGCGCGACAGCGCGTGCCACAGGTAGGCGGTGGTGCCCCACGCCTCCATGGCCCGGCGCGCCTTGGTGATGGTGAAGAAGGTGGGCAGGGCCAGCAGCAGCTGCGGCCAGGCCAGCGCCAACGCGGCGAACAACGGGTACAGGCCCCCGCCGATCACCGACGCGGCCGCGCCGATCACCACCGGCACCAGGGCCAGCGTGATGCGCAGACCGGTGAACTGGCGGAAGCGGTGCAGCGAGCGGCGCGCGGAGACCTGCGGCACCAGCCCCTCGGGAAGGGGCGTGGGCTGCACGACCAGCGCGAGCAGCATCGTTCCGACGCCCACGCTGGCGGCCAGCAGTATCGTCCACCCCGCGGCGGCCAGTTCGCCGCCGACCAGCGGGTAGACCACGCCCAGCACGGGCAGCGGCGCGGGGAGCCAGAACAGCGCCCGTCTGCGCAGCTCACCCTCCTGAGTGGGCGCGAGAACGTAATCGATCATCGGACGGAAGAGCCGGGACCCTATCCTCGGTCGCTCGACCACAGCGTTGACCCCCCAAGAACGTCGTGACGGGGCGGTGCGGGGACCTTCGCCCGAGGATGACGCAGCCTCAACGGTCCCGTCGGCAACCCGCCCACCACAAAGCTATCCCTTTTCATGTGGTCCCCGGGCGTACACAACCAGTTACCGACATACCCGGCTCTGGTGAAACTTCCATAAGGGGACGGACATGGCAGGCAACGATCAGGTTACGCGGCGGGTTCCCCTCGTCGGGGCCGCGGCCGGAACCGGCCGACCCCGGAGAGGTCAGGCGTCGTCGGTCCGCGCGAGCCGCCCGAGGGCGACCGCCACCCGCAGGACGAAGGAGCCGCGCCCGTCCGAGGGCGTGCGCCCGGTGAGCTCGGCGATGCGGCTGAGCCGGTAGCGGACCGTGTTGGGGTGCACGAACAGCATCCGCGCGGTGGCCTCCAGCGACGAGGCGTGCTCCAGGTACACCGAGAGTGTGTCCAGCAGGGGCGACCCCGCGCCCAGCAGGGGCACGTACACCTCCTCGACCAATTGCCCGCGCGCCTCGGCCTCGCCCTGGAGGGCGCGCTCGGGCAGCAGGTCGTCGGCGAGCACCGGGCGCGGCGCGTCCGGCCAGGCCACGGCGGCCCGCAGCCCGTTGACCGCGGCGCGCAGCGAGGCCCCCGCGGACCGCAGGTCGGGGACGGCGGGCCCCACCACCACCGGACCCGAGCCGAAGAGCCCGGCCAGCGGCTCGGCGGCGGCCGCGGGCAGGTCCTCCGCCGGGTAGCGGTCCCCCACGCCGATGACCACGACCACGCGGCGGCCCTGCATCCCGGCCAGCACGTCGTGGCCGAGGCGGCGCGCGGCCGAGCGCAGGTCGTCCAAGACCTTGCCGCCGTCGTCGTCGCCGACCTCCCCGGCCACCGCGACGACCGGGGTGTGCGACCAGCTCAGCGCCGAACCCCAGGTCTGGAGGCCGTCCTCCTGGTCGCCGTGCAGCAGGGCGTCCACGATCAGGGCCTCCAGGCGCGCGTCCCACGCGCCCCGCGCCTCGGCGGCGCGCGCGTAGACCTTCGCGGAGCTGAAGGCCACCTCACGCGTGTAGCGCAGCACGGCCTCGCGCAGCTGCTGGGCTCCGCCGGGGGCGGCCAGCTCCTCCACCTGGCCCTCGACCACGTCGATGACCACGCGGATCATGTCAACGGTCTGCTGGAGGGAGACCGAGCGCGTGAGCTCGCGCGGCGCGGTGCCGAAGACCTCGACGGTGATGGCCGGGCGGCCGCGCACCGGGTTGCGGAACCAGTCGACGAAGGCGGCCACCCCGGACTGGGCGACCAGGCCGATCCACGAGCGGTCCTCGGCCGACATCCGGCGGAACCAGCCCAGGCGCTGTTCCATGCGGGCCACGGCGGCCGTGCCGAGCGCGCCCATGGAGCGCTCCAGGCGGCGCACGGTCTCGGCCCGCACGCGTTCCTGCTCCGTGGGGACGGAGGTGTGCGCGCCCTCCGGGGCCGCCGTGGCGCCCTGGTCGTCCGGGGTCTGGTGGGGTTCGGTGTTCACCTCTCCAGGTTCGCATCCCGCGGCACCCGGCCGGCGGGCCGCCCCGTGTCCCCGGTGGACGGAAACCGCTGGCGTGAGCGGGCGCGCGCGCAGCGTACCGTCGGAGGGTGACCTCTCCCACCGGTTCCGGGTCCGCGGGAGCACGTTCGGCACCGTTTTGTGGAGTCCCAACAAACGGTGTCGAGTAAGTTCGTGCTCCTCCCCCTCTGACCGGTGATCTCCTACAGGGCAAGGTTGATGTCGTGCTTGTAATCGTTGCTCCCGGCCAAGGCGCCCAGGTTCCCGGCTTCCTCTCCCCGTGGCTCGAACTGCCCGGTGTCTCCGCGCAGGTCGAGGCGTGGTCCGAGGTCGCCGGGCTGGACCTGGTGCGCTACGGCACCACCGCGGACGCGGACGAGATCCGCGACACAGCGGTCGCCCAGCCCCTGCTGGTCGGGGCCGGCCTCGTCGCGGCCTCCGCCGTGCTCGGCCCCCTGGCCGCCCCCTCCCCCGCGCTGCCCGCCGAGGGCGCCCTGCTGGACGCCGTCGCGGGTCACAGCGTCGGTGAGTTCACGGCCGCCGCCATCGCCGGCGTCCTGTCCCCCAAGGACGCGATGGCCCTGGTGGCCGAGCGCGGCCGGGGCATGGCCGACGCCGCGGCGCGGACCGAGACCGGCATGACCGCCGTGCTCGGCGGCGACCGCGAGCAGGTGCTGGCGGCGATCGCCGCCGCCGGACTGACCGCGGCCAACGACAACGGTTCCGGCCAGATCGTGGCCGCCGGTACCACCGCGCAGCTCGCGGCCTTCGCCGAGAACCCGCCCGAGCGGGCGCGGCTGCGCTCCCTGTCGGTCGCGGGCGCCTTCCACACCGAGCACATGGCCCCGGCCGTGGAGCGGGTGCGGGCTGCCGCGGCCCCCCTGTCCCCCTCCGACCCCACGGTGCGCCTGCTCTCCAACGCCGACGGCGCCGTGGTCGGGAGCGGACCCGAGTACCTGGAGCGCCTCATCACCCAGGTCTCCTCCCCGGTCCGGTGGGACGCGTGCACGCAGACCCTGGCCGACCTGGGCGTGACCGCGATGATCGAACTCACACCGGCGGGCACGCTCACCGGCCTGGCCAAGCGCGCCCTGCGCGGGGTCGAACTCCTCGCGGTCAAGACCCCCGACGACCTCGACCGCGCCGGCGCCCTCGTCAAGGAGCACGCCGGGAACCCCGCGGCCACCGACCAGGAAGGCTAACCATGTTCAGCTCCCCGAGAACTCTCGGAGGCGCGGCGATCACCGCCTTCGGCGAGTACCAGCCCTCCCGGGTCGTGACCAACGCCGACCTCGAAGAGCGCGTCGACACCAGCGACGAGTGGATCCAGAGCCGGGTGGGCATCCGGGAGCGGCGCATCGCGGGCTCCGAGGACACCGTGACCAGCATGGCCGTGGCGGCGGGCGGCAAGGCCCTGGCCGCCGGCGGCCTGTCCCCCGAGGACATCGACCTGGTGATCGTGGCCACCTGCACCGTGCAGGACCAGATCCCCAACACCGCCGCCACCGTCGCCGCCAAGCTGGGCATCACCGCCCCGGGCGCCTTCGACCTCAACGCCGCCTGCGCGGGCTTCTGCTACGCCCTGGGCGTGGCCGCGGACATGGTCCGCGGCGGCAGCTCCCGCAACGTGCTGGTGATCGGCTCGGAGAAGCTCAGCGACTGGGTGGACTGGGACGACCGCGGCACCTGTGTGATCTTCGCCGACGGCGCCGGGGCCGCGGTCGTCTCCGCCTCCGAGGAGCAGGGCATCGGTCCGGTGGTGTGGGGCTCCTCCGGAGAGCGGGCCGCCAAGATCCACCTGCGCGAGGGCAAGTACCTTTGGCAGGAGGGCCAGGCGGTCTTCCGCTGGACCACCACCGAGCTGTACAAGGTCGCCCTGGAGGCGATGGAGAGGGCGGGTGTGGAGCCCTCGGAGCTGACCGCCTTCGTGCCCCACCAGGCCAACCTGCGCATCGTGGAGGCCATCGCCAAGAAGCTGGGCGCGCCCCAGGCACTCGTGGCCCGCGATATCGTCACCGCTGGCAACACCTCCTCCGCGTCCATCCCTCTCGCTCTCTCGCGAATGATCGGACGCGGGGAGCTGCCGTCGGGGAGCACCGTACTCACCCTGGGCTTCGGGGCGGGGCTGGTCTACGCCGCCCAGGTGATCCGCATCCCCTGAGCACCCGCCCGAACCCGCGGTCACACCACGCCGGCCGGGTCCGCGAGCCCGCGGCTCACGTGGTGTCCCCGAACCGACACGAATCACCGAGCAAGGAGAAAGACGACATGTCCCAGCAGAGCCAGTCCCAGCAGAGCGAGCAGGAGATCCTCAAGGGCCTCGGCGAGATCATCGAGGAGATCGTCGGGACCGAGCCCTCCGAGGTCACCCCGGACAAGAGCTTCGTCGACGACCTGGACATCGACTCGCTGTCCATGGTGGAGATCGCCGTCGCCGCCCAGGACAAGTTCGGCGTGGAGATCCCGGACGACCAGCTCAAGGACCTCAAGACGGTCCAGGACGTCATCAACTTCATCCAGAAGTAGGCCGTTCGGGGCGGCGGGACCCACCCCGTCCCGCCGCCCGACCCGCCGCCACGACCGGCTTCCCCACATCCGCCAACGCCCCCGGCCCCGCAGCCGGGAACGACCCACGAGAAGGGCGATCGGATCATGTCCAAGACCGATGTCGTCGTCACCGGCCTCGGCGCCACCACCCCCCTCGGGGGTGACGTCGCGACCACATGGTCCGCGCTCCTCGACGGCCGCTCCGGCATCAGCATGCTGCCGGAGGAGTGGCACGAGAAGCTCCCGGTGCACTTCGCCGGACAGATCGCGCAGGAACCCTCCGAGAAGCTCCCCAGGCCGCGCATGCGCCGCCTGGACCGCACCCAGCAGTTCGCGCTGATCGCCGCTCAGGAGGCCTGGCAGGACGCCGGCTCCCCCGAGGTGGACCCGATCCGCCTGGGCGTGGTGGTCTCCAGCGGGATCGGCGGCATCCTCACCATCCTGGAGCAGTACGACACCTTCCGCGAGAAGGGCTGGAAGCGGGTCTCCCCCTTCACCGTGCCCATGCTCATGCCCAACAGCCCCGCCGCCGCGATCAGCCTGGAGTACACCGCCCGGGCCGGTTCGCACGTGCCGGTGAGCGCCTGCGCCTCCAGCGCCGAGGCCATCGCCAACGGTGTGGACATGATCCGCTCCGGGCGCGCCGACGTGGTGATCGCGGGCGGCACCGAGGCCGCGATCCACCCGCTCAACATCGCCTCGTTCGCGTCCATGCGCGCGCTGTCCACGCGCAACGACGACCCGCAGCACGCCTCCCGCCCCTGGGACAAGGACCGCGACGGCTTCGTCATGGGCGAGGGCGCGGGCATCCTCATCCTGGAGTCGGCCGAGCACGCCGCCCGCCGGGGGGCCCGCGTGTACGCGCACGCCTCGGGCGTGGGCTACACCAACGACGCCTACGACATCGTCCAGCCCGAGCCGGAGGGCACCGGCCAGGCCCGTGCCATCACCCAGGCCCTGGCCGACGCCGACCTCACCCCCGAGGACATCGTGCACGTCAACGCGCACGCCACCTCCACCCCGGCCGGGGACGTGGGCGAGACGCGCGCGATCCGCACCGCGCTGGGCGACTCCGTCGCCGACCGCGTCGCGGTGACCTCCACCAAGTCCATGACCGGCCACCTGCTGGGCGGCGCGGGCGCCGTGGAGTCGATCGCGACCATCCTGGCGCTGCACGACGGGCGCATCCCGCCGACCATCAACATCGAGGAGCTCGACCCGGGCGTGGCCGTGGACATCGTCCGCGACAAGCCCCGGGACATGCCCGCGGGCGACGTGGCGGCGATCAACGAGTCCTTCGGGTTCGGCGGCCACAACATCGCGGTGGTCTTCCGCCGCGCCTGAGCCCCGCCGGACGCGGTCTCCCCGCATCCGCGCGCACGACACCGCCCGCCGGGTTCGTCCCGGCGGGCGGTGTCGTGCGTGCCCGGGCGGCGCCGCGGACGCGAAGGGCCGGGACGGCGGGAACGGCCACGGGCGGGCCCGCACACGTCCGGGAGGGCGCCCCTCACCGTCGGTACGCGATTGCCTCCGGACGTGAACGCCGTCGAACCGCCCTCCCTACGCCCCGGTGAAGGTGAGGGGAACAGCGGAGGACAAGTCTTCAGGTGGGACCGTTTCGGGGTCACCATGAGAACTGTGACTGCGCTGCATCCCCAACACACTCCCACGGCGCATCCGGACGGGCCGGGTGCGGTGGCCCGCCGCGCCCCGGGCGCTCCCGGCTACCAGCCCGTCGTCGACCTGGACTCGGGGACCGTGGTGGCCGTCGAGGTCACCGCCTCGCCGCCGCCCTCCGCGCGGGGCTCCTACGCGGAGGTGACCCCCCAGGAGGAGGCGGCCGTCGCCGAGTGGCTCCTGGCCCTGGTCCGCGAGACCTCCGTGTCCGAGAGCCTGCTGCCGATGGTCCTGCCGCTGCCCGCGCGGATCCTGGCCGGGGACGGGTTCGCCCCCCTGGTGGAGAGCCTGTTGCGCCGTGCGGGCCGCCGACCGCGCGACATCACCTTCATGCTCAGCCCGGACATGGCCGAGCTGGCGCGCAGGACCGTGGTGTCGGGGGTCTCCCGGCTGCGCGCGGCGGGTTTCCGGTGCGGGTTCGGGACGGCGATGGTGCGCCCGGACCTGGTGGTGGAGGCCGCGCCGTTCCTGATGCGGATCGACCCGGCGATCGTCTCCGGTGTGGCCGGGGACCAGCGGCACGCCACCGTGGTGGAGGGCCTGGCGCGGATCGGCCGGGGCAGCGGCGTGTACGCGCTGGCCTCGGGCGTGGGCAGCGCCGAGGACGTGGTGCGGCTGCGCCGCTGCGGGATACGCGTGGGCACGGGGCCGTTCTTCGCCGACAGCGCGTGGCGGCCCGGCGAGCGGGTGACCCCCGTTCCCGAGCCGAGCGCCGGGCAGGGCGGGGAGGAGGACTCCGGTCCCCGGGTCACCGAGTTCATGGTGCCGCCCGTGGGACTGGACTCCGACGCCACCGCGGAGCAGGTGCTGGAGTCCTTCACCGGGGACCCGGCGCTGAACAGCGTCATCCTCATCGACCACCGGGACCGCCCGGTCGGGGTCGTGGACAGGACGCGGTTCCTGCTGTCGGTGACGGGCCGCTACGGGCACGCCCTGCACGCCAAGCGTCCGGCGCTGCGGCTGGCCGAGTCCCCGCGCACGGTTCCGGCGTGGATGTCGGCGCTGGCGGCGCTGCGGGTGGCGGGCCAGGACAACGAGCGGGTCTACGACGACCTGATCGCCACCAACTCCTACGGCCAGTGCCTGGGCGTGGTGCACATCAGCGACCTCATCCAGTCCCTGTCGCGCAGCTGAGCGCCGGAGCGGACGGCGCCCGCACCGGGTCCGGCACGGGCGCCGCCGCGCGCGGGCGGACCGCTCAGTCCACGGGGTCGGGGCCCTTGGTGCCCGAGGGGCTGCTGGTGGGGGCGCTCTCGGCGGGGTCGAAGCCGTTGTAGGTGCCCTCCCAGGCCTTGCCCTCCTCGATGCTCCTGGCGATCCGGGACCGGGTGTCCTCGTCGTGCAGGTAGTCCAGCTCGGGGCGCTTGGGCAGGCGGCCGTCCCCGGAGGAGCGGCCCATGGCGCGGCGGCGCAGCCACGGCACCAGGTACTGGCGGGCCCAGCGGCGGTTCTCCCGGCGGCGCAGGATGCGGGGCAGCTGGCGGGGCGGGGTGGTCCACGGGTCGGTCCAGGACTCGGGCGGGCCCATGGGGAAGCCGAGCAGGTCGGCGACGCGCGCGGCGACGATCTGGTGGCCCGCGCCGTTGAGGTGCAGGCGGTCCTCGCTCCAGGCGCGGGAGTCGGTCAGCGCGTTGAGCGCCCACAGGTCGACGATCTCGGTGCCGGTGCGCTCGGCGACGGCGCGCATGTGCATGCTGAACACGGCGATGCGGCCGCGGTAGTAGCGCAGGACCGGGATCCACCCGGTGTCGTGGCCGGACAGGATCACCACGCGGATTCCGGCGTCGCGCAGCTGGCGGATGCCCCACTCGAAGTGCTCGGCCAGCCGGTCGAGGTCCCCTCCCGGGCGCAGGACGTCGTTGCCCCCGGCCAGGACGGTGACCAGGTCGGGCTTCCAGGCCAGCGTCTGGTCGAGCTGCTCGCCGAAGATGTGGCGCATCCGGCGCCCGCGCACGCCCAGGTTGGCGTAGCGGAAGTCGGGGGTCACCGTGGCCAGGTGCTCCGCCAGTCGGTCGGCGAAGCCCCGGTACTCGCCGTCGGGGCCGCTGTCGTCTTCCATCCCCTCGGTGATGCTGTCGCCGATCGCCACGTAGGACCGGATGGGAACCGGTCTATGGGGGCGAGCGGCCGCTGGGGGATTCGTCTCAAGGTCTGTCACGTCAACCAATCATCCGGCTCGACCGTCCCACGCCTGCGCGCGCCGAGGGTGCGCGGGTACGGCAATCGTGGTGTCGGGCCGCGGTCCGGCCACCACCCGTGTCCGAACACCGTCGACCCCTGTCGGCCACCGGGCGCGGCCGTCCGGCCGGAAAGGTCGCCCGGGCGAAGGACAGTGCCCTTCCAGCATACCCGCGGCCGACGACGGAGTGCCTGGGACGGAGTGTGTCGCACACCCCGCCGGGCTCCATGCTTCCCGGACCGGTCGTGCGCGCCCGTTGCGCGCGGGGGGCGCCCGTGTGAAGGCGCCGTGAACACCAACGACCGGCCGCCCCGGGAGGAACCCGGAGTCGGCTATGAGGTAGCTCACACGTCCGCGCGGGCCCGGGAGCCGGAACGCCCTCGTCACGGTCATCGCACAACGCAGTCACGGTCCGGTCGCGGCGGACCTGGCACGCCCGGGGGTACCCATGTGGCGTCAGGGGACGTACGATCTCGGGGGAGTGCTCACGGCACCCCTGTCCCCCGGCTCGCCGTGCCCGCCCGTGGCGCACGGACCGGCCTCCCGTCCGGCCTCCCCGCGGGCGAGGGGCGCGTACTGTGGTGCATCGAACCGAAGGCCCGTGCGGTTCCTCCCCAATTCACGTGCAGACACCAGGAGGTCGAGGTCCCCAGCGGATGAACGCCGTCTCTCCGATCTGCCTCGTCGACCTCGCGCCCGCACTGCGGTGGTCGAGGTCGCCGGACGTGGCTCCCCTGCTCCACCACGACCGTCTGATCGACGGCTGGTGGCACTCACTGCCCGTCGCACGCGTCCTGGACATCGCGGGGCCGCCCTGGCTCGCGCACGGCATCGCCCGCCTGGCGCTGGAGCAGTGGGCGCACCTGCCGCTGGCCGAGTTCCTGCCGAGCCTGCGCACCCAGCTGGTGGACTGCTCCGACCTCTCCGAGCCCGTGCGCGGCGCGGTCGTGGCCACCGCCGGGGACTGGGAACGCCTCATCTCCGCGAGCCCGCAGGAGATCGGCGCGTGGGCGCTCGCCGACTGCGACCCCATGGACATCCTGAGCACGGTGGCCTGGCGGGCGCTGCAGCCCTGCTGTGAGCTTCCCGGGGGCCCCACCCCCTCCCCCGCCCTGATGATGGAGGCCGTGCGCACCATCGCCCACTGGCTGCCCGACTCCGCGCCCGAGCACGTGCACAGCGCGCTGGAGTACCTCACCGCCGCCACGGGTTCCGGGACGGGGACCGAGGGCCCCGGACACGCGGCCCCGCCGCAGACCCCGGCGACGCGCGCGATCCGCACCCTGCGGGCCCTGCGCGCCCAGCGCGGCGAGGAGGCCGAGTCCTCCGGCGCCGCGGTCCCGGAGCAGGCGGCCACGGCCATGGTCAGCTCGGCCGCGATGATCCCCGGTTCCGCCCTGCGCACCGAGGCCGTGGACGTCGACGGCGCCCGCGGCGAGGGCGCGGGCGACCTGCGCTCGCAGTTCCGCAGCTCCCTGCTGGGCCCCGGGCGCACCCTGCGCCGCCCCAGCTTCGGTCCGCCCAAGGCCATGCGGCCCGACCACGCCCAGGAGCGCCCCCCGGCCCCGGCGCTGGGCCAGCACCCCCTGGTGGACCTGGTCGAGGAGATGTTCCGCTCCTGGCCCGAACTGGAGCGCACGGTGGCCGCCGAGCGCCTGTTCGCCACCGACCCCATCAGCATCCGCGTGCTCTCGGAGCAGATCGCGGTGGACGTCACCGAGATCCGCTCCGCCCAGCGCAAGGTGGAGGAGCGCCTGCTGCGCTGGCTCAACGCACCCGAGGGCGCCGCGATCACCAAGCACCTGCGCGAGCTGTCCGAGCAGCTGGGCGCGGCGACCACCATCGACCGCCTGATCAACGCCCACCCCGACCACCCGGTGGACGTGCCCACCCTCAACACGCCGCTGTGGCGGGTGATCATCACCCTGTTCACCGACCGGCGCATGCACAACGGCTGGCTGATCGCCGACGACCCCAACCGGCTGCGCTGGCAGACCCGCGAACTGCTGGGCGACGCTCCCAGCATGACCGAGGCCGGGATCCGGCTCAGCCGCATCGGCATCCGCCAGCAGGAGCTGCGCGCCTGGCTGCTGAGCACCCCCGGGGTGAGCCTGCGGGACGGGCACGTGTTCACGGACCCGTCGGTGCCCATGGAGATGCCCGCCAACCACCCGGGCCACACCGCCCCGGAGGACTCGGGGGCCACCACCGAGAACGGGCTGCCCATACGGCGGCGCGTGGACGCGCAGCCGTCCGCGGCCCCGGCCGAGCCCGCCCCCTCCCAGCAGCACGGAACCGGCCCCGAGCGGGCTCCCGCGGCCTTCGGCGCCGCCGCCCTGGATCCGCACCGCGTCGTGCCGCTGGGCCCGGCCCCCGGACAGGCCCACGGCCTGCCGCACACGTCCCCGGTCGCGCCGCCCGCACCGCCCTCGCGGCCGGGTGCGAGCGACCCCGCCATGGCGGCCCGCTGCTTCCGCGCCCCGGACGGGCGCTGGTGGCACCGCATCGACATCACCGCCGACCACCTCAACGGCGCCCCCGTGGCCGTGCCCACCGGATACGCCACCCACCTGGGCCTCCAGCCCGGGAGGCTGCTGTGCCTGACCGCTCCGGGCGCGGACCTGCTGGTGCTGGTCTGGCGCGACCAGCCGGCGTTCGACTCCCTGCGCCCCCTGCTGCGCCGCCAGGCCGCCCAGCCCGGCGACCGCGTGTTCATCACCGTGGCCGGGGACCGGCTGGATGCGCGCAAGCTGCCCGCCACCGACCTGAGCGGTTACTCCCCCACGGCCCGGGCGCTGCACCTGAGCGGCTACACCGCGCCCGCCTCCACCGAGGACGCCCTGAAGATCCTCTCCCGCCGGATCACCGACAGCGACGACGAGGCCTTCGCCGACCCCCAGTCGCTGGTGGACCTGCTGTCCCTGCGCGGTGACAACGACATCGCCGCGGAGCTGCGCGCGGGCATGTTCGCCGCGCACTAGCACGACTCGCCACGAGCGCCCGTCGCCCCCCGGCGGCGGGCGCTCTTCGTGTGCCCGGACCGCCGGGAGGTCCGGCCGCCCAGGCGAACGGGGCGTTACGACCCACTGAAGACACACAAAGTCCGCATGAACACATGCAAAGACAGGAGCAAAAACACACAAACCCTAGAAGTGGCCTTGCGCGTGTGGTTGACTACTCAGCGCCCCCTTCCGGGTGCGGTCCCACCCCCTGATCCACGACCACACTGAGGAGTTCCATGTCCGCCGTGCTCTCACGAGGCAAGTCGCTCGCCCTCACCATGGCCCTGGGCCTACTGCTCTCCCTGGGCCTGGCGGTGGGCACCGCCGCCCCCGCCGCGGCCGCGGGCACCTTCCGCCTGTGCAACGTGTCCTCCAACTACACGGCCTACGCCGACTTCGGCAGCTTCACCACCTTCGTGGTCAACCCCGGTCAGTGCACCAGCACCGGCATCAGCTCCTCCGGCGTCTCCTACTCCGTGACGATCCGGGGCACCTGGGCCAACTCCCCGTCCAAGACCACCACCCAGTACCGGGTCCCCGCCGGTCGCAGCGTCGACTTCCACGCCGGCGGCACCTTCGCCGCACCCCAGTTCAACCCCCTCGTCTACTGACGGAACCGGGCGCCCGCGCCCGAAGGCCCTGACGCTCCCGCGGCCCCCGCGCCCGACCGCGCGGGGCCGCCCCGTCCCCGCGACGCGGACCGCCACCGCCCGCCACGGCACCGGAAGGGACCCCGGAGCCCCGCGGCGGCGGTCCCGGGCACGCGAAACGGGCCGGTCCCCCGAGGGGGACCGGCCCGTTTCGCGCGTGCGGCGCGTGTCAGACGTTGAAGCCCAGCATGCGCAGCTGGTCGCGCCCGTCGTCGGTGATCTTGTCCGGACCCCACGGCGGCATCCAGACCCAGTTGATCTTGACCTCGCGCTCGAACTCGTCCAGGGCGCTGGTGGCCTGGTCCTCGATCACGTCGGTCAGGGGGCACGCCGCGCTGGTCAGGGTCATGTCCAGCGTGATGGTGCTGTCGTCGGCGTTCACCCCGTACAGCAGGCCCAGGTCGACGACGTTCACGCCCAGCTCGGGGTCGATCACGTCCTTGAGCGCCTCGCTGATCTCCTCGACCAGCGCCTCCGCCTCCGGGGAGAGGGGGGCGCCCTCGGCGGCCTCGGTCGTTGTCGTCTCGTTCTCGCTCATCAGACGGCTTCCTTCTCCAGGGACTGCGACACGGCGTCCTTCCAGGCCATCCACCCCAGCAGGGCGCACTTGATCCGCGCGGGGTACTTGGACACGCCGACGAACGCCACGGCGTCCTCCAGCACGTCCTCGTCGGGCTCGCCCTTGCCCTTGGACTGCATCAGCTCGGTGAAGGCGTCCAGGGTGGTCATGCCCTCGGCGACAGTGCGGCCGATGAGCAGGTCGGTCAGCACCGAGGTGCTGGCCTGGCTGATCGAGCAGCCCATCCCCTCGTAGGAGACGTCGCTGACCACGGCCTCGCGGTCGAGGCCGCCGGAGCCCTCGGCGGGGGTCAGCGCCACCCGGAGCGTCACCTCGTCCCCGCAGGTGGGGTTGATGTGGTGCGCCTCCGCGTTGTGCGGATCGCGCAGACCCTTGTGGTGCGGGTTGCGGTAGTGGTCCAGGATGATCTCCTGGTACATCGCGTCCAACTGCATGGTCAGGCTGTTCCTCGCTCTAGGGCCGGGTTCCGAAGAACTTCTGCGCGGCCCTGATGGCCTCCACGAGCGCGTCCACGTCCTCCGACGTGTTGTAGAGGTAGAAGGACGCGCGCGTGGTCGCGACGACGCCGAGCCTGCGGTGCAGCGGCCAGGCGCAGTGGTGGCCCACCCGGACCTCCACGCCCAGGTCGTCCAGGACCTGGCCCACGTCGTGCGGGTGGATGTCGTCCACGGCGAAGGACACGGCGCCGCCGCGGTCCACCGCATCGGTGGGGCCGACGATCCGCACGCCCTCCAGGGCGCCGATCCGCTCCAGCGCGTACTCGGTGAGCGCGTGCTCGTGCTCGGCGACCCGCTCCATGCCCACGCGGGACAGGTAGTCACAGGCCGCGGCCAGGCCGACGGCCTGCGGGGCCATCGGCACACCGGCCTCGAAGCGCTGGGGCGGGTCGGCCCAGGTGGAGTACTCCATGTGGACCACGCCGATCATGGAGCCGCCGGTGATGAACGGCGGGATGGCCTCCAGCAGCTCCCGGCGCCCCCACAGCACCCCGATCCCGTTGGGACCGAGCATCTTGTGCCCGGAGAAGACCAGGAAGTCCACGCCCAGCGCGGCCACGTCGACCGGCATGTGCGGAACCGACTGGCAGGCGTCCAGCACGGTCAGCGCGCCGACCTCGCGGGCCCGGGCGACGATCTCCCCGACCGGGTTGACGGTGCCCAGCACGTTGGACTGGTGGCTGAACGCCACCACCTTGGTGCGCTCGTTGACCAGGTCGGCGATCCCCGACAGGTCCAGGCGGCCCTCGTCGGTCACCGGGAACCAGCGCAGCGTCGCCCCGGTGCGCTGGCACAGCTGCTGCCAGGGCACCAGGTTGGCGTGGTGCTCCATCTCGGTCACCACGACCTCGTCGCCGGGTCCCACCTGGAAGCGGCGCAGCTCCTCGTCGGCGGTCGCGGAGTTGCTCAGCGCGTAGGCCACCAGGTTGACGCCCTCGGTGGCGTTCTTGGTGAACACCACCTCCCCGGCGTCGGCCCCGATGAACCGGGCGATGGTCTCCCGGGCCGCCTCGTAGGCGTCGGTCGCCTCCTCCGCGAGCTGGTGCGCGCCACGGTGCACCGCCGCGTTGTGGCGTTCGTAGAACTCACGTTCGGCGTCGAGCACCTGACGGGGCTTCTGCGAGGTTGCCCCGGAGTCGAGGTACACCAGCGGCCGCCCGTCGCGGACGGTCCGGGAGAGGATCGGGAAGTCCTCCCGGATCGCCGCGACGTCGAGCGGGGCCGCCCCGGCCCGACCGAACTCGCGGACTGTGGTCATGGGTTACGCGCCCGCCTTCACGAAACGCTCGTAGCCCTCGGCCTCCAGCACGTCGGCCAGCTCCGGGCCGCCGGACTCGGCGACGCGGCCGCCCGCGAAGACGTGCACGAAGTCGGGCTTCACGTAGTTGAGGATCCGGGTGTAGTGCGTGATGAGCATGACGCCCATCTCACCGCTCGCCTTGGCGCGGTTGACGCCCTCGGAGACGACCTTGAGCGCGTCGACGTCCAGGCCGGAGTCGGTCTCGTCCAGGATGGCGACCTTGGGCTTGAGCAGCTCCAGCTGGAGGATCTCGTGGCGCTTCTTCTCACCGCCGGAGAAACCCTCGTTGACGCCGCGGGCGGCGAAGGCCGGGTCGATGGACAGGTCCTTCATCGCTCCCTGGAGCTCCTTAGAGAACTGGCGGAGCTTGGGGGCCTCGCCGCGCACCGCGGTGACGGAGCTGCGCAGGAAGTTGGACATGGACACGCCGGGGACCTCGACCGGGTACTGCATGGCCAGGAACACGCCGGCGCGGGCGCGCTCGTCGACGCTCATCTCCAGGATGTTCTCGCCGTCGACGAGGACCTCGCCCTCGGTGATCTCGTAGCGCGGGTGGCCCGCGATCGCGTAGGCGAGGGTGGACTTGCCCGAGCCGTTGGGGCCCATGATGGCGTGGGTCTCACCGGAGTTGACGGTCAGGTCAACGCCCTTGAGGATCTCCTGCCGCTCGTCCTCGCCGATGAGGACGTCGGCGCGCAGGCCGCGGATTTCGAACTTGGTCATTTCAGGCCTCAGGAATTCTTCTCATCCAGCGAGACGAGCACGTCTTCGCCGTCGATCTTCACGTCGTAGGTGGGGACCGCCTGGGTCGCGGGCGGGTTGATCGGCGCCCCCGAGCGCAGGTCGAAGCAGGAGCCGTGCAGCCAGCACTCGATGGTGCCGTCCTCGACCTCGCCCTCGGACAGGCGGACCTCGGCGTGCGAGCACACGTCCCGCACGGCGTACACCTCGCCCTCGCTGCGGACCAGGGCGATGGGTGTCTCGTCGTCGGTCTCGACCCCGAGGGCCCCCTCATCGGGGATCTCGGAGAGCTCGGCGACCTTCACCCAGCGTCCGGCCTCACTCATGGGCGGCCAGCTTGCGCTCGACCTTGGCCATGATCTCCTCACGCAGCTCCTCGACCGGGATCCGGTTGATGAGCTCCAGGAAGTAGCCGCGGATGACCAGGCGCCGGGCCTCGTCCTCCGGGATGCCCCGGGAGCGCAGGTAGAACAGGTGGATGTCGTCGAGGCGGCCGCTGGCGGCGGCGTGCCCGGCGCCCTCCACCTCACCGGTGAAGATCTCCAGGTTGGGCACCGAGTCCACGCGGGTGTCGTCGGTGAGCTGGAGGTTGCGGTTGTGCTCGTAGGAGTCGGTGCCGGTGGTGCCCTCACCGATGATCACGTCACCGATCCACACACCGTGGGCGTCCTTGCCGCTCAGCGCGCCCTTGTACTCCACCCGCGAGCGGGTGTTGGACATGTTGTGGTCGATGAGCGAGCGGTGCTCGTGGTGCTGGCCGTCGCCGGTGAAGTACAGCCCGTGGAGCTCGGCGTTGGCGCCGCGCCCCTTGTAGGCCACCTTCGGGGAGAGCCGGACCAGGTCGCCGCCCAGGGTGATCACGATCGACTTGAACGTGGCGTCCTTGGCCACCTGGGCGTTGTGCTGCGAGACGTCGACGGCGTCGCCGTCCCAGTCCTGGACGCTGATCAGCGTCAGGCGCGCGCCCTCGCCGACGTGGATGTCCACGCTGCCCGCGCGCACGCCCGTGCCGGTCTGGTTGAGGACCACGACCGCCTCGGCCAGCGGCTTGACGTCCAGGACGAACTGGTCGTAGCGCGTGCCGCCCTGGGCCTGGCGGTTGACGGTGATCGGCCGCTCCAGGGCCGCACCCTGCGCGACCGTGATGACCGTGGCCTCCTCGAAGGAGGTGTAGGCCTGGGCGGTGACGCGGTCGGCGGGGAACCCGGCGGTGCCGAGCCGCGCGTCGCCGCGGCCGACCGTCTCGACGGTGGCGCCCTCGGGGGCGTCCACGTCGAGCTTGTCGGTGCCGTCGGCGACGGCGCTGCCGTCGTGCAGGCCCTTGAGGCGGCGGATCGGAGTGAAGCGCCACTCCTCCTCGCGGCCGCCAGGGACGGGGAAGTCGTTCACGTCGAAGGACCCGTGGGTGGCCAACTTGGAGAACGGGATCTCCCCCAGGCCGTGGCTGTGGGCCTTGGGTTCGGTGCTCGGGCTGGTCAACTTAACCAACCGCTCCTTCCATCTGAAGCTCGATCAGCCGGTTCAGTTCCAGCGCGTACTCCATGGGCAGCTCGCGCGCGATGGGCTCGACGAACCCGCGCACGATCATGGCCATGGCCTCGTCCTCGTCCATGCCCCGGCTCATCAGGTAGAAGAGCTGGTCCTCGCTGACCTTGGAGACGGTCGCCTCGTGCGCGAGCTCGGCGTCGTCCTCGCGCAGGTCGTTGTAGGGGTAGGTGTCCGAACGGCTGATGGTGTCGATCAGCAGCGCGTCGCACTTGACCGAGGACTTGGCGTGGTCGGCGCCCTCCTGCACCTGCACCAGTCCCCGGTAGGAGGCGCGGCCCCCGCCGCGTGCCACCGACTTGGAGATGATGGTGGAGGAGGTGTTGGGCGCGCAGTGCACCATCTTGGACCCGGTGTCCTGGTGCTGGCCCTCGCCCGCGAAGGCGATGGACAGGGTCTCGCCCTTGGCGTGCTCGCCCATCAGGTAGACGGCCGGGTACTTCATGGTGACCTGGGAGCCGATGTTGCCGTCGATCCACTCCATGGTCGCGCCCTCTTCGGCCACGGCGCGCTTGGTGACCAGGTTGAAGACGTTGTTGGACCAGTTCTGGATGGTCGTGTAACGGCAGCGGGCGTTCTTCTTGACGATGATCTCCACGACCGCGGAGTGCAGCGAGTCCGACTTGTAGATCGGCGCGGTGCAGCCCTCGACGTAGTGGACGTAGGCGCCCTCGTCGACGATGATCAGGGTCCGCTCGAACTGGCCCATGTTCTCGGTGTTGATCCGGAAGTAGGCCTGGAGCGGGATCTCCACGTGCACGTTCTTGGGCACGTAGATGAACGACCCGCCGCTCCACACGGCGGTGTTGAGCGCGGCGAACTTGTTGTCGCCGGCCGGGATCACGGAGCCGAAGTACTCCTCGAAGATCTCCGGGTGCTCCTTGAGGGCGGTGTCGGTGTCCAGGAAGATGACACCCTGCTCCTCCAGGTCCTCGCGGATCTGGTGGTAGACGACCTCGGACTCGTACTGCGCGGCGACACCGGCGACCAGGCGCTGCTTCTCCGCCTCGGGGATGCCCAGCCTGTCGTAGGTGTTCTTGATGTCCTCGGGCAGGTCCTCCCAGGAGGTGGCCTGCTTCTCCGTGGACCGCACGAAGTACTTGATGTTGTCGAAGTCGATCTTGGACAGGTCCGCGCCCCAGTTGGGCATGGGCTTCTTGTCGAAGAGCCGCAGGGACTTGAGGCGGAGCTTGGTCATCCACTCCGGCTCGTCCTTCTTGGCGGAGATGTCGCGGACGACCTCTTCGTTCAGACCGCGGCGGGCCGAGGCCCCGGCCGCGTCGGAGTCGGCCCAGCCGTACTCGTATGTTCCGATCCCCTCGAGCTCGGGATGCGCGATAGACGTCATGCGCGGACTCCTCCTGGACTCAGACGTCCTTGTGGTGAACTGAGCCGTCCGCCGCCTGGCGGATGGCCTTGGACGCGGGGGTGCCGTCCTCCCCGCTCTCCGCGTCGCCCCGGGGGGTGACGTGGGTGGTGCACACACCGTCGCCGTGGGCGATGGTGGCCAGCCTGCGCACCGGGGTGCCCAGCAGCCGCGCGAAGGCCTCGATCTCGGCCTCACAGAGTTGCGGGAACTCGGCGGCCACGTGCGCGACGGGGCAGTGGTGCTGGCACAACTGGTCGCCGCCGCCGGGTGCGGGCGCCTGGCCCGCGGTGGCGGCGTAGCCGTCGTTGGAGAGGGCCTCGGCCAGCAGCCGGACGCGTTGCTCAGCGGGAACCGCGTCCAGCAGGGGCCTGTAGCGCCGCTCCAGGTCGGCGACCTGACTGCGGGCGAACTCGCCGACGGCTCCGGGACCGGCCGTGTCGGCCAGGAAGCGGAGCGCGCTGGTGGCGAGGTCGTCGTAGGCGTGGACGAAGGCGTCGCGTCCGGCCTCGGTGATGGCGAAGACGCGCGCCGGGCGGCCCCGGCGGCGTCGCCCGCCGTGGGGCCGGGCGTCGCGGGCCTCGACCATGCCCTCGCTGGTCAGGTTGTCGAGGTGGCGGCGGATGGCCGCCGGGGTGAGCCCGAGCCGCTCCCCCAGTGCGGAGGCGGTGATCGGGCCCTTCTCCAGGATGAGCCGCGCGACCCGTGCGCGGGTGCCGGTCTCGGCCCCGCGCTCCGTTCCGGCCAGGGGACGGGACACACTGGACATCTCGGACACAGTCTTCCCCTCCCTCTCTGACTCGGCTCCTGGTTTTGACAACATCAGTGTGGCGTAAATAAGTCCGTCGAGGCAAACCCGACCCCATGGACTTGATCACCAAGGGCAGGCTTGCCTAACAGGGGGTTCACGCACCGGCAACCCCGTGGACACGAACGGGAACGGGCCCGAGATCCTTCCCGACGACCATATGCCGAGACCGCCGTATCGGGATGCGGACAGGAGTGCTCGGCGCGCCGCCGGTCCCCGGACGCCCCGGCCGGGGCGGTGAAGCCCTCCGCCGGGCCGCACGTAGACTCAGGGCCCATGGACACAGCCGCGGTCGAGGTCGTCGACCTGGTCAAGCGCTACGGCGCCACCACCGCAGTCACCGGCCTCACCTTCAGCGCGCGCCGGGGCGCGGTGACGGCGCTGCTCGGTCCCAACGGAGCGGGCAAGACCAGCACCATCGAGATCTGCGAGGGCTTCCGCCGCGCCGACGGCGGGCGGGTGCGGGTGCTGGGCCTGGACCCCGTGGCCGACTCCGGCGCCCTCAAACCCCGTGTCGGGGTGATGCCCCAGTCCGGGGGCGTGCCCACCGGCGCCCGCGCCGCCGAGTGGCTGCGGCTGATGGCCTCCTTCCACGCCCGGCCGATCGAGCCCCGCCTGCTGCTGGAGCGGCTGGGCCTGACCTCGGTGGCCACCACGCCCTTCCGCCGCCTGTCCGGCGGCCAGCAGCAGCGCCTGTCCCTGGCCTGCGCCGTGGTCGGCCGCCCCGAGCTGGTCTTCCTGGACGAGCCGACCGCGGGCCTGGACCCGCAGGCGCGCATGGCCACCTGGGACCTGGTGGCGGCCCTGCGCGAGGCGGGTGTGGCGGTGATCCTGACCACGCACTACATGGAGGAGGCCGAGCGGCTGGCCGACCACGTGGTCATCATCGACCGCGGCGCCGTGGTCGCCGAGGGCACCCCCGCCGAGCTGACCGGGGAGCGCCGCGAGGTCTGCTTCTCCGCCGAGGCCCCGGTGGACACGGCCCTGCTGGAGGCCGCCCTGCCCGAGGGCAGCCGGGTGGAGGCCCACGGCCCCGCCGACGGCCGCCGCGAGTACGCGGTCGTCCCCGGCGGCGCGGGGGCGCCCGGCCCGGAGTTCCTGGCCACGGTCACCGCCTGGTGCGCCTCGGCCGGAGTCCTGGCCGAGGACCTGCGCGTGCGGCGGCGTACCCTCGAAGACGTCTTCCTCGAACTCACCGGCAGGGAACTGCGCGACTGATGCACGAGCACACCTCCACCGCCTCCGCACGGGCGGCCGCCGACGCGCCCGCTCACGGAGGCGACGACGCCTCGCTGTTCACCCCCGCGCCCGGGGCCGCGCCGATGTGGCGGATGGTCGCCGCGCAGGCCGGGATGGAGCTGCGGGTCATGCTGCGCCACGGCGAGCAGTTCCTGCTCACCATGGTGATCCCCGTGCTGCTGCTGGTGGGCTTCAGCCTCACCTCGGTGCTGGACGTGGGCGAGGGGGCGCGGGTGGACGCGCTCACGCCCGGCGTGCTGGCGCTGGCGGTGATGTCCACGTCGTTCACGGGCCTGGCCATCGGCACCGGCTTCGAACGCCGCTACGGAGTGCTCAAACGGCTGGGGGCGACCCCGCTGTCGCGCTTCGGCCTGCTGGCCGCCAAGACCCTGGCCGTGCTGGGCGTGCAGGCGATCCAGACGGTGGTGCTGTGCGCGGTGGCGCTGGCGCTGGGCTGGTCGCCCGCGGTGAGCCCGGCGGGCGTGCTGGCGGCCGTGGCGCTGGTGCTGCTGGCCACCGCCGCGTTCAGCTCGCTGGCCCTGCTGATGGCGGGCACGCTGCGGGCCGAGGCGACCCTGGCCGGGGCCAACCTGGTGTACGTGCTGCTGCTGGGCCTGGGCGGGGTGCTCTTCCCGGTCAGCAGCTTCCCCGGCCCCCTGGAGCAGGCGGCGTCGGCGCTGCCGATCACCGCGCTCAGCTCGGGGCTGCGGACGGTCCTGGCGGACGGCTCCCTGCCCGGCCCGGGCGCGTTCGCGGTGCTGGCCGTGTGGGCGCTGGTCTGCGGCGTGCTGGCCAGCCGCCTCTTCCGCTGGGAGTAGCCCGGGCCCCGGGCCTGGTCAGTTCAGGGGCAGCAGGCGCCACTGCTGGTGGGCGTGGCCGCCGTCGGGTGCCTGGGCGACCCTGGTGCCGTTGTCGGGTGCGCCGCCCTGCGCCTCCAGCGCCTGGCCGGTGGCCCGGTTGACCAGGCGGACCACACCCGGTCCCACCTCGACGAGCGACCAGTGCTGGTTGGGCGAGCCGGTACGGGTGAGCAGGGCCGCGCCGGGCTGCGCGGCCGGGTCGGCGGGGATCTCCAGGAGCTTGCCGCTGCCCACGCCCTCGATCTCGTAGAAGCCCCCGTCCACGGGAATGAAGCGCCACTGCTGGTTGGTCTGGTCGTGGCGGTCCCACAGGTGGACGGGCGCGCCGTTGGCGGTGGACGTGCCCGCGACGTCCATGACGCGGCCGCCGTGGACGCTCTGGACCGCGTAGACGAGCGCGGGGTCCAGGCCCGCCGGGTGGACCACCTCCTCCTCCGACGGCTCCTCGGTGGGCTCCTCGGCCTCGGGGGCTCCGGGCGGCTGGACCAGGATGCCCGAGGCCGTGGTCATCTCCGGTTCCTCGGGCCGGTCCCCGCCGGACACGAGCAGGCCCCCCGCGTAGCCGCCGACGAGGGCCACCACCAGCAGCGCCAGGGCTCCGGCCAGGAGCGGCCAGCGGGGGACGTACCGTTCGTGGTCGCGGGGGGAACGGGCACGGCGTCGGGACATTGAGGACACTCCAGCGGGGTACGGGCGGGGGCCGCGTCGATCCACGGCCCGGACCATTTCACACCACTTCGCCGGTTTGATGCACGTTCGCCCGTCAGTGGTGGGGGCTCGATAGGGTCCGGGCATGGAAGCGCTCGGAGTCCCCTGGTTCATCGCGGTCCGCTACCTCGGCCCGCCGTTGCTCCTGCTCGCCGCGGGCGGCGCGCTGACGCTGTGGCGGCGGCCCGCCCGGCCCGGACTGGTGTGGGCCGCGCTGCTGGTGAACCTGCTCGCGGCGGCGCTGCCGTTCCTGTGGATCGGGGTTCAGCTCCTGACCGGCCGGGCGGACCAGACGGTGCACGGGCTGGTCATGACGCTGGCGCAGCCCGCGGTGGCCACGGCGGCCTGGGGACTGCTGCTGGCCGCGGTCGTGGCCCGGCCCCGGGGGCCGGACCGGCCCGCGAGGGGCCGCGACCGGGCGGACCGGGCCCGGACGCGGACCGGGGACGGCGGGGAGACGGAGAGGACCCCCGAAAACGTAGGATGACTTCCCATGAGCACTCCGTCCCGGCCCCAGGCAGCGTTCTCCCCGCTCCGAGCGGTGGAGGCGGTGCCCCCGGTCTGGCTGGTGATGATCGGCATCGTCTCGGTGCAGACCGGCGCCGGAGTGGCCAAGAACCTCTTCGACGTGCTGCCCCCGGCCGCGGTCGTGTGGCTGCGGCTGCTGACCTCGGCGGTGCTCCTGGTCCTGGTGGCGCGGCCGGTGCTCAGGGCGCGCTCGCGCGGGGACTGGTGGGTGGTGGTCGGCTACGGCGTCGCGCTGGCGATGATGAACTTCCTCATCTACCAGGCCTTCGCGCGCATCCCGCTGGGGATCGCGGTCACCATCGAGTACCTGGGGCCGCTGGCCATCGCGATCCTGGGGTCTCGCCGCCGGATCGACCTGGTGTGGGCGGGTCTGGCCGGGCTGGGCGTGGTCGCGCTGGGGCTGGAGTCGGGCTCGATGGACCCGCTGGGCATCCTGTTCGCCGTGCTGGCGGCGGTGGCCTGGGCGGGCTACATCCTGCTCAGCGCGTCGACGGGCCAGCGGTTCAGCGGCGCGTCCGGCCTGGCGATCGCCAGCGTGGTCGGCGTGGTCGTCATGGCGCCGATCGGGGTGTACGAGGGGGGCGCGGCCCTGCTCGACTGGCGCCTGCTGCTGTTCGGCCTGGTGGTCGGCGTGCTGTCCTCGGTGGTGCCCTACACGCTGGAGCTGACCGCGCTGCGCCGGATGCCGCCGCGCGTGTTCGGGGTGCTGATGAGCCTCCAGCCCGCCGCCGCGGCGCTGGTGGGCCTGGTGGTGCTGGGCGAGCTGCTGACCGCGTGGCAGTGGTTCGCGGTGGCCTGCGTGATCGTGGCCAGCGCGGGTTCCACGCGCACCTCGGCCCGCGACGGCGGGGACCGCGGCTCCGAGGCCGACGGCGCGTCCGCCCGGCCGCCCCGGGAGGACCCCGGAGAGCGGTAGGCGTTTCTGGTCCGCGGCCGTCGTGTCCCCGACTCGCCCGCCGGGGCGGCCCGTCCAGGAAGACGGGGGCAGGAGTTTTGCTACTCCGTGTTTCTGAATAGTCACAAATGGTTATCTGTCCTGGTGGGCCGGCCAACCGGCTGGACCGCTCGCATTCGAAGGGGGAGCCATGCGCACCACCGCCAAGATGATGATGACCGCCCTGTTCACCGCCGGCCTGCTCGGCATGGGGTTCGGGACCGCCTCCGCGGGTGAGGCCGACTCCGACGCCTACCAGGCGTGCGTGCAGGAGCAGGGCTTCCTCGGTCTGATCAACCTGGACCTGGACCTGCTCAACCAGTGCATCTCCAACCACGTCGGCTAGGACCGCGCCGACCGGTCGACGGGGGCGGCGGGCCCTCCCGAACCGACGAGCCCCGGGATCGGGCCGATCGGGAGATACGGACCCCGCCGTCGCGGAGGGGGCGTCCACGCGTGGGCGCCCCCTCCCCCTGTGTCCGACGACGGCGTCGACGCAGGTGGGAGACGACGCGGGGGGCGGACACCGGCCCCCGCGACGATGTACTACAGTCTGTCGTATGTCTGATTCCCCGGCCTCCGCGGTGCTGGCCGCGAACTCGGTCCCCCCGCTCGCGGCGGAGGACATCTCCCTTCTCGGATTCCCCCTGTGGGGCTGGCAGATCGCCGTCGCGACCGCCGGAGTGCTCGCTCTGGTGCTGCTCGCGCGCACGATCTGGACGCCCACGCAGCGGTCGCTGCGGGCCTGGGCGCTGGGCAACATCGTCGTCAACGCGGGGATCGCCGTCACCGGCGCCACCGTGCGCGTCACCTCCTCGGGCCTGGGCTGCTCGGAGTGGCCCAAGTGCACGCCGGAGAGCTTCGTGCCCATCGACACCGGGCACGCCGCGCTCAACGCCGCCATCGAGTTCGGCAACCGGACGCTCACCTTCGTCGTGCTGGCGGTCGCCGTCATCACCTTCGTCGCGGTCATGCGGACGAGCCCGCGCCGCCCCGACCTGGTCCGGCTGGCCGTCATCGTGCCGTTCGGCGTCCTGGGCCAGGGCGTGGTCGGCGGCATCACCGTGTGGACCGACCTGCACCCCGCCTCGGTGGCCGCGCACTTCCTGCTGTCCATGGTGATGGTCTTCATCACGGTCGCCCTGTACGTGCGCTGCCAGGAGCCCGAGGGCAAGCCCCAGGTGTCCGCGGGACCCATGCTGCACGCCCTGAGCATCGGCCTGGTCGTGGTCGGCTTCGTCCTGCTGGTCGCCGGGACCATCGTCACCGGCACCGGCCCGCACGGCGGCGACGCCGCGGCCCCCCGCTGGGGGTTCGACCTGGCGGCGGTCACCCGCCTGCACTCCGCGCTGGCCTGGCTCACCACGGCCGGGGCCGTGCTGGCCACCGTCATCGCCTTCCGCGGCGGCGCCCGGCGGCCGGTCCGCGTGAGCAGCGTGTTCCTGCTGGTCACCGTCGTCCTCCAGGGCGTCGTGGGCTACACCCAGTACGCCCTGGAACTGCCCGAGGCCCTGGTGGTCCTGCACGTCCTGGGCTCGGCCCTGACCTGGGTCGCGATCTGCCGCCTGTACTTCTCCACCACGCGCCTGGTGCCGCCGGGCCAGGAGCTCAGCGAGGACCCTGCTGACCGTGACGGGGAACGTAGTCCTGTTGTGCCCGCGCCTGGGCGATGACGTGCGCGAAGTCGGCCCGGCGCAGGAAGCCGGAGTCGGTGGGGCTCTCCGCCCAGCCCGGGGCGACCGGCTGGGGCATCCGCCCCAGGAAGGTGTCCCGGGCCACGTGCATCAGCGCCAGGAACGAGTCCCGGTGGACCTTCCAGTCGGGCGCGGGCAGCCCGGCGTCCAGCCTGCGGTGCAGCAGCGCGAGCTCGGTGGCGGCGAGCTGGTACTCGCGCATCGCCTCGCGGCCCCTGCGGCCGGCGTTGCGCGCCGCCCACTCCCGGGCCCGGCGGCGCCCCTGCAGTGAGCTGAGCATGGCGATGTCGGCCGGGCTGACCAGGCCGGTGGAGACGTAGGGCGGCAGGTACCGGGCGATCGCGCCGATCTGCCGGTGGCGGTCGCGGGTGGCCAGCGCCAGGATCGCCATGAGTACTCCGAAGAGCACCATGTAGGCGACGGCCAGGCCGGACCAGCCGAAGTAGGTGGACCCGTTCCACATGCCGTGCAGCAGCACCGCCGCGGCCCACCCGGCGACGGGGGCCAGCAGGCGCAGGGCTCCGGAGCGCATGGCGGCGTAGGCCACGCCGATGCCGATCATCGCGGTGTAGACCGGGTGCCCGAACGGGGCGATCAGCCCCCGGATGGCGAAGGTGGCCACCAGGGTGCCGTCGAAGAACGCGCTGAGGAAGTACAGGATGTTCTCGGTGAAGGCGAAGCCGGTGGCGACCATCCCCGCGTAGATCACCCCGTCGGTGAAGGTGTCCAGCTCGTGGCGGCGTCGCCAGAGCAGGATCAGCAGCACCACGCCCTTGGCGCTCTCCTCCACCAGCGGCGCCACCGCCGACGTGCCCAGGAAGTCGCCCAGGTCGCGGCCGAACAGCGGCACCGTGACGTGGGCCAGGCCCCAGCTGTTGAGCAGCAGGGAGACCACCACGGCCACGCCCGCGCCCCAGGCGAAGGCGAAGAACAGCACCCATCCGGGCTCGGGCTCGATCCGGTCGAGCATGAGGATGAGCGGCACGAGGATGCACACGGGGATGACCGCGGCGACGAGGCTGACGGCGAAGCCGAGCCCCCCGTCGATCCCGGCGGCCGCTCCCCCGGCCAGGGCGAGCAGCCACAGGTAGACCAGCATCCCGATCATGCAGACCACGCTGACGGTGGTGCCCAGGATGAGGGTCATCGAGTAGCGCGAGCGTCGGCCCTGGAGGATGGCCTTGCTGTCGAGACGGGGCATGGGCACTGATCGTAGCGGGAACCGGGCCGACCACGGCTTTCGCCCCCGGCCGACCGCGGGGAGGAGCGCACGGGCCCCGACCGGCGGCGGCCCGGACGCCCGTGGGCGGCACCCGTGTCGGGGTGCCGCCCACGGAAGGCCAGCGGCCTCAGCCCAGGACGCCCGCGATCAGGGGGTCGACGGTGACCGCCACGAACAGCAGCGCCAGGTAGGCGTTGGACAGGTGGAAGAAGCCCATCGTCTTGAGCTGCGCGCCGGTCACGCCCGCGCGGGAGCGGTTGAGCAGGCGGTGCGCCTGGACGATCAGCAGCGCGCCCAGGGCGACGGCGACCGCGCCGTAGAACCAGGTGGTGCCCGCCACCGGCCAGAACAGCACCGACACGATCGCGGTGGCCCAGCTGTAGAGCACGCACTCCAGCAGCACCCGGCGGTCGGTGGCGACCACGGGCAGCATCGGCACCTTGGCCTGCGCGTAGTCCTCCTTGTAGCGCATGGCCAGCGTCCAGGTGTGCGGCGGCGTCCAGAAGAACACCACCAGGAACAGCACGAACGGGGCCCAGTCCAGGCTGTTGGTCACCGCGGCCCAGCCGATGAGCACCGGCATGCACCCGGCGATGCCGCCCCACACCACGTTCTGCGCGGTGCGCCGCTTGAGCAGCAGCGTGTACACGAAGATGTAGAACAGGATCGCGAAGACCGACAGCATGGCCGAGAGCACGTTCACCAGGAGGGCGAACCCGACGGTGGAGCCGACGGCCAGCACCAGGCCGTAGACGAGGGCTCCGCGCGGGGTGACCAGGTCCATCGCGCCGGGGCGCTGGCGGGTGCGACGCATCTCACGGTCGATGTCGCGGTCGATGTAGCAGTTCATCGCGTTCGCGCTGGCCGCCGACATGGTGCCGAACACCAGGGTGGCGACCGCGGTCCACAGCGGCGGCACTCCCCCGGCCGCGACGAACATCACCGGGATGGTGGTGATGAGCAGCAGCTCGATGACGCGGGGCTTGGAAAGGGCGACGTAGGCGCGGACGTGGGCGCCCAGCGAGGCCCCGCGGGGGGCCTGGGGCTGGTCGCCGTGCGGGTTCGTCCGCGGGGCGCGGTTGGTGAGGGCCATCAGTACCCGGTCCTCACGGCCGGACGGTTCTCTCGCGTCCCCCCGGGGGCCACCGGCTCGGTTTCAGACACGCGGATACCTCGACAACTCTAGGGGTTTCGACACTGCTCGCCACGCGGGGGCCGGCGGACCGACAAAGCGTCTGGATCGGCGGAAACCCCGTCAACGACATACTGTAGTACTTCCCCACGCGCGCCTGAGACCAGCCCCCTCACAAGGAAAACCGCTGGTCCTCGTGCCTGGATGCGCGCGGTGGTCCGCCGGGTGTACTGAAGGGTCGCACAGGCTCCGACACGCTTCCAGCCCGCCACGCACCGCCCGCGGCCCCCGCACCGCGGCCCGGCCGCCGGTGGCCGCGCCGCCCGGGTTCGCCCAAGAGGCGGTTCCCACACCCCTACCGGCCGGTAACCAGAGGTGTCGGGCAACGACATCCCGGGTAGCGGACGATAGGCTCGATCGTGGCCGAATCCGTCGTGGTCTCCAGCCCGCGGCGGCCGTCGCCCGGGGATGCCGCGTCCGCGCCCTGAACAGCAGCGGGTGCGCGTTCCCGCCGTACTCGGCCCCGCCCGCACGGCGGGCCGCCCCGGTTCCGGCGGCGGTTCGAGAACGAACGCAACCGACACACCCCGCGCTCCGGCCGCCGGGCGCGGGGGGTGCCCGAGAAGGAGAACGAAAGTCCGTGAACGCCCACACCCCGCAAACCCTGGAGTGGTCGGACCTCGACCTCCGCGCCGTCAACACGGTCCGGGCCCTGGCGATGGACGCGGTCGAGAAGTCGGGTAACGGACACCCCGGCACCGCGATGAGCCTGGCGCCAGCCGCCTACCTGCTCTTCCAGAAGGTCATGCGCCACGACCCCTCGGACCCGGAGTGGACGGGCCGGGACCGCTTCGTGCTGTCGATCGGCCACTCCAGCCTCACCCTGTACATCCAGCTCTACCTCGCCGGATACGGGCTCGAACTGGACGACCTCAAGAGCCTGCGCCAGTGGGGCAGCCGCACGCCCGGCCACCCCGAGTTCAGCCACACACCGGGGGTGGAGACCACCACCGGTCCGCTGGGACAGGGCGTGGGCAACGCGGTCGGCATGGCCATGGCCGCCCGCCGCGAGCGCGGCCTGTTCAACCCCGAGGCCGGTCCGGGCGCCAGCCCCTTCGACCACCACATCTACGCGTTCTGCTCCGACGGCGACGTCCAGGAGGGCGTGAGCCACGAGGCCAGCGCCCTGGCCGGGACCCAGCAGCTGGGCAACCTCATCATGATCTGGGACGACAACCGGATCTCCATCGAGGACGACACCCGCATCGCGCACTCCGAGGACGTGGCCGAGCGCTACCGCGCCTACGGCTGGCACGTGGAGGAGGTCGACTGGAGCGCCACCGGCGAGTACGTCGAGGACGTCGAGGCCCTGTACCAGGCGATCGTGCGCGGCAAGGCCGAGACCGAGCGCCCGACCTTCATCCGCCTGCGCACCGTCATCGGATGGCCCGCGCCCAACAAGCAGAACACCGGCGCCATCCACGGCGCGGCCATCGGCGCCGACGAGATCTCCGCCACCAAGGCGATCCTCGGCCTGCCCGACGAGCCCTTCGGCGTCGAGGACGCGGTGATCGAGCACACCCGCCGCGCCGTGGACCGGGGCCGCGAGGCCCGCGCCGCCTGGGAGGTGGAGTTCAAGGCCTGGCACGACAGCGCCGGGGAGCACGCCGAACTGTTCGACCGCCTGGTCGAGAAGAGGCTGCCCGAGGGCTGGAAGAAGGCCCTGCCGACCTTCGAGGCCAGCGAGAAGGGCATGGCCACCCGCAAGGCCAGCGGCGAGGTGCTCTCGGCCCTGGCGCCGCTGCTGCCCGAGCTGTGGGGCGGCTCGGCCGACCTGGCCGGGTCCAACAACACCACGCCCAAGGGCGAGCCGTCCTTCCTGCCCTTCGACCGCGCCAGCGAGATGTTCCCGGGCAGCCCCTACGGGCGCGTGCTGCACTTCGGCGTGCGCGAGCACGGCATGGGCTCCATCCTCAACGGCATGGCCCTGCACGGCCCGACCCGGCCCTACGGCGGCACCTTCCTCGTCTTCAGCGACTACATGCGCCCCGCGGTCCGGCTGGCCGCCATCATGCAGCTGCCGGTCACCTACGTGTGGACGCACGACTCCATCGGCCTGGGCGAGGACGGCCCCACCCACCAGCCGGTCGAGCACCTGTGGGCGCTGCGCGCCATCTACGGCCTGGACGTGATCCGCCCGGCCGACGCCAACGAGACCGCCGTGGTGTGGCGCGAGGTCGTCGAGCGGGGCGACCGCCCGTCCGCGCTGGCGCTGACCCGCCAGAACCTGCCCGTCCTGGACCGCGAGGAGTACGCCTCGGCCGAGGGCGCGGTCAAGGGCGGCTACGTGCTGGCCGAGGCCGACGGGGACGCCCCCGAGGTGATCATCATGGCCACCGGCAGCGAGGTGCAGATCGCCCTGGACGCCCGCAAGGCGCTCCAGGAGGCGGGCACGCCCACCCGCGTGGTGTCCATGACGTGCGTGGAGTGGTTCGAGCGCCAGAGCGAGGAGTACCGCGAGCAGGTGCTGCCCTCCTCCGTGCGCGCCCGCGTGTCGGTGGAGGCCGGGATCGCCCTGGGCTGGCGCGAGTACGTCGGCGACGCCGGTGAGTCGGTGAGCCTGGAGCACTACGGCGCCTCCGCCCCGTACCAGGTCCTGTACGAGAAGTTCGGCTTCACGACCGAGGCGGTCGTCGAGGCGGCCCGCAAGAGCATCGCCAAGGCCGGCAGCTGACCCAGGCGGGCCCCGCCGGAGGATCCCGGCGGGGCCCGTCCTCCTCTGACGTGTGTGACCGGGGGCGGCGATCCGCCCCCAGGAAGGCGGAAGAACCCATGAGCAACGCACTCCGCGACCTGTCCCAGGCGGGCGTGGCCGTCTGGATCGACGACATCAGCCGCGAGCGGCTGCGCTCGGGCAACCTGTCCGAGCTGATGTCGACCCGCCACGTGGTCGGCGTCACCTCCAACCCCACCATCTTCGACAAGGCGCTCGCCGAGGGCGACGCCTACGACCAGCAGGTCCACGAGCTGGCCGTGCGGGGCGTGTCGGTGGAGGAGGCGGTGCGCATGATCACCACCTACGACATCCGCTGGGCCGCGGACACCCTGCGCCCGGTCTACGACTCCACCGACCGCGTGGACGGGCGCGTCTCCCTGGAGGTGGACCCGCGCCTGGCCAACGACACCGAGCGCACGGCCGCCGAGGCCAAGGCGCTGTGGTGGATGGTGGACCGGCCCAACCTGATGGTCAAGATCCCGGCCACGGCCGCGGGCCTGCCCGCGATCACGCGGGTGCTGGGCGAGGGCATCAGCGTCAACGTCACGCTGATCTTCTCCCTGGAGCGCTACCGCCAGGTGATGGACGCCTTCCTGGAGGGCATGGAGCTGGCCCGCGCCAACGGCCACGACCTGTCCCGCATCCAGTCGGTGGCCTCGTTCTTCGTCAGCCGCGTGGACAGCGAGGTGGACAAGCGCCTGAAGGAGATCGGCACCGACGAGGCGCTGTCCCTGGTGGGCCGCGCCGCCCTGGCCAACGCCCGCCTGGCCTACGAGGCCCACCAGGAGGTCTTCGCCTCCCCGGAGTGGAAGGCCCTGGAGGAGCACGGCGCCACGCCGCAGCGGCCGCTGTGGGCCTCCACCGGTGTGAAGGACCCCTCCTACGAGGACACCCTCTACGTCGCGCAGCTGGTGGCGCGCGACACCGTCAACACGATGCCGGAGGCCACGCTGGAGGCCATCGCCGACCACGGCGAGATCACCGGCAACACCGTGCTGGGCACCTACGAGCAGGCCCGCGCCGACTTCGCGGCGCTGGAGAACGCCGGGGTCAACCTGACCGACGTGTTCGCCGTGCTGGAGGACGAGGGCGTGGACAAGTTCGTCAAGTCCTGGGAGAGCCTGCTGAGCGCGCTCTCGGCCAAGCTCGACAAGCTGTCCTGAGTCGCGCGGCCGTCCCGGCGACGGGACGGCCGCGCCTTTCGCACCCGTCCCCACCCGCCTGCCCCCGGCGGGGGCGGCGCCCAGCGTCCCACCGGCCACTCTCGACAGGAAAGACGGGAACTTGAAAGAACCGGTGATGCCGGGAGCGGTACCCAACCCGCTCCGCAACGCCCTGGACCGCAGACTGCCCCGTATCGCCGGACCCAGCGTGCTGGTGCTCTTCGGCGTCACGGGCGACCTGGCCCGCAAGAAGCTCCTGCCGGCCATCTACGACCTGGCCAACCGGGGGCTGCTGCCGCCGGGCTTCGGCCTGGTGGGTTTCGCCCGCCGGGACTGGGAGGACCAGGACTTCGCCGACGAGGCCTACCAGGCGGTGCGCGAGCACGCGCGCACCCCGTTCCGCGAGGACGTGTGGCGCCAGCTCAGCGAGGGCGTCCGGTTCGTCCAGGGCGAGCTGCACGACGACGACGCGTTCGACCGCCTGGCCGACTGCGTGCGCACCCTGGACGCCGAGCGCGGCACCGGCGGCAACTACGCGTTCTACCTGTCGCTGCCGCCCAAGCTGTTCCCCACCGTGGTCAAGCAGCTCAAGCGGAGCGGCCTGGCCGAACCCGAGGAGGACCAGGTCTCCGAGGGCGGGGTCCGCCCGTGGCGGCGGGTGGTGATCGAGAAGCCCTTCGGCCACGACCTGGAGAGCGCCCGGGACCTCAACGCGGTGGTGGACGACGTGTTCCCGCCCTCGTCGGTGTTCCGCATCGACCACTACCTGGGCAAGGAGACGGTCCAGAACATCCTGGCCCTGCGCTTCGCCAACACCCTCTTCGAGCCGCTGTGGAACCGCAGCTACGTGGACCACGTGCAGATCACCATGGCCGAGGACATCGGCGTGGGCGGCCGGGCGGGCTACTACGACGGGATCGGCGCGGCCCGCGACGTCATCCAGAACCACCTCCTCCAGCTGCTGGCCCTGGTCGCGATGGAGGAGCCCATCTCCTACAGCGCGGACGCGCTGCGCGCGGAGAAGGAGAAGGTGCTGGCGTCGGTGTCGCTGCCCGAGGACCTGTCCACGGGCACCGCGCGCGGCCAGTACGCGGCGGGCTGGCAGGGCGGCGCGGCGGTGCGCGGCTACCTGGAGGAGGAGGGCATCCCCTCCGACTCGGTGACCGAGACCTACGCGGCGCTGAAGCTGTCGGTGGACACCCGGCGCTGGTCGGGTGTGCCCTTCTACCTGCGGACCGGCAAGCGGCTGGGCCGCAGGGTGACGGAGGTGGCGCTGGTGTTCCAGGCCGCTCCGCAGCAGCTGTTCCCGCGCACCGACGTCAGCGAGGTGGGGCAGAACGCCCTGGTGCTGCGCATCCAGCCGGACGAGGGCGTGACGCTGCGCTTCGGCTCCAAGGTGCCCGGGGCCAGCATGGAGGTCCGCGACGTGAGCATGGACTTCGCCTACGGGCAGTCCTTCACCGAGGCCAGCCCCGAGGCCTACGAGCGGCTCATCCTGGACGTGCTCATCGGCGACCCGCCGCTGTTCCCGCGCCAGGAGGAGGTCGAGCTGTCCTGGCGGATCCTGGACCCGGTCGAGGAGTACTGGGCCAAGGCGGGCCAGCCCGAGCAGTACGGCTCGGGCACCTGGGGCCCGGAGTCGGCCGAGCAGCTGCTCTCCAGGGACGGACGCCAGTGGCGGCGCCCGTGACCAGCCACGACCCCGCCGGGAGGAACCGATGACGCTCTACCTGCCGCGCACCACGACCTCGAAGATCGCCGAGGCGCTCATGGCCGAGCGGCTCAGCGTGGGCGGCGGTGCCATGAACATGGTCCTGACCCTGGTCATCGTCACCGACGAGGCCGACCACTACGACGCGGTGCGCGCCGCGACCGAGGCGGGCCGCGAGCACCCCTCGCGCGTGGTGGCGCTGGTGCGGCGCGACCCCGACGCCGAACCGGCCATCGACGCCGAGATCCGCCGCCCGGGCACCTCGGGCCCCGGCGAGGCGGTGCTGCTGCGGCTGTACGGGCCGCTGGGCGAGCACGCGGACTCGGTGGTCACCCCGCTGCTGGTGCCCGAGGCGCCGGTGGTGGTGTGGTGGCCGGGCGTGGGCCCGGCCAACCCGGCCGCCGATCCGATCGGACGCCTGGCCCAGCGCCGGATCACCGACGCGCTGCGCGCACCGGACCCGGTGCGCGACCTGCTGGAGCGGGTGTCCCACTACAGCCCGGGCGACACCGACCTGACCTGGACCCGGCTGACGCCGTGGCGCTCGCTGCTGGCCAGCGCCATGGACCAGCCCTGCGGGTGGGTGACCTCGGCCAGTGTGACGGCCGAGTCGCACTACCCGAGCGCCGAACTGCTGGCCGCGTGGCTGTCGGACCGGCTGGACGTGCCGGTGGCCCGCGAGACCTCGCACGGCCCCGGCCTGACCGAGGTCCGCCTGACCACCGACCAGGGGGACATCACGCTCTCCCGGGTGGACGGCCGGGTGGCCACGCTGTCGCGGTTCGGCCAGCCCGACCAGACGGTGGCCCTGTCGCGGCGCGCCGCCTCCGGGGCCCTGGCCGAGGAGCTGCGCCGTCTGGACCCCGACGAGATCTACGAGAGCGCGGCCCGGCACCTGGAGCCGCTGCTCTCCGGAAGCGGAGCACGAGGATGAGCGAACCGGAGATCGTCCGCCACTCCGACGCGGGGGCGCTGGCCGACAGCGTCGCGTTGAAGCTGGTGAACATGATCGTCCAGGCCGAGGCGGACAAGCGCGACTTCCACCTGGTGCTGACCGGTGGCGGGATCGGCATCCGCACCCTGGAGGCGGTGCGCGACCACGCCCTGGAGGCCGGGATCAGTTGGTCGCACGTGCACCTGTGGTGGGGTGACGAGCGCTTCCTGCCGGACAAGGACCCCGAGCGCAACGAGACCCAGGCGTGCGCGGCGCTGATCGACGCGGTTCCGGTGCCCGCGCACAACGTGCACCCGATGCCCGCCTCCGACGGGATGGACGGCGACCACGTCGAGCACGCCGCCACCCGCTACGGCCGGGAGCTGGCGGTGGCCGCGCGGGCCCGGGGGCCGGTGCCCGTGTTCGACGTGTGTCTGCTGGGCGTGGGCCCGGACGCGCACGTGGCCTCGCTCTTCCCGGGTCTGCCGGGGGTGCGCGAGGACGAGGCGTCGGTGGCCGCGGTGCACGACTCGCCCAAGCCCCCGCCGCGGCGGATCACCCTGACGCTGCCGTCGATCCGCACGTCCCGCGAGGTGTGGGTGCTGGCCTCGGGCGAGGGCAAGGCCGGGGCCGTGCGGCTGGGGCTGGCCGGGGGCAGCGTGGACGAGGCCCCCGTGGCCGGTGCGCGCGGCGCGGAGCGGACCGTGTTCTGGGTGGACGAGGCGGCGGCCGCCGAGCTCTGACCGGGACGGACGGACGTACGGGCCCCGGGGGACGCGCCGTCCCCCGGGGCCCTCGCGTGTTCTCGGGTGCGGTGCGGTTCCGTGCGCCTCAGTCCGGGGAGCCGGGGCAGGTGAGCCCGGGCTCGGGGACCCGGCCGGTGAGCAGGTAGGCGTCCACCGCCTCGTCCACGCACGGGCTGCGGCCCGTGCCGTAGACGGTGTGTCCGGCCCCCTCGTAGGTGACCAGGGTGGCGGTCTCCATCCGTTCGGCCAGGTCCTCGGCCCAGGCGTAGGGGGTGGCGGGGTCGCCGACGGCGCCCACGACCACGATCGGGGGCGCGTCCGGCGCGGTCGCCGCGGGGGCCTCCCCCGTCTCGGGCCAGTACGCGCAGGGCAGGTGGTCCCACACCGGGTCGGGGCCGAAGAGCGGGGCGAGGTCGGCCGCCTCGTCGGCGGCGTCGCGGTAGGCCTCCACGGTCACCGGGTCGTCGCGGTCGGCGCAGTTCACGGCGGTGAACACCGCGCCGGGGTCCTGGTGCTCCGTTCCCGGTACGGCCTCGCCGGAGTCCGCCCGCGTGTACGCGCCGAAGGTGCGGTCGTAGAGCCGCCCGAGGTGGAGTCCGGTCCCCTCGGCGTCGTCCCCGGCGAGGGCGGTGAACACGTCGGCGAGCAGGTCCCAGCCGTCCTCGCGGTACAGCTCCATGACGACCATGGCCGTCAGTGTGCGCCCGTCCACCGGGATGCCCTCGGCCTCGGCGGGGACGCGGTCGAGGCCGCGCAGGAGCGCGGCCGCCCGGACGTCGGCCTCGCTGAGGGCTCCGGAGCCGCCGGAGCCGGGCGCGCGGTCCGCTCCGGCGAACGGGCAGGCCGCGTCGCGGGCGCAGTGGGCCACGAACGCGTTCCAGGTGTTCTGGAGGGCGGCGACCTGATCGACGGCGGCCCGCGCGTTGGAGGCGCCCGGCGCCGCGGCGCCGTCCAGGACCGCCGCCCGGACGCGGTCGGGGTACAGGTGGGCGTAGAGGGCGCCGAGGTGGGCGCCGTAGGAGCGGCCGACGAAGTTGAGCCGTTCCTCGCCCAGGGCGTCGCGGACGATGTCGAGGTCGCGGGCGACGTGGACGGTGCCGAGGCGGGCCAGGAACTCCTCCCCCACGGTCCGCGCGCAGTCCTGGGCGTACCTGCGGGCGGCGTCCTCCAGGGGTTGGAGTTCGGCGGCGCCCAGGTCGCCGGGGTCGGTCCCGGCCACGTCCTGGCGTGCCTCGACCAGGGCGTACCGGTCCCCGCAGGCGAAGCCGCCGCTGTCCCCGACGCCGCGCGGGTCGAAGGAGACGAGGTCGAAGGCGGCGCGGACGTCGTCGCCGAACAGGGGCGAGTCCAGGGCCCGGACCCCGGAGGCTCCAGGGCCGCCCGGGTTGACGACCAGGGAGCCCAGGCGCTCCTGCGGCGGGCCGCTGGCGGGCGCGCGGACCAGGGCGATGTCGAGGGTCGCGCCGCCGGGGTCGTCGTGGTCCAGGGGGACCGTGACCGTGCCGCACTCCAGGCTCTCCAGCCACTCCGCTTCGGTGCCGCGGTCGGCGGGGCCGGTGGCGCGTGCGGTGGGCGCGGTTCTCCGCTCGGAGGGTTCGGTGCCGCGGTCGGCCGGTTCGGTGGTCCGCCCGCTCTCGTGGCAGGGCCGCCAGGCGACGTCCTGGCCGAGGAAGGGGTCGTCGGCGGCAGGAGAGCAGGCCGCGGCCAGCACCACCGCCATGAGCCCGCCGAACCCGGGGGCACCCACCCCGCACCGCACCGCCGACTCCGTTCCCGCGTCCCGGTCGCCTGCCTTCCCATCCTGCCCGGCGAGGGTGCGCGCAACCTCCGGGACGGGTCCGCCGACGTGCAAAAAGACGGTCAGGCCGAGTAGCCGGGGCGGGTCAGAGCAGGCTGACGTCGGTGTCGAGCAGCGCGGGCAGGGCGTCGGGGGAGGCGACCGCCACGAGGGGGCGCAGGGGGTCGCCGAAGGCGATCCGCCCGGGCCCGCCGTGCGGTGACGTGTCGGCGTGGGCGATCCAGTCCACGAGTTCGACCGCGCGGCTGACGTCGCCTCCCGGCCGGGTCAGGGCGACCACCGTTCCCGCCACGTCGCAGCGGGTGCCGAGGTGGGCGGTGGCGGCGAACACGCTCTGCGCCCACGCGCCCCGGCCCACCTCGCGCGCCTCCCCGCCGGGGCCGCGGCGCCGCAGCCAGCCGGGCGCGGTCAGGCCCACCGCGCGGTCGTCGAAGGTGAGCACCAGGCTGGGCCGCTCCTGGGCGGTCAGGCACTCCTCGGGGTCGGAGAGGGAGGCGTCCATCCACACCCGGACCGGACCGCTGGCCGCGCGCACGAGGGCGGCGCGGGCGGCGTCGAGCAGGACGGTGTCCACCTGGGTGCGGGCCGCCCGGCAGGCGTTCCCGGTCAGGGAGCCGTCCCCGTCCCCCGCCCCGGGCAGCGGCGTGTACCCGGGCAGGACCAGGTGCCAGTCGACGCTGGCGCGGCCCCGCAGGGGCAGTTCGCCGTGGGTCAGGCAGACCACGGTCCGCCTGCGGGCCAGCTGGTAGGCGGCGCATGCGCCCGTGCGGCGGGCGGCCAGGGCCAGTCCCAGGCTCATCGCCTTGGTGCCGGTCGTGATGTCGGCGACGACCGGGGGCTGCGGGTCGGCCCGCTGTTCGCGGACGATCCAGTCCTGGGCGACGGCGGCGACCGCGTCGGCGTCGGAGCCGTCCACGGGGTCGGAGGTGAAGCGGACCCGGTCGCGGTACCCGGCCTCCCTGAGCAGGGCGGCTTCGGCGGGCGGGGCTCCGGGGTGCTCGACGGCGTACAGGGTCCGGGCGGCGGAGTCGCGCATCCGGTCGCGCACGCTCTGCCTGGAGGGCAGGACCAGGGTGCGGGCGGGCCGGTGGGCGTGCACCGCGGTGAGGGTGCCCAGGCGGCTGCCGCCCAGGGAGGTGACCAGGACCGGTCCGTCCTTCGGCCCGGGGTGGCGCCCGGGCGGCGGGGGCCCGGGGGCCTCGGGCGGTGCGGGGCGGCGGCGGGGACCCGGGGCTCCGTTCGGACCGGTTCCCGGCGTCGGGCCGGTTCCCCGGTCCGGGCCGGGCGCGCGGACCGGACTCGGGGTCGCGTCCGTGTCGGAGGAGGCCAGGCCCGGGAAGAACGCCCCGCGGATGTCCTCGAACGACGTCAGCCGAGACAGCAGGTCCTCCAGGCTCCACACGTGCACGCTGCGGGCGGCCAGGGCGGGGTTGTAGGCGGTGACGCGTTCGCGCAGCCCGGGGACCGCGGGCCCGGAGTGGACGAACAGCACCTGGACCGCGGTGCCGAAGACCCGGCGGGCCTTGGCCACCGTCCACCCGGCCCGGGCGACGACGTCCTCGGGACGGGTCTTGGCCTCCACGCACAGCACGCGGTGGCGGTGGCGCAGGACGGCGTCGAAGTCGGCGACCGAACCCCCGGGGTGGCGGGGGTCGGCGACCTGGCGGGCTCCGACGACCTCGGTGTCGGACCGGCGGCGCGTGTGGCGCAGCAGGTGGGACAGGACCCGGCCCTCGGCGACGACGCCGCGCCGCACGGCCGGGGACAGGTCGGGGAAGCGCGCCTGGAGGGCCTGGCGTCCGCCCTGGACGAAGAGCCGCACGGGTTCGGGGTCGCGGTCCTGCAGCCAGTGGGCGCCGTGGATCGCGGCGAGGGTGCGCAGGTCGACGCCGTCGCTGACCAGCGGGCGCCCCGGGTGGGAGCCGTCGGCGGTGCGCAGCCGGTCGTTGACCGCGTCCAGGTAGTGGCGCCAGCGGCGGGAGCCGGGGTGCCGGTCCGTCGGCAGGACCCGCTCGTGCAGCAGGGCCGCGGCCACGCTCATCACCTTGGTGCCGCCGGTGTAGTCCAGGTACCAGGGCTGGCCGCCGCTGGCGCGGTGCAGGGCGGCCAGGGTGTCGGTGACCGGGCCGAAGTCGTGCGGGTCGGGCCCCACGCTCACCACGCTCACCGACTCGGGGCGGGCCAGGCGCTCCACGGCGGCGGCGACGCGCCGGGCCAGCGGCCGGGTCCCGTCGCTGGCGACCAGGGCCAGGTGGTCGGCGCGCAGGGTGAGCGAGGACAGCAGCGCGGGGGTGGGGTTCTGTCCGACGAGCACGACGGCGGCACGGGGGCTGTCCACGGCGTCCTGTTTTCCGGGAGGGGGCGTCGGACGACCACGCTATGCGGTGGGACCCCGTTTCTCCAGCGCCCGAACACAAGAAGGACCGCGCCGTAGGCGTCCGTTGAGGGTGGTGGCGGGCGACGGGTGGGACGAAGCGGAGCGGAGGTCCAAAAAAACACCGCCTAGGCGCCCACCGCCCCCGCGTCCCGGGGACGGGGGCCGAGCCGCACCGGGGCGCCGCTGACGACGAAGGACCGGCAGGCGGTGACCACGCCGCTGCCGTCGCGCACGAGGTCGGAGGGGACCAGCAGGTCGCGGCGTTCGGGGTGCGCGGAGACGACCACGGAGGAGACGATGAACCACACGCCCTCCTGCGGTTCGGGGAGGTCGGCCCGGGTGCGCTCCTCGGCCATCAGCGGGACCCCGGCGACCTCCAGGCCCACGGGGACGCGGACTGCCTCCACCCGGGCCGGTCGGGCGCACCTGGGCCAGCGCCGGATGACGCGCGACCTCTCGTCCACGACTGTCACCACATGCGGCGTCAGGTTGACCACCCGCATCCGGCGACCTCCGTTCCTCTCGTTTCCCCGCCGGCCGGACTGACCGCCGGGTCCGGCGGCGCCGCGCCCTCACCGCAGTCTCTCGGACACAGCGCGGGCCCTCCGGAGAAGGCTCCGGACCGGAAAATCCGTGAACGTTGAGCCCATTGTTACTGATATCCATTTTGTACTTGTTTATAGGGATTCACACTGCTTGGTACAGGGGTCCAACAATTGACATTTCCCTCTCGGCGGGCCTAATTTGATAGGTGACCTCCCGTTGACGCGGGGGTGTCACCTGAGGTCTCGCGTTCTCTCACGCGCTTTCCCGGAGGGCTGGGGAAGCGTCCCGGCCCCGGACCACCGGGGAGAAGAGTTCGTGAGCACGCACCACTGCTCCGCCTGGGAGTTGTTCGGCTCCACCGCCTTCCTGCGCGCCTTCACGCGCGTCCTGGGGTGCGGGCCGTGCTCCGCGGACGGAACCGCGCAGGGCTGCTCGGGTCACTCCGAACAGTTCGGCGACTATGTCGACCTGTGCGCCGAGCACTGCCCGTGCCCGGTGCACGGAGGCGACCCCGAGGGCGTCGTCGCCGTGCGCATGCGCCGCGCCGTGCCCGACGGCACCGCCGTCGACCGCACCGCCGCGCACCGGCTGCGCGACGCCCTGGACGACGTGCGCCGGGACCGCTCCTACAAGAACCTGCGCCGCGTCTACCCGCAGGCCTCCTCCGACGGCCGGGTGCGCTGCGCGTTCTCCGAGCGCCCGCGCCGCTGGGCGCAGCGCCGCGACGTGGCCCGGGTCGCCGCGGACGTGGTCGACCAGGAGGCGCTGGCCATGCTGGTGCTCACCGCGGGCTGGGGCAACCCCGCCGCCGACCTGCCCGAGGACGTGCACCCGGGCGAGGCGGTCTCCTTCACCGAGGACGGCAGCGCCGTGCCCGTCGCCGACCTGCGCGGACGCGCGCTGACCGCGTCCGGGGAACCGCCCATGGTCTCCACCGCCACCGGCGACTACCTGCTGCGCAAGCTGGCCGAACTGGCCTCCGGGCGCGACGCGGACGCGGGCCGCACCCCCGACCAGCGGCGCCGCCTGCTGCTGCGCGGCCTGCTGCCCGGCATGAGCGGCGAGGACGTCGCCCGCAGGCTCACCGGCGTGCTGGGCCGGATGGCGGTGGACATGCCCCTCCACTTCCGGCTGGTGCAGCAGGCGCGGGGGCGGGCGCGCAGCGCGCCCTACTCCCCCGTTCCCGACGCCCCCGAGCCCGAGGAGGACGCCTCGCGGCGGCGCGAGGTGCTGGACGCGTCGGAGCGCGCCTGGCTGGAGCGCACCGCCCGGGAGCTGACGGGGCGGGCCCAGCAGGCACGGGAGGAGTTCGAGGCCGACCCCCCGGGCGCGCTCGACGCCCTGCTGTGCGCGCTGCTGGAGCAGGAGCCCGCCCCGGCGCTGTGGACGGGGGCCCAAGAGGACCCCGACCTGCGCGCGGACCTGCTGGAGGCGCTGGCCGAGGCCGTCGACGGACGCCCGTGAGGGGACGCGCTCACCCGGTGGACCCCCGGGAAGAGGACGGGCGGGGCGGCCACCGGCGCGCCTCCGCGCGGTGCCTCACCCGCCTCCGGGCCTCCCGGCGTCGCGGAACCGCCGGGTGAGCGGGGGCAGCACCGGGTACTCGGCGAACTCGCGCAGCGACATCACCGCGGTCGCCTCCCAGGGCAGGCGGCCGCGCCACCGGCTGGCCAGGCACACGTCCACCGCCTGGTCCACCTCCCGCCAGCGCCCGGGCGCTGGCTCGCCCGGCAGGCGCCTGGCCGCCAGGGCGGCGCCGAACGCGTCCAGGAACCCCCGGACCCGCTCCCGCCCGGCGCGCACGACCCCGGCGCCCGGGTCCAGGGACAGCGCGCGGGCGCGCCGGTCCACCAGGTACAGCTCCGGGCGCAGGTGGACGCTGCCCATGCCCAGCGACTTGCCCATGCCGATCTTGTGCGCGTGCTCGGGGTCGGCGGGGTCGCCCCCGTCCACGGGATTGTCCAGCAGCAGGGCGCGCAGCAGCGCACCGAGTTCGCCGTCGGTGAGGTTGGTGAAGGTGATACGTGAGCGAAAGGTGAGACCGTCGCGGAGGGGGACGACGTCGCGCTGGGTGTCGCGGGGAGGTTCGGGCCGGGTCCCCGGCGCCAGCACCGTCAGCCCCAGCTCCTCCTGGGTTCGGGCGTCGTAGCGCACCGGTCCGCCCGGGGCGGCGCGGTGCCGGTGCAGGTACACCTTGTACCCGCCCAGCCGCACCAGCCCCTCGTGCGACCACGTGATGATGTCGGGCCGGTCCCCCGAGGCGGCGTCGGGACCCTGGAGCAGGTAGTTGGCGAAGCAGCCGCGCTGGGGCGAGAGCAGTTGCACGCGCAGGGCCGCGCCGTCGGGGTAGTCCGGGTCGGGGTCGGTGCTCAGCGCGCTGCCGAAGGACACCCGGCCCTTGGACGCCCCCGCCTCGCCCGCGAAGGTGTCGGTGTCGCCGAACAGGGCCCGGCACACGTCCACCGTGCGTCCCGCCCGGGCGGCCCTTTCCGGGTCTCCGTGCTGGGGGCCCAGGACGGGCGCGGGCAGGGCCCGGCGGACCGGGTTGTCGTCGCTGACGGCGATGCGGTAGCCGCCGGAGCGGCCGAAGGAGACCACCGCCCCGGACGCGTCGAGGTCGAACCAGACCGGTTCGAGCCCGCGCCGGGGCAGGCCCCCTCCGCCGGCCCCGGCGACCGGTTCGCGCACGGGGTCGGCCGCGCCCGTGCCCAGGGTGTCGGGGAAGGCGGCGCGCTGGTAGCCGGTGACCTGCTCGGCCGACTCGAACAGCTCCACCATGGCGTCCGGGACGCGCAGGCGTGCGCCCAGGTCGGCGGGCCGGGGGAAGAGGTAGGCGTTGCGGCGCTCGCCCGCGGCGACCCCGGTCAGGACCACCAGGGCCCGCACCACCCCTCCCCCGCCCGGGCCGCGGGCGCCCCCGGCGCGGGCGTCCAGGTAGGCGCGGGCCTCCTCCCCGGTGGGTGCGACGGCGGCCACGCGCCGTTCCCCGGGCAGGTGGACGGCGTGCACCCAGCGGTACTGGAGGCGCCCGTGCTGTTCGTGGGTGGTGGGGACGTAGGCGTTGCTCCTGGGCGGGTCGGGGAAGTCGTCGACGCCGAAGTCCCAGGTGCGCAGGCTCTCGCGCAGGACCGTGAAGGGCACCTTGAGCGCCTGGCCGGCCTCGCCCGACAGGGCGGTGGCGGGGACCTCGACCACGTACCAGCGCCCGTCGGGCGGCGAGTGGAACAGGAACCCCTGCTTGGTGCGCAGCCCGGACCGGCGCCTGCGGTACTGGGAGTGCTGGTGGGCCATGACCCTGCGGGCGCGCGCGGACAGGGCGCTGTCGGCGCTGTCGGGGTCGATGCGCACGGGCGCGCGGAAGAACAGCATCGGTGTGTTGACCGGGCCGGTCTCGCCGCTGGTGAGCATGCGCACGGTGTTGCGGACCAGGCCGCGCAGGGTCGAGCCGGGGACGGCGGGCAGGTGGCGGTCGCCGTGCGGGAAGCGGGTGGAGGCGTTCACGCGCCCGCGTTCGAGGGTCTGGCCCACGAAGGTGGGGGTGAGCGTGGTCAGGGTCAGGTCGATCCACCCCGAGTGGGTGCCCGCCACGGTGCGGTCGTGGCTGCGCAGCAGGTCGTCGGTGGGGAGGCCGCCGTGCAGGTCGGCGGCGGGCATGGGGGTGTCGGCGATCCTGACCAGGCCGTAGGGCGCGGTGGCGTGGAACCGTCCCGCCCGCGGGCGCGGTGCGCCGCCGCACACGCCCGGGCTCACCACGGCCGTTCCCCCCGCCGGATCTCGTCGCCGGTGCCCACGTCGAACTCGGGTCCGGTCGGCTTGACCCCCGACCGCATCCCGGTGAGCCGGTGGAAGGCCACGCCCACCGCGCCGGTGGCGGGGTCCTGCGCCCAGTACTCACGCACCGTCAGCCAGGTGCCCGTGCTCTCCAGGGCGGTTCCGGCGCCGGGCACGGGGCGGAGGCGGCCGGAGAAGTCGGTCCACGCCACCGGGAGCACCGCCTGCGTGCCGGAGGGCTCCCGCGTCACCGACAGGGGGCCCGCGCCGTCCAGGACGCGGCTGGAGGAGGGGCCGTTCCAGCCCTGGAGGAGGAGGGAGCGCTCGCGCGGGCGCAGCTCCTCGGAGAGGTCGCCGGGGGCGTCCGCGCTGATCCACCCGGCCCCGGCGCCCTCCCCGAGCCGGATCTGCGCGTGCGGACCGAACACCAGGACCTCCAAGACGCGCCAGCGGTCGGCGGGGCCCGGGGGCGCGGCCGACAGGTGGGCGGTGGGCGGCTGGTCCGAGCGGTGCCACCGCGCTCCCGGGCAGGCGCCGGTGACGCGGCCGTCGCCGAGTTCGGCGAGCAGCCACTGCGGCCGGTCCGGTGCGCCGGGCACGCCCGGAACACCGGTGTCGAGCAGGCGGCAGCGGAGACCGCGGACGAAGACGTCGTCGAGGACTCCGTCGACCTGCGCGGCGGTCAGGCGGCGCACGGCCAGGCCGTGCGGGCGCGGGGGCTCGTGGTTCACCGGGGCTCCTCCGTCGTGGGCGCGGGGGCGAGCGCGGCGCGCAGGGCGGCCAGCCAGCCGCGGGCGGTGGCCGCGTCGTCGCTGTCGGGTGTGAACAGGGCGGTGACCAGGTCCACCGTGTCCGGCGGTCCCCCGCCCGGGGGGTGGGTGGTCAGGAGGGCGCGGGTGGCGGTCAGGCGCCCGTTCCCGGTCCCGGCGCCCGCGCCGAGGGTGTCGAAGGGTACCGTGGCCAGCTCCCGCACGAGGAGGGCGAGCAGACCGCGGACGGCGTCGTCGGGCTCGCGCACGTCCAGGACCGCCTCGGCGCTGCCGCCGCAGTGCAGGTCGGTGGTGAACAGGCGGCCGTCCACGGCGTCGCCGAAGAGGGAGTCCACGGTCAGCCGGGTGGCGGTCAGGGGCGCTCCGCCGGTGAGCACGGGGACGGTGCGCAGCCGGATCCGGGCGGGGCGCGGGAGGCCGCGCCGGTCGGTGTCGGCGCCCCACCAGTGGTCGTGCCAGTCGCGCCACCGGTCCGGCCCGGCGCCCAGGTGTTCGGCCGCGTCCCGGACCAGACGGCCGCCGACCCTCTTGAACAGGGCGAACAGCGCGGTGTCGCCCAGGACCGGTGCGGGCTGGACGGCGGCCTTGTCCGGGTCGGTGACGGCGGGGCGGTGGCGGTGCGCCCGGTCCGCCTCGCCCAGGCGTTCGGGGGCGGGGACGTCGCCGATCATGAGCAGGCCGGGCCTGGGTTCGCGCGGCGGCGGGGCGGTGGGGTCGGGCTGCTCGGCGACGGCCAGGGTCAGGTGGAGTTCGGCGCGGTGGCGGCGGTCGGGCCGGTGCGCGCGGGCGAGCGCGTGCGCGGCGGTGGCCCCGCGCCCGCAGGCGCGCAGGGCCTCGGTCAGGGCGGTGGCCAGGTCGGCGGGGGCGTCGGCGAGCGCGTCGGCGCCCTCCTCCCAGCGCCGGGCCCAGGAGCGCGCGTGGTAGGCGAACCAGCCGCGCTCGTCGGTGAGGTCGTGGCGGCGCGCCGACCAGTGGGTGGCGCGGACCGCGCCGTAGCCGCGGCCGGTGCGCGCGCCCACGCGGACGCCGGGACCGGACCCGTCGGGCCCGGAGAGTCCGTCGCAGGCCAGGAGCAGCAGGGTGAGCAGGCGGGCCTCGTCGGCCGGCGCGGGGACGCGCAGGCGCAGGTGGGCGGTGAACACGGTGCCCGCGGGCAGGATCTCCCACCGCCACGTGCGGCCCGGCCGGACGGTGCCCGCGGCCGGGTCCACCCGGGTGCCGGTGCGGACCGCGACCGCGGTGTCCTCGGGGAGTTCGGCGCGGGCGTCGTCCACGTCCAGCGCGCTCGCGGCGGCCCCCTCCCCGCCCGGCGCGGCCTCGGACTCCGCCGATCCCGTGAGGGCGCGGACGTCGTCGGGGTCGCCCGTGCGGGCCGCGAGTTCGTGGCGCAGCAGCCCGGCCAGGGTGGTGGCGCGCAGGCGGGGCGCGCCGGTGGCCGGATCGCGGTCCACGTGCAGGTCCACGTCGTTTCCGGTGGCGTGGCGGGGCCTGGCCCGGGCCGCACCGACGTGGGTGTCGGAGAGCAGGCACAGCCGCAGGGTGACCTCCCACAGCAGCCCGGGCGGGGCTGGCTCGCCGCTCACCCGGGGCCTCCCCCGCCGGGGCGTCCCCCGTCCTGCTCGGCGCGCGGCGGGCGGGCGGCCTCGGCCAGCCAGGAGGAGACCAGGACCAGGGAGAGGCGTGCGGCGGCGCGGCGCTCCCAGTCGCGGGCGCGGGCGGACAGACCCCGGCCGCCGGGGGGCAGGCCGTCGGGCAGGGAGAGGTCCACGGCGGCGACGGCCCGGGCGTAGGCGGGGCTGTGCACGGGGTGGGGCCGGTTGTCCCGCCACCAGGCCTCGGCTCCGCCGGACAGGTCCGCCAGCCAGGACCGGACGCTGACGGGGCGGTCGTGGCCCGGGCGGACCAGGCGGGCCCGGTCCAGGGCGCGCGCGGCCCGGTCGTGCGGGACCTTGTGGGTGCCCGCCGTGCCCGTGTGGCCGGGGGCACGGCCGCGGACGGTGCGTTCGAGGGCGGCCAAGGCGTCCTCGGGGGTGGAGTGGGGGTGGGCGGCGACCTCGCGCAGGCGGCCCGACAGGCCGGGGGTGAGCGGGGCGAGCAGGCGGGCGGAGCCGCGGACCAGGGCGCGGGCGTGGTCGCGGACGGGCTGGACGGCGGCGTTCCACAGGAGCGCGTCGTACAGGGCGCGCAGCTGGTCGTCCTCCTCCGGGAGGGGCGCCGCGGCGGGGACGGCACGGCCGTCGGGGAGGGCGACGGTGCCCGGCGGGCGGCACGCGAGGGGTTCGGCCAGCGGGGCGAGGGGTTCGGGACCGGGAGGGGGCGGGTGGAGCAGGGTGAACTGGCCGTGGCCGTCCACGACCCGTTCGCCCAGGGGGTGCGCCTCCAGGTCGCGGACCCGCTCGGTGTCCAGGTCTCGGTCCAGGACCAGGCGGACCACAGCGCCGGGGCGGGCGGCCCAGCGCTGGGCCATGGGGCCGTGGTAGCCGCGGTGGTAGGCGCCGACGAGCCCGGCCTCGGCGTGGTCGGCGAGGACGCGCGCCCGGGCGCCGGGCAGGCGCCGGGCCAGGAGGTCGAGCACGGCGGGCACCAGGTGCGCCGGGCGGTACTGGCCGTCGTCGCCCACCAGCAGCGCCGGGGAGAGCAGGATCAGGTCGAAGGGGGACCCGGCGGCCCAGGAGCGGGGGCCCGAGGGTTCGACGCGGTCGGGTGACAGGAGGCGGTCGGGGTCGGCGGGTGCCACGCGGACGCCGCCGTGGGCCCGGGTGCCCCCGGAGCCGAGGGTGAGGGTGCCGTCGGCCCGGGCCAGGAAGGCGGCGAGGCGTTCGGCGAGCTCGCGCAGGGCGGCGCGGTCGGGGGCGCGCAGCTGCCAGCGGGCCTCGAAGACCTGGCCGGGGTCGATGCTGGTGGTGAGGAAGGGCACGCCCCGGGGCGCGTCACCGGTGCGGGGGCGGCCGAGGTACTGCTCGGTGGTGGTGCGCACGGCGGCGCGCAGGGAGCGGTCCGGGGTGAGGGGGTCGCGGACCGCTCGGTAGGGCGTGGCCGGGTCGGTGGGGCCGAAGGCGTCGACGGCGGTGTCGCCGTCCTTGCCCGGCGTGTACAGGTGGGCGGGGGCGGGGTGGGCGGCCCCGGTCTCCAGAAAGGGGTGGGCGGGGGCGAAGCGGACCTGTTCGCCGCGGACCACCCAGTCGTGGAGTTCGCGGTCGAGGCCGGCGCGCCGCAGCGCGGCGGCGAGCATGCCGCGCTGGGCGCGGCCGCTGACGGAGTGCTCGGAGTCCACGCGCAGCGGGTCGAAGGAGGTGCGCACGGCGAGGGTGTCGGTCAGGACGTAGCGCAGCGGAAGGTAGCCGCTCACCGCGAGCCCGCTCACGTGCCCGCCTCCGTGTCCCCGTGCGGTGCGGTACCGCGCCGTGGCGTCCGCGCCGACACCGGATCCGCGCCCGCAACGGTGTTCCCCGCCGGAGAGGCGGTGGGGCCGGGCGTCGCCGTGCCGGGGGAACGGAGTCTCATGGGGGTGTACCTTCCCGTTCCCGGCCGCCGTTCACGGGCGCGGCCAGGCTCAGGGTCACCTCGTACGGGTCGCCGCCCCCGGCCCCGGCCAGGCGCACGTCCACCCGGCCCCGGCCGCGCGTGCCCCTGGACCCGATACGGGTGGTGGCCAGGCAGGCGCGGGCCAGCAGCCTCCAGTGCTCCTCCCCCGGCGGGGAGGCCCAGGTCAGCGCGGCGGTGAGGGTCAGGCCCGGCAGGAGCGCCCGGTGCGTGCGCAGGCGGCCCGGCTCGGGCGCGCCGTCCGGGCCCACCGCGATGCCCGACTCCAGGGTCGTGTAGGCGTCGGTGACCGCGCGGCGCAGGGTGGAGCGCAGCGGTTCGGTCCGACCGGCGAGCGCGCGGGCGACCGCGGCGCGCACCCCGTCGCCCAGGACGGCGTGTCCCACCCGCAGCATCCGGTCCGCGCCGTGCGAACCCCCGCGGCCGAAGACCTCGTCGCAGGTCCCGGCCAGGCCGGGCGCCACCGCCAGGGCGCTGACCGCGCCGGCGCGCAGCCGCGCGGCGAGGCGGTGGCGGGGCAGGTAGGGCAGGCCGTGCTCGTCGGTGACCACGTCGGTGTCGGCGCCCGTGCCGTCCGCGCTGGCGCCGGCGAACAGCGCGGGGGAGGCCAGGTGCACGGTGACGCGGTCCGGGAGGCTCACCGGAACGCGCCCCGCGGACGGGCCGCCCCGGTACGCGGACCGCGGCTCCCCGCCCGCCGCTGGGGGCGGTGGGGGTCGAGGGCCGCCGCCAGCCCGGGATCCAGGTGCAGGTCCATCACCTCGACCGCGTCGAGCAGGCCGCCGGGCGTCCAGCCGCGGGGCAGGTCGACGGGCCCGCCCGTCGCGTGGGCGCGGCGGGCGAGTTCGGGCCCCGGGTCGGCGCCCGACTCCAGCAGGGGGACCAGCGAGGAGACCAGCCAGCCCCGCTGGCGGGTGTCCCCGTCGGCGAGCAGGCTGCCCGGGGCGGTCGCGGACAGGTACCGGTCCAGGAAGCGGGCGAACCCGGTTCCGGTCAGGGGCTGGGCGGTGCGCGGCACGGGCGCCCGGCGGGCCCGGTCCAGGCGGCGCAGCACCCGTCCGACGCCGTCGAGGCGCATCGTCCAGGCCACGGCGTGCTCGTCGCCCGCTCCGGGGTCGGCCTCGGCGGCCTGGAGGCGGTGCTGTTTGGCGCGGCGGCACATCGCCTCGCACAGGTCGTAGCCCAGCGACAGCGGGGCGCCCACCGGCTGCACGGCCACGCCCACCCCGACCGTGGGCACGAACGTGGTGTGCGCCGCGCCGCCCGGCACGACCACGGTGCGTCCACCGCCGGGGCGGTCGCCGTGGGCCTCGGCGAGCGCGCGGTGCAGCCCCACCCGGGGGTCGCGGTCGTCGCCGACGCGCTCGGGGTCGGCGTCCAGCCAGTCGAGGGCGTAGCGCACCAGGCTGAGGGCGAGCCGGGCGTCGCACAGCACGGTGAGGTCGTCTCCGGCGACCACGACGGGGCGGACCGGCAGGGACACGGGTCCGGGCGGCTCGTGGTGCAGGGTGATCGGCGCGGCGGCGCCGGTCCCCGGGATGAGGGGCCGCCGGCCGGGTCCGGCGTGGACGGTGGCCGCCACCGCGCGCACCAGGACGCGGGCCAGCCCCTCGGTGAGTCCGGCGATGCGGGTGGACAGGCGGCGCTGGGCGAAGGCGCCCGAGCCCGGCACGGCCGGGTCGCCCGCGCGTTCGCGGTATTCGCCCAGGAGCGCGCCCAGGCCGTTGACGTCGATGTGGACGACCGCGACGCGGCTGAGGCCGCCGTGGTCGCGGCCCAGGCGGTCCACCTCCATCGGCAGCGTCAGGGCGGGGGCTCCGGCGGCGGTGACGGCGTCGGCCAGCCAGTCGCGGCTGTGGGCGCGGTGCCAGCGGCGGCCGATCCCCCGGGCCCGGGCGACGTCGGCGGCCACCCTCTCGTGCACGTCGGGGTGGTCGTCCTGGGCGCGGCTGCTGTCCACCGACTCGGCGGGGCCGCCGCTGACCGAGCACACTGCGGTGATCCCGTACCCGTGGGCGGGGGTGTGCAGGGCCGACATGTGCCGCCGCGCCTCCCGCAGCCGCGCCGGGAGCAGGGCCAGCGCCTCGTCCACCCCGGCGGCCGCCGCCGTGTCGGCGTCCGGCGCGCGGTCGGTCCCCGGGGCCCCGGTCGCGCCCGTGCGCTCCGGCGCGGCGCCGCCCGGCCCCCCGGCTCCGGGACCGTAGGCCACGTGCGCCACCACGGGGGTCAGGTCCCCGGCGCGGTCGCGCAGCCTGCGGGTGTAGCGGGCGGTGAACCCGCGCGCCGAGGCAGCGTCGGGGAAGACCGCGGTGAGCGCCCCTCCGGCGTCGCGCAGCACCACGCAGTCCGGCGGTACGAGGTCGGCGATCCCGTGCTCGGCGTCGGAGGTGTCGGTCAGCTCCGCGACGAGGGCGGCGCGCCCCACCGCGTCCAGGATGCGCCGACCGCTGTAGACGTAGGCCTGGATGCCGCGCAGGTCGACACCGACCACCACACCGCTGGGCGGCGTTCCCCCCGGGCGCGTCGGGGCACCGGGGGGCCGGTGCTGCTCGGGGGCGAAGGTCACCGTGTCGGGCTCCTCCATCGGCGGGACGTGCGGGAACGCGGCGCCGCCGCGCGGCGCCTGCTGACCTCTCTCGGACGGTGCCGCACGACGCACCGGATACCAAGCGATACCAGTCCGGGCCCGCGGGGCCGCGCCCCGCCCCGGCACGACGCGCCCGCTCCCGGGACGCCGCGCCGTCCGGCCCGGGCCGGGGGCCTCCTCCCGCGGGTCCTTCCGCCCGGGCGCGCGGCGCTGTCCGAGAGAGCTGTGTGCACGCACACCGCCCCGGTACGGAAGGTTCCCCGATGGCCCCGCACACGTCCGACACGATCGCGCCGCCAGGGTGCGACGCGTCCGTCCCCGCCGCCGCGAACGGCGCGCCGCTCACCCCCCAGGACCTCGTGCCGCACCTGCGCGGCCTGGCCCGCGCCCTGCGCGACCGGGGCGCGGACCGGGCCGGGCGGGAGCGCGCCCCCTCGCCGTGAGCGCACGCCTTCGGCTCCCGCCCCCGTCCACGGGGCGGGAGCCGAAGGCCGGACCGGGCGCCGGTGCGGCCACCGGCCCCGACCAGCGGGGATGCTCCTGTGGACGTCAGTCGAACAGGGCGCCCCCGAACTCCTCCTCGGCGACGGCGTGCGCCCGGGTCTCACCCACGCGCTGCGGGGCGCGCCGGGGCACCCGGTGCGGGGTCCGCCGGGGGCGCTGGGCGGGCACCCGGGCGGACGGCTGGTCGCTGGTCACCGTGTCCACCCGCACGGAGCCGAAGCCCTGGGCGGTGTACTTGCCCGCTCCGGTCAACTCCAGCAGTTCCAGGAGGGTGGCGAAGGCGTCGGCGTGGCGGCGCTCGCCCCCGGCCAGGTCCAGCCGCAGACCGCCGTGCCAGCCCAGCACGGTGCGGTTGTCGGCGTGCTGGTGCTCGGCCAGCCGCACCTCCTCGCCGGGCAGGGGCTCGCGGCGCACCCGGGCCAGACCGCCGAACACCAGCTCCAGCCAGGGCTCGGCCAGGGCGGGCGGCGCGAACCGGGCCACCGCGCCCACGGCCCCGCTGCCGCCGACGATCCCGCCGCCCGAACGGTGCACCGCACCGAAGAGGCGCCGCGGGGTGGGCCAGATGTGCGGAATGCGCTCACCGGCGGCGTCGCGCGTGGTCATGACGACGGGGGTGCGGCTGCGCACCTCGGCCGAGCGCACCGCGGACGGGCCGCGCGGCTCGGTGAGCATCTGACCGTAGGTGCGGTCGAAGGTGCGGGTGACCGAGAGGGGCACCAGCAGGTGGTCGCCGATCCGCTGGGGGTCGCCGACCAGCCCCTCCGGTGCGAGCGGGGGCGGGATGTCGTCGTCCAGCCAGGTGAGCGTCCAGTGGTGCAGACGGTCACCCAGGGGCGAGGGCCACCCGTTCATGGCCCACCGCTTGGCGGCCGCGTGCTCCTCCGGTGACTGGGGCCACCAGCGGTTGAGCAGTCCGTGGCAGTCCTCGGGCCGGATCGGCCGCGCCGTGTCCGCCAGATCTCGCAGGATCACGGTCCACCGCATCGGCACGGGCACCACCCCTTCACTCGGTCGCGGCGGCGGGCACACGCCGCCGAGGACTCCTCTCGGACAGTGCCGGGGACCCGGGCGGTGCCGCGGCCCCCGGACCTGCGGCTTCAGCCCTCGGCCATCTCCAGCAGGCGCAGCACCGTGCGCCAGTTGCGGCCCGTCACCGTCCCGTCGACGTGCCGGGCCACGAGGTCGGGGAGTCTGGCGTGTCTGAGCCCCAGCTCGTGGTGGGTGTAGACCTGCTCGCCCACCACGGCCAGGCGCTCGCGCGGGTGGGCGGACGGGTCGAGCGCGGCCAGTCCGGCGGCGTCCACGGCGCCGGAGCAGAACAGGACGAGGAACTTGGCGGGGTCGGGGACGGGGAGGGGGTTGGCCTCCACCGCGGCGCGCATCTGCCCGGCGGTGCGCACCACGGTCGGCACGTCGAGCCCGAGTTCGGCGTCGACGGCCTCCCGCACCCGCCGGGCCACGGCGTCGGGTCGCGTCCCCTCGGCGCTGAACACCGCGTTGCCGCTCCGGAGGTGGGTGGCCACGTCGCCGTAGCCGAGCCCGGCGAGCAGGGAGCGCAGGTCGGCCATGGCGACGCGGCGGTGCGCGCCGAGATTGATTCCGCGCAGCAGCGCGACGTACCTGGTCATGTCCGCCATTGTGCCGAGACGGCAAAGGGGCGCACAAGTGTTCGATCACGGTTGTGGACAACCCGCGGCGACGCGTCCGACGACCGGCCGCCGCGCCGGGGAGCCGACGCGCGGGCCCCGCGGCCTTCCGGACCGGTCCGCGGGCCCCGGCGGGCGCCGCCGGTGCGTACGCTGGCACGCGTAGGCGCGGCTCCCTGGCCGCCGCGCAGACGTGAACCGCACCACGACCCCGGAGACGCCGTGCCGCGCCTGAGCCACACCTTCGACATCACCGCAGTGGACAGGGAGGTGGTCGAGCGCATCGTCGCCGCCCTGCACGAGGTCGCGCGCAGCTGCCGTTTCGACGGCCGGGGCTGGCTGCTGACCCCCGACGCGCCGACCCGGGCCCGCCTGGACCGGCGGGCCGACGAACTCGGGCTGCTCGACGGCGAGGAAGCCGAGCGGTTGCGCGGGGAGCAGCGCCGCGCCGCCGAGGAACTGCGCGGGGGCGGCGCCGACACACCGGCCGAGGCCGACGAGCTGGCCGTGGCCGCCAGCGAGCCCTCCCTCCAGTTGCAGCGGGGGCGCCACCTCGCGCCCCGCAGCCACTACCTCATCGCCGAACTGTCTCCCGAGGGCGTTCCCGTGGACCCCGCCGACGACGAGGAGAAGGGCTGGAGCGGCACGGGCGTGACCCTCACCTCCTGGGACGAGGCGGGCACCACCTCGGCCGAGTTCGCGATGCCCGACACCGTCGGCACGCAGGAGGCCCCCGTGACGTGGGGGACCGTCACCCACGACGCCCCCGCCGGACTGCTCACCTGGAACGCGCGGGTGCGGCTGCCCGGGCGCGGCGCCTGGCTGCGGTCGGCCGAGGGCACCCTGGAGGTGGACACGGGCGCCTGGTACGAGGCCCTCGCGCGGGGCCGGGACACCCCTCCCGCCCGGGTGCGGGCCACGCACTCCCTGGCCCGGGTCAGCGCCTGGCTGTCCCCTTCGGTCTCCGCCGACGGCCGCTGGTCGGTGGAGGCCGTGCTCGACGTGCGCGGCCGGGGCCTGTTCCGCCCGGTGGTGGCGGCGGCCTTCTGGGCGGTCACCGCCTCCTTCCGCCGGGAGGACCGGCGCACGGCCCGTCAGGGAGGCGGCGAGCCGACCACGCGGGAGCGCCTGGACCAGACCGCCCGCGCCTGGGACCGCGTCGCCCGCAACGCGCCCCGGATCCCGGAGCTGCTGCACGAGGTGGCCCGGGCCATGGCCGAGGCCCCCGACAGGGACTGACTCTCCCGGCCCTCCCCCGGCGCTCCCGCTCCGGCCCCGCCGCTCCCGGTCTCCCCGACCCGTCCCCCGGCGACCCCCGCCCCGGGCCCGCGGGTCAGTCCCGCTCGGCGCCCCACCCGGTCAGGGAGCGCACCCGCAGCTCGGTGAAGCGCGCGGTGTCGCGCTCCGGCGAGAGCAGGCTGCCCACGACCGCGCACGCGAAGCCGAACGGCACCGCCAGCAGCGCCGGGTTCTCCATCGGGAAGAGCTGGATGTCGATCCAGGCGGGCAGCACCGACAGGTTCTCCCCCGTGACGGGGTCGGTCCTGCCCGACATCACCGGCGACAGCAGCATGAGCAGCAGGGTGGCGGACAGCCCGCCGTAGACGCCCCACTCCACGCCCCTGGTGTTGAAGCGGCGCCAGAACATGGTGAGCACGATGACCGGCAGGTTGGCCGCGGCCGCGATGGCGAAGGCCAGCCCCACCAGGAAGGCCACGTTCATGTCCTGGGCCCGCACGGCCAGCACGATGGCCACGGCGCCGATCAGGCAGGCGGAGAGACGCGCCACACCCACCTCCTGCGACTCCCGGGGCCTGCCCCACATGAGGATGTGGCCGAACAGGTCGTGCGCGATCGAGGAGGACGAGGCCAGGGTGAGACTGGCGATGACGGCGAGGATGGTGGCCAGCGCGGCCGCCGAGATCAGCGCGAGCAGCACGGCCGCGCCCGCCGGACCGGCGGTCAGCCGCCCCACCTCCTCGGCGAGCATCGGCACCGCGGTGTTGCCCGAGGGGTCCACGGCCGCGATGCGCTCGGAGCCGACCAGCGCCGCGGCGCCGAAGCCCAGGGCCAGCGTCATGAGGTAGAAGGCCCCGACCATGACGATCGTGCGGTTGACCGACGAGCGCGCCGCCCGGCCGTCGGGCACGGTGTAGAAGCGGATGAGGATGTGCGGCAGCGCGACCGTGCCCAGCACCAGGGCCAGCCCGAGGCTGACGAGGTCGAGTTTGTTGAACAGGGTCCGGGCGGGGTCGCCGGGGATCTCCACCCCGAAGCGCAGCCCCGGTTCCAGGAAGGCCTGCCCGTGCCCGCTGGCCTCGGCGGCCCCGTCGAGCAGGGCGCGCGGGTCGAAGGCGAACAGGGCCAGCACCAGGGCGGTGAGCAGTCCGGTGGCGACCAGCAGCGCGACCGCCTTGATGATCTGGAGCCAGGTGGCCGCCTTCATGCCGCCGTACATGACGTAGACGATCATGAGCACGCCCACGAGCACGATCACGCCCGTGCGGGCCTGCTCGGCGCCCATCCCCAGGAAGGTCCCGCCGTCGTGCAGGCCCAGCAGGACCGCGACCAGGGCTCCGGCGCCGACCATCTGCGCGACCAGGTAGAACACGCACACGGTGACGGTGGAGACGGTGCAGGCCAGGCGCACCCGCATCCGGCGCATGCGGAAGGCGGGCAGGTCGGCCATGGTGAAGCGGCCGGTGTTGCGCACCAGCTGGGCCATCGGCAGCACCAGCAGCCAGGCCACCAGGAAGCCGATGGAGTACAGGAAGCCGTCGTAGCCCTGGAGGGAGATCATCCCGGCGATGCCCAGGAAGGAGGCCGCGGACAGGTAGTCGCCGGTCAGGGCGAGCCCGTTCTGGGTGCTGGAGAAGCCGCGCCCGCCCGCGTAGAAGTCGACCGCGCCCCGGGTGGTGCGCCCGGCGCGGACGGTGACGGCCAGGGTGACCAGGACGAACAGGGCGCACAGGCCCACCGTCCAGGCGTGCGCGACGCCGAACTCGCCCCCCAGGGCGCCGCCCAGGGCGTCCAGGGGGCCGGCGGCCACGGACGGCCCGGCAGGCGCGGACAGTGTTTCGGCGGCGGGCGGTCCGGCAGGCGCGGACGGTCCGGCGGCGGCGGGCGTTTCGGTGACCGCTGCCACTCCGGCGGCCACTGCGGCGGCGCTCATCGGCCCGCCGCCGTCCCGTCGGCGGCCTCCCCGTCTCGGGCCTCCTCGCGGATCTCCCGCGCGAGGGGGTCCAGGGAGCGGTCGGAGAAACGGCCGAACGCCCAGGCGAGGGCGAACACCCACAGGAACTGTCCGATTCCCATGGCCAGTGCCACGTTCACCGAATCCGTGAGCGGCCTGCTCATGAAATCGCGCGCGAAGGCGGAGAGCAGAAGATAGGACAGGTAACCGAGCAGGAATGCCGATACCAGCAGCCCCGACTGGAGCGCGAACCGCCTTCGGAGTTTCACGAAACGCGGATCGACCGACACGCGCTCGCAGGCACGCGTGCGTTCGGCCCTCGCGCGCCGCCGCTCCGCCGCGGACGCGGTTCCCCCCGGTCGCGGCGCCTGCCCCCGGACGCCGACACGCCCTCTGTGGACACCCTCCATGTACTCGACCACGGCCCTCCCCCTGCTCCCTCTCTCCGGACGCCGCTCCCCCACGGTGCCCGCCGTTCCCCGTGTACGCGGCGCGGGCGCCGCCACGGGTCCGCCCGGAGGGAACGGCCGAACACGGCGCTTTCCCCCGGATGGGGCAATACCCTAGCGATGCGCTCGGCGCCGTGTTCGCCAAACGCACAAATCGGTTTTCGGCAATGGCGTGAAAGCGTTTCGAGAAACGGACAAAAAGCTGGAAGGCAAACACGCGGTGCCATAACGGCCGCCCCGCCGCGGCCTCCGCTCCGACGCGCGCACGGCGGGGGGCACGTCCGGGGACGCCGCGCCCGCACGCGCCGCGCCCGCGCGGACCCCCTGGTCACCCCGGGCACGCCCGCCGGACACGGGCGCACGCGCCCCCGAATCTTCGCTAGGCTTCGGGGCGACCCCGAACCCGTGACGGCACATCCGGCGTGCAGCCGGTTTGCGCTTTCGTACAGGTGTATGATTAATGGGTCCGCTCTGTTCACGCGATACCGAAGGGAAATCCCCGCCGTGGTCACCGAGGTCTTCACGCTCAAGTACTGCGATCCCCACGCCGTCAGCGAGGAGAAGGTCGAGGCGACTGAGGTCATCCAGTTCGCCTGGGAGGGTGTCGTCCGCGAGGTCGACGCGTGCGCCGACTGCTTCAAGGAGCACGAGGCCCGTCTGGAGCCCCTCGTCGACTACTCGCGTCCGGTGAAGAAGCGCCGCGTCACCAAGAAGGCCGCGTCCTCCTCCTCCGCGCCCGCCGAGGGCTCCGACGACTCCGCGGACGACGAGTCGAACTAGCCAGCGTCCCCGGGCGCGGGTCCGCGCCCTCGGGAACGGCCTCATCGCGTCAACCGCGAGCGGGGGCCGACGACACCCCCCAGTGATCGTCGGCCCCCGCGTTCTGTGTGCGGCCCCGGGCGGGAGCCGCGTGCCCGGCCCCGGCCCGTGGGCCGCTCCGGCACGCCCCGGGTTCACCGCGGACTTCCTCGAAGGGAGCGTGGGCCGGTGCCCCACCACCGCGGAACGACGCTGTACCGCGGCGGCGGACACGCACCGACGTGCATCCAGGTTCGGTGCCGCGGGTTTCGGGGAGGTTAGCCGTTCGTTGAGTTCGCAAAGACGTTGGATGACCCGCTCGTCACACCGTGCCCTTCACGCTCAGGGGCGGCCCGAGACCAGCTCCCCGTCCTTCCAGACCGCCGCGACCTGGGGGACCCCCGGCCGGTAGGCGAGGTAGAGGTGGTTGGGCGCGTCCAGCAGGACCAGGTCGGCGCGCGCGCCGGGGGCCAGGTGGCCGACGTCGGTGCGGCGTAGCGCCCGCGCCCCTCCCGCGGTGGCCGCCCACACCGCCTCGTCGGGGGTCATGCCCATGTCGCGGACGGCGACCGCGACGCAGAAGGCCAGGCTGGAGGTGAAGCACGAACCCGGGTTGCAGTCGCTGGCCAGGGCGACCAGGGCCCCGGCGTCGATGAGCGCGCGGGCGTCCGGGTAGGGCTGGCGGGTGGAGAAGTCCACCCCGGGCAGCAGGGTGGCGACCGTGGGCTCGGGGCGCGCGGCCGCCTGGACCAGGGCGTCCACGTCCCCGGGCTCCAGGTGGGTGCAGTGGTCGACCGAGGCGGCGCCCAGTTCGACCGCCAGGCGCACGCCCGGCCCCGGTCCGAGCTGGTTGCCGTGCACGCGGGGCAGCAGCCCGCGCTCCATCCCGGCGGTCAGGACCCGGCGTGAGGCGTCCTCGTCGAAGGCGCCGCGCTCGCAGAAGACGTCGATCCACCGGGCGTGCGGCGCGCAGGCCTCCAGCATCGGCCCCGTGACCAGGTCGACGTAGCCCTGGGGATCGTCGGCGTACTCGGGGGCGACCACGTGCGCGCCCAGGAAGGTGACCTCGTCGGTGACGCGGGCGGCCACGGCCAGGCAGCGCTCCTCGTCGGAGACGGTGAGCCCGTACCCGGACTTGACCTCCAGGGTGGTGGTGCCCTGGCCACGGGCCTCGCGGAGGAGGCGCCGGGCGCCCGCGAGCAGGTCGGCGTCGGAGGCCTGGCGGGTGGCGGCCACGGTGGTGCGGATGCCGCCCGCCGAGTAGGGACGGCCGCTCATCCGGGCGGCGAACTCGCGGCTGCGGTCGCCCGCGAAGACGATGTGGGAGTGGCTGTCGACGAACCCGGGGATGACGCAGCGCCCGGCGGCGTCGATCCGCGCGTCGGCGGCGGGCGCCTGGGCGCGCGGGCCCGACCAGGCCACCCGGCCGTCCTCGACGACCAGGGCGGCGTCGGGGACCTCCCCCACGGCGCCTCTTCCGCGGGAGGGGTCGTTGGTGACCAGGGTGGCGATGTCGTCGATGACGATGCTGCGGGGCACGTCGCTCACGTGAGGACCTCCTTGATGACGGCGTCGAGTTCGCGCGCGGTGTCGGGGACCAGGGTGTGGACGCCGTCGCGGACGGTCCAGCGTCCATCGGCCATCACGTGCCGCACGTCGGCGGCGGTGGCGGCGAAGACGACGGCGTCGGCGGCCCGGGCGGGGTCGGCCCCGGCCAGACGGGTTCCGTCCAGGGGGACGTTGACCAGGTCGGCCCGCGCCCCCGGGGCCAGGACACCGGCGTCGGGCGTCTCTCGTGAAGGCTCCCGTGATCCTGCTCCGGCGGGCGGCGGCCCCCCGTACGCACCGGGGACGGCGGCCACCGGTTCTCGGGTCCAGCCCAGGCTGGCGTGTCCGTGCGCGGTGGCGGCGCGCAGCAGCGCCCCTGCGCCCAGGGTTCCCCGGCGGTGGGTGCGCAGGCGCTCGTGGAGTTCGACCGCCCGGGCCTCCTCGAACACGTCCGTCATCACGTGCTGGTCGGTGCCCAGGCTGAGCGGGGCGGGCAGCAGGTCTCCGGTGCGCGGCAGGCCGTCGGCCAGGTCGCGTTCGGTCGTGGGGCACAGGCACACCGTGGACCCGGCCGCGCGGACGGCCGCCACGTCGGCGTCGTCCAGGTGGGTGGCGTGCACCAGGCTCGTGCGCGCGGTGAGCGCGCCCGCGTCGGCGAGCACGGCCGTGGGGGTGCGGCCGTAGGCGGCCAGGCAGGCGGCGTTCTCGGCGGGCTGCTCGGAGACGTGGACGTGCAGCACGGCGTCGCGCCCCGCGGCGAACGCGGCCACCTCGGACAGCTGCGCGGCGGGGACCGCGCGCACCGAGTGGGCGGCCGCTCCCGTGCGCGCGTGGCCGCCCCCGGGGCGGAACGCGGCGGCGCGCTCGGCCCAGGAGGCCGCGTCCCCGTCGCCGAAGCGCAGCTGGGGACCGGCCAGCGGCTGGTGGACGCCGCTTCCGTCCAGCCCGCCGGATAGGTAGCACACGTCCAACAGGGTGATCCGGATCCCCGCGTCGGCCGCGGCGGCGGCCAGGGCGTGGCCCATGGCGTTGGGGTCGGCGTAGCGGACCCCGCCGGGTGCGTGGTGCAGGTAGTGGAACTCGCCCACACAGGTGATCCCGGCCAGGGCCATCTCGGCGTAGACCGCCCGGGCGAGGCGGTGGTAGGTGTCGGGGTCCAGTCGCTCCGCCACGCGGTACATCGTCTCGCGCCAGGTCCAGAAGGATCCGCCACCGGCGTGGGTGCGCCCCCGCAGCGCCCGGTGGAAGGCGTGCGAGTGGGCGTTGGCGAGCCCGGGCAGGGTGAGGCCGGGAAGGGTCTCGGCGTCCCCGGGGCGCGGCGTCGCGGCCGTCACCGAGGTGATCCGGCCGTCGGCCACCTCCACGAGCACGCCGTGCTCGGGGGCGCCGTCCTCGGCGCCGGTCCACGCCCACTCGCACCACAGGCGGTGGTCGCGCGGCGGCCTCATCGGTCCCCCTCCCGGGCGGGGCGGGCGAGCAGGTCCTGGAGCACGTCGGCCAGGGCGAGCACCCCGGCGTGGCAGTCCTCGGGGCGGGCCCACTCCTCGGGTGAGTGCGACACCCCGGTCGGGTTGCGCACGTACAGCATCGCGGTGGGCACGTGCGCGGCGAGCACCCCGGCGTCGTGCCCGGCCCCGGTCGGCAGCACCGGCACCCGGGGGTCGGGGGCCCGGTCGGCGACCACCGCGGCCAGGCGGTCGCGCAGGCCGTGCGCGAACGACACCAGCGGGGTCAGCGACTCGTTGGCGGTCGCGCAGTCCACCCCGTGCTCGCGCGAGGCCCGCTCGGCGGCCCCGCGCACCCCGGCCACGACCGCGCCGAGCGCGGCCTCGTCGGCGGCGCGGGCGTCCAGCCAGGCGCTGACCCGGGACGGGATCGCGTTCGTGCCGTTGGGGTCGACCAGGGCCCTGGCCACGGTAGCGCGGGCGCCGTGCTCCTCGGCCAGCGCACGGGCCGCCAGGATCGTGCGCGCGAACGGAAGCATGGGGTCGCTGCGGTCGTCCAGGCGGGTGGTGCCCGCGTGGTCGGCGCGGCCGGTGAAGTCCATCCGCCAGCGCCCGTGCGGCCAGATCGCGCTGGCCACGCCCACCGGGTGGGCGGTCTCCTCCAGGGCGCGGCCCTGCTCCACGTGCAGTTCCACGAACACGTCCAGGTCCGCCAGGGCCCCGGGGTCCGCGCCGATCGCGTCGGGGTCGTGCCCGGCGGCCTCCATGGCCCGGGCCCAGGTGGTCCCGGAGGCGTCGGTGAGGCCGCGCGCCCGCTCGGGGGAGATCTCCCCGGCCGTCAGGCGGCTGCCCAGGCAGGGGACGCCGAACCGGCCGCCCTCCTCCTCGGCGAACACCGTGACGGCCAGCGGGCGGGCCGGGGTCAGTCCGCGCCGCCGCAGCTCGTCCACGGCGGCCAGGGCGCTGGCCACGCCGAGGGGTCCGTCGAAGGCTCCGCCGTCGGGAACCGAGTCCAGGTGGGAGCCGGTGGCCACCGCGCCCGGGCCGGGCTCGCCCCACCAGGCCCACAGGTTGCCGTTGCGGTCGGTGCGCACGTCCAGGTTCCGGGCGGCGGCGGCCTCGGTGAACCAGGCGCGGGCGTCGGCGTCGGCGCCGTTCCAGGCGTGGCGGCGGTAGCCGCCGCTGCCCGGGTCGCGGCCCACGGGCACCAGGTCGGCCCACAGGCGGTCGAAGGCCCCGGGGTCGGGGGCGGTGCAATGGTCGCTCACAGGGTGTTTCCCCACGTCGGAACGGATGGTCGTACGCGCGGCCGGGGCGCCCTCGGCGGGCGCCCCGGCGCGGTTCAGTCCCCTTCGCGCATCGGGACGCGGATGCCGTGCTCACGGGCGACGCGCCCGGCCTCGTCGTACCCGGCGTCCACGTGGCGGATGACGCCCGTGGCGGGGTCGTTGGTGAGCACCCGCTCCAGCTTGGCGGCGGCCAGGTCGGTGCCGTCGGCGACGCTGACCTGCCCGGCGTGCAGCGAGCGGCCCATGCCCACTCCCCCGCCGTGGTGGATGGACACCCACGAGGCGCCGGAGGAGGTGTTGACCAGGGCGTTGAGCAGCGGCCAGTCGGCGATGGCGTCGGAGCCGTCCAGCATCCCCTCGGTCTCGCGGTAGGGGGAGGCCACCGAGCCGGTGTCCAGGTGGTCGCGGCCGATGGCCAGCGGCGCGCGGACCTCGCCGGAGGCCACCAGTTCGTTGAAGCGCGCCCCGGCGGCGGCCCGCTCGCCCTGGCCGAGCCAGCAGATGCGTGCGGGCAGCCCCTGGAAGGCGACCCGCTCCCCCGCCATGCGGATCCACCGGGCCAGGTGCTCGTTGTCGGGGAACAGGTCCAGGACGGCCCGGTCGGTGCGGGCGATGTCGGCGGGGTCGCCCGACAGCGCCGCCCACCGGAACGGCCCCTTCCCCTCGCAGAACAGGGGCCGGATGTAGGCGGGGACGAACCCGGGGAAGTCGAAGGCGCGGGCGAAGCCGCCGCTGCGGGCCTCGTCGCGGATGGAGTTGCCGTAGTCGAAGACCTCGGCGCCCGCGTCCTGGAAGCCCACCATGGCCTCCACGTGCGCGGCCATGGACTCACGGGCCCGGTCGGTGAACTCCTCTGGCCCGGAGGCGGCCAGGTCCCTCCAGTCCTCGAAGGCCACCCCGGCGGGCAGGTAGGCGAGGGGGTCGTGGGCGGAGGTCTGGTCGGTGACCACGTCGATCGGGGCGCCGCGCGAGAGCAGTTCGGGAAGGACCTCGGCGGCGTTGCCGAGCACCCCGACCGACAGCGGGCGGCGCTCGTCGCGCGCCCGCACGGCCAGTTCCAGGGCGTGGTCGAGGCTGTCGGCGCGCACGTCCAGGTAGCGGTGATCGATGCGGCGTTCGATGCGTCCGGGGTCGCACTCGACCACGATCGCGACGCCGTCGTTCATGGTCACGGCCAGCGGCTGGGCGCCGCCCATGCCGCCGAGTCCGGCGGTGAGGGTGATGGTTCCGGCCAGGGTTCCGCCGAACCGCTTGGCGGCCACGGCGGCGAAGGTCTCGTAGGTGCCCTGGAGGATGCCCTGGGTGCCGATGTAGATCCACGAACCGGCGGTCATCTGCCCGTACATGGTCAGTCCCTGCGCCTCCAGGCGGCGGAACTCGGGCCAGTTCGCCCAGTCCCCCACCAGGTTGCTGTTGGCGATGAGCACGCGGGGCGCCCACTCGTGGGTGCGCATGACGCCGACCGGGCGGCCGGACTGCACGAGCAGGGTCTCGTCGCCCTCCAGGTCGCGCAGGGCGGCGGTGATGCGGTCGAAGCTGCGCCAGTCGCGCGCCGCCCTGCCCGTGCCGCCGTAGACCACCAGCTCCTCGGGGCGTTCGGCGACCTCGGGGTCGAGGTTGTTGTGGAACATGCGCAGGGCGGCCTCCTGCTGCCACCCCTTCGCGGACAGGGTGGTGCCGCGCGCGGCGCGGACGGTACGTGGACTGCTCACGCGGTTCTCCTCGAAGTCGTGGGGTCTGTTCGGGCGTCGGCGGGGTTCTGGAGGATTCGTAGGTGAGACTGCGAGGAACGAGCCGTCACACCGGAGGATCCGAAGGTTCCCGCCCTTTGGGACGCCCGAACACGGGCCGAAGCGAAGCGGAGGCCCAAAGCGGACACCGTTCAGGCCAGGGGGACGACGGACTCGGCGGCCCCGACCACGGAGCCGTCGGTGATCAGGTCGGCGACGGCGGCGATCTCGGGGGCCAGGTGGCGGTCGGGGCCGGGGCCGGGGACCCTCTCCCGTACGGTGCGCAGCACGGCGCCGGTGGCGGGGCCGGGCTCCAGCGGCGAGCGCAGGTCCAGGGCGCGGGCGGCGGTGAGCAGCTCCACCGCGAGCACACTGGTCAGCCCGTCCACGGCGCGGCGCAGCTTGCGGGCGGCCGACCAGCCCATGGACACGTGGTCCTCCTGCATGGCCGAGCTGGGGATGGAGTCGACGCTGGCGGGCACGGCCAGGCGCTTGAGCTCGGAGACGACGGCCGCCTGCGTGTACTGGGCGATCATGTGCCCGGAGTCCACGCCGGGGTCGTCGGCCAGGAAGGCGGGCAGGCCGTGGGAGCGGGACACGTCGAGCATGCGGTCGGTGCGCCGCTCGGCGATGGAGGCGGTGTCGGCGACGGCGATGGCCAGGAAGTCGAGCACGTAGGCCACGGGCGCGCCGTGGAAGTTGCCGTTGGACTCCACCCGCCCGTCGTCCAGGACCACGGGGTTGTCGATGACGCTGTCGAGTTCGCGCCCGGCCACCAGCAGCGCGTGGGCCAGGGTGTCGCGGGCGGCGCCGGCCACCTGCGGCGCGCAGCGCAGCGAATAGGCGTCCTGGACCCGGTTGCAGTCGGGTCCGCGGTGGGAGGCGACGATGGGCGAGGAGTCGAGCAGGGAGCGCAGGTTGGCCGCGGAGGCGGCCTGGCCGGGGTGGGGGCGCAGGCGCTGGAGCTCCTCGGCGAAGACGCGGTCGGTGCCCAGCAGCGCCTCGACGCTCATGGCGGCGGTGATGTCGGCGACCTTGAGCAGGCGCTCCAGGTCCATACAGGCCAGCACGAGCATGCCGAGCATGCCGTCGGTGCCGTTGATCAGCGCCAGGCCCTCCTTGGCGCCCAGTTCGACCGGTCGGATCCCGGCCTCGTGCAGGGCGGTGTAGGCGGGCACGTCCCGCCCGGCGGCGTCGCGGACCCGGCCCTCGCCCATCAGGGCCAGCGCCACGTGCGACAGGGGCGCCAGGTCCCCCGAGCAGCCCAGGCTGCCGTACTCGTGCACGACCGGGGTGATGCGGGCGTTGAGCAGCGCGGCGAGGGTCTCGGCGGTGGCGACCTCCACGCCGGTGTTGCCCGAGGCCAGGGTGCGCAGGCGCAGCAGCATGAGGGCGCGCACGACCTCGTCCTCCACCTCGGGCCCGGTCCCGGCGGCGTGCGAGCGGATGAGCGAGCGCTGGAGGCGGGCCCGCAGGTCGGGGGCGATGTGGCGGGTGGCGAGCGCGCCGAAGCCGGTGCTGACCCCGTAGGCGGGCACCTCACCGCGGGCGAGCGACTCGACCCGTTCGCGGCCGTGGTGGAGGGCCTTGCGGGCCTGCTCGGACAGGGTGACACGGGCGCCGTGGCGGGCCACGTCGAGGATCTGGGCCGGGGTGAGCGGCGCATCGCCGACGACGACGGAAGGAACTGCTGTGGACATGTCTCCCATTTGACCCCCCGCATGCCCCCTGGTGAAGGGCTGACACGAGGGTTCCGTCTGGGATCTCAGACAACAGGGGAGTCGCGCCGTGGGACAATCGCAGGTATGAGCCTCGTTCCGGCGGCCACCCGCGCGCTGCGGCTGCTGCGCTTCCTGGCGACCCGCCCCGGGCCGGTGTCGGCCTCGGCGATCGCCGCCGAGCTGGACATGCCCCGTTCCAGCGTGTACCAGCTGCTGGAGGCCATGGCGCGGGAGGGCTTCGTGACCCACCTGCCCGAGGAGCGCCGCTGGGGCCTGGGTGTGGCGGCCTTCGAGATCGGATCGGCCTACCTGCGCCACGACGGCGTCGAACGCCTGGCCCGTCCGCTGCTGCACCAGCTCACCGAGGCCACCGGCGCCACCGCGCACCTGGGCGTGCTGCACGGGGCCGACACCCTGTACCTGCTCAAGGAGCAGCCGCCGCACGCCCCGTCGCTGATCACCGGGGTGGGGGTGCGCCTGCCCGTGCACCTGACCGCGTCGGGGCGGGCCATGCTGGCCCGGTTGCCGCGCGCCCAGGTGCGCGCCCTGTACCCGGACGCGGCGGCCTTCACCACCCGCACCGGCCGGGGCCCGGCCTCGCCCGGCGAGCTGCGCCGGGTGCTGGCCGAGGAGCGGCGCCAGGGCTGGTCCATCGAGAAGGGGCAGGTCACCGAGGGCTTCGTGTCGGTGGCCGCGGCCGCCTGCGACCACAACGGCCGCCCCGCCGCGGCGATCAGCCTGACGGTGCCCAGCGCGCGGCCGGTCACCCCGCAGGCGCTGGCCGGGCGGGTCCGCGACGCGGCGGCCGACCTGACCCGGCGCCTGGACGGCCGCGCCTCACCGTAGCGGCGGGGTCCGCTCCACGACCGAGGGCAGCGGGGCCGTGCGCTCCACCATCCGCAGGATCTTCTCCTTGAGGTCGACGGGCACCTGCACGTAGAACTGCGTGGGCGCGTCGACCGCCTCCAGGTCCAGGCTCTCGGCGGTCTCGGCCCAGCTGGGCAGCTCTGCGTCGGTGCGGTGGGTGTCCAGCACGAACTCGATGAAGTAGGTGAGCCGGCGCCCGCCGGTGTGCACCTCGCGGATGCGCCGGATCTCCGTCCAGGCGATGAACGTGCCCTCGCCGGGGAACCACCACTTGCGCTCCTGCAGGACCGTGACGCCGTCGCTGTCGGCGCTGATGCCCTGCCGGGTGATGCGCTGGGGCAGACCCCGCAGCACGAACACGTTGCTCCCCGGGCCGACGAAGAGCATGGCCAGGCCCGCGAAGGCCCACAGCGTCACCGAGCCGACCGTGGTCTCCTGCCGCAGCACGTGCCAGAGCATCGACCCCAGCACCACCACGAACCCCGCGGTGAGGGCGGCGGAGAAGTAGGCCACGGCCATCCACATGCGCGTGTTGGGGCCGCGCAGGCTGACGTACCTGCGCAGGTGGGAGACGCTCTCGGGCGTCCGGGTCAGGTCTGAGGGAACACCTCGGGGGGCGGCGGGGGCGTCCGCGGGTTCGGGGGAGGCCATACCCACCATTGTCCCCACTCCGGCGGGTGCTCCGTGCGCCGGACACCGCGCGGCCGCAGGGATGATGAGCCAAAGCACGGGTGGACGCGGCCGGGGAGCGCTAGAGTCCGGTCCATGAGGCCGAACACGAGCGAGTACGACACCGAGCTGAGGCTGAACGGCGAGGTGATCGTCCTGGAGGGGGTGTCCTACCAGGGGCGCACCGTGCTTCCGGAGGGGCCGGACAGGTTCGCCTGCCTGGAGCGCTGGGCCAAGGGGGTGGCCGAGACCCTGGGGGAACCGGTCACCTGGCGCGCCGAGGAGAACGGGCGGCTGGCCGGACGCGGGACGGTCCAGCCCGGTCCCGGGGCTCAGAATCGCCGGGCGCTCTGAGCTCCGCACTTGGCGCACTGGAACTTGCGGTCGTCGCCGAGTATCCAGTCGTGGTCCCCGCCGGTGGGGCACGTAGACATCGACACCATCTCCTCACAGGGGCTGTCGGGGTGCGTGCCGATCACTCTATTTCCCAAGAACCACATCAGTCCCGTGAATGAGAAGTTCGCCCTCGTATTCACGTATGGCGGGACATCGTCCCCGGTCACCGGGCACGGACACACGCGTGGGGCCCGTCGCGGTCGCGACGGGCCCCACCGAAAGCCTGCGGGGGAAGGAGCGGCTAGTTCTGCCTGGCCCTCATGTGGGCCTCGACGGCGGCGCGGTCGGCGCGCAGCTTGGCCAGGGCCTCGTCGAGGATGAGCTTGCCCTCCTCCTCGCTGCGGCGCTCCTTCACGTACGCCAGGTGGGTCTTGTACGGCTCGGTGCGCGGCGGCGACGGGGGGTTCGCCTTGTCCTTGCCCGCGGGGAAGCCGCAGCGCGGGCAGTCCCACTCGTCGGGGACCAGTGCCTCGCTCGCGAAGCTGGGCACGACCTCGTGCAGGTTCGCGCAGTAGAACGGAACCCGGACGCGCGGGGCGGCCTCGCCCCGCTCGGCCTCGCCCATGGGACCGGCTCCGACACGGCTGCCACGAATGGCACTGCCACTACCCACGAAAAACTCCTTCGGCGAACTCGCTCACCGGTTCTCGGGCGAGCTTGACGGTGGACGGGGTGTGCCCGCGGGTCGCGGGCTACATGCCCCGGTTGATCAGCAGGCCGAGGATGACGATGGCGATGATCCACACGACCCCGATCGCGATGGTCATCCGGTCGAGGTTGCGCTCGACCACCGACGATCCGCCGAGCGAGGACGTGACGCCACCGCCGAACATGTCGGAGAGACCGCCGCCCTTGCCCTTGTGCATGAGCACCAGGAGGACCAGCAGCACGCTGAGAAGCATCACGAGGATGGACAGACCGAGGATCACACGCTCACCCGTAGCTCGACCCCGAAGCGGGGGGTTATGGACCGACCCCGTTTCCCGTGCGCACCAGCGGTGACACCGGACCGGCGCGGACACCCGGGAAGCAGGGGACCGGGGACAATTTCGGATTTTACCGTGCCCTTGGCAGCACGGGCGGGGAAACCGCGAGGCACGGAGAACCCCACAGCGAAGTCTAGCCCGACCCGGCGACCTGTCAGGCACCCCGCCCGTCACCATCGGGCATCGAAGCGTGACGGGCGGGGGTTCGCGCCGCGGCTAGTTCTCGCCGAAGCGGATGATCTTCACGAACTCGTCGGCCTTGAGGCAGGCGCCGCCGACCAGGGCCCCGTCCACGTCGTCCTTGGCCATGATGCCGGGGGCGTTGTCGCCCTTGACCGAACCGCCGTAGAGGACGCGCACCGCGCCCGCGACCTCAGGCGAGTACAGCTCGGCCAGGCGCGCGCGGACGGCCGAGCACACCTCCTGGGCGTCCTCGGGGGTGGCGACCTCGCCGGTGCCGATGGCCCACACGGGCTCGTAGGCCACGACGATCCTCTCGGCCTGCTCGGCCGGGACCTCCTTGAGGGCGCCGTCCAGCTGGGCCAGGACGTGCTCGACCTGCTGGCCCGCCTTGCGGACCTCCAGGCCCTCGCCCACGCACAGGATCGGGACGATGCCGTTGGCGAACGCCGCCTTGACCTTGGTGTTGACCAGGGCGTCGTCCTCGCGGTGGTACTCGCGGCGCTCGGAGTGGCCCACCAGCACGTAGGAGCAGTCCAGCTTGGCCAGCATGGACCCGGAGATCTCGCCGGTGTAGGCGCCCTTCTCGTGCGCGGAGATGTCCTGGGCGCCGTAGACGATCTTGAGCTTGTCGCCGTCGACCAGGGTCTGGACGCTGCGCAGATCGGTGAACGGCGGCAGGACGACGACCTCGGCGTTGTCGTAGTCCTTGTCGTTGAGCGCGAACGCCAGCTTCTGGACGAGCGCGATCGCCTCCAGGTGGTTGTTGTTCATCTTCCAGTTGCCCGCGATGAGCGGCAGGCGCTGGGACATGTCGGCACTTCCTCGTCTGTGAAAGGGGACTTCGGGCTTACTTCAGGGCGTCGATACCGGGCAGGTCCTTGCCCTCCAGGTACTCCAGGCTGGCGCCGCCGCCGGTGGAGATGTGGCCGAAGGCCGCCTCGTCGAAGCCCAGCGCGCGCACGGCCGCGGCGGAGTCGCCGCCGCCGACCACGGTGAAGGCGTCGGAGTCGACCAGGGCCTGGGCCAGCGCGCGGGTGCCCCCGGCGTAGGGCTCCATCTCGAACACGCCCATCGGGCCGTTCCAGAACACGGTCCGGGCGTCGGCCAGCTTCCGCGCGAAGAGCTCCTGGCTGCGGGGGCCGATGTCCAGGCCCATCCGGTCGGCCGGGATCGACTCGACGCCGACCGCGTCGTGCGCGGCGTCGGCGGAGAACTTCTCGGCGGCCACCACGTCCACCGGCAGGACGATCTCCACGCCCTCGCGCTCGGCGCGCTCCAGGTAGCCCTTGACGGTGTCGATCTGGTCGGCCTCCAGCAGGCTGGAGCCGACCTCGTGGCCCTGGGCCTTGAGGAAGGTGAAGACCATGCCGCCGCCGATGAGCAGGCGGTCGGCGGTGCCCAGCAGGTTGTCGATGACGCCGAGCTTGTCGGAGACCTTGGAGCCGCCCAGGACCACGGCGTAGGGCCGCTGGGGGTCGCCGGTGAGCCTGCGCAGCACCTCGACCTCGTTGAGCACCAGGCCGCCGACGGCGTGCGGCAGCCTGCCGGGCAGGTCGTAGACGCTGGCGTGCTTGCGGTGCACGGCGCCGAAGGCGTCGCCCACGTACAGGTCGGCGAGCTGGGCGAAGCGGTCGGCGAGCTCCCCGCGCTCGGCGTCGTCCTTGCTGGTCTCCCCCGGCTCGAAGCGCACGTTCTCCAGCAGGGCGACCTGGCCGTCCGTCAGGGCCTCGGAGGTGGCGCGGGCCGACTCCCCGGCGGTGTCGGAGGCGAAGGCCACCTCGGTGCCGAGCAGTTCGCCCAGGCGTGCGGCGACCGGACGCAGCGAGTAGCGGGGGTCCGGGGCGCCCTTGGGACGGCCCAGGTGGGCGGCGACGATGACGCGGGCGCCGCGCTCGCGCAGCGCGGAGATGGTGGGCACGGCCGCGCGGATGCGCCCGTCGTCGGTGATCCGGTCGCCGTCCAGGGGCACGTTCAGGTCGGCCCGGACGAACACGCGCCTGCCGGAGACGTCGAGGTCGTCGATCGTCCGCATGCTGGGTCTCCTCTTGGAATGTGGGATGTGGCGGTCCCGGGCGGTGGGGCCGGGAGGGGCGCGCACGACGGCACCCCTCCGCGCGCACTGCGGGCGAAGGGGTGCCGTCTCACGCGCCGGTGGCCATGGGGCCGTGGACGCTACAGGCCGGAGCCGACCAGCTTGGCCAGGTCGACCAGGCGGTTGGAGTAGCCCCACTCGTTGTCGTACCAGCCGACGATCTTGACCTGGTTGCCGAAGGCCATGGTCAGCTTGGAGTCGAAGGTGCACGAGGGCGAGGTGCCGACGATGTCGGAGGAGACGATCTCGTCCTCGGTGTAGACGAGCACGTCCTTGAGCGGGCCCTCGGCGGCGGCCTTGAACGCGGCGTTGACCTCGTCCTTGGTGACCTCGCGCTCCAGGGTGACGACCAGGTCGGTCACGGAGCCGTCGGGCACGGGGACGCGCATGGCCATGCCGTCCAGCTTGCCCTGGAGCTCGGGGATGACCAGCGCGGTGGCCTTGGCGGCACCGGTGGTGGTCGGGATGATGTTCTGCGCGGCCGCGCGGGCGCGACGCAGGTCCTTGTGCGGGAAGTCCAGGATGACCTGGTCGTTGGTGTAGGCGTGGACCGTGGTCATCAGGCCCTGCTTGACGCCGAAGTTGTCCAGGAGGACCTTGGCCATCGGCGCGACGCAGTTGGTGGTGCAGGAGGCGTTGGAGATGACGTGGTGGTTGGCCGCGTCGTACTTGTCGTCGTTGACGCCCATGACGACGGTGATGTCCTCGCCCTTGGCCGGGGCGGAGATGATGACCTTCTTGGCGCCGGCCTCGATGTGCTTCTTGGCGTCCTCGGCCTTGGTGAAGATGCCGGTGGACTCGACGACCACGTCCACGTTCAGGTCCGACCAGGGCAGCTGGGCCGGGTCGCGCTGGGCCAGGACCTTGATGGTCTTGTCGCCCACGCGGATGAAGTCGTCGCCGACCTCGACGTCGCCCTCCAGGGTGCCGAGCACGGTGTCGTACTTGAGCAGGTGCGCGAGCGTCTTGGTGTCGGTGAGGTCGTTGACCGCGACGATTTCGATGTCGCTGCCACCAGCGGCGACCGCGCGCCAGAAATTGCGGCCGATCCTGCCGAAGCCGTTGACGCCTACACGGATGGTCACGGAACCAATCTCCTCATATATCGCACATCATTTCCACCCGGGCATTGGCCCCCGCCCCGAACGCCGTATTCCGGGGTCAACCGGTCGACCGCCATGAGCAGGTTCAACGCACACAGGGTGTTCACCACGAGCCTAGCGGAGCACCGGCGAAGAGCCGCTGCTGGGCCACGGCCGAGCCTGCGGGCCCGGTGGATTCGCGACCATCCTGGCACTGCGAGCCGGAGAGGTCTATACCATTTTCCGAAGTTATCCGGGAGTTTTCGCAGTTAACAAAGCCGAACATCGGTGTTACGGCGCCAGCGCCCGGGGGCCGCGGCGGGCTCCGGGTCAGGGCACCAGCATGTCCGGGGTCAGGTTGGCCTCGGTGCCCTCGATGCCCAGGTCGCTCGCGCGCTTGTCGGCCATCGCCAGCAGCCTGCGGATACGCCCGGCGATGGCGTCCTTGGTCAGCGGCGGGACGGACAGCTGCCCCAGCTCCTCCAGGGAGGCCTGCTTGTGCGCCAGGCGCAGCTGGCCCGCGGCCACCAGGTGCTTGGGCGCGTCCTCGCCCAGGATCTCCAGGGCCCGCTCCACGCGCGCGCCCGCGGCCACCGCCGCCCGCGCGCTGCGCCGCAGGTTCGCGTCGTCGAAGTTGGCCAGCCGGTTGGCGGTGGCGCGCACCTCCCGGCGCATCCGCCGCTCCTCCCACGCCAGCACGCTCTGGTGGGCGCCCAGCAGGGTCAGCAGCGCGCCGATGGAGTCGCCGTCGCGGACCACCACCCGGTCCACGCCGCGCACCTCGCGCGCCTTGGCGTGCACCTTGAGCCGGCGGGCGGCGCCCACCAGAGCCAGCGCGGCCTCCGGCCCGGGGCAGGTCACCTCCAGCGACATCGACCGGCCCGGCTCTGTCAGGGAGCCGTGCGCGATGAACGCTCCCCGCCAGGCCGACTCGGCGTCGCAGGCTCCGCCGGCCACCACGTGCCGGGGCAGGCCGCGCACCGGGCGGCCGTTGTTGTCCACCAGCCCCGTCTGCCGGGCCAGCGACTCGCCGTCCTTGATCACCCGGACCACGTACCGGTTGCCCTTGCGCAGGCCGCTCGGGGACAGCACGACCACCTCGGACTCGTGGCCGAAGACCTCGGAGATGTCCTTGCGCAGGCGGCGCGCGGCCGCGCCCGTGTCGAGCTCGGCCTCGATCACGATGCGCCCGCCCACCAGGTGCAGGCCCCCGGTGAACCGCAGGATGGTGGACACCTCGGCCTTGCGGCAGCATGGCTTGAGAATGGTCAGCCGGCTCAACTCATCCTTCACCACGCCGGTCATCGCCATCGCTGAGGTCCTCCCCGTCACACAACCCGACCCGGCGCCACGCGCTCGGCACCGGGGATGCGCCGTCGCGGCCCTGCCACGAGCGGCTTACTCCGTGGCAGACTACGTGACCGGGCGCTGGCTGCCGACCCCCGCACGGCGTGTTGCCCATCCGCCGACCAGCGGCGCCGCGCACCCTGGGGCCTTCGTTCCGGTGTGCGGCCAATTGCCCCCGACCTGCGGGGACCGCGGACCGCCACCGGCCCCTCAACCCTCCAGGACCCTCTCGAAAGCCGCCGCGAGCCGGTCGGGGTCGTGTCGCGGTGTGCCGTCGTCGCGGGACAGCTCCGCCAGCTCCAGGCGCCCGCCCAGCTCGCCCACCACCCGCACCAGGGGCTCGGGCTCCTCCACGGTCCCCCGGTCGGCGAGCACCACGTCCACCCCCAGCTTGGGCGCGTGCTCGCGCAGCACCTCCAGGTAGGTCTCGGGGCGGAAGCCGTCAGTCTCGCCCCGCTGCGGGGACAGGTTCAGCGCCACCATGCGCTTGGCGCGGGTGGTGACCAGGGCGTGCGCCAGGTCCGGGACCAGCAGGTGGGGCAGCACGCTGGTGAACCACGACCCGGGGCCGAACACCACCCAGTCGGCCTCGCGCACCGCCTTGACCGCCTGCGGGCTGGCGGGCGGGTCCTCGGGGATCAGTGAGATGGAGCGCACCTTGCCGCTGGTGCTGGCGCACGCCACCTGGCCGCGCACCGTGGTCAGCTCATCGGGCCGCGCCGGGTCGATCCCCGACACCTCGGCGGCGATGTCCAGCGGCACCGACGACATCGGCAGCACCCTGCCGTGCGCGCCCAGCAGCTGGCCCACCCAGTCCAGGCCCGCCACGGAGTCGCCGAGCAGCTCCCACAGGGCCACGATCAGCAGGTTGCCGACCGCGTGGCCGTGCAGTTCGCCCTCGGAGCGGAAGCGGTGCTGGATGACCTCGCTCCAGGTATGACCCCACTCGTCGTCGCCGCACAGCGCGGCCAGCGCCATGCGCAGGTCGCCGGGGGGCAGGACGCCCAGCTCCCGGCGCAGGCGGCCGCTGGAGCCGCCGTCGTCGGCGACGGTGACGACCGCCGTCACGTCGGTGGTCACCCTGCGCAGGGCCGACAGGGAGGCGTGCAGGCCGTGCCCGCCCCCCAGCGCGACCACCCGGGGCGGACGCCGCCCGTCACCGTCGGGTGCTGTGCTCTTCGCCATGGCTGTGGTCTGCCCCTCGTCCCATGTCCACCGGACGAATCGGACCGTACCACCGAGAACGGTGCACCGCGGGCAGGGCGCGTGTCGGGCGCCCGCGGGTCACTCCCGTCCGACGTCCCGGTGGACCACGTGCACGTCCACACCCTGGCCGCGCAGCCGGTCGGCGAACTGCTCGGCCATGGCCACGCTGCGGTGCTTGCCCCCGGTGCAGCCCACCGCCAGCGTCATGTAGTGCTTGCCCTCGCGCTGGTAACCGGCGATGGTCAGCTTGAGGACGTCGGAGTAGGCCTCCAGCATCTCCTTGGCCCCGTCCTGGGCCAGGACGTAGTCGCGCACCGCCTCGTCACGGCCGTTCATCGGCCGCAGGTCGGGCACCCAGTGGGGGTTGGGCAGGAAACGGCAGTCCAGCACCAGGTCCGCGTCCACCGGCAGGCCGTGCTTGAACCCGAAGGAGACCACGTTGGCGCGGGGGCGCGCCTCGTCGCTCTCCCCGAAGAAGCCGATCACCCGGGCCTTGAGCTGGTGCACGTTGAGCTGGGAGGTGTCGATGACCAGGTCGGCCTCGCCGCGCACCGCCCGCAGCGTCTCGCGCTCGCGGTCGATGCCGTCGGTCAGGCGCCCGTCGCCCTGGAGGGGGTGGGGCCTGCGCACGCCCTCGAACCGGCGGACCAGGGCGTCGTCGCCGGCCTCCAGGTAGAGCACGCGCGCGGTGATGTCGCGCTTGCGCAGCTCCTCCACCGTGGACAGCAGGTCCTCGGTGAAGGCCAGCGAGCGCACGTCCACGACCACGGCGACCCGCGGCACCGCCCCGTGCGTGCGTCCGGCCAGCTCGATCATCGTCGGCAGCAGGCCGGGCGGCAGGTTGTCCACCACGAACCAGTCCAGGTCCTCCAGGGCCCTGGCCGCCGTGCTGCGGCCCGCACCGGACATGCCGGTGACGATGACCACCTCGGGTGGCAGTTCCCCACCCAGTTCGACCGTCATGCGTCTCCTTCCCCGTCAGTGATGTGCTGTGCTGGTGCCCCGTCGCCCCGCCCCTCCGTCGCGGCGGGGCCGCCGGAAAGGTGCGCGTGCACGGCCTCGGCCAGCTTGGGGCCGATCCCGGGCACCGCCGCGATCTCCTCGGCCGTGGCCGAGGCGAGCCTGCGCACCGAGCCGAACGCCTTGATCAGGGCCGTCCTGCGGGACGGCCCCAGACCGGGCAGCTCGTCCAGGCTGCTGCCGGTCAGCGCCTTGGCGCGCTTGTGCCTGTGGTACTGGATGGCGAAGCGGTGGGCCTCGTCGCGCACCCGTTGGAGCAGGTAGAGCCCCTCGCCCGCGCGGGGCAGGATCACCGGGTCCTCGTCGCCGGGCAACCACACCTCCTCCAGGCGCTTGGCCAGGCCGCACACCGCGACGTCCTCGATCCCGAGTTCGTCCAGGGCGCGGCGCGCCGCCTCGGCCTGGGGCCGGGCGCCGTCCACCACCACCAGGTTAGGCGGATAGGCGAACTTCCCGGGTGACGGCTCGTCGTCGCTTTGGTGACCACCGTGGTCGCCGGTCTCCCCCATGCGGGCGACCTCGCCGCTGCGGGCGCTCTCCTCCAGGTAGCGGCGGAAGCGGCGGTGGACGACCTCGTACATGGCCGCGACGTCGTGCTGCTCCCGGCCGCCCTCGCCGCTGCCGCGGACGGAGAAGCGGCGGTACTCGGACTTGCGGGCCAGGCCGTCCTCGAAGACGACCATGGACGCCACCACGTGCTCGCCCTGGAGGTTGGAGATGTCGAAGCACTCGATGCGCAGCGGCGCCTCGGACAGCTCCAGGGCCTCCTGGATCTCCTGGAGGGCGCGGCCGCGGGTGCTCAGGTCCCCGGCGCGGTGGGTCTTGTGCCGGGCCAGCGACTCGGCCGCGTTCTTGGCGACGGTCTCCATGAGGGACTTCTTGTCGCCCCGCTGCGGCACCCGCAGGTCCACCGAGGAGCCGCGGTGCTCCGACAGCCAGGCGGCCATGGCGTCGGGGTCGGCGGGCTCGTGGGAGACCAGGACCTCGCGGGGGACGGCGGTACCGGTGCCCCCGCTCTCGTCCTCGCCCCGGGTGGGGCCGTAGATCTGGCCGAGGAAGGTCGCGATCAGCTCGCCGGGGCCGTCGTCGGCCATCTTGTCCACCACGTAGCCGCGCTGGCCGCGGATGCGCCCGCCGCGCACGTGGAAGATCTGCACGGCCGCCTCCAACTGGTCGTCGGCCACGGCGATGACGTCGCAGTCGGTGGAGTCGGGCAGGACGACGGCCTGCTTCTCCAGGGCGGCGCGCAGGGCCTCGATGTCGTCGCGGATGCGGGCGGCCCGCTCGTACTCCATCTCCCCGGCGGCCTCGCGCATCCGCCCCTCCAACTCGCGCAGGAACCGGCCGGTGTCGCCCGCCAGGAAGGAGCAGAAGTCCTCGGCCAGGGCCCGGTGGTCCTCGGGGGAGGCCTTGCCCACGCAGGGGGCCACGCACTTGCCGATGTAGCCGAGCAGGCAGGGGCGGCCGCTGTTGCGGGCGCCGCGGAACACCCCCGGGGAGCAGGTGCGCACGGGGAAGACCCGCAGCAGCAGGTCCACGGTCTCGCGGATGGCCCAGGCGTGGGAGTAGGGGCCGAAGTAGCGCACCCCCCTGCGCTTGGCGCCGCGCATGACCTGCACCCGGGGGAACTCCTCGTTGAGGGTGACCGCCAGGTAGGGGTAGCTCTTGTCGTCGCGGTACTTGACGTTGAACCGGGGGTCGTACTGCTTGATCCAGGAGTACTCCAGCTGGAGGGCCTCCACCTCGGTGCCCACGATCGTCCAGTCGACGTCGGCGGCGGTGGAGACCATCTGCTGCGTGCGCGGGTGCAGTCCGGCGAAGTCGCGGAAGTAGGAGGAGAGCCGGGACCGCAGGTTCTTGGCCTTGCCCACGTAGATCACACGTCCGGAGGAGTCCCGGAACCGGTACACGCCCGGGTCGGTGGGGATCGATCCGGGCGCGGGGCGCAGGTGAGGAGTCGCAGCCATGGACCCATTGTGGTAGGTCGGGGGGACATACGGCCAACCGAGCCCCGCACCCTCCGCGCGTGGCGCGTCTCACCCCGCGGGCCCCTCCCCCGCACCGCACCCGTCCTGCGGGCGCCGCACGCGCCCGCGTCCCTCGGGCGCGGGTAAGCGAAACGTCACGATTGGGTATCCGCATGCTCTAGGTTGGGCGGGTACACAGGAACTTCCCGACATCGACGACAAGAGGGGGCCCTTCGTCGTGAGCCTGCCCCAATGGATCACGATCGGCGTCACCGTCACGGTCGCGGTGCTGCTGGTCTTCGCCCTGCGCTGGGTACTCAAGCACAAGCTGGGCAAGGCCTGGCGGGTGTCCCAGCACGTGGTCCACCGCACGACCTACACCAGTTACGGCGCGGCCGCGGTGGTCGGCGCGAACCTGTCACTGCCCAGCCGCGACAACGTGGACTGGGGCACGTACCAGACTCTCCAGCACGCGATGAGCATCCTCATGATCGCGACGCTGACGGGCCTGGGCGTCAGCCTGGCCTACGCCGTCACGGACATGGTGCTCGCCCGGCTGTCGGTCGCCAACGGCGACGCCGACCGCAAGGCGCGGCGCATCCAGACCCAGGTGCGGCTGCTGCGCCGGGTGATCACCTCGATCATCGTGGTACTGGCGGTCGCCGCCATCCTGTTCACCTTCGACGAGGTCCGCGCGCTCGGCGCCGGGCTGCTGGCCTCCGCGGGCATCATCGGCATCGTGGCCGGTGTTGCGGCCCAGTCCACACTGGCCAACCTGTTCGCCGGGCTCCAGCTGGCCTTCAGCGACGCCCTGCGCATCGGCGACGTGGTCGTGGTCGAGGGCGAGTGGGGCCGAGTCGAGGAGCTGAGCCTGGTCAACGTCACCATCAAGATCTGGGACGAGCGCCGCCTGGTGGTCCCGGTCGCCAACTTCACCACGACCAGCTTCGAGAACTGGACCAAGCAGGGCACGGCGATCACCGCCAAGGTGGTGTTCCCGCTGGACTGGGAGGTGCCGATCGAGGAGATGCGCGAGGAGACCGGGCGCCTGATCACCCGCAGCGACCACTGGGACGGGCGCAGCTGGTCCTGCCAGGTCGTGGACATCGCCCCGAGCGGTGAGGTGCTGGTGCGGGTGGTGGCCACCGCCGCCGACACCGGGCACCAGTGGGACATCGCCTGCGAGATCCGCGAGCACCTCATCGGCTGGCTGGTCGAGAACTACCCCGAGTCCCTGCCGCGCCACCGCGCCCAGTTCCTGGCCTCCGAGGACGCGGACGAGGCCGCCTACGCCGCCCAGTTCCCCACCTCGGCGTTCCGGCGCCACGAGCCCAACGGCGTCAGCGGCCCGCCCGGGGGCGACCCCGGCGAGGCCTGAGCCCGACCGGGTCACACACGCGACGGCGCCCGGAGCGGATCTCCGCTCCGGGCGCCGTGGTGTCCCGGCGGGCGGGCCCGCGGGACCCCGCTCCGGCCCGCCTGCGCCCCCTCAGGAGGAGGGGCCCTGGAGGATGATGTCGGTACCCTCGACGGTGACCTCGAACGGCTCCAGCGGCTCCTGGGCCGGGCCCGCCAGCGCCTCCCCGGTGGAGATGTCGAACTCGCTGCCGTGGCACAGGCACCGGATGACCTCGTCCACCTCCTGGACGGTGCAGCCCGCGTGCGTGCACGAGGCCCCGAAGGCCCGGTACCGGCCCGCCTCAGGCTGGGTCACGACCAGTTTGCTGTTGCTGAAGACCGCTCCAGCGCCCTCGGGGACGTCGGTGGTCTGGCCGACCACCTGGCCGTACCGGACCTCCTGCGGCTTGGGCTCCTGTCCGCCGCAGGCGCTCACGGCCGTGACGGCCGCGGCCGTCCCCGCCGTCCCGAGCAGTCGGCGCCTGCTCATCCCGCACCCGCACGTCCTCTTACCGGCCACGACGAAACGCTCCTCACCTGCGCCGAAATATCACTACACAATGTAGTAGGTACGGCGGGGTGCCCGGGTTCCGGGGTGTACGCGAGAGCCCTCAGGCCCGCGGCGGATACGGGGGCGCCGCCGGGGTCCGCGGGTCCGCCGCGGCCACGTCGAGCACCACGGTGCCAGCGATCCGGTCGTGCAGCCCCTGCCGATTGGGCCGGTTCCAGGCGGCCATCCCGCCGGTGAGCAGCGCCGTCACGGCCACCACGAACCACCAGAACCAGACGGCGCTGAAGAACAGGAAGAACAGCAGGAAGGGCAGGGCCAGCAGCGCGGCGCGCACCGTCAGGGCGGCCAGCGGCGGCGTGCCCAGACCGCCGTTCCCGGCCTGGGGGGCGACCCTGAGCCCGACGCGGCGCTTGCCCAGCGTCTGCTGCCACCGGGAGAGGGCGAGTGTCTCGTAGCCCGCGTAGAGCAGGAAGAAGGTCACCGACAGGAAGAGCGGGTACCGGTCGCCGATACCGGTGGTGTCGCCGGAGCCGACCGCCTGGACGCCCACCCAGGCCAGGGAGAGCACGAGCGCCAACAGCAGCGCGGGCAGGGCGACCAGGAGCAGGTCGATGCCGCGCGCGTACACCCGCGTCCGCCAAGCGGCCAGCGGGTAGAGCCGCTCCACGGGTTCGGGGCCCGGGGCGGCGTCCGGTGCGCCGGAGCGGTCGCCGTCGTGGAAGCCGGGGGTCTCCCCGTTCCCGGGGTCGGATGGGGGCTGCTGGACGCCCTGAGGCGTCGGCCCGCCGCGGTCCGGTCGGGGAGGGACGTTCATGGGCGGGCCAACCTCCAGGGCGGTTCGTCGGAGTCGCGCGGGGGCCGGGCGCGGACACGTTCGACTCTACTGAGGTGGGACATGTGTCGCGAACCGCCGACCCGCTGTGGCAACGGGCGGCGCCGCGCCCCGCCCCGCGAGGACCGGGACGGGGCGCGGCGGAGGCGCGGAGCGCGGGCTCAGAGCATCTTGGCCAGGAAGCGCCCGGTGTAGGACTCGGCCACCGCGGCGACCTCCTCCGGGGTCCCCTGCGCGACCACGGTGCCGCCGCCGGAACCGCCCTCGGGGCCCATGTCGATGACGTGGTCGGCCGTCTTGATCACGTCGAGGTTGTGCTCGATGACGATCACCGTGTTGCCGGTGTCGGCCAGCCGGTTGAGCACGCCCAGCAGCTTGCGGATGTCCTCGAAGTGCAGGCCGGTCGTGGGCTCGTCGAGCACGTACACCGTCCGCCCGGTGGAGCGGCGCTGGAGCTCGGCGGCGAGCTTGACCCGCTGCGCCTCGCCGCCCGACAGCGTCGTGGCGGGCTGGCCCAGCCGCACGTAGCCCAGGCCGACGTCGGCCAGGGTCTGCAGGTGGCGGCGGATGGCGTTGATCGGCTCGAAGAACTCCAGGGCCTCCGAGATCGGCATGTTGAGGACCTCGGAGATGTTCTTGCCCTTGTAGCGGACCTGGAGGGTCTCCCGGTTGTACCGGGCGCCGTGGCACACCTCGCAGGGCACGTAGACGTCGGGCAGGAACTGCATCTCGATCTTGAGCGTGCCGTCGCCGGAGCAGGCCTCGCAGCGGCCGCCCTTGACGTTGAAGGAGAACCGGCCCGGCTGGTAGCCGCGCGTCTTGGCGTCGGTGGTCTGCGCGAACAGCTTGCGGATGTGGTCGAAGACCCCCGAGTAGGTGGCCGGGTTGGAGCGCGGGGTCCGCCCGATGGGGCTCTGGTCCACGTGCACGACCTTGTCGACCTTGTTCGTGCCGTTGACCCGCAGGTGGCGGCCGGGCACGTCGCGCGCCCCGTTGAGCTCCTTGGCCAGGGCCTTGTAGAGGATCTCGTTGACCAGGGTGGACTTGCCCGAGCCGGACACGCCGGTGACGGCGGTGAACACGCCCAGCGGGAAGGCGACGTCGATGCCGTGGAGGTTGTTCTCGCGCGCTCCCCGGACCACCAGCTCGTGCCCCCGGGTGAGGGGGCGGCGCTCCACGGGCACCTCGATGCCGCGCTTGCCGGACAGGTACTCGCCGGTGAGCGAGTCCTGCGAGGTGAGCAGTTCGTCCACGATCCCCGAGACCACGACGTGGCCGCCGTGCTCGCCCGCGCCGGGGCCGATGTCCACGACCCAGTCGGCGGCGCGGATGGTGTCCTCGTCGTGTTCGACGACGATGAGCGTGTTGCCGATGTCGCGCAGGCGCTGGAGGGTCTCCAGCAGGCGCGCGTTGTCGCGCTGGTGCAGGCCGATGGAGGGCTCGTCCAGCACGTACAGCACGCCCACCAGGCCGGAGCCGATCTGGGTGGCCAGGCGGATGCGCTGGGCCTCCCCGCCCGAGAGCGAGCCCGAGGAGCGCGCCAGGCTCAGGTAGTCCAGGCCGACGTCGAGCAGGAAGCCGAGCCGGGCGTTGATCTCCTTGAGCACCTGGGCGGCGATGACCGCGTCGCGCTCGGAGAGTGTGAGCCCGGCCAGGAAGGCCGCGCTGTCGCTGAGCGGCATCTGGGCGACCTCGGCGATGGACCTGCCGCCCACGGTCACCGCGAGCACGACCGGCTTGAGGCGGGTGCCCTCGCAGGTCGGGCAGGGCACGGTGCGCATGTACCCCTCCAGCCGTTCGCGGCCGTAGTCGCTCTCGGTCTCGGAGTGGCGGCGCTTGACCCAGGGGATGACGCCCTCGAACTCGGTGTAGTAGGAGCGGTTGCGCCCGTACCTGTTGCGGTAGCTGACGTGGACCTGGGTGTCGTGCCCCTCCAGCAGGGCCTTGCGCGCGCGGCGCGGCAGCCGCTCCCAGGGGGTGTCCAGGTCGAAGCCGATCGCCTCGCCCACCGCCTTGAGGATGCGCTCCCAGTAGCCGCTGTTGGGCCCGCCCGACCAGGGGCCGATGGCGCCCTCGGCCAGCGTCTTCTCGGGGTCGGGGACCAGGAGTTCGGGGTCGACCTCCATGCGGGTGCCCAGGCCCGAGCACTCGGCGCAGGCGCCGTAGGGGGCGTTGAAGGAGAAGGAGCGCGGTTCGAGCTGTTCGAAGGACAGGTCGTCGTAGGGGCAGTACAGGTGCTCGGAGAAGACCTTCTCGCGGTCGGGGTCCCCGGCCTCCACGTCCACGAAGTCCAGGACGATGGTGCCCCCGGCCAGCTTGAGCGCCGTCTCCACCGAGTCGGTCAGGCGCCCGCGGGAGGAGGGCTTGACGCTGAGGCGGTCCACGACCACGGCGATGTCGTGCTTGTCGTAGCGGCCCAGCTTGGGCGCCTCGTCCAGGCGCACGGCCTGCCCGTCCACCACCGCGCGGGTGTAGCCCTTGGACTGCAGGTCCTTGAACAGCTCGACGTACTCGCCCTTGCGTCCGCGCACGACGGGGGCGAGCACCTGGAAGCGGGTGCCCTCCTCCATCTCCAGGACGCGGTCCACGATCTGCTGCGGGGTCTGGCGGGCGATCTCGCGGTGGCACTCGGGACAGTGCGGGACGCCGATGCGCGCCCACAGCAGCCGCAGGTAGTCGTAGACCTCGGTGATGGTGCCGACGGTGGAGCGGGGGTTGCGGCTGGTGGACTTCTGGTCGATGGACACCGCCGGGGACAGGCCCTCGATGAAGTCCACGTCCGGCTTGTCCATCTGCCCCAGGAACTGGCGGGCGTAGGCCGACAGCGACTCCACGTAGCGCCGCTGGCCCTCGGCGAAGATCGTGTCGAAGGCCAGCGACGACTTGCCCGAACCGGACAGGCCGGTGAACACGATCATGGAGTCGCGCGGCAGGTCCAGCGAGACGTCCTTGAGGTTGTGCTCCCGGGCTCCCCGGACTACCAGTTGTTCGACCATCGAGTGAGACATCCTTCGGCTCTGGCGCACAGGACGCGGACCCCGTCGCGTGACGTCGGCTGACCCGTGTGGAACTTCGCGTGCGGCGGTCGGGGCCTCCCGGAGACCGCCCGGGCCCCGGAGACGGGCCGCTGAGGAGAGGGGGGAGGACGCTCGCCTCTCCCGCCCGTCCAGCCTAACGACCGCCGACGACGGTTTCTTCCACCTCGCAAAACAAGGCGGCACCCCGGCGCCGGAGCGCTCAGGGTGCCACCACTATAGACGAACGACTGTTCGAATCCGGCCGTTTCCCGGAATGTCCTCGGCTGGCCCGCGGGCCCGCCGTCCGCTCAGGAGCGGTCCGCCGGGGAGTCGACCGAGGGGTCGCGCTCGGTCTTGAGCTCGGGGTTCTTGCGCTCGTCGGCGCGGGACTTGATCAGGCTGCCGACGATGGTGATGGTCATGATGCCCAGGATGACGGTCAGGGACAGGCCGATGCCGACCTCGGGCACGTGCACGCCGTTCTCGTGCAGGGCGTGCAGGATCATCTTGACGCCGATGAAGACCATGATCGCCGACAGGCCCCAGCTGATGTAGGCCAGGCGGTCCATCAGACCGGCCAGCAGGAAGTACAGCTGGCGCAGACCCAGCAGGGCGAAGGCGTTGGCGGTGAAGACGATGTAGGCGTCCTGTGTCAGACCGAAGATCGCCGGGATGGAGTCGACGGCGAAGACCAGGTCGATCATGCCGATCGCGACGATGACCATCAGCATCGGCGTGATGTGGCGGCGGCCGTCGAGCTTCACGGTGAGCTTGGCGCCGTGGTAGTCGTCGGTCACCGGCCAGAAGCGCTTGAGGAGGCGGACCACCGGGGTCTGGGTGAAGTCCTTCTCCTCCTCGTCGCCCTTCATGTGGTCGCGGACGATCTTGTAACCGGTGTAGATCAGGAAGGCGCCGAAGAGGTAGAAGACCTCGCTCCAGGCGTTGATGACCTGGGCGCCCAGGACGATGAAGATACCGCGCATGACCAGCGCGATGACGATGCCGACGAGCAGGACCTCGTGCTGGTACTTCTTGGGCACCGCGAAGGAGCCCATCAGAAGGTAGAACACGAAGAGGTTGTCGATGCTCAGGCTCTTCTCGGTGACGAACCCGGCGAAGTACTCGGCGCCCGCGGCGCCTCCGCCGAAGTACCAGACACCGAAGCCGAAGATGATGGCGATGCCGATGTAGAAGGCCGCCCACCAGGCGGCCTGCTTCATGCCGAACTCCTGGGGGCCCTTCGTCTTGCTCCAGGGATGGTCGACGATGATGAGGTCGATCACCAGGATGGCGACCATGGCGCCGATGGTGGCAGCCCACAACCACAAGGGAACGTTCACGGACGGTCTCTCCTCCGGTCAGTGCGCGCGGGCGGTGTGCACGCACGTCGAACCACCGGAGGTCTCTCCCGCTCGCAGCGAAGCGCTGCGAACCGGCGGCACCGGGAGGACGACATTGTCCGCCGTGATGACGACACCGCCGCGACAGGGATACTCCCCTCACGTGTCAGGCCAGGATACCGGTACCGCACAGTGGGCGGCACACACCGGACCGTAGTCCAGGATGACATCTACACCCCCGCGAGGTGAAGTCCCGGCGAGGGTGGCATCGACCGTACCCCGGGGACAGGTCCACCCGACCCCGGGGCCACCCCGCCCCCGTATCCCCACGCGTCCCGCCTCACCTGCGCAGCACCGCCTTGTACACGCCCGCGGCGGCCTCCACCGCGTCCTCCTCGCTCGGCAGTGCCTTGGCCGCCTCGCGCGAGCGCGCCCGCAGGTCCTCGGCCAGCGCCGGGTCGTCCAGCACCCGGCCCACGGCCGCGGCGAAGGCCGCGGGATCCCCCGGCGGCACCATCAGCACCGTCCCCGAGTACAGGTCCGGGATGCCGCCGACCCGGGTGGAGACCACCGGCAGCCCCGCGCGCAGCGCCTCCATGATCACCAGCGAGGGCCCCTCCCACTGGCTGGTCAGGCAGAACACGTCCGCCGCCGCCAACAGGTCGGCCACGTCCGCGCGGTGCCCCAGCATGCGCACGTCCGCGCGCATCTCCGCGGCCGTGTCGTGTAGCTCCCCCCACAAGGGGCCGTCCCCGGCGATCGCCACCACCGGTTCGGGGCGGCGGTCGGCGATGGCCGGCGCCGCCGCCAGGAGCATGTCCAGCCCCTTCTGCTCGGCCAGGCGGGCGACGGTCAGCAGCAGCGGCCGCTCCGGCAGCACCGCCAGGTCGGCCCGGGTGGCCTCGCGCCCGTTCACCGGAGCGCCGGTCTCGGGAGCGGCCACCACCGCCAGCCGCGCGTCGCGCGCCCCGACCGAGCGCAGCCTGCGCACCAGGTCGCCCGACACCCCCAGCACCACGTCCGCGCGGTGCGCCACGATCCGCTCCAGCACCGGGTAGGCCGCCGACAGCGCCCCCCGCACCAGCGGCGGCGCGTTGTGCGCGGTCACCACCAGCGGAGAGGCGCCGGCCAGCGCGCACAGGGCCCCGGCCCGCAGCCCGTGCGCGTGCACCACGTCCGCGCCCCGGGTCAGGGCGCGCAGGCGCAGCACGGCGCCGGGATCACCCGCCGAGGGCGCCGCTCCGATGCCGACCGGGGAGAAGCGCATGCCCTCCGAGGTGAAGCCGAACTCGCGCTCGGCGGAGGCCGGGCCCAGCACCGCCACCCGGTGGCCGCGCGCGGCCAGGCCCGCGCCCAGCGAGCGCACGTGGCGGCCCACCCCTCCACTGCTGGTACCGATGACCAGCGCGATCCTGGCGTTCAACGCCTCTCCCTCCTGCGTTCGAGTACGGTCCCGACCCGGTCGGCGACGGCGCGCACCGCCGGACGGTCCACCACCGCCGCGACGGCCGCGTAGGCGGCCAGCGCCGCCGTCGCCGACACCGCGGCCGCCACCACCGTCTGCCACACGCCGTCCGCGGGCAGGGCCGCGGCCACCGCGCGCCCCGCGCTCCACCCGACCACACCGCCCAGCGCCGCGGCCAGTACCGAGCGCGCCAGTCCCGTCAGGCTCTCCCGTCTGTGCGTGCGCGCCACCGCCGCGCACAGCAGGGCCGCGGCCAGGCTCAGCCCGACCGTGCTGGCCGCGCCCAGCCCGGCGATGGACCAGCCCGGCGGCAACGTCCACACCAACACCACAGCACACAACATCACCACCAGCCACCCCACCACCTGAGCCGTGGCGGCCAGGCGCCCGTGGTGCGAGGCGTACAGGGCCCGGCTGAGCAGGGCCACCAGCCCGAAGCCCACCACCCCGGGAGCGTAGGCGAGCAGGGCTCGCTCCAGGGTCACGGGGTCGTGCTGGGCGAAGACCAGGGCCACCGGGGCCGCGGCGGCGGCCAGGGCGGCGCCCACCCCGGCGGTGACCACCACGCAGGCGCGGGCGCCGCCCGCCACCAGGGAGGCGTACCCCCTCCGGTCGTGTTCGGCGTGCGCGACCGCCAGGGCGGTGAACGCGCTGGTGGCGATGGGCACCGCGATCACCCCGTAGGGCAGGGTGAACAGGGCCCAGGCGTAGGTGTGGAGCACGGCCGCCCCCGCGCCGCCGCCCCGGTTGGCCAGGGCCACGAACAGCAGCAGGCACAGCTGCATGGCCGCCAGCGGCAGCAGGGAGGCCAGCGCCAGGGAGCGCACGCGCCCGCCCACCCCGGGCGGGAAGGTCAGACGCGGCCGGGGCCGCACCCGCAGCCGCCGGGCGGGCCCCACGACCGTGAGGAAGAGCGCCGCCGCCCCGGCGGTGGTGCCCAGGGACAGGGCCAGCTCGGCCGCCAACGGCAGGCCCGCCACGTCCTGGCGGTGGTCGGCTCCCAGCGGCACGAAGGCCACGTATGCGGCGATGACCACCAGGCTGGACACCAGCGGGGCCAGGGCCGGGGCCAGGAAGCGGCGGTGGGACTGCAGGACGCCGTAGAGCACCGAGGCCAGGCCGTAGAGGACGATCTGCGGGGCGAAGACCGCGAGCATGCGGGCGGCCAGCCCGAGCAGCGCACCCCGGTCGCAGCCCTCGCCCGCGCCCAGCATGAGCGACATCGCCGGGACCGAGACCAGGGCGAGCAGCGCCGACAGCGGCACGGCCAGCAACAGGACCCAGGTGATGAGCGCCGAGGCGGTGTGGCGCACCTGCTCGCGGTCGCCGCGCTCGGCGGCGGCGGCCAGCACCGGGACGACCACCGCGGTGAGCGCCCCGCCGATGACGATCTCGAACAGGACGGCGGGCAGCTGGTTGGCGGTGACGTAGGCGGTGCCCAGACAGGTGTCGCCGACGGTCTGGGAGAAGACCACGGTGCGCCCGAACCCCGCCAGTCTGGCCCCCACCGTGACCACCGCGATGAGCGCCGCCGCCGTGCCTACTCCGCGCGTCACCCCCTGGATGGTACGGGACACCGTGGCCGTCTCACTCGCGCCTGCCCCAGCGGTCGAGGAGGCGCAGGGCCGGAACGCGGTCGATGACGCGGGAGAAGCTGACGCGCTCGCTGGCCAGGGTCAGGGCGGCGACCCCCGCGAGCAGCGCCGCGCGCACGGGGCGGGGCGCCCGGGCCGCGGCGGCAGCGCCCAGGGCGGCGCCCAGGGCGTTGGCCCCGGCGTCGCCGAGCATGGAGCGCTCGGCCAGCTCGTCGGGCAGCAGCGCGGCCGAGGCACCCAAGACGGGGCCCAGCAGCGGCGCGGCCGGGGAGGCCAGGGCGGGGGCGGCGGCGAACAGCGCGACCTTGGCCGCGCGTCCGGGGCGCAGGTCGAACAGGTTGAGCAGGTTGGCGCTGGCGGCGATGAGCGCCCCGTCCAGCACGGTGTCCAGCGGCGAGCGGTGCAGCAGGCGTGCGGCGGCGACCCCGGTGATCCCGATGCCCGCCATCTTGACCATGCCGGTGGTGACCCGGCCGCCCGCCAGGGCGCCCAGGTGCCCGCGCAGGCCGCGGGCCCGGGACGAGCCCGCCAGGTCGTCGTAGACCCCGAAGGCGGCGGCGCCCGCCGCGGCCAGCGCGGAGGCGGCGCGCACGCGCGGGCCGGGGCCGGGCACGAGCAGGACGGCCGCGCACACGCCGCAGGCCAGCGCGGGCCCCTGGCGCAGGGTGACGCGGCGGCCGCGGAAGTTGGTGCGCAGCCAGACGTCCGGCTCTTCGGGTGCGGCGGACGCGTTCGACATGTCGGGCGCGGGCGGGGCGACGGGCGTGCGTGGCGTGGCGCCTGTGTCCGGTGCGCCGGGGACGACCACACGGACGGCTCCGGGCCGGGCGCGGCGGCCCCGGGTGAACAGGGAGTAGGCCGTGGAGGCCGCGGCGGCTCCGAGCAGGGCGCCGGTCAGCCCCTGGGCCAGGAACCGCGCGGCCGCGGACCCGGGGTCCGCGAGGGGGACGGGGGTGGTCAACGGTGTCACTCCCCGTCCCGGACGGTGCGGCGGGCCTCGTCGGTGCCGCCGCCCGCGTCGCCGGCGCCCTCGCTCCCGGTGGGCTCCGCGGAGGCCTCGGAGGAGTCCTCGGAGACCTCGCGCGGCTCGGGCAGCGGGTCGGGGAGGAAGCCCGCCGCCCCCTCGCCGATGCCGTACGCTCCCCCGGCCTCCTCCAGGTTCTCGGCCAGGGCCAGGACCGTGATGACCTCGCCCATCGGACGGCTGGCCACGTCCACGGTGGCGAAGGCCGCCTCCGCGGCGCGCGCCTGCGCGAGCATCCCCTCGCCCCGGGCGGAGGGCCCGTCACCGGCCACGACGGTGGCGCCGACCTCCTGGTGCAGGGCCGTGGTGATCGTGTTCAGCACCGCGTTGGCGGTCTGCGGGTCCTGACCCTCGGGCGAGGACCCGCCCGGGGGCGCGAGGACGACCACGGCGTCGGAGGACTCGGCGGGGTCCCCCTCGACCGTGATCAGCCCGCCCTCGGTGAAGGCCTCCAGGACTGCCGACGGATCGTAGCCGCCGTCACCGCCCTCCCCCTCTCGGGCGGACGGGTCGTCGGACGGGGACGCCTTCTCCTCACCGGGGTCCCCCTCCTCGGAGGGCTCCTCCTCCGCGGCGGCCAGGGCGCGGCCGATCTCGGCGCCCGCCTTCTCGTGGGGGCTGCCGGACAGGTCCTGGGGGTCCTGGGTGATCTGCAGGGCCAACTCGTCGACGAAGGTGGCGTTGCCGCCGTCCAGGAACGCGTCGCTGATCTGGACCCGGCCGACGACCTCCCCGCCAGCCTGCTCCACGCGCCCGGCCAGGGCGTCGGCCGTCTCGGTGTCGGCTCCGGGAGCGCTCACGACCACCACGCCCAGGTCGGTGAGCAGACCGGAGAGCGTGTCGTCGGACACGGCCTCGGCCATCCGGTCGGCCCCGGCGTTGACCTGGTCGGCGGCGTCGCGCTCGGCGCGCAGTTCCTCGCTCTGGCTGCGCAGGTCGGCGGTCTCGGACTGGAGCGTGTTGAGCAGCGGGTCCTGGAGCATGGTGGTCCCCAGGACGAGCCCCACGGTGAGCGCGAGGAACACCGCGACGATGGACACCAGGTGGTAGCGGAAATCGATCACGTCAACAGCCCTGTCAACCAGTAGGAGAACGCGTCCCAGCGCGCCGCGAGAAAGGTGAGGTAGACCTGGCCCGCCGGTGAGCTGTAGGCGGCGACCACGATGGTGAGCAGGCAGGCCGCGACCAGCCCGAGCAGGGCCCAGGGGGAGATGCGCGAGCGGTACAGGCGGCTGACGCCCTTGGCGTCGACGAGCTTGCCGCCCACCCGCAGCCGGGTCAGGAAGGTGCTGGCCATCCCCGCCCTGCCCTTGTCGAGGAACTCCTCCAGGGTGGCGTGGGTGCCCACGGCCACGATGAGCGCGGCGCCCGCGCCGTCGGCGAGCATCATCGCCACGTCCTCGCTGGTGCCCGTGGCGGGGAAGACCACCGCGCCGTGCCCCAGGTCGGTGAGCCTGGGCAGGCCCGGGGCCCTGCCGTCGCGGTAGGCGTGCACGACCAGCTCGGCCCCGCTGGCCAGCGCCCGGTCCGAGACCGAGTCGAAGTCGCCGACGATGATGTCGGGCTTGTACCCCGCCTCCATGACCGCGTCCGCCCCGCCGTCCACGGCGATGATGACCGGCCGGAACTCGCGGATGTAGGGCCGCAGCGCCGCGATGTCCTCCCGGTAGTGGTAGCCGCGGACCACGATGAGGACGTGGCGGCCCTCGATGTCGGTCTCGATGGTGGGGATGCCGATGCCGTCCAGGAGCAGGTCGCGCTCGTGCTGGAGGTAGGCCATGGTGTTGGCCGCGAAGGCCTCCAACTGTGTGGCCAGCCCCGCGCGGGCCTCCTCCATCGCCGCGCTGACGGTCCCCTGGTCCTGGAGGGTGCCGCGCGCGACGACCTCGTCGCCGCGGTACAGGGTGGCGCCCTCCAGGCGGAGCCGCTCGCCGTCGTGGACGCGGGTGAACACCTCGGGGTCGACGTCGTCGACCAGGGGGATCCCCGCGTCCACGATCATCTCCGGCCCCTGGTTGGGGTAGCGGCCGCTGATGCTCGTGGCGACGTTGAGGACCGCCGACACACCGCAGCCCACCAGGGCCTCGGCACTGACGCGGTCCAGGTCGACGTGGTCGATGACCGCGATGTCGCCCGGTCGCAGACGTTTGGTCAGGTTCTTGGTGCGCCGGTCCGAGCGGACGGGCGCGATCAGCCCTGTGGGAGCGTCCGCCCGGGTGCGGCGGAACCGCATGACTGTGGCGCTGAGCGCATCCGATACCTTCATCGCTGGCATACTGTCAGAACTCACCTACGGAGAGTCATCACAGCTGTGAGAACGGCGTGTTCCGGTCGAGACCGCCGACCTCACCCCGTTCCGGGACGAACACGGCGACCTGCCCGCCCACTACCCCGAAACGCCGGAAGGTCACACATCCGTTCCGAACGTGTACACAACGCCCAGGTCAGGCCGCCGGGTAGGCACGCTCCGGGTCGGCGTTGGTGAGCAGCTCCTCGGCGTGGGCACGGCCCAGCTCGGAGTCCTCCAGCCCCGCCAGCATCCGCGACAGCTCCCGGACCCGGCCCCCTCGGTCCAGCCGCACCACACCACTCTCGGTGACCAGGCCCTCGGTGGACTTCTCCACCACCAGGTGGGCGTCGGCGAACGCCGCGACCTGCGGCAGGTGCGTGACCACGATGACCTGGGCGCGCCGGGCCAGCCGGGCCAGCCGGCGGCCGATCTCCACCGCGGCCTTGCCGCCCACACCCGCGTCCACCTCGTCGAAGACGAACGTGGGCACCGGGTCGGCGCCGGCGAAGACCACCTCGATGGCCAGCATCACGCGCGAGAGCTCACCGCCCGAGGCGCCCTTGTGCAGGGCCAGGGGCGGGGAACTGGGGTGCGGGGCCAGCAGGACCTCGACCTCGTCGCGCCCGTGCTGGCCGAACTCCTCACCCGTGGTGATGCGCACGCTCACGCGCGCGTGCGGCATGGCCAGCGCGGTCAGCTCCTCGGTCACGGCCTCCCCGAACCGGTCGGCGGCCTCGGTGCGCACACGGGTCAGCTCGGCGGCGAACCGGTCCATGCGCTCGTGCAGATCGTCGGCCTCGGCGCGCAGCGCGTCGATGCGCTCGTCGTCGCCCTCCAGGTCGGCCAAGCGCTTGGCCGCGTTCTCGGCCCAGGCCAGCACCTCGTCCGTGGTCGGGCCGTACTTGCGCGAGAGCGAGGTGAGCAGCGCGCGGCGCTCCTGCACCAGGGCCAGGCGGGCGGGGTCGGCGTCCACCGACTCGGCGTAGGAGGCCAGCTCGGTGGCGGCGTCGGTGAGGATGTAGGAGGCCTCGTCCAACCGCTCGCCGATCGCGGCCAGCTCGGCGTCGTGCTCACGCACCGCCGTCACAGCCTGCCGGGCCGCCGAGAGCAGCGCGGCCACGTCCACCTCCACGTCGGAGGCCGGGTCCCCGGCCAGCGCCTCGTGGGCGGTGGTGGCCGCCACCCGCAGGCTGTCGGCGTGCGCCAGCCGCGTCTCCTCCGCGAGCAGTTCGGCGTCCTCACCGGGCTGGGGCTCGGCGGCGGCGATCTCCTCCGCGCCGAAGCGGAGCATGTCGGCCTCCTGGGCGCGCTCGCGCGCCTGCTCCACCAGCTCCTCCAGCTCCGCCGTCACCTCCCGGTGGCGCCGGTAGGCCACGGTGTACTGCTTGAGCGCCTTGGTCAGCGGCTCGCCCGCGAAGCGGTCCAGGGAGGAGCGCTGCCGGTCCGAGCGCAGCAGGCGCTGCTGGTCGGACTGGCCGTGCACGGCGACCAGGTCGTCGGCGAGGTAGGCGAGCAGGCTCACGGGGGCGGACCGGCCGCCCATGGTGGCGCGGGAGCGGCCCTCGGCCGACACCGCGCGGGTGAGGATGAGGACGTCGTCGTCGATGTCGCCCCCCGCCTCCAGCACCCGGGCGGCCACCCGGCCGCCCGAGGGGACGGTCAGGCGCCCCTCCACCACGGCCCGGTCCGCACCCGGACGTACACGCTGGGGGTCGGCCCGCCCGCCGAAGAGCAGCCCGAGCCCGGTGACGACCATGGTCTTTCCCGCGCCGGTCTCGCCGGTGACGACGGTCAGCCCCGGTGACAACTCCAAAACGGCGTCGTCAATGACCCCGAGTCCCTGGATACGGACTTCTTCGAGCACCGATCCCTCTCCTGTAGTTGACGCCACTGCCCACACACGCGCACCGAGCACCGGGCCGCGCGGCCCGGTCAGCGACCGTGCTCGCTACGGCCCCGCCATCCGGCGACCGACAGCCCGAACTTGGCCACCAGCCGGTCGGTGAACGGCGCCCGGTGCAGCCGGGCCAGCCGAACCGGCGTGTCGGCACGGGTGATCTCGATTCGTGCCCCCGCGGGCAATTCGACCATACGCCGTCCGTCGCACCAGAGCACGCCCGGCGCCGTGGCCGGAACCACCTCCAGGGCCACGGTCGCGTTGGGCCCCACCACCAGCGGCCGAGCGAACAGGGCGTGCGCGCTGAGCGGCACGACCATCAGGGCGTCCACGTCCGGCCACACCACCGGGCCGCCCGCGGAGAAGGCGTGCGCGGTGGAACCCGTGGGGGTGGCGCACACCACACCGTCGCAGGCCCAGCGCGAGAGCGGACGGCCGTCGATCTCCAGGACGGTCTCCAGGATGCGGCGCGCCTCGCCCTTCTCCAGGGTCGCGTCGTTGAGCGCCCAGTTGCGCACGGGCGGGCTCCCGTCGCCCCGGCCCCCGTTGAAGACCGCCACGTCCAGGGTCATGCGCTCCTCGACGTAGTAGTCGCGGTTGACGACACTGCGCACGGTCGCGCCCAGGTCCTCGCGCTCGGCCTCGGCCAGGAACCCCACGTGGCCCAGGTTCACCCCCAGCAGGGGCGCCCCGGCCGGGCGGGCGATCTCCGCGGCGCGCAGCAGGGTGCCGTCGCCGCCGAGCACCATGACCAGCTCGACGCCCTGGGCCGCCTCCCCCGGTTCCACGACCTCGACCGGGGAGAGCACGCAGTCCTCCGCGGCCAGTTCCTCGATCTCGTTCTTGAGCATGCGCACGGTCAGCCCGGCCCTGCTCAGGCTCTCGTGGACCAGTTGGGCGCTGCGTACCGCGGCGGGCCGACCGGTGTGGGCCAGCAGGAGAACACTGCGTCCGCTGGTCATCGCCGTCCCCTTACGTTCACTCCCCCGCGGGGAGTCTGAAGTGCTGGCCGGGGCGTTCGCCGACCCGGCCGGGTCACGTTACCGGACTCCTGAGACACGCTCACCACGGTCGCTAACGCGGCCCCTCCTCCACGGCCCGGGCCAATACGTCCGGGTCCAGGGGCGCGGCCCCCGCGCGCATCCACAGGAAGTACTCGACGTTGCCGGAGGGGCCCGGCAGGGGACTGGCGGTGACGCCGACGGTGCCCAGCCCCAGGGTGAGGGCGTGCGCGGCCACGTCGGAGACGGCCTCGGCGCGCAGCTCCGGCTCGCGGACCACTCCCCCGGCGCCGACCTTGTCCCTGCCCACCTCGAACTGGGGCTTGACCATGAGCACGAAGTCGGCGTCGGCGGCCACGCAGTCCCGCAGCGCCCCCAGCACCAGGCGCAGCGAGATGAACGACAGGTCGCCCACGACCAGGTCGGGGCGGGGCTCACCGATCTGCTCGGGGGTGAGCTCGCGGACGTTGACCCGCTCCATCACGCGCACGCGGTCGTTGCTGCGCAGCGACCAGGCCAGTTGGCCGTAGCCCACGTCCACGGCGGTGACGTGGGCCGCCCTGCGGCGCAGCAGCACGTCGGTGAACCCGCCGGTGGAGGCGCCCGCGTCCAGGGCCCGGCGGTCGGTGACGTCGAGCTCGAAGGCGTCGAGGGCCCCGATGAGCTTGTGGGCGCCGCGGGAGACGTAGGGGGGTTCGTCGGAGGGCGGACGGACCACGATGGGCTGGTCCTGGCCGACCTGGGTCGCGGCCTTGGAGGCCACGATCCCCGCGACCTTGACGAAGCCGCCCTCGATGATCTCGGCGGCGTGTCCACGGGATCGTGCGTGCCCGCGGCGGACCAGTTCCGCGTCGAGCCGGGTGCGTTTTGCCATGGTTACCGAGGATACCGGGGCTGTTCGGGGGCGCCGGCGCCCTGGTCGAGCGCGCCGAGCACCCCGGACAGCTCCTGGTGCAGGGTGTCGAAGACCGCGACGTGCTCGGCGGTGGGCAGGGACTCCAGCGACTCCAGCCGCTCCCTGGTACTGCGCAGGGTCTGCTCGGCCAGTGCCTGAGCCTGCTCGTTGGGGTCCATGCCTCTCCCGGTGTTCGCGCTGGTCCGACTCTACTTCTTCGTGGTGCCCCTGCTCTTGGTGGTGCGCTTGGCGGCGGTGCGCGCTCGGGCCGTCTTGGCCGCGGTACGGGGCTTCCTGGCCGCGGGCTTGTCGGCGTCCCGGGCGTCGGCCCCGTCTTCGGCCGCGGCACCGGCCCCGTCCGCGGAGGCGTCCGCGCCGTCGTCGTCGGCCTCTCGCGCGTCCCGGGCCCCGGCGGCCTTCGCGGCGCCTTCGGTCGCGACCGCGCCGGACTCGGCGCTCGCCCCGGCACCGCCCTCGTCGGACCCGGCCGCGGCACCGTCCCCGGCGGACACCCCGGCTCCGGAACCGTCGGCCTCCGCGGCGGCCGCGGGGCGCACCGGCGAGGACGCGCCCGCCTCGACGGGGGCCAGAACGCGCTCGACCGCGTGACGGGCGGCCAGGCGGCGTTCGAGTTCGGCGACCCGGCGCACCAGCCGCTCGTGGTCGGCGCGCGGCACCACGTCCATCCGCTCCAGCTGGCGCCCGACCTCGGAGCGGACCAGGTCGGCGATGGCCGCGCGGTTGGCCTGGCTGGTCTCGATGAGCTCCCCGGCCAGGTTCTGGATGCTCTGCCCCACCCGCGGCGGCAGGCTCTCCCCCTCCGCCGCGGTCGGCGCGGCGGGACCGTTCGCCCTGAGCAGGGCCTTGGCCGCGGCGACGGCCTGCTTGCGCGAGAGTTCGGTGAGGCCACTGGCGGCATCGAGGTAGGTGCGTACCGCGTCGACGACCATGATGACAAGTGCTCCTTGGTGGGACCGCGAAAGGGGAAGGGGCGCGGGCAGGGCGAGCCGCTGCGCGACGGGGGGCCGTGGCCAACGCTACCGGGACCGAACCGCCGTTGACACGCGAACTCCCAAGACCGCCCCATTCGTCCCGATGGCACCACAAGGACGCGAACGCCCGGCGCCTGGGGCATGATGTGGCCATGAGCAGCATCGACACGTGTCGCGCCGGCATCGAGAAGGTGAACCAGCGCATCCTCGCCCAACCCGACGAGAAGCGCCGCAAGTACATCCGCGAACGCTCCCTGAGCGTGGAGGTCCCCGACCTGGAGACCGTCTTCGACATGCGGCTCACCCTCGACGGCCTGGTCGACGTCACCCACCGACCCGCGGACCGGCCCGCGCCCCGGGCACAGGTGCGGATCACCGTGAGCAGCGAGGACCTCGTGGCCCTGGCCGAGGACCGCCTGGACGTGGCCAAGGCCGTGCTCGGCCGCCGGGTCAGGATCGACGCCAGCGTCGGCGACATGCTGCGCGTGCGAAAACTCCTCTGAACCGGCCGCACGGAGAGCGGTGACGGGTACCGTGCTGGGATGCCACGCCAACCTCTCGAACTGGCGCCCTTCCGCGGTCTGCGCTACACCGACCCCGACGCGGACCGCTTCGTCGACGGGGAGTTCGACCTCGCACGGCTCCTGGCCCCTCCCTACGACATCCCCGACGCCGACGAGGCGCGGGCGCTCCAGCGCTCCGACCCGCACAACGCGGCGCGGGTCACCCTGCCCTTCGAGCTGAGCCGCCAGAGCCCCGCCGGGACGGGGACGGCCGTGCCGCGCCGCTACCGCACGGCCGCCGACCTGCTGCGCAGCTGGATCGACGACGGGGTGCTCGCGCTGGATCCGCGACCGGCGCTGTACGTGTACGAGCAGGTTACGGCCGACGGGCGGCGCCAGCGCGGACTGGTGGGCAACCTGCGCCTGCCCGAGGAGGGCGCCGAACCCGCCGTGCGCCCGCACGAGGACGTGGCCGACCCGCCGGTGCGCGACCGGTTCCACCTGATGGGCCTGGCCCGGGCCAACCTCGAACCGATCTTCCTGGTCTACCGGGGCGGCGACGGGTACGCGTCGGCCGCCACCGAGGCGGTCGCGGGCGCCCCGCTGACGCACGCGCGCACCCGCGACGGAGCCGAGCACCGGCTGTGGGCGGTCACCGACCCCGCCGTGCTGCGGCGGATCAGCGCAGACCTGGCGGGCCGGTCCGCGCTGATCGCCGACGGACACCACCGCTACGCCGCCTACCGGCGCCTGCGCACCGCCCACGACGACCCGGGCTGGCGCTACGGGCTGGCCCTGCTCGTGGACAGCGACACCCACCCGCCCCGGCTGGGCGCCATCCACCGGGTGCTGCCCGGCCTGGACACCGACGCCGCGGTCGAGGCCGCCCGCGCGGTGGCCTTCGTGGAAAGGGTCGCGGCCCCCCGCGCACACGCCCTGGACCGGGTGGAGGCGCCCGCCCTGCTGCTGGTCTCCGCCGAGGGCGACGCCCACCTGGTGCACGGCTTCGACGAGCGGGTGCTGGAGCGGGCCATGCCCGACCGCTCCCCGCAGTGGCGGCGCCTGTCCACGGCCGCCCTGCACCAGGTGCTGCTGCCGCTGTGGGAGGTACCGGAGGAGCGGGTGCGGATGGTGCACGACGACCCGGCCGAGGCGGTCGCCGCCGCCCGCGACGAGAAGGGCACGGCCGTCATCGTGCCCCCGCTGCGCGTGGAACAGGTGTACGCGGTGGCCGACCGCGGGGAGCTGACCCCCCGCAAGTCCACCTCGTTCGGCCCCAAACCGCGCACGGGTCTGGTCATGCGCCTCCTGGGCTGAGGGAGCGGCCCCGGGCCGACCGCCGCGCTCCGACGAGGCGGGCCGCCCGGGCCGCGTACACCACGGCGAAGGCGAGCGCGGCGGCCACCAGCAGGACCAGGGGGGCGGGGGCCAGGTAGAAGGTCTGCCCCCAGGTCATGTCGCGGCCCTGGGCCAGCAGCGCCGCCAACCGGTTCGGGAACACGGCCGCGACCATGACGGCCAGCCCCGGCAGCAGGCGCACCGCGCCGCGCCACCGGGGGCGCACACGGACGGCCTCCGTCCAGACACCGGCGCGCCGCACACCCCGCTGGGCGAGGTAGCCGGTCAGCCCGATCAGGGCGACCGACACCAGGTCGAGCGCCAACAGCACCGGAGCGCTCGACGCGGCGGGCTCCCCGCCCTCGGCCAGGGCCACCAGCCCGTACAGCAGCGCGGAGGCGTCGGCGCTGCCCAGCCCGGTGTTGGCCATCACCGCGATGCCGTACCCGCTCCCGGGCAGCAGCGCCTGGTGCGCGGTGTAGGTGAACTGGATGCCCCCGTGCGAGACCATCGGGTCGCCCGCCGGGCTCTCCCCGGTGTTCCAGCCCAGCGCGGTGTCGCCGCCCGCACCGCCGACCGGGGTGTGGGTGGCGGTGATTCCCTCCTCCGACAGGACGCGGGCGCCGTCGGCTCCCCGTCCCCCGTTGTTCTGCGCGACCAGCCAGCGGGCCATGTCGTGCGCGGTGGTGACCATGCCGCCCGCGCCGTTGAAGTAGCTCTGCGGCTCGGGCGCCGCGACGGCCCCGCCCAGGACGGCGACGTGCCCGGGCGCCACCCCCGCCGCGAAGACCTCCTCCGCGGTGTCGACGGTGACCGTGTCGTCCATGCCCAGCGGTGTGAACACGCGCTCGTCCATGTACTCGCCGAAGGCGCGGCCGCCGAGGACCTCCACCAGCCGGGCCGCGACGTGGTAGTTGGGGTTGTGGTAGTGGAACTCGGTGCCCGGATCGGCGGCCAGCCCGGCGCCGGCCATCCTGGCGAGCGCCCCCTCCAGGTCCTCGGCGGCGGGGGCGCTCTTCTCCCGGAAGGCGGTGTCGGACATCCCCGAGGTGTGGGTGAGCAGTTGGCGAACGGTGACGAGGTCGGCACGCGGGTCATCGAGGACGAACCCCGGCAGATGCCGCGCCACCCGGTCGTCGAGCGCGAGCGCGCCGTCCTCCACGAGCTGCATGACGGCCAGGGCGGTGAAGGCCTTGCTGACCGAGGCCACACCCATGGGGGTGTCGGCGGTGATCGCCCCGCCCTCCGAGTCGGTGCCGTAGCCCGCCGCGCGCACCACCTCGGTGCCCCGGGTCACGGCGACGGCGGCCCCCGGAAGGGGTGAGGCGTCCAGGTAGTCGGACACGTAGGCGTCCACGGCCTCGGGGGTCAGCGCGCCCGGGGCCGTGTCGGGGACCTCGGCCCGGGCGGGTGCGGCGGTGAGCAGCAGGAGGGCGGCGGCCAGGCCCGCCGCCGCGATTCTGGTCAGGGACATGGGGACCATCGTGCTCGGCGCGACCCGTCCGCGACCACGGTGCCGACCGTACGCGCACCCTGGGGTTTTCCCCACCCCCCGCCCCCGGCGCGCCTCCCCCCGGCCCCGACCGTCCGATATCCACTGGCCCGGCACCGGCCGCCTGCTGTACCCATGGTGATCTGCTCCCTTCCCTTCCAGCCGAGGAGTCCCCAGCGTGCCCGCCCGAGCGAAGAACCCCGGCCGACCGCAGACCCGGGCCTCCCTGACCCGCGACCTGACCGCGCTGGGGATCGCGCCCACCGACACCCTCCTGGTGCACTCCTCCCTCAGCGCGCTGGGCTGGGTGTGCGGTGGTGAGCAGGCCCTCGTGCAGGCCCTCATGGACGCCGTCGGCTCCGGGGGAACGCTCGTCGTGCCCACCCAGACCATGGACAACACCGACCCCGCCGGGTGGTGCGACCCCCCGGTCCCCGAGGACTGGTGGCCGGTCATCCGCGCGCAGGCGCCCGGGTTCGACCCGCGCCTGACACCGAGCAGGTACATGGGCCGCGTCCCGGAGATGGTGCGCACCTGGCCGGGAGCGGTACGCAGCGCGAACCCGCAGACCTCCTTCGCCGCCCTGGGCCCCCTCGCCCGCGACCTCATGGCGCACCACCCGGTCGGCTGCCGCCTGGGCGAGGACTCCCCGCTCGCCGCGCTGGAACGCGTCCGGGCCAAGGTCCTGCTGCTGGGCACGGGGTTCGACTCCTGCACCGCCTTCCACCTGGCCGAGTACCGCGTCCCGCGGCCCCGCCCTGAGCGGTCCGGATGCGCGGTCCTGACCCCGGACGGCGGCCGGGAGTGGGTGTCCTTCACCGACGTGCTCCTGGACGAGGAGGACTTCGCACGGCTGGGCGCCGACTTCGAGAGCACCGGGGCCGTGACCTCGGGCCCCGTGGGCGAGGCCACCGCACGGCTGTTCTCCCTCCCCGGGGCGGTGGCCTTCGCGTCCAGCTGGATGACCGTGAACCGGGACAGGTGACCCCCGCCCCGGGGCGTCCGGCGCCCGCAGCCGTACCGGCGGATCAGCGATGCAGCGCACACCCCGGCCCCGGGCGGACGGTCCCGGCCGAGCGGACCCGCGCCATAGCCTGGGAGACGACCACCGCCATCACACGGAACGGGTTCTCCGCCATGTCCCTGCTCGCCGCAGACCGCCCCCTGAACGAGATCCACGACGCGATGCTCCTGGACCTGGACGGGGTGGTCTACATCGGCCCGCGGGCCGTACCGGCGGCACCGGAGGCGGTGGGCAAGGCGCGGGCCGCCGGAGCCCGGGTGGCGTTCGTGACCAACAACGCCGGGCGCACCCCGGCGCGCATCGCCGAGCACCTGACCGAACTGGGCGTGGGCGCCGCCCCCGAGGACGTGGTGACCTCCGCGGAGGCCGCCGCCCGCCTGGTGGGCGAACACCACCCCGCGGGTTCGGACGTACTGGTGGTGGGCGACACCGCGCTGCGCCAGGCGGTGCGCAGGATGGGACTGCGCCCGGTGTCGGTGGACAGCCCCTCGGTGGTGGCCGTGGTGCAGGGCTACTCCCGGCACATGACCCGCGACCTGCTCGACCAGGGCACGGTCGCGGTCCGGCGCGGCGCGTTCTACGTGGCCAGCAACAACGACGCCACCGCGCCCAGCGAGTGGGGCCTGACCCCCGGCAACGGGTCCTTCGTCCGGGTCATCGCCAACGCCACCGGGGTCGAACCCGTCGTCGCCGGAAAGCCCATGCGTCCGCTGCACGAGGAGGGCATCCTGCGCACCGGAGCGCGCAACCCCCTGATCGTGGGCGACCGTCTGGACACCGACATCGAGGGCGCGACCACGCACGGCGCGGCCGGGATGCTGGTGCTGACGGGGGTGGCCACCCCGATGGACGCCCTCGCCGCACCCGAGCACCAGCGTCCCAGCTACCTGGCGTGGGACCTGTCGGGCATGAACCACACGCACCCGGCCGTCGTCCGCGAGGGCGACCGCACCCGCTGCGCGGGGTGGACGGTGACCGTCACCGGCGGCGCACCGCGCGTCGAGGGGGACGGGGACCGGCTGGACGGGCTGCGCGCACTGTGCGCGGCGGTCTGGGCGGACCGGGCAGCGGACCCGTCCGGCCCCGCCGCACGCGAGGCGCTGTCCCGCCTGGGCTGGTGAGCCCGCGCGGCGGGCCCTCACCGCCGCACCGCCCCGGGCTCGGGGCCGTCGGCCGCCCGGACCAGGGTGGCGGTCCTGACCTCCACCTCGCACACGCTGCGTACGCCCTCCCGGCCCCGCCAGGTGCGGCGGCGCAGCTCCCCGGTCATCCGGACCACGTCGCCCAGCCGCCAGGCGCGGATCCCCTCGTGCAGGTCGCGGTCGAAACTGGTGCAGGTGATCGAGTCGGACCGGCGTCCGCGGTAGCGGCTGTCGCGGGTGCGGGCCACACAGACCCGCCACGTGGCCAACCGGTCGCCGCTGGGCAGCTCGCGGATGAGGGGCCGGGCGGTGATCCGCCCGGCCACGAGGATCTCGTTGCGGTGCTCGGACTCACACGGGTCCTGCCGCGGGGACGGGGTGTCGGGGGCGGTCCGGCTCGGGGCGACCGCGGACTCCTGCTGCATGTGGACGTCCTCCCATGGGTGGAGAGCGAGGAGACGGGCGCGACGCGAAGCAGGGTCGCGGGGCCGGGAACCGACGGTCCGGCCATCCGCGTGCGGTGGGGGCGTGCGCTCTCCCACCAGGATCCCCCGGCGAAGCTCCGGGCGAAAGGCCCGGTGTGAGGCTGTGGACAACCCGCCCCGGCGCCGACCGCGCTCCGCGCAGCCCCTCCGGCGAGGACCGGGCTGGCCCCGCCCCGACCAGCCGTGACACCCTTGTCCTAGAGTCGGGTCCTGTCCGGTTCGGCCCCGCCGAACCCCACGACGACCGAGGAACAGGGGTGCTTGCAGTGCACGACGACGTGGACGTGAGCGGTCTGCCCGAGGGGATCACCCCGCTGGGCGACGACATCTTCGCCATCGACACGATGCTCGCCGGATACCCGGGGATCGTGTCGAGCTACCTCATCCGCTCCCAACGGCCCTGCGTCGTCGAGGTCGGCACCGCCGGTTCCGCGCGGGTCCTGCACGAGGCCGTCACCCGCCTCGGGCTGGCCCCCGCGGACCTGGCCACCATCGTGGTCACCCACATCCACCTCGACCACGCGGGCGGCACCGGCGACATGGCCGCCCTGTTCCCCAACGCCGAGATCGTCGTGCACGAGCGCGGCGCCCGCCACCTGGCCGACCCGAGCAGGCTGATGCGCAGCGCCGAGATGGTGTGGGGCGACCGTCTGGACAGCCTGTTCGGACGGATGAACCCCACCGAGGCGTCCCGTATCCGTTCGGTGGCCGAGACGGGGGAGATCGACCTGGGCGGCGGACGCCGACTGGTGACCCACTACGCCCCCGGCCACGCCAAGCACCACATGGGCCTGGTCGACACCCTCACCGGCGACCTGTACGTCGGCGACGCGCTGGGCGTGTACAAGCCGCTCACCGGAGAGGTCAGCCCGGCCACGCCGCCGCCGGACTTCGACATGGAGGCGTGCCTGCGCACCCTGCGGCTGTTCGGGGACATCGACGCCCAGCGGCTGATGTTCTCCCACTTCGGCGCGGTCACCTCGGTCCCCGAGACCCTCGACCGGGCCGAGTCCGAGCTGCGGCTGTGGGTGGAGACGGTGCGCGAGTCCCACGGCAGCACCGGCGACCTGGACCACGCGATCGCCATGGTGCGCGACAAGGTGGTCTCGCGCTACGCGCCGATGCCGCCGGAGGTGCCCGCGGAGTCCGCCGCGATCCTGGACACCCTCAGCGGCGCGGAGGCCAACGTGTCCGGCATCGTGCACTGGCTGGACCGGCTCGCCCGGGAGCAGGCCGAGGCCCGGACCGCGGAGGAGGAGCGCTCCTGAGCGGTCCCGGACGGCCCTCGCGGTCCCCGGCGTCGGAGCGCGGACGTCCGCGCTCCGACGCGGAGGCGCGGAGGCGCGGAGGCGCGGAGCGGCCCCGGCATCGCACGGCCGCCGGACGCGGCGCCCGGACCGCGGGAAAACCGGGTGCGCCCGCCGGACCCCGGACCTAGTCTCACCCCATGACGACTCAGATCCGCCCCATGGAGCGGGCCGACATCCCCCGGGTCCTCCCCCTCCTGCGCGCCGTCCACCCCTGCCGCGTGCTGACCGGGGAAGCGATGCGCTGGCGGGCGGAGAACCCCCTGCCCGGCATGCGCGAGACCACTCTGCTGGCGGTGGAGGACGGGGCCCCGGTGGGCTTCCTGCGCTCCGCGCTGCGCCGCGACGGCGAGGGCCCCCGCAGCGGCCGGTCCCTCCTCGCCACGGTCGCCGCCTCCCACCGGGACACGGACGTGGGCGCGCGCCTGCTGGACGCCTCGGAGCGCCACCTCGTCGAGGGCGGGGCCGAGGTACTGCGGACCGAGGCCGCCGAGGAGGACGTCCAGGCCGGAGGTGAGGCCTTCCGGCGGACGGTGCTGGAACGGGGGTACACCCCGGAGGACACCAACCTCGTCCTGGGCCTGGACCTGGCCGCGCTCACCGACCCGCCGAGAGCACCCGAGGGCGTCGAGCTGCGGCCCTTCGGCGACTACGCCGACGACCCGCGCGAGATCTACGAGGTCGACAGGCTGACCAGCCTGGACGAGCCGGGCGCGGACTCCTGGTTCCCCTCCTACGAGGGGTGGCGCAAGGACGTGTGGCAGCACCCGCTCCGCGCACCGGACCTGTCCCTGCTGGCGCTGGTCGAGGGCGTACCGGCCGCCATCACCTGTTACGTCAGCGACGGGGAGGCCCGGATGGAGTCGTCCATGACCGGCACCCTGCGCGAGTTCCGGGGGCGCGGTCTGGCCGGGTACGCCAAGGCCGCTGCACTGCACCGGGCGCGTGAACGGGGCATGCGCTACGCCTACACCGGCAACCACGAGGACAACGCGCCGATGCTGGCCGCGAACCGGCGGCTCGGCTACGCCCCGGTCGGTTCCGAGACCGTCTACGTCCGGCGGCTCAGGGGTTAGCGGACGGCCCCGGCGGCGCCCCGGGCAGCCCCAGCTCCCGGAGCAGGTGGGCGTAGAGTCCGTCCGCCCAGGAGAGTTCGTCGTCGGAGGGCAGGACGTCGAAGGCCCGCACCTCCACGGTCTCGAACTCCCCGGTCAGCGGGGCCAGCGCGGTCACCTGCGCGTGGGTGACCACCGTGACGTGACCGCCGGAGAGCACGTAGTGACCGACGGCGCTGATGTCGCCGAGGGTGGCGCCGGCCTCCTCCCGGGCCTCACGGCGCGCGGTGTCCTGGAGGGTCTCCCCCGGTTCGGCGTGCCCGCCGGGAAACTCCCAGGCACGGCGCCGGTTGCGCACCAGCAGGGGCCGGTCACCGGTGTAGGTCAGGCACACCACGGAGTCGTGGGCCTCAGGGAGGGCCCCCAGGCGCACGACGGCACCGCCGAGCGGAGCGTCTCCGCCCGGCGGTGCGGTACCGCCGGTTCCGTGGAAGGGGCTCAGTCCCGGTCCTCACGGCCGCGGTACCGTTCGCCTCGGTCACGGTCACGGTCGCGGTCGCGCGGGGACGCGTCCTCCTCCGGCTCCTCCAGGAGTTCCTGCTCCTCGGCGTCGGTCCAGACGATGCCGTCCTCGGCGTCGTAGTCGACCAGCTCCATACCCTCCAGGGCGGCCAGCCGCTCGTCGGCGTCGGTGACGCCGTCACTGTCCACGGCCGAGGCGCGCGAGAAGTACTCGCGGGCGTCGTCCTCGCGGCCCAGTTCCTCCAGGACGTCGGCGTAGGCGTAGAAGAGGCGGGCGACCCACGGACGGGCGCGCCGCTCCTTGAGCTCGGGCACCTGGAGTTCGGCCAGGGCGGCCTTGGTGTCGCCCATGTCCCGGCGGGCCCCGGAGGCCACGATGCGCAGCTCGATGCGTTCGGCGGCGTCCAGGTCCTTGGCGGCCGGGTCGTTGGTGATCTCCAGCGCCCGCTCGGGACGGCCCAGACCGCGCTCGCTGTCGGCCATGATCGCGAGGAAGTTGTCGCGTCCGCTCATCCGGCGTGCGGCGCGCAGGTCTGACAGGGCCTCCTGCCACTTGCCCACGGTGTAGGCCGCCACGCCGGAGGCCTCGCGGACGCCGGGGACGCGCGACGCCTTGCGGCGCGCGTAGGCCGCGTGGGCGTAGGCCCGCTCGGGGTCCTCGTCCAGGAGCATGCCGGCGGCGACGATGTGCTTGCCGACGAGTTCGGCCAGCGATTTGGGCAGCGAGTGCAGGTCACGCCTGGTCTCGGGGTCCAGCAGGGAGTAGCTGACCTCCTCCGGGAGCTGGGGCGCGATGTCGGCCGGGTCGCGGTCCTCGCGAGGCGGACGGCGGTCGTCGCGCCGGTCGTCACGGCCGCGGAACCCGCCGCCACGGCGGTCGTCCCTGCGCCCGCCGTCCCGGAAGCCGCCCCCTCGACGGTCGTCGCGGCGGTCCCCACCACGGAACCCACCACGGTCGTCACGGCGGTCGTCACGGCCACGGAAACCAGCGCGGTCGCGGTCCCCGCCACGGAAGCCGCCCCGATCATCCCGCCGGTCGTCACGGCGGTCATCCCTGCGGTCGTCCCGGCCGCGGTAGCCGCCCCTGTCGTCACGGCGGTCATCCCTGCGGTCGTCGCGGCGGTCATCCCTACGGTCGTCACGGCCGCGGTAGCCGCCCCTGTCGTCACGGCGGTCCCCGCCACGGAACCCACCACGGTCGTCACGGCGATCTCCGCTACGGAATCCGCCGCGGTCGTCGCGGCGCTCTCCACCGCGGAACCCGCCCCTGTCGTCACGGCGGTCACGGCGCTCTCCGCCGCCTTCGCTGCGGAAGCCGCCGCGGTCATCGCGTCGTTCGTCACGGCCCCGGAAACCGCCACCGCCGCGACGCTCGTCACGACCCTGGTAACCCCCGCGGTCACGGTCGTCCCGGCGGTATCCTCCGCGCCGGTCGTCACGACCTCTGTCATCTCTGGAACCGCTGTAGCCGGACCGGGCGCGGGGTCCGTCACCGCGTCCCCGACCACCAGGTCCACCGGAGCGATAACCGCCGCGCTCGTTGGCTCCGGAGTCCTCGCGGTCTCCCGATCGGCTGTCCTCAGTCATCCAACCCGTCCGTCAACAATCAAAAGCGCTGCCACCTTGAGCAGTAGCAGCGCGTCATAGTACTCGTGCCTTCCAGCTTACGACATGGTGTCGCCGCTCATCACCAGAGCGCAGGTGCCCAAGGTCCTACTTTCCCAGCAGCGTCTGCGCACACCGGATCGGGTTGTCCACAGCACGGAACAGGCTCTAGCCCTGCCCGGCCCGCATCCGGTTGACTGGAAACAAGGGGGCCCACCCAAGCACCCACACCCCCACACGCCCACCCCCGCGTTCACAAACGCACAAACACCAGCAAAAAAAAGGGGGCCGCCCACAGGCGACCCCCTTCAAGAAAAACCGTGGCAGCGACCTACTCTCCCACCCCACCACAGGGCAGTACCATCAGCGCAAAGAGACTTAACGACCGGGTTCGGAAAGAGACCGGGTGTGACCCTCCAGCAATAACCACCACGGAAACCACACACCACCCACCCGACTCCACCCACCCCACAAGGGCAGGGAATCACAGCGAGCAGCAAGCTCCGTGAACAATGTGCGCGAACATCCAATTATCTGCAGCGGACAAGCCCTCGGCCTATTAGTACCGGTCAGCTCCACCCCTCACAGGGCTTCCACACCCGGCCTATCAACCCCATCGTCTATAGGGAGCCTTACCCTCTCAAAGGAGGCAGGAGACCTCATCTCGAAGCAAGCTTCCCGCTTAGATGCTTTCAGCGGTTATCCCTCCCGAACGTAGCCAACCAGCCATGCCCTTGGCAGGACAACTGGCACACCAGAGGTTCGTCCGTCCCGGTCCTCTCGTACTAGGGACAGCCCTTCTCAAGTCTCCAACGCGCACAGCGGATAGGGACCGAACTGTCTCACGACGTTCTAAACCCAGCTCGCGTGCCGCTTTAATGGGCGAACAGCCCAACCCTTGGGACCAACTCCAGCCCCAGGATGCGACGAGCCGACATCGAGGTGCCAAACCATCCCGTCGATATGGACTCTTGGGGAAGATCAGCCTGTTATCCCCGGGGTACCTTTTAGCCGTTGAGCGACACCGCTTCCACACGCCGGTGCCGGATCACTAGTCCCAGCTTTCGCTCCTGCTCGACACGTCCGTCTCACAGTCAAGCTCCCTTGTGCACTTACACTCAACACCTGATTACCAACCAGGCTGAGGGAACCTTTGGGCGCCTCCGTTACTCTTTGGGAGGCAACCGCCCCAGTTAAACTACCCACCAGACACTGTCCCCGAACCGGATCACGGTCCAAAGTTAGATGCCCGAAACAGTCAGAGTGGTATTTCACCAACGCCTCCACCGCCACTAGCGTGACAGCTTCACCGGCTCCCACCTATCCTACACAAACCATCCCAAACACCAATGTCAAGCTATAGTGAAGGTCCCGGGGTCTTTCCGTCCTGCTGCGCGAAACGAGCATCTTTACTCGTAGTGCAATTTCACCGGGCCCATGGTTGAGACAGTGGGGAAGTCGTTACGCCATTCGTGCAGGTCGGAACTTACCCGACAAGGAATTTCGCTACCTTAGGATGGTTATAGTTACCACCGCCGTTTACTGGCGCTTAGATTCCCAGCTTCGCAAGGGTAAACCCCCACTAACCAGTCCTCTTAACGTTCCAGCACCGGGCAGGCGTCAGTCCGTATACAGCGTCTTACGACTTCGCACGGACCTGTGTTTTTAATAAACAGTCGCTTCCCCCCGCTATCTGCGACCCCACCCAGCTCAGGATGCAAGATCCGTCACCAGACAGGGCTCCCCTTCTCCCAAAGTTACGGGGACAATTTGCCGAGTTCCTTAACCATGGTTCACCCGAACGCCTCGGTATTCTCTACCTGACCACCTGCGTCGGTTTAGGGTACTGGCCACACACGAACTCGCTAGAGGCTTTTCTCGACAGCATGGGATCACTCACTTCACCAAAAACGGCTCGGCATCACGTCTCAACCTTCATGGTGTGCGGATTTGCCAACACACCGGCCTACACGCTTACCCCCGGACAACCGCCGCCGGGTAGAGCTACCCTCCTGCGTCACCCCATCACTTACCTACTACAAGCTCGGTTCCCAGACCAACAACCAACCTCAACCCGAAGGTCGAAGAAGGAGTCAGCGTGGTTAGCATCACCTGATTCAGTACTGGACGCTCGTGCACGGGTACGGGAATATCAACCCGTTATCCATCGACTACGCCTGTCGGCCTCGCCTTAGGTCCAGACTCACCCTGGGCGGATTAACCTGCCCCAGGAACCCTTAGTCAATCGGCGGCAACGTTTCTCACGTTGCTTTCGCTACTCATGCCTGCATTCTCACTCGCACGCCCTCCACCACACGATCACTCGGCAGCTTCACCGGACGCACGACGCTCCCCTACCAACCCAAGAATCTAGTCTTGAGCTTCACAGCTTCGGCGGTGTGCTTTAGCCCCGCTACATTATCGGCGCAGAACCACTTGACCAGTGAGCTATTACGCACTCTTTAAAGGATGGCTGCTTCTAAGCCAACCTCCTGGTTGTCTCAGCAACTCCACAACCTTTCCCACTTAGCACACGCTTAGGGGCCTTAGCTGATGATCTGGGCTGTTTCCCTCTCGACTACGAAGCTTATCCCCCGCAGTCTCACTGCCGCGCTTCACTTCACCGGCATTCGGAGTTTGTCTGACGTCAGTAACCTTGTCGGGCCCATCAGCCAAACAGTAGCTCTACCTCCAGCAAGAAACACGCGACGCTGCACCTAAATGCATTTCGGGGAGAACCAGCTATCACGGAGTTTGATTGGCCTTTCACCCCTACCCACACCTCATCCCCCAGGTTTTCAACCCTGGTGGGTTCGGGCCTCCACGAGGTCTTACCCCCGCTTCACCCTGGACATGGGTAGATCACTCCGCTTCGGGTCCACAGCATGCGACTCAAATCGCCCTATTCAGACTCGGTTTCCCTACGGCTACCCCACCCGGGTTAACCTCGCCACACACCATGACTCGCAGGCTCATTCTTCAAAAGGCACGCCATCACCAAACACGAAGTTCAGCTCTGACGGCTTGACAGCACACGGTTTCAGGTACTATTTCACGACCCCTCACCGGGGCACTTTTCACCTTTCCCTCACGGTACTAGTGCACTATCGGTCACCAGGACGTATTTTGGCTTAGCAGGTGGTCCTGCCAGATTCACACGGACTTTCACGGGCTCCGCGCTACTCGGGAATACATCCAACACCTAGGTTCTTCCTACACCTACGGGACTCTCACCCACTCCGGTACCGCTTCCCAACGGTTTCAGCTACAAGAACCACTCAGCGCTCTGGATCGGCAGACCCAGACAGACGCATCCCACAACCCCGCAAACGCAACGACTGCCGTCTATCACACGCCTACGGTTTAGCCTCTTCCCCGTTCGCTCACCACTACTAGGAGAATCACTGTTGTTTACTCTTCCTACGGGTACTGAGATGTTTCACTTCCCCGCGTCACCACCAACCACCCTATACATTCAGGTGGCGGCAACCCGACACAACTCGGGCTAGGTTTCCCCATTCGGACACCCACGGATCACAGCTCGGTTGACAGCTCCCCGTGGCCTATCGCGGCCTCCCACGTCCTTCATCGGCGCCTGGTGCCAAGGCATCCACCGTGTGCCACTATCACTTGGCCACTACAGATAATAAGATGCTCGCGCACACTATTCACAAATCAAAACACCAACCGCATACCCCAACACCACTCACATCCTCAGCCACAACGGCAAGGAACCGAGAGTTCTCAGAGGCGGTCCGCGGGAACCAACACCCACTCCAAACCGGAGCAGAGGTTGTTTCCTCAGACACCCAACAGCGCGCCCCCGGACGCTTCTAGTCGCCCGAGGTCAAGTTCAATTTGTCTTTGAGCCATCCTGGATACTGCACGCAGCACCAGGTCCACTTTCGAGTCCGGCCGGCTGTAGAAGTAATGCCGACCTGTAAAGACTCCTTAGAAAGGAGGTGATCCAGCCGCACCTTCCGGTACGGCTACCTTGTTACGACTTCGTCCCAATCGCCAGCCCCACCTTCACTCACTCCCTCCCACAAGGGGTTAGGCCGCAAGTTTCGGGTGTTGCCGACTTTCATGACGTGACGGGCGGTGTGTACAAGGCCCGGGAACGTATTCACCGCGGCGTTGCTGATCCGCGATTACTAGCGACTCCACCTTCATGGGGTCGAGTTGCAGACCCCAATCCGAACTGAGACCGGCTTTTAGGGATTCGCTCCACCTTACGGTATCGCACGCCCATTGTACCGGCCATTGTAGCATGTTTGCAGCCCAAGACATAAGGGGCATGATGACTTGACGTCATCCCCACCTTCCTCCGAGTTGACCCCGGCAGTCTCCCATGAGTCCCCACCATTACGTGCTGGCAACATGGAACAAGGGTTGCGCTCGTTGCGGGACTTAACCCAACATCTCACGACACGAGCTGACGACAGCCATGCACCACCTGTCACCCGCCAACTAAATGACCTCACATCTCTGCGAGTCCACGGGTGATGTCAAACCTTGGTAAGGTTCTTCGCGTTGCGTCGAATTAAGCAACATGCTCCGCCGCTTGTGCGGGCCCCCGTCAATTCCTTTGAGTTTTAGCCTTGCGGCCGTACTCCCCAGGCGGGGCGCTTAATGCGTTAGCTACGGCGCGGAAACCGTGGAAAGTCCCCACACCTAGCGCCCAACGTTTACGGCATGGACTACCAGGGTATCTAATCCTGTTCGCTCCCCATGCTTTCGCTCCTCAGCGTCAGGTAAGGCCCAGAGACCCGCCTTCGCCACCGGTGTTCCTCCTGATATCTGCGCATTTCACCGCTACACCAGGAATTCCAGTCTCCCCTACCTACCTCTAGCATGCCCGTATCCACTGCAGAACCGGAGTTAAGCCCCGGTCTTTCACAGCAGACGTGACACGCCGCCTACGAGCTCTTTACGCCCAATAATTCCGGACAACGCTCGGACCCTACGTATTACCGCGGCTGCTGGCACGTAGTTAGCCGGTCCTTATTCCCCACCTACCGTCAACCCGAAGAAAACTTCGAGCCTGCGTTGGTGGTAAAAGAGGTTTACAACCCGAAGGCCGTCATCCCCCACGCGGCGTCGCTGCGTCAGGCTTTCGCCCATTGCGCAATATTCCCCACTGCTGCCTCCCGCAGGAGTCTGGGCCGTGTCTCAGTCCCAGTGTGGCCGGTCGCCCTCTCAGGCCGGCTACCCGTAATCGCCTTGGTAGGCCGTTACCCCACCAACAAGCTGATAGGCCGCGAGCCCATCCCTGACCGAAAAACTTTCCACCCTCCACCATGAGGTGGCGGGTCGTATCCGGTATTAGACGGCGTTTCCACCGCTTATCCCAGAGTCAGGGGCAGGTTGCTCACGTGTTACTCACCCGTTCGCCGCTCGTGTACCCCGAAGGGCCTTACCGCTCGACTTGCATGTGTTAAGCACGCCGCCAGCGTTCGTCCTGAGCCAGGATCAAACTCTCCATAAAGGTCACTCAACCCAACCCGCGTCCCCCGGAGGGTCCGTTCGGGCGGGTAAACCTAGAAGTAATCCTGACCAACCGGGTTACCCCGGCTAATCAAAGGAACCTCCGCACACGAACCGAGATGGTTCTGTGTGACGGGGCCAAAACAAACATGGCTTAAAGAAAATCAAACACGCGCTGTTGAGTTCTCAAGAAACAACCGCTCTTCGCTTACAAGTCCACTCGATGAGAGTGTCGCTTTTCCGCCGAAGGCGTTGTGCGTTTCCGCTTTGTTGTGTCTTTACTTTATCAGGTATTCCGCGCCCCGCCAAATCGGCGGTTTGTGGTGTTTCTGATCGGGGTAAAGCCCGTTTCCTGTTTCGCTTCCGTGTTTCCTTGGAAGCGCCTCCCGAAGCCTAGCCGATGAAGAGCAGTGCTCGAACCGGTTCGGTTGAGAGGAGGAAGAGTACGCGATCGCGGTCCGGTTCCGAGTCGACCCGAGGGCCGCTCGCCGTCCCGCAGCGACTCGTTCGAGTATAGGGAGGGCGGGGGCAGACGTCAAGCCGGAGCCCGGTACGCGCGTCAACCGCGCGGTCCGGGACTCTGTCGCCCCTGGCAGGCGGCTTGTTCGGGCCCCTGTGACGTGCGCGGTACTCACACCGGGTCCGCGCTGTTACGTCGGCTTTTGTTCAGACAACGGGCATCCTGCCCGGAAGTTTCCCGCTCGAAACCCGTCGGCCCCCGCCGGGCTCCAGCCGCCCGCGGGCCGGTGTCGGACACCGGCCCGCAGAGCGGTACGTCAGCCGTTGAGGACCAGGCCGCCGATGTTGCGCTTGCCCTTGCGCAGCACGACGAAGCGTCCCTGGAGCACGTCCTCGGGGCGGAGTACGGCCTCCACGTCGGTGACCTTGACGTTGTTCACGTAGGCCCCGCCCTCCTGGATGGCGCGGCGGGCCGCGGACTTGCTCGGCGTCAGGCCGCTCTGCGCGAACGCGTCGGTCACGAGCAGCCCGTCGACGGGACCGTCGACCTCGGCCCGGGGCACCTCGGCCAGGGCGGCGTCGAGCGTGCGGGAGTCCAGGTCGGACAGGTCCGCGCGGCCGAACAGCGCCAGGCTGGCCTCCTTGACCTTGCGGCACTCCTCCTCGCCGTGCACGAGGACGGTGAGGTCCTCGGCCAGGACGCGCTGGGCGGCGCGGGCCTGCGGACGCTCCTCTGTCTGGCGCTCCAGTTCCTCGATCTCGTCGCGGTCGCGGAAGCTGAAGGTCTTCAGGTAGCGGACCACGTCGCGGTCGTCGGCGTTGAACCAGAACTGGTAGAAGGCGTACGGCGAGGTCAGCTCGGGGTCGAGCCAGACACTGCCGGACTCCGTCTTGCCGAACTTGGTGCCGTCGGCCTTGGTGAGCAGGTTCGTGGTCAGCCCGTGCGCCTGGCCGTGCGGCTCGTTTCCGTCCATCCTGCGGACCAGGTCCAGGCCCGCGGTGATGTTGCCCCACTGGTCGGAGCCGCCGGTCTGCAGCGTGCAGCCGAAGCGGCGGTAGAGCTGGACGTAGTCGTAGGACTGCAGGAGCACGTAGCTGAACTCGGTGTAGCTCATGCCCTCGCCGTCGAGCCGGCTCCGCACCGTCTCCCTGGCGAGCATCTGGTTGACGCTGAAGTGCTTGCCGACGTCGCGCAGCAGCTCGATGGCGTTGATCTCCCCGAGCCAGTCGGCGTTGTTGGCCAGGACGGCGTCGGTCGGCTCCGGCTGCTCGCCCTCGGGGGTGAAACGCAGGAACGCGGACAGCTGCCCGCCCAGGTTGTCGACCCAGCCCCGCACGGTCTCCAGCGAGTTGAGCTGGCGCTCGGCGTTGGGCTTGGGGTCGCCGATGAGACCGGTGCCGCCGCCGACCAGCGCGATCGGGCGGTGCCCCGCCTGCTGGAAGCGGGCCAGGGTCAGGATCTGGGTGAGGTGACCCACGTGCAGACTGCCCGCCGTCGGGTCGAATCCGCAATACAGGGTGATCGGACCATCGGCGAGCGCCTTGCGCAGTGCGTCAAGGTCGGTCGTCTGCGCGAGCAGGCCGCGCCACTGGAGTTCGTCGATGATGTCGGTCACTGTGTTGCTCTCTGTTGTGTAGGCGGGCCCCACGGGGCTCGATCTGCCTTGGAGTGTAGGTCGGACGCGACGGAAAGCCATCCGGTTTTCCGGCCTTCCCACGCTATCGGCTGTGGTGGGGGCATAGATCGCACGGCCTCGACCCGCCGCGGCCACCGCCTCTTCCGAAGAACCCGGCCCGGACCCCTTGACCCGGTTGGCTAATGCCATTAGCTTTCTGGTTATCAGGGAAAGCCAAACGGCAGGGAGAACACGATGCACCACCTCACGCGCCCCCGTGGACGGATCGCCTACGACCTCTACGGAGCCGACAACACCGGCCCGCTCGTGGTCTGCGTACCCGGCATGTTCGACCACCGCCACTCCTTCCGCTTCGTCGGCGCGGACCTGGCCGAGGCCGGGTACCGGGTCGCCGCGATGGACCTGCGCGGCCACGGCGACAGCGACACCACCTTCGACGACCACACCAGCCGGGCGGCGGCCACCGACGCCCTCGCCCTCGCCGAGGAGCTGGGCGGAGAAGACGTGGTCATCGTGGGCAACTCCCTCGGCGCGGGCGCCGCCGCCATCGCGGCCAAGGAGCGGCCCGACCTGGTGGCCGGCATCGCCCTGCTCGGCCCGGCCCTGGGTCCGCCCTCCCTCGGTCCGTTCGCCCGCCTCGGTCTTCGACTGCTTCTGCTGCGGCCCTGGGGCCCCCGCGCCCTGACCGCCTTCTACGACCGGTTGCACACCGGCCGCAGGCCTGAGGGGCACCGGCGCCAGCTGGAACTCGTCCTGGGGATGCTGCGTCCGGCCGACCGCTACCGCGCCGTGTACCGGACGATCCACGCGCCCAACGAGACCGTCGCCGACACCGAGGGGATGCGGGCCCGGGCCGTGGTGGTCATGGGTGAGCAGGATCCCGATTGGAAGGACCCGCGCGCCCATGCCGACCACGTGGCCTCCGTGGTCGGGGGCTCGGTGCTGATGGTGCCCGAGTGCGGCCACTACGCCCAGGCGCAGCGGCCCGACGTGGTCGTGCCCGCCGTGCGGGCACTGCTCCGGGATGTGGTGGCCGGTGCCTAGGGCGGGGCTGACCCCGGCGGTGGTGGCCGAGGAGGCGGCGCGGTTCTGCGACGAGAAGGGGTTCGACTCCCTGTCCCTGGCCGCTGTCGCCAAGCGGCTCGGAGTGGCCACTCCCAGCCTGTACAAGCACGTCGACGGGCTGGCGGGGCTGCGCCGCGAGGTGGCGCTGCTGGGCGCGAACGGGATCGGCGAAGAGGTGCAACGCGCGGCCGTGGGCCGGTCCGGTCCGGACGCGCTGCGCGCGACGGCCGACGCCTACCGCCGCTACGCGCACGCCCACCCGGGGCGCTACATCGCCCTCCAGCAGCTGCCGGTGCTGGCCGGGGCCGAGGCCGAGCTGGCCACCGACCCCGTGCGGGTCGTGGCCGCCGTCCTACGCGGGTTCGGCATCGCCGAGGACCAGATGGTGCACGCGGTCAGGGCCCTGCGCAGCGCGATGCACGGGTTCGTGGATCTGGAGACGCGCGGCGGCTTCGGCCTGCCCGAGGACGTGGACCAGTCCTACGCACTGCTGGTGGAGGGGTTCGTCCGCGCCTTCCAGGAATGGCCGGACACGGTGCTCGGCGCGGCTGTGGCGCACGAGGACACGGGGAAGGGATAGGCGGTGCCGGACCTGGGGTTGTGGGAGACGCCGGTGGCGGCGGCCGTGGTGGAGGGCGCGCTGGTGCCGGCGGGCACGGTCCTGTACACCTGGCGAATGCTCCGGGTCCAACCGGACCGCGTGCGGGCACGGCTCCACAGCGCGGGTGGGGGATCGCTGCTGGTGGGCTCCTTCGTGTTCGGCCTCCTCACGTCCTGACGTTTCCCTCTCCCCTCTCGGTTGCCCCTCCCCTCTCGGTGCGGCTCCTGGTGAGCAACACCTGGCTCGGAGCGGTGTTACGGCCCTGCCCGGCATGGGCCAAGCTGGTGGGGACGACCGCGCGCCGTCCGCGCGCGGCGCCCGACCCGTTGTGGAGCCCCTGATGCCCAAGAAGGCCGCGTCGAAGATCGGTGGTCTGGTGACCGCCGTGGTCGGCGTCCTCGCCGTCGCCGCGTTCGTGCTGTACCAGCTGGGAGTGATCGAACCGGACCCCGAGCGCACCGCCGAACCCCGGGACGGCGGTTCGTCCGCGCCCGGGGACGGCGGCGCCTCCTCGTCGGTGGAGCAGGCCCGGCAGTGGATGGAGGAGTTGCGGGTGGAGGAGGAGAGCGACCCGCCGGGGTATGACAGGGCGCTCTTCCCCCACTGGGACAGCGGTGTGCAGGACAACTGCACCACCCGTCAGGTGGTCCTGCTGCGCGACGGCGAGGACGTGCGGGTCGACGACGACTGCCAACCGGTGTCGGGTTCCTGGTACAGCCCCTATGACGGGGAGACCCTGACCGAGGCGGAGGACCTGGACATCGACCACATGGTGGCCCTGAAGGAGGGCTGGCGCTCGGGCGCCCACGCGTGGACGACCGAGGAGCGCGGGCGCTTCGCCAACGACCTGGACTCCTCCCAGCTGTGGGCGGTGAGCGCTTCGACCAACCGGTCCAAGGGCGACGCCGACCCGGCGGACTGGCTGCCGCCGTTGGAGTCCTCGCACTGCGACTACGTGGTCTCGTGGATCGAGGTCAAGCACGTGTGGGACCTGACCGTGGACCCGGACGAGGAGGCGGCGCTGCGCGAGGTGCTCTCGGGCTGCTGAGGCCGGTTCAGGCGGGGTTGGCGGCTCTGACGTTGCGTGCGGTGGTCAGGAGTTCCTTCTGGCCGACGAGGCCGAAGGCGTCGCGGACCTCCACCGCCACCCCCTTGAAGGGCGTCCAGAACGCCTCGGTCTCGCCGTGCAGGGCGGTGTGGCCGTTGTTGTCGAACTCGGTGAGCTCCCAGTCGGGTGAGCGCTCGTGGTACTCGGTCAGGAAGTCGCGGACGGCGGACAGGTCGGTGAGCCTGTCGCCGCGCATGACCAGGACCTGGAGGACCACCCTGGCCCCTCCCCCCTCCAGGGTCGTCTCCCACACCCGGCTGGAGAAGGACACGCCGCCCCACTCGTAGTCGAAGTCGGAGACCGAGGTCTGGTCGTCGATCTGGTCGGGCAGGTACCCGATGGTGAATCCGTCCAACTCTCCCCCTCGTGGGCTGGCTGCGGCCGGGGCCGCGACGAGTGCGAGCGCGGCGGCGAGGACCGCCGCGACCCACCGGAGAACACGCATGGTCACCTCCGGCGGCGGTAGCGGGACCCTCCCGCACCGCCGCCACTTCTTATGGTGGGACGCCGCGGAGGCCCGTACCAGAGTGTCCTCGAACCTGTGGACAACCCCCGTCGACACGCGCGGGGGCCGCGTCGGAGCCCCCTACCCCGGCGGTCAGGGGACGAACGTGTCGGTGAGGAACTCCGCGATCGCCAGGGACGACGTGGCCGCGGGCGAGGGCGCGTTGCGCACGCACACCACCCGCCCGTGGGTGTCCACATGGAAGTCGTCGAGCAGGGAGCCGTCCCGGGCCAGTGCCTGGGCGCGCACCCCGGACGGGGCCGGGCGCAGGTCGGCGGCGGCCAGCTCGGGCAGCAGCCGCCGGGCCTGGGCGGCGAACGCGGCCCGCGAGGCGGACACGAGGGTCTCCCGGGCGCCCACGGTCCAGTGGCGGCGGGCCAGGCGCCAGAACCCGGGCCAGGACAGGGTCCGTGCGAGTTCCCGGGTGCGCACGTCGCGTGCCCGGTAGCCCTCCAGCGCGGTGGCGAGGATGGCGTTGGGCCCGGCCATGACCTCGCCGTGGACGTGGCGGGTCAGGTGCACCCCGAGGAAGGGGTAACGCGGGTCGGGGACGGGGTAGAGCAGGCCGTTCACCAGGTGTCGGCGCTCGGGGACGAGTTCGTGGTACTGGCCGCGGAAGGGCACCACCCGGGGGTCCTCCGCTGCGCCGGCCATGCGGGCGAGGCGGTCGCTGTGCAGGCCGCCGCAGACCACCAGGCGGTCGAAGCGGTGGACGAGCCGCTCGCCCCGGGGGTCGCCGGTCAGGACGCGGACGCCGTCGTGCTCCTGGCGCAGGTCCAGCACGGGTGTGTTGAGCAGGACCCGGCCGCCGGACCGGCGCACGTCGTCGGCGAACTGCTCGGCGACGGCGACGAAGTCGGTGACGGCGGTGGTCGGTGAGTGCAGTGCGGCGACGCCCGCCGCGTGGGGTTCGATCTCGCGCAGGCCCTCGGGGCCCAGCCGGGTGACGCCGGGGACCCCGTTCTCCCGCGCGCGGCGTTCGACGTCGTCCAGGCGTGCCTCGTCCTCGGCGTCGGCGGCCACGAGGACCTTGCCGACCTCGTGGTAGGGCAGCCCGTGTTCGGCGCAGTAGTCCCTGAGCAGGCCGACGCCGCGCCGGCACAGCGTGGCCTTGAGGGATCCGGGCCTGTAGTAGAGCCCGGCGTGGACGACGCCGCTGTTGTGGCCCGTCTGGTGCGCGGCGACCCGGTCCTCCTTCTCCAGGACGGTGACGCGGGTGCCGGGGCGGTGGAGGGTGAGGCGGCGGGCGAGGGCCAGGCCGACGATGCCCGCTCCGATGACGCCGACGTGTTCGGTGCTGCGCATGAGCGGCACGCTAGCAATCCGGGTCCGGGCGGGAGGAGGGCGGACCGGTCACAGCGCGCGCAGGCCGACGAGGACGGCGTGCAGCAGGTCCTCCCGGCCCAGCGGGCGCGAGGGGCCGCATCGCTGGAGCGAGCCGTCGGCGACCATGTCGGAGACGATGGCCCTGACCTGGCCGACCGGAAGGCGCACCTCGGCGGCGAGCTCGACGACGGTACGCGCGCGCAGGGCGTGGCGGAGGAGGGCCTCGCGTTCGGGCCGCAGCAGTTCGTGGCGGCCCGGGACGCGGGCGGCGACGACGAGGCTGAGCAGGTCGGGCTCGTCCGGGCCGCTGCGGGGGACGCCGAAGGCGTGGGCGTCGGGATCTCCCGCGGCCACGGCGAAGGGGCGCAGGAAGCGCTCCTGGCCGGGTTCCTCCTCGGGGACGGGGAGGTCCGGGGGCGGGTCGGGGTGTGTTCTGGGAGCGTGCGCGGCCGTTCTGCGACCGGGGCTGCCGTCAGCTCTCACCGTTCCCCCTCGGCTGCGTGGGGGCGGGTGCGCGCGCCGCGCCGTCGGGCCACGGTCCGGGGACGGTTTCCTGTCCGAGCGGGTGTCCGTACGGGTCGGGGAGGGGGTGTTCCCCCGTCTCCCCAGGCGCAGCGGGACCGCCGTACGCGGGAACGGAACCCTGCGGTCCGGTGTGCGCGAGGACGACGCCGTGCGGGCCGGCCCGGTCCGGCCGCGGCACGAAGGGCTGAGGGCCCGTCTGCCCGGAAGGCGGTACGGGGACCTGCGGACCGCTCTGTCCGGCGGGGGCGGCGGAAGGCTGCGGACCTGTCTGTCCTCCGCGCGCGGGGGCCTGCGGGCCGGTGCGGTCCGGCCTCGGCACCGAGGGCTGCGGACCGCTCTGTCCGAGAGGCGGCACGGGGACCTGCGGGCCGGTCAGGTCCGGCCGCGGCACGAAGGGCTGTGGGCCGGTCTGTCCCGCAGGCGTGGCGGGAGCCTGCGGGCCGGTTCGGTACTGCGACACCAGGGGCTGAGGACCGCTCTGCGCCGAGGGCGGCACGGGAGCCTGCGGGCCGGTACGCCCGTGGACGGCGCCGTCCGCGCCGCCCGCGCCGTGGCCGTGCGTGGTGAGGGCCGCCCTCGCCGGAGGCGCTCCCCACCCGGCCGGAACGCGGGCCTCCCGTCCGTTCGCCGCCGGGCGGCCCGTGGGCGTGCCCGCGACCGTCAGGAGGTTGTCGACCGGTTCCAGCAGCGAGGCGGGGATGAGCACGGTGGCCCGGGTGCCCCCGTAGGGCGAGGGCCGCAGCCAGACCCGGACCCCGTGCCGACCGGCCAGGCGGGACACCACGAACAGGCCCAGCCGGGGGTCCTCGGGCAGGGCCATGACGTCGAACTCGGGGGGCTGGGTGAGCGTGCGCTCGGCCTCCGCGTAGCCGCGCTCGGACATGCCCAGGCCCCGGTCCTCGATCTCCACCACCAGCCCCTCCGCGGCCGGGGTGCAGCCGACGTCCACGGGCGTGCCCGCCGGGGAGAACTGCGTGGCGTTCTCGACGAGTTCGGCGAGCAGGTGCACCACGTCGGCGACCACCTGCCCGTGCATGAGCACGCGGGGCGCCGAGGTCAGGCGGACGCGCTCGAAGTCCTCGGTCTCGGCGATGGCGGCGCGCAGCACGTCCACGAGCGGGCGGGGCTGGCGCCAGCGGCGGGCCGACTGCCCCCCGCCGAGGATGATGAGGTTGTCGGAGTAGCGGCGCGCGCGGGTGGCCAGGTGGTCCAGGCGGAAGAGGCGGCGCAGCGCCTCGGGGTCCTGCTCGTGGTACTCGATCTCGTCGAGCAGGCGGAGCTGGCGCTGGACCAGGGCCTGGTTGCGGAAGGCGATGCCCAGGAAGGCGCGGTTGGCCCCCCGGCGGATCTCGGCCTGGAGCACGGCCGACTCCACGGCGGTGAGCTGGGCGGCGTCGAATGCCTCGGCGACCTGGCCGATCTCGTCGTCGCCCCACTCGTCCAGCGGAGGCAGCTCCTCCTGGACGTCGACCTTCTCGCCGCGCTGGGCGCGGTCGACGATGTCGGGCAGGTCGCCGTCGCGGTCCAGGATCTGTTCGCGCAGGTGGGTCAGGCGATCGGTGAGGCGGCGCGAGGAGCGGCCGACCACGGCGATGGCCACCGCGCCGCCCGCCAGGGTGAGGGCGGCCGCCGCCACGCCCAGGAAGACGCGCAGCAGCGCGGCGCTCCAGGCGAGGTCGACGGTGCGCCTGGCCTGGACCCCCGCCAGGTCCTGTAGCGCCAGGGCCGCCTCGGCGGAGGAGTCGTCCCACGCCTGCGCCCTGATGTCGACGTCGGCGCTCCAGCCCGAGCCCGTGGCCCCCTGGGCGGATTCGTCCGTTTCAGCTGGTTCGTCCGGTTCGGCGAACGGCTGTCGGGTGACCACCCGGCGGCTCAGCTCTTCCGCCCGGGACCAGGCGGGCAGGGAGACCATCTCCTCGTAGCGGGCGGCCACGCTCGGGTGCATGGCGGTGCTGGCCGGCTCCAGGGTGTCGCGGTAGGAGGCGGTGAGGTAGGTGAAGTGCGCCGTCTCCTCGTAGCTCATCTCGCCCCGGGCGATGGCTCCCGCGAGCAGCGCGTCGGCGGTGGAGTAGGCGGAGGACGCGCTCATGAGCTCGCTGGTCAGGACGGCGTCGGTGAGGTTCTCCCCGCCGTCGGTGGTGTGCACGAGCGCGGTGATGGCGCCGGTGGTGCCCGCCAGGACCTCGCCGTAGCGCAGGATGGCCTCCTCCTGCCCGACGCCGTGCGCGTCCACGTCCGCGCGGACCTCGTCGAGGACCCCGGCGCTGTCCACCAGGTCGGTCGCGCTGCGTTCGACCTCGTCGTCGCGGGTCCCGCGCAGCCGCTCGGCGAACGCGACGGCCTCGGCCATGGCGGTGTCGGTGTGCTCGCGCTGCTCGTCGAGGGCTGCGCCGACCTCGTCGTCGCGGGCGCCGGTGCTCTCGAAGCGGCCCAGGTGGACCAGGGAGAGGCGGCGTTCGGCCTTCACCTCCTCCGCCGCGGCGGAAAAGACCTGTGTTCCCTCGCGGGCCTGGACGACGGCTCCCATGAACTGGACGGCGCGGATGGTGCCGATGGCGGCCACGACGAGCCAGAGCGCGAGGAAGCACAGGCTCGGGATCAGCACGATGCGGGTGAGCTGTCTCCGGATCGTGGGCGCGTTGTCGCGGGTTCTGCGCATGGCCCCCTCCGGCCTGTGCGGTTGCCGGGCGGCGAGAGGGCGCCCCGGCGGCTTTCGGTCAAGCCGAGGCTATCGAAGAATCCTTGCTTTATGCTGTCAAACGATCACTATCAGTTGCCTTTTCTTGGGGTGGTTCCCGCCCGTGGATGTGTTAACGGCCGCTCTCGGGGCGAGAAACCGCAGGTCCGGAGGCCGGGCGAACGCGACGGGGGCCGCCCGCTGTGCGGACGGCCCCCGGGAGGCACACCGTCGTGTGCCGGGTTACGGCGTGTCGCGCCCTCGGGGCGCTGTCGGAAAGGTCGCGTTCACGGCGGCCGCGCCGTCAGGACTCCGGGCGGTGCCGGGAGCCCACCGGGGCGGGCAGTTCCTCGACCGTGGGCGGCTGCTCCACGCCTAGGGAGTTGAGGACCTCGGCGTAGCGCAGGGCGGCGATCTTGCCGAGCAGGCTGTCCGCGCCCAGGGGCGCGCCGAGCCTGGCTCCGAAGCGCGCGGCGAGCGCCTCCAGCTCCTCGCGGGGCAGTTCCGGCCCCAGGGCGCTGGGCGCGATCACCGGGCGCTTGCAGCCGCCCTGTCTCAGCTGGCCCACGACCTGCTCGACCGCGGCCTCGTTCTCCAGGTCGGCGGGGAGCACGGTCAGGCCCAGGCGCGCGGCGAGCAGCACGGCGCTCACCCCCGCGGCCCCGGCCGCGGCCTCGCCGCCCACCGCGCCGACGATGATGCCGTCCGCCATGGTGGTGTCACGGGCGACGACGCTGATCAGGCGCATGCGGTCCGCGCGCACGTATCCGGACTCGGCCAGCCGCAGGTGCAGTACCTCGGCGAGCATGGGGTGCGGCCCCAGGCCCTCGGTGACGCGCGCCTCGGCGCCCGTCCGGGCGACGGCCGCCTCGATCGCCGCGGACGTGCCCGCGTGCGGTGCGGTGACCAGCGGGACGACGACGGCGGACAGGGGGCTGCCCTGGTCGTCCTTGAGATCGGTGAGGGCCTCGGTGAGGCTCTGTTCGTCGCCCTCGGTGTGGCCGTAGCGGATGGTGACCTCGGGGCGGTAGGCGCGCACGAGGTCGGCCATCCGGGCACCGATCGACTCACCGTCGGCGCCCCTGGCCCGGTCGGCCGTGCCCGGGACCGCCATGATCAGGGCGGGGGTGCCGAACCAGTTGTCGAAGGACAGCGGGTTGCGGTGGCGGCCGGAGCGCCGCTTGGGCAGTTCGCGTGGGGGAAGTCGGTCAGAGTTTCGCATACCAGGATTCAGATGAGAGGCGGATGGGGTGCCCGGTGGGGCCGGTGGTCACTGCCGCGACATTGTAGCGTTCGGCACCTTGTTGCACGGGCGTGTCCTCCGAACGTATACCGGATCGAATCCGCGGGGATTGTCCGGGTCGGCGACCCGGACGTGTCACCCGCTCATGACGGGGCTCCGGCCCCGGATCACGTGGGTGACCAGTTCCACCAGCACCTCCTTGCAGGACTCGCGCTCGCGGGCGTCGGCCATGATGACCGGCACCTCGGCGGAGATGTCCAGCGCCTCGCGGACCTCCTCGCGGCGGTAGACGGTGGAGCCCTCGAAGCGGTTCACCGCGACCACGAAGGGCAGTCCGCGGCGCTCGAAGAAGTCCACGGCGTGGAAACAGGTGTTCAGGCGGCGGGTGTCGGCCAGCACGACCGCGCCCAGCGCCCCCTGGGAGAGCTCGTTCCACATGAACCAGAACCTGTCCTGTCCGGGGGTGCCGAACATGTACAGGACGATGTCGGGGTTGATGGTGATGCGGCCGAAGTCCAGGGCGACCGTGGTGGTGGTCTTGTCCTCCACTCCCCCGAGGTCGTCCACGCCGTAGCTGGCCTCGGTCATCACCTCCTCCGTACTGAGCGGGGTGATCTCACTGACGGAGCCGACCAGTGTGGTCTTGCCCGCGCCGAATCCCCCCGCGACGATGATCTTGACCGCCTGGGGGATCGCTTCCTGCGGCCTGGTGTCAGAGTCTGCGGATGCCATCGAGTACCGCCTGAAGTACTTTCTTCTCGGGGAGCTGGGTCATGGGCGCCCGGGTGCGCACGTCGCCGTCGGCGAGGAGGTCTCCCAGGAGCACCCTGACGACGGTCAGGGGGATGTCGAGCCGGGCGGAGATCTCGGCCACCGATATGGGTCTACGGCACAGGCTCAGGATGGCCTGCTGTTCGGGCTCTCCCTCCCGGTCCCCGCGGTCGGCGGCGGCGACGACGATGGTGACCAGGTCCAGGCGCGGACCGGTCCGGGGCCGGGTGCGGCCCCCGGTCATGGTGTACGGGCGCACGAGCTGACCCGAGGGGGCGTCGCCGAGCACGACACCCGCCGCGGGCCCCTCCGAGGTCGGGTGTCCCCTGCCCCTGTACCAGGCCAGTGCCTGGCTGCCGGACAGCGGCTGCGCCGCCTCGTCCGGCGCCGGTGGCACGGCCGGCGGCGCTCCGCGCCGCTCTCCGGGCGTGCTCATGAACCCGCGCTCCCGGTGACGGTGAGGTGGTCCGGCCGGCGCGGCGCGGCAGTGAGGAACTGGCCCACCCGCTTGACCCTCAGGTTCATCTCGTAGGCGACCAGGCCGACGTCGGCGTCCTCGCTGGCCAGCACCGCCAGGCACGCTCCGGCGCCCGCGGCGGTGACGAAGAGGTAGGAGTGCTCCATCTCCACCACGGTCTGGCGGACGTCGCCGCCGCCGAAGTGTCGGCCCGTCCCACGCGCCAGGCTCTGGAACGCCGACGCCAGGGCCGACAGGTGCTCGGCGTCCTCGGAGGCCAGTCCCCGCGAGCCTCCGAGCAGCAGTCCGTCGGCCGACAGCACGATCGCGTTCTCGGCACCGACGACGCGGTCGACCAGGTCGTCCAGGAGCCAGTCCAGATTGTCAGCGGCCTTGCTCTTGCCCACCATGTCAGTCGCTTTCTCCCGTGTGATCGTCGGCGCTCGCACCGACCTGACCGTCACTGCTGTGTTCACGTTCGGCGGCGTCGGCCCCGATGTCCGCGGCCCGACCGCGCCGGGTTCCGGCGCTGAAGGCGTCCATCATCCGCCGCGCCTGTTCGGGGGTGCGCCGGGAGGAGCCCGGAGGGTCGGCTTCGTCCCACTCCGGCGGGTCCGCGGCTCTGAGCTGGGGTGCGAGGCTGGCCTGGCGCCTGCGCCGGGGAAGTCCGGGGCGACCGGGGGCGGCCCCGACCCGGCCGGGCCCGGGTTCGGTCCCGGGGGCGGCGTCCGCGGTCCCGGGGTCGGAGGCCGGCGCGGGCACCCGGCGCAGCAGGGGCGTGCCCCGGGCCGGGCGCGCGCCGTCGCCGTCGCGGGGGACCGGGCGCAGCAGGGGCCTGGTCCTCTGGGGGGCGTCCTGCGCGGTGAGCGTGTCGCCGTGCTGTCCCGACGGCTCGCTCAGTACCGAGTGGGCGCCCTGGCGGATGGCCGCGCGGGGCAGTTCCGGGGCGTTGGAGGAGGAGGCGACCAGGGCGCCGGGGATGAGCACCACGGCTCGGGTGCCTCCGTAGGGCGAGTGCCGCAGCTGCACCCGGATGTCGTGTTTGGCGGCGAGGCGGGCGACGACGAACAGACCCAGGCGCGAGTCCCCGCCGGAGGTCATGACGTCGAACTCGGGCGCCTCGCTGAGGGTGCGGTTGGAGCTGGTCAGGACCTCCTCGGTCATGCCCAGGCCCCGGTCCTCGATCTCCACGGCCACGCCCTTGGGCACGGACTCGGTGGCGATGGTGACCTGGGTGTGCGGCGGCGAGTAGGCGGTGGCGTTCTCGACCAGCTCGGCGAGCATGTGGATGACGTCGGCCACCGCGGCGCCGGACAGCGACAGGTCGGGGACGGAGGTCAGGCGGACCCTGGTGTACTCCTCGGTCTCGGAGATCGCGCCGCGCAGGATGTCCACGAGCGGGACGGGGTGGCGCCAGCGGCGTCCGGGCTGGGCGCCGCCCAGGATGATGAGGTTCTCGGCGTGGCGGCGGCCCCGGGTGGCCAGGTGGTCGAGTTGGAAGAGGCTCTCCAGCAGGTCGGGGTCCTCCTCCTCGCGTTCGACGCGGTCCAGCAGCTGGAGCTGGCGCTGGAGGAGGGACTGGTGGCGGTGGGCGATGCCGAGGAAGACCCGGTTGACGCCCGCGCGGATGTCGGCCTGTTTGACGGCGGCGGCGACGGCGGTGCGCTGGGCGATGTTGAAGGCGTCGGCGACCTGTCCGACCTCGTCGTCGCCGTGGTCGAGCTGTTTCATCTCGGTGTCGAGGTCGACCTGCTCCCCCGACTCCAGGCGGCGCACGATGCGGGGCAGGTCGCTGCGCGCGCTGCCCAGGGTGTCGGCGCGCAGCTGGGCGAGCCGGTGGGTGAGGCGCCCGGCGGAGCGGGCGGCCACACCGTAGGCGAGGGTGCCCGCGAAAAGGGAGGTGATGCTGCCGCCCAGGGCGAGGGTGAGCATCCAGGAACTGGCCTGCTCGGTGGCGGTGACGACGGAGACGGAGCGCGTGGCGGTGATGTCGGCCAGCTCGGCGTTGACCTGGTCGGCGGCCTCGCGCCAGCCCCCGAGCCCCTCGGGCGGCGCGGGGTCGCGGGCCTGCTCGCCGGTGAGGGCGTCCACGACGATCGGGGCCTCGTACGTGGCGAGGGTGTCCGCGACGGCGAGGGCGTCCTGCCAGGAGCGGCTCTCGGCGAGGGCGGTCAGGGCGGGGGGTTCGCCGTCGTCGGCGGCGGGTCCGGGAGGGGCCATGTCGACGCGGTGGCGGGCGTCGGCGGTGAGCGCGGCGACCTGTACCTGCTGGAAGCGGTCGAGGGAGTCCTCGGCGAGCACGGCCGCGATGAGGGCGTCGGCGTGGCTGAAGCTCTCCTGGGCCCACATCAGGTCGGTGACGGCGGCGGCCTCGGCGGTGGCGGGCCCGTTGTCAAGGGAGCGGGCGGTGCCGGCGTAGAGGCGGATGCCCTGCCCGATCGCGGTGGTGTAGACGGTGAGGGCGTCCTCGGCGGGGCCGGGTTCGGCGAGGTTCTGGGCGCGCAGCTCCGTGACCTCCGTCAGGGAGGTGAAGAAGTCCTCGGCGAGGGGTTCGGTGTCCGGGTCGTCCCGGTCTCCGATGGTGCCGCGCAGGTCGTGGACGGGGGCTAGCGCCTCGTCGGTGCGCGCGGCCGCGTCGGACAGGGCGGCGCGGCCGTCCTCGGCGGGGTCGGCGAGGTAGGCGGCGCTCAGACGGCGCTCCTCCTGGAGGAGGGTGAGCGCCGCGGCGAGCCGGATCCCGGCGCGGCCGTCGCCGACCGAGGAGCGCAGCGACACGGCCTGGACGAGTGTGGCCGTGCTGAGGACGACGAACAGCGCCAGGAAGGTGATGCTGGGGATCAGTACGATCCTGTTGATCTGAGCCCTGATGGCGCTGCGGCCGGTGCCTCCCGTGTTCCCCATTGCCTTCCTCCCACGGACTGGTCGCGGGCGCCTGTCGGACGTGGGTCGCACCGCACGACGCGCGGATGCGCCGAAAGTGCCGTGCGCCGAGGGGGCGTCACGGTTCGCACAGGGCAGACCACGCCTGGTGCCCGCAGAATCAGGACGCTACCGCACTCTCACGGCGGGTGCCGGGCGAATTCCAAAATGGGTGTGACGTGGGCGCGGGGACCGTGGACGCGGTCGCCTTGGGGGGACCCGCGAACGCGTACGGGCGCGCCGCCCCCGGCGGGGTCGGCGCGCCCGTGCGTGGCCGCGGCGGGGCTCAGGCGGTGAAGGCCTTGCGGTGCTCCTCGATGTCCGAGCGCAGCTTCTCCAGTTGCTCGGCCACGCGTACGGGGGCGGTGCCGCCCTTGTCGGAGCGCGAGGCCAGCGATCCGGACACGCTGAGGACCTCGCGCACGGCCGGGGTCAGGTGCTCGGACACGGCGGCGAGGTCGTCGTCGCCCAGGTCGGGCAGGTCGATGCCGCGCTCCTCGCACACGCGCACGCAGGCGCCCGCGATCTCGTGCGCCTCCCGGAAGGGCACGCGCTCGCGCACCAGCCACTCGGCGATGTCGGTGGCCAGGGAGAAGCCCTGCGGGGCGAGTTCGGCCATCCGGTCGGTGTGGAAGGTGAGGGTGGCGACCATGCCGGTCATCGCGGGCAGCAGCAGGTGGAGGGTGTCCACCGCGTCGAAGACCGGCTCCTTGTCCTCCTGCAGGTCCCGGTTGTAGGCCAGCGGGAGCCCCTTGAGGGTGGTGAGCAGCCCGGTGAGGTCGCCGACGAGGCGCCCGGCCTTGCCGCGGGCGAGTTCGGCGACGTCGGGGTTCTTCTTCTGGGGCATGATCGAGGAGCCGGTGGAGAAGGCGTCGTCGAGCGTGACGAAGGAGAACTCCTTCGTCGCCCACAGGATGACCTCCTCCGAGAGCCGGGACAGGTCCACGCCGATCATGGCGGTGACGAAGGCGAACTCGGCGACGACGTCGCGGGAGGCGGTGCCGTCGATGGAGTTGTCCACCGAGTCGGGGAAGCCCAGCTCGGCGGCGACCGCGCGGGGGTCCAGCCCCAGGGAGGACCCGGCCAGCGCGCCGGAGCCGTAGGCGGACACCGCGGCGCGGCGGTCCCAGTCGCGCAGCCGTTCGATGTCGCGCACCAGGGGCCAGGCGTGCGCCATGAGCTGGTGGGCGAGCAGCACGGGCTGGGCGTGCTGGAGGTGGGTGCGGCCGGGCATGGCGGCGTCCGGGTGGGCCGCGGCCTGGTCGGCCAGGGCCCGCACCAGGTCCAGGAGCTGGTCGGCGATCTGCCGGGCCTCCTCGCGCAGGTACATGCGCACGAGGGTGGCGATCTGGTCGTTGCGGGAGCGCCCGGCGCGCAGCCGCCCGCCCAGTTCGGTGCCGACCCGCTCGATGAAGCCGCGCTCCAGGGCGGTGTGCACGTCCTCGTCCTCCAGGACGGGGGTGAACGCCCCGGAGGCCACGTCGGCCTCCAGCCGGTCCAGGCCCTCGATCATGCGGTCCAGCTCGTCGGCGGTGAGCAGGCCCGCCCGGTGCAGGGCGCGGGCGTGGGCGCGCGATCCGGCGATGTCGTGGCGGGCCAGGCGCCAGTCGAAGTGGGTGCTCAGCGACAGGCGCGCCAGGGCCTGGTCGGGGCCGCCCTCGAAACGGCCTCCCCACAGGCGCAGCGCCTCGGGCTGGTCGGCCATGGTGGTCTCTCCTTGACGTGTGGTGCGGCGGTGCGGGGCCACTGCCCCGCACCGCTCGGGTGCTACGTGCGCGGGCGCCGGTCGCGGGGCCCCGCGGTCCCGGCGGGGGCCCGGGACGTCCTCGTACGAGGTTACGGTCTGCGGTCGGCCAGTCGCAGGAGGGCGGCGGCCAGGTCCTCGCCGCCCTGGGGGTCGCGGGAGATGACCAGGATGGTGTCGTCCCCCGCGATGGTGCCCAGGATGGCGTGGAAGTCGGTGTGGTCGATGGCCGAGGCCAGGTACTGGGCCGCGCCGGGCGGGGTGCGGACGATGACCATGTTGGCGGAGGCCTCGGCCGAGACCAGCAGGTCCTCGGCGAGCCGGGTCAGGCGCGCGCCGGAGACCTGTTCCAGGTCCAGGCTGTCGGGGCGGGTGCGCTGGAGGCGTTCGCCCCCCTCCCCCGGCAGCACGTAGACCAGGTGGCCGTCGGCGGTGCGGAGCTTGACGGCGCCCAGTTCGTCCAGGTCCCGGGAGAGGGTGGCCTGGGTGACCTGGACGCCGGCCTCGGACAGGCGCCTGGCCAGCTCGCCCTGGGACCTGACGTCCTCTCGGGTGAGGACGTCGGTGATCCGGGCGTGTCTGGCCGCCTTGGTCATCGGCGCCGTGCCGCCGTTCTCCGCCGTCATGGGCGGAGGGCCCCGGGGTTGTCGCTGGCCTCCAGCAGGAAGGCGAGCAGGGCCTTCTGGGCGTGGCGGCGGTTCTCGGCCTCGTCCCAGACCACGCTCTGCGGCCCGTCGATGACCTCGGCGGAGACCTCCTTGCCGCGGTAGGCGGGCAGGCAGTGCAGGACGATCGCCCCGGGGTGGGCGGTGGCGAGCAGGTCGGCGTCGATCGAGTAGGGGCGGAAGGGCGCCTCGCGGTCGGCGGCCTCGTCCTCCTGGCCCATGGACACCCAGGTGTCGGTGGCCAGGACGTCGGCCCCCCGGGCGGCCTCGCGGGCGTCGGCGGTGACCGTGACCGACCCGCCGGTGGTGGCGGCGATCTCGGCGGCGCGCGCGACCACCGCGGGGTCGGGCTGGTGCCCCTCGGGTGCGCCGACGCGCACGTGGAGTCCGGCGGTGGCTCCGCCGAGCAGGTAGGAGTGGGCCATGTTGTTGGCGCCGTCGCCCAGGTAGGCGAGGGTGAGTCCGGCCAGGTCGCCCTTGTGCTCGCGGACGGTCTGGAGGTCGGCCAGGATCTGGCAGGGGTGGAACTCGTCGGTGAGGGAGTTGACCACCGGGACGGAGATGTGGGCGGCCAGGGTCTCCAGGTCGCTCTGGGCGAAGGTGCGCCACACGACGGCGGCGACCTGGCGTTCCAGGACGCGGGCGGTGTCCTCCAGGGGTTCGCCGCGGCCCATCTGGGTGCTGGCGGTGTCCAGGACCAGGGCGCTGCCGCCCAGGTCGGCCACGCCCACGGCGAAGGACAGCCGGGTCCGGGTGGAGGGCTTGTCGAAGATCAGGGCGACGGTGCGCGGACCGGCGAGAGGCCGGTGGCCGAAGCGGTCCTTCTTCATGTCGTCGGCGAGGTCGAGGACCCGGGCCTGTTCGTCCGGGGTCAGGTCGTCGTCGCGCAGGAAGTGGCGGGTCACGGCTACTGCTGCTCCTTCGTGGCTGCGGCCTCGGCGGCGTCCAGGATGGTGGGCAGCGCCTCGATGAACAGGCCGATCTGTTCGGGTGTGATGACCAGGGGCGGGGCGATCCGGACCGCGCCGGGCGCCACGGCGTTGACGAGGAAGCCGCGGACGGCCGCCTGTTCCTGCACGTGGGCGGCGTGCGGCGCGGTGAGCTCCAGGGCCCGCCACAGTCCGCTGCCGCGCTGTCCGGCCAGCAGGGGGTGGTCGAGGGAGTCGATCTGCTCGGCGAGCAGGTCGCCCATGACGGCGGTGTGGGCGAGCAGGTTCTCGCTCTCGATGGTGTCGAGGACGGCGAGGGCCGCCGCGCAGGCCACCGGGTTGCCGCCGAAGGTGGAGCCGTGGTCGCCCTTGGCGAAGGCGTCGGCGTAGCGGCCGAAGCCGACGCAGGCGCCGATGGGCAGGCCGCCGCCCAGGCCCTTGGCGAGGGTGAGCACGTCGGGGCGCACGTCCTCGGCCTGGTGGGCGAACCAGCGGCCGGTGCGGCCGATGCCGCTCTGGATCTCGTCGAGGACGAAGGCGGCGCCGGTGTCGTCGCAGATCCGCCGGACCCCGGCGAGGTAGCCCTCGGGGGCGGGGACGACCCCGGCCTCGCCCTGGGTGGGTTCGGTGAACACCGCGACGCAGTGCTCGTCGACGGCTTCGGCGAGGGCGTCCAGGTCGCCGTGGGGGACGAAGCGCACGTCCATGCCGAAGGGGCCGAAGGGCTCGCGGATGGCGTCCTTGCCGGTGAGGGCGAGGGCGCCGGAGGTGCGGCCGTGGAAGCCGTGGGACGCGGCGACGAAGTAGTGGCGGCCGGGCCCGGCGGCGCGCTTGACCAGTTTGAGCGCGGCCTCGTTGGCCTCGGTGCCGGAGTTGGCGAAGAAGACCTTGGCGTCGCCGCCCACCAGGGCGATCAGGCGCTCGGCGAGTTGGACCTCGCGTTCGTGGACGAACAGGTTGCTGGTGTGGGCGAGCGTGGCCGCCTGGTGGGCGACCGCCTTGACCAGGGCGGGGTGCCCGTGTCCGAGGCTGGAGACGGCGATCCCGGCGATGAGGTCGAGGTACTGGCGGCCGTCGGCGTCGTAGACCTCGCAGCCGCGCCCGAGGGTGAGGGCGACGGGCGGGACGCCGTAGTTGGGCATGAGCGAGGCCGCGAAGCGCTCGCGCAGGTGGGAACCGCTGGTCACTGTGCGCCTCCTGCGTTGGTGACGGTGGTGTGGTTGCCGCGCCAGGGGCGCGGGGTGTGGCCGTTGCCCGCGAGCAGGGCGGCCTCCAGTTCCTCGTCGGCGACCATGGTGCCCACGCCCTGGTCGGTGAAGACCTCCAGGAGCAGGGAGTGGGGCACGCGGCCGTCGATGATGTGGGCCTGGGGGACGCCGCCCTCCACGGCGTGCAGGCACGCCTCCATCTTGGGGAGCATCCCCGAGGACAGGGAGGGCAGCAGCGCGCGCAGCTCGTCGGCGTTCAGACGGCTGATGAGCTCGGTGTTGCTGGGGTAGTCGGCGAACAGGCCCTCGACGTCGGTGAGCACGATGAGCTTGCTGGCGCCCAGGGCCACCGCGAGGGCGGAGGCGGCGGTGTCGGCGTTGACGTTGTAGACGCCGCCGTCGTCGGCGCGGGCGACGCTGGAGACCACGGGGATGCGGCCGTCGTCCAGGAGCGCGGCGACGGCTCCGGGGTCGACCCCGGTGATCTCTCCGACGCGGCCGATGTCGACGGTCTCGCCGTCCACCTCGACGGTCTTGCGCACGGCGGACATCAGGTTGGCGTCCTCGCCGGACATGCCGACGGCGAAGGGGCCGTGCTGGTTGACCAGGCCGACGATCTCGCGGTTGACCTGGCCGGTGAGGACCATGCGGACGATGTCCATGGCCTCGTCGGTGGTCACCCGAAGCCCGGCGGTGAAGGTGGACTCCACTCCGGCGCGTTCGAGCTGGGCGCTGATCTGGGGGCCGCCGCCGTGCACGACGACGGGGCGCAGGCCCGCGTAGCGCAGGAAGACGACGGACTCGGCGAAGCGGGCCCGCAGTTCCTCGCTGATCATGGCGTTGCCGCCGTACTTGACCACGACGGTGCGGCCGTGGAAGCGGGAGAGCCAGGGCAGCGCCTCGATGAGGTGGGCCGCCTTGTCCAGGGCGTGGGCCCTGGCCGGGTCGTCGGTGGTGTGGGGTGAGCGCGCGATCATGAGTTCTGGGCCCGGTCGTGGTCGGTGGCGGGGGTGTCGGCGCGCAGCTGGGTGGCCAGCTCGGCCAGCACCTCGGTGAGCAGTGCGGCGAGGTCGTCCTCGCGGGGGGACGTGCCGCTGGCTCCGCTGGCCATGAGCAGCACGGTGTCGTTGGCGGCGGTCAGGGGGTCGAGGGAGGTGGCGACGGCGTCGGCGAGCAGGCGTCGGCACTGGTCGGCGGTGACCTCGGCGTCGGTGGTGAGCACGCACAGCGCGGTGGACAGGGAGGCGTCCGGGCCCTTGGCCATGGCGCCGACGGTGTAGCCGTCGCCGCGCCGGAAGGCGATCTTGGCGACGGTGTCGGTGGTGCGGATCGCGTCGGCGGCGTCCAGTCCGCCGCCGCGCGAGGCCTGGGCCAGGGCGGCGGTGACGCCCCGGAGCAGGGCGTCGGAACCGGTGCGCCTGCCCGCGGGTCCGGCGGAGCAGAGCACGACCTCGGCGGCGGAGTCGTCGAGCAGGTCCGCGGTGTGCTCGGCCGCGGCGTGGACGTCCTGGAAGCCCGTGTCGCCCCCGCCGGAGTCGATGACGGCGGCGCGCACGCGTTCGCCGGAGAGGACCTGCTGGGACCACAGGACGGGGGCGGCCCTGTCCTCGGCGGCGGTGAAGACGGCTCCGGCGGCGCGGGAGGGGCCGTCGTTGACGACCACGGCGACGTCCCGGGCGCCGCCGTCCCCGAGCCCGGCGGCGACCCCGGCCGCGCGGAAGCCCCGGGGCGCGGTGACGCTCACGGGGCGACCGCCGCGAGCGGGAGGCCGGTGTCCTCGGGCAGGCCGAGGGCGAGGTTGGTGCTCTGGACGGCGCCGCCCGCAGTGCCCTTGGTGAGGTTGTCCAGGGCGGCGACGGCGACCATGCGGCCCGCGTCGGGGTCGACGGTGACCTGCACGAGGGTGGTGTTGGCGGCCAGCGTCATGGCGGTGCTGGGCCAGGTGCCCTCGGGGAGCAGGTGGACGAAGGGCTCGTCGGCGTAGGCGGTCTGGTAGGCCGCGCGGATCCGCTCGGCGGTGACGCCCTCCTTCAGGGGGGCGGTGCAGGTGGCCAGGATGCCGCGGGGCAGCGGGGCCAGGACCGGGGTGAAGGAGAGCCTGACCGGTTCGCCGGTGACCGCGGTGAGGTTCTGGACGATCTCGGGGTTGTGCCGGTGGGTGCCGCCGACCCCGTAGGGGCTGAGGGCGCCCATGACCTCGCTGCCGACGAGGTTGGGCTTGGGGGCCTTGCCCGCGCCGGAGGTGCCGGTGACGGCGACGACGGTCAGGTCGGGTTCGACGAGCTGCTCGGCCAGCCCCGGGAAGAGGGCCAGCGTGGCGACGGTGACGTGACAGCCGGGGACGGCGACGCGGCGGGCGCCGGCGAGTCGCTCGCGCTGTCCGGGGAGTTCGGGGAGACCATAGGGCCAGGTCCCGGCGTGCGGGGTGCCGTAGAAGCGTTCCCAGGCGGCGGCGTCGTTGAGGCGGAAGTCGGCGCCGCAGTCGACCACGAGGGTGTCGTCGCCGAGCTGCTGGGCGATGTCGGCGGACTGGCCGTGCGGGAGGGCCAGGTAGACGACGTCGTGTCCGCGCAGCTCCTCGACGGTGGTGGGCGCCAGGATCCGGTCGGCCAGCGGCAGCAGGTGCGGCTGGTGCTGGATGAGGGGGGTCCCGGCGTTGCCTCCGGCGGTGACCGCGCCGATGGAGATCTCGGGGTGCCCCAGGAGCAGGCGCAGCAGCTCGCCTCCCGCGTAGCCGCTGGCTCCGGCGATGGCCGCTGTGTGTCCCATGGTGGTGCCCCCTGATCAGTTCGACTGAACTATCATGCACTCACATGCAAATGTATGCAACCAGATTCCCACCCAGTGTGGGCGGGGTCTCGCCACGGGAGCGCCCGACCACTCGCTGCCCTCGGAGCATCCGGGGGTCGGCGTAGACGCGGGGCGTCCCTCTCCAGCCGACCTCGACCAGGCACCCGTAGAGGTTGCGGGTTCCCCGTCCGCCCCAGGGGGTGGGCGGTCGTGGCGGGCACTGGCGACAACAGTCAGTGCTGGGGGCGGGGACCGACTGAGGGCAAGTTCGCCCAGCGAACTTGGCGAAGGAGATCCCTTGACTCCGGTCACTCCAGGGGTCTGGTGGGCGTCACGAGGGCGGTCGGAAGAGCACCAGGGGGAACGCCCACCGGGAGTGACCCCTCAGCCATCTGGGGGCGGGGGTACAAGGTCCAGACCGGCATCGACCACGAAGCCCCGCACGTGACCGCGCGTCGTAGGGGGTCCACAAGTTGCAGGGCGTCGCTGCGTCAGCAACCACGCACCCGTGGAACCCGGGCTGAGGCTGGACACGAGAAGCCCGTACTCAGGGCTCATCGGGATCGGCGTAGACCTCAGCGGTGTGCTGCCGCTGAGTCACCGGCGTCAGCACCGGGGCGTTGGTTTCCAGCTCCTCGATGGCGTGCAGCACGTCCGCGAACTCGGCGAGGAACGTCTGGACGTCCGCCTCCGGCAGGTACCGAACCCATCCGCAGACCGCGTCAGCGGCCCGAGATGCGGGTGGCGATCCCGGCCAGGCGCGAGGTGTGCGCCTTGTCCTCGGTCCGCGACTCGCGGCGGTCGGCGCTCCGGTACAGCCCGTGGATGACCTGCGTGCCCACCCAGCGCAGGGGCTCGGGCTCCCAGCCGCGGTCGCGGTGGCCCACCCACGGCAGGCGGGTCAGGTCGGTCTCGCGGCGCAGGACCAGGTCGCGCAGGGTGCGCCCGGCCAGGTTGCTGGCGGCCACGCCGCTGCCCGCGTAGCCGCCCGCCCAGCCCAGGCCGGTCTCGGCGTCCAGGTGCACGGTGGGGCGCCAGTCGCGCGGCACCCCCAGCACACCGGACCAGGCGTGCTCGACCGGCACGTCGGCCACGTCGGGGAACATGCGGGTGAGCGCCCGCCACAGTTCGGCGATGGCCTGCGGCTGGGTGGCGCCCTCCTCCTGGGCCGAACCGAAGCGGTGCGGGACGCCGCGCCCGCCGATCGCGATGCGGTCGTCGGCCGTGCGCTGGGCGTAGACGTGGGAGTGGGCGGTGTCGCCCAGCAGCTCCCGGCCCTCCCAGCCGATCTTCTCCCACAGTTCGGCGGGAACGGGCTCGGTGACGATCATCGAGGAGTTCACCGGCTGCCAGTCGCGGCTCTGGCCGCGCAGGGTGGAGGTGAAGCCCTCGGTGGCGCGCACGACGTGGTCGGCGTAGACGGTGCCGTGCGCGGTGACGACCGCCGGGCGGGCCGCGCCCTGGCGGGGGCGGATCTCCTCCACCTCGGTGCCCTCGAAGACGGCCACGCCCAGGTCCTCCACCACCCGGGCCAGCCCCGTGACCAGCTTGGCGGGCTGCACGCGGGCGGCGTGCGGGGAGTAGGCGCAGGCCACGGCCCCCGACACCGACAGCCGGGGCTCGCGCTCGCCGTCGAGCAGGTGGATGTCGTCGGGCCAGTAGCCCCACTCCTGGAGGTACTCGATGTCCTCGGCCAGGCGCTGGCGCTGGGCGGCGTTGGTGGCCACCAGGCGCATGCCGCCGCGGACGACGTCGGCGTCGACGCCCTCGGCCTCGGCGACCGAGACCACCTCGGTGACGGTGTCCATCATCGCCCGCTGCAGGGCGACCATCGCGGCCTTGCCGTGTGACTGCGCGTAACGCTCGCGGGAGCCCGCGAACTCCGCGGACAGCCACCCTCCGTTGCGGCCCGAGGCGCCGAAACCGGCGAACTCGCGTTCGACCACCGCCACGCGCAGGTCCGGCTGCTCCTTCTTGAGGTAGTAGGCGGTCCACAGGCCCGTGTACCCGGCTCCGACCACGCAGACGTCGTAGTCGGCGGTGCCGGGCAGGGGTGCGCGGCGCTCCGGGAGCCCGGTCTCGCGGAACCAGAAGGAGACGCCTCCGTTGGCGAAGCGCGAGGACCGTGGAATCGCTCTCATCTGCGCGGCAGTGGTGAACAGTCCCATGATTCCCCCCGAAAAACTGTGCGCTCACGGTCCACCCCGCGGGACCCACGAACTTCCGCCAACCTACACGGGAACGGCGGCCGGTGGGATGTCCTCCCCGCCTTCGGGTCCGGTGGCGCACCGGCGGAGCGCGGATTCGGCTACCGAGAGTTCCGACCCGAACGCGCCGTCAGCAGCAGGAGCTGTCACGGAGCGTACGCGCGATGGCGGCGAGCTGGCGCACCCCGTCCTCGCCGAGCGGGCCCAGGACGTGTTCGCGCAGCCGCTCGACGTGTCTGGTGCGCGCCTGGCCGATGAAGTCCAGGCCCCTGTCGGTGAGGACGGCGTAGACGACCCGGCGGTCCGAGGCACAGTTCTCCCGTTCCAGGTAGCCCTCTCGCTCCAGGCGGTCCGCGAGCTTGGTGAACCCGCCCGTGCTCAGGCTGACCTCACGGGCCAGGCGGCTCATGGGCAGCCGGTGGCCGGGCGTGCGCTGGAGTCGTATGAGCACCTCGAACCACGGCCCGGCCATGTCCTTGCCGTCCGGGGTGATGCCGCCCAGGAGCTTGGGCTGGACGACGTTCATGGCCTCGTGGACCAGCCCCCACGCGGTGATGAGGTCGTCGTCGCTCGTCACGCCGCCCGCCCCGCTCGCTCCGCCCGTGGCCTCGATCGGCTCTGTGGTCATGTCCGCTCCCTGTCCCTCCCCGGGCGGACGCCGACGCGCATCCCACCCACAAGAAATATCTTCCCAGTAAATTTTACTCGACGCGGGACGTTTCGCCCAGTGGATTTGTCCCGAACACGTCACACCCGGCGCGCGGAGTCACGCACCGGGTCGGGAAGGCGGCTGTGGGAGGCGGTCGGAGGAGGGCGGTCGCGGAAGGAGGTTTCCTCCACGGGGCCCCGCCGGGGACACGGCGGGGCCCCGTGGTCAGTGCCGGGCCGCGACCGCGTCCAGCGCGGCCGCCAGGGTGGACACCATGTGGTCGATCTGCTCCCAGGTGATGATGAGCGGCGGAGAGACGAGCAGCGCCGTGGGAATCGGCCGTACGATCACACCGCGTGCCCGCGCCTCGGCGAACACCTCCTGGGTGGTGATCCCCCGGCCGCTCAGGGCCTCCTCGGTGAGCTCCACCGCGCCCATGACGCCCAGGCCCGAGCGGACCTCGGCCACCATCGGGTGGTCGGCCAGACCGCGCAGGGCGCCGTCCAGCTGACGCTCGATCTCCAGCGACACCGTGAACAGGTCCTCGCGCTCCAGGATGTCCAGGTTGGCCATCGCCGCCGCGCACGCAGTCGGGTGCCCGGCGTAGGTGGTCCCGTGCAGGAACGGGTTGCCCTCGCCGTTGTAGAAGGGGTCGGCCACGCGTCCGCTGACCACGACGCCGCCCAGCGGCAGGTACCCGCTGGAGACGCCCTTGGCGAAGACGATCATGTCCGGGTCGACACCGAAGCGCTCGATGCCGAACCAGTTCCCCATCCGGGCGAAACCGCAGATGACGCTGTCCACGACGAACAGCACGCCGTACTTGTGGCAGATCCGCGACACCTCGGCGAAGTAGTTCTCCTCCGGCAGGAAGACCCCGCCCGCGCCGACCACCGGCTCGGCGAAGAAGGCGGCGACCCGCTCGGGGCCGACCCTGAGGATCTCCGCCTCCAGGGCCTCGGCCGAGTCGTGGGGCACCACGGAGGTGTCCTCGACCAGCCTGCCGTAGCCGCTGCGGAACCGGTCCATGCCCGAGATGCTCGTGCCGAACCCGTGCAGGCCGTGGTAGCCGCCGGTCCGGCTGATCAGGTGGGTGCGCGCGGGCTGGCCGGTCACCGCCCAGTACCGCCGCGCCAGCTTGGCGGCCGTGTCGATGGACTCCCCTCCCCCGCAGGTCAGGATCACCCGCGGGTCGGCCACCGGGGCGTGCGAGGCCAGGCGCTCGCACAGTTCCACCGCGGGCCCGTTGGCGAAGTCCCCGTAGACCGTGTAGGCGTCCAGGGTGCTGATCTGGCGGTGGACCGCGTCCGCGATCTCGGTACGGCCGTGGCCGACGTTGCAGTACCAGAGGCTGGCCGTACCGTCCAGGTAGCGGTCGCCGGAGCTGTCCCAGAGCCATACGCCCTCGGCGCGGGCCACCATGAACTCCGGACCCCTGACCACCGTGTTCATATCGCAGAAGGTGTGCCAGAGGCGACTGGGCTCCCGCTGTTGCGTGGGAGCGAGTGCGGACGAGACAACCGTTTCGGTCATATGGCGACCTCCGAGCCGTGTCATGCGCGAGAGCGCAGTGGAAAACTCAGGTTGATCCAGCCTGCACACGGGCGCCCGTTGGTGGCAGGTGCTTGCAGGCTAAGCGTGCGACCCGCCTCACAGCAAGAGCCAAAACGAAGATCCATGCCCCGAAACACAAACTTCATGCCGGTTACCCTCGGGGGTCGGCACCAAAACCCTTGCTGGGCTGGAAGAACTCGCCGAAAAACAATCTGGAATCCGGGCCCGCCGCCGGAGCTTTCACCGACACGTCTGGCGTGGCGTGACGGTGTGCGACCTCCGCGCCACACGCGGCGCGCGGTCCCGCGTACACACGGGGGCGGGGCCGGCCACCCCCGTACTCGGCAAGTGACCGGCCCCGCCCTGGCCCAAACACGCGCGTCTCGGCCGCGCGGAACGGTTCTCCGCGTCAGCCGCGCAGGACGGCCCCCGTTCGCTCGGTCGCCAGGGCGACGGCCGCGTCGCGCGCCGCTCCGGCCTCCTCCGCCGTCAGCGTCCGGTCGGCGGCCCGGAAGCGCAGGGCGAAGGCCACCGACTTGCTGCCCTCACCGACCTGGTCGCCGGTGTAGACGTCGAACAGGCGCACGCTCTCCAACAGTTCACCGGCGCCCTCGGCCAGCGCGTCGCTGACCCGCCCGACCGGAACCGAGGAGTCCACGACCAGGGCCACGTCCTGCGTGGCCACCGGGTACGTGGAGATCTCCGGCGCGGTGACCGGGGTGCGGGCCCGCTCGATCCGGTCGAGTTCGACCTCCACCGCGGCCGTGCGCTCGGGCAGCCCGAACGCCTGGACGGTGCGCGGGTGCAGCTCTCCGGCGTGGCCCACGAGCAGGCGCTCGCCGTCCACGCGCACGTACAGCGCGGCGCAGCGGCCCGGGTGCCACGGGGCGTGCTGGTCGGCCTCGACCTCCAGCTCGACCCCGGCGACGCGGGCGACGTCGCGCGCGGTCTGGATCGCGTCGGCCCAGCCGGCCTCCCGGCCCGGGCCCCACCATCCGGCGCGTTCGGCGTGGCCGGAGATCACCGCGCCCACCCGGCGCGGCTGGTCCGGCAGGGCTGCCTCGATCCGGGCCAGCTCCTCGGCGTCGGGCCCGCGGTCCACGGCGAGCATGGGCGCGCGGGGGGCGCCGGGCCTGGGCCGGTAGACCAGACCCGTCTCGTACAGGGCCACGTCAGTGAACCCGCGGCCCGCGTTGCGGGCCAGCGCCTTGAACAGGCCCGGCAGCAGCGTGGTGCGCAGCAGCGGCTCGCCCTCGTTGAGCGGGTTGGCCAGGCGCAGGGCTGCGCGGCGGTCGTCGTCGGCCGCCAGCTGGAGGCCGTCGAGGTCGCGCTCGCCGACGAAGGGGTAGTTCAGCACCTCGTGGAAGCCGGTCCCGGCCAGGGTGCGGCCGACCGCGCGGCGCAGGCGCTGGCTCGCGGTCAGGCCCCGGCCCGAGGCGCGCGGGCGGATCGAGGGGATGTTCTCGTAGCCCTCGAAGCGGATGACCTCCTCGGCGAGGTCGTTGGGGTCGGTGATGTCGGGTCGCCAGCTGGGCGGAACGACCTTCAGGAGGTCCCCGTCGGCCTCCACCTCGCAGCCGACGGCGCGCAGCCAGCGCCGCGTGGTGCCCTCGGGGTAGTCCACCCCGGCGACGGCGCCCGCGTGGGAGGCCCGCACCGTGACCGGCTCGCGCGCGGCGGTGCGGTCCAGGTGGGTGTAGGCGGTCTCGACGGTGGCCCCGCCCAGCTCCGCGAGCAGCTCGACCGCGCGGGTGGCGGCGGCCAGCTGTACGGCCGAGTCCACGCCCCGCTCGAAGCGGCGGGAGGACTCCGAGGACAGCTGGTGGCGCCGCGAGGCGCGGGCGATGTGCATGGCGTCGAAGTGCGCGGCCTCGACCAGCACCTCGGTGCTGGTCAGGGAGATCTCCGTGGTCAGGCCGCCCATGACCCCGGCGATGTTGACCGGGCCGCTGTCGTCGGCGATGACGATGTCGTCGGTGTCCAGGGAGCGCTGGACGTGGTCCAGGGTCTCCAGCTTCTCCCCCGCCTCGGCGGCGCGCACCCGCAGGGCGCCCCGCAGCTGGGCGCGGTCCCAGGCGTGCAGCGGCTGGCCGAGTTCGAGCATCACGTAGTTGGTGACGTCGACGGCCAGGGAGATGGGACGCACGCCGCACTGGTGCAGGCGGCGCTTCATCCACAGCGGGCTGGGCGCGTCGGGGTCGAACCCGGTGGCGCCGCGCAGGACGTAGCGGTCGCACAGGGCGGGGTCGATCTCGGCGGGGTGGCCCTCGCCGCCGGACCCGGCGACGGCGACGTCGGCCGGGTCGTGGAAGTCGACGCCGTACAGCGCGGCGGCGTCGCGGGCCACGCCGCGCAGGGACAGCGCGTAGCCGCGGTCGGGCGTGACGGCGATGTCCAGGACGTCCTCGCGCAGACCGAGCGGCCCGATGGCGTCCTCGCCCACCGCGCCGAAGCCCTCGGGCAGCACGATGATGCCGCTGTGGTCCTCCCACAGGCCCAGCTCGCTGGCCGAGCAGATCATGCCGGCCGACATCCGGCCGTAGGTCTTGCGGGCGCCGATCCGGAAGCCGCCGGGCAGTTCGGCGCCGGGCAGGCAGACCACGACCAGGTCGCCCTCGGAGAAGTTGCGGGCGCCGCAGACGATCTCCTGCGGCTCGCCGGTGCCGTTGGCCCCGCCCACGTCCACCCGGCAATAGCGGATGGGCTTCTTGAACCCGGTCAGCTCCTCGATCTCCAGCACGCGGCCGTACACGATGGGGCCGGTGACGTCGGAGCCGAGCTCGTCGACGGTCTCGACCTCCAGGCCCGCCAGCGTGAGGCGGCCGGCGAGTTCGCGGGCGGTGGTGCCGACCGGGAGGTCGACGTACTCCCGCAGCCAGCTCAGGGGGACGCGCATCAGTTCTCACTCCCGAACGCCGAGGTGAAGCGGATGTCGCCCTCGACCATGTCGTGCATGTCGCGCACCCCGTGCGCGAACATCAGTGTCCGTTCGATTCCCAGGCCGAAGGCCCAGCCCGTGTAGACCTCGGGGTCCACGCCCGCGGCGGTGAGCACGCGGGGGTTGACCACGCCGCAGCCGCCGATCTCGATCCAGCCCTCGCTGGAGCAGGTGCGGCAGGACGCGTCCGGGTTGCCCACGGAGGCGCCCCGGCACACGAAGCACTCCATGTCGACCTCGGCGGAGGGCTCGGTGAAGGGGAAGTAGGAGGCGCGGAAGCGCGTGCGCAGTCCCTCGCCGAACACGCCCTCGACGTAGGCGTCGATGGCCCCGCGCAGGTGGGCCAGGGTGACGCCCCGGTCCACGACCAGGCCCTCCAGCTGGTGGAAGACGGGGCTGTGGGTGGCGTCGAGCTCGTCGGTGCGGAAGGTCTTGCCGGGCGCGACCACGTACACCGGCAGCTCCCGCGAGAGCAGGGCGCGGATCTGCACCGGCGAGGTGTGGGTGCGCATGACCAGGCCGGACTCGCCCCCGTCCGGGCCCTGCACGAAGAAGGTGTCCTGCATGGTGCGGGCGGGGTGGTCGGGCTTGAAGTTGAGGGCGTCGAAGTTGAACCACTCGGCCTCGACCTCGGGGCCCTCGGCGATCTCGAAGCCCATGCCGACGAAGATGTCGGCCACGCGCTCGGCGACGGTGGTCAGCGGGTGGCGGGAGCCGCGCGGCGCCCGGTCCCAGGGCAGGGTGACGTCGACGCGCTCCTCGATGAGCACGCGCTCGTCGCGCTCGGCCTCCAGGACGGCCTGGCGGGCCTTGAGGGCCTGGCCGACGTCGCGGCGGGCGCCGCCCACGCGCTTGCCCGCGTCGGCCTTGGCCGCGGGGGGAAGGGCGCCGATCTCCCGGTTGGCCAAGGCCAGCGGGGAGCGGTCCGAGGCGTGCGCGAGCCGGACCTCCTTGAGTTCGGCGAGGTCGGCGGCGGCCTCGACGGCGGCCAGCGCCTCCTCGCGCATGCGGGCGACCTCGTCGGGGTGCAGGGAGGTCACCTCGACGGGGTCGAAGGAATTGTTCGGTGCAGACATGGTTGGTTGCCTCGCCGCCGACGTCCCCGGCTTGGAGGACGGGCGGCAGTCACGGTCCGCGGCGGGGCGGACGAAGCCGACAGGAAGAGCACAGGCGGATTTCGGGCGTGCCCGGCAGAGGACGTGTGTCGCGGAGCCCGGGGCACGCCGTTGCGCCCACCGGGGAGGCTGGAGGGTCTGAGTGCCTCAGACGAACTCGGGTGCCCCGGCGGGCATGGTAAATCGGAACTCCGCGCCGCCGCTGGGGGCGCGTCCGACGGTGATCGTGCCGCCGTGGGCCTCGACGAGGCCCTTGACGATGAACAGTCCGAGGCCGGTCCCGCCCCGGCGCTTGCTGCGCCAGAACTGGCGGAAGACGCGCGGAATGGTCTCGGGCGCTATGCCCTGGCCCTCGTCGCGCACCGACACCGCTGTTCCTCCCTCGCAGGGCTCGATCACCACACTGACAGTACCAGCGCCGTGCCGCACCCCGTTTTCCACGAGGTTGGACAGGATCTGCTCGATCTTGTCGGCGTCGAGCCACATGCGCGGCAGCTCCCCGCGGGTCTCGACCCGGAAGCGCTCCTCCGGTTCCCCGGAGGCGACGCGGCCGGCCACGACCCGGCGCACGGCGTCGGGCAGGTCCACCACCTGGCGGCGCACCTCCAACCGGCCCGACTCTATGCGGGAGACGTCGAGCAGGTCGTGGATGAGGCGGGTGACGCGGTCGGCGTCGGCGTTGACCGTCTCCAGCATGAACAGCTTCTGCTTGTCGGTGAGCCGTTCCCACTTGGCGAGCAGGGTGGAGGTGAAGCCCTTGACGCTGGTCAGGGGCGAGCGCAGCTCGTGGGCGACCTCGGAGACCAGGTCGGCGCGGGAGCGCTCGGCGTGCGCGGAGGCGTCCCGGAGGGTGACGACCAGGCGGACGAGCTCTCCCCCGGGGCGGGCGCGCACGTAGCGCGCGGCGACGAGCACCTCGCGGTCGTCGGGCAGCAGGAGGGCGCGCTCGGCCTGGCGGACGCGGTCGCGCGCGCCGCCGTAGGGGTCGCTGGCCTGCCACCAGTCGTTGCCGTCGATGCCCACGAAGGGCAGGACGGCGCGGTAGTCGCGGTCCAGGGCGGACTCGGCGGGGATGCCCAGGACATGGGCGGCCTGGGTGTTGAAGAGTACGACGCGTCCGCGGGAGTCGGCCACCACGACGCCGTCGGGCAGGTCGTCGGCGTGCAGCGGGGTGCCGCCCGGTCCGGCGGGCGAGCCGCCGTCGACCTCCCACAGGGCCGCGGGGACGCGGTCGCCCGTACGGGGTCCGGGAGCGTTCTCGGCGGGGACGTCCGCGACCGGTCCGGCTCCGTGCCCGGGGTCGTCCGGAGAGTGAGCGGTCCCGCTGCCCGAGTCCTCCGCCGGGTGGTCCACCTGCCGGCCGCTGCCCACGCCTCTCCCCGCTCCCCTTGAAGGTCCACGACCACAGGCTCCTGGGCCGAGGACCGCTGACCGGTCGTGTCCGCAACACCCGTGGACACCACCGCAGGTTGTCTACCCTGCACTTCCACCTGGTACGCCTCGCGGCCCGGGAACGGGCGCCCGACGACAGACGAGCGTACAAGCCCCCTTCGGACGACCCGCCTCCCGGGAACGGGGATCACGGGCCCCGGCGCGCGGCGCGTGCTCACACCATGTCGTCAAGCCTGCCGGGTGGGACAGGAAGGACACGGCGTCGCACCCGCGACACGGGTAGGCCGGTCGGGCCCTACGCGCGACGCGCATGGACCCTCCGCGATCCCCAGGCCCCGACCCTATAGGCACGCGGTGCCGGTGCACGTGCACTTCGGACGAACGCGGTACCCGGAATCCGCACGGGCGCCGACGGCGGGACCCGCCCGCGGGGGCGGCGCGAACGCAGCCGCTCCGTCACGCAAGGTAACCGCCGGTGTCGTGAGCTGGGCCGATCCGAACCCGTCCGCTCCGGCTCAGGAACGCCGCTGCTGCCGCGCGGTGGTGTAGAGGCAGACCGCGGCGGCCGTGGCCAGATTCAGGCTTTCGGCCCCGCCGTAGATCGGGACGCTGACCGCGCCGTCGGTAAGGGCGACGGTCTCCTCGGGCAGTCCCCAGGCCTCGTTGCCGAACACCCAGCCGACCGGGCCGTCCAGGTCGCCGCTGTCGGCGACGGCGTGCAGGTCGCGCCGGCCGCTGCCGTCCGCGGCCCACACCCGCGCGCCCACGCCGCGCAGGAAGTCGACGGCGCGCGCCACGGGGACGCCCACGACCACGGGCAGGTGGAACAGGCTTCCGGCGGAGGCCCGCACGCACTTGCCGTTGTAGGGGTCAACGGAGGCGTCGGTGAAGATGACGACGTCGGCGCCGGCCGCGTCGGCGGTGCGCAGCACCGTGCCGGCGTTGCCCGGGTCGCGGACGTGGGAGAGCACGGCCGCGAGGCGGACGTCGCCGACCCGCTCCAGCGGGACGTCGACGAACTCGCAGACGGCGATGACCCCCTGCGGGGTGACCGTCTGGGCCAGCTCCGACATCACGTCCAGGCTGACCCTGTGGGTGGGCACGTCCACCGCGCGGGCGGCGTCCACCAGGTCGATGTGGCGCTGCATGGCCTCCGCGGTGGCGTAGACCTCGACCACGCCGGGGGCGGCCCCTCCGTGGGGGGACCGCCCCCGGGCACCGTCGACCGCGGCGGCCAGGGCCTCGCGCACAGCCTGCGGGCCCTCGGCGAGGAAGCGCCGCTCGCGTTGGCGGAAGGTGCGCTTGGCGAGCCGCCGAACCCCCTTGATCCTGGGTGAGCGGATGCTCGTGAACTCGTGGCTCGCCATCACCGCTCGCCTAGGCCGCGGCCTCGGTGGGGAGGGCCTTCTTGGCCGTCTCCACCAGGCTGGCGAAGGCGGCCTCGTCGTTGACCGCCAGCTCGGCGAGCATACGGCGGTCGACCTCGATGCCGGCCAGCTTCAGACCCTGCATGAAGCGGTTGTAGGTCAGACCCTGGGCGCGGGCGGCGGCGTTGATGCGCTGGATCCACAGGCGACGGAACTGCCCCTTGCGGTCCTTGCGGTCCCGGTAGGAGTAGGTCATCGAGTGGAGCATCTGCTCCTTGGCCTTGCGGTACAGGCGCGAGCGCTGCCCGCGGTAGCCGCTGGCCCGGTCGAGGACGACCTTGCGCTTCTTCTTGGCGTTGAGAGCCCGCTTCACGCGTGCCACTGGAACTCCCTAGTTGTCTCTTCCGGCGCGCGCGGCGCGCCGACCGGCCCGGCTGCGTCGAACCCGGCGGCCGTGTTGCTTCGGTGGTTCCCTCCCCGGGGCCGTCACCGCACCGGCCGTGGCCGGAGGGCGGGCGCTTCCGCGGAGGTGAGGGGCCCGGGACTACTTGCCGAGCAGCTTGCGCATGTTCTTGGCGTCCGCGGGGGAGAGCACGGCCTCGTTGCCCAGCTTGCGCTTGCGCTTGGAGGTCTTGTGCTCAAGGATGTGGTTCTTGTTGGCACGGCGGCGCATGATCTTGCCGGAGCCGGTGACCTTGAAGCGGTCCTTGGCCCCACTGTGGGTCTTGTTCTTCGGCATGTCGCCGTCGTCTCCTACTCCGTCGGAGTGCCACCCGCCCTGACGGGACGGATGACACGGTTCTTCCGCTGCTGTGGCGGGGACACCGCGCGTCGGGGCGCCGCATCCGGGCCGTGCGCGCGCAGCCCTTCTCACCACCCGGTCCCAACCGGCGACCGGGCGGTGGAGGACTTCGCGTCGCTAGGCGTCCGTGCTCTGCTCGCGGCGGGTCTTGTCCCCCGCCGCCGCGCGGGCCTCGGCCTTGTGCTCGGACCGCCGCTTGTGCGGGCCGATCACCATGACCATGTTGCGACCGTCCTGCTTGGGCTGCGACTCCACGGTGCCGAGGTCCTGGACGTCCTCGGCCAGGCGCGCCAGCAGTCGGCGGCCCAGCTCGGGCCGGGACTGCTCACGGCCGCGGAACATGATCGTCACCTTGACCTTGTCACCGCTCTTGAGGAACCGCACAACGTGACCCTTCTTGGTCTCGTAGTCGTGCGGGTCGATCTTCGGGCGGAGCTTGATCTCCTTGATGATCGTGTTCGACTGGTTCTTGCGCGACTCACGGGCCTTGACCGCGGACTCGTACTTGAACTTGCCGTAGTCCATCAGCTTGGCGACCGGCGGGCGCGCGGTCGGTGCGACCTCGACGAGGTCGAGGTCGGACTCCTGGGCCAGACGCAGGGCGTCCTGCACGGAGACGATGCCGACCTGCTCGCCGTTGGGTCCGACGAGACGGACCTCGGGCACCCGGATGCGGTCATTGATGCGGGGCTCTGCGCTGATGAGACCCCTCCCTAGCTATGTCGATTACCTGGGACCGGTCGCCCGCCTGGTGGTGGACGGCCGTGTGGACCGGGCCGCCCTCGTCCGTCGGGCCGCCGGTCGCGTCGGGGTCCGCATACAGCGAAAACCCCGCCAGCGTGTGCAAGCGGGGTGATCCGACCGGATATTCCCAGCGAGGTCGCGCGCTGACCGGGCACCCCGGACACGGGTGCTCGGTCGACATAACGCGGCGCGATCGATCGCCGGGCCGGAACCTGCGCGGGCGGTACCCGGCAGGTGGGAGGATCATCTCCGCTTGCGGCTCCGGTGTGGGACACACCGGACCAAGTCGATACCTCATCGTACCAGTGCCCGACGCCGGTTCGTCCCACCCGGGCGGGTGCCCTCCCCGACAGGGCTCAGGCGGAGACGGAGCGGCGGGCCAGCTCGGCCTCACCGGCCGCGCGCATGGCCTCCACGGGCACGTCGCCCGCACCGGTCATCAGGCGGACCTGCTCGACGGCCTGGTGCAGGAGCATGGGGAAGCCGCCGACCACACGGCCGCCGCGCGCGGCGACGGCCGCCGCGGCGCGGGTGGGCCAGGGCGAGTAGACGACGTCGAACAGGTCGGCGCGCGAGGCGGCGAGCAGGTCGGCGTGGAGGTCGGCCGCGCCCGAGGGCAGGGAGGACACCACCAGGTCCACGTCCAGGTGCTCGTGCACCTCGGCGAGCGGGGCCACCTCCAGCGGGTGGCCCGTGCGGCGGGCCGCGGCGGCCACCTGCCCGGCCCTGGCCGGATCGCGGGCCAGCACGGTGACCGGCGCGGTCAGGCCGAGCAGGCGCAGCGCGACGAGGGCGGAGGCCGCCGTGGCCCCGGCGCCCAGGACGACCGCGCTGCGGGGGGCGTCGGCCCCGGCCTCGGCCAGGGCCGCGGTGATCCCGGCGACGTCGGTGTTGTGGGCGTGCCACTCCCGCCCGCGGCGGACCAGGGTGTTGGCGCCGCCCGCCTGGAGGGCCAGGTCGGAGACCGTGTCGGCCAGTTCCAGGGCGCGGCGCTTGAGCGGCATGGTCAGGGACAGCCCGGCCCACTCCCCGCCGAGCCCGGCGAGGAAGGGCGCGAGCTCCTCCTCACCGCACTCGTGCAGACCGTAGGACCACTCGTCCAGGCCCATCGCCGCGTAGGCGGCGGTGTGCAGCACCGGTGAGAGCGAGTGGGCCACCGGCGAGCCCAGGACGGCGGCGCGCACCGGTCCCATGTCAGCGTCTCCCTACCATTCGGCCTGGTTCTCGGCCACCATCTGGTTGTGCTCCTCCAGGGTGGTGGAGAAGCCGGTGTGACCGTTCTCGGGGTCGACGAGCGCGAAGTAGAGGTAGTCCTCGTCGGCCGGTGCCAGGGCCGCCTCGATGGCGTCCACCCCGGGGGCCACGAACGGTCCGGCGGGCAGCCCGGTCATGCCGTAGGTGCTGTAGCCGCGCGGGTCGGCCTCGCAGGAGGCGCGCTGCTCGTCGTTGAGGAAGGTGCCCTCCTCGCCCAGGACGTAGAAGCACGTGCTGTCCATCTGGAGCTGCATGCCCTCCTCCAGGCGGTTGTGCACGACCGCGGAGATGAGGGGCATGTCCTCCTTGGTGCCGGTCTCGGCCTGGACGATGGCCGCGATCGCCATGATCTCGTTGGCGTCGTAGCCCAGCGCCTCGGCCTTGTCCTCCAGGCCGATATCCTCGGCGACCTGGTTGTGCTGGGTGACCATCGTCTTGAGCACCGAGAGCGCGTCGGAGCCCGGGTCGAACCGGTAGGTGGACGGGAACAGGTAGCCCTCGGGCCCCTCGGTGGCGTAGTCGGGCAGGCCGAGTTCGTCCGTCTGGGCGTAGGCAGCGTCCAGTTCCTCCACGCTCAGGTCGGTGGCCTCGGAGATCCTCTCGAAGATGCCGTCGGTGCGCAGACCCTCGGGGATGGTGACGCGCCCGCCGACACGGCTGGCCGGGTCGAGCAGGGCGGCCACGGCGGCCTCGCCGCTCATGCCCTGGGCCAGGGAGTAGGTGCCGGGGGCCAGCCCGGAGCCGAGCTCCTCCTCGGGGACGGCGTCCAGCGCGTTGAGGAACGCCCGGGAGCTGGCCACGATCCCGGCGTCGGCGAGGTTCTCGCCCACGACCGAGCCCGCGTCGCCCTGCTCGATGACGAACACGGTCTCGCCGCTGCCCTGGCCGTCGAAGTCGGCGGGCAGGACGTAGGTGCGGATGACGGCGTAGCCGCCGCCCGCCACGACCAGGAGCAGGACCAGGGCGAGCACGATCGTCAGGGCCCGGCTCCTGCGGCGGCGCTTCTTGCCGCCCTTGCCCGCGTTGGCGCGGGCCCTCTTGAGCTCCTTGGCCTTCTTGCGGCTGCTGCGGCCGCCCCCGTAGGCCTCGGCGATGTCGGCGAGGTTGGGCTCCTCGTACTCGTCCTCCTCCTCGGGCTCCTCCTCCGGCTCCTCGCGGCGGCCGCGCCTGCGGCGGCCTCCGCGCCGACCGCCGTCGTCGGCCGCGGACGCGCGGCGGGAGCGGCGGGGACGGGGTGCGGGCTCCTCCTCGGGGGCCTCCTCGGCGAAGGACTCGGCGGGCTCCTCCTCGGGCGCCTCGTCCTCCTGCGGGGCCTCCTCCTCCACGGGGGCGCCGCGCCTGCGGCGCCCGCCGCGGCGGCGGCCTCCCCGGTCCTCCTCCGCCTGCCTGCGGCGGGAGCGGCGCGAACGCGGCTCGGGGTCCTCCTGCGGCTCCTCATCGAAGTCCTGGGCCTCGAACGCGCCGGAGTCGGGCTCCGGGGACGCGGCGAAGGCGTCGGTGCCGGGGAAGGCGCCGCTGTCGGCGGGGGCGTCGGAACGCTCGTCCCACGCGTCGCGGTCGGCGCGCGCGCGGCGGCTGCGACGGCCGCGGGGCTCCTCGTCGACCGCGGCGAACGCGCCGGTGTCGGCGGAGCCGCTGACGCCGGGGAAGGTCCCGGAGTCGAAGACGCCGCTGTCCTCGGGGGCGTCGTCCAGGAAGCCGCCCGTGGGCTCGTCGTCGCGTCGGCCGCGCCTGCGGCGCGCGCGACGGCCGCGGGGCTCCTCCTCGGGGGGCGGAGCCGCGGCGGGGGCCTCGTCGGCCGGGGCGCCACGCCTGCGGCGCCCGCCGCCGCGGCGGGGCTCCTCGGGCTGGGGTTCGGGCTCGGGTTCGGGACGGGCGCGGCGGCCGCGACGGGGCGGCTCCTCCTCGGAGGGCGCGGCCGGGCCCTGCGCGGGCCGGGCGGGTGCGGCGGCCTCGCCCAGGTTGGCCAGGGCGGCCAGGGCGTCCTGGGTCGGGTCGCCCGCCGGACCGGTCCCACGGGAGCGCCCGGGGCCCTGGGAGCGGGGCGGCGCGGGTTCCTGGGGCCGGGGTGCCTCCTCGGCCTGACGGCGGGGGGCGCTGGAGCGAGCGGCGCGTCCGCCGCGCAGGGCGTCGGCCGCGCCGCCGCGCCGGGCGGGGCCCGAGGGGCCCGAGGGACCGGAGGGGCCGGCAGGGCCTTCCGCGGGCGGCTCGGCGCGGTGGCGGCGCCCGGAGGGCTGTCCTTCGGGGCTCAGCGGGTCGTACCCACCGCCGCGGGACGCGTTCCGGGACGGGCGGAACTCACCCGTGCCGGAGTCCTCGTTCCAGTCCGCCGGTTCGGGGCGCGCCCTGCGGCCGCGCGAGGACGGCTGCGCGGGCGGGGGGCCGCTGAGCGGGTCGTGGTCGTAACCGCGCTCGCGGTCGGCTCGCCCACGATAGGGAGTGTCGGGGTAGTCATCCCTGTCGTTCATCATTCTCCCTGGCTGGAGCGGACGATCTCGCCCGGGGGATGGCCTGTTGACCGTTCCTGGTCCAAGGCGCTCTGGAGGAGCACGGTGGCGGCGGCCTGGTCGATGACCGACCTGCGGGCCCGCCCGCCCCTGGCTCCCTTGGCGGCGAAGGAGGCGCCGGAGAGCAGCTGGCTCTGGGCGGTCACCGTGGTGAGGCGTTCGTCGACCAGACGGACGGGGACGGGGTGCAGGAGAGCGGCGAGCGTGCGCGCGAACTCCCTCGCGGAGCGGGCCGCCGGGCCCTCCTCCCCCGACAGCGAGGCGGGGTAGCCCACCACGACCTCCCGTGCCTGCCTTTCCAGGACCAGCAGGGCGATGCGCTGCGTGTCGCCCTTTCCCCTCCGGACGGTCTCGACCGGGCTGGCGAGCATGCCGCTGGGGTCGCTCGCGGCGACTCCGATGCGTGCGTTGCCGGGGTCGACGGCCAGGCGCACACCGTGTCTCACGAGGACCTCTTCCCGGAACCGGAAGCGGTGCTCGGGCGGGCCGTGCCGTTGCGGACACGGCACCGCGGCTGGGAAATCCTCAACACGGTGGTCCTGTTCGTCAGCTGGATCGCGGGAATCTCCGCACAGACAGCCGTGTGATCGGCTGTGACGCGCCACAGTATGCCCGATTCGATGACAGCACGCAGCCTCAACGGTGTTGGGCGCCGTGCGGGGCCGCGGGCCGCGTCGGCCGCCTCGTACGGGGCGGTTCCGGCGGGGTCCGGGTCGGACGCGCTCCGTCAGAGTGTAAAACACCCGGGAGCCGCCGCTGCGCGGGCGAACGCCGCCGCGGTGCCCGGAAACCGGGCCCGGGGCGGTTCCCCCGCAGGTGGCGGCGGGTTCGGGCCCTGTGGGGACCAGCGTGCCCGAGCGCCGTGGAACCCTCCACATGGTCACGCTTGGTTATGTTACATATTCATTTCGTGTCCATGGGGGGTTCGACCGGCGCGCCCGGGGAAACGGCCGGGCCCGGTGGTCCTCGTCACACCCGCGCACACGCGTCGGGCGTGCGCGGCACAGGTGCCGCGCACGCCCGTCGAAACCGTCGGTCTACCCCCTGGCGACGCGCTCCTCGACGGCGCGCAGGGCCTCGTCCACCTTGCCGGCGTCGCTTCCGCCGCCCTGGGCGATATCGGGCTTGCCGCCGCCACCGCCGCCGAGCGCGCGGGCCGCGATGCCCACCAGCTCGCCCGCCTTGATCCCGGCCTTCTGCGCGGCCTTGTTGGTCGCGATCACCACGACCGGGCGGTCCTTGGGCACGGCCGTCATCGCCACGACCGCGGGCTCGTCCTCGCCGAGGCGGTCGCGCACGTCCAGCACCAGCTTGCGCAGGTCGTCGCCGCCGGCGCCCTCCGGCGCCGGGGCGGCCACGACCAGCGCGGCGCCGTGGCGGCGGGCGCCCTCGGCGATCGAACCGGCCGCCTGGAGCACCTGGGCGGCGCGCAGCTTCTCGATCTCCCGCTCGGCGGCGCGCAGCCGGGAGACCATGGAGTCGATGCGCTCGGGCAGTTCCTCGCGCGGGGTCTTGAGCTGCTCGGACAGCTGCCCGACCAGGGTCGACTCCTTGGACAGGCGCCGGAAGGCGTCCACGCCCACCGCCGCCTCCACGCGGCGCACGCCCGAGCCGATGGAGGACTCTCCGAGCAGCTTGACGATGCCCAGCCTCGCGGTGGAGGGCACGTGGGTTCCGCCGCACAGCTCGACGGAGTAGTCGCTCATCTCCACGACGCGTACGCGGTCGCCGTACTTCTCGCCGAACATGGCCATGGCGCCCATCTTCAGCGCCTCGTCCAGGCTCTTCTCCTCGGTCTGGACCGGGATGTCGCCCGCCAGGACGGTGTTGACCTCCTCCTCGACCTCGGCCAGGCGCTCGCCTCCCAGCCCGCTGTCGGCGGTGAAGTCGAAACGCAGCTGGCCGGGGCGGTTCTCCGAACCGGCCTGGCCGGCGGACGGGCCCAGCGCGTTGCGCAGCGCCGAGTGGATGAGGTGGGTCGCCGAGTGCGAGCGCTCGATGGCGTGGCGGCGGCCGGTGTCGATGCCCGCGTGCACGGTGTCGTCCAGGACCACCTCCCCGGAGCGGACGGTGCCGCGGTGCACGAACAGGCCGGGCAGCGGCTTCTGCACGTCCTCCACGTCCACCACGCCGCGGCCGTCCACGGTCAGCGTGCCGGTGTCGGCGAGCTGGCCGCCGCTCTCGGCGTAGAACGGGGTGCTGTCCAGGACGATCTCGACCTTGTCCCCCGCGCGGGCCGCGGGCGCCGAGACGCCGTCCACGACGATGCCCCTGACGCGCGACTCGCTCTCGGACTCGGTGTAGCCGAGGAAGTCGGTCTCCCCCGCGCCCTCCAGCATCCGCGCGTACAGGGAGATGTCGGCGTTGCCGAGCTTCTTGGACCTGGCGTCGGCCTTGGCGGTGTCCTTCTGGCGCTGCATGAGCTCACGGAAGGAGGACTCGTCCACGGACAGGCCCTGCTCGGCCGCCATCTCCAGGGTGAGGTCGATGGGGAAGCCGTAGGTGTCGTGGAGCTGGAAGGCGTCCGACCCGGAGAAGACGCTGCCGCCCCCGGCGCGCGTGCGCTCGGCGGCGCGGCCGAACAGCGCGGTGCCCGCGCGCAGGGTCTCGGCGAAGTTGCGCTCCTCGTTGTCGATCACACCGTGGATGACGTCGGCCCGGTCCAGCAGGTCGGGGTAGATGTCCTTCATCGCGTCGATGCTGACCTCGGTCAGCTCGTGCAGGAAGGCGGTGTCGGTGCCCGAGAGCAGGCGCAGGTTGCGGATGGAGCGGCGCAGGATGCGGCGCAGGACGTACCCGGCCTTCTCGTTGCCGGGCCGCACGCCGTCGCCGACGAGCATGACGGCGCTGCGCACGTGGTCGGCGACCACGCGGAGCATGACGTCCTGCTCCTGGCCGTCGCCGTAGCGGGTGCCGGTGAGCTCGGCGGCGCGGTGCAGGACGCGGCCGATGATGTCGGTCTCGTAGATGTTGTCGACGCCCTGCAGGACCGCCGCGAGGCGCTCCAGGCCCAGGCCGGTGTCGATGTTCTTCTTGGGCAGCTCCCCGAGGATGGGGTACTCCTTGCCGCTGCCCTCACCCCGCTCGTACTGCATGAAGACGAGGTTCCAGATCTCGATGTAGCGGTCCTCGTCGGCCTCGGGGCCGCCGTCGACGCCGTACTCGGGACCGCGGTCGTAGAAGATCTCGGAGCAGGGGCCGCAGGGACCGGGCACGCCCATGTCCCAGTAGTTCTCCTCCTTGCCCATGCGCTGGATGCGCTCGGGCCGCACGCCCACCTTGTCGCGCCAGATCGCCTCGGCCTCGTCGTCGTCGAGGTAGACGGTGACCCACAGCTTCTCGGGGTCGATGCCGAAGCCGCCCTCCTCCACGGGCGTGGTGACCAGCTCCCAGGCCAGCGGGATCGCCCGCTCCTTGAAGTAGTCGCCGAAGGAGAAGTTGCCCAGCATCTGGAAGAACGTGGCGTGCCGGGAGGTCTTGCCGACCTCCTCGATGTCCTTGGTGCGGATGCACTTCTGCACGCTGGTGGCGGTGTCGTGGGGGGGCGTGCGCTGACCCAGGAAGTAGGGCTTGAACGGAACCATGCCTGCGGGCACCAGCAGCAGCGTGGGGTCCTCGGCGATGAGGCTTGCCGAGGGCACGACGGTGTGTCCGTTCTTCTCGAAGAAACTGAGGAAGCGGCGCGCGATCTCTGCCGTCTCCATTGATGCCCTCCTGCTGCTCGGCTCCGCCGCCCTGGGCGACGTGGCTGTCCCTGCCGGGACCGTGGTCACGCGTGTCGGTAGGCGCCCATCGTAGAGGGAACCGCGCTACCGGCGCGCGTGGTTTGCGGGTGGCCGCCGGGGCCGTCCTGATCAGGACAACGGCGGCGGTCCGGTTGTTCCCAGGCTATCGCCGCCGACCACCGCCGGGCCCCGTCGTCCACAGGCGCTCGCGGAGCGGCGGCGGCCGCGCGGGGGCGGGCTAGCCGGAACCGGGCAGCCCGCGTTCGTCGGCCCCGGGCAGGGACCGGCGCCCCTTCCGCGGGGCGTACCGGCGCAGGAGTTCCTCCTCCTGCTCGCGCACGGCGTCGGCGAGGTCCTCGTTGAGTTCACGCAGGGCGCCCCGGTACTCGCTGACCTGGCCCTCCACCCGTTCGGCGATACCGCCCGGGGTGAGGGAGCGCCGGGCGCGGTGGACGCGGTGGACCGCGTAGCCGCCGATGGCGGCCCCCGCGGCGAGGTAGAACAGTCTGCCGATCACCGGTTCGCCTTCCTCCTGCGGGTGCGCACGACCGCCAGGGCCCTGCGCTGGCCGAGGACGCGGCGCACCCCGTAGGACAGTGAGGCCACCTTCACCAGCGGCCCGGTGAGCACCGAGCGGGTCAGCGCGGTCATCGTGGAGACGTCCTCGGAACTGGCCTGCACGTTGGCGGTGATCTCCTCGACCCGTTCCAGCGAGGTGTTGGTGCGCTCCACCGTGGACGCGACGTCGTCCAGCAGGGGCGGGGTGCGGTCCCCCAGTTCCGACACGACCTTGGTCGCCTCGTTGATGAGCTTGATGAGCTTGACGAGCGCCACGCACATGAACGTGGCCAGCACCGCCCAGACCACCGCGGCGACGAGCGCGGCGACCTCTCCTCCGGTAAGCATGCGGGCTCCGTGGGCAGATAGAGGGTGACTTCGAGGGTGTGCGGCGGCCCCTCGGGCACGCGCCGGGACCGGGGGCCGGGGGACGCCGGCGACCGCGCCGGGCCGGGCGCCGCGGACGGGCGTTCCCTGGCTCGGCGGATCCTCCCCTTTGGTCCGCGCGGGACGGGCCGGTTTCGGCCGACCCTATCGCGTCCCGCCTCCGGGTGGGTGAGGGCGCCACGGCGCGTCCGAACCCCCTGCGGGACGGCCGCTCCGGGCCACGGGGATCGACGCCGCGCCCGTCCTGGGGGACAATCGGCCGCAAGCCCGGTCCTTCCGAAAAGCTGACTACGATGTGCGGACACTCAGCCGCCCCTCGGCCCCAGAAGCATCGACAGGACGCTCATGAGCCCTCGTTCTCCCCGAGAGATCTCCGTACTGGTACCGCCGGACCTGGCCCCCCTCTATCCGGACGACCCATCGCGGATCGGTCCCTACCTCGTCCTCGGACGGCTGGGGCAGGGGGGCAGCGGCACCGTCTACGCGGCCGTGGACACCGCCTCCGCGAGCGCGGGCGACCGCCTGGTGGCAGTGAAGGTCCTCACATCCGCCGAACTGGAGTCCGCTGACGCCTACCCCGCGCTGGAGCGGCGGCTGCGGGCCCTGTCCAACGTCGACTCCGCGCGCGTGGTCGTCCCCCTGGCCTTCGACAGCGACGCCAACCCCCCGTGGCTGTCCATGCCCTACATGGCGGGCGAGCGGCTGTCCCACTTCGTCACCAAGCGCGGCGGGCTGGGCACCGGCAAGCTCATCGCGCTGGCCACCGGCCTGGCCGAGGGGCTGTCCGCGCTGCACGCGCGCGGCGTGGCGCACGGGTCGCTGCGCCCCAGCGAGATCCTGCTGGAGTCGCACGGCCCGCACATCATGGAGTGCGCGGTCGTGGCCTCCCCCGAGCGCATGCGCGGGTCGGGGGCGACCTGGCTGAGCCCCGAGCGCTTCCGCGGCGGGGCGGCCACGCCCGCCGCCGACGTGTTCGCCTGGGGCGCCGTGGTCGCCTTCGCCGGGACCGGGCGCCTGCCCTTCGGCCCCGGGGAGCCCGAGGAGATCGCCGAGCGCGCCGCGCGGGGCTCCTTCGACCTGACCGGTCTGGCCAAGGGGCTGCAGCCGGTGGTCGGGCGCTCCCTGGACCCCGACCCGGACGGCCGCCCCAGCCTGCGCGAGGTGATCGGCGCGGTCATCGCGGTGTGGCAGGCGCAGAACGCCGCGGGGGGCGGCGGGGCCTCCCCCGTCGGAGGCGCGTCCGCCGCACCGGACCGCGACGAGCTGGCGCGCATCCTGGAGCGCGAGTGGCACGCCGTGGAGCCCCCCGCGCGGGTGCCCGAGGTGATCCGGCTGGAGGGGCGCATGTCCAACCGGCGCCCCGCACGGGCCGTGTTCCTGGCCGCGAGCGCGGTGCTCGCGCTGGCGCTGGTCGGCGGCGGCGTGTGGGGCGTCTCGCGACTGCTCGCCCCCGAGCAGGGTGACGCCCTGGTCGCGGGCCCCGCCGGTGAGGGGGCCGCGTCGCCGAGCCCCGTCGCCGAGGAGGACCCGCTGACCCTGGTGGTGCGGTTCGACCCCGCCGAGCAGGAGTCCCCCGAGACGGGGCCGTGGGTCTACACCCCCGTCGACCGCGAGGACGAGCCGGTCCGCGGCCGGGGCGTCCCCAGCCACGCGGCCTGGGCCGAGCAGTGGGACGTGGCCGGGGAGCCGGGCGAGGCCGTCGTCGCCCCCGACGCCGAGGTGCTCTGCGCCAAGTTCTGCGCCGCGCCCGAGCACGTGTTCATCGACGAGGAGGGCCGCGGCACCTGGGAGCTGACCGGGAGCGACTTCGTCGACTACCTGTCGTGGGGCCCGGTGGTCATCGTGGAGGTGACCTTCGCCGAACCCGCCGGGGAGGGGGGCGAGGGGCCCCGCGAGATCGTGCGGGTGACGGAGCTGTTCACCGACTGACCTCCGCGGCGCGGGCGCCCGTTCCCCGGTGTCCCCTCCCGGGGGCGTGCGGCGGCCGGGCGCGTCCGCCGCACGCGCGCCGGTACCGCGGGGCGCTCCCCCGGCGTTCAGCCGCGCTGGCCGCCGCCCCGCAGGACCTCCTTGATGCGCTGGAGGACCTCGCCGAAGCGCCGTTCGGCGCCGTGCTGGGTGGGCCGGTAGTACTCGCGGTCGGCGAGCCCGTCGGGGGCGTGCCGCTGGGGGGCGACGCCGCCGGGGAAGTCGTGGGCGTAGCGGTAGCCCTTGCCGTGGCCGAGTTCGGCGGCGCCCCGGTAGTGGCCGTCGCGCAGGTGGGCGGGGACGGGTCCGGCCAGGCCAGCGCGCACGTCGGCCGCGGCGGCGTCGATGGCGGAGACGACCGCGTTGGACTTGGGGGCCAGGCTGATGTGGATGACGGCCTGGGCGAGGTTGATGCGGGCCTCGGGCATGCCGATGAGCTCCACGGCCTGGGCGGCGGCCACGGCGGTCTGCAGGGCGGTGGGGTCGGCCATGCCGACGTCCTCGCTGGCGTGCACGACCACGCGGCGGGCGATGAAGCGGGGGTCCTCACCCGCCTCGATCATGCGGGCGAGGTAGTGCAGGGCGGCGTCGGGGTCGGAGCCGCGCATGCTCTTGATGAAGGCGCTGACGACGTCGTAGTGCTGGTCGCCGGAGCGGTCGTAGCGCACGGCGTGCCGGTCCACGGCGCGTTCGACGTGTTCGGCCGTGATGGTGACCGGCTCCGCGCCGGGGGCGCCCGCGACGAGCGCGGCGGCCTCCAGGTAGGTCAGGGAGCGGCGGCCGTCGCCGCCCGCGAGGCGCACGAGGTGGTCCGCGCCCTCGTCGGAGAGCGTGTAGCGCCCGTCGAGCCCGCGCTCGTCGGCCAGCGCCCGGTCCACCAGGGCGCGGACGTCGGCGTCCTCCAGCGACTCCAGGGACAGCAGGAGCGAACGCGACAGCAGGGGGCTGACCACGGAGAAGAAGGGGTTCTCGGTGGTGGCGCCGATGAAGCTGACCCAGCGGTTCTCCACCGCGGGCAGCAGCGCGTCCTGCTGGGTCTTGTTGAAGCGGTGGACCTCGTCCACGAAGAGCAGGGTGCGGGTGCCGTGCATGCCCATGCGGCGCCGGGCGTCGTCGATGACGGCGCGCACGTCCTTGACCCCGGCGTTGACGGCGGACAGCTCCACGAAGCGGCGCTTGGTGACACGGCTGACCACGGTGGCCAGGGTGGTCTTGCCGGTGCCGGGCGGGCCCCACAGGAACACGGACATGGGCGCGTCGTCCTCGACCAGGCGGCGCAGCGGGCTGCCCTCCCCGAGCAGGTGGCGCTGGCCCACGACCTCGTCGAGGGTGCGGGGGCGCATGCGCACGGCGAGCGGTTCCTGGCCCCTGGCGGCCTCCGCACCGGCGTCGTCGAAGAGCGTGTCGGACACCTGTCCAGGGTAGGCCGCCGAGGGCACCGGTCAGGTCGTCGTCGCCACGGCGGCGCGGTTCCGCGCGGGCTCGGCGGAGGGGATCATGCGGGTGATGAGCAGGGCGATGTCGTCGCCGCGCCCGGCCGGGGCCATCTCGGCGATGACGTGCGCGGCGGCCTCGGGGTTCTCGTGGTGCTCGGAGAGCGCCGCGCCGACCCTGGCCAGCCCCTGCCCCATGGGCACCTCGGAGCTCTCCACGAGTCCGTCGGAGCACAGCAGCAGGGCGGTGCCGGGCGGGAGCATGCGGGTGGTGACGGTGTACTCGGGGTCGGGGAGCACGCCCAGCGGCGGGCCGGTCTCGGGCTCCCAGAGCTCGTAGCCGTCGCGGGTGGCCAGGACGACCGGCGGCTGTCCGGCCCAGGCCGCCTGCATGACGCCGCTCTCGCGGTCCACGACGAGGTAGCCGCAGGTGGCGAAGACGATCTCGCCGGTCTCGGCGAGCAGGCGGTTGGTCTCGCCCAGGACGACGCCGGGGTCGGACTGGTTGGTGGCGTAGGCGCGGAAGGCCACCCGGATCTGGCCCATGGCGGCCGCCGCCTCGACGCCGTGCCCCTGGACGTCGCCGACCAGGAGGCCGACCTTGTTCTCGGGGAGTTCGATGACGTCGTAGAAGTCGCCGCAGATGCGCCAGTCGGCGCGGGAGGGCAGGTACTTGGTGGCGATGTCCATGTCGGGGAAGCTGGCCACCTGGCGGGGCAGCATGCGGCGCTGGACCGCGTCGGCCAGTTCCAGTTCGGCCTGCTGCGCCTTGATGCGCTGGAGGGCCTGCCCGGCGAGCCCGGCGAAGGTGAGCATGAGGGCCCGCTCGTCGCGGCTGGCGTGGTGGGGGCGGTCCCAGACCATCTGCCACACGCCCAGGGCGACCTTGCCGTCGCCGAAGATGGGCACGGTGGCCCAGGCCTGGCCGCGCACCTGGCGCATGAGTTCCACGGCGGCGGGGAAGCGGCTGATGATCTCGGCGCGGCTCTCGAAGAAGCGGGGCTGGCGGTCCTGGATGACCGCGCCCATGGGGAAGTCGGTGTCGTCGGCGCGGCGGCCGTCTATGCGGTCGATGTTGCTGGTGGCGCTCTTGGCGTGGGCGCTGGGCGAGCTGCGCAGCAGCCCGTTCTCGACGTAGAGGGCGACGGCCTGTACTCCGCCGAAGATGGGCAGGAACTCCTCGCTGAGCAGGTCCATGACCTTGTCGACGGTGGTGGCCGAGACGAGTTTGGAGGACAGCTCGGTGACCAGGCGGCCGTGCTCGGCCTCGGTGCGGCGGCGGTCGGCGAGGCGGCGCACGAGCTGGACGTGCTCGGTGACGTCGTCGACGATGCCCACGAGGCGGTCGGGGTCGCCGGGCACGTAGCGGGCGCGCACGTGCAGGGAGCGCTCGTCGCCGAGGCGGTCGAAGACGCGGAAGCGCTGCTCGTAGTCGCGTCCGGCGAAGGAGGCGGAGATGGCGTCGCGCACGCGGGCGATGTCGTCGGGGTGGACGCGCTCCAGGATGCGTTCGAGTTCGCGGTCGTTCCCGGCCAGCAGCGCGCCGAGCGGGGTGGGGCCGAACATCTCGCGCAGGCGTCCGCTGACCGGGTCCAGGCTCCACAGCACGGAGTCGGAGTTGTCGGTGCGCAGCTCGCCGATCACGCGCAGGTCGGCCTCCTCGGTGGAGAGCACGTGCAGCAGGACGACCGCGCGGGCGCCCTCCGGCCCGTCCCCGGGCAGGGGGCGCAGCTCGACCTCCACCAGGTGGGCGGCCTTGTCGGCGATGTTCAGGCGCAGGCGGGACCGGCGTCCCCAGTGCCCGGCGAGGGCCTCGTCGTGGGCGCGGGCGCCGCGCTGGGCGTCGTCACCGTCGAGGAGGTCGAACCAGGCGCCTCCGGCGAGATCGGAGGCGTCGCGGCCGAAGAGTTCGGTGAAGGCCAGGTTGGCGTGCACGATCGCGCCGTCGGCCAGGGCGAGCGCCATGGGCTCGGGGGCGTGGGAGAACGCCTCCGCGAGAGCGCTCTCGGAACCATCGCCTGAAGCGCGTTTTCCGTTCACGTATGACTCATCCTCATGTCGTCTCGGACGTCACACCCGCGCGCAGGCGCGGTCACCCTTGAAACGTTCCGACCGGCTCATTCTAGTGTCCGGGGCTGGGCCGGATCTGGTGCCGGAACGGGGGCAGGGCCGACGCACGCGTCGTCCGGCGTCCGTGTGACCTGGCTGGACGCGGACCCGCGTACTCCATCGGCGCGACGGGAGGGCGGCCGATTCCGCACCCGGGGTCGCACGCGAGCGACCACAGGATGGAAATCGTTACGCCCGTGTGACTCAACAGCGCAGAATGCACTCCGCCACCACTTCCGCCCGTGATCGGGGGTGTCCCCGTGAGGTCCGTGTCCACTCCACAACACGTTCTCATCGCGGCTCGGAAGGGGTGATTCGCCCTCAACGGTAGGGGATGACGGCTGTCCGCGCATCCGTACCGGGGCACCGAGTCCGTGTCCGGCCACGCGGGCACCCCTCCATGACGCCCGATAACCGACCGTTTTCGCCGAGTGACCGAATGGGACAGGTTCAAAATGGGATGAATTCGGGCACCTGGCGGGGGCCGCGAAATTCTTCGGTCCCGGGGCGGCCGGAGGGCGGGCCCGCGGTTCGCGGCACCTCCCCCGGTACACGGGTCGGGGGCGGCGCGCGCCGTGCGCGCACCGCCCCCGACGGGACCGGCGGCCCCCTACTTGCGCTTCTCCCGCTCCTCGGCCTCGGGGTCGGCGTCCACCCCGGCCTCGGACCGCTGCTCAGCGGTGATCGGCGTGGGCGCGCCCGTCAGCGGGTCGCCGCCCGAGGCGGTCTTGGGGAAGGCGATGACCTCGCGGATGGTCGGCTGGCCGGCCAGCAGCATGACGATGCGGTCCCAGCCCACGGCCAGGCCGCCGTGCGGCGGCGGGCCGAACTTGAACGCCTCCAGCAGGAACCCGAACTTCGACTCCGCCTCGGCCTTGCTCAGGCCGATGACGTCGAAGATCCGCTGCTGCATCTCGGCCCGGTGGATACGAATGGAGCCCGAGACCAGCTCGTAGCCGTTGAGCACCAGGTCGAAGGCCCGGGAGTCGGTGCTGCCCGGGTGGTCCTGGAAGTCGGCCTCGTCCTGCACCGCCGGGGCGGTGAAGGGGTGGTGCACCGGCTTCCAGGAGCCCTCCTCGTCGGCCTCCTCGAACAGGGGCATGTCGGTGATCCACAGGATCTCCCACCGGGAGGTGTCGATCAGGTCGCAGCGCCTGCCGATCTCCAGACGGGCCGCGCCCAGCAGCTCCTGGCTCGCGGTCCGGGCGCCCGCGGCGAAGAACACCGCGTCACCCGGCGCGGCGCCGACCTGGGCGGCCAGGCCCCCGCGCTCGGCCTCGGAGAGGTTCTTGGCCACCGGGCCGCCCAGGGAGCCGTCCTCCTGGACGAGCACGTAGGCCAGGCCCTTCGCGCCGCGCGAGCGCGCCCACTCCTGCCAGGCGTCCAGCTCCTTGCGGGTCTGGGAGGCGCCGCCCGGCATGACCACGGCACCCACGTAGGGGGCCTTGAAGACCCGGAAGGGGGTGTCGGCGAAGTAGGCGGTGACCTCGACCAGCTCCTGGCCGAAGCGCAGGTCGGGCTTGTCGGAGCCGAAGCGGTCCATGGCCTCGGCGTAGCGCATGCGCGGGAAGCTCGCGGGCAGCTCGACCCCGCGCACCTCGCGCAGCAGGCGGGTGAACAGCTTCTCGCCGACGGCGAAGAGGTCCTCCTCGTCGACGAAGCTCATCTCCAGGTCGATCTGGGTGAACTCCGGCTGGCGGTCCGCGCGCAGGTCCTCGTCGCGGAAGCAGCGGGTGAGCTGGTAGTAGCGCTCCATGCCGCCGACCATGAGCAGCTGCTTGAACAGCTGCGGGGACTGCGGCAGCGCGTACCAGTGGCCCGGCTGGAGGCGGACCGGGACGAGGAAGTCGCGGGCGCCCTCGGGCGTGGAGCGGGTCATGTAGGGGGTCTCAACGTAGGTGAAACCCAGGTCGCGCATGACCTCGTGGGCGACGTAGGTCGCCTTGGAGCGCAGGCGCAGGTTGTCGGCCATCTCCTGGCGGCGGATGTCCAGGTAGCGGTAGCGCAGCCGGGTCTCCTCGGCCACGTCGGCGGCGCTGTCGAGCTGGAAGGGCAGCGGCGCGGCCTCGCTGAGCACCTCGATCTCGTCGGCGACGACCTCGACGGCGCCGGTGGGGATCTCGGGGTTCTCGTTGCCCTCGGGGCGGACCCGGACCGAGCCGGTGACCTTGATGCAGTACTCGGCGCGCAGGTCGTGGGCGAGGTCGTCCTCGCGGACGACGACCTGGACCACCCCGGAGGCCTCGCGCAGGTCGAGGAAGACCACCCCGCCGTGGTCGCGGCGGCGTGCCACCCATCCGGCGAGGACGACGGTCGCGCCTGCGTGCTCGGCGCGCAACGCACCTGCCTCATGCGTGCGTATCAACGGACTACTCCTTCAGCGTCTCTGTTCGTGTCAAGTGTGCCCGACCTGCGCTCGGGTGCGGGCCAGATCCTGCGCACACGGCCTTCGGCACCCGGTGGGGGGAGGGCCGGGGGAAGGGCGTGCGAAGCCACCGGCCGACCGCCCTCAGGCGGCGCCGGTGCGGGTATCTCGTCCGCCGTGCGGCCGCGCGGGCGCGCTCGGGCGGCGGGCGCCTCGGTGGTGTGGGGTGGTCATACGTCGTTCCAGCGGGACGGAGAGGGCGGCCTGGACACGGGGTCAGCCGGTGATGTCGCGCAGGTAGGGGTTGGTGGCGCGCTCGCGCTCGACGGTGGTGGCCGGGCCGTGGCCGGGCAGGATCTGGGTGGTGTCGGGACGGCCCAGCACGGCGCTGGCGAGGCTGCGCAGCATGGCGGCGTGGTCGCCGCCGGGGAAGTCGGTGCGGCCGATGGAGCCGGCGAAGACCAGGTCCCCGGCGAACATCACGGGGACGCCGTCCTCGGTGGTCACCGTGTACACGACCGATCCGGGGGTGTGGCCGGGGGTGTGCTCGACCCCGAACTCCAGTCCGGCCAGGGTGAGGGTGTCGCCGCCGCCGACCTCGACCAGGTGCTCGGGCTCGGTGTGGGGGCCCGGGCCCAGCAGGGCGGACAGCTGCGCGGCGAAGCCGGGGTCCACCCCCGCGGCGGGCTCGGTGAGCAGACCGCGGTCCGCGGCGTGCAGGTGGACGGGGACGCCGTGGCGCGCGCACAGGTCGGCGGCCGACCACACGTGGTCGAAGTGGCCGTGGGTGAGCAGCACCGCGACGGGGGCCAGCCCGTGCTCGGCCAGGACCTTGTCGACCTGCTCGGTGGCCTCCTGGCCTGGGTCGACGATGACGCAGTCGCCGCCCGGGGCCGGTGCGAGCACGTAGCAGTTCGCGGCGAGGGGCCCGGTGGGAAGTGCGGCGATGAGCACGGCGGATGTCGTCCTGTCCTCGGTCGGGTGCGCGGTCGCGGGGCGGCGGGTCCCGGTCCGGACGCAGCGTCCCCCGGGTGCAGCCTATCGAGGCGGGGCGGGGGCGGCGACCCGGTCGTCGTGCCCGGGTACGCGTTTGATCACCATTCGATCACCGCGCGCGGCTGGCCTCTTTGCCAAACCGCGTGGTAATGCCATATTGGTCACCGTCCTTGGTGCACGCCGGGGCCCCGACCTGCGCCAGCGCTGGGCGGGAGGGCGGCCCGGCCCCATACCCGAGGACGCGCGGACCCGCGTGATCTGCGCAGACGTGAATTCACGGCGCGGCGCCTCCCACCGGATCGCGGGGATATCGTGCTCAGCACGGTGGTTCCCATCGCGAACCGGCGAGGAGTGCGACGCGACGACCCGAACCCGCCCCACGGCCGGGTTCATGACAGCAGGAGGACACGGTGACCACGGACCCTTGGGGCCGCGTAGACGACGAAGGCACGGTCTACGTGCGCACGAGCGAAGGCGAGCGGGTCGTCGGATCGTGGCAGGCGGGGGCGCCGGAGGAGGCTCTGACCTTCTTCCGGCGCAAGTACGACTCCCTGGTCACCGAGGTGGAGCTGCTGGAGAACCGGCTCCGCAACACCGACCTGTCCGCCTCCGCCGCGATGTCGAACATCGACAAGCTGCGCGACGCGGTCCGGGAGGCCAACGCGGTCGGCGACCTGGAGTCGCTGATGGGGCGCCTGGACGCGCTGGCGGGCCGCGCCGAGGAGCGCAAGGTCGAGCAGAAGCAGGCCCAGGAGCAGGCGCGCGGCCAGGCCCGGGAGGTCAAGGAGCGCATCGTCGCCGAGGCCGAGCGGGTCGCGGTGGAGACGACGCACTGGAAGTCCGGCGGCGAGCGGATGCTCCAGCTCATCGAGGAGTGGAAGAAGGCCCCGCGGGCCGACCGGCCCACCGAGCAGGCGCTGTGGAAGCGCATGTCGGCGGCGCGCAACTCCTTCTCCAAGCGGCGCAAGGCCTACTTCGCCAGCCTGGACCAGGAGCGGGAGTCGGTGCGCGTGGAGAAGGAGCGCATCGTGGTGGAGGCCGAGGCGCTGTCGGGCTCCACCGACTGGGGTGCCACGGCCCGCGCCTACCGCGACCTGATGCAGCGCTGGAAGCGCAGCGGCCGGGCGGACCGGGCGAGCGAGGACAAGCTGTGGACGCGCTTCAAGGCCGCGCAGGACACCTTCTTCGACGCGCGCAACGCGACCTTCGCCGAGCGCGACGCCGAACTGCGGGTCAACGCCGAGGCCAAGGAGCGGATCCTGGCCGAGGCCCAGGCGGAGATCCCGAAGATCTCCGACCCGCGCCGGGCGCGTGCGCGGCTGCGCGACTTCCAGGACGCCTGGGAGGAGGCCGGTGAGCTGCCGCGCGACGTGCGCGACCAGTTGGAGGGCGCCTTCCGCCAGATCGAGGACGGCGTGCGCCGGGCCGAGGACGCCGAGTGGGAGCGCAGCAACCCCGAGGCGCGGGCCCGCGCCAGGGACACGGCCGCGCAGCTGGCGGCGGCGATCGCCGACCTGGAGGCCAAGCTGGGCAAGGCCAGGGACAGGGGCGACGAGCGCCGGGTCAGGGAGTACGAGGACGCGCTGGAGGCCCGCCGCTCGTGGCTGGCCGAGGCGGAGAAGGCCCTCGACGAGCTGAGCTGAGCCCGCCGGACGGGCCGCGCCCCGGGGCGCGGTCCGTCCGTCTGTGCGGCCCCGGGTCAGCCGCGCGGCCCGGCGACCGGTTCGGGCTCCTCCGCGGGCGCGTGCGCGGTCTCGGCGGGCACGGGCTCCGGCTCGGACCGGGGACCGGTCTCGGGCCGCGCCCCGGTGTCGGGCACGCGTGCGGTCCCGTGCTCCCCGCGCGGTTCGCCCTCCCCCGCGTCCGGGCCGGGTATCTGAGCGCCGCGCGCGGTGTCGGGTACGGGGTCGGGCGCCGCCCTGTGGACGATCAGCGTCTCCAGCACGGTCCGCGGCCGGTCGGCGGTCCCCTCCGCCGCCGCGGCGGGTCCGGCCCCGGCGGGTTCCCGGGCCGCGCCCACGGCGGCCTCCTCCGCTCCGACGGCGTTCGCGCGGACGGGCGCCGTCCGCGCCTCGGGCTCCCCCTCCCGAAGGTCCCGGGCGTTGCGGTGGCGCGCCAGGCCGCCGGCGCACAGCGCCACCGAGGCCGCGAAGGCCAGCCCCGTGACCACCCACACCGGCGGCACCGCCCCGTGGACGCGGTGCACGGCCGCGTCACAGGAGACCAGCACCGCTCCCGGCTCAGGGCGCGCGCAGACCGTGGCGACCGGGTGCTCTCCCCCGCCGCGGACCCCGGTGATCTCGCCGGTGAACCGCATGCTCGCGCGTTCCCCGGGCTCCAGGGACCGCGACCAGGTCACCCGCCCCTCCCCCGGCTCGGCCCCGGACGTCCCCGAGACGTAGCGCACGGTCGGGGGGAGGAACTGCACGATCTCGGCCCCGGACACCGCCTCGTCACCGTCGTTGCGCACGTCGACCGTGTAGTGGATCCGGTCGCCCGGGCCCAGCCGCTGCGCTTCGGAGCGGGACTCCAGGGCCACGTGCAGGCTGTCCGCGCCGGGCACGACCTCCCCTCCGCCGCCTCCCGGCCCGTCGGGTGCGTGGTGGGCGCCGGGCAGGGCGAGCAGGGCCACCAGCCCCACCGCAGACACCGCCGTTGCTACGGCCATGGTCTCCTCCGCGTACGAGCACAGAAATGACATTACGTCTATACGGAATAACACGGAGTAGTCACTTCGATCGTGCGCCATGCGGAGGAACCCGGAACACGCGAAAGGGCGCGCACGGCCGGTGACGGCCGTGCGCGCCCCCGGGACCCCTCGCGGGAACCGGTGCCGCGGGTGCGGGTCAGGCGCCCACGAAGGAGCGCAGCGCGGCGGCGCGCTCGGTGCTCTCCCACGTGAACTCGGGCAGCTCACGGCCGAAGTGGCCGTAGGCGGCGGTGCGGGAGTAGATCGGGCGCAGCAGGTCCAGGTCGCGCACGATGGCGGCCGGACGCAGGTCGAAGACCTCCTTGACGGCCTTCTCGATCAGCTCCGGGGCGACCTTCTCCGTGCCGAAGGTCTCGATGAACACGCCGACCGGGTGCGCCTTGCCGATGGCGTAGGCCACCTGGACCTCGGCGCGCTCGGCGAGCTCGGCCGCGACGATGTTCTTGGCGACCCAGCGGGTGGCGTAGGCGGCCGAGCGGTCCACCTTCGACGGGTCCTTGCCGGAGAAGGCGCCGCCGCCGTGGCGGGCGTAGCCGCCGTAGGTGTCCACGATGATCTTGCGGCCCGTCAGGCCGGCGTCGCCCATGGGGCCGCCGATCTCGAACCGGCCGGTCGGGTTGACCAGGAGCCGGTAGTCGTCGGACTCCAGGCCGTAGGCGGCCACGACCGGCTCGATCACGTGCTCGCGGATGTCGGGAGCGAGCATCTCGTCGAGGTTGATGTCGGCCGAGTGCTGGCTGGAGACCACGACGGTGTCCAGGCGGACCGGGGTCTGGCCGTCGTACTCGACCGTGACCTGGGTCTTGCCGTCCGGGCGCAGGTAGGGCACCGTGCCGTTGCGGCGGACCCCGGCCAGGCGCTCGGAGAGGGAGTGCGCCAGCTTGATCGGCAGCGGCATGAGCTCGGGCGTCTCGCGGTTGGCGTAGCCGAACATCAGGCCCTGGTCGCCCGCGCCCTGCCGGTTGAGGACGTCGTCCTCGTTGCCGACGCGCGCCTCGTAGGCGGTGTCGACGCCCTGGGCGATGTCGGGGGACTGCGCGTCGATGGAGACGTTGACCCCGCAGGAGTCACCGTCGAACCCCTTGGCGGAGGAGTCGTAGCCGATCTCGAGGATCTTTCCGCGCACGATGGCGGGGATGTCGACGTAGGTCTGGGTGGTGACCTCGCCCGCGATGTGGACCTGACCGGTGGTGATCAGCGTCTCGACCGCGACCCGGCTGCGCGGGTCGTGGGTGAGCATCGCGTCGAGGATCGCGTCACTGATCTGGTCGGCCATCTTGTCGGGATGGCCTTCGGTGACCGACTCGGAGGTGAAAAGGCGGCGGGACACGTTGCGTGACTCCTTGCAGCGGCTGCTGGCTGACATGTGCCGGTGCGGCACGGGCGCCCCCCGGCTGCCTGCCGGGGCGGCCAATACCGACCGACGGGGTTGGTTATCGGTCCACTGTAACGGGACTGCTGGGGGCGGGCACCCCGCGGACGACCTCCCCGGTCGTCACGGGTGCACGTTGAAGTGTGACGTACTCCGCGGTGGGAATCCAGTCCTGGGAACCCGCGGTTCGGCCGGGCCCCGCCGGGCGGGCGCTTCAGCCCAGGCGCGGCAGGACCAGGTCCCAGACGCGGTCGGCGAGGTCCTCCTTGGGCCCGGTGGGCACGTCCACCGCGCTGCCGTCCGAGCCCAGGATGACGGCCTGGTTGTCCTCGGTGCCGAACGCGCGCCCGCCGCCGACCTGGTTGACCACGAGCAGGTCGCAGCCCTTGCGCGCCAGTTTGGCGCGGCCGTTGGCGATCACGTCGTCGGTCTCGGCGGCGAAGCCCACGACGGTCTGCGCCAGCCCCTCGGCGTCGCGGGAGGCGACCAGCCCGGCGAGGATGTCGGGGTTCTCGGCCAGCTCGATGGGCGCGGGGGCCGCGCCGGGCCTCTTCTTGATCTTGGAGGCGGCGCTGGCGACCGGCCGGAAGTCGGCCACCGCGGCGCTCATCACGATCGCGTCCGCGCCGACGCGTTCGGCCTCCATGGCCTCGGCCAGCTCCACGGCCGAGCCCGCCCGCACGACGCGCACCCCGGCCGGGTCGGGCAGGGAGACGTTGGCGGCGACCAGGGTCACGTCGGCGCCGCGGGCGGCGGCGGTGCGCGCCAGGGCGTACCCCTGCTTGCCCGAGGAGTGGTTGCCCAGGAAGCGGACCGGGTCGACGGCCTCACGGGTGCCGCCGGCGGAGACGACCACGCGGCGTCCGGCCAGGTCGGGGGCGGCGGTGCCGCGGCGCAGCACGAGGCGGGCGGCCTCGAACAGCTCGGAGGGCTCGGGCAGGCGCCCGCGTCCGGTGTCGGCGCCGGTCAGGCGGCCCACGGCCGGGTCGAGGACGACGGCGCCGCGCGAGCGCAGGGTGGCCACGTTGGCCTGCGTGGCGGGGTGCTCCCACATCTCGGTGTGCATCGCGGGCGCGAACACCACCGGACAGCGCGCGGTGAGCAGGGTGTTGGTGAGGAGGTCGTCGGCCAGGCCCGCGGCGGCCCTGGCCAGGATGTTGGCGGTGGCCGGGGCCACGAACACCAGGTCGGCCTCCTGGCCGATGCGCACGTGCGGGACCTCGTGGACCTCGTCCCACACACCGGTGGCGACGGGCTGGCCGGACAGGGCGGCCCAGGTGGGCTCACCGACGAAGCGCAGGGCCTCGGCGGTGGGCACGACCCGGACCCGGTGGCCGGACTCGGTCAGGCGGCGCAGCAGTTCGCAGACCTTGTAGGCGGCGATGCCGCCGCCGACGCCGAGGACCACGCGGGGAACGTTTGTGTCACTCACAGAAAGGAGTTCTACCAGCCCCCGGCCGCCCCGCGCGCGCCAGGGGCGCGGCGGGCGGTCCCGAGCCCCGTGCGGGCTCGCGAGCACGCGGAGAGGGCGGGTCAGGAACCCTCGTAGGGCTCCGCGGTGAGCAGACCGGACCTGACCTCGCGCAGCGCGATGGACAGCGACTTCTCCTGGACCTGGGTCTCCACCAGCGGGCCGACGTACTCCAGCAGGCCCTCGCCCAGCTGGGCGTAGTAGGCGTTGATCTGGCGGGCCCGCTTGGAGGCCATGGTGACCAGGCTGTACTTGCTGTCCACCAGCTCCAGCAGATCGTCGATCGGCGGGTTGGTGATGCCTTCGGCGACGGGCTCGGTACCAGCCACTTCATTACCCCCAGGAATGGTCCGCGGCTCGTCGCGGAGCCGCGGTGGACGGACGTTGGGGCGCCGTCGGGACGGTTCCCGGCGCGGCGCGGACGGCGCGGACCCTGCGGGTCCGGCCGCTATCACACCTTGGGCGCGGTGATCAACGCTAGCAGCTCGTCGCCCACTTCCTGCACGGACGTGTTGACGAGGGTGGTGTCGAACTCCTTCTCGGCGGCCAGCTCGACCCTGGCCACGTCCAGGCGGCGCTGGATCACCTCGTCGGACTCGGTGCCGCGTCCGGTGAGGCGGCGCACCAGCTCCTCCCAGGAGGGAGGGGCGAGGAAGACGTGCAGGGCGTCGGGCATGGACTCGCGCACCTGGCGGGCGCCCTGGAGCTCGATCTCCAGCAGGACGGGCACTCCGGCGCGCAGGCGCTCCTCGACGGGACGGCGCGGGGTGCCGTAGCGGTTGCCCGCGAACTGGGCCCACTCCAGGAGCTGGTCCCCGGCGACGAGGCGGTCGAACTCCTCGTCGGTGACGAAGTGGTACTGGACGCCGTCCTGTTCGCCCGGGCGGGGGCGGCGCGTGGTGACCGAGACCGAGAGCCACACGTCGGGGTTCTCACGGCGCAGGTGGGCCACCACCGTGCTCTTGCCCACACCCGAGGGTCCGGACAGCACGGTCAGCCGCTTCTGCGCCGGGCGGGACTGGGATCCGGGATCGGGCATGTGTGTTCGAGGCTTCCCTTCGGGCCCGCCCGCCACGGGCGGGGCCGTGGCCCTCGCGTCGCGCTCCGGCGGGCCGAAGCCGGTCCGGGCGCCGTCACCGTGCGGGCGGTCTGGTGTACGGGGTGTCCGCGTACGGTCGCGGGAAGCTTCCTTTATACCACCGGGCCGCGGTGCGGTGGGCTGCCTTGGCCCACCTCGCAACGCACCGCGCCCGGGGTAAGCAGGGCCGCGGCGCGGTGGACGGTGGTGACCCACCCCAGAACGCACCGCGCCCGGGGTAAGCAGGGCCGCGACACGGCGGACGGTCGTGACCCACCCCGAAACGCACCGCGCCCGGGATAAGCGCAGGGCCGCGGCGCGACGGACGGTCGTGGCCTGGGGCCACCGTCCGCCGGCCGCGGCCCGGCCTGGCTCACCGGGGGTCGGCCGCTGTCGCGGCGTGGTGTGCGCCGCGACTGTGGGGGACGCGGCGGACCGGTGCACTGCGTTCAGGTGCTGCTCGGTACTGCTGGGTGCTGCGGGTACTGCCTGGTGCTACTTGGTGAGGTCGCCGAACTCGGCCTCGAGGGCGGCGCGCTGGTTGGTTCCCAGACCGCGGACACGGCGCGACTCGGCGATGTTGAGCCGCTCCATGATCTGCTTGGCCCGGACCTTGCCGACGCCGGGAAGGGATTCGAGCAGAGCCGAAACCTTCATCTTGCCGATGACGTCGTCCTTGAGGCCGTTGGAAAGGACCTCGGACAGCGAGATGCCGCCGTTCTTCAGCTTGTTCTTGACCTCCGCGCGCTCTTTTCTGGCCTTGGCGGCCTTGGCCAGAGCCGCGGTGCGCTGTTCGGGTGTCAGGGGAGGAAGGGCCACGCCGGGTCACCTCGGTTTTCTACTCGTTTGTAGAGGGCGGACGCCTGCGCAAGTTAGTAGGTCTGACCCCTGTTAGGCAACGCAAAGTGCCCTTTCAGCGGCTATTTCGTCGAACTAACTACTGAGAGTTGTTATTCGACTGCACTGCGAGACGAAAACCAGGACTTTAGTCCCGATTGAAGGAAGCGCGAAGGGTGCCACCAGCACAGGTCACACAGGGGTGACGCGGGTCACTCTCGGCAGTGCTCGGCGAGTTTCGGACACGCCAAATTAGTGACCGACAGCGACACATAATCGGCCCTGTCGAACCCCTGTGCACCGGTTCGTCTCCCCGATCCGTCGATCCCTTGGCCCAACACCTCCGGACACCGTCGAAGGGCACCCGCGCGGCGCCCCCGCCCTTCGCTCCCTAGACGCGCACACCCGCCCTGCGCACGGCCGCCGCGAGGGAGGCCGCCGCCGCCCCCGGGTCCGGCGCGCGGGTGATGGGGCGGCCGATGACCAACAGGTCCGCGCCCGCCGCCACGGCCTCCTCCGGGGTCGCCACGCGCGACTGGTCGCCCCTGTCCGCCCCCGCCGGGCGCACGCCCGGCGTGATGAGGGTGACGTCCGGCCCGACCTCGGAGCGGAGCAGGGCCACCTCCTGGGGCGAGCAGACCAGCGCGCGGGCCCCGGCGCCCACCGCCAGGACGGCCAGGCGCCGCACCGCGTCGCGGGCAGGACCGAGCAGCCCCACCTGCTCCAGGTCGCCCTCGTCCATGGAGGTGAGCACCGTCACGGCGGCGATCCTGGTCTCCGGCGCGGCCTCCACGGCGGCCCGGACCATGTCCGCCCCTCCCCCGGCGTGGACCGTCAGGATCGAGGGGCGCAGGCCGGCGACACTGCGCGCGGCGCCGGCGACCGTGGCCGGGATGTCGTGCAGCTTCAGGTCGAGGAAGACCCCCACCCGGCTGGCTCCGCGCACCGCGCTGACCACGTCGGGCCCGTAGCGCAGGTACAGCTCCAGGCCCACCTTGACCGTGCTCACGTGCGGCGCGACCGCGGAGGCCCAGGTGGCCGCGGTCTCCAGGTCCCTGGCGTCGAGCGCCACGGCGATGGGCGCGGAGGGCGCGGTGGTCTCGGTCATGTCGGTATCTCCCATCGTGTGCCGCCGACCGGGGTCGGCGCGTGCAAGGCACGGACGTACTTGCGGACGTGCTTACCGCGGCACCTGAGAATGCACGTTCGCTGTCATGTGCACACCATCAAGTGTGCGATTCCCCGGATGGGCCGCTTCATGCGCCCCACCCGTGTCACTTCCCCGTAACGGCCTCCCAGACGGCCGCAGACGGGACGTAGCGGTCAGGACAGTGGTAGAGACCAATTGCGCGTGTTTGGTCGCACAACGCCATCTGAACGCCGTTCAGGCCGGTCAGGGCCCTTGTGCGCCGCGTGCCCGACCTGTCACGCCCCCACACCCGTCCGGTGCGCGGCGCCCACCAGGTCGGCGGCCCGCCTCAGCCCGCGGGCCTCCAGCAGCTCGGTGAACTCGCGGAGCACCCGGGCGCACGCCGAGGGGTCGGAGAAGTTGACCGTGCCGACCGCCACCGCGGAGGCCCCGGCCGCCATGAACTCCATCACGTCGGCGCCCGTGCGGACCCCGCCCATCCCGATGATGGGCACGTCCGGGAGCGCCTCGTGCACCCGGTAGACGCACCCCACCGCCAGCGGGCGGATCGCCGGCCCCGACAGTCCGCCCATGCCCCCGGCCACCGCCGGGCGCAGCGTGCGGGTGTCCACGGCCATGCCGCGCACGGTGTTGACCATGGACAGCCCGTCCGCGCGCGCCTCCACGCACGCGGCGGCCAGCTCCACCACGTCGGGGACGTCGGCGGCGAGCTTGGCCAGCACCGGCAGCCCCGAACGGGTGTGGGAGCGCACCGTGCGCACCACCGCCGCGGCCTGGGCTGCGTCGTCCACGTAGCGGCGCCCGGCGGGATCGGACGGGTCCGGGCTGGAGAGGTTGACCTCGATCGCGCTCACCCCGTCGGCGGCGGAGACGCGTCTGGCGAGTTCGCCGAACTCGGCCATGCCGGTGCCCGCCACGGAGACGATCGCCCGCCCGCCGCGGGAGAGCAGCCAGGGCAGGTCCCGTTGGAGGAACACGTCCACGCCCGGGCCCTGCATGCCCGTCGTGCTGAGCATCCCGCTGGGTGTCTCGGCCATGCGCGGGGACGGGCGCCCGGCGTGGGGTTCCAGCATCACCGACTTGGTGGTGACGGCGCCGATCGAGGCGATGTCGAAGAACTGGGCCAGCTCGCGGCCCGATCCGGCGCACCCGGCGGCGGTGACCACGGGGTTGGGCAGCTCCCAGCCGCCCAGCCGGGTCCTGAGGTCTGCGTTCAACTCTCTCACCCACTGTCTGGTGGTGGTCGGTCCCGGGGGCGGGGCCGGGCCCCTCAGGCGATGTCGCGGGCCGTCTCCGCGGCGCGGGCCGCACTGGAGCCCTTCCAGCCGGGGGCGCCCAGGGCGTCGAAGGGGATCGTGCCCACGTCGTCGAAGCGCACCTGCTCGCCCCGGAAGACCGGGCCGTCCACGCAGGAGCGCACCATGCGGGTGATCCCGTCCTCGCCCACCACCGGGATGACGCAGGTCATGCAGATCCCGGTGCCGCAGGCCATGGTCTCCTCCACCGCCACCTGGACGGGGATGCCGTGGCCGGCCGCCACGGAGGTGACCGCGCGCAGCATCGGCATGGGGCCGCAGGCGTAGACGGCGTCTGACCGGCACTCCTCGATCACCCTGCCCAGGACGTCGGTGACGCGGCCGCGGGTGCCGAAGGAGCCGTCGTCGGTGGTGAAGGCGGCCGTCTCGGCGATGCGGCGGGCGGTGATGGCGCTGAACACCCGGTCGGCGGAGGCGGCGCCCAGCACGAAGTCCACCCGGCAGCCGCGCCTGCGCAGCGACTGAGCCAGCGGGAACAGCGGAGCGCTGCCCGAGCCGCCGCCCACCAGCACGCAGTTGACCGGCTCGCGGGGCAGCGGGAAGGGGCGGCCCAGGGGGCCGACCACGTCCAGCAGGTCGCGCGAGCGCCGCTCGGAGAGCCAGGCGGTGCCGGTGCCGCGCACCGAGAACAGGAACTCGACGGTGCCGCCGTAGTCGGGTTTGACGTCGTGGATCGCGAAGGGGCGGCGCAGCAGGGTGCTGGAGTGGTCGCCGCCGACGGCCACCGACACGAACTGCCCGGAGCGGAACCGCTCGGCTATGCCCGGGGCGACCACGGTGATGGCGTAGTAGGCGTCCACCCTGCGTACGTTCAGCACGGGGCACCTGGTCTGCACCGGTCCGTTGTCGCTCATCAGGTCGTGGCGCCCGAGCCCGGTGTCGCGGACACCGGGGCGTCGGCGCCGCCCTCCCCCCTCTGGGATTCCTGCGTCGTCCTGTGCGCCAACCGTATAGGCGGGGGCGCCGTGGACACACCGTCCACGGCGCCCCCGCCCACGACCCCGGAGCCCCTCGGGTGTTGGTTCGGGCGCCCGCGGGGTTCTGGAGGTGGCGGAGGCGGGTTCGCGAGGAACGAGCGAACCCGCCGGAGACACCGAAGGTTCCCGCTCTTTGGGCGCCCGAACACTGGCCAAAGCGAAGCGGAGGCCCAAAGTTGAACAGCCTAGGCCCGGCTGGCGGTGAGGGTGCTCGCGTGCTCCTGGAGGGAGCGCACGCCGAGGTCGCCGCGCACCCGCGCCTCGATGGCCTGGACCGCGGCGGCCAGGCCCTGCACGGTGGTCACGCTGGGCACGCGGCGCACCACGGCCGCGGTGCGGATCTCGTAGCCGTCCAGGCGCGGTCCGGCCTGCCCCGCGCTGCCGAAGGGCGTGTTGACGATGAGGTCCACGCCCCCCGAGTGGATGAGCTGCACGATGGTGGGCTCGCCCGCCGGGCCGCTGCCCTCGCTGTGCTTGCGCACCACGGTGGCGTGCACGCCGTTGCGGCGCAGGACCACGGCGGTGCCCTCGGTGGCCAGGATCTCGAAGCCGAGGTCGGCCAGGCGCTTGACCGGGAAGATCATCGAGCGCTTGTCGCGGTTGGCCACCGAGACGAACACCCGGCCCCGCTCGGGCAGGGAGTCGTTGAGGGCCAGCTGCGACTTGGCGTAGGCGGAGCCGAACTCGGTGTCCAGGCCCATGACCTCGCCGGTGGAGCGCATCTCGGGGCCGAGGATGGTGTCGACCCCCTCGCCCTCCTTGTCGATGAAGCGGTTGAAGGGCAGCACCGCCTCCTTCACCGACACCGGGGCGTCCGCGGGCAGGTCGCCGCCGTCGCCGTGTGCGGGCAGCATGCCCTCCTCGCGCAGTTCGGCGATGGTGGCCCCGGCCATGACGCGGGCGGCGGCCTTGGCCAGCGGCACCGCGGTGGCCTTGGACACGAACGGCACGGTGCGCGAGGCGCGCGGGTTGGCCTCCAGGACGTTGAGCACGCCGGAGGCGAGCGCGTACTGGACGTTGATCAGCCCGCGCACGCCCGTGCCGCGGGCGATGGCCTCGGTCGAGTAGCGGATGCGCTCGATGTCCTCGCGGCCCAGGGTGATGGAGGGCAGGGTGCACGCCGAGTCGCCGGAGTGGATACCGGCCTCCTCGATGTGCTCCATGACCCCGCCCAGGTACAGGTCGCGGCCGTCGTAGAGGGCGTCGACGTCGATCTCGATGGCGTCGTCGAGGAAGCGGTCGATGAGCACCGGGTGCTCGGGGCTGACCTCGGCGTTGCGCTCGATGTAGTCGGCGAGCATCGTCTCGCTGTAGACGATCTCCATGCCGCGGCCGCCCAGCACGTAGGAGGGACGGACCATGACGGGGTAGCCGATCTCGTCCGCGGCGGCCTTGGCCTCGGCGAAGGAGTGGGCGGTGCCGTACTTGGGCGCGGGCAGCCCGGCGTCGGCCAGGACCTTGCCGAAGGCGCCGCGGTCCTCGGCCAGGTCGATGGCCTCGGGGCTGGTGCCGATGATGGGCACCCCGGCGTCCTTGAGGCGGCGGGCCAGGCCGAGCGGGGTCTGGCCGCCCAGCTGGACGATGACCCCGACGACCGGTCCGGCGGCCTGCTCGGCGCGCACGACCTCCAGCACGTCCTCCAGGGTGAGCGGCTCGAAGTAGAGCCGGTCGCTGGTGTCGTAGTCGGTGGAGACCGTCTCGGGGTTGCAGTTGACCATCACGGTCTCGTACCCGGCGTCGGAGAGGGCGAAGGAGGCGTGGACGCAGGAGTAGTCGAACTCCACGCCCTGGCCGATCCGGTTGGGCCCCGACCCCAGGATGATGATCTTGGGCCGGTCGCCCGTGGGGACCTCGGTCTCCTCGTCGTAGCTGGAGTACAGGTAGGGCGTGCGGGCCTCGAACTCGGCGGCGCAGGTGTCCACGGTCAGGTAGACGGGGTGAACGCCCAGGGCGTGGCGCAGCTCGCGGACCACGTCCTCGCTGCGGCCGGTGATCTGGCCGATCTGGAGGTCGGAGAAGCCCAGCCCCTTGACCTGGCGCAGCAGGTCGGCGTCGAGCTTGGGCGCGTCGGCCAGGACGCGGGCCGCCTCCTCCAGGCGCAGCATCTGATCCACGAACCAGGGGTCGATGCGGGTGGCCTCGTGGACCTCCTCGACGGTGGCTCCGGCGCGCAGGGCCTGCTGGACCTGGCGCAGGCGGTGCTCGGTGGGGGTGGCGGCCAGGCGCAGCAGCTCGTCCTTGTCGCCGGGCTCGCCCTCCCAGGTGAGGCCGACGCCCTTCTTCTCCAGGGAGCGCATGGCCTTCTGGAGGGCCTCGGGGAAGGAGCGGCCGATGGCCATGGCCTCGCCCACCGACTTCATGGTGGTGGTCAGGCCGGGGTCGGCGCCGGGGAACTTCTCGAAGGCGAAGCGGGGCACCTTGACGACGACGTAGTCGAGCGTGGGCTCGAAGCTGGCCGGGGTCTCCCGGGTGATGTCGTTGGGGATCTCGTCCAGGGTGTAGCCGACGGCGAGCTTGGCGGCGATCTTGGCGATCGGGAAGCCGGTGGCCTTGGAGGCCAGCGCCGAGGAGCGCGACACGCGCGGGTTCATCTCGATGACGATGACCCGGCCGGTGGTGGGGTGGACGGCGAACTGGATGTTGCAGCCGCCGGTGTCCACGCCGACCTCGCGGATGACGGCGATGCCGATGTCGCGCAGCTTCTGGTACTCGCGGTCGGTGAGGGTCATGGCGGGGGCGACGGTGATGGAGTCGCCGGTGTGCACGCCCATGGGGTCGAGGTTCTCGATGGAGCACACGACCACGACGTTGTCGTTGGTGTCGCGCATCAGCTCCAGCTCGTACTCCTTCCAGCCGAGGATGGACTCCTCCAGGAGCACCTCGGTGGTCGGGGAGAGCGCCAGGCCCTGTCCGGCGATGCGGCGCAGCTCGGCCGCGTCGTGGGCGAAGCCCGAGCCGGCGCCGCCCATGGTGAAGGAGGGGCGCACGACGACGGGGTAGGAGAGCTCCTCGGCCGCGGCCAGGCACTCCTCCAGGGTGTGGCAGATGCGCGAGCGGGCGGACTCGCCGCCGATGCGCTCGACGATGCCCTTGAAGCTCTCGCGGTCCTCGCCGGACTGGATGGCCTCGATGTTGGCGCCGATGAGCTCGACGCCGTACTTGGCGAGGATGCCCGCCTCGTCCAGGGCGACGGCGGCGTTGAGGGCGGTCTGCCCGCCCAGGGTGGGCAGGAGCGCGTCGGGGCGCTCCTTGGCGATGATCTTCTCGATCATCTCGGTGGTGATCGGCTCGACGTAGGTGGCGTCGGCGATCTCCGGGTCGGTCATGATCGTGGCCGGGTTGGAGTTGACCAGGATGACCCGCAGGCCCTCGGCCCGCAGAACCCGGCAGGCCTGGGTGCCCGAGTAGTCGAACTCGGCCGCCTGCCCGATCACGATCGGGCCGGAGCCGATCACGAGGACGGATGAAAGGTCACTACGGCGCGGCATGCTCTGCTTCCTCTTGCTACTTGGCAGCCGGAGCGGGCTGGGCGGACATCAGGTCGACGAACGCGTCGAAGAGTTCGGCGGCGTCGTGGGGGCCGGCGGCGGCCTCCGGGTGGAACTGGACGCTGAACGCGGGGCGGTCCAGCAGCCGCAGGCCCTCGACGACGCGGTCGTTGAGGCCGATGTGGCTGACCTCGGCCCGGCCGTAGGGGGTGTCGAAGGGCTCGTCGAGGGGGGCGTCGACGGCGAAGCCGTGGTTCTGGCTCGTGATGGCGACCCTGCCGGAGCGGGTGTCGATCACCGGCTGGTTGACGCCCCGGTGCCCGAAGGGCAGCTTGTAGGTGCCCAGGTCCAGGGCGCGGCCCAGGATCTGGTTGCCGAAGCAGATACCGAAGAGCGGCCTGCCCGCGTCCAGGACGCCGCGCATGGCGGTGACGGGTGCGTCGGCGGTGGCGGGGTCGCCGGGGCCGTTGCTGAAGAACACCCCGTCCGGGTCCAGGGCGAGGATGTCCTCGGCGGTGGCGGTGGCGGGCAGCACGGTGACCCGGCAGCCCCGCTCGGCCAGGCGCTGGGGGGTCATGGCCTTGATGCCCAGGTCCACGGCGGCGACGTGGAAGCGGGCGGGGACGCCCTCGGGCGGCAGGACCTCGTAGGGCTCGCTGGTGCTGACCTCGGCGGCCAGGTCGGCCCCGGCCATGGCGGGCTGCTGGCGCACGCGCTCCAGCAGGGCCCCCGGGTCGGTCTCGGTGGTGCTGATGGCGGCGCGCATGACGCCCTTGTCGCGCAGGTGGCGGGTGAGGGCGCGGGTGCCGGTGAGGGCGATGCCGACCACGCCCTGGCGGCGCAGCTCCTCGTCCAGGGTGCGCTCGGCCCGCCAGTTGGAGGTGATGCGGGCGGGCTCGCGCACGACGTACCCGGCGACCCAGACGCGGCCGGACTCGGGGTCGTCGTCGTTGACGCCGGTGTTGCCGATGTGGGGGGCGGTCATCACCACGATCTGGCGGTGGTAGGAGGGGTCGGTGAGGGTCTCCTGGTAGCCGGTCATGCCGGTGTTGAAGACCGCCTCGCCGAAGGTCTCCCCGGTGGCGCCGAAGGATCGGCCGTGGAAGACCCGGCCGTCCTCGAGTACCAGAATCGCGGGTCCGCTCTCGGACACGTTCGCCCCCTCCTCCGCCGGGCCGTCGGCGGCCCGGGTGTTCTGTTCTGTGCTCACTGGATCTTCCCCTCCAGGACGGTCGGGGCGCCGCGCAGGAACGTGGCGCGCACCCGGCCGGGCAGGGTCATGCCCCGGAAGGGGGTGTTGCCGCTCTTGCTGACCATGGCCGCGCCGTCCACGTCGACGGCGGCGGCCGGGTCGTACAGGACCACGTTGGCGGGCTGGCCGACCGCCAGGTCACGCCCGTGGTCGTGGACGCGGCCGATGCGGGCCGGTGCCGCGGACATGCGGTCGGCGACGTCGGCCCAGGTCAGCAGACCGGTGTCGACCATCGTGCGCTGCACGACCGCCAACGCCGTCTCCAGTCCGACCATTCCCATGGCGGCGGTGGACCACTCGGTCTCCTTGGCCTCTGCGGGGTGGGGGGCGTGGTCGGTGGCGACGATGTCGATGGTGCCGTCGGCCAGGCCCTCGCGCAGCGCCTGGACGTCGTCGGCGGTGCGCAGGGGCGGGTTGACCTTGTAGACGGGATCGTAGCCCTCCACCAGCTCCTCTGTCAGCAGGAGGTGGTGGGGTGTGACCTCGGCGGTGACGTCGCAGCCGCGGGCCTTGGCCCAGCGGATGATGTCGACCGAGCCCTTGGTCGAGACGTGGCACACGTGCAGGCGCGAGCCCACGTGCTGGGCGAGCAGGCAGTCGCGGGCGATGATCGCCTCCTCGGCGACCGCGGGCCAGCCGGGCAGGCCGAGGCGGTCGGAGACGCGGCCCTCGTTCATCTGGGCGCCCTGGGTCAGGCGCGGCTCCTGGGCGTGCTGGGCGATGACGCCGTCGAAGGCCTTGACGTACTCCAGGGCGCGGCGCATGAGCAGGGCGTCGGAGACGCAGATGCCGTCGTCGGAGAAGACGCGCACGCCGGCGGCGGAGTCGGCCATGGCGCCGATCTCGGAGAGGCGCTCCCCGGCCAGGCCGACGGTGACGGCGCCGACGGGGCGCACGTCGCAGTACCCGGCCTCGCGGCCCAGGCGCCAGACCTGTTCGACGACGCCGGCGGTGTCGGCGACGGGGTCGGTGTTGGCCATGGCGTGGACGGCGGTGTAGCCGCCCATGGCGGCGGAGCGGGATCCGGTGGCGACGGTCTCGGCGTCCTCGCGGCCGGGCTCGCGCAGGTGGGTGTGCAGGTCCACCAGGCCGGGCAGGGCGATCAGGCCGGTGGCGTCGACGGTCCGGGCGTCCTCGGGGGCGTCCAGGTCCCGGCCGGTCGCGGCGATGCGGCCGTCGGCCAGGAGCAGGTCGACGGGGTCGCCGCCGAGGGGGCGGGCGCCGCGGATCAGGTGCGGTCCGTGGGTGTCGGGCATCGCGGTGTTGGCTTCCTTGTGTTCTGGGTCGGGGAGGGGCGGCGCGGGGCGCCGGGGCGCGCCGGTGGGCCGGGGCGCGCCGGTGGGCCGGGCGCCGCCCGGGCCCGTGGCGGGGCCTCGCGTCCCCCGGGTGCGGTGGTGCGGGCCGCGGGGACCCGCGGCAGGGCTGTCAGGAGCCGCCGAGCAGCAGGTAGAGCACGGCCATGCGCAGGCTGACGCCGTTGGCGACCTGCTCGGTGACGGTGCAGCGGGGCGAGTCGGCGACCTCCGCGGAGATCTCCATGCCGCGGACCATCGGGCCGGGGTGCATGACGATCGCGTCCTCGGGCATGCGGGACAGGCGCTCGCCGTCCAGGCCGTAGTTGCGGCTGTACTCGCGCGTGGACGGGAAGAACGACTCGTGCATGCGCTCGGCCTGTACGCGCAGCATCATGACGACGTCGGACTTGGGCAGGACGTCGTCGAGGTCGTAGGAGACCTCGCACAGCCAGGTGTGCACCGAGACCGGCAGCAGGGTGGGCGGCGCGACCAGGGTGACGTGCGCGCCCAGGGTGGTGAGCAGCAGCACGTTGGAGCGGGCGACCCGGCTGTGCAGGATGTCGCCGACGACGGCCACCCGCAGCCCCTCCAGGCGCCCCAGGCGCGAGCGCATGGTGAAGGCGTCCAGCAGGGCCTGGGTGGGGTGTTCGTGGGTGCCGTCGCCCGCGTTGAGGACGGACCCGTCCACCCAGTTGGCGAGGCGGTGGGCGGCGCCGGAGGCGCTGTGCCGGATGACGACGCCGTCGGCGCCCATGGCCTGGAGGGTCAGCGCGGTGTCCTTGAGGCTCTCGCCCTTGGAGACGCTGGAGCCCTTGGCGGAGAAGTTGATGACGTCCGCGGACAGGCGCTTGGCGGCCAGCTCGAAGGAGGTGCGGGTGCGGGTGGAGTCCTCGTAGAAGAGGTTGACCACGGTGCGCCCGCGCAGGGTGGGCAGCTTCTTGACGGAGCGGTCGCCGACCTGGGCGAGTTCGGCGGCGGTGTCCAGGACGAGGGTGGCCTCGTCGCGGGAGAGGTCGCCGGTGGAGAGCAGGTGGCGCATCAGTCGTTCCCCTCGGTGGTTCCGGGGCGGGGGCGGGACGGGCCGAGCAGCACCGCGTCGTGTCCGTCGGTCTCCTCCAGGCGCACGGTGACGCTCTCGCGCAGCGAGGTGGGCAGGTTCTTGCCCACGTAGTCGGCGCGGATGGGCAGTTCGCGGTGGCCCCGGTCGACCAGGACGGCGAGCTGGACGGCGCGGGGGCGCCCCAGGTCGCCGAGGGCGTCCAGGGCGGCGCGGACGGTGCGGCCGGAGAAGAGGACGTCGTCGACGAGGACGACGACGCGGTCGTCGAGTCCGCCCTGGGGGATCTCGGTCCGGCCGAGGGCGCGGACGGGGGCGGAGCGCAGGTCGTCGCGGTACATGGTGATGTCGAGCGAGCCCGCGGGGACGGTGAGGTCCTCCACCCGTTCGATGCGCCGTGCCAGGCGGTGGGCGAGCGGGACCCCGCGCGAGGGGATGCCCAGGAGGGTGACGCCCCGGCCCCCCTTGGTGCGTTCGAGCACCTCGTGGGCGATGCGGGTCAGCGCCCGGTTGATCTCGCTGCCGTCGAGGACGGCGCGGGTGCCCTCGGGCACCTCGGGTGCGGGGGAACCGCCACCGGTGTCACCGGTCGTCGGTTTTTGCGCACGCAAAGTAGTGACTCCCTTCCCTGCCTCACTGAACAGGTCGTTAAAGGATGTCGATCGGAGCCACGCTACCAGCGACGCTCGCGACCCCCGCGAGGCGGTCGATGACCCGAGGTCACCAATGTGACTCTGGTCACACCACAAGCGAACACGTACCCCCTGAAATGTGGTCATGTCGTCACCCAGTGGATACGGCAACGAAGGGGCCGAAACCTGAAATACCCAGGAGGAACGGGCTTTTCATGCCATCGTGACGCACGACTCGTCCGGTTCGGTCCTGACATGAGAGGTGTCTCACTTACGCACGGTTTGGCCACCGATTAGTCGCGTTTCACACCAACGGCTTGACCTGGAAGGCAGACCCCCCTACCGTCACTGTCTGTAACCACTGCCGGGTGGGGTTGCATCCCGTGACCATCCGCTGGACCGCCCAGGCGGCCCGCCGAGTACGAGCGGACGCCCCCCCACCACGCCAGCCACTGTCACGGCCGGGAGCGACAAGAAGATGCCATCCGAATACGCGAAGTCCCTCGGTGCGCGACTGCGTGCCATCCGCACCCAGCAGGGCCTGTCCCTGCACGGGGTGGAAGAGAAGTCCCACGGCCGCTGGAAGGCCGTCGTGGTGGGCTCCTACGAGCGCGGCGACCGCGCCGTCACCGTCCAGAAGCTCGCCGAGCTGGCGGACTTCTACGGCGTGCCGATGTCGGAGCTGCTGCCGGGCGGCGCGGCTCCCACCCCGCTGGGCCCCACGCCCAAGCTGGTCATCGACCTGGAGCGCATGCAGCAGCTGCCGCAGGAGAAGGCCGGGCCGCTGTCCCGCTACGTCGCCACGATCCAGAGCCAGCGGGGTGACTACAACGGGCGGGTGCTCTCCATCCGCCAGGAGGACCTGCGCTCACTCGCGGTCATCTACGACAAGTCGCCCGGGGACCTGACCGAGGAGCTCATCAACTGGGGCGTCCTCGACCCCGAGGCGCGCCGCGCGGTCGACGCCTTCTGACCGGTACCCGAACACCGGGACAACCGAACAGATCCGCACCCGCTCGACGAGAACCGGCGGCCCCGACGGGGGCGCCGGTTCTCGTCGTGTCCGCCCGGCCGGGGACTGGCCGGCGGACGGGGCCGGAACGGCGCGGCCGGACGTGGGGCTTCCCCTCCCCAACCCGGCCGCGCCGCCCTCCCGCCGGAGGGGGGTCCGACGGAGTGCGTCGAACTCCTGTTCGACATGATCCAGTTAACCCCAGGCCGCCGGACCCGTCAAGGACCCCGCCCGGCGCCGCGCGCACCCCGTCCGCGCGCGAATCCGCAGGACCGCGGAAGGTCCGGGGAACTACCCTTGGCCCGTGGTAGCCGATACCAAGTTGCGTGAGCTGGCCCCGCCCGCCTTCACGCACGCCGTCCCCGCGCTGCTCCAGGTGTACGAGGCCGCCATGCGGCCGCCCCCGGAGCAGTTGCCCGGGCGCGCCTCCGTCATGAGGGGCCACGCCCGCAACCCGGGCTTTCGCGCGGTGGTGGCCGTGCGCGGCGGCCTCCCGGTCGGCTTCGCCTACGGCTTCCACGGACGCGGCGGCCAGTGGTGGCACGACACGGTGGCGGAGGGGCTGCGCGCGGACGCCGGGGCCCGCCAGGCGCGCCGCTGCCTGTCCGACGCGCTGGAGGTCGCCGAGGTGCACGTCCACCCGGACGCGCAGAACCGGGGCGTGGGCCGCGCCCTGCTCCACGCCCTGTGCCGGGACAGGCCGGAGCGCACCGCGGTGCTGTCCACGCGTTCGGGACCCTCCGCGGCGCGCCACCTGTACCGCTCGTGCGGGTTCACCGAGGTGCTGGAGGACTTCCGCTTCCCCGGCAGCCCCGGTCAGCCCTTCTCGATCATGGCCGCCCGGCTCCCTCTGACGGGCTCCGGTGACCGGAGATCTCCCGGTAGATCTGCCTGGTGGCCGTGGACCGGTTCGAGGTGATGAAGTGGATGCCCGGCGCGCCCTCGGCCAGCAGCCGCTCGCACATGCGCTGGGCGTGCTCGATGCCGAAGGCCCGCACGGACTCGGCGTCGTCGCCGAAGGAGGCGAACCTCTCGGCCAGGTCGGCCGGGAAGGGGGCGCCGGAGAGCTGCTCCGAGCGCGGGATGAACGAGGTGCGCACCACCGGGAAGACCTCGGGGATGATCGGCACCTCGCAGCCGCGCGCGGCCACCCGGTCGCGCAGGCGCAGGTAGTCCTCGGGGTCGAAGAACATCTGGGTGATGGCGTAGTCGGCGCCCGCCTCGCACTTGCGCACGAAGTGGTCGGTGTCGGTCTCGACGTCGTCCGAGCGCGGGTGCTTGTAGGGGAAGGCGGCCACGCCCACGCAGAAGTCGCCGCTGTCCTTGATCAGGCGCACCAGCTCCTCGGCGTAGGTCAGCCCCTGGGGGTGGCGGATCCACTCCCCGTCCGGGTCGCCGGGCGGGTCGCCCCGCACGGCGAGCATGTTGGACACGCCCGCGTCGGCGAGGCGGCCGACGAGGTGGCGCAGTTCGGCCACGGAGTGGTCGACCAGGGTCATATGAGCGACCGGCAGCAGTGTGGTGTCGGTCGCGATGCGCTCGGTGGTCTCCACGGTCAGCCCGCGCGTGCTGCCGCCCGCGCCGTAGGTGACTGAGACGAAGGCGGGGCCGAGGGCCTCGATCTCCCTGATCGCGCGCCACAGGCGCTCCTGCGCCTGGGGCGTGCGGGGCGGGAAGAACTCGAAGGAGAACATCGGCTCGCCCGCGTCGAGGAGTTCGCGGATGTGACGCGGCCTGGGGGCCGGGCCTCGGGGCGCCACAGGGAGTGTCGGTGCAGCCAGCATGCGCACCAGCTTAGGTCAGACACCCCCGCGGCGGAGGAGCCGTCCCACCCTGTGAGACCCGTGGCGCGCGCCACTCCCGCGCGGCACGACGTGCGAGGATACGGCATGCCCCCTCCCCCGCCCCCTTCCACCGTCCCCGTTCCCGGCCCCCGGCCGCGTCCGCTGTTCTGGGTCGCCCAACTGCTGCGCTTCGGCTGGCTCCAGGCGCGGGCCTGCGCGTTCGCGGTGTGCATGTTCGCCGGGTTCGCGCTCTCGGCGGTGGGCTCCTACATCGTGCGCGCCTGGCGGCTGCTGGACCTGGAGCCGGTGCGCTACCGCGCCGCCGCGACCACCGCGGTCGCGGTCGCGGTCTACCTCGACTTCCTCACCCACCACTGGCTGCCGGACCTGCGGGTGCCCCTGGCGGTGCTGCTGGTGACGGTGTCGTTCGTGCTGGCGGCCAGTTGGAAGCGGCCCGGACGGGCGGAACCGGACCGGGCCGTGTCCGACAGCCGATAACCTGCGGTTCATGGTGCCTTCCTCTTCCCCGTCCGCCTCCGCCGTCCTCGCGGTCCGCTCCGGCGTGGACCGCGAACTGACCTCCTTCTGCGCCGACCACCGGGCCCAGTTGATGGAGATCGGGGAGGAGCTGGCTCCGGCCATGGACGCGCTGGAGACGATGGTCTCCGGCGGCAAGCGCCTGCGGCCGACCTTCTGCTACTGGGGGTGGCGGGGCGCGGGCGGCGCGGCCGACGACGAGCGCGTGGTGCGGGCGGCGGCCTCCCTGGAGTTCCTCCAGGCGTGCGCGCTCGTCCACGACGACGTGATCGACAACAGCGACACCCGGCGCGGCCTGCCCGCCACGCACAAGCGGCTGGCCAAGCTGCACGCCGACCAGGGGTGGAGCGGCGACAGCGAGGGCTTCGGCCAGGGCGCGGCCATCCTCATCGGCGACCTGTGCCTGGCCTGGTCGGACGAGATGTACCAGGCCAGCGGCTTCCCGACGGAGGTGCTGGGCCGGGGGCGGCGCCCCTTCGACGCGATGCGCACCGAGGTCATGGCCGGGCAGTACCTGGACACCCTGGAGCAGGTGCGGGGCACCGGCACACGCGAGGCGGCGCTGCGCGTGATGCGCTACAAGTCCGCCAAGTACACGGTGGAGCGCCCGCTGCACCTGGGCGCGGCGCTGGCGGGCCGCCACGAGGAGCTGGCCGGGGTCTACACCGGCTACGGCATCCCGCTGGGGATCGCCTTCCAGCTCCGCGACGACGTGCTGGGCGTGTTCGGCGACCCGTCCACCACCGGCAAGCCCGCCGGGGACGACCTGCGCGAGGGCAAGCGGACGCTGGTGGTGGCCGAGACCCTGGCGCGCGCCGGGGCGGCCGACGCCGAGCGGTTCCGCTCGCTGCTGGGGGCGCCGGACCTGTCGGTGTCCTCGGTGGAGTGGATGTGCTCCCTGATCGAGGGCTCGGGCGCGCTGGCCGTGTGCGAGGAGATGATCGCGGAGTACGCCGACCGGGCCGTCGCGTCCCTGGAGAGCCCCGAGCTGGACGAATCCGCCCGCGAGCCGCTGCGCCAGCTAGTCGTGGCCGCCACCTCGCGCTCCTCCTGAGGGTCCTTCCCTAGGGGAGTTTCCCGGGTCCGCGCCCGCCGGGGGCCTGTTGTGCCCGTCCGCCCGCTCCGGTTGAATCGCTGACACGACATATCGCGAAATCGGGGAGTCTCCCATGTCTGGGCACACCGTTTCCCGCGGTCCGGTCGGCGCGGGCGAGAGAGCCCTCGCGCCGGACCTGGCGCGCGGGTTCATGCTGCTGTTCATCGCGCTCGCCAACACGGCCTGGTACCTGTGGGCGCTCCCGTCCAGCGGGGGCGGGGTCCACCCGGAGCCCGGCGGCGCGCTGGACCGGATCGCGCAGTTCGCCATCGTCATGGCGGTGGACATGCGCAGCTATCCGATGTTCGCCTTCCTGTTCGGGTACGGCATGGTGCAGTTGGCCCGGCGCCAGGAGGCGGCGGGCTCGTCCGCGCGGGAGGTGAACGCGCTGCTGCGCCGCCGCAACCTGTGGCTGCTCGCGTTCGGCTTCGTCCACGCCCTGCTGCTGTGGATGGGCGACATCCTGGGCGCCTACGGCCTGGCCGGGCTGCTCCTGGGCTGGCTGTTCCTGCGGCGCAGGGACGCCACGCTGCTGGTGTGGGCGGGGGTGTTCACCGGGCTGGCCGCCCTGCTCGCGGCGTTCAGCCTGCTGGGCCTGGCCTTCATGCCCGCGGACGCCCCCTCCTCCGCCGCGTTCGGCATGGACCAGACCGCCGCCAACATCGGCGACGCCTCGATCCTGGGCGCCGCGCTGGGCCGCGTCATGGCCTGGCCGCTGATCACGCTGGGCCAGGGACTGCTGGGCATGGTCGTGCCCGCGGCGATCCTGCTCGGCTACTGGGCCGCGCGCCGCCGGATACTTGAGGAGCCGGGCGAGCACCTGGGCCTGCTGCGCTGGACCGCGGCCCTGGGCGTCGGCGTGGGCTGGCTGGGCGGGCTGCCCATGGCCCTGGCCCAGATCGGGGTCTGGGACCTGTCTCCCGCGCAGGCGGGCATGCTGGCCATGCCGCACATGGTGACCGGGCTGGCCGGCGGCCTGGGCTACGTGGCGCTGATCGCGCTGGCGGCGCACCGGATCCAGGGGCGCGGTCGCGCGCCGGGCGCGGTGGTCGGCGCGCTGTCGGCGACCGGCAAGCGCTCGCTGTCGGCCTACCTGGCCCAGTCGGTGCTGTGCGCGCCGCTCCTGGCGGCCTGGGGCCTGGGGCTGGGCGGCGAACTCGCCTCGTGGTCGATGGCCCTGTTCGCGGTGGGCGTGTGGCTGGTGACGGTGGCGGCGTCCTACGCGCTGGAGCGCGCGGGCAGGCGCGGACCGGCCGAGGCGCTGCTGCGCCGCCTGGCCTACCGCCGCCCGGTCGCGCGGGGCGCTCGGGAGGCGGAGGAGCCCGGGAACGCGTCGGGTCGGACGGTCGGGCACGGACCGGCCCGGGGACCGGCGGACGGCGGGCGTCCCGCGCCCTGACCCCGGCGGCCCCGGGGGCGCCGGCCCCGCCGCGCCCGACCCCGCGGCGCAAAAAGGCGCGTGCCGCTCAGCGTCCGGCACGCCCTCGTAACGCAGGATGGGGTGTCATGGGCGACGATCACACGACAAACCACACCATAGGGGTGACGGGGGCGACCGGGGCGCTGGGCGGGCGGGTCGCCGCGCGGATCGCGCGGCTGGGCAGGCCCCAGCGGCTCATCGTACGCGACATCAACCGCGCTCCCGAGTACCCCGGCAGCAGCGCGGCGATGGCGGCCTACGAGGACTCCACGGGCTTCGAGCGGGCGTGCCGGGGGGTGGACACACTGTTCCTGGTCTCGGCCACCGAGTCCGAGGACCGGATCGACGTCCACGTGAGCGCGGTGGACGCCGCGGTCAAGGCGGGGGTGTCCTGGATCGTCTACCTGTCCTTCCTGCGCGCGGGCCCGGCGTCCACCTTCACGTTCGCGCGCACGCACTTCTTCACCGAGGCGCACATCCGGTCCACGGGGGTGCGGTACACCTTCCTCAGACCCAGCCTGTACCTGGACCTGCTGCCGGACTGGGTGGACGACGGGGGCGCGGTGCGGGGCCCGGCCGGTGACGGCCGGATCGCGTGGGTCTCGCGCGACGACGTGGCGGACGTGGCCGCGGCCGTGCTGACCGACCCCGCGGCCGCGCGCGCCTCGCACGACACCAGCCACGACGTCACCGGCCCGGAGGCGCTGTCCCTGGGCGCGACGGCGGAGAGGCTGAGCGTGCTCACCGGGCGCTCGGTGCACTACGTGCCCCAGACGCGGGAGGAGGCGCTGGAGTCGCGCCGCGGCGGCGCCCCCGACTGGGCGGTCGAGGGCTGGGTAACCTCCTACGCCGCGATCGCCGCCGGGGAGCTCGACGTGGTCTCGCCCGCCGTCCCCGACCTGACCGGCCATCCCGCCCAGTCCATCGAGGGCTTCCTGCGGCGCCACCCCAGCGCGCTGTCGCACGTCGCGGTCTGACCGCGGCCCGCCCTCCGCGCCATGTGCCCGTGCGGGGCGGTCCCCTGTGCCGTGGATCTCCCCCGGCACCCGGCCCTTGACCTCAACAAATATTGAGGTAAGAGGCTGGGCGGTGTCGGAGACAGGCAGTGCGCACCGAGGGAGAACGACATGCGAGCGGTACAGGTCCGGGAGTTCGGCGGCCCGGAGGTCCTGGTGGTCCGGGACGTGCCCGAGCCCGAGGCGGGACCGGGACAGGCGCTGGTGGAGGTCTCCGCGGCGAACGTGATGTACCTGGACACCCTGGTCCGCGGCGGCTGGGGGCTGGACTACTTCCCCGTGGCTCCCCCCTACGTCCCCGGCGCGGGCGTGGCCGGGCGGGTGGTCCGGATCGGCCCGGGCGTGGACCCGGGCTGGGAGGGGGCCACGGTGGTCGCCGACACCGGGCACACGGACGGGACGCCGGAAAGGCCCACCCTGCCCGTGGACGGCTACGCCGAGCGGGCCGTGGTCCCGGAGTCGGCACTGGTCAGGGTGCCCGAGGAGGTGGACCCCCGGGCGGCGCTGGCCCTGCTGCACGACGGGCCGACCGCGCTGGCGCTGGAGCGGGCGGCGGGCTTCGGGCCCAGCACCACGGTCCTGGTCGCCGCGGCCGCCGGAGGGGCGGGCACCCTGGCCGTCCAGTTGGCCCGCAGGGCCGGGGCACAGGTCATCGGCGCGGCCAGGGGCGGGGCCAAACTGGCCCTGGTCCGCGAACTGGGCGCGCAGGAGACCGTGGACTACTCCGAGCCGGACTGGCCGGAGCGGGTGCGCGCGCTGACCGGCGGCACCGGGGTCGACGTGGTCCTGGACGGCGCCGGGGGCGCGCTGGGCGCGGCGGCCTTCGCGACCCTGGCCGACGGCGGCCGGTTCGTCGGCTACGGCTCGGCGGGCGGAGGCTTCACGGAGGTGGACGCGCGGGAGGCCGCGAGCCGCGGGATCGGGGTCCTGGGGCTGTTCGACCTCAAGCAGGCCGAGGACGACCGGCGGGACGCCCTGCGGCTGGTGCTGGAGATGGCCCGCATGGGCAGGATCACCCCGCACGTGGGCCTGACCCTGCCTTTGGAGCGGGCCGCCGAGGCGCACGCCGCGCTGGAGGGGCGCACGGTGCTCGGCAAGGTCCTGCTGGTCCCCTAGAGGCGGGCGGCACCGAACGGCCGGGCCCCGGCGGACCGGCCCCGGGGTCGTTCGGCGCCCGGCTGCCGGTCAGCCCCCGGCGCGGGCCGCCAGGCGCTGGCGCAGAGCGGCGGCGGCGGCCCGGGGGTCCTCCGCCTCCGTGATCGCGCGCACGACCACGACCCGGCGGGCCCCGGCGTCCAGCACGCGGTCGATGTTGTCGGCGTCGATCCCGCCGATGGCGAACCAGGGGCGGTCGGTGCCCAGCGCGGCCGCCTCCTCCACCAGCTCCAGCCCGGCGGCCGGGCGACCCGGCTTGGTGGGGGTCGCCCAGGTCGGTCCGACGCAGAAGTAGTCGCTGCCGGGCTCCTCGGCGGAGGCGGCCGCGGCGGCGACGTCGTTGTTGGAGCGGCCGATCACGGGGTCGGCGCCGATGATGTCGCGGGCCATGGGCACGGGCAGGTCCCGCTGGCCCAGGTGGAGGACGTCGGCGCGCACGGCGCGGGCGATGTCGGCGCGGTCGTTGACCGCGAGCAGGGCGCCGTACCGCTCGCACGCCTCCTTCATCACCTCCAGGGCCGCGATCTCCTCGCGCGCCTCCAGGCCCTTGTCCCGGAGCTGGATGATGTCCACTCCCCCGGCAAGGGCCGCGTCGGCGAACTCGGCCAGGTCGCCCCGGCCGGTCCGGGCGTCGGTGCACAGGTACAGAAGCGATGCGTCCAGGCGCTTGCGCAGGCTGGTTCCGTGGCTGGTCCTCACACGGTCCACCCTAGGCCCTGGCGCGTTCGGACCCAAGGGGGAGGGGCGCGGCGGCGCGCCCCTCCCCCTCTTCCCCGGGGGTCACGAACGGGTCCGTGGGCCGCGGACCCGGGGCAGCGGACTAGAAGGCCAGGCTCTGGGCCCGGCGGCGCACCTCGGTGCCCCGGTTCTCGCGCATGGCCTGGATCGGCGTGCCCGGCAGGGAGTCGTCGTGGGTGAACAGCCAGCGCAGGGCCTCCTCGGAGGAGAAGCCCGCGTCGGTGAGCAGCAGCAGTGTCCCCGGCAGACCCTTGACCAGGTCGTCGCCGTCGATGAAGGCCGCGGGAATGGAGAGTTCGCCGTCGCGGACCACACCCATCATGCGGTTCTCGCGGATCAGCGTCTTGATCCGGTTCGGGCTCACGCCCAGCGGAGCGGCGGCCTCCTTGAGGGTCAGCCAGTCGCCGATCAGCGTGTCGATGTCGCGTTGTGTCACACCACCAATCTGCCACATCCGCGCACCTCCTTCCCCCCGGCACGGCGCGCGTCGGCCACGGGTCCTAGAATGGGGACAGACCCCTACATCCCGCGGGAGCCGGGTGGGACCCGGCTGAGAGGGAGGCTGTGAGCCTCCGACCGCACGAACCTGATCCGGATCATGCCGGCGAAGGGAGTGGAAGCCACAGCCGTGCGCACCTCCGACGATTCCCACCGCGACCGCGTCGTCGTGGTCGGCGGCGGCCTGGTCGGGCGGGTCACCGCCTGGCGGGCCGCCCAACGCGGCCTGAGCGTCACCCTGGTCGAGTCCGACCCCGCCCGCGCCGCCTCCACCGTGGCCGCGGGCATGCTGACCCCCGCCACCGAGGCGGCGTTCGGCGAGGAGCCCCTCATGGAGCTGGGCATCCGCTCGGCCCGCATGTACGCGGACTTCGTCGCCGAACTGGAGGAGGCCAGCGGCCTGGACGTGGGCCACCGCGCCACCGGCACGCTGCTGGTCGCCTTCGACCGCGACGACCTGGCCGTCCTCACCGAACTGCACGCGCTCCAGCGGAGGCTGGGCATCGCCGCCGAGCGCCTGACCGGCCGCGAGTGCCGCCGCCTGGAGCCCATGCTCGCCCCGTCCGTGCGCGGCGGCGTCCTGGCCCCCGACGACCACTCCGTGGACCCGCGGCGGCTGCTGCGCGCCCTGGCCGCGGCGGGCGGGCGCGCGGGCGTCACCGAGGTCCGCGGGCTGGTCGGGGAGATCCTCTCCCCCGGCCCCGGGGGCGCCCGGCTGGGCGTGCGCCTGGCCGGGGAGGCCGCGGCGGGTCGGATCCTGCCCGCGCACCAGGTGGTGCTGGCCGCGGGCTGCTGGGGCAACGGCGTCGCGGTCCCCGAACCCGTGGTCCCGCCGCTGCGCCCGGTCAAGGGGCAGTTGCTGCGCGCCCGGGTGCCCGACGGGGAGCCGCCGCTCGTCGGCCGGACCGTCCGCGGCCTGGTCCGGGGGTTCCCGACCTACCTGGTGCCGCGCGCCGACGGCGAGGTCGTCATCGGCGCCACCCAGGAGGAGCTGGGCCACGACACCTCGCTCACCGTCGGGGGGCTCTGGCAGGTGCTGCGGGACGCGCGCGAACTCGTCCCCGGGGTGAGCGAGCTGGAGGTCACCGAGACCTGCGTCGGGCTGCGCCCCGGCTCCCCCGACAACGAACCCCTCCTGGGGCCCACCCGGGTCCCGGGACTGCACCTGGCCGCCGGGCACTTCCGGCACGGGGTCCTGCTGACCCCGGTGACCGGTGAGGCCATGGCCCGGGCCCTGACCGACGGAGACCTGCCCGAGTACGCCCGCCGTTTCACGGCACGACGCGCAAGTAGGTAGTAGCAGTGGAACTGATCATCAACGGCGACCGCCGCGAGTTCGCCGACGACACGACCGTGGAAGCGGTCGTGCGCGACCTGACCGGCGCCCAGGCCCCCGGCGGTGTCGCCGTGGCCGTCAACGACGAGGTGGTGCGCCGGACCGCGTGGGCCGCGAGCCCGCTCAACCAGGGCGACCGCGTGGACGTCCTCACCGCGGTGCAGGGAGGCTGAGAATGAACGACGACCTCGTGATCGCGGGAACCTCCTTCGGGTCCCGGCTCATCACCGGAACCGGCGGAGCCCCCTCCCTGGAGGTCCTGGAGGAGGCCCTGATCGCCTCCGGCACCGAGCTGACCACCGTGGCGATGCGCCGGGTCTCCCCCGGCACCCGGGGGTCGGTGTGGGACGTCCTGACCCGTAACAGGATCCGGGCGCTGCCCAACACCGCCGGGTGCTTCACCGCCGTCGACGCGGTGCGCACCGCCCGCCTGGGCCGCGAGGCGCTGGAGACCGACTGGGTCAAGCTGGAGGTGGTCGCGGACGAGCACACGCTGCTGCCCGACCCCGTCGAGCTGCTGGAGGCCGCCGAACAACTGGTGGACGAGGGCTTCACCGTGCTGCCCTACACCAACGACGACCCCGTGCTGGCCCGGCGCCTGGAGCAGGTGGGCTGCGCCGCGGTGATGCCCCTGGCCGCCCCGATCGGCTCGGGGCTGGGCATCCGCAACCCGCACAACCTGGAGCTGATCGTCGAGCAGGCCGGTGTGCCGGTCATCGTGGACGCGGGGATCGGCACCGCCAGCGACGCCGCCCTGGCCATGGAGCTGGGGTGCGACGCGGTCCTGCTGGCCACGGCCGTGACCCGCGCCCAGGACCCGGTGCGCATGGCCGCCGCGATGCGCGACGCCGTACGCGCGGGCCGCGGCGCGCGCCTGGCCGGCCGCATCCCCGTGCGGCGCTACGCCCAGGCCTCCTCGCCCTCCGTGAGTTAGGCCACCGGGCCCCGCTCCCCGCCCCGGCCCGCCGCCGACCGGTGCGTCCCGCCCGGGGAGTTTGGCGGCGTCCTCTACCGTGGAACGAGTGCGCGGCCCCGCAAGGGCGCATCCCGCACACCACGACAACCCAGGCGCGAGCGTCCCCACCGCCGACGGAGCGGGCCTCACCGGGAACGGGGCGACCCGACGACCGGTGGGGCACGCGCCACCGGAACCGGGAGGGCCCCGGCCGGGGCCGGGGCCCGTCCTCCGGGGAGACCGAACAGTCCTCCCCGGGGTCCCACCGGCCCCGCCGACACCGGAACGGGACGGCGCGACCGCGAACCGCCGGGCAGACCTGGCGTGGGCTTCCGCTATCGTGTCGGTTCGACACCCGGTGTCGGGTACGCGCCACCGGCCGCGACAGCCCGCGCTCCCCGCAGCAAGGACACTACTCCGCCGTGGACATGACGACTTCCGACCCGCTCGTAGGCGCCACCCTGGACCGACGCTACTTCGTGGAGTCCAGGATCGCCGGAGGCGGGATGGCGACCGTCTACGTCGCCCACGACCTGAGGTTGGACCGACGGCTGGCCCTGAAGGTGATGCACCCTTCGCTGGCCCAGGACCCGACCTTCGTGCAGCGCTTCATCAACGAGGCGCACTCCGTCGCCAAGCTCTCCCACCCCAACGTCGTGCAGGTCTTCGACCAGGGTGAGGACCAGGGGCACGTGTTCCTGGCCATGGAGTACGTACCCGGGCGCACCCTGCGCGACCTGCTCAAGTCCCGGGGCAGGCTCGGCGCCCACGACGCCCTGAACGCCATGGCCCCGGTGCTGGCCGCGCTCGGCGCCGCCCACCAGGCGGGCATGGTCCACCGCGACGTCAAGCCCGAGAACGTCCTCATCACCGAGGACGGCCGGGTCAAGGTCGCCGACTTCGGCCTGGCGCGCGCCGTGGAGCAGTCCAACCAGGGGCTGACCCGCACGGGCACCCTCATGGGCACGGCGGCCTACCTGGCCCCCGAGCAGATCGAGAAGGGCGTCGCCGACGCCCGCAGCGACGTGTACGCGGCGGGCATCATGCTCTACGAGCTGCTCACCGGCAGCCAGCCGCACACCGGCGAGACGCCCATCGCGATCGCCTACCAGCACGTCAACGAGGACGTCCCGCGCCCCTCGCACTTCCTGCCCGGCCTGCCCGCGGAGGTCGACGCGCTGGTCACCAAGGCCACCGAGCGCGACCCCAGGTACCGTCCCAGCAACGCGGGCCAGTACCTGGCCAAGGTCCTGGCGGTGCTCAACGGCCTGCCCGCGACTCCCCCCGCCTCCGCCGCCGACCAGGCCCCGCTGACGCCCGTCGCCCCGGCGGCGGCGACCACGGCCTCGGTGACCGCGCCCCAGCTCATCGCCGGGGGCGCCGGTCCGGGCACCGAGAACGCGACCATGGTCGTGGACATGGCCTCGGCCGGGCTCGACGACGGCCGCTACGACGACTACGACCGCGGCAAGGACGGGTACGGCGACGACGACGGGTACGACGGGTATGACGACTACCGTGACGGCCCCGACGACCGGCGCCGCCGCAACCTGCTGATCGGGATCGGCGCGGCGGTCCTGGCGATCGTCCTGCTCGGCGCGGGCTGGTGGTTCCTCGTCGGCCAGTACGAGAACGTCCCCGACGTGGTGGGCCGCGACCCCGAGGCCGCGAGCCAGATGATCCGCGACGAGGGCCTGCGCTACGACCTGTCCTCCGAGGCCGTCTACAGCGACGCCGAGCCGGGCACGGTCGGCGAGACCGACCCCGAGGTGGGCGCCCGCCTGTCCCCCGACGACGTGGTCACCGTGTACCTGTCCAAGGGCCCGCAGACGGTGGAGATGCCCGAACTGGTCGAGATGGACGCCGCCGACGCGCTCAAGGAGCTGGAGGACCTCGGCTTCGACCCGGACAACATCGTCCAGGAGGACGTGAACTCCACCGAGGTGGAGCCCGGCGCGGTGGTCTCCACCTCCCCCGAGGCGGGCGCGGAGGCCGACCGCGAGGAGCAGGTCACCATCACCGTCAGCCAGGGCATCCCGGTGCCCGCGGTGGTCGGCGAGGACCTGGACACCGCCCGCCAGATGCTGGAGGGCGAGGGCCTGTCCGTCGAGGTGGTCGAGGAGGAGAGCGCGGACGTCGAGGAGGGCAAGGTCATCCAGCAGAGCCCCGACAGCGGCTCCAGCATCGGCTCCGGCGGCACCGTCACCCTGACCGTCTCCACCGGTCCGCCCGGCGTGGACATCCCCGACGTGGTCGGCATGCGGGTCGACGAGGCGCGTGAGGCGCTGGAGGAGGCCGGTTTCAAGGTCAAGGTCGAGCGCGTCTTCGGCGGCCGCGAGGTGGCGCACCAGTCGCACACGGGCAGGGCGCCCGAGGACACCGAGATCACGATCACCGCGACTCCGGGCGGCATCGACCTGGGCGACTTCGGCGAGGGCGGCGGCAACGGTAACGGCAACGGCCGCGGCGGCGACGATGACGACTGACCGGCCCGGGCTCGCGGCCTGAGTCGGAAGCGAGGGGGCGGGACCGATCGGTCCCGCCCCCTCGCCGTGTGCGGCCGCCCTGGCGAGGGGCACGGCCGCCGCCCCGGCGGGGTCGGCGCGCTCCCCGCCCGCTTCCACCGCCTCGGTCGTCGGCCCGTGCCGTGGGCGCCGCCCGCCCGGGATAGGGTCGCCTCCATGGCGAGCGAGGCGATCCGGGTACTGGTGGTGGACGACCACCCCATGTGGCGCGACGCGGTCGCGCGCGACCTCGGCGAGGCCGGTATCGAGGTCGTGGGCACCGCGGGCGACGGCGCCAAGGCGCTGCGCATCGCCCCGGCCGCGCGCCCCACCCTGGCCGTCGTGGACCTGCACCTGCCCGACATGAGCGGGGTCGAGCTGACCGCGGGCCTGGTGGCGCTGTCCCCGCCGCCGCGGGTGCTGGTGCTGTCGGCGAGCGGGGCCAGCGACGACGTCCTGGCCGCGGTGAAGGCCGGGGCCACCGGCTACCTGGTCAAGTCGGCGGGTCGGGAGGAACTGCTGGACGCGGTACGCCGGGTGCACGCGGGCGAGGCCGTGTACACGCCGGGCCTGGCCGGACTGGTGCTGGGCGAGTACCGCAGGCTCTCGTCGGCGGACCGCTCCCGGGAGCCGGAGGCGCCGGAGCTGACCCCCCGCGAGACCGAGGTGCTGCGCCTGGTCGCCAAGGGGCTGGCCTACAAGCAGATCGCGCAGCGGCTGGGCATCTCCCACCGCACCGTGCAGAACCACGTGCAGAACACCCTCACCAAGCTCCACCTGCACAACAGGGTGGAGCTGGTGCGCTACGCCATCGACCGGGGCCTGGACGACTGACGCGGGGCGCGCCCCCTACGCGCCGGGCGCGTTCACCGCGTATTCTCCTCCCCGGGTTGGCCCCGGATCACTGCTCCCACTATGGTCTAGACCATATGGCGCCATGCGTCGTAAAACACACAACGTCGAGGAGAATTCGTATGCGAGTCGGGGTGCTGACCGGCGGTGGGGACTGCCCTGGTCTGAACGCGGTCATCCGCGCAGTGGTCCGCAAGGGCATCAAGGACTACGGCTACGAGTTCATCGGCTTCCGGGACGGTTGGCGCGGTCCGCTGGAGGGCGACACCATGCCGCTGGACGTGACGGCCGTGCGCGGCATCCTGCCCCGGGGCGGCACGATCCTGGGCTCCTCGCGCACCAACCTCATGAAGATCGAGGGCGGCGTCGAGCGGGTCAAGGACAACATGGCCGGGCTGGGCGTCGACGCCCTGGTCGCCATCGGCGGCGAGGACACCCTCGGCGTGGCCCGCCAGTTGCACGACCGCGGCGTCAACGTCGTCGGCGTGCCCAAGACCATCGACAACGACCTCAACGCGACCGACTACACCTTCGGTTTCGACACGGCCGTGAACATCGCGATGGAGGCGATCGACCGCCTGCACACCACCGCCGAGTCGCACCACCGCGCGCTGGTGGTGGAGGTCATGGGCCGCCACGCCGGGTGGATCGCGCTGCACTCGGGCATGGCCGCGGGCGCCAACGTCATCCTCATCCCCGAGCGGCCCTTCGACATCGACGAGGTCGTCAAGCACGTCGAGAGCCGCTTCGAGACCCAGTACGCGCCGATCATCGTGGTCGCCGAGGGCGCGCACCCCAAGGAGGGCCAGATGGAGCTGGCCACCGGGGAGACCGACTCCTTCGGCCACGTGCGCCTGGGCGGCATCGGCCAGCGGCTGGCCGACGAGATCGAGCAGCGCACCGGCAAGGAGGCCCGCTCGGTGGTCCTGGGCCACGTGCAGCGCGGCGGCACGCCCACCGCGTTCGACCGCGTGCTGGCCACCCGCCTGGGCGTGAACGCCATCGAGGCCGTGCACGACAAGGCCTTCGGCAAGATGGTCGGCCTCCAGGGCACGGACATCGTCCGCGTGAACCTGGCCGAGGCGACCGACACCCTCAAGACCGTGCCCTCCTCGCGCTACGAGGAGGCCGAGGTCTTCTTCGGCTAGGCACAACCCCACGGCCCGGAGCCCGGGAACCGGATTGTCCCGGGGCTCCCCCGGAGGGACCGGCCGCCGGCCACGCGCGCCGGCCCCCTCCGGAACGGTCCGCGCCCCCTCCCAGCTCCCAGGGAGGGGGCGCGCCGCGTCCGGGGCGGCGGCCGTGTGCCCGCCGTCTCCCGCCCGTCCCGTCCGAAAACGGACGGAGCGGTGGACGGGATGTTCGATACTGGAGGATGGCGATGGACGCTCCCGGCCCCGTCCCGCCGCTCCCACCTCACACCGGGACACGAAGGCATCCACCGGAGGTAGCACCATGTCCGCGTCGCTTGAGTCCGCGCCGCTCCCCGCAGCCCTGGCCGGGTCCGACGCCGGGCTCGGCGAGCTCTGCGTGCTCATGAAGCTCGGCGAGATCGTTCTCAAGGGCTCCAACCGCAGGCTGTTCGAACGGCGGCTGCACAACAACATCCGCGCCTCCGTGCGCGACCTGGGCGAGATCCGCCTCTCCCAGCGCGGCGCGGGCGTGATCATCGTGCGCAAGCCCGAGGCCTCCGACCTGGAGGTCGCCGAGATCGCCGACCGCATGGCCAACGTCATGGGCGTGGTCCGGGTGCACCTGGTCCGCCGCGTGCCCAAGGACCTGGACGCCGTCACCGACATCGGCGTGCGCGTCATGGAGGGCCGCCAGGGCACCTTCGCCGTGCGCGCCCGGCGCCGCGACAAGCGCTTCGAGATGACCTCGTCGGAGCTGGCCGGGTACCTGGGCTCGAAGATCATCGAGGCGCACGGCTACCAGGTCAACCTCAAGCGCCCCGACAACACCCTGTTCGTCGAGGTGGACAAGGACGAGGCGTTCGTGTTCACCGACGGCGTGCCCGGCCAGGGCGGCCTGCCCGCGGGGATGAGCGGCCGCGGCCTGGTGCTGATGTCGGGCGGGATCGACTCCCCCGTCGCCGCGCACCGGATGATCCGGCGCGGGCTCAAGGTCGACTTCCTGCACTTCTCCGGCATGCCGTTCACCGGCCCGGAGTCGATCTACAAGGCCTACAGCCTCGTCCGCCAGCTGGACCGCTACCAGGTGGGCTCGCGGCTGTTCGTCATCCCCTTCGGCAAGGCCCAGCAGCAGCTGAAGAGCTCGGGGATCGAACGTCTCCAGATCGTCGCCCAGCGCCGCCTCATGCTCAAGACCGCCGAGGCCCTGGCCGACGACCTGAACGCGGAGTGCCTGATCACCGGGGACGCGCTGGGCCAGGTGTCCAGTCAGACCATGACCAACCTGACCGCCCTGGACGACGCGGTGGACCTGCCGATCCTGCGTCCGCTCATCGGCATGGACAAGACCGAGATCATGGACCAGGCCCGCCGGATCGGGACGCTGGCCATCTCGGAGCTGCCCGACGAGGACTGCTGCACCATGCTGACCCCGCGCCAGGTGGAGACCGCGGCCAAGATCCCGGACCTGCGCCAGATCGAGAAGCGCCTGGACGCCGAGGAGCTGGCCGAGCACCTGGTCACCACCGCGCAGGTGCACAAGCCCAGCTTCCTGGGCGACGCCGCGCCCAAGCGCGTGGCGCCCGCGTCCGCTTCGGTGGCCGCCACCGCCTAGCGCGCGACGACGGCGCCCCGGCCCCGCCCCGCGTGCGGGGAGCGGCCGGGGCGCCGTCGTGTTCAGCCCCCGGGTCTCACAGGCCGGCCAGTTCGCGGCCGGGCGCCGGGGTCAAGGTGCGGCCCGTCAGGGCGGCCAGGGTGCCCGCCAGGTCGCGCAGCTCGGCCAGGTCCTCGTGCAGGAGGGCCTGCGGGCCGTCGCACAGGGCGTTCTCCGGGTGGGGGTGCACGTCGACGATGACGCCGTCCGCGCCGACCGCCACGGCCGCGCGCGAGAGCGGCAGCACCAGCTCGCGCTTGCCGCCCGAGTGGGACGGGTCGACGATCACCGGCAGGTGGGACAGGTTCTGGGCGACCGGGACGGCGCTGATGTCCAGGGTGTTGCGGGTGGCCTTCTCGAAGGTGCGGATGCCGCGCTCGCACAGGACGATGTCGAGGTTGCCGCGCTGGGCGATGTACTCGGCGGCCATCAGCCACTCCTCGATGGTCGCGCTCATGCCGCGCTTGAGCAGGACCGGCTTGCCCGCGTCTCCCACCGCTTGGAGGAGGGCGAAGTTCTGCATGTTGCGGGTGCCGACCTGGAGCATGTCGGCGTAGGAGGCGACCAGCTCCACGTCGGCGGCGTCCACGACCTCGGTGACGATGGGCAGGCCGGTCTCCTCGCGCACGTCGGCGAGGATCCGCAGGCCCTCCTCGCCCAGGCCCTGGAAGGCGTAGGGGGAGGTGCGGGGCTTGTAGGCGCCGCCGCGCAGCAGGGACGCCCCCGCCTCCATCGCCATCCGGGCCGCGGCCAGGGTCTGCTCGGGGGTCTCGACGGCGCAGGGCCCGGCGATGACGGTGACGTTGTCGCCGCCGATCGGCACTCCGCGCACGCTGACGACGGTGCGGCTGTCGTGGTTCTCGCGGCTGACGAGCTTGTAGGGGGCGGAGATGCGCAGGACGTCGCTGACGCCCGGCTTGGCGGCCAGGCCCAGGTCCTGGAAGCGCTCGACGTCGCCGACGAGGCCGATGATCGTGCGGCTCACGCCGCGCGTCACGTAGGCCTCGCCTCCGGCGGAGGAGACCAGCTCGACCAGATCGTCGATGTTCTCGGGGGTGGCGTCCGGCGCCATCACGATGACCATGTGCGTTGTCCCTAGCTGCTTGTCGGTTGGGTGAACGAGCCGACCGGCGCCCGGAACGAGAAAAGCCCCGGGCTCTACCGGCCCGGGGCTCAAGTCGTCTGTGTCAGCGCAGCGCTCTACAGGCGACCGGGGTGTCGGGCCGGTAGCCATAAAAGCGCCAGAAGTTCCGCTGCATGGCTGGAACTATAGCGCACGGTCACCGCGTGTCCGCACACCCGGGGCGAGTGACCTGTCTCTCGTCGGCGCCTGACAGGATGGCCGCACGCACGTTCTCCCCACGGGGAAGGCGTTCGCGCGGCCGACCGGCCGGGCGCGCCGCGGGAGCCCACAGACGAGCAGGGGGACGGAAGTGTCCGAGGGAACGGACGAGGACGACACGGACGGGGCCCGGTCCCGGATGCCTCCCGGGCAGGCGGTGCGCCACGAGCACAAGCCGCTGCACTACGGGCCGGTGCCCGTCTTCCGCCCGCAGCGGTGGGACCTGCGGGTCACGGGGGCGACCGAGGACCTGGGGGCGTACCGCTGGACGTGGGAGGAGTTCGCGCGGCTGCCGCGCACGGACTCGGTGAGCGACTTCCACTGCGTGATGCGGTTCAGCGCCCCGGACGTGCCCTGGCGCGGGGTGCGCGCCGCGGACCTGGTGGCCGCGGCCCCGCCCGCGCCGGAGGCCACGCACGTGATGGCGTGGGGCGAGTACGGGTACGGCGCGAACCTGCGCATGGACGACTTCCTCGCGGAGGGGGTGCTGCTGGCGACCCACCGCGACGGCGAGCCCCTGGCCCCCGACCACGGCGCGCCGCTGCGCCTGGTGGTGCCGCACCTGTACGGGTGGAAGAGCGTGAAGTGGCTGCGCGCGGTGGAGTACATGACCGCGGACCGCCGCGGTTTCTGGGAGGAGCGCGGCTACCACAACCGGGGCGACCCGTGGCGGGAGCAGCGGTTCTCCCACCAGGAGGAGGAGCAGGAGCCGGGCCGGGCTCCGCGGCGGTGAGCCGTGCGGGGCCCTCAGCGGCGCGGGACGCGCATCTCCACCTCGGTGCCCTGGCCGGGGACCGACACGTACTCGACGGTGCCGCCCAGGTCGCGCACACGGCCCAGCACGGACTGGGCCACGCCGATGCGGCCCTCGGAGCGGGCCCGCTCCAGGCGGCCGGGCTCGATGCCGGGGCCCTCGTCGCGCACGGACACGGTCACCGCGTCGTCCTCGTCCTCCACCAGCACCCAGGCGCGCGTGCCCTCGGGGCAGTGCCGCTCCACGTTGTCCAGGGCGGCCAGCACGGCGGCGGCCAGTTCGGCGGCGGTGTGCGCGGGCAGGACGACGGGCGTGGCGGGCGCGGACACCGACACGCGGGCCGACTCGGCGCGGCGCAGCGGCTCGCGCAGGTCCACCGCGGCCCCGGACGCGGCCGCGCGCCCCGCGGGAGGCGGCGCCGCCCCGCCGGTTCCCTTCGCCCCGTCCGTCCCGCCGGAGGCGTCCTCCGACGATCCGATCGCGACCAGCGCGCGCAGGCGCGCCTCCTGCTCACCGGCCATCCGGCCCAGTTCGGCGGCCTCTCCCCCGGCCTCGGCGCCGCGCCTGCTCACCAGGGACAGCACCTGGAGCACCGAGTCGTGGATCGAGCGGGCCAGCTGCTCGCGCTCGCGGGTGCGCGCCTCCAGCGCGACCGCCTGCGCGAACCGCCGTTCGGCCCGCTCCGACATCCAGGACATGTACCCGACCGCCAGTCCGGCCAGGAGCAGCAGGACCACGCCGCGGGCGGTCGCGGCGGTCACCGCGGCGTCCATGACCGTGCGCAGGGTGAGGTCGGCGAGGCCGTAGAGCACGGCGACGGCCGCGGCGGCGCGCCCGCCCCAGATGACGCTGGCCGCCAGGGCGGTGCCCGCGAACCAGTAGCCGCTCAGCGGCGGGGCCTGGGTGAGGTAGAACGGCGTGGCCGCCGGGGCGGTGGCGAACAGGCACGCGAAGGCCACCGCGAGGTCGGCGGTGAGCACGCGCCAGTCGCGCAGGTGCGGGCGGGCGTAGGCGCGGGTGGTGAACGCCGTCCACACGACCATGACCGCCAGCACCGTCCAGGCCAGCCAGGGCCGGGTCAGGTGCTCGTGGTGCTGGACGAGGAGGAACAGGGCGTAGACCAGGGACGCTGCGCGGAAGACGGCGAAGGCGCGCCAGAGGGGGAAGTCGAAGCCCAGGGGTCAGACCACCGCCCCGTTGTCGGGCCCGCCGTCTCCGGGCGGACGGGAGTCGGTCATGCGCAGGATGAGCACGACGAAGCTGACGAGGAAGGCCAGCACCGCGACGAACATCAGCCAGTTGGGCAGGGAGACGCCGACGAACGCGGCCCCGAACACCAGCACCGGCGCGCCCAGCAGGCACAGCCAGGCCGCGATGCCCACCCGGTCGCCCTGGAGCAGGGGCGGCGGTGGCGGGGGCTCGTAGTGGCCCTCCAGGTCGGCCTCGGCCCGACGCCGGGCCTCCTCCTCCGCCGTCTCGGGCTCCTCCCCGTCCCCGGCGCCGACGGTTCCGCCGGCCAGGATGTCGCCGGCGGAGGAGGCCTCCCCCGCCGGGGCGCTGAGGTTCTCGGCGTCGGGCCAGGCGGCGCGGCGGCGCTGCCCCCGGGTGTCGGCGTCGTCGTAGAAGCGGGCGACCAGGTCGTTCCAGACCTCGTCCTCGTCCGCGGGCCGGGCGGGCGCGGCGTCGGGGTCGACGTTGGCGGGCGGGCCGTCCAGCAGGTCGCCGCCGACCGTCGCGTCGGGGGCCTCGTGCGGAGCGGCCTCGCCGCCCTCCTCGGCGTCGGCGTCGGAGCGGGGCTCGCCGCGCGGAGCCAGCAGGTCGGGGGCCGTCCCGGGCTGCCCGTCCAGGTCGGGCAGCTCGGCGCCCAGGACCCTCTCGGCCGCGGCCCGCTCCTCGGCGTCCACGTACAGGTGGTCGGTGGGCGGGTCGTCGGCCTGGCTGCCCGCGGGTTCCAGGACGTCCTCGTCCAGGGGCACGGCGTAGGCGGCGATGCCGCTGCGCCGGAGCGCCTCCAGCATGAGGTCGGCGTGCGAGGGCGCGAGCAGGATCAGCGGAACGTAGGCGTCGGCGAGCAGGCCGTTTCCCCGACGTTGCGTCATCGGTCGGCTCCTTCCCCGCTTCTACTGTGCTCTCGCACGAAGGCGAGGCTCCCGTCGAAGACGACGGCGGCGTCATGGTCGAGGGTCGCCACGTGGTAGCTGTCGTGGAGCAGGTGGATCGTCAGCCCGGTGTTGACCGCTCTCCTAGCGAGGATACGCAGACTGCGCGGTCCGACGACGTGGTCCTGGGTGCTCCGGTAGGCCAGGATCGGCGCTCGCAAACCGGACATGCCCTCCTGAACCTCGCGCCACAGCTTCGGGAGTGTCGCCGCGGCCGCGGTGGGGACGCGGTCGTACCCGCCCTCGGTGGTGTCGTCCTTGGAGACGTCGCAGCCCAGACCGGGCGTGGAGGGCATGATCCGCGAGACCAGGCGGCGGACGGGGGCGATGACGGGCAGGCGCCGGTCCTCCACCACCAGGGAGGGGTTGACGAGCACGACCCCGCGCACGAGGCCGGGATGCCTCTGGGCCAGGCGCAGGCTGAGGGCGCCGCCCATGGACAGCCCCATGACGAACACCTCCTCACAGCGCGAGGCCAGGTCCAGCAGGGTCCGTTCGACCTCGGCGAGCCAGTCGTCGCTGGTGGTGAGGTTCATGTCGTGCCAGACCGTGCCGTGCCCGGGCAGCAGGGGCGCCTCGACGCTGAGTCCGGCGGCGGCCAGGTGCTCGGCCCAGGGGCGCATCGAGTACGGGGAGCCGGTGAAACCGTGGCAGAGCAGGACGCCCGTGCCCGACCCGCGATGACTGAACGGCTCGGCGCCCGGGATCAGGGGAGGGGCGTCGGTCGGTCTCACGGAGCGGCTCCAGGGATCGGGCGGTGCGCGGGGGACGGGGGTCTGCGGCGACCGGAGCGGAGGCACGGGAGACCCTGGCTCCTGCCGTGAGGCTAACCGTTCGGCGGTCCGTTCGCCATGAGTGCACACTAACGTTCCCGCCCCCGGGGACCGGAGGCAGGCACCCGCCACGCGGGCCGACTGAGTATCCTCTTCTGCGTCGGGCCGACGGCCCGTTCGGGGGCGCTTTGGCACTCGCGCTCACACGGTGGGAGGATGGCGCACGTCAGGCGGCGGCTCCTCCCCCACTCTCCGGGCGCGAGCCCTCCTGACAATGTCGGCAGAGCGGGACGGTGAATCGTGGCAGACCCTGCCCAGTGCTCCCCGCGTGTGCAGGGGTGATCTGAGCGATGTTCTACTGGGTGGTCAAGGCGATCCTGGGGCCGGTCCTGGCCGTACTGTGGCAGCCGCGCGCCGAGGGCGTGGAGAACGTGCCGCGCCGCGGTCCGGCGATCATGGTCAGCAACCACCTGTCCTTCTCCGACCACTTCTTCGGTCCGCTGCCGCTGCCGCGCAAGATCACCTTCCTGGCCAAGGCCGAGTACTTCACCGGCACGGGCGTCAAGGGGCTGCTGAGCCGGGCGTTCTTCACCGGCGTGGGGCAGATCCCCATCGACCGCTCGGGCGGCAAGGCCAGCGAGGCGGCGCTGCGCACGGGCCTGAGGGTGCTCAAACGCGGCGACCTCCTGGGCATCTACCCCGAGGGCACCCGCTCCCCCGACGGCAAGCTCTACCGCGGCCGGACGGGTGTGGCGCGGCTGGCGCTGGAGGCCAAGGCCCCGGTGGTGCCGATGGCGATGATCAACCTGGAGAAGATCATGCCCCCCGGCCGCACGGTGCCCAAGCTGGGCGTGCGCCCCAAGGTCAAGTTCGGCAAGCCGCTGGACTTCTCCCGCTACCACGGCATGGAGAAGGACCCGCGCGTGCTGCGGGCCATCACCGACGAGATCATGTACGCGCTGATGGAGCTGTCCGGCCAGGAGTACGTGGACCGCTACGCGCAGTCGGTCAAGGCCGAACTGGAGGCGGAGGCCAAGGAGGCCAAGCGCGAGCAGCACGCCAGCGACAAGGACCGCAGGCGGACCGAGCGCGAGCGGCGCAAGGGGGAGCGGCGGTCCCGCCGCGAGGAGAAGCGGGCGGCGCGCGGGAACAGGAAGGGCGGGGACGCGGACTCCGCGGACCCGGCCGCCGCCCAGGAGTAGCCCGCGCGGCGGCCCGGACGCGGACGGCCCCCGGCGACCCCCACGGTGGGGTCTCGGGGGCCGTCCGCTCTCCGGTGGCCGGGTCAGTGCCGGGCGAGGTCGCCGGCGCCGACGATGCCCGCCTCTCCGCCGAGTTCGGCCAGGCGCACGTCGGCCATGCGGCGCCCGGGGCGGCCCGGGACGTTGCGCGCGAAGGCGGCGCGGACCGGGTCCAACAGGATGGACCCGGCGTCGGAGACGCCGCCGCCCAGGACGAAGCACTCGGGGTCGAGGATGGCGGCCAGGTCGGCCAGGCCGTGCCCGGCCCACTCCCCCACCTTGGCGAAGCACTCCAGGGCGGCCCTGTCCCCCTCCAGCGCCGCCTGGGTGATGACGTGGCCCTCCACCTGGTCGATGACGCCGTCGGCGAGCTTGAGCATGCGCTCGGCGGCCACGGGGTCGGTCAGCGCCAGGTCCTGGGCCTCGGCGACCAGGGCGCGGCCGCTGGCGTACTGCTCCCAGCAGCCGTGGTTGCCGCAGGCGCAGCGGCGGCCGTGCGGGACCATCCGGTAGTGCCCGACCTCCGCGGCCACGCCGTAGCGGCCGCGGTGCAGCGCGCCGTCGATGACCAGGCCGCCGCCGATGCCGGTGCCCAGGGTGATGCACACGATGTGGTTGCTGCCGCGCCCGGCGCCGAACCTGGCCTCGGCCCAGGCGGCGGCGTTGGCGTCGTTCTCGATGACCACGGGCATCCCGACGCGCTCCTGGACGTGGTCGCGGAGGGGCTCGTCGCGCAGGCCGAGGTTGACGGCGACCTGGACGGTGGCGCGGTCCTCGTCCACGAACCCCGCCACACCCACCCCGACGGCCCGGACGGCGTCGGCCTCCTGGCGGCCGCACAGCTCCCCGACGGCCCTGGCCACGACGTCGGCCAGGGCCTGCGGGTCGTTGGAGGGGGTGGGGTACTTGACCTTGTCGAGGATCTGCCCTTCGGGGTCGACGACCCCGGCGGCGACCTTGGTCCCGCCGATGTCTACGCCGATGGTCAGCATGGGGGCAGCTCCTTCGTACTTACGCCCGAACTCTGACATAAGTCTCAAGGTTCATGGCAAAGTGTTTTCAGATGATGTATGCCATCTGATTAAACCAGGCATGAGGCGACCCCCGACACCCCCGGAGTCGAACCGTGATCTCCTCCCGTTCACCCCGCGGTGACCTGGCGTTCCTCGCCTTCCGTCGCGCCTTCGCCACCCTGCGTCCGGCCCTGCGGACCGCGCCCCGCGGCGTCGTCGGCGCGGGTCTGCTCCAGAGAGCGCTCGACCACGTCCCAGGTGCGGCCGAGGGCGCCGACGGCGGCCAGTCCGGCGCGGCCGAGGTGTCCGACGACCTCGGGGCCGGACGTGCGCACGATGTCGAGGAGCTCCTCCAGCGGGGGGCGCCGGTCGCCCGTCTCCAGGCGGATGGCCTCCTCCCACACGTCTCCCTTGCTCGGGGGCGGCGAGGTCACGGCGCTCACCCCTCGCTTGACCCCGGCCGTCAGCAGCCTGCGCTGGAGGGTGGTCACCAGCTTCAGCGCGTCGTCGATGAGGTCGGGGTCCTCGCCCCTGCCCGCACCCGGACCGCCGTTGCGACCGGTGTTCTCCGTCATGTCAGCTTCCTCCTTCGCGCCGCGTTCTGCTTCAAGGTAACCGGCCGTCCGGGCGCCGGGGAGGTTTCTCAGGGCAGGTTCAGGGGCGAATCAGGGACGCGGGCGCGGCTACGGGGAGTGAGGCCGGGGGAAAGCGCAATGACCATGAAAAAGTACAAAGGACACAAGATTCACATACAGCCCATAGTTCTCACGACGTGCGCAAACACTACGCCGGGCGTATAGTCTCGCGTGCGTACGAGGGAAAGATCCGCATTCTTCCCCCACCCTCGCACCACCGCGTCCGCCGCGCCGGACACGACCCAGGGTCACCGTTGGATACCGAACGACAACGTGTTCTACTCATGAGTAGGGTGGTGTTGTTACGGTCATCACGTCCCGTACTACCCGAACCCGTACACGTCCAGGAGCACCACGTGCGCGAATACAGCTCTCCCGCGAAGGCTGAGATCTCCGACGACGCGCGACTGACCGACACGCTCTACGCGCGCGCGGCCAGCGAGCCCAACGCCGTCACCGCCCGTCGCCAGGAGTCCGGCCAGTGGCACGACGTCACCGTGGCGGAGCTGCACGCCGACATCGCCGCGTACGCCAAGGCCCTGATCGACGCGGGCATCGAGCACGGCGACCGCGTCGCCCTGATGTCGCGCACCCGCTACGAGTGGACGGTCGTCGACTACGCCATCTGGTCCGTCGGCGGCGTGACCGTCCCGATCTACGAGACCTCCTCCGCCGAGCAGATCGAGTGGATCCTCACGGACTCCGGCGCCAAGGCCGCCTTCGTGGAGAACGACGCCCACGCCGAGCGCGTCGAGTCGGTCCGCGCCCGCACCCCCGAGCTCGGCCCCGTCTGGCGGTTCGACGACCCCGGGTACGCCGAGCTGCGCTCCGCTGGCTCGGAGGTGGGCGACGAGGCGCTGGAGAAGCGCCGCACCGCGGTCAAGGCCGACGACCTCGCCACCCTCATCTACACCTCGGGCACCACCGGCCGCCCCAAGGGCTGCGAGCTCACCCACCGCAACTTCCTCTTCATCTCCCACAACGCGCTGGAGGGCCCGGCCCGCCAGGTCCTGCGCAGCAAGGAGAACCCCTCCACGCTGCTGTTCCTGCCGCTGGCCCACGTCTTCGCCCGCTTCGTGCAGGTCATGGTGATCGAGGCCAAAGCCACCCTGGGCCACTTCCCCTCCACTGGCCCCGAACTGATCGAGCAGTTCTCGGCGTTCAGGCCCACCTTCCTGCTCGCGGTCCCCCGCGTGTTCGAGAAGGTCTACACCAAGGCCGAGCAGAAGGCCGCGGCCGAGGGCAAGGGCAGGATCTTCAACGCCGCCGCCGACACCGCCGTCGCCTACAGCAAGGCCCTGGCCACCGGCCGCATCCCCCTGAGCCTCAAGCTCAAGCACACGCTGTTCAGCAAGCTGGTCTACGGCAAGCTCCTGGCGGCCCTGGGCGGCAACGCCGAGTACGCCGTCTCCGGCGGATCCGCGCTGGGCGCGCGTCTGGGCCACTTCTTCCGCGGCATCGGCTTCACCATCATCGAGGGCTACGGCCTCACCGAGACCACCGCCCCCACCTCGGTGAACAGCCCCGAGTTCAACAAGATCGGCACCGTGGGCCAGCCGCTGCCCGGCACCACCATCAGGATCGCCGAGGACGGCGAGATCCTGCTCAAGGGCGACCACATCATGGTCGGCTACTGGAAGAACGAGAAGGCCACCAAGGAGGCCTTCACCGAGGACGGCTTCTACCGCACCGGCGACCTCGGCGCGCTGGACGACGACGGCTTCCTGAGCGTCACCGGACGCAAGAAGGAGATCATCGTGACCGCGGGCGGCAAGAACGTCGCCCCGGCCGTCCTGGAGGACCGCATCCGCGCCCACGCCCTGGTCAGCCAGTGCATGGTGGTCGGCGACAACCGCAAGTTCATCGCCGCGCTGATCACGATCGACCCCGAGTCGTTCGTCCAGTGGCGCGAGGCCAACGGCAAGAGCGGCGAGATCGCCGACCTGACCGGGGACCCGGATCTGAACGCCGCCATCCAGGAGGCCGTGGACAACGCCAACAACGCGGTGTCCAAGGCCGAGGGGATCAAGAAGTTCAAGATCCTGCCCAGCGACTTCACCGAGGAGAGCGGCCAGATGACCGCCTCCCTGAAGGTCAAGCGCCACGTGGTCAGCAAGCAGTGGAGCAAGGAGATCGACGACATCTACACCGGCTGAGCCCTCCGCGGCTCACACCGGACGCACGGGAGCCGACCGCCCTCGGAGAGGGGGCGGTCGGCTCCCGCCGTGTGCGGGCCCCGCTCCGCGAACACGACGGACCCGGCCGCGCCGCGACCGGGTCCGTCACCCACACGCGGGTGCGCTAGTGGTGGGCCGCCTCCTTCTCGGCCTCGGTGGAGGAGTGGTGCGGGTGGTGGCCGTTGAGAGCCTCCACCCCCTCCAAGGAGACGTCGTCCTTGGTGTACCAACGCGCCAGGGCCTTGCGGAGCCTGCCGCTGCCCTTGCGGGCCTCGGGGTTCTCCACACCCCTGCCGTCCACGTCCGCACCGTCGGCCAGCGCCGTCGAGGTGATGACCGGCTTGCTCTCCAGGACGTGCACCGTCTCCGGGGAGCTGTGCCTGTGCACCTCCACGAACTCACCGCTGGGCAGCTGCTGGATGGTGCCGCTCTCGTAGCCGTGCTCCAGGGTCTCCCGGTCGCGGCGCTGCAGCCCCAGGCAGATGCGCTTGGCGACGAAGAACCCCACCACCGGACCGACGATGACCAGCACACGGAAGATGTACGTGGTCGTGTACAGGCTGATCGAGAAGGTCTCCGAGAGGATGTCGTTGGATCCGGACATCCACAGCACACCGTAGAAGATGATCCCGGCGACACCCATACCGGTGCGCACCGGCGCGTTGCGCGGACGGTCGGCGACGTTGTGCGCGCGCTTGTCGCCGGTGATCCACTGCTCGATGAACGGCCACACGCCCAGGGCACCGAAGAGCAGGCCCATGATCCCCAGACCGGGGATGAGGACGCCGATGATGAACGGGTAGCCCCCGATGGAGAAGTCGAACCAGTTCGGGAAGATGCGCAGCGCGCCCTCCATGAAGCCCAGGTACCAGTCGGGCTGGAGCCCGGAGGTGATGGACGTCGGACTGAAGGGCCCGAACAGGTGGATCGGGTTGATCTGCACGAACGCGCCCAGGAGCGTGATCACGGCGAACGTGAAGAAGAAGAACCCGCCCGCCTTGATCGCGAAGGCCGGGAACATGGGTGTTCCGACCACGGTCTTGTCCGTGCGCCCGACCCCTGGGTACTGGGTGTGCTTCTGGTGCCACAGGATCATGAAGTGCGCGACGATCAGACCCAGGAGCACCGCCGGCAGCGCCAGCACGTGCAGCATGTACAGCCGGGAGATGATGTCCTCGCCAGGGAACTCCCCACCGAAGAGGAACATCGACAGGTAGGAACCCACCAGGGGGATCGCCAGGATGACACCCTGGAGGACCCTCACGCCCATGCCCGAGGGCAGGTCGTCGGGCAGCGAGTAGCCGAAGAGGCCTTCGATGGCGGCGATGGCGAAGATGGCGACGCCGATCAGCCAGTTGATCTCGCGCGGCTTGCGGAACGCGCCGGTGAAGAACACCCGGAGCATGTGCGCGGTCAACGCCGCGACGAAGATCAGCGCGGCCCAGTGGTGGATCTGGCGGACCAGGAGCCCGCCGCGCACCTCGAAGGTGATGTGGAGCGTGGAGGCGTAGGCCTCCGACATCATGACGCCCTGGAGGCGCTCGTAGGAGCCGTCGTAGACGATCTCGGTCATGCTCGGCTTGAACCAGAGCGTGAGGAAGACGCCTGTGAGCAGCAGGATGATGAACGAGTACAGCGCGATCTCGCCCAGCATGAACGACCAGTGGTTCGGGAAGACCTTGCGCAGGTTCTTCTCGCCGGTCTTGGCCAGGTGGAAGCGGTCGTCGATGAAGTTGCCGACGCCGCGAAGCGCCTTGGGTGCTTGCGTGGTCTTACTCATCGGCTAGTCCTTCGCGTATTCCCAGAACGTGGGGCCCGTGGGTTCGTCGAAGTCGCCGGTCGCGATGAGGTAGCCCTCGTCGTCGACGCCGATCGGCAGCTGCGGAAGCGGCCGGTGCGCCGGACCGAACACGACCTCCGCGGCGTTGGACGCGTCGAACGTCGACTGGTGGCACGGGCACAGGATGCGGTGTGTCGTGCGTTCGTACAGGGCCGCGGGGCAGCCCACGTGAGTGCAGATCTTGGAGTAGGCGACGATGCCGTTGTGCGTCCAGTTCAGACGCGTCTGACCGCCGGTACCCTCGATCTCCTCGGTCATCCGCTCCTGCCAGTCCTCCTCGGGGATCTTGATCAGGATGATGACGGTCTTGGCCTGGTCGGTCAGTGAGAGGTGGTGGTGGTCGTCATCGGCGGCGGGCAGGGCCGAGACCATCGCGTTGGGGTCGTTCTCGAAGTCCTCGGGCCGGAGGGGGCGGCCGCTCCCTTCCACGACGATGCGGCGGCCGTGCTCCCACATCGTCTTCTTCATCAGGTCACCCGGAACCGGGCCGGTGTCGCGCAGCAGCACGATCGGCGCCAGCCCCAGCGGCAGCATCGCCAGGATGAGCGTGCGGCGCATCAGCGGACGCTTGGTGAAGCCGCTCTCGTCGGCTCCCCGCATGAAGAAGGCGCTGAAGGAGCCCTTCTCCTTCTCGTCCGAGGGCAGTTCGTCGTAGGGAGAGGCCACCTCGTAGTGCGGCATCACCTGACGCGCCCACACCGTCATACCCGCGCCGATGCTGAACATGGCCAGCGTCAGCGTGCCGCCCAGCAGCATGTTCGAGTACTGGGCGATCTGCGGGTCGGCGATCGCACTGGAGCTGAAGAGGAAGTAGGCGACCAGGAAGCCGATCCCGCCCAGGAAGGCGATCACGAACCACAGGGAAGCCAGCCTCTCGCCCCGAAGCTGCGTCTCCTCCGGCCGCGCGTGCGTCTCGGAGGCCTTGTACGGACCGGTGTGCTCGTCCGCGGCGGCACCGGAGGCGTCGGAGACCAGCGGGTTCCCGGCCTTGGGGGTGCCGACGACGCGCTCGGGCTCGGTCCCGCCGACCGTGGGGGCCGCGGCCGGGTGCTCGGAGTGCGTCCCGTTCGTCTTCGGGGTGCCGACCACGCGTTCGGGCGTGGTCTCTCCCCCGCTGCTGTCGTTGCTGTTGTTCTCAGTCATGAGCTCGCTGCTTCGCGGTGATCCAGATCGCGCAGGCGATGATCAGGGCGAGCCCGACGACCCAGGCGATGAGGCCTTCGGCGACCTGGCCGATGCGATTGAGGTGGAAGACGCCTCCGGCGTTGGGTTCGGCCTGGAGAGTCTTGATATAGGAGATCAACTCCTGCTTCTCCTCCGGCTCGATCACCGTGTCACTGAACATCGGCATCGCACCCGGACCACTGACCATCGCCTCATAGATCTGACGCGCGGACGCGTCATGAATCTCCGGAGCCCAACGACCATCCGTAAGAGCACCGCCCCCACCAGACCAACCATGGCAGTGCGCACAGTTGGTCAGGTACAGACGCATACCCATGTCAGTGTCGTCAGCGCCCTGGACGTAGGCGTCGTACTCGGCCTCGAACTCCTCGAGCGCGGCCTCATAAGAAGCCTCGTCCTCGAACTCCTCACGCTCGGGCGCCTCACCCGGAACGTCATAAGGAATATCGGGACCACCGGTCCTGATCTGCGCGTCGTAGTACGCGATCAGGTCCTGCAGATCCTGCTCCGACATCGCCATCGGCTTGCGCGGCATCTGCGCGTCGGGGTTCATCGACGGCATACGCCCCGTGCTGACCTGGAAGTCGACGGCCGCCGCACCCGAGTCACGGATGTCAGGACCCCGGGTGTACTCCCCGTCCTCACCGTAGGTGCCACTGCCGTCGTAGTTGTGACAGGTCGCGCACGTCTGGTTGAAGATGTCCTCGCCGTTGGCTACATCGACCTCATCGGCCGAGGGAGCAGCCTCAGCGGCCAGAGTCTGCGCCTGGGCCTGGTCCGCGGTGGGCGCCAGAGCGGCGTACCCCACCCCGAACAGGGCTAGCGCGAGGATGACGACGACATACCCCGCCAGGGGATGCCGCCGCCGCGCGGTAATCCATTTCACGGTTTCCCCGTTTCGGGTTACTGGATGAAGTAGATGGTGAAGAACAAAGCGATCCAGACCACATCGACGAAGTGCCAGTAGTAGGACACGACGATCGCGCTGGTCGCCTGCTGGTGGGTGAAGCGCTTCGCGGCGTACGTACGTCCCAACATGATGAGGAACGCGATCAGCCCACCGATGACGTGGAGTCCGTGGAAGCCCGTGGTCAGGTAGAACATCGACCCGTAAGCGCTCGACTGAAGAGTCAGGCCCCCGTGGAAGATGAGCTCGTAGTACTCGTAGGCCTGCCCAAGGACGAAGAACAGGCCCATGAAGAACGTGATGAAGAACCACATACGCAGCTTCTTGACGTCACCGCGCTCGGCGGCCCAGACGCCGGCCTGCGCGGTGAAGCTCGAAGCCACCAGGACCACGGTGATCGCCGACGCCCACGGCACGTTCAGGTGGGTGTCGGGCCACTGCCCCAGGTCGGGGTTTCCGTTGGTCACCGATCGGATCGTGAAGTACATCGCGAACAGCGCAGCGAAGAACATGAGCTCGTTGGCCAACCAAACGATGGTGCCAACGCTCACCAGGTCAGGACGCTTTGCCGCACCATGTGCTGGTGTCGGTGCTGATTTTGGGTTCGCGGTTGCTGTCGCCACGCCAGCATTATTACGGCATCCCGACAAGGACCGAATCCGCCCCCCTGTTATCGCCCCCTCCGATGCGCCGCGGGGAGCGGGACCGCCTACGCACACGGGCTTCCAGGCTCCGCGAGCCACAGATAGAAACGGAAATTCGACACCTTCTAGGCATGAACAGCACGCCCACTAAACACGCGTCACGGGCGCCCCAAAATTCACATAATTGTGCGCGCCAAAGGGACGCCGCGCACGAGAAAAAGAACGTCGCGGCTGGTCATCCCGCTCATACCTCGGGCCCGTTCGGTAGCGGGGAACAGACCCGGCGGACCCCGGCACACGGGCGGGAGGGCTCCACGTCACACGGGCCGCGAGGAGCCCCGCGACGGGGCCGGTGTCGCCCGCGTGTCGTCCGACAACACGACGGACCCGGTCGCGGTGCGACCGGGTCCGTCGAGGAGGTGGGGTGAGAGGCCCTAGTGGTGGGCCGCCTCCTTCTCCGCCTCGGTGGAGGAGTGGTGCGGGTGGTGGCCGTTGTGCGCCTCCACCCCCTCCAGGGACACGTAGTCCTTGGTGTACCAACGCGCCAGGGCCTTGCGGAGCCTGCCGCTGCCCTTGCGGGCCTCGGGGTTCTCCACACCCCTGCCGTCCGCGTCGGCGTCGTCCTTCAGCGCCGTCGAGGTGATGACCGGCTTGCTCTCCAGGACGTGCACCGTCTCCGGGGAGCTGTGCTTGTGCACCTCCACGAACTCACCGCTGGGCAGCTGCTGGATGGTGCCGCTCTCGTAGCCGTGCTCCAGGGTCTCCCGGTCGCGGCGCTGCAGCCCCAGGCAGATGCGCTTGGTGATGAAGAAGGCCGCGATCGGACCCACGATGACCAGCACACGGAAGATGTACGTGGTCATGTACAGGCTGATCGAGAAGGTCTCCGAGATGATGTCGTTGGACCCCGCCAGCCAGAGCAGACCGTAGAAGGTGATGCCCATGACGCCCACGCCGGTGCGCACCGGCGCGTTGCGCGGACGGTCGGCGACGTTGCGCGCGCGCTTGTCGCCGGTGATCCACTGCTCGATGAACGGCCAGGCGGCCAGTCCGCCGAAGATCAGGCCCGGGATGACCAGGCCCGGCACCAGCACACCGGTCGGGATCGCGTAACCGAAGGGCGCGATGTCGAACCAGTTCGGGAAGATGCGCAGCGACCCCTCCATGAAGCCCATGTACCAGTCGGGCTGGAGCCCGGAGGTGATGGACGTCGGGGTGAAGGGCCCGAACAGGTGGATCGGGTTGATCTGCACGAACGCGCTCAGCAGGGCGATGACGGCGAACGTGAAGAAGAAGAACCCGCCCGCCTTGACCGCGAAGGCCGGGAACATGGGTGTTCCGACCACGGTCTTGTCCGTGCGCCCTGTACCGGGGTACTGGGTGTGCTTCTGGTGCCACAGGATCATGAAGTGCGCGACGATCAGACCCAGGAGCAGGGCCGGGATCGCGAGCACGTGCAGCATGTACAGCCTCGTGATGATGTCCTCGCCGGGGAACTCCCCGCCGAAGAGGAACATCGACACGTACGGGCCGATGAGCGGCAGCGCCATCATCACGCCCTGGAGGATGCGCACGCCCATGCCCGAGGGCAGGTCGTCGGGCAGCGAGTAGCCGAAGAGGCCCTCGAGCATCGCCAGGACGAAGATCGCGACGCCGATCAGCCAGTTGATCTCGCGCGGCTTGCGGAACGCGCCGGTGAAGAACACCCGGAGCATGTGCACGACGAGCGAGGCCACGAAGATCAGCGCGGCCCAGTGATGGATCTGGCGGACCAGGAGCCCGCCGCGCACCTCGAAGGTGATGTGGAGCGTGGAGGCGTAGGCCTCCGACATGGGAACGCCTTGGAGGCGCTCGTAGGAGCCGTCGTAGATGACCTCCAGCATGCTCGGCTTGAACCAGAGCGTGAGGAAGACACCTGTGAGCAGCAGGATGATGAACGAGTACAGCGCGATCTCGCCCAGCATGAACGACCAGTGGTTCGGGAAGACCTTGCGCAGGTTCTTCTCGCCGGTCTTGGCCAGGTGGAAGCGGTCGTCGATGAAGTTGCCGACGCCGCGAAGCGCCTTGGGTGCTTGCGTGGTCTTACTCATCGGCTAGTCCTTCGCGTAATCCCAGAACGTCGGACCGGGCGGCGCGACGAAGTCGCCGGTCGCGATGAGGTAGCCCTCGTCGTCGACACCGATCGGCAGCTGCGGCAGCGGCCGGTGCGCCGGACCGAACACGACCTCGGCCGCATTCGACGCGTCGAACGTCGACTGGTGGCACGGGCACAGGATGCGGTGTGTCGTGCGTTCGTACAGGGCCGCGGGGCAGCCCACGTGGGTGCAGATCTTGGAGTAGGCGACGATGCCGTTGTGCGTCCAGTTCAGACGCGTCTGACCGTCGGCGCCCTCGACCTCCTCGGTCATCCGCTCCTGCCAGTCCTCCTCGGGGACCTTGATCAGGAGGATGACGGACTTGGCCTGGTCGTTGAGGCTGATCCCGTGCGGGTAGTGGTCGTCGTCGATCGCGGGCAGGGCCGAGATCATCCCGTTGGGGTCGTTCTCGAAGTCCTCCGCGCGAATGGCGCGGTGGGTGCCCTCGACGTACATCCGACGGCCGTTCCGCCACGGCGTGGTCTTGAGCTTGTCGCCGGGCAGCGGGCCGGTGTCGCGCAGCAGCACGATCGGCGCCAGCCCCAGCGGCAGCATCGCCAGGATCAGCGTGCGTCGCATCAGCGGACGCTTGGTGAAACCGCTCTCGTCCGCGCCCCGCATGAAGAAGGCGCTGAAGGAGCCCTTCTCCTTCTCGTCCGAGGGCAGCTCGTCGTAGGGAGAGGCCACCTCGTAGTGCGGCATCACCTGACGCGCCCACACCGTCATGCCCGCACCGATGCCGAACATGGCCAGCGTCAGCGTGCCGCCCAGCAGCATGTTCGAGTACTGGGCGATCTGCGGGTCGGCGATCCGGCTCGGACCGAAGAGGAAGTAGGCGACCAGGAAGCCGATCCCGCCCAGGAAGGCGATCACGAACCACACCGAGGCGAGCTTCTCGCCCCGACGCTGCATCTCCTCCGGCCGCGCGTGCGTCTCGGAGGCCTTGTACGGTCCTTCGTGGACCCCCTCCGAAGTCGTGGAAGCGCCGGAGACCACGGGGTCTCCGGCCTTGGGGGTGCCGACCACGCGTTCGGGCGTGGCCTCTCCCCCGCTGCTGTCGTTGCTGTTGTTCTCAGTCATGAGCTCGCTGCTTCGCGGTGATCCAGATCGCGCAGGCGATGATCAGGGCGAGCCCGACGACCCACCCGATCAAACCCTCGGCGACCTGGCCGACACGGTCCAGATCGAAAATGCCACCGGCGTTGGGTTCGGCCTGGAGAGTCTTGATATAGGAGATCAACTCCTGCTTCTCCTCCGGCTCGATCACCGTGTCACTGAACATCGGCATCGCACCCGGACCACTGACCATCGCCTCATAGATCTGACGCGCGGACGCGTCATGAATCTCCGGAGCCCAACGACCATCCGTAAGAGCACCGCCCCCACCAGACCAACCATGGCAGTGCGCACAGTTGGTCAGGTACAGACGCATACCCATGTCAGTGTCGTCAGCGCCCTGGACGTAGGCGTCGTACTCGGCCTCGAACTCCTCGAGCGCGGCCTCATAAGAAGCCTCGTCCTCGAACTCCTCACGCTCGGGCGCCTCACCCGGAACGTCATAAGGAATATCGGGACCACCGGTCCTGATCTGCGCGTCGTAGTACGCGATCAGGTCCTGCAGATCCTGCTCCGACATCGCCATCGGCTTGCGCGGCATCTGCGCGTCGGGGTTCATCGACGGCATACGCCCCGTGCTGACCTGGAAGTCGACGGCCGCCGCACCCGAGTCACGGATGTCAGGACCCCGGGTGTACTCCCCGTCCTCACCGTAGGTGCCACTGCCGTCGTAGTTGTGACAGGTCGCGCACGTCTGGTTGAAGATGTCCTCGCCGTTGGCTACATCGACCTCATCGGCCGAGGGAGCAGCCTCAGCGGCCAGAGTCTGCGCCTGGGCCTGGTCCGCGGTGGGCGCCAGAGCGGCGTACCCCACCCCGAACAGGGCTAGCGCGAGGATGACGACGACATACCCCGCCAGGGGATGCCGCCGCCGCGCGGTAATCCATTTCACGGTTTCCCCGTTTCGGGTTACTGGATGAAGTAGATGGTGAAGAACAAAGCGATCCAGACCACATCGACGAAGTGCCAGTAGTAGGACACGACGATCGCGCTGGTCGCCTGCTGGTGGGTGAAGCGCTTCGCGGCGTACGTACGTCCCAACATGATGAGGAACGCGATCAGCCCACCGATGACGTGGAGTCCGTGGAAGCCCGTGGTCAGGTAGAACATCGACCCGTAAGCGCTCGACTGAAGAGTCAGGCCCCCGTGGAAGATGAGCTCGTAGTACTCGTAGGCCTGCCCAAGGACGAAGAACAGGCCCATGAAGAACGTGATGAAGAACCACATACGCAGCTTCTTGACGTCACCGCGCTCGGCGGCCCAGACGCCGGCCTGCGCGGTGAAGCTCGAAGCCACCAGGACCACGGTGATCGCCGACGCCCACGGCACGTTCAGGTGGGTGTCGGGCCACTGCCCCAGGTCGGGGTTTCCGTTGGTCACCGATCGGATCGTGAAGTACATCGCGAACAGCGCAGCGAAGAACATGAGCTCGTTGGCCAACCAAACGATGGTGCCAACGCTCACCAGGTCAGGACGCTTTGCCGCACCATGTGCTGGTGTCGGTGCTGATTTTGGGTTCGCGGTTGCTGTCGCCACGCCAGCATTATTACGGCATCTCGGAGAGGGCCGTACCCGACTCTCCGTAACAGGGCGGGTCAGGCCCGGTACGGGGCGCTCTGGGGCCCCGGACGGCCAGCTGGCACCGGTTGATCGTGACTCGGACGTTACTGTATCGGCTTTGCCCCTCTAGCCACACCAGTAACATACCCAGAGTGACCGAAATTCGGGATCCCCTGTGGCTAGGGCGATCCAGCGCCCCGTGGGTGACGCTCCGGCCTACGTCAGGTTACGGCCAGACATCAAGAAAATCACCTTTTGATAACAGGGCTTGGGGGTGGGGTTAGCCCGTGCTCTGAATGTGGTGGCCCAGGTCTCAGTACCCGGCACGCCCCCGGCCCCTCTTCTGTGCAGCGGGGCCCCGAGGCAATACAGTCAGAGGGCATACAGCCAACGAACGCCTCGGCCGCACCCCCACGGCGACGGCCGCGGACAGAAGCGATGGGACGGTTGCGCGATGGTGGTCAGCGGTACGGACACGGGTGCCAGGATGCGCGTGCTGGTCTACAGCGACGACGCCGACACCCGCGAGCAGGTGCGGCTGGCGGTCGGCCGGCGCCCCTCGGCCGACGTTCCCCTCGTGGAGTTCGTCGAGTGCGCGACCGCGCCCATGGTCCTGCGCAAGCTGGAGGACACCGACCCCGCCGCGCGCGTGGACGTGGCGATCTTCGACGGCGAGGCCTCCCCAGTCGGCGGGATGGGCCTGTGCCGCCAGGTCAAGGACGAGATCTACCGCTGCCCGCCGGTCCTGCTGCTGGTGGGACGGCGCGACGACGGCTGGCTGGCCACCTGGTCCCAGGCCGAGCAGGTCGTCAGCCACCCGATCGACCCCGTCGCGCTCGCCGAGGCCCTGGCCGAGCTCATGCGCCAGCGGGTCGCGGCGGCCCTGAACGGGTGACACACGTGCGAGACGGTCTCGGAACGGGCCACCGCGGCGACGCGGAGCCGCGCCGCCGCCGCGCGGTGGGCGCGGCCCTGCACCACGGCGCCGACATCGGGCGATGGCGCGCCCACGCCGCGCCCCTTCCTCCCAGCGCCTGAGAGCGGCCCGCGCGCCGCGCCCCCGGCCCCTTCCGTGCCCGTTCCTTCACCGTGGAGCAACCCAGATGAACGTCCCCGCAGCCAACCCTCCCGCCGGATCCGGAGCCGCGAACTCCGACGAGCCGTCCGCCGTGACCGAGCGGACCTGGTCCAACCTCATCACCGCCCTGCTGGGCGGACGGACCCTGAGCGCCGACGACACCGCGTGGGCGATGAACGAGATCATGTCCGAGGCCGCGACCGACGCCCAGATCGCCGGGTTCGCCATCGCGCTGCGCGCCAAGGGCGAGAGCGTGTCGGAGGTGACCGGCCTGGCCCGGGGCATGCTCGACAACGCCGTGCGCATCCACGTCCCCGGACCGACCCTTGACATCGTTGGCACCGGCGGCGACCGCGCGCACACCGTGAACGTGTCCACGATGGCGGCGATCGTGGCCTCGGCCGCGGGCGCCCGCGTGGTCAAGCACGGCAACCGGGCGGCGTCCTCCTCCTGCGGCACAGCCGACGTGCTGGAGCGCTTGGGCGTGGTCCTGGACCTGCCGCCGGAGCTGACCGTGCGGGTGGCCGAGGAGGCGGGCATCGCCTTCTGCTTCGCCCCGGTCTTCCACCCCTCGTTCCGCTTCACCGCCAAGCCCCGCCGCGAACTGGCGGTGCCGACGGTGTTCAACTTCCTGGGCCCGCTGACCAACCCGGCCCAGCCCACCACCTCGGCCATCGGGGTGTTCGACGAGCGCATGTGCGAGGTGATCGCCGGGGTGTTCGCCCGCCGCGGCTCCTCGGCGCTGGTGTTCCGGGGCGAGGACGGGCTGGACGAGCTGACCACCACGACCACCTCCACCGTGTGGGTGGTGGGCGACGGCGCGGCCCGGCGCGAGACGCTCGACCCCGCCGACCTGGGCATCGCCCGCTCACGGCCCGAGGACCTGCGCGGCGGCGACGTCGGGTTCAACGCCCAGGCCGTGCGCGACCTCCTGGCGGGCCGCACCGGCCCGGTGCGCGACGCCGTGCTGCTCAACGCGGGCGCCGCCCTGGCCGCCGTGGACGGCATCCGGGGCCCCCTGCTGGAGTCGGTGCGCGCCGGGTACGAGCGGGCCGCCGCGGCGGTGGACAGCGGCGCCGCCGAGCGCGCGCTGGAGCGCTGGGTGGAGACCAGCCAGCAGTACGCCAAGTCGTTGTGAACACGCGCCGGGGGCGCGGCGGCGGGGCGACCCGGTGCCGCGCCCCCGGCGTTCCGCCCGCCCGCCGGGGCCGGCGGTCCGCCCGCGGCGGGGCTCAGGCCTCGAAGCGGGCCACGAAACGGCGCTGCCAGGGGGTCTCCACCGCACGCGGCGAGTAGTGCGCGCGGACGTAGGCGACCGCCTCGCGCGCGGGGACCCCGTCCAGCACCGCCAGGCACGCCAGCGCCGTGCCGGTGCGCCCCCGGCCGCCACCGCAGGCGACCTCGACGCGTTCGGTCCCGGCGCGCTCCCACGCCTCGCGCAGGGCCGCGCCCACGGCCCCGGGGTCGGAGGGCAGACCGAAGTCCCGCCACCGCAGCCAGCGCCCCTCCCAGGGCACGGGCGCCGGTTCGCGGCCCAGCAGGTACAGCCCGAGGTCGGGCGCGGGCCCGGAGGACAGCGGGTGCCTGAGGCCCCGGCCGCGCACCAGCCTGCCCGAGGGCAGCGCGAGCACCCCCGTCTCCTCCGCCTTCCAGGTACCGGCCACGACCGGCTACCAGCCCAGGGCGAAGGCCGACTCCAGGTCGTGCCTGGAGTAGGCCTGGAAGGAGATGTGGGTGTCGGAGGAGAGCACGCCGGGCACCTTGTTCACCCGGCCGGGGATCACCTCGGCCAGGTCCTCGTGCTTGCGCACCCGCACCATGGCGATGAGGTCGACGCCGCCGGTGACCGAGTAGACCTCGCTCACCCCGTCGATCTCCGCGATCGCCCCGGCGACCTCGGGGATGCGGTGGACGTCGGCCTTGATCATGACGATCGCGGTGATCACTGTGCCTCCAGGGCGGTTCCTCGGAAAATGTCGGGACGGGCGCGACGACCGCGCCGGGGCGCACCGGGGCGTGTGCCTAGTAGACGTCGGACAGCCGCGTCCCGGAGCGCCATCGCAGCCGGTAGACCACCAGTCCCACGAGCACCCCCGCGACGAACCCGTACACATGCGCCGCGTAGGCGACGCCGCCTCCGGCGCCGGGGGCGCTCGATGTGGTGACGTAGAGAAGATACTGAAGAGCGAAGTAGCTGCCCACCACGGCCCACCCGGGCAGGCGCATCGGGATCACCCCGAACACCAGCGTGGTCACCCGGCTGCGGAACTGCACGACCAGGTAGGCGCCCAGCACGCCCGAGATGGCCCCGGACGCGCCCACCATGGGCATGGCGGCGTCGACGTCGGTCAGCGCGAAGCCGTAGGCGGCGGCGACCCCGGTGGCCAGGTACAGCCCCGTGAAGCGCAGCTTGCCGATCCGGTCCTCCACCACGGGCCCGAACACGAACAGGTACACCAGGTTGCCGATCAGGTGCCCGGGCCCGCTGTGCAGGAACATCGAGCTGAACACCGAGAACCACACCGGCTTGCCGTCGAGCTGCCCGCACTCGGGGACCGCGTGCGGGACCAGGTCGGTCCGGCCCGTGATCTCGGCGGGCACCGCCCCCCAGTACATGAAGTAGTCCTGGATCGCGCAGAAGCGCTCGAACATGTCCGCCGGGTACCACACCGCGGTCAGCGCCTGAGGTGAGACCAGGTAGACGAGGACGTTGACCGCGACCAGCGTGTACGAGACGACGGGGACGCGGCGGACGGGGTAGTCGTCATTGAGCGGAAGCGCGGCCATGGGCCCAGTGTGTCATCCCGGTGTGCGCCTCGGCGCTGCGCAACGGGCATGTCCACTCCCCTTCGATCTCGACCAGCCGGGTGGCGGGGTCGGCGAGCCAGTCCAGGACCAGCTCGGTCTCCCCCGGGAGCGCGCCGGGGCCGGGCCCGTGCCCGGCGGGCACGTACTCGGCGGTGGCCACGAGGGAGGCCAGGAACGCGGCGGGGTCGGTGCCCGGGCGCAGCACGGCGCTGGCGGCCAGGCGGCCGTGGCGGACCACGCAGGTCTCCCAGCCCGCGGCGGTGCGGCGGGAGGCGACCAGGTGCGCGACCGCGGCGATGGCCGACAGGCGCTGGGCCCGTCTGGCTCCGCGCAGGAACGCGGTGAGGCGGTCGCGCAGGTGCGCGGCCTCCTCGTAGCGCAGGTCGGCGGCGAGTTCGCCGATGCGCGCGGTGTGCGCGTCCACCACGGCGGCGGGGTCCCCCGTCATCGCCACGCGCGCCGCCTCGGCGTGCACCGCGTACTCGGCCTCGCTCTCGCTGCCGTCGCAGGGCGCGCCGCAGCGGCCCAGCTGGGCCACCACGCACGGGCCCGTCCACCGCGCGCCCGAGGCGACCACCTCCGGGGCGACGCGGGCCCCGCCGCCGCCTCCCCCGGCGGTCGCCTTCGGGGGCCGGAAGGTGTGCGCGCACTGGCGCAGCGGGAAGACGTGGAGCAGCGCCTCCCTGGCGCGCTCGGCCTCGCGGGGCGAGGAGTAGGGCCCGATGTGGGCCGCGCCCTCGCCGCCGACCGTGCGCACCACGGACAGGCGCGGGAAGGCGTCGGCGGTGAGCCGGACCCAGGAGGCCCGCTCGGGGTTGCGCGAACGACGGTTGTAGGGCGGTTTGCGTTCGGCGATGATGCGCAGCTCGCGGACGGAGGCCTCCAGCTCGCTGGAGCACACGATGGGGGTCACGCCCGCCACCAGGCCCGCCATCTCACGGATGCGCTGGCGGCTCTCGGCCGCGGTGAAGTAGGTGCGCACCCGGCGGCGCAGGTTCTTGCTCTTGCCGACGTAGAGGCTCTCCCCGCGGGCGTCGGTGAACACGTACACGCCCGGCTCCTCCGGCAGGCCCTCGGCCAGGTGGCGTCTGCTGCGCTGGGCCTTGGTGGGCGGCTTGGTGACCGCGCGCAGCTCCTCCACGCTGGACACCCCCATGGGGCGCAGGCGCTCCACGAGCCCGTGCAGGACGCCGACGGTGGCGCGGGCGTCCTCCAGGGCGCGGTGGTTGGGCGCGACCGGGACCCCGAAGTAGGCCGCCAGCGTGGCCAGCCGGTGGTTGCGCGTCTCGCCGCGCGCGAGCACGGCGCGGGCCAGGCGCAGCGTGTCCACGACCGGGTAGCCGGGCCAGTCCGTGCCGTGGCGCTCGCACGCGGCCTTGAGGAAGCCGGTGTCGAAGGGCGCGTTGTGGGCCACCAGCACGGTGTCGGGTTCGGCGTCCAGGAAGGCCAGCAGCCGGGGCAGGACCTCCTCCATCGGCGGGGCCGAGGCCACCATCGACTGGGTGATCCCCGTCAGGAGGGTGATGTTGGCCGGTATGGGGGTACCGGGATCCACCAGGGTGGCGAACTCGCCGACGACCTCGCCGCCGCGCACCCTGACCGCGCCGACCTCCGTGATCCGGGAGCCGCTCGCGCTGGTTCCGGTGGTCTCCAGGTCCAGCACCACGAAGGACGCCGCGGCCAACGGCGTACCGAGGTCGCTGATGCTGGTCTGCACGCCGGCGGGCGCCGAGGACTGTCGAACCACCCGGTCAGGGTAGTCGGCGGCGGGGACAACCCGTCGGAATACGGTCTGACCTGCCCGACATGCAAAGATGTGGGTCATCGGGGCGGCGGCCGGGCCGCCGCCCCGCCAGAGCACCAGACGAGGGAGGAACCGTGGGGATCGCGATGCCGGGTGACAGTGAGCGGTGGCGGTGCACCGGATGCGGCAATCTCACACGGTTCGACGTGACCCGGACCGTGCGCTCCCAGGACTACGTCCACCTGGACCTGGCCGGTGAGGGCGGGGTCGAGGAGCGCACCGTGCTCTCCGAGACCATCGAGCGGGTGCGGTGCCGCTGGTGCGGCGCCACCGACAGCGTCGAGATCATCGCCCGCCCCGACGCCGACCGGTCGGTCCCCGGTTCCTCGGCGGAGAGCCCGACGGGTCGGGCATGAGCGCCCGCCCCGGTGCGGGCGGCGACTCCGACGGCGGCGACCCGCTCGACGGTGGCGACCACCCGGCGCAGGACGGCGGCCACGGCGTCGGCGATGACGGCGGCGGTGACGGCAACGGCGGTGACGGCGGCGAACGGCTGACCCGGCCGCTGCCCGAGCAGGTGCGCGCCCGGGTCGTCGAGTACGGCTCGGACGTGCTCGGCGGCATGCGCGCGAGCGACCTGCCCCCGCTGCTGCGCAGGGTCGCCAGGTTCGAGCCGCGCCGCAGGGCCCGGCTCGCCGGACCGCAGATCGCCGCCCAGCTGGAGAACGACGAGGCCTTCCGCGGCATGGTCGCCGCCCGCGTGGACCAGGTGTGGCCCGAGCTGGCCGAGGGCCTGCGCTCGGGCGTGGTGCCCCCCGCGGCCGACCCCGTGGCCGTGGCCGCCTCCGCCTACCTGCTGCGGCCCCCGGGATGGCCCGGCATCGTCGAGGACGTCCACCGGGAGCTGGAGCGCCAGACCAGCGCCAAGGAGGCGGACCAGGCCGCGGAGGCCCTGGACGCCGCCCGCCGCCAACTGGACGAGACCCGGCACGGCCACCAGGAGGAGCTGGAGCGGCTGCGGTCCCAGATCAGGGCCCAGCGCACCGAGATCGCCGAGCTGCGCCGCAAGGTGCATACCGAGCGCCAGCGGGCCAAGGAGGCCACCGAGCGGGCCTCGCGGGCGCTGACCGAGACGGCCGGACGCGAGTCGGAGTCGGCCGCGCAGGTCGGCGCGCTGGAGTCGCAGAACCGGCGGCTGAGATCGAGGCTGGCCGCCGCCGAGGCCCAACTGGACAACGCCCGGCGGGCGGTGCGCGCCGGACGCAACGCCGACGAGGCGCGGCTGCGCGTGCTGCTGGACGTGCTGGTGGAGGCCTCCCACGGCCTGCGCCGCGAACTGGCGCTGCCCACCGCCCTGGACAGCCCCGCCGACCTGGTGGCCGAGACCGAACAGCAGCGGCGGGTGTCGCTGGGCGGTCTGCCCGACGACGACCCCGGCCTGCTGGAGCACCTGCTCACCGCGCCCCGGGTGCACCTGCTGGTGGACGGCTACAACGTCACCAAGACCGGCTACGGGACCCTCCCCCTGGCCGACCAGCGCACCCGGCTGATGAACTCCCTGGAAGGGCTGGCCAGCCGGACCAAGGCCGAGATCACGTGCGTGTTCGACGGCGCGGACGTGGACACCCCGCCGGTGATGGCGGCGCCGCGCCGGGTGCGGCTGCTGTTCAGCGCGCCCGGGGAGACCGCGGACGAGCTGATCGTGCGGCTGGTGCGCGCCGAACCCCCCGGGCGGCCGATCGCGGTGGTCACCTCCGACCGCGAGATCGTGACGGCGGTGCGCCGCGCCGGGGCGCGCGCGGTGCCCTCGACGATCTTCCTGCGCCGCCTGGAGTCGCACGGCTGACGGGGCCGGGCGCCCGCCGCACGGGCGGGCGCGGCCCCGCCCCGGCGCCTCGGGGACACACCGACCCCAGACGTTACCTCTTCGTTACCCCGCTCGGCCCGCGGCTCCCTCCCAGGAACGACGCGCGTGCCGCGGACCGCGGCACGCGCTGTGAAGACCGGCACGTACGGGGTCCCGTGGTTGAGCTGTGCAGAACGGTCCGCTAGGTTCTTCCCGGAACGTGAGTGCTCCACCGGACAGCAAGGCCGTGACTGAGCCCGCCGGTCGGGACCCGCACACTCACCCGCGCCCGCGCCCCCGCGCGGGTCCCGTCACTGTTCTCCCCGCACCCCTATGCGGACTTGCCCGACCCCAAGGAGCGTGGACCGCCATGAAGAACCCCGGTGGACGACGTACGGCTCGCCGATTCGCCGCCACGACCGGAATCAGCGCGGTCGTCGCGGGCACCATGCTCGTCCCGGGCACCGCCTACGCGGAGCCGACCCAGGACGAGGTCGAAGACAAGATCGAGGAGCTGCGCGAGGAGGTCTCCACCGCGGTCGAGGAGTACAACCAGGCCAAGGAGGACCACGACGTCGCCGAGACCCTCTACGAGGACCTCGACGAGCAGGTCGGCGACGAGGAGGAGCGCTACGAGGAGCTGCGCGGCAAGGTGCAGGAGCTCGCCAGCGCCACCTACCAGTCCGGCGACCTGGACTCCATGACCAACATCCTCTCCTCCGACGGCCCCGAGAGCCTGCTGGAGCAGAACGCCGACCTCAACTACCTGTCGGAGGCCCAGAAGGCCCAGCTCGACGAGTTCGGCGCCTCCCACGAGCGGCTGTTCGCCCTCAAGGACGAGGCCGAGGGGGCCTTGGAGGAGGCCGAGACCGCGCTGGAGGAGGCCGAGGAGGCCAAGACCAGCGTCGAGGAGAAGCTGGAGGAGCAGGAGACGCTCCTGGCCCAGTTCCCCGACTCCGACCCGGCCGCCGAGGGCGCCGACAGCAGCGGCGGCCAGTCCTACACCGGCTCCGCCTCGGGCAGCGCGGGCGCGGCCCTGGACTTCGCCTACGCCCAGGTCGGCAAGCCCTACGTCTGGGGCGGCACCGGCCCCAACGGCTACGACTGCTCCGGCCTGGTCCAGGCCGCCTGGCGCGCGGGCGGCGTCGACCTGCCCCGCACCACCTACGCCCAGGCCGAGGTGGGCCAGCGCATCTACGACATGAACGCCCTCCAGCCCGGCGACATCATGTTCTTCTTCGGCGGCCTGAGCCACGACGGGCTCTACGCCGGCAACGGCCAGATGGTGCACGCGCCCAGCAGCGGCCGCAACATCGAGGTCGTCGGCCTGGCCGCCTACTGGGCGAGCGAGTTCCAGTTCGCCGTCCGCCCGTAGAGGGAGCCGAAGCACGCAGGGCCGTCACCCGCCGGGTGGCGGCCCGCCGCCGTTTAACGGACAACAGCCCGATTTTCGGACACACAGCACCAACCGGTGGAACATTACGAAAAGGTTGAGAGCGACCCGGCGGATGCACTAGTGTTCATCGCCGAGCGCGGTTGCCACCTCATTCACCGCCCCCTGGCGGTGACGGCCGCGCCCCGGTCGGGCCGACCCCACCCCGCGGGTCACGGCCCCGCATCCTCCCGGCCCCGTCCGGAAGGCCCCAGCCCCCGCCCGGCGCATCCCTCGACCCTTCCCCACGGCGTGGGACAAGGGGAGAAAGGTCTACCACGTGTTGGCATCCCGTCGCGTCCGCAGGCGCCGCACCGCGGCCCTGTCCTCCCTGACCGCCGCCGCCCTCCTGCTGCCCACCGCGGTGGCCCACGCCGATCCGACGGCCGAGGAGGTCCGCGAGGAGATCGAGGCCCTCGAAGAGGAGTACATCGAGCTCAACGCGGCCTACAACGAGGCGAAGGAGACGCACGAGGCCGCCCAGGAGGAGCTGGAGGGCATCCTGGAGGAGATCGAGGCCGCCGAGGAGAAGGTCGCCGAACTCGGCCTGGGCGCCCGCCGGCTCGCCAGCTCCACCTACACCGGCGTCGACTTCACCTCCTTCCACCAGCTGCTCAGCTCCACCGGCCCCGAGGACGCCCTGACCCACCAGGCCGACCTGGACTACCTGTCGGCCCAGAACGACGGCAACCTCGCCCAGTACGTCACCGAGCTGGAGAACCTGGAGGTCCTGGAGGCCGAGGCCAGCGCGACCGAGGAGGAGGCCGCCGAGGCCCTCAAGGAGGCCGAGGAGGCCACCGAGGCCGCCGAGGAGGCCATCGAGGAGCAGGAGGGGCTTCTCTCGGAGCTGACCGCGGAGGAGCAGGCGGCAGCCACCCAGAACGTCGGCCAGACCGGCGGCGGGGGCAGCGGCGGAAGCAGCGGCGGCGGAGGCGGCAGCAGCTACACCGGCCCCGCCTCGGGCAACGCCAGGACCGCGCTGAACTTCGCCTACGAGCAGGTCGGCAAGCCCTACGTCTGGGGCGGCACCGGACCCGGCGGCTACGACTGCTCCGGCCTGACCCAGGCCGCCTGGGCCGCCGCCGGAGTCAGCCTGCCCCGCACCACCTACCAGCAGGTCAACGCGGGCCAGCGGGTCTCCTGGGAGAACAAGCAGCCCGGCGACCTGCTGTTCTTCTACCCCGGCGGCAGCGGCCCGGAGCACGTGGGCCTGTACGCGGGCGACAACGTCATGGTGCACGCCTCCACCTCGGCCCGCCCCATCGGCACGGTCACCCTGAACGACTACTACCGCGCCAACTTCGTCACCGCCGTCCGCCCCTGACCGGCGCCCGGCCCCCGGTGCCCCGCGACGCGCGCCGTCGCGGGGCACCGCCGTCTTCCGGACCCGCCCCGCGCCGCGACCCGCCCCGCGCCGCGACCCGGCCCGCGTGGAACGCCCCCCGCCGACCCCGCCGCGCCTAGACTCGCCCCTGTGCCGCGAACTCTGATCATCACCAACGACTTCCCGCCCAAGCCCGGCGGCATCGAGGCCTTCGTCCACGAGATGGCCCTGCGCCGCCCCCGCGGCTCGGTCGTGGTCTACTGCTCCTCCCCCGCCCGGGCCGACGCCGCCGCCGACCCGCACTTCGACCTGCGCCAGCCCTTCCCCGTCGTGCGCGACGCCGCCCGCGTCCTGCTGCCCACGCCGCGGGTGGCGCGGCGGGCACGCGCCATCGCCGACCTGGAGGGCTGCGACACGGTGCTCTACGGCGCCGCCGCCCCGCTGGGGCTGCTCGCCGCCGGACTGGGCGAGGGCACCCCCGTCAAACGCCAGGTGGCCATCAGCCACGGCCACGAGACCTGGTGGGCCACGATGCCCGGATCCCGCGAGGCGCTGCGCCGCATCGGCGACACCACCGACACCGTCACCTACCTGGGCGAGTACACCCGCCGCCACCTGGCCCGGGCCCTGTCCCCCGACGCGGCCGCCCGCATGCGCCGACTGACGCCCGGCGTGGACACCGAGGCCTTCCGGCCCGGCGTCGGCGGCGAGGAGGTCCGCGCCCGCCTGGGCCTGGGCGACCGCCCCGTGGTGCTGTGCGTGTCCCGGCTCGTGCCCCGCAAGGGCCAGGACACCCTGATCCGCGCCTGGCCCCGCGTCCTGGCCGAGGTGCCCGACGCGGTCCTGCTCGTCGTCGGCGACGGCCCCCACCGCCGGAGCCTGCTCTCGGCCGCGCGAGGAACGCCGTCAGTGGTCTTCACCGGCTCGGTCCCCCACCGCGACCTGCCGCCCTACTACGACGCCGCCGACGTGTTCGCCATGCCCTGCCGCAGCCGCAAGGGCGGCCTGGAGGCCGAGGGCCTGGGCATCGTCTACCTGGAGGCCTCGGCCTGCGGCCTGCCGGTGGTCGCGGGGAACTCCGGGGGCGCACCCGCCACGGTCCGGGACGGCGAGACCGGCCTGGTCGTGGACGGCTCCCTGCCCGGCCCCTCCGCGCGCGCCCTCATCGCCCTGCTGAAGGACCCCGGGCGCGCCGCCCAGATGGGCGCACGCGGCCGCGCGTGGGTGAGCCGCTCCTGGACCTGGGAGCACACCGCCAGGCGCCTTGACGCCCTCCTGGAGGGCTCCCCGGACCTACCCGCCTAGAGCCCCTCGCCGTGCACGGAGCCGGGGGTGCCCGAACCGTCGGTCACCTGCGGCTCACCGGTCGCGCTCTGGGCCAGCCACTCGTCCCAGGACATCTGCCAGAAGCCCCAGCCGTTGTCCCACTCCAGCTCCCGGTCGGTCCCGGTGGTCTCCAGGACGTCGCCCATCAGGGAGTTCTCGTAGAACCAGCGGGCGTCCTCCACCGACATGTTCGTGCAGCCGTTGGAGGTGTCGGCCGACCCGATCCGGTCGTTCCAGGGGGCGGCGTGGGCGAACTCGCCGCTGTTGGAGGTGCGCACCGCCCAGTCCACGTCGAGCTTGTAGTAGTCGGGCGAGTCCTCGGGGATGCCCAGGGTGGCCGCGTCCATGACCAGGGACTCGTACTTCTCCATGGTCAGGTGCGTCCCCGAGGTGGTGGTGTTGAAGCGCTTGGAGGCCTCGCCGTTGCTCACGGGGATGGTGCGCGCGGGCTCGCCGTCGATCTCCACCAGCATCTCGTGGTCGGGCACGTGCATGGTCGAGACCATCTCGCGGCCGACCTCGAACTCCAGGCGGTGGTTCTCGATCCCGTAGACGCCCTCGGAGGCCTCCACCCCCGACAGGCGCAGGTCCACGCTCACCTGCTGGTAGGGCTCCCAGTACTCGCGCGGGCGGAACACCGCGGTCTTGTCGCCGACCCAGTTCCAGGCGCCCTCCGCTCCCTGCTCGGAGGTCACCTCCATGGAGTTCTCCACCTGGGCCTTGTTGGTCACCGGCAGGTCGAAGTTGACGATGACCGGCATGCCCACGCCGACGGTGTCACCCGAGGTGGGGAAGTTGGAGGCCAGTTCCAGGCGCCGCCCGGGCACGGCCTCCTCGGTGGAGAACTCCACGACCGCCTCGGAGGTCTCCCCGGCGTCGTCCTCGGCGGTGGCGCGGACCGTGACCGCGGAGCCCGGGGTCAGGTTCCAGTCGCTCACCCACCGGGTGCCGTCCTCGCTCAGGGCGCCGGTGAACTCCCACTGCTCGGCGTCCCCGGCCGCCCCGGCGTCCTCGCCCTCCTCCACGGCGGGGGACTGCTCGACGCGGACGTCGGTGAGCGAGCCCTCCTCCACCGACACCCGCACCGGGGTGTTGGGGGCGACGGAGGATGCCCCCTCCTCGGGGGTGACGCTGATCCGCGGTCCGGTCTCGGCCTCCTCGCTGGGAGCCGCCGCGGGCTCCTGCTGGGCGGGGCCGGTGCAGGCCGTCGCGGCGAGCGCGACCGCGGCGGCGGCCGCCGCCAGAGCGCGGGGTGCGCGAACTCGTCCCTTCACGACAAGGACCTCCAGCGTCCGTTGCGACGGGACCTCGGCGCGCGGGGCGCACCCGTGTCCGCGGTGCCCTGTCAGGTCAAGTGCAGGAAAACCCTACCCCGGCGAAGGGTCACGACACCGGGCGCCCGGACGGGAGTGCGCGAGGTCATGGCACGAACACCCGGGGAGGTGCCGACGGCCACGTCACACGCGGTCCGGGCCGTGGCAAGAAAGACGGCCGGACGCGTCCCGGGGACGCGTCCGGCCGTCGGCGGGAGGCCGTCGCGCGGTGCGGCGGCCCGACCCCCTAGTGCTGGAACTCGTTGCGGTAGTACTCGAAGATCCAACCGATGGCGGTGAGGATGATGGCGAAGGCGCCGATGAACACCATCCACCAGCCGATCGCCACGCCCACCGCGGTGAACGCCACGGCCAGCGCCACCCACAGCGGCCAGGCGCTGTGCGGGCTGAAGAAGCCGTACTCGCCGGAGTTCTCGGAGATCTCCCCGTCCAGCCGCTCCTCCGCGGGGAGCCCGTGGAAGTGCTCGCTGCGGCGGGCCGCCTGCCAGAGCCAGAAGCCGATCATCCAACCGAAGCCGATGGAGACCACCAGGGCGGTGGTGCCCGTCCACTCGATCGTGCCGGTGTCCTGCCAGGACCAGTACACGTACAGGGCGGCGGCCAGACCGAAGAAGGTCGAGACGCCCATGAACAGATAGGCCTGCGTCTTCATTGCGCCCTACTCCTTCGTGGCGCCCACCGGGACGGCGCCCGGGGCCGCGGCGTGCGGGTGATTCAGGTCGAACGCGGGACGCTCGGAGCGGATCCGCGGCAGCGACGTGAAGTTGTGCCGCGGCGGCGGGCAGGACGTGGCCCACTCCAGCGAGCAGCCGTAGCCCCACGGGTCGTCCACGGTGACCAGCGGCGCCTTCTTCGAGGTGATGTACATGTTCCAGAAGAAGATCAGCGTCGAGGCCGCCAGTACGAACGAGGACACCGAGGAGATCTGGTTCAGCTCGGTGAAGCCGTCACTGGGCAGGTAGTCGGCGTAGCGGCGCGGGAAGCCGGCGGCGCCCAGCCAGTGCTGCACCAGGAACGTGCCGTGGAAGCCCAGGAACAGCAGCCAGAAGTGGAACTTGCCCAGCTTCTCGTTGAGCATCTTGCCGGTGAACTTGGGCCACCAGAAGTAGAAGCCCGCGAACATCGCGAACACCACGGTGCCGAAGACCACGTAGTGGAAGTGGGCCACCACGAAGTAGGAGTCGGTGACGTGGAAGTCGATCGGCGGGGAGGCCAGCAGCACGCCGGTCAGACCGCCGAACAGGAAGGTCACCAGGAAGCCGATGACGAAGAGCATCGGCGTCTCGAAGGTGATCTGGCCCCGCCACATCGTGCCGATCCAGTTGAAGAACTTCACGCCGGTCGGGACCGCGATGAGGAAGCTCATGAACGAGAAGAACGGCAGCAGCACCGCGCCGGTCGGGAACATGTGGTGCGCCCACACGGTGACCGACAGGCCGGTGATGGCGATGGTCGCCGCGACCAGGCTCTTGTAGCCGAAGATCGGCTTGCGGCTGAACACCGGGATGATCTCGGTCACGATGCCGAAGAACGGCAGCGCGATGATGTACACCTCGGGGTGGCCGAAGAACCAGAACAGGTGCTGCCACAGGATGGCCCCGCCGTGCTCGGCGTTGAACACCTGGGTGCCGACCATGCGGTCCGCGCCCAGCGCGATCAGGGCGGCGGTCAGGACCGGGAACGCGATGAGCACCAGCACGCTGGTGAGCAGGGTGTTCCAGGTGAAGATCGGCATGCGGAACATCGTCATACCGGGCGCGCGCATGCACAGGCCGGTGGTGATGAAGTTGACCGCGCCCAGGATGGTGCCCAGACCCGAGACCACCAGGCCCAGGATCCACAGGTCACCGCCCAGACCTGGCGAGCGCACCGCGTCCGACAGCGGCGTGTAGGCGAACCAGCCGAAGCTGGCCGCGCCGCCCGGGGTCAGGAACCCGCTGATGGCGATGAGGCTGCCGAACAGGAACAGGTAGTAGCTGAACAGGTTCATCCTCGGGAACGCCACGTCGGGCGAACCGATCTGCAACGGCATGATCACGTTCGAGAACCCGACGAACAGCGGCGTCGCGAACATCAGCAGCATGATCGTGCCGTGCATGGTGAACAGCTGGTTGAACTGCTCGTTGGACATGGCCTGCATGCCCGGGAAGAACAGCTCGACGCGCATGAGCACCGCGAGCAGACCACCGAAGAGGAAGAACACGAAGGAGGTGATCAGGTACATGTACCCGATGACCTTGTGGTCGGTGGACGTCATCCATTTGACGATCATCGACCCCTTGCGCGACGGTGCCTGACCGCCCGCGGGAACGGGGTTTGGTGTGGTGCTCATGACTGCTCATTCTCCTCGGCGTCGGACGCGCCGGAACCGGTGTCCTGCTCGTCGGCCTCGGAGCCGCCGCTGCCGGTGCCCTCCTCGTCGGTGCCGGCGCCCTCGGCGCCCGCGCCCTCGGCACCGGAGCCCTCACCGGAGGCCGGCTGGTCGCCGGTGTCGGCGGCCTCGAGCTCGGCCTCCTCGGCGGCCTGCTGCTGCTCGGCCGCCCAGGCGTCGTACTCGTCCTGGGGCAGGACCTGGACGTTGAAGAGCATGCGGGCGTGGTCCACACCGCACAGCTCGGCGCAGCGGCCCACGTACTCGCCCGCGGTGCCCTCGTTGATGTCGGCCTGGAAGGCGTTGTCCCGACCGGGGATGACGTCCATCTTGAAACCGAACTCGGGGATCCAGAACGAGTGGATGACGTCCGGCGAGTGCAGGTCGAAGTGGACGGTCGCGCCCTCGGGCAGCACCAGGGTCGTCTGGGTGGAGGGGTCGGCGGTGCCGTCCGGGTTGGGGATACCCGTCTCGGCGAAGAGCACCTCCCCGCCGTTCTCCTTCTTGTCGTCGAGGTAGTTGAACTGCCAGGCCCATTGGAAGGCCACGACCTCGATGTTGACGTCCGCCGGCTCGTCGGTGTCGAGCAGGATCGCCTGGTCCCGGGCGGTGAAGAAGAACAGCACCGAGATGATGACGATCGGCAGCACGGTGTAGAGCGCTTCGATGGGCATGTTGTACCGCACCTGCGGCGGCAACTGCTCAGAGCGCTTGCGGTGGAAGATGACCGACCAGACGATCAGCCCCCACACGAGAATGCCGACCGCGAAAGCCGCCACCCAGGAGCCCTGCCAGAGCGAGAGAACACGCTCGGCCTGGTTGGTGATCGGCTCCGGCATGCCCAAACGAGTGAGATCGTTCGACGCGCAGCCGGTCGCGGCCAGCCCCAGCACGGCGAGCGCGGCGCCGCGTGGTGCCCATCGGCGCAGGTTGCGGCGCCGATTCTCTTGGCGGGTCGGACTCACGGATTGCCTTCCCAGCGGTGTAGCCCGTGGAACCTCCACGGGCGGCCTAAGTATCCAAAGCTTTTCAGGGGGAAACATTATCGCGAACCGCCCAGCGGCCAGTTCAGGGGCTTACCTGGTCAGCGTGTTGCCGACCCCCCTGGGCGGAGCTGGCGGCGGTACGTGGAGCCGGGCCCGTTCGCCCGCGGAGGGTACCCTCCCGGCTGGCTACGGAGCGCGGCCCGGCGTTCCCCCGGGCCCTCTTCCCGATCGCGCCCCTTCCGCCTCTCGGGGGCGGCGTGGACGTTTCACGAGGAGAGAACAAGGTGAGCGTATCGCTGGATTTACGACGCCCTTAACCGGGTTCGCCTTAGGGCATGCTCGGCGGACACATACCCTGCTACGCGACGCCCCAGCACAACTCTCGCGGCGTTCTCATCAGTCGACAGGACCCCACCCTGACTCCCTCTTCGGCCTTGCGACAGCCGCACTGGATGCGCCGCTCGCGACGGGCAGCATCCACCGAACACGCCCTTGGGACGGGACCAGGTCAGGATGGTCATCACCAGACGACGACACACGGGGGGTTTTCCGTGCCCGAGTACCCGCCCCGGCCTCCCCTGGTCACCGTGGAGGCGGTGGGCCGCAAGTGCCCGATCCCGATCATCATGCTCGCCGCCAGGCTGCACGAGGTGCCCATAGGCGCGGTCATCGCGGTCACCGCGGACGACCCCGCCGCCAGCGCGGACATCCCCGCCTGGTGCCGGATGAAGATGCACGAGTTCGTCGCGGAGCGGCCCCTGGCGCGGGGCAGCGCCTTCCACATCCGGCGCATGTACTGACCCGGCCCCGGCGGCCGTCCTCCGCCCGGGGGTGGGGGCGGGAGCGGCAGCGGGCGGGCGGTTAAGACGGGGACCGAAACCCCGCACCACGCGGCTCGGGGGCTTCCGGTTCCGGTGCGATAACGATTCGCGCCCCACCGAATCCTGGGCGTGGCGCGTTCCACACCACCCCGGACACAGCGAGGCCGCGCGGACCGGGTCCGCGCGGCCTGACCTGCTCCGCATCGGCCGCCCCCGAGGGAGGAGGCGGCCGAGCACACGCCGAGGCGGGTGACTAGCGGGCGTAGAACTCCACGACCAGCTGCTCGTCGAAGGGCACCGGGATCTGCTCGCGCTTGGGGCGGTCGACGACCGCGACGCGCAGGTCCTTGTGGCTCACGGCGAGGAATCCGGCGATCTTGTCGTCGGCGTGGACGCCCTCGGCGGCCTCGACGAACGGCACCATGTTGCGGGACTTCTCCCGAACACTGATGATCTGACCGGGCTTGACCTGGTACGACGGGATGTCGACCTTCTTGCCGTCCACGGTGATGTGACCGTGGTTGACGAACTGACGCGCGGCGTAGATCGAGGCGGCCAGACCGGCGCGCAGCACGACCGTGGCCAGACGCAGCTCCAGCTCGGCGAGCATCTCCTCACCGGTGCGCCCCGTGCGCTTCTTCGCGCTCTCGTAGACGCGCAGCATCTGCTTCTCGGTCAGGTCGTAGTACCAGCGCACCTTCTGCTTCTCCGCCTGGCGGACCGCGTAGTCGCTGCTGTTGCGGCGGACGCGGCGGCCGTGCTCACCGGGCGGGTAGGGACGCTTCTCGAAGTAGCTGACCGCCTTACGGGTCAGCGGGGTGCCGGCGCGCCGGGACAACCGCACCTTCGGTCCGGTGTAGCGCATGCAATGTCCTTTCCGGATGAATCCGGGGAATCCCAGGTAAGGCTGGCCTAGATCTGGGAGGCGCTCAACGCGCCCGAGCCCGCGCGGGCGCGCCGGAGCACGCACAGCGGGACAGGTTCCCCAACCGTCGCGGCGACCCGGCGCGGACGGCTTGGGCTGGGTAACCGGCACGCGTTTCAGCGCACCGGCGGGCACGGGGCTCCCCGTGCGGGACACCGGCTCCCAGGGAGCGGCGGCCGTGCGGGGCGCGGCCCGGTCCGGCAGGCGGACACGGGTCGTGCGGGTCGCGACTACCCACTCTACGGGCTCGCGGACACCACCCCGACCCGTCGACTACACGAAGGGCGCGACCTCGGCCGAGGCCTCGGCGCCGTAGGACTCCTCCAGACGCGCCAGGAGCGAGGCCCCCGTCAGGGTGTACTCCTGCGGCCCGTCGGCCTCCAGGCAGTGCACCGCGGTCGCGTTGCCCACCTGAGCGGCCCGCTCCAGCGACAGCCCCCACGAGTGCGCGGCCAGGAAACCCGCGCGGAACGCGTCCCCCATACCCGTGGGGTCGACCAGCTCCCCCACCGCCGCGGCCGGCACGTGCACGCTCGGCTCCCCCACACGGTCGATACGCGCACCCTTGGCGCCCAGCGTGGTGATCCGGGTGCCCACCCGCTCCAGGACGTCGGCGTCGGACCAGCCCGTCTTCTGCTCGGCCAGCGCCTTCTCGTACTCGTTCGT